>NZ_JBHDJG010000001.1:0-216452 GCF_043195395.1 Paenibacillus ilasis
AGCCCCCCTCAAGATGAGATTTCCCAACTAGTAAGACCCCTTGAAGACGACGAGGTAGATAGGTTGGAGGTGGAAGTGCAGCAATGCATGGAGCTGACCAATACTAATCGGTCGAGGGCTTATCCAACATATTTCAATGTGCTGCAAATTCGTTTCGTATCTAGTTTTCAGGTGATCAATCACTTGAATTGAATAATGTTCCCTGATAGCTCAGTTGGTAGAGCACTCGACTGTTAATCGAGTTGTCACAGGTTCGAGTCCTGTTCGGGGAGCCATTTATGGAGAGGTGTCCGAGTTGGCCGAAGGAGCACGATTGGAAATCGTGTAGGCGCCAAAAGCGTCTCGAGGGTTCGAATCCCTCTCTCTCCGCCACTATTATTTCAAGCAAGGCCCGTTGGTCAAGGGGTTAAGACACCTCCCTTTCACGGAGGTAACAGGGGTTCGAATCCCCTACGGGTCACCACTATCTTAATTGCACCAGGGGATGAGAATCCCGTCGGTTCGTCGGAGGATAACTTCGTAAGCAGAGGCTTCGCAGTCTCAAACGAAGTGAGAGTATCCCCTACGGGTCACCACTTTCTTTAAAAAAACACTTGCTTCTTATATCAGATTTTGATATGATAAAAGTCGCTTTGTTACGGAGGCTTAGCTCAGCTGGGAGAGCATCTGCCTTACAAGCAGAGGGTCGGGGGTTCGATCCCCTCAGCCTCCACCATCAATCATCCCCAAGAAGTGAAGCTCATGCTTCGCTGGTAATTCCGATTGCTTTTCGGGGATCCTATACAAGCAATCCTTATAATGACGCGGGGTGGAGCAGTTCGGTAGCTCGTCGGGCTCATAACCCGAAGGTCGTAGGTTCAAATCCTGCCCCCGCAACCAATTTATATCGCGATAGCGATAATGCCTCGTGGAACTGTGGTGTAGAGGCCTAACATGCCTGCCTGTCACGCAGGAGATCGCGGGTTCGAATCCCGTCAGTTCCGCCATTCTTTACAACTTTGGGATGAGATGAGTATCCGATATGGGTTCCGTCAAAGTTCGCGAAGAGCTTTAAGGCTCGGTAGCTCAGTCGGTAGAGCAGAGGACTGAAAATCCTCGTGTCGGCGGTTCGATTCCGTCCCGAGCCACCATGTACGTTTTATAACTTTATATGCCGGTGTAGCTCAATTGGTAGAGCAACTGACTTGTAATCAGTAGGTTGGGGGTTCAAGTCCTCTCGCCGGCACCATTCTGGAGGATTAGTGAAGTGGCTAAACACGGCAGACTGTAAATCTGCTCTCTTCGAGTTCGGTGGTTCGAATCCATCATCCTCCACCAGTTTTTAGGGGCATAGTTTAAAGGTAGAACAGCGGTCTCCAAAACCGTTAGTGTGGGTTCAATTCCTGCTGCCCCTGCCAATCGTATCACAGTGTTTTAATATGGCGGTCGTGGCGAAGTGGTTAACGCACCGGATTGTGGCTCCGGCACTCGGGGGTTCAATTCCCCTCGATCGCCCCATATTACAAAATCATATTGGGGATTAGCCAAGCGGTAAGGCAACGGACTTTGACTCCGTCATGCATAGGTTCGAATCCTATATCCCCAGCCATTGATTTTTATGTTTGCGGACGTGGCTCAGCGGTAGAGCATCGCCTTGCCAAGGCGAGGGTCGCGGGTTCGATTCCCGTCGTCCGCTCCATTTTTATTTCTGGCGCCATAGCCAAGTGGTAAGGCACAGCTCTGCAAAAGCTTTATCCCCAGTTCGAATCTGGGTGGCGCCTCCATAACAAAACTATGTGCCCTTAGCTCAGCTGGATAGAGCGTTTGACTACGAATCAAAAGGTCAGGAGTTCGAATCTCTTAGGGCACGCCATTATGTAAGCCGGTGTGGCGGAATTGGCAGACGCGCGCGACTCAAAATCGTGAGGGAAACCGTGGGGGTTCGAGTCCCTTCACCGGCATCATCCAAAAGGAATGTAGACTATCAACGTCTGCATTCCTTTTTTTGTTGCATCTAGATCGATAGAGATCCAGTGCAGGGTTGGACGTAGGTCTGTAGGAGGCCCCGCCTTAGGTCTAGGTCTAAAAACCGTCCCCAGGCCGTTTTAGTGAAACTCGAAATTACCTAGAATAGAGTCATAAGGTTGAACAAATGAAACAACGATCAAACAACAGAAAGGCGGTGTATAAATGAGAAATTCAAAAGGAAATGGAATGAGTATCCTGTTGATTGGTTTAGGGATCTTGGTTCTCCTGGGAGTATTCGGTCCTCTGCTTGGATGGTTGTTCAGTCTTCTAATTCCAATACTGATGGTCGCGTTGGGATACTACGGGATCCGGAGAGGTAACACCTTGATGGGATGGGTTATTCTCGGTATCGGTGTGATCTGGTTGATGGGTAAACTGTCTTGGCTGATCGGTCCGATCCTTGGAGTTATCTTAATCATCTACGGGGTGTCCCGATTGAAGAATGGCAGACCCCGTTATTGATAAAAACCACTACATTAAATAACATGCATGAACAACAGATCATGATAGATGAGGAGGGCTAAGCCAATATGAGTGTTTTCCGGCGGATAAGAGACATAACCGTAGCAACATTGAATGAAAAGCTCGAGCAGAGCCAGGATCCGGTTCGATTGATCGACCAGTTCCTACATTCAACCAGACAGGACATTGCAGAGGCTGAGAAGCTGCAGCAGCAATGCCAAGTACATTCCAGACAGCTGAAGCAGCAGGTGGATCAAGCGGAAACCATGCGCTATAAACGCGAAGAGCAGGCGCTGCTTGCATTGAAGGCCGGCGAAGAACATCTTGCCAAGCTGGCATTGCAGGAGAAGCTGATCTATGAGGAAAAGATCGAGCAGTATCAAGGCCTGTTATCCTCAAGCCTGGAGTCGCTAAAAGAAATCGAGGAGCAGCTCGGCGAGCTGCGGATGGAATATCAGACGGTATACAGCAAACGCCAATATTATGTTGCCCGAGTGGAAACCCTTCGTCTTCAGCAGAAAATGAATGAACGTACGGGCTCCTACGGCGGCGGCCATGACGTACCGAAGATGTTCAATCGCCTCGAAGACCGTATCAGCGACTGGGAACTCGAAGCCAGAAGTCTTCGCGATTTACGCCGCATGGGGCAGGAATACATGGAACAGGCTGGTGAATCGGTCTCCACTGTATTAGAAAAAGAACTTGCCCGCCTGAAGCAGAAGCTGAATAACAGCGGAAAGGAGTAACCATGACTAGATTGTACCGTTCCACCCGAGACAAAATGTTCACAGGGTTGATCGGCGGTATATCCGATCATTTCGGAGTCGAATCTACCCTACTTAGAGTCATATTTGTAGTCAGTATCTTTTTCACAGGCGGTACAACGCTGTTGATCTATCTGATTGCATCCCTTGTAGTACCTAAGGAGCCGTATTATCACGATCCGTACGGTCCGCAGGGAAGACATGGTGGCGGATACCGTTACAACGATCATCCGGGCCCTGGACCAGGCTACAACAGCTATAACGATGCTTATGGACGTCAAGGCTATCCTAATGAGCATGGAAATTTTGGTCCCAAATATGACCGTCCCAATGGCACAAGAAACAACGCGCCAGCGGATTCCGACCTGGATGCGATGATGAAGGATATTGAGAGAAAAGCCATGCAAAAAGAAATCGAAGAATTAAAGAAAAAACTTTCGAACTATGAGAAGGGAGATAAATAACATGGGAGTATTTAAAAGAATTAAGGATATGACGAAAGCATCGGTGAATGAACTGCTGGATAAAGTAGAGGATCCGATCGTAATGTTGAACCAGTACCTGCGCGACATGGAGGCAGAAATTCACGAAGCAGAGGTAACGGTTGCGAAGCAAATGGCTAACGAGCGTCGTATGAAGCAGCGCGTCGATGAGGCTGTGAAGATGGCGGCACAACGTGAAGCCCAAGCTGAATTGGCTCTGAAAAATGGTCAAGAAGAAGTGGCTCGCAAGCTGCTTGAAGAAAAAATCTATTTCGATCAAAAAGAAACCGAGTACGTGGAATTGCACCTGCAATCCGAGGCTCAAGCGAAAGAGCTTGTAGCTCAGCTGCATGAAATGAAAGACGAGTTCTACAAAATGCGCAACAAGCGTAATGAGCTCGTAGCCCGTGCTCAAATGGCTAAAGCGAAGAAGCAAATGTCTCAAGTGAGCAGCCTGAACACGATCGAAAGCGGCAGTGCGTCGATGGGCTTCCACCGCATGGAGGAAAAAATTATGCAAATGGAAGCAGAAGCGGATGTGCTTCGTGCCCCATACCGTCCTAACAACGCAGTATACACAAGCCCCGTAGATGCTGAGAAGCAATTGAAGGTGGATGAGCAACTGCAAGCTTTGAAAAACAAAATGGGGAATTCTTCGAAGTCCGAGTAATTCCTCTAGCAAGTCAGCAAAATAAGATTAAACCGTATTCGAACACCATGTTCATATGATATGCTATACGAATGAGATTGTCGTATAGTACAGGCAAAGCCATACAGTGGGGAACGTCTCACTGATATGGCTTTTCCGAGCTTATATCTTGGTCATCAAGGAGGTGCGACATGGACAGAAACCGCTGGATAGCAGTTGGTTTAATCAGCTTGGGTATTATTATGCTTTTCGGCCGATGGCTTGGTTTCTTCACCATTGTCGCCCTGATACTCATGTTCGCAGGTGTCCTTCAGGTCAGACAAGGCCATTTGAAGAAGGGATACATTCTGCTCGGAGTAGGTGCCGTACTGCTGCTGCTGGAGCATCTCATGTTGATTATCGGCATCAGCTTGATATCACTGGGTATTTTTTATGGCAAGTCGAAGCGAGCCCATACGACGACAAAGTACATTCAGAAGCAGAACTTTATGTCCAACTTTGATTGGGACCGGGCTCCGTGGGTGATGCGCAGTCTGAGTGTGTGGCATGTGCTTGGAGAGGCGGATGTGGATCTATCCCTGGCGCTTCCGGAGGAACGCCAAACGGTCCTTATGTTCCATGGGATACTGGGGGATATTGATCTGATGATCCCGGACTATTATGGAGTGGAGATCGAAGCATCGATCCTGTTTGGCTCGATTCATATGGACGACCGGAAGGAAACCGGCATATTAAACCGCGTGCGGTATCAATCACCCAATTATGAGACCAGTGAATATAAAGTGAAATTTATTGTTTCTTATTTGGGCGGAGATTTGAATATAAGAATGACATAATCAACGTATGTTTTGTGTAAACCATTCAGGAGGGTTGCCCCGTGGAAACGGAAAAGAAAGCAAATATGATTACCCGAAGTATGCGTGAGGGGACCCTTCTGGGATTGGTTGTCATGCTGGTTGTCCTATATTTATTATATACATATGGTTATCTTCAACCGTTTGAGACGTGGAAGAACCGGATCGAAGCCGGCATTACCCTGGTATTGCTGCCGATTGGGCTGGGAGCAATCTATGGCTTCTTCCAGGGATACCGGGTAAAACGGAGGGTCGATCTCGTGAGGGAAACGCTGGTAAACTGGGAAAAAGGCAGCCTTACGGATGTGATGCCGGACATCGGTGAAGACGAAGTGGGCCGGCTTGGAGAACAGCTGGTGAAGATCAGCAAACGCTGGGAGGATCAAGTGTCTTCCCTGCAGCGGTTATCAACGAACAATGCCCAGCTTGCCGAGCAGGCCAGGGTAACAGCAATTGTGGAAGAGAGGCAGCGTCTGGCGCGCGAGCTCCATGATGCGGTTTCTCAGCAGCTGTTTGCCATCTCGATGACGGCAACCGCTGTGGGCAGGACGCTGGATAAGGATTTTGACAAAGCGCAGCGCCAGGTGGCTCTGATCGAGGAAATGTCGGCTGTGGCCCAGTCCGAGATGAGGGCGCTTCTTCTTCATCTGCGGCCGGTTTATCTCGAAGGGAAAGCACTGGAGCAAGGGCTGAAGGATCTGATCAAGGAATTGCGGATTAAAGTACCTATGGAAATTACGTTTGAAATGGACGATGACATACATTTGCTTAAAGGGATCGAAAATCATCTGTTCCGTATCATTCAGGAGGCGATGTCAAATACGCTTCGGCACTCCAAAGCGGAGAAGATGGACATCCGTATTCATCGCAGGCAGAACACTGTTCGGGTGATGCTGCGTGATGATGGAATCGGGTTTGAACTGGACGATAAGAAACAGACTTCCTACGGTCTATCGACGATGCAGGAACGGGTGACGGAGATCGGGGGCTCGGTACAATTCATAACAGCACCGGGTAAAGGGACTCGAATTGAGATCGTTGTGCCACTCATAAATGATGAACGTAAACGGGGGGATGGAGATGGAAACGCCGATTAAGGTGCTGCTGGTGGATGATCATGAGATGGTCCGGATCGGTTTAGCGGCTGTGCTTGGTACAGAGGACGGCATCGAGGTGGTTGGTGAAGCGGGCAGCGGCGAGGAAGGGATACGCTTAGCGCAGGAATATCATCCTGATGTGGTGCTGATGGACTTGGTGATGGACGGGATGGATGGAATCGAGACGACGCGCCAATTGATGAATCAGTTTCCGAATCTTAAGGTCATTGTACTGACCAGCTATCTGGACGATGAGAAGATGTATCCGGTTATTGAAGCAGGTGCGTTCAGTTATTTATTGAAGACATCCCGTGCTTCTGAAGTAGCTGATGCTATACGTGCAGCCGCACGCGGGCAGTCGGTGCTGGAGTCGCAGGTTGCCTCCAAGATGATGAATCGATTCCGGCATCCGCAAAATGAAGCACCGGCGCATAACGACCTTACGGACCGGGAAATGGAAGTGCTCCGACTGGTGGCGCAAGGCAAGTCGAATCAGGATATTGCCGATGATTTGATTATCGGCATCAAAACCGTGAAGTTTCATGTAACGAATATTTTAGGCAAGCTGGGGGTAGAGGATCGAACCCAGGCTGCCATCTACGCTTATAAAAATGGGCTGGCTGAGTAAGGAATGCCGGCTCTTTTTTATGCGATGATCGCGACATAAACAGATCCAAGATGCTGAGACGTTGAGCGTGGTACAAAAGAAGATCCATGATGCGATGCGTGAGTTATAAACATATCCATGTAACCATGAGAGGCAGGCTTAAAGACTCCCGGATCGGGAGCTTTTTTTATTTAGGGACGGGGAAGCAAGAATGTTTACATAAAGCCCGGTGAAGGCTCTTTTTAACAAGCGAGGTATAAATCTGCGGTAACGAGGCCATCCTTTTTACTAGATTGATAGATTCGAACGGGGAGGCGTGACTGACCATGCGGAAGATGCGTTTACAGATCGTTGTGATGATGTTGTTGCTGTGCGGGGCAGCAGGCATGATGGCGGGTTTTGCGGGAACAACGGAAAGCAAACGAAACGAATCGGTTCCGCACGCGATAGAAGCGTCAACTTCAGTTTCAAATGGAACGGGAGAAAAAGGTGTCGATGAAACAGCTGGAGCCGGGGTAGCTGCAGATAGCGATTTAACGCTTCTGGCAGCGCTTGGGCAAGAGCATATGGAGGCTTCGGCCATGCTCACGGTAAAAATTCAAGGTGAAATGATAAATTCCATACCAGAAGATCAAGCTAAGACAGCAGCTGAGCAGCTGGCTCGTACCATGGGGCTCTCGGGGATTACGACGTCCCCGCTTCAGGGAAATGAAGTGTTCCAAGCAGAAGGCGTGCTCTCCGGTGTATCCGTCCATCTGGATTGGGCCCTCACGAAGGCGGGCCATAGTTATGTCAGAGCTATGCTTGTCGGAGAAGCGGCTGGGCAGACCCGGGAAATGATCGCCTTACAGCAGCAGATTCAAGAGATGATGAAGCAAGCAGGCATACCGAACACATGGAATGCGTCCATTCAAGGGTATGCATCGGAAACCGCAAGCGTTGATGGGACGATGGCTCAGGTAGAAGAGAATGTAGCCCAAAAGTTCCCGCTTCGCTCCGTTGAGGATTATGCTGATGACAACACACGAAGCCGTTCATATGAGGCTCCTTCACTGCATGCTTCTGTGATAAGTGGCGACACGCCGATTCATATGCAGATCGCAGTGCATGAAGATTCGATGAAGAAAAGTAGTAGAATAACGATCGGATTTCCCGTCATTACAATAGAATATTGAAAATGATTTCTGAAACTCCGATGAAAAAATGCGGATTGAGATAGCATACTTGAAATGAATATGCTAAAATGTCATCACATCGAGTTAAGTGCCGATGCATAAAAATACACTATAATTCATAGAAAGAATGAGGAGCCATGGCTGAAAATCAAAATCTAGATACAATGAAGACACCGGGAGCTGTATTTTTCATCTTTGGAGCGACTGGTGATTTGGCAAGACGTAAGTTGTTTCCGGCGATCTACAGTCTTTATCGTGAAGGAAAACTGGATGAGGATTTTGCGGTAATCGGCGTGGCGCGGCGTCCGCGCACCCAGGAAGAGTTTCGGGAGGACGTGTATCGTTCGATTCAGGAATTCTGCCGATATAGTTCGGAACAGGATAGTGAATGGAATGCATTTGCACAGCATTTTGAATATAAATCTTTAGATATTAACAATATTGACGGTTTCCGTGAGCTTCGTGAACAAACGGAGCAATTGGAAACGAAATTTAATATACCGGGTAACCGCCTATTTTATCTGGCGCTTGCACCGGAATTGTTCGGCAGCGTATCGTTTAACCTGATGAAGGGCGGTATGCTTGACGGAGAAGGCTGGAACCGTCTTGTGATCGAGAAGCCGTTCGGTTACGATCTGGAGTCGGCTGCCAAGCTGAACGAAGAGATCCGTAAAGTGTTCAAGGAAGAAGAGATCTACCGGATTGACCATTATCTTGGTAAAGAAATGGTACAGAACATCGAGGTTATGCGTTTTGCGAATGCTTTCTTTGAGCCGCTTTGGAACAACAAGCATATCGCCAACATCCAAATTACGCTTGGTGAAACGGTTGGTGTCGAGGAGCGCGGCGGATACTATGATCATGCCGGGGCTCTAAGGGATATGGGCCAAAACCATATGCTGCAGCTGCTGACCATGATTGCGATGGAGCCGCCTAGCCGATTGCTCGCAGAGGATATCCGCGACGAGAAGGTAAAAGTGCTTCGTTCCTTGCGTCCGTATGCCACACATGAAGAAGTGAAGAACAACGTGGTTCGCGGTCAGTATACGAACGGTTCGGCGGGCGGTAAAGATCTGCCGGCTTACCGTGAAGAGGACAAAGTGAATCCGGAATCCAATACGGAAACCTATTTTGCGGCCAGAGTATTCGTGGACAACTTCCGCTGGGCGGGCGTACCGTTCTATATCCGCACGGGCAAACGTCTGCCGGTTAAGACAACCGAGGTGGTTGTCGAGTTCAAACGGATGCCAACCAACGTTTACTTGGGACAAAAGCATTCCCTGGAACCTAACCTGCTCGTCATCCGCGTGAATCCGATGGAAGGCATTTACGTGAAGATAAATGCGAAAAAGCCGGGATCCGAATCCGAGATCGCTCCTGTAGCGATGGACTTCTGCCAAAGCTGCATCGTGGGCATTAACTCTCCTGAAGCGTATGAGCGTCTATTGCATGACGCGGCTCGTGGAGACTCCACTTACTTTACGCGCTGGGACGAAGTGGCTTCGGCATGGTCCTTCGTGGATCGTATCGCCAGTGCATGGAGAGAGAACCAGGGCGAGCTGGAATCGTATCCTGCGGGCTCGTGGGGACCTGTCAAAGCAGATGAGCTGTTGAAGGAAGACGGATTCCACTGGTGGCCGGTTAACGGTCAGCTCGAGGATAATGTGGTGTGGTTGAAAAACTAAGATCATTTTCTATAATTTACGTGTTAAAAATCATCCTCATGCGCAGGGCGCATGGGGATGATTTGCGTATGAATTGTGGTACAATGATATACATGACTTTAGTTACGAAGGGATAAGTGAAATGGCAAAGCTAATAGATGAACTGCAGCAGGAAGTGGATAAGCGCCGCACGTTTGCGATTATTTCCCACCCTGACGCCGGTAAAACAACACTGACCGAGAAGCTGCTCTTGTTCGGGGGCGCCATTCGTCTGGCTGGATCGGTTAAAGCTCGTAAAGCGAGCAAGCATGCAACGAGTGACTGGATGGAGATTGAGAAGCAGCGGGGGATCTCGGTTACCTCGTCTGTTATGCAATTTGATTATTTAGGGCATCGGATTAATATATTGGATACGCCGGGTCACCAAGACTTCAGTGAGGATACGTATCGTACGCTGACGGCCGCTGACAGCGCCGTCATGTTGATTGACGTAGCCAAAGGGGTCGAGGCTCAGACGATTAAATTATTCCAGGTGTGTGCGAAGCGGGGCATTCCGATCTTTACCTTTATCAACAAACTCGACCGCGAAGGGCGCAGCCCGTTCGATCTGATGGAGGAGCTTGAGCAGGTTCTCGGCATCCGCTCCGTACCGATGAATTGGCCGATCGGCTCCGGGCGTGACCTGTGCGGCGTGTACGACCGGGTCAAGAATCAGGTGGAATTGTTCCAAGGCGACGACCATTCCACGATTCAGGTTCAGAAGGTCGAAGGCTATGAGGATCCGATTATTCGGGAGATGGCAGGTGATTACCTGCATGATCAGTTATGTCAAGACCTCGAGCTGCTGGATGTTGCCGGAGACCCATTCGATCTGGAGAAAGTCATGCAGGGTCAGTTAACACCTGTATTCTTCGGAAGTGCGATTAACAATTTCGGCGTCCAGACTTTCCTGGAAAACTTTCTTCAGCTTGCGCCGAAGCCGGAGCCGCGCCGCAGCACGGACGGTGTGGTGGAGCCAACCGATGAGAAGTTCTCCGGATACGTATTTAAGATTCAAGCCAATATGAATCCGGCTCACCGGGATCGTATTGCTTTCCTGCGGATCGTATCGGGCAAGTTCGAACGCGGTATGAGCGTGAAGCATGTTCGGGTAGGCAAGGAAATCAAGCTGGCGCAGCCGCAGCAGTTTTTGGCGCAGGATCGAGATATTGTGCAGGAGGCATATCCTGGTGATATTATCGGTCTGTTTGACCCGGGCATTTTCCGGATCGGGGACTCGCTTAGTCAGGGACGTGAAGTTGTATTCGATGAGCTTCCAACGTTCTCACCGGAAATCTTCGCCAAAGTAACGGTGAAGAATGCGCTGAAGCATAAGCAATATCAGAAAGGGATTGATCAGCTGACGGAAGAGGGTACCATTCAGGTATTCCGCACCGTGAGTTTCGACGAGACCATTCTCGGGGTTGTCGGGCAGCTCCAGTTCGAGGTCTTCGAGTACCGGATGAAGGGGGAATACGGCGTTGATGTCCAGCTTCAACGGATGCCGTATCAGTTCGCTCGCTGGATCGTGGATGACAATATTGATCCGTCCAAGTTCCGGATTAACTCAACGCTGGTCAAAGACAAGAAGGATAACTACGTTGTCTTGTTCGAAAATGAGTACGCGATGAGAACCGCCATCGATAAGAATCCAACCGCCCAGTTTCTTGAGACCGCTCCGTAAGCGATGTTATAAATATGCAATGTAAAGAACAATCCCCCAGCTTCACAGCTTGGGGGATTGTTCTTGTTTGTTGACCATGGGCTTATCCTTGAAGGTTGCCAGGCGTAACGGTTTTCAAATGATCATGGAGGGAAGAGACAAGGCTGTTCTGCTGGGAAGCATCCATGTCTTTCCACATCATTTCAAACATTACACCGAGTCCCGGCAGGGCAGCTTCAGGCCCGTCAACGGAACCCTCGATCATGGAGCGCAGCTCTTCTTCGTCCTGATTGTGGACTTTATGAATGACGGCCTGCCTTAGATCTAACAATATGGACATGGACATGTTCCTCCTTGTTATGAAAGGGTCATTGTGTAATGTGCCCGTTCCAGGGCAGTTACATTCAAGTATTCGGGACAGTATGATATACTATTATCATGATGATTATGGATGACCTAGGCTCGTGGGGGGATATATAAATGGCTAAGAAGCAGTACGCAGTAATCGGTATGGGGCGTTTTGGCACGAGTGTTGCCAAGGAATTGAGCAGCATGGGATTTGATGTATTAGCCGTAGACGCGAGCGAACAGCGCATTCAAGAAATCGCAAGTATGGTCACGCATGCCGTATCGGCGGATTCAACCGATGAAGAGGCGCTTCGGGCGCTGGGCATACGGAATTTCGATGTGGTTGTCGTAGCGATCGGAGAAGATATTCAATCCAGTATTTTGACTACGCTGATATTGAAGGATCTTGGCGTACCGGCCATTATCGTGAAAGCGAAGAATGAGCTGCACGGAAAAGTGCTGAACAAAATCGGTGCGGATAAGGTGATTTTCCCTGAGCGGGACATGGGGCTTCGGGTTGCCCACCATCTGGTGTCACCAAATATTTTGGACTATATCGATTTGTCGGACGACTACAGCATTATGGAGATGCTTGCTACAGGAGATCTGGTTGGTCACAATCTGATAGAGCTGGACATTCGGGCACGATTCGGCTGCAATGTCATGGCGATTCGAAGTGATGCGGACATGAACATTTCGCCAAGTCCGGATGACCGGATTGAGGAAGGCGATATTCTCGTTATTGTGGGACACAAGAATGACTTAACGAAGCTGGAGCTTGCTTATCCGAAGTAAGGCTGTCCACTAGCGGGTATGCTGGTTGAGCTGGACTCGGTTTTGTATATAAGTAAAGAACGGATGGATTAACCATGGAGATACTATCGCCTCAGAATGCCAGAGTGAAGGGCTGGGCACAGCTGCAGGAGAAGAAACATCGAGACAAGCAGAACAAGTATGTGGTGGAAGGTATTCATCTCGTGCAGGAAGCACTGTCATCCGGGGCGGACATCGAGTGCGTCGCTTATGATGTCGAGAAGGGCATTCCCCAAGAACTTCGTTTTATATCGGATACAGGACAAGGTGCCGAATGGATCGGTGTATCCCATGCCGTCATCTCGAAGGTCAGCGATACGCCGTCACCGCAGCAGGTGTTTGCCGTGGTCCGCAAAGAAGCACGTCAATGGCAGGACCTGATCCTGCGCGAGAACGGTTTGGTTGTCGTTCTGGACGGTCTTCAGGACCCAGGGAATGTGGGAACCATCATACGAAGCGCTGATGCCGTAGGAGCTGCTGGCGTGGTTCTGGGACGCGGCTGCGCGGATTTGTATAACCCTAAGACGCTGCGTTCTACCATGGGTTCCCTGTTTCATCTACCGGTGCTGGAGGGCGATCTGCTGAGCATTTTGCCGGAAGCCAGGGAACGAGGTGCCAGATTGGTCACCACCATGCTGGAAGGGAAACGTTCCTGCTTTGAGTATGATTTCAAAGGGACAAGCTGGATCGTGATTGGTAGCGAAGGGCGGGGGGTCTCACCTGAGGTCGCGGAACTCGTGGACGATGCGATCCGTATTCCCATGCCGGGGAAAGCCGAATCGTTGAACGCGGCTATGGCGGCGTCGGTATTGATGTACGAGGCTTTACGGCAAAGAGAGTACCCTGGCCAATAAAGACAGGACGGCTCGACAAGGCTGGAAGTGATTAGAAAGCAATGGCTAATCATATCCGGCTTTTTTTATATAAGAGATAAGAAAGCATAAACTTCAGAGGCTTACCCTCCTTATCTCGCAAGAAAAACTTCCGCGAAATGCGGTCTGCCTTCTATGAAAGTACGTCGATGACGTTTTTTTATTTTTGTCTGGGCTGGAAACAATAATGGGTATGTTTGAAAGGAGTAAATCCCAATGTACGAGCAAAAAACCAAAGAAACCGATCACAGCGTGGTGGAGTTTATAGAGCAAGTGGATTCGCCGAAAAAACGGGAGGATGCTTATCGTTTGTTGGAGGTTTTTGAGGAGACGAGCGGTTTTCCGGCTAAGATGTGGGGACCCAGCATCATCGGCTTCGGCTCCTACCATTACCGCTACGCTTCCGGACACGAAGGAGATGCCCCGTTTGTGGGTTTCTCGCCGCGCAAAGCGAAAATCAGCCTGTATTTTGCGCCGGGCGATGAGAAGCGGGAGGAGCTATTGACGAGTTTCGGTAAACATACGGCCGGGAAAGGCTGCGTCTACATTAATAAAGTGGCGGACATTGATAGGGAAGTCCTGAAGCAGCTAATTCGCGAATCGATCGCCTTCTTGAACAAGACCTACCCGGCTCAGCCCTAGCGAGTTTAAGTCATGAGATGCTGACAAGATGCATGGATGGCCTGGAATGCCTGGTTACGAAAGCTGGACCTTAGGGTGTGTTGAATGGATAAAAAGGTGAATATTGGTATTTGACATAAAACCATTTGGTGTCCTATAATGCATGAAGGGAAACCAAATGGTTTCATAATTTTAAACCTAAGCGAGGGATTAATCAAATATGGACAACGTATCAAACGGAAAGCTGCCGGATATTCGTCATACGCTTGTGCTGAAAGCGCCTATTGAGAAGGTGTGGAAAGCCGTGGCTACGGCTGAAGGGATTTCGGCTTGGTTCATGCCCAACAATTTTGAACCGGTGGAAGGCTTTGAGTTTCAATTGAATGCAGGCCCTTTCGGGAATTCACCATGCAAGGTCACGCTTATTGACGAGCCTAACCGTTTATCTTTTAACTGGGGCAAGGATTGGAATGTTACGTTCGAACTGGTACAGCAGGGAGATCATACGGAATTCACGCTCATTCACGGCGGATGGACAGCGGATCAAGTGACCGAGTTCGGGGAAGCTCACGATATCGTACGAGGCCGTATGGACAACGGCTGGGCAGGCATTGTTCAGAAGCTTGCGGGATACGTCGAGGCCTAATCCATGTCGCAGCCTGCTCCGAAGCATGATGTTTATCAAGCGATCGCGGATCCGACACGCCGTAAGCTGCTAGGCTTGTTAAGTGATAAGGAAATGCCGGTTAAAGAAATTACAGGGCACTTCTCCATGACTCGAACCGCCGTCTCCAAGCATCTCCGAATTCTGGAGGAAGCGGGACTTGTGCAGGACCGCAAGGTTGGACGCGAAACCCGCTATCGGCTGGATGTTGAGCCGCTTAAGGAATTAAAGGATTGGCTCGCTTATTTCGACCGGTTCTGGGAGAATAAACTGTCGATGCTGAAGTATTATGTGGAAGATCAAGAAGACAATCCGAAGAACGACAAGTAGATTCTTGGTGCAGTCTTTCTTGAAAATGAGAATCTATAAGGGAGAAGAGTGAGGATTACCCATCCTTGCTCTTCTTTTTTGCTGTTTGTCCGCATACCCTCTATACAGGAGAGCTTGCCATGGTAAACATGCTCCTCGGGGCGTAAATAGGGGGGACCAAGCATGAGACGAAAGAGATGGGGAAGCAGACGTTTATCCTTTCCGTCCCTGTCATGGCCCAAACCAAGGAGAGCTTATAGACCACCGCGGAGAGGTTTTCGGCCCGTACCACAGCATCGGGGGCGTCCTCAGGCTGCCAAACGGCGCAGCGTGAAAAAATGGTGGCTGATCGGCGCTCTGCTCCTTGTGTTTGGGATCGTTGAATTTTTTATGTATATTGAGCAGAATCTGCGGCCGCCGATCATGCATTTAGCCCAAATCAGGGTAAAACAGATTGCCACTGAAGCCATTAATAAAGCCATCACCTCTCAGGTGACGCAGGGTAAGGATTTTGATAATCTGGTCAATTGGAAAACGGATAGCTCCGGCAAAGTGACGGGATTCATGCTGAATTATGCCGAGCATTTGAAAATCACATCCCATACGACGCAGGTCGTGCAGAGCACGCTGGACGAAATCCATAAGCGCAAAGAGCAAATTCCGCTGGGACAGGTGCTAAAAAGCCCGATCATCGCGTCATTCGGTCCACAAATTCCATTGAAGATCGAACCGCAGGGAGCGGTAAAGGTTCAACTGGATACAAGACAGCAGGGTGCGGGCATCAACATGATTTTGGTTGAGGTATTTGTCCACATTGTAACGGAGGTAGCGGTTGTTGTTCCTTTTGACATGGAGCCGCAGATTGTGGAAACCGATATTCCCATCTCTTATCTGCTCGTGGTCGGCGATGTGCCGATGTATTATTATGACGGTCAAGGAAAGGCCGTCGGCGAGAACAAGGCAAGCGCGCCAAGCATAGCGATACCGCCGCCCGTTACGAATGAGAACAGCCATCATTCGGAGCAGGAAGCCCCGCCTGCAACAACGCCGCACCAACCTGCAGACGGAACAACGACACCTCTGGAACCTTCACCTGGCGGAGCGGACTTATCCGGGCAAACGGGGGGAAACAACACCGGCGGCTAAGTGCTGTTTAATTTCACTTTTGGCACTATCGTATGGAAGCCGCACCATGATTCAGTTGCTATTTATGTATGTCCTTAACGGAGAAAACGCGCCCCCTGGGTTGAACTTAGGAGCGCGTTTTTTTCTTCGAGCGTTTTTCTTCCGTTTCCCAATGCTTCAGCAGCGGGTAAGGATCGAAAGCCCATTCGTTTAATCCGGTATCCCGGTAGATGCCGTAATGGAGGTGTGGAGGGAATTTGCCCTGGGTTCCCGGCTTGCCGTAACCGGAGCTGCCAACCCAGCCAAGGGTTTGACCCGGCGTAACGACGTCCCCGAGGGAGATCCCTTTGTCAAAGCCTTGCAGATGGGCGTAATAGTGGTAATGATTGTTCAAATCACGGATGCCGATACGCCACCCGCCATATTTATTCCAGCCCTTGATTTCAACGATGCCGTAACACGTACTCCGGACAGGGACTCCATAACTGGCAAATAAGTCCGTTCCTTCATGAACCCTTCTTCCTCCCCAATTGCGTCCCATGCCAAAGGTGCTTCGGTATGAATAGTTGCTTTTGACCGGAAGAGGAAATGCATGGTCGAACAAGTCCAGCTTCCCAAAGGTCTCGTACAATTTGGCGTATTGCATGACGCGCTGAACCGCCCGCGTGTTCTGGTAGTATGACCAGAGCCCGATGCTGAAATCATCAGCAGCATGCCCGTAGGGGGAAAGTCTCGCTGCAACGGTATATAGCAGGTCGGTATCATTATTCCGATCTGCCTTGCCATCCCCGTCACCATCCAGCCCGATGCCGGAAAACACGCTGATCGACGTTGGATTTACATCTTCCTGATTGGGATTTAACGCGCCGGCCCATCTTGTGGAGGGGATGAAGATTCCGAGCGTCCGGTCCGGATGTTTGCGATCCTTGGGGTGGACTCTAGTCAGTGTTCGTTCATACTGGTCAATGGCAGCCAGGCGATACCAGGGAATTTGGGTAACGGTGGAAATCTCATCGTATAACGACTTCCGGTCTTCAAATATGGCTTTAGCATCCGTTGTTTTCACCGTATCGTCTGCCGTGCTGGTCGCAATAGAGGCGGATGCGGACACAGGCCCGCACATGCAGCAGGCCGCTGTCAAGGCAGCCACAGCTGCAGCCGTGCAGCGAATCATGATGCTGCTTGCTCTCAATGGTTGAAAAATCCTCAATGTGTCCTTCTCCTCCTTTTGGATTGTCATAATTAAGGACGGACAGTTATGCCTACACTGTAGGGTGAATCGAAACAAGGATTTTTATCCATGCCGCAACTAGATCAATCTCATATCGATGCGAAACAAGTAATATGATGGTTTTCATGATATAATATGGGACAGCAAACGATGGGGTATGTCTTGAGTTACATCAATAAATTCGAAAGAAGGTTTTTTCTTTGTCTAAAACCAAACAGCCAAAACCTGACTGGATTCGAATCAAGCTGACTACTGGCGATAATTATAAAGAAATCAAAAGCATGATGCGATCCAAGACACTACACACGGTGTGTGAAGAGGCTCGCTGTCCGAATATTTATGAATGCTGGGCTAACCGTACGGCAACCTTCATGATCCTGGGTGATATTTGTACCCGGGCCTGCCGATTCTGCGCTGTTAATACGGGACTTCCAACGGAACTGGATCTTCAGGAACCGGAACGCGTAGCGGAAGCGGCGGAACAGATGAACCTGCGTCACTGCGTAGTAACAAGCGTAGCACGGGATGATCTGAAAGATGGCGGGGCTTACATATTCGCTGAAACGGTTAAAGCCATTCGCAGACGTCTGCCGCTATGCTCGGTGGAAGTGTTGATTCCGGATTTTATGGGGAGCGAAGAAGCGCTTAAGATCGTAATGGATGTGAAGCCGGACATTCTGAACCATAACATTGAGACGGTGGAGCGAATGTCGGATCGGGTACGCGCCAAAGCCAAGTACACCCGTTCGCTGCAATTGCTGAAGAATGCCAAGGCGATGCAGCCCGATATTCCGACCAAATCCAGCATTATGCTGGGTGTCGGCGAACAATGGCATGAGATTCTGGAAGCGATGGACGACTTGCGTTCGGTGGGTTGCGATATCATGACGATCGGCCAATATTTGCAGCCTTCGCCGAAGCATCTGAATGTGGAAAAATACTATACGCCGGAAGAGTTTGCGATTCTAAAGGAAGAGGGAATGAAGCGCGGATTCAGTCACGTGGAATCCGGTCCTCTGGTGCGCAGCTCCTACCATGCACACGAGCAAGTGAAATCTGCAGAGCGCAACAAGGAAGAGACCGTGCAGTCTTAACCTTTGGAAAGGCAGGGGAAGCTTTCAATGATCGTTATCGGAAACAAAAGTTATGAAGTGTTAAAGGACCATCGAAACGGCTGGAATCTGGAAGCTTTCCGGGAGCGGTACAGCGAGGTGCTGGACCGTTATGACTACATCGTGGGAGACTGGGGTTACAATCAGCTTCGGCTTAAAGGTTTCTATCGGGATAATCATCCTAAAGCTGCCAAGGATTCTACCTTCTCCAGCATGTCCGATTACATTAACGAATACTGCAATTTTGGCTGTGCTCACTTTGTGCTTCAGAAAACGAAGGAGCAGAAGGATAGCAAAGAGCACGCCAATTCCAAAGAACCTGTGGAGATTCGTGAAACACCCCCCAAGGAAACCAAGGGTGAGGGGGAAGTGAAGGGAAGCAAGGAGACCCCGCAGGAGGGACCTAAACCGGGCAAGGAGCACAAGGACCAACGCGAGCGGCGTGAAGCCAAGGAATCCAGACGCGAGCCGCCTGATCCTAAGGAATCCAAGGAGAAGGAAGCAAAGCCTTCCAAGGAGCCTAATCCCCCGGCTGAACAACCGCAATAAAAGAAGAACGGCCACCTCTAAGACAGGTGGCCGTTCTTCTTTTATTCGATATCGGAAAGTATTAGCCAAGAAATGCATCACGGACACGATTCCAGAACGGGAACGGCCGATAGCGTGCAAAACTGACCTGCTGTTCCGCCACTTGACAGCGGACGGATACGAGGTCGTCAATCGAGATATTCACATGATCGATCGTAAGCAGCAGACGCTGTTCTTTACGCGAGAATATATCACAGTGATGATGCTTGGGCAGAAGCAGCGGTGAGCCCAGTGTACGGAAAATTCGATTGTTAATCGAGGCGATTTCCGCGATTTGCAGAGCATCGATGGAAGGATGCACCATCGCTCCGCCGACACTTTTGTTATAGGCCGTGCTTCCGGACGGCGTAGACACGCAGATCCCGTCTCCTCGGAACATTTCAAAGGTTACATCGTTGATGTCAATCTGCGCGACAACGGTACCGTCAACGCCTTTAAGCGTAAATTCGTTTAAGGCAATGTAAGAGGACGTTCCTGATTTTTTATGAATTTCCAGTTGAACCAGGGGGTACTTGACGAGGCGCGGCTTCACGTTGCCGTGTTCGCCTTCTCCGCTCATATGATCAATTAGCTCTGTCAGTTCATCGGCCTTCCAATCAGCATAGAATCCCAAGTGGCCCGTGTGGACACCGACAAAAGCGAGGTCAGGAATACGGTCAATAAAAGTATGGAAAGCATGCAGCATCGTACCGTCTCCGCCGATCGAGACCACAATCTCCGGAGATTCTGCATCCAGCACAAACCCCCGCTGTTCCGCCAGCTTGTGAAACTGCTGGGTCAGCTCGACAGACAATGGGTCACCGCGGTCCAGAACATAATATCTCAAGTTGATAAGCTCCTTTGTAAGGTTATATAAAGATGATAATCAATCTTGGAGAAGAACACAATGTTCACCTTGGGAATTTGCGGATTTTCTGCTGCAGTTCTCGAATGATCTGAATAAACAACGCAACCGCAATCAGGAAACCGAGCAGGATGCAGAAAGCCGCCATAATATGGGTATACCCGTTTAGGGCGGAATCCGAAACAGCCGGCAGCGCCATAGTCGGTATCGAAGATCCCATGACACTTCTCCAGAGCAGCAATACAGCGATTGCGGCAATCACACCATGAATCAGTCTTGCAATGACAAAAGGGAAATATCTGAGGTTGGTAGAGTTCAGGATGCTGATGATCTGGGCATGAACGGACAAACCGCCCCATGACAATATAAAGGCAGCCGCGGCCGCTTTGTATGGCAATGGAATTGCAGCTCCCGCTTCGCCGGCATATCGAGCACCGAGTGTGACCTCAAACAATCCGCCTACGATGGCAGTGGATAAGGATTCAGGCATCCCAACCAGAGATAACAGCAAACTGATAACCTCGGTTAGCGCAGGCATGACACCGGCGCGGGTCCAGAGTTCAAGAAACACGGAGAAGAAAACGACGAGCCCGCCGACAACGATAATAAGCTGAAGCGATGACTGTATCGCTTGTCTTAACAAGGTGCCGAGGTCCCGGCCATCCTGCTCGCGCGCAGCATGCATGGCATGCAGGGCAGACCTGAGCCTGCTTGTCTTAGCCTGGGACAGACGAAGTGAGTCGGTTATTGTTTTGGATTCATGTCTGCCATGAAATCGCATAATCAACCCCACCAGGAAACCTCCGCCATAATGGGACAAGGCAAGGATCAAACCGATCTTGGGGTCATGAAAGAAGCCGATGGAGACCGCTCCAATTAAAAATATAGGGTCAGAAGAGGTGGTGAAAGCAACAAGCCGCTCACCTTCCTCCCGGTTTACCATTTTTTGTTCCCAAAGCTTGGCGGTTAATTTGGCACCGACCGGGTATCCTGAAACATATCCCATTGCTGCAACGAATCCTCCTGCGCCCGGAATACGAAACAACGGTCTCATTAAAGGATCCAGGAGGGTGCCAATCAGGTGCACCACGCCAAACCCCAGCAGCACCTCTGAAATAACAAAAAACGGGAACAGGGAAGGGAACAGCACGTCCCACCATATCGACAGGCCACGGAGTGCGGATTGAAGCGCCGCTTCGGGAAATAAAGCCATTAGGACAATTACGCTGAGCAGTGCCGCCACGAGCATGAGCCAGCCCATTTTTTTCATGGTCATAATAAGGAATACGCCCCCTGGCATCGATGTGAATGATAGAAATATAGGTCCGTTGTTAAAAATCTATGCAGGTTATAGGACAAACAGTATAAAAAACATGAGAAAGCGGTTACATTTGTGCTTTATTTTCGGGGATATTGTGCTATAATAAAAAACATCAAAGCACATCTTTCGTATTATGTTTGGATGGAGTGATGATCATGAGCATAGTCGCAGGTATCCTAGTATGCGCCTTCGTTTATGTTATACGTGCTTCTCTCGTCCAGAGTGAAGAGGACTGGCGCAGTTATTAATAAGTTCTAAAAGGTGCTAACCCTTGCTTAGCGCCTTTTTTTGTTGTTTTTTGCTATAATGGATAGGTACATCCAATCAAAAGCGAATCATAAAAACAGATGGGAGATTAGCGGATATGAATCCGAACTTAAGCATCTATGATAACCTCGGGGGTGCCGAGGGTGTACGTTCGCTCGTCGAAGCGTTTTATCCGAGAGTGCAGCAAAATGAGCTGCTTTCCCCATTGTTTCCGGAAGATATTATGCCGGTGATGGAGAAGCAATATATGTTCTTGAGCCAGTTTTTTGGAGGGCCTGCCTTGTTCTCGGAAGCATTCGGACATCCGATGATGCGGGCCAGGCACATGAAATTCCCGATTACGGATCGTCATGCCGAAGAATGGCTTGGCTGCATGGCAGGAGCCCTAATCGAAATTGGCGTGGAGGATGAATTACGTGATTTTGTGCTGCAGCGTCTGTCCGGCCCCGCCCACCATTTCGTGAATACTCCTTAGTGCCATAGACCTACATCTAAACAGGAATTAGAGGCGAATGAAGGGATGGCGAATGGCGTGAAATTGGAACCCTTGTATTCCATCAAGGTAATTTGTGCGCACTGTGAGCATGAATATGTAACATCCAGGGTGAGACCCAGCTTTAAAAAGGCATACCGTACAGATACGGATTTTTGCGCTTATTATAAATCGGAGAATCCCGATTTTTACGTAGTGCGGATCTGTCCTGAATGCGGTTTTGCCTCCACGGAAAACTCGACCCTGAAATTGAACGAACGGCAGAAGTCGCTCTTTTACGAGCAAGTCGGATGCCGCTGGGAGAAGAGGGAAATGGGCGGGTCCCGCAATCTGGAGGATGCTCTGGAGTCGTACAAGCTGGCTCTCCTCTGCGCGCAAGTGATCGGGGAGCGGGATCGCATTGTGGCCAGCCTGCTGCATCATATCGCTTGGCTGTACCGATATCAGGGTAACGAGGATCAAGAGAAGCGGTTTTTGAGTTATAGCCTGGAATCCTATATCCGAGTGTTTGAGCTGGAAGGGGTAGGGGCTAATGATGCTAGGTTGCTGTATCTGATCGGGGAGATCCATCGCAGGCTGGGCCAGTTTCAGGAGGCGGTTCAATGGTTCTCCAGAGTGGTCCAGGATGACAAGATTATGGATGCCGCGATGATACGCGCATCCAGAGAGCAATGGAAGCTGATATCCGAGCAGATACGGGAGCAGAAGAACGCGGCACTCCAGGCGGAGTCCTAAAGCCAACAGCCCGCTGAAGGGTGGGTCAGCAGGCTGTTGGATCTTACGTATAGGCTAAACTTATGCTCTACGGTGAAGTCAGCGTAATCGCTGATCCGTGAGCAAGTAGTCGATGTCGCTGTCCAGCACGGTTACTTTGTTGTGACAGCAGGGGAAGATCAGCAGCTTCTTTTTCCCTTCCCTTACGCTTATCAGCTCTTTGGGTTTCATCGGCAGCAATACATTGTCGGTTCCGCAAAATGGGCAGCTGTGTACATACACGTCGTTTCCAACGACATCATAAGGCCAAGTATTGGAAAAAGGAATCATGAGTTCTCCGATGATGGGGACTCATCGTCTTTTTTTGTTGCAGTCGCTTCCTCATTCTTGGCAAGCTCGGCAATTTTCTGCATTAATATATGCTGAGGCATATGCATCAGCTGTTCCAGCGGAACGCCCAGCTGCTTGGACAATGTAACCGCCGTCTCCGGTGATATTTGCAAAGGTCTCATGGCTTCTAGCTCCTCCAGCAGTAAATTGGTTGTAGCAGTGATAACATAAATTGAGTTATATATAGTTATACACTTTTCCCTAAGTCCACACAAATGATATTCCGCTTGAATTCATATTTTATTTAGAAAGGTGATGAATGATCGATGGCACTTCAACAAACTTGGGATTTGGAATCGATATTTCCCGGAGGCTCTTCCTCACCACAGCTCGTGAGCTTTCTTGAGGCTCTTGAGCAGGATGTACATAATCTTCAGCAAGCCGTTAAAGCATTAACCGTTCCGGAAACCATGGAGGGCGCATCCAGCCTTGAACGCTTCCTTGAGCAGTTCCAGAGTGCCTATGCCCGTATCCGCGAAGTCTCTGCATTCGTGGGCTGCCTGACTGCGCAGAATGTGAATGACAAGAAGGCGGTTCAATTATCCGGACGGGTAACTTCGTTGTCCGCGACCCTGCAATCGGTTAAGAACCAATTCGACAACGTTCTTCGTGGTATGAATGACGAGCTCTGGACCGCTTGGACCGGTACGGATAAGGTATCCGAGCTTGATTTCGTATTGAACGAAAGCCGTAATCTTGCGAAAGATAAGATGAGTCCTGAGTTAGAAAGCCTGGCTCTGTCGCTTGGCGTAGACGGTTATCATGGATGGGGAGAGTTCTACGATACCATCGTGAAGAAAATCCAAATTCCATATGAGGAAGACGGTAAAACGGTCATGCTGTCCGCAGGACAGGCGTTCAATAAAATGCATGATCCTCGCCGGGAAGTACGTCAATCCATGTTTGAGAAGTGGGAGCAGGCATGGGGAGACTCCGCCGATTACTGTGCGGATACTCTTAACCATTTATCCGGCTACCGCCTGAAGCTGTACGAGAACCGCGGCTGGGATGATGTCTTGAAGGAGCCGCTCGCGATTGGCCGGATGAGCCGCGAGACCTTGGATACCATGTGGGCTGTCATCCAGGACACGAAGTCGGTGCTTGTGGAGTACCTGAACCGCAAAGCGAAGCTGCTCGGTCTGGAAGGCTTGTCTTGGACGGATGTAGATGCCCCGCTGCGCACTTCCGCAACCAAAATCTCATATGACGATGCCGCGGTTAACATTGTGGAGCAATTCCGTAAGTTTAGCCCAAGATTGGCGGATTTCTCGCAAATGGCGTTTGACAAGAGCTGGATTGAGGTCGAGGATCGTCCCGGCAAGCGACCAGGCGGTTTCTGTACTTCCTTCCCGGCCAGCGGCCAGACCCGGATTTTCATGACGTTTGGCGGAACGGCTTCGAACGTTTCGACCCTTGCGCATGAGCTGGGCCATGCCTACCATCAGCATCTGATGGGCGGAATTCCGGTGCTTAACCAGAAGTATGCGATGAATGTTGCTGAGACGGCATCTACCTTTGCCGAAATGATTGTTTTTGATGCGATGGTGAAGGGCGCCGGCAGCGAAGAAGAAAAGCTGGCTCTGCTGGAAGAGAAAATTCAGAACAGCGTAGCCTTCTTTATGAATATTCATGCACGTTTCTTGTTCGAAACTCGCTTCTATGACAAACGGAAGAGCGGTCTGCTCAGCAGCGAGGAAATTTCGGAATTGATGGTGGAGGCGCAGAAGGAAGCCTACTGTGATGCTCTGACATCGTACCATCCGCATTTCTGGGCATCTAAGCTTCATTTCTATATTACGGGTACGCCGTTCTACAATTTCCCGTACACCTTCGGTTATATGTTCAGTACGGGCCTCTACGTTCGGGCATTGGAAGAAGGTCCGACCTTTGCGGATAAATATGATGCCCTGCTTCGTGACACCGGCATAATGTCCGTGGAGAATCTGGCAAAGAAACATCTGAATGTGGATCTGACCCAGCGCGATTTCTGGCAAAGTGCGGCTGATTCCTGTGTATCCGATATTAGACAATTCTTGCAAATGACAGAACATATGGCGTGAATTGTTGATTTTCATCGGAAAAAGGGATGAAAGAATTTGTTAGAGGACTTTTGCCTCCCAATGCATGCAAATTCCAACCTATGAAGAAGCCCTCTGGGGCTTCTTTTTTTGTCGTAAAAGATTGAAAGTTGACGCAAAAAAGGAGCCGAAAACTAAATTATTTGTGCAATTTTAGTAATAAATACCCAAATGTGTTGAATATTGTTGATACATTGATTCCTTTACCCTATAATGAGTCATAAGCCCTAATAATAGGGAAGATTTACTAATAAAGGAGGGAGAAGAGATGGTAAAACTAGATCAATTATCACTGGCTAGACAATTGGACATCGTGTTTAAAGAGCTGGAAGAAGAGTTGGGAGGTCTAAGTTCAGGGGCAGTATTTGTACAAATACGAAACAATGTAATTGGTAAATTTGGCATACGGCATAATCCATTGGCTGGGCGTAACGGGGTCATAGCTCCACTTGAGGAGGGGCTAAGTGAAGCTCAACAATTCTCTTTTCGTACGATGGCGCTTGAAAGTCTGAAACATAAACGCCACTGGACACACGGCGAAATCAGTTATGAATTTATGGTACGACAGGGCATTGTCGTTGTAGATGCTGTACTTGAATCCAACTATAACATGGCCAACTTGATGATTCGGTACCCTCGTAATACATATGCCGAAGCTGCTTCGGAATCCTGAAATCATTTATCATATAGAACATATAACGAAAGAGGCGATCTTTGGGGAGAAGATCGCCTCTTTCTAATTACGGCTGGAGGGAAGAGATGCGAATTACAGGTTCGAACGACCCGATAATTGCTGCTCAGCCAATTGTACCAGACGTTTGGTGATGTAACCTCCCAAAGAACCGGTTTCACGGGAAGTATAGTTACCCATGTAACCGTCTTGTGGAATCGTTACGCCCAGTTCTTGAGCAGCTTCCATCTTCAATTGTTGAAGAGCTGCAGTTGCTTGAGGTACGACAAGATTGTTAGAAGAACGACCTTGAGCCATGTCATGTCACCTCCTTTGATGTTGTATGTGGATATTATGACTGAATCCTAGGAATCTCATTCGTGCTTGAGGCATATCATTGGTTGGTAAAATTATCCGTATCACTGAAATGGTCCTTTATCTTAGACAAACAAGAGCAGCCCTTTGAAATCAAAGGGCTGCTCTTGTTGAAACATTAAGTATATAAAGATTATAGGGTTCGTATGGAATGGCTGAATTCCCCTTACTCCGCCTCTGGCGACGTTTTTTGGATGCTGATCTGGGTATTCAGGTCCACGGTCTGTCCCGGTTCCAGATGAATCAGTCCGGTTTCTTCGTTCGGCAGATTCAAATTGGGTGCGTTCGGAAGCCAGGTATATGGCTCGATGCAGAGGAATTCCTCCGCGACGCCTTTTGTATAAAGCACCCAGTGCTTGAAAAAGGCACGGTCTGCCGAATAATGAATTTGATAACCGTCATCCCGTTGAAGCCTGGCTTCGGCTGGTTTGCCCTCTGGGATTTTCAATATCGTGTCAAGGTCGGCTTCCTTCAGGTTGAGTCCGGTATTCAGAGGTTCCAGATGGCCAAGCGGTGAAAGATCTCCGGTTGGAATCAGTTCGTTATTCAAGGTGTAAACGCCTTCTACAGGCAGATCCAGCGTCCAGCGCTGCGGTTCACCATCAAGCAGGAACCACGTATGGTAACCCATGCCGAACGGGACAGGGCTGGAACCCAGATTCGTTACACGAAGACTCTGCGAGAAGCGGGTCTCCTGAAGACGGAAGGTCATTTCCAGCTTCAACGGTACTGGGAATTGGGCAATCCATTTCGGATCATCCGATGATATGAACTCTGTCGAAACGGCGCACCCATCATCCTCTTCCTCTATGTCGCTGACACACCAAGCCTGTGATCGGTGGAGACCGTGAATATGATTGTCGTTCGCGGTATTTTGATCAAATTGGTACGATGTTCCGCCGTACTCAAAATGGCCTTTGGAAATCCGGCCTGGCGGAATGAGCATCGGGATGCCGAAGTGGTATGGCTTCTGAAGATAGAAGGCAAGCTCACTTTCATCTGGTTTTCGGAGGATTTCGCGTGAGTTTTCAAGGTCTTTGATTCCAATGACATTGTTACCAAGACGAGGAAGGAGAGTCACTTCAAGACGGCCGCTGTTTAAAATATAGGTGTCGTAACCATTCCACTGGCCTTTGGTCACTTGATTCATATCGATGCTCCTTTACTAACAGAAATCATGGTCTGGACGATTAACCACATCATAACAGATTTTTGCGGAAAGGGTAAAAGAAATGCTTCAAAACATTGGGCGACTTGATTCTAAAATGGAATTGACAAGGCAGAGCAAGAGTTTTATCATTGCATGTAATAGTGATCCAAAAATGATTGAAACACGATGACAAGGACAAGTAAGCAGGTGCGGCCCATCCTTCAGAAAGCCGGTGGTTGATGTGAACCGGTGGATCCGCTTTGCTGAATGGACCTTTGAGTGCTAGGCTGAACAGGGATTATACTGTTATTCCTTAATATGCCGGCCGGGGATTCTCCGTTACAAGAATGGAAGGCTGCAGTTTAAGTATTAGAGTTGCTGCAGCGAATAAGGGTGGCACCACGGTCTCACGTCCCTTGCGGATGTGAGGCCTTTTTGCGTTCCTATATGTTCCCCTGGAGCGGGGCAGACTTTGGATTAAAAAATATTTAAATAAATGGAGGGCAAGTCATGAAAACTGTATTATCGGGAATTCAGCCGAGCGGTAATTTGACACTGGGCAACTACATCGGAGCCATTAAAAATTTTGTTAAGCTCCAAGACGAGCATGATTGTTACTTTATGGTTGTCGATCTGCATGCCATTACGGTACCGCAGGAGCCAAGCTCGCTCCGAGATCGCTCCGAATCGGTGGCGGCACTGTACGTAGCAGCCGGTATCGACCCGAATCGTGCCAATATCTTCTTGCAGTCCCATGTTCCTCAGCATGCCGAGCTCGGATGGATTATGACAACGATGGTAAATATGGGCGAATTGGAACGGATGACGCAATTCAAGGACAAATCGGAAGGTAAAGATTCCGTAGGAGCCGGTTTGTTTGTCTATCCAGCGCTCATGGCTGCAGATATATTACTGTATAATGCCAATCTGGTACCGGTCGGAGATGACCAGAAGCAGCATTTGGAAATCACGCGCGATTTAGCTGCACGGTTCAATCATCGGTTCGGTTCCTATTTCAATATTCCGGAACCGTTCATTCCGGAAGTAGGCGCACGAATTATGTCGCTGGATGATGCTTCTAAAAAGATGAGCAAGAGTAATCCGGTGGAGGGCAGTTATATTGCGATGCTGGATACGCCGGACCAAATCCGCAAAAAAATCAGCCGGGCTACAACCGACTCCGGGGCCGAAGTGGTCTATGACCCGTCCGCTAAACCAGAGGTTAGCAATCTGATGAGCATCTACTCGGAGTGCGCTGGGGTGTCCTTGCAGGAAGTGCAGGCGCGTTTTGAAGGAAAGATGTACGGGGCATTCAAAAAGGAGCTTGGCGAAGTTGTAGTAGCCGCTCTGGAACCCCTTCAAAACAGATACTACGAAATTCGCCAAACCGGTGAAATCCATGACATTCTGGCCAAGGGAGCAGAGCAGGCACAGAAGACCGCAGCTCAAATACTGGATGGCGTCAAGGACAAAATGGGCTTTCTGGCTTCTAAATAAGCAGGATTCTTCCTAAGAAGGCCTGCGTTTGGATTTGATAATGAATCCCCAGCCTATGTTGAGAATGGAGAGTAGAGCCAGACCGACGGCCAGAAATCCGTTGTAACTGATGGATATGGCCGAAGCGGTCAGCAGGACGATCGAAGAGACCGCAAACCATAGGGATAAGCCTTTACTCATATGAAAAAAACCTCCATAGATAAAAATTAAAAAAATACGTATAACGCTGCAAGAAGGAGCCATAATAAGTTTGCAAGCTTGCACTGGAATAACAGACATTCAGTGAAGGGAGATATTTAATATGGCACGCCGCAGCAACAATTTGGTTGTACCTCAAGCTACTGCAGCATTACAACGTTTGAAACTCGAGGCTGCTCAAGAACTAGGCGTAACGATTCCTCAGGACGGTTACTATGGTAACTATACTTCCCGTGAAACAGGGTCCCTGGGTGGATACATTACAAAACGTTTGGTACAGCAAGCAGAACAGGCTCTTTCAGGGTCTGGCCGCACGCTGTAATCTCTTTCTCATAACGTGAGTATGGAAGCCCGGAGCGCTATGATTGCGCTCCGGGCTTTGTATTCATATTAAGGATTCGACACCCGCCTTTGCTACATAGACAAATTGTGCCTTAAACAACGGCATAACGTCAAGATTATATCGCTTCCAAATGTCACTGAATTGTCATATAGATGGAACGAATTCCGAAGGATTGCTAAACACTTTTTACTAATGATATGATAAACTTTATAGCGGAGGCAGTACTTCCTCCATAACGACAGATACAAGGAGGAACGTTTACACGTGGATAATCACTTGAGATACCAGGCTCCTTCAGAATCCGCAGCACTTGCCTCGGCAGCGCCTGCACCTCCCGATAAGGCGGGGACTTGGAAAGATTTTATCACGGTGACGAAACCCGGAATCATCCGGTCAAATTTGATAGCGGCTTTTGCCGGATTTTGGCTAGCATCGCGTTGGGATATCCAATTTGGATTGATGATTATGACACTTCTCGGAACCGTTCTGGTTATGGCTTCGTCCTGTGTTTTCAATAACTATTTCGACAGAGAGCTCGATATGAAGATGGAGCGTACACGGAATCGCTCACTTCCAACCGGACGGCTGACACCTAAGGTTGTTCTTTGGTATGCCATCATTCTTGGAATCGTTGGACTAGCCATGTTATTCCTGTTCTCAGGGGTATTGGCAGGTATATTCGGAGCGATTGGAATGTTCGTATACGTTGTAGTATACACATTATGGTTAAAGCGCTCATCAACATGGAGCACGTCGGTAGGCGCTATTTCCGGAGCGATGCCTCCGGTGATCGGCTATGTGGCCGTAACAGGAAGCGTAGATATGGCTGCGGTTTTGCTGTTCGCTCTACTGTTTCTCTGGCAGCCCCCGCATTTCTGGGCGCTGGGCATTCGCCGCGTGGAAGAGTACCGCGCAGCAGGCTTCCCGTTGTTGCCGGTCGTAAAAGGAATTAAACGCACAAAGTATCAGATGATCCCTTACCTGGTACTTCTTATACCGATCCCCATCCTGATGTACGCGTATGGGTATGCCGGTATATTCTTTCTGGTTATCGGACTCCTTCTGGCAATTTGGTGGCTCTACGCCGCACTCCAAGGTTTCCGTGCCAAGGACGATGAAGCTTGGTCCAAAAAAGTATTTATTATCTCCATCAACTACTTGACCTTGAGCCTGATCGTTCTCATACTCAATACCACCTTTTAATAGGTGGAAGGGCTTTAACGCTGCACTAAACCTGACAAGAACAGGGATTGCCTGAGACGAAGGGAGAACGGGGAAGGTCATGAATGCATTCAAACGTTACAAATGGACTTGGGTACTACTCGCTGTATGCGTAATAGCAGCTATTTACCTGGTGTACAACTCGCTAGGATTCGGAAAAGAAAAGTTTCCTATCGTTCGTGAGGTTGCCGCTTACTCCATGGAGAATGTGGATGGAAAGACGATCACATCGGACGATACCAAGGGCAAGGTGAAACTCATGTACTTCTATTTCACCAGCTGCCCGGATGTATGCCCGATTACGACACTGGTTCTTTCGCAAATACAGGAAGACTTGAAGAAAGAGGGCCTCTTCGGAAAAGAGGTTAACTTCGTGTCCATTTCCTTTGACCCGGAAACCGATACGAAAGAGAAGATTAAGGAGTTCGGGGACCGTTTCTATGCGGATTATAACGGCTGGTACTTCCTGCGCGGAGATCAGGAGGAAACGCGGAAGCTGATGCAGGACTCTTTCAAAATCCCGCTGCTCGGCAATAACTCGACGAATTTCACGCATGGCAATTCGATTGCATTGGTTGACCGGAATAACAATATTCGGAAGACCTATAATGCAGCAGACCCGGCCCAAGTGAAGACCGAGGATATTGTGAAGGACATTAAGACCTTAATTAAGGAATAACTTATAGGTAAAACCAAAAGGCGCGCTCTATCGTTAAAGATGGAGGACGCCTTTTTTTATTTAAATAGGGATTTCGGATGTATATACGTTGTGAATGAGATTTTGGACAAATTAGACAAGGTTCATCAGAACTCAGCAGGAGGCGGGTAAATGATGAACTCTTCCAGCCCGGCCTTCTCTAACTGGGCAATCAGGTATTCGTCAGGCGTTCCTTCAACTCCGGCGTATCCCCGGCGTGTATAGATGTGTTCGGCATCAGGAAAGACGTCGCGCAGGGCACCGCGAATTTTTTTGCCGGAGCTGTCGTTATCCATAAAAAGATACACCTCTTGATCCTTCACCTGTTTATGAAGGCTTTCCAGCTTGGCGGTGTTTAACGTTCCGAATGTGCACAGGATGGTTATATCCGATGTCAGCAATCGGCGTAGTCGGCTCCGGTCGTTCTTGCCCTCTACAATGAGGAATATCGGCATCTTTTTCACCTCTGTCATGATACGGAGATCCTTGGCAGCATTCCCCGGGAAATGATGATCTGCCGTCGAATGATGGTTGTGTCGAATGGTGTATGTATAGTGTAACTTGTTTTTTACCGATCATGCAAAGCAGGCAAAATAAAACGGCCATCCACTGGATGGCCGTAACAAGGTTAACCCATGTATTCTAGTAGAAACAGCTCAAGATGATGACGAGCAGAATATACAATACAAGAACCATCCCTACAGAATTTCCATGGCCTCCTGTATGACAATGTTTATGATGATGAACATGACTCATGATTACTTCACCCCTTGGTTAGATGTCCGTGGTCATTTGCCACACTGTATCTTATGTGGATATACCCATATGGATTGTGTATTGGCCCATCCGCATCTTTTTGGGCGCTGGCTCAAGCCCGGTACAGCTTCCTTAGACGGTTGAGATTGGGGTTTCTGGTGAGATGGCTGTTAAAGGTGCTTCACGATTGCGTTTGGGGAGCAGCAGGAGCACGGTCATCAGCATCAGAAACGCGATAAAATAAGGGGACACCACCGTTCGGAGCTGTCCAGCCGCAATAGGACCTACAAAGGAACCCAGCGACATGGCGATGGATTGCAATGAGAATACTTTCCCGAGTCTGCCTCCGCCGCTTAGCTCAATGAACAGTGAAGATAATGCCGGAAACAGCAATCCTTTAGCAAGCCCGAGTGCAAACAGGATGATCATAATCGGTACTTGATGCGCGGCAGCGAGGGCGTAGAAGCAAATAGCCAGCCCCAGTACGCCGACGGCCACTCTGATATGGGGCGCATAACGATTGAGAAACAGCATGCTTAATGTGACCAATGCTCCAAGACTAATGACGGAGAATAGAAGTCCGGTGGACATAATGCTTGCCAGCCCGCTTTCCCGCAGCGGTATTTCAAAGAACAGGATTCCTTGAGAGCATGCGATAGCAAACGGGATCAAATATAAGCGCAAACTAAAAGGAAGCCGCGCTGGTGTCCCATTGTTGATCGGCACAGCCTGCCCCTTATCTTTAGCGTTGGCTGACAGAGGCTTCGGGAGACTGAGAAACGCCATCAAGCCGGTAAAAATCAAAAGCCAGCCCAGACTCTGGAATGTACCGGAAAATCCTGCTTTGGCTACAATGAAAGCTCCGGCGGCCGGGGACAAGACAGAGGCAAGGGTGTGGACCACGCCATGACCGGACATATATTTGCCTTGCGTAACAGGATCCCGGGAGAGTGACGCAAGCAGTGCCAGACAGGCAGGTGACAAAAAGGCCAAGACGAAACCGCTGATCGAGCGGAGCACGAGCAGCTGCCAGGGCAATTGGACATGAGCCTGGAGCAGCAGAATAACACCAGCAGCGGTTAAGCTGAAAATAATGTAGCGTCTGCTGCCGTGCCGATCGATCAGATTGCCTGCAAGCAAATTGCCAGGCAGATGGGTTAAAGCATAAATGCCCATCATCCAGCCGATGAACGTAGGGGCTGCGCCAAGGGAGATGGCAAAGGGCGTCAGTACAGGATACTGAGCATGCAAATCAAAAAACGCCAGAAACAAAAACATATAGAGCCATAAAGCGGTTTTCAATATGGCACCCTCCTATCCGGCAAAAGTTGATATGTTACTACTACTTGTACGTTCGAAAGGGCAAGCTTATACCTTTTTGTGAAAAGACCCGGTTGGCTGACAGTATTGCGGGGTATCATGTATAATTAATAAGACGGCCATGAACCGCCGTTTTTGAAACGATGAACGGGAGTGAATTGAATTGGATACACAGGTCTGGATTGAATTTCTCAAACAAAACTGGCTGGTCATTGCCATCGCCTTAATTGTCTTGTTTATTGTGCTGAATGTGGTGAGAACCGTTATTAAGTGGGCGCTTGCCGTACTCATCATCGTGGGATTGCTGGTGTACAGCGGAATTTCCCTCGATAAAATCGGCGAGGTTGTAACCACGGTGAAGGAAGAAACGGTGGATACGATAAAAAAAGAAGCGCTGAACATGATGATGAAAGAAGCGAAGGAAGCGAAATATACTTCGAATCGGGACGGTACCTACTCCATTAAAGCTCCCAATCTGGAGTTGAAAGGAAGTTCTGGTTCTGAAGAGGTTGAAGTGACGTTCCGCGGTGTTTCGGTAGGAAAGTGGGATATCAACGATACGATTCAGAGCTTTATCGACGATGCCAAGAGCAATACGGCCTCGAAATAAAAAGATGAAACGCAATCGGAAGCGATGTACGGGGGCAGCAGCTTTATAGTACTGCAGCTCGCTACATCGGTTGACAAGACATCATGGGGAGAGGAGGGGATACCGTTGATGTCGGCATGGAAGGATAGTGTGCTGAGTGGGAACGGAATCACCATCTTGCTGCTGCTGATTGTGGCTTTTTCACTATTGCAGGGATGGAGTCGCGGAGCCTCCCGGTCAGCCGGGAAGCTTGTTTTTTTTCTGGGGGATGCGGTGCTGCGCCTGGTCGGGCTTGCGATCTCCGTTCCTTTTACATTATGGTTATCGCCTAAAGCAGGCGATTGGCTGGGCACGGCCGCAAGTTTACCGAATCGGGAGCTGCGCTTCTGGGAACAGGTTTATTATACAGCCGTAAAATCGCTGGCGGATTTCCCGCTGCTGCGGTTTGCGGTGCTGTTTATGTTAAGTTACGCCCTTATCGTATTTATGCTGCGTCTGCTCGTTTCCCTGATCATGGGAGGCAGGCTGGGACTTTTCGGAACGAGAAAAGATACCTCGGCATCACTGCTGAGCCGGCTAACAGGGGCTGGAATTGGTGTCATCATGGGAGCTGCGCGGAGCATTATTGTCATTGCGATCTTATTCATCTACGTCAGTCTGAATCCCGATCACGGCTTTAGCCGGTATGTTGAGGCTTCACCGGTTTATCAGCAGGGAGCGAGGGCTGTAATAGAGCCTTTGTCGGGTTCTCTCGTCCGCGAGAAGCTGCCGGTCTTTACCCAATCGGTACAGGAAGAATTGAATGGGATCATTCAGCGGAAGTATGAGGTCATCGACCACAAGATACCCGAGGGCATTGAGCAGACGGCAGCCCATGTCGTGAAGGGCGCGTCAACCGATGAAGAGAAAGCGCGAAAGCTCTATGATTGGGTTGGCAGCCGGATCGCATATGATCACGACAAAGTGACGCTGTATGAAGAGCAGCGGATATGGAAAGAGCAGACACCACAGGATACGTACGATACAAGATTAGGCGTGTGCATTGATTATGCCCGGCTGTATGCCATGATGGCCCGGTCTCAGGATCTGAAAGTCCGGGTCGTAACCGGCAGGGGATATAATGGGCAAGGCGGTTATGGCCCGCATGCCTGGAATGAGGTCTACTTGAGTGAAGAGAAGCGATGGATACCGCTGGACCCGACCTGGGCACAAAGCGGCAACTGGTTTAACCCGCCGCGCTTCAACGAGACGCATATTAAAGAGCAAGTGTTTTGATCGGTGTGTTGATATGGAGAAGGGCGGACTTTTGAGCAAGGGAAGTCCGCCCTTGCCTATCAGGAGGGCCCTTCCAGATGAAGTGGGGGGGCGTTTATGTTAATATGGGTTTATGTGATTGTGGATAAAGGGGAGAAGCATACGTGAAAGGGTTTAGGCCGGATAAGCGCAAACAAGAAGAACGAGATGCCGGCAGTCAGTTTAACTTGCGGGTTAATCTATTTTTTTTCAGCACTTTTATCATATTCTGTGTCATTATTATACGTCTTGCTATACTGCAGTTTGTTGAAGGGCCTGAGCTAAAAGAGCTCGAAACCGGCGGGCAGGTTAAAAATTTCCCGCTTCAGCCGATCCGGGGCAGCATCATCGATGCTTCCGGAACGCCGCTTGCCTACTCGACACCCTCCCAAGCACTGTATTTAACGCTGTTAAAGGATTACAGTTCATCCGAACGAGGGAAGAAGAACCGTCCGGAGATCGAAAAGCTGGCCGAGGAAATGGTCAAGGTCTTCGAACAGTATGGTGATCCAAAAGCCGAAAAGTTGACGGTGGATGATGTGATCAAAGCGATGGACCTGGAATTTAACAAGCAGCCGGGTTATGAGCCGAGACGCATTAAGGCAGATCTCTCGACCAAAGAAGTGGCTTACTTTATGGAGCATAAGAACGAGTATCCTGGTTTAGAGGTTGTTGAAGAAAGCCAGCGTCAATATAACCAGGATAAAATTGCCGTTCAAACCATTGGTTATTTGAGAGAGTTCCGCGGAAATAAGACACTGGATAAATATAAACAGATCGATGAGCAGAACAAGAAGCAAAAGGATCCGGGACTCATCTATACGGAGCAGGAGAAGGTCGGTGTAGACGGACTTGAAATGATGTTCCAGGATGAGCTGCGCGGCAAGAACGGATATATTGGTATTCCGATTAATCCGCAGAACATGGCGGACGGGGTGCCAACCATGATCGCCCCGGAGAAGGGTTACAATATTCATACGACGATCCACAAGGATATTCAGAAGGCTACGCAGCAGGCGATCATCGATCAGCTGAAATGGCTTCATACCAATACGGTTTCCGGTAAAACGCATCCGAATGCGCAAACCGGTTATGCCGTAGCGATGGAAGTGGACACCGGAAACATTGTTGCCATGGCCAGTATGCCGGATTATGACCCGAATGTGTGGGAGAATGGGGCCGATGATACTGATTGGGAAACCGTCATGAAGTATTACGGCAACGGGACGATCTCTCCATACAGTTCCGGTCGATCCGGGAACAATCTGGAATCGGTTGTGCTGCTCGGCTCCACCATGAAGCCTTTGACGGTATTGATTGGACTTAATGAAAAATTGTTTGGACCTAACGATTATTATTATGATGGCGGTGCAGCATTTTTCGGTAAGGATAATACGAGAGTTCGGAACTCAGGCGGTAAAGCCTATGGATCTTTGAATGCCCGACAAGCGATCGAGCATTCTTCCAACGCCTTTATGGTTGACTGGATCGGGGAACGACTGTATAACAAATACGGCTCCAAATCCGTTGAAAAATGGGATGAATACATGAGGGAATTCGGGCTTGGGGTATCTACCGAATCCGGCCTGCCGAAGGAGCATAAAGGAATCATCGAGTATACCAATATCGAGCAGGCGGGAAGTTATCTGGCTGCCATGGCATACGCTTCATTCGGACAGTCCGGTAAATATACGACGCTCCAATTGGCACAGTATGCCAGCACGCTTGCCAATCGGGGAGAACGCATTCGGCCGCAGCTTGCGAGCAAGATTGTGGATCAGGACGGCAATGTGATCAAGGAATTCAAACGCGAGGTATTGAATAAAGCGGAATTCCCGCAGCAGTACTGGAATGAAGTCATTGCAGGGATGAATACGCAGGGACTTCGGGCTTTTGAAGATTTTAAATATGATTTTGCACGGAAGACAGGAACATCCGAGCAGGATATTTATAAAAACGGTACTCGGATCCGGGTGGAAAATGGGGTGTTCATCGCCTTTGCACCACGGCAAAATCCGAAGCTGGCCGTCGCCGTCGTCATACCGGAAGCAGGCTTCGGTTCCCAGAGTGCCGCGCCGGTTGCCCGCAAAATTTTCGATGCGTATGACGAAATTTACGGACTCGACGGTACGCCTCACCCTAAACAAACCGAGGGTGGAAATGAGGATGGCAGTTCCAACGAATAATAGGAAATAGCAAAACGGCAGCCAAGAGCCCTCAATGGGTTGGCTGCCGTTTCTTTATTTGTTACACATGGGCGTCCGGAGCCTTGTCCGCTACCAGATTCAAGACGACGCCAAACTCCAGCAGCGCTTTGAGTCCGCAGAGCACCATGGTGTATCCTCCCATGGAATCCATAGCTCCCTGCACCATTTCATCCGCACTGCCTGTAAATCCGGAATGGGTAATGGCAACGAAGGTTTCATGATCGCCGCGTGACGTGAATGCCCACTCGGTCCTGGTTTGGTCCGAAGACTCGATTGCGATGCGGCGGTTCACTTCAATATGTTGAACGTACACGTCATCATGTACCCCATACATCTCCCAATCCCAGCGGATATGATGGCCTTCCTCAAGCTTGCCGCTGCTTTTGGTAAACCAGAACTTGGTTGTGATCTCAGGGTCGATGAAAGCCTCGAATACTTGGGCTACCGGTCTTCGAATCAGCATCTCTGCCGTTACGACGGGCTTCTCATTGAGTTTGGTCATATGATTTTATGACTCCTTTCGGGGTTGTCTTCAGTAAGTATCGTAGCATAAAAGAAATCATATTCTTTCTTTTACATTGCTCATTCATTTCAAGGGCGTGTGATTTGTTCGAGCGCTTGGGGAATCCTAGTTGATCCTAGCTTTTCCTCCGTTTTGGCCCGTCTGGGGGCTGCTATTCATGAGGGATGTTTTGACGACCTGCCTTTTGTGGTAAAATGTCGTTATGTTTGCTTGTGATTCGTAAGGGGGTTAATACCATGAAACATAAATATCGATTGTTGGCACTGGATATGGACGGTACGCTGCTGCGGGACGATCATGAGGTGTCCGAGGAAACGGTGAAGTGGATCAAAGAGGCGGTACGGCACGGCATTCACGTCTGCCTCTCGACAGGCCGGCCGTTTCAGGATGCTTATCCGTATGCCAAGCAGCTTGAACTGACGACACCGATGGTAACGGTGAACGGCGGGGAGGTATGGCGCGCGCCATATGAATTGCACCGCCGGGCGCTGCTCGACAGCAAGCTTGTGGAGCAAATGCACGCACTTGCCATTGAAACCGGATCATGGTTCTGGGCGTATTCAGTAGAAAGATTGTATAACTCTGAGAACTGGATCGGCGATGTCGCGAATCAGGAGTGGCTGAAGTTCGGTTACACCACGAATGATCATGAGGTACGCCACAACATTCTGATGCGCCTGCAGGATATGGGTGGATTGGAGATCACGAACTCCTCGCCGGATAACCTGGAAATTAATCCGCTCGGCGTTAACAAAGCGACCGGAATCGGACAGGTGTGCGAACTGCTCGGAATCAGCATGTCCGAGGTCGTAGCCGTAGGGGACAGCTTGAACGACCTGGCTGTGATTCAGCAGGCCGGACTCGGCGTGGCTATGGGCAATGCCCAGCAGACGGTGAAGGATGAAGCGGACCTTGTGGTTTCCAGCAACAATGAGGACGGTATCGTTGAGGTCATCAGGGATCATATTTTGATCGAAGGGTGAGATGTTGATGGACGTATTGGGCTGGATTATCGTCATCGCTCTGTTTATCATTGGGATGGCCGGAGCGATTTACCCTATTCTGCCGGGGGTTATCGCCATTTACCTGGCGCTGTTTGTTTACGGCTGGTTCTTTACATTCGAGCATTACAATACATGGTTCTGGATTATTCAGACCATCATTCTGGTGGTGCTGTTCATTGCCGATTATGCGGTTAACGCCTGGGGGGTTAAGAAGCTTGGCGGTTCCAAAGCCTCGATATGGGGCAGCACCATCGGACTGATTATCGGACCGTTCGTCATTCCCGCTTTTGGATTGATTATCGGACCGTTCATCGGGGCATTTCTGGGTGAAATGCTGGCAGGCTCGGGACCGAGCAAATCCATGAAGGTTGGTTTCGGATCGGTCATTGGATTGTTCAGCAGCATTGTGGTGAAGGTTATTTTACAGCTCGCGATGATTGTTATTTTCTTCATTTGGATTTTCTAATAGACGCTTAGGAATCGCTGTAAGAGGCGCTTTGGAGGAGAAAGAAGGGTACGGTTTTGTCAAAGAAAGAGTCATTTATTAAAGGCACCATCATCTTGGCCGCTGCTGCGCTGGTAGCCCGGGTGCTGGGCCTTGCTCAGCGGGTGCCCCTGGAGCATATGCTGAATGATATTGGGGATGCCTCATTTACGATCGCCAATAACGTATATTTAATGCTGTTAACGGTAGCAACGGCCGGCATTCCCAGCACGCTCAGCAAAATGGTATCCGAGCGTCATGCTTTGAACAAGCCTGCGGAGGCCCGGCGTGTCTATCATGCTGCACTTATTTTTGCCGGAGCAGCGGGTGTAATTATGACGCTGCTGCTTTATTTCGGAGCTCCTTATTATGCGACCCATATTGCTAAGCAGCCGGAGGCAGCCGCGGCCATTCAGGCACTCGCCCCAGCGCTGCTGCTGTTCCCAGCCATCGCCATGATGCGGGGATACTTCCAGGGGCGCAATAATATGACGGCTGGTGGCATATCGCAGATTATCGAGCAGATTGCACGGGTTCTGACAGCGATCGGCTTGGCCTACATGCTGCTGCGGATGGGATACGACGATACCTGGATCGCGGCCGGCGCCTCCTTCGGGGGCGTACTCGGCAGTATCGGAGCATTTGCCGTCATGCTGTACTTCACGGTAAAACTTCGCCGAAGTGATCGTGAGCTCAAGATGCCGGCGGCGGACCGCTCCATTCCGCTTGGCGGGATATACAGGGATATATTCACGCTGTCTATACCGATTGTGCTGTCTTCCCTGGCGGTTCCGGCAGTTAACTTTATTGACAGCTCCATCGTGAAACCGCTGTTGATCGGGCAGGTTGGTCTGGGACAAGCCACCGCAGCCCTCGCGGTATTAGGAAACCGGGCGCAGAGCGTCGCGGGAATTCCGCCGATTCTAGCCATTGCCCTCAGCACCTCGCTCATTCCGATCATCTCTGCCGCTTTTGCGAAGAAAGATAAGGAGCATTTGGAACAGCAAGTATCGCTGGCTATGCGTATAGCCATATTGACGGGGATGCCGACGGTGATTGCGCTATGCGTTGCATCCTATTCCATCAATGGTTTACTGTTCAGTTCCTTGGGCGGCAGCGGGATTATTGGATTTCTGACGTTCGGTACGATTTTCCAGATCACGATGATGACGACAAATTCCATTCTTCTTGGAATCGGCAAGGCCAAGCTTTCGATGATTCACGTGATGATCGGGGTTGTGGTCAAGCTTGCAGCCAGCTTCCTGCTTGCTCCGTTCTTTGGGATTTACGGTATCATTGGGAGTACGGCTCTTTGTTTCCTTGTCATTACGATACTGAATATAAGATCGATTAAAGCGATTGTATCCTTCTCCATCCTGGGCAAACGCTGGACGGGCTTCGTACTGACGGTGCTTGCCGCCGGTGGAATCGGATATGGCCTGAATCTGGCCGGTATTCAGATGGTTGATGTCATGCCGGCACGGTTGGCATTCCTGCTGACTTGCCTGGTTGTAGGCGTGGCCGTGGTCATTATATATCTTGTCCTGCTGGTGGTGTTTGGCGTATTGCGCCAATCGGAGCTGAGCAGTTACCCGCGTCTTTTGCAGAAGGTGTTCCGTCCGCTTATGAGACTGCAGCCTGCACGTATGCGGGAGCGGGGATAAAGACATAGACACTGAAGCGTTTTGAAAAAACGCACATCGGAAGCATAAGCTTTGGTGCTGAAAATCGACCTTTTTGAACACGCACTTATCGTGTGAATAGAACCGAAATGAGACCTTCCTTGCAGTATCGGGACGGTCTCTTTTCATTTTAATGCCGCCGCTCGAACGGATCAGACACATCATGGACGATGGAGGTTTTCTCCAGAGCGGCCCGATGGGCGTGGGTGATATCCGGCAGCAGCGGCCGTAACGGTTTACGGATATGCCTGAACACCGCGCGGCCCTGATACCAGTCGTACCGGGGAATCGGCTCGGGAGTTTCATCCTTCCAGATCTCTTCAAGCTGAGGGCTATACAGACGTTGGCCACCCGGGAGCCATTCCGATGTGATGAGGTCAAATCCCTCATGGCCATGATTCATGGCTTGCTCAAGGGTCGGCGTAAATAAGGCCGGCCAATATTCGGCGCGCGATCCCTGGTGCTTGGTGGACCGTGCGAATGCCAGCACGGCGCGGTATATCTCCTCATATCCAAATAATAAAGCATACAGCGAACGGCCTGCCTTGATCCGAATGGACAGGTCGTCAAACTTGGGTAGGGTAAGTCCGGCCAGCGGCCTGGCTGGGGAAAGGGGCTTTTGGGCAGGGCTTGCGCCCGACTCCGTTCGATGGACTTGGCCCAACGGAAACACGATTTGATTCAACCGGGTCAGCTCATGCATCCGAAAGAAGGGATCCTGTAGAATATGCTGTCGGTAAAAAGGATGTCTCGCCACACGCCCCTCAATATAATTCTGTTCATTAATGATGAGACCCACCGTAAGCAGCGAACTGCCCTGATCCTGCCAGAACTGCTCCCAGAACGGTGTCATGAACGATGAAACATGAAAGTGGGGGAGCAAATGAAATAGGGGCTTCCCTTTTTTTCGACTGTGTATATAGAGAAGCAGCTGGGGGTAGGCGTCCTGGAAGATCAGCGCATTGCAGCGTTCCAAGAAACGATACAAATTGCTCTTGAATGTGGGATCCATGAGATCCGACATCAATCCGCCCTTCAGATCGCTCATACTCCACCCGGCATTACGCGAGACCATATGGGCCAGCAAGGCCCAATGCAGCTCAGGGTGTGACACATAACAGTCCAAATAGGCTTGCGTACGAGTCACATTGCTGCGGTTGGCTTCGGCTGCGGCCTCTTGAATATGATGAATCAGCTCCTGCTCATCTTGAGATAGCTGAACATCTGCACCTGGCTCATGAATCCGAATGTCGCTATACCCTTGCATAGAAGGGTACGGAAACGGGGAAACGCTCTGCTGGAGATAGGGATGAGAGGAGAGAATGTTCTTGAGCTGCCTGCGAATCGTTCTAACGGCTGTGGGATCCCATTGCAATTCATGTCTGCTTGTCCGGAGTTTTAAGGAGAATCTCCACGATGCGATCATTCCCGACCATGATTCTGTCAGGGCTAGCGGAAGGGTTGCCGTCCATGACCGTACATCCTTGCCCAGGTTTTTTTTATCTTTGACTCCGTTCGAGTGCATTCGGGGTCACCTGCACTTTCTAATGGTTAATCCCAGCCTGTGAACATCATAATGTCAGTATGCTCTAAAATTTGACTTCCACTCAACATTTTGATTCACTAAGGGTGAAGGAATTCGACGTAAAGGGGAGATAATCAATGGAAAAAATCACTTCAGAAGCAGAATTTCAGGTTGCAATCCAGTCTCCGCGACTGACTGTTGCCGTATTTAAAGCAGACTGGTGCGGCGATTGCAAGTTTATCGATCCATTCATGCCGGAGGTTGAGACGAAGTTCTCAAACCAATTGACTCTGGTAGAGGTTGACGTCGATGCTGTCGGTGACGTGAGTCAGCAGCAAAATATTTTGGGGATCCCCAGCTTTGTTGCATATTCCGATGGACGTGAGCTGGTTCGCTACGTTAACAAACTCCGCAAATCGCGCGAGGAGATTGAAGATTTCCTGCAGCGTGCCGTGGACGTATACAGTACGATTCATAAGTAAGAGTGACCATAGCACCGCCGCCTTGATCTATAACTGGCGGCGGTGTTGTTTTACATATCGGATAGAGGTAGGGCTACGAAGTCAAGTACTTGCATCATGAAGGTTTTTCTCATTTTTGAACATTTTGTCACAATCGCTCAAGTGACCGTAGCCGTAGAATCAGGTATAATGAAATGTGGACTGTGTACGATGCGATCCTGTAAAGGTTTAAATAGTGAATATGAGCAGCAGGTGAGATAAGTGAATGATAAACAATTAAAATGGCTGAGTTACATAACATGCTTAATTATGTTCTGCGCGACTTTCGGGGGCATGGTTGTGACTAAGACGGGCTCTGGACTCGGTTGTGGTCAGGAATGGCCGCTGTGCAATGGTAAATTTGTTCCCGCTTACACGGTATCCTCCATGATTGAGTATTCCCACCGGGCTGTCAGCGGAATGGCGGGTTTGGCGGCGCTGGCTTCGCTGATTGCGTTCTGGAAGTACAAGCGGGATCGCCGGGATTTGATGGCTTATGTTATCGGGACCTCGGTATTCGTCGTGGTGCAGGCGATCATGGGGGCGCTAGCGGTGGTTAAGCCTCAATCGGCCGCGATTATGGCGCTGCATTTTGGCTTCTCGCTAATTGCTTTTGCGAGCTCCGTCATGCTGGCTCTGGGTATGCGGCGGGTAGAACAGGCGAAGGGGCCCGTAGACTTGGAACGTCTGCCTCGGGTAAGCAAGGGTTTCCGTAATCTAGTCTGGGGCACAACCCTGTATAGCTATATCGTCGTTTATATTGGTGCATTCGTTAGCCACACCGATTCCCGGGAAGGCTGCTCCGGCTGGCCGCTGTGTAACGGGGAAGTGATCCCGGAGCTGAGCGGTGGAGTCGGCATCGCTTTTATGCACCGGGTGGCAGCGCTTCTGCTGCTGATCGTGGTGGCGGTGATGGGGCATTTTGCATATTGGCGGAACCGCGACAACCGGGAGGTACAGATGCTGGGCATTTCGGCAACCGTGCTCTGTCTGCTGCAGGTGTTTAGCGGTGCCCTCATTATGGCAACGATGCATAACGAGGAGGTTTACGTATTCTCCGCACTGGGACACACACTGCTGATCTCGGCCTTATTCGGCGTACTCTGTTATTTAAGTGTCCGGGTATGGCAGCTCAGCAAGCCGCTTGAAGCTGAGATGCGGCCGGGTCACAACATGCCTCGTGAAAAGATCGTATAAGTAAAGAAGCAAAAACCATGAAACAAAGAGATCGAATGTAAGGCAACATATGTTAAGCAAAGTCCCCGAGCCAACGTTCGAGGGCTTTGTTGTATAGAGAGGGAATTGATATGCCAACCGTCTAACCGTCCGCTCAACCTGTCTGATTTAAGGAAGACGCTCGAAGCAGTACTGGAAAGGTTTGATTCGGCAACGAATTTGTTTATATTTAATAATATTGACGAAGCCGATAACCAGGGAATATCTCAAGTCGCTCCATTCTGTGGGGGTTGTCTGGTCGTTTCGTGGGCATTCTATGTGAACGAACTGAAACACAACCGGGATACCCCGGTGAGTTATTCCCGCGTGAGGATAACGTGAAGAGACGGTTGAAACGCGGTGGAATCACTATTTAGACAAATAGCGGTCCAAGAAGAACCAAGATTAATTTGATGACGCGAGGGGGTACCGCCATGCTTCGTATGTTACTTGGGGAACAGCCCCGGCACAATAACGGACTGCTTGAGGAAGCCATCGAATCGATGGTCAAGACAACCCGGCTGCTGCAGAAGGAAATGGAGAAAAATCAGGATCCGACGCATGACTTTCGCAAGCTTGAAATTTGGACCCGGGGGTTGATCGTTTCCCTGGATGAGCTGGAACAGAGCTGGAATGCGGCAAGACATTTCAGTCAATCGGTCAAATCGGGTTACATCGATGACATGTCGATTCAGGAGCAAGGGGAATATCAACGATATGTGTATTTTTACAAAAACGGCTTCATACGGGTATTCTCGATCCTTGACAAGCTGGGGACGGTGTTGAACGATTTGTACGATCTTCATACCTCCAAGGTGAAGGCGCATTTCTCTTATTTTACGGTCCTGCGGCAGTTTAAATTCCTGAAGGCCCACGGAGAGCTGGCCAAAGAGCTGGAAGCGATCAAGGAGCGTTACAAAACACCGCTGAACACACTTCGGAAACGGCGAAACGCCGAAATCCATTACATGAATTCCGAGATGCAGGATGATTTATGGCAGCGTCATCAAGGGCTGTCGGACAAGATCGAGCTGGAGGATATCGATCAGCACCTGGACGATCTCAAACAAGGTGTCGATATGGTATGCCGGAGTCTGGCGGCCTCTTATAAATATACGAACGAGCTTTGGGGGAAAAATGGAGTCAGGGCTTAGGCACAAAATCGCCATGAAATTCCTTTTGACAAAAACCTGAAAAGAATCTATACTAACTATTGCATTCATTAAATGTTATTAAATCAGATCAAATTAATCGGAAAAATTTCATATCGATGTTTTCTTATCGAGAGAGGCGGAGGGACAGGCCCGATGAAGCCCGGCAACCGACTCCAGCGTGTAATTGCTTAACGCAGTGACGCTTGGAGTGACATGGTGCTAATTCCTTCAAAGCTGCAGGATATCCCTTGGCTTTGACAGATGAGAAAAGGCGTTGACTTTTACGTAAAGAGGGCCCTTTTTGATTCTACAAAAAGAGGCTCTTTTCTTTTGGGTAAATAGATATGAAGCTACGGAAAAAGGAGGATTATCGGATTGATTGAGCTCAAGCAATTGACGAAGCAGTACGGAAAAGCCGGAACCTTAACCACTGCGTTGTCCGAATTGGATTTGTCGATTGAAAAAGGAGAAATTTTCGGAGTGATCGGACACTCCGGTGCAGGTAAAAGTACATTGATCCGTTGTATCAATTTGTTGGAGCGTCCCACCTCGGGCGAGGTGTGGGTGAACGGTAAGAACTTAACGTCGCTTGGCAAGAAGCAGCTTCAGACGGAACGCCGCAAAATCGGCATGATTTTTCAGCACTTTAACCTGTTATCTTCCGCGACGGTGTACGATAACATTGCGTTTCCGCTGCGTCTGATCAAGACGCCGAAGGCTGAGATGGAACGCAAGGTATCCGAACTGTTGGCTTTGGTCGGCTTGGAGGCGCATCGGGACAAATACCCGTCCCAGCTATCAGGCGGTCAGAAGCAGCGGGTCGGCATAGCCAGAGCGCTCGCAAGCGATCCCGAAGTGCTGCTGTGCGACGAGGCCACTTCGGCGCTTGACCCGCAGACCACGGATTCGATCCTGCGCCTGCTGCTGGACATTAACAAAAAGTTTCATCTGACGATCGTGCTGATTACCCATGAGATGCATGTGATTCAGAGCATATGCGACCGGGTCGCCGTCATTCATCAAGGCGGCATTGTGGAGCAAGGGCCGGTAACGGAAGTGTTCCTGAAGCCGAAGCATGAAGTGACCCAGGAATTTATCCGCCAGGAGATGGACAGCGGCGAAGCGCTGCGGCTGGCCATTCAGGGCCAGGCGAATGGACCTTCAAAGGCGGTTCAGATTACGTTCCTTGGATCGAAAACGTACGAATCGATTCTGTCCCATACCGTTCATGAGACGGGCGTGAATTTTGCGATTCTGCAGGGCACGATCTCCACGATCAAAGAAACGCCGTATGGCCAGCTCATCGTCCGTTTCGAAGGGGAAGAGCGTGCCATAGAAGATACGATCCGGAAGCTGCTGGAACAAGGATTAGACGTGGAGGTGATTCATTAATGTTCGGGCTTGATTTTACCCAGATCGACTGGAAAGAGATATGGACGGCAACATTGGATACCCTTCGGATGCTGGGGGCTTCGGCATTGTTCAGCTTCATCATCGGACTGCCGGTTGGCGTGCTGCTCTACATGGCTGCAAGATCTACATCCGGTTTGGTGCGCTTCGGTTACACGATCCTGTCGTTCATTGTGAACATCCTGCGTTCGGTTCCGTTCATTATCCTGATCGTTGCGATGATCCCGATTACGAAGTCGCTCGTAGGTGTTTCGTACGGCGTGCTAGGAACCATTCCGCCGCTCGTGATCGGCGCTGCCCCATTCTTCGCCAGGCTCGTGGAAACGGCTTTGAATGAAGTGGATAAAGGCGTGATTGAGGCGGCTCATGCCATGGGCTCCTCGACAAGCCAAATCGTATGGAGGGTTCTCCTCCCGGAGGCACGTCCGGGTCTGCTGGCGGGGATGACCATCACGATTGTAACCCTGGTATCTTATACCGCGATGTCCGGTCAAGTCGGGGGCGGCGGATTAGGGGATTTGGCCATCAAGTATGGCTATTACCGTTATGAGACCGAGATCATGATTCTGGCCGTTGTGTTGATGATCGTGCTGGTACAACTGCTGCAAATGGCAGGAGATCGCCTGGTGCGGCATTTTACAAGAAAATAACGGGATTGATGAGGCTTCAAGGAAGACAACATATAAATAATATATTTTTTCGGAGGGAGAGTTTTAGAATGAAAAAATGGACATTAGCATTGATCAGCTTGACCTTGGTTACGGTGCTGGCTGCGTGCGGCAGCAAGCCTGCGGATAACGCAGCTGAGCCAGGGGGAACAACGGGAGGCGGCGGTCAAGAGACCGTGACCTTGAAAGTAGGGGCTTCGCCTTCACCGCATGCCAAAATTTTGGAGCATGTCAAACCAGCGCTTGAAAAAGAAGGCGTGAACCTGGAAATCGTAGAGTTCACGGATTATGTTCTGCCTAACACGCAAGTGGATTCCAAAGAAATCGACGCGAACTTCTTCCAGCACAAGCCTTACCTGGATAACGAGATCAAAGAGCGCAAACTGGATCTTGAGTCCGTGATCGCCGTGCATGTGGAGCCGCTTGGTGCGTACTCCAAAACCATTAAATCTGCGGATGAGCTGAAGGATGGAGCTGTTGTAGCCATCCCGAATGATCCTTCGAATGCGGGCCGTGCATTGACCCTGCTGTCCAAGAATGGCGTCATTAAGCTCGAGGATGAAACCAAGCTTGAAGCTACCGCCAAGGATATCGTAGAAAATCCGAAGAACCTGGAGTTCAAGGAAGTTGAAGCTGCCATGCTGCCGCGTATGCTGGATGAGCTGGATCTGGCTGTCATCAACACGAACTACGCGCTTGAAGCGGGACTGGACCCAACGAAGGATGCACTCTTTATCGAAGACAAAGAGAACCCTTATGCCAACCTGCTGGTAGCTCGTCCGGACAACAAGGATTCCGACGCCATTCAAAAATTGGCAAAGGCGCTGACTTCCGAGGACGTGAAAACCTTCATTGAAGAAGAGTACAAAGGGGCCGTCATCCCGGCATTCTAATTCGAGTTCCAAAGCTCGATTATGCTGAAAATAAATTTTTCGTATTTGTAAAGAGAGGGCATTATCCCAAAAGAGACCTATCGGTCTTGAAGGATAAGCCCTTTCTTTTTTTGTGTCTACGCCCATCTCTGCCGGGTTGCAAGTTGTTAGGCCTTATCAAATCTTTTATACTGAAGGAAGGATATCCATCTAAGGAGGGAAAGCCTTGAAGGGAAAAGTGGCGCTGATTACAGGCAGTGCGACAGGTTTGGGGAAAATGACGGCTTTGTCGTTAGCCCGGCAGGGATGTCATCTAGCCATAAATTATGTAAACAGCAAGGATGAAGCGGAGGCGCTTTCCCGTGAGATTGAGGGGTTTGGCGTGAAATCCATTGCAATTAAAGCCGATATCGCCAGCGAACGTGAGCTGTATTCATTGGTCGATCAGACGGAGGAGCGGCTGGGCAGCATCGATATCCTTGTTAATAATGCGGGACCGTTCATTCGGGAGCGTCGTCTGTTCTCAGAGTACAGCCGCGACGAAATCGTACATATGGTGAATGGCAATTTAACCGGCGTCATGCTGCTGGACCACCGCGTTCTGCCAGCCATGCGGGAGAAAAAGTGGGGACGCATCATCCACTTCGGTTTCGGACATGCCGGAGAAGCCCGCGCGTGGCCTCAACGTTCAGCCTACGCGGCTGCCAAGGTGGGCCTGGTTTCCTTTACGAAGACGCTTGCGGTGGAAGAAGCACCGTATGGAATCACCGTGAATATGATATGTCCGGGGGACATCCGCGGAGCAAATAAAGAGAAGACCATCGATGAAGTGTCAGGCATTCAAGATGGGCTGACCCCGCGCGGACGATCGGGAAGCGGGGAAGACGTTGCGAGAGTGATCGAATACCTATGCCTGGATAAGTCGGATTTCATTACCGGCAATATTATGGATATATCCGGCGGGCTGGACCCGATCCGCCCGTTGATTAAACCGGAATAACATATCATTCTCTAAATAGCCCCGCAAAGTGGAGCCTATGCTTCCGATTCTTATTCCAAATACTTTGAGGGGACCCCAAAACACATAAATGCGATTAAAGAATGGCTTACGCTTCGCTGAAAACTTATACATTCTTTAATCTCAAAAAAAAGAGTCTTGATTCCACGAGGGAACCAAGACTCTTTATAGTTAAAGAAGATTTAGAATACTTGAACTACTTCTTGAATGCCTTCTACTTCTTCAACCAGGGCGCGTTCAATCCCTGCCTTCAGAGTAATGGTGGAGCTAGGGCAGCTGCCGCATGCACCCATCAATTTCAGCTTAACGATGCCGTCTTCAACGTCAACCAGTTCCACGTCACCGCCGTCGCGCTGCAGGAACGGACGAAGTTTATCAAGCACTTCAGCCACTTCATCATATACAGTGGTTTGCGTGTTTTCACTCATCTTGTTCAACTCCTTTCCTCCCTATATTATAGTACATAAACCGGCAAAATAAAATGCCAATCTTAAGGCAGGTCTTATAACAATGTCCATTATCATTGAGTTTTGCACAAGCAATTCCTATTTCGGCACGGATAAAGTTCTCCAGACGCTTGAAGCCGAGTACGATTGTCAAGTCATCGAATACGGCTGTCTGACCAGCTGCGGTCAGTGCTACCTGATGCCCTTCGCTTATGTGGATGGCGAATGGGTCGAGGCCCCTACGGCAGAAGAGCTGCTTGACGTTGTCAAAGCTAGGCTCGAAAGCTTTCAGGACAGCGAAGAGGAAAGCTGACGCTGGATACCTGGCATATTCCGTAAGGAGCAACAACGCGTCTGCAACCTGCCGGGAGCTAGTAGTGACGCTTGGATTTCCAGAGAACACCGCTCTTCAATATCCTTGGTACCCGGCCCAGCACCGAAGTGCTGCCCATGAGTCCAAAGCCTGCATGTTTGCCGAGGGAGCCGAGGGTTCCCTTGAGCTTCAGCGGAGATACCTTTGGCGTATCCTCACGCCATATAGCTTTCATGACATGTCCCACTTGCTCGGCTTGAGCCCCGGCCGCTTGCGCGCTCGGGACGAACGGGAGGCTTGCGCAGTCGCCGATCACGTATACTTCCGGATGGGACGGAACCTGATACCACTCGTTCAGCAGAATACGTCCGCTGCGGTCTTTTGGCAGATCGAGATCCTGTACGACCTTTACGGGCTGAATGCCCGCCGTCCATACAGCCAAGTCGGTTGGGATAGGCACATCCAGATTGTACACGGCGTCCTTCTCAACTCGGGATACGGAAACGCCGCTGTGGATATCCACATGGTGTTCCTCAAACCAGCGATGAATATAAGCAGACAAACGGTTAGGAAAAGAAGAAAGTACCCGCTGTCCCCGGTCCAAGATGGCGATATTAAGGTCAGGCCGGCTTTCACGAAGATCGGCAGCGAGTTCGATGCCGCTTAAGCCTCCGCCAATGATATGAACATGACCATAAGGTCTGAGGTTGTTCAGGTGCAAATAGGTTTCCCGGGATGCAGAGAAAGATTGCAGGCTGAACGTGAATTCTTCAGCGCCCGGTACGCCATGATAACGGTCCGTACATCCCAGAGCAATGGCGAGTTGATCGTATTCCACGGGATCGTTGTTCGTCAGGTTAACAAGCCTCTTCTCCAGATCAATGGATGTGACTTCACCATATACAATTTGGAGGCGGTCATACACCGGGAATTTAACACGAACGGCGGTATCGGCCACGGTGCCTGCTGCCAGCGCGTAATATTCGGTTTTGAGTCCTTGGTACGGCATGCGGTCGATGAGCACGACCTCCACGTCCGGAGGAAGATAGCTGCTGAATAATTCTTGAATTAGGGCAAGACCACCATAGCCTCCGCCGAGAATGACGAGCTTTTTCATAAATTTCTTCCTTTCTCAAGAGATAAGAAGGTGAGCGCCGATTCGCAAGAAAAACGCCGCTAGAAGCGGCTTAGGTTACCCACGCTATATTATCTCTTTAACCTGTTTTCCGTTTTTTGGAACGTCTCTCGTTTGCTTAAATCCCTGCTGGTAAGACTTATTCGTAAACCTTGATCTCGTTGTAGAAGGTATCGCGTTCAACCGGAATCCGGCCTGCGCCTTGAATGAGCCAGACGAGCTCTTTGCGTGTCAGCCCTTCCGGTGTTAAAGCTCCTGCAGCATGGCTGATACGTTCTTTCAGGATCGTACCATGGACGTCGGAAGCGCCGAAGCTGAGAGCCACTTGAGTTAATTGCGGCCCGATATTAATGAAGTACGCTTTGATGTGGTCGATATTATCGAGCATCAGACGGCTGATGGCAATGGTTTTCAAATCTTCGTAGGCCGAGTTGCGACGCATGATGCCTGCATTCTTATTCTTCGGCTGCATGGACAGCGGAATGAATACCATGAATCCATTGGTTTCATCCTGAAGTTCCCGAATTTGCAGCATATGGCGGATCCGGTCCTCATGGCTTTCGATCGATCCGTACAGCATGGTGGTGTGCGTCTTCATACCAAGCTTATGTGCGGTACGGTGAACGTCGAGGTATTGATCGACGTTGGCTTTGTCCACCTTCATCTTCTGACGATATTGGTCAGACAGAATTTCGGCGCCGCCGCCTGTTAAGGATTGGAGACCTGCTTTTTGCAGTTCTTGGAGTACTTCCTTTGTGCTAAGTCCGCTAATGCGAGTGAAGAATTCAATCTCTGCCGCGGTATAGGCTTTCAGAGTTACTTCCGGGAAACGCTCGCTCAATGCCTTCAGGGAATCTACATAGTACTGGAACGGCACATGGTTATTATGTCCGCCAACGATGTGAAATTCACGAATGCCGGGATGAATATGCTGCTCGACATACTCGATCATCTCAGCGCCGGACAGGGTATAGGAGCCTTCCTCGCCTTGATCTTTCCGGAAATTGCAAAAAGCGCAGTGGGATTCGCATACATTCGTGAAATAGAGACTCATGTTCTCAATGAAGTAAACTTTTTTCCCGTTCTTGCGCAAATTGGCTTCATTAGCCAGCTGCCCGAGGGTCAGCAGGTCATCGGTTTGATACAAATACACACCGTCTTCAAGATTCAGGCGTTCGCCGCTTTGGACTTTCGCAACGATCTCGGCCATTCTCTGATCGGTAAATGGTGTCACAATTGTGGACATGTTCAATCCTCCTGTTCACACTTGACCTGCATAGAAGATCCAGCAGAAAAAGCGATCATAAAGTGAATCACTCCCCTAAGGGAACGGTCCGTTTATAGTGGTGTAACAACAAACATCAATAATGGGCTGAATAATTAAATAAGTTTGTGAAAAAATATACAACTGTGGACCAGCCATAACCTTTGCCGCTTTTTAACCGGGGTATGTGACAATTATCCAACAGTTGCCGCCCATGTTCCTTCCCTATTATAAACCTGACCCCTCGGGGTAGCAACACAAATAGAGGAATTGAAAATAGGTTTGTCATTACATATCAAAAGCCATCATAACAACCTTGAGCGAATTCGCGAAGAGGAGTATACTTAAAGAGTGAACGAAAAGGAGGGTGACCTATGATTACAATCAGCGACTCAGCTGCAGAACGTTTAAAAGAAATGCTTGCTGAACAGGAAACGCCCAATATGTTCCTTCGACTGGGTGTCACTGCCGGCGGTTGCAGTGGTTTTTCATATGCAATGGGCTTTGACGATAATGAAACGGAAGCAGACGTATATATGGATCTGCAGGATATGAAGGTCGTTGTCGAGAAGGACGATCTGAAATACCTGAACGGTCTGGAAATCGATTTTGAGGAATCCGGCATGACCGGGGGCTTCACCATCCACAATCCGAACGCGACCGTAACGTGCGGCTGCGGTTCGTCATTCCGTACGGCAACGGATGCGGGCAAACCGAACGAAGAGCCTTGCTAATAAGGACGCTCTAGAGGGTTAAGCCTAAGTCAACAGTTAAAGACCTCTCCCGACAATCTTTGTCGCAGAGGTCTTTTTTGTGCTATGGGAAACATTAGCTAGAGCCATTTGAACCCAAAAAGCAGCCAACTCCGTGTAAAGGGGAGGCTGCTTTTTTTTGGGTTCTACCTATCCGATCAAACCGGAAAGAAGAAGGTATCGTTCAGCATCAGCACAATCATGCCGGCGGCCACAAGCGAAAATACGATGCAGCCCGCTCCGAGTCCTCTGCGCTTATCCTTGATGAACTTGAAGCCCATGATAAAGATAAGAACGGTGATGGCGGCAAGGGCAACCGACATGCCGACAATGGCAATCCAGTACAATATTTCAAACAACGCTGCCAAGGTGACAAAGCCTCCTTTATGGGTATCCATGGTGGTGGATGTATTACGGACAAAGCTCTGTTCTTACTATACGATAGATCACATCATTTGCAAAGGGAGGCTGCCGTGAGGCCACAAGAACCCCAATTATTAGGCATACCATCACGGACAATCATCCAAGACAAAAAGCGGATAGGGGAATAGGATAACGTATGTCATGAATAAAAGGAGGCGAAAGCAGCATGGCGGGAAGACAACTGGCCAGCAAGTGGCTGAAGACGGAAGCGCTGCTGACCGATCCGCAGGTTGCTCCCTACATTCCGGCTACCCAGTCGTATGGAGGGGATACCCTGGTCTCAATGCTGGCCGAACACGAAATGGTCGTGATCAAGCCGATTATAGGAACCGGTGGTAACGGAGTCATCCGAATACAGAAGGACGGAACGGGATACTTGGTAACCCATAAGAGGCGTACTGTTCATGTAGATACATTGAATTCCCTGTTATACGTATTGAGCAGAATGAGACTGAGACGGCGCTATATGATACAGCAGGGTATTCATCTGGCTAAAATTCAGGGACGTCCGCTGGATTACCGTGTAAAGGTAGTCAAGGATCGAGGGAGATGGGTATTCCGGGCCATGCTTGGGCGGCTCGCGAGCCCAGGGCTTTTCGTGACGAATATTTGTAAAGGGGGGACGCTGCTTCGTTGTGGTCCTGCACTCCGGCTGTCACTGCCCCATATTAATGCAAAGGAAAAGCGCAATGAAATGCGCCACGTAACCAGACAGTGCATAGCGATACTGGAATCCCATTTTCCAGGGATCGGGGAATTGGGATTTGATTACGGATTAGACAACGAGGGCAAGATTTGGATTTTGGAGGTTAATACAAGACCAGGCTGAATTTTTGTTTAATAATCCCAAATGAAATCGTTTATATGATTTTTTAATAGGGTAATAAAAAAATAACCACAATCTACCGATATTATAATTGATCAATTTTTTTTATAGTAGATTTTCCCCATATCCTGTGTATAACATTTATCCCCATAATCCACTTTGATATGACCCTGTTTTTTACACTTACCAACAAATTATACACAGGATTTCCACAAGAGGTTGTGGATAAGCGAACAGTTGTTCCGTTTTAGCATGTCTGATATGATAGATTCAGGAAATTTGAGGAAGGGGTGTGAGAGGGATGGCTATGTTGACGGATGAGATGCTTCTCGATTCCTATCATATGGCTGTTGAGTTGAAGTTGGAGCGAGAGTTCATCACTCTACTGCTAGCCGAAATTCATAAACGGAACTTGGACACCGATTCCGGCAGCATCCTGCATTAATCAGATTTTTCGTATATAGAATAGATAAATTACGACATGATACGTATATAATGTGGGAGCTTTCAACCAAGTTCTACATATGGTTTGAAGAATAGAAAAGGTATCTTCGATTCCGGGGCGGCGCAACCCCTCGGAATGAAGATACCTTTTTTTCTATGAATATAGATGTATATGAAGGTAAAATCCTCAATGACCTTACAATTTCATGTTACTGCTGTGGCCCGGAGCCAATCTGGCTTCAGGATCGAAGTAAACCTTGGCATTGTTCACGGCGGTAGGTGCTTCACCAAATCCAACAGCGATCAGTTTGACCTTGCCCGGATAGGTGGTGATATCGCCGGCTGCAAAAATACCCGGGATACTTGTTTCCATACGGGAATCCACCACAATGGAGTTGCTTTCGATGGCGATGCCCCATTCGGAGATCGGACCGAGGGAGGACACAAACCCGAAATTGACAATGACATCGTCCACTTCAATCTCTTGCGTCTCTTTGGTTTTAATATGCGAAAGCGTAACCTTCGTAATCGTGTCCTCACCGTGTAATTCAGTGATTTCGGTTGGCGTAACGATATTCACCTTCGATGCCATTAGCTGCTCAACGCTATGCTCATGGGCACGGAATTTGTCACGGCGGTGAACCAGTGTAACCTGCTCGGCGATCGGCTCGATCATGAGCGCCCAGTCTACCGCGGAGTCGCCGCCGCCGCTGATGAGAACCTTCTTACCTTTGAAGCGGCTGAGATCGTTGACGAAATAATGAAGGTTGGTCTTTTCGTATGCTTCTGCCCCTTCAATCTCCAGTCGACGAGGTTGGAACGCTCCTACACCAGCTGTAATGATAACCGCTTTGGCATGGTGTTCTCCCAGATTCGTTTTTACGACAAAATGACGTTCTTCGAGTTTTTCGACAGCCTGTACTTTCTCTTCAAGACGAATGTCCGTTTTAAAGAGCTCCATTTGGGCCGACAGATTGTTCACAAGCTCTTGAGCGGTTACTTTCGGAAAGCCTGCTACGTCATAAATATATTTCTCAGGATACAGCGCAGCCAATTGGCCTCCAAGCTGAGGCATGCTCTCGATAAGTTTTACCGAAGCTTGGCGCATTCCGCCGTAAAAAGCAGCAAACATACCTGCAGGTCCGCCACCGATAATCAAAAGATCCGTCATATTGCTGTCTTGTGGCATCGTTGTCATGCGGTAAGCACCTCCATAAAATGAGTTTATATTCGAATCAGACAGACGTTCTTGTCCGGATAAAGCTGATTCAAGAATTCCTTACCTATTATAATCGTCCCGAACCGGCATGAAAAGACGAGAATTGAGTTAAAATACCTAACAATGGAATGGATGCGCTTACTTAGCAAGTAAGGGGATAAATGGCGGAATCATTTGCACATTATATGGCAAAAAAATTCTTGATATTTGCATAGTTTATGCATATGATTAACGTGATAACTTGTGTTCATTACAGGGTAGTCCTATATATTGTCAGCTGGTGCAACAGTAAGGGAAACCTTAGTCTTGCAGCTATTTTTGAACCTTTAATGAACCATCAGGTCAAATGATGAAACGGGCTCTGATAAGGGCTCTTCTCTTTTTTTGGATGCAATTTCACAGAATGTTAACATGTGCACCATACTGTATATATAAAGAGTAAGCTGGAAGGAGCAATAGAATGAGCAGCATACCGAAGATCGTAATCCTTGGCGCGGGTTACGGGGGCATATTGACAGCGCAGCGGCTGCAAAAAGAGCTGAATTATAATGAGGCCGATGTTACATTGGTGAATCGCCATGATTATCATTATATTACAACGCATTTGCATATGCCGGCAGCAGGAACAGACAGCATTGAGAACACCCGGGTATCCATTTCCAAGTTGATAGACGAATTCAAAATCGACCTGGTCAAATCCTCGGTTCAGGAAATCCGCCTTCACGATAAGAAGGTTATTCTTGAAGATGGAACGTTATCCTATGATTATCTTGTCATTGGACTCGGCGGAGAGCCGGAAACCTTTGGCATTCCAGGTCTTGCAGAGCATGCGATGACAATCCGAAGCATCAACTCGGTACGATTGATTCGTGAGCATATTGAGTATCAATTTGCTTTATATAAAAATGAACGCAGACCGCAAGAGCGCATTAACTTTGTGGTTGGCGGCGCCGGATTCAGCGGCATCGAGTTTGTAGCCGAGCTGGCGGACCGCATTCCGAGACTGTGCAAGGAATATGACGTCGATCCGACGCTGGTGAATATCTATAATGTCGAAGCCGCCCCTGCCGCGCTGCCGGGGTTTGCACCGGAGCTGGTGGAGTACGCCATGAACGTTCTTGAGAAGAAAGGCGTTACCTTCAAGATGGGCATTGCGATCAAGGAATGCCTGCCGGGCGGAGTCATTCTGAACAATGGCGAAGAGATCCGGGCGGCAACGGTGGTATGGACCGGCGGCATCCGCGGGAACCGTCTGGTGGAAGCAGCCGGTTTCGAAACGATGAGAGGCCGCGTCAAGGTTGATGAATATTTGCGTGCTCCCGGATACGAGAACATTTATATTATCGGCGATAACTCCCTGATTTTTAATGAGGAAGGCAGACCTTATCCGCCAACCGCCCAAATGGCGATGCAGCAAGGCGTATGCTGCGCCCAAAATATCGTTGCGGCGATTCGGGACAAGTCGATGCGCAAATTCGAGTTCCATAATAAAGGCACGGTTGCTTCCCTCGGCCGGGGCGAAGGCATTGCGGTTGTCGGAGATAAGAAATATCAGGGATGGAAAGCGGCTCAGCTGAAAAAATTGGTTGATCTGCGCTACCTCTTCATTATTGGAGGAATTCCGCTCGTCCTGAAAAAAGGTAGGTTTCTATAAATGAGACACTGCAGCGTTCAAGTACGGGGGCTGCTCACAAGAGATGAGCTGGATCGTTATAATGCGCTGATGGAGGTCGGCTCCTATCTGGAGTCGCAAGAGCGGTACGATCTGGCCTATACCATTCAGCAGGAAGTCGACATTCTCATTCTTCCTGCTATTGAGCGGCTCAAGGATAAAGGACGTGCCCGGGACCGGGCGACGGCTGAATATCTTGAAACCTTGCGAAAGCAAGAGCAAGATGAGGACGACAGTGAGTAATAGAAGAAGGGATGCTCTCATGGTGAGAGCATCCCTTTTTGTGTGCATGCTTTTTATGTGCAGAAGGAATTATACCTTCATTAAATCTGTAAATGAAGCCTGATCGAGCAGGTTGCCAACATAGAAAGGACCAAACTCGCCGAAACGCGCACTGACTTCGTCAAATCTCATTTCGTACACGAGTTTCTTGAACTGAAGCGCGTCGTCGCTGAACAGGGTTACGCCCCATTCCCAGTCGTCGAATCCAACGGAACCGGTGATGATCTGTTTGACCTTGCCGGCATAACCGCGGCCGATCATCCCATGGCTCTTCATCATCGATTTGCGTTCATCCATGCTCAGCATGTACCAGTTGTCCGACAAATCCCGCTTTTTGTTCATCGGATAGAAGCAGATATGCTTCGATTTTGGCAGAGCCGGCTTCAGACGGGCAATGACATGCGGATTCTGCATCGGATCCTCATCGGAGGAGCCGGCCAGGTAGTTGCTCAGCTCGACAATGCTTACATAAGAGTAAGCCTTGGTGGTGAACTGGGCGAACGTTGTTTTGTTAAAGGCATTCTCGATCGCGTTCAGCTCTTCCAGCGTCTCGCGCAAAAGCATGAATACGAAATCGGCTTTTTGACCGACGATGGTATATACAGCGGTGCTGCCCTGCTGGGCAGCTTCGACGGCATCCCATTCCTCGAGGAACGCATTCAGCTCGTCCAACGCAAAAGCACGTACTTCTTCATCTGCAGCTTTCCAGGCAGGCCAATTGATGGTGCGGAAATCATGCAGCGCATACCAGCCCTCAAGCGTCATTGCAGCTTCGTTCATGTGATCACTCCTAAACGTTATGTTCGTTATAATTGAAGCGGATGACCGCTTGCATTAACTTCCTATATTGTACTGTAAGCGCAGTCGGAAGGGCAAACGCCGACACAATGTATTCACGATTGTTCGTTGATCTGTGACATGTTTTTTAGTAAACTAGCTATTAGCTAAAGCTTGGTGTGCTGTTTCTTGCTGCAATAAAGTAGAATAGCTGCTACGCGTAGGTGATAAAGAAGAGGTGAAAACAGCGATCATGCTTCAATTTATTCCTGTGCTCGTGCTGATGATTTTGTTTTTTGTCATGATGTTCGGTATCGGTTTTATCCTAAATATGTTGATGAAGACGACCTGGTTTCCTTGCTTTCTGTTCGTGATTGTCATTTTGCCGGTCGTTGTATACAGCTTGTGGGATCGGGGCCAAATGTCGTTCTGGACTCACGTCGGATCATTCCAACTGGTGGATTACTTAACGGGAGTTGCAGGTCTGATTGGTGCCTACATGAGCGGATGGACCATTAAGACATTGCGTATTAAAGGCTTTAGAATGTTTTAACGCGCTAGGCGCAAATTGAATGTAGTGTTGATGGCGGCTCTGCAATACCTGGGGGCCGTCATTTATTATTTGTGGAAGCATGCAAATGGCAGGCGCACGAATTCCAGAATTTTTGATGCGAAAGAACCGACTTCGAAACGACGGATTTATGATAGAATAGAGGAAGTCTATTTTTGGGCGACAGGGGGAGCATAAACGATGCGCATGACTAATTTTTTACATTTTACCGAGAACCACCGTTACTGCGTATACCGTGACTTCTGCTTAAGCGGCCTGGATGACAAAATGCTTGGTTCGATTTATCAACCGATGGTTGGCGCGTTTGCTGTCAGTCTGTACCGTCTTCTCGTATCGCATGTGCCGGTGGAGAAGGTGGGTTACTCGGCCATTGAACAGCAGCGTAGATTGTTTTTGACATTAGGGCTTGAGCCTAGTGAAAAAGGACGCCGCTTTCTCATTGAGCAAACTTCCAAGCTGGAAGCGGTAGGTTTACTGCAGACAAGCCGGATGTTTGTCCCGGAGACGGATGACCATATCTATGAATATGAGCTGCAAGCACCGCTCAGTCCAGCCGAGTTCTTTAACACCCAGCATCTGACGCTGCTGCTTCGCGACAAGGTGGGGAAATTCGCCGTTCTGTCGTTAAGAGAAGAGCTTTGGAGCAAGGAACCCCTTGAATGGTCCGGTATTTCCTTTAACAAGGAGAACATTTCGGTTCCCTTTTATGATATTTTTGAGCTGAACACGCATGTCATTGATTATGAACTGGAGCAAGCGCTGGAAGAGGTCGCGGTGTCACGGAAGTCCGTGGTGCCGCCAAATCCGCAAGGTGAAGGTCTGAACTATGCGGATATTATTCTCCGTTTCCCGCGTGAATCCCGCAATCGGGTCTTTGTGGAGCGTCTTCGCTACGACCATGAGCAGATGGGCATTGTGAATTACGTGGTGCGCAAATACGATCTCAGCACGCAGGATTTGTGCCGCCTGCTGGACGAGGACGGCATCTTTACCGAGCATGGCGAGGTCGTGCTGGATGATCTTCAGCACAAGGCCAGTCTTCACTTTAGGCAGGGAATGAAGATGCAGGAGAAGCGGCAGATTACGGCGGGCAAGGTCGTTGCCTTGCATCAGGAGATGACGGCCGATCCGGAAGAGCCGGCACAGGAGCATGCGGTAGAGATGGAATATTATGTAGAGGTTCCTGCTCAGTTCCAATCGAAATGCGATATTCACCAATATAATATGATGCTTCGCAACGAGCCTTATACCCGGCTGCTGCAGACCTTCTTCCCGGGCTCGGTTCCCGCGCAGTTTTTGGACATCTTCGAAAAAATCGACTTGAGCTACAAGCTGCCGGGTGAAGTCATCAACGTGCTCATTCATTATTTAATGTCACTCATGGCCGCAGGCGGCGAGCAGCGCATCAACCGTAATTTCGTGGAGGCCATTGCTTCCAATATGCTGCTGAAGCAGGTGAACAGCTATGAGAAAGCTGTTCAGTATATACGTGATCAAGCCAAGATGAAAGGCAAGCAGAAGGCAACCACACAACGTACGCGTACATACGCTAAAGGCGGAAAGGTGAAGCCGGAAATTCCTGTAGCTCTGGAGACCGATCAGGCGGAGGCCGTATCGGATGAGGAATTCGAGGAAATGATGCGATTTGCGGCAGAAATGCAGGCTGGCAACAAGAAGGGCGGATAAAGAAATTCTGCTGTAGAGAGGAGGGAACAAGAGATGGAGTCCCTTGGTGAACTGCTGGAAAGCATGAAAAGTCCTGCGCTCCGGCGCAGAACCGAGCAGATTACGGAGGATTTGCTCAGGAATCCTCTGATTCAAGCATTGCGGAGCGAATACCCGGAGATCGATGATCGGGTTATACGTTTGAATTTAAGCAAACTGTATCAATATGCTGGAGATCAGGCCCATTGCAAGGCGTGTCCGGGTCTGGACCGATGTCCGAATGATTTCCAGGGACATTTCAGCAAGCTGGACATCCAGCGGATGAACGGAACCGTGGAGATCTATGAGCGAAAGGCGCCGTGTTCCCTGCAGATGGCGAAAACCAATGAGGATCAGATCAAAAAACGGATTCGCAGCTTTTATGTCGATGAGCATGCCTTGAACGAAGGTTATGACAATATGGAGATTATGGCGAAGGATCGCTTGCGTGCACCTGCGGTCCACCAGGTCTTTAAGTACATCCGGGATACGAAGGAGAATGGCTTGTCCCCGCGCGGCTTGTATCTCACCGGTTCGTTTGGTACGGGTAAGACCTACCTGATGGGCTACCTGATGCATGAGCTCGCGAAAGTGGGCCATTCGGGCGTTATCGTGTATATGCCCGATTTCGTGGAAGATCTGAAGACCATGATGCAGGACGGCCAGAAGCTGAAGGACATGGTCGAGACGATGAAGCATTGCGATCTGCTGATCTTTGACGATATCGGAGCGGAGAATTTGAATCCGTGGGTTCGGGATCATGTCCTCGGTTCCATCCTGAATTTCCGGATGAACCGGCTGCCGACCTTCTATACGTCGAACTATCCGCTCGACGGGCTTGAACAGCATCTCAGCTTCACGAGCAAGGATGGGGAGGAGCTTCACAAAGGGCAGCGGTTGATGAACCGGATTGCGCCTTTTGTGGATGTCGTTCATTTATTTGGCGAGAACCAGAGAGGGAAATTCTAGCATGGCAAGCAAACTTCCTATGGACAAACTTCCCTAAATTGTAAAAAGTCTGATCCCGTTAGCGTATGGAACGCGGCAGGATCAGACTTTTTATTTGTGCACAAGGAGTCATCAAGTATTAGCCGACCAAGAACTTGATAATGACGAATCCGAAAAAGATGATGGTCATGAAACCGAACATCCCCACGAAGCCCATCATCAAATCGCCAAAGTCATTGCGTGGTTCTTCATTGATGTGCTCCCGTGGATCGTTAACGCGTACGTTTACATCCATGGTGCTTGCCTCCTCAAAAGGTGAACATGCCGTGCCAACACGAAAAACTTGACAGTCACCCGACTTGTTACTAGTAGTATACCCAATGCGCAAATCATTTGTAAAGATTGCATAAAAATCCCGTGAAATCCTCTTTCTTTAGGTGAGTATATTTCACTTTTTCCGGCCGATTGTGGTATACTAAATTCGTCGACCCATTCGACAGTTATGATTCGCACTATACCTGATCTTATCCTGTGAGGAGGAGAATACAATGGCTATCGTCAATGTTACCGACCAAACCTTCGTGAATGAAGTTGAAGGTCAAGGAACGGTTGTAGTTGATTTTTGGGCGCCGTGGTGCGGCCCTTGTAAAATGCTTGCTCCGATTCTGGACGAATTGTCTTCAGAACTCGGCGATGATGTAAAAATTGCTAAGGTGAACGTGGATGAGAATCCGGAATCCGCAGCACGTTTCGGCGTGATGAGCATTCCGACCATGATTTTCTTTAAAGACGGCCAGCCTGTCGATAAAGTGGTAGGTCTGAACTCCAAAGAAGCCTTGAAGGGCATCATTGCAAAACATCAATAAGCAGAATTGTCCATAGATACAATCTGCTTTCATACAGCGCCTTCGGTTAAACCCGGAGGCGCTTTGTGTGGTTATTCATAATGGTTTATATTTAGGGTTAATACTATATAATCTCCTTGGAGAGGAGGAACAGCATGGACGATTATGCCAAACAGCTTCAGGAGCAGGAGAAGGCGCTGGAGAATATCCGCCACAAGCTGGCATTGCTGCCGGACCAGCCCGGCTGTTACTTGATGAAGAATCATGAAGGCACGATTATTTATGTGGGCAAGGCCAAAGTGCTGAAGAACCGGGTACGCTCTTATTTTACCGGAAGCCATAACGGGAAGACCCAGATGCTGGTTTCGGAAATTCGCGATTTTGAATACATTGTGACCGGCAGCAACATGGAAGCCTTGATTCTGGAATGCAACCTCATCAAAACCCATCAGCCAAGATTCAACGTGCTGCTGAAGGATGATAAAACCTATCCGTATCTTAAAATAACGAATGAAGAGCATCCCCGTCTGGAAGTGACCAGAAGGGTGCTTAAAGATAAAGCCAAATACTTTGGCCCCTACCCAAATGCTTATGCGGCACAGCAGACCAAAAAGCTGCTGGACCGGATGTACCCTTTGCGCAAATGCGGCGTCATGCCAAAAGAAGTGTGCTTGTATTATCATATGGGCCAATGCTTGGCTCCATGTGTGAAGGAAATTCCGAAGTCTGCTTATGAACAGATCACCGGGGAGATTACGTCATTCCTGAGCGGCGGGCATGAAGAGATCAAGAAGGAACTGCAGCGCAAGATGCAGGAGGCCGCGGAGGACTTGTATTTCGAGCGTGCCAAAGAACTGCGGGATCAGATCATCCATATCGATACGCTAATGGAGAAGCAGAAGATTACAACAACGGATACGCGGGACCGCGACGTATTCGGTTACGCTGTGGATAAAGGCTGGATGTGCGTACAGATTCTGTACATGCGCCAAGGGAAAATGGTGCAGCGCAACAAGTCCGTTTTTCCGTTCTACGGCGATGCGCACAGCGACTTTATGTCTTTTATTGCCCAGTATTACAGTGATAATCCTGCATTGCCGCAGGAAATTCTGCTGCCTGAGCCTCTGTGGATAGACGAGGCTGATCCAGAGTCGGTTGCGGGAACGGCTGCGGATGAAGGTGGACGAAACGCCGAGGCAGCCGTGGTTACGGCGAATCCGCTTTCCGCAGGGATATCCGATGAACAGCAGGCAGCCCTTGCCGAGGCACAGGAGAAGCAGGCGGAAGCTGCTGGCATCGTGGATGCAGCCGGAGGGGCTGCCGCCCTGCAGGAATGGCTCGGCGTGAAGGTGCATGTCCCGCAGCGCGGCTTGAAGAAACAGATGGTGGGCATGGCATTGGATAATGCGAAGGTGTCCTTAGACGAGAAATTCCGCTTGATTGAGCGCGATGAAGAACGCACCTCGGTCGCAGCGGCAAATCTGGGCGAAGTGATCGGCCTCCAGTCGCTGAACCGGATCGAGGCATTTGATAACTCGAACATTCAGGGGACCAATCCGGTATCGGCCATGGTCGTCTTTACCAATGGGAAACCGGACAGGAAGGAATACCGCAAGTACAAGATCCGTACCGTGCTGGGACCCGACGATTATGATACGATGCGTGAAGTGATCCGGCGGCGGTACGAGCGCGTCTTGAAGGAGAACTTGCCGCTTCCCGATCTGATTGTGGTCGATGGAGGGAAGGGACAGATTTCCGCCGCCATCGATGTACTGGAGAATGAGCTGGGGTTGTTTATCCCGGTCTGCGGGCTTGTGAAGGATGCCAAGCATAAAACAGCGCAGCTCATGGTCGGAGACCCGCCGGAGCCGGTTACGCTGCCCCGGGACAGCCAGGAGTTCTATTTGCTGCAGCGCATTCAGGATGAGGTTCACCGTTTTGCGATTTCCTTCCACCGCGAACAGCGCGGCAAATCGATGGTATCCTCTAAGCTGGATTCCATCCCGGGCATTGGAGAGAAGCGCCGCAAGCTCCTGTTGAAGCATTTTGGCTCGGTCAAAAAAATAAAAGAGGCTTCAGTCGAAGACTTCAAGCCCCTTTCAATCGGTGAGAAATTAGCAACGGAAATTCTTAAGGTACTTCGTGAGGAGGAGTCGTGACATACGGCTTCTCTTTTTTTGTTGGATTGAAACGGTAAATCGCATACGCGACCATCGCCGGAAGTACCATGTAGAAAGCACCGATCAGCAAGTTGCTGGTGTCCTTGAGCAGGATCAGGCTAATGCCCATCAAGATGCTGTTAAAGATGACATGGGAGAACATGGCCGCCAAATACCCGTATTTCAAAAAGATGTAGCTGAACAGCAAGCCGATGATAACCAGTTCAATGGGCCGGGAAATTACAGGGTATATCGGATAGAGCGTATGCCCAAGCGCCCAAATGAGCGAGGTAATTAAACTGGCCACAAACGTATTGCGGACGATCTTTTTCACCATTTTGATGCCGAACAGTCGATAGACGGCCTCCTCGGATATGCCGGCCAGCCAAGCCATCAGTGGAAACAGCCAAGGATAGAGCATGTTATAAGGAGACTGTGTGGCATCCGTGGTGGACCATGTATTTAAGGTTAGGCCCAGAACGACAAAGATAATGGATTGGACCCCAAGCAGGATGAAAGCCCACATATACCCCAGCTTCATGCTGTCCAGTACATACTGTCCGTATCCGGGTTCTTTGGCTCGAGGCCATGGATTGAGTCCGTCTTCTTTTTGCCATAGCCCGTTGCCCCCGACAAGGGAGAAATAGAGCAGCGCGGAGAAGATAAGCGAATAGACCGCATAAAAAATCATCATTCCGATTATACCGGTTTGCGACATCCCCTCGGATTGGAAAACGGGAATCAGATTATACGTATTCAACATCTGAATGATAAACAGCAGCGCCGATAGGAACAGGCCGCGCTTAAAGGACGTATAGGCTCTGGTCTTCACGCTGTATACAATCGCAAGAATGCCAAGGATAAGGGTGAACAGGCCATACCCTGCAAGCGTCAGCAGCGTTGCATCCTGGGTCTGTTTGTTGACATAGGCGGAATGGGCGGCCGGGACTGAAAAGGATGGCTCATAGGAGCGTAATTTCCCCTGTTCGAAGGTGAAACGGTGCTCCAATCTGGAATCGCCAATCTTGGATTCCGGGTCCACATACCGGAGCCGGGGTTCCCCTTCCCGCGTAACCAGCTCCAGTTGCGACGGATCATAGCCCGCTCGTTGGAGCCAAGGCTCTGCGAGAGCTTGCTTCTCGGCTAATGACATGCCGTCCTCGACGACAAGCAGCATCTGCCTTTGTACATCGCCCTTGTTCAGCTCAATCCGTTCATAGCTGGAGCGGGCGAAATCGTACGAGAAGCCGACGATGCCTGAATTTTGCATGTGCACGTCCACATTGAGGGCATCGCCTCCCGGTTCGCTGAAGCGAACGCGGTATACGTCATAGGGATATTTGGCTTCATAGGTTTTGTTGTATTCCGAAAGTTTCTTTTCCTTCGCCAGATATCCGTAAAGTTCCGATTTGGATTGATATGTAACCAATGCGTCATCCGTTTTTGCAGCCGTAAACTGCAAAAACTCCTGAGCAAAGCTTGAAGCCGCTTGCCGAGCCTGCTCCTTGGATATGATATTCGGGGTTGCCATCTCGGTCGAATCCGGATTCGTCGACGGAAACACCTGAAATAATAGGAACAGAATCAGGCCGACTGCGGCAGGCGCGATGAGCTGTTTCAGATTGGGCTTCAGCTTCAAGGCCTCTCTTGCACGATTCATGAAATTCCTCCTCTAAGAAAGTTGATACTCCCACTGGTATTCGATATGCCTGATTAAGAACGCATAGAGTCAATATAACATAGTTATGAAAGTCATTAGCAGCTTATCCCAATATCCGGAATAATGAAATAAATCGATGAAAATGAATGAAAGGTTTCGAAAACGTTAGAGAACCCTATGCTTGTATTCTTGAATATGCCCAATTCGCGTTCTTTTAAAGATTTTTTGGGTGAAAAACGGCATTGGGTTACGTACCGGATTGCGTTATAATCACATCATGCTTCAAGGAACCGAATATTCCAGCCGAATTTCGTACTGAAAATGGGGGAACCATGTAATTGGGGTGAATTTCATTATTCCTAGAATAATGAATAGGGCGACCTGTGGAAATGCCCGAATCCGTCAGCTAACCTCGTAGGCTGCAGCACAGGAACCAGACCGTAAGGGCACTGCGTTTTCCAGTGTCTTTTTTTCTTGATTTTTTTTAAGAAGGTGACCGATTGAACTCTAAATTTAACTGGCTCAGGCTGTCTCCGCCGCAGATTCTCGTGCTTGGGTTTGCAGCTATTATCTTCATCGGGACGGCGCTGCTAATGCTGCCGATTTCCACAAGTACGGGTGAACCGCTTGAGTTTATCGATGCCTTGTTCACTTCGACATCGGCAACTTGCGTAACGGGGCTGGTTGTGGTGGATACAGGAACGACATTCAGTTCCTTCGGAGAAGTCGTGATCATGCTGCTGATCCAGATCGGCGGGCTCGGCTTCATGACGATGGCCACTTTATTTGCCTTGGCTCTCAAAAGGCGCATATCGCTCAAGGATCGTCTCATTCTGCAGGAAGCGATGAATCAGTCCTCGATGGAAGGAATCGTAAGGCTGATTCGCAGAGTGCTGCTGTACTCCCTCATCATCGAGGCCTGCGGCGCTGTCATTCTATCGATTCGTTGGGCGTTCGATATGCCGCTTGGCCAGGCGATTTATTACGGTGTCTTTCATGCGGTCACGATGTTTAACAACGCCGGTTTCGATTTGTTTGGTGATTTTCGGAGTTTGACCGGGTATGTCTACGATCCTGTAGTCAACGTTGTCGTGATGTTTTTGATTGTCTCAGGCGGCATTGGATTTATCGTCCTATCCGATCTGATTGATTTCCGGAAACAGCGGAGACTTTCCTTGCACTCCAAAGTGGTGCTCACCATGACGGCTACCCTGCTGCTGGTTGGATTTATCGTCATTCTTATATTCGAATTCACCAATCCGAGGACGCTCGGCTCCCTGAATTGGGGCGGAAAATTCTTCGGCGCGTTATTCCAATCCGTAACGCCGCGTACAGCCGGCGCGAATACTATAGATATTACGGGGCTTAGACAGGCCACGCAATTTTTTATCGTGATTCTGATGTTTATCGGAGCATCCCCAGGTTCAACCGGGGGCGGTATCAAAACCACAACCTTCACCATTATGGTGGGGGCGGTCATCGCCATGATGCGCGGGCGTGAAGACATCGTCATGTTCCGGTATCGCCTGGCCCAGGAGCGGGTGCTGAAGGCACTGACCATTGCATTACTGGCCCTGCTGCTCGTTCTAACCGTATCGATGATTCTGTCGACGACAGAGGAAGGGGACTTCTTGGAGATCCTCTTCGAAACGACGTCCGCCTTCGGTACGGTGGGTCTCTCCATGGGCTTAACGCCTGATCTGACGGTGTTTGGGAAGGTATTGATCAGCATTACGATGTTTGCAGGGCGATTGGGGCCTTTGACGCTTGCTTATGCACTGGGGCCGAAAAAGGGTAAAGAATTATATCGTCATCCGGAAGGCAAAATGATTATTGGATAAGGAGTACAGGAGAGACATGAAACCAAAGCAATTTGCAATCATCGGTTTGGGACGATTTGGCGCCAGCCTGGCGCTTGAGCTGATGGAACAGGGATATGAGGTGCTCGGCATCGACCGCAATGAAGAGGTCGTCGAGGATATGAGCGAGCTGCTGACGCACACGGTGGTGGCGGATGCTACGGATGAAGAGGTGCTTAAATCGCTCGGTATCCGTAACTTCGACTGCGGGATTGTTGCGATCGGAAACGATATTCAGATGAGTATCTTATCTGCCATCTTGTTGAAAGAGCTTGGTGTTGCCATGGTCGTTGCCAAGGCAATTTCGGTGCTGCACGGCCGGGCACTGGAGAAGCTGGGCGTGGACCGGGTGATCTTTCCGGAACGGGATATGGGGATTCGGGTAGCCCATCAGCTTGTCACGCCCAACCTGCTCGACTATATCGAATTATCCAAGGACTATCTGATTGTGGAGATGACGGTCACGGACTGCATGGACGGAAAAACGCTTAGTGAGCTCAATACGAGGGTTCGCTACGGTGTCAGCGTGGTGGCCCTGAATAAACAATCCGGCATTATCGTAGCCCCGACAGCCATGGATGTGGTGAACTCCGGCGACATTATGGTGGTTATCGGGTCCAATGATAATGTGGATCGCTTTGAGTCTGAGGTCGTGAATATGCTGGAAAAATAAATATAGAAGAAAAACCTGACGACCTTATATCCGTCAGGTTTTCTTCATTTTATCCTCTTCGAGCTTACGGAACAGAATTTCCGTTTCGTCAATCCAGCGGCTGGCCGCCTTGCTCAGCTCCGAGGCCTGGCCGTAGATCAGCGAAGTCGTTCGCCGGGTTTCAATGAGTGCCGGAATATGAATGTCAACAAGCCCGTTATCGGACAACAGCTGCGGCCTCAGATAGGATTTGGGCAGCAGCGCGGCCGCCTTGCAGGTCGGGATGAGCCTGACAATCGCTTCGAAGGAGTCGATCTCCATCCGGATATCCGGCATAATACCCCAGCGGTGGAACAGGTCATCCGTCAGCTTGCGGTACCAGGTTCCGGTCGAGAAAATGATCATCGGCAAGCCTTGAAGCTGCTCGATGCCAACATCCTCGATTTCCGCCAGCGGATGTGAGGACGGGATGACAAGCTCCAGATGGTCATCAAACAGCGGGATGCAGTTCAAGCCCGGCTGGTTGATGGAGGAGGCGACAATGCCGACATCGACCCGTTTATCCCTTACATAAGATACGATTTCATGGGTCTTGCCGGTGATCAGCTTGATTTCCGCTGCCGGATGACGCTCCATGAAGGCATTGACCAGCGGGGGCAAGGTAGTCTGAAGGGTGGTCAGACTGGCGCCCAGGTTGATCGAGATCTGATCTCCCTCCCGGTAATGGGCCAGAGTCTGCATGAATTTGATCTGCTGCTGTCTCTGCTCCAAGGCAAAAGTGTACACAATCTGCCCGATGGAGGTAAGCTCCAGTCGTTTGCCCCGGCGGTTGAACAGCTGCAGCCCGAGCTGATCCTCCAGCTTGGCTATTTTTCGGGACAGGGCTGGCTGTGACAAGTTAAGCAGCTTGGAGGCTTGGTTTATGCTGGATTGCTCTACGACGACGGCGAACATGTCCAGTTCTTCGAACATGGAATTCCTCCTATATAAAATAGACATGCGTGCAAAACATTGCTTATGCGTATAGATTATAACGATTAATAATTATATTGCAATTCCATTATAAGAAAAAAAGGAGTAACATGAAACATGACACAAGTTGTTCACACGAATGCCGAAATAGGCAGCTTTTTGTCGTTGCAACGGTTAATGCGTGTTCATAAAGGTCGGTTTAGATGCCGAATGGCTTCCTGATTCACTTCGTGATCAAAAGCGGGCTTTTTGAACAACCTTCTTTAGGACAGGGCAAGTGTAATTGTTCTGAAAATAGGAAAGATTGAAAATGAAAACGCTGCACATTGGAAAGGGGAACGTCAACTGATGAAAGGGTATTATTCCAGAAAGCTGCATTCTTTACTCGGTGTCATACCGCTTGGGGCATTTTTGCTCAGCCATATGATTTCCAACTTTAAGGCTTTCGAGGGTGGAAAGGAAGGCTTCGCGAGCGCGGTCCATTTTTTGAACAGCATGCCGTTGATTTTTTTCCTCGAGCTGTTCCTGATCTGGCTGCCACTGCTATATCACGGTGTCTACGGGTTATACATCGCTTACCAGGCGAATAACAACGTGGGCAATTACAACTATGAACGGAACATCCGCTTCACCATCCAACGGATCACCGGTGTTATTACGTTCGTTTTTGTTATCTGGCATATGTACGATACGCGTTTCCAAATCATGATCGGCAAAATCACGCATGACGATTTGGGCGCCACGATGCACGGCATCATGAACAATCCGATTCTGTTTACTCTGTACGTCATCGGCGTTGTTTCGGCAGCCTTCCACTTTACAAACGGCCTGTGGGCGTTCCTCGTTAGCTGGGGCATCACCGTCGGTCCACGCGCGCAGAAGGTATCCACTTACATCTGCATGGGCTTGTTCGTAGTGATGAGCTTGCTGTTCGTTCTGGCTATGACAGCATTCCGCAGTTCCGAATTCCAGGCGGCGACAGCAGCGATCGATGTAGTTAAGACAGTCTTAAGTTAAGGGGAGTGAACGAAAAATGGCATCTAATATTATTGTAGTGGGCGGTGGCCTCGCCGGGCTGATGGCAACCATCAAAGCGGCCGAAGCAGGAGCTCACGTTCATCTATTCTCGCTTGTACCTGTTAAACGCTCTCACTCCGTGTGTGCGCAAGGCGGCATCAATGGAGCCGTTAATACGAAAGGTGAGGGTGACTCTCCTTGGGAGCACTTTGACGATACGGTGTACGGCGGCGACTTCCTTGCGAATCAGCCTCCAGTCAAAGCGATGTGTGAAGCGGCTCCGGGCATTATCCACTTGATGGACCGCATGGGCGTTATGTTTAACCGTACGCCGGAAGGCCTGCTTGATTTCCGCCGTTTCGGCGGAACGAAGCGTCACCGGACCGCATTCGCCGGCGCAACGACCGGACAACAGCTGCTGTATGCGCTTGACGAGCAGGTTCGCCGCTGGGAAACCGCGGGTCTTGTGACCAAGTACGAGAACTGGGAGTTCCTGAATGCGATCATCGACGACGAAGGCGTGTGCCGCGGTATCGCTGCCCAGGATCTGCGCTCGATGGAGATCAAGGCGTTCAAAGCTGAAGCCGTCATTCTTGCAAGCGGTGGTCCTGGTATTATTTTCGGAAAAACGACCAACTCGGTGATCAACACGGGAACAGCGGCCAGTGCCGTTTATCAGCAAGGCGTTCATTATGCCAACGGCGAGTTCATCCAGATTCACCCGACAGCCATTCCAGGCGATGACAAGCTCCGCTTGATGTCGGAATCGGCACGCGGTGAAGGCGGACGGATCTGGACCTATAAAGACGGCAAGCCCTGGTATTTCCTCGAAGAGAAATACCCTGCTTACGGAAACCTGGTGCCGCGCGACATCGCTACGCGTGAAATCTTCTCCGTCTGCGTCGATATGGGACTTGGCATCAATGGCGAGAACATGGTCTACCTGGATCTCTCCCATAAAGATCCGAAAGAGCTGGATGTGAAGCTTGGCGGTATCATCGAAATTTATGAGAAATTCATGGGCGACGATCCGCGTAAAATTCCAATGAAGATCTTCCCGGCAGTCCATTATTCCATGGGCGGCATGTGGGTCGATTACAACCAAATGACGAACATTCCAGGGCTGTTTGCAGCCGGAGAATGCGAGTATCAATATCACGGTGCGAACCGTCTGGGAGCGAACTCTCTGGTCTCCGCCATTTACGGCGGTATGGTGGCCGGACCGAAGGCGATTGAATATGTCAAAGGTCTGAAGAAGTCAGCTGAGGATGTTTCCTCCACGGTATTTGATCGCGTAGCGAAAGAGCAAACGACCAAATACGAAGGCCTGCTCAAGATGGAAGGAACCGAGAATGCCTATGTGATCCATAAAGAGCTCGGCGAATGGATGACCAACAACATGACGGTGGTTCGCTACAATGACAAGCTTGAAGCTACCATCGGCAAAATCAAGGAATTGAAGCAGCGTTACCGCAATATCAATATGACGGATACCTCCCGCTGGAACAACCAGGGCGTGGCGTTCACGCGTCAGCTGTGGAACATGCTGGAGCTGTCCGAGGCCATGACGCTGGGCGCGCTTCTCCGGAACGAAAGCCGTGGCGCTCACTACAAGCCGGATTTCCCTGATCGTAACGATGAGGAGTTCCTCAAGACAACCAAAGCAACCTGGACGCCTGATGGACCGCAGATTTCATATGAAGAAGTGGATGTTTCCTTAATCCCGCCGCGTATTCGCGACTATTCGAAAGACAAGTAAGAAGGAAGGGGGATTTACGATGTCTCAAACGGCAGCCGCCTCAAAGAGCGTTAAGTTTATCATTACACGTCAGGACAATCCGGAGACGAAATCCTATACTGAGGAATTCGAAATTCCGTACCGTCCCGGCATGAACGTCATTAGTGCGCTGATGGAAATTCAGCGCAATCCCAAAAATGCACAGGGCCAAACGACCGCACCTGTATGCTGGGACTCCAACTGCCTGGAAGAAGTGTGCGGAGCTTGCTCCATGGTCATTAACGGCAAACCGCGCCAAGCGTGTGCGGCACTGATCGATAAGCTGGAACAGCCGATCCGGATTCAGCCGATGAAGACATTCCCGGTTGTAAGAGACTTGGTGATTGACCGCAGCCGCATGTTCACGGCGCTCAAGCGCGTCAAGGCGTGGATTCCGATCGATGGCACCTACGACCTTGGCCCTGGACCTAAAATGGCTGAGAAGAAGCGTCAGTGGGCTTACGAGCTGTCCAAATGCATGACATGCGGCGTATGTCTTGAAGCTTGCCCAAACGTCAACGAAAAAACGGACTTTATCGGACCCGCCGCTATTTCCCAAGTTCGCTTGTTCAATGCTCACCCGACAGGTGAGATGAACAAGGAAGAGCGTCTGGAAGCGCTCATGCAGGACGGAGGCATTGAGGGCTGCGGCAACTCGCAGAACTGCGTGCGTTCTTGTCCGAAGGGCATTCCGCTGACGACGTCCATTGCGGAAATGAACAAGGATACAACCAAACACCTGTTTAAGCGCTGGCTTGGCGTTTAATCGGTTTAGCTTCAACACCAAGGCGTCTGACCGGGGCATGACTTCGGTACAGGCGCTTTTTTTTGTTATATGATAGGAATGATGTGTTTTTAAATTGAATTTGAGGTGAGTCACTTGATCAGCGAAAGACCGATTACGATAAAGGATATAAGCGATGACCTGGTCGCTCTGGGCGTACGGAAGGGAATGACTCTGCTGGTCCATTCCTCGCTTAAGAGCGTGGGCGGATGGATTGTTGGCGGTCCGGAAGCGGTTATACTGGCCCTGGAAGACGTACTGGGCGATGAAGGGACGCTGGTGATGCCGACCCAGTCTGCGAACTTAACCGACCCGAAGACATGGGGAAATCCTCCGGCCGACCCGAAATGGTGGGATTTGATCCGCGAGGACATGCCTCCCTATGATCCGGATCTGACCGTCACAACAGGGATGGGGATCATACCGGAAGTGTTCCGTAAGCAAGAAGGGGTCATTCGAAGCCTTCATCCCCATGTTTCGTTTGCAGCACGCGGCAGGGACGCGAAGGCACTTATGCACTCCCATCTGCTAGATTACGGCTTGGGAGATGCCTCGCCGCTGGCACGCTTATACGAAGCGGGGGCCTACGTGCTTATGCTGGGTAGTAGCTATGGCAATAATACTTCCTTCCACCTTAGCGAATACCGCGCGGATTGGGGAGGGAAGGAGGTGGTAACCGCCCACGCCCCAGTACGCAGGGTGCAGGGCGCAACCGAGTGGGAGGCATTCCAGGATATCAACTATCATTCCGACGATTTTGAAGCGATTGGCGCCTCGTTTGAAGCGCAATGCCCCGATGCATACAAGCATGGCCGTATAGGAAAGGCGGGCTGTGTGTTGGCAGAACAAAGGGCCATGGTGGACCATGCCGTGCAGTGGTTGGAGAAGAACCGTTAGATGCTAGCGCATGCTGGACGGCTTTCGTTCGACACGCTGTAGGTGTTTTGGCACGCTATTTTTAACATGAAATTCAGTTGGGCATGAACGTTTATTTAAATGAGCAAGGGCCAACTACCAGCGACCTCCAGGTGCATAAATACCGTTACAAGGGTAATAAAGATGTAATGGTACGGCCTGCAGTTTCAGGCCTCAAGCCAAAGGAGGGACTTGAAGATGTCATGGTGGATGTGGCTGCTCAATTTGACGGGCTTCCTGTTGTTGATATATTTGTTCTACAGTATGGACAAGAAGTGGTCCAGCAGGCCTTTGCTGCTTGCTCCACTGCTCATTTATGTCCTGGTATCGGTTGAAGATTTGCTGGGGTGGATCGATCTGATGAACGTGGTGCCCGGAGAAGGCGGCATGCGTGCTCTGATCTTGTTGTTTGCATTATGCTCCGTTATTTTCTATGTGCTGTACATATTCGACAAGATTGCAGACTCCGTCCATCGGCATGTTGATATGAAAACAACCCTGGTTCGGATCAGCACGGCCGCGGGAATGTGCGTTTTGTTTTTCACGATGGTGTATATGTCGATCTATAAGCTGTTCGGAGGCACTTCCTTCGAAGGCGAGAATATCGGCCAGGATTTGCTGAGCCAGTTCATTACCTTCCTGTATTTCAGCATGGCGACGTTTGTCACCGTCGGGTATGGCGATGTAGCCCCAGTCGATAATACGTCACGGCTTGTCGTGGTGTTGGAGATTGCCTTCAGTTTCATTACCGTTGCGTATGCGCTGTCCATGCTGGGAACGCTGCGCCGGATTTTCACACCCGGCGATGACGGCTTGGATGTGACTGGCAGCGAAGAGAAGTCCAAGGCCAATAAGCCGCATCGGAGAAAGCATTCATCCATGTAAAAGAGGCGCATCTTTGACGATGCGCCTTTATTATTTGTTCAAATGGGCAAGTGAGCGAAGTCTTAGTTAAAGCTACGGTTTCATCAGCTTTTTCAGAATGCTTAGCCCGTTCTTGGAAGGGTAGCGGAATTTAAAATCGAATCGGTTAGTCTGCTTGAGCACACTCTTCTTATGGGAGAAGGTATGGAAGCTGTATTCCCCGTGGTAGGCGCCCATCCCGCTCTCGCCGACACCCCCGAATGGAAGAAAGGGAGTGGCCAGATGCATCAGCGTATCGTTGACACATCCCCCGCCAAAAGAAACCGAGGAGAGTACGTAATCCTGAACATCTTCATTCTCTGTGAACAGGTAAAGCGCCAGCGGCTTGGGACGGCGATGAATCGCTTGGACAGCTTCGTGTACATCATCATAAGTCAGGATCGGACACAGCGGGCCGAAAATCTCTTCTTCCATGACCGGCATATCAAAAGTGATATCGTCCAGCACGGTGGGCTCGATGAGCAAACGTTCCTTTGAGATGCTGCCGCCATGGCGCAGGGTTCCGTTGTTCAGAAATCCGGACAGCCGGTCAAAATGCTTCTCCGAAACAATGCGCCCATAGTCGGGATTGGTTAGGGGGTTCTCGCCGTAGAACGAAGTGATGGCGTCTTTCAGGTGCGCGATGAACTTCTCCTTCACCTTGCTGTGTACAAGTACATAATCCGGCGCAACGCAGGTTTGGCCGGCATTTGTATATTTGCCGAATGCGATACGTGAAGCCGCCAGGGCCAGGGGGGCATCCTCGTGGACGATACAGGGGCTTTTGCCTCCAAGCTCTAGCGTCACCGGGATCAACTGCTTGGCGGCGGCTTCCATGACGATTTTGCCGACATGGGTACTGCCGGTAAAGAATATATAATCCATCGGCTGCTCCAGCAGGCTCGTGCTTACCTCAGGTCCTCCCTCCACCGAAGCCACGTATTGCGGCTCAAACGTCTCCGTGATGATGGACGTAATGAGTCCGGATACGTTGGGTGTCAGCTCGGAGGGTTTTACAATCGCGGTGTTCCCGGCGGCCAAAGCTCCGATCAGCGGAGAGATGGCCAATTGCCAAGGATAATTCCAGGGAGCAATAATCAATACCGTTCCGTAGGGTTCAGCGTAGACCATTCCCTTGCTGCCTATATGCGTCAATGCGGTTTTGACTCGCTGCGGCTTGGCCCAACGCTTCAGATTTTTTATGATAAAGGAAAGCTCCTTGTAGACAATCCCGATCTCGGTCGTGAAGGCTTCCTGCTCACTTTTGTTCAAGTCTTTGCGAAGGGCCTCGATGATATCGTTTTCCCTGGCAATCAGAACTTGGCGCAGCCTGGTCAGCTGCTGCAGACGGAAATCCACTTCCTTGGTGATGTCTTTATGAAAAAAATGCCGCTGAGCTGAAACTAATGCAGCGATCGAATCGTTAACAGTCATACATAAACCCCTTTCCCTTGCTATTCCATATATATGAATAACCGTAAGGCCGTTAAAACTTATACTCTTTTATTATTATATAGGAGGATGTCCACCTATGAGAAATCCATCCTCGGCAGCTCCCCATGACAAAGCCCATGACGGGGCAAAGCGAGAAGTCATGCAGACGAAGATGTCGAGACGCCAATTTCTGAAGATCGGTGTTTCCGCCGTGGTCGGCGTTGGCGTTGCAGGCGGGGCTTACGCATCTTTATGGGAGCCTCATCAATTGGACGTTAAAAGACTGACTTTGGCGCTTCCTTCACTGCCTAAGGCTTTTGATGGGACGAAGATCGTTCAGTTTAGCGATATGCATCTGGGCTTTCACACCGGGGTAAAAGACGTGGCCCGTGTGGTACAGGCCATTCAACACGAGCAACCGGACATGATCTGTTTCACAGGGGATATGGTGGACGGCAATACAGAGGATATGAGGGATGCCATTCAACCGTTCACCGAGCTGAAAGCCCCTCTCGGCTTATTTTCCATATTGGGTAACCATGATTACGGGGACGTGGAGACACTGATCTCACTGGAGGAAGAGGCAGGATTTCAGGTGCTGCGGAACACCGCCGTGAAGCTGAGGCGGGATGGTGCCGTCATCGCTGTGGCAGGTTTGGACGATGTTTTCTGGGGCCAGCCGGATCCGGAAGCAGCCATTCAGGATTTACCCGACGGGATGTTCAAGCTGCTGCTGATGCACGAGCCGGATTATGCAGACACAACGGCAGCCTATTCATTCCATCTCCAGCTGTCGGGACACAGCCATGGGGGCCAGATCCGTTTGCCCTGGGTGGGCGAGGTGATCACGCCGCCCGGTGCAAAGCGTTATGTGCAAGGTCTATATACCATCGGCTCGCAAGGCATGCTGCTTTATGTAAACAGGGGAATCGGCACGACGCAGCTGCCTTTTCGTTTCTTATGCAAACCGGAGCTTACCGTGCTCACCTTGCGCTCTATGGCATGAGGGGAATGAACGATATGATCTGAATATTTCAAGATGATAGGATCACTTGGAATTTGTTACACAAATGAAATATACCTGTTATCAAACTCTAACAGCCGCGGGTTAAACTTATCACATGACCCCCTTTTGAGAATATATATTATGTTTTGGACCCGGTAACGGGTCCACTTTTTTTTGCCTATTTTGCTGTGCTTCCTATGTAAATACAAAAAACAGAAGGAGGTGTACCCCATTAAAGAGGTACGGTCACCTTCTGTTTTTGTTCGAAGTATACCCATTCCGTGTATCCGATTTCTTTGAGCACTTTGGCCACTTCGTCAAATTCATCTCCGACCCGTGACGGTTTGTGGGCGTCGGAGCCGAAGGTGACGTCAACGCCGTGATGATGCGCGACCTCCAAGATGGCGCCCGATGGATACCAGCCCCCGCACAGCTTGGTTTTTCCGGAAGTGTTGATCTCGATTGCCAGGCCCGATTCCGCGATGACTTTCAAGGTTTCCTCGATCGCCTCGTCGGCCTTGATTTCGGAGAACAGCGGATAATTACCCTTCATGGCATCCATATGGGCGATGATCTGGAACATTCCGCTTCGTGCGGATTGGCGGATCAGATTGAAGTATTCCTCTTTATCGGCAACCTGCTGCTGCTGGGTCAGTTTCTTCCAGCGGTTTTTGTTGAAGATGCTGACATCCCTGACGTGATGGATGGAGCCGATGATGTAGTCAAAAGGGTAGGCCGTTAACGCCTGCTGATAAACCTGGGCATGATTCGGAAAATAATCGGATTCAATGCCCAGCAGGACTTTGATTTTCCCTTCATATTCCCGCTTTAAGTCCAGAACTTCTTGTACGTACCCCGCAAAATCCGCTTTGGCCATGGAGATGGCCGGAAAGGGCTGCTCTTCCGGGCTCCCGAAGTATGGAGTGTGGTCCGAGATTCCAATCACCTGTAAATCTGCCGCAATCGCAGCCTCGATATAATCTCGAATGTTGCCGTCTGCGTGGCCGCAGCGGAAATGATGGGTGTGCAGATCAAATTTCATGTTGACCTCCTTCATATCGCTTGATTGGTTATTATTCTAGGATGGATGAAGCGTTATTCGCTGCTGATGAACTGTGTCTCGGGCATGCCTTTCAAATCACTGAGGAATTGACGCATAGCGGAGCTGACGTATCGTCCGCTCTTATAGATTACGCCGACAGGGTGGCTGACTTCAAGCTCGCTCAGGGGAACAATCTGCAGGGTGCCGTTGCGCAGCTCCGTCGCCACGGACTGCTTCGATATAATCGCTGCGCCCAAATTGATCTCGACCATCCGTTTAATTTCTTCACTGCTTGACAGTTCCATGACAACCTGCGGCTCAATGCCGTGTTTCTTCATCACGTCATCTGCGAAGCGGCGGCCGACGGTGTCACGCGTTAGCAGAATGAGAGGGGTTCCGCCCAGCACATCCATGCTTGCTGTGGAGAGTTTGGCTAGCGGATGCTGAGGGGATACGACAAGCTCAAAGGTATCGTAGTACAGAATGGATGTGCTTAAGTTGGGATTCCGCTCGATCAGATAGCCGATCCCGATGTCGATGAGCCCGTTCTCCACGCTGTGGTAGATTTGTGAAGAGGCCATGGATTGAATGGTTGTTTTAATGTGAGGGAATTGATCCTGGAAGTAGGAAAGTACCCGTGGCAGGATCTGAATCGCTATGGAAGTGGTTGTACCCAGCTGAATATGGCCCTGGGGAGTTTGATCAAGATCGGATAGCCGCTGCTTCAGCTCATCCACGATCCCGAGGATCTGTTCGGCATGGTCCACGAAGACCTGACCCCGGTCGGTTAACGTCACGGGCTGACTCCGGTCCACCAGCACCGTTTTAAATTCTTCCTCCAGGCTCTTGATCTGGGCGGATACCGCCGGTTGTGTCAGATTAAGAAGCTCTCCCGCTTTGCGAAAGCTCATCGTTTTGGAGATGGTAATAAGCGTTTCCAATTGGCTGATGTTCATAGCCTTCCTCCTTACTTGATATATTCTTCCGCTCATCTATCGCGTGCAATCTGTATGATTTAAATTATAGGTTATTCTTCCCGGTGGAGCAACGAAGGGGGAAAACATAGCGGTTTTCGGATAAAAAGATGAAAAATATTTTAATTTCCATTTAATTATTATTAAAAGATGGGGAAACCTTCCGATAATAGTAAAGTAGACATAGAAAAAAGGTGAGACCAAAGGCCCGTTTAAGCGAAAGGATTATCTTCGTACTAAAGCGTTTCAAGCGATAGCTGACATGGCAGGACAGTTGTTGGAATGAGGGCTGTCGCTATTTTGTGATGATTTATTACAAGGTATCCATTATAATGTTTAAATATATAGGTGGGACTTTGGGACCCTGACCAACAACCCAGTGAAAGGGGCGTAATGAGGAATGAAAGCGGAAGTCATCAATCCTTTTTTAGAGTCCGCACGACACGTGATCGAACAAGTCATACAGGTTTCACCTTCCACGGGGAATCTTGGGGTCAAAGAGATCGGATATTTGGAGAATCATATCTGGATCCAAATCGGCATGACAGGCCAAATGAACGGTGACATTGTATTTGGAATTCAGGAGCAGGTAGCCCTGCAGATGGTATCGGTGATGATGGGCGGCTATGTCATTACCGAGATGGATGAGATGGGACAAAGCGCGATATCGGAGCTCGGCAACATGATCAGCGGCAATGCCAGCACCATTTTATCGAACCAGGGCGTCAGCGTGGATATTACGCCTCCCAAAGTCATGAAGTCGGATAGCACATCCAGTCTTATTCAGAAGAAGGCACTTTGTATTCCGCTGAGAATGGAAGGAATCGGAGAGCTGGATATTCAAGTCATGATTTCATAAAATAGGAGTACCGAACCCAATGGCCGTGTATGAAGGCTCTTTAATGATAAGAAATCAAGAGCTGTCCGGCGAAGAAAGGGATATGAAATCATGCTGAAAAATAAAGTTATCGTCGTTACGGGAGCATCCAGCGGAATCGGCGCCTTGATCGCGGAGAAGCTTTCTGCGGAAGGAGCATACGTGGTTCTGTGCGCCCGTTCGGCAGAACGTCTGCAGGAGGTGGGTGCACGAATACCAAGCCCCCATGAGCTTGCAACCATGGATGTTCAGAGCCCCGAGCAGGTGCAGTCTGTCATGGAAGGCCTTCTTAGCCGCCATGGCAGAATCGACGTGCTGATTAACAATGCCGGCTACGGCAAGTTCGAAGCTATTATGGACATGCGTCAAGAAGAGTTTCAGGACATGATGGACGTCAATTATATGGGCATCGTGCGCTGTACGCAAGCTGTGCTGCCGGGGATGCTGAAGCGGGGGGACGGCCAAATCGTCAACATTGCGTCCATGGCCGGAAAAATCGGAACGGCCAAATCCACCGCCTATTCGGCCACCAAGCATGCCGTGCTTGGGTTCAGCAATTCACTCCGGCAGGAGCTGCGGAACACGGGCATAACCGTATCTACTGTAAACCCTGGCCCCATTGATACCCCGTTCTTTTCCTTGGCAGATCCGACAGGCGGTTATGTCAACAATGTGAGCTGGTTTATGATGAAGGCCGAGTATGTTGCGGATCAGGTCGTGAAGCTGGTGAAAAAGCGCAAGGAAGAACTCAATCTTCCGAGGCTGGCCTCATTGGGCATAAGGCTGTACCAACTGTTTCCGAGGTTTGCCGACCGCGTGTCTTACAAATGGATGAATAAGAAATAACGGCTGCGGCGCTACAACGCTTCGGTTTCGGCAACAAGCTCCTGAAGCAGTGCAGTGGCTTGTTTTGTTTTTTCTGTATCGGATGAGAGCAGTGTGATTACCTGGTCCAAGCGTTGCTTGTAATTTGCCGGCTTGATGGGAAAGGTTTCGATCATGGCTACCGCACGCTTCTCATTGATGCAGTACAACTCATTTTTGGCAAACAGCACTTGATTCAAGCACGAAATGCAGCGGAAGCAGTGACCGGTAACATAAGTGATATCATCGCTGGCAGCTGTTTTATCCGCAAGCATCAAGGAGAAGGATGCTTCGAAGGTAAAGAAGCCGACCATCGCATCCTTTAATGCTTTTGGATAGGGAGCCGTTTTGGCTTTCAAGGTCTGTATTCGGTTATCCGAATCTGAGAGTATACGACAAATCGCAAGTTCCCCCATATACATCACATTCAGATAGGCATGCGGATGTCCGGTTTGGTAATGGGCTGACACCAAGCCTGCGGAACCGTCGTCGATGATGCTGGACACGCGGTGTACATCACGGAATAAGAAATCCACATGATAACCCTCGATCACTAACCATCCTCCCCCGTTAACCCAGGCACCCCATTCGCCTAATGAAGTGATAATCCCATCCCGATGCTCGTCATCTAATTTCTGTGCCACCCTAGCGATGTTCTCCACCTTGAATCCTTGTGATTCATCGTAATAAATGCCGATATCGATATCGGAATCCGGTTTGGCGGTTCCTCTGGCTCTGGATCCCCCGAGTACGACCCCTATAACGCCGGGAAACTCCCGAAGTTCTTCCGTTATCCGTTGAATCAAACGATCTACTTGTGAAGTCATGCATGTTCTCCTCCTTTATATGTTTCATACGGAATCGATCTCCCCTTATGTATACCTTAGCCTCATGGATTCAATTTTCTCCCGGGTCCATTGAACCGCTTCAGCTGGCGAGAGGATGGTTGCTTCCTCTCCGAGACGCCACACATAGTCCGAATAGAAGATGACGTCGTTCGCTGGTATTTCAAGCTGAACGACTCCGCTGCCATCCTTGTATTTATGGATATGGGGACCGAGGCGAGTATCCGTTTCAAGCAGCCAAACCCCTTTAGAAGTTAATTGTACCTCAAACGGCTTCATTTCCCCATCCCGGTTTTCCGGTATGTCACGAAGCGTTTGGCTGGCGATATCTTCACGGATTGCTATGGACGCATTGGGACTGGCCGCAAGGATCCGGTCGACTCTGAACTGTCTGATATCCTCTTGAGTGAAGCAGTAGGCCGGACAATACCAGTAGCCCGAGCTAGCATACAAACCGATTGGCTGAATATGCCGCTGGCTGCTTCCGGCGGATGATCGATAGGAGATGGTGACCGCTTGCCGAACCATGACGGCTTCCATTAGCGTTTGTAAAATCTCGGTGGACATCGCACGGAATGGACTGTGAATCATAACGCGATCCTTAAGACGATCGATCTCCTCCTTGGTATCTGCCGGCAAATAATGATAGAACTTGTGGAGCGCCGTGGTGGCTCCGTCACCGAATGGCAGCGTGCTGAAATAGCTTAGGGATTGGCAGGCAAAAAAGATGGCGATCGCTTCGCTTTCCGTAAAACTGATCGGCGGCAGCATCCGCTCCTGCAGCAATCTGTAGCCGCCGCCCCGACCTTGCACAGAGTAGATGGGAACGCCGAGCCCGCTCAGCTCATCCAAATCTCTTGAAAGGGTTCTGACGGAGAGACCGAATTCATCGGCCAGCTCTTTTACGGTAAACGATTTTTTTGCATTGATCATCATCATTAATTGAATCAGGCGCTGTGATTTTTGCATGGGCAAACCTCCGTCTCTGTATCATTTATTTTATCTTATTCTTTAAATAAGACAATATTTGTCTTATTTAAACGATATGATGTTCTCAAGAAGCAAGGGTTCACGCTGAATCCTTGGAACGGGGTCCATTATGGGAGGAGAAGATAGAATGAAACAAGAAATGTTAAAAGAAGAGCTGGGATTTGTTTTTATTTATGGAGCAGGATTGAACGGAGGAATATGGGATTTCGTGGTGGAAGGGCTGAGTCATCCGTGTCTGAAAGTGGAATACCCGTTGCGGGATCGGAATGTGATTTCCGGACATCATTTGGGGCTGGAGGATTACGTAAACCATATGACCGAGCAGGTGAGAGCGTGGGGGACGAACAAGTTTGTCATTGTGGCCCATTCCCTGGGCGGGGTTTTGGCTATGGAACTGGCATCCCGGTTAGGCGACCGTGTTGCCGGCTTTGTTGCCATCGGTGCGGCCATTCCTAAGCGCGGCGGTTCGTTTGTTTCGGCGCTTCCGTTTCCCCAAAGGGTCATCATGCCGATCATCTTAAGAACGGCAGGCACGAAGCCGCCTGAATTCGCAATCCGTACTGGGCTGTGCAGTGATTTGCCGGAGGAGCAGGCCTCCCGAATCGTAGCGGAGTTTGTTCCGGAATCCCGCAAAGTCTATACGGATCGCGTTCAAGCGTCTATTCCCGATGTGCCGAAGCTTTATGTGAAGCTCACCCAAGACAAAGAGTTCGGATTATCCGTGCAGGAAAGCATGATAGCCAATCTGATTGCCGATGGGGTGGAGAGCCTTAGCACCGGCCATCTGCCTATGCTGAGTGATCCCCGTGGAGTCCAGCGGATTCTGGAAGGCTTCGTAAATCAACTGAAAGCCAGGCGTTACCCGGTTATCTCATCATAATCTGATCCCGTCTTGGTCCGACGGAAATTGTCTTAATGGGAACGCCAATGGATGATTCAATGAACTGCACGTATTGCTGTGCGGCTTCCGGGAGCTCGTCAAAGGATCGGATGTGCGACAGGTCGCACGTCCAGCCCTTCAGTGTTCTCAGAACAGGCTTGGCAGACTGCAGATCGGCCGTTACCGGAAAATGGTCGATGATGCTTCCGTCCTCTAACTCGTAGCCAACGCAGACGGGAATGTCATCCAGATACCCCAGGACGTCAAGGTTGGTGAGAACGGCTTCGGTAGCTCCCTGCACCATGCAGCCGTAACGGGTGGCTACCGTATCAAACCATCCCATTCGTCTCGGCCGGCCGGTCGTAGCCCCGTATTCGCCTGCATCGCCGCCAAGGCGGCGGAGTTCCTCCGCTTCATCTCCATGCAGCTCGGTCACGAAAGGGCCAGCGCCGACACAGCTTGAATAAGCCTTAACCACAGCAATGACTTGGCTGATGGCGTACGGCGGCAGTCCTGCTCCGACCGGCGCATAACCTGCCAGCGTGGAGGAGGAGGTGGAGAACGGGTAGATCCCGTGATCCGGGTCCCGCAGTGCCCCTAATTGGCCCTCTACGAGGATAGGATCTCCTTTCATATAAGCTTGCTGCAGCAGCGTGGTGGTATCCTCGATATACGAAGACAGGAACTGGAAGGACTCCAACAGTTGCTTGACCATCTCATCAACACTTAGCGGATTTCTCCCGTACAGATGCTGCAGCTGCACGTTCTTGATGGCGAGCATCTGCTCGAGCCGTTCACGAAGTCGCTCGGGGTGGAACAGATCGGCGACCTGAATGCCCAGTTTTGCATATTTATCCGCATAGAATGGTGCGATCCCGCGTTTCGTAGAACCGAATCCCCGGGCACCGAGCCGTTCCTCTTCCAGTTCATCCAGCAGCCGATGAATCGGAAGCACGACTTGGGCGCGCTCCGATATAAACAGTTTGGGGGCGGGGACATTTCTTGCTTCCAGCTCCTGCAGCTCCTTGATCAATACCTCCATATCCAAAGCCGTTCCTGGACCGATGATATTCGTTACGTTTGGATAGAATACACCTGACGGCAGCATATGCAGCGAAAACTTGCCAAAATCGTTAATAATGGTGTGCCCTGCATTGCTTCCTCCCTGAAATCGAACGACATACGACGATTGCGCGGCAAGAACATCCGTCATTTTTCCTTTGCCTTCATCTCCCCAATTGGCTCCTACTATGGCTGTGACTGTCAAAACGTGTTCGCCTCCTACGGTCTTTTTCTTTTACAGGGCTCATTATATGAGTAAAATTATCATAAATAAAATTGATATTAGTAATAGTAGACATTAGTTTCATTTATGTTATACGATTCTGTAGAGAAGAATACGGATAACGGATGAATTCTAAGTTGATCTTTCAATAAAGGTTCCCGTTATTATTCGATAAAATCGAGGTCATCATGATGGAAATCAATATGGAGTGGTATCGTGTCTTTTATTGGACTGCACGGCTCGGCAGTTTATCGAGGGCAGCGGAACATCTGCATATCACCCAGCCGGCCGTCAGCCATACCATTAAGCATTTGGAGGGAACGATCGGAGGACCACTGTTCTTTCGGACAACCAAGGGTGTTAAACTCACGTCGGAGGGTGATGTGCTGTTTCGCTATATCGAGCAGGCCTTCAGCTTTATCGAGATCGGGGAGAAGGCGATTGCGGACATGCATAATTTGCATAGCGGCGAAATCAATATTGGAGCAAGCGATACGCTGTGCAAGTATTACTTGCTGCCGTATTTGGAGTATTTCCACGCCACCTATCCGGATATTCGCATCCATATCTCCAACCGCACAACCCCGGAAACGTTGACCCTTCTCAAGGAAGGGAAGATTGATTTTGGCATCGTTCATTTACCGGCTTCCGATAAACAAATCGATTTTCGGGCCAGTTCCCCGATCCATGATTGCTTAGTTGCCGGTAAGTCATTTGCGGAACGGACCCAGTTACAGCACCCGTTGTCCCTGCGTGATATCCAGAACTACCCGCTGCTTATGCTGGAGAGGGGCGGGAGCACAAGAATGTATGTCGATCAATATGCCGAGCTGCAGGGCGTCACGCTCAAACCCGAGTTCGAGCTGGGCAGCATTGAGCTGCTGGTTCAGTTTGCCCGGAGCGGCTTTGGATTGGCTTTTGTCATCCGCGACTATGCTAACGAGGAATTGCAAGCAGGTCAGCTGATCGAGGTGCCGCTCCATCCGCCGATTCCCGAGCGCAGCATAGGAATTGCAACGCTTCGGGGTATTCCGCTATCTTCTGCCGCCAAGTCGTTTCTTTCTCTTTTGCCTTAAACAGACGGGTGACCGTGCCTATTCGAATGGCCCTGTATGAAGTGCTGTTCACTGCCGTTTAGGATGTTTGATTTGGTGAGGACTCCTGTTTTGGCATATAATGAAAAAGGACGAACAAGACTGGTTAGGAAACACGCCTGCTACCACCACTATAAAAGTAAACAAACCACATGTATCGGAAGGTTTTTCTAGCGATATCAGGCAGACGCGCTTTGGAATGATAGACTTCTGATATCTAAAAAAAGGATGGACTAACATATGACTGCAACTACATTTCATACATTAGGAATAGCCGAGGATTTGTCCTCCAGATTAACGGAGTTTGGCATTGTCACGCCTTCTCCCGTTCAGGCTGAGGCGATTCCGCCCATACTCGAAGGCAAGGACGTGCTTGCAACTTCCCAGACAGGCACAGGAAAGACGCTTGCCTATTTGCTGCCTGTGCTTCAGGGCATCGATCCGGAGATCAAGGGAGCCCAGAAATTGATTCTTGCGCCGACGCAAGAGCTTGCCGTACAGATTGTGAGAGAGAGCGAGCGTTACGGAGAAGCCCGCGGAATCGGTGTGCTCGGACTCATCGGCGGTGCCGCGGCCAAGCGTCAGATCGAGAAGCTTAAGCTGCATCCGCAGCTGATTGTAGGGACACCGGGACGAGTGCGGGAATTGATCGAAATCCGGAAACTGAAGATGCACCAAGTGACCACGATCGTAGTGGACGAGGTGGATCAGGTGTTTAATTTGGGCGGCGCCGGCGATGTGGATCGCATTCTGCGCAGTGCATTACGTGACCGTCAATTGGTATTCTTATCCGCCACGGTGAGTCCGGAGACGGCGGAGCTCGTCAAGAAGGAGATGGATCAGCCGGTCGAAATCGGAATCGATCCGGAGCAGCGGACGCCGTCCGCGCTGGAGCATTATTATTTTGTGACGGAAGAGCGTGACAAATTGGACATGCTGCGCCGCGTGGTCCGGCATTACAATCCCGACCGTGCAATTGTCTTCGTCAATGCCACCGAGGATTTGGCAGAGGTTGAAGCGAAGTTAAACTACCTCGGCTTAAATGCGGCTGCCATCTATGGTGATGCTGACAAGATGACTAGAAGCCGGGTTCTGAATGCGTTTAGAGAAGGGCGTACCAAGCTCTTAGTGGCTAGCGATGTCGCTGCCCGCGGACTTGATATCGAAGGGCTCGGCATGGTGATCAATTACGATCCGCCTATTGATGCCGAGCATTATACGCACCGCGCGGGACGTACTGGACGCATGGGACGGAGCGGCATGGCGATAACGCTTGTAACGGATCGTCAGACGTTCATCATGCGCAAGTTCAATCGCGAGCTGGGCATATCGATTGAAGAACGTGCTCTTTATGGCGGGAAGGTTAGATCCCCGCGTTCTACACCAGAGAATCGAGGACATGGCCCAAGTGGGTCAGCCGGAGGTCCTGCCCGAAGAGAGAAACCAGCCCGAAAGCCTGCTTCCACCAGCGCCAATGGAAAGGCGGGAAGCGGAAAGGCATCAGGTGAGCGTCAGAGTGAAAGGGAGCGGGACCGCAAGAACAAGGGCGCTCCGAAATGGTTGAAGAACAAGCCTCCTCGGAGCTAATGGCTGTAAGCTCCATAAACGAGGGTTTGCAACCGATATGTTGTTTTCGGGTCCGATTCAACGGATGTGGTCGACATCATAGGGACCGGACTTTTCAGAATAAGAGGTGATCGATAATGAGTGAACAGCCGGTATTGTCTGTTCAAGGATTAAGCGGCGGGTATAGCATGAACCGACCGGTTCTGCATGACGTAACCTTTCAGGTTGAACCGGGTGAGATGGTGGGTTTGATCGGCCTGAACGGTGCGGGCAAGAGTACCACGATGAAGCATATTCTCGGGCTGATGAATCCGCAAAAAGGGAGCATTCAGGTTCAAGGAAAGAGCCGGACAGAGCATTCGGAAGCCTATCACGGCGCCTTGGCGTTTGTTCCCGAATCCCCGCTGCTGTATGAGGAGATGACAGTACGCGAGCATCTGGAATTTACGGCGCGCTCCTATGGCGTATCCCGTGAAGATTATGAGGCACGTTCGGAGCAGCTGTCGAAGATGTTCCGTATGGAAGAGAAGATGGACAGCCTGTCCACGCATTTGTCCAAGGGGATGCGCCAAAAAGTGATGATCATGTGCGCATTCGTAGCCAGACCGTCCCTGTACATCATTGACGAGCCCTTTCTTGGGCTTGATCCGCTTGGGATACGTTCGCTGCTTGACTTCATGCTGGAGCTGAAGGCATCCGGCGCTTCGGTATTGCTAAGCTCCCACATTCTCTCCACGATTGAGAATTATTGCGACCGGTTCATCGTGCTGCACCGCGGCAGCATCATTGCTCAGGGGACGCTGAAGGAAATTCAGGATCAAGCCGGGAGACCGGGCATGTCGCTGGAGGAACTGTTTAATGTGCTGATTCAGGACGGTAAAGGCGAATGAATCTGCGTGAGCTGTATGTCAAACGACGCGGGCAGTTCTGGGGTGAAATTTTCCCCTATCTGGGTTATGTCATACAGAGCGGGGTAGCCGTCGTATTTCTGTTTCTGCTGATTGCATTCGCTGCCTGGTACACCGCACTACTGCAGCAAATCCCGCCGGATCTGCCGATTCGCTGGATCATGATGATTTTCCTTGTGCCCCTCATGATCAACAGCAGCATCCGCACATATCTGCGTCCGGCCGATACGGTGTTTCTCATTCCGCAGGAATCCCGGATGAAGGAATACTTCAGTACAGCATGGTTCAGCGGCGTCATATATAAAATCATCGGCTTAGGACTGGTGATGTTAATCCTATGGCCTCTATACATACGCAGCGATGTTTCGCCAAAACCGCTGCTGGCTACGTTTGTTGTGCTGACGCTGTTTAAACTGTTGTCCAGCTTCGGCAGCTGGAAGGAGCAGCTTATGGTGTCAAGGAACGCGGCAGCAGCCTACCGGGTACTCCGCTGGATCGTTCCGGCGCTGAGCTTAGCCGCCTGGTTATGGCATCCAACGGGCCGTGCCCTCCTATTCATGGCGCTGCTTGGCATCACGTATGTTGCCGCCTTGTCCGTACCCGTCAAGCATCTGGTCGCTTGGGAACGATTAATCGCCGTCGAGGAGAGACAGGCGAGCCGGGTGATGATGGTGCTGAGCTGGTTCGTGAATGTGCCTCAGCGTGGGCAGCGTGTCCATGCGCGAAAATGGCTCTCCGGATGGGGAAAGGGATTGGCGTGGAAGAAGGAAAGCGCCTATCGCTTTCTTCTCATTAAGAGCCTGACACGCAGTGATATTCTGGGCATACTGATTCGGGTCGGACTGCTGGGTGCTTTTCTTGTATGGGCAACCCGGGATAGTCTGGTATCGGCGATTGTGTATCTGGTCAGCCTGATGATCATCGGACTTCAGTTGTCTGCACTGCGAAAGCTTCACCCGGAATCGTTCTGGCTGCATGTCTATCCGCTTCCGGAAGGAACGCGCCGCGACAATGAAGGGAGGCTGATCTTCCAGGTGCAGCTGTTCTGGGCTGTGCTGCTGTGGCTCCCACTGATTCCGAGCATCCTTAGTGCCCCCGGACGTATATTGGGTACGCTGGCTGCAGGTATCGTGCTTGTGTTTCTGTTTCGAAGCGCTGCTGCCCGGAAGAGCCGGCGTGAAGACGATGACGACGAATAGATGGGAAGAGGCCGGGACGTTAACGCCCCGGCCTTCTATTATCATTATAGTATGGGTTATTCCGTTTGCAGAAATCGCAGTGCGTGGTGTGGCGACCTGCGATTTCTGTTCGGCTGTTATCTAGTTGTCATTACACCCAGAAAGAACGAGTGATGATAACGAGCAGGATAAAGAGAACCAGGATTGCTCCAACTCCGTATCCACCGCCGTATCCGCCGTATCCGCCGTGTCTTACTTCTTCAACTGCACCCATGTTCATTCCCCTTTCGGTTCGTTGATTTGTAGTACACGGTATTGTATGTAGCTAATCGTCTATGTGTATGGGCGAGCGTTTATATAGGGCAGAAGAAAAAATAAAGACCGGGGATGGTTCTTCCCGGTCTTTATATGCTTGAACGGTTATATCTGTCAGATGCAGTGGATCATTAAGCTTTCTGCAGGTCTTGAATCCCTTTATAGACCAGGTCGAACAGATCCTCCAAATACTCCTCGTCAATACAAGAGAAGGCGATCCGGAGATCATGCTCGCCAAGGGCGATGGTTCCTACGCCATACTCATGGATGAGATGGGAACGGAGCTCCTCGGCGTTTACCGTGTTCAGCTTCAGGCACATGAAGTAGCCGGAGTTGAAGGGATAATATTCCCAGGCATCACCGTATTTGCCGCTGTCGAGAATGGACTTCACTTTGTTGGCTCGGCCTTTCATAATAACGAATTTCTCTTCCTTCTGCTCGTGGAATTCCGGCGCCTTCAGCGCCTCCAGAACAAAGGTTTGCGAAGGGTGGGAGGCGCTGGATATCGTGGCCCGGATCATGCCGAGCGTTTTCTGCTCCAATGCGTCCAGCACGTCTTTATTATCTGCCGCAAACGTGATAAAGCCGACACGGAATCCCCATACGAATTCTTCCTTGGTCGCACCGTCGACCTTTACAGGAAGCACGCGAGGGTGAAGGCCTGCCAGACGTCCGAATAGCGATTCCTTCAACGAATCTTCGAAGAACAATCCGAAATACGCATCATCCGTAACGACGACAATATTAATGCCGGCTTCGGCCGCCTCCTGGATTGCGGACACGATGGCGGCTCCTTCCTGAGCGCCAGGCGTATAGCCTGTCGGGTTGTTCGGGAAGTTCAGCAGCACGACCGCTTTGCCTTTATCCTTCTGGCTTAGCAGAGCCTGACGAAGTCCATCGGCGTTAAATTTCATATCGTCCGTAAAGAGAGGATAGGTTACATGAATGCCATGGCGGCGAATGCCGAATGTCAGCTCATAATTCTCCCAATTTTTATCGGGATAAATAACGGCGTCTCCTTCATCCACGAATAAATCGGCTACGATGCTAAGACCATGCGTCAGCGCATTCGTGACGATGGGATTGCTGAAACTCTTGCCTTCGAGCGAAGGGTTCTCCTGAATCATCTTGTTTCGCCATACGGAGCGCAGCTCCGGCTTGCCTGCCGGAGGGGCATACGGATACAGATCCTTCGGCTGGTAAGCCGAAAGTTTGTCTTGGATGACGCCCAGATGCATCGGGACTCCGCCTTCGGTTGCAATACCGATCGTAGCGTTATATTTTTTCGCATGGCTCGTCGCTTCCGCAGACTGGCTCAGGATGCCTTCTTTCGGGAAGTAGATTTCTTTGCCGAGTGTGGAGAGCATGTCGTACACATGCGGATTGCCGGCTTGCATTTTTCCATTCAATTGACCAACCAATGGGTTCATGAACTGATTCCTTCCTTCCGAATACTTTTGGTTAAGGCAAGAGCAGGTGACAAGTTGCCTTTACGTTTTCATTGCCTAACATTATACCACCTACCCCGGGAACCGTCACGGATAATTGTAATGCTTTAACGCGGTCCAGGATGATACTTGCATATCAGCCCGGCGGTTTCTTCATCCCGCTCTTTGCCGCGGCATTCAAGCCTTTCGACGACGGCCTGGAGCCGATCCGGCTTCAGGTTCTGGCCGAACTTGAACTTGGCGCTCATTCGCTGCGGAGCGAGCTTGATGACCGCTACCCCTTTCAGTCTGGGGATATAAGCCCGGTCACTCGCGTCAATGGTGCGGTATCCGCCTTCAGGCTGCAGCTTTGTCATCAGTGCCTCCATCGCAAGCGCCTTTTCCTCCAGATCATCCACGATCACCACCTCGCCGATCGCCGTTACGCTTTTGAAGTAGGCCGTGGCCGGGCAGGCCATCTCCGGATCGGAGAAATAGGAAGGGATCAGTGCATACTCGTCAGCTATGGTAAAGCACACGGCGGGCGTCCGGCGCAGATGATCCATTTTTTCACCCATCCGGCTGCCGTGAAAATAGAACGCTCCGTTAACATAGGCAAAGTTCAATGGCGTTACACGAGGGATTCCCTCTTCATCGGCTGTTCCAAGGAAACCAAAGCTCATGCCGCTGAGGAAATCCTCGATTTCTTGTTGATCCTCCATCGCAAATTCGTCTCTTCTCATGATTAAACGCTCCCCCTATCATTTTGAATAACAGCATACGATGATCATTGACAAGGAAAAAGCGCCAATTTAGAGTAATTTATATAGTCCAATTTCAAAAAATGATAGAGGAGTCGTCATTATGGAGCTGGGATTGCCGTTCGAGACGTATGTGGAACAATATCGATATAAATATTTGGCTCTATACCACGCACTTCGTGCTGCCATTCATAGCGGCAAGCTGCCGGAAGGAACCCGCCTTCCCGCCACACGCGAGCTGGCAAAGCTGTATGGCGTGTCCAGAGGCTCGGCCGCGCAGAGCTATGACATGCTGATGGCCGAAGGTTATGTTGTATCCAGGCAGGGCAGCGGAACTTACGTAGCGGAGGGGATCGCTATGGTGGACCAACCGCCGCCGGTCGAGGGAGCGCCGGTGCTCTCGGCATGGGGGCAACGACTGGTGAGCCAAAGCGGGGATTATATCTCGGCACAGATGATGCTGAGAGAACCTCCCCGAGGTACAATCTCATTCGCGAATGCACGGATGCCCATGGAGGATTTTCCTTATTCGGAGTGGAGGAGCGCGTTATCCTACGCCGGCGGAAGCGGGGGCAACGAGCTGCAGAACGGAGCGCCGCCGGAGGGGGATCTCGAACTGCGGCAGGCGATAGCCGGACATCTGCGTTTTACGCGGGGAATCCAGGCCGACCCCGAGCATATCGTGATTTTCAGCGGATCCATGCAGGGGCTTGTCCTGATGTTTCAGCTGCTGGTCGATCCTGGCGATCAGGTGGTCATGGAGGATCCGGGCTATCAAGGCATCTATCGGGGCATCAGCCTGAGCGGCGGGATTCCGCTGCCATCCCCGGTCGACGATGCCGGATTGATACCGCATGACTGGGACGCCGGCCTGCTTGTCGTAAGCCCCAGCCGTCAATACCCGACGGGAGCGGTGCTGCCGTTGGAGCGAAGAAGGGCGCTGCTGAATTGGGCGCGAAGCCGTCAGGCCTTTATTATCGAGGATGATTACGACAGCGAGTTCCGCTGGGGCGGCAAGCCGATTGAGCCCTTGCGGATGCTGGATACCGAGGGACGTGTCATCTTTGTCGGTTCGTTCTCCAAAACGATGTTTACCGGGCTCCGCATCGGGTATGCCGTGCTTCCCCCAAGCCTGGTTGAGGCGGTTGTGCAGGCCAAGGCGCTTTACGAGCCGATTTCACCAGCTGTATTGGAGCAGCGTGCGCTGGCACGCTTTATTGTGCGAGGGGGTTACGGTCGGCATCTTAGAAGAATGACCCGGCTGTATGGTGCGCGGTATGAGGCGCTTCGCCAGGCGATGGATACCCATGCCTCCGAACTGTTTCGTCTTCATCCCGGCGATGCCGGCCTGCACGTTTATGCGAACTGGCTGCGCTCTGAGGAAGAGTATGTCCTGCTCCAAGAAGCTGCACGCAAACGCGGCGTCATGTTTCGGGATGCATCGGTATATCATCGTACCCCCAGGTTACCTGCGGCATGCTTCGGCTTCTCGCATCTGGACATAGCCAGCATCGAAGAAGGGGTTACCCGGATTGCGCAGGCGTGGCTGGACATGCAAAAAACATAAAAAACGGGTATGATGGAAAAGAGGTCAATTTTTGAATGAGATGAGGGGGTTATGACGTGATGCTGAATGCATCGCCGTCTTCTTTTATAATCATGCCTGCGCTTGCCAAAATCGTATGTGAGCCGGGCTGGAAATGGCAAAAACGCGAAAGACCCATGCAGAATTATGATTTGTTCTATGTATGGAGCGGTGAAGGCACGGTCGAGCTCAATGACGAGCCCTTTGCCGTGGGAAAAGGAAGCTGCTTTCTGTTCCGACCCGGAGATCATACGAGCGCGACGCACAACCCGCAGAAGCCGCTCGTATTGACATATATCCATTTTGACGTGACCGACCCGGTCCAAGAGATTCCGGCATCTTATCGGAAGCTGACGGAAACGATGGATTTCGAATATTTGCTCGCGCGTTACGTGCGTTTGTATCTGGACAAGCCCTATGGATCATTGGAGGAGGGGCAGCTTATTCTGAAACAGCTGATGATTCATCTGCTTCGCTCGGATCTCGCTGAGCCGGTCGTCAAAAAAGCAAGCAATCAGCTGTCAGAGGCGATCCATGAAATCGCGAATTATGTCCGCCAGCACCCGGGGATTCCCCATCGGGTCGAGGATTTGGCGGCCAGAGCGGGGTTGTCCCCCCGTTACTTCTCGATCAAGTTCAAGGAACTGATCGGCACGCCGGTGCAATCCTATATCATTCAGATGCGGATTGAGCGGGCGCAGCATCTGCTGCTGCATCAAGGGATGAACGTAACGGAGGTAGCCGACGCGCTGGGTTACCGCGATATTTTCTTTTTCAGCCGGCAATTTAAGCAGTATACGGGCAAGAGCCCATCCGAGATTCGGTGATCCCCCGCCCTTCCATAACTTACCTGAGTGGCCGAAGGGCAGATGGGTTTCATAGCAAGCGATTTAGGGTAAAAACGAAATACAGTTTCATTTTATGAAGGGGGGAGAGAGGAATGAGCCCAAGAAGACGGGTGCGTGGACGTTTCTTCAGTCGTGGTGGCTGCGCTATTTTCAGAAATCGCTTGCGCCGCATGAAGACAACGACTCAGAATCATCAGGATGTGTGGTTTTAATGAGACTTGGCCTACATACGGGGAACGTTGAATCCCGTTATCATATACGCTTTTCTCTGGATGAACGCAAAGGGAGCTAAATAGCTCCCTTTTTTCGATATGTTTTGGGGTCCCCGCAAAGTATTTGGAATAAGCATCGAAGCATAGGCTCCACTTTGTGGGGCTATTTAATGGATGCATATACGGATAGGGACTCTGATTACGTTGCGAAATTTTGTTATATTAGGAATATGTATAAGGCGCTGAACGCAGGGTTCTTAGGAACATGGACCAGGCAGGCATTTCGGATAACGGAAGGGTGACGCGAGTGAAGGAGAGAGTGGCATTGGCAGAGCAAGCGGTGATCCGGTGGTAGCGTCGGGAGCAGGAAAGGTTGCGCTGATCACGGGCGCGTCGAGCGGGTTCGGACTGCTCATCAGTCTGGAGCTGGCAAAAGCAGGTTATGACGTGGCTGCGGGTATGCGCAGGCCTGAGGCGGCGGCAGAACTGTTGGCCCGAGCCGAACAAGCAGATGTTGCCGGGCGCATTCACGTATTCCAGCTGGATATATGCATCGAGGAACAAGTCAAGGCCGCTGCTTTGGAGATAGAGCAGAGGTATGGACGCTTGGACGTGCTGGTGAACAATGCCGGCGAGGCGGTAGGCGGCATGGTGGAGGAAGAGCCGCTCAGCGGCTGGCGAAAGCAGATGGAGACGAATTTTTTCGGGACCGTATCGGTAACGCAGCAAATGCTGCCGCTGCTCCGCCGTACCGGACATTCCAAAATCATTCTCATGAGCAGCATTAGCGGCGTGGTCGGCTTTCCGGGTTATGGACCTTATGCGTCCTCCAAATTTGCTTTGGAAGGGTTTGGCGAAAGCCTGTCCATGGAGTTGATGCCCTTTGGCATCGATGTCGTGCTGATCCAGCCCGGTGCCTATGGCACCCCGATTTGGAACAAAAGCTTTGGGGAGCTTGCGGTAAAGGAAGGATCACCCTACAGCGATCTGCTGAAGGGCGTGCTGGAGTATTCCGAGCGGACAGCCAGGGGAAGCGGGGATCCGCTGGAGGTAGCCAGGCTTGTGGCAAAAATTGCGTCCATGGCTAAGCCCAGGTTCCGCTATTTGCTGCCCCGAGGCACGCGGCTAACCGCATGGATCAAGGGCGTGCTGCCGGATCGGCTGTTTCAGCGGATCATGTATCGGATGCTGGGCCGGCGTTAATCATTCATGCCGCGAATGATTCATGGCCTTAACTTGTAAAATGCGATGTTTGGTAAGGTGAATGGGATTACCCTTTTCTGGCTGGGGACGGATGAAGCAAACCGAGGAGTTCCCCCATCTTCACCTTGGAGCCGGGTTCCAGGTCACCGCGCGGAGTAAACGTGCCGTTCTCCGTCAAAAGCACGACGGTAGAGCCGAATTCAAAGTACGCGAGCTCATCGCCAATCCCGTATTTCTTCACGTTCTCGTCAGCATAACGGATGCTGCTTACGTTCATGGCTCCGACCTTCACGACGGCAACTTCGCCGAACTCATGCGCAATATAGGTAATGAGGCGTTCATTGCGGCTGAGCACGTTCCGAATATGGGTCATCGCAAAATCGTTCACAGGGTAAACGCGGCCCTTCAGATGCTCGCTCTCCGCCTGAACACCGGTTACCGGGGAATGAATGCGATGATAATCGGTCGGGCTTAAATACAATACAAAAGCATAACCGTTGATGTAGTTTTCCATTCTTGGCGATTTGGCGAGCAGCTCGCTCAGGGTATAATCCTGTCCCTTGACGCTCAGAATGGTGCCGGCGTTGACGGCGCCCATTGCCGAAATCGTCGCATCGACCGGGCTTACCATAGCGTCGGCGGTATCATCTATGGCGCGCAGGCCTATTTTTAACCGGCGGGAAAAGAACTCGTTCAGTGAGCGGTATTCGTGGATTTCTTTCTCCGCTTCATGCGCCGGAATTTGATAAATTCGTATAAATGCAGGTATTAGATGACGGCTCAGCCGGCTGTGGGAACAATGTCCCATGATTCGGGACAGCCACTTGCGGGAGGATAGCTCAGTCATCAGACGCAGCAATTGTTTAGCCATGTCATTCTCCTTTGTGCATAGGTGTCAGCAATAAACGTTGGTGGAAAAGCCAACCACTCTGATATTGACATAGAATGAGATGGAAATCAATAAATAGCCATTTTTGAAAAAAGGCTCTTGCTTATTCCGGAGCGAATGTGTATTTTAAAGTTAACATGAAACCGAATAGGAATACGGGGGCTTGAGTGAATCAGGCTGAGATTGCAGCTGTTATCCGCTGTTGACCGTTAATCTGAACTGGGTAATGCCAGCGTAGAGAATATCCGACCCTGCCTACATAGGGCCTATTTTTCCGTCTGCGCGTTTTTCCAGACGGTTTTTTGTTGTGTTTACACAAAAATAGAGGTGGAGAGGGGAATGTGTTGTTATGGGAACGTCTGTGCAAGAGAAGTTGGGGGTTCAGCCCCGAAAAGGGCTGCGGTTAAGCGATATTTTGGTGACGGTTCTGGTATCGCTGGTGCTTGGCGTCATTTATCATTTCTGGGGTTCGGTTTACAATCTGTTAAAACCGCTGTTCTTTGAAGCGGATGAGTTGTTATACGGCATGTGGTTCGCTGCAGCCACGCTTGCTTACTTGCTGATCCGCAAGCCGGGAGTGGCCATCATCGCGGAAGTGGCGGCGGCCCACGTGGAAGTGCTGTTTGGCAGCGGCTGGGGATTGACCCTGCTGCTGTATGGCCTCATTCAAGGACTGGGGGCAGAATTGGTATTCGCGGCATTCCGTTATCGGAGCACCTCCGCGTGGACGCTGGCGATTGCCGGAGCCGGCGCGGCCATCGGCTCGATGATCATGGACTTCTATTACAGCTATACCGATGACCTGCAGACGTGGATGTTCCTTGCCAAATACGGCATGCGGGTACTCAGCGGCGCCGTCATTGCAGGCCTCCTGATGCTCCTGCTGGCCAAAGCGCTTGACCGTACAGGCGTGACATCCCTGCTGCGTCCTGCGTCGAAGAAGGATTACGAAGCACTGGATGATCCGCGCCATGTCTAATGCCACGGTTAGCCAGGTTCCGGCTCAGTCCGCTGAGATGCTTCCGGAACCGGCCGTGTATGTGGAGGGATTGCGTCTGAAGTATCCGGGCGAGGAGCGGCTGATGTTCAAAGACCTCTCCTTCTCGGCAGTCCGCGGGGAGAAGGTGCTGCTGCTCGGTCCGAGCGGCTGTGGCAAATCCACGCTGCTGCAGGTGCTTAGCGGGATGATTCCCCGCGCAACGGAGGTGCCGATGAAATGCGAGGCCCAGCTGGTTCCGCGCTCTTGGGGTTATGTGTTTCAGGATCCGGATACCCAGTTCTGTATGCCGTACGTGGATGAAGAGCTGGCTTTCGTGCTGGAGAATCTAAGTGTCCCACGCGACGAGATGAAGGAGCGGATGCAAGCGGCCCTGCGCGAGGTGGGACTTGATCTTGAGGAGCTCCATATGCCGATCGGGCATTTGTCCCAAGGCATGAAGCAACGACTGGCGCTGGCATCGGCTCTGCTGCTGGAGCCGGAGGTCCTGTTCCTTGACGAGCCGTCTGCGCTGCTCGACCCGGAAGGCAGGGAGCAAATCTGGTCCGCGGTGAAGGCCGTCTCGGAAGGGCGTACGCTGATCATCGTGGAGCACCGGATTGAAGAAATGGCCCAATACGTGGATCGTGTCGTGCTGTTCAGCCCGGATGGGGTGATTCTGGGCGAAGGTCCCCCAGCAGCGATATTCGCTGAATATGAGCGGGAACTCCAAGCCTACGGAATCTGGTATCCCGGCGTATGGGAAGATTACGCGGAGTCCCGGGAAGGCAGAGAGTTATTCGCCCCGGTCGACGCGCTGGGCAATGAGGCAGGTGATCTCCTGTATGAGGCTGCTCTGCCATACGCTCAGCATGGGGAAACTGTCATTCAACTGGCGGATTTCAGGGGGATGAGATGGGATAAACCTGTCATCACCCTCCCTTCAGCCGAGGTGGTTCCGGGACAATTCATTGCGGTGGTTGGGCCGAACGGAGCAGGAAAGAGCTCGCTGCTGCTCAGTTTAATGGGGCTGCTTCGCGCCGAAGGAACCTATGTGCTCTGCGGGGAAGAGGTCATTCAGGGCAGGCGCAGGAAGGTGCGGAAGAAGAGAGAGCAGCAGCTGCGCCAAATCGGATTCGTGTTTCAGAATCCGGAGCTTCAATTCCTGACGGAACGCATCGGCGATGAGGTGGTTTACTCCCTGCTGGTGGATCATGTGCCGCCGGAGGAAGCGAAGGCACAGGCCGACCGCTGTCTGGAACGCTTTGGACTGAAGGGCATGGAGGCCAGGCATCCGTACCAGCTGTCGACAGGTCAAAAGCGCCGCTTAAGCGTGGCTACGGCCATGGCAAGACAGCCGTCTGTGCTGCTCCTGGATGAGCCGACCTTCGGACAGGATGCACGGAATACGTTTGCGATTCTGGAGATGTGTGAGCAGCTGCGCCGCGCGGGAACCGCCATTCTCATGGTGACGCATGAAATGGAGATCGCGCAGCGGGTCGCCACGCATATATGGGAAATCCGGGAGGGGCAGTTGACGTCAAGCATGCCTTCCCCCCGATGGTGTACCGGGACGGAATCCGGACGGGAGACGGGCGGAGCGAATGGCGCTGATGAGACTCGCGAAAACCTAACCGGGGCCGATCATCGCCTCACGGGGGTGAACGCATGAATATATGGAATCCCGTGCGGATCACTTGGCTGCACCGCGCGAATCCGGTGGTGAAGCTGGGACTGATCTGTGCGCTGTTTTTTATGACGGTGTTAACCCATGATCTTGATTTTGTCATGTATCAGGCGTTGATCTTTATGATCTGCCTCGTGGTGCTCAGCGGGGTGAAGCCGTGGAAGATGCTGCTGTTTTTCATACCGTTTCTGCTTGCCTTTATTTCGTCTTCCTCTTCCATGATGCTGTTCGGGAAAGGGGAGACGATCTGGTGGGAGTGGGGATTGTTCCGGGTATCGGAAGAAAGCTTTTATCGGGGGCTGCATCTGGGGTTTAAGGGAATTGCCTTTGCCTCGGAGGGGCTGCTGCTTGTTACGACAACGTCCTCGGTGGATTTATTCTACAGTCTGATGCAGAAGCTGAGGCTTGCGCCCAAGTATGCTTACAGCTTCATGGCTTCGATCCGGCTGCTGCCCATGGTCTGGGAGGAATATGTAATCCGCCGCCAAGCCTTGAAGGTACGAGGAGTCCGCCCGATTCGCGGCGTTCGCGGCATGGTGAACCGCGCAGGACTGTATGTGGTGCCGCTGCTGGCGCAGAGCATCCGCCGGGCACACCGGGTGGCCGCGGCGATGGAGGCGAAGCAATTTGACGGGGATCGGGCGAAGGCTCGAACGTATTATTACCCGTCACGTTATTCCCGCTACGATCTTCTAATCATCGGATTACTCGCCGCCGCCGCCTGCTGTGCTTATGTGGCAGCCGGATATTTTCCTTGGTTCGGCATTGGCGACGTGCGGTTTGATTAAACGGTTGTTTTCTCGATGAGAGCCTGCTTATGGTGTGTAAGCAGGTTCTTTTTTTATGAGATCAGAATAACTTCAGAGGGCCTGGATTTCATGCTGATTGAGGCGTTATAATACTAGTGGTACCAGAAAAGTATTTTCAGTACCAGAAGGGGAGTTTATTCACGTGCGCGAGCGAATATTGAATGAAACGATCCGCTTGATTCAGCGGCAGGGCTTTACGTTTACGGTCAGTGATCTGGCCCGCGGCCTTGCGATTAGCAAACGGACAATCTATGAGCATTTTTCATCCAAGGAAGAGATTGTCGAATATATCATTGACGGGATGATCCGGCACATTCAGCAGCGCGAACGTGACATTGCGGCGGATGAGGGGCTTACCGTTCTGGAGAAGATTCACCAGATTCTAATCTGTCTGCCCCAGGAGATGGAGAAGATGGAACTGGGGATGCTGCCGGATTTGAAGCGGTCGCATTATCCGCAATGGGAGAAGCTGGACACCTTTTTCCGAGAGGAATGGGGCATTGTTACCGAGCTGATGGAACAGGGCATGGCCGAGGGAAGCATCAAGCGAATTCACATGCCGCTGTTCATCGATCTGTACCTCGGGTCGCTTCATCAGATTTACGATTCGAGGGCGACGGTGAAGCATCAATTGCCGCTGGGGGAGCTGCTGCAGTCCGTCATGGATATTTTATTGTTCGGCATTGCCGCTGAGAAACGGAAGGAGTCTTGAGATTATGCATTGGTTATATTTAAGTTTGGCTATTCTGTTTGAAGTGGCGGGGACGCTGAACATGAAGCTGTCAGAGGGGTTCAGCAAACCGCTGCCCAGCGTGCTGCTGGTGGTGTTCTATATTTGCAGCTTGAGCTTCCTGACGCTGAGCTTGAAGCAGATTGAAATATCCGTGGCTTACGCGATCTGGTCGGGACTTGGCATCATGATCATTACCGTCATCGGTTATATGTTCTTTGCGGAGCAGATTAATGGCCTGAAAGTATTCTCGATCCTGCTGATCATCGCGGGTGTCGTTCTGCTGAATTTATCCGGCAGCGCGCATGCGCAGGAACAACCGAAGACGCACCAGTCCGGTCACTAAGGACGATCAAATGAACCGGAATCTGCGGAAGGGCCGTACTCGTGCGTAGAATGGAAGAAGGACCGTGCGCGAACACGATCCCCGAGTACAACGTACCGCCATAAGAGCGGCCTTACTATAGGAATTCGATCAGAAATAGACCGTGATCCTGACCAAGGCGGTCTATTTCTTTTTATGGAACGAAAGTATTAACACAAAGTCATTAGAAACTAATTAGGCTTTAGCCGGATGGAAGGAATCAGTCGAATGGAATATGTTACACGAAACCAGCATGGGCCATTTTGTTTTAGGTGTCGCACTTCATATTACAATCCGTCTTCCCTTATCGTTTGACGATCATGTCAAAAAATGCCCGCATTCTAGAGCTTTTTGTCATGGAGGCCGACCATGCGCATTGGCATAAAACCGCTTTGAGCATGCGTTTGCCCTTAGGAATGCGAGAACTTTTCTTTTTGCCAGCACTCTCATGGTTGCCTGGACATCCCCCCGCCCAAGAGCTGGCATGAGTTGATGAACGTCCAGACCGCAACAACGTTCTAAAATAGCGTCCATTGTGCATCCCTCACATTTAAAAGATGCGGGTCATGCAGCCTTCGATTTGTATTTTTGTACACGTGCTTCATGCGACACTCGGCGGTACGCAAGGCTGCAACAGATCAGTTTGTGGGGTTATTTTAGTTTGAGCGGTTATTTGAAGATGAATCTGAATATACCTCGGAGCCGTTGTTTCCAGTATATTAGAGTTATGGACGTAAAAAGAAAGGCGTGAATGACGTGGCTTCGAACATACTTCTTGTAGAGGATGACAGCTCGATTGGCGAAATGGTAGAGAGCTATTTGACGATGGAAGGTTTTCAGGTGGTGCTTGCCAAAGACGGAGAGGAGGCGCTCGAGCGGTTTGCCGAACGAGATTATGACCTCGTACTGCTGGATATGATGCTGCCCAAGATCAGCGGTATGGATTTTCTAAAAAAAGTCAGGGAGAAAAGCCATGTGCCGGTACTGATCGTATCCGCAAAGGATGGGGAAGTGGACAAGGCGCTCGGCCTTGGTTTTGGCGCGGATGACTATATTACGAAACCTTTTTCGATGATTGAGCTGACGGCTAGAGTGAAGGCCGCTATCCGCCGCGTGACGGCTTATGCAATAGCACCCCCAACTGAGCAAAATAAAATCATCCGGGTCCATGAACTAGAGATGGATCTGGATCATTTGACCGTGACCAAAAACGGCCAGGAGATCAAGCTGACGGCCAAAGAACTGCAAATCTTAAAGTTGTTTATGACGAATCCGAAAAAGGTATTCACCAAGCAGCACATTTTCACATCCGTCTGGAATGACGACTATTTCGGCGATGAAAATGTCATTAATGTGCATATGAGCCGTTTGCGCGACAAAATTGAAGATCAGCCCTCCGATCCGCAGTACATCAAAACGCTGTGGGGCATCGGCTACCGTTTGGGGGAATTTTAGTGGTTGCCGTTCTGCTGATTGTTGTGATCATGTTGGCGTTGCTGAATGTGATGCAGTGGATGGGTCGGAAAAAAAGAGCTAAGCAGCTTGGCTACATCATCGATAAACTGAATACGATTAAGGATTCGTCCTCGCAGGAGCAACTGCTGCTTTTTACGGAGGATCCAGGATATCGTAGACTGTTGATTGCTATCAATCACTTGCTTTTGCAAACCAGGCAGTCCGAGACAGGATTTATGCGTACAGAAATCGCAATGCGCCGAATGTTGGCAAACATATCGCATGATTTGAAGACGCCGCTTACCGTGGTGCTCGGTTATATCGAAACGTTGAACCAGAAGGCCGACTTGCCAATGGAGGAAAGGGAGCGGCTACTGGATAAGGTGCATACGAAGACTGTAGAGATCGTAGAGTTGATCAACCGTTTTTTTGACCTGGCCAAGCTGGAATCGGGGGATAAGGAGATGCCCCTGACCCGCATACATATCAATGAAATTTCCAGAAACAGCATGCTGATGTTTTATGATCTGATCGAATCCGAAGGGTTGCAGGCTGACATCGATATTCCGGAAACGCCGCTTTATGCATGGGGCAATGAAGAAGGACTAAAACGCGCATTAAACAATGTGCTGAGCAATGCGATCCGTTATGGTTCACAGGGCAGGGTGATCGGCATGAAGCTGCGGGATGAACAGGGCCGGGTGCTTATCGACATTTGGGATAAAGGCAAAGGTATTCATGAACGGGATCAGAAGCTTATTTTCGAGCGGATGTATACGCTGGAGGATTCAAGGAATAAAAGATTCCAGGGCAGCGGTTTGGGTCTGACGATTACGAAAAGACTGATCGAGCTGATGGGCGGGGAAATTCGCGTCGCAAGCAAGCCGTATGAACGGACCGTTTTCACGATCTCGTTAAAGAAGCTATCGTAGCGCGGCTTCTTAACATCATATTAGTGCTAGACAAAAAGCGAAAGTAGCGGAGGAGACGGAATCGATTCTTACGAAGCTGAAAGATTTTTGGGAAAAAAGCTACTTTGGAGGCATTTGCTGCATTCGCCTAAAAGCTTTCAGAAGGAAAGCTAGCATCGGAAGTAAATGTAGCAATTGTTTATTCCAACACATCCCCAACTGTTTCATTAGTAATAGGACGCAAGAAGAAGCTCGCTAACGCTGCGAACCAAACGTAAATCGTAGCTGTAAATAAATAGTGAAATAACCCTCTGATGTCACGCTACAATGGCTGGCGTCAGAGGGTTTTTTGTTTGATTCTCGTTCTTGGGAACGATCCCACCGTATTGGGAGACCATGAGAAATCTCTTAAACGAACGTGTCGGTGATGCCGAAAAGGACAAAGAAATGCTGAAGCAAATTTCGCCAGTGTTCCACGTCGATAAGATCGTAACGCCATGATTCGTGGCTCAAGGGGCGAATGATCCGCGGGTGATGAAGGACACGGCTTTACCAACGAAGAGAACTTGTTCGATTTCTTCAATACAATGATCAAGTTTTTGGATAAAAATCTGAAGCCGTAGAGCAAATAAGGTAAGAGTTGCTAGGGAATAGGTAACACATCTAATACAGAAGAAAGGAAGACTAAAGTGGAGTTTATTTTCAATAGCAGCACCAATTTGGATCATATTGATCTGACTGGTTGTGAGTGAACCGGTCTTTGTTTATTCCATGTGATATGATTGTTTATAATCGAGTCGCTTTCTACACTTAAGAGATTCGTAAGAATTGCGCAAGAAATATGAAAATGTTGGCGGTTATACTATGATCAAGAGATAAGTGAGAGGGGTAAATATAAATGAGTTATGTCATCAGTACCCGCCATGTCAGCAAAACCTATAAAGGCAAAGATGTTGTCTCTGACGTCAGTATGAATATCAAGCAGGGGCAGATTTACGGACTGCTCGGTCCAAACGGAGCCGGTAAAACAACGCTAATGAAAATGATGCTGAATCTGGTCAAACCAACCAGCGGTGAAATTGAAATATTCGGAGAGAAGCTTACGCCTTCATCGGTTGAAATGTTTAAACGCATTGGCAGCATCATCGAGTATCCGATTTTTTACGATAAAATGACGGCGATTGAAAATCTGGAGATGCATGCGGAATATATGGGTTATTATAACAAACATGCAATTAAAGAAGCGCTTGAGATGGTTAATCTAACTTCCATCCAAGGCAAATCGGTATCCGAATTTTCGCTTGGTATGAAGCAGCGCCTGGGCATGGCCCGCGCCATTATAACCAAACCCGAGCTGCTCATTCTGGATGAACCAATCAATGGACTTGATCCGGTCGGGATTAAGGATTTTAGAAGTTTGCTGAGCATGTTGAGCAAGGAGTACCGGATGACGCTGCTGGTCTCCAGCCATTTGCTGGGTGAGATCGAACAAGTTGCAGATACGATCGGCATTCTTCAGGGCGGCAAATTTATCCGCGAAGTGTCTATGGATGAGATGCGCAGCGAAAACACAGATTATATCGAAATTGTGACCCCACAATGCAAACAAGCTGTATTTGTACTGGAAAATCAGCTGAAAGTCAGCAATTTCAAAATCGTCGGTGATTCAGCCATACGCATTTACGAGTCCAAATTTACGCAGCAGGAATTGACCAAAGCGCTGGTACTGAATGATGTGGCGATTGAATCGATAAACCATAAGCATACTTCGCTCGAGGAGTATTTTATGCATCAGATTAGCGGAGGTGAGCAGTATGCTTAAGCTGATCCGTATGGAGATGAAAAAGCAGAAGTTAAACTGGTTTTATAGAGGGGCGGTTATTGCAACGATCCTATGCGCCGGTTTCATGCTTCTTATAGCCTACACGGAGGGGGGCGGAGATCCTGCATTCGGGAGTTTCGCCGATATAGCCTACACGGAGGGGGGTGGAGGTCCTGCATTCACGAGTTTCGCCGATGCGTTATCGATAGCGGGGCTACTTTGCCGTGCGGTATTTATCGTGTTTGCTTCAGTCTTGCTAAGCAGACTTATTATTGAGGAATACAAAAATAAAACGATCAGCTTATTGTTTACGTACCCGGTCGAGCGTAAAAAACTGATCATGGCGAAAATGCTGCTGGCTCTGGCTCTTACGTTTGGAGCGATGCTCATCTCGACTTTTATTACCTGTATATCCATTCTGGCTCTGAACAGCCATTTTCAGTTTATTCCGGGAAAATTGGAGGCCGGCGTACTACTGCATACGGGGATCCAATTGTTGATCCAAACACTGTCAGCAGCGTGTCTCGGCCTCATTCCTTTATTCTTCGGGATGCGAAAAAAATCCGTACCGACAACGATCGTGTCCTCGATCATTATCGTGGTCTTAGTCAGCAACAACAGCCAGGGCCTTTCGCTTAGCAGAAATATAACGATACCGTTGATCTTGGGAGTTATCGGTCTCCTGATTGCTTATCTCTCGTTCCGCAACGTAGATAAGGTGGACGTGGCTTAACTAAAAAAGCACTCTTCTTAACGGCAGCTTCGCCTGAAAGAAGGGTGCTTTTTTAAGGAGATACCTACATGAATTTGGTGTTCATCTCCGGGGAATTCGGCCCGGCTTAGCTCCGGCATTTTGTAGTGCATATCCATCTCGGATAAAAAAGCGATCCGGCTGGGCATGATGCCTTTGTTGGTGCGCGTATTTTCCGCCAAACTTCAGTACATATCCCCAGTATTAAGACTTAAGAAAACATTAAGAAACAAGAAAGGGAAAAGATAGAATCATTTTTTAAAATAATGGCATGGGTTTTTGGTTTGCCGCCATCTAACTAAACAAATGCCTTTCCTGCAGGGAATAAAGGCGAGGTATAACTGCAGAAGACCGATTCAAAAATGGAAAGGAAAGATGTGACCATAATGAACATGTTAGCTACCCTTACGAAGGCAAGCGCTCAGTCGGTATGGATGGCTTGGGAAGCGGTTTTTGATCAAATCACGAAACTGCGCAGCGCCGGAATAAAAAGATACGGGATTTGCAAGCTGGTCATCCGCCGGCATCATGGAAAAAACCTGAAGTGCCAGGACGGAGAGTGGATTTATTCGGGGGATTGGGTCGGTGAACTCCATTTGGACAACCGGCAGGTATTGGAGCTTTCCAGAGAGCTGGGGGCTGACCGGGCCGCGCTTTTGACCGCAAGAATGCTGCGGAGATCGATCAAGCAAATTAGCGAGGCGATGGAGACGGAACCGGAGCTTGCGCAGGTCAAAGCTTTGACTGGAATAACGCTGCTGCACCGCGGTATTATTCACGGGCTCGGTTTTGAGCTGCATCCGCTGGAATCCAAGGGGTTTCGCGTGTTCTCTACTTATTATTTGCGGCTTTTACTCAGGGTGCTGCATCCGGTGGGGCGGGAACGCACGAAGAAAAATGCTCCCAAGCTTGTGCCCAAAATGCTGATGCTGACCAGAAAATCATTGCTTTTGCGTTATTCTAAGGAAACGGCATGAGTATGGTGATGCTGAATCTGCTGCTGATGTTTGTCTTTATCTATATGATCATTCCATATGTTATCACACGGATCTGGGGATTTGGGGTAACCCTGCGCGGCCGGCGTGGCCGGCAAATCGCTTTTACCTTTGATGATGGCCCAGACCCGCAGCATACTCCTAAACTGCTGGATCTTCTCAAGAAAAAAAGGATCAAGGCGACCTTTTTTGTACTGGGCAGCAAAGCGGAGCGATACCCGGAGCTTATGAAACGCATCCACATGGAAGGGCATCAAATCGGGATCCACAACTATTCCCATCTTCCCAATTGGCTAATGAGTCCGCGCCATATCCGGAACAAGCATGTCCACCGGTCTGCCGATATCATCGAACGAATCACGGGCGAGCGCCCGGCATTTTACCGTCCTCCATGGGGGATTTTGAATTTAGGCGATTTATTTGCTTTGCGAAAATACCGGATCGTGCTGTGGTCGATCATGGGATGGGATTGGGGCAAGGGGAGCAAAAACAAACCGCTCAAAGAACGGATCTTGGATCAGCTTGAACCTGGCTCGATTATTTTGCTGCATGACAGCGGAGATACTTGGGGGGCGGAGCCTGATGCCCCAAGCAGAATGATCGCAAGCCTTGAGAAAGTGATTGACACGGTCCATAACCAAGGGTATGAATGCGTCCGCGCCGATGAACTGCTGCATAAGCCGCATGATTCGCGCAGCGACCTTTCAAAAGGCTTTCGGGTTGGATGATGCGTGTAATATTAACAAAGAATGATCATGGCCCCAGATACTTTTAATAAAGCTGTGTTCGAACATAAAGGTACAGCCTTATGGATTTTGAGGTTGTGCTTTTTTATTTTGCATGTTTACAAATGGAAAAGTGTGGATTATTATGGCTTTAATTGATCTATAAAATTAGAACAAATAAATTATATAGAATGAACTATAAATTAGATCGGGGAGATATATGAATGAAAAACGAACAATCACAATCCGTCGAGATTTCCGTGGAGCAGGCCAAACTACTGGGTAGCGCGAAGAGAATTAAAATTATTGGAGCACTGGTTGAAACGGCGAAAACCTCCAAGCAGGTGGCTTATGAACTGGGAGAATCCCCGGGCAGCATTCATTACCATATTCAAAAGCTTTATGATGGAGGACTGATCGATCTGGTGGAAATCCGGACGGTGGGCGGTATTGTAGAAAAATATTATAAGTCCAAGGCCAAATGGTTCAACTACCTGTGGGACCCAGCTGATCGATCCTGCACTGGCTGATGATTATGAGGCAGCTTCTAGCACAAAAATCAACTTGCGTATGCAGCTTTCGCCTGAACAGAGGGAAGAGACGATGGCGGAATTCAGGTCTTGCTCGAAAAATGGGTTGCGTTCTCCTCAGCCTCCAAGATGACTAACAGCGAGGAATATGCGGTAGGCATTAAACTGGTTTCAGCAAAAAGTCCGAATAACAAGGCTTAATACATAGATCCGGCTCAAATGTCGGCGCTTCCCAAAATCCTTGATAAGAAGCTGCTTACGCAAGGAAACTCCTTGTTCTCCATTTGCTATCAAGGTATCGAAGTGGCGAAGTGGCCCGCAATGCGTTTTCCGGTGCTTTGATTATTGTACTCGGCGCTGTTTCGCTCTATCTATGGAACTCGTTGGGATTTTTCATCGGAGCTCTTTTGTTTACCCAACTGAGAATCAAAATACCAATCGGTAATTCTTATAACAACGTCATTTCAAATATTTGATGACGAGACGAATCGATCGAAAACATGCCGGGATCATTTGATATATCGGATATGAAAGAAAGACAGTATTCTCGATCCTGCTGATCATCGCAGGGGTCGTTCTGCTGAATCTATCCGGCAGCGCGCATGCGCAGGAGCAACCGAAGAACACCAGTCCGGTCACTAAGGGCGATAGAAGGAACTGGAATCTGCGGAAGAGCCGTATCCGTGCGGCTCTAGTTCCGCTGCAATAATGTACTATGCCCCGCTTCGCCTCCAGCTCTATAATGACAAAGGAAATTCCTTTGTTAGGAGCTATCATCATGAATCTGTCTTCGTTTTTTATTTACTGTTTTATCGTGGCTTTCTCGCCGGGACCGTCCAACATCGTCATTCTGTCTTCGGTTCAAAACTCCGGCATGAAGAAGACCTTGCGCTACATTGCCGGAGCCTCCATCGCGTTTTTCTTATTAATCGCTGCTTCCGTCGTATTGGGCCAGCTGCTGTCTACCGGCATGCCCATCATTCTGCCGATCTTGCGGATCGTAGGCTGCCTGTTCATGCTGTATCTCACGTATCAGGTTTATACCATGGACGTATCCAAGTCCGGCGCTAATCAAACGGCATCCTTCACGTCCGGCTTTCTGATGCAGTTTCTCAATCCGAAGGTGGTCTTGTTTACGCTAACGGTCATTCCCAGCTACGTCATGCCGTATTATACGGCTGGCCCTGTCATTTCGGCGTTTGTTGTCGCGGTATCATTAATCGGGCTGTCCGCGTATATGACCTGGGCCGTGTGCGGTAGCCTTTTTCAAGGAATTATGCAAAAATATCGGAGAACGACCAACACGATCCTGGCTTTGTTTCTGCTGTACTCGGCAATCGTCGTATCCGGCATACCGGAGCTCATAAAGGGGTGATGGAAGATGGAGCAGTTTATTTATAAAAAAGCGGTGGGCATTACGGCGCTGTCCGCGAGCCTGACGGATTTCAAATATAAAAAGCATTATCACGAGGAGTATGCCCTCGGCGTCACGCTGCGCGGCATTCAGAAGTACTCGCTGGACGGCAGTCAGCAGGCCTCTTACCAAAGCGGGGTTATGCTGTTCCATCCGGAGCAGAAGCATGATGGCTGGTCCCAGGAACGAACGGGCATCGATTATGTGATGATTTACATTCACCCGGAGCTATTCCTGGAATTGATCCAGAAAAAGGATATCGTCCGGTTCCAATCCCCGATTGTCTATCACGCCGGGCTGCGGAAGAGCATCCTGGATGTGACGAGGTCGATCTTCACCGGTCAGCCGGAGGCAAGAAGCAGCGAGCTGCTTCTGGGTCTGGCGGAACATTTTAACCATGATATTCTGAACCCGGACAGCCGGAAGGACAGCGTGTTTACGCGGAAGGCCAAAGACATGATGCAGGATTATCTGGATCACGTTCTCCGTCTGGACGAAATAAGCGGGGAGTTCGGGATGTCGAAGTATCAGTTCATCCGTACGTTTAAAGCGAATACCGGGTTGTCTCCGTATCAGTATTACCTGAACTGCAAAGTGGAACGCGCCAAGCATCTGATCGAGGACAGCCGGGATGTATATCAGGCCGTTACCCAGTGCGGCTTCACGGATCTTGCCCATTTAAATCGGCATTTCAAGAATGTGTACGGCACGACGGCATTTGATTATATGTCCCATCTGGATAAGTGAGGCGGCAGGCGCCGATCATTCGCGCGATTTTTCAAATCAGGCTTGGCATTTGTGAATAAACTCCGTTATAATGTGTATAGAATGTAAAAGGGACCGTGCGCGAACACGATCCCGGCGTACAACGTACCGCTATAAGAGCGGTCGGCTATAGGAAATCCGATCAGAAATAGACCGTGATCCTGACCAAGGGCGGTCTATTTCTTTTTATGGAACGAAAGTATTAACACCACCAGCGTCGCGAACGAAATCATTAGCGTCAATGTTTGGTATACTTCCATGGCATCACCTCCCATCCTGGGGAGATTAGCCGACCGCCCTTATTAGCCGATATATTGTACTTCCCAAATTATAGCATACAAGCCCTGCGTTTAGGGGCTTATTATGGTCTGGTCGAGAGAAGATTTAGAGCTTTTCTATGTGACTTCAATCCACTTCAGCGGCTGTTACGTATAGCATGCGGATTTTGATATATGGCTCAGGGATGTTAATCTGTATTTGGATTATTTGAAACTAACTCAGGCTTTAGCCGGATGGAAGGAATCATTCGAATGGAATATATCTATGAGTCAGCCCAGCGCAGCTACGAGGATTTCGCCAGCGGCCGGGTTCTGTATAATGCGCAGGGAACGACTTCGTTTCCTGTTAGACTAGCCAGTGAGATTGCGCAGCGGTGCTTTCAACTATTGGAGAAAAAAGGGGTACAGGGGCCTTATACCTTGTTCGATCCCTGCTGCGGCGGGGCGTATCTGTTGACGGTGGTGGGCCTGCTGCACGGGCAGCGCATTCATCGCGTCATCGGTTCCGACATTAACGCAGAGGTGCTCGGAATAGCCGCGAAAAACCTGTCGCTGCTCCGCGAAGAGGGGCTGGAACAACGCACCGAACAGCTGAAAGAACTATTGGCGTTGTATCAGAAGCCGTCTCACCAGGATGCGCTGCAAAGCGCTGGCCGATTGAGGGAGCTGTTAAGGTCCTCGCGTGTGGAAGAGACGGCTTGTTTTCAAGCTGATATCACCCAACCGGAGGAAAACTTGGCCTCCTGCAAGGGAACCCATATCGTCATGACCGATCTCCCTTATGGTGACCTGGTTAGCTGGGGCGGCGGAAGCGATGAGCCGGTGAAGGATTTCTTTAACGGCATTCATTCCATCCTGGATCCTGGCCGATCCGTGGTTGCGGTCATATCCGACAAAGGGCAAAAATTAAAGCATGACCGGTTTCAAAGGATTCATCATATGAAGGTGGGCAAACGACAGGTAGCCATCTTTGAACCGCTTTGAACGGAGTATGGCGGACCGAACTAAAGAACATTCCATCCGTCCCTGCAGTTAACCACTTATATGAACTATTCTCCATAAGAGGCTTCAACAACAACCCGCTTTTGATGTCATGTCAGGAGCGGGTTGTTCTTTTTGGTCGTAAGAGGGAATTAATAATGCGGGAATCTTCCACTGTAAATCGGGAACATACGTTCGCTTAAAATCTAAAAAAATATAGCATTTCTTGTGGAATGCCAGCTCGTAGATAGAACTCATGTAAGGACTCACCCGGTCCGGGAGCCAGATCCGCCGTCAATAGGGCAATGGCAAAGCGGTTCGCTTGCCGCTCCAGCTTGCCCGGACTGAAATAGGAGTGCTCCTCCAGAAAAAAGCGGCTGATTCCCTTATGGAGACGGTCATGCCCGAGCTCATGCGCGCATACGAAGCGCTGCCATGGCGGTGGCAGCTGATTGTGGATGACGATGAATCTCCGCCTTAGTTTACGGAAATACAGCCCTTTGGTCGTTTGGCCTAAATCTGCAAATCGAATATGTATGCCCAAGGATGTCGCAATTTCAAAAGGGCAGCTGGTATGATGTTTTTTGATCAGCTGACGGATTAAGGGTTGTAAAAAATCATCCATGCCGGTTCACCTGCAATATTGGTTTTGGTTGAATCGTTGTAATCTTTATGTATCTCCTTATCACGTAGATTTATTTCTTGCGCTTGTTCATCTGCTTGGCTTCCCAGAACAGTCCGGTCAGGACGTCCTTGATGCGCTGCTTGTCCTCCTCGTTCAGAGGGACGCCATCAAACATGAGCTCACCGTCATCCTCAAGCATTTTCTTGAAATCCCGTTTATCCCTGGAGGTTGCCCAAGCGGGAGCCGAGATATCTTCGTGCTTGGCAGCATCCTGCTGCAGATAACCTGCTTTATTCATCAGCTCTTCATAGGGTATTTCGAGTGCCTCCGCCATTTTACGAAGCGTTTGCGGCTTGGGTATGCCCCGCAGCCCATTCTCGATTCGGGAGATTTGCGATCCGCTGATGTCGGCGGCTTGGGCCAGCTGATTGATGCTCCAGCCTTTGTTCTCCCTCATCTCTTTCAAGTATGATCCAAATATGCGTTCCACGTTCCGGCCACTCCTCACCATAGTCCATCTGAAACATCTACTTATAGTATAAACACATCCCCTTCCTTTGCCAACAGGTAAAATAAAAGAGAGCATCACTGCCAAAAGGCAAGAATATGAAAGGTATGACTCATATTCCCGTGAATAGTTCGCTCTTTTGAAGGTTTACGCCGGTCTCCAAATAGTGGTATATTAATGAAAAATACGAACAAAATACGAACATGTGAGATGAGACAACCTTCTGCCAAATGGCAAATCAAACCTCGACAATGACAATCCAAAGGGGAGTGTTTCCTAATGAATCCATTTTTACCGGAATTGGATCGCAGAAAGACCCAAAGTGCTGTTGAAGCGATATTCGAGAAATATCGTATCTATAAAACCATTACATTCGAAGTCAGGGAGACGAGCGTGACCGCATCCTACGCGGAACGATTCCACGGACCGACCAACGTCACCTCGGACCAAACAGCAGCGGTTGCTATATATAATGTAGATATGCCTGCGGCCAGGAAGCAGTATTGCGAGACGATCGAGTCAATCGTAGAACGGCTTGGCGAGCGGGAGCAGACGCTGATTCGGGAACGGTATATGAAGCAGGACGACGTATTCGATTACAAAGTGTACAACCATATCCTTGAGCCGCCGGTCAGCAAGGATACGTATACCAAAATCCGTACGCGGGCCTTCTACAAACTGGCACTGGCTCTAGCAGACAGGGGGCTGTTGAAGCTGCAGGAGTTGGAGAAAGCCGCAAAGAGCAAAATGAGCTGAATAAGCGCCGAGCGAGCATGGATCATCAAATCGAGCCAAAACCGGAGGACCTCAGAATGGAGGCGCTCCGGTTTTTTTGTTTCAAATGGAGGGCAACGTTGTTGAGGAAGAGACCCAAGAGAACTGGTATATAATCAAACGATACGAACATAAGTTCGTACTATTTTCCGCCGACATTCCACTTAAAGTTCCGCATTATCCGTCCCATAAGACGTCAGCGCATCCGATTTAGGGGTGTAAGATTGTATTATCGGAAATGAAGTTAAACAGAGCATACCGAACACACACCGTGTAGATGTGAGCCGGCCTTAAGAAGGACCGGTTTTTTGCTGCGGCTTTAGGCTTTGATTTCTTCATTTCCGATCCCTATATGAAAAGAAAGGAGGGGGCCGTGTTGCACAAGCATGTGACCGTCGTAAGAAGCTGGCTATACCATCACCGACAAGAAGTCACTCGGCCATCTGCGGAATGAGAGGGGCGGTCAAGCAGGCCGTTCTAGATATCGTTCCGGAGCTTGAAGGCCAAATATATGACGTACATCCGCCGGATGGGATAAGCGACCCTTTTTATGGCGTCATGACGCTGGGAGAGGACGTTTGGAAATCCTCATGGGCAGGGTACCGGCAGGTGGTGCGATTGAAGCTGTATGCGGATCGTTCCGAATTGCTTCAGTTGGATCGCTGGGCGGAACTTCTAATCCCGGGACTTCACCGCAAGCGGGTTATCGGAGCCGATGGAAGATCATTCAAGCTGCATTATTTGGGTGTGCCGGAAGCCGACAAGTTCGATTCTGTTTCAGGCAAAATGATCCGGATTATGCGATTCGGCGTCTATATGCCGCAGGCATCCGGGGCCGGCTCCACCGGACACCCCGACGAATGGCTGCATACACTGACGGTCTGGACAGAAGATGTGCTGGGTGATCCTTGGCGCATCTATCATACGGCATGGCCGGCGGGACGGGAAGATCACGCCGTTCTATGGCGGATGACGGGCTGCGAGACCAAGATGGCGGGAGCTTCGATGTTCGAGGTTCGCAAAACCTTTACCGGGCATATTGCCTCTCTTGATTCCGCGGACGAGCAGCTCACGGCTGCAAGGCTGGTGGAGGAGCTTGGTGCCCAGGTCCAGCTGAAGCTGGATTCACAGGATCGCCGCTATGTATCCGTTGCGGAGATTACCTCCGATATGCAGGCCGATCCCATTCTGGACGGGCAGCTGAAGCTGACCCTGGCGCAGCGGAAGATGCGTTCACCGGAGGAAGCCGCTTTGATCAGGCGCGTTAACGTTCATCCAATTTTAAAGTGAGGTGGTGACAATGGCTGTGAAAAAAACACTCAAGACTGAAGCTCGCCGTATCAGCGCTCCGCGATATGCGCTCGATGAACTCGAAACACACGCCAAGGAACTGTTCGAGGTTCGGGCGGAAGTGCTCGCAGGTGCCATGTATGGGGCAGACGGAGAGCTGTTCACGGTAACCGAAGTCAAAGAAAGAATCCAACAATTTATGAAAGCGAAGGTGGACTAATCATGGCAGGTGGAACATGGGAAAGCACAAATAAACCGGTACTTCCGGGTTTGTATATGAATTTCAAGGCAGCCGCCGCGTCGGCTATTCAAGGCGGATCCCGCGGTACGGTCGTCGTGCCGGTTAAAGCCAATTGGGGACCGGTGCGCGAGTTCGTGGAGATCGGCAGCGAGTTCGCGATTTCCGAGTTGTATTCTGAGGACAGCCAGGATGGGGCTACGGCTTACGAAACGCTCTATCTGGCTTTGCTTGGCGGGCCGAAGAAGCTGCTGGCTTATCGCCTGGCAGATAGCACGGCGGCAGCGGCTAGCGTAACGCTGCAAAATGCGGAAGCCACGCCTTCCGACGTGTTGAAGCTGCAGGCCAAATATCCGGGCAGCCGGGGCAACGGCTTCTCCGTAACCATGCAGCCGTCGCTGATTAATTCAGGGGCACGTGAGCTTCGTCTCTATGAAGGAGCCAAGCTGCTTGGCACTTATACAAGCTTGGACGGGACAGCAGCGTCGATTGCAACGCAGATCAATGAAGACGATGAGAACCTCTGGGTAACGGCTACCGCATTGGAAGGAGACGACATTCCCGCTGATGTGAACGGAGCCGTGTTGTCCGGGGGCAAAAGCGGCAACGGCGGCCTGACGAATGCAGATTATATCGAGATGCAGGATGCGGTCGAAGGCCAGGAATTCAATGTGCTTGCCCTGGATTATGCTGCGGATATGGCTCTGCTGCAGAGTTTTGCGGCGTGGGTGAAACGTCTCCGTCAAGAAGGACGCGGCGTGATGGCCGTATTCGGCGGAAGCGCAGCGGACGATACCTCCAAGGATGCAGCCAAACTGGCGGGAGCCCGCTCGCTGGCATTGAACCATGAAGGGATTATCAATGTAGGTACGGGCGTGCGTCTGTCCGGCGTGAACTACAGTTCTGCCCAGACGGCTGCATATGTGGCCGGGCTTATTGCCGGTCAACGCTTGAATCAATCCGCTACATACGCGGTAACGCCATTCGAAGATGTGACCCGCCGCTGGACCCGATCCGAGCAGGAGCAGGCTGTACGAAACGGCGTGTTCGTGCTTTTCTATGACGGACGTCAGGTAAAGGCGCTGCGCGGCATCAACACGTTGGTAAACCCGGCGGAAGGCCAAAACAATGCCTGGAAAAAAATCCGCTCTATCCGCGTAATGGATGCGATTCATGCGGATTTGCAGCTGGCTGCGGAACAGACCTACATCGGCAAGGTGAACAACACCGAGGAAGGTCGTCTGGCGCTGATCGGCGCCGTGAAGGAATACCTCGCTTCGTTGTCGCTGAGCAATGTCATCGAGCCGGATGGTTATGACGTCATTCTCGATCCGGCGTACTATGGCGATTCCGCCGTGAACACGCCGGAGCCGGACCAGGTCTTCCTGCAGTGGAATGTGAAGCTGACCGATGTGATGGAGCAGCTGTTCGGTACATTTTACGTGCAATAACGAGTACGTCGATCAGCGTATTTAAGATGAGACGGACTGCCCGGAGAGGGCTTTTTTAAGAATAAACTTAACGAAATCGAGGAGGAACTTAACATGTTGGATGCTTCAAGAGTCATTATGGGGACATACGGCCAGGCGTATATTGACGGGGTTTGGCAGACGCATATTAACAAGCTGGAAGCCAGCGTGGAATTGGAGAAGCGCGAGCTGAAGCTGGTCGGCAACGACTGGACGGTACACAAAAACGGCAGCAAAAAAGGAACCGGCACGATGAGCGGTTACAAGGTCACTTCCGATATGATTTCCCGCGGCTTCACCAAATTCGATATCATCTCCAAGCTGGATGATCCCGAGTCTTATGGCCATGAGCGCGTTCGCCTGATCCGCTGCATGCCGGACAAAATCCAGCTGGCCAACTGGACGGCCGGCGAGGAAGTGCAGGAGGAAACCTCGTTTACCTTTGAGGGGTACGAGCTGTTGGATCCGATTCAGGGGGATTAAGGGCTGTTTGCTTAAGCACGTCTTGAGCGAGTCAAAAAGTGGGGGTTCGCCCGGCATGGCGTGTCTGGTTCGGGCGAACGTCGCCCGCTAAGTTTAGGGCTACTATTTTATGAGTAAAGGAGATATACGTATGAGCTTGCACGAGAACATGAGCGAAGAGCAAATTTTGGACAGTCTGTTTGAAGCGGCAGAGAAGCTGCCGGAGGAAACGGTACGCATTAAGCGCTTGGATATGCAGATGGTGCTGCAGGGCTTGACTTCAAGCAAGGTGGACAGCATCCGCGAGCGCTGCACGGTTCGCCGTACGGTGAAGGGCGCGGTGGACGAGAAGGTGGATACCGAAACCTTTAATGCGCTGCTCATCTCCGAAGCGACGAGCAGTCTGTCGGTGAAGGGCTTGACGCTCAGCGGCTGGGGCGATCCCCGGATTACGAGCCGCTTGAAGCTGTCGGGGGGAGAGCAGGCGGTCCGCCGCATGCTGCTGGCCGGAGAACTGGATGCCGTAGGCGATAAAGTGCTGGAGCTGTCCGGCTTCGGGGTCGAGATTGCTGACCTAAAAAACTGATCGGCTCCGGGGGAATGACGACGATGCTGTATCATCTGTGGGTCCGGCATCACCTTCGTCCCGGAGATTTTTGGCGGCTCCCGCGAGGCGAGCGCCTGCTGCTGCTTGCTTTCTCCCAGGAGGAGATCGAGGGCATGGCCGGTCAGAGTGTGAAGTGAACAGGAGGTGAAACGAAATGGCTGAAGCCATGAACTATCGCATGAATCTGGTCATCGATCCGAAAAACGTGATCAAGGCCAACCGCGAGCTGCGGGCGATGGAGCGTTATTTTGAGCGGATCCAGGGACGCGTCATGCGAATCGGACGTACCCGCATGGCGCCAGAAATCGTGCTGAAGGACAGCGCCTCGAAGGGGCTGGACAACCTGCTGGCCAAAATGCAGCGGGTGAAGTCACAAGTCATCCAGGCCTCGGCAAATGTGAAGCTGAATGTGCAGAAGCAGGTTGATACGAATCTAAACCTGAGCGTGCAGAAGCAGATCGAGGCGAGCGTTCAGGTGGATTTACGGGCGGCAGGGCTGGATTTTTCTCCGTTGACCGATGCGTTGACGGCGAATACGACTGCTGTGGATAAGCTTACGGATGCGCTTGGATCGCTTCAGCTTGGAGGCGGTGGGAGCGGTAAAAAATCTGGATGGGATACGGCTCTAGGCATATTAGGCGGTGTTATCACCGTGGGTTCCACTATGAAAAATGGTGGCCAACTATATGGTAAAGGAAAAAAGATGCGCGAAGCATGGAGTAAAGATACACCAGCTCCTACACCAGCCCCTAGGACGGCACCTAGGCCCAATGGGGTTAGAAGGGGGGGCGGCCGTGGATCCAATTCCAATCAAAGCCAGGCTGCCCCGACCCCGAATAGCCAAGGGGATAAGCCACTAACCAAATGGGGTAAGCGTTTTAACAAAGCTGAAACACTGGGAGATTTCATAGAAACTGCAGGCAACACAGGAAAGGGAGCTGTGACATTACTCAAGGATGCCGTGGGTATGACGAAAGGAATGTTTGGAGGCGGCGGAGGCAGCGGCATCGTTTCCGGAGGTGCGGCAAGCGCTGCCAAGACCGCTGCAGGGTCAGATGCAATAAAACAGGCAGCAGATGGCGGTAAAGGAGCTAGTGCAGTAAAAAATGCCGGCAAAAGCGGCCTAGGCTCCGGCTTGATGAAAGGGCTTGGCAAACGCGCCCTTGGCCCATTAAGTTATATAGCCGATGCGACCGCAATCGCTACCGCAAAGCCTGGGAAGGAACGAAACCAAGCGATAGGATCTACCGTCGGCGGCGGCATCGGAAGCACGATCGGCGGCATCGTCGGATCCGTGATCCCGGTTGCAGGTACGATGATCGGCTCAACGCTCGGCGGCACCGTAGGAAGCTATATTGGCGAGAAGGTGGGCGGCGCCATTTCCGGGATTGGTGACAAGTTCAATGAAGGTAAGGAGACGGTGTCGAAATGGTTCTCCAAGACGTTTTCCTTCGGGAAAAAAGACAAGGAAGCTGCTCAACCGAAGGAAACCCCTTCGAGTGCAGCTGCCCTTCCGGCTCCCATCATCCCGAAACCAGCGCCGGTTGATTTCAGCAAGCCGCTGCTGCCGAATCCAGCATTGAACCCGACATACGGTCCGTACGTGCCGCCTAGCCATGCTGCAAGCATGAGTACTTTTGGTCCACCCGCGAGTGCAGCGCAAAACCAAGCTTTTGCAGGGAAGCCAACGTCCCCGCAATCTGTTCAGATCAGTCCGGAACAGATGAGCACGATATCCGGCTTGCTGATGGATTTCAAAACAGAGACAACCGTGAATTACAATCTACCTTCTGGCGCGGTGCAGGTAACGGTGCATGAGGAGCACCCGATCGATGTAGAAGGATTGATTCTTCTGATCGGGCAGCGGCTGAGAGCCGAATTCAGCAAAGCGGCCCAGAACCGGAAACCGACTCCGATGGCCTATTGAAGATGATGGTTAACAGCAGGCATGAAGTCGGTTCGAAGGCATCCATACAGAAAGGAGGGGGCCAAGGTGGAGTTTCTTTTGAAGAACGGAAAAGGCATGACATTCCGATTCCCGGTCAATCCCGAAGAGGTGACCATTTCACGCCAAAAGGGATTGGAAACGGCCACGATTCTCAACTATGGAGAGTTTGATTTTCCGCAAGGGAATCGGATCAAGGAGATATCATTCTCTTCATTTTTCCCACAAGAGTATGATGCAGCTTATTGCAAAGGTAAAGAGACGGATCATATTAAACCGCAAACCGCGATGAATAAACTTAACGAGTTTCTGGCATATAAAACGCCGTTGCAATTCGTCATTACCAAGACGGCGGTGAATGTGCTGGTGTATGTCGCTTCCCATCAGTCCACGTTCCGGGGCGGGGAGCTCGGGGATGTGTATTTTGACATCACGCTCCGGACATGGAGCGACATGAAGGTGGCCAAAACAGCAGGCAGCAGCGGGGCTGCCGGAACGAATAAAAAGCCCCGGGCCGACATGAAGGAAAAGAATAAGACGTACACCGTGAAGTCAGGGGATTCGCTTTCCAAAATCGCCAAGCTTGAGCTCGGGGACAGCTCGAAATGGAACCAGATCTACAAGCTGAATCAGAAGACGATCGGTAAAGATCCGAACGCCATCAAGCCCGGGCAGAAGCTGGTGCTGTCATGAGTTACAAAGTCATTTTGCAGGATCAATACGATCTGTCCCCTTTGGTGGAAGCTATCAACCTGAGGGATTCGCTTGAACAAGTCGCTTACCAGGGAACCGTCAATCTGGTCGTAACGCCGGATATGCCGCCGATCTCGCCGGGAATGGCGATCCGAATCAGCGGAATTCCATACGGTAAAAAGGACTATGTCCCTCTGCTGCACCCGGCTGTCGTGTGGGAAGTGGAAACCTCGAATAACGGCGTGAAGCGGATGACCCTCACACTGTACGATCGGACGGTATATCTGGACAAATCGGAGGATGAATATCTGTTCCCGGCAAAGCAGACCGCTACCCAGCGATTCAAAAAGTACGCGGCCGACTGGAACCTGAAAATTGCGGTACTGCCGGATACCGAGAAGCAGCTGGGGCGTTCCGTTTACCGGACGCAGTCGATTTATGCGAGCATGTTCGCTGATCTGCGGGAGACGGCAAAAGCCGGCGGCAAGCTGTATCATCCGCGGATGATCTCTTCAGGGCTTGAGCTGTATGAGTTGGGAACGAACAAAGACGTCTACATCCTGGAGGCTATCACGGATACTACGCAATCGCGGACGTTGGAGGGCGCGGCGACCAAGGTCAAAGTGCTGGCGACAGCCGCAAGCGAGTCCGGAAAAGAAGTTCCTTCCAAGGTGATGGCCATCGAGGAGAAGGATATCGCCAAATACGGCCAACTCCAGGCTATTATTCAGGATGATGAAGTGAAGTCGCCTGCGGCTGCCCGCCAGCTGGCCCGGAGCAAACTGAGGGGGATTCGGGAGACCATCTCCCTGAATGCACCTGATGTCAATACGATCCGCGCCGGAGATGCGGTCATGCTGGGCTCAATGAAACTGCTCGTGATTTCCGTCAGCCGTGAGCTCGGTAGTCCCGGAAGCATGATGCTGGAGCTGGGGAGTTATGACGATGTAAAAAGGAGGTTTTACCTTGAATAAAGACCCCTATGGACAATTGGCGTCCTCCTTATATGCCTCAATGAATAAGCAAACCCGTCAAGCCATGGGCGGTGTAGGGGCCGTGCTCGGCACGATAACCTCGACGGGACTCAAGCTCGATGATTTCAAGCACGAGCTGCAGGACTATATGGTGGCGGAGCTGCCTGGAATGCTGTCCTTGCCCCGTTATACGGCAAAGGGCACCGTGACTTTGGGGGGCCAGCAGCAGGATATGACGTTTGAAGCCGAAGAGAACGAAGTTGAAGATACTCTTTTGGAATTGGGAAAAGGCCTGAAACCGGGAGACCGCGTGCTCGCCGTTCGGGTCAACAGCGGTAATGACGTTGTTGTTGTATGCAAGGTGGTGAGCAGTGGTGGCTAATTTATTCCCGGAAGGCGATGACATGATCTGGACGGATGCGACCGATCCGGAGGTGCTGGAAGGAGACGGGGCTGTTTTTGGACGGAGCTGGCGGTATGATTTTGAAGCCGGCGAGTTCGTGATGTCCCCGACCCGGAAGATTCCGGTTGCGGACGAGAAGGAAGCCTGGGTCATCTGGTGCGAAAAAGCGATCCGTACGCCGCGATACCGCCATTTGATCTATACGCGCGACTACGGCAGTGAGCTGGAGGAGCTGGTCGGAAAAGGCTATGACCAATCTCTGCAAGAGAGCGAGATTCAGCGCATGGTCACCGAGACACTGCTTGCGGACGCGCGGACGGAGAGCGTGGATCAGTTTCTTTTTGAATGGGAAGGAGAAGCTTGCCGTTTCAGCTGCCGCATTACGAGTGTCCGGGATGAGACGGAAATTATAGAAAGCGTGGTGATCTGATGGCAGATTTGCCGTTATATTTGTTGGATCAGACGGAAGAGAACATTATGAACCGCATGCTGAACAAAGTGCCTTCGGACATCGACAAGTCGGAGGGCTCTTTTATTTGGGATGCGCAGGCGCCGGTTGCGTTTATGCTGTCTGAGGCCGCCTTGTGGGCGCAGGAGCTGCTGCGTCGAGGCTTTGCGAGCACGGTAGCAAGCGATCATCCGGATATCCGTTCCGCCGAACTCGATCTGAGGACGGCAGAACATGGGATTACCCGGAGGGAAGCGGTCGCTTCGTCCGGCAGCGTTCTGTTTACGGGGAAGCCGGGGACGACCGTGCCTGCCGGAACCTACGTAGCTACGCCAGCCGATGAGGGCTCCGGGGAATCCTCCGTGGAGTATGTGACCACGTCAGGCGTGACGCTGAGTGACTTGGGTACCGGTACGGCCCCGATCCGAGCCGTCACGCCGGGCAGTAACGGCAATGTTCCCGCAGGCGTCATTCAACTCATGATGACGTCGGTCAGCGGCGTAACATCGGTTACGAACCCGGAGCATACACGAAGCGGGACGGATACCGAAAGCGATCAGTCGCTTCTGGAGCGTTTTTATGCCAAAGTCCGAAGTCAGGGAACGAGCGGCAACAAAGCGCAGTACATGCAGTGGGCCAATGAGATTGCCGGCGTTGGCGGCGTGGAAGTAGCGCCGTTGTGGAAAGGACCCGGTACCGTCGGGCTGTATCTCATCGATACGGACAAGCGTGCGGCTAGCCGGGATATCGTGGATGCCGTTCAGCAGTACATTGACCCGTCTCAGGATGGACAGGGCGAAGGCGTTGCCCCGGCGGGTCCGGTTATCACGGTGATGCCTGCCGCGGAAGTGGCGATTGATATCTCCGTCAAAGTGCAGCGTACGCAGGAGCAGCCTTCAACGATGGAAGAAATCCGGAAGCTGATCGAGGACGGCGTTCGCACGTATTTACAGCAGATCGCTTTTAACCGGAAGGATCCTTTGGTAAGGTACACGCGTATTGCCGCCGTACTGCTGGATATTCCGATTATCGTCGACTACTCGGATTTGACGATTAACGGCCACACCGAGCAGCAAAACATCGAAATTGGCTCCGGTCAGGTGGCGGTGCTCGGGACGGTGAGCGTGAGTGAATAATACCCGAATGAACAGCTTGCGGGGTCGCGAGCTGTTTTCTTATCTTCCGGCCTATTATGAGACCTCCCGCGTCATGTTATCCGATATGGATGCCAAGGGCAGCGAGCTGGACGCGCTTTACCAAGCGCTGAACTCGGCTGCAGATCAGTTTTTTGTCCGCACAGCCACCTGGGGCTTAGAGCGCTGGGAGATGGAGCTCGGCATTCCCACCGATCGGAACAAGCCGATCGAGCAGCGACGGGCAGTGCTGGAGTCCAAGCTGCGTGGTGCGGGAACCTTTTCGGGAGCGCTCGTGAAAAATGTGGCGGAGGCTTATGACGGCGGCACGGTTGAGGTATCTTTTCAGCCTGAGGAATGGGGCTTCACGGTTAAATTCGTGGATACGCTCGGCATCCCGCCGAATCTGGAGGATTTGAAGGCGGCGATCGAGGAGATCAAGCCGGCGCATCTGGCGGTGGCGTATGCGTTCCGTTTCTATACTTATGTTGAACTTGCTGCGAGTGGCCTGACATACGGAGACGTGGCGGCAACGGGAAAAACATATGGGGCAATTTATAATAGGGGGTTGAAGTAACATATGGCACTAACAGCAGTTTTAGGACTGCCGCTCATTGACGACACAATGACGGCGAACGTTGTTAGAGATCTGAACGCTCTAGCGGAAGATATCGATAGCAAAGTAATGCCAAAGAAGGGAGGGGTACTAGATGCGGGAATGATAGATGTAACCGACGGAACACGTATTCTTCGACTCGGTTCCGATACAAATGATCCATGGATCGGTACGCCAACGAATCATGATTTTCGATTTATCACGAATAATCAAGTGCGCGGTCGAGTTACAGCGTCCGGTTCTTTTGTATGGCTGGATCGTATTTTGACCAGCCGTGCCGGGATGCAGATCGGACAGGATTCAATGGCAGCGAAAAACTTCCACCTTGTTTCAGATGATGTGTCCACAAAGCCTGCCTTACGAATCTATAACGGCAATTACGGTACCGGTACACGAATGTTTGGAATCGATACATCTGGACACATCATGATAGGGAGCCAAACAGAGGCATGGAATACCGAAGGATGGTCCAAGGTAGTTGATATTTATCGAACCGGTAACCTAAACCTCACGCTTCGGACGGATCAATCGCAGGGGGTCCTTGCCGTTCATGATTCAGGATTCTACGGATGTAATCCGGGTCTTATTATCGGGACTGCAACGGCCCAGGAACTTTCTTTTGTTGTTGGTAAAACTCGGCGCGCAGTTTTCGGTACAGACGGATCCTTTACAGTAACTACCGGAGCCATGGGCGTCTCGACGTCCCAAGATGCTTATGTTTTCTTAAATGCTGGAAATATACCTTTAAATGGATGGCGTAATAAGGCGATTATTAATAGTGTTAATGACGCTTATGGGGGGGCAGGTCTTATTTTTCGAGCTACTCGACCAAGTGATAACGCCTTAATTGATATTAAGTTAAATTGGAATAAAGGCGGCGGCGATATTATGACGGAGTCGCATGTCATCAAATCAACAGCCACTCCATCAGGTGGGTTCGACGGTCAAATATGGATTCAATACTCATAAGGAGAGGGGGGCTATTTCATGGCGCTAAGTGTATACGTCGGAGGCACATTTCGGAACGTTTCCAACGTTCATACTCGTGTAGGCGGAACATGGCGGAAAGCAACTCAAGTATGGGTAAGGGTAGGAGGTGTTTGGAAACAAGTTTGGACAGGTCAAGGATTTAAAGTATTGGCTAATATGAATACAACTCACGTCTGGGGCTATGTAAATTCTGTAGGAAACTATGTTTATACAATTGGTGGATTCGCTGGAGCTATTGCGGATGGATATGAATCAAAACGTAATGAGAGGTACGATCCATTAACGAACACGTGGTCGTTTATGGCGGATATGCCTTATAGAAAGGTAAATGGGGCATCTTTCGTTATTAACAATGAGATTTATATGCAGGGTGGCAACGCTGATTACTACGTAGGGGTTGTCTATAGTCCAACTACGAATACGTACAGAAATTATCAAGCAACGGTATCTGGAGAATCACAATTCTCCGGCACTATCGGTTCATTTGGATATACAGCAGGTGGTCTTGATGGTGCTCTCTACACATATACCTTTCAGTACAATCCAGCAACAAATAGCTCTACGAGGATGGCAAATATGCCCAATGCCATGGCATATGGAGCCTCTGCCGTAGTAAACAATAGTCTCTACACTATCGGTGGTATGACGTCTGGGAACCGTTGGACGAACAACGTATATCAGTTTACACCAAGCACCAATACCTGGATGCAAAAGGCCAACGCATTGTTTGCAAATGAGCGGCCATGCGCATGGACATATAACAATAAAATTTATGTATATCGACTATGGAATCAACTTGATGTGTATGATCCAGTAACAAATTCATGGGTAACTTTGCCGGATGTTTCACCAAGTGGACAGTCCATCTACGGAACAAAAGCAGCAGTTGTCGGGAATAAGGCTTACATTCCAGGAGGTGTGAACGCCAATAATGGCACGTTTTCATATCAAACGTTGGAATACACAATGGGGTAGGGAGGTACCAAATGGAATACAAAGGTAGAGAATTAATCTGTACAGAAGAGGAGCTTCAACAGTTTATCGATGGGTTAACCATTATGCATCAAGTGTATAAGTTCACTGACAAGTTCAATGGACAGTTTATTCATAACCCGACTGGAAATGAGAACGCACGTTATTATGTAATACAGGTCGGAGACAGGACGTTTCTTCAACCTCATGCACCATTTGAAATGGGGATTGTTCCGATCACGGAGGAGAATGCGCTTGAATACATTGAGCGTCACGCTGACGAGTTAACCGATATGGTTATATTTGAAAAATTCGCTGTTCAACCAGAAGATTCCCTAGAAGTTCTAAAAAAGAAAAACTCTGAATTGCAAATCATAGCTGACGAGTTAAAACAACGCAATGCAGCAATGCAAGACGACCAACTTTTTATACTCGAAGCACTCGCAACCGCAGGCATTATTTAAATATCTGGGAGGTGATTTTTTTGTTGACAGCAAGACAACGCATGGTACGAGGTTATGGATTCGCAATCTTTGAAGATGGTACTCGAAGATTCAATTCCGTAGGACATAGCTATCACGAGGACATTAAGGCATATGCAGCCGCTAATTTTGGAAAGGACAAGATCGACGGTGCACTTTCTACTGAAAGAATTACTGAAAATGAATACCAGGAAACGTTATCGCTAATTGGAACTGACCAGGCAAATGAATGGTCTGGTATTTAAGGAGGAAAAGGTATGGAGGAAAACACGCAGGATATCCGGCAGCTTGCAAAGCTGCGTCTGCAGGAAATTCACGCGCAAATGTACGTACTGAGCGAAGAAGCCAGAATTATTAATGGTTTTCTTACTCTGAGAGATCAAGAGGAAACCAATACTAATCAGACTGACATTCAGATGAAACATTTTGAATAGTAACCATTGGCGCTCGCTTTACTTCTCTTAACATAATTCATGGGTACTTACCCGTGGGAAAATGGATTTTGTTAAAAACTTAAGATTATTACACCATCGGCATTCAACCTGGAAGGGGAGGTAATCTAGTATGATCTCGCAGGAAATACAAGGTTCTTTGAAAAGAGTTTTGCAGGCGAAGTTTTCAGATATCACAACGTTTTTGAGAGAGGACAACGCACAACTACCACCAGCCCCATATTTCCAAACCGAGCTAGCACTAGCCGAGCTCGAGCCGATATCGACAAGTCGATATACGGCTCGTTTTCGTTTCCGAATCTCTTACGTACCAGTGGAAGGAAAATCAGTGGCAACGATCATGGACGAGATGCTGGAGAGCCTAACATCCCTGGAAGTTGAGGGTCGACCATGCCGCGCCTCATCAGTTGCGTGGGAGCGGCCAACGGGGAATGATGGGGCAGCGGGAGAAGGATATTTTCGCGCAGAGTATGTCATTCAGATGTCAACGGATCAGGAAGAGAACGACATGAAGATGCAAACATTGAAACAGGGAGGCGTATTGAAATGAGTAAAAAAGAAACAGCAAAAGCGTTCAACAAGCAACAGCTGACACAATCCAAACAATTCAGTAATCGCGAGAAGGATGTGCTGAGCGCCATTCTCGAAGAGGGCAAAACGTACACCGTTCAGGAAGCGAAAGAGCAACTCACCACATTTTTGAAAAAGGAGGTCATCTAAATGGCCGGAGGAACATGGACAACACCCAACAAAGTAAGACCAGGCGTATATACCCAAATCTCATCGCAGGAGCAGCCGATCGGGCGCGTAGGTGAAAGGGGGATTGCGGCACTGGGCTTGTCCCTTCCATGGGGAGAGCCGCAAAAAATCTTAACCATTAAACCAGGCACCAATCTGGTTGAGGTGTTAGGTTATGATATCACAGCACCACAGTTGCTCGGAGTAAAAGAAGTGCTCAAGCGAGCAGGTACACTCCTGTTGTATCGCTTAAATAGCGGCACCCAAGCTACAGGTTCCGTTGCCGGTCTCAAAGCAATCGCACTTTACGGCGGAGAACGTGGGAATGATATCCAGATCGTTGTTGAGAACGCGATGGATGATCCTGGTAAGTTTGTGGTCAACACGCTGTTGAGCGGCAAAGCGGTTGACAAGCAACTTGTAGCCAGTGCGGCCGAACTGCAGCCGAACCTGTATGTAACCTTTGCACCGGATACGGGCGATTTGGCGGCAACGGCAGGATTCGCTCTGACAGGTGGCGCGAACGGCACCGTGACGAACCAAGAGCATGTGGACTTCCTAGCCGCGCTTGAGGTCCAAGACTTCCAGACCGTTGGCCTGTTGTCCGCAGATCCAGCTCTCAAGTCACTGTATACCGCATTCATCAAGCGGCTTCGCGAGCAGGAAGGCAAGAAGGTCCAAGCTGTATTGTCCGACTATCCGGCTGCGGATTATGAAGGAATCATCTCCGTGAAAAATGGCGTTGTTCTCACTGACGGCTCCTTCGTGGACAAGGTCAAGGCAGTTGCTTGGGTCACTGGCGCCACGGCTGCGGCAGCTGTTAACGAATCCCTAACATACGCGGCTTACGATGAAGCGGTGGATACCGATGTTCGTTTAAGCCATACGGAGATTGAAGCAGCGCTCACGAATGGTGAGTTTCTGTTTAGCTACAGCGGCGGTAAGGCCGTGGTCGAGCAGGATATTAACAGCTTTACATCGATTGAGCCGGCCAAAGCGCGACATTTTTCCAAAAACCGGGTGGTTCGCGTGCTGGATGGTATTGCGAATGATTTGAAGCTGATTTTTGAGAAGTCCTACATCGGGAAGGTAGACAATAATGTGGATGGCCGGACTCTGTTCTGGGCGGAATGTGCGGCGTATTTTGCGTCTTTGCAGAATATTGGGGCTATCCAAAATTTTGATGCGAACGAAGATATAATGGTGACGCCGGGTACAGAAGGCGATGTGCTGTTTGTGGATATCAAGGTACAGCCGGTAGATGCGATTGAAAAAGTATACATGAAAGTGAAGGTGGTCTAAGATGGCATTTTTGCGGGCAAGCGACACGATTTCGGGGCAAGAGGGTAAGGCATTCGTCAAAATTGGCGATCGTATGGAGGAAATGTTCTACATTAAAACACTGGAAGCCACGGTGGAGAAGGAAAAAGCCGAGCTGAAAACGATGGGCCAACGCGCCGTACAGCATAAAGCCATTGGCTGGAAGGGCAGCGGCACGATGACCATTTATTATGTGACCTCACTGTTCCGCGAGCTGATGATGGAATACATCCAGACAGGGAAAGACGCCTACTTCATGATTGAAGTGCGCAATGAGGATCCGGGTTCGTCGACGGGGCGTCAGACGGTGATTTTGGAAGGGGTCAACCTCGACAGCGTGATTATGGCTTCCCTGGATACTGAAGCAGAGGCGCTGGAGGAAGAAGTGGCTTTCACGTTTGAGAATGTGCGAATTGAGACGCCGTTTAACCCATTGGCCTAATACTTAACCTGAATGAGGAGGAAGGAATATGAGCGATTTTAGTATGTTTTTTGCTGGGCAGTCGTCTGCGGAGATCACGGAGGAATTCGTGGTCTCTGTTCGTTTTAAGAACGCGGAAGGGAGCCCTGTGCCTTGGAAGCTGCGGAGTATCACGGAGGAAGAAAACCAGGAGTGCCGCAAAGCGGCTACGCGTAAGGTCAAGGGTAAGAATGGCGTCTTCACGCCGGAAATTGACCCGAACGACTATATGGCGAAACTGATGGTATCGAGCGTCATTTACCCGGATTTGAAAAACAGCGAGCTGCAAAAATCTTACGGCGTGCTTGGTGCAGAATCCCTACTCCGCAAAATGCTGCTGCCCGGCGAGTTCGCCGCGCTTGGCGAGCGGGTCCAAGCTCTGAATGGTTTTGACCGCGATATGAACGATCTGGTAGACGACGTAAAAAACTGATTAAAGAGGGTGACGGTGACGCGAACTATGCGTACTACGCCCTCCATGAACTGCACATCCTTCCTCACCAGCTCATGGCGATGTCGGTCCGGGAACGGGCCGCCATCTATGCCATGATCTCGATGCGGGTGGAGAAGGAGAAGCTCGAGCGAGTCCGGAAGCGGAGATAGGTTGTAGAAGAAGGGGGTGAAGGAATGGCGAATACTCAAATGCTTGTTCCACCAAAGATTCTGAAGGCATTTAGCAACTGGGATAAACTCGTTTTTGAGCAGTCGTTTATATTCGGTTTGAGTTTTGATCATGCGACCAAAAAAATAAAAGAAGCCGAAACGAAAGTAAATGAAGCGGCAGCAGCTCAACAAAATCTGAATGCAGAAGTGAAAAAGGGAGAGAAGGCATCAAGTAAATTTAGCAGTGCGCTTGGTGCAATTAAAGCTGCGTATAATGGAATGAAATTCATAGCGGATGTTTCCATCATACCAGCGGCAAAACAACAAAATTTAGAGAATGTTATCCAGAGCAAAATAGGAGATCCAGAGGTTGGCTCGGCTATGTTTGAAAAATTTAAGCAAGATGCATTGAAATCGGGGGCCGATGTCAATAAAACTCTCGGAAATTCAATATCTTTTATGAACATGACCAAAAACTCGGATGAAATTTCTACGTTAAATGGTTTTGCTGAGCGTTTAAGCAAGCTTTCATCTACAGGGAAGAGTTCGGGAGATGCCGCTGCTGCCATAATGAGTGCGATGCAAGGTGACACTAGTTCACTTGCGAAAGAGTTTAAGATACCTGAAACCAACATCAAACAATTTTCCAAGGAAGTGGCATCATCCAAGGGCAATTTCGGAGCATTTTTAGCGTCAATGGATCAACTCCTACAGAAATCGGGCATGACGGAAGAAGCTCTTCAAAAAATGATGGACTCTCCTGTGAGCCAGTGGCAAAAGATGTTGGGATATGTGAACAATTCCTTTATTCAAATAGGGAGCGGGGCGCTTGAATCTATAATACCTATTCTAGATATCATTAACTCTGCGTTTGAATCAGGGGCATTTGAACCGTTTTTTAGCATATTGAATTCAGGACTATCTTTATTAGCTCAAGGGTTCTTATGGATTGCTGAAATGATCCCTCCAGCCTGGGAATTCATTAAAGCAACGATCGCTGGAGTCGGTAACACCATTTGGAATCTGATCACTATATTTATGGGGTTACTTCCTGTTATTGCTTTAGTGGGAGTTTTTTTCGCAATGTTAAATGCAGGTTTAATCATGGGTAGAATATCGGCTTACGCGTTTGCGGCAGCTCAATCCGTGATGGCCACGATTACGAACATAGCTGCAGGAGCGATGAGAATATTTAATATGGTGGTTAAAGCTAATCCTCTTATGCTATTAATCTCTTTAGTTATCGCTGCTATGGCCGCGTTCGGGGCTTGGAAAGTGGTGACACTGGGCCTTAAGCAGATATTTAGCAACGTCTTCGGCTTCATTGTAGATCTGGCGCAAAATACGGTTAACACTGTCATTTCCGTCATTAACGGGATCATCAAAGGTGTTAACGCGGTAGCGGGCTTCTTCGGAAAGGTTCTTGGTGTGGATACCAAGCAAATCGCCGAGATTGAATATAAGGCAGACTTTACGAACTTCAAGGATACTGGACAGAAAGCCATAGAAGATTTTTCGATGGATACATTCAAGGATTCATTCATGCCCGATAAGAAGATAGGTAAAGACAACGAGGATCTTTTAAAACAATACAACAACGGCAAAACCGGATACGATGTTACCGTTCCAAAAACAACCCCGACCCCGTCCATGCCTGCTATGCCCGCCATGCCAACAGCCCCAATCCCGGTAGCCCCTGCGGGCGGCAGCATCGATTCCATTGGTAAAGTGGACAATTCTGTTGACGTGGCGAGCGAGGATCTGAAAGTCATGCGCGACTTGGCGGAAGTGAATGCGATCAGCAATATGATCACCCTGACGCCGACCGTGCAGATGACGACGGGAGATATTAATTCGGGGGCCGATCTGGATACGATCATGTCGAGAATTAACCGGACGCTGGAGGAGCAGTTTGTGTCCAGTGCCGAGGGGGTGTATCTGTAGCATGAGCGATTATGGATTTTTTCTGAGCTTCAATAACCAGGAGGAGGTTTTTCGGTTTCCGGTGAACCCCGAGCGGATTGACGTGAAGGATAGCGGTGAAGGCAAATCCTATACGGTAGCTGGGCTTGGCGAAGTGAATGCGATTCTGCATCCGAAGCTGACGGAGATTTCGTTTGAGAGCTTTTTCCCGGGCAGGGTGTACCCCTTTGTCCATCTAGGGTCTGACCAGGAGCTGAAGCTGCCGATTGATTACGTAAATACCATTAAAGGCTGGATGGAGACCCGCCGACCTGTGCGCTTTGTCATGACGGGCCTCGTTCCCGATCCGCTGAGCGGTACGGATGGTAAGAATGTGGTGCGGGCGATGAAGTCTTTTGGCATCAACATGGCGGCATCCATCGAAAGCTTCAACTGGAATACGATGTCCGGATCGCCGGAGGATATTGAGTTCTCAATTACGCTCAAACGCTATGTGTTTTATGGGGCTCGGAAGGTGGTACCGGTAAAAGACAAAAAAGCGGCAGCTGTGAAGAAAAAAGACCGGCCGGATGACCGCAAAAAACCAACCTCCTATACGGTTGCCAAAGGCGATACCTTGTGGAGCATTGCCCAAAAGCTGCTCGGCAGCGGTTCCCGTCATACCGACATCCAAAAACTGAACGGAATCAAGGACCATGAGGTCCGGAAGCTGGCCGTCGGCCGGGTTCTGAAAATTCCTTAAAGAGGTGGCATCGTGATCGAACTGATGATTGACCGCAAGAACGGAAGCGTGTGGGATTTGGGGCAGATCGTAACCGACATCACATGGAAAACAAGCCGTCAGGCGAAGCCGGCAAGTCTGGATATCAACTATGTGAACGATGGCCTGGCGCAGAGCAAGGCATTCGAAGTGGAGAACGGCGACATTGTGCGCTTCCGAAAGGATAACAAGGATCTGTTTTATGGGTACGTTTTTTCCAAAGAGTGGGGCATGGACGCCCAGGTTAAGGTAATGGCTTACGATCAGCTGCGCTACCTGTCCAGCAACGACACCTACCGGTTCACGAATGCCAAGGTGGAGGATATCATCCGGAAGATCGCCAAGGATTTTAATCTGAAGACAGGCACGCTGGCCGATACCGGCCATACGATCCCTGCAATGCTGGAAGCGGATAAGAAACTGATTGATATCATCTGCAAGGCCCTGGATTCCACATTGATCGCGACCAAGCAGTACTATATGTTTTACGACCGGTATGGCGAACTGACGTTAACCAACATCAACGACATGCTGCTTATGCTTGCGGTGGGGGAAGACAGCCTCATGACGGATTTTTCATATAAAAAAAGCATCGACAACGAGACGTACAACCGCATCAAAGTCGTGCGTGATAGCAAGGAAACGGGGAAGAGGGACGTGTACCTTTACCAGCACGGACAAAACATTGCACAATGGGGTTTGCTCCAGCTATACGAGGTTGCTGATGAGAACATGAACCCCGCTCAATTGAAGCAGTTAGCGCAGAATTTGCTGGAGCTGAAGAACAGGGAGCAGCAGACGTTATCGATCGAGGCTATTGGAGATTTGCGGGTCCGTGCGGGAAACACGATCTATGTAAACCTTCCGGAAGAAGGCTTGAAGCCGTATCTCATCGATGAATGTACGCATAAATTCTCAGACGGTACGCATACAATGTCGCTGAATATGAAGGTGGTGTAAGCAGTGATGCTGGATATTATCAAAAAAGCCAGTCTCAGCGCCGTGGGAAGCACAAACCCGATGGCGGTGCTGTACGGCACAGTCACATCAACACATCCTCTCGAGGTGAACGTGGATCAGCGTTTCAGCCTGACGGAGGATTTTTTAGTTATCGGAGAGTCGATGACCGAGTATAAGCTGAAGATTGGCGGCGCGGAGTATGTGATTCGAAAAGGGCTGGAAACGGGAGACACGGTGCTGCTCATTCGTTACCAGGGCGGGCAAACGTATCTCGTGCTGGATCGGTTGGTGAAGCCGTCATGATCCCGCAAGGAGGAACGCTGCAACCGGGTAGCGAGATCGTGGAAACCTTGGAGCAGCCTAGTCTGACGTTTGACTTGAACTTAGAGAGAGGGATGATATCCGGTCATATTGACGGTCTTGAGGCCGTTAAACAGGCTGTCGTCAAAATCCTTCAGACTCGTCGTTTTGAGCATCTGATCTACAGCAGCAACTATGGGCAGGAGCTGGACTCCGTCATTGGCCGTGACCCGCTGTGGGTCTATGCTGAAATCGAGCGGCATATCAAGGAAGCGCTGCTGCAAGATGACCGCGTGTTGTCGGTGGATGATATAAATATTACCTTTACGGGCGAGCAGGCGGTGGCGGAATTTACGGTCCGAAGCGTGTATGGGGCTTTCAATATGACCAAGGAGGTGAGAGAGGATGGTTGAGGAACAGACGTACGAAGCCATTCTGGAACGGATGATGGATCGAATCCCGGAGGGTATGGATAAAAGGGAGGGCAGCATCATCTACGATGCGTTGGCACCTTCTGCGGCTGAGCTTGCCCAGATGTACGTGGAATTGGGGTACTCCATGAACCTGAAATTTGCCGCGACGGCCTCGGGCGAATTTTTGGATCGGAGCATTGCCTGGTCGGGTCTGACCCGAAAGCAGGCTACAAAAGCACAGCTGCTGGGGCAATTTTCGGGCAGTAACGGCGCCCCGGTGGATGTGGCTATAGGGAGCCGTTTTTCATTGGATCCTCTGAATTACAAAGTCATGACCCGGCTGGGTGCAGGGCAGTACGTGCTGGAATGCGAGACGAGCGGGAAGGAAGGCAACCGCCGATTCGGCTCGCTGCTTCCGCTGGAATACGTCGAAGGCTTGGTAAAGGCGGAGCTGATGGAGCTCTGGGTACCTGGCGAAGATACCGAGTCGGACGAAGCGTTGTATGACCGATACCGCGAAAAAATCTCCCGTCCCGTGACCAGTGCAAACCGGAATCAGTACGAGCTGTGGGCGAGGGAGAAAGCCGGGGTTGGCAAGGCCAAAGCTTTTCCGTTATGGGATGGTCCGGGCACCGTCAAGGTGGTGCTGCTGGATAACGAGATGCGATCGCCTACGCCTTCCGTTGTGGAATCAGTGCAGCAGCATATCGATCCGACCATGGATGGTATGGGCGAAGGGGCAGCTCCCGTCGGTTCGGTGGTCACCGTTGTAGGGGCGGCTGAAGTGCCTGTCCATATCGAAGTGCAGGTTACGCTGCTTAATGGGGCCGGCTTGGATGGTGTGCAGGAAGCGATTGAGCTGGGTGTTCGCCAGTATCTGAAAGACCTCGCCATGTCCGACCCGTTGGTCCGGTATAACCGGATCGCCAACGTGATTTTGGATATTCCGGCTGTCATCGACTACGAGATATTGACCGTGAACGGAGGAACGGACAGCATTCCGATCGAACCGGAGGCGGTAGCTGTCCTGGGGACGGTGACGGTCCGATGAGTAAAGCCGAAGCCTGGCTGGGTTACCTGCCGTCCTTTTATCACGATGTTCGAGAAATGAAAGCCATTGCCGGAGCTGAAGGGGCTGAGTTGGACAAGCTGGCGCAGGAACTGGAGGATCAGTTGGACCAGTATTATCCCGAAACCGCTACGTGGGCGCTATCCCGGTTCGAGCAGGACTTGAACATTCCGGTGAACCACGCCAAGCCGATCGAGCAACGTCGTTCGGTCATCATTTCGAAGATGCGGGGGAGCGGCAAGGTGTCTGCTAGCATGCTCAAAAATGTGGCACAAGCCTATGAGCGGGGCAGCATCGAGGTATCCGTCCAGCCAGCGGAGTATAAAGTGACGATTCATTTTAGAGATACGCTGGGCATCCCGCCGAATTTAAGTGATTTGAAATCAGCCATTGAGGAGATCAAGCCAGCACATATGGCGGTCGATTACGCTCTGCGTTACCTCACCATAGCCGAGGTGGAGGGCATGACGTTTGAGGAAATATCAGCAACAACACAAGACAGATTGTTGGGAGGAGGAGCCTAAATGACGAATCCGGTTACGCCGAATATCGGATTGAACAAAATTGATCGAACCTCGCCGTCCACGACGTATTTCGATCTGGAGAAGTATGTTGATCAGAACGCGGATGCTGTAGATCGGTTCGCGGGTGAAACCAGCGAGTCCATCGAAGCTCTGGAAAAGCGTTTGGATACGGAAGAGCGTAGGGAAGTCGTACTGCAGCCAGGGCTTCAGATCGTGAATGCGGAGCGAAGCGCGCCTTTTAAGTTGAGTGGGATTAAGGGGCGTACTTTGGTGAATTTGTTGGGGCGGGATGGGGGATGTGAGGATGTCAGCCCGTGGAGTGACAGCCGGAGCACTCATGCTCTAGATAATGTGAATAAAACAACTGGAGTCAATGGATTCAAAATCACCACTACAGCGAGCAGTGGTAACGCTGGTAACATCTTTCGTAGGATCAACAATATCGATAAAACCAAGCACTATGTTTTACTAGCAGATCTTAAGAACGGCAATGCAACTAGAATCGTATTACAAAAACAGAATGTAGGTATTGGCGGATCAGCTCCATTTATGGAAGTAACGGATAATACAAAGTTTTCAACAGTAGCGGTAAAAATTCAACCAGCTTATTTCAGTAGTGATGATACTATTGCCGTTTTAGTTTATGGCGCTCAAGGTCAATATGGGTATGCTGATGCAATTCGACTATACGAGATTAGCGAGGCCGAATACGCTGCACTAGACGATATGAGACCTGAACAAGTCGCTGCCGAGTATCCATACGTCGATAGCGTTCAGCCTGTACGAAATCCGTTCGTGATTCGGTACGGGGAAAATTTGTTGCCATCCCTCATGAGTGCGCAATTTACAAACACTACCTCTTTCGCAATTTCGCAATATGAATGGTACAACCCAACAGGGGCAGATGCCGTTGCTGGGTACTCTTATGTTCAATTTAGTGTTACTCCTAAAACAACTTACACATTAAGTGCGGATGTAGCTTCTAATATTGATCATGCTGTATACCCATTGGATCTTAACGTTCCTGACCCTCCGAAGAAGTGGAATTCCGAGACATCATTCACCTTTAATAGCGGTAATAATACGTCACTTAACTATTTAGTAAGAGCGTCCGTATCTGGTAATCCCGCTAGGCTGAGAAATCCTATGATTACACTCGGCTCCACGCCTAAACCATTCAAACTGCGTGAAGATTCCATACTTGCGCTGCAAACCGACTTACACGCCGATCCACTGACAGGCACGAATGCTGACGAAGTGTTCGAAAAGGACGGACAATATTTCAAGTTGGCGAAATGGAAGAACATTACGTTAGATGGTGCACAATTATACACTTTTCAATCGTCTAAGACAGGGTTTAAATGGATTAATTTCGCTATAACTAATGGACCAAAACAAAATAAAGATAATACTTTTCATATGACTAAATTTGATGGAAGGGATGTTAGGCACATACCCGGTTCCTTAGGTGTGGGAACTTTACCCGATCAGATAGATTATGATGCAGTTAATAAACTGGTATATACATCAATCTTTAACTCTGAAAGTGGGTGGGGCGATAACTACTTGCCAACAGCCGACGAGATTAAAGCGTATTTTATGGGTTGGGTAATGCGTGATTTAAGCGCCGGACCCTACAACGACTCAACAGGTGCGGCTCAAAAAACATGGACACCGATAGGATACGTACCTCCTGCGCACTGGAATAGCACTTGGGAACATTTACGAAAGTCAGTACCAGTAAACGAGGTTTCCCCCTCTGTTAACGATAAAACAATATCGTCATACCAACTTGTTTACCAGCTCGCAATGCCAACGGTCGAGCCTATCGTATCCGAAGGTATGCTGACTTTTAATGAGGGCGATAACCAGATTGAGGTAGGAACGGGGCTTGTGCTACGCGAACGGGTGAATCCTTTACTATATTCGCCTAACGGGAACTACTACGCTAACAATATTGCATTGCGCGGCGGTCTATTGAAAAATAGGGTTTCTAGCATAGTCCAGGTTTACTGTGACGGTAGGATTGATAATTCAGCAAAGATCGAAAATGATGCTAACGCAAACGGCAAAAAGCATATCCGATTTTTACCGTCAGACTTTGACCAAACCGTCGCCTATTCCGCTACTTACCATATGCTCGACAAGTCGCCTATTGTACCATTCATTGGATCGTACGCTGTCAGCGAAAAGGCCATGCTCCAAGAAGTGACCGATGCCGTGCAGCAGAGTGCGACCGTTGTATCCGTGTTGATGAACAAGAAGGTGGACAAGGATCAACCAGGATGGATTACACCTACATTATTAAATGGTTGGTCATGCCCTAATTTAGAACTCCCTATTAGATATAAAAAGCAAAATGGAATAGTTTATATTTTTGGTCGAATCTCAAATGGGGCAGTCGGATTTACTACGGAACATTCAGTTTTTATTTTACCGGTGGGATTTAGACCTTTGAAAACAATGTACCCCACAGTCAATGATGCAACATCTAACTCCAGGTATATTGCTATAAATCCAGGAGGCTATGTTAACATAGAAGCTGGTGGAAACACCGATATCAATCTCGATGGAATTTCCTTCCTAGCCGAACAATAAGGAGGTATCACATGAAAGCCGTACCTAAAGTAAATATAGACGGCCTCTATTTAGAGGACACGCTTGTGGACGATACCTTTTCCGGTGTCGTCCCTTTTTATTCCAACATGGAACAAGGACCACCAGATGTTCTAACCACAACAGAAGGCGTTACGAAGGCAGATGGTGAGGCACCCAACGAATCAGAATCCAACATCTCCGGCTACATCATCGGCATTCCAGTAACTCCGGGCTTGTTCCGCCCGCGCTTTGATTTAGGAGCCTGGAAGGCATATGAGTCTGCCGTAAGCGCAGCACAAGATTCATTCCAACAAGCCTTATCTAAGTGGCAGGCATTCCCGGAAGAGCAGCGCGGCGACATGCCAGTTCTGGTGTCTCCGCCTCAGCCGATACTATGGATCGAAGGTCTAACCCCAGAAGAAATCGAGGAGTTAACCAGACCTCAACCAGTAGAGCCTAATGAAATGGATCGCTTAGGTAGCGAGATGGTAACGCGGGAATTGGAGGCCTTGGAGCTGCGTCAGCAGAACGAGGCACAGGGTGCTCAAATTGTGGGGCTTGAATTACGGTTGTTATCACTTGAAAATAGCTGATCGAAAGGAGCGGAGGACGATGTTCGAGAACGATTTTGAGCGTTTGAAGTACTACTATGAAAAGAAGTGGGCGCAAAATTCTCAATTGAGACAATATGTTGCATTTGGCGTGATCACTTCGGAAGAATATGAAGTCATCACTGGCGAGGCATACTAAACGCTGCTTTGAATGGCCTCACATGAGAAAAAGCTTCAATGGAGAAGGCGGAATCATGCTGGAGAAGCGGAGCGGTCGCCTTTGTCCACGGATTTTAACCCTATCCATTAGTTTTCAGGAAAATCCGGGGGCAACAGCGATCGGAAGAATGATCCGCAGACGAAGTGATGTACATGCTAAAAAGGTTTATCTCTCGCTTAAAGCACCTATGAATAACTTTAACCCAAGCCCTCGGCTCCCCGAGGGCTTTTTCACACCTTCAAAACCATTATAAAGGAGGAAGTATTATGTATGAGCAGATCGGTCAGCTGTTTAAGATGCTGGTGGCGGGGACGGGGGCCGTGACAGGGTACGTATGGGGCGGATGGTCGCTGCCGCTGCATCTGTTGTTGTGGTTCGTGATGATCGATTGGTTGACCGGATGGGGCGCGGCCTGGATGAACGGCGAGCTGCGCAGCCGAATTGGATATACTGGTATTGCACGCAAAATGACCATTTTTCTCATCATTGCCCTGATGCATCTGGTGGATCGGGTGCTGGGGGAGATGAATTATTTTCAGAATACGGTGATCTTCTTCTATCTCGCGAATGAGCTGCTGTCTATTATTGAGAACGTCGGTAGAATGGGGGTACCGATCCCTCAGTCCCTGCGTAATGTGGTACAGGTTTTCCAGATTAAATCCGAAGAAGGGGAAAAGCCAACCGCCCAAAAGGAGGAGAAAAAGGATGAAGCCCTCTGAATTTATAGCCAAGCTGGCACCTATTGCTACTCAGGACATGCGTCAGTACGGGGTACCTGCCTCGCTTACGCTTGCTCAGGCGATCCTGGAATCCAATTGGGGAATGAGCGGTCTAACGCAAAAAGCAAACAATCTGTTTGGCATCAAAGGAACCGGTCCGGCGGGAAACGTCACCATGCAGACAACCGAATACCGGGGGCAGACGCCCTATACGACCCATGCCCAGTTTCGCAAGTATAACAGCTGGAGTGAATCGGTTGCCGATCATACTAGGCTGGTCCTGAATGGCACGCGCGACAAGCCACAGCGCTACCATGGCGTATTGTGGGCGGATTATAAAACGGCGGCGACCGAGATTTGGAGAGGGGGCTATGCCACAGATCCCAATTATCCGAAAAAGCTCATTTCCATTATGGAGCAGAACTCGCTCTATCAATATGATGTGCCTAATCCAGAGGAGGAGGAACGCATGAAAATCGAACAATTAACGGCCGAGCTGCAAAAAACACAAGAGCAGATGCAGCAGCTTAGTAAGCAATATGCTTCTGCGATGAAACTGCTAGCCGAGCAGAGCAATGACATGAAGCAGATGAACAAAAGGCTCAAGGTTGTAGAGACGGAGAAACCGGCTAAAGTTCCAGCTTGGGCAGAACCGGCAGTACAAGCTGCACAGCAGGCAGAAGTATTGCATGATCCTGAGGGCAGTTTTGATTTTTATCGAATCATGACCGTGCTGCATCGTCTGGGAATTTTCGATAGACCGAGCAAGTGATCCAAACATTATCAATGGCAGATGCTTTCGCAAGTTTCATCTATATAATGAAGCGTTTTTTGAGTTATGTTGAACAATAAAGCTGCCCAACCGTAATAGGACGGTATGGGCAGCTTTTGTTGTATGGGTAGATATATATCCGTTGGTGCTCCACCAGCATCTTTATGCTCGGTTATTCATTTCCAAAATGTGCTGTTATTGTGTGTCCGAGTCGTCTTTTTTTCTCGGCGCATTTCATGCCGGTCGAATTGTTCGATAAATCCCTGTCCATGCATTCACATTAATAATAATTCACTACGTAAATTACCTCACTTCACCCTCACCGTCCCCACTGCCTGCGCTTGATTCCCCGCATGGTCCGTAACGGTATAGATTACCGTGTAGATCCGGCTTTGACCGCGTGCCGATTTTTCCGCACGCAGCCGGAAATGGGTATCATGGGTACCGAATTCGGCATCCTGAATATCCGGTCCCCGATCGCCTCGATTGTCTTTACTTTCGCTGTTACCCGTGTCCTTATCTTTCCCGTTCAAAAGTTCCTGAAATTCTCCGCTATGCCCCTTGCCCTCTGCACGTTCCATGGTGATGGAGGTCAACACAATGGATGCAACGCCAGAGCCTTCATCGCTAGATTCGAGGTCAGCGTGAATATCGACCATTTTGTGGTTCGGCGCCTTTAGCACGGAAGGCGAGAGTGTAACCTTCAGCACCGGAGCAATTTTATCGATGTTCGATACGGTGGCCGTTATGGTGCCTTCGTTGCCGTCCTCATCCACATATTCGAAGGTAAATGAACCGTTCTCCGTAAACCTGTAAGTGGGAGAGCCGCCGTTATTCGTAACGGTAATTGAACTCTCCGCTACCAAGGCTGCAACTACGTCTCCATTTGTCGGGGCCGTCGTGCTGTACTCCAGGCCCACGGTGAGATCGGTATACGTGACGCCGGGGGATGCCTTAAAGTTCTCGCCGATATTGTCCAGCGTATTGCCGCTTAGTTTGATATTCTGGCCTGCCTTGAGCTGAATCCCGTTGCTATTCCCGGTAATGGTGTTGTTCAGAATCTGCACGTTCTCCGGGTCTCCGGCTCCAATGCCGTCCGCGTTGGTGTCCCCGTTGTCATGCTCGAGGAGAATGCCCCAATAATGCTCGGCGGTGTTCTGGCGGATCGTGTTGCCCTTGATGATCGTGCCCGGTCCGTTCAAAATATGGATGCCGGCGGCGTCCGGAATGTCGACGGTGTTCTCGATTCGGTTATTCTCAATGATGGTATCCGGTGAGCCCATCGATACAACGATGCCTTCCCGCGCATTGCGGATCGTGTTGTCGTGGATATAGTTTTGCGGACCGGATTTGCTGTGGTTGGTCGGGGCCGTTCCTCCGGTATTGCCGATGCCGATGCCGCCGCCATACGGCATGTCGGTGATCAGGTTATCGTGGATCTCGTTAAAATACTCCAGCTCCCCATGCAGATCAATCGCATCCAGCCGGACTTGGTGGAATTCATTATGCCGGATCACGTTGTTATGGGCCACATATTGTATGAGTGCGCCGTGACGAAGATATGGCCCCTCGAAGGAAGAGTCCTCGACCAGATTCCATCTTGTATCATTGGCAAAACCGTTGCGGTCGACCTTCGGTACGCCCTGAATGGATACGCCGTACCCGGCACCGCCCGGCCCAAGGTCCGTGGCATTTCGGAACGTGGTATTGCGGACGACGATATCATGGCTGTTCTCGATGCGGACGCCCATGCGGCTGAATTTCTCGATCGTCACGCTGTCGATCGTGATGTTGTATGAAGGCGCCTCGCCATAATTGGCGGCAATGATCATCATGTCCGGACCGCCGGCATCCGGGTTGTTGATCCTGTGATCGGTCGAATATTGACCTTCCCATGCGGAGGTCAGCGTCAGATTGGAGATGGTCAGGTTATGCTGCTTCGCGGATTTCAACATCGAGCTATTCCGGACCTTGTTCAGCGAGGTCTTCAGGATCGCACCCTTCTGGCTCTCCCCCCGTAAATTGACCTCCGATTTCAGCATTAGATTGGTCAGTCCATCGGGCGCACTGTTTAAGTTGTATACGCCATTCGGGAAAAACACTTCGTCGCCCGGGACCGCTTCATCCATCGCTCGTTGAATCGCCGGTCGATCGTCCGAGTCGTTGTCTGCAGGATCTGCTCCGTAATCGACAACGTTCAGTGTCCTTCCGGTAGCAGCAAAAGCCTGATGCACCGGATGGTCGCTGCCGTCCGCATTCTTCATGCCGGGAGCGGTAAAAGGAACGGTTCCTTCCGGAGGCTGCGGCACAAAATCCGGAATAATAGCCACAGGCGTATCCCCGTTAACAAAAGGAGGATAGATATGGACTTCCGTCAGACTCGTGTAGGCACTGCCGTCCGAATTTCCGCGCCCGATCAGCCTCACGTAACGTGCGCTCGTGTCCGGAACGTTAAATGGCTGCATCGCGGTGGTGGTTCCGCTGCTCGAACCGTTGAACAGGGGAGTCCAGGTTACTCCGTCATCGGAGGTTTCGATATCGATCTCCGTCGCGCGAACGTCCCCTTTGTAAAAGGCAACGCCCAGATAACCGATTTCTCGGGCCTCGCCGAGATCATACATGATCCACGGACCGTCGCCGGCGGCAGACCAGCGGGTGTACAGATTTTGGTCCAAGGTATTATCCTCGATGTTGCCGTCGCTGCCGCTTGCCGTGACCGAGGTCACAGGCCAAGGCGCTAAGGGAGCGCTAAGCGTCGTAACCGACAGCGTCAGCGGAACCGGACTGACGTTTCCGGCGGCATCCACGGCCTCGACCTTATAGCTGTACTCCGTGTGCGGAGACAGTCCTTCTATTTCATAGCGGGTGACGTCGGAGCCCAGTTCCATGACTTTGACATCGTTTTGATAAACGTTATACTTCGCGACGATCTTGTTGTCCTCCGCCGCAGGCCATGCCAAATGCACATAATCTTCGCCAATGCTGCGAATGGACAGGCGGCTTCCGTCCGTCCAGGACGGTGGCGTCGTATCCTGACTGGAATCCACCAATTCGCTAACGACCAGCGCAGGTCTTGGATTACTGGAGCCGTTGGCTTCCTTGGTATAGATATTGACGCTGACACCGGTATGGGCTGCATCCGCAAGGAGAAACGATACGCTGCCATCTGCTAGATGACTGCGGACATAGTCCGTCACATCGACGCTGTACACCTCCGGTCGGCCGCCATTCTCGGCCTTTACGGTAAACGATCCCACATAAGCGGCCGAATCGAGGCTGTTCACGGGCGCATTGTTCCAGGTCAGATCGCTTTCGCTCCAGGCTGTATCCTCGATAACGTAGAGGGAGAGCTCAAGCTCCGTATTGCTGGTGCCTTTTTTCGCGGCGACCTGGAATTCGTAGCGGTAATCAGGATCGCTCAGGGTGGAAGCATCGAATTTGAAATAGGCATATTTTTTGTTGGTTGTACCGGACGATACGCTAAAAAGGCCAATGCTTGTGCCGGTAGCTGAATTGATATTGGTGTCGGGTTTGGAGCTGTCGATCAGGGCATCGTCCGAGGGCACCAAACGGCCAACCTCAACGGGAATGCCCGTGGAAGGATCGGTTGGGTCGGTGGGGTCGGTCGGGTCCGTCGGATCAGGAGGCGTGTAGCCGTCTTTGTAGAGGATCGGCGTGGTGACCTCCAGATTCTTCACATGCTGCTCCATGAAGGCCCAAGCTTCCGCATCCGCGGTTGTTTTGGCTTCCCCGGTAAAGCCATGGCCCTGGCCGGGAACGATTGCGAAATCGACTACAGGAACACCGGCGGCCGTCAATTGATTGGCGAAGGTGACGCTGTCGGTATAAGGGATGGTGGCGTCCGCGTCTCCATGCCGAATCCAGAACGGCGGATCATCGGGAGTGGCATACGTCCCCGGCATGGCAAGCCGTGCCTCAATCGGGACGGACAGGGCGTTATGCCCGCCGAGCAGCTTCGTGACCGAACTGTACCGGTCGGCAAAGTCGGTCGTGAAGTCTGCCGGTCCGTACCAGTCCACCACCGCCTGCACCTTGGTGGAGTATTCCGGCCAGCCTCCGGTTCCTTCGATATCGGGAAGCTGCACCGTATCCTCGGTACCCAGCGTGACCGTATCCTCCATGGTCAGGTCTCCTGTCGTTCCAAGCAGGGAAGCGAGATGCCCTCCCGCCGAAGTGCCCCAAACGCCGATCCGGCTCGGATCGATGTGGTATTGCTCGGCATGGGCGCGCAAATAACGGATGGCCAGCTTCACGTCTTGAATCTGGGCCGGGTAAGGCGCTTCGGGGGTTAGCCGGTAGCTTAAGGAAACGCCGATATACCCGCGTTTAAGGACATAGTTGCAGATGCTGCCGAGAGCGTTTTTGCGGTCGCCTTTATTCCAGCCCCCGCCATGAATGTAGATCATGACCGGCATAGGCTCGGCTGGCGGGGTGCTCGGAACGGCAATGGACGTATAGAGATCGCGATCCCCGGCTTTGCCGATCAAAACGTCCTCATAGAGGGTTACGCCTTCCGGCGCAGGGTATGGACCGGTTTCGGTCGGCGGGGGTTCAGGCACAGGATCGACCGCAGGCGGAATGCCCGGTATGGCCTGACCGGACAGCGAGACGCTATCGATGTACATGTTGGCGTTCATCGGATCACCTACCCGGAACTGGATTCGTACGTTCGGATTGCTGCTTGCTTCCGGCGGCAGCGTCCAGGTTTTCAGCGTGTTGGATTCGCTGCGCGGTGCTTCGGGCGTTCCCGGGGTCAGCTTGAAATCCTCCAGCATGTTCCAGGTCGCGCCGCCGTCGCCCGACCACTCGGCCACAATGCTGCCGCTGACATAGGATGAGGCTCTTGTATAATAACTCAGCTTAATGTTGCCGTAACCCGTCGTATTGACGGGCAAATAGACGGAATCGGTCACGTCGATCTTCATAAGGTTCGGCGTAGAAGGAGCGCTGCCGGATACGGAGGTTTTGGCTTTGCTGCCTCCATCACCGGTCTGAACCCAAGGCAGCGGAATAACGACGCCGCCCGTGGTACCGTAGCGCTCTGAATCAAAGTTATCGGAGAAGAACAGAATATCCGGTCCTTCTGGTTCCGGTAGGGGCTCGGAATCCGAGGCAACAGATTCATCCGCAAGATCGAATTCTGAAACCGATTGTGCGGATACGGCACGAAGCTGCCCCGGGGATGCCATAACGCTTATGGTGATCAGCAGGCAGAGGATCAGGCATGAGATTCGGTTCAATGTCTTCTTCAACGTTCCATCCCTCGCTTTTAATTTGTAGTTAAAGCGTGTGTAAGAAAACCCGGAAGCAGGCGCGTGACTGCCCCGGGCATGGGATTGACAAGTGGATGTTAAGGATGCAGGTGCGTTAGAGAGAAGAAAGTAGCTTTCACATGGTCGGATTGATCCGGGGTGGTATCGGATTTGTTTTGGTTATAGACGCCTGCTTTGAAGTACAGATACTTATCGTTATAACCGCTAGGGAGGGTATGCGTCACGGTGCTGGCCGATCCGCCCTCTGGGGTTACTTTCACCGTCATGAGAAGCCCGGTCACTTTGATTTCATAGCTCCATTTCTGGCCGAGGGCGATGCCGTTTGCAGGATTAAGCTGGCTTGGTCCGCCGAGAATGTTCACCCAGGTGTTGTTGTTGTCCAGATCATCGGTTCCAAAATAAACGGCACCTTTGCTGTCCGAAGGACGCTTGTGGTAATAGAGCCGTATCGGTTCGGTGCTTGGGCCATGGATTTGCCCGACCACGACGCGGCCGATTTTATCGGCTTCGTTCCCGCTGACGGATACACGATCCACGCGTAAGGTAGCCTTCATCGTTCCATCCACGCCGCCGGCCTGAGATTTTATGGATGGGGAGGAGGTAGAGGTTACCCAGTTGTTGGCCCATGAGGAGGCGCTGTTCGTCGACGGATTCAGCATTTCCCGAAGCTCGGAGCGGGTGTAAGTGCTGTTCGTGGTGGTCTCACCGATATTAGGCGATGTGAACACCATGCCGCCGGTGACGGGATCGGTAAAGAACCAATCCGGATGCACATACCCGCTGGCGAGTGCTCCGGCCTGGACCTCGGACGCGTCAGGCAGGGTGATTTTCCACTTGCTTAGGTCAAAATTGCCCGAAGGAGGCTTGGCAGGGTCAAGGTCCCCGCCTCCTCCATCCGCAGTGCCTCCCCATAGCTCAACCTCCGTATAACTATTCCATTGGTTGGAGGTGTTGCCGTAGCCCACAATGCGTACATATCGGGCTTCCACGGCGGGGATGGTGAAGGATTGCAGCTGGTTGTTTTGAACGCTATGGACAGCGTTTCGTGCTTGAAGCCAGTTGGAGCCATCGGTTGAGGTTTGAATATCGAAGGTGAATGTACGCGTATCTCCGTTGTAAAACGCGATCTTGACCAGTGCAACCGGTTTGGCGGACCCTAGATCCAGCCTCAGCCAAGTGCCGTCGCCTTCGCCGGACCAGCGTGTGCTGAGACTGCCGTCCACCGCTTTCGATGCATCGCAAGCGCAGCGGGTGTCATAGCTGCTGGCCGATGCGGAAGCCGAGTACTTGCTCTCTCCAGCGGCAAATCCGTGTCCTTCAAACATTGGAGCTAACAGCATGGCTGCACTGATCAGGCAGAACGTTATTCTTTTCGAAAAAGCATGCCTTCGTTTCACAGCAATCCCTCCCGTATAATGGTGCAACCCTTATGGATATCATTTCCCTCCTTTCCGTGGTGCGCTTTAAGACAGGAATGACAGCGCTTACCTAACAACGTAGCAAGAATGCGCGCACAGGTCTTGTGTTAATCCTATAAGCGCTTGGCGTTTTTGCATAATGGAGGAATTATTGAGGCCTCTGCTCCCTGAGGGTGCGAGATAGCGCAGTGGAGATGCAATCATCTTGTTAATGATTTGCCCCATCCATCACCCTGACGGGAATATCGTGCTTAGCGGATAGCCGACGTGACAATACGGGTATACAAAGAGTGAATGGCTTACCTTGGAATAACATTTTTCTTTCGGATCCCGTATGGCATATAATCATAAGAACGAACGATTCCGAATCGACCATAAATAGATAAAAACAGGAGTGGGATAAATGACACTGAAGGAGCTTAGAGAGCATCGCCAATATCCGGAGCAAACGAAGTCCGATGCTTCACGCGCGGTATACGAACGGGATTATTCGCGCCTGATTCATTCGCCGACGTTCCGCAGGCTGCAAGGAAAATCACAGGTATTCGGTGCTGGCACCGGCGATTACTACCGGACGCGCTTAACGCATTCGCTTGAGGTGGCGCAGATTGCGCGCGAAGCGGCACGGAGCCTGACCCGCAATTATTCCGAAGTGATGCCGGAGCAGGCGGACAACGCCGGGCTGATGATTGATCCCGAGGTGGTGGAGTGCGCGGCGATCGCCCATGATTTTGGTCATCCTCCGTTCGGCCATAAGGGCGAAGAAGTGCTGCAGGGCATTCTGCAGAAGCACATTGACCGGAGAACCGAGAAGGAGCTGACGCGTCAGCCGGGTACGCCGACACCGGAGCAGGCAGCCGAGGTGCAGCAGGCGATGCGGCGTAAATATGAGCATTTTGAAGGGAATGCGCACAATTTTCGGCTGATCATGTTTTTGGAGAAAAGAGAGAACGTCAACGGACTCAATCTGTCGGATGCGGTGCTGCTTGGCATCAATAAATATCCGTTCTCCGGGTTGGATAACCCCAAGGGGATGTACCGGCATGAATGGGAATACATCTCCCATATTCGGAAGGAGTGGCAAATTCCCGGCACGCACCGAACGCTCGAAGCGCAGCTGATGGATCTTTGCGATGACATCGCCTATTCCGCGCATGATCTGGAGGATGGCATCAAAGCCGGGAAGATCGAGGTGCACGAACACTTTTTGCGGGACAGTCACCTGAACAAACTGATCGTGGAGAAGATCATGACGCTGGAAGACGAGGTATGGAAGGGATGGACCAAGGAGCAGATTCATCCGAAGGTGGATACGGTGCTGGACGAGTTTCTGAAAATCTGGAACGAGAAAATGCCGACCTGCGAGAATGACTATTCCCGTACCCGGCGGGAGGTCAAAGCCTACTGGGTCAGCCTGTTTGTAGGCAGCTTGGGCGTAATTACGAACGGGGATTGGAAAAAGGTGACGTTTGTCAAAGACGGTGTGGAAGATGAGGATATGCTGCGTACGGTCAGCGTCCTGAAGAGTTTCGCTTGGGTGACCATGATTCGCGACCTGCGGGTTCAGCGCCTGCAAAAACGCAGCGAATGGATCATCAAGCGCTTGTGGGATGCTTTTCTGGATCCTGTCGCCTCCACGGCGATCATTCCGTCCGACTGGCTGCAGCGTTATGAGGCAGATCAGAAGCGGGCTCAGCCGATCTGGACGTGGGAGCATATGGTGATTGATTATATCGCAGGGATGACGGACGCTTTTGCCGAGAAAATCTATAACGAGTTATATGGACTCAAGGTAGGTTCGATCTATGATTTGGATTAGTAAGAGCGAACAAGGGGGATGGCATGAGTAGCCAATTGAAACTAAGCGTGCTTGATCTGGTTCCGCGTTTTGGAGAGAGCTCGTTCGAAGAAGCCTTGCAGCAAGCCGTGACACTTGCCCTAAAAGTGGAAGCATGGGGCTACGGGCGCTACTGGGCTGCGGAGCACCATGATCTGGAGCATCTGTCCTGTGCATCGCCCGAGATTTTGCTGGCTCATATCGGCGCCAGGACAACGCGCATCCGGCTCGGCTCCGGGGCCGTGCTGCTGCCGCACTACAGCCCGCTGAAGGTGGCGGAGAATTTCCGTATGCTGGCATCGCTGTATCCCGGACGCATCGATCTCGGGATCGGGCGGGCACCGGGAGGTTCAGCCCATACGAGCATGGCGCTTAGCGGAAATTTCCTGGGTCATGTGGCGGATTTGCCGCAGCGGATTCGGGCTTTGACCGAGCTGCTAGAGGATCGGTATCGCTATGAAGACGTGCTGGTAGCAGCGAAACCGGTGCCCGTAACTCCGCCCGTGATGTGGATGCTCGGCACGAACACGAAGAGTGCGGGGTATGCGGCCGAATTCGGGACGGGCTATGTATTCGGACAGTTTATGAGCGATACGGACGGGGCGGAAGTTCTCCAATCTTACAGGGAAGCTTTTCAGCCAAGCGCTCATTTGCAAGAACCGTGCGCGATGGTGGCGGTAAGCGTGGTTTGCGCGGAGACGGAGGAACAGGCAAAGAAGCTTGCAGCACAAATTCCCCGACCAGGGCAGCACACGATGCCCACAAACCCGTCTGATTCCGATTCGTCAGACCCATCCCGGCGGCTTATCATCGGCACGTCTGCAAGTGTACGAAACAGACTGCAGCATATGGCAGAACAGTATCGGTGTAACGAGTTCTTGATCGTCACGCCGGTGAGCGATTATAATGCGCGGCTGGAATCCTATCGGCTGTTAATGGAGCAGTAGTGACTGCTGCACATATATAATAGAAGAGAGACGAAATAAATGATGAATTCAAACGACGATGACATGACCTTTGGTCCGTCTTCCATGAGTGGCAAGTCCTCTTATCTGTATACTTATGCCTGTCATGAAACGGAGCGGGAGCTGTGCTTGATGGAGCTGACGGAGCTGTTCGGTCATGAGCCTGACGGTGAGGATTGGCTGGTAAGCGAGTTATGGGTTGATCCGGATCGGAGCCCGTTCTTATCGGCCTGCATCGATGTCAGAATGACTGGGGAATCCATCGAACGAATGGCCGAGCAAGCAGGCCGGATTGACCTTAACCATGCGACCTTCAAAGTTGTCTGCCTCAAGGCGGGAGATCGGTTCGGTTATGAACAATCACGCGGGTATGAACGGATGGTAGGCTGCCAAATAACAGGAACTGCACAGATGAAAGCTCCGGATGTCACGCTCGGTATGGTGTCCACAGGCGGCATGTGGAGATTGGGAATACTTCTTGAACCTGAACGTGCATGGCTGAATCATAAACAGAAGCCGCAAAATTACTCCACAGGTCTCAGCTCGCGCATCGCGAGGGCACTGGTCAACCTGGCTGTTCCTCGGTTAGGCGGGGTCGCGCTCCTGGATCCCTGCTGCGGCATGGGAAATGTATTGATTGAGGCGTTGTCGATGGGAATCACGGCCGAGGGCCGTGACATCAATCCGCTTGCCATTCGGGGAGCGAGGGTGAATCTGAGGCACTACGGTTATGATGACAACAAAGTTGCCATTCAGGATATGAATACAATGCAAGGTCATTATGATGCGGCTATCCTGGATCTGCCGTATAATCTGTGTTCCGTTTTCCCGGAGGAAGAGAAATTGCAGATGCTCCAAAGCTTACGCCGGTTGTCAGATCGAGCTGTCATCGTCAGCACAGAGCCATTACGCGAGTTGCTGCTGAGTTCGGGCTGGAAGATCCTGCGTCATTGCACGACCCGGAAGGGGAGTTTTGTGAGGGAGATTTGGCTGTGCGAATAATGGGGTATATGATCTATTCCCCAGGATCATAACGATATTTCTCTAAATCAATGATGCCTTTGGGATTGACGGCAACGCCTTCGTCCTGAAGGTACAGCTCCTGCATGAGTCTGGACTCATCATCCTTGATGGCGATTTCTCCTTTTGCGTTGACGACCCGATGCCACGGCAGCTTGTGAATGTGACTGAGGGTGTGAAGTATTCTGACGACTTGTCGTGCGCCCCTTGGGCTGCCGGCCAGTCTGGCCACTTGTCCATACGTCATGACATATCCTTCCGGAATGCTCCGGATCACTTCAATTACACGTTCCGTATACGGCTGCATCGATTCTCTCTCCCATTGCGTATAAAAGTAGTAAAAAAAGAAGGGCGTCCCGGAGGCATGAAAACCTCGGGACGTTCCTTTTGTTGGATGGATCTTGTGGTCTTTGTTGCAAGATCCCTGGTTCCTTTTGAGAGCAGGATTAAAGCTGTACTTAAGAACTTGTTACCTGGTCTTAGTACGACTTGCTATAGTCTATCACATTTCGGGACAGCGGCTTACCGCTTACATAGCTCTGTAAATTTTCCAGGAAAATATCCACGGCACGCTCGCCGTAGCGATCCGTATCACCCGCCATATGAGGGGTCATGATGACGTTGTCCATGGTCCACAGCGGATGGTCTGACGGAAGCGGCTCTTCCTCGAACACATCCAGTCCCGCACCCGCCAATGACCCGGATTGAAGTGCCTGAATCATGTCTTCGGTTACTACGGTTTGACCCCGGCCTACGTTAACGAAAAAGGCGGAGTCCTTCATCGCCGAGAATCTTGCTTTATTGAACAGTCCACGGGTATCATCGGTTAGCGGGAGGATGTTCACGATATAATCGCCTTCAGCCAGCGCTTCATCGAGCTGATCGACCTTATACATCACTTCCACGTAAGGATCGGATTTGCCGGAATGGCGGACCCCGACGGTCCGCATGCCGAACGCCTGGGCCACGCGCGCTGTATGACTGCCGATCTGGCCGACGCCAACGATGACGATGGTTTTGCCTGCCAATTCCGTGAACGTGCCGGACGTGTCCCATTGGTTGTTCGATTGCTGTCGAATGGCGAGATGAACGTTGCGGTTGAAGGCCAGCATCATCGCAAAAATATGCTCCGTGATCGGAACGCTATGTACGCCGCTGGCATTGGTAAGCTGAATGCCCTTTTCTTCGAGCTCTTTGAGCGGCATTTTATCCACACCGGCCGACCATGCCTGAATCCATTTCAGTTTACTGTCCGCAGACAATATATCTTCCTGGATGGAGCGTGACCAGCCGATCATAATTTCGGCATCCCGAACGATGCTTGGCGTAAGCTCTTTCGCTTTGGTAACCAACAGCTCATAGTCCGGGGCGATATCCTTGATTTTTTGCTGTTGTTCCGTGGTTAAGTCGTGTATGGCAATGATTTTCGGCATGGTGCTACCTCCTAAGGAATGTGATATAAACCAGAATAAAAGCGTTAAACTCTTTGGGAACATATTATCAGAAATCATAACGTTGCGCATGGACGAACTGTCCGGATTGGAAAAATTGTACATGAATTATTGTCCGTTTTATGGTAAATTGAAGCTTCATCATATTTTTAGGCGAATTTGATGTACCCCTCATACTATTTTCATGTCATATTGCTCAGACTATAAACGAACCACGAAAACATGGTGCCTTACAGCAGCCGGTGGCTGCTTAGGATAAAAGAGATTGGAAGGAAGTGTCTTAGTTGAGCCATTCGGCTGAGGGAGCTATGGATCGTTTATTTGTTGCCGTACATCTGCCTTCCGAGGTGTCTTCCCGGATTCAGGATTGGACGGAAACATTGGTGGAGCAAGTGACTTTCAAAAAATGGGTTCATCCGCAGGATTACCACATCACCTTACAGTTTCTGGGCGATACGCCGTCAAATCGGATAGCGGAGCTCACGGCGGCGCTGCAGGAAGTCGCCAAGGAGCATAAACCCTTCAGGCTTGGCCTTTATGATGCCGGCGTGTTCGGGGCAAGCGCCTCGCCAAGAATTTTATGGGCGGGAGTCGGTGGGGACTTGAATGCTCTGTCTCATCTTCAGCAATCGGTGGTATCAAGGATGGAGTCTTTCGGATTTGTGCCGGAGGAGCGACCGTTTCGTCCGCATATTACGGTTGGCCGGAAATTTCAAGGAAATCAAAAATTTTCATTGGATGTTATCGGAACAGGACCCAGGCCCATCCAGTGGGAAGTGCAGCAGCTCGTTCTTTTTCGAACAAATTTGCATGCAAGTCCGATGTACGAAACAGTAGGTGTGGCGCGGCTTTCAACATTTTTCTGAAATTGAGGATAGAATGTTCATAAAATTACCATGTTTTCAAAGCCTAAAAATGTGGTTACATAGTGTAGGAATGTGCCGACATCATAGGAGGAAAAATATGGTTATGAACGTGCTACGGCAAAATCGCTGGGTTGCGCTGCTCATTGGAGCGCTCTTTGTGAGTTTGTCTCTTATAAGTTTACTTGGAATGCAGACAAAGACAACGGAAGGGGAAGAACAGCAGCAGGATATGCCGAAGTTCGTGACGGCTGCACCGGCTACTGAGCCTGACCCGGATCGATTCGTAAAAGAGGCGAGTACCAAGCAGGATAGGGAACCTGTCAATATTTTGTCTTCAATTGTTTTCCAGGAGTGGAATAAGCCGGGGAGCAAGAGCCATGCTTTTTCAAGCGCAAAAGGCATCGGTTTGGCTGAAAACGGATATTGGAACTCGCAACAAGCATTGAAGACTGCAGATGAGAAAAAGAAACCATCGAAATCTCAGACTGCAGACGGGAAACCGGCAAAACAAAAGGGGACGCATGTCGTCAAATCTCAGACTGAAAGCTTATCACCCCCCACAACTTTATTCTTCACAAGAACAAATACGTTAACCCAGGATCAGAAAGACAAAGCGACCTGGACCTATGATTTGTCAGCTGAAGAACTGCTTCTGCTCCAGAAGATTGTTATGGCAGAAGCGGAAGGCGAACCGTACGAAGGCAAAGTAGCAGTTGCTAACGTTGTCTTAAACCGGCTGCGGTCAGCTAATTTTCCCGATACCATTACCGATGTCATCTATCAAAAGCACCAATTTAGTCCTGTAGCGAACGGGCGTCTTAAACGTGTCAAGCCGAACAAAGAGACGATTAAATCCGTGAATGCGGCACTTCATGGCCAAAAAGAGGTAAAGGACGATACGTACTTTTTCCTGTCTTTGAAGCTGGCTCAGGATCTGACGGTACATCATTCAAGAACGTTCGTAAAAAAAATAGGAAATCACTCTTTTTACAAGTAGTGCCCGTATGGGTAAACTAGGATGTAGGAGGTGTGTTTAAGCATGAATATTACGTATTACGGCCATTCTAGCATTTTGGTGGAAGAAGGCGGAGTTCGTGTGATCATCGACCCGCTGCTATCAGGGAATCCAGGCTCCGGCATCGAGCCCAAAGACGTAAAGGTGGATGCGGTTGTGCTGACGCATGGGCACTCCGATCATTTTGGCGATTGCATCGAGATTGCGAAACAGAATGATTGCCCGATTATCGCGGTCTATGAACTCGCCGTGTATTGCGGCAGCCTGGGAGCCAAATCCCATGGAATGAACATCGGCGGAAGCGCGCAATTCGATGGCTTTAAGGTGAAGTTTACCCCGGCCTTTCATTCTTCATCCATTTCGGTAGGGGACACTTGGATCTATGCAGGGCAGCCTGGTGGCGTCATTCTGACGATGGGCGGCAAAACATTCTATCATGCAGGCGATACGAGTTTGTTTGGGGATATGCGCTTGATCGGAGAGATGAATCACATTGATGCAGCTGCGCTGCCGATTGGGGATTTATTGACGATGGGTCCACAGGACGCCCTGCTGGCCGCACAGTGGATTCGTGCGAAACATGTCATCCCAGTACATTACGACACGTTCCCGGGCATTAAACAGGATGCAGGGGCCTTCTGCGACGAACTAGCCAAAACAGGCATTCAGGGTCATCCATTGAAGGCTGGAGAAACGCTGGAGATATAGATGGGTTTTTCATGAAAAAAGCTTCCCTGTCTTCGTGACAGGGAAGCTTTTTTGGGGTAAAAGTGCAAAAGCGGGAAACATAGAACATGCTGCAGATATTAGGGCTGGTCCGCTAACAGTTTGACGGCATCTTCATGATAACCGGGCATGCGCCCTTCGGTCAGCAATCCCATCACCTGGCTGGCACAGTGGTCGGGCTCCAGATGCGGGATGCGCCGCCGGCCTGCTCCGTTACGTTTCTTTGTCACCTGATCATAATGATCGGACAGCAGGTTCAGCCATTTATCGATGACGGAAGGAGAGTCCAAAATTTCCGCATAGCCTTCGCTGACAAAGAAATGGGAATTCACTTCTTCCTGTCCCGGGATAGGCTCATAGAACAGCATAGGAATTCCCTTGGCAGCTCCCTCCGTACATGTCATACCGCCTGGCTTCGTAATGAGCAAATCCGACACTTCCATGAGTTTATGTATATCGTCGCGATAACCGAGAACATGAATGTTGGGATGCTGAAAGATCGGGTCTTCGCGCATGCTGGCAACCAGCTTCTCGTTCTGTCCCATACAGAAGACCAGCTGGATATCATCGGCCCTGCTGGCCAGCTTGCTGAGCAGTTCCTTGTTGAACACGAGGCCCCATCCGCCCCCCATAATCAGCACGGTTGGCATGTTCTTTAATCGAAGCTCGGCTTGAAGCGCCTCTCGATTGCTTCTTTCCCAGAACTTGGGATGCACCGGAATGCCGGTCACATGAATGTATTCGGGCTGAATGTCCCGCAGCAGCAGCATTTGTTTCACATGAGGCGTTGATACGAGATATTCATCCACTTCCGAATTGACCCAGGTGCCATGGGCATCATAGTCGGTAATCAGCGTATAGAGCGGAACCTCAAGCCCTTGACGCTTCAGGCGGGAGACCACGGCATTAGGAAAGGGGTGGGTACATATGATGAGATCCGGTTTCAGCTGCTCGATGACCCGCTGGGCCTGCGCATAGAATATGCGGTGCAGCGCGAGCCGCGTCAGACGGTTTAACGATTTCTTATATTGCGAACGGTACAGCATGCCGACAAGGCGAGGCCGGGTGCTGACGGTTTTTCGATAAGCGGATAAGATTAACGGCCCCACGGTTGGATTCAAAAAATTGCCAAGCTCAATGACACGGCAGTGGATGCCGGGATTCATCCGTTGTATACCTTCAGCCAGCGCATACGCTGCTTGCGTATGTCCTGTGCCGAAACCCTCGGAAAAGAGGAGCACTCTTGTATATCGCATGGTTTCACCTACTTCTTTCTCCCTCTATCTTACAAAACAGGAATCATTTTTTGAAGAGCGGCGCGAAAAAAAAGAGTATGCATCATAAGTATACGCGCAAAAGGGAAAAGCATTTCAATTATTTTACGTCTGGGAGTCAGAGTGTACCCTACATTAGACGTCATGATGAGATTTGAACCCTGCATTCAAAATATTAAAAAATTTAACGAAAAGATATTGCAATGAATCCGACAATCTGGTAAAGTGATTTTTGACCGAATGACCGAAAAAGTATTTTGGTCAGTTTTGAAATGAAGGCCATTTTAAAAAGATCAAGAAGGAGGGGTAAGCATGTCAGCTGTGGACCGTCGGAAGCAGGTGCTGGATGCTGCCTCCAAGTCGTTTGCTTTGTTCGGATATAAAGCGACGACGATGGAACAGGTGGCAAAGATTGCGAATGTAGGGAAAGGTACGATCTACACGTTTTTCACGAATAAGGATGAACTGTTTGACGAGATTTTGCTGTCGGCCATTATGGAGATGAAGCGTATTGCCGAGCGGGAGATTCGGAAGGACAGAGATTTCTTCGACAATCTGTATCGGGTGCTGGATGCGCTGCTTGAATTCCGAAGCGAGCATGAGCTGTTCATTAAGCTATCGCAAGAGGTTCGGGATATTGGCACGCCGAAGGCGCATGAAGGGTTGACGAAGGTGGAGAATGGAATCGTCGGGTATCTGGAGGGAATTGTGGAGCAGGCCATATCGATCGGCGAGCTCAAGCCGCTGGATGCTCAAGTGGTATCCTTCGTGATGCTGAAGCTGTATGTTGCGCTCACGACCGACTTCAATCAGCTTCACAAGCCGCTGAGCAAGGAACAGATCAAGGAATATATGATGGTGTTCTTGGCTGACGGGTTGAAGGCCACTACGTAAGAAGGATGTAGGAACCTCCTTCGTGATGAGGAAGGCGGACTCTCTAGGCTTGAGGGATCGTCTTCCTTGGCAGGGATCGTTTTTTTTTGGCCCGAACTGACCAATTGAGGATATCGGTCATTCTGTACTGGAATGTGATCTGCCATGAGGCAGATTCATGTCGGCTGGTTATTTAGAGAAAAAAAGGAGAGAGACTGGATGAAGTCATTATCTGTATTTGCAAAAGATCTTGGCGCTGCCGTTCGGAATAAAAAAATATTGATTCCGATCATCGCCGTGCTGTTCATACCGGTCATGTACAGTGGTATGTTCCTCGGGGCCTTTTGGGACCCGTATGGAAAGATGGAGGATTTGCCCGTTGCGGTCGTCAATAACGACCAGGGCGCTGTTTTTGAAGAAAAGACGCTTCACGCTGGCGAGGATTTGGTTGCCGAGCTGAAGAAGGGAAAAGATTTTAATTGGCAATTCGTTGATCGGCAGGAAGCTGAGCAGGGCATGAAGGATAACAAATACTACATGACCATCAGCATCCCCGAGAATTTCTCACAGCAGGCGACAACTTTAATGGATGACCATCCGCAGCCTGCGCAAATCGTATTTGAACCGAATGAAGGCTACAATTTTCTGGCGGCCCAAATCGGCGGATCTGCGGTGAAGCAGATTCAGTCCAAGGTGTCCGCGAAGGTGACGGAAGCCTATACGGAAACTTTGTTCGATCAAGTAGCCAAAGTGTCCGATGGCTTGAGCGAAGCGGGAGACGGCGCAACCAAGATATCCGAAGGTGCCGTAAAACTGGATGACGGCGCCGTGAAGCTGAAGGAAAATCTGGCTAAACTCGTCAGCGGCACACAGGAGCTTCAGGATGGAATCGCACCTTTAACACAAGGTGTGCAGGAACTGAATAACGGTGCAGGCAAGCTGAACACAGGAGCTGGCACTCTTGCTTCCGGCTTGGATCAGCTGAAAGCGGGTCACAGCAAGCTGCAGGCCGGAGCTGAGGAAGCAAGCAAGGGTGGTGCCAAGCTGCAAGCGGGGATTGAATCTGCCGCAGCCGGCAGCACCGCTCTGAATGAAGGCCTGCAAGCCAACCAGGCAGGGGCTTCCCAGCTTGCGGCAGGCGCGAAAAGCGCTCATGAAGGCAGCAGCAGCCTGAAAGCCGGGCTGAATCAATCGCTGGAGGCTACGGCTTCCCTGGAGCAAGGCGCCAAAGCCGTTGCAGACGGATTGAAGAAGCTGGCTGAAAGCAATCCGGAGCTGGCGCAAAGTCCGGAGGTTCAGCAGCTGCTGGCTGCGAGCCAATCCGTTGCCTCCGGCACAAGCGGGCTGAATGCCGGCCAGAAACAGCTGGCACAAGGCGCAGCCGAGCTGAATCAAGGCACGCAGCAGCTGCAGGAAGGCGCCGGCAAGCTGAGCGCCGGAGCGAACCAGCTGGCTGAAGGCGGCAAACAGCTCGCAGCTGGCGGCCAAGAGCTGCTGGCTGGTGCCAAACAGCTGAGCGCCGGTCAAAGCCAATTGGCTGACGGCATGAAGCTGTTCGGCACGAAGCTGAGCGAGGCGGCAGCTGGCGGCAAGGAGCTCGCAAGCGGCGCAGCCACCCTTTCGCAAGGAACGGAGCAGCTTGCAGGTGGAGCGGGCAAGCTCGGAAGCGGCGTTACCACGCTTGCCGACGGCTCGAAAAAGCTGGATTCCGGAGCCGGTGAGCTGGTAAACGGGATGAGTGAATTGAAGGAAGGCAGCGGAGAGCTTGCAGGCAAGCTGAACGAGGCTGCCGACAAGACAGGCGATATCAAAACAACCGACGAAACGGTCACCATGTTTGCCGGACCGGTACAGGTTGAAGAGCACAAGGTGAACGAAGTGCCGAACTACGGTACGGGATTCGCACCATACTTCCTGTCGCTCGGTTTGTTTGTCGGAGCACTGCTCTGTACGATTATCTTGCCGATCCGCAGTGCATCGGTACCGAATGCATCGGGCTGGAACCGGTTTGTCAGCCGTACGCTGTCCTTTGCCGGTATGGGATTGATTCAAGCCTTGCTGGCAGCGGTCGTCATGCTGTACGGATTGAAGCTTGATGTACAGAGCGTTCCGCTCTTCTATCTCTTCTCTATTGTTACGAGTTTGTCGTTCATGTTCCTGGTGCAAATGTTCGTGACATGGCTGGATCAGCCTGGACGCTTCGTCGTCATCGTTATTCTGATCCTCCAATTGACAACAAGCGCAGGCACCTTCCCGGTAGAGCTAATTCCGAACTGGATGAAGGCATTGAATCCGCTGCTGCCGATGACTTACAGCGTAAAAGGCTACAAGGACGTCATTTCCACTGGAAGTTTCGACGGCATGTGGGCCAATGTGGGGGTACTGGCCGGATTCGGTCTGGTATTCCTGGCACTGACCGCCGTGTACTTCCTGGCTACCCGAAACAGCAAGAAGGCAGCGGACACCGATACAGCGGTGACTGCATAAGCAAGATATCTATTATATGAAGGAAGAGGACTTCCCCGAAGGTCGATCAGATCTCGGGGAAGTCCTTTTTTATGAAGAGATGTTTGGAGCGGGATGGCGAGGAAATGAGATAAGGTGAACAAAACCGCCTGTTCGGAATGTTTTATTTGCATGTTTTTTTGCACTATTCTACATAAGTTTTAACTATGTATTGTGATAACTCTCATAAAAACAATTCTTATCAAATTCATAAAAACTTTGAATTGCCTGCACTGTATGACGGTGATAAAATATATAGAACTAATAAATCTTACGTGTCAGGTAAATGTTACCCCTTGCCGCTTTTGCACAATACTGCATCACCTCAAGACAGTGTGTCCACTGCAGGAGAGGATTGATGTCCAACCTTTATGATTTCTGTTATTGATCAGCAGCATTTTATTCTATACAAAGAAAGGTTGCATCTTATGAAACATACTGATTTTCCCCAGAAACAGGGCCTCTATGATCCGCAGTTTGAAAAAGATGCTTGCGGTATGGGTTTTGTTGCCCATATCAAGGGTAAGCCATCCCATGAAATCGTTAGCAGCGCGCTGACCATGCTTGCCAATATGGAGCATCGCGGCGGACAGGGCAGCGAGCCGAACTCCGGTGACGGCGCTGGGATTATGTTGCAAATTCCTCACACCTTCTTCTCCGCCGAAGCCGCGAAACTGGGCTTTGAGCTTCCGGAAGCCGGGCATTACGGTGCCGGCATGCTGTTCCTATCCCATGATCCTGCTGTCCGCTTGGCCCATGAGGACCAGTTGGCTTCGATTATTGCTGAAGAAGGTCAAACCCTGCTTGGATTCCGTGATGTACCAACCCATGATGAAATGCTGGGTAAATCCGCAAAAGCGGCAAAGCCGTATGTCCGCCAAGTGTTCATCGGACGCAGCGCCGACATTCAGGATGATCTCTCGTTCGAGCGCAAGCTGTATGTCATCCGCCGCCGTGCCGAGCTGGCGATCCGTTACAGCGGCAAGCCCGAAGGAGACAGCTTCTATGTATCCAGCCTGTCCTGCCGGAAAATCGTATATAAGGGCATGTTAACGACGGAGCAGGTAGGGGAATTTTACTTGGACCTGCAGGAACAGGGATTGGAATCCGCTATCGCGCTAATTCACTCCCGTTTCAGTACGAACACGTTCCCAAGCTGGGAACGCGCGCATCCGTACCGCTTCATGATCCACAACGGCGAGATCAACACGCTGCGCGGAAATGTAAACTGGATGCACGCCCGTCAATCGCTGTTCGAGCATGAACTGTTCGGAAGCGATCTGGAGAAGGTGAAACCTGTCATCAACCCGGATGGTTCCGATACCGGTATGTTCGATAATACATTTGAGTTCCTGTATCTCAGCGGTCGTTCCCTGCCGCATGTGGCCATGATGATGGTCCCTGAGCCGTGGAGCAACCATGAGAGCATGGATAAGAGCAAAAAAGCATTCTATGAATACCACAGCACGCTGATGGAGCCATGGGACGGCCCGGCTGCGATGGCGTTCACGGACGGTGTTCAGATCGGGGCTACCCTGGACCGGAACGGACTGCGTCCATCCCGTTATTATGTAACGAAGGATGATCTGATCATTCTGTCCTCCGAAGCGGGCGTTCTGGATATTCCGCCGGAAAACGTGCTGTACAAGGACCGCTTGCGTCCTGGCCGGATGCTGCTCGTTGACACGAAGGAAGGCCGGATCATCTCTGACGAAGAAGTCAAAGCAAGCATCGCCGCGGAACTTCCATACTCTGAATGGCTGGATGAGCATCTGGTAGAGCTTCATGATCTCCCTGACGCGCCGGAACTACCGGATCCGAAGCATGAAAATGTACGTCAACTGCAGCAAGCCTTCGGGTATACGTATGAGGAGCTGCGCAAAGTCATCGAGCCGATGGCGATTACGGGTGCGGAAGCTGTCGCATCCATGGGATACGATGCACCGCTTGCGGTGTTATCCGACCGTCCGCAGCGGCTGTTCAACTACTTCAAGCAGATGTTCGCCCAGGTGACGAACCCGCCGATTGATGCGATTCGAGAAGAACTGGTGACTTCAACGGCAACAACGATCGGTCCGGAGCGCAATCTGCTGAAGCCGGAGCCGGAAAGCTGCCGTCATATCCGTCTGGACTCGCCGGTGCTCTCTAATGAAGATTTTGCGAAGCTGCGCCACGTTCGTCGTCCCGGCTTCAAATCCATGACCATTCCGATCTTCTTCCCGGCAGCCGAAGGTGCACAAGGGCTTCGCCAGGCGATCGATACCCTCTGCGAGGCGGCGGACCGGGTTATTGCCAAGGGCCATAACATCTTGATCTTGTCGGACCGCGGCGTGGATAAAGACAATGCTGCGATTCCATCGCTGCTTGCCGTATCATCTCTCCATCATCACCTGATCCGTCAGGGAACCCGAACCAAGGTGGCAATTCTGCTTGAATCCGGGGAGCCTCGCGAAGTGCATCATTACGCCTTGCTGCTTGGTTACGGCGTGAGCGCGGTCAATCCGTATCTGGCGTTCGAAACACTAGATGACATGATTTCCGAGGGGATGCTTCGCGGGATCTCGCATGAGAAAGCCGTGAAAAATTACATTAAAGCGGCAAGCAAGAGCGTCGTCAAAGTTTTATCGAAAATGGGGATCTCCACGATCCAATCTTATCGCGGGGCCCAAATCTTTGAGGCTGTCGGCCTCAAAGAAGATTTCGTAGAAAGCTATTTCACACGGACACCATCCCGTATCGGAGGTATCGGTCTCGAAGAAGTGGCCGAGGAAACCCTGGCCCATCACGAGCGTGCCTTTACCGAGAAGGATGGGAACGATAAAGCGCTGGATTCAGCCGGTGAATATCAATGGAGAGCTGACGGGGAAGAGCATTTGTTCAACCCGAGAACCATCCATTTGCTGCAGCAGGCTGTCCGCACCAATGACTATGCAACTTACAAGAAATACGCAGAGCTTGTGAAAGGCGAGAATGAGCAGCACCTTACGCTGCGCTCACTGCTCGAAATCAAGCCGGTCGGCGAACCGATACCACTGGATGAGGTTGAATCCGTAGAATCCATCATGCGCCGATTCAAAACGGGCGCAATGTCATTCGGCTCGATCAGCAAGGAAGCGCATGAGAGCCTAGCGATCGGGATGAACCGCATCGGAGGCAAGAGCAATACAGGCGAAGGCGGAGAGGATCCGGCCCGTTTCATCCCGGATGCTAATGGCGATTCCCGCCGCAGCGCCATCAAACAGGTGGCTTCGGGACGTTTCGGCGTAACCTCCAACTACCTGGTGAATGCGGACGAAATCCAGATTAAGATGGCCCAGGGCGCGAAGCCGGGCGAAGGCGGACAGCTGCCGGGCCGTAAAGTATATCCTTGGGTAGCTGAGGTTCGCGGTTCGACGCCGGGTGTTGGCCTGATCTCGCCGCCGCCGCATCATGATATCTACTCCATTGAGGATTTGGCAGAGCTTATTTACGACCTGAAGAACTCCAACCCGCGTGCGGATATCAACGTGAAGCTCGTATCCGAGGTGGGAGTGGGTACGATCGCTGCGGGTGTTGCGAAGGGCCGGGCGGATATCATTCTGGTCAGTGGTTACGATGGCGGTACGGGTGCTTCGCCGCAAGGCTCGATCCGTCATGCGGGTATGCCTTGGGAGCTTGGCCTTGCCGAGACCCATCAGACGCTTATCATGAACAATCTGCGTGACCGCGTTGTGCTCGAGACAGATGGCAAAATGCTGAACGGACGCGACTTGGTGGTAGCGGCTCTGCTTGGAGCCGAAGAGTATGGGTTCTCTACTGCACCATTGGTTGCCATCGGATGTATCATGATGCGTGTCTGCCAAATGGACACCTGTCCGGTTGGCGTAGCCACTCAGAATCCGGAGCTGCGTAAGAACTTTACAGGAGATCCGGAGCATGTTGCCAACTTTATGCGATTTGTCGCTCAAGACATGCGCGAGCTGATGGCAGAGCTTGGTTTCCGCAACGTTAATGAGATGATTGGACGTACCGACTGCTTGGATGCCGTCAAAGCGGATCATCACTGGAAGAAGAAAGGCGTGGATATTTCCGCATTGCTGTATACGCCGGAGCTTCCCGAAGGCAGCACTCGCTATCGTACGCAAAGACAGAATCATGGCCTGGAAGAAACGCTGGATATGCGTTCACTGCTCGCCAGCGCTGCGCCTGCATTGGAATCGGGAGCAGCGGTGGAAGGTACCTTCCCAATCACAAACGTGGATCGTGCAGTGGGTACCATTCTGGGCAGTGAAGTCACCCGCAAATACGGTGCTGCCGGACTGCCGGAAGACACGATTCAATTTAACTTCGTGGGTTCCGCAGGCCAGAGCTTTGGTGCCTTTGTGCCGAAAGGGATGACGCTGACGGTTGAAGGGGATGCGAATGACTATATCGGTAAAGGTCTTTCCGGCGGCAAGCTGATCGTGAAGCCTTCACGGAAAGCAACCTTCAAAGCGGAGGAGAACATCATTGCCGGTAATACCGCGTTCTATGGTGCTACAGGCGGTGAAGCCTATGTAAGAGGCATTGCCGGCGAGCGCTTTGCCGTTCGTAACTCGGGTGCGAGCATTGTCGTTGAAGGTGTCGGCGATCATGGCTGTGAATATATGACCGGCGGCCGGGTAGTCGTTCTCGGGGAAACTGGACGCAACTTCGCAGCCGGGATGTCCGGTGGTGTAGCCTATGTCTATGATCCTGAAGGAACTTTTATGGATCGCTGTAATCTGGAGATGGTGCTCCTTGAGCGCGTGGAGGATGCAGCAGAAGCGGAAGAACTCCGTCATCTTGTCCAGCAGCATGAGCAGTACACCGGCAGTGTGCCGGCACAGCAAATTCTAGGAGACTGGGATCAGGCGCTCAGCCGCTTTGTCCGTATCATTCCGAAGGATTACAAACGTATGCTGCTGCATATCGAAAAGGCTCAAGACCAAGGCCTGGCGGGTGAAGCTGCGCTCCTCGCCGCATTTGAGGCGAATATGAGAGAGCTGGCTCGTACAGGGAACTAGCATCTGTTGTTATGTTAATCAGAAACCACATTGTGTTCTTTAATGAATGCAATGTGGTTTTTTTTCATATATAAAATAAGCTGTGATGAGTGTTATTAAGAAATTTGTGTTTTTCAACAAAATATTCCAAAAGAAAATTCGACAAAATTAGAACCCGAAGCATAGGACAAAGGCTCCACAAGACGACAGCATCATGTGGATTCGTTCGTTATAATATTGGTAAGTAAGTTGTTTAATAGGTTTGTTGCTGTATATATGGTAATTTCAACACGTATTAGCAGCTGGGATGGAGAGGAAATTATAGATAAGCGAGGTAGTTGTGGAAATGAGTGTGGACAAGGAGAGAGGCTCCGGAAGCACCGAGCAGCGGCTTGACCAGCAGAAAACGAACATCGACATCAATAAGCTCATGACTCAATTGGGAATCCATCCTGATAAATGGCTGCAATTGGAGGAACGAAAAGATTAGATATGATCTCATGGTGACAAGAAAATCCCCGACATGTTGGGATAGTCGTATCCTACACGTCGGGGATTTGTAGTTCTTGGGCATGGAGCCGTTATTTCATGGCCCGTTCCATGCGGACAAATGCAATAAATCGCTTGGCTTCATCTTCAGTTAGTTTACGGCCGTCCACTGTAAGGTTAAAGCGTTCCAATAAATCCTCATCGGATAGTTCAAGTCCGTCCACAAACGATCGAACCTCCGCATCAAGCACCGTTTTTTCCTGTGTCGTTCTCCCGATCAGATAATCTATGGATACGTCAAACAGATCTGCCAGGCGGGTCAATGTTTCGAAATCGGGCTTGCGCCGATTTTTTTCATAATGGGATAGTGCAGCACGTGTAATACCGACAGAGGTAGCGAGCTCTTCCTGAGTCCACCCATGCTGTTCACGTAATTCAGATATTCGTTCTCCGTAGTTCACGCATTGATCCCCCTTTCGAATGGCTTGTATCTATAGAAGTTAGTTGAATAGATCTAAAAGTTAAAATTGCCGATTATTATATACATAAAAAGACTACTTTTTATTGACTAGATACAATATGTATCGTATTATAAACATTAATAAGATACATATTGTATCTACAATGTAAAGGTTTGGGTACAGTTAGTATCATTTTATCCATTGCAGAAATGTCCCATACCAAAAAAATTATAATAAGGAGCGGATGGGTTACCTCCAATGTTACGAGAACGGCAACACCAAATTACAGTAAGGATTAGAGTCATGCAGATCGGGGAATTAACCATTCATGGGAAAAGTCATTCCGTTACGCCGCTAGAGCTGCTGCCAAGTGGTCTTGTATTCCTATGTCCTTGGGAAATACCGATTCATTCTAATGTTATATTGGGTTACGAAATTGATGATAATGTGGATCATATTTTGCTTTCGGGCCGCATTGAATCAAGGGGACTCTTTTACGGACGCCAATTGTATCATACGGAATTCCATACAGACGTCGATAAAAAGACGCGTATCGTGGGTATGTTGAACCGAATGATGTTCGGTCACAACGAGTCGAATAAAATGAGTCTCTATAACTGAAACGTAATTCATGGATAGCCTGCAGCGAACAGGTATTCACGATGAATCATTATCATGGTTTATTGATATTCTACTATATTTATGTTGCTTGGTCATTAGTTCTTTTACCTTAAATCCTTGTGCATGATGAGGGATAGATCTAGAATAACGTTGTTTTTTCCTGCGATTAATGAAACTTCATTATATGATTTCATATGTAGATTTTTATTTAATCTTATAATTGGAGTTGTATATCTAGTTCAATGTAATCATGAAACATCCTCGATACATATTTCTGCGAGTTCCCTTTCTCCTGACCCTTATTCACTACGAATTCAATGTATTTATTGATAAGCGAATGATAAAAAAGCGATATAACAAGACTTTCGCTCACCATACCGATGATGAAGGAGATTCTTTAAGTCGTGATTTAACGTCGACCTATAACGGAACGTGATAAGGTCAACGCAATGGAGGGCATCACTGGATGAAAATGACAAGGAAATGGGTCCTGTGGCTGCTGGCTATGCTTATACTGCTGCCTTCAGCTTATCTTCTGTATACGTATCAATCCATTAAAACGACAGCAAATCGGATTTACGAAGAACGGGAGCCTTCGCCAGTTATTCCAACCTTCGTACAGGATCGGACGACCATTCAGGTCGGAGAAAAGAATATGAAGGACGCTGATCCATTTACTGTTCTGGTTTTGGGCGTAGACCAAAGGCCCTACGATCGTGGGCGATCCGACGTCATGATATTAATGGCAGTAAACCCTGCAAAGGGGTCAGTACTGATTTTTAATATTCCACGTGATACTAGAACTGATATTGTAGGACATGGAACGGTGGATAAAATCAACCATGCCTATGCCTTTGGAGGCGTTGAGATGTCGGTCAGCAGCGTCGAGAATTTTTTGCAATTCCCTATCGATTACTACATTAAAGTGGACATGGAGGGATTCTCCAGCATTGTGGATTCATTGGGTGGAGTCACCGTAAATAACCATATGCGGTTCGAATATGCTGGCTATGACTTTGATCAGGGGAAGCTGAACTTAAACGGTGATGAAGCACTGGCATTCTCGCGTATGCGGTTTGAAGATCCTAAGGGAGACTTAGGTAGAAATGCAAGGCAACGGGAGGTTCTGAAAGGGATCTTAAATAAGTTAATAAGGATTTCGACTGTCTTTAAACTCGAATCCCTTCTGGACAACATTGGAAACAGTGTCAAAACGGATATTTCGTTTGAAGAGATGAAGATGTTTGTAACAGAGTACCGTCAAAAACTAAACAAGCTGGAGCAGGTTGAAATTGCTGGCCACGGTCAAAAAATGAATGGAATTTGGTATTATATCGTCGCTGATCAAGAAAGAGAAAAGATAACGTCTACTTTAAGAGCGTATATGGAATGACTCGTAACACAAAACCCCCTTTTTGAGTAGAGGGGGTTTTGTGTGTGAAGTAGAATAACGAAGCTTTCGGTTATTTTGATTATATTGGAGTGGGGGGACTAAACAGACTATCTTCCAATGATTTGATCAATCGTGGTTTGAAATACGTCCGCTAATCTTGTTAGCGTTTCCAGATTTGGTTCTCTGCGGTCCTTTTCATAATGTGATAAAGAAGCCCGACTGATACCAATAAGCTCGGATAGCTCTTCTTGGGTCCAACCTTTTTGCTCCCGCAATTTTGCAATGCGAGATCCATATGACATCCATACTCACCTCTCTACAAGTTCCATTTAATTTAGAGCAAACATACATAACATAAAACATCTAATATGATACAAAATGTATCCTAAATTCCGTTGATCGTCAATACATATTGTAGCAATTATTAAAAAATTAGAAAAAAATGTATCCTTCTTCATCACTCCGTTTTAAGGATATTTCGGATTCTGTAGTCTCATCGGGAGTTGATTTATTTACGTTTGACAAAGAGTAACAATTTATATAGAATTTTTGTAGTGGATACATTTTGTATCATCCTGTACATAGAATAGAAGCATCAATCCCGGAGAGGAGATGACGGGATGAAAGAAGTGATGATGTATTGCGTCAGTTGCTGTCGGATGCTTCCCATTGCCCAAAGCCACAGCTTGTATAAAACCGGCTTCTATAAGCATAATGTTCCGGCGGGGGTCTGCAAGGAGTGTCAATCGGCTTTGTTGGTGCATCGCAAGTAGACGGCTCCATTAAAAAGCAGTATAGGGGTCATGCATTTCAACAATTTTGTCCTTTGCTCTAGTATTGTATAATTGTGGAGATTGACATGATACAAGGGCAAAGGAGAATAGATTACATGAAGCAGGAACCGCTGGTAAGACTGCTCGGGGTTACGAAGAAAATCTCGTCCAAGGTTTTGGTAGATCATGTGACTTTAGATATCCCACCTGGACAAATCTTCGGGTTTCTTGGGCCGAACGGGGCAGGCAAGACAACGACCATTCGCATGATGGTCGGGCTGATGTCCATCACCCAGGGGGATATTACCATCGGGGGTTACAGCATACGGAAGAATTATGAACAGGCAGCCGCGCAGATTGGGGCGATCGTCGAGAACCCTGAAATGTATAAATTTTTATCTGGATATAACAATCTGAAGCACTTTGCGCGCATGATGCAGGGCATTACCAAGGAGCGAATCGATGAGGTAGTGGAACTTGTCGGGCTCGGGAATCGGATTCATGAGAAAGTGCAGACCTATTCGCTGGGGATGCGCCAACGGCTCGGCGTGGCACAGGCACTACTGCATCGACCGAAGCTTCTGATCCTGGACGAGCCTACGAATGGCTTGGACCCGCAGGGCATTCGGGAGCTGCGTGATTATTTGCGCCGATTGACGCAGGAGGAAGGGACGACCGTATTCGTCTCCAGTCATTTGTTGTCTGAAATGGAGCTGATGTGTGATACCGTTGGCATTATACGTCACGGCAAGCTGATTGATATCCGGCAGCTGCGGACGGCCGAGGGAGAGCGGGTGTTTGAAGAGACGGCTTTTACCGTCAATAACGCGGATGCAGCGGCAGTACTGCTCCAAGAATTCCAAGTGTCAGCCCACGATCACCGAATCATTGTCCGCGGCGACGAGAACATGATTGCGGATATCAACGCGGTATTGGTCGGGGCGGGCATACGCGTGTATGCCATACAGCCGGTGACCCGGTCGCTAGAGGATCAATTTTTGGAAATGACGGGAGGGGGATCCGTTGTTGAATAACTTTACCCGTCTTGTTGCCAATGAGAATATGAAAATTTACTATCGCGTACGGACATGGGTCATGCTGGGGATTCTTCTATTGTTTAATGCGGCCATGCCTACCATGCTGTACTTTACGAATGCGCCGATGGATGTCTGGACCGTATTTACATGGACGGAGAGTTTCACCATCTACCTAAGTACCATATTCACGGTGATCGTCGCGTCGGACATCGTGGCCGGGGAGTTTGCCGGAGGCACCATCAAATTGCTGCTGATTCGGCCGTGGAGCCGAGGGAAGATTCTGTTGTCCAAATTCACCTCCCTGATCCTATTCGGTCTGCTCTGTGCAGGAATCACGGCCGTGGTGGGGATCGCCATGTCGCTGCTCTTGTTCTCCGGCAACACCGGATTATCGGGTGGATTCGAGGGATCGTCGATGAACAACTCCCTGCTTCTCCTGCTGACGGATACGATCCAGGCACTGGTCATCTCGCTGATTGCGTTTATGCTCTCTACGGTATTTCGTTCTGGCGGTCTGGCGATTGGATTATCGCTGCTGGTCCTGTTCACCAAGGATATTTTCGGTTTTATCTTTAATCCGGAGCGGTTTGAATGGGCGAAGTATTTACTCTTTCTCCACACCGACCTGAGCGGCTATATCCAGTCGCCTGTCGGACCGGGGGGAGTAGGATTAGGTTTTTCCATCACGATTCTGGGTGTTTATTGCTTGTTGTTCATGCTCATCTCTTGGTTGGTCTTTACGAAGAGAGACGTGGCAGCCTAATGATAAGAAAAGAGCTCCTTCTGTCCGTGTGAATCACAGGGATGGGAAGGGGCTCTTTCATTATATCGGCTGAAAGAACTGGCCGATCGATATAAAACTGCCGGGTTCGGGTGGTCGCCGTCCATATGCTGGGTTAACCTGCTTCCGAGCGCTGGAGCGGCAGTGTGGTGTCCGTTGACTCCGCAGTTTCTTGACTGGAGGTTTGATGCTCCATTCGGCTAGCTCCATTTAGGAGTCCGCCTTCCATAACGATTAGGGAAGCGGCGTAAACATCCCCATACATTTGCCCGGTAGGCGTAATAGTCAGTTTGTTTTCCGCCGTCACATCGCCGTACACCTTGCCGGCGACGATGACTTCCCGAGCGGAAATATTGGAGCGGGCAATCGCTTCTTCGCCGATGGTGACACAGCCTTGGCTTTCAATGGAGCCGTTAAAGCGGCCGTCAATCCGCAGGTTTTCCTCGCATTGCAGCACGCCCTCAACTTCGCTTCCTGGTCCAATTAGCGTATCCGTTCGCTGGGAAGCCCGTTTGTTCTTGTTTTTCTTTTTCATATTACATTCCTCCTCATCATGAATGGATGGTGTTTACTGCAGATAAGGCAACGGGTCAATCGTCTGGTTGTTTTTGACGACCTGAAAATGAAGATGAGGGCCTGTGCTTCGCCCGGAGGATCCCAGCTTGCCAATGGCTTCACCTTGATCGACATGATCGCCTACCGACACGTCCAGACTGTCCAGATGCATGTACCAGGTCTCCAGACCATTCGGATGTTTGACCACGATATAAAGCCCCCGGGCTCCGCTGCGTTCCGCTGCCGTCACCTCACCGGCACCTGCAGCATAGATGGGATCCCCGGTTTTACCGGCAATATCGATGCCGGCATGATAGGCCGAACGCCCGGTAAAAGGATCGCTCCGATAACCGAAATTCGATGTCAGCCGTTTAGAGGTGGTTGGCCATAGAGAGGGCGTGCCTTCACGTTTCTCTTGGGTCTCCTGGGCTTGATCCAGCGTGCGCGGAATATGACGCTCCATGCGTGAAATCAACTGCTGAATCTCCTCGAAATCATCATGGGTCTCCCTTGCGAGACTTAACATTTCATTCTCATGAACGGCAATGAATTCCCCTCCGACATGCTGCTTATCCTCCGCTGTGATGGAGGAGGTCTGTCCTGACAAGCTGCCGTGCTTCTGAATAAACTGCTGAAGCTCCTGCTCCAGCTGCTGAACGCGCTCCATCTGGACCTTCGTTTGCTCTGCTTCACCCGACAGCTGAATGATAGCTTTGTTTAGGCGTTCTATGGCTTCATCCTTGTCGGTAACTGTCACTTCCATCTTTAAAGCTTCCAGGCTTTTCAGCATCAGCTGCTGCTCCAGTCCCGAGATCGTTTGAGCCGACTGGATTTGCAGGGAAACGATCAGTCCGGCGATGGACAAAATAGCGGCCGCGGGCACCGCTATCATGAGAGGCTTGGACAGATGGATCTGTTTGACTGAATGCTGGGCATCCCGAAGCACCAGCAGGGTTAAGCGTTGTTTACGGTGTGTGGTTTTCATGGCATCTCCCTTCCATACATCGTTTGTGGATCATGGTACCCGCTAGACTTGGCCAGCTCCTTATCTAGTATGTATTCTATTCTTTCGAAGAACATGTCAAAAATTATTAGATAAGAGAACTTATTCAGTATGGTGCGTCATTGGGTAATTGAATAAATACATATGAAATTGGTCAATGATGTAGTGTAGTTATTCGGTTCAAAATACCACTATTCTTCATGGTGAGGAGGCTGCCGGTATGGTGTGGCTTCTGGTTGCACTTATTATTTTTATTTTGCAGATGGTTGCAGTGCTGCTGCTGGAATTTCGGAATCCGTCCAAGGCCGTGGCCTGGCTGTTTATTTTATTTTGCCTCCCATTGATCGGGTTTGTACTCTATTTCTTTGTGGCGAGGGACTATCAGAAGCGGTTGAAGATTCGCAAGCGGGGCTCCAGACTGTTTCAGGAGCTCAGGGGGCACCTCTGGGATCGGGCCGCTGTTGTCCGGCACAAGGAAGGTATGAACAATGCCGGATTTCATCATAATGACCGTTTGTTCAATCTGCTCAATCACTTGTCGGAGAGTCCGATCACGGGGTGTAATCAGAGCCGCGTGTTGACGGACGGGGAAGAGACTTATGCTGCTATGTTGAGCGCTATGGAACAGGCCAAACACCACATCCATGTGGAGTTCTATATCTTTCGTCATGACCGGATCGGCACGAAGTTTCAGGATATCATGATTCGAAAGGCGCAAGAAGGCGTGAAGGTACGCCTGGTTTGTGACGGGCTGGGCAGTTATAAACTTAAGAAAACGTTCATTCAGCGGTTCAAGGAATCGGGAGTGGAGTTCTATTTCTTCCTGCCCGCCATGGTTTCGATGTTCAGCCGCAGAATCAATTACCGGAATCACCGTAAAATCGTCGTGGTGGACGGCATCATCGGTTTTCTTGGCGGGATTAACGTCGGGGACGACTATCTGGGCGAATACCCGAAAATGGGCTACTGGCGCGATACGCATCTGGAAGTAAAGGGAGATGCGGTGTACTTCCTGCAAAATGTGTTTCTGCACGATTGGAAGCTTGCATCCGGAGAACGCATCGCGGATTTCGGGCTGTTCCCGAAGCATCAATGCACGGGGGATGAGCAAGTGCAAATATTGAGCAGCGGACCGGATCTGAACTGGAATGCCATCCAGGAGATGTGCTTCGGGGCGATTTCCGTGGCCAAAGAACGGATATGGATCACAACGCCGTATTTCATTCCCGATGAAGGGATATATGAGGCGCTGAAGACGGCAGCGGTGAGCGGTGTGGATGTACGGATCATTATTCCGGATCGTGCCGATTCCCGTTTTGTGAAAATGGCGAGCTTGTCCTACGTGGAAGAACTGCTGGCAGCGGGAGTTACCTTCTACGAGTATGAAAAAGGGTTCATCCATGCCAAGGTGCTCATTGTGGACGAGCTTCTCGGCTCGGTCGGTACGGCGAATATGGATATGCGGAGTTTCTTCTGTAATTTCGAGCTGACAGCCGTACTGTTTGATCAGGCCCCGATAGAACGGTTGGTTTCGGATTTTAAGGAGGATCTCAAACAGAGCCGACTGATTGACGCGGAGGTATTTCGTCAGCGCGGAAGATGGCAGAGAGCAGCCGAAATTTTATGCAGGATGCTGTCACCCTTATTATAAAAGGAATAACTTACATGAGATGTGGGAATGACGGAAATCCGAGTAAAAAGCAGGATAAACTGCGAAAAGACTATGTCCAGCTTTTGTTTATATGATAGAATATTTATAAGGGTTTCACTTATAAATATAAATTAGCTTAGCTTTCATAAGTTGAACGGGGGAGATTTATGTCAAGTGATGTGAAGATTCTTGCGCCAGTGAAAGCGGAGCAGCAGAAGCCGGAGAATCCCAAGGCAGGCTCAACCACCTTGAAGCTTCTCCGTCGTCTGGTGTTCTTAACTTTCGGTGCGGTACTGATGGCAGTAGGGCTGGAGATCTTTCTGGTACCCAACAAAATTATTGACGGGGGCATTACCGGCGTATCCATTATGGTTTCCCATATCACCAATGTTCCGCTAGGTATATTCCTGACATTGTTCAACCTTCCGTTTTTGTTTATGGGGTATAAACAAATCGGGAAAACCTTTGCATTATCCACGCTGTTCGCCGTAGTGATCATGTCCATTGGAACTTATTTTCTGCATCCCGTCGATCCGATCACTATCGATCCGCTGCTTGCGGCCGTGTTCGGCGGCGTTCTGCTTGGTATCGGGGTTGGTCTTGTTATCCGGTCCGGCGGCTCCTTGGACGGAACGGAAATCGTAGCCATTCTGATCAACAAGAAGACACCGTTCTCCGTCGGCGAAATCGTGATGTTCATTAACGTATTTATTCTTGGCAGCGCAGGATTTATTTTCGGTTGGGATCATGCCATGTACTCGTTGATTGCTTATTACCTGGCGTTTAAACTGATTGACATTACAATCGAAGGCATTGATCAATCCAAATCGGTTTGGATTATCAGTGATAAGCATAAGGAGATCGGTGATGCGTTGACCCAACGTTTGGGACGCGGCGTAACCTATCTGGATGGTGAGGGCGCTTATTCCGGGGACAGCAAGAAGGTTATCTTTGTTGTCATTACCCGTCTGGAAGAAGCGAAACTCAAATCGATCGTGGAAGATTGGGACTCCCAGGCTTTTGTCGCCATCGGGAACATCCATGATGTGAAGGGCGGCCGCTTTAAGAAGAAAGCCATTCACTAATAACCATGAAGTGTTATGTTCCACCCATGTTGAGAGTTAACACGGGTGGAACATTTTTTTGTTTAAGGGGCATCTGCGTGCAGGCGAAGCGCCTTCTTCTCTCGCCCATATTGACGAATGATTCTTGTCATCGCCTGCACTGCCGCGGATTGACCCACGGCCTGGTTCACGGTTCCGGTGAAATAGAGTCCTGATTCGGGGTGATGGAAGGCAAATGCGCCGGATTGCCCCCAGTGACCGATAAGTCCTCGCCCTAGGCCGAATGGAGAGAGCGGCTGTCTTGAAATGCCGATGCCATAGAAAAAGGGTCCAGGTGCCCATAGAAAATTCCATTGCCTCTGGAGCTCATCCAAATCGCTGATCGGAAACAAATCCCCGTTAAAAAAGGAGCGCAGGAACATCATCGTTTCCCTTGCCGTTGAGACAATGCCGCCTTCCGCTCCGATGGACGCCATGTACAAAGGAAGGTCCAAACGCTTTTTCTTAAAATAGAAAGGAACGGTGCTGGTATCCTCGGGATCATCGAAAAAATACGTTTGTGTCAGATTCAGCTTGTCGAAGATGTACTCCTTGAATACGTTCTGAATGGATTCGCCCTTGATATTCTCGATTATTTGTCCAAGCAGCCTGTAGTTGGTGTCGGAATATTGGGCTTTATTTCTTTGGCCAGGTTTGAATTTGGGCTTTAGCCGTCTGGCTGCATCCAATGTTTTGTCCAGACTCCAAGCCTGATCATGCCCGGCAATGAGATCCGAGAAGACGTCCCCGGAAAAATAGTCCGGGATGCCTGACGTATTGGACATTAACTGTTTGACCGTGATTTCTTCGGTGTAATCCCTGTTCTCCATCATATGGAGTCCCGCCATGATCTCTTTTGAAAGGTACCTGCCGATTGGATCATCGAGCCCAATCCGCTGCTCCGCCCGTAATTTCAAAAGTACAGCTGTCACGTACAATTTGGTCACGCTGGCAATGAAATAGCGGTCCTCGGTCTGCATCTCCCCGCCGCTGCTGACAAGGGAAAGGGATTGCATCTGGTCCTCAACGCATAAAACCGTGCTAAACACATTCCTTTTATTAGCGAGCCGAGCCAAGCATTCATCCAGAAGCGACTGCTCCAGGTATCTTCCCATTCTCCATATACCTCCCACAGATTGTTATTTATCGATGCCTTATACAGCTTCACTTCTCCTGCTGTTTCCGCAAACGAGCGGCACGTATGAAATCTTCAGCGGCTTCGTCCATCATATGGATCATCTTGATGTCATCCATACTCTCCGTGAATAAATCATTGGCTAGCATGACACAGAGACCTGTCTGAAAGGTTTGCATTTTCAATAAAATAGATTGCAGCTCCTGATCAGAAAATCCCGAAAGCTCCGGGTCCTGCTTCATCAACACGATAACCTCACGAATTTGTTCCGGGGTATTCTTCATATGGGGATTGTTCTTCATAATCAAATCCCGGTAGAGTACAGGGTATTCCTTGGCGAACCGGAGACTTGCCATGCCGATATCCCGGAACGGCTGCCCGGATTGCTGCTCTGTAATCAATCCTCTGGCCACCTGGAAGGCCTTTTCGACGACCTGTTGAACCAGTTCTTCAGCATCGTTGAAATTGACATAGATCGGCGCGATGGAGCTGCCCAGACGTTCAGCTACTTTACGAATCGTAATGGACTCGATTCCATCGGTCTTGGCAATGTCAAATGCGGCTAGCACGATATCTTGTTTGGTGAACTTCGTTTTCGGTGCCATGGCTGTCTGCAACTCCTTGGATTAATTATATGTAGAACAATCGATATATATCACATGATATATATTAATTATAAAGCGGAATTGGACCAAGTTCAACATATTATGATGAAGCGTTGCTGGAGGTTAATTTGAAAATCCAGTAAAACCCACTTATAATAAGAACATATGTTTGTTAAAATAATAATAGTTCAAAATACAGTAATAATACAGGATCAGAGGGGAGGAAGAGGAGTGGCTCGTACGTTATATGAACGGGTAACGACCAAACAGACTTTAAACAGAGTAAAGGAAGAGAGGATGCCCTTCGATTGGTCCATTAATCCGTACCGCGGATGCGGGCATGGATGCAGCTTTTGCTATGCCCGCGCTTTTCAATCCTTTATCGGTATGGGGGCGGAAGATGAGTTTCAGCATCATATCTTTATGAAGTCGAATGCAGCCGAAGCGCTGGAGAAGCAGTTATCGAGTGCGGCGAGGAAGTTTGATCATGATATTGAAGCGATGCGCAGATCGATTGGACAGGTTACGATCGGAACGGCAACCGATCCGTATCAGCCGATCGAGGGCAAGGAGGGGATTACGCGGGAGTGCCTGAAGCTGCTCGCTAAATACCGCATCTCCACGAGCATTACAACGCGTTCTCCGCTCGTGCTCAGGGATTTGGACATATTGACCCGGATGGAGAATGTGTCCGTTAACATCAGTCTCAACACGCTGAATGGGGACATCATCCGGAAGCTGGAGCCGGCATCGCCTCATCCGGAGGGCAGGCTCGATACGATCCACCGATTATCGGCTGCAGGCATACGAACGGGCTTGTTTGTGGCGCCTGTGCTGCCCTTTTTGACGGATAAGGAGTCGGAACTGAGGGATCTTTTGTCGCAGGCGAAGGTGAGGGGTGTTTCTTTTGCGATGATCTCGTTACTGAGACTGTCGCGTGACGTGAAGAAATGGTATATCGAAACACTTAAACACCAGTTTCCCGAAGTGGTACAGCCTTACCGCGAGTTATATGGACAGGGCGCATATGCCGAAGAGCATTACGTACGTTCCTTCAAATCGATGGCGGCCAGGCTGCTGAACGAATATGAGCTGAATGGACTGACCACGGGGGCATCTACTGCCATAGTGAGTGAATCCGGGACGATTGCAAGCGGGACTTCTCAAGAGAACGAGACGCAGGAAGGCGCTCGCGATCATCTTCGTTCAGTCCGGGACCTGGCTGCTCCTGCACAGCCAAGGAAGCTGCCTCAACCGGCAGCGCCAGTCTCCGGCAAGGAGCTTATGCCGGATATTGAGCAGTTATCCTTTCCTTTTTGACGATCCCTTTCCTTGGGGCTTCAGATGTCGGATGACGTTCTCTATCGGTTGGGGAGGCAGGCTCTGAAGCAGGTCGCCCTTCTCTTTTAGCCGTTCTTCAATGTTCAGCAGATGAAATTCCGTGGGAGAAACATCCTGACGGACCTCGTCCCAAGTGAGCGGTGTGGAGACGGTCCCAAGCCGCCGGGCCCGCGGGGTATATGGAGCAGCGAGTGTCCTTCCGCTGTAATGCTGAAGATAATCGAAGTAGATCTTATCGCCGCGATTTTTTTTAAGCCGTTCGATGGTGAACAGCTTAGGGAACTTCTCGGTTACATATTGCCCCACGAATTGGCCGACCGTACGAAGTTCATCGAACGTAATGCCTTCCGGAATCGGAACGATGATCTGCACCCCGGTAGCGCCTGAGGTTTTTGGGACGGAGGACAGGCCCAAGGAGCTCAGCACGTCCCCTACAATCGCGGTCGCTTCCATGATCCGTGGCTCCTCCGGCAGCGTAGGATCCAGATCAATCATCCATTCGCAGGGCAGAGTGCTGCCTGCCAGATGCAGGGAAGGGTGAAACTCAAGCGCAGCCAGATTCCCCAGCCAGAGCAGCTCCGGCAGTCCGTTCAACAGCACGTAGTTAATATTTTCGTGGACATAGGTCTGAACAAAAGGCGGCAGCGGCTCCGGCGCATTTTTCTGATAGAAGGATTCGCCTTCGGCCCCGTGCGGATACCGGATGGTCGTGAGCAGCCTTCCCCGGCAGTATCGGAGCAGGAACGGGGAGATGGCCGCAAGCTTTTGCAGATACATCGCTTTGGTAATGCCGACTTCAGGCCATAGTGGTTTGTCGGGATTCGTAATTTGAATCTCCTGTCCCTCGATCGTCAGGGTGCCTTTGACGGTACGAGCCATATTGTTTACACCCCCTCAATCGATACGAGTTTGGGATGGCGCATCATGCCATCCTGACTCCACTCGAGAAATGTGACCTGAACCGAAAGCGGCTGGCTAAGCCAGGCCAGCTGTTCTTTCTTCAGGTCGGTATGAAGCGTATTCCATATCGCCTCAGCACGATGGCTCTCGGCGTATTGCAGCAGCCTCTTCTTCGTCTGCTCATTAAGCCCCAGGGAAGCCCGGCCGATATAGTTGCCGTCGTCATCGGCAATGACGAGGCTGGCCACGCGGCCTTCCCTGATAATCATGGCGACGGCGGTGGCTGTCAAGTTCACGGCAATCTTTTTCTTGTACCAATCCCGATGTTTCTTGCCTTCACGATAAGGAGAGGAGAGGCGCTTCATCACAATGCCCTCCCATCCCCGTTCTTCGGCCCAACTCCATAAATGCTCGCCTTCAAGAAACAGATCCGCGGTCAGGAGGCCCGGCGTGTCGGAAACGATCTCCTTCAGGCGGTGGTGTCGTTCAAGATATGGCAGCTTGCGCATGTCTTGGTCGCCGTCCACCAGAATGTCAAAGAGAACATAAGTAAACAGAGGAGCGTTCGTGCTGACCGCACGCGAACGCTCCCGCTGAAGAACTTTCTGAAACACGGGACGACCAAGCTCCGGATGAAAATACACAACCTCGCCATCCAGAAGAAGGCGCCGTTCTTGCAGGCCGGATAATGCCTGAACGACTTCGGGATACAGAGAGGTTTTATCGAGCAGCTTGCGGGAGTATAGCGATACGCGGTTTTGGTCAATTCCGGCGAGTATGCGCACCCCGTCCCATTTCAGTTGATAACCCCAATCCTCGCCCGTCGTGATCTGATCTGTTGAGATGGGTGCCATCGGCTCTTTGGGCAGTAGATTCTGCAATTGTCCCATACGGATCAGGATGTGGAGTCGGTTTTCTTGGATTTGGTTGTCCGGCGCTTCGGCTTCGGTGCGTCAAGCTCGCCTTCTCCGCCGCTGACTTTGGCAGCCGGTTCTTTGGCAGCCGTCTTCCGGGTTGTTTTACGCGGCTTCGGTTTGGTGCCCGGATCCGTTCCGATCGGCTTTACGGCTTCGATGCTTGCCTGGAGAGCAGCCATCAGATCGACAACGTTGGTCTCCTGACGAGCAGGGGCAATTTTGATTTCTTCGCCGGATACTTTGGCGTTGATCAGATCCAGCAGACGTTCGCGATAATCATCCGTATATTTCTCAGGATCAAAGGGAGTCGACAGCTGGTCAATCAGCAATTTGGCCATATCGAGTTCCTTGGAGTTAACCTCGGTTCTTTCAGGCAAATTCGGGACCTGGGAGATCGGCCGGATCTCATCCGGGTAGAAAATCGTCTCGATCGACAAGCATTCATCGAGCACCCGGATCGCGGCCAGACTGCTCTTCGAGCGAATGGCGATTTTGGCAATGCCGATTTTGCCGGACTGCTTCATCGCTTCCAGCAGGAGTCGATATGCGTTTGCGCCTGCCTGATCCGGAGAAAGGTAGTACGTCTTTTGAAAATAAATCGGGTCAATTTCGGTCAGATCCACAAAGTCCAGAATGGTAATGTTTTTGCTGTTCTGCTCCGCCAGCTGCTCCAATTCTTCTTTTTCGAACAGCACGAATTTCCCCTTCTCATACTCGTACCCCTTCGTAATTTCCTCCCAGGCAACTTCCTCTTCACATACCGGACATTTACGGATGTAAGAGAGCGGGCTGCCGCATTCCTTGTGAATGTACCGCATCGAAATATCCTTATCTTCCGTAGCCGAGAACATCTTGACGGGCACGTGTACCAGACCAAAGCTGATCGCGCCCTTCCATACCGTATGCATTCTATGAAACCTCCTATCAAATTCTAATATGTTTGGGTATGACCGTGTAGTAAACGTAATAAACGACTGCTATAAATTTTTGTACTACCTCTATTAGTGTGCCCAAAAAAAGACTCTAGTATGAGTTATAGCTCGAGATTGCATAATTAGAACCGGTTTGTGGCATATTGACGATGAACTCTGCCTGTATAAGGAGGTATTTTTCGTCATGATGGAGCCTAGAGAAACCGAAACGTCGGAGGAGATACAGAAGGACAGGGCCTCGGATCATTCCGCTGCAGAAGCGGTGAACGGGGACATGGTGGATTGGAACAGCCTGACCTCGGAGGAGAGCGAGATCTCTCGGGAATCTACGATGTTTGATATTGACCGGATGATCAATGAAGGCCTTGGCGGAGGCAATGTCACATTGGATAATGGGCTGATCGGCCCTTCCACAACCGATACGATGGACGTCGTGGACGAATCGCCAAGAAATATGGAGAAGGAGGATTAAACGTATGGAGATACAGCGCGCCGTGGAAATTTTCAATTCCAAGGATACTTACAAAGTCAATCTGGAAGGGGAATCGGTTTGGATCGAGCATGTGGATCAGCAGAAGGGGATGGCCACCGTCCAGGTTGGCTCCCGTCCGACTAATACGCTGACTGTGAACGTAGACCGGCTGCAAGAAGGCGAATAGCTTCTTAACGGGGAGAGGCTCTTGGCTTACGTCTAAGCGTTTAATAAACACGAAAAAAACACACCTTGTACGGGTCCCATATCGCCGGACACCGGACAAGGTGTGTTTGCGTTGATGGTGGTTAACGAAGCTCTCTAAAAAATAGTCGAACATCGTCAGTCAGCAGATCAGGAGCTTCCAATGCGGCGAAATGGCCGCCACGGTCGAGCTCTGACCAGTGAACGACATGATACTGTTTCTCTACCATACTGCGAATGGAGAGATCCTTGGGAAAGACTGCTACGCCGGTGGGGACCGAGGAATATGGCGCCGGCGCTCCCCAATTATTGGAGCTTTCTTTATAAATTCTTGCGGAGGAGCCTGCCGTAGCTGTCAGCCAATAGATCGAGACATTCGTAAGAAGGAGCTCAAGGTCTACCGCATCCTCAGGAAGATCTGCCGTGGGATCGGTCCACTCCTTAAACTTCTCCACAATCCATGCAAGCTGCCCGACAGGGGAATCCGTTAAACCGTAGGATAGTGTCTGGGGTCTGGTCGCTTGAAGGATAGCATATCCGGAACCATCAAATCCCCCGCCGGCTAATTCATCATAGCGCAGTTTCTCTGCGGCCGTAAGGTTCTCACTTTCAGCCGGATCTCCGGTGGGAAACACCGATAGACCGTTACAATGAACGCCTACGATTCGCTCAGCAGCGATCCGGCCTAGTTCTGCTGAAACCATGCTCCCGGTATCTCCCCCCTGTGCTCCATAACGCTCATAGCACAGGCGGCGCATTAATTCATCCCACGCTTTAGCGACACGTTCGATATTCCATCCACGTTCCGTTGTATGCCCGGAAAAGCCGAAGCCTGGGAGGGACGGGATTACGAGATGAAATGCGTCGGACGGATTCCCACCGTACTTCCCGGGATTGGTGAGCGGTTCAATCATATGCGTGAACTCCACAATGGATCCTGGCCAGCCATGGGTTATGATTAGAGGAAGCGCATCGGGCTCAGGGGAGCGAACATGCAGGAAGTGAATGTTTTGCCCATCGATGGTGGTCATGAATTGGGGGAATTCATTCAGCATGGCTTCATATTTACGCCAGTCATAGGAATCCTTCCAATAGGTGGATAGCTTTTTCAGGTAAGACAGCGGCGTTCCATATTCCCAATGATTATCCTCCAGGTCATCAGGCCACCGAGTGCGGGCCAAACGTTCCTTAAGGTCAAGCAGGTCCGACTCTGGAATTTGAATGCGAAAAGGAAGTATGGTTTTTTCTGAACATGGGGCTGTATTCGATTCATTCGTGGGGTTCATAATAATCCTCCTCAAATCTCTTGATCATTGTTATGGTTTAACTATAATGCTTAATCTTTGACTACGTAGTGTCAGTGTTTGCAACCCGGTTTGACGTTTCTATTCTCATCTCAGTCATGAAGCGAAACTCATGTTCTTGCAGCCGGTTGGGAGGACCGATATAATGAAGATCAAGTATTTTGAGATATGGGCAAACTAAGTAAAGGGTGGGTTATCAGTGAACAATGGCCGTACGGAGGGCCCGTTTCGAATGATTTCAAGCAGTCTGGAGGAGACGGAGCAGCTTGCTGCCTGGCTGGCCGCGAGGGCGGAGCCAGGGACTGTCATCGGTCTGGACGGGGATCTTGGAGCAGGGAAAACGGCATTCTCCAAACAATTTGCACAGCACCTTGGTGTGAACGGGGTTGTGAATAGCCCGACATTTACGATTATTAAAGAATATGAGGGGCGTCTGCCGCTCTACCATATGGATGTGTACCGTTTGTCGATTGATGAAGCGGATGAGCTCGGGCTGGATGAGTATTTTTTTGGTGAGGGGGTTTGTCTCGTAGAGTGGAGCAGCCTGATCACCGAGCTCTTGCCTGAGCGGTATCTGCATATCCAGCTAGAAACGACAGGCGAAACGCACCGGATTATCACACTTTCAAGCCAGGGCGAGCCCTATGGCGAGTGGTGCCGGGATTTGAATGAAAAATGGGGTAGCTGGAATGAACAACAATGACACGAAGCCGCAGCAGCGGTTTTTGGCGCTGGATACGTCTACGGCATCGCTGGGGGTATCCGTGATGGAGCAGGACAAGCTGCTGTCGGAAGTTAACACGAATGCGGACCGCAACCACTCGGTGCATCTGCACCCGGTGATGGCACAGGCGCTTGCGGAAGCAGGCCTAGGCATGGACCAGATGGACGGCATTGCCGTAGGTGTAGGTCCGGGTTCTTATACCGGAATTCGGATTGCGGTAACGGCTGCCAAAACATTGGCATGGGCTAATCACATCCCGGTTGTCGGGGTATCCAGCCTGCATGCCTTGGCATGGGGGGGCTTGAAGTCTGGATGGCATCAAGCCGAGCCAAAGAAGGGAGTCCACTGGGTCATTCCGCTGCTGGATGCAAGACGGGGACAAGTGTACACGGCATTATTCGCTGCCGATCCAGAGAGCCAAGGGGATGCGCCGATACGTATGGAAGCAGATGGTATTCGCCTGATGCAAACCTGGGTGGAAACCATAAAGGAACGTATCAGCAAGCTGCCTGAAGAGGAGCGCCCGGTTTGCATTTGGTTTATTGGGGAAGTGGAGCTTCATGCCGAAACCGCCCGAGGGCTTGAGCCGTGGTTTGGAGACCGGCTGCATATTCATCCGTATTCGCTTGAAGGCCGCTGGATGGGGTACTTGGGAGCGGCCAGATTGCTCGCGGGGGAAGCGGATGATGTGCATACACTAATACCCAACTATACACAGCTTTCCGAAGCGGAAGCGAACCTGCTGCGTAAGCGGTGAAGGGAGCGTAGGATTCGTCATGGATCAGCAGAAGAAGCCGGTAGATGGTGAAGACGGTTTGTCCTTTCGGTTGATGACCTTGGAGGATATTCCGGAGGTTCTCGAGGTGGAGCGCGAAGCGTTTACCGTGCCCTGGACCGAGGAAGCTTTTCACAATGAACTGAAACTGAATCATTTTGCACGTTATATGATTATGGAGTACGAAGGCCGAACCGTAGGGTATGCCGGCATGTGGACGATCGTGGATGAAGCGCATGTCACGAATATTGCCCTGCTGGAGCAGTATCGCGGACGCAAATGGGGCGATCGGCTGCTGACGGAACTGATGAAGACCGCTGCTTATATGGGGATGGAGAAAATGACGCTCGAGGTTCGGGTGTCCAATGACGTTGCCCAGCGTTTATATATCAAAAAAGGGTTTAAACCAGCCGGTGTCCGGAAGGGGTATTATTCCGATAACCAGGAAGACGCACTCATCATGTGGGCAGATCTGCCCCCTTATCGGGAGGACGATGGCGAGGAAGGAAGTCAAAGGCTATCATGAAGGATGAAAAAATAGACCGGCAGCACAGCTGCATATTGGCGATAGAAACGAGCTGTGATGAAACCTCGGTTGCCGTCGTAAAGGATGGCTGCGAAGTATTGTCCAGCGTCATTGCCAGCCAGATTGAAACGCATAAGGCATTTGGCGGGGTGGTGCCCGAGGTGGCCTCCCGCAAGCATGTGGAGAGCATTACGTTAATTATTGAGCAGGCCGTAGCCGAGGCCGGGATCGAAATGAAGGATTTGTCGGCGATCGCCGTCACGCAGGGTCCCGGTTTGGTCGGAGCGCTTCTCGTGGGCGTCATGGCTGCCAAAAGCCTGGCTTTTGCGCTGGGCAAGCCGCTGATCGGCACGCATCATATTGCGGGCCATATTTACGCAAACCGCTTTGTGGGCGATATCGCCTATCCTTGCATGGCGCTGGTTGTTTCCGGCGGCCATACCGAGCTGGTCTACATGAAGGACGAGGGCAGCTTTGAATTAATCGGCAGGACGCGGGATGATGCGGTTGGCGAAGCGTACGACAAGGTGGCCAGGGCGCTTGGCTTCCCGTATCCCGGAGGCCCGCATGTCGACCGTATGGCCTTGGAAGCCGAGGAGGTCGTGGATCTTCCCCGCGTATGGCTGGAGCCCGATTCTTATGACTTTAGCTTCAGCGGTTTGAAGTCGGCTGTATTAAATGTCGTCAATCAGAGCAAAATGCGTGGAGAGGACGTTCGGACGGAAGCGATAGCCCGGGGCTTTCAGGAATCCGTTGTGGAGGTGCTCGTGGAGAAGGCGGTTCGCGCGGTCAAAGCATACGATGCCAAACAGCTGCTGCTGTGCGGTGGCGTTGCCGCCAATCGCGGGCTCCGTAAAGTTTTGGCTGAACGATGCGAGCAGGAAGGGATTCCGCTAACGATTCCGCCATTTCAGTATTGCACCGATAACGGGGCGATGATTGCCGCCGCGGCCCATTTGAAATGGAAGCAGGGGAGCTTTACGCCGCTCGATATGAAGGCGGACCCGCAAATGTCGCTGGAACTTTGGGCGGAACCATTAAGCTAAAGCGTCTTGACACGTCTCTATATAGGACGTATAATCATGATCAAATTCCAGAATATTGAAACGTAAAGAACAGGACCAGTAAGGTGAACCTTGGATGAAGAGAGCTGCGGGACGGTGCAACGCAGACGAGAGGGACCTGAACTCACCTGGGAGCGGAGCAGGGGAACCTTGCGCAATAAAATGCCGATCCGGCATGGATTGAAATTGCGGAGTTTGACCTTGTTACGGGATGGCCTCCGTGAGAATGGCTGCGCACAAATCATTTGTGATTTGGCGATGGAGGGGGCTTTAAGATCCGGGAGACAGCAGTATGAACCCGGGAGCTTAGAGTCAACAAGAGTGGTACCGCGATAGGATAGCCTGTCGTCTCTTGAATAAGAGACGACAGGCTTTTTTGCATTCTTATTAGGCAGCTAATGATTTGATCAAGCAAAAGTAGGCATATGACAACGAAACGGTGCAAAAGAGGCAGGATACCCGGTGAAGGGAGCCGGATATCATGAGGTTTTTCCTAACAGCATATCGTGTAAACGCGATGAACGGGAGCAGTAAAAGGGAGCTGTCTACAGAGAGCTGCGGGTATGGTGTGACGCAGCGGCAGCAACCTTCGAATCTCGCCCGGGAGCGGAAGAGGGGAACATCTTGCATCGGCTGGTTTGGTCCATGGATCGGCTGCCAAGAATGCAGGCTTTATCCTCTTACGGCGTTTCCTCCGTCATCAGGATGTCCATCTCTTCATGTCCGGCCGGTATGAAGAGATCATGGACGTGAGCGGACGCGTACGTGTCGCGGCAGAACTGCTGCGAGCGAGGCGCGTCAATTAGAGTGGTACCACGGAGGGTTGTAAGCCCGTCGTCTCTTATATGAAGAGATGGCGGGCTTTTTTTGCTGCCGGCAGCAGCAGGGTGGGATGCGGACGCAAGTCGACGTGCGGACGTAAAGCGAACATATCGAGCAGATGGGACAACAAGCCCGTAGGTAATCGGGTCATACCCTAACCAAGGAGGAGTATACAAAAATGAGTGAATCCATAAGAACCATCCAAATATTCGATACCACATTGCGGGACGGGGAACAGGCGCCAGGAGCAAGCCTGCAGCCTGAACAGAAGATTGCGCTGGCCGGAAAGCTGGCGGAGCTGGGCGTTGACGTCATGGAGCCCGGATTTCCGGTGTCCAGTCCCGGGGAGTTTGCCGCTGTGCAGGCTATCTCAATACAGCTGCAGCAGGTGGAAGTATGCGGATTCGCACGTGCTGTGAAAGGGGATATTGATGCTGCCGTTAAGGCCACCCAGGACGCGGCCAGAAGGCGAATCCATCTGTTTATTTCGTCTTCCGACATCCATCTACGCCACCAGCTGCGCATGAGCCGTCCGGATGTGGTGGCAAGGGCACGTGAGATGACTGCTTATGCGAAGCAGTTCAGCGACGTGGTGGAATTTACGGCGATGGATGCCTCGCGTACCGGTATTGACGACTTAATTGAGATGGTGGAGGCCGTCATTGAAGAGGGTGCAACGATGATCAATCTGCCCGATACGGTTGGATATGCACTTCCGAATGAATACGGCGAGATGTTCCGACGCGTGCGGGAAGGTGCCCGTGGCGGAAAGACGGTCGCCTACAGCGCCCACTGCCACAATGATCTCGGTCTGGCTGTGGCCAACAGCCTGGCCGCTATTGAGAACGGCGCCAGCCAAATCGAGGTTACCGTGAATGGGGTGGGCGAGCGTACAGGCAACTGCGCACTGGAGGAGCTGGTCATGGCTCTATCTACCCGGGGTGACATGCTGCGGGCGGAGACGGGCATTACGGCCGAGAAGCTGTATGAAGTATCCCGTCTCGTTAGCGGTGCGATGCATTTTCCAATTGCCTTCAATAAGCCTGTGGTTGGCCGGAACGCCTTCCAGCATGAATCCGGCATCCACCAGGACGGACTGCTGAAGGATCGAAGCACCTACGAGATTATGGACCCGGAAAAGCTGGGCATCCCACGGAGCATGATCGTGCTGGGTAAGCATTCCGGTCGTCATGCGCTGAAGGATCGTCTTGCCAGGTACGGTGTTCAGCTCGAAGGAGCCGAGATGGAGTCCTTGTACGACACCTTCAAGGAGACGGCTGACCGTCAGAAGGTGGTCAGCGATGATCAGCTGCTGCAGATGGTGAGCAGTACACTGGGCAAGCCGGCACAGGTATATGAGCTGGCCGAGACGCAGGTCATTTCCGGCACGGGAAGCAGTCGGGTTGCGGCCGTCACGCTGCGCCATCTGAGCGAGCAAACGGAAGCCACCTACTCCAGCGTGGCGGACGGTCCTGTTCAAGCCGTTATTTCGGCGATCAGCCAAGGCATCAGCAGCGACATCCGCTTTGGTGATCTGGAGCTTCACTCATTAAGCAGCGGCGAAGATGCGCATGCCGAAGCAGCGGTCACGGTGGAGAAGGCCGGCAAGATCTTCCGCGGCACGGCGGTGCACCAGGACATCGTCATGGCGGCAGGTCTGGCTTATGTTGCTGCATGCAACTCGGCGTTGATGTCGGTATAGACAGGGAGGTTGTTAAGGGGAACCTTAGAGTCTCCCCTGGTATTTACTTAGCATTGGCATAAGCGACCTTCCGAACCGGATTGAGGAGGGTCGCTTTTTTCAAAATTAAGCTCAACATAACTTGCAAATAACAAGAGGTAAGTCTATATAGAGGCCTATTATATAAGACATATAATTCTGTCAAGTTGTGAACAACGTTATCCACATATTCGCCGAAAAATGTGCATAAGCAAGAAAAATGTCGATAAATCGGTCTTTTGCAAGATGCTGAAAAGAGGGGACAGGATTTTCAAATTTACCGGTGGAAACTGTGGATAATGTGAATAACTTAGTGGATAAAGCTGGATATAGGACCAAGGATGCGCGTATAACAACAAAAAAATGGCCGTTTCGGCCATTTTCATGGTAAACTTATGCACCATTACTGGGGATAAGTTTGTGTATAAGTGCAAAACTCCATTTGAAACACTTTTGTGAATTTTTTTTAATCTTCCAGCAATGACTCCCATTCGGCAAAAATTTGCTCAAGCTGACTCTTTTTCTCCTCTAACGACTGCTGCCGCTCTTGGAGTGCCATATAATCCTGATAGATCTCCGGCAATGTCATCTCGGTTTCCAATTGAGTAATGTCCGATTCCAGGGAGTGAATTTGCTCCTCCAGGCTTGCAAGTCTGCGCTGACGGTTTCGCTCCTCCCGCTTTGCTTGCTTCTCGGCTTCAAAGGAAACGGCTCCCTGTTTCTCGACGGCAGCTTCAGCTTTCCCTTCCTGTTTCAGGGTGTGACGAGCAAACGGCTCGGAAGGTTCGTCATTCATATCGAGAATTTCCTGCTTTTTCTCCGTATAGTCGTCATAATTACCCAGGAAATGTTGAATGCCGTCCGGATGAAGCTCGATGATGCGCTCGGCCATTTTGTTAAGGAAGTAACGGTCATGGGATATGAACAATAAAGTGCCTTCGTAATCCATGAGTGCCGATTCCAAAACCTCTTTTGCAAATAAGTCCAAATGGTTTGTCGGCTCGTCCAAGATGAGCATGTTGGCTTCCAGGAGCATCAGCTTGGCAAGCGAGACGCGTGCCTTTTCCCCGCCGCTTAAGGAACTGATCTTCTTGAGCACATCTTCACCGCTGAAGAGGAAGTTGCCCAGAACGGTGCGGATACGGGCTTCTTCCATATGCGGATAGGTGCCCCATAGCTCTTCCAGAACGGTATTGCTCGGATTCAGCTCGGATTGCTCTTGATCGTAGTAGCCGATCTTCACTTTTGTCCCCCATTGAAGCGATCCCCCCGTTGGTTTCAAGGTACCGATCAGGCATTTCAGGAGCGTCGATTTGCCAACCCCGTTGGGACCGATCAAAGCTACGGTTTCCCCGCGGCTGAGATCAAAGGAAACCTGTCGGAACAGCGGCTTGTCCTGTTCGAACGCAAGCGCAAGATCCCGCACATGAAGGACATCCTTACCCGACATATACTCGGCTTCAAAAGAAAAATGAGCTTTTTTCAAATCGCCCAGCGGTCTGTCGAGCCGTTCCATTTTATCCAGCGCTTTGCGGCGGCTCTGTGCGCGCTTGGTCGTAGAGGCCCGGACCAGATTTCGCTGAATGAAGGTCTCCATGCGGGAGATCTCATCCTGCTGCTTCTCGTATTGCTTCAGCTGGGATTCATATTCCGCTGCCTTCAGTTCAATATACCGACTGTAGTTGCCCGTATATTTTTTGGAATGGCGGCGTTCGATCTCCACAATGGTCGTTACCAGACGATCCAGGAAATAGCGGTCATGGGATACGACAAGCAACGAGCCGGAATATCCGCGCAAATAATCCTCCAGCCAGGTGAGGGTGGCGATATCCAGATGGTTCGTCGGTTCGTCCAGCATGAGCAGATCGGGTGCCTGCAGCAATATTTTTGCAAGGGCCAGCCTTGTCTTCTGCCCGCCGCTTAATGTGGCAATGGACGTATCCGGCGAGAAACTGCCGAATCCCATGCCGTGCAGCACGCTGCGGATGCGTGTTTCGATCTCATAACCGCCTTGATCCTTGAACCAGTCCGAACGGATCGCATAACGATCCAGAAGCTCCTGGTATTTCTTTTGATCCTCGCTCGACTTCGGGTCGGCAATTTGTTCCTCCATCTGACGCAGCTCGCGCTCCATCTCCAGAAGGGGAGTGAAGACATCCAGCATCTCGTTCCATATCGACGAATCGGACTGAAGCCCGCTGTTCTGGGCAAGATAACCAACGGTAGTTTCCTTAGCCTTGAAGATTTGTCCGCCATCATAAGACATCTCGCCGGCCAATATTTTGAGCAGCGTCGATTTCCCGGCTCCATTGACTCCGACAAGGCCGATTCTTTCGCGTTCAAGCACCTGCAGATTGATCCCGTCAAGCACGGGCGTAACTCCGTATAATTTCGTAATGCCATTGGCTTGCAGCAGCATGTTATGTGAAACCTCCATCATTCTATATGTTTGTACCATTAATTCTTCATTATAAGAAAAACATTTACCGACGTACATTCTCAGAAGACAGACCGCATATAGCGGAAGTTTTTCTTGCGAGATAAGGAGGGTGGCCTCTGAAGTATATACATTCTTATCTCTTAAGAAAAACGTCTACCGACGTACATTCTCAGAAGACAGACCGCATATAGCGGAAGTTTTTCTTGCGAGATAAGGAGGGTAGCCTCTGAAGTATATACATTCTTATCTCTTAAGAAAAACGCTTACCGACGTACATTCCCAGAAGACAGACCGCATATAGCGGAAGTTTTTCTTGCGAGATAAGGATGGTAGCCTCTGAAGTATATACATTCTTATCTCTTAAGAAAAACGTCTACCGACGTACATTCCCAGAAGACAGACCGCATATAGCGGAAGTTTTTCTTGCGAGATAAGGAGGGTAACCTCTGAAGTATATACATTCTTATCTCTTAAGAAAAACGTCTACCGACGTACATTCTCAGAAGACAGACCGTTTTTGGAAGCTGTTTTTCTTGCGATATCAGGATGGTCATGCTTTGAAGTCTATACGATCTGATATCTTAAATTAAGTGTACATGAAAATGACCGAACAATCGACCATGATTGGCGACTTCCGGCATTCTTGGCTAAAGGAAGGAACAGTGGTAAACTAAACTTAATTATAAGCGTGAGAGGAAAGATCACGTGTTGAACCCTGAGGAAGATTTGAAGCGGGTATCCGCAAAAGCTGCCCTGCGCAAAGCGATGGCATTGCGAAGGGATGAATTATCTGAGGAAGAGCGGGCAAAGCGGTCGCAGCAAGCCTGCGAGTTTGCTTCGGAGGTCATGAATCGGTTTCAACTTCAGAGCATGATGATCTATGTCCCCTTTCGCTCCGAACTGGATTCCCGGCCGCTTGTTGAATGGGCATGGAAGCAGGGGATTCAGGTTATCGTCCCGCGGAGTTTGCCCCAAGACCGTTCGATGGAGTTGTATAAGCTTCAGGCATGGAACGAACTGATCCCCGGAGCCTACGGCATTCCGGAACCAGATCCGTTGCGGTCGGAGAAATGGAATCACCCTGGACCTGATATCATCTGGGTACCCGGGCTTGCGTTTGACAGAAAGGGCGGAAGGCTTGGGTACGGAGGCGGTTATTATGACCGGCTGTCGGACAGGCTTAACCAGGGAGCACAAGACAACTCTCGTCAGATCGTGAAGCCCTTGTGGGTGGGAATCGGTTACGAGGTTCAGGTCTTGGAGCATGTTCCCATGGAAGAACATGATAGGGTACTGGACGGTTTGGTTACGGAACTGGGACATACCGTGAAGGCCGGAACTGCAGCGGAGGGATAAGAGATGGAATTGAGCCATTTTAATGGCCAAGGCAGAGCACGCATGGTGGATGTTAGTGATAAAGATGTAACGGCCCGGACAGCGGTAGCGAAGACCACGGTCCGTATGCATCCGGATACGCTGATTCGCATCCAGGAGGGGAAGATCGGCAAAGGAGATGTGCTCGCCGTAGCACAGGTTGCGGCCATTATGGCTGCCAAGAATACGTCGAACTGGATTCCGATGTGTCATCCGCTGCCGTTGACCGGCGTGAATGTGGAGTTCAGCGATAATGCTAGAGATGAGTTATATATAGAAACGACTGTGAAGACCACAGGCAAAACCGGCGTTGAAATGGAAGCCTTGACCGCAGCTTCCGCCGCTGCGCTGACGGTCTATGACATGTGCAAAGCCTTGCAAAAAGACATGGTCATCGGCCCTACCTACCTGGTAAGCAAAACCGGTGGGAAGAGCGGGGATTACATACAAGAAACAACATAGCATTGAATAGAGACAGGAGAATCGGACGAGTGGGAAGGAGAGAGGGCAGATGGTGTGGAAAACGGCGATCCTGACGGCGAGCGATAAAGGTTCGCGGGGGGAACGCGAGGATACGAGCGCTCAAGTGATCCGGGAATTGGTGGAGGAAGAGCTGAGCGGAGAAATTATTGAATACCGGATCGTACCGGACGAGCCGGATGAAATTATCGCGGCATTGATCGAGCTGACGGATTATTATCAAGTGGATCTCGTCCTCACGACAGGCGGAACGGAGCTGGCGGTCCGGGATGTTACCCCGGAGGCAACCAAGCGGGTCATCGAACGCGAAGTGCCCGGCATTGTGGAAGCGATGCGCGCTACCGTCATGCAGAAGAATCGGAGCGCGATGCTGTTTCGGGGCGTATGCGGCGTCCGCGGCCGCACCTTGATTGTCAATCTCCCGGGCTCGCCAAAAGGCGTGCACGAGAATCTGGCTGCGGTCATGGATCAGCTTCCGGAGGCACTGCTGATGGTAACGGGCCAGTATCGCGAGCAGCTCTAAGTGATATCCTATTAGATAATTATGTAAATAATCTGTCACGTTTCTAGACTGTATATGTGATTTACATTATGGTATGATGGCGATATATGAGCTTGTTTCAACTGCTGTAGTCGGATTATGGTCATTAGTTAACACCTGTTGTAGTGCAAGGCATGATGGATTTAGATCATCCTGAAGTCCTTTTGAAGGCATTGAGCAGGACGAGGAGGAGAATCGATATGAGTACAATTGGAGTGCCGGGTATTATTTTACTCGTCATTTTGGCGCTGCTCTTGTTCGGACCGAACAAGCTTCCTGAACTGGGACGCGCGGTCGGAAGAACATTCCGGGAGTTTAAGGACGGTGCCCGCGAGATTATTGCTGACGATGCGCCGGCGAAGAAGAAAGAAGAGGCTCCCCAGCAAGCCGTTGCTGCTGAACCAACCAAGGTTGAAGACAAGCGTCTTCCGGAATAATGCAAGGTTTGAAGTCCCTTCCTTCGGGAGGGATTTTGTTTTGTCAGGGTCACATATAGGGTGGTGGTTAACATGTCGGAGCAAGTGAAAGATATGGCGCTTGTGGAGCATTTGGGCGAGCTTCGCAAACGAATTATAATCGTGCTCGTGGTATTCGTAGCAGGACTGATCGGGGGGCTGTTTGTTGCGGACCCGATCTATCACTATTTGACGGCGGCCGAAGAAGCCAAGAACTTTGAACTGCATGCCTTCTCCTTCTGGGATGGTATCGGGATCTACATGAAAATCGCTGCCATTTTCTCACTCGTCATTTCCGTTCCGCTGATCTTCTATCAGTTGTGGGCGTTCGTTAAGCCGGGACTTCGCAAAGAAGAGCAGAAAGCGGCCATTCGTTATGTGCCTTATGCATTTCTTCTGTTCATCGTGGGGATTGCATTCGGATACTACATCGTGTTTCCGATGACACTGTCGTTCACGACGGCGATTACGCAGGGCATGGGGCTCCAGGAAACGTACGGAATTACAAATTATTTGAATTTTATGTTCAATCTCGTATTGCCGCTGGCTTTGCTGTTTGAGCTGCCGCTTGTGGTGATGTTCTTAACGAGAATTCGCATTCTGAACCCGCTGCGGCTTCGTAAGATGCGCAAAGTGGCTTATTTCGCTCTTGTATTCATTGCGGTTGTCATTACGCCGCCGGACTTCATATCCGATTTCCTGGTCACGATTCCGCTGCTGCTTCTCTACGAATTCAGCGTGTTCCTGTCTTCCGTGATCTACCGCAAGCAATTAGAGGCGGATATGGAACGGGACAACCGGTACGTACGGGTAGACGAAGAGGATTAACAGAGATTATAATCGTTTTGCAAAATAGGATCGCATGAGAATAAGAACAACCCGCATAACCTCACTCCACGGAGTATGGTTTGCGGGTTGTTTTTTTGTTCAAGGATCGAATGGGTAGAAATCAACTTCATCATTGCATCCGTTCTCGTTCTTCAAGGGAAACATTTCATAACGTCTTAACCTTCATCTTGAACATATCTCCCCAGAGCCAGCGCTGCGGTTTCTTGCATCCGGGCCTGCAGCGTGCTTCCTTCCACGACTTTCACCCGCAGTCCGAGAAAGCGAATACGGGAGAGCAGAAAGTCGCACTCATCCTCCAAATAACAGACCTTAATGCGGTAGGTGTCGGACTTTTCATCATAATGCACGGTTTTGTCAAAACAGGAGAAGGCGTATAGGATCCGTGACAATTCCGCATGGTATCGTCGATGGATTTCAATGAGGGCTTGCTTCTCCCGATTTTCTATCAGCTTCTGCAGCCGTTCCTTAATGCGGTCGATTCGAAAAGACGGGAGTGAAGTCCCTTGGATATATAGAATATGTTCGAGCTTCGTGTACATAAGCCCTCTACGGTTCTTGCTGTACCAGATCAGCATCCATTCCCGTTTGATCATGGAATACTCTAATTTGTACGGGAAGCCGGACTGATTGCTGCGCGTTTCTCCAAGCTTTGTGCGGTAGCTTAAGCGAAAGCCTTGATCCTGCATGATCATTCTTCGCAGTGTTCGAAGATGGGGATGGTATACGCTTCGTTCTTGTCCCTTGGCCTTCTCCAGGATAATCTCCTTCATCTCGGCACCGCTATGCTCCATGTGAAGGATTTGTTCGAGTCGCTTCAAGGTTTTAGGTGTAAAGGCGTTAGCTGCCTCAGGGTGCACCAGCATCATCTTGAGCCATCCCCGTTCTTGTGCCGTTATGGCAATCGAGTCGGTTTCCTCAAGTCGCGTCATAATCTGATAATTAAAAATTTTCTCGAACGGATTCTGGCTCATAATAAGCGGCAATCTCCTTCCATTCCTTGATGAACTCCAGGCGAAGGGAGCGGGGCTTGAGCACCTCGCAGCTGGAGCCAAAGCTCCGGAGCCAGGGCTTAATTTCACTAGTGCCGTTCACTTCGATTTCATATAGAAATGAAACGTCGGATTCCATGGTAATAGTCCCCCATTGTCCCTGTGTCTTGACTCGATTCAGGACGAAGTTCACTTTGCTGTCCTCCGGGTTATAGAATCTGGCCACGACCTTGGTGGGACTACCGGTATCGGTAACCCAGCTGTGTTCGAATTCGGCCAGTACTTCCTCCAATCGCTGTTGGAAGACTTCCTCTTCAACCGCTTCGCCTTCTTCGATCTGAGTCAATCCCTCCATGCGAAACTTCATGAGACCTTGCCTGCCGTTATGACCGATCAGATACCAACGGCCGTATTGATGGTCATAGATTACGCGCAGCGGCAGCACCGTTTCCCGAAGCCCTGTAGACTCCCTGTGGAACAGCGGATTCGTATTTTGGGAAGCATAGCGTGAAGTGCTTTTGGGCGATAAATATAGGAAACGTAGCTTTGCTCTTTTGGTGATGGCCTGAAAAATGGTGTGCAGATGCGCCTCATCCAATATGCGTGAAGGGTAATGATATTTATAAATATAGGCCGGGGCCGAGTGTGCAGTGATGTCACGATTGCGCAAGGCCCTTTTTAAGTTGTCTCGCAGCATATACCCCTGCACGGATGGGAGTTGCGTGTTCGACATGACGTCGACATAATCGTACAGATCAAGGAGCTCGTCATCCGACAATGAATCGATCAGATCACGGGCTCCCTTATACCGGTAAGGCCGTTCTGCACCTGTCTTCACGATGACTCCGACTTCCTCCAGGTATTTGAGATCCCCGCGTATGGTCTTCTCATCGGGGAGGGATTCCCCGTCAGGGAAGTGATCGCCGCATAGGTCGATCAGTTCTTTCGCGGTTAACTGCTGATGCTGCAGCTGGGTGAGGATCATGGACAGCCTTAAGCTTTCCGAGGCCTTAAGCGATTTGCCGCGGAACAGCAGCAGCAGGAGCGGATCCGCGGTTTCGTGGTAAGAATAGCGCAGTCCCTCGGACAAGGTGGCGCTTTGTTCGTCTGAGAGCTGCGGCTGAAGGGTTTCGATCATGTTTTTTAAATTTCTGAGCGTTTTATCATAGGTATGTACCGAAATACCAAGGCGATCGGCCAGTTGTTGCCGGTTGTATGCTCCTCCGGCCAGCGCCAGAATGCGAAGGAACTGGATTTCTTTATCGAAGCTTTCCCGAGCCATGGCGCCTCCCTCAAATCATATATTAGATCGTACGTGATCCTGTCTGTAACTATTGTAGCAAGGATATGGAACCGCATAAAGGAAGGATATTGTAACAACTTTTGTTATCGCCATACTTTCGCCCTGTTGAAATAGGAACGCTTGGAAGACAATAAGAATATCGGAAATCACACGGCACATACGTAAAGGAGAGATTTCGGATATGAATATAACGCAGGAAATGAAATCGACAATTCAGCAAGAACTTGATCTGATTGAGCGGGAGGAAGGGGTTCTTATCCTGTATGCCTGCGAGTCAGGCAGCAGGGCCTGGGGCTTCCCGTCGATGGACAGCGATTATGACGTAAGGTTTATCTACATCAGACCCGTGGACTGGTATTTATCCATATTCGACAAGCGAGATGTGATTGAGCGGCCGATCAGCGACAGGCTGGATATGAGCGGTTGGGATTTGAAAAAAGCACTGGGGCTTTTTCGTAAGTCGAATCCTCCCCTGCTCGAGTGGTTGGAGTCCCCCATCAAGTATAAGGAGACGCTTGGCATCGCCCAGCAAATCCGCAGCATATCACCGCTTGCCTTCTCGCCTAAATCTTGCATGCACCACTACCTGAACATGGCCAAGGGCAATTACCGGATGTATTTGCAAGGGGGAGACGTTAAGATCAAAAAGTATTTCTACGTACTGCGTCCGATTCTGGCATGCGACTGGATTCAGACCTATAACGAGATGCCTCCCATGGAATTCGAGCTGCTTACGGATCGCCTATTAGATCAGGGAAGTGCACTGAAACAGGAGATCAATCAATTGCTTCTTCGCAAACGTTCGGGTGAAGAGATGGATGTTGAACCGAAGCTTCCTATTATTAACGCATTCATCGAAGAGAAATTGAACGGATATGAGCTGCTGGTCAAGGATAAGAAGCATCAAGATATGGATCTGGATCAAAGGCTGGATGCTTTGTTTCGGAACGCACTGGTTGCAGCATGGGGTACAGGCGGACCGCAGTTATTCAAGGTTTGACGAAAGGGGAGGGTTAGTTGGTTTTCAGCCGTACAGTTGTACCTTACGAATCAGGCATATTTTGGCTGGCCATGGATACAATGGAGAAGGGGGTTTAGGGACAACCCCGATCAGAGTCCCAATTGCAAAAAAATGATCAAAAAATCATGCAAAGGACTTGAAATTTTAAGACAACTTGAGTATCATAAAATTGGTTGTTAGCACTGAGGGTTGTCGAGTGCTAATACATAAAGCTTTGAAAAAAGCATCACAACATATTTAAAGGAGGCTATTTTTTCATGATCAGACCTTTAGGTGAACGCGTATTGGTAGAACCGATCGAACAAGAAGAAACTACGGCATTCGGGATTGTACTTCCTGACTCTGCTAAAGAAAAGCCGCAAGAAGGTAAAGTTATTGCTGTAGGCAGTGGCTCCCTGAAAGACGGCGCACGTGTACCTTTGGAAGTTAAAGAAGGCGACCGCGTCATTTTCTCCAAATACGCTGGAACAGAAATCAAATACGAAGGTAAAGAATATTTGATTATGAAAGAAAGCGACATCCACGCGATCTTAGGCTAATGAACGCCTGAATATATCTTTGGTTCACTATTTCATAATCCACTAGGGAGGTATGTAATACCATGGCAAAAGACATTAAGTTCAGTGAAGACGCCCGTCGCGCAATGCTTCGCGGTGTAGACGCTTTGGCAAATGCAGTTAAAGTAACACTCGGACCGAAAGGCCGTAACGTGGTTCTTGAGAAGAAATTCGGAAGCCCGCTCATCACGAATGACGGTGTAACCATCGCTAAAGAAATCGAGCTGGAAGATGCATTCGAGAACATGGGTGCTCAGCTTGTTAAAGAAGTAGCTACCAAAACCAACGATGTTGCCGGTGACGGTACAACAACAGCAACGGTTCTGGCACAAGCTATGATCCGTGAAGGTCTGAAGAACGTAACAGCTGGCGCTAACCCAATGATCATCCGTAAGGGTATCGACAAAGCGGTTAAAGCAGCTGTGGCTGAGCTTCAAAACATCGCGAAAGAAGTTAAAAACCACCAGGAAATCGCTCAAGTCGCTTCCGTATCCGCAGCTGACGAAGAAGTAGGTCAACTGATTGCAGAAGCTATGGATAAAGTGGGCAAAGACGGCGTCATCACCGTTGAAGAATCCCGCGGCTTCTTGACAGAGCTGGAAGTTGTAGAAGGTATGCAATTCGACCGCGGCTACATCTCTCCATACATGATTACCGATACGGATAAGATGGAAGCTGTTCTTGAGAATCCATACATCCTGATCACTGATAAAAAAGTAACCAACACGCAAGAGATCCTGCCGATCCTTGAAAAAATCGTACAGCAAGGCAAACCGCTCGTTCTGATTGCGGAAGACATCGAAGGCGAAGCGCAAGCGATGCTGATCGTGAACAAACTGCGCGGTACGTTTAACGCTGTCGCTGTTAAAGCTCCTGGCTTCGGTGACCGTCGTAAAGCCATGCTGCAAGATATCGCTGCATTGACTGGCGGCCAAGTGATTACGGAAGAGCTCGGTCTCGACCTGAAAACAGCTTCCATCGATCAATTGGGTACTGCTCGTCAAGTGCGCGTAACCAAAGAGAACACCATCATCGTGGATGGTGCTGGCAACAAAGAAGACATCGAAGCTCGCGTGAAGCAAATCCGCAACCAATTGGAAGAGACCACTTCCGATTTCGACAAAGAAAAACTGCAAGAGCGTCTGGCTAAATTGGCTGGCGGCGTAGCGGTTATCAAAGTCGGCGCGGCTACGGAAACGGAATTGAAAGAACGCAAACTGCGCATCGAAGATGCCCTGAACGCAACCCGCGCTGCGGTTGAAGAAGGTATGGTATCCGGTGGTGGTACAGCGCTCGTTAACGTATACAACGCTGTTGCTGGTGTGCAAGTAGAAGGCGACGAGAAAACAGGCGTGAACATCGTTCTGCGCGCTCTGGAAGAGCCAATCCGCACGATTGCAGCAAACGCTGGTAAAGAAGGTTCTGTTATCGTTGAGCGTCTGAAAAAAGAAGAGATCGGTATCGGCTACAACGCCGCTACAGACACTTGGGTGAACATGTTCGAAGCAGGTATCGTTGACCCTGCGAAAGTAACGCGTTCCGCTCTTCAAAACGCAGCTTCCGTTGCGGCTATGTTCCTGACAACTGAAGCGGTTATCGCTGACAAGCCAGAACCAGAAAAACCAGCTATGCCTGACATGGGCGGCATGGGTGGAATGGGCGGCATGATGTAAGTAAGGCCCCAAAAGCCTGTCATATCAATGAAAAAGAGACCTCTCGGGGTCTCTTTTCTTGTATAAAGCCACAATGTATAGATGTATATATGAGGGGATGAATTATCTTGGGATAATAGAACCAAGACAGCGACAATTACTGAGAAGTGATTTACAAATATATGCCAACTTGACTATCCTTAAAAAAGAATAACTGAAGGCATCGGTAAGAAAATCCCTGCTGGCCTATCATATATCCATCTGACAATCGAGGAGCAGGAAGCTGGGGAGGTAACTATTTGGAGGGGTACCCAAGTACATTTCATTTATAGATAGCAAAAAGAAACTACTAGCTATGCCCAAGTAGTTTCTTTTCTACGTCTAGTCGTATTAATCGACTCACATGTTTTATTTCCTCGAATGGTACCCAGACTGGCCCATAAACACTCCGCATCTCTAAGCGATCTGTACAAGCATCAGGTATGCCTTGTAATACTGCGCCATCAATAAGGTATATCGTCACATTTTGCTTCTTCTGTATGGCTATTTTCAGTTCTTTATCCCACATTTGACTGATCACGCACCCATGACTAAAGTAATAATGTCAGTATATCAAAGGGGGGTAAAACTTACTATAATTTATTTGAACACGTGTACATGTCATACATGCTATCCTTCAGTTTACCGACAACGTCCTCCATCTCGCGTTCCTCTATCCGGGTAAACAACGCTTAAGGGTATAATCTGACTTTGAATCCGTTATGACTCGGTTCCAAGCGAAAAAGGCGGATAAGATCGCTGCATTAAATATCAAAGCAATAAAGTCATCATTCCAAGCACAAAAAATATCGATCCCAAGCAAATGGAAATTAATCCACCGAATTTCACTAAATCAATGTAAGTATCGCTTGGTTCAGAATCTCCTTTGACTTTCCATCCCTCATTCATTCTCCATCCGAATGTCGGATACTTTCTGGCAAGAATGCCAATGCCTATTAAGACGATAGCAAAAAGAAAAAGTGTGCCCCATGGCATAGCGTTACCTCCCTGCACCAGAGTCGATAGCCCCATTAGAATCAATATACCACCAAAAAATCCACCTATTGATGCACCAACCTGGGTTTTTAATAAATCATGATCATCCTGTTCGTAGTCGTCCGGTAATTTTTTCCCCCATCGAACCCAATCGGAATCCGGATTTTTGAAGTTATATCGGCAAAGTATAATGATAACGACTCCCAAAAAAATCCAAAACATGTAAATCAGCCCCTTGATGATACATACGCAGTGACAAAATGGAGGTTTCAGTAAAGAGAAGTGAACATGGAGAATGGGGAGTAAATGTTATGAGAGATAAAGGGAACTACAGAGAAAAAAAGTCCTGCTCTAATTGAGCAGGACTTTACCTTCGTTTCCTCGGTTCTTCGCTTTAATTAATGGCGCTCCGGGGTACGGCGTCTTAGACCAACAAGACCGGCTAAGCCGATTAATCCAAGCCAACCCCAGTCTGTGTCATTATCATTGTTTGCTGCGTTGGTGTTATAGCTTCTTGCGTTTACGTTGTTTGTGTTCATGTCGTTTGCATTCATGTTATTGTTTTCGGCGGAAACAGGGACAACCAGCATTAAAGCAATGCTCAACGCAGCAAGAAAAGACATACAGATTTTCTTCAAAGTTGTTGACCTCCTTTCAGTATTAAAATGTATGGGCAGGTACCGACATTATGGTGCCCATAATAAACCTTAATAATCCTTTTTTAGGACTTAAGAATAGTGACCGCCTAATCCTTGTCCGATACCCGGGCAATTCGTAAACCGAAAGGTTTACTTTTGCCTTCCGAATAGTGAAAGTGTCCTGATTTCTTATGTTTATCCATATATGGAAAACAGCCCCATTGCATCAGAGAATTATGAAGTTTGTTGGATACCAATTCCAGAGGATCGAATGAATAATAATAGGGAATTGAAAATATTGACAAATATCATTTGCTAATGGGGGTAGGATTGTGTCTAGAAAATATTCACGATTATGGATTGCGTGTTTTGCCGGATTGCTGCTGATGTTTGGGTTAATGCCCGGATTTAGCCACGCGGCTGCCGATTCGGTGCAGTCAACTGTCGAATGGTCCAGGGATTACGGGAGTAACTCCGCAGGGAATGAAGTGATCCCGACTTCTGATGGCGGCTATATAGCCGTTGGAGGTATCTTCGAGGCTGGAAAGTATCAAAAGGCTTACATTTTAAAGCTTGATGCAGAGGGCCAGGTTGAATGGGAACAGAAGCCTATGTATCCTACTACGAATAGTATGGCATACCGGGTCATTGAGACGAAGGACGGCGGATATCTCGTAGCCGGTAACACGAATTCAGAAGACGTACCGATTGTTGGTCAGCTGTATATAATCAGACTGGATTCATCGGGCAATGTATTATGGGAGAAGGTACAGGATGATACAATTCATAGTACCCCGACTGCAATTGTCGAAACGGAGGACGGCGATTTTTTTATAGCCGGGAGTGGGTCCGTAGGCTGGGTTGCCTATGAAAAAGCCTATATTTTAAAGATTGATAAAAACGGCAACACGTTGTGGTATAACACATACAATTACGCGGACAGCGTGGCGTTCAACGATATGATTCCGGCCAATGACGGAGGGTATATGGCCGTTGGCAGCGTAGGCCGGGCGGAATATGAATCGGGAGACCTGGATGCGATGCTGATGGTCAAAATCGATGATCAAGGCAAAGAGGTCTGGTCGAAACAATTCAAAGAGCAGGATAGCAGATGGTCTGCATTTTCCATGACGGCTTCGGAAGATGGTGGTTATGTCATTGGCAGTGGAAAAAGGGTCAACCGTAATCATGTGAACGTACTGACCAAGACGGACCTGAACGGACAGGTACAATGGGAAAAAACATATCGAGACGGGACGAATTCCGAATACTTCAAACGTCTTGTCCGCACCAAAGACGGCTATGCCATGCTGGGACAACATATTTCTCAAAACAGTCTGGATTACAAAAATCAATATGATGTGCTGAGCGTCGATGGGAACGGCGAGTTGATCAGTAGGGAATTATTTAAGGGCCCTCCCATCAACAACGTCGGAAGTGCAGCGGTAACTCCTGATGGCGGATTTATTTTTCCGGGAACCGTTAAGCGGGGGGACGTGACTAAGTTCCAGCTGATGAAGCTGTCGCCTTTAGTGAACATACCGCCTGACGAACGTACGCTGACGGGCATCTCGTTTACGGAAAAGGATAAGCAATTGAAAGCAGGTACAAACGTCTCCACCGTGCTTCAAGCGGTTTATTCCGACGGCACAAAGAGCGATTTGTCCAGCACCGCTGATTATGTGTCGGCGGACAGCGCCATCGTGGAAATCGACGCCTTGGGCCGGATTACGGGGCATGAGCCGGGGAGCACCTATGTCGAAGCAACATATGAAGGTTTCGCGGCCAGATTGAACGTTACCGTGTTCCCGGAAGACACGGACGAATTCGATCCTGTCTCTGGCTATATCAAACTCGATTCTTACGAGTATTCGCTTGCGGAAGGCACGATGCTTGACTTGAGGGTCATATTGCGTAACTATATCAACCAAAACGAAATCGACATCACAAGGCAAACCACATTCACCAGTGATCATCCGGATATAGCCGAGGTGGATGAGGAAGGAAACCTGATCGGACATAAGCGGGGAATAACCAAGATCTATGCACAATATAAGGGAAGCATCATTTCGGCCAACGTGCTGGTGGTTCGTGCATCTGTGCCTAAAGAGGATTTGCAGCCAGACTCGGACGAGTCGGCAAAAGGTGCAATTGTAGAACTTTCACCCTTCATTTTACCGGATTAACTTCAAATCCATTTCTAAATGGACCGAGCCGCTGTCTCGCGGATCGGTTATCGTTTTGCGAGCGATGAGAGTCCCTTCTTCATTATAACCCTCAATATCAAAAGGTATGGAAGCTGGCGACGGCACAAACACGAACCAGATCATTCTTCCAGGTTCAGCTGAAGTCAGTTTAGCGTTAAAACTACCTTCGCCCCTGATCTTGACTTTTACTTTTTTTATCGAGGGGTCCAGGATATCCCCGAACACCATGGGAAAAGGGGTAGAGATATGGTCTAATTCAGGAAGGCCCATGTAATTTAACGCCGTTACGGATTGTGAAGATTCGCCGATTCCATAACCGCCGCCCCAAACCCATTTCCAACCGATCCATGTTTTTCGTACATATTCTACCTGCAAATGATGGCTTCCCGCTTGGTAAGGCCGTTTCATAAATAACAGAGTACCTCCTCTCACGGGTTCTCGGTGAATGACATACATGGACGATGGGCCTCTAAACTGTTCAACCGCGTTATCCGGGGTCTTCCCGAGGGGGATATGAAGGATACTGTTAAGCTCCAGCGCTCGTGACATGCGTCGATCGGATAGTCCACCTGGGCGTTCCATCACATAGATTATGGCGTAGAAGAGAACGGCTGAAAGTAACATCAGTATGGCAGTCATCCCGATGATTCGTTTGCGTTGGACTTGCATAATTCTGTTCCACCACCAAAAAGTTTATATGATAATTCCATTAAAATCGAACGTCGACTCCAACAATATACCATAATTTAGGTTCCGCTTGCCTGTGTATGAGGAAAACAGACGATAAAAGATCAGTTTATGTTATGGTATGAAATGTCCGTGTACTTAACTCCAACAGGGAAACTCCCGTTTTATGTCGAAGTTTGAAATGGGGGTGCTTACATGCTTAAAAACATTGAAGGTAGAGCTCTTTAGCGATTCCCATCTGGACGATTTGCAGGATCAGGTAAATGAATTCCAGTATCATATTCATCCTGATGATGTGAAGGATAAGCCGCACCGATGTGTGACCACAGTGATCAATGGGGTACTCACCACTTTTTATGTCCCTCTAATGAAGCTTTAAGGTTTCATTAAGCTACATATCTTATGATGGAATCACCTCTTAACAATAGATTAGGAGCCCCTCTAATTCCGTGGTTAGAGGGGCTTCTCTTGTTTACATACCTTTTTTGGCCGCGCGTGGTTTGATTGTTGCTATTTTTTTGGGCTATGATAGACTAGTATTTTTTATAAGCCATATCAATGTTGTAAAGAGAGTAGGAGAGTAATGGAAGATTTCATCTTGTGGTTGAAGTACCTGCTGCTGGGGATTGTGCAAGGGGTGACGGAGCCGATTCCGGTATCCTCCAGCGGTCATTTGATTGTCGCCCAGAGACTTATGGGCATGGAGCAGAATGGGCTGTCGTTCGAAATGCTGACTAATGCGGCCTCATTGATTGCGATTGCGTTTATCTATCGCAAGGATTTGCAGAGATTGATCGTGAACGGCCTAAGTTATTTACGCACACGAAAACCGGAGTATAAGTCCGACTTCATGTTCATTCTGTATATTATTGTAGGTACTATTCCGGCCGTCATTATTGGTCTGTTGTTTAAAGATCAGATTGAAGAAATATTCGCTTCCGTACGTACGGTTGGCATTGCGCTGCTGTTTACGGGGGTCGCCCTTTGGCTGATTCGGAACCTTCGCGGCCGCAAGCTGGACAATGACCTGTCATTCAAGGACGCAATTATCGTAGGTTTGGCCCAGGCGGTTGCGCTGATCCCGGGTATCAGCCGATCCGGTTCGACCGTCATTACGTCAATCGCTGTGGGGATGAAGCAGGAGACGGCGCTTCGGTTTTCCTTTATGCTGTACATCCCGATAAGCCTCGGAGGCATGGTGCTGGGCGTGTCGGATATCGCATCGGATCCCGATTTTTCATCGCTGTTCATTCCCTATCTGATCGCATTTATCGCAACACTGATCTGTACCTATTTTGCGATGAAATGGTTCATGAATATCATGGCGCGCGGGAATCTGAAATATTTCGCTTATTATTGCTTTATTGTTGGCATATTGCTGCTTATCTTCTTATAAGAATGGAGGAAGCTTCTCGTAGGTTTGTTAAACTTGCGGGGAGCTTCTTTTCGTTACAGTGAAAAGCGGAAAAGAATGTTATAACAGAGGTATAAGAGGTAGTTAATAGGAGGGTGATTATGATGACAAAAAGTCCTTTTCAGTCCGTCATTACATCGGAGGAGGAGCTTCGCGACCTGTTCGGCGAGTCCAATCACGTGGTCAAACATAAAGCGATTGATCGATTGGATCATCATTGTAAAGACTTCATTTCCAAGAGTTCGTTGCTATTTATGGCTACTTCGGACGCATCCGGTTACTGCGATGTTTCGCCCAGGGGAGATGCGGCGGGCTTTGTGCATGTGATGGATGAATCCTGTTTGGTCATTCCGGAACGGCCGGGCAATCGACGGTTTGATTCGCTGCGGAATATCTTGTCCAACCCGAAAGTCGGCCTCGTGTTTGTCATACCGGGTTTGAAAGAGACCTTGCGTGTCAACGGCAGCGCCGTCTTGGTTAGGGACGAAGACATTTTGGATCAGCTCAGCGTACAGGGCAAACGGCCATGGCTTGGCATCGGGGTACGGGTCGAAGAATGCTACATCCACTGCGCAAAAGCTTTCATGCGTTCGCAAGCATGGAATCCCGATTCATGGATACCAAGCGAACAGCTGCCGAATCCGTCCAAGATCATAGCGGATCATGTGAATCAGGATAGCGTGACGGAGGAGTCCGTTACCCGAGGAATGCAGGACAGTTACACTAAACGTCTCTATTGATATTCATTTATAATAGGTTTAGCGATATAAGGAAACGATGATACATGACGGTCAGATTGAAGATAAGGGGACCAATAGCTTTGATAACGACCAGAGAACAAATTTTAGACCGATTACATAAAGGAATACAGACGCAGGAGCGATTGATTGGCGTTGCGGCAGGGGCAGGAATCTCGGCAAAATATGCGGTTAGGGGCGGTGCCGATCTGATACTGGCCCTGAATTCGGGCCGATTTCGGCAGATGGGGCTCGGCTCCTTGGCGGGTTTCATGCCCTATGCGAACTGCAATGAAATGGTGATGGAATTCGGCTCGCGGGAGATTCTGTCGGTGGTCCGTGACATACCGGTAATCTTCGGCATATGCGGGACAGATCCAACCATTCAGCTTCCCGATTACTTGGCAATCATCCGCGGCAGCGGTTTTGCCGGCATTATCAACTATCCGACCGTGGGACTGATTGATGGACAGTTCCGTGAAGCCTTGGAGGAAGAGGGCATCACCTATCTGCAGGAGGTGGAGGCCGTCCGGGCCGCTCATGAGCAAGATATGTTTACGATGGCTTTTGTTTTTACTCCGGAGCAGACGAAGTGGATGCTGGATGCGGGAGCCGATATCATCTGCGCCCATTTGGGCGTCACGGCAGGTGGGTTGATGGGAACCACGAAAGCATGGTCGCTGGAGAAGGGGGCGGAAATCGCAAGAGACATATTTGAAGTATGTGACGACTCGGGCAGGCGGCCGATCAAGCTGGTGTATGGCGGTCCGGTCCATACGCCGATCGATGTTCAGTATATGTATGACAACACGTCAGCCATGGGCTACGTGGGTGGCTCGAGCTTTGAACGAACGCCGACGGAAGAAGCCATTGTGGATGCAACGTTTCGTTTTAAGGCAACGGGCCATCTGGAGCAGGATCGGCAGCTGATGGAGAAGCTGACGCGGCTCGAAGAGCCGATGGATTATGTTGCTTTTGTAAGGGAGTATGTTGCCGAGAATTACGCGGGCCCGATTTCAATGACCGAGCTGGCAGAGCGAATTCATGTTTCACGAACGCATCTGAGCGCACTTTTTAACAGGGAAGTGGGATGCAGCTTTCCGGAATATATAGCCAAATACAGGATTCACAAAGCGCAGGAAATCATGAAGCGCAGCAAGCTGTCTCTGGGCAGAATAGCGGAGCTGGTAGGCTACCCTGACTATGTTCATTTCAGCAAAACCTTCAAAAAATACGCGGGAACTTCCCCCCAATCCTATCGTCAGCATATGAAAGACAAATATACATAAAGATCGTACATCGATACGATCCTTTTTATTTGAAAGCGCTGTATTATGGTCTTGTAGGGATCCTATGCCGGACCTGTCAGGACGGGTGCAAGCGATCCTGAGATGAGATTTGGAGGAGGTCTGCACGGTGAAGACGGTAGCTATTGCGGGGACATTTGATTCGAAGGGTGCCGAGTTTTCATACGTTAAATCCGTTATCGAGGGCTTGGGATTAAAGACGTTTACGATTCATAGCGGTGTGTTCGAGCCGATGTTCACGCCGGATGTATCCAACATCGAGGTTGCAGCGGCAGCTGGTGTGGATATACGCGAGATCGCGGCTCGGAAGGACCGTTCCGCAGGGACTGAGGTATTGGCTCAAGGAATGGAAAAAATCGTACCAAAGCTGTATGCAGAGGGCAAATTCGACGCCATGCTGTCATTCGGAGGTACTGGAGGTACTTCGATCGTCACAGCCGGCATGAGGGCATTGCCGATCGGCGTTCCGAAACTGATGGTGTCCACGGTCGCATCCGGCAATACGGCTCCTTATGTGGGGACAAGTGATATCATCATGTTCCCGTCCATCGTGGATGTATCCGGACTGAACTCGTTTTCAACCAAAATATTTACGAACGCGGCGCATGCGATTGCCGGTATGGTTCAGTTCGAATCGGCGCCCCCGATGGATAAGAAGCCGCTGGTTGCAGCAACGATGTTTGGGGTCACGACCCCTTGCATCGATTATGCCAGGGCGCATCTGGAGTCGCACGGGTACGAAGTGCTTGTATTTCACGCAACAGGTACGGGCGGGCAAACGATGGAAAGCCTCATTGAGGCCGGATATATAGACGGTGTGCTGGATTTGACGACAACGGAATGGTGCGATGAGCTGGTGGGCGGCGTTTTGGCAGCTGGTCCGCATCGGCTGGAAGCAGCCGGTCGCTGCAAGGTGCCGCAGGTCGTATCTACGGGAGCGCTGGATATGGTCAACTTTGGCCCTTATGATACCGTGCCGGAGGCTTTTCGGGAACGGAATCTGTACAAGCATAACCCCTCGGTTACGCTGATGAGGACCACGGTGGAGGAGAACCGGCAGCTTGGCGAGAAGATGGCAGAGAAGCTGAATGGTTCGCAAGGTCCTACGGTGCTTATGCTCCCATTGAAGGGCGTATCGATGCTCGATGTAGAAGGTGAAGCATTCCATGGACCGGAAGAGGATGAGAAGCTGTTTGATACGTTAAGACAACGCATAGACCGTAAAACCGTTGAGTTGATCGAAATGAATACGGACATTAATGATCAAGCCTTTGCCGTGGCTGCGGCCGATAAGCTGATGGAACTGATGAAACAGCAGTGAGTTTGGCACAGGCAACACAATTAAGCATCACACTGAAGGAGGAAAAGATCATGGCAATGACAACAAGAGCGGAAGTGTTGGCGAAATTAAAATCGGAGGTAGCAGCCGGTAAAGTACTATTGGGCGCGGGAGCAGGAACGGGCATATCGGCCAAGAGCGCCGAAGCCGGTGGCGTAGATCTGATCATTATATACAATTCGGGCCGTTACCGGATGGCTGGGCGCGGCTCGCTCGCCGGATTGATGGCGTACGGAGATGCGAACCAGATTGTGGTGGATATGGGGAATGAGGTACTGCCGGTCGTGAAGCATACGCCGGTGTTGGCAGGTGTTTGCGGCACGGATCCGTTCCGGATCATGGATATTTTTCTGAAGCAGCTGAAGGAGCAAGGCTTTGCGGGTGTGCAGAACTTTCCGACGGTGGGCTTGATTGACGGCGTATTCCGGGCGAATCTGGAAGAGACGGGGATGGGTTATGATCTTGAGGTCGAGATGATCCGGAAGGCGCATGAGTTGGATTTGGTGACAACGCCGTATGTGTTTGACGTCGATCAGGCGAAGAAGATGGCCGAAGCCGGAGCCGATGTCCTGGTTGCTCATATGGGTCTTACCACGAAAGGCACCATAGGTGCGAAAACCGCATTGACACTTGATGATTGCGTTGAAAAGATTCAGGCAATCTGTGATGCCGGTAAAGCCGTCAACCCGGACATTATGATACTGTGCCATGGCGGTCCCATTGCCGAACCTGAGGATGCGGCATATGTATTGTCCAGAACCAAGGGCGTGGAAGGATTCTTCGGAGCATCCAGCATCGAACGATTTGCCACGGAGGTTGGCATTAAGCAGCAAACAGAGGCATTTAAGAATATCTCGAAATAAATCGATAAGATAAAGAGTGATCGGAATCATCTGGAATGATAAAGACTCCCTTCAAGGGAGTCTTTTTGGTGTACAGTGGCTAGATCATCGGGCTGATCGGTCTAACTCGCATATGGATCAGAAAACAACGCGTTAACAACCTCTCTAGCATCCGGCGACTTACCCGCGGTTTCACTTAATCATCATCCTTGTGCTTGCTCTTGGATGCAGCTACAGCAAAGGCGATAATGATAAGCGGAATGAAGATAAACCAAGGGAGCGTAATCGTCGTCCCCAATAGTACGGCAAGCAGTAACAATCCAACCATGCCAATAATAATGTACAGGCAGCCTCTGCCAAACGTCTCCATTATCCATCAGCTCCTTTTGACAAGGATAACGTAATGGACAAGGTCCAAGTTTCGCGAATCATGATAAAAAGGCAGAAGCCTTGCCCTTGCCATCACGCCCTTACGGTCACGCTGACAATGAATGAAGGTTTCCACCCAACCTCAGTGTAAAGTATGAAAAGCATACCAGATCAAGTCTCTTTTTATCGTTGTTCATCTTTAGCGTTCATCTTATAATTCTTCAGTGCGCTGAGATTAGCCCTGGAATTTCCAAGGGGCGGTTTTTTGTCGCCAGGCTGCTCAGGAAGACGGTGCAGTACTTCCCGGAGCAGGGCATTATTTTCCCACACGATTTCATGGATTTCACCTACCGTATAGAACAGCGCGCCTGAGATAGCGCCGCTAATCAGCCAAGCGATACCGGTTAACCAATTGCCTTCCATTATGATATGAACGATGACTCCTCCGATAAAACCGCCGATGAGCCATATAACGCCAAGTATCTTGAACAGTTTAGACATGCCGATACCTCCGTAGGGATGATAGATTAATCGTACCAAAAAAAAGGATGACATAGGTATTGCGTACACGCTGACATTAGCCTTCTGCTGCCGGGTTGCCTCCCTTTGAATAGGGAAAGCATTCATGATAGTATCAGGAAGGAACCAGTGGATGAAGGGGGCTTGATGGATTGTGGCTAATATTAAAGAGATTGCCAAGCTTGCAGGCGTGTCGGTATCGACGGTATCCCGGGTACTGAATAACCACCCTTATGTCAGAGAAGATAAGCGGACACGCGTGTTGGATACCATGAAACAGCTGAAATACGCCCGGAATATGAATGCAGTTCATCTGATTACAGGTAAAACAATGAATATTGCCATCATGCTGCCGTTTATTAATCATGCCTACTTCTCCTTGCTGATGGAGGGAGCCGGCCAAGAAGCGCTTGCCGCTAGCTATCGCCTGGTCCTGTGCCAAACCGGTTATGTGCCGGATAAGGAAGTGGAAGTGCTGGAGATGCTGCGTAACCGGGAGATTGACGGCATCATTATTTTATCGTCGGCCGTGACTCCGAAACAGATCGAAGCCTATTGCGCTTATGGACCGATTGTATGCTGTCAGGATGCGGGCGAACGATTATTTTCTTCCATATATATAAACCATGCGGAGGCATTTCGCAGTGCCATGCAATATTTGATAGAGCGGGGACATCGACGCATCGGCTTCACGGTGGGAAGACTGGACAGTCCGAGCACGAGAGCACGCCAAGTGGCATATGAAGAAGTGCTTAAGGAGATTGGAGAGCCTTACCGCCAGGAATGGATTTTGGATGGTTGTATCGATCTGGAAGACGGTGCGGCGATTATGGATCGGCTGTCTGCTATGGAGGAACGCCCAAGCAGTTTATTGGTAACGGGTGACCATGTGGCCGCCGGTTTGATCTATGAAGCCGAGAAGAGAGGACTCTCCATTCCGCAAGAGCTCGCGGTCATCGGTTTCGATAACCAGCCGATCGGCAAAATGCTGGGTCTCACCACGATTGATAACCGACTGTTTGATATGGGTTCCGAGGCCTTCAAGATGTTGTATGCGCATATTCAAGGGGAGCAGAAAGAGCCGATTCGCAAGGAGCTTGCCTTCAAGCTGATCGAACGCTCATCGGTATAATGGCTGCATAGCCAAGTTCTAACAAACGGATTACAAAGTTCGACAATTATGATATTCTTATTTAAACAAGTTCCATGTTTCACAACGTTAACGTCTGTAGCTGTCTGCAGGCGTTCTATTCTGTATTATAGAAAGGAGCATAACCAAAGTGGATGCCCTTGAACAGTTTAAAAAAGCTTCCCGAATCAAAGTGATTCCCGTTATGCTGATTCCGGTTGCTTTGGGAGCACTCGGGGCTTATGTATGGACAGGTGAATTTCATATAGGCCTTTTTTTATTGACCTTGATCGGGAGCGGCGCTGCCCATCTGTTCTCCAATATGGTGAACGATTTGTGGGATTATAAGAATGGAACGGATACGGAAGCACAGGAGCATGTGGATGCGATCTCCACGAACTCCGGTTTTCTGACGAAGGGCGTCTGGTCGCTCCGTAAATTCGAGATCGTTACCTGGACGCTGTTCGGGATTGCTGCGCTGAGCGGAATTATCCTTAGTTTGATCAGTGGCTGGTGGGCTTTCGTCTTCGGCGGACTTGGCGGGTTGATCGCTTATTTCTATGTCGCACCGCCGATTCAATTCGGATATCGCGGCAAAGGTTTCAGCGAGATTGCGATTTTGCTATCCTTTGGTATTTTGCCGGTGATGGGCGCATACTACGTTCAAACCTCACATATGGATGTCCGGGCGCTGCTGCTGTCACTGCCTATCGGGCTTCTGACAACGCTGATTTTGTTCAATCATCACTTTTTGCATTGGCAGGCAGACCGTCAGGCCGGGAAGAAGACCTTGGTTGTGGTATGGGGTGAAAAAAGAGCGCTGAGCTTCTCGCGGGTCCTGCTGCTGTTGGCCTGCTTATCCTTGATAGCCTGCGTGTTGGCCGGGGCGCTCCCGCCTTACGCATTGATTGCACTGCTTACGATTATTCCGTTGTATCTTGTCTATGGAAGACTGAAGGACAGCAATCGTTCCGAAGCGTATTTACCGCTGATGGGTGCGTCAACGATGACCACTATGCGCTGCGGCGGCGTGCTGATCCTATCATTGATTATCCAGGGAATCATTCAGACTTTGTAAGGAAGAAGGGGAATTAGATGGAACAACAACGCGTTTTTGGTGATTTTCACTCTATCCTGTCCGAGAGCGGGACTTGGAAGATCGGCGGTTTCCCGCTGCCGGACGGTTCATTCTGGGAATATCGCGAGCCGAATGCGGTCGTAATCGTCCGCAACGGCATCCTGTACGTGCGCGCGCCGCTCACCCGCCAGAATGATCAAATCCAAATTCTTGATAATGCCAAGCATATGTACTACTCCAATGAAGAGGTGGAAGTGCCGGAATCCGGCGAGGTGACCTTCGAGCTTCAAATTCGGGCACGCACCCAAGGTACGGTTCCCGGCGATCTGTATGACGGCTACGTATCTTTGAACCTGCTGGATTTCAGTACGGGCGCAGCACTGGACTTTTTTGCTTCGAATGACAAATACGCCAGCGTGTATGCCGTCCTGCCGTTTCCGGGCGTGCAGGTGCCGGAATCGGACAAGACTCGTTACTTCTGCATTTTCAAAGAGGAAGATACACACTTCACACCGCGGGAATTCAACACGTACAAAATCACGTATAACCGTGCTGATGACGAAGCCATCTTCTATGTGAACGGTGAAGAGATCCGCCGGGAGAAGAACATCCCGATCAAGTTCAACAAATTCACCATCGCCTTGGGCATCATGACCGAAAAAGACCTTACGCCGCAGGGCAGCGTATCCGTGCATGGACAAACCGTGATTGCCGAATACTCTCCCGTGACGGTTACGATAAAAGAGTAGTGTTTATATAGTAGAAAAAAGATCATGCTCATAGATGTGGGCATGATCTTTTTTTCGTGTAAGTGGCTCGGCTGCGCTTTAGAGGGCCTGCGGCGCGTTATTTGTCAGAGATGATAGGAGAGCTGCAACACGAGACGAAGAAGCCAAGCCGGCAAGCCTGTGAGTCCCAAAGGGATTCACAGCTTGTCCGGCAATCCGGGTGGAGGAGAGGAGGCCGACAGGGATGATTAAGAGGGGCTGTTCTGGGCACCAACAGCCCCTCAATTTGAGCTGGCAAGCCTGTGAGTTCCAAGGGGACTTTACAGCTTGTGCGGCCATAGGCCAGCACGCTGACCGTGTCGAACGGGTCAGCTAAGCCTCTCCCCCGCCCAGCCCCCAAAAATCCATCCCAGACGAAAGGGATGGCATTCTTTTCGTGGGTGGAAAGATTGGAGGCCGAGCCCAAGAAAAGAGGATGTATCGGTGGAGGAGACCTGGCGTTCGCCTTTGAAACCGGGAAAATACCGCAAAAATATCATCCTGTTTTCCTGGTTTCAACAGCGACCGGAGCGGATACATCCTCCCTAGAACAGAGGCCGACAATCTTGATTAAGCGGGACGGCACCGGGGCACCAGCTGTCCCTCCAAGCCGGGAAGCCCGTGAGACCAAAAGGGGATTCACAGCATGCCCGGCCATAAATCTGGCTAGCTGACCATGTTGAACGGGTCAGCTTAGCCCCTCCCCGTCCAGCCCCCGAAAAGCCATCCCTGAGAAGAGGGATGGCTCTCTTTGTGGGAAAGATTGGAGGCCGAACCCCAGAAAAAAAAGAGGATGTATCGGTGGAGGAGACCTGGCGTTCGCCTTTGAAACCGGGAA
>NZ_JBHDJG010000001.1:216462-4453751 GCF_043195395.1 Paenibacillus ilasis
AACCGGGAAAATACCGCAAAAAATATCATCCTGTTTTCCTGGTTTCAACAGCGACCGGAGCGGATACATCCTCCTTAGAACAGAGGCCGACTAATCTTGATCAAGCGGGACGGCACCGGGGCACCAGCTGTCCCTCCAAGCCGGGAAGCCCGTGAGACCAAAAGGGGATTCACAGCATGCCCGGCCATAAATCTGGCTAGCTGACCATGTTGAACGGGTCAGCTTAGCCCCTCCCCGTCCAGCCCCCGAAAAGCCATCCCTGAGAAGAGGGATGGCTCTCTTTGTGGGAAAGATTGGAGGCCGAACCCCAGAAAAAAAAGAGGATGTATCGGTGGAGGAGACCTGGCGTTCGCCATTGGAACCGGGAAAATACCGCAAAAATATCATCCTGTTTTCCTGGTTTCAACAGCGACCGGAACGGATACATCCTCCCAAGACCAGGCCGACTAATCTTGATCACTAAAAAAGAAAAGCCACCCCATATACTACAGGATGGCTTTAACCATTATTTTATTTCAAATCTTCAATCGAATTTGCTTCCACGTAGGATGGAACCACCAGTCCGGTTTTTACGCCTTCCATGTTAGCGCCAAGGTCTTCGACTTGGTCCTTGAACTTATCCCAGTAGTCGGCATGCGTTAATGGCAGCCAAGCGGCTACAGTTGCATCCACGTCGCCGTTGGCAACGCCGGTCCACATCGGGCCTGCTTCGACTTGAAGCGCGTCAACTTTGTATCCGAGCTTGTCTTCCATGATCACTTTCAGCAGATTGGTGCTGGCGATCTCGGAATCCCAGGCCACATAACTGAATTTGAAGCTTTTGCCGTCAACCGGCTGAACGCCTTCGAGCCAGGCATCGACTTTCTCCGCATTGCTGTCTGCCCATTCCTTAGCGGCAGCTTCAGGATCTTGCCCTTCTTGAATCGCCGTCATAATCTGACCCATATCATCGGATGTCCATTTGAAATTACTGAGGAACTTGTAGGCTTCCGGATGATCTTCTTTCAGTCCAAGACGGACAACGGTGTGAATTTCTTCCGCTTCACCATATACCTTCTTCGGATCTTCCAGGTATTTCAGGTCATACTTGGCAAACATCCAGTGTGGAGTCCAACCGGTAATAATGATGGGATCCTCGTTTTTGATGGCTTTGTTGAGGGTTGCCGTCATGGCAGCACCGGAGCCTTCGACCAGTGTCCAGTCGGTCAATCCATATTCTTCAATAGCAGCAGCCGTGGCTTTCATGATACCCGCACCTGGATCAATACCGATGATTTCATGTTTCACTTGTTCGCCGAGGGAAGCAGTAGAACCGCCGTCAGCCCCATTGTCCGTCGTTCCATCCGTACCGCCGTTTCCTCCCTGTCCGCAAGCAGACAGGACGAGGATAGCAGCCAAGCTCAGTAGCAACCAAAACTTCTGTTTCTTCAAATTAAGCACCCCTTTTTTTCGATTTAAATATATTTTGTGTAAAGCGGTCGAGGACAATCGCCAAGATGACGACAGCCAAGCCGGCTTCAAACCCTTTACCAATTTGCAGCTGAGTTACGGCCCGGTAGACCTCGGCACCGATACCTTGGGCACCGATCATCGAAGCGATGACGACCATCGACAAGGACAGCATGATAGTCTGGTTAATGCCGGCCATTAAGGTTGGCATCGCCAATGGAAGCTGAACCTTGAACAATTTCTGTCCTGAAGTCGAACCGAACGCATCGGCAGCCTCCGTCAGTTCACCTGATACTTGCATAATCCCAAGGCGGGTCAGGCGAATCGTTGGCGGAATGGCGAAGATAACCGAGGCGATCACCCCTGGAACCACGCCCAAACTGAAGAATGTGACGGCAGGGAGCAAATAGACAAACGCCGGCATGGTTTGCATAAAGTCGAGAACCGGTATAATCACGCGGGATGCCGACTTGCTGTAGGCCGCCCATATCCCCAGTGGAACACCAAGGATAACGGAGATCAATGCTGCCGTGATCACGAGGCTCAGCGTACTCATCGTCTGTGACCAGTAGCCCAAGTTATCGATAAGCAGAAAACCGATGGCTGTGAACAAAGTCAATGGCAGACGGCCTAATAAATAGGCAATGACAGCCAGAATGACGATGAACAGATACGGATGAGGGAGCATGAACAAGTCCGTAAACAATTGCACGACGTTTTCAATGATGAAGGCGATGGCGTCAAAGAAACCGGAGAAGACGTCTCCCATCCATTCAACCAAGGAATCAATCCAGCTAGCGAGAGGAATCTTAGGCATCTTGCGTCACCTCCTCGCTCTTGCTTTCTCCGGCCAAGGCGCCAAGAACAGCACCACGGACGATAACGCCCATCAATCTGCCGGTATCATCCACAACGGCCAAAGGCACTTTGGACATACTTGTAATTTCAAACAATTCATTCAGCAATGTATCGGGTCCGACACTTGGACCGTCCGTAATAAGAATATCCGCAAGCTTGCGGTTATTCTTCATGGCATCCGACGCATCTTCGGCCGTAATGACGCCAAGCAGCTTCTTGGAACGGTCGATGACGAACAGGTTCGAGATCCCCCGTTCACGCATAAGCTCCAGCGCAACGCGAGGCCCGCGATCCATCGTAATGGTCTCCGGACGGCGCATAACCCGTGAAGCGGTAAGCACCTTGGACAGATCGACATCTTCCACGAACCGCTCAACATAATCGTTGGCAGGCTGTGTCAAAATTTCTTCCGGCGTGCCGATCTGTACGATCGAGCCGTCCTTCATCAAGGCAATGCGGTCGCCGATTCGAAGTGCTTCGTCCAGATCGTGAGTGATGAACACGATGGTTTTCTTCATTTTGTCCTGAAGCTCGATCAGTTCATCCTGCATGTCTCTGCGGATGAGCGGATCCAGTGCGCTGAAGGCTTCGTCCATCAGCAGAATCTCCGGATCATTGGCGAGTGCGCGGGCAAGCCCGACACGCTGCTGCATGCCGCCGCTGAGCTGATCGGGCATTTTTTCCTCCCAGCCCTTCAAGCCTACAAGCTCAAGGGACTTCATGGCTGCTTCGCGGCGCTTGCTCTTGTCTACTTTTTGAATCTCTAACCCGTATTCCACATTGTCTACAACCGTACGATGGGGGAACAAGGCGAACTTCTGGAACACCATGCTGATTTTTTTGCGGCGAACTTCCCGCAGCTGTTCCTTGTTCATTTTTCGAAGATCCTTGCCGTGAATCAATATTTCGCCCGATGTTGGTTCAATCAACCGATTTAGCAAACGGACCAAGGTAGACTTGCCGCTGCCTGACAACCCCATGATGACAAAAATCTCGCCTTCATGGATATCGAAGCTGACACGGTTAACGCCAACCGTTATATTTTTCTCTTTCGCAATTCGCGCTTTACTCCAGCCTTGCTCGAGCAGTTGAAGCCCTTGTTCCGGGTTCGCACCGAACAATTTGCTGACTTTGTTAACTTGCAGAATAGCCAAAAGTACTCCTCCTTTTTATTGTATAGAGACGCGTCCATTTGACCGAGTCTTCTTATTCCTGTCGTCTCGTAAACCCATGTCACCCATTGTAACAACCGATACGTAAAGTATCAAACGTTATATCCGTACGTAAAGTACGTACAGTAAAAACTGTACAAAGTTATCCTTTGAAATGCTCCCATATGCTCCGATATCCTCCAGAGCGATCTTCTTTACTTTTAAAATAGCTTTCCCTACAATAGATCAGAGAATGTGTGTGGATTCTGCTTGTTTAGATTTCATTAAGATCGTTCACACTACACTTCGAGTCCACCTAGTTTTGTTATGTTGACATGACTTCTTGGATGGCTACAGATAGAGGAGGCTGCAAGCATGGGCTTGTACCATTTAGATGATGAACGGCAGGCAGCCGTGCATAAGATTCGTAAGCGTGTCATTGAAAATATTGGACGAAATATGGATTTGTACGGCATTCCACTCTCAACGGGACATTTATACGGACTGCTTTATTTTGCGGATAAACCGATGAACCTGGATGAAATGGGACAGGAAATGAAGATGAGCAAGACCAGCATGAGTACAGGCGTGCGGACGCTGCTCGATTATAAAATGGTAAACAAGGTGTGGGAGAAGGGTTCCCGCAAGGATTTGTATGAAGTGGAGTATGACTGGTACCAGACCTTCTTGGATTTCTTCGATATTAAATGGCGTAAATCGGTGGAGAGCAACATTCTGGTCCTGCGCAAAGCGCTCGACGAAACGGAGAAGCTCCGTAAAGCGCATGAAGATGACGAAGAGCTGGCAGCGGTGCTGCAAGAGGATCAGGCGAAGATGCGCGAGGCCGTTGCTTACTATAAATGGCTGGAACGATTGATTGATACTTTTGTGGATGGCGATATCTTTAAGTATGTGCCGAAAGAACCGCCGGAAGGTGAATCCTGATATTGAAAATGGGGGAATTCCCCAGTATAATGTGGAGTAAGGCAATGCTTACCCAAGAGGTACAACCTGATTTTATCGGGTTGTGCCTTTTTTTGTTATCTGGCATTGTCTGGATGAATAACCGCACGCAAGTGCATGTGGTGCAAAAATAGTCAGGAGGGGTTAGAATGGTCAGTATGTCCTCAAGAATGGTAGAAATTGCAGATTTTCCATCGGTTCACCTAAGCAATACCCGAAGTTTGTATGTATATCTTCCACCCAGTTATCATGAGAATACGGAGAAGCATTATGCCGTACTCTATATGCATGACGGGCAGCATGTATTTGCAGCGGATGAGCGAGGCGGCTCGTGGGATATGCATGTCACCGCAGATCGCTTGGTTTCCGAAGGACGGATGGAAGAGATTATCATCGTTGGTATCGCTACGGTTCCCCATCAAAGACTGAACGAGTACTTCCATGACAATCCAAGGATGCATCAGGTATTCGATCCCCCGTTTGCCGGCGAACGGTACGAATCATTTATTATTGAAGAAGTCATGCCATATATCAATCAGACTTATCGCACGTTAAGGGGCCCGGAGCATACGGCCATGATGGGTTCGTCCGCGGGCGGGATCGTCACCTACAATATCGGCTTCCGCAGGCCGGATGTGTTCGGAAGCATTGCGGTCATGTCGCCTTATTTCGTCAAAGCCCATTTTGATGCTCAGGGGGAGCTTAAGGAACACCCCTTCTATGAAAGATACGGTACGCACCCAAATCTTAAGTTATGGCTTGATATGGGCGGTGCGGAAGGGGTCTTCATGGAAAAATATGCACGGGAGGAAGCGGAACGCTTGATCCAAGACGGCTTTGTGCCGGGAGAAGATCTCATACTGTTCCTTGATCCGGGGGCGGCTCACAGTCAAAGCGATTGGGCAGGCAGAGCGCAGGCGCCGCTGCTGTATTTTTTCGGCGACATTGGAGAACCGGCCTCGATTAAGCTGTATGGAGATGGCGTCGTAGGGGTAACCGGGCCCGTCAAACAACTGAATCCGGTCATTACATACGACAGCGGATTTGTGCAAACGTTGATGAACGGAACATATCATGTAGAGGATCCGGAATTGCTCACGCTGCTGCCGGACGGAACGCTGAAGCCTAGAACTCCCGGCAGTACCCTGATTACGCTGCAAATCGGAAGCTTGATCGCGGATAAAGAGATTACGATTGTAGAAGAGCTGCCTGAGCTTGTGAAAGTCACGATTCAGGTGAAGGTACCGCCTTCCACGCCGGTTTCCCCCGCGATCTATGCCGGATTTGAGATTCCTTACTGCGGAGAGGGCTTATATAGGGGAAGTGCGATGGTACCACATGGTTTGTCTTTTACGTTCAAGGTATCAAGAGGCTTTGGACTGCATGAGAAGATCGGGGATCCTGAAGTGAAACGGCGTTCTTTTACGGCATCGTCCGAGATGGAGCTGTTTTATGAGGTTGAGGACTGGGATGCTTGAATTTGAGTTGAATTGTAATCGGAGGATGAATCGGCATGACCATCAGATCAGCAAGACCACAGGATGCAGCTGCAGCGATAAGGTTGCTGTACGATGCACTGCACGATGTGGCGCATCAATTAACAGGGGAAGACAGTGAAGAGAAAGTGCTTGAAGTGCTGGAGCAATATTTCCGGGCGGACGAGGGCAGGCTCAGTTACCGTCAGGCTGCCGTGAAAGAGATCGACGGCGAGGTGGCCGGCATGATCGTAGCTTACGGCGGCGATCAAGCGGCCGAATTGGATCGTCCGATGTTGGATCGTTTGCGGAAGCTCAAGAATGACCCTTCCATAGCGCTGGACAAAGAAGCGGACGAGGATGAGTACTATATCGATACGCTATCCGTTTCACCGCAGTTTGGAGGAAAGGGGATTGGTTCGGCTCTTATTCAACATGCGGAGAATCGGGCAAAGGAGCTTACCTATCGTAAAATTGCTCTCGCCGTGGTGACGGACAATCATCGCGCCCATTCTTTGTACGAAAGACGAGGTTATAAAACAGATAAGGAAATCATGATTAACGGGCATGTTTATTATCATATGGTCAAACCCGTTTAGAAAATAAGAAACAATTTATAAGCCGCCTATTTACAAATGGTAATAGGTGGTTTATTATTGTGTCATATCGATCTAAAAAATTAGAATGATAAACTAAATTAGAACAAACGAAAATAACCGTATGAATTACACAATTAGAATGACTATTTCGTTTAGAATGGAGTGTTTGCGTCATGGATCAAGATCAAAATCAGAGCATTGAAATATCGGTGGAACAAGCGAAGCTGCTGGGCAGCGCCCAGCGGGTGAAAATACTCGGAACCATACTGGATATCGCGAAAACCTCCAAGCAAGTCGCGGATGAATTGGGAGATTCGCCGGGAAGCATCCACTACCATATCCAGAAGTTATATGACGGCGGTCTGATAGATTTGGTGGAGACCCGGACGGTCGGCGGCATCGTTGAGAAATATTATAAATCAAAAGCGAAGTGGTTTAACACCAAGGGAACGCAAACGATGGACCCGGTTCTTGCCGAAGATTATGAAGCAGCGACCCGAACCCGAATTAGCTTGAGGCTGCAGCTGAACGCCGACCAATATGAAGAGATGACAAAGGAATTCCGGGAGCTGCTCGAAAAATGGGTGAACAAAACCATCGCGACCAAAGGGGAAGACAGCAAGGAGTATGCCGTAGGGATCAACGTGGTTTCGACGGAAACGTCCAAATAGGAAGGGGCTTCAAAGCCTCTTCTCCCAAACTATTAAATTTAAAAATGAAGGAGTTGTTTCTTTCGTGGAAATATTAAAGAATCGCAATTTTCTGCTGTTGTTCGTTGGCCGAATCCTTACGAATATCGGCGACAGCCTGTACGCGGTAGCGGCCATGTGGCTGGTGTATGATCTGGGGGGCTCGACGCTGTATACGGGACTTGCCGGATTCCTCTCGATTCTCCCCCGGATCATTCAATTGTTATCCGGCCCGATGATTGACCGCGTTCCTTTACGGGGGCTTCTGGTGTACACCCAGTTGTTTCAGGCGGTTCTTCTGTTGATCGTTCCGCTTGCATTTTATTTCGACTTTCTGACGGTTGGCGTTGTGCTTGCGATAACACCGATTCTATCCACGCTAAATATGTGGGTATATCCGGCCCAAATGTCGGCCCTTCCTAAAATTCTCGATAAGAAGCAGCTAACGCAAGGCAATTCGCTGTTCTCCTTAGCCTATCAAGGCATCGATGTCGCTTGTAACGCAATATCCGGCGTATTGATTATTGTGCTGGGCGCAGTATCCCTTTACTTATGGAATTCGATCGGTTTTTTCGTCGGAGCGCTGTTATTCTCGCAACTGAAAATCAAGAAGTCTATCAAAACTTCGGATAACAACGTAAATAACACATCGCCGAAAAGCACCGTAACTTCCAAACCTAAGCGTAATGCCCTTAAAAATTATTGGGCGGACATGAAGGAAGGCCTTAGGTACATTCTGGCAACCCCGCTCGCACGGGTACAGATGGGGATGATCGTCATCAATGCTGCGGGCGGCGCTACCTTTACGGTTATGCCTGCGTTCGCCGACAGCCTCGGTGGAGCCGGCGTCTACGGTATATTGCTTATGGCCCAGGCTTTCGGGAGTTTGCTGGGAGCGATCCTGGCTCCGTATTTGAAGTTGGAGCGCCTGCCCCTTGGATATATTTTTGCCGGAGCGTTTTGTTTATCGGGCGCTGCCTGGTGTCTCAGCGTATTCACCCCATGGACATGGCTTGTCGTTCTGGTATATGGTCTGGCCTGGTTTCCCGGAGGCATTACGAACGTCATCATTAATTCGGTCATTCAGAAGGCGATACCCCAGAAAAGATTGGGTACGGTGTTCGCGGCAGCTAGCGGGCTCAGCGGAATTGCCATGCCGCTTGGCAGCCTGATCGGAGGTGCTCTTGGCATTGTTGCGGCAGGTTCCTCCGTTATCGCGGGATGCGGAATCGTCGTGCTCTGCGTAGGGATCTTCTGGATCTTTGACTCGACTACCCGCAGTCTTCCGTCACCTGACAATGTAGATGAGGAATGGTTTGCGCCTTATACGAATGAAACTCCTGAGAATTCCATTTCTATGCAAACAGCCCCTTAGAGTTGGCTAACGTCGATCATTTTCCATGCTTTACAGAGGGTAGAAGAAGATGGCCCGTACTGGAATTTCTCAAAGATTGAACCGGGGATGAATCAGCGATCGACGGATTCGCCCTCGGCTCTTTTTTTTTCGCTTAAGTGAAGTATAAACGCCTGCTGCGTCCCACCGTATCGGTGCTTGTCAGGCTAGTCTGCATAATGTGACCAAGTCCCTCATAGACATGTATCAATCAAGTCAAAACAAGTGTTGAAGGGGATGATGACATGCGCCGGATTTCATGGGTGCTGCTCGCGGTAGTATTATGCTTAACAACAATACTGGCGGGATGCGGGAAGAAGAATGCAGACAGCGTTGTGAAGGATCTGGGCAAGGTGGCTGATAAGCTGGAAAGTGCCAAGGGCGCTTACCAGGGAGCGGGCGTTATGACCATACATACCGGTTCGGCGCCGCAGGAGTATCAGGTTGAGGTATGGTACCAGTCTCCATCTTACTACCGGATCAGCTTAACCAATGGGCAAAAGGATATTACGCAAATCGTGCTTCGCAACGATGACGGCGTGTTCGTTCTGACGCCTAGCTTGAACAAGAGCTTCCGCTTCAAGAGCGATTGGCCGGATAATCAGGGACAGGTATATCTGTACCAAACGCTGCTTAGCAGCATTTTGAGCGACAACACCCGTCAGTTTGCCGAGGATAAGGATAGTTATGTGTTTGATGTGGCTGCCAATTACCACAGCCATTCCTTGATTCGTCAGAAGATTTGGCTCGCCAAGGACAACTACACGCCGAAACAGGTGCAAGTGTCGGACTCCGAAGCGAATGTGGTGGTTGAGGTGAAATTCAACACCTTTACTTTCGATACGAACCTGACCAAGGATTCGTTTGATACGAACAAGAATCTCAGTGCCATGAACGATGCGAAGGGGACGATGGCGGAAGTGGACGAGAACGGGATACCGGTGGTTTCCACGACGGAGGGGAACGGTACTCAGGGAACCGAGGGCTTGACGGAAACGGCTGCCGGCGGCGACATGGGGTCCTTCGGCATCATCTATCCGGAATATGTGCCTGCAGGGGTCACGAACAAGGACACCATGGAAGTTCCGGAGAGCAAGGATCATGCCGTTATTCTGAAGTATGACGGTGTGTACCAATACACGATTATGGAATCCAGACCGGTGGATCGTGCGGTTTCCCTCGTACCGGGCGAGGCGGTGTATATCGATTTCACGACGGTTGGCCTGCTCACCGGCGATCAGCAAAGAACGCTGACCTGGAGTTCGGAAGGCGTAGAATACCGGATCACGAGCGCCAACCTGCCTGTCGAAGAAATGAAGAAAGTCGCTGCTTCCATGCAGGGAGAATCGGGTAAATAATACGAAGTAGGCGGATACCGAGCATTGAAGGAGGGCAAAATTCCGACAATGAGGCCATTCGCCTCTTTTCCAAATAAAGACACTCCGTCCGTGGGCCAATCGCCATTTCTTGCAGATATTCCGATGTTTCACCAAGTTTCGCCACCCGGGGGAACCACGAGCCTCATAAATAAGCAGTTTGTCTCAATTGACAGTTGCTCCCGGGAACATTACCATTAATCTATTGTAAAGCATAATGCTTTTTTCAAAATGGTAAGAAGGTGACTGGAATTGCAAGCGATATATCGACCTACCCTGGCGGAGATCAACCTGGACCATCTGCGCGCCAACTATAACGCTTTTCGTGATGCGCTGCCAAGCCACATGAAATTGCTTGCTTGTGTGAAGGCTAACGCCTATGGTCACGGAGCTGTAGAAGTGGCACGCGAACTTCAGCAACTGGGGGTGGCTTACTTAAGCGTAGCTTTCCTGGATGAAGCACTCGAGCTTCGGCAAGGAGGCATCTCTAGCCCGATCCTGGTGCTCGGTTATACACCACCGGAGGCTGTAGAGATCGCTTACGAGCATGATGTAACCATAACCCTGTTCAGTTCGGAAGTGCTCCAAGCGATAAAGGCACTGCCGGTCCAGCCGGAGAAGCCACTCAAGGTACACATCAAGATTGACAGCGGAATGGGTCGTTTGGGCCTGCTTCCAGGCGAAGATGCGATTTCTTTTATAGAAGAAGTATTTTCGCTGCCGCAGGTTGTTGTCGAAGGAATGTTTACCCATTTTGCAAGAGCGGATGAAGAGAACAAAGACTATACGTTGGGACAGTACCGCCGTTTTCAGGGCGTAGCGGACGCTCTTCGGGATAAGGACTACCATATCCCGATCATACATACGGGCAATAGTGCTGCTGCAATTGATACACCCGAATTATCCTATGATATGGTTCGTGTCGGCATCGGCTTGTACGGACTGTATCCTTCGGATGAGGTGAATCGAAAGACAGTGAGCCTCCGCCCTGTCATGACGTTAAAGACAAAGCTTGTCTACGTCAAAAATTTACCTCCGCATTCCGGTATCAGCTACGGGACGAAGTATGTAACGGAGGAGGAAGAGCAAATTGGAACCCTTCCCATCGGTTACGCCGATGGCTTCTCTCGTATGCTGAGCGGTAAAGTGGAAGTATTAATACGCGGCCGCCGCGTCCCTGTAGTCGGAACCATCTGTATGGACCAATGTATGGTATCGCTCAAACCTTTCGCCGATGAGGCGGAACAAATTAAAGCTGGTGAAGAGGTTGTACTCATCGGTCAGCAGTCTGGCGAATGCATCACGGCAGATGAGCTGGCGTCCAAGCTGGGGACGATCCACTACGAGGTCGTCTGCATGATTGCCCACCGGGTACCACGTCAGTATATACGTGATGATATACCCGTGAAGACCGTAAACGCACTCTGGAGCAACCTTTAAAAAGGCATGTCACCCTAAGTAATTTATTCAGGAAAGAAGGAATAAGTACAGACCTTCCCGAATTAGGAATATGTCGTTAAAGTCTGTACGAAAGTGTCGATTGTAGTTTATAATGATATGCAGCATACTTGATATACCTTCGGCATATATATTCTTTTGTATAATTTTCCTTGAATAATGTAATACTGGTGCACAGGCGAGAAGGTTGTGGGGGTGTAATAGAGGGTGGCCAATATGCAGAACACCAAACGAATCATGATCAGTTTACCGGATCATCTTTTGCAGGAAGTGGACGGGATCGCTCAGCTGGAAAATTCCAACCGCAGTGAGCTTATTAGGCAAGCCATGAAGTTGTACCTGAATGAACGGAAGAAACGTTACATTCGTGAATCCATGCAGCGAGGTTATATGGAAATGGCCAAAATTAACCTGACCATGGCTTCTGAGGCGTTTCACGCGGAGGAAGATGCAGACAACACTCTAGACCGCTTAGTAAGCGGGGTGTAGACAGTGATCGTTAAACGGGGCGACGTATTTTTTGCGGATTTATCACCTGTTGTCGGTTCTGAGCAGGGCGGCGTAAGGCCGGTCCTTGTCATTCAGAACGATATCGGCAACCGGTTTAGTCCGACTGTGATTGTTGCAGCCATTACGGCACAGATTCAAAAAGCCAAGCTGCCGACTCACGTCGAAATCGACGCGGCGTCGCATGGATTTGACCGGGATTCCGTCATTTTGCTAGAGCAGATCCGGACGATTGATAAGCAGCGGCTAACCGACAAAATCACCCATCTTGATGATGAAATGATGAGTAAGGTGGATGATTCCCTGCAAATAAGTCTGGGCTTGATTGATTTTTGATTTCATTCAAGCGCTAACGTTTTCCACATAGAATGTTATGACTAAAAACCCTCAAGGAGTGACTCCTTGAGGGTTTTTATATGGAGGTATGGATGACGGCTCGGCAATTGCTGCATGAGACTGGAGATGGGTGGATTACGTGTTTGTAGGTATGAGGATGTAGGCCGTAGTGACCGCCGCTGCAATAAACAAAAGGCAGGCAACGGACCAGGCAATCGCATGTTTGTCATTCATCTAAGGTGACCTCCTGAATTTAATGAGGTGTGGATAGCCGGCAGCTGCATTTTCGTACTATAAGAATATAAATAAAATCTTAAAATCAGATGAAATTGACATTAAAAGCAGCTTAAAGCCTTATGAAGTGAGTGATGTAGTGGAAATGAGCGCTTAAGTTTGGGATAATAGCAAATATAGTTTCATTGAAGAAAGAGGGATATCATTGTCTGAATTAGAAGCTGTTGTGGAAGTAAATGAAGAACAGATTCGCAAGGAAGAATCGAAACGGATCGTGAAGCAGATCGCGAAGGAGCTTCAATTGTCCGAAAAACAGGTGCGCACGACCGTTGAACTTCTGGATGAGGGCAATACCATACCGTTTATTGCGCGTTACCGTAAGGAAATGACAGGCGAACTGGATGAGAACCAGTTACGTGATATTGAAGAGCGGACAGGCTATTTGCGCAATCTCGAGGTCCGTAAGCGGGAAGTCATCCGCATCATAGAGGAGCAAGGCAAGCTGACGGAAGATCTGAAGGCGTCGATTACGGCCGCCGTTAAGCTGCAGGAGGTAGAAGATCTCTACCGTCCGTATAAGCAAAAGCGTAAAACCCGGGCAAGCGTCGCCAAGGAAAAAGGACTTGAGCCGCTGTCGGAGTGGATATGGTCGCAGCCGAAGCAGGCTGATGTGATGGTTGAGGCAGCCAAGTATGTCGATGAGGAGAAGGGTGTGGCTTCGGCAGAAGAGGCTGTGCAAGGCGCGATGGATATACTGGCCGAGAACATTGCCGATGACGCAACCGTTCGTTCCTGGGTACGCAGATACAGTATGGACCACGGCATTTTGACCTCAGAGGCGAAGGATACCGAAGTGGAATCCGTATACGAGAACTATTACAATTACCGGGAACTGGCAAAGAAAATGCCGCCGCACCGGATTTTGGCCATTAACCGGGGAGAGCGCGAGAATATTCTGAAGGTGGGGCTTGATGTTCCTTCCGAATCGGTTCATGCCTATATCGGCAAGCAGGTGCTTAAAGGTCCTTCTGCCGTCACAGACATTCTTACGGCGGTGATCGAGGATTCATACAAGCGTCTCATTGCCCCATCGATTGAACGGGAAGTACGGGGGGAGCTGACGGAAAAAGGGGAGAACCAGGCGATCTCCATCTTTGCCGGCAACCTGCGCAGCCTGCTGCTGCAGCCGCCGGTGAAGGGACGCTGTGTGCTGGGTGTTGACCCGGCATACCGTACCGGTTGTAAGCTGGCGGTGGTCGATGATACGGGCAAGCTGCTTGAGGTGGCCGTAACCTATCCGACGCCGCCGGCCAACAAGAAGCAGGAGGCCGCCGCGAAGTTTAAGGAGCTGATTGCCAAATATGGCATCAAGCTGATTGTCATTGGAAACGGTACGGCATCCCGTGAAACGGAGCAGTTCGTAGCGGAAGAAGTCATTGCGGAACTTGCCGACCCTGAGCTTGCTTACCTCATTGTAAACGAAGCCGGGGCGAGCGTGTATTCGGCTTCAAAGCTGGCGCAGGAAGAGTTCCCTGATCTGGATGTCGCCGAGCGCAGCGCAGCCTCCATTGCACGCCGCGTGCAGGATCCTCTGGCCGAGCTGGTAAAGATCGATCCGAAATCGATCGGCGTGGGCCAATATCAGCATGACGTAACCCAGAAGCATCTGGAGGAGAGCCTGAAGGCCGTCGTGGAGTCTGCGGTTAACCATGTCGGGGTGGATGTGAATACGGCATCGCCGTCGCTGCTCTCCTATGTGGCTGGCATCAATGCCACCATTGCCAAAAATATCGTGAAATACCGGGAAGAAAACGGGAAGTTTGTCAGCCGGAAGCAGCTGCAGAAGGTTCCGCGTCTTGGTGCCAAGACCTACGAGCAGTGCGTGGGCTTTATGCGGATTTCGGAAGGCGAGAACATATTGGATCGTACCCCGATTCACCCGGAATCCTATGCAGTGGTTGACCGTTTATTCCAGGAGCTTCAGGTAAGTTTGGACAAGCTCGGAAGCAAGGAGCTCGCTGAACTGCTGGATGCCCAGCAGCCGGAGAACCTTGCCGTGAAGCTGGAGGTTGGCGTGCCGACGCTGCGTGATATACTGGACAGCTTGCAGCGTCCGGGACGTGATCCGCGGGAGGAATTGCCGCTGCCGATTTTCCGCCAGGACGTGCTGAAGATCGAGGACCTTATACCGGGAATGGAACTGCAGGGAACGGTGCGCAATGTCATCGACTTTGGCGCCTTTGTTGATATCGGTATCAAGAGCGACGGCCTGGTGCATATCTCCCAGCTGAGCGATGGATTTGTCAAACACCCGATGGATGTTGTCTCCGTAGGGGATAACGTTACCGTATGGGTGCTGAATGTAGATTTGAAAAAAGGCCGCGTCGGATTGACGATGCGCAAGCCGAAAGATCAGTCATAAGATCTGCTTAATAGAAGAAGAGCCGGATCTCCTTTGGGGAGAACGGCTCTTTTTTTCGTAATAGGTCAGGACAAAGCTAATGGAGCATGTCCTGGCGGTTAGTTTAGCCATGATCCAGCTTTAACAGCAGGACTTTTTTATCGTATCTCTCCAGACACCAGTGATATTTTGCCAATATTTTAGGTTCGACTATGGGAGCAGATACATCGAATTCATGAAAACCAAACTTCTTATAGAAATGCTGCAGTTCCTCAAACGGAATGCAGTATACGGTTTCCAAGCCCAATCTTTTCGATTCTTCTACCAAAAATGCGACGATTTCGTGCGCCAGAGATTGTCCTCTAAACTCGTCCAGAATATAAATACCGCCGAGCTCCGCCTCGTGGTCATTAAGTTTAACCAATCGGCCGACTCCTGCATCGTCGTCTTGCGACATCACGATCGCAATGATTTCATTGTCCAGTGTGCTTGGCTGGAACCCGATGTGTTCGTATTGTTGATTGACCCAGGTCAATTCTGCTGGAGTCACCCTTTTGATGCTCATGACTACTCACCTCAGCTTGATAATAATATATGTTGAGATACACTGCTCCCTAAACTAACGCGTCGGCTTAACGCTCGCTGTCCGATTGCTGCTTTTTCTTCGCCCGAAACCGTCTGACCTTCATCAGATTGCCGCACATTTTATCGTCGCAATAACGTTTGGAACGGTTCCGTGTATCGTCATAATATACCCACAGGCAATCCGGATTTGTGCAGATGCGGAACCGGGATAATTCGCCTTGCTCGATGGCTTGCGCAAAGGAGCCGGCAATCTCGGCAGTCACTGCTTGCAGGCCCGGATTTTGGGGGATATAAGTCAGCTCCAAGTTTTGATCCTCATCTATTTCCAGATGGCGAATAACGGGGCCAGCAGCCATCCAGCGGTTCAATGCCTCTATCTCCCTGGGCGAAGGTGGCTCTCCCGCGACGATGTGTTGAACACATGTTCGAAGGAAGGAGCGAAGCTGCCGGAGAAGTTCCAGTTCATCCGGGGTCAGCGGCAGGTTGACTTGAAGCTGATATTGGTTCCTGAAATCGGTGAGCCAATCCTCACGGGCAAGCCGGTCCTCGGATCGGCCGCTGCCTCTCCAGTCATGCCATTTGCTATTTATAAAATCATCCCATAACATGAAACCCATCCTTTCTCATTCATTATTGTAACAAGTGAAAATTTATGTTGCTAGTTACTTGTAATGAAGTCTAAACTGTGTTAATTTTTATGTAACATTCTATTTCATTTATGGTGGTTACAAAAAACGAAGCGGAGGCGATGGTGGTTATGAACATGAAGGAACTACTGCTCCAAAACTGGGATTATACGATGGGGCAAGAGGATTGGTATCCTCCAATTCTCCCTGCCCTGAGGGATGTGACGGTCGAGCAGGCTTTGTGGAAACCGGAAGGGCAGGCGGCGAATTCCATTTGGGAGAACGTGCAGCATTTGCTGTATTACAAGCAGCGTCTGCTCGCGAGATTGGAAGGTACACCGCTTCCTAATGAAGGGATAGGCAATGACGAGACGTTTCTCATTCATGACCCAAGTGAGGAGGCATGGAATACGGCTCGGGAGCAGATTCAAGATGTTCATGGCGCTTTAAGACACAAGTTTGAGGAGATGCCGCAGGCGGAGATCATCGAATCGCCTCAGCGAATCCTTAGCTTAATTATGCATGATGCATATCATACGGGACAAATTGTTTTTCTCCGGAAGCTTCAGGGCTCCTGGCCAGCTAAACGCAGCTTTCTATAAGTTCAAAATTCGACGCATTCAGCCCTAATCAAACGCAAAAATAAGCCGGACAGGGTGTCCGGCTTATTGTCATACATATGGATCGGTTGCAGTGCCCTAACGGGCATTCGTGTTTTCTTCACCCGGGGAATTCCGGTAAAAGTACCAGCATTCGTTCAGCAGCTTGATCTGACGTCTGTCCTTTTTACGAAAAGCGCGTGTCAATTGATTGCAGAGCCATTGCGGCAAGGGTATCTCCTCCTCTTGCTAATTCCATCTGTATGGATAGCATATGGGGAAAAAGCCCAAAGCGTGCAGGTCTACCTCGATTATAACGCTTCTTCCTCGTACCACTGCTCAAGCTGCGCTTGGAGAGCCCGAATCTCGGTAAGCAGCGAGATGAGCGGATATTCCGTTTCCTTAAGGGAAGCAAAGGCCTGCTCAAGCTCATTTATGTATTCCAGACCACCTTGAATGCTTAGCGATTCCTGCAGCAGATCCAGATTGTCGCATTCCGCTACAGCAAGAGGCAGCTGAGGTTTGCCTGCGGCGGTGAGTTTATCAATTTCCTTATTGAGGCGTAAATTTAGAGCACTGAGCTGGTAAGCATAGTCACTAGGCATTTCGACAAATAACAGCTCGTCCTGTCCTTTTAAAATAACGTAGCGCATGTTCGGCATGATTGCAGGTTCTCCCTCCATACTTTCTACTTGACAGTGTAGCCCAGAGAGAAGTTAAAATTCAAGTAGCATTTATAAGGCAAAAGGAAGGATCGGACAGGGTGACGATGAACGAGATGAGTAATGAAGAACTACAGGCATGGGTTGAGAAAATCTCGCTGGAGAGCTTTCGGGTTCCGTTCAGGCACAAGGCGACGTTTAACCGGCGATTGTCCTCGACAGGCGGCCGCTATTTCATGAAAAGCCATCATATCGAGATCAATCCGCATCAGCTGGCTACGCACGGCAGGGAAGAGGTGGAGAAGATCATCAAGCATGAGCTGTGCCATTATCATCTGCATATTGCGGGCAGGGGATATCGGCATCGGGACGCTGATTTCAAAAGCCTGCTGCAAGCCGTTGGAGGGAGCCGTTTCTGCAAATCCTTGCCGAAGGGCAAGACTGCGGGCCGTCGGGAGCCGGAACCTTATCGATATAAACTTCGCTGCAGCGCCTGCGGGACTGAATATCTGCGCAAACGGAAGATGAATCCGGCCCGGTATCGGTGCGGAAAGTGCGCCGGACGCCTTACGCTTCTGAAGCTTGACTCCCCTATGAAGTCATGATAAATTATTAGTATCCAACTTAATGTTCCCTGATAGCTCAGTTGGTAGAGCACTCGACTGTTAATCGAGTTGTCACAGGTTCGAGTCCTGTTCGGGGAGCCATATGGAGAGATACCCAAGTGGCTATAAGGGGACCCTCTGCTAAGGGGTTAGACTGCGTAAGCGGTGCGAGGGTTCGAATCCCTCTCTCTCCGTTGAGCGTTACATCGAAGAAAGCTCCCATCACAAAGTGATCGGGGGCTTTTTTTTTGCAAAGGGATGAGAACCCTAGATAGGGTTCGTCGGAGCATAAGCGGCGTTAGGAATACTTCGCAGTCTCGACCGAAGGGAGAGTATCCCTTTCTCTTTCGTTGAACTTGAATGGGGGAGAGCTCAATGAAACAGATTATTGCCATGGGTGGCGGCGGTTTCTCGATGGAACCGGATAATCTCTTGCTTGATCGCTATATTTTGGCACAAGTACCGAAAGAAATGCCTAAGGTGTGTTTTGTTCCGACGGCAAGCGGGGATGCGGATGGTTATGTTGAACGTTTCTATCATGCTTTCCGGACACTGCCGTGCACTCCCAGCCATCTGTCACTGTTTCAGCCGAACTTTGCCGATCTTCGGTCTTTTGTACTCAAGAAGGATATCATCTATGTTGGCGGGGGCAATACCCGGAATATGCTCGTCTTGTGGAAGGAATGGGGCTTGGATCAGATACTCAAAGAGGCTTATGAACAGGGTGTCATCTTAACCGGTTTAAGCGCTGGTTCCATTTGTTGGTTTGAGCAGGGAGTGACGGACCCGTTGAACGGGCCTTTGTACAAGCTTGAGGGTTTGGGTCTATTACAAGGCAGTCATTGCCCGCATTATGATGGTGAGAGCAAAAGAAGACCTGCCTATCATAAACTAATGCTTCAAGGTGAAGCACAAGCGGGATATGCTGCTGATGATGGGGCTGCATTGCATTTTATGGAGGGACGGTTGCATAGAATCGTAAGCTCAAGGAAAAATGCATATGCATACCGTGTGGAGCGCGAAGGGAATAGCGTTCAAGAAGCGAAGTTAACGCCGGACTTTTTAGGCTGATTTATTGGCCGAAAAAGCTCCAAAAATAAATATTAAAATTTACGAAAAAAAAGCTTGCCAGCTTTTTTGAAATTATGCTATACTCAATCTTGTCGTCACGGCGACGTGGTTAAAGTGGCCCGTTGGTCAAGGGGTTAAGACACCTCCCTTTCACGGAGGTAACAGGGGTTCGAATCCCCTACGGGTCACCACTTTCTATATAACTTCGGGGATGAGAATCCCGTCGGTTCGTCGGAGCATAACCCTCCGTTAGGATAAGCTTCGCAGTCTCGAACGAAGAGAGAGTATCCCCTACGGGTCACCACTTTCTATATAACTTTCTTATATGGCAGCAGCATGATTGTCATCGAGAGCCATTAGCTCAGTTGGTAGAGCACCTGACTTTTAATCAGGGTGTCGAAGGTTCGAGCCCTTCATGGCTCACCATTTTTATGAAGTAACGAAATGATGTACTCCTTATATTATGCGGTAGTGGTGGAATGGCAGACACGCTATCTTGAGGGGGTAGTGGGTGTATACCCGTGGAGGTTCGAGTCCTCTCTACCGCATACGAACATTAAGAAAAAGCTCCGCACTTTGGTGTGGGGCCTTTTTTGCGTTTAAGATATCAGAAAGTAAAAACTTCGAAGTATGGCCTACCTGATATCGCAAGAAAAACAACCTCTAAACGCGGTCTGTCTTCTCTAGAATGCACGTCGATAGACGTTTTTTCTTACATCAAGGTTTACATAGGATTCATCACGGTTTTCATCGATTTTCAGTGCGCGTTTATGCAAAACTGGTGTTTCATCTCTGGTCAGGAGTTTAATATCATAACGTGGACGAGCAGCAACTTCAAATTACCTATAAGGAGTGATTCAGAATGGCTAATAACAACAATGGAAAGATGAGCCGTGAAGAAGCAGGACGTTTAGGTGGAGAAGCAACAGCGAACAACCATGACAAAGAGTTCTACCAAGAAATCGGACGGAAGGGCGGCGAAGCAACTTCCCGGTCCCATGACAAAGAGTTTTATCAGGATATCGGTAAAAAGGGTGGAGAATCCACGTCAAACTCCCATGATAAAGAATTTTATCAAGAAATCGGCCAGAAGGGCGGGGAAGCGACTTCCGATTCCCATGGCAGGGAATTCTATGAGGATATCGGACGCAAAGGCGGCGAGGCTACCTCGGATTCCCACGGACGTGAGTTCTATCAAGAGATTGGGCAGCAGGGCGGCGAAGCCAGAAGCGGCAACGGCAGCGACGGAGACGGCAAAATGAGCCGTGAAGAAGCGGGCCGCAAAGGCGGCGAGGCGAGAGCAAGGCAGCGCCAGCGGGGGAACTAATGACAATCCGGCGGATTTGAGAAGAAGTTCCCCTTGGAGGGGACTGAAATTCTCGCATGCGAAAGATCCGCCTCGCATACCATTTGAAAGCAGCAGCTACGACTCCCTGACAGGGAGTGCGTGGCTGCTTTCTTTTTGCCTTGTATCGTCATGCAGCAAGGTGGAAAAGAGAAGATCGTGCTGGACTTTTGGGACAGTGTGTGATAATTATATGATAATGATAACCATTCTCATTTAGGGTTGGGGTCTGTACAAATGGTAAACCTATCGACGAATCGTAGCAGCAAAAAAGATCCGCGTGAATACAGCGGGCTCATGGCCCGTTTATGGAATATGGATATTGTTCATGGGCAAGAGCTCTCCTTAGAGCAACAGCTGGCAGTTCAGCCAGCCCTAATCATCCCACTTAGCGGAGAAACCTGTTTACTACAGGCAGAGCAAATGACCCGTATGAATAAGGGATGTGTTTATTTTTGTGCAGCGGGGTCTACTTTTGGAATCACGAGTGCCGATCACAAGAATTCCGAGGAATACGAACAGGCTTCGGTCGCGATCCTTCATTTTAGTTTCATGGAAGGGATGTCAGGCTGCAGTCGATTGCAGGAGGTGGACGGCGCCGCTTTCATGCCCTATGACGGCATCTTTGTCATCAGCTCTCCGGACCGCTTGAATCTCGTCTGCCGGTCGATGTATAAGGATTTTCACAGCAAGGAGCCCATGAAGCAGTGGAGAGTTCAGCTGGATTTTCAAGAGCTGCTGTATACGATGATTGCCGAATGCAGCCCTTACTCCAAGAATGATAAGCGGCAAGCACTGGAGCGGGTGAAGGAGTATATCGAGGAGCATTATGATGAAGATTTAACGATTGAACAATTGGCGACACTCTCCGAGCTGAGTCCTAAATATTTTGTAGAAGTATATAAGAAGACGTATGGGCACAGCGCAATGGATTATTTGGCGCATGTTCGATTGAACAAGGCGAAGCAGCTGATGCTGGGCTCGGATTCTTTGCTGCGTGAAGTGGCGCATATGGTGGGGTATAAGGATGAATTTTATTTTAGCCGCAAGTTCAAGAAGGCATTCGGGATCTCTCCCTCGGTGTATATGAAGACAAGGAAAAATAAACTGGCGATGTACGGCTCCACAGCTCTTCTGGGTTACGCCATGCCGCTGGATTTTACGCCGTATGCTGCTCCGCTTCATCCAAAGTGGTCACAGCATTACTATAACCTTCTTGGGCCGGATATCCCTGTCCATCTGGATGCATACCGCCAGAATCATAACAAATATGCCAATCTGGAGAAGCTGGCCTCGGCACGTCCCGAGCTCATCGTCTGTGCACAGGGGGTGGAGGATTGGGAGAAGGAGCAGCTTCGGCTGATTGCACCTCTCTACGAAATGGCGGAAGAACAGGAAGGGTGGCAGTTTAATCTGTTGGGACTCGCTAAATTGCTAAACAAGCTGCCCGAAGCAGAGCGATGGATTGAAACGTTCCATCATAAAATATCAACTTACCGTGAGAAGCTCCCCGCTGAAATGATGGATGAACGCACGCTTTTGACCGCACGCCTGCATCAGGATGAACTTATGGCTTACAGCCATCCGGGCATGAAAGAACTATTATTTGATTATTTTAATTTTCAACCGGCTAAGCCTATGGATCGGGAGGATGCAGGATGTTTAACGATTAAGCAGATCAAGGAGAGCCGCGCAGACCATATTCTGCTCTTGATCCGTCAGGATTCCGAAACGCTGGCGAATTGGAGAAAACTGCAGGCAACGCCCGAGTGGATGACCATTCCCGCGGTGCGAGATGGAACGTTCCATCCATTATCCTCTTACCCCTGGCGCGAATACTCTCCCATTGCGATGGAGCAGATGGCGGAGGAGGCCTTCCGGTTGTTTTCCGGAAATTGTCCATGAGGAATCCGGTTATTTGTCCATGGTGCTTAGAGAGCAAATCCTATACTATGATCAATAATGATAATCATTATCATTTGTTTTGATCATAGATCATGGAAGGGGTATTTGGAGAGAGATGAAACGAATGAAATGGGTTTTGGGGTTATTGCTGGCATTTGCGTTGGTACTGTCCGCTTGCGGTGGAGGTAACGACGCTAAAGATACAGACGGAGCAAGCACGAATAATGCAGCAGAAAGCACGAACACAGCCGGGGAGGATAACGCTGCGAAAGAAGAAGCGACCCCCGCTGCGTCCGATACTAAAGTTGTGAAATACCTCGATCAGGAATATACGCTTCCGGCCAAAACGGAGCGCATCGTCATCACGGGTGCCGTTGAAGCCATGGAGGATGCTATTGTGTTGGAAGTGAATCCGGTTGGAGCGATCACCTTCTCGGGTAAATTCCCGCCGATGTTTGAGTCGATCACGAAGGATGCTCAGTCGGTTGGTGAGAAAATGGAGCCGAATTTTGAAACGATCCTGTCTTTGAAGCCGGATGTAATTTTGGCATCGTCCAAAGCGAAGCCTGAAGTCATTGAACAGTTGAACAAAATTGCTCCCACGATTCCGTACTCCCATATCTCCACTAACTGGGAAAGCAACCTGAGATTGCTCGGCGAGTTAAGCGGTAAACAGGAGCAAGCGGAACAGGCAATCGCGAAATATAAAGAGGACTTGGAAAACGTCAAAGAGACAATTGGAGATAGTCTAAAGGACAAGAAGGTTCTGGCGCTTCGGATTCGTGCAGGCGAGATGTACATCTACCCGGCAGGGGTGTTCTTTAACCCGGTGTTGTATGAGGACTTGGGGATTGCAGTACCGGCTGAAGTAGCCGCAGCCAAAGCGCAGGAACTGATCTCGAAAGAGAAGATTGCAGAGATGAATCCGGATTATGTATTCGTACAGTTCTCGCCTGATGAGAACAAGGATACGCCGAACGCCCTGGAAGAGCTGCAGAATGATCCGATCATGAAGAACTTGAATGCATTTAAGAACGGCACCGCTTTTGTCAACGTGGTGGACCCACTCGCTCAAGGTGGAACCGCGTACAGCAAAATCGAGTTTCTGAAAGCTGCGGTCGAAAGTCTGACAAAGTAACATTCATCATTCCAGTATAAACCTATAAGGCGTGTTGTTCATGGGGTTCAAAAAATCACTGCCGGCTGTCATCCTTGTGATGGCCCCGGCAGTCTGTTTATTGCTCATAGCGGCCTCCATCCTGTATGGAGCCAAAAATATTACGATGGATACCGTTTGGGATTCCATCTTTGCTTTTGATTCGGAGAGCATCGATCATCAGATCATTGTGAGCTCCCGATTGCCGAGAGTCGTTGGCGCCATGCTCATCGGCGCTTTTCTCGCGGTATCAGGCGCGTTAATGCAAGGAATGACAAGGAACTATTTGGCGTCCCCATCCATCATGGGGGTATCCGACGGTTCGGTGTTCGCGGTGACGCTGTTCATGGTATTTATCCCGAACGCCAGCTCCAATATGTACATCGTCAGTTCGTTGATCGGCTCAGCCATCGGAGCAGCCGTCGTGTTCGGCTTGGCATGGCTTATTCCTGGCGGACTCAGTCCGGTTCGACTGGCAATACTCGGAACCGTGATCGGAACGTTTCTTAGCGGTACCGCGGAGGCATTGGCGGCGTATTTTCAAGTATCGCAAAATATCAGTTTCTGGTACAATGCCCGACTGCACGCAATGGACCCGGAACTGATCAAACTGAGCATTCCGTTTGCCATCGTCGGTTTAAGCCTTGCCGTTGTATTATCCAAATCGATCACGCTGCTGTCACTCGGGGACGAGACGGCCAAGGGACTCGGTGTGAATACATGGCTGATCAAAGCCCTTGCGATGCTGGCTGTTATCATTCTAACCGGCGTATCTGTGGCGCTGGCGGGTAAGGTTGCCTTTGTAGGCTTGATTATTCCTCATATTGCCCGTTTCCTGTCCGGCTCGGATTATCGATGGATCGTACCGGTATCGGGCGTGCTCGGCGGCATGTTTCTTGCATTATGCGATATTCTCGCACGCTTTGTAAATTACCCGTTTGAGACGCCGGTGGGTGTTATTACTTCGTTGATCGGCGTTCCTTTCTTCCTCTATTTGATCAAGACGAGGGGAGGGGCTCAGCGTGCGTAATACCTACTATCGATTCCCGATTGTTTTGACTGGAGGAATCTTGGTTGTATTGACTGCCGTATATTTCAGTCTGACCAACGGGACGTTTGATATGTCCATCAAGGAAGTATTTCAGACACTGCTTCGGATGAGTCCCAATTCCGATTTTGAACTCGTTGTGTTTGAATTCAGGTTGCCGCGTATCGTGCTTGGCGCTCTCGTCGGGTTTGCGCTGGGGATGGCCGGTGCAGTTATCCAGGGGGTTACCCGCAATGGACTCGCGGATCCGGGTATCCTCGGCATCAATGCAGGTGCAGGCATGGCGGTTGTGTTGTTTATGTTCCTGCTGCAAGGGCAGATCACGATGACAGGCTGGCTCGGGGTTATGATGATGCCGATGTTCGGTATCGCTGGCGGCTTGGCGGCGACTACGGCCATATTTATGTTCGCCAGAGAAAACGGAAAGCTGGATCCGCAGCGGCTAATTCTTGTGGGGATTGCGATTGCATCCGGCTTTGGTGCTATTACGATGTTCCTCTCGCTCAAAATGAATCCATCGGATTATGAGATGGCCGTAGCTTGGCTGGCCGGCAGCCTTCACAGCGCCAACTGGAAGTTCGTGGTCACCATGCTTCCTTGGCTCATTATGCTGCCGCCTGTCATTTGGCTACGTTCTCAAGTGCTCGACTTGTTCCAGCTGAGCGAGGAAAGCGTGAAGAGTGTCGGGGTAACCGTCGAACGTGAAAAAAATGTATTGCTTCTATGCAGCATCGGTTTGATCAGCGCGAGTGTTGCCGTATCCGGCAGCATTGGGTTTGTCGGTCTGATCGCTCCGCATCTGGCGAGGCAGCTGGTTGGACTGCGGCACAGGCATATCATCCCGATCAGCGGTATAGCAGGCATGGCGATTGTGGTCATAGGCGATTTCATCGGCAGAACGATATTCGCTCCGGCCGAGCTGGCTGCAGGCATTGTGGTGTCCGTGATCGGGGTACCGTATTTTATCTATCTATTAATTCGCATGAGAAAATAAAAGCAGCTTTCGGGAGGATCACATGAATCGTTATCAACAGCTGGTGGTTGAGGACAGGGAACTCATACTGTATTTACCTCCTTCTTATCATGAGTCGGACCGTTCCTATCCTGTTGCCTATGTACAGGATCAAGGAGATATGTTCACGGACTGTCTCAACTATCTGAACCATCTGTTTGCAGCAGGCCAACTCGTCGAGGTCATCCTGGTCGGGATATCGTCAACAAATCGGAACCGTGAGTATACGCCTTGGCCAGCCGAGCCGCTGCTGGAGGGCAATCCGCCTTTCGGCGGGGAGGGCAGAGCTTATGTCGATGAGGTTGCGGATGTCATCAAGGCATACATAGACAGACATTACCGTACACTCGCAGCCCCCGAGCATACAGCCATCATTGGCGGTTCCTTTGGCGGTTTGATCTCGATGTTCGCGGGGTATTGGCGGGCCGAGACCTTCGGACGGATCGGGATGCTGTCGGCTTCGTTATGGTATGACGGGGTTATGGATTACATCAGGGAGCAGGGGGAATTGCCTGCCGGGCTGAGGGTGTATATGTCCGTTGGACAGTTGGAAGGTGCATATAAGGAAAATGCGCAGAAACATATGTATCCGAATAACGTCGAGGCCCATCGATTCTGGATGGAACAAGGGGTGAGCCCCGAGCGGCTCCAGTTGGCGGTAGATCCTGATGGGACCCATGATCCCATCTTTATGGCCAGAAGATTTCCGGATGCGCTGCGGTGGTTGTTCGTCAAGGAAGAATATGACCAAGAATCTGAGATGGCACGAGCTCAGCATGAGGGTATTATGGGTAACCACGAAAAGGGCGAAAAGCACGAAAAGGATGAAGAGCACGATAACCGCGATGACCATAACCATGATAACCACAATAATCTCGATAACTGCAATAACCACGAAAAGGATCCACTGTTTTGCATACCGGGAACGGTGACATGGTCCATGCAATCCGACGTCACAGGCCGTGAATACCGTATTTTCATTGCCGAACCGATGGGGCCGCCACCCGAAGGGGGGTATCCTGTGTTATATTCGCTGGATGCCAATGCGACCTTCGGATCGCTTGCAGAGGCAATCCGGCTGCAATCCCGGACGCCTCGGGGCATTCCTTCGGCGCTTATTGTCGGGATCGGCTTTGACAGTGACAGTCCCATCGTGAGCAGTGAGCGTTTTTATAACTTTACTGAATATGCTGAAGACCATGAACTGCCGGTCCGTCCTAACGGATTGGATTGGCCGGAAACAGGCGGCGTCGAAGCATTCCTTACGTTTATCGAGCAGCAGCTGAAGCCGGCCGTGGAGCGGCAATACGAGGTGAACCGTTCAAAGCAGGCGCTGTTCGGGCACTCGCTCGGTGGTTATTTTACCTTGTATACCTTATTCACCAGACCGGAGACCTTTTCGCGGTATATTGCGGCCTGTCCCTCGGTGTGGTGGAAGAACTACGTGCTGTACAAACGATGGGAAGAGGGAAAAACCCGTTTACAGCAGAGTGGACAGCGCAAACAGCTGCGTCTGTACGTGGGAGCCGAGGAGAAGCCGTCCATGGTTCAAGACGCCAGGGAGCTCTATGCATTCCTCAAAGGGCATGATGAGCTGCTGGAGACTACGTTTAATGAAGTTGAGGGAGAAGGCCACGTCTCGGTACTGCCTGCTCTGATAAGCCCTCTGCTTCGTTTTGTGAACGCGTAATATGAGAATGATGCGTTAAGCATGAATAAGCAGCCTCATATCCGTGATAAAGCCGGATATTGAAGCTGCTTATTTCGTGTTGTTGTATGTAGGCAGAGAGTTAATCGAGTAATTCCGGATCATCAAGGATGGATGAGTACTTGGGGTATAATCTGCGAATGCAATCCGGACAGATGTCGTGGGTGAATTCAATGGGGAGGCGGCTCTCCAAATAGCTCTCCACGGGCTCCCATTCTTCCGCGTGGTGAACGTATTTGCATACGGCGCAGATGGGAATATGCCCGGGAAGGGGAAAACTGTGAGCCAGCGCTTGTTCCAGCAGCAGTTCCTTACGTTTGAACTTCGTAATATCCGTAAATGATATCATAGCTCCGTGAATACGACGGTCCTTGTTGATAAGCAGCGGCAGTACCTCACATAACACCCAATTCTCTTGGCCGTTCCATGGCACTGCATATTCAAAGGAATAATCAGGCTGCTTACCCAGCATAACATCTCTTACGGAGGGCACATCCAGCTCATGGAAAAAATGATCGAATGAAGCCAAACTCAAGGGCTGGGAAGCGATATTAAAAAAAGATGCCCCCTGCCATCCAAACTCAGGGGAAACACCATATCTTTCGGCCATGGTAATGAGTGGATCGTTAATTTTGTCTATGATGCCATCCGGCGTAATGATCATCAATCCTTTATTCAAGGAATGAACCGCATTATTCCAAGATGTGATCATGGTATCGTAGGGCAAATGACTCGCTCCTCGTACTGAATAGACTCATGAGTAAAAGATACAACGAACAATGAGTACTATGGTATAATTTAGGCAATATATATTTGATTATACACGTAATTAAGTGGTTTTGCAAGAGAAAAATACGTACATAAGTAATTTTCTTTCAAAGAGAACTAGGAAGGCGGTTGTTTGATGCAATCTATTTACCAACGAATCGAACATCTCATAGAAAGCCGAGGTATGACCAAGAAGGCGTTTTGTGAAACCCTCGGAATCAGCACAGGAAATTTTGGTGATTGGAAGAGGGGGAAAACAACGCCGAGCACGAATAAATTGATTGAGATTGCAGCATTCTTTTCCGTAAGCTTGGACTGGTTGATTATTGGCAAGGGCAACCCTACCCGAGTCAGGGAAGCGCGTGGGGAGTATGGAGTGGATGCGGAATCGTCCGATCTTCCCTTCATGTCCGGATTGGCAGAGAATGAGAAGGAGTTTATCCGTGAATATATCGAGTTCTCAGCATACCGGAAGGAAAAGCGAAACGACAAGACTTAGCAGCTCATACGCCTAAGCCCATGATCCACAATTTGGTTCTTTACTTTTGTATGATGGAACAGTATAATAGGGAATGTTCGCTACAGAACATCCCTTACAACATGCGGTAGTGGTGGAATGGCAGACACGCTATCTTGAGGGGGTAGTGGGTGTATACCCGTGGAGGTTCGAGTCCTCTCTACCGCATACTTCATAAAGAAGCTGTTTATCAGGAGGAATTCTTCCATTGATAAACAGCTTTTTTTATTTGCTTTGCGAGTCGGGACATGCTGTTTCTTTTGCGAGTTGGCCTATTTATCGTTTCAATTTGTGCTGCAAGTTTAAAGAGTACATGTAGAGATCATAATAGGGCATGAAGGAGATGAACGAGCATGAAACCATTATACACAGCAGATGTAAAAGTCATTGGAGGGCGCGAAGGCTCTGTCGAATCTACGGATGGGGTTCTTAATCACAAATTAAGCATGCCGAAGGAGCTTGGAGGACCGGGCGGTGACGGAACCAATCCGGAGCAGCTGTTTGCGGCCGGCTATGGCGCCTGTTACGAAAGCGCTCTGGCTAATATCGCCCGTAAAGAGGGCGTCGAGCTCAAGGACGTTGTGATCCACTCCCAGGTCATGATCGGAAAGGACGAAGGCGCTGACGGCTTTAAGCTTGCGGTGAAGCTGAAGATCGAAATGCCGGGAATCGAACGAAGCCAGGCGGAGGACCTCGCGAAGAAGGCGCATGCGTTCTGCCCTTATTCCAAGGCAACCCGAGGCAACATCGACGTGGAGTTAAGCGTAAGCTAACCATAAAGGAATTCGGATGGTCCTCTGAAATGGAGGGCCATCCTTTTTTGTCGGCTTACGCGGAATATGAAACTTTTTACATGATACTCCGTATTTCAGTTAAAGCTATGAATTGGAAAGGGGCGCTTAAGATGAGTATTGAACAAATGATAGAGGAACGGTTTGTATGCAGCAAATGCGGAGGGAATCACTGCCAGACAAAAGAGGTCTCGATGTCAGGGGCCGGGCTGAGCAAGATGTTTGATATTCAGCACAATCATTTCCTATTTGTTTCCTGCACGAACTGCGGATATGTGGAAGTGTTCAACCCGGATATATTAGAAGGTAAAAAGAGGGGGCAGCTTGGCTCGATCCTGGATGTGTTCTTCGGTTGACATCACCCCTAAAATTCTTTAATATGACTAAGTACCAGAAAGTACAAACCAGTCATAGGGAATTTAAATAAAATAAACGGGTGATGAACATGCCATACAGACCGCAGATTGCAAATGTGACCACAGCTGGAAGCAATGAAAAAGAAGGGCTTTACGAATTCATTATCCACACGGCTGACGGAACGGATATTCGCGTATTCTATAACCGCTTCCCGGAATGGAAACTGACTGCGCTTAGCCGACTTGGGAAAGTACCTTGCCCGGTTTGTCGTAAGGATTTCATATGCAAATGCATGGAGAAATTCTCGAACGAATTCGACCAGCAGATGAAAGACGGCGAGTGGCTGAACAAAGCTGCTGAGTAATAAACCAATAAGCGTACTTGATCAAGCGTAGGAGAGGGCTCCTGCGTTTTTTCTTTTTTTATGGCGTGAAGGGAGCGAAGAAAGATATGAAGAATCGTGCAACCGAAAATCATGAGGAATATGCGATTGTGCTGATTGATGGCGTCTGCCATTTGTGCCAGGGGCTGACCCAGTTCATTATCAAGCGAGATCCCGCGGGTGCTTTCCGGTTCGCTTCGCTGCAATCCGAGATCGGTCAGGAGCTGTTGAGGCAGGGAGGGCTTCGTGGAGATACTACGGAAACGATGGTGCTGATTGAACAGGGGAGGTATTACACAAGGTCGACGGGAGCTCTGCGGATTGCACGGCGTCTTCGCTTTCCTTGGCCGCTGTCGTATATCCTGATTCTGATTCCCCCATTCTTACGTAACCTGGTGTACCGCTGGGTAGCGAAGAACCGTTACCGGTGGTTTGGGCAATCCGGTGAATGCATGATCCCGACGCCGGACATTCGGCGCCGGTTCTTGTCCTAATCCACTTGTATTAATGATGATGTTCTGCCGTACCTTCTTGAAATGTCGGAGTTCCTGCTTGCAGGTAGGCAAGCTCGGCCTCGGACAGTTTGCCGACCGCGAACGGTTTTTGGGGAATGATGATGGAACCGTTGTTGCCGCTGTGCAGCTTGATGAAATACAGCCCCTCTTTATCGAAGGTTTTGGTTACCGTGTACACGCCATCACCGACCTCTACCGCGTCCGTCATGGGATCCCGCAAGGAGCCGTCATGGCTCCACAGTTCGTAGTGGACAAAATCCGCACCGGGCACTCTTTGGCCAGCCTGGGTGAGAATGATTTCAATGGTCTCCGGTTGATGCACAGATAACGTCTCCGGAATGTTCACCTCGGCGATCAGCGGGATTTCTTTTTCATACCGGTCGGCTGCGCCGGGATTGGCCGAACAAGCGCTCAACAGCAGGACCGACAGTAGTACGGATAATATAACACGGCTTTTTATGATCATGAACCGCCACCCCTTATTGTAGTTAGAGTATAGAACCGAATCAGGCATTCAGAAATGTCTTGATCGCCGGTACCCTCCGAACGATGACATAATCGATGATCCACACGATGATGAGCGACAAGCCCACAAGCGGGAACAGGATCCCCAAAGCGATGAGCAGCAGAAGGAATACCCACATGTTCTTCGCTTTAACCTCGGGTGCTTTTGGTGCCCCCAGTCCGTGCTCGGGTTTTCGCTTCCACCACAAGTACAAACCGCTTACCGCAATGAAAATGATGCCTATGCATATAAGCAAACTGAAGATCTGGTTGACGATGCCGAATTGGGTTCCTTTGTGCAGGGTAATGCCCAGGGCAACGGCTTTGCCGACGACTCCGTAATGATCATAGCGATAATCCGCCAACACCGCGCCGCTGTACTGGTCGATGTGCATGGTAGCCTCGTCTTGGGCTTTCGGCGGATAGGCCGACAACGTGTACACCCCGTCCGCTTGCTGCGGAATGCTGATGGTGTAGCTTGGATGGATCCCCTCGCTTCGGGCTACGTACATGACATCTTCGATTGGAAGCGGCGTAAAGTCGGAGATGGTGGAGTTAGGTACCTCCAGATTTTCGGCCGCCCAAGGGACCTCTGCGACTTCCTTCGTCTGAACCACATGGGAGGATGGCGCACTGCCTGACCAGATGGAAGGCGGATAGCCGGCACCGGTATTGGTCGCCACGGTTTGGAAATTGCTGCCCCACAGGCCTGACCAGGGCAAACCGGTCATGACGAGAAACAGCATGCCTGCCGCGATCCAGAAGGCGGGAACGGCATGCAGGTCCCTGCGAAGAATCTGCTTGCCCTTGCCGAGCCTGGGGTAGAGGATACCCGCGAGGCTTCTTTTCTTTTTGCTTTTGTTTTTATTTTTCGGGAACCACAAATACACGCCGGTAATGATGAGCACGATCGCCCAGCAGGCGGCAAGCTCCACGATCCGGTCCCCGATGGTCCCGACCATCAGCTCACCGTGGAACTCCTCGATTTTGTCCATGATCCGGTCTTTGTCTTTCAACTCGCCAATCTTTTCTCCCGTATAGGGGTCCATGAAGACGGTCATGGATTCGCCCTCTGAGGTCAAACTGATCTCTGTAGAACGGGAGTCCGACTCGCCGGGGCGGTATTTCGTGATCGTAGCGTCAGGGTAGAGCTCTTTCACTTGTCCGACCAGCTTGCTGGGCGTTACCCGCTCAACCTGAGGTGTTACCGTGTAGTAGTCCCGATATAGCGCTTGTTCAATCTGAGGCTTGAATAAGTAAACGGAGCCGGTGATAGCCAGGATGATCAGAAAGGGAGCAAAAATGATGCCGGCATAGAAGTGCCATCTCCAGACGGTTTTGTACCATGCGGCAGAGCTTGGATTTGGCGGTGGACTTTCATTTGGTTGGATTGCGGGAGGTTTCTTGTTCCCCATGGCTGGTGGCTCCTTTTCCATTACGGCTAAAATTTATATAAGATGAACATGAGCGGTTCATTTCATATATCAAATGAGTTTACTTGTTCGGGGCCCGGAAACCGGCCTGGACGGCTTCTGCCTCGCTGCAGAACCACTGCTCCTGCTTCGTTTGCTCATAGTATGGGGATTCGGGAGTGTGGTAGATTTTTTCACCCTTCGAGTTGATGTTGCCTTTGATGTCGCAGCCTTGCTTCGACTCTTGGCTGTTCTCGTTCGGGGCTTGGGTTGCTGCTGTGTCATTACGGCCGCTGTTGTTATTGTTGTTTGTGTCGTCCTGCTCCTCCGGATGGAAGCCGTCTTCCTGGGCATAGTTCTCTACGCTCCATATGCCGAGCGCCTGGTCCCGACTGATCCGCTGCAAATCATCAAATTTGTCCACGTAGCGGGTGTTGGGCGGATAGATATAGGCCACGCGGGCAAGTCCTTCTTCAAGCAGCGATTCCTGGACCATTTTTCCATCAGCATATACGTACGCAAGAAGCCTGGAATATTTATCGCGGTTCGGACCGATATCGAACTCCAATTCAAGAAGGTCGGCTTGTTCCACCAGATCCTTCGTAAAAGCCTTGGCTTCGGGCCCGAACGGCTGTACGCCCAGCTTCGGATGGCTTGTCTCGGGCGTGTCGACCAGCAGCATGCGAACATTCTCTTTTTTACCTTCGAACATCACGCTGATGGTGTCGCCATCAACGGCTTTGACCAGTTCTACGGCTACCCGCGGAAGATTCAGATCATCGGTTGGATAGGTCGTTGGTTTTGAATTCGTCGTGCTGGTGTTTGTCTTTGGCTGGGAGTTAGCGGTTGTTGCGATTCCTTCGTTCGATGTCGCCGGGGACATCAGCGGCTGGCTGCAGCCTGACAATAGCAGCAAGGCGGTTAGCATAGCGGTTAACATTCGTTTGTTCACTTGTTGTCACTCTCCTGGCTTGGATGTTTGGTTCAGATGGTTTAGGAGTTTATGTAATGTTGATTCTATATAAGTAGTTCCTATATAGAGAACATTCGTTCTAAGCCTATATAGTAGGACATTTATCCTTGTTTTGACAATAGTGATTAAGGGCTATCTGTATATCAAAATAAAATCTTGCCGTTCTGCTGCAACTGTGATATTCTAATGTCAAATTATAACAGGCAACGGAAGCACCGTTCATGGACCGCATATTGCGGCCTTTGACGGTGCTTTTTTGGCGTTGTTACAGAAATGAGGGATTGGCTTTATGATACCGGCCCGGCTTGTGCTGGCAGTGCAGGATTCCCGGTATGTTGAACCGCTGCTGAGTTATTTCCATGGAAGTTCTTACGGATCCGCTCTCCAGGTGACCGCATTTACCCGCACCGATTCATTTCTACATTATATGGATGCGGGTGATACGCCGAATCTGGTCGTGGGGGATACGGAAATGCTGGAGAGTTGGCTGAGCCGGGGGGAGACTTCGGTTCCTTGGCTGCTTCTAAGTGAAGGCCATTCATCATCTTCTCTTTTAGAGGGGGGCAGCAGTACATTCAAGTATCAACCGCTGCCTCAGCTGATGGAAGTCATCATCACCCACTGTAAGCGAAGCGGTGGAGCGCTGGAGAAACTGAATGTCGGAACAACCCCGGTGATTGGCATTGTATCTCCCCTGAGCGGGAGCGGGAAGTCAACGATAGCCATGAATATGGCGAAGCAGCTGGGCGTGCTCGGATTAAAGGTGTTCTATCTCAATTTGGAGACGGTGAACAGCAGTGCATTATTTTCTTCCGGTTCGGTGGGCATGGAGGGGAGCTTTTCAAGATTGTTGTATGACATTAAGGCGTCACAAGAATCGGCTTCGGGGAATGAGTTGTCGATAACCCCTTATATCATCAGACATCACGGCCTGAAGTGCGATTCCTTTGAGCCCAGCTTCAATGTAAAGGAAATCACGGAGATGACCATGGAGGACACGGCTTTGCTGCTAGCTTCCCTTGCAGCGTGTAATCAATATGATGCCATTGTCGTGGATACCGAGGGGTACATGGAAGAACGAATGCAGACGGTTCTGGAGCAGGCCGGAGTGCTGATCTGGGTTTTATTGGATGATCTAATGAGTATGTATAAAAGCGGTGTGTGGATGGATCAATTGGAGCTCAAGGCTCCCGCGCTTTTCGGAAGTCTGAAGAAGCGGAGCCGATTCATTGTCAATCGTTACACAGGACAGCTTGTTAACGGATTCCCCCGCAAGGATATGAGCATAGACAGCGTACTGCCTTATATTCCTTCATGGAAACAGCTCCATCGGGAAGAACTGCTGTTGTCCTCACCCATCTATCAGAGAGAGGTATTGAAGCTCTGCCAGCAGCTGCTGGAGGGCTCGGGTATCACACCAGTGCAAGCGGGTGGTGAGCAGTGATGATGGAGGATCCGTTCAAGTCGGTTCGTGACCAGGTTCGTTCCGAGCTTGATATGAGTGCGAGCATTAACAATTCGGAATTGATGGCCCGTATCGAGGAACTGGTATGGAGAAGACGCGAGCTTATGGAGCTGACAGCCGCCGAGAAGCGGAGGCTGGTGCGGAGGGTATTTGATTCATTTCGCGGGTTGGATGTGCTTCAACCATTAGTGGATAATCCTCGAATTACGGAAATTATGATTAACAGCCACCAGGACATATTCATAGAGCAGGATGGCGAGGTGAAGAAGCTGCCGCTCCAATTCGAATCGCAGAGCCGCCTGGAGGATATCATTCAGAGCATTGTCGGTACGGTAAACCGGGTGGTGAATGAATCAACGCCCATCGTTGACGCCAGATTGAAGGATGGCTCGCGGGTAAATATCGTACTGCCTCCAATAGCGCTGAAAGGGCCGACCATGACGATCCGGAAGTTTCCGGAATCGCCGATGACGATGGATGACCTGGTTGGAAGGGGCGCGCTAACAGAGGAGGCAGCGGAGCAGCTTCGGATATTGGTCAAGGGTAAATACAATATTTTTATAGGCGGAGGGACAGGTTCGGGGAAGACGACTTTCCTGAATGCATTATCGCAGTATATTCCGCCTGATGAGCGTGTCATCACGATCGAGGATTCGGCGGAATTGAAGATCGTGACGGTTCCGAATCTTGTGTCGCTGGAGACCCGGAATGCCAACACGGAAGGCCGGGGGGAAATCGCGATACGCGATCTGATTCGTTCCTCCCTGCGGATGCGTCCGAATCGGATCGTGGTGGGCGAGGTACGAGGCAGCGAGGCGCTGGATATGCTGCAGGCGATGAATACGGGGCATGACGGAAGTCTGTCGACGGGGCACGCCAACAGCACGCAGGACATGATCAGCCGTTTGGAAACGATGGTGCTGAGCGGTGCGGATCTTCCGATCGGCGTAGTCCGTCAGCAGATTAGCTCGGCGATTGATATTTTCGTTCATTTATCCCGGCTTAGGGACCGATCGCGGCGCGTAACGGAGATTAGTGAAGTGATTGGAATGGAGGGCGGCGAGGTGTTACTGAATCCGCTGTACCGGTTCTGCGAGAAGGGTGAATCAGGCGGCCGGGTGATTGGGTCTCTTGAGCCTTGCGGCAACCCGCTTCAATCGGCGGACAAGCTTCATATGGCCGGGATTACGACTTGGCCGCTGCAGAAGATTATGGAGGTGACGCCATGAAGCGATCTGGCGGTTCGGTCTTGACGCCTGAAGAGGGTCAAGGCGAGCGGGTGATCAAGAGGAGTAAGGGGGCTGGAAAGCGTGAGCAAGCTACCCCAGCTCGAACCAACACTCTCCCGGATTACGGCGTCTATCATCTCTCGCTGAGACAGAGAACGGCATGTGTCATCCTTGGCGGCCTTTTGTTTTTCTGCATCGGTTATCTGTTTTATCACAATCTGATTTTGTCGCTGCTGCTTGGAACGGGAGGTCTGACGGTCCCTAAATTTTGGCGACGGTTTATGCTGGAAATCAGGCGCAAGACGCTGAATCTTCACTTCAAGCAAGCTCTGTATTCCTTGTCCTCATCTCTGTCGGCTGGCCGCTCCGTGGAGAATGGGTTCAGGGACGCGGTACAGGATTTGCTGCTGCTGGATCCAGGAGGCCATAGTGATATGATCTTTGAACTCAAAGTCATTGTGTCCCGTTTGGAGTACGGCGAGCCTATTGAAACTGCTTTGCAGGACTTTGCACGAAGAGCGGGGATGGAGGATCTGACGAATTTTGCCGATGTCTTCTCGACTTGCAAACGAACAGGCGGTGATCTGGTTGAAGTCGTGCGCAGAACCTCTTCTGTCATCGGAGAAAAGCTGGATATTCAGCAGGAGATATCCGTCATGATCGCCCAGAAGAGGTTTGAATCCAAGGCGCTTCTTGCAGCGCCGTTCCTCCTGCTGCTGTTCATGAATATGACATCTCCCGATTATATGGAGTCCATGTATAGCGGATCGGGGATCTTAATCTCTACTTTTGCACTGGCGGCTCTAGGAGGCTGTTTCTTATGGATCACCAAAATGATGAATATCAAGGTGTAAGGAGGTGAGGCGGGCATGCTGACATGGATATCCGGCGCGCTGATGGTTCTGCTTGTGGGTGGTTGGGTGGTGCTGAATCAAATGTGCGGCGAACGGTACCATCGTCTTGGCAAAGTGCCAATGGAAGGGCTTAGGCTGCAGCGGTTAGCACCGCCTCTGTTGTTTCTGCTCGAGCGGGGAAAGGTTCCGATGCGCCTTCCAATTGTATTCTACCGGATGCAGGGTTCCGTTCAGAAGATCCATGGATTGCGGCACAGCACAGAAATGACGTTATTGTTTATGGCCGAGGCACTTGCGTATACATGGCTTATTTTGATCGGTGGGTGCCTGTGGACATTGCTGTTGGGGGATGTACTCGGACTTCTGGCCGGATTGGGATTGGGTGCATTGCTGCCCGTCGCTTTGGTAAAGGACCTTCATAAAAAGGTCACACTGCGCGAGCAGGATATCGTGATGGAGCTGCCGGAGCTTTTAAACAAGATTGTGCTGCTTGTTGGCGCCGGTGAGACCGTGCAGCGGGCGGTCATTCATTGTGTAGAGCGGAATAAGGACATGAACCATCCTTTGTATGTCGAGCTGAAGCGAATGGTGCTTGAATGGGAGGGAGGACATCCGTTCCAGCAAGCCTTCGAGCAGTTCAATAAACGGTGCGGCGTTCAGGAGGTATCGATATTTACAACAACCGTCCTGCTTAATTTTCGGCGCGGCGGGAATGACTTTGTCCTGGCACTGCGGGATTTGTCCCGCGTGCTGTGGGAGAAGCGCAAGGCCATTGCAAGAACAAGGGGCGAGCAGGCCTCCTCAAAGCTGGTGCTGCCAATGGTGGTCATTTTCATGATCGTGATTGTTTTGCTCGGAGCGCCTGCATTTATGATGATGAACATGTAGAAGGGACCGGTGTATGAAATATGATGTTAAGCATGGCAAAGAACGGGATGAAAGCTTTTTGGAAGGATGAGAAAGGGATCGGAACGCTGGAGATGATCCTGATCCTAGTCGTTATTTTGATTATCGCGCTTATATTTAAAGATCAGATTACGGCCTTGGTGAACAACTTGTTTAAAAACGTGAACAACAAGAGTAAAGAGTTTCTTGAGTAAACGGCTGCCGAGAAGATGGAAGGACGAGACAGGGAGCTTCACGGTGGAAGCCTCCCTGGTTCTTCCCATCGTACTGATGGTGACGGTATTGCTTCTGTTCCTATGCTTGTATATCTACCAGCAGTCGATGCTGGTTCAGGCATCGGCCGCGGCTTCCGAAAGGACCGCGTATAGCTGGGACAACAGCCACAAGTTCGCAGCTACGGGATCCGTAGAGCAGGGACAATATGATTCGTTATACTGGCGGTTAACGGAAGATAACGTAGTCGGAACTCTATTTGGTTTGGTAGGGGGAGACAGTACGAGGTCGATTACACTGCCGCAAGGGGAGGCTGAGGGCGGAAAATTGCCCGAGCTTAAGCTGTCCAAGGGCGGCATGGCTGTGCCTTCCAGCATGGCTGGAGAGATGCGTTATACGAATCAGCTGCTCATACGGAAAGTAACGACGTCGTTAAACGAGCAGGTCTCTCTGACGCCGATCAGCCGAATGCTGGACGATGGCGGCCAAATCAAGGTCAACTCACAATCTATTGTGGTTGATCCCGTTGAATTTATCCGCACGGTGGATTTGATGCGATATTACGGATCGAAGTTTCAAGGCGGGAGAAATGGAACGGATAAGGCAGCCGCTGGAGAAGTTCTACAAAAGTTCGGAGGTTCGCGATAGTCATGACGAAGCATGGGAAAGCGCGGTCTAATCGGAGAAGGAGAGACGGGGGCCGATCGTCTGATGGATCTGTATCTGTTTTTTTGATTATCGCCCTGGCAGCCGTATTTATGTTTGTAGCTATCTTTATTGATTATTCCCGCATAGCGGCGATGAAGGTTCAAAGCGAGAGGCTGACAAGAGCAGCCGTACGCTCCGTGATGTCCTCCTATGATCCGCAGCTGCAGAAGGAATATGGATTATTTGCCCTTGGAGACACCAGCGGCGATCTCATTATGGGCAATGTGCTGAATGACAGCATGAATCCGGGAGAACGTAGCGATGCATTCCGGTTAATGGCAATGGAGCTCGATAGCTCGGGGCTTGAGCTGCAGCGTCCGCTGGGGACTTATGACATCTTCAACCGGCAGATTATCGAGGATATGAAGTATAAAGCGCCGATTGATTTCACTTTGGAATTAGTGGGCAAGTTCAAACCGTTATCGCAGTCCCTGAAGGAAGCTTCCAATACGGTCGATGTCCTTAAGAAGCTTCGCAAATTGTATGACAAGCGGGAAGCGGCGCTGGATGAGATGCTGGCAAAGCAGCGGAAGGCAGGCGAGCATGTAATCCGGCTTTCGAAGCTGGTTATGGATCCGCCGGGACAATCGATCTCTGACATTTCGTTGGGGGGGAGTATGAATACCGCCGCTGATGTGGCATCACAATACGAGGATTTTAAGGCTAAACAGCAGGAGGATGCAGACCGGCCTCCTAAGGAAAAACAGTATACGCTGCTGCTCATGGCTTACCGGAGCGGAATTTCTTCCATTGGCTCAAAGATCTCGAGGGAGGCCAGCCGAGTTCAGAGGGAGAATGACAAGCTTCTCTCGGATTCGCATCAATTATGGGAGGAAGCAAGGAATCTGAATGAAGAGATGAAGCAGGTCATCAAGGATTCCGAGAACCGTTCATCTAATAAGGGATATGATCAGGTTACGAATGACGTAACACCAGGGTCTAACGATTCTTCCGGGGTAGAAGCGGAGATGATTCAATCCATTCGGAAGCAAGCTGACAAATTAGTTCATAGCGATGAATTCTTGAACGGCTTCCGACAGGAGATTGATCGCCAGGAGAGTCGATACCAACAGGTTGCACGAGCGGTCAGCACTCTTCAGTCTTCTCTGGGGGGAGAGGGAATGAAGGGAACGGTGCTTGAAGCCAGTCGCACATTACAGCACTTTGTATCTAATTATGGAGTATCAGGCAATGGAAATATTATAGATCGGCAGCAGGCGTCATTGGAACAGTTCCGCACATCGGATAAGGAACGCAAGGCGATGGAGAAGCAGGCCAATCAGAAGCTGAAGCAGGCATCCAAAGTCATGGAGGCAATTAACGGGTTGAATGGACAACATCAGGCTATTATGGATGAGTTTCGTGAACTCCAGCAGTACTATGACGAAAGTCTTCAATTTAATGCCGAAGCGGACAGTATGAGTAAGGGAAAGCCTATGGATGATGATCCGTATGATGCCGGTAAACAGGCAATGGATAATATGGATGGTATGTTTGGATTTATGGGGAACGTGCTTGGCGGTGTCAGGGATGAACTGTTTCAAAATGAGTACGCCGTTCATTACTATCAGCATTTTGATATTGGGAATTTAACCGGGATGGTTGATGGTTCCAACACTGGCGGGGATGTCATCCAGGAGTTCGCCATTGGGAACCAGGAAGTGGAGTACATTCTTTATGGATTTCATAACCCCGCTGGGAATATCTCGGCGGCCTATGGAGAGATCTTTGGTTCCAGACTCGCGATCCGGACGATGGAAGGATTCATTGTGAATAGTAAATTGGGAAATCCGTTGGCGATTTTGGCGGCAGCGATTCTGTATGGGATTGAGAAGGCCATTGAGGATATGATCCAGTTGTGTCAGAAGGGGAGCGTTCAGCTATCCAAGTATGTCCCCGTTGAGCTGACTTACAGGGATCATTTACGAATATTTCTGTTTATTCACAGCAATAACGAGAAGAAACTATCGCGCATGTTGGCGTTGATTCGATTGAACACGGGCACCAATCCTGCGGAGCGATTTACCTACGCATCAGGAGAGGTCAAGACGGCCATGCGTTTATGGTTTCTTCCAGGGGTGACGAAAGCGATCGGCGTTGTATTTGGAAGCGATGGGGACGAAGTTCAGGGAAGTCGTTACATGGTAAAGCGCAAGGCGGATTTTTCCTATTAGGATTAGGGGTACTTGAATGAAACGATTATCGGTAATACAGAAACCTCTCCATAAAGGTAAAGCGTCATCGGAACAAGGAAGCGTGGTGGTGGAAGCTGCACTTGTGCTGCCGATGTTTATGTTTTTTGTCATTTTTCTCATTTATATCGTGCAAATGACGTTAATATCGACAGCACTCCAGAATACCGTTTCGGATACGGTCAAAACCGTAGCGGCTCATATGTATCCCGTCTCGCTAGCCGTACAGGCCAATGCTGGTGGCAGTGGGACAGGAGAAGGCTCACCAAGCACATCTCATTGGGAGATTCCTAAATTGTCGCTTTCTGATTGGGTTTCGAATTACAGCGACTCTCTTCCTGCTCCTGTTAATGAGTGGATCACGCAAGCCGTAGCGTCAGGCGAGGAGCCGCTGCAGCAGCTTAAGAACCAAACCGTGGAAGCCGTACTCGATCCCGTGGTCAAGCCGATGATGAAGCCGTTCATACCTGAACATCTTCTGGATTATGATCGAATCCATGTGTCCAATGTTCACATTCCCAATTTGAAGAGCGGGGCGAGTCCCTATTTCGGCATAGAGGTGAATTACGCGCTTCCGATCCGAGTTCCTTTCTTGAACAAACGAATTGTGCTGCAGGCAAAGGCTCAGGAGAGATTATGGATTGGTGATACCGGCGAAGGAGGGGCGGGTTCAGGGGACGGCTCGGGAACGAACGGGGCTATCGAGCTGCTGGAAAAGCCGAATCCGGCTGTGGCTAGCAAGCAGGCTAAGGTAAAAGTAAAAGTAGAGCCGGGAAGCAGTGCCCAATTGTCGGTCTACTATAAGAGTGGTCAGAGCACGGCTAAATATTTGGGATGGGAAACCGCGGACGGTAACGGCTATATCGAGTGGGAATGGAATGTAGGCTTTAATACAACGCCGGGAACGTGGCTGTTTGTCGTAGAGACAGCAGACGGGCAGCGGATTGAGGTGCCGTTTACGGTAGTGGCGCGGTCGGGTTCATGAGGCGTTCGAAAGTAAGGTTATGAAATAAAAGTTCCAAAAAAAGAATCGCATTATAAAGGCGTCCAGGATTTGCAATCTAAAGAAGTGTCCAAGAGAAGCAATCTAAGAAGCGTTTTAAGAGAAGCGTTCCAAAGAAATATCCAGGAAAAGTCCTTCCAAAGAAGCAATTCATTGTGCATCCATTTAATGTTCTATTAAGGCTGTTCCTTTGAATAGTCGCGCGGGGGAGGTTGATACGTGTGGCCGTTGCCTTTGGTATTTGTGCCGTTTACCTGATTGCAGCATTCATTACAGACCTTCGTTCCATGAAAATACCGAATGTATTAACCGTTTCGGCGATGCTGTCCGGTCCTGTCTATCATGGCGTTCTGGACGGGTGGAAGGGGGTGTTCTTTTCTTTGCAGGGTCTTGGAGCAGGGTTTCTTATCTTGTTGATCATGTATTTTATAGGAGCTGTAGGAGCGGGTGACGTTAAGCTGTTTGGAGGGATTGGTGCCTGGACCGGCTTATGGTTTACCTTACAGGGCATCATGTACTCTGTCCTTTTTGCCGGTGTCATCGGGTTGCTCATCCTGCTCTGGCGGCGGGAAACGATGAAGCGAATACGCAATGTCGTTGGCAGTATCGCCGGAGTTTTTGTTATGAAGAGCTGGTTGCTATGGCGCAACAGCCAGGAGGAACACTTGCGATTCCCCTTTATGATGGCTGTCCTTCCTGGCGTAATCAGCACGTATGTAGTACTTCACTTATAGGAGGGGGGAGCCTATGCTCGGATTAAAGGTGGATTTTAAGCAGAACGGTGGAACCATGATGGTGCTGGACCGGGCTGAAGGAATCCAATCATCAGAACTTAATCATGTACAGCTGGGAATGATCCGTTCTTCGAGAATCCCTCATTTTCTGAAGCTGCATATGAAAGAAGTCGATTACAAAGTAACGTTGGAATATGATATTACCGGCAAAAAAATGCTGTCTCAAGCGTTGAAGAGTGAGCGAATGACGCTGACCGAATATTTTGGATTGCTGCTGCAGATCGTCACCGCTCTGGAGGACAGCAAGTTGTATATGCTCCAACCCGAGAACTACATTCTTCATGAGGATTATCTGTTTATTGAAGGTTCCCTGCATCTTGGCACTTTATATTTAACTTATGTTCCCCTTGCAGCTAGCGAAGCAAGCAGCAATCGTCTTCCGATTTTGCTCAAAGAGCTAATGACAAGGTTGCTTGCATCGGTGACGGAGTTAAAAGGGGGAGGGATACAGGCACTGATGTCGTTCTGCAGTGAACAAAGCTTCAATCTGCCGGGACTAAAGAAGCTTGTGGTCGAGCTGTTAGCTGGAGAGGGTGAAGAGCATCGTGCTGTAACTCAAGCAAATGCAGCAGTGCCTTCAGGTCTGAATCAAGGATCTCCCTATACCGATAGTCAATCAAGCAGCTTGGGCTCCAAGCCTGCATTCGCATTTACAGAACCGGCTCGTGGGCGGACAGCAATGCCGCAGACGGAGAGTGACATCCACACGGATAAACAGAGTTTAATCCGAGGTCTGACGGAACGTACGAATGAGATGTTTGGGAAGAGGGGCAAGAGCGAGGAAATGAATTCTCATGGGGGTCGAAGCCCCTTGGGTTCAACTCCTCCGTGGTTACCTGATACGGATACGGATGATACAAATTCAGATGATGCGGACAATGACAAGACTTCACCGGTTCGTACCTATATTTTGTTAGGATGTTTGCTCGCCGCAGCGGGAGCTTGGAGATTGTTGTATATGAATCAGCGCTCTCCACTGATGTTGGGGGTATCGGTTGGGATTACGATTCTACTTGCTGCAGTAGCCTGGCTTGGCTGGACAGGTAAACTCCAGCTGCTATCACGGAGATCCGGCGATTGGTCCGGTTCCCTGCCAATGTTCGAGTCAACAGAGCTTAGCCCGCAGGAGCATTCCAAGTGGAAGTCCGTCCCACGTTTTCAGGCGGATCCTTTATCGGGGCTTCTTGGGGATAACTCGGAAACAGACGCTGGAAAAGCAGCAGCAGAGCTTGAGGAGGGGAAAGAGAATTGGAGATGGCGGGTTCCTAAATCTCCAGTTAACTCCGAGAGAGTTCACCATGCAGCGGGATTTCCCGCACAGTCTCCGCAGGGCCATGCTTATTCGCGTCCATCTGAGGCAGCAGCTGCGGCAGAGGATTCGTATGGGGAAGAGGGGGATTATTATGCCCATTTGTCTCAACGGACGGAGGTGCTTTCATCCTCTGGAGGCGGGGGAGCTACCGTCCTGCTAAGTCCGGATGCTGCAGCCCGTCCAGCCGTGCAACATTCAGCAGGAGTTTACCTCGAACTAAACGAACCGAATACAGCCACCCCACAGCGGATAGAACTGCATCAGCCCCATTTCATCATCGGCCGTTCTCCCGACGTAGCCCAATTCGTCGCGCAGGGAGTGGGGACTTCACGGGCGCATGTCGAGCTTTCGCGCGAAAGCGGAGGGTACGTCCTGAAGGATTTGGGTTCTAGAAACGGTACGATGTTGAAGGGAGAATCCATGGTGCCTTATAAAGAATATCCTCTGATGGAGGGGGATGTTTTTATTATTGCGGGATGGTCGTTTACCTTGCGCAGGGGTTAATTATTGCAGAAAAAAACCAAGGTGTTTCCTGATTTATTTGGGGAAGGCTTTTGGTTTTTTCTTGTTTTGTTTTAACTAGATCTTTAGAAACACTTGATTCGATACCTATGGTAAAATATACCCATAACAATAATAGTACTAAGTAAATATATTCCAGTGTGTTTTGGATTAAGTTGTTGCCAATTTCGTCGATGAAATTGGGCTACCAGAGGAGCCAAAACGTTGATGAGAAAGGATCGCCAAAACTTTTTGAACAACCTATGCATGAAAACAACAATTGATGCAAGATGCAATTGAGGCGGCAGACGATATCCTTCCTTTGACAAAGATCGAGACAGGAAATCTATCATTTACTTAATTTTCGAGAGTAACGAAGGGAGATGAGTTGTAGGAATGACATCTTACATATTTCAAGAGGTTATGAATCAAAAACCAAGACCCGTTTTTTTTGGTGTAACTGTATCTGAGAAGACATGGACGCTTTTAGAAGTATTGGCAAGGGGTGTACATATAGTTCTTTCCTCTTTATTTCTCATAGCAATCTTTTTTTTCGAATTTTCAGGAGTTGAAATATTTCTAGGGGGGTTGCTTTCGGTCTTCATCCTCAAATTTCTAAATTGGCAGGATAAGAAATATAGCAAGAGATTAGAACGGTGGGAGGAAGAAGTTGTAGATAAATATTATGAAATGTATCCTGTTACGAAAGTCTCAGATTCAATTTATAACATTAAATTCTATGATATTAATGCGTTGTCAGAAGAGGGATTATATCACTCTGCTTGTGAAGTATCTTTTTTTCTTTCAGAAGACATTAAGCTTGGCGAGGTCGACATAGATATTTTGAATCATCATGAAAAACCTATGATTACATATCATTTCATTCCAGCAGATTTAAACATATACGGAGAGGATTTATTTTTCCTTCCGACTCTGGTTATTTCAAAAGCTGATATAGATTTTATAGTAGAAGATAACAATAAAAGTGTGATGGAAATTCTGAAGGAGAAGAAACAGACAGTTGCTAAGGCGATTGAGGATTGATAACTCTCGAAGTGTGGACGACACATAGATGTGCTAATGTGAAAAAACATAAATTCATTAATCTACCGATAATCAGGGCAGCGTCTATACTTCTCCGGCCTATCAAGAAGCCGTAAGGAGAAAAGGCACTACCATGAGCATGTCCCGCATGGGTACGCTCGCTGATAATGCCTCCATCGAATTTTTATAACGAGCTTGAATAGATCATGTACTCCGTATCTCCGGTTGGGTCCAGGTACCAGTAAGCTACCTTTTTCGAGTAATTATAAGATCCTCCGTACAAGGGCCAGCGTGTAACATACATATTGTATTCAGGAACGAAAATATTATATTGGGCATCATACCCGCTTGGGTAAGAGGAACTCGCAAAGAATGTAATGATAAATACGTAGACTTTTTTGTATCCGTATTTTTTATGTACATGGTCGGCAATGTTCTTGGTCAACAGATGCCCCGTTGAAGGTTTGCTGTCAAAGGTGTCGATAATATTCTGCATCGTTTGTTCATCCGAAATTTCTACGGCAATGGAAAGTGTATCCGAATCGTCGGTTACGCCATAAGTTAAGTTATTTAGGTGCAATTTTCCGAAAGAGAGATTGGAGTATTTGGATTCCAACTCCTCTTGGATTTTTACGGCTTTTGTTTTTACCGGCGGAATCGGTGTAGGCTTAGGAACAAAGGGCTCTGTCCCCTTGTAACTGGTAATGTCGATGGTGTTTCCATTTACGGCGAGGGTTGCTCCAGTGGCCTCGCTGATGAAGCGAAGCGGAACGAAAATGTTTCCGTTCAAGGATACCGGAGGAGATTCGAGCAGCATTCGTGAGCCGTTTACATAGGCGTTTTTGTTGCCAACAGTCAGCACAAGGTTGATCCCTTTTTTAGTCCCTGTAATCTGCTGTTTAGCGGGATCCCACTTTACAGAGAGGCCCAAGCTTTTGAATATCGGAGCGAATTGTACCAGGGTCACCCCGTCTCGCAAAATAGGGGACTGTCGCAGCCCTACTTTAACGCCATCCACATTGACGATATTGGCTGGCGCAGCTCCTGCGGCTGGTACAATACATGTAAATAGTAAAACTATAATAATTGCTAATTTCAACTTCACGCCATTCTTTCCTCCTAGGACTATTGGATTATATTTCTTATAACAGTCTATTATACTTGAATTATGATTTATTTCCATCATTTTCTTGGGTCTAAAAACAGGCCAAGTTGATTCGTATCCCATCAATTTATCGAAATTAAAAAACGAATCCCCCTGATCCTCTGTATGAGGACTAGGGGGAGTTATATTCCGGACCAAACGGTTTGTCCGAACATTTGAATGAAGCAAGTACCGTCGTTCCATTTAGGTTGTGTTATTACTTATTGATCAAATGCTGATAAGGCTTGTAGTCGATTTCCTTCTTCTGTAGGAAATTCATCAGGAATTTGTAATCCCGCTTCGGCGTAGCCACGATGTAACCTTTGATGCAGTGATCCCGGGTGACTTCGGTTGCGCCGGATTCGACGGCGATTTTGCCGATTTCGGCTGCAATGGAGTGTTTGGCGATATCCCGGAACGGCCCCGGTACAGGCTGCACTAGCTCGTCCAGAAATGCTTTGGATTCATCCGTCCACAGCGGGCGGCTTCGCTCTACCCAGTAATTTTGCCAATCGAGCTTTGATTTGCCGTCGGCTTTGGGAAGCACTTTCAGAAACTTGCGGAACATGAAAAATCCGCCGATGCCCATCAGCCCGAGCATGACCCATCCCCAGAAGGCAATGGAGTTCATGAACCATGACGGCGGTGCACTGGACGACAAATAGCCCATGACGGCCCCTGTGCTGTTCATCTGTATATCACCTCAATGATTATTGTCACATGACACTTTCATGAGAATTATAACGCATTTCTAGATTTATTTCGATATACAAGCTAAAATAGGTGTAATTGTGTGTTAAAAAAGGGGGATGCAGCATGTTGAAAATTGGTTCCCACGTGTCGTTTTCGGACAAGGGATTGCTGACTGCGACGGCTGAAGCCACATCATATGGCTCCAGCTCGTTCATGATATATACCGGCGCACCGCAAAATACGCGCCGCAAGCCGATCGATTCCATGTTTATCGAAGAAGGCAAGGCTGCCATGCAGGAAAGCGGGATTGAAGAAATCGTGGTCCACGCGCCTTACATTATTAACCTTGGATCGTACAAGCCCAATACGTTTGAGCTGGCGGTTAGCTTTCTGCAGGAGGAGATTCGCCGCACGCATGCGGTCGGCGTGAAGAACATCGTTCTCCATCCCGGCGCATATACCGATAAGGATGCGGAATACGGCATCGACCGAATTGCCGAAGGGCTCAATGAAGTGCTCGGCGGTACGGATGAGACCGAAGTGAAGATTGCGCTGGAGACGATGGCCGGCAAAGGCACCGAGATGGGACGCAGTTTTGAAGAAATTGCTTCCATTATTGATAAGGTGAAGTACAATGACCGTTTGGCCATCTGCCTCGACACCTGCCATATTCATGATGCAGGTTACGATATCGTAAATGATCTGGACGGCGTCCTGGAGCAGTTCGACAAGCTGATCGGACTCGACCGTTTAACGGTCGTCCACGTGAATGACAGCAAGAATCCGCGTGGAGCGGGTAAAGACCGTCATACGCCGATTGGAACCGGATGGATCGGCTATGAAGCCATCCAAAGAGTGGTTCATCATGAGAAGCTCCAGGGCAGACCGTTTATTCTGGAGACGCCGTGGATCGGTAAGGATCCAAAGACGCAGCGTCCGATGTATGAGATCGAGATTGCGCTTCTGCGCGGGGATGTGGAAGGCCGTTTCGGGTCAACTTTTGCTGAGCAAGTAGAAGAACTGGACGCTTTCTTTGCCAAGGAAGGCATCGAATCCCGTTCGTTTGTGCTGGATACCTGGACACTGTTGAAGAATGATGCCAAAGCCAAAAAAGCCGATCCGCGCGAACCGATGGAGCGCCTGTACGATATGGTCATGGCAGCAGGCCTGCTGTCCGACCTTTCGGAGGAGCAGATCAATCAGCGCCTGATCGCTTGGTTGTCCGGTGCTCCCCTGAATTCATAAGCTTCATTAGAAATGGCTTTATATTAAGAATACTAAGGCATTCTCAGGATAACGTCCGCATGTCGCGGTATGTTTTCCTGGGAGGCCGTTTGACGTTAATTGCAGATTTAAAAGGAGGATCACCGAGTCTCATGGAAATTCACATCAAGAAGGATCTGCCGTCTGCGGCAGGTCAGTACCCTAATCGTGCCCGCATGCTGATCTCCTGTCCGGATGGACCGGGAATTGTGGCAGCGGTCTCCCAATTTCTGTACCAGCATGGCGCCAACATCGTTCAGTCTGACCAATACACGATGGATCCGGCCGGCGGCATGTTTTTTATGCGGGTTGAATTTGATCTGGAGGATTTGAATACAAAGCTTCCCAAGCTGGAAGAATCCTTCCGGGAAGTTGCCGATCAATTCCGTATGGAATGGAATATCTACCATGCAGCCCGTAAGAAACGACTGGCGATTTTTGTTTCCAAAGAAGATCACTGCCTTGTTGAGCTGTTGTGGCAATGGCAGGCCGGCGACCTGGATGCGGATATCGCATTGGTCGTAAGTAACCATCTGGATATGAAGGAATACGTGGAATCGTTCGGTATCCCGTATCACCATATTCCGGTTACGGCGGATACGAAGCCACAAGCGGAGCAGCGTCAGCTGGATGTGATCGGCAATGATATCGACGTGATTATCCTTGCACGTTACATGCAGATTATTTCGCCAACCTTTATCGAACATTACCGGAACCGGATTATCAACATTCACCATTCCTTCCTTCCGGCCTTTGTCGGCGGCAAGCCTTATGCGCAAGCTTATAACCGCGGGGTGAAAATTATCGGAGCCACCGCCCATTATGTAACCGAAGAGCTGGATGGCGGACCGATTATTGAGCAGGATGTGCAGCGCGTTAGTCACCGTGACGATGTCAACGAGTTGAAGCGTATTGGCCGTACCATCGAACGCGTAGTGCTTGCAAGAGCTGTCAAATGGCATGTCGAGGATCGGATTCTGGTGCATAACAATAAAACGGTTGTCTTCAACTAACGATTGCAAATAAGGCTGTATTCGGACGATTCATCATAGATAGTACAATGGAGCAGCCTAACACTTTAACGCTGCAATGGATTACCCCTTGATCCCGCTCCTCTTATTGGAGTGGGATTTTTATTTATGGAAGGAAACGTCAAACTTTTTATAAATTCGACTCGTCAATATAGTTGAACTTGTGAAGAGAACCTTTACATACGTCTTATGAACCTATGTGTCATTTTTCATGCGAAAGCAATTTATATGTGGAGAGGGGAATCATCAGTTGTCGTTTTATACAAAAAAAACGTGGATGTTGCTGCCGATGGTGGCGCTGCTGATTGTTGCAACGTTATCCTTGTCGATTCCGGCCGGAAACGTCTACGCCGACGGAGCGAAGATTGGGATTCAATCCGAAATGGGTTATCAAGGCAAGATTAAACATGATAAATGGAATCCGCTCAAACTGACCTTAACCAGCGACCGGGATATATCCGGTGACGTGGTTGTGCAGATTCAGAACTACAATGGCTTTGGATATCAAACTTCCTACGTCCAGCAGGTCGACCTGCCGAAGGATACGCCGAAGGAAGTCGTGATCGGCATTCCAGGGGCCGTGCTGAATAAAGATAATAACCAGATCCTCTTCTATGAAGGATCTTATACCAAGGGGAAGCAGATTCCGTTTGCCTCAGGTAAAAATTACGTGCAGGCTTCTCCGTATCAAGGCGCACTCATCGCCGTGTTATCCGATGATCCGGATACGATGAATTTCATGAATGTCCTTAACGGCAAGGGCAACAGCGTGAACGTGTTCCCGCTTAAGAACGCCAGCGTTCCATCGGATGGAATGCTGCTGAACGGACTGGACGTCATCGTGATCAACAATTTTGCTTCCGATACGCTGTCAGAGCCGCAGCGCAAGGCGATTACAGATTGGGTAAATAGCGGCGGCACCCTGATTCTGGCCGGTGGCGCGGGATATACCAAAACAGCGGCGCCGTTTGCCGACATAACGCCGGTCGTGGCGAATGGCACTACAACCGTGAACTCACTGGCCGAGCTGGAGAAGCTTGGCGGGAAACCGCTGAAACTGGATGGGGCCTTTACCATTTCTACAGCGAAAGCGGTGGAAGGCGCCCAAATCGGGATTGAAGCGGACGGACAACCTTTGTTTGCCTCGAAGGCCTATGGCCAGGGAAGTGTTCAATATGCGGCTTATGATCTGGCCATGGAACCGGTGAGCTCATGGGCGGGCCATCCGGATGCGTGGGCATCGATATTGCGCAATAACCTTCCCATGATGGGTGCGCAGAATGGCATGTACTCCAATTCGCTTATGGACAGTTTGAATTACGTTTTGGAGTATTTTCCATCGTTGAAGATGCCTTCCTTCACTCTGTTGTTGTGGATGCTCATTATTTATGCGATCGTTGTTGCGCCGCTGCTCTACTACATCTTGAAAAAGGCGGACAAGCGGGAATGGGCATGGTTCTTGATCCCGATCATTGCCGTCATCGCGAGCGGTTCCGTCTACGTGGTCGGTTCATCGGACAAGACGCGGGAACTCGCGCACACCATCAACTTGATTGAACTAAACGGTCAAGGGGATGCGGTTAAATCGACGGCTTCGGCATTTTTCACGCCTCGAAGCGGGAACTATGCTTTGGAGTTTCCGGAGAATACGTATTTGAGAACGGGGCAGTCTCAGAACAGGTTTGGAGGAATGGGCGAGAATAAGAATTTTGTCCGAGTGGAGCAGGAGTCCACGACGCTGGAGCTTCGCGACATGTCCCAATGGTCATTAGCCAAGGTATGGGTGGACAATCAAGGGACCGAGGAGATGGGGCGTCTGGGCATGGATTTGAAGCTGGATCCCAAAGGGGAATTAAACGGTAAGGTCACCAATGACACGATTAACGATTTGACCGAGGTTGTGTTGGTTGTCGGAGGCAAAGCCTACAAGCTGGGAGATATCAAGAAGGGAGAGGCGGCAGCCGTTCCTCAGGACCCGAAACAAATCATCAAATTTACGGGCGGTGACTTGTCCGGGATGCTGTACCCTTATTCGCAGAATGATCCGAAACAGCGCGAGCGCGATATTTTGTCCCAATACGGATATTCCAACAGAATGGTTAACAGGGATGCTTACATTTTGGGATGGAGCAAGGATCATTTGACGAATTATACGCTGAAAGGCGCTGAGGTGGACAGCGATCAGCTCAATTTCTGGATACAGCCGGTGGAGATGGATTGGGGACTGAACGGGGAGATCAACATTCCTTACGGCTTCCTGTCTCCTGAGATCTCACAGGTGAATGCGCCGATGTTCGGGGTTTACCCTCATGGGGTCGAAATGGGACAGGGCAGCTTGATTGCCGAATTCCCATTAATATCTGAAGGCAACGTAAAGTATTCGGAATTGTCCATGAAAGGCACCAAATTCAACAACAACGTCACGATGGAGATCTGGAACTCCAAGAAGAGTGAATGGGAGCCTGCTACAAACACGAACAATGTGTTTACCATTACCAAAAATCCGGAGCAATATATCGTAGGGAATCGGATCCGTTTCATGATCACCGCCAAGGATCAGACCAACTTTATGATGCCTGAGCTGTCTGTGAAGGGGGAGGCCACTCCATGATCGAAATTAGAAACCTGAGTAAAAAATACGGAACGTTCCATGCGTTGAAGGACATCAGTCTTCATATCGAAAAAGGGACGGTATTTGGATTTGTTGGTCCGAACGGAGCAGGCAAATCCACGACGATGTCCATATTGGCCACCTTGATGCTGCCAACATCGGGCGTTGCCAAGGTCGGCGGCTATGACGTGACCCAGCATCCTAAAGAGGTCCGCAAGCGAATCGGCTACATGCCCGACTTCTTCGGCGTGTACGATCAGTTGAAGTCTACTGAATATTTGCATTTTTACGGGGCAAGTTACGGCATTCCGCGCGCCGAGCGGGAACAGCTCATTCCGCAGCTCCTGGAGCTCGTCAACCTGAGCGACAAAGCGGATACGTACGTCGACAGTCTCTCGCGTGGCATGAAGCAGCGTTTATGTCTTGCCCGGTGCCTGGTGCATGATCCGGACGTACTGATTCTGGATGAGCCGGCTTCGGGGCTGGATCCGCGGGCGCGGATCGAGATGCGTGAAATCTTGAAGGAATTGAAGCTTATGGGCAAGACGATCATCATTTCGTCGCATATTTTGCCTGAGCTGGCGGAGATGGTGGATGAAATCGGCGTGATCGAGCACGGCGAGATGGTTGCCCAAGGCAAGGTGGCCGATATTCAGAGCCGTCTCCGCGTGAAAAAAGTCATCCACATCCGCACGCTCGAGCGCGAAGAGGAACTGGCCGAGAAGTTGCGGGACGAACCGTTTGTCACGTCGGTATTAACGGATAACACGGGCGTCCATGTTCATTACGGCGGGGATGATTCGCAGCAAAGCGCTCTGCTGCGGCAGGTGGTCTCCTGGGAAATTCCGATTGTCTCGTTTCAGGAAGCGCAGAGCAATCTGGAGGATGTATTCCTCGAAATTACCAAAGGAGGACCCCGCGAATGAATTGGAGCAGAAAGCTAATTAATCCGGTCATTGACAAGGAATTTCGGCTGCGGATGCGTTCTACGCGTTCCATGCTGTCGGTGTTATTTTATGTGTTGGCGCTCGGAGCCGTTGCGATGGGCTTCATTTACCTTTTCTTATATTTGGGACAGCGAGGACCCCAGCGATTCGATCCGCAGATGAGCCAAATGATGTTCTATGTGCTGAGTTTTGCTCAGCTTGTCCTCATCGCGTTCATGGCGCCTGCTCTTACCGCCGGCGTCATCAGCAGCGAGCGGGAGAAGCAAACGCTGAGCATGCTGCTGACGACGCAGCAGAGCTCGGCGACGATTGTGCTGAGCAAGCTGGTGTCGGCACTCAGCTTCATGACATTGATCGTGCTGGCCACCCTGCCGGTATACAGCATTGTTTTCCTGTATGGGGGGATTTCGCCGAAACAGCTCATATCCGTCTTTGTTTTTTATTTATTCGTGATGCTGCTGCTCGGTTCGCTTGGCGTGATGTTCTCGACTTTATTCAAAAGAACCATCGTTGCGATTATTGTCACCTACGGTGCGGGACTAATTATCTTCCTTATAACAGGGCTGCTGTATTTGTTCTTTATGGGGATTGAACAGCAGAATATGTATCAAAGCGGGCAGGCGCCAACGCCGGGCAGCTATTCCTGGGTCGGATATTTGCTGGGTCTGAATCCGGCCGGGGCGATGATGAGTTTGTTTAACCCGTCCTTCTCAAAAGAAGTATTCCTGCTGCACGGCGGAAGTTTGAACAGCAAGGCACCCATTGAATTGTGGCTGGAATTTTTCATCGTCTATTCGGTGGTGATCGTTCTCGCGCTGTGGGTTGCCGTACGGAATATCCGCCCTGTCGCAAGGCGGAAACGTAAGGATAAGAACGAAGCACAGCTCCCGCAAGAACCGGAAATGACGCGGGACGAAGCGTAACCTAAAGCATAAGAGTACGCTAAGGAGGAAGAGCAATGGACAACATCATGCGTTTTATCGAAGCTGCGAGACGGCGGCTGCAGCGCTTCCGCATCATCACGTATGTTTTATACGGACTGATGGCAGGGTTTGCCGCGCTGCTGCTGCTTCTGGTGCTGGGGAGATTCGTGCCCATAGCCTGGCTTCCCGTCGCATCCGTGGCCGTTCCTGTCGGGGCAGGCTTCGTGGGCTGGTTATGGGGATGGCTGCATCGGGTTCCGATCGAAGAGGCCGCTTCAGCGATGGATCATGTTCCGGACGGAGCGGAGCGAAGCGACATGATGGTGACGGCACTATCGTTCAAAGAAGAGGAATCGCAGGCCGCTAAATGGCAGCGCGAGCAGGCGGAACGCTATGGTGCACGTTTTGCGGAGCAATTGCCGGAGCGTCTTCCGTACCCTAGTCGTAAAAGACATCTCTTGATCTGTGGCGCTTCGCTGGCTGCCGTGCTCATCCTTGTTTTTGTTCCAAACCCGATGGATAAGAAGGTGGAAGCGGCAAAAGAGGTGCAGAGCTGGATGAAGGAGCAGGCAGCCAAAACCGAAAAGCTTGCGGAAGAGATCCCGAAAGAAACGCTCAATCCTGCCGACAGTAGGAAACTGCAGGAGAAGCTGGATGCCTTGAAAAAAGCGCTGGACCGTGAGAAGCATCCCGAGCAAGCGCTGGAGAAGCTGGAAGAAGCGATGAAAGAGCTGGAGAAAATAGCGAAACAGCAGGAGGAAAAAGCAAAGGCATTGTCTGAGCTGGCTAAGCAAATGCAGCAGGAGAAGGCGTTGTCCCAGGTGGGAAAAAAGCTTGCCGAAGGCATGGCTGATGAGCTGAAGCAGGAAATGAAGAAACTCACCGAGCAGGTGAAAAAGATGTCCCAGGAAGAGAAGGACGAACTGTCCGATGCTTTGAAAAAATTGGCTGAGGAAGCCGCCAAGCAGATGGAGGACGGGAAGCTGGAGCAAGAGCTCAAGAAAGCGGCCGATTCGCTGAAGGAAGGCAAGCTGCCGAAGGAGCTGGAAGAAGCGCTCCAGCAGCTGGCCGAGGAGCTGGCCAAAGCGGCGCAAGCCAAAGCCGCGTCGGACAGTCAATCGCAATCCGCCGCTTCGCTGGCGTCCTCTCTTGCTTCGCAAGGACTGAGCTTGGCCGATCAGATGACGGCAGCCGGGATGTCGGTATCCGATGCCTGGAGTAACGGCGGCAGTGCCGAGGCGCTGGCGCAGGCCGGATCCGGGGAAGGCTCGGGAGAAGAAGGCGAAGGCTCGGAGGGAAGCTCCGGGGAAGGCGGCTCCGGGGCCGGTCAAGGTCAAGGTCAAGGTGCCGGCAGTGGGTCCGGTTCGGGGAGCGGCTCTGGGTCAGGAGCAGGCTCCGGCTCAGGTGGCAGCGGCAGTGGAGGATCGGGAAGCGGGACCGGCAGCGGAGCCGGCCTTGGCTCAGGCGGTCGCGAGCTTGTGACGATCCCCAGGGATTACAAGGGTAGCGGCAATGTGCAAAACGATTCCGGCCAGATCAAAGGCAGCGGCGGAGATATTCAGAAGGGCGGCGTTTCGCCGACCGTTCCCGGCATGTCCAGGCCTTATGAGGAAGTGTACCGCGATTATGAGACCGAAGCGCGCAAAACGTTAGATCGCAATCCGCTGCCTGACCAGATGCAAGGCTTGGTTGAGGAATATTTCATACAGATCAATCCGAATCCGTAGGGGATGGAAGAGCCAACCGATCACGGAAGCTAGAATGAGTACTTGAACTTTACCAAGAAGATGGAGGTTTCGTCCATGTCGGATATTGCAGTGAGACCACAGGAATGGATGGAGAAAATATCAGGCCTGCGGGAACATATCGGGAAGGTGATTGTCGGGCAGCAGGATGTTGTGGAGCAGATGCTCTGGTGTATCTTTGCTGGAGGGCACGCCCTCCTGGAGGGGATTCCGGGCCTCGGTAAAACGATGCTCGTCCGCACGGTGTCGGAAGCGTTGGAATTGTCCTTTTCCCGTATTCAGTTCACGCCGGATTTGATGCCGAGCGATATAACGGGCACCAACATCTTGTCGTTCGGGCAGCATGGAGACACCGGGATGACCTTTCAAAAGGGTCCGCTGTTCAGCAGCATCGTGCTGGCTGATGAGATCAACCGGGCCACGCCCAAAACCCAGAGCGCCTTGCTGGAGGCCATGCAGGAGAAGACCGTCACGGTGGGCGGGGTAACCCATCAGCTGCCCAAACCTTTCTTTGTTCTGGCGACGCAAAACCCATTGGAAAACGAGGGGACATATCCCTTGCCGGAGGCGCAGCTTGACCGCTTTCTGCTGAAGATCGAAGTATCGTATCCGAGTGCGGATGAACTGAAGGAAATCGTGAAGCGGACGACGTCCTCCCACGAATTCCAGGTGGAACGACAAATGACCGGAGACGAGCTGCTGGAAATCCAGCGCGGAGCCCGGGAAGTGCTGGTTGCCGAGGAGATTTTGGACTATGCGGTTCGTCTGCTCATGATGACGCATCCGCAAGAGGCTGCGGCCCCGGAGGCGGTACGAAAATACGTCCAGTTCGGTTCCGGACCGCGGGGCATTCAGTCCATCATATCCGTGAGCAAGGTCCGTGCATTGTGCAGCGGGCGGATGCATGTATCGACGGGGGATATTCGCGCCGTGGCTTTATCGGCGCTGCGCCACCGTTTGTTCCTGAATTTTGAGGGGCAGGCGCTCGGCATCACGACAGACCATGTCATTCAGGAGGTTCTGCAAGCGCTGGAGGCATCCGCGTGAGCGGAGACGGGCACCTGCTTCCTCCGGAGTGGCTTCCGCGTCTGGAGCGATTGAGTCTGGAGGCCAAGCGACGGGTTGCCGGAACGCTGCAGGGAAAGAGACGATCCCGCCGGCTTGGTTCATCCCTCGAGTTCGCCGATTACCGAGTATATTCTCCCGGGGATGATGTCCGCAGGTTTGACTGGGGCGTCTATTCCCGTACGGGAAAAGCATTCGTGCGTCAATTCATGGACGAGCAGGAGCTGACAGTCAGTCTATTCGTGGATTGCTCGGCATCCATGGGGGCCGAAATGTCATCATCATCTGAATCATCGGCTGCGGATCCGGCGGGAACGAAGGGAAGCCCGAAATGGCTGCTCGCACGTCAACTCGCCGCCAGCATCGGCTACATGGCATTGTCCTCCTACGACAGGCTGCAGGTCGCCTGTTACAGCCGTTCGATTAACGCCCGTCTTCCGATCATGAGAGGAAAGGGCTCGGCCCATCGTCTGTTTTCATTCCTGCAAGGGGCAGAAACGGGAGGTGAGGGCAGCTTGGGTGCTGCGCTTGCCGTTCCTGGTGCACTCCCCCGGCAGCCGGGGATGACCTGGGTGTTCTCGGATTTTTGGCTGGAGGGCGGCGAGGAGGAATTGTTCAGAGCGCTTTCCCTTTTGTCCGGTACCGGACAGGAAGTGGTGCTGGTGCATGTTTTGTCGAGGGAAGAACTGGAGCCTAAATTGACCGGCGATTTGCGATTGGTCGACAGCGAAACGATGAGCGGCAAGGAAGTGGCATTGACGGGTAAAGTGCTCGATGCTTACAAAGAGGAGCTGGAGCGGTACCGGACGATGCTCTCCCGCGTGTGCGCGGAGCGGGGAATGTCTTACGTGCTCATTCCGGCGGATATGCCGCTTACGGACGCGATGTTCGGGGTACTGGCAGGAGCAGGACTCGTTACTGGATAAGGCGAGATCTCATGCAGGGTCCGGTGTCTGAGCATCTGCCGGATGTTCTCCGCTTTGGAAAGCTTGGCGACAAGGTAACACCGGTAAATACACAAGCTATGAAAAGTAGGCTTCACTAGCACCTGTCTGTGATCTCTAGAAACGAACAAGCAGGAAACGCATTAAATCTAGGAAGAGATGGATAGGCCTACATCCGATGCTTGGGGAAAACAGGCAAGTCTCGTTAGTCAGGGTCCACGGGAGTAAGGAGGGGACACGTTGGGGATTCAATCTTGGCTGAGTTTATGGTTCGGTTTAACGCTGCCGGCCATCGTGCTTATGTATATGTTCAAACGAAAATATGTGGATACAACCGTTCCCAGCCACTTGCTGTGGGAGCGGGTGCTTCGGAACCTGGAGGCCAACAGGCCGTGGCAGAAGCTGCAGAACCGGCTTCTGCTGTGGCTCCAGCTGCTTGCTGCTGCGCTGATGGTCTTCGCACTGATGCAGCCCTTTATGCAGGTGTCTGGCGGAGGCAGCGCCCATGTGGTCATCGTTGCCGATACCTCGGGCAGCATGAGCGCGCAGATTCAGCCTTCGGCCGAAGGTGAAGCCGCATCCAGGCTGCAATGGATGCAGGAACGAATTAAGGAATACGTGAAGGACCAAGGGAGACGGAGCGAGATCACCCTCCTGTCCGTGGGAGCAAGTCCCATGACGCTGGTCTCCCATGAAAGCGACCGCGCCGCCATCGATAAGGCCGTGGATGGGTTGCGGCCCTATTACGGCCAGGCATCCTACAGGGAAACCTTATCGCTCGCTTCCGCTCTGACACGGGAAGAACATGATGCAGAAGTCGTTATTTTTACAGATAGCTATTGGAAGCAGGATACGGCTCCCATATCGTTTCAGGTTCCAGTATCCGTGGAGAAGGTACAAGGGGAACACCCTCTTAACGTTTCCATCGACCAATTCGGCATTTCACTCAAGGGTGAAACAGGTTCATCCTATGCGGCGGTCGCCGTCCTCAGCACGAATGCCAAGGAATCGATCTCGGCCGAAGTGAATCTTTACGGAGATGAACAACTGCTGACCAGCAAGGTACTTGAATTGGAGCCGGGGAAGAGATTAACCGAATCCTTTGCCGATCTGCCGTTTGCCGAAGTGTACCGACTTGAATTATCCCGGGATGACGGGTATGCGGCAGACAATCAATCCTTTGCATTCGGTTTGGGTCACGGATCTTCGCGTGTCCTTCTGCTGACTTCGGGCAATTTGTTCCTGGAGAAGGCCCTGCAGCTAAGCGGAGCCGAAGTCACCCGGGTTGCCTTAGATGGCTCCGAAGACAAGAAGGATGAGGAGCCAGGCCCGGATCAAAATACGGACAAGGGCAGCGCCGCATCGGATGTACCGCCCGTACCCGATGGCGAATTTGATCTGCTCGTCATAGACGGGAGCATGCCGGAAGGGTTCAAGGAAGGGAAGTGGGCGGAGCTGGCTGCCAAAACGCCGCTCTGGACGATCGGCGGAGAAGGTTCCAAAGTCGGAAGCCAAGGAGGACGCGCCGTGCTTGCCAAGCATCCGGTGACCGCCTACGTAACCTTATCGGGCGTCTATTTCGGCACGCTGGTGGATCAGGCCCCTGCCTGGGGGGAACCTGTAGTCAAGCTGGGGGATCAACCCATCGTTTATGCAGGAAGCGAAAACGGGCGACCGCGCTTGTCGTTTAATTTCCTGCTTCAGGATAGCGATCTTCCGTTGTCGCCGGAATTCCCGGTCATGGTCAGCAATGCACTGGAGTGGATGACCTCAGGCAAGGGAAGCGGTCTTGGCCGATATATGGCCGGCACGCAAGCGGATATCCCGATTGCGGCGGATACGGTAGCAGCCAACTGGGTACCCAAGAGCGGTCTTGCTCTTACTGACGGCCTTCCTGCTGCGGAAGCTCTCCGGAATGAGCAAGGGATATCGCCGGTACAGCTCGTGCCGGAATATCCGGGGCTGTACGCTTTTGAGCAGCAGAATGAAGCGGGCGAGAAGCTTAGCTTTTGGCTTGCTGTAACGGCAGACCCGTACGAGGCGGATTGGAGCAACGATCAAAGCCCGACCGTGAGTCAAACGTCACCGAACTCGGATGATCCGGCGGCTGGTGATCGTGCCGGAATGTCCGGGGACAGCGAAACGGCAAGCCGTGCCGGTTCGTTAATGCCATGGCTGGCTGCCTTGGCACTTGCTGTGATCGCAGCGGAATGGGGGGTGTACCAGCGTGGGCGTTCAATTTAGCCAACCATGGTTGTTGCTGCTGTTGATTCCGGCAGGAGTGTTTCTCTATTACGCATACACATCGGATTTTCGGCTCAGCGGTTTTCGCAAGAAATTGGCCTTATTTTTTAGAACCTGCGTCATTCTGTTATTGATTCTTATGCTTTCGGGTCTGCACGGTTATACCGTCTTGCGGGATAAACAGGTCGTGTACTTGGCGGACCGTTCCGACAGTATGGGGGATTCGGCCCGGATCACGAACTGGATTAACGATTCCCTTGCGGCAAAAGGCGAGAAGGATGGCACGGCTGTAGTTTCTACAGGTCTTGAAGGCGCCGTGGAACGGCGTTTATCCTCTGCCGAGAATGCAGGTGCCTCTTTAAATGCGCTGCTGGAGCAGCAGTTTACGGGGCTGGAGTCCGGTCTTCAGCTCGCGGGAAGCTTGTTCGAGGGCAACAGCGATTCCAGAATCGTGTTGATTTCGGACGGGGAAGAGAATGTAGGCAGCATGGCAGCGGCGGGAAGGCTGCTGAAGGATCGGGGCATTGCGGTGGATGTGCTTCCGACTCCGAAGCAGGCGATCCAGGATGTTGCCGTGGAGGAACTGAAGGTACCGGATAAACTGTATCAAGCAGAGTCGTTCTACGTGGAGGTCATGATCCGGAGCACGTTTAAGACCTCCGGTGAATTGCGCATTTACGAGGACAACCGCGAGATCGGCCGGGAAAGAGTGGACGTAACCCCGGGCGAGAACCGGTATGCCGTGAAAGGCCTGGCCAAGAATCCGGGACTTCATCGTTACCGTGCCGAAATCTTCATGGACGGGGATGAAGCATCCGCCAATAATGCAGCGTTCGATTTTACCCGGGTGGAAGGTCCGCCGAACGTACTGATCGTGGAAGGAACCCCGGGAACGTCGGGGAATATCACGGCAGCCCTCGAGTCCGGCATGATCGGCACCGAGGTGGTTCCGCCCGAGCTGCTCCCGCTGGAAGCGGCCAAGTATGCCGTGTACGACAGCATCATCTTTAATAATGTCTCGGGCAGTGACGTCGGCGGCAAACAGATGGAGCTGATCGAGCAGGCGGTCCGCAGCTTCGGCATCGGGTTTATGATGGCGGGGGGCGAGGACAGCTTCGGGATGGGCGGATATTTTAAAACCCCGATTGAAAAAGCGCTGCCGGTCTCGATGGAGCTGGAAGGCAAGCGGGAGATTCCATCGCTTGGTCTCATCCTCGTCATTGACCGTTCGGGGAGCATGGATGGCAACAAGATCGAATTGGCCAAGGAATCGGCTATGCGCACGGTGGAGCTGCTGAGAGCCAAGGATACGGTCGGCGTCGTTGCTTTTGACGATCAGCCGTGGTGGGTCGTTCCGCCGCAGAAGCTCGGGGACAAGGAAGAGGTGCTCAGCAGCATCCAGTCGATTCCGAGCGCAGGAGGAACCAACATCTATCCTGCCGTTTCCTCGGCGCTTGAAGAAATGCTGAAGATTAAGGCCCAGCGCAGACATATCATTCTGATGACCGACGGACAATCCGCCATGAATTCCGGGTATCAGGACCTGACCGATACGATGGTGGAGAACAAAATCACGATGTCTTCGGTAGCGGTCGGGATGGATGCCGATACCAACCTGCTTCAATCCTTGGCGGATGCGGCCAAAGGACGTTATTACTTCGTTGAGGATGAAACGACGCTGCCGGCGGTATTCAGCCGGGAGGCCGTCATGCTGGCCAAATCCTATATCGTGGATAAACCCTTTGTCCCGGCCGTTCAGAATGCGGGCGATTGGGCGAGTCTATTCCAGCAGGGCGTTCCGGGGCTTTATGGTTATGTTGCGGCAACGCCGAAGTCTTCCGCCCAGACGGTATTGTCCAGTCCGGAGCCGGACCCGATCCTGTCACGATGGCAGTACGGATCCGGACGAACGGTGGCATGGACGAGCGATTTAAGCGGAAAGTGGTCCAAGGAATGGGTATCGTGGTCCGGCTTTGCCAACACGTTGACCGAAATTGTGAAGTGGACATTCCCGCAGTTTACGTCGTCGCCCTATGAAGTGGCTACCGAGACGGCCGGCAACCAAGTAAAGCTCCAAGTTATGGCAGAGGGCGAGAATCCGCCGGAGAAGCTGAATGCGGTGATCGGGGACGATGAAGCCGGCGAGCAGACGGTAGAGCTATTTCAGGAGGCGCCAGGTCGTTATACCGGACTCGTCAACGTATCCAAGCCGGGAGCCTTCCTCATGTCCCTTGAGGACGCGAGCGGGAAAGAGCCGCTGCAAGCCGCGCCAGGCACCGGTTTTGTCGTGCCGTATTCTCCGGAATACCGGCTGTCCTCCGGCAGCGGCGAGGAAGCCATGAAGCGGCTGGCCGAGGTGACCGGTGGCCGTGTACTATCCTGGGATAACCCGGCCGAAGTGTTCGACCGGCAGGCGACCTCGCGGATGAAACTCCACGATTGGAGTTATCCGCTGCTGGCGGCGGCCCTGCTGCTGTGGGTCGCCGACATCGCCGTGCGGCGCCTGGCTCTGCCATGGGGCGCCATCGGCGCAAGGCTGGCCGCCCTGCTCCGCAGGCGGCCGGCACCTGCCGGCGAGGCCGCGCGTGACGCCGGCCTCGAGCGGCTGGCGGCGCGCAAAGCCCGCGCCGCCCAGTTCTACGGCGGCAGCTCCGCGAAGCCGCCGCAGGCCCCGCCCGCGCGCGAGCGCAGCGGCGCGGCCCATGGTGCCGGGGGCGGAAGCCCTGCCCCGGCACCCGGCGCAGCTCCGGCAGGGGGCCGCAAGGCCCCGCCGGAGGCGCGCGATTCGCAGCGGGCGGATGCCCCGCTGCGGGAAGAGCGGCCGGCCCAGGCGAAGCCGGCCGCAAGCCAGGGCGCGCGCAAGGGAAGCGCGCCCCCGCCGCCTCCCCCGCCGCCGCAGGCGCAGGGGGACGGCCAAGGCCGGCCCGAGGGAACCGGGCCGGCTCCGGAAGGAGGCTCCTCCATGGATCGCCTCCTCAAAGCCAAAAAACGCGGCACGCGCTGATGTGCCGCCTCACGCTTCGGTCCAGCTGTTCAATATACAGCCGGACCGAAGCTTTTTTTAATTGTCGGATGAAGTAACTTTTTCCATGCCGCCGATGTCCGTAAAATCGTTTAACGGATGTCGAATCCGGTTATAACCGGACTATTAAGGGAAATAATGCAAGGGGGATGTCGCTCTCCCTGACGGCTTTTACACAACTTTGACAATTACGTTATGGAAATGAAAGACGTGTGGTGATACAATAAGAGTCAAAATGATATTCTCAACATTCCTAACTGCTCTGATACCATATGGATTGGGGCTGGAGGGGCGTAAGAAGCCTTCATTTTCGAAGCTTACTATGGAAAAGATTTGAGGAGGACGAATCATGACAACTGAACATAACCAAACGATCGACAACCTGTCCATCGCAACGATCCGGACATTGGCGATCGACGCGATCGAAAAAGCAAACTCCGGTCATCCGGGCATGCCGATGGGGTCTGCACCTATGGGCTACCAACTGTTCGCGAAGACGATGAACCATAACCCGGACCAACCGGCGTGGATTAACCGCGACCGTTTTGTCTTGTCTGCAGGCCATGGCTCCATGCTGCTCTACAGTCTGCTTCATCTGAGCGGTTATGACTTGTCCATTGAGGATCTGAAGCAGTTCCGTCAATGGGGAAGCAAAACCCCGGGTCACCCGGAATTCGGCCACACGGCCGGCGTTGATGCAACGACAGGTCCGCTTGGACAAGGCGTGGCCATGGCTGTAGGTATGGCAATGGCTGAAGCTCATTTGGGCGCGACTTACAATAAAGAGAGCTTCAACGTGGTTGACCACTATACGTATGCGATTTGCGGCGACGGTGACATGATGGAGGGCGTGGCTTCCGAGGCAGCTTCCCTGGCAGGTCATTTGAAGCTTGGCAAATTGATCATGTTGTACGATTCCAACGATATCTCTCTTGACGGCGAGCTCAGCCTGGCATTCTCCGAGAACGTAGCGAAGCGCTTTGATGCTTATGGCTGGCAAGTGCTGCGCGTAGAAGACGGTAACGATTTGCCTGCGATCGAGAAAGCGATCGAGGAAGCGAAAGCCGATACGAACCGTCCGACGCTGATCGAAGTGAAGACCGTCATCGGTTACGGCAGCCCGAACAAACAAGGTAAAGGCGGCCATGGCGGTACGCACGGTTCTCCGCTTGGAGCTGATGAAGCGAAGCTGACCAAGGAATTCTATAACTGGGTATATGAAGAGGACTTCCATGTGCCTGATGAAGTGCGCGAGCATTTTGGCAAAGTGAAAGAACGCGGCATCGCAGCTTATCAAGCTTGGGTTGACCAATTTGCGAAATACAAAGAGGCTTACCCGGAACTGGCAGCGCAATTCGAGCGCGGCGAATCCGGTGAACTGGCTTCCGGTTGGGATAAAGACCTTCCGAAATACAGCGCGGATGACAAAGCGGTTTCCACACGCGTGGCTTCCGGTAAAGCGCTGAACGGTTTGACTGCAGGCGTGCCGCAGCTGCTTGGCGGATCGGCTGACCTGGAAAGCTCCACCATGACTCACCTGAACGACCTGGCCTCTTTCACGGCGGACAGCTATGAAGGCCGCAACGTGTATTATGGTGTTCGTGAATTCGCAATGGCCGGCGCGATGAACGGTATCGCTCTCCATGGCGGACTGAAGATTTTCGGCGGCACGTTCTTCGTATTTACGGATTATCTGCGTCCGGCTGTACGTCTGGCTGCCATCATGAAGCTGCCGGTTACGTATGTGCTGACTCATGACAGCATCGCTGTCGGCGAAGACGGTCCTACGCATGAACCGATTGAACAATTGGCTTCCCTGCGCATCATTCCAGGTCTGACGGTGATCCGTCCTGCAGATGCCAACGAAACTTCCGCGGCATGGGCTTATGCGGTTGAGAACACAGACCGCCCGGTAGCATTGGTGCTGACTCGTCAGAATCTGCCAATCCTTCCAGGCACGGTGGATCATGCACGTGAAGGCATCAAACGCGGTGCTTATGTTGTTGCCGATGCGAAGGATGGCAACGTGCAAGCTCAAATTATTGCAACGGGTTCCGAGGTTCAGCTTGCCGTTAAAGCGCAAGCAGCATTGGCTGAAGAAGGCATCGCCGTGCGCGTCATCAGCATGCCGAGCTGGGATCTGTTCGACAGCCAGGATCAGGCATACAAAGATTCCGTGCTGCTTCCTGACGTAAAAGCCCGTCTGGCTATTGAAATGGCTCATCCGTTCGGATGGGAGCGTTATGTCGGAGACAAAGGCGACATCCTGGGCATCAACACATTTGGCGCTTCGGCTCCTGGCGACCGCGTCATTGCCGAATACGGATTTACCGTTGAGAACGTGGTTAGCCGCGTAAAAGGCTTGCTGTAATACAACGGATGTAACTCTATATTGATTTTCCGGCACCCGCATCCTGCGGGTGCCGTCCATATATCAAGCCATAACGATGTTGTTGGAGGAGGAGAGTTTGTCGATGTCACAATTTAAGAACGCTACCGTTACGAAAGCAGCCAACGTTTACTATGAGGGGAAGGTAACCAGCCGTACGGTGCTGCTGGAGAATGGCGAGAAGGTAACGCTCGGTATCATGCTTCCGGGAAGCTATGAATTCGGAACGGATGGCCCTGAGATTATGGAGATTTTGTCGGGCGATTTGCGTGTCCTTCTGCCCGGAGAGCAGGAGTGGTTAGAGATTCAAGGATCCGCTACCTTTAACGTTCCGGGCAATTCAAGCTTTAAACTGGAAATCCGCACCGTTACGGATTATTGCTGCTCTTATCCGACCATGTAATAGATTCAGCGCTGCACATGACTTCGTGTCCGTAAATAAACAACAAAAAGGCTCAGAGCCGTTGGCTCTGAACCCTTACTGTCAATGCCGGATGTCAACGCATGCGGTTAACGGTGGTTGTTATAATGGACTCATTCCTCCGGAATCGTCACGATCTCACCTTTGTAGCCTGGTGAGTGGTTATCAAGCTCTACGTACCCTTCGCCCCATTCCTTGCCGCGGTCGAGCAGTCGGTAGCTCGTGACGCCGGAAGGGTAGCGGAATACGAATTTGGCTACAGTCCAGTTCTTGACATCCGGCTGCTTACCGACCTCGGCTTGAATCGCAGGCAGGAAGAACAGGTTCTGGTTTGCAGCCGCTTTGGCGGAGTAGTCCAGCTTGCCTTGCCATTTCAAATATTTGACGCCTCCCTGGATTTCGTAATATTCAGCGATGTCGTTATCGACCAGGAAGAAGCGATTGGATTTGCCTTTTGGAAAGTAATAATCCACGCCTTGCATTTCCACAGGGAGCATTTCCAGCTCAGGTTTCTGCAGTTGGGATGAGTAAGGAAGCTTGGCTGCAGCATTCCGGGCGGTGGCCAGATCGGAGCTCTTTAAGTCAGCGAGCATAGTGGCATCTGCCTTATTGATATAAGCTGTTTTTAAAGAGCCATTCCAATAGACGCTGGCATCAAAAGCTTGGGCTACGGCCCTCAGGGGAATCATGGTCTTGCCTTTATGTAGCAGCGGGGCTGCAGGCAGTGCCTTCTTAACTCCGTCCACATCCATGTGGGCGTTTCCGGCCGTGAGAATCACCGTTCGATGGTCGCCCTGAATCGTCACCTGTTTCTTGCTGTTGTCGTACTTCATGACGTAGTTACCCAGAGGCTTGAGATCGGTAAGGGTAACAAAGGTGGTGCCCTGCCTGATCAGCACGTCACCGCTTGCGGTAACATTGTTAATCGAAGCGGTTGGTTTGGCTGCGGCAGAAGCCGGTGAACCGGCTATTGCAGGAGACAGAACAGCGGTTAGTATGACAGCAGCTGCCATTGCTTTTGATCTTTTGGTCCATTTCATGTTGTAATTCCTCCCTTTGCATAGTAGACGGAAGTGAAATGCAAAAAGTTTCTTTCCGAGAGGAAAATGATGGAATGACCAAAAAAATAGCTCCTTCCTCCTAGTCCGGATGAACCGCAAACCAGCAAGAAGGAGCCATTATAAGATATAGCACGGCTTGTTTGTTATTACTGCTGCTGTCCGCCGATTTTTTGGCCGATCCAGGCTTCATAGCATTTCACGACAGCGGAAAGATCCTCTTCGCCATAGCCTTCGCTGGCACCGGCTTGAAACAGGCTCTTGGCCAGATTCAGCATAGGGGAAGGCATTCCGATGCCATCCGTGAGTGAAGAGGCCAGCTTGAGGTCCTTGAGCATGAGCGCAAGCGAGAATTGGTTGCTGAAATCGCCCTCGATAATTTTGCGTCCCTTCAGCTCTGCCGCTTTGCTGCCGGCCGATCCCAGCTGCACAAGCTCCAGGAAGTTGTCAGCGGGAATGCCTGACTTCGCGGCGATGGCGAAGCCTTCGGCTAGCGCCAGATTGTTAATGCCCACAATGGTATTATGCGCAAGCTTCGCAACAGCGCCGCTTCCGTTAGGTCCCATGTGGATGACTTTTTTGCCCAGGGTGTCAAATACGTCCGCATGCGCTTCGATGACGGCGGCATCACCGCCAACCATGAAGACCAAGGTTCCATCAATCGCTGCAGGCTTGCTGCCGGTTACCGGGGCATCCAGGAAGGAAGCGCCGAGACCGGATACGGCGGAAGCCATTTCCTTGACAAGGCTCTCGGAGATCGTGCTGCAGTCAATGACGGTCATCCCGCTCGTCAGGGAGCCAAGCAGACCATTCTCGCCATAGAATACATCGCGGATGGATTGGTCGTTGCTTACCATTGTAATGACAAGATCTTGTCCATCAGCCGCTTCACGAGGCGTCTCCGCAATGGAGGCTCCCTGTTCGGCGAGCGGACGGCACTTTTCGTGGGTGCGGTTATACACGGTCACATCGTAATCCTGCTTCAGCAGATTGGAGGCCATGGGAGCTCCCATGGTGCCCAGTCCGATAAACCCGATTTTTTTCATAGCTATATCACCTTCGATTATGGATTCCTGATCCACTCTATCTTAGCATGGGTTCCTGAAACGAAGCCAGCGTTTGTGAGGAATGGAAGCGGTAAGGAAATCCGCGCATGAAGAATAGATGACAGTTGGCCCGTGAAACTTGCGGTCTTTATTAAATTAAAGTATCCTATTTCTAAATTCACAGGAGGTTTAAGGCATGTCTAAAAAAATCAAGTTTGATTACAGTAAAGCATTGACTTTTGTCAATCAGCACGAAGTTGATTATTTCGCAGAGCCGATCCGCACAGCTCATGAACAGTTACATAACGGTACGGGAGCCGGCTCCGATTATCTGGGTTGGATCGACCTGCCGACGCAGTACGATAAAGAAGAATTCTCGCGCATCCAGAAAGCGGCTGCCAAAATTCAAAGCGATTCGGACGTTCTGATCGTTATCGGAATCGGAGGTTCCTACCTCGGGGCACGCGCTGCCATCGAAATGCTGTCGCATTCGTTCTATAATGAGCTGTCGAAGGACCAGCGCAAGACACCGGAAATCTATTTTGCGGGTAACAACATCAGCTCCACTTATGTGACTCACCTGCTTCAATTGATTGAAGGCAAAGATTTCTCCGTCAACGTCATCTCCAAATCCGGCACAACGACAGAGCCGGCTATCGCATTCCGTATTTTCCGTGCGGAACTGGAGAAGAAATACGGCAAGGAAGAAGCTCGCAAGCGCATTTACGCTACAACGGATCAAGAGAAGGGCGCCCTCAAGAAGCTGGCTACCGAGGAAGGCTACGAGTCCTTTATCATCCCTGACGATGTGGGCGGACGTTATTCCGTGCTGACTGCGGTCGGTCTGCTTCCGATTGCTACGGCAGGCATCAACATTGAAGAAATGATGCAGGGCGCGGCTGACGCATCCAAGGAATACAGCAGCCCGAACGTAGCCGAGAACGAGGCTTACCAATATGCGGCGGTTCGTAATGCGCTTTACCGTAAAGGCAAAGGCATCGAGATCCTCGTGAACTACGAGCCTTCCCTGCATTTTGTATCGGAATGGTGGAAGCAGCTATATGGCGAGAGCGAAGGCAAGGATTACAAGGGCATCTATCCGGCTTCCGTCGATTTTTCTACCGATCTGCACTCCATGGGTCAATTCATCCAGGAAGGCAGCCGCAACATCTTCGAAACGGTCATTCAGGTTGAGAACGTATCCGAGCATATTACGATTGAATCGGATCCGGACGATCTGGACGGATTGAACTTCCTGACCGGGAAAACATTGGATTTTGTCAACAAAAAGGCCTTCCAAGGCACCATGCTGGCTCATACAGACGGACAAGTTCCGAATTTGATTGTGACAATTCCAGATTTCACTCCCTATTCGTTCGGATATCTGGTATACTTTTTCGAAAAGGCCTGCGGTATCAGCGGCTATCTGTTGGGTGTCAACCCGTTTGACCAACCGGGCGTAGAGGCGTACAAGAAAAATATGTTCGCATTGCTCGGCAAACCTGGGTATGAGAAAGAGAAGGCCGAATTGGAAGCTAGACTTTCCGAATAACCTGACACTTTCATTGGATTAGACGTAAGACGCTGAAGGAAGCAGTCCGCTGGCATATCGTTGCCGTGGACTGCTTTCTTGGCAATATAGAGGTGGTTGTAGTTTCATGCTGGATCGTTACAAAACGGTACGTCAGGCGGGCTCCAAAGAGATTGTCATCAAGAAATCGCGTTTCATCGGGCATGTGATGCCGGTTGAAACGGAAGAGGAAGCCGTCGCTTTTATTGAAGAGATCAAGAAAAAACATTGGAATGCTACGCATAATTGTTCCGCTTATATGATCGGCGAGCGGGATGAGATTCAGAAGCAATCGGATGACGGGGAACCGAGCGGAACGGCGGGTAAGCCGATTCTCGAGGTGATCCGCAATCAGGGGCGGAAGAATGTAGCCATTGTGGTCACGCGTTATTTTGGCGGCATTATGCTGGGTGCGGGCGGATTGATCCGGGCCTACACCGACGGAGCCGTGGCTGCAATTGAGTCAGGCGAACCGATTACAAGGGTTCTGCATCGGGAGATTTTCGTGGAGCTGGATTATACCTGGCTGGGTAAGGTGGAGAACGAGCTTCGTAACCGGGGCGTTCGAATGGGAGAGACAAACTTTGCCGACACGGTAACCTTGACCTGCTTGCCGCTCGATGGTGATGCGGAGAGCTTTATGACTTGGATGGTGGATTTGACACAGGGGCAGTCCTTGATCACGGAGGGAGAGCGGCTTTATTTTATTGAAGGGGAATAAAATAATATGGCAAGAAGAGCTGTAGAACGCGAGTTGTCGAGAGAGCGGATACTGGAAGCAGCCAGGCATTTGTTCATAACCAAAGGATACAGGGCCATATCGATGCGAAGCATCGGGCAGCATCTGGGTTATAGCCACGGCTCCTTGTATTATCATTTTAAGGAAAAGGCGGAGCTTTTCTACGCCATTGTCATGAAGGACTTTAATGATCTAAATGATTTGCTGTTGGATGTCTCGGGAAAGCCTCCCTGTGACGGGGTATCGAAGCTGGAGCAGCTGATGCTGGAATTCGTTCGTTTCGGTCTGGATAATCCTTACCAGTACGAAATCATGTTCATGATTCGGGACGAAGAGCTGCTGTCCTACTGTCGCTCTGAGCAGGGACGCTGTTTTGAAATGTTTGCTATGCTGGTCCGTCAGTATTTGCTTGAGGAGAATTACAGTGAGGAAGAACGGCGAACCGTTCCGCTGACTTTGTTTTTGTCGCTGCATGGATTTATATCGTATTATATTCAGGACAGAATTGGTTTTGATGAGATTAAACCAGCCGCTCTTACCCATATCAAAGTGTTATGCCGGAGTCTGTACAGCAGGGTCTGATCTTTAAATGCTGCCAAGACGTGCAGCTTGATACTTCAATCCGTTACAACGACCTAGCGTTGAAACGTCAATCACCTAATGAATAAAACACAGACAGGTCCACACGCCCCCTAGCATGTGCCTGTCTGCTTTTTGTGTTGTTATACATACGCTGGCGTCAACATACATCTTATTTAAGGGATCATCCTTCCATGATCTTCACATGATATTGGCGCTGCCTTGGACCGTCGAATTCGCAGAAATAAATGCCCTGCCAACGTCCGAGAAGCAGGTGCCCGTTCTGAATGATAACGGTCTGGGAAGGGCCGCAGGTGATCGATTTGAGGTGGGAAGCGGTGTTGCCCTCCGCATGGCGATACTTGGGATGATTCCAAGGATAGACCTCATCGAGCGACATCAGGACGTCCCGCTTCACATCGGGATCCGCGTTCTCATTGATGGCAATCCCCGCCGTCGTATGCGGGCAATAGATCAGGACCGTTCCTTGCTGGACCCCGCTTTGTTTTACGTAGGAGTGGATCTCCCTTGTAATATCCCTCATCTCATCGCGACCTTGCGTATCCAATTCACCGGTATACAGCATGTACCATACCTCCTCATTTTTTAAGAGATAAGAAAGTATAAACATCCGAGGCTTAGCATCCTTATCTTGCAAGAAAAACTTCCGCTAAATGCGGTCTGTCTACTGAGAAAGTACGTCGACAGACGTTTTTCTTCCCATTTCTATTATTTTACCCGATAAAGTGCAAAAGATGGATTGACGATGGGATTCCGCTTTTGGTAAAGTATGTGTAAAGAAAACCAAGTATACAAATAGGAAATATAAAGATGGTTTGGGAAAGTGTCGACCGGAATGCCATCCGGAGGCGGGAGGGATACGATATGACAACATGGATTCGTCATAAAGGTTGGACTTGGGGGTTTCGAAGTACCGTACTGCTTTATTTTCTTGCCTTGATCGTACTGCCGATCTTTGGGGTATATGTGCAATCATTCTCTGCAGGATGGAGTCATTTTACGGAGAGCATTATGGATCCGATAGCATGGAAAGCTGTGCTGCTTACCATCAAGCTGGGCGTCATCTCTACTTTCATCAACGTGCTTGTCGGAACGATGATTGCATGGGTGCTTATACGCTATAAGTTTCCGGGAAGGACGCTGCTGAACAGTCTGGTCGACCTGCCCTTTGCGCTGCCGACAGCCGTAGGCGGTCTGATGATATTGCTGCTGCTGGGACCCGGGAGCTTTCTCGGTGGTTTGGCAGAGAAATTGGGTTTTGAAATTGTGTTCCACCAGCCCGCGATTGTGATAGCGATGATGTTTGTCACGTTTCCGTTTGTTATCCGGGCGGTTCAGCCGCTGCTGGAGGAGCTTGACCCGCTGGAGGAAGAAGCGGCCTATACGATGGGGGCTTCCAGGACGAGAACCTTTTTTAAGGTTATCCTGCCGTCGATGCTGCCGGGGATTATCAGCGGAGGGATGCTGGCATTCTCAAGGGCATTGGCCGAATTCGGTGCCGTTGTCTTGGTGGCCGGCAACATTCCGGGAAGAACGCTGATTGCATCGGTTTTTATTTTTGGTGAGGTCGAGAGCGATAATCCTGCTGGAGCAGCTGCGGTGTCGATTCTGCTCCTTACCCTCTCTTTCATCATCCTCTGGGTGATCAATGCCGTTCAGCAGAGGGGGAGACGAGTTTGAGACGTCTGTGGATCGGACTTACGTACGCCGTATTTATCATTCTGCTAATCATTCCCCTGTCCCGAATTGCGATCGGCGCGTTTGATAAAGGGCTGATCGGGTTTGCCGAAGGTCTGTTCAGGCCGGAAGCCTTGCATGCCCTGATGATGACGGGTCTTATTGTGGTATTCGTTACGTTCTTTAATGCGTTATTTGGCATCATGATGGCGTTGTACCTGGTACGGGCGAATTGGCTCAGCCGAAAGATCAAAGGCATCCTGAACAGCATTGTCGATCTGCCCTACGCTGTATCGCCGGTTATCGGCGGTTTGATGATTGTCCTGCTGCTCGGACCTGACAGCATCATCGGCGGTTTTTTTGAAGGGATCGGGTTTAAGGTGGTATATGCTTTCCCGGGCATGGTGATCGCGACACTCTTCGTCACGTTTCCACTCATGGTTCGCGAAGTCATGCCTGTCCTGCAGGGAATTGGAAATGATCAGGAACAAGCGGCAGCGACGCTAGGGGCATACGAATGGACAACGTTCCGGAAAGTAACGTGGCCTTCCATCCGGTGGGCTGTCGTATATGGCCTGGTGCTCACGGTAGCCCGTTCATTGGGCGAGTTTGGTGCCGTGCTGGTGGTGTCCGGTAATATCATGAACAAAACTCAGACGGCGACGACGCTGGTATATCAGGATGTGGAGAATTTTAACGTGGCTGCGGCGAATGGCGTCGCATTGGTATTGGCTGCCTTCTCGGTAGGACTTTTGCTGCTGATGGAATGGGCCAAAAAAAGAAAGGATGTGCATTGATATGCATGTGGAAGTTCGCGATCTGAACAAGCATTTCGGTACGTTTCATGCCGTCAAAGATGTCAGCTTTGAGATTGAGAAGGGACATCTGATCGGACTTCTGGGGCCCAGCGGAGGCGGTAAAACGTCCATCCTGCGCATGCTGGCCGGGCTTGAGAATCCGGACTCCGGACAAATCTCCTTTCATGGCCAAGTCGTCAATGATCTACCGCCGCAAGAGCGCGGGATCGGCTTTGTGTTCCAGAACTATGCCTTGTTTAAACATATGACCGTGTTCGATAACATCGCTTTCGGTTTGAAGGTGAAGAAGACTCCCAAAGCCATCATCAAGGACCGGGTGATGGAATTGGTGGAGCTGACCGGTTTAAAAGGCTTCGAGAGCCGCTATCCGCACCAATTATCGGGCGGACAGCGTCAGCGTGTAGCCTTTGCCAGAGCGCTGGCGCCCGAACCGCAGCTGCTCTTATTGGATGAACCGTTCGCCGCCATCGATGCGAAGATCCGTCAGGAGCTGCGCTCCTGGCTTCGCGAGCTGATTGAGCGGGTCGGCATTACATCGATTTTTGTTACGCATGACCAGGATGAGGCGATTGAAGTCGCCGACGAAATTATGATTATTAATCAGGGGCGCGTTGAGCAGAAGGGGACGCCTTGGGATATTTACAAGGAGCCGAAGACGCCGTTTGTCGCTTCATTCATAGGGGAATCTACCGTGATTTCGAGCGCGGCCGAGCTGAAGGGATTTGAGGCAGCGGCTAACAAGAATGCGACGCGTGCGCTGATTCGCCCGGAATATATCGAGATTGGAAACAAGCATGATTTCAGCGTGCTGTCTGCAACGGAGACGGGGATCGTTCGTCATCTGCATTTCCGCGGCAGCGAATGGCTGGTGGAGGTGGAGGTTAAGGGACATAAGCTGATCACATACCGTTCACTGGAGAAGGAAACGCTGTATCCGGGTCAAGAGGTCCGCGTCCTCGTTCACCGGGCTTATCTCTTTAATGAGGAGCACAGCTGGATCGAGGAGAATCGACTGAAGGTCGACCCGATGCCAATTATGATCTGATGGGTCAAAATATCCGAAGGGAAGTGGATTCATTCATGCGGATCTTGAATATGAAACGTACCTCATTCCTGCTGGTTGGCATGGCGCTTCTCTTCAGTTTTTTCATGGCAGGATGCGTCAGTGACCAGCCGGATAGCGAGGAAGTGACATCCCCAGCCGGAGAGAGAACGATCGTTCTGGGCGCGTATAGCGTGGCCAGAGACGCCCTGTCCGAGATCATCCCTGCTTTTCAAGCGCAGTGGAAGGAACAGACGGGAGAAACCATTCGGTTTCAGGAGTCCTACGAGGCTTCCGGAACACAAGCTCGTGCCATCACGGGCGGATTCGAGGCCGACGTCACGCTGCTTGCCATGGAAGGGGATGTCGACAAGCTGGTCAGGGAAGGGCTTGTGGACCCCGAATGGAAATCTCAGCCGTATAACGGCATGGTGACACGTTCGATTGTCGTTCTCGGCACACGCGAGGGAAATCCGAAAGGGATACGGGATTTCGACGATCTGACCCGATCGGACGTCAAGGTGCTGTATCCGAATCCGAAGACCTCGGGCGGTGCGCAGTGGGACATTAACGCGATCTACGGCGCGGGGCTGAAACAATCGGAAGAGAACGGAAAGCGTGATCCTGCCGAAGCGAAAGCTTTCCTTGAAGCGGTTCACCGCAATGTGGAATCGCTCGATAAAAGCGGGCGGGCTTCGATGGCGGCCTTTGAATACGGGGTCGGAGATGTAATCGTAACGTATGAGAATGAGCTGCTTGCCCGGATTGCCCAAGGCGTCCAGTATGATATCGTTGTGCCGCAGCATACGATGCTGATCGAGAATCCTGCTGCAGTCGTCAAGCGTTTCGCTGAAAAACATGGCACGCAGGATGTATCGGCGGCTTTTGTGGAGTACTTGCGCACGCCGGAGGCGCAGAGCATATTCGTGAAATATGGGTTCCGTCCGGTTGAAGAATCGGTGTATGAACAGACGAAGGATCAGTTTTCCAACCCGCCGGGGCTATTCGATATCGAGTATCTGGGCGGATGGGATCACGTGCGCGAGACGCTGTATTCCAAGCGCGGAGTCTGGTATCAGGTGCTCTCCGGGCTATGACGCTCGATCGCAGACGGAGCGATTGGATGGACACATGAGGGTGACTCATGAGGGATAGTCGTGTGCTGAGTTCCGTTTCGTAAATGGCCCGTCGATCAAAAAAAGAGAAAGCGAGCCGTCCAGGATCTCCTGGGCCGGCTCGCTTATTTGTGTAGAGAACATTAGCAATCGTTTGAATGACGCCTCGTGTGCTGCAAGGATGCCACGTATACGGATTGTGCAGTAACAATTTTGCTTTATACTTGGGCTTTCCGAGCTTCCCATTCTTCGCGCAGAATGCCCATGCGAATGGAATCGTAGTAGACGCCCGCGTAATATCTGCACTTCCGCATGCGGCCTTCGAGTTGCATGCCGACCTTCTCCGCGCAGCGCATCATTCTCGGATTGCCGGACCAGGTGGTGATGCCGACACGGGCAATGGTGAGATTTTGAAACAGGCATTCAATCCACAGCGACAGCGCTTCGGTGCCGTACCCGCCGCTCCAATGGCTCGGATCGTATATCAGGATTCCGGCTTCCAGCCAGCGTGAGGCTTCATGCTCCCAATAGAACGTGACGATGCCAATCGTCTTTCCCTCCGCTTCGATGAGCAGGTCATTCGGAAATTGATCGGTTTCGAAGTCGGCGTTCCACTGCGTTTCAAATATTTCGTAGGAAATCGGCTTGAGCGGGAAATAAGGAGCGTCGTATTTTTTCCATTCCGGATTCTTGGTGCCATAGATCAGATTATATAAAACCGGGGTATCCTCGGGTTTCCTGGATCTTAGCGTAACTTTGCTGCCTTCAAGGCGGATTTTTTGCATATGTAGAAATTCCCTTCGCTCTGTATTCTGTATAGGCTGAAGTACGGTGCTGATTCTCTACATTGTAACGGTGATGAAGTTGATTGCCAACTGAATTTGGATAAATGCTCCTTTATATGAAACATTAGGTGACGTCATTCCGTCAATAGTAGATAGACAAAGAATCTGACATTGAAGGGGGACAAGGTTATGCGGAAAATAAAGATACTCACAGGCCTATGTTTGCTTATTGGGCTTACCGCTTGCGCTCCGGGCAGCGAGATCCAATCAGGGGAACCGCAAGGCATTGTGCATAAGCAGCCCAAAGTGAAGGAATTGTCGGCTCAGGAACGCAAAGAGGTGTTGACCAAGATTGATACCGGCATGGTGGAAGCGCAGAATGATTTTGGCTTACGATTGCATCAAGCGTTATCGAATAACCCGGAGTACTCGAACGGTAATCTGATTATTTCTCCGTACAGCATTACGCAAGCTTTGGCACTGGCCTATAACGGGACAGCGGGCGATACGGCCGCCGAGATGTCCGACGTACTTGGATGGAAGGGCATGAGTGTGGCCCATATCAACGATGGGAACCGCCAGCTGCGATCATTGCTGGAGAACGGGGGAGGCGTCGTGCTGAATGTGGCCAATTCCGTGTGGCACCGGCCAGGTCTTAAGCTGAAGGAGTCCTATATGGAAGCCGTAAAGGACAGTTATGGCGCGGAGGTCAGGGAGACGGACCTTAAGCAGGAGGAAGCGATGAATGAGATTAACCAGTGGGTGAATGACAAGACCAGCGGCATGATCCCTTCGATATATAATGAGCCGCCAGGGGGTGTTGCGGTCCTGATCAATGCCATTTATTTCAATGGAGGATGGACGGATGAATTTGATCCGGCGAATACCGTGGATGAAGAATTCACGCTATCTGACGGCACCACTCAAAAAGTCCCGATGATGAAGCGGGAAGGACGATACAGCTATAAAGAAGGGGAGTCCTGGCAGGCCATTCGCATTCCATATGGAGACGGCCGGATGCATATGCTGGTCATCCTGCCGAAGGAATCCTCATCGATGGATAAGCTGCATCGGCAGCTGTGGAAGGATGCGTCCGTCTGGAAAGGCGATTACTCGTACGAGACGGTTCAGCTCGGTCTGCCCAAGTTCAAGGCGGAGCAGAGCTTCGAGCTTCCGGATGCCCTTAAGAGCCTTGGCATGGTCAAAGCGTTTGATACCGCCGAGGCTGATTTTAGCGAAATGGCCGAACAAGGGGATGGATTTTGGATCGATCATGTCACACACCGGACAATTGTCGATGTCAGCGAAAAAGGGACAGAGGCTGCAGCTGTGACAGCGGTGGGAATAACGGAAAGCGCCGAGCCTACCGAGCCGATCGCCATGAATATCAACCGCCCTTTTTTCTTTGCCATTGAAGATCGGGACACGGGTGCATGGTTATTTATGGGGTCTGTTTTGAAACCGTAGCATATACTATACCAACATGCGCCTGCCATAATTTTCACCCAAAAATAGGCAACTTTGTTATAATGGTCGAATAAGACTAAAATGTATAACAAAGGGAGAATAGGATGTGCCTATGACCATACCGAAGCCGAATTTATTCATAGGTTCTTCCAGAGAGGCCATCAAGTATGCAAGGGCGATCCACGAACAGCTCAAACGATCCGCTCAAGTGACACCTTGGTACGGCGGAACGTTCGGGGCGAACATGTATACGATGGAAGCTTTGGAGAAACAGCTGGCGTCCAGTGATTTTGGTGTGTTCGTCTTTTCTCCGGATGATGTCGCACTCATTCGAGGCAAGCATGTATTTGTTACCCGCGACAACACGTTGTTCGAGATGGGGCTGTATTGGGGAAGGCTCGGGCGGCGAAGGGTGTACTGCATCATCCCGGATCAAGTGGAGGCAGACAGCAGCTCCGTTCAAGACGTTATTGTTAAGGATTACCATCTACTCTCCGACCTGCAGGGCTTAACGCTGCTCGAATACGAACTGCGAAGCGATGACGATTACAAATCAGCGGTCGATGTCGCTTGCGGGCATATTCTGAGTGCGATCGAAACCGAAGGGTTCTACAACAACCCGAGCACCGTGATTGAGCAGAAGGATGCAGAGCTGAGGCGCAAGCAAAGTGTGCTGCATTTTTTCTGGGAATATAATCGAAATGTGCATGTGACGGATGAATCGGAAAAATATCATGCACTGAGTGAAGCTGTCCGAAACTCCTTGCTCCCGCCGGCTGCAGGGGATTTCAGGGTGACCGGCGCCGCCTTCTGGGGCCGAAGAGATGAAGGCATTGCCCAAATTGGGGGTAATGTAGGTAGAGGACGGTATTTCCCGTTCGATGGGGATAAGGAACATTCGCCAAGTAACCAGTCGATTTATGTGATGGATGTCTATAATAGTGGAAAATGGGCATTTTATCACGAAGAGGAAGTTGCACAGGTGTATGTGTTCTGCTATCCTTTAGGTGTAAATCATGTATTGTCCGTGCATTTTACGGGACATGAGATTCTTACGGATGAAGATCTCGCGGAGGTTGTAGAACAGAATCGTGAGCTGCTTCGTACCATCAGGCATTTAGTTGGAGGGGATTCGTCGTGAGCAGGAATGAGAAGAAGAGAACGTCAGGTCATCCGCAGGGGTCCGCCAATGGCAGCAGCTGGGTGGTTCGGGGACCCGTACCGATGATGAGTACGCTGAAATCCCGGAAGCGCTCGGTTAGACGCCCAAGCAAGAATAGTGTATATGTTGGTCCTTCCGTAGAAGGTGTAGATAAGAAGTACGTCAAGGTCATCAGCGGAGCCGTTGACGATAATAAGCCCTCGTTTGCTTAATGAATTGCTATCATAGCCATATCTATCGTATGACAGAAATGACGAAAGACCGTTCGGGATGAGCCGGGCGGTCTTTGTTTTTTCTTTGTGCGCTTATACAATATAGGGACAAGGTCTGCATAACCAAGAACGAATCTATAAACACAAGTGGGGGATGCCATGTGAGCGGGGATACATTAACTTTTTTGGGAACGGGAGATGCCATGGGCGTTCCAAGGGTATATTGCGATTGCGAGGTATGCACGGAAGCCCGGAATACGGGAATCAATCGGCGTTTGCGCTCTTCCGTGATGGTGGAGTGCGGCGAAACGTCCTTCATGATCGATTGCGGCCCGGATTGGCGCTCGATGATGGAAGGGCTGGGAAAGCGGAAGATGAGCGATATGCTGGTTACGCACGCCCATTTTGATCATATCGGCGGCCTTCCGGAATGGAGCGATGCTTGCAGATGGCAGAGGGAAAAAGGTCGGTTATACGCCCCTGCCGAGGTGCTGGAGCAGATTGTACGCCAGTATCCATGGCTTCCACGCCAGATGGAGATGACGGCTGTGGACGATGGGATGACGCTTGGCGGCTGGGAGATTTCCTGCTGGAAGGTAAACCATGGCCAGAACGGGTATTCCTACGCATACCGGTTCCAGAAGGACGGGTACACATGGGTATACAACTCGGATTCGATTAATCTAAGCCTTGAGGAAAAGGAGCCGCTGAAAGGTGTGGATCTCCTGGTACTGGGAACCAGCTTTGTTCATGAAACCGCCAAATTCGAGACGCGCTCCGTTTATGACATGAAGGAAGCGGCAGAGCTGCTCTCCGAGGTGAAGCCTCGCCAAACGGTGTATACCCATATGTCTCATGACGTCGATGTTCGGAAGGAGCTGCCTCTTCCGGAGGGAGTCCGTGTGGCGAGGACGGGGATGACCGTAAAGCTGAGTAAATGAAAAAATAGTGAGTTTGTGTGACTAGGAGTGCAAAAATGTAGCGGAAGCGATTTCGCAGCCCAGTGGGATGCCTTACACAGGTTTGAAGGCTCCGCTCTCTTACACAGACCTGGCCATGCCGTATCGATCAGGGTACAGCAGCTTGAAGCCGGCATGCTGGTACAGCTTGATTCCGGGCACGTCCGTGATGACGGTGACCTCGGCTCCGCTTGGTGCTATTTTTTTCAGGCGAGCCAGCAGTTCGGACACGATCGTATCTTCAAGCCCTTGATCCCGATAGGAGGCCGCAACCATAATATCCACCAGTTGAAAATAGAACGCGCCATCGCCCACGACCCTTCCCATCCCGATTAGCCGGTCATTGCCGTCTCGGGCCAGAAGGGACAGCAAGCTGCGGTTTAGCGCCGTCTCTATGGCCGAAATCTCAACCTCAGGCAGTCCTGCATCTAATCTTAGGTCCATGTATTCTTTACGCTGTGGACATTCTTCGGTTATGTGCATATTCATCATAGTCAGCCTCCCGCTGTTAAGAAATGAGTTCCACTTGCCTCTACAACACTCAATATACAACATTGATGCAAGTGAGAAGATGCCTTGTAGAAAATTCAACCAAGCCGAGGATGTTATCCCGTAGACCTTCTCATAGCACTTTAATGTTTTAATTTAAGGTTTGCCAATGGCCTGTGATTCTGGTAAAGTAGGTTCTCAATCGTGATTGGGGAGGGAACCGGCGTGCATTACTACAAGCCGAAAGATATCGCCAAAGAGCTGCAAATCAGCACGAGTGCTTTAAGGCATTATGAATCTTGGGGAGTGGTACCCCCTCCTGACCGGAACGAGAAAGGATACCGTTTATACACGCAGATGCATCTGGCCTACTTCCGTTGTCTCCGCGCCATGTTTCCCGGGTTCGGTTACGCGGTTACTTATGATGTGATTCGCCACATTCAGAAGAGGGAGATGGATGAAGCCCTCTGGATCGTGAATGGGGAGCAAGTCAAGCTTCAGCAGGAAAAAAATATTGCGGGCGAAACGCTTGCCTTGCTCGAGAACCCGGAGCTTAACATCATCAAAGACAGAAAGCTCAAAGCCCATATGACGATCGGGGAAGTCGCCGAACTGACCAACGTGGAGTCGTCCGCCATCCGTCACTGGGAGAAGGAAGGTTTGATCACCCCGGATCGAAATCCCGAGAATGGATATCGGCTGTACAGCCCATCGCAAGTCAGGCAGATTTTGCTGATTCGCTCGCTAAGGCGCACCGTGTATTACTTGGAGAGCATCAAGGAGATTATTCAGGCCGTGGAGCATCAAAGCATTGAGCAGGCCCAAAAAATGGTTCGCGAAGCGTTATCCGTCATTCATAAGCGGAATCTGCAGCAATTTAACGGCATCCATAAATTGATGGAGCTGTGCATGGAGGTAGGCCTGCTGGAGTTCAACGATGCGGCACTTCTGAAGCCGATTCTAACATTTAACCCGGACCGGGAATGATGGATAGGCCGAGACGGCTTTCCGCTGCCCATTTACTTGTTAACGAACACATGGACTCAATGTATAGACATGAACAAGCCCCCATAGATATCATGGAGGCTTGTTTGCGTATATCTATTTGTCCCGGATATTAACCTCGGTTAAGCACGAATTTATCAATGACATGTTTTACGCCGTCTTCGTTATTCCCAAGCGTTACGTAATCGGCAATCGCCTTAAGCGGCTCAATCGAATTGCCCATAGCGACGCCAAGTCCGGCGGCCTCCAGCATTTCGTGATCGTTCCAGGAGTCGCCGACAGCGATGGTTTCCTTGAGATCGCAGCCAAAATGATCGGCCAGGAAGGTGAGGGCATGTCCTTTCGTGCCTTCCTTATGCATGAATTCAAGAAAATGAGGCTTGGATTTGGTAATATGCACTTCATCGCCCAGCAGCTCGCGGAATACAGGGATCAGTTCATCCAGATAGTCGGGATCGTCAATAATGAGCATTTTCGGGGTCGGCTTCTGAACCATCTTCATAAAATCAGGCTCGATATAATACGGCGTCCGGTTCAGGGCGCAGTAATCGACCAGCTTCTGGTTCTCTTCACGGGCATAAAGCTTGTCATCGATGTAGGTTTGCAGATGGAGATTATGCTCTACGCAGTATTCATACAGCTTCACGGCAGCGTCGACGGGAACGAAGCGTTCGTAGAGAACCTTTTCGTCGAGCAGATTTTTAATTAAGGCACCTTGGTAGGTGATAATAGGAACATTAAGTCCGGTTTGACGGGCAATTGCCTGAGCCGACGCATAGGCACGTCCGGTTGCCAGTGTCACAACGACACCGTGGGCTACGGCTTGCTCAAGCGCCTGCTGGACGCCGGGGGTTACTTCCTTATCGTCATTGATCAGGGTGTCGTCAATGTCGATCGCCATCAATTTGTAAGTTGTCATGGGTATCTCTCCTTTGGATTCTGTCTCTGTCTTTAACTCTATTGTACCTTCTGTGGCGCAGACTTCAATTCCGCAATCATCATTCCTGCCAAAATGCATAGACAACCGATGCCGCCGGTGAGCGTAAGCCGCTCTCCCGCAAACAGAATTCCGGTCAGCGCGGCGAATACCGGCTCCGTTGCATAGATGATGGCCACCCTGGACGGCGTCGTATATTTTTGACAGACGGTTTGGATCCAGAAGGCGAATGCGCTGGTGGGTCCGATGGATACCACCAGTGCCCACAGCACGTTCGGTTGGGTTAGCTTGTCCATCAGGTCGGTCACATTGCCGACATGTTCGGTTAGTGCAGATGCCGCTAAGCTTAATACCCCTACGACAGCCATCTGGAGCGCCGCCAGCAGCAAAGAGGGATATCGACCGGCATAAACGCCCGTATAACCAATATGGAGCGCAAAACCGATGGCGCAAACGAATACCAGCAAATCCCCCTTATTCAAGCTCATGCCGGAACCGGTGAAGGTAAGCAGATACAGACCCGCTGCCGCAAGCAAGGCACTGATCCAGGTGAACCTGGAGATGGAGTGCTTTAACAGGGCATAGGATATGAAAGGGACCAGCACGACGGACAAGCCGGTAATAAAGCCTGTATTGGACGTGGTTGTGTACAGAAGGCCCGCGGTTTGAAAGGCGTATCCTATAAATAAAAAAAGACCCAGCAGGCAAGCATGCAGCAGCATTTTGCCGGATATTAGCTTCCACTGACTTCGGTAAAAGAGGGTGATGATCAATGCAAGGAGCAGGGCCGCTCCCAAAAAGCGGACGGAATTGAAAGCCATCGGCGGGAGCACGCGGACCGCATGCTGAACGATGAGGAACGTAGATCCCCACATCATAGCCACCAGAAGCAGGCTGAGATCGGCAATTCGTGAGCGATTCACTCGGTAGTCATCCTTTCTTGAAGATGTGAAACTCCTGATGAGATTCCCGTGCATTCGTCCCTGGTCGCAACCTTGGGCAAGTGATCAAATTGTATCCCATATCAGAGAATCGGACAACCATTTTTAAGCCTAACCCAAGTGGAAGGGGTAGACAAAAAGAGGATGATTTTGCTATACTATTGAACCGAACGTATATTCTCATAACCCTGGGCTATCGGACGTGAAGACCGGCAACGATCCATCGATCCCATAGTCAGCATTGAGCTTAGAAAGGAAGATTGTCATCATGATGGGCAGAGCTCATTTGATTATTAGCACAGGGGTCACGTTATCCGTCATGGGCATGAGCGGAGTGCCTGTCACATTGCCGGCTGCCGCAGTGGCTTTGGTTAGCGCGCTGCTTCCCGACATCGACGAGCCCAACTCCCTGCTGGTTCGCAAAGCCATTCCTTCCGGGCTGCTGCGAATCCTTCAGCTGGCGATGATTGGCGCAGCCATCTTCGTTGTCTTCTACGGCAAGGAGTATGCCCCATGGAACATCGCCCTGGCCGGGCTGATCGGGGTTGTTTCGTACCTGCCAAGCCGGACCCTGCGCCATATTGTCATGTTCCTGATCGGTCTCGGACTGATATCCTTCGGGCAGGACTTCAGCCCATGGAACACGATCGCAGGCAGCGTGCTCATTGCAGGCTCCTTGGTAACCCACCGGGGGTTAACCCATACCGTCTATGCCGCAGCCGGATGGACGGGTCTGCTGTATTTTGCATCGCAGGGCAAGATCGACGGGGAAAGTCTGTGGTTTGCCGGCGGTTTATCCTACTCGATTCATTTGCTCGCAGATGCACTGACCAACCGCGGAATTCGTCCGCTTCCTCCATTCAAATGGAGAATTAAACTGAAAATCATGAGCACCGGAAGCAAATGGGGACGCACGGTAGAGAATGCATGCATTGTGTTGACGCTGGTCCTTGTTTGGTATGTGTTTATGGCCTCCTCTTGATCCGAGGTATTCCTGTTTGAAATGAAAGAGCCTCCCACCCTTATGCAAATTGCACATGGGGCGGGAGGCTTATTTAGATTTCAGCCGGATCTATTCCTCAAGAAAGATGAGGCCGATCAGATCGTCGAACTCCAGGTTGCCGAAGTAATGCTTGACGTTGATGCCGGATAGCGCCGTGCGCACCGCGGTTTCTTCATACCGTTTGCCGCGCAGCAGGTTTTCAATATCCGCCACATCGCCGACGCCGAAGAAGTCGCCGTAAATCTTGATCTCTCCGATATGCCCTTCACGGATGTCCATACGGATATCGATAATGCCCACCGGGAACTTCTTGGCATGCTTCACATTGCTTTCAGGAGATAGTCCATAGTTCCAATCCCAATTCTGGTAGCGTTCCTTCGAAATCTGGTTGATGATCTCCCAGTCCTTCTCTTGAAGGACATATTGGGGTACTTGATCAGGCTCCATACCGAAAATCGAGCGAAGCAGCTCCGCGCGGAACTGTTCAATCGTCATATCAGTACCAAGCAGCTCCTTAATGTTCGCCACGCGGCTGCGGACGGATTTGGTGCTCTTGGATTTGAATTTTTCCGGATTGGCATTCAGCGAGGCTTGTACATCATCCAGGTTCAGGTCAAACATGAGTGTGCCGTGGCTGAACATGCGTCCCCGCGTCGAGAACTGCGCGTTCCCCGAAATTTTCTTCTCGCCGACCTGCAGGTCATTCCGGCCGCTGAGCTCGGCGGGTACGCCCATCTTTTGCAGGAAGTTGATGACCGGCTGCGTGAACTTCAGGAAGTTGTGGAAGGACTGTCCGTCATCCTTCGTAATGAAGCTGAAATTCAGGTTGCCGAGATCATGGTATACAGCCCCGCCCCCGGACAACCGGCGTACAACCTGAATGTTGTTGTCACGAACGTATTCTTGGTTGATCTCTTCGATCGTATTCTGATGCTTTCCGATAATAATGGAAGGCTTGTTGATATAAAAGAGAAGGTAGCTCTCGTCCATGGACAAGTGCTTCAAGGCATATTCTTCAATCGCTAGGTTAATGGATGGATCATGGATCCCCTGATTATCGATAAATAGCATAGTATCCTCCGTCGTCACAATTCAAAATGTGGTGCTTCCAGACTATTGTAAACCAATTTTAAGACAGAGACAAAGCATTCCATGTTGACGAGTCAGGGACGGTAGCGACATAATGATGGCATTACATAACGGCAGGGCTTGCAAGAGCCAGGGCATGGAACAGGAGGAGCCCTTATGAACGACAAAAAACAACCCTTGATCGAGGTGTACGGCCACGGAGGGGACGTGGAGACGGCGGCTGCCGAATTCGGAAGGCAAGCCTCGGCTTTCCTGGATTACAGCGCCAATATTAACCCGCTCGGACCGCCGCGAGGGGTAATTACGGCCTTACAAGAGGGAATGAGTGCGGTCATTCGTTATCCGGATCCGGGACACCGCAAGTTTAAGGAGCTGCTCGCAGCGGAGTTAGGCACCGACCCCCGGCGAATCTTAGTCGGCAACGGGGCGGCCGAGTGTATGGCGCTGTTGTTGATGGGCCTTACGCCAAGGACTGTGGGCGTGGTTGACCCGTGTTTTTCCGAATACCGGGAGTTGTCCTTAAAATTTGGCTCGGACATCCGCTCCGTGTGCGGACATCCGGAGAGGGACTGGCGTGCAGACAAGGCGGATGTGATGGAGCTGTTGGCTCGCACGGATCTCGTGTTTTTGGGACAGCCCAACAATCCGAACGGGGTTCAGTACAGCCTTGAGGATATCCGTGAAATAGCGGCATGCGCTGAGCAAGAAGGGACCTGGCTGGTGCTGGATGAAGCCTTTATCGACTTTATTCCGCTTGAAGACAGACAGACCCTGATGCCAGAGCTTCATGACTATCCTCGAACCGTGATTGTCCGATCGATGACCAAGTTTTATGCGATTCCGGGTTTGCGGCTCGGGTATACGGCCGCGCATCCCGATGTGATACGCAAGATGGCAGGCAAGCAGGTGACATGGAGCGTCAATGGACTGGCGCTGCTTGCAGGAGAGGCATGTCTTGGCAGCGGGAGGGACTACGAGCAGAATACGCTGCATTTGATTCGCGCAGAGCGCGAGAAGCTCATACGGGGTGTACGAGCACTGGGGCTTGACGTTACGCCGGGGGAGGCCAATTTTCTACTCATGGAGCTTCCGCGGCCCTGGAATGCCGAGATGTTTCAGTCGGAGATGGGGAGACGCGGCGTGCTTGTCCGCAGCTGCGCCATGTACCCGGGCCTCGGTGAGCGTCATATCCGGCTGGCCGTTAAACATGTTGAAGATAACGACAGGCTGCTTGCCATTATGGCGGAGGTTTTTGGGATTTGTTCTGAAGAAGAAGCAACCTAGGATATCAAGCGGCAAATGAGTTTGGGATCAGGCGGATTTAGATCATAGAGAGCAGGGAGAGAGAAGCATGGCCGTACCTTTTCTGAAAGGCAAGAATCACTTATATCGTTCGAATGCGTGGCAAGGAGCGGTGGTGTCCCTCGAATCGGAGCAGGAACAGCCGCATATCCGCATATCGCTTCCGGAGCCGGCTGCGTTTATTAGCAGCGCCATATATGGCGGCGGATTCGTGCGTTTGGATCATATCGTGAACCGTTATGTGGACCGGCATTATGATTGCAGCGACCCCGTGAACGATATGTTTAACTTTATGGGTGCTCACGGTTATCCGGCTGAATCCACAGCTGGATTGATGACGGCGGTAAACCTGAAATATGCCTCCATCCGGGAAGAGCGGAGTGAACAAGTTTCCATCCTTTGCTGCACCACCGCCGGCGTGGGCAATGCAGCCCGTGCCGGGTCGAGTCGAACGACCTTTGCGGCTTACCAGCCGGGCACGATTAATATTATGCTGCTGATCGACGGGATGATGACGCCGGCATGCATGCTGAACGCCGTGTTGACCGCGACGGAAGCGAAGGCCGCCGCGCTGCATGACCTGGGCGTGAAAGATCATGAAACCGGAGCCGTCGCGACCGGGACGACAACGGACGCCATGGTCCTTGGGGTCAGCGGCAATACAGCCTATGGCGTAAATCACCATTATGCCGGAACCGCAACCGATCTGGGCGGCATGATCGGCCGCCTTGTCTACGAGAGTGTTACGGAAAGCATTGCCGCCGAAAGAGAGGACCGGATATGACCGTCGTGTGGGTCATTTGGGCTGCGGTCGTGTTGGACCTGCTGATCGGAGATCCGAGATGGCTCCCCCATCCCGTCATTGGCATGGGGAAAGCCATCCGCCGGGTTGAAGGCTGGATTCGCCATTGGGCGACTTCCGCTCAGAGCCTGAAGCGGGCGGGGATACTGCTGCCGGTGATCGTGGCCGGCGGCTCCTTCGTGCTGGCGTGGCTGCTGCTGGAGCTGTGCGCGGCGATTCATCCTTGGCTTGCGTGGGGGGTGGAGATCGTGCTTATTGCGACTACGATTGCCATCAAGGGGCTGCGAGAGGCAGGATTGGAGGTCTACGGCCATCTTCGCTCCGGCCATATCGCGGAGGCCCGGCGCGCGCTCAGCATGGTTGTCGGGAGAGACACCGGCCATCTGGATGAGCCGGAGATTGTGCGGGGAACGGTGGAGACGGTTGCGGAGAATATCGTGGATGCGGTGATCGCTCCGCTGTTTTTTGCCCTGATCGGGGGAGCGCCGCTGGCGATGGCCTATCGGGCCGTAAACACGCTCGACTCCATGGTCGGTTATAAAAACGAGAAATACCAGCATATCGGCTGGGCATCCGCAAGGCTGGACGATATGGCCAATTGGATACCGGCACGCCTGACCGCAGGGCTGTTGACCATGGTAGCTGCGATGTTTTCGCTGCAATGGAAAAAAGCGATCAAGATGGTCAGAAGAGATGCGCGAAAGCACCCCAGTCCGAACAGCGGCTTCCCGGAATCGGCCGTTGCCGGTGCTCTGGGCATTCGTCTGGGAGGCGAGAATTCCTATCAGGGTATCATCTCGTTCCGGGCTTACATGGGGGATGCTGATCGCCCGCTTGAAGCGGAGGATATCCGGGTGACCAACCGTTTGCTGCTGGGCGTATCGGTTTTGTTTACGTTACTGGGTACCGTGGTGCTCGGACTTGTTGCCGCATCAGGAGGAAGGTTATGGATATGAGGATCACGCTGCATCTGGTCCGTCATGGCCGCACGCTGTGGAACGAGGAGCGCCGTTATCTCGGTCACGAGGATCAAGGGATTCTGAGGGAAGGCAGACAGCAGCTCCTCCCGCTGCGGGAAAGGTTTTTTACCGGGCAGTTTGTCCGGATCTATTGCAGTGATCTCCTTCGATGCAGGCAGACGCTGAATGTTATCCTATCGGATTCAACAATGGCTGCTATTCCTGATGATGAAGCTTTGGGCAGGTTTATACCGGGTGTCGAGTATGATCCGCGCCTGCGCGAGCTTGACTTCGGGGATTGGGAAGGGAACACCTACGAGGATTTGAAGTCGGATACCTCTTATCGGCGCTGGATTGATAACCCTGCAGAAGTTACGCCGCCGAATGGGGAGAGCTGGGAAGCGTTCCGTTCCCGGGTTCAGGCATTTTTGACCGGATTGTCTTTGGATTTGAAGGAACTGTTGCATGTGGAGGAAGATCCGGATACCCTTGTGCAGGCAGAGGCAGAGGCAGAGGCAGAGGCAGAGGCAGAGGCAGAGGCAGAGGCAGAGGCAGAGGCAGAGGCAGAGGCAGAGGCAGAGGCAGAGGCAGAGGCAGAGGCAGAGGCAGAGGCAGAGGCAGAGGCTGCTGGCTACGGCCTGGGAACACAGAGAGAGGGGCTTGATGTGCTTGTGGTCACCCATGGGGGCGTTATCCGGCAGATCGCCGCAGCCACCCTTCCGCATACGGAATTCTGGGGGACGCAGGTATCGCCGGGCGAGGAGCTCAAGCTGCAATTGACATGGGATGGAGAACGCTGGCAAGGCGTACGGGTAAGCGAATAAATGAAATCGTATGATATCGGTGCGGAATGGGCGATAACGGGATGAATCCGTATCCTGACGCATTTGAAACGACCGAAACTTTCGGTTGTAAGAGGAGGGTTTATCGCCTATAATCTTGGGCAGAGAAACCATGCTTGGCCTATCATACATAAATTCATATTATTTGCGAGGGTCCCGGACAGAAGGCGTTATTGTCTTTCTGCCGGGTTAATAGGGAAGCCGGTGCAAGTCCGGCACGGTCCCGCCACTGTGAAGCAGGGACTTCTCCATATGCCACTGAGCCATAGCGCTTGGGAAGGCGGAGAAGTCGTTACAGCCTGCAAGTCAGGAGACCTGCCCTCGGCGAATGAATGACGGTCCTTCGAGGAGAGGATTACGTTTGCCGAACCCATGCAGCATGTATGGGCGGAAGTTTAAGGCGCTATCTGTGAACGGTTATCCAGATGTCCTTATGTTAAAACGTAATCCCTGAGTCCTTGTTTACGAGGAGTCAGGGATTTTTGCTTCTTTTGGAGTATGACGATTGATGTTTTTCTCCCGGTAAGGATCAGTTGAAGGAATGTAGACTTGCAGCGCCAGGTTCTCAATTATGTATAGGGGGATTTCAAGAGATGAAAGCATTAAACAAAACATGGTCCGTACTTCTGGTAGCCATACTGATGGCCCTGGCCTTGGTCGGCTGTGGAGGCGAAGAAGCGGCGCCGAAGGATACAACGCCGCCTGCACAGCAGGAAGAGCAGAATAACGAAGCGCCGGCAAATTCCGGCGAAGAGCTTAAAACGGCGTATCCGCTGACCGTTAAGGATTCAACCGGGGTTGAAATGACGTTTGAGAAAGCTCCGGCCAAAGTTGCATCCCTGACACCGTCCGAGACGGAAAAACTGTTCGCCTTGGGCCTGGATGAGGAAATCGTTGGCGTGTCCGATAATGACGATTATCCGGAAGCGGCCAAATCCAAGCCTAAATTGGGCGGGTTTCAAGTGAATGAAGAGGCTATTATTGCAGCCGATGCCGATGTGGTATTTGCCGCTTCGATGAATGCCCAGAATGCCGAGAAATTGCGTGAGCTTGGCGTTACCCTGTTCGTCAATGATCCGAAAACCATTGATGCCGTGATGGAGAACATCGAACTGATCGGGCAAATTACCGACCGTCAAGCGGAGGCGAAAGCGGTCGTGGATCAGATGAAGCAGGAATTGGCTACCGTTACGGAAGCCGTGAAAGCCGTGAAGGATGAAGACAAGAAGAAAGTATACGTAGAATTCTCTCCGGGATGGACTGTCGGCAAGGGCGAGTTTATGGATGAGATCATCACCTTAGCTGGCGGCGTCAACGCAGCCGGCGATGCGGAAGGCTGGTTCGAAATCAGCGAGGAAAATATTATCGCTGCGAACCCCGATGTCATTTTGTACACGGACGATGTGGTAGATGAAGCAACCAAGAAAACATTGGATCAGCTGATTAAGGAGCGCGGCGGCTGGGATGAGATCGATGCCATCAAGAATGATCAGGTCATTTCCGTGGATGCGAACCTGCTGAGCCGTCCGGGTCCCCGTGTGACGCAAGGGTTGATTGAAGTGGCGAAGGCCGTTTATCCGGAACTGATGAATCCATGAGTAAAAAACTTGCAGGATTCGGTGCGGCCGGCATACTCCTATTACTGTTAACCTTGGTTGTCAGTCTCGGAATCGGCTCCGTGCACCTGCCTGTGAGAGAGATTGGGGCGATGCTGCTGCACAGGCTGCCGGGAATCGGCGATTCCATCGTTCCGGGCTGGGAAGCTTCCTCCGAGCAAATCCTCATGAAGGTGAGATTGCCGCGGATCCTGCTTGGGATGCTCGTTGGAGCCTCCCTGGCGGTGGCCGGAGCCGCCTTTCAAGGCGTACTTCGCAATCCGCTGGCGGATCCGTTTACGCTCGGTGTATCCTCGGGTGCTGCGCTTGGTGCAGCATCCCTGATTTTTTTCGGGATGGAATACTCCTTTGCCGGAGGTTACACGCTGCCGCTGGTAGCGTTTATGACCGGAGCAGGCACCTTATGGGCCGTTCTGCTGTTGGCAAGGGATCAAGGAAAACTGCCGATCCACGGGCTCATTCTGTCCGGTGTGGTGATGCAGTCGTTTCTGGGCGCCGTCGTTTCCTTTTTGACGGTCATGTCCAAAGATACGGTAAACCAGATCCTGTACTGGACGATGGGGAGCCTGAGCATGCGTGGATGGTCGTATACGGCCATCCTTTTCCCGTATTTTATCGCAGGATTTATATACTTATGGAGCAGGTCCCGAGAGCTTAATATTTTGTCGCTGGGGGAACGGCAGGCCGCCCATATGGGCTTGAATGTGGATCGGCTGAAGACCAGCGTGCTCATCGTGGCTACCCTGCTTGCCGCCGCAGCCGTGTCGGTCTCCGGCGTGATTGGATTCGTGGGACTTGTGGTACCGCATATGATCCGGCTGATCACCGGCTCCGATTATCGCGTCATTGTTCCACTGTCGGCTCTGGGCGGCGCGATGTTCATGGTCTGGTGCGATACGGCGGCACGGTCCGTGCTGGCACCAACGGAAATACCGCTCGGTGTGGTTACGGCATTCATAGGCGCTCCATTCTTTGCGTATTTGCTATACCGGAACAAAAAACGGCGCAGGGAGGGTTTATCATGATTACAGCTCAAGGACTTGGCAAAGCCTATGGCAAGGTGCCGATTCTTGAAGGCGTGGACCTTCATATTGCCGAAGGGGAATGGTGGGGAATCATCGGTCCGAACGGAAGCGGTAAGTCTACCTTGATGCAGCTGTTATCCGGTGTGGAGAGTCCTACGAAAGGAATCGTGACGCTTCGGGGGAAGGCGCTTGGACACTATAATCGAAAGGCACTGGCCCGGATCGTGGCGGTGCTTCAGCAGGAAGGGCTTGATCCTACCGATTTTACCGTCCGGGAAGTGCTGGAGATGGGAAGATTCCCATTCCTGAACTGGCTTGGCCGTGAAGAAAAGGATGCAGCACCGCTCATTGAGGCCGTTATCCGAAAGCTGGATCTGCATGGACTGGAGGAACGGCGGCTTACCGAGTTAAGCGGCGGTCAACGCCAGCGTGTAGCACTTGGCAAGGTAATGGTCCAGGAGCCTTCGCTGCTGATGCTGGATGAACCGACGACCTATCTGGATATCCGCTATCAGCTACAATTCATGGATATGGTGGCGGAGTGGCGGAACTCGTCCGGGATTACGGTGATCAGCGTACTGCATGATCTGAATCTGGCAGCTCAATTTTGCGACAAACTGCTGGTGCTTGATCAGGGAAAGATCGCGGGGGTTGGCAAGCCGGAGGAAGTTTTGACAGCGGCGTATATACGCCAAATCTTTCGGGTGGAGCCCTCGATTGTCGCCCATCCCGAGAATGGTGCTCCGCAGGTGCTGTTAACGGCGAATAGCACGTGGTCCTGACCGATGTTGCCGCATGTTCCGCTGGGGATGTAAGATTTAGGAACAAGATATGAGGAGGTCGTTTCATTGACGGATACAATCGTGAATCGTTTAAATCGCATCATGGCAAACATTAAACCGCTGAGCGTGGAGGTGCAGAACGAAACAGCCGCTTATTTGGATACGCTGACGAAGCCTCCGGGCAGTCTGGGCAAGCTGGAGTCGCTAGCGATCCAATTAGCGGGGATCACAAGGAATATGAAGCCGTCGTTCACCCAAAAATCCGTCGTTGTCATGGCTGGTGATCATGGAGTCTGTGAAGAAGGAGTCAGCGCATTTCCGGCTGAGGTAACGCCCCAGATGGTCATGAACTTCCTGAATGGCGGAGCGGCTGTGAATGTGCTGGCCCGTCAGGCGGGGGCAAACGTGCATTGTGTGGACATCGGTGTTGCGATCGAGCTGAACCATGAGAAGCTGATGTCGCGGAATGTCGGCAGAGGAACCGCCAATATGGCCAAAGGGCCCGCGATGACAAAGGAAGCGGCACTGCAGTCCATTGTAACCGGTGCTGAGGTAGCCGCCGAGTTGGTATCGCAAGGAACGCAAATGTTCGTGACCGGGGAGATGGGCATTGGGAACACGACACCGAGTGCGGCGATCTTCTCCGTTCTGTCCGGCAAACAGCCATCTGAAGTCGTGGGCAGGGGAACCGGCGTAACCGATGAACGGCTGCTACATAAGATTCGAGTTGTGGAACAGGCTATACAAGTTAATCGACCTCATGCCGATGATCCCCTCGACGTGCTTGCCAAAGTTGGAGGTTATGAAATCGGCGGGTTGGCTGGACTGATTCTGGGTGCGGCTGCCCATGGCTGTCCCGTTATCATTGACGGCTTCATATCCAGTGCGGCGGCGCTGGTTGCCAAATGCATCTGTCCGGACGCCCTCTCCTATATGATTGCCTCTCATGTTTCGCATGAACAGGCCCATGTTCTTCTGTTGAAAGAGCTGGGGCTGCATCCGATGCTGCAAATGGACATGCGTCTTGGCGAGGGTACAGGCGGAGTACTGTGCCTGCATCTGGTCGAGGCGGCGTGCCGGATCATGAATGAGATGGCGACGTTTGAGAGCGCCGGAATCAGCGGAGGGGCCATATGAGCCATCGTGGTAGCGTGTTGGTAACGGGTGGGGCCAGAAGCGGGAAGAGCTCATTCGCGGAGAAGCTGTGCATGAAGCGCTCGGAGTCCGGAACGTACGTGGCGACTGCGCAAGCCTATGACGATGAGATGAGGGAGCGGATCCGAATTCATCAAGACCGTCGGCATGATTCCGCCTACGGTTGGGAGACGGTCGAGGAGCCTGTCGCCCTGCCGGAACTGCTGGATACGCTGGGCCAATCCCAACCTGATGCCCCTGCGGTGGTAGTGGACTGCCTGACGCTGTGGCTTACGAACGTGCTGCTGCAAGCCGAGCCTGAAGGAAGTGCCGCAATGGAAGAACGGCTGGGACTTCAAATCGGCAGACTGGCAAGAGCGGTGCAGGGTTATCCGGGAATGGTCATTCTGGTAACAAATGAAGTGGGGTCGGGGATTGTTCCGGAATACCCGCTAGGCCGAATATATCGCGACTGGGCAGGGATTATGAATCAGAGGCTGGCCCAGGCATGTGATGAAGTGTTTTTGGTGACTGCGGGAATTCCGATGGAAATCAAGAGCAGGGAGTATCGCATATGAGCAAGATGATCGAAGCGGCTGCGGCCGCTTTTCAATTTCTATCGAGGCTGCCGGTGCGGAGGGAAATTCCTTTTACGCCGGAAGTGCAGCAACGGAGCGTCATTTTTTATCCATTGGTAGGGGCGGTTATCGGTATTATCGTTGCCGGATTGGGACTGGGCCTAAGCTTTGTGCTGCCTTCTTTTCCTGCTGCCATCATTCTGCTGGTTGTATGGGTAGCGTTGACGGGAGGGCTGCACCTCGATGGCTGGATGGATAGTGCTGATGCGCTGCTCAGCCATCGTTCGCGTGAGAAGATGCTGGAAATCATGAAGGATAGCCGTGTAGGTGCGATGGGGGTCATGGCGTGTATGCTGCTGCTCCTTCTGAAAGCTTCCTTGATCGTGTCTGTGTGGGATTTGTCAGCCGGGGCATGGAAACAAGAGGCATGGCTGCTGGTGCTCGCTCCCGTTTGGAGCCGCTGGTTTATGGTCCACGCGATGTATCGCTGGCCGATGGCACGGGGGAGCGAGGGTCTTGCCGCTCTATTTCACGGATTGACCGCCGGAAGGAGATCGATGGCAGGCGTAATGGCCGCCCTGTTAACGCTAGTTATTGTAGGTTTGCTATGGATCACGGCAGGCGAGACTAATCTGGGGATGATTGAAATCGGAGGAACCCTTGTCATACCCATCATCGCCTGGGCGGCTGGAAGTTTAACGGCAGAACGGATGAGCCGAAGACTTGGAGGACTGACGGGAGATACTTACGGAGCGCTCAATGAACTGATTGAGACGGTTGTGTTAATATTTGTGGTTCTCCTTTTGAAGTTTACATGATATGATAGTAGAGTGATATCAGTGGTAATCCGATCAACATAGTCGACATAATCCGCATCGATGGGAAACTAACGATTTTTGACAGGAATTTTCTCAATCGGGTAATGATATGTTTAGAGTGGGCTGTAATGGATATGAATACATACTAGCGCACTTATGACATGAGGATGGAGCACATATATCCTTATTTAAAGAATGGGAGGAATCATTAGGATGGAAACGCTTTGGGTTATCATCAATGTCCTTGTTCTGATTCTGCTGGTCGGTATTTTGTACTGGATGCAGAGAAAGCATTACTCGTTTACCAAACGCGTGTTTGCCGGACTTGGATTGGGTGTGTTGTTCGGAGTGGCACTGCAGCTCATCTATACTTCGACCTCCGATGTGGTGGTGAAATCCACCGATTGGTTTAATCTGATAGGATACGGTTACGTTAGACTTCTGCAAATGATGGTCATTCCGCTTATCATGGTGTCGATCATATCGGCCATCATGAAGCTGAAGGGCGGAAAGAATCTGGGCAAAATGAGCGGGCTTATCATTACGGTGCTGCTTCTGACGACAGCCGTAGCCGCTGCTGTCGGGATTACGACCGCGCTGGCCTTCGATTTGTCCGCGGTGAATATCCAGGGCGGTGCTGCGGAGGAGCAGCAGGGTGCCCTGCTGCAAGAGCGGCTCGGGGATGTTGAGGGCCGTACGCTGCCCCAGCAGATCCTGGATTTCATTCCGAGCAATCCGTTTGCCGACATGACGGGGGCACGAAGAACTTCGACGATTGCGGTCGTCATTTTCTCGGCCTTCATCGGGATCGCCGTTCTCGGGTTGGACCGAAAAAACAAGGAGCAGGCGGAAACGTTCCGCAACATGATCTCTGCGGTCTACGGCGTGGTTATGCGCATTGTGACGCTGGTGCTTCGTCTGACGCCTTACGGGATTCTGGCACTCATGGCCAAAACGATCGCCACGACCGATCTTGCGGTGATCATAAATCTGATCGATTTCGTCCTTGCTTCGTACGTGGCTTTGATCGCGATGTTCATTATCCATCTGGTGCTGCTGGCGATATTCGGGTTCAACCCGTTCAAATACGTCAAAAAGGTGTTCCCGACGCTGACCTTTGCCTTTACGTCGCGTTCCAGCGCGGCCACGATCCCGCTTAACGTGCAGACCCAGAACAAAAAGCTGGGCGTCTCGGAAGGCATCGCGAACCTCTCGGCGTCGTTTGGCGCCACGATTGGGCAGAACGGCTGCGCGGGCATTTATCCTGCCATGCTGGCCGTCATGATTGCGCCGACAGCCGGCGTGGACCCGACCTCATGGTCGTTCATCCTTACCCTGATCGTGGTCGTGATGATCAGTTCCTTCGGTGTGGCGGGTGTCGGAGGCGGAGCTACCTTCGCATCGCTCATCGTGCTCTCCACGATGAACCTGCCGGTTGCCTTGGCGGGCCTGTTAATTTCCGTCGAGCCGCTGATCGATATGGGACGGACGGCACTGAACGTGAATGACTCCATGACAGCCGGCGTGATTACCGGGAAAGTCATGAATGAAGTGGATAAAGACGTGTACAACGACGACAACATTGAACTGGATATGGTTCAGGCATAACATATCCGTGGGAGCCATCTTGAAGGCATTGTTTCTGCCGGAGGATGGCTCTTCTAGTACATAGAGAAAGCCCGAATACCGTATGTGAAACGGTAATTCGGGCTTTTTTCGTATGCTGAACATTGCATTATCCGAGGATGGTCAGTTCTTTCGGGAAAGAGGTCAACACCTCGACGCCATCCTTGGTTACGATCACATCGTCCTCGATCCGCACGCCGCCTACGCCTTGCAGATAAATGCCGGGCTCGATCGTGAATACAGCCCCCGGCTGCAAAATGTCCTGGTTCAACCCGTGGATGGATGGATATTCGTGAACCTCCATGCCAAGCCCGTGCCCCAAGCGATGTACAAAAGCTTGTCCGTATCCTGCGTCGCCAATCACTTTGCGAGCCGCTTGGTCAATCGATCCATAGGTTACGCCGGGCTTTACAGCCTGAATGCCGGCCAGGTTCGCTGCGAGAACCGTCTCATAAATGTTGACGGCTTCGGGCTTCAGCTCGCCTACCGCAAAGGTACGGGTAATATCCGACGCATAACCCCCCGCATACACACCCAAATCGAACATGAGCAGATCCCTTGCTTCAATCCGGCGCGTACCGGGAACACCATGAGGCAAGGCGGTGTTGGGGCCGGATAATACCATGGTGGCGAAGGATGGAGCATCCGCACCCAATTTTTTCATTAAGTACTCCAGTTCTGCCACAACCTCAATCTCACTGACGCCGATTTTGATCTGGGCGAGGCCTTGTGTCAGAACATCCTCAACCAGTCTTACTGCATGCTTGATGATCTTCACTTCATCGGCCGATTTTCGGATTCGGAGATCTCGGAGCACAGCGCCAACATCCTCGATCCGGTTCGCGTTCACATGCTGCTGCAGCTGCTCATAACGGGAGACGGTAAGCTGATCCTTCTCTAGCGCCAGCGTACCGGCTGCGCCTTGAAACTGCTGCTTCAGCAAGAGATACGGATTATCGGTATCCTGATGCGTGACAATATGCTTAACCGTTGAAGCAGCCTCGGCTGCGTCTGCATCCAACGCCGGTACGATCAGCACCGGATCATTCGCAGAGGAGAGGAGCAGGCCCAAAAAGCGTTCATGGGGATCACTCGCAAATCCGGTCAAATAGTAAACATGCTTGGGGTCAGTTACCAGGACATGATCCCAGCCCTGTGTATTCATGGATTGTAGCAAACTTTGCAATCGTTCATTCATCCTGTTCATTCCTTTCTTAATCCGAAGACGGTTGTCACACCATTAATGCTAGGGTATCGCGTTCAATCGCGTAAGTAAAGTTTTCCTTTATTACGAGCTTGATCTTCCTATATAATGTTTTGAAGTAAAAAAATTACATAATATATGGGGGGAATTACACTCGAATGGATCCGAATCAAGCTCAGGAGAACAATAACGCTTCGCCGCAAGGCTATACACCCAAATATCTCATCAAACCTAGGGTGGAGGGACTTGGCGGATGGCTTGTATTCGTTCAGATTTCACTTTATTTCTCGTTGATCTCGATTATGTATGTGCTGGTTACTATTTTATTCCCGGTATTCGAACCCGAGACGTGGAATTTGATTACGGATAAAACGTCACCGGGTTATAATCAAGCGCTCATCCAGCTCATCATATTTGAGACCGTGTTTAATGTGATATTTGTTATCACCGCAGTCATCGCATTATTTATACTTTATCGCAAAAAAAAGGCGTTTCCCAAATTGATGATCGGTTATATATCATTTAGTTTGCTGGTAAGCATCGTGGACTATGCTGCTGTTAGCCAAATTGAAATTATGGCTCATGGGGATAACGGGAAATTCATGAGTGAATGGATCCGGTCGTTATTATACGCCAGTATCTGGATCCCGTATTTCATTCGCTCCAAGCGTGTGCGAAACACCTTCGTAAATTAACGCCTTGAAAAAATAGAAGCGTTTTTTCGCTGCCTCTTGTACAATAGATCTCGTACAAAAAGATTACGCATCTATTCGGAGGTAGGGCATCGTGACGCATCAATATCGTATCGATTATGCCGTCAAAGAGGATTTGCCGGCCATTGTGGACATTTACAATTCGACGATCTCAGGCAGAAAAGTAACCGCCGATCTGGAGCCGGTCACGGTGGAGAGCCGTATACGCTGGTTTGAAGAGCACAGCAACGATTTTCGTCCGCTGTGGGTTATGCGGTCCGATGACGGGATGGTGGCATGGATGAGCTTTCAATCCTTTTATGGTCGTCCTGCCTATAACGGCACAGCTGAGATCAGTATATACGTAAACGAGAAATATCGCGGCATTGGTGCCGGCAGCATATTGATTCAGAAGGCAATCGAGGAGAGTCCGCGCCTTCGCGTCAGTAATCTGGTCGGATTTGTATTCGGTCATAATGAACCAAGCCTCAAGCTGTTGAAGAAGTTCGGCTTTGAACAATGGGGGCTTCTCCCCGGGGTTGCGGAGCTTGACGGCATCAAGCGGGATTTGGTCATTGTAGGTCGTGCCGTTTAAGTGTCGATTCGTTTAATGGATTGATTTATGCTGTTCTTTAAAGTAGCAGACTAACCTATAAAAAAGCTGTCCCTCCGGTAAATGAGAGGACAGCTTTTTCATGGTGTTATGATATTGACAGGAAGCATTCGCGCTGTATATTTCGATATGTTTAATTTCTTGATATAGTATAAGGGGCTTTAAGTTCCAGAGGAAACGGGAGGTTATATTCGATATGAACACAAACATAACCAATATGAAGCCGATACGGTTTCTGGAAGGCGAGCGGATCTACTTGCGTCCCTTTGGAGAAGAGGACACCGCAGCGTATTTTCAAACGCTGTTTAATCCTGAAACACGGAGGCTGACCGGGACGAAGCAGGCTTTTACGATGGAAGGGGTGCGTCGGTATATCGAGGAGAAATCCGGTAATCATGACACCATCCTGCTGCTGATCGCTTTATCGGATAACGATCAGATGATTGGCGACATCGCGCTGCAGGATATCGATTATGTGAACCGGAACGCAAACATGCGAATCGCCCTTGATAATGGTGATCATCTTGGCAAGGGGTACGGACCGGAAGCCATCAGGCTTTTGCTCGAATACGCTTACGGAATCCTTAATCTTCATCGGATCGAACTGCAGGTGTTTGATTATAACAAGCGTGCCATCAAGGCATATGAGAAGGTGGGCTTCAAGCGCGAAGGGGTTCAGCGAGACGCTTTGTACTACCAACATCGTTACCATGATTCCATTATAATGAGCATGCTGGAGGAGGAATACAGGGCGCTGTACCATCAAGGGCAATAGCATCCTGGCTGCCTGAACCATGAAGTTGCGTGCAAACCATTCGTGGTTTTCTGCATTCCAAACCCTTGCCGCCATCTAGTACGCTTGGGGTAATGTCGGATGTAAAGGATGTGCGTGATTTGAAAACAGAGATTCATATATATCAAGCAAAACGGAAGGATCTGGACAAGGCAGCCGCTCTGTTTAATCAGTATCGTCAATTCTATAAGCGGGAAGCTGATTGGAATGGGGCCGAGCAATATATCAGGGAGAGGCTGACCCAAGGCGATTCCGTAATTTATTTAGCGGATTGCAATAGCGGGGGAACCCTGGTCACGGCTGGCTTTCTACAGTTATATCCATCCTTCTCATCGCTATCGATGTCCAGGTTGTGGATCTTGAATGACCTGTACGTGGATTCCGAATATCGCGGGCTTGGTATCGGAAGGAAACTGCTCCATCAAGCCCAAACGCACGCCCTTCAGACCGGAGCCAAGGGGCTGACCCTGTCCACGCAGCTTCATAACGTGCCTGCTCAGCATTTGTATGAATCCGCAGGGTATGTGCAGGATGAAGAATTTGCGTATTATTATTTGGATTTATCATAACGCAGGGTCATCAATAACAAACAAAGACGATACCTCCTTCCGGAGTATCGTCTTTGTTTTTATTGATATATCGAGCGTATTTTGCGGAAAACCACAACCCGGGCAATTTTAAGTTCCCACATCTGGTCCAGCAGCTTCCGCTGCATATCTTGATCATCTGTTGCTTTCAGTTCATTGTACAGGGCAAACATGCGGTCATTGATTTGGTTCACGCATTGCCACAGCTCTTGTTCCGTGCATTCCTCCGACTTCACTTGGTTCTCGCCCTGCGGTTCCTGCAAGTGATGAAGTGTACGAATAATGTCTGCTTGCCACTTCCGATCTTCTAAGCGAATAGCCAAACCGAGAAGATCCAGATAATCATCGAGGGTCAGAGATGTCGGTTCTTTATCGCATTGATCCAAGTTGAAAGCCCCCTCAGCAAACTGCTAATCATCTTTATACCAAGTATTATACTTGGTATTGTGAGTTTTTCAAGAGGAAAAATAACGAGTATATTGTGATAAACATGCTTTCGCTTGTTGCAACCATGCGAAGGAATCAATATAGTTAAATGTGACCGTATTTTTCCAATCCAAGGAGTAATATGAATGAAGGTAATTCTCGTAGATGACGAACCGTTGGCCTTGAAATATTTAGAACGTCAGCTGTTAAAACTGGATACCCTGTCTATAGATGTAATAGGTACATATACGAATCCCTATGAAGGACGAAACGAAATACTTGCAAGGGACGTCGACATCGTGTTTTTGGACATCAGCTTGCCGGAATTGAACGGCATTGAGCTGGCAGAGCAGCTGCTTGAGCAGAAGCCTCATCTCTGTATTGTATTTGTGACGGGGTATCACGAATATGCAGTCACCGCGTTTGAATTGAATGCTGTAGACTATATTGTTAAACCTGTCCAGATGGATCGAGTCGCCAAAACGATGGAGCGTTTGCGAAGCCGCATAGCTTCCAGGCCGGAAGAGGTCATGGAGCCCCATCGTAACATTCGGATGACAATGTTTCGCCAGGTTATGATCGAGCAGCCGAATGAGCAGGGGCAATTCGCTCTGCTTCATTGGCGGACGACCCGGGCTCAGGAGATATTCATCTATTTGCTTCAGCATAGAGGACAGCTTGTACGAAAGTCGGCATTGATCGACATGTTATGGCCGGAGTTTGATATGGATAAAGCCTATCCCCAGCTGTACACGGCCATTTATCATATCCGAAAAACACTGGAGCCTTTTGATACCCGATTCCAAATCACCAACACGACGGAAGGCTATGTGCTGAATATCGAAGGCGTGCAGCTGGATATTGAGGAGTGGGAGAACTGGTTGATGTCAAATCCCTCCGTGTCGGCCGAGTCCATTGAAGGACATATTGAAATGATGAAGTTGTACACGGGAGACTATCTGCAGGAATATGACTATTGGTGGGCAGAAGGGGAGCGTCAAAGGCTGAAGGAGCTGTGGCTTAGCGTTTCTTTGTCCATGGCGGAATGGTATGTGGATCAGGAACGCATCGATGAAGCCATATTATGCTACTTCTCGATCCAGAGACAGCACTCCCTGGAGGAGAAGGCTTATTTTTCATTGATGAAAATATATGCTTTGCAGGATAACCCAGCCCAGGTGCACCGTCAATTCAGTCTTCTGTGTCAGGTGTTAGAAGATGAGATGGGCGAGGAGCCCAGCCCTTACATTGTGAAATGGTACGATGAATGGAGTAATGGAATCCAAGTCACTAATATGAAATAGATCTAATAGCCAAGCCCGCATACGATATGAAATCACCGGTTGTTCAACCGGTGATTTTTTGTATATTGCTGCCCGAATCTGTGGTCCTTCCGGTGGTTGTTCAGAAATTGTAGAGGATGGTCTCCTATACTATGGAGTGAACCATAACAATCGGGAGGTACATGATTCGGTTATGAAATTCATTCGGAAATTTAAGGAATCTTCGCTGCATAAGGCCATGGGTTTGGAGCTTGGAACGTTTCGGGAGATCGAGCTTGATGCGGAGAAGGACCTCCAGCATTGCAGAGGTTTCTATGTTCACTTCAACGGCAAGCGGATTGGCATCGTTGCTACGGATGAGGGTCCGGTATTTCTGTGTGGTCAGGAAAAGTACTTGCTGGATGACCGTACCGTTCATTTTTTGTTGCAAAAAAATGCCGAGGTTAACACATTTATCTTCATGTGGGACGGGGGAGTGAAACTCCAAATTCCCTATTTGCGGTCGTTAATCGAGTACAACGGAAAATGGGTGGATGATTCAATTTTCGACTTTTTTTCGTGGATCTATGAAGCATCCGGGAGAAAAAGATTCTACTCTTACTATACGGTGAAGTATGTATCCGCTGCGGAATTATGTCCGCACCAGCCGCTGCAGCGTCCGGGCAAGACCTTATCGTTTGTATAGGGGCCTGACCCGGCCCGTTTATTTATTGGACTTTATGGAAAAGGAACAGACAACAGCTCCGTAACGATGTAAAATAATGGACAGTTATGTAGTGTTGTTGATTTTTTTACAATATGTTAAAAGGGACTGTTATTATTGTCGACCTATTCCAACTTGAAATCGAAACCGATCTCCGGCAGCAGGCTGCTGGGGATTACTTTTCTGTTTATTGTCATCTTACTTTCCGTGCGGTTGGCGTATTTTAAAATCATCATGATCCCTGAGGAAGTTCCGTTTCAGCAAGGCGTGCTGGATCTTCGGGATTGGCAGGCGGATTCACGGAATACGGTCGCGCTGAACGGGGAATGGGCCTTTTATCCGAATCAGTGGATGGGCCCGGATAGATTATCTCAAGGGGAGCGGCAGCCTGTCGCAGATCCGCGCTGGATACAGGTTCCCGGTCCATGGGAAGGCGTAAACGAGAACGGGAACCAAATCGGCTTTGGAACCTATCGTCTCAAGCTGCTCATACCGGAACGTAACGTAGCTTACGGCCTCTGGATTACCGATATCCGTACGGCCTATCGTTTGTATGTAAACGGCGAGTTATTGTACGAATCCGGTCATCCCTCCGATGAGCCGGAGACCCATGTGGCAAGAATCGTACCCCATGTCGAACTCATCCCTCCAGCTGCCAATGAAGAGATGGATATCATCCTGGAAGTGAGCAATTATCAATATGCCGATTCAGGCGGCATCAAGCTGCCGATCAAATTTGGGACAGCTGAAGCGGTGATGAAGGGGAAAGCATTCTCGGAGAACATGCAGCTGCTGGTGTGCATTGTGCTATTTCTTCATGTCATGTATGTCTTCATTCTGTATCTAATCGGCTATCGGAATAAAGGCCTGTTTTATTTTGCGGCTCTTATCCTGTTTACGCTGCTGGCTACGCTGGTTGACGATGATAAGCTCCTGCTCGTTTGGCAGCCGGCTATCCGTTTCGAATGGTCAGTGAAGCTTAAGGTTGTTGCTTATGTGGCTATATCCTTATGTTTGATTCTGTGCACCAAGCACTTGCTCCGACCGAAAATCAAAGAAGGATTTTACCGGGCCTATACGATCTTTGTGGTTTCGTATGCCGTCGCCTATTTGCTGCTGCCGTTTCATCTGATGGTGCATCTCTCTACTTATTTATCATTAGTATTAATAAGTTCGGTGCTGTTCCTGCCTTCGATTGCCAGGAAGGCGGTCAGCGAGCGGACGGAAGCGGCCATATTTATCTTGCTGTCGGCGGTTGCGGTTTCCTGCAACATTATCCTAAGCGGAATTTTAAGGTTTCGGTATTTTAAGGAGCTGCCTTATTACCCGATTGACCTGATCGCTGCGTTTCTCGGATTTGCTTCCTTCTGGTTTATCCGGTTTGCCCGAAACACTGTGGTGCTGAGGGAACAGGCAGAGGAGCTGCAGCGGGCAGACAAGATGAAGGATGAATTTCTGGCCAATACGTCCCATGAGCTGCGAAATCCGCTGCATGGCATGATTAATATGGCGCAAACGCTGCTGGAACGCAAAGGGAGTTTACTTCAGCAAGAGGATCGCAATCACTTGGAGCTCATTACCGGCATTGGCAGGCGGATGTCGCTGCTGTTGGATGACTTGCTGGATGTTTCGTTATTGAAGGACAAGCGGATCCGGTTGAATGTGCAGAGCATCCATCTCGGTTCGGCTGCACAAGGCGTGCTGGATATGCTCCGTCCGATGGCGGAGGGCAAGCGAATCGAGCTCGTATGCGAGATCGCGGATGACTTTCCCAAGGTATGGGCGGATGAAAGCCGCTTGGTTCAGATTGTATTCAATCTGATTCACAACGCAATCAAATATACGGAGTCAGGCCGGATCGCGGTGGCTGCCGATGTCGTTGATGGAAGGGCCTGCGTCCACGTTCTTGATACGGGGATGGGGATGGACGAAGAGACATTAAGACGGATATTCCTTCCCTATGAGCAGGGAGACTCCAGCTTTGCCGCGGCGGGAGGCGGGTTGGGGCTTGGACTGAGCATCTGCAAGCAGCTGGTTGAGCTGCATGGAGGAGAACTCTCGGTGTCATCGGCTCCGGGACAGGGGAGTTCCTTTACGTTCACGTTGAAAGTGGACGATATGATGAGGCAGGAGAATACGGATAAACAGGAGTTTATTGCGGGCTCCTCGGCTTCAAATTCAGAGAAAGAGAAGGAGAGGCTATCTAACATGTCAGATAAACAGGATGATGCCGAATCCGAGGCTAAGAAGCTTTCTCGTCAAACCGATGGCAGGCTGCTTATCGTAGATGACGATCCGGTTAACCTAAAAGTTATCCATCATTTGCTTGAAGACGAAGGGTATCAGATCGTGACCGTTACCCGGGCTGAGGAAGCCCTTCAATTATTGGAGCAGGGAGAATGGGATCTCATCATATCCGATGTGATGATGCCCCAGATGTCAGGATATGAATTGTCCAGGACGATTCGGCAGAGGTATATGATATCGGAGCTTCCGATTCTGCTGCTAACTGCAAGAAACCGGCCTGAGGATATCCATATGGGCTTCATCTCCGGAGCTAACGATTATTTAATAAAGCCGGTGGATCATCTTGAATTAAAAACAAGGGTACGCGCACTGCTGGAGCTGAAGCGGTCCATTAAAGAACGGCTGCATATGGAAGCGGCTTGGCTCCAGGCTCAAATCCAGCCGCATTTTCTGCACAATACCTTAAATTCGATCGCTTCTCTTAGTGAGATTGATCCTTCCCGGATGATTGCGCTGATTGGAGAATTCAGCCACTATCTGAGAGCCAGCTACGATATCAGCAATTTGGAGCGTTTTATCCCGTTGGAGCAGGAGCTTGGCTTGGTTCGCTCATACCTGTATATCGAGGGGGAGCGGTTTGGGGAACGGCTGCGTGTCCGTTGGCATATTTCCGAGGAAGTCGCTGTTCAGCAGTGGAAGCTTCCCCCTTTGACCATGCAGACGATTGTGGAAAATGCGGTCGTTCACGGGGTATTGGCGCGGACCCAGGGAGGCACCGTAACCATCCGCATCGTAAGTGAAGCTGAATCCGCCAAGGTCATTATTGCGGATGATGGTGCCGGGATGGATCCCGAGAAGCTCCGCTTAATGCTGGGAAGCGGACAGCGTACCGGCAAGGGAGTCGGCCTTATGAACACGGATCGGCGTTTGAAGCAAGTCTATGGGCAAGGGCTCATGATCGACAGCACAAGGGACAGAGGAACCACGGTGTCGTTTGTCATCAGGAAGATGGCATAATGAAAGCCTAAGCCTATTAAACCTATAGTCTATGAATCTTGGACGAATCCTTGAGGTATGGGTTAGGATGGAGAGATAATGATCCATGTACATTATTCCTAGGGAAGATACGGAGACGTAGTTAGTTGATGGCAAAAAATAAAACTTACGTAACCGAATTCCCGGTCTTGAATCCGGATCAACCGTCGCGCTCTTATTACCCATGAATATCACCATTTTCCCGAAAGAGGGGGAAATGACAGCACCGATTCAATCATATAAACGTCGGACAATCGATGGGCAATATGCGCTGATGATGTGCAGAATGCGCTGATGATGTGCAATATGCGCTGATGATGTGCAATATGCGCTGATGATGTACAGAATGCGATGATGACTGTGCGATATGCGCTGATGATGTGCGATATGCGCTGATGATGTGCGATATGCGCTGATGATGTGCAATATGCGCTGATGACTGTGCAATATGCGCTGATGATGTGCAATATGCGCTGATGATGTGCAATGTGCACTGATGATGTGCAGAATGCGATGATGACTGTGCGATATGCGCTGATGATGTGCGATATGCGCTGATGATGTGCAATATGCGCCTGATGACTGTGCAGAATGCACTGATGATGTGCAATGTGCACTGATGATGTGCAATATGCACGGATGATAGGCAATGTGTACTGATGATGTGCAATATGCGCTGATGATGTGCAATGTGCACGGATGTATGCGGACAGGAGGTCCGCTATTTTCCAACAACTGTGCCAAATTCAAGGCTTTGCGGACACCTAATCCGTTATTCTCGGCTTTTCCCTATTTTATGGTGTAATATGCCGGCAATAGCGGAACACGTGTCCGCTTAACCTTATGTTTAGCACCTTTGCTTACAAATAGCGGAATCACGGTCCGCACGGAGTTGATCTAATGCCTGTGCACCGAGCGCGCTGCTGCCTGTGCCCGTGGGCACTGCTCCCTGTGCGCGCTGCTGACTGTACAACGTGGCACTGCTCCCTGTGCGCACTACTCCCTGTGCGTACAGTTCTCTGTGCGCACGTTGCGTGGCCCGGGGCATGCTTCCGATGGCCGTCGACCTTATGACAAAGAAGCCATCTCTTGAAGCGACGTAAAGATCAACGGAAAACGGGTGGATCATCAGGCTCTGGCGATTATAAATCCGTCAGAAGATATTAAGTTTCCTAAAGTGAAAATAATCGATCATTTTGGCTCAATCAACGGGATACGTTAGTTGAAATGACAACCGCGGCGGATCAAGACTTTTTACTTTGAATAAAGGTGGACCTCATGATCTCTTCTTTCTTAGTTACGATTTATAGTGTTTTCCTGCCCATATCGCTGCCCGTCATCGGCGGAGCACTGCTCAAGCGATTCAAGGGCATTGAAACCAAGGGGCTTTCGGCCCTGTCTTTATATGTGTTGAGCCCGGCTCTGATCTTCGAGACGCTGGAAAAGGCTTCGATTACCTCGAATGAAGTCACGGTAACGGTTGCATTTTGCTTGTTGAATGTGATCGCCCTATGGGCGCTGAGTGCCTTAGCCGGTAAAATGCTGGGCTTGTCCCAGACAGAGAAATCGGGGCTCGCCTTGACCACTATTTTTACCAACAGCGTGAATTACGGGCTTCCCCTTGTCCTGCTTGCCTTCGGGCAAGCAGGGCTGGATAAAGCTTCTGTGTATGTCATCGTACAGATTATCATTATGAATACATTAGGGGTGTATCTGGCAGCGAGATCTCATTTTTCAGCTGTAAAGGCGATCAAATCAGTGTTTACTCTCCCCTCGGTCTACGCGGCGGCACTCGCCGTACTCTTCCGGCTGACGGACTTTCAGCTTCCAGAAGGGTTGAATACCGGCGTTTCCATGCTGTCCGCGGCTTATGCGCCGCTGGCTCTTGTCATCCTAGGAGCCCAGATGGTGGGGGTTCGTGAGAGCGGCGCTTCCGCCGTCTCCAAGCGTGGATTCTGGTCGGGCATGGCGATGCGAATGCTGGTGGGCCCATTGGTGGCATGGGGATTGCTCGCGATTTTATCCATTGAGGGAACATTATTTGCGGTTATCCTGATTTTGTCGGCGATGCCTGCAGCCGTGAACGCGGTAATCCTTGCCGAAGAATACGATGCCGCACCCAAGTTGGTATCCAGGTGCATTCTGTGGACCACACTGGCTTCCTTTATCGTTCTGCCTGCTATGATCGGTTTTCTCTAAGCCTGCCATCTCCTGGCCTGAAGATTGGTTCAATCTCAAGACGTGTGTGTAAAGAGTAGTAAGCGTCAAGAAATAACCATCATCTGCAACTACTGAATCGGATGGAGGTGGAGACTATGAGCAGGCAGCGTGACCGAGACGTGGAGATCGAAACCCGAAATATCGAGGAGCGTAACGACTCCAGCAGGGTAGCATCTACGTTGATTAAGTATGTTGCTTATCTGATTATCTTCTTTGGATTCTTGTATTTCCTTATCAAATACGTATTTCCGATGTTCTAAATGGAGCAGATGGTATTCGTTAAAAAGCCTCCCTTTCGTGGAACGCGAAAGAGAGGTTTTTTATCATGGATCGGCTTTTTTATGCAAGTTTCACCTTCTGGTCAGGCGATTCACCTAGCCTGGAGTGATGAGCTTTACTTCGCAGCTGGGATCATCAAATCTTCCAGCTTGGTCTCTTCATCAGACCAGTTGGCGAGCAGTTCTTGAATATACCGGATGTCCGAATCGTCCGGATCATAGAAGTAATCGCCGCGGATCACTAAATCTTTTCCCTTCAGCATGTAATTCTCAAATGTAGGTGGGGAGTCATTAAAAAATAGGTTTTCGGCCAGATTGAGAATGAAATCGGAGTTTAAGTCCATCGTAAGATTGCTGCCTCCGATATGAATCAACTCCGGAATTTTCGTTATATTTTTCAATTCGAATACCCGATCCATTAAGGAGCTGAGGAATATGCGCTGACGCATGGTGCGGTTGAAATCCGAATCTTCCCGGTATCTGACATAATTTAATGCATCTGTGCCATCGTAAATCGGCTTGTTGGGCTCGATCCGCAATTTGATGTGACTCGCCTTCTTGTTCTCGATGACTTTATCGATGGGGAGTTTAATCCCGTCCAACGCATTGACGATATCCGTTAATCCGTAGAAATTGATGGCCGCATAATAATCGACAGGGTGCTGAAACAGATGCTCAACCGTGTCGATAGCCATTTTCGCGCCGCCGTGGGCGTAAGCGGAGTTGATTCTGGAGGTAACTCCCCTGCCGATGACTTCAGTATATGTATCCCTGGGAATGGAGACGAGCAATATTTTATTAAGGTCTGGCCGGATGACAGAGTAGATGATCGTGTCGGAGCGGGCAGGCTCGTCCTCGCGTTGATCAACGCCCAGAAGCAAGACCGAGAATGGCTTCGTTGCCTCGGCAACAGGCTCGGACGAATCAGGATTGTCAACAGGTTTGTAGGACCGGTCCAGCGTATGTTTGATATCTTTCGCGAAAAAAGCATGAAACACCATCCAGGACAATTCTTTTCTGAAAATATAACCTAGTCCGCCTAAGAGAATCAGTATAGATAAGGATATTCCTATCCATTTTTTGAGTTTGATATGGTGTTTAGATTTTCGAGGACGTCTGATAGGATACGTTTCGTTTCGATTTTGGCTGGGATCCATGGATTTCCTCCTTGAATGTTTTGGGATCATGCAGGGATGCTGGATTATGTTTAAATAGGGTGAATTTACCAATACATTTGTGATAATTATAGTGAAAAACTCAGGAAAATCAACATAAAATTACATTATATCCCATATATTTTGAAATTTGTATATGTAACACCTGATTTTGGGTTATAGGACAGCGGCTTCACCGTTGACTTTAGGGGTTAATGTAACTATGATGGTTACATGCTAATCATCTGAAGATTTGGTCCGTCAGGAGGGGTCACATGAACATAAGCAGCCGATTTGCAGTGGCCATTCATATTCTCTCCGTGCTGGAGATGAATAAGGCTGGCGTCAGTACCTCAGATTATATTGCGGAGAGTGTGAACACGAATCCGGTGGTTATCCGGCGCATTGTAGGCATGCTGAGCAAAGCGGGCCTGGTCGAGGTTAAACCTGGCGTAGCGGGAGCGAAGCTGGCAAAGCATCCGTCCGAGATTACGCTGCTGGATATTTATCATGCCGTTCATGTCGTGCAGGAGGATTCCCTGTTTGGCATTCATGCGAATTCAGACGCGAAATGTCCTGTTGGCAAACATATTCAAACGGCCATCGTTCCGGTTTTTTCAGCCGCCCAGAAGGCCATGGAGAACACGCTGCATGAGGTGGATCTGGAAGATATCGTCCGGAAAATTTATGCCTCTGCGAATGAAACATCAAATGAATAAGCGAAGATCACACGCTCGATCCTATGTAGGATGGGCGTTTTCTTTTGGCCAACCATTGGAGACTCTTTGGTTCACCTGTAAATTACTGGATTTGACAAAGAGGTTGTCCTGTAACTATAATGATTACAAGTAAGATGTAACTGATTTGATTACAAGTTGAGCCTCTCGTTGACCTGAATATATGTAATGAACAAAACAAACAACACCATTCAAGGAGTGAGAATATGACAGCTATTATACATCCATCCACAAAGCTCGGACCGGTCTCTTTGCGGATCAGTAATCTGGCACAATCCGTACGCTTTTATACGGAAGTCGTCGGTTTGAAAATGCTTCGCCAGCATGGCCGTATTGCCGAATTGACGGCAGACGGGAAGCAGCCGCTGCTGATTGTAGAGGAGATTCATGATTTGGTAAGACCGCAGACCCGGACGGCAGGTCTATACCATTTTGCGATCCTGGTTCCGAATCGGGAATCGCTCGGGCTTGCGCTTGCCAACCTGATCGCGCATAACATTCCTGTCGGCCAAGGCGATCATCTGGTCAGCGAAGCATTGTACATTAATGATCCGGACGGAAACGGCATCGAGATTTATGCCGACCGACCAAGGGATACCTGGAAGCGTGATGCCAAAGGAGAATATGTGATGACCACGGATCCTGTTGATGTTGAGGGGCTGCTGGCTCTCTCCAAGGACAAGGAATGGTATGGACTTCCTGAAGGGACCGTTATCGGGCATGTACACTTCCATGTGTCCGACCTGCACGATGCCCGCGTATTTTATTGCGATGTTCTGGGTTTTGAGCTGACAGCCCATTATGGAGGCGCTGCGTTGTTTATATCCGCAGGAGGATACCATCACCATATCGGGCTCAATGTTTGGGCAGGACTCGGTGTACCGAACACTCCACGGAGCGCTGCGGGTATGGAAGATTATACGATTGAGCTTCCGAGCCATGAGGAGCTTGAGGCGGTAACCGGCCGCATCCGTGAGGCGGGGCTGCGCCTGGAGCAGCGCGATGGTGTCTGGGCCGTTCAAGATCCCTCGGATATCTGGATCCGATTGGTTGTTGCTTAAATAATATAAGTCGAAGAGGCCTGTCCGCTATGTTAGCGGGCAGGCTATTTTTATGAGCTATCCGTTATCTTTATCAAGGAAATTATATCCGATCTAATTCCTCCAGCGTCCGAAGCATGAACTCCAATATATTCGGGATATCTCCCATCTGTTCTTCGTTGATCCTGCGGGGAAAGCGAAGCTCGATCGTGTTGTGGAGCGGTGCCGGATCATCGCTGTAGGTGTACCGTAACGTTTGCAGCGGCGGAAGCTCCGGATTCCATATCTCCTTTATGATCTTGGTGATAGCCGGACAAGCTATGGAAGCATCAGCGATGTTTTTATGAAAGCGGAGCTTCAGCTCGCAGGCCGGCTGACCCTCCGGAATTTCCAAAATCTCGGCCGCCAAATCCCGGAGCCCGGTCTCCAGGCAAATTTCGGCCGAAGTCGTGGATTGCGCAGCCAGCTCGAACCGGAGGCTAAAGCTTCTGGACAACGTCGCCATATCCAGAAGATCCTTTCGATCGGTAACACGAATGATTTCATCGAGGTTGTCGAGGTCGTAGACCGCATTTTCGATGCCAACCTTTAAATTTTCGAATATTGTCGGGTCAAACATGAGGCACATCCTTTGAACATCATAATGACATACATACGATTGGGAATAATATATCACAATTCAGGTGTTGAAGGGCAACATACTGGGCCTATAAGCCGCGATCTCTCTGCGTGATTTCCTTCGTTTTATAACAGTATTGCCTTAATCGTATCATGTTGACCCACGCTCGATTTCCAATTTGCGTAGAACCGAAAAATCCTAGGAGCAGCAAGATTGACCCACGGGTAAAAGTCATGATAGGATGAACACAAGTAACAGTAAAAATAAATTTACCGGTAAAATATATGGAGGTGTTAAAATAAACATGACGGGTGTCTATAAAATTAAAACCCATGAACAGCTCAAAGCGATTGCCGATCCACTGCGTACCAAGATACTGATGAATCTCGTGAAGGATGCCTACACTGGACAGCAGCTAGCCGAGATACTGGACATTACACGGAACAATATCTACTTTCATCTGAAGGAGCTGGAGAAGCACGGCATCATTCATGTGGTGCGGAAGGAAGAGAAGAACGGTATCGTGCAGAAATACTATCGTGCCGTCGCAAGCCGCTTCATACCGGAGGATCATTTGCTGCCAAGCCTGGATTTGGTGGAAACGTCCAGACAGGTATTTATGGAGACGCTCGAGGTTACCCGGACGAAAATCGAGAACGCACCGGCCTCCTCCTTTACCTTGAACAGCGCGAGCGAACACCACAGGAAAAACATTGCGGGAACCTACCGCTTTCATGCAACAAAGGAGAGCTTCCATGCTTTTGTGGACGAGTTCAAGCAGCTCATGAATAAACACTTCACGATGGAGACGGCCAAAACAGGCAGTACGCCTTTGTCCGCAGAAGAAAAGAATTACTATATGTCGTTGATCGCATTTCAAGATGATCAGGAGGATATCACCATTCGATAATCCTTGATGGGGGAGTAAGTACATATGGAGAATAATCAATATAACGTCGTTATCGATGATGCATGGTTTACCGTATCGCAGCTGGATGAAGCCACGTTTGCAATCAGTGAATACGGACATTGGGAGAAGGTGCATTCGTTTCTGTTGATAGGGAACGAGCGTGCTGCATTGATCGATACGGGCCTTGGCATCGACAACATGAGGCGGATGACGGATCAGCTGACGGATTTACCTATGATCGTGCTAACCACGCATGTTCACGCAGATCATATCGGCGGTCATGGGCAGTACGGGGAGATTTATGTGCATGAGGCTGAGGAAGACTGGCTCGTCAGCGGCATTCAGAAGCTTTCCATTGAACAAATCCGCAAGGACATATCACGCGATATCACGAGGCCGGTACCAGCTTCCTTTGATCCGGCAACCTATACCCCTTATCAGGGGCAGCCGACCGGCCTGCTTCGGGATGGAGACGTCATCGAGCTTGGCGGACGAAGTCTGGTCATTTACCACACACCGGGCCATTCTCCCGGGCATATCGCGGTATTGGATACAAACCGAGGTTACTTGTTCACAGGGGATTTATTGTATGATGAGACACCGGTATATGCTTTTTATCCAACGACAAGTCCGGAGGATCTCGTAAACTCACTGGAACGGATCGCGAATCTCGGTGGCGTAAAGCGAATTTATGGTTCTCACAATACACTTGGACTGGACCCGGCATTGCTGGCCGTGGTTCAAGAGGCGGTTCGAGAGCTGCGGGAAAAAGACCTTGTCCGATTTGGAACGGGCATTCACCGGTTCAACGGATTTTCGGTTCAATTTTAATAGCACCGTTATAAGAAAGAGCCGCCTGCAGATCCGAAGTAATCTGGATCCGGAGGACGGCTTTTTTTACGCAAAAACGATTCTCTCAGAAGATAAGCTACTTCCACATGTTGATGAGCATCTCGGCGTGGTACGACAAATCCATCCGCGCTCGGTGCTCAGGTAGATCCGGAGGGCCGAGCTGTCTGTGGCCCGGACCACCAGTTCTTCTCTCCAATCACCGAAAACTTTCATTGTATGGAACATTAGAGAATGACAACATACAAAAAAACAGAGTTTATTCCGGTAGCCATACATAAAAAAGAGAAGCTCAATAAGCCTTGCACCGAGGGGTACAGGGCTTATTGACCTCATGCTTCATCCGGAACTCCGAGCAATGAGCGAACGGCTTGATCTCCCACAGTATGGCTGATGGTGTGTCATATCGGGCAGTAACATTCGGTCACTTCTTTAGGAAGGCGTGTCATATGACATTTTGACACTGTTGCACATGACAACGAATGCAGTAGGATACAGAAATATCAAGGTCATAAGACATGAAAGGAGTCTAATCTATGAAGAAATGGCTGAGGGAGTACCTGCTAAACTTTTGTTTTTTGATGCTGACTTTTGGAACTGGAGTGTTTTACTTTTGCTACTATCTTGTAGGCCTTGTATTTGGCTTCAGCATGAGTTTCACCCTGATCGGGATACCGGTCCTCACCTTTGTCATGCGAACGTCACGGACCTTCATGAATTACGATCGGATTCAGGCGAAGTTTTATACGGACATAACGATCGAACCTGTTATGAAGAGAACATCATCCGGCTCCTACTGGAGTCAGGCTAAAGTGGAGCTGTCCGACATCCGAAATTGGAAAGCCGTATCGGTACTCATGCTGAAGTTTATCGTTGGCATCGCTAGTTTGTTCAGTGCCGTTATCTTCTTTATCGTTCCCATTCTATGGATATTGGCCCCATGTATCAGTTCCTTTGCGGATATCAACGTAGGACATATTCGCATCGATACCTTGCCCAAGTCCCTGCTTATGATGGGAGCCGGCCTTCTGTTTGCTTATGCAGGGTCATGGGCGGCTAAGGGAGCGGCGAGATGGACAGGCCGGTACACGCAGTGGATGTTTTCGGTTTGGAGGTAGACACACTGTTGGGGCCGTGTCATATTAGGGAGGAACCGTGAAGGAACTGCAGGGAGTGAAAGCTTTTGTTTGATATAGTGAAACAATGGAAGTGGTACGACTGGGCGATGCTCTTTATTCGCATGATGGGCTGCATCTCCCTGATCATCACATGTATAGAGTTCAGGAACCAGTTTACCGTAGCGTTATGGATCGTCGTCATGTGGGAATTGGCAGCCTTCTCGATACCCTGGTTGTGCCTGCTTCTGAATCATAAAGCATATTTGATCACCGAGGTCTTACTATCAGGCGGAATCGCCGTATATTTGACTTCCTTATTCCCGGGGGCCTACTTGTCGTTTATCATTCCGGCTTTTCTGATGGCTGCGAACAGCTATGGAACGACGTACAGATGGACAGGCCCCCTTGCGGCTATCTTGGTTCCAATACTGATCAAGCTGTATGCCCCGTCAACGGATTTGATACTGATGATCGAGCATGTTGCTTTTGCGTTTGCTTTAGGATTTGCCTTTCATCTGTTGATGGCCAACTACAGCCAGAACGAAATGATTCGGACACATAATACGATATTGGAGCAGTATTTATCTCAGGTCGAGCGGGTCACGCTGTTGGAAGAACGGGAACGCGTGTCCAAGGAACTGCATGATACGATGGGCCATACGTATACTGCGGTCATCATGGGCTTGGAAACCCTTCGTTCTACGGAAACAGATGAAGCAGCTCAGCGTAAGCTGTCCAATCTGCTGGAACTGACGCGGAGAAGCCTGGATGAGGTCAGAGGGTATTTGCATGAGCTGGATTCACCGCAAGAGCAGCTTCCCTTGGTGCAGTCACTGAGACAGGTGACAGAGGATTTCGAGCGCAATACCGGGGTAAAGGTAGGACTTAGAGTGCTTGGTGAAGAGTACCCGGTATCCCGGCAAGCCAAAATGACCTTCTACCGTTGTCTTCAGGAGTCCTTAACGAATAGTGTGCGTCACGGTAATGCGACGAGGGTTGACGCCGTGCTTCAATTCGAATTGCAGCAGACCCGGCTTGAAATTCTGGATAACGGCAGTGGAAGCGTGCAAATCCAGGAAGGTTTCGGTTTAAGCGCCATGAAGGAAAGGGCCTATCGCCATCAAGGCCAATTATCGGTTTATTCGACTCCTGAGGCAGGAACCGTCGTGACCTGCAGCTTGCCTAGAATTTCGGAGCCTGCAGATGAAGTCATCCGGCTTATATTGGTGGATAATGAACCTTTTATCAGGGAGAGTCTTGGCATTATTCTGGAATCGGAGAAGGACCTTGAGGTGGTAGGACGTGCAGAACATGGGGAACATGCCTTGGACATGTGTGAGAAGCTAAACCCCCAGCTGGTGCTGATGGATCTGGAGATGCCCGTGATGGATGGCATTACAGCCACAAGGTTGATCAAACAACGTTGGCCGTTAGTGAAGATTATCATATTCACCACATTTGAGCAGAGGGGCAAAGCTGTAGAAGCCATGCGAGGCGGAGCGGACGGTTATTTATTGAAGTCGATGGAGCCGCGTGAACTTGCCGAGAACATACGAATCGTGTATCGAGGGGGGACCTTGATGGATCCGGCGATTTCGGCGAAGCTCTTCGATGGGGAAGCGAGCGATTTCATGAAGGAAGAGGGTGGCTCAGCATCTGTAATCGAAGCCGATCCAGCGTCCTCTCCACTTCTGAAGTTATATGATCTGACACCAAGGGAGATTGAGGTTCTGAAGTATCTCTCCCAAGGATTGCGGTACAAGGCGATTGCGATGAAATTGTATCTCTCAGACGGGACTGTGCGGAATTATGCCTCGACTTTGTATGCCAAGCTGGGCGTCCGCAACCGGGACGAAGCGGTAGAAGTTGCAAACCAGGCCGGACTCTTATGAGCCCAGCCTGGTTTTATTTCATTTATGTTCCCTCTATAGAAGCACATGTTGATGAAAACCCATCAGGAGTCCATCATCAGTAACTGCGGTCCATGTTTTTGCCGTAATAAATTTCGTCCATTTCCAGTTTGATGCGCTCGGTGATTTTCTGCTGCTCGGCATCGGATAGCTTATCCTTTGTATAACCGAACAGATAATTGTCCAGATCAAACTGCTTCAGCTTACATTTGGTGTGGAAGATGTTTTCCTTGTATACGTTGACATCAATCATATCAAACAAATCCTTGGCTTCGTCTGGAATATAGTTCTGAATGGAGCTGATCTCATGGTCGATAAACAGCTTGTGCCCATGAATATCCCTCGTGAAGCCCCGAATTTTATAGTCGATCGTCATAATATCCGTATCAAAGGAGTGGATCAGGTAGTTCAGGGCTTTGAGCGGGGAGATTTCCCCGCAGGTCGACACGTCGATATCAGCCCGGAAGGTGCTGATCCCCTCGTCCGGATGGAATTCCGGATACGTATGGACGGTAATATGGCTTTTGTCCAGCTGCAGCACCACGTTATCCGGCAATGGACCCGGCGATTCGTCATAGGATTCCTCCGGCACCTCCACGACGGGGCCCTCGGAGACCAGCACCGTCACGCTGGCGCCCTGCGGGATATAATCCTGCTTGGCAATGTTCAGGACATGGGCTCCGATGATTTCGGCCACATGGCTCAATATTTTTGTGAGTCGATCCGCATTATATTGTTCATCAATATATTCTAAGTACGCTTCTCGTTCTTCTCGGGTCTTCGTATAACAGACATCGTACATATTAAAGCTGAGCGATTTCGTCAAGTTGTTGAACCCGTGCAGGGTAACGCGTTCTTCTGGTGTCATATCCATATGAATGTCCCCTTGTGTCATTAATATATCAGTTCGAGTACCTATTATTTCCGAAACCGGCGATTCCTAATCTGCCCGCGCGTCGCCTTCTGCGTTAACATTAATATGTTCTTACCCGCATCGGGTTCAACATTAACAGATGGTTCTGGAATGATAGAGACAAGACTCGGAATATAAAACAAGAAAAGGACATCCTGCGCATGCAGCATGTCCCTTCATAATTTTCCTATAGGATCTGTATTACCGATAACCATCATGCTTCCCAAACGTCACGATTACTCCGCGAATTCCAGCAGTTCGTTCATATTGCTAAAGGGTCCCGGATCGCGCTGTATAAACCGGGAGGGCAGGGCTGCGGGGTATCAAAGACCTTGCTTTATTGGCAGCATAAAATGCCTTCACCGGATTCCATGTTGGATTTTAAGCTGGCCAGCATGCCTCTCCATGCATCCACATGCCATTCCCGGGCTTGCAGCGACGCCTCGGTATCCTTCCAGCCCGTGTGCTCCAAGGTGATTCTCGTGCCGCCGTCCTGTTCAGGTCTAAAAGACACCTTGACCGTGGTCAAATTCCCCTGATTCATCGTTTCCGCAAAGGGATCGGGTCCTTTCCACTCAAAAACGAGGATATGCGGCTCGTCATACTGCAAAAGGATGCAACCTGCGGTGCACATCGATTCACGATTGGCGGGGTTAAAATAAAGCTCGAATTTCCCGCCCGCCTTCGGTTCAATTTCCGCAGCCGGCGCAAACCACTCGGTTATCCTCGCAGACTCCGTCCATGCTCGCCAGAGTAGATGCACATCGGCCTGAATCACGGTTTCTTGAACAATGGTCATATGTATTCCTCCATCATTTAGCGCTCATTGTTTTCGGATAATGCATCTTGCAGTTCCATTATAAATGGACATGGGCTTCAAAAATTCTTCTACCTTGCGCTGTTATTCCGATCCTTCTCAAACAAGAGCAAAGGCAGATTGACAACAATCGGCGGGTCGTAGGGCAGAGGCTCGCGCAAGGTAATCTTCACGGCGAGATCGGTTCCTTCGTCGATATGGACAGGATCCTCCAGCTTGCCGCGCAAGGATTTGCCCAGCAGAAAATAATCCCGTGGATTGAGGCTCCAGGGGATGCCCGCTGCCAGCATATAATACGTGCCGTTTGGAATGCCTGTTAGGATACAGGTTCGGTTCTTATTGACAGCCGTACCGGAAACGGGCCTCTGATCAGGCACGGGTCTTGGGAACAGACCGACGTAAATCATGCCGCGAAATGCCTCGGGAGCTTCGATCCGGCAATGTATTCTGGGCAGAGCATGTCTTTCTTCCTCTGCCCAGGCTAAGGGCTTATGCTCATATTGATTCACGTAACGATGCAGGGACTCGGTGGTGGAGCGGAACCTTTTCGGAGACAGACCGACAAACTGCTTAAAGCGGGTATTGAAGGTGCCTGGACTTGCCAAACCGATGCTCATTCCGATTTTTACAAGCAGGGAAGGACTTTGAAGGAGCTCAATTTTGCCGGATTCAACCCGGAGCGCGGACAGGTATTGCCTGAGCGATATGCCGGTTACTCGTTTGAATACTCTGGAGAAATGGAAGGGGCTATATCCCACTAGATCGGCGAGCTGCTCGGTCGTCATGGGCTCGTCCAGATGCTCCTTCATATATTGAATGGTTTGATTTACGGCTTCGGTATGTGCGTCATTCATTAGGATCACCAACTTCATTTTTTGGGCTTTACATGATAGCAAGCCTTTTTCCACATTTATGAAGTTCTCCTTGTCGAATGCAATTTCCTTCCCCGATTCGGTTGCCCATTCATGGAAAGGCCGTTAAACTTAAAGGATAAAGGCTTTTCGAAACGGAAAACCAAGGTGAATTAAGGAGTTTTTATCCATGAATGTGGAAACAAATGATAGAGAATCGATGAATATGGATACAGCGCGGGATTATCTGCAGAAATATTACGGCTATCCTGATTTTCGGGAGGGCCAGAAAAAAATCGTTGCCAGTCTACTGACGGGTCAGGATACGCTCGGGATTATGCCGACGGGCGGAGGCAAATCAATCTGTTATCAGATTCCGGCGCTCCTGTGTCCGGGTCTGACGTTAGTCGTATCGCCTTTGATTTCCTTAATGAAGGATCAGGTGGATGCACTCACAACAGCGGGCGTAGCGGCAGCCTATATCAACAGCACGCTCAGCGGCAAGGAAGTGAACGAGCGCATACGTGCGGCCAAGCGCGGAGAACTGAAGCTGTTATATGTCGCCCCGGAACGGCTTGAACTGGATTGGTTCCGGGAGGAGATGGCCGGTCTCGACATTTCGATTGTGGCTGTCGATGAAGCGCACTGCGTATCCCAGTGGGGGCATGATTTCCGAACCAGCTATCTCTCGGTCGCTCCTTTTGTTAAAGGGCTCCCGAACCGTCCGATTGTGGCAGCCTTTACGGCCACGGCCACGCCTGAAGTGATGGAGGACATGCAGCGTCTGCTTCGACTGGAACAGCCGCAGGTGTTCGTGACGGGTCTTGGACGCGATAATCTGGAGATGTCGGTGCTTCGCGGTGAGAACAAGCGGGAGTTTGTGCTGGACTATGCGGCCTCGCATACCCACCAGCCGGGAATCATCTATGCCGCCACTCGTAAAGAGGTGGATGATTTATGCCAGCGCCTTCAAGCCAAGGGGCTTCTTGCGGGGCGATACCATGCCGGCATGAGTGACGCGGAGCGAGCGGAGAGCCAGGAGGCCTTCCTCTATGACGATATTCGCGTTATTGTGGCAACGAACGCATTCGGTATGGGGATCGATAAATCCAACGTCCGGTATGTCATCCATTACAATATGCCGAAAAATATGGAGTCCTACGTGCAGGAAGCGGGTCGCGCCGGACGGGACGGGGAGCCCAGCCAGTGCATACTGCTGTTCAGCGCCCAGGATATTATGACGCAGAAATTTCTGATCGAACAGAATCCCCAGGAGGGCGAGCGCAAGCAGAACGACTACCGGAAGCTGCAGCAGATGATCGATTACTGCTACACCACCCGGTGCCTGCGCAGCGCGATGCTGGATTATTTCGGGGAAGAGCACGAAGATAAGCCCTGCGGTACGTGCAGCTCCTGCACGGATGACCGGGAGCTTGTCGATATCACGGTGGATGCGCAGAAAATCTTCTCCTGCATCCACCGGATGCGCGAACGCTTTGGCGTGTCTATGGTCGCCTCCGTGCTGAAGGGCTCACGGGCGAAAAAAGTGCTGGAATACGGCTTTGACCGCCTTCCAACCTACGGCGTGATGTCGAATCGGACCGAGAAGGAGATATCCGAGACGATCAATGTGCTCATCTCGGAAGGGTTCCTGGCGCTGACGGAAGGCCAATACCCTGTCGTGAAACTGCAAAGCGAGGCGGCCGATGTGTTAAAAGGGCAGCGCGAAGTGATGCAGCGCGTTCCGCGTCCTTCCAAAGCCGCAGGCAGCCAGCGCAGCGGCAGCCGCCGCGATTATTCGCCGTCAGCCGTCAACGAGACGGTGTTCGAGCAGCTGCGCTTGATTCGGCGTGAGCTGGCAAGCAAAGAGCATGTGCCGTCCTACATCATTTTTAACGACGCAACATTGCGGGAGATGAGTGTGGTTTGCCCGCAAAGCGAGGATGAGATGCTGAATGTCAAAGGGGTCGGCGAAGTGAAATTCCGTAAATACGGCCGTCCGTTCCTGGAATTCTTCCTGAATGGTCAGGGCACATCGAGTGACGGTGACGACTTGTACGACTATGAATAATAGGCTGGCATAACCGGCAGAAACTAATTTAGAAGGAAAGTGGACCCTACCATGAAAGTCATACTATCAACCTTGAATGCCAAGTACATTCATACCTCCTTGGCCATTCGCTGCCTGAAAGCATACAGCGAGAAGGATTTCGATATCGAACTGACGGAGTACACGATTAAGGACCCCGTGATGAATATCGTCTCCGACCTGTTCCAGCGCAAGCCGGATGTGATCGGATTCTCCTGTTATATATGGAATATCGAAGAAACGATTAAAGTGATCGACATCGTGAAAAAGATTATGCCGGAGGTCACGATCATACTGGGCGGACCTGAAGTATCCTACGATACGGAGTATTGGATGAAACGGCTCCACAATGTCGACTTTATCGTCATGGGTGAAGGCGAGGAGACCTTCCACCATTTGCTGCAAACGATAGAAGGTGACCGGAAGTATCATTTCGTCTATGGCGTAGCTTACCGCAAGCAGGACGAAGTCATTGTGAATCCCGGGAGACCGAAGAGCATTCTGGCGGAGCTGCCTTCCCCGCATCGTTTTCCGGAGGATATCCCGCATCTCGGGAAGCGGGTGGTCTATTTCGAGACCAGCCGGGGCTGTCCCTTCAGCTGCCAGTTCTGCCTGTCGAGCATTGAGGTGGGGGTTCGCTATTACGATATTGAACGGACCAAGGCGGATATTCTCTACCTGATCGAGAACGGAGCGAAATTGATCAAGTTCGTAGACCGCACCTTTAACATTAAGCGGGATTACGCGCTTGAAATGTTCGAGTTTTTGATTGAAAACCATGGCGGCTGCGTGTTCCAGTTTGAGATCACGGCGGATATCATGCGTCCCGAGGTGCTCGATTATTTGGCGAAAAATGCGCCTCCCGGCATTTTCCGGTTTGAAATCGGGGTGCAGTCAACCAACGATCCGACAAACGAGCTGGTGAAGCGTCGCCAGAATTTCACCAAGCTGTCGCGCACGGTGACCATGATCAAGGACAGCCGCAAAATCGACCAGCATTTGGATTTGATCGCAGGTCTTCCGGAAGAGGATTACGATACGTTCCGCAAAACGTTTAACGACGTATTTGCGCTTGGGCCGGAGGAACTGCAGCTAGGCTTCTTGAAGATGCTGCGGGGAACCGGGCTGCGGATCGATGCGGACAAGTATAACTACACTTATATGGATCATGCTCCGTATGAGATTCTGGGCAGCGACGTGCTTCCGTTCTCGGATATCGTCCGATTAAAGAGACTGGAGGATGTGCTGGAGAAGTATTGGAATGCGCACCGGATGGACCATACCCTGAATTATTTGATGAAGCATGAATTTACGTCGCCGTTTGATTTCTTCCAAGAGTTTGGCGACTACTGGGAAGGACAGGGCTGGCAGAAAATCGGCCATCAGCTCGAGGACCTGTTCACCCGTTTAACAGCTTTCCTTGAAGATCGGAAGACCCCGCATATGGACGTTGTCTCCGGTCTGATGAAGTTTGATTATTTCCTGGGCCATAAGTATAAACCGCGGAAAATATGGTGGGATCATACCCAGGACAAAGCGCAGTGGAACGCCAATGTTCGCAAAATCGTTGAGGAACCTGCGGCCCTATCCGCCGGTTTTGCCGATCTGGGGATTACGGAGCGCGATCTGCAGAAACATGCGATGATCGAGGTGCTGCCATTTAACCTCAGCGATGCCATCCAGGGCGGCACCGGATTCCCGGACAGCGCCGACCATGCAACGATGCTGCTGGTATTGTACCAGCAGAACGAAACAGGGCAGCCGCAGTACTACACCATGCCTGTGGAGTTAGCGAAGCAGGCATAGTAGAGGAAGCGAAGGACAACCCTTTTATCAGAACTTGAAACGAGCGGCTTGTCCGTTTTGGCAAAATATCTTTCTTCAAGGATTAGGGATAGGTAAGGACTGATAGGATTGAAACTGTGATCATGCCCCCTCGTTATCGTAACGGACGGTATCCTGGGCGTCCCGGAATAAAACACCCTTGGGATCGGTATTCTAATCGCATCAACCGATGAGGAGGGGATGTTTATGAACGGGAAACAGAAGGGGCGGGAACAGCATCCGCAGGACGAGCCCACCATTGCGCCGGGCATGGAAACCAATGACGATCTGCGCGAAGAGGCTACGGAGGATGAAGTAGCGCATGGCGAGTACACCGAGGTCACGCAGCTGATCATTGACCGCACGCCGAACGAAGAAGAGTAAGAAGCTGGGTTGTCCCGTTAAGTAGGTTTACTTACTTGACGGATAGCTTGTCAGATTAAAAAAAAGCGTCATACAACAGACAGAGGGGGTGTCCCAAAAAGGTCAATTGACCTTTTGGGACACCCCCTTTTTAATTCGTCCTGCATCATTCTTTTACATCATCCGTTTCGATTCTTGCGGTGTCTGCTGTCTCATGCAATCCCGCTGTGTGCCGTTCGAGCCAGTCGAGAACATGTGCCGCTACTTCATCCCGGTTGATTTCATGCAGCATTTCGTGGCGGCCGCCGGGATACAAACGGTATTCAAGATCCTGAATGCCATGTTTCCGGTACAATTCGATCAACCGCCGTACGCCTTTACCGCGGTGTCCGACCGGATCATCCTCGCCCGAGAAAATATAGACCGGCTTATCCTTTAGAAGGCATTCCATCAGTTGAGGTTTATGAATCTGGGACAGCAGCTTGAAGAAATCATGGAAGAAACGAGCGCTGCATACCTGACCGCAGTAGGGGTCGTTGATATACTTATCCACTTCCGCTTCATCCCGGGATAACCAATCAAATGGAGTGCGAATAGGACCGAAACCTTTGTTGTAAGGGCCGAACACGATGGCGTTCAGCATCAGACTCCGGTGCGTGTTTCCTTGGAGGCGCATTTGGGCCGCTGCCAGATTCAAACCGAACGCTAGCAGTCTCTGGGGACCGTTGGTCCCGGACAGCATGAATCCGTCGAATAATCGGCCGTTCGAACACATGATCTTTTGGGTCAAAAAAGATCCCATGCTGTGACCCATCAAGTAATGTGGAACATCCCCATGGCGCTTTTTAAGCTCGGAAGCAAGAAGCAGCAGGTCTTCAATCATCCCTTCGAATCCATTCTCCCCGGCATCGCCGAGAAGCGTAAGGCCGGACGTTTGTCCATGACCCCGATGGTCGTTGCAGTACACGGCGTAGCCGTGTGCTGTAAGCAACTCGGCAAGCTCCTCGTATCGTATGCCGGTTTCGCACATGCCATGCGCAATTTGCACGATGGCACGAATAGGATGGTCCGGCTCGGGCAGCCATTGATATACAAAAACATGCATGCCCTGCGTATTCAGCATCGTAAACGTGTCGGTTTGCATTACAGGCCTAACACCTCCACAAAAACGAATGGTTATTTCAATTATTTATACCCTGTTTAAGGAAGATAGGAACGAAGAACCGTAGATTGCCCATCCAATGTATATGCACCCAGGTTAGCTGGCAGCAGGAAGCATTGTCCGGAGGTATAATCGATGGAGCCGTTATCCCAGCTGAGGGTTCCTTGACCATCGCATACCACCACGATCGTGAAGCTTTCAACTGAAGTGGACAAGGACCAGGCACCGTTAACAACGCCTTTTTCGACTACAAAATAAGGAGATTTGGCAAGCTCAAGCCATTCTCCAGGAGCGGTTCCCTCCGTGCTCATGGTAGTTGCGCCCGATCCTTCATAGGTCGTCACGTTTAAGGAGTCCTCAATATGAAGCTCGCGCGGCTTACCGTCCAGCCCTGGTCGATTATAATCAAAAATCCGGTAGGTGGTATCCGAATTTTGCTGAATTTCCGCCACGACAACGCCCGCACACAGCGCATGTACCGTACCGGCAGGTATGTAGAATGTATCTCCGGCTTTTACGGACACTTCTTGCAGCTGGTCCATAACCGTGCCGTTTTCCATGGCCTCTTTCAAAGTCTCGCGGCTGACGCCTTCTTTCAGACCGTATATGATTTTGGCGTCCGGCTTCGCATCCAGTACATACCACATTTCAGTCTTGCCCAGCTCGCCTTTCGGAAGCCCCTCATAGTCATCGGTCGGATGGACCTGAACGGAGAGGTTGTCATTGCAGTCAAGCAGCTTGATCAGCAGCGGAAAACGTCCGTTAACCTCGGAGAATCCTTTGCTGCCAAACCACTCCCGTCCGAATTGCTCCCGCACCTGATCAAGACCGCGGCCGGCAAGTTCACCGTTCACAATGCTGGTTGTACCGTTCGGATGGTCGGCGATCATCCAGCCTTCTCCGATATGTCCTTCAGGAATATCCAAGCCGAATTGCTCCAGGGCACGGCCACCCCACACACGTTCTTTAAATTCGGGTTGGAACAACAATGGATATGGTTTTGTCATGGTAATCATCTACCTTTCATCATGTTTGGAATATGCTATGGATGTTGTAAAGTGCGGCACCTCTCCTAGAACTTATATCATATCGGCTTCTTCCGTTCCAGTGCAATGAGATATGGCGCTTCGGAACGCTGAAGACCACGATATAATATCGTTTGCACTTTGTGCTGGGGTAATTCCGCCGCCCAGGCCAACACGGCGTCCGCTTCGGCATCGCCACCCTTGTGGCCTGGATACAGCACGATGGTGATAATGCCGCCGGGGCGGAGCAGCTCGATGGCAGCCTCCAGAGCCGTCAGTGTGCTGGCGGTTTCCGTCATGATCCGTTTATCCGATGAATCTGACGGAAGGTAACCGAGATTGAACATGATCGCACCCATGCGGCCATGCTCGCGCTCAGGTACGCATTCTCCCATAAGCGCATGGCTCTGATGGTGAAGAGTAACCTCTGCAAGGGTGTCTGGGGGTTCCTTGTCCAGCCTATCACGAGTCAGCTGCAGCGCCTGTTCCTGAATATCAAAAGCGTACACTTTGCCCTTTGAGCCTGTGCATTTGGCTAGATACAGCGTATCGGCCCCGGTTCCGGCCGTCGCATCCAGCGCAATGTCTCCAGGCCGCAGCCTTTCGGACACGAGTTTGTGGGCAAAACTCAAAACCGAGAGGAAGCCCATCAGGATCCCCCCCACAATTTACCCTGCCATGTATCCCGGCGTTTAAGCTCGGCGTCAATGCCGTTAAGCACTTCCCATTTCTTGAGACTCCACGTCGGGCCGATCAAGAGATCCCGTGGAGCGTCTCCGGTCAGACGATGAACAATCATATCCGGGGGCAAGAGCTCCAGGCTGTCTGCGATAAGGCTGATGTATTCGTCCTGCTCCAGGAACCGCAGCAGCCCGGCCTCATATTGTTTCACCATCGGCGTCTTGCGCATGAGGTGCAGCAGGTGGATCTTGATTCCCTGCACATCCATCTTGGAGACCGCTCGGCCGGTGGCGAGCATCATGTCATGGTCCTCTTGCGGAAGGCCATAAATGATGTGTGTGCAGACACGGATGTTATGCTTGCGCAGCTTTTCGACCGCTTCCAGATAACATTCGGTATCATGGGCACGGTTGATCAGCTCGGAGGTGGAATCATGGATCGTTTGCAGGCCCATTTCCACCCAGAGATAGGTTCGCTCATTCAGCTCCGCCAAGTATTCCACGACGTCGTCAGGCAGGCAATCGGGGCGTGTCGCGATCGACAAGCCGACAACACCCGGCTGCTGCAAAATGACTTCATAGTATTCCCGAAGCTCTTCGACCGGAGCATAGGTATTGGTATAGGCTTGGAAATAACCGATGTACTTGGCGCTCGGCCACTTCTGGTGCTGTCGGTCACGGATGGTGTTGAACTGGGTAACAAGATCATCCCGACGCCGTCCGGCAAAATCACCGGAGCCGCGGGCGCTGCAGAAGGTGCACCCGCCCTTGGCAATCGTGCCGTCGCGGTTCGGGCACGTAAAGCCCGCATCCAGCATAACCTTGAATACTTTTTCCTCGAATTGGCTGCGCATCTCGTAATTCCATGTATGAAATCGTTTGTCGCCCCATAACGTTGGGGCGGGTTTAAGTGGTGTACTCATGTGTGCTCCTTTTATAGCCGCATAAGATGAATAGAGACAGACAGCCTATAGCCGTGCCTCCAAGTATACATGTTTGACTTAACCTTTACTTAAGCAGATATGTCCATTGTAACAAAAAATAAAACTTTGCGTTATATACAGGTCTTCAAGCCTAATTAAAATGTTGTTACTTGAATGAATTGCATATAATTGGTATATTTAAAATAGAAAAATAAAAATATGATTCAAGCAATTTTGGCATGGGTATATATCGGATAGGATTCATATTTGTGTGACGTCATGGATACAATAATACCGTGAGGTGATTACGAATGAATTCATCGACAGTAAAGAATGAGAGTAGAGACAAAATCGCTGTGGAGCTTACCCCGAACGAAGCTTTAGCCCTTACCGGCGTGGAGTTTAACTCCAACCAGGATGTGAAGGCTTCGGCACGTCGCAAGATTCGGGCCGCCTTTGAGAAGACGTTTGATTTTGCGTCGGAAGAAAGGTAGATTATTCACAGTTTAACCATCGCGGAACCCCAATTCCAAATATAAGAAAGAGGAACCTAAATTCTTTGCGTTAAGCAGAGCATAGGTTCCTTTTTCTATGGGGCTCTTTACTTTTGGGATTAACTTCGTCACAATAAATGCAGTATCGGGATATCATTCTAAATTTACTTGGAAAGTTTCGGAGGTATGACATGCGTTTACGCGGAAGAAAAGGTATACGGGAAAATCTGGAGCAGCAGGAAGACCTGGTCGTTTTGGACCCCGGTCAATATAGAGGAAAATGGGCTTCATTATTTGGCAATGACCTTCCGATTCATGTCGAATTCGGCATGGGCAAGGGCCAATTTATCAGCCAGATGAGTTACAAGCATCAGCAAGTGAATTTTATCGGGGTGGATATGTACGACGAGCTGATTCGCCGTGCAAGCGAAAAAGGACGCAATGTCTGGGCTCAGGACGGTATCGATACCCCGCCGAATTTGAAGCTGGCGCTGTTTAATATCGAGAACGTCGAGCAGGTTTTTGAACCCGGCGAGATCGAACGTTTATATTTAAACTTCAGTGATCCATGGCCAAAATCGAAGCATGCCCGCCGTCGTTTGACGCATCCGCGTTTTTTGGACAAGTATTCCCAGATCCTGAACGAGCGCGGGGAAATTCATTTCAAGACCGATTCGGTTACGCTCTTTGAGTTCTCCCTGAATGCATTTGCCGATTATGGCTTGCAAATGACGAACATTTCGCTGGATCTGCATCGTGACGGATTGAACGAAGAACACGTAATGACAGAATACGAGACCAAATTCGTCGGTCAAGGTATGCAGATTCATCGCTGCGAGGCTATTGTCGGCAAGGAAGCACTTGCTTCCTACCATAAGAACCGCCTTGAAAAATACGGAAAATAACGTCCGTACACTAGCGTTTTCCCAATGATAGCGTTTGCATCTATTATAATAGTAGGAAATCTATCAACTGCGATGACATGTTCGCGGAAAACGACGTAAAAAAAGGTGTGCTCCTCTTCAGGAGTACACCTTTTCGTTTTCCAGCATATCGATGATGCTGCGTGCGCTTTGCATCGGATGGAATCGTTCGATGTCTCGCAAATTTTGCGCCCGTTGCTGTTGGATTACGTCGTATTGATGAAGCAGTTTGTTCATCCAGCTGCCAATAACCTCCAGCGAGTGGATAGGCTCACCCAATCCCTGCGCCGTAAAGTATTGGCAATTCTCTTCTTCCTGCCCCGGAAGAGGTTGATGGAACAGCATCGGGATTCCTTTGGCAAGGCCTTCGGTGCATGTCATGCCGCCAGGCTTCGTAACGAGCAGATCCGACACCTCCATCAGCTTGTCGATCTCGCGCGTAAAACCCAAAATCCGGATGTTCGGATGCTGGAACCGAGGATTGTTCTCCATCTCCTCGCGTCCCTTGTCGTTATTGCCGAGGCAAAATATAATCTGTACTTCTTCCCGCCATCGGGTCAAAAATTCATGCACAACTTCGTCATTCATGATGCCCCAGCCTCCGCCCATCACAAGCACGGTAGGCATATCGGACAGATGAAATCGTTCCCTGATTTCCTTCTTGCTCGGATGCGTCCAGAAGTCGGGATGGATCGGAATGCCGGTGACCTGAATTTTGGCTTGCGACACCCCGCGATTGAGCAGCTTTCGCTTCACTTCCGGCGTGGACACGAAATATCGGTCGACCTCAGGACTAATCCATGTATCGTGAGCATCATAATCGGTTATAACGGTACACAGAGGCACATCAATGCCCAGCCGTTTCAAACGCGAGATGACCGCGCTTGGTATAAAGTGGGTACACACAATGATGTCGGGTTTGAGCTGTCTAACCACGTTTTTGGTGCTTGTGTAGAACATTCGGTGAAGAGCTAAAGCCGTAAAGCGGTTAAAGGACTTTTGATGGCGATACATGTACCCGACCAATCTTGGGCGAGTTGTAATCGTCTTTCTGTAGGCCGAAATGATCAGTGGAGCGATTTTAGGGTTCAAGAAGCTCCCGAGCTCGAGAACTTTGGTCTGTACGCTAGGCGATAACTGGCGCAGGCTGCTGGAGAGTGCATGAGCGGCCTGTGTATGGCCTGCACCGAACCCTTCAGATAACAGCAAGACTCTTTTTTTAGCCACTACTTTTCACCCGTTCTGCAGCGTTATTCTTTAACTTTAACATATCGACTTTGGGAAAAGAAATCAACCATTCTCCGCTTGTGTTTCAGGGACTTTGGTCCCGGAAGCGGAAACTTTATTCGGCAAGATGCTCGCTGGCACCTTGCTACTTAAGGAGTTAGTCAGCGGCGCGCATTTTGTAGAAAATCAGGGTCCGTGGTCTTTTGACTTGAGTATGAGATGCCGCTACAATGATTCAAACGGACATCAAAAAGTTTATTAGAGAAAGAGCATTGAAAAAACGAAAACTTTTTGGGTGTCTGTTGCGTTTATTTATTGACGGACAAGTCGAAAAAGAAAAAATGGGCAGCCAAGAGAAATAAAAAGCAAGAAAACGGATGAAAATAAGAACTAAAGCCGTTTGAAACGAAGCTTGCTGGCAAACGGGATTGCAAGCTGAGCTCTTTTACGAAGTTTTTCCGTAAATTAGAGCATTCCACGGTTTTGACAAAAGATTCAAAAGTGTGGAAAATCGTGTATGACGTGCAAAGTTGCCCCGCGGCACCGAGGCTACTAGAAGGACAGACACAAGTCACAGGGTCATAGCAACAACAAAAAAAAGCGAAAAACTTAGAGAGAAAAAAATAACAAACATTCTCGGGTTATAAAAAGGGGGTAACGGAGAATCATGACAGACGCCATCTTTATCGCGCTCCAACTATTCTTGGCCGCGGTGGGTGTGTACCAGTTCGTATTCTCTTTGTTTGGTCTGGTCAAAAGAAAAAAGAAACAACAGTTCGAACCCAATAAATCATTTGCAGTGTTAGTTGCTGCGCATAACGAAGAACAGGTTGTCGGGGCATTAATGGAGAACCTGAAACAGCTTAATTATCCAAAACATCTGTACGACGTATTTGTCATCTGTGACAACTGTACAGACCGTACAGCAGAGATCGTCCGTGCCCACGGGATGAACGCATGCGTGCGTACGAATCAGAATCTCCGAGGCAAAGGTTATGCCATCGAATGGATGCTGAAAGAGCTCTGGGCGATGCCGCGGCAGTACGACGCGGTCGTCATGTTTGACGCCGATAATCTGGCGGATCCGAATTTCTTGAACGAAATGAACAATGATCTTTGCTCTGGAGCGAGAGTTATCCAGGGATATATCGATACCAAGAACCCTGAGGATTCCTGGATCACTGCTTCTTATGGGGTGTCTTACTGGTATATCAACCGCTTGTGGCAGCTTTCCCGCAGCAATCTGAACATGGCGAACTTCCTTGGCGGTACGGGAATGTGCTTTGAGACCAATCTCTTGAAGGAGATCGGCTGGGGCGCTACCAGTCTGGTTGAGGACTTGGAGTTCACGATGCGCAGCGTTATGCGCGGGGTGTATCCGAAGTTCAATTATGACGCGAAGGTATTTGACGAAAAGCCGCTTACGTTTAAGGCTTCGGCCAGACAACGCCTGCGCTGGATGCAGGGTCACTTTACGGTTGCCCGCCGTTATTTCTTCCCGCTGCTGTGGCGTGCCATTAAAGAACGCAGCCTTGTGAAGCTGGATTTGGCCTTGTACGGAGTCAACGTTTACATCGTGCTGCTGACTTTCTTGTTGACGGCCATCATCTGGGTGGACAGCTCATTCTTCAATGGTCCGAATATCGCGAACCTGTACGGTTATTTACCGTTATGGCTGAGCTTTACAGCGATCGCGGCGAATGTGTTCACGTTCATGATCGCGATGATTCTGGAGAAGGTGAAGTACAAGAAGGTGTACATGTATCTGGTGCTGTTCCCGATTTACCTGCTGTCGTGGTATCCCATCACGGTGTATGCGTTCTTCACGCAGAACAACAAGCAGTGGAGCCATACGGAGCATACCCGGGTTGTGCGTCTTGAAGAAGTTCAAAGCAAACAAGGCTGATCCAATTTTTTTATTCCATCTGTGTTGACAGAAGATAGGATGACCTGTTATACTATCCTAGTCTGTTAAACAGAATATCTGATTGCAAGCAGAAGCGCCGCTTCTCACCTGACCGACATGTGTTGGCTGGTTTGATCACGAAATCAATGAATGGATTTAACTTCATTTGTGAGATGAGTATCAAATAGGGATGTCGGTGATTAACCCGTCATCCCTTTATTTTTTTTGCAAACAGGAACAACAAGTAATTTGGAGGTGGAGGACTATCAGTAAGGAACATATGATCAATGACGAGATTCGGGCCAAGGAAGTACGTTTGGTTGGTGCCGAAGGTGAGCAAATCGGGATCAAGCCGATTCGTGAAGCACTGCAAATGGCAATTGATCTCAATCTGGATCTGGTGAACGTGGCCCCTCAGGCGAAACCGCCGGTATGCCGCATCATGGACTACGGTAAATTCCGCTATGAGCAGCAGAAGAAAGAGAAGGAAGCACGTAAGAACCAGAAAATTGTGGATATCAAAGAAGTATGGTTCCGAGCCAACATTGAGGAGCATGATTATCAAACCAAGCTTCGCAATGTCGTTAAGTTTTTGAAAGACGGCGACAAAGTGAAATGCTCTGTGCGTTTCCGTGGTCGTGAAATCACCCATGCTAACATTGGTCAAAAGATTTTGGAGCGCGTGAAGGTGGAAGTGGCGGATCTCTGCGTCATTGAACGTCAACCGAAATTGGAAGGCCGAAGCATGATTATGATTTTGGCTCCAAAAGCCTAAGAGAAATTAGAGGAGGAAGTACTACAATGCCTAAAATGAAAACACATAGCAGCCTGAAAGGCCGCTTCAAGATTACTGGTACTGGTAAAGTTAAACGTTATAAAGCTTACAAAAACCACTTGCTTTCCCACAAATCCAAGCGTGCGAAGCGCGTATTGTCCAATAGCCCAGTTATGGCGCCTGGAGATGTTAAACGTTTGAAGCAAGGTCTGGCTAACTTGAAATAGTAAACAACAATTATTGGGAGGTCTTTTGATATGGCACGAGTTAAAGGCGGATTTGTCGTTCGTCGTCGACATAAAAAAGTATTGAAGCTTGCGAAAGGTTATTTCGGTTCCAAACACCGCATTTTTAAAACAGCGAACGAGCAGGTCATGAAATCCCTCGTTTATGCATACCGGGATCGTCGTACTACGAAACGTAATTTCCGTAAATTGTGGATCGTTCGTATCAACGCGGCTGCTCGTCAAAACGGTCTGTCTTACAGCAAATTGATGCATGGTCTGAAGCTTGCTGGCGTGGACATTAACCGTAAAATGCTGGCTGATCTGGCTGTGAATGATCTGAACGCGTTTAATTCTTTGGCTACTGTAGCTAAAGAAAAAGTGAACGCTTAATTATACGTGTATGAAGAAACCGCCGTAATATTACGGCGGTTTTTTTATTTTGCGCTCCTGTCCGTCATACATTGGCATCGTAAGCGCTGAATGATGGGCATGAGGAGTTTTTTACCTATCTTTAGCCATCGTAAGGGCCATGAAACAAGCAAGTGAACTCCTTCCGGAATAGATTGAAATGTATATTACCTGAGGAGGGATCTTATGCACAAGCCTGTCAGCAGGGCAAAAGTGAAATCATATGTGGGCAAACAGATCGTAGCGTATAAGAAGGACGGGACCATGGTGGCAGGCAAGCTGGTACGCGTTTCCGGCAACCGCCTTTTTGTAGAACCGGCAACCAAGGGGAAAAAGGTGAAGACCAAGGCGATTATTCCGCTCGCATTGTTTGACCTTCTTGCCATTGGGACGGCACCTTATGCGTTCGGTGGAGGCTATGGTGGCGGATTCGGTGGGTATCCGGGAGGATACGGCGGCTTCGGACCGGGGTATGGCGGCTTCGGGCCGGGCTTTGGACCTGGTTTCGGACCAGGCTTCTTCTGGTAATTAGAGGAACCAGATCTTCTCCAACTCATAACATCGGCTGGGTTCGATCATTCTTGTCACCGTATAGCCAAGCTTTCGGTAAAAGTTAAGTCCGGTATGGTTGCCAATATCCACCATAACCTTGGCGCGTTTGCATCCGCGGGATACAGCGAAACGTTCGGCATGTTCCATCAATCGGACACCCCACCGTCTTCGCTGTGCGGTGGATGCGACGGCCAGCATATCGATATACAGCAGTTCGCCGTGCATCATAAAATGGATAAAGGCAATGATTTTATCGTTATCCTGAGGCGAAGCAACAAGGGTCACGCCGCGTCGTAATCGAGAGGGAATATCCTTGCGGATGATGTCCAGCTCTTTTTTGGTCATATGGGAAAGCGGGACGAGTTGGGACTCAATGAGTTGTAGAATCATCGGATCATCCAGCTCCGGTGTTCGATAGCGGATCATCGTGTTGTTTCCTCCCTTCACCGCTATTAAGGATAGCTCCATTTATCATATGTAGCAGGGTTTAAGAGCGTGTTTTGCATCAAGGAGGAGAAGGGATTGCTCCAATTGTGAATGAAAACCTTTCATCGGAAGTAAAATAAATGTGTTGACTTCTGGAATGAATGAATCATATAATGTTTCTAAACATTTTAACGAATATATCCAATCGGCAATGATGAGGACGAAGTTTAAAGGGCTCTTTTGCTCAGAGAGTGGATGGATCAGCTGAAACCACCACCAAAACCCCTTTTATACGAGCTCACCTCGGAGCTGTTTCCCTGAAAGATGCTACGCTATGACTTTATCGCATTAAGTCGTAACAGCGTTTATTAGGGGGAATCGTCTTAGTCCACGTTACGGACTGCAGATATTGAAGAGCTGTGTTCATTGTGTTCTTCATACCTGCTGAGGCTTTACACTGCGAAGTGTAGGGCAAACATGGGTGGTACCACGGAAGCTAAACCTTTCGTCCCTCACACGGAGATACTCCGGGTGTGGCGACGGAAGGTTTTTTTGTTGCTTGAAGGAAGAGTGCCAATATTTGAGAGGAGGATGACTGATGAGCGCGCAAACTCCAGAAGTGCGGTCTACAGAACAATTACGAGAGAAATGGTTGAAGCCTGAAGTGATTACCGGATCGGAAATCTTGCTTCGGAGTCTTCTGCTCGAAGGTGTCGAATGCGTCTTTGGGTATCCGGGCGGAGCGGTCCTGTACATCTACGATGCCATGTATGGCTTTGAGGATTTCAATCACGTCTTGACCCGTCACGAACAAGGTGCCATTCATGCAGCTGACGGTTACGCTCGCGCAAGCGGCAAAGTCGGTGTGTGCATAGCGACTTCAGGACCGGGGGCAACAAACCTTGTGACCGGTATCGCAACAGCTTATATGGATTCCGTTCCGCTCGTTGTGATAACCGGTAACGTTGCAACAACCCTGATCGGTACGGACGCTTTCCAGGAAGCGGACATTACGGGCATCACGATGCCGATTACGAAACACAGTTATCTGGTAAGAGATGTAAAGGATCTGCCAAGGGTGATTCACGAAGCCTTCCATATTGCTTCTACCGGCCGCAAAGGTCCGGTACTGATCGATATTCCGAAGGATGTATCCGCGGCAACCACGCTGTTCCAGCCGGAAGAACGAATTCAACTGAGAGGATATAATCCTCGGACGGTACCAAACAAACTTCAGTTGGATAAATTGGCCCGTGCGATTGAGGAAGCCGAGCGTCCTATGATTCTTGCCGGCGGCGGCGTGATTTACTCCGGAGCTCATGAAGGTCTGTACGAATTCGTGAATAAATCCGGGATTCCGATCACGACAACGCTTCTGGGTCTGGGTGCCTTCCCGAGCGGTCATGACTTGTGGACAGGAATGCCGGGCATGCACGGAACCTACACCTCGAACCATGGTATTCAGCAGTCGGACCTGCTGATCAACATCGGGGCGAGATTCGATGACAGGGTTACAGGCAAGCTGGACGGATTCGCGCCACATGCGAAGATCGTTCATATCGACATCGACCCGGCAGAGATCGGCAAGAACGTGCCAACCGATATCCCGATTGTCGGCGATGTGAAGACCGTGCTTGAGATGCTGAATCCGCTCGTTCCATACGCTGCGAAAGCAGATGCCTGGAGAGACCAGATCAGAAAATGGAAAGCCGAATACCCATTCCGTTACGTTGATTCGGATACGGTGCTGAAGCCGCAATGGGTTATCGAAATGCTGAACGACACCACGAAGGGTGAAGCGATTGTAACGACTGACGTTGGCCAGCACCAAATGTGGTCCGCTCAGTATTACAAGTTCAACCAGCCGCGTTCCTGGATCACCTCCGGCGGTCTTGGAACGATGGGCTTCGGATTCCCGTCCGCGATTGGTGCCCAGATGGCCCATCCGGATCGCCTGGTCATTTCGATCAACGGGGACGGCGGCATGCAGATGTGTTCGCAAGAACTTGCCATCTGTGCCATCAACAACATTCCGGTAAAAATCGTTGTCATCAACAACCAGGTGCTTGGCATGGTTCGTCAATGGCAGGAGCTGATTTACGATAACCGTTACAGCCACATCGATCTGGCAGGCAGCCCTGATTTCGTCAAGCTGGCTGAAGCCTACGGTGTCAAAGGACTTCGTGCCACCACGAAAGAAGAAGCACAGCGTGCTTGGGCCGAAGCGATGGAAACACCGGGACCCGTCCTCGTTGAATTCGTTGTAGAGAAAGGCGAGAACGTGTATCCGATGGTGACGCAAGGGTCGACAATCGATCAAATGCTGATGGGGGATGCGTAAGATGAGTACAAAACATACCATTGCCGTACTAGTGAACGACCAGCCGGGTGTCCTGCAGCGCGTATCCGGGTTATTCGGACGCAGGGGCTTTAACATCGAGAGCATTACCGTGGGGCAGTCGGAGGAATCCGGCCTGTCCCGGATGGTTATCGTAACCACGGGTGATGAAACGACGCTGGAACAGGTGGAGAAGCAGCTTTACAAGCTGATCGATGTCATTAAAGTCATCAACCTGAGCTCGAAACCGATGGTAGCCAGAGAGCTCGCCCTGATCAAAGTAAAAGCCGAGCCTTCGGCCAGACCGGAAATTATGGGCGTTGTCGAGACTTTCCGTGCATCCGTCGTGGATATCGGCACAGCCAACCTGATGGTTCAGGTTGTTGGCGATACCGTCAAAATCGATGCCATGATCGAGCTGCTTAAGCCGTATGGCATCCAGGAGCTTTCCCGTACCGGGGTTACCGCGATGATTCGCGGTAATGCGTAATTATTTTATACGATTGTCTTGAACCGGGATCACAAATTATAGCTAATATCAGCGTTAGACACCTGCATGTCATGAGCGGGTGTCTCAGCAGATCGAGAATGGATTCGGTCTATTGAGATACCCGCTCATCATGAAGGGTCTTTAAAATCAAAGGAGGACTTATACAAATGGCAATTACTACTTATTATGAACAAGATGCAGAACTCAGCGTGTTGAAAGACAAAACAATCGCGGTTATCGGTTATGGAAGCCAAGGTCATGCTCAAGCGCAAAACCTGCGTGACAGCGGACTTCAGGTTGTCATTGGCCTTCGTGAAGGCAAGTCGTTCGACAAAGCGAAAAATGATGGTTTCGAAGTGCTTCCTGTAGCTGAAGCCGTTAGCCGTGCAGATGTGGTACAAATCCTGATGCCGGACGAAACACAAGCATCGGTGTACAAGAACGATATCGAGCCAAACCTGAAAAAAGGCGCGGCACTGATGTTCTCCCACGGTTTCAACGTTCATTTTGGTCAAATCGTAGCTCCTAAAGACAACGACGTCCTTCTGGTTGCGCCTAAATCCCCAGGTCACATGGTTCGCCGTACGTATGTTGAAGGCTTTGGCGTACCTGGATTGATTGCAATCGAGAAAGATGCAACTGGACAAGCTAAGGCGATCGGTCTTGCTTATGCTAAAGGTATCGGTTGTACTCGTGCAGGCGTTATCGAAACTTCCTTCCGCGAAGAAACCGAAACCGACTTGTTCGGTGAGCAAGCGGTATTGTGCGGCGGTGTATCCGCATTGGTCAAAGCCGGTTTTGAAACATTGACTGAAGCTGGATACGCGCCGGAAATGGCATACTTCGAGTGCCTGCATGAGCTGAAATTGATCGTGGACATGATCTATGAAGGTGGTCTTGCAAGCATGCGCGACTCCATCAGCAACACGGCGGAGTACGGCGACTATGTAACAGGCCCGCGCGTGGTAACCGAAGATACGAAGAAGGCAATGAAAGAAGTCCTCTCCGATATTCAACAAGGTAAATTCGCTCGCGACTTTATCCTTGAGAATCAATCGGGACGTGCTTTCCTGACAGCTACCCGCCGTAACGAGTCCGAGCATCCGATTGAAGTGGTTGGTGCGGAGCTTCGCGAAATGATGCATTGGATCAAGAAATAAGAATATATAGAATTCATAAGGAATTCTTCCGGGTATAGAGCAGTCAAGCATGAGATAAGATGGTGCTGCTGCATGGGACCCGTTAGATTAAGCAGCCGGCGGCAGGGGATGAAATCAACCTGCCGCCGGATGTTTACGTCAAGCGATAAACTTCAAGGAGGTGCCGACATGCGAAAGATTTATGTCTTTGATACAACGCTGAGAGATGGAGAGCAGTCTCCTGGCGTGAATTTGAACACTCGGGAAAAGGTGGAGATCGCCCTTCAACTCGAAAAGTTGAAAATCGACCGCATGGAAGCAGGGTTTCCAGCGGCGTCACCCGGTGACCTTGCTGCTGTGAACGCAGTGGCACGAGCGGTTAAAGACGTCACGGTCATTGGATTGTCTCGTTCCAGAGAGAGTGACATTGATGCGGTTCGCGAAGCGCTTCAGGGAGCACAGGATCCATGCATACACGTGTTCCTGGCGACTTCCCCGATTCACCGCAAGTTCAAGCTGCGGATGGAGAAGGAGCAGGTGCTGGAAACGGCGCAGGCCTCGATCCGTTATGCAAAGAAATACTTTTCCAAAGTGGAGTTTTCCTTGGAGGATGCCGGCCGGACAGAGCTTGACTTCATGGCCGAGGTCGTCGGCATGGCTGTGCGCGAAGGCGCCAATGTCGTGAACATTCCGGATACCGTGGGTTACTTGAACCCTTCGGAATACGGGGCCATCTTCAAATACTTGAAGGAAAATGTTCCGGATATCGAGAAGGTGCAGCTGAGTGCGCACTGCCATAACGATCTGGGCATGGCGACGGCGAATACCCTTGCTGCCATTCTGAACGGGGCCGATCAGATCGAAGGCACGATCAACGGAATCGGTGAACGTGCAGGCAATACCGCCATCGAGGAAATTGCAATGGCGCTCGAGACGCGCTCCGAATTCTTCGGAGCGAAGACGGGGCTGGTCTTGACCGAAATCGCCCGCACGAGCCGCCTTGTGAGCAAGCTGACCGGTATGGTTGTGCCTGGCAACAAAGCGATTGTCGGCGCGAACGCATTCGCTCATGAATCCGGCATTCATCAGGACGGCATGCTGAAAGAGAAGACGACCTACGAAATTATGACGCCGGAGTCCATTGGGCTCAAAGAAAGCAAGCTGGTGTTAGGCAAGCACTCCGGCCGTCATGCTTTCCGTGAGAAGCTGCTGGATCTGGGTTACGAGCTGAGCGAAGAACAGGTGAATGATGCATTCGCCAAATTCAAGGTGCTGGCTGACAAGAAGAAGGAAGTATCCGATGAGGATCTGCTGGCTTTGTTGGAAGAGAAACTGATCGATACGCCGGAAGTGTTCAAGCTGGAAACGATCTTTGTTGCTTACGGCAATGAATCAACGCCGACGGCGCGGGTTCGCATTGCGACCGTGGATCAGACGATTGAGGAAGAGGCTGAGGGCAACGGTTCCGTGGACGCGATCTATAACGCGATCGACAAGGTGACCGGCGAAGAAGTTACGCTTGCGGATTATTCGATCAAATCGGTTACGCACGGCAAGGATGCTCAAGGCGAAGTGCATGTGGTGCTGTCGCAGAACGACGTGGCGGCGCAAGGCCGCGGCTTGAGCACCGACATCCTGGAAGCGAGCGCAAGAGCTTACGTGGATGCGGTTAATGTGCTGATCGAGAAACGCAAAACGTTTAGCCGGCGCGAGCGCGCTACACTGTAATCCATACTTGGTGTGATGGAAGCTCTGCTTGCAGCGTGAGCGCTGAAGGAGCATACCATGAAAAAGAGGGGCCACTGTTGAAGCGGCTCCTCTTTTATTTATTTTATGATGCTGTTGGCCAGCCGTGAATGCTTGTATCAGATACTAGCACCGAGCCTTTAGCTCTCATAGCAGTGTGCCGATACCTGTTTGATGCAGCTGATCAACGAGATAAGACAGCGTTTCATTCGGTCGTTGAAGCGGTATCCTTATTTTTACCAGGCATAGGCCTGCGGAGCGGCGCCGCCCGGACCCGGGAAAATTTCATCCAGACGCTTCATTACGGATTCATCGAGTTCGATCTCAAGCGAGCGCAGGGAGCTTTCGAATTGCTCCAGCGTGCGTGGCCCGATAATCGGTCCCGTAACCGCCGGGTTCTTAAGCACCCAAGCAAGGGCGACGTTGTCCTGCGGTTCGCCGAGCTCTTGGCAGAGTGAGGCGAACTGTTCCAACTGCGAGCGGTGCTTCTCCACGCGCTCCGCGTTTCCTCCGCTGCGCGAGCCCTCGATTTTTTTAAGCGCATTGCGTCCCAGCAGTCCCCCGTCCAGCGGGCTCCATGGAATAACGCCGAGTCCGAGCTGCTGCGAAGCGGGAAGCACTTCGAGTTCCGGCAATCGGCAGGTCAGGCTGTATTTATGCTGCTCGGAAACGAGGCCCAGGAAGTGACGGCTTTGGGCCGCGGCTTGCGCAACCGCAATCTGCCAGCCCGCGAAGTTGCTGGATCCGACATATCCGATTTTTCCTTGATGAACCGCAACCTCAAAAGCGCCCCACAGCTCGTCCCATGAAACGGAAGGATCGACGTGATGCATTTGGTACAGCTCGATATGATCCGTTTGCAGACGCTTGAGCGATGCTTCGAGATGACGACGAAGTTTATAGCTTGACAGTCCGGCTTCATTGTTGGGGCCATCCAGAGGATCACTCATGGAGCCGTAGAATTTGGTAGCCAAAACGACTTTCTCGCGGCGGCCCCCGCCTTGGTTAAACCAGCGTCCGATGATGGTTTCGGTCAGGCCGGAGTTCTCGCCCCAGCCGTAGATGTTCGCCGTATCGAAGAAATTGACGCCAGCGTCAAGCGCTGCATCCATGATGCGGAAGGCTTCCTTTTCATCCGTAGCAGGACCGAAATTCATTGTCCCCAGACACAGACGACTTACTTTCATACCGGATTTACCTAGAGCAGTGTACTTCATAATCGATGATCACTCCTTGGTCGTTTAGGGTATAAGACAAATTCACCCCTATTGTAGCGTATTGGCAGAAAAATGTAACTAACGGCGTGAAGAGTTCTGGAGCAGTGATGAGGTTTATCAGGGCTATGAAACCTCGCTCTACAACAGCAAATTCTTCCAGAGCATCTTGTCGGACGAAAGCATGAAGGGCATGGACAGTTATTACGCTCCGGGAAAGACTGTTCAACGATTTCCAGAAGAAGCATCCCATTCAGGTACCTGATCGTAACGAGTTGTTCCAACAAGCAGACCTGTAATATACATTGTCTCTTTTCTGGTTGGCCAGTTAAAGGCAGAAGCGGGAGATGGATGGATGATCAAAAGTAGCAGGAGCAAGCATCAAAGCTCAAGAAGTAAGAAGTAAGAAGTAAGAGGTAAGAAGTAAGAAGCAAGAAACAACCAGAAAAAAGAAAGTCTAGGAGTAACCGAGCTCCCACCAAGATGTTACCTTGAAGAGCCGCCCCATGCTTATGCATAGGGCGGCTCTTCAAACTCCCACCACCCTTGTGGTCGGGGAGATTCGCTCTTCTCCGTTGAGCCTGCTAATCCGATCGGCTTCGAAGCAGCGGAGAGGACGAATCGATTCCGGAAAAGCGAAGCGGTCGCCTTTGGAGCCGAATTTCAACCCTTAACAATAAAACCCTGAAATTCGGCGACAACAGCGATTGGAGGAACGATACGTAATCGGAGCCACCCACATTAACTCTTCGAAGCTCTTGCATAAAGCTGCTCTCATTAAAGCCGCTCTCGATATTAAGTCGCTCTCGCGATATTAACTCTTCGAGCATCTGCACAACTCTTCACGCTGTCATCTCCCTGATCACATTCTCCCTACTTATAGGCAAAACGAATTAAGTTCATAGTTTCTATATCTTGGTCAATCGAGGGGGAAGTATGTTACAACAGTAACTAGATGATTAAATACGACCAGTGTATATATAAATAAGGAGTGACGAAGAATGGCAGAAACGAAAAAAATCGCGGTAATTGCCGGAGACGGTATCGGTCCTGAAGTAGTGGCGGAAGCGGAGAAGATCATAAAACGTACCGAAGAGGTGTTCGGATATTCATTTACGACGGAACATGCCCTGTTTGGCGGCATTGCCATTGACGAGAAAGGGACGCCGCTGCCAGAAGAAACGTTGAATGTATGTAAAAGTGCCGATGCCGTATTGCTTGGTGCGGTGGGCGGACCGAAATGGGACAACAATTCTAAGGAGCTTCGCCCGGAAACGGGATTGCTTGGCATCCGTAAAGAGCTTGGCCTGTTCTCCAACCTGCGTCCGGCTGTCATTTTCGATTGCTTGAAGGATGCGTCCACATTGAAGCCTGAAGTTCTGGAAGGCACCGACCTGATGGTCGTTCGTGAGCTGACAGGAGGCATATACTTCGGTGAGAAGTTCAGACGTGAAGGCGCTGGTGGAGAAGAAGCGGTAGATACCTGCGTATACAACACGGCGGAGGTAGAGCGCATCGTCCATCAAGCCTTCGAGATTGCACAGAAGCGTCGGAAGAAGCTGGCTTCCGTCGATAAAGCGAACGTGCTGGAAACGTCCCGCTTGTGGCGCGAAACGGTAAACCGCATCGCTCCTGAATATCCGGACGTGGAACTGGAGCATGTGCTGGTAGACAATTGCGCGATGCAGCTTCTGCGCCGTCCGTCCAGCTTTGACGTGATCGTAACCGAGAACATGTTCGGCGACATTCTAAGCGATGAAGCAGCCATGCTGACAGGTTCCATCGGGATGCTGGCATCCGCATCCATGGGCGAAGGGGCTTTCGGTCTGTACGAGCCGGTACACGGTTCGGCACCGGACATTGCCGGCCAAGGCTTGGCGAATCCAATCGCAACGATTCTTTCCGTAGCGCTGATGTACCGCCTCACGTTTGGCTACGAGGATGCGGCAGACGCAATTGAACGCGCAGTTGCCGAGGTGCTTGATGCCGGACACCGGACAGCAGACATTGCCGTGGATAAGAGCAAAGCGCTCAGCACGACGGAAATGGGCGATTTGATCGCCGCGGCTATCCGTTAATAAAGGAAGCGTTCGTTCAAAGAAATTCCTTATTTATAATAATTATAATAAAGTAACGTCTACAATCTTGACTTTGATTAGCCTCAATGATAACATTTCTATTAAATGTTCATAGGAACATAGCATGTAGAAAATACACGTATTTTCTTACATATGTTAAGGAGGAATTCAATCATGGCAGAACGTTTGGTTGGTAAAGCGGCTCCTGATTTCACAATGGAAACTGTATCAGGAGACGGTAAAGATTTTGGTAAAGTAAGCCTGTCCGACTACCGCGGCAAATGGCTCGTATTCTTCTTCTATCCGCTTGATTTCACATTTGTATGTCCAACTGAAATCACGGCTCTCAGCGATGCTTACGATCAATTCAAAGCATTGGATACTGAAATTCTGGGTGTAAGTGTTGACTCTATCCACAGCCACAAAGCTTGGATCAACACAGCTAAAGAAGCGAATGGTCTGGGAGCATTGAACTTCCCGCTGGCTTCCGACATCACCAAAAATGTAGCAAGAGACTACGGTGTTCTGATCGAAGAAGAAGGCGTTGCTCTGCGCGGCTTGTACATCATCGATCCAGAAGGCGAATTGAAATATCAAGTGGTTAACCATAACGACGTAGGCCGCAGTGTAGAAGAAACGCTTCGCGTTCTTCAAGCACTTCAATCCGGCGGATTGTGCGCTATGAACTGGAAACCAGGCGACAGCAACCTGTAATTCCATTTCGTTACAGTGAAGGCAACCCTCATTATCTGACATTATGTGCAGGTAATGGGGGTTTTTTCACCTCTGATTTTATTGGATGAAATAGGGGAAGACTCTTGTTTAGAGAACCGCATTCTGCGTTGATATATAATTAAATATATAGGCTTACAGACTTATGTTTAGGGAATCGCGCCTAAAATTTTAATCGAGGTTTTTTTCATGAAGGAATTAGCGGGACTGAAAGCGAATACAATATTTTGAAACGGTAGAGAATCCACAAAAGGAGGGTGAACGATATGAGTTTTTGCTGTGGGGCTAGTATGATGGGTACAAAGGGTACACTGAAGCATTATCGCACTCAAGTACATAATGTTCCCCTGCTGTCTTGTCCGGTCTGCCATCGCGTCGAGGTACATCATCGGGTAGAGAATGAGTATGAAATATTAGCTGAATATGCCCATGGTGACGGAGCATCCCAGGTGGATTTTCAGGATTATGTGATGGAAGATGAGGATGCGATTTTTGAGAATGTTGTCAACCGGGAGTCGGAGGATCCGCTAACGGTGGTGCAGAGTCAGATTGATATGTCGTTAGATCTCCTGGTGGTTGCCAAATGGATGGAGGATGAGAAGTGGCAGGGCGAACTGAAAAGACGGCTTGCCGTGATGAGTCAGCGCAGGCTCCGGCTCCAGAAGCAACCTTAATGCAGGAATTAATAAAGCCTCGTGAATGCCCGGGGCTTTTTTAATGTTTCAAATCAAACAAAAGGGGGTAATTGTTTATATTAGTTGTTTGAAAATTGGTGTTATATACAATACATAAACGAAAATACATAAGAGTGGAGAATGGTATTTTTATGCAATTTTCCATTTTTCGACAGGATTTCTGATTGACGTTTCTTTGTCTCGATGACTATCATGGAAGGAAGCAGATTCGGGCTGCTTCTGATTCAAAGGCGGACAAGCTGAGTTTTGCAAGTTTTTTTGTCGGTTTGGTGAGTTCAACTTTTCAAGAAAAGGGGGAGCCATCTTGTTGAGTCAAATCCGTGAATCTGAGCTGCAGGCAATTCGTTCTTTTCATTCCAGCCAGCTTATTAGGAACAAGTATGAGAACATACTGGAGAATCTCGACAGCGGGATCATCCTCTTTGATAGTGACGGTGTGTTGGCATTTGTTAATGTACAGATGGCAAAATTACTAGGTGTATCCCGTAAGTCGCTGACTGGCTGTACGCTGACCCAACTGTTGCGTCATCCCCAGCTATCCAAATTTAAAAAGAGGAAAATACTTCGCATTTTTCGGGAAACGGTATTCCATCGCAAGAGATTTCATGAATTGGTTGATGAATATGGCAGATCGTGGCTGATCACGATGACTTATGGGGACCAGATGGAAGGCGATTTTCTGATCAGCGTGAAGGATGTATCCGACTTCAAACGAATTGAGCAAACCGCTTATCAGAACGATAAGCTGGCCATGCTGGGAAAGATCTCGGCCTCCATTGCCCATGAGATACGCAACCCGCTCACCTCCATCCGTGGCTTCATCCAACTGCTTCGTCCGCATCTCGTAAGTTTAGGTAAGGACGAGTATGCCAGAATTATACTTACGGAGATCGATCGTGCGAATGATATTATATATGAATTTCTAAATTCCTCCAAGCCCTCGGCTCCAGAAACCAAGATTGTGTCCGTATCCTCATTATTGAAGGAAGTCGTTCTGCTAACTGAAAGTGAAGCCTTAATGAAGGGATGCCAGATTAATCTGCATACCGATAAGACCCCGCCTGCGTTTATATCCGTGGATGTGAAGCAGATCAAACAGGTGATTCTGAATATTATTAAAAATGCCCTGGATGCGATTAATGAACATCATGATGAGAACATCACCGGAGTGATTGATATTTCCGCCCGCGATACGGGGAAACATATCAACATCTGTATTTCGGATAACGGCGGCGGCATGGATCAGAATACACTGAACCATCTGTTCAATCCGTTCTTCACGACCAAGGAGAGTGGAACGGGGCTTGGATTATCCGTGAGTTACAGTATTATCCGGAACCATGGCGGCTCGATTGCCGTGGATAGCCAGATAGGTGCCGGGACGGAGTTTGTGATTACATTTCCCAAGTTGGACGTTTCGGAAGTCTAAGATTGTACGATACGTGCCTGAAATGAATACGAGAGCAGCTGTTCCGATGGAATGGCTTTTTCTTTTTTAGGAGGAGAAGAACGCATGAAGTGGACATTAAAGGACCGTTTATCATCCGGGCATGTGCATACCGATGCCATCATTGTTCCCGTAACGAAAAAACAAGCGGCGGAAGGCGGTGTTTCCGAGTCGTGGGATCCGCTGCTCAAACAGTTGGCCGAGAATCGGTTATTTGACGGCACTGCCCATCGGTCATTCGTATGGCCGGAGAGCATCGAAGGCGGAGCGCGCCTATTAATTTGGCTGGGCCGTCCAGAAGGAATTCTGACATCCGAGCAGCTGCGGCTGCTTGCAGCACAAGCGGTAAAAGCCGCCAGGAAACCGGGTGTACGCAGTGCTGCCATTCAAATTCCGAATACGATGGTCAACTTCACCGCGGAACAGACTCCGCAAGATGCTGCTCAGGCTTTAACTGAAGGTTTTATCCTCGGAAGCTATCGCAAACCTCATTATAAGCGTGATGCTTCCGAGCAAACGAATATAGAAGAAATCCTCTATTATATAGAAGGCGATATGGACGCGGAATTTGAAGCCGGGTGGACAAAGGGGATGTCATTAGGCGCAGCGATTGGGGAAGCGACCTGTCTGGCACGGGATTTAACGAACCTCCCCGGCAATATGCTGTTGCCGGAAGACTTGGCCCAGAAGTCGCTTCAGGTTGCGAAACGGTACGGTTTTGAAGCCCAGGTGCTGGACGAGGAAGGAATTGTCGAGAAGGGCATGGGCGGCCTCCTGGCCGTCGGTAAGGGCAGCATACATCCACCGCGCATGATTGCGATCCGTTATCAGGGACGGGAGACGTGGGAGGATGTTGTCGGCCTTGTTGGTAAGGGGGTTACGTTTGATACCGGTGGCGTCTCGCTGAAGAGGGCATCCGGGATGGAGGATATGATCAGCGACATGGGCGGGGCGGCTACCGTACTGGGCGTCATGGAAGCGCTGGGACGGATTCGCCCCAGAGTAAATGTAGTGATGGTGATTCCGTCAGCGGAGAATGTGATGAGTGGTAGCGCCTTTAAACCCGGCGATATCGTCACGACACTGAGCGGTCGCACCATCGAAGTATTGAATACGGATGCCGAGGGCCGTATCGTGCTTGCGGACGGAATGACCTATGCCAAGCAGCTCGGGGCTTCGCGATTGATTGATGTGGCCACATTGACGGGGGCTGTTGTTTCGGCTCTGGGGGATATCGCCACTGGGGCCGTAACCAATGATGAGACCTTTTTACAGGAGCTTATTGCCTCCTCCCGGAGGGCCGGCGAAAAAATATGGCCGCTGCCATCCTATCCGGAGTTCTGGGATAAATTGAAGAGTGAGGTGGCGGATTTACGAAATCAAACGGGCCGAGAAGGCGGGACGATAACAGGCGGTCTTTTTGTGGGGACATTTGCTGATGGGCTGCCTTGGGTGCATTTTGACATAGCAGGTACGGCATATTTATCCAAGGAGCGGGGCGTGGATCCTAAAGGGGCAACCGGCGTGCTCGTCCGCACCATCACCGACTGGATACTCAAGCAGGCCCAGGTCGCCATGGATTGAAGAGCTTGTTATGAAATGAAGAGGCAGTGGCAGTCCGATATCCCTTTGAAAAACGTCCGTCCTTCGGACGTTTTTGCTTTACTTTTCAACCGGCATTCAAGTATGATGAAGAGAAAAATTGCCGAGAGGAGTTTAGCTTAGAATGATTAAGAGTAGTCAGACAAAGATTGTAGACTGTACCATTCGCGATGGCGGACTGGTCAATAATTGGGATTTTAGTGTGGAATTCGTACAAAATTTATATGCGGGCCTGAATGAGGCTGGCGTGGACTATATGGAAATCGGTTATAAAAATTCGCCTAAACTGCTGAAAGGCGCTGATCAAGCGGGCCCTTGGCGTTTTCTGGATGATGAGTTCCTCAGAGAAGTGATTCCTCATAAAGGTAAAACCAAACTGTCCGCACTTGTAGATATCGGCCGTGTGGATGAAGACGATATTTTGCCGCGCGAGGAAAGCTTGCTGGATCTTATCCGTGTCGCTTGTTACATCAAAGACGTGGATAAGGCGCTGGCGCTGGTACAGACCTTCCACGATCGTGGATATGAGACTACGCTGAACATCATGGCTCTCTCCAACGTGATGGAGAATGAGCTGTTGGAAGCTTTTGAGCTGATCAGGGAGAGCGTCGTGGATGTGGTGTACATCGTCGATTCTTACGGAAGCCTTGATCATAAGGACATGGAATACCTTGTGAATAAGTTCAAGATGCATCTGCCGAACAAACGTCTGGGCGTTCATACCCATAACAACATGCAGCTGGCGTTCTCCAACACGCTGGTTGCTGCAGATCTTGGCGTTGAGCTTCTGGATGCATCCGTGTACGGTATGGGACGTGCGGCCGGCAACTGCCCGACCGAGCTGCTGGTAACCCATCTGAAAGGGACGAAGTATGAGCTGCGTCCGGTTCTGGACATTATCGAGCGCTACATGATCCCTCTTCGCGAAAAAGAAGAGTGGGGTTATATCATGCCTTACATGATTACTGGCACCCTGGACGAACATCCACGCTCCGCCATGGCACTCCGTGCATCGGACGATAAAGACAAAATTGTGGATTTTTATGATAAATTGACGACGCCGGAAGTGACTTTCGACAAGAAATAGGCAAGGTGCTCTTGCAGCCTTGCTACCTATATAAGTTAAGGAAATACAGCATCTTTCCCTCCTCGGAAGGATGCTGTTTGCTTTCTAATACGGACAACCCATTTTCCATAAAATACATGTTGAAATTATATGTTCGACATGGTATATTTATTTTTGTCTTCAAAAGACAGCATCTTCACTATCGGGACGTAGCTCAGCTTGGTAGAGCACCTGGTTTGGGACCAGGGGGTCGCATGTTCAAATCGTGTCGTCCCGATTCGCTTATGAATTAGGGCCTCGCAAAAGTAATCGAAATATGCTCCGAAGCATAGCGTCACTTTTGTAGGTATATGTGCGGGTGTAGTTCAATGGTAGAACTCCAGCCTTCCAAGCTGGTAGCGTGGGTTCGATTCCCATCACCCGCTTATAGTTAGAACCGGAAACCCTTGGTGACAAGGGTTTTTTGTTTGCTTTTTTGAAATGTGAATGGGACCGGAATAAACATGGGATAGCAGGCATTCAAATATATAGTGACTCCGTAATACCCCTTTTACAAGCGAAGAATATCTGTTATAATGACCATAATTTCATTCCAAGAATGCGAGGTAACCCAGTCCAATGAAGTAAGACACCCTTTTCTCTAAACAACTGCATGTGGTTTTGCAGGCGTTTCTCTACGGCGGTAGAGGGAGAGATTTGGTGTGTCTGAACAATGTGACTGGGGTACCTCTTTTTGTTATGTCAAAACGGTGCTCTTATGCAAACAATCACATATACGGAACGGATTTGCAGCTTCCGCTAACGGCCGAGGTTATTGAGCTTCATCTCAATAACAGTCAAGGCTGGACTGGAATGAACAGCCGAAGTCGTGTCGGTCGTGCGAATTTGTTCCGTTAATCAGACCAGACCCATACCTCTCTTTATAACATCCGCCGCAGGCCAGCGCTTGCGGTTTTTTAGTTTTTTCAAAGAGAGAGGATGAGGCGATATGACCATGATTCTAAAAGCGAAAGATATAAGTATGGAGCTCCAAGGAAGGCCGCTGTTTGAGGGCATTCAGCTGGAGGTGGCGGAGGGAGAACGGATTGCGCTGTACGGGCGTAACGGCACCGGCAAAACCACGCTCCTCTCGATCCTGGCCGGCGAACTCGAACCGACCTCGGGCGTTGTGGAGACGATTCTCCCACGAGAGCGCTGGGGCTGGCTCAGGCAGCAGGATGAGCCGGACGAAGTCGATAGGAGTGCTATCGATACGGTGCGCAGCCGCAGTCACCCAACATTATGGCAGCTGAAGCTTCAGCTTGCCGGAGTCGAGCGGCGGATGAACGGCGGGAGCGCTGCAGAAATGGAACCATTGCTTGAGCAATATGGCAATCTGCTGGAGCGCTACGAGTCCCAGAACGGTTTCCAGTGGGAGACCGAGGTGGAGAAGGCGATGACGATGCTGGGCATCGGGCCGGAGGTGTGGCCTGTGTCCTACCGTGAGCTGAGCGGAGGTCAGAAGACGAAGGTCATGCTGTCAGGGCTCCTTGTATCGGCACCGAGATTTTTACTGCTCGACGAGCCTACAAACCATCTGGACAGCGACAGCTTGGTCTGGCTGGAGCAGTGGCTGGTGTCGTCCTATAAAGGCACCGTGTTGTTTGTATCCCATGACAGGGAATTCATCGACCGGGTAGCAACCTCCGTATGTGAGCTGACCTCAGAGGAGCTACGGCGTTACAGGGGAGGATATACGGATTACCGCCGCGAACAGGAGCGGGAGCTGCGCGAACAGGAGACGCTTTACCGGAAGCAGGAGCTGGCCCGCAAAGCGCTGGAGGAATCCATCCGAAGATACGAGGAGTGGTTCCATAAAGCGCATAACGCGGCCGGGGACGTCAATGATGTCAAGATCACCGCCAGCTTTTACAAGGCCAAGGCCAAGAAGAACATCTCAAGATATCATGCCAAGGAAAAAGCGCTGGAACGGCTGGAAGCAGAGCGGGTGGATAAACCGCGAAGCGGTCCTAAGCTGAACATGGAGCTGGAAGGGGAAGCTTTCGGCGGCCGTACCCTTGTCCAAGTGAAGGACATCTGTTTTGGATTCGGAGATCAACCGCTTTTTAATAAACTCACCTTCTATCTGAACCGTGGCGACCGGTTGGCCGTAAGAGGCCCTAACGGGAGCGGGAAAACGACACTGCTCAAGCTGCTGCTGGGCGAAATCGAACCGCAGGAGGGCCGGATTACCCGAAATCCTTCCGTCAAGATCGGTTATTTCTCACAGGAGCTTGAGGGGCTTGAACATGAAACCACGCTGCTGGACAGTCTGCTCGTCATTCCGGGAATGACGGAGAGCCGTGCCCGTACTTTGCTGGGCTCATTCCTCTTCAGGCGGGACGATGTGTTTAAGAAGATGGGGCAGCTGAGCATGGGGGAGAAGTGCAGAACGGCTTTTCTCAAGCTGTATTTCAGCGGGGCGCATCTGCTCGTATTGGATGAACCCTCGAACTACCTGGATGTGGATACCCGAGAGGTGATTGAACAAGTACTCGTGAGCTTTCCGGGTGCAATTGCGCTCGTATCGCACGACCGGTATCTGGTGCGAAAAATCGCGAACCGGCTGCTCACGCTGAAGCCTGGAGAAGCTCCGGTTTGGTTTGAGGGAAGTGTGGACGAGGAGGAAGAACAGGCCTCGCGGACCGGTGTGATCAGGGGGAATACGGAGAAGGACAATCGGCGGATGGAGCTCGAATACCGGATTCAGGAATTACTGGGCTTATCAGCCGAAGATCTTGAAGCCGGGGACGAGGCGAGCTGGCTTGCCGAGATCAGGGAGCTTCGGGCTGAGCTGGTCAGGCTTCAGTCGGAATAAGATCAGGGATCGCGATTAAAATCAGCCAGATGGGGTTAAAATGGGGAAATGAAACTTGCCATATCTCGAAAGGTTGCATATAATAAACCCTATATATTTGCATATGTAACAAATGCGTGGATGGAGAAAAGTAGCTAGTGCCTCTTTACAGGGAAGGGATACCGTAGATTGAGAGTGTCTCTAATAGAAACAGGCTAGTGAAGTTCGCTCCGGAGCAGTTCCCTGAACACGGCATGCTGCCGCTCAGTAGGGGATAACGGGTCCGATTCGTTACGTCGGTCAAGTGAGCATGATGAGGCATACTCAGGGCCTAAGGCTTTTACCGCCTTGGTTAGGGTATGAAACATGTTAACAAGGGTGGTACCACGGTCTCTTCGTCCCTTTTCGGGAGGAGAGGCCTTTTTTGTTTTCAGTACAATGATGGAGTTTACAAAGGGGTGTGCGAATAGCCATGAAGGAAAAATTAGAAGCATTAAAGCAGGAAGCATTGGCGCAATTGCAGGATGTTACCGATCCGCAGCAGCTGAATGATTTGCGGGTGAAATACCTTGGCAAAAAAGGTGCCTTGACGGAAATCCTGCGCGGAATGGGAGCGCTGAGCGCAGAAGAGCGTCCCGTTATCGGCCAGGTGGCCAATGACGTTCGGGGCGCGATCGAGGAAGTCATCACCGGCAAGCAGGAAGCATTCCTGCAGGAGGAAACGCAAGAGCGTCTGCGTGCAGAGAAGGTGGACGTAACCCTTCCGGGCCGCAAGCTCAGCCAAGGCGCGGTTCATCCTTTGAGCAAGGTGATCCAGGATATCGAGGATATTTTCATCGGGATGGGTTACCAGGTAGCGGAAGGGCCCGAGGTGGAAACGGACTACTTCAACTTCGAAGCGCTGAATCTGCCGAAGAATCACCCGGCACGTGACATGCAGGATTCCTTCTATTTGACGGAAGATCTGCTGATGCGTACTCAGACATCCCCGGTGCAAGCCCGGACGATGCTGTCGATGCAAGGAAAAGCGCCTGTCAAAATCATCTGCCCGGGCCGCGTATTCCGCCGGGACGACGATGATGCGACGCATTCGTTCCAGTTCCACCAAATCGAGGGCCTCGTAATCGGCGAGAACATTCGCATGAGTGATCTGAAAGGGACGCTGCTGCAATTCGTGCAGGAGATGTTCGGCGATAACACGCAGATCCGTCTGCGTCCAAGCTTCTTCCCGTTCACGGAGCCGAGCGCGGAAGTGGACGTATCCTGTGTAAGATGCGGCGGCAGTGGCTGCCGTGTATGCAAGCAAACAGGCTGGCTTGAGATTTTAGGCTGCGGCATGGTTCATCCGAAGGTGCTTGAAATGGGTGGTTATGACCCTGAGAAGTACAGCGGTTTTGCTTTCGGTATGGGGGTTGAGCGGATTGCCATGCTGAAATACGGCGTGGATGACATCCGTCACTTCTTCAACAACGATACAGCATTCTTGAATCAGTTCACGCGGATCTAATTTTAACGATAAAGGGAAGTGAATAGACAATGAGAGTTTCAACCGATTGGTTGTCCGATTATATTTCGCTCGAAGGTGTAACCTCAGAGGATTTGGCAAGCCGTATTACTTCGGCTGGTATTGAAATCGATGTGATCGAGAAACGGAATCAAGGCATTAACAAAGTGGTCGTAGGCTTCGTCAAAAGTAAGGAGAAGCATCCTGACGCAGACAAGCTGAATGTATGTATCGTGGATGCGGGTCAGGAGGAAGATCTCCAGATCGTGTGCGGAGCAAAAAATGTGGATGCTGGCCAGAAGGTGCCGGTGGCGCTTGTTGGCGCGAAGCTGCCTGGCGGTATGGATATCAAGAAGGCCAAGCTGCGCGGCGTGCTTTCCCAAGGCATGATCTGCTCGGCGAAGGAACTGGGCATGAATGACAAACTGCTGCCTAAAGAGCTGCAAGAAGGGATTCTCGTCCTTCCGGCTGATACGGAAATCGGCAAACCCATTCTGGATGTGCTGGGTCTGAACGATGAAATTTTGGAGCTGGATCTGACGCCGAACCGCTCCGACTGCCTCAGCATGCTGGGAGCAGCTTACGAAGTGAGCGCCATTCTGGGACGTGAGCTGAGTCTTCCGAACCCGGAGAAGGAGATTCTGGAGGTTCAAGATGCAGCAGCCGATCATATCTCGGTTACGATTGGTGCTGATGAGCAGTGCAGCCATTACGCGGCACGTTACATTACGGGAGTACAGATCGGTCCTTCTCCGCTGTGGATGCAGAACCGGTTGATCGCAGCAGGCGTTCGCCCGATCAGTAACATCGTGGATATTACGAACTATGTGATGCTGGAATATGGACAGCCGCTGCATGCTTTTGATGCCGATCAGCTGAAGGATGGCGCGGTACACGTGCGTATGGCTGAAGCTGGCGAAACGATGGTGACGCTGGATTGCACGGAGCGCCGCCTGGAGCCGCATATGCTGGTGATTACAGCAGGGGGCAAGCCGGTGGCATTGGCTGGCGTTATGGGCGGCCTAGACTCCGAAGTAACGGACAGCACGCTGAATATTTTCCTGGAATCGGCGAAGTTCGATGGCGGTACCGTCCGCAAAACATCCCGTCAGTTGGGACTTCGTTCGGAGGCAAGCTCCCGCTTCGAGAAGGAAGTGGACCCCGCCGCAGTTATTCCTGCATTGAACCGTGCAGCGGCACTGATGGCGAAATATGCCGGCGGCGCTGTCCATCAGGGAATCGTCGAAGCAGGCAGTGCCCAAACCGAGCCTACCGTGATCACTTTGTCGCTGGAGAAGCTCAATCGTTATCTGGGTACGGAGCTGTCTCTGCTTGAAGTAAAAACGATCTTCGCCCGATTGCATTTCCCTTGCGGAGATGCGGGCCAAGGAATGGTGGATGTTCAAGTGCCGACCCGCCGCGGCGATATCGTGCTTGACGTAGACCTCATTGAAGAGGTTGCCCGTCTGTATGGATACGACAATATTCCGACAACGGCGATTGAAGGTCCGACGACACCGGGTTCATTGACCATCGCTCAGGCCATCCGCCGCTCGCTTCGTCGTTTGCTGACGCATAGCGGATTCCAGGAGGTTCTGGGTTATTCCTTCATCCATCCGCAGCAAGCGGAAATGTTCACTTCCCTGTCGTCAGATGGCACGGCGGTTAAGCTGGCCATGCCGATGAGCGAGGACCGCAGCGTCCTTCGCACCAGCCTGCTTCCGCAGCTGCTGGATATCGCAGTATACAACCATAACCGTAAGCAGCCGGACCTGGCTCTGTTTGAAATAGGGAACCTGTTCCATACGCATGAGAAGACGTTGACGAAGCAGCCGCTGGAGCGTCCGGTTCTCGGTTTGCTGTTGTCGGGACGCAAAGGCAGCAAGCAATGGAATGTCCAGCCGGCCAAAGTGGATTTCTTCGATTTGAAGGGGGCACTCGAAACAGTGCTAGATTACCTTGGAATTCGCGCAGAAGACATCACCTACGAGGCCAACGGACCGGTTGGCTTCCATCCGGGACGTTCCGCATCCGTATATGCGGGTCAAGGCGAGAACAAGCGGCTGTTAGGTGTACTTGGACAAATTCATCCGAAGACGCAGCAGGAGCTGGATTTGGAAGATACCTATGCTGCCGAGATTCTGCTTGAGCCGCTGTATGATCTGACCAACGCCCGCGTTGTTTACCGCGATTTGCCTAGATTCCCGGGCATGGAACGCGATCTTGCCATCGTGGTGAATGAGGAGGTTGAAGCCGGCTCCCTGATTCAAGTGATCAAGGACAATGCAGGTGAGCTTCTGCAGCAGATTCAGGTATTTGACGTCTTTACGGGCAGCAAGCTTGGAGAGGGCAAGAAGAGTATTGCCATCTCCATGACGTACCGTCATCAGGAACGGACGTTGACCGATGAAGAGGTTGCCGGCGTCACGGAAAAAGCCGTTGCTGCCCTTCAGCAAACTTTTGGCGCAGAATTAAGAAAATAGCAGGAATTGTGAACGCCCGCATCGAATCCATTACATCAGAGATTCGATGCGGGCTTTTTTGCTCTAAATTGAACTGGGATTTGCATCAGGACGCCCGCAGGGTACATAATTATAAGCACAAAACTGTGTTATCATATACCAAACTTCGGTCTGTTTTCTTGAGGTTCGTCTACAGATGTTATCTCATATATAATGAATGTAGAGAATAGACCATTTCAGACATCATAGAATCTACACATAATAGAAGGAGGGCACAATTTTGACTACATCGGACCGTAAAAGCGTTACCGTAGACATCTACGGAACTTCCTATAAACTCGTTGGCAATAGCAGTGATTATACCAGACAGGTAGCGAATTATGTAGATGACCGCATGCGTACCATATCCAAGGCGCACTCTCGATTGGATACCCCGCGCATTGCCGTCCTAGCTGCAGTACATATGGCGGAAGAAGCTTTGCAGAAGCTGGAGTTTCAGAATGAGGCCAAGCAGATGACGGCCGAGCGGAATGAACTGCGCACGGAGCTTGCCAAGGTGCAAGGACTTCAAATCGAGCAGCAGGAGAGACATCGTCAGCAGTTAGAGCAGCTGGAGCACAAGCTGGCGGAGCAGACAACGCTGGCTGAGGAATACAGGAAGTCCAAGGAGAATCTAACCGCGGAGTCAGAGCGTACGAAGGAATTGCTCCAGAAGGAATCCGACCGCGTGGCGGAACTGCTGAAGGAGAAGCAGCAGCTTGAAGCACGTCTTAAGGAGCAGCGCGAGAAGCTGGAGAGCGGCCATAAGCAGTCGATTGAAGATATGAAACGCCGCTATGAAGGACAAATTTCGCAGATGACGCTCACTCATAAGCAGGCCATCGAGAAGCTGGAACAGAGTCTACGGAACGCTGCGAAGCAGGCCGAAGAGAAGCTGGCTGAGCAATTGAAGAAACAGGAGAGCACCTATAAACAAGAGGCCCTCCTAAAGGAGCAGCAGCACTCGAAGACCGTGCAGGATCTGGAGCAGAAGTATACGAAGACGGTGCAGGATCTGGAACAGAAGAATACGAAAACCGTGCAGGATATGGAACAAAAGCATACGACGACCGTCCAGGAGCTGGAGAAGCAGCTTACCGAGCAGCGAACTCGCGGCGGGCAGCTCCAATCACGCTTGTCGACTGCGGAGAAGGAACTGGGTGCTGTAAAAGCGGAATCGGACAAGCTGAAGGAAACGCTCCAATCGTCCAGACAGCAAGCCGAAGCCTCTTCGCAGGAGTTGCGCTCCTTCCGTACGAAGGTGGAAGGGCTGACGAAGGAGCTCGAAGGCCTGAAGCAGGAATCCGCCAAGTCGGAGGAAGAGCGCCGTCGTCTGCAGAAACTTGTGGTGGATGCGAATCAGACCTCCCGCAAACAGCAGGAAGAGCTGCAGCGTTTAAGCAGCGAGCTCCAATCTTGGCGCACGCTGGCGGATCAGCGCAAAGAGGAAACCGGCGAGCTGGAGATGAGAATTGTCGAGCTTATGGAAGCGAACGAAAGCCTGGAAGAAGGAATGAAGGGACTTCAGGATGAGATCCAGGTCATGAAAGACGAAGCTGACCGGAGCATGTCCGAGCGCAGAAGTGCCCAAGAGGAATTGAAGGAACTGCAGCTTCGTCATGAAGAGCTGGAGAAACTCACGAAGGAAGCGGGAATCCGAGAGGAAGAGACCAGCAAACTGTACGCCATGCTGGAAGAAGAGTACGATACGGTGTCGAATCAGCTGGATGAGCTTCGCAAGAAGGCGGCTGCCAGTGAAGAGCGCGCACGTGAACTCGCCGAGCAGCTGAGGGATTCAGAGGAACGTGCCGTTCAGTGGCAGGAGCAATACCAGCAATGGATGGCGGAACGGGAACAGCTTGCCGAGGGCAGCGAGAAGCTGGCCGCAGAGCGTGATGAGTGGAAGCGAACCAAGCTTGCTCTCGAAGAAGAGCTCCAGTCCTGGCAGCAGGAAATTGCGTCCGCACGCCAAGCCTGTGAGCGCCTGGAAGGCGAAAAAAGTGAAGCAGCACAGCAGTATTCCGATTTAGGTGAACAGTATGAGCTGGTTATGCACCAATATCGTCTGCTCCAGGCGGAGCAGGAATTGAAGGCGGAGCAATCTGCGCAGCTTGAAGAAGAACACCGTAAGCTGAAGGAAGAGTATGCGAAGCTCCAAGTTGAATATAATGAGTGGATCGAGTTGATTGAGCAGGATCAGCGTTAGGCCATGGCGAAGATGTGAACCTGAAAAAACCTCCGGATTAGACAGAGGATACTCTGGCGATCCGGAGGTTTTTTTCGTGAGGAAGACCTACTTATTCTTCGACGATAAGTTTGGATATCATTTTGCTGTGACCCGCTCCACACATAATGGAACACGAAACTTCGAATTCTCCCGCTTCATCCGGCGTAACAACCGTGGAGTTGTTTTTACGGTCCAGCTGCAGGCCAAGCGCAGGAATCATAACGCCGTGGTTGCCGTCTTCGTTCTCGTACGTAATCTTGACGGGCACCCCTTTCTTGAGACGATATTCCTCTTGGTCGAATTGAAAATTGGTACCCTTAATCACGAGTTCAGCTTCCGGTGCTACGCCAGTATCCGAGATCCCTGAATCTCCCTGGGACTCTTTCTGGTCTCCGCCGCAGGCAGCCAATACAAATAGGAGCATACATGAAACAAGTAAAGCTATGCCTTTTTTCACTATAATCTCTCCTGACTATGAAATAATTGTGAAATATAATTTCCAATCTTTATGATAGCGCAGAAAAAGAGTGGATGCACATATGTGTTATGAAAAATTGGTGAACGTGAACGTTTTCAAACGATGATATGGATTTACTTTATAATATAGGGGAAGATGGAAATAAAGGAATTGAGGTTTTACCCAAAATGAAAACCCCCTGCGCAGAGTAGCAACAAGGGGTTAATGTGGGGAATACAGCTGCCGATCGGTTCTTTCAAGAAGAGGGTCCAGAGGATTCCTCTAACGAAGCGGCGTTCTTCTATCTTATTCTTTGCGGTTTTTGCCTGCTTCAAAAGGGGTGGAAATCGGAATGAACAGATCGATGATCCCGATGACCAGTGCAGCAAGCAATGCGCCCAATACGGAGACGCTAACGCCTCCAACGATGAATTGGGCAAGGTAAATCACGAGTGCGCTCACTAGGAAGCCCACGATGCCACGTCCAAACGGCGTGACTTTTTTGCCGAAGATGCCCTCGATAGCCCAACCAATCAGAGCGATGACGAGTGCAAGCAACAGGGCGCTTCCGAATCCGCCGACGGAGAATTGAGGGACAATCCATCCGACAACCATAAGAACGAGCGCGGCAACGATAAATCGAACAACGTGCCCGAGAAATTGCATGGTACCTGCCTCCTTAGAATAAGACTGGAATGTTACGCAGAATTTATTTTGTTCAATAGGGCCGTCGGTTATGTGTGGAAGGATTTTGGATTCCTTGGCGAATTCGTATCACTTTCGATATAATATATGCATTGATTGAGAGGAGTTGTGAACTTCTTGAATGACAAGATTTTGCAAACTTTAGAATACCGAAAAATTTTAAATACATTAACACAATACACTCAAACCTCCATGGGAAGTGCGAGAGCTGAACAGTTAATGCCTGAAACCGACCTGGAGGCTGTAAAGGATCTGCTTGCGGCTACCGATCAAGCCTACACCGTAGACAGACTTAAGGGCAATCCGTCTTTCCGCGGGATTACCGATATCAACGACGCTCTGAAACGGGCCAGAATCGGGGGGACGCTCAATCCCCATGAATTGCTGGCTACGTCGAATACGATTCATGGATCTCGCCGAATCAAGCGGTTTATAGCGGCGATTCATGAGGACGAGAAGATTGAGATCCTCTATAATCTGAGTGATCTTATTTCGGAGCAGAAGCCCCTGGAAGATGCCATTCGGCTGTGTATTGATGATGCTGCTGAGGTGCTGGACTCCGCAAGCGCGGAGCTTGCCCAGATCCGGCGGGAGCTGCGGGGCGGAGAAGTTCGCATTCGCGAGAAACTGGAGTCCATGATTCGATCGCAATCCGTGGCGAAGATGCTGCAGGACCAGTTAATTACGATACGCGGCGACCGTTTTGTTATTCCCGTTAAAGCGGAATATCGCTCGCATTTTGGCGGCATCGTGCACGACCAGTCCGGGTCAGGCGCGACGCTGTTTATTGAGCCGGAATCCATCGTAGCCATGAACAACAAGCTGCGTGAGACGCGAATGCGGGAAGAACGGGAGATCGAAGTGATTCTGCAGAAGCTGACCGCTCAGGTCGGCGAACAGGCTGAGCTGCTGTCCATTGACTTGGATCTGATCGGCCAGCTCGACTTTATTTTTGCCAAGGCTCGTTTGGCCCATGTCATGAAGGCTTCACTGCCAAGAATGAATGACAGAGGTTATATTAAGCTGCGTAAAGGCCGACATCCGCTGATTCCGGCGGATCAGGTTGTGCCGCTTGATGTGGAATTGGGCAATTCCTATACTTCCATCATCGTCACGGGTCCGAATACTGGCGGTAAGACGGTTACACTCAAAACGATCGGGTTATTAAACCTGATGGCGATGTCCGGACTCTTTATTCCAGCTGAAGAAGGCAGCCAGATGTGCGTGTTTGACGCGATCTACGCGGACATTGGCGATGAGCAAAGCATTGAGCAGAGCCTCAGTACCTTCTCCAGCCATATGACGAACATCATCCGCATCTTAAGCCAGATGACACCGAAGAGTCTGGTGCTGCTTGATGAGGTGGGAGCGGGGACGGACCCTGCGGAGGGTTCCGCTCTGGCGATTTCCATTCTGGAGCATATCCACCGCATGGGCTGCCGCATGATCGCGACGACGCACTATTCGGAATTGAAGGCCTATGCATACGAACGCAAAGGCGTGATCAACGCCAGCATGGAGTTCGATATCAATACCCTAAGCCCGACCTATCGGCTGCTGGTAGGCGTACCTGGACGCAGTAATGCGTTTGCCATTGCAGAACGTCTGGGATTGCCGGGATCCATTCTGGAATTTGCCCGGGGCGAAGTGAAGGAAGAAGATCAACGGGTGGAGCATATGATTGCATCGCTCGAAGAGAACCGTCACACCGCGGAAGTAGAGCGTGAGAAGGCAGAGCAGGTTCGGAAGGAAATGGAGGAACTGCGTCTTCGCCACCAGCACGAGCTTCAGAAGCTGGAAGAGCAGAAGGACAAGCTGGTTGATAAAGCTCGTGCGGAAGCGAGACAGATCGTGGACAAGGCCCGGAGTGAGGCCGAAGAGATCATTTCGGATCTGCGCAAGATTGCCCAAGAAGAAGGGGCCTCCGTTAAGGAGCATAAGCTGATTGCAGCTCGAAAGCGTTTGGATGAAGCCGAACCGCAGCAGGGCAAGAAAACGGGCGGCCAGCGTTCAGCGAAGCAGCAGCGCAGCATTGAGCCTGGGGATGAGGTGCGGGTATACAGCCTGAATCAGAAGGGGCATGTCGTGGAGATGTCCGGCTCGAAGGAAGCGGTTGTTCAGCTCGGCATTATGAAGATGAAGGTGGCGCTGGATGATTTGGAGCTGCTGTCGAATCCGGCAGCAAACGCTAAACAGGCGCCGAAACAGCATGCGACCGTCTTGAAGCGGACTCGCGATACCAACATCCGGAATGAGCTGGATTTAAGGGGCGCGAATCTGGAAGAGGCGCTGATCGAGGTGGATCGGTTTATTGATGAGGCATTTCTGGGGAACCTGGGTCAGATTTACATCATTCACGGCAAAGGCACCGGGATCTTACGAACCGGAATTCAGGATTATTTGCGTAAACACAAACATGTGAAGAGTCATCGTTTAGGTAATTACGGCGAAGGCGGCAATGGCGTTACCATTGCCGAGTTGAAATAAGGAAAGTAAGAAATCAGGAACCGTTTTCTCCTTCAATCGTATAACATATCATCATAGGGTTCAGAACGACGGGATGCGAAAGGTGCCGCATCCCGTTTATATCAGGGAGGAAATAAGGTAATGACGGAAGCGATTGATCATTTGCTGACCCATCCACTTGGGGTGCTCGTCGGCTATTTCTCGGTTGCGATACTTGCACTTATTGTTTACTTGTATTGCTTTGAATTGGTTACCAAGTACAATTGCTGGGATGAAATACGCAAAGGAAATGTTGCCGCGGCCATGGCGACCGGCGGCAAGGTCTTTGGCATCTGTAATGTGATGCGGTATAGCATAACGGCTAATACGTCCATTTACGGCATGATTAAATGGTCGTTCTTCGGGTTTATACTGCTTTTATTGGCGTATTGGTTGCTTGAGTTCTTGACGCCTGTGTTTTCGGTAGATGAAGAGATTGGCAAGGATAATCGCGCAGTGGGCTTGATCGTACTTCTTATCACCGTATCTTTATCTTACATTATTGGAGCAAGCATCATTTAATGGCTTCGGGAGGAAAAGGACGATGAAATATTTACCGCGGATATTGTTTGCGGCTGCCTTGATTTTTTTTGTGGCGGGTATTGTATACTTGATGTCTCAATAAAAATAAAGTTAACAGGGCCATTTATGGCCGTTTGAATAAGGAAAGGGATGAATGATCGATGGAACCGACGGTTTGCCCATGGTGCCAAAGTGAGATTGTATGGGATGAAGAGATAGGTCCCGAAGATACTTGTCCTCACTGTGCGAACGAGCTTAAAGGCTACCGCACATTGAATATCGCATTGGAAGAAGAGGAAACACAGGAAGATCCGGAGGAATATGAAGAGGCTTACGAGGCTTCCGATGAGGAGGCGGGTGATCTTCATCGTATTTGGGGATCCGACCATGAATCGCTGTCCTCTCTTCGAACCGTGGATAAGTACGGGGAGGATCACGACCTATTTGCATTTGAGGAGACCGTAGAGGGGATCCTGGACCAGCAAGAGGAAGTTCCCGAGTGCTTGCATTGCAGGGAGTATATGCTTCATGCCGGAACGCAGCACGTGAGCGGGGAAGGCTTCCAGCCGGTTAACGCAGCCTTGATTCAAGGCCCTATACTGCAGCCGCCATATGACTTAAACGTATACGTGTGTCCCGGATGCTTCCATGTACAGTACAATCTGGCAGAGAATGATCGGCTTCGGATGATCAAGAGTTTTATCCATAAAAAGGAATAGAGTTTACGGAAAGGCGCAATATGCCGATCCACGGCTATCTTAAGGAAACTGCTTGCGGCGGTTTCCTTTTTTTTGTTCATGAAGTGGGGATTAGAAGGGTAAAATACCTTGGACTTCAAGTGTGAGGGCAAGGGAGGAACTGTATATGAAGTTGACAAAGGACCCCCAGGCTATGCTTCTGTTATCGGTTCATGGGTTGTTTATACTATCGAGTGCATTGTCGGGTACATTCCTCAACGTATACTTATGGAAAAGCCGCCAGGATTATACGATGCTCGGTTGGTTCACGATTGCTCAGCAGGTCGCATTGGGCTTGACGTTCTGGGCCGCCGGCAAATGGGTGAAGGAGCATAACAAAATGAATGCGCTTCGCCTGGGAATTGCGGTGTCCGGCCTGTTTTATCTATGCGTTCTGTGGACAGGGCGGGACGCCGTCCATTATATTTGGCCTCTTGGCCTGCTGTTCGGCGTGTCATTAGGATTATTCTGGTTAGCCTTTAATGTGGTTTATTTCGAGGTTTCGAGCGCGGAGAATCGGGACTGGTTTAATGGCTGGATCGGACTCCTGGGCTCCATCACGGGGATTATCGGTCCGTGGCTGGCGGGTTGGATCATCACGATGATGCATGGGGATCGGGGCTACCGGTTTATTTTTACCGTATCGATGGTCATCTTCGCAGCGACGGTGGTGCTGAGCTTTTTTCTGCGAAAACGGCCGGTCCAGAGCGACTACCATTGGCTGGAGGGGGTGAGCCGGCTCAAGGAGGGCGGCGTTTGGAAATACGCCGTATTCGGATTGGCCGTTCAGGGAATCAGGGAAGGTGTGTTTTCCTTTCTCATTACGCTCCTTGTTTTTGTGGCGACGGACCAGGAATCGAAGCTGGGGCAATACGCATTGATTACTTCGGCGGTTTCGCTGGTCAGCTACTGGGCCTGCGGTAAGTGGTTCAAGCCCAAATTTCGTAAAACCGGCATGCTGGTAGGTTCGATATTGATGCTGCTGGTCATTTTGCCGCTGCTGTTTGCCGTCAACTATACTACGCTGTTGGTGCTGGGAATCGGGACGTCGCTGTTTATTCCCCTGTACATGATGCCGGCTATATCGGCCAGCTTTGATCTTATGGGAGTGAATGAGGAAAATGTGGAGAAGCGGGTTGAACTGGTTGTGCTCCGGGAACTCAGTCTAACCGTAGGCCGAATTACGGGTCTGCTTGTGTTTATTCTTGTCCTGTCATTTAGACAGGACACGTTAACGGTGACGCTGCTGCTGCTGTTTCTGGGGGCATCCCCTATCGGATCATGGCTGTTTATACGAAAGCTGTTTCCATCCAAAGGACAAGTCACCTAAGTCCGATTGCATCCATATGAGCGGTGTAGGATAACACAGGTCGACCAAGGTATGTTTAAAACATTCGGCTGCGTCGCGACGCAAATCGTATACACGCAAAGAAGGTATCTCCAAGGGCGTAAGGCCTGTAGGGGATACCTTCAATTATTTAGGTGTGGTTCAGGTCGATTGGCCGTGTCAGGGAGAACCATTTCAGTTCTTCGGGCTCATGTCCTGCAATCGTCTTGCCCAGCAGATCCGCAGCGATCATGCTGTAAACGGTCCCGTTTCCGCCATACACCTCGATAAAGTAGCTGTGCGGATATTGCGGGTGTCTGCCGATCAGCGGGATGCCGTCTTTGGTTGTGGCAAACAGGCCGGCCCAACTGCAGGCGATATTCAAATCCGCCATATGGGGGAACAGCTGATGAATTTCATTTAGCAGTCTCCGGCCTCTTGGTTCAGCGTATTCCTCTGGTTTGCCTGAAGGAGGAAGCGGCTCATCCAGCCCTCCGGCTATGATTCGCTGATCCGGCGTTGTCCGGAAATAGAGATAAGGGCGATTTGTTTCCCATATGAATGCCCGCTCATACCATGAAGACAGATCGGATACAGGCTCCGTCAGGATGGCATAGGTGTTGAGCAGCTCCGCTTGATAATCAGGCTTCCATTCTTGGGTGCTATACCCAGTGGCCCAGATCACGTTTTTGGCCAGAACGCTTCCTTGATCGGTTAAAACGGTGACATCGCTATCGGTATACCGTGTTTCCTTCACTTCGCTATTTTCATAAATTCGCAGCCCATGCTCGCTGGCATCTTGGAGAAGATTATGACCGAAACGGTAGGGATCGACTTCGGCATCGCCGCGGGTATAGATGGCCGCTTCTTTTGAGAACGGGAAGTTAGCCTTCACCTGCTCACGGCTCCAGTATTCCACATCGAAGCCCTTGCGTTTGAGCAGGTCATACTCATGCCGAAGCATGCCGACATCTTGGGGGTTACTTGCATAGTAGAGGCTGCTTCGCGGGATCAGGCCGGAATCCCTGGACAGATGATTTGCGATTTCGGTGAGCCGACGTACAGCATTTCTGCACATCATGTAGAAGGAGGAGCCCCGTTGTTCACCAAATTGTTGGATCAGATCAGATAGGGGGCAGTCGCTAGAGAATTGCAACAGACCCGAATTGGCGGATGTGCTGCCTTCGCATACGCGTTTTTTGTCCAGCAGGATCGTGTCCACGCCTTGCTTGCTCAGCACATAGGCCATCAGCGCGCCGCTAATACCGCCGCCGACAATTAGCACATCACAGCTGAGCTGTTCTGATAGCCCGGGGTATTTTTTTACAGGTTCACTGTTTAAATATTTCCAGGGCGTTGTTCCGCCGGTCAGTAACATGGTCCCTCACCCCCTCATTGTCACTTCGTTATTAGTTTGGACGTTCCTTTCGTATTTAATGACATCTCACGACATAGATTTTTATATAGGTGGCATACTAGCTCCTGTGCAACTTAAATGGAAAGGGGAACAAGTACAAAGATGACACCTAATCAGCAATTACAGCCTCTAACCTCAAAAGAACTGGACTATATTGCGGATTGCATCTCCAACGAGACCATGCTGGCCAAGCATTGCGCCGCGACGGCAGCTGCCAGTCAGAATCCTGCTATCCAGCAGGCGCTGCTGGGATTCGTAAAACGCCATGAACAGCATCTGGACATGTTGGTGAACTCTCTGCAGAGTCACAGCAATATTGCGCCGACGCAGCCTCAATAAAGGAGATTTATAGACTTTCGAAGTTAAATTGTTAAGGAGGAACGACTTATGGTAACCCCTAATGGATCTTCATACCTGCCCGAAGAGGACATGCTTAGCCCTATTTTGGGAGAACTGAAACGGTCTGTTCGAGAGTATACGACAGCCACGACGGAAGCCTCTTGCCCTGACGTGCGTCAAATGTTTACGAATTTAACTGCAGATACACTGAAGCTGCAAGGTGAGTTTTTTAATATGATGAAGCAGCAGAACATGTATACCGCGCCTCGGCACGCATTGAAATACGACGTGGACAAGCAGTATAAGCAAGCGCAGCAGTCCCTGCAAAAAACACAGGAAACCATTCATCAAAAAACTTCCAGCATGGGCGCGTTCGCGCATCATCCGAATGTAGCGCCGCATGCCACCAATGTAGCTCCTTCTTCTAATAATGTAACCCAATGATCCCTTGGTTAACTCAAACGATAGCCGATGACCCCCGCAGCCGTTGCTGCAGGCATGCATCGGTATTTTTTTTTGCACATCCCGTGTAAGTTATTGTAATATAAGTATTAATCTCTGTTCCGAAATATCATGCATGAAGAATGGTTATTCGGAATAAGTGCTGGAGGATACGTATATGGAAGAGCTTAGCGAATTGAAACTGAAGGTGCTTGATCTGCTGAAGGAAGATGCGAGAAGATCGCCGGCTCTACTCTCTACTCTACTCGGTGTAGATGAGGAAGAAGTAAAGACCTCCATTGCGGAGCTTGAACGAGATCACGTGATTGTCAAGTATGCGACCGTTGTCAACTGGGGCAAGGTGGAAGACGAGAAGGTTACGGCGCTGATCGAGGTTCAAATTACACCTGAGCGCGGAAGAGGCTTTGAAGGAATTGCGGAACGGATCTATTTATTCCCGCAGGTGAAGTCGGTCTATCTTATGTCTGGCGCCTACGACTTGCTGGTTGAAGTGGAAGGTGGAAGCTTGCGTGAGGTGGCCAACTTTGTTTCGGAGAAACTGTCACCTATCGATTCTGTATTATCGACCAAAACGAATTTTATTTTAAAAAAATATAAACAAGACGGGATTATTTTTGAAGAACGTCAAGAAGACAATCGTCTCCTGATCTCGCCGTAAAGGAAGCGTGTGCTATGATTGTGAACGAACAGCAGCTTGCAGAAAATAACAGGAAATCGATGAGCTCCTATTTGGCGCCTAGGGTCAGGGACATTCAACCCTCCGGAATCCGGAAATTTTTTGATCTCGTCAGTGGAAATAAGGATATTATCACACTTGGTGTCGGTGAGCCTGATTTCGTAACGCCGTGGCATGTACGAGAAGCCTGCGTGTATTCATTGGAGCGCGGGTTTACAGGATATACGTCCAATGCCGGTATGCCGGAACTGCGGGAGGCGATCGCGGAATATTTGAACGACAGTTTCCACGTGACCTATAATCCTGCCAATGAAATAATCGTAACCGTAGGCGGCAGTGAAGCGATTGACCTGGCGCTGCGTGCCTTGATTGTTCCCGGAGATGAAATTCTGATTCCCGAGCCGTGTTACATTTCTTACTCGCCGATTGCTTCAATCGGTGGTGGGGTGCCCGTTGGTATTGAAACGACGGCAGAGCATCATTTCAAACTGACGGCCGAGGCGCTCGAAGCGCAAATCACCCCTAAATCGAAGATTCTGATCCTGTGCTATCCAAGCAATCCGACAGGAGCCATCATGACCTATGAGGATTGGCTGCCCATTGCAGAAGTGGTAGAAAAACACGATCTGATTGTGATCTCCGATGAAATCTATGCTGAGCTCACATATGAAGGCAAGCATGTCAGCTTTGCCTCGATGCCAGGCATGATGGACCGCACCATACTGGTGAGCGGCTTCTCGAAGGCGTTTGCTATGACCGGTTGGCGTATGGGGTATGTGTGCGCTCATGCCGATCTGATCGGCGCCATGCTGAAAATACACCAGTATACAGTCATGTGTGCACCGGCAATGGGGCAAGTCGCAGCACTTGAAGCATTGCGTAACGGCATGGGGGAAAAGGATCGAATGGTTGAATCCTATAACCAGCGGCGCAGGCTCGTGGTTCAAGGGCTGCGGGAGATCGGTTTGGATTGCCACGAACCGCAGGGAGCGTTCTACGCCTTCCCGAGCATCAAGGGAACGGGACTCGGCTCGGATGAATTTGCCCAGCGCTTGCTGACCGAGGCAAAAGTGGCTGCAGTACCAGGCACCGCATTCGGGCTTGGCGGGGAAGGATTCATCCGCTGCTCTTATGCTACATCCATTGCCCAACTGAATGAGGCCTTGGAGAGAATGGGCAATTTTGTGGAAAAAATAAAGTAGGCAAGGAAATCGTTGAACTTTTTCCTTGAATTAACAAAAAAATCACTTTCCATTGGCAAAATATATGTTATAATTTTATTTTGGGGGCAGAATTTTACTTTCCAAGGAGGGATCACCAGTGTTTTGTGATTATGAATTGTCAAACTACCGTGGTGACTATACGGCTGAAGACAATAATCACGGTAAATGGTCAATTAAATCAGCCAAATCCACTCCTCAGGAAATTACCTTGGAAGACGAAATTCATATGCTTCGCCGGAAGATGGAACAAATTTTTTTGGAAGAGCAGTCCTTCACATCGGAGATTGTTATCGAGATCAGCAGTTTGCTGGATTTGAAGATCAACGAATATATGAAGGCCCATCCCAAAAAGAAACTATAAAATACGACATGATTGAATAATACAAGGCTGCTCCTGAGGTTAGATGCCTCACGGATCAGCCTTGTTTGCGTTTAAAACAATCCCCTGGTGCAAAAACTCGTCCCGGAATCATGATCAGCATGGGGCTTATTCTGCCGTAGAGGGACCGTTATTGGAAATTATGCTATAGTTGAGCATAATAAGAAAAACGTCTATCGACGTACTTTCTCAGAAGACAGACCGCGGTTAAAGGAAGTTTTTCTTGCGATTATAGAATTACTCAGCTTCGCTGAAACTATAAATTCTATAATCTTAAGAAATATGGTGTGTTCGTTCAATATGAATCGGACTTTGAAATGGAGGAAGATGTGATGAAGGTATATACGAGAACGGGAGATGCGGGGGAAACTTCAATTATTGGCGGTCGTGTGCCCAAGGATGATCCGCGCATCGAGGCGTATGGCACGATCGATGAATTAAACAGCTTTGTCGGTCAAGCCGTATTTTTGGCCAAGGAAGCCGACTTTGAGGAGCTGCATCTTCAGCTCGTTCGAATCCAGCATGAACTGTTCGATTGCGGCTCGGATCTGGCCTATGCGAGACCTCGTGAGGATAAACTCAAGGTAAGCGCTGATCTTGTGGATAATCTGGAGGCATGGCTGGATGCATTCGAGGAGAAAAACCCTCCGCTTGAGCGTTTTATCCTGCCAGGCGGAAGCGCGTTGTCCTCCATGCTTCATGTATGTCGGACCGTATGCCGCCGAGCCGAGCGGTTGACCGTTTCGCTGCAGCGAACTACGGAAATCAATCCGGAGGTTCGCCGCTATCTGAACCGATTGTCCGACTATTTCTTTGTGACTGCGCGGGCAGCCAATGTGCACGCCGGGATTCCGGATGTCGAATATGAGCGAAGTGGAAAGGTGTTTCGGTAATTCATGAATTTGTATTATCCGCCAATTAGCTATGTCGTGTCACCGCAAGAAGACGGCATGCAGCTTAAGACCATTTTGCAAAAACGAATGGGGGTATCCCGTAAGCTGCTCTCGCGCCTCAAGTTGACCGAGCAGGGGATCATGCTGAACGGGACCCGTGTATACATTAGCGTTAAAGTGCATGCGGGAGATCTGATCGAAATCCGAATGGAGCAGGAACGGTCAGACGATATGCTGCCCCAGCCGATGAAAATTCATATTCTGTACGAGGATGAGCATCTGCTTGTTCTGAACAAGCCGGCAGGGATCATCGTGCATCCGACGCACGGTCATTATACGGACACACTGGCGAACGGCGTTGTTCACTATTGGCAGGAGAAGGGCTGGAATTACCGGTTCAGAGCGGTTCACAGGCTGGATCAGGAAACCTCCGGCGTGCTGGTGGTGGCGAAGAATCCGTATATTCACCAGCATGTTTCCGAACAAATGATAGCCGGCACGGTTGACAAGAGGTATGTAGCATTTGTTCATGGCAAGCCTGCTGTGCCGTCAGGCGATATTGATGGTCCGATTGATCGGGATCCGTTAGAGCCCCACCGTCGCATCGTAACTCCGGATGGATATCCTTCATTGACACGGTATCAGGTATGCGAAACCTATCCTTCCGCATCCTTGGTTGAGTTGAAGCTGGAAACGGGCCGGACCCATCAAATTCGGGTGCATATGCTTAGCATCGGCTGTCCATTGATTGGAGATCAGATGTATAGGCACCCGGTTTACAGCGATCGGGAGTCGCCATCAGATGGGACGGAAGCTGCTTCCTATGAGAACGAGGGACCGGCAGAGCAGGAAGCCGCATCCATCATGAGGCTGGATCGCTGCATGGGCAGGCAGGCGCTGCATGCAGCCAGCCTGACACTGACGCACCCGATCGAGGGGACCCCGATGGTATTCACCGCTCCGCTCCCTGAGGATATGAACTCTCTGAGAAACGTGCTTGCGGAAGAGGCGACCTAATTTTCAAAACAACATAAGAAGGAGAACGTATCGAATGAGCAAACTGAAAGTATATCAATACCCGAAATGCGGGACATGCCGTAACGCGGTGAAATGGCTGCAGAACGAAGGGCATGAGCTGGAGCTTCAAAATATTTTTGAGCAACCGCCAAAGAAGGATGAATTAGCCGACCTTATCACCAAGAGCGGCCTGGAGCTGAAGAAATTTTTCAATACGAGCGGCGAGGTCTACAAGGAAATGAACCTGAAAGACAAGCTGCCTGGACTCTCCGACGAGGAGAAAATCGAACTGTTGTCGTCCAACGGAAGATTGATTAAGCGTCCGATCGTGACGGACGGCAGTAAAGTGACCGTCGGCTTCAAGGCGGAACAATATCAGGATTCATGGCAGAAGTAGAAGGGCCATTTTTTAGCCGGAGACAAGGACAGGCCCAATAAAGGCCGGTTAAAAGAGCTGATGGAACCCGATTGTTGAAGGGCAACGATCCGGCATTGACGCATTCTCCTGCTGGTAAAGGTAGAGCATCCCAAGGTCCTTGGACCGCCGGGATGCTCTTTTGTTTTAAGAGATAAGAAAAGTATAAACATCCGAGGCTTAGCATCCTTATCTCGCAAGAAAAACTTCCGCTACATGCGGTCTGTCTACTGAGAGAGTACGTCGATAGACGTTTTTCTTATGAACAGCCAATGATAGGAAATTCAAAGAAATGCCTTGTGACTAGCCCAAGTCTATATAGGGATATGGTATAATGACAAGGTATATTTAAGGTTATATCAGAGAAGTTAAAGTTAGGAGCGATCATGACTGTGATACCCAATCAACAACCATCCTTAATGCTTGTAGACGGGATGGCTTTATTATTTCGTGCTTACTATGCGACCGCGTCAAGCGGCTATATCCGTCGAACCAAAGCGGGTGTGCCGACCAACGCGATTTACGGCTTCCTGCGGTATATGTGGGATGCAATCGATAAATTTCAGCCTACCCATGTGGCGTGCTGCTGGGATATGGGCTCAAAAACATTTCGTACAGAGCAATTTGCCTCGTATAAAGGGAATCGTCCGGAAGCGCCGGATGATCTGGTTCCGCAGTTTTCGTTGGTGCGTGATGTGACGGAATGCCTGGGAATTCCGAATCTGGGCGTCGTGGGCTATGAGGCTGATGATTGCATCGGTACGCTGGCCAGACGGTATGGGGATAGCATGAATGTCATGATCCTGTCGGGGGACCACGATCTGCTTCAGCTCGTGAACGATTCGACTTCCGTCATTATTATGAAAAAGGGACACGGCAATTATATGCATTATACCCCGGAAACGTTGTATGCCGAAAAAGGACTTTCCCCAAGACAGGTGATCGATGTGAAAGGCCTGATGGGAGATACGAGCGATAATTATCCGGGCGTACGCGGGATTGGTGAGAAAACGGCGGTCAAGCTGATTCAGGAGTATGAATCCGTGGAAGGAATTCTTGCGAATCTTGATTCACTGACCAAAGGGGTCCGCACCAAGATCGAGGCGGATCTGGAAATGCTGCATCTGTCCCGGGCTTTGGCCGAAATCCATTGCGAGGTTCCAATGGAGTGCGAATTGGACCTATGCCGCCTGAGCGTGGATCACGAACGGGCATTAACCAAACTGGAGGAGCTCGAGATGAAGAGCCTCGGCCATCTTTTTGGGGTGGCGGTGGTTTCCTAGTCATGTGGAGACCGTTTAATTTCGGAAGAACATCAATCTTGACCGGGTTGCTGCTTGGGGCCATGCTGCTTCTAATATCCGCATGTGCCTCCAACCAGACTCCTTCAACCGATACCACTAAGCAGCCCTCAGGGGCTGAGAAGAAGGTGGAAGTGATTGTTTCGGCAGCAGCAAGCCTCAAATCCAGCCTGGAAGAGACCGGACGACGATTTGAAGCAGAGTTTCCGAATGTTACGCTGCGGTATAATTTCGGCGGTTCGGGCTCTCTTGGACAACAGCTCGAGCAAGGGGCGCCTGTAGATTTGTTTGTATCCGCAGCAACGGAGCCGATGGATCGACTGGTCGAGAAGGGGATCGTACAATCCGATGCGGTTCAGTTGATGTTTCGGAATGCGTTGGTGTTGATTGAGCCTGTTGGCAAACAGAACGTGAAGCAGTTATCGGATCTACTCAAACCTGAAGTACGCGTTCTGGCTATCGGGCAGCCGGATACGGTACCGGCCGGGGAGTATGCGAAGGATGCTCTTCAGAATGAAGGCCTTTGGGATGATGTCGAATCCAAGGCGGTGTATGCCAAGGACGTGACGCAAGTTCTCGCTTATGTGGAGTCGGGGAATGCGGATGCCGGTTTTGTGTATAAAACCGATCTGAAGAGTTCGACCAAGGCAAAACTTGCGCTTGAGGTCGACCCGGACAAGCACCAACCGATTGAATATCCTGCAGCGGTTCCCGGCAATGCCAAGCATCCGCAGGAGGCTGAGGCGCTCCTTGAATTTATGCGGAAGCCCGAGATCAGGGATATCTTCACGGAGGCTGGATTTGAGGTAGCGGAGGCGTCGCCGTGACCACGACCGAAATGTTCTGGATGCCGGTATGGCTGTCGATAAAAACATCACTGCTGTCCAGCATCATTGCCTTTATACTGGGATCAGCGGCGGCACGCTGGATGTCCCGGCGCGCGTTTGTCGGCAAAACGGCCGTCGAAACGCTGCTGATGCTTCCGCTTGTGCTTCCGCCTACGGTGGTCGGCTTTCTTCTGCTTGTCATGCTGGGCAGAAACAGCTGGATAGGTTCAGCTGCCGAATGGCTGTTTGCCAGGCCCATCATTTTCAGTTGGGGGGCCGCAGTCATAGCGGCTATAGTGGTCTCGTTTCCGCTTGTGTATCAGAGCATGCGGGTGGGCTTTGAGTCCGTGGACCCGGAGCTTGAGGATTCGGCGCGATCGGCCGGGGCCGGTGAATGGCAGGTGCTTCGCTGGATTACGCTGCCGTTGGTCCGCAGGGCAGGCGTATCGGCGTTCATTCTGGCTTTTGCCAGAGGCTTGGGCGAGTTTGGGGCAACCTGGATGGTTGCAGGCAATATACCGGGCGTCACGCAAACGCTGCCCACGGCGATTTACGTTGCGGTTAGCAATGGCGAAAGCGGGCTGGCATGGGCGTGGACGGCGGTCATTATTTTGTTCTCATGGTTGTTACTCGCCGCGTCAGGAACGGGCAGAAGCAGAGAAAGCGGCAGGTAGACTTGACGGGAGCACAATGTTTACATATGCTTCGAATAGAGCTTGTTAGCAACCAAATCGAGAACAAGGCACAGCACATCGTGGAGAGGATGGAAGAAGCATGAGTTTACTTGGAGCAATTGAAGCAGGAGGAACCAAGTTCGTTTGCGGCGTGGGTATGGAGGATGGAACGGTTGTGGAGCGAGTGAGCTTCCCGACAACAACCCCGGAAGAAACCATGGCAAACGTCTTTAACTTTTTTGCTGATAAGGATATAGAGTCGATCGGAGTCGGTTCTTTCGGACCGATTGATCCGGTGAAGGGCAGCCCGACTTATGGCTGCATTACAACGACACCGAAGCCGCACTGGAGCAATTACAATATTGTCAAAGCTTTGGAAGAGCGTTTTCATGTTCCGATTGGATTTGATACCGATGTAAACGGAGCAGCTCTTGGAGAATATACATGGGGCGCTGCCCAGGGACTGGATAGCTGTCTGTATATCACCATCGGAACGGGAGTAGGAGCAGGCGCCGTGGTAGCTGGTGAATTGATCCACGGCTTGTCTCATCCGGAGATGGGGCATATTTATGTGCGCCGCCATCCGGAAGACCGGTATGAAGGGACCTGTCCCTATCACGCCGACTGTCTGGAGGGGCTTGCAGCCGGTCCGTCCCTTGGCAAACGTTGGGGAGTTCCCGGCGTGGAATTGACGCCGGATCATCCGGCTTGGGAGATGGAAGCTTATTATCTGGCTCAAGCGCTGATGAATTATGTCCTCATTCTGTCCCCTCAGCGTATTGTGATGGGCGGAGGCGTTATGAAGCAGGAGCAGCTGTTCCCGCTGATCCGCACGAAGCTTCAGGAGCTGCTGGCCGGATATGTTCAGCATCCAAGCCTTCATGACGGGATCGATCAATTCATCGTTCCGCCGATGCTCGGCGATAATGCGGGGCTCTGCGGCGCATTGGCGCTGGCCAAGCTGGCAGTAGATGAGGCCAAGAGCGTTCAGGCTTAACCTTATTTCTTAATTTCTTATATAGAGTGAGCCAAAATTGGTTTGATTTTATTACAGATTATGGTATTATGGTTTCAACAGTATAACGTATGGAACGGGAAGCACCTTTCTTTGTCGCTGCGGCGGAGGAGAGGTGCTTTTTTGCGTTGTATCATCGTTGTGCTGAATGCTTAAACGGGAGGTATTTGAGGGATGCAAATTGTGTTCATGAATCAGATGAGCGGAGCGGATGAGTCAGGTCATCTCCGTTCTGCTCAAGTATGGATCGGTGAGGAAGAGGGGGGATGGCAGCTCGGTTGGCGGCATATGGAACCGGACGGTGAAGTATCCGACGAGGAGTGGTATGAAGGGAATTCATGGAATGAGTTATTATGCGTGTACCGACATCAATTAGCGAAGAAGCTTGGAGAGGGCTTCCGGCCGCTTGTTGAGGGGGTATTCCATGAACCCGGAGAGACGGGAGGCAAGAATCTTGGTGTGCAGAAGCTGCAGTGCTACAGTGAGCTGTATGGCTCGGAGGAGCTGTACACGGAGCTGTGTGCCTGGCGCAGGAGAAAGGCGGCCTCCGGAAGAAAAGCCCCTTACTTCATTGCCAGCAATCGGGTGCTGCGCATGATTAGCGCCTTCATCCCCCAGAATGAGGAAGAGCTGCTGCAGCTTCCGGGAATCGGGGTCAGCAAGGCCTCGGAGCATGGGGCGGAGTGGCTGGAGATCACGACGAAAATCGAGCGAACCACAACCTTTCCATTGGATTGGGTTTATAAGCAGCTCCAGGAAGAAGTGTTCTTGTCCTGGCTGTATAAACAGAAGGAGCAGCGCTACAAGCAAGAGCTGGACCGCTTCCGAATCCGTCGTACGATGCTGCTTGGCATAGCAGAGGGAGCTTCGCTGACCCAGCTGGAAGAGCGCACCGCGTTATCTCGCCGGGATTTGGTTGAGGAATTGGAGGGGCTCGAGAAGGAAGGTTATGACACGGAGCAACTGCTGGAGGTAGAATTGAATACGATCACGGCTTCAGAGCAGGCGACGGTATGGAAGGCTTTTGAAGAGCTGGGCGATACGTTTCTTAAACCGGTATTACAACGGGTATATGGTGAAGGACAAGCCCGGAATGGAGAGGTAGAAGAGATTGGCGGAACGGAGAAGCTGTATGAGCGGCTGCGCCTGATACGGATTCGCTTCCGGCGGGAAGAGCCTGGCAAAGCGAACGCAGGCTAATCCGCACGAACGAAATCAGGACGGATTTCCTTGGGCAAGGAGATCCGTCCTGATTCTGTCTGTGAAGCTGTGATATTTCATATCCAGTCCTTTTTGCGGAACAGATAAAACATGAGGGCACCGGCAGAAATCATGATGCCTATAACTACATAATATGAATATTTCCAGTGAAGCTCAGGCATATTGTCAAAGTTCATGCCGTAGATGCCCGTAATCAGCGTCAGTGGAATAAAGATCGTTGTAATGGCGGTAAACACACGCATGATTTCATTGGCCCGATTGGCGATACTGGATTGGTAAGCCTCTCGAAGGTTCCCCATAAGATCCCGGTAGGTCTCGAAGGTTTCGGAAATTTTCACGGCATTTTCATAGATATCGCTGAAATATTTCTGCAGCTGGTCATCGATCAGCCGGAGATCTTTTTTGTTAAGTGTATTGATAACTTCCTTCTGCGGACCAAGCACCTTTTTCAACCAAAGAATTTCGCTTCGCAGACCGATAATCTCGCTTAAGTGTGTTTTTTTGGTATGCATCAGGATGTCTTCCTCCAGCTTTTCAATCCGCGCCTCGATGCGGTCCCCGACGGAGAAATAGTTGTCCGTGACAAGGTCGATCAAGAGGTAAAGGAAGCGGTCAGGCGTGCTGACTTCGTCCTCCCAGAGAAGCGGCTTAACGGTGCGAAGCTCGTGGATCTTTTGCTTGGTTACCGTAATAATAAAATGTCTGCCCAGGAAAACATTCAATGCCCGAAGGAAAATCTCTTCGTCGTCAAACCGGATGCTGTTCACGACGATAAAATAGTGGTTCTCGTATATTTCAATTTTGGGACGCTGCTCCTCTTCGCTGAGGCAATCCTCAACCGCAAGATCATGCAGGGAGAAGAGGGGCTGCAGTTCGGCTAAATCATCCACGTCCGCATCCAGCCAGTAGAAGCCGCTGGCCGGAGGCGTCAGCGTCATTTCGATGTCATCAATAGGGGTAAATACACCCGAATCGACCAACCGGATTTTCATCTGATATCACTCCTTTGTCAAATACAAACTGCTTGGTTCAGCAGTAAAGGCACAGGATATCAGCCCACCGGTATACAGGCATGATTCAAGGAAGGTTAGAATACGATAAAAGCGCATGAAAAATAACGCCGCCCTCTGCCGGTAAGCTGATCTTAATCCTATGCGGTTGTGCGTCTTGTGCATCCAGTTTCTGGCTCGGGTCACCGTCCATCTTCCATGTCACCTCTTTCATACTCGGTTTTAAACAGCACTTGTCTAGTATAACGCCGGGTGTAGGACCTTTCAAGTTGAAAATCCGGTGCAATCAAGGGCCATTTGTACAGGGTATGGAAACCTTCGGTGAAGTGTGACGGACTTATGAAAAGGTTCTTGACGAAAAATTGGGAATGATTTAAAGTAAGTATCAATTACGAACCATTTAAGACAACTGAATAAAGCGAAATCTTATCAAGAGCAGGTGGAGGGACTAGCCCTATGAAACCCGGCAACCGGCGGCAACATCGCACGGTGCTAATTCTTGCAGGAGATACGACGCTTCTTCGAAGCCGTTGTATAGTCTGACAGATGAGAGAGGCGCATTGTGATACGTATATGATGACCTTTCTCTACTTCGAGAAAGGTTTTCTTGCGTTTATACAGTCTAACGCTCTTTCTCACAGCTTTTTATGGATGTATCATTTCATATTTCGAAGGAGTGAGCCACAATGCCAATTAAAATTCCGGATGCCTTGCCGGCAAAGGAAGTTCTGGCTGGAGAAAACATTTTTGTCATGGATGAGAGTCATGCATTTCATCAGGATATCCGCCCATTGCGGATTGCTATTCTGAACTTGATGCCAACCAAGGAAACGACGGAGACCCAGCTGCTGCGATTGATCGGTAACTCCCCGCTCCAGGTGGATGTTGTTCTTCTTCATCCGAGTTCCCACGTTTCGAAGAATACGTCGGCTGAGCATCTGAAATCATTTTACAAAACCTTTGAAGAAGTGAAGAACCGTCGTTTTGACGGCATGATTATTACAGGAGCTCCAGTCGAGCAGTTGGAGTTTGAAGAAGTGAATTACTGGGATGAGCTTACTGAAATTTTTGAATGGACCAAGACGCATGTGACCTCCACGCTCCATATCTGCTGGGCATCGCAGGCCGGGCTTTATTATCATTACGGCGTGCCGAAATACAGCCTCGAGGAAAAATGCTTTGGCGTATTTCCACATACGATCAATGAAGCATGTACCAAGCTGCTTCGCGGCTTTGACGAAATGTTCTTTGTTCCGCATTCCCGTCATACGGAAGTTCGGCGCGAAGACATTACAGGTGTTGACGATTTGGTCATCCTGTCCGAGTCCGAGGAAGCAGGCATTTATTTGGTATCCAGCCGCGATGGAAAGCAGATTTTTGCCACAGGGCATTCCGAATATGATGCGGACTCTCTGAAATGGGAGTATGACCGGGACGTTGCCAAAGGAATGGATATCGCGCTGCCGCGCAACTATTACCCGAATGATGATCCAACAAGGACGCCTCCGTCCATCTGGCGCGCGCATGCAAACTTATTATTTACTAATTGGCTCAATTACTATGTATATCAGGAAACGCCGTACGATATTGGTCCGCAAATATAGCAGTATACGGGAGGAGAGTTTGTGATGGAGAAGAAACCTTTGAATATAGAGAGCCGGCTGGCACAGATCGGGTCGGTGCAAGAACCGGTAACCGGAGCCGTGAATTTTCCGATTTATCAGGCTACGGCGTACCGCCATCCCAAATTAGGCCAGAGCACGGGGTTTGATTATGCCCGTACGAAAAATCCGACCCGGTCGGTATTGGAGGATGCCTGCGCCGAGCTGGAATCCGGTGATGCCGGCTTTGCTTGCAGCTCGGGCATGGCTGCCCTTCAGACGATTTTTGCTTTGTTCGGCCAAGGGGATCATCTGATTGTATCGCTGGATCTGTATGGTGGGACGTATAGGCTGCTGGAGCGGATTATGTCCAAGTTCGGCGTAACGGCTACGTACGTGGATACAAATGACCTGGATGCCCTGGAAGGGTCAAGACAGCCCAACACGAAGGCTGTCTTTGTCGAAACGCCGACCAATCCACTTATGATGATTACGGATATCGAAGCCGTCTGTACGTGGGCAAGGCGCCATCAACTGATCAGCATCGTCGATAATACGCTTTTGACTCCATATTTCCAAAGACCCATCGAGCTTGGGGCGGATATCGTCATACATAGCGCCACCAAGTATTTGGGAGGACATAACGATGTGCTGGCGGGTATCATCGTAACGAAGGGCAAGGAATTATCGGAGGAGATGGCTTTCCTTCATAACTCCATCGGCGCGGTGTTAAGCCCGACCGATTCCTATCAGCTGATGAGAGGCATGAAGACGCTTGCGCTGCGCATGGATCGGCACGAAACGAATGCCACCGCAGTGGCGACCTTTTTGACAACTCACCCAGCGATCGGCGAGGTATATTATCCTGCCCTGTCGGATCATCCGGGACATGACATACAGAACCGTCAATCCAGCGGCAACACCGGCATCTTCTCCTTCAAGGTGAAGGACGCCCGCTATGTGGAGCCCGTGCTGCGGCATATTAAGCTGATTGCGTTCGCCGAAAGCCTCGGGGGCGTCGAGTCCCTGATGACATACCCAGCCGTCCAGACCCATGCGGACATCCCGCTTGAGATTCGGGATGCGATCGGTGTGGATGACCGCTTGCTCCGGTTCTCGGTCGGCATCGAGCATGCGGATGACCTGATCGCGGATTTGGATGCTGCGCTGGGCGCAGCTATGGCTGAAGTGGAAGGGAGCACGGGAGAATGAGCATCGATAAAGGCCCATCAGGCTTGGAAACGCAATCCAAGCAGTTATCAACAAAACGGGAGCGCGAGGAAGAACTCCGTTTCGAGACGAAATTATTGCATTTCGGCGGGGAAATCGACCGGGCAACCGGCGCCTCAAGCGTTCCGATCTATCAAGCCTCTACGTTTCATCATGAAGATATCTTTAACCCGCCCCAACATGATTACAGCCGTTCCGGCAATCCGACGAGGCAGGCGCTGGAAGATTATATCGCCCTCTTGGAAGGAGGCGTACGCGGTTTCGCTTATGCTTCCGGTATGGCCGCGATCTCCAGCTCGTTCATGCTGCTCTCCGCGGGCGATCATATGATCGTGACGGAGGACGTGTACGGCGGGACCTACCGCCTGCTGACCAGCATTCTGAGCCGTATGGGCATCGAGAGCACCTTTGTAGACATGACCGATCTGGATCAGGTGAAGGCGGCCCTCAAACCGAATACGAAAGCGGTCTATATGGAGACTCCTTCGAACCCGACCCTAAAAATTACCGACATTGGTGCCGTGACGGATTGGGCGAAGGAGCAAGGCCTGCTTACCCTGCTGGATAACACGTTCATGACGCCGTTTTACCAGCGTCCGATTGAATTCGGCGTGGATATCGTCATCCACAGCGCGACCAAATTCCTTGGCGGGCACAGCGATGTGCTGGCAGGTCTCGCGGTAGCCAGAACCCAGGAGCTTGGAGACCAATTGAAGCAGCTGCAAAATGGTTTGGGCACGGTGCTTGGGGTTCAGGATTCCTGGCTCCTTATGCGCGGCATGAAGACACTCAGCACACGAATGGCCCACTCCGAGCAAAGTGCAGCCAAGCTGGCGGCCTGGCTGCAAGGGAGAAGCGATATTGAGCGAGTGTACTACCCTGGCCTCTTGAATCATCCGGGACGTGAAGTCCATGAGAAGCAATCGAGCGGTTATGGTGCGGTCATCTCCTTTGACGTCGGCTCAGGCGAGCGCGCCAAGCAGGTGCTGAACCATGTGAAGCTGCCGCTGGTAGCGGTCAGCCTGGGAGCTGTGGAGAGCATCCTGTCGTATCCGGCGATGATGTCGCATGCAGCGATGGGCGAGAAGGTTCGGCAAGAACGCGGCATTACGGATGGTTTGCTCCGTTTCTCGGTTGGACTCGAGGATGTGGACGATCTGATTGCTGACCTGGATCGGGCTTTTGCTGCCAGTTACTAAAGATTTGCATGGAAGCAAGGACTTCATTTAAAGATATGCCAAATCATAGAATTCGGCATCCTGTCACGGACGGGATGTCGTTTTTAATGCCGGATTGTGGTAGGATGAGATAGAAAAAGTTTTACTGGTGATTTGTTATTTTGCTCTAAGTAGGGAGGCTGCAAGAATGAGTGCGGTAAACCGTATATTGGATAAAGCTTTACGCGGTGAGCGTCTAAACCTGGAAGATACCGTGACGCTTTTTGAAAGTGACGAGATTGAGAAAATTGGCCATGCGGCGGATGTGATGACAAAGCGCCTGCATCCGGATCCTATCACAACATTTGTTATCGGCCGGAATATCAATTACACGAACATATGTGATGTATTCTGCCGTTTCTGTGCTTTTTATCGCAGACCGGGCTCTTCCGAGGGCTATGTTCTGCCCGATGAGACGATTTTCCAGAAGATTCAGGAAACCGAGGATGTGAACGGTACTGAAATTCTGATGCAGGGCGGAGTCAATCCGGATTTGCCTTTCAATTATTATACGGACCTGCTTCGTAACATCAAGAAGCGGTTTCCTAACATTACGATGCATTCCTTCTCCCCGGCGGAAATTATGAAGATGGTGGAGATCTCCGGGCTTACGCTCGAAGAGGTAATGCGCGAGCTTCACAGCGCGGGTCTGGATTCGCTGCCTGGTGGCGGCGCAGAGATCTTGGATGATCGAATTCGTAAAAAAGTCAGCCGTTTGAAAGGCACATGGCGCCAGTGGATGGATGTCATGCAAACGGCTCATAAAGTCGGCATGAACACGACGGCAACTATGGTGATCGGTCTGGGCGAAACGATGGAAGAGCGTGCGCTCCACATGCTTCGCGTACGTGATGCGCAGGATGAATGCATTCAGAACGGTTATGATTCCAAAGGCTTCCTGGCCTTCATTCCATTTACGTTCCAGCCGGACAATACAAACCTTAAGCGTGAACGCGAAACGCCGGAGGCGTACTTGAAGACGGTAGCCATCGGCCGCTTGGCGATCGATAACGTTCCGAATTTGCAGTCGTCCTGGGTAACGATGGGACCTGAGATCGGCAAACTGTCACTCAGCTACGGCTGTAATGACTTTGGCAGCACGATGATGGAGGAGAACGTGGTTTCTTCCGCAGGAGCTGTGTATAAGGTCAATATTGAATCGATCATTCAATTGATCCGCGAGACCGGCAACATTCCGGCTCAGCGCAACACCCGGTATGATATTCTGCGCGTGTTCGAAGATAACAGCACCGTTGAGCGCGACTTTGTCATGCAGAACTAATTCTATACTTTATATGAAATCCGCAAAGCGGGCCGAGCAACTCGGTCCGCTTTTTTTATATTGGGATATTAGAAAGTATGGTTTTCATGGAACTTAAGTCAATCGACATTTTTAGTATGCGCGCCATTTATTAGATATTCTTTCGGACTTGCTTGTTTTTCCAAGCAGGAGTTCCGTATATCCCCGAGCGGGTCCCCATATACTGAAAAGGGAACTCGAAAGGAGTGATTCCATGGAACTGTTCAGCATTTCTGTCGGTACACGGACGGAAGACGAGAAAAAGGCGTTTCACCGTATATTGTCAGACAAGCAGAAAGAGCTACATAAACAATGCAAGCAGCTGAAATTCACATTCAGCGCTTCGGATGACCGCGTGATTTGGACGTGCTCCGGCAAGCTTCCGCTGTCCTCATGGACCGCATCGGCCGACACGCTGCGCCGGCTCACTGCCGAAGCAGTCACTGCTTATATTATGGAAGAGAAGGAGCAGGAGATTGCTGCACGGTTAATGTTCTCGGAATTCGAGTTTGATGATGAGGAAGAAGCGGGGCGGATTCTGCAATGGTTTTTGATGCTCCTGCAAAAAGAGGAAGGCCCGTCCGCGGACTTCTGGCAGAGCCGCAGACGCAAGCTGTCCGAAGGCATATACCAATGCCTAAACGAAGCATCTGAGCTCAATCTGGATGGATACATGACCTTCCGGCTTCAGTCCTATGAACAGGAGCTCCGCGAGATGGCGGAGTATGCAGTGGATGAATTTATGCTCGATCAGCAGTACGAGGAGTTTGTCAGCCTGCTGAAATATTTTGTTTATTTTCAGGAGCCCAAAATGCCGCTGGTTCACGTCATTCATAAGGGGGAGGAAGATTTCCTGCTGCTGGATGGCAATCTTCGCCCGATTGAACGTCCTCGAGATGAAGGACTCGTTATGGAAAGGCTGGACCAGGATATGGAGATTGAAGATATGGTGGTCAGTACGCTGATTTCGGTATCTCCGGCCCGCATGATTATCCACACGAGGCAGCCTGAGCTTCCCGTCATCGTGACATTGGCCCACATCTTTGATAACCGCGCCGAAGTATGCTGCAGCTGTCCGGAATGCAGCGCGCTTCTCGGAAGCGGACGAATGATGACTTGACGCACCGAAGCGGTCAGGATTATAATTACTGATAAATTCACGTAAAAGCTCTGACAAAGACATGAATCAATCCGGATTTGACCGCTCAGAGAGAGGAAACCTCGGCTGCAATTTCCTCCGGTTCGCCATTGATTTACCCCTTTGTAGCTGTGTCGTCGAACCCGCACGTCATGATGAATGCGGATGAGTAGGCTTCACCGGTTCATGACCGTTACTCAATGCTGATGAAGGATCTTAATCGTTTATGTACCCGGTACATAAGGTGATGGAGAGATCGAATTAGGGTGGAACCACGGGTATAACACTCGTCCCTTCGCGGGACGGGTGTTTTTTGCATGTTCCGGTATCTTTTGTTGAAGTCCAGGCGGGCACCTCAGCGGTCCATGCCTGTCTTCGCGGGGAGACTAACGCGTCCTTCATATATGGAAGAAACGTGAAATACTTTTTGGGAGGAATACAAGGTGGCTATTAGCATTAAATTGCCTGACGGCTCCGTACGGGAGTATGAGGCGGGCAGCAGCATTGAGGATGTGGCTGCGTCAATCAGCAGCGGACTTAGAAAGAATGCGGTCGCGGGAAAAATGGACGGGATCGTCGTGGATCTCTCGACACCGCTTCAGGACGGAGCTTTGATCGAAATCGTAACGCAGGATACACCCGAAGGGCTTGAAGTGATGCGCCATAGTACAGCGCATTTGCTGGCTCAAGCAACCAAGCGTTTGTATGGAGCGAAAGAAGTAAAGCTGGGCGTGGGTCCGGTCATTGAGGACGGCTTCTATTATGACATGGATCTGGAGGAGCCTTTGAATCCGGAGGACCTGCAGAAGATTGAGAAGGAAATGGAACGCATTATCGGCGAAAATCTTCCGATTGTCCGCAAGGAAGTAAGCCGTGCGGAAGCGCTGCGCATCTTCGGCGAGCTCGGGGATCCGTACAAGCTGGAACTGATCAATGCCCTGCCAGAGGATAGCGTCATTACGATCTATGAGCAAGGCGAATTCTTTGATCTCTGTCGTGGACCGCATGTCCCTTCAACCGGCAAGATCAAAGTATTCAAGCTAATGAATGTGGCAGGCGCATATTGGCGCGGCGACAGCAAGAACAAAATGCTTCAGCGCGTTTACGGTACGGCGTTCGTGAAAAAAGCGCAGCTCGATGAGCATCTTCATCTGCTGGAGGAAGCCAAGAAGCGCGATCATCGTAAGCTGGGCAAGGAATTGCAAATGTTTACGTTCTCTCAGCTTGTTGGACAAGGCCTGCCGATCTGGCTGCCAAACGGCGCGAAATTGCGCCGTACCCTGGAGCGTTATATCGTGGACATGGAGGAGCGCCTCGGTTACCAGCACGTGTACACGCCTGTCCTCGGAAACGTGGAGCTGTACAAAACTTCAGGTCACTGGGAGCACTATCAGGAAGATATGTTCCCAAAAATGGAGATGGACAACGAGGAGCTTGTTCTTCGTCCGATGAACTGTCCTCACCATATGATGGTATATAAGAGCGACATGCACAGCTACCGGGATCTGCCGATCCGTATTGCTGAGCTTGGCATGCAGCACCGCTATGAAATGTCCGGTGCACTGACCGGCTTGCACCGCGTGCGCGCGATGACGTTGAACGACTCGCATATTTTCTGCCGTCCGGATCAGATCAAGGAAGAGTTTGCGCGGGTCATTCAGCTGATCATGACCGTCTACAAGGACTTTGGCATCCATGACTACCGCTTCCGCCTGTCTTACCGGGATCCGCAGGATACCGAGAAGTACTTCCAGAACGACGAAATGTGGGAAATGTCCCAGCGCATGCTGCGCGAAGTCGTCGAGAGCCTGGACATGCCGTTCTATGAGGCCGAAGGCGAAGCTGCCTTCTACGGACCGAAGCTCGACGTCCAGATCCGTACGGCTCTAGGCAAGGAAGAGACGCTGTCAACCGTTCAGCTCGACTTCCTGCTGCCTGAGCGCTTTGAGCTGGAATATGTCGGCGACGATGGCCAGAAGCATCGTCCGGTCGTTATCCACCGCGGTATTCTGGGCACCATGGAACGCTTCACCGCGTTCTTGCTTGAGAATTTTGCAGGTGCGCTTCCGCTGTGGCTGTCACCGGTGCAGGTTAAAGTCATTCCGGTTTCCAATGCCTTTGAAGACTATGCCAAGGAAGTGGCCGAGAAGCTTCAATTCGCCGGTATCTCCGTAGAGCCGGATCTTCGCAACGAGAAGCTGGGCTACAAGATTCGGGAAGCACAGCTCGAGAAGATTCCTTACATGTTTATCGTAGGCGAGAACGAGAAAAATGCGGGCGCCGTTTCCGTCCGCAAACGCGGCGAAGGGGACATCGGTGCCCAGCCGCTGGACGAGATCATCCTCAAGCTTCGTGAAGAAATTAACACCCACGTCGTTTAAGTTTAGCTTTAAGTGCATGTTCAAAAAGGTCGATTTTCAGCACCGAGAAGGTTGGATGAAGCTAGGGAGTGAGGAGCGGAGCGTACGATTTGGGTACGTGAGCACCGGAAGGCCCGGCTGAATTCAAGATTCGATGCCGAGCTGCTTCCTGATTCGCTTCGTGATCAAAAGCGGACTTTTTGAACAACCTCTATAAGTAACAAGGGAACATGCAAACCTCTGCCATCACGTATATTCTATTTGGGAAGTGGGAACCCTCGCTAGTAAGGGGGAGGTACTCACATGATCCAATGGAAAAAATGGCAGAGGTTTTTTGCTGGTTTTATTTTATCAGCCGTCTTGTTTAGTGCAGGTTCTTCAATAGTAGAAGCCCACAATTTGATTCTAAGCGAATCCTATGGTTCGACGGACTTCAGAAATGTATATGATCCGGCCGGGGAAATTCAAGGCTCCGATTACGTGGAAATGTCTCGCTTCTATGCGCTTCGTGTAGTAGGTTTTAGCGATATGAATAGATACTTGGAAGTTCCGGATACAGGGCCAAAGGCCAGCCGGCCTGGCAAGAAACGGGAATCCATGCCTGTGCTTGCGCCCAGGGAGGACCAGGTGCTGCATACGGTGAAGGTAACCGCTACGGGGTATACGGCAGGTTATGAATCGACCGGGAAGAAGCCGGGACATCCTCAATATGGAATCACCTACTCCGGGGTGAAGGTTAAACGGGACCGAAATACGCTGTCTACGATTGCCGCGGATCCGGATGTATTTCCGCTTGGCAGTATTCTCTATATACCGGGTTATGGTTATGGAATCGTAGCGGATATCGGATCAGCGATCAAAGGGCAAAAAATCGATCTTTATTTCTCCACAACCAAACAAGTGTTCAAGGAGTGGGGGAAGAAGGACGTCGAGGTACAGGTCATTAAAACCGGAAGCGGCAAATGCACGGAGGAAATGCTTAGAACCCTGGATACCGCGATCGAAACCTATCGTTTCCTGCCTTCATCCGTTCTGGAGGAAGCCATTTAGGGTGATTATGGCGCATAGATTGGCAGTAAACATTTAAGAATAATGCCTCCCTGTTCATCACATACTACTTTTCGGGGGCCAAACCCCTGAAGAGGATGATGGTATTGCATATGAACAGGGAGGTGAATACTGTGGCTAAAAAGAACAAAGTACAAGAAAACTTTAAAACACCGAATGAAAAGTTTAACGCTGAGTTTGCTGAAGATACCAGCATAGCCAGCAACCCAAAAGGGAATTCCAAAGTTCAAGAGAACTTCAAAACACCGAATGAAAAGTTTAATGCTGAGTTTGCTGAAGATACCAGCATCGCCAGCAATCCAAAAGGAAATTCGAAAGTTCAAGAGAACTACAAAAAGCCGAACGAGAAGTTTGATGCTGAGTTTGGCGAACTGAACACACCAGGGGACCATTCCGCTAACCGTTAAGGTTTAGATGTCAGCGTCCGTTCGTGAAATAAGACCTCCGCTATAGCGGGGGTCTTTTATTTTGATTCTTTTCCCATTTTTATCCATGGACTCAGTCTCAAGACCGAGATCAACTTCATTCCACCGCCGCTAACCGGTTCATTGCAATATGTTGTACACTGTAGTTAAGAAAAAATAGAACTGGAAGGCAAGGGGATGACCATGAGTAGAAAAGGATGGAGCCAGCTTAGCAACGGATTGCTGCTCATCGGTATTGGTGTGGTATTTCTTCTAAATCAGCTCGATATGATACATGTGGATCTTGGTTATATATTCTCGACCTTTTGGCCGGTGTTTATCATCTGGTTCGGGCTGCAAAGCTTAATTTATGCCCGTGGAGGAGCACTATGGGGCTCCGTTGTGCCGATCATTATCGGATCGTACTTTCTTGGCAGAAATCTGGATTTGATTGACTTCTCATTCGGCGATCTGATCAAGTACGCGATTCCAATTATCCTGATTGGGTTCGGATTGCATGTTATTTTCAAACCGAAGGATCATACGCCACCGCCATCGCCGCCAAGTCCGGATGACTTCAGCTCGCATCGGCGCGACGATTACAACATTCCTGATCCGCCTGAAGCGCGTCCGCTTGATTCTTCTCTGGATGAAGAATTTGAACGGAGATTTGGTAAAACAGACAAGGCTGACAAGGCTGAGAATACCTCGCCCGATCCTGAACTTGAATCAAAGGATTATCATGAGCCAGGTAAGGGTTACCGCTGGCAGGGGCAGCATCATGAGCGCCAGCGCCAGGACCGTCAGGATCGCAGCCGGTTTAGGGTTCATGTTGATTTTGACGATAACGGCAGAAGCTACGGCGACGGATCGGAATATAAGGATGAACAGCACGGGCACCATCATCATCATCAATCTTGGCATAGCCATGATGCGGTGAACAAGTCCTCTTTTATCGGGGACGTGCATATGGGAAAAGATTATTTTCAGCTCAAGCCGACAAATATCTCGCAGTTCATCGGTGATACGGTGCTGGATCTGACCAAAGCCCAAATCCCTTACGGCGAAACGAAAATCAACATCTCGGCGTTTATCGGGGATGTCAAAGTATTCGTTCCGAATGATTCGGATGTCGGCATTCATGTCACAACCAACTCCTTCATTGGCGATATGAAGGTGCTGGAGGAAAGCCGCAGCGGCTTTATGAGTAATGCCGGTCTGGAAAGTCCGCATTACAGGGAAGCGGGTAAGAAAATTCGAATCACCGTTAGCGTATTTATCGGTGATGTCAAAGTGAATAGGGTAGGATAACCGTTATGATGGGGATACTGAAAAATACCAAATGGGTGATACTGTTTTACTTTCTGTTGATTGGAGCCGGGGTTGCTGTTTTCCTGTATACAGCAAACCAATCCGGCTACATACATATTGAAGACAACCGGCTGTGGGTGTATTACACGGTCGGTGTACTTCTGTTTACGGGGATTGCGGGATACATCGCGGGACAGCGCATTCAGCGACCGCTGGACCTGCTTCATCTGAACATGCTGCAGGTTGCCAAAGGAAATTTGAACGTACGGCTGCCGGCCATGGAAGACGGCTCTTTTGCCAGAGTATACGATGAGTTTAACGGAATGACAGAAGCGCTGGAGAAGAAGATGAAGCTGCTGCAGCGCCTGGGTGAGCAGGATGTCATTGAGAAAGAGATTGCCGCGGAAGCCGCAGTGCTTGAGGAACGACGCCGGATGGCAAGGGATCTGCATGATACGGTCAGTCAGCAGCTGTTCGCGATTCATATGTCGGCTTCATCGCTTCCGGCGGTTCTGAAGCGAAACCCGGAGCAGGGCGATAAAGTGCTCGGCCAGTTGATTGAGATGTCTCACGTGGCTCAGAAGCAGATGCGGGCGCTGATTGCACAGCTTCGGCCTGTTGAACTGGAAGGAAGAACCCTAGAGGAGGCACTCGAACGGTGGTTCCCGGATTACTGTCGCCAAAATGGCCTGAAGGGCATGAAGGATGTCGAACTCTACGGCGGGGTATCGGATGCGATTGAGCATCAGCTGTTCCTGATCATACAGGAAGCAGTAGCTAATATTGTGAAACATGCCGGGGCAGGCCTTGTCAGCATGTCGCTTCGTGAGGATCAGAAACGCGTGATTTTAAGCATCAGCGACGACGGGGTTGGGTTTGACGAGGTGGCGGGCAAGCAGGGTTCATACGGGCTGTCCACGATGCGTGAGCGGGCCGAAAAGCTTGGTGGACAGGTCGATATTATAAGCAAAAAGGGCGCAGGGACGACCGTTCGCGTGAATATTCCGTTGTTTGAGGCCGAGGGCAATCAGGGACCGGCTGCGGAAGAGGGCAAGGATGAGGAAGTGCTGGCTGAGCCAGTGGAATAGAGAGGGGACATCATCATTATGGGTACAATTCGGATATTGCTGGCGGATGATCATGATATGGTTCGTATGGGATTAAAAACGTATTTGTCGCTGGATCCGGGATTTGAAGTGATTGGAGAGGCGGCAAACGGCCAAGAGGTCGTTGATATGTTAAGAAATGGGGATGAGGCAGACCGGCCGGATCTCATTCTGATGGATCTGATGATGCCGGTGATGAACGGGGCGGAGACCACGCGTGCGGTCATGTCCGAGTTCCCGGACCAGAGGATCGTGATTCTGACCAGCTTTCTCGAAGACGAGCTTGTGGTTGAGTGCATTGAGGCGGGGGCTGTCAGTTATGTACTGAAGACCGTTTCGGCCGACGAGCTCATTTACGCCCTTCAGGGAGCGTTCAGGGGCATGCCGGTCATGACCAAAGACGTGTCGGAAGCACTCACCCGGGGGATCCGCCGACATATGGTGAACGGCGACGATTCCGGGCTTACCGAGCGCGAAAAAGAAGTGCTGCTGCTCATTGCCGAAGGCAAGAGCAACAAAGAGATCGGCGAAGAACTGCATATCAGCATCAAAACGGTCAAAACCCATGTCAGCAATTTGCTGATGAAGTGTGAGCTGGAAGACCGCACGCAATTGGCGATTTATGCCCACCGTAAGGGATGGGTGAAAATATAGCGACTCCGTTCGGATCAGATTTCCCCTTGACGCGGCCTTAGCTTTCTTTTTATCTGCCTTTTAATTGTTTTTAAGGTACTATTAAGGTTTATAGTACACAATAAGAACAGTTAATCAATTAAACCACTTGGAAGCAAGTGATTTTAAATAGGAGGTAGACCTATGGACGACCAAAGAAAGCGCTACGGGTATCCGGATGATGAGGGAATGAACAACGAGTCGAATAACAATGAAGCACCGAGACGTGAGGAAGCATCCACGAAGAATTCGTCTTATTACTATTCTTACGGACCGTTCCAGTCCATACCCAGCGAACGCGATGATCAGCAGACAGAGCAGCCATATCAGAGTCGGGAATCGCAGGAAGTGGAAGTTACCGCTCCGCAGCCTGTCAAACCGATTCCATCCTCCGGTTTCTCGCAGTCACATTCCTCCGGAAGCCAAGGGGGCGGCGGGTCTATGGATTCGATGAAAAGAAACAAAGAATGGAACTACAGCCAGAAGCCTAAAAATTCCGTGAAGACGGTGCTGTTGTCCTTCTTGGCAGGTGTCCTTGTCATTTCGAGCCTGATGTTTGCCGCTGACCGCACGAACCTGTTTACGCCTGATGCGGCGTATTCATCAGAGCCAGCCCAAGAAACCTCAGCGAAAGTCGATGATAACGGCGGAGCTACTACGGCATCGGCCATGATTCCTTCGAATCCGGGCGATGTATCGGCGGTTGTGGACCAGGCAAGTCCAGCCGTCGTGCTGATCGAGACGCTTGTAAACAGCAGCAATCGCCAAAATACGAATCCGAACATGAATGATCCGTTCTGGTACTTCTTCGGCGGGGGTCAATCGAGTCAGGAAGGCAATGGCGGAAACAGTGGAAACGGTGGAAGCAGCAACAACGGAGGCCAGGAATCCCAGCTTCAGCCTTCCGGCATCGGCTCGGGTTTCATCTTTGAGAAGTCCGGATACATTTTGACGAATGAGCATGTGATCCATGGTGCCGATGTGATTCAAGTGACGGTACAGGGTACCAAAAAGCCGTATGAAGCGAAGCTGCTCGGTTCTAGTTATGAGCTCGATTTGGCCGTACTTAAAATCGAAGGGGCCGATTTTCCATCGGTGCAGCTAGGCGACTCCAACTCGCTGAAAGTCGGTGAATGGCTTGTAGCCATCGGTAACCCGCACGGTTTTGAACACACGGTAACCGCAGGCGTACTTAGCTCGAAGGAACGCGAGATCGATATTCAAGGAACCAATGGTGAGGATGATCGTAATTACGAGCATCTTCTGCAAACCGATGCTTCGATTAATCCGGGTAACTCCGGCGGACCGCTTCTCAATCTGAAGGGTGAGGTTATCGGGATGAACGTAGCCGTCAGCGCGGAAGCGCAAGGGATCGGGTTTGCGATTCCGTCCAGCACGATCAAGGAAGTTGTGGAATACCTGAAGAACAATGAGGAAATTCCGAAAGAACCGGCTCCGTTTATCGGGGCAAGCCTGGGGACGGTCACTCCGCAAATTGCCCAGTCCCTCGGTACCGACGTAACGGAAGGATCCTACGTTGACAGCGTCGTATTCCGTTCGCCGGCTTATGAAGCAGACCTGCGTCAATATGACATCATTGTGGGCGTGGACGGGACGAAATATCCGACCTCGCAGGATCTGATTGAATTGATTCAATCGAAGAAGGTTGGAGACAAAATTACGCTGAATGTGGTTCGTAACGGCAAGAACATTGACCTGCCGCTGACGATCGGTGATAAGAACGATTTCGATTTAACCCAACAGCAGCAACAACAGCAACAACAGCAACAACAGCAACAACAACCGTAACCCTGGATAGGCGTGACAACAAGCGGAAGGGACCGTTCCCTTCCGCTTGTCTTGTCCTTGAGGCGACCGATATAATGGGATTGTAACGTCGTATTAAATATAACGCTAGAAGATAGAGGAGATGCCGCTATGCGATCCCGGATATTAATTGTAGATGATGATGAGAAGATTATTTCCATGCTGCGCAGGGGACTTGCGTTTGAGGGCTATGACGTCCTGACCGCATCCAACGGAGCGGAAGGCTTGAAGGTGATATTGAGTGAGGAGCCGGATGTTGTCGTTCTGGATGTGATGATGCCTCAAGTCGATGGATTTGAGGCATTGCGCAGACTCCGGGAAGGCGGAAGCACAGTACCTGTGCTGATGCTGACCGCGAAGGATGAAGTGGAGAATCGGGTAAAGGGACTGGATACCGGAGCAGATGATTATCTGGTCAAACCCTTCGCCCTGGAGGAGCTGCTTGCCCGCGTACGGGCCTTGCTGCGCCGTAAAACCGGTGATGATTCATCTAACCACCGACTGACCTTCGAGGATCTCGTGATGGATACGGATGCAAGGGAAGTTATTCGCAGCGGGCAGAGACTGGAGCTCACCGCGAAGGAATTTGAGCTGCTGCATCTGTTTATGCAAAATCCGAAGCGGGTGCTGTCCCGCGATTTAATAATGGATAAAATATGGGGCTATGACTACAGCGGGGAGTCCAACGTGCTGGAGGTTTATATCGCCATGCTCCGGCAGAAGACCGAGGAACATGGAGGTAAACGGCTGATCCAGACGATCCGCGGAGCCGGCTATATTTTAAGAGGAGATAACTAGCATGTCCATTCGGTTAAGACTGACAGCATGGTATACCGGCATTTTATTCGTGACACTGCTGATATTCAGCTCGGCGGTGTATGGCTTTGTTCATTTGTATACGTATGAGGAGTTAAAACAGCGGTTGGTACAGGAAGCAAATAAGATTGGTTACACCTCCTCGTCTGTTGCTCTTCTACCGGATCGTTCCTCCGCGCTTAATATGGAGGCAGCTGATTTATACGTTCAGCTTTATACTTTCTATAATGGATCCATCTGGAGATCTGGCAATATGGAGTTCAGTGGTTTGCAATTTGAAAATCCAACTGTAGAAAGAGCATTAAGTATGAACAAACCCGGAGAGTTTAAACGTTTTTCTTTCGAGGGGGCATCCTTCCTTGTATACGAATCCCCGGTCGTTGAAACGAACTCAAGGAAATTATTCGGATGGCTTCAGATCGGAGTAAGTACGCGAACCATCGAGCAAACCCTGGACCGACTCCAGTCCATCCTCATCATGGGATCCGCAGCAACACTTGTCATTGCCTCAACATTAGGCTTGTTCCTGGCACGCAAATCCATGAAACCGATCGGCAAGGTCACGGAGGCGGCCGAGCAGATTCAGAAGGGGACTGACCTCAGCGTACGAATCGAATATGATGGGCCAGAGGACGAGATTGGTCAATTAATCGGGACGTTTAACGGGATGCTCGAGAGGACGGAGAGCTTTTACAAAGAGCTTGAGGATGCCTATGCGGCACAGCGCCGGTTTGTATCGGATGCTTCCCACGAACTCCGAACGCCGCTGACCACCATCCGGGGGAATGTGGATCTTCTCCATAAGATGTGGACGGAAGCCCCTGGTGAAAGAGCGAATATGGACGAAGAAACGATTAAACAGATCTCGGTTGAAGCGGTGGGCGATATTTCCGACGAAGCGAAGCGGATGAGCAGACTGGTGAACGACATGCTGTCTCTGGCACGGGCCGATACCGGCCAGACCTTTGAACTGGATCCGGTCCCTCTGCAGCCTTTGGTTGAAGAGGTCGCACGGCGCGCTCATTTCCTCGATAAAACCGCTGAGTGGCATGTTGGAGAGCTGTCTGTCTTGAACGGTGTCTATGTAGAAGGAAATAAGGACTACTTGCAACAGATGCTGTTCATCTTTATCGAGAATGCGTTCAAGTATACGCCGGAGGGTGAAGTCAGCCTGGATGTCGTCCTGTACAAGGGTCAGGTGGGCTTGCGGATTTCGGATACGGGGATCGGCATGGATAAGGATGAGGTTCCGTTCATATTCGAACGCTTCTACCGTGCGGATCAGTCGAGAGGCATCACGAGCGGAACCGGACTCGGGCTGTCCATCGCCAAATGGATCATCGATGAGCATAAGGGCTCTGTCGAGGTCGTCACCCGAAGAGGGGAAGGCAGCACCTTTATCGTCTGGCTCCCCGTCGTCTTTGCTCCTCCTCTGGAATAGGTTATAATAGACTAGATCGCTTATGTATTACTACGGAAAGCAGGTGGGGATCATCGAAGTCTTGAAAATATCACCGAGAGGTTATTGTTACGGTGTCGTCGACGCCATGGTCTTGGCGCGTCAGGCGGCGCAGAATCTGGATCTTCCTCGGCCTATTTATATATTGGGCATGATTGTGCATAACAGTCATGTCACGCAATCCTTTGAAGACGAAGGCATCATTACCCTGGACGGTCCGAATCGAATGGAAATTCTGAGCCAGGTGGAGAGCGGAACCGTAATCTTTACCGCACACGGGGTCTCTCCCGAAGTACGCAAGCTTGCACGGGATAAAGGATTGACCACGCTCGACGCCACTTGCCCGGATGTGACGAAAACCCATGATTTGATCCGGGATAAGGTAGCCGACGGATATGAGATCATTTACATCGGGAAGAAGGGGCATCCCGAGCCGGAAGGGGCTATCGGGATCGCACCGGAACATGTGCATCTGATCGAGAAGGAAGAAGAAATTGAACAGCTTCAGGTAAAATCATCCCGAATCATCATTACGAACCAGACCACGATGAGTCAATGGGATATCAAGCATATCATGAAGAGTCTGCTCGATAAATTCCCTGGAGCGGAGATTCACAATGAAATTTGTCTTGCAACGCAAGTCCGGCAGGAAGCGGTAGCCGAGCAAGCCGGTCAGGCGGACTTGGTCATCGTGGTTGGCGACCCGCGCAGCAATAACTCCAACCGTCTTGCCCAGGTATCCGAAGAGATAGCCGGCGTACCGGCTCACCGCATTGGCGATGTGACGGAACTCAGACGGGAATGGCTTGAAGGCGTAGGCAAAGTGGCAGTGACATCGGGGGCATCCACACCGACTCCAATTACCAAAGAAGTCATTGCCTATCTGGAACAGTATGAACATGATCAGCCGGACACTTGGGAGATCAAGCGTACGGTGAATATGAATAAATTGCTTCCACCTGTACGGGTGAAGAGCAAGTCATAAGAGACTTTTCTAAATACAACCGTCGGATTTGGTCGTGACGGTTGTATTTTTTTGTTGATATCGGTGCTTCCTTAGTATTAACCAGCCATCGTTATACCACAGGGCCTCTTGCTTGGAATTATATACGCCACTGTTATTCATTGATTAATATCATTTTCATGATCACCTATGATATATTAGGGGTTCCAGCCCATTGACATTACAGAAAATGGTTTATAACATACCAGCACAGCAGCGTTCAGCTAAATGTTGATGATACTATGAATGGCTTAGCCAAATAGAGCTAATTGAAACTCTCCCCTTGTGGTGAATGGTGGAACAACCGTTCATGTGAAATGAACCTGACACTATTGACGCAAGGGGATTTTCTATGCCTCAGACTAAATATCGGGAGGGTGAAGTTAGATAATCTGGCCTGTTAAAGCTTCCTTTTTAGGGACTCTCATAACCCCGTGAATATCCCATGCCCTGTAAGCGTTTCATTTTTCAATTGAATAATATCATTTTTCGTTGAATAGGCAAATGTTTATATGGGATCATTTATTCTACAATGTTAGACATCAGGTAAACTTCATGGCATAGAACACACGGGGGGTTGGACATGGCGCAAATATCCGTAGAACAGGAAACTGTTCCAAAACGGAAGAGAGACAATGGATTCATTCGCTTTTTTAAACAGTGGGATATTCAGTTAATGGTACTTCCCGCTCTCGCACTCATTTTTATTTTCAGTTATATACCGATGTACGGTATTCTGATGGCGTTTCAGGATTTTAATATCTTCAAAGGCATGGGAGACAGCCCTTGGGTAGGGATGAAGCATTTCCGGATGTTCTTTGAGTCTCCAGAGTTTATGAACGTGATGCGAAACACCATCGTTATCAGCTTACTCAAGTTTTTGATTGGCTTTCCAGCTCCAATCCTGCTTGCGTTGATGCTGAATGAAGTTCGACATCTGTTCTTCAAGAGATTGGTGCAGACCGTCAGTTATTTACCCCATTTCTTATCCTGGGTTATCGTATCAGGGTTTGTGGTTTCCTTGCTTTCTACCGATAACGGAAGCATAAACATACTGATGGAAAAAATGAATTTGATTAAAGAACCGATTAATTTCCTATCCATTCCTGAATACTTCTGGGCGATCCTGGTAACCACAGGAGTTTGGAAAGAAATCGGATTCTCCTCCATCGTTTACTTGGCCGCAGTTGCGGGAGTGGATCCTCATATGTACGAAGCGGCGGATATGGATGGTGCGAGCAAATTCAGACAGATATTCACGATTACGTTACCATCCATCATGCCTGTTGTTATCATCTTTATGATTCTTGCAATAGGTAATCTGCTCACTGCAGGTTTCGAGGATATTTTGCTCTTGGCTAAGAACCCTGTGTTAAGAGAGGTTTCCGACGTAATTGATACTTATGTTTACCGGATCGGTATTGAAAACTCCAGGTTCTCCTATGCAACGGCTGTAGGCTTGTTCAAAGCGGTAATCAGCGTGATGCTTCTGACAATTGCTAACGTGATCGCACGCAGATCGGGTAACAGTCTATGGTAAACGAACATGGTGATGAAGGGAGCGGTTAGACTTGGTGCGTTTAGGATTCGGTGATCGTTTCATGATGATCATGATTTATATCTTTCTGGCATTTTTGGCTTTTGTGACGTTTTATCCTTTTTGGAACGCTCTTGTGGTTTCCTTTAACTCAGGAGCCGATACGTCGCTCGGGGGAGTCACATTCTGGCCGAGGGATTTCACTTTGGAAAACTACAATATCGTATTTCAGGATAAACGCCTGCTGAATGGCTTCGGAATATCGGTAGCCCGTACGATCGAGGGAACCATATCTTCCATTCTAGTGACCTCCATCTTCGCATACGGCATGACCAAACGCGAACTGATGGGTCGGAAATATTACATGATTATGTGTATAGTCACCATGTATTTCGGTGGTGGTTTGATACCAAGCTTCATGCTGATTCGTGGTCTGGGCTTGATGGATTCTTTCTGGGTATTCATTATTCCTGGTTTGGTAAGTGTATGGAACATGATTATATTCCGTACCTTCTTTGCAGGTTTGCCTAATGGCTTGGAAGAGTCGGCCAAAATTGACGGGGCGGGCAATTGGGGTATCTTCTTTAAGATTATCCTGCCGCTGTCCGGTCCGGTTATTGCAACATTATCTTTGTTCACGGCAGTATCTCATTGGAATGAATGGTTCTTACCGAGTATTTACATCAATAAAGAAGAATTGCTGCCCATTCAGACCATATTACGTCAAATACTGAATTCCAACATTATGTCTGAGCAGATGAGTAATTTGGACTCGGCATCTCAGGCCGCTTTATCTCGAATGCAGAGTGTGACCACGAAATCTTTATCCATGGCCACAATGATTGTCGCTACCGTTCCGATCATCATGGTATACCCTTTTGTACAGAAACATTTTGTTAAGGGAGTACTGGTAGGATCGTTGAAAGAGTAGCACATGCATGGCAAGCCATCCTGTTGTTTGAAGCTTAGCTTTAGACATAAATATCAAGGGGAATTTTGAAAGGGGAAATTAGAGAATGAGGCTCAGAAAAAAATCTTTGGCCACATCGGTTACTGCGTTGTTAGCAGCGGCTTTAATGCTGTCAGCATGCAGCGGTGGTACTAAGACTGCTAACCCGACTCCTAGCGACAATGGAACCAGCACACCGCCAACCGAAGCAGTATCGGAGAAATTTGTACTGGGTGAGCAACCGCTTGATTTTAGTTTTTATGGACACTATGACTGGTACACCATGCCTACATGGGGAGAAGATGCCGCAACGAAGTGGATTAAAGAGAATAAAAAAGTTGATGTAAAAGCGGTCAACTCCCAAGGTAATGCTCAACAAAAATTCAACACGATGATTGCTTCCGACGAGCTTCCTGATGTTATTTGGTTGGAGCGAGGATCGGATGTTGAAAAATTGAGAGAGAACGGCATGCTCGTACCTTACGATGACTACTTGGATAAATATCCGAACCTGAAGGAATGGTTGGGCGAGGCAGGAATCAACATGCTTCGTTCCCCGGATGGCAAGCTGTACCAATTCCCTAACTGGTACACCAGTCAACCGAACGGAAATGCAGGGTATGTAGTTAATAGCAAAATTTATAAAGAGCTTGGCGAGCCTAAGCTGGAAACAACGGACGATTTGACTAAATACTTGGAAGCCGTCAAGGCGAAATACGGAAACTCTGTAGTTCCTTATGAACCAGGTATTGAAGGACAAGGGATTGATGTGTTGTACTCTGCTTTCAAAGAGGATGCAATGACACGTTGGATTACCATTCGTGGTGTGCCTAACGGAGATAAACTGACTTCGATCTTTACGGATCCAACATATCGCGAATCGATGCAATATGCAGCGAAGTTGTTCCGCGATAAACTGATTTCTCAAGATGCATTGACTCAAACCGCTGACCAAATCAAGGAAAAAGTAATGACAGGCCGCGTTGCTGTATATGCAGCTTCCAGCCCGACTGAAAATGCAATGAACGCACATGCGGAACTCGTTGCAAAAGATCCGGAAGCCGGTTATTTCATGATCTGGCCGATTCATAAGGAAGGTCTGGATAAGAATAAAATCTTCCCAGGAACCTATACTCAACTGGGTTGGAACGTAAGCGTTATTACGAAAGCTGCAAAAAATCCTGAAGCGATCTTCGCTTTCCTGGACTGGTATACAGGTCCTGAAGGTCAAACACTATTAATGTGGGGACCGGAAGGCGGATATTGGGATGGATATGAAGAAGATGGTATAACGCCTAAGTTTACTGAAAAATATGTTACGGATGCTGCAGGTCTTGGTAAGTTGCAAGCGGAAACAACCAACCTCCAGTGGAACGGAAACACGGTATTTATTGATACAGCAAAAGCGAAATACGAAAGCACCTTGCCAGAAGAAGAGCGTAACTGGTCGACTCGTTGGCAGTATGAAATAACTTGGAAAACGCAAGCGAATGCAACGGAATTCATCAATCTTGATCCGGCCCCAGAAAGTGAAGAAGGTATTATCCGTCAGCGTGTAGAAGATATCTACACAGAAGCTAGAGCGAAGGCGCTGTTTGCGAAGGACGATGCAGAAGTATTGGCTGTTTTGGACAAAGCAGAAGCGGATGCTCAAGCAGCTGGATATGATAAGCTTCTTGCATTCAAAACAACGAAATGGCAAGAAAACTTGGCTCAAATGAATGGTCAAAAGTAGAATAACGTAAACCGAAAGGGTATGCTGCATCCGCAGCATACCCTTATCGAAATTTAGGGGAGAGGATACCCATCTATAAAGTGCTGCTGGCTGACGATGAAATACTGGACCTAGAGGGCATGAGGAGCTTTATTCCATGGGAGAGTCTTGGAATGACCGTGGTTGATTCGGTCAATAATGGATTTGCAGCATGGGAAGTCCTACAACGAGAGGATATCGATATTCTCGTGACGGATGTTCGCATGCCCAATATGACTGGTATTGAATTAGCGCAAAAAGCGCTGAAGATACATGATGAATTACAGGTTATTTTCGTAAGTGGTTACCAGGATTTCAGTTATGTTAAACAGGCAATCGCATTAAACGCTTGTAATTATGTGCTGAAGCCCATGGAGGACCAAGAGCTGATTGAAGAGTTGACAAAAGTTCGGCTTGAGCTGGACAGACTCCATGATCGTAAGGAAACAGAACGGGCTTACCAGCTGATGGTACCGATTCTTAAAAATCAGTATCTGCTGCAAATTCTCCAGAAGCCTTATGACGGTGCCATGCTGGGGATTATTAAGCGGGAATATCAACTTCATGAGATAAACTGGCCCGTACGAGTGATATTACTTGAAGTGGATGATGTCAGCTCATGGCGAAGCAATCAGTACGAGGTTGAGAATCAGAGGGGGTTAAATGAGCAGTACTTCACGAGTTTGCATAAGCAGCTGGAAAGCTGCGGATTCAGGCATATCTGTAAGGTAACAGACCAGCGGATGGCCATACTCATGGACACGGCGAAAGGCAAGGAAGAGATTCAGTCATTGTTGACGGCGCTAGGTCAAGAGTATCCCCTTACCGTGACCGTAGGTGAGGGAGGGACTGCGAATCGGCTTGAAGAACTTCATCCGTCCTACGTTATGGCAGAGGGGGCCCTTGACTATAAAATGTTCCGTGGAAAAGGGAAATGGATCCTTTATAACGAAGTGCCGACAGAGGACCGGGAGGACGCGAAAAGCCTCGATCTCAGGCTGGACTCTTTATTTACCGCTATGACGAATTATGAGATCGTCAAAATCCACGACGAAATCGAAGCCATACAACTGCTTGCATCCAATATCCGCTCCAAATTTACGGTTCGGAATCTTGGAGTATACATTATATTGAAGTTGGACGCGCATTTGCATACCATGCACGAAGACCTGTTTCGGATGCTGGGAATCGAACTAAAAAACCTCGATGTACTCTTGCAATTTGAAACGATGGACGATATTTTCTCGTGGTTAAGAATGAAAGTGTTTGAGATATCGGAGCAATTGAAATTTCGCAAATCGTCCAAAAATGGACGCCTTGTTGAGGAAATTATTGATAATATAAGAGAGCGGGTACACGAGAATATTACGCTTCGAGATATGGCGAACCGTTTTTCCTTTTCGCCTAACTATCTAGGTGTTCTGTTTAAGGAAGAAACCGGTTATAATTTTAGTGATTATGTCATCAAGCTTCGTATGGAGCGAGCCAGAGAACTATTAGTCAGCACGAAACTTAAAATATATGAAGTGGCTTCTCAAACGGGGTACCAGTATTTGCCTTATTTTAGTCGTCAATTCAAAGAGATGTATGGAATGACACCGTTGGAGTATAGGCGTAAACACTCTTAACATACTACTATACCGCTTGTAATGAGGTTGTGATTAGGTTTGGCGGGGAAATTCGAGCGTATCCGGGTCAAAATCCCATTTGGCTTCAAATTAATGATTTCTTACTGTGTATTCATCATCATACCGGTATTGCTTGTAGGAAATATCGCGAACCAGGTATTTATCAAATCGATTAGAGAACAAACGTATAATAACATTCAGGGTACCCTGCACCAAATGAGTGATAACATTTCGTATAAAATGGAAGACATTGTCCGCGTTTCCGACATGCTCTACTTTGATTCGTCCTTTAATAACCGGCTGCGTTATTCAGAAAGTACATGGGTTAGCTACGATACGATGGTCAATGTCCTGATTCCGAAGCTGGAAACGGCGATCAATACAGCGAACTCCAAGGTTTGGTTGTCTATTTATTTACGGAATGAAGAGTTAAGGGAAATTTATAATAATTATAGTTACTCTGATCCGCTTGAATCCAACACGCGTTTATTTGATATATATCAGTATGAGCGTCTTGAGGATAAGACCTGGTACAAGCTCTATCCCCAAGAGGAAAACTATGGATCGACGCTGGAATGGAAGCAGGTTGAAAATGATGCGGGCAACGGTCGCATTTCGCTCTTGCGCAGGCTGATAGACATCAGTTCTATACAGCTGCAGGAGATTGGATTCGTGCGAATCAATGTCAGTTTAGAAGATATGTTCGAAAGCATGGATTATAACAAAATTGGTGATGGGACAGCGTTATATTTGTCGGATTCGCAAGGCAGAGTCATTCTTTCCTCAGGCGGGGTACAGACAACCGTGTTTAAGGAGAACGAGCTGCGCAATAATGGAGACTTGCTTATTCGTAAGCCGATTCCCGTGCTCGGCTGGAATCTTATCGCTGTCGTTCCTGCAGAAATTGTGGAGAAAGATACGGTGAAAATCCGGAACCTCACCCTGCTTATTTGCCTCATTTGCATTGCTATATTTTTTATAGTCAGCATTGTGATATCCAAGTATTTCAGCTTACGCGTATCCAAAATCGTTTCTGTTCTGGATTCTTTTCAGGAAGGTGCATTTCATAAACGGGCTCAGTTCAAGGGGAACGATGAGTTTACACATATCGCTTCAGCCCTGAATGATATGGGCAGCAATATCGGCAAGCTGATTAATGAGGTGTATCTGGCCGACCTTCAGAAAAAACAAGCGGAACTGGAATCGCTGCATGCGCAGATTAATCCGCATTTCCTATACAACACCCTATCCTCCATCAGCCGTCTGGCGCGGTTTGGGATGCTGGACAAGCTGCAGCGCATGGTGATGGACTTAGCGAAGTTTTATCGTCTGTCTCTTAATGATGGACGGAATATCATCTCTGTGAAGAATGAGTTGGAACAAGCTCAGGCGTATGTAGACATTCAAAAGATTAAATACGACGAACGGATGCAGGTTACTTATGATTTTGAGCCGGAAGTGGTCCGGTATGAAACTGTGAAATTGATTTTGCAGCCGTTTATCGAGAATGTGCTGGAGCATGCCTGGACCGGGGATTATATACATGTTCGAATTACCGCCAGAGTGCTGGAAGACGTCCTGGAGTTTAAAATTATCGATAATGGCGTCGGGTTCCCGCCCGGCAGAGTTCTGGACAATACAGGCGGGCAGGATCTTACGAATGCCGGATACGGTATTCGGAATGTGGATCAACGAATCAAACTTCATTATGGCAGCGAATACGGGGTCACGTTATTCAGCCGTGCCGGTATTGGGACTACGGTAAGAATTGTGATACCCCTCGTGAAGCGCACCGTAGCGGAAGGACGCAGCAAAACATTGATGTAACAGGGGTCTATATCTCCCGATCGTTCAGGCTTGAAGAATGGGCTTGACGAGGGGAGATATTTTCTGTATATTTACTTTATCGGTTAAAAGCATAAAAGCTTAAAAGCGAACAAGCGCGAAAGTGGCTATCACACATTAAAATGGAATATATTCAGAAAGAAGGTTTTATTATGATCGTTATTACATCCAATCAAATATCAGAGGAACAAGTTCAGCATATCGTAAGCGAGATTGAGAAGGAAGGACTGCAGGCTCACGTATCCCAGGGGGCGGATCGTACCGTGATCGGGCTGATCGGCAGCGTGAACCCGAAGCTTGCGGAGCATCTTCGCCAAATGAAGGGCGTAGAGAATGTGGTTAAAATCTCCAAGTCCTATAAGCTCGCGAGTCGTGATTTTCATCCGGATGATACTGTCATTGATATTAAAGGCACCAAGATTGGCGGCGGCAATCTGGTTGTCATGGGTGGTCCATGCGCCGTGGAATCCGCACAGCAGATTGACGAGATCGCTCAGCTGGTTAAGGCAGCAGGAGGACAAGTGCTTAGAGGCGGTGCTTTTAAACCTCGTACGGGTCCATACAGCTTCCAGGGCGTTGGCGTCGAAGGTTTGATCATGATGGCGGAGGCCGGGCAAAAACATGGCCTGTTGACGATTACGGAGGTTATGACGCCCGAATACGTGGATATTTGCGCGGAGTACGCCGATATTCTGCAAGTGGGTACCCGTAATATGCAAAATTTCGATCTGCTTCGAAAACTGGGTACCTGCGGCAAGCCGGTATTACTGAAAAGAGGTTTCAGCGCAACCTATGATGAATTCCTGAATGCAGCGGAGTACATCCTTGCCGGCGGCAATCCGAATGTCATGCTCTGTGAACGCGGAATCCGAACATTCGAAACTTACACCCGCAATACGCTGGATTTATCTGCCATCCCTGTTTTACAAGGTTTGAGTCACCTTCCGGTCATTTCTGATCCGAGTCACGGAACGGGACGACGCGAGCTTGTCGAGCCGATGTCCAAGGCATCCGTGGCGGCTGGGGCAGACGGTCTTATTATTGAGATGCACACGGATCCGGACAATTCCATGACAGGCGACGGGGTGCAATCCCTGTTCCCGGATCAATTCGCCGCATTGCTTAAAGACTTGGAGCAGCTGGCCCCATTGGTAGGCAAAAGCTTTGCGACTGCCAAAGCACCGGCTTCTGAATTTGCGCGCGTATAGCTTCTGGTTAGAGATAAGGAAGAAAAACAACGGTGGCCAACCATGCTTATCTCGCAAGAAAAACTTACGCTGAATGCGGTCTGTCTACTGAGAAAGTAGGTCGATAGACGTTTTTCTGATAAGCCGTTGTATACCCGTCGATAACGTTCAGCACATCGTTATGGTTCGCCAGTTCCTTAATTTCTAATATAAAAGACACCTGCAAAAAGCTTGCAGGTGTCTTTTTTCTGAGTTTACATTAACTGGTTTTTCATGTCATATAACTTAACATTGTTTTCAAAAATACCTTACATAGGTATTGACGTCAGGTTATCTCCCGGCATATAATGACGAAAAGAAATCGAAAGATTATGAACATTGTTAAGCTGTTTAAGTCTTAATGTTCGGAAATTGGGAGGAAGAGACATGTCGGTAGAGAAAGTATTGCAAACCATTAAAGAGAACAATATTGAGTGGGTTGATTTTCGTTTTGTAGACTTGTCGGGACGGGTTCATCATATTAGCTTGCCGGCTTCAGAAGTAGATGAAGAAACATTCGTGAATGGGGTCGCGTTCGATGGATCTTCTATTCCAGGATTCCGCGGCATTGAAGAATCGGATATGGTTATGATGCCTGATCCGGAGTCTTGCTATATCGATCCGTTTACAGCACATCCTACGCTTAACATTATGAGCAACATCTATACTCCGGAAGGGGATGCTTACGAGCGTGACCCGCGCGGTATCGCGGCTCGTGCCGAGCAATACCTTCAAGAGGCCGGTATCGGAACAGCAGCATTTTTCGCACCGGAATCCGAGTTCTTCCTGTTTGATGAAGTTCGCTATGAAAGCTCCATGAACAGCTCCAGCTATTTCGTAGACTCCGAGGAAGCACATTGGAATACGAACCGCAAGGAAGAAGGCGGCAACCTTGGTTTCAAAGTTGGCGTTAAGGGCGGATATGTTCCTGTAGCACCTGTGGATACTCAGCAGGATATCCGCAGCGAAATGTGCCGTTTGCTTGATGAAGCAGGACTTCGCGTTGAGCGTCACCACCATGAAGTAGCAACGGCCGGCCAAGCAGAAATCAATTTCCGTTTCGATACATTGAAAAAAACAGCTGACAACTTGTTGATCTATAAATATATCGTGCATAACACAGCACGCCAATATGGCAAAACGGCTACGTTCATGCCGAAGCCATTGTTCGGGGATAACGGAAGCGGCATGCACGTTCACCAATCCATTTTCGATGGTGACACCCCATTGTTCTACGAAAAAGGCGCTTATGCTAACCTGAGCGAAACAGCGATCCACTACATCGGCGGTATTCTGTACCATGCGCCTGCATTAATCGCTTTGACGAATCCGAGCACGAACTCCTTCAAACGTCTGGTACCAGGCTATGAAGCACCGGTTAACCTCGTATTCTCCAAAGGCAACCGTTCTGCCGCAGTGCGGATTCCGGTTGCAGCTGTAACGCCTAAAGGCTGCCGCATCGAGTTCCGTACACCGGATTCCACGGCGAACCCTTACCTTGCATTCTCCGCTATGCTGATGGCAGGCTTGGACGGTATCAAGCGTAAAATCGATCCTACCGCACTCGGTTATGGACCATTCGATAAAAACATTTATGAATTGTCCGACGCCGAGAAGAAAGAAATCCGCAGCGTACCGGGTTCCCTGGATGAAGCTTTGGATGCACTTCAAGCAGACTATGAGTTCTTGACAGAAGGCGGCGTGTTTACGCAAGAATTCCTCGAGAACTTCATTGAGTTCAAGCGTGCCGAAGCCAAAGCGGTTAATATCCGCGTTCATCCGCACGAGTACTCCCTGTACTACGACCTGTAATAAACAACGTTAAAAAGCCTAGGGCATGATGCCCTGGGCTTTTTTTGTTACACATATAAAGCCTAACTAGGCTTAGGTGAGGATTACCATACCAAGTGAGATAAAGAGGGATTCTCTTCGCTAGAAGCACCCCCGTCACCTCAGCTCTACTCTTTAGAAGTAACCGTAGTGGTGCGTATTGCTTCCGCAAGATTCACGAACGATGAGTTCAGGCTCTACGACAAAGGAGCTGACGGGTGATTGTTTATGGATAAGGTCATAGAGCATGAGCGCTGCCAAGCGGCCGATTTTCTCTTTATTTTGCCGAATCGTCGTTAGTTTGGGTGTTGTATATTTGCACGCCTCAATATCGTCACAACCGATGATCGATACATCGTCAGGGACATTCAGACTATGTTCCTGAAGTGCTTGGATGGCTCCAATCGCAATCTGATCGGAGGCTGCAAAGATTGCGCGGGGAAGAGAACCCGCCTGGATCAGCCGTGTCATGGCTTTATATCCGCTGGACTCATGAAAATCTTCACCGCTTTGGAACCATTCCGTACGGGCCGGAAGGCCGAAGCTGTCCATGGCGTTACGATAACCGGCCTCACGCATGTTGGAGATTTCAGACTCCTTGCTGCCTCCGATGAACCCCAAGTCTCTGAAGCCTTGAAGATAGAAATGCTCCACGACCTTCGAGGACATTTTATAATTATCGGACATGATATGCCCCGACATTTCGCCGAACAGTTCAATATCGACCCCGATACACGGAATGTCGCTCTCATCAAGCTCTTTAATCGAGGGCTCGATTTCCTCGCCGGATATAATGACACAGCCATCCACCTGATAATGACGACATCGGCCTAGGTAGTCGGCGTCATCCCCTTGGAATTTCTCATTCGAAAAAAACAGTAGATCGTAACCGAGTACCCCCATTTGCTTTTTAAATGAATTCAGAACTTCAACAAAAAAAGGATGGGTAAAATCGACATTCAGCTTTCCCGCAAATATGATGCCGATTAAATTAGATTTCTTGGTTGCTAATGTTTTCGCAGAATTGGAAGGGGTGTATCCCGTCTCTTTCATAATTTCCAACACGCGTGCTTTGGTCTCCTCGGATACATCACTATAGTTGTTGATAATCTTGGAGACGGTGGATACGGATACCCCGGCCATCTTAGCGATTGTTTTGATGTTTAACGCCATGCGAAACGCCCCTTATTCTGTTTATGATGTCACTTCATAATTTTCGTAAGTTTTCGTTAATCATGATTGCCTTGTCTGTAAGTGCAAGGTTAAGGAGAGAAAGAGTGGTTTTATACGTGTTTCCTGCTCAAAATATGTTGTTTAGGTATAAGTTTTTATATGATCCGATGGAGTGATAACGGAAAACATATCGATAGAGCCTACCATTGTGATAAGTATTAACCAATCTGGTTGAAACGTATACAGCACTGATTCGAAACTGTTTCGTAAATTAGTGTATCTGCTTTAACCAGGTAAGTCAATGAAGAGAGTAGCTATGATGCTTGTAATAGAAAGGGATAAGGCTGAATCGCGTTCAATAACAAAATATTGTGGGAAAGAGAAAAAAGCTTTGACAAACAAAAAATAATGAGTAATAATAGGCCTTGCGAAACCGCTTTCGGTATATTTCGTTAAATTACGAAAATTTATAATAAATGTTTCGTAACATCAAGATGGTACTGGGCGAGAAAAAGCGGAATGATGAATCCGGTTTCATAATGAATTGCACTTTAATTTCAGGGGGTAACGAAATGATTAAGAAATTATCAGCAATACTTTTGGCGGGTGCTCTGACTTTCTCGCTAGCGGCTTGCGGAAGCAGCGATTCAGCCGATAAGGGTACACCTGCGAAAGGTGATAAAAAGGTCATCAAAATTTTACACTGGAAACAAGATAACATCAATAAAGCGGTTGAAGAGATCAACAAGAAATTTGAAGAGAAATATCCCGAGTATACGATAGAGTATACCACTACGGGTCCGGATGACGAATACAAGCAGGCGCAGAGAGCAAGAATTACCGCGAATGACGTCGACGTTTTGGCTGATTTATCGGGAATGAGGCTCTCTCCGCAGGAATGGACACCGGGAGCGAAAGTACCGGATTGGCAGCAATGGATTGATACGGGATTGATCGCGGATTTATCCGACCAAGCCTTCATTAAAAATTATAACGCTAACGATATCGAAAAAGCCGGAACTTATAACGATAAAGTGTATGCTGTTCCAACGGGCAAGGTTGCGATGTCGGGCCTGTTCTACAATAAGGAAATCTTCGAACAGAATGGATTGAGCGTGCCGAAAACGTGGTCGGAGTTCATCAAGCTGAATGATGATCTGAAAGCCAAAGGCATTACCCCGATTGTTGTTGCAGGTAAAGACGTATGGCCATTGAAACTTCCTGTATTTGCTCTGCAAGCTAAAATTCTGGGCGGCGGAGATCAGCAGAAATGGATTGAGGGCGTGTGGAAAGGCGAGACGGCTTACAACGATGAAGAGGCAATCGAAGTATTGGAAAAAATGAAGACGCTTCAAGACAATTACATGATTGACGGATTCATGGGAATTGATTATGCAACGGCACCTTCCTATTTTGCCACAGGAAAAGCAGCCATGCTGGCTGATGGTTCTTGGGATGCTCCAACCGTCGCAGCAGCAAATCCGGAGCTGAAATTCGGTTACTTCCCGCTACCGGCTACGGAAGATGCAGCCAAGAATTCCTCCTTTGTCGGCAAGTATGACGTAACCTGGTATGCTGCGGAGAAAGGACCGAACAAAGAAGGAGCCCTAAAATGGCTTGAATTCTTCTCCGAGCCGGAAAATTACACGACATTCGTGAAAGCTGCCGGTTTCATCCCGACACAGGATAACATTCAGACGGAAAGTGAATTTATTGATAATGAACTGACTCCATATCTCGGAGAGTTCGAATTGGCGTACGAAATCATGATGATTAACCGTCAAAATATTGGCGAGCATCTGGCTGCAGAAGGCGTGCATACGGAATTCCTGGCACCGGGCGGCCCGTACAAAACAGCAAAAGAACTGGCTGACATTCAACAAAAAGAATGGGAAGCTGCCGCTCCAAAATAAAGATTCTTCTATTATAAAGAGACCTATATAGAATGAACCATACTGTAGTCGGGGTCTGTGCAGCAGGCCCCGACATTCATTGAAAAGGGATTTGCGAGGTGAGAGAGATGTATCCATTTGGAAAAGGATTTAACCGATTCATACCCTTATTGCTGCTGCTGATACCGATGGCGTTGTATATCGTGTTTTATTTTGGACCATCGATCCTGACGGTCATCTATTCCTTTACCGATGTCAAGAACCTCCCGGGCAGCACGTACCAGTTTGTCGGGCTTGATAATTATAAGGAATTATTTTTCTCGGGGAACTCAGGGGAGCGGTGGCGTTCCATCGTAAACACCCTGATCTTTATGTTCGTTGTTACGATCGTGCAGAACGGGGTCGCTCTGTTTATCGCCGTCATCATTAACCAGCGCCTAAAAGGCGATTACTTCTATCGTGCGGTATTCTTCCTGCCGGTTGTACTGGGCGTAGCTGTCGTCGCTCTGATCTGGGGGATGATGTTCGATCCGTTAAACGGACCGGTCAATCGCCTATACGACGCCCTCTTCGGCTATCAGGACATGTTCTTTGGGAGCTTCACTCACGCATTCGGCTATATTATTTTCGTCCAGATTTGGATGTACATGGGCTACTCCATGCTGATCTTTCTGGCCGGGCTCCAATCCGTCCCGAAAGATTTATATGAGGCGGGTCATATTGACGGCACCAACAAGTGGCAATCCTTTCGTCATATTACCTTCCCCCTGATCGCACCGTCCTTCACGGTGAATATGCTGTTATCCATCATTGGCGCAATGTCTACCTTTGATATCATTCTGGCGACTACAGACGGTCGCTTCAATACAAGGACGATGGCGTATGACGTGTACAAAGAAACGTTCCGGGGAAGTTTGGAAATGGGTCTTCCTTCGGCTCTATCCGTCATACAGTTCCTGATTATTCTCCTCTTTGTTGTGGTGGCCGTCAGACAGACGCGGAAGAGAGAGGTGGAATATTGATGCAAAATTCCAAAACCACGCAAATCCTTTCTTATGGCGTCATAGGTTTGCTGCTGATTCTCTACGTTGTTCCGCTTCTGCTCGTATTCAATGTATCGCTGAAATCCTTCAACGAATATTTGCTCAACCCGATCGGGATTGTTCAGAACATCGAATGGGGCAATTACACGCAAGCATGGTCTGAGGGCAATTTCGCTGGCTATTTCACGAACAGCTTGATTTATACGGTAACGGCGACGGTATTGACCATCATTGTGTCGCTGTTTGCGGCGTTTCCAGTCGCGCGCGGATATGTGATGTGGAGCGGATTTATTTATATGTTCTTTTTGCTGTCCCAGTTTCTTCCGAATCCGATGGTTGCCCAGTATAAACTTATGCTGTCCTTCAAGGAGAGCGTTTCGTTCTTCGGCTATGATACCAAGCTTGGTTATATATTGCTGAAAACGACGGGAACAGGCGTTGTGTTCATGATGTTTGTCGGCTACATCAAGTCGATCAGCCGCGATTTGGATGAGGCCGCAGGAATGGATGGTTCCGGATATATCCGTTACCTGTTCCAGATCATTCTGCCGCTGATGAAGCCTGTTATCGCAACGGGCGTCATTCTGACCGCGATCGGAATCTGGAATGATTTTGTCGGGCCGATCATGTATCTCCCGAGTCCGTCCAACTATCCTATTACGTTCGGTCTGAAGGAATTCAGGGGGCAGTACGGGAATAACTGGCCGCTGCTGGCATGCGGAATTACGATCGTAGCTGCGCCATTGATCATTCTGTACACGTTCATACAGAAATATCTGGTGGATGGTGCTCTTGCAGGAGCCGTCAAATCCTAAGGCATAGAGGGGAAGAGATCGTGATATGAAATCAACAGGATGGAAGTTTGAGGGGAACCAGGGTGTCTTTAAGTTAAGTGATCCCGGACATCATAACTATTTATATTTTCCTTTAGTGAATGAGGCCGGCATGATGTCGGCCGTCACGCCGAATCTTCACGGTGAAATGACCAGCAGTCATAATACGTTTTTCATGTCGCCCGTATCGGTGGAGGATCTACATAATTCCAAGTCCGCACGTAATTTTTGGGTGCACGTTGACGGGCATGGCGCATGGTCCGTAACCGGCAATTCTGCCAAGCAGAACGCAAGCCGGTTCATGAACAAGGAAGAAGAAAGCCAATTGGAAGCCGGGTTTTTATGGCATAAGCTGACGCGGATGAACGGGGAGGCCGGACTGCAAGCGGAAGTAACCAGCTTCGTTCCGGTGACGGATGACAAAATCGAATTAATGAAAGTGAAACTGACCAACGTAGGCGGGCAGACGCTAAAACTGACCCCTACCGCGGCGATCCCGCTGTATGGCCGTTCGGCAGACGACTTAAGGGACCATCGTCACGTAACATCCCTGCTTCACCGGATCTTTGTCCATCGTAAAGGGATTGAAGTGCAGCCTGCTCTCTCATTTGACGAGCGGGGTCACCGTATCAATCACGTATCCTATAGTGTGCTGGGGGCGGAAGCGGACGGTGTGGAACCGATCGGTTATTTTCCGGTGCTCGAGGAATATATCGGGGAAGGCGGCGCGCTCGATTGGCCTGAGGCAGTCATTGCCAATAAGCCAGCAACTGCACAGGCAGGAGACTCCGTGGAAGGGTACGAGGCTATAGGAGGTTTGCGGTTTGCGCAGGTTCAATTGCTGCCGGGTGAATCCAAGGTCTTTGTCATGGCAATGGTTATTTCAGAGGATCGCGCAGACACTGAAAGGCTGTCTGAAACGTATTTATCGGAGAATCGCTTTGATGGGCTGCTTGCTCAGAATGAAGCCTATTGGAATGACAAACTGAATACGGTATCCTTCCAGACCGGAGATCAGCAGCAGGACTTGTGGATGAAATGGGTAACCTTGCAGCCGATATTGAGGCGCCTATATGGCAACTCATTTCTTCCTTATCATGACTATGGCCGCGGAGGGCGTGGATGGCGTGACCTATGGCAGGACTGCCTCGCATTGATGATCATGGAACCGTCCGAGGTCCGGTATCTGCTGCTCAATAATTACGCAGGTGTCCGGATGGACGGAAGCAATGCCACGATTATCGGAACGAAGCCCGGTGAGTTTATCGCTGACCGGAACAACATACCGCGCGTATGGATGGATCACGGTGCATGGCCATTCATGACCACGCTGCTTTATATAGATCAGAGCGGGGATTTGGATTTCCTGAAGCAGCCGCAGACCTATTTCCGCGACGTATTTGTTAGTCGGTGCAAGGAGAAGGACAGCGGATGGCTGCCTGAGCATGGGAATCAGCTCTTAACCGTGAACGGTGAGGTATACGAAGGTACGATACTGGAGCACATGCTGCTGCAGAATTTGGTACCGTTCTTTAATGTAGGTGAACACAATAACATCAAGCTTGAGGGAGCAGACTGGAATGATGGTCTCGATCTTGCCCCGGACAGAGGCGAGAGCGTAGCCTTTACTGCGTTCTATGCAAGCAATTTGATGCAGCTTGGCGACCTGCTGCTGGCATGGCAGGACGGCGAAGGCGTGGAGTTTCTTGAAATTGCGGAAGAAATGGCCGTGCTGCTTGATTCGGTAACGGCTCCCGTCTCCTATGACGATGTGCAGGAGAAGCTGGAGCTGCTTGATCAGTATTATCAGGCCGTTAAAGTCTCCGTCACCGGAAACAAACGAAAGTTTAGCGTTGCGGAAGTTGTGAAGGATTTGAAACGGAAAGCGGACTGGATCATCCGGCATTTGCGCAGCAAAGAATGGATTACGAGTCAAGAAGGATACTCGTGGTTTAATGGTTATTACAATAATGACGGAGCGCGCGTGGAAGGCGACCATCCCATTGGCGTGCGCATGACGCTCACAGGCCAGGTCTTTGCTGTGATGGGCGGAATTGCGGACGATGAACAGGTAGGACAAATTACGAAGTCGGTGGATCGGTATTTAAAAGATCCGAGCATCGGCTATCGTCTGAATACGAACTTTGGCGAGATTCAGCAAAATCTGGGGCGGGCATTCGGTTTCGCGTTCGGGCATAAAGAGAATGGAGCCATGTTCAGCCATATGAGCGTCATGTACGCTAACGCTCTTTATAAGAGAGGTTTCGTCCGAGAGGGATACGAGGTATTACAATCGATTTACGATTTGAGCAATGACTTTGAACGCAGCCGCATGTATCCGGGAATTCCCGAGTACATCAACGAGAAGGGAAGAGGGATGTATCCCTATCTTACCGGTTCGGCAAGCTGGCTTTTGCTTACCATGCTGACCGAGGTCTTTGGCGTGAAAGGAAAACTGGGACATCTGCTCTTGGAGCCGAAGCTCAGGCCTTCGCAATTCGGAGCCGATGGTACTGCCGTTGTGCATACGCGATTTGCGGGTAAACAGCTTCAGATTGTATATAGCAATCCGAAGCGATTGGATTACGGAAGCTATACGATTCAATCGGTTACGCTGAACGGTGAGAAGATTCAGCTGCGCAGTCAGAAACCGGGGGCAGCCGAATTGGATCGCAGTTTGCTGTCCGCGTTATCCGATGACGAGTGTCAGCGGATTCGTGTCGAGCTTGCCTGACACACGAGCATACAACATTTTGGAAGCCCTGGCAGGCAAGTCGGCCGGGGCTTCTTCATCATGAATGGAGCGATTTTTTTGGGACATCAATTAGCAAACGGACAATTGGAAGTCGATATAGCGGAGGTTGGTCGTTACCAAGGCACGCGTTTTGACCGGACCGGTTTCATTACCCAGGCCAAATTGACCGAGAGCAGTCACACATTCTGTGTTCATGAGTTTGCGGATGGGTTTAACCCTCAGGGCGGTTCCGGGTTGTGCAACGAGTTTGGACTGCATGAAGGTATGGGGTATGCAGAGGCCGAATTAGGAGCATGGTTTCCTAAATTAGGGGTGGGCCTTCTTCAACGGATCAGCAAGGACCCGTATCACTTTCAGTATACGTATCCGGTGGAACCCTTCGATGTGGATATCACTTCGGATGACGTGAGTATCACCTATACGATTCATCCTAGGAACGTCAAGGGGTATGCGGCAAAGCTCGTTAAAAAAATCTCGATTCAGGACACGGCGTTGACGATAGATTATGAGCTCTTCAATGAAGGGAGCCAAAGGATAGATACGGAGGAGTACATTCATAATTTCATAGGGATTAATGAGGAATCGGTAGGACCCGAGTATAAGCTCAAGCTGCCTGTCCCTGTCCGTTTTACGGAGGTCGAATCGGATTATACCTCGGGCCTGCTGTCTGTTCATGATTGCGAGGTATGCTGGAATGAGAGACCCCACAAGCCCTTCTATGGGAGAATGCAAGGCTTTAACGGCAGCGATTATCCTTATTCCTGGCAGCTAACGCACAGCGCCAGCAGGGCGGGAGTGAGGGAGATCAGCGATTTTACGGTGGCGCATATGGCCCTGTGGGGGATCGGCCACGTTATTTCGCCAGAAGTGTTTATTCGATTAAGCCTGGCACCCGGAGAAAAGAGATCCTGGAGCAGAAAGTATCAATTCTTTTGCTGGTAACCGGAACAATTTAATGTGAATAATTACACTTGAAGGTCTATGGGATTGTTGCTATGATTAGCGTTAATTAGCATTCATAGTAGAGAAAGGGTGGAGAGTCTTTTGAGCAAGAGAGCATACAATTTTAACGCAGGACCTGCTGCATTGCCGCTTGAAGTGTTGGAGCGCGCCCAGGCCGAATTCGTCAATTACGGGGATACCGGCATGTCAATCATGGAAATGTCTCATCGCGGTGCTGTATATGAAGCCGTTCATAACGAAGCGCAGGCGCGCCTGCTGTCCCTGCTGGGGAATCCATCCGGCTACAAGGTGTTGTTCATTCAAGGCGGTGCAAGCACGCAATTTGCGATGATTCCGATGAACTTCTTGGGACAAGACCAGGTTGCGAACTATGTAATGACGGGAAGCTGGTCTGACAAGGCGATTAAAGAAGCCAAGCTGATCGGCGAAACTCATGTGGCAGCCTCTTCTGAGGAGAGCAAGTACATGGCTCTGCCTAGTCTTGAAGACATCAAGCTGTCGGATCATGCAGCTTACCTCCATCTTACTTCCAATGAAACGATCGAAGGCACGCAGTTTAAGGAATTCCCGGATACCGGTTCGGTGCCGCTTATCTGTGATATGTCGAGCGATATCCTCAGCCGTCCGTTCGATTTGAACCAATTCGCGATGGTCTATGCGGGTGCCCAGAAGAACTTGGGGCCGTCCGGCGTTGCCGTTGTGATCGTCAGAGAGGATATGATTACAGATTCTCCTAAACATCTGCCGACTATGCTCCGTTACAATACGTATTTGAAAAATAACTCGCTGTACAATACGCCGCCGTCTTTTGGCATCTATATGATCAACGAAGTGCTGAAGTGGATTGAGGAGAAGGGCGGACTGCAAGGCGTTCAAGAGATGAACCGCAAGAAAGCCGCGCTCATCTATGATGCCATCGATAACAGCGAAGGCTTCTACCGCGGATGCGTGAATGCAGCGGTGCGTTCCGATATGAACATTACGTTCCGTCTTGCCTCTGAGGAGCTGGAGAAGGAATTCGTGAAGGCTTCGGAGCAAGCAGGTTTTGTCGGCTTGAAGGGTCATCGCAGCGTCGGCGGTTTGCGGGCTTCGGTCTATAACGCCGTTCCGTATGAGAGCGCTCAGGCGCTGGTAGAATTCATGCAGCAGTTTAAGAATAGTCACAGCTAATATTATACAAGATTACACAATGATAACCTTCCGCCGGTTTGGCGGAAGGTTATTTCTGGATATCCCGGGAAATCGGGAGGGAATCGGTTATAATAAAAATAAAAATAAAACAGATGAAAAGGTGGACTTATCAACATGGCATTACACATCGTACTAGTCGAACCGGAAATTCCAGCCAACACGGGCAATATCGCCAGAACTTGCGCCGCAACGGGCACCCATCTGCACCTGGTCCGTCCGCTCGGCTTTAATACCGATGACAAAACCTTGAAACGGGCCGGGCTGGATTACTGGTATGCCGTACATATTGAATATCATGATTCCTTTGAGGAGCTGCAGGCACTCTATCCCGAAGGACGCTATTTCTACGCCACGACGAAGGCAACCAAGCGTTATATGGATATCGAATATCAAGACGGAGATTTTTTGGTGTTTGGCAAAGAAACCAAGGGACTGCCTCTGGAGCTGCTAGCCGCGAATAGCGAGCATTGTATTCGCATGCCGATGACGGATAAGGTGCGTTCGTTGAATCTGTCTAACTCCGCAGCAATTATGGTGTATGAGGCATTACGTCAATTAGATTTCCCGGGTATGGAATAAATTTTGCAAAACGTTGAGTTTTTTCGGGAAAATCATCCAGTATACCTAGTTGATATTGAAAAAAACTAAGAAATTCTTAATTTCCAGCAGGATTCGACAACTTTTTATCGAACTATTATACTAGGCCCTTGTTATCAGTTCTGAACTGTGGTGTCAGAAATCACTTGTTGAAAATGAAAGAGGTGTACAATCGTTATGAAACCTGCTGGTGTTGTTCGTAAAGTTGATCAGCTGGGAAGAATCGTTCTGCCTAAGTCTCTACGCAAGAGATATCAAATGAACGAGGGGGATCCCGTAGAAATTCTTGTACAGGGGGACCATATTATATTGGAGCGCTATCGTCCGAAATGCGTCTTCTGTGGTTCTATGGACGGAGTAAGCGAGTTTAAAGAGCGCTATATCTGTTCACAATGCATGTCCGAAATGCAGCAGCTTCCCAAACATGCCTAGTACCTCACACGAATTACTTTTTGCGCATCGCTAATGAGCGGTGCCTTTTTTGTCCCTCAAAAAAATAAAACTCCCCCGATATACGAGGGAGACGCCTTACAGGCCTTTGGTTTTATCATCATTGTATGACGCGGTCCAAATGCCAACCATATAAAGGGCGAATACGAGCATGACGATCCAAAATGTTAATGAGAAAGACATCCTTGCCACCTCCTGCTAAGCTACTCTTTATTATAACCACCTTGGGCAAAAAAATAAACGAGAATATCAAGCCGGCTCCATTATTTGAAAAATAAGAAGTGCGTGGGTACCGGCCGCAGACTTCCGTCCGACGGTTTGTTCACGACGCGGCCGTTTAGGATTAGGGATGCGGACCCGCCGCCATCCAGATTATAAGCGTCAATCACGCCCAACTTTTTAAGCTTGTTCTGCAGCTCCTGCAGCGTGGCTCCCGATTTGCCCTTCTCATCATATCCTTCGGTAACCAGAATGAGCAGCTGATCGTCCTTGTAATTGCCGATGACGGTACGCGGTGCCCTGCCGGGAGTTGTTCTCCATTTCTCGGGTATTGTCGTTTTGCTGCCGTTTTTGAGCAGCACGGGTACAAAGGTAGCACCGAACATAGGGTCAAGCCGGTCAAGCTCGCTCTGACTGTAGAACTTGCCACCGATCAGCTTGCCGGATTTGCTCATGCCGACAAAGGCAAGATCCTTAAAGCTCGGTTGAAACCCCGAGACGTATTTGCCATCATAATAGGTCGTGCTCAGCGGATGTCTGCCCCCGTTCCCGTCAGCGTATCCACCGGCATTAATTCCCGCAACCGCACCATGCCTGCTTACGGCACGCATGGTGGTTTCGACGGACCCGGGTCTGCCGCTTTCGCTTCCAAGCGACATTTTCATCGCGGAGGGGTCTTTCAGTTTGACCTTCATCGCATACCCGTGATAGGTGCCGGGATTGATCTTGTACAACTCAATTCGAATCCGGTCACTGTTGACCGTTTCAATAGGGACACCCAGTTTGGTGGTGATCCGGCGATTATAGATTTGCTCCGGGCGCGCGGCTTGCGATTCCGCTGTTTGCAGAATGGTTCCTACTGTGGCGGTTGTCTGCCGATAGAGCTTGGCCGTTTTTTCAATGGAGGATATCGTCTGCTCCGCAGAGACGGCAGCTTGATCCAAATCCTGTTTAATAACGGCTGACTGTTCCGATATGCTGCCGGATGGTATGTACTCCGCGGTTTCGTGCGACAGACGCGGCGGTTCCGTGATTAACCACATACACAGCAGCATTCCGATAAAAGGTGCAATGGCCAGCATAAACGTACGGTTTAACTGCTTGGGACGGATATACTTCAGTTTTCTCACTTCAGCAGCTCCATCTTGCGTTCCAGCTCCTTCAGCTGTTTCTCAACTTGGCTTAGTTGACTGTACAGCTTGTTGCTGTTGTCTGTTTTGCCGCTAGCCTGATCCTTGGTAAAGGTCAGCAGCTCATTAAACGACTGAACCTTGCTCTGCATTTCGTCCATTTCCTGAACCAGCTCGTTAAACCTTTGGTCGTACTCTGCTTTGAATGACGCCATCTCCTGGCGCGTATCCTGCTGCAGCTGCACCACGACTTGCTCCTTCAAGTGATTGCTATATAGGTAGGCTGCGGTGGTACCCAGCCCGATGAGAACAATCCAAAATACCCAGAACCATTTGGTGGATGGCCCCTTTTGCTGCACTTCCTCACGGGATTTATAGGGGGTATTGTGTTCCTGCTCCAACATTGGCATTTCATCACCCCTCAAAAACTATCATTTTTTCCAAATTTCATTCTAACATGTCAGAATTACTTTCGCAAAGACGAACCAATAGCACTTGTTTTTATGAAAAATAGATTGCCTAGAAAGATAGAGTGGGATACAATCTGTATAGATTTGATTATCAAATAGGATACATATAAGACATTCGCCATGCATACCGTCAAAGGCCCTGCGCCTATAGGATTAATTAACCTTTTTTCTATACGAATAACGGCTCCGAATTGCGTCTATCCATATCTGCAAACAACGGGGATTCGCAATACCGGATATGTAAGAAATTGACGGCGCTTACTTAATAGAGATACTAGAGATTCAAGATTGTTGATACAGGAGGTCTATTAGAAAATGAATCAGTGTTGGCGGGTAGTTATCGTTGGCAGTCAACCTACAAGCATGCTGGGAACAAAATTGATTTTGGAAGAGCAGCAGGATCTGCTCGTGGAGGGAATGACCTCCTCGGATTCAGAAGGGCTTCGAATGGTCGGGGATTTGCTTCCTGACTTGGTACTATTGGATTATCATTTGTCGGAACATACCTCGGAAGCCGTATTGGAGCAGATGAAGCAGCTGTCCCCGAAGACCCATGTCGTCATTATGACCGACAATGATGGCCTTCCTTTGCTGCAATCCTTGATCAGTCGCGGTGCTAGCGGCCTATTGTCCAAGCAGGCATCCACATTTCAGCTCATACATATGATTACCGGACTCCGGGAAGGTGTTGCCTCGCTGCCGCTCGACTGGGTAAGGCAAGGCATCTGGCCGTTAACGGCCTCTGCAATGAACGAAGGCGGACTCCAGCTCTCCGAAACGGAGGCTTTTATAATGGAACGGATCGTCCAGGGCATTACATACGACAAAATCGCCATGGAAATTCAAGTGAGCCGCCGCTCGATTGACAATTACCTCCGCAAAATTTATGTGAAGCTCGGGGTATCCACCCGTGCGCAGGCGATCGAGAAGTATGCGCTGTATACCCGCCAAGGCAGGCAAATATATGCCTAATGCAGGATTAAGGTATAATATATACATATCAGGAATACCTTTTAGAGGTTGTTAAGAGGCTCCTGAATACAAAACCGAGGTTTTGATAACGGTTAGAGGAGGGACTTCCATGCAGTATTCCTTTGCTTCCCGTGCACAGACCCTTTTGTCATCCCCGCTGCGCGATATCAGGGAACTTGCGAAGCGGGATTCTTTTATTTCCTTGGCAGAAGAGCTGCCGGCCGAAGAGTTATTTCCTTTGCATTCACTGGCAGAAGCGGCGACATCGGTGCTCTCCGAGGACCCGCTCGCCCTGCAGTACGGTGAGGCAGAAGGTTATGGACCGCTGCGCGAGTGGCTGAGCGAGGACTTTTCCAGGCGTAAAGGCCTGAGCGTTCAGCCCCAGCATATTCTGCTGACAACGGGCACCCAGCAGGCCATTGATTTGCTGGTCCGGGTGTATGTGGACCCAGGCGATCCGGTGCTGGTGGAGAATCCAACCTCACCGGGACTGCTCCAGGTGCTGCGTCTCCAAGGTGCCGTCATCGTGCCTGTGGAGGGAGATCAAGACGGGATGCTGCCGGAGCATCTTGAGGCCATGATCCGGCAGCATAAGCCGAAGCTGCTGATGGCTGCCCCCAATTTTACCAATCCCACAGGCGTGATGTGGAGTTTGGAACGGCGCAAGCAGGTGCTGGAGCTGTGTATCTCGCATGGCCTTCTTATCGTGGAGGATGATTCTTACGGCGATCTTTATTTTGCAGACGCCAAGAATCCGAAGCCCCGAATTCCTTCCATCTTCTCACTTGAGGAGCCGCAGGGAGGACATGTTCTGTATGTGGGCTCGTTCAGTAAAACCGTAGCGCCGGCGCTGCGTACGGGATGGGCTGCCGGGAACCGGCGCTTGATTGAGATGATGACGGCTGTGAAGCAGATGGCCGACTGGCAATCCAGCATGCTGAACCAGCGGATGCTGCATCATCTGCTGGAATCAAAGCATTTTAAGCTGGAAGATCATATCGCCATGCTCAATCGGGAATACGCAACGAGGCTCAAGCTGATGGTGGAGCTGCTGAAACGCAGCGCATGGAAGGATTCAAAGTATGCGGTGCCTCCCGGGGGGATGTTTCTCTGGGTACAGCTGCCTCCGGGCTTGAATGGGGATGCGCTCTTAAGAGCCGCTCTATTAAAAGGAGCTGCATTCCTGCCAGGCTCGATGTGCTCGGCAGCAGATCGCACCCGTGAGTGTATCCGGCTGAATTTTACGCATCCGGGGCGGGATGAGCTGCTGCTCGGCATGAATCTCATCAGCGAAGCCGTGATGGAATTTACAGCCCGGAATTAGACGTGGAAGGTTTCTTTTTGCGAAATCGTGTATAACATAGCAAAGCTGCTGATTGAGCCTGATTTCAGGTTCGGAATAGAATCAGCAGCTTTTTTTCATGGGCGAATGTTTGCTTGCTTGAGGGTCTGCATATAAAATCTATGATTTCACTACGGAAGCATAATCTGCCAGGGCCTGTACGCCGGCGGGCGTCAGCACGTAGCGTCCGCGGCTCACCCGACGGAACCAGCCGTAGTAATTGCGCCGCAGAATGTCAGCCGCCGATCCCACCCCGCTTCGATCCCGTACAGCCGCCGGAGAAATGCCGGTGAGCACCGCAGGGGCAGTTCCTTCTTGCCGCTCATGACCCTCCGGGAGTTCGCGCGAGCCCAGCTGCTCCACTTCCGCCGCATTCATGGCAGCAGCAACGCGCAGCGTTTTCTCGCGATAAGCGGTAACCAGCTTGGCCCTCGTCACCCCGCCCGTGTTGTAATCGCCGCTGCGCTCACGAAATTCATACAACAGGCGTTCCTTGCGCCTGATGGCGGTCCGACCCTTCTGCACGGCCATCTCCGGCTCACAGAGCACCTCGACGAAGGGCGCTTTGGTTTTGTAAAAGGTGACCGTAATGAGTCCAAGTCCCAAACGTCCGCAGAGCCCCGTCAGCTCCGCCCAGCGCTGATTGACGGCTCCTTTCTTCGCCCGGCTCTTCTCGACGGCAAGGTAAACGTACGGGGTCAGCTTCAACCGCTCGATACCCTGGAGCAGAAGGGCCAGATTGAATGTTTTTTTCAATTCCACAATCAGCGGTTCATCGGCGCCCTCTTTCATGCCGACAAGATCACAGTGGCGCACTTCGCCTTTCACTTCATAACCGTTCAATTCAAAAAAGGCCTTGAGGGGAGCGTACAGCTCGGCTTCATGCTTTATCGCCATGATGACTCTCCTTTTATTCGAAAGATGCTTAATGTCAAGTTAATGTAATTTCAGTATAGCATGGGGACGGCTCGCGTGGCGTACCCGAGTGTAGAATGGACCGGTGGTTAGATAAAATTGCATGCGCATGACTTCGAAAATAAGGTCAACTATTCCAAGTAAGTCGCATAGGTATGTAATACACTTTTTCGAAAATGGAATGTTTTCTAATGACGCTGTGGAATGGAAGCCAATCCCCATAAACAGACTCATAGGAGGTAGCGAAATGGATATTTTCGAACGCATAGCATCGTATCGGGCAGAAGGCGACCGTTTGGCGTGGAGCGGCACATTCAGGGAATACATTGAAATACTTAAGAAGGATCCCTCTCCAGCCATGACGGCACATGCCCGTGTATATGACATGATCGAATCCTACGGTTTCGAAGAGAGCGGGGGCCAGAAAAAATATAAGTTTTTTGAACAGGAAATCTTCGGTCTCGACCGAGCTGTTGAGAAACTCGTTGAGGAATATTTCCATTCCGCGGCCCGCAGACTGGATGTTCGCAAGCGCATACTGCTGCTTATGGGGCCCGTCAGCGGCGGGAAATCCACGCTGGTTACGCTGCTGAAGCGCGGCCTGGAGAAGCATTCCCGTACCGACCGGGGAGCGGTATACGCGATCGCCGGCTGCCCGATGCAGGAAGAGCCGCTGCATTTGATTCCGCTGGAGCTCAGACCGGAGATCGAGAAGGAGCTCGGCGTCCGAATCGAGGGGAATTTGTGCCCGGCCTGCCAGCTTCGGCTTAAGACCGAGTACGGCGGTGATATCGAAAAGGTTGAAGTCGAGCGGATATTAATTTCCGAGGAGAACCGGGTCGGCATCGGTACGTTCAGTCCATCGGATCCCAAGTCGCAGGATATTGCCGATTTGACCGGCAGCATCGATTTCTCCACCATCACGGAATACGGCTCGGAATCGGATCCGCGGGCCTACCGCTTTGACGGCGAGTTAAACAAAGCCAACCGTGGTTTGATGGAGTTCCAGGAGATGTTGAAATGCGACGAAAAATTTCTGTGGAATTTGCTGTCCCTGACCCAGGAAGGGAACTTTAAAGCGGGTCGGTTTGCGCTGATTAGCGCGGATGAACTGATCGTGGCCCACACCAACGAATCCGAGTATAAAGCATTTATCGCCAATAAGAAAAATGAGGCGCTGCAATCCCGAATGATTGTCATGCCGATTCCGTATAACCTGAGAGTCAGCGACGAGGAGAAGATCTACTCGAAGCTGATCGGCCAAAGTGATATGAAGCATATCCATATCGCGCCGCACGCGCTTCGTTCTGCCGCGATATTCTCCGTTTTGACGCGCCTGAAGGAAACGAAGAAGCAAGGGATGGATCTGATCAAGAAGATGCGCATGTACGACGGGGTGGAAGTCGAAGGATATAAAGAAGCGGACCTGAAAGAAATGCAGAATGAGTATCTGGAAGAAGGCATGTCCGGGATAGATCCGCGATATGTCATTAACCGGATATCCAGTGCTTTGATTAAGCAGGATCTTCAGTGCATTAACGCGCTGGATATGCTGCGGGCCATTAAGGATGGGCTGGATCAGCACGCTTCGATTGCCAAGGAAGAGCGGGAGCGTTATCTGAATTTTATCGCTGCCGCACGCAAGGAGTATGATGATCTGGCGAAGAAGGAAGTCCAGAAAGCCTTTGTGTATTCCTTTGAGGAGTCGGCCAAGACGCTGTTCGAGAATTATTTGGATAACATCGAGGCATTCTGCAACTGGACGAAAATCCGCGATCCGTTAACCGATGAGGAGATGGATCCGGACGAAAGATTGATGCGTTCGATCGAGGAGCAGATCGGTGTCTCGGAAAACGCAAAGAAGGCTTTCCGGGAGGAAATCATGATACGCATCTCGGCTTATTCCCGGAAGGGCAAAAAGTTCGAGTATAACAATCATGAGCGCCTGCGCGAGGCGATTGAGAAGAAGCTGTTCACCGACCTGAAGGATATCGTCAAGATTACGACCTCGACCAAAACGCCGGATGCCGTGCAGTTGAAACGGATCAACGAGGTTAGCTCCAGACTGATCGAAGAGCATGGGTACTGCCCGGTATGCGCGAACGAGCTGCTGCGTTATGTGGGCAGTCTGTTGAATCGGTAATAACGAATAGAAGAATGGAATGCCATGAGAAACCATCTGTGAATTCGGGTGGTTTCTCATGTTTTGGGATGAAATGGCCCGGTTTGTCGGTGCAAATATACACACAATTAGGACTTTGGCATTATGTCTGTATGGTAAATATAGTCTATAATGGACCCTAAGTACTTGAACCTGTGATATGGATCACGCTATTTAGGAGTGGATTTTTCGAAATGATTGATGTTTCCCCGAAAAGACGCCAACAGTTGGAGTATATCGGATTGGATGAACAAGGGTTGGAGCTGCTGGCCAATCATCGTGACGTGTTTGCGAAGGTAGTTGAAGAGGTCGTTAACCGGTTTTACGCGCAGATCGGGACGCAGCCGCACCTGATGCAGATTATCGAGCGTACCTCGAACGTGGAGCGGCTTAAGGAGACCCAGCGGGTATACTGGATGTCGCTTGCGGCAGGGAGAGTGGACGATGCTTATATTGCCGAACGGATTAAGATCGGACAAGTTCACTCCAGAATCGGCCTGAAAACAGATTATTATCTTGGAAGTTACATGGTTTATCTGGACATTGCCACCGATTTACTGAAGCAAATCGTACCGGATCAGTGGATCCACGTGGTGCATGCGCTGAGCAAGATGTTTAATTTGGACTCCCAGCTCGTCCTGGAAGCTTACGAAATGAAAGAGAAAGAGAAGATCAACCATTTGGTATCGGATCAACAACGAATGTTGGAAGCGATTACAAATGCAGTTCAAGAATTAACTGCCATGATCGTGGAGCTGGATCAAAGCGCAGCCTTAATGGCAGACAATGCAATCAAAACTGCAGAAGCCCAAGATAAAGCGCATTCGCTGACTTCCGAGCTCGGCGAGGAAATTCTACATATTGAGCAGATGGGCAGCTTGATTAGGGAAATCTCGGATCAGAGCCACTTGCTCGGTCTGAATGCGGCGATTGAGGCTGCTCATGCCGGGGAGTTAGGCAGAGGCTTCGAGGTGGTTGCCGGCGAAGTTCGAAAGCTGGCCACCAACTCCAAGAAGGCGATGGATGAGATTCAGGACAAGGTTAGCGGCATTATTCGCAAGCTGGGTCTTGTAGAGCAGGAATCGGAAAAAACGTCCATGAACGCACGTAATCAGGCGGCAAGCTCGCAGGAATTGGCTGCTTTTGTGAAAATGATGGAAAAGCTGGCCGATGATTTGGAATCGCTTCAGCATGAATATGATGTTCAGAAGCACGATGTCCAGGAGGAAAACGTATCCGAGAAGGTAAGTGTATAACAGGGATCCGAGAGCGAACAGATGATGTGTGCGCTATATGAAATGAACAGCAGCACCCGCGAAGGAGGAAACTTACCCTTCGCGGGTGCTGCTGTTATATGGCGCCATATTTGTTTTTCAAGCGTGGTTAAATAAATCGCCGATGCAGCTTCTTGCCGTCATAGGAGAACAGGATCGGTTTGCCCTCGATCATGCTATGCAGATGCACGGGTTTGCCCCAGAGCCGGTAAACATAGGGAATGGTCCGCTCCATATATTTCAGGTCAAGCTCAATGCCCTCGTACAGATGCTTGATCATCAGTTCGCCGGAGCGGAGATGATCGCCATCGGTTACCACGAGAAACGGCGAGCCGCCGTTTACGCGGGAGACGACCAGCTGGTCGCGGATATTTTCCCACGCCTTATCGGTGATTTTCCACTCCGGTCCTTTTTTCTCAAAGACATAGAGGTCCAGATCCTCCACCAATTCCTTTGTCAAATAATTGCGCAGGAAGGAGATATCGGAGTCGTATTCACGGACATCAAACATCTTATCCCGGTCCCAGCGGCGTTCGATATCCTCGAAGATTTTCAGCCCAAGGTAGTAGGGGTTCAGGCTGTGGCGCGACGGCTGCACAACCGAGGCATTAAGCTTGGCGAATTCCACCGTTTCCTCGCTGGTCAGGTCCATCTCCCGCAGAATACGCTGATGCCAGTACGAAGCCCAGCCTTCGTTCATGATTTTGGTTTCCATCTGCGGCCAGAAGTACAGCATCTCCTCCCGCAGCATGCTCATAATGTCCCGCTGCCAATCCTCCAGAATGTCGGAGTGCTCCTGAATAAACCACATGATATCTTTCTCCGGCTCGGGCGGGAAGCGTTTAGGTGCTGCCGGCGATTTGTCGGCTTTGTCTTCGCCGTCTTCGTCCATATCCCATAAATCGTCGTACCGGCCGGGAGGCTTTTGCCGCTTGGCTTCCTCTTTCTGCTCCTGCATCCGCCGTGCGGTGTACCGCTGCTTATCCAGTTTATCGGGCCTCACGATATGCGGATCCACATGCTCTTGAATCGCCAGCACCGCGTCGATAAACTGCTCAACCGCCTCCGTGCCATGCTCAATCTCATAACGGGAGATGCGCTCGGCAGTAGCCGACATGCTCTCGACCATATTGCGGTTGGAGACGGAGAAGCGGGCGTTGTTTTTAAAGAAGTCGCAGTGTGCAAGGACATGGGCGACAATGAGTTTATTCTGAATCAGGGAGTTGCCGTCCAGGAGAAACGCATAACACGGATTGGAGTTGATCACGAGCTCGTAGATCTTGCTAAGGCCGAAGTCGTACTGCATCTTCATTTTATTGAAGGTTTTTCCGAAGCTCCAGTGGCTGAACCGGGTAGGCATGCCGTAGGCGCCGAAGGTGTATATGATGTCTGCCGGGCAGATCTCATATCGCATAGGGTAAAAATCAAGGCCAAAGCCTGTAGCGATCTCGGTAATCTCCGCAATGGAACGTTCCAGTTCCGCGATCTCGTCTTGGTGCACGAGAATCCCCCCTTCGTCATTAAAAACATGGTTCTTATCATTTATATGGGATCTTGCTGCAGATATGCGGGCAGAAGAGGGACGCCGGGAATATATACAGGCCCCTGTCAAAAATTGTACATCCTCTCGGTCTGCAGACTTAGCAAGCTGCCCGACTATGTAACGGTGACCCTTACGATGCTTTGCGTTATAATGGGAATAATCCAGCGGTTTGGCAAACTTCTCCATTTATTTACCGATGGATAATAAGATGAGGTCAGGGAGGCAAATGAATGATCGAATTTCCTAAACCCGATGTGGAGCAATTTTTTCAAACGTATGGCATTCGTACCTTCGGAATCAGTGCAGACGAATCACGGCTTGTATTCAGCAGCAGTCTAAACGGAAAATTCAATTTATGGGCCATGGAGTTAGAAGGGGAGACATCCTACCCATACCCGCTTACATACAATGACCAGATCGCAAGCTTTATCAAGCTGGACCCGGAAGGGCGGCATATCTTAACGGCGTTTGACCGTGACGGGAATGAGAATTATCAGTTTCATGCGCTGCCCTGGAACGGCGGCGAGCCGATGCCTTTGTTCGAAGGGGCGGATGCGGATGACAAACATTATTTTGTGCATCTATCGGAGGACGGCAAGCGACTGTATTACGTTACGTCGAAGGGGAATCCGTCCTTCCTGAATTCGCGCGTATATCATCTGGACACCAAGGAGGATCATTTGCTGCATGAAGGCGAGGTGACGTCGACCGAAATGTGTGCTGTGAGCCCCGACGAGAGAACCATCGCGTATACGAAAGTGTATGCCAACACCTACTATGTTAGTTACGTGAAGCGAGAGGGCGAAGAGCCGCTGTGCCTGACGCCGTCGCCGGAACAGGTGCATATTTCGGGGGATGTGCTGTTTGCCGGCAATGACCAGGTCATTTTTGCAACAGACTTTGAATCCGAATTTTCTTACGTGGCCCGTTACGACATCCCGCAGCAGAAGTTTGAACCGCTGTGCCGCATCGACCGGGAGAGCATTCAGCTCTTGCGCTACCATAAGGATTCACAAACCCTCTACATTGTTACGGAAAAAGGGGTGGAGGATCGACTGTATGCCTATTCGCTCGACAGTGGTGAGTTAACTGCCATTCCTCTCCCATCGAACATCGTGGAGCAGTTGAACGTGACAAAGTCCGGCAATCTGTACCTGCTCGCCCGCGGCGCCGTGAAGCCGCTTAACATTTACCGCTATGCGGATGGCGCATGGAGCATGATCACGAAAAACGTCCTGACAGGATTAACCGACGAGGACATGGTGACACCGGAGGTTGTGACGTATCCATCTTTTGACGGCATGGAGATTGAAGCGCTCCTGTTCCGCGCCAAAGATCACGTGGCGAACGGTTATACGGTATTTTGGCCGCATGGCGGCCCGCAAGCCTCGGAGCGCAAGCAGTTCCGCTCCATGTTCCAGTATATCCTGGCCAAAGGGTATCACATCTTCTGTCCGAACTTCCGGGGAAGCACTGGTTACGGCAGCTCCTTCGTGAAATTGGTGGAACAGGATTGGGGCGAGGGACCGCGCAAGGACTGCTTGGCAGGCATGGATTGGCTGTTTGAGCAAGGCATCTCGAGCCGTGAGAAGCTCTTCGTGATGGGCGGCAGCTATGGCGGTTATATGACTCTGCTGCTGGCAGGGCGTAATCCGGAGTATTTCAAAGCGGCCATTGATATTGTTGGCGTCAGCAACCTGTTTACCTTCTACCATTCGGTACCGGAGCACTGGAAGCCGATTATGGAGCGCTGGATAGGCGATCCGGAACGGGATAAAGATCGCTTTATCAAGGACTCGCCGATTACATATCTGGATGGGATGGTGAACCCGATGCTGATCATCCAGGGGGCTAACGATCCGCGTGTCGTCAAAGAGGAATCTGACCAAATCGTGGAAGCCTTGAGGGCGAAGGGCCGTGACGTAGAGTATCTCGTGTTTGAAGACGAGGGACATGGCATTACGAAGAAGGCCAACGAGAAAATCGCTTATGCGCGGATGGTCGAATTCCTGAAGCGCAATCAGTAAGAGTCGTATGAAAAAAGAGGCATACCTTAAGGTCCATCGGACTCTGAGGTATGCCTCTTTCCCGTTTAGTTATCCAGATTCTCGCTCGGATTCCAAAGCTTGATTCCATCGTCCTCCAGGATGCCCAAGGTCACATCCGAGATGTTTGGATCCTGGGTCAGCAGGGCGTTGATTCTCATTTTGGAATGGCCGGCCTCGGCCAGGCTCATCCCTTTCTTCAGCTCAATGTAGGCCTCCACATGATAGTTCCGGCCTTCCTGCAGGATACGAAGACGATTGATATCGCGGACATCCGGATCGCCGAGAATGATCTGGGAGATCTTCTCTTCCACTTCATTCGGAGCGGCGACTCCGATTAAGCCGACCATATTGTCATATCCAACCTTAAAGGCGACGCCTACCATCAGACAGCCGATGAGGATCGTGGCGATTCCATCCAGGATGAGGAAGTTGAAGAAATGTGCGAATATAATGGCAACCAGAGCAAAGAGGGCGCCCAGCGTAGCAACGATGTCTTCATAGAACACAAGCCGTGTAGGCGGGGCGGCGCGGCCGGCATTTTTGAAAGCCGCTGGCAGCAGGGCAAGGCCGGATGCTTGAACGCGGGTTTCCTTCATTATCTCTTTCATGGCTTTCATCAGAATGGAGCCATCAATGATAACGGCAATGGCCAGCACAATGAAATTAAGCCAGAAATTCGTGGCTTCTTCCGGATGTTTTAACAGCTTTAAGCCTTTCAGGATCGTTTCGTAGGCCATGATGGTAACCACGATCACCGCGACCATGCAGACCAGATTAATGACCCTGCCGAATCCGGTGGGGAACTTCTTGGTCGGCTTCCGCTCGGCCAGCACGCTGCCTACGAATACAAACCCCTGGTTTACCGCATCGGCCACCGAGTGCATGGCGGATGCAAACATCGTACCGCTGCCGCTGACAGACGCCGCAATCCCCTTGATTATGGCCAATCCCGTGTTGCCCAGTGCCGCAATGGCGGATGAGGTATTTCCTTTCTTAATGAGCTGCCATGTGTTCTTCAATCCAAACCCTCCGTCTATAATGTCGATTTCTATAAATCTGAAGTATATATTATCATATCATGCCAAATTAAGGGTATCCCCATCCCTTATCTTCACAGGAAACATGATGACATACATATTACTTAACATGTTTTTTGTTACATTAATCATGATTTACTCATATCTTCATTTCTTACCCAATACATTAAGAATATAGTGGAAAATAAAGGGATGTGGGAAACGAAACGGTTGGTTAGCGGTCTTTGGCATGATGTGGAGAATCGAGTTACCCCCTTGATAACAAAGCGTAAACTGCCTTGCAGCAAAGTGAAAAAACATGAGGAGGAAATGTTATGAAAGCGTTAACAAGTCCGGAGGCAGCGAAAGGCAAGGCGAACGAGGAATGGGGCCTGATTATATGCTCCAGATGTGATGAAATGGTGGATACGATTCCAACCGACGGAGTGAAGATCATTTATGGATATTGTGGAAAAGGGGAATGCAAAGGCACAGACCCTCAAGATTAAACGATGGTGATGATTAGACCGAATGTAAACAAAGCATGCTTATCGGGAGGAAACCTCCTGAAGCATGCTTTTTTAGTGGAATTATGTGGATTTATAACCTTTTCTGATAGGGGTTAAAAAAATGATTGATACCTAATTATGCATTTTTGAACGAAAATATGTTGCATATATATTATATATGACGTATTATATCGGCAAGTAGAGGAAATGCACGCAGGAGGGATCACTATCGAACTGACGACAAGGCAGCAGGATATCGTCGATATCGTAAAAAAACATGCACCCATTACAGGAGATCAGATTGCGGAGATGCTGAATGTCAGCCGAGCCACCCTTCGTACCGATTTATCCAAACTGGTGGTTCTGGATTATATTGATGCCAAGCCTAAGGTGGGGTACTTTCTGGGAAAGCGGGGTACGCGCGACCGGGAGGAGAAGTTTCGCCTTCTCAAAATGAAGGTTGGCGATCTGCACGGTGTTCCGGTTATTGTGCGTGAGACCACGACGATCCATGAAGCCGTTGTATCCTTGTTTCTGGAGAACGTGGGGAATCTGATCGTTACCGATGTCGACGGCCATCTGGCCGGGATTGTGTCCCGCAAGGATCTGCTAAAGGTAACGCTTGGCAACCCGACGGCATCCTCCATGCCGGTAAGCCTGATCATGACCCGCCGGGCTAACGTGACAACGGTGCAGCCGGAAGATACGGTACTGGATGCCGCACGAAAAATCATCAATCATCAAATCGATAGCCTGCCGGTTGTTGTTCCATCCACCACGGGGAAGCCGGGGGAACACTGGAAGGTTGTGGGTCGGATTACAAAAACGAATATTATCAAAATGCTGCTCGACATGGTAGCCGAGGAATAATGGGAGGAATCGGATGAATCAGGCATTAACTCATTTCATAGCAATCTGTTCGGACTCCATTGGGGAGACGGCTGAAGCGGTTGTGCAAGCTACACTACGCCAGTTCGAGCTTCCGAATACAGAGATTAAACGTTATATGAACGTTCGCGACGAGGATGAATTGACCGAATTGATGGAGGAGGTGGCGCGGCGCGGAGGCTTTGTGGCCTACACGCTTGTGCAGCCGGAGCTTCGCGAGGTCATGCGGGAGGAAGCTGTGCGGCTCAACATTCGTACGGTGGATATTATGGGGCCGATGATGCAGGCATTTGCCGATACGTTCAACGACTATCCCAAACGACTGCCGGGACTGCTGCATCGCTTGGACGACAGCTATTTCCGGAGAGTCGACGCGATGGAATTCGCTGTCCAATATGACGATGGCAAGGACGTTAGCGCCATTTTGAAGGCGGACATCATCTTGCTGGGCGTATCCCGAATTTCCAAGACCCCGCTATCGATGTTTCTCGCTCATAAAGGCTACAAAACGGTCAATTTTCCGATCGTGCCGGAGATGTCTCCGCCGTCGCAGCTCAGAGAAGTCACGAACGGCACAATTATCGGACTTACGATCGAGCCGGAGCATCTTCTCAAAATCCGCAGCGAGCGCTTAAAGGTCATGGGACTGCCGCATCAGGTGCAGTATGCAGCCCTTGAGCGGATACAGGAGGAGTTGGATTACGCCCTGTCGCTGTATGCGGAGCTCGGATGTCCGGTCATTGATGTCACGGATAAGGCGATTGAGGAATCCGCAGGACTGATCATGAATTATCTGAAATAAGCTGCACCGGTAAGGAAAAAAGCAGAAGGAGGGATTCATTCATGGAGAGTTCATTAGCATTGGAGCTTGTAAGAGTAACGGAGGAAGCGGCACTGCAATCCGCCCGGTGGACAGGAAGAGGTGACAAGAACAGTGCTGATGAAGCCGCGACGGTTGCCATGCGCAAGCATTTTGATTCCGCAGCGATGGATGGGGTCGTTGTCATAGGGGAAGGCGAGATGGATGAAGCTCCCATGCTCTATATTGGAGAGCGCGTTGGGAACCGCAAAGGTCCGAAGATGGACGTGGCGGTGGATCCGCTTGAAGGAACGGAAACGGTGGCCAGCGGGCTGAACAACGCGTTGTCCGTGATTGCCGCAGCTCCCCGAGGCACCCTTCTGCATGCGCCCGATATCTACATGCATAAGCTCGCGGTTGGACCCGAGCTTGCGGGCAAGCTGAGTTTGAATGATCCGATTGAAGTAACCCTTCGAAAAGCATCGGAGATCTTATCAAAACCATTGTCGGAGATGACGGTATCCATTCTCGATCGTGAGCGACACAACGCGATGATTAAGGCTTTGCGAGAGTCCGGGGTAAGGATCAAACTGCTGAGCCACGGGGATGTCATGGGTGCGATCGAGACCTGCACGGACAGTGAGGTCGATCTCTATGTGGGCTCTGGAGGAGCTCCGGAAGGCGTTCTCGCCGCCGCCGCTTTGAAATGTCTGGGCGGAGAAATCCAGGGACGGCTTATACCGGAAACACCGGAGGATTTTATCAGATGCCAGGATATGGGGTTGGAGCATCCCGAGCAGCTGCTGACCATGGAGGATATGGTAGGCCGCGAAGGCGTATTATTCGTGGCAACCGGCGTGACGGCTGGCGATTTCCTGCGCGGCGTGAAGTATATGCCGGGTCAGCGGGCTGAAACGCATTCCGTCATGATGTACTCCGGCACTCGAACCGTCCGTTATATCCGCAGCGTTCATCATCTGTTTCAAAGCAGTGAAACGTTAGCTGCCGCTGCATCTTCTTAATGCATATGCAGGGCATCTATAACATAAAGGCACGCCAAAGGTTAACTAACCTTCGGCGTGCCTTTATGCGTTGTTAACGGTTTAGCGCAGCGGATGCTTAACCGTGTCTCTTCCGTCCGAGCATCAGCCAAGCTCCGCCAAGCACAAGCACTACGGCAATAACAGGCTGCACGACGGACAGGTAATTCAGCACGGGTCCGATAGAGAATACCACGAAGAACAGCAGCGACAATACGGTCAGAATGTTAATCGGGATGAGCAGCCACTTGTTACGCGATCCGAACCAGTAAAACTCGAACAGCCCTGCCGCAACGGCCAGGATAAAGCCGGGCCACATTGAACCCCATGAGTCGAACAAGGAAGCGATTTGGCTGACAATACCGGCTGTGAGCAGAATGCCGCCCGGTATCAACAGTCCGATGCCCTGTCGTCCAACCAGCGAGAAGTACATCCAGTGAAAAAACAGGCCTAACGGGATCACGAACAAGGTAGGCCAGAATGTGGCGAAGATGGAACCGGCGCCTACGGATCCGCCTTGGTTTAAGAGCAAGTATGCGCCGAGCAGGATGAGCAGCGGTGCCAAGATTGTACGTTTCGTCATACAAACTTCGTTCCTTTCCTTTTGTAGATTGATTAATCCAAGAATACCATGCAATGGATGGGGATGTCCTCGGTCCTTCGGGGAATGTTTCACCTAGACTTTAGTCTAGGATGACATGTTTAGCCAATAGTCAGCCCGTGTAATAAGGTCCTAAGCGCCCGGTGGGCAGGCTTGAGTACAGAAAAACAGTCCTGCGGCAGAACGTTACATGGCAGGACTGTCTTTTTCGAAAGAAGGATATTATGAAGGCTTCTTGGTATACATGAGTCCGACGGTTTGAGGACCGCAGTGGCTGCAAATGACGCAGCCCGCCGTAGAAATGCTAACCTGCCGTGCGCCTGTTTTCTCCTGCAGCTCCTTCTGCAGGAAGCGGGCTTCCTCTTCGGCCATGGTATGTACAACAACGATCAAATCATTGTCCATCTTATCCACTTGAGTCAGCGCATTCTGGATCATTTGCTCCAGCGCCTTCTCTTTTTTGCCGCGTACCTTGTAAGCGGGGATCATACCGCCGTCCACGACTTTGATAACCGGACGGATTTTCAGCAGGCTGCCAATGATGTTTTGCATGCCGGAACAGCGTCCGCCTTTATACAAGTAATCCAGCGTATCGACAACGAATTCGCATTCCACTTCATTTACGGTACGGCTTAATAGCTCCACAATTTGCGGTATGGATGAACCTTCATTGGCCGCGTGAACAGCCTTCATAACAAGCAGTCCGATACCGGAGGAAAGATTGCGTGAATCAAACACGGTAACCCGGCCCTCGGGCAGCTCACCTGCGGCTATCAACGCATTTTGGTATGTGGAAGAAAGCTCTGACGAAATGCTGAGGAACAGGATATCCTCGCCTTGCTCAATAGAAGGCGTGAAGGCTGCAATAAAGTCGGACGGAGAAGGTGCCGCTGTTTTGGGAAGGCTGCCGATCTGATCGACTTTGGCGTATAGCTGTTCCGGCGTAATGTCGACTCCGTCGCGAAAGGATTGTTCTCCGAATACGACGTAGAGCGGAACGATGCCGATATGATATTCTTCTATCCATGAAGGTGGTAAGTCGCAAGTACTGTCAGCAAAAATTCTAATTTTACCAGACATGAACATCTCCCTTTATCAACTAATTGAATCTTGTACTACTAGAATACCTTGTTTGATGAGAAAAGGGAATGCTCTTGTCGTTTTGGGGCGAGTGCTGTGAGCATACTCCAAAAAGGCGGTGATTGTGCAACATATTCCATAGGTTTCCCGTTAATTATAATGGAGGTGGTTTTATGGCAAAGCGAAAGCATTTGAGCAAAATCATCGCAGCAGCTGCCGCAGCTATGCTGCTCATGGCAATTACGGCATGCGGCGGCGAAGACCCGACTTCTCAGCCGCCAGTTGATCCGAATCCGGTAGAGGATGATGTCAAGGAACCGGCTGAACCCGTCGAAGAGCCGAAGGTCGAGATCAAGCAGGGAACCGGTACCTATGTAGGTCAAATCGATAACAATTCCGTTGAAATTGAAACAGCAGATGGCCCTACCGCGTTCCGGCTGGGCGAAGGTATGGACCAAGTCATATCCAAGCTTCAGGGAGATGAGTCCGTCTCGTATGAGTATTGGGAGCAGCCCATTGAGGGCGAAGAAGAATTGAAACAGCTGATCCTCACCAAGCTGACGGTGGAAGAGGGAGGCGGGGGCACGGGTCCAGAGAACGCGCAGCTGCCTGCAACCAAAGATTTTGAACTTGAGCTGGAGGGCATGAAAGAGACCAAAACAGCTAAACTGGCCCAGGGTGACGGCTACGCGCTCTATATTTTTGATATCTTTTCCTTTGATGCAAAGACCAACAAGCTGACCATGAATGTGGATCAAGATTATTATGTCGAGATTACGAAGCTGCCTTCGGATTATAACGGGGATGAACTCAAGATGGAAGCGGAGAAAGAGCTTGCCGAGACAGGTAAAGTTCGTGAAGCTGACGACCATGAGAAGCATAAGGGCATGGAGGATGCGTCCGTGTATATGATAGGCGAAGGCGAGAACCTGACCAAGATGTACATTGTGGATGAGATTGACGGACAGGGCTATATTTTCCGCGTAAATAACCCTCACCGTGAACCTTCCGAGGGGTTTGCCACGCATGCCTTTACATCCTTGAGCTCGATCGTTAATCAATAAGGCATATAAAAACAGCCTCCGCTGTTTGGCCATATGGCTAAGCAGCGAGGCTGTTTTGTTATTCATATCGGATGGGCGCATTCATTACTTGGACGTCTCCAAATATTGCTTAATAAAGCGCAATGCATTTGCGTCCCGTTCCGTGCCTTCACGAATGCCCGCAAACATTTCTTTCTTAAGGACAGGCAGTTCTTCGCCAAGCGGGCTGCCCATAATATCCACGGCATACACATGCTCCGAACCGTCTTCCTCATTTTTTCCCTTGACCAGCATCTCCGGTGTGAGCAGTTCCTTCAGCTCGCCTTCAACGTCCGCTTCGAGCGGACGTACCATCCCTTGATTGCCAATCCAATCAAAGGCGGTCTGATCCATAATGTACAGGTCCGGTCGCTCGGTTGACAGGACAAGCAGTGCCTTTTGCAGCATGGCTGCATCCTGCGGATTGTTGGAATCCAGAGGCGGTACATAGTTAATGTTAACGGTTACGCGTTTCCAATCGGGGAATTGCGCCAGAATCGCGTCTTCGATCGGCTTGAGGTCCTGTCCTCCATCCTGATTCATATAAGATCCGAGGAACATGACTTCCAGATCAACCGGGGGCAGATTGGCCAACCGTTCTTTCTCGGCCTGATGGTTGAAAATGCTGATCACGATATAAATGAGTACGCCGACTAGAGCAATTCCGCCGAGCACATGAAATTTATAATAACGGAAGAAATGATCGGTTTTCTCCGCTGTCCCGGCAAACCTTTTATATTTGCCGTACCGTTTCTGATTCATCTCTTCCAAAGCTTTACGGTTCTCTTCTTCAAGGATGAATTTATAGGCTTTGGTGATTTCGGCAAACTCGGCTTCGATCTCCTCCGCCCGGTCCGGCTCCCGCCTTTGATGTGAGCGGGTTTGGCGCATGAGCAGCGTATACCGGTCGTCGAGCTGTTTCTTGGTTGCATCCTCCGGCAGACCCATTCGCTCATAGGCTTCTTTCAATTGGTCCATTCATGTCACCTCTTCTATACTGTGAGAGTTTCCTATTTACCAGTATATAGTGTAGAGGTGGCAGGTTACAAACGTTTATGTGATGTTTCGACACTTGCCGGCTTGATAATGGGTAAACTGTCATGAACAAGCAAAAAATGCCGAATGAAAATGATGCGATATGGTAAATGATTCATAGCTTTCCTGAATGATTATGAATGATTTTGAAAGTTTTAGATTGTTTTTTGGAATGATTATGGTAGTATAAGCTTTGAGGGGGGATTCGATTATGCTGACGGAAGAAAGATACCGAATCATTTTAGAGCGCTTGCAAGAACGCGGCGTCGTGAAGCTGCAGGAATTGGTTGAACTCCTTGAAGCTTCGGAATCAACAGTTAGGCGTGATTTGATCGACCTTGAAGAACGTCAATTATTAAAGCGCATTCATGGCGGAGCGGCTCTGCCGAGCCCTAAGATACAGGAACCTGGAATTGAGGAAAAAACGTTCAAAAACATTCAACAGAAAAAGGTCGTTGCCCGTTTAGCGGCAGCACAGGTGGAAGATGGAGAAAGCATTTACCTCGATGCGGGAACGACCACACTGGCGATGATACCGTTCATCGACGCGAAGGATGTCACGGTTGTTACGAACGGTTTATCCCATATCGAAGCGCTGGTCAGCAAGCGAATCAAAAGTTATCTACTGGGCGGCATGATGAAAATTCATACCAAAGCCGTCATCGGCAGCATCGCGCTGCAAAATATGGACAACTTCCGCTTTGACCGTTGCTTTCTGGGCACGAACGGTGTGGATGTAGAGATGGGTTACACCACGCCCGATCCGGAAGAAGCCTTGATTAAGCGGCGCGCCCACCAGCTGTCCGCCTCCAGTTATGTCCTTGCGGATTCAAGCAAAATAGGTGAGGTTTCCTTCGCCAAATTGTTGGATCTGAACGAAGCGACGCTGATTACAGAGCCCTTGCCGGAATCATGGAAGAAGGCCATTTCACAGAAAACCAAAATAATTGAGGGATCATGATGATATATACAGTTACACTGAATCCTTCCATCGATTACATCGTGGAAGTTGAGCATATCGAGCTTGGCGGTTTGAACAGAATGACCCGGGACATGAAGTTTCCGGGCGGTAAAGGAATTAATGTATCGCGGGTGCTGAACCAGCTGGGAGCTGATAATACGGCCATCGGTTTCCTTGGCGGATTCACCGGTCGTTATATAGACGAGATGCTGGGCAAGGAAGGAATCTGCACCGATTTCGTAAATATCGCGGACGATACTCGCATCAACGTCAAACTTAAGCATGGCGAAGAGACCGAGATTAACGGCCTGGGTCCTATCATCAGCGACGAAGAAACGAAAGAGCTGCTTCATAGACTGTCGCAGCTTCAAGCAGGGGATATCGTTGTGTTGTCCGGCAGCGTTCCGCCTTCGCTGGGACCTGACTTCTATGGCCGTCTTATCGAAGCGTGCCGGAAGAGCGGCGCCGAATTCGTGATGGACACCACCGGAGAGGCGCTGATGAAGTCTTTAGCCTGGAAGCCGCTCCTCGTTAAGCCGAATCATCACGAACTGGCCGAATTATTCGGAGTCGTGATCGACTCAAGCGAGAAGCTTGTGGAGTACGGCCGAAAGCTGCTCGAGCAAGGAGCACAGCATGTCCTTATCTCCATGGCCGGCGAAGGGGCGCTGTTCATCACGACCGATCGGGTATATCACGCGAGCGTACCGTCAGGTACAGTCCGTAATTCCGTCGGGGCCGGCGATTCGATGATTGCCGGATTCGTCGGTACACTTGCGATGGGCAAGGACCCGATCGAGGCATTCCGGACAGGGGTCGCCTCGGGAAGCGCGACGGCGTTCTCGGACGATTTGGCTGTGCGGGAGACGATTGAGCGACTTCTTCCGCAGGTTAAAATCACGGAGTGGTAAGTCGCTTTACATCGAATCACGCGTTATGGTGCGGCTATGGCGTGGTTGTCATCACGATGATATCAAGGGAGTGTGAACCAGCATGAAAATCACGGATTTAATGATACAGGAAACGATGATCATGGACCTGAAGGCGGTCACGAAGGAGACAGCTATTGATGAACTGATCGCAAGCCTGGCTGCAAGCGGGCGGATCAACGATCCGGTCTTGTTCAAAGAAATGATTCTGAAGCGTGAAGCCGAATCCAGTACGGGGATCGGGGGCGGCATCGCGATGCCGCACGCGAAGACGAGAGCGGTTAATGAACCGACCGTCGTGTTTGCCAAGAGCAGTGGGGGCGTGGATTTCGAAGCGCTGGACGGAGAGGCGGCGTATGTGTTTTTCATGATCGCTGCCCCGGAGGGAGCGGGAAATACGCATCTTCGTACCCTTGCAGCGTTATCGCGGCTGTTGATCGATACAGAATTCATCGCCCAATTGATGGATGCGAAGACGCCCGAGGAGGTAACGGCTTTATTCGATTCCAAGCAGGCGGTAGAAGAAGCCGCCAAAGCTGAGAGGGAAGCGGCTAAAAAAAAGGAAGCTGCACAAAAGGAAGCCGAGAACAACCGTCAGGAGTCCGTCGGCGCTCCCGAATCTGACCAACGGAATGCTTCTGCAGGAACTTCGACTGCATTTGTGGTTGCCGTCACGGCTTGCCCGACCGGCATTGCCCACACATTTATGGCTGAAGATGCCCTGAAGAAGAAAGCTCAGGAGATGGGCGTCGAAATCCGGGTGGAGACCAATGGCTCGGAAGGTGCGCAAAACGTGTTAACGGAAGAGGAAATCCGCAGGGCTGCAGGCGTCATCATTGCCGCTGACAAAAACGTGGAGATGGCCCGCTTTAACGGAAAGCCTGTGCTCCAGCGACCTGTCAGCGACGGTATCCGCAAATCAGAGGAGCTGATCCGTAAGGCGATGAGCGGTGATGCGCCGATCTACCGCAGCGAAGGCGGCGGTGAGCCGCAGGCGAAAGGCGCGGAGAAGGGCAGCATAGGCACGAAAGTGTACAAGGATCTGATGAATGGTATTTCACATATGCTGCCATTCGTCGTAGGAGGCGGTATTCTTCTGGCCATCTCCTTCCTGATCGAGCAGCTTGCAGGTGAAAACCATCCCCTCTTCCAGCTGCTGCAGACGATAGGCGGGGGAGACGGCGCCTTCCACTTCCTGATTCCGGTTCTGGCGGGATTCATTGCGCTGAGCATAGGCGATCGCCCGGCATTGATGCCCGGCATGGTCGGAGGCCTGATGGCCCTCAATTCAAATTCGGGATTCCTTGGCGGGCTTGCCGCAGGTTTCTTGGCGGGTTATGTGGTGATCCTGCTGCGCAAAGTGTTTGCCGGCCTGCCAAGAGCGCTTGACGGCTTAAAGCCGATTCTGCTGTATCCGGTTGTCGGCCTTCTTGTCACGGGGACAATCATGTTCTACTTGTTCGATCCGTTCTTCAGCTGGATCAATCTCGGTCTGATTGATATTCTGAACAATCTGGGTACCGGCAACGCGGTGATTCTCGGTCTTATTCTGGGCGGGATGATGTCGATTGACATGGGCGGTCCCTTCAATAAAGCGGCTTATGCATTCGCGATCGGCGTCTTTACATCCAGCGGCAACACGAACGGGGCCATGATGGCTGCGGTCATGGCCGGCGGGATGGTTCCTCCGCTCGCCATTGCGCTGGCAACAACGTTTTTCAAACACAAATTCACGGAGCAGGAGCGCAAATCGGGCGTGACCAACTACGTGATGGGTCTTTCCTTCATCACGGAGGGCGCGATCCCGTTTGCCGCAGCCGACCCGCTGCGCGTACTAACTTCCTGTATCCTGGGCTCTGCGGTTGCCGGCGGGTTGACGCAGCTGTGGAGCATCAACGTGCCTGCGCCCCATGGGGGAATCTTTGTTGCCGCTCTGGCCAATCATGCGCTTTTGTTCTTGCTGGCCGTTCTCATTGGTTCGGTGATATCAGGCATGCTGCTAGGACTATGGAAGAAGCCGCTTGAGCGCAAATAGATTCATGTAAGACAAGACATAGCGAGTTTGGGGTAAGCATTTTTGCTGACTTCCGACTCGTTTTTTTTTTCATTGTCGGTTGGGTCATTTCTATAGATGACCGCATGTTATAATCTAGTCGTGATAGAAAATGAAAGGAGAGATAGTAGAGATGATGGAACAGAACAGCAAGGGTCGAGGTCCCGGGCAGCTTATCGAAGAAATCAACCGCACGTCCACAGCCGAAGGGATGGCGGCGGTATGGTTTCTGGGACAGGAGAGCGTTGTCCTTAAGGGTGGGGAGGTTGTCATCTACATCGACCCTTATATGTCGGATGATCTGGAACGCAAAGCGGGATTCCAGCGCGCATTTCCTGCACCGCTGAAGCCGGAGCAAATCACGAATGCGAGCATGGTGCTGATCACCCATGAGCATGACGATCATATGGATCTGGGAACGATTGCGGTCATAGCCAAGCAGAATCCGGAGACCGTCTTTGTTGCACCGGCTTGCTGCCATGAAGCGATGAGAGAGGCTGGTGTTACGCCGGAGCGTTTGTTCGCGGCAGTGTGCGATCAATGGCAGCAGTTTGAGGGCTTCCGACTGATGGCGATTCCGGCTGCCCATGAAACCTTGGATGAGCATGAACAGTTTGGACACCGGTTTGTCGGATATTTGGTGGATATCCAGGGCGTGTTGATCTACCATGCGGGGGATACCGTCGTATATCCTGGTTTGGTAGAAAGGTTACAGGGGCATTCGATTGATATCGGGATGGTGCCGATCAACGGGGGGGATGCCTTCCGCCGGAAAGACGGGATCGTTGGAAATATGGGCTTCCGGGAGGCTGCAGAGCTTGCCGCAGCATCGAGATTCGATCTGACGATTCCGATGCACTATGATATTTTCCCTTGGAATGGAGAGAAGCCGGGGTATTTCGTGGATTATTGTTATGAGAATTATCCCTATATGAAGACCAAGGTGATGGCACGGACCGAGCGTTTGATTTATGTAAAAGATTAAAAGCGAAAGGCGTCCAAATCGATCATGGTGGAATTTTTTTTCAAATGCGGGACAGCAAGTCCGCAATTTTTCGAAATGACAAGCATATAAATGAGACATGCCCTTATAAATGGAGATGTGGGAAATGGTGTCATTTCGAAAACATGTCATTATCGTGATCGGCAGTTTTCTGATCGCGATGGGGACCAATTTTTTTCTTGTCCCGCATAAAGTTTTGGATGGTGGAGTTATCGGCATTGCTCTGATTGCTAACTATGTATTTGATCTACATATCGGATTCGTCATCATTTTGTGCAGCATTCCCATGTTTATCGCAGCCTGGATATTAAATCGCGAAATCTTTTACAACAGTCTGTCAGGCATGCTGATATCTTCATTTATCATCGATTTGCTTTCACCGCTGCAGCAGGTTTTTTTGCGATTTTTTTCCCCGAATGTCATCCTTAGCGCGCCCCTGGGCGGGGCATTGATCGGAGCCGGACTTGGATTTATGCTAAGAAACAATGCAAGCACGGGCGGAACGGACCTCTTGGCGCATTTCCTGGCTAAATATTTGCCATTAAATGTAGGCGTCATTATTTTGCTGATGGATGCGGTTATCATCGGGTTCGGAGGCATCCTGCTATCGGGAAGCACCTTCATGTATTCTGTTCTGACGATCGTAGCAGGCGGGTTTACGACGGGGATGTTCACTCAAAAGCGTTGGTTCAAAAAGAGAAGGATTAAATAAACAGACAAGCCTATCAAGAGTTGACTCTTGATAGGCTTGTCTGTTTTCAAAAAAAATAGTTAGAGAAAATCATATATCATAACAGTACATATTTTTTATCTTTGCGCCTGGGCTTCCTTAAAGGCGTTAATATAAGCGCGTGCCTTTTCTGTAATCAGATTGAAGTCACCGCTCTTCAGTGCGTCCTTGGTTAGGTCCGATCCGATCCCGACCGCAAATGCGCCGGCCTTGATCCATTCATGCAGATTATCCAGATTCACGCCCCCGGTTGGCATGATGTTGGCCTGCGGGAGGGGGCCCTTCAGGGATGGAATGACGGATGGAGAGTACAAATTCCCCGGGAAGAGCTTAATGACATCGACGCCAAGCTCAAGAGCGGCGACGATATCATGAACGGTTACGGCACCCGGCATAACCGGGATGCGGTAACGATTGCTGAGCAAAATGGTATCGCGGTCGAAGCCGGGCGAGACCACAAACTCGGCACCGGCAAGAATGGTGATTCTGGCTGTTTCAGCATCCAGAACCGTGCCTGCGCCGATAATGGCATAGTTATCCGCTTGCGGATCGTTGGAGGAATACATTTTGGCCAGCGTTGTAATGGCTTCGGTGGCGAACGGTACAGTCATGGTTACTTCGATAACCTTGATACCGCCTTCAATCGCATGTTTGGCAATCTCGACAACCTCTTCGGGGGAATCCCCGCGAAGGACAGCGACGACGCCTGCATGATGAATTTGTTCGATCAGTCTTAGTTTTTTCATGTTTACACTCCTTCTCGTCTATGAATGGATTCGAAAGAAAAGATGACTCGTTTAAAGAACAGGAGTTAACGTTCGATATGAGCAGCGTTCCCGCGCCGCTGTTGTACCTCTTCCCAGGTCGGAAGTGCTTCCCAATCACCAGGCGCTTGGATCACCAGAGATCCGGTTAAGCCGCCCAATGAGAGAGCCTCTTCGGGTGTCCAGCCTTTGGCGATGCCAGCGAGGAAACCGGCACAGAAGCCGTCGCCTGCGCCCACGGTATCCACCACTTGATCCACCTGCTCAAAAGGAAGGGAATAGGTGTGGTTCTTGTGGACAATGACATTGCTCCCATTGAAACTTTTGATAATGGACATGGCGGGAAGCTGTCGCAGACGATCCAGGATCACCTGCTCGTCCTCTGTTTCGAACAGCAGCTTGCATTCATCATAACCTGGTAGAAAATAATCACAGGCTTCCGCAAGCTCCAGCAATACAGGACGAGCCTCTTCGATATTCCATAGCTTGAGCCTGAGGTTTGGGTCAAAGCTGATCAGGACGCCATGTGCTTTGCATACGGAAATGACATGCCGTATCGTCTCCAGGCAGCTGCTGCTTAAAGCTGCGGTGATGCCTGTAAAATGAAGGATACGGGCATTGGCTATGTATTCGGAGTCTACATGGTCCGGGGTCATTTGACTGGCAGCAGAGCCTTTGCGGTAGTAATAGACGGAGGATTGACCGCGAACGTTCTGTCGCAGCATAAGACCGGTCGGTGCAGCATCCGTTTGTCTGGCGGCGGAAATGTCGACACCTTCTCCTCGAAGCGTTTTCAAAATACCGGTTCCGATCGGATCGTTGCCGAGTTGACCGAACCATCCGCTGCTGCAGCCAAGTCTGGAGAGCCCGATAGCGAGATTGCTTTCGGCACCACCGAAGGATTGTGCCATGCTTCCTCCTTGTCCTATGCCCCGTGTGCCTTCCGGATATAGTAATCCCATCGATTCACCGAACGTGATGACATCGATAGGACGCTTACCATTCTTCATAGAATCTACCCCCTTATATTCAGTCTCCGTTACTAACACTTTACCCTGATGGGGAGGATAACTCAATAATAAATAACACAAGATAAACAACCTCCTATCAAGAGGGATAGGAGGTATGCATGGGCCTTACATGTTTATGGAGCAAACAAAAACAAATGGTTAGAAACCTTTATACTGAGGCTCTTCCTGTTCAAGCTGCTGAACCCGCTGGGCCACTTGGTCCACGACTTGTTGTGTTTGTTGTGCTGCAGCCGTGAACAAATCTTTGGCATTTTGATCTTGCGTGGACAGTGCAAATTGCTCAAGACTGGCTTGAGCGCTTTTTAAGGATGAGAGACATGTTTTGACGTCGGATGCTACGGTCATTGGTTTTTATCACTCCTTTCATGCGTAATAATGTACGCATTTTGCAGAAGAACATGCATGAAGCATGGACTGGGAAATAATGGTGTGATTTCTATAGGGATATTTGACAATAATCTATAGAGTGATTATCAAGTCAAATGAGGAGGTTTTATTGTGGCCCAATGGTTGGAAATTGTACTTAGAACCTTATGTGCTGTGGTCGTGTTGTTTCTGATGACAAAACTGCTGGGCAAGCGGCAGGTTTCGCAGCTATCTTTTTTTGAATATTTAACGGGGATTACGATCGGCAGCTTGGCGGCCTATATCTCCTTGGATCTTGATGCGAACTGGTATTTGGGATTAGTAGCGCTAGGCGTGTGGGTAGCCTGCTCATTAATTATTGAATTCCTGCAAATCAAGAACAAGAAGGTCAGGGACTTTATCGATTTTAAGGCGACCGTGCTCATTAAAGATGGCAAGATATTAGAAGACAATTTAAAGAAAGAAAGACTGTCTGCCGATGAGTTAATGGAGCAGCTGCGGAAAAAAGACGTGTTTCAGGTCGCTGACGTGGAATTTGCCATCATGGAGTCAAGCGGAGAGATTAATGTGCTGCAGACGCGTGAGAATCTGCCTTTAACTCCTAAAGATCTTGGTATCCAGGTAGCGCCGGAAAAAGTTGCACAGGTTGTGGTCATGGATGGTAAAGTCCTGGATGAACCGCTGCGCGTTATGGGCTTCAATCAGGGATGGCTGGTAGAAGAACTGGACAAGCAGGGCGCAAAGATCAAGGATGTATATCTTGCCCAGGTCGACACTTATGGACAACTAACCGTCGATCTGTATGATGATCAGATCCAGGCTCCACAAAATGAGGAGCGAAAACTGCTCTATGCGAATTTAAAGAAATGTCAGGCGGATTTGGAGTTATTCAGTCTCAGTACGAAGAGTAAAAAGGCCAAGAAAATGTATGAGGAAAGCTCCAAACAGATCGAGAACATTATAGCCGAGGTAAAGCCAATCCTGAATACTTAATTCACCACCGCCGAGTCATAATTCGGCGAAAATCAGAATAGGATATTTTTGTGTATTACAAAAGGAGCCGGTTGCCGCCGACTCCTCGCACAGCAGATCATCACCTGCAAGGTGGATATTTGCTTGCAACCAGACGTAAGAAATAGATTCATCTGTACAAGGGACGGGTCTATTTCTTATTATGGAAGGCAAGGATCGAAACGACCAGAGTGGCGAACGATATCATTAAAGCCAAAGCTTCATTCACGCCCATGCCTATCACCTCCTGCTGCCACCCTTGCCAGCTGGTCTACTGTACTATATAATATGCCAATTGCTTACAATAAAAGAACCTTTTTGTAGGAAGCGCTTACATAAAATGTTGATTTTTTGACGAGATAAGATAGTATAAACTTCAGAGGCTTATCATACTTTCCTTGCGAAGGAGAAGGCTATAATCAGTATAAAAGGTGATGGACCCAGAAACTAAGAGAGCGGCAAATGCTGCTCTCTTATTTCGTTTTTCATTTAGATATCGATACAGTTTCAGATTCAAGCGGGTTTATGATTCGCTTTAGGTTTTTGTTGACCCTTGGGTTTGCGTTTGCGGAACAGGGAGACCATCCAATATAAAATGGGGATGAACTCCATAAGAATAAAGAACATCGCCATCCCGAAAGAATTGAAGTCCTGGAGAAAAAGGATCGGATTTTGCGAATACTGATATGCTATCACGATAGCGGTTCCCCCAATAATGGCGATCAGCGGCCCATCCATTTGCTTCAGGTGAAGCAACTTGGCAAGACATCTTACACTTACGTGGATGAGAAAGGCGCTATGGAAAAACATCGAACTGCTCCATAAGCCAATGATAAGCGGATCGGAGTTGCCGAGGAACCCACTGGCTGAGCGCATTAATTCAACAAGTGGATATTGCATCTCCCGCCCTAAATAAGGGCCGAAATTCAGTAAAGCAGAAGCCCATTGGAGCAATATGCCTATCGTCACCAGCATCCCGGCGGCGGCGAGGTTTCGAAATGATTTCCGGTTAAATTGGATATAGGGAGCGAGAAAGAGGAAGACGATCCATTCCGCGAAGAATGAAAAACAGAACAGGGCATCCTTAATGGCCGATTCATAATTGTGATGCCTGACCATCGCAATCATCATATCAAAATGGGCTTCCTTGAAGAAAAACATGTTCATGCACACGATCGCAATGACAATGACGAGAAAGAGCCCGTCTGAAATATAAATCATCGTTTCCATGCCCCATCTGGCGGTAATCATAACGACCAACCCCACGATCAGGAGCACGAACCATTGAGGAGACTCACGCATGTAATTGGTGTCGAAGAATAAGGTGAAGCTTTCGATATCCATTCCTATGTAATTGATCGACCAGAAGAAAACCAAAGCGACGACCGGGATATGAATCCATTTGCTGACAAGTTTACTGCCGAAATCGATCCAGGGTTTCTGAGAATCCCACAGCGTGAGCTTTACCGTAAACCACAGGAAGATTAAACTCATCACATAGCCGCCCAGAATCGCAGCCCATCCTAAGTAAGCAGAGTTCCACAATAGGGGACTGATCAGAAATCCAGTAGGTATGGCGTTAAGGTAGACAAATCCGAAACGGAACAGCTGCCAGGGAGTATTGCGCATGTTGGGTTCGTACATCCTTTCCGTCATAGATTATAGTCCTCTGTGAAAGTACGCCGATAGATGTTTTGGTTATAGGTTATCAAGCCAACCGAACAGCAGCATAATCAGATGGTTGGGGGTCAGCCGCTCGTGAGAAAGCAAGGCGAATAAATTCCAGACGGTAAACGCAAGGATCAGCAGGAGAACCGTCCATTTTTCACGAGGTGCTTTTGCCTTCTTCTTCGCGATATACCATTCCACCAAGGAGTACACGAGGAACAGAAGAGCGAGCATAAGCAAAACCTCCTTATTTCGGATTCATTTTGAGTACGGATCCGAAGTTTCGAATCTTGATGTCGGTAACAACCTGGATCTCCACTTCGTTTTTGTAATAATCGGGCCAGTCGGCACGAACCTTTTGCCAATGATCCGGATAGTTCCAATCCACCAGCATGCCAAGCTGCAGGATGTCTGCTCCTACTCGCTGCGATGTATGAAGAGCTTTTCTTAAATGACCGGCGATTTGATCATTGAGCTCACGCTCGATGAGCTCTTTCACCTGCAGGGTATCAAGCTTCCTTTGCTTTGGTTTGTATATGACATCGCCCGTTCCGCTTAGCTTTACTGTGAACACCGGATGACCCGAAACCATGCGTACGGACTTATTGGATCTGGATGTGATGACAAACACGCTTGCTTTCTCGCCATCACTCCAATGAACAGTATACATAGGACCTTTTACCTCGTTTACTCCCCAACTGACGGCAAGCGACTCCTTCATCGGGAGTGTGGCAACGAGTTTATGATGACGGAAAAGCGCCGTGCCCTGAATCCCTGCCCAGGGTTCCAGTTTCTCTTGGTCGGCCACCATCGGCTTCAAGCCTGCTGACAAATAGTTCAAAGCATAGCCTTGATTGGCCGATTCGGCATAGAGGCAGTCCTTCAGGTTCGTCACGATCATGTTGTGCTGGTCTGCAAAGCGGGTGAGCACCTCCGAGGGCATCTGCTCAAAGACCGGCGTAAGCTCCGCGACTTTTTTAGCGTCTCCGGGTGCAACCATTAAATAAATATTCAGGTTGGTTGTCGGTTCTCGCTGAAGCCAGTCCGTAAGCTCCTCTAATCCCGCCTCCGCGAAGCTTTTGCCCACGATTACGACCTTGGTGTGACTGAAGTCAAAACGTCTGGAAAGATCCCGTTGAATCAGGTGCAGGGCATCCTGCACGGTACTGGAGGTCTTGGTTACCATGGCATACGGGTCACCACCACCTTGGCCGCCTGCTTGGCTTCCAGATGTAAGCCGATTTGGAAGGGGGGCACTGATCGTAACTTCTACGGTGTCTTTTTGCTGACCCTTATTCACATACATGGCAAATACAAAGGTTTGCTCATTGATTTCAACCTTGGTCATCGTGAAACCGCAACCCGTTAACAGAGTCAGGGGAAGCACCAATTTGAACAAGTTAAACCATTTGAGTAGAGGCATTATGGCTTTCTTCTCCTTAAATTGTTGGAAGACGCATAGGTTTTAGGCCGGTTCTTCATCAGCATGGATGGTGCCCGCAAAAAGGTATCCTTCCATTCGGATATCACAAGCGGCGCAACCGGCTGCAGATAAGGCGTATTAAACGACTTCAGGGAAGCCATGTGGCCATACACAAGGAAGGCAGCGGCAAATACGCCGATAAGGCCGAGTGTCCCTCCGAGAATGAGTATGGGGAAACGCAGCAAGCGGAACGCAAGCCCAAGCTCGAAGTGCGGAATGATGTAAGAAGCGATTCCGGTTATCGAGACCACAATGACCATCGGGTTGGATACGACGCCCGCTTCCACTGCGGCCTGTCCAATGACGATGGCGCCGATAATGGATATCGTCTGCCCGACCGGCTTCGGGATCCGGGTTCCGGCTTCCCGCAGCGCTTCAAAGGTTAGTTCCATGATCAGTGCCTCCGCTAAAGCGGAGAACGGGATATTCTCACGCGATGCCGCAATGGTGATCAGCAGATCGGTGGGTATGATGGATGGCTGAAATGTCGTGATCGCCACATATAGTGAAGGCATCAGTAATGAAATAATGGCGAACACGAACCGGACAATCCGGATCCAACTGGAGGAGAAGAAGCTGTGATAATAATCCTCGGACGACTGCAGCAGGGAAAATAGAGTGACAGGCACGATTAGTGCCGACGGCGTTCCATCCTGCATAATGCCGACCCTGCCTTCAAGCAGAGAAGCGGCTACGGAATCCGGTCGCTCTGTGTATTGAAACTGCGGAAACGGGGATTTCACGCCTTCCTTCATTTGCTCAGACAAGGTGCTGATCCCGAAGGTGCCATCAATGGATATGCTATTCAGCCGCCGGTCCACTTGAGCGACAACTTCGGGTTTGCATAAACCGTCGACATACACCATATATACGGCGGTCTTGGAATATTGGCCGATCTGATAACGTACGGTTTTGAGGTCCGTATGCTTGATTTTGTGCCGGAGCAGCGATAAATTCGTGCCAATGTCTTCGATAAAAGCTTCTTGCGGCCCGTTCACCACGAGCTCATTCTGAGATTCCGAAACCGCCCGTTTCTGATACAACGCGATGTCAAATAAATAAGCCTCTGCCAACTGCTCCACAACCACTACCGCTGTGCCTTCGACAATCATATTGGCAATATACTCCGCCGAGGAAGAGCGATGAAATGGAACCGACAGGACATCTCCACGATCCATACGGTCAATAAAGTCGTTAAAATTATGCTGAATCAACGCGGCTTCCTTAATCAGGGGTTTAACGATATGTTCGTGCAGGGTGCTGATATCCACAATGGATTCAATGTAGATGGTGGTGCACGTCGATCCATGGATACGTAAGGATTGATAGATGACATCCTCGCAATTCGCAAGCCGCTCTTTAACAGGGTCAAGCAGTACGTGCTGCGCCTTCGTTTTCACTTTCGTTTTCCCCTCCTTTGCCGGTACGTAGTAAAGGCTCATCCTCTTTAGAATGCCGTGTTTTTAGCAATTTATACCGAATTTTCCAGAGGAACCGGCTAGGGCAGAAGAGGAGTTGAGATTAAGGCAGGGACAATGCAACTTGCTTCTGAAAAATAAAAAAAGCGCCTAGGAAGGGGGTTCCAGGCGCTTTTCCATGTGAGCTTTAATTAAGACTTTGATTTTCCTCTTCGAATGGATTTTTTGATTTTATGAAGCAAGGGTCTACGGTAAACGGAGAGCATGATGCGCAGCAAAATATAGAGTATCAATGTAGACAGGATGCTGTTGATGAGGGCACCGACAAGAAAGTTGACGCCCATATCGCCTAATCTGCCAAAATGGCTCGTCTCAATTCGATAATCCGTCTCAGGCACAGGCACCGAGAGGGCATCTTCGATTTCAAAGGTTTGGGGAAATGTGGTGAACAGATGCACAAATACCCCGATTCTATAGTTTAAATAGAACAGGATCGGCCACAATACGGAGCCTGCCGAAGCTGCAAGGAAGGCGGAGGGGATGTTCGCGCGAACCAAGCGAGACAACAGCGGAGCCAGCAGCAGATCAATGCCAAAGGTTGGATACCAGCAAGGGAAGAAGCCTACGGCAAAACCGAGCGCAATTCGATGATCGCTATTTTGCATGCGGAGAGTCCGGAGAATATAGTATTTCAGTCGTCGAATGTATTTATGAAGCAAAACCGTCTCCTCCTGCACGTACTAAATACAATAATGAAGGGATTGGAACCCCAAATCATATGTAGGGGATTCTATTTATAATAGGAAGAACTTTCAAGAATTATATAGTAGTGCTTGTAAACCGTCAATCGATGAAGGATCAATATATGTGTGGAGTATTACTTTGACATGCATAGTAATATGCGTTATATTATACCCATTCCATTCCGTTAGGGAGGTCCGGGTATTTGATTGAATCCTTACATAACAGTGATTTGATACGTGGCAATATTGATACCTTTATTCTGCGCGTGTTATCGGACGGGGATAATTACGGCTATCAGATCATTAAAGAAATTTCGCTACGAAGCGGGAATCGATTTGAGTTGAAGGAGCCTACATTATATTCCAGTCTGAGAAGGTTGGAGAAGCAGGGATTCATCCGTTCCTATTGGGGAGAAGAAACCCAGGGCGGAAGGCGCAAATATTACAACCTCAGCCAGGAGGGACAGGGACGCTTGCTGCAAAATCAGGAGGAATGGAAGGCTGCGCGCGAGATTATCGATGTTCTGATCGGGAACGGAAAGGAGCTGACAGATCAATGACCAACAGGCATGACTTAGAGATCTTTGTGGACCGTCTATTTGCGAATCAACGCAAAACCAAGGAAGTGGTAGAGCTGAAGAATGAGGTTCTCAGCAATTTGGAGGCGCGGGTTACGGATTACATGGAGAACGGCATGGAATATCAATCGGCCATCAGTCTGGCGATCGATAACATCGAAGATATCGAGGCCCTCATTGACGATAATCAAAAAGTTTACAGCTACCGTTTCCGGTATGACCTTGTTCAGAGCGCGCTTATTTATTCCTTGTTGGCGTGGATCGTCACCATCCCGGCCCGATTTTTGCCAAGCGGTATAGGGGTGAACACCCTCCTGCTGTGCGTCGTTGTCTTAACCGGAGCGGTGTATCTTTCCATGTCACGGCATCTGAAACGGTATGAGAAGCAGACAGCTGTCATCAACGCAGGCAAATTGGCCAAATGGAGCAAAGGGGCATGGTGGCTGTGGTCGATATTTATCGTCGTTGTATCCATGTACACCTTCGTGATTCAATACGGCAGTGATCTATGGTTTGGGCGAGAATTGCGGATCGATGGGCCCTATTCGTTCTATGTGACCGTCATGCGATATGCCATCCCAATGACGTCGGTCATCATTCCGCTGCTTGTCCAAAAGGCTTGTAAACTAACCCTTCGACTTGAGGTGAATGAACCATGAGCAGAAAAAATTGGCTGATCGTTGCACTCCTGCTTGTCGGCGTAGCGGGTATGGCTGCATTAGAGGGAGTCATCAAGCCCAGGGCCAACGAACAGGCCGTTCAATATGAAGCGGCGCAGAATGATCCGTTAACGCATGATATCCGGAATTCGTTAGGCTTCGCCAGCCCGTATATGGGGAATGCCGGGAACCTGATCAATTTGAATGCTTCGCTTCCGATGCGTGACATCGGGCGCACATTTCAGCTGTACCCGGAGGAATTGACGGCCGAGCTCCGATTCCAGGCCAGGGCTGGTGATCTGCAAGAGGAGAAGCTGAAGCAGCTGCTGGTTTATAATTCCACTGCGAATTTTGCCATGATTGATAATTTGCAGAAGCTGATCTTCGTCTTTGAAGACCAAGCCTTCACCATCCGGCGGGACGAGGTGGAGTCGTGGTATGGCAGCCAGGTTACGCTTGCTTCATTACGGGATGCCGGGACATGGGAGAAGGAAGTTCAATCCCGTCTTGATGATAGGAAGTATGTTAGTGATTACGTAGAGAACCTGGTTGAACGTAAGTATCTATAGAGATAAAAAGCGTGCAGTAGAGTTAAAGCGAAGGGGAGTATAGAGATGGGAGCGGAGCAACGCCAATTAAGATTGGGTGCTTTTCTAATGAATTACGGCCATCATATCGCCGCTTGGCGGCATCCCGGTTCGGCGGGGGTCGGAGCCGTGGATTACGCTTTCTATAAGCGCTGCACTCAAGCAGCCGAACGCGGGAAATTCGATATGGTATTCCTTGCGGACAACAACTCAATTCCATTGATCGAGGATTTGCAGACGAATGTCAGCTTTCTGCAGCCTGAAGCGCTGACCATGCTCAGCAGTCTGGCTGGCGTTACGGAGTATGTTGGATTAGCCGGCACCGCATCTACCACATTCAACGAGCCCTACGCTTTGGCAAGGCGCCTCTCCACGCTGGATCATATCAGCGGCGGCAGAGCCGCATGGAATGTGGTGACCTCTACGAAGGATGCAGAGGCACGCAATTTCGGCTCGGCTGTATTAATGGAGCACGGGAAGCGGTATGAACGGGCGGAGGAGTTTCTACAGGCTGTGACGGGATGTTGGGACAGCTGGGAGGACGATGCCCTTGTGTTGGATCGGCAGAGAGCTGTCTTTGCGGATACGACCCGGATTCATCGGGTGCATCATGAAGGAGCGTTTTTCAAGGTGGAGGGTCCGTTGAACATGCCCAGATCTCCGCAAGGCAGGCCCGTTATCATTGAAGCGGGAACCTCGGAAGCGGGAAGAAGGCTGGCAGCCCAAACAGCCGATGTTGTGTTCACGGCCTGTGAGAGTAAAGAAGATGCGATAAGGTATTACCGCGAGTTTAAGGACTTGCTCAAGGAGTATGGACGGGAAGGGGAAGAGGTGAAGGTGCTGCCGGGCCTGCTGATCTTCCTCGGAGAGAGCGAAGCCGAAGCTTTGGCGTATCACCGGACGTTCAGCGAGCTCATCGTGCCGGAAGCAGGGGTGAAATATGTATCTCAATTGCTAAATGCGGATTTGACCGGATATCCGGTAGACGGTCCGCTGCCTGATCTGCCGAGGGAAGGGAACAGCAGCCGGGCGATCATGATTATGGATATGGCTGCGAAATCGGGCATGAGCATTCTGGAGCTTGGCCGGCATTACGCGGTCTCCAGAGGTCATATGACGATGATCGGAACCCCGCAGCAGATTGCCGATCGGATCGAGGATTGGTTTCGAAGCAGGGCTTGCGACGGATTCAACATAATGGCCCCTTTGCTTCCGGGTGGTCTCGAACAGTTTGTGGATCGTGTAGTACCGCTGCTCCAGCAGCGCGGCGTGTTTCGCGAGGACTATACAGGCAGAACGTTACGGGACCATCTCGGTCTCATCCGGCCGAAAACCCAACATGAAAAATAATTGACGACAAAATTAGACGGTGCTATAATCCTACTTAACATATCGGAAATAATGAAATTGATGCACATTCTACCGGACAGCCGGAGATGCATCCTTGGATCAACTTGTGATCCGAGGTGTGTCTTCGGCTGTTTTTTTAGATATCAGACTTCGAAGCAGGGGCTTTCCTGATATCGCAAGAAAACCTACCTTTGAATCGCGGTCGCTCATCCTTGAAAAAACCCCGATAGAGGTTTTCTTATATGAATCTTACGAGGAGGCTGCAATGATGAAGTATAGAGCGCTGGGCAGAACCGGAGTTCAAGTGTCGGAGGTGAGTCTGGGGACGATGGCCTTCGGGCGCTGGATCGATGAGAGGGCTTCGGCCGCCGTATTGGACCAGGCACTTGGTTCTGGCATTAATCTGATCGATACGGCTGACGTGTATGGCACGGGCATGGATAACGGAAATGTAAACCAGCTGGGGGAAGCGGAAGGCATTCTAGGCAGGCTGCTGAAGGAGCGAAGACAGGACATTCTCCTTGCAACCAAGCTGCATAACCGCATCGGACCCGGCATCAATGACCAAGGTCAAAGCCGCTATCATATTTACCGCGCGCTGGAGAACAGCCTTGCCCGGCTCCAAACGGATTATATCGATCTCTATCAAGTACATCGGTTTGATGAGTTTACCCCGCTGGACGAGACGCTTGAGGCGCTTACGGATCTTGTGCGTCAGGGCAAAGTTCGCTATATCGGCTGCTCGAACTACGCCGCTTGGCAGCTTGCCAAAGCCCACGGCATCAGTGCGCTGCATGGCCTTCGCCGATTCGAGAGCGTGCAGCCGGAATACAGCCTCATTACGAGGGAGATCGAACGCGAACTGATCCCCTTTGCCCTATCCGAGCAGGTCGGGGTTATCGTGTACAGTCCGCTCGGCCGGGGCATATTGTCCGGGAAGTACCGGGCGGGCGAAGCTCCCCCATCGGACTCGCGCCTGGCTGCAGGTGAACAGCGATTGCAATTGCTGCTAAACCAGCGGCATGCGCTTTCCATCGTGGAAGGGATCCGGCCGCTGGCCGAGCAGCGGGGATGGACGCTTCCGCAGTTCGCCCTGAACTGGGTGCTCAGCCGCCCGGGCATCACGTCAGCCATTGTCGGGGCATCCAAGCCCGAGCATATCGCGGAAACATTGAAGCATTCGGATGAGCGGCTGACAGAGGAAGAACTGCAGGAGATCGACCGCTTAACGGAGGAACTCCGCGGATAAAGCGGATATATAGGTGACACACCCATACAGCACGATATCAACGATAACCAATATGAATCAGGAAGGTGACACAACCATGAGTTTAAAACGTCGTCAATTGCATCTTGGATTGTTTTTATTCGGGACAGGCTATCATCCAGCGGGCTGGAGACTGCCCGAAGGCAAGACGGACGGGGCTTACGATCCCCAATTCCTGAAGGAGGTTGCCCAGAAACTCGAGCAGGCCAAGTTTGATTTCTTCTTCTTGGGGGACCGGTTGGCCACGAGCGCCGATATGCAGCATTTATTCCCTTCCCAAATGACGCGGCTGGAGCCGTTTACGATGCTGTCCTATCTGGCTGCGGCAACGGATAAAATCGGTTTGATCGGCACGGTGAACACCACCTATGCCGAGCCTTACAACATCGCCCGCTTCACGGCATCGCTGGATCATCTTAGCCAGGGCCGGGCCTCATGGAATGTCGTGACAGGCTCCGATCCGCGGGCCGCACTGAATTTCAGCCGGGAGAAGCATTGGGATAACGCCAAGCGGTACGACTACGCCGAGGAATTTATCGAAGTTGTGAGCGGGCTGTGGGACACCTGGGAGGATGACTCTCTTCCGCGGGACAAAGCAAGCGGCGTGTTCGCCGACGGAAGCAAGGTGCACACGCTGGACCATGTCGGCGAGCACTTCTCCGTCGCCGGGCCGCTGAACATTCTGCGCCCGATTCAGGGGCAGCTGCCCCTAATCACGGCGGGAACCTCCCTGCGCAGTCAAATGCTGGCGGCCAAATATTCCGACATGGTCTTCACCGGAACGAATGTGAAGGAAGTCGCCGTGAAATTTTTCAAGGAAGTGAAAGGCCGTCTGGCGGAGTATGGAAGGGAGGATTCGGATTTGAAGGTTCTGCCCGGGTTAGTTCCGATTGTGGGCCGGACGGAGGAAGAAGCGCGCGCCAAATATGCAGAACTTAACGAACTGGTTGTTACGGATTACGATCTCGGCCCGCTGTCGGATAAGATCGGGATCGATCTAAGGGGATATTCCCTGGAGGATCCGCTGCCGGATGTATCCGCTTCGGAAACGGCACTGCAATGGACCGACTTGGCCAGAGGGGCCAACGGGCGCGAGGATATTACGGTCAGGGATCTGTTCTATTTCTTCACCGTGACGGTCCGCGGGCATCTGCTTGTTGTCGGCAGCGCGACGCAAGTGGCGGATATCATCGAGGAATGGTTCCGGGATGAAGCGGCTGACGGATTCAATGTGTGCCCGCCTTATATGCCGGGTGGACTGGATTTGTTCCTGGAGTTGGTTGTCCCCGAGCTTCAGCGTCGGGGATTGTTCCGTACCGAATATGAAGGCAGCACCTTCCGGGAGCACTTGGGATTGAGCCGCCCCGGGAACCGCTATGATCTGATTGCGAAGGGGTGAGCCTGATGGGAACGAGGAAAGCCAAGAAATTCCGCGGCATCTGGGCAGGGCAGGCGGTTTTGCTGCTGATTATACTGGGCATCTGCGAGCTTCTGGTTCGTACGGAAACCGTCAGCAGCCTGTACCTGCCCGCACCTTCCCAGGTATTCCGAGAGCTGTTCAAACTGTTCGGCGACGGGGAGATTTGGAAGCATCTGTATGTCACCCTGGCCGAATTCGTTGCGGGCTACGGCATTGCCGCCCTTGGCGGTTTGGCCGTCGGCATGGCTCTGGTGCTGATCCCTTGGGCGGAGCAGTTCTTCCGGCCGTATCTCTCGGCGCTGATGGCGATTCCGAAAGTCACGATTGTGCCGCTGCTTGCGCTTTGGCTCGGGATCGGGGTCACGCATAAAATATCGATTGTGTTTCTGTTCTGTTTCTTTACGATCACGGTCAATACGATGACCGGCATCAAACAGACGGCGGACAATCATCTGAAGGTCGCCCAAGTATTCGAGGCCACGCGGTACCAGACCATCATGAAAGTGATTTTGCCATCGGCTTCGCCAACCATTTTTGCGGGTCTGCGCATATCGGCTGCAACCGGACTGGTCGGGGCTCTGTTTGGGGAGATGCTCGCGTCGAAGGATGGCCTTGGGAATATTCTCGTGAAGGCGACATCGCTGTATAATACCGCGCAGGCCTTTGCTATCGTAGCGCTGGTTACCGTTGTATCCGTACTTATTATTTCATTCATCGATTTGTTGGAGCGCAATGTGTTCTTGAAATGGAAATCATCATAGTTCATCAGAAAAAGCTTCACTTACAGGGGGAGAGATCCATATGAACAGAAGAGAAATACGTCCATACCTTATAGCTCTTGCGGCGATATGGCTGATCGCCATGACGGCCGGCTGCGCAAGCGGTCAAGATAGCGGCAAGGGAGCAGCATCGTCCACCGGAGACGGAGAAAGCGCGGCAGGCACCAAGCTGGAGAAGATCCGGTACGCCCCGCTTAGCGGTGTCAGTGGATTGGCGGTGTCCTTCGGGGCGGAGAAGGGATTCTTTGAGGAGGAAGGGCTTGACGTCGAATTTATCACCACCAAGGACCCGATTGCCGGTCTGACCAGCAAGGACATTGACGTGGTTGACGTGGCCACGACGACGGCGATTGTAGCTGCGGGCAAGGGCGCTCCCGTCAAAATCGTCTCCTCCATGTTCCGGACCAAGGGGCCGTTCTATCTGATTGCCTCGCCGGAGATCAAGAGCGTGGAAGAACTGAAGGGCAAGAAGGTGGGCATCGCCGTGTTCGGCAGCGGGCTGGAGGTGTATACGCAGGTCATCCTGAAGGAACATGGGTTGGAGCCGGAGGATGTGACCTTCATTGCCAACAGCACGCATCAGGCGGCTTACGCGAGTCTGGAAACCGGGCAGGTCGACGCCACCATCATCCATGAGCCGTTCGCTTCTCTTGCGGAAAAGCAGGGGAAAGGCCATATCATCGCTACAGGATGGGATTACCTGCCGACCTTCCACACCGGTGTGCTGGCGGCGCGCGACGGTATTCTGGAAGAGAAACCGGAATTGGTCGAGAAGCTGCTGCGGGCCTATTTCAAATCCCAGGAATATGCGAAGAGCCATCCGGAAGAGTACAAGGCTTACTATCTGAAAAATATCGAGATCGATCCCGAGGTGCTGGATCTGGCGCTCGAGCGTGAGGAGGTGCTGTGGGAGAACAATCCGGACGTGGACATTAACGCGCTGAACGACACCCAGCAGATTCAGAAGGAATTGGGCTTCCAGGATGAGATCTACAAGGTGGAGGACATTCTGGACCTCAGATTTATTCCGACAAAATAAAGTGTGGCAGGAGGCGTTCCTATGTCTGGCTTTACGGTGAAAAATGTCTCGAAGGTATATGACGGTGATCTTCCTACGATCACGCTTCAACATATCAATTTGCAGGTCCGGGACGGCGAATTCCTGTGCATCCTTGGGCCGAGCGGCTGCGGGAAAAGCACGCTGCTCGAACTGCTGGCGGGGTTGCAGCTCCCGACGGAAGGCGAGATTTTGCTGGATGGCGCGAAGGTTAAGGGACCCACCCGGAGCTCGGGGGTTGTATTCCAGGATGCATCCCTGTACCCGTGGCGGACGATTTCACAGAACGTGGGTCTCGGGCTAGAGCTGGGCGGCATGAAAAAGACGGAGCGGGAAACGCTCGTAGACAAATATCTGAATATGGTCGGTCTCCAGGGATTCGGTTCAAAATATCCCCATCATCTGTCGGGAGGCATGCGGCAGCGCGCAGGGATCGCAAGGGCGCTCGTCAGTAGTCCGAACATCCTCCTGATGGACGAACCGTTCGGCGCGGTGGATCATCTTACCCGGCTTCAGCTTCAGCTAGATCTGCTCCGCATATGGCAGGAGGAGAAGAAGACGGTGGTATTTGTGACCCATGACGTATCCGAAGCTGTTTTTCTCGCAGACCGGGTCGTCCTGTTGTCCCCGCGTCCCGGGCGAATTCACCATATTTTCGACGTTCCCCATGAGCGTCCACGCAAGCGGGAGGATGCCAGTCTGCTGAAGATTCAGAACGATATCTACTCCGCGATTTATGATGTGAAGACGGAAGCGGATTTGGAATTTACTATTTAAAAACAGCCGCTGGAAATCAGAAGGGATGTGAAGCTATTGTCAAATCTCGTAAGCAAGGAATGGGTGCTGGAACAGCTGCAGTCGAACCCGGGTCAGCTTGTCATTGCGGATGTCCGATTCAGCCCGGGCGATCCGGGTTACGCCTTTGAGGCTTACCAGCGTGAGCATGTTCCCGGTGCCGTATTTGTTGATTTGAAAAAGGATCTGATGGATCCGCCAGGCGAGCATGGCGGCCGGAGTCCGCTGCCGCAACCGGATGAGCTGGCCCGGCGATTCGGCAATCTCGGAATCGATGCGAGTACGCCTGTCGTTGTCTATGATGATGACCTTCGGCCGGAAGGAGCGCGGTTATGGTGGATTTTGAAATACCTGGGCCATGGGTCGGCATATATATTGGATGGAGGATTCGCAAGCTGGAAGTCAGCCGGATATCCGCTTACTTCGAAGAAGAGCGAGTTAACTCCGCGTGTATTCCAGGCAAGTGTCCAGAAGGATTGGATGGCTGATGTGAACGAGGTGAGGGCAAAGCTTGGCGCAGCCGGCGTGACCCTGCTCGATTCAAGGGACTGGAAGCAGTTCACGGGAGAAACGGCGCTTGATCCGGTGGCCGGACATATTCCGGGAGCGGTGCACGCCTTTTGGAAGGACGGGATGGATGAGGACGGTACATGGAAGGGAGCAGAGCGGCAGCGGGAACGTTTTGCCGGAATATCTCCCGAGGATGAAGTGATTGTGTATTGCGGCTCCGGGCTGTCCGCGTGCCCGAACGTGCTGGCTTTGCAGGAAGCCGGATACGGTAAGGTGAAGCTGTATGCAGGCAGCTGGAGCGACTGGATCAGCTACAAGGACCATGAGATTGCCGCAGGTGAAGTTTGATCATGGATCATGCTGAGACTGGCGCAAGTTAAGGTGCTTCTCGCAGGTTATCCCGACTTGACGTAAGATTTATCGACGGTATAGTTGAAAACATAACTGTTCGAAATCGACATGCGGCAAGGGGGTTAACAACCTTGATGGAATGTAAAAGTTTTATTGGCGTACATGATGAACATTGGGAAGATGACGGCTTAAGAAGCCACCAGGAACTTGAAATTACGTTGATAATGGAAGGAAGCGGCCGCTTTTGCGCGCACGGCAGGGAAGCGAGAGTGGAATCCGGGAACGTAGTTCTCATTCCGTCCGAGGTTCCCCATTCGTTCCACGCGTTGTCCCCTATTCGCTTCGGCGTGCTTTTGGCAGACCGCATTCCGTCTGAGGTGAAAGGGCTGTTCGACAGGCTTATTCAGGATGGCCGCACTCGTATCATCGCCCTGTCCCGTCTGGATCGGGACCGTTATGAACGCTTGTTCCGCGAATGGCTGAGAATCCGTTCTGCTCCGTTGAAAGACCCGATACGGAATTATACGGTCTGGGTGGAGCTGCTTTTATTGTTTCTTAACGAACACGCCCATTCCGATCATCAGGCGCTGTCCATCTCGTTCATCGGCGACTACATCCGTCAGCATATCCGGGATCCAATACATGTCTCTACCCTGGCGGAAATGGCGGGACTGTCCGAGGATGGCTTCCGCAAGCAGTTCGCCAAAATATACGGCATGACCCCGAAGCAGTACCAGCAGCAATGCCGGCTTGCGGAAGCGAAGTGGCTCTTAAGCTCCTCCGATAAAGACCTCCAGTCGCTTGCCGAATCGGTCGGCTTCTCCCAGCTTCACTCGTTCTCGCTCTGGTTCAAAAAAATGGAGGGCTGCCCCCCATCGGAGTGGAGAAACCGGCAGCGCCTATATCATCACTAACGCGCTTACGATAGCCTACCGCGGATGCAGACGAGTTTTGCGTAAATTTGGTTCGGTTTTCGGTAACGACTTCCTCTTCCGGATCCACTAGGATAAGGATACTTGAAGCGTGCATGTTTCGCTTCAGGTTATGCTGACGGACAGAAAGGGAGGTTTGTTATGAAGGTGACCATCGGACAACGGGAATTGGAGTGGGGAGGTAAATACCTCACGGAATTAAGAGACTGCAATGACATGCTAGAGGATACGGTAGCGCTGCGAAACCGGCTGCAGGAGGATGGATATCTCCTGATTCGTGGTTTCCATAAGCGGGAACAAGTCTTGAGCGCAAGAATGGAGTTCTTGAACAAACTGGGGGCCATGGGCAGGCTGGATCCCCATGCCCTTGTCGAAGACGGGATCATCGGATCGGAGAATAAGGGCGGAATGTGGGGCGGCAGTACCGAGCAATTGCAGCCGGATTTCCCCCAGTTTTTGGACGTCGTCAATTCGCCGACGGTGCTGGACTTCTTTGGACGATTGCTGGGCGGCGCCGCGATGACATACGACTACAAGTGGCCGCGCGCCGTCGCTCGCGGAGGCAATACCGGCGCTCATTACGATGTTGTGTATATGGGTAGAGGCACGAAGAATCTGTACACCATGTGGACGCCGTTTGGGGATATCCCTCTTGAAATGGGAACGTTGGCGATGTGTCTCGGGTCCCAGCATTTTACGAAAATCAAGCAGACCTACGGGGAAATGGACGTTGATCGTGACAATGTTGCCACGGGCTGGTTCTCCGAGGACCCCGTCGAGATTGTGGACAGCTACGGCGGGCAATGGGCGACGACCGCTTTTGAAGCCGGCGACGCCATTATATTCGGAATGTACATGATGCACACCTCGCTGAACAACAACACCAACCATTACCGAATCAGCGCGGATACCCGTTATCAGCTTGCATCCGAACCGGTGGATGAGCGATGGATCGGCCGCAAACCCAAAGGTCATTATGCTTGGGGACGCACGCCGCAGAAGTCGGTAGCTGAAGCCCGCATGGAATGGGGAGTATAAGCGTTCCCATGGCTTAAGCTCGGATTGCGAGTAGAGTACATCGCAAAAAAAAGAACACAAAGCTCGCCGACCAGATCACTGGAGGCACAGCCATGGGCTGTGTCTTTTTGTTGTTTTTTTACCTGATGAAGGCAGGCGTAACTGCCAGGGTTCCACGGTAGCTGGAAACATTCTTTTTTTGTGAGGGAGGGATATCATGTGAAGGAGTTGGCCTTTGAGTATGCCGAAATGAAGTACTGCATACCGTCGGATATGGAAAGAAAGGGCGGAATCTGGATTCTCCGTACAGGCCGCAGCACGGCGAAACCCCATTATTATGTGGGCCCCAAAGTATCCGAAAACTATTCGCTGCATTTTGTTCTAAGCGGAAAGATCTCACTGGCTTACGGGGATGAGGAGGTCACTTTGTCGGAAGGGGACGTCTTTTGCCTGTTCCCTCATACGAGGTTCAGTTACTGGGAACCGAATCACCATTCGGAACCGTCGCTGCGTACGCAGTGGGTCGTCCTGGATGGAGAATTAACCGACAGTGCATTGACCCGGATCGGGTTACATCCGGGCAAGCCCTTTATGTTTGCCGTGATGAAGGGGGAGCTGCAGGCGGTGTTGAATCAAATATACGGGTGTGTGGATGACGATACCATTGGCAACGAATTTGGACGACAGAAATGGTTATATCAGCTGTTTGAACTGCTGGCTGCCGCCACGGTCAAAAGAGGGAGTAAATCGAACTGGCTCGAGCAAAGCGTTCATTATATGGATTCCAATTACATGGAGGGGATCACGGTCACGGATGTCGTCGAGTATGCCGGCGTACACCGGACGCATCTGTATTGTGAGTTTATTCGGGTGTATGGCATCAGTCCGAGTCATTATTTAATGAAGCTGCGGATGGAGCGGGCAGCGGTGCTGCTGACCGAAACCGATGTGTCCGTGACGGAGGCTGCTTTTTCGCTGGGATATTCCAACCTCCACACGTTCTCGAGAGCGTTCGCTAAATATTACCGCACGTCCCCTAGCTCGTATCGGCAGCAGCACGTGCCGGTACCCATATAGTGAATCAGACGGGTAGGGATAACAAGACTGTGACAGGGTGGAGCATAAGGCCCGTTGCAGTCCTTTTTTGCTTGGCAAGGCAGCAAGAGCCGTTAAATAGTGTCGTTTTATCCTTGAAATGGCTAAGATTTCCAAGTAATTTGCATGTAGGATAGAATGGATCAACCATTCTTGGTGGTCACACGGCTATGAGATGAAGGGAGGGATTGAGCGGTCAGGGGGATGAGCAGCACGGGATCTTCGAGCTTTTTTCCGTTTATTACATTTCAAGAAAGAGGTGTTATTCATGAAAAAGCTAAGTGTGTTCAGAAAGAAAATGACGACAATGCTTATGGCTGGCAGCTTGTTATGCGGATTGTTGGTACCGATTCAAGCGTCGGCTGCCAACGTTGCATTTAATGAGCCGCTGAACGGCACGAACCCTAATCTGTTTTATACTTCCGATGGATGGGCGAATGGCCCGGATTTCGGGGTGGGCTGGAAGGCGGCAAACCAGGAGTTCTCTAACGGAATTATGGCTTTACGGCTTGACAATGCGGGATGCCCTGCGAACTGCTCGGGCAAATCCTACGCTTCCGGTGAATATGCGACACATCTGAAGTACGGCTATGGCCGGGTTGAAGCGCGGATCAAAGCGGCAAGGGAACGGGCTTGGTGACGAGCCTCTTTACGTATTCCGGTCAAGCCACAGGCACGTCCAATGACGAAATCGATATTGAAATCCTGGGGAAGGACACCACGAAGATGGAAACGAATTATTTTACCAATGGCGTAGGCCAGCACAGCACCATCATTAATTTGGGGTTTGATGCGTCGCTCGATTTCCATAATTATGCGTTCGAATGGTCACCCTCATCCATCAAGTGGTACGTAGACGGCCAACTGGTTCATACGGAGAATGGCTCCCGCGGGGCGCTTCCGACGAGTCCGGGCCATATCATGGTTAATCTGTGGTCAGGATCGGGACCGGCTGAGATATGGACCGGAACATTCAATTACCCGGGTTCGCCGGTACGCGCGTACTATGACTGGATCAAATTCACGCCGGCCAACTAATTTATCGGGTATTCGGCCGATGATTTTATCAGGTATGTTGGAGTTTCTTTGATTAGCATCCGCTTATTGTTCTGGAATCATCGCACCAACAAGCTGCCCCAGGTCAGAAATGACATTTGGGGCAGCTTTTTATTTACAACTATGAAATATAGATGGTAGAGTTTTTTACAACAAATGTATGGATGCAACGCTTACAAGAAAATATCGGTTATGGAGGGATTTATCATGCCATCGATTATGCGGGAAGAAGCGATACCGAAGGAAAAAGTAATATTAGCCAAGAATTATCCGATTTTTGTCGCCGATACGATTGGCGTGACCAGCCCCTATCAGAAGCTTCATTGGCACAACGTGCTGGAGATAAATTACATTAAATCCGGCATGGGTTACTACATCATCAACGGGCAGAAATTTGAATTCCAGCAAGGGGATGTACTGCTCATCAACTCGAATGATCTTCACTGCGCTTACGAGACGAAGGATCTGGTCATGACCGTCATTTCATTTGATTCGACTTGGTTTATCCATAACCTCCGGTTCGATCCGGAGCTGTTCAGCCCGTTCCGCGAGATGGGCAAGCATTACATGAACCTGATCCCCCACGACCATCCGGCCATGGGGAAGCTGCGTTCGCTGCTGTTTGAGCTGCAGGAGGAGCATGTGGGGGAACAGCGGTCTTACGCTACGGTAGTATACTCGCTTCTGCTCCAATTCCTGGCCACCGTAAACCGGCAGTGCCGGATCGAAGGGGAAGGCGGAAGCGAACCCAGCATCAGCGAACGGCAGCTGGAGAAAATGCGTCAAGTCATCATGGTGATGGAGCAAAATTTCGCCCACCCCTGGACACTGGAGGAGTTGGCTTCCCTGGTCTATCTCAGTCCTTCCAGGTTCAGCGAAATATTCAAGCGTGCGGTCGGCATGCCGCCCCTCTTGTACCTGATCCACATTCGGCTGGAGCAGGCGGTCACGATGCTGGAAGGAGGCCATATGAAAGTGATGGACGTCGCCCTGGAATGCGGCTTCCGCACGCTGACCAATTTTAATCGTCTGTTCAAAAAGCACATCGGCATGACGCCGAAGGCTTCACAAAAGCAGCATTCCTAAAAACCAGTGAAATAGTGCTGGTTTTTGCTTGTTTTAGCAGAGAAATGAGCCTGGTCAGGCGATACAATAAAATGGCAAGCATCTCAAGAATGTGTCAATAAACCTAACACAAAATAAAAAGGGGGAGATGCCCATGCCGCAAATCGGGATCGACAGCAGGACGGAGACACATGTGAAGAAAGGCCGCTTGCGCCGCTTTCTGAAGCAATGGGATATACAGCTGATGGTGCTTCCGGCCATGATGTTCATTCTGGTTTTCAGCTACATTCCCATGTACGGGGTACTCATGGCGTTTCAGGACTACAGTCTGTTCAAGGGGTTTCTGAACAGCCCGTGGGTCGGCTTCAAGCATTTTGAGATGTTTTTTGGGGCGCCGGAGTTCTGGACCATTATGCGGAACACCTTGGTCATCAGCCTGCTGAAGCTGTGCATCGGGTTTCCTGCACCGATTCTGCTCGCACTGATGCTCAATGAGGTTGGGAGGCATTCCTTCAAACGGATCGTCCAGACGATCAGCTATCTGCCTCACTTCTTGTCGTGGGTCATCGTCTCGGGCTTTGCGATCTCCATTCTGTCCACGGACAACGGCAGTCTGAACATTCTGCTGCAGAAGCTGAGCCTGATCGATGAACCGATCAATTTTCTATCGGAGCCGAAGTACTTCTGGAGCATCCTGACGGTAACGAATGTGTGGAAGGAGATCGGTTTTTCCTCCATTGTGTATTTGGCGGCCATTGCGGGCATTAATCCCCAACTGTATGAAGCGGCTTCAATTGACGGTGCGAGCCGTCTGAAGCAGATCATCTCCATCACTATTCCGTCCATTATGCCGATCATCGTTGTGTTCTCGATTTTGGCGATCGGCAACTTCCTGAATGCCGGCTTTGAGGACATTTTGCTGCTGGCTGGTAATCCGGTATTGCGGGATGTCAGCGACGTGTTGGACACGTACGTCTACCGGATTGGCATTCAGAACAGCCGATTCTCCTACGCTACGGCGGCGGGTCTATTCAAGGCGATCATCAGCGTATTGTTGTTGGCCGGAGCCAACTACTGGGCCCGACGGTCGGGGAACAGCCTATGGTAGGGCAGCTGTCAAACGGAGATCGGGTATTCGTTGGGTTCATCTACGGCTCTTTGGCATTGCTGGCATTTATCGCGCTGTACCCATTCTGGAACGCTGCCGTCATCTCGTTTAACTCGGGGACCGACACGATGCAGGGCGGCATTACGTTCTGGCCGCGCGAATTTACGCTGGAGAATTACCGCGTAGTGTTCAAGGACGAGCGCCTCATTGACGGGTTCGTCATCTCGGTGCTCCGTACGGTGACCGGTACTTTTCTCTCCATTGCAGCAACCGCCATATTCGCTTATGGCATATCCAAACGCGAGTTGATGGGCCGGAATTTTTATATGGTCACCTGCATCGTGACGATGTACTTCAGCGGCGGACTCATTCCGAATTATTTGCTTATTCGGGAGCTGGGCCTGATGAACTCGTTCTGGGTTATGGTCGTACCAGGCATCATCAGCGTGTGGAATATGATCATATTCCGGACGTTCTTTAAGGGCATCCCGCCCGGCCTTGAGGAGTCGGCCCATATCGACGGTTCCTCGAACTGGGGCGTATTCTTCCGAATCGTGCTTCCGCTATCGGGACCGGTCATTGCGACGCTGTCGTTGTTCACGGCCGTGTATCACTGGAATGATTGGTTTGCGCCAAGCATTTACATATCCAACACGGATCTGCTGCCGATACAGACGAAGCTTCAGCAGATCCTCAATGCCAACATTATGATGGAACAAATGCAGAACATGGATGCCGGGGCGCAGGGCCGGATGAGCGCGATGAAGGCCGTAACGACCAAGTCCTTGTCCATGGCGACCATGATGGTGGCAACCGTCCCGATCCTGTGCGTATACCCGTTCGTTCAGAAGTATTTTGTGAAGGGCGTATTAATCGGTTCTTTGAAGGAGTAATTCAACAGCCATCTTGCCAAGGGTTTGAAGCGGCAGCTTTGACCATAGATGAATCATGAAGGGAGCACTTGGAATGAAAAAAAGGGGAAAAAGGCTTCTATCTGCATGGTCAGTCACGCTTGTCATCATCATGGCTTTAACGGGATGTTCGGGTTCGGGAGGGAATGCCGCAAGCCCGGAGAAGGAAGGCCCAAGCTCGCAAAACAATGAGAAACCAGCCGGAGAGGATACCTTTGTGCTGGGAGAGAAGCCGCTGGAATTCTCGTTCTATGGCCACTATGACTGGTATACGATGCCGGGTTGGGGCGCGGATCTTGCAACCAAGTGGATCCAGGAGAACAAGAAGGTCAACGTGGTTCCGGTCAGCTCCGGCGGCGTTGCCAAGAACAAGCTCAGTACGATGATTGTGTCCGGGGAGCTGCCGGATGTCATATGGATGGAACGGGGCGCGGAGGTCGAGAAGCTGCGTGCCGAGGGTATGCTGGTGCCGTTCGACGATTATCTGGATAAATACCCAAATCTGAAAAAATGGGCCGGGGAATCCACGCTCGATCTGCTTCGCTCGCCGGACGGAAAGCTGTATCAATTCCCGAACTGGTATACAACGCAGCCGAACGGCAATGCCGGCTATCTCGTCAATAAAAAGATATACGAGGAGCTTGGATCGCCAAAACTGGAAACGCCGGATGATCTGTACGCCTATTTGAAGCAAGTGAAGGCGAAGTATCCGGGTGTCGTTCCTCTGGAGGTTGGCCAATCGGCAGCGGGCGTGGACATCATGGTGTCTGCTTTTGCCGAGAACCGCCCGTATACGTTCAACAATATGATCGCCGTACCCCAGGGGGATCAACTTGTGTCGCTGTTCACGGATCCCGTTTATCGGGAGCTGCTTCAATACATGAGCCGATTGTACCGCGAGAAACTCATTACGCAGGATGCCTTCACGCAGAAGCTGGAGCAAGTCGAGCAGAAGATTCTGAGCGGCAACGTGGCGGTTTATGTAGCCTCCAGCCCGACCGAATTCGGTTCCAAGGGCAACAATCTGCTGAAGGCGCAGGACCCTGATGCCGGTTACATCATGATATGGCCGGTACACAAGGAAGGATTGGATCGCGACAAGATTTTCCCGGGCGATTACAAGCAGCTAGGCTGGAATGTCAGCGTCATCACGCAAGCGGCGAAAGATCCGGAAGCTATCTTTGCTTTCCTGGATTGGTTCACCGGTCCCGAGGGCCAGCGGACGATCATGTGGGGCCCTGAAGGCTTGTACTGGGACGGGACGAACGAAGAGGACATGCCGCTGTTCACCGATAAATTCACCAGCGATGCGAAGGGGCGCGATGAGTTGATGAACGCCACGGTGAACTTCCAGTGGAACGGCAACACGGTGTATGTCGACAATTCCAAGATGAAATTCGAATCTACGCTGCCGCCGGAGAAGCGGAACTTTGAAACGTATTGGCAATCGGAGATTACCTGGAAGACGCAGATGAACACGACGGAGTACGTCAACCTCGATCCGGCAGGCGATTCCGAGGAGGGCATAATTGCGCAGCGTGTGTTCGAAATTTATGAGCAGGCCAGAGCCAAGGCGATCAGCTCGGCCTCTTCGGATCAGGAAGTGCTCTCGCTTCTGGATAAGGCAGAGGCAGATGCGCAAAAAGCGGGTTACGACAAGCTATTACAGTACAAAACAGCAAAATGGCAGGAGAATAAGCAGAAGCTGAAAGCATCGAAATAAACGTCACGGCGAAGCCGTCCATTCCTTCAGGAGCTTGCGGAATATGCGCTGGCAATTCGCTGGGCAGGACGGCTTCATGAGCCGGGCATCATAGGAGAGATCATACTTGAATTACTACTTGGGAGTCGACGGCGGAGGAAGCAAGACGCTGGCCGTCGTAGCGGACGGGACAGGACGAATCGCTGGAAAGGGAATGGGCGGCTGCGGCAACCATCAGCTTGGCGCAGCGCGTGCGGAAGCAAGCATCAGGCAGGCCGTTGAAGAGGCGCTTGGACAGGCGGGACTCGGGCGAGAAGACATCGCCTGCGCATCGTTCGGGCTGGCGGGAGCCGACCGCGAGGCGGACTTCCGCATCTTGCGGCCCATGATCGGCGCCATGGGCTTCAAGAAACACCATATCGCCTGCGATACCGTCATTGCCATGAGAGCCGGCACAAGACAGAGGGACGGCGTCGTCCTTATATGCGGAAGCGGGACGAACGGTTATGGCGTCAACGCGGCAGGCGAGGAGGTTCAGATCGGAGGATTCGGTTATGCGTTCGGCGATTTCGGCGGAGGCGCTGACCTGGCCGTCGAGGTGTTTCGGACGGTCGTTCGTTCCTGGGAAGGCCGCGAGAAGCCGACTTCATTGACGCCGCTAACGCTGGATGCGCTTAGGTTTGGCAGCGTGGAAGAGATGTTTCACCGATTTTTGGACGAGGGTAGAAGGGCGCCGCATACACTGGCGAAATTGCTGTTTCAAGCCGCACCCGCCGATGAAGCTGCAAGAGAGATATTGGAAAGGCAAGGCATGGAGCTGGGGAAGGTCGCCAGCGCGGTAATTCGTAAGCTCGGCATGGGCAATGACGCCTTCGATGTCGTGCTGGCCGGCAGCGTCCTGACCCGGGGAGAAAGGGATTACGTCGTTCCGTATATTGAGTCTCAGGTTCTTGCGGCAGCCCCGAATAGCCGGGTGCGCATTTTGGCCCTTGAGCCCGCGGCGGGTGCCGTCCTGCTCGCAATGGATGAGAACGGCGTGGTTCCGGGCACAGCCGTGTATGAACAATTGCAGCATGAGCTTGCCGTGAAGGAGAGGAATGTGGAATGGATACTGGATTGAAGGTTGCTGTTATCGGGGGCGGATCCTCGTATACCCCCGAGCTGATTGAAGGTTTCATCCGTCATTATGAGTCGTTTCCGGTGACGGACATCGTCCTCGTGGATATCCCGGAAGGCCGCCGCAAGCTCGAAATTGTAGGCGGTCTGGCCCGGCGGATGATTGAGCGAAGCGGATTGCCGATTCGCATTATGTTGACCTTGGACCGTCAGGAAGGACTGAAGGATGCCCATTATGTATCGACTCAGATGCGAGTCGGACTGCTGGAGGCCAGAGGCTGGGACGAAACGATCCCCCTGAAATACGGGATGCTCGGGCAGGAAACGACCGGAGCCGGCGGCATGATGAAGGCTCTGCGTACGATACCGGTGCTATTGGATATATGCAAGGACATGGAGGCATTATGTCCGGATGCCTGGCTGCTGAATTTCACCAATCCCGCCGGGATGGTAACGGAAGCCATCATGAAGCACTCCGACATCCGCTCCATCGGTTTGTGCAACTCCCCCATCGCCGCTTACAAGTGGTTGTCCGGGCTTTACGAGGTGCCGGTCGAGCGAATCTACTGTGAGTTTGCCGGATTGAATCATCTGCACTGGATCAGCCGGATCGAGGTCGATGGCGTGTCGAAGCTGGAGGAGCTGCTGGCAACGGGAGGGAGCTACTCAGCTCGCAACGTGCCGCAGCTTGCCTGGAACGATACGCTGATCCGGGCGATGGGCGCGATTCCATCCTATTATTTAAAATATTATTATCTCCACCGGGAGATGCTGGAGGAGCAGCAGGCTGCCGCGGCCAGAGGCGAGACAAGGGCCGAAACGGTCCAGCGTCTTGAGGATGAGCTGTTTGAGATTTACAAGCGGCCGGAACTTGCCGAAAAGCCGAAGCAGCTTGAGCAGCGCGGCGGCGCTTATTACTCCGAGGCGGCTGTCAATTTGATGAAGGCCATTCATACGGATAGTGGGGAGATTCAAACATTGAACGTGATGAACGGCGACACGCTGGACTTCCTGCCGGCGGATGCCAGTATCGAAGTGAACTGCGTCGTGACGAAGAACGGCGCGGTGCCGGTACCTGTCGAGCGAGTGCCAGCTGCGGCGATCGGCCTGATCCAAGCCGTGAAGACCTACGAGAGCCTGGCCATCGAGGCAGCGGTCACGGGCAGCAGGGAGAAGGCGCTGCTAGCTCTTAGCGCGCATCCGCTCACCGATTCCGTCAGTGCCGCTGAAGCCATGCTGGATGAGATGCTGGAGAGGAACCGTTCGTTTTTGCCGCGATTTTTTCAAAAGGTCAAAGCTTAGGAATCCAAATGAAGCCGGCAGGTTATTGTAACGCATATCGTTTTTCCAGCGTCCATGAGCAGCCTGCCGTGATTTTACCACCTGGGAAACGTCATTTATGCTAGAATGGGATCAGGTTAATTTCAGGAGGCGTTCGAGATGAAGACAACAATCGTTCACGGGCAAACTTATATGGGGATTAGCGCATAATTGCCCTTAAACTGCGTGCTTCCCCGCCTATGAAAAGGGGAACGACGATTTGAAAACATGGATATTGAAGCAGTACGATTACCACGTATGGGCTAACCGGAAGGTTTGCGAATATTTGCAGGGGCTTTCAGGAGAGGTATACCGCAAGGAGATTGTCAGCGTTTTTCCATCCATTTATGACACGATGGTGCACATCTATGTCATTGATTCCGGCTGGCTGTCGTTCTTTAACGTGGGAGGAGTCACGGAGGTATCGCCTGCGTACTTGGAGAGTCTGAAGGATTCGATCGATCGGCTGGTTGCGGAAACGGAAGGCAAGCGAATCGAAGAATTGGGCCAGTTAATGGACGATCTGGCGGCGCGCTTCCGGTTGTTTATCGAACAGCACGAGAATCTGGACACCATCTATCCGTCCGGAGATTTTAGAGCCAGCTGCCTGGATTATATCCAGCATATAGTTAACCACGGGACCTATCATCGGGGGAACGTAACCGCGATGCTCCGGCAAATCGGCCATCCCGGCACGCCTACCGACTATGGCTATTATTTGTATACCATAAGCCACTAAGCGTCCATGATTCAAAATGGGAAAAAGCCTGGAACATCGCGTTCCGGGCTTTTTTTATGGGTCCGAATCACGCTTAGTCGGTTGTTGCGTTTCGGATCACGGATACGCTCGATTCCCTGACGATGAGCCGCGGCTCGAATTGCACGCGCTCGTATTGCCCGGTCTTTTGCTCGCGAAGCCGCTTCAGCAGCAATTCCGTCGCAAGCCGGGCCACTTCATCGCCCATGATGGACACCGAACTGATCTGCGGCGTCGTGACGGTGGTCCATGCATTGTTATCGATGCCGACGACCGCCACATCGTCGGGAACCCGCACCTTTAGTTCCTTAAAACGGTTGACGATGCCGATGGCAACCATATCGTTAACCGCATAGATGGCATCCGGCATATGCTTCAGGCCATAAAAATAGTCCGCCGCGCGAACCCCCGTCTCAAACGAGAAATCCTCCCCGAAATAGACAAGAGACGGATCGACTTGCGTCAGCGATTGCTCATATGCCCAATACCGCTCTTCGATTTTATCTTTGGGCGCACCGGCATAGGCAATGCGGGACCGTCCGATTTTCAGCAGATGCTCCATGACAAGCCTGCCCTCTTGGCGTGCCAGGCCGACGATATCGGCTTTATACTCATCTCCCAGCTGTTTCCCGTAATTAATAATCGAGACGGGGAGGCTTGATTTGTTAATCAGGTCGCCCAGTGTTTTGGGATAAGCCAGCGGCATGATAATCAGGCCGTCCACGTGCAGTTTTTTGATATCCCTGACGATTTCCAGCTCGTTCCGTGCATTTCCGGCTGTATTGATCTGAACGACCCGATAGCCGTGCTGTTTGGCGGTCTGTTCGACCGACCAGGCGATTTCCGGGATGATCGCATTTCGGATGTCAGGCACGGCCAAGGCGATTTGATTCGTCTGCCGAACCTTCAGGCTTTGAGCCGATGTATCCGGACTAAACCCGATTTCTTCGATCACCTGCATGATCCGTGCTTTCGTTTTCGGACTGATCCCCTTGGTGTCGTTGATGGCTCGGGACACGGTTGCAATGCCAACGCCCGCTTGTTTGGCGACATCTTCAATCGTCACTTTTTTGGGATTCACCATATTCAAAAGGTCCTCTCTATATCGGAAACGTTTCCTGTTCTTGTTCTTATTTGAGATCTTAATGAAGCAATATCTATATTATAACATTAAGAATACCTTTAAATCATGGAACACTTCGACGAAGAAAAGAGGTGCGAGGGACGTTGGCGTGTAAGTAGCTGCAGCTCCCTGGAAAAGCCGATGAACTCTGATCGTCGATTGTCCATGACTTTTCATACATTTTAGTCGATCGTGTTTGACAGATTGTCAAAACTGTGACATATTTGATTTCGGAAACGTTTCCTGTTTTGTTTTTATTTTTTCGAACCCATAAGGAGATGAAGACAATGCAAGCATTGCGCTGGCATGGAGTAAAGGATCTGCGTTTGGAGACGATTGCGGAGCCGCAAGCAACGAGTGGAAAAGTGAAAATCAAGGTTGAATGGTGCGGGATTTGTGGCAGTGATCTCCACGAATACGTGGCCGGACCTATATTTATACCTGAGAATACGCCTCACACCCTTACCGGAGAACAGGCTCCGGTGGTTATGGGCCATGAATTTTCCGGCCAGGTGGTAGAGGTTGGCGAAGGCGTTACGAAATTCAAGGCTGGTGACCGCGTGGTTGTTGAGCCTGTATTTGCGTGCGGAAAATGCGCGGCTTGCAGACAAGGTAAGTACAATCTGTGCGACGAAATGGGCTTTCTTGGCCTTGCCGGCGGTGGCGGCGGATTCTCCGAATATGTAGCTGCGGATGAGCATATGGTGCATAAAATTCCGGACAGCGTCTCGTATGAACAAGGGGCGCTGGTAGAGCCTTCGGCAGTCGCTTTGTATGCCGTACGCCAAAGCCAGCTGAAAGCAGGGGACCGGGCGGTCGTATTCGGTGCGGGGCCGATCGGTCTGCTCGTCATTGAAGCATTGAAGGCAGCAGGGGCGTCCGAGATTTACGCCGTGGAGCTGTCTGCCGAGCGTAAACAAAAGGCCGAGGAATTGGGGGCTATCGTCATTGATCCGAAGGCTTACGATGTGGTAGAGGAACTCCATCGCCGTACCGGCAGCGGGGTAGATGTCGCATTTGAAGTGACGGGTGTTCCGCCCGTACTGAATCAAGCGATCAACGCTACGAAGATTGGCGGACAGATTATGATTGTCAGCATTTTTGAAACCTCCGCTCCCATCGTACCCAATGACATCGTGATGAAGGAACGTAATATTACCGGTATCATCGGTTATCGCGATGTATTCCCGGCTGTCATCAGCCTGATGGAAAAAGGATTCTTCCCGGCGGATAAGCTGGTCACCCAGCGGATCAAACTGGATGAGGTTATTGACCGAGGCTTTGAGGCCTTGCTCAAAGAGAAGAACCAGGTGAAGATCCTGGTGAGCGCTCACTAATATCGCAGCTGCGCTTCGCAGTTGCATAACTTATGAAAGACCGCGGATGCGGTCTTTTTGTTTCGCGGAATAAAAAGGTTGCCTTCGAGCTGAACCAGAGCAGTGCATAGCACTCGCTCTTGTGCGCAATCAAGCTTTAGCCATGACACAAAAGAACGGCGATTTCCTCCTGCATGACCGGAGGCGATCGCCGTCTTTTTTTCTGAAAACCGTTCAACTTAATCTTTGATCAGCAAATATATAAAGTAGGGCGCTCCAAGACAGGAAACGACCAATCCAACCGGGATTTCGGAAGGGGCCATCAGGTTCTTGCCAATCATATCGGCCACAAGCAGCACCAGAGAGCCAAGAAGCGCAGAGACAGGCAGCATTCCCTGATGACGGGGGCCCACCAGCTTACGAGCCAGATGCGGAGCAACCAGCCCCAGGAACGCGATGCCGCCGCCAACGGCCACGCAGGCGCCAGCCAGGGCAACAGAGATGAACAGCAGCGTTCTACGCTCGCGCTCCACCGTAACCCCAAGCCCGGCAGCCGTGTGGTCCCCCAGGTTGAGCACATTCAAATGTTGCGATTTATATACCGCCCAGGGAATCAGCAGAAGGATCCACGGAAGGATCGCAGCGACATATTCCCAGCTTGCCCCCCAGATGCTTCCGGACAGCCAGATGGTGGCCTGCATGAAATTGTTGGGGTCCATCATCAGCTGGAACACGATAATCAGCGCCCCGAAGGCCGCGTTGATGCCAATCCCCACAAGCACCAGCCGGATCGGTGTTACGCCTTGCTTCCAGGCCAGCGAATAGATGAGAAAGGCGGCAAGAAATGCACCGACTAGGGCGGCAAAAGGCATGATATAGACGGACCATATGCCGGAGCTGAAGGAGCTGCCTTGGAAATAAAAGATATACAGCACGACGGCCAGTCCTGCTCCGGAATTAATGCCTAGGATGCCCGGGTCTGCCAGCGCGTTCCGCGAAACACTCTGCAGAATAGCGCCGGAGACGGCGATTCCCGCTCCGATCAGGATGGCAATGACCATGCGTGGTAAACGAAAGTGCATCAGTACGGTATAATTTTGCTCAGATCCTGTCCCGTTGAATGCTTTAATGACCTCAGCCAGCGGGATTTTCATCGTTCCCATATTCAGGCTGACCAGAAACACGGCGAATATGGCCAGCAGCAGGATCATCGACACGGACATGATTTTTCTCGTTGTATTCATCGTTACAGCCCCCTCCCTTCCCGACGTGCAAGATAGAGGAAGAAAGGAACGCCGATCATGGCCGTAATTGCGCCGACAGGCGTTTCGAACGGAGGGTTGATCATCCGCGCCCCCACATCGGCAAACACCAGCAGAAGTGCTCCCATGACAGCGGAGCAAGGGATGATCAGCCGATAGTCGGGACCTACGATGAAGCGAACGATATGCGGGATGACAAGCCCCACGAATCCGATCGTTCCGCCCACAGCTACCGCTGCACCGGTGAGGAGCAGCACAACGAGCGTGCCCAGGAACTTCACGGTTCCTGTTTTTTGGCCAAGCCCGGTAGCGACCTCTTCGCCCAGGCTCATGACGGTAATGGATCTGCTGAGCGCGAGTGCAATGAGCAGCCCAATGATGGCGACAGGGATCAGAAGCTGCACGTTCACCCACTGCACGCCCGACACGCCTCCGGCATACCAGAAGCTGATATCCTTGGCAACGTTAAAACGGATGGCAATGGCCGAGGAAATCGAGCTTAGGAGCGCGGTAACGGCTGATCCGGCCAGCGCCAGCTTGACAGGCGTCAGTCCCCGCTTGGATAACGAGCCGATGAGAAGCACGAGTCCCGCCCCAAGGCCCGCTCCGGCAAAAGATAGCAGCATGAGTACGGTGTTGGATGGCGACTCCATAAAGGCAAACCCAATCGACATCATGAAAGTGGCACCTGCGGTGACTCCCATAATGGAAGGGGAAGCAAGCGCGTTTCTTGTCATGCCCTGCATGATGGCTCCCGAAACCGCCAGGGAACCGCCGATCAGTGCAGCCGCCAAGGCCCTCGGCATGCGCAGTCTCTGGATAATCTGGTGCGAGGTGGAATGGGCATCGAAGCGGACAAACGCCTCCCATATGGTGGACAATTTAATGTTCGACGCGCCATAGATAATCGAGGATGCCATCGCAGCGGCCAGTAGACCAAGCCCCAGGAGAATGACGGCCGCCGCTGTTTTGGGGCGGTAAATGGATTTTGCGTTTGTTTTGTGATAGGGATGATTTGCCTGCATGTTCACCTAAACCTTTATGTTGATAAAAATATTAAAATAACGTATTGTAAATGAGAATGAATTTCATTATCATGATTAGTGTTATTATATCACTTCATGCGTAGAATGCTAGTGATTGCGCCAAAAAAATATACATAGGGGGAAACGAAAGATGAGTCTTTTCAAGAAAAAAATATGGATTATCGCAGGACTGCTGGCGGCTTTAACGCTGCTTGCAGCTTGCGGAAATAGCAAGGACGCAGCCGGTAACGAGCCGACGGGGACGCAAACGCCAAGCGAGCAGAGCGGCGGCACCGAAGCTAAACCGGAGGAAGGAAGCACGGAAGCGAAGACGGAACGAACGTTGACGGACGCCATGGGCCATGAAGTGAAAATTCCGGCAGAGCCGAAACGGGTGATCGCTTCTTACTTGGAGGATAACCTGGTGGCATTGGGCATTACCCCGATCGCGCAGTGGTCGGTCAAAGGCGGAAGCGTCCAGGATTATCTGCAGGATGCGTTAAAAGACGTGCCGACCATTGAGCACGATCTTCCCTTTGAAGCGGTAGCAAGCTTTCAGCCTGACCTGTTGATCATGGACTCCGCTTCCATGGTCGAAGGCAACAAGTACAGCCAATACGAGAAGATTGCTCCAACCTACGTCATCGGCAATGAGGTCAATAACGATTGGCGCGAAGAGCTGAAGAAAGTGGGGGAAATCTTTGGCATGGAGGAGGAAGCGCAAGCGGCGCTCGATCAATACGAGCAGAAGGCCAAAGATGCCAAGGAGCAAATCCAGCAATCGATCGGCGGTGAATCAGCTGCAGCGATTTGGCTTGTCGGCGGTAAATTGTTCGTCGTTAGCGAGACGTTGTCCAGCGGAGCCGTTATGTACGGTGACTTGGGTCTCACGGTTCCGAGTGTGGTGAAGGAAATTTCGGCATCGGCTACGGGCAACTGGTCCTCCATTTCCCTGGAAAAATTGGCGGAGCTCGACGCGGATCATCTGTTCTTTATTAACAGCGACGGCCAAGGGGCCGAAGTGCTCCAGGATCCGCTCTGGGCGAATATTCCGGCCGTTAAGAACGGCAACATCTATGAATATGGAAAAGATACGAGCTGGCTGTATACCGGTACGATTGCCAACAGCCAGATCATTGATGACGTGCTGGAGAGTTTGGTGAAATAAACGTTATGAGATTGAACGTGCAGCTGTCTTCCCAGTGTTGATCGGGGAGGCGGCTGTTTTGCTTTGGATACTTTAACCTGCGCTTTGCTGATTCTGGATATAACACATGGGATTTTGAGCAGGAAAACATCAGCACCCAGAGAACTAATTAGCGAGGTGGTTGACTGCTATGCCAGAATATACGCTGGATAGGGAGGAGGATGGAGAGATTGACCAAACCCCCATTGTATGGTGTGGGTATCTTTGTACCGGTGAGTGATTTGAAGCGTTCAACGGCATGGTATACCGAGATGCTGGGCCTCGAAATCATTCACAGGGATGAACCCGATGCTATTGTCATGAGAATGAACGATGAGAAAGTGAGCTTCTGTCTGGTGCGCTCCGATGAGGTGAAGCAGCCGGTTTTTCCTAACAACAACTATGGTGTAGGACAGTACTTCAATATCCACACCACGGATGTTGGCGGGATGCATCGGCTGTTGAAAGCCAAGGGAGCGGATGTGGGCGATATTGAGGATTTTGATGGATTCCAAGGCTTCTCGCTGATGGACCCGGACGGCAACCGGTACGGCGTGACGACATAGCAAAACCAAGGACAGCGGAACAGGAACGACAAGACATGGTGTCACTCTTAGTAAAAAGAGCAGGATATCGTAATAGCAAAAACACCCGTCGCTTAGCAAGGATGGGTGTTTTGCTGTTTGATTGTTTATGGAATGCGCATCGCCGATAATCCGCTATTCCTGATCCCGACAGTGCTCCTCGGCCGCTGAAGTAAACTCTTCCTCATTCTCGGAAGCAAGCTTGTCACCGTATTGGTCCAAACGTTCAGGGCTGCTGGAAGGACCGTCGTTCTTAGGTTTGCTGTTTCTGCCTGTCATGCTGTATTCCTCCTTATGTGGGGTTCTCATCGATTGCCAACGTACGAATGATCGTACTTTGCGAACGTTTATGTTGTTCCTGTTTTGGCGCGGGATTATGCACGTAAGCCTCTTCTTTCTGTTCATGAAGTAATGATGAACGCGCCCGAAACTGCTTGTTCGTATTAGCCGTGACATGATACCATAATAGAATTTAGAAGATTCATAGATTCAACACGCTAATACGAATACGATATGGATATCACGGAGGTTGCGTAAATGAAGTTAGTGTCATGGAACGTCAACGGATTGCGAGCCTGTGTAACGAAGGGCTTTATGGATTATTTTCAACAGGCGGATGCCGATATATTTTGCGTGCAGGAGACGAAGCTGCAAGCCGGGCAAATTGAGCTTGATTTGGGGCCGGAGTATCAACAATATTGGAATTATGCAGAGAAGAAGGGATATTCGGGAACGGCGATATTTACGAAAGTCGCACCACTGTCCGTACGCTATGGTCTGGAGGAGGACAGCGAGCCGGAGGGCAGAGTGATCACGCTGGAGTTTGAGGACTTCAATCTTGTGAACGTATATACGCCGAATGCGAAGCGTGACCTGAGCAGGCTGGATTATCGGCTGGAGTGGGAGGAACGGTTCCGTGCTTACTTGCTTCAGCTTGACGAACGCAAACCTGTGATCGCATGCGGCGATTTGAATGTGGCGCATCAGGAAATCGACCTGAAGAATGCCAAGTCCAATCATGGCAACTCCGGCTTCACGCTGGAAGAGCGGGGCAAAATGACCGACCTGCTGGCAGCCGGCTTTATCGATTCCTTCCGTTATTTCTACCCGGATCGCACGGACGTATACAGCTGGTGGTCATATATGGCCAAGGTAAGGGAGCGGAATATCGGCTGGCGCATCGATTATTTTCTGACGTCTGCCCGTTTAACCGAGAAACTGAAGGATGCCGAGATCGACTGCCATGTGATGGGAAGCGATCATTGCCCGGTGAGTTTGACGCTCAGCGAGACATTACGTTAAGACTGACTTTTTTAGAAAAAAGCCAACCGGAGAGCAGGGGACGTGATAACAGTCACACCTCTACTTGCCGGTTGGCTTTTATATTTGGGAGCAAAGGTGGCGTTTACCCAATCTGATGCTTCAGCTTGTCCAGAAAGATTGACGCCGGTTTCGACAGATGGTGCGCTCCGGGCTGTACCCACCCGAATGAGGAAGCAGCGTGGCCAGGGGGCATCTCCAGCTCCAGCGTTACGATGTTTCCCGAAGGTATGGGGGTGAAGCTGGAGAAGGACAAATCGACCCCCACCGTGACCGCTACATTCTCTTCGACGACCTTCTGTATGACCCTCGTCTGGTTGGTTGAGAAGAGCAGCTCCATTTTCCCGTACTGCTCTTCGAATTCATCCATCAGTTTGAACAGACTGTCATCCTTGTAGAGAACCAAGGGGTATTTACGCAGTTCTTCCGGCGTGATCGATTGCCGCATGGCGAGTGGAGATTGACGGCTGACTCCGACCACGAATTTGCTCTTCAGCAGCTTGCCGAAATGGAGGCCGCGGTGTTGATGAATGATGGAATCATCGACAAAAATCAAACCGATATCCGCATGATTTTGTTTGATATCCTCAATAATATCAAGCGTCGCTTTTTCCGTGATTTCGAGTTTGATTTGGGGAAAGTCTTTTTTGAATTGAATAATGGCATCGATGGACAGCGTTAAGGGTACCGGAACGGTAGCAATCCGCAAAGATCCGCTCAGCAGGTTGGAATATCCTTCGGCCTCTGATTTCAGCTCCTGAAATTGTTCCAAAATGGCATAGGCTTTCTGGAGGATTCGCTGGCCCTCGGCTGTGGGAACGGCACCAAGCCGCGATCGGGTGAACAAGGAGAAACCGAACTCGGCTTCCAGGCTGGACACCGCTTGGCTGACGGCGGAAAGGGTAACGTTGCAATTCTGGGCTGCTTTGGTTAACGATCCTGTTTTGGCAGTCTCCACGATATATTCCAGTTGTTCAAGATTCATATGACTCATCCTTAATCTATAGTTAAGTAATATTAATTAGGTTTAAATTTACTTAAATATAACGCAGCGTTACAATGAACACAAGGACATGGACACACAATGTTCAAATAATAACGCTATTTTACCCTAGGAGGTCATTGATAATGTCAGAACAACGTGTAGCGGTAATTACCGGCGGAGCGAGCGGAATCGGTCGTCAGGTCTCCCTTAAATTTGCAAGAAAAGGCGATCGTGTCGTCGTTGCCGATTATAATGAGGCTGCCGGTCAAGAGACGGTGGACATGATCAAAAAAGAAGGCGGCGAAGCCACTTTCGTTCAAGTCGATGTTTCCAAACAAGAAAGCGTCGAGGCGCTTGTGGATAAAGCGGTTGAGCTTTACGGCCGCATCGATGTCATGCACAACAATGCGGGTATTGGCGGGGCTGGACCGGTTCTCGAGCAAAATATGGATCTCTACCATCGCACCATTAACGTGAATCAGCACGGGGTTGCTTACGGTATTATTGCGGCAGGCAGAAAGATGAAAGAGCTTGGTATTAAAGGCGTTATCATCAATACAGCATCCGTATTCGGATTCCTGGCTTCACCTGGCACATTTGCTTACCACGCTACAAAAGGCGCCGTCATCATGATGAGCAAATCGGCTGCGCTTGAACTGGCGCCATATGGCATTCGTGTCGTTGCCGTTGCTCCCGGAGCAGTGGATACACCGATTATCCAGGGCTATAAGGATTCAGGAATGCTGGATTCCATGAAAGCCAAAGTCATGGGCGGAGAATTAACACAGCCTGAAGTTGTAGCGGATACCGTGTATCTCGTGTCTCTGGATGAAGCTGCTGCGATTACAGGCAGCGTGGTCATGGCTGACCAAGGCTATGCTTCATTCAAATAATCCGTTAGGCATTTAATGGCAACGTATATAGAGCATTAAACATACAGAACCTCTCTTTGGAAGGAATGCAGGCTTAAGCCTCCATATCTCCGAAGGGAGGTTTTCTTGGTTTTCCTGTCAAAAGATTTCCTCTCTCCACAAAAAACAGGTAAAATAGAAAGGAAATTTAAAAGACCATACATATGGTGTCAGACGACGAGTACTGGAAGAGAGGTATATAAATATGATCATTAAACCTAGAACACGCGGATTTATTTGCACAACGTCCCATCCTGTAGGCTGCGAAGCCCAGGTGCAGGAGCAGATCGATTATGTGTTAAAACAGCCTGGCATCGAGGGGCCGCGCAATGTGCTGGTCATCGGCGCTTCCACCGGGTACGGCTTGTCGGCCAGAATTGCTGCAGCCTTCGGCTCCCGGGCAAATACTGTAGGTGTGTATCGTCCCAGCCAGGCAACCGAGAAGCGGACCGCTTCGGCAGGCTGGTATAATTCGGTCGCTTTCGAGAAGGCAGCGGAGGCTGCAGGCTTAAAGTCGTTCAGCGTGACGGGAGATGCTTTCACGCAAGAGACCAAAGCCAAGACGGTGGAGCTTATCCGCAAAGAGCTGGGACAGGTTGATCTCGTGGTGTACAGTGTTGCCTCGGCGCGCCGTACGCTGCCTGACACGGGCGAGACGGTCAGCTCCGTATTGAAGCCGATCGGACCGGCCTATACCAACAAAACGGTAAATTTCCATACGGGTGAAGTGACAGAGGTAACGATTGAGCCGGCCACGGAAGAGGAAGTAAAGAACACCGTTGAGGTGATGGGCGGCGACGATTGGGAACTATGGATGAATGAGCTGGCGGAAGGCGGCGTATTGGCTCCTAATGTGACCACGATTGCGTTCTCCTATATCGGCTCCGAGATTACCAAAGCCATTTATCGGGATGGATCCATTGGACAAGCCAAGGATCACCTGGAGGCAACCGCGCTGAAATTGAACGAGAAGCTTGCTGCCGGAGGCGGACGCGCTTATGTGACGGTCAGCAAAGCGTTAGTGACCCAATCCAGCTCGGCGATCCCGGTCGTTCCGCTGTACGTATCGGCGCTGTACAAAGTCATGAAGGAGAAGGGGCTGCACGAGGGCTGCATCGAGCAGATCTATCGTTTATTCTCCGATCGTCTCTATAAAGGGCAAGAAACGCCGGTGGATGAGAAGGGGCGCATCCGTATCGACGATTGGGAACTTCGTGATGACGTGCAAGCTGAGGTGGCCGAATTGTGGAGCAAGGTTACGAGCGAAAATATTGAAGAACTGACGGACCTTGCCGGTTACCGCCGCGAGTTCTTCCAGCTGTTCGGCTTTGAAACCGACGGCGTGGATTACGATGCGGATGTTAATCCTGTGGTCGATAATCCGAAAGCCATTTAACGAGCAAAAGCGAGTCCCGGACATGACCGGGGCTCGCTTTTTTATATCACCAAGGAGTTAAGGTTGAATAAACGCATCCGTATTGGCAAGTCCCTGATTCATTCAAGATAAAGGGATGTAGATTTGGGCTTTAGCGGCATGTACCGAGGTTCTCAGTTCCAGGCTGTAGAGCGCCGGGTTTGGCGTAAGACCCCGTTGCTTCAACTGCTGGATAACATAGGCATGAGACTGGTCGGTATCCTCCCGATCGGAATGTCCTTCATGGGTGTACATGGCATATTCCTGTGTCGGCAAGGTTAAACCCACCATCCGCTCCGGCGTATCACCGATCGTCATCACCTCGATTCCGGCTACATAGTGGTAGATCTGCTGCCGGTTCAAAACAGCTGCAATATATAAGGGATTCGACGTTTTCTTGCGAATATAAGGAATTTCCTCCATGCGATCCTGGAGTTCCTGCCAGAGCTTTGGCTTGAGGGCTTGGGACATATAGTAGGCCGTAAAAGGAAGCTTCATCTCCAGGCCGACGATCAGGGTCTGCGGTTTGATGATCCGCTGAATGGATTCATTCGTCTGCGCGGACCGTTCTCTCTTTTGCCGCGATGTCAGAATGGAGTACCCGCCGTTTTTTCCCTCATTGGCATACAAAGGAACACCTAGACGAGACAGCTCATGAAGATAGCGGAGCATCGTACGGTACGAAACCGAGAATTCTTCGGCTAACTCGCCGACGGTGAAGTTTTGCCGTTCATACACCCGCTGCATGACCTTAAGGATCCGTTCGGTTTTGGGCATGATTTCGCTCCTATGATTTTTTTATACTGTGACAGTTTCTGGCATAGTTCAAGTATATAATGAAACCAAATATATGATAAAGGAGCATTTACTAATGACAACCGATCAACGAAACGAAGCAGCGGTTACGAGTAAGGAAGCTTTTCAGGCGATGGGATTGAAATGGGAAGGCACATTTGCCGAGGCGGGTGCAGGCGGGATACGTGCGGTGCATCGGACCCTGCAAGAGCGGCTGGCGGAGATACCCCATGCCTTACATACCGACACGTTGCTGGGGCTATCTTACCATGCTGTTCCCGGCGGTGACGGATTTATCCATTACGCGGTTGTGGAAGTGGAACGGATCGACGCAGTTCCGGACGGGATGGTTACGATATCCGTTCCTGCTCTAACCTATGCCGCTTGTACTCATCGGAAAGAGCAGAGCATCGATCAGTCCTATAACAATATCTATGCCTGGATTAAAGAACAAGGTTACTCGGAATATAACCCGGATCATTTAACGCATTTCGAAAAATATCCGATGAGTCAGGATCCTTATGCGGATGACCCCGAATTTATCATCATGATTCCCGTTCAGGTTTGAGAACATTTTGAAAGAAAATGGATAGGGGGTGCTCACCGCGCGGTGTCGATATGAAGCTCATGTTCATGGTCTTTGTAGCGGTGAGCGAAAAAAATCATCGTTTCAGCGGAAATGTACTATGCCTTTCTAATCACAGGAATCCACAATTCGTTCTTATACTCGTCCGGAGGAAGATAGCATTCGATGGCAGGAAGCGGCGCGAGATCATAAGCATGGGATGGTATCCACTCCGTATAAAGACGTTTCCACATCTCCGCAATGCCGCTCGGATCTCCTTCCAACTCGAAGACGGCCCATGTGGCGGCAGGGAAATGTCGCTGCACCATCGGTTCCTGAGGCTTATCCTTGGATACGACGGACATGATGTAGTCAAAATGCTCATTCTTCCCATAGTCACCGTCTGCACAAACACCCAGTATTCCCCGGATCGGATGGTCCTGTACACGATAGTTCCATAGCTTCTCGAAAATGCCCTTCTCCTGGGCCTCCTTCCAGAGGCGGGGAACGTCTTCATAGGCACACTGCGTGCTTACCTGCTCCTTGAAACCGATAACGGAGAACTCCTTCATTTCTTCGATTCTGTAATTCATTTCGACAGCTCCTCGCATTGAGAATTGAAAGGAGATGCGGGGATAGGCTTTCAGTTTGGTACCCGCCTGGCGTGCGGCCGTCGGCGTGGTGCCATGCATGTTCTGGAATGCACGCGCGAACGCCTCCGGGGAATCATAACCATATTTAAGCGCAAGGTCGATTACTTTGATTTCGCTGTTTTGCAGCTCGTAGGCGGCCAGTGTCAGCCGGCGTCTTCGTATGTATTCGGACAGCGAAACATCCGTAATGAACGGAAACATGCGCTGAAAATGATAGACGGAGCAGCAAGCGATCTGAGCAGCTTCAGCGTAATCGATCTCCTCGGTTATGTGCGCTTCTATATAGCCAATGGCCTCATTCATCCGCTTTACCCAATCCATCCGGTCATCATCCTTTCTAAGTTCAATATATAAGAAGCTGAGCCGGTAAGGCCTAGCCGTTGCTGCACGGATATCGCTAGCCCGGTTATTCTTAGCCAGACCATCATTCCAATTAGGCAAAAGTACAGGTTAGCGGTTTGGTGTATACGGATATGCATGTCCATACTTTACGAGCACATGCCACAGCTGTTTGAGATGCTGGAAGGTTTCATCCAATGCTCCCCAGTCGCTCCACTCGCTCGGATCATGGTGCAGTTGAGCAGCCGCTTTACCGATAATGGCTGCATCCAGTTTGCCCAGTGAGCCTCCAAACCGTTGATCGATCCGCTTGGCGAGCGGCGGCATGGCAGGTCCCCGAAAATCATCCGGAACATCCTGTACGGCAAGGCAGAAGCCTGGATGCCAGGACAAGGTGAGGTTATACCGTTCACATAACGCATGGAGCAAATGCCCGATCGGGGTGTCCCTATAGGACGGATCGGCCACCAGGGCCTCCACATCGCTGGACAAGTCGATGACACCATGGATCTGCGCTTCAATATAATCATCCAAGGAACGACCGAGAGGCCCGGAGAAACCGGTATGCGAAAAAGGCAGATGAAGAATGCGTTCCAGCATGGATGGAATGTCCACATTAGGGAAGCCCAGGGCCGCGCCAGTGGACTCGACTTGATGCAAGAGTGCAGCGAGAATCGAATTCCATTGACGGATGGTGCCCACAAATTCAGGACCTGCATGACTGTCTCCGAATGTAAAGGTGCAGCGGTTCAATATATTAGGGGAAAGCACCAAAAAACAGGAACCGAAGCGGGGCGACGCACCATCGGCATAATGCATGAGATTGAGTGCCCCGTATTTGGGCCGCTCGTCATTATGTACGCCGGGCTGCTGGTAGGCACCTCCAAACAGGAGCCGTTCCCATTGGTCGCGGTCGCCGCCCGGGTAGGCGGTTTTGCTTCCATTCGTCACGCTCGTGATGAACTGGTTATGATATATGCCTTCTGCCAAGAGGGATTCGATGACAGCGTGCCCGGTGGGCCGTATCCGATCCGGATGGAAATTCAACGTGACGCGGGCAGACTTTCCGATACTGGTTAACAGCGAGCCGACCGCCACGGAATCTTTTCCATGTTTCCGCAAGATTTGCTCCGTCATGTCCAAGGCAGCCATTCGTTGGCACGCCGCTGTGGATTCGACATGAAGAATCGCTTGTTGCTGCGCTTTAGATAACCGTTCGTTCATCATTGGATTTCCTCCATACTCTCCATACTAGACAACAATCGCTATAATCCTCATCATTTCTAGCCCACGAGTAGAAATTCCTCTATGGCTGCCGCAAATTAACGTACTTTAGGCCTTATTTGGATGGATTTATTGGGAGGGAAGAACTCGCAATGATTGCCGCTGACCAGCCATCATGCTTTAATGAAACTAACATAAACGTATATGAGGGATGGAGGTATTATATATGCAGCCTAATTTCAGCATTCAGGATAAAATCGCAATCGTGACAGGGGCCAGCAAAGGCATCGGTTATGGACTAGCCCAAGCGCTGGCAGCGGCAGGGGCCAAGGTTGCCGTCATGGCACGAAGCAAAGACTTGCTGGGTCCATTGGTTGAGAAAATCTCACAGGCAGGAGGTCAGGCCAAGGCCTATGAGCTGGACGTCCGGAATGTGGAGCAGATCCGAACCGTGTTCGGTCAGGTAGCCGAGGATTTCGGCCGGCTCGATATCGTGGTCAATAACGCGGGTCTGGGAGAGGGAATGCTCGCGGAAGACATCACGGAGGATTACTGGGATGAGATGATGGACGTGAATTTGAAGGGCGTATTTTTCTGCTGTCAGGCCGCCGGCCGCATCATGCTGGAACAGGGGGGCGGAAAAATCGTTAACGTCAGCTCCCAGGTGAGTGTCGTTGGGATTACGGAAGGGGCTGCCTATTGTGCCTCCAAAGGCGGCGTGAATCAGCTGACGAAGGTGCTGGCGCTGGAGTGGTCCAGTCGTGGCGTGAACATCAATGCCGTCGGTCCTACGTTCATCCATACGCCGGGAACAGCCGAGCGATTGGACTCCCCCGATTTCCGCGACGGCGTACTGGCACGGATCCCGGCAGGGCGGATCGGCACCATTGGCGATGTGGCTGGAGCCGTTATTTATCTCGCCTCCCCGGCATCCGATCTCGTGACAGGCACTTTGCTGCTTGTGGATGGCGGTTGGACGGCACAATAAGGCTGTGTTCGTAGAGATACAATCCGCCGATCGAGGCCAAGACGATGCAAACCCGTCAGCGGCGAATCGATAAAACAATCACGATGCTGAACGAGGGACGCTCACAGTAGAGATGGTCTGGATAATGGAAAAAAGAGCAGGGTAACACGGGGCGCTTAAAAAGCGGCCTCTTTTTTTATGTAAAGGATCAATTAGCTGACAAAAAAGAACCCGGTCATGCTATAGGCAAGTTACCGGGTTCTTTGACGATGGTATGGGCTGGGTTATTTTAACGGAACTTGCTTGGACAATGCTTCGAATTGCTGCAGATGTGGAGCAACCTTGGCTTGAATGTTCTTGAAATATCGGAGCGCGGCGTCGTTTTGACGCTGTTCAGCCGCCGAATTGGCCGGGAAGATCGAATAATTATGGTTGACGGAACCGTTCTTGTATTGAGCGCTGAACATTGTTCCGTTGGCCCAGTTTTTTTTCATGTTTTGATTGGTGCCCATAACCACGAGCAGTTCCTTGCCTTTCTTGTAGGTAAAGCTGTAGTCGGGATCCGCGACGGCATGAATGACATCGTATCCGCTGTGGAAGACGCCTGCCTGGAATGTCCCTTTCTGGATCTGATTCCATCGGACGGACCCGTCGGGCAATGTTACCTTATGCGTCAGGGTGCCTTCGCCATCCATTTTGTCGTTGTTCCAGCGGCCGGTGTATACCACCTTATGTGCTTCGCCGTCTACTTGGTATTCGTTAATGTATTTACCGTTTCCGGTGCGCTTCCCGTTAATGAAATCGCCGGAATATTGCTTGCCATTTCCCCACTTGATCGTGCCGCGTCCATTGGGCTGGCCGTTAGCCGTTTCACCGTAATAGGACGTCCGCTCGGAGATCTGTATCCATTCCTTGGCGGAGGCCGCATCGACGGAAACCGGCAGCGAGGCAAAAGAAGAGGCCATAAGCGAAGCTGAAAGTGTTAAGGTTACTGATAATGCCGTTATTTTTTTCATGAACATGTAGGCTCCTTTGTTGATATGGTTCTATTATACACTTCGCGGGTTACTTCAACATTCCTCTCTATGTCCTATATAATGAAGCGGAAGAGAATGGTGATTTGGGCACGGCCTACACGGATACGGTTTTATTTTTGAATGCAAATGATAACGGAGGGAACAGGATATGACACATGAAGAAAACGCCACAGGCTGGGACGCGATTGACGAGCAGCTGCTGAAGCTGTACGGGGAGCAGGAGCCGAAACATTACGGGGCTCTAATTCCCTATGCTCTGGGAGGACCCGATCCGCTGAATGGAATCAGCGCTTATACGTCGAATGCCCCGAGTCCGCATTGGCATATGGTCACTTATGGTTTTAGCGAGCTGTATGACAAGGAATCGGACAATCTGGAGGAGAGCGGTTACGGATTCGAATTGACGTTCAGGCTGGCTAAGCAGAAGGATGAGGAAGATCCGCCGGCGTGGGCGCTAAATCTGCTTCAGAACATGGGGAGATACGTGTTTAACAGCGGGAATGTTTTTCGCTCGGGGGATTATTTGGATGCCAATGGGCCGATCTGCCTGGGTGCCGATACGCAATTGACCGCACTCTCCTTTACCCTGGATCCCGAGCTGCCGGAGATGGATACACCGAATGGTCGGGTCGAATTCCTGCAGATGGTTGGCATCACACGTGAAGAACTCGAGGCGATGCAGACATGGAATACGCTGGGCGTATTACAAGCTTGTGCGGAGTATATGCCGCAATACATAACGGATCTGGATCGGGAATCGCTGCTGAAGGTACCTTCGATTTCGGAAGCCGTTGACCGAGGGACAAAACAAGAGGGCTCGAACACCGGATTTCTCTACGTGAGCCAGCTGGCTTTTGAACCGGGGAAGAAGGGGTGGTTAAGTAAAACCCCGGCTACATTACAAATAGGCGCCAAGCAGGCCGAAATTATCGGGAAGCTGCTGCAGGGCCGAATTCTGAAGGATAAGAAACTGAGCCTTGTCGGTTCGGACGTTCGGGTCGTATTTGAGCCGGGGGAGGAGAGTCGCTGGACTGCGGAGGATGGAGATGTTACCCTGGTTTTGGACGATCGGACCGCGGGTGAATTTTCAAGTCGATTGCTGCCAAAGGTCAGCACCTTCGAGCTTTCGGGCCTGCAAGGAATCCGGATTGAAGTTCTGAAGACGGAAATCAAGGATCAAGAAGGAAATGTTGTTCAAGTTATCGGATAGACAGGTATAAAAATGGAACAAAAACAAATAGAAAGAATTTCCTGTCCATATAAAATAGTTTACAATTTGAGTGATGTCTATATACTTATACTTTAAAGCGGTACATAAACATCATGCCACAGGAAATGGTTCTGACAAAGGGAGGATTACATTGAAAGCATCTATTAAAGTAGGGATCGTAGGTTATGGAAATTTGGGCAAAGGCGTACAGAAAGCAATCGGGCAAAATCCGGATCTGGAGCTGGTAGCCATCTTCACGCGCAGAGACCCGCAGCAAATGCCAGCCAATTCCGGTGCTCGCTTCGAGCATATATCAGCAGCAGAGCAATATATCGGTAAGATTGACGTTATGATTCTGTGCGGCGGTTCGGCTACGGATTTGCCTGAGCAAACGCCACAGCTTGCCAGCATGTTCAATACAGTAGACAGCTTTGACACACACGCGAAAATCCCTGAGTTTTTCGAGGAAGTCAACAAAGCGGCGTTGGGCGGAGGCCATGTCAGTGTCATTTCGACAGGTTGGGATCCGGGCTTGTTCTCCATGAACCGTCTGCTTGCCGAAGCGATTTTGCCGGAAGGAAAAGATTATACCTTCTGGGGCAAAGGCGTGAGCCAGGGCCACTCGGATGCCATCCGTCGTGTTCCCGGGGTGAAGGCAGGCGTTCAATATACGGTTCCAGTAGAAGAGGTTATCAACCAAATCCGTGCTGGTGAAACACCGGAGCTTGCCACACGCGAGAAGCACCGGAGAGATTGCTTCGTTGTAGTGGAAGAAGGCGCGGACCAAGAGCAAATCCGTCAAACGATTGTGTCGATGCCTAACTATTTTTCCGATTACGATACAACCGTAACGTTCATTACGCAAGAAGAGCTTGAGGCTGACCATGCAGGTATGCCTCATGGCGGATTTGTTATTCGCAGCGGCGTTACCGGAAGCGGAAATAAACAAATTGTTGAATTTGGCCTGAAGCTCGACAGCAACCCGGAATTTACGGCCAGTGTGCTGGTATCATATGCAAGAGCTGCCCAGCGTTTGAGCAGAGAGGGACAGCAAGGCGCCAAGACGGTGTTTGATATCCCGCTGGGATACTTATCGCCAAAATCGGCTGAAGAGCTCCGCAGCGAGCTTCTATAAGCTGCAAGAAGCCCTGCCGCATATGCGGCAGGGCTTCTTTTTTTTCTTATTTATACGATACCTTGTGCGATCATGGCATCGGCCACTTTGATAAAACCTGCGATATTGGCACCAGCCACAAGATTGCCGGCTACGCCATACTCCTCTGCAGCATCTACGGCACTGCTGTAGATGTTTTTCATGATCTGATGCAGCTTCGCATCCACCTCTTCAAAGGTCCATGACATTCTCATGCTGTTCTGGCTCATCTCCAGCGCGGATACGGCAACCCCGCCCGCATTGGCAGCTTTAGCCGGTCCGAACAGCACGCCGCTGCTGATGAACTGCTCAATCGCTTCCAGCGTGGAAGGCATATTGGCTCCCTCACCGATGGCTTTTACACCATTCAAGATGAGTGTTTTCGCTGCTTCTTCATCCAGCTCATTCTGCGTGGCGCAAGGCAGTGCGATATCGCATGGAATATTCCAGATGCCCGTGCAGCCTTCGGTATATTCGGCATGCGGGTGAATCTTAACGTATTCGCTGATCCGCAGGCGATCCCGTTCCTTCAGCAGCTTGACGGTTTCGAGGTTAATTCCGTCCGGATCATACAGATATCCGTTGGAATCACTGCAGGCGATGACGTGTGCACCGAGCTGCTGTGCTTTTTCAATCGCGTAGATGGAGACGTTGCCCGAGCCGGACACAACCACGCGGCTGTCTTTGAAGCTAAGGCCTTGCGAAGCCAGCATCTCCTGTACGAAGTAAACGCAGCCGTAGCCGGTTGCTTCCGTACGTGCCAAGCTTCCGCCATAGATGACGCCTTTGCCTGTCAGCACGCCAGCCTCATGCCCTCCGCGGATCCGCTTGTATTGGCCGAACATATAACCGATCTCGCGAGCGCCAACGCCGATATCGCCGGCAGGCACATCGGAATCAGGTCCGATATGGCGGTACAGCTCGGTCATAAAGCTCTGGGTAAAACGCATGACTTCCTGATCGGATTTGCCTTTCGGATCGAAATCCGAACCGCCCTTGCCGCCGCCGATGGGCTGGCCCGTGAGCGCATTTTTGAAGATTTGTTCAAAGCCGAGGAATTTGACGATGCCGGCATAAACCGAAGGATGGAACCGGATCCCGCCTTTGTACGGACCCAGTGCGCTGTTAAACTGGACGCGGAACCCGCGGTTTACTTGGGTTTTGCCTTGATCATCCACCCATGGTATACGGAAGGTGATCATTCGTTCAGGCTCGACAAGGCGCTCCAGAATACCATGTTCCCGATATTTCGGATGCTGGGCTAAAACAGGGACGAGGGAATCTACAAATTCCCGGACGGCTTGATGAAATTCTTGCTCGTGCGGATCTCGGGCCACCACTTGGTTATAGATGGATTCCACATAGTCTTTCGCGGCAGTAAGGGGTGAAGAAACAGAAATATTCGTAGTCACTTTTGCGATGCACTCCTTCAAATCGTTAAAGTAGAATTGCGTGATAAATCGTCGGTTTTGCTGAAAAGAAAGCCTGTCTCGGACAATTTGTACTAAAACATTAAAAGTTTGCACTCAGCATTTTTAAGTTAAAAAGAATTGTATAGAATCTTGCCTCGTATTACCAATAAAATGTTTTTTGCGAACTCATTAAATATTTCTATAAAGTTGTCATTTGGTGTAAGTTAATAAGCTATAACCCTGTGTTTCGTGTAGCGAAAATGCAAAAAATAATCCGAATTTGTCATGGAAAAATACAAATAAAAGGAACTTTGGCTTCAACCTTTTCGGCCTATTTAGCATCTGAGGTCATGGAAAAATTGGGATATTATTACATATTCTTAAGGCGTGAAAAAGTTATCGGCAGCGATGCTGAAAAAAAGATCGAAACCTGCCCGAAGGCTGTTTCGATCTTATTTTCATACTAAGGATAAGTCCGGTCTTATTTCGAAATATCAATAAATCCTTCGCCAAACACGTCGCGTACGTCATGGATCGTGACAAACGCATTTTTGTCCTCGGCCCGGACGATTTTCTTGAGCATGGAGACTTCCTGTTTACTGATGACGATGTAAAGAACATCTTTGGTCTGGCCGGTGTAGTATCCATAACCCCGGAGCACGGTCACCCCGCGGTCCATAATCTCCGTAACCCGAATTGCAATGCGGTCATGATGAGTCGAGATGATGGTAACGGCCTTTTTCGGATTCAAGCCTTCAATAATGAACTCCATCGCCTTGGTACCGATATAGAGGATGACCACGGTGAACATCACCTTCTCGATCCCAATCACAAAAACGGACAGTCCCGCCACGATCAGGTCAAAGAACAGCAGGGCATAACTGATATTCCAATCCCAATATTTATTCGCCAGGCGGGCCAATATCACCGTACCTGCCGTTGTCCCGCCGACCCGGACGATGAGTCCAATCCCGACGCCGGCAAACAGTCCGGCAAATATGGCATTGATCACCGGCTCATCCGAAGCGATGCGCCAGTTCTCCGTCAAATGAAGGAACAGAGAGTGAAAGGCAACAACGATAATGGTATAGACCGTCGTTTTTTTATCGAGAAGCTTGTAGCCGACAATTAGCAAAATCCCGTTAATCACGATGCCGACCAACGCCGGGGACCATTTCAGCACATAATACAGAATGATGGATATCCCGGTAACGCCGCCTTCGCCAAAATCGTTGGGAATGACGAATAAATTGACGGCCAGCGCAAAAATAAATGCCCCGATGAGCAGCATGATCATATCAAACGCTCTTTTTTTCATACGATATACCTCCATGACTTTCAACAAGCTCACAAAAAAAGCGACTAAAGGAAAAAATCATCCTTTAATCGCTTTATGCAAACACAGGTTGCGCAGCTCTTTTGATATTCTCATTATAATAATCATTACATGGAATGTAAATGATTTTTAATTCACTGTGAGTAGTCGAATAGGAGCGCAATATTTCGAAATGGGGCCTGTGATAAAACTAAAAGTGAAAGAAGAAGAGGAGGAGATGATGAGACCATGAATACATTGAATGGGAAGGTTGCCTTGGTTACGGGCTCCAGCCGAGGCATTGGACGTGCCATCGCGATACGATTGGCGAAGGAAGGAGCGTTGGTAGCCGTTCACTATGGCAAGAACCATGAGGCCGCGGAAGAGGTCGTCAGCGAGATAACACAGGCCGGAGGAGCAGCTTTCTTGGTAGGGGCGGATCTTGCCTCCTCGGATGGAATAAGTGCCCTGTACGGGTCGCTGGATGAGATGTTGAGAGCACGAACCGGTGACACATATTTGGATATACTGGTCAACAACGCAGGGATCGGCTTAGTGGAAACCATCGAGGAGACCACGGAGGGAAGCTTTGATGAAGTGATGCGAATGAACGTGAAGTCGCCATTCTTCATGATTCAGCAGGCTCTCCCGCGCCTTCGAGACGATGGGCGCATTATCAATCTATCTTCTGCGGTAACCCGAATCTCTTTGCCCAATATTCCAGCGTATACAATGACGAAGGGGGCCATCAATTCGCTGACCCTCTCCCTGTCGAGCCAACTGGGTTCACGTGGGATCACGATCAATGCGATACAGCCCGGCTTCGTTGCTACCGACATGAATGCCGCCATGCTTCAGGACCCAGCCTCTTTCCAGTTCGGAGCCGGCTATTCGATCTTCGGCAGATGGGGTGAGCCTGGGGATATCGCTGATATTGCAGCATTTCTGGCTTCTCCGGACAGCCGCTGGATCACCGGTCAATGCATCGATGCCAGTGGAGGATCCCATCTGTAATGACTACTTTTTCGAGGCGGTCCGGTTCACGCATGGCTGCTTCGATATCTTCAAAGACCGTGTGCTTGTGCACGGTCTTTGTTGTTTAGTACAAGTCATAGATCGAAGGACCTAAGGAATTCCTTACATCGATGGTACGATCCCTTTTTTCCAATTTTTCTTTTATAATGTTGGAGAAGTTCCAAGGCAGGAAGTACCAGGATGGAGGAAGGCCAACATGTGGAATATCGATTTTGAGCATCAGTATGACAAACGTTCCGGTGCGACCGGTGAACAAATGGCCCGTTTTGTTAAGGAGTGGAATACGGAGCTGTCTGCGCAAGAAATGGAGGATATCAAGGGAAGACAAGTGAATCCTTTTCACAAATCGTCGCCCTTTTACGATCAATATACGCCGCTCGATCCTGCAGGCTGGAAGCTGCCTCAGAGGGATCTCCCTGCAAGCTACGTGGATTTAATGAAGTACTCCAACGGCGGGGAATTTCAACAGGGAGAACGTTATTTCCAGTTCTTTAATACGGAGGATCTGAGGGAGATGAACCTGGCTTATGAGCTGCCGGAGTATATGCCGTATGCGGTATCGTTTGCCATGGATGGAAGAGGAAATCATTATATGTTCGATATGAGGGAAGAGCCGGTAAACGGTGAATATCCGATTCTGTTCGCGCATTCCGGCAGCTTGGGCTATGAGGACTGCGAGCGGGTTGCCGATTCTTTTCTTGCGTTATGTACGGAGACATGGGAGCTTTATTAAGCCTGACATAACAGAAGAGCCCACGCGCCATGCGTGGGCTTTTGCGTTTAGCGGATGAGGAATGGCGCTGTCCCATGTAACGATAACGATGATGATTAAGCCAGTACTTCAACAGTAAAACCGCCCGGAGCTTTAACGTAGAAGGTCCATCCGTGGGCTCTTCGGGGCTCTGTGACATCGAAGCCGTCAACGCTTAGGCGCTGATGAATCTCATTTACCTTCGCTTCGCTTTCCTGAATAAAGCCAATATGAAACGTCTTGGGATAGTTAACCTCGGTACCCCGCATTAAGGTCAGCACCATCCCTTGATCGTCAAACAGCGCTGCAAATGACTGACCACGCTCGCCTCCGATTTTGAGTCCGAAATAGGTTTGCAAAAATTCCTTGGCGGCGGTTACATCGGTTACGGTGAGATTAAGATGGTTCATTATCATATCGTAAACACTTCCTTCCTATGGAATGTGATTCTTCATTCAAGCGTAGCACATTGAAGCAAGAGGAGATCTTATGCAGGTTTAGGGCAGGAATGGGCGGCAAAACCCGTCAGGTAAGTCGAATGTTTTAGATAAGGCTTTGTTTTTATATGATCGAAAAAAAGCTTCCGCAACGGATTATCATCACAGATGAGCGGAGCATCTGGTATAATAACATCACATTAATTGATAATGATTATCATAATCAAGTGGGTGGAATGGCTCTCCAAGAAGAATTGATACATAACAAAGGTGCTCTCCTGAGTCTTGTGATACAAGATGAAGGTAGAGCGCCTTGTTTTTTAATGTGATCCTATTCTTGAACCTCCTGGCCCAAAGTATAAAGCCCCCTGTGGGAGACGAATTAAGAACGATTTTGCCAAATAATCTGCTATACTACTCAGTAGACTTACCCCCTTATTCAGAAAAAAAGGTGAACTTTCATGCTTTCATTTACTAGACTAACCAAATGCAAACCCCCGATCCCGTAATTTCTTTGCCAGCCAACTTGAGATTTTTGAATGATAAGGGGGATGTTAGCTGTGCAAAGAAAAATCTCAAATCCATCCATCTGGTTATTAATTATCCTTGTGGGTTTCCCGCAAATTAGTGAAACGATATATACACCCTCATTACCGGACATTGCCCATCAATTGGGAGCAAGCAACAATGCCATCCAACTGACGCTCAGCATTTACTTCCTGGGTTTTGCCTTCGGGGTGTTTTGCTGGGGAAGGCTCTCGGATTCCATCGGACGTCGTCCTGCCATGCTGTGGGGCATCCTGGTTTATGGAATAGGCAGCTTGGGCTGCTACCTATCCGGTTCGGCCGAATGGTTATTGGTGAGCCGATTCATTCAGGCTTTCGGTGCCAGCACCGGCTCGGTTGTCACCCAAACCATTTTGCGTGAGAGCATCGATGGAGCCAAGCGTCATGCGGTGTTTGCCCAGATTTCGGCAGCGCTTGCGTTTACGCCCGCTATTGGGCCGCTCATTGGCGGATGGGTGGATCAATCTCTTGGTTTCAGGGCGGTGTTCTTGACGCTGGTTTTGATGAGCGCCGCTATTTTGGCGTGTACCTGGACTACTCTGCCTGAAACCAGGGTCAAGGCTGTCTCGAAGATGAACACCCTCTCCGTGGCCAAGCGCCTGGTCTCCGACCGCAGAATATGGGGATTCGGTTTTCTCATTGGAGCCACCAACGGCATATTGTTCAGTTACTATGCGGAGGCTCCGTTTATTTTTATTGAATTTTTTCAGATGAGTCCCGGCGGGTTTGGTTTCTTTGGTATCTTTGTTGCGATGTCATCCATCCTGGGTGCGATGCTGTCGAAGAAACTGCTGACCCGGCTCCAGGCTGAGCGCATTATCGTGATTGGCACGATCATTACGATGCTGGGTGCCCTTTGCCTTACCGTTCTTGCTGTAAGCGGAATGAACACCACTATAATAGACATGGTGTTCATGGTAGCGTGTATTTTTATTCTTCTGCTCGGCATCGGAATGGCGATTCCGAATTGCCTTAGTTTGGCGCTGAACCAATATGGAGATGTGCTCGGAACGGCAGGAGCGATCTTCGGATTGGGTTATTACGTTGTCGTCAGCCTGATTACCAGCGGCATGAGTCTCCTTCACAATGGCTCGTTAATCGTGATGCCCTTGTATTTTCTTGGTCTTGCGGTAGTCATGGTCTGCGTGAGCAAGAAGCTTGCTGGATATGCGCGGAGGTAGTCCGGCATTTTGTTTAAGTTTCATATAGGATTGAAAAAAAGCTGTCCCCTTTCTAGCAGGAGGGGCAGCTTCTTCTTGTTCCACTGGATTAAGTCTCCCTTTCGATTCGGAGGTTCCAAAAATACTGTGTGAAAATTCGAGTCCAATGGTTTATTTTAACACCTGTGAGCTCTCCCCAGTTTTAGGAATGCATCTTTCACTTGAACGACCATTTCATCCAAATTCTTGATACTTGTTGAGCATTCTTTTATGGTCATCAATCCTAGTGCCCCATTGTCATATGACATTTTGAAGTGTCTTGGCATTGTGGGTGACGAAATGACACTTGTGGATATGACAAGCCTTTTGCCATACTCGGTTCAGCCAGTTGTTATGAGGCAAATACATTTTGAGGAGAAACCATGTATGAAAAAAAAGACTCGCACCATCGCGGTTCTGCTATTATCCGCTATGGCAACGACCGCATGTATCCCAGATAGCAGCTCGACAGCTAGCGCAACAATGGCCACACCCATTGCATCTGTAAGTTCTAGCTTGGAGGGGCCCCGCGATGCCAAGGAGGTAGAAGCATTTGCAGATAGCGTTATTACGGACGTGATGAAGAAGTATAACACAGTCGGTACTAATTTTACGGTCGTGTCCGATGGGAAAGTGTTACTAAGCAAAGGTTACGGTTATGCCGACAAAGAAAAGAAGATTCCCGTTGATAAAGACACCGTTTTCCAGATCGGCTCTGTTACCAAGACATTCACGGCCTTGGCGGCAATGCAGTTGGTCGATAAGGGAAAAATCGATTTACGAGGCGACATTCAAAAGTACTTAGGAGGAGTGAAGATTCCGAATAAAACGGGGAAAAACCTGACCATGTATGATCTGCTTACCTATTCAACCGGATTTGATTCACCCGATATCGCTTCGTATTATTCACCGGAATATGTTAACAAAAACTTTCCAATAAAGGATTTTGTCAGATCACATATGTCAGCGGTTGTAAGGCCTCCGGGGGAAATATACACTTATGACAATTTTGGGTTTCTGCTAGCGGGGTATGCGGTAGAGAACGTCTCGGGAATGCCCTATTCGAAGTATATGGAGAAAAACATTTTCAAACCGTTAGGCATGACCTCAACGAATGTGCGAATTACGCCTGAGCTATTAGGCAGAATGTCTGCTCACTATGGACCGAAGGGTGAAAAAATCCCTATGGATGGAACTATTCCTACAGAAAAACCTGAAGGTGGTATCGTCTCAACAGCAGATGACATGGCAAAGTATCTCTTAATGCATCTGAACAAAGGAAAGTATGATGGCAAAGAAATTGTGAGTCAAAAAAGCATAGAGCAAATGCAAACATACCAGCTTTTTGCTGATAAAACGATTCCTATTACAACAATAGGGTTTGAAGGCTACTTCCATGAGAAGATGAATGGTCAACATGTGGTTCTAAAAGGAGGGAATGTTACAGGGCATTCATCCCTGATTGTTATTCTGCCTGAGAAAAATACAGCCTTGTATATGTCCAACAATGACGACAACCCCTATGTGAGCATTGACGTGTATGAAGCATTTATGAATCACTATTATCCAAGAAAGACAGAAGTTCCAAAGCCAACCTATTCGGCAATCAGTGAGCAGCAAGCCAAAGCGTATGTCGGACTATATAAAAACACGCGTGTTGATGCCATGAGGACTAAGGTTTCTTATTCGAACGGGAACTTAGTTTTGGAAGCAGGAGCTGCAGGCAAACAGACGCTGAAAATGATCCATCCTTTATTGTTCGAAGATGAATCCGGTACTAAAATTACGTTTAAGAAAAACGCAGCTGGCCATATCGCATATATGTATTCTACGAGGCTACCAGACTTAGTTGCATTTTCAGAAAAAATTAACGTTGATTCACCTTTTTCTGATGTACCTGCGAGTAGTAAGTATAAATCATATATTAACAATCTTAACGCTTTGAAAGTCATGATCGGGAAGTCTTCCCATATCTTTGATCCAAAAGGAACGATGACTCAGGGAGAATTCTCAGAAGTGCTGCTTCGCGCCCATGGGATGCATAAACAGCCTTACATGATTGAGCCCAATAAGAAACAGATGAAAGCCGGACTGCCTAATTATCAGCCTAATTCTCCGATCACTAGACAAATGGCGGCGGTAATGATCCAAAACCTGAAACAGGTAGAGCCTAGAACGAAGGTTAAACTAAGTGGAAAAACGGATGCCTGGGCAGTGGAAGCGATCAAGGCGCTTGTTTCCCAAGGTATCATAGACCCAGATACCAAGGTTAAATCTGATGGCTCCGTGAACTTCCGTTCAAAAGAACTTTTGAAACGTCAAGAGGCTAGTGCCTTATTGGATCAAGCATTTAATTACTATATTTTACCGATTAGTCATTAATTTACCCGACTCATGAACCCCCAGTCAAGTATATGCCTCAGGGGGAGAGGCGCTTTATGGACGAACTGCTCGCTCTGCTCCCGCAGGAGCTGAATGAGGAGGCATTCCGACTCTGCAGTCAGCTTCTGTACGAGGCCGGGGTGGAGCCGCTACCGCTGCTCATTCCATTTTTAGGCACCCTAACCTGGAGGTTCTGATGCTAAAAGAGATTCATAAAGGAATCAAGGCGGAAGCCTTGGACGGCTTGGCGGATATGGATTGCTTGCGGCAGGTAGACTTCCGTTTTATCGATTCCGGCAAAGGCCGTATTGCCGCCATGCGCAAGCGAATGGCTGAAGCGGGCAAAGAGCATCTTCTCTACGAGAATATCCCCGAGGAGAAGCGGATACGATCGATGGCTCTTGAGCATCTGTCCGGGATCCTGATGTAAGAGTCAGACGGTACAAAATTATGAAAAGCCCGCTAGGATAGCGGGCTTTTTGCCGATTTCAATCTTTTATTCTTCTCCAGTTGCCACTGGATTCTCCTCATAGCTGATCCAATCGCTCCAGCTGCCCGCGTACAGCTTCACATTGCCGTAACCAGCTTCCTCCAGGGCAAGCACGTTCGGGCAGGCGGTGACGCCGGAGCCGCAGTATACGATGATTTCGGCATCTTGCGGAATGTCGGAGAAATGCTCGCGGATCGTTTTGGTTTCCTTCCAATGCCCGGAGTCGTCCAGAACACCCTTCCAGAAGTAGTTCACCGCCCCCGGAATATGTCCGGCCTTGGTGTCCAAAGGCTCCTCGACTCCAGCATACCTGCGGGGCTCACGGGAATCGATAATCGTTTGGGTACCCTGCACCAACGCCTCGCGCACCTCATCTACGAGGACCAGTTTATCGGGCTTAAGCTTGATTTCATATGGTACCGGAATGACGATCGGTTGTTCATCCGTTACCGGGTACGAGGCATTCTTCCAAGCTGTAAAGCCTGCATCCATCACATAAGCCTGTTCATGCCCGGTGTATTTCAGCAGCCACCATAGACGGCTGGCCATGGCTCCGCCCTGGTCGTCATAGATGACGACACGGCTGCTCCCCTGAATGCCGGACTGGCCGAGACGCTTTGCAAGCTGATCCAGGTCCGGCAGAGGATGGCGTCCGCCATGTTGGGTGATAGGGGAGGAGAGGTCCTTCTCCAGGTCGAGATAAACGGCACGCGGAATATGCGATTCCTCATAAGCGGCTCGTCCGCTTTCCGGCTTGCCGAGGGCAAAACGGCAGTCGACGATGACCAAATCCGGTTCATAGAGTCTCGCCAGCAGCCATTTCATGGTCACGATATTATTCATATACCAGGACACCGCCTTCTATTAAGAAATAATGAGATTAGGTAACCGAATTATATCATATTGCTGCATTTCATTACGTATATAACTAAAAAGTCGACCTGTCTCATAGAATGATGAGATCAGGTCGACGATACCAGAATGAATGATGGCAAGAATCAGGAGAAACGCTTTATTTCTTGATCGCTTGAAGCAGCATGGAGGTGTAAGCCTCGGCACCTTCCGGCTCCAGATGGACGCCGTCAGACCGGAAGTATTCCGGATGATCCTTACTGGCTGAATACCAATCCACCAGCGTAACTTTGGGGTTCTGGGCAGCCGCTTTTGCCAGCATGCCGTTGACGTTCTGTTCCCAATCACGTGGAACCCGTGTGTTGATAAGCAGAATTTGCTTAGCTGTATCCAGCGGACGCAGAAGAGAATCCAGATCCTTTTTCGAGAAAGCACCGTTGGTTCCCAGCCCGATGATGATAATGCCCCCATCTATCCGATTTTGGGTCTTCATGGCGGGAATCAGGTCATCGGCCTGACGCATTTGGCGGCCTATCACCGCATCGATGTGAATGCCGGGCAGCGATTTCTCCAGATAAGGGGATACCCCGAGCATGACCGAATCTCCAATGGCCGTGATGGCGGACTTGGATACCGGAGGATTTTGAGGCTTATTCGTTGGCTTCGTAGGATCGCTCTCTTTGCCGGTCGTTTCGGTTGCCGCGTCCTTGGAGGGATCTGGCATATCCGCTTTATCTTCACTAGGCTTACCCGCTTTATCTTCATTCGGTTGATCCGGGATTGTTTTCTCGGAATCCGCCTTATCGGGGATTTTGCTCCCTGCGTTGGTTTGCTCGTCTTCGTTGTCTGTTTCATTACCAGCAGGACGGTCCGGCTCTTTGTTTCTGCCAGCATCGTCATCGCCAGAACCTGTCGCTCCATCCGGAAACGGCATCTGATCCGGTGTATCCTCGGAGTCCGGCTTCTTAACTACACCAGGCTGCTTCGTGTCGGTAGGCGGAGGGGTGATGTTCCCATTCGTGCCTTCAGGAGGCGGCGTTTGTCCTTGCGGTGGCTCCATCGTTCCGGGCTCTGTGCCTTGAGTCTGATCCGGTTCTTCCAGGGCAGGATCAAGGTTCAGCATGGCAGCGATATCGCCTACCGTTCTCGCAGAGGATACGCTGCTCATCATCCCCGAGCAAAAGATGCCGATTAGCATTAGCGAGCTTAGCGATACGACCCAGCCTCTTAACGAAATCGAACGGCGCCGAATGGATCGGGCCTTAAACCATATTTTTTTCAGTCCGCCATGCCGTATCGGTTCTTCAACATACTTCCAGGATAGGGCGGCCAGCAGTACGCTTGCCGCAATTTGCAGGGCAACCTGAGGCAAACTCAAATCGCCTGTACCGGATGCAGGTGAGGTCAGGATCATTACCGGGTAATGCCATAAGTAAATCCCGTAGGATCGAACGCCGATCCATAACAGGGGCTTCCAGCTTAACAAGCGGCTGATTGAAGCGCCCGGGTGCGCCAACACCGCAACGAGAACGGCGGCAGCAAGAGAGAAGAGGAACATGCCTCCTTGATAGAGGAACGAATCGTAACGGTCCACCTGCCACATCATGGAGAGTATGATAAGCATTGCCGCGGCGCCGGTCACGTTGAGTCTGCGCCGGGTAGCCCTTGAAACATGGGTGGACAGCTTCCAGCTGGGCCATACGACAGCCAGCCCCGCTCCGATGAGCAGACCAAACGCTCGGGTATCCGTTCCATAGTAGACCCGGCTAGGATCATCTCCCGGCTGATAGATCACTGCCATAGTCAGAGCTGAAATCGCGGCTCCGGCAGCAATGAAGGTGAACAGCTGTCCCCTGCGGGGGAAGAGCTTGAGAACCGCTAACATGATCAGCGGCCACAGCAAGTAGAACTGCTCTTCCACGGCAAGCGACCAGAAATGCCCCAGTGGAGACGGTGGGCCAAATGATTCGAAATAAGATTGCTGCTGAAAAATAAACTGCCAGTTGCTTATGTATGTAACCGCGCCGAGCACCTCACTCCGAAGCGCAGGCAGTCGCGATCGGTCAAACAGCGTAACCCATACCACAAGGAAGAACAGCATGAGCAGCATGGCCGGGAGGAGACGCCGGAACCTTCGTATCCAGAAATCTTTCAGATCGATCCGGCGCTGATGATGCCATTGTGATGCGAGAATATCTGTAATGAGATACCCGGACAGAACGAAGAATAAACTTACTCCGAGAAAACCACCGCCGGCAAAACCAAAATTCCAGTGGTATCCCATTACTCCGATCAAGGCGAGGGCCCTAAGTCCGTCGAGACCGGGCATGTAGCGTGAATGTGGCTTATCTGATACCGGCAAGGGAGATCGCTCCTTTCGAAGGATCTGCGCTTATGCCGCCCTGGAACAGCCGCTGCGATAATATGTAGGACATATTCTCAAACGTCTGGGTGCTGAATAGTGAATGTGTCATTTGGAACATGGTAAACCTTCCCTTTCCTTTATAGGAGGATATCTTAAATTAAGGAGACGCATATCGAATCCTGTAATATCCTGCAACAAGATGTCATAGCTAATACTATCATTCCAGGAAAATCAGAAGGTGACAAAAAAGTGAAGCTACGGCTACATTAAGATGTCAATAATAAAACAGATTTTTCATTTGAACTGACAAGCCTTTATGCTGAGCATATCCATTTTTCGGCAACGAGCTGTTAGCTGTATCGCAGGAGGCATAAGAAAGAGGAGGCCCTGCCTCCTCCAATATCCTGGATGATTCGACATCCATGATTTCCCTTTTGTTCATATACTATATGGATTAGATCGCGGCTCCTTGCCGTTTGCGAAAAAAGGTTTTGAGTGCCTCGTACACTTCCCCTTTGTCTTTGATGACATGGTACATGAATTGGTCCAGCTTGATATTCTTATAGGCCGACATCAGCGTGCTGCTGCGATTGTATTGATTGACCTCACCGTAACCGAACATGTTGCTTACCTTCAGCAGTTCGCCAATGAGTTTGACGCAGCGTTCATTATCGGACGTGAGATTATCGCCGTCGGAGAAGTGGAAGGGATAAATGTTGTATTTGGTAGGGGGATAACGGTGATGGATAATATCCAGCGCCTTCTGATAAGCGGATGAACATATGGTTCCGCCGCTTTCACCTCGTGTGAAGAACTCTTCTTCGGTCACTTCTTTCGCTTCGGTATGGTGGGCGATAAACACGATTTCCACTTTCTCGTACTGCTTGCGGAGGAAACGGGTCATCCAGAAGAAAAAGCTGCGTGCGCAGTATTTCTCAAAGGAGCCCATGGATCCGGATGTATCCATCATAGCGATAATGACCGCATTGGACTCCGGAATGACGGTATCGTCCCAGGTCTTGTAGCGCAGGTCGTCCGGACTGATGCCGTGGATGCCGGGTTTGCCGTCTCTGGCATTGCGGCGCAAATTCTCCAGGATGGTGCGCTTCTTGTCAATGTTGGACATGATGCCCTTTTTGCGGATGTCGTTGAACACGATGGATTCCGTCTCGATCTGCTCTTTATCCTTGGGCTGCAGCAGCGGGAGCTCTAGTTCCTCAAACAGCATATTCTCCAGTTCTTCCAGGCTGACCTCGGTTTCCACGATGTCCTGCCCTGCCTGATCGCCGGCTGATTCACCTTTACCGGGCTGGGCTGATGAAGGGTCGCGTCCAAGGACGTCTCCAACCTGACTGTCACCGTCGCCCTGACCGACATGCTTTTGCTTTTGGTAGTTATAGATGAAACGGTATTCGTCAAGGCTTCGGATCGGAACTTTAATGATCTGCTTTCCGTCAGACAGAATAATGTTTTCCTCGGTAATAAGGTCGGGCAGGTTGCGTTTGATGACTTCACGGATTTTATGCTGATGACGTACCTGATCCTGGTAGCCTTTGCGGTGCAGCGACCAGTCTTCACGGGATACGACAAACGACAGAGCGTCTTCATTTTGCATGGACAGTCACCTCCCAAGTATAGCCTTGACACGGTTGCCGTCTTTTCGGCTGTAGTATTTCATTATATTCGGGAGAAAGAGCGATATGTGAGTATGAATCCGGGTTTGTCGTGAAAAAGACACTTAACCTGGGATGAATCAGGCAAGTGTCTCGAAGGGGGGACTCCTTAAGCATTTAATACGAATAGGAAAAGGGCTCCGATGGTGATGATGACTACGGCATTTACGATGGTGGCAATGACGGCGACGGCACGCTTGCGCGTTTTGGAGAAGCAGCCTACAATGCCAAGCACCAAGCCGACGATATTGATGACCATGACGATGATGAACACGGCCGCCAGTGTGGTCATCGCTTCCAGCGTTTCCTGAGTCGGCTCAAGGATCGGTCCGTTCTCCGTCATGTAAGGCTCAATCATCGTGGTGCCAAGCGCGCCGAGCAGAATATACCCGAGCAGCGTCACGATCGACAGGATGAATGAGGCGATGCCGAAGCGGGAGTTTTTTCTGTCCTCGGGTGGAATAAATGTGGTTTTGGGTCGTTTGGGTGAATCTTGATCCTCGGATGGGGAGGAAGGTGATCGTTGATCCATGTGCATAATCGCTCCTAACTTAAGAATTCATTCTCTAATAGGTTCATGTAGGTCTTCTATAAAAAGACATCCTTATTAATCTTTCACAAAATGGCCCTGAAATCAAGTCCAAGGCGCTTGCATACCGGTGGAAAAGCTTCTTCGAATCCGTTAAACTTAATTTGATTACATAAGGACACGGATGTCCGCTGACAAAAGGGGTTGAAAAGGCATGAGTCGTAGATTCATCGCATGGGGGTCGATCCTGATGGCATTATCTGTCGCTATCGGAGCATTCGGTGCCCATATGCTGGAGGATAAGATTACGCCGGACGAACTTGCCATTTATGAGACGGGAGTCCATTATCATATGATTCACGGACTTGCGGTCCTGATTACGGGGATTGTGGCGAAGGTTCTGGGCGAATCCCGGAAGCTGTTCTGGGCAGGGACTTTATTCATCGCGGGAACCGTCATATTTTCCGGAAGTCTCTACGTGTTAAGTATATCCGGCATCAAGTGGCTTGGCGCGATTACGCCGATTGGCGGTGTCTCCTTTATCGTGGGCTGGCTGATGCTGATGTCTTCGGCGCTGTCCCGAAAAAATGCTTGATTCCAAAAAAGAACGGCTTCACCGATCCCTTCTTATGGGGCGGCGAAGCCGTTTTTTTTAATGTATGCCGTTGACGTGATACCGACTCAGCTGACGCTGAACTCGTCAATTTCGTTGAGTTTGAAGGTATACACCTGTTTCTCATCAACATGATAAACGTTGACCAGGAAATTGCTTTCGTCATAGTTGAGAATCCGGCAGGGCAGACTGGTCTGCTTACCGTGGCGGTTGGTTGTCAGGCGAACAAGGCGATTGTCCTTACTGTATACTTTAATCCATTCAAAGGGATCATTTCCGGTGAGTGGAGTTTGGACAGGAGGTACGCTTGCAGCGATCTTTTTTTCCGGCGAGGATGTCGCAGGCGGCGCAGGTTTCTCTTTCTGAGAAGCGGCAGAAGCCATCTTCCCGGAGGCTCTGCTAATAACGGAATCTTTCTTGGCTTGAACCAAGGTGTTGATAATTTCTCCAAGCTCCATTCCGGACTTAACCCGGAAATCGACGACTTCAGCCTTGTCGTTCAGCATTTCTAGCAAATATTGCAAAGCCAGTGCGTTGGAGGAACTCTTGACCAGAATATCAACGTTGAATAAAAAGCCGTTATCATCGGTGGCAGGAATTGTGTTCATAGCTTTTATCATTCACCAGCTTTCACAGGGTTTCTACTGAATCAAATATACCATAATTTTCGAATATTCATAGTCCTAATGTCATACATATTTCATCTTTATTCTAATGACTTACGAGTCATTCGCACCATAAGTGTGGGCTGGAATGCATAATATCAGAGACATTCGCACCATGTCGGTTCCAAGAGAATAAACATAATTCTAAGCCGACGTGAGGGGAGGTTTGTTGATATTGGTGACTTTACTGCCGATCGATATTGAAGGACATACCGTAATGGGCGTCGAGGTAAAGCTTCCGAAAACAACGCTGCTGGCCGTTTACACTTCCCGCGGCTATATTATGTGCGGTGCACTCGATGTGGGCCTTCTTAATGAAAAGCTTGCGGACCGCAAGATTATCGCAGGAAGAGCCGTAGGGGTTCGCACACTGGAACAGCTGCTGGAGGCACCGCTGGAATCGGTAACCCTGGAGGCGGAGAAGTGGGGCATTCATCCTGGCTTGGCTGGCAAGGAAGCGATCCTGCGCATGTTATGAGTCATGTATGCCTTACGTTACAAGAGTGATTCCTGTGCGGATCGCTCTTTTTTTAGAGAAAAGAAAGGTCTGCACTTCAGATGCACTAACATGCAAACCGTAAAAAAACGGACAATTCGGCTGGAGGGCCGTTTGTCCGTTTTATGATGCCAATTAAACATTCGGATATAGCGGCTATTCGAACAAGCTTTTTAAGCTCTCATGATAAGGAGCTTGCACGACGCCTTTTTCCGTAATGATTGCTGTCACATATTCATTCGGCGTAATGTCGAAGGCAGGGTTGTACACTTTCACGCCTTGCGGCGCTGTGCGCTTGCCGAAACCTTCCGTGATCTCTTCCGCAGGACGCTCCTCAATCGGAATATCGGCACCTGTCTTCGTATTCAGATCAATCGTGGACAGCGGGCACGCCACGTAGAAAGGAATGCCGTGAGCTTTAGCCAGAACCGCGACCCCGTACGTACCGATCTTGTTGGCGACATCGCCGTTTGCAGCTACGCGATCCGTACCGACGATAACTGCTTGGATCCACCCTTTGGACATGACCATGGCAGCCATGTTGTCTGCCAGCAGCGTAACGTCAATCCCTGCCTGTTGGAGTTCAAAAGCAGTTAAACGCGCGCCTTGGAGGACAGGTCTTGTCTCATCCGCGAACACCTTGATGTTTAGGCCCTGTTCATGAGCCAGATACATCGGCGCCAGGGCAGTCCCGTATTTGGCAGTCGCCAGTCCGCCCGCGTTACAGTGGGTAAGCACACCCATACCGTCTTTGAAGAACGGCAGGGCGTTTTCGCCGATGCGGCGGCATACATCCTCATCCTCGGCACGAATGGCCTCGGCTTCGGCGAGCAGCGCCGCATTCAGTCCGGCCGTATCGAGATCCGAATCCGCCAGCTTCTCAGCTGCAAGCTTGATGCGGTCCAGCGCCCAGAACAGATTGACGGCCGTTGGTCTGGAAGTGGCGAGATAAGCGCAGGTTTTTGCGACTTGATGCAGCCAGCCTTCGTTATCGCTGGCTTCAACCTGCATGCCGCCAAGGACAGCGCCGAATGCTGCCGCGATGCCGATAGCCGGCGCGCCGCGGACTTTCATGGAGTGAATCCCTTCCCAGACTTCCTCCGGTGTATAGAGCCTAAGATAGACGATCTCTTCCGGGAGCAAGCGCTGATCCAGAAGGACCAGATGGTCTCCTCCCCAGTAAACCGAGCTTAGCGGTTCATAGGTGCTGGCATTGCCGGTAGTCATACCGCTCATATCGATACCTCATTTCCTTTAATTGCTTGTGTAATCAAAGTTAAAATGTCCTCAAAGGACTTCATGCTGCGGTGATGGCGCACTAGATTTTTGCCGATGGCAAGCGCTTTGCGCTGCGCAGCTTCTCTGGCCTTATCATCGGGTATGGTGTCAATGTCTGCAACATGGGACAATCCGACGATGCGCCGGATCATTTTGCAGCCCGCGAATCCTGCGGTATCCTTCAAAATCTGCGACACATAATGGTCCTGGTAGCCTGGTGTGCGGGACATTTCGTCCAAGAGGTCTTCGTTCCACAGCAGGCGGAAGTTGTTCTCGAAGTGGGTCCATACGTCGCTTGCCATCTCGAGGAGTCGGGCTTCCCGGGCAGCCAGCGTATGCTCGTCCTCACTCCAGCCCGGCTGTGCCGCATAGTTGAGCAGCAGGTTGCCGATGACCGCACCGATATCGAATCCCATCGGGCCGAAATAAGCGAATTCCGGGTCGATGACCTTGGTGGATTCCGGCGTGACGAAAATGCTGCCTGTATGCAAATCCCCGTGGAGCAGAGCCTGTGCATGAGTCAGAAACTTCTCCCGAAGCAGCGCGACTTCAAAGTGAAGCGGCAGGTCGGTGCGGAGGGCTTCCGCTTCATCGGCAATGCTCTGCGCATAATTGTTATTGGCGGATTCGCGGTATGGATCTTCGAAGATTAAATCTTCGGTGATTTTGCATAAATCCGGATTGACAAAGCGGCCGGCAAGTTCCTTCTTCTTCTGTTGGTTCATCCCGAGATCCGACGTGTAGAACAACGTTCTGGCCAGGAAGCGGCCGATATGCTCTGCGAACTTCGGATAGGCATTGCCCTCAATCAGGCCTTTGCGCATGATGGTATACTCGCTCAGGTCTTCCATTACGGTGTAGGCGAGCTCATCCGAATAACCGTATACTTCGGGTACGAGGTCGGGGCAGATGGAATACTCCGTCTCCAGCGCCAGACGTTCGATACGGGCCCGGTCGAGAGACAGCGGCCAGGATTCGCCTACAACTTTTGCATAAGGAACAGCTTGCTTGATAATGATACTATCAGTCGTATTTTTGGCGGTGACATGAAACACCAGATTGAGATTGCCGTCGCCGATTTCGCGGCATTCGAGCTCGGCATGGTCCGGGAACCGGCCCGGTATACTTTTAGCTAATTGTATAGCTTCTTCCGCGTTCAACGGATGATATGCAGACATGGATGGTCACCCCCAAATAGTATAGAAGAAAAACAAAGCCAACTTTTTTGCTTGGTATTACCTAGTATAACGTTTTTTCGCGAATTTTGTATAATTTTTTGGCAAGACGAAAGGTTTGCGAAACTGATTCGCTTCGTAGTCCTAAGGGTAAACTACAAATAGACGCCCAAGCACAGGATGTACTCATATATTAATGAAGGATTAGCATTAGCAGATGGTACCAGTTACAATGGGTAAACACCGCTCTGCCGAATGTTCCTTTGACGCAGTACAGGGTGCATTTCATATAGAAAAGGAAGGGATTAACCATGGCAAAAACTACATCTGGCAAAGCTGCAGGAAAAACGAAGAACGCAAGTCTGGAGCAATTGTTGAATCAGCAGGTTGCGAACTTTAACGTGCTCTATGTCAAACTCCACAATTATCACTGGTATGTAACCGGAGAGCAATTCTACTCCCTTCATGTTAAATTCGAAGAATTGTATGATGAAGTTACGCTTAAAATGGATGAGGTTGCGGAGCGCCTGCTGTCGATTAAAGGCAAACCGGCTGCAACGATGAAAGAATATTTGGAACTTGCAACGGTCCAGGAGGCTTCAGGCAACGAGGATACCCGCGGCATGGTACAAGCTTTGATTGAAGACTTTGCAACCGTATCCGAGGAGCTGGCGGAAGGCATCGAAATGGCCGAGGAAGCCGGAGATGCGCCAACAGCGGACATGTTCACCGGCTTTAAAGCCGATCTTGAGAAGCATATGTGGATGCTGCGTTCGTTCCTTGGATAAAGCGTGATACAACAGAATGATGCCTGTTCTTTCCTTAGTATTTGCAAGAGCTAAGGGTGCCGGTTACCTTGCCGCGTGCCTTTTAGCTCATGCTGTTGACCTGAGCACCGTCTGTCAACGCGCGATAAACGCCGGTGCCGGATGCCGTAATGACTCTCGGGAGCAACAAGCACATATGAAGGGGAACAGGGCGAACGAAACAGGCTTGGCCGGTCTATCGGTCATGCCTGTTTTTTAATTGTTACGGTTGTCTGAATGTTGTCTGCAAAACGCTTGTCCGGTTGAAATACGTCATATTTTATTATAAAATGGCTTGAGAATCATTGATAATCAGTTTAGAATGATTATAAATAAATAATTATTTTTTGTTTTATGAAATCAGGGCGTCCAATCCTGTTATCATATAGGACAACAATACACTACCTATTCAACGGAGGGAATCTAATATGTCAACCAAGTTTGTCATTGAAGGATTGAAAGCAACAATCGAAGGCAAGGAGATCCTTAAAGGTATCAACCTTGAGATGAAGGGCGGAGAAGTTCATGCCATCATGGGACCAAACGGTACAGGCAAAAGTACTTTGGCTTCCGCGTTGATGGGGCATCCTAAATATGAAGTTACAGAAGGTAAAGTATTGCTTAACGATGAAGACGTGCTGGAGATGGAAGTTGACGAGCGCGCACTCGCAGGTCTGTTCCTGGCCATGCAATATCCGAGCGAAATCGCCGGCGTTACGAACTCCGACTTCCTGCGCAGTTCCATCAACGCACGCCGCGGTGAAGGCAATGAGATTTCCCTGATCAAGTTCATTCGTCAAATGGAAGGCAAAATGAAGGAGCTTGAGATGAATCCTGAGTTCGCTCACCGTTACCTGAACGAAGGTTTCTCCGGCGGTGAGAAGAAACGTAACGAAATCCTGCAAATGATGATGCTGGATCCGAAAATCGTTGTGCTTGACGAAATCGACTCCGGTCTTGATATCGATGCTTTGAGAATTGTAGCGAACGGTGTAAATGCCATGAAATCCGAAGAACGCGGTTTCTTGATTATTACCCACTATCAGCGTTTGCTTAACTATATCACTCCAGATTACGTTCACGTGATGATGCAAGGACGCATCGTAAAATCCGGCGGTCCTGAACTGGCACAACGCCTGGAGGCAGAAGGTTATGACTGGATTAAGGAAGAGCTGGGCATTACTGATGAAACTGTAGGTCAAGACGCGTAAATAGACGGGAGGAGGAAACGATATGACTACACAAACCATTCTTCCGGTCAACGCTGAGGCTCTGAAGGCATTGTCCGAAAGGAAACAGGAACCGGCCTGGCTGACAGACAGCCGTCTGGCTTCTCTGGAACTGGCTGGCCAGTTGGAACTGCCCAAGCTGGAGAAACAACGCATCGAGCGCTGGAACATTCAAAGTTATGGTGAATATAAAGAGAGCAGCAAACTTGCTTCCCTTGACGAATTGCCTGAGCAGGTAGCCAAACTTGTCGAAGGTTCAAGAGAAGGCGGCCTGGTTATTCAACGCAACTCGGGAACCGTACATGTAAGTCTGGCTCCGGAACTGGCTGCCAAAGGCGTCATTTTCACCGATTTGGAAACAGCGGTTAAAGAACACGCGGATTTGGTTAAACCTTATCTGCATCAAGCGCTTAAGAATGACGAGCATTCGATGGCCGCTCTGCATGCTGCTGTATGGAACGGCGGGGTGTTCCTCTATGTTCCTAAGAATGTGGAGGTCGATGTCCCTCTGCAGGCGGTTATGCTGACGGATGATGCCGAAGCCACATTTGCTCCGCATGTGCTGATCGTAGCCGAAGCGAACAGTCAGATCACTTATGTAGACAACTACGTTTCGGATTCCCTGGCTGCGCCGGTGACCCATAACGGAGCGGTGGAAGTCTTCGTTAAAAACGGCGCGAAGGTGCGTTATGCTTCCGTTCACCAATTGGCTGGCGAAGCAACCGATGTTACGTTCCGTCGTGCGGTGCTGGACAATGACGCTTCGATCGAGTGGATTGTTGGCGAGATGAACGATGGCGATACAGCTAGCGATACCATGAGTATTCTGAAGGGCAACGGTTCGACATCCGATGCGAAAGTCATCGCGGTCGGCTCCGGCTCCCAGAAGATCAATTACACTACCCAAGCGAAGCATTTCGGCAAGAGCTCGGCGTCCCAGATGATCACCCGTGCAGTCATGCGCGAAGAGGCACAAGCCATCATCAACGGAGTTACCAAGATCGAGAAGGGTGCAACGAAGGCGGACGGACAACAGACCGAGCGCGTGTTGATGCTCAGCCCGAAAGCTCGCGGCGACGCGAACCCGATTCTGTTGATTGACGAGGATGATGTAACAGCTGGACACGCAGCGTCCGTAGGACAAGTGAATCAGGAGCAAATTTACTACCTGATGTCCCGCGGTATCTCGCGTACCGTGGCAGAATCCTTGATTATTTACGGCTTCTTGGCTCCGGTTGTCAGCGAAATTCCGCTTGAGGGACTTCGTGACCAACTGCAGGGGCTCGTTGAAAGGAAGCTGGGACAATGATCGCCTCTGTCCGTGAGCAATTTCCCATTCTTCATCAGGAGATCAACGGACATCCGCTGGTATATCTCGACAATGCCGCGACATCGCAAAAGCCGCAGGTGGTCATAGATGCTATCAAGCGGTACTACGAGTGGGAAAACTCCAATGTACACCGCGGGGTTCATACACTCGGCAGCCGTGCTACCGATGCTTATGAAGGAGCCAGGGAGAAGGTTGCCCGTTTCATTAATGCCGAGAGTTCGGAGCAAATTATTTTCACCCGCGGTACGACGACGGCCCTGAATCTGGTAGCTTCGTCCTACGCTCGCTCTGTTTGCGGTCCTGGGGATGAAATTGTCCTGACGGAAATGGAGCATCACAGTAATCTGATACCGTGGCAGCAGGCGGCTATCGCCGTTGGCGCTACGCTGAAATATATTCCTCTGCAGCCTGACGGCACGATCCGTGTCGAAGATGTGGAGGCACTCGTTACCGAACGGACCAAGGTTGTAGCCATCGCTTACGTATCCAACGTCATGGGCGTTGTGCATCCCGTAAAACAAATTGCGGAAATCGCGCACCGTCATGGTGCCGTCATTGTGGTTGACGGTGCGCAAAGCACACCGCATATGAAAGTGGACGTCCAGGATCTGGATTGCGATTTCTACGCTTTGTCCGGCCATAAGATGTGTGCTCCAACAGGTATCGGCGCATTATACGGCAAGAAGGCGCTGCTGGAATCAATGGAGCCGATCGAATTCGGCGGAGAAATGATCAATGATGTTGGATTGTACGAATCGAACTGGAAGGAGCTCCCTTGGAAGTTTGAGGGGGGGACACCTATCATTGCAGGGGCTGTCGGTTTGGGCGCTGCCATCGATTTCCTCCAGGAAATCGGAATGGATGCCATCGAGCAGCATGAGACGCAGCTTGCGGCCTACGCCATGAACCGCATCTCCGAGATCGAAGGCATTTCCATTTACGGCCCCCGTGAGCGAAAAGTGGGCCTCGTTACCTTTAACCTTGGCGACGTGCACCCGCATGACGTGGCCACGGTGCTGGATGCACAGGGGATTGCGATTCGTGCAGGACATCATTGCTGTCAACCGCTTATGCGTTGGTTAAAAGTATCCTCTACGGCACGTGCGAGCTTTTATCTGTATAATACAGAAGAGGACGTTGATCGATTAGTTAGCGCCTTAATCCAGACAAAGGAGTATTTTGGCGATGCAACTTGACGATTTGTACAGACGTGTCATCATGGATCATTATAAGAACCCCCGCAATCGCGGCAAGTTTGAAGAAGATGCGGTAACCATCGATTTGAACAATCCGACTTGCGGAGATCGCATTTCCTTACAGCTTAAGGTAGAGAACGGCGTGGTAGCCGATGCCAAATATACAGGGGAAGGCTGCTCCATCAGCATGTCTTCCGCTTCGATGATGACGGACGCCGTAAAAGGCAGAACGCTGGATGAAGCGATCAGTCTGGCGGATCGGTTCTCCTCCCTTATGAAAGGCGAGGCAGTAGATTTTGACGAGTACGAGGATATTGAAGCCCTATCCGGTGTTAACAAGTTTCCTGCACGCATTAAATGTGCAACACTTGCGTGGAACGCACTCCGAAAAGGAATAGACGCGAAGTAAGTGAATCAATAGATCGATAGGGAGGTAAGTTAAATGGCTAAAAAAGCACCAGAAATTGGAGAGTATAAATATGGTTTCCGTGACGAGCACAAAGCTATTTTTCAAACCGGCAAAGGTTTGACACGTGAAGTGGTAACGGAAATTTCCAAAATCAAGAACGAGCCGGAATGGATGCTGGAATTCCGTTTGAAAGCACTGGAGCAGTTCGAGAAAATGCCAATGCCTCGCTGGGGCGGCGATCTCGACGAGCTGGATTTCAACGATATCCAGTACTATGTAAGACCTTCCGACAAGCAAGGCAAGACTTGGGAGGAAGTACCTGCCGAGATCAAGGAAACCTTTGATAAATTGGGTATTCCGGAAGCAGAGCAGAAGTTCCTGGCGGGTGTATCCGCACAGTACGAATCCGAAGTTGTTTACCATAACATGCAAAAGGATCTTGAGGATCAGGGCGTTATCTTCATGGATACCGATACGGCTCTCAGAGAGCATCCGGAAATCTTGAGAGAATACTTTGCAACGGTAGTGCCTCCAACGGATAACAAATTCGCCGCATTGAACAGTGCTGTATGGTCTGGCGGAAGCTTCATCTATGTTCCAAAAGGCGTGAAATGTGAAATTCCGCTGCAAGCGTATTTCCGTATCAATTCCGAGAACATGGGTCAGTTCGAACGTACGCTGATCATTGCGGACGAAGACAGCTTCGTGCACTACGTAGAAGGATGTACGGCTCCGATCTACAGCACGAACTCGCTTCATAGTGCGGTAGTAGAGATCATCTGTAAAAAGAATGCACGCGTTCGCTATACAACCATTCAGAACTGGGCGCCGAACATCTACAATCTCGTGACCAAGCGTGCTGTTGCTGAAGAGAATGCAACTATGGAATGGGTTGACGGCAACATCGGTTCCAAGCTGACCATGAAATATCCTGCCGTTATTCTGAAGGGTCGCGGTGCAAAAGGGATGGTATTGTCCATCGCTGTAGCAGGCAAAGGCCAGCATCAGGATGCAGGAGCCAAAATGATTCACTTGGCACCGGACACGACTTCTACCATCGTATCCAAGTCCATCAGTAAGCATGGCGGTAAAGTAACGTACCGTGGACTGGCTTCCTTCGGCCGCAATGCAGAAGGCGCGAAAGCCAACATCCAGTGTGATACACTGATCCTCGATAATGAATCGACGTCGGATACGATTCCTTACAACGAGATCAAGAATGACAACATTACGCTGGAGCATGAAGCGACCGTATCCAAGGTGTCCGAGGAACAATTGTTCTACCTCATGAGTCGTGGCCTTAGCCAGTCTGAAGCTACGCAAATGATCGTTATGGGCTTCATCGAGCCATTCACCAAAGAACTTCCGATGGAGTATGCCGTTGAGATGAATCGACTCATCAAGTTCGAAATGGAAGGCAGTATCGGCTAAATAGTTCTTATATACACAGGGGGCAAATCACTCGGGCACGAGTGGTTTGCTCCTTTTTTTATGCTTGGATGTTTACGCTATGTTGGCTTATTGTGACTTTTATGGTTGCGTGGGGTGAGCCGTCTCGACAGGACACGCGTTTTATTTTGCCAGAAATCAAGAATGAGGGGAAATGGAAATGTCACAAAAGCACGCAAAAAAACCGCCAGCATACAAGCCGGACGGTTTATACGGGCTATTTAAGGGAAGAGGCTAGGCGAAAACGCCGGTTACAGAAGTATCTCTTGGATCTCGGTATTGTACTCTTTGGAGAGGTCGATGAATCGATCCTCGGTCTTCACAAGCGGACGGAAGTAATCCGAAGGATTGTTCATAACGATAATGCCGGATTCGCCAGTCGTCAGCAGAACCTTTTTGCCGATAAAGTTTGGCAGCATCTGCTGGATGAAGGCATGCGTCGGCCTGCCGTTCAGCTTACCAAAACTAAGACGATACAGCTCCCGAAGTACGGTTAACAGCTGCTGCTTGGATTGATAGACCCGAGTCGTTGTCATCGCACTGTATACGTCGGCTACAGCGCAAATATGAGAGTATGGATGAATCTGATCGGCATGGAGCGCTCGTGGATACCCAGAAGCGTCATCCCGTTCATGGTGCTGGAGCGCGACTATAGCGGTAACTTTATCATCCATGGATTCAGAGATCATCTCATAACCATAGATGGTATGCAGCTTCACTTCCTCATATTCTTCAGAAGTCAGCTTGCCTGGCTTGTCCAGTATATCCCTAGAAATCTTGCTTTTGCCGATATCATGGAGATAACCGGCTTTGCCGATTTCATATGCTTCCTTGTCGGAATAACCCATCCAATCCGCGATGTAATACGATAACATTCCAACTTGAATCGAGTGCCTGTAGGTATAATCGTCTGTGCCATTAAAAAGCAAAAGCAGGGAGACGACATCCGTATGCTCATTCAGAGAGCCGACTAAGGGTCTGAAAACATCGTCCACGACGGACTCATTGAATTTACCGGTTTGTGACGCTTCCGTAAATAAGGTGGAGCACCCGTCAAACGCAAGATTGAAATGGGGTTTAACCTTGTTGTATGAATCTGAAATTTCAGATGATGAATCGAGGGATACAGACAGTGCCCGTGGCTTTATTTCTATGTAATCGATACCGTGCTGCAGTAGCTTGGATATATCCTCAAAACGAAGGGTTGCTCCTTTTTGTAGAACATGAACGCCGTTTGTGTTGTAAGCATCATGCTGCATTTGATCACCGGGTATCAGGTCCGTGACATGTACTCTCAAATCATTGCACCTCTTGCCCTTATATAAGTAAAAAGATCAAAACTATCTTAGCAAGAAAATTATGGTTTTACAATGAGAAATCATGACTTATTACCTAACGGTTGGGTCCCAGGGTCCGGTCTGCGGTCCTTTCCACTCCGAACCATCGTCCCAGATCTCTTTCTTCCAGATTGGAACGGATTGCTTCAATTGTTCAATGGCATAACGGCTGGCCTCATAACATGCATCTCGATGCGGGGAGGATACAGCGATAACCACACTGGTTTCTCCAATACCGACCGTACCGATACGGTGGGAAATCGCACATTCCGTGCCAGGCCATTGTCGAAAGATGTCTGCGCGTATTTGCTGCATCTCTTTTAGCGCCATCGGGATGTATGCTTCATACTCCAACGTAACCGTTCGCATCTGGCCGGTCATCTCTCGCGTTGTACCTACAAAGGAAAGCGTTGCTCCATGATTATCATGATGAACCTTGGCAATGGTTGCTTCTACGGACAGCGGGTCGTAGGATATAGAGCACTTCCCATCTGCCGAGGACCTGGATCCGGAGTCTTGCGGGGCGGAGCCGTCACCACCGGACACAGGCGGAATCAGAGCTACCTCGTCGCCGCTCTGAATAAGCTGTTCCGAAGGCGCATATTCTTGGTTGACCGCGACAAAAGCCGTGGCAATCTGGGATTTGGCATCAGGATAAGCATCACTAAGCAGCAGCTTTAATTCCCCGGCTGTAAGGGGAAAGCCCGGTACGTTGAACGTAAGCGAAGCTGTGCCGATCCGATCAGCTAATCCTGCAAATAGTAATATCGAAATGGTTGTTGACATTCTTCATCACCTCGTAATTCTTATGGGCTACAATATACCATATTCTTCGCTAAAATGTTATGCTTGTAAGACCGGAAATTATCGAATAACGAACTTGGGGAGGGGGCCGCCAGATGGGGTTAGGAAGCAACAAACAGAAGCTGACGATATTGTATACCAACGATATACACAGCCATTTTGAAATGATGAGTAATGTGGCGGCACTTATTTCCCGGGAAAAGACGGCTGCCGGTGATGGGGCAATCGTACTGGATATCGGTGATCATATGGACCGGGCATCCGTGGAAACGGAAGGCACCATGGGCCAAGCAAATGTGGATGTCATTAATTTGACAGGATACGACGCCATTACGATTGGCAATAACGAAGGGCTCACCATTTCGTATGATGTTCTGGAGAGCGTATACGCCGGACTGCAGTGTCCCGTTGTATGCTGCAACATAAGTGAGACAAAGAGCGGTGATCCTCCTCCATGGATGAAGCCGCATGTGATCCTGGAACGAGAAGGCATTCGGATCGGGCTCACCGGCGCAACGGCTGCTTTTGCAGGATTTTATCAATTGTTAGGCTGGGAAGCCGGAGATCCGGTACAGGCTATTGCTGAGCAAGTTCGGGCGCTTCAGGGCCAGTGTGATATCATGATCGTTTTATCCCATTTAGGACTAACGATTGATAAAAGATTAGCAGAAAATGTTGAGGGGATTGATGTTATTCTTGGTGGTCACACCCATCATATCCTCGAGGAGCCTCTGATGATCGGGAAGACCGCTGTCTGCGGTGCAGGCAAATTCGGACAATATGTAGGTCGTCTCGTCATGCAGCGCAGTCATGCAGAAGATCGCTTTACCTGTATAGAGGGAAGTCTGCTGCCCGTGGATAAAAACTTGATGGAACCCATCGTAGAGCAGGCGATCATGAGACACCATGAGCTGGCAAGAGAGAAATTAACGGAGGCCGTAGCCGTTATTGACCGTAGTCTGCCCATTCACTATGAGGAGGAGTCGCCGTTTGCGAACCTGCTGGCTCAGGCCGTGCTGCAGCACACGGATGCCGATTTTGCCATCGTTAACTCAGGGCAGCTGCTCGGACCGCTGCCGGAGGGCGAGATCAGCACCGGTATGCTGCATGGCCTGTGCCCGTCCCCGATTAATCCCTGCGTAGTGAAGCTGCGCGGAGAACATATCTATCAAGCACTTGAGGAAAGCCTGCTCCAGGAGTTCAGCGGGAAGAAGATACTGGGCTTTGGCTTCCGCGGTTATATATTAGGCGGCCTGGCAGTTGATGGATTGAAGATTCACTATGACAAGAACGGAGAGCCTTATCGCAAGATCACACATATCTCTATGAAGGGACAACGGCTAGAGCCGCAACGAGAATACAAGGTGGGAACACTCGACATGTTCACTTTCAAAATCGGATATGAGTCGTTGTCACTTGGTAAGGATACGGTATATATGCTGCCGGAGTTTATTAGAGACTTGCTGCGAAGTGAGCTTTCGAGGCCCGGTTCGCTTGAAGAGTCCATGATCCCACGCTGGATATCCTGACAATCCCCGACTAACTTCCTTTGGCCGAGCATACATATGAGGAGGACAAAGGTAAGGGAGGGGAAGGACCATGGATTTTATCACATCCATTATATTGGGGATTGTGGAAGGAATAACCGAATTCATTCCGGTGTCTTCCACAGGCCACATGATTTTGACGGCTAAGGTACTCGGTTACGACGATCAAACTCCGATCATGAAGACGTTTGAGGTTGTCATTCAGCTTGGCGCCATTATGGCGATCGCGATGGTTCACTGGAATCGGATTTTGAACCTGCTCGGCTGGAGCCGAAGTGAGCCGTTGATCAGGAACACGCCTCGAAGACGATTGAATTTGATCCACATCTTTTTGGGGATTGCACCGGCTCTGCTGGTTGCTTTTTTTGCGAGGGATTTCATCAAAAGTCTGTTCCATGCTCAGACGGTGTTGTTTGCACTCGTTGCCGGCGGTATTTTTATGATTTTTGCAGAATGGTACAATAAGCATAAAGTTCAAGTAACATCGCATGATTTAGATGATATGACATACAAGCAGGCCCTTCAGATTGGCGTCTACCAGATCATATCCGTATTATGGCCGGGATTTTCCCGTTCGGGCTCCACCATCTCCGGTGGCATGCTCAGCGGGGTAAGCTATAAGGCATCGGTCGATTTCTCGTTCATTATCGCGATTCCCATTATGTTTGCCGCAGCAGGATATGAATTACTGGATTCTTATCGATTTTTTACAGTAGACACGATCGGCGTATTTCTTGCCGGATTCATCGTTTCGTTTGTTGTCGCTTATTTTGTCGTCTTAGCCTTCATGAAACTCATACAGAAGATAAGGCTTACTCATTTTGCGATCTACCGTTTTGTTCTCGCTGCCGTTTTTTGGCTGTTTATCATGCATTAAGCAGGAGGAGACATAAGGAGGAGATCCGGCTTCTTCGTATCGTGATCCACTGAAGACTAGACGCTATATCCCACACAAGTTTGATCATAGCAGAGGAAGTGACGGATTTTGCGTCTTATACCTATCAACGCGTTGAAGCCGGGGATGGTTCTTGGTAAAAGAATATATAATAGCGATGGTTTAATCCTGCTTGCCGAAGGCGTGGAGCTGACAACAGGGCTGATCCGCCGTCTGGGCACGTTGGAACTCGGGTATGTCTATATCGAGGATCCGATGACAGAGGATATCATGGTCCCGGAGTTGTTGACCGAGGAAACCCGGCTGCAGGCGATCCAGTCGATTCGGACGAGCTTCAAAACCCTGGAGAGCCAGGCTGCTCTAAAGGGAAGCTTCCTTCATTTAGGCAAAACGTTCTCCGGGATGATGGAGTCGATTATGGATGAAATATCGGATCATGACGAGTGCATGGTGCTGCTGACCGATATGAATACGAACGATTACAACTTGTATCGTCATTCTCTTAACGTATGTCTGTATTCAACGGTTCTTGGCGTGTCTTACGGGTATAATCGGGAGGAGCTGAAGGTGCTCGGCTTGGGTGCATTGCTTCACGATATCGGCAAGACGAGGATATCCCAGAAGCTGCTGAATCATCCAGGACGGCTGAGCGAGGAAGAATTTCGCGAGGTTCAGAAGCATACCGAGATCGGGTTCAAAATATTGAAAGACGAACCGAACATTCCGCTGCTATCGGCGCATTGCGCCCTGTCGCATCATGAGCGCCTGGATGGCAGTGGTTATCCCAGAGCCTTGAAGGGACCTGAGATCCATGAATACGCCAAATGGATTGCGATTACGGATTCTTACGATGCGATGACAACGCAGCGTGTGTACAAGCCTGCCTTGTTGCCGCATCAAGCGGTTGAGGTGATGTATGCTGGCTCGGGAACGCTGTATGAACAGTCATTTCTGGCGATGTTTCGGGATCGGGTAGCGATATATCCTCCAGGCATCACCGTGAAACTGCATACGGGTGAAAGTGGAGTGGTATCCAAAATTCACGCACATGTGCCGCATCGACCCGTCGTCCGCGTATTAACGGATGCCGAAGGCACCCCGCTATCTGCACCTTACGAATTGGATTTGTCTGAAACACTGGCCATTATGATCGCTGGTATCGGGCGTGCACCATAGATTAAACTTGACCTTAAGGAGGTTGACTCGTGAGACGTAACGGCCATACAACATTGCTGCATACATGGGGGCGACAGATATACCGCTACCGTAAAGCCATTGTTGTGACCTGGCTTCTTTTGTTTTGCGGGCTGCTTCCGTTTGCGTTCAAGCTGCCATCCATTCTGCAGCACAACGGGTTTACGCCGAAGGATAGTCCGGCCCAGATCGGGATTGAGAAGCTGGAAGAGGGATTAGGATTGTCGGCTGCCTCGCTGGATATTGTCGTAGTCAGTCAGCACGATGAGAATCTGACGGCTGGCACGGCGCAGAGGCGAATATTGACGGAGCTTGCGCCTTTGCGAGCCCGTCCTTATGTCAGGGATATTGATATGAATATGGCAGCTCATAAGGCAGGCCAGGATCATATCGTATCCGTGACGGTGCTGCTGGATCTGGATGCCACGGAAGCCTTGAAGCAGTTTGAAGAGATTAGAGACTCGGTTCCCGACATCACGGGAGCGGATACTTACATAACAGGGAATACCGCCATCTTCGCCGATATGAACCAAGCCGTCAAAAGCGATATCATCCATGCCGAGATGATAGGCATTCCCGCAGCTCTGCTCATCCTGGCGGTTGTATTCGGAACACTGACTGCGGCGCTCCTTCCATTGTTAGCCGGTGTTGCCAGTGTGGTGGTCACGATGGGAATCTTGTATTTCGTCGCTTTGGCCGACGGTTCGATCAGCAATTTCCTTCCGAATGTTGTAACGATGCTGGGCCTGGCCGTCGGTATCGATTATGCGCTGCTGGTCGTAAGCCGCTTCAAAGAAGAGATGCGGATACGGAGCGGAGATGTGGGAACTGCCCTGGCTGTCACTTGCGCAACCGCCGGCAAAGCAGTGATGTTCTCCGGGGCGGCGGTGTTGATCGGTTTTGTGGCGATGAGTTTCATAGACCTGCCGATCTTCCGTTCCTTCAGCATAGGCGGCATTACCGTCGTGCTGTTATCGGTGCTGGCCGGTAACACACTTCTTCCCGCATTATTGGCAATATTGGGTCCGCGCATCGATGCGCTCCCTCTATTCCCTGCCGCATACCGGACGCTCCGGGCACGGCAGACCTCCGGTATGTGGAGAAAGCTCTCCAGATTTGTTATGGCGCATCCTGTGACCATCTCTATCGCCGCGATCGGTTTACTGCTGGTGGCGATTTATCCGGTTCGGCACATGAATATCGCCATCCCCGCGGCCGAAGTGCTTCCCCCCGCCTATGAATCCCGTTATGGTCACGACCTGCTCATACAGGCTTATGACGAACGTGAATTGAATTCGATCGTTGTGGCGGTAGAGCTTCCGGCCTCTTATGAGGACTCGCGCAGCATCGAGCGAATGAAGGCATATACGGATGAGATACGGATGATGCCGGGCGTGAAGCAGGTAGAGAGTTACCTGAGCATTGGCAGAGGATCGGTGGAAGAAGCATCGAAGTATTTGTCCCGCGAAGATATCCGCCAGCAGCTGGAGCAGCATCGTTTTGTTAGGGGGAATGTAGCAGCCGTCGCCGTGATCCCGGAATATGGGGAATCCCATGCACTTACGATGCAGCTTGTCCGAGAGTTACGGACGATGGACACGAATGAGCTGACGACCTATGTTACCGGAAGCCCCGCATACAAACTGGATATCATGGAAGCCATCCAACAGAATATCTCCTTCGTTCTGGTCTTTGTGTTTGTAGTTACCTATGTCATTCTGCTCCTGGCGTTTCGGTCGGTCTTGCTCCCTTTAAAAGCAAGCGTAATGAACATGCTCAGCCTCGGCGCCGGACTGGGTATCGTGGTGTGGGTATTTCAGGAGGGAATAGGCGCGCAGTGGCTGGGTGTTTCCTCCACGGGATCCATCTTTGCGCTTTTGCCGATCCTGATATTCTGCGTGGTGTTCGGCATATCGATGGACTATGAAGTCATGATGCTCTCGCGAATGATGGAGAATTATGAACGGACGGGGGACAACGAATTCAGTACGGCTGAAGGTCTGGAGAGCACAGGCGGGCTGATTACAAGCGCTGCCCTGATTCTGGCCGTCGTCGTGGGTGCGTTTGTGTTTACGGATAATGAAGTGATGAAAGCGATCGGTTTAGGCCTGACAGCAGCCGTTCTGCTGGATGCCACCGTGATTCGGGTGCTGCTTGTGCCTGCGTTTATGAAGATGATGGGCAGAGCGAATTGGTGGAGTCCAAGCTGGATGTTTCCGGCACATAAGCTTACATCCAAGGAACGTTCGGACAAACATGGGGAAACCGGATGATTTCCCAGCCGAATCAAGCAGAAGCCTTCTGAGTGGGTATGTTATAATCATATAATGGACATTATCAAAACCGTAGAGTACATAAAGCGTAAGTTGTACTGAATGAATCGGTAATTCAAAGAAATAAGGTGAGTGAACCATGAGTAATACAGCACAGCCATTTCCATCAGCCGTAAGGCCCATTTCGCCGAGTTATGATCCTTGGGATCCGATAACCTCGCTGCGCGAGCATGGTCGTCATGTGCTGACCAGTGTGGAAATGACAGTGACGCATCTTTGTAATATGCGCTGTGAGCACTGCGCTGTCGGTGATATGCTTGTGATGAAGGAAGCTCCGATGCTGCCCCTCGATACGATGCTGAAGCGATTGGATGAAGTAGAGCATCTGCAGACAATCAGTCTGACGGGCGGTGAACCGGCATTTCTGGGGAAAACGGTGGATAACGTGATTGTTCCCTTGCTCAAGTATGCCAAGGAAAGGGGCATCCGGACCCAGATTAACTCCAATCTGACGCTCGATATGAGTCGGTATGAGAAAATGCTGCCTTATCTGGACGTTATGCATATCTCATTCAATTATTTGAACGGGGACGATTTCTATGAGGTCGGATTTGCGAATAGCGCACGTCCTGTCTCGAAGGAAACGGCATACAAAATGTACGATACGATGCTGGTCAATTCGGAGAAGCTGAGTGCAGCGGGCATGTACATATCCGCTGAATCGATGATTAACTACCGGACGCATACGAAACTCAGCGGCATCCACAAGCTGATCAAGGATATGGGCTGCAAACGGCATGAGGTTCACCCGATGTATGCCTCAAACTTTGCTTCCGCTCTGCCCGTATTGTCCTTGAACGATACGAAAGCCGCCATTCACCATTTGCTGGATGTCCGGGATCGGGACATGTGGATGCTGTTCGGAACGCTGCCGTTTTATGCCTGCAGCTCCGATGATCATGATCAAGAGATCATTCGCCGCCTGCGGCAAGAACCGAACGTAACGGTCCGGAATGATCCCGATGGCCGTAATCGGGTGAATGTGAATTTATTCTCGGGCGACGTGTATGTAACGGATTTTGCTGATATCCCGGCTTTTGGTAATATTAAGGAACAGAAGCTTGACGATATTTTTAACGAATGGACAACAGGACACCCGTTGAACCAAACGGTTAACTGTCACTGCGATGCCGTGAGCTGCTGTGGGCCGAACCTGTTGGTGGCCGACATGTACTACCGGGGTGTGGATTTCAAGTCAAGACAAGCAAAGACAAACTAGAACCCTAGAAAGAAGGCGTGTCATCATGGCGGAGGAATTTGAGGTCGGGAAACTGATTTTGAATTTGCTCTTGGTTTTCCTTCTCGTTTTGTTGAACGGCGTGTTTGTAGCCGCTGAATTTTCACTGGTGAAAATGCGTCAATCCCGGTTGACCCAGCTCGTTAGCGAAGGGAACCGGCTGGCAGGCATTGCCCTGAAAGTAAACCAGAAGCTGGATGCCTATTTATCCGCAACCCAGCTTGGGATCACATTAACTTCCCTGGGTCTTGGCTGGATTGGGGAGCCTGCTATTTCTGAATTGCTGGTGGCCCCCATTATGCATAGCATTGGATTTACGGATGAGCGATTGATCGGCACAATATCAGTGGCGGTGGGCTTCTGTATTATCACCTTCCTGCATATTGTGTTAGGGGAGCTTGCACCGAAATCTTTGGCTATTCAGCGGACCGAGGGCACGGCTCTGATCCTATCGGCGCCGCTGCTCTGGTTTTATCGTATTTTTCTGCCGGTGATCTGGGTCCTGAATGCTTCCGCCAATCGGATTTTGAAGCTGGTGGGCATCGAGCCGGCAAGCGAGGCCGAAGCCGCCCACTCCGAGGAAGAGATCCGGATTCTGATGAACGAGAGCGCAAAGAGCGGTGTTATTGACGAGAACGAGATGAAATTAATGGACAACCTGTTCGATTTTTCTGACTTGAGAGCCAGAGAAATTATGCTGCCAAGGACGGACATGGACGTTCTTTTCACCAATTTTACCTTGGAAGAGAATCTTCAGATCGTCAACGAGACAAAGCATTCCCGTTACCCGGTTGCAACGGACAACAAAGACCGCATTATCGGGTTTGTCCACATTACCGATCTCTTGCTGGCGGAGCCTGAGAAGCAGCGTGATCTGGCTTCCTTGATGAGACCGATTATGGACGTATCGGAATCGGCGGAGATCAGTGAGGTGCTGCGGAAGATGCAGGCAAGACATGAGCAGCTTGCGCTCGTGGTGGACGAATACGGGGGCACGGCCGGTATTCTCACAGCCGAGAAGATTCTGGAAGAGATTGTCGGGGACCTGTACGATGAATTTGAAGATGAGCGGCCAGAAATTGAAGTGTATGATGAGTACTTTTCAGTGGACGGACGGATGCTCATTGAAGAAGTGAATGATTTGACCGGCTTGATGATTGAAGAGCATAACGTGGATTCCATTGGCGGTTGGTTGTTCAAGGAGCTTGAAGGGAACCCGGCGGTCGGGAAGAAAACCGCCTTTAACGGGGTGGTCTTTGAAGTAGAGGAGTCTACACGGTTGCGTGTAACTCGCGTCATGATTCATCAGAAGCTCGAGAGCAGCTTCATTTAGAACTAGCAAGACTCTATTTGTTAGGAAGTGGATTATGTCGATTAAGCAGCTGATATTTATCGGTCTCGGTCTCCTGTTGCTGTACGGAATGTTTACGGTTGGAGCTCCGTTCTTGTTGGCCATCGTGATTGCTATTGCCTTGGAGCCGTTAAATCGGCTCTTAATGAAAAGACTTCGGTTGAACCGCATCGCGGCCGCAACGGTGACAAGCACGCTATTCCTTCTTTTGATGCTGCTGCTGGCTTATTTGATCGGTCTTCAGGTGTTTAACCAGCTGGTCGAATATTGGAGCCGGGCTCCGCAATATTTTGAAGGGGCCAACGAATTCCTTCAGCATACGATTATTCAAGCGCAAGACATGCTGAACGGCATTTCGCCGGGTCTTGCCGACAGTCTTACCGAATTTATGTCGAATATTTCTTCCTATGTGCAGTCGCTTGTCAATACGGTATCATCGACATTTTTGTCCTTTGCCAAAACGCTGCCGAACCTGTTTGTCACGTTCATTGTATTCTGCGTAGCGGTGTACCTGTTCGCTTTCAGCCTCGATACGATGCGTGAGAAAGTGTTGTCGCTGTTTGATGAGACATCGCAGTCGCAGGTGAACGAAGTGCTGATCAGCCTGAAAAAATCCATTTTCGGATTTTTGCGGGCACAGCTGATCCTCAGCCTGTTTACGTACGTGATCACGCTGCTCGGCTTACTGGTATTAGGTGTTAACTATCCACTTGCTATCGCCCTGCTTGTCACCATTGTCGATATTCTGCCGATTTTGGGCGTAGGTTCCGTCTTGATCCCTTGGTCCATCTACCTGCTCGCGGTAGGTGATATTTTTACAGGGCTTGGCTTGATCTTCATGTTCATTCTGATTACGGTGATCCGCCGCGTACTGGAACCGAAGGTTATAGGGGATGCCGTTGGAATCGGCGCATTGCCTGCCCTGGTCAGCATGTATGTCGGATTTAAGCTGGTTGGTGTGATCGGATTTTTTATCGGCCCCTTGGTCGTTATTATCTATTCCGCTATGCGTAAAGCGGGCTTGTTCCAAATTAAAATTAAATTTTAAGGACAACTCCATGAAGACCCTTTTCCCGGAAATATTCCAGGGAGAGGGTTTTTTTGTCATTTTGGAGTTCATTTTCTGGGCGGAAGACATATGTTAAATACGAAGAGTCCTTGATAACGACGGATCGATCGTAACGATAAGGAGGAAATCCCTTTGAAGGAAAATCCAGAGGTGCGCGTATACCCGGTATTTCATTCGCCATTTGATCCATGCCCGCCCAAGCTTTACAGATCGTATGTGGTACCTGTTAACCAGTTTGTCGTGTTTCAACCGCCGGGTCTGCCCCAGTTTAGCCCTGCCGAGGCGCTAAGGCACGGAACGTTATGGCCATCCTTGTATAGCCCGTATACTTCGCGAAAATTTAAAGGAGAGTGATATGCGGTGAATGAAGCCAGACCCCAGGTTGGAGATCTGAAGTATTACGAAATGCTGGAGCAGCTTCAGGCATTGGATTTTGTCCTGGTGGAGCTGAACCTGTTCCTGGACACCCATCCGGATGATCTCAAGAGCATCGAGCAGTTCAATAAACTGACACAGGAGAGAACGGTGCTAGCGAAGCAATTTCAAGAGCTGTATGGGCCGCTGCAAAATTTTGGCCGTGCTTATTCGAGGTATCCGTTTGAATGGGCCCAGGGTCCTTGGCCTTGGCAGGTTTAACAATGACGGTATGGCAAGGGGGCTGCGGCTTTTTTTTACCTTATGCAAGCAGCCCTTATGAAGAGGAAAAGCGAGAACAAGGAGGCGGAAGAGCCTATGTGGGTATATGAAAAAAAGCTTCAGTATCCGGTACGCGTCAGTAAATGTGATCCAAGAATGGCGAAGTTCTTGATTGAGCAGTACGGGGGGGCCGATGGGGAGCTCGCGGCAGCGCTCCGCTACTTGAATCAGCGTTATACCATTCCCGATAAGGTGATCGGGTTGCTGAACGATATCGGAACCGAGGAATTTGCGCATCTTGAAATGATTGCCGCTATGGTGTTTAAATTGACGAAAGATGCAACGGTTTCGGAGATGGAGGCTGCCGGACTAGGTGCGCACTACGCCAATCATGATCATGCGCTGTATTATGAGAATGCGGCCGGGGTCCCTTGGACGGCAACCTATATTCAAGCTAAAGGCGATCCGATTGCGGATTTGTATGAGGACATTGCGGCAGAAGAGAAAGCACGCGCTACATATCAATGGCTCATCGACATGACGGATGATGTGGATTTGCAGGACAGTCTCAAATTTTTGCGGGAACGTGAAATTATCCATTCCATCCGCTTCAGGGAAGCTGTAGAGATCATCAAGGAAGATCGGGCAACGAAAAAAATATTCTAGGGGAGAGGATATCATTTCGACATCCGAATGAATAAAACAATGACAGGCCCGGTTGATATCTTTCCGGGTCTGTCATTGTTTAGGTTAAATAGGAGTTATGGGGGCCATTATATCCCCTGCGGCTGCTGATCCGAGTCATGATAGGGCAGCCGGACCGTAAATGTAGTTCCTTGCCCCTGCTGGCTCTCTGCCTGAATCGTGCCACCATGAGATACGATAAATTCCTTGGCAATCGCCAGACCCAGTCCCATGCCGCCTTGATGCCGCGCACGTGCTTCATCCGTGCGGTAGAAGCGGTCAAAGAGAAAGGGAAGATGCTCCTCCTCAATCCCTGGACCTGTATCCCGAATATCAATTCGAAGCATGCCGGAAGCGGGCTCCTCTTGTAACGCGGTGTGGACAAGCCCGCCTTGGGGTGTATACCGAACCGCGTTGATGAATAGATTCAGAAACGCCTGTGTGGTTCGGCTTGGATCCACAGGAACGGAAGTACGCTCCGTAGCGCTCGTCAAACGCAAGGTCAAGTTCTTGGCATCGGCATCTGGCTCGATGCGCTCCTGTATCTGACCCAGAAGATCCAGCATGTCCGTGGGTTTCCGAACCAGCGGCAGCTGCTTCGCTTCGGCCAGAGATAGTTGATGGAGATCGCCCACGAGACGGGTTAAGCGAATCAACTCATCCTGGATGGGGAGCAAGTGTTCCGGCTGGATCGGTTGCCTGCTCTGTTGAAGCAGATCCAGCTTGCCTCTTACGATCGTCAGTGGTGTTCGAAGCTCGTGCGCGACATCAGCCACCAGATTGCGGCGGACCGTCTCGGACTGCTCGAGCCTGGAAGACATTCCGTTGAAAGCAACCGCGACCCTTCCGTATTCATCCTCCGAGGTGACGGGAGCCTGAACACCGTACTCGCCTTGACCGAGTCGTTCGATGGCCGGTACGAGTTTGCGCAACGGCGCGGTCAGCCTCCGCGATACCCAGTAGGCGGCTCCGAGGGAGAGCAGGACGAAGAGGACAGTACCTCCCCCCAACAGAATGATGATGGAGGTGGGTGTGCCGATCCGAAGCTTGGTCAGGTTTGCTACATCCGTATCATAATAATACATGTCCGCGATCGGTTCGCCTTCAAAAAATAACGTTCGTTTAACCCCCAAGCGTTTGATCTGTTTCTCCACCGCATCCCCCTCATGCAACAGAATCGTTTGTTCCCTGGAAACCAGCAGCATACTTTCCTGACGGTCGGCTGCATGCGGACTTTCGGCTAACCATGCCTTATCCTGTATGGCATTGAAGGTCTGCCCGTTCTTTACATAGTAGCTGAGCAGCTTGTCCTGAAGCTGATTCAGTTCTTCTTTGCGCGAGGTTTGCAGTATGACATCCATGGAGTCGCGGATCACGATATACGTAAGAAGGACGAATACGGTGCTGAATCCGATAATAAACGACGACATCACGATGAATATTTTGCGTCCAACACTCATGGCTGCTGTTCAAACCGGTAACCGAATCCATACACCGTTTTTATAAAAACCGGCTCGGCAGGGTCATCTTCGATTTTTTTGCGGATCCGGCTGATATGGGCGTCTGCGGTCCGTTCATCATTATGGATATCGTCCTCCATGGCCGCTTGAAGCAGCTGCAAACGGCTGTATACCACGCCCGGTCTGGAAGCAAGGGTAAGGAGGAGCTTGAATTCGGTAGGAGTCAGCTGGATCTCCTGGCCGCGTTTCCAAACCCGGCATTGGGTTTCCGAGATCGTTAATTCGCCGCGCTCAAGCAAATCATCGGATACCGAACCGCCTTCCATTCTGCGCAGAACTGAACGAATCCGGGCAGCCAGCTCGCGGAGTGAGAAAGGCTTGGTCATATAATCATCCGCCCCTACCTCAAGCCCGATTAGTTTATCCGTCTCCTCAATCCTTGCAGTAACCATAATGATGCCGACACGGCTTGATTTTCTGAGCTCGCGGCATACCTCAATGCCGCTTAATTCAGGCAGCATCCAATCGAGTATGACCAAGGAAGGCTTGAAATCCCTCGCTTTGGCCAAAGCCTCCGTACCTGTGGCTGCGGTAACAATCTGAAATCCCTCTTGCCGGAGGAATGGCTCCATAAATTCTATGACTTTCCGTTCATCGTCCACAAGAAGCAAGGTATGTGCCATGCTGAATCCTGCCTTTCTTTTGATTCGTTAGGTTTAACCATAAATCCACCCCATTATATACGGTTTCCAGCCGCAATTGGAAAATTTCACGGAATACGCAACCCATCATCACAAGATCACAACATTCCGGTGATAGGATGGTACCCGTAAAGATTATGAAATGAGAGAGGGGAGGGATACCGATATGAGTCAACAAGCTTCATCTGTAAGAAAAACACCGCTCGCCGTTTGGATTTCAATAGGGCTGGCATGGATTTTTGTTGTTTGCATTGCCATTCAGACGCTATTTGCCGGGATGGCGCTGTTTCACGATGGTTCGATGTGGAGGAGTCATACCCTGTTTGTCCATTTTTTTGAAATTGTGCCTCTGCTTATGCTGCTTTCGGGTTTTGCAGGCAAGCTGCCCGCCAAGTATAAATGGAGATCATTGGTCCTGTTGTTATTGGTTTTCAGCCAATATTTCACGGCCAATTTCCCTGGTGCGGGTGCATGGCATCCGGTTATTGCCATCGGATTGTTCTGGCTCGCGGTGGATACGGCGCGCTCCGTACCGCCGTCCTATCGTCAGGGACAGGAGGGGTAGATTGAAATGAAAGGCCTTGCGGTGTTGGTAATGGCTTTAATCGGAGGTTTTGCGGGCGGGGTCATTCTGAATGAAGTAATTGCCGTGATATCGCACGTGTTATATGGAGGAGACGAAGATGGGTTGAAGGGTATCAAGTATCTTCCGGTAATTACCTCTGTATGGTGCGCTGCCATATTAATGATTTGGCGGCCGCGTCCGGCCTTCAAACGGTAACGCCAATCAGGTGGCACCTACCGCCACCCTATTACCCTTCAACCGCCAGCGATACCCAAACGAACAGGATATAGAATAGAATGGGAATCATCACTCCCATGGACAGCAGCAGCCATACAAGCGGCGTCCGGATCATCTCTTTAACAATAACGATCGGGCTGCGGACATACCGTCCTTTCTTAAGGCGGCTCACCATCCGCTTGAGAATGGCAGCTTGTTCATGAGGCTCATAGCGGCTTAGCTCTGCCAGCAGCTCGGCTTCCAGCTGCCCAATTGACGGCGCAGTATCAGACACCCTTGTTCCAGGCATGTCAATCACCCTCTCATTCGTACTCGTTATATGTATAACAACTATAAAGCTCCCCTAGTTACGCATATTTTATAGGCCATAGATCAAAAGTAATGAGGAAATGGGGTTTGCAGATGTGATATGGTTCCTATATGATGAGGAAAGATTAGACTAGAATCAGATTATATGGAGCAAAGGGAAGGGAAGGACCAAATTGGAAAATACAGCAACGTTGATCAAGCCGGAAGCGATGATATTTGACATGGATGGAACGCTGTTTCAGACGGAGACCCTGCTGCTGCCCGCCTATCACAAATTGTTCGACATTTTGCGTGAAGAGGGGCATTATGAAGGAGAAACGCCGGATGAGGAGCTCATGCTTGGATGTCTGGGAATGCTGCTCGAAGACATTTGGAAGATTGTCATACCGAATGGAACGCAGGCGGCCCATCGCCGTGCCGACGAGCTGCTGCTGCAGCTGGAGCTCGAAGGCTTAAACAATGAAGCAGCCGTATTGTATCCTGAGGTGAAGGAGACGCTGGAGGAGCTTCAACGGCGCGGTGTCCGATTGTTTGTTGCCAGCAACGGCCTAGAGCATTACGTGAAAGGCATAGCCGAAGCGAGAGGGATCATGTCGCTTTTTGAAGGCGTCTACAGTGCCGGAGAGCATGGAACGGCTTCCAAGGTGGACTTGGTAAGACTGCTGCTGGATGAACATGATATCCGGGACGCCTGGATGGTAGGGGACCGGTCATCGGATGTGGAGGCAGGCAAAGAGAACGGACAAACCGTCATTGGCTGCCGCTATGCAGGCTTTGGCGGGGAGCAGGAGCTGAAGGGATCCGACGTCGTTATTCATTCTTTTTCACACCTGCTGAAGCTTCACGATCAAGCCGAGTAGATAGGATAGATAGGAGTCACAAAGGCTGTTCCCAAGAGTAGCAAGTACCCTCTTGGAAACAGCCTTTGTGCGTTTCTGGCTTACGCATTTTTCGCGGATTTTTTTTGACTGTACACCCACAGCGCATACTCCAAAGGCTTCACCATGGATTCACGGTAGGCGGCCATATCGCCGATTTGGGAGAAGACTTCCCTTGATGGCTTCGGATTCACCTCGAGGAGAAGAATTCTTCCGGTTTTGTCCACGGCCAGATCCAGGGCAAGCTCGCACAAGCCTCCATACTGTCCGTCAAGAAATTGGGCTACATCCACACCGAGGGAATCGGCTTCCTCGCGAATGTTGGCGCGCTTTACCGGATCCGTGATCCATTTACTTAACAATTCTTCCATCATGGTCGCGCGTCCGCCGCCATGCAGGTTGGAGGTAACGCTCTTCGGCGCCCCGACGCGCCCCACGCAACCGGTCACTTGCCATTGGCCTGCTCCGTTTTTCTGTACGAGCATCCGGTAATCATGCACTCTTCCATCCGGGAGTTCGAGCTGTATCCCTTCTTGAACCAGATATCGATCTTTATTGCCCCAGCCCGACAAATATTGCGCCAAATGGCCTGAAGGCATTCGTTTCGGTCTAATGATGCTCCGGTTGGAATTGCGTCCCCGGATTTCATACGTGCCCGTAACACCGGGGACCTTCGTAATCCGCAGAATTCCGCGTCCGCCCGTTCCGTTGATCGGTTTAAAATAGACGGTAGGATGAACATTTAGCATCCGGTGGATATCACCTGCGCTTGTTACGATCCGGGTATCCGGCAGATGGGGGCGGAAGCGTTTCTTGGTGGACAGTACTTGATGAATCGTCCATTTGTTGCGTAATGGTCGGTTCAGAAACAGCAAATACCGATAGCGGGAACGAAAGCGCAGCAGCTGTTGGAAGCGGGGGCTCTTTTGAATGCGGCAGCGATCAAAAATCATATTGGGAAACGAGCGCCATTTCCGGCTCCATCTCCGGTGATCGGGATCGTATTCCATGGCGTTGATCAGGCCTTGGGCACTGTTAACGTCGGCGGGAGTGAAGACGTAAACGTCAAGCCCCATCGCTTTTCCTTCCCTGATCATATGCTCGTAGATATGCCGCTCCTCCAGCGTTTTCCGTTCATCCAAGTATAACGTCATAATACCTAATACGGGTTTTGACACAGAAGTTCACCTTCTTGAACAGAGTCAGCACGAGATGCTGAAGAACTGTGGAATGGATGCAGGGGAAGGGTTCCGCTCATAACGAGCGTAGGTTTACCCGTCGGACCTTGCTCAAGCGCTATGGCCTGGAGCCCTGCATGAAAGCACATTTGCAAGCTTGCGGAATGATCGGCGGCCACTTTGCATCGCAGCCGCCCGAATTTGGATAATTGTGAGCGGATCAGGGAAGAGCCGATATGCCGGTTGCGGTATAGAGGGTGTACAGCAATCATACAGGCATCTTCTCCATAATCCGCCGCTAAGCAAATCCCCACAGGTATGCGTCCGATATCGCTTCGAACCGTAGCTGCCATGATCGAGGTGCCGGGCTGCAGCAGATCGTCATAGGATAGCGAGGCCAGGCGCTGGTAACCTTCACGGGTTAAACGTTTGTTGCCGTAACGCCGGAAGAAATCGCTGCACTGTTGTCTGGCAGGCGGCCATTCTTCCGGGCTTGAGAGAGTGAGACATGAGATTTCCACATGATCCCCTCCTTTCATGTCTTCCTTAACCGATGCTTTAGATTTAGATGATGCAGGGACTATCTTTGATTGATCAGGTATTCGGAATATTGAAAAATCCGCTCCAGTGATTTTTTCCGGATCGCGGGTTCGTCAAATTTCATGGGTCTTGAATTGGCTTCGAAGAACCAAAGGACGCCTTCGCTATCAATTCCGAGGTCCATGGACATTTCGCCATGGATCTGACCGGAGCTCTTCTCAATCTGCCGTGCCATATGCACGGCTGCTTTCTTAACTTCACCTAGGATGGCATCGGACCGTTCCTGACCGAATACAATCGGAAGCAGCTTCTCCGGATCCTCAATCGTTCCTCCGCGAGGAACATGCGTGGTTATGCTCTTGGCGCCGGCCATTCGAGCTCCAATTCCTGTAACTGCCCAGGAACCGTATTCGTTCTTTTGCACAAGTATGCGGAGGTCAAAGGCGCGACCGTGGACCTGGGCCAGCTCGATTCCCTGCTGGATCAGGTATGAGCTTCCTTTAGTCTCCTGATAAACCCGGTTCCAAAGCCGCTCTAAGGAGGCTGCTTTGTATGTGGTGCTGTTTTTGTTGTTCTGTATCTGTATGCGGTAGGGGAGCGATTTGTTTTTCTGGTAACGTACCCTCATGATTCCCTGCCCGGCTTTGCCGTCCTCAGGTTTAAGATACAGGTAAGGCTTCCGCTTTATCATTTCATATAAAGTGGGGTAACCCTTCAAACGTTTGGTCAGAGGTGCCCACTTTTTGGTTAACCGTGATTTGTTCAACCATGCAAACAGTCGCCACTTATTGAAGAAGTGTGGATTGTAGATATCGATATGGGGATGTTTTTGGCATTCCTTGATTTTGCGGCGAACCCAAGGGAGCGCTTCATCCTCTCGGTAGGGGATCCGGTTATATATAACCTGGGGCAGAGGGCATAGCCTCTGCTCCCAGGATTGGTCGTTGTTCAGCATGTAGCCCTTGACGGCACCCGTATCAAGCTTCAAATCGCGTACAGTCACTACATAGACCAGAAAGCCCATATCTTTTCCCGTCTTGATGATTTCCTGAAAATTTTGCCGGTTGCCCCTGAACATCGTATGCGAATCGTGCATGGTCAGGATGGCTACAACCGGTCTTCCATCACTCTCCACTCGGTTGATCACGAGTCATTCCCCCTGTGGAAGCCGCTGAGATACATACTGTGTTCAAAAATATGCTCGACCGATGCTTTTCCTTCCCCTCGCAGGGAAGGGTGGTTGAATATCGATCGGCCCGGCTTCGAATTTGCTTCAAACATCCATATTCTCTCGTTATCATCTATTCCGATATCGAATCCGATTTCTCCTAACAGATGCGGATGATGATTCTCGATGGCTTCCGACATCGCGATGGCGGCGTCCTTGGCACGCTCCAGCACATCTCGCGCTTTGGAGCCGAAGGCCCGGCTGAGCGCCTGCTCCGGCGTCATCAAGGAGCCCCCGTTCTTGATATGCGTCGTGACGCTTCCCCGTCCGGCTTTTTTGGCGCCGATACCAACCACGGACCAGCGGTTTTTGCTGTTCTTATGCATATGGAATCTGAAGTCGATGGGGCAGCCATCGATTTCAATAAGGCGGATTCCTTGCTGAATAACATAGTTTCGCAGCTTGGAGCCGTGTTTGGCCTGAAGCATGCGCATCAAACTATTAAAGTTCGGGAACTTGAGGAGGGTGTTGCCCCCGTTTCCGTGATATCGCGCAAAGTATCCTTTTTTGGGAAGATAGGTCAATCGGTAAATCCCGAGTCCCAAGCTTCCGGCTGAGGGCTTATAATACACAAAGTGATGACGCTCCATCATATCCTTAATCCGCTCGGGACTAGGATTGTTATACGTTTCCGGCAGATATTTGCCTGCCTGCACGTCGCCGTCCAGCTGTGAGTACACATCGGATTTATTGAAGAAGGCCCAGTTGAAAAACTTGATGTTGCGCTTCAGAAACCGATCTCTCAGTTGATTGGTAAAAGGGGAGAAGTCGGTTTTCCGGCTAGGCAGACGATTGTAGACGACATCAGGGAGTGGAACGGTTTTGCGGACAAAGCCGCCGCCGGAACCGAGCATATAGGCATGAACGGTTTCGCGCTGCCAGTTGATATCCCGGGGGGCAAAGGCATATACGAACATTTTTTTGTTGCCCTCACGAAGAAGCTGACGAATATACGAGGTTCGGGCTCCAAAAGGGCTGGATGGATTATGCGGTCCGTCGGACAGAACCCCAACCACGGGCCCCAGCTCGATTTCTCCCTCACGGGGGGAATGGATATAGACAGGGCCCTGTCTGGGAACGTGAATTCCGTTTCGGACACCGTTGCTTAAATAGATATGTTTCCCCGATCGCTCTATCGGTTTCACAGCGGCGGACACCGTGTTGGTACCGATGCGAAGCTTAATCGATTTCCTGCTTGATAGCCCCAGGCTCTTTAGAAGCGAACCGGATAAAAAGACGACTTTTTCGGGCTGCTGCGAGAAATGAATATTTCCGAAATTCAAACTCATGTATTTACCCTCCTAAGTTGTCGAAGCAATAAATAACGGGCGTATTGAATCGGATGTTCGACGGACAGCCGGGCTGCGTGACCATCTCCCGTTAGTGTAAATGCGCGGCGGCCCGGTTTGGAGTTGACCTCCAGGATCCAGACCCGTCCCTTTGTATCCACGCCAAAATCGATTCCCAGCTCACCAAGTCGGCCGAATCCTTCTTCGAGCAGAGATGGAAGCTGAGCGGACAGATCCCGGATGTTCTGAATGATCTTCATGGCCTTTTCTTCTCCGAAATCAGTCGTTAGATAGGGAAGGGCTGGAAATGCTGTGCCTCCTCCGTGAAGGTTTGAGGTCAACCCTTGGCTTGCGCCTTGCCGTGCGGCGATTCCTGTGATGGACCATCTGCCGCGGTCATTCTTTTGAACCAATGACCGAATATCAAACGGATCTCCGTTACGGTTGCGAAGCTCCAGGTAGGGTTGAATGATAAACCGGCGTCGGCCGGTAAATCGCTTCACCCATTCATTCATCTCTTGTGCGGGAATGGTCTGCTGAAATATGCGATTGCTCCGATCCCTTCCTTGCAGTCTGACACGCTGCTGATCTGTCAAAGCGAGGTACAAAGTATGACGGCCCTGAGAGCCTCCGCTAGGCTTCATGAAAAGTCTGCTGCCAAAAGCCAGCAAAGCCCTGCTCAGTGATTCGGCCCCCGCATAACTTAAGGTTGCCGGCAGATAAGGCCTTAAGGCGGAGGAGCGCTTTAATAATTGATGCACTTTCTGTTTGCCGGGCAGACCGCGTGACCACAGCCTTACGCCCTGCTGCAGCATTCGGTTCAGACACTCACCAGCGGCAGCCGTTTCCTCACCGTTTCGATGCAGACATCGGTCATAGATGACGTCAGGAGGAGGAAAGGTGCCGAAACTCCAGCCTTCTCCCGGATTGAAATGATATCCTTGGATCCTGTCTATGGAGCTTTCAACACCAGAAGCAGGGGAGGCATCATCCGGACAAAAAACAAATACCTGCATGCCGAGTTCCTTGGCCTTCGAGCTGAGTTCTCGAAGAAATTCCTTCTCGCCAAAGGGAGGGAAGCCCGGTTTGCGGCATACCATGACACCCAGGGTGCCTATCTTGTTTGAGGACATAGGGTTCTCCTTTTTTAGAAACCCGTCAAGTATTGACAGTACTGAACGAGTCGTACGGCTGACGGTCTTACTTTGGAGTCGGCATTCAGCGGTGCGTTTTCCCCTTTGGACGGCTTGGAGTTGACCTCCAGAAGCCAAATGCGTCCAGTTATATCAATCGCCAAGTCAATGCCCAGCTCTCCGAAATGATAGGGAATGGCAGCCTCCAGTCCATGAGCAATATCGAGCGCCGCTTGATTCATTCGGGCGGGGGCCGTTTGCTTGGAGGTTAACGGGATACTGCTCATGGCAAGTGCGTCCTTGACGGAAGATAACGTACCGCCTCTGGCAAGATTGGAAACAAAGTGGTTTCCGCCGGCAATACGGGCCACGACCGAAGTCACTGCCCATTTGCCATTTTTGTTTTTATGAACAAGCGCGCGAAAATCAACGTTTCGCCGGTTGATGCGAATCAAATCCAATCCTTGCTGAATTTGATAACGCGTTTTTTTTATTTTCCCGGATAAGCTGCTGAACAGCTTTGGAAGTGAGGAGTAGGTATTCTTCTTGCTTCCTTCAAGAGAGGTGGTCATCGTTTGATATTTGCCGTTCTCTTGGCGGGATATCCGGATGATGCCTTTTCCCAGACTTCCCCGCACCGGTTTCAGGAAGACCGTCCGATAAGTGGCGCACATTTTTTTAAGCGTCGGATAACCGCTGAGCAAATAGGATTCGGGCAAATATTTCTGGAGTTTCGCATCAGGTCCGAGTGCCTCGAAGACATCGGATTTATCGAGAAATTTCTCGTTAAAGATATGGGTGCCGAATCGCGATTTTACTTCTCTCATAAAATGCTGTACGCTAGGACTATTCTCCAGTTTGCGGGTAGACAGCCGGTTATTAATGACATCCGGAGCTGGAACGCTGAGCTTTTTCCATCCCGTGTCATAGACAATAGCTTCAAGTGTTGACGGGTTCGAACCGATCATGTCAGGGGTGAAAAAATATACATATGCGCCTTGTTTCTTGGCCGCGTTGACCATTTCCAGGCAGAAAGCTGAGATCGATCCGAAAGGTTTATCAGGTTCATCCGGTTGGTAGCGGCTGACCATGATCCCGATAAGCGGACCGAGCTTCAGTGTTCTTTCCGTTGGATAATATTTGACATTCATGACGGTACGCGGAAGAAGTCCCGAATGGCTGAATACGGAAGGGCTAAGGGCCAGCGAGTTCGATTTTCCTCCCGAGGTAACACGGATTTCCTGCTTGAAGGAGCCAAAGGCAAGCTGTATCGGTGAATCTGTCGGGATACGGAGCTGTCTTATGAGCCGGTCACCAAGCTTGATATCGTTATCCGAAAGCTGGGCTGAGCGGATTAATTGAACCGATACCTTGGATTTGGTGTTGGATTTGATCTTGGATTTGCGCATGATGGATCTCCTTCCGACAACAACTGGATACTTAAGTGAACAGACAAAGACTTCATCTGATCATTGCATGTAATGCATCATATGAGGACATATATCCCTTGGTGATTGTACTGCTCGGGAAAAAGGAGTGCTTAAAATGCAGAACTGGCTGTTTATTTTGGTGAACGTGTGCGTTGCTGCTTTTGTTGGCGGCATAACGAACCACTTTGCGATAAAAATGCTGTTTCATCCCCGTGAAGAAAAAATCATCCTGGGCCGCCGCGTACCCTTCACGCCAGGGCTCATTCCAAAGCGTAAAGACGAAATAGCCGAGTCGTTGGGACGCGTGGTCTCGGATTACCTGGTGACAAGCGAGGGCTTGCAGGAGCTTATTCGTAAGCCGGTGTTTCGGGGTAAGATAGAGGACAGCCTCTATCGGAAGCTGGAGGAATGGAGCCGGTCGGAGCTGAGCTTCGGAGACTTGGCGCTAAAGGTATGGAGCTCCGAACAGTGGGAGCAATTGAAGGTCAGGGCCGAACAATCGGCCCGCCAGCTTACGGCCCGGGGTGCCGCAGCAGTATGGCACGGATATGGGTTGGAGGCAAAGCCGCTGAAGGAGCTTGTTCCCGGCTGGTCGGAGGAAACGATTCAGGGCTGGAGCGGAGCTGCCGCCGATGTTGTGCTGAAGGAGCTGAAGAACACTCTGCTGTCCGCTAAGGGGCAGCTAATGCTATCGGATGTGGCTTCTTCGCTTATCGATAAGGCTGGCGGGTTTCTGGGGACGATGGCTTCGATCTTTGTGGATGAGGATAAGCTGGTCCAGAAGCTGACGCCCATGCTGATTCAGCAGCTGGAGGGAGAGAAGATCCGCAAGACCATCACGGATATCATCTCAGGAAAGCTGTCATATTACGGTGAGATGCCGCTCGGAAATATCATCGAACATGCTGCGGGTGAGCCTGGTCTAGCTTGGATCACACGCACATTGGATGACAAGCTTCCTTGGTCCAAGTGGATTGAGCGAATCGAGTTTCTTCGCGTAGACGAGGTAATTGGACCGCGAATGCCTGCCATTAAAGCAGTTTTGCCTGGACTGCTCGATAAGGGACTTGGCTTTCTTGAGCGAAGCATCCCTGCGGCCATGAAGGCTGTTAACTTACCGCAGCTCGTTCAGGAGCAGGTGGAGAAGTTTCCAATTGAGCGGCTGGAAGAGATCATCCTGAGTGTGTCCGGCCGTGAATTCAGGGCCATCACCTGGCTTGGGGTTCTGCTGGGCGGAGTGATCGGATTGTTCCAATCCATGCTGACGATGCTGTGGAGATAAGATTTTTGATGGAGTAAGGCGAAAGGCGAATTAAAAAACGGCGTTTCGGCCGAATATATTGGAGGAATTACGAATGAACATTTATGACAAAGCACATGATTTGGCAAAAGCGATGAAGGAAAGCAAGGAAGTAGAGGAAATTACCTCAGCTATGAAACTCGTGGATGCAGATCCGGAGAGCAGACGCATGCTGGATGACTTCCGTCAGCGCCAGATGGAGCTTCAACAGCGCATGATGTCCGGCGATATGCCGGCACAGGACGAAATGGAGAAGATGGAGAAGCAGTTTGAGGTGCTGAGCCTGAACCTGAACATCCGTCGTTTGTTTGACGCTGAGCGGCGTCTGAGTGTCATTATCGAAGACGTGAACAAGATTATATCGGACAGCCTCCAGCATCTGTACGGACCAGCCCAACCATAAACGATCTCTCTTCATCAGGTTGCGTGCCGATAACTTCAAGACAAATTCGGTATATTTTTAAAAACTTGTCTCATAAATTGCGCAAGCTCCTCATAGAGTAGAAATATAGATTTCAGAGAGTAGAGGAGCTGCGTTTACAATGAAAAAAAAGAAGAACAAGTTTAAACACACCGCGTATCTATTGGTTGCACTCGGCATGTTGATATACGCCCTTCCCAGCATTTCTTTCTCTGGCGGGTTCTCATGGGTTTCGCTGTTCGGTGCAGTCTGGGCAGGATTTGCCCTGCTCGTGATCGGTTCGCATCTCTATTACCTCATCGGTGTAGATGAAGCGAAACAAAAAGCGCTCGATGAAATCCGCAAGGAGAAATTGCATCAATGGGAATTGAAATGGCCTGAGGAGCAGAAAAGCCAGGAAGCCAATTAAGAGTCAAATCACAGCGGAAGCTGTGATGAACAAAAACCTCCCTTTAAGGGATACGGTTGGATCGCCCATCCGTTATCCTTCAGGGGAGGTTTTTTTGTCTCTGACGGGTATGGGAGCGTCATTGGACGTGATATAATAGATACAGTATGGTACAGATAGTGTTCTGGGGGTGTAACAGTTGGACGTTCGAGATGATACGATTACCAAACACGAGCAGTTGGTTCAGCATATTGAAAGTTTGAAGGTTGGAAGCAAAATATCGGTACGACGGTTAGCCAAAGAGATGGGCGTCAGCGAGGGTACCGCTTATCGGGCGGTGAAGGAAGCGGAAAGCCTGGGCATCGTGGTCACGAAGGAACGGATTGGCACGGTTCGCGTGGAACGGAAGCCGCGGAACATATCCGAGCAGCTTACGTTTGCCGATGTCGTTGAAATTGTAGAAGGGCATGTGCTTGGCGGTGCGGAAGGGCTTAATAAAAGCCTGCATAAGTATGTGATTGGCGCCATGAAGGTGGAGGCAATGATCCGATATATCGATGCCGGAAGCCTCATGATTGTCGGTAACCGTGAAGATGCCCATTTCCTTGCACTTGAGCAGGGGGCGGGGGTATTGATCACCGGCGGTTTCGGCACCAGCCGGGAAGTGAAGCAGCTGGCAGACCAGCTGCATCTGCCCATTATATCGTCTAGGCATGACACGTTTACCGTCGCCTCCATGATTAACCGCGCCATTTTTGACCGTTTAATCAAGAAGAAAATTATGCTGGTGGAGGATATCGCTCATGATAAGCCGAAGAATCATCAGTTGAAAAACTCCGTCACGGTTCAGGAATTCAAACGGATTTCACAGGCGACCGGGGAAATCCGGTATCCGGTAACGGATGAATGGAACCGGGTCATCGGCATCGTCGGGGTTCGGGATGTGGAAGGGCTCGCTGAAACCCAGCCGATCGAGAAAGCGATGACCCGAAACCCCGTGACGGCAAGCATGAAAACTTCGCTCGCCTCAGCGGCGCAGATTATGATGTGGGAAGGGATCGATTTTCTGCCGATTGTGGATCGCAACCGTAAGCTGCTTGCTACGGTCACCCGTAAAGAAGTGCTTGGGGCACTGCGGGATGCGCGAAACCAGCCTCAGCTCGGCGAGACGTTTGATCAGCTGATCTGGAACGGAATCGCAGAGGATCGTGATGAGGAGGGGCGTTTGTTCTTTCACGGTTTTATCACGCCCCAAATGGCTTCAGAACTTGGAACGATTTCGCAAGGGGTGCTCACGACCGTGATGAGCCAAGCGGCGGTTAAAGCGGCCAAGGATATCAGCGGCTGGGATCATGTGCTGGACCATCTGTCGACGTATTTCATCCGGCCCGTGCAGATTGAGGATCCGATCGTCATTATGCCGAAACTGCTGGAGATCAGCCGTCGTACCTGCAAGATGGAGATCGAGATCCAGCATCAGACAAACCTGATTGCCAAAGCGGTCATGACGATGCAGGCGATCGATCACGGCTAACTCAAACGCCGGACAACATAAAGGGGCATCCCCAGGTCGCAATGGACCTTCCGGGATGCCCCTGTTCGTTCGATTTCACTTAGCTGGCTGTCCGCGAATTTTTCAGTCTGCTGTAATAGGTGCGGCTTCTTATGCCGGAAAATATATTAAATGCTCCAAGCACCAAGAACACGGCCTCTACAATGACAGCCGGCGTGGAGCCGCTGAACAGAAACATGCAGACTAGCGAAAGGGAAACCAGCATAATGCCCATAAAGAGGTTCATCATGGACATATAGATGCCGCGGTCAGCGGGATCCGCTACTCGCCGTGCGCGAATGCTATACAGGGCGGCAGCTACCACGGACACAACGAGGATCATGTATAGGATATAGTGGATGACTGTGATCATGGGAGGCTCCTTTGGGTCCATAACAGCTTAACGATTGAAGATGTCGACGCCAAGCGTGTTAGATTCGATCATGTACAATACCGGTATTGTATCATGATCCGGTTGACTTTGCATCCACATGATCAAAGCTAACCCAGATTTGCAGCACGCCTTCCATGACCAGCATGGTCCTGATCTGGACCTTGTAATCTTTCTCGCGAACCGTATAGATTTTGTCGCTTAGGAGCGAGCGCGTCAGCTTGCTGTCGGCGTCGATATCAAACACGTTGCGGCCGCGAAGGGCAGCCAGATCGTCGCCCATAAGCCTGACGAGCTCTTTGATGATGACGGGATCCAGCGGCACCCTGTCGTTTTGTTCGCTGCGGATCTTGATTTCCTTGATGACCGTGGATTGTTTATTGTATTTTTTTAACGAATCGATGTCTTTTTTATATTGTGCGATTTGGATCTGCTGGCCTTGATTCGTTTCCCATAGTTTATTGTAGGCTGCATGATAGACCGAGTTGTAGACGATGCTGCCGACAACCATCCCCAGCACGAAGATGGAAGCAACCTGATAGAAGGGGCGGAAGCGGTGGGCTGGAGGTACCCGCATGGATTAACTCCGGCTGGAGCACACCCATTTGACCAGCTCACTGCCCATGTGTGCTCCGAGAAATGCAAAGCCGAGATATAGAATTTGTTTGATCGCAGGGGATAAATTGCCGACGGCCACGTTGCTTTCAATGACCCGCATCGGATCAATGGTGCCTCCGATGGCAGCCGCAAGCGCCCATATCTTAATCCGGTCCGCAACTTCTAGCATGGTCTGGGTGGGGGGCTGCAGGGACAACACGGCGCCCACGCCTCCCACCATGGCTCCCCCCAGCACGATGCCGAAGGCTATAAAAAAGTCCAGGATCGCTCTTGATAAAAAAACACTCATGCCCTCATGTCTCCTCTCTTGTCTTGGTGGATGTCACGGCAACCGCCTGTCCACGTACTCCCTAGTTTCATTCTATGGGCGGGCCTAGCGGGATTATGATAAAATGGTATAAAGACTTTTTAAGATACTCTTGGATTGATTTTAAATATACATGTACCGGCGAAAGGAAGGCGTTACGATGAGCTCTTTCGTGCATTTGCACGTGCATAGTGAATACAGTTTGCTCGATGGAGCGGCACGTATCGGTGACCTGGTGCGGGAAGCGGCGGCGCTTGGAATGAAATCGCTGGCGCTGACGGATCATGGCGTGATGTATGGTGCCATTCCATTCTATAAAGCCTGCCTGGCGCAAGGCATCAAACCGATTATCGGCTGCGAGGCCTATATCACGGCAGGCTCCCGCAAGGAGCGGGGAAGCCGCAAGGATCAGCCGATCTATCATCTGATTCTGCTTGCCAAGAATGAGACCGGCTATCGCAATTTGATGAAGCTGTGCTCGATCGGGCATTTGGAGGGGTATCATTACAGACCCCGAATCGATATGGAGGCGCTGGCCGCCCATCATGAAGGCATCATATGTCTCAGCGCCTGCTTGGGTGGCGAGGTTCCCCAGCATCTGCTTCATGGACGGGAGGCGGAAGCAAAAGCCGCTGCGCTTCGTTACCAGGCGATTTTTGGAGAAGATTACTACCTGGAGCTTCAGGATCACGGAATTCCGGAGCAGAAGCGCGTGAATCCCCAGCTGATTCAGCTGAGCCGCGAGACCGGCATTCCGCTGGTAGCGACCAACGATGTGCATTACCTGGCCGAGAGCGATGCTGAAGTTCAGGACGTCCTGATCTGCATCGGCACGGGAAAGACGGTGGAAGATGAGGACAGGCTGCAAATCCAGACGAATCAGCTCTATTTGAAGAGCGGCAGCGACATGGAGCGATTGTACCCCCATGTGCCTGAAGCTATATTGAATACGGCTAAGATTGCGGACCAATGCAACCTGGAGCTGGAATTCGGCAAGTCGATTTTGCCGGAATACAGCTCTCTTCCGGAAAGGAAGAATGCAGCCGAATACTTGCGGGAGCTCTGCTTGAATGGTCTGCAAGAACGTTACGGGAATACGGAGCGGTGGCAGGATGAAGCGCAACGCAGCGAGCTGGAGCAGCGACTGAACTATGAGCTCGGCGTCATCGAGAACATGGGCTTCAGCGATTATTTCCTGATCGTATGGGACTTCATCGCCTACGCCCACCGGCAAGGCATCGCGGTTGGACCGGGAAGGGGTTCATCGGCGGGCAGCCTGGTAGCCTACACCCTTCAGATTACGAATGTGGACCCGATGAAATATAAATTGTTGTTTGAACGCTTCCTGAATCCGGAGCGGATTACGATGCCGGATATTGATATCGACTTCAGTGACGAGCGCCGGGAAGAGGTCATTGATTACGTGGTGGATAAATACGGGAAAGAGCATGTCGCCCAGATCATTACGTTCGGTACGATGGCGGCAAGGGCAGCCGTCCGTGATGTGGGACGTGCGCTGAATGTGCCGTTCGGGGATGTGGACAAGGCGGCCAAGCTGATCCCTAACCATCTGGGCATCAGCATCGCAGGTGCGATGGAGCAAAGCCCGCAGCTAAAGGAGCAGTACGAGAAGAAGCCGAAGGTGCGCGAGCTGATTGATATGGCAATGAAGGTCGAGGGCATGCCGCGTCATGCTTCGACGCATGCGGCGGGCATTGTCATTTCCCGCGATCCGCTGACGGATGCGGTGCCGCTGCAGGAAGGCAGCGAGAAGACGGCGCTGACGCAGTATTCCATGGAGAATCTGGAGAGCGTGGGGCTGCTCAAGATGGACTTTTTAGGTCTGAGAACGTTGTCCATTATTGAGCGTACGCTGAGATGGATTCAAGAATTGACCGGCAGAACACTCGATTTCGAACAAGTGCCGGATGACGATGATCTAACGTATGAGATGCTGGGGCGCGGCGATACCACGGGCGTATTTCAACTCGAATCCGCGGGCATCCGGCGGGTCTTGAAGGATCTGAAACCTTCGGTGTTTGAGGATATCGTATCCGTCAATGCCTTGTATCGCCCGGGTCCCATGGAGTTTATTCCAAAGTTCATTCAAGCCAAGCATGGCCGGATTGAGCCGGAGTATCCCCACTCGGACCTGATCCCGATATTAGGCGATACGTACGGCATTATCGTCTATCAGGAGCAGATCATGCAGATCGCTTCGACGATGGCCGGCTTCTCGCTCGGGGAAGCGGATTTGCTGCGAAGAGCCGTTTCGAAGAAGAAGCGCGAAGTGCTGGACCGGGAGCGGAGCCATTTCGTTTCGGGCAGTCTCAAGCTCGGTTATAGCGAGGATGAGGCCAACCGCGTGTACGATATGATCGTCCGGTTCGCGAACTACGGATTTCCCCGTGCGCATGCCGCCGCCTACGGCGTGCTGGCCTTCCAGACGGCTTATCTTAAGGCGCACTATCCGGTTCCGTTCATGGCTTCCATGCTGACTGCCGTTATGGGCAGCCACCGGAAGGTAGCCGAATATGTGCTGGAGGCACGGCGCCTCGACATCGAGGTGATGCCGCCGGACGTGAACGAAAGCGGAACGTATTTCACGCCTGTCATGAGCGGCCCTGCTGCCGAGGGCGGCGATGATGAAGCCAATCGTCCGGCCGGAGGCGGAATCCGATTCGGGCTTGCCGCGATCAAGAACGTCGGCACGCAAGCGGTGGAGAATATCGTCGAGATCCGGCGTGAAAAGCCGTTTGAAAGCCTGCTCGATTTTTGCCGCCGGGTGGACCTCCGCGTATGCAACAAGCGCGTGATCGAGTCGCTTATTCAGGCGGGGGCATTCGATTCCTTGCAGGGGCATCGTTCCCAGCTGGTTGCCATGCTGGACGAAACGGTCGAAGCGGCCGTGAAATGGAGAAAGGAACGGGATGATCTCCAGATTCAGCTCTTCGACTTCGTGGAAACGACGAATTGGGACATTGAATATCCGGACATCCCGCCTTATACCGCAACTCAGCAGCTCGAATTCGAGCGTGAGCTGCTGGGTATGTATTTGTCCGGCCATCCGCTGGACGGCTTCGAAGATACGCTGACGGAGTCCGGAGCTGATCGGTTAATGGATCTGCATGAAGCGGAAGATGAGTCGATGGCTACGGTTGCCGGGATGGTGGTTACGCTGAAGACCATTACGACGAAACAGGGGAAGGCGATGGCCTTTATGGAGTGCGAGGATCAAATCGAGCGCTGTGAGGTCGTTCTCTTCCCAGAAGTGTGGAAGCGAAGCGCGCATTTGATTGAAAAAGGCGCGTTGCTCGCGATACGGGCGAAGGTCCAGCTGCAGGACGAAGGCTTCAAGCTGCTGGCCGAAGAAATCGCTCCGCTCGAGGCGCAAACCTTGAGTCAACTGGTTCAACGAAGCAAGGTGCGGGGAACAGCGAGCGGCAGAGGAAGATCCGGCGGAGAGAATAACGGCCGGGGCGGAAAATCGGGGGCAGCCGGCATGCAGCCGGTTTCGGCCGGTAATTCATCGGCAGTCCCGGCCCCGGAGCCGCTTGCCGCCCGCCGTGGTCATGATTCGACCCTAATCGAAAACGAAGCATCGGGCAGCGGCCTATCGCCCGAGAAGGAATCTCGTACCGTCGTATCGAATCATAAGGCTGGGCAGCGTGTGTTTGTGAAAATAACGGCCGATGCGGAACAATCAGAGCTGCTGGTGAAGCTGAAAGAGCTCCTGCAGCAGCATCCGGGGCATGTGCCGACGGTGCTGTTTTATGAGCGAAGCCAGAAGGTGCTTGCGCTTAGCGATGCCTATCGGATCAAGCCCTCGACAGAGCTTTTTGCCGAAATGGAGAGCATGCTGGGCAAGGACACTGTTAAAGTGAAGTGACATGAAAATTTAAGAACGTTTCCCATCCCTCCCGCATACAATTAGGACACTACAGGTAATGTTGGCCGAGTATTCGCATGAAGAAGGCTCTTCATGATAGAACCGGAATGAAAGAGCACGGCCAAAGACGCGGGGGGGATTTGTGATGTCAATGGACTTGGCAGAAAGCATGCTCAGCCGCAGAGGAGTCAGCGTAAGCTCCATCGCGGATATTGTGTTGAAGCTTCAGCAGCGTTATCATCCGAAGTTAACCATCGAGCAATGTGAAGAAAGCGTCCGGGCCGTTCTCGGCAAGCGCGAAGTGCAGTATACGCTGTATACGGGCATTGCGCTGGATGAGTTGGCGGAGAAAAAACTGCTGCCGGAGCCGCTGCAATCGATTATGGAGCAAGACGAACCGCTCTACGGAGTGGATGAGACCATGGCGCTTGGTGTCACGAGCATATATGGCATGATCGGACTGACCAGTTTCGGTTATCTGGACAAAGAAAAAATTGGTGTAATTGAGATATTAAATGAAAAGTCCGACGGGATTCATGTGTTTCTGGATGATCTCGTTGCAGGCATCGCCGCTGCCGCTTCCTCGCGCATCGCCCATAACAATCCCGATGCGGCCCATTACACCGCGGGTTCTGACTGATTTGCGCGAGTGGTGTCGAATCGCTGCATAAGGGTACAGATTTGGCTTTCAGCCCCCTGCTCTCTTTGTTGAGGTAAAAACTGAAGTATGTTATCATTATCCATTATATCGGCTCAGGATATGCCTGTGGGACGAGATTAGGGGGATCTGAAAGGCATGTGGACGGTAATCTATATTGCGCCAACTGCAAAGGTGGCGGAAATGATCAAGACCAGGCTAACGGAAGAAGGTTTTTTGGTTCAAAGCCGTCCTGTGAATCTTTCCAAACAGCAGTTTGAGATTTTGGTACCCTCCGGAGAGCTTGAGGAAGTACAGGAAGTGTTGAATTCGATATTGCACCCCTAGTTTCATCTGGGTTACATAGCGAAGCTTAGCGTACGGATCGGCGATGTGCTATTGCAGCGGCCATTCAAATTTACGGCTGGAGAGGTGTAGTTGTGTTTAAAGACTTGTTTCAGAAAAAAAGGAAATACGCAACGATCCCATCGGAACGACTTGGGACGGCAGGGCAGCCTCAGGAAGGCGAACGCCCGAAACGGGAAATTCCGGAAGGTCTGATGAATAAGTGTGCTAAGTGCGGCACCATTCAATACAGCAAAGAGCTTGAGAAGAATCTGAAGGTGTGTCAGGAATGCGGACATCATATGCGCCTGAACGCGGTAGAACGGATTGCGATGACGCTGGATGAGACAGGCTTTGAAGAGTTTGACGCGGACATGATCTCGGTGGATCCGCTCAAATTTCCGGGATATGCGGCCAAGCTCGAGCAGCAGAAGATGAAGTCCGGTCTTCATGATGCGGTTATTACCGGTCAAGGCTCGATTCTCGGCCAGCCTGTTGTGGTAGCCGTGATGAGTTTTGATTTCTTCACGGGAAGCATGGGCTCTGTCGTCGGGGAAAAAATCACCCGAGCGATCGAGTTTGCGACGGACAAGCGTTTGCCTCTCATTATTTTCTCGACCTCCGGCGGTGCCCGGATGCAGGAGAGTATTCTCAGTTTGATGCAGATGGCCAAAACAAGCGCTGCCCTGTCCAGGTTTAACGAGCTCGGCGGGCTCTATATTTCAGTGATAACGGATCCGACGACCGGCGGTGTATCCGCCAGCTTTGCGACGCTTGGCGACATCAATATTGCCGAGCCGGGAGCCGTATTCGGCTTTGCGGGCCGTATCGTTATTGAACAGACCATTCGCCAGAAGCTGCCGGATGATTTCCAGACAGCGGAGTTCAACTTGGCGCATGGTCAGCTTGACATGGTTATTCATCGGAAAGATATGCGCTCCATGCTTGGTAAGCTGCTGGAGATGCATACCGTGAAAGGGGGATTCTGATGTCAGGCGAATTGCCTTTTGAAATGCCACTTGCCGAAATGCGCAAGAAGATTGATGAACTGAAACAATTCGGACAGGAAAAAGGGATCGATTTCACGGATGAAATCGCCCGCCTGGAAGAACGATATAGTCGTTTGGAGGAAGAAATCTATTCTTCGATTTCGCCTTCCCAGAAAATGCATCTGGCCCGTCATCAGCAGCGACCGACGTCGCTTGATTTGATCCAGTTGATCTTTACGGATTTTATCGAGCTGCATGGAGATCGTCTCTACGGGGACGATCTTGCCGTTGTCGGCGGCCTGGCCAAACTCGACGGCGTTCCCGTCACAGTGGTCGGTCAGCAGCGCGGTAAGGATACGAAGGACAATATCGCGCGTTTCTTCGGAAGTCCACATCCGGAAGGCTTCCGTAAAGCTCTGCGACTTATGCAGCAGGCGAACAAGTTCAAGCGTCCCATTATCACGTTTATTGATACAAAAGGCGCATATCCGGGTAATACAGCAGAAGAAAGAGGTCAGTCCGAGGCGATTGCCCGTAATCTACGGGAAATGTCGTCCCTTGGAGTGCCTATTGTTTGTGTGGTCATCGGCGAAGGTGGAAGCGGCGGTGCTCTTGCGATGGCTGTAGGCAATCGTGTGCTGATGCTCGAGCATGCCATCTATTCCGCCATTTCACCGAACGGCGCCGCATCCATTCTGTGGAAGGATGCATCCAAAGCGGATCAGGCTGCGGAAGCCATGAAGATCACCGCTAAGGACCTGCTTGAAATGGAAGTCATTGAGGAAATTATACCGGAGCCTAAGGGCGGTGCGCACCGCAACTATGAAGAGACGGCCGCCGCCATTCAAAGCGCACTGATCAGCCAGCTGAAAGAGCTGTCCGTCATGGATGCCTGCGAGCTGAAGGAAGACCGGTACCGCAAATTCCGCAAGATCGGTGAATTCGATTTTGCGAAGGCGGAACAGGAAGACGTGATTCTGTAAAAGTCTGATGAGTATGTGACGATATGACAAAGTTCCTATACAAATGAGACTTTTTGTAGTAGATTTAGTTGTTGGAAAAAGAGATATAGAGAACCCTTTAATAAACGGAGGAAACCCAAATGCGCAAAACAAAAATTGTATGTACCATCGGTCCTTCCAGTGAATCGTTGGAAAACACCAAGAAGCTCATTATGGCCGGCATGAACGTGGCTCGTCTGAACTTCTCCCACGGCGACTTCGAGGAGCATGGCAACCGGATCAAGAACATCCGCCAAGCTTGTGAAGAGTTGAACAAAACGGTAGCGATCCTGCTTGACACCAAAGGACCGGAAATCCGTACAGGCAAACTTGAAGTGGAACCGATTGAGCTTGTACAAGATGAATATATCACCCTTACTACCGAGGAAATCCTTGGTGATAAGAATCGTTTGTCCATTACTTACAAAGAGTTGCCGCAAGATGTTCAAGTCGGATCCACGATCCTGATCGATGACGGTCTGATCGGTCTGACCGTGGTGGAGATTCAAGGCACCGAAATCAGATGCCGCATCGTCAATGGCGGAACCATTAAGAGCAAAAAAGGTGTAAACGTACCGGGAGTCGCGATTTCTCTCCCAGGAATTACGGAAAAAGACGCCAACGATATCGTTTTCGGGATCGAACAGGGCATCGATTTTATTGCCGCTTCCTTCGTTCGTAAAGCAAGTGACGTGCTTGAAATTCGCGAATTGCTGAAGAAGCATAATGGCGAGCATATCCAAATCATCTCCAAAATTGAGAACCAGCAGGGCGTTGACAACCTGGATGAAATCCTCGAAGTATCCGACGGCTTGATGGTAGCTCGTGGCGACCTCGGCGTAGAGATTCCGGCTGAGGAAGTTCCATTGGTTCAAAAACGTATGATCGAAAAATGTAACCTGGCTGGCAAACCGGTCATTACGGCTACGCAAATGCTGGATTCCATGCAGCGCAACCCGCGTCCTACCCGTGCGGAAGCAAGTGACGTTGCCAATGCGATTTTCGACGGCACCGATGCCATCATGCTGTCCGGCGAAACGGCTGCAGGTAAATACCCTGTAGAATCCGTACTGACCATGTCCCGTATCGCAGAGAAAGCGGAATCCGCACTGAACTACCGTGAAATGTTCCTGAAGCAGCGTATTGCTCAAGATACCAGCGTTACCGAAGCAATCAGCCAATCCGTTGCGATCTCGGCACTTGACCTGAATGCTAAAGCCATCATTTCGTCCACGGAATCCGGTCAAACGGCTCGCATGGTATCCAAATACCGTCCAGAGGCTCCTATCGTCGCTGTCACGACTCAAGACAGAACGTTGAGACGTTTGGCACTGACTTGGGGCGTAACGCCGGTTAAAGGCGAACAGGCTTCTTCTACGGATGAGATGTTTGATTATGCGCTGCAAGGCGGCGTGAAGTCCGGACTCGTGAAAGAAGGCGATCTTGTTGTGATTACAGCAGGCGTGCCGCTGGGCCGTTCCGGCTCAACCAACCTTCTTAAAGTGGATCAAATTCCACAGGAGAAGTAATACAACAGTCAAGAATCCGCTGGATTCTGAATATAGCTGCATATAAGCAATGGACGATGATTATAATCGACCATTGCTTTTTGCATAGATGAGGGGGTGATGTTGATGCCTAAACCATCCGTACCGACACGAAGTCGCTGGTTCTGGACTTCCTTTCGGGTGCGCTACCAGGAAAGCGATCAAATGGGTGTCGTCTATCATGCTAACTATTTAAACTGGTTCGAGATCGGGCGTACCCAAATGATCCGTGAAATGGGATTAACGTATCGCGGAATGGAAGAAGAAGGCGTCCTGCTCCCGGTGGTTGATCTAGATATCAAGTATCGCCAGCCTGCGCGGTATGATGATCTTGTAACGGTGTTTACCAGAATGACTGCTTTCTCCCCGCTTCGAATACACTATGAATATGAGGTCCGTTTGCTGAGCGAGCAGGAGCAGGCAGATTTGGGGACGATGGATCTGTCTCCCGAATCCGGGCTTCCCGGTGCCTTGTTAACGGAAGGCGCGACCCGTCATGTATGGCTGAATAGAGAGTGGAAGCCGGCCCGACTGGATAAATGCGCGCCAAAGCTGTATGATGCATTGAGGGACACCCTTTGGGGGAGGAAGGAGTAGCTTCATGTTCAAATGGTTGCTGGCAGCGATTATCTTCGTGCCTGCTGTTGAAATATTCGGCTTCCAGTTCGTTGCGGATCGCGTGGGCGGCATGAATACCTTGCTATTGACGCTGCTGACCTCTGCGGTTGGCGTGGCCATGATGAGGTTCGAAGGTCGCAAAGCGATGGAAGATGCCAAGCAGAGAATGAATTCGGGCATGGTTCCGGGTGCTTCCATGGCCGATGGTCTATGTATATTTGCAGGTGGAGTACTACTTATTCTGCCGGGCTTTGTAACTGACATCATCGGATTTACGCTGATATTTCCGCTGACTCGCCCGCTGTATCGGATTTTGCTGTTGAAATGGATGAAGAAAAACATGAAAAACGGCAAGATTACGATATTTCGCAGATAATACTAACAGGCATCACCCATAAGACCGGCCCTTCAGGGGCCGGTCTATTTATGCATGGAGCACAAGAAGTATCAGGAAATATCAGGGAAGATCAGAAAGTACCTCTATCAATCCTATGATAATCTGATCACTATAGCCCTATGATGAGTCAAACATGTCCGTCCGACTGCTACCTGAACCTGCCCCCGATAATATAATTCCTAAGGTCCTTGAATACATGGGCCCGGTGAAAAGCATCCAGGATGACAAGCGACACGGGACCTACAATCAGCCCCAGAATGCCGAACAGCTTGAGCCCGACGAACATGCCCAGCAGGGCGGCGAGCGGGTCCAGTCCCACACTGCTGGCGAGCACCTTGGGCTCCATGATCTGCCTGACGATCAGGATGATGCTGTACAGGACGGTCAGTCCGATGCCGAGCGTCAGGTCGCCCGTCATAAAGGCATACAGCGACCAAGGGATCAGGACGATGCCGACGCCCAGGTATGGGAGAAGATCCACCAAGCCGATCAGAAGACCGATGGAGAAGGCGGAATCGACCCCGAGCGCATAAAGGGTGATCATGACGATAAGTGCCGTGATGGAGATGAGAATCAGCTGGGCCCTCGCGAATCCGAACAACGCTTTTTTCAGATCTGAGAAGATATAGATCATGGGTTTGCGAATGACGCCCGGTAGGATGCGGAGAAGCGCGCGATTATGGCGCTCCCAGCTGTTGCTGAGAAAGAACGTGGAGAGCAAAACGACGATGAGAATCGTGCCTAAGTTCGGCAGGTAATAAATAATTTGCAAAATTCCGTTAAAAATACCAGTAACTAAATCGGTCACGGCCGTGCCAATCGTTTGCGTTGTGCGGGTAATATTCTGATTGATGGTATCGTGATAATTCGGGTTGTTCTGATAGAACCGGCTAATCTCATTGATGATATTCTGGAAGCTATCATTCTGCGTCCAGGCCGTCAGCCATTCCATCCAGGCATCAATATGGAGATTGAAGGACTGGGACAGGATAATCAGCTCCTTGACCAGTCTGGTGACAGCTGCAGTGAGGATCAGCAGAGCCGCTCCGAAATACAGCAGCAGGGACAACGTGACAGCGAGCCACCGCGGCAGCTTCAAACTCCGCTGAAGCAGGTGGACGCAAGGATTCATGGCATAGGCGATGATCCAGGCCAGAAGGAAGGGATAAAGCAGCGGCAGCAGTACATATATCAAATAGGCGATCACGAAGATGGAAGACAGCACCCACACTCCCCGGCCAAAACGCTTGAGCATCAATCGTTCCAAACCATCACACTCCTTTGCAGCACTTCAGGGACGAGCAGAATCGCTCATTCCTATACGTATGCAAGGAGTTTCAATATAAGGATAAAGAGTTGGAAAACGCTTGTCTTCATGATTCGACAATGAGAATTATCACAGGTATAATGGAATTGTAAGTGATTTCAAAAAAATGTTTATGGTGTCGATAAAACAATTTGATGCGGCGAATGTCGCTGCTCATGTTCACATATCAGACAAAATCCAGTATGATATGAGAAGGTTTGTGACTAGGACCATAGCAATTTTTTTGCGCGTTTTTCTTTTTTATCCGACTTCATGAAAATGTTTTCATGATTGTCAAAATAGTTCAGTTTATCCCGATCATAAAGGAGAGATGTTGCATGACAGCTACCAAGGGTTTGGAAGGCATTGTAGCTACCACCTCCGCGATTAGTTCGATCGTCGATGGCGTTCTGACTTACCGTGGATATGATATTGACGATCTCGCAGAACATGCAAGTTTTGAAGAGGTAGCCTATCTGCTCTGGTTCGGAAAACTTCCGAATGCCGAAGAGCTTAAAGCCCTTCAACAAGATTTGAGCGACTATGCTGCCATTCCGGATGAGCTTATCCAGCAGATCAAATTGTATCCGAAGGATACCAATACGATGGCTGCGCTTCGCTCAGCTGTATCCGCGCTTGCTCTGTATGACGCCGAAGGCGACGATATGAGCCGTGAATCGAACGAGAAGAAAGCGGTTAAACTTCAAGCGCAGCTTCCGACGATCATTGCTGCCATCGCCCGTGTTCGTCAGGGCAAAGAGCCGGTGGCTCCGAAAGCCGGCGTCTCCATCTCGGAGAATTTCCTGTATATGCTCAGAGGCGAAGACCCTGATCAGACTTCGATCAAGGCTCTGGACCAGGCACTGGTATTGCATGCGGATCACGAGCTTAACGCATCCACGTTTGCTGCCCGTGTAACCGTAGCCACGCTGTCCGACATATATTCCGGCGTTACTTCCGCCATTGGCGCGCTGAAAGGACCTCTGCACGGCGGCGCGAATGAAGCCGTCATGAAGATGCTGAACGAAGTCGGTTCGATTGATCGGGCTCAGGCTTACATTCAGGAGAAGCTGGACAACCGTGAAAAAATTATGGGCTTTGGACACCGCGTATACAAAAACGGCGACCCGCGAGCGAAGCATCTGCAAAAAATGTCCCGCGAGCTTGGTGAAATGAAAGGCGACACCACGCTGTACGACATGTCGGTATTGATCGACGAAACGGTTACCAACCAAAAAGGGCTGAAGCCGAACGTTGATTTCTATTCCGCATCGGTCTATACGCAGCTCGGCATCGAGCAGGAATTGTTCACGCCGATTTTTGCCATCAGCCGTGTATCCGGATGGACTGCGCACATTCTTGAGCAGTATGAAGGCAACCGTATCATCCGCCCGCGCGCAGAGTATACAGGGATGACCGACCAAAAATATGTGCCGATAGAACTTCGCTAAGTGGCTGGCAATCATGTACAATAGGCTAGAGAACCGCTCAAACGTGACTGAATCGCGGGTGGCGGGTTTCTCTGTGCCTATTCACGCGAGTATTTTGGGAATGGCTAGAGACAAGAACCATATTCTAAGGAGGAACTCATACTCATGAAATTGGAAAAATTCGCATTACCAACCGAAGGCGAGAAAATCACGATTGATAACGGAGCCCTGCAGGTGCCTAACAACCCTGTCATTCCTTTTATTGAAGGTGACGGTACAGGCCGTGACATTTGGAAAGCTTCCAAGCGCGTCCTTGATGCAGCCGTAGAAAAAGCATACAACGGTTCCAAGAAAATTGCCTGGTATGAAGTATTTGCCGGTGAGAAGGCATACAATACATACGGTGAATGGCTCCCGAACGATACGCTTGAAGCGATTCGCGAGTACATCGTTGCTATTAAAGGGCCACTTACAACGCCAATCGGCGGCGGTATCCGTTCCCTGAACGTTGCCCTTCGCCAAGAGCTGGACCTGTACACTTGCTTGCGCCCTGTTCGTTACTTCAACGGCGTACCATCTCCGGTAAAACGCCCTGAGCTGGTTGACATGGTTATTTTCCGTGAGAACACGGAAGACATCTACGCAGGTATTGAGTATAAAGAAGGCTCCGAAGAAGTGAAGAAAATGATCAAGTTCCTTCAAGACGAAATGGGAGCAAACAAAATCCGCTTCCCGGAAACGTCCGGTATCGGGATCAAGCCTGTATCCTCCGAAGGTTCCAAGCGTCTTGTGCGTGCAGCAGTTGAGTATGCGATCAAGCATGGCCGCAAATCCGTGACACTGGTTCACAAAGGCAACATCATGAAATTTACAGAAGGTGCCTTCAAAAACTGGGGGTACGAAGTGGCTGAAGCTGAATTCGGCGATAAAGTGTTCACTTGGGCTCAATACGATATCATCAAGGACAAAGACGGCGTAGATGCGGCTAACGCTGCTCAAAAAGCAGCTGAAGAGGCCGGCAAAATCATCGTTAAAGATGCGATTGCCGACATCGCGCTGCAGCAAGTTCTGACTCGTCCAACCGACTTTGATGTCATTGCGACATTGAACCTGAACGGGGACTATCTGTCTGACGCGCTGGCTGCACAAGTTGGCGGTATCGGTATCGCTCCAGGAGCTAACATCAACTATGTAACAGGACATGCGATTTTCGAAGCGACTCATGGTACAGCTCCGAAATATGCAGACAAAGACGTAGTCAACCCTGGTTCCGTTATCCTCTCCGGCGTCATGCTGCTTGAGCACCTCGGATGGCAGGAAGCGGCTGACCTGATCTACAAAGGTATGGAAACATCCATCAACAACAAAACTGTGACTTATGACTTCGCCCGCCTGATGGAAGGCGCTACCGAAGTGAAATGCTCCGAGTTCGCAGACGAAATCATTAAAAACCTGTAAGGAGGAGATTCATCGTGGCAATTACTCGTAAAAAGATTACGGTAGTAGGTGCTGGCTTTACAGGTGCGACTACCGCCCTGATGCTTGCTCAAAAAGAACTGGGTGATGTGGTGCTGCTGGATATCCCGCAGCTCGAGAACCCAACGAAAGGTAAAGCGCTGGATATGCTCGAAGCAAGTCCCGTTCAAGGATTTGACAGCAACATAGTCGGTACGTCCAACTATGAAGATGCAGCTAATTCCGATATCGTAATCATTACAGCAGGTGTAGCCCGCAAGCCGGGTATGAGCCGCGATGATCTCGTTAATACCAATGCAGGGATCGTAAAATCCGTATGTGAGAACGTGAAGAGTCACGCACCGAACTCTACGGTTATCATCCTGAGTAACCCGGTGGATGCCATGACCTATGTGGCATACAACACACTCGGCTTTCCTAAGAACCGCGTAATCGGTCAATCGGGCGTACTGGATACGGCACGCTATTGCACCTTCATCGCGCAAGAGCTAAACGTATCCGTTGAGGATGTCCGCGGTTTCGTTCTGGGCGGCCATGGCGATGACATGGTTCCGCTCGTTCGTTACTCTAGCGTGGGCGGCATTCCGATCGACACGCTGATTCCGGCTGAGCGCATTGAAGCGATTGTGCAGCGCACCCGGGTCGGCGGCGGCGAAATCGTCAACCTGCTGGGGAACGGCAGCGCATACTATGCGCCGGCTGCTTCCCTGGTCCAAATGACGGAAGCGATTCTGAAGGACAAGAAGCGGATCATTCCGGTTATTGCACTTCTGGAAGGCGAGTACGGTTATGACAACCTGTTCATGGGTGTTCCGGCAATTCTCGGCGGAGACGGCATCGAGCGAATTTTCGAGCTTGAGCTGACTGGCGAAGAGAAAGCTGCACTTGATAAGTCAGCGGAATCCGTGCGTAACGTAACTTCGGTTGTGAACCTGTAATTGAATCAGGATTCACAAAATCGTCTAATAATGCAATCCCGTCCCGTGATTCGGGACGGGATTGCTTTTCTTTGGATGATCTCTCCAGTATAATAAGAGACGATGAACTTGATGTAATAAAAATCACACTTATGACTTTGGAGGAATTGTTTATGTGGAATGTGACATTTTTTCTGCATATGGTCGGCACGGCGGCGCTAGGGTTTTACTTGATCCTGCCGTTTGTTGTTGGCGGTATTCAGAAGCTGTCTCTCGGCGCTCAAGAAGGAGCCGTTAATACAATTCGAGTAGCGAACCGTTTTGCTCAGTACGGTTTGGTTATTCAGTTGTTGACTGGCGGATATATGATGTCCCAGGGCGAGTATTCGGTTCCTTGGATGATCATTGTAACGGTTCTGCTGCTGGCGATGTTTGCGATTGGAGGCATTATGGGCAAACCCCTGAAGAATGCGCTTGCAGGAATCCGGGAGAAGCGTGAAGTGAAGGAAGAAACGGGTAAGCTTAGTACATTCAGCGCGTTGTTGTCCCTCCTGCTGCTCGTCATGATTTTCTTCATGGTATTTAATGACATCATCTAAGAACAGCTACATATGAAAGAGTGGCCGTCCGTTTATTCGGGCGGTTTTTTGATGTTACAGCAATTATATATTCCGGGGGGTCCCGGCAAAATCTTGACTGGACTTTAGGCGCAAGGCCCGGTTTTTGAGGAGGGATTTTGTTACGGGAAAAGAACCGCGCTTACGTTTGATCCCGTTCAATATGGGTAAAAACAATAGCGAAGGGCTTTTTATGAGAATAAGAAGCCGCGTCGAACGCATCCTATGAGAGGTAGTTTGAGATACTGACCTGAAAGGAGAAATGTTCATATGCCACAAGATCAACAGAAACAAACATTGCCGCCCCAGCATCAGGATCACAGACCCGGAACCGAATCGGAGATGCACCCAAAACCGGAGTTTGAAAGCAACGAGTACAAAGCAGCCGGTAAGTTACAAGGAAAGGTTGCGCTAATTACCGGAGGCGACAGCGGAATCGGCCGTGCGGTTGCGGTCCACTATGCCAAGGAAGGCGCGGACGTATCCATTGTGTATTTGAGCGAGCACAAGGATGCGGAAGAGACCAAGCGTCAGGTGGAGCAGGAAGGCCGTAAATGCCTGCTTATCTCCGGCGATGTTGGCGACGATGCGTTTTGCCGCGATGCGGTCACCGAAACCGTGGAGAAACTTGGGAAGCTCGATATTCTTGTCAACAACGCAGCCGAACAGCATCCACAGAAGAAGATTGAGGATATTACCAAAGAACAATTGGAGCGGACATTCCGTACGAATATATTCGGCATGTTCTATCTGACGCAGGCGGCGATGCCGCATCTGTCCAAGGGAAGCTCGATTATTAATACAACCTCCATTACGGCATATCGGGGAAGTCCGCAGCTGCTGGATTATGCATCAACCAAGGGGGCTATCGTAGCCTTTACGCGTTCGTTGTCGATGAACGTGGTCGGGCAAGGAATCCGGGTGAATGCCGTTGCACCGGGACCGATCTGGACGCCGCTGATTCCTTCGACGTTCCCGCCGGATCAGGTAGCCGAGTTTGGGGCGACCCAGCCGATGAAACGTCCGGGCCAACCGGAAGAGCTGGCTCCTGCCTATGTATATCTGGCTTCAACCGACTCTTCCTATGTGAGCGGTCAAGTGATCCACGTGAATGGCGGCGAAGTCATTAACGGCTAAGACGTTTCGCTCGCTAACAACCGTTGGTTACAACATAACATGGAAAACAGAGCGGACATCCGGGGCTTCGGCCCGGATGTCCGCTATTTTATCATGGGTGAGTTTTGGAGAGGTTACGGGGCTTACGGAGAATCAGATGCTTCTAAAACCGGAAGGAAGCACGCCGGTTTCCCGGATCGCTCTGATCTGTGCCAGCGTCAAACGACGGTTGGAGCTGATAATGGATTCCGGCTCTTCGCCGCGAATAATATCATCCAGATCGGCGATGTTGGTGTTGCCGCGGAATACCCTGAATCTGCCCCTGAAATTCGTCTCCGAGAACAGGACCAGGGTTGCATTGGAACTGGTCGAGAAGAATCTCAAGCTTTCAATGTCCCCGAAAGTTCTCTCGAGATTACGGATCCCGACGTTACCACGAACCACAAATCGGCGTCCTCTGTAAAACTCGTTTCTAAACAAGGCAAGCCTTGGAAAGACCACCTGGGAGATTGAGGCTTTCATCATAGCAATCACCTCCTTTCCTTAACCAATATATGTGAGATTCATAGATTGGTATGGTCGATGCGACGGGGAAAATCAACACATTTTCTCTACTCTTTCATTTTTTGAAGTAAACCCTTTCATGTGCGAAATGATATGATATGATAACAATATTGGCCGTTTATAATGATTCTTTTTTGCTATCATGTCTGGGTTATGAAAGAGAGGAGTTTACCAACGTTATGAAATTATTTGAAGAGAGCATGTATCGACTGATTGTAGAAACCTCCACGAATTTGCCCGGGGATGTGCGAAGAGCAGTCAACCGCGGGCGAGCGTCTGAGGATGCGGCAACGCGAGCGGGTCTGGCACTGGCAACGATCGCTCAAAATATTGAGATGGCCGAGCAGGAAGTATCGCCGATCTGCCAGGATACCGGCATGCCAACATTCATCGTGCATACCCCGGTGGGTGCGAACCAAATCGAGATGAAGAAGGCGATTTACTCCGCAGTGATTCGTGCTACGAAGGATGGCAAGCTGCGTCCAAACTCGGTGGATTCGTTGACTGGCGCTAACAGCGGGGATAATCTCGGTCCTGGTACGCCCGTCATCCATTTCGAGCAATGGGAGCAGGATAAGGTGGATGTCCGCCTCATCCTGAAAGGGGGCGGCTGCGAGAACAAAAACATCCAGTACAGTCTTCCTGCAGAGCTTGAAGGGTTGGGGAAAGCGGGCCGCGATCTGGACGGAATCCGCAAATGCATCATGCATGCGGTGTATCAAGCTCAAGGACAGGGCTGCAGCGCCGGATTTATCGGCGTAGGCATTGGAGGCGACCGGACGACCGGTTATGAGCTTGCGAAGCATCAGCTGTTCCGTCATGTGGAAGATGTGAATCCGAATGAAGATTTGGCGAAGCTCGAAGATTACATATTGGAAAATGCAAATAAGCTGGGGATCGGCACGATGGGCTTTGGCGGAGAAGTTACGCTGCTCGGCTGCAAGATCGGTGCGATGAACCGTTTGCCGGCAAGCTTTTTTGTATCGGTTGCTTATAACTGCTGGGCATTCCGCCGTCAAGGCGTATTGGTTGAACCGGAAACCGGGGAGATCACAGACTGGCTGTATGAAGCGGGCAGCGAGGTGCAGATGAACGCAAATTCCGAAACGGCTGTTTCTCAAGCCGAGGACTCCGGGCCCAGTGATTCCAAGAGCCGCGAGGTGGTCCTGCAGACGCCAATCAGCGAGGAGCAAATTCGTTCCCTGCGCGTTGGGGATGTGGTGGTTATCCGAGGCGAGATGCATACCGGACGGGATGCGCTTCATAAATACCTGATGGATCACGATGCTCCTATCGATTTGAACGGATCCGTGATTTATCACTGCGGCCCGGTTATGATGCAGGATGAAGAGGGATGGCATGTCAAGGCGGCAGGCCCGACAACCAGCATTCGTGAGGAACCGTACCAGGGCGATATTTTGAAAAAATTCGGCATTCGCGCGGTCATCGGAAAAGGCGGCATGGGTCCCAAGACGCTTCAAGCGCTGCAGGAGCATGGCGGCGTGTATCTGAATGCGATCGGCGGGGCCGCCCAGTATTATGCGAGATGCATCAAAAAAGTAAACGGCGTGGATTTCATGGAGTTTGGCATTCCAGAAGCGATGTGGCATTTGGAGGTCGATGGCTTTGCCGCCATCGTCACGATGGATTCGCACGGAAACAGCCTGCATGCCGATGTGAGCAAGGATTCGGCAGAGAAGCTGGCCATGTTTAAAGATCCGGTGTTCTCCTAATCCATAGCATATGAAGAAGCATTGATTGGCCACAATGAGCCGGTCGATGCTTTTTTGTTGAGCTTGGGATTGGGACTCTTATTTCGAATTTTCGTTGCGGTTTTCGCACGCTCCGGTTTATGATGAAAGTCAAATACGTCAATTCAGTCATAGGAGGAAACAGGTGAGAAGTTTTGGACTGGCCTTTGCATCTTGGTTTGAAAAGTACACCTTTCTCTTGATTCCCGGCTCGCTGGTGCTAGGCTGGCTGCTTTCGGATGTTTTGCTGGACTTTGTACACTGGATTCCTTATCTATTCGGTTATATCACGCTGGTTATGGCGCTTGGCTGTGGGATCCGTCATCTGCAAGGGGTTCTAAAACGCCCCCTTGCCGTTATGTTAACGCTCTTTCTTGCCCATGCGGCAGCTCCGTTGCTTGCCTATGGACTGGGCTCGGCCGTGTTTGGTGCGCACTCGGATTATACGATCGGCTTGCTGTTATTTGCGATCATTCCGCTGGGAATATCCTCGGTGATGTGGGTCGGTAGCTCCGGCGGCAGCGTTCCGTTCATCTTAGCGGTGGTCGTGCTGGATACCATACTCAGTCCGCTAGTCGTCCCGGCTTTGATGGATATGTTTATCGGGGATGCGCTGGTTACCTGGAATGCGTCTGAGCTGATTCTCGATTTGCTGACGATGGTGGTATTGCCCACTCTGATCGGGGTGATGCTGTATGAAGGTTCCAAAGGACGGATTAAAGACTGGTCGGCTCCCGTAGCCCAGCCGATATCGAAGCTGTTTTTTATGCTTGTGGTTATGCTGAATGCAGCAGCCATCGCTCCCCATGCAGCAGGCATGAAAGAGGAGATGCTGGTGGTCGTCCCGGTTGTCTTCACGCTGATTGTGATCTGTTATTTGCTTGGTTATTTTGGCTCATATGCGATGCTGGGACCGACACGAGAAATGCAAATTACATTTACATACGCGTCCGGAATGCGTAATATATCACTCGGGATGGTGCTGGCTACAACTTATTTCTCACCCCAGGCTTCGATCCCGTTATGTTCCAGCAGCCGGCGGCAACCATCATTCATGCGTTATTTCACCGAAGACGCACACGGACGGTAAGTTATCCAAAATGATCACGCGGCAGAAAGAGGAGAGACCATGAGGCAGTATCGCAATCGTTTGACTCTAATTATGCTTACTTTAATTGGGTTATCTATGCTCGCGGCAGGACTGGCTATGGTGACGGTATTCAAGCAGTCCCATATTCAGCTGCTGGAGGACAATATGGTCCGGGAGATACGGCTTCTGCAGACCATGATGGAGTTTCCGGATACGGACAGCGCGGATGCTCTTTCGTATTATACCAACAGATCCGTGCAGCTTGAGGAACTGTCCGATGCGAGAGTGACGTTTATATTGAAGGATGGTAAGGTGATCGGGGATTCGGAGAGTGATCCGTTAACCATGGATAACCACGCTAATCGTGAGGAGATGCTTGAAGCCGTAAAAGAAGGCCGCGGGAGTACCATTCGTCGGAGCGATACGCTGGAGCAGGACATGCTGTATGTCGCTCTTCCGGTCAAGGCCGGAGAGAATTTCGACGGATTCGTCAGATTGTCCGTCAGTCTCAAGGAAGTGGACCAGGGAGTCAAGCAAGGTTGGACTGTGATGGGGATCGGCCTGCTGGTGCTGTTCTTGATTGCAGCCTTGGTGAGTTATCGCGTTGCCAAGGGCTTGACATCGCCGCTGGAGAAGATCACGCGCGTAGCCAGACGGATATCGCGCCTAGAATATGATGCGAGGGTGAAGATTCACCGTAAAGACGAGATCGGTCAATTGGCGCAAGCCATTAACGGAATGGCCGACAGCCTCCAGACCCAGCTGCGGACGATACGGGATAATGAAGATTTGCTGCAAAGCGTTTTAAACAATATGACAGGCGGTATTGTCATGGTGAGCGGGGCAGGCCAGATCATTCTTGTGAACCGTGCTGCCGAGAAAATGCTCGGCATTAATGCCGAAGTGATAACAGGCAAATCGTACCGTGAGCTCAAGCAGCATTATGAATTGACCAAACTGATGGAGGAAGGCCTGGAGAGCAAGGAAGGCTTCCATGAGGAGCGCAACATTTATTATCCGGTGGAATCGATCATCCGCCTGGATGGGGTTGCGATGATGCAAGAGGAAGAGCAGGAGTCTTATCGAGGCATGCTGTTCCTGCTGCAGGATGTAAGTGATATCCGCAGACTTGAACGCATGCGGAGCGAATTCGTAGCCAACGTATCTCACGAGCTGAAGACTCCGCTTGCCGCGGTTAAAGGGTTTGCCGAAACGCTGCTTGGCGGCGGGGTTACTGATGAGAAGACATCGCGCTCCTTCCTCCAGATTATCTATGACGAGTCCGAACGGCTGAACCGGCTGATCGGTGACATTCTGGAGCTGTCCAAGATCGAATCCAAGCGGATTCAGATGGATTACTCGCCGATCCATCTGTCGGCGTTCTTTGATACGATATCCGAAATGATGCGCACGGTCGCGGAGAAGAAGCGGATCAGCCTGGAGCTCGACATTCCGGAAGAGCTGTTTATGGAGGGGGACGAGGACAAGCTCCGCCAGATTTTTATGAATCTGCTCTCGAATGCGATCAGTTACACGCAAGAAGGCGGACGAGTAAAATTAACGGCTCGTGAAAAGCATAGTAATGGGAATGCCGAGGATATTGTGGAATTCATTGTTAAGGATTCCGGGATTGGCATTCCGAAGAAAGACCTTCCCCGTATATTTGAACGATTCTATCGGGTGGATAAAGCGCGTTCGCGCGGATCAGGCGGAACGGGGCTTGGACTATCGATCGTGAAGCATCTGGTGGATCTTCATCACGGAACCATCAAGGTGGAGAGCGAGCTGGGAATCGGCAGCTCCTTCATCATTGAGCTCCCGGTATTGCAGGAAACGGCCGATACAGGAAGTTAACACTCCGTTAACATTCTGTTGATATACTTGCATGAGCAGTCCAATTATCAAGATAAGGGCGGGGGTAACATTGACGCAACGCATGCTTGTTATTGAAGATGAGCCGACACTTTCGCGGCTGTTGTCCTACAATCTGACACAGGAAGGCTTTCAAGTCGAGGTAGAGGAACACGGTACCGCAGGTTACGAGAAAGCGTCGCATCATGAATATGATCTGATTCTGCTGGATGTCATGCTGCCTGGCATGAACGGCTTTCAGATTTTGGAGAAGCTTCGCAGCAACGGAATTACCACGCCGATCATCATTCTGACCGCGAAGAACGCCGAGGAGGAAGTTGTTCAAGGCCTGAAGATGGGGGCGGATGACTATATTACCAAGCCATTTGGCGTATCTGAGCTGCTGGCCCGTGTATCGGCCGTCATGCGCCGGGTGTCCGGTCACGCCGATGAAGTAAAGACGACAGACCATCAAGGAAATGTCATTTCACTTGGACAGCTGGAAATCTATCCTGAGAAATACGAGGTCCGGCTTGGCGGTCAGAGCATTAATCTCCGGCCGAAAGAATTTGAGGTGCTGCTCTACCTGGCCAAAAAACCGGGCGTAGTGTTAACGAGGGATGATCTGATGAACGTGGTCTGGGGCTTCGATTATATCGGCGGTCAGCGAACCGTGGACGTTCATGTGAGTTCCCTGCGCAAGAAGCTTGAGCTCGATCCTGAATCTGTACACATTGACTCCATTCGCGGGGTTGGTTATAAACTCGTAGTGAATCCGAAAAAAGGCTCCCATCATTCCGTTTGAAATGATGAGGGGTCTTTTTTTTTGGGTCTTTGGTCAGATTCTGACCTGTCTAATGTCTCATATCCCGGCCATGATCCTTCCGTAGTTTACACTCCCTTAATCATTCGAGTATATTCCCATAATACTTGTCCGGTAAGATGCGTCTAAAGGACCAGATGAAGAAGGGGTGAAGGCGCATGACACTGCTTCAAACCAAACCGAATCAGACAGAGAGAATGAAGATGGAGGTAGAGCGGGAACTTGATGGACAAGTAACAAGCGAGCCTGAAGCAGGCGCATTATATCGGCATTACATAAGAAGGGTCCCTGTTATAAGAAAATCTGAATCCTGCCTCGATGTGCTGAATGTGTTTGCGAAGGACCACCGTATTCCGTGCGTTATTTATTGCGATGAGGCAGATACACCGGCAGGACTGATCATGCGGGATGTCTTTTACCAGCGAATGATGGGCAGGTTTGCCGTTGACCTGTATTACTCCAAGCCCGCCTTTCAGTTTGCGGACCATCAACCGATGCGTGTCGATATTTTCGAGAAGGTCGGAACGCTGCTGGAATGGTCCCTGCAGCGCCCGGATTCAAAATTTTACGATTGTGTCCTGATCACGGAGGCTGATCGGCTGCTGGGCGTGATTACCGTCCGGGATCTGATGAGTCTGTCCAGCGGGCTTCAAGCGGAAGCGGAAGAGAAGCGGGAACTGATCCTGCAGGAAAGCTACCGGCATACTCGGAACATTCAATCCTCGTTAACAGAAGTCCGAACGGCAGCAGCGAGAACAAACTCGGAATGTATACGCATGAGGGAGTGGTCACAAACCGGGAAGGAGAAATTGGATCTTGTCCGAACCTCGTACCTTGGCCTTGTGGAGGATATGACGAAGCGTGAAGGCCAGGCCTCCGAGCTCGCTGCCGATGCCAGCCGTATATTTTCCATCACCGGCATGATTACCGAGCTTGCAAACCAAAGCAGTCTGCTGGCCATGAATGCCTCGATTGAAGCCGCACATGCCGGCGAGCATGGGCGGGGATTTCAAGTGGTTGCGGCAGAGGTACAATCGCTGGCAAAACAAACGCGCAAGCTGTCAGGGGACATATCGCAGCTGCTCGAGCACATCCAGCGCCTGGCAGCAGATACAGCCAAGGGGGCAGTTTCATCGCTTAGGGAAATCCAATCCTGCGAGGGGTATGTAACGGAAGGTGCCCAGATGTTTAATGAGATGGACAACGCCGTTCAAGAGGTTCAGAAGTCCGGTAATCACGTTTATCAACTGGCCGAGGAAACCGTGAAACGTGTGGAGCGGGTCAAGGATGAGCTTGCCGGAATGAACACCGGTGAAAATTCGATCATGGAAGAAAGTTCGAATCTATAACTCTACTTTTATTAAATATTTTACACTGCGTTTACATTTCTCAGAAACTGCTATTACATTCCGGGATTAATATCAATATTGTAAGTAGGAAGTAGAGACAACAACCATTTTGAAGGAGTGGATTCGTTTGTTTAAAAGAAGGGGTCGTAAACCAGCAGGTATTCTCGTATTGGTGTTAATGCTGAGCACGCTTTTGGCGGCATGCGGAGGAGGAACAACTTCCGGCGGTGCTTCCGGAGAAACTACAGACAACGGTTCAGCACAGCAAAACGAAGGAAGTACTGCAACAGCTTTGTCAGGAACGATTGAAATTGACGGTTCCAGCACACTGCACCCGTTAACCGAAGCGATTGCTGAAGAGTTCGGCGCAGCTAACCCGGATGTCCGCATTCCGATTGGAACAGGCGGAACAGGTGGCGGATTCAAACGCTTCAATAATGGAGAGATTCCAATTTCCAATGCATCCCGTCCAATTAAAGACAGTGAAGCTGAAGAAGCAAAATCCAAAGGCATTACCTATCATGAGGTCCTGGTAGCTTATGACGGATTGTCCGTTGTTGTTAACCCGGACAATGATTTCGTAGATAAATTGAGCGTAGATGAGCTTAAGAAAATTTATGAGCCGAACAGCACTGTAAAAACATGGGCTGACGTTCGTGAAGGATGGCCGGCAGAGGAAATCAAAATTTACTCGCCAGGTACAGACCACGGAACATTCGATTACTTCACAGAAGCGATCAACGGTGAAGCGCAAGCAAGCAGAAACGATAGCCAAATTACGTTCAGTGCCGATACAAACGCAGTTGTACAAGGGGTTGCCGGCGACAAGAACTCCATCGGATACTTCGGATTCTCGTTCTATGAAGAGAACCAAGACAAATTGAAGCTGGTTCCGATCGATAACGGTACGGCTACTGTAGCTCCAAGCATGGAAACGATCAAGGATAACAGTTATGCTCCATTGTCCCGTCCACTGCTGCTCTATGTTAACGATAAAGAGCTTGAGCGTCCAGAAGTGAATGCGTTCATGAACTTCTACCTTGATAATGCCGCTAGTCTTGCTGGCGAAGTTGGTTTCGTACCGCTTCAAGATGAACAGTACAAAGAAGAAAAAGACAAGTTGGCAAAATAATTTAAAGACTACATGCCCGAAGGGAACCCTTCGGGCAACCGATAGAAAGGGAAGAGGAGAATGAACAAAACTTCACCCGTGGCGGTAAACACAAAAAGCATGATATTCCGTCGAAGCAAAACGCGCACCTCAGACAAAATCATTCCAATCCTGCTCGGCTTGTGTGCCATGCTTTCGGTGTTTACTACCATCGGTATTGTATATACGCTTCTACAGGAATCCGTGATCTTCTTCAAGGAAGTACCGGTATGGTCCTTTCTGACAGGAACGACATGGAGTCCGATTCTCCCTCCAAAAGAATTCGGCGTGCTGCCCCTGCTGGGCGGCACATTGCTGATTACAGGCATTGCGATCTTATTCGCAGTGCCTATCGGCTTGGCATGCGCTATTTATCTTAATGAATACGCTCCTGCCCGGGTTCGGGGGGTTGTAAAGCCAGTGCTCGAGGTATTGGCTGGTGTACCAACGATTGTTTATGGATATTTTGCGCTTGAAACGGTAACGCCATTCCTTCAAAAGATTTTTCCCGATATGGGTATATTCAATGCGCTAAGTGCGGGTATTGTGGTAGGGATCATGGTCCTGCCTATGATTTCGTCTCTAAGTGAAGATGCGATGCGCGCGGTACCTAAAAGCCTTCGTCACGGAGCATACGCGCTGGGTGCTACCCGATTTGAGGTTGCGCTGAAAATTGTGCTGCCTGCCGCTCTGTCGGGGGTCGTATCATCCTTCGTATTGGCATTCTCGCGCGCGATTGGCGAAACGATGATCGTAACGGTTGCGGCCGGCGCTACGCCGCAGCTGACGCTGAATCCGCTGGATAGCATTCAGACGATGACTTCTTATATCGTTCAGGTAAGTATGGGTGATGTTCCGCGCGGAACGATTGAATACGGCACGATTTTTGCGGTAGGTCTGACCTTGTTTGTCATCACCTTCTTGCTTAATATATTGGCGCAGTGGGTCGCTCGCCGCTTCAGGGAGGAATACTAGATGGAACAATTGAATCTGGGAGATAGCAAAGGAATCAACCGGAGACGCCGTAGTGACCAGACGCTGCACATGATATTCCTGGCTTGTACCAGTATCGGTATTCTTGCCTTGATGGCTTTGATTGTCACGATCGTGATGGATGGTGTTCACAGACTCTCACCTGATCTGTTCACCAACTTTCCGTCACGTATCGCGGATAAAGCAGGACTGAAATCGCCGATTGTCGGCACGGTTTATCTGCTTCTGCTCATGGCCCCGCTGTCCTTCGTATTAGGCGTGGGCGCAGCGATCTTTCTCGAAGAGTATGCAGGACGCAGCCGCTGGGTTCGGCTGATTCAGCTGAATATCAGTACGCTTGCAGGGGTTCCTTCTATTATATACGGTATCCTGGGACTGGCGATTTTTGTACGCGGCATGAATCTTGGCCGCAGCCTGCTCTCCGGGGTATTAACGATGACGCTGCTGGTGCTGCCGATTATTATCGTTGCCGCTCAGGAGGCGCTTCGCGCCGTGCCTAAGAACCGGCGCGATGCTTCTTATGCGCTGGGCGCAACGAAATGGCAAACGGTATCCAGCGCCGTGCTCCCGTCAGCGATTCCAGGAATTATGACCGGGGTTATCCTGGCTTTGTCTCGTGCGATCGGCGAAACCGCACCGCTGATCATGATTGGTGCCTTAACGTACGTGGCCTTCTTGCCGGAAAATCTGCTTGATTCGTTTACTGTCATGCCGATCCAGATCTTTAACTGGGTATCAAGACCAAGTGAGGCTTTCCACGAACTGGCGGCTTCGGGTATTATTCTGTTGCTCATCATGCTGTTCATCATGAACATTGCAGCCGTATGGATCCGGAACAAGTATTCGAAGAACATCTAAGATACGCATAAGCAGATCTAATCGTGAAAAAGGAGACATGAATAAGATATGGAATCCATCATACAGATTAAGAAATTAAACCTTTACTACGACACGTACCATGCGCTTAAAAACGTGGATCTTGACATTCCGGAGAAAACGGTGACGGCGTTCATCGGACCGTCGGGCTGTGGTAAGTCAACGCTGCTGCGTACGCTGAATCGGATGAACGACATGATTCCTTCCACACGGATTGAAGGCAGCGTGCAAATCGGCGGGACCGAAATCTACAGCGAGGAAGTCCACGTTGAAGCCCTGCGCAAGCAGGTAGGGATGGTATTCCAGCAGCCGAACCCGTTTCCTAAATCGATCTATGACAACATCGCCTACGGGCCTCGTCTCCACGGGATCCGCAGTAAAGCGGAGCTTGATCAAATCGTGGAACAAAGCTTGAAACAAGCCGTGCTGTGGGATGAAGTCAAAGATTATCTTAAGCGGTCCGCGCTGAGCTTGTCCGGCGGCCAACAGCAGCGTCTGTGCATTGCCCGGGCACTTGCCGTACAGCCGGATATCCTGCTGATGGACGAAGCCACGTCCGCGCTGGACCCGATCTCGACGCTGAAGATCGAAGAGCTGGTGCAAGAGCTGAAGAGCAAATATACCATCGTTATGGTAACGCACAACATGCATCAAGCTGCACGCGTATCCGGGCAGACGGTGTTTTTCCTGAATGGCGAAGTGGTTGAATCCGCAAACACCGATACGCTGTTCTCGACACCGTCGGATGCACGTACCGAGGATTATATCTCGGGCCGTTTCGGTTAAGCCATTATCACGACTATGATCTTTCTTAAAAGTAGATAGGAGGAGCATCACATATGATCCGGAGAATTGAGTTTGATCAGCAGCTTGATGAGCTGAAAACCTTGCTGCAGGATATGGGCAAGCATATGGAGGAGGCACTGGCAAGCAGCGTAGAGTCTCTCCAGACCTTGGATGCGGAGAAAGCGCAGGCGGTTATCAAGAATGATGTGCAGTTAAACACAATGGAAGAGCAGATCATGGACATCGGCTCCCGCTTGATCGTGACCCAGCAGCCTGTGGCGAAGGATTTGCGCCGGATTTTGGTTGCTTTCCGAATCGCCAGCGATTTGGAGCGTATGGGAGACTTGGCTCGGGATGTCGCTAAAGTTACGATCCGTCTGCAAGGCCAGAAACTGATCAAGCCTTTGGTGGATCTTCCGCGGATGTCGGATTTGGTGCGTGCGATGGTTTCGGAATCCATCGAGTCCTATCTGACGGAAAATACGGATCTGGCTTATAAAATGGCCCAGGATGACGATCAGGTCGATCATTTGTACAGCGTCATTCTGCAGGATCTGTATGCGCATCTAACCTCCGATCCGGATTCGGCCAATCAGGCGATGCTGCTGATCATGGTGGGCCGTTACATTGAACGGATCGCCGACCATGCGACGAACATTGGAGAGAGCACCGTGTACCTTGTAACGGGTCACCGTCCCGACCTCAATCAATAGCATAATGAATTAGTCAAACGCTGGCGAAAGCTGGCGTTTTTTTGCGAGAATTTAGAAAATTCCAGCGAAGCGGAAGCAATTCTTTAATCGCATTTATATATTGGGGGCCCCGCAAAGTATTTGGAATAAGCATCGAAGCACAGGCTCCACTTTGTGGGGTTATTTTGCGTATGATTAGGAAATCATCGTGAATCGAACGGATTGTTCGGAATTGACGGTAACCTATGTTATCATGTGGAAAGGAAGTTATATTGGTGCGAGGTGTTCTATGGACAAGCTGATTTTAATTGATGGAAATAATATCATTTACCGGGCATTCTTCGCGATGCCGCCGCTGACTAATGCCAGCGGACAGCAGACGAATGCGGTTTACGGCTTTACAACCATGCTGCTTCGCCTGATTGAGGAGCATAAGCCGACCCATATGATGGTCGCATTCGATGCAGGCAAAGAAACCTTCCGGCATGCGGATTTTCAGGATTACAAGGGTGGTCGCCAGAAGACACCTCCCGAGCTCTCCGGACAATTCCCTTTGCTGAAGGAGCTGCTGAAAGGCCTAGGCGTATCCCAGTTTGAAATCGGCGGTTATGAGGCCGATGACATTATCGGCACCATTACTCGTCAGGCTGACGAAGCCGGCCGGAAGGTGATGGTCGTATCCGGGGATAAGGATATGCTGCAGCTGGCTTCGGAGCATACTACGATCGCGATGGTCCGCAAGGGCGTTACCGATATCGAGTATTACGGACCGGAACAGATTAAGGAGCGATATAACCTGACGCCTGATCAGATTATCGACCTTAAGGGACTAATGGGCGATGCTTCCGATAACATTCCTGGCGTTCCTGGAGTGGGTGAGAAGACTGCCCTGAAGCTGCTTCATGAATTTGGGTCCGTTGAAGCCGTGGTGTCACGCACAGATGAACTGAAGGGCAAGATGAAAGAGAAAATCGAAGAGCATGCCGATTCCGCCATACTCAGCAAGAAGCTGGCTACGATCTTCCGCGAAGTACCGCTGGAGCAGTCGCTGGATGAAATGGCATTTACAGGCCTGAATGAAGAGACGGCAGGACCTGCACTGGCGAAGCTGGAGTTTAAATCGCTAATTGAACGGTTAAACCTGAGCACAAGCGGAATGGGCGGAGATGCGGCTGAATCGAAGCCCGAAGCGAAGATTGACGTGACCCTTGTGGACACAAAGGGGCTTAAGGAGGTTGCCGATAATCTGACCCAGGTGACCGTACTCCATGTAGAGACGCATGGGGACAACCCTCATCATGCCGAGGTGATCGGACTCGCGCTCGCTACAGAGGAACGACAGTACTTCATTCCGTTTGAGGTTCTGAAGTCGGAAGAGGCAGAGCCTGTCCGTACTTGGCTTGCCGACAGTGAGATCCCTAAACGCGGTTATGATCTGCACCGCATTGATCTGGCCCTCCATTGGCAGGGCATCGCTTTTGCCGGCGCGGCATTCGACGTTCATCTGGCTGCATACCTGCTGGACCCGACCGAATCCAATCAAAGCCTTAGCGGCCTGGCCTCCAAATACGGGCTTGCGTATCTTCAAGCCGATGAGGACGTGTTCGGTAAAGGAGCAAAGTACAAGGTTCCCGATATGGAGAAGCTCAGCGAGCACATGGCCAGAAAATGTTTGGCCGTATCCGAATTGGTACCTGTTCAGGAGAAGGAACTGGCTTCCAATGAAATGCTGCCGCTGTTCCATGAGCTGGAGATGCCGCTGTCCCGAATTCTGGCCGATATGGAGAAGCAGGGCATTGCCGTTAATGCGGAGGCTTTGAAGGAGCTGGGTCGCGAGTTTGAAGAACAGATCGAGAAGCTCGTACATGAGATTTATGAGATTGCCGGGACGGAATTCAATCTCAATTCGCCTAAACAGCTGGGCGAAATTCTGTTTGTGAAGCTGGAGCTTCCGGTCATCAAGAAGACCAAAACTGGTTATTCTACCGATGCCGAGGTGCTGGAGAAGCTTGCGCCTTATCACGATATTGTCCGCTTGATTCTGAAGTATCGTACCTTGGCCAAGCTGCAATCCACCTATGTGGAAGGTCTTCTGAAGGAGATTTCATCACAGACTGGTAAAGTGCACACGTACTATCGCCAGACGATTGCCGCAACGGGGCGTCTGAGCAGCCAATACCCGAATTTGCAGAACATTCCGATCCGTCTGGAGGAGGGCCGCAAGCTGCGCAAGGTCTTCGTTCCGTCCGAGCCGGGCTGGAGCATTTTGGCGGCGGACTACTCCCAGATTGAGCTGCGCGTGCTTGCGCATATCTCGGATGATGAGCGGCTGAAGGAAGCCTTCGTCCACGATATGGACATCCACACCAAGACCGCGATGGACGTGTTTGGAGTCGGCGTGGATGAGGTGGATTCCAATATGCGCCGATCCGCGAAGGCGGTTAACTTCGGCATTGTGTATGGAATCAGCGACTATGGCTTGTCCCAGAACCTGAATATTACCCGGAAGGAAGCCGCGGCGTTCATCGACCAGTATTTCGAGGTATTCCAGGGTGTGCGGCGTTATATGGACGTGATCGTCAAGCAGGCGAAGCAAGACGGCTATGTGAAAACATTGCTTGAACGCAGACGCTATCTGCCAGAGATTAACGCCAGCAACTTTAACCTGCGGTCTTTTGCCGAGCGGACGGCGATGAATACGCCGATTCAGGGAACCGCTGCGGACATTATCAAGCTGGCCATGGTCCATATGGACAAGGCGCTGCATGATCGTCAATTGAAGAGCCGCATGCTGCTTCAGGTGCATGATGAATTGGTGTTCGAGGTGCCGGAGGATGAGCTGGAGATCATGAAGGAATTGGTGCCGGACGTGATGAGTCAGGCACTGAAGCTGTCGGTACCGCTGAAATCGGAAGTCAGCTATGGCGAGAACTGGTACGAAGCGAAGTAAAGCTGCACACGGTGCCAGCCGATAGAGGATTGTTTATAGGGATCATGGCGTGAAGAGGGGGGCCATATGCACCATACCTTTCCACAAAACCATGGTCCCGCTCTGTCCCAACTTCCGGTATAATGGGAGATGAGGTGAAGTCATTATGCCGGAATTGCCGGAAGTAGAAACCGTGAAACGAACACTTAACCAATTGATTAAAGGTAAGCATATAGATCATGTATCCGTACATCTGCCGCGGATTATTCAGCGTCCTGACGATATTGAGGCCTTTGCGTTTATGTTGAAGGATCATACCGTGGAAGGCGTAGAGCGCCGCGGGAAATTTTTGCGGATATTGCTGGACGGACTGGTGATCGTGTCCCATCTTCGGATGGAAGGGCGTTACGGGCTGTACCCTGCCGAGGAGCCGGTGGAGAAGCACACCCATGTCATATTCCATTTCTCGGACGGCACGGAGCTGCGCTATAAGGACGTACGCCAATTCGGAACGATGCATCTCTTTGCAACAGGGGAAGAGTTCCAGCATGCTCCGCTTGCCAAGCTGGGGTATGAGCCGCTGGATGATACGTTTACATTCGGAACCTTCAAGGAAGTCATCGGCAGCAAGAAAACGAAGATTAAGGCGGTGCTGCTGAATCAGGCATATGTGGTCGGCATCGGCAATATATATGTCGATGAGGCATTGTTTCGAGCCAGGATTCATCCGGAGCGTAATGCTAACAGCCTGAAGGATGCCGAGCTCAAGCGACTGTATCATGCGATTGTGGATACACTGTCCGAAGCCGTAGACGCGGGTGGATCTTCCATAAAGTCCTATGTCAATGGACAGGGTGAAATGGGGATGTTCCAGCATAGTCATCAGATTTACGGACGGAAGGACAAGCCGTGTCATACATGCGGCGGACCGATTCATAAGATCGTGGTTGGCGGACGGGGGACCCATTTCTGCCCGAAGTGTCAGCCGGTAAAGAAGTAATCCAATAGGCGTGCACCCATTCCTTTCCCTACACATATAATGTGGAACATATGTGGAGCGCATGGAGCTGCTCTTCTTCATGAATGAGCCGCTTGATGTGGAGCTTACGAGGAGGGAAAAGGGTGCTCAGTCATATTTTCTCGTCTGCGCTGCTGGCCATGGCGTTAAGCCTGGACGGATTTGGCGCGGGGGTTACATACGGTCTGCGCAAAACAAGGATACCGCTGCTGTCTGTATTGATCATCTCGCTATGTTCCGGCTTGGTGCTCGGCGCCTCCATGCAGGCAGGCGCGCTGTTGCAGCGGTTCTTATCCCCATCTGTGGCGTCCGTGATCGGAGCCGCCATTTTGATTCTGCTGGGCTTATGGTCTCTATATCAGCAAGTTCGCAGAAAAAACGAGTCTGATGTGCAGCCGGTTTCTAATAGGGATATTTCCCAGTCCCTTATGGAAACGAAGGCGGCTGACTATCAAGTGAAATCACGACGTGAGGTTAACACGGCAGGTCAAGAGCATGTTCAGCGGGCGGTATTCTCTCTTGAGATTCCAAAGATCGGCATTGTCATTCAAATTCTCCGCAGTCCATCAAAAGCGGATCTGGACGACTCCGGCAGCATCTCCCCGTGGGAGGCGATGTGGCTCGGGATCGCGTTATCGCTCGATGCGTTCGGAGCAGGACTTGGCGCTGCCATGCTGGGCTTCTCACCGCTAGGTACGGCAGCTATCGTTTCCTTGTTTAGCGGGATATTCCTGGTGCTGGGCATGAGGGTTGGTTTACGCTTTGCATCCAAGGGCGGCATGCGTTTTATCTCTTATTTGCCTGCTTTTTTGTTAATCGTCATGGGTATAATGAAGCTGTTATGAGGTGAAGTCATGAATATCGGTTTAACCGGAGGAATTGCAACAGGCAAGAGCACCGTGTCCTCTATGTTGACCAAGAAGGGAGCACTTCTCGTCGATGCGGATCTTATCGCCCGGGAAGTCATGCTCCCGGGTCATCCGGTGCTGGGTAAAGTGACCGAACATTTTGGACAAGCGATCCTGTTTGAGGACGGTACGTTGAATCGAAAAAAACTCGGGGAAATGATCTTCCATCATCCCGAGCAGAGAACGGTGTTGAATGAGATCACGCACCCGGCGATCCGGCAGGAAATCCGGGAACGGACGGAAGCATATGAGCGGCAGTATCCCGACCGGCTCGTGGTAGCGGATATTCCGCTGCTCCTTGAGGCTAGGGAGCAGTATTCTTATCTTGACCAGATTGCTGTCGTTTATGTGCCGCGAGAGCTGCAGCTTGAGCGCCTGATGGTGCGCGATGATCTTAACCGGGAAGCGGCAGAAGCGCGTTTAAACAGTCAGATGGATATCGAGGAGAAGAAGCGTCTGGCGGATATCCTCATCGATAACAGCGGAACATTGGCCGAAACACAGCAGCAGGTGGACAACCTGTGGGGCAGGTTGGTTCGGTTATGAAGTGGCTCCGTAAAAAAAGAGTGCTGCTCCTGCTGTTTGTTTCTTTTGTAGCGCTGCTGTTTCTGAGCTCGAACTGGATGACCTTGCTGTATCCGATTCATTATAAGGATGAAATTCGGAAGCATGCCGCTTATTATGAGGTTGATCCATTCCTGGTGGCTTCCATCATACGAGTAGAAACGAACTTCAAGCCGGGCAAGGAGTCCAAGAAAGGCGCGCTGGGCATTATGCAGCTGATGCCGGATACGGCGAACTGGGCGATGGAAATGGCCAAGCTGCCGTCGGTGAACCTGCTGAGCGTGAAGAATGAAGTGGATGCGAATATCCAGCTCGGCACCTGGTATATTCAGAACCTGCACAAGGAAATGGACGGCAATCCGATTGCCGCCATCGCTGCCTATAATGCAGGCCCCGGGAACGTCAAGAATTGGATCAACAAGGGCATGTGGGATGGAACCTACGAGAATGTGAAGAGTATTCCCATCGGGGAAACCCGTCACTATGTACAGCGCGTGATTTATTATTATAATCAATATACGGATGTGTATAAGGACGGCTTTTAATGAAAAAAGAGCGCTGGACAGGCTCTTACATCGAGCCGTCCAACACTCCTTTTTTAAGGAAGAATCAATTATTGACCGGAGAATTGACCAGCCAATTGTTGCTCGGCCAGGGTTACAAGACGCTTTGTGATGTATCCCCCGATCGAACCGTTCTCGTAGGAAGTCATGTTACCTTGGTATCCGTCTTGTGGAATGGAGATACCAAGTTCTTGAGCTACCTCGTACTTCAATTGCTCAAGAGCAGCGTTTGCGCGAGGAACAACCAGGTTGTTGGAGTTGTTGTTGCTTTGTGCCATGTTAAGTTCACCTCCTTGGGTTGGTAAAAGTATTATGTCTCGGGTTTCGCATTTTCATAACATAAAAGAAAAAAGTTTTGCTGGTAAATTTTTCTTAAGCGCCATTAAGGCTAAAATACGCTGAAACGAAGGAAGTGAAATTGACTTTATGAAGTGTCCATATTGCAGTTATGCCGGGACGAAAGTGCTTGATTCCAGGCCTGCCAACGAGAATAAATCCATCCGCCGCCGCAGGGAATGCGAGCAGTGCAGCAAGAGATTCACAACCTTTGAGATGGTGGAGGAAACGCCGCTGATCGTCGTGAAGAAGGACGGAAGCCGCGAAGAATTCAGCCGGGAGAAGGTACTCCGCGGTTTGATACGTGCATGCGAGAAGCGTCCGGTATCGGTGGACCAGCTGGATATGATCGTATCGGATGTTGAGAAGGCACTGCGAAATACCGCAGCAGCAGAGGTGGAGAGCCGCCAGATCGGGGAGCTTCTGATGGAACGGTTATATCCGGTCGACGAAGTGGCTTACGTCCGGTTTGCATCCGTGTACCGGCAGTTCAAGGATATCAATATGTTTATGAAGGAACTGAAAAGCCTGCTGTCCAAGGATACGGACGGTCAGGAGCTGTAAGAGCGCCGGGGTTCCGCGTGATCCAGGTGCTCTTCCGGTGCTCCCATGGCGCCCATCCTCATCATCGATAAGTGACATGATATAGAGAAGTAAAAGGGATACAGCACGTCATCAAAAAATGTGAAAAACATGTTGACATGCCTGCTGATTTTTTATATGATATAGAAGTCGCTTACGGGGCCTTAGCTCAGCTGGGAGAGCGCATCGCTGGCAGCGATGAGGTCAGGGGTTCGATCCCCCTAGGCTCCATATGAAGAAAACCCTTGATGGTACATCAAGGGTTTTTTTGTTTTTTAATGACTTGTTAATTCTTTTCAGAAAAGGTCTTGGGGGCGAATTGGGGACGAAATTGAATACAATGATGGGTAATCAATTTAAATCATGAAAACAAGCAGCGTGGGGGTTCCCGGCGCTGCTTGTTTTATTTTCGTGACCCGATCCTATCCAGGACAAACAATTTGCAATTCAAGTAAAGAAAGGACAGGGGCGCACTGTCCTTTCTTTATAGATGAGGATAAACGCGTGATGAGTTTACAGTTCGGATCAAGGTTTACAGATCGACTTTCCAGTTGCCCATCATCTTGGCGACTTCCGGATCGCGGTACGATAAGAAAAGACTTTTCCGCGTATCGAGGGTGGAAATTTGTTCGATATCGTCCGCGTTCAACGCAAAGTCGAAAATGTTGAAGTTTTCGACGATCCGCTCTTTTCTCACTGATTTTGGAATGACAACGACTTCACGTTGAACAAGCCAGCGCAGCACGACCTGAGCGACGGACTTGTTGTATTTTTCCGCGATCGAGGTCAGCACTTCGTTGCCAAACATGTTGTTGCGTCCTTCAGCGAGCGGCCCCCACGATTGGTGCTGCACTCCCTGCTCTTTCATAAAAGCGGTGTTCTCGATTTGCTGGTAGAACGGGTGCGTTTCGACCTGGTTGACGGCGGGCACGATTTTGTTATGCACGATGAGGTCCATAAGTCGATCGGGCAGGAAGTTGCTGACACCGATCGCTTTGATTTTGCCTTCGCGGTACAGGTCTTCCATCGCACGCCAAGCGCCGTAGTAATCGCCAAACGGCTGGTGAATAAGGTACAGATCGAGATAATCGAGCTGCAGCTTCCTCAAGGATTTGGCAAACGCCAGCTTGGCACTCTCGTAGCCGGCATCCTGAACCCAGAGCTTGGTCGTGATGAACAGCTCTTCACGCGGTACGCCGCTGCGCTTGATCGCGCGTCCGACCGCTTCCTCATTCAGATAACCCGCGGCGGTGTCGATTAGGCGGTAACCGGCCATCAGCGCTTCATATACCGCATTCTCGCATTCTTCAGCATCGGGAATTTGGTAGACACCGAAGCCGATGATCGGCATTTTCACTCCGTTGTTCAATGTTACAGTTTGCATTGTAATTCCTCCCATGGTTCAAATGTAAAACGGCAAACGGCCGCGAATCCCGTGAATCGGGCACCTCAGCGGGGCTTCCGCTTTCGGTCGATTTGCATTACAATAAGCCTACTACCTTCGTGTTACACGAAGTCAAGCCGTCTTCAAAAATTTATTTTCCAAGGAGGATTACACATGCATACGGTCAAAGAAGCCGCCCTGATTACGGGACTTACCGAGCACGCCGTGCGCTTTTATACGGATAAAGGCCTGGTGCCAAGCGTACAGCGCAATCAAAACAACATTCGGATGTTCGACGAAGAATCGATCAACTGGCTGCATGGCGTCAAATGCCTCAAGCAATCCGGGATGCCGATTGAAGTCATTAAAACGTACGTCGACCTCTGCCTCGAAGGGGATTCGACCATTCCGCAACGCTACACACTCATAATGGAGCATAAAGAAGCGGCGCTCGTTAAGCTCGAAGAAGCCAAACAGCACATTGCCCATTTGGAACAAAAAACCGTCCTATATCAGGCCATTCTGGAGCATCGCGCTCCAGACACGACCAATCCCGGCAACTGGGACAAAATTCAGCATATGCATGGTGACGTATTTTACTCGCCTTCGGTTCGGAAGGCGTGAGAGATATTCTGCGCACATCAACCGCTCTGAAAATCTTCGGTTTTAAACTCCTGATTGGCTTGGCAATGAACAAGATCCGCGTCACGCTAGATTGAACTATCGGGGTACGACAGTATTATGGTTGATGATACGCATCCCCGTGCTGTCTGTAACGGCAAGTTTTAGGACCTCATTTTCGGAGGGCCCCTTTTTCCTCAATTTGTTCAATTCACATCTGCCAACACTACCTAAATCATTTATTAAGTTACAAATATGTGTGTAATTACATTGCCGGGTTCTTTGCAAATACAATGGGAATATTAGATTTCTAAATTAATTTGTGTGTTACATGAATCTTTTTTAGCTATCTAAACCTAAATGTGATTTTAAAATTGAAACGCCTATTCACCTTCCGTGAATACTTGGTAATATGGATGTTGACACTTATTTTATGGTAAAGTAAGACAAATCTCAGAACAAATGTTATATTCACAAATATATTGCAAAATTTAATTTAACAAATCCAAAGAAGAGACAGGAGTTTTTAAAATGACAAATAAAGTCGTACTCGAAACAGCTGCTAAACAATTTGCGGAGGCGACAGCCAACCCTCCCTATTTGTTTGATCATGGCCCGGTGAAAGGCCGCGAAGTCGTCGATCAAGTCCAATCCGGCTCTGTGAATAAATTGCCGGTTGAAATAGAAGAATTGACCATTAACGGCGGCCCTAAGGGTAGTGTGTCTCTTACCATTGTCCGCCCGCAAAATGCACCGAGCGTGCTTCCGGTTATTCTGTACACACACGGAGCCGGCTGGGTATTCGGTAACGCACATACGCATGATCGACTGATCCGCGAATTGGCCGTTGGCTCCCAATCTGCAGTTGTGTTCACAAATTACAGTTTATCTCCCGAGAATCGCTATCCGGTAGCGATCGAAGAAGTGTACGCGGCACTCGACTGGGTGGCAGAGAACGGGAGCAAATACGGATTTGATACCAACCGTATTGTAGTAGCCGGTGATAGCGTCGGAGGCAACATGAGCGCAGCCATTACGCTGATGGCCAAAGATCGAAAAGGGCCGAAGATTCACAAACAATTGTTGTTCTACCCGGTAACGGACGCTTCATTCGGCAACGATTCCTACATACAATTCGCCGAAGGTTACTTTTTGCGTCGCGACGCGATGCAATGGTTCTGGGATCAATACACAACGGATCCGGAGCAAAGAAAAGAAATTTACGCATCTCCTCTGCAAGCGACAACTGAGCAATTGGCTGGGCTTCCTGAAGCTCTGGTAATTACAGGCGAAGCCGATGTATTGCGGGACGAGGGTGAAGCGTATGCCAATAAACTGCGGGAAGCCGGAGTTAGAGTAACGGCTGTTCGCTTCCAAGGCATCATCCATGACTTCGTGATGTTAAACGATTTGGCCGATACCGCGGCTGCTCGGGGAGCACTTCTACTAGCTAACGCTTGGATTCAGGTATAATCAACCCGGTTCAAGCACCTTTAGTAGATCCGAAGGTATCATCATTTTCGGATTTCAACTTATCTATATATTCTTTTCCTACTAAGAGTGAAAGACTTAAACTTTCTCTTGCTCCAAAGTGGAAGACGGCACCTTTGGAGACATGCACGGAACTCCAGGTACCGTCTTCTTTTTTTTCAGATTCGACCGTAAAATTCGAAAGGAAGGAGCGGAGGATGTAAGTACTGATACTGTAATGAGGGTGACTGGGAAGGCGCCTGTCTCCTTCCAACAATTTGCACAGAGACACGCAGAAATCTGGATGCGGTAATTGGAATGGAATCAACAAAAATGAATATCAACAATACGTTGATAAATACGTTTCAAAATTAAAGGTCTAAAAAAATCCCATCAATAATGAATGATGGGATTTTTTTATTTATAAGAGATTTGAGATACCAAAGACGGCAAAGTATATAAGTTCTTGTCATAACTTAACGACAAGAACTTATATACGGAAAATTGACACTGTACCGGCTATACCACCACTGCGGTTCCGCTGACGGCCACCATCAGCATTCCCTCACGAATAACTTCATAGTCGATGTCCACTGCTATAATGGCGTTTGCCCCCAGGCGCACGGCTCGATCTTCCATCTCGACAAACGCTGCATCCCTTGCTTCCTGCAGCTTGTTTTCGTAAGCCCCTGAGCGCCCGCCGACAATATCGGTAATGGAGGCCAGAAAGTCCCTCACTACATTAGCACCCATAATGACTTCGCCGGTCACAATACCGATATACCTTTGAACAGGGTAACCTTCAATGGTGGATGTCGTTGTAATAATCATGCGATCTTCCTTCTTTCAAATAGATTTTTATAGCGAATACATGTAAAAATAACTTCCGAAAAAATGGCCCTTGCCAATCGTGAAACCAGGTTGGTACACCGCCCCCAGGATGTTGATCGCCTTGGTGGAGAAGGTTGCCTGATGACAATGACTGCATGACTAGAAGAATACGACCCATTTTTCCAGCGTGTGTGTCTTCCTTTTATTACGCCGACAGAGGAGATTGGTTGCACGAGTGGACGTAATAAGCGGGTACGGATGGTTGTCAGGCGCCAGCCGAACAGCTGACGGAGACGCTCACAGGCGTTCACGATCCATATTGTTTTGACCGACTCAACCGATTCCACCTATAAATATATCGGAAACTTTGACCGGGCAGAATTTACCCGGCAATAAAAAGCAAAGCGTCCCACAAGCCTTTACTTCAAGGCTTGCGGTGCGCTTTTTTGAAGCAAACATATGAAGCGAATGAATGAATCACTGATATATAATTTATGATTCAGGACCGCTGCATTGAGATTTAACATAGAATTTACAAGGCTTTTACAAATATATCATTGAATATGTCAGTGACATTCATTAAGTTTAAATCAGATCCCTTGCGGATTACGAGTCGACTCAACGATTAGAGGGATAATTTGATGAAAGATGTACGTTTGATTAAACAGAATCAATTATATCACCGGGTGGCGGATCAGGTAATCGAGATTATTCAAAGTCGTAGGCTGCGGCCGCATGATCCTGTTCCATCCGAAGGAGAGCTTGCCAAGCTGTTCGGCGTGAGTCGAATGACAAGCAAGCTGGCGCTTCAAAAGCTGGCAGAGCAGGGACTGGTATACCGCCTGCCCCGAAGAGGGACCTTCCTTGCCCAGCCGATAGAAGGTTTGATGGCCGATGGAGGAACTTCTCCCCAAGTCACCGAGGCGGCGCCGAACGTGGACAGGCTGGTTGGACAGATCGCACTCATTATGCCCCATCTATCCGATTACACTTCCAGAATCATCGCCGCAGCCGAGGCTGAAGTGCGAAAGCACGGGTGCGACCTCATTTTAAAAATGACGAAGGACTGCGACGATGAGGATCTTTGTCTGGAAAGGCTGGCCGAAGGAGGGATCACCGGTATCATTCTGTTTCCTCAGGGGCGGAAGACCTGCAGCGATCAGGTGCTGCGACTAAAGCTGCGCAAACTGCCGCTGGTGATCATCGATCGTATTTTCCATGAAGTGGAGATTGATTGCGTGTATCACGACCACTATACGGGCTCTTATCAAATGACGAAGTATTTGATCGAGAAGGGGCACCGGGAAGTCGGATACACTTCGAATCCGATCGACAATATCACAAGCCGGAAGGAACGGTATCAAGGCTATATCCAAGCGCTGCTCGACCATAAAATTCCGGTGAAGATCCAGAACATTCATTTTCGAAGCGTCGCTTGCGATACCAGCCGCATTAATGAGTGCGATCCGGAACAGGAGCAGTTTATTCTCGACAACCCCCGGATGACGGCCATCATGTGCGGGGATGACCATGTCGCCATCTCGACCATTCACACCGCACTGCAAATGGGGATTCCGGTTCCTGAAAAGCTGTCCATCGTCGGGTTCTCCGATATTCAGTTAGCGGCATATATTCCGACACCGCTTACGACGGTTCGACAAGATACCGAGAAGCTTGCCCGATCGGCCGTTGATTTGCTGATGAAGCGCGTTGGCAACTCCAACGAAAATCCCATCACCATTAAAATTCAAACATCGATTGTAGAACGACAATCCGTTCAGTCCAGGACGTAAAAATGGATCACTACAGTTTGCATGGCAAGGAGACATGACTTTGAAAATTCACTTTCTAGGAACTGCAGCCGCAGAGGGCTTTCCCAATGCCTTTTGCCGCTGCGAGCATTGCAACAAAGCGCGGGAGCTTGGGGGAAAAAATATCCGCACGCGAACTTCCGCCATCCTGGACGATGTCATCAAGTTTGACTATTCCCCGGATTCCTATATGCAGGCGCTGCGGGACAATATCGATCTGGGAGCAATCGAGCACCTGTTGGTGACGCATTCGCATATGGACCATTACAATGCTGCTGATCTGGAATCCCGCAGGGAAGGAATTGCGCACGGCCTTCAGCATCCGATGCACATTTACGGGAATGGTACGGTGATGCATCACACGCGTGCCGCCATCGGCCGATTTGAAGGACAAAGGTATCAATTCCATCTGTTGCGCCCGTTTGAGACCTTCGCTATGGGCGATGCAACGGTAACGCCATTGTTGGCGGATCATGACCGCATGGAAACCTGTCTGTTATACGTGATCGAAAGGGAAGGAAAAAAACTGCTGTACGGGCACGATTCGGGCTGGTTCCCGGATGCGACATGGGCATGGTTAAAGGGCAAAAATCTGGATTGCGCCATCCTCGACTGCACGCATGGATATACGGGGAACTCCCGCGACCGCAATCATATGTGCGTCGAGACGGTGCTGGAAGTCCAGCGCGAGTTCCAAAAAGAAAATATCCTGAAGCCTGAAGGCCAAATCGTCGTCACACATTTTAGCCATAATTCCAAGCTGCTTCATGAGGATTTTGTCCGCATCTTCAGCCCCTTCGGAATTTTGCCGGCATATGACGGATTGATCATCAACATTTAAACCAAATAAAATGACACGATCAAAGGAGAGTTAAGGGAATCATGAGAAAACTTTCAATGGCGCTACTTCTCATTATGTGTGTGATTGTATCGGCTTGCGGAGGCGGCAACAATGCCGGCAATGCAAACTCGGGCACTTCGGAGTCCGGGGCTCCGGCCGGGTCGGAATCGTCATCTACGGAACCGGTCCAGAATGAAAAGTTGATCGTGTATACGAATGCGAACTCTGACGGCCGCGGCGAATGGCTGATTGAGAAAGCGAAAGTTGCGGGCTTTGACATCGAAATTGTCGGAGCGGGCGGCGCCGACTTAACGAACCGGTTGATTGCCGAGAAGAACAACCCGATCGCGGACGTCGTATACGGCTTGAACAATATGCTTTATGAGAATTTGAAAAAGGAAGACGTTCTGGCTAAGTTTGTTCCAAGCTGGGCCGGAGATGTGGAGCAGGGCTTGAACGATCCGGAAGGCTACTATCATGGCCTTGTGAAGCAAGCGATTCTGCTTGGGTATAACCCGAACGAATTCACGGCCGATACCGCGCCAAAGGACTGGACCGATCTTTATAAGAACGATGCGTACAAAGGGAAGTACGAAGCTCCTACGCTGCTTGGGCAAAATACGCCTCGTCTTATTGTAGCGGGCATTCTGACCCGTTTCCAAGATCCGAATGGTGATCTCGGTATATCCGAGGAAGGCTGGAATGAAATTCAGCAGTTGTATGACAACGGCGTCAGCGCAGTCGAGGGCGAAGACTTCTATGCCAATTTGGCCAGCGGCAAAACGCCGCTAGGGGCGCTCGTTTCCGGAACCCTGCAGCAGAAGGAAGAGCAATATAAAGTGAAAGCAGGCATTGTCAGTCCCGAAGTCGGCGTACCGATGGTCGTGGAACATGCAGCGCTCGTGAACGGAACGAAGAAACAGGCAACGGCGGAGCGGTTCGTAGAATGGCTCGGATCCAGCGAAATTCAAGGAGAATTTGCGGCTGAGTTCAATGCCATGCCGGCAAATACGAAAGCGGTCGAGCAAGCCAATGATTCCGTCAAGGAGCTGTTTACTTCGTTAAAACCACAAGATTTCGATTGGGCCTTTATTGCCGAAAACATGGATCTGTGGGCGGAGAAAATCGAGTTGGAGATTATGCACTAAATAACGGAATGGAGTCAAGCCGGCTGCATATTGGGAACGCCAATATGCAGCCGTTCATTCAAGTCCAACAAAAAGGAAGATAATAATATGATTACATTCCAGAACGTTGACATTAAATTCGGAGAATTTCATGCGGTCAAAAACCTTAATTTGCATATTCGGGAAGGGGAATTCTTCACGTTCCTCGGTCCCTCGGGTTGCGGGAAGACGACGACCCTCCGCAGTCTGGTCGGGTTTATTATGCCTACGAGCGGACAGATCCTGCTGAAAGACACCGACATTACCCGTTTGCCGATCGAAAAAAGAGAGATCGGGATGGTATTTCAAAGCTATGCGCTGTTTCCGACGATGAATGTGTACGAGAATATCGCTTTTGGCTTGCGTGTCAAGAAGTTTTCCAAGGCGGAAGTGGACCAGAAGGTAAAGGACATTGCCCGGAAGGTTGATCTGAAAGATGATCAGCTGTTCAAGAAAGTATCGGAACTATCCGGCGGCCAGCAGCAGCGCGTTGCGATTGCCAGGGCGCTGGTTTTGAAGCCGAGCATCTTGGTACTGGACGAGCCTTTATCCAACTTGGACGCCAAGCTGCGGGTACAGCTGCGTAATGAGCTGAAACAATTGCAGAAGAAATTCGGGATCACAACGATTTATGTCACGCACGACCAGGAAGAAGCGTTAACGCTGTCCGACCGGATTGGCGTATTCAATCATGGGGTCCTGGAGCAAGTGGGCACGCCCATGGAAGTTTACAATCAATCTCAAACCGAGTTTGTATGCAATTTCATAGGAGATATTAATCGGATCGATCCACGGATGGTAGAGAACAGCCGGTTAAAGGATATTGTTCAGCCAGGGAATATCGCCTATATCCGCAATGAGAAGGTAAGCCTGCAACACCTGCAGGGGATCGATACGGTCCAACTGAAAGGCAAGATTGCAGACCGGGAATTTTACGGTTTATACAGCAAGTACGTATTGGAGATTGCCGGCGGCGGACGGTTAAAAATCATCGAAATAGAAAGCCCGCTCGTTCATCATGAGGTCGGCGACGATGTGGACATCTACCTCCCGGTCCGCGATATTTTGCAATATCCGATGAAGGAGGGGGAAGCATGAAGGCCCGGAACCTGAGCACCCGGCTGGCTTCCATAAACCCTTTCTCGATCCTTTTATACGGGTTGATTGTCTGGTTTGTCATTGCCTTCCTGATTTATCCGAACTTGAATATTTACGGCGAAATATTCTTTAAGGACGGCAAATTTACGCTGGAAGCGGCAGAGAAGCTGCTGTCGTCCGAACGCGCGATGAGAAGTTTATACAACAGCTTTATTCTCGCTTTTTCGCTTGTCATTACGGTAAATGTGGTGGGCATTACGCTGGTTTTGATTTCGGAATATTTCGATATCAAAGGCGCGAAGATTTTGCGGTTGGGTTACTTTACGACCCTGATTTACAGCGGAGTCGTGCTGGTGTCCGGCTATAAATTCGTCTATGGCGAAGAGGGGTTTATGACCAAGCTCTTAGTTCAATTGTTCCCTTCCTTTGATACGACGTGGTTTCATGGCTATTGGGCGGTTCTATTCGTCATGACGTTCGCCTGCACGTCCAATCACTTTCTGTTCCTGAGCAATGCGATTCGCAAAATCGACTTCCAAACGGTGGAAGCCGCGAGAAATATGGGGGCGTCTACGGGGTATATCCTATGGCGGGTCGTACTTCCGGTCCTGAAGCCTACGATCTACGCGCTGACGATCCTGACTTTTCTCACCGGCCTGGCTGCGACGTCCGCGCCGCTTATCCTCGGGGGCAAGGAATTCCAGACGATTACGCCGATGATTCTGACATTCTCGAGAAGCATTACGTCAAGAGACTTGGCTGCGCTGCTGGCTCTTATTCTCGGAGTGGCCACACTGGTGTTGTTGACCGTGATGATCCGGTTCGAACGCAAGGGCAACTTCATGTCGGTCTCCAAAGTCAAATCGGAGCTGGTCAAACAAAAAATCCGCAGCAAATCCGGTAACATAGCTGCTCATATTCTGGCTTACGGCCTGTTTGTTCTTTACATCGTTCCGGTTGTGCTGATCATCATCTTTTCGTTCACCGATGCGGCCAGTATCTCGACCGCCACGTTGAATTTGAACAGCTTCACGTTGGATAATTACATTCAAGTGTTTTCATCCATGTCGGCATTCAAACCTTATCTCGTAAGTATTCTATATGCCGCGGGAGCCTCGGTCATTGTCGTCGCATTGGCGCTGGCCGCGTCAAGGATCTTACATAAATATAAGAACAAGTGGGCGCTTGCCCTGGAATACGCATTGCTGATTCCGTGGATTCTGCCGTCAACGCTGATTGCAATCGGACTGATCGTAACCTTTAACACGCCAAAGCTGATGATCGGGAATACGGTGCTGGTTGGCACGGTCTGGATGCTTCTGATTGCTTATGTCATCGTCCATATTCCTTTCACCCTGCGAATGGTCAAGGCCTCCTTCTTCAGCTTGGACAGCAATCTGGAAGACGCTGCAAGGAATTTGGGTGCCAAACCGTTCTATACGTTCAGAAAAGTATTGCTGCCGATCATTCTACCGTCGACGCTTGCTGTTCTTGCCTTGAATTTCAACGGAATTTTGGCCGATTATGACGTTACCGTGTTCCTCTATCATCCTTTGTACCAGCCGTTAGGAATCGTCATCAAGAACAGTACGGATGCGCAGGCGCTAGCAGATACCAAAGCGTTGACATTGGTGTATTCGGTGATACTGATGATCATGTCCTCCGTTACTTTATATTTCGTTTATGGAAGAAACAGCAGATCTTGAGGGCAAGAGAGGATCACTTCGTCTTTTTAGTGTACGTGCCCAGTGCTAGGCCTAGGCAAGCAATCGGCAGTGCTGTACCCGTCAGCGTCGAATAGTACAGAAATGATATGAAGATGATGGGCTTGAAGGATTATAGATAGAGGCTGGTCCATGATCTTTCGCAAAGACAATGAACCAGTTCCTTTAGCATGTTTTGCCGCATTATGAAAGGCAATGGACTCCAGCATATCCTGGAATCCATTGCCTTTTTTGGCGTTACCTTAACCTTGGACGGGCTTGATCGTCTCACGTATGACCAAGCTTGTAGGCAGCATGACTTTCTTATTGCCGTAAGACGAGCCTTCGGTAATTTCGAACAGCAGCTTGGCACTCTCATAGCCAAGGACATCGAAATATTGCTTCACGGTGCTCAAGGCGACCTTGGCGAATTTGGAGCTCTCGAAATCGTCAAAGCCCATGAGGGATACTTGTTCGGGGATACGAATGTCAAGTGCGGTGAGCTGTTCGATTACCTCAAGGGCCCGCTTGTCGTTCGCGCAGAACAGCGCGGTCAGTTCTCCGTTATGGATAAGGCTCGCCAGTGCAGCATAGTCCAGTTCCTTATCCAGGAACAAGAGCGAATCGGGAATCGGAATGGACGCATTCGACATGGCGTTGCAATAACCGTTATATCGGTCAACCTCCGGGCTCAGATGATAGTCGTAAGCCGCAAATCCGATTCGTCGATGTCCTTGCTGTATCAAGTATTCTACCGCTTCATAAGCACCGTCATGGTTGTTACAGGTGACAACGTTGACCGGATAGCCGGAAGGGGAACGATCAAGCATAACGAACGGAATCGATTTTTTGCGAATCTCTCCCAGATAGCCCTTCGCAGCTTCGGGATCGGAGGAATAGATGAGTAATCCTCTTAGCTCCGTTTGAATCAGCCCCAGAATGAGCTCACGTTCCTGTTCGAAGTCGTTCTCCACGAATTCGATGATCAGCTTGCAGCCATGCTGGCCTAGAAATGACTGAATGCCTCTCATGATCTGCATATACGAACTGTCGTACAGGTCGACGCCGGAGATGACGAAGGCCACCAGATTGGAGGTCTTCTCTGAGACGGCTGCTTGGCTGGCGACAAAGCTCCCCTTACCTCGGACGCGGTAGATCACGCCCTCGTTCACCAGCTCAGACAACGCTTTACGCACAGTGATGGAGCTGACATCCAGCAGCTTGGAAAATTCCGACTCGCTAGGTATCCGATCGTCCTTCGTAAATTCCTGATTCTCGATCTGGGATAAGACATAGTCTTTTACCATCTGGTACTTTGGCAGAGCCAAGTCCTTCTTGCTCAAGTAGGTTCACCTCGTATCAACATTTCCTCAATTATAGCGCATATTACTTTAAAAAGTATACGTACTTGGAGCGTAACCCGGAAAAAGATTTTGTCGAATAGGCCGGAATTTTCAGGAATTAACCAAGAAAGGAGCGAAATGATATAAAATCTTTGAATTTCATGAAGGTTTGTATTACTATGGGGTCAAATAAGGTATGTGTTTTGATTTACTTATGATAATAACTTTTAACCTTGACACCTGGCAGAAAAAAGAATAGCGCTATACCAAGCCGCAATCGGACATAAAAACGAGCCGCTGGGGAATCCAGCAGCTCGATCTTGGAATTGATCTTGGAATTTCTTCTATAAGGTTACAATGGCGCCTTCCTTCTCGAACGGGTAGTCGATGACGATGCGCGCCGCTTCGGTATCGCCGATGCCGCTGTACAGATTGACTTTGCCGTCGGGACGCATTTCGATGCCGGCGGTGAACGCGCAGTCGGTCAGATGCTGCTTCTTGGCGGGGCCATCCGGATAACAAGGACGGGTGCCGATGATGTTCAAATCCGAAAATTGATTCGTCTGCGGGTCCAAAACGAAGGCCATGTTCATATAAGTCGATGTATCTCCTTGCGCGTAGCAGATATGGCCGATGACGCCGATCTTCCCGCTATCGAGCAAGTAGGCCTGGTTGCAGCCGCCCCACTCATCCTTGCTGAATAATCCGCGGATATAAGGGGCGTTCTCGATGACTTCGGGAGACAGGTCGTCCAGGCTGTCAATGACGGTGAATCCTACCAAGGATTCGCTTCCGAATTCCTTGCGAATCCCTTCGCCGCGCGGCCTGGAGAAGACGCCGATCCTCCCTTCCTGGAGCTCTACGAGCCGAATATCCTTCATATAATCCGGACCGGTCGTGAAGTAGAAGAGATCGTGAAGATCGCTGCCTTTGTAGAAATAACCGTAGAACGTATCGAGCCGTCCCTGCTTGTAACGGACATGCGTGCCGCCCAATACGAGCTGTTTGTGGATCACGCTAATATAAGGGTCCTCAAGCTGGTAAATCATCGTATCCGGCACGGCCGTCCACTCGTCCGGACCGCTCTGCTCGAACAAGCGAACCCACGACCTCGCCCACTCATGTCGCTTCTCCACGCGTCCGTAAATGTAGCGCTTGCCGTTCCATTGAAATGGAATCGTAGGATTGTAGACATCGAAGCCTTCGACTCCGTGGAAGACAAGCTTGGCGCTTTCATAAATGCGTTGGTTTGCTTCGAATTGGTGACGCAGTTCCAGTAAGTTCATTCGTGTCAAATCTCCTTTCAGGCTTCAATAACCACTCTATCCTAATCGAAAGAGCTGCTCCCGATCTTGCTCTATTTTGGAACGCTTTATGGTGCTTTGACATCGGAGGAAGTTATCAGTATACAAACAAGGAGGGATATCGCCTATGTTGAAGCTTTATGCGGCGGACGGCATTGATTCTGAAATTCAGGCCCACTATCGGCTGATCGCTTCGGTGCGCGATACGATTGGCATGCATACGCACGACTTCTTTGAATTGTTTCTTATCCTGAAAGGAAGCGTTGTGCATGTCATTAATGGGAAAAGGCAGCTGCTGCAGGAAAATACACTCGTGTTCATACGGGACCGAGACGTTCATTATTATGAGCAGACGATGGACAGCGATTGTCAGTTCATCAATTTGTCGTTCCATCGCGAGGTCCTGGACGACCTCATGGCTTTCTTGGGAGGAGGGTTCCCGAGCGAAAGACTGCTTGGGCCGGCCATGCCGCCGTCGACCTTGCTGTCCATAACGGAGAAGGAATATGTGCGGTACCGGCTGGACCAGCTCAGTCTGATCCCGCAAGAGAAGAAGCTGGTCGTCAAAGCGGAGGTAAGAGCCATCTTGACCGACCTGTTCTCCAGGTATATGAAGGCTGACGCGGATCCGATTGAACTTACCGGACAGCCGGAGTGGTTTAAGTCACTATGCCGAGAGGCGAGGAAGAAAGAGCACTTCACGCGGGGAACGGCTGTGCTTGTCCAGCTGTCGGGCAAATCGCATGCCTATGTATGCAGGATGTTCAGGAAGCATCTGGGAATGTCCCCGACCCAGTACATTAATGAATTGAGAGTGTCTTATGCCGAGAATTTGCTGCTAAATACGGATATGGACATCGTGGACATCAGCCTTGAGATTGGACTTGACAACGTCAGCTACTTTTACGACTTGTTCAAGCGGAGGCATAACCTAACGCCTCATCGATATCGTCAGTTCGGGACAAACCGAAGATAGTATGCTAATTAAAGGTGAATATATAAACATTTTTATGTATTGACGATGAAAATAGTATGTGTTATTTTCTACTTAGCATAACAAGTTATAAGGCATCATGATAATCACATCAATAGGGGACGGTAGCCGGAAGCAAATGCGTTTTCGACGAACGTTAGGATACGGTCTGGGGGTGAAAATGAATGCGCTTACATATAAAACGAACCAAATGGCCGGGCTCATGCGGCCTCGAGCAATAGCACCAGCTGTATCCGATCACAACGTGTTAAGTGAATAGTGCGTGTTCAAAAAGCCAGACTTTCAGCACCGAGAAGGTTGGATGAAGCTAGGGGCTGAGGAGCGGAGCGTACGTTTTGGGTACGTGAGCACCGGAAGGCCCGGCTGAATTCAAGATTCGATGTCGAATAAACTTTCAGTGCTACTTCGTGATCAAAGCGGGACTTTTTGAACAACCTCTAACAGTCAGGAGGTGTTCCTTTGAAGACAACCACTAACAGGCTGGTGGCCAGGATCGTCAAGCACCGCTATCTCTACCTTATGGTGCTTCCCGGCTTTCTGACGCTGTTAATCTTTCACTATTTTCCGATGTACGGAATATTAATCGCTTTCAAAGATTTTAATGCTTCCAAGGGGATTTGGGGGAGCGAGTGGGTGGGGATAAAATACTTCACTTCCTTTTTTAACGATCCAATGGCGTTCAGGGTTTTAAAGAATACTTTGCTTCTCGGTTTGTATACTTTATTTTGGTCATTTCCCGCACCGATCATACTGGCTCTGTTGTTTAATGAACTGAAAAACAAGGGCTTTAAGAAGCTTGTGCAGACGGTTTCTTATTTCCCGCATTTTATTTCGGTCGTCATTGTTGCGGGGATGCTTAAGGAATTTACGGCGAGAGACGGTTTGTTCAACCATATTCTCGGCTTCTTCGGCGGAGACCCGATCATGTTTCTTCTCGAGCCTGACTATTTCCGGACCATCTTCATCTCTTCCGGCATATGGCAGGGCGTCGGGTTCGGCACGATCATCTACCTTGCTGCATTAAGCGGAATTGATCCTACCCTGTATGACGTGGCCGAGGTAGACGGCGCAGGCCGGTGGAAGAAGGTTTTGCACATCACATGGCCGTCGCTTAAGCCGACCACCATTATTTTGCTGATTTTCGCCGTCGGAGGAGTCCTCGGGAGCGATTTCCAGAAGATCATCCTGCTCTATTCGCCTGAGACTTACGAAGTAGCAGATGTCATCGGATCCTATGTTTATCGTCAAGGTATACTAGGCGCTCAATACGAGTACACGACGGCCATCGGATTATTCATGTCGGTTATTTCCTTTACGATCCTTTACTTGACCAATTGGTTAAGCCGGAAAGTATCAGAGACGAGTTTGTTCTAGGTGGTGGGATGTTGAAAAAGGCTAGTTTGGGCTCCAGAGCTTTCGATGTATTCAATATTGTTATCATGCTATTCATCCTGATTGTTGTGCTGTATCCGATTCTGAACATTATCGCGACATCGCTTAGCGGCACGCGTTACATCTCCTCGGGGAGCGTAACGATTTGGCCCAAGGGATTTAATCTGGAGGCGTACACGACGGTATTTCAGGATCCGTACATCTTTAAAGGATATCTGAACTCGATCCTTTATGCGGCCGGCTCTACGGGCATCATGCTGCTGTTTACGGCACTGATGGCGTATCCGCTCACGATCCCGGGATTTGCGGGCAAGAAATTTCTGACCATTTTTCTCATGATTACGATGTTTTTCGGCGGCGGCTTAATACCGACCTATCTGCTTATGCGCGGTTTGAATCTGTTGGATACGGTCTGGGTCATGATTCTCCCCGGTGCGATCAGTGCTTACAATGTGTTTCTGTTTCGGACCTTCTTTCTGAATATTCCTTCTGAACTGAAGGACTCCGCCTATATCGATGGGGCGAGTGACTTGGTGGTTCTCTTCAGGATCATACTGCCGTTGTCGAAAGCGCTGTTTGCAACCTTTGCTCTATTCGGGCTGGTCGGAAGCTGGAACAGTTGGTTCGAGGCTTTGATTTATTTGCGAGATCAGGATAAGTATCCCTTGCAGATGGTGCTCCGAAACTACCTGTTTACCTTGGATACGACAGCGATTCAAGGACGGGTAGGAGGCGGCGCGGTCGCCATCAATGCCCCGGGGGAAACGCTTGATCCCAAGGCGGTACGAATGAGCGTCATCATTATTACCATGTTTCCGATCATGTGTATTTATCCGATCTTCCAGAAGCATTTCACCAAAGGGATATTCGTCGGCTCCATCAAAGGCTAAAAATGCGGATGCGGCGGTGTAAGCAAGCTGCGTGCGCAGTCGTGACCTGTAATGAATAGCAGATTTGAAGAAGCGGTTCATTGTGCAAATTAGGGGGAAATGGAATGAACAAATTGGCAAAAATGCTTGTCCTCGGCTTGGCCCTACTGATGGTTTTTTCCGGATGTTCGAATAATTCCAAAACATCCGATACCCATGAAGAGAATCAAGAAGTCATGCGCTTTTCGGTCACGCTGCCGGCAAACGGCGTGGATAATCCGAATAGTCTGGTGGGCAAGGAATGGCACAAACGCATGGAAGCTTATATGGGCAAGAAGGTAGAAATTGAATATAACTATATTCCTTCTTCCGAATATGACGAGAAGGTCAAGCTTATGATCGCGAGCGACGATCTGACAGACTTCTTCGTGACGCCGTTATTCTATGATACGACCGAAATGGCCGAACAAGGCCAACTGCTCGAGTTGGGCCAGTATCAAGATTTAATGCCGAATTATATGAACTACATTAGCAAGGTAAAGAACGGGATGAAGCGGGTGACGGATGCCGACGGCAACATGTTCACCTTTAAAGAAACCTCCACGCCCAGATTCCCGGAGGATCGCGGCATGCTCATCCAGAATACGTCTGCTTACCGCTATGACGTGTTCGAGGCCAATAACATCAAAATTCCGGAAACGCTCGATGAATTTTATGATGCTGCCAAAAAACTTAAAGAGCTCTACCCCGATAAATATCCCGTTGCGACCAAATGGAATAGCTTGAGATCGCTGTTCTCCGCGAACCATATGCGGGATGAAATTTTCTGGGACGGCGAGAAATACGTATACGGAGTTCTGGATGAAGGATATAAAGATGCGCTCCAATTTGCGAATAAGCTGTATGCGGAGAAGCTGTTAGATCCGGAGTATACCATTGATACAGACGATACGCTGAAAAGAAAAGCGCTGAACGGCGACAACCTCATGTGGCTGACGCAGTGGTTTACGACGCCGGCTGAATACACGAGAACGGCCAACGACGGGAAGATTTTCGCGGTTTCGCTGTATCCCGACAATCCGAAGTACGGAAAAGCCTGGCAGGAGGTTGTGAACGGCAATACCCCTGACCTGGGCTGGGGGGTCTACGGCGTGAGCTCGAAAGTTAAAAACCCTGAAGAATTGATCAAATTCATCGATTATCAATATTCGGATGAAATGATCCAGCTCATCACTTGGGGAATCGAGGGCACGACCTATACGATCGGGGAAGACGGCGTTCCGACCTTTGTCGACTCGCTGAAAACGGCCAAGGATCCCTGGTTGGAGGGCGATAAATACGGCATGCGCGCAAGCCGAAACCATAACCCCGGCTTGCAGATGGTGAGCGATGCAAGAGCGTTCGTGGATTTTGCCGCGACCGATTATACGGTATTTAACGGCAAATATGAAGAGGTGCCGATTGAGAAGGCGGAATTCCTGACGAGTCTGCCCATGCCCGAGAACGACTATGTTCCTTCCTGGTTGAGCGAGCCGTCGATTCAACTCACGGGCAGTGAAAGCCAGCGAATCTCGGAAATTATGAACCCGATCAAGACGTTCGTTACGGAAGAACAGGCCAAATTTGTAGCAGGCAAGAACAGCTTCGACAATTGGCAGGCATTCATCGATAAGGTCAATAAAATGGGCAGCATTGATGAAGCGCTGAAAATCTATAATGATGCTGCACAAAGAGCTCTAGGAAACGAATAGAAAACGTCCCTCCGCTGGATGGCCGCTGTGGAGGGGCGGTATGTCGCAAGGCGATAGGATCATAGATAACGAAACCATAGGATGTGAGAAACCTTGAGTGAAAAAAAAGAGATATTATTCCATGTGGAAAAGCTGCTAAACAAAAGAGATCCATTTATGATGACGAAGCTCTCTTCTATCGATTTTTCCGGTTTTACGACCATGGAACAACTGTTCATTCATGAAATGGATGGACAACCGTTTGAGAGTTTCGCTTCGGGCCAACGGTGGGGAGAAAATTGGGGATACGGCTGGTTCCGTGGGGCCGTCATCGTTCCCGAGGAGGCTGAAGGCAAGCGGCTTGTGGCCATGCTTGATTTTGGATCTGAAGCGACCGTATACATAAACGGTATCGTGAGCGGCGCAAAGGACCTTAACCATCATTACGTCACTTTAACCCGTTCGGCGAAAGCCGGCGAGGCATTTGAAATCGTCGCGGAGGCGTACGCCGGCCATGCGGATTCTCAGCCGACGTTCGGAGAGTCGCAGCTCTGCGTTTTGGAAGAGGAAGTCTACCAGTTTTTCATCGATTTGGAGTGTTTGTACGATCTTCGCAATCATCTGGATGCCAAATCCCTCCGGGTTGCGGAGATTGATCGTTGTCTGACTCAGGTGTTCGCGACGATTGATCTGACCCTGCGTCAGGAATCGCTCTGTGAGAACGCAAAGCAGTGCCGGAAGTTGATGGAGCCGCTCCTCTCCTGCGTGAACGGTTCAACGGCGCCGACCCTGTACCTGATGGGACAGTCCCACCTGGATGTCGCCTGGCTGTGGCCGATCGCGGAGACGAAGCGGAAGATTGCGCGGACCCTGTCCAATCAGCTGGCGCTCATGGACGAATATCCGGAATATACTTACACCCAGAGCCAGCCGTATTTGTTCCAGCTGGTCAAGACGTTGTATCCGGAGCTGTATGCGCGAATCAAACAGGCGGTGAAGGAAGGAAGGATCATTCCCGAAGGCTCCATGTGGGTGGAGCCTGATACGAATCTGCCCAGCGGCGAGAGCCTGATCCGCCAGGCGCTGCACGGCAAGCGGTTCTTCCAGGATGAATTCGGCGTGGACAACGAGATGCTGTGGCTGCCTGACGTATTCGGCTATTCCGGAAACCTGCCGCAAATCATGAAGGGCTGCGGGATCCATTATTTCGCGTCTACAAAATTGTTCGGTACTTATGATAATGTAGCGGACCCGTTCCCGCATAATACGTTCATGTGGGAAGGAATCGACGGCTCGCAAATTTTGACGCATCTGATGAACTACGGCGACTACTACCCGATTCGGATCAACCCGTCGTTCTTAATTCATCAGTGGAGCGATCGAGTCCAGCTTGAAGGTATTTCCACGCGCCTCACCCAGTTCGGGCACGGCGACGGGGGTGGCGGCTCCAATCGGGATGATCTCGAGTTTATGCGCAGGCTCGGCAATTTGGAGGGCGTTCCCAAGACGAAGCATGGCTCGCCGATCGAATTTTTTGAGGATCAGATCGAAAAAGGCATTCCGGATGCCAAATACGTAGGAGAGCTCTATTATCCCGCTCACCGCGGGACGTATACGACGCAAGCGATCATCAAAAAGCTGAACCGAAAGGCAGAAATCGGTTTCCGCGAGGCTGAGCTTTGGGGGGCTGCCGCGGAGCTGCTGTATAACCGGAATTACCCTTACGAGGATCTGGATCAACTATGGAAGGTGCTGCTGCTGCACCAATTCCACGATATTCTGCCGGGCTCATCCATTCATCGTGTCCATGAGGAAGCCCAACTTGAGCTGAAGGAATTGAATCAGAACGTATATGACATGGCTTCAGACGCAAGAGATGCGCTCACGGACGACGATGTCTCCCGGGTTACCGTCTTTAATTCCCTGTCCTGGCCGAGAAGAGAACTGGTCGCGCTGCCTGCCGGCGTCCACGGAATTGCGGACGGGAATGGAGCGGTTATGCCGGTGCAACTACATGAAGGCGTTCGCTATGCCGAGGTAGAAGCTCCTTCCATGGGCTGGTCGACATACAAGGCGGGACCGGAAACGGCGGATGTTTCTGCCGTGTCTGCAGTCCTTGCAACGGAATCGCATATGGAGAACGAATGGATCGTGCTCGAAATGAACGAACAGGGCGAGTTTACGCGTATTTTTGACAAGGAGACCGGCACGGAATGGGCGGCGGATCGCTGCAACGTCATGCGGATGTACCGGGATCAAAATTCGGATTTCGATGCTTGGGAGATCGATCGGCGCTACCGTTTGGCACCCATCGAGCTGAAAACAAGCGCCAAGGTATCCGTTACCGCGAACGGCCCGCTCTTCGCGATTATTCGGGTTGAGCGCGAACTGAACCAATCGACCCTGATCCAGGATATCCGGCTTTGTGCCGGCAGCCGCCGGGTGGAATTCCATACAACGATTCACTGGCGTGAGAAGAACAAGCTGCTAAAAGTCGATTTCCCTGTTCGCGTTCATGCGAACGAGTCGCTGCAGGAAATTCAGTTCGGCTACGTCAAGAGGCCGAATCATGCTTCGCGTCCGCATGATGCGGATCGTTACGAAGTGGTTCAGCATAAGTGGTCGGCGCTTGCTGAAGCGAATCGCGGCTTCGCGCTGCTGAACGATTGCAAATACGGGATTTCCGTCAACGACAACACGATGAGCCTAACGCTGCTTCGGGCTCCGACGTGGCCGGATGAGACGTCCGATCAAGGGACACATCATTTTACATATGGATTTACGTTCTGGAACGGCGCGTTCCTGGGCAGTCCTGTCGTGCGGGAAGCCTACGAGCTGAACTATCCTGTCAGCCTCGTGTCTGGAGGAAGCCGGGAGGAGCAATCGCTGCTCTGCATCGATCAAGCCAATGTGATCGCGGAGACGGTCAAGCTTGCCGAAGACGGATCGGGCGATTGGATCGTCCGTCTGTACGAGAGCAAGGGAGCCTCCGTAGCGTGCGAGCTTCACGTTGGGCTGTCCGTTAAGGTCGTTTATGAAGCAAATATGCTGGAGGAAAAGAATGCGGAATTGCCGCATGAGGACGGAAACGTACAACTTCAGTTCCGTCCGTTCGAGGTGAAGACGATTCGACTCCAATTGAATGGGAGGAACAAGGGATGAAGCTGAAAGAAGGACAACGCCTGGTCATGATTGGCGACTCGATCACCGATTGCGAGCGTAAATATCCATACGGGGAAGGGCTGTTCCAGGGCGTCGGTAAAGGGTATGCCGCACTCGTAGACGGGATGCTGCAGGCGGCATATCCCGAGCTCTTTATTCGCGTGACGAATATGGGAATCGGCGGCAATACGGTTCGGGATTTGCAGGCCAGATGGCAGACGGACGTGCTGGATCTGAAGCCGGATTGGTTAACGGTCATGATCGGCATCAACGATGTATGGCGGCAGTTCGACCAACCTGCGATTCCGGAGTCGCATGTAAGCCTTGAAGAATATGAGCAGACCCTGGAAGAATTAGTGCGTTCAGCGCTGCCCGGTCTGCAAGGACTCGTGATCATGACGCCGTTCTATCTGGAGCCGAACGACCAAGATCGTATGCGCAGCCGGATGGATGAATTCGGACGCGCAGCCAAGAGGGTTGCGGAGCGGGTAGGCGCATTGTTTGTGGATACGCAGGCCGCTTTCGCCAGCCATTTCGACTACGTGCATCCTACTGCGCTGGCGTCCGACCGGGTGCATCCGAGCTTGACGGGTCATCTGCTAATTGCGCGCGCACTGCTGGATGCCATCGGCTTCGATTGGTCGCGCATGCGAATTGGCTCCTGACGTCAACTGTCTTAGTTGTTGGAATAATTCCTCATCAGCAGATTTATGGGTTCGAAAGACATTTCTACACAGAGAACAGCCGCGCGAGCTTGAGCGGCTGTTACTCACAAAGAGTAATGTATTCGCTTACATTATAAGCTTCGAGACGGGGCTTCCTCATATCGCAAGAAAAACTTCCGCTAAATGTGGTCTGGCTTCATTGAAAATTCACGTTGATAGACGTTTTTTTATTGCTCGATCTCGAACATTGCCCTCCATGCTGCGAAAGGAGGTGGTTATTGAGGAGTTCATCCACGGAGAAGCGATGCCGCTTTAGCTTCACTTCGATTGCTTGACCGCGATAGCAAACGCATCCAGAGTTATTTCGTACCCATGGCTGTAGATATGGTTTGAACAGACGGTATCGGTCAATGCAACGATTTCTTTTTATCAAAACGATAAAGGTCGGGAGGTAAGAGAAATGAAAATGAAACAATGGAAACGTGCGGGGATATGGACGTGCATCCTGCTGATGGCCATGACGGCACCGGGGGCCGCGATGGCAGCGCAGGCGGCCGGAAGCAGCGCCGAGCAGGATGGGAGCAGCGAGAAGATAAAGGTCCAGAAGCCATTCATGATCAAGGTCGTGGATGCCGAGACAGGCAGGGGCATTCCTCATGTCCAATTGAAGACGACGAACAGTGTGCTGTATTATACGGACAGTGCCGGTATTGTGGCATTCGACGAGCCAGGTCTGATGGATCAGACGGTCTTCTTCCATATGTCGAGTGACGGCTACGACATCCCCGCCGACATGTTCGGCAACCGGGGGCAGGCCATACAGATCACACCCGGGGGCATGATTACGCTCGAGATGAATCGGATCAACATTGCAGAGCGGCTGTACCGGCTGACAGGCCAAGGCATTTATCGCGACAGCTTACTCGTTGGCCAGAAGCCACCCATTAAGGAGCCGCTGATCAACGGCTTGGTCATGGGACAGGATTCCGTGCAGACGATCGAGTACAACAATAAACTGTACTGGTTCTGGGGCGATACGGACAGACCGGCCTATCCGCTGGGGAACTTCCGCGTGACGGGTGCGACTTCCGAGCTTCCGAGTAAAGGGGGACTGGACCCGGATGTCGGGGTGAATCTGGACTATTTTACGAATCAAGACGGTTTCGTCAAAAGTTTGGTGCCGCCTCTGCCTGATGGTGCAGGCATAGCCTGGGTATTCGGTCTGATGACCGCCAAGGACAGCGCCGGGCAGGAGCGTCTGCTTGCGGGCTACAGCACGCACAATCCTGAACCCACCGCCTTCGGCATTCTCGCCTTTAACGACAAGACGAAGGAATTTGAACAAGTTGTCCAGTTCCCTTCCAAAGACGACTGGCGTCATCCAGGCGGACAGGCGACCTACTACGAGGAGGGTGGTAAGGGATACTGGCTCTTTACCGAACACCGAATTCCGAATTTGCGCGTTGCGGCCAGCTATGACGCCATCATCGACTATACCCAATACGAATCGTTTACTTGCCTGACGCCGGGAACGACATACAACGGGGCTGGAACGTCGCTGGAACGCGATGCGGATGGCAAGCTTGTATGGGGCTGGAAAAAGGACACTCAGCCGCTCAACCAAGAACAAGAGAAAGAGCTGATCCAATTAGGCCTGATAAACGCTGATGACCCGCATTATTATCAATTGAAGGATATCGATACTGGTGAAGACGTTCAAATCGCCCAAAGCTCCATTGAATGGAATGAATATCGGCAGCGTTACGTGATGATCGCGCAGCAGGTACTAGGCAAGACATCGGTACTTGGGGAAGTCTGGTACGCGGAAGCACCATCGCCTCAAGGTCCTTGGACCAATGCCAAGCATATCGTTACGCATAACGACTATACTTTTTATAACGTAGCCCAGCATAAGCACTTCAACAAGGACGGCGGCCGGGTCATCTATTTCGAAGGAACCTATACGAATACATTCACGAATCATGTCCCAACGCCGCGGTATAACTACAATCAAATCATGTATAAACTCGACTTGGCGAATCCGAAGCTAGGGCTTGAGCCGGTTCAAGGAACAACCGGTCAATAGAGCGCCAGACCACTTAAAATAACCGAATAAGGACCTTTCCATAAAGTGCTGTAGGGCTTTACAGGAGAGGTCCTTTTCGGCTTGAGTCTGCTCATGGGGAACAGCGTCCTTAGCTGCCGCTTCTCCATGATAAGCTGGGAGGAGCGATATTTTTACCAGTGGAGTCCGCGTGGATTTCCCGATACTGCTTCGGAGTGAGATTCGTGAACTTCTTGAATGCGGAGAAAAAATGCCCTTTGGATATGAAGCCGCATTGATCTGCGATCTCGAGCACCGAGAGCTGGCTGGAGATCAGTTTCTCTTTCACTCTCTCGATTCGTTCCTGAAGTATGTATTCCGACAATGACACGTTCATGACCTCTTTGAATAACTGCCGGATATAACTTACGGAGAAGGAAAAATTGTCGGCTACCTGCTCGATCGACAATTGCGCATCCTGCAAATGGTTGTCCACGTATTCTTTAATCTCCAAGACGATCTCTTCCTTGCGGCTTGAAGATTTCGGAACTTCCGTCTCGGACGCAAGCATCGTGACGATGCTCTCCAGCCATGCTTGAAACTCGGACAGCGTGCTGTACCGCTCAAGCAATTGGTGGATGCTGCTGATCTCGTGCAGGACGCTGGATTTGTTAAAGTTTTTGAGCAGATCGTAGGTAAAGTAGGTCAGGTTAAGCTTACAGTCGCGATAAGGCAGCTCATGGACGTGCTTCATCTGCTGATGCAGCAGAACGACGGCGGTCTCCGGGCGGCCGCGACGGATCGACTTGATGATCTCGGTTGTCTCCAGCGCCTCAGACGCAGAAGGATACCCTGCCATAAACTCTTCATAATCACTCTCCAGAAAAATTTGCTTCTCTCCGTTAAGAAATCGCAGCTTCGTCAATTCGTGGATATGGTCATAGATGTTTCGGATATTGGCGCCGAAGTCATAAGCATTGCTAACGGCGGTGGTTGTATCCACGTTCAGGATGCGTGCCACCTGAATCTGCGTCTCCTCCAGAAGACGTTGAAGTTGAAGCCCGCCCGATGCAGGGCCACCAACGACCAGAATGATGTGGTCGCCACCCATATCCAAGCCTTCGGCCGCATAAGAACCTGCGCCAATCACTTCTTCGCTAATATTGCGTATGGCGTACTTCATCAATTTCCGGGAAGGGAAATCGTAACGTTCGCAAAAGACCGTATAGGCTTCGATCCGAAGAACGGCCAAAAACAAAACTTCACAGGAGGCCAGTTTGGTCCGGGTCTGAATATATTCGTAGCTCTTGGTACCCGGCGTCCCGTGCAGCATCCACTGGGCGAGAAACTCCGTTCGAACGAGCTCGGATTGGTTTCTCATGGATGCATGAAGCTGCTCCACATTGTTCAGCAGCATATCGATGCCGTCGTGGATCCATTGAATATCCGGCTTGGCATCAGACGTGGAGTTGGCGAATGCAACCTTTCCCCTCAGCTTTTCCGACAAGAAGGTGATGGAACGCAAGGAACGGCGAGAACTCCAGAAGAACAACGCGGAGAGGATTGCCAATAGCAGCAATGTATACGTTATCAATTTTTGCTGGAATAAGGAGATATGGCGCGTCAAAATATGATACTCGGTCGAGTAGTATACGGACCAATTTTCAGTAGTCAGCTTGGCTGTATTGACGAACCATTTCTGATGCGGCAGCCGAACTTGAAAATGGCTGTTCTGCTGCTCCCGCCCTGCTTGATAAAGCTGTTCGTTCAGTACAGGATTGGACGCGCCTAACAGGACGAACCCATCCTTGTCGAGAATCCGAATGTCTTGCTCCGAGGAGACCGTTTGGCCGAACAGAAGCTTCGACAGCAGCGGTTTATCAATCAGGAGTACGAGATAGAAGTCAGACGGCTTCTCGGGGGTTGCAGGCAGAATAAGGGCCAGGGAGTCAGAGCCATCCAGCGAATGATGAAAGAAGCGCAAATATTGGCGGTGGAATGATTTTACACGCTCCAGCATGCTCTGGTCGGCAAAGGATTCAGTGCGGACGATTCCGACTTTGGAATCGACGATAAGATCGTTCTTCAAATTAATCAGATAGGATCGCTGGATGAGCGGTTCGGTGGACATGAAGTTGGATTGGGCGACGAGCGCAGCATGGTCGATGAGCGGATCTTTGCTTGCATCGAAGAACCAGTTCTGAATATTCTGATCGGCGTACATGCTGAGCCCGTAAGCTTTCAAATTGCCGAGAATCATTTCGGCCTTCGAAGCCAGGTTGTCGACTTCGTTCTGCGAATTGCTGCGCACCTCCAGCATGGTGTATTTTGCGAATTCCGCAGACAGTAAATAGACGAAAGGAATAATGGAACAGATCAGAACAGTGGTTAGTAATAGAAAGGTCCGAAAATAGGTCTTCTGTAATATAGGTTTGATCTTCATATAATGCCAGCACCCCTTGCTGATGGATTGACGGTTTAAGGGTAGATCTATACTGCCTCGATAGAAGATACGAACCGGGACCTCCTTACTCAATCATATCCTGACCTTTGTGTGAAGTCCTCATTTTGACAAAGTAGAAATTAAGATGATCCCGGAAGCCGGATTATCGCCCAATCCTAAAGTTCAGTACCCCTTGTGACACAATGAGGACTATTCCGAAGTCCTCCTTCCGCACATAATAAATATGGTCAGGGTATGGCCACATCAGACAGACCAGATCGAATGGAGTGATACTATAAATTGAGAATGCTGAAGGATTTAGTAAAGAATCGGAACTTGTATTCGATGGCGATACCGGGAATCATCTTTCTCGTTGTCTTCTCCTACATTCCTCTGGCCGGACACCTGCTGGCGTTCAAGGACTTTCGGATCAGCAAGGGCATATGGGGCAGCGATTGGGTGGGGCTGGACAACTTTCGCTTCTTTTTCTCCAATCGGGATTGGATTCAAGTTACGGTCAATACCGTTTATTTAAATGCGATGTTCATTCTTTTCGAGTTGGCCTTTGCCCTTATCATTGCACTCTTCTTGAATGAGATCCGCCTGAAATGGTTTAAGCGTACGATCCAATCCGTCGTTTTCCTGCCTTATTTTATTTCATGGGTTGTCGTAGGGTATATGACGTTCATTCTTTTCAACAATACGGACGGCTTGATTAACCGTGTCCTGAATATGAGCGGACTTCACACCGTCGATTGGTACCAGACCCCATGGGTATGGCCGATTATTCTAACTTTGACACGAATCTGGAAGAGTGCCGGATACTACTCTATCATTCTGCTTGCTGCCATTACCGGTTTCTCCGCCGATTATTATGAGAGCGCCCGCCTGGACGGAGCCACGAGGTTGCAGCAGATGAAATTCATTACGCTGCCATTGCTGAAGCCGCAAATGATTATCCTCGTGCTCTTGGGAGTCGGACGGATCTTCTACGGGGATTTCGGCATGATCTACGGAATTATCGGGGATAACGGGATTCTATTCCCGACGACCGATGTCATCGATACGTATTCGTACCGGGCGTTAAGGCAGCTTGGCAATTTTAGCATGTCATCGGCTATCGTGTTCTATCAGTCTATCATGGGGCTTATCGCCGTCGTTTCGTTTAATGCACTGGTTCGGAAAATCGATAAGGATTCCAGGTTATTTTAATTTCGTGAAATGAAAGGGAGGTGAATTTCATATGAATCGTCCGGTTGCTATGATTCCGTCTGCACGAATCCGACGGACAAGCGGTTTCTCCGATAAAATGGCGATATGGTTGTTCGGGCTGTTATTGATTCTATTTGCGCTGGTTTGTTTGTTCCCGTTCTGGCTCATGGTCATCAATTCGTTTGCCAGCACCCGAAGCCTGGCGCTCCACGGATACTCCGTCTGGCCAGATGAGTTCACGTTGGAGTCATATCGGTTCCTCCTTCAAGGCAAGCAAATGTTCACCAGCTATGGCGTCACCATTGCAGTAACAGCCATCGGAACCGTGATCGGCCTCGTTGTCACTGCGTTGTTTGCTTACGTGCTGGCCCATCCGAAGAACCGATACAGCGGCTTCCTCTCGTTCATGACCTATGTGCCGATGGTCTTCGGCTCGGGGCTCGTCGGCTTCTATCTTCTGGTCGTTCAGTGGCTGCATCTGAAAGACACGCTATGGGCGCTTGTGCTCCCCTATGTCATGAATCCGTTCTTTGCGTTTATCTTCGTCTCGTTCTATCGCTCGTTGCCTTATGAGCTGAACGAATCGGCTAACATGGACGGCGCCGGAGAGTGGACGATCTTCTTCAAAATTATTAGGCCGATCTCAACGCCGGTTATAGCAACGATCAGCTTGTTCTACGCACTGCAATATTGGAACGATTGGTGGCTGTCGCTTTTGTTTATTGATAACAGCGATATGTACCCGCTCCAGCTGCTTCTTCGGCAGCTCATGTCGCAGATGCAGCTCACGTCGCTCAATCATGGAAACGTACTGACGCTGCCGCCGGCGGAAGGGGTCAAGCTGGCTACAGTATGCCTGACGATCGGTCCGATTATATTTTTCTATCCGATGGTTCAGAAATATTTCGTCAAAGGTCTGACGCTCGGCTCGGTGAAAGGCTGAGGCTGGGGCTTTACGCGGATTGCCGAGCGTATCGATATAGACTGGCCCAGCCGCGGATATATAAGTTGATTATTTGAAGGGAGTCATGTACATGGCCAAATCAAAACGCAAGTTCATGGTGACGGCGCTGCTCGGACTGGCAATCGCTTTGTCCGGGTGCTCCGGATCCGGCGGGGACGCCTCCGCGCCCAAAGATTCCGGGGAAACCAGCGATCCGTCCCTCGAGCCGGTCACTTTGGAGGTTGTCATTCCGGGGGCGAAGGAGGCGAACTTCGAGCAGGTGCTGGAAGAGGTCAACAAGAGGTTAAAAGCCGAAATCAATACACAGGTTAAATTTACATTCATCGACTTTGCCGATCTTAATCAGAAGACCAACGTTATGCTGGCTTCGGGAGAGAGTGTGGATTTGATTTTCGACGCCCCATGGCTGCATCTGGAAACGATGGCTGCGCAGGGGTATTACGAGGAATTAAGCGGGCTTCTGGACCAATACGGCTCCAACGTGAAAAAGACGAGACCGCAACAAATGTGGGAAGCGAACAAAATCAACGGCAGCATCTATGGCGTTCCTTTGGGAAGCGCCTATACCCAGGAAAGGTCGGTCTTCATCCGGAAGGACTTGAGAGAGCAGCTGAATCTGCCGCCCGTGAAGACGTATGAGGATCTAAAAGCTTATCTCTATGCCGTTCGCGACAGTAACTCTGGGATCACCCCGCTCCTTGCTGGCGCGGACGACGTCACCTACAGCTGGGTCAACTGGCTGATCCGGGACGATACCAGCGTCAACATTCGCCCGACAAATTTTGCGGGAGCCAGCTTGATGCTGTATTACAAGGGCAACGATGGGAAGGTCTACAATTTCTTCGAAACCAAGGAACCTAAGATCTGGTCCAATATCCAGGATGTCCACCAGCTGTTTGTTGATAAAATCATGTCGCAGGACGTCTTGACGAATAAAAGCGGTCCGGGAGAAATGCAGCTCCAAAACAAAGTAGCGGCCACGCCCCAAATGACCTTTGGCATTCCCAAAGCGTACAATGACCAGTTAAAGCAGGTCGTGCCGGGCGGAGAACTGGAAGCGGTTCGTCTGTTTGATCTAACCCCCGGAAAGAACTTTTCCAATTTCAAGATGGATAATTTCATCTGCATTGTAAAGACGAGCAAGCATAAAGAACGTGCGATGATGTTCCTCGATTGGGCGAACCGGCAGGAAAATTACGATCTGTTGGAGCACGGCATTGAAGGTGTGAACTGGAAATCAGTCGGCGAGCACCAATATGACACGCTGAACAACGATGGCGGCATCGTCTCGTTCCAGCTTATGCTGAATCCCACGTTAGAGCGGGAGTGGGTCGGTACTGACGAAGAGACTCAAGAGTACAGACAATTCATTACGCAAGCTGACAACTTCACGAAGGACATCATGACCGGCTTCACCTTCGATCCGACGCCAGTAAAGAACGAAGTGGCCCAGTTCGCGACCATCCAAGCCAAATATTATAGTGGATTATTTAACGGGGCACTTGATCCAGATGAATACTTCGCCAAGTTCAAAACGGAAGGCGAAGCGGTGCTCACGAAAATCCAGAATGAGCTGCAGCGTCAGGTCGACGCCTTCTTGGCAAAATAAAAGTGTTGAAATTCGACTTTTTGACTTCGAGTCTGAGGGGGGGATGATGTTGGAGTTTAGCTTTACCAAATTTGCCAGGCTGATGGGGAGATTCCATCTGACCGAGAAAGAGAATCCGAAATGCGGATGGGTCAACAGCGCTGTGTTTCTTGCCTTCCGAGGTACGGCCATCTCGATGACGGCTGAGGATTCCGACGGCCAGGATTACGTTGAAATCGTAGTGGACGGTGTCGCACGTAATTGGATCAATCTGAAGAAGGGGGTTCATGAATACATAATCGAACAGGGGCTGCCGGACGGTGAACACACTTTAGAGATCCACAAGCGAACGGGGATTCTGACCGGAAGTATTGCCTTTCATCATTTTTCGCTGCCTGACGGCGGAAGCTTCCTTGCCCCGCCCGCGGCAAAACCACTCCGGCTTGAATACTTTGGGGATTCCATTACGGATGGAGCAGGGATCGGCCATCCGCATGTGCTTGCTGAAGCTCCGCATCTTGACGACGGATACATGTCCTATGTCGGGATCAGCGCCAGAATGTTGAATGCGGAATATCATACGATGGCCATTTGCGGGATTGGCGTTTGGCAGGATGCGGTAGGGAACAAACAAGGATTGCCGGAACATTTTTTCGGGACGCTCGGCAAAGGGACGGCGCCATGGGACTTTTCCCGGTATATTCCTGATGGAATTGTCATTAATTTGGGCCAAAACGATTATTCTACGCCAATTGATGATGAGGCATATATTGCCGCTTATATTGAATTCATCCGGGTTATCCTGGAAAAGTATAACGATCCCTATATCTTTTGCTGTGTTGGAACCATGAATAACAACTATCTTGCGAGTGTGAATAAGGTGGTGACCTATTTCAATCAAAGTGGAAATAGCAAGGTGTTTGTAGTGGATTTAGGACTGATTCATCCAGAGGTGGAAGGATGGGGCGGCCGATATCATCCCGGTTATCAGACGCATTACCGAATGGGCTGGGAGCTTGCCTCTTTTATATCCGCCAATACCGGATGGGAATTGCTTAGGCGTCCGTTAATCGCCACGGAAGGCGTGTTCTAAATCGTTCATTTATCGGGAAATGCGAGAGATGCGGCTACAACAAAACTACGCAGAGACACGAATGCAAAATCTCGAATATCCTCCAAACTCAAAAAGGACCGTCAGGGCAAACTCCCCTGACGGTCTTTCTTGGACGAAAGCTCTTTTACGTGCCCAGCAATCTCTTCATATCCTCTTCCACATTTGTAATGCCGCCGATTCCGAACTTGTCGACGAGAATTTCGGCCACGTTTGGCTAGAGGAAGGGAGGGAGCGTCGGCCCCAGGTGAATGTTTTTTACGCCAAGATACAGCAGGGCCAGCAGCTTGGGTTAGAGTCATAACTCGGTTGAAAATTTTTAACGTGTTTTGTTCACTTTTCTTACATTGAAAATAAAGTCAGATGTTTTTAACGCTTTACAGAAAAAAAGGTGTAATTTTTTTATAATGGTAGAAAATAGGCGTTAAGCTGTTGGCTGTTTTAATCATGGCTGTGGAAAGATCGAGTTATATCAAATTCTGATTACCTTTATAGAAAAATAATATAACGTGATTTTTATTGACATATTTAAGAGAATTAAAATAACATAAGAATTATTTTCATCAAGAAGGAGGCAGCTATGAGCTTTAAAGAACAGTACGAAGAAATTGCAGGCGTTGGACGGACCATATTCGATAACCCCGAACTTGGCTACAAGGAATTTAAGACCCATCAAACCGTGACCGATTTTTTGAAGAAGGTGAATCCGGGTATCGAGCTGCAATCATTCAGTACAACCGGGCTTCGGACAACCCTCGGCAGCGGCAAGCCGCTGAATATCGCTTTTATTGCGGAATTGGACGCCGTTTACGCTCCAACGCATTGGCAATCGGATAAGGAGACGGGAGCGGCACACAATTGCGGTCATTATACGCAGGTGGCGATCGCACTGGCTTTGTACAAACATTATGTTGAATCAAAGGCGTACGAAGCCCTTGATTATAGTCTAACGTTTATTTTCATTCCTGCTGAGGAGTATTTGGATCTCGCCTATAGGGACGAGCTGCTTGCCAGCGGTAAGATCTCCTATTACGGAGGGAAACCCGAAGCGATGAAACTCGGCGTGTTCGACGATATCGACATCGGACTATGCGTACACGCCATGGGTGGTGAGTTTGCAGAGCGCACGATCGAAATCAACTGCGACCTGGCTGGATTCCTATACAAGCATTATACGTTTACCGGAAAAGCAACCCATGCGGGTTTCGATCCTTTCTCCGCCAAAAATGCCTACAGCATGTCAACCCTGTTCAATGTGGCGTTAGGGCTCAGCAGGCAGCAAATGAAGGACAGTGAGAAAGTTCGCATGAATCCGATCGTCCTGGAATCCGACATGTCGACAAACGTCATTCCCAACCGGATTACGGTGGGCAGCGATTTGCGCACCCAGTCGGTCGACTACATGAAGGAAGCGGCCTCCAAAATGGACGATGCGGCCAAGGGCAGCGCGCTGGCACTTCAAGGCGAGGTCGAGATTAAGACGCAGATGGGATATTTGCCGTTCGTTCAGGACCGGTATTTGTCCGAATTCGTGCTAGAGGCGTTCCAGGATAACGAGGAGATCTCCCGTATTTGGAACAATAACGCCATCAGCGCGGCAGGAGACATTGGCGATCTGGCCTTCATGATGCCTTGCATTCAGATCGGCTACAGTGGTTTTACGGGAACGATCCACGGCGACGATTTCAAGGATATCGATCCCGAGTTTATCTATGAAGTGTTCCCGAGATTTTTAACCCAGGTGCTGGAGCGAATGAGCGGACGTATCGATCGATCGAAGCTCTACCGTCGTACATTTGCCGAATACGAGCAGCTCCTTGCGTCGATAGTTAGCTCCAACTAAGAACAGAAAAGAGGACATCATGGCATGAAGTTAAAACTACAGTATCTCTATTTGCTTGCATTCGTGCTCATTGTAATCGCGGTTGCCGAATTTATCGGCATTCAGTCGATCCAGGTGGGCTCCGTAAAAATCAGCCTGCTCCCACTCGTATTCGCCATTTTGATCACCATGGTGCTCGGCTTGTCGATATTCCGGAAAGGCTTTATGCGGAAAATTTACAGCAAGGAGAACGTCGGTTTCTCCAGCAAGTATCTAATCTTCATTATGCTGCCGCTTATGGCGAGATACGGCGCCGACGTTGCTCCCAGAATTGAAGATATATTAAAAGTTGGCTGGGTGTTCATCATTCAGGAAATCGGCAACCTGGGTACGATTCTGCTCGGACTTCCGATCGCCATTCTGCTCGGCCTGAGAAGGGAAGCCATCGGCGCTACGCTCGGACTTGGGAGGGAAGGGGAACTTGCCTACATATCCGAGAAATATACGCTCGACTCCGACGAAGGCCGCGGGGTGCTGTCCCTCTATATTATAGGCACCCTCTTCGGCACGCTGTTCTTCAGCATTCTTGCGCCGGTCATGCTTGCTGCCGGCTTCTCGATCGAAGCGTTAGCCATGTCCTCCGGCGTCGGCTCCGCCAGCATGATGACAGGCTCTTCTTCCGCGCTAGTCGCGCATTCTCCTGAGATGACGGAGACCATTAACGGATACGCTGCTGCGAGCCAGCTGCTTACCAGCTTCCTCGGAACGTATACGATGGTATTTCTCGCGGTGCCGCTGCAGCGGTTTATGTACAAATTAATGGTCAGAGGTGAGAAGAAATGAGCACCGGTTTGAATAAATACGCAAAATACGCCCTCGTCCTGCTGCTTAGCGTTGGTCTTATCTTATTTACGGAGCAAATGAAATTCATCAAAAACGGCGAAGGTCATATTACGTTAGGGACGATAGCGGGCTTGGCCGTGCTGTGGCTTTTTTCCTTCATCGGCGTTCTGATCTCGACGCTCATGAAAAAAGCTCCGCTGAAATTCTTGCAGGACTTCCCGGTTCTCGGCTGGGTATCGATCGTTTCGCTAATCTGCTGCCTGATCTCCGATGTGTTCGTGGATGCCATTGCCAACGTCAACTTCTTGTCCATTACGACCCCGATCTTGGCGTTTGCCGGCATTTCCGTTGCCGACAGGCTGGTTGATCTTCGCAAAACATCGTGGCGCGTCGCCATCGTTGCGGTTTTCGTGTTCACGGGCACGTACGTGGGAAGTGCATTGTTATCAGAATTCGGCCTCTATTTGTCCGGTAAGTAATTGAATCTATTTACAAGCATTAAGTCTGAACCTTGCAAGCTTGCTCCTCCTTTAATGTGACCTCACCTTTATATTCGCTCTGAGACACCAAAAGGTTCAGTAAAAAATACAGGCAGAAGGTGACCGAACCATTCCGGTCACCTTCTGCCTGTTTGAATATGTAGGTGCATGTTGCCATTTATCGTTCTTCCCAGGCCATGACGAATTCCGTCTGACCGGTATCCTCGTCGATGGTTTCTTCAACGACGGCAAAGCCGTTCCGGGAATAAAAACGAAATGCGTTCCCGTTCTCTTTATATACCTTGAGCTCGAGTTTAGGGCTGCGTTCCTTCACGAATTGAAGAAGAGCCCGGCCATATCCCTTGCCCTGATCGCCAGGGTGAACAAACAAAGCGGCCAAGGCATGCTGAACGGTCGATATAAAGCCTACCGTGGCGCCCGCTTCCTCCAGCACATAGGTATCGGCCATTGGCAAATACACGTCGCGCATGTCCTTTTGCTTGGATTCCCAGTATTCGGGGGTGATGAAATGGTGGGCCTCCTTCGAGGCGGCCAGCCAAATGTCAATGACGCTGTCCATATCCTTATCGGTCATCAATCGAATCTGCATCGTATTATTCACTCCAGTTTATTTAACTTTTGTTACGGATATACGCCACGTATTGTAAAAGCTTTCCTGCTGCATGTCAATTCACGATCCCATTTGACCCTCAAATTATAAAGTGATATATTTATCACGTAAAGTTACAAATACATCACTTTTGGAAGGGGCGTTTGCGATGAAAATCATTCTTCGATTCGCGATGGGACTGCTCTGGATCGGTATTGGCATTCAGAGACTTACTCAACAGTCGTACCCGCTGGCTTTATTATTTTTGGCAGGAGGCGTTCTATTTGTTTATGCAGGCTGGAAAGGTTGGAAAGTCGGCAAGCAATGAGGGGGAGGAGCGGCGGCATTTATTAAGCATGAAGGGATTAGCTGCTTGGTACCGTGCGGAAACAGACGCCGTCATCTCGAATCTTAATTTGGAGATTGGCCCCCATCAGATCATAGGTTTGGTGGGATTGAACGGGGCGGGTAAAAGCACGCTGCTCCATGTCCTGAGCGGCATTCACCGGCATTATTCGCTGGAGCGGCTGTTGTGGAAGAACGAGGAAACTTCGCTGACAAGCCCTGCATTTAAACGAAGCCGGTATACCGTGTTCTCGGAGGACGAGTCGTTTGAGTATTTTACATTCGAGGAATATGTAAGGCATGTGTTTCAATCCTACGGACAAGAGGTTCGTAACGAAATCTTGGACGGGCTCGTTGCAGGATTCAAATTTCAGAATTACAGGAACTCATTCTTGGGCCAATTATCGATGGGCAGCAGGAGAAAGGCCTATCTGATCACAGGATTTGCGCTGCGTCCCGAGCTGCTGCTGCTGGATGAGCCGGTCAACGGACTGGATTTCGAAAGCACGGAATTTCTGTATCGAATAATGAACGAGTACAGGAGACATGGGGCGATCTTGTTTTCTTCCCACGTTCTGGAGAGTTTATGCCTTACGTCGGACAGCATCATCATTTTGGAAGCCGGATCGATCCGTCATACCTTTTTGCAGGGCGACATGGATCCCGAGTTTATTAGAGGGGTACTGAACAAGTGATCTCGGCATTTCATGGATTCGCCAAAAAGTTCCTGGGGTCAAGCTACGACCGTTTGTGGAAGCATGCCGCAGCCCTGCTTGTTTTATATGCGGCGATGAGCAGCCTCGATATCGATTACCATGTAGCCTTGAATGTATTCATGACGGCCATCTCCGTATTTACGTTCGGCATGGTGGTGAGAACCTTATCGTCGGACGATAACCGGAGGAAGCTGAAGGGGGCGTTCATGCTTCCATTTAGGCCAAGCATGTTCAACGCAGCTTATTTTTTTGCGGTAGCATTATATACTTTGGTCACCAAGACTTCGTACATCCTCGTTTTTTACATGTCGGTATCTCAATTTACGGGTATGCATGCGCTGGCATTTCTGCTTAGCTTCCTGAATGCGGGGTTGACCGCCTTCGTGGTATTCGCTCTGCTGAACAGGGGAAAAAGGATGCCGGCCTGTTTCTGGATGCTGCTGCAAGCGGCGCTTTGCCTGCTCCATGACCCGTCCCAGCGTTTGTTGGGAATGCTGATCAGCACGACCCTTCAATGGTTCATCCTGTATCGAACGGATCCGTACCGATATTACAAGGATTTGAAGATGACGGAGCTCCATGCAGCGCCGATTCGAAACGCTTCGTTCCTCCGGTATTTAGGGCGCTACCTATTCTCCCATAAAAGCTATCTATACAATACGATCGCCTTATGTTTATTTGCAGGCTTCATGGCGTTTATGCTGGAGCAGATGCAACTTGCCTCGTTCCTGCCGCTCGGATTCGCGGTCCTATCTTTCAACACGCCGATCGGCATCCTGTTGTCCAGCAATCGCGGGCTTCACCGGAAAATCCAAATGCTGCCCGGCCAATTTCAACGTATCGGAGTTGCATACGGATTGTTTATACTGGCAGTAAACTTATTCATATACACGATCTACTTAGCATGCTGGCATATGTTTCATGGATCGGTAGAAATCATGTATTATGTACTTAGCGTATTATTTGCCGCCCAATGCGCCATTTCGACCGTTTGGCTCGAATGGAAACATCCCGTATTCCATTGGCGGGTGGAGAGCGATTTATGGCATCATCCCCGCAAATATGCCGTTCCGCTCATCATGTGCCTATTGGCGGTCACGGCTATAAGCATAGAGGGGGCCGTTTATATGGTCGCTCTGTTGGTGGGGATCGAGATGGCTTTGATTTTTAACCGCAGGAGAGGAATCAGGAATGTATAAGGGACAGCGAAAGCGTTACGTACGAATTGGTAAGCACGGATGGCTGCTTGGTTTGTTGGGGTTTAACGGACTGCAGTATTTTAAGACCCATGATCCTTCGTTTTTGTTTTACTTTAGTTTTTTTAGCTTTTTCAGTTTCTATTTCCATGGGAAGCTGGCAGAGGAGATGCCGGATGAACGGTACTACATGAATGCCCAGAAGGCGAGGTCCATCACCATGTGGGTGCCGGCCGCATGTCTGTTTATGATCGGAATCGGCAGCATGTTCTCCTTCGGAACAAGAGAATTCATGATCATTGTGAGCGCAGCGGGTTGGGCAGCTACGTTTCTGACGTATTCCATAACTTTTTATTATCTGGATAAATATTGTTAGGTGGATGCCCATGGAACCATTCAAATGCAATTTAAAAAAGTACAGGCAGTTAGCGGGAATGACCCAAGATGAGTTGGCGGGCAAGGTTGGGGTTCGCAGGGAAACCATCATTCGTCTGGAGGCGGGCAAATATAATCCCTCCCTAAAGCTGGCAATCGATATTTCACGGGCGGTGGGAGCAGCTATTGAGGAATTGTTCATATTCGATTAAACCACGGTGATGCATTTAATGGGTTCGAGTATCCCACGAATGCGTCATTTCTTATGTCTGCTTAAAACCAATTAGTTCTTGAAAAAACTTATAAGTCATACTACAATCATACTAACGAATAGATTCGATACTCAATTCTTATCTTCAACGTCAGATCTGTATATTTAGTCATAGGAGGCATACATCCATGTATACTATTCGAAATAAAACGGTCTCTCGTCTTGTTGTAACCAGTATGGCCGTGGCGCTTCTTGCATCGCCAATCTCTACCATTCTGTCCGGGTCCGAGCATGTCGCAGCTGCTGCGTCTGCTGTGGACAAGTCTTCCCATAACCTAAAACCGATTTGGACGAAGACGTTGGGAGATCCCAGCCGGATCGACACCCAAGCTACATTAATTAAGAATAACTTATTCTATACCGTTGGTAAGAAATATATTGCTTTTGACGCTTTGGCAGGCAAAACCCGCTGGACGTATCCCGCCGCAGCCGTCTCACAGACCGTAACGGATGGCAAATCGGTATGGTTTACGGATGCGACAGGCCGATTGATTAAGCTCAATGCTGCAACCGGTAAGCTGCAATGGAAAGTTAAAACACAATCCCAGCCAGGAAAGAAAGAAAGCTACGTGAACTACAGCTTGCATGCAGCCGACGGTGTGATCTATGTCGGGGATGCGTATGGGTTGACGGCGTACTACACGTCAAGCGGTAAGGTGAAGTGGAAATTGAAGGGCAGCGACCAGGGGTATAAAGTACTCCAGACGGGAGAAATCCTTGTTGTCTCCACCATCATCCATGGCGCTTTGACCACTAGCGGGTTGCAGGGGATTGATGCCCAGAACGGCAAAGTAAAATGGACACAGACCGGCGGAGACCATCAAGACATTCTCTTTTCGAATGACAAATCGCTCTATACGCGTGACGTAACCGAAGGCATCGATGCCGGATTTGCGGCCAATATCGATGAAATGAATCTGAACAGCGGAAAAATAATGTCTACCCGGTCCTACATACCCGTGGATTTCGTGGAAGATCAAAGTGCATCCGATGTCGTATCCGATGGGGAATATTTCTATGTCATTGAAAAGTATGATGAAACTCAAAAGAAAGCTGTAGTCTCCCGATTCCCGACGGATAGTCGTTCCAAAGCCGAGCCGGATAAAACCTATGCATTTGAAGCGGGAGTGGCCGAATGGTCCCTCGGAGATAAAGGCATCGCCTATGTAAGACTGGAAAACGGCAAGCTGTTAACGATCGATACGAATAGCGGACGTACGCTGGCTTCCGCTCAATACAAAGGCACACCATTGCCGACGCTCATCGGACAAGACGTGCTTGTCGTTCAGCATGGTGGGCAGATCAGCGGCGTCAAGAAAGCTGCTGCCTCCCAGTAACCCATGTCGAATATTAAAAATCATTCACAATTCGCTAAACTTACAACATACTTAAAGTTACTTTAAGACTAAAAGTCGACCTAAATAGGTCGACTTTTTGGTCATTCACCATTTTGGTTCGTTCATATTCCGTTCATATTGACGTCACGAGCGGTTCATCTTCCTTGATTAAACTTACTTAAGCACCACGCGGAGAGAATGAAGTTGTATTGCCTGAGAACGGCAGCTAGGTATTCGCTGGTGAGGCCGGTTCGAGGTTCAATTTGAAACCAATCTCCATACCCTTGTATATATAATAGTACAATAGTTATTACATTATAGGATTGAAATTAAGGAAAGAGGGAAGCAATGCCTACTATACTGGTTGTTGACGACGATGCGAACATTCGCGAACTCGTCTGTTTATTTCTTCGCAACGACGGATTCACAACAGTCGAAGCCGCTGACGGCAAGGAAGCGCTTAGCGTCTATGGCTCAACACCCGTTGATCTTGTCGTGCTTGATATTATGATGCCGATGATGGATGGTTGGACGTTATGCAAGGAGCTTCGAAAAGCCAATCCGGATTTGCCGCTGCTTATGCTAACGGCAAGAGGCGAAACATGGGAGAAAGTAAAGGGTTTCGAACTTGGGACGGACGATTATTTAACGAAACCGTTCGATCCGTTGGAGTTGACGGTTCGCGTTAAGGCATTGCTGAAACGATACCGGATGGGCTCCACGCAGACGATCCAGTTCGGCAACGTCATTCTTGACAGGCAGACCTATAAGGTGATTAGAGGGACGGAGTCGCTCACGCTGCCGCTCAAAGAGTTCGAATTGCTGTATAAGCTGGCTGGAACACCCGGACAAGTCTATACGCGCGAGCAGCTGATCGATCAGATTTGGGGAATCGATTACGCAGGAGATGATCGAACGGTTGATGTACATATTAAACGTCTTCGCGAAAGGTTTGCGACGACACCTGATTTTCGGATCGAAACGGTGCGCGGGCTAGGGTACAGGCTTGAGGTCTACGAATGATCAGATCCTTATATATTCGAGTAGTCCTGACATTTCTAGTGTCCGTTATTGGGGGCACGATCCTATCATTTTTTATGTCTACTTGGATGTTCAAAGAAGAGTTGAACGAGAACGCGCAAATCAACTTACGCAACTTCGGTCAAGACGTCGTCCGGATTTACAAAACTCTTCCGTTACGCGAAGCGGACCTGTTCGTCAGTGAAATGAAGCAGCTCGATTCCTATTATATTCGCATTTACGAAGCAACGGGTCAGTTCCAGTCTTACGGTAAACTTAACGGACATCAACCTGCTGCAGTAACGATGGAAAAACTAAAGAAAGTAATAGAAGGAGGCGTTGTTCAAGACACGCCGAATGGTATTGCTACGGTTCTTTTAGGGTTGCCGTTGAAAACGGAAATGGGAACGAAAGCGATGTTTTTGGAAATGCTCGCCCCCCCATCTACCTCTTTTGTTGTCAAGTGGGGATTGATCTTTGCAACCAGTTCTCTGATTACAGGGAGCTTATTGATTCTCGTTGCCTCCATATACTTGGTAAGGCCAATCAAAAAGCTGACCCAAGCGACTAGGCGTATTGCAGCTGGAGATTTCAGCGTCAAGCTGAATATTAAGCAAACAAGTGAGCTGGGTACGCTGGCTCGCAGCTTTGAAGACATGATGCACGATCTGCAGCAGCTGGAGCAGCTGCGCAGGGAATTCGTAACGAACGTGTCGCACGAAGTACAATCACCGCTCACCTCGATATCCGGTTATGCTCAAGCACTGAAGCAAGTAGACCTCTCAGAACACGAGCGAAGTCGTTATCTGGATATTATCATCGCTGAAGCGAAACGGATGTCCAAAATGAGCGATAGCCTGCTTAAGCTGAGTTTGCTTGAATCCCAGTCACAGCAGCTGGGGCTCATCACGCTCAGCCTGGATGAACAGATCAGGCGGGTCATTGTGGCGCTCCAGCCGCAATGGACCGCCCGCAGCATTCATTTTGAGCTTGATTTACAGACCGTTAAAGTAACGGCTGATCATGATCAATTAAACCAGGTATGGACGAACATCATTGGCAACAGCATCAAATTTTCCGAGGATGGCGGCGTGATCAACGTCAGCATCAAACAAGATACTAAAAACGTGACAGTCCGAATATCCGACACGGGCATAGGTATTTCTCTTGAGGATCAGAAGCGTATATTCGAGCGTTTCTTTAAAACCGATCGTTCTCACAGTCGTAAATATGAGGGCAGCGGCATGGGGCTTGCCATTGTGAAACAGATCGTGTCGCTTCATCAAGGCGATATCCGAGTGGAAAGCGAACTTGGTCAAGGAACGACGTTCATTGTCACCTTGCCAATCATGACGCCAACGGATTAGTCAGATTCATGGGGCAGCGATCCGCAAAAAATACGATGATGACCGGTAAGTGAACACAGATCGTACCGAATGAAAGGATGCGATTTTTTTCAAAGGTGCGATGAACAGGGGAATCGCGAAGTGAACCATATTTTGCACAGACCATGGAGCCTGTGCTTTTTTTGTCCCATGTACTAGAGTACATTTTGCACAAATCGGGCTCCATGAATTGAACATGTAAACGTTAGTTAGATCTGACTTGCCCCGATATAAGATCGGAGGCTTTCTATCAGGGGTGTTACCGGGCGGCCCAATAAATGCTCCAGATCGCCAGAAGTGGAAGCCGTATCGATTTTTCTTAAAAAGCTAAATATCCAATGCTGCACCTCGTTGGTGGGACATAGGGATATCGGTTTGCCCGTTAGCTCTGAAAGAGTGGAGACCACATTGTCGAAACTCCAAACGGCTGGCGCAACAAGCTCATAAGTCTTATTCGAATGGCCCTCAACGGATAGTACCCCCGCTATGGCGACCGCCAGATCGGAACGTGTAACCGCGTTGAACTGCCACGATCCGGGATGTACGCGAAGATTGCCTGTCGATATGGCCGCATGTAAATCCAGCGCTTCAATAAAGTCCATATACAAACCACTGCGAAGAAAAGTATAAGGAATTCCGGTTGTGCGAATGGCATGCTCGGTAGCCAAGTGCAAATGGGTCATTGAAATGTCGCTATGTTCAGGAAAGGCGAAGCCGGTGTATAAAATATGGCCGACGTTCGCTTTTTTTGCGGCTTCAATCACATGGGCATGCTGCCGCAAACGAACGGTGTCATCGGGGTGGGGGCTGGAAATGAACAACAGGCGCGAAGCGCCGGCGAATGCCTCCTTCAGGGAGGCGGGTTCATCGTAGTTGCAGAATCGGACCGCAATTCCCTGCTCCTCCAATGATGCCGCAGACTCCATCTGGCGAACGCAAGCAACAATTTGATCGGGCTGAACATGGTGAAGAAGCTCTTTGATAATGAAACGGCCGAGCCGTCCACTGGCTCCTGTAATGACGATAGACACCGAATGTCATCCTTTCCTTATCGGATTAAGTGCTTAACTAAATCGGCGTAAAAATATCGTTACGCTTCCTTTAATTTTTGGAGAAGGCCCAGGAGCTGATTTAATTCAGGTTCAGTGAGCACGTTCATTTTTTCGGATATCCGCTGCCTGTTCGCGGGCAGGTTGTGGATCAATAGACGCTGACCTTCGCTTGTAATGGTGATGACCGACTTTCGACCGTCCCGGGGATGGGGTTCCCGGCGAATCAAGCCTTCATGCTCCAAGGGGGTAAGCAGCAGACTGATATTGGGCTTGGTTACACCGATTTTTTGGGCCAACTTGGAAGGAAGCATCGTTCCTCCCTCTTTCATAAGCTCAACCAAAATCCGTATTCTGGCTCCGTTCAGCCCTTGCGATTTCCAATAGCTTTCGGATACGTCGACCAGCTTTGCCGTTGTCTCCACCAGGGTGAAAAAAGCAAGGGTGGGCAGCGGCAAATCCAGCACGTATTGCTGCAGGTCGTCCAAAGTGATCATGCCTCCTATATAGTTAAGTCCTTAACTATATTTAATGTAATTCTAGAGGAAGCTATTGTCAACGGACGAAATTCTTGAATCCGTTCGTTCCAGGTAAAGCAATAAGCACTTGCATGATCGCAAGTGCTTGTTGGCGTGCTTTAATGATGCGAAACAGCCTGCTTCCTGTACGCTCCGGGGGTCAAGCCCGTCAATTTTTTGAAATTGCGATGAAAGTGCGTTAGCGTGGCGTATCCGCAGATTTCAGCGATATGCCCGACAGACTCCTCATGATTTCGCAGGAGCTCTTTGGCACGGGCGATCCGTTTTGCCTGGATGTAACCCGTCAGATGCAAACCGGTGTACTTCTTGAACATGCGGGAAAAATGGGCGGGGTCTACCGCTGCATTGGCCGACAGAGCAGCTAGTCCAATAGGCTGGTCCAGATGTTCGTGAATCCATTGGATGGAATCCATCAGCCAGGCGGGGCCAATCTGGGAGTGGGCCGTTTGTTCTGCGGACAGGGTACTGATATAGCGATTGATATGCAGCAGTAAGGAGCGCAGCTGAAGTACAAGCGCCTCACGGAATCCCAGCTGGGCAAGTCGGAGCTCTTCCGAGATCCCTTTCAGGATGTCCTCGATATAGGTTTGGTTCGACTTGGGCAATTCATAACGATAGGACCCTGTTTTTTGAGCATATTCAAAGCAGCTGAGGATAGAGTATTGCAAATCGCTTCCATTCGCACCGAGGACAAGCGAAGGCGCAAAGAATAAAGCACTCGAAACAATCGGCTGGTCCGGGTCAGGGAAAGAGCTGTGAATCGTGTTTCCAGGTATGATGAAAAGGTCGCCTTCTTTCTTCTCCATCAGCTTGTTTTCAATAAGGAAAGTGCCTTTTCCCTGGTACACATAAACCAATTCGTAAAGATCATGCAAATGATGGGGCAGCTCCAATTGGGGGCTTTTCTTAGTCCGATAAACCAATTCCATCGGAAACAGGGGATCCCCTTGAAATGGTTTACGCAGGGGAGTCATGACCACCACTCCTTATCCTCTAATAAGAACAACCATATCAAAATAAGTTATAAAAATGCAATCCTGAGCTATTTTTGTACACAGATTTTGAACGTACAATAAAGATAGCGAACATGACACCTGAAAGGCAGGGATGTTTATGAGATTGGATGCCCACCAGCATTATTGGCTGATTGAGCGAGGGGATTATGAATGGATCACGCCGGAGGTTCCGGAGCTTTATCGAAACTTCCTGCCCTCCGATCTTAAGCCGCATTTGGATTCGCACCAATTGGACGGCAGTATAACGGTTCAGGCGGCACCGACTGTGGAAGAGACGGACTATCTGTTATCGTTGGCGGATCGCGATTCTTCCATTGTCGGAGTGGTAGGATGGATCGATCTGTTCGATCCGGAGCACCGCCGGCATTATGAGCGATTTCGGCAACACCCGAAATTTATCGGCTTTCGCATCATGATTCAGGATATGCCGGATGCCAATGTGATCCTGGAGCCTTCATTCATCCAAGCATTGAACGAATATGTCAAGGATGATGTTCCGATCGATCTTCTTGTTCGGAGTCATCAGCTTGAGCCGCTGCTGAAGTTAATCCAACAGGTCCCCGGCATCCGCGGAGTCATCGATCATCTGGGCAAGCCGCCGATCCGAAGCGGACAGATCGAACCCTGGGAGAGCTTCATGAAACAAATCGCCCGTTTTCCGCGCATCTACTGCAAGCTCTCCGGTATGGTGACCGAGGCGGAGCATCGCCGGTGGAGCCAGGAAGATTTTAATGCGTATGTACATAAAGTGACGGCGATGTTCGGTCCTGATCGGGTCATGTTCGGCAGCGATTGGCCTGTGTGCCTGCTATCGGCTGAATATGACCAAGTGGTTGACGTACTGGCAGAAGCGCTGCCGAAGCCATGGGGGGAACGGGAACATGCGCGATTGTTCGGTCTGAATGCCAAGGCATTCTATAAGTTGGAAAAGGATGGTGTTCATCATGAAATACCGTAAGTTAGGCCGAACCGGTCTGGATGTTTCCGTATTAGGCTTCGGAGCTTCTTCGCTAGGCTCCGTCTTTCGGGAAACCGACGACAACGAGGGAATCCGCACCGTGCACGCAGCCATGGAGGCGGGCATCAATTTGATCGATGTATCCCCTTATTACGGATTGACGAAGGCGGAAACCGTGCTTGGCAAAGCTATTCAGCAGGTACCGAGGGATAAGTTCATCCTATCAACGAAAGCAGGCCGTTATGGCGAGAATGATTTTGATTTCACGTCCAAGCGGATTATCGACAGTATGGATGAGAGCTTGAAGCGACTCCAAACCGATTACGTGGACATTCTCTTTTTGCATGATATTGAGTTCGCTCCCGCATCCGTTGTGATGGAGGAGGCCCTTCCTGCACTCCAGCTCTTAAAAGAAAAAGGGAAAATCCGGTTTGGAGGGATTTGCGGTTTGCCTCTGCAGCTGTTTGAAAAACTGCTGCCCCAAGTCGAAGTGGATGCCATCATTTCTTACTGCCATTATTCTTTGAACGATCAGACGCTTACCGGTTTGCTGCCGCTGCTTGACGAAGAGGGAATTGGGCTCATCAATGCATCTCCCTTATCTATGGGCCTTCTCGGTCCCAGAGGAGCGCCGTCCTGGCATCCGGCTTCAACGGAAATCAAGGAAGCCTGCAGACGTGCGGCTGAGTATTGTGCTAAAGCTGGAACGGATATTGCGAAGCTAGCCGTGCAATTCTCAACCTCGAATGAACAGATCCCGACGACGCTGGTCAGTACGGCCAATCCCGACAATATAAAACGTAATGCTGCTTGGACGGAGGAGCCGCTGGATCAAGCCCTCTTAGCCGAAGTATTGAAGATATTGGAGCCCGTACAAGGGCGGACCTGGACAAGTGGACGTCCGGAATACAATGAAGGCATCGGATTATGAAGAGGAGGCTGCTGGGATGAAGGGAATCGTATGTCAAGGGATCGGGGAATTTCAATACCGCGAGGATTTGCCCGAGCCTCCATTGCTCGAAGGAGAAGCCATCGTCCGCATCAAGCGGATCGGGATTTGCGGCACGGATCTGCATGCCTTTCGTGGTAATCAGCCTTTTTTTACGTACCCGCGTATTCTCGGCCACGAGCTATCCGGTATCATTGAAAAAGTCGGAGCTAACGAAGAGGGGTTGAAGCCTGGAGACACCGTCTGCGTCATTCCTTACATTCACTGTGGGGAATGTTTGCCTTGCCTTAGAGGCAAGACAAACTGTTGTAGATCGTTGAAGGTGATGGGTGTGCATATCGATGGCGGCATGCGCGAGCGCATCTCCGTTCCGATTCGCCATTTGATGCGGACGGAAGGGCTCACCTTGGATCAGGCTGCCTTGATAGAACCGCTTGCTATCGGGGCTCATGGCGTTAAACGGGCGAACGTGACCCGCAAGGATACGGTTTTAGTCATCGGAGCCGGTCCGATCGGACTCGGGATCATGGTTTTTGCCAAAGCGTTGGGGGCTACCGTTATGGCCATGGATATGAACGCTGATCGGTTAGCCTTCTGCAAAGCCTGGGCAAAGGTAGATCATACCATCCAGGCGGGAGAAAAACCGTCTGTTCTTTCGGCTTTAACGAATGGTGAATTTCCCTCCATCGTTTTGGACGCAACGGGAAACCAACAATCCATGAACAATGCTTTTCATAGGGTCGCACACGGGGGGACCCTGGTGTATGTAGGTTTGATCCAAGGAGACATTACATTTCAGGATCCCGAATTCCATAAACGGGAATTGACGCTGATGGGCAGCCGTAACGCGACCAGGGATGATTTCCATGATGTGATGAAGCGGATCTCGGAAGGCGGTATTGATGTAAATCCGTACATAACCCATCGATGCCGTTTTGACGATTTAATCCAAGAATTTCAGGGCTGGCTCCGTCCTTCCGCCAAGGTGATTAAGGCGATGGTGGAACTTTGAACCATCTATTTCTTAATTGTATTTTGCAGTGTATGATTACAGTATGTCTTCATTCTTTCCGCGCAGGTTTCTCTTCCATTAACGGATGAGGATTTTGCCAGATCCAGCAAATCGTAAACGGTTACATTAGCAATCACGGCGGGTATGAAAGGGATATGCCCTGGTAATCTCAGGGCTTTTTTTTAATGGTATTCATACGAGTATGAATGCGAAAGGTAACAAAGCTGCAAGGGGGACAGGTATGAAACCCATATTCAAGATCATGATCGTGGATGACGAAATGCTTGTCAGGCAGGGAATTAAGCATCTGCTCAATTGGGAACAGGAGGGGTACCAAATCGTCGGTGAGGCTTCTAACGGTTCTGAAGCACTGAGTTTGATGGATGAGGTGAATCCTCACGTCATTCTTACCGATATCGTAATGCCTGTCATGGGCGGGGAGAAACTGGTCAAGCTCGTTAAGGAAAAGTATCCTCACATTGAAATCATTGTGCTCAGCAGTTTCAGTGAGTACGATTACGTCCGGTCTACTTTTCAGAGTGGTGTAGCGGACTATATCCTGAAGCCGAAGTTGGAAGCCGATTATCTGTTATCCATCCTCAATAAGACGACGGCCAAAATGGTCGCCATGAAGCCGGAGGATGATCCAAGCGCGGATCGAGAGGAAGGGCAGGTCTTGCAAGCCATTGAGAAACTTATGACCGGATATGAGACTGCGCTGGAGCCCGTGGTGTTGGATTCGAAATTCCCTTATGGACAGTATTTGTTCTTTGGGGCGGATATGAAACATATGAAAGATTCCGGTGACAAATGGAGCTTCGGAAACGAACTGGAACGAGGACTACAGAAGCTTGCTTTGTCCGAGATCGTGTATATGCGGTTGAAGTTTATCAACGATACGGCGCTTTTTCTGCTCAATGTAAGTCCTGAACGCTGGGACGAGCTTGTTATTGAACTCCGGCATCTCATCTCCCAAATGGCACATTTTTCGAAAGAGACGCATTTCGTGATCAGCCGAAGCTTCACAGAATTTAAGAGTCTTGGTGAGATTTATCATGACAATTATTTAAAACTCATGCGATATGGCTTTTTCCTGGAGGATCGGACTTTGATTGAACATGAACATTTGCCGGCCCTTCCGGATGCGTATCTCGAATATGACATGGGTGAATTCATGGAGCAGCTGAAACGTAGGCAGTACCAGAAGGCCTTCTCCGGTTTTTTGGAATACGTTCACCTGCGTTCGATGGATTATCGTACGGATATTTTCGAATTTAAATCATTTCTGGGGAATTTCATATTTAACGTAACAACCACGTTTGGAAAAATGAAGGTGGAGACTGGGAGCCTGGAGAATGCCAAATACGATTATTTCCGAAAAATAGACGAAGCCAGGTATGCCGGAGAAGCCATCGCCGTTGTTGAAACTTTTATTCAGGAAGCTGAACGCGCGATAGGCGAGACGAATACATCGGTGAATCCCAATATGACCCGGCTGCTCGAATATATACAGGACCATTACGCAGATCCCATCACGCTCACGGGGGTGGCCAGGCAATTTCACTTCAACGCTTCTTATCTGTCGAGTTATTTCGCTGCGTATAACGGAGAAGGTTTCAGTGAGTACCTCAATAAAATTCGGTTGGAAAAAGCCATGGAGCTGCTCATGACAACGGAACACACGATTTCCGATATCAGCGCAAGCGTGGGATATTCGGATCAGAGTTATTTCACCAAGGTGTTCAAGAAGCAGACCGGCATCTCCCCGAGCCAGTTTCGGAGACAAGACATGCGGGAGATACGGGAATCATGATCGCAAATGCTATAAACAAGCTTAGAAAACAGGGCCTATTCCTTAAGCTGTTTCTTGTGACCCTCATCAGCATCGTTACCGTATCACTCCTGACGCTGTCCATTACCATCAGCATGTCGGAAAAATTATTTCTGCAGACCTTCAGCATCACGAACGGCAAGCTGTTAAACCAGATGAAGTCAAACCTGGAGTCCTATAATAACGCTATAGCAACCGGTGCCACCATGATCGCCCAGAATGCGGCAATCCGCAGCTATTTATCAGGCGGAGAGACGGAGGCTGTGGCGCTTGCGATGAAAACGTACCAGATGACAGAGGGCATGAAGTCGATTCAGTCCAACTTTAGCGCCTATGACGTTGGTATCATGATCGTTGGAGCGAATGGCAGAAGTTATTCTACCGATCCTTGGTATTGGTCTGTCTCAGCCGAGGAATTGAAGGATCACCCGATTACAAAAGCAACCATGGCTCATCCTGCGCAAATCTTATATCAGCTCTATCGCGGCGAGGATCATAGCGCAGACGCACAGGAGCCCATGCTCGTTGCTTCCAAAGCTCTCTTTGATCAGTCGACCGGCAAAATTTACGGCACTCTGTACGTGATCATTCGCGACCGGAATTTTAAACCCTTCTATGCGAATTTTACAAGCGAAGGCAATGACGTCGTGCTGTTGAACGAGGAAGGGGTCATTGTATCCAGCAACAGGACCGAATTGATCGGGATGTCGGATGAGGGGCTGCTTCAAGAGGTCGTAACGGATCAGGGCGAGGGAGAGGACGATCAATCTGCATATGTGATGGGGAACGAACGAATTGTGTTCTCGGAATACCTGCCGGAATTTGAATTTTATTTGGTCAATATGATCGACAAGAAAGCCGTGACCGGACAGATGGTGAACGCCAAAGCCGTCACCTTGACCATCATGGCCATCGTTGCGATATCACTTGTCATTGTTTTTCTGATCACCCGGCGGATGACGCAGTCACTCCGTGTCCTCGTTGGACAAATGTCGAGCATTCCGACGAGCGGATTCGATCATCATGTCGATGTTGCAAACAGCAGTTATGAAGTCAAGGAACTGGGAACGGCGTATAATTATATGCTGGATGCGCTGCATGATTATGTGGATCGATTGATGGAAACCCAGAAGCAGCAGCGAAATGCGGAGTTGGCGGCGCTTCAAATGCAGATCAATCCGCATTTTTTGTACAATACGCTGGCTTCGATCAAATTTCTGGTGCAGCAGGGCAACAAGGAAAAAGCTGCCGGTACGATTAACGCGCTCATATCGCTCCTGCAAAATACGGTCAGCGATATTCATTCCACCATACCTGTCCGGCAGGAGCTGGAGACGCTGAAGCATTATGTATACATCAATCATGTGCGTTACGGAGAGAAAATCCGCGTTCATTACTTTGTGGAGCCGGATAGCCTGGATTATCATATGCCGAAGCTCATTCTTCAGCCTTTTATTGAGAACGCATTCTTCCATGGGTTCAACATCAAGGGAGAGGGAAGGATTCTAATCATGATTGCCGTCCAGGAGGATCAGCTTGTATGTGAAGTTGCAGATGACGGGGACGGAATGAATCTGGAACACAACCCGTCGGAAGAAGACCCGCTGCCTGCGCCGATGAGTAAACGCCAACTGTTCTCCGGCATCGGGATACGCAATGTGGATGACCGAATTAAATTGATGTACGGCGAGAAATACGGGGTCAGCATTACAAGCAAACGCAGTGAAGGAACAAAAATCATCATTACGCTTCCATTGACCCAAAGCTAAAGATATTACAAGAACCTAAAAATAGTACCAGAGCCGGTATGAAAGCGAAAACAGGATCCAATAATAGCACCAAAGCTGACAAAGATAGTGCCAATGAAAACGAATACAAAATGATAAGATGGAGGCGTAGTAGAGAAAACGCTTCCATCTTTTATTGTTTTCAGACTAAAAAGGGGGTTTACGCATTGAAAAAATTAATGAGTTTACTGCTGGCCGGTGTTGTTCTTTTGTCGGCATGTTCCTCGGGTGGTACGGAAGGCGGTTCTAGCAGCAACGGCAGCTCTAGCGGTGAAGGCAGTGCTGCTCCAAAAGAAATTACGGTTTGGGCTTGGGACCCGGCATTTAACATTGCCGCCATGAATGTTGCTAAAGAAGCTTATGCCCAAGTGAATCCGGACGTCACGATTCATGTTGTAGAGAATGCGCAGGCCGATATCGTTCAAAAGCTGAACACCGGGTTGAACTCCGGTTCCACGAAAGGGTTGCCTAACATCGTGCTCATTGAGGATTATCGTGCGCAGAGCTTCTTGCAAGCGTATCCGGACTCCTTCTACGAATTGACGGACATCGTGAAAGTGGATGATTTCGCGGATTACAAGATCGGCCCGACCAGCGTTGACGGCAAGCAGTACGGCGTTCCGTTTGACTCCGGCGTGACGGGAATGTACGTACGAACGGATTATCTCGAGCAGGCAGGCTACAGTCTGGACGACCTGCAGGACATCGACTGGAAGCAGTACATCGAGATCGGCAAAGCCGTCAAAGAGAAAACCGGCAAAAGCATGATTACGCTAGATCCTAATGATCTGGGACTCATCCGCATGATGATCCAATCCGCGGGGGCATGGTATACGGCGGAAGATGGCCAGACTCCGACGATTGCTGACAATGCTGCGCTACAGGAAGCCTTTGAATTGTACAAAGAAATGATGGATTCCGGCATCGTGAAGGTGAACTCAGACTGGAGTCAATTCGTTGGAGCATTCAACAGCGGTGAAGTGGCTACCGTGCCGACCGGCAACTGGATCACGCCTTCGATCAAAGCCGAAGCTTCCCAATCCGGTAAATGGGCGGTAGCCCCGCTGCCTAAGCTTGCGGCAACAGAAGGCTCTGTCCATGCTTCCAACCTGGGCGGCAGCTCCTGGTATGTGATGAATGTAGACGGCAAAGAAGCAGCAGCGGAGTTCCTCGCGAAGACGTTTGCTTCCGACGCTGAGCTGTATCAGACATTGAATACAAAAGTCGGGGTGATCGGCACCCTGAAAGCCGCCGCAAGCGGAGAAGCTTACGCGGCAGCGGATGAATATTTCCAAGGGCAAAAAGTCGTATCGGACTTTGCGACTTGGACTGAACAAATTCCTAACGTGAACTACGGCATGAACACGTACGCCATCGAGGATATTATGGTCGTTGCCATGCAGGCGTATCTCGGCGGCAAAGATGTGGATACCGTTCTGAAAGATGCGCAGACGCAAGCCGATACGCAAATTCGTTAAACACACTCAGGCAGTACCATATATATGCCCTTGCTCCTTCTTCTCCTGTAAAGTGGACATCTGCTGAAGGAAGGGGAGCGAGGGCTTTATGTTCTCTATCCGTAAGAAATGTGATCAACAGAAGGGTGTGGAGTGGTGTGAATACAGAACAAGCCAGGCTAAGCCCGCAAATTCACAAGGGCCTTAACAGTCAAAGGCGGATGCGTTTGACTGGTTGGCTCTTTGTCCTTGTACCGGTTGTCATGATTAGTATTTTTTATTTTTATCCGATGGTTCAAGCGTTAATCCTATCCTTCAAATCAGGCAGAGGCAGCAATCTTCAGTTTGTCGGTATAGACAACTATATTCGCCTGTTCAGCGATACCACCTTCCTTACGGCCGTCAAGAACACATTTATTTACTTACTCGTTCAGGTCCCGGTCATGCTGGTGCTGGCGCTCTTTATCGCTGTGCTGCTCAATGACGATCGATTGAAGTTCAAAGGTTTTTTCAGAACGGCGATTTTCCTGCCTACGGTAACCTCGCTTGTCGCGTACTCCGTCGTTTTCAAGTACATGTTCGGAGCCGACGGCATCGTCAATAAATTTCTGGTGAATCTTCATCTCATCCAGGAGCCGATTCAATGGATTACCGACCCTTTCTGGGCCAAAGTGACGATTATCATCGCGATCACCTGGCGTTTTACGGGCTATAATATGATTTTCTATTTATCCTCACTGCAAAATATTGATAAATCCGTATATGAAGCTGCCCGCATCGATGGTGCGAATGCCTTCACGCAGTTTTTCAAAATTACGATTCCGCTGTTGAAGCCGATCATTTTGTTTACGACGATCACATCGACCATTGGAACGCTCCAGTTGTTTGACGAGGTGGTTAACATCACCAAGGGCGGTCCCGGAAACGCAACCATGTCGATATCGCAATATATTTACAACCTTTCCTTCGAATACACGCCTGACTTCGGATACGCGGCTACCGTTTCCTATTCGATTGTACTCATGGTGGTCATATTGACGATGATCCAGAACAAAGTTGGAGGTGATAAGAGATCATGAGAACCAAACGCGTGTTTACTTACCTCTTTTTAATTATCGCTGCTCTGGTCTCCATCTTCCCGTTTATCTGGATGGTTGTCAGCGCTACCAATCAGTCCGTGGACGTAACGAAAGGGACGCTGCTGCCGGGTTCGCACCTGGTCAAGAATATCAACAATCTGTTCAGCTCCGTGGACATGTGGCAGGCTCTCTGGAATTCCGCAAAAATCTCGGTGGTGACTACCGTGCTTTCACTGCTGGTAGCATCAGCGGCGGGGTATGGATTTGAGATGTACCGCAGCCGCGGCAAAGATATTGTATTTAATATCCTGCTGGCCTCGATGATGATTCCGTTCGCGGCGATCATGGTGCCTTTATTTCAAATGTTTGCCAAAGTATCGGGGGTTGTGCCCTTTCTAGGCATTGATACGGCAGGGGCTGTCATCCTGCCGACATTCACGACTGCGTTCCTCATCTTCTTCTTCCGTCAAAGCACAAAAATGTTTCCGAAGGATATGATGGAAGCCGGTCGCATCGATGGTCTGTCGGAGCTGGGCCTATTCTTCCGCATCTATATGCCGACGATGAAATCGACCTATGCAGCCGCAGCGATTATTACTTTCCTGAACAGCTGGAACAACTATTTGTGGCCGCTGATCGTGCTGCAGTCGCCGGAGAATATGACCGTGCCGCTGCTGATATCGAACCTGGGATCAGGCTATGCTCCCGACTATGGTTTGATCATGTCCGCGATTGTCATTACGACGCTGCCGACGGCGCTGGTGTTCTTCATGATGCAGAAGCAATTTGTTGCCGGAATGACAGGTTCAGTGAAATAAAGTTGGAAAATGGAGGGAAACAGATGAAACAGCAGGTTGAACGAGGAGTCGCGCCAAGCCTTGCCTGGTTGTCCGACCCCGGCATATTTGCGGTAAGCAGGATGCCCGCGCACTCCGATCATCGGTATTACGAAACGATACTTGAAGCCGAACAGCTTGGAGAGATGCCTTGGCGCCGGAGCCTGAATGGAAGCTGGAAGTTTAGTTATGCTCATAATGCCAAGGAACGTCAAGCGGATTTTTATAGAATGGACGTTTCCTGCAGAGGATGGGATGATATTGAGGTTCCCGGACATATCCAGCTTCAGGGGTATGGGCAGCCGCAGTATGTGAATACGATGTACCCCTGGGATGGTCAGGAGTTTCTTAGACCCCCGATGATCTCAGAGGACCACAATCCGGTGGGCAGTTATGTGAAGTTTTTCAACGTTCCTCCAAGCTGGTCGCAGCGTCCGCTGTATATCTCTTTTCAGGGAGTTGAAACGGCTTTCTATGTATGGCTCAACGGGGAGTTTGTTGGCTACAGCGAAGACAGCTTTACGCCGAGCGAATTTGACCTCACGCCGTACTTAACCGAGGGTGAGAATAAGCTGGCTGTCGAGGTTTACCAACGCAGCACCGGAAGCTGGCTGGAGGATCAAGACTTTTGGCGCTTTTCCGGTATTTTTCGAGACGTGTATCTGTATACGGTACCGGACGTTCATGTGCAGGATCTGCATGTTCAAACCGATTTGGATGAAACGTATGAACTTGGAACGCTGAAGGCTGCCATGCAGCTCAGGGGCAAGTCCGCTGCGAAAGTAGTCCTTGAGCTCAAGGATCCAGCAGGAAATCCAGTGGTCCGGGGCGAGACCGGAGCTTCCGGGGGGGCGGCGTCGATTGCGTTAGCTGCCGGTAAGGTCCAGCGGTGGAGCGCAGAAGAACCTAATTTATATACGCTGTACGTATCCGTCTATGACGCATCCGGAAACCTTGTGGAAGTTGTGCCGCAAAAGGTAGGCTTCCGCAAATTCGAGATGATCGACAAAGTGATGCACTTAAACGGCAAGCGCATTGTATTCAAAGGTGTCAATCGGCACGAATTCAATTCCCGCCGCGGACGCTGCATTACAAAAGAGGATATGCTGTGGGATATCAAGACATTAAAGCAGGCGAATATTAACGCCGTACGGACGTCGCATTATCCGAATCAGACGCTGTGGTATGAGCTGTGTGATGAGTACGGCGTGTATGTCATCGACGAGATGAATTTGGAGACACATGGATCATGGCAGAAAATGGGGGCCGTTGAGCCATCCTGGAACATACCGGGCAGCAGGCCGGAATGGCAGGATATCGTGTTGGACCGTGCGATTTCCATGATGGAGAGGGATAAGAACCACCCATCGATATTGATCTGGTCTTGCGGCAACGAGTCTTATGCCGGAGAAGTCATTCGGAACGTTGCGAATGTTTTTCGGGAGAAGGACCCTACCCGGCTCGTGCATTACGAAGGGGTGTTCCATAACCGGGAGTATGACGATGCGAGCGATATGGAGAGCCGCATGTATGCCAAACCGGCTGATATTGAACAGTATTTGCAAAACGATCCTTCCAAGCCCTACATCAGCTGCGAGTACATGCATGCCATGGGCAATTCCGTTGGCGGTTTGCATAAATATACGGAGCTGGAACAGAAGTATCCGATGTATCAAGGCGGCTTCATCTGGGATTTCATGGATCAGGTTATCATGAAACGTGATCGTTATGGCAAGCCTTTTATGGCTTATGGAGGGGATTTTGATGATCGCTCAACCGATTACAATTTCTCCGGCAACGGCATCGTATATGCGAATCGGACATGGTCCCCCAAAATGCAGGAAGTGAAATTCCTGTATCAGAACGTCAAGCTGATTCCGGATCGTTGTGGCGTCGCGATCCGAAACGAGAACCTGTTTGTGGGTTTGGATGCTTATGAAGTTAAATATTGCCTGAGTTTAGAGGGAAGGAACATCTACAGCGGAGCGGTATGCACCCAGGTTGGTCCCGGTGAAGAGCGATATGTAGAGCTGGAATTGCCTGAGGCTGGGTATCCAACCGGTGAGTATACGCTGGACGTTTCACTCGTGCTCAAGAAGGAATCGTTATGGGCGGAAGCCGGCTACGAAATTGCTTTTGGACAGCATGTATTTTTAGTGGAGAACCCGTTGGCTGTTGACGCTCCTGACCATACGCAAGCGTCGGAGGCGGAACGCCTGAAATCAGATTCAGGAGTTTCGCACGATACGGCTGCGAATGATTTCCGTGTAGTTGAAGGGGACGTAAATATCGGCGTTCATGGACGTGATTTCTCCGTTTTGTTCTCGAAGCAGGCAGGGACCCTCATATCCATCAAGTATGCGGGACGGGAGATGATCTCTTCGCCGCCGGTGCCGCTCTTCTGGAGAGCGATGACGGATAACGATAAAGGAGCGGGACTGCCTTTCGATTCCGCGCTTTGGTATGCTGCAAGCCTGACCCGAAGAACGTTAAGCTGCGAGCTTATGGAGGACTCGGACCGCGCGACCGTGACCTACGTGTATAAACTGAGCGTGTCCGAGGAAATACGGGTGCGTGTATCGTACACGGTATTCACCGATGGCAGCATTCAGGTAAAGGCGGGGTACCAAGGAGAACCGGGCTTGCCGAAGCTGCCGATCTTTGCCCTTACGTTCAAAGTACCGGCGGACTACGACAACCTGGATTGGTATGCAAACGGACCGGAAGAGAATTATATCGACCGTGCGTTCGGAGCTAGATTGTGTCGCTTCCGCAATCGTGCGGCGGATAATGTATCAGCCTACTTGGTACCGCAGGAATCGGGCAATCGTACGGGGGTGCGCGAAGTATCCATAACTAGCGATCAAGGCCATGGCATTACGATTGAGGCACCATCGGCAGCACCGGTAGAAGCCAATATATCGCCGTATACCGCATTCGAGCTGGAGAATGCGACGCATCATTATGAGCTGCCGAACGTTCACCATACCGTTGTTACCGTTGCCGGGCGGCAAATGGGGGTTGGGGGTGACGACAGCTGGGGGGCTCCGGTTCATGACGAGTATCAAATCGATCCTTCGACGGACATGTTATTTGAATTTACGATTCGCAGAGCTTAATGTAAGCTTCGATAACCGTTGCCCAAATATTAGGGTTGGAGTAATAGAAAACGCCGAAATCCTTATTTAAGGGCTTCGGCTTTTTTATTTTAACTACCGAAATGGACAAGAATCACTGCCCAGATGGATGAATTGACACAAGAGGGAATAGTGTATATATTATATATATACGGTATGCACTTAATAAACAGCAGTGGGGTGAACGGCATAAAAATCATATTATCCAACGCATCGAGCGATCCGATTTACATACAGATTATGAACCAGATTAGACAGAGTATCCTGAGCGGAGAGTTGCGCGCAGGCGACAACCTCCCTTCCATTAGGCAGCTTGCTAAGGATTTGCAGGTTAGTGTTATTACCACTAAGCGTGCCTATGAAGAATTGGAGAACGAAAGGCTAATCGACTCGGTCGTAGGCAAGGGTTGCTTCGTATCAGGGGCAAATAAAGATTTCATCAGGGAGCAGCGCATGAAGCGATTGGAAGAGAAAATGATGAATATCATTCGAGAAAGCAAGGAATTAAATATGAGTCAACAAGATGTAATCGATCATCTGACTTTACTGTTCGAGGAGGAGCAAACACCATGAATGCAATCGAATTACGTAATTTAACGAAAACATACCCTCTTTTCAAAGTCGATCATGTCTCTCTGGATGTGAAACAAGGCTACATTACCGGGCTCATTGGTCCGAATGGTGTTGGTAAAAGCACCTTAATCAAGATGATGCTCGGCATGATCCGTCCCGATTCCGGCAGTGTAAAAATACTCGGCCTGGATATGCCTAATCATGAAGTCGACATTAAACAGCGCATCGGCATTGTCTCGGATGATTGCTTCTATTATGAGCATCTTACGATTCGTGATACGAAGCGAATGATCGCACCTTTTTACAGCCATTGGAATGAAAAGAAATTTAACCGCTGCCTCGAACAATTCGAATTGTCTCCTAAGAAGAAGGTTGAAGATTTATCCAAGGGAATGAAGATCAAACTCTCCCTTGCCATTGCTTTATCCCATGAGGCTGAACTCCTGGTCATGGATGAGCCGACTTCCGGACTCGATCCTGTGTTCAGAAGGGAAATGCTCGATCTGCTTGCGGATATGATGCAGGACGAAAAAAATACGATTATCTTCTCGACCCATATTACGACGGATTTGGACCGCATAGCTGACTACATTACTTTCGTCAATGACGGAAAACTCGTATTCAATGAAGCGAAAGATGATGTGCTTGAGAGATACGCGATCGTGAAGGGCGACTTGCAACTGATTGATTCGGATATTCGTAAGGAGTTTATCGGAATTCGTGAAACGGCGCTTGGTTTTGAGGGCTTAGTAGATAATAGACAAAAGGCCGCGAAGCTGTTTAGCAATAATGCTATTTTAGAAAAACCATCCTTAGAAGACATCATGTACTTCACGGCCAAGGGAGGACGAGTTCATGCTTAATTTGCTTCGCAAAGACCTCATCGCTTTAAAAAGCTCACTGTGGACGATTCTTCTTTATCTCGCTGTATTCAGTGTCGCTTTTATACCAAAAAGTGAAATGTCTATTTATTTTGTAGGAATCTATACCGCTTTCGGCTCCATTATTCTCGCTACGATGATCGATATCAAAAACCATAATCATAAATTTCTGGTCACGCTGCCGATTAGTCGCAAACATATTGTTCTAGCCAAATACATAACAGCCGTCGTATATACCCTTTTTGGGGTCATTGCTTCTTACGGGATTCACCAGCTCATTAATCTTTCATTCCCGCAGCTTGAAAAGCCGGATTATACGGTATGGTCCATATTGGTTTCAGTAGGAATGCTGCTTGTTCTCATTTCTATCTATATGCCTCTTTTTTACGCGCTTAGTAAAAAAGGAGCCGGAATTATCAATGCCGTATTCATGATCTCCTTAATCATCCTGGCACAACCTGCAGCGGTGCTAATGAATATGGTGAGCGAGAAAGGCGTCATTAGCGACCAAACCTTACTTCTTATTCTAATTGGTATCGTAGCCGTATTCATCGCTTCCTATTTCTTAACGGTAAGCCTATTTACTAGAAAAGACTTATAAGAGTCCCGCGGATGCATATTAAAATTAGGTGATAAATGCTAAAAAAGGAGAGCACATCCATTGAAAGATACACAACATAAAGCTCGTTCTTTCCGGAATGGTTCACACCTTATAAAACCCAAGAACACAACTTATTCACTGTCAATTTTGCCGTTACATTACTCCCGGCAGCTTTAATAGGTGCAGTAAAGGACCTTGTTTCTAGAAAATGAATTCACGACACCAGAGAAGAAAAAGACGAAATACCAAAATGCACAAAAGGCCCGACTTTAAACGATGTCGGGCCTTTCATTGTTAAGGCATAAACGGGTAGTTGAAGACCCACACCGTCGATGCCATCAGAATGTTAAGGAGACCCTTCATGCTGAACATGATATCGTCCTTTGGGTATCACATGGGGAGAGCCTGACACGGGGTCTTGGATTACCGAGCAATCCAGCCCGAATATGTCTTTGATCATCGTGCTCGTAATGACTTGTGATGGCGTACCTTCAGCCACAAGCAATCCATTATGGAGCGCAAAGATATGGTCGGCATAACGGGCGGACAGGTTGATATCATGCAGAACCATGACAATCGTCGTTCCATATTTTCGGTTTAGGTCTGTGAGCAAGTCAAGAATTTCGATCTGATAAGTAATATCTAAAAAGGTTGTAGGTTCATCGAGCAGTAAAATATCGGTTTGCTGCGCCAGCGCCATAGCGATCCAGACGCGCTGTCTTTGACCGCCGGACAGCTCGTCGATGTGATGATTGGCAAGCTCCGTGATATTCATGATTTCCATCGCTTCGGAAACGGCCTCTTCATCTTTTTTTGTCCACCCGCTAAACCACGACTGGTGTGGAAACCTTCCGCGTCCCACCAAGTCCGCGACGGAGATCCCTTCAGGAACAATGGGAGACTGCGGCAGCAGACCCAATACACGAGCCAGCTCTTTGGGCGGTATATGGCCGATAGGCTTTCCGTCCAGCGTAACTTGACCAGATGTAGGTTTTATCAGCCTTGCCATGGTTTTCAGAAGCGTAGATTTTCCGCACCCGTTGGCTCCAATAATCACGCTGATCTTATGACTGGGGATGACAAGATTAATGTCGTGAATGATGGTTTTATGATCGTATCCCGCTACCGTTTGCTCAGCTTTAAAAATATGCGTAGGTTTCATTATAAATTTCCCTTTCGATTCATTCGGATCAGCAAGAAAATCAAATAAGGCGCTCCGAGGATTCCGGTTATGATGCCCACAGGAAATCGGACCTCAAAAGCAAACTGTCCGACCAGGTCGGCAGCCAAAACCAGATTCACGCCAACAAGTCCCGCCGGGATTGCGTTCGAAAACCCGACGCCAACCAATCTCTTGGCGATCGGTCCCGATAAGAAAGCGACAAAAGCGATGGGACCCGTGGTAGCGGTAGCGATTGCGATCATGCAGACGGAGCTTAAGATAAGGACCATTCGGGTCAGGTCCGTATTCACGCCGAGAGACGCGGCGGATTGTTCTCCCAGTTCCAGTACACTTAGATGTTTCCCCAGCATGACAACGATAGGCGTACCAATCAGAACCGATATCACCAGAGCCGGAAGCTCATGCATTTGGGAGCCATTAAGGCTTCCGCTAAGCCATCTGAACGCTGTCGGAATGTCTTGCTCCGCGCCAACCAAGAGAAGATACGATATGGCTGCGTTCAGCATGGCCTGCATGCCGATACCGACCAAAATTAATCGTCCGACGGAAAAAGGCTTTGCCCTAGACAACAGATAAATGAGGGTTACGGTAGCCAGACCTGCGACCACCGAAGCAATGGAAACAACAGCATTGCTTGTATGAAGAATGATAATGCAAAAAACGGCCGCCGCGCTCGAGCCGGAAGTAATCCCGATGACATTCGGGTTCGCAAGAGGGTTACGCAGCATCGTCTGGAAGGTGTTACCGGCCAGGCCAAAAGCAAATCCGGCTAAAAGGCCGGCCAGCATTCTCGGCAGGCGTATAGTATTCAAAGCAAAAGATACCCCTTTGATGTTCTCTCCCGAAAGTGCCCGGACGACATCCTGTACGGGATAAATGGTACTCCCGAGTAAAAGCATGGCACAGCAGAGCGCGCAGGCAAGTAACGCAAGGAAGCTGGTAACAAGAATCCATCGACGGCGTCTTTGACGCCTGCCTGCCATAATGAACGCAACAGTTTTATTTTTCATAATGAACGCACTTTCGCTTTCATAGCTAATATGATTAGGATCGGTGCCCCGATAAAGGCTGTGACTACCCCGACTTCAAGTTCTCCGGGGCTGCCGACCAGCCTGCCGATAACATCGGATATCGTTAATATGACAGCTCCCGAAATGGCAGACATCGGTATAATATAACGCAAGTCGGAGCCAAGAAGAAGGCGTATGACATGCGTTGACAAAAGCCCGATAAAACCGATGGGCCCTGCCAGCGCCGTAGTCGCCCCGCATAAAAGAACTCCGGCAAAAGCCGCACCAAGCCGCAGTACTCCTGTACGAACGCCCAGTCCGGTCGCGACGTCGTCTCCAAGCGCCAACGCATTCAATGCCGAGGACGAAATGATGCCTAACAGCATGCCGACTCCGAGAAACGGTGCGAACGTAGCCATATCGCTCCAGTTCGCTGAACCCACGCTGCCCACTTGCCAGAATCTGAATTGATCCATGACATAGGAGCGTGGAATCATGATTGCGCTAACTAACGAAGAGAGGGCGGCGCTTGTGGCGGCTCCCGCCAACACAAGCTTAAGGGGCGTAGCACCGCCACGCCCCATGGAACCGATTCCGAATACAAACACTGCGGTAATGGTTGCTCCGGCTAAAGCTAGCCAAATATATTGATTTGCGGTGCTAATATTCAAGAACGCAATTCCGCAAACCACAAACAATGCTGCGCCGGTGTTGACGCCCAGGATGCTCGGGTCTGCAATCGGGTTGCGAGTGACGGCTTGCATAAGTGCCCCGGAAACGCCGAGTGCCGCACCGCAAAACAAACTGAAAATCGTTCGAGGAATCCTTTTGCGGACCACGTTTGCTCCGTAGGAATCGATGTCCGGATGAAATAATCCGTCCATCAATTCAGGAAATTGGATCGGCCGGGAGCCTAAGGTGAAAGATGCAAGCACGCTTATACCGAGCAAAACCAAACATATCACCAGAACCCATGTGAAATTTCTCGGAATGCGGGAGTTTAGCACTTTGTTTTCTGAAACGGATGAACTATTCATTTACTTTGCTAATAGCTCCTGCGAGTAATTCCAGGTAGTCATCGATGGTGTAAGAGATGGAAAGGGGGTTCGGATTTCCGGAAGCCGCCAGTGGTGTACCGTTGCCAATAAATACGACGGAGCCTCTTTGAATAGCCGGAATCTTGCCAAGCAGGGAATCTGCTTTAACGGCTTCATATAAACTCTCATCACCATATCCGACCAAAATGTCCGCATCGTTCAGGACATCAGCGTTCTCAGCGCTTAAATTCAGCGAGTAGTTGGTAGCATCGGTAATCTGACTCGTAACACTTTCAGGATATTCCATTCCAAGCTCCATCAGGAAAGAGCCGCGAGGGTCAGCAGGGGTATAGATATGCAATTTGGACATGTCTTTCGCCGAGAAATTGACCCAAACTACTTTCTTACCTTGCATCTCAGGATGTTCGCTTGCTTTTTCCTTGACCAGGTTCTCCGTATCCTTAATGAGCTGTTCGCCTTCCGCTTTCATGCCCATGCCGGTTGCATTTAACATCACTTGTTCCCGCCAAGTCGTGAGCCAAGGAGTCGTCGGGTACGCCACGACCGGAGCGATCTTGGTTAGAATATCGTAGTCTTCCTGCGTAATTCCGGAGTAGGCTGCCAGAATGACATCCGGGTCGGCATCGGAAATGGCCTCGAAATCAAGGCCGTCCGTATCCTGAAAAACATTAGGCTCACTCACGCCAAGTTCCTTAAGCTTTTCAGCGGTCCAAGGCAAAAGTCCGCTGTCGTCCTGAACGCCGTAATTCGCGGCAGAAAAGCCTACAGGAACAACGCCGAGAGCAAGAGCCACATCATGATTAGCCCATTGAATCGTAGCTACACGTTCAGGCTTGCTTTTAATGACGGTCTCGCCAAAAGCGTGCTTGATTACGATCGGATATTCAACATCTGTATCTTGGGAAGCAGGTGTTTCCGTCTTAGGCGTTTCTGTGCTTGACGAAGCCTTTTCCGTCGCAACCGGTGCAGGTGTTGAGCTTGATGGCTGGCTCGAACAGCCGACCAACAGAATCAGGATCATTGCCGAAATAAATAATGCCCTTAATGAAACTTCACGTTTTTTAATCACGTACAAACCCTTCCTTCTAATAAAATGGTACAAATTAGCACATGAAAATGATAATCATTATCATATATTGGTGTGAATGGCTTGTCAATGAAAAATTCTCGATCATACTTTGCGATTCAGAAGGAGGAACAGCCTTTCTTTTATCGAAAGAAATGACTACGAGCTGCATATTAATCATAGAATTTATTTCCCTGATATGTAAGACGGAGGTGACCGAATGGAACGGAATGATGATCCAAAAAATTCAGCTCTTGCTCCTGAAGAAAATCAAAGTGAAGAAAAGGAACGACGTCCCATGTCGACCAGCAGCGGACTGCTGGAATCGGCCATCGACAAATTTGCCAGAGAAGGCGGCTTTGACGATTTGCCGTTGAAGGGAAAGCCGATTAAGATCGAAGACGGAGATGTTCTAACCGGGATCATGAAGAACGCGAATTACCAGCCAGCATGGGTTGAGCTGAGAAAAGAAATCGCCGCCGACATCAAGCGGCTCTTGGAGCGCCAAGAGTCGAATGCGATTCCAGAGACAGCGTTCGAGGCCATTAATCAAAAGATTATAAAGTACAATCGAATGGTTCCGAATCCACAGCTGCAAAAAGGACTCCTGTCCGAAGTGAATTTGCACGCAGCCTATGATAAATGGGAATAGCTCATGAACTCAAATGTGCTTCTCCCCGTTACCGTTCAGGGGACCAGGTGAAGAAAACGACGAAAAGGACCTTGAAGCTATCGCTTCAGGGTCCCTCTTTTGAATATGATCCATGTCTCGATGTGGGGGTCAAGGTCGACCCGATCGGAGAGCCGAGCTGCCAGCACTCACCTCATTTCATTCCGCCAAGCATCCAGCTGCTTCTGCACTTCCTGCCGTACGTCGTCCATGCCTGCTTGCTTCAGCTCCTCGTTAAATTTGGGAAGGATCGTATCCACATCGACGGAGCCTGTCATGAGGCTCGGATAATATTTATGCCAGACCATCTCGATGTTATCGGTTTGGACGGTCAGCTTGGATAGATCGGGCGTAAAGCCGAGCACGGTGGACTTGACGACGCCAGCGTTGTATTTGCGGAATTGATCCCATTTGTCGAGGGGGTCCGGGTTATCGCCGCCCATGGTTTTCAGGATAAACCAATTCCCTTGCGTGTATTGCACTCCTGCATAGCGGCTTGCAGGGGCATCCGGAAACGGGTCGCCATGGCTGTCCTTGTCCGTAGTTAGAACGACTTGCCCTTGTTCATCCAGTGTATAGTGCACGCCTTCAATCCCATAATTAAACAAGTTTCGTATTTCCGGGTCGGTATTGAGCAAATTCAGGAATTTAATGCATTCCACCGGATGCTTGGTATTGGCATTCACCGTCATGATGCCTCCCCGGACGGATTCCGTCGTGACGGTGCTTGGGGTTACGGGATTCGCTACAATCTTGTAGCCGCGATCCTTGCTCCAAGTTGTCTCCGAGAGCGGACCGCCGCCTGAAGACTTCCAGAACACTTTGGCCCCTCGTTTAAGTCCTCCCGGCTCTCGCAAGGCGGCATCCTCATTAATGAAGCCCTCCTTGTAATAACGCCGTAACGTCTCCAGCACCTGCCGCGCTTCCGTGGTTTCGAAGATATTCACGACCTGAGCATTCGGGTCCAGTGATTTGATCATCAAGGGCAATTTATGGTTCATAATATATTCGTATCCATATAGAGCGAAGAAATTGTGGGAATCCCGATCCAATTCCATGGGGATGTAGGCCGGCTCTTCCTGATGAATCATCCGAAGCAGCGGTTCAAGCGATTCCAGCGTATTGTACTTGGTAATGTCGATATTATATTTACTCACGATGGAAGCGGGGTACATCCACTGATCCAGCACGGCTAACTCTTTATTGGTCGGCACACCGTAAATGCTGCCATCATTCATACGTACCCCTTGCCAAAAGATAGGGTCAATGGCGTCGTACATTTCCTTGCCCAGGCCGGCAAGGTAGTCATCCAGCTTCAACCAGGCGCCGCGCATCGCGGTGGTTGCATAATCGGGTGCAAAAGCAATATCAAACGGACTTCCGGCGGATATCAGCGTGTTCAGCCGATCTTCATACTCCTGCCAGCTTACCTTGACATAGGTGATGGTCACGCCGATTTTACGAGCCATGATTTCATTGATTTTATCATTGACGAGCTGCAGATCCTTGTCAGGCTCACCGATCGTATAATAGATCAGGTTTACCGTGTCCCCATCATATGTTTCGTCGTTAGATCCAGGCTGCTGGAAGCAGCCGGTTGTATATGATGTGAGCAGCAATAGGAGACTGATGATCATGAAGACGCGTCGGGGTCTTGGCTGCCTTAACATCGATTATCCTCCTTTTTTCGCCGCGTTTGTTGTTAACCTTTTCCCCGCAGTTCAGAAGGAGATTTTCGGAAAAAGCTGTGAAAGTGCGTATAGAAATAGTTGAGATTGTTGTAGCCGACGGAAAATGCGATGTAGGAAATCTTCTCATCTGTCGATTGAATTCGTTCTTGTGCAAGAAGCATGCGGTAAGCCATAAGGTATTCGGAAAACTTCATGGCGGTTTCTTTAAGAAACAATTGTCCAAGGTAGGTGCTGTTCATCTGGAAACGCTCCGCCACGGATTTCAAGGTGATATTCTGAGCATACTCTGTCCTGATCATCAGCAGGATGCGGTTGACCAGCTTGGATAAGCTGTCATAGCTTACACCTAATACCGGGTCCTTGTTCAGGCTTTCGCCGTTCCTGTTACCGATCGAACCGCCCAGATCTTCGACGATGATCTTCTCAATCACTTGCTGCAGCTTGGTGCGTTCGACAGGCTTGAGCAGATAGTCTTTGACGCCACAGCGAATGGCTTCCTGGGCATATGTAAATTCACTATAGCCGCTCATAATGATATATTTCGTAGGGATTTGAAATTCGTTCAGCCTGCGGATCGCTTCATATCCAAGCTCCTTGCCAATGCAAACATCGAATATGGCGACATCCGGCAGCAGGTCGACCCCTTTGGACATGGCTTCCTCCGTGGATTCGCAGGTTTCGATCCGACCAAATCCGTATTGTTTCCAATCCAGGATTCGCTTCATTCCCTCCAAAATCTGAGGTTCGTCATCCACAATCATCAGTTTGTACATGTTCAATCACCTCTTTTGAAATCCGCACGGAAATGTTGACTCCAGCTTCCTCATTATTCGCAATCTCGATCGAAAAGCCGTCACCATAGAAAAAGTGAAGGCGCGTATATACGTTGCGCAGCCCGATACTATGGGAAGAAGGCTCATCATGGTTAGACAGTGTGCTTCGAACGGTATGTAAACGATCCGGAGGAATTCCGCGTCCGTTGTCCACGAACTCCAGAACATAACCGTCTTCAACTTCAAAGCCATTAACGACATACAAATTAAACTCATGATTCGCGTTAAAGCCATGGATGAAAAAATTCTCAGCCAAAGGCTGCATCCAGAATTTCACGGTCGGGATGAAGAGCAGCGCCGGCTCTACATTGACTTGATAATAAAAGCGCTCGGGATACTTAAACTCCATAATCTCCAAGTACTTCTGCAGCAATTCCAGCTCGCTTGCAATCGAAATGATATTTTCCTTTTTGACGATGTCGCGATAGAGCGTCCCCAGCGTTGCAATGGCGTCGGCGGTGTCCCTGTCCTGATTGACAAGAGCCGTGGAGCGGATAACCTCTAACGTGTTGTATAAAAAATGAGGGTTGATTTGGTGTTGAAGCGCTTTCATTTCAGTTTCCTGCTGTTTGATCTTTAACAGATATTCATTACGGATATGCTTATCCAGCTGCTGAATCATATCGTCCAATTCCCGGGCGATCATGCCGTATTCATTCCGACGGTAACGGGCAGGGCGGTTAGGCGTAAAATTGGCCATCTTCACGCGTCCAATCGATTGAATGATACGGCGCAGGAAGAGGGCATCATCCCGCATATTGTATGCAATGAGCAGAAGCACACTAATCATGGCCGCCAATATGATCAGAAAGATGGTGATCAGCATCCCGGCATGCTGACGAATAAGCATGGATAAATCGATGATGCTGACGAATTTGAAATTAAACTTGGCGGATGGGAAGGAGACAAAAAAGATATGTTTCAAAACACCTTTAGAAATAATACCGTGACTGCGTCCACTCGCCGCGGCTAGTCGGGATAATTCCTCCAGATCCCGGTCCTGTTCGTTACCGATCAAATATATTTCACCGGAAGGGCTGACGGCAGCTGCATTCCCCAATCGAAAGCTTTGAACGGATTTAAAGACTTGCTCACTGCTGACCAAGAAGCGTAGCTCTCCGAATTCCTGGGAACCTGACGTTGGATCCGACAGTTTCTTGCGATATACGAATCCCTTCATCAGGGTGTCGCGAAAAGCTTCATCCGTATTCGGAAGCCCGAAGGTAAAGCTTGCAATTCCGTTATCATTAAAACGGACGACATTGCCATACTTGTCGGTATGCGTGCTTATCTGCGTAATTTCACCTTGCGCCCAGCTGTACAGATAGGTCTTAACATCCTCCGGAAAAGAAACCAGCGGCTGTGAGAATTGGCTGTTCTGCAGCCTGCTGGTTAAGTATCCCTCAGCACTGCTGCTTAAAAAGCTGCGAGCATCATCCATCAGACCGGGATTGGAATAGATTCGCTGCATGTAAGCCTCGATGCGGTCGGCATCATACTGCAGCTCATTCTCTACACGCGAGAAGGCATTAGCCGCCTCGATACGGGCATTGCCAACCCATTGATTCAGCAGCATGGCACAGGTCAGCGTACCCAGCGTGAGTCCGATGGCCACGACGAAGATGACATAGGCAATAAACTTGTGACGATATATTTTGATTTGTAAAAAAGAGCCCATACGACACCTCGATTGCAGCAGGTCGTTGAAACAAGTGTTGCTAATCTCAATTTAACACGATTAATGCCTGGCTTCATAGATCGTAAGGGAAAAAGCACCCCTTAAGAGAGACTCATTAAGGGATGCGCTTGATTGTAATCTTACTTGAAGTAAGTGTTGATTTGCTCTTGGGCAGCCTGCATAATCGTGTCCATGCCGGCTGACTTTAATTCAGCCGTAATCTTCGGCACCATTTTCTCCGGATCGGATGCGCCTGTGATCAGTTCATATTTGTATTTATCCCATACGGCCTGGCAGTTCGCCACTTCGGTCTGAAGATCGGTGATGTCCAGCGCAAAGCCGAGGACGGTGGAGGAGGTCGCTGCATCGTTCAGCTTTTTAACCTGCTCCCATTGATCTTCAGGAGCGCCTTTCGTAACCGCCAGATTAAAGAACGTGCCTTGCGTGTAAGCCGCCAGCGGCCAAGTATCGGATGTACGCTCAATGACCTTTTCGCCATCAACGTTGTTGTAATCGACGCCCAACTCGCCGAATGCCAGCATATTGCGAAGTTTAGGATCCGTATTCACCAATTCGAGGTATTTCAAGGCTTCCTTCTTATATTTGGAATTCGCGGAAATTGCGTTGAGCGAGCCTTGAATCGTACTGGTGGTATAGATCGGCCCGTAATGCTGAACCATATCGTACTTCTCGATGGCGTCATTGATCTGCCAGCTGATCTCGGCTCCCGGGAATGCTTGGGCTGCAAAGAATGGTCTGCCTTTGTCGTTCTCCGTTTTTGTCGGAGCATCCGGATTGATGATGCCATCCTGGTACCATTGATGCAGCAGCTTCAGATTTGCCATAACATCAGGCTGCTCGAGTACAGAGACCACCGTGCGTGATGCATCGTCCGCTTTTACGCCGATGGGAGGGAAGCCCAGGGTTAAATCGTCATAGTCGTTAAAGAAGCCGTTCAAGCCTTCGCCTTGCGTCATCGGCAGCGGATAGAAGCTTTTGCCTTCGCCAGCCTTCATGTCATGGAGCGGCTTATCCAGATCCTGCAGCGTTTTGATATTGTTGATATCAATATTGTACTTTTGCACATACTTATCATCGAATACCCAGTACTGCGTCAGCGCGGAATCCTTGTAAGTCGGAACGGAATAATATTTGCCGCCGATTTTTGTACCTTCCCATACCTTCTCGGGAATCAGTTTATACAAGTCGGGCGTTTCGCTCTGAACCAGATCCGTAATATCGGCAAACGCGCCCATAGCAACTTGCTTACTGTATTTACCGCTGTTCGTGAACATGATGTCAAATGGTTCGCCGGTATTCACGATGGTGTTCATTTTGGTGTCCCATTCGCCCCAGCTTGCTACCTTGATGTCGACCTTCACGCCAATTTTCTCGGCTGTGTAGGCATTCATGGCATCAACCGCTTTGCTGAAATTGTTCGGCACCTGGCCGCCGATGGTCCACCAGGTCAACGTCGGGATATCTTTGCTTGTTTCGGTGTTCTCCTTCGGTGTGTCCGTTGTCTCCGCAGATCCATCCGTCGCAGCTGGAGACTTCGAGCCGCCGCAGGCTGCTAAAGCGGTCAACATGAGTGCCATTACGCACAGAGTAGAGATGAACTTAAAAGCTCTCTTCATTTCCAATTCCCCCTTATTGAAGTTAAATCGCTTAAGTGTTGTACAGCGTGATTTATCATAAACCAAGTTTTGCTTGGCTTATTTCCCAATTAGCCCTTCACAGCGCCGACCGTTAGCCCGGAAATAAAATATTTCTGGAAGAAAGGGTAAGCGAATGCTACGGGCAGCACGATGAGAATGGCGACCGCCATGCGGGCGGATTCCTTCGGCATCGTCGCAACGAGCATGGCGTAGCTTACGCCCATGCTGGCGGCATTCTTGGCCAGTGCATCGACATTGCTCATTAAGCTGTTGAGCAGCGCTTGCAGAGAATACAGGTTCTGGTTGTCGATATACAGCATCGATTGGAACCAGTCGTTCCAGTAAGCAAAGCAGAGAAACAGTCCGATGGTGGCGATGACCGGCAATGAGATCGGCAGAATGATGGAGAAGAAGATTCGAAGCTGGCTCGCGCCATCGATTTCAGCAGATTCGATCAGCCCATCGGGAATCGTGCTCTTGAAGAAGGTTTTACATATGATCACGTTGAACGATGAAACCGCGAGCGGTAGTATAAGTGCCCAGACGCTATCTTTTAGCCCTAGCAAATTCGTATTAATGAAGTAGCTGGATACCAAGCCGCCGTTGAATACCATGGGGATGAATACCACCCAGGTCAGAAAGCCCCTGAGTTTGTAGTTTGGGCGAGAGAGCACGTAACCCATGGAGGCCGTCAGCAACACGCCGAGCACGGTACCGACCACGGTAACGAGGGCGGATACCCCAAGCGCTCGCAGAATCATCGTTCCCTGCTTGACGATATAGACGTAAGCCTCCGCCGACAAAGCAACCGGGAGCAGGTGATATCCGGTCTCACGGATGGACTCCTCACTGGAAAAGGAAATGGATAGAACAACAACTACGGGTATGACGCAGAGCAGCGCCAAGATGATAAATATCAGGTTGAAGAACAGGTTGACGGCTTTGTTTGTACGGTTGAACTTTTCAAGGCCCGTCTCGTAAGTGGTTTTTGGTGTCATCGTCTTGCCTCCTTACATCATCGCGCTATCCGGATCGATTCTGCGAACAATCCAGTTAGCGATCAGAATCGTTGCGCATCCCAGAACAGACTGTACGAATGCGGCTGCGGATGCCATCCCTACGGTGGCGGTTTTCAGTTGTTTATACACCATGACATCGATGGTGGTCGCCACGTTGAACAGCGAATTGGAATCTCGGGTGACCTGAAAGAACAAGCCGAAATCCGTGTAAAATATGCGCCCGACGGCCAGTATGAACATCATGACGATCACTAGCTTGAGCATGGGTAATGTAATAAATCTTGTCTGCTGCCAAATCGAAGCGCCATCAATAACGGCTGCTTCATAATAGGTGCTGTCAATGCTCGTGATGGTTGCCAAATAAATGACCATACCATATCCCAGGCCCTTCCAGACATTTAAGAGAATCAAAAACAATGGCCAGTATTTCGGTTCCATATACCAGTTAATAGGATCGCTGCCCATACTGACGAGCATTTGATTGACAATCCCTTTATCGAAGCTTAAGAATGCCCAGCCTACCGCTGATACGACTACCCAGGAGAGGAAATAGGGGAGGAACATCATCGTCTGATAGACTTTGCTTGCTTTGCGGCTATGGAGGAGTCCGATCATAATCGCGAATAGAACGGGCAGAACAATCCCTAACACGATAAACACCATGTTGTATCCAATCGTGTTTCGAATAATGATCCAAGCGTCATTCGATTTGAACAAGAATTCGAAGTTTTTGAAGCCGACCCATGGACTGTTAAACACATTGCTCAAAAAGCCGCCGCTGATCCTAAAATTTTTGAAGGCGATAATGATCCCGAACATCGGTAAGAAACTAAACAGGATGTACCAAATCGTGGTCGGCAACGCCAAGAGGGTTAGTTCCGTATCCTGCTTGTGCCAGCGTATTCGTAAGCGCTTTCGTTTTTCTTTTGATTCGGCTTTAGAGCTCATGTTTGTCACTCCTTACGGTGTTATCTCGCTTGTCGTGCATTTGTTAGTTTCATTGTATAAGAGGAAGATTCGATGCTTCCAGATAACAAACTTGATACTATAGTCAACAAACGTTAGATTCGAAAGATTTATTGATTGTATAGGCAACAGAAAAATACCTCTGATCGGGATCAGAGGTATTCATTATCCACTATGATACTGCTGAAATGATCTCATCAATTTTAATCCAACGCGATTCCTCTTCGGCCATGGACAGTTTGATCTCCCGTCTAAACGTGTGGATCAGCACGACAATCCCAGTTAATTCCGTGTCCTCATATTCATCGAATAGTCTCACGGTAATCATACGGTGTTCATGAAATGACTCGGCGAGCGCACTCTCGATTAATTCCATTTCTTGCGGATCGAGCGTTGGCCGATCTTTCCGCCCCTCTTCCAGTTGCCTACGAATGATGGTTTCTTTGTGCTCCGGCAGCATCATCCGGCTTGATTCCCACAGCCCATTACCCTCAAGCTTTTTTCGTGTTGTCATTTATAGTGTCCTCCTATCTTGGCTGATCGGTCCAGCGCTTGGCCTGCGTCTGTTTTGGATACCGCTCGAATCACAATCGAATTCCCATATTTATTTTTTAGGGCATCGGTCACCCGTTCAAGTGCCATCGACCGCTCCCGTCCTGTATCAAACAATGATATTTGGTATTCCGTATCCGGGGAAAACTGTGACAAGCTAATACCGACCCTCCGAATCGGCAGGCCGTCCCAATACGTTTCAAGCAGCCGGCATGCCCAGCGGTAAACCTGATTCGTAATATTCGATGGATCCTCCATTTTCATCTGCCGGCTAAATCCCGTGGGGCGGTCAAAGTCGGCTCCCATACAACCGACCGACACCACATGCCCCATAAAACCAAGGCCGCGGCATCGCTGGCAAACCAGCTCTGTCAGCTCAAGCAGCACGACCTTGATTTCTTCCAGCTTGGTATAATCCCGAGGGAGGGTCATCATGTGTCCAACCGATTTAGGGTCAACCTGGTGCGTACCTGGCCTTACCGGGCTATCATCGATTCCGTTGGCAATTCGCCAGTACATCTCGGCTGAAATATCGGAATTTTTACCGAATTTACGGCGCATCATCTGCTTCAATTTAGCAAGAGGAGTCTGAGCCACGCTGCCGATCGTGGGCAGCCCCATGACGTTAAAGTGGCGGGTCATCTTGCTGCCGGCCATAAACATACAGCTAACGGGCAGTTTCCAAAGGGTATCCGCAAGCGAGTCCTTGGACAAAGTGTAGATGCCGGACGGATTTTTCTTGGCGTAGTTATCACAGGCCGTTTTAGCAAGGATTTTGGTTTCACCGATGCCGAAGCGGGCGTAAACACCCGTAGCATCCAGGATATGACGCTGAATGGTTTGGGCTAACTCATCGGGTGTGCCGAACAGATGCAGCGAACCGGTAACGTCTAGAAACTGCTCGTCGATACTGTAAGGCTCAACTAAATCGGTATAACTCTTGTATATCTCCGTGATTTGCATCGAAACGTCAATATACTTCTGCATCCTGGGTTTGATGACGACAAGATCCGGACACTTTGACAGCGCCTCCCCTAATCGCTCTGCCGTCGTTATTCCTTTTTCTTTAGCAAGCGGACAAGCAGCCAGCACAATGCCTGAACGTCTTTCCGGATCCCCTGCAACGACCAAAGGGCGATCTTTATACTCTGGGTGGTCTGCTTTCTCAACAGATGCATAAAAGGACTGGCAATCCCCTAACATGATCACTCGGTTAGATGATTTCACAACGGACTCCCCTTATCTGCGATTTTTAGCCCCAGGTAGGTGTACGATCGCTGCTCGATCTCTGCCTCAATCAGCCCCCACAGTATGGACAGCTTGTGATGATACCCTCTACAGATGAATTCAACCTCAATCCCAAGCTTTGTTTTTCGATCCTCGTAAACCTTAATGGCATATTCACGCATTTTTCTACGAGCTTGAGCTAAATCGGACAATGCGGCTGCCTGCAAATGGTCGATGATCGCATTCGTTAGCTCTAGGGTCTTTAAATCGGCTCTACATAGGATCGAACGGTCATGCTCTAACACATCAAGTAAAAGGGGTAATAAAATATAATCCTTCACCAGTTGGGTTTCATCTGGTTTCAACCTAATACTCAACATCATTAACCACCTCATTGACGGGAACGTTTGTTTGTATTATATGCGAACATTCGTTCTTTTATCAATGTAAATTATACCCTTATGATGACGAACCAGAACTCACAAGCGGTACCAATCATAATCAGTGATTAAAGACCCCGACCTGGAACCTTTCAATCAACGGATGGTTTTTATTCAGATTCACTTTCATTACAAAGTCGGAAGGGATCTCTTTGATACAAAACGAAATATCCTCCTGTAAAAATTCCGGCTTTTCATGATCGTAAAATTTCCCGGCCGCTTCCGACTTTCGAATCCGTTCAATGGTGTCCTCGGCAGATATGCGGTTAGTGTCTTGGAGAATCTCCGCTATATATTGTGCACAGGCCAGATCATCATCGCCAGACGGATGCGAAGCAATTAAATTAATCATCATGTCGTCATCTTCTTTTAATAAGTTTCTCTTTATAAACGCTGCTGTTGTTCTTGCATTGGTGAACCCGGTAACGAATAAGTGCTCGGTGCTCAGCGCGTTTAAGGTTGCTGTAACTCCATTAGTTGTCTTCTGGATCAGAAATTTCTCCCGAAGATCAAAGTTGTGTAAACGTACAGGCGAATTATCCAGCTCAAACCCCGGAATCGGCAGCCCCTGTATCTCTCCCGCTAATAAAAAGTCAGGATCGATTTTCTTTAGGCGTAAGGCGTCGTCCAGAGTTCCTGCCAGAATGATACCCTGAACCCCATTGATAAAGGCATAGTGCGCTACGGTAAAAGCCCTTATGACATCAATTACAACATTGATGTGTGATGCGTCCAACGTATGATGGTGTCCTTGAATAATCTTTATCGGCATGTCGTATCCCCTTTCACCCGGCATAGTGGGGGTATGTTAGTAACAGTATATTGGCCCAAATCCAAGGAGTGCTCAAATCCTCTAAGGCTTCGGCAGCAATGAGGGAATATTAAATCCGGATGTGGTGATAATTAGGAAGCATGTACAAATCAAGAACATGCCCTGTATTACACGAATTTCAAGTCCGAGGAGCGATACCATGGAAAAGACCAAAAAGCGAAAACTGAATATCAGCTTTCATAGCGATATCGACCTGCAGACCGACTCCGCGGAGACAAAAGACAACGAATCTTCGGGAAAATCAAAACCTTCTAAAGGCTCAAAGGGTCAAGTGTGGGAGTTTATCGCACTGGCGACGATCCCGATCGTGCTCGTTTTCGGCAATTCCATGCTCGTCCCGGGGCTTCCTGAAATGCAAAGGGAACTGGGTATCAGTAAATTCCAAAGCAGCTTGATCATTACGATTTTCTCCTTGGCAGCAGGCTTGTTTATTCCGATTATTGGTTATTTGTCCGATCGATTTGGACGCAAAGTTATTATTATCCCTGCCTTGATCATATATGGAGGTGCCGGTATTCTGGCAGGATTCGGCGCCATCTGGAACTCTTTTGCGGTGATTATCTCCGCGAGGGCAATTCAGGGGCTTGCGGCCGCCGGAACAGCACCGATTGCCATGGCCCTCGTCGGCGATTTATACGATGGCGGGACGGAAAGCAAGGCACTGGGCCTAATCGAAGCCTCCAATGGGGCAGGGAAGGTACTCAGCCCGATCATCGGCTCCCTGCTTATGCTGATCGTATGGTATGCATCCTTTTTCGCGTTTCCCGTGTTCTGTGCGTTGTCGTTACTGGCCGTCATTTTTATGATCAAAGAATCGAAACAACATTCAAAGCAAGAACTAAGGAAATACCTTGGAAAAATCAGAGACATCTTTAAAGAAAAAGGCCGCTGGCTCATCACTGCTTTTTTTGCCGGTTCGCTAGGGCTATTCATTTTGTTTGGCGTACTATTTTATCTATCCAACATTCTTGAAGACAAGCCTTACAACATTGACGGGGTCATGAAGGGCTTGATTTTGGCCATTCCATTACTTGGGATGGTTATCACTTCCTATACGACCGGAAGCTTGATCAAGAAAAATGGCCTGCTGATTCGTTGGCTGATGAATATCGGGCTGATTGCCATGACCCTTTCTCTGGCGGCTACACTTTTCTTTTTTAAGAACATTTACATGTTTATCGGGCTGCTGACAGTCAGCTGCATTGGAACCGGAATGCTTCTTCCTTGCTTAAATACGATGATTACCGGCGCTGTTGAGAAAAGTGAGCGAGGAATGATTACGTCCCTCTATAATAGCTTGCGATTTTTGGGGGTTGCCGCAGGGCCACCCTTGTTCGGGTGGATGATGGATAAATCGGATCATGTTGTTTTTATAACAGTATCTTCACTATCCTTGGTTACTTTAGGTTTGGTGTTCTTTTTGATTAAGCCGCCTCGGCAGATCGGATGACCGGACAAATCCCTTATGACAAAAGATGGGCACCTGTCAATGGGTATGAGCATATTATGCCAATGTCATTGGATTAAACGACTAAATCAAAAAGAATTGAGGAGATCCTAGAATGAACAGTTCCCTGCGAACAGTTTGGCCCATGGAAATATGTGATCCGAGCGGGCTGCGCGAAAATCCCGAACACGGCAAAAAAGACCACGACACCTACGGGGTCATGGAACGCGGGATGACGATGGTTATTGATAAAGGCCTGGGTAGAAACATGTTTTCAGATGTGATCGAAACAGCCTCGGATTACATCGATTGCGTCAAATTCGGTTTTGGGACGGCTCCGCTGTATAAAACGGAAATGCTGCTATACAAGATCAATTTAGCCAAACAACATGGAATTACGGTCATGCCCGGCGGGACCTTGCTTGAGACAGCTGTGCAGCAAGAGGCCGTCCCCGCATTTTTTAATACCGTTTGCCGTCTTGGATTTAACGCTATAGAAGTATCTGACGGTACGATTGAGATGTCTCGAAAAAAACGAACGGAACTTATCCGGGAAGGTAAACAACGCGGACTTCGGGTCTTTACGGAATATGGCAAGAAACAATCCGGTTCCTACATCGACGCCGAAATGCTCGCGTATACGATGGAAGCGGATTTAGACGTAGGCGCCGAGTTTATCATCGTTGAAGCTCGCGAGTCCGGACTAGGTATCGGTATTTTCGATAAGCATGGCGAGTGCCAGGAAGAAATGATAAATAATATCATCGACAACGTGTCGGATGCAAGGAAGCTGATTTGGGAGGCACCTCTTAAGCAGCAGCAAGCGATGCTTCTCCAAAAATTTGGATCGAATGTACATTTGGGGAATATCCAACCCACCGAAGTGCTTTCCCTTGAAACGATGCGCCGGGGACTTCGTCAAGATACGTTTGAACTCGGGGTGAGAGAGAAACATACAGATGGATTTTGTTACGTAATTTAAACATAGACCAAACCACAAGAGAATGATAAATACTAGAGGGCTGCCTATGGATATCTCCAGAGTCAGCCTATACATATTTTCGTTAATGAGATCTATCCCGGAATCCCCTTTAGGGAACAAGCATACACTAAAAAAGCAGGACTGGCTTGTTACTCTAATCTATGAAGGATGATTCCGTGTGAATTTACAGATCATACCCGGGCGAAAGAACCCCTTTTTCTTGCGTCATATTTCTAAGAAACTCTTCTTCATTACCGCCGGCTCCATCATTCAAGGTTTTGCCATGGCCATGTTCTTGTTTCCTCACGCCATTCCTTCGGGGGGAGGAGCTGGGATCGCGGTGCTTCTGAACCATGCGTTCGAGATCCCAATGAGTCTCGGACTGTGGCTAGCCAATTTTATTTTCCTTGCCTTTACAGTCCCTTATCTTGACGGTGTCAGTGCCTTCGGGACCATATTTGTTATAACGGTGACGTCCGTTTCCGTTAATTTCTTCGAGGTGTTCTTAGAACCCCCGTTCGGCAACGTATGGATCGATCTTCTATTTGGCTCGGTTATTCTCGGAACAGGTGTCGCCATCCTCATAAAGCAGAGGGTATCGAATGGGGGAATCGGTTATGTTGCCTTAGCCATTTATAAGTATAAAAGAATTAACCCCGGTACCTCATTGTTCTGGATGAATGGAATCATATTCGCCTTCACGGCCTATGTGATCGATTGGAAAATTATTATCCTTGCAGTTGTATGCCAGTGGATATCGACCCGGATCATTAACTGGATTCATCAGTTTCCTCCTCCTAAGTCGATCTATGAACCCGCTTGGCGCAAAAAGTGATTCTGTGTATGGACATAAGAGTGATTGACAAATATAACAAAAATATGGAAATTTGGGTCGTGCGGCCTATATTAAATGAAAAACAATGTAAGTTATAGTTTGAATATGTCATAACATGTTTGAATATTCGACAAATTCACACTTCGTAGTACGATAATAGCAAACCCACTGAAAAGTGGCGACGCAAAGCTACAGGGGCTAATGTGGAGCTACTTAAGACCGCGATGCCAGCCAGTTACCGAATACGACGGAAGCCTCCGTCTGTTTTGTTGTGGTTATCATAATGGATGGGGGTTTTTTATTTTTCGCTAGGAGCTGCCGAATGCAGCCGCGGCGATGAATAGGAGATCGATTCCATTATTAATCGCTTATTCTTACAAGGGAAGAAGGGAAAATAATGGGTCAAAGAACACTGGTAGAAGCAAACAATCATTTTCCTAATATCCTCAGTATGACTGAAATAAAAGAAAGGTTGATTGAACGGAAAGAAATTCTTTATTTGCTCCAAGAGGAAACAAGGAATATGAACGATTTGCTGTCTATACCCTATCTATTTGTTATAACAGATATGGATGGAACCGTCATCGATTATTGCGGAACAGGTTCGTTAAAAAGTTTTCTCGAGAGAAATAATATGAAAAGTGGGACCTCATTGGCAATGGAAGACGCAGGAAATAATGCCATTTCATTATCCATGGAACAACAAACGCTTTCTGTCGTAGTTGGGGCCGAGCATAGTAATCGCTTGTTTTCAGAATTGGCGTGTGTTTGTACTCCCCTTCGAATAAAAAATGTGATCATAGGCTACCTGGGCCTAAGTTTTCATTATTTACACGAGGTTACATTTGCCATACCACTCATTGAACACTTGGCCAAGAATATTGAAGAAAAGTTACCTCAAAAGGATCCCATTCTGCAAAGGGAGCTGATCTATTCTCACTTTCACCAATATGAATTAACGAATCGAGAGAAAGAAATAGCATATGGGTGGCTGGAGAATAAAAATGTACCTGAAATTGCTGATATTTATGGTATTAGTCAAAGCACGGTTCGTACTTTTATTAAAAAGATATATGCAAAAACGAGAGTCAACCATAAAGGAGCATTTCTTAAAAAATTTACATAACCGTCATAAAAATTCTTAAGACAAAGATTACCCAATTCTGGGTATTTTTTTTGTTTACGTCGAATTTTATAATGATAAGTAGCTGTAGCTGTAGCTGTAGCTGTAGCTGTAGCTGATTCGCGTTATCGATAAGATAAGAGCTTCAAATCTTATGGTTTGAAAAAGTTTGTCCCAGGAACTGTGGCAACGGTCATCAATCACTTGTTACGACGGGGGTGGGTGAACAAGATGATTTCTATCGAGAGCGAGCTCGAACAAGTAGCGAAAAAACTCGAACTTCTCCGAAGAGAGCTTGAGCGAATGGCTAGCAGCTTCGAATTGGTGCATCAAGATGTTGTCGCCATTTCACAGTCGTTGGATAAGCTGATTGTTCGTTACATGCAATTAAAAAACCAAGAGGAATTTATCCAAAAGAAAGAGGAAGGGCACAAGGGGGAAGTCAGCGTATTTGAGAGACAATGACAAGAGATAGAGGAGAATGGGCACAGAAGATACCTTCTGTGCCTTATGTATTTCTGCAAGCAGCCGCGTGTGGGTACTCTATCTAAAAGATCGAAATAAGCTCCTGGGTATACGGATGCCGTTCATCCGAGAACAAATGATCGCGGTTGAATTGATCCACAAGCCTGCCGTCTTTCATAACCAAGATTCGTTGGCTCATTTGGGCTACAGCAGCCAAATCATGTGAAATAAATAAGTAAGACAAATTTAAAGAAGAGCGAAGCTTCGTCAATAAAGCCAGAACGGCCCCCTGTGTGATCACATCCAGGCTTGCCGTAGGTTCATCTAACACGACAAGTTCCGGTTCGATGCTTATCGCACGCGCAATCGTTACACGCTGGCGTTGTCCTCCGCTTAATTCGTGCGGATACTGATTCGCTAAACGCTCGGGTAGTTCAACGGCGTCAAGAAGCTGCTTGACGAAGGCCTCCTTAGAGGTATAGGAAAAATGCCGGAGACTGAGCTTCTTCCGGTACTGCTCGTACGGGTCTATCAGTGAATCCTTTATCTTGAGCTTGGGGTTCAAAGCAGCGGATGGATTTTGGAACACGATCTGCATCTTTTGTCGGTAAGGGTGCAATTGCCGCTCATTAAGCTGTTCAATCGCTTCATTCTTGAAATGAATCGCGCCTTCGTCGATCGTCTCGATTCGCAGCAAGCAGCGGGCGAGCGTGCTTTTGCCGCAGCCGCTTTCCCCGACAAGACCAAGACATTCCCCCTGATTCAGTTCGAAGGAGAGGTTGTTAATGGCAGTTTTCTGTCCCTGATATGATTTCGTAAGTTGTTTAACAGATAACAGCTTCATACAATCTCCGCCTCCCGTACACCCGATGAAAGTCGGTGATTTAGCGTTGGGGCCGCATGGATCAATGTTTGGGTATACTCGTGCCGAGGATGCGCAAGAACAAAGTCTTTTTCGCCCGATTCAATGATTTGGCCCTCTTTCATGATAGCCAGACGGTGGGCATAACGTTTGACATGGCGCCAATCATGGGTGATGAATAGAATGGCAAAGCCTGTCTCTTTTTGTTTCATTGCAAGGAGCTCCAAAATCTTATGGCCGGACACACTGTCCAGCGCCGTGGTGATTTCATCGGCAATTAATAAATCCGGCGACAGCAGAAGCGCCATAGCAATGGAGACCCGTTGAAGCTGCCCTCCGCTTAATTGAAACGGATACCGATGATACATGGATTCGTCTAACCCTACGGAATCTAGTGCAGCGAATGCGCTGAGCCGCCGAGTTTTGGAATCGGAGATACCGTGAGCTTTCTGGTATTCTTCAAAATGCTGGCCAATCGTTCTGAAGGGTGTAAATGAACCTTGGTAATCTTGAAAAATATAGGCTAGTTTCGAGCCGCGAACGGTTCTCATTTGTTTAGGTGATAGAGACAAAAGATGGAGTTCTTTATAGTATATGTTCCCTTCGACCCGCAAATTAGGTGGGAGCATTTGACCAATTGCCAGGGAGAGCAGGGATTTTCCACTGCCGCTTTGTCCAACCAGCGCATACCATTCTCCTTCACGGATGGAGAGTGTGACGTTATCGATAATCTTCTTGTCTTTGCTGCTTATGGAAACTTGCTCGACGGACAGCGTCATGATCGCACCTCTTTTCTTACATCAAAATGGTCGCGTAAATAATCCCCCAGCATATTCGTTAGCAGTACAGCGAATACAATGGATAAACCGGGATATATCATTAATTCAGGCTTTGATTGGAAATAGGGCCGAGAGTCGTTAAGCATGGCTCCCCATTCCGGAGTGGGAGGCTGAGCCCCGAGTCCAATGTATGAAAAGGCGGAAATGAGCAGGATAATCTTCCCAAGGTCAAGGCTTGCCAGTACAAGAACATGTCCCACGATATGAGGAAATAAATGCTTGCGCATGATTTTGCCCGAAGATAAACCATTGGTTCGAGCAATCAGAACGTAATCTTTTTGGGACTCCGATAATACTGTGCTGCGAACAAGCCGGGCATAACTGACCCATTTTACCATCACAATGGCAAGCACAAGGTTGCTGATCCCGGCTCCAAGCAATCCGCTCAGAACAATCGCGACAATCGTATCGGGGAAAGACAGAAATCCATCGGCAATACGCATGAAAATACGATCCACGACCCCTCGTTTAAATCCTGAAATAAGACCAAACGGGACTCCAATCACAAGAGAAACCATCAGAGCCAGTAAGCTGAAACCCATCGTTTGTTGTCCTCCCAGCAAGAGCCTGGTAAGAACATCCCGGCCGAGCTGGTCTGTTCCGAGCGGATGCCGAAGACTCGATCCTTGAAGGCGATGATCCAAGTTTGTTAATGTTGGATCATGTCTTAAGAAAATAAATGCGTAAACGATAACCAATAAAACAAGGAACAGACTAGCCAGTGCGAAGCTCCCTTGCCAGCCCGGCTTTTTTATCTTTGGCAATGGTGAAGACAAGCCTTTCATCCCTTTATCCCCCTTTCTTTGAGCTTCATTTCAGGGTTTAAATATCGGTAAGACAAATCCACGCCTGTGTTTACCATAAAAACAATAATGGCCATCATTAAAATGTAGCCCTGGATAAGGGGATAGTCTCGTTGGCGTATGGCATCCACGACAAGCTTTCCTACCCCTGGGTACGCAAATAGAACTTCAATGACTAACACCCCGCCGATCAAGCTTCCTAAACTGACGCCGAAAAAGGTAATGACAGGAGGGAGGCTGTGCCTGAAGGCATGCACGAAAAAAATTCTCCTCTCCGACAGACCTCGCGCTCTCGCGGCACGGATAAATTCCTGGCTAAGCGAATCAAGCAAGCTGGAGCGGAGTAAACGAACATATACACTGGAAATCGCCAAACCAAGCGTCAATGACGGCAAGACCAGGGTAATCCATCCGTCTCTTCCCATAATGGGCAGCCAGTTCAAGCGCACACCGAATAAGTCGATAAAAATAAGGCCAAGCCAAAAACTTGGAACGGCGGCTCCAAGAATGGATAGGATTCTGCTCAATTGATCTATCCAGCTATTCCGGTAAAGGGCGGACAGCGATCCGAGCGGGATGGATACGACCAGCATAACGATCAACGCACCGACCGCTAGTTCGAGTGTAGCCGGCAGTCCCGTTAAAATGACGTCCATTACGGGTTGACCCGTGATATAAGAGCTGCCGAAATCAAGCTGAACAAATTTAACCAGCCAAAGTCCATATTGGACAAGCAGCGGCTCATTGAATCCCATTTCCTCTCTTAGGGCCTCTACCTGCTCCTGACTTACGGATAATTCATCCACGTTCAAAATGGTTAAGACCGGATCGCCAGGGGCAAGTCGAATGAACAAGAAGCTGATAAACGTAATAAATAACAAAAAAAATAAGACTTCCGCGAATTTACGAGTAAGGATTCGGAGCATTTAATTCACATCCAACCGGTTTGTAATCATGTAATATTCACTGCGGGTAGTCAGCCAGTTTTTCACTTTGTGTTCGTTATAGGCAACAATGGTCGAAGGATGCAGAACAAACGAATTAATCATGTTGTTGTGAACATAATCAGCGGCTTGTTCCGAAAGCGAAGCACGTTCTTCTTGGTTCACGGTTTGATTGAGTTGATCAATAATGGCCGTCAGTTCAGGACTTTGAGCACCGGAAAAGTTGAGAGCGCCCGTTGGGTGATACGTTGCATTTAAGTAATAACCGGCGTCTCCGCGCGGGGCCGTTAGATTACTGTACGTAGCGAGATCCCAATCGCGGTTAGAAGCCATATACTCCTCGGGGATATCGATCTGGCGAATCTCAACGTCGATTCCGATTTGTTTGGCGTCCGACTGAAAAACTTGAGCTATTAAAGGCAAGTCTGCTCTTGCACTATAGGTCAATAAGGTGAAAGTCAATGGTTCACCGTTTTTTTGCATTTTCCCATTCACAAGTGAATATCCCGCTTTCTCCAAGTGCTTCACAGCGATGTCTGCACCCGTTTCGCTCTGTTCGTAAGTGGGGGCAAAGGGCAATGAAGGTAAAAATGGGCCGATAGCGGGTTCAGCGTAGCCTAACAGAATGGTATCTACAATCTTCTGCCGATCAATCAAGGCATCCACCGCGCGGCGAACATGAACGTCCTGTAAACTTTCGCGTTCCATATTCATGGTCATTTGATGCACGCGGAACGTCGCAGTCGACTCCACTTTAATTCCACCCTGGGCTTGCAATGATTCTAAGCTTTCTGTCTCCGGGCGATACACGATATCCACCTGACCGGATTGGAGCGCTAGCGAACGGGCATTGGCATCCTCGTTAAAGGCAAACGTCACGGAATCAAGGTTGGAAGCCCCATCCCAATAGTCGTCATAGCGTTCAAGCTCCAGCTTGCTCCCCGGCGAGAACGACTTTAATACGAAAGGACCGGTTCCTATAGGACGGTTTATAATGTCTTCTTCCGTTACGTCAATAATGGATACATTAGGATTAACAAGCTCAGAGACAAACTCGGGAAACGGTTGCTTTGTTGTGATTTGCAGTGTGTAACCGTCCGCTTCAATCTTTTCGATTTTGAGTGCATTCTGAATAGCTACACTCTCTTTTAATGCCCGTTCAAGGGAAGCCTTCACCGCATCAGCATCCATGACATGACCGTTATGGAACGTAATATTCTCCCGTAATTTAATCGTCCAGTGCTGACCATCCTCACCTTCCCAGCTTTCCGCCAGCCAAGGCGCGATCGACAGATTCTCTTCATCCAGCCGTACCAGCGTTTCGGTTATCCCCGCCCGTAACGGAACATAACTTGAATCAACATGAGGATCTAAAGACTTCGTTGAGAAATTATAGAGAAAATCAATGTGCTTTTTCTCCTCGGCGCGTTGGGAGGGCCGGGCGCAAGCGCTGATCAAACTGATGCATACCAATAGGATGCCAAGCTTCAGAAAGTGATTTCTTATGTACATATGATGATCGCTCCTTTATTCGTAAACATTACGATCTAAATAATAGCTTAATGATCCTGTTGTGACAAGAAAATTTTCTGTTTGGATTTCAAGGTGTCGGGGGAAAAGGATCAAATCCCCTTGTTTTACTGGTGGTTTTAAGATTCGGCAGGGGATTGAATGCAATAAGTTGACCTTACGTAACGTCAATCTATTAATCTTGGGGAAAGTAGGGTTTTTGATGGGGGGATTGTAAAAGTGGTTGATAATCGAACAGTAATGGAGTCTGGAAGATGTATGGAGTGTGGAGCTAAGGGGATCGATGGGTTTTCATGCTATGAATTATTCGGTTTTCCTCTTGTCTGGGAACATCGTGATCCAGCGTTATATGCTTTACATTTTTGGCTTGTTTCATGTTATATGCTGCAGCATCCTTCCAACTATACAGAGGAAGGTTACCGATTGCTGGTTGATTTATTTACGGATGCTTATGATCATGATTGGGATACCGCCTATATACTCAAGAAAAATCGAGAGTTAGTAACCAAGGTGGGTAAAATAACAAACCCTCTTCCGAATAACGAAAGAAAACGCAAATCTAAATTTTGGTCAATGACCATAGAAGATATCTACTTGGGCGGTGGAACAAACGCCATCGCAAATATCATCAAGTGGAAAGAACAAATACGATATGAATTAAAATAAGAGAAACAACATTAAGATTTACTAAGGCAAGAAGTAAAAAAGATGACCTCCGAAATTCGGAGGTCATCTTTTGTCCTCATGAATCCATTACCAACACCCGAAGGGAGGTGCGGCGGAGGATTCGCGAAGCCAACCAGCAGCCGCTGACGGCGATAACAAGTGCGATTAGAGCCAGGCCAATGGCCAGAGGCCATTCCATGATAAGCGGCAGCTTGACAATCCCATAAGTAGAGAGCAGACCGCGCAGCACGGCCGGCAATGCGTAGACACCGCAAGCGATACCAACAAGCGCACCGAGCGCAGCCAGTCCGGCAATGCCGCTTGTCAGGGCGCGACGGATGTCGGTTGCAGTCAGGCCAAGCGAGGCATAGATGCCGTATGTTTTCGTTTCCTTCCGTATGTGTAAACGGCAAGTCGTATAAACAATAAGACAAGTGACGGCCATGAACAAAAGGGCCAGCATGCTCATCGGAATGAGCAAAACTGCCGCAGCTTCTTTGAATACGGAATCAAGCAGCACTTCCTGCTTCAGCGCTTGGATGGAGGGGCCATAGCGTTCGTTCAGCTGCTGCACAACCGCATCGCTGTCCTTATTGTCCTTTAGCTGAATAAACCCCGCGTCCGGATTTAGCTGCTCCACCAGGTCCGAGGTGACTCGAGCGGTGTTCGACATATTCGAGATGGACTGAAACGTGCCGGTGATCAGCAATTGATGCGGTTTTCCTTCAATGTAGATCGTGAGTACGTCGCCGATATCTTTTTGCAATTTACGGGCGATATTGATTCCGATAGAAATTTCATTAGGCAGTGCAGGATTACGTCCTGCCAGCGAGGCGTAACCCATCTCGTCCATGTTTCCTTCCACGACCGTCAAAGGGAGGCTGAACGTCTGTTGAGGGTTGCCATCCCTCCCGGTCTCAGCGATGGCGCCGGTGGCTGACCCGGACCAGTTCAGGTTGAGAACCCGAGCGTCGTTTTCGATATAAGATTGCATTTCAGTTCGATCCAAATGCTCCCCATTGATAACCATAATGGCGATATCCGCATCGTCATAACCCCACTGAGCCGACGTTTCACTAATGCGATAGACACTGGTTACCAGCACGGCGCCAAAGACGAGAACAGCCACCGTGATGCTCATTAGCAGAAAGATCAGTGCTGCGCTTTTTTTGTTGCCGCTCACATGCTTCCAGCCGATGACCGTGGGTACGGACCATCGATCCAGCAGTCTTCCACCATGCTGATGGGTACGGCTGTGCGAAGACTCCGACATGCCGTAACGGATCGCTTGAATGGGCTCGATATGGCGTGTCTTGGCAGCATACAGAAGGACGCATAGAAGGATGATGAGCAATAGGCCGAGGCCAGTCCAGATGGCAACGTCTGCCGCTTGAACGGGAACAGTTGCTGTGTCGGATTTGAGGAAAGACAGGGAATTCTGGATGATGACATCTGAAAGGAGGCGGCTTGCAATCAGAGCGGGTACCAAGGCGATAACCGCCATGAACCCGTACTGCAGCATATAAGTGCCGATGATTCGTTCGGAGGTCATGCCAATTGATTTGAGAATGCCGATCGTGCGGTAATTGGCAAGGATCGTGTCTGTGATTGTAAAGCCGATCGTAAGCAAGGCGACGACGATCATGACCAAACCGAGGAAACTCATCACAAAGCCGATCACCTTGTTCATGATAAAGTAAAAGGCCGACAGTTCGGCAAACGAAACGCGTTCCTCCAAAAACGGCGATCCGAGCGCCTGCTCAAAGCGCTGCCAATATTGCCCGCTTTGTTCGGGATGCGCATAGCGAAGCGACAACATGTAGTGTTCCGGCGTATCCAAGCTGCCCATGGTTGACCGATAGTCGGCTTCGTTCATCCATATGCGGGCCGTGGTCGAGAAAGGACCGCCATGGGATATGTCGATGACAATGGCGCCGATCGTGAATGGTACGGGTACCGCCCCTGAGGTGAACATCAATTCATCGCCGATGTGCATGTCGTATTTGTAGGCAAGCGAGGTGGGGATCCAGATCTCGCCGGCTTCCGGAACGGTCAGATGCTCAGGGCCTGAACCGGGAAGAGGATTGTTGACCCCGTGCGGCATCGGAGGGGTATTGATCATATACAGATAAAGATTGGGCAACTCTTCCCCGTTAAAGACCAGTCCCGTCCACGGCTTGTAAGGGATTAAGCTGGAGGCGGTTACGCCTTCTTGGCTGGACCACCAGTCGGCCACCATTTGTTCGTCATGCAGCCCGCGGGTCATATTTATGACTTCATGGGCACCCTGAGCAGCCGTATGGCGATCGTTGAATACATTTTCCGTATTCATCAAGACCGTGAATGCGGTGCTGACTAATAGAGCGGATAGGGCAATAAGCAATGCAATCAGCGTGTTTTGCATTTTTCTTTTGCGCAGGTTGCCCCAGCACAGTATCAATATAGATCGCATCTCTGACTACCTCCTCCCGGTGACATAAGCAAAGATCATCGCTTCCCGTTCGGACGCTTGTTCCGGCGTATAGGGCCCCATATCCAGCGTGCCGCCGATCTTGCCGTCGCGAATGTAGATGAGGCGATTGCCGCGGCAGGCTGCCTTCATGTCGTGGGTGACCATGACAATCGATTGACCATCCGCATGCATCCGGCTCAATATATCAAGCACCGTAACGCCTTGTTCATAGTTCAGGCTGCCGGTAGGTTCATCGGCGAAGATGATGTCCGGGTTATTGATGAGCGCCCTTGCGATTGCCGCCCGCTGCTGCTGACCTCCGGATACTTGGGAAGGCAGCCTGCTGCTCTGTTTACCAAGGGACAGATTAACCATCAACTCATGTGCCCTTTGCCGTACTTGTTCCTTGTCCTGATTAGCGATATATCCAGGGAGGGCAATGTTATCGAACAGCGACAGATCCGGTACAAGGTTACTGTTTTGATAGATAAAGCCGATCCGATTTGCCCGAAAACGTGCAAGCTCCTTGGCTGAAAATTGGTCCAGGCTCTGTCCCTGCAAACTGACTTCTCCGGTGGTTACTTCATCAAGTCCGCTGAGCAAGTACAGCAAGGTGGACTTTCCCGACCCGGAATCGCCCATGATGACGGTAAAGTCTCCTTCATATATGGACAGATCGACATTGCGGATGGCATGAAATTGTTCCTTGCCGGTGGTGTAGGTTTTGCATAAATGACCGGCTTGGAGCATAACGGTTTTGCTTGAAAGCATAATATGATCTCCTCTCTTTATCTCCCACTGCCATCAAAGTATAGAGGACGAATCTTGCACATTTGTTATCAAATTATAAATAAAGTATGACAGGAGTCAGCTGAGAGGTAGAGTTAAGCAGAAGGTCGTTCCCTGCTGTTGTTGGCTGTGAAAAGAGATCGCGCCTCCATGCGCCTCCATGATATATTTGCAAATCGACAAACCAAGTCCGACCCCTTGGCGCTCGGTCAATTGGCCGGCAGTTCGTTGTGAAACGTTACCCTGGTAGTACCGTTCAAAAATAAAAGGCATATCCTGCGGGGATATCCCGCTGCCAGTATCGGAGACGATGATGTGTAAGCAGGATGTTTCCGTTTGTTCTTCAACAGCGAGACGAATCGTATCCCCGGGTTCCGTATGCTTCAGTGCGTTTGTGACCAGATTGGCAATGACCTGCTCGATCCGTACAGCATCGAAGCGGACAAGTAAGTTAGGAATTGCAGTAGGCTCTTCGCAGCGTACGCCCATCGTTCGTATGTAATGGCTCAATGCCCTAAAGATAGGCTCCAGCGTTGGAGCGCTGTATTGATCGATCGGATGTACAGCAATCTGTTCCAGATCATGCAGCGCGTGCAGCAGCAAATCGTCGACGAGCACGGCCATTTTGCTAGTATTTGCGTGCACGACTTCAAGGTAAGTCATCGCACTTGGCAGATCGGGGCACATCCCTTCGCGAATGGCTTCAATATATGCTTTGATTGTCGCCAGCGGAGTTTTCAAGTCATGAGACAGATTGGATATGAGTTCTTTATGCGACTGGTTGTGCGCAGCTTGCTGGATATGTAAATGACGGATCTCTTCACGCATGAGATCAAATACGGCATAAAGCTCCCCGACCTCGTTGCCGCTTGTCCATTCGGCGCGCTGCTCGTAATCGCCCTTCAATATGGCTTCCGCGTAAGGCTTAAGCTCGGCAACAGGCTGGATCAGGTCATGCCGCACCCGGCGTCCGATGGAGAAGAATAAATAAAGCAGCGTCAAAAGCGCCAGTGAGAGCATGATCCATGGCACAAAGCTAAATGAGTCGAAGGAGGGCATTACTGGGGCCAAGGCAGAAGCCGGGACCGCAAATTGGGCGTAACCCACAAAGGTTTTGGTGCTGGCATCCTGCAGCGGAAAAGCGAGATGATAGTAGGGCGGTTTCCTATCGGAAATACGAAGCGTATAGTCCAGTTCGAAGCGTGGATTAATTCGTTGTTTCGATGAATTTTCGCTATCATATGTCACCGTTCCATCAGGAAAAACAACCTTGAGGCCGACCCGCGTCTCCTGAATCCAGTCGGTTAATTGCCGCCGGATCGGGGCATCGGATAGCAGCAATTCCGCATGCTCATTTTCCAGGGAATGGACGATCGGATTCGTCAGTACGCGAATGTGCTTCATGATTGTTGACAGAGCCGGCTTGTTTGAGGAGCTAATAAGAGTGAGCCAGACGACAGAGAGTATGATCGTGATGATAGATATACCAGCAGCCCAGCGTCGTTTTGAATACCAAGTTTTCCAGTCCATAGGGGCTACTCATCTCCATCGGGAGTGAATTTATAACCGACGCCCCACACCGTTTTGATGTAGGAGGATTTGATTTCGGTTCGTTCCAGTTTATCGCGTAGTCTTCTTATGTAGACCGTGATCGTATTATCCTCGACATAAGCGGAATACCCCCATACATGATCCAGCAGCTGCGATTTGGTAAACACCTGATTAGGGTTGGAAGCCAAAAAGTACAGCAAATCAAATTCTTTGGCGGATAAAGAAATTTCCAGTTGTCCGGCCATGACCTTGCGGGCATTTTTATCAATCGAAAGGGCGCCGAATTGCAATCGCTGCTGTGGGGATACCTGAAGCTTCGGATCCGCGATTCGGCGCAAATGTGCCTGAACGCGGGCGACCAGTTCACTGAGCGAGAAGGGCTTGGTCATATAATCATCGGCACCAAAACCCAGGGCAAGGACTTTGTCCGTGTCGCTGCTGCGGGCGCTTAAAATAAGGATGGGCGCAGCCGTCAATGTGCGGAGCTTGCGGCACACCTCAATGCCGTCAGCATCAGGCAATGTCAGATCGAGAATGATAAAATCCGGCTGCCGGTGGCGGACTGCCTGCAATCCGTCGCCGGCATTCTCCGTGATGAACGTGCTGAATCCCTGAACACGTAAATAGTCATTCACAATGCGCGAGATATCCTGTTCATCTTCAATGATCAGTACTGTTTTAGCAGAATTCATTCATAAGTCGCCCCTGTTCCGTATGCTTGAAATGGTGAATCCATTATAGCATGGGCCGGAATGAAGGATAGGGAAAACAAGGGGAATCTTACCAGTTGAAGGCTTGGTGTGCAGTGAAGAAGCGTTTCCATGCCTGAATCCAGTCATTAGGTTGACAGCGGAGATCATTTATCTTATATTCATTCATATACTTATTCGTAATGTTTACGATTAATGGAAGAAAGAGTCAAGCGACTCGGAAGGAAAAGAGGATTTCAATGCAAAAAGGAATACATCCAACCTTTCAAAAGGTCATATTTCTGGATGCGAGCGTAGGTTATAAATTTCTTAGCGCTTCTACGAAGACTTCTTCGGAAACGATGGAATGGGAAGACGGTCATACCTATCCGGTTATACGTGTGGATTCGAGTTCTGCATCGCATCCTTTCTTTACGGGGAAACAGAAGAATGCCGAAATCGGCGGGCGTGTCGATAGGTTTAAGCAGCGATTACATTATAAAAAGTAATCCAGTCACGAACTATGGATCGATAGGAGGCGTCGATGGATAGCTTTACGAAGAAGAGAATAAGCGCCATTCTTGAAGCTTATATCGCTCTTAAGGTTCCTGGTGATTTAAGAGCGGAGGTACGCTTAACCTACCGGTTCAATGAGAGGACCGTTATTCTATCGGAAGAAAGACCTGATTGGCTTCAACGAAAATGGGATTCCACCGAATTGGTTCATTTTTGCCTGAAGGAAAATGGATGGCGCGTATACGCCAGACAAAACGGCAATGAGTGGGCTCCCCTATCTTCCATACCGCCCAGCAATGATTTTGAAGATGTGCTGGAGCAGGTGGAAATGGATACGCAAGAGGTCATCTGGGTCACATAACCCCATTTAAATACCATGATTCATGCAGTGAAGGAGCAGCAGCCGACAATGAGCAAAAGCAATGCTGGCCCGCGTCTTCCCCGGGCCAAGGGAATTGATATGGCAACCTATTATTCGCCTAGGGATTGCGCCAAAAGGGCAAGGCATCTGATCTTGTCCGAGTTTAATCAAAAAATCGTGGATGAGTTTGTTTCGATTTTGGGAATGAGGGAGGAATTTGAGAAGTTTCACGTTCCCATTCCTAACAAAGTCGTAATGTACGGCCCCCCTGGAACCGGAAAAACCTTAACGGCTTTCTATCTGGCTAACGTTCTCGAACTTCCGCTTGTCCTGGTTCGCCTGGATGCGATCATCCATAGCCACCTGGGTGAAACGGGCAGCAATATCCGCAAAATATTCGATTATGCAGGCATGTTCCCCTGCGTGCTGTTTCTTGATGAGTTCGATGCCATTGCAAGGACGAGGGACAACAACGATGAAGTTAAGGAGATGGCGCGTGCCGTCAATACATTACTGCAATGTCTCGATGACTTTGGGGATAAGAGCATTATGATGGCGGCCACCAATTTGGAGAAGGATCTGGATCAGGCGGTATGGCGCAGATTCGATACAAAGATGACGTATTCGTTACCGGACAAGGGAAAGAGGCAGCAATATATCCAAATCCTGATTGGAGAATTTCAATGTGATGAGGCAGCTATAACTGAAGTTAGCGAGCAGCTTGAAGGCTGCAGCTTTGCCGACATTGAGCAAATTATTTTGAAAGCCAAACGAAAAGCGATTATAGAGCGGCAACCGCTGCAAAGGAGACATATCCAAGAATCTTGCGATGAATATAAGCCTGCTGCAGCAAGTTCTTAACTTAAATAAAGGGAGGTATGATGACGAATGGCGAAAAAATCCAAAGTCGTGAAGGAACTAAAAAGACAGGAGATAGTTGCTAAATATGCGCAGAAACGCAGGGAATTGAAAGAAAGGGGCGATTATGAGGCCTTGCAGAAACTGCCACGCGACTCTTCCGCAACAAGGCTGCACAATCGATGTGCAATCAGCGGCAGACCAAGAGGTTACATCAGTAAATTCGGCGTTTCCCGAATCGTGTTTCGTGAACTGGCCCATAAGGGACAAATTCCGGGCGTGAAGAAGTCCAGCTGGTAGCATGACAGGTTCACGGTTACCTAATCTGTACAGAACTCAGTAAAGGGACGGTTTTATTGGAATTCTTAGGTGAACAACAGCTATCGGGTTATTCCCGATAGCTGTTGTTCATCGTTTCGGATCAGCCCGCGGCTTTCCTTATTTTGTCCATGTGCCGATCTTATAGGCTCCGTCTGAAAGGCGTTCCGTATTAGCAAAATCAACCCCGGGTTGGTTCGTGGACGGATTAAGAATCGCGATGGCCAGCTCATAGGTTCCGTGTGGCAGCGCGTTGGTGGAGATAGAGCCTGAGGCCGTATGCAAACCAGTCCTCCAGGTTCTTAAGTCCGCAGAAGTGGACTGGCGTGCTACGATATGGCCCCCGCTGCGCAGTTGAACTTCAACAGGCCAGTGGAACGGGAAGTGTTGAACCCCCTTATTTTCCACGACGATGGATACATCGAGCGTGTCTCCGGTATTCACTTGCGGATATGCAGCCTTGTTCACAACAAAGTGATAGCCCATTCGTTTCTTCAGCGTATCCATATTGCCCTGCAAAGGATTGCCCAGCGCCAAGGAAGCTGGAGAATTCGGTCCAAGCCAGCTTGGTTTGCTAAGCTCGGTTTGCCGCAGCGTCTCATTAAAGCCGCTCCCTGTCGTGAGCGCAGCATTCAGACCATAGGCGCCCCCGTAAAATTCGCCGCCAGAGACGCGAGTGTCCCAGAAGTTGGCATGGTTTGGCTGCTGCTGGCCGATATCATCCCAATAACCGTTCTGTGTGCCGGTATACCATCCCCATTCGGAATCAAAGCTCGGCTGATCTCCGAACACGTCATTATACATGCCGAGAATCAGACCCTTGTTATTATTATTGGCCAATTCGACGCTTCGTCTGATCAATAGCTGCGTATGCTCCTCCTGATCGGCAAACGCATCGATATAGTGCTGAATGTACTGGTTGGAAATGGGGTTCGGAGGAAATGCGCCCGTATAGTTGCTTTCCCCATTAGGTCCGATATAAGGCCAGGTGTGGAATTCCGCCCAATGGCCGAGTGAACCGATTTGCACAAAAGCGATCGGGCTGTCAGCCGTGTCGTAATGCTCCGCAATCGCTTCGATCGCAAGTTTGTGGCGGGCGATTAGATAATCGGAGCTGTAATTAGGGGAGAACCCCGTGTTGTTGCCGGCTCCCATACCACCGGTTTCATCTTGGTAGGCCTTACCTGGAGATTGTCCCAAACTCACCATGTCATTGTACAGCCAGTCAGGAATATCCCGGTGAGGCGCGCCCGAAGGACTGTCCAGAATAAAGCGCAGCACCACCTTGACGCCGCGGCTTTGCCAATAGTCGAAATGATTGGACGTTTCAATCGCACTGAAATCATAGTTGCCTTTTGTTGGCTCTAGCTCCTTCCAGGTGACACCGGCATACACGAGACGGTGGTCCTGAGGGTAATGGGTTGATTTGGCTGAAGGAGCCCAACCCTTAAACGGGTTATTGAGCGGATCATTCAGCTCGCTTGGGTGAAATTCGATCATTTCTTCTCCGGGATTACCTTCATTAAGCGTATAAACGGGAAGCGGCTGGTTCTGCGCTGGCAGGCGATTGACATCCGAATGGTTGTCCAGGTAACCCATGTTCACGCTGCTGCCTGCTGCAAGTCCAAGTGTGGCGAGAGGGAGTGCGGCTTCAATAATAGATGAGGTGCGCACGTATTGAGAAGAAGGGAGGGTGGAAGACCAATCCCAATTCCAGCTGCTGCCATTCCCGGAGTAGCGGTAAAGCGATTGATTTTCGAAGAGCCATTCAATGCCGGTCGTCCCCCATCCGAAGGCTTGATATCCGGTCGTAGCATTCTGATCCGTATTCAGCCAGAAGCTCCCCGTTGTCGTGCTAAGTCCTGAGCCTTCCACAAGCAGATAAAGATTCTTGTCATCGTGGGAAGCCTTTAAGACGCTAGCGGTTCCCGAATTCGTGGAAATCACCGGAAGCCCTTCCCAGTCACTCGGATCACCATCGACAACGATCGAAGCGGCTTCTGCAGTCGAAATAAAGAGGGAAAAAGGGGACAAGGTAAGGAGAATGGCCGTCATCGTAAAAATAGCGAACGTCATTTTCATGTGAATACCCCATGCTTTCATGTCAAACCTCCTCACAGGATGATTGGTGTCATAAAGCTGCAAGTCCAAACGTCTTGTTAACATTGGATTCATTCTACCGAATCCGAAGCTCTCACCTCCTTTCCAATGCAGCTTCCTAACTTCTTACACCCCAGAAAAAAAGAGCACCGTGTCCGGTGCTTCATGTGCAATGCGTTGATGAATGTATTCATTTCGACTTCCTAGTCTCCCTTTAAGTGGAACTGCGTACGACCAAGCGGGTAGGCAAAATGACCTTCTTGGGGAGCAGATGATTTCCGTTCATTCTGTCGATCAGGTTGTCGACGGCAACCATGCCAATTTCTTTTGTCGGTACATCGATCGTTGACAGAGGAGGATTGGAATACTTGGATACCTCGATATTGGATAAACCTATGACAGCCACTTCATTAGGAACGGAAATGCCGTTGTTATACAAGCCGTTGAGGGCGGCCATGGCCATTAGATCGCTGCCTGCAAAGAAGGCGGTCGGGCCATTTTTGGTTTTACATAAATGATTTATTTTTTCAATGCAGACCGCTTCATCCCACATGCAATCAATAACCCAATCGGGATTCACCGACATTCCGGCAGCATGCATGGTGGCGTAGTAGCCTCGGTAACGGCGGCTGTCTTTCAGGTTATTCGTTAATCCGCTTCCCCCGATATAACCAATCTGGGTGTGGCCTTTGTCAATGAGATGATTGACGGCCATCGAAGCAACATTGTAATGATCATAGCCCACATTATCGATATCCCCGCGCTCGGTATCAATCCCCACGATATAAGGAACCTGCTTGCGTATATACTCATAGGTTTCGCTGTTCAACGATTCCATAAGAATCAGACCGGTAATCGGTTCGCTGAAGGTATTGAAAAGGATCTTGCTGTCATTCAGTTCGATTCCAGTCCGAATAAAGGAAATGTTATATCCCGCACTCAGCAATCGCTCTTCCACACCAGATAAGATCGACATGAAATAAGGATCGTTGTATTTATCTTTTGTAACGCTTAGTACACAACCAATTTTGATATGCGACTTACTTTCGGAATGATCCTTGGTTGAAACTTTTCGCTTGGGACTTGAAGTGATTTTATAGTTCAACTGCGTAACCGCCTGCCAAACTCGTTCCCGGGTTTCGTCCGTGATTTTATATTTTGTATCGTTGTTTAAAACTCTGGATACGGTGGCAGTAGATACATTTGCTAATTTAGCAACATCCCGAATGGTACTCATAAATAAACACATTCTCCTTTTAAGTTACGAATAGTCACCATTTAGAGTTTATAGGAATGTTACACGGTAAACAATGATGGACTCGTTGATCGTTATGTTGCGTTTCGTGTTACGTGAGTTTGTTACGTTCTCTAAGTTTATATGTATTCATGATTAAAATCAATCATAACATGTTTCTGTCGTGCTATGTTACCTGAAATTTTAAAAAATTAAAAATTGTTATTGCAAGGATATATAGGGATGATATAACATGAAATCACGAAACGATTGCAAGAATTTACGTTGTTTTGTTACGTAAAATTAACGTAACAAAACAACGACGTATGGTAAGCAGGCGGCGGGGGGGCTGATCAGAACATGGACAAAGCAGTAACGGTTTACCCCATTAGGTTAGAAGACATCCTAAACAACCCGGGCATTGGTTTTACAGCAGCACCGGGGTTAATGGGGAACCTGGATCGGATCTGCGACAATCGAAGGGAAGAGCACAAGAAATATAAGTTCACGGAAGACAGCAGAACGTATAATCATCCCGACAGCAAAGTGTATTTCTGCAGCGTGCGCTGGCGGGACGTGGAAGTTCGCCAAGGGGAATACAGGTGGGAAGTCCTTGAGGAAAAGCTGGACTACGCAAAATCGATGGGCTGTACGGCCGTGGTTCGCTGTTCCCCATACGCGTTAAGCGAAGAAGATGATATACCGGCTTGGTATCGTGCGGAATATCCGGAGGAGCCCGACTTTCCGTTCTGGAGAGTAGACCCAGAGACCACACCATATGTGCTGTATTGGTCTAGCTTTATCCAGGCGTTTGCCGCACGGTTTGACGGACACCCGGTCATAAGCTCAATTGATTTGACGATTGTAGGGGCCTGGGGAGAAGGCGGCGGGACCGAATTTTTAAAGCCGGAGGCCATTAAACGCATTACAGATGCCTACTTGGACGGATTTAAAATAACGCCTCTCCAAGCTCTGCTGCATGATCCCCTGTCGATCAGCATTGTAAAAGAGCGCAAAGCCAAAGTGGGCTTTCGCGTCGATTGCTTGGGTGATATGGGCGGCTTTCATGGAAATCAGTGGTCTCATATGACGGATTTCTATCCCCAGAATATTCAGAATTTCAAGATGGGAGATGCCTGGGAGAAGGCTCCGATTCTATTTGAAGCATGCTGGCACATGAATGATTGGTATCTTCAGGGCTGGGATATGGATTATATCATTCAAGAAACGCTGAAGTGGCACATCTCTTCCTTTAACAATAAAGGAACGGTAGTCCCCGAACCGTGGAAAGAGAAGGTTAAGGCTTGGCTGAACAAGATGGGATACCGCTTTGAATTGAGGAAATTCACGTACGATTCGAGGGTGAATGCGGGTGGTCAGCTAAAAATCAGTGCATTGTGGGCTAATGTAGGAGTAGCCCCGATCTATAATCATTATCCGCTGGTCGTGAGGCTTACTGGCCAGGATCAAACCTATACGCTGCACAGCGGGGAGGATATCAGGGAGTGGCTGCCGGACGAAGATATTGTTTGGGAAGAAAGTTTGGGTTTACCCGGTAATATGTCCGAAGGTGAATATCGTTTGGAGATTGGCATCGAAACCGGTGTGAAGGAAATCGGGAATATCCAGCTGGCCATCGAGGGAAACAACGACGGCTATTACCCGATGGGCAAGCTATTCGTTGAACAAGGGAGGAAGGCATATGGAGAGTCGGATGAATTTTAAAGAGTGTACAACCATTTGTGATTTTGATTACCTGCCGGAAGGCTTGGAAGCGAAATACGATCGCTATCAACCGGATGGCAAGCCCCATCTCATTCCCAGGGATTTCCTGTCTGGAATCTTTGAGCAGCATCAAATTCCTGAACATACCCGGCAATGGCTCATTCATGGGGTTGAGGCGATAGAAAAGGACGCCGTACTATTTCACTTCACCCAATTTTTAGTGGAGGATATGTGCACTTTGCGCAATCGCTGTGATGAGACTCATTATACGAATATGACACCAGGAAGCATGAAGCAATACGGAGAATTATACTCCTTTCTTTTGCTGCTGGCCTGCGTTGTTCCTTCCATGAACAAGCTGGAGGCGCGTTCCGTACCTAAAGCCTACTACGAGCAGATCCCTCAACAGCCCCTGAAGCCTCAATTGGAAAAGTTGGTGCTGCACGGCGATGCCAAGGTTCATGATTTTCCATGGGTGATGAATTTTTATACCTGCTCCATCTTTTTGTTAGACCGGTTTTATTTTATCCCCTACCGATTTGAGGATCCCTTCACCATGTTCCGTCATGTGAACACGCAGGAGGTCATGGCCCTTCGGCACGCAGGCGAAGAATTTCGCAGTGATGGACAACGGAACGGCATCAATGATGTATATGATCTTCAAGGAAACTTCACCTCGGAATGGCACGAGAACGCCGAGTTTGTTATTGCTAATCGGATAAATCCCATGGGATTCGTTGAAAGAGAAACGACGCCGATCCTAAAGAAAGAATGGGAACCGGTACTTCAAAAAGGGGATACGCTGTTAGCGCTTCACATTCCATCCGGACCCGGATACACACCGGACAGGCTGAAGAGTTCCATGGAGATGGCTGCTGCATTCTATGACCAGTACTTTCCGGAGTTACCCGTCAAAGGCTTCTGGAGCTCAAGCTGGCTTTATGATACAAGGCTGTCGCTTATCCTGGACCATGAAAAAAGCAATATCGTCCTCGTTCAACAACAATTCTATAACTATCCGACCATGGAAGGGGACGGCATGCTGCGTTATGAAGCGTTTGGTGACAGGAGGGCAGATCCGGTCCGAAGCCCCGGCGAATATACAACCTCACTGCAAAAAGCAGCAGCGGCGTATATGGAAACGGGAGCCCGTTTTAACACATTAAGCATGATTGTATTAAGGGAAGATATTGAAAGGATTGGCAGCCGGCCGTATATAACCGATGCAGATATCGAGCAATTTCACAGAACCGTTGACAGCCATTTGCAAAGGAGAGAAGAGGATGGGGAAATACTCGCTCGAAAACTACGAGAAGTATAAAACCGTAAAAATCCGACCGCAACCCCTATTGAACAGGGAGTTTGATACAAGCCTGGGGCAATTCGAATACGTCTCCTTTTCCTGGAGAACGCTTGAGCCGGTTCGAGGAGAATACAGGCTTGAAGCGATCCATGAAGCACTGCATACGGCCCAAAATCCCATTCTTGTCCTGGTACCGGAATTGCCGATCTGGGCTCCGGATTACGCGCCTGATTGTTTTGCGGCTTTGATCCGAAAAGTCGGGAGCTATATTGACTCCGACAGACGCTTAACAGCCGTTCTGATATCAACCTTAGCTGACAGTAAGGAAGAATGGAACGCTTATATGGAGTCGTTTGAGGTGCAGACGCTGCTAGCCGAACTGCAGAATGACAGACTGATTCAGCATCTAAGAGAACGCAGTCGAGGGTTTGGCCTGCTGGTGAAGTGCAGTGAGGAGAATTGGATCGAATGCTGTGAGGCCTTTGCCATACATAAGCTGCAGAAGGCATGGAAGCGCTACCAGGTGGTCCTTCATGTAACCGATGACATTTGCGGCCCTCATACCAGACGCGAGGCATATCGCTGGCACGCCGGCCTCTCCAATCTGAATATAGGGCTTGGATATCATCTGGCTTTACGTAGACTGACTTATCCGGAAACCGTATATAGCCGTGGGAGTTTGCCGCTGCGATTCTGGTTTGTCAACGGGGGCAGTTCGAGAATTTATCGGGAATTTCAGTTATGGGTGCAGTTAAAGCAGGGGGAGGTTTCCTACGAATATCCCTTGCACGCAGCCACGCATTCCTGGTTAACCGGGGACCTTGTCCATAACGAGATGGTCCCCTTGAAGGATATGTTACCGGGAAGATATACGCTGAGTATAGCACTCTATTTCGAAGACCGGTCGTATATCCCCCTACATATACAGAATCCGCAGCAGGATGGGTATTATGAGGCAGGCACAATACAAGTCGAACTATCCGATGAGGATCCGCTCATGAATATTTGGGATACTTATTATCCGGAAGGATATTATCCCTTGGAAGATCCTGTGGTTCCAGAACAGGAATAGATGTTTCGAACAAGATGGTTAGGACAAATACGAGTTTGCTGGAGGTTATGGATTTGAAGTTAGCATTAATCGGCGCAGGACAAAGAGGCATGATCTACGCAAGGCATGCATACCCAAGCGAGGACATTGTTGCGGTCGTTGAACCGGATGACAGCAGAAGAAAGGCGGCAGCGGACGAGTTTCAGATTCCCTTGGAGAAACAATTTGAATCCGTGGATGAATTTTATCGGCTCGGCAAAATTTGCGATGCCGTCATTGTTTCTTCCATGGACCGTGATCATTACGCGCAAACGATGAGAGCGCTTGATCTTGGCTATGATATTTTGCTGGAAAAGCCCATTTCGCCAAGTCCGGAAGAAAGCTTGAGAATACAACGAAAAGCCAATGAAACAGGTCGGAAAGTGATTGTATGCCATGTACTCAGATATACGAACTTCTTTGCGGAAATCAAGAAAATCATCGATAGCCAAGAGCTCGGCAAGATCGTGACCATTCAGCATAACGAGAATATCGGCAATTTCCATATGGCGCACTCCTTTGTACGAGGCAACTGGAGGAGAAGCGACCTGGCCAGTCCGATTATCATGCAGAAGTCCTGCCATGATATGGATATTCTGGCCTGGCTGGTGGACAGTCAAGCGAAACGGATCTCTTCCTATGGCAGCCTGACTTATTTTAAGGCGGAGAATGCACCGGCAGGCAGTGCGGAACGATGCCTTGACTGTAAGGTAGCAGCAAACTGCCGATTCGATGCAAGAAAAGCCTATTTGCCTATAAGGGGCCAATGGCCCGCTACCGTCATTTCGGCGGATCAGAGCGAAGATGGACTGCTCCAAGCGCTCGCAACGAGTCCTTACGGACGCTGTGTTTATCGGCTTGACAATGATGTGTGCGACCATCAAGTCACCGTGATCGAGTTCAAAAACGGAGTAACGGCAACGTTTAATTTAAGCGGATTCACCAACAAAATGTACCGTACGCTCAAAATCATGTGCGAGCATGGGGAAATTCGAGGCGACGATAACTTGAACATTATCGAAGTCACCCGCTTTAACTCCAATATGGCAGAACCCGTTCAGCAAACCGTCATTCGGCCGGCAACGGTGAGCGGTGGACATAACGGCGGCGATACCGGTCTGATGAACGACTTTTTGGAGAATCTGGGGAATGCCGACTTCAGCAGCAGATCCTCCATCGACATGTCCGTCGAAAGCCATATCATGGCCTATGCCGCGGAAGAGGCGAGAATTACGGGTACCGTGGTCGATCTGGATCAACTTAAGGAGAGGCTGCAGCAGAGCATTTTGGCATAATCGTTTAATCACATTGCAAAGGTAGTGATGAAATGGGTTCCGTGGTTAAGGGGTTTCTATATGAAATAACGAAAAACAGAATACTGTATCTGATGTGCGTGCCTGCCCTGATCGTGCTGATCATGTTCTCCTATATCCCTTTTGCCGGGATATGGATGGCCTTTACCGATTTTAATGTGGTTGATGGCATCTTCGGCAGTGAATTTGTAGGTCTGGACAATTTCAAATACTTTTTCTCGGAAAACAGCATGGGATGGAAGGTTACCTATAACACGCTGTATATCAACTTTTTTGGTCTCATATTAGGCATTATCATTCCCGTCAGCATTGCCATTCTGATCCATGAAATCCGGCATAAAACCTACAAAAAAGTCGCTCAAAGCATGATGTTTTTTCCTTATTTCATATCGTGGGTCGTCGTTGGGGCGATTCTGTACGGCATCTTCTCCACGGATGTGGGCGTTGCCAACAATATACTGGAGTTCTTTGGAGCCGAGCCGATAAGGTGGTACTCCGAGCCTAAATATTGGAAATGGATCATCATTTTGTCGAGCGTTTGGAAATGGAGCGGCTACAGTTCCATTGTCTATATGGCAGCGATGTCCAATTTTGATGGAAGCTTGTACGAAGCGGCTAAGGTGGATGGCGCCAACAAATTGCAGCGGATTTTTTACTTGACCGTGCCCATGCTGAAACCAACGATCATCGTCTTGAGCTTGCTGAGCGTCGGCAGAATCTTCTACGGGGACTTTGGGATGATTTACGGCATCGTCGGCAACAATCCGGTCCTGGCTGAAGAAGTAACGGTTATCGATACATACGTTTATCAGTCGATGCGCACGCTGGGCTTTTCTTACTCTACGGCAATCGGGCTCTTCCAGTCCTTGATGGGACTGATCCTGATTACGGCTGCAAACCAATCGGCTAAGAAAATAAATGACGGAGAGGGTCTATTTTGATGAAACAAAAGAATAGATTGCTTGGCGATCAATTGGTAATAGCCTTTGCCTATGTTTTCATCGGTTTATTCGCGCTCGTGTGTCTGTATCCCCTTGTTTTAACCTTAAGCGTATCCTTTTCTTCGGAACAGGCCGTTGCGAGAAACGGCTATTCGATGATCCCCTTAAGTCCCAGCTTGGATACCTATAAATATATCTTTGTTAATAGTGGGATGAAACTGCTCAAATCCTACGGGGTAACCCTGTTTGTAACCACTGTGGGTACGGTAGGGGCTCTGCTGATTACCAGCATGATTGCATTTTCCCTATCGATCAAAAAGCTGAGATACCGCAACGTGCTCGCATTTATTAGCAACTTTACGATTATCTTCTCGGCCGGCTTAATTCCGTGGTACATGGTCAGCGTCAATTATTATGGATTGAAGAACAGCATTCTGGCCTTGATCCTGCCTTCCATCTTCAGCGTATGGAACATGTTCCTGATGCGCACGTACTTTGCAAGCATCTCTCCATCTTTATATGAAGCTGCCGAGATGGACGGCGCCAATTATTTTACGATCTATGTAAAAATAGCCCTCCCATTAAGCAAGACCGCATTGCTGACGGTTGGATTAATGTATGCGCTTCAATATTGGAATGATTGGTGGCACGCTCTGATCTTTATTAACGAACGCGATTTATTTCCGCTGCAATATTTCCTCTACAACATTCTGTCGAACGTCAATGCGATAAGCTCGGGACGTATTCCATCAGGGGCGTCAGGTAACATCACATTGCCAGCGGAGACCGTGAAGATGGCCATTACGGTCATTACGATCGGTCCGATCATATTCCTGTACCCTTTCATTCAAAAATACTTCGTGCACGGGATTATGGCCGGTGCGGTCAAAGAATAGACGCCTGCGTGGTTACTGGCCGATACCGGCTTTTAACATAGATTAACCATTTTATTAGGGAGGGTCTTTCATGAAAGCAAGGAACATGCTGATCTTGTTGGTCTTATTGATTGCGTCCGTTTCGGTCATGGCGGGATGCAGCGGCAGAAAAGAGGGGGCAGCCGAGCTTGAAACCGTCACGATTCTGTATCCGGGGGAGCGAAGCGATCGGATGAGCGAATTTCTGGATAACGAATTCGCGGAGAAGATGGCAGCCGATCTTGGTTTGAAGGTTGAAGTCACATTTGTGCCGTGGGCTCAGTATTGGGAACAAAAAGATATCATGCTGGCCGCAAATGAACCGATCGATTTATATTGGGATGGCCTCCCGGACCTTTCTACGATCGTCAACAAGAAACAAGCCATGGTATTGGATGATTTAATCGAGGAATATGGCCAGGATATGCTAAAAGTCCTGCCGATGGAGCAGCTTCAGGGTGCAACGATCGATGGGAAGATTCATGGCATTCCATCCGCATATGCACCATCCTCCGCCATGTACCAGCTGGTGGCCGTTCGTCAGGATATCCTCGAAGCGGTGGGGATGACGGACTTGAAGACGGCTGACGATTTAAAGGAATTCGCAACCAGGGCGAAAGAGAAATTCCCTGAAATGAAGGGGCCCGCCGATATTATCTTTAAACCGTTGACCCGATATTTTACCGATGAACAATATAACTGGATCGCCGTCGAAGATTTGGTTGTATTCGGGGAAGAAAGCAAAAAAGCATACAGCTACTATGAAACGGAAGCGTTCCAGGAAGTCGCGAAGTTTAACCGCGGCATGTATGATGCGGGGTTATATACAGAGGATTTGACCATCAAATACAACGAGAGAGACTCCCGCATGCAGACGGGCTTATACTTATGGGTTGAAGGATCTCTGGGCAAGGAAATGGAAATTGTCGATGCCATCAAAGCCAATGCGCCGGAGGCCGAGGTTAAAACGTATCTGTTAGCCGAGGATAAACCGCGTTATGTGACGGCTGCAGGCGGAGAGGTGCTGGGCATACCTGTGAATGCTCCTAATCCGGAAGGAGCCATGAAGTTCGTGAATTGGATTTATAAATCCCAGGAGAATTATCTGTTTGCTCTCTATGGCGTTGAAGGCAAGGATTACGAGATTGTGGATGGAAGAATCAATAAACTCACCGCTAGCGAGTTCTTCTATGAATGGATGTTTAGAAATCAAAATTACCAATTGTTCGGGCCGAATGTAGCACAAGAGTCCATCGATAAGTATAAGAGCTGGGATGATCAGGCTGTTCGATCCGAATCCTTGGGATTCCGATTCAATAACGAAAAGGTCAAGTTAATCGAGACGGCCCTGAAAGAAGTCGCGGGTAAGGATTTAGCCGCTATCCGTTCCGGTTTCGTCGATTTTGAGACGGAGTATCCCAAAGCCATCGAGAAGCTGAAGGCGGCGGGCATTGATGACTACGTCGCTGAGATCCAGCGTCAGTTGGACGAGTTTTTGGCTGGGAAATAAAAGCGTAATGTCTACTTTTGTTGTACTTCTAACAGGCTAAACTGCAAGCTAGGAGGCTGAATTGAGATAGCAGATGTTTAAACTTAAAGAGGTATTTTCTGAATAAGGAAATACCTCTTTATTTATATATGAGGATTTCATTCATAGGAGTTTTATAACAAAAAAGGCTGCGCACTGGGTCTGATCCAAAGCCTTCATTGACAATAAGTGCCATTCTTATGTACACTTTTTTTATTCCGACTGTTCAGTATAAATAAAATCAACAAAGATACAGGTGAAGAAATTATGCCCAAATTAGGAATGGGACCGAAGCGCAGGGCAGAGGTCGTTAATGCCACGTTAACCTGCATCAGCATGTATGGAATTGACGGCATGACACTGGATAAGGTGGCCGATCATGCAAACTGTTCCAAAGGAGTTGTCACATATTATTTCAAGAATAAGGATCATCTGACGATCGAAGCTTTCAAGTCGTTCTTGGCATACTATGGGCTGAAGATCGAATCCGGCATTGAGCATACGATGACACCGGGAGAAATGATGGATCTTGCCCTGAAGTTTATGCTTCCCCCGCTCAGCGATGACGCGGATCGAATGATTAATGTGTCGCAGCTGGAGGGGGTCGACAAGATGTATATCCCTTATGCTGATCAAGCTAAGCTCTTTGTACAGTTTTTCTCAAAAGCCATGCTGGATCGCAATTTGCAGGAAGTTGTATCGAAGAGTTACGAGGCTGATCTCCAAGGCATCGCCAAGATCATGGAGTACGGCAACCGGACGGGGCAGATGTCCGTTGAAGATTCCCGCGATGCCGCCTATGGGCTGATGGCGATGGTTATTGGCCTGAGCTTTTTTAGAGTAGCGAACGTTCCGCCCGTCAAGGACGAGGATAACCGGTACATATGTGAGGATTATGTAAGAAGACTTACCCAAACAGGAGGGTGACTATGAATATAGAGAAGATTGAAACAGATGGAGGAACGATAGCGGTCGTACGCAGCAATGAGATATTAATAGAGGATGTGCAATCCGCATTGGATCTTATGGCAACCGTGCAATATGAAACGGGCAGCCGTCGTATGGTGATGAACCAATCGGTATTCAGCGAAGCCTTCTTCGATTTGAAGACGCGCCTTGCAGGCGAAATCCTTCAGAAGTATATCAATTATCATGTGAAGGTTGCGATTATCGGAGATTTTTCTGTTTATCCAAGCCAAAGCTTGCAAGACTTCATTTATGAATGCAATAAGGGGAACGATTTCTTTTTCTTGCCGAGCGAACAACAAGGAATAGAACGGTTAAGCAGGTTGAGCTAAGAGACGAAAACGGGAGGAAGACGGTTGTCAGTACCTGGGTTTTATCTAAAAGGATATCCGATGCAGAACATTCCAGCAGGCGCAATTCAATTAAGGGACGACCGTATAAAGTCTTCGTGGACGGTCGAGGTGAACGCTTTTCAGCTTGCACCGGTTCCTGTTACGAAGGCGCTGTATTTCTCGCTTATGCCACCGTGGGCAGGTTTTGCTGACGTCACGCGGGTTCCGATCGTCGATGTATCATGGAACGATGCAATTCACTTCTGTAACGTGCTATCTCGGCGTTCAGGTCTAAACGAATGTTATTCGGTCACGGAAGATGGTGCGTGTGTGGAGTGTAACTGGGAAACGGATGGCTACCGTCTTCCGACGGAAGCAGAATGGCAATATGCGTGCAGAGCCGGGAGTGATGGCTATCGTTACGGAGAGCTTGATGACATCGCTTGGTATGAAGGGAATTCCGGGGGCGCCCTGCATGAGGTAGGCAAAAAGAGGCCCAATGCGTGGGGGCTTTACGATATGCTCGGAAATGTGTGGGAGTGGTGCTGGGATGTATACGATCCGGACGTATACGGCTCATACAGAGTATTCCGCGGCGGGAGCTGGGCGGAAGAGGCCAGGGGCTGCGGGGCGACATGCCGCCGGCGAAGCCACCCGACGTTTCGGATTGAGGATCTCGGGTTTCGACTGGCGAGATCGATTTCACGATAAAGCTGATCCTTCGGGACCAGCTTTTTTTGATCGTGCAGCACCTAATGAATTTCCAATAAACGTATCGAGACGCCGTCAATTTTCTCCAGATAGTAATAGATGCTAGGTCAATCCTTCACTATAACTAGATATGTTACATAATCTAACGCGATAAATCTTCGTATAATTGCGTATAGACAAGGCTGGAAGACATCAGTAAGATTGGGTTTAACTTTTCGTGGGGGGTGTGGGGAGTTAAGGGGTGCCAGGGGTGAATTGCCGTAGTGTTGATCAAAAACCAGGAAATTCAAGGGATAAGGAGGATAAGAAAATGGTACATGGACCAACATTCAACAATCCGATCGTAGAGCAAGCAGCCGATCCTTGGGTATGGAAGCATACGGACGGCTATTACTATTTTATGGCAACGAGACGCGGATATCTGGAGCTGACACAATCGGCAACCTTGACCGGACTTGCAGAGGGACGGAAGAAAACGATCTGGTCTCCGGAAGCCGGCGGACGCCATAGTTATAACCTGTGGGCGCCGGAAATCCACCATCTGGACGGCAAGTGGTACATTTATTTTACAGCGAATGACGGGGGAGGCGACGAGTCGCGCCAAATATGCGTGCTGGAGAACGGGGAGCCTGATCCAATGGAAGGCGAATGGACATGGAAGGGCGCGCTGCCGACCCCCGTACCCGGCCTGGACGGTACGGTCATGACCGTAGGCAATCAGCTTTATTTCCTGTATGCGGGGTACGGTCATTTCCCGGATTATGGCTCCGCTCTATACATCATGCGCATGACAAACCCTTGGACATTGACGGGAGATCATGTATTACTTACCGCCCCGACCCTGTCCTGGGAAAAACAAGGCGGAATGGCCATTAACGAAGGACCCGTCGTCCTTCAGCGGAACGGCCGCATCTTCCTGGTGTACTCGGCCAGCACTACCTGGTCCGAGGATTATGCGCTGGGAATGCTCACGATGGATGAAACTGCGGATCCGATGGACCCGCTATCCTGGTCTAAATCCATGGAGCCTGTATTTTGCAAAAGCGTGGAGAACGGGGTGTACGCTACCGGTCACAACAGCTTCACGCAATCACCGGATGGCAAGGAGGACTGGATTGTTTACCATGCGCTTCCAGAGCCTGGAGCAGATACGGCCTTACGCTCGACCCGTATCCAGAAATTCGGCTGGAAGCAAGATGGAACCCCGGACTTCGGTGTCCCGGCCAGTGATTCGCAGGCCATAGCGATACCGTCCGGAGAATAATGTATGCGGCTTCATAACGTAAACGAACAGGTATCCCGAGAGGATCGATGATGACGGCAAAGGTGCGTCAGATGCCGCAAGGGTGTAAGTGAATATTCACAGGATTCGATAAACCCCCATTCATTACAGATTATCTGTAATGAATGGGGGTTTATTACGAATGAGAGTGAATCGTGAGGGGAACGTGATTTCATAACAAAAACGGCATTTTTAATCGGATATTCCTTTTGGGATAAGGGTTATCAGTTTATGGATTGTTTCCGATATCTCGATAAACAAAACAAAGAATAAAGAAAATGACTAATTTTAATTACTGAAATTATGTATGAAAGCGTTGACAGAATGAAGTAGTATGCTTATACTTCGGTTAAAGATACAGGATAATTGTATTAAATGAAAGTGTAGGGACTGGTAATGCCGTCAATTTACATGTGAGAGGGGATCCATTGGAATGGCCAAGAGGAGGAGTTGCATTTCAGACCGGGGGGGGCTTAGACACTACGAAGATTGAAGAACGAAAGATAGCAAGCCTTAAACTGGCACCCCTGAAAAAACCACGGAATATTGATCCTCTCAGGCGCTAATGCTGGGGGTGCTCGCAATTATTCATATCATGGGAGGTTAAGCATGAACAGAACGATGAAGCGTTATTTCACTCTGTTATTCATATCCATTTTGATCATTTCGACGGTAACCGCTTGCAGCGGCAAGGCAAATAACGAGCCCGATAATACCGTAACCCAAGAGGAAGGCGTAGAGAAGAATGAGGTGACGTTTGAAGATATCAGCGGGGACATACGCGGCAATAAAGCACCGACGCAGGAGCAAATCGATGAGGTCAACAGCACACTGAACGATACATATCTGGGCGACGTTTTCGAAGAAGTCATTCCTAGCGATTATTCTGCTTATCCCGTTAAAGGCGATGTGGTGCTGGATGTATGGATGCCTGCCAACTCCAACATCCCGGATATGAATAATCACTTGGTTCAGAAGCAGGTAGAGAAGCTCACCGGCATTAAGGTGAACTTCATTACGCCGCCCGTCGGGCAGGAAGCGGATGCCTTTACCTTGATGATCTCCTCCGGCGAGCTGCCGGATATCATCATTGACCCGGGCCGTTATCCGGGAGGCTTGGAAGCGGGGGTAAACGACGGCGCTTACCTCGACTTGACCGACCTGATGGAAAAGCATGCCCCGAATTATTCGGCATGGCGCAACTCGGACGAAACGAGAAGAAAAACGACCGTAACCGATGATGGCAGGCTGCTGGGCTTCTACGGGATCGCTCCATATTCCGAATGGATCTGGTTCGGCACGTTAATCAAGCAGGAAGCGCTGGATAAGACAGGACTTCCAGTCCCGACGACGATAGATGAATGGTATGAATTTCTGAAGAAATCCAAGGAAGTCGGATATAAAGCACCGCTGAATTACGGATCGACGTACGGCCAAATCTTTACCGGCATCATTAATGGCGCATATGGCGTCTGGGACTGGACCTTCCTGGATGAGAACGGCAAAGTCGCATGGGGTCCTGCACAACCGAAAGCCAAGGAATATCTCGCGACGATGCAGCAGTGGAATAAGGAAGGCTTGCTGAATCGGGATTGGGCTACCGCCGATTTCAATCAACGGATGGCCAGCGCGATATCCGACGATACGGCCGTCATGATGGACTCACCGGATACGATGTGGAGCTACTGGAAAGTGCAGAACGATATTGATTTCGTGGGGGCGCTGAATCCTGTTCTGAATGAAGGGGACAAATCCGCAACCACCTATAAAAACTTCAAAAGAACCGGAACCGGTGCAGCCATCACCACTCAGAGCAAAAATGTCGAAGCTGCAATGGCATGGCTGGATTTCAACTTCAGCAAAAAAGGCTGGGAGCTCATTAACTTTGGCGAGTACGGCACGGTGCATTTGGTGGATGAACAAGGAATGCCTTATTACCCTGAAAACAGTTACATCTACAATGATCCGGACGGTCAGCCGGTCGACGTCACACTTTGGAAATACCGCTGGCACAGTTGGCCGAACATTCGCGATGAGCATAATGCCAACCCGTTGATCTCGGCGAAAGGAAGCTATTCCGGAGATATCCGAAAGAATTGGACGGAAAACATGGATACCAGCATGGCGATGCCGCCGATCACCTTCACGAAAGAAGAAGCCTCGCGCGAAGCCGAGCTTGGAAACCAATTGTCCACGCTGCGCGGAGAATACTTTGCGAAGATCATTATGGGCGAATTGCCGGTTGATGCTTACGATAAATTTTTGAAGGAAGCGCAAAGCATGGGGCTGGACGAATTCTTAAGTCTCCATCAGGCAGCCTTGGATCGGTATAACCAACGATAGTTTTCATAATAAGAACAGGTGGTTGATTCATGGAGATATTACGGAAAAACAGGGGAATAGACCATGTCCAGACGCCCTCGGAGCCCAAGAATACCAAACGGTTGATTCAAAAGGATCTGAAAAAGAATTGGTTCGTCTATCTGATGGCCCTTCCCGTCGTGGCGTGGTTCTTGATCTTCTGCTACGGGCCGATGTGGGGCGTCATGATCGCATTCAAGGATTTCAAGCCCTTGCTGGGATTCGCGGATAGCGATTGGGTGGGATTCAAACATTTCATCGATTTTTTCTCCGGACCCTATTTTTGGAGAGTCGTCAAGAATACGCTCCTGCTGAATGTGTGGGGCATCGTGTTTGGATTTACGGCACCGATTATCCTGGCATTGCTGCTGAATGAAGTTCGCTCTTCCAAATTTAAGCGGACCGTACAAACCATTACGTATATGCCGCATTTTATTTCACTGGTGGTTGTGTGCGGGATCATTCACATCTTTACGGCCAATGAAGGGGTCGTCACGCAGCTGCTCTCATTCATAACGGGAAAAGACTACTCATCCCTTCTCGGGTATTCCAATTTGTTCCGTCCGATTTATACCTTCTCCGGAATCTGGCAGAGCATCGGATGGGACAGCATCATTTACCTGGCTGCGATGAGCTCCATCGATCCTTCGTTATATGAAGCGGCCGATATCGACGGGGTCGGCAGGGTGAAAAAAATGTGGTACATTACGCTGCCCCAGATCAGTCCGGTCATCATCATCCTGTTTATCTTTGCGATCGGCGGATTGATGGCTTCCGGTTACGAGAAAATTATCCTGCTCTATAATCCTTTAATCTACGATACGGCGGATGTCATCGCTTCCTATGTTTACCGCAGGGGCTTGAGGGAAGCGAGCCTAAGCTATTCCACTGCCGTCGGATTAATAAGCTCCATCGTGAATTTCGGGCTGTTATGGATGACAAATACCATCGTAAAACGCAGGTCTGAATCCAGCTTATGGTAAGAGAGAGGGAAGGTTATGGAGGATATCAAGCAACTCAAAGTGAAACGAAGCAGGAAGCATAAAAGCATAGGAGACCGCATATTCGACTTTACGAACTATACGCTGTTAACCGCGTTAACGTTGGTGTGTTTTTATCCCATATTGCATATCTTGTTTGCTTCCGTCAGCGATCCCAGCGCCTTGATGGCACATAAAGGGGTATTGTTAAAGCCGCTGGGATTCACGCTCGATGGTTACAAGCTGGTGTTTAAAGACAACAGCCTGCTGAAGGGGTACATGAATACGATCATTTATGTGGGACTGGGCACTTTGGTCAATATGGTCATGACGATATTGGGCGCGTACGTCCTCTCCAGGCGGGACTTGTATTTCAAGAATTTCATCATGATTCTGATTACGATCACCATGTTTTTCGGCGGAGGACTGATTCCCTGGTTTCTGTTAATGAAGGACATCGGCTTGTACAACAATCTGTGGGCGATGATTCTGCCGACTGCTTTAAGCACTTGGAATATCATCATTTTAAGAACCGGATTCCAATCGATTCCGAGAGAGCTGGAAGAAGCGGCATTGATTGATGGCGCAAGCCAGGCCAACATCCTCATCACCGTGATCCTGCCGCTGTCGAAAGCCACGCTGGCCGTTATCTTCCTGTACTATCTGGTTGGCAATTGGAACTCATGGTTTAATGCCATGGTCCTGCTGAAGGACAGGGAACTGTTTCCGTTACAGCTGTTAATGAAGGAGATTCTGGTCGCCAATGATTCGACGGCCACCACGATCGGCAGCGCGGGCGGAGTCGTTATTAACAGCGCCCAGAGCTCGACCGCGTTCCGGGAGCTGGTTAAATATTGCGCGATCGTGGTTTCAACGGTGCCTATATTAATGGTGTATCCGTTCCTGCAAAAGTATTTCGTGAAAGGCGTTTATGTGGGTTCGATTAAAGGCTAGATCTTCAACCGTATAGATAGAGATTGAATCATTAGGAGTGAGTTGCATCATGTTGACAGAAGTTAGCAAGGCACAAAAGGTTCGCCATGAATATCCGAGACCCCAGTTTCAGCGCAAAGAGTGGTTAACCCTCAATGGCGAATGGGATTTCCGTTTTGATGATGAAGCCATCGGCGAGGATGCAGGGTGGTATCAGGCGGAAGCGCAGGCTTCCTTTACGAGGAAGATCAACGTTCCCTTTACGTTCCAAAGCAAGCTGAGCGGCATCGAAGATCCTTCCTTTCATGATGTCGTGTGGTACCGCAGAACGTTCGAAATTCCGCAGGACTGGAACGGAAAACGGATCGTGCTTCATTTCGGTGCCGTGGATTATATGGCCAAAGTGTGGGTAAACGGGCACTTAGTAGCCATGCATGAAGGCGGGCATACACCATTCCAGGCGGACATTACGGCTTCGCTCGTGAAAGGAAGCAACACGCTCGTGCTGCGGGCGGAGGATTTCAGCCGCGACGTCACCCTGCCGCGGGGCAAGCAATACTGGCTTGAGCATTCGGCAAGCATCTTCTACACCCGTACGACCGGCATCTGGCAAAGCGTGTGGTTGGAGCCGGTGTCCCCGGTACATCTGAGCAAAACGATGATGACGCCCGACATCGACCGCAACGAAATTCGCATCCGGACCTTCCTTGAGGGCTATAAGGCGACGGAGGACCTCAAACTGCAGATCACCGTATCGTATAAAGGTGAATTGGTTGTCGAAGATCAATATGCAATCCGAAACCCGGAGCAGCTGCGGACTATCGGGCTGAGCGATTTTACGGACCATGGTCTGGGACGCCTGTGGAGCCCCGAGCATCCCAACCTGTACGATATCGAATTCCGCCTTGTTCAAGATGGGAACGTCGTCGATCAAGTATCCAGCTATTTCGGGATGCGGAAGGTATCGATCGAGAACGGCAAACTGTGCCTGAATAATCGCCCGTATTTCCAGCGGCTGGTGCTGGATCAAGGTTACTTCCCCGAGGGAATCCTGACGGCGCCGTCGGACGAGGCATTAAAGCGCGACGTGGAGCTGACGAAGGAGATGGGGTTCAACGGCGTAAGAAAGCACCAAAAGACGGAGGACCCCAGGTTCCTGTACTGGTGCGATAAGCTTGGCCTGCTGCTATGGAGCGAGGCGGCCAACGCGTACGAATATTCCGAGTCGTATGTTCGCCACTTCACGGCGGAATGGCAGGAGATCATCGAGCGGGACTATAACCATCCCTGCATCATAACCTGGGTCCCGCTGAATGAAAGCTGGGGTGTTCCCAATGTCCAGATGGATAAGCGCCAGCAGCAGCATGGGCTCGCCATGTACCATCTAACCAAGTCGTTGGACGATAGCAGACCGGTTGTATATAACGACGGATGGGAGCATATGACCACGGACCTGGTTACCATTCACGACTATGAGTGCCGCCAGGAAGTGTTGGAAGAACGGTATGCAACAGCCGCGTCCGCGGTGGAAGCGATGCCGGCGAACCGAAGAATATTCGTCGGCGGCGCTTCTTATGACGGCCAACCCATTCTCGTATCGGAGTTTGGCGGCATTGCCTTCAAGAAGAGCGAATGGGAGGGCTGGGGGTATTCCGGAGCCGAGAACGAGGAGGACTTCCTGATCCGGCTCAAAGCCGTGGTGGATCCGATGTTCTCATCCCCGGTGGTTCAGGGATACTGCTACACGCAGCTGACGGACGTCGAGCAGGAAATCAACGGCCTGCTTACGTATGACCGTAAGCCGAAGGCGCCGCTCGAAACCATTCGCAAAATCATGACGGGCCAATAGGAGGTGGAGAAAATGGACGCGACGCATGCCTATGAAGGCGTATACCATAACGAGAAAGCCGTATTCCTGCGGGCAGGAGCTTATGAAGCGGTCATGCTCCCGGATATCGGCGGGAATTTGATATCGTTCCGGGACCTCGATAAGGACTACCGGTTTCTCCATGAACCGACGCTGGAGGAAATGCCGGGCTTCAAAGCAAGACCGATGATTCATGGCATTCCGGTGTTGTTTCCCCCGAACCGGTATCAAGATGGCCGGTTCCGGTGGAACGGTAAAGTCCATCAGCTCCCGGTCAATGAAGAGGCAACCGGTCATCATCTGCATGGATTTCTGTACAACATTCCATGGGAGGTCGATGAATACGGGCATTCCGGGGAGGAGGCTTATGTGACGGTGTCTGTCCGCGTGGATGAACGGCATCCGGTATTCCGAAGCTTCCCGTTCCGCTTCCATATTCAGCTTCGGTACGGCTTAAGCCAGCAGGGGTTATCCCAGCGGGTAACGATCACCAATACAGGCCAAGAAGCGATGCCGTGTTTGCTGGCGTTTCATACGTCCGTTAACGCGCCATTTACCGGGCAAGGCCACGCCCGGGATTACCGCGTAAAGCTGACCGTCGGGAAGCGATGGGAGCTGGATGGGCGCATGCTGCCCACCAGCTCCCACCAGGAGCTGTCCGCGAATGAGCAGGCCATGCAAGGTTCCGGCGTCTATCCGTTCTTTGAAAGCATGGACAATCACTATACCGCCGCGCCTCAAAACGGAAGGAACCGGATGGAGCTTACCGATGGGACGGAGAAGGTAACGCTGGTTTATGACGTAGGGACCTCCTATAAACAATGGATGATCTGGAATAACAAAGCGACCGAGGGTTTCTTCTGCCCTGAGCCGCAGATCAATTTGGTCAATGCACCCAATATGGATATGGAAGCCGAAGAAATCGGGTGTTTCAGCCTGGAGCCGAATGAAATCTGGGAAGAGACCAGCAGGCTGTATGTCAAGGAAAGCCGAGGCTAAAGCCGCACGTGACAGCCAGCCAAGAGATAAATGCAAACAAATTCAACATAAAAGAAGGAGTTAAACATGTCTGAATTAACACTGCCGCGTCCGGAGTACCCCCGTCCACAATGGGTGAGACCCGACTGGATGAATCTGAACGGTTCTTGGCAATTCGAAATCGATCATGGCAGAAGCGGGAAGGAGCGCGGATTCCATGAGCCGGGACATGATCTGTTCGGAACGATCACCGTTCCTTTCTGTCCCGAAAGCAAGCTGTCCGGCGTTGAATATAAGGATTTCATGGCAGCCGTATGGTATAAACGGGATTTTACCGTGCCTGAAGAATGGAAAGGCAGCATCCTGCTTCACTTCGGGGCTGTGGATTACGAGACGGAAGTATGGGTAAACGGTGTATCCGTAGGATCGCATCGCGGGGGATATACGCCCTTTAGCTTTGATATCACTTCGCATGTGATACCGGGCAAGAACGTAATTACCGTCTGTGCGGAGGATGACGTCCGTTCCGGACGCCAGCCGCGCGGGAAACAGAGCGGACGCTTCCACTCACATGGCTGTGATTATACCCGTACGACGGGGATTTGGCAGACGGTATGGCTGGAGCAAGTGCCGGAGGCCTATTTGTCCGACATGAAGCTGGTGGGTGACCCGGATAATGGCTGTGCCCACCTCGAGCTTAGGATCAACGGGAACGCAGCTGGCCATAAACTGTCCGCATCCGCCCTGTACGAGGGGAGAGCCGTAGGGAATGCGAGCGCTGTTGTATCCGGGCATTCCGTCAAACTTACCCTTCCACTGTCGGAGGTTCACTTGTGGGAAGCGGGGCAGGGCAGGCTGTACGATCTGGAATTAACCTTGCAAGGACGAGATCAGGTGAGCGACACCGTCCAATCCTATTTCGGGCTCCGAACCGTTATGCTGGACGGAATGGCATTCCGCATCAACGGCAAATCCGTATTTCAGCGCCTTGTGCTGGATCAAGGCTTCTATCCGGATGGAGTCTATACGGCTCCGAGCGATGAGGATCTCCGCAAAGACATCGAAATTTCGATGGGACTGGGTTTTAACGGCGCAAGGCTTCACGAGAAGATGTTTGAACCGCGCTTTCTATACTGGGCAGACCGGTTAGGATATCTGGTGTGGGGAGAGCATGCGAATTGGGGGCTCGACATTACCACGGCGGAGGGATTGTCCCATTTCCTACCGGAATGGCTTGAAGGGATGGAGCGCGATTTCAATCATCCGGCCCTCATCGGCTGGTGTCCTTTCAACGAGACATGGGACCGTGACGGTGCCAAGCAAAATAACGACGTACTGCGCATTGTATACGAGGTCACGAAGAAAATGGACCCGACGCGTCCCGTGATTGATACGAGCGGCAACTTCCATGTCGTAACGGATATTTTCGATATCCATGATTACGACCAGAACCCGGAGACCTTTAAGAAGCGATATGAGCCGATGAAGAACGGTGGAGAGGTTTACAATAGCTTCCCGAATCGGCAGCAGTATGAAGGCCAGCCTTATTTCATCAGCGAATATGGCGGCATATGGTGGAATCCGGACCAAAAAGACGAGAAGTCCTGGGGTTACGGCGACAGGCCGACATCCGAAGAAGCGTTTCTAACGCGTTATGCGGGCTTAACGAATGTTCTGCTGGATCATCCGATGATGTTCGGTTTTTGTTATACCCAGCTGTACGACGTGGAGCAGGAAGTGAACGGATTGTATACCTATGACAGACGTCCAAAATTCGATCCCGACGTGATTCGCCGCATCAATTCCCGTAAGGCCGCGATTGAAGATTGAGCTGTTGTCATGACCGTTATCGAAGTAGGCGGTGTTACATTTCTGTGTGGTGTATGATTGCATATTATCCGAAAGGAACGTGACGAAGGATGAAGGTGAATTACCGGAATAAATTATGGCTCACGATATGCGCATTCCTTATTCTTCCTATGGGTCAGGCGACACATGCGGCTACGCTTCAAAATAACTTCTACAACGTGGTCATGCAGGAGGGAGCAGATCCATGGGTATATAAACACACCGACGGGTTTTACTACTTCACAAAAACGACCGGCGGAAATGTGACCATATGGAAGTCCGCACAGCTTACCACTATGGATGCAGCTCCGACGAGGGTCGTGGAAACGGGCTGCTGCAGCATCTGGGCTCCCGAATTGCACTACATCAATGGCGCCTGGTATATCTACTATGCCAAGGATGACGGGGATAACGTCAACCACCGCATGTATGTCATGGAGAACACGTCGGCGGACCCGACGCAGGGAACCTGGCAGTACAAAGGCCAGATTACGGACCCGACGAACAAATGGGCGATCGACGGCACGGTGCTGCAAACAGGCGGTCAGCTGTATTTTATCTGGTCCGGCTGGGAAGGGGACATTAATGTGCGGCAGAATCTGTACATCGCCCGCATGAGCAATCCTTGGACGATTGATTCGAACCGCGTTGAAATCGCAAGGCCTACGCACAGCTGGGAAACGAATCATTCCCCACATGTAAACGAAGGGCCTCAGGTGGTTGTGCGTAACGGTCTCATCAACCTGGTATACTCGGCAAGCGGAAGCTGGACCAACGACTATTGCCTGGGTCTCATAACGGCCAGCACAACCAGCGATCTGCTGAATCCGGCATCATGGAGCAAACGCAGCCAGCCTATATTCAAGTCCGGTAACGGTCTGTTCGGACCGGGTCATCATTCGTTTACCAAGTCGCCCGACGGTACGGAGGACTGGATACTCTATCATGTCGCCAAATACAATAATGCCGGGTGGAATCGCGAGGTTCGAACGCAGAAATTCACGTGGCATGCCGACCATACGCCAAACCTCGGCGTTCCTGCGAATCCGAATGCTCCGATAACCCTGCCTTCCGGCGAAGCAACACATACCCGCTACGAGGGTGAGGAGGGAACATTCGGCGGTGTCGCCTATGCATCCCAAAGTCCTAACGGCTCGGGAGGGATGAAGGCCGGGCATATCGATACGCCGGAGAGCTATGTGGAATTCTCGGTGCATGCCCCATCCGCAGGCGAATACGTTCTGCTGGCCCGCACGGCGAACGGAACGGCCGGTGGGAATTGGTCCCATCTTATGCTCAGCGTGAATGCCGGAACGCCAAGCAAGTTCCATATCACGAATAAAGGCTGGGAGAATTGGGGCCTGTCCACGGCAAGGGTTCAGTTAAAGGCCGGCGTGAACAAGATACGTTTCTCAAAAGGCGAAGGATACGGAGAAATCGACTTTTTCGACATCAAGCCGGCGAATTAGGACACAGCGGATGGCTTAGTGGACCGAAAAAATAAAGCGTAACAAGCTTGATCATGGATGGCTTCCGGTTCTCCCGGAGGCCATTTCTGGCTAAGAAAGGAATGATTTTCTTCGACCAGTCTAGACTTATGTCCTATGGCAAAAGGCAGGGGAATGGTGGATGCAAGCCTTTGCAAGCATGATTGTTTTTCATTTCACTAAGAGATAAGATGAATGGTAATGAATATGTTTAAAGGAGAGCGGATTTGTGCTGGAACTTGGTTTTAACGACCCGGAAAGACTGGTCACGGTAGCTCATGCCTTGTCAACGCGTTCTCGGGTTGATATTCTAAGGCTTTTGAATTCCAAGAATTTGAATATCATCGAAATCGCCGAGAAACTCAAACTTCCCGTTTCGACGGTGGCGAGCAACATCAAAGTGCTGGAAGCGGCCGAATTAATCAATACGGAATTGCTTCCGGCTTCGCGCGGGGCAATGAAAGTGTGCAGCCGGAATTATGATGATATCCATATTGCGTTGAATTTGAAGAATTCGGTCCCTAAGGGAGTCACGCATGTCTATGAGGTCGATATGCCGATCGGCCATTACAGCGATTGCGAAGTATCGCCTACATGCGGAATGGCGAATGCCGACGGGTATATCATAAAGGAAGACGAGCCGGCGAGCTTTTACCATCCCAAGCATGTCAATGCCCAGATCATCTGGCTTCGCAAGGGATACCTGGAATATTTGATGCCGATGGATATTCCGGCCGGAGCCCGCATCGAGTCGCTTGAACTGTCCATGGAGATGTGCTCCGAGGCCCCTAATTATGATCATAACTGGCCTTCGAATATTTCGGTGTGGGTCAATGGCGTGGAGATCGGCATGTGGACAAGCCCCGGCGATTTCGGGGATCGGCGCGGCAAGCTGAACCCGAATTGGTGGTACGATTGGGCAACGCAGTACGGGTTTCTCAAAACATGGCGCGTCGATGATGAGAAGACGACGCTGGACATGGAGAAGGTATCAAGCGTTACATTGGATCAGCTGAATATTGCCGCGAGCCCCAAATTGCGGCTGCGCATCGGCATCAAGCCCGATGCCGTGAATCAAGGAGGGCTGAATCTGTTCGGCCGCCAGTTTGGAGATCACGAACAGAATATCATCATGCAGGTAAAATATACGATGGATCAGGATGGGGAAGACCTTTAACCATGCTTTTTGGAAATGGCCGAAGGCTTAGTGTAGAGGTAGAGGCAGAAGAGGCAAGCTTTAGGGCGGTAGCCTTTTTGACGGAGAGGTTTCCCGTTTTTATAAAGGAAAAAGTGGCAGTGCAGAAGGTATTTCTGTGCTGTCGCTTTTTTTGTTTACCGTCAGTAATAGTCGGAGTACACCATGGATCCTTATCGATTGAGGATCATTTCATAAGAAGAGCCCATTCATCTCCCGGTTTACATTCCGTTTAAATAGGGGTGCTACGATTCAAACATCATCCATTAACAAAGAGGAGGAAATCATAATGGAGCATGGATACAGAAAGAAAATAGAGCCTACACCTGGCGACTTGGCCGTTGAGGCTTACGGGCTGGTCAAAACATTCGGCGATAACCGTGCCGTGGATGGCGTGGATCTGAACGTGCGTACCGGAACGATCTACGGAGTGCTTGGTCCGAATGGGGCAGGCAAGACGACCACCATCCGGATGCTGGCGACCTTGCTAAGACCGGATGCGGGTTCGGCCCGAATCTTCGGACATGACGTGCAGGCGGAATCGCAGGTCGTTCGTCAGTTGATCGGGGTAACCGGCCAATACGCGTCGGTGGACGAATCGCTCAGCGCCACGGAGAATCTAATTATCTTCTCCCGTTTGCTTGGTTTGGGGCGTACGGAGGCACGGCGCAAGGCCGATGAGCTGCTAGAGGAATTCGGTTTGTCGGAAGCCGCGAAACGGCCGCTGAAAAATTTCTCCGGCGGCATGCGGAGAAGACTGGATCTGGCCGCAAGCCTGATTGCCCAGCCGCCGCTCATCTTCCTGGATGAACCAACGACGGGGCTGGATCCCAGGACGCGTTCCCAGATGTGGGATACGATCCGCCGATTGGTGAATACCGGTTCAACGGTATTGCTGACCACGCAGTATCTGGAAGAAGCGGATCAACTGGCAGACCGCATCGCCGTTATCGATTACGGCCGGGTCGTGGCCGAGGGGACGGCGGATGAACTGAAGATGTCGGTAGGCACTTCCTCGCTGCATTTGACCGTCCAGCATTCACAGGACATGGATCGCGCCCGCCATACCGTGGAACAAATGCTGGGCGTCCATGCCAATGTATCGCCGGAAGCCGGAAAGATTACGGCTCCGATGGCTAATGCGGGTCTTGTTACAGATCTGCTGATCGAGCTGCGCGCGGCAGGAATCGGCTTGTCCGAGATGAGTGTGCAGAAGCCGACCCTGGATGAGGTGTTCCTGACGATCACAGGCCACGGCGTGAAGGAAGACGCTGCCCAAGGGTCTTATGAAACCAATGATAGAGAGGTGGCACGGGTATGAGCAGCACCATGATTCAGCCTGGGACGGAACGTCAGCTTAAGAACCGCACGAGTTTGGGGCAGACGATCCGAAATTCGTTGACGATGGCCTACCGCGGGCTGCTGAAGCTCCGGCGCACGCCCGAGCAGTTGTTTGACGTCACGTTTCAGCCCATTCTTTTTACGCTGATGTTCACTTATATTTTTGGAGGCGCCATCTCCGGTGACGTGGCGAGTTATTTGCCCGTCATCATTCCCGGCATCCTCGTCCAGACCGTGATTACGACTTCCGTCGTCACAGGCGTTCAGCTGCGCGAGGATATGGATAAAGGCGTATTCGACCGATTCAAATCGCTGCCGATTGCGCGCATCGCACCGTTGGCTGGTGCCCTGCTGGCAGACACGATTCGGTATACCATTGCAACGGTGCTTACCTTTACGATGGGATATATTATGGGATATCGGCCCGAGGGCGGCTTGGGATATGTTGCTCTTGCGGGGGTGGTCGTCATTTTGTGCTCATGGGCCATTAGCTGGATCTTTGCTTTCTGCGGCGTGATTGCAAGATCCGCCTCCGGCGTGCAGGGGATATCGATGATCGTGCTGTTTCCGCTCACGTTTCTCTCCAACGCGTTCGTGCCGGTGGATACGATGCCGGGCTGGCTGCAGTGGTTCGTCAATATGAATCCGATCTCGCATCTTGTGACAGCCGTTCGGGATCTCACCAACGCCGGCACTGTGGGCTGGGATCTCACGATATCCTTGGTTGGCGCCGCGGTCATCGTGGCCATATTTGCTCCCATTACGGTTCGTGCGTACATGCGCCGCACTTGATACCAAGAGGGCAAAACTACCGGTGTTTACCCATGCTGCCGGGGAAAGCAGGACATCTGTCCGAAACGCAGGTTGACATCGAATTATGAATTCACTATACTGTCTGTAATCTTATAAGCGACATACGTTGAAAGAGCCCAGTAGCAGCTTGGTCCCTGTTCTAGAAAGCCGGGGGGTGATGGAACCCGGTACACACCAAGGCGGCGAATTACACTCTGGAGTATCTCGGGTAATGCCGAGCGGAAACGACGAACGATATCTCGTCTAATGAGCGGCATGAATGACGCGCGGCAGCGTGCAGATCATTCGTGCAATCTGGGTGGTAACACGGTTAATAATCGTCCCTATGTCTATAACAGACAAGGGGCGATTTTTTGTTTTTCAACGAGTTGGGCGTTTCGTTATAAGGAAATTACTGAATTGAAGGAGTGTAAACACTGTGAATATTATCGACGAACTGGAATGGCGCGATGCGATCAACCAACAGACGGATGCCGAAGGCCTCCGGGAGCTTACGAATGAAAAATCAATCTCGCTGTACTGCGGCGTAGATCCAACGGGCGACAGCATGCATATCGGTCACCTGATTCCCTTCATCATGCTCAAACGCTTCCAGCTTGCCGGCCATCGTCCGGTCATTCTGATCGGGGGAGCGACCGGCACCATCGGCGATCCAAGCGGACGTCAAACCGAGCGCTCGCTGCAGACACTGGAGCAGGTTCAGGCTAACGTCGACGCGTTGACCGGACAAATGAAAAAGCTCTTCGTAACCGAGGGCGACAATCAAATCCGCATGGTCAACAACTACGACTGGACGCATAAAATCAACATTATCGAATTCTTGCGCGATTACGGGAAAAACTTCAGCATTAACTCGATGCTGGCGAAGGACGTGGTTGCGAGCCGGCTTGACAGCGGCATTTCATTCACGGAATTCTCTTACCAAATCCTGCAGTCGGTTGACTACTTGCATCTGTACCAGCATGAAGACGTACAGCTGCAAATCGGGGGATCGGACCAATGGGGCAACATTACAAGCGGCCTGGACCTGATCCGGAAGAAGGAAGGACCTGAGGCAAAAGCATTCGGCCTGACCATTCCGCTCATGCTGAAGGCCGACGGCACAAAATTCGGCAAAACGGCCGGCGGCGCGATCTGGCTCGACCCGAACAAAACAACGCCATTCGAGTTCTACCAGTTCTGGGCGAACACCGACGATCGCGACGTTGTGAAATACCTGAAGTACTTCACGTTCTTGACCAAAGAGCAAATTGATGAGCTGGCCGAAAAGGTGCAGAGCGAGCCGCATAAACGCGAAGCGCAAAAAATGCTGGCTGAGGAAATGACGAGATTCGTGCACGGCGAGGAGATGCTGGAGCAAGCCAAGCGCATTACGGCGGCCTTGTTCAGCGGCGATATTAAATCCCTTACGGCCGATGAGATTGAGCAGGGCTTCAAGGAGATGCCGACATTCGAAGCCACGCCGGAAACGAAGAATATCGTGGACTGGCTTGTGGATCTGGGCATCGAGCCTTCCAAGCGGCAAGCTCGCGAGGATATCACCAAAGGCGCCATCTCGATGAACGGCGAGCGTATCAGCGACGTCGGTCACGAGGTGACAGCCGACCAAGCGATTGGCGGCCGGTTCATCATCATTCGCAAAGGCAAGAAAAACTACAGCTTGGTGAAAATGTCCTAGAAGACGGTATAACCATCGGGGAGAACGGTGTCCCTGGACGAAAACACCCGTAAAAAGCCGCTAAACACGTTTCAAGGTGCTTAGCGGCTTTTACATTAACAGGTTAGCCAGAATCTTCTGGTTGGCCTTTTTACTAGAGATGGGAAAGAATAACTTCGGAGGCTTACCCTCCTGATCTCGCCAGTAAACATTTGCTATATGAGGTCTGTCTTGAGAGGGTTCGTCGATTGGCGTTATTCTTTTATTTGAAAGTTTCTCTCTTTTAATAGGATAATATCTGTAGTGTTAAAGGAGGTAGATGATATCATGAACATTCAACTGCAGACCGAGCTGTGTGAGCTGTTCCAAATCCGTTATCCGCTCTTTCAGGCAGGAATGGCCGGGGGACCGACGACAGTTGAGCTGGTCGCCGCCGTATCCAACGCAGGCGGACTCGGGACGCTGGGTGCGGCTTATATGGAGCCGGCTGCCATTCGCCAGAGCATTCAGGAGATTCGCAAGCGGACGGATCAGCCTTTTGCCGTCAATCTTTTTGCGCCCAGTGCCCCGGATGGCCAAGAGCGAATCGGAGAAGTTCAACAGGAGCTAAACCGGATGCGGGATGACCTTGGCATTCCCCATGCAGGCAAGGATCTCGTAACTACCCCGGATTGGTTCGAGGAGCAATTCGCGGTTCTGATCGAAGAGAAGGTGCCCGTCATTAGTACGGCATTCGGGATTCTGGATGAGCCTCATATGCAGCAAGCGAAAGCAGCCGAGCTTCGGGTTGTTGCGATGGCAACCACGGTCCGTGAAGCCATATTGGCTGAGCAGGCAGGGTGTGATGCCGTCGTTGCCCAAGGCAGCGAAGCGGGCGGACACCGTGGAACGTTTGACATTTCGGAGCACACGATGGGTGCCCAAATCGGAACGTTTGCCTTGGTACCGCAAATCGTGGATCGCGTCAAGATTCCCGTGATTGCCGCCGGAGGCGTGATGGATGGACGCGGACTCGCGGCATCGCTTGTTCTTGGAGCCCAAGGCGTTCAGATGGGGACGCGATTCCTGACCGCGGTTGAATCGGGTGCGCATGAGGTTTACAAACAAGCGCTGCTTCGGAGTACGGAAGAGAGCACGGTGATCACCAAAGCGTTCTCGGGCCGGCCTGCAAGGGGCATCCGCAATGCATTCATCAGGCAATGGGACGAGAGCGGCATGGAGCCGCTGCCCTTTCCTACGCAGAATACGGTGACCCGTGACATTCGAAACGCAGCTAATCGCCAAGATAATCCGGAGTATATGTCATTGTGGGCGGGGCAAGGCACAAGAGGGCTGACTTCGGGACAAACGGCAGCGGATATTGTGGCCGAGACGATCCGGGAAGCACTGTTGTTCTGCGTGAATCCGATCATTTAAAATGAGAGCGGATTATGCTATACGCTTAGGAAAACATGAAGCAGCAGGCCACCTAAGGAAAAACCTTGAGGCGGCCTGTAAAGCTTTTTGCTAGAAACCGCCGTAAGTATCTCCGCCTTCGCCGCTCCACGTCATCTCCACGAAGGAGGATGGATTGGAAGACGTCGCTGTTTTGGAACCGGAAGCGTAGAGCCCCCCGGCAACCCCGGTCATTGTATAGTCGGTATATAATTTGTTCGAAGTATAGTTCGTGTAAATCATCGCTCCCGACATATTGGATGCGGTTACGTTCTTAAGCTCCAAATTGCTTCCGTAGGACACTCCGTCCGAGGCCGTGGTTTTGCTTGTTCTGAACGCCTGGCCCGTGGCTGCATTGTTTTTGACCGTGGTGTTGATAATCTGTACATCATTGGCCCGCATGAATATTCCGTTGTTGCCCACGGTTGATTCCGGTACCGTATTCTGAAAGTCAACCGTGCTGCCGATCACTTTGATATGATGCGTGCCCTCTTTGAAATCAAAGCCGTCGTTTTTGGTCTGTATGGCGCTGCAATTCAGGAACGTAATATAACCGCTTCGATCCGGATTCGGCAGTGTGGTCCAGTTCTGATCGGCATCCCCCACATAGAAGCCCTCGCCGAATTTTCCGCCTTGCCCCGCACTTTGTGCGGTACTGTTCGAGACAAGCCAGTATTGGCTGTTTTTCCGAATCTTGAACGCTTCTGCCGTCGTATTTTTGACCGTTACGTTGGTTACGTAACCATGTGAGGCTTCGATTAGAAGCCCTTTGTTCGATTTGGCATTGGAGTTAATCGTCACATTCTCCAGCTTGTAATAGCTGTTTTTGATATGGAATGCGGCATTTCCCGCCGATGCCGTGAAATGAAAGGTAGCCCCGCCGCCCGTGCCGCGAATCGTGATGTAATTGCCTGACGATCCGCTCCTGGAGGTTGCAATGGTTCCATCCGACACCGAGTAGCTCCCGGACACTTCGATAATGTCGCCGGGATTCGCACTGGCTAAGTAGCTCCGCAGCGTCGCAACGTCACCGGCCGGGACCGTTTTGGTTGCCGCCTTTACAATGTGACCAGGGTAGAATGCGAATACAAGCATGAAGCAAAATAAAGATACCATGCCAAACTTGAATGATGGCTTGATCATCATGAAACCTCCCCGCTATTTTGGACACTATTCATCGTACCGTCGCATTTTTGCCTTGCGTTTTTTCTGTGCGAAACACATCACCTCACAATCAGAACTATTGTTTAAGCGCTCTAATTATAATCCAATCCCAATATCACATTGCTGTTCGAAAATATCATAATTTCGTCTGCATTCGATACTGAAGGGGCGTCATGCCGTACTTTTTTTTGAACATCGCGATAAAATACGAGGGGTAGTTAAATCCGGTCTGTTTACTGATGTCTTCGATTGTCAGAGACGGCAAGCCAAGAAGCGTTCTGGCTTCATCCAAACGCTTGTTGTTTGTATATTCAATGATGGTCATGCCCATCTGCTCTTTGAACAGCTTGGACAAATAACTGGGGGAGAAATGAAGCTCTGCAGCCATTTCGTTAATCGTAAAGGATAGATGATAGTGCTTGTCAATCCACCTTACCATGGCGCCGACAGGCTCGATCGAACCAGCGGCTGTATGATACTTGAAGCCCCCGCTGCGATCCGGCGAGTAAATATGGCTATTGAAGTAGGTGAAGAAATGAAATAAAAACAAGGCGACAACTTCCTTCTGAACCTTGGTCGGAACGCTGGCCAGCATCTCATGCAGCTGCAAAAACTGATTTTCCAAATATAAGGCATCCTTGGACGACAGATGAAACACCTGATTGGACCACGGATGCTCCAGCAATTGTGAAACAGCGGTTGTCAGCTGTGGGAGTGCGGTGAGGAAACGCTCGATGACGGACGCTTTGATTTTCAGCAGGCTGCGAATGTAATTCGGCGGTACGATGACTTTAATATGGTGAATTTGAAAAGGTTTAATCAACACCAGGGTGCCAGGCTTCAGCGAGTACGTTTGATTATTGACGATATATTTTCCGGCGCCCTCGTGAATGTACAGGATCTCCAATCCTTCATGATAATGAAAATATTCCACCGGCTCTGTATGGACGCTTCGATAGTTGAACAGATACAAATTGTCACGCCAGGGAATCGAATGGTGAATTTTCATCTGAAACCTCCTTTTGCATGAATGATAGGGATGATAGGATCAATTACAGGGCCTCAAGCATTTCGGATACATCGTATGCCTAACCCTGCAAATCATGCTTCTGATACTCAAACCCTAAGCGAATGGATTTAACGTACAAGAGGGAATTCCGGGAAGCCGTCGAACATTTTATCATAATATATATGTTAAAAAATGCTGCAATGACGGCATAACGGGGGTTATGATGTCCACGCCTATTTTGTCTACAAAACTGTATATACCTCCTCCCCGATCCAAGGCTGTTCTTCGTCCCCGCTTGATCGAGCGTTTGAACGAGGGGCTGCTTCTGCAACGAAAGCTGACTATGATTTCCGCCTTTGCAGGCTGCGGTAAAACCACGCTGCTCAGCCAATGGACCGAAGGCTCCCCGCTGCCAGCCGCCTGGCTGTCATTGGAGGAGGGAGACCGTGAGCCGGCAAGATTCCTGGCTTATCTTGCGGCTGCCCTGCAAACCATCGGGGTTGATATCGGAGAGGGCGTCATGAGCAAACTTCAAGCGCCGTCCCCTGTTCCTCTGCCGGTCGAAGCTATCGTCACGGCCATCCTTAATCACATTGCGATCCTACCGGACCGTTTCATTCTGGTTCTTGATGATTACCATGTGGTGGATTCCAAACCGATCGACAGCGCTCTGGGCTTTCTCATTGAGCGGATGCCGCCGCAGATGCATGTGGTTATCGCCAGCCGTCACGATCCCGATCTGCCCTTGGCCCGGCTACGTGCCCGGGACCAGTTGACGGAAGTGCGGACATCGGACTTGCGTTTCACATCCGCTGAAACCTCTGAATTCATGCGACGCGTCATGGGACTGGATTTGTCAGCGGAGGATGCTGCGCTCCTTGAATCCCGCACGGAGGGCTGGATTGCCGGCCTGCAATTAGCGGCGTTGTCCTTGCAGGGCCATCAAGACGCGGCCACCTTCATCCGATCCTTCGGCGGCAAGCACCGTGATGTACTGGACTATCTGGTCGAAGAAGTGCTGCAGCAGCAGCCTGAGGGCATTCAGGATTTTTTGCTGTACACCTCCATCCTTGACCGGCTGTGCGGTTCATTATGCGAATACGTTCTGATGAGCGAAGCTCGGGATTCTCCGCTGAACGCCATCTCCGGGCAAGAGACCCTGGAGTACCTGGAGCGCGTTAACTTATTCATTGTTCCGCTCGACAAGGAGAGGCGCTGGTACCGATATCACCACCTGTTCACGGATGCACTGCGGCAGCGTCTATCTCGAAAGGGCACTTCTGCGGTTGGCGGAGAGAGGGATGTATCCGAATTGCATCGTCGTGCAAGTGAATGGCATGAACGTCATAAACTTCTGCTGGAAGCTTTCCACCATGCGATTGCCGCGCAGGATGTGGATCGGGCAGCACGTCTGATTGAAGGGGAGGGGATGCCCCTGGTTTTCCGTGGAGCGATAGGCCCTGTGCTCCATTGGCTGGATTCCTTGCCTAAGGAGGAATTGGATGCAAGGCCCGCTTTAAACGTGATGCATGCTTCTGCGATGTTAATGGTCGGCCAAATGACCGGTATCGAACCTAAACTTCAAGCCGCCGAGACTCATCTGCATGCTGCGGAGGACGATTATACCCGGGATCTTATAGGGCATATCGCCTCTATACGTGCCACCCTTGCTGTCAGCAAACATCAGCCGGATACCATCATGGCCGAATCGCGCCGGGCTTTGGAATTCTTGAATCCGCATAATCTGCCTGTCCGCACGGCCACGATATGGACGCTGGGATACGCCTACCAGTTGCAGGGGGATCGGGCCGCGGCTGGCAAGGCGTATCAGGAAGCCGTAACCATCAGTCAGAAGATTGGGCACATGATGATCGACATGATGGCGACGCTCGGACTCGGAATCATTCAGGAAGCGGAGAATCAGTTATATGTTGCGGCCGAGACGTATCGGCGTGTTCTGCATTTGGCAGGTGACCCTCCACTGCCGGCAGCATGCGAAGCGCATTTGGGCCTGGCCCGAATATGCCGTGAGTGGAATGACCTGGATGCAGCGGAACAGCATGGGCAGCAGGCCCTCTCCTTGGCCGGGCAGTTCGAGCATACAGACAGGGTCGTGGCCTGCGAGGTGTTTCTCGCAAGGCTGAAGCTTACACGGGGAGCGGTGAGCGAAGCGGCTGCCATGTTAGCCAAGGCGGATCACTTCGCCCGTCAGCATCATTTCGCGCATCAGCTGCCCCATATTGCCGAGGCACAAGTGCTAGCCATGCTGCAGCAAGGGAATGTCCGTTCAGCGTCGCAGCTTGCCCAGAAGTATGATCTCAAGCTCAGCCAAGCCCGAGTGCTGCTCGCACAGGGGGATACGGCGGCAGCACTGGTAATACTTGAACATTTACGAGCAGATATGGAAGTTAAGGGATGGGCGGACGAGCAGCTTAAGGTGATGGTGCTGCAGGCTTTAGCCCTTCACGCCCATGGGGAGAAACGGAGAGCGGCACAGGTTATTGCGGATGTGCTGGAGATGGGCGAGCCGGGCGGCTTCATCCGGATGTTTATCGATGAAGGGCAGCCGATGCGGAAGTTACTAAGCGCAGCAACTATGAGCAAACCGAAGCAGAAGCTATTTAGGGAAGCCGTGAGCAAACCGAAGCAGAAGCTGTTAAGGGAAGTTGTAGACAAACCGAAGCAGCTGCCCTTAAGAGGAGCTGTAGACGGGCCGGAGCAGAAGCTGTTATGGCCCATCCATGATTATCTGGAGCGGCTGCTGCATGCATTTGATGTTGAAGGACTAGAAAGTGGAGTTACATCAGTATTCGTTCCAGGGTTTGTTCAGCCTGCGGAGTCTCTGATTGAGCCGCTTAGCCGGCGGGAATTGGAGGTTCTGCAGCTTATTGCCGATGGACTATCGAATCGTCAGATTAGCGAGAGGCTTTTTGTTACCCTCAGCACTGTGAAAGGGCACAACCGGATGATTTTCGATAAACTTCAGGCCACGCGCCGTACCGAAGCTGTAGCGCGCGCACGAGAGCTGGGTTTACTGTGAGTGACTGACGGTCGGTCGCAGAATGGATATTCATCGATAGCTATCTCCCTTCCGATATCGCTGTTCATGAGAAAACCATACTTAAGTATCTATGTTCCAGTGCCTGACGGCAGATATACTGATTGCAAATGCAGGTTTGGAGGAAACCCATGAAAGCAATGGTATGCACCGCTTATGGATCACCGGCTGTGTTAAAGCTGCAAGAGGTAGAGAAGCCTATCCCAAAAGAGCGCGAAATTCGGATCAAAATTTACGCCACCACCGTCAATTCGGGAGATTGCCGAGTACGGGGATTACGCAGTCCTCTTGTGTATAAGATTCCCATGCGATTGGTGCTGGGTCTGAGAAAGCCAAGACAACCGATACTCGGGGTGGAGCTGGCAGGGGAAGTAGAAGCGATAGGCAAGGATGTTACGCGGTTCAAGGTAGGCGATCAGGTCTTGGCATTCAGGGGAATGCGATTCGGTACGTATGCCCAGTATATCTGCATGCGCGAAGACTCATTTTTGCTGATGAAGCCCGATCATGTGACTTATGACGATGCCGCCGCCGTATCTTTCGGAGGAACGACGGCCCTGCATTTTCTTAGAAAAGGGAACATCCGGCAGGGGCACAAGGTTCTGATTTATGGAGCGTCCGGTGCGGTGGGGACGTTAGCCGTACAGCTTGCTAAGCAGCACTATGGAACAGTTGTTACCGGCGTTTGCAGTACCGTGAATGTGGGGCTGGTGAGGTCGCTCGGAGCCGATCAGGTCATTGATTATACAAAAGAGGATTTGACCACAAGCGGAGCGCGATACGACATCATCCTGGATGCGGTCGGTAAACTGCCGAAATCCAGATGCAAGCATTTGCTCACCCCGGGCGGGAGCTATGTAACCGTTGAAGGGCAAGGGGTGGCCAAGGTGCTGATGGAGGATCTGAGATTGCTTGCGGAGCTGCTTGGAAAAGGGAAGATCAAGCCGGTCATCGACAGAAGGTATGCATTGGAGCAAATGGCTGAGGCGCACCGGTACGTAGATGAAGGACGCAAGAGGGGCAGCGTTGTCATCACGGTGGACCATGATCATTGAGGAAAAGTCATCATTCACGGCGGGGCATGATTATGACAGCAGATGAAGCAAGGCATCATTCAAGGATATAGACAGCCATCCAAGCATGCCCCCGGACCACACCGTGCTGACACAGGGAGCAGTGCCGCCGCACGATGGTACTCATTGACTAGCCGATCCTGCAGAGGGTCGGCTTTTCTCATCGGAATGAGGGGAAGCGGTGATCAACATCCGGATTATAGCAGGAAGAAATCTCTAAACCTTCTACTAGGAAGTGATATATAATGTGATCACATATATGAATTCCAAGGGAAGGGCTGCTGCATACGATGTCTAAAGCCGATAATATGCTGGCTATTCTATGGCTACTGAAATCGCGAAAAAGAATCACGGCAAAACAGCTATCGGAGGAACTGGGCGTGCATATCCGAACGATTTACCGGAATATCGATGCCCTGTGCATTTCGGGTGTACCCGTCATTTCGGAGATTGGACGCGATGGAGGGTACTACATTCCTGAACATATCAAGCTGGAGCCCCTGTTTTTTGATGCCGATGAGCAAAAGGCGCTTCTTCATGCCGCCGCATTCGCACGGGAAGCGGGGTATCCGTCCATCGATCCGCTCCATCGAGCCGTTTCTAAAATAAAACGATATACGAATCCGGAGCAGCTGGAGCGTTTGGCGCTTCACGAGAACAGCATCGAGGCCATCCATCCGCCCGCAGCATCCGGGCTTACCTCCATGCTGCATGAGATCGAGGCGGGGATCGACCGGCAAACCAGTCTGGTAATCGATTACGCAACAGGCTATGACGGTGTCAGGCAAACGCGTACCATAGATCCATATGGGCTCGTCCATTGGAAAAGCAAATGGTATGCGGTGGGCTATTGCCATTTGCGCGGTGAAATTCGCTGTTTCCGTGTCGACCGTATGAGCGATATCCGGCATACCGACAACACGTTTGAACGTCCGACGCCGTTTTCCCCGCGGGAGTATGTATTGGAGAGCTTACTGTCGGGGCAAGGTACCGAATCCAATCCTCATTTGGTTTCCGTGCATATCCAAGGGATCCCTCAAGCTTTGGACGATCTATGCGCGCACTGGCTGCTCAGTCAAGCCCTCGTCGAACGTACGGCGGAGGATGCGGTGTTCAGGCTGGATGAGCATACGTTATACACGCAAGTTGCCTACTACCTTTTGTCGTTTGGCGGGAAGATTCGAATCATCGGGCCCGAGGAACTGAAATCAGGCATGATCGACATTGCGGAGTCCCTATTAAAATATTATCAATCCTAAGCATAAACACTGACCTTCTTTGTCAGTGTTTGTATTATATAATAAACTCCATCAGATTGCGTCAGGGAGGAGAGAGCACGATGGCAGGCACGATTTTTAAACAAGAAGTGATGAAGGCAACGGAACGTTCGTGGGAAGAATGGATCGTAGTCCTTGGGCAGGAAGTGGGTCCGCTCTGGTCACACGAGCAGATCCGAAACCATATCGTTGAGCAGCATCGGATATCCGATGAATGGGGCGAATGGATCGCTGTCATGTATGAGCAGATCATGGGGCGTGTGCCGGTCGGCGTATCCAAAGATGCCGGGGTGCAGATCGGGGTCAGAAAGACGATGGCCGTGACGAAAGAGAGAGTTTGGGATTTCCTCATGTCTTCTGAGGGACTGCCCTTATGGATCGGAGATGTCTCTTCTCTGGAGCTGCAGGTCGGGCATGAGTATGAGTCAAAGGAAGGCGTGTCCGGCAAAATTACGGTGGTCGTACCTTACCATAAGCTGCGCTTAACTTGGAAACGCAAGGAGTGGGACAACCCATCCCGGCTGCAAATTTATGTGTTGTCCACGAAAACGGGAAACACGACCATTGCGATTCACCAGGAGATGCTGGATGACGTTTATATGAGAGAGATCATGAGGCGCTATTGGGATGAGATGCTGACTACCATACAAAGCCGGGTGATGGTGCCCAAATGAACAGATTCAGTTATTCGGTTCTAAGGGTGAATTGATTGGATTGAACTTGATTTGATTGAATTGAATTGAATTGAATTGATGGATGGATGGATGGAGGGATGGATTGTGTGGATCGACCGCCCGTCCGATTTGTAACGATTAACCTACTGTGTCGAACGGATAGAATGAATCGAAGGACGAGGATGTATTGATGGACGGATTGTATCGATTAATTGGATTTTATCCATCGATGGAACTGACTTGTGGACTGATTGCATCGGTCAATTAGATTGAATTGATGGTTGTATTGTGTTAGTAGATTGAGATTTTGTTTGTCCGAGGAATACCAGGCCGCTGAATAAGGGTGTTGACTGTTGGATCGTTTGAGGACAGAGGATCCGCTATGAAGTCTCGAGTGATGGGTTTTGGGTAATATGATGACACCAGATCCGCTATTACATAGAATATGGCTGTTAATCGTGGTATTTAAAGTAAATAGCGGATTCTGAGTCCGGAAGTTCGGGTAAAGTGGCTGTTTTTTTCGAAATAACGGATCTGGTGTCCATTAGTTTGTTTATTTGTATCTTGGATATCTGCAAGAACTTCAATACCCTCAATACCCTCAATACCTGCAATGCTTGTAATATCTGCAAGAACTGCAAGAACTGCAGGACCTGCAAGAACTGCAAGAATGCAAGAACTGCAGGACCTGCAATATTTCCAAGGACTGTTGCATGCTCCGTCCTTACTGCCATTACAAGCGGAGTTGGTAGGTATGGGCTCGTGTTTGGCTGACTGTTGCAACGTTTGAGGACAGAGGTTCCGCTATTAAGTCTCGAATGATGGGTTTGGGGTTAAATGAGGACACCAGATCCGCTATTACATAGAAAATGGCTGTTAATCGTGGTATTTATAGTAGATAGCGGATTCTGAGTCCAGAAGTTCGGCTAAAGTGGCTGTTTTTTTCGAAATAACGTATCTGATGTCCGCTTAGTGTAACTAACATTCGTCTCCGGATACTGCAATACCTTCAATATCTGCAAGAACTGCAAGAACTGCAATATCTGCAGTACCTGCAAGAACTGATTCATGCTCCCGTCAGTGACTGCCATTACAAGCGCAGTTTATAGGTACGAGCTCGTTGTTTTCCGCTTGCTATGTCCAGAATCTGGAGCTCGACCAGTTTATGCAATAAGCGTCGGGTGTGCCGGTCACTCACCCTAAGATGATTCGCGAGTTCTAATGGGGTTATCGGGCGCAGCAATCGTCGCGCAAATCGGACAGCTTCTGCTTCCAGCCAACTTAAGGACGCAGGCACATCCGACGCCACAAACCTGCCGACGAAGGATAAGATGAGCTGCTGGCATTGTTTTGGCTCATCGACGATGGAGGGGTAGGCAATGGGAAGGAATGTCCAACCATCCAGTGCCAATAAGCAGTGACGGCGGCATAAATCCTTAAACCTTCTGACGTCCAGATCGCGGGCATGCGGTCCGTATCCTTGGATTTCGATGCCTCCTCTTCCATCACCGGGCATATAGGCAAGGTCCAAATAACGATAACCATTGCTGAAATCGCGTACTTCCCATTCCGGATGCAAGTCATTGAAATTACCGATCGCCGGAAACCATACCGAGCGCAGGAACTCTACGGTGCCGTGGCCTAACCCTTTATGAAGGATTTCGAGCCTGCGGGGATTCTTTTCATTCAAGATATTCGTGTGTATCCAGAGCTCATATTGTTGATCAAACCGTGACATGACCAGTTTCCCTCCTTAGTAATAGATGGAATGCGATTGCGCTAGACAATAAAAAAGCCGCCCCATACAATGCAACCCCAATCCTTCATTGGGGCACTTTGCGTAGAAGCGGCGTGTTCTTCACGTCCTTATGATGGCTAGTATAACTCGTGTTTTGCGGGTTTAGCAATAGGTATTGCTTTCAGGCTATGCTTAACAGCGATATAGTTCTTCCAATTGATTAAAAAAGCATATGCTGGCGTGATATTTGCAAATTTAGGCCATGAACCGCTTTCCGTTACGATCGAGAGTGGTTTTTTTATGTTGCCCCCATAAATATGACGTCATATATAACGAAATTAGACTATTTTACGAATATATATTGTGTATTATTTATTTATATTGTACATTAATAACATGAGATGATTATTAAAAATGCATAATTGGAGGTGAGTTGAAACCAGAAGAGTTTGAAGCGAGAATGGAGGTTCGGTCTGTAAATGATCAGGAAGCTGATGGCGGGAAGTTCGAACACAATCTGATACCAAGAAAGGATGAGTGAAGTATGGACAATTCTGTTAAAAGGGTGAATATGGGTGTCATCTTGTGCAGGCATTGCAATGCTCAAATCGATACGGTGGATACCAATCGAATCGCTACCTTCTATGGCGTGTGCGATCAGCCGGAGTGCCAGCAGCTGCACAGCCGCATGCATGTATCAGTAAGTGATGTAATAGACCAAGAGTAATGACAGGAGAAGGCTGGTTCCCAAAAACGTACCACTTGATGTGGTGCGTTTTTGCGTTGAACGAAGAATGCGAGTGCTGCGCGCTCTTTCGAGTCTAAGTAAATGCTTTGTTGACTGACAGCGGGTGCTATCGCACTTGTCGAACTCGGGAGCTGCGTGCTTAGTCGTGCTTGTAAAACTACGGCACTTGTCTAACTAAATGCTTTGTTGACTGACAGCGGGTGCTCTATCGCACTTGTCGAACTCGAGTGCTGCGCGCTCTGTCGAGTTTAAGTAAATGCTTTGTTCACTGACAGCGGGTCCTATTGCACTTGTCGAACTCGGGTGCTGCGTGCTTTGTCGTGCTTGTAACTACGGTGCACTTGTCTAAGTAAATGCTTTGTTCACTGACAGCGGGTGCTCTAACGCGCTTGTCGAACTCGAGTGCTGCGTGTGCTTAGTGCTTGTCAAAATACGAGTATCCTATCGCGCTTGTAATAATACGATACTGTGCGCACTTATCAAACGGCGGGTGCTCTATCCACGCATGTCACAGTGCGCCTTGTCGTGCTTGTCAAACTACGATGCTCTGTGCATTTGTCAAACTGCGAGTACCCTGTACGCTTTGTCTATTGCAAGTCCAAAGCACTTACTTAATCAGTGATTTCGTTTGTCGAGCAAACCTAACGATCGGATGAATTGGCATGGTCTTCCCGATGAAAAGTGGCCCTTAAGGATGCCTTTCCATCATGCTAAGATAAGAACTGTCAAACCGCCAATATCCAATGGGACCACGGCCCTTCTAACGTCTTTCAATCCCGAAGGTCCACATTCATTTTATATCGAGTACGCGGGAGGTTGTCATTTATGAAGATATTCGTAGCGGGCTCCACCGGAGTGATCGGCCAGCGGTTGCTTCCCAAACTGGTGCAAGCCGGTCATGAAGTTACAGGCATGACCCACAATCCTCAGCGGAAAGGGTTGATCGAATCATGGGGAGCAAGAGCGATCGTGGCGGATGCCTTTGATCGACAAGGGATGATAGCTGCGATCGGGGAAGTACGGCCGGATGTCGTTATCCATCAGCTCACTTCGTTAAGCCAATGGAATCTGGAGGATAATGCGAGGATTCGGATGGAGGGTACCCGCCATCTGGTAGAAGCCGCGCAGATCCATGGCGTTACACGAATGATTGCCCAGAGCATTGCCTGGGCATACGAGCCGGGGGAGCATCCCGCCGCCGAAGACGCCCCCCTGGATATCCAGGCGCCTGCACCTCGCAAGTCCACGATAGACGGTATCATATCGCTGGAACATGCCGTTGCCCAAATGCCAAACCACGTCATTCTAAGGTACGGCATGTTCTACGGTCCCGGCACGTGGTACGACGCCAACGGGGTCATGGCGGAAAAGGTAAGAACTCGAGCTCTTCCGGCAACGGACGGCGTTATATCATTTCTCCATATCGAGGATGCGGCGAATGCCGCTCTGCAGGCATTGGACTGGCCGGCGGGTCCGGTTAATATCGTAGATGATGAGCCGGCTGCGGGAACGGTATGGCTGCCGGTGTATGCCGAAGCGCTGCAAGCGCCATCTCCAGCATATCAAGCGGGGAGCAAGCGCGGCGAGCGCGGCGCTTCGAACGCCAAAGCCCGGATGGAGTACGGCTGGCAGCCATTACATCCTACGTGGCGAACAGGGTTCGGGCAATCGCTGAGTTGAGAGAGCTTAACAATGCGCCAACCGATTCCTGCCGTTAAGAGTATATACACAAAAGAGTATGCTGTTCACAATACACACCGTGATCGATCTGAAAGGGTAACATCTAGAGCATGTCCCAAGCCGCGCACGGTTCGCACAGGTAGCAGTGCGCACGACTCCATGGAGACGCTATAAGACTTCCAGTCATTTCGCTCCCTAATATGCAAGAAGCCAAATGCCTGCCGGTCAGTGGTAGATTCAAAGAGCTCCTTGTTGATATGGGAATGAAAAGAAAGCTATAGTTAATAGAAAGGATGGATGGCCATGAGTATGACTGGGCCGAAATCGAGCTGATTTGACTCACACTCAATAAGGAGGGGCTAGCATGACAGAACGGCTGCCATGTCGAAGCGAAGGCTGTTCCGCAAGGATACTACCGGCAACCGCGGCCAAGACCGGCGGTTATTGCATGCCGTGCAAGCAGGAGATGGAGCGTAAGGAACGGCAGCGTTACATAGAACAAAATCGGAGAGACATCAACTTATACGAAGGGATTACAGATCCCGTAGAGGTCCTTAAGATCATGCATGCCCCGCTGAAGCGGGATCCATTGATTCGATATATTCCCTATCCGCAGAAAAGAGAAGAGGTATATTCGGCGTTATCTCCAGGCGAGGCCGAACGTATGCTGAATTTTGCCCTTGATCTGCTGGAAGCGGGCGATGAGGACACCTGTCAGGAAATTCTTGTGTCCCTGATCTGCTATCAGAACAAGTCGCTTGAAACCTGCATACCAACATTGCTGGAACGTAGTATCTATTACCCCGGCATTCTGTTCAAGGATGCCTCTGCCCGGAGCCGGGACGAGCTGCTGCAACAAGTAGAGCAGGACAGCGATCATCGCAACCATCTGCTGCTTGCCCTGGCTTGGATCGGAGATGATCAGGTTGTGCACCAATTTCAAGAATGGAGGTCCGATTCTCCATCCTGGGCGGAGGAACTATATGTCCCGCCTGAAGCTTACGCGCATGAGGGGGGCTGGGAGCTTACGGAGAATGGGGGCAAGCGCCGGTTATTTTTCAATGAAAGCTTCGCCATAGAGAAAAGGGTGCTGTCCGAAAGCACATGGATAGCGGAACACGAACCCGCACAATTTTTGAAGGAGAATTCCGCGCTCTGTCCATGGTGCGGGCGTCGCCTGACCACCCTGACGGATCTGGACATCAGCCACCCGAAGCTTCGATTCCTTGGATTGTCTGGAGAGAGGCTGCGGGTGAGCACCTGCGTGACCTGCAGCTGTTACGATACGATCTATATGGATGTGGATTTCCATGGGAAATCCGAATGGAGCCAAGCTAATAGTAGACAGGGTTATGTACCGGAACCTGATTCCGAGGAGGATGATAGAAGCTATGCAGCGGCGGCGCAGTCTTTACGGCTTGCACACCATCCTCGCAACAGCTATTATGCGGCCTATTGGACGCTCGGTCCGGCGGTTTCGCAAATCGGCGGCTACCCGGCTTGGATTCAGGACGCCGTATACCCTTCCTGCCCTTGCTGTTCCCGAAGCATGACATTCATTGGGCAGCTGGATTGGGAACAGATTGAGGAGTATGGGGAAGGCATTTATTATATGTTCCTGTGCGCGGACTGCCAGGTCACGGCAACCTTGTTTCAGCAGACGTAGGCTTGCTCTAGCAGCGATTTGAACAGTTACTAGATCGGTATGCTAGTTTTTCCTTTCCAGTATGGTTTTTCTCATATGGAGGGAATACCGTATCCAGTTAAGTCCGGTGATCCCGCAGTTGCATTGGTGAACGGAAAGGTGACACGTGATGACGTCAGCGTTCCATTTCTGGCCAATACGAGCATGTTTCCATTGGAGTTGATTACATCACAGCTAGGCATTCCGATGTCCTGGAATAAGACGACAGGCGAGGTGATCCTGGGGAAAAACACCATAAGGAAAGCTTGATGAAGGCACGCCATACGGCGTGTCTTTTGCTATTCTGAGGAAAAGCATCCATAACTATATATAGAGAAACACATCCAGTCCCCACCTCATCGGCAAGGATCATCTTCTCAACCCCCTCTCTAATCGCTGTCCGTGACTCATCACTTCACCGGTGTGAACATCCGATTTGCCTCTACAAACGAAGTAATACCTATCTCCATGGGGAATCTCTCCTTTAAGATTTTTAACACGTATAGGTCATAAGCTTTATTTAATTACGGGTGCCGCAGTACCTTTGGTCACAGCCCAAAATACAAGAGCAACAGCACTGACAGAGGCCCCGAGCACGCATACCCCACTCCAGCCGAAGTGTGCGTAAATATGGGTTGAAGCAATGGAACCGGCAGCACTTCCGATGGAATAAAAAATCATGTACCCGCCAACCATCCGACTGCGCGCCTTCGGGCGCAATGCAAAAAGCATACTCTGATTCGTAACATGCACGGCCTGTACCGCCAAGTCCAGCAGAATAATGCCAATGACCAAGGCGAACAGCGACCGTTCCGTGTAGCTGATTGGCAGCCATGACAGCAATAGCAGGAACAATGCAATCCCCGTCGTTCTTTGTCCATAACCCCGATCAGCCAGCTTACCGGCCTTTGCTGCAGCCAATGCACCCACGACGCCCACGAGACCAAACGCGCCGATAGCCGAGTGCGAAAGGGATAGCGGTGGCGAGCTCAGGGGCAGTACCAATGGGGTCCACAAAATGCTGAAAGCCGTAAAAATCATCATAGCCAATACAGCACGGATCCGTAATAACCGTTCTTGCAGGAACAATATCAGTACCGACTTTAGCAGTTGAGAATAGGAAAGAGTCTTTACCTTACGCTCAACATTTGGCAGCACCTTATATAATGCGTAAACCATCAGCAGCATCAACACGGCAGACACCAGATAAACCGAACGCCACCCTGCAAGATCCTTCAAAACCCCTGAAATGGTTCGCGCAAGAAGGATGCCAATCACAATTCCGCTGGTTACCATACCTACGGCACGCCCTCTCTCAGCAGGGGCAGCTATGGCAGCAGCGAATGCCACAATGGTTTGCGTTACAACGGCAAGCAATCCGACCAAAGCCAAACCTGCGAAGAGCATCGTGCCGGAGGAAGCAGTACCAACGATAACCAGAGCCATTATGGAGATTACCATCTGACCGATAATCAATCGGCGCTGGTTCAGCAAATCCCCCAGAGGCACCAGCAGCAGCAGGCCCAATGCATAAAAGACCTGTGTGACGGTAATCAGAATTCCGATGATGGAATAGTCCATGTTGAACTCGTTCGATAGTTGATCGAGCAGCGGCTGTGCGAAGTAGATATTGGCTACCGACATACCGCAAGCAATCGCAAACAATAACGTAACGTTACGAGTCAGGGGAGTACGATAAACGGATTCGGTCGAGGTCACCGTCACCTGTAACGCATTCGCCCCTGTGTCGTTTTTGACGGCTACCTTTTCTGTAATATCCTCCATTTTTGTATATTCAACCCTTTCATTTTTATGTACCGATCAGTATGGTAAATTTCCCGATAAATATATCTTATAAACTCATGCCGTGTCAACACGTTTATTTTTGACGATTAGGATGACATCTATTATGTTGGTTTTATCCTGACATATAAAGAAAATCGTTATTTGACAAGAGCATCGGTACATCATAAAATTAATTATACTGATTGGTAATAAAATGAGCTGTTTACATGCAGTTGTGATCATGGAGTTTCCTAAAAATAAAAAGTAACGAGAGGTAATTCATTATGGGGCGAATCCGCGAATTTGATGAAGAGAACGTATTAGATGCCGCAATGCAGCTATTTTGGGAGAAGGGATATGAGGCTACCTCATTGAGCGATTTGACTTCCAGAATGGGCATTCAGCGGCCAAGTATATACTCTGCCTTTGGAGACAAAAAGGAACTGTTTGAAACCGCTCTGCGCAAATATACGAGGTCGCATGCTTCCGAGGTGCGAACCAGGCTACAAAACCATCGAACGGTTAGAGAGGCGTTTCGAGCTTTTTTTGAGAACGTGGTTAATGAGGAATATTCCGAAAGCCGCAGCCGAGGATGCTTTTGCATTAATACGATGGTCGAGCTTGCGCCTCATGATGAGAAATTTGAAATTCTCACAAGGGAGCATCAGATGTACCTGGCGGTCATATTTCAAGAAACCATTGAACGAGGTATACAATCGGGCGAGCTTGCGAGTGACACAAACGCCAAAGCTTTATCACAAGCGCTCATCGTATCGCTAATTGGGCTGACCGTCATGTTGAAATCCCGTCCAGAGCGCGCATTCGTAAATAATACGATAGAGGTGACTCTTACATTGCTTAGATAAATGGTCATCCTAACTGGAACGTTTAAAAGGTGCTATTCCACGAAATGAATGATTTCGTAGGATGCTATCGAGTTTCACGGTCGTGTTGTTACAGTCGTCCAATCATAGTAAACTGTTCTAAAAAAACAATAGTAGGTGCATCGATGAATATAAACATACGGACAGGACGAATAGAGGACCTTCAAGAAATCATGGCTTTGATTGCACGCTGCGTTAGTGTCATGCAGGCTGGAGGCAGCGATCAATGGGATGATCAGTATCCGAACCGGGAGGTCATCGGTGAGGATTTACAGCGTGGAACGTTGTTTGCGGCTGAGGGCGAAGGCCGTATTTTGGGGATCGTTGTCCTCGACGAATCGCAGGCTGAACAGTACCAGACCATTAACTGGAGGCAGGTAGAGGGACCGCATCTGATGATGCATCGCCTTGCTGTCGATCCGGAAGCACACGGACAAGGCATTGCGCGAAAATTGGTAGCTTTCTCCGAAGAATATGGCGCACGCGAGGGTTACCGAAGTCTTCGATTGGACACCTATGCCAAGAATACGGCGGCGCTCAGGCTGTATCAGGGCTTAGGTTATGACCTGCGGGGAGAAGTGAAATTCCCGGGAAGAGCGGCAAGCTTTCCGGTATTTGAGAAGGTGCTTGGATAAACAAGCCATGAAGTTAGTCTGCTGAGGATCAGCACGTATGCTGGTCCGAGGCGGACTTTTGTTGTTTTAAGGAAATCAACGATTTCTTGGATCAAGGCGTTGGGCATGTCGGGATGCCCATTTTACTTTCTATTTAGATTTTTTTCAAAATAGGTATTGCATTTCGGTGCAGGAATGAGAGATAATGTATTTAGATGAAATTCTAAATAGAAATCTGGTGATGCACATTGGGGTTTCCGGAAACATTCAAGGCGTTATCTGATCCGGTGAGACGGGACATCCTGGTTATGCTCAAACGCGGCAAAATGTCAGCCGGTGAGATCGGTCAGCATTTCGATATGACCGGGGCGACCATTTCGTATCATTTGTCACAGCTAAAGAAGGCCGGACTGATATTTGAAACAAAATATAAAAATTATGTTTACTATGAGATCAACGTGTCCGTCTTCGAAGAAATCATGCTGTGGTTTTCACAATTTAACGGGGGGAAACAAGATGAGGAAAAAGAATAGTTCAATGCTGGTTATAACAACGCTGATATGCTTGTTGCCGATTATTTTATCGATGACGCTGTACAGCCAATTGCCTGAGCAGGTGGCTGTTCACTGGGACGCGGCGGGTAATCCGGATAATTACGTGTCGAAGGCGGTTGCGGCGTTTGTGCTTCCGTTGATTACGGCGGTTATTAACGTCATTGTCCATGTAGCGCTTAACAACGATCCTAAGAAAATGAACGCTGCCCCGGTTTTAAGAACGATGGGTCTATGGCTTATCCCCGCGCTGTCTCTCATTCTCATGCCGATCACGCTGTTCAAGGCCATGGGGGCCGAGCTGCCGATCCAGACGATTGCACCGGCTCTCGTGGGCATGCTCCTCGTGGTCACCGGCAATTATTTGCCGAAGAGCAAACAGAACTATACGGTGGGCATCAAGCTGCCTTGGACGCTGAACAGCCAGGATAATTGGAATAAAACGCATCGTTTTGCCGGGTACCTGTGGATGACAGGCGGAGCGTTCATGATCCTGACGGCGTTTCTGAAAGTGAATCTTGCCGTCGCAATTGTTCCTGTCATTATACTGATTGTGGCGGCTCCAGCGATTTACTCTTTCTCTTTGTTTAAAAGGGGCGTGTAACCGCCGGGCTGCAACATATGAACTATAACGAATCGCAAAACAAGCTGACTCCATAAACGATGGGTCAGCTTGTTTGTTTTACGGCAGAGTGCGAGCCTTGCTGTTCGAGATGCCTCCGTTGTAGTAGTTATAGACACTGCGCCGCACGAGGATGAAGCTTATATTTCACGACATGTTTGCCTTGCGATCCGGTTACGGGAATCAGCAGACCCTTATCGCAAAGAGAGTGAAGGAAGCGAAGGGCTGTACGATGATTCAGTCGCAGATGCGTTTTCACGTCAATCAGGCGCAGGGGCCGTGCCAGCATGCATGCAAACCGGATGATTTCGCGTTCCGTTACCGACGATACGCTTGTTGGATGTGGTTCTGCCAGATACCGGCTCAGGACCTTCCGCAGGAGCATGATGCACAGTTCCGGACGATCGGTCACATCATCGCAAGGAAATGAAATCACCTGATACCCCATGGCGGATAAAAAGGTTTCCCGATTCAGCTCGTCGCAATATTTCTGCCGGTCCGTCTCGGTTGTATACGTGCTAAATGGTTTAACCTCAATGATCAGTCTCAGATGCGGAGTGATGAAAGCGAAGCTGCAGTAATAGGACCGTCCGCGCCAATCCAGCACCTCGAATTGTGGATGTAAATCGCGAAAGTGACCACGCAGCGGCCACCAGACTTTTTGGCAAAACAAGGTTTCGGCCACACCATGCCCTCGTTCCAGACGGCCTCTTCTTTCTCCAGTCCTGTTGCTCAGATGATAATACATAAAAATCCCATATGCCTTCCGAAAATCCATTCGACCGCATACCTCCCTAAATAAAAAAAGAACGCCCCGGCTTCATTCCAAATTAGGAATGCGCTGGGACGTTCTTCGTCTCTTACCACTCATTATAATCAATAGGTGATCGTTTAACCACAGGCTATCTCATGAAAATTACGGGCTCTGTTCAAGCACTGCTTCCCGGGTTCTTTTGCTGCGCCAACGAAACATGATCCGACGCAGCAATTTGATACAATAGCCAACCAAAAAAGCCGAAATAACGGTACCCTCGCGTACGCCTTCAATCGAACCGAAAGCAAACAGCGAGATGACGATACCGATGGACACCAGGGTCCAGTCGAATATGATCTTGATGTTCCCGAATTCGGCACCTAGTTTTTCAGAAATGACTTTCACGATGCCTTCACCCGGGTTCAGGATCGTATTAGCGATGATTTGAAGATAGATGCCGATCGCCAGAATCATGCATCCCGTCAGTAACGCTAAAATTTTCATGAAATACATCGTAAAGTTGAGCGAACTTACGATATACGCCCCCATATCCAGAAACAGGCCAAACAGAACACCGACAAACACTTGCAGGTACTGCATCCTGGGAAACTGCTTACCGAGCATGAGGACCTGGATCACTACAAACAGCAGGCATAACAGGATGGTCATCAGTCCCATGGAGAGGGGGAATTTTAAACTCAGCACATACGGTACGCTGGCAATCGGGGAGGTTCCGATATTGGCTTTGGTCACGAGAGCCGTGCCAAGTCCCATTAAGAATAGTCCTGCAATCAGGATGATATATCGTTTCATAAGCTGCCTTGTCATGGTTGCATTCCTTCTTCTGTGTGATATAGATGGATCCGCTGCGACTAACATCAAAAAATGATAGCAGCTTTCATTATATCACTAAACAACGACAGCGAAGCAGCTGTGAAAAAATTGAAACGGAAAAAGCTGAACTCCATAGTCATGGAATCCAGCCTTCCTCTTGCCTTATTTACCGTACGGATCAATCGTCTGAATGGTGCCGTCCTCATTGTAGGTCAGCTCGGTGAACTTGACGCTGCGTTTGTTGTCGGCCCCGCCGGAGAGGGAGCTGTCATGGTAGAAGAGATACCATTTATCCTGAAACTGAACGATGGAGTGATGGGTCGTCCAGCCGATAACAGGTGTTAGAATCGTGCCTTTGAACTCGAAAGGCCCCGTTGGACTTTGGCTCGTCCCGTAGACGATTTTGTGTGTTGAGCCGGTAGAATAAGAAAGATAGTAGGTGCCGTTGTATTTATGGACCCAAGGTCCTTCAAAATATCTTCGCTCTTCATCCCCCGCGACAATCGGGTTGCCCTCCTCATCGACGATGGATATTTCTCGCGGCGTCTCCTTGAAAGTAAGCATGTCGTCGCTCAACTCGGCGACCCGCGGTCCGATGGCAGGCGCATCCGCGGCAGGTCCTTCCGCATCCGGAATATGGGATCCCGTCTGCCATTGTTCCAGCTGTCCGCCCCAGAGGCCGCCGAAGTAAATATAGGCCCGGTTATCGTCGTCCACGAATACGGCAGGGTCAATGCTGTAACTGCCCGGGATGTAATGAGGCTCCGGCTTAAAGGGGCCGGAAGGCGAGGAGCTTGTCGCTACGCCAAGTCGGAAAATATCGTCATGATCCCTGGCAGGGAAGTATAAGTAGTACGTGTCGTTCTTGAAGGCGGCATCCGGTGCCCACATTTGCTTCTTCGCCCATGGAACATCCTTCACATGAAGGGCTTCGCCATGGTCCACGCATGGAGCATTCACATCATCCATCGAGAGAATGTGGTAGTCTTCCATGTCATACTGGTCGCCGTTATCATTGGACGTGTTCTCGTGATCCAGGTCATGGGATGGATAAATATAAATTTTACCCTCGAATACGTGGGCGGAAGGGTCCGCGGTATAGATATGGGTTACGATCGGTTCGTTAGGCTGTACGGGTTTGGTCATCACGTTTCCTCCTTGAATCGTTGCATTGTAAGCGCTTGTATTTATTCTATCAGACGCTTTCCACTCAAAAAACCTAATAAAATTAGGTTTTTCACCTAAAAATATTAGATCTTTTTTAGTTGAGCCTTAGAAGTGATTCCAAATTACCGTCTTTTCTACCGGTAAACGGGTAGAAGGATGAGCCGGAACGGACTTCTTACCGATCGCAACCAGCATAACGGGAACCAAATGGCGCGGAACCCCGAATGCTTCCGTGAGTAGGCTTGCGCTGTATCCGCCCATCGGGCATGAATCAAGACCGCGTGCCTTTGCAGCCAGCATGAGCTGCATGGCGGCCATGGAAGCGCTCCGTATCGCTTCTTCCTGGGCGAGTTCAGGCGCATTGGTGTACGAAATCATAATTTGCCGGACCAGATTCGTTTTGACCTCCTCTGGCATGAACCCTGCCTGAACCGCTTGGTCATATATCGCTTCAGCATGATGATGGGCCTGCAGGTTTCCCAACACCGCGATGACAGCGGAGGCTTCAACGATTTGCCTTTGTCCATATGCGATGGGCAGCAGTTTTTCTTTGGCGGCCTTATCTGTAATGGCAAGATACGTCCAATGCTGCAGATTCCAAGCGGAAGGTGCGGTACTCGCAATCTCAAGCAATTCTTGAATCTCTTCATGACGGAGGTTGTGCTGCGGGTCAAAATGTTTAACCGCTTGACGTTCACGTACAGTCGTTAAAAAGTCGGTATGCGAGATGGATGACATACGAATCAGCTCCCTATCACAGTTATCTTCATTCTTAAAGCTGGGAAGGTGTTCCCCAAGCAGCGAACGGTTACTTGAAATATAGGATAATGATGCGTTTGAAACCATTCCCTATTTTAACAACTGTACCGATACAGTGGTGAGGTCCTGTATAATAAGAGTCACAAGGGGGCGTGATCGTGAAAAAGTATTTATCCATTCTTACCGATATGGAATCGAAAATTCAGGAAGGCCAATACCGTTCAGGGCAGAAGCTGCCTTCCGTTCGAAGTGCGGCACAATCCTACGGGTGCAGCATCAGTACGGTGATTCGTGCCTATTCCGAGCTTGAGAAACGGCACGCCATTTATTCGGTTTCGCAAAGCGGCTATTATGTCGTCCAGAAAGACGGGGATTCGGATAACATGGATAAGAGTTGGATTGATTTTGCATCGGCCTCTCCGGACGTGAATGTATTCCCGTATCTGGATTTTCAGCATTGCCTGAACAAGGCGATTGATACCTATAAATACGAGCTGTTTACCTATGGCGATCCGAAAGGGATGGAGAAACTGCGCCATACGCTGGTCTCCCATCTGGCAGGAGCTCAAGTGTTCACTACCGCGGAGAGGATCATGATTACGGCGGGCGCCCAGCAGGCACTTGAGATTTTGACTAAAATGGCGTTTCCCGGCGGAAAGTCCGTCATTCTGGTCGAACAGCCTAGCTACAATAATTATTTGCAGTTGTTGGAGAGTGAAGGAGTACCCGTTATCGGAATCGCGCGCACGGCAGCTGGCATCGATCTGCAGGCTCTGGAGGAGCATTTCCGCTCCGGACATATTAAATTTTTCTATACCATGTCGAGATATCATAATCCGCTGGGCACTTCCTACAGCGCCGAACAGAGGAAGGCCATTGCGAAACTGGCGACCCGATATAACGTCTATATCGTCGAAGACGACTATATGGCCGATCTAGGCGAAGAACGGGGATATGATCCTGTCTATGCGTACAACAGAACATCGCACGTCGTATACCTGAAGAGCTTCTCCAAGATCATTTTCCCCGGACTGCGCTTAGGAGCCGTCGTCCTGCCGGAACGTTTGCTTGAAACGTTTCATGCTTTCAAAAGTTATGGGGATACGTCGCTGCTGTCCCAAGCGGCGCTCGAAATTTATATCAGCAACGGGATGTACGAGCGGCATAAGCAGAAAATTTACAGCCAGTATGAAACCCGAATGCAAGCCCTGAATGCCGCTTTGCAGCGGTACGAGGGAACCGGATTCATTGAAGCCATGCCCGGCGACGGCGGCATATATAAACTGTTTAAGCTGCCGCAGACCGTTAACCTGGAGCGATTGATCAGGCGGCTGCAAGAGCGGAACGTTCATGTGGTGTCCGGCAAGCTTTTTTATCTGTCCGACTACCTTATGCGCGAGAAGTTTATACGTATCAGTATTTCCAGAGCGCGATTGGATCAGATCGAGGAAGGGGTTCGTGTTATAGTGGAAGAAGTAAAGCGAGAGGTCGGAAATCACTGGTAATGCCATATCGTGGAACGAAGGAGCGAGGCTTTTCATGGAGCATAAGGAAAAAGTATACAACACCGCGGTCGAAGCTACGCTGGAGGTCATCGGCGGAAAGTGGAAACCGGTCATTCTATTTCATCTTACCTTCGGTAAAAGACGCAACAGCGAATTTTTAAGCCTGATTCCCCAGATCACCCAAAAAATGCTGACACAGCATCTGCGGGAGCTGGAAGAGGAGGGCATTATATTACGCAAGACGTATAATCAGGTTCCGCCCAAGGTGGAGTATGAATTGAGCGAGTATGGCTGGAGCTTGAAGGAAATTCTTCATTTGATGTGCAGATGGGGAGATATTCATATCGAACGGAAGTATGGGGAATCGGCCATGGTGCTGGAGAAGCCGGCATTTGAGGATCGGCATTAAAAGGTATAATAAATGAAAGAGCCGACTATTCCACGTATAGTCGGCTCTTCGTCATGCAGCTTGCGCAATAACTTATGGAATGACTTTACGCCGCCGGAGCTCGTCAAAGATATTCATGAACATGGCTTCCGTATCGACATACTCATGAAAACCGAAGCGGCGTGCCTTCGAACCGTCTGCAAAGAAATCATAATCCCAGGAGAACACAAAATCACCGAACTTCCAGGATGAAACCTCTTGATACGTGTGCTCCGCAAGTCCATGCAACTCAACCATACGATTCCAGACCGGCTCTTTATCCGCCATGACCGTTTCCAGATTCATCTGCAGGGGCGGCGCGGTTTCCATGCCGAAATAATTCGCAATCTTCGGCCACAACTCGTTCCAGCGGAACAGGTCCCCGTTCGTGATGTTAAATGCTTGATTGGCGCATCGTTCATCGGTAGCAGCCCAAACCGTGGCCTTGGCGAGCAGATCGGCATCGGTCATCTCCAGCAGACTGTGATAGGCTCCCGGCTTACCTGGGAAACGCAGAGGAATGCCGAGCTCTTTTGAAATCGAGGCATAGACGGCAATGACCATCGCCAGATTCATCGGGTTTCCAAGGGCAAATCCGCTGACAACGGATGGACGCAGCGCGGACCAGGTCCAGGCTTTGCCTTGCTGCCGTTCCTCCAAAAAGTTCTGCTGATCGATATTGAATTCTGGCGGCATATGGTTCGCATCCGTCTCCCGGGCCGGCGTCTTGAATGGACCGAGATGCGCGCCGTATACCTTGTAGCCCTGCATCAGGCTGACATGCTGCAGATTGGCAGCAATGGGCTCGATAGCTTCCACGACATGGACAAGCATGGCCAGATTTGGTGCGACAAGCTCGGCCCACGTTGGCCGGTCCTGATAAGCCGCATAGAAGATATGCGTCACTTCGGTCAAAGAGCTTAATTTGGCAATCGTATCCTCCCGATCAAGCAGGTCGGCGGAGATATAACGTACGCGGTTCGTGGAATCTCCGCCTCGGCGCGATACGCCGACGATATCCCAGCCTTGAAGCGTCGAAAGGTGCTCGATGAGGTTGCGGCCGATCACCCCGTTGGCCCCTACAACCAAAGCTGTTTTTTGCGAATGATGTGAACGTTGATCTGTATTCATAGGTTCATCTCCCTAACGTGATGTTCTTGATTAATGTCATTTTGCACGTTAGGGTTCGGCTTGAGAAGTACGCACTTTGAAGTGATATAATTACTTTTTGGTAATGTTTAAGTTATGCCAACCATTTTTCAATCTAAGGAGATACGATGAGCTCACCCTATCATTTTCATGATGGCCAGTTCGAGTGAGAAAAATGTTATTATTTTGAATATATTATACTAAAACCTGCTTTTCTCATCCGATTCAGATAAAAACAAAGACAGAAATTGGACTCGACAACCTGCTCCCATCGGTGATTGGGCTACCACACCCGCTGTAAATGGAGTCGAGGCATCCATTCCAAAGTATCGAATCAATTTCCAAGCTTCACCATCCGATGAGTAGTAAAAAGAAATAGTTCTATCCTTCTTCGTTATTTTTAGATAAGGCTTGCTAACGAATACACGCTCGGAATTACAATCATCCGAAAAGCCGTTCTGGGTAACAACGGACACAATCGTAGCATACTCACCATTGTATTCAAAACATAGCTTGGCCCAATTATTCTCGTCTGCCATCAACATCAAGCACCCGGAATCATATAAATGGAGCATATCTACCTGAAGCTGCGTTACTAGCTGGAAGGTAGAATCAACCTGAAGGTGAAGATAGGGGGCAGAATGAGCTATATGTTTTCCTCCAGGGTCTTTGAAAAAGTCTGCCTTCGACGGGGCATCCATGATTAGCCGGTCATCTGATGTAAACTCCCAATGCTCAGGCTCATTCAACCACATTAATTTCTGTCTTGTTTCGGGATGAAATAAATTCATACTCATAACCATCACTCCTCTATTGGATTGAATGCAAACTTCATGTTGAACCAAGCCGGGCAGATTCTAGCATATAACATATACTCTATGTACTTCGTATTTAGCATGTTTAAGTTCTTGATCTGAACTACATATATAATAAACCAGGTGGCATCATTTGCAAGAAAAAAAAGGTAGAAAAGGAAATGTATCATCATGCTTGTTCCGTAAGTTTTCATAAGACCCAGCCGTTTTTGAGTTGATGATATCCTCGACATCGAACTGCCGGATTCCAAATAAAAAGACTTCCGGTGAATGAATCGGAAGTCTTTTTTTTGAAAGGGAATGTTCATCCCGGCGGTCGGCTAGATATAGGACAGAAACAGGGTCGCGATGCCAAAGTAGATGACAAGCGAGAGAATATCGTTAATGGTTGTAATTAACGGTCCCGAGGCCACGGCCGGATCAATTTTGAATTTGAACAGAATGAGCGGAATGATTGTACCTGCCATCGTGCCCACGATGAGTGTTGCAATCAACGAGCTTCCGACCACAAACCCCAGATAGAGATTGCCCTGCCAGAAATATGCGATCAAGGATATCAGGATCCCGCATGTGACCCCGATCATCAAGCCGACCTTCAGCTCTCTTGCTAACAGCCGGTACACCAGCGATTTGGTCATTTCTTTCGTAGTCAGGCCGCGTACAATAACAGCTAGCGACTGCGTGCCGGTATTGCCGGTCATTCCGGCAATCATGGGCATGAAGAAGGCTAGCGCCACAACCTGTGCCAGCGTCTCTTCAAATCGGGAAATGATCGTTCCCGAGATCAGACCGATGAATAAGAGCAGGATCAGCCACGGTAATCTTCGAAAGGCGGCAACGGTTGCTTTGGTGTTGAAGTCAATGGATTTGCCCCCGGTGGCGTTCATTTTTCGAATATCCTCATCGGCTTCCTTGATGACGACGTCGAGAATATCGTCAACCGTAATGATGCCTACAAGTTTGTTATCCTGTTCAACGACGGGGATGGCGACCAGATCGTATTTTTGGATCATCTGAGCGACTTCCTCCTGATCGGCATCCACAGGTACGGACAGCACCCGGCTGTGCATGATATCCACCATATATTCATCCGGTTCGGCCAAGATAAGACCCCGGTAAGACACCACGCCCATCAGTTTCTTGTCTTGGTTTATGACGTACAGATAGTTGATCGTTTCGGAAATGGAGACGTAGGTTTTCAGCTTCTGGACGACCTCGGATACGGTGTAATGCTGGGGAATCCACACGTAACGATTGGTCATGATTCGGCCCGCAGTTTCCGGCGGGTATTTCATCAGGTTCAAGACAAATTGGGATTCCTCGTCCCGCATTCCCTTGAGGAATTCGTCTTTCTGCTCAGGTGACAGCTCATCCAGCAAAATGGCGAGGTCGTCGTTATCCATCAAGTCCATGATGATGGCCGTTCTTTCTTTGCCCAGCCTGCCCAAAACTTCGATCTGCTGGTCATGCTCCATTTCCTGAATCATATCGGCCAGCTGCTCCTCGTTCAGAAACTGCAGAAATCGGGTCTGGTCCGCATCGCTGAGATGGCTATGTATTCTGGCCAGGTCATAAGGAAGAAATTCATCGATCATTCGCTGAAAGTCATTGGGTGTTTTTGCTTTCAGACTCTCTATAATGTCCGGCATCCATTGCTCCAGTGTCCGAGTATTCACGCCGACAATCCTCCTTTCTGATTCCGTTCTATAATAACGAAATGATTACGTATTATAGGGTTCACCATAACGACTTATTATTAAACAATCCGGATACGGCGAGCGGATGAAAAATATAGGTGATGGACGAGAAAAAAGAGTCCGCAGCATCAGTTGCAAACGGTTGCAATTTCAAATAAGATATAGGCGCACAAATCTAAGAGTAGGGGTGAGTATATGAAGTACAGACGTCTCGGAAAAACCGATCTGAAAGTATCGGTAGTCGGTGTGGGAACCTGGCAGTTTGGCGGTGATTGGGGGAAGGATTTCAACCAACAGGAAGTCGATGCCATTTTAACGCATGCGAAGGAGCTAGGCATTAATCTGCTCGATACAGCCGAATGTTATGGTCCTCATCATATGTCCGAGAATTTCATCGGTGATTTCTTGTCGCGCGACCGCCGCGAGGATTGGGTCATTGCCTCGAAGTTTGGTCATCGATGGCATGAGCAGTGGGAGAACGCATGGGATACGAAGCAGATTCGAATTCAGCTCGAGGAATCACTTAAAGCGCTTCGTACCGATTACATCGACCTGTATCAATTCCATTCCGGCTCGGATGAAGTGTTCAACAATGATGAGATGTGGACGATGCTGGACAAGCAGGTTCAGGCGGGAACCATCCGTAATCTGGGCATTTCTATTGGAAGTAACAGAAACATCTATCAAACGGATAAGGCTGCGGAGGTGAATGCCAAAGCCATTCAGGTCGTGTATAACCGTCTGGAGCAAGCTCCGGAGGAAGAGGTTCTTCCTTCATGTTTGAAGCAGGATCTTGGAGTATTGGCGCGAGTTCCGCTTGCAAGCGGGTACTTAAGCGGAAAGTATAAGCCAGGGACGGTCTTCAGCGATAACGTGCGCAAGAACCGTGACCAGGACGAGATCAACGCCAAGCTGAAGCTTGTGGAAGAGATTAAGCAGAACGAAGTGCCGGAGGGCGTGAATATGGCCGAGTGGGCGCTGGCCTGGTGCTTGAAGCATCCGGCTGTCAGCTGCGTCATTCCAGGCTGCAAGAGCGTCGAGCAGGTGGAGGCAAACGCGAGAGCCGTGGAGCTGGATTTGGTTCAAGACGACCATCCGGGTGCATGGAAATCTTAAAATTAATACTGGCCTCGACTCGAATGCGAAAAGGCGATGACAGAAAAAGCACCCGCGGGTGCTTTTTCTTGTGTCATCCGTATCTTGTTGGAAACCGATCAACCATTCGCTTCTCAGGCAAGAATCGAAATTTAAAGTTCACTCGATGATGCGCGGGATGGTTCAATGCGATGATGCCGCGGTTTTCCTGAACGATTCAATCAGGCTGGTAAAGCTGTCCCCTTCACGGCCATTCGCCAACCCCCGCTTGAAGATCTCCAGAACCGCTTCAGGCAATGAAGCGTCAACGCCTGCATCCTGTGTGGTATGAACGATGTGCTCAACGCTGGCAACGCCCATGGCGAGCCGATCTACGTCCCCCGGATATTCTCCTGCATCGATGCGCGGGGTATAGAACTCAATGAATTGTGGCAGCGAAGCCATCGTGCTGATTGCATGTGACTTCAATTGCTCTGCCGTGATGCCGTTCGCTTGTCCTACTGCAACAGCGTGGAGATAACTGAGCATAGCCGTCCAGAACATATCCATTCCGATCTGATAATACAGCGCGGCGAGTCCAGGATCTTCCCCCCTGTAGTCCGTGCTAGTCAACACTTCAAGCACCTCCTTGTGTGCCTCGAAGATATCCAAGGGTCCGCTGTAAAAGGTGAAGGATTCCGACTTGCCGATTCCCGACGGAGGAACCTGCACACCGCCTGTTAGATGCGAAGCACCATGTCCGGCCAGCCATTTGGCTGCTTCCCGGGCTTTCTCCGGGGTGTCCGAGCTTAGATTAACGAATACCTTGCCGGCGAGGCTTTCTATGGCATTTTCCAGGATGGCGTACATTGCGCTGTAGTCGGTAAGACTTAGAAGCACTAGCTCATTGGCATCCAGTGCTTCCTTAATTGTAGAGGCTCCGACAGCTCCCAGTTTGATAAGCTCATCGGCTTTGCTGGCCGTACGATTCCACAAGGTGACTGCGTGGCCATGGTTTAGAAACGTGCGTGCCATCGCTTGGCCCATCGGTCCCAGGCCTATGATCGTCACTGATGATTGACTTTGCGTACTGTTTTTCATATTGAATTATAGCTCCTCTCGATAAGTCTAACCCCATGCTAAACGATGACACTGGTGTCAAAGTCAACTGCTGAAGTTCGGCTTATGATTCTGTGATTTTGCAGAGCGGATATTTCAGTGTGATAGACTCATTGCACGGGACTTTGTTATAGTTAACTTAACGGGATTTTTTGGGGAGGAACCAGATGAAACCTATTAATAAACTTAGCATTCAAGATGATTTTGTTGGTTTTTACTTGCTGAAGGAATTAAATATGAGACAGACCAACGGCACGCCGCCGAAAGATTATTTTGACATTATTCTCTCGGATGCGAGCGGCCAGATTTCGGCCAAGTACTGGGATGTGACCATTCAGGATAAAGAAACGTTCCTGCCGATGCAATTAGTCAAAATCCAGGGAACCGTGCTGAGCTACCGGGATCAGCCTCAAGTCAAAATCAGCCGAATCCGCAAGGCAACGGATGAGGATGGCGTTTCCTTGACCGATTTTGTGAGGGCTGCGCCAATTCGCCCCGTGGATCTGTTACATACAATTAAACTTACGATGAACGAGATTGCGGAGCCGCAGGTACGAAGCATTGTGCAGTATTGCGTGTCGAAGGTGGAAGAGAAGCTGATGCATTATCCGGCTGCCAAAACCTATCATCATGCCTATTTTGCCGGACTTGCCTATCATATTGTCCGCATGCTGGAGATTGGCGATTTCATCTGCAAGCAGCGGCCGTTTCTGAATCCGGACTTGATCAAGGCCGGCATTATCCTGCATGATATCGCAAAGCCGGAAGAGATGATCGCCCAGATGGGCATCGTTACGGACTACAGCAACCAGGGAAAGCTGATCGGACATATCGCCCTGGCATCCAACTGGATCGTGGAAGCGGCCATTCAGAACGACATCGCGCTGGAATCCGAAGTGGTTTTGGGCTTGCAGCATCTCGTACTTTCCCACCATAACCTCGGAGAGTGGGGGAGCCCGGTTCAGCCGCAAACGGCCGAAGCCGTCGCGCTGCACCATATCGACCTGCTGGACGCCAAGCTGCAGATGGTGGAGGACGCCCTGGATACGACGCTTGAAACGGAGCCATGGACACCGATGATCCGCGGACTCGACAATAAGGCAATTTATCGGTTAAAGGTATAACGATTGAGGCATCCCCCGATTCATGGGATCGGGCAGGATGCCTCTTTATGATGCCTCGGGAGGCTTATGATTCTTGGATCGGTATGGTAAAGCGGATTGTCGCCCCGCAAGGTGAGGTATTCTCGGCGGAAATATGCCCTCCATGATGCTGAATTAGAAGTTTGGCGATATACAGCCCCAGACCGGAATGCCCTTTTTGTCTGGAGGAAGGATGTTCTCCTTGATAAAACTGCTTAAATACCTGCTGCAGATCTTGCTGCTTCCCAAAGCCTGCTCCATTATCCGTAACAGACATCATCACCTGCTGCTCGGTGAGTTCGATACGCCATAGAATCTGTCCGGCTTCAGGGGTATATCGAATGCTGTTCGAAACGAGATTATCCAGAACCTGCATGATGCGATAAGGATCCAAGATGACGGGTTTCTTGTTCATTCGGTTATCATTGATTTCTGTATGGAAGGTTATGTTCATATTGCTGCATAAAGCGGTATATTCCATGGTTTTTTCATCCGCCAGCTCCTCAATATCCACGGGAAGGGGCTGGAGCCGAAAAGACACCTTTTCAATTTCTGCGATGGTGTTCATATCCTGAAGAAGTTTCGAAGCACGTGCCGTGTTGCGTTTGATGACTTGCAGATATTGCGATCGTTTGGTTTCATAAGACTCCCCGCTCATCTGCTCCAGGCCTTCAACATGTCCTTGAATAATCGTAAGCGGTGTCCGAAGGTCGTGAGCGAGAGCCGCAAACATGGTGCTTCGATCCTGCTCCAATCTCCATTCCCGCTCGATGGATTGCTCAAGCTCTTGACGCATGTCCTCAAAAGCATTCGTAAGCCGGTTAACTTCCGTTATGGACGATGTTCCTGTCATGGAAAAGTGTAAGTTTCGCTCTTTAATCTGTTCGGCTCCTTGCAGAAGCTGCTGCAGCGGAGTGCTGATCTTTCGGCTGAATCGCCTTCCGAATATCAGAGTGAACAGGATGATATACAGAAAAGGGGTCAGAAAAAAGGCCAGGAACCCGAAGGTTACCAAAGGATTCAGCGCCGGATTGGCTGCCGTCACCTTCAGGTTGTATCCAAGCAGAAGAGCCCCTGCAAGATCTCCGTCACTGGAGACAACCGGAATGTACTTAACGACTTGATTCATGCTTCTGTGGATCTGGTTTAAGCGTGCCATGATCTTCCGCCGGTCAAGCGATTCGTAGAGAGGAAGATCCCCGTATAAAGGTTCGCCGGTAAGGGACACAACGAGGTAGGACATGCCCTGCGAGGGGATTACCTTTTCCAGATCGGCTTGTCCCTGCGTGCTGATGACCGAATCGCCCCGGGCCTCGACGTATTCCGAAATAACAGGGATTTGAGCTTCGTAATGATTCGCCGGGAGCGCGATGTCATGGTTGAACAGGTACCCGAGCAGCAGCACGAGCAGCCCCCAGGTTACAAGCGTAGCCAGCAGGCTGCAGGCCAGAATCGAGACGAAATGGCGGGCGAACGTGTTTTTGATGGAACGCTGCTTCATCATTTGGGATCCCACTTGTAGCCAATGCCCCATACGGTTTGAATATAGCTGCGGTTCTGTGCATGGGCGGCCAGCTTGGCCCGGATTTTCTTGATGTGCTCGGTAATGGTAGCGTCGTCCCCCTCGGCGTCAAACCCCCATAACTTCTCGTAAATCTGCTCTCTGGAAAAGACCTGCCCCTGATGCATCGCCAGCAGTTCCACGATCTGATACTCCTTATTCGTCAGAGCGATGCTGTGCCCGTTGCAGCTAACAGCATGTCCCTTGCAATCGATCGTCAGGGCTTGGAACCGCAGGATGCCTTGTTCTTTTTGCGTGTGGATTCTCTGTTCTCGCCTAAGATGGGCATGGATTCTGGCTTTCAATTCCGCGAGGCTGAAGGGCTTGAGCAGATAATCGTCCCCGCCCGCAGCCAGCCCTCGTATCCGGTCCACTTCACTTTGGCAAGCACTCAAGAACACAATGGGACACTGCGTCCTTTCCCTAAGGTGCTCGCAGACCTCAATGCCGTTCATCTCGGGCATCATCACATCGAGTATGATCAGGGACGGTTGTTGTTTGCTCTGGATCAATGCATCCCGTCCACTTCCGGCAGTCAGTACGTGATAGCCTTCAAGCTCCAGCGCGTCTTGTATAAAAGAGATGATCTCTTCTTCATCATCTACCAATAGGATCGTTTCGTTTGCCATATCGATTACTTCCTCCAAGAAATAGCTTTTAAAATATATCTGATTAGTGTACACGTCATTTCTAAAGAATGAATAAAGAAAGTTGGATTACTTGAAGTTTATAAGTGCCCATACTTCAACGGAGCAGACGGAATCATTCTGGAGAAGCGGCAGCGGTCGCCTTTGCTCACGGATTTCAACCATTCTTTAGTGGATAGATAGAAATCTGGGGGCAACAGCGATCGGAAGAATGATCCGCATGCGGAGTGATGTTTAAGCTACTGTAAATTTACAGGTTAGTAGATGAGTTTCTTTATCCTTTCTTTATGATTGTACCTTAACCTGAAGGCACATTGATAAGGAGGTACAATGATGGCAACGAATCTACAGCCAAGAATAAGGCTCATTGACAGTTTGAGGGGATTTGCACTATTAGGCATCTTTTTGGTGAACATTACGTTTTTTACGACATCGCTACAAACGATTTCTTTCGGGGTCGAATTATGGTCAGGCTGGTACAATGAAGTCCTGATGCTGCTGCGCGGAATTGTCATTGACGGCAAATTTATTTTGATTTTCTCTTTCCTGTTTGGTTTTGGCATGGTGATGTTACAGGAGAGCAGTCAGGCAAAAGGCCGGAACTTTAATCGCATCTATGCTCGAAGGTTGACGGCATTGCTTCTGATCGGTCTGATCCATGGAATCCTGATTTGGTACGGAGACGTTCTGACCCACTATGCACTCATGGGTTTTCTACTGATGCTGTTTCAACGCTGCAAGCCGAGAACGCTGCTGATCTGGTCACTGTCCCTGCTGCTGCTCGTTCCCGTTCTCCTGACGGGAGCAAGCCTGCTGAGCTCTTCGGCCGGACAAGTCTTTGAGCCGTTTAGCCAGGCGGATGCCCATCAGATCGGAATCTATTTCCAGGAGCGGGATGCCGCCATATACGGTGAGGGGACGATGGCCAAGATCATCGCTCAGCGGCTGAATGATTACATCGGCTCCATCTTGAATATGGTGGTCTTTTACCCGCAAGTATTAGGGATGTTCCTAATGGGTGCCTACTTCTGCAAGCGCCGTATTTTGCATGAGGTCCGGAAGAACCGGAAGGGGATCATCCGATTGGTCGCGATGGGCGGAGGTCTGGGTCTTGTCCTTCAACTCGTGATGTCGCTGGCGGAAGGACTTCCATCCTGGGGCGAGGCCGTCGTTTTATTCGTTGGGGCACCACTCTTGACCCTGGGCTATATCGGATTGTTTGCACTTTTATACCAGAACAAATCGTGGCAGAAGGTGTTGGATCTATTTTCTTATCCGGGAAAAATGGCTTTCACCAACTATTTGCTGCAATCGATCCTTTGCGGATTGATCTTTTACAGCTACGGATTGGGGTGGTACGGAATGATCGAACCGATCTGGCAGATGGTGATGGTATTCATTATCTTCGCTATGCAAGTTGTATTCAGTAGAGCCTGGTTAAAGCGGCTTCCGATCGGACCATTTGAATACGTTTGGCGCATGTTTACGTATTGGGGAAATCCGGTGAAACAAAGAGAAAGGGTGCATGTTTCTTCCTGAAGAACAAGGCCGCCCATTTAAGTCTTCGCTGCATCAAAGCACCCAAGCTTTAAATAAAACTCTTGCATTATCGATCCCGGGTGTAATACAATGCTTCTTAATTAACCAACACGATATGTTATAACAAGCGATGATGGAAAGAGTAAGCGAAAGAACGTTCCTGACAGGAAAGGGCCGCCACCGACTGAGAGCGCCCGGGCGAAGGTTCTCCGCTGAAGTTCATTCCGGAGCTGGTATGCTGATAATCTGCATGTTTCGTGCAGATGGTAGGTTTACCCGTAACCCTTGCGTTAAGAGGTTCAAGTGAGATGTGTTTGCTTTTTTTTGCATATCTAATAAGGGTGGTACCACGACTCCTCGTCCCTTTCCGGGCGGGGGGTCTTTTTGTTTTCATAAACTAGAAAAATAGGTGAGGGAGAGATTTCAGATGAGTCAAGGACGTTTGGAACAATTAAGATCGGAGCTCGATTCCGTTAATCTTCAGCTGCTGGAGCTGCTGTCGGAACGGGCACGGATCGCCCAGGAGATCGGTCAGGAGAAGCAAAAGCAGGGAGTTCCTGATTTTGATCCGGTACGCGAGAAAAAAATGTTGGATACTCTGGTGGAGCATAACCAAGGTCCTTTTGATAATGAAACGGTGCGTCATTTATTTAAACAGATTTTCCAGGCGTCCTTGAAGCTGCAGCAAGTCGATCACAAGAAGCATTTGCTGGTGAGCCGGAAGAAGAAACAGGAAGATACCCTGATTCAACTGGGCAGCACCATCATTGGCGGCGGCACGCCGGTCATGATCGCAGGGCCGTGCTCCGTTGAGAGTTATGAGCAAGTACGCCAGGTTGCGGCTGCCCTTAAGGAAGCAGGCATAACCGTCATGCGCGGCGGCGCGTTCAAACCGAGAACGTCGCCTTACGATTTTCAGGGCTTGGGCATTGAAGGTCTGAAAATTCTGAAGGAAGTGGCGTCCGAGTTCGGGCTGAAGACGATCAGCGAGATCGTGGACCCTGCGCATATCGAGCTTGCGTGCGAATACATTGACGTTATTCAGATCGGTGCGCGGAACATGCAGAACTTTGAGCTGTTAAAAGCGGCGGGCGACGTTCAGACGCCGGTGCTGTTGAAACGCGGTCTTGCGGCTACGATCGATGAGTTCGTGCACGCTGCGGAATACATCGTGTCTCGCGGCAATACGCAGGTGATGCTGATTGAACGCGGCATACGGACGTACGAGAAGGCGACGAGAAACACCTTGGACATCTCGGCGGTGCCGATTCTGAAACAAGAAACGCATCTTCCTGTGCTGGTGGACGTGACCCATTCCACAGGCCGCAAGGACATCCTGGCTCCTTGTGCCAGAGCGGCTCTAGCTGCAGGTGCGGACGGCGTGATGGTCGAAGTTCATCCCGATCCGGCTACGGCGTTGTCCGATGCGGCGCAGCAGCTGAATATTCCGGAATTCCATGATTTCCTGGCGAATGTGAAGAAGTCCGGATTGCTGTAAACCATGCATTCTTTGGCCTCTGGAAGATAAAGGGTTGACAAAACGATTCTCATTCCTTAAGATAGTTATCAAAATTCATATCGAAATGTTTTGATTAGAAATAGTAAAAGCGAAATGACTTTTCAGAGAGCCGTTGGCAGGTGTGAAACGGTAATGTCGTTCCCTTTGAACTCGTCTATGAACAGCTGCCTGATCATGTAGGGTTAGCCGGAGTTCCACCGTTATAGGGATAGATGGTGATGGCCATCGAAGAAGATCATTTTGCATAAAATGAATTAGAGTGGTACCGCGGGTTCAACCCCGCCTCTATACGTAGAGGCGGGGTTTTTTTGTTGGTTAAATTCCGGGTTTAACCAACCCCGCTTGATATAAATCAACGAAATGAACGATCGATTATCGAGGAGGAATATCAAATGGAACGCAACATTATTGTATTGGACACGACTTTGCGCGACGGAGAGCAGGTTCCGGGCGCCAAACTGAACGTACAGCAAAAGATCGAATTTGCACAGCAGCTAAAGCGGCTGAACGTCGATATTATCGAAGCGGGTTTTCCCGCGTCTTCGGCAGGGGATTTTCAAGCGGTTCAGGAAATCGCCAGAACCGTGGGAGACAGCGTCTCCATTACTGCGCTTGCACGCGCGGTGAAGGGCGATATCGATGCCGTATATGAAAGCATTAAGCTCGCGCAAAACCCGCTGATTCATATCGTGCTCGGCACCTCGAACATCCATGTGGAGAAGAAATTCAACCGTTCCAAGGATGCCGTGCTTCAGATGGGCGTGGATGCCGTGAAGTACGCCAAAACGCTGCTGCCCCATGTGCAGTATTCGACGGAGGATGCCTCCAGGTCCGATTTTGAATATCTGTGGACAACGATCGAAGCCGTCGTGAAGGCCGGAGCAACAATGATTAACGTGCCGGATACGGTCGGTTACGCCGTTCCGGATGAATTCGGCGAATTGATCCGCAAAATCAACGAGCGCCTGAAGAATCTGAACGATCAGGTTGTCCTCAGCGTTCACTGTCATAACGATCTGGGGCTTGCTACGGCAAATACGCTCAGCGCAGTGAGAAACGGCGCCGAGAAAGTGGAATGCACCATCAACGGTTTGGGGGAGCGCGCAGGCAATACGTCGCTTGAAGAAGTGGTCATGGGGCTGAAGGTCCGGGAGAATCACTTTAAGGCCTCCACCAACATCCGGCTTAAGGAGCTGATCCGAACCTCCCGGCTGCTGACGCATTTGACGGGCCTGGATGTGCAGGTGAACAAGGCGATTACGGGCGAGAACGCATTCGCGCACTCTTCCGGTATTCATCAGGATGGTCTGCTGAAGGATAAGCAGGTTTATGAAATTATGTCGCCGGAGGAAGTCGGCGCCGACAGCATGGAGCTGATCCTGACGGCGCGGTCCGGAAGGCATGCGTTCAAGAATGCGGTGGAGAAGCTGGGCTTCGAGACAGGCGAAGGCGAAGATTTTGAAGCGCTGTTTGAGAAATTCCTGCAGCTTGCCGATGCCAAGAAGGAAGTATATGACCATGACGTTTTTTATCTGGTGACCCAGCATCGTACCCATGAAGAAGTCAGCAGTCATCTGTATGAGCTGGATTCGTTCCAGGTCGTGACCAATGATCTGTATCCGACGGCAACCGTGAAGCTGAGAAAAGGCAGCGAGACGTTCAGGGACAGCATGGTGGGGGATGGCCCGATCGATGCGCTGTACAGCGCCATGAAAGCGTTGGTCGGTTTGGACGTACAGTTGAAGGATTACAAAATCAACAGTCTGTCCAGGGGAAAAGAGGCCATCGGCCGGGTGAATATCCGAATCGAATATCAAGGCAAAGTCTATTCCGGGCGCGCCATGGATACGGATATCATTAAGGCAAGCGCTTTGGCTTTTCTTAACGGGATTAACGCGGTATTGCTTGATGCCGGCCAGGATGCGCAGGTGCAAGCGCCGGTGGATGCACGATAGTTCATGTTATGAGATGGTTGCGTTCACCAAAGGCCAAGTCATAACAGTAATGTAATGCTGGTGCGGAGGGTGGATACCTCACGTCTACTACTAATGTAGATGGGGGGTATGCGGCCGCCCGCATCGGATTGTTTTTTAGAAACATGCTTATTGACCGATCGTTACAAAATATATATAATGAGCTGGAAACTATAGGAGAGGAGCCGCTCATGATGCGAAGAATTCGGAGGGATACGTCCTTGCTGCGAAATGGCATGTTCATCCATGCAGAAATTTAGAGTGGGCGAGGTGTATTATTTTTTTGTAAGGTTCTGTACCAAACGGTAAAATAGTCGGAGTTATTGCGTTTATTTTTGTACCGAAAGTTACAAAACTATAGAATCATCATGATAGGAGTTGTTCCCATTGCCATTTTCCATTTATATATTGGGTTTAATGATCTTCTCGATGACAACCTCTGAGTTTATGGTAGCAGGCATGATGCCTTCGCTTTCAGCAGAATTCGGCGTTTCGGTTGCAGCCATCGGGTATCTCATTACCGCTTATGCTGTCGGCATGATTATAGGAGGGCCGCTGCTGACGGTGGGGCTTTTAAAGGTGCCGCGCAAACAGGCTTTTATGATCTTGGCTGCCATCTTCCTTGTCGGTCAGACGCTGGGCGCTGTCGCGTCCACATATGAAGTAATGATGGCGGCCAGAGTGATCACGGGCATCTCCTCTGCGGCAGCGTTTGGCGTATCGCTTGCGATTTGCTTTTCCCTCGTCGGTCCGGAGTCGCGTGGAAGGGCGGCGTCGATCGTCCTCGGCGGTTTAATGGTGGCAACGGCGATCGGACTTCCGCTGGCGATGTGGATCGAGCAGCTGCTCGGCTGGCGCGCCAGCTTCTGGGCCGTGGTGGTTCTGGTGTCGGTATCCGGTTTGGTAGGGCAGTTTACGATCCCGTCCTTACCCAGACCTGAATCGTCCGGCATCCGGGGAGAGTTTGTCGCCCTAAAGAATCGCCATCTATGGGCTGCTTATGCGACTAGCATGCTGATTATCGGAGCTACCTTTGCCGCATTCAGTTATTTCTCGCCGATCTTAACCGATCTCGCCGGCTTTGGCGCTCGGGCGGTTCCGATCCTGCTTGGCGTTTACGGCGTGGCAACGGTGCTTGGCAACATGGTCACCGGCAGGCTGGCAGATCGATATATGATGCAGATCCTCACCATTGGGTTGGTCGCTCTAGCCGCGGCTTTAGTGGTATTCGGATTATTTGTGCACTGCCAGGCGATAGCTATGATTGCGGTTGTGATCGTTGGTTTGGCGGGTGTGCCCATGAACCCGGCCATGGCGACCCGGGTCACCCGGGTTGCCGATACGGGATCGCTTGTTACGACGGTGCATGGGTCCGTTATCAGCCTCGGCGTTGTCGTTGGTTCCTCCATGGGAGGAATGGCGATCGATGCCGATTATGGCTTGGCATCGCCTCTATGGGTTGGGGCACTGCTGGCTGTTCTCGGCCTGCTGTCCCTGCTGCCAGCCGCGCGAGGTGGAGGAAAAGCACAGCCTTTGTCTTCCGATCAATGATGGATTACCTGAAACCACCATCACCGATTATAACGGGGGCTGGTGGTTTATCAAACAGGGACTCCGAGAACCCTTCCACGACCCACTTGCTCGCATCACCACTAAACGGCAGAAATGCCGTTTTTTTTATTATGAAGAAATAAACGCCCCTGCTTGCACATGACGCAACGTCATGTGTAAGAATAGGATGCAGGAGGTGCGGCATCTGGAAGAAGCAATGTATACGGTAGGTCGGTTGGCAGAGATATGTGGTACCACCGTCAGAACTTTGCAGCACTACGATAAAATCGGATTGCTTGTGGCGACTCGCAGCGGAGATAAGAACAGCAGATATTATACCGAACATGATTTGGTGAAACTCCAGCAAATTCTATTCTATAAAAATCTGGGATTCACCTTAAAGGAAATACAAGATCAGTGCTTGGCTCTCGGAGCCAAAGGGGATCTTAAGCAGATATTGCAGCGTCAAAGCGACGTTCTTTTCAAGAAAGAGATGGAGTTCCGAAGTGACCGGGCCTATATAGATGCGATGGTGGCGAGCCTGGAGACGAATCATCCTATGAACCTGGAGACGATGCTGGGGCTCACTGTGAACAGAAGGAAACATATTTTATTGGATTATCAGGATATGTCGCTTCCACCACAGGCAGCACAGGCTTTCGAAGAGTTTTTTCCGGATCTCGAGACCGCACTCCAAGTATATTGGAAGTGGAAAGAACTGGTTCTGGAGGCGTTCTTGCTGACCAACAATGGGATTGACCCTGGCAGCGAAGCTGGATATGTCTTCGGCGAGAAGTGGCATTGCTTTGGTTCAAAATGCTACGCAGGACAACGGGGAGATCTTAGACGTTTATCGGGCAGGTTATGCATCAAAGCAAACTTGGCCGCAGGAGGACCGTTTTCTCATGGAACATTGCGATTCTTTTATTGAAGCGGCTCATCAGTCTTTTTTGAAGAAAGGAGAGACAGATGGTGACAAATGATAAGCCTACCGGGCGTTTCCTCACAGAGAAGGGAAAGGCAAAGTTTGAGGCGGCTTATGAAGCTGCCATGAAGTTTCTCCCTCCGCCGCTTGAAACGAAAGATATTGAAACTGCATTTGGCCGTGTACGGATCTATCGATTTACCAAAGAAGAACATAAGGGGAAAGAGCCGCTCCTGCTATTGCCCGGACGCTCGTCATCCACTCCGATGTGGGAGCCGAACCTGCCTGGACTTATGAAGGAACGGCCGGTGTATACTCTCGATCTGCTGGGAGAGCCGGGAATGAGCTGTCAAACACAGCCGATCCGAAATGCTGAGGATCAAGCCAGTTGGTTGAGTGAGGCATTGAGCAAAGTGGATGTAGAAACCGTCCATCTCATAGGCGTTTCCATTGGAGGCTGGACGGCCATGAATCTTGCAAGACACGCTCCATCGAAAGTGGCAACGATCAGTTTATTGGATCCGGTCCTTGTTTTTGCGCCTCTGTCACTTAAAATGATGGCTGCCTCAATTCCTGCATCCGTACCGACCGTTCCCAAGTTTATCAGAGAGAAAATGCTGAGCTGCATTTCAGGCGGAGCCAAAGCGGATGACAGTGAACCAATTGCAAGGCTGATAGAGTCGGGTATGGCAAATTATAAGATCAGCCTGCCGACGCCGGATTTGATGAGCGCGGAGGATTTGAAGAACATTCATATCCCCGTATTGGCTCTAATGGCAGAAAAAAGCACAATGCATAACTCGCAAAGAGCGGTGCAGCAAGGCAAACCCATGTGCCGAATATTCAAATCGAGAACTGGCCTGGCGCCTCGCATGCCATGAATGGCGAGTTTCCGGAAGAGGTGAATGCAAGAATACTTGCTTTTGTTGATCAGCATTCTGATAACGAACTTATCTAGTCAATGACAGACGGCTTCGGCCGTCTTTTTTTATCCTCATAACCCGGTACTTTAAAATACATGAACGGGGTATAGAGAGGTTGTTCTCCTCCCAGCAAACGGACAGCATAGGAAAACACATGCGATCAGAAGAAAGTACATGTTAATTTTCGGGAGTTGGATGTTATTATGAAAGCGCTTTAGGTTTGAGGTGAGACGCTCAGGGGGATAGGGATATTCCGGTTCATAGGGAGATGGGCAGCTCGAAATCCGAGCCGCGATGCAGAAGCGACAAAGGTAAACAATCTGTCAGAAATATGGAAGGAAGCGATGTGGATGAGAAGAAAATGGAGTTTGATTTTGATGAGCACGCTAATTGCCTTAACCGCGGTCGGCTGTAATGGTGCCAAGGAAGCGGATGGCGGAACCTCCGGTTCTTCCGGCGCTGCCGCTGATGGCAAGCTGTCTTTCACGATGTCCATGGCAACCAGCGGAAACAAACATGCCGAGCGTTCGAAGGACGTAAATGAAGAGAGATGGGTGAAGGAGCTTGAAAAGCTGACCAATACGGATATTGAACTGACCATGCTGCCGCTGAAGGACTTCGACAGCAAAATGACTTTAATGTTTGCCTCTAATGATATTCCTGACGTCGTTCAGAACGTGGGAGGGGCTACAAGCAAGGGAATGTCCGGTTCCGTGGAAGCAGGCGTATTTATGCCGCTTGACGACTTGCTGAAGGAGCATGCTCCGAATTTGATGAAGAGCGTGCCGAAGGAAGCCTGGCAGGAGACAAGCTATGACGGCAAAATTTACGGAATACCGGCATGGCTGTCCAACCCGTCCCGGAGAGGGCTGTATATCCGGACCGATCTGCTGGAAAAGACAGGGCTCCCGGCACCCAAGACGGTGGATGAATTTCTGGACGTGATGCGTGCGATGAAGAAGGAAGGCGTTGAGTTCCCATATCAAATGCGGGAGAACTTTAAATATGCGGACACGATTCTGGGAGCGTTCGATGTGCTGCCATCCCAGTACGAACTGCAGAACGGGGAGGTCGTTCCCAAGTTCTTCGACGTGGAAAATATGACAAAGGCGCTGGAGACCTATAAGACCATGTACGATGAAGGACTAATTCCTAAGGATTTTGCGACCCTGACCTCCAGTGACTACGGCAAAAACATTGAAAGCGGCAAATCCGGCATGTGGTCCGCCAACGCCCAGCTTCTGTCAGGCTTCCGCGGTAAGCTGAAAAATGCCGTGCCGGACGCCAAGGTTGATATCATTGCATCGCCGCGCGGTCCGGAGAACACCGGAGGCCATTTGCTGTATTCAAGCATAAATACGTCTTACTATATTAACAGCAAGGTCTCAGAAGAGAAGGCCATCGGCATTATCAAGTTTTTTGACTGGATGCTGACGCCGGAGGCAGAGACATATTTCTCGTTCGGCATTGAAGGCGAAACTTTCACCCGGGAGAACGGCGCGATCAAGTTTACGCCGCCATCCACGCCTGAAGCCATGGACGAAGACGGTTTCCGCGGCATGTTCTGGTTCGTCCACGATATGGTGTACAACAAGGCAAAGGAAGAGCTGACCGAGGACGGGCAGGACATGATCAAGTTTATGGATTCGGTGGTCTTCAAGGAAGGGCTGGGGTCGATCCGCTTCTCCCCGGCATTGGAGGCTTATTCCAAATATCCGGACACCGCGCCGCAAGGCGATGACGTGGGGCCAAAGCTGGTTCTTGATCATATGATCAAGATGATCTACGGCAGAGAGCCGATCTCGGATTGGCCGAAAGTGATTGAGGAGTACAAGAAGAAGGGCGGCCTTGAGATTATTAAGGAAGCCACAGACCGCTACAACGAAGGAAAGGGCGTTGTCGTCTCGGAAAACCGGAAATAATCGATTCATGAAGAAAAGGAGATGTACACATGAGCTTGCATGACAGGAGCGGCAAACAAGCTGTATTCTTCGAGCGAATCATGGGGCTGCCGGTCTTCGATACCCATACCCATCTTATCGGTGACCGGCTTGGTGCAAGGGACTTCTGGGAAATCGCCCATTACTTCTGGTTCTATCGAGAGCTCCAAGCCGGTGGCTACCCGGATGAGGCCGATAAATTGCCTGAGGAGCAGCGAATTGCAGCTTTTCTAAAAGCCTATCGATCAACGAGAAGCACGCTGATGAACTGGGTATTCACCTCCATTATGCGTGAATTATACGGAGTCATCATCAAGGATGAACATTCGGTGCGGGAAGCCATGGCTCGCGTTCAGCATACATCCGCCGAACAAGGCTGGGCACAGCAAACGGCAGACCGAATGAATATCCGCCGGTTTGTCGTGAATCATCCGGAACATGCGGCGTTTCAAGGCATGCGGGACGATGCCGTATTGATCCCCCGGATTGACGGAGTGCTGGGTCCATGGGTTGACCGGATCGTGCAATCTAATGATCCGGCCAGGACCTTTCTGGATGTGGGAGGCGAGATTGACTTGCTGCTCGGCGAATTTCGCGAAGCTGGTCTCCCGGGCATCATGACAACGCTGCCGCGGTATGAATCGAGCTCGCACATCCGTAAGGAAATTGGGCCGGCAAGCGGGCGTGACGACATTCTAATGGAGCTGCTGCACGTCCTATGTGGTGCTGCGGCTCGGAACGGCCTGCTCGTTCAGTTGTTTTTGGGAGTGGAGAGATCATGGTGCGGTGCGGCGTTCCCTGCCAATGATACAGAGCGGATTCTAAAGCTGACTGCTTTGTTTGAGTCGTACCGTTGTGAATTTGAGCTTGTGCTTGCATCGGAGCTGAACAATCTCGATGCGGTGCAGGCAGCCTGGAATTTCCCGAACGTTCATGTCGGCGGCATGTGGTGGTTCAATTTCCGAGCGAGCACCTACCGGGACAGCATGCAGTACCGTCTGGAGGCACTCCCGGCAAGCAAGAGCTCGATTATCGTCTCGGATGCCCGCTCTATGGAATGGAGTTACGGCAAGATTTTGCTTGTGAAGAAGCTGGCCGCCGAATTTCTGTGGGAGCGGGTCCTATCTGGCTGGATCGACGAGGAGACGGCACTGCATACGGCAAATGAATGGTTCTACGCGAGTGCCATGAGACGCTATGGCATTCGTTCGGAGGATCATGACTGAGGAAAATAAGGAAAATAGTTTGACATATCGATAATTCTCGATATAATGATACGTATGAAACCAATCGAAGTGTTTAAAGCATTGTCCAATGAATCGAGGCTTGAAATATTGCAGTGGCTCAAGGAACCGGAACAACATTTTACGCCCCATGAAGGGATTGATATGAGGAAAGTCGGGGTATGCGTAAGCCAGGTGACCGAGAAACTGAATATGACGCAGTCCACCGCATCGCAATATTTAGCGATTCTACATCGGGCAGGTCTGATCAAGACAGAGCGGCTTGGGAAATTCACGTATTATACGCGGGATGAAGAGGTTATCCGGGAAATCGGAGAGTATTTGAAGCAGGAGATATAGCGCAGGCACTGAATGATTCCTTAAGAAATAAGGAGTATTCAGTCTTGCTCCGTAATTCACATCTACATATTGCGATATGTATTTTTATCGGTTTAACATATCGACAATTCGCGATATATAAATATTAAATAAAGGAGTGTAATTCATATTATGACGGGTGCTTGGAAGATTTATTTTTTGGCTATCGTTAGTTTTTTAGTAGGAACGTCGGAGTATATTATATCGGGAGTTTTGGATAAAATTGCAGATTCGTTAGGGATTACAATAACCGCTGCTGGTCAGCTAATCACGATTTTCTCATTGGTCTATGCGATCTTGACCCCCATTCTTATGGCGCTAACCGCTAGAGTGGAGAGACGGAAGCTGTTGGTTTATTCATTAGGCATTTTTGTGATTGCGAATCTACTGTCATTTGCCCTTCCGGGGTATGTTCCATTTGTGATTGCGCGCGTTATGATGGCGGTGGGCGCAGGGATGGTAGTTGTAACTGCACTCGGGATTGCCGCCAAAATCGCGCCGTCGGGCAAACAGGCGAGTTCGATCGCTACGGTCATCATGGGCTTCACGGCTTCCCTGATCATTGGCGTCCCCCTCGGCCGTGTCGTAGCTGCTGCTTTTGGATGGAAGTCAGTGTTCGGTTTCATTGCCATTCTGGGGGTTGTTTCCATGATTGTGCTGCATAAGGCGATTCCGAAAACAAAAGGAGATGCTCCCGTACCGCTGCTCCAGCAATTCGCGCTGCTCAAGAAGCCTAAAGTTGCACTCGGTTTGGCGATCACGTTCTTCTGGCTGGGCGGGTATTCCATTGCCTATACGTACCTGTCTCCCTACCTTCTTCTTGTTAGCGGCCTGAACGAAGGTCTGATTAGTGCAGCACTGTTTGCCTTTGGCATTGCCAGCCTCATTGGCTCCAAGTTCGGTGGATTCAGTACGGATCGATGGGGAGTACCGCTTACTTTATCCGGTGGCATGATTCTGCATATTCTCGCGCTAATCGTTCTGACTTTTACCCAAGCAGCCGTATCTGTCATTCTCGTGTTTGCGATTCTTGTTATATGGTCGTTATCTGCCTGGTCTTCCGGTCCGACGCAGCAGTATAACCTTGTCCGGCTGGAGCCGAATTCATCCGGGGTTATGCTGGGCCTGAACCAGTCCGTGATGCAGCTCGCCATGGCTGCGGGCGCAGGCATCGGAGGGGTTGCCGTCGAGCAATGGTCCTTGTCATCCATTACCTGGATCGGTGCCGGGGGCGTTGCCATAGCCATGATAGTGTCGTTTGTTCTTTTCCGATTAGGGAAGCAGGAGAGCGCGGCGCGCGCCCCATTGGAAGCTTAATGGGATAACCGCTGGCAACGGCTACGCCGTGACGGAGCCTGATATGCTGCATCTTTAAGACGGTCTGAAAACGTAAGAATCCATAAGACATCGTCCTTCTCCAGCGAAGAACCGGACATCAATTTGACGCCCCGAAATGAGAAAGTTTATGCTATGATCAATGGATGGCGGAAAATTTGGTTCCAAATTTTGCGAAGGAGGAGATGCGATTGGCTAAGCTTAAAGATATCGCCGAACGGGTCGGGGTATCCATATCTACGGTTTCGCGGGCCATCAGCAATGATGCAAGCCGTCCGGTCAACGAGGATACCAAGCAGAAAATCCGGCAAGCGGCGCTTGATCTTGGTTATAAACTACCTGAGCCATCCCAAAGCGTGCATATTAACGGCATGGCCGATAAGCGGGTTGTCTGTGTCGTTCCCCAAAACCTGATGGACGACCACCCGTATTTCTCAACGGTTCTTGCCGGTTTCCATAAAAAAATGGAGGAACTCGGACAGCCCCCGGCAATCGTTCGTACATGCGAGGAAGTCGGCGATGCGGACAAAATACGCCACATGCTGAGGGAGACAGGCGCTCAGGGGATTGTAGCGGTCAGTTGGTACGACAAGGAGCTGTTTGAACTGATACAGCAGGCCGGGGTTGCCATCATGGGCGTGAGTTTGAATGATGACCGGCTGACCGTGCCGGTTGTAGACTGTGACCGGATTTTATCAGCAAGGGCAGCCGTACGCCACCTGATTGACCAGGGACACACGCGAATCGCTTATATCGGGGGCCCTGCGTATTCCAAGCAGATGGAGAGCGAAGAACGGTATGTCGGATATAAATTCGCGATGCTGGAAGCCAACCTGGAAGTGCGCGAGGAGTGGCTGATGAATACCGGATGGAATGTGGATCGGAGCTTCAGCAAGATGTCCGAGTTATTGGGGGGGCTTCCCAAAGAGTTATGGCCAACGGCTGTTTTTTGTGCCAGCGACATGCTTGCCATTCCGGCCATGCGTGCCGTTGTCGAGAATCGAGGGCGCATACCGGAAGATATCGCGATCGTGGGGATGGATAATATTGATGTAGCCCAATATACAACGCCCCCGTTAACCTCCGTCTCCGTACCGAAGTACGAAATCGGCAGGGTAGCTGCCAAATCCATCGTGGATTATTTGGACGGGCACTTCAAGGTGGCAACCAAAATATTACTGCCATGCTCATTGATTGTTCGGGAGTCCTCCAGTTTTACTAGAGAATGAATTTAACTACCCCATCATGTATGATTAGTTGACATATAATATATAAGAGGATCGTCGTACAGCTGCCGGCTTGAAATCCAGCAGCTGTTTTTCACGCTTTTTCACCCAAATATCAATATTTTTGTGCCAAAAGAGTCCAAAAAAATGTTTGACAATGCCATATCGCTATATTATCATGAGTGCAAATCAATGAAATATTTGGAATGGGATTTCTGGTTTAGGAATTCGAAAAAAAGTACTCTTCGTTTCATTTCACCCTATTATTGATTGCGTTTTCATTCCCTTGATATAAAGAAATATTAATAATATATTAATTCCTCTCATTCATGAATTAGGGCCCTTCGCATTGTCTGCGTAAAGCCTTTCGTGTATCAATATTTATCCAAATATAATCCAAAATAACGGAGTTTTATCCAAAAACAATCCAAAGAAATGAAATAATACCTGACTTATTCGGGTTTTATTTATATCATGATTTGGCGTTACTATACCTAACATATAGGGCGCCACAATAACCGTATTGACTTATGGATAGCTGAGGCGGTGGTAGCTTAGTCATATGACGGAATGCAGAGAAAAGGAGGGAAATCATAAACGAGTACTTTCCAAGCTCCATGCATGTGAATTGGAACTGATCCGCTGAATGAACGGACACCCCGTGCTTTGATGGCATGTCAAGATGGCTTTGCTAGGATTAAGAGGTTAACCCAATCCATACATACGAGGTGATGCTCATTGGCTAATACGACCCTGCAGCCCGCAGCAATCGAGGTACCTGAAACGAAACGTAAGCGCTTACTGTGGAATCGTGTTTTACGCAATTGGCAGCTATATGCCCTGATTTCACCGGTCATCGCCTATTACATCCTGTTCCAGTATGTTCCGATGTACGGCATCCAGATCGCCTTTAAGGACTTTATAGCAACGCAAGGGATATGGGGCAGTCCGTGGGTCGGCTTTGAGCATTTCGATCGCTTTTTCAACAGTTATTATTTCTGGCGCCTGATCAAGAACACACTGGGCATCGGGTTATACAGCCTTGCTGTCGGTTTTCCGATCCCGATTATTCTGGCTTTGCTTATGAACGAGGTTCGGGCTGAACGTTTCAAGAAATTCGTGCAGACCATCACGTATGCTCCTCACTTTCTATCTACCGTGGTCGTTGTCGGCATGATGATGATTTTCCTATCGCCCCGCTACGGCATCATCAATCATTTTATTGAAATGTTCGGCGGTCAGCCGATCAATTTCATGACGGAGCCCTCCTGGTTCAAATCCCTGTACGTTCTGTCGGATGTATGGCAGACCATGGGCTGGAGCTCCATTATCTATTTAGCAGCCCTTGCCGGCATAGACAGCCAGCTGCACGAAGCCGCACGTGTCGATGGTGCGACCAGGCTTCAGCGCATATGGCATATTAACATCCCAGGCATTATGCCAACGATCATCATCCTCTTGATCCTGAACATGGGCAGCATTATGGGCATCGGGTTTGAGAAGGTGCTCCTGATGCAAAACAACCTGAATATGGAGAGCTCCGACATTATTGCCACCTATGTCTACCGAATGGGGATTCAGAATGCCGAGTACAGTTTCTCCGCAGCCATCGGATTGTTTAATTCCGTCATCAATTTTGTCCTGCTGGTTGCCGTGAACTTTATTTCAAAGCGCGTGAGCGAGACCAGTCTTTGGTAAAGAGGGGAGCGAAAGAGCCATGCAAATCGAAACCAGAGGGGACCGCATGTTTAATGTTATCAACTATACGATTCTGATCCTGGTTACCATCATTGTTATGTACCCGCTGGTCTTTGTGCTCAGCGCATCGTTTAGCGACCCGCAGGCGGTTCTGAGGGGCGAGATGCTGCTGTGGCCCAAGGGAGTCAACCTGAATTCCTATGTGAAAATATTTCAGAACAAGGATATCATCAGCGGCTTTACCAACACGCTGGTGTATACATCGCTGGGCACGTTCATTAATCTCACGATGACCATCCTTGCGGCCTATCCGCTGTCGCGGAAGGATTTTGTCGGCCGAAATGCCATCATGGCGCTGCTGGTCTTCACGATGTTTTTCAGCGGAGGACTCATTCCGACGTATTTGCTGATCAAGAACCTCGGCATGCTGAATACGCTCTGGGTCATGATTATCCCGAATGCCGTATCGATCTGGAACATCATCATTATGCGTACCTTCTTTCAGCAGTCCATACCCGGCGAACTGCAGGAGGCCGCGACGATCGATGGATGCTCGAACATTAAAATTTTGACCCGGATCATACTGCCGCTGTCCATGCCGATTATCGCGGTGACCATTTTGTTCTATGCGGTCGGTCATTGGAATGCGTTCTTCAATGCACTTCTGTATTTATCGGATAAAGATAAATTTCCGCTGCAGCTCATCCTGCGCGAAATTCTGATTCAGGGGCAAACGAACGACATGGTCAAAATGTCGACCGAATCGGCGATCAAGCAGCAAAGGGAAGTGGAGGGCATAAAGTACGCGGTGCTGGTCGTGGCTAATATTCCCGTGCTGGTGCTCTATCCGTTCCTGCAGCGGTATTTTGTCAAAGGCGTGATGATTGGGGCCATCAAAGGATAATTCCTTGTATGGATAGATGGATGGAACATGAAAAGGGGAGGATTACGGATGAAGCTGAAGCAATGGGGAAGTCTTCTGTTGACCTGCATGTTGTCGGTATCGCTGGCGGTGGGCTGCAGTTCGAAAGGTTCGGGAGGAACGGCTGAATCGGACTCCGCGGGTGAAGGGAAAACAGCGATGAATGAGACCGGGTTTCCGATTGTCAGTGACAAGATGACGGTGACCGGATTTGCCGGAAAGTTCTTTGCCAACGCCGACTGGAACAACATCAAGCTGTGGCAGGAATATGAGAAAATGACCAATATTCAGGTACAGTGGGACACGGTGCACAAAGACAACTTGGCGGAAAAACGGAATTTGCTGCTCGCCGGCGGCGATTATCCGGAGATGTTCTATGCTTCCGCATTCCCGAGGGCAGATTTGCTGAAATACGGCAAGCAGGGCGCTTTTATCCCGCTGAATGACCTAATTGACCAATATGCGCCGAATTTCAAGGCATTGATGGAGAAGTATCCGGTCATTGAGAAGGGGATTACGATGCCCGACGGCAACATTTACGGGCTGCCGACGCTGTATGATCCGGAGTTCCGGTCCGTGCTGTACGGAACGCCGTGGGTGAAGTTGGAGTGGCTGACCAAGCTTGGCCTTCAAGAGCCGCAGACGCTGGATGAATTCTACGATATGTTGAAGGCGTTCAAGGAGAAGGATCCGAACGGCAACGGCCAGAAGGATGAATATGCCTGGGGTGGTGTGGGAACCGCCGGCATCGTCAACTATTTGCGCGGTTCGTTCGGCCTCAATTATCACGGAACCTCGAACATTAACGTGGATACCGATCCGGCGAGCGGAAAGGTCCGGTTCATTCCGACGGATCCAAGATACAAGGAACTGCTTCAGTTCGTGAACAAGCTTTACAAGGACGGCCTGCTGGAGCAGGACATCATGTCCGTGAAGAGCACGGAGGTGGACGCCAAAGGCGTAGAGGGTCTTCTCGGCGTGGTTGATAATGTGGACCCGGTCGCCATCTACAACCAGGAGGGTTATGTAGGACTTCCGGTATTGAAGGGGCCGCACGGCGATCAGATGTTCAGCGCCACAGGCTCTCCGCTGGGGAACATCGGGATGTTTGTCCTGACCGATAAAGCGAAGAATCCGGCCGCGCTGATCCGTTGGATGGATTACTTCTACAGCGACGAAGGCATCCGCATGTTCTTCATGGGCTGGAAAGACGATACGTATAAGGAAGATGCAGAAGGCAATGTGGATTACGTGGACGAGATCAAGAACAATCCGGACGGCCTCAATCTGGACCAGGCGGTAGGGCAGTATCTGATATGGCCTGGCGGATATTATCCGGGCTTCGTGACACAGAAGTATTTCAAGGGAGCGGAAGGTCTGCCGACGTCCGTAGATAACGCAAAAAAAGCCGAGCCGTACGTCATCCCTCAAGACAAGGTTTGGCCGCCGTTTAATTTTACGGCCGATGAGCAGTCCGAGCTTACCGGTATCCAGACCGACATTCACACGTACGTGGATGAGATGCGGGATAAATTCATAGCCGGCAACGAGTCCTTTGAGAACTGGGATCAATATGTAGCAAACCTGCAGAAGATGGGGTCGGAGCGCTATCTGGCCATTTACCAGTCCGCGGCAGACCGATATACCGAATAAATGCGAGTACCAGAACCTAAAAGGAGCGACATGATATGACACAATTGAAAGCCATATTGATCGGGGCAGGCGCGCGCGGCGCCGGGGGTTACGCCCCCTATGCCCTGGATTACCCGCATGAGCTGACCTTCGTGGCCGTAGCCGAGGCCGATCCGGCGCGGCGCATCGGTTTTGCCGAGAAGCATGGAATCCCGCCGGAGCGGTGTTATGAATCCTGGGAGCCGCTGCTGGCAGAGCCACAGCTTGCCGATATCGCCGTCATCTGTACGCAGGACCGCATGCACTATGGCCCAACCATGCAGGCTTTGGAGAAACAGTATCACGTGCTTCTGGAGAAGCCGATGTCTCCGGAACCGAAGGAATGTCTAGAGATGGAGCAGGCTGCTATACGTAACAACAGGCTTTTGACCATATGCCACGTGCTGAGATATACCCCTTTTTGGAGTACCATCAAACGCGTGCTTCAGGAAGGGACCATCGGCGAGGTGGCTTCGATCCAGCTGAACGAGAATGTGGGATATTGGCATATTGCCCACAGCTTTGTGCGGGGGAATTGGAATAACTCCGACAAGGCAAGCCCGATGATACTGGCCAAATCCTGCCATGACATGGATGTGCTGTCGTGGTTGATGGACCGTCCTTGCACGCAGGTCACTTCGTTTGGCTCTCTGATGCATTTCCGTGAGGAGCAGGCCCCCGAAGGTGCGGCCGACCGCTGCCTTGATTGCCAGGTGGAACCAACCTGTCCATATTCGGCACCTCGGTTTTACTTGAGCGATCAATACAAGGGATGGGCGGGGCATTTCACCCAGGAGCTGACCAAGCCGAACATCATCCAAGGGCTTCGCGATACGGACTATGGCCGCTGCGTCTATCGGAGCGATAACAACGTGGTCGATCATCAGGTTGTCAATATGGAGTTTGAGGGCGGCGCCACCGCGATGTTCAGCATGTGTGGATTTACGTATGAACAGGAGCGCAGAATTCAGATCATGGGCACCCGCGGCGAGCTTCGGGGAGAGGAAGGAAAGATTACGGTTTACGATTTTCTGACCGGACAGAAAACGGAGATTACCATTCCTTCACAGTCCAGCGGACATGGCGGGGGCGACAGCGGAATTGTGTCCAGCTTCTTGAGAGAGGTTCGGAGCTATAATGGGCAGGAGAGCCTGACGTCGGCCAATGCCTCCGTACGCAGCCACCTTATTGCGTTCGCGGCAGAGAAATCGAGGCTGAATCACGGCCAATCCATCAATTTGAACGAATATGCGCAGGAATTGATGGCGGAAGAAAACGCGGTGAAATAAATGGAATTATATTAAAAATACATCATGTGAGAAATTCATAATAGATAACAAGAAGAAACCGCCGATCTCGTAGATCCGCGGCTTCTTCTTTTTTATTTCACCTGATCAATGGACAGGCTGACTTTATAATTCCCATACTTCAGAAGCTCTTCCAGAAAATCATTCAATTCCTTGGGCGAGCCCGCCCGTACCCTGAGCCAATAACAGCCCTCACCGCTGACGCGGTGGGTTTCGGCGACCATGTCGTGGGACTGAACAAAGGATAAGAAGGGAGAATGAGCCGTATTTAACGCCAAGAACATGGTGATAAAAGCATGTACGGCCAGACCGATTTTGTCCGGGTTCCAACGAAGCGTAAAGCCTTCGATGACACCCAGATCCTGCAGCTTACGAACACGGGCCCCGACAGCTTGTCCCGTCAAATGCACCCGCTCTCCGATGGCTTTGTGGGACAGGCTCGCATCCTCCAGCAGGTGATGTAATATGCGAAGATCGACTTCGTCGAGTTCATGAGCGCTTGGCATGGTCATATCCTTTCACGATGAAAGTGAGTCCCCCTAATACCTTTCACGAAGCTGTAGGCGGGAAGTTCAGCGTTCTCTATAATGGGTTCAGAACCATATTAAATGAAACAAAGGGGAAATGAAAGTGAAACTTCAACTGATACGTAATGCTACGTTAAGAATACAGTACGCCCATCTTGAACTGCTGGTCGATCCGATGTTTAGCGAAGCCAAGGCGAACCCGCCGGTCATCAACTCCGCGAATGACAGACGGAATCCGCTTGTACCGCTGCCGTTCTCCGTGACTGACAAGGTCCATCCGGATGTGGTGCTGGTTACGCATCTGCACCAGGATCACTGGGATCAAGCTGCGATTGATGCACTGCCAAAGACGAAGCCGATCCTGTGTCAACCGGGGGACGAGGATACTTTGGTTTCGCAAGGCTTTACGTCCGTGACGGCAGTCCAGGAAACCCTGGAATATGAGGGGGTTACGATAATCCGAACCGGTGGTCATCATGGCACGGGTGAGATCGGTCAGATGATGGGACAGGTATCCGGTTTTATTTTGAAAGCAGAAGGACAGCCGACCCTGTATATAGCAGGAGATACCATCTGGTGTGATGAAGTGAAAGAAGTTTTGGATGTCCATAAGCCTGATATGACGGTTGTCAACGCCGGCGGTGCCCGGTTTCTCACAGGAGACCCGATTATCATGGATGAGGACGATGTGATCGAACTGCTGCGTCATGCTCCCTACACGAAGGCGGTTGCGGTCCATATGGAAGCCATCAACCACTGCCTTGTGACAAGAGAGGAGCTGTCCGGTCGTCTGGCAGCGGAAGGTCTGCGCGATCAAATTGAAATTCCGCAGGATGGTGAATGGGTCGAATGGAAAGTGTAATACGCAACAGCTAAGCACAGCAGCGGGAAAGGCTGCTGTCAGCCGCTGGTTTCTGTAGTAGTAGGACTGTCTGAACATGATATAATCTATGCAGGAAGCTCCGTGATGCGGAGCTTTTTTGTTGTCCCACCTCATCTACTGCTTTTCATCAAAAATAATCCCTATTCCAACAGGAACGATATTTAATCCTGACATACTAGATGTCAGGATTTATGTTTTAATATTCGATTCAGAAGTCAAAAAGTACGAAGCGCGAGGAGTGTTAACGATGAAGCTCGACCGGCTGCTAGGCATTACAATGGAAATGTTGACCAAAAAAAGAGTGACGGCCACGGCGCTTGCCGCCCGGTATGAGGTCTCGGTTCGTACGATCTACCGCGATGTGGACCTCATTAATCAGGCCGGCATTCCGGTTGCTTCCTATCCCGGTGCGGATGGCGGGTTTGAATTAATGAACGGGTTCTATCTGACAAGGCAGCACTTCTCCGTTGATGACTTTTTGGCCATCTACAATCTTTTAAAGGGCATCGAAGGGACTGTGAAGGGGAGATACACCAGCATTATGAATAAGCTCGGAACCTTGCAGCCTGCCCTGTTGAACGGAGGATGTCATGAACAAATCCTATTCGATATGAGCACGTCGAAGCATGAGCGGGCATGGGTTCAGCCCATTCTGAATGCCATGGAATGCTCGAACCTGATAACACTTCAGTATACAAGTACATCCGGCAGCTGCTCGGAGCGGCAAGTGGAGCCGCTGCAGCTGTACTGGGAACAAGGCGTGTGGTATTTGGAGGCTTACTGCTTGTTAAAGCAGGCGAAACGAATTTTCAGAGTATCGCGCATATCCAGTCTTGAAGTATCCACCGACACGTTCCTCCCAAGAGGTAACCTAGAGCGGGAGGATCGGGAGGCGGTGCAGGGGATACAGGCTCATCTCCGCTTCGATTCATCCGCCGGACCGCGGGTGACCGAGCAATTTCCGGAGGCCTTCATCTCCGGCGAGGGGCTTCTTGATGTCCAAACTATTTTTTACACCAAAGCTTATGCCATCTCGGTGATCTTAAGCTACGGTTCAAAGGTGGAGATCATCTCCCCGCCGGAGCTGAAAGAAGATCTGCTGCAGGAGATGGAGGAAATCCGTAAACGTTATGTAATGATGAACAATCCAAAAATATGAATCGTAACCCAACGATATCAGGGAGGAAGTTCAAAATGACCATTTTGATAACAGGAGCAACAGGAATCGTAGGAAAACACATCGTGCAGCAGCTTGTGCAGCAAGGCAGCGAAGTGAGAGCAATCTCACGCAATCCGCAGCAAGCGAAAGTACCGGAGGGCGTTCAGGCGGTTGCCGGAAATCTCAATGACCCGGAAAGCCTGATTCCCGCCCTGCAAGGCGTAACGGCCATGCATTTGATCATCTCCAGTGATGAGGCGTACGGGTCCCTGCAGACGGATCCGCGAATTATTGAGCTTGCCGAGGAGGCAGGCATAAAGCGGGTAACGGTATTGGTAGGCTATGAAGAAGGTCCTGTCGAAGCTGCCCTTCGAGAGAGCCAAATGGAATGGACCTTGCTTAAGCCAGGGGAATTTATGGCGAATATTCTGGTGGATTGGCAGGAGTCGATCCGCACGGAGGGGGTAGTCCGCGAGCCGTTCGGCCATGCGCTGAGTGCGAGAATCCATGAAGCCGATATTGCGCGGGTTGCCGTCGCCGCACTTCTTGAGGTGGGTCACCATGGCCAAGAATATTTCCTTACGGGACCGGAAGCCCTCTCGCGAACGGAAGCGGTTCGGATCATAAGCGAGGTAACAGGCAAGGACATCCGTTTTGTCGAACTGACCGAGGAACAGGCGAGAGATCAATGGAGAGCGCAAGGCTATGACGAGGAATCGATTGAGTTTTTTGTGCAAATGGGAAAAAATCCGCCCGAGATCGGTTATACCGTATTGCCGACGGTGGAGGAAGTCACGGGGCGGCCAGCAGCCACGCTTGCTGATTGGGTCCGTGATCATCTGGACGATTTTTAAGAGTAAGCCAGCATGACATTCTAAAGGCTATTTTTATAGGAAGAGGAGGAGCTGTGAAACTTGCCTTACGCCATTGAAACGAAGGAGCTTCGCAAATCTTACAACGGCATGGAGGTCGTTCGAGGAATCGATCTGCGAGTCGAACAAGGAGAGTTGTTTGCCTTGTTAGGCCCGAACGGCGCCGGAAAAACAACGACCATCCACATGCTATCCACCCTGGTTAAGCCGGACGGGGGTTTCGCAAGCGTGGCCGGTTTTGATATTGTGGGCAATGCCCGGAACGTTCGGAGAAGGATTAGCCTGACAGGCCAGTTTGCAGCACTGGATGAAGGGCTCTCCGGTCTTCAGAATTTAATGCTGATATCAAGGCTTTACGGTTATTCGGCGAAAACGGCTCGATCCGTAAGCGAGGAGCTGATCGAATCCTTTGGACTCAGCGAAGCGAAGGAGCGCGCGGTGTTGCATTACTCTGGCGGGATGCGGCGGCGGCTGGATATTGCCGCCAGTATCGTTACCGAGCCCGATGTTATTTTTCTGGATGAGCCGACAACAGGCCTCGATCCGCAAAGCCGCAATCAAGTGTGGGAGGTTGTAGGGTCTCTTTTGAAGCGGGGAACCACTGTGCTGCTGACGACGCAATATCTGGAGGAAGCTGACCAGTTAGCGGACCGGATTGCCGTGATGGATAAGGGGAGTTTGATTGCGGAAGGGACGCCCCGCCAATTAAAGGCTTCCGTTGGCAACAGAACGTTAACCATCCAATTCATCGAACCGGCCGATCAGCGCAGGGTCGGTACTTTGTTAAACGAGGCACACGCGCTGAACGTATTGGAGGATGATCATCCGTTGGTACTTAAAATCCCGGTGGAGGACGCAAGTGCCGCCACTGAGGCTCTGCGTACGCTGATGAATAACGGATTCGCCATTGAATATTTCGCCTTAAGTGAACCGAGTCTGGATGAGGTCTTTCTGTCACTGACCCATGCGAAGTCGAAGGGAGGCAGAGGCAAGCCATGAGTGTAAGCCAACATACAGCGAATAAGAACGGCGTGCTGCCTGTTCGTCAAGCCGATATCGATCATCCCAATGCCCTGACGGCGATCCGAATCTTTATGTGGAGAACTTGGCAGCATACGAAGCATAACGGGTTTGGTCTGGTGATGGATGCGGTTCTGTCACCGGTTCTGCTGCTGCTCATATTTAGTTACTTGTTCGGCGGTGCCATGGCCGGGTCAACCGGAGCTTATATTCAATTCCTATTGCCCGGCATCCTCATCCTGACGGTCGTTCCCATGACGGTGTACAGCGGAACCACGATATGCTCGGATATTACCAAAGGGGTGTACAATCGTTTCCGAACGCTGCCCTTTTGGCAGCCCGCTTCCGTCATCGGCTCCATCCTTACGGATGGTTTGCGTTTTACGGTCGGCGTTATCGTTGCCCTGGGTACGGGGCTTGCGCTGGGCTTCCGCCCCGAGGGCAGCGCCATCCAAATGGTATGCGCCATTGCTTTCATTTTGTTTTTTGCATTCAGCGTCAGCTGGATATTTGCGCTGATCGGCGTTGTGGCCAAGCGGCCGGAGACGGTGTCGGGGTCCAGCATGATCGCGATATATCCGCTGCTGTTTGCCAGCAACATTCTGGTGGATTCGTCGACGATGCCGAAATGGACGGGCATTCTTATCGATCTGAATCCGATCAGCATGGCGGCAGCCACGGTCAGGGGACTGATGAACGGCACGGCTACCATGGCCGTGAGCATGTTCGGAATCGGGGTCTGCGTGGTGATTATCGCTATTTTCGCCCCGCTCACGCTGTATCTGTATCAGACAAAAAACGAGCGGTAAGAGACACAAAAAAACCAGGTTTGCATGAGCATGCAGCCTGGTTTTTTATCTATGGTATGTCATTTGCGGTTGATGTAAATCGTATCACTATTTTTGGACCCACGATAAATACACAATACTACAACGGAAAGTATAAGTCTATATTTTTTTCGGGAAACCCCTATACTTAAAGCTATTCTTTAGCAAAGAGGGGGAAATCGGAATGCTGAATCGAAGCGAAAGCGCGGAGCGGGCATATCTTGAGTTTGTATTCAAGGAGCTTCATCGAGCATCGGAGGAATTAGAGGGGAAGGTGTCCGACTCGTATAAGGAGATCATTGAAGCGAAGAAATACCTGTGGGTGAACATGGCCCAATTGGATGCGGCGGAACGGGCGGCCAACCGGGTTGATATTTCCTTGTCGATTGATACGGGAGAGAAGACGGTATCGAGGCTGCAAAGGATTCGCAAACTGCTCGCCTCGCCGTATTTTGGCAGGGTGGATTTCCGAACGAATGAAACGATGGAAGAAGATGCTTACTATATTGGCATCCATTCTTTCACGGACGGAGGGAGTCAGGAGCATTTCATCTATGATTGGCGCTCGCCGGTAGCAGGCTTGTTTTATGATTACAATGTCGGTCCTGCGTCGTATGAAGCCCCCATGGGCAGGATGCAAGGCGAAATTACCGTCAAAAGGCAGTACAAAATCAAAGACGGTCAAATGGAATATATGATTGAGAGCTCCATGAACATCAATGACGACGTGCTGCAGAAGGAGCTCAGCAGCACGTCGGACGAGAAGATGAAGAATATTGTGGCTACCATCCAGCAGGAGCAAAATGCCATCATACGAAACGAAACCGCAAATGAGCTGATCATACAGGGGGCGGCAGGTTCAGGCAAAACCTCAGTGGCTCTGCACAGGGTAGCTTTTCTGTTGTACCGCCATAAGGAGACTTTGAATTCCAGCAACGTGCTCATTATATCCCCCCATAAAGTATTCTCTGATTATATATCCAACGTTCTGCCAGAGCTTGGCGAAGAGAAAATCATGGAGGTTACGATGGAGGAGCTTGCTGCCAAAGAGCTGGGAGGATTATGTCAGTTCCAGACCTTCTCCGAACAGGTGGACGAAATCGTGCACGCCCATGACGAGCAGGCTATTGAACGGATCCGGTATAAGGCCGGGATGCACTTCGTGCACGAGCTGGAGGCTTATATGAAATATGCCGATGAGCAGTTCTTCCTGCCTGCGGATATTCAGCTGAAGGGCGTATGCATTTCGGCTTCGGAGATCATGGAGGGTTACCTTGGCACCATGACCATGCCGCTCAGGCAGCGATTGGAGAAGACGGCCTCCATCCTGTCAAGCCGGGTTCGTACGGAGGATGGAGAGAGGCTGACAACCGCAGAAGCCAATAAAGTCAAAACCGCGATCAAAAAAATGTTCAAATTTCAAAATGCGCTCAGCATGTACAAGGAATTCTTCTCGCATAGGAACAAACCGGACATGTTCGTCATGATCGGAAGGAAAACGATCGAGTATGCTGACGTTTTTCCGCTGCTGTATCTCAAAATGTATTTGGAGGGAAGCACATCATACGATATGGTGAAGCATCTGCTCGTCGATGAAATGCAGGATTATACACCGATTCAATATGCCGTGCTCTCCAAATGGTTTTCGTGCAAAAAAACGATTCTTGGGGACAGCAACCAGTCGGTCAACGTATATACGTCCACTTCACTGCATGATATCAAGGGCGTGTTTCCACATGCCGATACGATTGAACTGTTAAAAAGCTATCGCTCCACGCTGGAGATTATGGGACTTGCGAAGCGAATCCGTCCGGGCAGCACCATGATTCCCGTGGAGCGGCATGGAGAAGAACCGCAGGTGATCCGGTGTCGTGACGCCCGGGAGGAGCTGGCGTTCATTCAAGAGCTTAGCCGTCACTTTTTAGATTCCGGGCTGCAGACGATGGGGATCCTATGCAAAACGTCCTCGCAGGCCCGGCAGGTGTACGAGTCCATCAGTGAGCTTGGGGGCAGCGTGAATCTGCTCGATTTTAGCAGCGACCGCTTTCAGGATGGGATTACGATCACCTTCGCCCATATGGCCAAGGGCCTGGAATTCGATCAGGTTATCGTTCCTTTTGCGGACGGCGAAAACTATCGTTCCGAGATGGACCGAAGCTTACTCTACATTGCTTGTACCCGGGCCATGCATAAACTTTCGCTGACCTATTCGGGTGAGCCGGCAGCTTGGTTGGCCGTGTGAGCGTGAGCCGAAAATCAGGATAGCGTCATCCATGTCATCCATAGAAACACCTTTTAAGGAAGTCGCAACCGATGCTTGCGGCTTTTTTTCTTAAGACCATGCATAAGATTTCAGCGAAGCTGAGCCCATTCGATCATCGCAGGAGAACTTAACCTTAGCGCCGCTTCTTAGGCATTACTTCGATAAACGTTTTGGTTATGTCTGAATTTGAATAAATCATATGGCGTTTAGGAAGGAGGACTGATTTATTTCTCGAACCTATTAATATGAGAGTAGCACAGCAAACGTATGGAAGGAGGAACGTAACGGGCTAATCAATCCAACAACGGGACAGGAAGTGATATGGGACATTGGACTCTCATCGAATACTTGGAGATTTTTTCAGGAAGACGTGGCCGTTTTATGTATTGTCGATTTGCTGCCATTTGGTAGCCAACATCATTCACGTGAATTTCCCAAGGGTGCTGGGCCATTTTACGGATGAACTGAAGGATGGTTTATTGTCTGTCGATGGCATCGTGCGTTACAGCTGGACGCTGCTGGGCATCGGCGTCGGCTTTGCCGTCATCGGCGGGATCGGCCAGTTTCTGGTTATGTACACGGGGCGGTATTTCGAATTTATGAACCGGCGCCGATTGTTTGTCCACTTTACGGGGCTCAGTGAGCGATTTTATTCCAAGCATGGCGTTGGCAAGCTGCTAAGTTATTTCATGAATGACGTGACTACGGTAAGGGAAGCCATCTCGATGGGGATCAATCAGACGGCAAACTCCTCCATCCTGCTGGTTTCCACGATCGTCATGCTGCTGATCACGAACGTACCGCTGTATCTGGTGGCTGCGAGCATCGCCCCTTTGCTGCTGATTCCGGTTATTGTTGTTTGGCTCGGACCGATTATCAGAAGAAGATCGCTGCAGGTGCAGGAAGCGCTGGGCTTGATGACGGAATCCGCGGAGGAGCAGTTTGGCGGGATCCGCGTCACCAAGAAGTTCGCGGTGGAAGATACGATGAAGCGGCGCTTTGGGACGACGGTGGACCGCATCCGGGACAAGCAGCTGCGGCTGGTACGCGTATCATCGCTCTTTCAATCGATCATTCCGTTTCTGGGCGCCACCTCACTCATTATCGCCCTCTTATTCGGCGGTTACCTGACGATTCTGGGACGCATTACGGTCGGAAACTTTGTCGCATTGACGCTTTACATTCGCATGCTGATGAATCCCCTGCAGCAGATCGGCAATGTTATTAATGTCGTTCAGCGCGCGAGGGCTTCGCTTGACCGATTGAACGACCTGCTTGGCAAGCAGGCCGATATTAAGGAACTGCCCGGCGCCAAGGAGCTGAATCAGGAGATCCCGGGCATTGAAGTGCGTGATTTATCCTTTTCCTACGACGATGTGGATGGTCAAGAGGAGGGGGCCAGACAGGTTCTGCGCGGTATTCAATTGGATGTTCCGCCAGGATCGACGTTAGGCATCATTGGCCGAACGGGAAGCGGCAAGACTACGCTTATGAAGCTGCTGCTGCGTACCTATGACCCGCCTCCGGGGAAAGTGCTGATCGGGGGGGAGGATATTCGGAAGCTTACATTAAAAAGCCTGCGTGAAGGGATCGCCTATGTTCCCCAGGATGGCTTCCTGTTCAGCTCGACCATCCGCGAGAATATTGCCTTCTATAAACGGGACACAGAGCCGGCAATCGTTGAGGAAGCGGCACGAAAAGCTCGGGTGTATGACAACATCGCAGAGTTTCCGGACAAGTTCGAAACCCGCCTTGGGGAGCGAGGCATTACGCTTTCCGGAGGACAGCGGCAGCGGACAAGCCTTGCACGGGGCATGATCAAGGATGCACCGATCCTCATTCTGGATGATAGCGTAAGCGCGGTCGACGCGGTGACGGAGACGGAAATCATGGAGACGATCCGGGATATCCGCGATGGGAAGACTACGATCATTATTGCGCACCGGATCAGTGCACTGAAACATGCCGATGAGATCATCGTCCTGGATCAGGGAGAGATTGTTCAGCGGGGTACGCATGAGGAATTGCTGTCGAAGGACGGACTGTACCGAACGCTGCATGACATTCAGGAAGAGGGGATGAAGCATCATGGCACAGGCCATTAACAATTGGCAGCTGGACCAGAAGGCGGATCTGAATGCCCCTCAGTCCAAGCCCAAGTATATATCCACATTCCGTGCTTTATCGGGTTACATGAAGGAATATCGGCTGATCTTTGCCGGGTTTATCGGCTGCACCTTGATTGCCATATCGGCAGAGCTGCTGCAGCCGTACCTGATGAAAATCGCAATCGATGATAATCTGATGGTCGGCAAGAACGATTTTCGGAGCCTGATGGTCATTTGCGGCATTTATTTTTTGTTATCGCTGCTCAGTATGGTGTTCACCTATTTGCAAAATAATTTGCTGCAAAAGGCGGGGCAGAGCATTGTAGCGAGCATTCGCAAACGGCTGTTTGCCCATATATCCAAGCTGTCGATGTCTTATTTCGATAAAGTGCCGAGCGGTAGCTTGATTACGCATGTATCCAGTGATACCGAAGCGATTAATCAATTTTTTAACCAGGTGCTGCTCAGCCTGTTCCGCGACGGCTTCACCTTGATCTTCATTCTGATCCTGATGTTCCAGCTCGATGTCACGCTGACCTTATACTGCTTGATCCTGCTGCCGATCATTGCAGGGATCGCCATTGCGTTCCGGCGTTATATGCGCCACACCTACCAGATGGCCAGAACGCGGTTATCCCGGCTGGTGGCCTTTGTGGCCGAGAATCTCTCGGGGATGAATCTGATTCAAGTTTTCCATCAGCAGAAGGAGCAGGAGAAGCAGTTCGAGGAACGGAACGGCTCTTACTTCAAGGCCAATATTCGGGAGATCCGGACGAATGTGCTGTTTAACCGCTCCTACGAAATATTGAACAACTTGGCCATTGCGTTCGTGACGTGGCTCGGCGGACAAGCCGTCCTGGGGACAACGCTGGAGTTCGGCGTGCTGTACGCCTTCATAACGTATATCCGTTTATTCTTCCAGCCGATTAACACGATCACCCAGCAGTGGAATACGCTGCAATCGGCGACGGTGGCGATTAACCGGATATGGGGTCTCTTGGCGATTCAGCCTGAGGTTACCGATCAACGCAAGCCGGCGGCCATTGAGAAAGCAAGCGTCGAGGGACGCGTTGACTTTGACCGGATCACGTTCGGTTACGAAGGCGGAGCGCCGGTTATTCAGGACCTGGATCTCCATATCAACCCCGGAGAGATGATCGGAATCGTCGGAACCACCGGAGCGGGAAAAAGCTCGCTCATCAGTCTCCTGTGCCGTTTCTATGACGTGAACGAAGGAAGCATTCGGATTGATGGAATCGACATCAGGGAGCTCGCACAGTCCGATCTGCACCGGATGGTAGGCCTTGTTCAGCAGGAGCCGTATCTCTACTCCGGGACGGTGCTGGACAATGTACGGTTGTTCGATGAGACCATCTCGAGGGAACGGGTGATCGAGGCTTGCCGCTTTATCGGTGCGGATTCGATCATCATGAGGATGAAGGAAGGCTATGACACCCGGTTGTCGGAGCGGGGGAGCGGCCTGTCCGCCGGCGAGCGGCAGCTGATCTCCTTCGCTCGGATCATCGTCTTCCAGCCCAAGATTCTCATTCTTGATGAAGCGACCGCCAACCTGGATTCGCATACGGAGCAGCTGATCCAGAACGCGCTGCAGCTCGTGGCCGAAGGGCGAACGACCCTTGTTATTGCCCATCGCCTATCTACCATCATGGGGGCAGACCGAATTCTGGTCATGAGCAAAGGTCGGATCGTGGAGCAAGGCACGCATCAGGAGCTGCTGGACTCCCATGGGTATTATGAAGAGCTGTATCTTCACTCCCAAGGACAGAAGCAGGAGCATGAGACTGCCGGTTCATTGTATCGTACAAAATAACCGCATCAGATTCTTGCCAGAGGACGGAGCTTTCATTAGCGCTGTCCTCTTTTTTTATGAGCGTGCGATTAGGGAAGCCGTATTTATAAAGCGCTTGACAACAAGTCAATGAAGTTCAGAGCCGTTCTGGAGACATGATGATCCCTCAGCCAGATCAAGGCTGTGGAAGCCGCTGCCGGGGTGTCCTTGATTTTGAAGGCATGAACAGATGCAGGCACATGCTGCTTGACCAGCGTTTCGGGAACAATCGCCACGCCAAAACCCGAAGCGACCAAACGCAGCAGCAGCGAAATGTCGGAGCATTCGGCTACAATGTTCGGCTGTAGTTTCTGTTCCGAGAAAGCCATCTGGATCGTATAATACACGCCTAACCCTTCCGTGCTTGGCAGAATGAGCGGATACTGCGCAATATGCGGGAGGGTTATCTCCTGTTCGATGGATGGCTCAGAAGTGAGCATATAAAAAGGCTCCGTCTGCAGATGAAGGATCGAGAAATCATCCAATTCAAGCGGCAGGCGAACGATCGCTACTTCAAGCGACCGGTTTCTCACGAGCTCACAGAGCTGATACGACTCGTTCTGCTGAATTTTATACGAAACCTGGGGGTATCTTGCTTTGAACTCATGCAGCCATGACGGCAGTTCTACCGAAGATAATGTATTGATGCCAAGACTCAGCGTACCCTTATCGCCGTTCCCGACCTCTTTCACCTCGGCTTTGGCCTCTTCCATGAGCTGGGTCATCTGGAGCGCATATTTATACAGCGCTTTACCCGATTCGGTGATTTCAAGCCGCTTCCCTCTACGATATACCAAGACGGACCCGAGCTCTTCCTCCATTGCTTTCAGCTGTTGGCTGAGAGGGGGCTGGGATATATGAAGCCGGTTGGCGGCAAGCGAGATCGTACCTTCCTCCACGATGGCAATAAAATAGCGGAGCTGTCTGATGTCCATAGGTTGATGCAACCCTCCTTGTATATGAAAAACCTTAGTGAATTCAATTTTTTAAGTATTTTTCATATGGTTCTGTCTCATGTTAGCATACCAATATACACGATAGAAAGAGGAGGGAGCATCGAGTGCCGCGTTTATCAGCCATTCTATTGATCCTTTTCCTGTCGGCCTGTCAACCCAATCCGGAGAAAGAAGAGGTGCAGAATATGAATCGTGAACTCATTGAATATGCCGAGCAAGGCAATACGGAGCAAGTACGACAGCTTCTTCAATCCGGCGCAGACATCAATGCGACGGATGAGCGAGGAAGAACGGCCGTGATGGCTGCAACCTACCATAATCATGTCGGAACGGTAGAGGCTTTGATCCAGGCAGGCGCCGATATCAATATTCGGGATCATCAACTGAACAATGTATTTTTGTACGCCGGTGCTGAGGGAATGATGGAAATTTTGCGGTTGGCGATCGATGCCGATGCGGATGTGACGTTGACCAACCGTTATGGCGGGACGGCTCTCATTCCGGCCTCTGACCGCGGACATGTGAAGATTGTTCAGGAGCTGCTGACCCGGACCGACGTCGATGTGAACCATATCAATAATCTGAACTGGACCGCACTGCTGGAGGCTGTTATTCTGGGTGACGGCAGCGAGAATTATCAGCGTATCGTGAAGCTGCTGCTGGATCATGGAGCGGACCCTCGGATTTCCGACGGGAATGGCGTAACTCCCCTGCAGCATGCCAGGGAGCGGGGATACCAAGAGATCGAACGCATCCTATTGGATGCGACGCTATAAACAAAGAGCAAGTCAAATAGAAGGCAGTATAAGCGAGAAGGGGATGAACGCTATGAACGAACAGAGCACTGCATATTGGCTGCTGAATGTCCGTCTGGAAACAGGTTATCGCTGCGAGGATGACGTCGTGATCGGAACCGAAACGGGACTTTTTCATATGAAAATAGAGAATGGGGCTTTCTCAGAGATCCGCCCGGCGGATGCTTTGCCTGATACGTTATTGCCGACTCGGGACATGTTGGGGGATCTAATGCTCCCATCATTTAGGGATATGCATATCCACCTGGACAAAACCTATTATGGAGGCCCTTGGAAGGCACCGAGCCGTCCGGCTCACGGAATATTCAGCCGAATCGAGGAGGAAGAGAGACTGCTTCCGAAGCTTCTTCCTACCGCCAAGGAAAGAGCGGAGGGGCTGCTGGATCTGCTGCTGCGCTACGGGTCTACCCATATCCGCTCCCATTGCAATGTGGATCCTGTTGTCGGCTTGAGAAATTTAGAGGCCACCTTGCAGGCGGTTGAAGGATACAGGGAAAAAGCTTTTGTTGAGATTGTAGCATTTCCTCAGCACGGCTTGCTTCGAAGCCAGTCCGTCTCCCTGGTCAGGGAAGCGCTCCGGAACGGAGCAGCGCTTGTTGGCGGTCTGGATCCCACAACGGTGGATGAGAACATGGAGAAATCACTGAACACCGTGATGGAGCTGGCGGTTGAAGCCAACGCCGGCATTGACCTGCACCTGCATGAGTCGTCGCATGTAGGGCTGAATACCTTTAAGTATGTAGCTGACCTTACGGAGGAAGCGGGTTGGAACGGGAGAGTCACGCTCAGCCATGCGCTGGCTTTCGCGGACGTCTCACCAAGCGAAGTGGATGAAGTGGCGATTCGGTTGGCGGATCTGGGCATTTCCGTCACCTCTTCCGTACCGCTTGGCCGAACCATCCCGATTCCGCAGCTGCACCGCTGCGGCGTAGACATTTCGCTTGGGCAAGACAGCATTATGGACCATTGGTCCCCGTTTGGCAAAGGGGATAATCTGGACAAGGCGGGCACGCTGGCCGAACGCTTCCATATGTACGATGAGCGTTCGCTCGGACAGGCTCTCGGGTTTATTACGGGAGGCGTGACACCGTTAGAACAGGACGGCCGTTATGCCTGGCCTAATGTCGGAGATGCGGCGGACGCGGTGATCGTAGAAGCCAGCTGCTCCGCAGAAGCCGTTGCCAGGAGGTCACGCCGCCGGGCCGTGCTGTTCAAGGGAAAACCGGTTTACGAAGCATGATATAGAAACAGCCGCTGCATGCCGGGCTTTTCCGGTGTGCAGCGGCTGTTGTTGGTTAATGGGCTACGGAGTTGTTATTCCCTGAAGTAGGGAGACTCCGCTATGATTTCCTTCCAGGGAACATAAGTAGCCTCCACCACGGATTTACCGCTCTGCCTCAAATATTCGGTTACGATCCGATAGCCGATGGCGTAACCCGCATAAGGCGGAATGCCCATCTTCGTGAACCCGTAAAAGTCCCCTTCCAGATCCCCGAACATGTAACCTCGTATCTCATTGAACCCGGTTATGTGCAGCGCTTTCCGGTAGCGCGGCAGGAGCTCGCTGTGCTGGTCCTCGTCCAGGGAATGAACCCAGGGTCCCAAGTGATCCTCCCCGTACATCTCGGCGGCAAAAGCTTCGGCGAGTCCTTCCAGCACAAGGTATTGAGCGACCGTTGTCTCTGCGCTCCATGGCTCGTAAGAGAGCCGGACGTTATGATGGAATTCATGTGCCGTAATGGCTGCGAGCCTTGGCAGATTATAATCGTTCGGCCACACAACAACCATGATTTGCCCCGGCGTTCCCCCTGAGCCTGTATATCCGGGATGCGGGCCGAACCGCTCATGATCACCGAGCGCCAGGGTGAAGAGCAATTCCCCCAGCTCAATGCCGTGAGCTTGCGGTTTCAATGCAGTATAAGCCTTCATCACGGCTTCCTTGCACCGGCTCCAGGAGCCGGCTTGTTCAAGTCGGGACAAAGCCTGGAGCGCCTCTTCAGGATGAGCGGCCAAGCGGTATAATCCCAGCAGCTGCGTCATATCGTAATCGTCCTGCCCTTGAGGCATACGCTTACGTATCGTGTCCATAAACGGCTGAAGCGGCTGATTCACAAGCTGCTCATATGCGGAGCTCCGCAGCTCAGGCTCAGATTTCAAAGCTTGTTGTTGATGGGTTAGTGTATCGATAGCGATCAATTGCATGTTGATTTCCTCCTCTAACCGGAGCATGGCTGCTCCGTATTATCATGAGGATAATCCTTTACGCTGCGTGAAGGTCAAGCCCCTTATTGACGAACGCTTTTGACAATGAAACCGTCTCCTGCCTTGTTCGGATTAGAAGGAATGGAGGTGACGCTTAGATTCTGAAGCATAATGCCCCCATCATCCGCCGTGAGTTTGGGGCTTTTCCCATTGACGCGGCAGCAGGAGAAGGCGACGGGGGATAATCGTGCCATGGTCGCAAGAGCCCCATTGACCTGCGGCGCTTCGACGATCCATTCCGCCGAGGTCTGTGGACCATTGTACCGCTGCAATGTGCGAAAGGTCCAGTTCCGGGATACGTTTCGAAGACAGATCAACCAGTTCGAGCCGCTGCGCTTGATGATGCTGGCAAGCATACGGTCGCCCGGCTGAATGGGCAGCGGAATGATCGTAACCGAGGCGGGGAGAATCTCCCACCAAGCATAATAATAAGCCTTGCCGTCTATGAATTCATGACCCGTTCCGGTCTGTATCAGATTGCTGTTGCCGAATCCGTCAATGCCGATCCATGCCGAGGAGTAGGACGCCCCGCGGCTTGGACGAACAAACGGCACATTCCATTTGGCGGAGATCCGTTTGAAAGCCCCTTTTTTTCCAGTGATGCTGTATCCGCTCCAATTGCTTGATATCCATCCGATGTTACGACGCGGCTTGGCTGAAGTGTCAAGTTGGCATGTGTGATTCCACTGATCTATCGTGAGAATCCCCATATCTCCACCGCCTTTACTAGATTGATAGTATATCTAATGAAGAATCGGTAGAGTTGGTATGGGTGATCTGTTAGAAAGTTATTGCACGGCTTTGAGGAACGTTGTTCCTTCGTGAAGCCCTCCCTGCAGCAAACCCAATCGTCCGTGGAAGAGAACGACGATGTTTCGGTTATCATCGAGGATCAAGCGACGGGCGCAAGTTTAGAATCGGCATTTCATAACTTGTGTGGAACGATGAACAGGCGTTTAAGGCTTATGGGTCATCGACACTTCATTATCGCATGCTAGTTAAGATGCCTTAGCGCAAAAACAAACAGGATCATCGCCCCTAAAGAAGTGATGGTTCGTACATGATTCCAGGGCAACCAGCGTTTCAGGTAGTTGTTCCACACCTCGCCTCCGGCACTGCTTCCCGGGTCAACGGCGGCCAGTGCGTCATTTAGCGGGACGTTGAACGCCATCGTTACGAGGAATCCTGCTAAATAGAGCAGGCTGGCGGTAAGCAAGTATAACGAGCCCGGTTCCCCCCAGCGCATGAGGGATAGGACTGCAAGGACAATACTCGTTAGGGCAGTACCTGTAAACAGTGCACCGAACGTCGGGTTGAGTATGGTTGCATTGATGGACTGCATGGCGTTGATCCCCTGTTCGTTCGGAATCCGGGCCAGCGCTGTCATTATAAAAGACGAGAAAGCGAAGAACAGCCCGGCTATGAGTCCTGATCCAGTTACCGAGAATAAAGCCAACAAAAAAATCAAGCGGTCACTCATGGATGGTATACCTCCAATGTCATAGGTTATTACGGGTATGGTTCCAGCAAGTTCATTTAATTGTTTGTACATACAAATATAATAGGATTTCCAGCAAAAGTAAAGACCTAAACATGCAGAGACTTCATAATCAATCTATAGACTCAGAAATATATATTAATATTTTCTATTTCTGGTAATTAGTTTGTTATGTCGCCCGTTATGAAAATAAAGAATATGAAGAGAAAATGCCGAAGGAATGGCCGCTGCACGTTGCTTTCATATCGAGTGGCCTCCTTTCAACGAAAAAAAGTTCAGAATATCCACACTATTTTCAAAATAGAGTTATATATACGCTCTCGTAAGCGTATACAAATTTTGGATAATATATCAAATATGCTGCAGCCAAAAGGAGGGATCCGTATGAAGTCACGTAAGAGGGGATTTTGGCTAGTAACGACGGCTTTATTAAGCGTTTCTTTGTTATTCGGTTGTACCGGGGGGAAGGGAACGCCGGCCGATACCGGTGATCCGGAGCCGGGAAAGGATGGAGAAACGGCTAAGAAAATCATTACCGTTACGTTTCGGGATGACGGAATCGGCGAGAACGGAGCGTTCTATAAATGGCTTAAGGAAGTATCGGCCAGTTACCCCGATAAAAGTGTAGAGATTAAGCCGACACCGATTCAGGCATCGGAAGGCGATTATTTTGCCAAGGTGGCCTTGGCGCTCAAGTCTAAAGATACGGCGCCGGATATTGTGACAGAGGATACCTTTATCCTCAACTCTGATGCCAGCGCAGGTTATCTGGAGCCGCTTGACGATAAATTGGCCGCGTGGGAAGACTGGGGCAACGGTTCCTTTATCGAAGCGATGAAGAAGGGGGTCACCGCCAGCGATGGCAAGGTATATGGCGTTCCGTACAATACGGATTCCAGGGGACTCTGGTACAACAAGGACATTTTCAAACAAGCGGGTCTTCCGGAGGATTGGCAGCCTAAGAATTGGGAAGAGGTCTTAAGCGCTGCGCGCACGATCAAGGAGAAGGCGCCTGACGTTGTGCCGATCTGGATGAACATGGGCAAGGCTACAGGCGAAGCAACCTCCATGCAAACCTACGAAATGCTGCTTTATGGAACAGGCGAAAGACTGTATGACGATGCCAGCGGCAAATGGATTACGAAAAGCCAGGGCATTCTGGATGCGCTGACTTTTGTCGAGACGGTCAATAAAGAGAAGCTCGGACCGCCGCTCTCCAAAGTATTGAATGGCCAGGCAGGCAATACGGCTTCCCGCGAATACCTGCCGCAGGGCAAGCTGGCCATTTCACTTGATGGCTCCTGGATTACGGGCAACTATATGGAATCAGGTGCGGCGCCATGGCCTGAATACAAAGATGTGCTTGGCTTCGCACCGATGCCGACCAGCCAAGGGCAGGACCCTGGTTCGATTACATTGGCCGGAGGGTGGGCGCTGTCGATTCCAAGCAACTCCAAGAATAAAGACGAGGCTTGGGAATTTATCAAGTATGCGCTAAACAAGGAAAATACTCAGAAGCTTGTCATGTCCTCGGGGAATATCACGGTACGTGCCGATGTTGCCAAGGATCCGGAATATACGAAAATGCCGTTCAACGAAATCGCGACCGAATACCTGCAGAACGCAGAGTTCAGACCGGCGCAGGAGAAGTATCCGGAAGTGTCGACTCAAATCCAGACGATGGTGGAGTCCGTGGCAACGGGAACGTCGCCTGCGGATGCCATGAATAAATATGCGCAGGACGTCACCCGCATTGTCGGAGCGGATCATATCGTGGAGAAATAATCGGCTATAAGCAAAACCAGCTTGCTCAAGCACTCCATTCATCGCGGAGGCTTGGGCAAGCGGTTTTTCAGATCATCCGTATGGAAGGAGAACCACACATGAGCAGTCTGTCCGTGGACGTTTACCCGAAACGAAGAAAAACGTATACCTGGCTCTTTTTTTTGCTGCCTTCAATCGCGATTATGCTCGTGTTTTTTATATATCCCATCCTGTTAACGTTCTTCTATTCCTTCACCAATCTGGCGTTAACCGGCGAAGCGGCGAGGGAGCTCAAGTTTATCGGCCTTGACAACTATACCCGGATGTTCCAGGACCCCACGGTTCGAATCAGTATCTGGAACACGCTGGTTTTCCTCATCGGCTCGGCGGTGATCGGGCAGCAGGTGCTGGGATTTCTAATCGCGCTGCTGATGAAGCAGCGGAACAAGACGTTTCGGCGGGTGATTGGAACGATTGTGCTGGCGGGCTGGGTGACGCCCGAGATTGTATGCGCCCTTTGCCTGTACAGCTTTTTCGGGGATGAGGGCACGCTCAATGCAATTATCACTTTTTTTGGATTTTCGGAAGTGACCTGGTTGTTTACCGTCCCGATGCTGACGATCATTCTTGCGAATATTTGGCACGGCACGGCTTTCTCGATGCTGGTATTTCAAGCAGCGCTGGATGACGTGCCTAACGAAATCGAGGAAGCGGCGGTGGTGGATGGAGCCTCCAAGTGGAAAATCTTCACGCGCATCATCCTCCCTTACATCAAAAGCACCATTACAACGAACATGATGCTGGTTACTTTACAGACGCTCGGGGTGTTCGGGCTCATCTATGCGATGACCGGAGGCGGTCCGGGCAACTCCACGACAACCCTGCCGATCTTTATGTACAATCAGGCGTTTGTAAACTATCAATTAGGCTATGGAACCGCCATTTCGCTGCTGCTGCTGTTGATCGGGATTGTCTTAAGCCTGCTGTATATCAGGTCGATGAAAGAGTAACCAGAGGTGAGATCATATGAATGCCAAACAACGTAAATTAATCTATCGTATTCTGCCGTACGCGATCCTTACGGGGATCGGCATATGCTTTGTGCTGCCGCTGCTTTGGGTGCTCGTGGCTTCCGTCGATCCGAATGCGATGCAATCGCTGAAGATGCCCAGCAAGGTTACCGGCGCAAACTATGTCGAGGTGATGACCAGCAGCGAGAACCAGCGTGCTTACCTGATTGGTCTGGTGATGTCGCTTGGCCAAGCCGTATTGGTTGTTCTTCTGGCGCTGCTTGCAGCTTATCCGCTATCCCGTTATCAGATGAAATATAAGAAACCCTTTATGCTGACCATTCTGTTTATGACATCGCTCCCGATTACGGCTGTGATGGTGCCTGTTTACCAGCTGTTCCTGGGGCTGAAGCTGTATGACAATATTTTGGGCGTCATCTTGTTCTATGTAGCGTCGTCCATGCCATACGGGATTTGGATGATGAAGAATTTCATGGATTCCGTGCCGAGCGATCTGGAGGAAGCCGCCTGGGTGGACGGGGCTTCGGTGTTTACGGGAATGCGCAAGGTCGTGGCACCGCTGATGGTTCCGGGTATTTGTACGGTGGCGATATTTACCTTCTCGGGCAGTTGGGGCAATTTCTTCGTCCCGTATATCCTGCTGCAGTCGCCTGAGAAATTCCCGGCTTCCCTGAAGCTCTATCAGTTCTTCGGGCAGTATGGCATGGTCGATTACGGCAGCCTGGCCGCCTTCTCGGTGCTGTACGCCATCCCGGCGATCATCATGTACATTCTCTCCCAGCAATTCATGTCCAAGGGCTTCGGGCTGCAGGGCGGAACGAAGGGATAGGAAAAATAAAAGAATGCAGGGCATCGGGTGCCCAAAGTAGAAAAAACGGCAGCCATGCCGTTTTTTTGTGTTTGGCGAAATCTTTACCGTGAGCTGTATTGTCCCAATCAAGCATGGCCCTGCCTGGGACCGAGGTCCAATGAATCGCGAAGACGCTTGATATCTCGGATCGGAGGCAAACCGAACATGCGGGCATATTCCCTGTTGAACTGAGTGGGGCTCTCATAGCCGACCTGAAAGCCGGCATCCGCGGCTTCGGATGTTTCCGAGAGCAGGAGCCGGCGGGCCTCTTGCAATCGGATTTGTTTTTGATATTGAAGCGGGCTCATGGCGGTGATTTCCTTGAAGTGATGATGAAGCGAAGAAGGGCTCATATTGACGGCTGCGGACAGGTTAGCGATGTGTAAGGGCTGATTATAATGCTGCTCGATCAACTGGGCCGCTGCCGCGATTCGCTGCGCATGACTGCCGCTGACGGCAAACTGTTTCAGGGATTGGCCTTGTTCTTCTTGAAGGATTCGATAAAGAATTTCCTTCGTGATCAGAGGAGCAAGGACGGGAATATCCTTTGGCGTATCCAGAAGGCGTACGAGTCGGACGACGGCATCCAGCAGCGCTTGATTCATCGGGCTGACAAACAGGGCTTTTTTGGAATCGGATTTCTTAGGAGGAGTCCCTTGGCAGGATTTGAGTAAATCGAAGATCTGATGTCGATCCAAATCCAGCCGAAGGCACAGGTAGGGCTTCTCCGGTGATGCTTGAATCACTTGGCCGGATAAGGGCAATTGCAGCGAGACGACAAGATAACTGGACGGGTCGTAAAAATAGCATTCCTGTGCCAGCATGATTAGTTTTCTGCCTTGAATCACGATGCACAGTGCGGGCTCATGAATCGAGTGAATCATTTCCGACTCATTGGATGCCCGTATAAAAGATAGATCGGCTATAGCCGTAGCATGCGTACCGTCAGTACCCGTGTATTTTTCTATGTATCCTGCAAGTTCGTTCTGCAGACTGATTCCTTCATGATCTAACATCCCGGTTCGATAAACCTCCTCCGATGGTATCTGATTTAATCTTAATCAAGTTTGTAGGAATAGGCAAGAATCGTGGTGGATTCGGCTACCGAATGAATGCTGTATGAACGCATAATAAGAATATCCTCGATGGTTGAAGACAGGACGGTTATTCATGAAATTCAAGAGGATCAGATAAGAGGAATGGGGGTATATGCAATGGATCCAGCTCTTAACGCGAATGGGGTGCAGCATCCCTATGCAGGCATGTGGGTGACCAAGGACGGATATATCCGCCACGAGCTGCTGCCGAACGGTCGTTATGATGAAGCACGGGGTCGGCGCAAAAGCGCCTATCAAGGCCGCTATTTCATTCAAGGCGATCATATCGAATATGTGGATGACACCGGATTTACGGCTGACGGTGATTTTCGGGACGGCGTTCTCTATCATGCAGGGATGGTATTGTATCGGGAAAACTGACCGTGCGTTTATAGCAGAAGACGGCTTGGCTTGGAAGTTCAGAACAGGATCAGGAGGAGAGTTGTATGTCTAACGTAAAAGGAAAAGTCGTGGCCATTACAGGCGCGAGCAGCGGGATCGGCGAAGCGGCAGCCCGGTTGCTGGCTCATCATGGCGCCCATGTGGTTCTTGGGGCAAGAAGAACGGACCGGCTGGAGAAGCTTGCTTCCGATTTGAATGGGGAAGGCGGCTCAGCGGTTTACCAATCGCTGAATGTGGCTCATCTCGATCAAATGGAATCTTTCATCGACTTGGCGGTAAGCCAGTTCGGGCGGATGGATGTCATGCTCAACAATGCCGGGGTCATGCCTCTATCACCCTTGGAGGCCTTGAAGGTGGACGAGTGGAACCGGATGATCGATGTGAACATCCGCGGCGTCCTCCATGGTATCGCAGCAGGGCTGCCGGTGATGCAGAAGCAGGGCTTTGGCCAATTTATCAATATCGCTTCCATTGGTGCGTACGAAGTATCGCCAACCGCAGCCGTTTATTGTGCCACCAAGCATGCGGTTCGCGCAATCTCGGAGGGCCTGCGCCAGGAGGTCGGCAGCGGTATTCGGGTCACGCAAATATCGCCGGGCGTGACGGATTCGGAGCTGGCCGACAGCATATCCGATGATACGGCCAGACAGGTCATGAAGGAATATCGAAGAATATCCATCCCGGCGACTTCGATTGCACAAGCGATTTTATACGCCATCGAGCAGCCGCCGGAAGTCGACGTGAATGAAATCATCATCAGGCCGACCTCGAGTTCCGCTTAATTCAAGGATACGTCCATGATGAGAACAACCCCCTATGGAGCGTTGGTTCATGTTACCGAAAAAGCTAAGGTCTGAGCACAAGCCGTCAGGCTTCTGCATGAGGGAAGGGAACAACAACTGCATCAGGGAGCTAACGAAAAAGCTGTTGAATTAAATCTCAACAGCTTTTTTTGTTGGAAGGATTTGTTATACTTTAGTCGTGTAGCTACATGAGGGTGTGTATAACGTAGATGTAATGATATTTTTAGCGTGATGAATGGAGGAGTATAAGTTGGGAGTTAAACGCATTGTCGCAAATGTCGCAACGAAGGATGTCGCCGCAGCCAAGACGTTTTATCAAGATGTGCTGGGTCTGGATATGTTAATGGATCATGGCTGGATCACCACTTATGGCTCGCAGGAGAGGATGAGCATACAGATCAGCTTTGCTTCCGAGGGAGGCGGCGGCACGCCCGTCCCGGATCTGTCGATCGAAGTGGATGAGCTAGAGACTGTGCTGGATGCGATGAGGGGGGCAGACTTTTCCATTGAATATGGACCGGTTGATGAGCCTTGGGGAGTAAGACGCTTTTTTGTCCGCGATCCGTTCGGGAAGCTGGTCAACATTTTGATGCATCTGTCACATGATTAAATGTTTGGTGTCAAGTCCGTATCCTCGCATGCGTGCTCATATTCTACCTGGTTCATAAGGGTGAACACATGTGATATACTGTTTATAATATAAACAATTAGCAGTTGCCATCAGAAGCTAGGATGCAGAAAGGATACACTGTTTATGTCAAACGATGAGAGTATGGATTCGGATATTGGATCCAAGCTGCCCAGGGGGGCGGCTCTTAGCTGGGGATTGGTAAAGCCGCCGCAGCGGGGACCGAAACGGGAGATGAGCCTGTCGCAAATTGTGGAGACGGCTATCGAGATCGCCGATAAAGAAGGGCTTTCCGCTGTCTCCATGAATCGAATCGCGTCCTCCTTGGGTTTTACCGCCATGTCGCTGTACCGGTACATTTCCAGTAAGGACGACCTTTTGCTGCTGATGCAGAACGCCGCGTGCGATATTCCCATTCCGCCGGAAGATTCTGCCGACTGGCGCGAGAATATGCGGGTCTACGTCAAATCGACGATGCAGGTATTCCGGGATCACCCCTGGTTTGGAGACATTCCGATTACGGGTATTCCCATTACGCCGAACAATCTGCGATTTATCGATTGGGGTCTGCGATTCATGACGGATCTGCCGCTGAATGATTATGAGCGGATGTCTTTGATTCTCTTGTTAAGCAATTACGCTAGATCAAGCGGCATGATGCAGCGGGATATGGACCGCGCCATACAGGCAGGCTCCACCCCGGAACAGTTCAGTGGAATCGATTATACGGCAGCGCTGAAACAGCTTATGAAGCCGGATCGGTTTCCGTTCCTGTATCCGGTTGTGATGTCGGGGGTCTATACGGAAGACAACGAGGAAGTGAATCCGATTGGCAATGACATTGATTTCGGGTTAGAACGCATTCTGGACGGCATTGATCATTATCTCCAGACCAAGACACAGCCGGGAAAGTCGGACAAGTAATGATATCGGCCTAAGTTACAGTTACAGGTCGTGGTGGATAAGAGAGTGCAATAAGAAAGTGCCGTAAGAGCATGCAGATAAGAGCGTGCAGTAAGAGTGTGGAGTAAGAGTGTACAGTAAGAAAGTGCAGTAAGAGTGTGGAGTAAGAGCTTGCCGTAAGAGAGTGCCGTAAAAGCGCGCCGCAGCTGGGTAAAAAAACCGATCCTCGCATGAGGATCGGTTTTTTTTTGCTGGTTGATTAGGCCAAAGCGGATGTTTTAACAAGCGTCGGGTTTGGTAGATATCGTTCCGGGACGGACATGACATCCGCTGGAAGGCAGATGCCATGTCCAGAGTGGCTCTTAAAAAAGCAATGCTACATCGTGCGCACTGCTCCAATATGCGCACGGTGCATGGTCCGGGGCATCCTTGGATAGCTGTCGCCCCCTATGCATATTTAGCGTCGCCCAGCTTTTCTCTTAAAGGTCCACATGCTCCATACCATGGAGCCGATAAGGATGAACAGACACCATCCTATTGCCCAGCCGATATGACCCTGGATGGAACCTCCCGTCAGCAACCCACGAATGGACTCGATCACCGGCGTGATCGGTTGATTGCTTGCGACCCCTTGCAGCCATGTCGGCATCGTCTCCGTAGGAACGAAGGCGCTGGAGAGGTAGGGGAGGAAGAGCAGGGCGAATCCATAGCTGCTGGCCGCTGCCGGACTGCCTGCAACGAGGCCGATGGCGGCATAAAGCCAGGTGAAAGCAAAGATAAAGAGCGCGATCAAGCCGATGGCGAGAATCCAATCCAGAAGTCCGGCTGAAGGCCTGAATCCAACGAGCAGAGCCACAGCGATAACGACGCCAGTCGCCAGCATGTTTCGGGCAAGGCTGGCTACCACATGTCCTGTAATGACACTCATGCTTTGAATGGGCATCGTCCGGAAGCGGTCAATGATGCCATTGGTCATATCTTGGGAGACATCGACGGCCGTGCTGGACGATCCGAAACCTGCGCATAGCAGAATGATTCCCGGCACCACGTAGTCTACATACTGTCCGCTGGGATCAATGGCGCCGCCAAATACATAGGTGAACAGCAGCATCAACATGATCGGCAGCATCATTGCCGTAATCATCGCCTCCGCGTTCCGGATGCTGTGACGCAAGCTGCGACCGATAAAGACGGTCTGGGTGACCGCGAAGGACGTTGTTTTTGTATTCGAAGCTGTTGCTCTCATGATATGATTTCCTCCAATTTCTTGTCGGTTAGCGACAGGAATACATCATCCATATTCGGTCTATGAAGACTTACGCGCGTCTCATTCGGTATCAGGCGAGTGAACTCTTGAAGCGTCTGCGCGACGTCCCCGATGCTGCCGCTTGTCGGAATCCTGTGAATCACCTCTTCGTGTTCGTTACGGAGCTCCAGCACTTCTCCTCCGACCCGGGCCTTCAGCTCGGCCGGGCTTCCCTCAGCAACGACTCGCCCGCCATCCAGGACCGCGATCCGATCCGCGAGCTGATCCGCTTCCTCCAAATACTGGGTGGTCAGCAGTATGGTGATGCCCTGGCTCTTCAATTGCAGAATGATATCCCACAGGGTACGGCGGCTGCGTGTATCCAGTCCCGTGGTCGGTTCATCCAGGAACAGCACGGGCCGCGGCACGACAAGGCTGATCGCAAGATCAAGCCGTCTCTTCATCCCGCCCGAATACGTCTTCACGCGCTTGGCGGCAGCAGCAGTGAGATCGAATTGTTCGAGCAGTTCGGCGGTTCGCAGGCGCGCTTCCGCTGCAGATAGACCGGACAGCCTGCATATCATCCGCAGGTTCTCTTCCGCGGTCAATACTTCGTCAACGGCAGCGAATTGGCCGGTCAGACTGATGGACTGCTGCACATCCTGCTTGTGATGGCGGAGATCAAATCCGTTAATCCTCACGCTGCCTGCATCGGGCGTCACCAATGTGGACAGGATGTTGATCAGGGTTGTTTTGCCGGCCCCATTAGGACCCAGAAGAGCAAATACGTTTCCTTGCGGCACGCTCAGGTCGATCCCGTCCAGCACGGTTTGGTGCCCAAAGCTTTTGCGAAGTTGCCGAATCTCAACAGCATAGTTACTCATTGTCAGAACATCTCCTTTAATTAATTGTATATATAATAAACAGTTTAATTGATAATTAGTATATAGCATAAACAGTTATTGTGCAATACGATTTTTTTGCGTTTGGAATGGTTTGATGATCCAGGAGGATAGGGGTGCCGGGGCATAAAAAAGAGCCTGACGCGATGTAACAAAACATCAAGTCAGGCTCTTATAGGAATTAGTTCATGGTATATGCGATCTTATCGTTACGAACGATCGGATTCGTCATAAAGCTCCAGTTCAATGACGGTATTGCGTTTGTCGGGGAGCGGATAGGTGAAGTGTTCAGGCCGCGCGAAATTCACAAATGCGTCCTCGATGAATTCCGCTGCGCTCCATGGGCGGCTGAGGAACAATTCGTATCCGTCCGCGAGCAGACGGGCCTTCTTCACCTTGTCGGCCATGCCGATGAGATTGATCGGTCCGATGGACTCCTCAAAGACGTGGGCATACAGCTTATTGCCTTTTTGGGTGTACCGACCCCAATCCGGCTTCGGATAATCAGCGGCCGCGCAGCCATAGATGCTGTCGCCGTTCTTGCTCATCCAGTCACCGATTTCCTCCAGCACGTCGAGGCTCTCCCTCGGGATGACGCCTCTAGCGTCTGGTCCAACATTCAGCAGCATGTTGCCGTTCTTGCTGACGCATTCCACCAGCTTGCGGATGATCGTGGTTGCCGATTTGTAATTGCGGTCGGCGGCTGCATACCCCCAGTTGTTATTCAGCGTGATGCAGGCTTCCCACGGGATCGGGGCACCTGTCTGATCCACGACGCCGTGCGGCGGAATGATTTGTTCAGGTGAAGCGAAATCTCCACTGTAAACGGAAGGATCGGTAGTATAGATGCTGCCTCCGCTCTCGCCGCTGCCTTCGAGCCGGTTGTCGATGAGAATGTGCGGCTGCAGCTCGCGGATCATCTTCATCAGCTCGGTGGCGCGCCACACTTCGCCGCGCATGTTGCCATAGGAGAAGTCAAACCACATAATATCGAGCTTGCCGTAGCCTGTCAGCAGCTCTCGGACCTGCCCGTGCATGTAATCCAGGTATCGGTCGAAGTTTTTAGGATCGCGCTTGAAGGCTTCGTTCGCGCGCATGGGGTGAATACGGTCTCCATAGGCCGGATAGTCCTCATGGTACCAGTCGATCAGCGAGAAGTAGAGGCCGACTTTAAGGCCTTCTTCGCGGAAAGCTTCCAGAAACTCCTGCACGAGGTCCCGCCCGGCTTTGGTATTCGTTGATTTATATTCCGTCAGCTTGCTGTCGAACAAACAGAATCCGTCATGGTGCTTGGCCGTAAGCACCGCATATTTCATGCCTGCTTTTTTGGCCGCTTTGGCCCACTCCCGCGGATTATAGTCAACGGGATCAAATTCATCGAAATAGGTCTGATAGTCTTCGATGCTCATCTGTTCCGAGCTTCGGAGCCATTCGCCTCTAGCTGGGATCGAGTAGAGCCCCCAGTGGATGAACATGCCGAAACGGTCGTTCTGGAACCATTTCACACGCTGGTTTCGTTCCTGGATGACTTGATTGGTTGGAGTGGTAGTCGTTGTCATGGATTCAAACCTCCGATTCTTGGAATTGTCGAGTTTGATTTTAACAAGAATGTGTTAGTATGAATAGATAATTACTTAACTCTGACGGGTATTATAATAACTTTAGAGGATAATCGAAGATGAAGAATGAACGAAATGAACATGAAGCCATTCAGCAGATGCTCCTGAACATGCAGGTTCAGATCTGGGAGGCCGAAAGAACGCAGTGCTGGCCGGAGTGGAAGGAATTCGACTACACCGTGTCTTACAACAAGCTCTATTTTATCCTGGATGGGGAAGGATGGGTGAAAATCGGCGATGAGGAGCTGTATCCCGTTCCGGGTCAATTGGTTCTGATGCCGGCACGGACCAGGCAATCCTACTCTGTCATCAGCGGCCGCCCCTATCTTAAATACTGGTCGCACTTCTCGGCGACCGTAGGCGATTCCGATGTATTTTCCTGGCTGAACGTTCCCTATTGCTATGATTTGTCGGGGAACGCAGAGATGCCGGCATTATTCCAGCAGCTGGTCGATGCGCATCGCTCCGATACCATCGCCGCGCGTTTGCGGGAAAAGTCGGTGATGCTGGACATCCTGTCCCGAGTGTTCGAACACCAGCACCCGCAGATTCATAAGGACAAAATGGAAGATATGGGCAGGCTCCACAAAGTGCAGCAGTACATTAAGAATCACCTGCATGAGGAGATTACGCTGGAGCAGATGGCGGGGACGCTGCATTTGCATCCGAATTATTTTATTAAGTACTTCAAGCGGCATTTCGGGATCACGCCGCAGAAATATTTAAGCCTTAAGCGGATGGAGCAGGCCAAACTCATGCTGAGAACGACCCCTCTGAGCATCAAAGAAATTGCGGACGCAACCGGCTTTGAATCGGCGAACTATTTCTCGAAAACGTTTCGTAAAGAGGTTGGTTACAGCCCCTCGGAATACCGGAACAATATATAGCAAAAAAGAGGCTATCTCAGAAATTCGATTCGGGGAAAGCCTCTTTTCTTCAGACCAGCAATATCTAAAAACCTTTTCCTCCAAGCGGTTTAAGCTTGAGCGGCTCCGCGCCGGCGATCAGCGGCCGTCCGCGCTGGAGCAGCTCGGACGTATCGGCTCCCTGCAATGAAGCGGCATGCGCGTCTTGGCTGCTCCACAATTCCGTGACCCATACGGCATTCGGATCGCTGTCCGAAACGTTGACGATATAGAGTTCACAATCTTTGTTATCGCTAAGCATCGCTGCTGCTTCGAGCAGGATCTCTGCAAGTTCATCCCGTTTGCCGGGATGGGCGATCAACTTTCCGTACATCGCAAATTTCTCCATCGGGTTCACCCTTCCTTTTTGGTCATGTCGCTTAACATGCGTTCGTAATGGAGCGCCATGCTTGTCGTGATTTCTGACAGTTTCAGAACAAGAGAAGCGGGCTCCAGAATGGTTAAAGATTTGCCATAAGGGAGAAGAAAATAGGGAACATAGGACGTCAGCGAAGACGTATCCAGTCGGAAATGAGCTTCTCCATCACAGCGTTTCACAAGCGTATGTCCAAATAACCAATGCTGACTTAATTCATTCAGAACATGCTCGTGGCCTTGGATGACGACATGGACCAGCCGTTCATGGCTGCCTTGATCGGGCAGCAGACTGCCAAGCAGTACATCCTTGGCCGAAAAATCAGCGGGCCGTTCAAATACATGTTCTGTCGGCTCCAGCCCAATGATCCGATCCACGCGGAAATTGCGAATCTCTTGACGCAGATGGCAGAAGCCGGCGGCATACCATTGACCCTTCCAGTGGATGATGCCGTAGGGGTCAAAGTTTCGGGTAATGCTGGCGCCTTCCCTGCCCTTCGAATACGTCATTTTCAGGGTTTGCCCGTGCGCCGCGGCACTTTCAAGCGTCTGAAGCAGCGGCCGCAGCCCCTTATGGACAGGAGGCTGCAACACTGAGACGCCGCCGCTGTGCCGTTCGATCTGAGAAAGCTGCTCTTCGTTCGTATACAGCTTCAGCTTGTCAATCGCCCGCTGCAGCGCGTCGGTAAACGGATAGCCGCTTTCTTTGGCAAAGATCGAAGCATGCACCAATGCCTTCTGCTCTTCTGCATCAAACATCAGTGGGGATTCGGCAAACTGTCCGAGGATCCGAAAGCCGCCGTTCGGCCCGGAATCGGCGATGATGGGCGCGCCGCTGGCGCATAACGAATCGATGCAGCGGTACACCGTTCGAACATGGATTTCCAGTTCATCGGCGATTTGCTGTGCGGTCATCTTTTTGCCCGAGCGGAGCATCCACAGGATCGACAGCATATTATCCGCTTTAGACATAAAGAATGCTCCTTCCAGATGGGGAGAATCCCCGATGTTACTTCGAGTAAATTGTATCCTTTTTACACGAGCGGGTCCATGCCCTTATCGATCCAGGAATCGTAGGTCGGACCGTAGAGCTCGGGAATTCGCAGGCCGGCTTGTCTCATCAGCACCGTCATCTGTCCGCGGTGATGCGCTTGATGAACCAGGGTAAAATGCAGGAATGCCGCATTGGTCCAAGGCTCTCCGTCGAATTCACGGGTAGCGCGAAGATCATCCTCGCTCCATTGTGATTTCACGGCACTCAGAAAGGCATGCCGGATCCGGCGGTAGCTGTTCTGAATCTCGGCGGCGGAATCCGGGATTTCCTGCTCGCGGGACGGGCCTTCAAATTGTAGACCGAGCATGGTCATGTACTGAACCGACATGACCAAATGCCAGGCCAGTTGACCGAGCGTGCGATGCTGATCCGTCATGGCGGTTTTGAGCGAATCATCGGTTAATGCGTCCATGACTTGTTCCGTGATCCGGGCCTCTTTTAACCATTCAGTCGTAAAATCCTCTATGCTCATGTTCATGTGTAAACCCTCGCTTTATATTAGGATGGATGCTGTAAGTCGAGTATATTACATCATTCCTGACAATTACGGTCAGTGATTATGGGGAGAAGAAGAATTTATGTATTTCCGTGTTTAGCCGGAAATTATCTGCATGGTCTATAGAACCCTCTTCATTTATAATGTATGAGATTTAAAGATCGTGCCGGATATCGAATATAGGGGGTGTGCAGCATGCAGGACACGATTCGCGAAATCCCGGGGGCAGATCAATGGCTGACCGTTCAAACGGTTGCCAAGGGCTGGTCGGCAGATCGTAAATACTATGTTCAGGATACGGAAGGCCAGGAGTGGCTCCTTCGATTATCCGATATCTCTCAATATGAGCGAAAGCGGTGGGAGTTTGAAGCGGTAAAAAAGCTGGATCCTATCGAAATGCGAATGTCCCGCCCGATTGATTTTGGCGTCTGCCATGAGGGCAGGCAAGTATTTTCCCTGTTCACATGGGTTCCGGGAGAAGATGCAAGGGATGTGATTCCTTTGCTGGATTCTGAGGAGCAGTACCGGCTTGGCGTTCAGGCAGGCAGATATTTAAGCGAAATGCATCGAATTCCGGCTGAAAGCGGGTTTGATACGTGGGCGGTTTATTATCATTCCAAGATGGATAGGTACATCAAAAATTATGGGAGCTGTGGCATCCGACTCGCAGGTGCGGACAACATGATTCGTTATATGGAGGAGCATCGCTATTTGCTTGAGGAGCGGCCCTGTGCTTTTCAGCATGGGGATTATCATATCGGCAATATGGTGGTTACTCCAGAAGGTGAACTGGGCATCATCGATTTCAACCGGGCGGATTCCGGTGATCCTTGGGAGGAGTTTAACCGGATTACATGGGATGCCGTAATTAGCCCGTGGTTTGCATCCGGTCGTATTCACGGATATTTCCAAGGTGGAGAGGTACCGGATTCATTCTTCAGATTAATGGCACTTTATATCGCGAGCAATCAGATTTCCTCGATTCATTGGGCGATTCCCTTCGGAGAGCAGGAAGTGGAGGTTATGCTGAATCAGGCGCAAGAGGTACTGAACTGGTATGAGGGGTTTCAGACGCATATACCAAACTGGTATAAACCGATGCCGAGGTCGTCTTAGCCTATCATTGACAGGATAGCAATCTAGAAGAATTTATTGAAGCCACAGCATGATACGATAATAAAAAAAACAGACGGAGGTTTGTACTCATGTCATCAGCGGATATTCGGTTTGTCGGCGGAAACAATATTGCCCTTAAAATTCCGAAGTACAAGTATGAGGAAACGGTGCATTTTTACAAAGAGGTTTTGCAGCTACCTTATTTGGGCTTCAAGGATGGTTCACACCTCTTTCAGCACGGCCCCAACAATTTATGGCTGGATTGCATGACTCACTATGCTCAGCAGGATGTCTGGTTAGAGGTCACTACGGATCATCCCGAGGCGGCCGCTTCCTATTTGAGAGAGCGTCAGGTGGATCGCAGGGATGAGGTGGAGGTTTACGAGAACTCGCAGGGCTACTGGATATCCGATCCATGCGGGACGATCATTCGGGTGAATCCCAGAAAAGCAACCGAATAGGCGTGCGACCCGGCGTATGTGTTTGCCGTTGAAGACACGCATCCCTTGAGACTTGAGGTTATGTCGAAACCTCCAACACGCATCCGGAAGATTTTAGCTCACTCACTAAGTTTCATGAACCGGGACACAAAATCACTAATTTCCATGAAACGGGACACAAAAAACCAAGCACTTCCTATCCAATCCCAAGGTTGTGAGAGGAGATGCTTGGTTTATTCTTGTCGCTGTGAATTGACGCTACGGCTTCAGAACCACCTTGGTGCAGTCTTCTTCATGATCGCTAAATATCCGATAGGCATCGCTTGCTTGTTCCAGTGGAAGCCGGTGGGATACAATCTCGGTTGGATCAAATTCCCCGGCGGTGATCTTCTTGAACAGTTCCGGCATATAATGGATGACGGGGGCTTGTCCCATGGTAAGGGTAATGTTCCGTTCAAAAATATGGCCCAGCGGGAACATGTTGTACAATGAGCCGTATACGCCGGTCAGCTGAACGGTGCCGAATTTGCGAACGGCATCGATGGCAATATCAATTGCGCTTAACGTTCCGCCCTGGAGCTTCAGCTTTTGACCGATGGCTTCCATGGTTGACTTCTTCCCGTCCATGCCGACGCAGTCGATCACAATATCCGTGCCGCCCTTGGTGATCTCGCGGATGTACGAGCCCATATCATCATAGTCTTCAAAATTGTAGATCTCAACGTTGTTCATTCGCTTTGCTTTTTGCAGCCGGTAAGGAAGGCGGTCCACGGCGATTACCCGTTTAGCCCCCTTCATCCAGGCGAATTTCTGGGTCATCAGACCGACCGGTCCACAGCCGAGCACCGTGACGGTATCGCCTGGCTTCACGCCGGCATTCTCCACGCTCCAATAGGCCGTGGGCAGAACGTCGGACAAGAAGAGAAGCGCCTCATCCTCCAATTCGCATGACTCGGGGATGACAAACGGCATAAAGTTCCCGTACGGTACGCGCAAATATTCAGCCTGCCCGCCAGGATAGTTGCCATAGCGTTCAGTTAAACCCATGTAACCTCCGGTATGGACATCCGGGTTGCCATTGGAATTGTCGCACTGACTCTCCATATCGTGATTGCAATAGTAGCAGTGGCCGCAAGAAACATTGAACGGAAGAACGACGCGGTCGCCTTTTTTCACGCGGGTTACGTTAGCTCCGACCTCTTCTACGATCCCCATAGGCTCATGGCCGATCACGTAATCTTTAGTCGTAGGCATCGCCCCTAGGTATATATGAAGATCGGAACCGCAAATAGCCGTAGAGGTGATGCGGACGATAATATCATCCTGGGTCTGAATGGACGGATCCTCCACGTGTTTGACCTGAATGTCTTTTGCGCCTTGAAATGTGACTGCTCTCATACGTTCCCTCCTCAGCGATGTACAGATGTTATCTTGTTAATACCCGATATGCACTTTTATTAACATCCCCATCGCTATGAATGCATATGCGCTGCTAGCGCAACAACATAGTTTGTGGAAGAAGAAAGGCTAATGCTGAACCATAGGACAATCACGGTGATATGATTACTGCTGATACCATAAATGGAGGGGCTTAGAGCAATGACCAATGAGGCTAATCGTTATTTGGAGAATCTTAGCTCGCAAGATCGCGATATACAAAACGAAGCAAATAATGAGCTGCTGATATTAACGAGCGAGAAGGGGGAGTGGACAGCGTGTCAAATGTAATTTCGGATTCACCGGACTCAGCGGACGTTATTTGATCCGATAAGAGCTAAACTTCGATTCTAGCGGACATGAGGTTCGTTATATGCTTAAAAAGTCCGTTTTTCCGCAGCGAAAAGGTTGAATAGCGGACTGGGTGTCCGTTACCATATGAGATTGGCCTAAATCGTGGCAAATAACAGATCTGTGGTCCGTTCGCAGCTGTTTGTTTGGGGATGCAGCTGTATGTTGGGGATGGCAGCTGTAAGGTTGGGGATGCAGCTGTATGTTGGGGATGTCAGCTGTTTGTTTGGGGATGTCAGCTGTTTGCTTGGGATGGCAGCTGTTTGTTTGGGATGGCAGCTGTTTGTTTGGGGATCACAGCCGTATGTTTGGGATGGCAGCTGTTTGTTTGGGGATCACAGCCGTATGTTTGGGGATGCAGCTGTTTGCTTGGGGATCTAGCCACAAGTTTGGAGCCCGCATAGGGGCACACTCCCTGGGAAGGACCCGCGACCCAAAAATCTGCGATGTTCACAGCATATGTTTGTTTGTAAGGACATGCCCATGGCTAATTATCCGATTAATCGAAGCTGCAGGCCAACATGGCCATTTTCTTCGGTCATCAAGCCGCCCCCAAGGATAAGCTTATGAATGGCGTAATAAGGGGTTTTTCATACAAACCAAAGAACGCGTATTGGCAGGGAGTCGGTTCTCCCGCCATACGCGTTCTTTTTTTAGAATATTACTTTTACTCTACGGACTGTGCTGGGTGTCAAAAGTTACACGAGCTTCAAATACTCTACGATCGTCAGCAAGCCTTGATCGAAATTCTCCAAATTAAAATGCTCGTTCGGAGCATGCAGATTCTCGTCCGGCAAGCCAAAGCCCATCATGACGGCAGGTGCATCGAGCGTGCTGGACAGCTTCTCCACGATCGGGATGGACCCGCCATCCTTCGTAAAGAGGGCACGCGTGCCGTAGACATGCTCGAACGCGTCCGCGGCTTTTTGCAGCATCGGATGGGATGGATCGATGTTAAAGGCGAATGCTTTTTCCTTCGGCTTAAAGGTAATCTTCGATCCGACGGGAGTGTGGGCATGCAAGTGGGCTTCAATCGCGTCGAGCACGGCTTGCGGATCCTGGTCTGCTACCAGACGGCACGTAATTTTGGCATGGGCCTCCCTCGGAATGACCGTCTTGCTGCCTTCTCCTTGGAACCCTCCATATACGCCGTTCAGCTCAAGGGTCGGACGCGCTCCCACGCGTTCAACGAAGGAGAACCCTTCCTCACCGTACAGGGAATCGAGGCCGAGATCCTGCTTCAGCTTATCCTCGTCGAATTCCTGCTTGGCAAATTCCTCGCGCATCTCAGGCGACAGCTCGAGCACGCCGTCATAGAAGCCTTTTACGGCGACGCGGCCTTGCTCGTCATGAAGCGAGGAGAGCAGGGAGACGAGGGCATGCAGGGCGTTGGGTACCCCGCCGCCATATGTACCGGAATGAAGGTCGGTATTAGCTGTTTCCAGAGACAACTCCAGGGAGCATAATCCGCGAAGGCCTGTAGAAATGGCCGGTTTGCCAGGTGCGAGCAGGGACGTATCCGAGATCACGATGGCGTCAGCAGCCAGCTTGTCCTTATGGTTGTCAAGGTAGAGCGGGAGGTTCGGGCTGGACACCTCTTCTTCGCCTTCAATGCAGAACTTGATGTTGACCGGAAGCTCTTTCTCTTGCTTCAAAATGGCTTCAACGGCTTTGACATGCAGGAACAGCTGGCCTTTGTCATCCGTTGCTCCGCGTGCATACAATTTACCGTTGCGGATAGCCGGCTCAAAGGGCGGCGTTTCCCACAGATGAAGCGGATCTACAGGCTGTACGTCATAGTGGCCGTAGACGAGCACGGTCGGTTTGCCTTCGGCATGCAAATAGTCTGCCGTAATAATAGGGTGTCCTGCCGTTTGATGAACTTCCACATGCTCAAGTCCCGCTTCGGTCAGCTTGCCTGCGAGCCACTCGGCAGCCTTTGCCACATCGCCTTTATGCTCGGACAGGGCCGAAATGCTCGGAATGGACAACCATTCCTTCAACTCATTCAGATGGGTTTCGCGGTGTTCAGCGAAATACGCTTTATAATCAACGCTCATGATATAGGGATCCTCCTTCAATATACATTGGCATTCGATAGATGCCGTACCTTACTATTCTAACCGTTTTTCGAAGAATACGAAATATAGCGGGATTAATCTTGAATCGTGTCATGACTCTCTTCCGGCTGTTGTGATGCAAAATTGTCCAAAAGGTTTCTCCAGAACATCCGCAGCGCGGGACTGATCAGCTTATTGCGGTGGCGAACGGCATAAATCCGGCGCTCGGGCAGCCAGGACGGAATAGGTCGTGATTGGAGTTTCCCCTCTGCCAGTTCTTCTTGTATGGCAGCTTCTGCGATCATGCCATACCCCAGACGGTGCCGAACGGCTGCTTTCAGTGCTTCGGTTCCCGAGATTTCCAATGATATTTGAAGGTGGATATGATGTTTGTCAGCCCAGCGGTCAATAAGCTGTCTGCTGATGGAGCCTGGTTCATGCGAAACAAAGGGATGTTCGACCAGATCGCTCGGAATTAAATCACTTATGCTGGCGAAGGGATGATCCGGGGCAAATATAAGCACCAGATCATCATGGACCAGCGGCTGTACGATAAATTCCGGCTCATCTATTTGCGTGTTCGATATGATGCCTACATCGAGCTCGTATTTTTTGACTTTCTCGATGATATAAGCTGCCGGTCGGACATCCAACTGGATGGACAATCCCGGATAATTAAGTTTCAACTGTTGCAGAAACGGCGGTAACAGGTAGGTAGCGGGAGTATGGGTGCTGCCAATGGCGAGTACTCCTGCAGCGGTTCCGCGGAAGACATCCATGGTTGATGAAGCTTCCTCAGACAGGGAATGGATCTGCGATGCGTAATGATAAAAGGCTTGACCGGCTTCCGTAAGCTTGATGACATGGTAGGACTTGGTGTGAAACAGGGCAAGGCCAAGCTCTTCCTGCAGCTTGTTTAAATGGAAGGTGACGGTTGGCTGGGTAATGCCCAGCTTCTGAGCCACAAGGTACAGCTTCCTCAACTCCACGGTAAGCACAAATACTTTTAATTGCTGTAAGTTCATGTTGCTATCCTCTCTTTCCATTTCATCATTGATACTCTTAATCTTATCTAACATTTGATAGATATTATTTAACTCTTTGTTAACGCAGCGATAATTTTTAATTGAATTTGGCGCGTTATGCTGAAATGGAACCAAGAAGGAAATCAGAAACAGGAGGGTGACATGAACCAAAAAAGAGGCTTTAAACACGGGATATTCATTGCATTAACTGCGTTGATGATGATGTTGTCGGCTTGCGCGCAATCGGATGGACAGCAAACGGTTCGATCTCAGGAAACGACCGGACCTATTACCAGCGGAAGCGGAAGTACCGCCGGACAGTCGGACGTATCCTTGAACAGCGACGACGCAGAGGATACCGGAGAAACGATCTACTTATACGGAAATGATTTTGTAGATTTCATTGCTCCGAAGTTTATGGAAGAGACAGGCTTCAAGATAGAAGCCGTGCATTACGGCGGGGGAGAAGCATTGGCCAAAATAGAAGCCGAGCAGGGTAACCCGCAGTGGGACGTCCTGATGATGGATGGGCACGGCTCGGTGCGCAATTTGGCAGATCGCGATTTCCTGATGACTGACTGGGAGCCTGAGAATCTGGGGAATCTGTCCGAAAACGGAAGGAGTTATGTGCCCAAAGATTTTTCATACTTTCCTGTCGGCATTCATGCGGCCGGGGTCATCGCTTATAACACAACGCTGGTAACGCCGGAGAAGGCACCGACGACCTGGGAGCAATTTTTTGCCTATGACGGCCCTGTGGGTCATGCAGATCCGGCCGTAGCAGCGCCTGCCTATCCGCTTGTATCTGCTTTTTTTGAGCAATGGGGTGTCGAAGCGGCAGAGCAGAAATATGAGCAGCGTTTTAAGAAGGAGCTGCATGTCTACCCCAAGAATGGTCCGGTCGGAAAAGCATTGTTAAGCGGAGAAATCGAGGTTGCGGCACTCCAGGAGCACAATGCTTATGAACTGAAGCTTGCAGGTGAGCCTATTGAGGTGATATGGCCGCGCGAGGGTGCGCCAGGCAGCTTGCGTGTTGTAACGATCAGCAAACATACCAAGAACCCGGCAGCGGCCAAGGCGTTTGTGGAATATATGCTAAAACCCGAGACACAGCAGATGTTAACGAATCAGGATTCAACGGACAGCTTCTTTACGCCGCTCGCTGAAGGTGTGTCAACGCGAAGTGAACGTGAACCGAACGGAGCCTTTATGCTGCCTTCTGCGAAGTGGGCCTCAGAGCATGAGGTTGAGATCAAGACTTGGTTTGCGGATCAAAACGTAAGGTAGGCACATAACATGAATACTTCGGAAGCTCGCTATGGAGGCGGGGTAACCCTCCTCCTGTTTGTTTTTATTTTTCTGCCGCTGCTTGCCGTGCTAATCAACGTGATTTTCCCTGGACTCTTTTTCGGTCAGATCCAGTCCAGCAGCTTGGGCTTGATCGGAGACATATTTCATCGACCTCTGTGGAAACAATCCCTCCTGAATTCAGTCACATTAGCGCTGGGGACGGCTACGTTCGGTACGATCCTTGGAGGCGTACTTGCTACCATCCGGGCAAGATGGAACTTTGCAACAGCAAGATTGCTGGATATGACGGCGTGGGTTCTGCTGATCGCGCCATCGTTCATGATTGCACAGGGCTGGGTATTGTTTGCCAGTGCGGATGGACTGGTTCATCAGTGGCTGGGGCTGACATGGGTCACCTCATTTATATTTCAGCCTGCCGGACTTGTGTTTGTCATGTCCCTAAGCAAATTCCCGTTAGCTTACTTGGCTATTATGGCAGCTTCGGAGTGGAATATAAGGCAGTTCGGTTATGCAGCCAGGCTGAACGGCGCGAGGCCTTTCACCGTATGGAGAACCGTCGAATTGCCACTGGCACTCCCTTCTTATGTTGCGGGCTGGACCCTGGTCTTTATGGATTCGATCGGCGATTTCGGGCTGCCTGCCGCATTGGCAACTGTGTATAAATTCCCGACGCTGACCTACTCCATTTACTCGGCCATTTACCAGTCACCTGTACGTTTTGATATGGCGGGAGTGCTGGCATTCTACCTGGTATTGATCCTGGTGCTGGCGATGACTTTGCTGATGGTGACCCTCCGTAAATCCAGATTCGACTTTCTGAATGCGAGAGCAGTCAAAATGGAGAAGGTTAAACCGCGGTTTGCCTGGATGTACAATCTGTCCATTACGGTTTTTCTTTTCCTGAGTCTCGGGATTCCGATTGGGACGAGTGCAGCGGTATCTCTGCTGAAACAGGCAGGCGGAGGCCTGAATCCGGGCAATTTCACGCTGGATCATTATCGTGAATTATTTGCAGGACAGGCTGGGGATCACCGGCTGCTCGGTTATCTGGAAGGAATGTATCATTCACTCGCAATTGCAGCCGCAGCCGCATTGTTTAGCATGCTGATCGGGTTTGTTGTTGCCTACATGCTGACCTTCACGGAGTCTAGGCTAAAGCCCATGCTTCAGCTGTTCTCCATCATATCCCTCGCGGTCCCCGGCGTTGTGCTCGGGATTGGCTATATTTTCATATGGAATCAGAAATGGCTGGAGCCTTTAGGACTCCATTTATACGGAACCCCCTCGCTGCTCGTGATTGCGGGTATAGCCGGTGCCATCCCCTACGCAGTCAGGGTCCAGCTTGGAGCGTTCGGCAATTTGTCCGGCACGATGCTGAAGGCAGCCGCTATCCAAGGGGCGAGCATATTCGAACGGATGCGGGATATCGTACTGCCCATGGTGCGTCAGTCTTTGCTTATCGCGATCCTGGCTTCGTTTGGAACCAGCGTGTTTGATTTGGCCCTGGCCTCGATGCTGAAACCGGCTAATTATTCACTGATGCCACTGGTTATCGACAGAGCTTTTGAATTCTCGCGCTACGGCTATGCTACGGCTGCTACCGTTGTAAGCTGCGGCACCGTGGTGCTCATCATCGTACTGCTTCAAGCTGCGGGACGTCTTGTATTTCGATGGCTGGATGGCAATAGAATGCGGTAGACGGCAATGGGTATCGATAGACGTGATCCAACTTAGAAAGGATGGAGAGTGGAATGATCTTAAAGGTAAAGGGCGTATCGAAGTCATTCGGCTCGCAGCAAGTCTTGAAGCCGATCACGTTTGAAGTGAGGGAAGGGGAGCGCATTTGCATTCTCGGTCCATCCGGCTGCGGAAAATCGACGCTGCTGCAGATGGTTGCCGGACTGCAGGGCATAGATTCAGGCGAGGTAGAGATGGCGGGGGTCACCGTTGAACGGGGGAGACACTATATTCCCCCGGAGAACCGGCCCATTAATATGGTGTTTCAAGATTATGCCCTTTGGCCGCATATGACGGTGAAGCAAAATATGGAGTATGGGATGAAACGCCGAAAGTTAGACACTAAAGACAGAGCGAATACATTAGATCGACTCCAGTCGCTTCTGAAGCTGGAAGGCTTATTGGACCGCCTGCCGGCCCAACTGTCTGGTGGTCAGCAGCAGCGAGTAGGCATAGCGAGAGCGTTGGCAACAGAGCCAAAGCTGATATTAATGGATGAACCGTTGTCTAATCTGGATGTCAAACTTAGAACGGATATGCGCGGTGAATTAGCCAGATTGCTCGGCGAATTATCCATCGCTACCCTGTATGTGACGCATGATCGTATGGAGGCATTTACGGTCGCTGATCGAATCCTGATTTTACGGGATGGAGGAATTGACCAATTCGGAGAGCCGAGGGTGTTGTTTGAGAGACCGGCAAGCCCTTGGGTTGCGCAGCTCATGGGCTACCATAATCAGCTGGAAGCCAAACTGACCCAGGATGGACAGCCTATGGCCATGCTTGCCGGGAGTCCGATAGCCGGGCTCCGCATCGGCGTGGATAAGGGAGACGGCAGGGCCGTGATGATGGTCCATCCTGAATCCATCCGGATTTGGCGCGGCGAAGCTTCGCAGGAAGGGAGCCTGCTGAAGGTGACGGTGGTGCAGACGGTATACGAAGGAACAAGGTGGAGAGTCATTGTGGAAACGGCAGATCAGCAGCCCATTCATTTATTCCATGATTGCAGCGTGGATGCCGGAAGCGAATTGTTGATACGACTGTCTCCGGATCAAACCATGATCTATGCAGACAGCAGTATGTTAGCCCCATGAGCGAGGTGTACGCGGTTTCGGATGTCCATGGTTACGGTTATCTGCTTGAAACTCTCCTGCGGCATGTACATTATGATCCGGAGGTGGACCGCTTGTTCTTGCTTGGGGATTATGTAAATAAGGGACCGGATTCAGCAGGGACACTGGATTATGTGGAGGAACTGCGAGATTCCGGTGCTATTGCGCTGCAGGGTAATAACGAACGCAAATGGCTGCATCACCGACCGGAACAAGCAGGGCTTGCGGCTCCCAGGCTCAAGAAGTATCAGCAGTTCATAACAACAATGCCGCTATGGACCGAGTATAATCAATTCTTGTTTGTGCATGCAGGCATTCGGCCCGGAATTCCGCTTCATGCTCAGAGCCCGGAAGAATTAACGGAAATTCGCGAGCCGTTTCTTCTGTCCCCCCGATGGTTGGATAAGATGATTGTGTTTGGTCATACTTCTACGTTTCGGTTGGGTGTACCGCCAGAGGAGCTCTGGTATGGCGACGGTAAGCTGGGTATCGATACCGGCGCAGGACACGGATATTATTTAAGTCTGATTAATCTGACCTCGGGTATACAGTGGTCCATATCGGTTATGCGGCCTGAGAACATTACGTGCCGGAAGATGAAAATAACGGGAGCATCCGGTCTTCCTAAATAATATACTTCCATATAAACAAGAAATACGCAGCATCGCTGTTGAATCGTGATGCTGCGTATTTCTATGGAGGACTCATCACCAGAGGGTTGATCAGAATTGATCCCAGCCATTTCCAATGAGCTGGCGCTGCAGGAATGGCAACTGCTGCTGTTGTTGAATGAACTGCTGACGCTGTTGTTCTTGTAATTGCTGCTGCGAACGGAACTGCACTTGTTCTTGAGTTGGTAGTCGCTGTGGTTCAGCAGCATACGTTCCATGCTGCGGTTGATCCTGAGCCTGGAACTGCTGCTGGAACAACTGCTGCTGCTGCTGTTGCTGGAATTGCTGCTGCTGTTGTTGTAGCAGCTCATAATCACGGTTCACAGTGCCTTCTTGATGATAATAGTGCTGATTATGATGAGACGCATGAGGCTGATGTTTCATCTGTCCTTGCACTTGCCCTTGCTGCCGGCAGTTTTTGGGCGGCCCGATGACAACCGTGTCGGTGATCGGCGCCAAGGTCTCTTTGACTTTGGCTTCATCTAGGCAGTAGGTGTGAGCGAACACGCTGGCCGGCGTCAATCTCAAAAGATCCGAACCTCCAATGAATTCAGGCACCGGCGCGTCAAAGACCGCGATCAGGTGCGTGTTGTCAACCGTCGCCATTTCATAATGCCACCAGCCTTGGGGCACAAGCGCAACCTGACCCGGCGTTACCGTGAAGTTCAGCAGCTCCTTCGTAAACGGATTGATAAGGGAGACGATGGCTGAGCCGGAAACGACATAGACCAGCTCCGTTGCATTCTGATGGATATGCGGCTCCACTACGTTTCCGGTACTGAGATATATATCCAGCAGGGAAGCGTTGCCAAGCGTGTTTAATTCTTTTACGGAGAGAGAATTAATGTAATTCTGACTATCTTTTTTGAAAAAAGGGTTATTGCTCATATCGTAAGTATACCGAACGGAGGGAGAAGTGAAATCCATATAAGAGACCGCCACTATTGATTCCTGCCCTTCATAATGTAATAGGCGTTGACCCATAACACACGTTATGCCCATGGGCAAACATCCGTGAGCCCATTTTATGAATCAGCAGATGCAAGCCGCCCGCTGGCAGGGCGGCTTGCGCTTAAATCCTATGGTGGGCAGGCGAGGTCAGGCCGATTTCGGTATGGAAATCGGGGACTTCCGACCAGCCGAGAAGCTGACCAGTCCTGCAACCAGGCCGAGCGCGAGCACAAATCCACCGAGCCATGGATGATATTGAAGCGTGGACGTTGTATTCACCATGAAGCCTCCTGCACCCGCGCCTGCGGCTAACCCGAGATGCACAATGGAGGTGTTTAGGCTGAGAATCAGATTGGAAGAGCCCGGAGCCTGCTGGATAAAATAACTCTGAACGGCCGGACCCGCCGCAAACATGGACAGCACCATGATTCCCATCAGCACGAGCCCTATGAACGATTGGCCGGCGAGCAGCGGAAGAAGCGCGAATACCGCGATATGAATGAGCGTGCTGAGGGTAATCACTTTCGCAGGCCCAAACCGGTCGACCCCATATCCGCCGAGCCTGGAGCCAATTGCTCCAAAGAGTCCAAAGCCGAGCATAATGATGCTGATGCCTGACGGCCCCATATGGAAAATATCCTGGATAAATGGCGTAACATACGTGAACAGTACCGAGTTACCCGATTCCCGGAAGAACGTGAGCAGCAGTGCGCTCACGATGACCACGCTCCCCAGCACTTTGAATTGCTGGTGAAAGGGAATAGGTGCGTCCCCTTCAACATCCGGCAGGAGTCTAATCAGGACAAAGGCGACCACCAGACTGAGCAGAGCCAGCAGCAAAAAGATGGATTGCCAGTTCAGCAGATTTGTGATCCATATTCCAATCGGAACGCCCAGCACCATGGCGCTGCTGAAACCCAGCACGATGGTGCCGATGGCACGGCCCAACTTATCCGGGGACACCATTTTGGCTGCGGTCCCCATTGCGGCAACGAGATAGACGCCTGAGCTAACACCAAGGATGACACGGGAGGCCATGAGCATCCATACCTCGGTGCTGAAATAGGAAACCAGACTGCCGGCAATGAACAGCAGAAGCGAGCCGAGCAGTACTTTTTTACGGTTCATCCGAGCGGTCAGCGAGACCAGAAACGGTGTCCCGATCGCAAAAGCCAGCGAGAAAGCGGTAATCAGCTGGCCGGCAAAGGCCAAGGAAATATGAAGGTCGTCAGCGATCGCATACAGAATACCCGAGACGACCAGTTCCGAGGTGGCGGTAAGAAAAACCCCAAGCGCCAATAAATATATCGTAAATCGATTCATATCTAATTCATCCTCTCGATAGGAGATCAATACCCTCTGCGATCATGGCTAGCACATGTTGCAAGCGGGTTGGTATAACTTGAAATCTCTTTGTGTTTGTATTATAAGTAGCGCGCATATATTATGTAAGAAGGCAAAGTATTTGGATATTATCCAATCATTTTGACTAACTTACGATTAGTTAGTGGTGGGGTGAGGCAGTGGAACCGATAAGAGAAGACTTTCAGGAAAAGCCAGCGTTCAATCATATCTGCTCGGTGCTGCAAATTCTTGGAGCCAAATGGGCGTTTCTCGTCATCGCGCAATTAGCTCAAGGACCGAAACGGTTTAATCAGCTTCATCGGGATGCAGCCATCATCAAGACGCAATCCTTAACGGATGTGCTCCGGCATTTGGAAGGCAGCGGGATCGTAAGACGCGAGGTATTCCCTACCGTTCCGGTCTCCGTGGAGTATTCATTGACCGAGAAAGGGCTGGACTTCCTGGATTCTTTGCAGGAGATGGAGAAGTGGGCCGAAAAATGGGGCGTGGAGCAATCCTCTTGACTGCTGCCACAAAAATAGTACACATATCAGAAAACTCATTTCCCAAGGTTTATAACAGGAAATGAGTTTTCTTTTTTTTGAAAATTACGTATTCTTATAGATAACATTTTCAGATTGGGTATGAAGGACAGGGAGGTGGTCGCCGCTTGCGAATCCATAAGATTAACCTGCTGACAAAATTGTTGATTTCCTATTTGCTTGTGCTGATGTTTCCCGTGATTGTCATCCTGTGTTATTACTATCCGTATTCGGCAGAAGTGGTGAAAGAGAAGGAAATGGACTGGAATGCGCATATTACGGAGCAGTTCATGACATCGATGGATACGTTTACAAGGTATGTGTACAATCTGCCGTTTGAACTGGTGCAGAACCGGGAATTCAAGATGTATAAGGCGGAGGAAAGCGACTACCAGCGGGTGCTTATTGCCAATGAGATGAAAAAATACAATGCAACCGATGCGTTTATTTACAACACCTTGCTGTATGTGAAGAACATCGGTTATTTGTTTTCCAAAACTGGAAGCGCATACAGTCTGGACGACCTTTCCATTCCGGGCGTCGGTTACTATTATGAAAACTGGGCGCATGAAGATATGATCCAGACCCTGAATGATCTTAATTCTCCTATCGTCAGGCCTGTGGAGAATGTGGTTGTGCCCGGCAATAACCGGGTCAGAATGCTGACCTTCGTACAGCCGCTGCCGGTAGGAGGCTCGAATTCTCCCGGAGCCGTCATGATCATGGTCAGGGAGGATACGATTGTCCGGATGATGAAGTCCGTTTCGGAAACCTATAGCGGTGATTTTTATGTGTTTGACGGCCAGGGAAGGCGATTGGTATCCTCCAATGATACGTCATACCAATCCTCCGATGATTTCAGGAATCTTGTGCACGGCATAGGGGAAGAGTCAGCATCCTCTTCGGGCATTTACCAAATCAGCGGAACGGACTATCTGGTGTCGTTCTCCGTTTCGGATAAGAATGGCTGGAAATATGTGAGTCTGCTGCCGGTAACTGAGTCCCTGCAGGGCATTCGGACGATTCAGCTGAATACGGCCATCCTGGTCGGGCTGATTCTGCTGCTTGAAATGTTCATCATCTACGTATCCATCCGGAAGAACTACCAGCCGATCCGCCGTTTGGTTGATCTCGCCGTTCAAGTTTTTGAACCGCGGGAGCGGAAACACATGAATGAAATCGATACGATCAAATATACGTTGGAGGAGCTTTCGCTGGCCAACAGCAAGCTGGACGAGCATATGAAGGGATCTTTGCCGATTATGCGGGATAACCTGCTGTTTGAGCTGGTGAGCGGGCATATTGCAGCCTGGGATGATTTTGAACGGGAAGCAGGAAAGGTCGGTATCCGGTTTCATCATGATTACTTCACGGTTGCCGTACTATGCTGCGAAGCGGATGGAGAAGGGATAGAGAAGATACTGGATTACTGCCGGAACTATGAAGGACGGCTGCCGGATGATGTCCAAGGCTATTTCTTTAAAAGCATCTATCAACAGGAATTGATTCTGGTGTGCTCCCATGAGGAGAATTTCCCCCTCAAATCCTGTCTGGAACGGATGCAAGATGAAATATTGGAGTATACGGGCCGGCGAACGGTGATTGGGATTGGCAAGCCTAGCGCAGCTCAATTGCCGGTGGACCTCCATCTCTCCTACCTGCAGGCGCTCCGCACGGCGGAGTTTCTGCGCATCCGGAAGACAGCGACCGTGCTGATTTTTGACAACCTCGAGGTCCCCCAAACCGGAGCCGTATCCTATTTTGCCGAAATCCTGCAATCCCTCGAACTTGCGATCCTCAAGAACGATGCGGCCATGCTGGCCTCTTTGGCGGAGCGATTGATCGGTTATTTAAGCAATGACAGCCTGCCGCCGCATATGATACGGAGCGTGTACCTCAATACGGTTACCGTCATCTTCAACGGCCTCCAGCGGTTCCGTCATGACGATCAGAGCCTGCTTCGGCTAACCGAGGCGGCATTTAACCACCGTTATACGCTGGAGCAGATGATCGGAATTATCAGGGAGAGTTGTGCCAAGCTGTGCGACATGATCAGCGAAACGCTCCCCGTGTCCCGTTCGGCATCGCAGGAAGAGATTCTGTCCCTCATTGCGGAGAAAGGAATGGATCCGAACTGCTCGCTGCAGATGATGGCCGATTATTTTGATATGTCGGTCTCTAACTTCAGCCATCACTTCAAAAAAACGATGGGGCAAAATTTCAAAGAGTATATCGATCAGCTTCGCATCCAGAAATCCATTCAGCTTCTGCGGAACAGCGAGGAGACCCTTGAAGCCATCTCCCAACAGGTCGGGTACACCAACACCTCGAGTTTTATCCGTTCCTTCAAAAAGATGGTGGGCACGACACCCGGACAATATCGGAATACACATAAAGCATAAAACGAAGACCGCTGATGCCGACTAAGGCAGCTTTACAGCGGTCTTTTATAAACTTTTTTCTTTATAAGCTTCTGTGCCGGCGCTTTTTTAAGCAAAGCAGCTTCAATTTTTGAACATATACAATATTTGAATTACCTTCAGCGGGCCAAACTGGATACGCTTTCAATCGATTGATTATAAGCGCTTTCAAAAAATGAGGATGCTTAAAAAACTGTTCGTTTACGGGGCTCTTCCCCTCCGTTTAGAGTGATATGTGTCCCAAGGCAAGGCCAAGACATGGCTGCATTTCCTATGGACCAGACCAACAAACCAAACCAGGAGGTAATGGAATGAAGAAAAGGGTAAACGTTTTCATCTCGCTCGTCGCCATCACGGCCATGTTGTTAACAGGCTGCAGCGGGGCAGGAGGCGACCAGAACGAATCGGCCGAGACGCCCGGAGAGCAAACCGGCAGCAAAGTAAAGCTCACCGCCATCATTACCAAGCACCCGCTCACGAAGCCGCTGGCCGAAATGGAATGGCTGCAGAAGGTTGAGGAAACGGCGGGCGTGGACATCGAATGGCAGGAGATTACCGCAGACTGGGGACAGAAGAAAGGGACGATGCTGGCTAGCGGAGATATTCCCGATCTGTTTATCGGGCCGAACGTCATTACGGATGCCGACTTTGCACAGTTCCAGGGGCTCTTCCAGGATCTGTCCGGCATGCTTGATCAAGCACCCAACGTACAGAACATGTTTAATGAAAAACCGGATACCAAAGTGATTGCAACGCAGTCGGACGGCAAAATATACGGTCTTCCGAAATACCAGCGGTTCTGGCCGGCTTCCGCCAGCAGGCAATTCATTAACCAGCAGTGGCTGGATCACCTCGGCCTGAGCATGCCGACGACATGGGATGAGCTGTATGAAGTGCTCGTGGCCTTCAAAGAGAAGGATGCCAACGGCAATGGCGATCCCAATGACGAGATTCCGATGGATTGGCCGGGAGGCATCGGCGGATATTTTAACCCTGCGGTCCTCTTGGGCAGCATGGGCATCACGCTGACAGACGGCAGCGGGCAGGGTTATTTCGTGGAGGACGGACAGGTGAAGAACTTCCTCACCGATGACCGGTACAAAACGATGGTCATGTTCCTGAACAAGCTGTACAAGGCCGGGCTGATTAACCCGGAAGTGTTCACCCATGATTATACGAAATATCAATCCATTGCGCGCGGCGAAGGGGACACAGCCAAGGTCGGCTTCACTTGGGGATGGGTGGCTTCCGACCGTTTCGGCGAACAGCTGGCACCGCAGTATGCTTCCATGCCGCCGATGAAGGTGTCGGCAGATTATGCTGGGAAGCTGTCCTGGAGTTATGATCATTACTCCCTGAACTATGGAACCAACCATATCGTGATGTCCGCCAAGACCAAGAACAAGGAAGCGGCCATGAAATTCATCAACGAGCTCTATGCTCCCGAGGTGGGTATGCAAGTGTTGTTCGGATCCATCGGTCCGAATATTAAAGATAACGGAGACGGTACATATGCCGTTCTGCCTCCTGCCGATGCCAAGATGGATCCGGGCACATGGAAATGGACCTCAACGATGGCGGACAACGGCGCATTTTATATTCCCGATTCCTTGAAGCTGACGCTCGGCACCGATATGCAGGAGGTGCTGGGACAATCGGAGCCGCTAGAGGCTGCTTTAGAAGACGTGGATCCCGACAAGGACGTGTTCCCCGGCATGTTTATTAAATATTCCACCATGGACAATAACGCCATGAGCCTGAACAACACCAACGTGATGAATCTGGCGGAATCCAGCTTTGCCAAATGGGTGACCAAGGGCGGCGTGGAAGCCGAATGGGACGCGTACATCAAGGAGAGCGAGAAAGCAGGCCTGAAGCAGAACTTGGAAATCATGCAGAAATATTATGATGACTACATGAATCAAAACTAGGAGGGAGGATATGGAATTCCGTAAAAGACAGAACACCTTCAGACGAGATTATCAGCTGTGGATTATGATTTTTCCGGCGATTGCCGTTATTCTCTTGTTTAACTATGTCCCGATGTACGGCATCCAGCTTGCGTTTCGGGATTACGATTTCAGCCAAGGCCTGACCGGCGGAGAGTGGCGAGGGCTCGCCTACTTTCAACAATTCATCGACAGTTACCTGTTCACGGATTTGATGCGAAACACGTTTCTGATCAGTCTGGCCACGATCGTGCTCGGCTTTCCGGCTCCGATTATATTAGCTCTCATCCTTAACCAGATCCGCAGAAAAAAAATGAAGCAGCTGATGCAGACCACCGTATACCTGCCTCATTTCATATCCATTATCGTGCTGGTCGGCATGCTGAATGTGCTGCTATCCTCCGAAACCGGAGTTGTCGGTCACTTTATGAAGGCGGTGGGGCTGGGACATATCAATTTGTTAGCCTCCACCTCGACTTTTATCCCGGTGTATGTGCTCTCTGACATATGGCAGCATTGCGGCTGGAACAGCATTATCTATCTTGCAGCCTTGTCCACCGTGGATCCCCAGCTGTATGATGCTGCCAAAATCGATGGGGCCAGCCGATGGCAGACGATCCGGTATGTCGACATTCCCGCCCTCATACCCACCATCATCATCCTGTTTATTCTCAGCATGGGGAATATCCTCGGGACCGGCTTCGAGAAAATATTCCTGATGCAGAATTCGCTGAACCTTCCCGTCTCGGAGGTCATTGCCACCTACGTCTATAAAATCGGGATCATCTCCAATCAATTCAGCTTGGCTTCGGCCATCGGTTTGTTTAACACGCTCATCAATTTCGTATTCTTGTATGCGATGAACACGATCTCGAAGAGAATGTCGGAAACGAGCCTATTCTAATGATCGGGGAAGGAGAAACGGTTGTGGAACATGAACTTACCAGAACGCGCATCAACGGCAAGGAGATAGCGTTTAAGGTCACATTGGGTTTTCTGTGCGGTTTGATTTTTTTGCTGATCGCCTATCCGCTGTACTTTATCATCATTGCTTCGTTCAGCGACTCAACACTCGTCTCTACGGGGAAGGTTATGTTTATCCCTAAAAACATCAGCTTTTTCGGTTACCAGGAGATTTTCAAGGATATGCGGATTTGGACGGGGTACCGAAATACGCTGTTTTACACGGTATTCGGCACCTTGGTTAACATGCTGTTTACGCTTCCGGCGGCTTATGTGCTGTCGAGAAAGGAATTTCGCGCCAGACGGATCATCATGTTTATTTTCGTGATCACGATGTTTTTTAACGGCGGGCTGATTCCTACCTATTTGTTGATGAAGGGGCTTGGCCTGACCAACACGATCTGGGTGTTTATACTCCCCTTCTCCGTGAATGTGTTCTATTTGATCATTGCGCGGACCTTTTTTGAGAACTCGCTGCCGCAGGAGCTGCATGAGGCGGCCGTCATGGACGGCTGCTCCCATTTCACCTTTTTCTTCAAGGTGGCACTGCCGCTGTCCAAAGCCTTGGTATCCGTCATCGGACTCTATTATTTGGTGGGGCATTGGAATGACTTCTTCACCGCGCTGATCTACATCCGGGACACGAAGCTCCAGCCGCTGCAAATCGTTCTGCGGGATATTCTGCTGTCGAACCAGGTGTTCTCGAGCGGTGCAGGAACAGGCGGGGATGCAGGAGGGTATGCCCAGCGCTATGCCGATCAGATCAAGTACGGGGTCATTATCGTATCGACGCTTCCGATTCTGCTCATTTATCCGTTCATGCAAAAATATTTCGAGAAAGGCGTCATGATCGGCTCCATTAAAGGGTAACGCGTTCGGCGAATGTACGAATCAAGCTTAGAAGAGTAGACAAAAAAAGGGGGCTGTCCCGAAAGATCCTGGATCTTGGCGGGACAGCCCTTTTGGAATTACGGCACATCAGAATACGAGAAGCCCGGCAGGCAATATGTATAGGGGAAATGTAACGGTAACTTATGACTGATTCCGGATCATATCCACGAAGTTCATGGCGGCAGCGGATAACGATTCATGCTTGCGGGTGCAGACCGCAATGATATTTTGCAGCTCGATTCCATCGACATAGACCCGGCTCAGTTCGCCGCGCTCCACATACTCCCGCACGACAAGTGAGGATACAAAGTTTGCGCCGTATCCGGCAATGACGGCCGTGATCGCTTCGTGCAGACCATTGAATTGCAGCGTGATCCGCGGGGAAGGCGCGCTATGGGTACGACATAAGGCAAATAACCGCTCCCGCGTTGAACTGCCTTCCTCCCGCATAACAAAAGGCTCTCTCATCATCTCATCCAGGGAGATGCGTTGATTGGCGTAACGGTGATCGGGGGATACGACAAACCATAACTCATCCCGGAACAGCTCCTCGGTCCGTATCGTATTCGGAGATTCCTCTGGCACGCCGCCGTATATCGCAAGATCGACATCCATATGTAACAGCTGCTTAAGCGCATCGCTAGAATTCGTGGTGGTTATGCTCATTTCTACTTGTTCGTACCGCTGCTTGTATTTCGCCAGCCAGGCGGGCAGGAGAAAATGGGAAGGAAGATAAGTTGCCGCCATCCGGATTTGTCCCCTCGAACCGCTGCGATAATCCAGACAGAATTGTTCAATCTGCTGCTCGACAGAGAAGAGTCTTTTGGCAAGCGGGACGAGCTCGGCACCGGCCTCCGTCAATCCGATGCCCCTGCCTTGTGGTTTGAACAGCGTAAGGGAAAGTTCCTTCTCGAATTTTTTTACCTGGGCTGTTATGGCGGGTTGGCTTATATTTAACAATTCGGCAGCACGGGTAACACTTCCCGTTGTGGCGATGACGTGAAAGAGCCGTAATGCGTGTAAATTCATGAGAAGCGCACTCCTATCCATTCATATATTCAAGTTATGTAAGCCGCTTAAATATATATTATATCTATAACAATAAATCACATAAAATGATTTTGTAAGATCCAAATGGAGAATAAGGGAGGAAACGGATATGAAAAAGAAGGAAGCTGCAGCTGCAACTTGGGAAAAAGTGGACGATTACCTCACAGAACATTTGATTCCTTATGATGAGGTGCTGGAGAAGGTGTTAGCTGCAAATCGGGAGGCCGGATTGCCGGAAATTGATGTATCCAAGGCTCAAGGTAAGCTGCTGAACGTCATCGTTCAGATCAAGGGAGCCAAACGAATTTTGGAGATCGGTACACTGGGAGGTTACAGTACGATCTGGATGGCTAGGGCGATTGGGGATGGCGGGCAGCTGATTTCACTGGAGCTTGATCCGCATCATGCCGAGGTTGCCAAATCCAACGTGGCATTGGCCGGACTGGAGGATAGAGTGGAAATCCGGGTAGGCGATGCCCTGAAACAGCTGGAGCAGTTGGCCGAGGAGAAGGTGGAGCCGTTCGATCTGATCTTCATCGATGCCGATAAACCCAGCAATCCCAATTATTTGAAGTGGGCGTTACAGTTCTCACGGCCGGGCACCGTCATGATTAGCGATAATGTGATCCGGGATGGAGAAGTTATCGATCATCACAGCACAGACCCCCGGGTGCACGGTATCCGCAAATTCATGGATTTGCTCTCCGCCCACTCCGCCATTTCCGGCACGGCAATTCAAACGGTGGGAAGCAAGGGGTATGACGGATTTTATATCGGAGTTGTATCGTGAGCTACTAGACTGAAGCATCTTCGGTTTGCGGCGATGAGTAATAAGTTAATGGCAGAAGGAAAAAGCCGCACTCGGCAATCGAATTCGCAAGTATGTTTAAAAAAAAGGGAGGGTGTCCCAAAGATCTTAGATCTGGCGGGATGCCCTCCTTTTTCTGTTAAGAGACGCTATTCCTCCGAATCCGGGATGACAAAAGACACGCTTGTCCCTTCATGGACCTCGCTTTGAATGGTAAGACCGCTCCCATACGTCTGAATCAACCTGCGATTCGTGTTGTAGAGGCCGATTCCTCTTTTGTCCTCTCGCGGAGCATCCAGCAACTCCTGTACTTTTTCTCTGCTCATTCCCATGCCGTCATCCTTGACCACAATCAGCGTGGAAAATTGCTGACGTTCAATACGAATTTGTACGGTTCCGCCCTTGGCTATTTGCATAATACCGTGCTGTACCGCATTCTCGACCAGAGGCTGAATCGTTAAGGGAGGAAGCAGGAGGTTCATATTCTGATCCACGTTCCATCTGACCTGGAGCCTGTTGCCATGTCGCTCCTTCTCAACATACAAATATGCGCGTACAAGTTCGAGTTCTTCCGATAGTGAGACAAATTTGCCGGAGTTTTGATATTGAAAGCTGATTTGCAGGTATGAACTAAAAGCCTCATTAAGTTTTCGCATTCGTTCCACATCAATTTCACTCAAAGCGTGGATTGAATTCAAGGTGTTGAACAAAAAATGCGGGTGAATTTGCGCTTGCAGATAGGCGGCCTCCATACGAAGACGCTCGTTCACGGACTGCTTCAGCGTAATCAACGACTGGATGCGGTATTTAAGCTCCATCGGATCCACCGGTTTCGTGACATAATCGTTGGCACCCGCCCGAAATCCCGCATACATGTCGGAGGGCTCGCTGCGTGCCGTCAGCAGAAGCACAGGGAGTTCGGAAGAGGAATAACGTTCTCTTATCTTCCTTGTCAGCTCGTAACCGGAAATCTGCGGCATCATGACATCTGCGATTACCAAATCCCATGGTTTCGTTCCGAGTAATTCCAGCGCTTCTCCCGCCGAAGTTGTTAATTGCAGGTGGTAAGGTTCAGACATCAATATACTCGCAAGCACTCGCAAATTTACAAGGTTATCGTCAACGGCTAGGATGTTCAACTGCTCTTCCGCTGACGGGACTTCTGCGGTTTGGAGCGGCTGGTCATTCAGGTCGTTCCGGCTTGCCGCCATTTCTTCATAGGCCTCGAACCGAACGGCCGATATATCGGGGGACATCTCTACGTCAGTCGAATCAGCCAAAGGAAGCGTGAAGGTAAACGTTGAACCCCTTCCGATTTCGGAGTGAACCGTCATCCAGCCGCCATGAAGCTCGACCAATTCTCTGCTGATGCTAAGGCCCAAACCTATGCCGTTGGTGTCGCCGTATCCGGGATCGCCTTGTTCGTAGGGCAGAAATACCCGCTGCTGTGTTTCCTGATCCATTCCCGTTCCCGTATCCGTTACCTCAATGATCATGTGCCCGTTCTTGGCGTTGGCCGTTACGGCAATGATTCCTTCCTCGGTATGCTTTATCGCATTATGCAGTACATTCATGAGGATTTGCACAAGCCTTTTTTCATCGGCCATAACGAGAGGGAGGGCTTCGGATGTGTCGATATTCATTTTTAGCTGCACGGCTTTTCCTTCGACCAAATACTTCAAGATATCGATAACGCCATTTACGATAGAGGGAAGGGACAGCGGCTGGGCATGCAATACGATTCGCTTTTCCCTCAGCCTTACGGCGTCCAGTAGATCATTCAGCAAATGCGACATCTGGCGCCCAACCTTAATGAGGAGCTTCATATCCTCTGCACTTCGATTGTCCATATTATGCTGTTCCCTGTCGGACACGCTTTGGGCAATATTCATGATCCCGTGCAGCGGCGTACGCAGTTCATGTGACGTTTGGGCCAGAAACCGGTCTTTCATTTTGTCCGCTTTCTGCAATTGGAGGTTAAGCTTGCCGATTTTATCGGCGTTGCGGAAATAACGCTTAAACCAATAGGCTGAGAAACCGATGATGGCCGCGATGACATCCACGGGGTAGTATACGGTTGGAAGTTCCTGATATCTAATGAGCGCTCCCCAGATCACGCTGGAGAAAATGCCGCTGGCTGCCAGGAGCAGAAAGATCGCGTCATCCCGGCTGGCAGCCACCATTCTCCCGAACATATAAATCGAGATGGTGATCGGCAATAAATAATAAATGCTAAAAACTTTAAATTCCACCGTCCAGAAAATAAGCGAAGCAGGTGCGATTGCAATAAATCCTGAATATAAGAGCAAGCAAATGCCATAACCGGTAAACCACCGATTACGGGTCTTTAAGGTGAAGCTCCTGGCCATTTTCAATATGAAAAAAGATAGCCAAGAATAAGATAAGATGGAGATTTTAAGATCCCAAGCGTAATTGATGGGCAGCCATTTCAGCAGTAAATCGTCATCTGACACTACAATCGTGACGGATGCGGTGAGAAGCAGCAGAAAAAAATCAAGAAGCTTCCATTCCCGCGGATTGAATATATAGAGGATACAGGAATACAAACCGTGAAGGATGAGCACGACGAATGTAATGAGCTGAAAATCGATGGAAAGTCCGCGTTCTTCGCCGATAGCTTCATGCGATCCCAGTTTGATGGACTTTACAATTCCGCCGGCGAACGGATTCTCAAAGTTGGTAACTCGAATGATCAAGTCAATTTCTTGATCAGCGGGAGCGGGCATATAATCGACAACGAAGGGACTTCGAGCCGGTGAATAGGTGTCTTTGCCGTCTTCTCCGGTCCTGCCCATCTCCCCTACCTTAAGGCCGTTTATCTCCACGCTGGTCGAAGCCTGAATCTGTTGGATCCAGAACGATAGGGGAGCGGTTAAGGGTTGATCGACCAGAATGCGAAGCCGATAGGTTCCGGTACCATAGGCGGACCCGGATTTCGTTTGACTCCGCCAATTTCCCGGAACCTGCACATAGCGATGCTGCGGATGAGTATGGTCCAGGTCCTGTTTTGTGGCGAGCACGTCCGGATAGAACTCCCATTCCCCGTCCAATGTTATGGACTTGGAATGAATGAGGTCCCAGGTGCGCAAATCGAGGACCCCTTGGGAGGCTTTCGGGTGGTGGGGAGGAACGAAGGCCTCGATCCAATACCATCGAATGCTGAGGAGCACGGACAGAAAAACAGTCATTGCCAGTATATACTGAAGCATCTTTTTATTTAGAAAGCGAAAGGTAGGGTTTGCAGATCGTGTCGGCACGGTTCACGTTTCCTTTTAGATTTTGTATGTTTAAATTTGAGAATTCTTCTTCTTAATATACGAGAAAATGTGACGATCGTATAGCATTCCCCTACAAAAAGCATCCGTTCGGCTCTTTGGTAGTAGCCCCAAGTAATGACGGACAAGCGTTCCGTTACCTTTAATGAAATCGGGTAGACAATAACCGCCTTTTACCTGTCATGAATCAGGAAAAAGGCGGTTATTGTGATCATGATTAGATTTGGGTCATTCTTTATAATGGCTACATTTCTACGTCATGCCCGGATGGACTGCCCTTTGCGTCCTGCTCCTTGGGAGTGAACGGCCACCAGTTGGCCCGGCCAAAGATACGGACCATCACCGGTACGAAGAATGGCAGGAACAGGAGTGCATAGAGCACAAGTCCAACCAGGACAACCGTGGCGATCTGCATCATGGACAGTACGCCGGACGGGTACATCGCCGCAAAGGTACCGCCAAGGATGACCACCGCAGACAGGATGACCGTACCCATGTTGCGCATGGCATGCAGAATGGCATCCTGAACATTCCAGGACTTGTTTTCGTTGAAGCGCGCCATTAGGAAGATGCTATAATCCACTCCAAGCGCGATCAGCATGACAAAGCTGAAGAACGGAGTAGCCCAGGTGATGCCGGAATACCCGAAGCCGTGAACGAAGATCATCTCCGTAACGCCGACAGCCGTAAAGTACGTGATGAGCAGTGAGACAATCAGATAGATCGGCATCACGATGGAGCGCAGCAGCACGACCAGGATAATGAAGATTCCGCTCAGCATGAGAATTACGGTTCGCGAGTAATCTTCATTCGATATGTTCTGCAAATCGTTGTTCGTGCTGGTAATGCCGCTGATGGCAACCTCGGCGTTCTCCAATTTCGTGTCGTTTACTGCGCGATCCACCGCCGCTTGTATCTGTTCGACGCTGCCCAGCGCTTCTTCGCTGTACGGATTGGTTGCCAGAACCACATCCAGCGTCATCACTTTGCGGTCATCGCTGAGATAGGTATCGAATACCGTCTGGAATTCTTCATTCTCAAGGGCTTCATGCGGAATGAAGAACCCGCTGAGCTCTTCATCCTGAACGTCCTGGATCTGCTGCAGATAATCCTGAGCGGAATGCAGTCCGTCCGAAATTTGTTTCAATCCGTCCGCACTGGAATTCAGTCCTTCCGTCAGCTCTCCGATCTGGCCGGTTAGGTCGCCAAAGCCGTCGGCAAGCTGCTTTTGGCCGCCCTGCAGCTGGTCCAGACCGCCCGTAATGGAAGGAATTTGGCTCACGATCTGTCCTTGCCCGTTAGCTGCCTGCGAAAGGCCGGATTGAAGCTCGGCGATACCGGCCACGAGCTGCTGAAGACCGTCGGCAAGCGCCGTTTGCCCGGCGGCTGCCTTAGCGTAGCCGGCGTTGGCTTCCGATAAGCCGGATGACGCACCTTTAAGCTGCTCGGAGATTTGTCCTAACCCTGCTGCCAGCTCGGCTGTGCCTGCGGCCGTTTGGGTAACGGTACCTTTAATGGTTTGGTAGTCGGTATCCTGAACGAGTTCCGGATGGCTGCTCTCCAATCCCGTGAAGGAGCCTTCAAGTCCGCTCAGTGCGGCCGCAACGCCGCCCAGCTGCTCTTTAAGTCCGGCAACGCCGCCGTCAAGAGCTGTTAATCCGGTATCAAGCTGTTTATAACCTTGGAGAAGCTGGGCATGGGCTGCAGCTAACTCTTTCGCGCTTTTCGCAGCCTGCGCAAGTCCGGTTTTGAGTTCGCCTGCACCTGCGCTGCCGCTCTGGATTCCTTTTTGAATGGCGCTGAGGCCTTGGCCAAGCTCCGTGATGCCGTCCTTGAGGTCGGCGGTTCCCTTAGTCAGCTCTTTGGCTCCCGCTGCGGCTTCATTCAGCTTCGGCGTATTCTCGCTGAGCTGCTTGCCTGCTTCGGATAGTCCATTCTGAATCTGGGTCAGTCCGTCTTTGGACTCTCCCAATCCTTCATTTAACGTTTTGACTTGAGTTGGAATGAGGAAATCGTTGATTTGCTCACCGGTTGGACGGGAGAGCCCGCGTACGCTGGACACGCCATCCACCTTTTCCACTTCACGGCTGATTTTTTCCGCGAGTCCCATGTATTCCGCCGTATCCATCCGGTCATCGTTCTTGATCACGATGGTGGATGGCAGCGATTGTCCGGGACCGAAGCTGTCCGAAATAATGTTAAAGCCCTTAACCGAAGCGTAACTTGGCCCGATTTCCTCCAGGCTGTTAAACGACAGCTTGCCGCTGTACGTAGCCAGGAAAGGGGCCACGATAACAGCTACGACAAGCAGCGCAGCCCAAGGACGCTTAAGAGAGAAGGAACCTGCCGCTCCCCAAAGCTTATTTTCGCTATGCTCCAGCTTGCCGCGTGACGGCCAGAAGAGTTTCTTCCCAAGGACCGCCATGAAGAACGGCACGACTGTAACCAATGCAAGAAGCATAACGGCGATGCCGATCGCAACCGCAACCGCGGATTTGTACAGAATGAATTTGGATAACCCGATAGCTGCAAAGCCGACAAATACGGCAAGCCCGGAATAAAGCACGGTGCCGCCGGCTTTTCGGTAAGTCTCGATGATCGCCGTCTTGGTATCCTCCGACGTGGTGAGTTCTTCCTTAAACCGGCTGATCAGCAGGATGCAGTAGTCGGTCCCGATCCCGAACATGACGGCCACCATAAAGATCTGGGTAAAGGTCGATATCGGGAAGTTGAACTGGTCCACGAGAAAAGAGACAACCGACTGCGACACGATATAACTGAGCCCTACGGTCAACAGCGGCACGAACGGTGCGACGAAGGAACGGAATACAACGAATAGTATGAGGAGAATAAAGACGACTGTAATATATTCCGTTTTCTTCAGGCCTTCCTCCGAGCTGACGATGGTATCTTCATTTATGAGTCCTTCGCTTGTCAGGTAATGATCCGCTTGAACGCCTTCGAGCACCTGATCGACCTTCTCGGGCAGCTCTTTCACCGCTTCCTGGCCTCCGCTGACCTGAAGCGCGACCATGATGGTCTTGCCGTCTTTGGCAATCAGTGTGTCTTCCAGCTCCGTTTGCGTGAACGGTTCATTGATGGAATCGATATGGAGGCTTTCTTTATTGTCATTTAAAGCTTGAACGCCCTCCCGTATGCTCTCCTTATCCGTTTCGCTTAACCCATCGGGTTTATTGAAGACGAGCGCAACCTGGTGCAGGGTTTCCCCGCCCTCGCCGCCGGAGGCTTCCTTGAGAATTTCAGCAGCGCGTGAAGAGGTGTAACCGTCCGGTACGGATAATTGCCCTTTCTCCCGCACCAAGTCCGACATGGATGGCGCGAACAAAAACAGCACGACTGCGGCTGCCAGCCACAGCACGATAATGGCCCATCTTGCTTTCAGTATGGCTTTCAATTCTTTCTCCCCCCTGATTCCAACATCAATTGCCCCAGTTTCTCGAACATCGAGATAAACATTTCGATATCTTTTTCTTCAAAATGCTGCAGGTAAGGGGAGATGATCTCCCTCATCTGCTCCTGGGCAGATTCAAAAATCGTATGTCCGTATTCCGTTAAAGTCAGATAAACCAGCCTGCGATCTGCTTCGTCCCGGGTTCTGTCAATAATGCCGGCATCCACGAGACGATTGACGATAGCGGTAATCGAGCTCTTGCCGACGGCAAGCGTTTCCGCCAGATGGGATGAAGTACAGTGATCCATGCTGTTGATGATGCGCACAACCTGAAACTGGTCATTGGTCAGATCTTCACCGAGATGTTCCCGAATCTGGGCGTTAATCCGCCGAGTGACCAGCAGGTAGACATCCACATATCGGTCGATCCATTGCTTTGCCTTGTCGTTCAACAATAGTTCTCCTTTCGAATAGTTCACGTATGAAATAGTTTCATTAATGAACTATATGGCAGGAGTAAAGAAAAGTCAAATGTCCGTATGACGGAAAAGGCAGACGGCCTTGGAATAAAATCCTCTTGGCCGGTCTGCATGACGTTTAATCGAACAGGCAATGTCCTCGATCAAAGGGGGAGGCTAGAACTTACCTCGGGTAATACGAATATCCCGGATATTTCACGACAGGCCACTTTTCCTTGCGCAAAGCATCGGTGACTTCGGTTCCGACTCTCAGGTTATCCTGGACCAGGTCCCGAGGGGTCAAGGCCATCCATTGATTCAAGGAAACATCCTCGAACCGGTCGCTTCTGAACATTTCCAGAAACCATAAGGATTCGGTGCCCGTGTTCTGTATGTAGTGGCCGAAGGCAAAGGGGACATATCCCACATCACCGGCTCTGTAATCAAAGGTCCGCGCCGATCCATTGCCGGCAAACACGGTCATGCGTCCTTGTCCGGCCAGGTAATACTGCCATTCATCCTGATTGGGATGCCAATGAAGCTCCCTCATGGCGCCCGGTTTGATCTCAACGAGCGCGGCTGCAACGGTTTTGGAGATCGGAAAATTGCTGGAATCCACGATTCTTACGCTTCCGCCAGGGGTTATGATCGGTTCTTGCGCCAGCAGCCGGTGCTTGAAACTCAGCGGCACTGTTCCGTAAGGGGATTGGACCTCCTGGCTTTCAAGCGAACCTGGCACCTGATCCTGAAAAATATAAACCTGTTCCTTCGGGATAAGGTCAAAAGCGTTCTCCGGAACGCCGAAGTTGGCGGACAGCACATCCTTGGGCGTATGGGCAAACCAGTCGGAGATCGATAAGGTGTTCAGGTCCGAGAAGTGGCCGTCGTCAAAAACCAGCAGGAATTCACAGCCTTCCTCGAGTCCCTGGATCGAGTGGGGGAGACCGGCAGGAAAATACCACAGATCGCCGGGCCCCACATCCGCGATGAAATTTCTACCGCTTGCATCCATTGCCGTAATTCTTGCACTGCCCCAGATCATATAGGCCCACTCGGCCTGCTGATGCCAATGAAGCTCCCGAACGCCGCCGGGCGTGAGGCTCATATTGACGCCCGCCAACGTGGTAGCAATCGGCAGGTCCCGTACGGTAATCTCCCGCGACCAGCCGCCATGATTCAACTGCATATGCGTGTCGGAGAACGACATTTTCAGATTGGGCATCAAGCCCGCATCCGTGGCCGGTGGCACAAGCATGTCGGGATTCTCGATATCCCTCATCACATCCCGAGGGCCATAGTCCGGCCCGCCTGCTCCGTCGCTGCGTATCGGCTGTGGTATGCGGTCATGAGTTCCTCTGTTCCGGTTCTGATCCTCCATCAATCTGCATCTCCCTCCATATGGTTTTTACGTAACCTATCCGGTTAAACTGCTATCCATTAAGTTTATGAGCCAGCGCTTGGCTAATATGTTGAGGAATGCGAGGTCATTCCATGGCGGGTTTCGCAATGACATATCTCACTTCAAATCGATAAGACAGTTGACATTTGAAAGCGCTGCACATACAATAAGTCTCAAATAGATCTATGATAGATCTATCATAGATTCAGGAGGGACACGCATGAACCACAATGAGCTGCTGCTTGCTTTCTATGGCGATGATTTCACGGGCTCGACGGATGCGATGGAGGCGCTGGCCCGAAGCGGTTACCGCACGGTGCTGTTTTTGGAAGCTCCTTCGCTTGATCGGCTTAAGAAGTTTGTAGGCCTGCGCTGCATAGGGGTAGCGGGTACCAGCAGAGCCAAATCCCCGGAGGATATGGAGACCGAGCTCCGGCCGGTGTTTGAGAAGCTGTCCATGAGCGGTGCGCCGCTCGTTCACTATAAGACATGCTCCACCTTCGATTCTTCACCGGAGGTTGGCAGTATCGGCCGCGCAATCGGGGTGGCAAGAAACTATTTTCCCGATCAGGTTACGGTTCCGCTGCTGGTCGGAGCCCCCCGCTTAGGACGCTATACGCTGTTCGGCCAGCATTTTGCGAAAATGCAGGATACGGTGTACCGCTTGGACCGGCATCCCGTCATGTCGCAGCATCCTTCCACGCCGATGCATGAGGCGGATCTGCGTCTTCATCTGGCGGCGCAGACGGCCGATACGATTTCTTTGATGGATATTGTCGAATTGGATGGAGACCAGGATGCGGTTCTTGGCCGTTATCGTGATAAACTGGGAGAGAAGCCGGGAATTCTGCTGTTCGATGCGCTGGATGAGGACAGGCTCAAGCGTTGCGGGCAGCTGATTCAGGACAAGCCGGAAGGGGCGGGGGCATTCGTTGTCGGTTCGTCCGGCGTCGAATACGCCTTGGCCGCCCATTGGGATGAGCTTGGACTTGCTTCCCCTTCGCTGGAGGATAGCACGGCCAAAGCGCCGGTCCGGCCTACCGATACGATTCTGGTGGTGTCCGGGAGTGCCTCGCCGGTCAGTCGGCTTCAGATTGAGCGGGCGATAGCTGCAGGGTTCCGCGGCATTCGCATTACGCCAGACGTGATCGAGGATACCCATGATACTGCCCAGTCGGAACTTGTTCAGCAAGCTGTAGACATTCTCGCCGAGGGACAAAGCGTGGTGCTCTATACGGCGCTTGGCCCGGAGGATGAAGCGATCGGTGAGACGCGAACGCGGCTGAAGGCCATGGGACTGATCGGAGCCGAAGCGGGCGAGTTTATCGGCAGAAGCCTCGGGAAGTTAACGAAGCGGGTCATGGATCAAGCCAGGCTCCGCCGGATTGTCGTCGCTGGAGGAGATACCTCCGGTTTTGTCACCAGCGAAATGGGCGCCTACGGGCTGGAGATGATATGGGACGTGTCCCCCGGGGCTCCGCTGTGCAGGGTATATTCGGATGACGCCGGCCTTGACGGTCTGGAATTAGCCCTCAAGGGCGGGCAGCTGGGATCGCCGGATTATTTTATCAAAGTACGGGATGCCGGATTCCCTGAACCGGATCAATAGCACGGGATCAATAGCCAAGATAGGAGAATCAACGAATGATGATGGATAAAAGCAAAGGGACCACTTCTTCTCTTCTGTTAAAAGACGTGGCCTACAATGAAATCAAGGAAAGCATTCTGAACGAGAAGTTTGAGCCGGGACGATTCTTGTCCGAGCGGGAATTGATTGAGCTGCTGGGGATGAGCAAGACGCCGATTAAAGCAGCGTTGACGCGGCTGGAAGCTGAGGGCTTTGTCACGGTCTCCTCGAAGCAGGGCATTATCATCAATGATTTATCCGTGAACCGGATCGTGGATATCTACGATCTTCGGATCGCGCTGGAGACGTTCAACTGCCAGCAGGTCGAATCCAGACTGACGCCGGAGCAGGAGCAGGAGCTGGAGAGCAATTTAGCCGAAACTGCCGATATCGTCAGCCGGCTCGACGTCAAGAATTTCGCCCAGGCCGACCATGATTTCCACCTGATCATATGCGAGTGCACGGGCAATCAGGAAATCCACCGGGTGCTGCTGAACTACCATGATCATCTTCAGCGAATCACCCGGCGGCATCTGCGGAAGGATCCGCACCGGATGGAGAAGTTCCTGGAGGATCACTGGAAGATCTATGAAGCCTTGAAAACCGGCAAGGAGAGCAGCGCCGACGTGATGCGCAAGCATCTGCAGGAATCAAAGCAAGCGCTATTTATATAACAGAGAGATACGGGATCACACCGCGATTTTGAATTACATCAAGGGGGAGAGACAATGAAGGCTGTATATGTGGAGGATGCGTACAAAGTTGTCGTTAAAGACGTGGACATACCGGAGATCGGGGCAGGTGAGGTGCTGATCCAGGTAAAAGCAGCCGGCATTTGCGGCTCGGATATTCATACCTACAAAGGACTGCACCTGTTTCGGAAGCCGCCTGTCATTATCGGCCACGAAGTGTCCGGCGAAATCGTGAAGGTGGGCAAGGACGTCACATCCTTCCGGATCGGCGATCGGGTAACCGTGGAGCCCCAGGTCGGCTGCGGCAAATGCGATTACTGCCTGACGGGTAGAACGAATTACTGCGCGGAGCGGGGAGCACCGGGCCTGAAGGGCTGGTACGGTTCGATGGCGGAGTATTTTGCGGCGCCGGAAGCATGCGTCTTCAAACTGCCGGATCAGCTGGACCATGAGCTGGGCGTGCTGGTTGAGCCCTTCGCGGTAGGGGTCCATGCGGTACGCAAAGCCGGGATCGAAGTCGGAGACAAGGTCGCCATTCTCGGTGCCGGACCGATCGGGCTGCTCGCCATGACGGCTGCGAAGGCTGCCGGCGCTACAACGCTCATGGTGACGGACGTCATGGATTATGCGCTTGAATCGGCGAAGGAGATGGGGGCTACTCACACCTTAAACATCCGCGGCAAGGAACGTTGGACCGAGGAAGCCAAGTCGGAAATCGATGGCGAATTTGATAAGGTGCTGATTGCAGCCGGGGTTCCCGGGATCGTGGATGATGCCCTTGCCTTGCTTCGCAAAGGCGGCCGCTGCGTAACGATAGCGATGTTCCATGGCACGCAAACCTTCGATATCGTGAATCTGCAGCAAACCGAGAAGGAAATCGTGGGCTGCATGACGTATACGCGCGAGGATACCATATCGGCCATCGATTTATTAGCCAGCGGAGCGGTGGACGTCAAAGCCGTCATATCCCACCGACTGTCTTATGAAGATGCAGCGGAAGGGTTCCGCCTGGTAGACAAGAAGGAAGATTCGTCCCTGAAGGTCATCGTCACCTTTTCATAATCAACATTTCCCCGCAGCTTCTGCTTCTAGCGGCGGAGGCTGCAGGAACTTCATATCAGATTGGGGGAACGACAAATGTGGAAAAGACTCGCAGTTGTCATGGTGGCTGCACTGCTCATTGTAAGCGCTTTATTTATGACGAAGCCGAATACGGATGAGGGCCCGATGAAGCTGAGGCTCGGTCATATTACGGGCGAATCCGATCCGTGGCATCTGGGCGCGCTCAAATTTGCGGAATTGGTGAAGGAAAAAACGGGCGGCGAGATCGAGGTAGAGGTGTATGCCAGCTCGATGCTCGGGAATGACCGTGACCTGATCGAAGGGATGCAGATCGGATCGGTGGATTTTGCGCTGCCGGCGGGCGTGTTATCGAATTTCTACAGTCCTTATGCCATCTTGGAGCTGCCGTATTTGTTCCGGGACAAGCAGCATTTGGAGAATGTGCTCTATGGGGATGTCGGCGATGAACTGAAGCAGAGCTTGCTCGACAATGCCGAGGTCCGCGGTCTGGAGTTCTGGATGAGAACCCCGCGCGAGCTGACCGCCAACAAGAAGATTGAAACGCCAAGCGATCTGCGCGGTTTGAAAATCCGCGTGCCGGAAATTCCGGCTTCCATTGCGGCTTGGGAAGCGATGGGCGCGACGCCGACGCCGATGGCCTTTGGCGAAGTCTATTCATCGCTGCAAACCGGGGTTATTGACGCGCAGGAGAATCCGGTTGCTTTTACGGCCAGCTCCAAGATTCAGGAAGTGCAGAAATATATGATGATGACCGATCATGTATACGGTTACGTGATGCTCGCGATGAGCGAAGTGACGTATCAACGCTTGAATGAGTCTCAGCGGCAGGCTATTGAAGAAGCGGCCAAGGAAGCGACGGAATACGAGAATCAGCTGGTCTTTGAACAAGAAGAGCAGATCATCAATGAGCTTAAGGAATTCGGTACGGAGTTTGTGGAAGTGGATAAGGGACCGTTCGAGGCGGCAGCCAAATCGGTGCATGAACGCTTTGCCAACATGTACGGAAGAGAGCTGTACGACAAAATCATCAACACGCCATAACTATTTTTTCTTCAAGAGGGGGGATAAGCCATGCGGCAGACATTAAAAGCGATCGATACGCTCAACAAACTCGTGGGCATCGCAGTGGCCATGATCCTGGGTGTCATGTCCATCCTGATTATCATGCAGATTATATACCGGATTGTCGGATATCCGCTTCACTGGTCCGAAGAGCTTGCCAGATACTTGATGGTTTACCTTGTATTCCTGGGTTCCTCGCTGGCGCTGCGCCATCATCGGCTGGTAGCGATCGAGCTGCTGCCGGAGCTGGTGAGTGAAGTCAACCGAAAGGTGATTCGAATCACCGTCATGGCGATATGCATCGTGTTTTTCGTTCTTTTGCTGGTCCAGGGCATCGATATTCTGGGCCGGGTCTCCGTACAATCGTCAGCAGCGATGGGGCTTAGCATGTCGGTTCCTTATGCAGCTATTCCGATTGGAGCGGTGCTGCTCATCATGAATGCGGTAGCGGTCATTCTGGAAACGATCGTTTCCGATACCATACCGCCAGCGAAGGAGGAAGGATTATAATGCCTATCGTACTATTCGGATGTCTGATCCTTTTCTTCGCCATCAGTGTCCCAATTGCCGTATCGATGGGGATGGCGTCGGCGGTAGCGATCTGGTGGGAAGGCGGCACGCCGCTCCTTGTACTCGTACAGCGCTCGTTCACGTCAACGGATTCATTCCCGCTCATGGCGATTCCGTTCTTCGTGTTCGCGGGTACCTTGATGGAATTTGGCGGGATTTCAAGACGACTGGTGAACCTGGCGAATGCGCTTACAGGCCATTTGCCTGGCGGACTCGGACTTGTAACGATTGTAACCTCGATGTTTTTTGCCGCTATATCGGGTTCTTCCGCCGCGGCAACCGCGGCGCTGGGCAGTATCCTGATTCCGGCCATGATCTCCCGGGGGTATCACAAGAACTTTACGGGTGCCCTTCAAGCGACGTCCGGTGAGTTGGGGGTTATCATTCCGCCGAGCATTCCGTTGATTCTATACGGGGTAGCTGCCGAAACTTCCATCGGCGATCTGTTTATGGCGGGTCTCATTCCGGGAATTATGATTGGTTTATCGCTTATGATTGCCGTTTATATTATTGCGAAACGAAAAGGCTATGCTCGCGAGAAGAGAAAGACGCCGACAGAAGTATGGCAGGCCTTTAAGGAATCCTTCTGGGCCGTCCTGATGCCGATCATTATTCTTGGCGGAATTTACGGCGGTATCTTTACGCCGACCGAGGCTGCCGGCGTTGCCGTAGCGTACGCATTCATTGTCGGCGTATTCGTATATAAAGAGATTAAATTCTCCAAGCTGATTAACATTCTGACGCAATCCACGATAACAACATCCGTGATCATGTTCATCATTGCAAGCGCCGGGTTGTTCAGCTGGATCATGACGCGTGAAGGAATTCCGCAGGCGGTTGCAGGTTTCTTCGTGAACATATCCGATAATCCGATTGTGTTCCTGCTGCTGGTCAACGTGTTCCTGCTCATCGTGGGCATGTTCATGGAATCCAATGCGTCGATCATCATCCTGGCCCCTCTGCTGGCGCCGGTAGCAGCTGAATTCGGGATTGACCCGACGCATTTCGGTATCATTATGATCGTCAACCTGGCAATCGGGATGTGCACGCCGCCGCTCGGCATCAATCTGTTCATATCGGCCCAGATCGCGAAGATCCGACTGGATCAGATCACAAAGGGGATGGTGCCGTTCTATATTGTGTTGATCATTGACCTGTTGCTGATCACGTATCTTCCGCAATTGTCGATGTTCCTGCCGAACTTGTTAGGCGGTAAATAGCAGTACGGGTCGAGCTCGTCAAATGAGTGGTTAAATTTGAAGTAGAATAAACGCTGAAATACAGGAGGCAGATATCATGGCTAGCGCGGAAACGATTAGAAAAGAACTGCAGCATACCGGCAAATATATGATGCAATATGACCTCGCGTGGGGTAATGCGGGGAATATCTCCGCCAGAACGGAAGGGGACCGTTATGTGGTTACGGCCAGCGGGACTTTCCTTGGCGAACTGGAAGAATCGGACCTGATCGAATGTGATCTGTCCGGAAATGTATATGGAGCAGAGGGGCGCAAACCGTCCAAAGAAACACCGATGCATCGGGCGATTTACGAGAGCCGTCCGGAGATCGGCGCAGTGCTCCATGCTTCTCCGTTCTATACAACACTTATTGCCTGCTCCGATCTGGAGCTCCCGTCCAACATGTTCGTAGAGACCATGTATTATCTGGAGCGAATCGAACGGGTGCCTTATTATCATCCGGGCAGTGACGCGCTGGGCGAGGGCGTTCAGGATAAGGCCAAGCTCGCCAATGTGCTGCTGCTGGAGAACCATGGCGTGGTTGTGTACGATACGACCATTCGCGAAGCGCGGATGGCCCTGCAAACGTTGGAAGTGGCCAGCCGGATGCTGATTACGTCGATGAGCGCCAAGGTGGGTATTCAGGGTCTTGGTCCGGAGACGGAGCGGGAATTCCTGGAGAAGGCAGGTTATAAGCCTAGGCGCGATTGGAGCTTGTAGGATTCGCGAAAGAGTGAGAAGAAGCATGCTTCCGGATGAAGAAGTCCGGAAGCATTTTTTTATTGTCGGAACATGGAAGGAATGCTCTACATGTCTTGGCGGAAAGGTGCAATACGTTTTCCAAGCGTGAGACCCGTCCATACCAGCACCAGGGTGATCGGCAGGGCGATGATGGTTCCGAGGGCGAGTGAAGTCATATTGATGATGTCTGCATGAAGCAGGCGATAGAGCGCATATATCCCGTACGGAATTTCAAGGATGGCGGCAGTAATGACACCCGGGGTGTATGCCCACAGGGCGATCGATGCTCCCACGTGTTTCACGCCATCCAGCAGGAACACCGTAACAAAGCCCGCGAACAGCGCATTGAATGGGCTGCTGCTTTCGAAGTTAAGAGCTGTAAAGGCCGTTACGCTTGTGAGAATGAAGCCGATCAGCAGGACGGCAAATGTGAATTGCAGGGTAATGTGTTTATCCCATGGAATGGAAACAGGCGAGAATGGGGAGACCCTGGGGTTATTCTTGTTCTTCCTTAGCCACCATTCCATCGTGGCGATCTCTTCTCCATCGTGAATGAAAAATACAACCGGCAGCAGCCACAACATCATGGCGAAACTCCAATCTGGCATGATGGACAGCATGATCCTCATTTCTCCCTTCCATCTAACAATATTAGCGATACGGATATAAATTGAGTAAACACTCAAATTCAGTGGACAAAAGAAGCTGATGCAGAGAGGATCTTTCTGTTCTGCGATCAGCTTTTCTATTCGATCCTTCCTGAGATGAACATCGCGACTTAGGATTCTTCATTAAAACCGTGCATCAGCAGCCGGACGAGCTCGCGAATATAGGATTCGTCCCCGAGCGGGAGCGCTTCCTGCCCGAAACGGGAATGGAGCATGCAATAGACCAGGATGGAGGAGGTCTGCATCATCATCGCAACCTGAATCGTTTGTTCCGGTTGATCCTTCGATCCCGCCGCCTGTTTGAGTATGCTGCTGCCTGTGGTCCCAAAACCTTCGATCAGCCGGGACACCTCATTGGATACCTCGGCATCCCTTATGAGTTCAGGTGACCAAATGAGCATCAGATAATCCATGTTCGTCCTGAGGAACCCGAGGTACGCTAAGCCGTATTGAAACAGGGCTTCCTCCGCAGGAAGCTTCGACAGTTCACCCGCATCCTCTTGAAGCTGCGCAACAAAGGAAAAATTGTTCACGAGGTAGAGCAGCAGCTTCCGCTTATCTCCGAAGTGGTAGAAGATTAGCCCTTCGGCAACGCCGCTTTCAGAAGCAATCTCTTTGGTTGTCGTCGCATGAAATCCCTGCTGCGAGAACAGCTTCAGAGCGGCGTTCAATATCCGTTCCTTCTTGGCATTTCGTTTGCTTGTTGTAGGCATAGGCAGATGGCTTCCTTTTTTGATTACATGATGAATTTAATTTACTGAGTGTTTACTCAAGAGTATAATCGATTCCCAGGTATTGTCAACCCTCGAAATATCAAGGCATGGAATGTTCTAAATTTTCATTGTTATTGATAATAATGAAGGGAGGATTTGTATAAAGCATGCTGCCTATGTGATGGAGAAGAGGAGAATCACATCAATTGCTTGCCTGTTTTTCGGCATGCAGTTTATGTGTTTTTTTTGTTCTCTTTTTTACGAATCCTCGCGTCTTCTCGAATGGCAGAGCGAAATTTTCGAAGAAAGGGGAATGTCGGTTGTCTAATAATGAAAGCGTTTTACACAGCAAGAAACCTAAAAGCGCAGCGATAAGAAAAAGGCTCTAGGGTGAGCATGCTTTAGCCTATGGATTTCTGGCACCCTCCATCATCTTGTTTATGATGTTCCTGTTCTACCCGATGCTGAAATCGGTTTATCTCAGCATGACGATAACGGATCCGCGGGGTCAGGTTGTTGAATTTGTATGGTTGGAGAATTTTATCCGGCTTCTATCAACCGAATCATTCTATAAGAATCTAGGCGTAACGCTGATGTTTATTGTGTTTACCGTGCCCACCTCCCTGATATGGTCACTGTTTCTTGCCGCCATTACCCACAACAAGCTGCGAGGGATGAAGGTGTTTCAGTTTGTCTTCTCATTGCCGATTGTCATTTCCGTCGGGACCGGCTCGATTATATGGTTCCTGCTGTTTCATCCTACGGCGGGCATGCTGAACTATTTTCTAAGCCTCGTTCATCTCGGGCCGATCCCTTGGTTAACCGATCCTTCCTGGGCTCTGATCTCGATCTCGATCATGACGATCTGGATGAACATGGGGTTTCTGTTTATTGTGCTGTCCAGCGGTTTACAGGGAGTTCCGGAGGAAATATACGAGAGCGCTAAAATGGACGGCTCCGGGCCGATCCGGACCTTTATCCAAATCGTGCTGCCGCTGCTGTCACCCACGATTTTCTTTGCTTTGATTGTATCGGTTATCGGTGCATTTCAAGCATTCGGACAAATTCACATCCTGACCAAGGGTGGCCCGATCAACTCCACCAATGTCATGGTTTACTCCATTTATCAGGATGCCTTCGTCAATTTCCGGTTTAGCATCGGCAGCGCACAGGCACTGATCCTGTTTGCGATTATTCTGCTCCTTACGCTGCTGCAGTTTAAAGTTCTGGAAAAGAAGGTGCATTACCAATGACCCTGCGCGGAATCACGTCCCTGTTCACCTATCTGCTGCTCATCCTCCTGTCTTTGATTGTGTTATATCCGCTCATCTTTACGGTGTTCTCATCCTTTATGACCGAGAAGGAGGTCGCTAATTTTCCACCGCCGCTCTTCCCGTCGAGCTTTTATCTGGGCAATTTTACGGAGGCCATCTCCGGCTTTCCGATTATTCGCTTTATTCTGAACAGCTTCATCGTCTCGTCGGCCATCATGATCAGTCAGGTCATTACATCGAGTCTGGCCGCATATGCGTTTGCATTTCTGAATTTTAAGGGCAAGACACTGCTGTTCGGACTTTTCTTGTCAACGATGATGATTCCTTGGGAAGTCACGATTATTCCCAATTATCTGACTATTAAGGATTGGGGCTGGATGGACAGCTACCAGGGATTGATTGTGCCGTTTATGGCAGGGGCTTTTGGCGTGTTTTTGCTGCGCCAGTTTTTTCTGCAGCTCCCGCGTGAGCTGTTTGATGCGGCGAAAATCGACGGGTGCGGTCATATCCTCAGTTATCTGTCCATGGTGCTGCCGTTGTCCCGGTCTTCCATTGCTACCTTGGCGGTGTATACCTTTCTGACGCACTGGAATCACTTCTTGTGGCCGCTTTTGATCACGAACCAGGCCTCGATGCGAACCGTGCAGATCGGGGTGGCTATGCTGCAGCATGCTGAGGTGATGTCATGGAACCTGATTCTGGCCGGCGTGACCATAGTGCTGATCCCTTCCTTTGTGCTGCTGGCATTTGGCGTTAAACAATTGGTGCGAGGAATTACCGCTGGTGCGTTGAAAGGTTAGTGCGGTGGTTGGCCTGTCATAGGCAGGTTTATCATAGGAAACATTTTACGAACGAAAGGGGAGGGAATCGCGGATGAAAAGAAGAACGAGGCTGGTTAGTATCGTGTTAGCTGCGATCATGCTGCTGCTTAGCGCATGTAACATTAACATGGGCGAGGAGTCTGAAAAAGGGGGGGATCCCGTACCAAAGACCGATGCCGGCACTCAAAAAGTGGTGTTCTGGCATGCGATGGGAGGCGCGACAACCAAGGTGGTTGATCAATTAGTCGCTAACTTTAACGCTTCGCAGGACAAGGTGCAGGTAGAGGCGGTATATCAGGGAACCTATGATGACCTGTTAAGTAAACTGAAGGCGTCGATGGGTACAAACGAGGGACCGTCCGTGGTCCAGATGTACGAGATCGGCAGCCGGTTTATGATCGATTCCAAACTAATTACACCCATGCAGGAGTTCATCGATGCGGATCAGTGGGATGTGTCGCAGCTAGAGCCTAACATCAGCGGGTATTATACGTTTGAGGATAAGCTGTATTCCATGCCTTTCAACTCCTCTAATCCGATACTGTATTACAATAAAGACCTGTTCAAGGATGCAGGGCTCGATCCGGAAAGTCCGCCCCAGACGTTTGAAGAACTGAAAATCGCGGCAGACACGATATCGAAAAAAGGGAAGGCGGTTGGAGCGAATTTTGCCATATACGGCTGGTTTATGGAGCAGTTGTTTGCCAATCAGGGTGCGGAGTATGTGAACAACGGCAATGGCAGAGACGATTTGGCGACCGAGTCGCTTGTCAATACCGAGCCTGGCGTGAAGGTGCTGACTTGGTGGAAGGATCTGATCGATTCCAAGGCAGCCAATAATCTGGGACGTAAAACCGATGATTCCAAGAAGGCCTTTTCGGCCGGTCAGGTCGCCATGATCCTGGACTCAACCGCAGCCTTGAAGGGACTTGTGGATAGCGCGGAAGGCAAATTTGAAGTAGGCACAGGCTTCCTTCCGAAGCCGGAAGGAGCGGGAGAAGGCGGCGTTATCGTGGGCGGAGCAAGCCTCTGGATGATGAACAGCCGTCCTGAAGCAGAGCAAAAAGCGGCATGGGAGTTTATTAAATTTTTAACCTCCCCATCGGAGCAGGCATACTGGCATATCAATACCGGGTACTTCCCGATTACCACGAAGGCGTATGAAGAAGAAAGCGTGAAGGAGAATCTGAAGAAATTCCCGCAATTCCAAACGGCCATTGATCAGCTGCACCAGACGAAGCTGGTTAAAGCGACCCAGGGGGCGGTGATGGGCGTATTCCCCGAGGCAAGACAGATTGTGGAAGGTGCGATTGAGGAGGTACTGAACAATAAAAAGTCACCACAGCAGGCCTTGGACGACGCAGCGAAAGAAATTACGACCAAAATCCAGGATTATAACCGTACCGTGAAGTAGTATAGATGTGGAGCCAGGGCTAAACGGTGGGTGAGGAGCAGCGAGATACACCTCTTCATTGAGTAAAGGCAACCTGTGTATACCCGGGTATTTGATTGGCATTGAGGTTAGATAGAAACCCACCTCAACCGCAAGCGACGGAATCATGATTACCTACGTTCTCTTGAGGCTATACTGGTGGTGTTTGAGTTTACAAAAGAAACGCGAAAGCGTATACTCAGACAAAATAACCGTTAATTAGAGTACCTCACCGAATAACAGCTACTTCGTGAGGAAATTCCCTTCCTCTTGTGTTAACACTCACATTTAGGGCGTATATAACGTTATTCGAAACTGAATGCCCCTATCCCGGATGAATGCGATTAATCGCGCTTATCGGATGGAGGGCGTTTTTTCATATCGTGGCGGACATAGACAGGGGATAGACAAGATGAGCAGATTGACGAAGGAATTGGCGCAAGAAATTGTAACGCGGACGATGCAAGTGATTCATTATAATGTGAACGTCATGGATGAACGGGGGCGGATTATCGGTTCTGGCGACCGCTCGCGCTTATATCAGAAGCATGAAGGGGCGCTCATTGCGATTGAGAGGAAAGGTCGCTTCGAGATTGACGAGGAAAGCGCGCGCAAGCTGCAAGGGGTGCTGCCCGGAACGAATCTGGCCATTCACTTCCAGGGCGAAGTTGTTGGGGTCATTGGCATTACCGGCGATCCGAACGAGGTGACCAAGTACGGCGAGCTGGTGAAAATGACGGCGGAAATGTACTTGGAGCAAGCAGATCTGCTGGAAAAAGCCCAATGGGATAAGCGGATGAAGGAGGATTTCCTTCAGTCCGTCATTCATGCGGACGGCAAGGATAACGCCATGCTGCGCCTCCAGGCGGAACGGATTGGCTTCCATCCGGATAAGGCGCGGGTTGCATGCATTATGGAGCTGACCGGTGCGCAGGACGCGAATTCATTGTCTACGCTCAAGCAGGTGGTTGAAATATTGGAGGGTCGGCCCGCCATCGACCTGATCGCCATTCGCAATACGCGCCAAATCGTGTTGTATAAGCCCCATCTCCATCCGCGGGAGCCGAACACCGATATATGCGAAGGCATCCGCCACATTCGCAGGCTGCTGGAGGAGAAGCGGATTGCACCGCTCCGCATTGCGGTTGGCAAGGCGTATTCCGGCATCGACGGCTTAATCGCGTCTTACCGTTCCGCGCAAGATACGATGCGGGCAGGCCAGGCGATATTCCCGGAGCAGACGGTATACTACAGTGAAGATATGCCGAATGAGACCGTGGCAGCGAACGTTACGCCCTCGTGGGTGGTGGAAGAGCTGAAGCGGCTATGGTGGCGATTCGCGCAGGAGGATAAGAGCGGGGAACTGCAGCAGACGCTGGTGGCCTATTATGATGAGAACGGCGAGCAGCAGCGCATCGCCGAGCGGCTGTCGATTCATCGGAATACGCTTCGCTACCGGCTGCAGCGCATTCATGAGGCGACCGGCAAAGACCCGAAGCATTTTCGCGATTTATATACGCTGATGACGGCCCGCTGGCTAAGCGCGCTAAGAAGAGAGGAAGCCGGAGAGTGACGGCGTCTGGAAGGAACATGCATGATTTGTGCATTTGAACAAAAAACATGTTCTATAAAGCGCTTTATTTCATTTTTATGCATGATGAAGCGCTTTCACATTACAGGTACAGTTATAGTATAACGAATGGAGACAACACATTAGGGGGCCTTGACTATGGACGTATCTGTAACTGTACTTGGTGCTTTGACGGCATTGGTTGTGGCGATTGTGCTTATATTGCGTAAAGTCCCTCCGGCCTATGGCATGATGATTGGGGCACTTGCCGGGGGGGTCGTCGGCGGAATCGGGCTGGTTGATTCGGTGAATTTGATGATGGAGGGCGCGAAGGGCATGATTCCGGCCGTGCTGCGCATCCTGGCAGCCGGCGTGCTTGCCGGCGTCCTGATTGAATCGGGCGGCGCGAAGACGATTGCCGAAACGTTGGTCCGCAAGGTCGGCGAGACGCGTGCGCTGTTTGCGCTGGCGTTCGCGACGATGGTACTGACGGCGGTCGGCGTATTTATCGACGTCGCGGTCATTACGGTGGCGCCGATTGCGATCGCGATTGCGCAGCGCGCCGACTTGTCCCGCATGGCGATATTGCTTGCCATGATCGGCGGTGGGAAGGCCGGCAACATTATGTCGCCGAATCCGAACGCCATCTCGGCGGCAGAGGCATTCAATATTCCACTGACATCGATGATGATGGCAGGAATCATACCGGCTGTCCTTGGGCTTTTTGCCACTTATCTGATCGCGAAGCGCCTGTCCAAAAAGGGAACGAAGATCACGGGCCAGGAAAGCGTAGACGACGGCGCTCAGCAGCTTCCGAGCTTCCTGGCGGCGATGATGGCTCCGATCACGGCGATTGTGCTGTTGGCACTGCGCCCGCTGGCCGGCATCGTCATCGATCCGGTTATCGCGCTGCCGGTCGGCGGCCTCGTTGGCGCCTTGTGCATGGGCCGCATCAAGCAGATCAATCAATTTGCGGTATCGGGCTTGGGCAAAATGTCGGGCGTGGCTATCATGCTGCTCGGCACGGGGACGTTGGCAGGCATTATATCGAATTCGCAATTGAAGGATGTCATCATCGACAGTCTGGCCACCTCCGGCTTGCCGGCTTACTTGCTTGCGCCGATCAGCGGCGCGTTCATGTCCTTGGCCACCGCTTCGACAACAGCCGGTACCGCGGTTGCCAGCTCGGTGTTCGGCTCGACGATTATGGGGCTTGGCGTTGCTTCCCTGGGGGCTGCGGCGATGATTCACGCCGGGGCGACCGTCTTTGACCATATGCCGCACGGCAGCTTCTTCCACGCAACGGGCGGAAGCGTCAATATGGCGATGAAGGAGCGGCTGCGTCTTATTCCGTATGAGACCGCAATCGGTCTCGTTCTGGCCGCCGTATCGACACTGGTGTTCGGCGTGTTCGGCTGGTTCTTGTAATCTGCGGCAAAATGATGGTTCAGGCAGTTGGTTTAGACTGATGGAGAGGGAGTGGAGAGAATGAAGGTTGTAATTGCTCCAGATTCATTTAAAGAGAGTTTATCCGCATTAGAGGCATGTCATGCCATAGAGAAGGGAATGCGCGCCGTATATCCCGAAGCGGATATCGTCAATGTGCCGATGGCTGACGGCGGGGAGGGCACGGTGCAGTCTTTGGTGGATGCGACAGGTGGACGATTGGTTCACCGCGAAGTGACGGGACCGCTTGGCACCCCCGTGACCGCGTTCTACGGCATACTTGGTGACGGAAAGACCGCGATTATCGAAATGGCGGCCGCCTCGGGACTAGCGCTTGTGCCGCCAGAGCAGCGCAATCCGCTCGCGACGACGACGCGGGGCACCGGCGAGCTGATTACGTCGGCGCTGAACGAAGGCGTCAGCACGATTATTCTCGGCTTGGGCGGCAGCGCCACGAACGACGGCGGCGCCGGCATGGCGCAGGCGATCGGGGTGCGGCTGCTTGACGCTCATGGCTCGGAAATTGGCCATGGCGGCGGAGAGCTGCATCGCATTGCCCGCATCGATACGGGCGGAGCCGATCCGCGGCTGAAGCAGGTTGCCTTCGTGGCCGCGTGCGATGTGGATAACCCGCTGACCGGAGAGCGCGGCGCCTCGGCCGTATTTGGCCCCCAAAAAGGCGCCGATCCGGCCATGGTACAGCAGCTTGACGGCAATCTCGCCCATTATGCGGCGATGATTCAAGCATGCTTGGGCCGCGACGTGGCCCAGATTCCCGGCGCTGGCGCAGCCGGAGGGCTTGGCGCCGGTATGCTCGCTTTTTTGGCCGCTGAGTTGAAGCGGGGCGTGGATATTGTTATCGAAGCGACGGGGCTGGCTTCGCATGTGAAGGATGCGGATCTCGTCATTACGGGAGAAGGCCGCATCGACGGACAGACGATTTACGGCAAAACGCCGATGGGCGTGGCCAAGACGGCCAAGCGGTACGGAGTGCCGGTCATCGGCATCGCGGGCTCGCTTGCGGACGGGCATGAAGCGGTGCTTGAACATGGCATCGATATGGTGTTCACGATCGTGCCCGGCGTATGCAGCCTGGACGATGCGATAAGACAAGCCGCCGCCAATATGGAGCGTACAGTGCGCAATATGGCGATGACGTTAAAATGCGGTAGCAAGTTGGCTTGAATAAGATGACGATTAGAGACGGGCATGATGGAATTCGAGTATAGGATTTGATTGGCAATCCTGTTGCTAAGGGGCCGTCCCATTAGTAAGTCTGCTTACTCGATGAGACGGCTCAGTGGATGAAAAAACAGCAAAAAATAAAGGAATGGCGGTTCCAGGGAGGTCAGCCCTGTACCGCCATTTCTGTCTTTGACGAGGGATATTTTCCTCCAAATCCATTAATCGTTTGGATAGCACCTCCATTTTACCGAAAAACGGTTTCTTTGCGTCTAAAAAAGTAAGAAATCTGCACGGCGTAGCGGAGAGGACAAAAGGATTCCGGACAAGCGTCAGTGTTCGCCATTACCCCCACAGTTCGTCTTTACCCAGAACCATTCCAAGAAATGTGGGGGCAACTGCGATGGTAGGAACGATTCGTACACGGAGTGTCTTCTAACAGCAAGCAGGGGTCCTCCCGCAAGATCTAAGAAATTTCGGGGGGACCCCCTTTGTCCCCATAACGGGGTTATTTGTGACCCCTTACCGTGATTCTGCGTAATACTCCACAAGGAAATCACGGAACGAAATCGCGGCCTTGGACAAGTACCTGGATTCCAGCCATGCAATTTGGAATATGCGGCGGGCCAGAGGCTCCTGAATGCTTAGCTTCGTCAGCTTTAATTCCTCGCCGCTTCTGCATTCACCGATTAAAGCCACGCCAAATCCGGAACGGACCAAATCGGCTATGGTTCCGGGATCCTCCACCTCGCAGACGATCTTCGGCTGAAAACCGGCTTGTTTGCAAAACTCATTATTCATCTTCTGATACGGATGGCCTTCTTTATAACCGACAAACGATTCTCCTGCAGCCTCGCTTAAGTGAATTTGATTTTTTCCGGCTAAGCGGTGGGTAGGGGGAACGGCTAAGAACACCTTTTCGACGAGCAAAGGCAAACTGCGTATATCCGGGTGCCGGATGGGCATGGAAGTGAGAAAGAAATCAACCTCATTATGTTCAATGGTCTGAACCATATCCTCCATCGAAGACTGGATGATATGAAAGTTGACTTTCGGATGTTTGCTTAGAAACAATCTTAAAGGCTCACGGAGCTGTTCCATGTTGGATAAGGCCATATGAATGCGCCCATGCTCCAGTCCCGCCAGATCCTCGACTTCCCGCCGTCCTTCTTCCAGCAGCTGCAGCGCTGCTTTGGCTTTTGCCAAAAATGCTTTGCCATACGGATTGAGACGGATTTGCCGGCCTTGGCGTTCAAATAACGGAGCGCCCAGATCCTCTTCGAGTCTGGAAATGGTCTTGCTGAGCGCCGGCTGAGCAATATGGAGCTCCTCTGCAGCTTTGGTCATATGTTCAAGTCTTGCTACGGTTACAAAATACTTCAGCTGTAACATTTCCATTACGGTCCACCGCCCTTGCTTATATACTCCAGTATATATATACATAGACAATTTTGTATTTTTTATTATCTATCGATGATTATAGAATGATCTCAGAAAGAAGATCAAGGGATTCATGAAAGGATGATCGATATGAGAGCCGCTGCGTTTCGTACGATTGGACCGCCGGATGTCCTGCGTGTCTTGGAATTTGAAGATCCTCAGGCCGGTAGCGGCCAGGTAAGAGTTAGCGTCAAGACAGCTGGCGTACAGCCGGCCGACTGCGGAATCAGGGGGAGCGGCTGGGCACCGCCCGGCGTGACATTGCGGATGCCGCAAATCCTCGGTAACGAGTTCGCCGGAACGATAGATCAGGTAGGTGAGGGAGTCACCGGCTTTGCGGTTGGAGAGGACGTCATTGGCTGGTCTGTACTCGCCTGCTACGCTGAGTATGTAGTGGTCGGCACAGATCAAGTGGTACGCAAACCGGATTCCATGCCTTGGGAAGAAGCCGGTGTCTTGACCGCATCGGGGCAAACCGCTCATACGGCACTTGGGACGTTAGGGGTCGGTCACGGGGATACGGTTTTGATTCATGCGGCAGCGGGTGGCGTCGGTTCTTTTGCCGTCCAAATCGCTCGTGCCTGGGGAGCCCGGGTCATCGGAACGGCAAGCGAGCGAAATCATGACTATCTTCGTTCACTGGGTGCTGTTCCTGTTGTTTATGGCCCAGGTCTTGTAGACCGGGTCAAGGCTGCAGCCCCCGAGGGAGTGAGTGCAGCGCTGGATGCCGCCGGGGAAGAAGCGCTGCGGGCTTCGGTGGAGCTTGTCGGCGACCGGAGCCGCATCGGCACGATTGTAGCCTTCGATCGGGTAGAGGAATTGGGCGTTCGCGCGATCCGCAGTCAGCGATCCAAGGATCGATTGGCCGAACTGGTTCAATTATATGAACAAGGGGAACTGAAGATCCATGTGTCCCGGACGTTTTCGCTGAGCGAAGCGGCAGAAGCGCATCGTATCGTGGAGTCCGGCCATGTTCGGGGGAAGGTCGTGCTGCGAATAGACCAGCCATGAGAACCGCGCATGATGTTGGAGGAATGATTCGTACGCGCAGCGTCATACAAAAGACGGAGGGGGGGTCCCAGACTAAGGTCCAGGAAGAAACTGGTCCGTGGCAGCGTGTTAACTTTTTCCTTCACGATATAATGGACATATACATAAAGAGGAATGGACGTGGAGGTTTTTATGAGAAAACAGAGTATGATGGCAGTGAAAATCTCATCGCTGTTGATATTTGCCGTACTGGTGGGATGCGATGCCGCCAATAATGCGGAGGAAGCATTAAATCAGGAGCTTGATAAACTAGCGCAGGTCGGAAATATTGCCGGCGATTCAGCGCTGGCTATCAGTGATCAAGTAAAGCGGGAAGGGAAAGAGTTCGAGTTGACGACGGCTCAGGAAGCGGGAGCAGCCGAGGGACTGGCCATCGACCATGCCGTAGGCAATATTGAGCTCATCGCTGTACCCGGTAATGAGATCAAAGTAAAAACCACCGTATGGTTTAACGAAAGCTTCTTCAAGAATGACAATATTCGTACCCAAGTTACGGAGCAGGCGGCCACTTCTTTTACGCTCAACGACGGTACGCTGGAATTAAGAACGCACCCTAGGGAGGACTCCAGCAAGAGTCTATGGGATTGGTCGCAGAAGCAATTTGGCGATTCCGGATTCATGATTGATTATGTGATCGAAGTACCGGAAGACCTGCACCATATCCGCATCAAGAATGATGTTGGAAAGATTCGGCTGAACGAATTGAAGGGAGTTTTTGAACTTCAGTTGGGAGCCGGGGAAATTTGGCTCGGTAAAACCGAAATCACGGGCAATTCCAAGATCGTATCCGAAGCGGGCAGCGTGAAGCTGGATCTAGAGCAGATCGATAAGGACAGCACGCTGACGGCCACCACATCGGCAGGCAGCATCACGGCTACGTTTGCGCCGTCCATGAAATATACGCTGGATACGCAGACCGAGCTGGGACAGATTACAGGCGCAAGCCGGGGGCAGAGCGATGTAAACGGCGGCGGAGCGAAAATATCCCTGACTACCTCCGTCGGTTCCATCAAAGTTAATCCACAAACGGCACATGACAGCTAAGAACATGCCAGACTCCATAACGAGCTAATCGCTTGGAATAATCGGGGGAAACTCTTCAAATCCCTCTAGTACATAAGGTTATCAAGGATCAATAAATATACAAAAAAACAAACACGGACGGAGCTTTCGTGTTTGTTTTTTTTGTATGTGTAGACCATAGCGCGAATTGGAAATGGGGCTTACATTAACTTCAATACTTGGCACAGCTGATATAGATAGTGCACGCCGCGTATTTGGTTATGGTTGCGGTAGTTGAGGTATACAAGCGTGTCCTTGAGCACCCGTCTGGCATTATGAACTTGATGATGCTCGAGTTCATGCAGTACATCTTTGATGACTTCCAGCGGGTAATTAGCCGAGCGAAGAATCCGAATGATCATGATCTGACGGATCTGCGCGCCATCGAACCTTCGGTAGCCGTTATCCTGATCCCGGGGCAGATTAAGGACGCCTTCCTTCTCCCAGTGGCGGATGGCCGAGGTAGGAACGCCGGTCTCTGCCGCAACCTCCCCGATAGTCAACTCTCTTTTCCGGCCACGGGCATCGACAACGTCAAGCTGCTCGGTTTCCAGAATGCGGATGGTCCGCTCCGCGAGGATTTTATCCTGCTGCAGATTGGCCTGGACCTCGCTTACGATCCACAGTGCTTCATCCAGCTCGTTCTCCTGCAGTTTGATCATCACTTGCTTTGTAACGTCTACGCCGAAACCGGGAAACATGGCTCTGATGCATTCAAAGTAAGCGGCATGCTCCTCGGTATATATCCGGTAACCGTTCGGAGCACGCTTCGCAGGAGGGACAATTCCCCATTTTTCATAGTGCTTGAGCGCACTTGTGGTAACCCCCAGTTTCTTGGCGATATCAATCGGTCTGATACCCATGATGGTCCCCCTTGCCACATGCGGATCTGCCTGAATCCTTTTTTCTGGGGGATTGTATCATGAAGCATGGCTCAATGAAAAGCCTGCCGGGAAAATGGCGGATCCTCGTCTTGATCTATGTCATGATGATTGTCGTTCCAAAAATGCGCGAATGTATTGGATGATTTCCGGTCCATGTGACTCCAACGCAAAATGCCCGGCATCCTTCAGGATGTGAAGCTCGGCCTCGGGCAGATCACGCAGATACGGATGGGCCCCGTTCTCAGGGAAGATGTGGTCACCTTGTCCCCATACAATAAGCGTTGGTGGCTGCGCATCCCGGAAATACTGCTGCCAAGCCGGGTACAATGGAGGATTTGATCCGTAATCCAAGAACAAATCAAGTTGTATCTCCTGGTTGCCGGGGCGGTCCAGCAGCGCTTGATCCAGCGTGTAGGTGTCCGGGCTAATAAGGGAGGTATCATGGACGCCATGCGTATATTGCCACTTCGTTGCCTGGATGCTGGTTAACCAGCGCAGGGCCTCGCGTTTATCCGGATTCACGGAGTCCTCCCAATATGCTTGGATGGGATTCCAGAATTCTTCGAGCCCCTCCTCATAGGCGTTCCCGTTCTGAATGATCAGGCCTCGGATTCGCTCGGGATGTCGCGCCGCAATCCGGAACCCGACGGGTGCACCATAGTCCATCAAGTACATGTAGAAGCTCCGAATATTTAATTGGGCCAGCAATTCTTCGATGAGCTGACTGAAATGGTCAAAGCTGTACCGGAACTGATCATGGTCTGGTGCGCTGCTGTAACCAAATCCCGGATAATCAGGCGCAATTACATGGTACTGATCGGCAAGGGCCGGAATCAATTGACGATACATATGGCTGGAAGTCGGGAAACCATGCAGCAGCAGGACAACAGGCGAGCCGGGAGCCCCCGCCTCACGGTAAAAAATGTCCAAACCTTCGATTTGAGCCGTGCGATACTGGATTTTGTGTTCCACTCGATAAACGCCTCCTTGAATAACCTACGATTTTTTATGATGCGTTTGCTATGTAGATCCTTTTGACTGGTCGGAATGATAAGAAAAAAACACCCCCTGTGGATTTATTAACCACCATAAATGATTTAAAGGTATTATATATTCTAATTATTAACCTTTAAAGTGTTGTTTTGGGTATTAAAAAAGGAATCTTAGATGGTTTATCTAAGATTCCTTCGTTTGCTGCTGTTTCTGACGCTCCAGATAGGCAGCGACCTTCATGCGGTTCCCGCATGTTTTGGGGCTGCACCAGCGCCTTGTGCTATTTTTGCTATTGTCGTAAAAGCGAAGCACACACGCCGGATTTTCGCATTTTTTCACCAATTTCAGGTCATGGGTGGTTAAAAAATCAACGGCAGCTGCGGCAACCGGGGTCAACAGATCCAGCGGCTTGCGAAAAAGCATCCGGCTTTTTCGGCTGTACGCGTTCCCTTCCGCCACAAGCGTTGTGCGAAGGATTTGCTCCTTCAGCAGCCCATTGACATACTGCAGACTGGCCTCCGTTGAGGTTTCGTTCACACTGCCCGGCTGAATCAGATGATAGAGGTGGTCGCGTAGCAATCTGGCGGCTTCCACGATTCCGGCTTCCTCCTCGTTGCCGTTATATACCGCCTTGCGCAGGTTGCGTTCCACCTCCGACAGCAGGTTCGCCTTCACCATCCAATCCAGTAAAGAATCGAATGTATCCAGCAAATCCAGCGGCTGACCGTTGACAGCAATCTTGGTATTGACGAAATCCAGTACGGGATGGTTGCCAATAAAATAAAATTCGGGTGCGATTTTTTTCGGCATAGGTCCGCTCTCCTCAGAACATACGATAAGTACTTATTTGTAGCCCATTATATAGTCAATGCTGTTCATACACAAATGAAACGGCACCAAACATTATACATAAACCTTAAAGCTCCGTGACGGCTTTTGATATCGAAAGCGGCGATAGATCAACCTTTTTATGTTTGGGATTTTGTACTTGCATCAATGTTGTAAGATGGGTTTGTAAAATGAAGTATTGGAGCTAAGGTTCCAAAATGAAAGAGTATTCGTTCTCAATGAAGCTCAGCTCCACAAAACTTTAGGAGGTTTGGAAATGGAAGGAACGATTAAGATTCGCGGTGCCCGGGAGAACAACCTGAAGAATGTTTCGCTTGAAATCCCGAAGTACAAACTGGTTGTCATGACAGGGCCGTCCGGCTCCGGGAAGTCGACGCTCGCAATGGATACACTGCAGCGGGAGTGCCAGCGGCAGTACATGGAATCCATGGGCATGGTGTCGGACTCGGTCAGCAAGCCGAAGGTGGATTCGATTGAAGGACTTTCCCCGTCGATCAGCGTGGGACAGCACATTACGAACCGGAATCCAAGATCCACCATCGGAACGGTGACGGATATCTACACGCTGCTTCGAATTCTGTTTGCCAAGCTTGGTGAACGTACCTGTCCGTCCTGTGGCGATACGGTGATACCTCATGTGGATGGAGAAGCCTATCACGGACTGGCGGATGAGGAAGAGATCAGCGATTCCCACGAGACGGTTCATTGTAGGCGATGCGGCCATGGTCTCGAAAAATTGACGATGTCGCATTTTTCCTTTAACAAGCCGGAAGGCGCATGCGTAACATGCAGCGGACTCGGTCAAACGGTGAGTCTGAACATGGATGCCGTGTTCCGTCCGGAATTAAGCCTAAGAGACGGCGGGGTGGCAACGTGGTACAGCGCTCTTACCGATTATAACACCAGCATTCTGAAAGCGGCAGCCAAGTATTACGGGTTCGCATTCGATGAGTTCATGCCGCTTCGGGATTATGACGAGGTTCAGCGTGATCTCCTGTATTTCGGCGTTGAGAGCGAGCAGTTCAGCCGGCATTTTCCTGAGATGAAGCCGCCGAAGTCCGTAGGACAAGGCAAGTACGAGGGTGTAGTTACCGGAATATGGAGAAGGTACCGGGAGAAGGGGAGCGAGTCCGGGGAAGCCTCCCTGTTTCATGAGCATGTCTGTCCGGACTGCCACGGAACGAAGCTCAAGGAGGACAGCCGCCGCGTCCGGATAGAGGGCGTCTCCATTAACGAAGTCAACGCCTGGTCGATCGGGGAAGCCTTGAACTGGATGGAGGCACTGCTGAAGAAGCTGACGGCGGACCAATTAATGATTGTGGAACCGCTCATTCATGATTCCGTCGTCAGACTACAACGTATTATGGATGTCGGATTGGGTTACATGTCCATGGAGAGGCAGGTCGTCACCATGTCAGGCGGAGAAGCCCAGAGGCTTCGGCTCGCATCGATTCTGGGATCAGGCCTCACGGGGGTGCTTTACATTTTGGACGAACCGACAACGGGACTGCATCCCACAGATACCAGGGGACTCATCCAGGTTCTGAAACAACTGAGAGATTTGGGCAACACGGTGCTCGTCATCGAGCATGACGAAGAAGTGATGCGGGCCGCTGACCATATCATTGATATCGGACCGGGTGCGGGAACGATGGGCGGTACGGTTGTCGGTCAAGGAACGCTGGAGGAATTGATCCATAATCCCCAGTCCGTGACCGGATCCTACTTCCGGGATAACACGATGCTCACGGCACCGAGTCGACGCAGGGCTGGAAACGGAAGCCTGCTGACGATCAAGGATGCACATTTAAGAAATCTGAAACATATCACGACCTCTTTCCCGCTCGGCTGTCTCATATCGGTGACAGGTGTATCGGGATCTGGTAAATCCACGCTTTTGTTTGATCTTCTGGCGGAATCCGGAAGTGATCAATCAACTCCAATCGGCTGCAAGGCCATCACAGGTTGGGAATCGGTAGGGCAGCTGATTACGGTTGACCAATCACCGGTATCCCGAATGCAGCGCTCCAACATTGCTACGTATACCGATGTTTACACCCATATCAGAAACTGGTACGCCAGCTTGCCGGAAGCCAAGGAAAGTCAATTGACGGCCAAGCACTTTTCCTTTAACACGCAAGGTGGGCGATGCGAGACATGCCAAGGCCTTGGCGTCGTGTCCGTGCATATGCACTTCCTTCCGGAGCTGGAAGTACGTTGTCCGGATTGCAAGGGCAAGCGGTTTAAGGAAGAGGTTCTGCGCGTGACCTATAACGGTTACACCATCTCCGACATTTTGGATATGACCATTGAGGAAAGTCTGTCGAGTCTGGAGGATCGACCGAAAATCATGGAATTGACCCAACTGCTCTGCGATGTCGGACTGGGGTATTTGAAGTGGGGGCAATCGGTGAGTACTTTATCCGGCGGTGAGGGGCAGCGGATTAAATTGGCCAAGGAACTGAGCAAAAAAACGAAGAATCACACGCTGTATTTGTTGGATGAACCTTCAACCGGGCTTCACCCGGGAGATGTCCGGCAGCTGCTCGTTCTGTTGAACCGCTTGGTGGACGCGGGGAACACTGTGATTTTGGTTGAACACAATCTGGATTTGATCTGGAATTCCGATTGGATCATCGATATCGGGCCTGGCGGGGGAGCAGCCGGCGGATCCCTGGTGGCGACAGGAACGCCCGAAGAAGTGGCTGCAGTGGAAGCCTCGTTTACCGGCCGCTTTATCAAAGAAATCTATATGTGACGGGTTGAACGAGAAGGGAGGAAGTTTGAATGGAGCAAGCCGTAGATGAGAAAGGCAAGGTAACAAAAACCACGGTTCGATATTTTATCAAGCTGCTGCGTTCTTCGGGCATTCCGAAGCTGGTGCTCTTTCTGGCGATCGTATTAAGTTTGGTCGGGGCGGTGACGGGACTTATCGTCCCGCTCATCACCGGCCAGCTCATCGATAATTTCGCCGCAGATGCGTTTAATATTCGCATGGTCGGCTTTCTGGCCGTTCTGTTCCTGCTGGAGGCTGTGGCGAGCGGACTTTCCTATTATATGCTTGCCTATGTCGGGAACCAGACGGTCAACAAAATTCGCAAACGGCTTTGGACCAAGGTGCTGGCTTTGCCGGTTCCGTTCTTTGACAAGCATCGCTCGGCAGAAACGATGAGTCGGGTGACCAACGATACGAACGAAGTGAAGACGCTGATCACGGATCATTTGATTGCTTTTTGTTCGAATCTATTGACCGTTTTGGGGGCGGTTGCCATATTGTTTTACTTGGATTGGCGGATGACCCTCATTATCCTGATTGCCGTTCCGGTCGGGTTCGGCATATTAATGCCCATCGGCGGAAAAATGTACAAAATCTCCATCAGTATGTATGGACAGCTGGCCCAGCTGTCCGCCATGCTGACCCAGGTGATCGGCGAGATCCGCCTGGTGAAAGCCTCCAACGCAGAACGGAGGGAGGAGAAAAGCGGGTACGAGGATATGGACAGCCTGTATCGTTTTGGCATGAAGGAAGCCAGGATCAACTCGGTCCTGATTCCGTTGATGTCGATGGTCATGGTTGTGCTGCTGGTGGTCATCATCGGATACGGCGGCGTTCGCGTCTCTTCCGGCGCGCTCAGCGCAGGCGAGCTGGTATCGTTTATCCTGCTTCTGTTCCAGATCATGTTTCCTTTCAGCCAGTTTGCCACGTTCTATTCCCAGCTCCAGAAGGTGATGGCGGCAACCGAGAGATTGCGGCTTATCCTCGAATATGAGCCGGAGAGCGACGATCGTGCCGTGCGTACTGCACCGGAAGGGCATCGGGACGTTGCATTTAAAGAGGTGACGTTTGCTTACCATGAAGGCGAGACCATTCTGTCCGAGGTATCCTTTTCGATACCTGCCAAGAAGGTCACCGCGCTGGTAGGACCCAGCGGTAGCGGCAAAACCACCGTGTTTTCCTTGATTGAGCGGTTCTACACGCCATCCGGCGGGGAGATTTACTTTGGCTCGGAAGCGATCCGTGATTATACGCTGGAGTCCTGGCGGCGAAAGCTCGGATATGTGTCCCAGGACAGCCCGCTCATGACCGGAACGATTCGGGACAATATCGTTTATGGACGGGAGGAGCCGGTCTCCGACGAGGAGATTGCGGAAGCAGCGAGGCTCGCCTACGCGGAAGGGTTTATCGAAGCTCTGCCGAGGGGGTACGACACGGAGGTTGGCGAGCGGGGCATCCAGTTATCCGGAGGTCAGCGCCAACGGGTCGCGATTGCAAGGGCTTTGCTGCGGAAGCCGGACATCCTGCTTCTGGATGAAGCGACGGCAAGCCTAGACAGCGACTCCGAGCACGAAGTGCAGAAGGCGCTGAACAATCTGATGGTGGAACGCACGACCGTGGTCATTGCCCACCGGTTATCCACCGTGGTCGAGGCCGATCAGATCATTGTGCTTGAAAAAGGACAAATTACGGGAAGCGGGACGCATGAGGAATTGATCCGTAACCATCCATCCTATGTCGAGTGGGCGAAGAAGCAGTTCCAGACCGGGGAATAGGTACGGGGCGGGAAGGATTATTTACTGCCTGAAACGAATATAACGACAAAGTGACATAGCCTTTAGTTTAGATGAGATTAGAGGAGATGAGCAGAGCATGGCGCAGATCAAAATTTACGGCGTCCGGGAGCAGCTGAACCCGGTGAAGGAGCAGCTGTCGGAAGTGATACATTCGTGCGTGGTAGACGCATTTGAACATCCGGCGGATAAGAAATTTCATCGTTTTTTCCCCATGAGTCGGGAGGATTTCCGCTTCCCTGACGGGAGAACGGATCGTTACACGGTGATCGAGATCAGCATATTTGAAGGCCGGACGGTGGAGGCTAAGAAACAGCTGATTCGATTGCTGTTCGAGCGGATTCAGCATACGCTGCATGTTTCTTCCCAGGATGTGGAGATTACGATTTTCGAAACGCCGCAGCACAACTGGGGAATCCGGGGGTTGCCCGGTGATGAATTAGCTCTGGGTTATAAGGTGAATATCTAGAGCATCCAGGAAGCGCGAAGTGCTTAAGGGACAGTCCAAGCGACTGTCCCATTTTATGGTTATGGAGAATGCAGGACTCCCCACTTTCACTCCTTCAAACGTTCAATAATAAGATTTAAATCGGCAACCAGCTTGGTCATGATGTCGGCTGCATCCGAGACTTGCTTAATGGATTCAAAATGTCCCCGGAACGCTTCGACGATTTCATGAGTATGCTCCGCCGTTTCACTTGTAAACTGGGTCATATCTTGAATGGACTGATTCATTTGGTCGGAACCCGTATTTAACTGCTGTGTGGATGCGGAGATTTCTTGCATTTGGAGCGCTACCTGCTTTACGGCATGATAGATTACTTCGAATGAAGCCTTCGCCTGATCTACAACCTGCAACCCGGTGTTCATGTTGTGGTCCACTTGGCCGATGCTGCCTAACAGATCGGCGGTTTCTCTATGTATAGTCCGGATCAGCTCCGTGATTTCCTCAACGGAGGCGGAGGATTGCTCGGCGAGCTTGCGGATTTCACCCGCTACAATCGCGAACCCTCTACCGGCCTCGCCGGCTCTTGCCGACTCGATGGAAGCGTTTAATGCCAGCAAATTCGTCTGGCTTGCAATACTTTGAACCACCTGCAATATATGTCCGATCCGGGCAATATGGTGGTTTAACGTATTTACCGCCTCTTGCGATCTAGTGACGGATTGACCGGTATTTCTGATCTCGGATACGATATTACCGATCATATGACTGCCGAACTCTGCTTGTCTGGCGGATTCTTCGGATGCAGCTGCGGCTTCTGTTGCCGAAGCTGCCACATGCCGGATTCCTACGGCAATATCGCCAATGGCGGCGGTATTCGCTTTCATAACATGTAACTGATGATGTGCTCCGGCGGCTACTTGCTGAACAACTCCGCCAAGATGCTTGCTGATCTCTGTGCTGTGCCCTGATTGACTGCTTAGCTGCAGCGCCGTGTCATTCAATTGGAGGGAGGTCTGCGACAATTTCGATGTGATCTCCTCAATGATCGCGGCACGCTGTTGATGCTGCTCCTCTTTTAATAATGTTTCGATCTTCAGTGTGCTGAGAATTTGCCAGCTGGTTGCTGCCGATGTGAAGATCAGGAATAAGGCATGTATGAGAAGCATGGTGAGCGAGTAACTGGTTGTTCCGAACACAAGTTCAGGAATGACCAGATAGCCAAGCAAATGGTGTATGGCAAATATAGCCGTCATCAATATGATAAGTCTTATATCTTTATAATAGGATAATGCAGCAACAACCATAAAGATGGAAAAGTGAAATTCGACGTGACCGCCTGCGCCGGCAATCATCGAAACGCTTCCAAGCGTAAGGATGAGCGTGTGTAAGTACGGAATCATCGGATGATCCGAACGTCTTGCATAGATGGCCAAAGTTATTGCCAGTAGAACAATAGGGAGGGCAAGCAGCATATACAATGTGGGGCCGAACTGACTCTCCATCTCGGATGATGTGAGCATGCCATGTGCATGCATGGTGTGATCAAACAGATGAAATTTCCGGGCGAGCAGATGTACGATGCCGGCAATAACCATGACGGCCAGTGAGACTGAATTCATAAGCTTGTTCTTTTGTTTCAGCATAAAAAGTTTATCGCGCTCCTTATCTTTCGATATAATGACATAAAAACCTCGATATATCCTACCGTATTTGACAGGAGTTAGCGTTTTCCTTCAAATCGAGATATATAATTTTAAAATATGAAAAATGGTTCTATACGATTTATTTATCGGTATCTGAATTCAAAATTAAAGAGGGGGATATTCTTGACCTTACAGCAGCTGAAATACGCCATTGAAGTAGCCAATCGAGGCTCGATGAATGAGGCGGCCAAACGCTTGTTCATTTCTCAGCCCAGCCTGTCCAACGCGATCAAGGATCTGGAAGAGGAGCTCCGCATTACGATATTCGAGCGGACCAACAAAGGCATATCATTGTCCAAAGAGGGCGCGGAGTTTCTAGGATATGCACGACAGGTGGTAGAGCAGGCCGAACTACTGGAGGGGCGTTATCTGAACGCGAAGCCTTCTCCGCAGCATTTTTCGGTATCCACACAGCACTATGCCTTTGCGGTTAATGCCTTCGTGAAGCTGGTTCAGGAATACGGACAGGATGAATATGAGCTGGCATTGCGGGAGACGAAGACTTATGAAATCATCCAGGATGTCAAGACCCTGCGCAGCGAAATCGGCATTCTGTACCTCAATGAATTTAATGCCAAGGTGATCAACAAGCTGTTGAAGGATGCAGGACTGCAGTTTACCAGCTTGTTTACGGCCAGACCGCATATTTTTATCAGCATCAAAAATCCGTTGGCCAAGCAGTCCATCGTGACCATTGACGAGCTTCAGAATTATCCGTATTTGTCATTTGAGCAAGGGGAATACAATTCGTTCCACTTCTCTGAGGAAATCCTCAGCACGCTGTCCCATAAAAAAAGCATCCGGGTCAATGACCGCGCGACCCTGTTCAATCTGCTGATTGGTCTGAATGGCTATACGATTTCAACCGGGGTGCTGAGCGCTGACCTGAACGGGAACGAGATTATTCCGGTTCCGCTCGCATGCGATGAGACAATCAACGTCGGATGGATCAGCCATAAGAATGCGACCCTATCCAAGCTTGCTGCCGCTTATGTCGAGGCGCTGCATGAAGCGATATCCACCTGATTTTGATGGGTATAGCTTCCAGCTATAGTTAGCTATAGTTTATAAGAGTTACTGTACGACGACAGCAGTATGGATACCCTTCTTACAGAGAAATTTTTTTTCGGTGAGGGAGAGGAACCATAGATGAGTAGAGCAGTAGAGAATGCATCCAAAAGAACGGTGACCCCTGAGATTTGGAACTCGTAATCAAATAGTCATCCCTCATATCCCCCCTGGGAGGTATCGGAAAAGGATTCCGATAACCCGCTCAGGGGGATTTTTATTAGCGGTTGGACATGATCTGGTTACGGAATTCCCCCGGCGACATGTTGGTGGACTGCTTGAATACCCGGCATAAATAATGGACCTCCATTCCCACCTTCCTCCCAATTTCCTCCAGCGTCAAATCCGTGGTCATCAGTAGACCTTTTGTCTTCTCGATCCTGACTTTAATAATATACTGCACAGGTGTCATCTTCATTTTGGATTTGAAGAAGCGGATGAAATAGTTGGGATTATAATGGATAAGTCCTGCCAGCTGTTCCACGCTGACGTTATCGTTGATATGCTCCTCGATATACTGGAATACCGTGTTCAGCTTCTGCATGTCGGGCAGCATGGACAGCGAGATTTGGCCCTCGGGAACGATGTCAAGATAATGTCGGACAAGCTTCATCAGTATTTCGTTCCTTTGCAGTGGGGCGGTCCAGGCGCTGCTCCGATAGGCATCGATCAGTTCCTTGAATAACAGCTCCATATATGACTCGTCCGGCACATCCAGCACGTGGGGAAGATGAATCAGCTGAAACAAGTTCAGCGTGTCCACCTTGGCGGTAAAATGGCACCAGAACTTCCTGTAGGTATTGTCGCCCACGACAGAGATGGAATGAAGCGATCCGGCTGGCATGAGCACGATTTGCCCGGGGGAGGGATGATATTCTTGTTCGTCGATCTTAATCCAGCCTTCCCCTTCCCTTATAAAATAAAGGGCGTTATAGGACGGCCTCATATTAAAGAAGCGCCAGTTCTGGGACACTTTATCAACCTTGGCAATGGATAAGCGAAGATTCGCGTTAGCCAGGTAGTTCTGAATCAACTTCAGGTGGTTAATATCCATTGGCTGCCCCCTACCGGTTGTGTATTTTGGATACATTGATGTGTTTTTTATGCATTTCAAATCCGAGCGGCATTCATTAAGCTAAATGAGAAATCGCATTCCATGACATATCAAGGGGGAGGAAATGAATTCAAAGCTTATGGCTGATCTGCCATTCCATCAGGATATCAAAGGAAATCGAGGAGGAATCGTTAAGGAATGATGATGATGAAACGGATTAAGAAATACGCAGTAATCGGGTCCGCGATATTATTAATGACCGCATCCATTGCATCTGCCGAACCTGCGGAGATCAGTAAACGGACGGTGACGGATCCTGCTATGGCAAATACCGCCGGGATGCCCGAAATTGAATCATCCGGAGCGACTGATTCCGCTTGGTCGGCAGGAACGCCACTGGACGTACTTAAGAACGATTTCAGCATATTTTATAAGGATTTGCAAGCGATTCCATATTTCGCTGGCGGCGGTGTTGCTGCAGTAGGGGATACGGCATTCAATATCAACGTGCCCGATTATATTCCAACGATTTCGGCAGCCCGTTACGGCAAAGGGCGTATCGTTGTCGCGGGGAGCAAGGAGTATTTCAATCTGACTGAGTCGGCGGGGGATACTGCCGGTAAACTGGCCCGGAATATTTTATGGTGGCTGACGGAAGATGCCACCACGAATCAAGGTCAAGGAAACGATTATACGAACCGCTATGAAGATGCATTGAAGAAATCTGGGAAGAAGGTTCGATTGATAACGACCTCCGCCGGGCTTACGGTAAACCCGGATTTGCCCATTGAATTGGTGAAAATCGACAGTTGGGATTCCGTAAACCTGAATCCGCAAAAATATGCGGCAGCCTATGTAGACCCAATGATGAAGGAAAAGGATCTGGAAGCGCTGGATCAATATCTAAGGTTAGGCGGCGGCATTGTCGTGGCGGATAACCTGAGCGGCATCGAGGGAATAACGCGTGATACCCCTGAGGAAATCGTGCTTCAGGTCGGTAATCTGAGGGGAGCCAGACTGAGCCGTGATTTTGCGATTCAAAAGCTGCTTAACCGGGCCGGGCTGACGCTGATGAACCGAGGCTCGGAGTCTAGTGTGGGCGAATCGGCATTGACCTATGAGCAAGCCAACAAACATCATATCAAGACACGGCTTGCTCAAGGCAAGGAAGTGGAAGAGGGAACGATCACTTACGATCAAATCGATATCGGCCCGCCGGGCACCCCTGCGAACAAAAAACAGGAGCGGCTCTACCATATACTAAACGAGACACTCGAAACACTATCCAGCGAATCCCCGCTGTACGCTTGGGCAGATACGGAGGCCGGCAGCCTGCCGCCCGCCGTGTTCCCGATCCAAAAATTTCAGCAGCCCTATACGAATGCGCTGCATAACTTCCGCTTCAGTCATTTTACCTTAGATCCGGCCAACGAGAAATCTCCGTATGCCGACGCATTTCCGGGAGTAGTTTCGGAGGAAGCAGTCATCGTGAACGACCGGGAAGTCGAGGTCGACTTTGATTTCCCCAACACGATGTACACGCACGCCCTTCCGTCGAAAAACTGGATCAGTACCGGATTGTATGCACCCCCCGGTAAAGTGATTACGCTTGAAGTACCGGAAGGCGTGGAGCATTTAACGGTTCAAATCGGTTCGCATGATGACGATTTGAGAGGATCCGGCAAGTGGGGACGAGTTCCGCTTATCGTAAACCACCAGAAGCTGACCCCGGGCATCCATCAAGTTAACAGCCCATATGGTGGCTTCATATATCTCATTCCCCTAAAGGCGAAGGATGATTTCCGGGCAACCGTCAAGATCAGCGGGGCGGCGGAAGCACCGTATTACGTGCTTGGCAAGACTACGCTTGAGGAATGGGAGAGAATTCGCACCGGGCCGGTTGCCGTCCCTTTTGCAGAGCTTCAAGGCGAGCGTATTATCCTGACGGTCCCCTCGGATTTGATTCGCCAAGTAACCGACCCGGAGGAGTTGATGCGGACCTGGGACGAAATCTACGACAGTTATGATGAACTGGTAGGTCTTGATCCGGACAGGGCGATGCCTCATACCGCCCATCAATTGAATCGCCGTTACGTCGCCGACGGACAGATCTCATCGGGGGCAATGCATGCGGGATATCCGATCATGATGCCGTTCAGTTATGCGGCCAACCTGCTGGATGTCCATTATGTAAAAACAAGCGCTTGGGGATTCTGGCATGAACTTGGGCATGAATACCAGCAGCGGACATGGACCTGGAGCGATGTCGGGGAAGTGACCGTTAACCTGTTCTCACTTTACACCCAAGAGAAGTACGGGAATGCCTCCGAACTATTGAAAATCGGGAATGACGGCAAGAATTATTATGACCGGGGAATCGAATTTGTAGAACGTCATGATCCGGCAAAAAAATACGGCCAAATCGGCAATTATGAAAGACTGGTGATGTTCAAGCAGCTTCAGCTTGCTTACGGCTGGGAATTCTATACCCGGATATTCGAGAAATACCGCGAATTATCTCGCGATGAAATTCAAGGCACGGTCGATACTTTTGCCGTCATAGCTTCTCAAACGGCTGGAGAGGACCTGACTGAATTTTTCGACAAATGGGCAATAGGTCTGACGGAAGACGGAAAAGCAAGGATTGCCTCATTGAATTTGCCTAAGCCGCAAACCGATATTTGGACGTTAAGAGAATAACCATGAAGAAGCCATGCTTTCTCGATTGAGGAAGCATGGCTTTTTTGTTTATGCAATATAACATATTTTTGTGCAGGATATTGCATGCATGTGACTTTTTGCATACAATGGAATGGTAAATGATATGTACGTTAAGATACTTCGGATCCACGGGAGGAATTTCATATGTCCAGTCAATCGTTAAGCGCTTTCTTACAGGATAATCTAACGGAACTCAAGCAGCAAGGGCTCTATAATACCATCCAGCCTCTTGAAAGTCCGAATGGCCCGCTTATTACCATTCAGGGTCGTGAATTCGTGAATTTATCTTCCAACAACTATCTCGGACTGGCGAATGATGAGCGATTGAAAGAAGCGGCCATCCGGGCTACGACCGATTTCGGGACCGGAAGCGGCGCTGTTCGCTCCATCAACGGAACGCTTGCACTTCATGTAGAGCTTGAGGAGAAGCTTGCGCAGTTCAAGGGAACCGAAGCGGTGCTGACGTATCAGTCCGGTTTCAATTGCAATATGGCGGCGATCTCGGCGGTGATGGGTGCCGGGGATGCGATTTTGTCGGATGAATTAAACCATGCATCCATTATTGACGGCTGCCGATTGACCAAGGCGAAGGTTATTCGTTTTAACCATTCGGACATGGACGATTTGCGTTCGAAAGCGAAAGAAGCGAGAGAATCCGGTTTATATAACAAAATTATGGTTATTACCGACGGCGTGTTCTCGATGGACGGCGATATTGCGAAGCTCCCCGAAATCGTGGAGATTGCCGAAACCTATGATTTGATCACTTATGTAGATGACGCGCATGGATCGGGTGTACTTGGAAACGGTGCGGGTACGGTGAAGCACTTCGGTTTATCGGAGCGGGTAGATATTCAGATCGGCACGCTGTCCAAGGCGGTTGGAGCCGTCGGCGGTTATGTTGCCGGATCCCAGGATCTGGTGGATTGGCTCAAGGTCCGCAGCCGGCCGTTCCTGTTCTCCACGGCGCTGCCTCCAGGCACCGTAGCCGCTTGCATCACGGCTATCGACATCCTGCGGAACAGTAAGGACCTTCAAGAGAAGCTGTGGGCGAACACGAAATACCTGCAGGAAGGGCTCAAAAATCTTGGCTATTCTGTCGGCCGTACGGAAACTCCGATTACGCCTTGCATCATTGGAGATGAAGCTACCACCCAGAAATTCAGCACCAGATTGTACGAAGAAGGCGTGTATGCCAAATCGATTGTATTCCCGACGGTGCCAAAAGGCACGGGAAGAGTTCGGAATATGCCAACCGCCATCCATACGAAGGAGATGCTGGATCGCGCACTTTCCGCATATGAAACCATCGGACGCGAGCTGGGTCTGATCTAATAAGGGGGCACAAGTGATGAAACGAATTATGGTAACCGGTGCGCTCGGTCAGATTGGCTCAGACCTGGTGGCAAAATTGCGGAAGATATACGGCGAAGAAGCGGTTCTCGCAACGGACATTCGCCAAATACAGCATGAAACGTTGCAATCAGGACCGTTCAGAATACTGGATGTAACCGACCACCACGCTTTCCACGAAGCAGCCAAAGAGCACCGGGCGGATACGATTATCCACCTTGCAGCCCTGTTGTCCGCCAAGGCAGAATCCAATCCGGCCCTGGCGTGGAACCTGAACATGGGCGGTTTGTTAAGCGCGCTCGAGACGGCACGGGCATTATCCTGCCAGTTCTTTACGCCGAGCTCCATCGCGGCATTCGGAGCGGACACCCCGAAAAGAGCAACGCCGCAAGACACGCTGCAGCGCCCGTTAACGATGTATGGAGTCAGCAAGGTTTCCGGTGAGCTGTTGTGTGACTACTATTACCATAAATTCGGAGTGGATACCCGCGGATTGCGCTTTCCCGGGCTGATCTCCCACTCCGCGCCTCCAGGCGGGGGAACGACAGATTATGCGGTTGAGATGTATGTAGACGCCATCCGCAATGGCAGCTACACTTCTTATATTGATAAAGGGACCTACCTTGATATGATGTACATGCCGGATGCGATTTCCGCCATCATGACATTGATGGAAGCGGATCCGTCCAAGCTGAAGCACCGTAATGCCTTTAATGTCACGGCAATGAGCGTTGATCCTGAGGGGATTGCGGCCAGCATCCGCCGGCACATACCGGATTTCAGCCTCGACTATAACGTGGATCCTGTCCGTCAAGCGATTGCGAATGAATGGCCGGATTCCATCGATGCAACTGCAGCACGCGAAGAATGGGGATTTGATGTACAATATGATTTGAACCATATGACCGATGATATGGTGTCAAAGCTTATGGAGAAGCCGCAAGCGGATCAGAGCAAGATCAGTTAACGGCTTAGTTTCAGAAGGAGGATATGGTTACACTTGGAACCCATTCATAAAAAGGTAGGGAGAAATCTGCAAGCCATCCGCAAATCACGGGGCCTCAGCCTCGATAACGTAGCCGAGTTGACCGGTGTAAGCAAAGCCATGCTGGGACAGATCGAGCGGGGGGATTCCAACCCGACGATCTCCGTATTATGGCGCATCGTTAGCGGCCTCGGCATTTCATTCACCACGCTCATCGAAGAGGCGGAAACCGAAGTAACCGTGGTATCACCGGAGGACGTGGAGCCTTTTCACGAGGCCGAAGGCGCGTACCGGGTATACCCTTTGTTCTCCTACAACCTGCGCACTAAATTTGAGTCCTACATGGTTATGATGGATCCGGGCTGCGATCACGGATCTGAAGCTCATAATGATGGCGTTGAGGAGTATATTTTTGTACATCAGGGGGAGCTGGAGCTCTGGCGCGAAGACGAAAGCTACACCGTGCCTGCCGGAAGCTCCGTGCATTTCTCGGCTAACCGGCCCCATCGGTACGTGAACCCTGGCAACGAGACAACGAAATTTTACACGATTATTTTCTATGCGGATGCCGCAGCCAGGGGCTGATCATTAGAAACAGTTATACCGTTTGATTACCGTCAACCGAATATTAAGAAAAGTTAGTGCCGCCCGGAGAAAATACAGCCCGATCTTAAAAATCGACTGTATGGTGTTCCGGGCGGCCGTTTTATATTTAGGACGTGGGAGAAGAGGCCGCAGGGGGAGGTGGAATTGAAATTATTCGTTTCTCATTGTGATTACAAAATCATTGACAAAGGAGTTGAACGGTTGACTATGGGTTTCCACACCAAAAAGTGGTTGAAGCTGTTATTGGCAGTTGCGTGCGCGCTTGTGGCCGTTCCGCCAGCAGGAACGACACTGATGGCGGCCAATGGTATGACAGAGCAGGCTGATGTTCATTTATTAGACTCAAACACGGCCGCGAATATGGCGACCCAACAGGATCTGGATGTTATTTACAAGGATTTGTCCGGTTATCCGACGGTATCGGCCACGTATAACGGGGGGGTTGCCGCCATCGGAGATCAAGCCTTCGTTCTGGCGGTCAACCCCGACACGACGCCAATTCTTGCGGCTGCCCGTTACGGAAAAGGCAAAGTCGTTGTTGCAGGCGACGATTCTTATTTCAAGTTTACCCCCGATATTACCGATGAGCGGAAGACGGTGGCCCGTAACATCCTCCTGTGGCTGACCGAGGATTCCGAGACGTTGACCTATCAGGAGGCATTGGAAGGCAAGGGCCGATTACCCATGTTGTCGGCAACGTGGAAGAATTATACCATCGAAACCGATGTGCCGATCGATCTGGTCCGGTTGGAGCAATTCACGCCTGAGCATTTGGATCCGTCCCGCTACCCCGTAGCTTATGTTGACGGCACGCTGAAGGATAGTGAGATCGACGTCCTCGAGGATTACGTCGCGCAGGGTGGTCATGTCGTAGTCCCCTTAAAGGGATGGGTGATGGAGCAGTATCCGCATGTCTTTCTCGGGAATGAATATCAGGGCCGCTCGGGCAGGCTCAGTGAGGATTTCCCGGTACAGCGCCTTTTGAACCGGATGGGTCTTGGTCTGATGAACAATACGGCATCGACTCGAACGGAAACTTTGCCTAAATTGACGCCAGAGCAATCCGCCAATTATCACTCGCTAAAGCTGCTGGAGCAGGCTGAAGCGATTGAGGCAGGAACGCTGTTGCCAGATCAGGTGAACGTCGGGCGGCCGGGCGCCGGCGCAGATAAGAAGCTGCAGGTCATCGCTTCGGTGACCGGTGGAACCGTCAGCAGCATCACCCCTCAAAGTCCGCTGTATGCCGTGATCGAGCAGGATGCCAGCGATTTGGAGTCCCAGCTTACGTTTCCGCTGGATCGATCCAAGGCGCCCTATACCAGTGCATTGTTAGCTTTTCAATTAGGGCGGATCGGCAATGATCTGACGGCACCCAAATCCCCTTATGCCGATCAATTTCCTGGAGCCGTTCCGACGGACGCCCCGCGAGTGACGGGACAATCCGTTCACGTGAATTTTGATTATTCAACCTTTGACTATTTACGTCAAGGCACGGTTCCAAAGAATTGGATCAGCACGGGGATATACGCGCCGGCCGGGGAATGGGTGACGGTTCAGGTCCCTGAAGGCACGCAGCATCTGGATGTGCAGGTTGGGGCACACACGGACAATTTGACAAGTAAAACAGAATGGGAAAGACCTCCGGTCATAACGCAGCGAAAATCGCTTCTTCCGGGTGAAAATCGGATTCGCAGCCCGTATGGCGGTCTGATTTACCTGATTCCGACCAAGCCGCAGCCTGGTGTTGAGACGAATATTGAAATCAGCGGCGGGGTTCAAGCGCCGTATTATATCCTTGGAGAGACCTCTCCCGATCAATGGGAGAACGCTGTTCGTGATTATCCTGCTCCCTGGGCCGAACTGCAGGGACGCAGAGTGATCTTGACGCTTCCGTCAGAGTATATCAGGCAGCTTGGAGATCCGCAGCAATTACTGGAGAAGTGGGACGCGATCGTGGACTATACAGAGGAAGTTGCAGGGCTTTCCCCGAATCAACCGCTGCCGCATAAGAGTATAGACCTTCCGTTCCGTTATGTTGCGGATCGACAGATTAGCGCGGGTTATATGCATGCCGGTTATCCCATCATGTTCCACATTGATCCTTCCGCGGGTCATGCCGTTGACATATCCCGCGTAACGCAAGGTGGATGGGGCTTCTGGCACGAGACCGGCCACGAATATCAGCAAGGAGCTTGGAACTGGAACGTAACGGGCGAAATTACCGTTAATATTTATTCTTTATATGTCCAAGAAAAATTCGGCAACAGCAGCAACTTATTGATTCGGAACGCGGAAGGAAAGGACTTCTACGACCGCGCATTTGATTATATCGAAAGCGACATACCAAACAAGTCGTTCGGCAGCTCGGGCCAGCTGGATCTCTTCGGTTATCTCGTGATGTTCCGTCAGCTGTCGCTAGCTTACGGGTGGGATTTCTACGCTGAGCTTCATAAGGCGTACCGGGAGCTGCCAGCATCGCAGCTGCCTGCGACGAACCAAGAGGAGATCGATACGTTTGTGATCATGGCATCCACCATCGCAGGTGAGAATCTGACGGAGTTCTTTGACCAATGGGCGCTGCCGTATTCCAAAGAAGAAGTTCGTTCCCGCGTTGACGCCCTGAATCTCCCGATGCCTTCGCAGGAGGTGTGGCGGCTTCGGGAGACGCATACGCTGAACGCTCCTCCCGAGATCAAGGCCGACATGGAAGCCGAATGGAACCGTGAATCGGTGAAGCTCACCGTTGCCATGACAGCGGAAGCCGAAGCGGCGGGCATGCGAAGCCAGTACAAGATTGGATCCGAGGGCAAATGGACGGATTACACGGCTCCCATACTTGTAGAAGCGGAAGGCGAGACAACGATACATGCCCGGGCGGCCGCGATGTCGGGCGTGACAAGCGACGAGGCTTCCAAAACGGTGAAGATCGACCGGACCGGGCCGGAAATTAGGGCAAACGTGACCCAGTCCGTATACCAGACCGAGCGGTTCACCATCTCACCTCAAATCACGGACTCATTAAGCGGTGTATCCGGCGTCATCGTGGAACTGGATGGCAAGGAAGCTGCAGAAACGCTGGTTAGAGACCCGTTAACGCTAACGGCCGGACCGCACACTCTTCGGATTACGGCCGAAGATGCAGCCGGGAATATCACGGCTCGCGAATACCCATTCGAAGTCGTTGTCGATCAGCAACAGCTCGACGATATCGTGAGAGCAGGGGAAGAGAAGGGCTGGATCGACAACCATGGCATCTCCCAAAGCTTATTGGCCAAAATCGCGGATTTCCAGCAGCACCCGGCCGGAAGCGAAGCCGCCGAAGATGCGCTGACTTCGCTGGAGCACGCCATCAAAGCACAGCAGGGCAAGCATATCGATGCAGGCTTCGCGGAGCTTCTTCTTGGAGACATTGACTTCATCCGAAGCCGCAGCTCGGCTACCTAGCAGCTTACATTGATGAAAGGGCGGCCGTTTCGGCTGTCCTTCATTTCTGTAATGATCATCCATCATTAAATTAATCAGGCCAAGATTAAATATAGACAATGTACTGCCTTAAAAATATATTGCACAATTAGAAAACACGGCAGTGTTCAATCGCCAAAATGTTCAGTAAGGTGGTGCTTAACAAACCAGAAGTTCACGCAAACAAGCAAATGAAAAGGGAGGCAAATGATAATGAAGGTCAACAGGTTTAAAGTATTCTGGATCGTTTTGCTTGCCGCCACCATGGCTATAACAGCGGCAGGATGCGGCGGCCCGGCCAAGAATCCACCGGTGGCGACCGAAGACCCGGAATCCCCGCCGGTTTTATCCCAATTAAATTATTGGGTGCAGATGGTCAGTCAGGTATCCGCCACGATGAAAAGTTACAACGATATCGAGGCGTATAAGGAACTGGAGAAGGTAACCAGCGTGAAGGTGGATTTTCAGCATCCGCCGCAGGGCCAGCAGGCTACGGAGCAGTTCAACCTCATGATGACCTCGGATAAGCTTCCGGACGTGATCGAGTATTCATGGGCCGGCTACCCTGGCGGACCGGAGAAGGCGATCAAGGACGGCAAAATTATTAAACTCAACGATTTGATCGATCAATATGCCCCGAATTTTAAAAAGGTGCTTGAGGATAATCCGGAATGGAAAAAAGAAATCATGACCGATGACGGCAGCATATACGCGTTCCCTTTCCTGCGCACCGACGACAGGCTCAAGGTATTTCTGGGACCGACGATCCGGCAGGATTGGCTTGATAAGCTTGGACTTTCGATGCCAACCACCATCGATGAATGGTACGCCGTGCTGAAGGCATTTAAGGAGCAGGATCCGAACGGCAATGGTGAGGCGGATGAGATTCCGCTGTATCTGGCAAAGGGCGATGTCGATACAACGACAGCATTTCTCGGCGCATGGGGAATCAATGCCGGATTTTACCAAGAAGACGGGGAAGTAAAATACGGTCCGACGGATCCGAGATTCAAGGAGTTTTTAATGCTCATGAACCAGTGGTATAAGGAGGGACTGCTTGATCCGGACTTTGCCACGACCGATGCGAAAATGCTGGAGGCGAAGATCACCGGCGGGCAGATCGGCTCCGCCATTCTATACACAGGCAGTGGGATCGGCAAGTATGGAACGCTGATGAAGGATAAGGATCCGAGCTTTAGGCTGGTGGCAGCCCCTTACCCTGTGATGAACAAAGGCGACAAGCAGATTTGGGGTTATAAAGACCACGCATTTACCGGGGTCGGGGCGGCGATAACGACCAGCAACAAAAACCCGATCGAAACCGTCAAGTGGCTGGATTACGGATATTCCGAGGAAGGCACCCTGTTGTTCAACTTCGGAAAAGAGGGCGTCAGCTACACGATGGAGGACGGCAAGCCGGTGTTTAAGCCGGAAGTGTTGAACGACAAGGCCGGGCTGCCGCTGATCCAGTCCATGTCCAAGCATAACCGCGCCACTTTCAGCGGACCGTTCATGCTCGATATTCGGTTTGATGAACAATATACCACCGAGCCGGATCAGCTGGAATCCAAGATCATCTGGGCCGAGCCGACCATGGAGAAGAAAATGCCACGCACAACGCCGACCCAATCCGAGAGCAGCCGCTATGCCTCCATTATGACGGATATCAACACATACAAGGACGAGATGTATTTGAAGTTCGTTATGGGTGCCGAGCCTTTGGATCAATTTGATAAGTACGTTAAAACGATTGAAGGCATGGGGCTGAAAGAAGCGCTTGAAATACAGCAGAAAGCCTTGGAGCGTTACGGACAACGGTAGATCGCCCTGGAGCGGCGGAAACATTCCTTCTGTCTCAGCCGCTCTTGGCGTGCAATTTATTTTTGGAGGGAGGGATTCGATTGTCTGCTGCGCAGGATTATCTCCTTGAGCATCGCAAAGGGAAATGGTCAACGATTGTTAAAGATTTGAGACGGAACAAATTCGTTTACATACTAGCGATACCCGTCATTCTGTACTATGCCGTCTTCCACTACGGCCCCATGTACGGCCTGCTGATGGCTTTCAAAGACTTCAGCATCGCTGACGGCATTTGGGGAAGCCAGTGGATTGGCTTTGAGCATTTCCGCAATTTCTTCGACAGCTATTATTTCGAACGCCTTCTGCGCAATACTGTGCTGATTAATGTTTACGAGCTCATCTTTGCGTTTCCGGCACCGATAATCCTGGCCTTGCTGCTGAACGAAATCCGCAGCCGCCTGTTTAAGCGTACGGTCCAGACGATATCCTATTTGCCGCATTTCGTATCCATCGTCGTCGTGACCGGCATCATGTTCGATTTTCTCGCAAGAGACGGCTTGATTAATCAGCTCCTGGGCTTTTTCGGTATAGAATCGATCCCGTTCATGAGTGAAGCGGGCTGGTTCCGGCCCCTATATGTCGGCTCCGGCATTTGGCAGGGCGTGGGCTGGGGATCGATCATTTATCTGGCGGCGATCGCCACCATCGATCCGACCTTGTACGAGGCAGCCAAGATGGACGGGGCAGGGCGCTGGAAGCAGATGCTGCACATCACGCTGCCGGGCATGCTGCCGACCATCATCATCATTTTTATTCTCAATATGGGCTCCATGCTCAGTGTGGGCAGCGAGAAGGTGCTGCTGATGTACAGCCCTCTTACCTATGAAACGGCGGACGTGATCTCGACCTTTGTATACCGGAGAGGGGTTCTGGAGACGGATTACGGCTTTACGACCGCCGTCGGATTATTTAACTCGGTGGTCAGCTTTATCTTGCTGGTTCTGGCAAACTCGATCAGCAAGCGGGTCAGCGAACATAAACTTTGGTAGAAAGGGGCGTCGGTCATGGCAAACAAATTATCCGCCGGAGAAAAAATATTCACCTGCTTCAACGCGCTGATCATGATAAGCCTGTGTTTCGTCACCCTATACCCATTCGTATATGTTGCCTTCGCTTCGGTCAGCGATCCCGCTTCCCTGGCCCAGCACCGCGGGCTGCTGTTGATGCCGCTCCATATCAATTTCGACGCCTATAAGGCGGTGTTTGAAAATCCGATGATTACGACGGGTTACCGCAACACGCTGATCTACGTCGCTGTAGGCACGGTCATCAATCTGGTGGCTACCGCTATCGGCGCGTATGTGCTGTCCCGCAGAAATTTGTACTTCAAAAACCTACTGATGATGCTGATCGTCATCACCATGTTTTTCGGAGGCGGCCTGATTCCGACTTATCTGCTGATCAATAATCTAGGGATGCTGAACACGATCTGGGCGATGCTTATCCCGGGGATGATCGGGACGTTTAATATGATCATTATGCGGACCGCCTTTCAGTCCGTCCCGATAAGTCTTGAGGAATCGGCGAAAATCGACGGTGCAAGCGATCTGATTATTCTGTTCCGGATCATCATTCCACTGTCCATGCCCGTCATCGCGGTCATGGTTTTATGGTATGCCGTGGGGCACTGGAATTCGTATTTCGGCGCGCTCATCTACTTAAGGGACCGGGAGTTGTTCCCGCTTCAGCTCGTGCTGCGCGAAATCCTGATTACCAATACAACCGACAGCATGATGACGGAAGCCTCGGGAGACCGGATCGCTATCGCGGATACAATTAAATATGCGACGATTATCGTATCGACATTGCCCATTCTGCTGCTGTATCCGTTTTTGCAAAAATATTTCGTCAAGGGCGTTTTGATCGGCGCCATTAAGGAATAGGAGGAGAGCGATGACGGACTCATTGGAAACCGCATTGGAAAGAAAGAACCGGATGCAGTGGTGGAAGGAGGCCAAATTCGGCATGTTCATCCACTGGGGCGTTTATTCTCTGCTGGGGCAAGGGGAGTGGGTCATGTACTTCTCCAAAATTCCGGTCAAGGAATACGAGAAACTTGCCGCGGAATTCAATCCGGAACAGTTTGATGCCAAGGCATGGGTGGCTTGCGCTAAAAGGGCCGGCATGAAATATATCGTCATCACGGCCAAGCATCACGACGGTTTCGCCATGTACCATTCACGGACGGATCCGTTTAATATCGTCGACGCTTCTCCATTCGGCCGAGATCCCTTGAAGGAATTATCCGAAGCCTGCAGGGTGGAAGGAATCCGGCTCTGCTTTTATTATTCCCATGTGATTGATTGGCATCATCCGCACGCGATCCATGACACGTACAACAATCTATGGGACTACGAGCTGGAGAAAAAAGCGTTCTTCAGCTATTGGAACCATAAAGCGAAGGGGCAAATATGCGAGCTGCTGACGGAATACGGCCCAATCGGCCTGCTCTGGTTCGACACGTCCGGGGGATTGTCGAAGAAGGAAAGTGAAGCTATCGTGAGCATGATCCGCGAGCTTCAGCCCGAATGCCTGATCAACAGCAGAGTGAGCCATTGGCCTGATTTCGGGGATTATCAATCCAAGGGAGATAACGAAATCCCGATGCATGGCGAGGAAACCAGGGAGTGGGAAACGCCGATGACCCTTAACCAATCGTGGGGGTACAGCACCAAGGATCAAGTATGGAAATCGGCGGATGCTTTAATCCGCAAGCTGGTGCACATCGTCAGCAAGGGCGGGAATCTGCTGCTCAATGTCGGTCCGACAGAAACAGGCGTGATTCCGTCAAAGTCGGTTGAACGTCTGGAGGAAGTGGGTGCCTGGCTTGAGCGAAATGGCGAGGCGGTATACGGCACCAGTGCAAGCCCGTTCCCCTATGAACTGGAATGGGGGGCCGTTACGGTGAAAGGGGAGATGGTTTACCTTCATGTATTCAATCACTATTGGCCTGCTGAAGAACTGGTATTGAACGGAGTGAAAAACAAAGTTAAAAAAGCTTACCTGCTGGCGGACGGGAACGCCAGTGGCCTCCCTGTGGAGCAGAGCTATCACCTGGAAACGGATCATTATGGGATGCGGATCCGGCTGCCGGACCTTCCCCCGGAAGATTATGTGTCGGTTGTCGCATTGGAGGTCGAAGGCGGGCTTGATGTAGACCGGGGATTTATTCAACAGGCACAGGACGCCATTAAACTGGATTTGGTACTATCGGAAATAACGACAGGCAGCGGGATGAACGAGGCCCGGTGGACCTTTAAGGCAGCATCGCCCGGCGTGTTTGAAGTCGTGCTCGTTAATTTCAAAAAATCCGGTGCCGTCTGGGAAAAAGAATATGACCATGAAGTTACCGTCCGGGCAGCAGGGCAGACGGCAGCTTGCGTTCCCAAAGAGGATGTGGTCGTCAGCGACTCCATATCCTGTCAGCATCCGTATACCGAGGTTCACTCGTCGATCGGTCGCATCGTGATTGAGCAACCGGGCACTTATGCGTTGACGTTATCGACGAAGCTTGCCAAGCCCAAGCCGAACGGACCGGAAATTTGGCAGGCGGCGTCCGTGAAGCTTCGTTCGGTGCGATTGGTTCAGGTGTAGAACCTTGCTGTACCCAGCCTATAGGCTTCACGTATGCCGTCAAACGGGAGGTTTGCACTTATCTTTTGTGATCGGATTTTAAAGGGTTAGGAAGGCAGTTTGGCGAAGGATTCAAGATGATAGGTTTCCATACATTTTCTTGGAGGAATGCGTCATGATCTCGATACCCAGCCTTCTGCCCGGCAAGCGCAAAAGCAGCCGGGGACGTGTCTTGAAAACCATGATCGTTTCGTATATGTTCATACTTTTGCTGCCAATGACCGTTGGACTGTTTCTGTATGAACGGGTGGAAAACGTGATGGAAAACAATGCGGAGCGTTCAAATTCGGCGATGCTGGAGCAGCTGCGGCTTTCCATGGACAGCAAGCTCAAAGAAGTGGATATATTGGCGAAGCAAATCATGTTTAACCCCAAGCTGGCTAATCTGCTGAACCTTGATCGGCATGATCAAGGGGAATCGTATCGTCAGGTGGAGTTCGTCCGCGATTACCTGAACCGTTATCAAACATTTGTAAGCGGATTCGTAAAGGATTTCTATGTTCACCTGCAGTCGGGAGACGTCATCTTGAAGCCAGGCATGCGAACCGATGCAAGAGCCTTCTACGACAAGTATTACCGATTTGAAAATATGGATTTTGAAACTTGGAAGCAGAGCATGCTTGGCCGCTACCACAACATGTCATTCCTGCCCTCCGATGTGCTGCTGCAGAGTCCGAACCAAGGTAACGGCAACCCGGCGGACGTGATCACCTACGCGCAATCACTTCCGGTCCATGATGTGTCCGATATCCGGGGAACGCTCGTTATCATGATCGATGGGCAGCAGGTTCAGGAGATGTTCCGGCAAATCGAGTCCGCAAATGACAGCGAGATTTATATAGTCGACGGGGAACACAGAGTCATCGCAAGCTCCTCGGGCACGGAACTGTCCGAACAGGTGACGGAAAGGCTTGCCGGACCATCGGGATTGTTTAAAGAAATGCTGAACGGTACGGACAGCATGATAACATTTACGGAATCCAAGGAGGCGGGCTGGCATTACGTGTCCGTCATGCCGATGGATAGTCTCATGGAGCGAGTGACGCAGCTGAAAAGAATGGCTTTGTCGGTGTTTATCGCATCACTTCTCGCAGGAGCAGGCGTCGCATGTTGGTTTGGGTACCGCCAGTATAGCCCCATTAAACGCGTGGTTGATGCCATTCTCCAGGGAAAGCCCATTCAGGGTAAACCAGCCACCAACGAATATGATTTCATATTGCAAACGATCGAAGGATCATTTGTAGAGGAGCGGGATCTGAGGGAGCGATTGTTCCGGCAAAGCCCCGTCATCCGAGCCGATTTTCTGTCAAGGCTCATTCGCGGTTACATCGATCCGGATCATGCAGGGAAGGAGGGAGGGCCGTCTTTAACGACCATGGGCATCCACTTCCGGTCCGATATGTTTGCAGTCATCATCGTTCAGGCAGTGGATATTACAAGGCTGTCGCCGGAACCATCGGAGCAAGATTGGACGCAAATCCGGTTTATTGTCTCGAATATCGGCACGGACATTGCGAATTCGGGCCACCAGGGATTCGCCGTCGATATGGAACGCGACCGGGTAGCGTTCCTGGTCAATTTCCATCCAGTTGAGAGCGGGGAGGCTCAGCTCTTCCTTCATGAATTTGCCGAACGATTTCTCCGGGTACTGGAGGATCGTTTCCATATTTCCGTGACGATTGCCGTTAGCAGCATACACACAGGAAACGGAACAATCGGCAGTGCTTATCTCGAAGCCATGGCCGCTCTGGATTACCGAATGTTCAGCGGAAGAAATTCCATCATTCACTTCGGTCATGTGCGGGACATTAAGCATCATTATTACTATCCGATCGAATTCGAGACGCAGCTTGTCAACCATGTGAGAGGCGGAGACAAGGAGAACGTCGCTAAGCTGCTGGACAATATTTATACGATGAATTTTAACTCGGCGGGCATGACCCCTGAACTGGGCAGATGCTTGTTCTTCAATATCATAAGCACATTTCTGAAAATACTGAATTTGACGAACACGGATCATGAAAGCCTGCTGGGCCCGAACTTTGACCCTGTAAAGCATATATTCGGTTGTGCCACAAGTGATGAAATGCAGGCTGAGACGAAACGTTTGTATGAAAAGCTGACCCGTCTCTTTCATACGGAGCACAGCGATCATAGTATCCAGCTGCAACGGGATATTATGGCATTCATCGATCGGAATTTAACCGACTATAATTTAGGACTCGGTATGATTGCCGATCATTTCGGCATGACGCCTCAATATATCTCGAGTTTCTTTAAGAAGATGAATCGATGCAATATCACCGACTATATTACCCGCGCGAGGATTGAGAAAGCGAAGACATTGATGGAGCAATCGGAACTGACCAATGCGCAGTTGGCCCAACTGGTTGGCTATACCAATGATGTTGTGTTCATCCGGGCCTTCAAGAAGTTAGAGGGGGTCACCCCCGGCAAATATCGGGCGAGCGCTAGCGGATAATAATGTTGAACGCGAGAGAGGAGTGGCCAATCAGAAATGGAAGCGATTCAGGAACCTTTAAAATACGGCGAGGTAACGACATGGACGCAGCAAAGGACCGAAGCCGCCATCGAATTCGTTCTTCATCGGATCGATCAGAATTTAGACATGTTCTCCAATCGGTTTCCGTCCCCTGCCAGCCGCAATAATATCTACGAGACAATCGGCAACACGGAATGGACCTCGTCATTCTGGACCGGAATGCTGTGGCTGGCTTATGAAGTCACGGGAGATGCCAAGTACCGGTCGACTGCGGAGCTTCAGCTCCACAGCTATAAGGAGCGCGTGGAGAAACGAATCGCCACGGAGACGCATGATCTGGGATTTTTGTATTCATTGTCCTGCGTTGCCGCATATAAGCTGACCGGGAATACAGAAGCGAGACGGATTGCCTTGGCCGCAGCAGACCTATTAATGGAGCGGTATTTCGAGAAAGCCGGTATCATTCAGGCTTGGGGTAAGTTGGACCAACCGTCACAGCGCGGCCGAATGATCATCGACTGCTGCATGAATTTGCCTTTGCTCTATTGGGCGACGGAGGAAACCCGCAAACCGGAGTATCGTCGTGCCGCCATAAGCCATGCACAGCAATCCGCTCGTTATTTGATCCGTGAGGATTCCTCAACGTATCACACGTATTATATGGATGTCGAGAGCGGAGAACCAAGGTTTGGGCAAACGTCCCAAGGATATTCGGATCATTCGTGCTGGTCCCGCGGTCAGGCCTGGGCCATTTATGGTTTACCGCTCAGTTATGCATATATGAAGGAAGAATCGCTGCTGCATGATGCGGAGCGGGTAACGAATTACTTTTTGAATCGGCTGCCTGAGGATTATGTGTGTTATTGGGATTTGATATTCACCGAAGGGCTGGAAGAGAGAGACAGCTCGGCCGCCGCCATTTCGGTATGCGGAATGCTGGAACTGGCAAAGCATTTGCCGCTCTCACACCCGCGGCGCCGTACGTACGAGAACGCGGCACTGCGCGTTTTGGGGGCATTAAGCGATCGCTATACGACGGTATCGCTCCCAGGATCCAACGGCATTCTGCAGCATGCGGTGTACGGAAAGCCGCTCGGCAACGGAATCGACGAATGCTGCATTTGGGGGGACTATTTCTATTTTGAAGCTTTGGTAAGGGTCTATAAAGATTGGGATATGTACTGGTAAATGAAGAGGATTCATATTCAAAAGACAAAAGTGAATGTATGCGGTACCCCTGCATCAGCGTGGCTGATGTTAGGGGTGTTTTGTCTGTCTGTTTGGTTATGTTGACAAAATAAATTAACTTGTGTTAATTTATTTACATAAGTTAACTTTAAAGAGGTGCTAACACAATGGATCCGGATATCTCATTAAGGGAATTAAAGAAAGCTAAGAACAAAATCGCACTGTATGAGGCGGCACTATCGTTAATGAAGGACCGGATGTTCAGCCAGGTTATGCTGGAGGACATTTGCAGGCGAGCCGAAATATCAAAAGTCACTTTTTTTAAGTTTTATCAACGCAAAGAGGATCTGCTGATTTATTTTATGCGGGTATGGCTGACTGAGCGGGTTATCGAGATCGACACGGAAGGGAAAAAAGGGTTTCAGGCGTTCCGGCATCTGTTGTCCCAAGTGGCTAAGGAGCATCAAGTGAGGCCGGGCATGATGCCGAGCCTGATCTCCTTTCTCGCGGAGCAGAACATGCAGCCCTGCATGCCGGAGCTGAGCCCTGCCGAAGTATCGCTGCTTTTTCCCGGTCACGAAGAAGCGGGGAGCCAATCGCCCAACATGTATGCTTTATTCCAGCAGTTCATGAAGGAAGAAGATCAAGCCGGGAGGCTGAACCAAGCTCTTACCTTGGAGCAAGCCGTACAGATCTGTTTCACCATTTTTTATGGCGCGTTTCTGACGGCGCAATTATACAATTCAACCGAAATCGGTCGCTTTTACGAAACGCATCTTGGTCTGCTAGAAATAAAGGAAGAGGAGTGAACAGGTATGAGCAAAGTCATTCCAGGTCGATATACCGCACACATGGAAGGATCCTTCGTTGTATTCGTGATCGGGTTTCGGATTAACAAGTGGTGGGCGGTCCATAAGTGGCTGCCTGTCATGAATGCCATGTCCCCGATGCTTCAGGAGCTGTACCGGAACAAGGAGGAGCTTGGCTTCATGGACGGTACCTATCATTTTTCCGGCAAGGGACTCACTCTTATTCAATATTGGAGGAGTTTCGAACACCTGGAGCATTATGCCCGTCACGGAGCCAATCACCTGAAGGCATGGCGGGATTTCAACCGCAAGATTGGAACGGGAGGGGACGTAGGGATATTCCACGAAACCTATTTGGTTCCGGAAGGACAATATGAATGTCTATACAACAATATGCCGAGGTTCGGTTTGGCAAAAGCGGGAGCCCATGTCCCCGCGACGGGACGCAGGGAAACGGCAAGCCGGCGGCTTGGCCGCGAGGGAGAACCGGCAGTGCCGACTCCTCCAAATCCGTAGTTCCGGTCTATAGTCGGTTGATCTCCCTCTGCTGCCGCAGCTTATGACAAAGGATAATTACCATAGGTCATGGGCGGGGTAAATGCTGTGAAAGTCGTGAGGCTTTAGACATGTTTTTCTTCCACGCTCCAAAAAAGGGTTGGTAATCCCCGTTTATTCTTCTATGATGATATTACTTCAAATCGGCGATGAGATAAGGAATTAGTTCGCTTTAGGGGGATGCCTATGGGAAGAAAAGCATGGTTTTACCGTCAGCTTTTATCGTATATGCCGGTCTTCTTTATCGTGATTTCCTTTGTGTTTTTTGTCTTTTTTCAAATGCTCGGTGAGCAGTCGCGGAAGGGGGCGATTCAGGCCAATGAGACGATGATTCAGCAGGCGATGCGATCGGTGGATAATTCGCTGAAGGCTATCGATCAGATGCTGGTGCAGGAATTGCTGTTCAACCCCGATATGTCGGGATTTTTCAATCAAGAGGATCAGGACAACGTCTATTTGAACATGCAGGCGGTGAAGGCCATGAAGCAGTTCAAGGTGTCCAATCCACTGGTCGATTCCATGGTGCTCGTGCGGACCCAGGATGAGTTCGTCCTGAGTACTTCGTCCTCATTTAACTTACAGGATTATGCGGATTATGACTTTCTTAAGCCTTATTTGGGCCAGGTCAATAGTGAGGCCAAATGGAGTACTGTACGGAATTTCCGGGAATTCAGCTTCAATAGCATGCAGCATGTGGTAACCCTGGTACGAGATGCGCCCTTCGTTACCCATGGCAAAGGCGTTATTGCCGTCAACATCAAGGTGGACGCCATACATAACATGATTCAGGGCATGGTTAATCCCGATGTTAGTTTCATTCATATGAAGGATACGCAGGGGCGGTCCATGATCCCCGACACCTCAATAGTCGAAAGCGGGGAGCTTGTCTCCCAAGCGGTGTCGCCATATACCGGGTGGGTATATGAGGGAGGACTAACCCAAGGCAGAGTGGTTGGTATCGTCAGCCAGCTGTACAATGTCTGGTTTATCGTCGGCTTGCTCATGTGCGTTGCCGGGGTCGTCTGGATCGTATTGGTTACACGCCGAAACTATAAACCAATTGAAGCCATTGTATCCCGGATTCATAACTATTCGCAGTCCAAAACGAGCGCGCTGATCCATAACAGTAAACAGGATGAGTTCGCATTTATCGAATCGGCACTGGAAAGCATGCTGGAACAGGCGAGCAGCTTTCAGCAGCAGCATCGTGAGGATTTGCTGCTGCGCAAAGCGTACCTGTTCCAGCAGCTGATGGAGGGGCAGTACCCATCCCATATGGAGCAGTGGAATGAGCAGCGCGATGCCATGGGACTGCCGGACTTGTCCACATCCCAGATCGTCAATGTCATCGAAATCGATAAATATCCATTGTTTTGCGAGCAGTACCCGCAGCAGGACCAGTATTTGATCAAATTTGCCTTAAAAAGCGTCGTTCAAGAAATCGCAGCCGGGCAGGATACGATGCTTTGGACGGAATGGATCTCAGCCTCGAAGCTCGGAGTTCTCGCGGCGGCGGAAGACCAGAATCCGAATCAGCATGTAGCCACGCTGCTGGAGCAAGCACGCCAGTGGGTGGAGGAGCATCTGAAGCTGACCATAACCGTGGGCATAGGGGAGAAAGCGGAGCGATACACGGAGATCCCGGAATCCTATGAGCAGGCACTCACCGCATTGAAATACAAAATGATCCTCGGCGAGAACCGAATCATTCATTACGCCCAAGTATCCGGGGAGGAGAGGGGCCATGCATTCGATTTTCTGAACCTCATTCGTTCGATGGCCCAATCGTTCCGACTCGTCAATAAGGATTGGCAGGAGAAGTACAACACCCTCATCCATAACATCGGACAAAACATGCTGGACCGGGACGGCGTGGTGAACCTGGCGGATTACATGGTGTACTCGTTGGGACGGGAAATGTCATGCATGGCAAAAGAATTTCAGGATTTGTGGCTGACAGAGGGACAACCTGCCTTACGGAATGCCCTTCAATCGTCCGATACGCTGGAGCAGCTGGAACAGGACTTTGGCGAAGCTTTATCCAAGCTGTTCGAGAGCATGCTTGCTCTCATGGAGGGCAGAAACCATGCGGACACGATTCTGAAGGTGCGGAGGTTTATGGAACAAAACTCGAGCAACCCGGATCTGTCCCTTAACTATTTAAGCGAACGCTTCAATATGAACTGGAAGACGCTGAGCAAGCTGTTCCGGGAGGAAACCGGCCAGAAATTCGTGGATTATTTAATTGAGCTGCGGATGAACCACGCCCGGAGACTACTGGAAGAAACCTTGCTGCCCGTACAGGATATCGCCACCGAAGTCGGGTATTCCAATGTCATTTCGTTTGGCCGGATGTTTAAAAAGCTGATGGGAATGTCGCCGGGGGATTACCGTGAGCAAGCTGTTTTTAGGCAGCAGAATTACGGGAACTAACAACCGTTCTGAGCCCATCCATGCCTACATGAACCAAGTAGAGAGTCCTGCGGATGAACCGTCCCGCGGGCCTTTTTGCTGTAAGCGGAGATTGGTTTAGCGACGGAAAAAGGTTTATCGGCCTCACGGCCTGGCAGCCCTAAAATTACACCTTGCCCGCGGAAATACGTTGATTCGGAGAATCTTGTTTATTGATCGGATGCAGCCGTCCGCTCTAGACTTGGGATCAACACAAAGCGAAGGAGGGTGACCCCATTGGCTCGTATGAGCAGCGCAATCCCAGTACCTGCAGATGCACAGGCACCAACGAATCTACCACCGAACAAGCCCATGAACCGAACGAGGAAGAAGCTGATGAAGCACTGGCAGTTCTACCTGCTCGTGTTCTTCCCGTTAGTCTACATCATCCTCTTCAAATACGTTCCGATGTTCGGCGTTTTGATTGCATTCAAGGAATACAACGTCGTACAGGGGATATTCGGCAGTCCCTGGGTAGGATTCGATTATTTCCGGCAATTATTCGATGCTCCGTTCTTCTGGCAGTATGTCCGCAACACGCTAGAAATTTCCCTGTACGGCCTGCTGGTCGGTTTCCCTGCACCCATTCTGTTGGCGCTGGCACTGAATGAGATCAGGAACGGCCGCTTCAAGAAAACCGTCCAGATGGTGACATACGCGCCGTACTTCATTTCAACGGTGGTCATCGTTTCGATTCTGATCGTGAACCTCTCGCCCAATACGGGGCTGATGAGCAATCTGTTCCGGGCGCTCGGGCTTGAGACCGTTGATTTCCTTGGCGTGCCGGAACTGTTCAAGTCGATTTATGTCTGGTCCGATGTGTGGCAGTTCACCGGTTACGGCGCCATCATCTATATTGCGGCCTTGGCTGGAGTCAATCCCGATCTGTACGAGGCGGCAAGAGTGGACGGGGCAACCCGGCTTCAAAAAATCATCAATATCGATATCCCCAGCTTGTTTCCGGTCATCGTCATTTTGCTCATATTAAATCTGGGGAACCTGATGAGCCTGGGCTTTGAGAAAATTTATCTCATGCAAAACCCGCTCAATCAGAACACGTCCGAGGTCATCTCCACCTATGTGTACAAGGTCGGTCTGCTCGGAGCAAATTTCAGCTTCTCTGCCGCCATCGGCCTGTTCAATTCCATCATCAATTTCATTCTGTTGGTTATCGTCAATTACGTATCCCGAAAAGTCTCATCCACAAGTCTATGGTAGGAGGAATCGCATGAGCAGGTCAACCGTACGGGAGTCCGCTGCAGACCGGATTTTCCTTGGAATCGTGTATTTGTTTTTATCCGTCGTTCTGATCGTCATTCTGTTTCCGCTGCTCCATATTGTAAGCGCATCCTTCAGCTCCCCGGGTGCGGTGTCCTCGGGCAAAGTGTGGCTGTGGCCGGTGGATGTGACCTTGATCGGCTACAAAGCGGTGTTCCAGAATTCCAACATTCTGATCGGGTTTGGCAACTCGCTGTTCTATGCCGTTGTCGGCACGATCGTAAACGTTGCATTCACGGTGATGCTTGCCTATCCGCTCGCCCGCAAAACGTTTTACGTTCGCAACATCATTATGATGCTGCTGGTGTTCACAATGTTTTTTGACGGTGGGCTCATACCGAACTATTTGCTCGTGAAGTCGCTCGGCATGCTCGACACGCGCTGGGCCATGATTATACCGGGTGCGCTAGCTGTATTCCAGGTCATCATCGCCCGGACTTTTTTTCAGACGACGATCCCCGATGAACTGGCCGAAGCGGCGGAAATGGATGGGAGCAGCGACATTACCTTTTTCCTTAAAATCGTCCTTCCGCTTTCGAAGCCCATTCTGGCCGTGCTCGGGCTGATGTATGCCGTCGGCCATTGGAACTCCTATTTCAATGCCCTGATTTATTTGAAGGACAGCAGCCTGTTTCCGCTTCAGATCTTCCTGAGGGATATTCTGATCCTGAATTCCGTCAGCGCCGAGATGGTGACCAACGTGAATGAGCTGCTGGTCCGCGAAGGGCTGAAGGATTTGCTGAAGTATTCGCTGATCGTGGTGGCAAGCGCCCCGGTATTGATCATTTACCCGTTTGTGCAGAAATATTTTGTCAAAGGCGTAATGATCGGATCCTTGAAAGGGTGATTCCTATTTCGTGAAGGAGGTGGGGCCGGCATTATAGAATAGGGTATTTCCGATGTTCGGACATATAGGGGGTATATGCAAAAATACGGTTTCGCTTACGAAGTACGGGCAGGTATTCCATATTAGGGAGGAATTGATTTGAAAAGGTTCACTGGATTAGGTTTAAGTCTGGTTCTCGTGGCAGTACTGGCTCTATCCGCTTGCGGCAAGACAAGTGAAACAGGAACTGAAGGTCCGGCAAGCCCTCCGGAGTCAGGGGCACCTGTTGAACTATCGGTATTCGCTCCTCAGTCCGCCGGCATCGAGAGCCTCGATGTCAATCCGTTCTCCCAGCATATCGAAGAGAAGCTGGGGATTACGTTCAAATGGAATACGACGCCCGACGCGGTATTCAACGACAAGAAACTGCTGATGCTGGCCAGCGGAGACTATCCGGCGCTCATTATGAATGCCGGCATATCCAAGGCGGATCAGATCAAGTACGGTATGCAAGGGGCCTTTATCCCCTTGAATGAGTTAATCGACAAGCATGCACCTAACATTAAAAAGGCGATGGAGGAAGTCTCCTATTTAAAATCGGCGATGACCGCGCCGGACGGCAATATTTATGCGCTTCCGAAGGTGAATGAGTGCCTGCACTGTACGTATGGACAGCGGATGTGGATCAATACAACCTGGCTTGAGAAGTTAGGTCTAGAGATGCCAACCACAACCGATGAGTTCTATGAAGTGTTGAAAGCCTTTAAGGAGCAGGATCCGAACGGCAATGGAAAGGCCGACGAAATTCCGATGACCACTTCGCTCGATGTGTGGGGAGGAGGAGTTGATGCCTTTTTGATGAATGCTTTTATATATAACAATGGCACGACTTATTTAAGCGTGAAGGATGGCAAGGTGATTTTGTCCGCGGCTGAGTCCGAGTGGAAGGAAGGTTTAAAATATCTCAACAAGCTGTACAGCGAAGGTCTGATCGACAAAGGAGCGTTTACCCAAAACGGCGATGCCGTCAAGCAGCTCGGCAACAAAGCGGACAATGTGGTCGGCGCCGTTGGTTATGCGCTGATCAGCAGCGTGCTGGAACCAACCGATGCCAAGCCCCGCCATAAGGAATATGATGTCGTACCCCCGCTGAAAGGACCGAATGGCGTGCAGCTTGCAGGTTATAGCGTCGGAGCAGGGGATGGATCGTTTGTCATTACGAACAAAGCGACGGAGGGGCAGCGGATCGCGGCAATCAAGCTGGCGGATTACCTGTTCTCCGAAGAAGGCACCGTGATGACCTCCTGGGGCTTTGAAGGAGATGGATGGCGGAAGGCGGAGTCCGGTGCGCTTGATTACAATGGCGAGCCGGCCGCATACGAAGCGTTGAAGCGGGATGTACCCGAGGGATCACTTGACGTAACCTGGTGGCAGCTTGGAACGATGCTGATGGTGAACTCCCTCCGGGAATCCTTTGTCGCTCCGGAAGATCCGCTTGGCAACGGAGCTTATGAGTATCGCTTGTGGCTGGCTGCGAAGAAATACGAGCCTTTTGCCAAACCGGAGTTGGTGTACCCGACGGATGTGTTCATCGATCCGAAAGACGCCACCTTCATCGCACAGATTCAGAAGACGATTCAGGATTACGTGAAATCGAATCTGGCACAATTTGTAACCGGCAGCAAGGACATCGAGAAGGATTGGGATGCCTATGTCAGCGGATTTAAGGGACTGCAGCTGGATAAGTATCTGGAGATTCATCAGAAAGCATTAGACAACCAAGGATAGAGGTATAGGAGGTTTATCGCTTGCACAATTTCATTGAATACGCTGCCAATATTAAGCCCTCCGAACGTCAATTAGCCGTCCAGGAGATGGAGTTCTACGCATTCTTTCATTTTACCATCAATACGTTCACGGATATGGAATGGGGCACGGGAAAAGAAGATCCTGCGCTGTTCAATCCGGCGCAGCTGGATGCGGATCAATGGGTCAGCGCTTGTGTCAGCGCCGGGATGCGCGGCTTGATCCTGACCTGCAAGCATCATGACGGCTTCTGTTTATGGCCGAGTCAATATACGGAGCACTCCGTGAAGAGCAGCCCTTGGAGAAACGGGCTTGGGGATGTGGTGAAGGAGGTTGCCGATGCCTGCAGGAGAGCGGGGATCAAGTTTGGCATCTACTTATCCCCGTGGGACCGGCATGAACCGTCATATGGCGATTCGCCGAGGTATAATCAATTTTTCCTGAACCAATTAAGAGAATTGCTGACCGGCTACGGCGAGATATTCTGCGTCTGGTTTGACGGAGCCTGCGGCGAAGGCCCGAACGGCAAGCGTCAGGAATACGATTGGGAAGCGTACTATGCCCTGATTCGGGAATTGCAGCCGAATGCCGCCATTTCGGTATGCGGACCGGATATTCGCTGGTGCGGGAATGAGGCGGGGCATTGCAGGGAGTCGGAGTGGAGCGTCGTTCCTGCGTCGCTGCGCCAGAATGAAGCGATCCAGGAAAAGTCGCAGCAAACCGATGACCGGGCGTTTGCGCGCCGCTATGAATCGAGTGAAGAGGATCTTGGCAGCCGGAGCGTCATTCAGGGCGAGAAGGAGCTGGTATGGTATCCGGCCGAAGTCAATACCTCGATCCGTCCCGGCTGGTTCTATCATGCGTCCGAAGACGATAAGGTCCGGTCACTGGAGGAATTACTGCATATTTACTACGGCTCGGTTGGCGGCAATGCCACTTTTCTGCTCAATATTCCGCCGGATACCCGCGGATTGGTTCATGAGTTCGATCTGCAGCGTCTGCAGGAACTCGGGGACGCCATTCGAACAACGTTTGATACCAATCTGGCTGCCGGTGCGGATATTACGGCATCCGAGACGAAAGCCGGATCGGATGCACGAAATATGGTCGATGGCAGCAAGAATACGTATTGGAGTCCCGAGGAGGGTACGGAATACGCCGTGATTGAGTTGGACCTCGGGCAAGCGATCGATTTCGATCATATCGTATTGGCTGAATACCGGTACGGGCAGCGGATCGAGCGCTTCGAGCTTGAATATATGGAAAATGGGAACTGGCACGCAATCCAATCCGGGACGGTGATCGGGCGCAAACGCATCTGCCGTTTTCCCGCTGTGCGGACTCAATATATCCGGCTTACCATTTTGGAATCGAGATGGTGTCCGCGCCTGTCGGGCTTTGAAGTATACCGGAGCTCGAAGGATTGATGGGAGCATTCTAACATCTGGCGGATATCCGGTATGGAATTCCGCTATGGAATGCCATGATAAGGCGGCCATCGCAAAAGGGCGGTGGCTCCTTTTTTTCGAAAACGTAAATTTTACCTTCCGTTCCACCCAGATTAGTGTAAGATGTACGTGAAAGCACCCCATTTCATTGTAGAGAGGATGTAACCTGCATGAGCCATTCCGTATCTTTTGAGACCCGGCTGTTGAGCTCTTTGACCAAAGTATTTGCCGATGAAGAACTGTCCCAAGCCTCGTATGACAAAGGGTCTTCGTTTGGCAATGAGACGTTCTCGTTTCAAGTTGCTTACCGTTCCAATCGCTTGTTGAAAAACATCCGGGTTCATCTGCAATCCGCGTTGAGCGAACGGATTACCGTCCGTTCTGTAGGCCTGGTTCCATCGGAGCTGCCCACGTACCATGATCATGACGAGTTTATCTTAAGAGCTGCTCCCGGGCTGTATCCGGACCCGTTGCTGCCTTTGGCATCAGAGTCTGTTGTAACCGGATGCCCGAACCAGTGGAGAAGTTTATGGATTACGGTACAGCCTGAGGGTGAGATTAAGGGCGGTACATATGAAATCCGGCTTCGTTTTGAAGCGGAATCGGGGGAGTCGCTTGGGGAAGAGGTATTTACACTGGAGGTGATTCCGGCAACCTTGCCGGACCAGACGCTGATTCATACGGAATGGTTTCATGCCGATTGCTTGGCGAACTACTACGAGGTGGAGATTTTTAGTGAACGGCACTGGACGTTAATCGGTCAATTTATGCGGACCGCCGCTCAGCATGGCATCAATATGATCCTGACCCCATTGTTTACGCCTCCGCTGGATACGGAAGTGGGCGGAGAACGGCCAACGGTGCAGCTGGTTGACGTGGCTGTTACCCAGGATGGAACGTATGCGTTTGGGTTTGATAAGCTGGACCGCTGGGCAGACCTGTGTAATTCTAATGGGATTCAGTACCTGGAATTCTCGCATCTTTTCACCCAGTGGGGAGCCGGGCATGCGCCGAAGATTATCGCTAACGTGAACGGAAAGCCTGAGAAGCTGTTCGGATGGGAGACGGATGCAACCGGAGAAGCGTATCATGCCTTCATCCGGCAATTCATACCGGCCCTCACCGGTTGGATTGAAAGCCGGGGACTTGAGCAGCGCTGTTATTTCCATGTATCCGATGAGCCATCCGAGTCCCATCTGGAGGCTTACGGTCATGCAAGCCGGTTGATGAACGAGCTGCTGCCGGATTACCCGATCATTGACGCGCTCTCCGATATTTCGTTCTATGAGCAGGGGCTGGTGAAGCGTCCGATTCCGGCCAGCAATCACATTGAGCCTTTTCTGGATCAACAGGTAACGCCACTGTGGACCTATTATTGCTGTTCCCAGTACAAGGAAGTGTCCAACCGTTTCTTCAATTTGCCTTCGGCAAGAAACCGGATCATCGGGATTCAGCTGTATAAGTTTAATATCGAGGGATTTCTCCATTGGGGGTATAACTTTTGGAATTCGCAATACTCGAAACGCGCCATTGATCCGTTCAAGGTGACGGATGCGGATTGCGGTTTTCCTTCCGGGGATGCTTTTGTGGTATACCCTGGTGAAGAAGGACCGATTGAATCCATTCGGCTGAAGGTATTCCAGGAAGCGCTTCAAGATTTGAGAGCGCTTCAACTGCTGGAGACACAGATCGGCAGGGAGGCTGTGCTGCAGGCGCTGGAGGAAGGGCTCGAAGAGCCGATCACCTTCAAGACGTACCCGAGGGATCAGGAATGGCTGCTGTCGAAGCGGAAGTGGATCAACGATAAGATTAAGGAAAGTTTGGTTGTGAAGTAAGCGGGCTGGCAGCTTATTTAGACTAATCAGGCGATTTAGGCCGCATGAATCATCCGTAAAACTGCCCCATCTTCTTTAGAGAAGGTGGGGCAGTTTTTGATTTGCATAACGGCTGCTTTTTCCTCGCCCGGATGGTTTCTTCCAGGATGCATACTTGCTTAGGCGAGTTCACTTATGGTTCCATGGTTAGGGAAGATGGCATGTTTCTAAAGTATACCGATGTCAAGGGTAGACCGATCATAGAGATAAGATGTTTGGGGTACTGGGAACGTTTAGCCGTTACCGGGTAAACCACGCCCGAGGCGAAAGAGGTCTGCCGTGGTTCTAGTGGTATCTCCGAAAATATGCCATCATAAGAGCAAGGGGGAACGGACGATGTATTTGGATTTCAAGTTGGCGAATGACCGGCCGGCCTATATTCAAGTCAAAGATTACATGAAGCGCTTGATGACGACCGGCGCGCTGCAAGTCGATCAGAAGCTTCCCTCCACGCGTGAGCTAAGCGCGCTGTTTCGAGTGGGCCGCAATACGGTGCTGAGCGCGTACTCGGATTTGGAGGACGAAGGCTACATCTATGCGGTCAAAGGGCAGGGGCACTTTGTTACCCCTTCGATCAGCGGAGCTTCGCTGCAGCCCGAAGGCAAACGGCTGGACTGGGGTCCTCGTCTGAACGAATACGCCAGGCTTGCGGAAGCGCATGATCTGATGAAGCACGGTATTCGAGCCGAGAAGGGCTCTATATCTTTTACAAGCATCGCTCCCGATGAGAAGCTGTTCGACCTGCAAAATGTCAAGCGTGCATTCCTGGACCGGATGTCGCTTGAAGGCGATGTACTTCTAAACTATGGTTACGCCAAGGGCTATAAACCGCTTATTGATTACCTTCTCCGTTACATGGAGAACAAGGGCGTGAATATGGAGGGTAAGGATATGCTGATCACCAGCGGTTTTACGGAAGGCTTAAGTCTGGTGTTATCGGCCTTGAACAAAGGGCATGGCCGCATCCTGTGCGAGAATCCCACCCATCATACAGCCATTAAAAATTTTAAAATGCACGGGTACGCCATTACCGGCGTTGAGATGGAGCATGACGGCATCAGCCTGACAGAGCTCGCGCGCGAGCTGTCGGAGCGGACGTACGACATGGCCTACCTCGTGCCTTCCTATCATAATCCTACAGGAATCGTGATGTCCCACCAGAAGAGGCTGGAAGCGCTGCGGCTGCTGAATGAGCACGAGATTCCCGTTATCGAAGATGGTTTCAACGAAGAGCTGCGCTATTCGGGCTCGCACATCGCGCCGCTCGTTGCATGTGCAGGCGGCGAGAACAACAGCGTGATCTATTTGGGCAGCTTCTCCAAGATCCTGTTTCCCGGCCTGCGAGTGGGCTGGGTGCTTGCCGACAAGACCCTGATTCATTATTTGGAGAGCGTGAAACGTGCCCGCAGCATTCACACATCGACCCTGGATCAATCCCTGCTCTTTCAATATTTGTACAACGGCAACTTCGAGAAATATTTAAAGAGGGCGAAGGCCGAGTACAAGCGAAAATATGAGCTTGCGATCCGCTGCTGCGAGGAGTGGATCCCGATGGAAAGGTTGTCCGGCGACGGCGGGCTTCACCTGTTCGTCGAATTCGGTCCCGAATTCCGAACCCGCAAGCTGCTGGAAGCCTGCTCCGCCCAGGGCGTGGTGTTCACGCCAGGTGACATTTTCTATACCGATGGCGGGGGCCATCACACCATGCGTCTCGGATTCTCCCGCGTCTCCGACGAGAACATCGAGCAGGGGATTCGGATCATCGGCGAGGCGGCAAGGAAGCTAATGTAATCGGACTGCAACAGAGGTCGGAAGAATAATCCGCGCGGAGTGATGATTAGCATCCAAGGAATGCTTCTTTGAGAAAAAGATCTTCTGACTTCAACGAAGAAGGCGGAATTATTCTGGAGAAGCGGAGCGTTCTCCTTTGCCGTCGGATTTCAACTACGAATAATCAAATCAGTAGAAATCTGAGGGCAACAGAGATCGGAAGAATAATCCGCATGTGTAGTGATGATTAGCTTACAAAAGGTAGTTTCTGCTTACAAATCGAGCTTTTTTAAGGTAATCAAACGGTAAGAGTTTAGCTTATTTTTAGGAGGTCTGCATCATGAAGGTTGGCGTCATCATGGGAGGCGTATCATCCGAGCGGGAAGTTTCGCTAATGACCGGCAAAGAGATGATGGCTCATCTGGATAAAAGCCGCTACGAGGTCTATCCGATCGAGATTAACGATAAACGCGAGCTGATCAGCAAAACCGAAGGCATCGATATCGCTTTGCTTGCCCTGCACGGACAATACGGGGAAGATGGGACGGTGCAAGGCACCCTCGACTCCCTGGGCATTCCGTATACCGGAAGCGGCGTTCTCTCCAGCAGTGTCTGCATGGATAAAGACCTGAGCAAGAAGCTGCTGCGGTACGAGGGATTGACTACAGCCGATTGGATCATGGTCAACAGTATGGAGGAGCTGGCCGCCGCCGACGTGGAGGGACTCGGTTTTCCTGTCGTGGTGAAGCCGAACGCAGGCGGGTCCAGCGTCGGCACTCGGATCGTGCGTGATGCGAATGCCCTAGCATCCGCGGTTGAAGAGGCATTGCGGTGGGACCGCTCCGTGATGATCGAGCAACTGATCGAGGGAGAAGAGATTACTTGCCCGGTCTTGAATGGCGAGATGCTCCCGATTGTGTCCATCAAGCCGAAATCCGAGTTTTTCGATTATACATCCAAATACGAAGATGGCGAAGCGGATGAGCAAGTGATAGAGCTTCCCTTTGAACTTCAGCAGCGAGTGCGCGCGGCTGCGCTTCAATGCTATAAGGCGCTGAAGTGCAGGGTGTACGCCCGGATCGATATCATCCTGAAGGACGATACTCCTTATATTTTGGAGGTCAACACGCTCCCGGGTTTAACGAAGAACAGTCTGCTGCCAAGAAGCGCGGAAGCGGCGGGTTATTCGTTCAGCGGACTTCTGGATGCCATTATTGAAACTTCATTATCGGAACGAAAAAGCGAAGGCAAGGAGTAGAAGCATATGAATACAACGAGCAGCTTTCTAACATCAACGGTGCAAGTCATGCCGCCTTCCGGCATCCGGCAATTTTTTAATGCTGCGGAAGCGGATGGTGACGTCATTTCTCTCGGCGTGGGTGAACCGGATTTTGTGACGCCCTCGTGTGCGATTGAGGCTTGCAAACGAGCTCTGGAGCATGGCCGCACGATGTATACGCCGAATGAAGGGCTAACGGAGCTAAGGGAAGGGATTGCGGAATATCTGGTTGCCGGATTCCAGCTGCAATATGAACCGACGAGCGAGATACTGGTCACGGTTGGCGGCAGCGAAGCGATTGACCTTACGCTGCGGGCGCTCATCTCGCCGGGGGATGAAATTATTATTCCCGTGCCGGGATATGTCGCTTATGCTCCTCTTGTGCAATTGAACGGAGGAACTGTCGTCGAACTGGAGCTCTCCGCAGAGCATGACTTCAAATTGACGGCGGACGCGCTGCAGAAGGTGATTACACCCCGGACGAAAGCGATCGTTGTTAACTTTCCGAGCAATCCGACAGGCGCCGTTATGACCTATGAGGATTGGCTTCCGATTGCACGTCTTGCGGTTACGCACAATTTGGTGGTGATCTCAGACGAGATGTATGCCGAACTTACCTATGGCCGCACGCATACCAGCATTGCTTCGCTGCCTCGAATGCGGGAGCGCACCATCGTCATCGGCGGATTTTCCAAAGCCTTTGCCATGACGGGCTGGCGGGTCGGATACCTCTGCGGCGATTCCCAACTGGTGAGCGCTATGGTCAAGATTCATCAATATACTGCACTCTGCGCACCTATCATGGGGCAGATTGCGGCTCTCGAATGTTTAAGGAATGGACTCGAGGATCGGGACGTAATGAAGCGGGCTTATGATGAACGCAGAAGGATGTTTGTGCAAGGTCTGACCGATATCGGCCTAGGCTGCCGCGATCCTCAGGGTGCTTTCTACGCTTTCCCCAGCATAACCGGAACGGGTCTGGGCTCGCAGCAGTTTGCGGAGCGATTGCTTCGGGAGGCAAAGGTCGCCGTTGTACCCGGTCATGTGTTTGGCGCCGGGGGCGAAGGCTTTATTCGCTGCTCGTATGCAACTTCGTCCGATCAATTGAGCGAAGCACTCGATCGAATGGATCGCTGGCTTCGAACGCATGTAGGTGCTGACCATGGTCTGCCCACCTTACAGAATTCTTGAGAGTTTGCGGTAATCGGTAGCGGTAATCCCCTCCAGTCTGCGGAAGATTCGGCTAAAATAATGAATATCCGGGTATCCGACCCCTTCGCCAACCGCCTCGATCGAGATGTCGGATTCCCGGAGAAGCCGACGTGCTTCCCGGTGACGAACGGTTTGCACGAATTCACTTGGCGGCATCCCGGCAAAGCGTTTAAACAATTTGGCGGTATGATCCGGGCTTAACATCAAATGCTCCGCAATCACTTTGTTGCTCCAGTCTTTGGCTGGAGTTTTTTCGATTTGAGACATCAGTTCAATCAATTTGGCATCGTGCGGTGACGTTTCCGTCAAGGCCTGGGAAGGATGCGTCCGAAGCAGTTGCACCAGCACATCCAGCATCAGCCCTTTGCAAGCAAGCTCATAGCCGGCGGGACGCAGGGTAAATTCCTCCACGATTCGTTCCATCATCTGAACACAAGGCAATGGTGGCGTGTAGATGACACGGGAAGAGAGTGGGGGAAATTCGGAGGACACCGCTTCATGCGCGAATTTATCCGTATCCAGCACGGCTTCATTCACAATCATGTCCGCTTCGGTCTGAATGTCCAGCTCATCAAAAAAATCAAAATGAATCCCCAGAAACCGCGCGTCAGGATGGGAAACCACCTCATTCTGGTGGTAAACACCGGACGGCAGAAAAATCAGCTGACCGGCCTCGATGCGATAGCGGTTCCCGTACATCGTTGTAGCGGCTTCCCCTTGGTATACATAGAGCAGCTCAAAATCGTATAACCTGCGCTGCGGGAGTGATCCCGTTGCCATGCGTTGAAACTGCGCATAGTGAATGCAGGGTGACCATTCGCGAAAAGGCGCTTCGCGTTGTATCGGAAAATCGAGGTCCATATCGACCATTGTATGCTCACTCCCAAAAGTTTTTAAGAGATGGTAAATAGAACGGATTTGTCCAAATAATCACTTTTCTATCTAAATCAATTGGCGGAAAATTTATTTATTATATTAGTATTATTACATCCTAAAGGTTTATTTACAACTTGACGGAAAAAGTCAAATGATGCGTTTCAGAAAACGAGTGTTACAACATCAACCTATTGATTTTAGGAGGGATTCACGATGAAGAAAGGGATTAATATCTGGTCGTTCCCGGGAGATGCTTCCATCTCCGACTGCATCCGATTGGCAAAAGAAGCCGGGTTTGAAGGAATCGAATTGTCACTAAACCAAACAGGGGAGCTCGGGCTGCAGGCTGGCGATAAAGAAGTACAGGCCATAACGGCACAGCTGAAAGAAGCGGACCTGGATATCGCGGGTTTGGCGACAGGTTTGTATTGGGAATATCCGATGACAAGTGATGATCCGGCTGTCCGTGAGAAGGCCATGGATATTTGCAAAAAGCAGCTGGAACTTGCGTCTGCTTTCGGAGTGGATGCCATACTTGTGATCCCAGGGGCGGTCGGGGTCGATTTTGTTCCTGGTTCAGCCGTCATCGATTACGAATATGCCTATGAGCGGGCTCAAGAATCCATTCGCAAGCTGGTTCCTTACGCGGAAAGCGCCGGCGTTGCCATCGCGATCGAGAATGTATGGAATAAATTCCTGCTGTCACCACTGGAATTGCGGACCTTCATCGATGAGATCGGTTCCGAATATGTCGGCTCCTATTTCGACGTAGGCAATGTTGTGAATAACGGTTATCCGGAGCACTGGATTCGGATTTTGGGTGAGCGGATCAAAAAAGTCCATTTCAAAGATTACCGCAGACAGGCAGGCGGGCTGCACGGTTTTGTCGATCTGTTGGCAGGGGACGTTAATTATCCGGCCGTCGTTGAAGCGCTGCGTTTGATCGGCTATGACAACTATGTTACGGCAGAGATGATCCCGGCGTATACCCACTATTCGGAGCAGATCATATTTAATACATCCAATGCAATGGATGCGATTCTTGGGCGTACGCCATCTTTGCGCAAGCCAGATGCACGCGAGCATCAAGGCCAATCATAATAAGGGATACGGAGGGAATAAGGATGCTGAAAATCGGAATTTTGGGATTTGGTTTCATGGGCCGCATGCATTTTGACAATTATGTTCGACTAGCCGAAGAGGGTGCGGACATCCAGCTGGTGGCGATTTGCGACCTGCGTATCGATGAGCTTAAGGACAGCAAAGCCAACGGCAATATGGCGACCGAACGGGATGTATACGACCTGGAGCCCTATCATCTTTATGACCATGTGGACAAAATGCTGGAGCATGAAGAGCTGGATATTGTGGATGTATGCCTGCCGACTTATTTGCATGCGGACATGTCCTGCATGCTGTTAGAGCGGGGCATTCACGTCATGTGCGAGAAACCTGTCGCAGGCAGCTCCGAGGAAGCCTGGCGCATGGTGAAAACAGCCGAGCGCGCAGGAAAAACGCTCATGATCGGACAATGCCTGCGTTTTTGGCCAGCCTATGAATATTTAAAAGAATGCGTGGAGGACGGCCGTTATGGAAGCATCGTTGCAGGCGAATTCTTCCGGGGATCGGAGCCGCCTCAAGGCTGGTTCCTGGAAGGAGACAAGAGCGGTGGCTGTATCACGGACATGCATGTGCATGACGTGGATATGATCCATTGGCTTATGGGCAAACCGGAGCGGGTATCAACATTCGCCAAAACGATGATTAAAGGGAGCTCGTACGATATCGTATCCACCCACTACAGTTTCCCGGATGGCAAAGTGATTAACGCTCATGCGGATTGGACACTGCACGGCGAACACGGTTTTTATATGGGATATCGGGTGAATTTCGAGGAGGCTACGCTGGTGTTCGAGAATAATGAACTGATGGTGTATCCTGAAGACGCTCCAGGCTTTACGGCTGAGCTGTCCGGGGATTCTGGCTATTACCGTGAACTCCGGTATTTCATTGAGCATGTAGCACAAGGAGAGCCGGTAACGGTATGTACGCCAGAAAGCGCTGCCGGATCGCTAGAAATTATTGAAGCCGAGATTCGTTCCGCGAGAGCGAACGGCGCTTTGGAGGCCGTATCGGGGAAACAGGTGGTCTCTTAATTTTACTTACTTTAGAGTAAAACCAATAGAAACAAGGCCAATCAGGGAATAGCCTGATTGGCCTTGTTTCGTTAATGAGTCACGGCTGCGTATCAAGCAATAGCCTTGACATCCTGCAGCAAGAACTCTGAATGATTGTGTGAATGTTAAGCTCTGAATGTTTTCAAGAAGTCTACGGCGAGCTTGATATCCGCTTCCGGATTGGCTTTCACTTCACGTTCGATCGTCAGATACCCCGTATAGCCAATATCCTTGAGAGCTTGCAGGTAAGCATTCCAGTTAACGCCGCCTTCTCCAAGCGGCACCTCACGGAACTTCTCGCCGGATTCCGCCATATCGGCAATTTTGTCATGGTCAAGGGCAGGTGCCTCGTATCCGAAATCGCCGTATACATCACGAGGGTCGATGTAATCAACCAGCTTGATTCCGTCCTTCGCGTGCGTATGAACGATATAATCCTTCAGGTTGTACACACCCTGTACCGGATCGTCCCCAGTGACCATGACCATATTGGCGGGATCAAAGTTAACGGATACACCGTTGGAACCCAGACCGTCCAGGAATGATTTCAAATGAGCCGAAGGCTCCGGACCTGTCTCGATGGCAAAGAATGCGTTCATGGACTTCGCGAATGTGCTAAGCTCCAGGCAAGCTTTGTGCATCGTTTCGTATACGCGGCTGTTGTGATCTTGCGGCACGATACCGATATGCGTGGTGATGATATTGGTTCCCAGCTCCAAGCCGAGCTCCATGATTCGCTTGGATTTCTCGATTTTAGCCGCATTTTCAGCAGGGTCCTGGAAGCCGTGTCCGCCAAGGTCACCAACGAGGGCGGAGATTTCAAGTCCCAGTGAATCGATGTAATCCTTCAGTTCTTTTCGGGCCGCAGCAGAGAGGTTGGCCGGATCCATTTCGCCGTGAACGGCATAGATCTGAACGCCGTCTGCACCGACTTCCCTTGCTTTAAGAAGACCATCTCTTACTCCAACCCGAAAGCTGTCAACAATAACGCCAATTTTGTTAGGCATGATAGGTTTCGACATCCTAATATCCCCCTTATATCATCCTTGTGTCATCCATAAGCCGTCTGCTTTAAGCTTCGTTCCAGGCTTTACGGAGATATTCCAATCCAAACTTAGCTCCCGTCCGGCAATCTTCCAGCCCCTCGAATTCAATCGAGATGTAGCCGTCATATCCGGATTCCTTCACGATGCGAACGACTTCCGGCATATCGATATCGCCTTGGCCGACAATCGCGCCACGCAGCCAGTTGCCGCTGGAGGTGTTAAACCAACCGGATCCAGGCGCGCGGTGAGCCGGGCGATAATAGAAGTCTTTGAAGTGAACCATCGAAGCGAGGCCGATGTTGTTCTTGACAGCCACGGTGGACACCTCATCTGCACAGAGGAAGTTCCCGATGTCCAGGGTTGTTTTGAAGTTAGGGTGATTAACGGTCTGAACCAGCGCTTTTACGCGGTCGCTATGCTGAATGAAATAGCCATGGTTCTCCACGCTTGTGGTAATGCCGCGTTCTGCCGCGTAATCGGCTATGATACGGCATGCATTGGCCAAACGGGGAAGCTCCTCCAGGAAATGCGTGATGGACAAGTCCTTGGAAGAGCCTACGTCATGGCGCATCAGCTTGACGCCAAGCGCAGCTGCAATGTCTACTTCGCCTTTAACTCGTTCAATCTCCGCTTCATAAGCAGCGTCATCCAATTCCGCAAAATTAGCGCCGATGGCATAGTTGGAGATTTCAAGTCCTTTGGATGCGGCATGGGATTTAATCGTATCGATCAACTCCGGTGTTTCCTTCAGGTTAAAGCCGAGCGGAACGATCTCGATATGCTCTCCGCCGATTTCCGCAACGTAGTCGATGACATCGGTAATGGTCATTTCGCCTTTGTTCATGGCCTGGTACAGGCTGTACGAGCTTATTCCTAGTTTCATAAGAGAACTTCAACCCCTTTTTCGGCGGATTCATAGATCCCGCACAGAATCTTCATGATCTCAACGCCGTCTTCTACCGGGCTGAGAGGTGACGTGCCGTTCTCGATGCTGGAAATGAAATGATTGACTTCGCTTTGGAAAGCCGCGTCAAAATCGAATCCTTTGTTGTCCGTTTGAGGCTGGATGTTGATGATGGTATCGTGCTTCTCCGTAACGATGACCACTTCAGGATCAATCTCGAATCCGCCCTTGTCTCCATACAATTTAACGGATTGCAGATTTTCCTTCGAATGAAGTGTGAAGCTGACGTCCACCAGTAAAGAGGCACCGTTCTCAAAACGGATCATCGCATTCGCCATATCCTCAACCGTGTTCTTCTCAGCGTCATAGTCAGCCGCTTTGTAGAAGGAGAGGTTGCGGACGTTCGAGCGATTGCCCAGCTTCCGATATGTATTGGCGCTGACAGAAACCGGTTTGGGGCGACCCATCATGTACCAGCACAGATCAATGACATGCACGCCGATATCGATAAGAGGTCCGCCGCCGGAACGCTCAATGTCTGAGAACCAGCCGCCTGGATTGCCAAGACGACGAACCGAGGAAGCCTTCGCGAAATAGATGTCCCCGAATTCACCCTTGTCTGCAAACTCACGGAGCATCTGAGCATTAGGGTCATAACGTCTTACAAAGCCGACCTGAAGCAGCTTGCCGGAGGATTTAACGGCTTCCTGTACTTGAAGCGCTTCCTCAACGGTACGGCAGAGAGGTTTCTCAACCAGGACGTGTTTGCCCGCATTCAGTGCCGCAATACTGATTTCGGCATGCGTATTGTTCCAGGTACAGATGCTTACTGCATCGATTTCCGGATCAGCCAGAAGTTCATTATAATCGGTGTACACTTTGGTGGCACCGTATTTTTCAGCTGCACGCTGTGCTCTTTCTTCATTTAAATCGCACACGGCGAGCAAATTCGCGTTCGCATGTTTCTGATAGGATTGCAGATGCATAGCAGAGATCGATCCCGTGCCAATGACGCCAACATTAATAGATTTCATGAGTTCACTCCTCTGAATTTACTGCATTACACTTTCGTATTATAATGCTTTTAGAGGAAGACACCATGATAAACCGTGCTGTTTGTTTGTACAATTGTGCTGTCTTACTGGAAGGAGATCAGAACATTGGACAAAACACTGCGAGAACCGATGACGATGCCGGATCCTCAGTTTCCGATTAAGGTTCATCGTTGCGAGTTTGATGGCCGGGGACAGGTTTTGTTTAACCACCATTGGCATGAACATCTTGAAATTCTATATATCGTATCAGGGGAAGCGAGTCTGGAGTGCGGCTCGTCCACCTTCACGGTCAAGGAAGGCGATATGATCGTCATTAACCGGAATGAGCTGCATTACGGCCTCAGCCTGTCGGATCATTTGTTTTATTATGCGTTAATCGCGGACTTCTCGCTGCTTCAGAGCCATTCGCTGGATGCAACCGAGATGAAATTCATCACGCCCATCACCCAGAATCGGCTGATCTTCGAGAATCGAATTAGCGGGGATGATGCGCTAGCCTCCATGCTGTCTATCATTCATGAGCTGGAACAGCGGGAGTTCGGTTATGAGCTGGCCGTCAAATCAGAGCTGTATCGGCTGCTTACGCTGCTTGTACGAGGTTATGTAGCGACGGTTCTTACCCTGGATGAGTACATCGAGCGGATGAAGAATGTGGAGCGGTTTGCCCCGATATTCAAGTATATCGAGGAGCACTACCGGGAGGATTTGTCAGTGGAGCTCCTATGCGGCATGGCGGGTCTAAGCCGCTTTCATTTCAGCCGTCTGTTCAAGGAGATCAGCGGCCGGACCGTGACGGAGTATGTGAATGAGACGAGGCTTAACCGGGCGGATTATCTCCTTCGCGAAAGTCCGCTTACCGTATCCGAAATCGCGGCTGCGACCGGGTTTAATGATATTTATTATTTCAGCCGAACCTTCAAGAAATATAAAAGCATGGCTCCATCGGCTTTACGGAAAAAGTGAGAATCGGCTTTAAAGGTTCTGAATAGGCTCCATGTAGACATAAGTATAAAAGCAACCTATAATGAATAATCATATTTATTGCATAAAGTGGCGGAGATAACGGAGAACCCTTTTGCTTAAATGCGTACTGTATTTGGTATGCATTCTTAGCAGAAGCGGTTCTTTTTCTTATTATGAAATAGGTTCTTTATTTTAAATTCAGAGGGGAGAATGTCAGGTGGACACAAGCTTATCCGCCAAGATGCGGACCCAATATTTGCAGGGCATGTCGGCAAAAAAGCTGGATGTGCTGGTGATTGGCGGCGGTATCACGGGTGCGGGAATTGCTTGGGACGCCAGCTGCAGAGGGATGAGCGTCGGATTGGTGGAAATGAATGATTTTGCTTCGGGAACAAGCAGCAGATCAACGAAGCTGATTCATGGCGGTCTTCGGTATCTGAAGCAAGGAGAGATCGGCTTAGTACGTGAAGTGGGTTCTGAACGGGCACTGCTTCACCGGAGCGCTCCACATCTGGTGGAGCCAATTCCCATGCTGCTCCCAATTTATAAAAAAGGCACGTATGGATATCTTGCCAGCGCGATCGGGTTGTATCTGTACGATTGGCTGGCGGGGGTCAAACGCAGTGAACGGCGGAAGATGTTCCGGCGTGAGAGTACCCTAACCCTTGAACCGCTCTTTCGAAAGGAGGGATTGAAAGGTTCCGGTTATTATTATGAATACCGAACCGATGATGCGCGATTAACGGTTGAAGTGATGAAGTCTGCAAGGGCCAAGGGAGCGCTCATCGCGAATTACGCCAAAGTCCAGGAATTCATGTATCGGGGAGGAAAAGTAGTAGGGGCTCACGTAGAAGACCAAGTAAGTGGTAAGACCTATACGATATGTGCCAAAAAAATCATCAATGCCGCCGGGCCATGGGTGGATCAGATCAGACTCAAGGATAACTCGCTCAAGGGAAAGAGGCTGCTCTTAACAAAAGGCGTTCATCTGGTGGTGGATCATGCCAAGCTTCCGATACGGCAGGCTGCTTATTTCGATGTGCGGGGTGGCAGAATGATTTTTGTCATTCCAAGAGAGGGCAAGACCTACATCGGAACGACCGATACCGTGTATGAGGGGGCGATTGAGACGCCCGGTATTACCGAGGAGGATCGGCGGTATCTTATCGATGCGGTAAATCATGCCTTCCCGGAAGCAAGGCTGAAGCCGGACGATATCGAATCCGGATGGTCGGGGTTACGGCCACTCGTCCGCGAGGAAGGAAAAGGTCCTTCGGAAATATCGAGAAAAGATGAGATGTTTATATCCGATTCCGGATTGATCACCATTGCAGGCGGAAAGCTGACCGGATTCCGGATAATGGCCGAAAAGGTGGTGAACCTTGCAGCCAGACAGCTTCAAGACGCTGATGGCACCATTTATCCTCCTTGTACGACGGATCGGGTTCCTATCAGCGGAGGCGACCTGAACGGCCTCACCTATGAAGAGGTTCGGAAGAAGTTAATCAAGCAGGGTGAATCCCTCGGCATCAGGCCTAAAGATATAGTGACCCTCATGAACAGGTACGGCTCCAATACGATGGAGCTGATGAACCGGATCGGTGTCTCTTCGCAGGAAGCAGATACGATCGAGTCTCGATTGTTACGTGCGGAAATCGAGTATTCCATCGACTATGAGATGACGATGACCGCAGTGGATTTTCTGTTAAGAAGAACAGGCTGGATATTATTTGACCGGCAAAAAACCGAGCGAATCATAGCACCCGTGATGAGGCTTATGCGAGAATATTTAGAATGGAATCATGAGGAAGTCGACAGGCAGTGGGAGCTGCTGCAGGATCAATTGCAGTTGGCATGGGGGATGGCGGAAGGCATCAGGATGGAACGGTTTACGGATTCGCCGAATCGGGAAGGCGTAACCGAATCGCGCTCCGACGAGGAAGCCGAGCAATCCACCGCCATGTCGGCGATGAATCGATAGGATTTTATTTATGAGGATCATCTTGTCAAATGTAAAATGTGGATGTAGTATAACCATATAAAGTTATAGAGCTGGGCAGAGATGATGAGAAGCCCTTTGCATAACGAGAATCTTTCATTTGTCATGAATGAAGGCTTTTTCAATGCAAAGTGCTTCTCATTTTTTTGTATCCGCGTGGAACTGCTTGTCCAAAGGACTAAAGGACATGACACCATCATATGTATACTTTACGGATGGGGACTGTGGGTCCAACAGAACTGATCTGACCAGAACATGTCCAATTTACGTTTACGGGCGAAAATACAGATTGAACATGCAGAGGAGAACGAAATATGGATCATTATTCAGGGTATATTTTTGATTTGGACGGTACGATCTATCTTGGGGCTGAGGCCATTGATGGTGCGGTGGAGACCATTCATTATTTGCAGGGACTGAATAAGAAGCTATTGTTTTTGACCAACAAAACGATAGATTCCAGGGAAAACTATTTGAAGAAATTAAGGAAGCTTGGCATTCAAGTGGAACTGAATCATATATTGAATCCTGCGCTCGTTACGATTCATTATCTTCAGAAACATCATCCCGGCGCAAATGTGTATGTCATTGGTGAGGAAATATTGAAGAACGAGCTGTTGGACAATGGAATACGATTCGCATCATCGCCGGAGGAAACCGACGTTGTGGTTGTGTCGTGGGATCGGGATTTTCACTACCGTCATCTGGATTTTGCCTATCAGGCGATTAAACGGGGCGCCGAAGTAATTGCCACCCACCCGGATCGAACATGTCCGATGCCTGGCGGCGATGTCCCGGATTGCGGCGGCATGATCGGTGCCATCGAAGGCACTGCCGGCATCACAATTACGACCGTCATGGGCAAGCCCTCCGTCTTGACGGCACTGACGGCTCTTGATATTTTGGGAGTGAAGGCGGAAGATTGTCTGATGTCAGGGGATCGGCTGGAGACGGATATCAAGATGGGAAATCAGGCAGGGATGAGTACGGCAATGGTGCTGACCGGGGTATCGAGCAGGGACGATCTGATGGACAGCAGCGTGAAGCCCACCTATGTGTTGAATTCGGTCTACGATATTTATCTCAGCGGTTCTGCCGTGAAGCAGGCAGACGAAGCAAAGTCATGATGATTTACAAAAATATGCCGGGGCAACGGGAGAATTGGAGATGTTGCTGCGGCAACGAGGTGAAAATATGAAAACCAGTGTTGAAGGTGCACAACGAATTTCGTATTGCTTGAAGCGTAAGCCCATTATTACTTCATTAATGAATGCCGAGGAACTTCCTGCTGTATTAGCGACCGAATCGAATATCGTGTTTATTCTTAAGACCGATATTTTTATCATCGAATCGATCGTCGAGCAGATTCGGGAGGCGGGCAAGCTCTCGTTTGTGCATTTTGATCTGATCGAGGGAATCGGTAAAGACAAAACGGGGGTTAAGTATTTAGCTGAAAAGGTTGGCATTGACGGTATTGTCACGACAAAAAACACGGCGATTGTAGAAGCGAAGAAACTGGGCTTGTTAACGGTTCAGCGTCTGTTTGTATTCGATTCCGTTTCCCTGGACAACGGGATCAAGATGATTAAGGCCTCTAATCCGGATGCTATTGAAGTGCTGCCGGGCATGGTGTGTCAGCGGATCATGGAACGGATTCGTGCAGAGGTGGACGTGCCCGTCATCGCAGGAGGACTCATGATCGATTTGGAGGATTTTGATACAGCTTTGAAGAGCGGTGTAATCGGCATATCCACTTCCAGCAAAGAGCTGTGGCGCTGGCAGGATGAACATATGGTATAGCGAAGAGCCGCCTTACATGACTAAGATGGGTGGAGATTAGGGAATGGATGTGTTTCAACTGGATACGGAGACCATGCTGATGCGGCTGCTGTTCGCTGCATTGCTTGGCGGTTTAATCGGTTGGGAGCGGGAACGCAGAAATAAGCAGGCCGGTTTAAAAACCCATCTCTTGGTGGCTGTCGGATCAACGCTGATTATGCTGACTTCCATTTACGGTTTTGATTCTGCACTGATCAATCATCCCAATGCGAGGTTTGATCCTGCCCGGCTGGCGGCACAAGTTGTAAGCGGTATCGGTTTTCTTGGTGCGGGGGCTATATTGCGGCGTTCCAATCATATCATTTCAGGTCTTACCACGGCGGCAACCCTATGGGTAGCAGCGGCTATCGGTTTAAGTGTCGGCTCCGGTTTTTACTGGCCCGCGATCATAACGACAGCGATTGTTCTGGTCAGCACGCTGGTGTTGAATAAATTGGAATCGAAATTTCTCTTTATCAAAAAGTCAGGCAGTTTGAAGATCATCATTGAGGCTGGAGACCGTCCGGTTCATGTGAGCACCATTACCGAATTGCTGCAAAAGGCAAATATGACGGTGGAAGGCATGATCGTGAATAATGATACGACGGAAGACGATTCGACCAAGGTGACGATGGAATTCCGGGTGTATTCTTTTAACAGCAAGGGAATTAACGGATTGTTCGAGCAATTGTGGCAGGTAGAGGGAATTAAGCAGGTTCGCATGAACTGGCGGGATTAAGAGCTTATCGGATTTGTTTGACGTGTTAATGATACATGGTCAGGTCCTGTGATGGACTATATATGCTGGACAGGGCTGAGCCCGGGTGGAACCGGACTCGGCTTTTTTATGTCTTCTATGGGGCGGCAGATGTATTCAGGGACGAGCTTCCTAAGGCCTTTGCTTGAGGGCTATCAAAAGCCGGGATGCTGCTGGCAATCAGGAACTGGGCTGCGTAATACGTGGTCATGATCCATACGTTCGAAAAGCGGATATCGGCAACAAACATGTTCCAGGACAAGATCGAGTCCGAGATGACAAAGAGCAGGCTTCCAACCATCGCATATCGATTCCCGGTCATGATGGCCGTCCAGAGCATGAATGAAATGACAGCGATATAAGCGATGACAGGAATAATCAAAGCCTGTTCTCCATTCGATTTGAGCGAAGACACCAATTGGATGCCCATCCAAACCGAATAGCCTGCAATCGGAACGATGCTAAGTAGGCGAGGACCTGAATAACGCCACTGTCCCAAGAAGCCGGCCGTATAGAACAGATGTCCGATCAGAAAGGCAGAAAGACCGACAACAAACCAGATGAGCGTCCCGTCACCGATCATGCAGAAGAACAGTCCTGTTAACAGCAGATAGTGAACCTTAGAGGCATGGGGCGGGAATTGCCGATAGGCAAACAGGATGATGAGCCACATCGGAATGAGCTTGAACAGCAGTTTCATGACCAAGGGTTCGGATGGAATGAAGAAAATATAAAGCAAACTCATAATCAGGATGATCAATGGCAACATGTACCGTTTCAAATACAGTCCTCCTATGCGTATGTAATCTTAATGTTAGACAATTCTTCTTGCAGCGTCCCAATCCCTCTTTCTTCTCTCCGCATGAAAAAGGAATGTAAAGCAAATAATGGAGTTAACTTGAGCTTTGAAGAATGGGGGTACCCGACATGATACGCTACCGATCTCGTAACCGCCGCCCGGCTCCCGCCAAGAAATCAGAGGAGCAGGCGGTATCCCCGAAGTCAGGGTCATCCGTGATTTCAGGCCATATACAAGAGCTGCTTGATCGCATACGGACCGAGTCCGGGGATAGCCCGGATATTGTTACCCGGCGTTTGAAGCTGGGCGGTCAACCGGAGGAGAACTGCGCCATTGTATACTTGAACGGGCTCAGCGATCCTGAGATGGTCAACCATTTCGTAATGGATTCCCTCCTGCGTTTAACCCCCGATTTATGTAAGGGTGAGGGACCCGATGCCTTCCTGGACAAAATCATGAAGGATGGGCTGTCAATGGGCGAATCCAAAATAATGACCGAATGGAACGACATGATGCTGGCCATTCTGTCCGGGGATACGGTGATCCTGCTGGAAGGTGCTGAGAAAGCCATCGTGGCGGGGACGCAGGGCGGGGAATGGCGATCCGTTACCGAGCCGACCTCCCAGCTTGTTGTTCGCGGACCCAAGGATAGCTTCGTGGAGTCCATAGCCACCAACATATCCCTTATCCGGCGGAGGATGAAATCCCCCGATCTCTGGCTCGAGACTATGAAAATTGGCACCGTAACCCATACCCACGTTGCTCTTATGTATGTGAAGGGAAAAGCAGATCCCGGGATCGTAAAGGAGATTAAAGAACGGCTGAATGGCATTGAGATTGAAGGTATTCTGGAATCGGCTTATATTGAAGAATTTATACAGGACAAAACGGTAACCCCTTTTCCCACGATCTACAATACGGAGCGTCCCGATGATGCCGCCAGTAAATTGCTGGAGGGAAGGATCATTGTCCTGGTTGATGGTACCCCCTTCGTTCTGGTCCTTCCAACCTTATTTGTTCACTTCTTCCAATCACCCGAAGATTATGCACAGCGATTTGATATTGCGATTGTGATGCGGATTGTCCGCTATCTCAGTTTTATTATATTGATCTTGGGTCCATCGGTTTATATAGCCCTAACTACCTTCCATTACGAAATGGTGCCAACCTTATTGCTAATCAGTTTGGTTGCTCAACGGGAAGGGGTTCCGTTTCCCGCCTTTGTCGAAGCGATGCTGATGGAAATCGTATTTGAGATTCTGCGTGAGGCCGGGGTGAGGATGCCTAGAGCCATCGGGCAGACCGTCTCGGTTGTCGGTGCTTTGATTTTGGGACAGGCAGTCGTTGAAGCCGGGCTGATTACGCCAGCCATGGTCATTGTCGTGGCTTTGACCGGTATTGCAAGCTTTGCCATACCAGCCTATAACCTGTCTATCGCCGGACGCTTAATACGGTTTGCTTTTATGATACTGGCCGGCATGTTCGGATTTTACGGGCTGACGCTGGGATTAATCATTCTGGTTGCCCATATGAATAGTCTCCGTTCGTTCGGAGTTCCCTATCTATCGCCGATCAGCCCTTTCCGATTACGGAATCAAAAAGACGCTGTCATCCGTATGCCTTTCAAGTCGCTCCAAGCGGAAGCCTTGTCCGCAACTCATTCAGGCAGCATTCGACAAAAAGGTGCTTCGGGGGCAGTTGCATCGCAGGAAGCTGGGAATACATCCGGTTTACACAACCGGAATGCCGAGAGGGATAACAGTAGTGCCGGGGACCGAAATACGGCTGTTCCAGCCGCTGAGGCCAATCGTAAATAACGTTAGGGGTGTGGCCGGGATATGTGCAGATACAGATGGTGGGTTATCGTCCTCCTATGCTGCTGCCTAAGTACGATAACGGGCTGCTGGGATGCGACTGAATTGAATAAGCGGGCCATTGTTGCCGGTATCGGCATTGACTGGAAGGAAGAAGAGCAGCAATATATGATTTCCTTCCAGACCATCATTGCGGATGAAATATCCGGCAAAACGGGCAGGGGAGCGACACCGACATCCATATACAAAGCATCCGGAAAAACGATCATCGAAGCGCTGCGAAATACGTCTCAAAAAGTACCGCGTATCATTTCGCTTGCCCACACGGGATTAATTGTTATATCCGACGAGGTGGCAAGAAACGGAATTATCGATCTATTCGACTATTTGGACCGCGATTCCGATATTCGATTGACGACCGAAATATTGGTGGCCGCAGAAGGGCAAAGGGCGGAAGACGTGGTTGCTGTATTGACGCCCATCGGGAAGATTACGGCCTTCGCGCTTGTACAGAAGATTGAGTTAACCTCGAGACAATTAAGCGAGAACTTCCGTGTAGAGGTGGATGATGTCATTCGGGATCTGCTCGTTCCCGGTGGCGGGCCTGTCATTAACGGCGTTTTCATCGAAGGTGATGCGCAGCGAGCCGTAAAGAAATCCAATCTTGAAAGTTCGGAGAGCGCGGGTCTGGGCGTTATCTCCAATCTGGCTATTTTTAAGGGCGACAAACTTAAAGATTGGATGACCAAGGAAGAGAGCAAGGGAACCGTGTGGATCAAGAACAAAATGCAAGCAACGCCATTAAATATAAAACTTGAAAATGGACAGGGCGAAATTGCATTGGACGTGATGCGATCAAAGACCCGGCTGGAAGCGAAGTTTAAAGATCCGATTCAACCTGTTATCCACATATTCGTCGAACTTAACTACTCGATCCGGGAAGTGATGAGCGACATCGACCTGCGGAATCCGGATTCGATGAGAACGATTGAAGCAGCCGCTAACCAAGAGGTGGCTCGAATTCTGAAATTAGCCGTGAAAAAGTGCCAGGAAGCGAACAGCGATATCCTGGAATTCGGCCAAACGGTAGAGCGCGCCAGACCAGAAGCTTGGCACAAGATGAAGGGTCGATGGGATGTTATCTTTCCGCAATTGGAAGTGGAATATCATGTGAAATCCGTTGTGCGTAACTCACAGACAAGAGATCGATCCTTTAAATACAACATGAAGACCCAGTAAAGGAGAGCTGAAAAGTGAAGGTGAAAATCAGTCCGCTGCAGTTCTTCTCGTTGCTGGTACTGTTTCAGTTCGGAACAACACTTGTCGTGAACATGGGGCTGCAGGCTGGTAAGGATTCGTGGATTGGGCTGCTGATTGGCATGGTAATCGGGACGATGATGTATTCGCTGAATGTTTACTTATACTCCATGTTTCCTGATCATTTGCCGACGGTTTATTATCGAATATTGCTTGGGAAATATTTAGGGGGATTGGTGGGGGTATCCTACTGCGTGTTTTATCTGTATACAGGCTCCAGAGATATCGTGGACGGAGGGTTATTGGTAATGGCTTCGGCAGCCCTTAAGGAGACCCCCCTCCTCATTGTCAATCTGATCATGGTGATGACCGTTGCTTTTGTGCTTCATCAAGGTTTGGAGGTGCTTGGGCGTACCGCTTTGATCTTCTTGGCGATTGTTCTGCTGATCAGCGTATTCAGCGCCCTGGTTATCGTATTTTCATCGATCGTGGAAGTCCATCGCTTGCTTCCTGTTCTGGGTAACGGCATACAACCCATCATTGAATCTGTATTGAAAAAAAATATGCATTTCCCGTTTGGGGAGTTGATCGTTGCTACGGTCCTCCTTCCGCATCTGAGCCAGCAGAAGAGCGGGATTAAGGCAGGGTATCTGGCTATTTTATTCAGTGGAATGATGCTGGCGCTAACCTCTGCCGTTACCATTTCTGTGCTTGGGGACAACATCACGGAGCGTTCGGTTTTTCCACTGCTGACGATGGTCGGAAAAGCCAATATTTCGGAGTTCATTGAGCGGACGGAAATTCTGATCGTGATGGTTCTAATTATTGGTGTCTTTTTCAAAATAAGTCTGTATTATTATGCTGCATTGATCTCTGCATCCGAGCTGTTCAACATTCCCTATCAAAAATTGATTTATCCTTTCGCTTTGATCATGCTCGGTAATTCGATGATTCTCGCCCGCTCGTATAGCGAGCATCTTATGAAAGGAAGCCAACATCTATATACGGTTCTCCCTATATTTTCAATCGCAGTGCCCTTGCTGCTTGTCCTGATCGGTTTGATACGCAGGGTAAGTTCTGAGGGAAAGGCAAAGTCCGAATCTAGCTCCGATTCATGAACCTTGTCCCGCGTTTCCAGGACTTTGGTTTGAATCACGGGGCTTTTTATTTTTGAATGCCCGATAACAATCGGGAAGGATCAGGAGACATAGCAGCACCGTAACCGTTAGCTTCTCTATGATGGAGAATAGAGTAAACTGCCAGTTGATGATAAAGTTATACCATGGGAACCCGAACAGACAATCTGTAAGCACGGTATAAGAAAGGCAGAGGGAGCCTAACAGCAGGATGATCGCATATTTTTTGATATACATCGTTATTTCCTCACATTTCATATGGTTTATGACACGCCAATCCATGACAACGTTGTATTAGTATGAAGGGTTTATTGAATAAACATACAGTGGAGAGTTTTTATCCAATCGAGACGGCTGGGACAGAAGTATAGTAAATCCGTTTATAGATGGGCCTAAGGGTTATAGATCTTATATAATGAAAATAGATAGTGAACCGGGCTTTAGGAGGGGAGAGTTTGTGATGAAGAAACGTCAAGGCGTGAGAAGGCTGCTGGCTGGGATCGTGGCGGTAGTGTTAGGGATGACCGGTTCCGTGGCATATGGGGGAGAAGCTTGGGCTGCGGACACATCCTCAGGTGGACCTATCGAAGTTCGGGTGAATGGAGGCCGACTTCTGCTGGAATCACCTCCCTTTATTCATAACGGCAGGGTGATGGTGCCTTTCCGCGGCATTTCAACAGCGATGGGAGCCGAAGTGCGTTGGGACCAAGCCAAGCAGACGGCCATTGTAAGTAATGGCACACATACAACGAGTTACACCGTGGGGCAGAATCATGCCATGAAAGACGGCAAAGCTGTGACCCTGGATGCCCCGCCTCTGCTCAAGGAGGGACGTATTTATATCCCCCTCCGATTCTCGGCAGAGGGTCTGGGAGGTAAGGTTGTTTGGAATAACCAGGCTAAAGAAGCTATGATCTATCCGTTACTCACACCGAAGGAGGCAGAAGCAGTTCTGTCCAAGATGAGTGATCAAGCGATGACATTTTTGAAAAACAAGGATTTTGAAAAGCTTGCAGAGCTCGCTCATCCAAACGGGATCACTTTTTCCCCTTATGCGCATGTTGACCGGCAGAAGGATGTCACACTTGGCAAGCAGCAGCTGAGGAAGGGATTTAACCACGATACCTTATACCGATGGGGTGAGTATGATGGCAGCGGAGAACCAATCTCGATGAATTTTGAGAACTATTTTAATAAATTCATCTATACCCGCGATTTTGCCGCAGCGCCATGGATCGGTTACAACCAATCCAAGAGCGAAGGAAATACGGTGAACAATGCAAGCAGCCAGTATAAGGGAGCTGTCATCGTCGAGTATTACTTCGATGGAGTTCATCCTGATTATGCGGGGATGGATTGGGAAAGCCTCCGGCTTGTATTTGAACAAGATGGGGAGAACTGGGTGTTATCTGGCGTCATACATGATCAATGGACCATCTGAGATCAACTTGAGCTGTCGAAACCATATATAGTTTGATGGTTTCGACATTTTTTTTAAAAAAATGCTTGCTTTTTAACTCTGGGCGTAATATACTCTTAATTACGGTGATCAACTCGATCACGACTTACATAACATGCGGTCGTGGCGGAATTGGCAGACGCGCACGGTTCAGGTCCGTGTGGGCTAACCCCCGTGGAGGTTCGAGTCCTCTCGACCGCATCTATGAAGCAAAGCTGTTTTTCAAGTGGGAATTTAACTTGAAGAACAGCTTTTTTCGTTCCTCTTCATGTGGAAATCGCGTTATACTAAACAAGAGGAACCGTTCAGCTTTAGGGTAAATTCGATGGAGTTGGATTTATAATATAAGACCTGTTAGCATTACTGGCTGGTTATTATGAATACAAGGGGTGTGATCCTGTGATAAAACCTCGAAAAGGGCTTAGCTTTATTTTGTTGCTGCTTGTTGTCGTTAGTTTGTCTGTTGGATGTCAATCGACGGATGAGGGGAATACGGCTGAGCTTCCGGTACCGGAGCAATCGGTGAATTCTTCGAATGAGGATGCCCCGGAGACAGAGCCCTCATCCGGCTCAGAAGACGATGACGCCGCGGGAAGCGGTGCCGTTGCAGAACCGGATGAGGATACGGACGTTACTCCAGATCATCAGGCCGCTGAGCCCGATGTGGATTTAGCGGATGTGACGGCGGTCCGGCTCATTAATCATAGCTCGGGCTGGATTGGCGGAGAAGGCTGGATTGCTTTTAGTGATAACGGTGGTACGGAATGGGAGGTTCAAGCTCAGCCGAAAGGCACCGTACGTCAAATCTTCGCGCTGAATGGTAAGCAGGCGTGGACGGTGATGGAGAATAACGATCTGTACCGCACTATGGATGGCGGGGAGACGTGGGTTCGGATTGGAAGCACGCCGAATGCCGGATTTCTCCATTTCACATCGCCTGAAACGGGATTCAGCGGTCAAGCCAAAACCGAGGACGGAGGCAAAACTTGGATCAACCAGGATATACCGGATACGACTGTCGGCCGCCCTGCCACGGGAGCTATCACCGATGAAGCTGCTGAAGCTCCCAGGAACGAAGGCGCTGCTGTGTCTTGACCGTTATATGTTGTTTCTGCGAGGCCCCATAACGAATGAATAACAAAGAAGGCCGGAATCTCCGGTCTTCTTTTTGTGGTTCTGCCTCCATTCTCAGCGAGGAAGAGGCAGAACGATGAATCGTATCGTTCATTAAGGCAACTCTTTGAATATCATTCGGGAGCCTAGCCAAAGACCAGCCGTTACTCCGAATAAACCGAAGAGGACCACCAGGACGATCAGATTCAAGGAGTGCCAGCCCAGCAGGAATCCAAAACCGCTTCCCATGGTTGTTCCGGCCAGCAATCCCAATGCAGCACCAATTTGCTTTTGACGTAGCGTCATCTTTCTGTCACCTCAATTGTTGGATGATGCAAACGGAATGTTACTTGTATTCCCTGATCATCTCGAAATATGCCGTAACAGAAAATAAGCCCGGCTTAGCCGGATCGACCCGGCAAGCTGAGCATTGGTTGAATAGTAAGTATGGTTATAATATAACGTGCAACTTCAATTAGGAATTTTGCTTTAATGCGCAATCTGCGAATAGAACAGATTTAGGGATACGGAAGAACTGTTCCGCTTTTTCCTGGAACGCTGCGGACGGCACGGTGCCCTGGTGCAGCCATTTGCGGAATGTGCCGGGATGAACGCCGATCCAGCGGCTGACATCGCTTACCGACAAATCATGAACCATGCACAGACCTGTCAGAATCCGATTGCTAACGGGTGATCGTGTCAGGGTGCGTTTCATGAAACGGGAAGGCGCCGGCTGACAGATTAAAGGTGACTTGTCCAGCAGTTCTTCCCTGAAGAGAATGTGGCGGGGATAACCCAAGTAGTCACAGGCCTTCTCCAGGTTGTTTTTACCGGGAACGCGTCCCTCATATACCCAGGCGCTGACACTACGGGAGGATACTCCCAGTTCCTCGGCCAATTGCGACAATTTGATATCGTTGGCCATAAGTACGGCTAGTAGGACGCGGTTGCGAATTTGGCAGCGGGTCGGCCGGCGAAAGCGCTTGACTCGCACACCTTTCCCCAAATATTTACGATTGATCAGGGACCACGCCTCAATGGAGTGTTTTTCTTGCTGCAGTTGTGTAGGCATAATTCCTCCGATTTTTTTAACACAATACTACAATATTCGACACTCACTTTTCAATAGCCAATCATCAAACAATTGTTTCCATTTCGTTGTTACCTGATTTATAAGTCGGATGTAATGGTCCGATAGACCTACCTGTTTGATTGATTATTTTGATGTATCGTTCGCTTTTTCATGATATTTATAGAGGAAAAAGAGGTTGACGATGAGGAAGTATAGAGTCAAATCCGAACGATAAACGAATTATCTATTGACTCATTCGTAAATCCGTTTTATATTAGCTATGGTTGATGAAGAACAAAGAAGCTTATTCGTATATCCCTGAAAATAAGGTTCAGGGGTTTCTACAAGGGACCTTAAATTCCTGACTACGAATAGGATGCGCAAGCATACCTATTCGAAGCAGGATTTTTTTGTGTCCAGAAGCGGTGTGCAGAAGCGACAGTCAAACACACAGGGGGATATGATGAGCAAATATGATGTTATCGTTGTGGGTGCCGGTCCGGCCGGTATTTTCGCTTGTTATGAACTGACATTGAAGTCACCAGGAAGCAAGGTGCTGCTGGTTGACAAGGGACATGATATTTACCGGAGAAGCTGTCCGATCCTGGAGGAGAAGATTAAGCTCTGTCCACCGGCAGTAGGACGTAAGGAATTTGCCGGTTGTTTGCCGGCTTGCTCGATAACAGCCGGATTTGGTGGGGCGGGCGCATACAGCGACGGCAAATTCAACATCACCACGGAGTTTGGCGGCTGGATGACCGATTATTTGCCCGGCTCCAAAGTCATGGAACTCATCCAATATGTCGACGCTATCAATCTGGAGCATGGAGCGACACCCGCCATTACGGACCCGACAACAAATGCGATCCGGGATATTGAACAGCGTGGATACGCAGCAGGCCTGAAGCTGCTGCGTGCTCAGGTAAGACATCTTGGAACCGAGCAGAATTTGGAGATTCTGAAGTCGATATATGAATATTTGAAGACTAGAATTGATATGGCTTTCCGGGCGGAAGTCGAGGACATTGTTACCGTCAAAGAAGACGGAACTCACCGCGTCACCGGCATTGCGATGAAGGGCGGAGAGGTCCATGAGGCGAATCTGATGATGATTGCTCCCGGCCGCGACGGGTCTGCCTGGTTGACCGGCATACTTAAAAAACGCAGATTGAAAATGCATAATAACCAAGTAGACGTGGGCGTTCGGGTGGAAACCTCGGATGTGGTCATGCGCGAGATCAATGAGCATTTGTATGAAGGCAAATTCATCTTTAACACCTCGGTTGGAACCCGGGTGCGTACGTTCTGCAGCAATCCTTCCGGTCATGTTGTGGTTGAGAACCATAGCGGAGTTATGGCAGCCAATGGCCATTCTTATAAAGATCCGGCATTGGGATCAGCCAATACAAACTTTGCGCTGCTCGTATCCCATAAGTTTACGGAGCCGTTTGACAAGCCTAATGAATATGCGCGTGAAATTTGCAAGCGGGCTAACGATCTATCCAGCGGCGGGGTCATTGTACAGAAATACGGCGACGTGCTCCGTGGCCGGAGATCCACCGAAGGCCGAATTCGCGAAGGATTTCTGGAGCCGACGCTGAAGGAGGCCGTTCCTGGTGATCTTGGCTTGGTGCTGCCGTACAATACCATGAAAAGCCTGATCGAGATGGTCGAAGCCCTTGATAAAGTCACACCGGGGATTGCGTCGGAGCACACGCTGTTCTACGGGGTGGAGGCAAAGTTCTACTCCGCAAGGCCGAAGCTGTCGGAGTCCTTCGAGACGGAAATCAAGGGGCTATACTGTGGCGGGGATGGCGCCGGAATTACCAGGGGGCTTGCTCAGGCGGGAGCCGCCGGCGTCTGGATTGCCCAGAACATGCTGAACCCATTAAGTTCGTGATTGCAGCGGTTGTTCCCTTAAATAGAATGCTGATTTTTGGAGCACATTCTGGTGTAAGCCAGACGGTGCTCCTATTTGGTTAGATCTGGCGCAGCTGATATGTCCGATATGTTGGTGGGAGCGATTTCTTTTTCCGGACGAACGGGGTATGATAGATACGAAAGATTTACATAAATGCTAGAGATGGAGGAACGGACGATGATTAAACATATTGTTTTTTTCAAACTTAAGGACTCATCCGCCGAGAATATTGAGAAGACGGTTCAGGTGCTGCGTGATATGGATGGCAAGATTCCGATGCTAAGATCCCTTGAGGCGGGTGCCGATGTTATTCGCTCCGAGCGCTCATATGATTTGGCTTTGATCGTTGAAGTGGACAATCTTGAAGATTTGCAAGCATATGCCGTTCATCCTGTTCACCAGGAAGTGATCCAATACATTAATACGGTGAAAGATCATACGCTTAGCGTAGATTTTGAAGTGTAGGCAATGATATAGACCTTACAACAACAGGCTGGAGGAGATTTGAGGTGTATTATGTGAATCAAGAACAAATTGAACGGCGCCTGAGCGCGATTCCCGAAATTGCGGAAGGGTTGCGTGCTGCGGCACAAACATGGGACGGAGGCCTGGTACTGGGCTTGGTTCAGGAGCGTGCGCTTCATCTGGCGATCGAAGTCGTAACGGATGTCGGCAGCTACTTGATTGACGGATTTATTATGCGGGATGCCAGCAGCTATGAAGATATCATGGATATTAATCATGAGGAAAAGGTGTTCCCCGAAGAGGTTCATAAGGTGCTGCTGGAGCTGGTACGATTGCGTAAACCGCTTGTACAGGATTACTATGATTGGGACAGGCATGCGCTTCATTCTTTAACCTCGATTCTGCCTGATGTGCTGGAGCAGTTTGCGGGAAATGTCCGTGAGTATTTAAAAAACGAGATGTACTGATGCTTGTATAGTACAATTAAGAGATATCCCATGATGCCATGGGCTCTTCCATACGATTCATCCATAACAGACCTTCAGGGAATCCTTGAACGGTCTGTTTTTTGTTGGCTTCCTTACGAGCGCTGGCATGTTCCGAAGCTTTGGGGATCCTCGTGGTTTTTCGGTGCCGGAATAAAAAAACGCCGATGTTGTGTCAAGACAAGCCCATGCTGCTTATAATGCATCAAGCGACTAGGCATTCGCCCGGTCGGACGAAAGGAGGAGTTCCCCATGACAGAATGGAGTGCGCTGGCCGCTGCCATCGGCATCGTTCTGATCGCGGTTGCGGCGGTGATCATGATGCTGTCGGTTAAAAAGCTGATCGGGCGGGCCGAGACCATGCTGGGCCGCCTTGAGGAAGACAGTACCCGATTGACGCAGGAAGCCTCGCAAGTGCTGGAGCAGGCATCCGTCTCTTTAGAGATGATTCAGCGACAGCTGGCGGCCGGTGAAGCATTTGCCGCTTCCATGTCCGATGCTGCGTCAGCGGTAGCCAAGACGGCCGATGCGGTTCATGCTGTAGGGAAAAAAGCTTCCATAACCGCCATTGAGCATCTGGAACGTGCACGCCTCGATAATGAACGGCAGATCGGGGAGATGTTCCGGTGGGTTGATGCCGGAATGACGCTTTGGCATTCATGGAACAAGTACACCTCCAAGTCCGGCGAAGGGCAAGCCAAATAGAAGGAGAGATGGAATATGAAAGAGAAGAGCAAAGGACTCCTCTGGGGAGTATTGATCGGCAGTGTTGCAGGTTCTGTTACCGCACTTCTTCTGGCTCCAAAATCCGGCAAAGAGCTTCGGAATGACATTGCCGACGGCGCCCGCGGCATCGGCACCAAGGTGCAGGAGGCAGCGGAGAAGGTAGGAGAGCAGGGGGTTAACCTGATCGGCATCATGACAGATCGGGCGGAGAACGTGATCTCCGACATTCAGTCCTGGCGCAACCGGCAAGAAAGCTGGCTGGCGGAAGAGGAAATTGCGCAGGTCTCCTCGTTTGACGAGGATTTTGAAGAAGAGGATTATGCAGCCACTGTTACTGAAGTGAAGATCAACGATGAATCCAGGATCAAATAATCGCTTCAGCACATCATTTACGAGGATAAGGATTACGCCAAAATACATGAAAGCCGGGGCGGCACAGAGCCCCGGCTTTGCTGTGTATAAATGATTCGAAATAAAGTCCCGATTACTGCCCTTTGCTCCGGTAATGGAAATTCGGCGAACGGATGTCGTTATGATAAGAGGTGTGGAAAATATGTGTTGTAGCCGGCGAGACCGGAGGAATCAGCCAGCTCCAATCCCCTGTGAGCTCCCGCCCGGCTTGCTGTTCGCGCTGTTCAAACAAACCGAATTGGGCTGCTGCTGAATGATGGTCTACGATGCTGACGCCTGCTTTCTTGAAGGAATAGAGCACGGCAGCATTGAGTTCAACCAAGGCGCGATCCCTCCATAAGGTCGTCACGCTGGAAGTATCCTGACCCATCAGCTTGGCAATAAGCGGAAGCTTGTTGTAGCGCCCTTCGTCTGCTAGGTTACGGGCTCCGATTTCGGTTCCCATATACCAGCCGTTGAACGGTGCGGCCGTGTATATAATGCCGCCGATTTCAAGCAGCATGTCCGAGATGAAAGGCACCCCATACCATTTTATCCCTTCCTCTTTAAGAGTTGGAAGTTCGGGATGCTCCAAGGGGACCTCCAGCACGTAGGCTTCAGGTATCGGAAGCCACTCCGGCGGCTCATTCCCCTGCTGCACAACCAGCGGCAGCACATCATAGTCGGTCAAGTCTCCCCGCCACCCCAGCTCCATGCATTCCTTCGTGAAGGATAGGGAAGCCGGGTCGCCAATCGTCCCATCCGGCGTTTCGTAACCCGCATACCGAATCAATTGGTGGTTTTTGATCATAAGTGGGGCCTCCCCTGGATGTGCAGCCCTGAAAATCGTAATCGTTGGCATGATTTTTCCGCCATTGGTGGCACTCTCGATATGGTGGAGAAGTGCTGAGAAAATGTCAGCGGTCTCCGTTAAGTGCCTGGCATCGAATACTTTTAGGCGATCCCAAAACAGTCTGCCGATACAGCGGTTGCTGTTTCTCCAAGCCATTTTGGCCCCGTGCGTCAGTTCCTCGAGCGTATGCTTATATGTACCTGTCAGCTTGATCTGTGAGCGGATTTCCATGAGCCGGGCCTCGGTTTCTTCCGGAGAACGGTTTAATTCTGCATAACAAAGCTCGATAAACTGCTTCGCAGCTTCCATAAGGTCGGTATGATGTATGTTGTCATTCACGTAGAATTCTCCTTTACTATACGCGCGCTTACTATAGTATAAACTACCTATGGTCAGCGACTGGCGCAAGAGTCCTACAATTGCTTGAACAAATATCCAACTCTCTTTGCAGCGGCGCCCTTGTTGAAGATAGGGGGGAATTGGGGTAAGATTTAAGGTACATTTCGATCCGAAATGACATATGGTATCACAGTAAACCATGAATTTGACAAGAAGGAAGCGGTGGGTTCGTGCAGCAAGCAATCGCAATACTAGACTCGGGTGTCGGCGGGCTGACAGTCGCTAAAGAAGTGATGAGACAGCTCCCGAGAGAGAAAATTATTTACTTCGGAGATACAGCCCGCGCACCCTACGGACCCCGTACGCCGGAAGAAGTCCGTTTATTTACGGAGCAAATTGTAGATTATTTAATTCAGTATGATCCTAAAATGATTGTGATCGCCTGTAATACGGCTACGGCGGCGGCGCTTGATTATATTTCGTCCAAAGTGCCTGTACCGGTCATCGGTGTCATTCACCCAGGGGCGCGTGCCGCCATAAGTGCAACGAAGACCGGTAACGTCGGCGTAATCGGTACAGTCGGAACCATTGGCAGCGGAGCATATACAGCGGCTCTGAAACAGCTCTCGCCCTACATCGAGGTGGAAAGTCAAGCCTGTCCCGAACTGGTACCGCTCGTCGAACACGGATTGTTCCGATCCGAGGATGCCCTGCAGGTGGTGCAAGAATCCTTGAGAGGCATCAAGGATACCTCCATTGATTGTCTGATCCTGGGCTGTACTCACTATCCGTTCCTGAGGAATACGATCCAAACCGTCATGGGGCCGTCCGTGAAACTGATCAGCTCCGCCGATGAGACGGCTCGCGAGGTCAGCACGATTCTGTACGATAAAGGCCAGCTCGCGAGCAGCATGGAGAGTCCGGTGCATCAATTTTTCTGTACAGGGGATCCGGTCATTTTTCAGAGCATTGCGACCGAATGGCTCGGAGAGCATATCAAGCGGACACCTGTTGTCTGGCAAATTACGAAGCTATAATTCACAGTTCATACCTAAGAGCTAATCTGAATGAATAAGAGCAGGAAACGCAGGCAGGACAAGGAATAAGACCTTGTCCTGCCTTTATTAATTTCCGGTGCCAGGATTAGAAAAAGAGCGGGACTCACGCCCCTTTTTCGATCTTTTGCATCATACATGTTGGACAACCGGCCGCTCATATACATGGAATGGACGCTAATTGAAGCGGCTCTGCCGCGGAAAGGAATCCATTATGCAGCAATATGTCGTACAGAAAGGCGACACGCTGAGACGCGTGGCTGCCAGATATAGTCTGGCGTATGAACAGCTGATTACGGCGAATCCATGGGCGGCGCAGCAGCCGTATCTCCAGCAGGGGCAAATGCTCTATCTTCCTGCATCGTTGCGCCGAAGGTATGTCATTCAGGAACATGATACCTTTGATAGCATTGCCAATACGTTCCGGTTTCGGAAGGAAGCCTTGGAAGAACTGAATCCCGGGTTATCGGCTCATCATCTGCCACAGGGAAAAACGATCGTTCTGCCGGGTACCACGCATAAGCGCATGATACGATTAACCGGTGAATACGGACCGGGGGATCTGGAACGCGATATACAAGAGATGCAGCTGCGCTACCCTGTTATCGAGTGGAGTGTCATCGGCCGAAGTGTGCTCGGCAAACCACTATATGCGGCCAAAATCGGTAAAGGCCCTAAGAACCTTCACATTAATGCAGCACTGCATGCCAATGAATGGATCACAACCCCTTGTCTGATGCGTTTCATGGAGGAATACGGCAGGGCATTATCGCAAGGGTCGCCGGTTTATTTTCAGGAGCCGGATGCCTGGTACCGGAACTATACGTTATGGGTTGTGCCGATGGCAAACCCGGATGGGGTAGAGCTCGTACAGGAAGGAGTCACTCCTTCTCATCCATATTATGAACGACTGCTCGATTGGAATGGCGGACGCGAGGATTTTCGGCGCTGGAAGGCGAATATGAACGGCGTGGATTTGGGTGACCAGTTCCCTGCACATTGGCATGAGGAAGTCGCGCGTAGGGGGAAAGTCCGCCCCTCCCCGCAGGATTATGCGGGGACTAAGCCGCTTAGCGAGCCGGAAGCCGAAGCCGTATATCAGCATACATTATCGATATCTCCGGAACGCGCCATTTCCCTTCACAGCCAAGGCAGGGAGATCTATTGGAATTACAGGGACTACGAACCTCCGGAAAGTGAGGACATGGCCAGAAGATTAGGTCAGGCCGGCGGTTACAGGCCGGTGAAGCTGCAGGGCAGCGATGCGGGTTACAAGGATTGGTTCATTCAGCAATACCGGAGGCCGGGCTTTACCGTGGAGATTGGTTATGGGATGAATCCGCTGCCGCTTGAGGATTTCGAGGATCTGTGCGTCGAGGTGGGATCCATTCTAGCTGCGTTTATGTCTTTGGAATAGGATATTTTGAAACGAAAAGGTCTATTTAACGTATACAATATAGAAGAATTCGGCCGCTGCTTTCATGGATCACAAGGCAGTGGCCTCTTTTCGCCCTTTTACCGCTTGCGGCCCGGACGGAATATGGTTTATGCCGGGATTTCTTAGAGATTTGCTATTTGGGTAATGATATAGACATGCTGCGTGGAATGGAGGGAACAACATGAAGTGGAGAAGATTATGGTCGCTTCGGCGCTGGTCGCACGTATTCCAGCGGATATTCGGTTATTTAACCTCTTCCCGGGTTACACTCGGGGACAAGCTGTTATTCCTGGTTCCGGTTGTGCTGTACTGGGTGCTGCCAGACTTTATGCCATTGCTGCCGATTGATGATATCGGAGTTACGATGCTGCTGATGAACTGGTTCGTATCCCGCGTCGAACGGAAATATCCGGGCCTGCACGGTGAGGATCAAGGCACCGCCAAGCGCGTACGGTAAATGGGCTTCGGGCTGTAACAATACAGACAGGACCCTTGCGAAAAAGCCGGCAGGGGTCTACAATAACATATTGAATGAAACATCCGTGAGGAGATGAATATACGTGAAATGTAAAATTACACGAAATGCCGCCAAGGTGTTAAAGCGAGAGCTGGACAAGGAAGAGAACAAGGACAAGAAACTTCGTGTGCTGGTTACCCATGCGCATGGAGATCATGCCCACTACGGTCTGGATCTGGATACGCCGAAGGAAAATGATGTCATCGTAACAACAGATAAAGAAATCGATGTCATTTTGGAGGCGGGACAACCTTTCCTGGACGGCGTCAAAATCGACTATCTTTATTTTCCTGAGGAAGGCTTTGTGATTACGAATCCATCCCAGGGCAATCACGGCGACCACTAGGTTACTTCAGAATAAAGAAGGTAATGTACAATGGCTAATGATATTCGCGTCTGCGAGAAGTGCAGACATACGAAGTTGAAGACTATGATCCCGAAGATTAAGAAAATGGTACCGGATGCCGACATTAAGATCGGCTGTAAATCCTATTGCGGTCCTTGCGGCAAACGCGCATTTATTTATATCAATGGCCGCTATGTCAGCGCGCCTACCGAGGATGAAGTGCTGGCAAAAGCGCTGCCGTTTGTGAAATAACAAACAAACAGCAGGCTGTTTGACACACCTTCATCAAAGTTTCGAGGTATTCCCATTCTACGGGTATAGTTCCTGGCTCCGCCATCCATGCTAAGAGGGCAACAGGAACAACAACTTTAGAAGGGAGCATCCGTCATGAACAGTCACGATTCCAGTCTTCATTCCAACAGTCCCAGCAACAGCGCGCTAGATTCCGTTGAGAAGCTGCACCGTGCCGTATCCTCGGCAATGTCCCACCCGACGGAACAGCTGATTCGGCAAGCGGAGAATTCGTTATCCCACACGGAGCAAGCGGTTTCCCAGGTGATTGAGCAGGGGAACGAAAACGCGGTGGAATTGGCCGAAGAGTTGTTAGACGAAGAGAAGGAACGTCTGTCCAAGCTTCGTTCAGCAAAAAAGTAGTTTATGATCCTGTGCAGTCCGTTCAATAGCTTTCGAGCTAATGAGCGGACTTTTTGTTGTTTATATACACATTTGAATTATATACTTGATTCCGATATATATTTTTGTTAAATTGTTGTCATGGATAGAACAAGTTTAATTAAAGGGCATTTGGAAATGTGCGTATTGGCCATTCTGAGCCATGGCAAGAGTTATGGTTACGAGATCATGAAGGAGCTGGAGAAGCACCGACTGAAATTGAAGGGAGTAGGAAGCATCTATCCAATCCTGTCCAAGCTGAAAGATCAGGGATGGGTGACGGATACGAGGGAGCTTAGCGAGAGCGGCAAAGCCAGAGTGTACTACGAGATAACGCCTAGCGGAGATTTGTTTCTGGATAAGAAAATCCAGGAGTGGCAGGAGCTGCAGCAGGATATTCAATCATTGCTTTCATCGAATGTGCAGCGAATGGCCGATGGCGTGGAGCAGGAGAGCCAGAGATCATGACATTGTCCTATGAAGAAGAGCAATTTATTGCGAGCGTTCGCCGTGAGTTGAAACGGTACGATATTACGTCAAGCCAGATGGATGAAGTTGAGGAACAGATTCAGGAACATTTGGAGGCAAGCCGGGAGCATGGGGAGTATGGTCTTGAAGATCTGGGCTCTCCCAATATGTATGTCAGGGATTATGCAGAGGTGCAAGGTTTGGTTAGAGTACAAGACGCCAGGGATCTCGAGTCTGTTCCTAAAGAACCGGGACCGAGTAGCGGGCGGTTGAGCGTATGGGGCTTTCTGAAATATCCACTGGTCTTTACGGTGGTTTATATCATATGTCAGCTGTTGTTTTCCTTCTCATTAACGACGGCATGGGTGAAGGGGTATGAGATAACCAGCTTCAATCTGTTGTACCGGATATCCGATCAGATGTGGTGGAATATGATGTTGATCGTATTCAGCCTTTCGATTTCGGCACTCGTTACGATTCTGGTCTACGTCTTCGGTAAAAGAAAATATAGACGTTCCCTGTTTACAGAAGGAGAAAGCGTGTTATGAGAAAGAAGTGGACGCATGTCGTTCTAACCGTTCTGGCATTCGTGCTTCCGACATGGGGGAATGTAGTTAAAGCGGAAGAAGTCATGGCTGATAAGGTTGACATTTACATGAAGGCGGCGATGGAAGAATATCAAATTCCGGGCCTTTCCGTTGCCATCCTACAGGATGGGGACATGGTTTTTACGAATAGTTATGGCGTTACAGCAGAAGGCAGTACAGTCAGCTCCAAAACTCCATTTTTACTAGGATCCATCTCCAAATCCATGACGGCGTTAGGGATTGTCCAACTTGTGGAGTCGGGCAAGGTGGATTTGGATAAGTCCATTGGAGCCTATCTGCCATGGTTTGCGGCTGAAGCGTCTTCTGAGGTGTCATCGATAACGATAAGGCAATTACTGGCTCAGACGAGCGGATATAGTACATATACGGGCTTGGAGTATTCCGATGTGGGTGCGAAGGATGCTTCTTGCCTGAAAGAGAATGTGCGCAATCTCTCGAACGCGATGCTTAGCAGGACACCAGGAGAACAACATCAATACAGTAACGCTAATTATATGATCCTGGGTGCAGTTCTGGAGGAGGTCTCGGGTCAATCCTATGCCGATTATATGGAGCAGCATGTGTTTGGCCCGCTGGGCATGAGTACGGCTGCAGCCGATGAGGAGCGAGCGGTTCGAACCGGATTTGAACAAGGGTATCAATCGTGGTTCGGCTATCCGCGAGTGAGCAGCGTTCCCTATGACAATAGCGGTGCTTCTTATGGTTATATCACGGCGAGTATCGAGGATATGACGCGGTATCTCCAATTTTTGCTCGAAGATAACGACATGCTGCTGAGTCGCGAATATAAGGAGCTGTTCTTGTCACCTTTAGTTCAGCATCGACCGGATCGTGCCTATGGTTTTGGCTGGAGAATAAGCGAGACGGACCAAGGCGAGACCCTGATATGGCACTCCGGATCAACGCCGGAGGCACGGGCGGAAATCTTCTTCATCCCTGAGCGGGGCGTAGGGGCCGTTATATTAACCAACAAGGATCACATTTTGGAGGAAGCCAGATTGTTTCAGGTCTCCAAGGATTTGAGGGGGATATTAGATGGACAAGACACAAAACCGCCTTCCGCTGGAGTCCATCCGGTGATTTGGGGATTGGCGGGAACTTTGATCATCCTGCTCGCTATTCTGATATGGTTGCTGCTAAGAATGAAGAAACGCAACTTGAAGTTATATCTCACGCTTCCGCTGAGTTTGGTTTTCTTTGCGATGTCAGCTGGCATCATTCCGCTCTTCATGCGTCTGACAAGCTCCCCTTGGAATTCAATACGACTCTTTGCACCTGACATTGCCTATATGACGCTAGGGATTGTAGCTATCCTGGCATGGATGGGGCTTGTGCTGATGTACGGAACGCTTGTCAGCCGGAGAAAACAGCTTGAGTCGGTTACCCGCCGGGCTTGATATAAGAAAGGTTACCATTAAAAAGATGATCCCTTCATAAATGCAGCTTGGCGTGCCTCTTCGGACACGGCCTAGCCAAAAAACCAACCAGGCTGATGGATAAGATCAGCCTGGTTGGTTTGGTTTAAAGCAGCCTCACTCAACAGCGATCAGAGGCTAAAATAAGATTTGAAATTTTCTATCGCTAAGCCCGGTTATCGGGCATTCGCTTCGCCCTGCGATTTAAATAACTTCAGCAGGTCATACGTGATCACTTGATCGGAAATCTGCAGTATCTCCTGTGTCTCATCATAACCGTCACGACAGGCCTGGATATCGGTCGGCTGACGTGCAGCGAGATCGTAGCAGGTTCCCCCTTCAAGTCCGGCCGTCTCGGTGGGCAGGTAAAACACCTTCTCATCGGAGAATGCGCCGCTGCGCAGCGGAATCAGACGCGGATTGTCATGAAACAGATGGCTTCCGATCCAGTAATACGGTTCTTTCGGAACGCCGAGAAGATGAAGAATACTTGGGGTCACGTTCATCATGCCGGAGGCTTCCGGATATACTCCGGCATGCCCTCCATCAGGCAGGCGGATGAGCAGGGGAACCTGGTTCATGATTTGCTCCATGTCGAGCGCATTCAGTTCTCGTCCCAGGAATTTCTCATAGTCCGCTTTTTCCTTGATCGAATTGTCGTGATCCCCATAGATGATTAATATGGTGTTATCCCACAGTCCTTGCTGTTTCATCTGCTCGACGAACTGGCCGAATGCTTCATCAACATAGTGGATCGACTGTAGATAGTTCCCGAATATCGAGCCTTCAAAAGCCCCAGTATCCAGCTTCACACCATCCTTGGGGACATAATACGGATGATGGCTCGTTAACGTAATCAGGAAGGAATAGAAGGGCTGCTTGATGCCTTTCATTGCATCCAGCGATTGCGCGAAGAACGCTTTGTCGCTCAATGACCATCCCTCTACATCGTTCATTTCAAAATCCTTCTTGCTGTAAAAACGGTCGTAATTCATCTCCCGGTACATCGTGGTCCGGTTCCAGAAGCTGCTGTCATAGGCATGGAACACGTTTGCGCCATAACCCTGTTCTTTCAGAATCTCCGGAAGCGTATCGTACTCGCGATCAGCATATCGCGTAAATACGGAACCTGTGGGCAGCGGAAGCAGGGAGCTGTGGGTGACAAAATCCGCATCGGATGTTCGCCCTTGACCGGTTTGATGATAGAAATGGCTGAAATACATACTGTCCTGCATCAACCGGTTGAAGTTAGGGGTGATTTCCTGCCCGCCGATCGACTGGCCGATGACAAAATTCATAAAGGCCTCCGTCTGAATCATGATGACATTGCTGCCTTTATACTTGCCGAACAAGGCGTCCGCACCGGACGGCTCCATACGTTTGGCATCAAACCATGCCTTGATCTGATTGATTTCCTCTTCCGCCAGCTTGGGCTGCCCCACGAGATGATCTCGTCCATAACGGTAGATATCATATCCGTGAAAGCCGATCAGTCCCGTCACATTATACAGCGTAATATTCCACCAATTGCCTTCAAAGAGGCCAACGGCCCATGTATTGGATGCTTTCTTGATAGGAACGAAAGTCATGACCATCCCCAGGATGAACACAAGTGTGCCTGTTACCAACCGGCGAATGATCCGGCTCTGCCGATGCTGGCGGTATTCCCCCGGGAGTGTATAGGTTCCAAGGGTGGATCTCCGTTTGCGGAACACCATGACGGCGGTAAATGGGACAACAATAAGCCAATCGATAAAAAAGAACAGATCGTACGCATGAACCAGGGAACGAATGCTATCCCCGAGGGAACCGACTTGTCCGGCCTGCATAAGCACCGGCACGGTTATGAAATCATCGAAGTAGCGGTAATAAATCAAATCGGCGTACAGGATCCCCGTCCATAAGAGATTTAATAAAGTTAAAGCCGCAAGACGGCCTCTGGCCGGAAGCCACAAGGTCCAGAAGGATATCAGCAGGAGTGAGCCGACAGTGATCACATAATCGGCCTGATCCAGCTTCATGTTGGTAATATGGAGATGATGATCAAGCATGACCAGCTTGTACATCATGAGGATAAGGAATAATAAATATGCGGTGTACCGGTAATGCAGCCCTTTGGAGACCCGGCTTCGGATATCGCTCCATGATGGGGATGAGAGCACGTGGGTATCCTCCTTTATCTCAAACTAAAACATTCTCGAAACGCGGTCAGTCCTCTATGCAAGAACGTCGATAGACACTTTTCTAATTATAGCTTGGCCCGGCATGAAATCAAACGACGATGCAGCAAAAAAGCCGCCCAAGGGCGGCGTCTGCAAGAAGCGTCATTTCGTTATTCCACCGATTTGTTACGCGGCGGCAAGGGGCCCAGGTATTGATAATACTGGCATTCGATCCGGCCATTGAACAGCTTGCGGCGCTTGTCCGCCTTGCGGCCGAAATAATGCTCAAATTGCTTGGTCGGACTGAGTGCGAAGAAGGACCAGGTCGGGAGTGAATGCGTTACGGATCCGAGCTGGCGAATGAGACGTTCAACCTCCTCTTTCTCGCTTAACCGTTCGCCATAGGGTGGATTGGTGATGATACAACCATATTCACCTTCAGGTATGGCTTTGGCTGCAGGGAGGACCTTAAAGTCGATTTCGCCGGCAAGTCCCGCGCTTTTGGCGGCGGCTTTGGCTACTTCGATCGCTTTCGGGTCGATATCGCTTCCGGCGATATGCAGCGGAATATCGTCCTTCACCGCGTCAAAAGCCTCCTCGCGCGCATCTTCCCAGAGGTCATTTCCGATGATATCCCAATGCTCGGATGGGAACGAGCGGCGCAGGCCGGGCGCAATATTCCAGGCCATCATCGCGGCTTCGATCAGAATGGTGCCTGAACCGCAGCACGGGTCATACAGCGGACGATGGGGGCCCCAGCGGCTTAATTGCAACAGAGCGGAAGCCATGGTTTCCTTCAGCGGAGCTTCCGTAACCAGCTTGCGATAGCCGCGTTTATGAAGGGCTGGTCCTGTGGTATCCAGGGTCAGTATGGCTCTATCCTTCAAGAGAGAAACCTCGACTACATAACGGGGGCCGTCCTCGGGGAACCATTCCGTACGGTGCGAGAGCTTCAGCTTTTCCACGATTGCTTTTTTCACGATGCCCTGACAGGCGGGAACGCTGCTAAGCTGCGATTTATGGGAACGCCCTTCCACAGGGAACTCGCCATCCGCCGGAATCCACTCCTCCCATGGAAGAGCTTTTGTTCCTTCAAAGAGCTCGTCGAAGGTAAAGGCTTTAAACTCACCCATCTTGACGAGAATACGGTCCGACGTCCGGAGCCACAGATTGCAGCGGCAAATATCAATCAGGTCACCCGAAAAGGTAACTCTGCCATTTTCTACTTCCATGTCGGTGTACCCGAGCTCTTTCAACTCGCGGGCAACGACGGCTTCCAGCCCCATCGGGGCCGTCGCGATCAATTGTAATCGAGGCATTAACGATGTCAACTCCATTTAACATGTGTACGGCGATAGTCGCCGCCGGTTCAATCTATATAGTATAGGCGATTGCATTGACTAAGACAATTATCATATGATAGTTCTCGTTAGGTTTAACGGGAAACAGCGTATTTTATCAAGATAAAGGAGGCGGCTTCATTGCTTACGACCCCTGATGATTATGTTAACCAATTATACCCTGAAGATGAAGAGCTTCAGTATGTGATAGAGGCCATCCGCGAGCATGGGATGCCGGAGGTTTCGGTGGCACCGGCATACGGCCGACTGCTGACCATGCTGGTACAGACAGCCGGAGCCAGGAATATTCTCGAAATCGGCGCCCTTGGCGGCTATAGCGGAATCTGTCTGTGCCGAGGACTTCCTGCGGACGGCAAGCTCACCTCTCTCGAGCTGAAGGAAGAATACGCGCAGCTTGCCGGCAGGCATCTGGAAAAGGCCGGATTCCAGGATCGGGTGGAGTACCGGATTGGGCCGGCTGCGGACAGTTTGGCAGCGTTGAAGCAGGAAGGACGAACCTTCGATTTTTTCTTTATTGATGCCGATAAGGAGAACTATCCTCTATACTTGGATTATGCCATGGAGCTTGCGAATCCGGGTGCCCTTATTGCCGGGGACAACTGTTTTTTGCGCGGCAGAACGCTGAATTCCGACAAGAACGGTCCTTCGGTTCAAGCGGTACGCCGGTTTAATGAAGTCATTGCGACGGACAAGAGGCTGGTCAGCACGCTGCTGCCTGCTTATGACGGGCTGATCCTGGCACGCGTTAAAGGATGAAATCATAAACCGATAATAACAAGGGGCTGTCCTCGGGTCGATATAGACCATGGGACAGCCCCTTGTTGTTTGGATTGGGAGACTACCTCCATCTTTAGATGAAAGACTCCGGGGGATCATCGATATTTGGGCGAAGGCTTTTGCGAGAACAGCTTTCGTCTCACCCACATCATATTGATGATCAACAGGCAGCCGGAAGTAATAAACAATCCTTCGATTCCGATGAAGCCGGATAAGAATCCGCCGATCACCGCCCCCAGCATGTTGCCAAGCGCGAGCGAGCTTGTATTGAATCCGAAGGAGCGGCTTTCCATGCCGTCCGGCGTGTAAGAGCGAATCAGCGCGTTGACGCTCGGCAGCAGCCCGCCCATGAAGACGCCCATCATGAACCGCACGATAATCAACTGCCACACCGATTGAACGAAGGCTTGCGGGATCAGCGTAAGTCCCGTCCCGATCAAGGCGTAGGTCAAGATGCGGTGTGCGCCGACCTTGTCGCTGAGCTTGCCGAGAATCGGGGAGGCGATCATATTCGAAAGACCTGTCACCGCTACAACAAACCCGGCCCATATCGCAATATCCACCGCGGATCCATGAAGCTTCTGAACGTACAGCGGGAGCAGTGCCATGGGACTGATCATGGCGAATTGCAGCAGGAACGTGACGGCGAATAACGCCGGCAGCTGCGGAATGTGGCTCAGCTCCTTGAGCCCGGCAATAACCGAAGGCTGAGGCGCCTTGGCTGCCTGCTCGCGGTTGAAATTTTCCTTAACGAGGAACAAAGCAAGCATCGAGGCGGCAAAGATCAGTCCGCCAGTGATATAGAAGATCGGCCGGAATCCGACCCAGCTGGCCATGAGTCCGCCGATCAACGGACCGAGAATCGTGCCGGCAACTTGTCCGGACTGCATGATGCCCATCGCAAATCCCATTCGATTCTTGGGCGTTGTGCCCGATACGAGCGATATCGCAGCGGGGTTAAATCCCGATATGGTACCGTTCAGCAGACGCAGAACCAGCAGATGCCATGGATGGGTAGCAAAGCCCATGCAGGCAATGACCAGCGCCATGCCGAAGCCGGAGCGCAGCAGCATGATTTTGCGTCCGTATTTATCTGCGACTTTTCCCCAGATCGGTTGAAAAATGAATGATGTCAGGAAGTTGGCTGCGAATATCAATCCTGCCCATAGTCCTATTTCCCGGTCTCCAACGACATTCAGGTCTTGCGCCAGATATAATGTCAGGAACGGGGTGATCATGGTCATCCCGGAGTTGACCAAAAACTGTCCGAACCAAAGCACAATGAGATTGATTTTCCAATTGGTCAATGTGCCCTTCACTTCCTTTCTAAGCTGTCGAGCCCGGAATAACCGGACGAATGGTGGAGCTACCCTAAAAATGCCGTTCTTCCAGTATAACATATTTAAAAAGTGCCAAAAGCTAACAATGTCATAAGATTGTCATGTGATTTTCATAGGATGTCCATGTAAGACGGTTGTTACTTACTTTTAAAAAGGGCATAATGAAATTTAGGAAACTTTATACACATTGATGGGGGCCTAATCATGACCTATAACGATCAATTCATCCGCGCTTGCCGCAAGCAGGAAGTGAACCACGTTCCTGTATGGTACATGCGCCAAGCGGGACGCTACGACCCGGAGTATCGAAAGATTAAAGAAAAGTACTCCCTACTGGAAATATGCAGTCAACCGGAGCTGGCGGCAGAGGTAACCTTGATGCCCGTACGGAAGCTTGGTGTGGACGCGGCAATTTTATATTCCGATATTATGAATCCCGTTGCCTCGATCGGGGTAGACTTCGATATCGTGAAAAATATCGGCCCCGTGATTGATAATCCGATCCGAACTGCGGCGGATGTAGAGAAACTGCGCCCGATTGATGTCGAGGGAGATCTTGGACATGTCCTGGAGACGATCCGTATCCTGGATAAGGAGCTGGAAGTGCCGCTAATCACGTTTGCCGGCGCTCCGTTCACGATTGCCAGCTATCTCATCGAAGGCAGACCATCCAAAAACTATCTTCGCACGAAAGAGCTCATGTACAGTGAGCCGAAGGTATGGTTCTCGCTGATGGACAAACTCGGGGATATGGTGATCGCTTATTTGCGTGCCCACGTCGCTAACGGTGGGAAAGCGTTTCAATTGTTTGACAGCTGGGTGGGGGCATTGTCTCCACAGGATTTCCAAACGTTTGTGCTTCCAACCATTAAGCGTATTTTTGCAGAGCTTCAGGATCTGAGTGTTCCGAAAATTTATTTTCCAGGCGTGAGCTCAGGCGAGCTGCTGCCAACGCTTACGGATCTGAAAACGGATGTCATCGGTCTTGATTGGAGAGTGTCCATTGCAGAAGGACGCCGCCGCTTAGAGCATAAGTATGCTGTTCAGGGCAATCTGGACCCGACCGTTCTGACCGGGCCGATGCCGGTCATCCAGCAGTATGCGAAGGAGATTATCGATCAGGGGATTCAGGAGCCCGGCTTTGTGTTTAATCTAGGGCACGGTTTATTCCCGGAGGCTTCGCTAGAGAAACTGCGTGAGTTGACATCGTATATTCACGAATACTCCGCTCAGGCACTGCAGGCAGGTGCACAACGCTCTTAAATGTTGAATATTTTATTAGTCAGAGGTGAGATGGTATGAAGAACAAGATTGGCGTTTTGGTTATGTCCTACGGCACTCCGGAGAGCATGGAAGGAATCGAGAGTTATTATACCCACATCCGTCGCGGGAATAAGCCGTCGGAGGAGCAGCTCAAGGAGCTGACAGACCGCTATGAGGCGATTGTGGGGGGCGTGTTTCCACTCCGCGAGAATACCGACCGGCAGGTACGCACACTGCAGGATACATTAAATGCGGATCCTCGCGCGATCGATCTTGAGTTTGTATGCTATCAGGGACTGAAGCACGCAGCTCCGTACATCGAAGATGGCGTTGAGCAAATGGTCCGGGACGGCATTAAGGAAGCCGTCGGCATTGTGCTGGCTCCTCATTACTCCACCATGAGCATCGGATCCTACGTGAAGCGCGCTCAGGCCAAAGCGGATGAGCTGGGACTTGAGATTTCGTTTGTGGAGAGCTATCACATGCATCCGAAACTGATCGAGTCCTTTGCCGATCGGGTGTCCGCCAAGCTGAACCAGTTCGAGGAAGCAGGGGCTGACCGGGACAGCGTGAGAGTGCTGTTCAGTGCTCACAGCCTCCCGGAACGCATCTTGTCCATCGGAGATCCTTACCAGGAGCAGCTGCTTGAGACATCCAAAGCCGTAGCCGAACAGGCAGGCGTCAAGCAGTGGCAGTTCACATGGCAAAGCGCTGGCCGGACGGCGGAGCCTTGGCTGGGTCCGGACATTCTGGATACGCTGCAAACACTGAATAAAGAAGAACAGGTCGAGGATGTGCTGGTTGCGCCGGTCGGTTTTGTCTCGGATCATCTTGAAGTCCTGTATGATCTGGATATTGAAGCCAAGAGCATTGCCAAAGAAATGGATATGCGGCTCGAGCGCATCGACTCCTTGAACAGCGACCCGCTTTACATGGAAGCGCTCAGTGATTCCGTGATCACCTTGATAGGCCTGTAAATCCGTTATTACCCGAAATTCGAATAGAATGCTTAGATATGAACTCCCCGGCGACGGGGGGTTCTATTCTTTATAGGGAAGCTGGTATAATGGGGGGAGCGACTTATTACGCGAGCTCATAAGGGAATAAAGGAGTGACCTATGCATCTGTCACGATCAGAGAAAAGCAAGGCCGAAAAGAAGGCCCGTAAGCAGCGAACCGGACAGGTTTGGATCATACTTAACTTATGTCTGATTGTTATGATCGCTGCTTTGCTTGTCTATCATTTTAAATTTAAGGAAGATCCTGTTCAGCAAACGGCTTATCTGCCTGGTATGCCGGAATTTGGCATGGAAGGGGATCGAACGGATAGCCCAGGCTCCGGACAACAAGCTGACGGTGAGGGGGCGGATCCGAAGCCTCCAAAGACGACGGAGACCGGCGAACCCCCAGGTTCCGATATGACCGAGCCGGAAGGCAGCGCAGCAGAGGATCCTGCCGATTCCGCTACCGCCAAGCGGGTGGTGATGCATTTTGCCGGGGATACCTTGTTTTCGGGCAAAGTAGAGGATGTGCTGAAGAATCACGGGTATGATTATCCCTACAAGCATCTGGGTACGGCATTTCTGGAGGATGATTTGACCGTTCTTAATCTGGAAACGCCCGTTACGAACGGAGGCGTTGGCGCCGCCAATAAGAAATTCGTATTCAAGTCCTCGCCGGACGTATTGCCGGCCCTTCGAGATGCCGGGGTAGAGGCCGTTAATCTGGCTAACAATCACATCCTGGATCAAGGCCAAGAAGGACTTTTGGATACCCTGAAGCATCTGAAGGACCATGATATCCGTTACGTGGGGGCAGGACGGAATGAGGAAGAAGCCTTCGCGCCCCAGTATTTCGAGCTTCAGGGCATGACGGTTGCATTGCTTGGATTCAGCCGTGTGCTTCCGGAGACGACCTGGTACGCGCTGGAAAACAGGCCGGGGGTGGCCGGGGCTTATGATCATGTGCTTCCCAAGGCGGTTGAAGCGATTCAGGCGGCACGTTCCAAAGCCGATCTGGTGGTCGTGATTGCCCATTGGGGAGAGGAGCTTCATAAGGCGCCGAATGTACATCAGATCAATCTGTCACGCGCGTTCATTGACGGTGGGGCTGACCTGATTATCGGCGGGCACCCCCATGTGCTGCAGGGATTGGAGCAGTACAAAGGCAAGTGGATTGCGTATAGTACCGGCAATTTCATATTTACCAAATCGTCGAATGAAGATACGTGGAAAACAGCCGTATTCCAGGTATCATGCAGCAACCAAGGAGACTGTGACTTGAAGCTGACGCCTTACCGTACGGAGATCGGACAGGTCATCCCGCTTGAAGGCAAAGAAGCTGAAGACTTGCTGAAAGAGGTGGAGAAGCGCTCCGTCGGCGGTGTCAAAATAGCGCTTGATGGTGAAGTTATAGCAGGCAAGGCTGTGGAATAATTCGTTAAATGTTACATCAAGGAGGTCCCACCATGAATAATTTATGTGTGGCTCACCGGGGGTTCTCCGGTAAAGCACCTGAAAATACGCGCGCAGCCATTCAGATGGCGATGGATGAACCCTTCGTGCATTGGATGGAAATTGATGTGCAACTGACTCAGGACGGGGTCCCTGTCGTGATACATGACTTCAGCGTGGATCGTACGACGACCGGGAAGGGCAAGGTGAAGGATCTGACCTGGCAGCAAATCCGTAGGATGGACGCCGGCGAATGGAAGGGACGCCAATTCAGGGGAGAGCAGGTACCCTCGCTCGATGAAGTCCTGCAGCTTGTCAAAGGCCGATTGAAGCTTAATATCGAACTCAAAACGAGCGGAGACATGTATCCCGGTCTTGAGAAAGCCGTTTTGGAACGGATTCATGCCCACCGGATGCTTTCGGATGTGGTGCTTACTTCCTTTGAACCGAAAGCCTTGATCAAAGCGAAGGAATTGGATCCTGAAGTGAAAACCGGACTTATTATCGATGCGCATCCTCGCAATTTGGTAGCACGCTTGAAGCAAATGAAATGCTCCTTTTTATCCATCGGCTACTCCCATCTGGATGCGGCCTTCGCGTCGGATTTGGTGAAGAACGGCATTACGCCGATGGCCTGGACGGTGGATGATGCGAAGAGCATGAGATCGCTCGCTCGAATGAATCCCGCCATCATGATCTGTACGAACCGCCCCGATACTTGGGGTCAGATTTTTATTAATAAAATAGCACCCAAAGTTCCATTCTGGCGAAGAAAATGGAGGTTTTAATGTATGTGTGCCCTGGTGAATAACGTTTATTGTGTAGGTCGTAATTATCAATTGCATGCGGCGGAGCTCGGCAATGCCGTACCGGAAGAGCCGATGATATTTCTAAAACCGTCGCATGCCGTCGTTCCGCTGGACGGCAGCGTGCTGAAGCTGCCGATGGACCGCGGCAGTCTTCATTTTGAAGGCGAGCTTGTTATACAGCTCGCGGAGGATTACGCGCCAGGTAAAAGTGTTGATGAGCTTGTAAAAACGATGGCCCTTGGCATCGACTTCACGCTGCGTGACGTACAGTCGGTCATTAAGGAGAAGGGACATCCTTGGACCGCGGCAAAAGCGTTTAAATCTTCCGCACCGCTTACGCCATCCATTACGTTTCCCGGAACCGCGAAGCTGGCGGATATGGATTTTACCGTAAGGAAGAACGGCGAAGAAGTACAGCGCGGGAATGTGAAGGATATGATCTTCTCCCTCCAGCGCATCATCGATTACATCGGCGAGCATTATGGCCTTGGCCAGGGTGATTTAATCTTCACGGGTACGCCGGCTGGCGTAGGACCGACGGAATCCGGCGACGTGTTCGAATTGTACTGGGGAGATGTCCGTCTGGGCCGCTGCGAAATCGGGTAATCTGATATGCTTTAACATGGGAGGGGTCACAGATGGATTGGCTGATCGGAGCGGCAGGTGCCCTTATCGTGGCAGGAGCCGCGTACAGGAAACGATCGCTATCGGAATCCGGAGCCGCAGCCGCTATTCTGATGGGTACCATATATTACGGAGCAGGGAACGTGTTTTGGTTCGGAACCCTGCTTCTTTTTTTCATTACGTCCACACTGCTTTCCCGATACGGGAAGCAGCGGAAGGCAGACCTGGAAAAATCCTATGCCAAGACCGGCCGGCGGGACGCGGGCCAGGTATTCGCCAATGGCGGCATCGGCATGGTGCTATGTCTGTTAAATGCATGGTTTCCGTCCGATCTGTGGGTATTCCTGTTTATAGGTGTGATGGCTACGGTAACGGCGGATACCTGGGCCACGGAGGTAGGCAGCCTTAGCCGGAAGCCTCCGCGCTCCGTGCTGAACGGCAAGGTACTGACCGCCGGGGAATCCGGCGGCGTCTCCTGGGTCGGCTCCACGGCTGCAGCGGTAGGGAGCATACTGATAGGCGCAGGCGGATGGCTGCTTGCCGGATGGAGCGGCATGAATGCAGAGATATTGCCGTATGTCCTTGCAGCCCTTGCGGGTGGATTGGTAGGAGCTTTTGCCGATTCGTATCTCGGAGCGACCTTACAAGTGATGTATCGCTGCCGTGTGTGCGGTAAATCGGTGGAAGTATCTCATCACTGTGGTGAAGATACCGTGCGTACGCGCGGCGCTGCCTGGATGTCCAACGATGCAGTTAATCTGGTCAGCTCACTTCTCGGCGGCGCGGCAGCTTATGGGATTGCAGTGCTTATTGCGTTATAATGTATCCATCTTACCGATGAAACAACGAATCAACGAAATCTATAGATGTAAGTAGGGATCATAACAATGAATATTTTGACCGTCGAACAGGTAACAAAAAGTTATGGAGACAAAATTCTGTTTCAAGATGCGTCCTTCGGAATGGAGGATCAGGATAAAATCGGCATTATCGGAGTTAACGGCACGGGGAAATCCACATTTCTGCGCGTCATCGCAGGGATCGAGCCGCCCGACTCCGGTAAAGTATCGATGGGCAATCGCATCCGGGTGCGTTACCTGGCACAGAACCCGGAGTTTGATCCGGACAAAACCGTCCTGCAGCAGGTGTTTGAGGGCGATCTTCCGGAGATGAAGGCGGTGCGGGAGTACACCGAAACGATGGAGCTGCTGGAGCTGCATCCAAGTCATGAGGAGCTGCAGCAGAAACTGCTGAAGCTCAATCAGACGCTCGATACGCTGCAGGCGTGGCAGCTAGAAAGCGATGCGAAAACCATCCTGTCCAAGCTGGGCATCCGGAATTATGACGCGAAGATGGGGACGCTCTCAGGCGGCCAGCGTAAGCGGGTGGCATTAGCCGCCGCTTTGATCCAGCCTTCCGATTTGCTCATATTGGACGAGCCGACGAACCATATCGACAATGAATCCGTCGCCTGGCTGGAGCAGTATTTGCAGAAGCGCCGCGGTGCGCTGCTCATGATTACGCATGACCGGTATTTTCTGGATCGGGTGGCCAATGTCATGCTGGAGCTGGATCACGGACGGCTGTTCCGATATGAGGCGAATTACAGCCGTTTTCTGGAGCTGAAGGCAGAACGTGAGGAGCGTGAGGCCGCTTCCGAGCAGAAGCGCCAGAATTTGCTGCGGAGCGAGCTGGCTTGGATTCGCAGAGGTGCCAAGGCCCGTACAACCAAGCAGAAGGCGAGAATTGAGCGTTTCGAGAAGCTCAAGGATCAGGAGATGGTACACAGCTCCGGTGAGCTGGACGTATCGGTCGCTTCCACCCGCTTGGGACGCAAAATTCTGGAGATCGAAGGTCTCCAGAAGAAGATTGACGACAAAACGTTAATTCAGGACTTTTCCTACATTGCCGTTCCCGAGGATCGGATTGGTATCGTAGGCCCGAACGGCAGCGGCAAATCCACGCTGCTCAATCTGATTGCCGGACGGATTCAGCCGGATGGCGGGGAAGTCGTGCTCGGACCGACGGTCAAGCTCGGTTATTTCACGCAGGAGCATCAGGAGATGGATGGCAGTCAGCGCGTGATTGAGTATATCAAGGATGAGGCGGAGGTTGTCCGCACGGCGGACGGCTCGGCGATTACCGCGGCCCAGATGCTGGAGCGATTCCTGTTCCCGCCCGCGCTGCAGTGGACGCCGATTGCGAAGCTGTCCGGAGGAGAGAAGCGACGGTTGTATCTGCTGCGGGTGCTGATGAGCGCGCCGAATGTGCTGCTGCTGGATGAACCGACGAATGATTTGGACATTCAGACATTGTCCGTCCTGGAACAGTATTTGGATGAGTTCCCGGGCGTCTGTATCGTAGTATCCCATGATCGTTTTTTCCTGGATCGAACGGTGGACAAGATTATGGCGTTTGAGGGCAAGGGTCAGATTCGTGTCCATGTTGGCTCCTACAGCGAATATGCGGAATGGATGCAGCGTCATGGCGGTGAAGCTGCCGGGAGCAAGACGGAAGCATCCAGTTTCAAGTCAGCGTCGGGGGATAATGGAGGTTCGGACAACAGCTCGGCTAAAGAAGCGCCGCGGGAGCGCTTGAAATTCAGTTATAAAGAACAACGGGAGTATGAGCAGATTGACGGTCTCATCGAGGATACCGAGAGCAAGCTGGCATCCATTCAATCGGAGATGGAGACCGCCGGCAGCGACGCAGCCAGGCTTCAGGAGCTGATGAAGGCTCAGGAAGAAACGGAGCGTGAGCTGGAGCATCTGATGGAGCGCTGGACCTATCTGAACGAGCTCGCAGAGAAGATTGAACAGAGCAAGAAATTGTAATGATTCAAGCGATCCATATCAATAGCAAAAGGGGTGTCCCCAGGCATAATGCCTTGGCGGGACGCCCCTTTGTTAGTATCAGGTTTCAGCGAAGTCTGAACCATTTTGATCATCGTAAGAACAACATCCACCAAACGCGGACGGTCTTTTGTGCAAGTACGTGGATAGACGTTGGTTATGAATGATTTACTTTACGTAAGCTGCGAGCAGTTTGACGGTGTTAAGAACGGCTTGTTTATGCGTTCTTTCCATCGCGTGGGATGCATGAACGCCGGGACCAATCAGCGCGGCCTTGATATTGCTGCCTGCGGAGAGCGCAGCGGAAGCGTCAGAGCCGTAATGAGGGTAGACATCCACCGCATAAGCAATGCCTTCGCTTTCGGCCAGCTGGATCAAACGGCTGGTCATGTCATAGTCGTAGGGACCGGAAGAATCCTTCGCGCAGATGGACACATCGGTTTCCTTGCAGCTCAGGTCATCGCCGATGCAGCCCATATCGACCGCAATCATTTCGTTGATGTCGGCAGGAATATAGGCAGCGCCATGTCCCACTTCTTCATAGTTCGAGATGAGAAGCTTCACATTGTGTTTAGGCTTCCAGTTATCCCGCTTCATGCTTTCGAGCAAGCCGAAGAGTGCGGCGACACTGGCTTTGTCATCCAGATGGCGCGATTTGATGTAACCGCTTGGCGTAATGACCGGACGGGCATCAAAGGAAACAAAATCTCCAACCCCGATGCCGAGTTTCTTCACATCATCGGCCGACTCCACCAATTCGTCGATCCGGACCTCCATATGGGCTTCCTGGCGCTTGAAATCGCGTGCATCGCTGTACACGTGAACGGAAGGATGGGTAGACAGGATGGTGCCTGTATATTTCTTGCCGCTGCGAGTATGGATGATGCAGTATTCATTCTCAATGCTGTTCATCATGTATCCGCCAACGGAGGTAAGGCGGAGTGTGCCCTCTGATTTCACGGCACGAACCATCGCGCCAAGTGTGTCCACATGAGCGCTCAGACCAACCGTACGGCTGCCGTCTTGTCCTGGAACGGACAGAATGGCACCGCCTTTTTCATTCCATTCCAGCGAAACATCAAGCGTTGCGGCTTCCTGTTCGATCCGCTTCATAATGTCTTGGGTATAACCCGTAGGGCTCGGAGTATCGAGCAGTTCTTTTAGCAGGTCCAGCACATAAGTTTCATTCGGTTGTATCGACACGAATTGTTAAGCCTCCTTGGTTCAATCGAACACCTGCCCTATTCAGCGGGGGCGTCCTTTTGTTCTTTCTTGCTTTCCTCTTCCGCAGCTTGTACTTCCGGGGTGTATCCCGTTACTTCACGGATATGTATAAGTTGCTCCGCTAACGAACGGATCTCCTTCTGCATTTGATATTGACGGTAAATGCCGAACGTACCGACAATGAGTCCCCCGATCAGCGAGCACCCGATAATCAGCAGAATCAGCGGTACATTGACGGTGCCGAATAACAGATTGACTGCGACCGGATTGACGTTGATGACGGCGAATACAGCCGTAATCAAGGCAAACAATAAGGCTGCGATTAGCGACCATTGAATTTTCATGGGGAACACCTCCTTCCTCCAAACAGTATAAAATCCCTTGCCTGTAAAGGGCAAGGGATTTTATTCCACTGGTCAATTGGGATTCGCTCCTCCTGCAATAGTGGATGTTTATTTCGTCAATTGCTCCATCTGGCTGATGATGTCTTCAAACACGCTCATCGCCTCGCGAATCGGCTCCGGTGAGGACATATCCACGCCGGCCTTCTTGAGAATGTTAATGGAGTAATCGCTGCCGCCGCTCTTCAGGAAGCCGAGGTAACGGTCAACGGCAGGCTGGCCTTCCTCCAGGATTTGCTTGGAGAAGCTGGTCGCAGCCGAGAAGCCGGTCGCGTATTTGTATACATAAAAGCTGTTGTAGAAATGAGGAATCCGCGCCCATTCCATGCCGATCTCCTTATCCACCTGCATGCCTTTGCCGTGATATTTCACGTTCAGCTCATAATAGATGTCGGATAGATCCTGAGGAGTCAGGGATTCGCCGCTCTCTGCGCGTTCGTGCACAATCTTCTCGAATTCGGCAAACATCGTTTGACGGAATACCGTGGTCCGGAATTGATCGGCATAGTAGGTGAGCAGGTACATTTTCTGCTTCGGATCCTTGGCGTTTTTCAGCAAGTAATCCATCAGCAGCGCCTCGTTCGTGGTGGATGCCACTTCAGCCAGGAAGATGGTGTACTGGGCGTCGCGGTATTTCAGGGCATTGTCGGAATAGTAAGAGTGAAGCGCATGACCCATCTCATGAGCAAGGGTAAACATGCTGTTCAGGTTATCTTTATGGTTCAGCAGCACATAAGGATGGGTGCCGTAAGCGCCCCAGCTGTACGCGCCCGTCCGTTTGTTCTCGTTCTCGTATACATCGATCCAGCCATTGTCGTATCCTGCTTGCAGGCTGCTCAGATAATCTTCGCCCAGCGGCGTAAGACCTTCCTTGGTCATTTGCTTCGCTTCTTCGTAAGTAATATCCCACTTGTACTCTTCTACGAGCGGAGCGAACAAATCGTACATGTGAAGCTCATCCACGCCCAGCAGCTTCTTGCGGAGCTCCATGTAGCGGTGGAGAAGCGGCAGGCTCTCGTGAATCGTGTCGATCAGGTTGGTGTAAACTTCCTTCGGAATGTTATCGCCATAGAGCGCCATTTCGAGAACGGAAGGGTACTTGCGCACGCGGGAATAGAAGATATTTTTGTTTACATTGGCACTCAGCGTAGCTGCGATCGTGTTTTTCTGCTTGCCGTAGGTTTCGTACACGGCTTTGAAAGCACGCTCACGAACTTCGCGGTTCGGGCTTTCCAGGAATTGAATATAGTTGCCGTGCGTGAGCTCGACGTCCTTGCCGTCCTCGTTTTTGATTTTCGGGAATTTCATATCCGCATTGTTAAGCATGCCGAAAATGGTCTGCGGCGCAGAGGAGAGGTTGCCGACTTGAGCCAGCAGCGCTTCTTCCGTCTTGGACAGAACGTGCGCTTTCTCCCGTTTCATTTCGGTCAGCGTGAATTTGAATTCCTTGAGGGAAGGGTCATCGATCAGTTTATCCAGTTCCGCTTCGGACAGGGACAGAATTTCAGGTGTGATGAAGGAGAGGGCTTCTCCGGCTTCCACGTTCAGTTTCTTGGCTTTGGCAGTCAGTGCTTGATATGTAGGGTTTGCCGTATCCTCATCATGGTGCATATGGGCATATACGTATAAGCGTTCGGCGTGATATGAGATTTCGTCTTCGAGCTCGAAGCATTCCTTGATGGAAGCTGCGTTGGTTAACTTGCCTTGATAATCGGCTGTGCGTTTCAGAAGATTCTTCAGCTCCGCAAAGCTCGCATCCCAAGCCTTCTGGTCAGCGAATAAATCTTCAAGCTTCCATTGATGCTCTTTAGGGACATCAGCGCGTTTTAACAATTGTTCCATGGAAATCCTCCTTGAATGATAGGTATTAGTTGGAGTCCGGGTTCCTTCAGATAAGACTTCGTTGCGGGTAGTCGAAAGAGCGATCAGGCTGATTGCAATCGTAATGCAGAGCACCTTGGCGCCTCTCATGGCATCATACCTCCTCGAATTGAAGCATCCGAGCGATAGTATGCCGCGTACCCGCCACTTTCATCCTATAAATTTACGAGGAACCCAGATTCAAGAAGCTGTATACAATAAGGTAAAAGGCAAACAAGATGAAGGCGACGGCAATCAGGGCCATCCCCTTCCTCAGTCTTGGCGGTATCTTATCCCGGTACATGATCATGATGGCACCGAGACTGAACGCGAGGATAATGAAGATGACGATATTCGTATAATCCATGCTCTACACCTGCTTAAAAGCAGCCATCATGTCTCTCCACTCATCTTCCCGGCCTTCAAAATCTGCTTTGGGGAAACGGTTTTGAGCCCAGTGCATCAAGGCTGGCCGACTCATAAAGGTATGGGTCTCTTCACCCCACTGGTCCGAAATTTCGCGGAGAACGATGTACCGGCCCTGAACTTCAACCGTCATCATGTTCCACTTGTCTTTTTTGTATATTTCATGTTTTTTGATCATATGCATTCTCCGTTTGCTACTTAGGCTTTTGGGTAAATGATAACGCACTCGCGGGCGTAAAAGCAAATAATCTTCTGTTAAATAGTGGCTCAAAAAAAGCCCCTTAGGGCGAATTGACGGATTGCATTGTCAGAAAACATGGGATATAATATGGATATTCGCCATAGATGGCGGTATTTTTAGGAGGTTGTTCATTTGAAAGGTACAGTTAAATGGTTTAACGCAGAAAAAGGTTACGGCTTCATTTCCGTTGAAGGTGGCGAGGATGTATTCGTACACTTCTCCGCAATTCAAGAAGAAGGCTTCAAGAGTTTGGAAGAAGGTCAAGCGGTTGAGTTCGACATCACTGAAGGTAACCGTGGTCCTCAAGCAGCCAACGTAACAAAACTGTAAGTTAGCTCCCAATACGGAGATCTTATAGAATTACCAAGGCATGAAGCACAGTTCTCGGTTTAGAGAACTGTGCTTTTTTGTGTTCCGATGGGTCAAGCCATTGTCATCAGTAAGCAAAGGCAAGTACGGATGAATATCTGGTCCGTACTTGCCTTTGCTGTTTTTGGAGCAAGGGAGGAAAATGCAAGCGGGTAGTCTAAACGCTGATCCCGCCGACATTCATATCCTCCGGCTTGGCAAAGAGGTGCCGGTAAAGAAACCCTAGACCAGCGACAAAGGCCAAGAGGGCAGCGAGCTGATAGAAGGTGGGTCTTCCTGCGGCTTCGAACAGCAAACCGCCGAAGGCTCCGCTGAGAAGTCCTGAAACGCTTGACCAGAAGATAACGAATAGAGCCATGCCGGTCGCGCGGTACTGCCAAGGGATGATCCGGGTAATATACCGCACGGCGGTTACATAGAACACGCCGAACGTAATGCTGTGAAGCGACTGAACCGCGAGTACGGACAACGGGTCAGCTGCAAGGGCCATGAGCAGGAAACGGAGCGCGAACATCAGGCTTGCAAAAGCCAGCAGGGGAAGCTCCTTCATCTTGTCGCCATACTTGCTTAGCAGGAAGAAGATCGGGATCTCGCTGGCAGCCGAGACCATCAAGGACCAGCCGATGAGTCCTTCGCCTGCACCCAGGTCGGATAAGGTAAGCGTGAGGAAGGCTTCGTTCATACGGTGGGCGATGGCAAGACAGAACGAGCAGCCGAAGAACCACAATATTTCTTTGGAACGCAATATCTTGAGGAGGGCTGCCAGTTCGACAGCCTCCGACTTCGCAGCAACTCCGTCGCGGAGAAGAAACGAGCAGAGCAGCGTGAACACGCCGATTCCGATGCCGATGGCCAGTGTGGCCGATGCGCCCGCGGCACCGATGGCATATCCAATAGCAAGCGCGAAGAACGCGTAGCCGAGTGAGCCGAATACGCGAATGACGGTAAAGCTGCGACCGTACCTCTGTGCCGTTTGGATCGCCATTGTATCCGCCAGGGGATAGACCGGATAGTAGAAAAAATAAAACAAACTGATTGTAATCAATACAACGCCGAAGCTTGCAACCTGCCACAAAACAAGCATCGTGACAAGCTGACCGATTATCAGAATGTTCATAATGCGTTTGATGGTCCGGTATTTGTCGCTCGTGTAACTCCAAATCATATTGGAGAACATGGATATAAGCGGGCCGATGGCATACAGATAACCGATCTGTGCGCTGCTGAAGCCGATTTCTTTGAAATATAGCGGGAAATAGGAAATGACGAGAGCTGTCGTGCCAAATATCGTAAACATAAAGGCGCGCAGCCAATTCTGATCCGGTCTTTTCGTAGCGGGAAGTTTCATGCTGGGGTTCTCCGTTCTTTTTATGAACCCGGCGCATATACGCAATTCGTGAGGTTCATGGTCTGTTATTCAGCTCCGACTAGTATATAACATATCGCAGAATGGAGATAGATGGATAATAGGACGCGCTCAACTACCCTACGCCGTCAATGATTTGTGTTATTTGTGCAAAATGAACGATCATATTATAATAGGTTTGATTTGGATAGGGATAAAAAGACAACCATGTGGAGGCAGAGTTCATTGAATAATCAAGAGCTAAGCCGTAAGGTTCCGCGCAGTCCGGTCGGGCTGATGAGCCGGGTGTACAAATTCATACTCCCGGAAGTGCGGATCGAATTGGAGAAGTGGCGCCGGGAGGCTGAGCAAATTCCGGATGAGGAGCTACGAAAGCAGGCACTGGCCAGTATAGATAACAAAAGATTCCACTGCCAGGGCGGTGCGGTGTATGCCGCAGCCAATCTGCCGGAGAAGCATATTCTCATTCCATTGATTGTAGCTTACCAGACAATTAGCGATTATCTCGATAATTTATGTGACCGTAGTACTTCGCTGGACCCAGCGGATTTCAGACAGCTCCATCAGTCGATGCTGGATGCCGTTACGCCTGAGACTGAGCCGGCCGATTATTACGCACTCCGGACCGAAAGGGAGGATGGAGGTTACCTTCTCCGTCTTGTCCAGAAATGCCGGGATTGCATCGGTCAATTATCAGGGTATGAAGCGGCAAAGCCCTACATAAGGGATTTGGCTGGGCTGTATACCGATTTGCAGGTATACAAGCACATCCATCCGGATAAGAGGGAAGCGGCATTGCTTGAATGGTGGTCCCTGCATGCTCACCGGACACCGCATCTGCGGTGGAATGAGTTTGCGGCAGCAACGGGATCAACCTTGGGTGTGTTCATGCTATTCTTGGCTGCAACCGATCCGTTTCTGGATGACGAGGATGCTTCGTCCATTCATGCGTCTTATTTTCCGAATGTATGCAGTCTCCACATTATGCTGGATTATCTTATTGATCAAGACGAAGACAGGCTGGGCGGCGATCTGAACTTTTGTAATTATTACGAAGATGCCGATACGATGCTGAACCGTATAGCTTCCATTGTTGAGTGGGCCCGGAAGGATGTCAGAACAATTCCCTCGACCCCTTTTCATCGTATGATCATTGAGGGGTTACTGGCGTTATATTTATCCGATCCAAAAGTCAGCGAGCAGCAACTGGTTCGCTCCGTATCCAAACGTTTGATGAAGAAGAGTCCGATGACCCGGATCTTTTTCTACGTCAACAGCCGATGGATTCGCAAGCATAAGCATGAGTGACATTGAAGGAGGAAAAGAAACATGGCAGAGGTTAAAAAAATTGCAGTTCTTACAAGTGGTGGCGATTCCCAAGGGATGAACGCGGCGCTTCGCGCCGTTGTACGCAGCGGTCTGTATTATGGTCTTGAAGTATATGGCATTCAGCGCGGTTACCAAGGACTTCTGGAGAACGACATTGTCAAAATGGATCTTCGCAGCGTAGGGGATATCATCCAGCGCGGAGGCACGATCCTTCGTTCCGCCCGTTGTGAAGAGTTCAAGACGGCGGAAGGGCAGCAGAAGGGTGCCGAGATTCTGAATCAGCATGGCATCGACGGGCTGGTCGTTATCGGTGGGGACGGTTCTTACCATGGGGCGAACAAGCTCAGCAAACTCGGAATCAAAACGATGGGCCTTCCTGGAACGATTGATAACGATATTTCCTTTACGGATTATACGATCGGCTTTGATACAGCCGTGAGCGTTGTTGTAGACGCCGTTAACAAACTGCGTGACACGATGTCTTCCCATGCGCGCTCGTCCGTTGTAGAGGTTATGGGACGCCACTGCGGCGACATTGCGCTCCATGCGGGCCTTGCTTCAGGCGCAGAGACCATTCTGGTGCCGGAAGTGGAATACAACCTTGATGAAGTGGCAACCCGTTTGCGCGAAAATTTCGCAAAAGGCAAGCGTCACAGTATCATCATCGTAGCGGAAGGCGTCGGACGCGGCGAGGACATCGTATGTGATCTTAAAGAGTGCCATGCCTCGATCGATGCACGGGTAACGGTGCTCGGACATATCCAGCGCGGTGGAGCTCCGACTCCGTTTGACCGCAACCTGGCAAGCCGTCTTGGCGATTTTGCAGTTCGCAGTCTGATTGACGGCCAATCCGATAAAGGATGCGGTATCATCAAGGGTGAGCTGGTCCTCACGGATATTGACAAGGTCGTTAATACGAAGAAAGAATTTAACCGTGAACTATATGATTTGGCATTGCGATTATCCCAATAAATTAGGCCGTGTCCTAATTTCGGACGATAAGCAAAAAGACCGTCTCCCATTGCAGAACGCATTCTGCATGGAGACGGTCTTTTTTTAGCGATGAGAAAGTATACACTTTAGAGGTTTATCATCCCTGTCTCGCAAGAAAAATCCGCTAGAAGCGGTCTGTCTTCTGAGAAGTACGTCGATAGACGTTTAGGATGCGGATCGGGCTTGCGCATTGACTTGACGTGCGAACTTGCGTTGAACTTTGACCAGACGCATCAGCATCAGGGCAGCGCCGACGGCAAGGCCCGTGATTAAGCCGATCCAGTAGCCGAAGGCTTGCCAATCGGTGTAGTTGGCGAGCACATATCCTACTGGCAGGCCAATCACCCAGAACGACAAAAAAGCGAGCATGAAAGCGACATTAACGTCCTTATAGCCCCGCAGCGCCCCTTGGGTCGGAGTGGCGATAGCGTCTGAGATCTGGAAGAAGATCGCGAACAACAGAAACTGCTGGATCAGCGCCACGACCGCAGGCTCGTTGGAATATAATCCGGCGACCTGGCGGCCGGCCATAAACAGGATGACAGCCGTGATCAGCGACAGGATAACGGCTGTGCTGATGCCGAGTTTAGCGTACTTCCAGGCATCCTTCATGCGTCCCGAGCCGGCCTCGAAGCCTACAAGGATCGTCAGACTCATGCATATGCTTAACGGCAGCATGTACAGTGTCGTAGCGAAATTCAGGGCAGCTTGGTGTGCGGCAATGGTCGCTGTATCAAAGCTGCTCATGAGCAGCGTCACTGCTGCGAAAACAGCGGTCTCGAGGAAGATGGAGAACCCGATCGGCACGCCGATTTTTAACAGGCTTTTCCATGCACTCAAGGAAACACCCTGAAGCTGCCTGAAGATGCCGAATGGAGAGAACGGGTGATTGTTATGGATGATCACCATGGCGATGATGAGAACGGTCCAGTATGTAATCGCGGAAGCAAGGCCGGCGCCCACGCCCCCCATTCTTGGAAAGCTCCAGAATCCATAAATGAATAACGCATTCAAGCCTACATTCACCGGCAGGGTAATCAGCGTGATCACCATGGAAATTTTAGTTTGCCCCAGAGCATCGATAAAGCTGCGGAGCACGGTGTAGGCGAACAGCGGAATGATGCCGATCGATATGGCGGCGAGAAACTGGGAGGCAATCCGCCGAACTTCCTGCTCGAGGCTCATGGCTCCAAGAATGCCTGGTACAACGGCATACCCGATCCCAAGCACGACGATGGCGAGTAAGATGGACAGCCAGAGCGCCTGGTTAACTTGGTAAGCGACTTTATGTTCCTGACGCCCGCCAACGAGCTGCGAAACGATGGGGGTTATCCCCATCAGAATTCCGCTGAGGCCGGTTTGGACCGGGATCCAGATGCTTGTAGCGATCGCTACGCCTGCCAAGTCAGCGGAGCTGAATTTTCCGGACATGTTGGTGTCAAAAAAAGTAATGGCCGATAAGGCTAGCTGTGTAATCAGAATGGGGATAAGAATAATCGCGAATTGCTTCAGCTTTCCCCGTGTTGTAGTGGTCGGTTGCATGTGCGATGTGCCTTTCTTATTGTAGTTTTTATGACGCTGCCCCCATATTGTAGGGTCTTGCTAAGGATGGGAACAATAACTGGCTTATTGAGCGGCGAGCCAGAACTCAACCAGCGGTTGAATCGGAGTGCGTCAGGTTTGCATGTTCAGGGCCCGAAGCCCGGCCCTAATCTTCATCATAGCATCTGCTGTCAAGTAAGCTCACCGATCGATTTGAACGCAGAAAGGGCCGGCCCTGTTGATGGGCCGGCCCTTAACGAATGGATAATTGAATTATTTATGAGTGACGCTTTCCGTATAACGGTTGGAAGCATTCCAGAGTAAATATTCATCGACGTTTGTATCCTTGAGGGCGCGAATCTGCTCCTCGATTTCCTTTTTACCGTACTTGGCATAATTTCCGCTTCCAAGCCAACTCGCGGTAAAGTCCTGAATCCAAGGCCGAATGATCGGTTTTTGATCCCCCAGCTCTTCCAGCTTTTTGTGGGTATCTTCCATGGAGCCTTTGATGGTCTGGTATGGAGCCTTATCCGGTACAGGGGAGCCGAACCAGCCTGCCGTGTAATGGCTTGGGTATACCATCGGACTGATGACATCCACGTTTTTGGAAATTTTGACGAAGTCTTGGCCGATCCCTTCCGCCGCGGGTACCGAAGCAGCATACCCGAAGATGTCAACGGATACGCGTATGCCGAGCGGCGCCAGTTCTTCCCGGGCATATTGCACAAAATCGGATACCACGTCCACACGCGATTGATCCGTCTTGGTATATTTCAGGGAATCGGCGCGTTTCTCAAAGCCCTCCGGAAAACGGACATAATCAAACTGGATTTCCTTGAATCCGAGTTTTGCGGCTTCCTTGGCGATTTCGATGTTGTAATCCCAAACCTCTTTGCTGTACGGGTTAACGAAGCTGTCGCCCCCGCCATTGGTCCAGACGCTGCCGTCTCCTTTACGGAAGGAAAGCTCCGGGTTTTTCTTGGCAAGAATGGTATCCTTGAACACGACAACTCTGGCGATCGGATAAATATCGTGTTTCTCCAGCCGCTTCATCAGCTGCTTGATGTCTTTGATAAAAGGCTGGGATTTACCGAGTTCCTTCAGCTTCGGATTATCGGTTTTGTACGTTATGTATCCTTCATCGTCCTTGATGTCAATGACCATCGCATTAAGATCGGTCTTGTCCATAAGATCCACGAGCTGATTCATTCTGGAGCCGCCTGCGCTATAAGCCGTTACATAAATGCCCTTGACTTTAGGCGCGTCAATCTGCGGATCGATTTCCGTCGTGTTTGGCTTGATGCCGGAGTGTCCTTGACCCTGGTTGTTATTTTGGTGCATGCCCTGAATCATGGCGGTATTTAACGAAGCCTGAAGTTTGGCGGTAAGATTGTTGTCTTGCGGACTGGAACCGCCGAAGCCCGCGGACGCTAAGATGAATAAAGCCAAGATGATATTCATAATTACTCTCTCCCTTGTGTACATTCACATCATGATTATAAAGGAACGGATGCCTTCAAAAAGAACAGGATTGTTACAATCGACAATAAATTGGAAACGGCGGGTGAGCGTACTTAGTTCATTAAACGGGTCGAGGGCGTTTTAAACGCTAAAAATCGACATTTGTGGCAGTTGGCCGTGAACAACATGTGAACATGGGGAGTGACTAGCATCGGAATATAACAACCATAAGAAGGTGGATAGCGTTTTCAGCAGCTTACCCTGCTTTGGTGGGGAATGACGTGCTTATAGAATTTACATTTATCCATAAAAAAATGCCGTTACTCACCGGTGAATTTTACCGGAGAATAACGACACTTGTCGTGCGATATTTACGTGTAGCATTAAAATTAATGAAGCGGCGTTTGGTTCTGATGCTCGCAAATGCTGAACTGAATGATTTCAAGAGCGTCCTCCTGCTCCAGAATACTCAGCCCGTCCCTAAGAACGATCATGGAATTCAGTTCGTTCTGTCTAAAGAACGGTATCATTTCCGGGAACCACTTCATGACGATTTGTGACAATTTTACCGTTTCCATTTCCATAAAAATCACCCTTTCCTTCCAAATTGGTTAGGCAGGACGTTCTTTTGTAAAACGGAAAAACAATTAAAATTGGGCCAAAGCGATGCCCGGGAAAAGATCTCATGAATATTGTAGGAACCGCGCACCAATATTATACCACAAATTTACCACACCCTCACAGGTGGTAAATATTTAGTTCTTGCGGAATTGACCCATGACAGCCGTGGTTTCCACGATATTAACGAAGGCCAGGGGGTCGGTCTCCGTAATGATTTGTTTTAGCTCAGCCAGCTCATATCGCGTCGTGACGGTCATTAGCATATCCTTTTCTTTATGACTAAAGGCCCCCTCGGTTTTGATCTTGGTTATACCGCGGGGGCGCTTAAGCAGCTTCTCCAGCAGGGCTTCCGTCTGGTTCGTGACAATAAAGACCGTAACCTTGATATGACTGACATGGAGCATATCCACCATTTTTCCGGCAATATAGATGGAGGCCATGGAGGCGAGGGCCAGGTTCCAGTCGTCTTCCAAATAAGCAACTGCCATAATGACGATGGCGTTCAGCGTCACGAGCACACTTCCAACGGGGAAGTCCCGGTATTTCGTAACGAGGGAGCCGATGATATCAAAGCCCCCGGTGGAACCGCCAACTCGAAAGGAGAGTCCGGTGCCGAATCCGACAAGCACGCCGCCGAAAACGGAGGACAGCAGCATGTCGGTTGCAACCGGAGTAACCGGAATGAGCTCCAGGAATAGGGTTGTAACGATAACCGAGAGAACGCTGAGACCAACGAACCTTTTGCCGAGCTTGAACCAACCGGTTATAAGAATCGGGATATTGAGCACAAAATACAGGATGCTGATATTTAGCGGCGTGAAATAGCCGATAATCAGAGCGACGCCGGAAACGCCTCCGCTGAGCAGATGATGGGGAATCAGAAACAAATTAAATCCGCCGGCGATAATGATGCCGCCGAACACGATCGAGAAATAGGTCCATAGACGCTTCAACATAGGAATCACCTCCCGGTTATTATGACTTCTTTAAGCTTGCTGGTATTCCAGAAATGTTTTGTGATATAATGTATTGGATATTCTTGAGTAGTCCGTTACATTGATAACTTTGCAAGCTTATCAGGATGATTATACATTAACCAGTCACCATACTGGTGATAAGAGAAATATACCGGTTCACCTCGTGCAGAAAATCCTGCTGGCCGGGAAAGCCTATAAACGTTACCACTACTTAAGAATACAGAGAAGAAAGTGGAAGTCCACAGATAGAAGGAGTATGAACCTATTGAAAAATTTCGCAGATTTTGGCTTGGAGCCGCGCGTGCTGCAAGCAATTACCGAACTTGGCTTTGAGGAAGCCACACCGATCCAATCCCAATCGATTCCGATTGCCCTTACCGGCAAGGATATGATTGGACAAGCACAGACAGGTACTGGTAAGACAGCAGCATTCGGCCTTCCTCTTATCCACAAAATCGCCAAGGAAGAGGAGCGTATCGTCGCTCTCATTATGACACCGACCCGTGAACTTGCCATCCAGGTTGCTGAAGAAATCGGTAAACTGTCCCGCTTTAAAGGAATTCGTTCCTTGGCTATTTACGGTGGACAGGATATCGGGCGTCAGATCCGCGCTTTGAAAAAGAAGCCTCAAATCATTATCGGCACACCAGGTCGACTACTTGACCACATCAACAGAAAAACCATCCGACTTGATGATGTCCAAACGGTTGTATTGGATGAAGCGGATGAAATGCTGGACATGGGCTTCATGGAAGATATTCAGTCGATCCTTAAGCTTGTTCCTGAAGAACGTCAAACCTTGCTGTTCTCCGCAACTATGCCGGCTAACATTCAGAAGTTGGCATCCCAGTTCCTTAAAGAACCTGAGCATGTATCCGTTATTCCTAAGCACGTTAGTGCACCTCTGATTGACCAAGCATATATCGAAGTTCCTGAACGTCAAAAATTCGAAGCCTTGAGCCGCCTTCTGGATATGGAGTCGCCTGAGCTTGCGATCGTCTTTGGACGTACCAAGCGCCGTGTTGACGAATTGGCAGAAGCATTGCAAAAACGCGGATACTCGGCAGATGGCCTTCATGGCGACCTGTCCCAGCACCAACGTGATACCGTTATGCGGAAATTCCGTGACGGAAGCATCGATGTCCTCGTGGCAACCGATGTGGCAGCACGTGGTCTCGACGTATCGGGCGTTACCCATGTTGTGAACTTTGACTTGCCGCAAGATCCGGAAAGTTATGTACACCGTATCGGACGTACAGGCCGTGCGGGTAAAGAAGGTACAGCTTGGTCCTTCGTAACTCCTCGTGAGATGGATCATCTGTACTTCATCGAGCGTGTGACTCGTCACCGTATTCCACGTAAACCTTTGCCTACGATCGCTGAAGCGATTGAAGGTAAACAACGGATCATCGCTGAGCGTGTGCTTGAAATCATTGAGCAGGGCGAATTGACCGAGTATAAAGGTCTTGCCATTCAATTGCTGGAGCAGTACGATTCCGTACAATTGCTGGCAGCTGCAATGAAAATCCTGACGGGTGACAAGAAGGAAGGCTCCGATATTCACTTGACTCCGGAAGATCCGATCCGCGCAAAGCGCCGGAAGCCGGATATTCGAAGTGGCCGCAAGCCAAGCGGAGGCTATGGCGGACGCAGCAACAGCGGTGGCGGCGGCTATCGTCGTGAAGGCGGTAGCGGTGGCGGTGGTAACCGTGGCGGCTACTCCAAAGGTGGATACAACCGCGATGGCGGCGGCAGCAGTTATGGCAACCGCGATGGCGGTGGCTACAACCGTGACCGCAGCAATAGCGGTGACCGTAAACCTCGTTCCTACAGCGGCGGCGGCGAACGTCGTCCTAACCGGGGCGGAGACGAATAGTATTTAAAGGTTAACTTCTTCTGAAATGAAGTAACCGAACATTAAAAGACGAAGCAGCTGCTCACACCAAGTGGAGCCGCGCTTCGTCTTTTGTTCATGTTTAAAGAAGATGCACCCAAGGTGCATCCCCTTTAAACTCGCAGTTTTAGGGCAGTAACATCCGATCTGTTTCACTTCATGACTCAAAGAGACATTAGATGTAGAATGTGCTGAGAATAATGACAAGGAGAATAAACAGAACCAGGACAATTCCAACATTATTTCCGTAGCCGTAACCGCCGCCACCTTCACAAGACATACATAATCCCTCCTCTTTAAATTTGGAAATTCAAGCTTGTTGAACGGATTACGAGATATCGTATGGGGAAACCACGGCGATGGATTGGACATTCACCCAGGTGCGTTTAAATTAGGCTCTGGCAATGCATGTACCAAATAAGGTATATTAATAGATACATGCATGATTTGAGTGAGGAGGAAACGGATTTGGAAATGAAAGGAGCCATGGGTGGCTTATACAAGCTCACCGAGTGGATTACCCGAATTGCTTTTTCGAACATCTTGTGGGTTATTTGTACATCGCCTTTCCTGTTTATCGTTCTAACCAAATTCCTGATGGCCGTTCAGACACCGGAGGCGCATAATGAGCAGCTGCTGTCCAACTGGGTTCTGGGAATATTATCACCGTTTGTTTTGTTTCCGGCTACGGCGGCTTTATTTACCGTTGTACGCAAATGGGTGATGGGCAATCCGGATGTGTCCGTATTTAAAACATTTTTCAAGGGTTATAAGGAAAATTACAAGCAGAGCATGATCGGCGGTATTTTTTATACGCTGCTGTTCGTGATTATGTACGTGGATTACACGGTTTATATGACGCAGCTTGATGGTTTCCAGCTTGTCGGCATTGTGATGCTCGTGCTGCTTATCGTGCTGTTTGTCTCCCTGTTCAATTTCTTCTCCATGGCCGTTCATTATGAGATGAAAACGACGCAGCTGTTGAAAAATGCGGTGCTGCTGACATTGATTCGTCCGTTCCGCGTATTTTCGACTTTGATCGGAAGCGCTGTCTTGGCGTATATCGGCACGCAGATGCCGGTGCTGTTCGTGTTCTTCCTGTTCTGCCTGATGGCATTGTTCGCGTTCTTTAACTTCTATGCCACCTTCACCAAAATGCAGGAACAGCAGGAGAAGATGAAGAAAGCCGAGGAAGAGGAGTCCGAAACCGAACAAGCCCTTCTGGAAAGCATGGATTCTGCCAAAAAGGGAGAGAACGGATCGAACCTTAAATAATGCGAGGTTTACTTTTCAGGCAAAACCCCCTATAATAAGACTACATCCTGCGATGTTCGTTTCGGTTTTCCGTTGTTTTGAACCAATGACGATGTCTAGGGAGATCTATACGTAATCGTGGCTGAAATGCCCTGTCTATATGACAAGGGGAATTCATAAGCGGTTCTGCGGTCACCCACCTGCTAATGCAGGTTCGAAGACAATGTTTACCGGACGGCATAGGCGGGTTTCGTTTAACCAATGAATGGGCACCTCTTTTATTTCGAATTCGAAGTGAAAGAGGTGTCTTTTTGCTATATATAAAGGTTTGCTGAAAGCATAAACAATGTTAAACTAGAGTATGGAAAGGAACGGTCATTTATAAAGGAGGAACGGTCTTTGTCATTAAAACGAGTTCTAATTGGTATCGTGCGCAGCTATGACGGCACAAGCGACCGTGCTAAAGATCCCAAGCTGAAGACGCGTTATTACAATCTTTCAAAAGAAAAGTGTTTTGAAGAGGTTTCCTCGACACTGAAAAAAATTCCGGGTTACAAAGTTCTGCATGAGGTTAAATCCGTGGGAGAAATCACGCTCGAGAAAAGAACCTCGTTTGGACGTACACTGGACATTACCGTATCCGTGCTCGGCATCAGTCCGGTTCGCAGCGCAGTTGATATGTATTCGGCGTCCCGCGGTTCCCTAGGGGATCTGGGCGCGAACTACCGGGTTATCTTGAACCTGTACGCTGTTCTGGATAAAAAACTGAGCAAGTATAAAGTGGATGCTTAGTAGAATAAGAAAAAGCGGGAGAGCTGCTCTCCCGCTTTTTAAAAGTGTGCAGTGTATGTAGCCTTTGGCGTATTACCGCAAAGATTTTACTGCATCGATCGCGGCTTCGTAATTCGGGTGCTCCGTCATTTCACCAAGGTATTCTACATAGGTGATGGTATCGTTAGTATCCACGACGAAGATCGAACGCATGTCGAGCTGGAATTCCTTGATAAGCACGCCGTACGCTTCACCGAAAGAACGCGATTTATAGTCGGATAGCGTTATGACCCGGTCAACGCCTGCAGCTCCGCACCAACGGGCTTGGGCGAACGGAAGGTCGGCACTGATCGTAAGGATCACCACATCATCGCCTAGACCAGCTGCTTCTTCATTGAAACGGCGCGTCTGAGCATCGCATACCCCGGTGTCGAGGGAAGGAACGACACTGATCAGCTTGATTTTACCGGCATAATCTTTAAGAGATACGTCTTCGAGCAGGTTTTTGCTCACTGTAAAATCCGGCGCGGCATCACCAGCCTTGAGCTGTGGTCCGATGAGTGTAATAGGATTGCCTTTAAAAGTGGCAGCTCCTGAACGTTCTTGAGCCATGAGAAATCTCCTCCTTGGATATCAAAGTTTGGTGATCAGGTTCATGGTACATTATAATCTTTTTAAAAAGGGAATGTCCACTATGGGCACCCCTGCCTGGTTTAGGATGAGGAGGATGCTATGATATTCGTACGTTATGAAAATTGGAAAAGTTATTTGCGTTATTATCCCGTTACATCGCTGCTGCTTGTGATCAACCTGGTGATGTTTGTAATTACATCCTTTGACGGCGGTTCCAGAAACCCGGTTACGCTGCTGAAATATGGAGCTTTATCGGATTTGCCGCAGTTCGTTGATCAGGCATGGAGATACTTTACGGCGATGTTCCTCCATAACGGATTTGACCACTTTTTGTTCAACAGCTTCGCACTGCTGGTATTTGTTCCCCCGCTGGAGAGAATCATGGGGAGCTGGAAATTTGCCATTCTGTATCTGCTCAGCGGTGTTCTCGGTAATGTAATCGGATTGGCTTATTATGAGCGCATGGAGGACTATACCTTCCTTGTAGGCGCCTCAGGAGCCATATACGGAGCTTATGGCGCTTATCTGTACATCGCCCTGTTCCAGCGGCATGTCATGGATGAGTCGTCCCGCAAGACGCTGTTCACCCTGCTTATTCTGGGGATACTGTTCTCGTTTACACCAGGGGTCAGCCTTGTAGCACATGTCGGCGGATTGGTAGGCGGATTTTTCCTCTACGGTCTCATGATTCGATTATTTAAACGTCGAACATAATCGGACCTTAGAGGGTCTGTTATAATAGAATTGGATGATTTGATAAAGTCTTCAAGTCTTCTAGGGAATAAGAATGGAGCGATAAAAGGCGTGGAATTACGACAGTTGCAATACTTTGTAAAGGTTGCGCAAAAGGAACACGTTACCCAAGCGGCAGAAGAGCTTCATGTGGCTCAATCAGCCGTCAGCCGTCAAATACATCAGCTGGAAGAAGAGCTTGGTGTTAATTTGTTCATGCAAAAAGGCCGGAATCTGCAGTTAACCCCGGTAGGTCAGCTTTTTTGCAAACGGGTGGAGAGCATTATGAAGGATTTGGACCGTGCGGTCGTCGAGATACATGAATTTCTGGACCCGGAGCAGGGGGAAATCCGCATCGGATTCCCTCACAGCCTGGGCATCCATTTGATTCCGTCCATTGTGGCTGAATTCCGGAAGAAGTACCCGAACGTGAAGTTCCGGTTCAAGCAGGGGATGTTCCCGACACTGATCCGGGACGTGGTCGGGGCTGAAGTGGACTTGGCATTTGTGTCTCCGTTTCCGGATCGCCATGATCAAGTGGACGGAGATATCGTCTTGACAGAGGAGCTGTTTGCGATCCTGCCGCCGAATCACCCGCTTGCGGGGGAGCAGACCATCAAGCTGGAGCAATTGAAGGAGGAGCGCTTTGTGCTGTTCAGCAAAGGCTACTCCTTGCGCCCGATCGTATGGCATGCCTGCCTGGAAGCCGGGTTCACGCCGAAAATTGCTTTTGAAGGCGAGGAGACGGATACGATCCGCGGGCTGGTTGCGGCCGGCATGGGGGTCAGCCTGCTTCCTGAAATGGCGCTGTTCCAGACGAATCCGCTGCAGCCAGCACGCGTCCGGATCTCGGAGCCGAAGGTAACGCGTTCCATCGGTCTGATTCACCGCGCGGACGAGAAGCTGCCACCGGTTGCGCAAGCCTTCCGTGCGTTTTTGCTTCAATATTTTGGCATTGATCCGTCGCCGAAAAAGGAAGGTGCGGGGACTGACGCATCAACTCCCTAACCTGGCTTCATTAATCAAAAATAACATATAAAAAAGAGGGCTTTCCTTCTCCACCCATCCATGGTAGAGAGGAAAGCCCTTTGTTGTTGTGCGTATTGGTTTATTCCCGGTTGCTCGTAAAGATCATGATATACCGGATCAACTCGAGCAGAGAGATCAAGGCTGCAGCGACGTAGGTCAGGGCCGCGGCGTTCAATACTTTAGCAACTCCGCGTTCTTCGTCATTGGCGATATAGCCTTCTTGAACCATCAGCTGACGGGCACGGTTACTTGCGTTAAACTCGACCGGCAGGGTGACAAGCTGGAAGGCAACGGCGCAAGAGAAGAAGATAATGCCGAGACCGACCAGGTTCATGGCTTGGAACAGGAATCCGGCAATCAAGAGAAACGGAGCGATACCCGATGCGAAGTTAACGACCGGGAACATCTTGTGACGGGCTACAAGCATCGGATAGTGCTCGGCATGCTGGATTGCATGGCCGACCTCGTGACAAGCAACCGAAACGGCCGAGATGGTACGTTCATAATAAACGGGCTCTGACAAGCGCACAACGCGTTTGGTCGGATCATAGTGGTCGGAGAGCGTGCCTGGCACCGGTTCAATCGGCACGTCGTGGAGTCCGTTGGCATCCAGCATATGCCGGGCCGCATCGTATCCGGTCATGCCGGTGCTGTTCTCAACCTTGGCCCATTTGTTAAATGTGCCTTTAACCCGGAACTGAGCCCAGAGCGAGAATATAAAAGCGATAATAATGAGAATAAACATCCAGTCAGAATACATGTATCATACCCCCATACAAAGTTGTTATTTGGTTCTTCACCATTTACATCGAAGTGAACTGGTTCAGCAAGATTTGTAGCGACTCGATGCAAGCAGCCCCTTTAGGAAGAATGTTAGCGAGTACCTCCCGGGCTTGACTTGGCTTTAATTCACTTAGAAGCGGGTTGAGTTCCTTCACATCCCGTTCCAGCTGTTTCATCTGTATTTCGAGCTTAGTTAGCTTCTCCGTCATTTCGGAATCATCGGGAACCGACTTCCAGCGATCCAGCCTCTCCTTAATCTCATCGAGAGTATATTTCTCTTGCTTTAACTGATTAATACGTTCGAGAGTGCTTAAGGTTTCAGAACTGTACAACCGGTAGTTTTTTAACGTCCGTTTCTCAGGGGAGATCAAACCCAGCTTCGTATAGTAGTCAATGGTTCTTTCGCTGATTCCGGCAACCTTGGCCAGCTCACCGATCCGGAAAAGGTTTCCTCTCGTGATCCCCATCATTCATCACCTCACAAGCTTTCATTGAATGGACATTAATGAATGCATTTATATTTTCATTTTAATAGAAATATGATACATGATCATGAACCATACAGTCAAACGTCATAGTTGTGACAAAAAACCTTGAAGCTTAGTCTTTACTTAACTATACAGGATGTTAGACGATTTGCACTGTATGCACTTAATGTTAGATTATATTACATAAGTGAAGTTTATTTTGAAAAAAACCGTTGCGGATTTTCATTCTCCCCCCTATAATGACAATATGAATTCAAGGTGATGTTATATTAGTTTACATTAAAGGGAGTGTAAAACATGAAAAAAAGATGGCTAGGTTTAATGGCGGGAGTAATCGCATTGCTTGCATTCCCGGCGAGCGCGTTCGCCGCTGATGGGGGAGCCACGAATGTTGAATTAACGGCTGGCTTGAACTCCGTGTTCGTATTCTTGGCAGCATTGCTCGTATTCTTCATGCAAGCAGGGTTCGCATTGCTGGAAGCCGGATCGGTTCGTATGAAGAATGCAGGCCACGTTGCAGGTAAAACCTTCCTGACCTTCGGCATTTCAATCGTCGCCTTCTGGGCGCTAGGGTTTGGCCTGGCATTTGGTAACGGGAACAGCTTTTTCGGATTTGAAGGTTTTTTCTTAAGCGGTGACAATGCGGCCGGCTCTTTTGATTCCCTGTCCGCTTACGATGTGCCAACAACCATTATGTTTCTGTTCCATTTATCCTTTGCAGCCGTATCCTTGGCTATCGCTTGCGGAGGTATGGCCGAACGGGCGAAACTCAGCGTTTATATCGTGTTCGGATTGCTGTTCACCATCGTGATTTACCCGATTGTTGCTCACTGGGTATGGGGCGGCGGCTGGCTCGGGGCTCTGGGTATGCAGGACTTTGCCGGATCGACGGTCGTTCACTTGACAGGCGCTACAGCTGCGTTGGTGGCTACCGTTCTTCTGAAGCCTCGACTTGGCAAATATAATAAGGACGGGAAGCCTAACAGCATTCCGGGTCACAACCAGGTTTTATCGGTACTCGGCGTTTTCATCATCTGGATCGGCTGGTTCGGATTTAATCCAGGCAGCACCATCTCCGCACTCACGGACGGCTTCTTCGGTTTTGTGGCATTAAACACGAATATCGCAGCTGCGGCAGGTGCGCTTGCGGCGTTGCTGATCTCTTGGGCGGTTCTGGGCAAAGCGGACATTCCCAGCATGCTGAACGGTATTCTCGCCGCATTCGTTGCGATCACGGGGGCTTGTGCATTCGTGGAACCTTGGGCGGCTGTCGTTATCGGTGCGGTTGCCGGTACGATTACCTTCTTTACGGCTCAGTGGTTTGACCGCAAAGGCATTGATGATCCTGTATATGCATTCTCCGTACATGGTATTGCCGGGATGTGGGGTGCCGTATCCACCGGTTTGTTCGCAGCACCGAGACTTGTTGAAATTACAGGCGTAGGCAAAGAAGGCTTGTTCTACGGCGGGGGCTTCGGTCAGCTTGGCGTTCAGCTTTTGGGCCTGGTCGGCACGTTTGCATTCGTTCTCGTGATCTCATTCATCATTCTGTATATCATGAAAGTTACGATGGGTATCCGCGTAACGGAGGAAGAAGAATTGGTGGGTCTTGATATCAGTGAACACGGAACTTACGGATATCCGGAGCAAATGAAACTTCTGGCGGAATCGGAAGGGAAGTCCCCTGAGTTTCGTTCCGGGGGCAAAGCGGTACCTGGAAGCGACACGGCTTTATAAGTACTAAATTCTAGATGGTTCATGAATATGTAATAAGGAGGCCGCGGCATGAAACCTCTGAAATCCGTCAATCTGTTTCCGGTATTCTCGGAAATTCAGACAGCAGCAACAGCCCAGCAATTACGAGATGAACGGATCGTTTGTCAGAACCATCTGATCGAGATGCGTCATGACATGGAGCTGAGAGAGTGGATCGCATCCGTCAATACGATGCACGATCTGATTGGACAGCGTGCCGCGGCAATCTGTGAGCAGGACATGTGTGAGGCTGGCTTGGGCCGGCCTCCTGCGCGTTATGCGTTTGTTGCTTTTGGCAGCAGCGGAAGGCAGGAAGCGACGCTGTGGAGCGATCAGGACAACGGTTTGATCATTGGCGATGAGCTGGAGGAGGATCAGCTTCCCTTTTTTCGGGAATATGGCCTTCGGCTGGTGAATCTGCTGGAGTATGCAGGCTATCCCAAATGTTCGGGAAAGGTGATGTGTTCCGAACCCTTATGGAGCAAAAAGCTTGGCGATTGGAAAAATCAGATTAGCGAGTGGTGTGGAGATCAGCAGTGGGAGCCGATTCGCAATTTCATCATCGCTTCGGATCTGCGTCATATAGCGGGAGATGGCGAGCTATCGGAGGCTTGGACCGACCATTTCCGGAGCTCGGTCGAGCTGCATCCGAACATCGGCTATGCCGTACTGCGAAACACGGTCAAGCACAAGGCAACGCTTAATGTAATGGGGCGAATTGTGACGGAGCGGTTTGGTGAGCATGCCGGTGAATTTGACGTAAAGTATGGCGTCTACATTCCCCTTGTGAACAGCATCCGCACGATGGCGCTGCAAAGAGGCATCACCGAAACCTCGACGCAAAAGCGGATGGAGAAGGTCATGCTGCTTGAGGGCGGCAATTTGCTGCTGGAAAGCGTACAGCGTGCTTTCTTGACGGCTCTTCGATTGAGGAATAACACGCCCCATCGGGTGGAGAACGGGCTGATCACCAGCAGCGGGTATATTTCGCAGGAGCAGCTCAAAAACAAAACCATGCAGTACGAGCTTCGCGATACGCTTGGCGTTGTCAGACGGATACATCGGTCATTGCAGCGAGAGCACCGTTTTGCGGAGAGGAGGAACCCATGACTGAACCGGGACAATCGAACGGGGGCTTCTGGAGATCGCTCCGTTCGGGTAACTTTAATTCCGCCATCGCTTCCATGCGCGGGGCGCAGACGGCGCAGCAGCTGGCCTTCATCCGATCCCAGATGAAGGATAACCGGAGGCCGGAGGTGCTGGGTACCCCGCTGGACGAGCTGGAGGTTGTCGTATTTGATCTCGAGACGACGGGGTTTAATCACCAGCACGGTGATGAGATTTTGTCATTCGGTGCAACCAAGGTCATCGGGGAGCAAGTGATTGAGAACGAAACCTTTCATATGATCGTTAACAGCGGTGCTCCTGTTCCTCCATTCATTGCTGAGCTGACAGGCATTACGCAGCATATGGTTGATGCAGCCCCGCCTTTAATGGAGGGGCTGCATGATTTCATGGCTTTTATAGGAGGCAGGGTGCTTGTTGCCCATGCCGCTGCGCATGACCGCGGATTCCTGAACGCAGCCTTGTGGAAGACATCGAAGGTTCGATTAACCCACCGGCTCCTTGATACGATGATGCTTGCGCAGAGATTATATCCTGAGCAGAAGGACTACAGTCTGGATGAGCTGCTGCGAAGCAGCGGCATTCCGGTGGAGGGCAGACATCATGCTCTGTCCGACGCGCGCATGACCGCCCGGCTGTGGGCGGATTATATGCAAGAAATTCAGGCGCGCGGCCATGCAACCACGCTTGGAGATTTGTATGTCTATTTAAGCGAGGCGTAAACCCCGAGCATGATGGCTGCACGCGATAGCTCATTATTCGCTTTGGATTTTGCAAGGAATCGGGGCGAGGGAGTAGCATTTCGATCCCGAATGCCCCCAGGAATTGGATGGCAGATCGCTGGTTAATTCTGAGGCTTCTGTTCCCTGAATAATTTTGTAGGCATGAAGCTGCAGTGGTTTCAAGCCTGGAGCATATGAAGTTGAAGCTGCAGGAGATCCGATGGCATATACCTGAAGCAGTCCGCCGAAGGATGGAAGCTGCAGCAGATCCTCTTCGGACGGCTCAGGGGATGTGTGCGGGTGACTGTGAAACAAACCGACGATTCGTTTTTCAGTCAAAACCAAGCGGGTCCATTGAACAGGATCCAGATGAAAAGAATGCAGCGGAAACTCCGCTGTATTTTTTACGGGAATAAATTGTGTAACGGTTACCGATCGGCTTGTTGCGCTGGAGTGCCCGATAAGGACACCACAAGCCTCCTCTGGCAGACAATGATACGTATAGTCCGATATATGCTGTTGTACCGCCGCGTGCAGCAGAAGCTGCTCCAGGGCCGTGTCAGACGGGTTCATCTTTTTCCCTCCCGGGCTATAATTGAAGTTGATCGCGTGTTTGAAAGATCAGGGTTTCAGGGTACAATAGGGACTATAAGTGCGTGTTCAAAAAGGTCGATTTTCAGCACCGAAGCTTATGCTTCCGATGTGCGTTTTTTCAAAACGCTTCAGTTGGATGAAGCTAGGGAGTGAGGAGCGGAGCGTACGTTTTGGGTACGTGAGCACCTAAGATGTTTCCGCAGGAAACATGACTTCGTAAGCATCCGCTTAGGCCCGGCTGAATTCAAGATTCGATGCCGAGCTGCTTGCTGATTCGCTTCGTGTTAGATATAGAATTTATGAGTTATCAGTGGAACTGATGAAATTCTATATCGCAAGAAAACCTACCTATGCATCGCGGTCGCTCATCCTTGAAGTGGCCTCGATAGAGGTTTTCTTATCAAAAGCGGACTTTTTGAACAACCTCTATAACTAAGTTTAGCAAAGGAACCTATACCTATGAAACGAAATATCATCATTATCGTCCTGCTTGTTGTCGCGGCAGGCGCTGTAATCTATAATCAAGCAGGCGACAATATCCAGGCCGTCTTCATGCAGGAGAAGCCGCTCCCGACGGAGACAGGTGCCAAGGCCGGGCTGCTTGCCCCTACCTTCACGTTAAAGGGGATGGACGACAAGACATATTCCGGCGGCGGAGCGCGCGATAAAGCGATGGTCGTCAATTTCTGGGCATCATGGTGTGAACCGTGCAAGCAAGAAGCCCCGGAGCTTGATAAGTTGGCAGCGGAATATGCAGATGAGCTGGAAATCTACGGCGTGAACGTGTCCAAGTATGACAATGAGAAAAAAGCGCGTCAATTCGTTAAGGATTTTGAACTCCGGTATCCGATCCTTCTCGATCCCAAAGGAGAAGTGTTCGAGGAGTTGTATAAAGGCCAGGTCTTCCCGACGAATGTGCTGATTGATCGGAACGGCGTGATCCAGGAAATCATTCTTGGCGCTCCGGATCCCAAGGATCTTCGCAAAAAGGTAGCCAAGCTGTTGAATTAATTGTGAAGCGACAAGCGGCGGAAACTCCCGGAAACACCAAAAAAAGCGCGGCCACCATGTTCATGACATGGCGGATACGCGCTTTTTATATTGAACGCAGCCTTAGTGATTAACCAACCCTTGCCTTGCCGCGGACTCATGCACCTGTTCCGGTGAGATTTGGCCGAGGAGCGCATAGCGCATACTGTCCACCAGCGCTTCCCAGCTCGCCTCAATGACGTTGCTGGAGACCCCGACGGTGTTCCAGGAATTCTCAAAGTTCTTGGATTCGATCAGCACCCGTACTTTGGCTGCCGTCGCATCCTTGTCATCCAGCACCCTTACCTTATAGTCAGCAAGATGCATTTCCTTAAGTGTCGGGAAGTATTGGACCAGCGCTTTACGCAGCGCGTTGTCAAGCGCATTGACCGGACCGTTGCCTTCTGCCGCGGTGTAGATGCTCTCGCCGGCAACGTTGACTTTGACGAAGGCTTCGGAAACGACGGGCTGGCCGGCTGATTTCTCTACCAGCATTTTGAAGGATTCAAAGGTAAACAATTCCTTGAGCTCTCCGTTCGCTTCCCGAAGAAGCAGCTCCAGGGAGGCATCTGCGCCCTCGAATTGATACCCTTCATGCTCAAGATCCTTGATCTTTCCGATAATATGCTTGGATTGTTCACTAGCCGGGTCAAAGTCAAGACCCATGTCCTGCGCCTTCGATACGATATTGCTCTGCCCCGCGAGCTCGGAGACCAGCACGCGCTGCTTGTTTCCGACCTTCTCCGGTTCGATATGCTCGTACGTTCTGGAATCGCGCAGGATCGCCGAAACGTGGATGCCACCCTTATGGGCGAAGGCGGCGTTGCCGACATACGGCTGGTTGACAGGCATGTTGACGTTGGCGATTTCACTGATATACCTTGCGGTATTCGTCAGCGTGCGGAGGTTATCGTCTCCGATGCACTCGTAACCCAGCTTCAGCTGCAGATTCGGGATGATGGAGCACAGGTTCGCATTACCGCAACGCTCCCCGTAACCGTTCATCGTTCCCTGTACATGCTGGACACCAGCCTGCACGGCACTCAGGGTGTTGGCAACGGCAAGCTCGCAATCGTTGTGGGTATGAATGCCGAGCGGGGCGCCGGGCAATGGACCCGTTAAAGATGACACAATGCTCGAGATCTCATGCGGGAGACTGCCGCCGTTCGTATCGCACATGACAAGCCAATCCGCACCTGCCTCCCGTGCTTTGGACAATACGGCAACAGCATACTCGGGATTGTTCTTATAGCCGTCAAAAAAGTGCTCGGCATCAAAAATCACTTCGAGGCCTTTTTGCTTCAGGAAGGCGATGGAATCATAGATCATGGCCAGATTCTCTTCGAGTGTTGTCTGAAGCGCGGTATGGACGTGGAAATCCCATGACTTCCCGACCAAAGTGGCCGCAGAAACGCCGGATTCCAGAATTCGAAGCAGATTGGCATCCTGGTCGGCAATGGAGCCTTTGCGGCGCGTGCTGCCAAACGCGGTTACTTTTGAGGTTAGACCGAGATCCTGGACTCTTTTGAAAAATTCGATGTCCTTGCTGTTGCTTCCCGGGATACCGCCTTCAATATAATGAACACCAAGAGCATCGAGTTTCTTGGCGATTTTGACCTTGTCGTCCGCCGACAAGCTGATTCCTTCGCCTTGGGTTCCGTCGCGAAGTGTCGTATCAAAGATGGAAATGGACTTAGACATGATGTCCTCCTTTGGGTGTCCGGGATTGGACCGCATTGTTTATAATTTTGTATTATAGCATTTCTTTGCGGGAAAGTAACAGAGTAAAAAAACAAACGACCGATAGGGGCTTATTCTTGACCCCTGTTATGGGGAACGGTATGCTGGAGGCGTTAGGCTGGCTGGTAGTCATGCGTTCAACATAATCCTACGAACAAGACGTTAGAGGCACTCTTAATGTCTAAACAAGTTATAATGGAATGGGGCTTATGCGATGATTCAATATTCTAATGACAAGGTGACGGTTTTTCAGAGTGCATTATTCCAAACAACTTCAACGGTCATCGAGCTGGATGATTGTATCATTATCATGGACCCGAACTGGCTGCCGCACGAAATCCGTGAGATTCAGGAGCATGTTAAGGCAGTCCGGGGAAACCGAGAAATATATCTGATCTTCACGCATGGGGACTATGACCACATTATCGGCTACAAGGCGTTTCCGGACGCCAAGACGATCGGAAGCGCGGGACTCAGGGATCACCCGGAGAAAGAGAAGAAATTGAAATTAATTCGTGAGTTTGATGCTTCCTATTATATTACTCGCGATTACCCCATAGAATTCCCCATGCTTGACTTCGTTATCGAGGAAGATGGGCAGCAGCTTATCCTCGGCTCTGCAACCTTGACGTTCTACAGAGCGCCCGGACACACGAAAGACGGCCTGTTTACCTTGGTTGACTCCGTTGGCGTATTTGCTGCGGGTGACTATTTATCCGATTTTGAGCTTCCCTTTATTTACGACAGCGCACTGGACTACGATGAAACGATTCGCAAAGCTTCATGGATTCTGAAGAAACATCCGGTATCCCTGCTGATTCCCGGGCATGGCCGGCATGCGACAAGTCGTTCCGACATGGAGCGGAGAGTGGAGACGGCCCGGAGCCACCTGGAACGTCTGCGACAGGCGGTTATGCATGGCGATGATGCGGCGCTTGACCGGCTGCAGCAGGAGCACGGATTCGGATCCGAATTTACAGCGGCATGTCATAAAGAAAACGTAAGAATCATTCAAACCGAACTCGAAAAAGAGGCCGGCAATTTAGAATAGGAAGAACCGTACCAAAAGAAAGAAGGAATTCTGCGTGGGACATATCGACAATTATTATCCGGCCAGCGGCCGCGTTATACTTCATGTGGATATGAATGCATTCTATTGTTCTGTACACGAAGCGGAGGAGCCGGAGCGCTACCGGGGCAAACCCACGGCTGTTGCAGGCAGCATCGAGCTGCGAAAAGGCGTCATTGTTACCTGCTCCTATGCGGCACGGTCGCTCGGGATCCGCACTGGAATGAACGTGAGACAGGCGCTGCGGATTTACCCTGACCTGATGATCATCCAACCGAATTTTCATCTGTACCGCAAGTATTCCAATGCATTCATGAATATAGCTTATGCATATACGCCGCTGCTGGAAGCGACTTCGATTGACGAATGTTACCTGGATATAACGGGATCGAAGCAGTTCGGCACCCCCCTGGATATCGCCCGGGAGATCCAGGAGCGCATACGCGAGGAGCTGTCGCTGCCTTGCTCCGTCGGCATTGCTCCCAATAAACTGCTGGCCAAGATGGCCTCGGACATGAAAAAGCCCAACGGGCTGTCCGTGCTGCGGATACGGGATGTCCCGCAGGTGCTCTGGAACAGACCCTGTGCAGAGCTGTTCGGCATCGGGAGCAAGACCGCAGATAAGCTGCGTAAGCTGAACATCCAGACCATCGGACAGCTTGCCGCTGCCGATGAAGGCCTGCTGACCTCGACATTTGGCGTGATGGGGTCATGGATGAAACGGGCAGCCAGCGGCATCGACCATGCTCCTGTCAATGCGGAGCGGGAACAGAGCAAATCGATCGGACACACGACCACGCTCCCGCAGGATGTTACATCGGCGGAGGAGGCAAAAAGAGTGCTCCTGAATCTGAGCGATCAGGTAGCGCGCCGGCTCCGCAGGCAGGGTCTGATGACCAGCGGCATCCAGATTACGCTGCGCACACCGGATATGAAGACCATTACCAGGTCGAGGCATCTGGCCATTCCGACGGAAAATACCGAGGATATCTACCGGGAAGCGTGCGAGCTGTACCACCGGCATTGGAAGCAGGATAAGCCCCTCCGTCTTCTAGGCGTTACGCTGCAGCAGCTTATCGCGAAGGAGGAATCCGCCATTCAGCTGGATTTGTTCGATTACGAGAAACAGCCGAAGAAAGAATCGCTCACCCGGGTTATGGACGAGCTGCGCAATAAATTCGGTGAGAGTGCGGTACTGACCGCCGGCATGCTGGGAGATGATCCGTCGTCTTTAATCCGCAACCATAAGCGGAGAGGAACATCTTTACAGATGGATTTTGCAAGGGATCTGGGGAACGATAATAAAAATGCCGTCCAGCCAACCTCGAAGGACCCGGACAAGGATTAGCCGTTTTTTGATAGTTGAAGCTCCTTCCATTCCTTAGAGCACAACTGATTTTTGTCGGAAAATGTTAGGAAATTTATTTGTATTCCTAAAAAAATTGTATTAATATATGTAGATGGTGGCGGGATACCGTCAGCTTATACTATGTTTATAGAGATGTTTATAGATATACAGGAGGAAGAGAGACTATGGCGAAGTTTACTTGGGTAGATAAAGATACCTGCATCGCATGCGGCGCATGCGGCGCAACGGCACCCGATATTTACGATTACGACGACGAAGGCCTGGCAGAAGTCATTTTTGACGGAGACAACAACCGCGGGGTAACCGAAATTCCGGAAGATATGCATGACGATATGCTGGATGCCTGCGACGGCTGCCCAACAGATTCAATTCGGATTGCAGACGAGCCGTTTAACGCAGAATAACCAGTACCGCTTTAAGCCCTGATATTCCATCTTGAACTTATACCGACGCCCTCTGCCCGACAAAGGCAGGGGGCGTTTTTTCGTAACCTTACAATTCATACATAATTGGAGCAATGATACCGATATACAGGATAATAGAGGTAAAAATGTCATAAAAGGAGGCTCCCGAATGAACAATTCGCTGTACCTCAAAAGGTATGTGGAGACGCATCCTGATAATAAAATGGCCTGGTACCTGCTGGGCAAGGAGTATGAGCAGGCCGGTGAACAAGGCAAGGCAAATTACTGCTATAACAAGGCCGAGGGGGTCTATGAAGCTTTCGAGCTTAGCCAGGTCCCGTCCGATATATGGAAAAATTACGAACAGCGCTTATTGGAGATGGAGAAGGACAAGGACCGCAGGCGAAAAAGAACCCGGCGTTTGCTTGCTGCGCTGGTGTTATTGCTGCTCGTATTTATTCCTCCGGCCCAGGCGCCGGGTTCCGTTCCCGGGGATGTGGCATCGGATGTGTTCCCGCCGAATGAGCCGGTATCCGCCTCGCCCGTTAACAAAGAGAAGCGGGATTCGCTTAAAGAACCGCTGTACACCGCCGTTGCTTCCGGCCAGGGAAAGGATTCCGCCGGAGCCCTGTCCTTATTGCTCCGGCATCCGCAGGCATTGCCGAATTGGTCGGTTGCGCTTGGGATGAAGCCATCGGGCAAGTGGCTGTTATGGAGCAAGGACATGGAACGTTTATACGGATTGCATCGGGATGCTAAGGGCGCTATTGCGATCCAGCCATATGAAGGAGCTGCATTGGAGTGTGATTGCGAGCCTGCGGATAGTTCGCAGCTTAAGCGGAGCGCGGGGCAATGGGCGGATCTGCAAGTCGAGACGGCCGTGCTGCAGGAAGCGGTCAGCCAGTATAAGGCTCGGCATGGACGCCTGCCTAAAAGCTTGAATGAACTGACACGCCCGTATCCGAACAATTGGCTGTCCGGCCGTTCGAAAGCGATGGAGGAGATGTTTGGAGCTTTAATGAAGCAGCAAGCCCAAGGAACTGACGGCCCAGAGGACCAACCGGGACAGCAGTCGCCTGGGAACGAACCGGAAGAGCCTGGATATTGGGGGACTTCGCCGAACGGGGATCCTTTTTTTGAGCAGCCGCTTCAGGTCATCATTGACCGGAAACGTCATCGGCTGGCCGTCGTGAGCGGCACCGTCATGCTGCGCAATTATGCGGTCGGGCTCGGAGGAGTGAAAACGCCGCTGGGTGATTTTCATATCAATGACAAGGTTGTTAATCCGAACGGGACCACAAAGGGCCCCTATGGGACGCGGGGAATGCAGCTGTCCGATACGTTGTACGCGATACATGGTACGCTGGATGTGGACAGCATCGGAGCAAATGAATCTGAGGGCTGCATTCGTATGCTTAAGGAGGATGTAGAGGAGCTGTTTGATCTGGTTCCGATGGGAACCGTCGTGAAAATTCGGGAAGGGGTTCTGCCCGAGAGCCTGTGGACGCCGAAAGAGCGTTTTAAGCTCAAGCATGCCCAGGGGCAGACCAACCCGGGCAAGGTGTATCACTGGCTGGATTAAGGCTGGGCGATCACAATCAGAACGATAATCAGGATAATAAGAAGAGCAATGCCGGAGCTAATCCATAGTATGGCCTTCTTATTAACCTCTTCTTTTTTCTGCTGCAAGGTTGGAGGCTTACGTTTGGCTGACATGTCTTTCCCCTCTTTCTCTCATGATCGTTAAATATGATTTGTACAATCTTCCTTTATTGTAAGGGGTTTGTCCCGAAATTGCCATATCGCTTTCTCGCCAGGACGAACGCCCCGGTTTACGCTGAAGAACTTTCTTTTTGAGACAGAAACGGATAAACTGAAGGATAGAGAAATAACTGGATGAGAGGAAGAGTGGATGTGCTGTACCGCAACATAGGCAAACCTATATTTTTTAAACTCGACCCCGAAAAAGCCCACCACCTTGTGGTTGGCGGCCTTGGACGTGCCTCCGGCGTGGTTGGCGCAGACGCTGTCATGCGAGGGATGTACGGTGTTAGCGAAACACCGGATTTGGCAGTGGACCTGTTCGGTCTTCATTTCCCGACACCGGTCGGACTTGCCGCCGGATTGGATAAAAATGCTCAGGCCGTCAAAGGATTCTCCTCCATCGGCTTCGGATTTATGGAAGTAGGCACGGTGACCCCGAAGGGACAACCGGGCAACGAACAGCCGCGCTTGTTCCGCCTTCCTCCGGACGAGGCACTCATCAACCGGATGGGCTTCAATAACGAAGGGGCCGAGGCGATGGCAAAAAGGCTGTCTGGACTCAAGGAACGCCGTATTCCGGTTGCCGTCAACATCGGGAAGAACAAGGCGACCCCGAACGAGAAAGCCAACGGTGATTACGAAGCTTGCATTCAAGCTTTATTTCCGTATGGCGACTTTTTTGTTGTCAACATCAGTTCACCGAACACGCCGGATTTGCGCAGCCTTCAGCATGGGAGCGAATTGTCATCCTTGCTGGAGGCCGTAAAGAACGAAATGTCCCGCCAAGCCAAGATTCATGGAGGCGAGAAGGCCGTCCTGGTGAAGATTGCGCCGGATGTAAGCGATGAGGAACTGGAATTCATGGTAGATACGATTCGTGCAAGCGGGGTTTCCGGCATCATCGCCACGAATACGACGCTTTCGCGGAAGGGCCTGACGCACAGTAACGCCAAAGAAACCGGCGGCCTTAGCGGGAAACCGCTGCGTAACCGGTCAACGGAGATTGTATCCCGGATATATAAGCAGACCGGCGGTGCGCTTCCAATTATCGGGTCTGGCGGAATTTTTACGGCAAGTGATGCTTATGACAAAATACGCGCGGGCGCAAGCCTGGTGGAAATTTATACAGCACTTATCTATGAAGGGCCTGAGGTGAACCGCAAGCTTCATTCCGGTCTCCGGGAGCTGCTTGCACGGGATGGCTTCAGCCATATTTCCGAAGCCGTCGGGGCTAATCATCGGTAAAGGGGTAAAGACAGGAGGCAAGGCGATGGACGTTAGAGACTGGGGGACATTTTTGCTTCCGTATGAGCAGACCGTTGAGGAATTGAAGGTTAAATTCAAGACGATGCGTTCCGAACTGAAAAAGCGGGAGGAATACGCACCTATCGAATTCGTAACGGGTCGGGTCAAACGGATCTCGAGCATACTGGACAAGGCGAAACGCCTCGATGTGCCGATGGACGAGTTGGAAACCGGGATTGAGGATATCGCAGGCATTCGGATTATGTGTCAGTTCGTGGAGGATATCCGGCGGGTAGCCGAATATATCCGGGCACGGAAAGACCTGACCGTATTATATGAGAAAGATTACATTACCAATTTCAAAGAGAGCGGCTATCGGAGCTTTCATATGATTATCGAGTATCCGGTGCAGACGGCTCTGGGGCAAAAGAAAGTGCTTGCCGAAATTCAGATCCGTACGCTGGCCATGAATTTCTGGGCGACGATTGAGCACTCGCTTAGCTACAAGTACCGGGAAAGTCTGCCGGATGACATTCGGGCACGGCTGAAGAAAGCCGGAGAAGCGGCGAATACGCTGGATACGGAAATGTCGAGCATCCGGGAGGATATATTGGAGGCGCAGCGGCAGTTCGAGGACGATTCCAATATTACGACACAGGTGCTGAACGCGATACACAAGCTGTATTTCTTCCACCTGGTCAACGAGGCGATTGCTTTTCAGAGCCGGTTTAATGCGATATTTCAGGATCATGACATGGATGCGATGAAGGTGCTTCTGGACGAGGTGAAGGAGCTGCTGGCCGAAGCCAAGAAGAAAGTAAACGAACATGAGTTATGAACCGCTGTATGTCGCTTACCTCGTCTACTTTAACCGGGATCAAGACTACTTCGAATGCCATGAGGTGCTTGAGGAACTGTGGCTCGCGCGGGAGCGGGATCCCAGGTATAAGGGGCTTTTGCAGGTGGCTGTCGGGCTTTTTCATTTCCGGAACAACAACGTAAGAGGAGCATACAAAATGTTCACAAGCGCTGTATCCCGCCTCGAGGGTTATCCCGGCGATGAGCTGGGGATCTCGATGGGGAAGCTGGTGAGCGAAGTGCGGGAATACGCCAAACAGCTGTCGTCGTATAGCGTTCATCCATTCCCCTATAGGGATTTGACGATCGAAATTGGGGATACTGAGCTTAAGCAGGCAGTTCAGTTGGCATCGGAGCGCATCCAGCCGAACATTCCGCAGCGGCGAAAGCCGGAGCGGGCACATTCCAAGTAACCCTAGGAACAAGTGAAAAAAGAGCTGCCCGTCTGTAGAGGGATCTACTTTTGGGCAGCTCTTTTTTGTATGACCGTGCAGAATCAGGATTCGGTACCTTTATATTTGTCATCGATGAACTGTTTGATTTCCTCGACGGATTTTCCTTCGTCATGGAGCCGTTTGGCATCCTGCAGCTCGGTCAGGCAGATGCCGCATTGGGCGCCATGGTCCGTCCATTTGACTTCGCCGTCCTTGTTCTCGGCAATGAAGCAGCGGTGGAGGGAATCATGGTAGCCGTTCTCCTCATCCATGCAGCCGCAATAACATTTGATTTCCTTGATGATGTCCTCTAGTTCGCCGACCGTGGCATAGGTTGCCTGCGTATTGTCGGTATAACTCGACAAGAACTCCGGCATAACCGTCAAGCTGGCCGTTGTCTCATATCGTTCCGAATCGGCGCCGTGCTGATGCCCGGCAGCGGATTCTTTACCGCCGCATGCGGTCAGCAGCATGCCCGAAATGACGAAGGTAAAGAGGATGGCGCGAGTGCGGTTCATTTCGTCACGCTCCCTTTATACTTATCCAGGAATTGCTTGAAATCATCGATGGCGTAGCCTTCACTGGAACCTTCCGGTTTCAATCCGCCGACCATGCGTTCTTTCTCTGCACCGTTCTCGAAGTAGACCAGCGTCGGGGTAAACTCGATGTTGTACTCTCTCCAGCCTTCCTGATACTCGCGAAGATTGTACTGGTGCATCGTAATGCCGGCATCATCCGCCAAAGGCATCAGTTCCGGGGTCGTCGCACGGCAGTGCGGACAGTCGGATGCAAAGAAGTACACAAAGAAGTTCTCTTTGTTGTCGACCTTGCTCTTCAGCTGATCCGGCAATATAATTTGCTGGTAGTTCGGATCATTAAGGAGCTCTTGCGTAGCCGGGTTCAGGCTGGAGACCTTCTTGCCGCCGTACAATTCGCTTGCTTCTCCTTGACCGTTCAAGAAAATGAGTGCAGCAATCAATAAGACGAAGACTCCGCCGAAGGCGTATAGTGCGGTGTATTTATTCTTTTTTTTGCGGTTCATGGATCCACCCCCTAATGATTAATAATAAATAAGGACTTGTCCTTTTTAATGTAGTTTATTATACAATATTAAAAGTCGGAGCGGAACATGCGAATGTTTGCTTCAGCACGGTGAAAATATACTTCAGACGATACGATACAGAACAGGTAGGTACTATGTATGGCATTACGACTGCCCTCGCCGTTTCTGGCGAAGATGAAATCGCTGCTCGGCGAAAACTATGACAATTTTATGAAGTCTTATGAACAAGCCCCGAATGCGGGCATTCGGGTGAATACCCTGAAGATCAGCAGAGAGGAATTCATGAAGTTGTCCCCCTTTGATCTTGCGCCCATCCCCTGGAGTTCAACCGGTTATTATACTCAGGCTGGTGAACGTCCGGGACGGCATCCTTACTATCATGCGGGGTTATATTATATCCAGGAGCCAAGCGCCATGGCTCCGGTCGAACTGCTTGGCGTAACGCCGGGAGATCGGGTGCTGGATCTGTGCGCGGCTCCCGGCGGCAAATCTACGCAGATTGCGGCAAAGCTGAATGGGCAGGGGGTATTGGTCAGCAATGATCTTCATCCGGACCGCACCAAAGCGCTTGCCAAAAACTTGGAGATGTACGGCGTACGGAACGCCGTGGTGCTCAATGAGGATCCGGAGCGGATCGCAGGTGCATTCCCCGGATTTTTCTCCAAAATATTGATCGATGCCCCCTGCTCCGGCGAAGGGATGTTCCGCAAAGACGAATCCATGCTGAAGTACTGGGAAGAATCGTCTCCGCTCAAGTTTGCGGAGATGCAGCGGGACATCCTGAAATCGGCTGCTGCCATGCTCCGACCGGGAGGTCGGCTGGTGTATTCTACCTGTACCTTCTCGCCGGAGGAGAATGAAGGGATGATTGCGGAGTTTCTGAATGAGCAGCCGGATTTTTACGTGATCCCGGTGGATCATTCGGAATCTTTTTCTCCGGGGGAAACGAACTGGATGACGGGACAGGAAGATGTGAAGGAGGACGTGCTGAAGCAGCTTTCCGGGACCGCAAGACTGTGGCCGCATAAGGTCAGAGGCGAAGGGCATTTCATGGCTGTGCTTCAGCGGGAAGGCGAGCCGGACATGCATGAGGCTGAACGGGAACAAACTCCACTATTCAAGCCAGACGCCTTGGTCAATGGGGCGCTTGCTGTAACTTCCCGCACAGAGCACGCCCGTGAGCGTAAAGGAAAAGCAGCCCTTCGGGAGGAGCGCCCGGGTAAAGCAGGGAAATACGGTAAAGGTGCAGCGCGCCAACAGGGATCCCGCCGGAGCGGAGCAGATTCTCCATCGGGTTCGATTGCGATCAATCTGTTCCAAGCCTTTATCCGCGAGCAGCTGGATATGAAGCTGACTGGCTATCCCGTAATCTACGGGAACCATGTATATGTCTCACCCCTGCCGGAAGACCGGCTGAAGCAGCTTAAAGTGATTCGTCCCGGATGGTATATGGGACAGTTGAAGAATGAACGGTTTATACCTGGACATCCCTTGGCTACAGCGCTTCAAGCGGATGAGGCTGTCAGATATGTCAGCCTGTCCTCCGAGGACGGAGAAGCGGTCCGGTATTTGAAAGGGGAAACCTTGTCGATTCCGGAAGAGCGCGTGATTTGTCGATCGGGTGCTGAAGCGAAGGGTTATGTGTTAGTGTGTATAGACGGATACTCAGCCGGTTGGGGCAAATGGCAGGCAGGAATATTGAAGAATGAGTATCCGGCAGGGTGGAGGTGGACATCGGTATGAGTGCTAAAGGCAAAAAAACAACGCAAAGATTGGACAAGGTGTTATCCAATCTTGGATTCGGCTCGCGGGCCGAATTGAAGAAAAAGGCCAAACAAGGGAGCATCGTGGTCAACGGAACGGTAATGAAGGACCCCGGTAAACATGTTGATCCTTATACGGATATCATTGAGTTTGAGGGAGAGACCGTGCAATATCGGGAATTCGTGTATCTCATGCTGCACAAACCTCCGGGCGTCATTTCGGCGACCGAGGATCTTCGTGACCGTACGGTGCTGGATCTTCTGGATGAGGAATACCTGATCTTCGAGCCGTTTCCGGTGGGCAGATTGGATAAGGACACGGAAGGACTGCTACTGCTTACGAATGATGGTAAATTAGCTCATGAGCTGTTATCGCCCCGGAAGCATATTCCGAAAACCTATGAAGCGATTGTAGAGGGCTGGGTGGACGATGAGGATGTGCGGTTGTTTGCTGCGGGTGTTACCTTAGATGACGGATACGTGACCTTGCCCGGAGAGCTGGTGATCCATTCCCATGAGGAACGAGGCGACGGTGTCCAGCTGTCCCGCATCTCGCTGACGATCCATGAAGGCAAATTTCATCAGGTCAAGCGGATGTTTGAAGCAGTAGGCAAAAAAGTCATTTATCTCAAAAGAGTCAGCATGGGCGAGCTTCGATTGGATGAAAATCTTGAAATCGGGACGTACCGGGAGCTGACCGAACAAGAACTGTCTTTGCTCGGAAGGGCATGATCACGATAGAGAAATAGAGACTAAAGGATGGATGGAGAATGGCATACAAATTGGTAGCACTTGATGTGGATGGAACGCTGCTGAATGATGATCATGAAATCACGGAGAAAACGCGGAACACCGTGATGGAAGCCGCAAAACAAGGAGTGGAAATTGTACTGTGCACAGGCAGAGGACCGCTGAATTCGATTCCTTTTATGAAAAGCATGGGTCTTGGCGGTTATGTCATCAGTCATAACGGTGCGGCAACGGTAGAAGTGGAGACCCATAACATCGTTCATCAGTTCGGTATGGACCCGCTTCAGCTTGAACCCTTCATGAAATACTGCCGTGAGCACGGGGTGCATTTTGACGTAAACACCGCATTCGAGATGTATGTGGACCAAGTGGAGGAGCTTGCCGGCCCGGTGCGTTCGATGTACGAGAACTACTTGATGCTGCCAAGCAACTTACCGTCATGGGAAGAGCTGTCAGACCCGGTCGTCAAATTTACCACCTTTGGTGAATCCGCCGATATTGACCGCGTTTACGCGGATTGGAGCCAGTGGACGCTTCCCTTCAACATGCTGCGAAGCGGAGAGTACTTCATCGATCTGATGCATCGTCAAGCATCCAAGGGAAGCGCGCTTCAGCAGCTGGCAGCAAGAAGAGGTTATGAGCCGGACGAGGTGCTTGCCATCGGCAATTATTTCAACGATATTACGATGCTGACCTACGCAGGGATGGGGATTGCGATGGATAACTCTCCGGTCGAGGTCAAGGCTGCAGCCAATGGGGTGACAACTTCGAACAATGAGGACGGCGTACACGAGGCACTGGTGAAATACTGCTTGTCGTAAATCGACTGTATTATGAATGAGAACCCGCCACAGGACACTTGAACAAAGTGCCTGATGACGGGTTTTTTGCGTGGTTTGGAGCCTGTTAACAGGTTTCACTCAGAGCATGGGGACAAGCATTTCCTTCCAAATTTGGATTGACACGCTGCAAATGGCATGCTATTTTTATCAGTGAAAATGATAATCATTATCAATTATTAAAGCTGGTAAACATGCCTGCATAGCCTGCAAATCGTTTTATCGTAAAAAGGAGGCAACTCATGCGTACGGAAGAAGAGCTGAACATAGATAGCGCATTGGATTTGGATCGTAGCGGAAGAACCAGCCTGGTTGAGATTAAGGAGTTTATCGATTGTCATTATAACGAGGCGTTAACCATTGGCCAACTGGCCGGAATGGCTAATATTTGTCCAAAGTATTTCGTGGACCTGTTCAAGAAGACATTCGGTCAGACCACGATTGATTACCTGACGCATGTCCGCATGAATCACGCCAAGCGTTACTTGGCTGAATCGGACGATCGGCTTCGGGATATTGCACAGCGAGTCGGTTATAAGGATGAGTTCTACTTCAGCCGTATCTTTAAAAAGAAGGTGGGCATTTCGCCGTCGGAATATGCCCGAAATTCGAGGCAGCTTATCGCGGCCTGTTCCTCTTCGATCATCGGGCAGCTTGTGGCGTTAAATGTCATTCCTGCCGCGGCGCCGCTTGACGCGAAGTGGACCCCATTTTACTACAATGCCTACAACTCGGAGATCAAGTCCCGCTTGAAATTGACGAACCCTTATCCGGACAGCCGCTTTGAGGAAAATATCGAGCAGCTATTCCGGGCCAAACCTGACGCCATTATCGGTATGGATCATCTCGGTCAAGAGGAAATCGCCAAGCTGGAGCCTATTGCCCCCACCTTAATTGTTCCGTCCCATGCAGGGTGGAGGAAGCAGCTGGAGACGATCGCAACATTTCTGAACAAAGAAGAACAGGCACACTCCTGGATCGAGCAGTATGAACGGAAAGTGGTGCATGCCCGCTCACGAATGCAGCAAGTGGTAGGAAATGAGCGTGTTGCCGCGCTGCGGATATATGGGCAAAGCCTCTATATATACGGTAACCGGGGGCTTGAGGAGGTGCTGTATCAGGATTTGCAGCTCCAGGAAGCCTGCGGACTGGATACCATGCGTAATCAACAGATCACGCTGGATGATTTGCTCCAGATCAATCCGGACCGGATCCTGATTGCGGTATGCCCTGAAGCCACATCACGCCGCTATTGGCTTGCACTTTTGCATTCTGCGAAATGGCATACACTCCGAGCTGTCGCTCGAGGCAGCGTCTATATGATCTCGTCCGATCCCTGGTTCGAATATTCGGCTCTTGCCGTGACGAGAATGCTGGACGAGGCATTGCTGCTGTTTACAGGAGATAGTCCAAACGGAGTTCTGGATAAAAGCCATGGTGAATCGTTTGCTACGTAATATATACTCGACTTAATTGAGAATCATTATCACAGGAGGAGATACATTGTGGCAGAACGTTTTAACCGTGGAAAAAGAAGTTGGAGGATCAAAACATCAGCACTTGTGTGCTGTGTTATCGTCATAGGCTTGTTGTCAGGCTGTGGGGGCAAGGCGGATTCCGAAGCAGCGGGCGGCGATCAGCCTGCAGCGAAGAAGGGTGCGGTTGAGACGTCCAGTAAGGTGGAGGGCAGCCAAACGTCGACGGAAGAAACAGGGACGAACAGTGAGGAGACGTCACCCAAGGAGGAGCGCACGGTAACGGATGAACTCGGGCATGAAGTGAAGATTCCGGCGGAGGTGAACAAAGTGTTTGCACCGAACATGGAGGATTCTTTGCTGAAGCTCGGCGTGAAGCCTGTGGCGCAATGGGCCAACGGCAAGATGGGACACACCTATTTGCAGCAGGAGCTGGACGGCGTCCCGCTGATTGATTTTTCAGGAGGCTTACCTTCACCAGAAGCCCTGATGTCCTATGAACCGGATCTCATCGTGCTTCATACCGAAACCTATGCCGCGGACGGTACATATGAGAAATATGCCAAAATCGCGCCAACGTATGTGTTTAAAAATGCTTCCGGTCATGTTGAGAAATCGCTGACCACCTTGGGGGAACTGCTTGGGAAAGCTTCGGAGGCCGAGACTGCCTTGAAAAATTATCAGCAAAAAGCAAGCGAAGCGAAGGCGAAGCTTCATTCCGTGGTGGGGGACAAGAACGTTGCCATCATTCGTTTTGCACCTAGAGGCGTCAGTTTGATGGGCGGAAATTATCTCTGCGGATATGTGATTCATCAGGATCTGGGACTGGGCAAGTCCAAGCTGGTCGAGAACGAGAATGCAGCTAACATCTCGCTGGAGATACTGCCACAGCTGGATGCGGACTATATTTTTGTCATTAACGCCTACGATCAGGGAACGGAACGCTTAAAGGAAATGACGGAAAGCCCGATCTGGAAGGGCATGCCGGCGGTCAAGAATGGGCAGGTGTATGAAGCGAATAACGAATACTGGCTGGGAAGCGGCCTTATTGCCTACGAGAAAATCGTGGATGATGTCGTTCGCTCCATCACGGGTCAATAGGGAGGCACTGCATGAGCAACCATACGCCTTACGTTGATATGATGCGGCGCAGCGTGGAGCTGCCCCATGCGGAGCATTGGGTGATGCGCTCGAGGGTAGGGCAGCGCCGCTACCGAATCATTGCGGCACAGCCGATGGGACCGGCCCCGCCGTCTGGATATCCGGTCATCTATTTACTGGACGGCAACAGCGTGTTTCACACGATGGTCGAAACACTGCGCCTGCAGTGCCATAGGCCGGACAAAACTGGGATATTGCCGGCGGTCGTAGTCGGTATCGGTTACGAGACGGAGGGGCAGTATGCCCCGAATCGGTTCTATGATTACACGCCCTACCCCAACATGAAGTTCAAGAACAAGCTGGATGGGGGTTCCGTACCGGAACAGGGAGGAGCGGCTGAGTTCCTGCAATTCATCGAGGAGGAACTGAAACCGCAGATCGAGGGCGAGTTTAACATCGACCGCCGTCGCCAGACGATATTCGGTCATTCCCTAGGCGGGCTGTTCACGCTCTACGCCATGTTCGCTAAACCGCAGGCATTCTCGTGTTATATCGCGGGCAGCCCTTCTATTCACTGGAATCAGGAATATTTACAAGAGCTGGAGCAGCGCTTTGTCGAACGCGTCAAGGAAGAGCCATATCCTGTACGGTTGCTGCTTGGCGCAGGAGAGTTCGAGAGGTCCCATGTCACCGGCAATTGCATCAGCGCATCCCAACTCGCTGAACGCCTGGCTCTTCAGTCCGGGTATGGCATGCATGCCGAATTCAAGGAATTTGAAGGTGAAGGGCATTTGTCCGTGCTGCCTGTCCTCATCAGCAGAGCGTTACGGTTTGCCCTCCATCCTCAAGAATAAGGAGATGATCACCATGGAGAGTACAGGTATTAGAGGGAAAGTAGCCCTCGTGACCGGTGCCGCCCAAGGGATTGGCGAAGCGGTGGCACGAGCCCTTGCCCGGCAAGGAGCCGTTGTCGCGGCTTGCGACCGGAAGGAGGCCGAGTTGATCCGCCTTACGGCCGATCTATGCAGCTCAGGCGTACAGGCAGCGGCTTACAGGACGGATGTCAGCTGCAGTGCCGAGGTTGAAGTGATGGTCGAGCGGATTGAGGAGGAACTCGGTCCAATCGAGATTCTCGTTAACGTTGCCGGAGTGCTGCGAATCGGTGGGGTTGAGTCGCTTCGCGACGAGGATTGGCAGGCGCATTTCAACGTCAACACCCACGGCGTATTCTACACGTCACGCTCGGTCGTAAGGCGGATGGCGAGCCGTAATTCAGGAGCTATCGTGACCGTGAGCTCGAATGCATCCAAAGTTCCGCGGGCCCAGATGTCGGCTTATGCTGCTTCCAAGGCGGCGTCCACGATGTTTACGAAATGCTTGGGGCTCGAATATGCCCGTTATCATATCCGTTGTAACGTGGTTTCCCCCGGCTCTACGGATACCGAAATGCAGCGTTTGTTATGGAAGGATGATCAAGGTGCAGTTCCCATTATCGAGGGGGCGCCGGATTCCTTCCGCGTCGGCATACCGCTTGGTAAAATCGCCCTTCCTTCCGACATTGCGGATGCGGTCGTATTCCTCGTATCCGATCGGGCCGGGCACCTGACCATGCAGGACGTATGCGTGGATGGCGGCGCGACGCTAGGATGCTGAGCATTCGCGGATCTCATGATTTTCTAACTTCAATATACTAGGTAGGCTCATAAGCAGAGAGGAGACTGAAATGGTACACTATGATGCTCCAACCGCAGCCGAGGCTGCGCAACTTATGGAACAATACCGGGTCGGTTCGTCTTTCTTCTTCTCATCCCCGCGCAAGACGTTGTTAACGCATGGAGAGTATTCAAGGTTGCCGGTTCCCGCGGGGACCGATCACAGATCACTGCCGGAGCGCATCGTGGAACTGCTGGAATGTGCGAAGCAAGCGGGCCGGCCGGATGCCGTTGTTGTAGGCGCCATACCTTTTGACATTCAAAAACCGGCCAGTCTGTTTATTCCGCTAACGTCCCAGTGGCATGATTCCCTTCTATTCTCTGCAGGCAAGGCCCCGGAAATGCCCCGAATTTCCAGTTACAAGGTCCTTTCCGTTCCGGAGCCGGAGGCGTTCAAGGAAGGCGTGAACCGGCTGCTGGAGCTCATTCGTCAAAAGAAACTCCATAAAGCGGTGCTTTCCCGAACGCTGGATATCACGCTTCCCCATGCCTTGTCCATTCCTCACCTATTGAATCATTTAGCGTACCATCACTCCCATGGCTATACGTTTGCCGTACCATTGGCACCCGAGTTGTCCCACACTTCAAGTCCGGATGCCGTTGCATCCACCAGGACGCTGTTTGGCGCAAGCCCGGAGCTGCTCGTTACGAAGAAGGGGCTGCGGATCAAAGGAAATCCGTTGGCGGGCTCTGCGGCGCGGAGTGCCGATCCCGTTGAAGATCAGCGGCGGGCGGCAGCCCTGCTGTCATCCGCCAAAGACCGATATGAGCATGCCATCGTAATCGATGCCGTAGCATCGGCCTTGCAGCCTTATTGCAGCAAGCTGGAGGTTCCCGCCGAACCTTCGCTCGTACAGACAAAAGCCATGTGGCATCTGTCTACCGAAATCAACGGCGTCCTGAAGGATGAATCGATAACGTCATTGGAGCTTGCCCTGGCGATGCATCCGACGCCGGCAATCTGCGGCACGCCGACCGCTTCGGCCAGGGAGGTCATACAAGAGATCGAGCCGTTCGATCGCGGCTTCTATTCGGGAGCCGTTGGTTGGTCGGATGCCAACGGGGACGGCGAGTGGGCCGTGACGATTCGCTGCGCGGAAACGGAAGGAACCTTATTGCGGGTGTTCGCTGGGGCCGGAATCGTGACAGGCTCCATGGCGGAAGCCGAACTAGCCGAGACGTCAGCCAAATTCCGCACGATTCTGGCTGCCATGGGCTTGAATGAACAACAAACCACGATGTTGGAGGAGGAATGAGGGATGTTGACAGGTTGTAAGGCTTGGCCGGAGGAGTTTGCCGCCCGCTACCGGGAGGCAGGCTGCTGGCAGGGCGAAACCTTCGGAGAGCTCCTGCGGAAGCGGGCGGCAGCGCACGGGGAGCGGATTGCGATCGTGAGCGGCGATCAGCGCATAAGCTACGCTGAGCTGGACAACCGGGTGGACCGCTTGGCAGCGGGATTTCTTAAGCTCGGAATTAAAGCACAGGAACGGGTTATTATTCAGCTGCCGAATATCGCTTCATTTTTCGATACGATCTTTGCGCTGTTCCGCATCGGGGCAATTCCGGTTTTCGCTCTGCCTGTCCACCGCCGGAGCGAAATCGTATATCTATGCGGCTTCAGCGAAGCTGCCGCTTATATTATTTCGGATCAGGATTCGGGATTCGATTACCGTGACTTGGCAGCTCAGGTTCAGGCATCGGTTCCTTCGCTGCGCCATGTCATCGTTGCAGGCGACCCGGGCTCCGGGTCATTTCTATCCCTGGATGACCTGTATCTTGATGATTCGGGCAGTCCTCCACGCGGATTAGACGAGGAAGGTCCAGATTCTGGCGATGTTGCGTTCCTGCAGCTGTCCGGCGGGACGACCGGACTGCCGAAGCTGATTCCGCGCACGCATGACGATTATATTTACAGCTTGCGCATGAGCGCCGAAATCTGCTGGCTGGATAAGGAATGCGTTTATTTGGCGGTGCTGCCCGTCGCGCATAACTTCCCGCTCAGCTCGCCGGGCGTGCTGGGGACGCTGTATGCCGGGGGAAGGGTGGTTCTCGCCCGGTCAGCGAGTCCGGATGCGGCCTTTCCGCTGATCGCCTCCGAGGGCGTCACGATCGCGGCGGTCGTCCCGCCCCTGGCCTTAATCTGGCTTGAAGCGGCACCATCCCGCTCCGAAGACCTGTCCAATCTGCAGGTGCTGCAGGTAGGCGGGGCCAAATTCAGTGCAGAGGCGGCCAACCGCGTGAAAACGGTGCTGGGATGTAGGCTGCAGCAAGTGTACGGGATGGCGGAAGGCTTGGTGAACTATACCCGGCTGGATGACCCCGAAGACATAACGGTGCATACGCAAGGGCGCCCCATGTCCCCGTACGATGAAGTGAGGCTGGTCGATGAGGATGACGCCCAGGTAGCTCCCGGTGAAGTCGGGGAATTGCTGACACGGGGACCTTATACGATTCGCGGCTACTATAAGACGGACAAGCATAACGAGAAGGCTTTTACATCAGACGGTTTCTATCGAACGGGTGATCTGGCGAGCATGACACCCTCAGGATATCTGGTGATCGAAGGTCGTTCCAAGGACCAAATTAACCGCGGTGGCGACAAGGTCGCGGCCGAGGAGGTCGAGAACCATCTGCTAGCCCATCCGAGCGTGCACGATGCCGCCGTGGTCGCCATGCCGGACGAGTATCTGGGCGAGCGGACCTGTGCATTCGTTATCGTTCATAACGGTAAGGTTAGCGGCAATGAGCTGAAGGTGTTTCTCAGAAATAGAGGGCTCGCTGCGTACAAAATCCCGGATCGGGTGGAATTTATGGATTCCTTCCCCCACACAGGTGTCGGAAAAGTAAGCAAAAAGAAGCTGCGGGAGCTTGCGGCGCAGAATCAGGACGCACGGGTGAATATTTCAAAATAACATAGAAATGAGGAGATATTAATGGCACTTCCGAAGATTTTACCTTATCCAATGCCAGGGGAGGCAGACCTGCCCAAGAACAAGGTGGCATGGACGGCGGATCCGAATCGTGCCGTGCTGCTCATCCATGATATGCAGCAATATTTCATCGACGCGTTTACGCCTGATCAATCGCCTGTCGTGGAGCTGCTCACCCATATTCAGAAGCTGCGTTCCTGCTGCGCAGAGCTTGGCATTCCCGTGATCTATTCGGCGCAGCCCGGGGGCCAGGCACCGGAGCAGCGCGGTCTGCTGCAGGATTTCTGGGGATCCGGCATCAACGACGGTCCCTACCAGAAAAAGTTCGTGGATGCGGTCGCGCCGTCGGAACAGGATATGCTGTTAACCAAATGGAGGTACAGCGCCTTCCAGAAAACCAATTTGCATGACATCATGCGCGAGCAAGGCCGCGACCAGCTGATGATCTGCGGGATATACGCTCACATCGGCTGTCTGCTGACCGCCAGCGAAGCTTTTATGAAAGACATCCAGCCGTTCTTCATTGCGGATGCCCTTGCGGATTTCTCGGAAGAGAAGCACCGTCTGGCACTTGTTTATGCTGCCGAACGCTGTGCCGTTACGCTGACCACGGAACGCTTGGTTGCTTCGTTAATAACGCAAGAGCAGCGTTTTGTCTCGGAGCATTCTAAAGCTCCAAGCGGGGAGGCAAATACCGTGGATGCTGCGAAGGGGCAATCGCTGCTGACGCTGCAAACCTTGCGGGAGAACGTAGCGGAATTGCTGCAGGAACAGCCCTTGAGCATCGGTGAGGATGACCATTTGATTGAATACTGGGGGCTGGATTCCATTCGCATCATGAGTTTGGCCGAGCGATTCCGGCGTGAAGGCTTGGATATCAGCTTTGTGGAGTTGGCCGAGCAGCCGACACTGGCAGGCTGGTGGGGATTGCTGTCGGATAAGCAGAACGTGTGCGTGTCACCGCCCAATTATGATTACTATACGGTGTAAAAGGAGGGAATGGATATGCTTGAGCAGAAGAGGGAGCGCTGGTCGCTGTCCGGCGCGCAGCTGGGGATTTGGTATGCCCAGCAGCTGGACCCGGACAATCCGATATTTAACACGGCGGAATGCGTTGAGATTCGAGGACCTGTAGATCCGGTTCTATTCGAGAAGGCTTTGCGTCAAGTGGTGGGGGAGGCTGAAGCCTTGCATGCCCGCTTCGGCGAAGATGAAGACGGTCCTTGGCAGTCGATCGATCCATCTCCTGACTGGCCTCTTTATGTGATGGATGTGAGCGGGAAAGAGGATCCTCATCTTGCTGCCCAAAGCTGGATGGAGCATGACCTTGCCCAAGCCATCGACCTATGCCGAGGACCGCTGTTTACGGAGGCGCTGTTCAAGATCGCCGCCGATCGCTACTATTGGTACCAACGCATTCATCATATCGTGATTGATGGATTCGGCGTATCGCTTCTGTTGCAAAAAGTCTCCCAATTCTACACGGAATTAACAGGCGGAGTATCTTCCGGCATTGGAGCGTTCGGCAGGTTCCGGACGATCCTGGAAGAAGATACGTCATACCGCATGTCGCAGCAGCTCGACTCGGATCGCCAATTCTGGTTGCAGCGCTTTGCCGATGAGCCGGAGGTGGTCAGCTTAGGGGGACAGGCACAGCGTCCGGCACGGAGCTTCTTGCGCCGTTCGGCTCAGCTTCCGACCTCTTCGACGCTTCGCTGGCAGGCGGCTGCGCAAGCTGCAAGGACAAGCTGGCCGGATGTGATTGCGGCTGCAGCAGCCCTGTATGTACATCGTATAACAGGCGCTGAGGAGGTTGTGCTTGGATTGCCGGTGATGTGCCGCTTAGGTTCGTCATCCATCCGCATTCCGGGCATGGTCATGAATTTACTGCCGCTCCGGGTGCGCGTTAGGCCCGATATGAGCCTGATCGACCTGCTGCAGGAGGTCGCACGGGAGAATCGCGAGATCAAGCGGCATCAGCGCTACCGGCATCAGGACATCCGGCGCGATCTCAAGCTGCTTGCGGACAACCGCAGGTTATTTGGACCGCTCGTGAATGTGATGCCTTTTGCAGAGGAATTGAATTTTGGCGGTTTCGGCGGCAGCGTCCGCAATCTTGCGTCCGGTCCCGTGGATGATTTGACGATGAACGTGTATGGCGGATTGGGCGGGAACGGGCTGAGAATCGATATGGATGCCAATCCGCTGATCTATAGCGCAGAGGAGTTAGAATCCCATTTACATCGCTATTTGTATTTGCTGGACAGCTTGGCCGAAGCGGAGCTGATGGATCCCGTCGGGAGCTTGGCCTTGATTTTGCCGGAAGAACGCGAGAAGGTGCTTTTTCAGTGGAACGATACGACCCGTTCCTTGCCGCAGCTAAGCGTACCGCAATTATTTGAAGAGCAGGCTGCACGTACTCCTCAGGCGGAGGCGGTCATATGCGAAGGGTTATCCCTTCGTTACGAGGAGTTAAATAGGCGAGCGAATCGCCTGGCCCGTTTGCTTATTGCCCGTGATGTAGGGCCAGAGCGGATCGTGGCACTCTCGCTTCCGCGGTCAGTGGATATGATTGTTGCCATCCTCGCCGTGCACAAGGCTGGGGCGGCTTACTTACCGTTAGATCCGGATTATCCGGACGAACGTATCGCTTATATGCTTGAAGATGCGAAGCCGGCATGCTTGATAACAACACAGGAACTGGCTGGAAGTTTCGCAGCTGTCATGGAAGACAAGAACGTGGTCGAGCTGGATGCTCCGACTACTCTCCAGCGATTGGAGCAGCAGGCGTTTCATAATCCTGTCGATACTGATCGCATACGTCCGCTGCTGCCGCTTCACCCGTCTTACGTGATCTATACCTCCGGATCAACCGGTCGGCCAAAGGGGGTCATGCTCACGTTCGAAGGTCTTGCTAATCTGCTGTCGGATATGCGCGGGCGTTTGGGAATCGGGGAGCGGGACCGCTGGCTGTCGGTCACCACGATGTCATTCGATATCTCGGTCATGGAGGTGCTGCTGCCGCTGGCATGCGGTTCGACGCTCGACATCGTGATGCGGGATACCATTCTCGACGCATCGGCGCTCATACGCCGAATGCGGGAGACGGGGACCACCGTCATGCAGGCGACCCCGACGTTATGGCAGTCGATTGTCGCTTGCCGTCCAGGAAAATTTGAACGGCTCAAAGTCATTACCGGGGGCGAGGCGCTGCCGGTCGGTCTTAAGCTTGCGCTTCAAGACCTGAACTGCGAAGTGAACAATCAATATGGTCCGACGGAGACAACGATTTATTCGACGGCGGCCAAACTCGATCATGAACGGGAAAAGCCATCCATCGGGGGACCGGTATGGAATACGAGACTGTATGTGCTCGATTCTTCACTTTCCCCGGTTCCACCAGGGGTAACGGGCGAGCTGTACATTGCGGGCACTGGGCTTGGCCGGGGCTATTTGGGAAGATCCGACTTGACGGCGGAACGGTTTGTCGCGGATCCCTTCGGTCCTCCCGGGTCCAGGATGTACCGGACCGGCGACCTTGCCCGCTGGCTGGAGAACGGCTGGATCGATTATTTGGGACGTGCCGATCATCAGATCAAGCTGCGCGGCTTCCGGATCGAGACGGGGGAGATTGAGTCCGTGCTAGTCACTCATCCGGCAGTGGAGCAGGCCTTTGTCATGATTCGCGAGGATCGGATCGGTGATCGCCGGCTAGTGGCTTATATCGTCCCGTCGTCAGCAGGGACAGACCCCATCGATACCGCAGATTTACGGAATTACACCGCAGAGAAACTGGCCGAGTATATGGTGCCTTCTGTGATCGTTGCCCTTGAAGCGCTGCCGCTCACGCCGAACAAGAAGGTGGATCGCAAAGCGCTGCCCGTGCCTGATGTTCGGTTGGCGGCCGGGCGTATGCCGCGAACGCCGCAAGAGGAGATGCTTTGTACGATTTTTGGTGAGGTGCTGGGCTTGCCGAGGGTTACCATCGACGATGATTTCTTCGAGCTTGGCGGTCATTCTCTGTTAGCCGGCCGGGTCATGGTCCGTATCCGGGAAGCTTTCGGCGTAGAGCTCAGCATTGGCAGCCTGTTTGAAGCGTCAACGGCGGCGAGTCTCGTCAAGCGGCTCGATCATGCGCAAGCGGCAAGACAGGCTGTGCGTCCTGCGGCAAGGGGCGAGCGCTTGCCGTTGTCGTTTGCCCAGCAGCGGTTATGGTTTTTATACCGGTTGGAGGGTCCGAGCCCGACCTACAATATTCCCCTTGTGGCCCGCTTGTCAGGTGAACTCGATCTGGCAGCGCTGCGAATGGCACTGGGTGATGTGGTGGCTCGTCATGAGTCGCTGCGCACGGTGTACCCTGAAAATGATGGGGCCTCGTATCAGCACATTTTGGATGGCGAGGGGACACGACCGGTGCTGATGGTGACCGAGATCAGCGAAGCAGAGCTTGCGGATCGATTGGCCGAAGCCGTTAGGTACCGTTTCGAGCTTGCAGCCGAAACTTCCCTGCGGGCTGAATTGTTCCAGCTGGGCGATCAAGAATTTGTACTGCTGTTGCTGCTGCATCATATAGCGGGAGACGGCTGGTCGCTTACCCCGTTGACGCGGGATCTATCGGATGCCTACGCAGCACGGTGCCTGGGGAGTGAACCGACATGGACTCCGTTACCGGTACAATATGCGGATTATGCCATTTGGCAGGAGAAGCTGCTTGGCAGCTCGGGCGATGAGAACAGCCTGATTGCCCGCCAGCTGGAATATTGGACCGGAGCGCTTTCCGACTTGCCGGAGCAATTGGAGCTGCCTACCGACTATCCGAGGCCCGCCGTGGCCAGCTATCAGGGCGGAAGCGTACCGTTTCCGATATCCCGTGAGCTGCATCAGCAGTTGAATGCGCTCGCGCAGAACAACAGGGCGACTTTGTTTATGGTGTTTCAGTCTGCGATGGCTGCGCTGTTTACGAAGCTGGGCGCAGGGACGGACATTCCGATCGGTAGTCCCGTCTCGGGTCGGAATGACGACCATCTGGATCATTTAATCGGTTTCTTTATCAATACTCTTGTGTTTCGTGTGGACACGTCGGAAGACCCGCCGTTCGATGAGCTGCTGCAACGGGTTCGGGAAAAGAGCCTGGCAGCCTTCGAGCATCAGGATGTGCCGTTCGAGCGGCTTGTCGAGACACTGAACCCGCCGCGTTCCCGGGCGAGACATCCACTCTTCCAAGTAATGCTCGTGCTGCAGAACACGCCGGAAACTTCGCTTGAGCTTCCGGGAATCACCTCAAGGCTGCAGCTGCAAAGCGTGGGCACGGCGAAGTTCGATTTAACCTTCGAACTGACCGAGCGGCGTGATAGGAACGGCGAACCGGACGGAGTGGACGGCTTCATTGAATTCAGCTCGGATTTGTTCGAGCGCAGCACGGCGGAAGCGATGGCGGAACGATACGTGCGCATATTGGAAAGTGCTGTCATTGAACCGAGTAAAACCATCAGCAAACTGGATGTTTTAACCGCTCATGAACGGGAAGAAATCCGGCGACAATGGAGTGCTCCGCTGCCGGTCACCGAGCAGGCAACCTTGCCTCAGCGGTTTGAAGCGCAGGTCAGCCGCTCGCCTCAATCGATTGCGATTATCCATGACGGCCAGTCTCTGAGTTATGAAGAGCTGAACGAGCGCGCCAATCGGCTGGCTCACTTGCTGATTGCATCAGGCGTCGGCACGGAGCAGATCGTAGCTCTTGCCCTGCCGCGTTCGGTGGATATGGTCATCGGCATTCTGGCCGTGCTTAAAGCGGGAGCCGCTTACCTTCCTCTGGATCCGGAGTACCCGGAGGATCGATTGGCTTACATGATGGAGAATGCTTGTCCGGTATGCGTTATTACGAGCATTCACGTGATAAACCAGCTGCCGAGTTACGCACGATTCATGTGTGTTGTCGTCGATGAGCCTGAACAAGCTTTGCGATTGCAGGGTTATTCCAAGGAGAATCCAAGCGACCGCGAGCGCCTCGGGCTGCTTATGCCGCAGAATGCCGCTTATATCATTTATACTTCCGGTTCCACCGGCAAACCGAAGGGCGTGCTCGTGCCGCATCAGAATGTCATCCGGCTATTCGACTCTACCCGGCATTGGTTTCAATTTGATGAGACCGATGTATGGACTTTATTCCATTCGTATGCCTTCGATTTCTCGGTATGGGAAATATGGGGGCCGCTCTTGTACGGCGGTCGGCTCGTCGTTGTTCCGCATACGGTCAGCAGATCGCCTGAAGAAATGTTAAGCTTGCTGATCCGGGAAGGCGTGACTGTGCTGAATCAGACTCCGTCGGCGTTCTATCCATTGATTCAGGCGGATCGGGAGCAGGCGGGGATAGGGCAGAAACTGTCACTGAGGTATGTTGTGTTCGGCGGTGAAGCCTTGGAGCTTGGACGGCTCACGGATTGGTATCGGCGTCATGCCGACGATGCCCCGCGTCTGATCAACATGTACGGTATTACGGAAACCACCGTGCATGTCAGCTATAAGGAATTGAATCAAAGCCTTGCGCTGCCGGGAGCAGGCAGCCTGATCGGTGAAGCGATCCCGGATCTGCGGGTATACGTGCTCGATGCCAGGCTTCAGCCCGTTCCGTATGGCGTCATCGGGGAAATGTATGTTGCCGGCGCAGGACTGGCACGCGGGTACTGGGGTCGACCCGACCTTACTGCCGACCGGTTTGTGGCGGATCCATACGGTCCGCCGGGGACAAGAATGTACCGGACCGGCGACTTGGCAAGACGGTTTACTGACGGCACCCTGGATTTTTTGGGACGGTCCGATCACCAGGTGAAAATACGCGGCTTCCGGATCGAGCTTGGCGAGATCGAATCGGTTCTCATCCGTCATGTGGCTCTCTCGCAGGCGGCCGTCATGGTGCGTGAGGATCGGCCCGGAGACCAGCGGCTTGCAGCTTATGTTGTCGGCAAGCCCGGTGAGTCGCTTTCGGGTACGGAGCTGCGCCGTTATGTCGCCTCGCTGCTTCCTGATTACATGGTTCCATGGGCATTCGTATGTATGGACAAGCTGCCGCTTACGCCTAACGGAAAGCTTGATCGCAAAGCGCTGCCGGCTCCCGATGATATGGCGCCGGATGCGGATGGGCGCAATCCGCGAACGCCGCAGGAGGAAGTGTTATGCGAGCTGTTTGCCGAAATACTCGGCGCCAAGCGGGTCGGCATCGATGACAGCTTCTTCGAGCTCGGCGGTCACTCTTTGTTGGCGGTCCGGCTCATCAGCCGGGTTCGCGAAGCCCTTGGCAAAGAATTAAGCATAGCAGCTTTATTCGAAGCGCCTACCGTAGCGGGACTTGTCGACAAGCTTGAGATGGGCGGCGGCAACAGTGCGCTGCAGGTCGTGCTTCCGCTTCGGTCGCATGGAGATCAAATTCCGCTGTTCTGCGTGCATCCGGCAGGAGGATTAAGCTGGTGCTACGCCGGTTTAATGAAGCATCTCGGCATGGATTATCCGATATACGGCCTGCAGGCAAGGGGAATTGCCCAGGCGGAGGAGCTGCCGGAATCACTGGAAGAGATGACGGCAGATTACATCAATCATATCCGTTCCCTTCAGCCAACGGGGCCATATCGACTGCTCGGCTGGTCTTTGGGCGGCAATGTCGCTCAGTCGATTGCGGTACAGCTGCAGGAAGCGGATGAAGACATTGAATTGCTAGCCATACTGGATGCTTATCCAAGTCATTATTTGCCGATCAAGGATAAACCCGATGAAGATGAGGCTTTGACCGCGCTGCTGGCGCTTGGAGGCTTTGACAGGGAAAGCATTGAAGCGGGTCTTGGGGACGCGCCGTTAACGATAGCGGCCGCCCTTGAATTGCTGCGTAACGAGAGCAGCGCGCTCTCGTCCCTTGAGGAAGAGACGATCATGAATTTGAAGACAACCTATGAAAATTCGGTTCAATTGTTAAAGGCTTACGTTCCGAAGCGGTTTGAGGGAGACATGTTATTCTTCCACTCCACCATCATCCCCGATTGGTTCGACCCCATTGAACCGGAGATGTGGGAGCCTTATGTGGGCGGCAACATCGAGCGGCACGACATCGAATGCCGGCATAAGGATTTATGCCAGCCGGGTCCACTGGATTATATCGGCAAGTGCATTCTAAGCAAGCTTGAGGAAATGGCACCTAAAACAGTGACAACGACGGACAGGAGGGAACTCATCCATGACCAATCCTTTTGAGCAAGCCGACGGCAAGTTGCTTGTACTGATGAACCATGAGGGCCAATATTCGCTCTGGCCGGGTTTCGCGGCTATTCCGGCCGGCTGGAATCAGGTTCTGGGACTTACCACACGGGAGGAATGCGTCGCCTATATCAACGAGAGCTGGGTCGATTTACGGCCGCGGAGCCTGTATGCCGACGCCGGGTCAACACCGGAATCTAGGTCATGAGCCATGGGCTGAATCCGAAAAAGGTATTATGCATCGTTTATGTGGCAGCGATGTTTGTGGTTGCTATGGACGCCACCGTGCTGAACGTGGCTCTTCAGACGATCAGCCGGGAGCTTGAAGTGCCGCCTGCGGCATCCGGGGTTCTGAATGTCGGTTATTTGGTCAGTTTAGCCATCGTTCTGCCGATGGCGGGCTGGCTTGGCGATACATGGGGAACCAAGCGAACGTTCCTCTTGGCCCTGTCTCTTTTCACGGGTGCATCTGTATTGTGCAGCTTTGCTGACAGCTTGGCAACGCTGACCCTGTTTCGCGTGATCCAAGGCATCGGCGGCGGCTTGCTGACCCCCGTCGGCATGGCGATGTTGTTCCGCATGTTCCCGCCGGAGGAACGCGCGAAAATCTCCCGGGCTCTCATCCTGCCCATTGCGATTGCGCCTGCAGTCGGACCGATTGTGAGCGGTCTGCTCCTTGAGTATTTGACCTGGCGGTGGATCTTCTACGTGAGCTTGCCGATTGGTTTTCCCGCGATAGTGTTCGGTCTATTCTGGCTGAAGGAACATCGAGAGCCGGATGCCGGCAAACTGGATGTGCCGGGTTTGCTGCTGTCCGCGCCGGGTCTTGCGCTGGTCATGTATGCCCTGAGCCAGGGTCCGCTGCATGGGTGGAACGCCCCGCAAGTATGGAGCGCCGGCTTGGCTGGCATCCTGCTCCTTGCTGCGCTGGTGAGGGTAGAGCTAAGAACTCCAAAACCGCTGTTGGATTTGCGGCTGCTAGGGAATCGCTTGTTTCGGACGACGGGTTTCATCGCGATGTGCGCTTCGGCAGGGTTGCTGGGTATGCTGTACGTATTCCCTTTGATGTATCAGAACGCCCTGCATGTGTCCGCGCTGGATACGGGGCTGACGACGTTTCCCGAAGCCATCGGACTTATGGTTGCCTCGCAGCTCGTACCCTGGACGTATCCAAGACTCGGTCCAAGACGGGTGATCATGATGGGATTGGTGGCCACCGCGTTTATCTTCATCATGCTAAGCTTGGTAGATGCCGGGACGAATCCGTGGTTTATACGGGTGCTGCTGTTTGGCGTGGGAATTTTCCTCGGGCAAACGGTGGGAGCTGTTCAGATTGCGGCCTTTGCCACCATCCCGCCTGCTTCGATGGGACGCGCTTCGACCTGGTTCACGGTGCAGAACAGGCTTGGTCCTGCGATAGGGCTGGCCGTTCTGTCAGGCATCTTGGCTGCCGTTGGTACGGGGACTATGAGCGCGACAGGGGAGGTGGAGCCGAATCTGATGGCATATCGAGCAGCATTGCTCGGGGCTGCAGGCTTCCTGCTCATCGGTGCTGGAGCGGCGTTATGGATTCGGGATGCCGATGCGGCGTCTACGTTTCGTAGACCATCCGCCTCGAATCCAGCGAAGGAACGGACGGCCCCGGTCGAGAGCTGAACGTAAGGGATTGCAAGATATGAATGAGGAGTTTGGGATTTAAGCATTGAGCGAAAAAAAGCATGTCATGTGAGGAGAATCGGACCTACCGGAAAAAGCTGCTGCTGTTTAGAAGTTAAGGATGCAGCCTATGATGAGTAAAAAAGCGTTCGGTTTGGTTAGGTGGATATAGTGAAGGCTGTCTCTCTGTTTGTTTATGCAGAGAGACAGCCCTTTTTTACGCGTTTGAACGTATGTTATACATGGTTATGTTCCATCGGTATTCGGTTCGGAAGGGTTACTTGGGATTTCGCAAGCCTTTGGGCAGGTGATTCTTGAGCTGTCCGCCGCTGGCTTTGCCCCAACCCAGAGGTAATCCATCCGTGGTCACCAACGTCCATCCCCGGTATTCGGAAGGAATGGAGAGCACCTCTCCCCGCAAATAAGCAGCTACCTCGGCTGAATCTGAAGGCAGATCCCAGCTGCGGGCAGCTGGGCCAGGATGCAAGGACATGGCGAGGGCATGTGCCGGTTCGATTCGGTTCTTCTTCAGATGAGCCAGATGCAGACCTGCACGCGGCATCTTCAATCCTTTTAGCTGCTTGTCATTCCATGCCAAGCTCTCACTGACCGGAAGCCAGTACAGTTCCTCACCGAACAATATCGGAGTACCGCCGTTAAGCTCAAATCCTGGGATGTCCTGCTTCGCCCAATCTTGAAATGCAGTCAGGGCGGAAAGCGCAGGCGTGTGTTTGCTGCCTCGGTTTGATTTAGCCGGGGATTTACTGCTGACCGCAGAGTAACCGAGGTCTTCATTTAAAGCTTCGGGAGCCGCCGATTTGACCAAGATAGCAACAAAATGCCCCTCCCCCCGCTCCAAGTGGGGCCACAAGCGCTTCATTTCACGCAGCTCCATATCGGGATACTGCGAAAGAATGCGCTCAATCATCTCTTCATTCTCCGCCGTGTTGAACGTACAGGTGGAATAAGCCAGGGTTCCTCCCGGTTTGAGCATCCGGTACGCCTCCTGGACAATGTCCCACTGCCGGGCAACGCACAGATCCACATGTTCAGGAGACCATTCCTCAATCGCAGCGGCATCCTTTCGAAACATGCCTTCACCGGAGCATGGCGCATCAAGCATGATCCGGTCAAAGCAGGCAACGAAACGGCGGGATAGCTGATCCGGTGCCGCACTCGTAACGACGGTATTCATAATTCCCATACGTTCCACGTTCTCGGCCAGAATCCGAGCCCGTTCGGGATGGATCTCATTGGAGACAAGCAGTCCCCTGCCCATCATCTTGGAGGCAATATGGCTTGTCTTGCCGCCAGGAGCTGCCGCAAGATCCAGGACGGTCTCTCCGGGCTGAGGGTTCAACAGCTCGACCGCGGACATTGCCGAGGGCTCTTGAATATAATATAGTCCAGCAGCATGATAGGGATGTTTGCCTGGACGCAGGCTTTCATCATAATAGTATCCGGTGTCACACCAGGGAACCGGCGTCAGCTGGAATTGCCGGATGAGGTTTTTTACGCTGTCTGCGGCATGAACCGCTTTCAGCTGGTTAAGACGCAGCCCGTGGGTGCGGGGCAAATCGTAGCTGTCCCAAAAATCGCACGAGGCATCCCCGAGAATATCATTCATGCTGGCGACAAAGCCAACAGGCAATAGTTCCTTTCTCATTCGTTATATTGCTCCTTCTTTAGAATAAGGTACATGCTGTAGTTAAGGCAAAAAACCCAGTTCAGAGTTCTTTTTTTCTCTGGCATTAAGGAATCGGTCATTAGTTTATCACGTTGCCGCAGGCGTAGTAAAGAAATGTCAAGCAAAAAAAAGACCGCCCACTTCATATAGTGGGCAGCCTGCGCCTGTGTTATCCGGCGGATTCCGTTGGTTCGGTTGATGAGGTTTTTAATGACCGGTAATCGGACACCTTGTTTTTGCCGGTCGTTTTGGAATGATACATCGCTTTGTCGGCCTGCTTCATGAGTTCATCGCCGCGAACGCCTTTGCGCAGTATGCTGTAGCCGATACTGATGGTCACGATGCTCTCGCTTGCCACCCTGGCACGGATGTTTTCGGCGACCTGGGCGGGTTTGACTTTACGGTCAACCACCAGGGCGACCAATTCCTCACCGCCATACCGGCCGGTAATTCCGATACCTTCAAGCTCTTCCTCCATAATGGCGGCGACCTGCTTCAGCACTTCATCGGCTCTGGCATGGCCCTGGGTATCATTCAGCTTCTTGAAATTGTCGATGTCGCAGAAGATCGCGGATATCTTCAATTCCTGAGACGCGTAATGGTCCAGATACTTCATGAAATGCCTGCGGTTGTAGAGCCCTGTTAATCCGTCCGTTATGGCGGACCGGTAGATGGACTGCATCAGCTCGACAATGCGTCTGAACAGGATAAAGAACACGATGCTGTAGAAGAGCACTGGCAGCGCGAGTGCCAGTCCCTGAAGAACGGGCGACAGACTGCCGGAATAGGTATGTATGGCTTGCAGAATAGCCGAGAAAGCGTAAACGGCAAGTCCAATCGCATACTTGATCGGCTGTCCGATTCGCGGGGTGACTTGGGTATAAGCCAGGTAGAACGAAACGAGCTGAAAACCATCAAAATATATGCTTTGCCATATCGGGTCCAGGGTGTAAGGAAGAAATGAGGGAAGAATGAGCGGAAGCATAAGAAGTAGGGCTGACAACAAGGGAAGCCAATAATGCATGGTCTTGATTTTACGGTACAGCATGACAACCGAGACGTTCAGCAGGACAAACGAAAAAAGCTGAATGAAACGGAGGACGTCCGATTCCGGTGAAAAAACAGGTTTTCCCGTCCAAGCTGAATGGATGTTCATACCCTCGTATGTCATAATGAAGAAGAAGGCTGCCGCCATATATATGTAAGCATTCTTGCGCTGCTTGCTGTACATAAAGAGACACATGATCAGCATCATGAGCGCGATATAAGCTCCGCATACAGCAAATATGGTGGGTAGTGGAGAAGTGGACCAGTAGCTCAATTCATAGGACAAATCGATTCACTCCTGAGTAGGGATAGGTTTCCTTTGCATGAAACATATGTTCTAATATATCATATCGAAAAAGAATCTGAAAAGAGATTTAGAGAAAGGGGGATCCCCATGAAACTTCTTCAAGCATTATTCTTCCCTCCTGAACAGCCGGGCGGCGTCTCGTCCATGATTCCTTATTTGCAGGAGCGTTTTCATTCCTCCCGTTGGGAGATGGAGATGTTCTGGCTGCCCAAGCGGATCCGCAACAAAGGCCAGGAGGATCCGATATTCCACACCTTTGATTGGAAAGAGTTCGAAGACAGTCCGATCGTAGCCAAATACCTTCAGACCTACCGGGATTACCTGTGGTGGACACGTCTGCGTCTTCAAAAGCCTTATGATCTTATCCATAGCCATCATCCGATTGCAGGCATGTCGATGAAAGCCGTATTCCCTGAGGTTCCGCTCATCCAAACCGTGCATTCCAGTTACGAGCGCGAGCTCATCCTGAACGGAAGAATCAAAGAAGGAGGGCTGGAGCACAGATTTCTGGTCTCTTTATATAAGGAGCTTGAGCATATCAGCGACCGTCTGCTGACGGTGTCGAACTCCTTCAAGGATTACATGGCTCCGTACGTGAATACGCCCGAATCGATCGGGGTCATCCATAACGGATTTGATGATAAACGATTTAAACCGGTGCCTCATGAAAATGCGGTTCCGCAGTTGATTACAGTATGCCGTCTGGTACCTGCAAAAGGGTTGGACATTCTGCTCCAAGCCTGCGCCGAACTGAAACGCAAAGGATATGATTACGTCCTTCATATTATCGGCGACGGACCTTCCCGTCAGGAGCTCGAGGAGATGGCCAAAACACTCGGCATCTACCAGGAGACGATTTTTTACGGATATACGCTGCATCCTGAAGAGTTCATGCCGTTCTTTGATATCTTTGTACTGCCTTCAAGAGCGGAGGCGTTCGGCTCGGTGTTCGCAGAAGCGGCACTCAGCTGTCTTGCCCTGGTAGGCACCGATGTCGGCGGCATCGCCGAGCAGATTGAGGATGGGGTAAACGGCCTGCTGGTACCGCCGGAGGATCCGATGGCACTCAGCGTTGCCCTTGAGAAGGTCATCAGCGATCCGCTCTATCGTTACGAGCTCGCCCGGACCGCTTCGGATAAGGCGAAGAATCAATACTCCCTGTCCAGATCCGTGAATGAACTGAAAAAAATGTATTTGAAATTTCAACCTAAGATAGAGAGTTAGGGATCGTTATGACTTCTTTTCGATTTATGCATGCTGCAGATTTACATCTGGACAGTCCGTTTATCGGCATAAGCGGACTCGATGACAAGCTGCGGTCGTTCGTACAGGAATCTACGTTCAGGGCGCTGGAGCGCCTCGTTAAACTCGCCATCGACGAGCAGGTTGATTTTATCGTCATCAGCGGGGACATCTACGACAGCTCCAACATTTCGCTGCGCTCGCAGCTTCGCTTCCTGGATTCCCTTAACCGTCTGGGAATGGAAGGGATTGCGGTATATGCGATCCATGGCAATCATGATCCGCTGGACAGCACCAAGCTGTCCATGACGCTCCCCTCCCATGTCCATGTGTTTGGGGCCGAACCTGCAAGCGTAACGGCTGTTCGCCGATCGGATCGTCAAGAAGTGGCGGTCATCGCCGGCATGTCGTACCCGACCTCGAAGGTCACGGATAATATTGCGGTACGCTATCCTGCCCCGTCATCCGGGCTCTACCATATCGGACTTCTGCATGCGAATGTGGATGGGGATCCCCAGCACGAAACCTATGCACCCTGTACAAAAAGGGAGCTGATCCAGGCCGGATTTCATTATTGGGCGCTCGGACATATTCACTCCCGTCGAACCTTGCAGGAATCTCCTTATATTGTGTATCCGGGCAATATCCAGGGACGTCATGTTCGGGAGACGGGGCCCAAGGGATGTTATATCGTCGATGTGGATGGGGACTTCAACTCAAAGCTGAGCTTCCATGAGCTCGATTCCATGCGCTGGAACATCGTTGAAGCGCCACTAGATTCCTGTCAGGATGTCGATGAATGGAGACGCTCGCTGGAATCCATTCTGAACGAAATAGCCACAGCGTACGCGGATGGACTGAGCATGATCCGTGTTCGGATTACCGGACGAGGTCCGGTTCATCGTCAGCTTGAAGGCGGATATGTGCTCGATGAGCTGCTGACCGATCTGCGGAGAAGAGAGGCCGCGAAGGGGCAGACATGCGGCTATCGGGGATGCGTCTGGATCGAGAGCTTCTCCCTTCATTCCGGGGACGCGATCGACAGGCAGAGGCTGCTTGCGGAAGACAGCTTTGCAGGGGACTTGCTTCGTCTTGTTCGAGGAGAACAGGGACGGGTTCAAGATCCTGACGGGGTTGTTGCCAAGAGCCTGGAGCCTCTGCTCGAGCACGCGGAAATCCGTTCTTTGCTGGACGAGATCAGTCCCGAGGAAATGCTGGATTGGGTAAGTAGAGCAGAGGAACTGACCTTAGGGTTATTGCTCCGCGACCGTTCGCAAGGGGAAGGTGCCGGTATATGAGACTAGAGCGGATGAACATTCAAGGCTTCGGAGCCGTCCGGGACAAGAGCCTTGCGATCGATGCTCCTGTAACCGTGCTGTATGGGCCGAATGAAGCGGGAAAGAGCAGCGTCCTGTATTTTATCAGAGCCATGCTGTACGGATTTCCGGGCAAGGGCTCGCCGGCAGAACGCGGCGAACCTTCGGGGGAAGGCGTTCACGGCGGCGAGCTGCGTTTACTGGATAAGGAGGGAGTGCCTTGGGTGATCCGGCGCTACAGCCGTTCCAGAGAAGGACATTCAGCCACCGGCAGAGGCGAGCGCGTACATATTCATAAACTAGCGGATAACGGGATCGTAATCGAGCTTGGACAACAGGAGCTGGAACAATATGCCTTGGGCGGCGTGTCCAGGGATATGTTTCGTCAGCTGTTTGCCATTTCGTTAAGCGAGCTGCAGGAAATCCGCAGTCTGCAATCTGCCGAGATGAGCGGTTACCTGTTCCATGCCGGAATCGGCGGCGGGGGCAATATACTGGAGGCCGAACGCAAGTTGTCCCAGGAGATGGACAAGCTGTATAAGCCGCGCGGAAAGGTTCAGCATACCGCTAAGCTGCTGCAGTCCATCGAGCATTTAAGAACCCAGGTTTCGGAGAGCCGGACTTTCGTTCCCCGCTATAACGAGACCGTTACATCCATTCTGGAAATACAGGAACGGTTGAGCCTGCTGGAGCAGGATCGTACCCGGGACGCCGAGGATTTGTCGCTGCTTCGAAAAGCGCAGGAGATTCGTCCGGCTTGGCTGGAATGGCGTGAGGCCAGGTTGGAATTGAAGGAACTGATGGACAGTGACAACTTTCCTCCGGATGGAATCACCCGCTACGAAAAGATACAGGAGGAGGAGCGCCTTCTCCTCGCCCAGTTGATTCGCACCGAGCGGGCGATCGAGGATGCGGAGCATAAGCTGAGCGCTCTCCCCTTGAATGGTTTCATGGAACAGTATGGCGATTGGATTGAGGAGCTGTGGGCGAAACGAAGTCTGCACGAAGCCGGAAACCGGGAGCTTGCCGAACTTACGGCCGAATATAAATCTCAAGAGATTCGGCTGGAACAGCTGCTTCGGGAAATTGATCCGGCATGGACCCGGCAAGAGCTGCTGGCTCTGCCTTTATCCACCTCGGAGCGCGAGGAGGTACGGCGAATCAGTACGGCCTTTGCCGGGTATGATCGCCGGATGGAGGCGCTGTTCATTGAACAGCGCGGGGCCCAGCGTTCTGCAGCGGCAGCCGAATCGGCGCTGCGAGAAGCCAGGCGGCAGCTGCGCGAGGAGATGGACCGGGGACAAGAGGCTTTTGCCATGATTAAGCCGGCAGCGCCCCAGGAGACCGCCGCACTGTGGAATCAGCTGCAGCTGGAGATCGAGCGTTGGCGTGAACGGCGATTGACCCGGACTCAGCCTGAGCCTGCTTCCACGCGTCAGTCGTCGAGGGACAGATTCCCTCAGATGTACGCGGGTCTGTTGGCGGGAATGGCTGTTATGACATTCCTACTGGTAGCCGTATTGTTATGGACGGCAACCACGGAAGCCGCCGTGGTCTCAGGTATCGTGATGCTGATTGGTATGGGTTATGTTTTCTGGAGCGGTCAACGCAGCCGGGAGGTTTATGGTGCGGCTTCGAATGAGACCCAGGTTCAAGACGGGCAGGGAACGGAGCATGTAGATCATCTCTATTCCAGGCTCGTCTCTGCTCCTTACGCGGCGGCTGCAGCAAGCACGATTCCGGGCAGTCGAAGGGACAAAAACGCAGCTCTCGCTCGCGACCCCTTCATGGTGGAGGCGCAGATGCGCGAGCTTCGATCCGTGATGGAGGGCTGGCAAGCATGGAGGCAGCGGCTTGATCGTTTGACGTCCGATTGTGCGGCGGCTGAGGAGAAGGCTGCGCTGCAAGCGGCTGAACTACAAACGGTTCAGGGCGCCATTGATCAGGAAGAGAAGCGATATTTGGAGCTGGAACGGCAGTGGGAGGATTGGCTTATGTCCCGATCACTCCCGCAGAGTCTGTCGCCTGACGTGATGCTGGACGTATTCGTCAAAGTGGAGCAGGGGCAGGAGCTGACCCGGCAGCAGAAATCGCTTGGAGTGAAAATGGACGTGCTGTTAAAAGAGGCGGAGGATTACATCATCCAATGCAATGAGATCTTTGCGGCGGATCCCCAAGGAGACGCTAACGGCAGCCGAATCCCAGCCGTCGCTGAGCTCGGCAACGTCCATTCCAGATGGAAGACCTATCAAGAGGACTCAAGACAGAGGAAGGCTCTTGCAGAGCGAATACAAGAGCTGCGCAAAGAGGGGGCTGCGATTGCAGAGGAGCGGGAAGGGCTGCAGCTGCGCAAAGCGGCTCTGATTGCATCGTCCCAATCGGCAGACGAAGAAATCTTTCTTCGTATGGGAGCTGCTGCGAAGCGCCGTGAGGAACTTGTTCGCACGATCCGCCATCACGAAATTACCATGTTCAGCGGATGGGATGATGCGGGTCGCCGGCAGCTTGAACAGCTGTTGGAGCTGACGGATGGTGCGGAACTTGAAGCACAATGCATCAAGAAGGAGGAAGCCGTATCCGCCGCGCTCCGCCTGCGGGACGAGCTCCAGGAACGGCGGGGGCGGCTGCTTCAGGAGAGAGAGTCACTGGAAGCAGCGGGAAATCAGGATTCCGCCCTGCAGCAGCTGGAGGAGCAGCGATCGGCCCTGCGGGAATTAGTCTCGCAATATGCGGTGCGTTCGATGGCCTCCGAATTTATCAAACGCACGCGCCGCATGTACGAGGAAGAGAAACAGCCGCAGGTGCTGCAGCTGGCATCCCGGTACTTCTCCATACTGTCCGGCGGCATGTACAGCCGGATTGTCATGCGGATGGGGGATCAGAGCCTGCTGGCAGAACGCCCGACTGGTGAATGGGTGGAGAGCAGCAAGCTAAGCCGCGGCACGGCGGAGCAGTTATATTTGGCGATGCGGCTCGGTTTGATCCAATCGATGCCGCATGCGGCGGGGTTGCCGTTATTGCTTGATGATCTGTTTGTTAATTTTGACGGGGAACGGCTCGGACATGCGCTCGAGCTTCTCGCGGAATTGTCGCAAGACCGGCAAATCGTCATGATGACGTGTCATCGACATGTTGCGGAGCAAACCATGGAACGCATACCCAATGCACAATTCATCACGATGCAGACATAAGAAGGGGGCTTCCCAAAGGCAGATTTACCATCCTTTGGGAAAGCCCCTTTATTTCCCCCTGATTTCGGGGATTCCGAACAAAGTCAGTCGGAGCACCCAGAGCAGACACAATCCCCCGAACATCGGGTAGAGGAGAGAGAGCAAGGAACTGAATCCGAACTGGCTGAAAAAATAACAGAACACCATGATACCAAGGGTAATCACTCTGGGGGAGAGCGAGGTTCGCTGCTGAACCTGTAGGGTAATGCCGTAGATATTCGCCACGAAGGTGCTGAAAATTTCAAGGAAGATCAGAATGAGATAGATGATCTGCACCAGCCAGCCCAGCTGGTTGGCGATGCTGCCCATCGGGATTTCGAATTGGGCAATGCCGGGCATATGGGCGGACATCGCAAAATGTGCTGCCATCAGCATAAAGCCTACACCCGTACCTCCAATGATGCCTCCCCAGGTTACGGTGCGGGCGCTTTCGGTCTGGCTCCCGAGCGGGACCAGCACCGGCATCGCCATTACCAGGTTAAAGGCGGTGTAGAGCAGGGGTGCAAGCCAAACCGAAGGCAGGCTGTGGTCCGTAGTTAAGGTTAAGAATCGGGTGGCACCCGGCGTTTGAATCGTCTGAGAAATAATCGCAAGCGATAAGGTTAGCATCATGGGCACAACGAGACTATTCATCGTCATGATGGACTGGATGCCTTTTCTGAGAATGAAATAGGTTCCGATCATCGTGACAAACAACCCGGTCTGGTAACTCAAATTTAGATGCTCCACAAAAACAGAGCCCGCGCCGGCAAGCATGATGCTGTTGACTCCAAGCAAAATGATAAACATAAAGAGGCTGATCCACACGCCGGCTTTCTCTCCAAACAGGAATTTGTTCAAGTCCTCAAAGGATTTGGCCCCGATCCGCCTGGATATCGTCATGATTTTCGTTCCGAGCCAAATGAATAGTCCTGTCGTAAGCAGAATGGTAAGGGTAGCCCAGTGACCATATTGGGTAAAGAATTGAAGGATTTCCCGTCCGGTAGCAAAGCCAGCGCCAACGATGGTTCCGATATATGTAAAGGCGATCTGTAAAACACGAATAGAATTACGCAAGCCCCGCATCCCCCTTGAAAGTTAATCGTCTGCATAGTACAAGGTATGCTTGGCTCAGCTGGGACATGACTCCTACCTGTCCCAGGTCCTTGGCTGGAGGCATGACCCATGATTAGTGCCAGGCAGCGGAGATCAATGTCAGGAATGATGACGGAAACCGTACAGTTAAATGACGGAGTATCCGTTTGTACTTGCCGTACAGGGAGGAATATGTTACTTTTACGACAAAGGAATCGTGGGAGGTCTTTGGGATGGATTGGTTGAAGGAGCGGATCATCAAAGAAGGTGTCGTGTTGTCGGATCAGGTGCTGAAGCTGGATGCCCTGCTGACGCATCAAGTGGACCCGGCTTTAATTATGGATATGGGCCGGGAATTTGCGGCGAGATTTAAAGAGAGCGGCGTGACCAAGGTCGTGACGCTGGAATCCTCCGGCATTTCTGTTGCATTTGCCGCGGCGCTTGAATTGGGAGTCCCCATGGTATTCGCCCGGCGCAAAAAAACGCTGCTCGCCGATCCAGACGCCTTATGTGAGCGGGTTCCGTCTTTCACCAAGGGCATTGTCACGGACATTATGGTATCGCGCCAGTTTATCGGTGAAGGGGATAAATTGCTCTTTATTGATGACATTATCGCGAACGGAGACGCTGCAAGAGGCCTGATCAAGATCATTGAACGGGCAGGGGCGGAATTAATCGGGCTTGGCGTTGTGATTGAAAAGAGTTTCCAGGCCGGAGCGAGAACGCTGCGCGAACAGAATGTTCATGTGGAGTCGCTTGTCACCATATCGTCGCTTGAGGACGGCAAGATTACGTTCAGCTAGGATCAGGATTATATCAAGCGCTTATGGCATGACAGGATAGAGCTGAAAGGTAGGCCTTAAGTCATGAACGTTTGTACCCTGGCCTTTGGCGTGCGTAATCATGGAAATTCGTAGACGAATTTAAATGCATTTCAGCCTAAAATCACAACAAAATCTTTTCGCCTCCGTGATTTTCGCTTATAATAAAGAGGTAGGCAAGAGAGAGGAGGCAGCACCATGGGGAAACAACCTGTAACCGAGCCGTTTTTGATTGAGAAGCTGAATGAAGCAAAGGTACATTTTGAACGTGCTTTGGATTGTAAACATACGGAGTTTGATGATCTATATCCCTATATGATTGAACATCCTCAGTTTTTCTGGTACAAACGCTATGTTGCCTGGTCAGAACTGCTGACGATTGCCGGATTGTGTGAGGAGGTTTCCTTCGAGTGGAAGGAACAGTTTACGCCTCAGCAGGTAGAATATATCGAAAAGCGCGTCATGTCTTCAACCGTTCTGGATTTTTGGTACGAGAAGAATGACAGTATCGAGCCGGCACAGCGTTAATGGGTATATAGAACATCTCTTAGTCGGGATGTTTGTCGATATCGCAACGCATTCAAAAGACCTAAATGATCTCATTTAGGTCTTTTTTTGCACAGTAAGTTTATGAAGGAGGTATGGTGATGATTAGCGATGAAAGACTTGATGAGCTTAGGCTCTCCGGCGAATTGGTCCGGGTTGTGCGGGATGGCTTGGAGACCAATGATATTATAGGCTTTGTCGTAGCCTGGGACCCCGAACAGGTCATTATACGCCGCAGAAACCGGCGGGTCGTTAAACTGGACCGCCGCTACAGCTACCAGCTTAAAAAAGATCCAAGAGTAAGCCCGATCGAAGAGTAGGCATAGATCTCGCACTCGTCGGACAACTTAACCTCGCATCAAATTTTTGTGGAAGAGGTGCTTTAGGTTATGGAAATGTCCAATGACAAGGTTTCGGCTTATAAGAATGAAATTCTGAATTTGAAGCAGAGCATGCCGGATATGGCAGAGGCGTATCATCAGTTCACCGGCGTTTGCTTTCAGGATGGCGAGCTGGATGAGCGAACGAAGCAGCTGATCGCACTGGGGATCGGACTGTTTGCCAATAATGAGCTGTGTACCTTCTATCATATGGAGGAAGCTCGTGCGAAGGGAGCCTCGGATGCGCAGATTATGGAGGCTGTAGCCGTGGCGTCTGCCGCCAGCGCGGGACATGCTCTCTCGCAGGGACTGACCCGCGTGCAGCATAATCTTCATTGATTCGCGATCACCAATAACCGTCTCACCGGAGCAATCTTGTTCAGGGGGAGACGGTTATTCTCTGTTTAAGGGGCAGCGATTTAGCGGGCGGAAACAGCGGCAGGAGGATGGGCTTGCATAGAGGACTCGGTCTCGGGCGAGACCAGTCCAAGATAGGCTCGCATGCGGTCCATCATCTCCTCACGGAAGGATGGCCATAGAATGTTCATCGAACCAATGTAACCACGACATGCATATCGCGCCTGGATTCCTTCCTGGTTTTGCCCGATATCATACACCTTGATCGCCCGCTTGGTAAATTCTTGCTTCACCTCACGAAGAAGCACAGCAGCCCGCTTGGCTCCGTTCCCCACAACCTCTACATACAATTGAGGGCTCTTGAAGACACCGCTCTCCTGAATGATTCGGCAATCCCTTTCAAACACCTTATGGATAAACATCAGCAGCAGGTAACTTTTGATCAATGCTCGTTCCTCCGTCGTAACAGCCGGTATGGCCATCAACATCACCGCCTTTATATAGAAAATGGTTATTGAATGAGAACTTATGTTCTTATTTTAACCGAAAAACAGGTTTTTAATCAAGTTCAAAAAAAATGTTGACTCGATTCACATGGCGTGATATTATATATCTTGTCGCCGCTGATAAGGACTTGTCTCCTATAAGCGATGAACATGATACGCGGTCGTGGCGGAATTGGCAGACGCGCACGGTTCAGGTCCGTGTGGGCTAACCCCCGTGGAGGTTCGAGTCCTCTCGACCGCATTCTTCTGAAGAAGCTCGTAAACTTGCTTTTTAGCAGTTTACGAGCTTTTTTTGTGTTTAGATTTGGAAGGGGCGGGATGTAAGACTTTAACCAAAATAAATGATGCGCGTATTATATTAAATAATGAAATATATGGATAGTTGAAAGAAGGGATTGCCTTGCCAGCTAAGTCATTGGATCCTCAGGAGCAGCTCGCGGCCTATGCTTGGCTGCAAGCATTGGGGACGAATATTGCCGCGCTTGGTCAAACGAAAATGCTGTCCAAAAGAAGGAAGCAGCAGGATGAAGGTCAACGGCTCTCCATCCTTGGAAATGCGATGCAGTCGATAGCCAACGCCGCTCAGGCTAAAATTACCGCGGAGCTGCGGGGCACGGCTGCGAATAAGAAAGCCAACGATCTGACGGTGGCCGGCAATCTTCTGCAATCCGTCGGAAATGCGCTGCAGGTCATTGCGGGAGCGGGGGATTCCTGAATGACGATGCTTTTTACTTTTTGAAGGGGAGCTGAACCGAATCAATAAGGAATATGAAACAAGACGTTTTCCGGCGACGGGAAGTGTCTTGTTTTTATTTCTTAGTAAAAAGGTTGTGTGTCTATGCTGAATGCACCTTGCTTACATATTTGCAAACCTTTTCTCAAACAATACGGTTAGGTGTGATTAGCATGAAAATGAATGGAAAGGGGAGTAACCATGCGGAACGTATATAAAAAATCGGCTATCTTGCTGTGTGTGATATGGATCCTCGTAAACGCAGGCCAGATCGGATATGGGGCGGGAGTGATGAGGATCCCAGCGGCAGATCCTCATCATCAAGAAACAAAAGAAATGCACAAAGAATCCGGGAGCAGCAGGCATGGTCAGGAAGCGAAAGTTAAAAAGTTAGCCGTCATCATCGATGATTTTGGCAATGATCAGAAAGGGACTCAGGAAATGCTCAATCTGCCTGTCAAGATTACGGTCGCCGTGATGCCTTTTTTGTCGACAAGCGTGAAGGACGCCGAAGCCGCGCATCGTCAAGGCCATGACGTCATTATCCATATGCCCATGGAGCCTAAGCAAGGACGATCTTCCTGGCTTGGACCGGGTGCCATTCTGAGTTCGCTCACCGATGAGGAGATTCGTAAACGCATGGAAGAGGCAATCGATTCGGTCCCTTACGCCGTAGGGATTAATAATCATATGGGCTCCAAGGTTACCGGGGATGAGCGGGTCATGTCCATTGTACTCGAAGTATGCAGGGAGAGAGGGTTGTTCTTTATCGACAGCAAGACAAACTACCGCAGCGTGGTTGGCAAATTGGCAGCGGAGAAGGGGATGCCGTCCATCGCCAATGACATATTCCTGGATGATGTTCATACCGTTCAGCACGTGAGTAAGCAGCTGCAGACTGCGGCACAGCATGCGGAAGAGAGAACATCCTGCATTGCCATTGGCCATGTCGGCAAATATGGAACGCGAACGGCAGAAGCACTGAAAGGAACCATTCCGAAACTGCAGACAAAGGTGGAGTTTGTCGGTATCAGCGATCTGGTCAGAGAGCATTCAAGCTGGAGGCCTGATCCGCTTCGTGCGCATTAGCGCAATAGCAGAACCGATGGCAATGTAATGGCATCTTGTGAGTAACTGGACGGTACAAAGGTTATCGGACAATGGTCAGCCCACTCCCTGCACGGCCATAAAAAACAATAGCCTTCCATACAAGCCCCCGGTGATTCGGATCCCTGTATGGAAGGCTGTACTTATATTGAGGTGCATTCAATTTATCGGATACGGGAATCGGTGAGCTTGAATTGTCCTACCAGCTGCTGCATGGATTTTGCAATAACTTCAACATTACCGGAAGTGTACCTTACGCTTTCGATTTCCTGTGTAAGCTCCTGTACCTTGCTCTCCACATCCTTGGAAATCTTCCGGTTCTCCTTGCTGACCGATGCAATTTTCTCCATGAGCTGTACCACTTTATCAACAGCCTGATGCTTTCGCAGATCATCCTCGGCAGCGGCGGCGAGCAGTTCGGAGGCGGCGGAAACCAGCAGATTCCCTTCTTGCACGACCTTGGTTCCTTCCTTCATCGATAGCACGGCTTGCTGGGCGTCTTTATAGATATGGCTGATAATTTGATGGACCTCTTCCGTGGACTGTCTGGTCAGTTCGGACAGCTTCCGGATTTCGCTAGCAACCACGGCAAATCCTTGTCCGTGTTCTCCGACCCGCGCCGCCTCAATCGAAGCATTCAGGGCCAGTAAATGGGTTTGGGAGGATATTTGCTCGATGGCGTGCAGCACGCCCGTGACCTCCTGAACGGTTCCCATGAAATTACGGATCGTCTGATTCGTTTCCTCGACTTTTGAGGAGATATGGGACATCTTGTCTCCGATACGGACCACTTCATTCTTGGCTACATCAATCTGTTGATTCGCTTGCCGTTCCAGCTGGCGTAGGGTCTCCCGCATCTGTTCCGCGCTTTCCTTCACCGCATCGATATCCTGCAGCTGGCTGCGCATGCTGCGAATCATCTCGCTAATGTTGCCGCTGACACGCTGTGCGGAAGTAACGGTGACGGCCGTTGTGTCATTCATGACCTGTTGGCTGGCGGAAACATCCCCTGCCGTTAATTTCACCTGCATCATGATGCTTTCCAGGGAGTCGATCATATTATTGATCCATTTGGCTAATTCGCGCGTTTCGTCCTGATCGAATCGGTGAATATCCAGCCGCTGCGTCAAATCGCCGCTGCCTTCGGCATTCATGCGGATGAACCGGCTGAGGCTGCGAAGACGATCCGCGAAGCGCCCGATTTCTTTACGGCCGACCAGGGAAGAGGTAAGAAGGCCAGTGACCAAGCAGGCGAATCCTCCTACAATTGCGGCGAATGCGGGTGACCCATAAGCAGCAGTAACATAAACAATGAGAGCGATCAGAATACTGGACAAAAGGGTGGATCCGCCATGGAGCTTAGCGTGTCTAAAGCGAATGCTGCGAATGCGGTAAACCTCTTCCAAATCTCCTTCGCACATCATTCCCCAAACATCCGGACAATGGGGCAAGCGGAACGTGACGCCTTTGCCGATCACGGAAATGTGGCGGTAATCGGAATATCCCGGAAAGACCACGAACAGATTGCTTCCGTTCGCAATGGTATTGGCTACTCCCGGGTGCAGCTGACCCGTCGCCGGATCGGTGAAGATAAGCTCAAGCTCGGTATGCTCTTTAACGGAAACGGTTCCCCAATCGGTGGTAACACCGTCCTTCAGGTTCTCGCCATGAGTAAAGGTTCGATCTTCAAACCTGCTTCTGGAAAGAGCGGTTCCGGGAGCGATGTGATGATTCATTTCGGGCCTGGCCATGAAAATGTAGTTGTCGCCGGAATCAGGGTAAACGTGGCCGGATTCCCGCTGGATTAAATCTCCGATCACGTCATTCGGCACACGGCCGCACAGGATGCCGGCAAACGTGCCGTTCGTGTAGATGGCATTCATGAACAGAAGCGTCATTTTGTCGTGAAAGGTAGAGGATCGCGGGCCAATGGTCAACGTGATGGGGTCGGCATATGGCCCAAAGAGCAATTTGCCGGTGTCTGAACCGGTAAGATAGGTGATCGCTTGGCCCAGAGGGCTGCTGTTGCTATAGCTGGCTCCAATGTGTGAAGCATATGTAGAGTACGTGACTTCACCAGAGGGGTTCAACAAGAATAATTCCGTAAAGTCGGTAGCGCGCGAATACAAGGCAGAGAAGAGCTGTTCCTGATTCAACCGGGTGTCTGAAGACAAAGGGCGAGGACGTTCGCTGCCGACTTGCGAATCATGGGGGTTATCCTTGTTCAGCTGCTCCTTCAGTCGTTCCAGATGTCCCCAATACTCATAACTCCAAGTGAACAGCAGTTCTTTACGCGTTTCGGCAATACCTTCGAATATGTCTTCAACATCGTTCTTCAAATTACGATTCAGACGCCATGAAATCCAGAGCGGAAGTCCCTGGCGATAGCCAAGCCAGTCCAACATCGCGATCTCCCCCAATTCCTATTTGAGTAATCTATCTTTCTATATGTTAGTTATACTATCATAATATCCCGAAATTTCTATCATAATTTCAAAAAAAATGATACATATTTCATATTGATGTTAATTAAAGTTACATAATATAAGGCTGATAGACCTAATTATTGAGCAGGCAGGTCTATATAGCAAAAAAACAGCCCCTAACTACAGGGCTGTTAAATAACTGATAATCCCGTCGGCAATGGCCTCGGCGATCTGCATTTGACCGTTACGGCCGGTTAATAATGTCCGGTCCTCCATATTGCTGAGAAAGCCGGTTTCGACAATGACGGCGGGTACTTTGGTTTGATTCAGCAGATAATATGGTTTACCTACCATGATGTGATTGTTGTTACGGTAAACCAGATTCAACTGCTCTTGTATGGTGTCCGCAAGCAGCGTGCTGCGTCCCTCGGATTGATGCAGAACGATGCCTCCGCGCTTGGACGAGTTCTTTCCCCAATTCACATGAATGCTGACCACCAGCTTGGTCGGGATTTCACTGCTGAGCTGCTTGCGCTGCGACAGATCGCGGCGATGTCTCGAGGAGCTTCGATGCCAACGGTTGTCGTCGCTAAGCGCGTAATCGGCATCGCGGTTCAGGACGGCATGATAACCTTCCTTGCGAAGCAGCATGAACAGTCTGCGCGAAATGGCCAGGTTGATATCCTTTTCGAGAATGTCTCCATACGACGTTCCTCCATCGATTCCGCCATGCCCCACATCGATCATAATGACATCATGGGCAAAAGGGTGCAGCTGCCTTAGTTCTGACTGGTCGATCTCCTGCCCTGAAGAGTGGGTGGATTCCGGCGTTTCGGTCAGTAGCCTTGTTGTCGATATGGGGATGGGATGAACGGCATGCGCGGGGCGCGTCATGGCTTGCTCCTTCACTGGATAGGCTTCCATAACAGAACTCGGGAGTGCCAGTGTAAAGAGAAGCATCCATACCATGGCTGTCTTAATCATGTTGGCTCCCTTCTTTCACGTAAAATTTTCGGCTTTTTTAGAATGTGCATTTGGCGGAAAAATCATGCTGTTCAAGTGCGTGCGTCTAGAATCGATCGAAATGGAGCAAACTGATACTGGGATGTGGAAAAACCATAAGGAGTTGATTCGTATGGCTAGCGGAGATGAATTGATCAAGTACATTACCGAACGCGTGGTTCATTATATAGATACGCCTAAGGACGTTCGGCGCCAGGCGAAGGTGAAGGAATCCTGGACCACAAGATGGTTCGGCATGATTCCGCTCTCCATGTCGCTGTGGAAAGAGGATGTAACCGCCAAACGCAAAAAAAAGACAAAGTAGCTGCTGCTGCATGTTATTATGAATCCGCATTTTGTACATCGTGCGAGTTGCTTCATGTGCGCACGATCTCCGGTTTGGGGCGACCAAGCTCCTGGATGGCTGTCGACCCATGTGGGTGAACATGTTGTAAAACGCCGTGAAATCATAAAGGACGCTGCCCTGTGAAAGGGCCGCGTCCTTTTGTCATTTATGGCATATTTTGCAGGAATGAGGGCTGTTGTATGGGATGGCGTATGATATTCGTAAATCGCTTGTTAGCTGCCGAAGCCGTATTCTTCCGGCTGAGCATAAAATTGTCCCTGCCCGATTAACCGGGATGCCGGCAGGAAACGGAGGGTGTCCGTATTCCGCAAGGGAACCGAAACATATAGCGCAGCCGGGTTCTCCTGATTCCCCGATGACCAGCGATGCCAGCCGGTTAAGTTAAAAGGTGCGCCGTAAGCGGCATTGCCTTTTTTGGACTTGAATATCAGGGTGGAGTGCTCCTGCAGTAAATTCCGCAGATCGGCGCTGCTTCGGGCCGTTAGATTGCTTGAGGTCAGCCACAGCAGATTATCGTAAGGATCAAGAGAGTCCCCGGATGCGATGGACGGCGTTCCGGCAAACCAACGATTCGACGTGGATGAAGCCACGAGTCCTTTGGCTGCGGCAGGCAGGGATATGGATGCCGGCTTAGTCTTTGTTTGTGTCTTCTGAGGCTCATCCGGGAGCGCTTCGCTGTTCAGTGCACTAAAATAGACCGGCTTTTTGCCGGGGAGCTGGACCTGCCAGACAGGGGATACTTCATACAGCTTACGCACGATGCTCCCTTGAGGCAATGATCCTCCGGCCTTCATAAGACCTTCCGCAGCGAGCCGCTCTTTCAGCGGAGCTTGGCTGTAGGGAAGGGTCGAGCCGATCCCGTATTCACTTAGGATATATCCACCCTCTTCTCCTGCACTGATAATCATGTATCCTTGCGGCAGTCCTTCAGCGGAAATCGTGACCAGCCAGCCGTGCGTGCCCGGACCGAGCGGGGTGAATTCGAGTTTTGCTTCGTCCCAGGTCGTAAATGGCGCATGGGCCGATAATTGAGCGACGGTCTCCTCAGCAAAGTCCATCAAACTCCCGGGCACCTGAGCCACGGCTTTGTTCGGATTAACACCTGAAATGCCTAATATATGATGATCCGCTGTAAACGGAGTGCCTGTCAGACTAAGGCTATCCGCAGAATTGGAAACATCGGCTTGGCTTGCAGCAGCTATGCTTGCCTGCGGCTGGACCGTGCTGAACGACAGGATGGTCGTTACGATAACGGAGACAGACAACATTCGATATCGGCTCAACTGCTTATTATAGGGTGATCTGGGCTTAAAATCCTTGTCATTATGGTTATGAAGTTTCATGTTCCACCGTTTCAAATCATTAACCGCCTTTCCTTGGCCCTACACGCCATGGATGTGATGGAATCATCATATCGGACAAGCTCTGCAAAGGCTGTTGCAAGCTGTCGCGGCAGGAGAAGGGAGAATGGTTCTTTTTTTGCCTGCTTTTGTAGAGGGGCGTCATGATGACGCACCCACAGGCGAACATAGATGAAATAGACCGCAGGTTATGACGGACAAGCTCACTTTCGGCTCGTACTGCCACTGCATTTCGGACCGGCGGTTCTTATATTGCTCCTCGATAAGCGCTTTTTTCTCTTCGTCCTGCTCCTTGAGCAGGTCCTCGTAATAGCTGTCGATGACCAACAGTTCATCTTCAAGACGTTCTCTTGCTTTTGTGGCCCAGTCATAGTCGAGCTTGCTTAGCTTGTCGATGAGATGGTTCTCCAGCGCATCTACGGCCTGCTGCAAGGTGAGCGCAGCCGGGCGGACATGAACGCTCTCCGGCAAGCGGGGCGTCAGTTCGCGTCCATTCAGGACCGCCGGGAAGTCTTGGGCGATCGAACGGCTGGATAGTGAGATGCCGAGAAAAAACAATTCCTCCCGCTTCAGATCACAGCTGAACTCCACCTTGAAACAGACGCCCAGCCACTGCTCATACGGAGTGGAACGGGCTCGCGGACGCGGCTCGGTCTCGCGCTGCTGGAACAGATAGACGCATTTGCCTTCCTCCCGGGAAGCATTCCAGATCTGTGCGAGCCGGCTGCTGCCGTAGCCGATGTTCTCCCGCTGAATGCGGCCGGGACCAAGGATAGGCAGCACCGGGGCATTCCCATAAAAGCGGGCCAGGAGTGGATCCTGCGCAGGCGCAGCGAGCTGCACTTTGGTTTCGGCTTCTTTGGTCTTTGCCAGCCGTTCGTCGTATTTTTCCGGATCAAACACGAAATTGAACGACAACGTTTCGGCGGGAGCGCCGGTACGTTCCACGAAGCCCCAGTAATACGGGCGGTTGGTGAGCATTTTGTCAGCTTGCGGCGACAGTTTCACGGTGACGTGCTCAGGCGATTTTTCAATGACGGTGCATTCGGTGGCTTCCAAATAGGCCATGAAGTGCTGCTGCACCTCCTGCGGCGTCATGGTCATATTAGGCCTCTTCCTCTCTCAGATTTTCTTCGACGATGCTTCCTTGCTCGATATCCTGTTTAATATGGTGAATCGAGTCACCCAGTGTACTGATGCGCTGGCGAATTTCATCATCGTTGCCGGACTCCAGCATGATTTTGTACAGGCTCTTCTCGATGGATTCCTTCTTCTCGAACCGCTCCAGGATGACGTCCAGTCCGCCGATGACCATCTCGAACATGTTGATTTTCTCGTGCAGCAGATTCAGGATATGCTCTTCAATGGTTCCCGACGTGGACAGGTTGTAGATCTTCACGTCATTGGTCTGGCCGAGACGATGCACACGTCCGATCCGCTGCTCGACCCGCATGGGATTCCAGGGCAGATCAAAGTTGATCATATGGTGGCAGAATTGCAGATTGATGCCTTCACCCCCGGCTTCCGTCGCAATCATGACCTGCGCCTTGCCCCGGAAGAGGTCCATCATCCAGTCCTTCTTGCCGCGGTTCATGCCGCCCCGGTACGGTACGGAGATCAGTCCGTGATCGCGGAAATAATTGAGCAAGTATTCCTGCGTGGCGCGGTATTCCGTAAATACAATGACCTTCTCGTTCATTTGCTGGATCAGCTCAATGGCTTTTTCCGCCTTGGTGTTGGCTTTGATGGCCTTGATGAGATAGACCAGCTCCCAGATTTTATCGCGCAGCGGCGAGTCCTCCGGCAGCTTCTTGGACAGATTAACAAGAGTCACGAAGACGGCATCGCGGCTGCTGCACACTTCACGCTGGAGGGTAACGAGGGACAGCATACTGCTTAAATTTCCCCCTGCTGCCTGATACTGATCTTTGACGAAGGACGTGACGCCGTCGTATAATGACTGTTCTTCGGGCGAGAGGCTAAGCCCTACATTGCGGACGGATCGCTTGGTGAATTTCACTTCGCCTTCGCCGCGGCGGTTACGGATCATGACCTTGGACAGCTCATCCTTGAGCTGATCCTGGTTCTTGGGTCTTCGTTTATCGACAACAAAATTAGCGGCAAACTGCCCTTGGCCTCCGAGCTGACCCGGCTTCAGCAGGGTGATCAGATTGAAGAGCTCACTGAGATCGTTCTGCACCGGCGTGGCCGTCAGCAAGAGGCAGTATTTTTTGCGCAGCTTTTGAATGAATTGATAATTGGACGTTTTCTTGTTCTTGAGCTTGTGCGCCTCATCGATGATGAGCATATCGTACTCCTCGTTCAGCAGAATCTCCTGATGCGGATCGCGTTTGGCCGTGTCCATGGAGGCGACAACGATATCATTGCCCCAGGAGTACGCTTTTTTCTGCGCAATCGCGGGAATGCCGAACTTGGAGTTGAGCTCGCGAACCCATTGCAGCACAAGGGAAGCCGGAACCAGAATCAACACTTTGGATACCAGGCCGCGCACGATGTATTCTTTTAAAATAAGGCCGGCTTCAATCGTCTTCCCAAGTCCCACCTCATCGGCCAGAATCGCTCTGCCCGACATCTCGAACAAGACGCGTCTTGCGGTATCGGTCTGATGGGGGAGCGGGGACAAGCCGCCAAGGTGCTTGAGGCATTGCAGTTCTTCAAAGCTTGTAACGAGACGCGATTTCTCGCCCTCCACGGCAAGCTGGGCCAGACGATAGTCACCCCAAGGTCCGCCCTTGTCCAGTCGACCGGCGAGATCGTCAAACCAGGAACGGTCGATCTGCAGTGGAACGGGAAGGCGCGGGTCGAAAATCATGCCTGAGTCGGCAGATGGCTGATGGTTCATGTCGATCTCCTCCTGTTGTGAAAGATTCCGGGCCAACGGTGTATATGTAGTATGGACGAAAAAAGAAGTCTTCATAACCTTGCACGGATTCGGAAGGGCGTGGAATAACCCGAATGGCGCACGGCTGCTGGAATTGGATATTTTCATCCTTTTTTTTCATAGGGAATGGCGAAAAAGAGAGCGAGAGGAAGAAAGCGGAAGCTTGCGAGCGGGAGCTTGGATTTGTCGGCTTAATTTTCACAATATCGGCATAGTTAACCTATATATAGTGTAGTATAATGAATTAGTAGCACTATATATGGTGTATATAGTGGTTTTTGATGTTTGACCGACTACATAACAGGTTATGTTGTTGGTGAGCGCATATACTGGGGAATCTTTTTAATTTTATATCTTATATAGGAGGTAGTTGCTCTTGAGTACGATGCAGAATCAGCGGCTGGAAGGTTTAAGCGAGAAGATCTTTTTGGACCGGTATGCCTGGAAGGATGCCGACACCAACAACGCTAAGGTAGGCGATGTGGTGCTCGTTCTGACGAAGGATGATCCTAAATTTCCGACCAAGGAAGTTGGCGAAATCGTGAAGCGCGAAGGCCGCAAGGTCACGGTGAAGACACGGAAGGGCGAGCTTGTGGAATCGGATGTGGAGAAGCTGACGTTAACCATCGAGAAAACGCCGGAAGAAATGTGGGATCGACTCGCGGCCGCCATGTCATCGGTTGAGGCAACGCCGGAACTGCAGGAAGAGTGGCGCGGGAAGTTCCGCGAGATTCTGGATGATTGGAAGCTGGTGCCGGGCGGACGGATTGCAGCCGGAGCGGGTGCAAGCGATGAATTGACGCTGTTCAACTGCTACGTGATTCCTTCACCGAAGGACAGCCGGGGCGGTATCATGGAAACCCTGTCCGAGATGACCGAGATTATGGCACGCGGCGGCGGTGTCGGCATTAACTTGTCTTCCCTGCGTCCTCGGCGCGCGATTGTAAGAGGCGTGAACGGATCTTCCAGCGGTGCGGTATCGTGGGGCGGATTGTTCAGTTATACAACGGGATTGATCGAGCAGGGCGGAAGCCGCCGGGGTGCGCTCATGCTGATGATTAACGATTGGCATCCGGACGTGGAGGATTTCATTACGGTAAAGCAGACGATGGGACAAGTTACGAATGCGAACCTGTCGGTATGCGTCAGCAACGATTTCATGAAGGCCGTAAAGGAAGATCTGGACTGGGAGCTGGTGTTCCCGGATACTACCGATCCGAATTATGATGAGCTGTGGGACGGCGATCTGGATAAATGGAAGAAAGCTGGACGCAGTATCATTCCATATAAAACGGTAAAAGCACGCGAGGTCTGGCATACCATTATCGAATCCGCGTGGAAATCGGCAGAGCCGGGCGTCGTCTTCATGGAATACTACAACCAGATGTCCAACAGCTGGTATTTCAACCCGATTATCTGTACGAACCCTTGCGGTGAGCAGGGACTCCCGGGCTGGGGCGTATGCAACCTGTCCGCGATGAACCTGTCGAAGTTCTATGATGAAGCGAATCATGACGTTGCCTGGGAAGAGCTGGCGACAACGACGCGTTACTCCGTGCGGTTCCTGGATAATGTCATTGACCGGACGCCGTACCATTTTGAAGAAAACGAATTGAATCAGAAGAAAGAGCGGCGCGTGGGTCTCGGAACGATGGGTCTGGCCGAGCTGATGATCAAGCTGAACATCCGTTACGGCAGCCCGGAATCGCTGGAGTTCCTGGATAAGCTGTATGGCTTCATCGCGCGCGAAGCGTATCTTGCATCCGCCGATATTGCCGAGGAGAAGGGTTCGTTCCAGGCATTCGATGCCGAACTGTACCTGCAAAGCGGATTCATGAAAAATATGACCGAGGTATATCCAGAAGTTGCTGAAGCGGTACGCAACAAAGGTGCACGCAACGTAACCGTCATCACCCAAGCACCGACAGGCAGCACGGGTACGATGGTCGGAACGTCGACGGGTATCGAGCCGTACTTCGCCTTCAAATACTTCCGTCAAAGCCGTCTCGGCTTCGACGAGCAGTTCGTCCCAATTGCCCAGGATTGGCTGGACAGCCATCCGGGTGAGGAGCTTCCGGACTATTACGTCACGGCGATGAGTCTTTCCGCCGAGGATCATATCCGCGTGCAAGCGGCGATTCAGCGTTGGGTGGACAGCTCCATCTCGAAGACGGCGAACTGTCCGGCGGACTTCACGGTGGAAGATACGAAGCGCCTGTACGAGCTGGCATTCGATCTGGGATGCAAAGGCGTAACGATCTACCGCGACGGCAGCCGCGACGTGCAGGTGCTGCAGACGGAGAAAAAAGAAGACAAAGCCGCCGAAGCGACGACAGCTTCTACCGCGGAAACGGCGCTGGAGCAAAGCGCGGCAGGCCAAGCCGCTGAGGATGCGGCGAGCGTGGAGCCGGCGGCTGCAAGCATGGCCGTGACAGCCTCACCGAGCAAGAGCGGGCTGGATAAACAATACAAGAAGCGTCCGCAAGTGCTGCGCGGCGCAACCTATAAAATGAACACGCCGTTCGGTATGGCGTACATTACGATCAACGATCTGGACGGCATTCCAAGCGAAATCTTCCTGAACGTCGGCAAAGCTGGATCGGATGTGTTCGCGATGGCGGAAGCCTTGGGCCGCGTATGCTCCCTGTTCCTCCGTTACGGGGACCACGGCAATAAGGTGGAGCTGCTGATCAAGCACCTCAAAGGCATCGGCGGCACCGGCGCGATCGGCTTCGGCGCCAACCGCGTGGAATCCATCGCCGACGCCGTGGCGAAGGCACTCGAAACGCATGTGGCCAACAACGCCGAGGCGGATCATGACCATGATCCGGCACCGGTCGCAGCCACGATGGCGCCTGTCGATGCAGGCGAAGCCGGGGCAACGCCAGCTGCTGGATATGGCGGACATGGCGCACACGCAGGCGGGGGCTCCATGTCGCTGGATCTGTGCCCATCCTGCGGCGGGGCATCCTTGATTAACATCGAGGGGTGCAAGACGTGCGGGAACTGCGGGTATAGTAAGTGTTCGTAAGGAAGTTGAACTCTTCGTTTAGAAAACATTAAATAATGAATAATGAATGATCATTTCAAATGCATTGGAGATTTCCGCGAAGGCGGGGATCTCTTTTTTTATGGTTCCGGCAGAGCGATGCCGATAGTATGGAGTTCTTTATAGGGAATGACATAGCATTATGACGGGTAACTCATTCTGGCAAGAGACGAGACTTTATCCCATGGTTTTACTTCCCTTTATGTTCTTGTTATTTGCAGCGGCAATGATTAGTCGAAGCCTGTACAAATTGACAGGAAATATTTGGCTCGGTGCAATGGTGAACACATTGATCATAACGATGATTGGAGTTGCGAACACGGCTACCTTGGTTTCTTTTCAGACCTAAAAGCACATGTGGAATTTATGGTAGTGCAGGGGCATGCAAGATAGCTTACAAAGACAAGAAGGCAGTCGATGTTAGAACAGTCGGCTGCTTTTTGTTATGCTAACGGGCAAATTAAAACCGGGAGATGTTAATCTCGTTTACTGGGATTTGTCGTTTTGATCATACAAAAAGTCCCTTTCAGGGCGGGCTATTTTCTCAGGTAAAAGAAAATCCACCCTCCCCATCAAAGAGTCTAAGGGTATTCACATCCAGCTGCACGACGCATTTATTCCACCCTAATGGAATAAAACGATGGCGTCTTTCGTAATGTATATATTGAACATATTGATTGAAATGTGGTGATTCGGATGAACCCAACGGAAAGAATACCTTTGTATCAGATGGTTCAAGAGTATATACGCGACTTGATAACATCACAAGTATTGAAAATCGGTGACCGTATACCTACGGAAAAGGAACTCATGGAGCGTTTCGGAGTAAGCAAGATTACGGTGGTGAATGCCCTCTCCGGATTGGTCAACGAAAGAATCATAACGAGGGTGCCCGGAAAAGGGACTTTTGTAAGCGATCCTGAATATGAAATTCCGATGACACCTCCTAAAAGTGCCGTAAAGCAAATCCATAAAACTAGCGGAGAAACGCGGACACGGTTGATAGGCCTAATTATGCCGAGCATTTATGACTACTTTACCATTAGGCTTATACAAGGCATTCAGCAAGCACTAAATGAGAACGATTACCGCTGCGTTATCTATTTATCAGAGGGCAACCTAGATAAGGAAAAAGAGGCTATCCAGACATGCAGTAAAATCGGAGTGGAAGGCTTACTGATTTTCCCGGTTGACGAGGAATTATTCAACGAGGAAATATTAAGCATGAAATTTGCGGGTTTTCCGTTCGTTCTCATCGACCGTTACCTTCCTGGGGTGGAAACTCATTATATAGCATCAGACGGTAGGCTTGGCGTTAACATGGCTGTCAATTACCTGTGGGAGCTGGGGCATCGTGATATCGCTATTTGCTCTGATTCGCCCATACAAACCGTTACTGTTCAAGAGCGGATCGATGGATATATGAATGCCTTCAAGGAAAAGGGATCACTCATTAACCCTGCCCACATCGTAACCGATTTTGAAATCGGAAGTTTGGTGCAAGCTCAAACACATCCCCTATACCGCTATATTCAAAATCGAATGGCAACGGCCTACATTACGCTAAATGGAAGTCTTGGCGTGAAAATCTATCAGATGGCGCGTCAAGCTGGATTGAAGGTGCCTGAGGACATATCCATCATCAGTTTTGACGATCCGACTTCCATCATCGAAGGATACAGCACGTTCACGCATGTTAAACAGTTTGAACGAGACATGGGTTACCGTGCGGCTTGCACGCTGCTTGAGGTCATTAACAGTGAAGACGGGCAACACGGAAAATTCGTTAAAACCCTAGTGGAGCCGGAATTGGTGATTGGCGAGACGACGGGAAAAAACGTTTTCTCCACTTCATGATATCAACACCCGCTACTCTCTTATATATAGGTAACCTAATAACGAGTCCGACGCGCTTTCTATTCGAACGAAGCGAGGGCGTTTGGGCTCTTCTGCTAGGTCAACTACAACTTCCTCACATCAAATCCCCCCCCCCATAATAAGTCCCAAATCCATAAAGAAATTCAGCAGAAGCTCTTCCAACAATTTCATATGTATATATTGAATATAATGTACCCTCATCAAGGAATAAAGCGCCTGAAAAGAAGGATGCGATTAAGGGGTGCTTAATCCGTTATTTATAACCTAAAGAATAGGAGCCTCCTCTTGCTCAACAACCGCTTTCTTTTCAAGCAGCCCCCCATGCATTCATTAATGCAACCACCAGAACCTTTTTGACCTGAAGATTACTTTTTATCCAAATGAGGAAATTATGGAATGATTTCAACACCATATTGAATATATTTAAACTATAGATATGAAACCGCTTGCAATAAAGGAGGGGGAGACAGTCGCTATATACCGTCGAAACATCGAAAATCATGGGCATTGGCTCTGTTCCTAAGCTATCGGGAATGGATTCGTAAAAATCCGATACGACGAAGATGTAGGAGGTGTTCGGAAAATGGTATCAAAGGGTGTGGTTATCCCTGGATTTGAGCAATTAAAGAAGAATAAGAAACTCAGTAAAATATGGTATTTCAGGCATATATATTTATTTTTGCTTCCTGCTCTTATCTGGTTTCTGGTGTTTGCTTACTATCCGATGTACGGCATTTTAATAGCGTTCAAAGATTACAAATTCAATCTGGGAATATTGGGGAGTCCGTGGGCAGGCTTTAAATATTTCGAACAGTTTTTAAACGATTCCAGTTTTTACGATGTACTCCGCAATACGTTATCCATTAGTGCCCTTAAACTTTTTTTCGGATTTCCAGCTCCATTGATCCTAGCCTTAATGCTCAATGCCGTCATGCACAAAAAATTCAAAAGAGTGTTTCAAACGATTTCCTATCTGCCGCACTTCGTTTCGTGGGTCGTAGTCGTTACCTTACTTCAAAAAATCCTGTCTCCGAACGTTGGGCTTATTAATGACATTCGCTACCAAATGGGTTTGGATCCGATCTTTTTTATGGGAAAGCCGGAATTATTCTATCCATTGGTCATCATTTCCGACATCTGGAAAGGTGTAGGCTGGGGTTCGATCATTTACTTAGCCGCGTTAACGAATATCGATCCGCACTTGTATGAAGCTGCGGAAATCGACGGGGCAGGTCGATGGAGCAAACTATTTAAGATCACGCTTCCATGCCTGACTCCAACGATCGGCATATTGCTCATATTCTCCCTCAGCGGAATACTGAACGCGGGTTTTGACCAAATCTGGCTGATGCAGTCCCCGGCCACATTAAGCGTCTCGGAGATATTGGACACCTATGTCTTAAAAACAGGCCTACAACAGGGGCAACTAGCCTATTCCACGGCCATTGGCTTATTCAAGTCTGCGATTTCGCTGCTGCTCATCGTTGCTGTCAATAATATATCCAGACGCGTGAGTAACGTATCGTTATGGTAATCAGCTAGCACTGAAGACAAGGAGGTGTGTGTATGGGTGTGAGAAGGCTGACGCCAGCAGATAAAATGTATATGACGCTTAACTATGCGGTGCTGCTTTTATTCTGCGCTACGGCACTCTATCCATTTATTTATTTTCTAGCCCTTTCTTTCAATGACGGCTACGATGCGATGAAGGGTGGAATCTATTTTTTTCCTAGAGTGTTTACATTAGAAAACTATGCTAAAGCTTTCAGCAACCATTTGATCTTGAATTCGTTTTATATTTCCATTACCCGAACCGTTGTGGTCACGGTTGCCTCCGTATTTTTGACGGCCTTATTAGCCTACGCACTTTCGCGGAAAGGTTTGCCCGGAAGAAAGTATATCGTATTCTTCTTTTTCTTTACGACGTTGTTCAGCGGAGGACTTATTCCGACGTTTATCCTGTTCCGGCAAATCCACATCCTGGATACGTTTTGGGTGTTGGTGCTGCCATCCCTATATAATTTTTTCAATGCAATTATCATGAAAACCTTCTTCGACGGGATCCCCGAAGGTCTGTCGGAGTCGGCCCGAATCGACGGGGCAAGCGAGTTGTCGGTATTTGCAAGAATCATACTACCTCTTTCGATGCCGGTGCTTGCTACCATTGCCTTATTTGTCGGGGTGGGCGTGTGGAATGACTGGTTTACCGGTCAGTTTTTCATACAGAATGAAAACCTGCAGCCTGCAGCTACGTTTCTTAACAAGATGATCAGCGAAGCGTCTTTCCAGTCGATGACGTCGTCCTCGGGAAATAGCGGATCTGCCATTCAAAACATGACCGAGGCGCAGATGGAGCTGCGAGGCGTAACGCCGGAAGCCTTGAGGATGACTTTCGTCATTATCATTACGACTCCGATCATCTGTGTGTATCCATTCCTTCAAAAATATTTTGTGAAAGGCGTACTGGTAGGTTCTCTTAAGGAATAGTTGGTATAAAAGGTTATGCCTTTTATATAAAAACTTCCAATGGAAGGGGATTGTAGGATGAGGATGAACAGGCGTAGGAGTGTGCTTGGCATGGCACTAATCGCTTTACTGCTTTTAGTGACCATGACGGCATGTACGGGAAAAGGCGGAGGGGAGGATGCAGGCACGGTTGACACGGGTCCGAAGGAGCAAGGTACGGAAGAAATAAAACCGGTAACCTTGACTTTCCTCAGTGCTTGGAACGGTGGCGGAGCCGGTTTCCCGCAGGACCAGGAGAATAATCCCGTAGCCCAGCAAATTAGGGAAAAAACCGGGGTCACGTTGAAACTGGAATCCATCACAACCAGTGAAGTAGAAAAACTAAACACCATTTTTGCTTCCGGTACGGTTCCTGATATCGTTAACGCACCTTTCTGGTCTACGACAGGAGGAGAAGGACAAGTCATCAAGAAGGCGGCCATGGAAGGACAGCTTCTGGATTTAACCCCTTATCTCGATAAATACCCGAATATTAAAAGACTTGTGACAACCGGGATCGCGAAGGATTTTGCCGAGTTCGATCTCAACAGTCCCGAATTTGAAGGCAAGACCTATCTCATTCCTACGGAGACCCCGGACGGGACCCCCGAGAGCATTCATAATTGGAATTACGGCCTTTTTGCCAGGGGAGATATCCTGAAAGCATTAAACGTAAAAGCGGAGGATATTGATACGCAAGAAGAGCTAGTTGATCTATTGATCAAGATCAGAGATGGCGGTTTCAAGGATATTGGCGGGAAGCCGGTCATCCCTGCCGGAACCATGTGGAATGGATGGGATTACGGTCAATTCCTTGCCGGGTGGACGGATTACACGATTTCGGACTACCGTGAAGTGGATGGAAAACTGATTCACTGGACGCAGTCCAAGGATCATGAAGCTAGGTTGTTATACATGAGAAAGTTATTAACGGAAGGTTTGTTTGATCTTGAAGCCTTCAACAATACGAGCACAACAGCGAATGAAAAGCTGACGACGGGCAAGCTTGCCGTATTCGGAGCCCAGCCTATGTTAGTTGATTTACAAAAAACGCTTTATAAGACAAATCCGGAAATGCAATATGAACTACTCGGACCGATGAAGAATAAGAGCGGAAACATTCGAACGCAAGTGGAAAAACCCGGCCGTTCCGGTTTCCCTGCCCTTTTCTTAAGCGCTAACATCAAAGATCCCGATGCGGCATTACGGTACATTGATTATGTCAACAGCGAAGAAGGCCGATTGCTTGCGTATTTCGGGATCGAAGGAACGCACTACACGATGGAAAACGGGATACCCCAATGGATCCCGGATGTGAAAAAACAATTCGATGAAAACCCGGATCTGAAAAGAGACGCAGGGCTCAGTTATCTTCCGGGAAGGTTCATCGGGGCATTCTCCTCTGAAGTCACTTGGCCTACGCCGGAAGATCAAAAAACGGAGTGGCAAAAGCTGGAGGAAAGTTTCTCGGCAAAAATGCCTATCAAAATCATAGACAAAGTAAGCGCCAGCTACCTTGCAAGAGAGTGGCCTAAATATCAGGAATATATCGATAAAACCAGCAGTTTGAATTTCGATGAGGAATTTAAGAAAGCCTTTTTTGCGGCGTCAGATGAAGAAGCTCTAAATATGCTTCATAGTGTTCAAGAAAAATTTAGAGCTGCCGGCGTGGAAGAAATGTCGGAGTTCGTGGCTCAAAAAGCTGCAGAACGGGATGATGTCGGGTTCTAGTGAAGAGGTTTGCGGGATGGTGTCACTGCCATCCCGAATATTTCATGAATACTAGGTCAGTCTTCTTTTAAATATGCAAGAGAGGGGACAACTCATGTTAAACCCGGTCGTTTCAGCAGGCGCATTCACTGAACTCGATAAGTTTATGTTCGAATCGTGGGGTTATTTTGTCATTCCGAATGTGCTGTCGAAAGAGGAGGTCAAAGAATGCCTGCAGGCATCAATTCGACTTCATGAAGCGGCAGGTACAGTCGGTTGGGGTCAAGTCGGCAGAGGGTATGAGTCTGAACACGCTCTTGAAAACTTAATGGATCATCCCTCGGTTTTACCGAAGATAAGGGGGTTACTTGGCGATCGATTCATTATGCAGTCCGGGTGGAATACGATGCAGCCGGCAATGGGGAGGATGGGAGGCTGGCATCAAGACGGATCCAGCGCCTTCGATTTTAAGAATCTGGGGTACCCAGTCCCTCTTATTCAGCTCCGTGCTTCATTTTTATTGACCGATCAGGAAGAACCCGGCATGGGGAATATGGAGTTGATTCCAGGCAGCCACCGCAGTCTCGTTCCACTACCGGATTCAATCCGGACTGCAAATTCGGGTACGCCGATCAGCCATGTGATATGTGCGTCTGCAGGGTCAGTCCTGGTGTTTCACAACGCAGTATGGCATCGGGCGTACGAACATAATTGGGATTACGACCGCTATACCATGCATTACATCTATAGCCCTCCGTGGGTAAAGCCCTCGGACCGTTTTCATAACGATGTCAACTTTATGCAAAGAACTACGCCTGTGCGAAGAGCTTTAATGGGGGATTTTTCAAGGCCTGATGCGCCATTTGGAGCAAGTTATACGCCACCACCCTTTGAAGAAAACTAAAATCTTGTAAAAAAATACAAACGATGACGGAGGGGAAACGCATGTTGAACGTTGCGATGTTAAGTAAGTGGCATGTGCATGCAGATGATTATGCAAGAAGGTTGCAATCTCACGGTAACGTTAAACTCACGGCAGTCTGGGACGAACAGCCTGAGCGCGGAAGCGAATGGGCTGCCCGATTGGGAACGGATTTTGAAGCGGATTTGGATACGTTGCTAGAGCGGGAAGACATCGATGGGGTCGTGGTGGATGCCCCTACAAGCATGCACGCTGACGTTATGGTAGCTGCCGCTGAGGCCGGCAAACACATTTTTACTGAGAAAGCCATGGCTCTTACCGTCCAAGAATGTGATCGGATATCCGCGGCGGTACGTAAAGCAGGGGTCAAGTTCTGCATTTCATTTCCCGCTCGCACAAGGCCTCACCAATTGTTCGCGAAGCAGCTGATCGATGACCAAGTATTAGGGGATGTCACCCTTTTGCGCATTCGGAACGGCCACGACGGCGCATTGAACAATTGGCTTCCGGAATACTGGTACGATGAGAAGCAAACCGGCGGCGGAGCGATGATGGATTTGGGATGTCATCCGATGTACTTAGCCAGTTGGATGTTAGGTCAGCCCAAACGAATCACCTCCATGTTTCATTATTTCACCCATCGTGCAGTGGAAGATAATGCGCAGTGCTCCATTGAGTTCGTCAACAACGCGGTCGCATTGGTCGAAACGAGCCTGGTGACGTACAGAACTCCTTCCGCTCTCGAGATTTACGGAACGGAGGGCACCTTGATGATCTCAGATGATACCGTCAGAGTCATCTCGAAGAAGCTCGATGCCCCTTTTTCCGGATGGATCTCACCCACTCAACTCCCTAAAGAGCAGCCGCTTCCGATCATCCAATGGGCGGATGCCTTGATTCATGACAAGCCGATGCCCTTCGGATTGGAAGAGGGAACGAAATTGACGGAGCTATTGGAAGCGGCATACATCGCTCATAAGGAAAACCGAACGGTAGAGTTTAAATAACGCGAGGGAGGGAATTCCATGAGAACCGTAAAAGTAGGGATCATCGGTTGCGGAATGATTGCGAACGGCAAACATATGCCGTGTTTGTCCAAGGTAGACAACGTACAGATGGTGGCCTTCTGCGACTTGAAGCCGGAAAGAGCCGAGGAAGCCGCGAAAAAATACGGCACGCCTGAAGCAAAGGTGTTTACTAATTACATCGATCTGCTTGCCATGGAAGAGATTGAGGTCGTGCATGTGCTAACACCGAACAGCTCGCACGCGACGATTTCCATTGATGCGCTCGAAAGCGGTAAACATGTCATGTGCGAAAAACCCATGGCGGTCACAGGTGCGGAGGCCAAAGCGATGTACGAAGCCCACTTGCGAACAGGCAAGAAGCTTACCGTCGGGTACCAGAATCGCTCCAACGCCAAAAGCCAGCTGTTAAAAAAGATGATCGCCGATGGGGAGCTTGGAGATATCTATTTGGCAAAAGCGGTCGCTACCCGAAGAAGAGGCGTTCCGACATGGGGCGTGTTTCTGGATAAAGAGAAACAGGGTGGCGGTCCCATGATCGATATTGGAACCCACTCCCTGGATCTGATCCTATGGTTGATGGATAACTATGAGCCGGTGAGTGTCGTCGGCAGTGTCTTCCATAAACTGAAGTATACCGAAAATGCCGCGAACGAATGGGGGGCCTGGGATCCAAACGAATTCGAGGTAGAAGATTCGGCGTTCGGGTATGTGAAGTTCAAAAACGGAGCGACGGTCATCATTGAAACCAGCTGGGCCCTGAACATTGCGGAAGGTGGCGGCAACCTGCTGTGCGGAACGAAGGGCGGGGCGGATTTTGCCAAAAATGAACTGCGGATCAATGGCGAGCGGGACGGGAGCTTGTTCCTGAATAAAATCGAGGTGAATCCGAATGCACGAGAGCAATTCAGGGGAGAAGAATTGACGGATTTCGAATATGAAGCCAAACAATGGATTCACAGTATCGTGAACGATACCGAACCCTTGGTTAAACCGAGGGAAGCGATGATTGTTTCACAAATATTAGAGGCGGTGTATATATCCGCAGAAACAGGAAAAACCGTTTATTTTGATCAGGAATAAGGACGTGAAATAAAGAGCGCTATTCCGTGGTAATTTCCCCTCATGGTAGACAGTGAAAAAAGAGTTCATGGTAGTGGGGGAGGCTTCGAAGAACGAAGGCCTGCAGCATAAGTCATGATCATGACCTGCTGCGGGCCTTTGTTTGTGTTCGGGGGAAGAAGTGCGATCGGGGGGACATGTTCAGCATGAAGGAGGCAAAGCATTCGATTCACTTATTCAACAGAAACTTGAGAAATTCAGGAGGAAGAATCACTTATTCTGAAGAATTATTTAATACCGTAAACTATCAACCTATGTAGGGGAGCAGGGTATGAGAAGGGGTTAGGATGAAATTATTCCTTAAACGGTTAGTTGCGTATTGGCTTGATATTATTTTGATTGCATTAATTCTTATTTTCCTTCAATTGCTGATGTATAAAACAACGTCTGGCTTCCCCTTTGATTATTTGCATGAGGGAATTGAAATAGAGATTTGGGTACTTTTATCCATGTCCTTGCCAGTTTGGACATATTTTATTACGTTTGAGATGTATAAACAGCAAACTATTGGAAAACGACTGCTAAGGTTAATTGTTATGGACAAAGAGGGATCAAAAATCAATTTCTATCAAGCATTATGTAGAAGCTTTATAAGACTGTTGCCATGGGAGCTAACACATGTAATTTCTGGTTCCACAACCCTGGTGGAGTATTGAAATGCCAAAGAATCCATATTTAATTTTAATTCCCAATATCATTTTGATTTTATATATCGTAGTTTTATTTTTTAATAGAGGGAAAGCAGGTATACATGACTATTTTGCACACACGAGAGTAAAGGAAATATAGGTGAGTTTTCTGGTTGACTGTTCAAGATGGCAGCAACCTCTGAAAGGAGAATATTAGTTGCATATCAATTTTGAAATAGATGATTTTATTAACCAAGCAGATGCTTCCGCTCCATTAGTAGCAATGATGTGTGGAGTAGCAGGATCAGGAAAAACAACATTGGCTCAAAGATTAGAGAAGAGAGGTTTTGTACGTCTTTCCATTGATGAAGAAATATGGGCTACACATGGTCGTTACGGAATTGACTACCCCATTGAAATGTATGAGCAATTAAAAGTTGAAGCTGAAATAAAGTTGCGTAATGAACTCGTCAATCTCTTGAATGAAAAGCGCAATGTGGTTGTCGATTTCAGTTTTTGGCAACGAAAAAGACGAAATGAATATAAGAAGTTAATTGAAGATGGAGGCGGAGTGTGGAAACTAATATATTTGAAAGTTCATCCTAATGAATTACGTGAACGACTTCGCATTCGGAGCCAGCGATTCGATGCCAATGCAGCATTTACAATAACAGAAGATATATTATCTTCATTCCTAGAGGGTTTTGAAGTGCCTACTGGTGAAGGGGAAATGATCATAGAAGCAAATAGTTAGATTTTATCTTGTTTGGCTTAACTAAAGATGAATTTATTGAAAAGCAAATGGAAGATGGAGAATGATTATAAAGCTCATCAAGGTTGTTAAAACGAATCATCCGAAACAGGAAAGGATGGGAGAGAATGAAATTAGAGACTTTAACGGTGCCCTCGTTTTGGAAAACGGAAATGAAACAAAAATATTATCAACTTTATGAGGAAAACAGCAAGTTGGTTGTTCTGTTCCCCGGAAAAAACTATCCTTGTGATAAACCAAGTCTACATTTTGCTGGAACTTCCGCACTTCAAAGTGGTTTTGACTTAATGGTACTGGAGTATGGATATCAAGCTGCGAGAACGAATTTCGATGTTAATGATCTGCAAAGAGTAATAGATGAAAGCCACGAATCGGTTCAACGAATCATTGGCAAGTACAATCAAGTTGTTTTTATTAGTAAGAGCTTAGGGACAATAGTTGCTGGAGAAGTTCATGGGAAACTTGAAATTCCAATAAAACATTTATTTTTGACACCAATTAAAGACACCATTCACTATATCAACAAGTTTAATGGACTTGTGGTTTATGGTACAAAAGATGAAGTGTTTCATCGTGAACTTGCAGACCAAATTAACATAGACAAAGTCAGAGAGGTCATTGAAATTCCTAATGCAAATCATTCCTTGGAGACCAATAATGTGGAGGAAAGTATTGAGATTCTAAGTAAACTTGTAAGGATATATTTGGATTTTCTAAAATAAGGATGTCACTCATGCTAACAATTAAAAGAAAAGAGCACCCCGCAAGATCTGAGATCTTTTGGAATGCCCCTTAGAATGTACCCTCTACAAACCTCAGTTTATATTTTGCATTTTTGCAGGCGATGGAGCCGCACCGGCTGACTTCCGCTTAGCCAGATCCATCTTACGCTGCAGCATGCCGAGCACGATATCCGCAACGATTGCCAGCACCGCGGCAGGAATGGCGCCTGCAAAAATCCGCAGGGAGTTGTTGCTGTTTAGTCCAGCGTAAATTTCTCGTCCCAGCCCGCCTCCTCCCACGAGGGGAGCGATCGTTACCACGCCGATGGCAATGACGGCTGCGATACGCAGGCCCGACATGATATACGTCAGCGCCAGCGGAAAACGCACCTTCACGAGCATTTGGAAGGGGCTCATCCCGATTCCTTTTCCGGATTCCAAATAGCTGGGATCCACCTGTTTTAACCCAACGTACGTATTCCGCACGATGGGATTCAGGGAATACAGGAAGAGTCCCACCATGACCGTTGTCGTTCCAAGCCCCATCCATAACATGAGAACCACGAGCATAGCTAAGCTTGGTACCACCTGCAGGATGTTGGTGATAAACAAAATGATCTTGGCCGCCCATTTACTCTTAGAGCAGAGAATGCCAAGCGGCACGCCGACGATGAATGCCAGCCCCAGCCCGATAACCACCATCGTAATATGCTGGATGAAATACTCCCAGAGCAATTCTTGATTTCGTGATATATACGACAAAAAGTCGGCAAATGTTAAATGTTCACTTTCCATGCTTACCCTCCTTTAGCTTTTCAAGAGGCCCTGCTCTTTCAAATACGCGATGGCGACCTCCCGCTCGCTTTTCTTCTCAATGTCCACCTGATAATTAAGCGATATCATCGTATCTGCATCCAGATGACCGATTAAAGGCGCTATCGTATCCTCAATTTCAGGATGCTTCTTCAAAAGGTCCGAACGCAATACCGGACTTGCATCATAGGGAGGGAAGAATTGCTGGTCATCCTGAAGCGTCTGCAATTGGTAGGCTTTCAGCCGGGAATCCGTGGAATAGGCCAACACGATATCCACCTGCTCATTGGCTACCGCGCTGTAGACCAGGCTGATTTCCATGGGGAAGATCTGACCGAATTTGATGTCATAAGCTTTGGAGAATGCCGGATATCCATCCGTGCTTCTCTCCAGCCAAGTTGTATCTACCCCAAGCTTCATGGAGGCCATGTCTTTTTTGACGTCGGAAATTTTGGCGTACCCGTTGGCTTCGGCAAGATCCTTTCTTACCGTGAACGCGTAGGTGTTCTCAAAACCCAGCGGATTCATCCAGGTGAACCCGAAGTGTTCCTGGAATCCCTCCTGTGCCTCCTTCAAGACTTTATCGCGGTCTTTGGTGCCGCTGATCGGGAAATGGTTGTTGAAAATCTCTCCGGTATATAGCGTCGCCATCTGAACGTCGTTTCGTTTCATCGCATTGATGACCAATGAACTTGATGCCAGATCCGGGATAACATCCACCTTCAGATCGGTTTGGTCTTCAATCAGCGCTTTATACATTTCGGCAATAATCTTGGTTTCGGTATAGGTTTGCGTCCCGATGGTAAGGTCGCTTTGAATTCCGCATGCGGAGGTAATAGCGGCAAGAGCCATCAGGCAGACTAACATCGGTATCCTTTTCAGCTTGTTCAGTTTCATCACGCCTTCCTTATTCCGTCGGGCTCGCTGTTTACGGTTGAAGTTACTCATATCGCAGCATCCCGGGTTTGATTCTGATGGTAGTGCTTGCTCAGCCAACCCTCCAGCAGACCAAGCAGTCCGTCAGCTACAAGTGCCAACAGAATTGCACCGATGCCACCAATGAATATCATCTCGGGTTTGTTAACCCCAAGTCCAGATACGATGAGCTGGCCTAAACCGCCAGCACCGATCAGGGAAGCCAGGGTTGCCCAGCTGATGATATACACGGTCGTAATGCGGACACCGGACATGATGTAAGGAAGCGATAGGGGAAGCTGAATTTTCAAAATCGTTTGGGCGGTGCTGTATCCCATCCCCCTGGCCGAATTGAGCACGCCTTTATCCACGGAGTGAAAACCGTCATAGGTATTCCGCAGAATAGGCATTAGGGAATACAGAAACAATGCGAGTATGGCCGGCTTCATGCCGATCCCGAGCAGCGGAATCAGAATCGCCAGGAGTGCCAGGCTCGGTACCGTCTGAAACAGATTCGCAACGAAAAAGACGATGCTGTTCAACCAGCCGACCCGGTTGTAGACCAGCAGGATTCCAATCGGTACGGCAATCACAGTCCCGAGCAGCACGGCAGAGAACGAGAGGACCAGATGCTCTTGCAAAGCCTTCAGAATATCCGGATAACGATCCGTGATGAAGCTCCAAAATGCATTCATATCACTCACCCTCTCCGTTCAGCACCGGAGGAACCATCGTTGGATAGACTTCGGCCAGATGTTTAACCACACTGCCTCTTGTAATTAATCCGAGGAACCGGTTATTGCTGTCTACGACAGGGAGGTTGCTGAGCTGGTGGCTGTCCATAATCTCGATGGCCTGCGGAAGCGTGCTTCCCGAAGCTACGGAAAAACGGACCGGATGCATCACATCCGCGACGGTTTTGCCTTCTTCGCCGTATTGGTCGAGTACCCGGTAGATCGAAACCGCGCCTTGAAGCTGACGGTTACGGTCCACAATCAGCAGCGAATCGACCCGCTTCATTTCCATCATCTTGATGGCTTCAGCCAATCCCCGGCTCGGGAATGCCGTGACCGGATTCGTAATCATCACTTCATCCACAAGCGGAATTTCATAGGCGCTTTCATTCTCATTTTGCAGTCGTTTCGAACCGATAAAGTCACGCACAAAATCGTTTGCAGGATGCCGTAAAATGCTATCCGGTCTACCCGTTTGAACCACTTCGCCATCTTTCATCAGAACGATGGTATCCGCGATTTTAATAGCTTCATCCATATCATGCGTCACAAAAATAATGGTCTTATTGAGCTCCTGCTGAAGCCGGATCAGCTCATCCTGAAGCTGCTCGCGGCTAATGGGATCCAGTGCGGAGAACGGCTCGTCCATCAGGATGATATCGGGTTCAGCCGCAAGCGCCCGCACGACGCCTACGCGCTGCTGTTGTCCGCCGCTTAGCTCGGATGGATAGCGTGTGCCATAAACGGTGTGGTCCAGTCCGACCATGTCCAACAATTCATTTACTTTTTGATCTGTTTTGTCTTTATCCCACTTCTTCAGACGCGGAACCACGCCCGCGTTCTTGGAGATATTCATATGCGGAAATAAACCAACGCTTTGAATGACATAGCCGATATTGCGCCGCAGTTCAACCGGATTCAATCTGGAGATATCCTGACCGTCAATCAAAACTTTGCCCGAGGATGGCGTATTGAGCGCGTTGATCAGCTTCATGGTCGTTGATTTGCCACAGCCGCTCGGTCCGATGAGGACGGTAATTTCCCCTTTTTTGAATTCGAGATTAATGTCTTTCAGCGCGTGAAAGCCATTATCGTAAACCTTGTTCACATGCTCCAGTACTATCATCCAATCGCCCCTTTGCAAGCAGTATCCATATTATGCGGAGCATTTGGCATATCATCCATCGGGGACCCAAAAATGTTGGGGGAAATGTGGTGCTAGAGTTAAGGGAAGGCTTCAGCATTGTTATGTAGAAATGGAAAATGAAGCTAAGCAAGTTAGCATTAAAAGAAATCAAAATGGAATAGGATTAAGCGCATGATTAAGGGGTGGAGAACAATCTAAGAGGAAGCCCTGAGGGTACTAACAATTTAAGTTGAAAATCTTCGTTATGGCATTGACTTACATACCCAAAATTCCACCTTTATATGCATTATAGCTTTCCAAACTGTGCAATCCCTTGTTACATCCATCCGAAGAAGTATTCCAAGCCTGTATGCCCCTGTTCGTATTACTTCCCTCAGCCCAAATGGATATATGCAAAATGCGTAAGCAGGTAACGAGTCCCTTTCGGGTAGGACCGTATAACTGCAATAATATGTTTAATACAATTACCCACTTCGCATTGGATTGAAACATATATATCGAACGATATTGGTTTTTGGTACCCCAGGTCCAGAACTGTCCATGAAGTAAGACCGGCTCTGTAACGACATTGCTTAACTGGATAATATGGCGATCCAGGTTTGAGATTTTCAAGTATTGTACTATGATAAACGTGATTCCATTATGGATTCGAACAATGGTATGGGACAGTGCCCCTTACTCATTCATCGTGTAGAGAACAGTATGCCTAAAGGAGTGGTTGAAATGGCGCGTGTATTATTTATTAATGGCGGATCAGAGGGACATATCAATCCAACGATTGGTGTTGTGCAGGAGCTTATTTCTCGTGGGGAAGAGGTCGTGTACTTTTGTATAGAGGCTTTTCGGGAGCGTATGGAGAAGACGGGAGCAACCGTTCGAACATTTGACGATCAAAAATTTATAAAAGCCTTTATTTCAGGTGGAAGAGATTATATGCTCCAAAGAATCAACGGTCTTTTACTTACGGCAGATATCGTCATACCAAGCGTTCTTGAACAGATCAAAGGAGAGCATTTTGATTATATCATCCATGATTCGATGTTTGGCTGTGGACGATTACTTGCTCAAATTCTTAAGCTTCCTGCAATCAACTCTTGTACTACTTTTGCACAGACACAAGAATCATTCGATAAAATGCTGGAATCATTTTTTAAAAATGTCCCTGCAGATATCGTTAAACCGATAAACGATACATTTCAAAGCCTGACGGCAATGGTGAAGGAAAAATATGAGGTGGAGATCAATTCGCCTTACGAAGTGTTTTGCAATCCAGCGCCGCTTACGATCGTTTATACAACAAGGGAGTTTCAACCTGAAGAAGAAGCATTCGACCAAACGTATCAATTTGTAGGGCCATCCATCTCTTCACGATTAAAGCAAGAAAACTTCGACTTTACTGCCATCGAGGGGAAAAACCCCATTTACATATCACTGGGTACCGTGTTTAATCATGCAATGGATTTCTATAAGCTTTGTTTTGAGGCATTGGGAAACACGGAGCATACGATTGTCATGTCGATTGGGAGTAAAGTCCAAATTTCTGATATAGGGGAAATTCCTAAAAACTTCATCGTTAAAAATTACCTTCCACAAACCGATGTACTGCCATACGCTAAATTATTTATTACACATGGTGGAATGAATAGCACCCATGAAGGTCTGTATTATGGTGTTCCGCTGATTGTCATTCCGCAAAACGCGGATCAGCCGATCATTGCGGGGCAAGTCGCCAATATCGGAGCAGGCATTACATTACACATGCAAAGTTTGACTGCAAATCAACTGCGTGAAGCTGCAGATCATGTGTTAAGCCTTTTATCTTTTAAGAAAGCGGCTGCAAATATTAGGGAATCCTTTCGACAATCTGGTGGGTATCAACAAGCTGTTGATGAGATTTTCGAATTTAAGTGTCAAGATAGATCTGAATAAAGAGTGTGCACTTTAAGTAACACGGGGCTCCGCAGGACCAAGAGCACAGTCAGGAAGCTGCTGCAGAGATATTCGGCAGCTTTTACTGTGCCAACTGGCAGCAACACGTCAGTCGATAAATGATTGAACTAGCGAGGGAAGATCGTTGATTCGAGTGAAGAAATTACATCAGATAACAACGTATTCACACTGCAGGACTACCGCGCCTTGGTTGCCAGATGTATAATCATGGAAGAAAGCGTAATTTAGTTTTTAGTTTATTAAGGGGGTAATATCTTGGGCTTTTTTTCGATGGCAATGTTATTTCAAATCATATTCATTGTTTTATTAGTTATACTGTTTTTTGTTGGATTATTTCGATTTGTAAATAGATTCATTCTACACACAAAAAATACAAAAGAAAGCTTGAGAAGAATAGAAGACAAAATTGATAGACTAAATCAAGAATTAAACAAGACCAATGAATAATGATTCGATGACTGCCAAGCCACAACTGGTATTAGATTTAGCTGGTGTATTAGTAAGTAATTTTTCATCTGCGGTTTGGCTCAAATTATCTGAAGGTTCCGAAATCTCGTTTCAAGACATCAGAGAACAGTTTAACGAGATTCGAAAAGATTTATGGACAGGAAAGATCAAAGAAGAGGAATTTTGGGGATGGATGAGCCAGCGAATGAAGCAGATCAACAAAGAGCGAGCCAGAGAATTATTAATGCAATCACTGGAACCACTCCCTGGCTTAAATTACTTGGCTGAGTGGAGTGAAATCGCAGATATCCACATAGTAAGTAACCATTGTAAGGAATGGTTGGAACCGATATTAGAAAGAGTAGAACCGTATACCAGGAGCATAACGATTTCAAATCAAGTAGGTTTAAGCAAACCCGATATACGAATTTTTCAACATGTCGGGAAACAATTTGAATCCGGCCAAACGGTTGTTTATATTGATGATCAAGAAAAGAACTTAAACCCGGTTATCGAACTCGGATGGAAAACCTTGTTAGCAGATAAAGAGCATAAATGGATAGAACAAGTTGAACCGATGCTAGGAAAGAGCCTTTTGTAAGCAAGTCGAGAAGAGGGACCATAAGTATAATAAAGTATTTACACTTATTTAGGGGGGAGAGAACTTGATCAGAAAAGAGATTCAATTGATTGAAAAGTTAATTGAAAAAGCTGTAAACATCTCAGATGTATTTGATGGAGCAACAGAAATTATGGATAGATGGGATAAGACATTTACACTAAACATTAGTGAAGATGTAAAAGAAAGCATTTATTACAGTCAATATAAGTGGCATATTTTTAGTTACGAAATACAAGGTTGTTTGAAAGAAAATGCAGCAAGAAATGCTTTTAATACTGAAATAAAAGATGAATTATATGTAATGTACCAAAACTCTCCCGATGTATTTCTATACAGTAACGCAAATGCCATAGTCGCGGAGGATTTTGATTCTCAACAAGATATATATATTTTTGATAAAAACTTTACTTGGACGTATGTGAATACCCATGAAGACATGTGTGGGCCGTATTTTTACAAAGTGAATTAATGTCGTCAGACTATCCGCCTAAAAGAATAAGGAAGTTTGGGAGGGATTCAGAAAGTGTATAGAAAACCAATATTCATCATTTCCGTCATCTTGTGCTTACTAATTAGCGTAAGTTGTAGTAATAACAACGAAATGACTACTGACGACATTGACAATATAAGTTTAGAATTAGTTGAACAAAAAGAAGAATCAAATGGAACAATGTTCACACTAAAATTACAGAACAAAACTAGTCATATTATAGTACAAAATAATGTTTATTTAAGTTTTCCCATAAAAATTGAAAACGGTGCTAAAGGGAATGATTTTAAGATCGAGGCTAGAAATAATAAACTCAATATTGATCCAGGAGAAGAATTACTTCTTACTGTATTTGCTCCGAAGGAAATGTATGAAGGAAACCGTAATATTGACTTAGAAGAACCTCATATCGAGATTAAAGGTTTCTTTAATCAAGTAACTGAACTAAATCAATTCAATATCATTGGACGGCATCGTACTATGGTTGGTTTTAAGGGGGAATGACTGTCTCCCTGACGTGTTTCATGAACTGAAGTCAGGCAAGTGACCCCGCATTGGCTAATTCCGTTGGAGCTAAGATAAGAAGGTTATTCTTCTCTTCAAGATACAGGAGAGAGATAGCTTTTAACGACATTTTTTCCCGAGGTGTAAGGAAGAAGCTCAGACAACAAATACCCAGCCTAAGATAAGAACAGTCTCAGGCTGGGTTGTTTCTTTATGACCAAAACGTTATAAACAATTCATGCATTCGTTTAAATAAATCTGTGGTCCACTAGGATATGACTCCATAAGTTGGCAAGAAGAGATGATGCTAAATTGTGAGTACTTTAAAGTGCTCTATAATGGAGAAATAATTGGGGGAGCTATGATATTTATAGAAAGCAATCAAGTACATAATCTAGGGCGAATTTTTATTGACCCAAAATATCAGAATCAAGGAATCGGTAAAAAAGTAATGAAAGAAATTGAAGGAAGTTTTCCGGATAGCGCAAAATGGTGGTTGGATACTCCTAGCTGGAGTGTCAAAAATCATCACTTCTACACCATGTGCGGATTCACCAAAGTCAGAGAAGAAGATGATCTATACATTTTCGAGAAGACTTTATAGGAGCTGAATTCATGTTAGTAGATGTTTTTTATTATATAAAACTTTCTATGAGTATTTTTATTTTTAGTTTGCTAATCACATTGATTTTAATATTATTGAAAAAAACTGTTGTTAATAAATATGCTGTCGGTATGTTGGCGGTTGTTTCTAGTTCTGTATCAGGAGTAAATATGATCATCTCGGGATATGTAGCAGATGAAGTTCCATCTGGAGGAGACCCAATTACCTTGTATATGTTTTTTGCTGTTCTATTATTAAGTATAGTCAGCATGATTTTAGTTTCAAGAAAAAGGGAAGAAGAAGTAGAATGTACTTAAAACTATTGAGTGCCAGCAAGCTGTGACTAAAGTTAATTTAACCTGAGAACTGCGAGGACAAGAAAATGACAAAGAAGTTATATTACGAATCCACTCATATTCGGGAGTGGGAGACACGAATAACACGAAAACTGGAGCGGGAGGATGGAACCTATCTGGTAATGGAGGAGACGGCCTTTTATCCGCACGGCGGAGGGCAGCCTTGTGACCTAGGGTGGATCGATAAAATTCCCGTTCTTGATGTCGTTCAGGAGGAAGGGGAAATTCTGCATAAAGTCGAGCGTTTTCCTGAGAAAGAAGAGGTTGGCTGCCGTTTGGATTGGGATAGAAGATTCGACCATATGCAGCAACATAGCGGCCAGCATCTCCTGTCTGCCATATGTCTGGAAGTATGCCAGGCGGAAACGCTCAGTTTCCACCTGGGTCAGGATTACGCCACCGTTGATATCGCCCGATCTGACCTGCCTCAGGACCAGTTGATGATGCTGGAGTTGGAAGTCAATGATCAGGTTTACCTTAATCGAAAAATAACGAATTATGTTGTGAGTCGGGAGCAGGCTGCCGCCCTGCCGCTGGTGAAGCAGCCGAAGGTAACCGACGATATCCGGATCGTAGAAATCGAAGGTATCGAATATAACGCCTGCGGCGGTACACATGTATCTGCAACCGGTGAGATCGGAATGATCAAATTGCTGAGAGCCGAGAAGCAGAAGGGGCATATGCGTCTCTATTTTAAATGCGGATATCGAGCGTTAAAAGAATTTAATGCCGGAATGGAGATTCTCGGCAGCCTTTCGGCTAGGTTTAATACCGCAAAGGAAGAGATTCTGGATCGGATTGCAAAATGGGACCAGGAGCAGAAGCAGCTCCAGACAGAATTGAACGCCGTGAAGGCCGAGAATGACGCTTACCTGGCCGGGAAGCTATTGGCCGAACGTCAAGGCAGCCTGATCAAACATGTTTTTGCGGACAAGCCGCTGAAGGATATGCAGAACCTGGCGGCCAAACTCACCGAAGAAACTGACGTTATCGTGCTGTTCGTATCCAACGCGGACCAAAAGGTTGTCCTCGCCCAGGGAGGACAGAGCGGACTTGCCTGCGGTGCGTTCTTGAAGCAGTATCTGGCCGATTATCGCGGTAAAGGCGGAGGCAGCGACAAGATAGCACAGGCCGGTTTTGCCACCGGAGAGGATGCCATGGCGTTTTACCATTTTGCAGCACAGTCATTAAGTTAGCTTGAAGATGTGTAAACGGTCTATAAGTAGAAAGCATGCAAGCGGGTTAAGCGGCATGCACATTTATGATGATGTCGAGCATGCGCGTAGATTTCATGTATTCGGGGCTAAAGCTTGGCTGATGGCAGGTTTTAGCCCCGACATGTATCTAAGGCTTGAGCGTTTCGTGAATGAGTTCCGAGAAGGAGATAAAACATGAGGGACATCATAAATATAAAGAGACTAACTACATTAGAAGAAGCTGAATTGTTGGATCAAGAATTTGCTAAGCGTTAGATGATCTATTAATTTATTTAGTTAAGAATTTAAAGAGCAACTTGTAAATCTTTGAAAGAAGTGACGGTAAAAAAGATTATAAAGTGAGGTGTAGAATGATGAAAACCTTTACAGTTGCAACCGTGCAATATAATTGCAGTGAACCTGATCAAAAACTAAATACGGAAATTGGATTGAGCTACGTAAAAAAAGCCAAAGAGCTTGGAGCAGATATTGTATTATTTCCGGAGTGTTGGATAACAGCATATGCCTTTCCCGACATCGTTGAAACCAAGCTCCCCGAAGAAGAGATAGAGAATCATCCTGACTTCAAAGCTTGGTATGAGGCGGCATTAGACGAAAATAGTACAGCCTTAAAAGCTTTTCAAGAAATTGCTGAAGAATTATCTATTGGAATTGTCATCACGGGTTTTACAAAAGGGGTAAAGCGTCCTCAAAATTCAGCATTTGTAATTGATCGTAAAGGTGAAATTTTATTAAAGTACAGCAAAGTCCATTTTGATACTGAACGTATGCTTGAGCCTGGTACTGAATTTAAAGTATGTGATTTTGACGGTGTGAAGATTGGGGTCATGATTTGTTACGACAGAGAGTACCCGGAAAGCGCAAGAGTATTGATGTTAAAAGGGGCAGAAATCATTTTGGTTCCCAATGATTGTGGAACCATGGAGCCTAGATTACAGGCACTTTCAACAAGAGCATATGAAAATATGGTTGGTATTGCGATGGCGAACCCTCCTGGTGAAAATGCGGGATGTTCTTGTGCCTATAGTCCAATGATGTGGGATCTTGATGGGAAATCGGTCGATAACACCATTATGCTGGCGGATAATGTGTCGGAAGGCGTATTTATTGCAAAATTTGATCTGGATGAAATTCGTAAATATCGTAATCAAGAAATGATGGGCAATACGTTTAGGAAAGTGAAAACTTATAAAGAGTTACTTTCTGAAAAAGTAGATGCTCCCTTTATACGATAATAAACGGAATCAATTTAAGCGAGGGATCATGGGAATCGCGGAGAAATAAGAGGAGTCTTCCAGTTTTTAAATCTGTAAATTTAAATATTATGAGGGTTTGACTGTGAATCTGAAATATAAAATCAATGGAAACACCGGTTAATGGGATTATATAAACATGAAAGACAAAAATATGTTGAAGGCAAAGGTCCGATTGTGTGGGAGATCATACAAAAGGCACATATTTGGTCACAAGAAATAGGTTGGAAACCAGGTAAACCGGATCTGTAAACCGAACCTACGAAACTTTCAGAAATAATAGGGTGATAAAAGGAGGCGTTATGGAAATCAAACTTCTTCCCGTTACAGTTCAAGAGAAAGAAACATTATCGAACATGTATCAATTTTATTATTATGATTTTAGTCGATATACGAATCAGGATTTAAATGATGATGGAACTTTTGGGGTGAATATTGATTTCTACTGGGGAGGCGACCCAAGATGGAACCCGTATTTCATTTTATCTTCAGGAGTAATTGTAGGGTTCTTGGTTGTGCTTTTTGAAAACTTTGATACGGATCCAGACCCAACGCATGTAATTTATGATTTTATGATTTTGAAGAAATATAGAAGAATTGGGATAGGCCACACCGCAGCCAAACAGGCATTTGAGTTATTCAAAGCAAATTGGAAAGTAGCTCAAATGGAGAGTAATACATCTGCCATATCTTTTTGGAGAAAAGTAATCAGTGAATATTCCAAGAATAATTACACGGAGAGATACAGGGAAGATTCAAAGAAATACATTCAGGAGTTCAGTACAAAGTAGTAACATTTTGCTTTCACGCTGTGGGAACTAGCATACTGAGATCTCTTTATCTTAGTTGAAAGGTGAAGTGATTTTAATGTATTCCGGGGTGATTTTATGATAATTAGAATTGCGACTAAGGAAGATATGGATCAACTCATTCAAATGAGATGGGATTTTACACTGGAAGACGATTTAGATGGAAAATTAAAAAATGAAACCTATAGTGATTTCTACGAGGAGTGTTATGATTTTTTATTAAATGCTTTTCAAAGTGATATTTGGAGTATTTGGGTTGCTGAAGAAGACGGCATGGTCGTGTCCAACATCTATATAGAACTTATTCACAAGGTACCGAGACCAGGGAGAATTACACATCCCTTTGCATATATGACGAATGTGTATACGAAACCTGGTTATCGAGGTAAAGGAATAGGAAGTAAATTAATATCAAAAATCAACGAATGGGCAAAAGAAAACAAATATGAATTCATTATTGTATGGCCCAGTGATGAAGGTGTTGATTTTTACAAAAAGAATGGTTACCAGCATTGCAAAGAGCCAATGGAAAACATGTTTGGTGAGTAAAGCAGTCAGCGAGTCACTTAACCTAAATTGACTTTATATTGAAGAAATTTATACAAGGAGAAATATGATGAATCTACCAAAACATTTTGTCTCTGCTGCTGCGGTTGTTTTGAATGATAAAAATGAAATATTACTGATCCGGGGCCCGGAAAGAGGCTGGGAGATGCCAGGTGGAGTGGTTGAAGTTGGAGAGTCTTTGGCACAAGCAGCAATCAGGGAAACCAAAGAAGAAGCTGGAGTGGATATTGAGATTATAAGGTTTTGCGGGATATTCCAAAATGTGAAGGAGAGTATTTGTAATACATTATTTCTTGCTAAATACGTTGGGGGTACACCGGTAGCTACAACAGAAAGTCTTGAATCAGGGTTCTTTCCAATGGATGAAGCATTGAATATGGTAACCTATATGAATTTTAGAGAGAGAATCGAAGCTTGCTTAAGACGAGCTGATGAGCCGGTATATATTGAATTCTAGAAGGAACAAGCGTCAAGGTAACTCAAGAAATACAAATGCTTCATTTAACAACATTTTCACGCATCTGGCCATTATAAATAAAAATTCAACGAAAGAGAGTGAGCCCTGTGAAAGTAGTCGAGCTCCTTGAAATGAAACTAGTCGGCATACGAGTAGTATGTGCAGGTGATCAGTATGTCAATGAGATCCCCAAGGCTTCTGTTGAACTTAAAGAAAGATTGCATGAGATTCGTGACGTCGTAAAGCCGGTAAGACTTGTTGGTGCATTCATGGTTGAGGATGTATCGGAAGAGGAAGATGGTTATTGGGTATGCGTTGAGGTGAATGACATGAAACAAGTTCCTGAAGGGATGGTTTCTTTAGTCATTCCAAAACAAAAATATGCAGTCCAACAACACAAGGGGCCTAATTACGAAATTAGAAATACATATGAAAAGCTCCATCACTGGATACTAGAAAATAACCATGAACGACTGCTTAGATCCTGGCATCTGGAGATTTCGGATGAATGGGGACATGGGGAAGTGAATCATATGGAAGCAGACTTGTATGACACCATTAAATAGATTTTAAGGTTGAGATAGACGGTGTCCCATTCCAACGGAATAAATTGCGCCATTTGGGTCTTCCTGTTATAATTTTGCGTATGATATGTGATTGGGGGTTATACCGATGGCAATGCTGGATTGCTCATTAGCTAGGAAGTCCTCATGCAAAGCCTGATCTGGGGCGATACTTTGCGTGGGGTGCGATAGGATGAATTCGATCGCCCAACCTTAACTTTATCGTTTCTAATAACAGGCTTTGCACCTTCATTTTTAATAAAAATAAGGGGCTGAAAGCTATGAGTACACCATTTATTAGAAACCACCAGTTTAATGTGATTAAAAAACAATCGGATTTCCTTCTGAAAACATTGCGAACGATCGCGGATAGAAAAGTTTTGGAAACGGTCAGGTATCGTTCCGTAATGAACATTATGGAAACATTTCCGGCTCTGACAGAGGATCAGAAGCGGATGCTGGGAGAAATATCGACCATCGAGAAGGCCGATGATTTCCAGAGATATCTTAACGGATTAGAACCTTATCTGGAGCCTTATCCGACGATTACGCTGAAACAGATTCAGAAGTTATTTCCTAAAAATAAGAAGCTGAAAGTTCCGGATCTGCAATCGATCGACTTTCGATATGTAACGTATTTGGGCTGGGTGGATATAGCCACTAACAAGTTATTTATCGTATATCCGTTCGAAGGAAGATTCATCGGGATTGAGGGAAGAATTACGCCGACCAACAAGAAAGGGTACTGTCTGTTCTGCAACCGGCATCAAGAGCTTGCCTTGTTCTCGGTCAAGACCAAGCCGACCGTTGCTTCACCGGATAATCTTTCGTTCATTGGCCAATACGTATGTTTGGATAGCCAAGCATGTAATCACAGTATTACCGATACAGGGGCGCTTGAAAAATTCATTCTCTCCGCCAGCAAGTAAACACAATATCAAGAATAGGCTGCCTTTTAGGGCAGCCTATTTTGTACTATATTCCCGTTTGAAGAACATAAAAACCATGAAAGGGCGTTGAAACATATGAACGATGTAAGCTTAGTTAAGCCTCAGCTAGAGCTGAAAGATGACTACTTATCATTTTATCAAGAATGGAGAGAATCCGGTGAGGATATGGTTCCTTGGGTTATAAGTAAGGATCCAAGTGATTTTCAGGGAATGTTGCAGGAGCTCTCTAATCAAGAGGAGGGGATTGGAGTAAAAGAAGGCTGGGTCGCAGATTCAACCTTTTGGTTAGTCGATAATCATCATAGAGTATTAGGTGCGGCTAATATTAGACATCAACTAACCGAACATTTGTATCATGCTGGCGGGCATATTGGCTATGGTATCCGCCCGTCAGCAAGATTAAGAGGCTATGCGACGAAACTATTGGAATTGTCCTTGATTGAGGCTAAGAAACTGGGGATAAACGATGTCTTAGTTGTCTGTGATGCCGGTAATGTGGGATCTGAAAGAACCATTATCAAAAATGGTGGGAAGCCGGATACCGATTACATAGAGGAAGACGGAAACGTAGTTAAAAGATATTGGATCAAGAATACTTGACAGTAGCGATCCCGCACACGTCTGCTAGAAAATAATAGATCGAATAAGTCCGGAAGGTGCCATCGTTACCCCCTACCGGACTTTTTTATGCAGCATTGCGGCTCAATAAAGGTTTGAGTTGTTGTTGCTCCGTCCACCTTACTCCCTCACATACTCCACCGAGTATATATGCGTCCTCGTTAAATCAATGACCTCTTTAATAAAATCCTCCTGGGATTCCCTGAAATCGTTTCGGATCCAGTTCAGAATCAGTCCGTGGAAGCCGTAGGCCGTGTACCGTTTAAAGTAATCCATGTTAACCGGAGTATGGTTAATCGTTTCGAATATAAATCGTTCCTTGTAGATTTTTACAATCGTTTGAGGGAATTCCGTGTGTAGTCCCGGCAAGGTATCCTCGTATTTAATCAGCTCAAAAAAATCCCGATGCTCGTAAATGTAGGCAACGATATTGAAGGACGGCGCACTGAGGTTTGCCGTATATACTTTGTGCCCCGGGATGTAAGGCTTGCCCACCGATTCTTCCAGGCCACGTAGCATGGAGGCCAGCAAATCCTCGGCTAACTCGATTTTATCCTGGTAATGGACATAAAAGGTGCTGCGGTTATAAGAAGCCTTATCCACGATGTCTTTCACCGTCACGGCATGATATCCCTTCTCTTTTACAAGTTGAATAAAGGCGGATTTCAGATGTTCTTTCGTACGATTTTTTCGCGCCGATGTCACGATTTGTTCATGATTCACGAAAAGAGCGCCCCCCAAAAAGACAGTTTTGTTCTAAGTGTTGACTAGATCGACACTTCATAACAGGTTAATGATTGTGAAATGTGAACAGAATAGTACAATTGAATTGTAGCAAAAATAGTACTAAATTTAATATCTTAAATTGCTTCTAATTAATATAGTACTATTTTAATTCATTATACGGGGGTATCCAAGATGGGGAAATTACTAAACAAAGTAGCTGTAATTACCGGTGGTGCATCCGGCATCGGTGCGGCAACAGCACGCCTCTTCGTTGAAGAGGGAGCCAAGGTGGTGCTTGTTGATTTAAATGAGGAAAAAGGTAAGGCGTTTGAAGCCGAACTGAAAGCGAATCATCACGAGGCGCTGTTCGTCAAAGCGAATATCACAAGTGAGGAAGAAGTAGCGGGCATCTTCAAACAAGCGATTGACGCCTTCGGTAAAGTTGATGTTGTATTTAACAACGCAGGGATTGGGCGCGTTCATTCTTCGCATGATCTGGAGTACTCCGAGTGGCGCAACACCGTAAACGTGGACTTGGACGGCGTATTCCTGGTGGCACGCGAAGCTATCCGTGCAATGTTAAAAGCTGGCGGAGGCACGATCGTCAATACCGCATCCATGTACGGCTGGGTCGGCTCGCCTGGTTCCGCAGCCTATAATGCAGCTAAAGGCGGGGTTATTAACTTGACGCGTTCCCTGGCACTGGAGTATGCGGAGCAAAATATCCGGATCAACGCACTATGCCCGGGCTTTATCGACACACCGATCATTCCGGAGGAGAGCAAGCAAGCGTTGGCAGCGGCCACTCCCATGAAGCGTCTGGGACAAGCTGAAGAAATGGCAAAGGCTGTTCTGTTTATGGCTTCGGATGACTCTTCATTCATGACGGGAAATACCCTGACGGTTGACGGTGGATATACAGCCCAATAATGGGTGAGCTTAGACGTAGAGAGAATCATGACATCTTACTAGGAGGTATACACCATGAGCAAATTTGATGGAAAAGTGATTGTAATTACTGGCGCAGCAGGCGGGATCGGAACGGCAGCCGCGAAAAAGCTGGCGGAGCAAGGTGCCAACCTTGCCCTGGTCGATTTGAACCTGGAAGCCGTCCAACAAGTGCTCTCCGATTTGGGTCTGGATGATTCCAGAGCGATTGCGCTGCAAGCCAATGTCGCCATAGAAGAGGAAGTCAAAGCCTATGTGGATGCCACGGTCGAGAAGTTTGGCAAAATCGACGGCTTTTTCAATAATGCAGGGATCGAAGGAATCACCGCAAATGTAGAGGATTATCCAACCGAGACTTTTGAAATGGTCTTCAATGTCAACGTGAAGGGGGCCTTCCTTGGATTGAAATACGTTGTGCCGGTGATGAAAAAACAAGGATATGGCAGCATCGTAAATACCTCCTCCGGTGCAGGCCTTATCGGTTCGCCGGGATTTGTCGGATACAATAGCTCCAAGCATGCCGTGATCGGCATGACGAAAGTGGTAGCATTGGAAGCTGCTCCGTTCGGCGTCAGAGTGAATGCCGTAGCGCCTGGGGTGATCAATACGCGCATGATGCGCCAAATTGAGAAAAACACCGTTCCTGAGGATGCGGAAGGTGCAAGAAAAGCATTTGGCGCCGCCGTTCCGCTCGGAAGATACGGGGAAGCGGAAGAGGTAGCCAACGTCGCCGTTTTCCTGCTGTCTGACGATGCCTCTTATGTCACGCAATCCATATATACCGTGGATGGCGGCCAAATCAACCAGTAAAGTTTATAAATAGCCTAGCATACAGGGTCTTGGTCCGGTGTTTATACCGGTCAAGACCTTTTTTACATTCATTAGGAGTAGCAGTGCAGCGCCCTATTTCCCCCTGTTTATAGGTGGGGCATTTTTCATATTGGGGTCTTGCGGTTTTTGGAATATAATGGTGTTACTAGCTCCCGCATGAGGAATGGAAGGATCCGAAAACGGTAGTGCACAGCAAATGGGAATTAGAAAGGGGATATAAAATGACGGAGATCAGCCAAGTCCGTATGGAAGACCTGTGGTCGGTTCGAAGAGAACGTTTAGGTAATCGATGGTTAATCGGCGTTCAGAATCAACTTCCACAGTCTTACGAGGACGAACAGCGCTTGTTTGCAACCCTTAAAGCCAGAAGAGATGAAATACAGCATCAAACAGCTGATCCGAATACGTACATGGTGATCCATGATGACGGGTCGAAGATGACGGTAGCATTGATGGTAAGTCGTATCGGGGATATCCCGGAGGGCATGGTATCATTGAATCTTCCGGAAGAGGAGTACGAGGTTTTCCGGTTTGAAGAGAAACATATTTGTTCATTCTGGCAGTATTTCTGCGAAACCGATCATCGGAACAAATATGGCGTCAATGCAGCCAAGGCACGATTTGAAACATTTAACGACACCTTGCAGCCGAATGGCGTAACGGAAATTTATTATCCGAAAGAATAGGAATGGATGTCCGAACATGTATCATGGATGAGTAGCTGCGAAGGGAGGAAGGGATATGCGCGCGACTGAAGATATCATGCAGGTATGGAGGAAGTTCAACGACTTTCCAATGGAAACCTTAACTAAAGCCTGGCACAGCCTAATCGACCCGGAATGTAAACAACGAACAACGGATGTCATGAAAGAGCATCGAGCATTATATGGAACGTCGGGCAATTGTTTTGATTTGGCGATTTGGTTAATCGATGAATTCAGACAGAACAAAGTACCCTGTTATGGAGTGCTAACGGAGCATTTGCATGTCGCCGTGGTCGCCGTCAACGAAGAGGGCCACAAATATTTCTGCGATCTTGGAGATCAATGGATTGAGCCTATTTTGTTGGAACCGGGCCATGAAGCGTATACGGAAGAGTTTGTGGATGGTTTTTTTCCAGGTTCGTTCATTAAACTGAACACCCAAGCGAATCGTCTCTGGGTAACCTACAGAAGACCAAACGGAAAGGAAAGCAGCCAAGAATTCGACTTGACGCCCATATCCGATGAGGCATTGATCGAAGCGGGGCAAAAAACGCAGCGCCTGTTCAGCGATCCGCTTGTGGAAAAGCGGATTTTTACGGATCAGCAGGTTCTCCATTGGGAATTCGATAATTACGAAAGCTACCTAAGTTCCAAGGAAGGCCGAAAAGTGGAGCCTCAGCTGAAGGATATCGAGGAATGGGCAAAACGAATACATACAATGAGCGGGATCCATGAAGAAGTCGTCATACGGGCATTGGAAGTCTACTTGAAAAAGTCGTCTCATCCTTAACCGGTCACCCAAAAAAGGAATAAACAGCTATTGCCGTACAGATTGCTGACACAGGAGAAAATGCTGTAATCCGCATCAAGGACAATGGTGTAGGCATGCCGGTTCATATGGTGGAGCATAGACCTTGTGTATTATGGTCTTTTAAGGGATGAATATCTTTGAGAGAATAGCTAAGGAAAGGTAGGGAAGTAGAATCCGAAAACAAACGATTAAACGGGTATTTTTGTCTTTAACCATTCTATAACTCTGGTAATATACTATATCATTCCCAAACAAGGAGTGATATAAATGGCAAACAGTGATGTACGTCTTGCGCTTTGGTCAGGCACTAATTTTTCCGTTCGTCGGATTCTCTTCAGACGAGGAGGCGTTGCGGTTCGAGACCTTGGAGCGTTTCGGTTTGACAATGTTCTTTCGAGTTTCCGACTCAGAAATGTTGCGCAGAGCTCTGAAATAACGCTTGTATTGTTTTCGAGAATTAACTTTCAGGGAGCGTTCCGTGTGTTCCGTGGCAGCCAAAACGTAGCGAACTTGGCGAATTTTAACTTTAACAATGTGACATCTTCGTTCATTGTTGTAGGACGCAATCTTACGGACGCTGAAATATCCCAAATCCAAAGAACTGCTAGACCGCCTCAAGACATCCTCGTAATTAGACAGTAATACTGAGATAGTTGAATGAAATGAAGAACCCAAAAGCGGCTCATTCCTCGTGAGAGGATGGGCTGCTTTTGTATGATTAGTTGAACCATTCGACAAAGAAGTTCCTTATACCGATTGAACGTATGATTAATACTGTTTTAAGAAAACCTCATCGATTCATTTAACAGCATATTGACAATAACAAGAAGCATGTTACTATATTACCGACAGACAGTCGGTCTAGAAAAGGAGGGGGAATCATGCGAGTCGTAAAAAAAGCGGAAGAACGCAGGAACGAAATCCTTAACGCGGCGGAGGAGCTTTTTGGTCAGAAGGGCTTTGACGGCACAAGTACAAACGAAATTCTCGAAATGGTCGGGATTGCGCGTGGAACCTTGTATCATCACTTCAAGTCAAAGGAGGATATCATGGATGCGCTGATTGACCGGTATACCGTCCGGCTGTTGGAAGGAGCACAGGTAATTGCCGCGGACAAGAGCATACCTGTAGTTGAGCGCATCATCCGCGTTGTGATGGCATTGAACATAAGTGGCAGCGACGAAAATGGAAGCAGCAAGGAAATCATGGAGCATATTCACAAGCCGCAGAATGCGCTAATGCATCAGAAGATTCAAAAGGTCATCATCCATGGCGTTCCGTCGATTCTGACGGGCATCATCCGCGAAGGCATCGAGCAGGGGATGTTCAGCACGCCGTACCCGTATGAATGCATGGAAATGGTGGTGATCTATGCGAATACCGTGTTTGATGACGATATGGTTGCTATGACGGACAAGGAACGAGGGAAGCGTGTTCTGGCCTTTGTTTTCAATGTCGAGAGGCTGCTCGGTGCAGCAAGCGGAAGTCTTATGGACGTTATGCAGATGTTTGGTGGAGGAGATGAAAGCAGCCTTGAATAAATCAGGGAAGTCTTTCGTCATTCTGTATAAGTTAAAGTCGGTTAAAATGCTTGAAACAGAGGTGTCTTATGTACTCCAGAATAATCCGCAATGATCTTTTAAAAAGCAAGGCCACTACGCTAACAACCATGATATTTGTTGCTGCTGCGGCTATGCTTGTTTCGCTCGCGGCGATCCTCGTCGTCAATCTCTCGGGTGCGCTGAACACATTGATGACACAAGCCAAAACCCCGCATTTTATGCAGATGCATTCCGGTGAAATAGATTCTGCGCGACTTTCAGCTTTTGCGGAGCAACATCACAATGTGGATGATGTTCAGGTGATGGAATTTCTCAATATGGACGGTGCGCGGATACGATTAGGCGAACATTCACTTGCGAATAGTGTCCAGGATAACGGATTTAGCATGCAGAGCCAAAAATTCGATTATCTTCTTGATCTCAACGGTAGCATCATTAATCCCGCCATCGGCGAGTTGTATGTTCCAGTAAGCTATATGAAGGATGGTACCACCAAGGTCGGTGATAAGGCGGTTATTAGCGGGAAGGAGTTTATCGTTGCAGGATTCCTTCGGGATTCACAGATGAACTCTGCGCTCTCCTCCTCCAAGAGATTTCTTGTACATAAACATGATTACGCGGAAATTAAGAGCCTCGGCAGCACGGAGTATCTGATTGAGTTTAGATTAAAGGATTTGTCCGAGCTCGGTTCATTTGAAGCGGCTTATGCCTCCGCAGGCCTTGAAGCAAACGGACCAACCGTTACATATAAGCTTTTCAAAATGATGAACGCACTTTCCGATGGGATGATGATCGCGGTTATACTTCTTGTGAGCGCGCTTGTCGTGGCCATCGCATTGATGTGTATACGTTTTACGCTCCTGGCGAAAATCGAAGACGACTATCGTGAGATTGGCGTGATGAAGGCAATAGGGCTGCGTGTTTCCGACATAAAGAAGATGTATCTTGCGAAGTACGCAGCGATTGCCGCGGTGGGTAGTATGCTCGGTTTTGCACTGTCGGTTATGTTCAAAGGCATACTTCTTGAAAATATACGGCTTTATATGGGGGAAAGTGAAAATTCCTCTTATGCTTTGTTGTTCGGAATCATCGGCATACTGCTTGTATTCCTTGCCATGCTCGCCTTCGTAAGCGGAGTGTTGAAGCGCTTTCGGAACATATCCGCTGCAGAAGCCATACGCTTTGGTACTTCGCAGGAAAAAAACACAGGCGCGAAACGTTTTAATCTAAGTGGAAACAGGCTGTTGAATACGAATGCTTTCCTCGGTATCAAAGACGTTCTCGCACGGAAAAAGCTTTATGCTACAAGCCTAACGGTACTGGTGATTTCTGCATTTATCATGATAGTTCCACAAAATCTGTACAACACCATTTCATCTACAAGCTTTATCGAATATATGGGGATCGGAAACTACGATATACGTGCTGACATACAGCAGACGGATAACATTTCAGAGAAAACGGCTGAACTACGAAATGCGATGAACAACGACCGTGCCATATCTAAGGTTGCCGTCCTTACAACAAAGGCATTTAAAATCAAAACAGAAGACGGTTCAGAGGAAAACATAAAGGTCGAACTTGGCGACCATTCCATATTCCCAATTGCCTATTCCAAAGGCAGAGCACCCGCCGCAGAGAATGAAATTGCACTGTCGGCTTTGAACGCTGATGAGCTGAGCAAGAAGGTCGGTGATGTCATTACACTGGTGATGGAGGGCCGGGAGAAGAATCTAACGGTAAGCGGAATATATTCCGACATTACCAACGGCGGCAAAACCGCAAAGGCGGTATTCACCGACAATTCGGCGGATATGATGTGGAGCATGATCTCCGCTGAACTTTCGGATAAATCTCTTGCCGCCGCGAGGATTTCGGACTTTGCGGATAGGTTTGATTTTGCCAAGATTTCAGACATTGATGAATTTATTGCACAGACATTCGGTTCAACGATAAATTCTGTTAAGAAGGCCTCTCACGCTGCTATGGCTATTGCGCTGATGATATCGGTACTGATTACACTGTTGTTTATGAAAATGCTTATTGCTAAGGACAGATATCCCATTGCCGTTATGAAAGCCCTCGGTTTTACGAACTCGGACATGAAGTTGCAATATGCTTCGCGTTTGGTATTTGTTCTGATTGTCGGTATTGTTCTCGGAACTCTCCTGGCAAACACGCTCGGAGAAATGCTTGCGGGTGCGGTTATCTCTTCGTTTGGAGCGTCGACGTTTCATTTTGCGGTCCATCCGCTTTCGGCGTATCTGTATAGCCCGCTTATGATGATAGCCTCGGTACTTATCGCTACGATCATCGGCATATCGGGGGCAGGAAAAATAAAAATATCCGAATATATGAAGGAGTAGGCATATGGAAAAGATGATTATCGGTGATCATATCGTAAAATCTTTCGGCGAGGGCGACGAACAGCGTAATGTTCTGGACGGGGTGTCCGTCTATATTAACGAGGGCGAGTTCGTTGCTGTTATGGGACCATCTGGATCGGGAAAGTCAACGCTAATGTTTGCACTGAGCGGGACGGATGGCGTGGATGGCGGAAAAGTCGTTTTTGATGGTAAAGATTTATCGACGCTTGGGGAGAGTGAGCTTGCAGATCTACGCAGATCCAAAATGGGTTTTGTGTTCCAGCAGCCGACGATGCTGAAAAATCTGAATATCCTCGACAACATCATTCTTCCATCCATGCGGGATAACCGGAAAAACGCGGCGAAAATTTCACTCAAGGCAAAAGAGCTTATGAAAAGGGTAGGCATTGCAGAGCTTGAAAAACGCAGCATTACCCAAGTTTCGGGTGGTCAACTTCAGCGCGCGGGAATATGCCGGGCGCTAGTGAACAGCCCGAGAATTATTTTCGGCGACGAGCCTACGGGGGCACTCAACTCCATATCCGCTCAGGAAATCATGGACATATTTTCTGAAATCAATGCAGACGGTACTGCGGTCATGCTTGTCACTCACGATGCACAAGTTGCAGCGCGGACGGAGCGCATCATGTTTATGCGCGATGGGAAAATGGTAAGTGAACTCAAGCTTCCCAAGTTTGTGGGAACGGATATGGATGGCAGGGCCCAGAAACTTATGGTGAGAATGCAGGAAATCGGAATATGAAATCAACCTCACTTCAAGCCGCAGGGCTATCGCCCTTGGTTAATCGGATGTATAATTATGGAATCATTTGATTCGATCGATAATTACACTAGATTAGTCATTGGAGCGAAACATCAGTCATGAAACGGGTGGTGTTATACGATGCATGAACAGTCCAAACATTTCGTTGCTGTTTCAGCTTTAGTGAAGAATGAGGATGGACATGTGCTAATGGTTCGTACGCATTTGCGTTCAGATACGTGGGAACTGCCAGGTGGCTTCGTAGATGCTGGCGAGCCGTTGGATCAAGCGGTGTGCCGGGAGTTTCTGGAGGAAACGGGAATGGTGATACGCCCTGTAGGCATATCCGGCGTTTATTACAACGAGAGGCTTCATGTCTTGTCCGTCGTTTTTCATGCGGAATACGTCAGCGGAGAAATAACCATTCAACCTGAAGAAATTGTGGAAGCGAAATTTGTAGACTTGGATGATACGAACCTGGATAAATACATAACAAGGCCTCAGATCAAATCACGCTTGTTTGATGCCATCCGTGCAGAGAGTTCGGCCCCGTATGAGACTTGGGATTTGAACCCGCCTCGGTATAAGCTGCTGTCCAGATTGGACGGGGAACCGCTGAATGTCAAAACGGCATTTTTACTCACGGGGGAGCCTCGGATGGGTAAAACGACGATGATCAAGGAACTCGTACATCACCTCGGCCCTGATCTTTGCGGTGGATTCTATACGGAGGAAATAACGAACTCGAGTGATCGAATAGGTTTCAAATGCGTGTCCGTTAGTGGGGAAAGCGTCGAGATTGCACATGTAGATAGTCCCAGCAGCACCCGTATTGGAAGATACGGAATGGATGTAGAAGCATTCGAGGATTTTGCCGTGAACATACTAGAAGACGCCTTGTCCTCCAAGAAAATCATTGTCATCGATGAAATGGGATTTATGCAAATGCTATCTGCCTCTTTTCAAAAAATAGTACAAGAGATTATTTCTGATCATCGGATTGTTCTTGGGACGATACCCGTAGAGAGTCACCCTGAAATAGATAAAATTAAATATCAGAAGGAAGTAAGTATCATCAGCTTGAATGAATTCAATCGTGACACGATATCCAAAACTTTGTTAAAGGATATTTTGCAAGCCTTGGAGGGTGAATGATATGCGGATCGAAGATATCTTTTCGGATCTCCCAACATTGGAAACAGAGAGAACGATTCTAAGAAAATTAAGAAGCGAAGACGAACAAGATATCTTTCAATACGGATCGGATGATGACGTATCGAGATATACCGCTTGGCCGACGCATCGAACGATGGAAGATACCCGTATCTATTTAACGAAGGTGCTGCAGAAATATGATCATCATGCAGTCGCCCCTTGGGGAATCGTGGACAAAGAAACCGGAAAGATCATCGGAACTTCGGGATTTATGGCTTGGAACGTCCATCATGCTAAGGCGGAGTTGGGATATGTCTTGTCCAAGGATTATTGGAATCTCGGTTACATGACCGAAGTAATCAGGGCCATCCTCTCTTTTGGATTTGACAGAATGCAGCTGGTAAGAATCGAAGCAAGCTGTCTACCGTTAAACCTAGGTTCAGCGAGAGTGATGGAAAAGGTCGGCATGACCTATGAAGGTTTAATAAGACAGACGATACTCGTTAAAGGGAAACATGAAGATCTGAAATTATATTCGATTGTATTGGATGACTACCGGAATCCGAATAACGTCCCTTAACGGGCCTTGGCCGAATAACACTCATCGTAAAACCCCCTCGTTCATGAACGAAGGGGTTTTACATGGAATGATCAGCAGGTAAGCCGATTACTTAGCGGATCTCCCGGCATACATGTTCCGGTACACGGCCGGGGTGAGGTTCTCGAACTTTTTAAACGTTTTGATGAAATAGCCCGTATCGCAGAAGCCCAAGTCATCGCTCACTTGATGGATCGGCGAATCGGTTGATTCCAGCAGCTGCTTGGCCCATTCAATCTTGAGCCGGGCGATGAAGACGGAGAAATTCTCCCCTGTCTCCTTCGTAAATGTGCGGCTAAAATAGCTGGGGCTGATGTGGCAAAGCTTGGCCATCTCTTTCAGGCTGAAATTCTCATGCTTGTGCGCAAAAATATAGTCGAACGCGGGTTGAAGCACAGCATTCGAAGAGATAAACCGCCCAGCGCCATTCTTCAATTTCGTATCGATCAGTGCACCCGACAGCTCCTGCTGTATGGATTGAATGCTGCGGACCGCACGATCGGATTCGTTAAAAGTCTCAACGGAAGTGGGCGCGTCCATGTTAGCCGTGAGCACTTTTTTGTACATATCAACCGTGGTATGCTTTTGAATCGCTTCCTCCACGATATAAGTGCTTAATTGCAGCAGCAAGTCCACACACTTCGTTACTTCCTCGTAAGACAAGATTGGCAGGGCGTTGTAGTCCGCTTCGAGTTCTTTAAACTTCCGGTTTGACTCCACATTGGGCGGCCGAGACACGATCTGCTCCAGCATTGGCGCGTCAGGTTCCCGGAGCTTAAGCTGTCCGGCCATGATCGCACCAAGATATTGGTTATCGATGATGATCGGAATGGCGATATCGATAATGTTGAAATGGCACAGATAGATGTATGGTTTGTTCTGGCGAACCGCTTCAATACCGGCTCGCGCGTCGCATTTTTGACAATACTGCGAAAGATGGCCATCCTGGCGCACGCCTTGGCAGAAAGGCTGACAGTAGCTGTGTTTGGTCACGGGAACGCCCTTGTAATCGACCGTAAGGATTGCCATTTTGGTCACGAGCGATAAGGAATCCTGCAGCTTCTCCCACTTCTCCAAATCAATGATTTCTTCTAAATCGAACCGGGATTTGGACATGACGATATTCTCCTATGAACATAATAGAAATTCTATTGAATATTATAGCGAATAATTCTACTAAAGGACAAGATAATACAATTTACCATGTGAATGACAAAAAAACACGATAAGAAAACGCTTTATTCCGATCTCATTGTTTCATGCTTCCCTAATGAGTGAAATCTATAATAATACATATAGTCAATCTAGGAGGAATGAAAAATGAGAAGGGCGTTTATCAGTCCGACAAAATATGTGCAAGGTGAGAACGAACTGTTGAATTTAGGCTATTTTGTAAAGACATTCGGAGATTCCGCTCTGCTGATTGCCCATCCTGATGATGTTGCACGGGTGAAAGACAAGCTGGAGTCAACGAAACAGAAATTTAATATAACGCTAGTTGAAAGCGGCTTCCGTGGGGAATGCTCCCGGCAGGAGGTTGCCCGATTGCAAGCTTTGGCGAAGGAGCATCAATGTGCCTGCACGGTTGGCCTCGGCGGAGGCAAAGCCATTGATACGGCAAAATGCGTAGCCGAAGGCGAGGCTCTGATTATTGTCCCGACGATTGCGGCAACCGATGCACCGACAAGCCATTCGGCGGTCCTCTATACCCCGGAAGGCGAATTCGATGATTATGCTTATTTCAAACAAAGTCCTAGCGTTGTTATGATTGATACAACGGTTATTGCCAAAGCACCGACTAGATTCCTTGTTGCTGGAATGGGAGACGCGCTCTCTACCTATTTCGAAGCAAGAGCGACGGCTCAATCGTATTCCAATGTTAATGCTGGTTTGCCATGCGGCGTTCGCGAAGGCGTGTGCGGTGAGGCCAAAGGGACGATTACATCGCTGGGGCTTGCAAAGCTATGCTATGACACGCTGCTTGAGAACGGATATAGAGCAAAACTGGCCTGCGATCAAAATATCGTGACGCCAGCCTTGGAGAATATCGTCGAGACGAATATTCTGTTATCGGGACTAGGCTTCGAGAGCGGCGGTTTGGCAGCGATTCACGCGATTCACAATGGCTTGACGGCTTTGGAAGGAACCCATCATTATTATCACGGCGAGAAGGTAGCCTTCAGTACGATTGCTCAATTGGTGCTTGAGAATGCGGACCGGGAGGAAATGAAGGAAGTGCTGGACTTCTGCCTGTCGATCGGTCTCCCTATATGCCTGGCGGATATCGGAGTAGAGCAAGTGACCTACGAGGAATTGCTGGAAGTGGCCAAGAAGGCATGTATTGCCGAGGAATCCATTCATTCAATGCCATTCCCGATTTCGGAAGAAACGGTAGCATCCGCGATTATGGCCGCTGACCAGTTGGGCCGTCAATACAAATTAAGTAAGGAGATATAAGATGAAGAAAATCATGAACAAGCCGGAAACCTTGGTTCGGGAAATGTGCAATGGGCTCGTGCTGGCGCATCCTGAGCTGGCGTTCCACCCTAAATTTAAAGTGATTTCCAAAAAAGAAATCAACCCCAATAAAGTTACGCTGATCAGCGGCGGCGGAAGCGGGCACGAACCGGCCCATGCCGGATTCGTTGGAAGCGGCATGCTGGATGCGGCCGTGTGCGGCGATGTGTTTGCTTCCCCATCCCAAATTCAGGTGTATCAAGCGATCCGCAGCTCCGCGAGCAATAAGGGAACGCTGCTTATTATCAAAAATTACAGCGGCGACATCATGAACTTCAAAAATGCGGCCCACCTTGCGAGCGAGGACGGTATCCAAGTGGATTATGTGAAGGTCGACGATGACATCGCCGTTGAAGACAGTCTCTATACGGTAGGGAGAAGAGGGGTTGCCGGAACGGTGCTCGTTCATAAGGTAGCCGGAGCGGCCGCAGAAGCGGGACTGTCCCTGCCGGAAGTGAAAGAAGCGGCGCAGCATGCGATTAACCATGTTCGCAGCATCGGCTTTGCGTTTACCTCCTGTACCGTGCCCGCCAAGGGAACTCCGACGTTTCATATCGAAGCTGACGAGATGGAATACGGCGTCGGCATTCATGGCGAACCGGGAATCCGCAGGGAGAAAGCCGTTCCTGCAGATGAGCTGGCGCAGCGGATGGTCACGTCTTTGCTGGACAACTTGCAGATGAATGATTCTGCGGAGCACGAAGTTGCCGTATTAATCAATGGATTTGGCGGCACGCCGCTGCAGGAGTTGTACTTGCTGAACAATTCCGTGATGCGCGAATTGGCGTCCCGGAACAAGCGGGTATTCAAAGTATTTGTCGGCAACTATATGACCAGCATCGATATGGCAGGCGCATCGGTGACGATCATGAAGCTGGACGAGACGCTCAAGAAGTGGCTGTCTGCGCCATGCGATACGCCGGCACTGTCGGTTAAGGGATCTTTTGAGCCCGTGAACTATACCGAGGTTATCCTTGAACAAAAGTCAGAGAGGACAGTTTCGTATAAAAACAATACGGATGCTGACGCAGCAGTGATTAAGAACAACCGGTTATCCTTGCAAAATATCGTATATCTGATCGATCAAATGAGCGAGGTCATCATCGAGAACGAGGTGCCGTTCTGCGAGCTTGACGCCCATGCCGGAGACGGAGATTTCGGCATGAGTGTCGCTAAGGGCTTCAAGCAGCTCAAGGCGGAGTGGGATGATATTCTGACCCACCATCTTCGTGATATCGGCGATTTCCTCGACGCCTGCTCGATGATCATCATGGAGCATTGCGGCGGGGCTTCCGGACCGATCTGGGGATCCGCATTCCGTGCAGCGAGTAAATCTGCCGGTCAGAAGCAGGAATTGTCCGTTCATGAGGTCGCAGATATGATGCAGGCCGTTGTGAAAGGGATCCAGGATACGGGCGAAAGATCGTTCGGAAGAGGAGCGGTCGTCGGCGACAAGACATTGATCGATGCACTCGTGCCGTTCGCGGATGCCTGGACACATAGTGCAGAGCAGGGCGAAGAGATGAAGCCGGCAGCGATCAAGGCGGCAGAGGCAGCGGTTCTCGGAGCGCAGAAGACGGCAGACATCGTTGCCCGAATGGGAAGAGCGGGGACGGTAGGCGAACGCAGCATCGGATACCCGGATGCGGGCGCACACGCGCTCGGGGTTATTTTTACGGAGCTTGCCAAAGCGATGAAATAATGTACAAAAGCGGTATGTACTATTCGGAGAAGAGAAGAAGTAAGTAGAATATGCCAGAGACATGAAAATTTTTTCAACCACTTTGTGGCTTACGCCCTTCGATCATCGGATGTATAATTATGGAAGAAGCAGGCAGCAAGCGCCCCAGCCTAAGATCAATGCTATCTAAGGCTGGGGCGCTTTTGTGAATTCAAGGATGTTATATGGAATTATGGATTCTTTTGATCAAGGAAAGGGAGTGTTTTCCATGGAACTTCAAGAAATCAATCAAAAGTTAAAAGAAACAAGAGACGAATTACTTGGAATCCTTAATGGAGTGAGCGGAGATCAATTAAACCAGAAGAAAGACTCGGACAGTTGGAGTATCAGCCAGGTGTATCAGCACCTATATAAGACAGAAGAATTATATGTGGTTGCTATTAAAAGAGGATTGAAGGGCAAGGAAGATTCAATTATTGAGAATAAACCTTTGGAATTTCTGCTGGACAGAAGTAGAAAGTTAGAAGCACCTGACATTGCTAAACCAACCGATGAGTCTATAGTATATCAAGAAATTGTCGAGAAACTGCATCATTCAAGAGAGAAGCTAACGGAACTGCTCCATTCATTAGAAGACCCGTCCGTGCTAAGCAGAAGACATTTCACCCACCCCGTCTTTAAAGAGATGTTATTAATTGAATGGGTTAAATCACTTTACTTGCATGAACAAAGACATATTAAACAAATAAATGAAATGATCGAAGGATTTAAATAATTCTTTTGCTTACTTTGATATGATAGGGACAAGAAAATAGTGGGAAGTGAGGAGAAGTGGTGGATAAAAAAGCGAAAAAGACTTTACTCCAAACGTTCTGGTCATCCAGCGGCTGGAAAAGCAGTCCTTTGCCGTTCGTTGGGGAGGATTTTGATTACGCGAAGAGCATGAGGCTGATGTTCGACCCCATCACCATCAGACATGATGAGCTGGTCCAGCGGCTGCACTGCCTGCATCAGACGGTTACAAAAGAAAAGGTGGCAGCTGCTTTTCTGCACAGCTTGTCCACGAAACAGGTCCATTTGCGAAGCGCGCTCTCCAGCTGGGCGCTGACCTCGCGCCTGCCTCTTCATACGTACGAAGAGCGGCGCTCGGCCGTGCCGAATTACAGCAGCTGCGGGGATTGCAATCACGCGGGGCTGCAGTCCGACCGGGATTATATGAATGCCGACTTGAATGTGCTTAATTTCGAACGGGTCAAATGGGGAGGCATCCGTTTGAATCACCTGCTCTACTGCTGGCTTGATCTGGAGCTGTTGAGCCATGAGGAGAGCTTAACGGTGGATGATGAAGATATCGCCATCCTGCGGGGTCTGATAGAAGCCGTTGAAGACTGTACCGAACAAGAAAGCCCACGTCATTTGGAGAAGCGCTGGAAGGATGTTTTACCTTCAAGCAAGCATGAACGAGACGTGCTCATGGAAGTTTGGGGATATGCCGGCGTGCTGGTTCCGCAGGATACACCTCGCACGCGTCCGAGGAGAAACGACGATTTTTTCTCGATGTCGGAGTGGCAAGGAAGCGACGGGTATTCCCGGGATGCGCTTCAGTATTATTTCGGCGAATATCTATAAATCGCACTTTATCACAATAGGTTCAAGTTTGCGTGCCCGTTTAGGATTATAGGGGAGGGTTAGAATGGAGCAGCAATATCACACGTTGTATGATCACGGGAAGCTGTCTTATAGGAGGGAAAGCTTGGACCATCTGGGAATGCCCGATAAGATGGCGGAAACGCTAGTGCATTGGGGAATGCCGGACTTTGATCCGCAGGAGCCTCCTTTGGGTCTTCTGTTTCACGAAGCGTTACCGCTGCAGGATGTTCATGGAGCCTATATCGCGATCGGAAGGGAAATCTGGAGCGAAGGGCTTCATGTCGCGATCAAAAGGGATACAGGGGTGGTATGGGCAATAACGGAGGGCGGTACACAGAAACCGACCTATATGAACGCCTCCATCGAGAGCCTGCTCGCCTTTATGGATCGTGTGCTTCGATTCAAACAGCAAACGGAGCGCTTGCAGCCCGATCCTCCTCCCATGATCTTGACGGCAGAACAATCTCGCCTGATGCTTGAGAAGTTCAGGAGAGGGGAGATCAAGCCGAGAACCCGACCGGACGCCTTGCAAGCTCAGCACGAGTGGAAGGCGGCCTTCGAACAAATGATGCTGGAACTGAAAGACATGGACCTTACTGCCGTCCGTTCCTCATCATGGTGGGGAATTGTGCTGGAGGAAATGAAGGAGCGCTTGAGGTAGCACAATGGGGCTTCATGGCTGCACAGCATGAACAGTCGTTACCATACTCCTCGAAATCCACATGGTGGAGTTAGAAGTAAGTCCATTCATGGATATCATGGAAAGTAGAAAAGAAAACGACATACCAATGGATTTTATAAGATCAGGTATCTACATAATCGAGAGTAGGCCTGGTTCCACTATATAGAATTGGACTTCCTACATATGGATAATTGAAGACATATCAGAGAGGAGCTTCAAATGAGAAGCATTAAACCAGGTCGTGGACCATCGGCCATGGGAGCGGTTGGGAGTGTTGCGGTTGGAATTTTCGGGATTTTCTGGACGATATCGGCAGCAAGCATGGGGGCTCCTGTCTTTTTTGTTCTGTTTGGAGTCGTCTTTGTCGGGGTCGCGATTGTGCAGGGAATTTTTCATCTTAAAAATGCTACTGGAGCTAACCGCATGTCGATCTATGATATTACCGACGACGAACCGGATCCATTAGACCCTTACCTTAAAGCGAATTCAAGGCAAAGTGTTAACAACGAAGAATTTAGACAGGATGGCGATTTCAATTTCTGCCCGTATTGCGGGAGAGCGATCAAACATGACGCGTACCAATATTGTCCGAAGTGCGGAAATGACATTGGGGAGAGGCAGTAGTCTTACTGGGAGTGGCATTTAAAATGACAGAATGGGGAGGATTAAACTTTGGGATTTCATGACACGTACAGATTTGGTGTGCATGCCATCATATCGAATGCCGACGGCAAGCTGCTCTTATTAAAACGGACCTATGGGAATAAGGGATGGAGTTTGCCCGGTGGCGGGGTGGATCCCGGCGAAACGATCCATGAAGCGATTTTTCGCGAATGCCGCGAAGAACTGGGCCATACCATACAAGATGTGGTCTTGACCGGATTTTATTACCACAGCCACATCAATGCACAGGTCGGCATTTTTCGTTGTTCGATCCCGCCTCAGGCGGAAATTATCCTTAGTGCAGAGCATTCGGAGTATAAATGGGTCGAGCTGTCGGAGCTAAGCGAAGTTCAGCGATTAAGGGCCATGGATGCATTGGCTTATCAGGGAGAAGTCAAAAGCCGGGCGTTTTAGGGTTCATTCCGTTCGTCATAGAGCTGTAACCGTTACTGTCCATGTTCAAATCAACAACGCTACGTTAGCCAGCACCGTGCACGATGTTCCATCCCAAGCAGTAGACGAATCCAAACAGCCAGCCATCATAGAAAAGAGGCTAACCGTGAAATCGGTTAGCCTCTTTGTTTTCGGTAAAGCCTGATCCAAGGCTTATGACCTAAAGACCATTGCATGCGGATGAAGCCCTACTCCTTCAAAGAGCCAATCAACAGCCCTTTAATGAAATACCGCTGCAGGAACGGATAGAACAGCACCACCGGACCGATCGTCAGAATGGCGGTGGCCATCTTCACCGATTCCTGAGGCAGCGTCTGGGTGCCGAGGATGGCTCCGCTGCTCTGCATCTGTTGGATCATGCTGATCTCGGAGTTCAGCTTAAACAGCAGGTACTGAAGGGGATACAGCTTCTCGTTGTCCACCAGCATGATGGCGTTGAACCAGTTGTTCCAGTAAGCAATGCCGTAGAACAGCGTAATCGTGGCCAGGACGGGCATGCATAGCGGGAAGAAGATTCGGAACGCGATATAGAAGTCGCTTGCGCCGTCGATTTTGGCCGCCTCCGTAAGAGAAGGCGGAATTTGGGACATGTAGTTCCGGACGAGAAACAGGTTGAACGGGTTGAACACCAGGGACGGGATGATCAAGGCCCAAATCGTATTGTTCATGCCGAGATTGAGGTTGATCAGGTACCAGGGAACCAGGCCCGTGTTAAACACCATCGTAATGAAAAAGAACAGTCCGAGCCCGTTGCGGTAACGGATATGCTTGGCGGCCAGCGTATATCCGGCCATGGATGTAATGGTGACCGCAAGGATCGTACCGATCACCGTCACGAGGATCGAGATCATGTAACTCCGGTACAGCGGCGTGCTGCCGAACAGGAGCAGCTTGTATGCATCCAGCGACAGCTCGGTCGGAAACAGCTGGTAACCGAACTGCTTAATGCTGGCTTCGTCGGTAAAGGACACCATGAGCACAAGCAGCATGGGCAGGATGCAGAGTATGGAGATGATGCCGATCAGTGCTGCATTCACGGCGTCGAAAAATTTAGGTCTGGACGTCATCTAAGTTTGGCTCCTTTCCGAATGGTTCCGGCTCGCTTTAGAACAAGGCGTGGTCCGGATTCACTTTTTTCACGATTTTATTGCTTCCCCATACGAGAATAAAGCCGACGACGGATTGATACAGCCCGACGGCCATTGCCTGTGCCGGATTCCCGATGGTGCGAAGGGAACGGAACACATATGTGTCGATGACGTCGACGGTCGGATAGAGCAGCCCGTTGTCCTTCACGATGGCATAGATCATGTCGAAGCTGCCGTACATGATTTTGCCCAAAGCGAGCAGGGTCAAGATGGATATGGTCGGCAGCATGAGCGGAATGGTGATATGGCGGATGAGCTGCCAGCGGGTAGCGCCGTCGATCCGGCCGGCTTCGTAATAACTGTCATCAATCCCCGTAATGGCCGCCAGATAGATGACGAGGTTCATCCCGAGATCCTTCCAGACCGCCGCGGTCGTAAGAATCCACGTCCAGTATTGCGGAGAGGCATACCAGTTGACGGGATCGACATGGAAGAACGCCAGGATCCGGTTCAGGATACCGTAGTCGGTCGACAGCAAGCTGTAGATGATGTAGCTGACGATGACCCAGGATAAGAAATGGGGGAACAAAATCGTAGATTGGGTCACCCTCGAGAACCAGCGGCTGCGGAGCTCATTGAACAGAATGGCCAGCGCCATGGCTGCGAGCGTGCCAACGATAATGAATAGAAAATTGAGCTTCAAGGTGTTGAAGGTGACCTCCCACGCCCGGGGTGACGAGAAGAAGAACTTGAAATTGTCGAAGCCGACCCAGGCGGAATTGAAGAGTCCCGTCTTGAAGTTGAATTTCTGAAACGCAATGAGCATGTACGGAAGCGTGAAATATCCGAAGACCAGCGTATAGATGGCAGCCGGTACGACGAGCAGGTAGGCGGATCCGTTCGAGCGGATTTCGCGCAGGAAGCCGGAGCGGCTTTTTTTCATTGGTAAGCACGTCCTTTCGTTTGTGATGGCGGTTGCAAGCGTCTGCAGTTCTGATTCGAGTGTAAAGAGAGTTGCCGCGTGCAGTAAACTATGAAAATAGAGTTTGAACGGATTGAAGGGAGGAACGTGTGCTTTAAAAAACGGAAAAAACTTCGAATTTGAGTATTTTGAAACATGTCGTCCGGATTGAATAAAGGCCCAAAAACCTTTGTTTTATAAGGGGTTTAGCCGATGAAGTCTATAAAGGAAAGATGGGGGAGGAAAATAAAGAATGCGTTTTCATATTGATGAATGCCCTGAGCAAATGTAAGATGAGAGTAAAATATGAATCCGTTCCAAGTGATCGGTTGGCTAGGAAACACTACTAAATTGACATATAGATTACATATAATGTTAGAAATATTCATGAACATTGAAGATTTCAGTTTAACGATACAGACCAAATGGCAAGGAGGGAGAATATGATCCGGCAGCGATTATTCCGTTATGCAGTGTATCGAAATATGTTTCTCAGCTTTGTTTTACTCACGGCAGCCATGATTGCCCTCGTAACCGTCGTCCTGTACATGATGTTCTCCTGGAGCACCGCGAAGGAGGTAGGGAACATATCCGAGTCGATGCTGAAGCAGAACAGCGCCGTATCCAGTGTCATCCGCGACCAGGTGTATAACGTGGGCAACCTTCTGCTCAGCGACAAGGAGATCGTGAACGCCCTGTTGGACAAAGAGGCCGATCCGGTGAAACAGTATGGCGTGTTTGGCACCCTTAACCGAGTCCAGTCCACATACCCGTTCATTCATTCGATCGGGATCTACAACGGCTCGAATAATACGTATTTGAATACGAAGGGGATTACCAAGGAGCAGGAGATGGCGCTGCTGGAGGAGATCAACAGCAAGAATACATCTTATTTTCACCTGTTCCCGCGCAAGATATCTTCCGCCACTTCGGCGAACCGGAGCGAAGACGTCCTTACCTTCGTCCTCCTTCCGAGCTATTATTCGCCGCTAAGCTCCAAAGGAGCGATCGTGATCAACATGAGCACCGACACCATCCAGGATCTGATCGGAGGCTACCGCAACGAAGCGGTGGATTCCCTGCATGTTATTGACGACAAGGGAACCATCATCACCCATTCGGATCGCTCCCGCTTCATGGAGGATATATCGCAGGAATCCTATGTCCAGTCCATTCTGGCATCGGATGCGGAGAGCGGTTATTTCACCCGCTCCATTGACGGCAGCAAGAGCCTTGTTACCTATGTCAAATCCAAGGATATGAACTGGACGTATATCAGCGTAAGCCAATATCATAATCTGCTGTTCAACATGCAGGCCCTCCGAACGTCGGCGCTGGTTCTCGCTTTGGCCTGCTTCGCCGTCAGCATGTTTTTATCGATCTGGCTGACGAATCATGCATACAACCCGATCCGCCATCTGCTGGAGAAAATGAGCGCCATTCCGAAGATAAAGGACCGTCGGCAGATCAACGAATTTGCGATATTGGACACAACCTACGCCGAGATGACGGAGAAAATGAAATCGATGGAGTCCGCGGCTTCCGCTGCACGCCAAGCCCATGTTCTGCAGCTGCTCAAGGGAGGAGATGAGATGGCATTCCGCCGTTTGGCCGGGGAAGGCAAGGGACCCTATTTCCTGGCGGCGGCTCTCTTGCTCGATAGTCAGGACGGATCGCCCGGCGGCGAGGACGAGGAGCTCCAATCGTATTCCTGCGCAGCCGTTGCCCGGGCGGCCCAGCAGATGCTGGAGCCGGAGGGAGCGAGCGTGGCAACGGTGGGGGACGGGACCGTGGCGATCATTCTTCCTATGAAGCAGAACCGGCCTCCGCTCCATGTATTGGGCATGCTGGAGGAGCTGCAGGGCGAGCTGCTCCGCACGCTCCGCGTGTCCGTTACTGTCGGCATCGGAACGGGAGCGCAGACATACGAGGAGCTGCGCGAATCGTTCGATTGCGCGCAGTCCTGCTTCCAGCAGCGTTTCTTCGAAGGCAAGGGGAAGATGCTCCATGGCGATCCGGTCATCACCGCGGAGGTGGAGCATTCCGAGGCGCAGTATCCGGACAAACGGGAGAAGCGCATTATCGAGGCCATCAAGCTGCAGCAGCGGGATAAACTGGAGAAGGAAATCGATCAGTGGATCAAGGAAATTCGCGATTACAACTATCATGAAGTCATGTTTTTCATCAACCAGTTCATCGGGGGCCTGTACAAGCAGCTCAATGTCCATACGGTGAAAAATCGGGAAAGCGCGGATCTCTTTCTTGACTTTACGCGGCGGATTACCCGCTTTCAGACGCTGCAGGAAACCGCGGATGCCCTGAAGGATCTTGCCCTTAGGCTCTGCAGCCTGTCCGAGGAATCGGGAGCGGTAAGGCATGCGGAGGTGGTTGATTTTATCCAGATGTACGTACGCAAGCATTATGCAAGGCCGGACATGTCGCTCGAGCAGGTTGCGGGGGAGGTGAAGCTGTCCCGCAGCTATGTCGGCAAGCTGTTCAAGGCGCATTGCGAGCTGTCGTTCAACGATTACCTGAATGCCGTTCGACTGGAAAAGGCACGGGAGCTTCTCGCGAGCACCGAGGAGTCGGTTCAATCGATCAGCGAGCAGGTGGGCATTCTGAATACAACCTATTTCTATACGCTGTTTAAAAAGCACTACCAGATCTCGCCGGCCCAGTTCCGAAGCCAGCAGGCGATCGAGACGAAAAAGGCGCAGTGACGGTCATTTCTAGCGTTTTAAAATGGCGAAAAGAATCATTTTGAAGTATACGTCATCCCTAATGTCTCCTTAAGATAGGAATCGTACCGCATGACCAAACCAAATGAAGACAGGGGGAGACACGCATGAAAAAAAGGAAAGCGCTAGCACTATGGTTGGCCGCGATATTCATGGTTACGGTGATCGCGGGCTGCTCCGGCGGAGGCGACACCGACGGTGAGAGCGGATCGGCGAGCGGGGAGAACGGCGGCGGGGACAAGCTGCCGGTCCGGTATTTGCTTCCGGGCTCCGCGCCGCAGGATCTGGAGTCGGCGGTCAAAGCAATCAACGAAAAGCTTGAGGCCGATGGTCTGAACCTCACCTACGAACCGACGTACATTGCATGGGACGTATGGGATCAGAAGACCAACCTCATGATGTCAACGGGCGAGGAATTCGAACTGATTGCCATCATGCACGATACCAAAGGACCGACGGTGCTTGCCGGCAGCGGCGGGATCATTCCGATCGACGATTTGCTGGATCAATACGGCAGCGAGCTGAAAGCTTCCATGCCGGACTGGATCTGGGAATCGTCGAAAATCAACGGCAAGATCACGTACGTGCCGAATTTCTGGGCGGATACCGCTTATAACGACGGCATGTTCACGATCCGCACCGATCTGCTCGAAGCCAATGGCTTGAAACCTCCGACATCGCCGGAGGAGCTGCTCGATGCAGCCGAGACACTGCAGAAGAACTGGCCGCAGGACAACAAGAACGTGTATATCAAGATGCTGGAGGAGCCTGCCTACTTCCTGCATACGACGTACGACACCTATCCGTTTACCGTGGCGGACAACATGATTTACATCGATCAGCAGGGGAACGTGAAGTCTTGGTTTGAAACCGAGGAGTTCAAAAAAGACGTGCTGTACATGAACGAGGCATACAAGCGCGGGCTGATTATGAGTGATCTGCTCACAACGCCGACGGAAGTCATTAATCAGGAGGAGCTGGCCGGACGTTATCTGTATCGACCGGGCGACGTCGGCTTGAGCGACGCTATTCTTCAGTCATTCCCGGACGCGAAGCTGGATATTTACTATTTGGCCGACCAGCCGAAGTTTAGATCCTACGCGATCCGGAATTCCAACGGGATCTCGGCCACGTCTCCGCATCCGGAAGCCGGCATTCAATTTTTGAATTGGGTGTACAGCAGCCAGGAGAACATGGATCTCGTACAAAGCGGTGTGAAGGACGTGCATTGGAAGGATACCGGCAAGAATACGAAGGATTATCTGGCCAAGAACGAGAACGGTTCCCCGGCTTATGAGCTTCCGTACTGGCTGCTCGGCCACGTCGAGATGAACCGTTACCCGACCAATACGGATCCTGCTCGGCTGGAGCGCCGTACGACGGTTGCGGACGATGCCGTGAACAGCATCACAATCGGCTTTACCTTCGATCCGACCAACGTAGCATCGCAGTACGCTAACTGCATTGCCGAACTGAAGACCAGCGTTTATCCGGTCATGCACGGGGTCGTGAAATACGAGGACGCCTACGATAAAATGCTGGCCGCAATGAAGTCCGCTGGTCTCGATGAGGTCGTTGACGAATACAAACGGCAATTCGATGAATGGAGAGCCGGTCAGTCGTAAGTTCAGGCGCGATCGGCTGCAATGAACATGATTTTTTAAACAGGGCAATTCCTCCCGGCTAGTGCCGGGAGGAATTGCTTTTTTTCGTGCTTTAGCCATGAAGAAGGTCGTGTGGAATTTCGAGTCGAGTCTAAGGGGATTCAGGAGTGATCATGGGCGCAGCCTTACGGCTTCAATTCTCCGATATTAGCTAAATTCGAAGTTTTCTCTCAAAAGTAAAGTGTTCAAGACAGGGATTCCCGGGCTAGAGTAAAGGTCATACGAAGCCTCGAGGCTTCTCTTGGATCTAGAAACGACAATTACGATCAAGGCTGACCGCACAATAAGAGCGGAGCAGCATAAGGAGGACGTTGTTCAATGAACAAGCAATCACAAGCCATCCGAGAAGGCTGGCAATGGTTTACGGAAAGCCGGTACGGCATGTTTATTCATTTCGGGCCTTATGCCCAATACGGGCGGGGCGAGCAGGTCCTGTTCCGGGAACATTTGGACCAGGCCGAATATGCACGGAAAGCCTGCGAGTGGAATCCGGAGTTCTTTGACGCCGAGCTGTGGGCATACACGGCGCGCAAGGCAGGGATGAAATATGCCTGCTTGACGACAAGGCATCATGACGGATATTGCTTGTGGGATACGGCCACAACGGATTATTCCAGCGCGAAGCAGGCGCCCGGCAGGGATCTGGTGCGCGAATTTACCGATGCGTTCCGGGCCCAGGGGCTTCGGGTCGGCTTATATTACTCCTGGATCGATTGGCGGATTCCGGCATACTTCGACGGACCGGAGAAGGACCCGGAGGGCTGGGAGACGATGAAGCAGTATTTGCATGCGCAGGTGGAAGAGCTGGTCACGAAATACGGGCGCATCGACCATTTCTTTTTTGACGGGGTCTGGCCGCGAACTGCGGAGGACCTGGACAGCATCAAGCTGGTGGAACGGATGAAGTCGATTCAGCCGGACATCCTGGTCAACAACCGTCTTGGACTGTCCGAGGAGGAGAAGCTGCATGCGGATGGCGGCGGCGGCTCGGGCGATTCCGAGGTGCTGGGCGACTTCGGCTCGCCGGAGCATGTCATCGTCCCGGACCAGAAGCGGCTCTGGGAATCCAGCCAGGTCACCACGTGGAGGTTGTGGGGGTACACGAACGGCGAACGATGGCGTCCGGCCGACGTCCTGCTCGACATGCTGTGCGAGTGTGCGGAGAAAGGGGGCACCGTCGGCGGCAATCTGCTGCTTAACGTCGGACCGCAGCCCGACGGGCAGCTTCCGCCGGCTTTCGTGGAGCGGGCGCTGAAGATCGGGGAGTGGCTGGACGTTCACGGCGAGGCCATCTACGGCTCCGATGGCGGAAACCTTACGGAGTTTATTACTTACGGGCGGCAGACCATGAAAGACAATCATCTGTATCTCATCATCCGTTTCTGGGATGGGCGGCCGGTGCTGAGGCTGGCGGATCTGGTGACGCCTGTAACACGGGTGACGCTGCTGACAACGGGACAGGAGCTGCCGTTCCGGCAGGAGGACGGCGTGCTGTGGATCGAAGGGCTGCCGCGGGAACGTCCGACCGAGCTGTTCCCGGTCATCCGCATCGAATGCGAGGAGCGGCCGCAGACCAATCAATGGGGAGTGGACCGCCTCTGGACCGGCGACCCTTCCCGGATCGCCGACTGGGCCCGAACGCGCGGCACATCCGTATACGTCGACGGCCAGCCGCGGGCGAGAAAGGAGTAAACGATGAGAACGCTGGTATTTTACGACGAGCATTTTCCTTACGAAGGCGAACGCCCGTCTGCAGAGGCACTGGGGCGATTGCGGGACTGGGCGGAGATCGCAGGTTCCGCGGACGTGGCTGAGCGGCTGACGGAAGGCGGCTGGGACGCGATGGTTCATTTGCACGGGCCGTACTTTCCGAAAGCGGCTTGGGCCGCCATCGAAGGCCATCTGAAGGCCGGCGGCGGTCTGGTTCATGCCGGGGGCGTGCCTTTCCGCAGGCCGGTTCGAGAGCTGAACGGAAGCTGGCATGCCGAACGCGAGCAGCTGGCTTATCACCAGCGAATGGATATCCATGATGCGCTGGCGGTCGACGTGTCGCGCGTCCGGGAGATGAAGGCCTCTGCCGAATTCCCGATCCTGCAGGGGCGCGAGGAACTGTTCGGCATGGAGCCGACCTGGGGCTTGACGCTGCATCCGACCAAAGCGAGCGACATCCCGGCCGAGATGGGGGCGTGCGGTCCGATGGACGCTGTCATCTCGCCGCTGCTGGTCGGCGTGGACCGTGATCAGCGCGAGCGGTCCGCTCCGGTTGTCATGCTGGAGCAGCATAAGGGCGATTACGCCGGGGGCCGCTGGATTCTGATCAACCAGCAGCTTAGGGCATCGTTCTGGGAGAACAAAGGGATGGACGCCCTGAAGGAGCTGGCCGAATACTCGGGCACGGGCGTGACGGAGCTGTGGCTGAAGCCGAACTATGCCTCCTACGAGCCGGGCGAGCAGATGCAATTGACGATCCAGCTGCAGACGCTGTCCCGGACGTCCGCACCGATGCAGACATGGCATTTTGCGGTGAGCGTCATCAAGGAAAGCGACGGTGAGACCGTCTGGAACGGACACGCGAAGTCGAAAGCCGGCAGCGAACAGCGGGATCTGCAGCAGCTTCGCTTGTCTGTACCGGTACGGCTGAATGCGGACTTGTACCGGATCGTTTGCGAAGCCGAGTCCGAATCCGGGGAGCGCCGCACCCTGACCCAGGCGGTATGGGGCGTCGACCGTTCACTGCTGCAGGCGGGAGAGCGGCTGGAATGCGGGCGCGATTACTTCCGCCGCGGCGGGCGGACGGTTCCGATCGTTGGCATGACGTACATGACCTCCGACGTCGCGCGCAAATTTCTTCATCTGCCGAACGTGCAGCGTTGGGATGCGGATATGGCGGAGATGAAGCGGGCGGGTATCAACCTGATCCGGACGGGCATATGGACGGGGTACCGGATGATCATGTTTGCCGACGGCCATGCGGCCGAGGACGTTATGCGGGCGATCGATGCCTTTGTCCTGACGGCCAAGCGGCATGAGCTGGAAGTGACGTTCACCTTCTTCTCGTTTGCGCCCGAAGCCTGGGAAGGCGTGAACCCCTATCTGGACCCGAGATCGGTGGAGGCGCAAAAGCGCTTCGTTGCCTCCATCGTCGGACGTCACAGGGGCACGACCAACGTGCATTGGGACCTGATCAACGAGCCTTCGCTGTTCGATCCGAAGCGAATCTTTGAGGGGCCGGTATCGATAGGGGACCGGTTCGAGCGGCAGGCCTGGTCCGAGTGGCTCCGGCAGCGCCACGGGGAGGATCTTGAACTGCTTCAGGAGCGCTGGAACATGACGCCGGGCGAGCTGCCTTCATTCGAGTCTGCACCTACGCCGAGTCCGGACGACAAGCTGTTCAACAGCGTGCTGCAGCCGAAGAAGTGGGGACCGTGGATCGATTTCACGCTGTTCACCATGGACATGCATAATCGGTGGGCGTCCGAGCTCATCGGCACCATTCGCCGCTCCGATCCCCGCCAGCTGGTAACGGTCGGGCAGGATGAGGGCATCTGCTCCCAGCGCCCGTCGCCTTCGTTCTACGGCCCCGCCGTCGATTACACGACGGTCCACTCCTGGTGGCAGAACGATCACCTGGCTTGGGACGGCATATTTACGAAAACGCCGGACAAGCCGAATCTGATCCAGGAGACGGGCATCATGCACATGCAGCGTCCGGACGGCATCGCCAAGCGGACGGAGGAAGAGCTTCGCAGCATCCTGGAGCGGAAGTATGCGTATTCGTTCTCGACCGGGGGCGCGGGTGCCGTGCAGTGGATTTGGAATATTAACTACTTCATGGATAATGCCAACGAATCCAACATCGGGGCGCTTCGGGCGGACGGAACGCAGAAGCCCGAAGCCGATGTGTCCTATGACTTCGGCCGCTTCATGAAGGAAGCAGCCGGCTTGTTCGACGATGAACGTCAGCTTGAGGATATCGCCGTCGTTTACCCGTATTCGAATGATTTTTCCAGCCGGAAGCTGGCCTACGAAGCGACGACGAGGGCTATGCGCGCATTGACGTTTGGCATGAACGTCCATCCGCGGGGCATTGGCGAATATCAGCTCGAGGATCTGAAGCGTTATCCGGCCAAGCTGATCATCGTGCCGAGTGCGCATAATTTCGACGAGGCCGCGTTTGCCCAGCTCCTCGACTTGGTAAAGGAAGGGAGCACGGTCTTGTGGACAGGCCCGCTTCGGACCGACGCGTATTGGGGGCCGGCACCGCATCGCCTGCGGCAGGAGATAGGCGAAACCGTTCATGCCAACGTTCTTCGCGAAGAAACGCTGGAGCTGGCGGGAGCGCATTTCGCCGTTTCGTTCGGCGAACGGAAGATTAACGCGCTGGCGGTGGATCGTCCGGCGGGCCGGTTGGATGGGAGCCTAGAGCCCGTCACGGTGACCTTAGGTTCGGGACGATTCATCTGGTGCCCGATTCCGGTCGAAATGAACGATCGCTGGGAGCCGATCCAGGCGCTGTACGCGGAAGCTATCCGCTCCGCAGCCGTTTCGCCGGAGCTGGAATGGCTAAAGGGAGGCGAGCTGCCCGGGATCTACGGCCGCAAGCTGGCGTTCGGACAGGGAAGCTTGTACATTTTCGTCTCCGAGCATGGGGCAAGCTCAGAAGTTGAGGTAAAGGACCCGGCATCCGGGACGGTCTACGCCTTCGAATTGGAACGGGAACGGACCGTGATGTTTACGACCGATGCCGGGGGACAAGTGCGGACCGTATACCGGCCGGAGGAGGTACGGATCCGGCAGAGCCAACCATCTTGAGGCGTACTCGCCCCTCAAACGGTTGGAAGAGGGGTCTTGCTGTTGACCTGGATAGTCACGGTGCGGCGCGGCCTTCTGCACATTACGCATAGAGGGAGGTTCTCCGGCCGATCGGATCGTGCCGGGGAACCTTTTTCTTCCATCGGAAATTTCGGCAGGGCTGCTGTGATCAATAAGATCTAATTTAACAGGAAAAAGAAAGGGTGTGCGCGCTATGGACTACAAGGATGCTGCATGGCCGGTTTCGCGGCGGGTCGAGGACTTGCTGGAGCGGATGACGGCGGCGGAGAAAATCGGACAGCTGATCCAGCCGTTCGGCTGGAAGGCTTACATAAGGAACGACGACGGTACGATCAAGCTTACCGAGGAGTTCAAATCGCAGCTTGCGGAAGGAGGAATCGGTTCCTTGTACGGTACGCTGCGGGCCGATCCCTGGACCGGGGTGACGCTGGCAAACGGACTGTCCCCGCGGGAAGGGGCGGAAGCGGTTAATGCAATTCAGCGTTACGCGATGGAGCACTCCCGGCTGGGGATTCCGATTCTGTTCGGGGAAGAATGCTCCCACGGACATATGGCGATCGGGGCGACGGTGTTCCCCGTACCGCTCACGATCGGAAGTACCTGGAACACGGAGCTGTTCCACAGCATAAGCCGGGCCGTTGCCGCCGAGACAAGAGCTCAGGGGGGAGCGGCCACCTATTCGCCGGTGCTGGACGTGGTACGGGATCCCCGCTGGGGCCGGACTGAAGAAACCTTTGGCGAGGACCCCCATTTGGTGGCCGAATTCGCGGTTGCCGCCGTGCAGGGACTGCAAGGCGAACGCCTTGATTCGCATACCAGCCTGCTGGCTACGCTGAAGCATTTCGCAGGCTACGGCGCTTCCGAAGGGGGACGCAACGGAGCCCCCGTTCACATGGGCCTCCGGGAGCTTCACGAAATCGATCTGCTGCCGTTCCGCAAGGCCGTTGAAGCAGGCGCCTTGTCGGTTATGACGGCTTATAACGAAATCGACGGAGTCCCTTGCACGTCCAGCCGGTACCTGCTGCAAGACGTACTTCGCGAGGCGTGGGGCTTTGACGGCTTTGTCATTACCGATTGCGGCGCGATCCATATGTTGGCATGCGGTCACAATACGGCCGGATCGGGAGTGGAGGCGGCGGCCCAGTCGCTAAAGGCCGGAGTCGACATGGAGATGTCCGGGACCATGTTCCGGGCCCATCTTCACCAAGCGCTGGAGCAAGGGCTGATCTCTGAAGACGATCTGAATATGGCAGCCGGACGCGTGTTGGAACTGAAGTTTCGCCTGGGGCTTTTTGATCGGCCTTATGTGGATCCAGCCTGGGCAGAGCAGGTCATCGGCTGCAAAGAGCATATCGCTCTGGCCTACCAGGCCGCGGCTGAAGGCATCGTGCTCCTGAAGAACGAGGGGAACCTGCTGCCTCTGGATTCGAGCAGCGGAACCATTGCCGTCATTGGCCCCAACGCCCATGCGCCGTACCATCAGCTTGGCGATTATACCTCCCCTCAGCCGCCGGGGCAGATCGTAACGGTGCTGGACGGCATCCGCCGACGGCTGGGAGACAGCCGCGTTCTGTATGCCCCGGGCTGTCGCATTCAAGGCGATTCAAGGGAAGGCTTCCCTCGGGCGCTGGCATGCGCCGAGCAAGCTGATGTCATCGTGATGGTGCTTGGCGGCTCCAGCGCACGGGATTTCGGGGAGGGCACCATTGATCTCAGAACCGGTGCCTCGGTCGTGAGCGGGGATGCAAAGAGCGATATGGAATGCGGGGAAGGGATTGACCGCTCGACCCTGACGCTGATGGGTGTGCAGCTGGAGCTGCTGCAGGAGCTCCATAAGCTCGGCAAGCCGGTGATCGTCGTTTATATCAACGGACGGCCGATTACGGAGCCGTGGATCGACGAGTTTATTCCGGCGATCATCGAAGCTTGGTATCCCGGCCAGGAGGGAGGCGGTGCCATTGCGGACATGCTGTTTGGCGATATCAACCCGTCCGGTCGTCTGCCGCTGTCCATTCCGAAGGAGGTTGGCCAGCTGCCGATTTCTTACAATGCCAGAAGGACACGGGGCAAGCGTTACCTGGAGACGGATCTTGCGCCGCGGTATCCGTTCGGCTTCGGCTTAAGCTATACGGAATTCCGTTACAACCGTCTGATGATCGAGCCGGCCGTCGTCCCCATAGGCGGCGAAGCCACGGTCCGGATCGACGTGACCAACGCGGGAGCACGGGACGGTGCGGAAGTCGTTCAGCTGTACGTCTCGGATTTGGCCGCCTCCGTGACCCGTCCCGAGAAGGCGTTGAAAGGGTTCCGCAAGGTGTTCCTGAAGGCCGGGGAGACGCAGGAAGTAACGTTCACCATCGGCAGCGAGCAGCTGGAGTTGATCGGCCTTGACCTGAAGCCGGTGGTGGAGCCCGGCGAGTTCCGCATTCAGGTCGGCCCCGACTCGACAAGAGGAGAGATCGCAAGCTTGATGGTGGAAGGCTAAACGGTCCGTATGCAAACTTAAACCATCTTAACGATACAGGTTCAACCCGGCGAAAGCGGATATGCTGAAGTTGTTGGCCGTCCTTGCTGAAGCCGGGCAACCGGTCGTGAATAGTCGTGTAACCGTTATTGTCCGCATTCCTCCTGTCTTCAATCGGCCAGGAGAAGCGATCATGGTAACGAAGTGGAGGCGAACGATGATGCTGCTGTGGTTCAAATCGATTTATCCCAAAATCGTGGCCGGCTTTTTGTTGGCCATTACGCCGGTTTACGCCGCTGCGCTGTATATGAACGAGTCCGGGCTTGCGAGCGTGGAGCAGGAAATTACCCAGTCATTGAATGCGAGGACTAATTTCTTTATGCGCACGCTGGAACAGGAGCTGCGATCGACGGTGCTGCTGATGAACGATTTGTCGCAGGACTCGGACTTGCAAAAGCTAAGTACTATTGCGCCCGCCATGAGCCGTTCCGAATATTTTCAGGCGATCAACCGCCTCCAGGGCAAAATGCGGCTGCTGCAAAGCTCCAATCAATACGTTCAGGAGGCCAAAACCTATATTCCGCTGATTGAGAAAACGATTGAGCAGGTGTCGTACGAAGGAGCCATGCCGCCGGAACAGATGAAGGCGCTTGAGGAGCATCCCGATCGGGTCATTTTTGAGTGGAAGAACAAACTTCTGCTGGGTATGGTATATCCGGAACGAATGCGAAACGACAATCCGCCTAATTTTGCGATTGCCGCGGAGCTCTCCGTACCGAAATTGCAAACGGCGCTCCTGCAGCTGGCCACGGGGGACGGGGGCGCCGTTCTCATCGGCGTGGACAATAGCTGGGTCCTGACTCGGGAGGACGCAGGCAGCATCGGGCCTCGGTTAGTCGAACGCATTGACATGGAAGCGCTAACAAACACGGAGTTTTCAAAGCTCCCCTACAACACGAAGGTAAGGGCGGATGGGGCCAATTATTGGGTGAGCGTGGAGCGTTCCGCCTTTTTGAATGCCGATCTGGTCGTGTATGTGCCGGAGGACGAATTTTTGGGCCCGCTTGGGAAATACCGCCTCATATTCTTCGGGCTGTCGGGCTTCTCCCTTCTTGTGGTTATTCTGTTCTCGGGTTGGATCTACAGGCGGATTCATCAGCCGCTTCAGCGAATGGTGAGGACATTCCGCAACATCGATTTCGACAGTCCCCGGGTGGAGCTGCGCCACAAGCATCATGACGAGTTCCACGATCTGTACGAGCAGTTTAACCATATGGTGAAGCGTCTGCAGGTACTGATTCACGAAGTGTTCGAGCAGAAAATCCGTTCGCAGCGTTCCGAGCTGAAGCAGCTCCAATCCCAGATCAACCCCCATTTTTTATATAACAGCTTCTTTACGCTCCATCAAATGGGAGAGATGCAGGATTACGAGAATATCGTTCGTTTTACGAGGCATTTGGGGGAATATTTCAGGTTCATTACCCGCAACGCTGCCGACGAAGTTTCGTTGAAGGCGGAGGTGGGGCATGCCAAGGCTTACGTGGACATTCAGTCCATCCGTTTCCATAACCGGATATCGGCGTATTGGGATGACATCCCCGGTGATTGGGAGCGACAGGACGTTCCGCTGCTCATCCTGCAGCCCTTAATCGAAAATGGATACGAGCACGGACTTGAGGAGAAGGAAGCGGACGGGCAAATCCGGGTGACCATGGCCGCTGAACGGCATGTCCTGCATATCATCGTGGAGGATAACGGGGAGACGTTGACGGACGAAAAGCTGCGGAACCTGCAATCCATGATCGCGAATTCGGACGTGAAAGGAGAGATCACCGGTTTATCCAACGTGCATCGACGCCTTCGATTAAAATTCGGGCCTGCGGGCGGATTGGCCTTTTCGAGAAGCCGATTAGGCGGTTTGAGAATCGATATGACACTGCCAAAGCAAGAAAGGAGCGAGATGGATGAAGAGCAGGTACAGAATACTGATCGTGGATGACGAACCTTTTATCGTGAACGGGCTTGCGGAATTGTGCCTTGGCGCGGAATTTCTCGAGCTTGAGGTGTATAAGGCTTATTCCTCATCGGAAGCCTTGAGCTGGCTAAAACGGGCGAAAATGGACATCGTTTTGTCGGATATCAAAATGCCGGGGTTAAACGGCCTCGCCCTGCAAAAGGAAATATCCAGGCAGTGGCCCCATTGCAAAGTGATTTTTTTGACCGGATACGACGACTTTTCTTATATCCAGGAGGCCACCCGGCAAGGGAGCGTCGATTACGTTCTTAAGGCGGAGGGAAACGATGCCGTGCTGAGCGCGATCGAGAAGACCGTGGAGCTGCTTGACCAGGAGATGGAAGAGGGAAGTCTGATTGCCAAAGCGAAGGACAATATGCGCATGGCGCTGCCGTTTTTACAGCAGCAGTACGTGCTGGAGCTCATGCAAAAAGCATCCGGACATATTCGGCGGGAGGAGCTGGAGCAGCGCTTTGCGGAGCTGGAGATGAAGCTGGATCCCGGCAAGCCTTGCCTGCTGCTGTTATGCCGGCTGGACGGCTGGCGAAGGCAGGATGGTCCATCGGCCCATTCGCTGATGCTGTACGCGGTCCAGAACATCATCGGCGAGCTGCTCGGCCCGATGACCGTCGGCATGGCCGTGGAGTACGGCAGGGCCAAGATGATCTGGATTTTGCAGCGCAAAGAGGAGGGGGAGGAGCATCCGGAGGAGGTTCAAAGTCCGGCGGCGGAACGGGTCCAGCGTTTTGTCCGCGGGATGCTGGAACAAATTCAGGACGTTTGCAAAACGCTTCTGAAATTGAAGACTTCGTTTGCCATGGCTGGCGAATGGGTTGATTGGGAGCGGCTGCCGGACAAATTCGAAGGGCTGAAGCAGCTGCTGGACAGCGGCCTCGGGATCGGCCACGAATCTTTGTTGACCGAAGCCGGTGAGCGCAGCCGCCCGGATCGTATGGGGCATTTTCCGGGGCGCTCTCGCTCGCATCTGAAGCGGATGGAGCTGCTGCGCGGCTGTCTAGACAACGGGGACCGGGAGGAATTCATGCAGTTGCTCCATGAGGTGACCGATATTTCTTCCTTCCCGCCGGAAGTCGAACATTTGCTGAAGATGGAGGTATATTATGGCCTGGTGTCCGTGATGATGCCGTCCCTGGTGGATATGGAAGCTCTCTGTCAGAACGAAGAAGGGGAAGGGGCTGTGGATTATATCACATTGACTCATCTGGAGGAGCATGATTCCTGGACGGAGGCGACCGAATATTTCGAAAGGCTGGCGGACATCATCTTCGGCCGGAAAGAGCAGGGGAAGCAGGATCAGCAGCATGAGGTGATTGCCAAAGTTCAACGGTATATCGAGGATCACTTAAGCGGCGACCTGTCCTTGACGCAGATCGGGGAGGCGGTGGGACACAACCCTTCGTATTTGTCCAGATTGTACAAACAAGTGACCGGTGAGGGCCTGTCCGAGTCGATTAATGCCGCTCGGCTGGCCAAAGCGAAGCAGCTGCTGAAGGAAACGACGGACAAAATCCATGTCATTGCCGCTGCGGTGGGTTTCAGTTCTCCGCCGTATTTTTACCGCTTTTTCAAAAAAACGACCCATTTGACGCCGCAGGAATACAGAGAACTTCACAACATGTAAAGAGAAGATATCAAAGTAAAGAGCTTGGAGTAGATAGCTCTTTTTTTGTTCCCTTATACTCTAAACAAACATCGAATTCAAGGAGGTCGCAAACATGAAGAGAAATAAGATCTTGTCCGTATTGTGGATCAGTATGCTGGCTTTCGTGTTTATTTTAAGCGCTTGCAGCAAAGGGGAAAATGGCGGAGGCAGCGCGGTTGGTTCATCCACCGATAGCGAAGCCTCGGCCTTGGAGCCGGGCGACCCGTTCGGCAAGTATGATCCCCCCATTCAGCTGGATGCCGTCCGGTTTGTGGGAGAAGAAGTGAAGTTCCCGTCCGGACAGGATATTAAAAACAACGTGTGGACCGACCTTTATAAGGAAATGGGCATCAACCTCAACTATAAATGGGTGGTGACGGGTCAGGAGCAGTATGAATCCAAAATGAATATCGCGATTGCTTCGAATGACCTCCCGGATATCATGCAGGTGACGCCGGAGCAGCTGCGCCAGCTTGCGGACGCCGGGCAATTGGCGGACTTGACGCCCGCTTTCGAGAATTTCGCCAGCGATGACCTGAAGAAGGTCATGGAGATCGAGAAAAACGCGCTCCCTTCGGCAACGTTTGACGGCAAGCTGTTGGCGATCCCGTCCACCCAGCCGGTCATCGGCGGCTCGGCTCCGCTGCTGTGGGTCCGGGAGGATTGGATGGAGAAGCTGAATCTGCCTGAACCGAACACGATGGATGACCTTGTGGCCATTGCGGAGGCGTTTGCCAAGCAGGATCCGGACGGAAACGGCAAGGCGGATACCTACGGACTTGCGCTGACTAAGGATATCGGATTAAACAGCTCTTCGGTAGGTTTCTTTAACGGCTTCGGCGGTTTCCCGCAAATTTGGATCGAAGACGCGGAGGGACAACTGCAGTTCGGCAGCATTCAGCCGGAGATGAAGGAAGCGCTAGCCAAGCTGCAGGAGATGTTCAATAACAAGCTGATCGACCCGGAGTTCGGCGTAAAGGATACCGTCAAGGTCTTTGAATCCGTGACCACCCACAAAATCGGCATGCTGATCGGACCGAGCTGGTATCCGGCATGGCCTTTCTGGGACATGGTGAAAGAAGATGAATCGGTGAATTGGAAGTCCTACCCGATCCCGTCTTTGGAGGGCGGTCCGGCGACGGTGCAGATGCCTTTTGCCGTATCCCAATATTACGTGGTCAAAAAGGGGTACGAGCATCCCGAGGTTATCGTCAAGCTGGCTAACCAGTATTATGAGAAGCTGTACAGCGACAATGCCGAATTTGACAAGTACGGCCAAATTATCGAAGACGGCGTATCCATCGGAGTCAACAAATATTCGTTGGTTGAGGTCGTCAATCCGAACAAAGACCTGATCCGGCAGGAGGAGCTGGCCAAAGCGCTGGAATCCGAAAGCGACGCGGACATCACCAGCGCCGAAACGAAGATCATGTTCAAGGAGTTTCAGGACTATCTCGCAGGCAACAATCCGATGGGCTGGTCCGGCTATGCCGCCAACGGTCCGGAAGGCTCCATGAAGCAGCTTCGCGATTTGAACGATGCGGGCAAAGTCATCTCGAACGGTTATGTCGGCGCTCCGACCGAGACCATGGCCGACAAAAAAGCGACGCTCGATCGGCTGGAACAGGAGACGTTCATCAAAATCATTTTAGGCGAGGCAAGCATCGACGCCTTTGATGAGTTCGTGGCCAATTGGAAGAAGCTCGGCGGCGACAAGATTACCGAAGAAGTTAATGCATGGAAGGCCGCCAGATAAGAAGTTCGGCTAACGGGAACAGGGGAGGGAGGTTTCTGACACCCGCCCCTGTTCTCTTTTCACCACCTGCTGAAGGTGAATGGGATATACATTGACAGACAGGAGGATCGCCATGTTAAGCAAAAAATTTCGGCGGCAGTGGCCGCTTCATTTGATGATCTTGCCCGGCATCGTCATCGTGCTGATCTACAGCTATTGGCCGATGATCGGCATCGCCATGGCCTTTCAGAAATTCGTGCCGTTCAAAGGCCTTTTCGGCTCGGATTGGATTGGGCTGGATAATTTCCGCTATGTGTTCGATTTGCCGGAAACCGGTCAAATCATTTGGAATACGGTGTTTATCGCTTTCATGAAAATCATCGGGGGATTGATCGTCCCGATCCTGGTTTCGCTGCTGCTGAATGAGCTGAGGAACGAGCTGATCAAACGGGGCGTGCAGACGCTCGTCTATTTGCCGCATTTTTTATCGTGGGTCATCCTCGGGGGAATTTTCATCGACATTTTGTCGCCGACAAACGGGATCGTAAACCAAGTATTGGGCTGGTTCGGCATCGAGCCGATTTTTTTCCTGGGCAGCAACCAATGGTTTCCTTATACCCTCGTCATAACGGACATCTGGAAGGAGTTCGGCTTTAGCACCATCGTCTATTTGGCTGCGTTAACCTCCATCAATCCATCCCTGTATGAGGCGGCTACGGTCGATGGCGCAAACCGCTGGAAACAGACCTGGCACATCACGCTTCCCGGCATGATGCCGATCATCATTTTGCTGGCGACCCTCTCGCTTGGGAACGTGCTGAATGCCGGTTTTGACCAGGTGTTCAACTTGTACAGCCCGCAGGTGTATGAGAGCGGGGATATTCTGGATACGTTTATTTACCGGATCGGCATGCAGGGCGCCCAGTACGGGGTGGCCACGGCGATCGGCTTGTTCAAATCCTTGATCTCGTTCGTCTTTATCGTGACGTCCTACGCCCTGGCATCCAGGTTCGCCAATTACAGAATATTTTAGGAAGGAAGGTGTCCCTATGCATAAACCGTCACTCAGCCGCAAATTCTTTCTTGGCTTCACCTACGCTTTTCTGATCGGTCTGGGGCTGCTCTGCTTTCTTCCCATCGTTCATATTCTGGCGGTTTCCCTCAGCTCCAAAGGCGCGGCGACGGCGGGGATCGTAAAGCTGTGGCCCGTCGATTTCACGCTTAGCTCCTATCAGTACGTGCTGAATAAACCGCAATTTATGGTAGCGATGTGGGTCACCGTGCAGCGTGTCGTTCTCGGGACCGGGATCAGCATGCTGCTAACATTGCTGATCGCCTATCCGCTGTCGAAGGAACCGCGGGATTTTAAATTCCGCACGCAGTATGCCTGGTTCTTCGTGTTCACGACCCTGTTCTCCGGAGGGTTGATACCGAGGTATATGACCATCAGGGATACGGGGCTGATCGACACGATGTGGGCGTTGGTCATCCCTGGCGCTGTAGCGGTGTTCAACGTGATTTTGCTGCTCAATTTTTTTCGAGGTCTGCCCAAGGAGCTGGAGGAATCCTGCTTCATTGACGGCGGTAGCTACATCACCAGCCTGTGGAAAATATACGCGCCGCTGTCGCTGCCGGCCATGGCTACTGTTACGCTGTTTACAATCGTCGGGCAATGGAACGAATGGTTCGACGGACTGTTACTCATGAATTCGCCGGAAAAATACCCGCTGTCCAGTTACCTGCAGACCGTTATCGTTCAGACCAATCTGACGTCGATCAATGCGGACGATGCCGCGGCCCTTTCCGAAGTGTCTAACCGAACGTTTAAAGCCGCGCAAATATTCATCGGCTCGCTGCCCATTCTGCTGCTCTATCCCTTCCTCCAGCGTTTCTTTGTCAAAGGCATCGTGCTGGGAAGCGTGAAAGAGTAATCCGAATATGCTCTATATTTTGTTTGATCCGCGTGCCTCCTTTTTCGCAATATATGGTATAATTTCCTAGCAGGTGTCAGGTGCTAGCATCGTAAACTCAGGCTTACCGATATAGCAATCAAGTAAGGAGAGAGCAGAATGAACAAACCTTTTCTTCAATTGTACAACTATCACATGTGGGCGAACGAAAGAGTATGGAATCATTTGCAATCCTTGCCGGAAGGCGTGTTTCTCCAGGAAGTGAACCTGGGCTTCAAATCCATCGCCGAAGTTTTCGGTCACCTTGCAGCTGCGGAGGAAGTTTGGTTTGCCCGGATCAAGGAGGAAAGTCCTCCGTCGCTTGCCGCGAGACCGTTCGCGAATATGGAAGCAGCTTATCAATACCTGAGCCAGCTCCAAACCGAGCACCATGAATATTTAGCGTCAATTGGCGATATGGGGAAGGTTGTGACTTATCACAATACTGCGGGTGAGGCATTTCAGAATTCGATTTCGGAGATTCTCCAGCAGGTCGTAAATCATGGAACCTACCATAGAGGCAATATCACGACCATGCTTCGGCATTTGGGACACAAAGGAATCATAACGGATTATATTGCTTTTTTAAGAGTGTAGCTTAAACGAAACCACACATAGGGGACTTCCTGCTGTCATGATCTCATGAGCCGGGGGAGTCCTTTTGCTATTTTTACCAAACGGAAATGAGGATGTAAAATAGATTGAGAATGCTCAGGTCAACAGAAGGATGATCGGGAGTCGTTTTATGTAAAGAATGTTTATAAATATCGTTGGTATAGAGCTTCCTACTGCTCATTTGTATGATATTAGGAATGACCTCATAGCTATAGATATTCATAGGATCAAAAGAGCGACGCGAGTGAAGTGCTGATCACATTCGAGGAATACAATAACACGAAACCACATACTACCTAATTAGTTTATTTGAATGTGTATCAGGACGGTCAAGTCTTGGTCCACGACCCGCCCCGGGACGTCCGTAGCCATCTTGATGAGCTAAACGAATGGTTTCAGGATGGGACGCTGTTCACGACATTCGATGGCGCGCTGCCTCGTGATATGGATTCTAAAGATTGGGACTACCAAAGAATCCTCTATCGGCCGGAAGAGAAGCGGGAAGTGTAGTGAGTGATCATATCAGCTGAGTTGACGGGAAATAAAAAACATTTATAAAAAAGTGAGGTTATTCCAATGTATAGTTTGTACGGAGCGCTGTGTACGGAGGTGTATGATCTGAGCAAACCGTTAGGTTTCTCGTTTGGCGACGTGGAATATTATGTAGAGCGCCTAAAAGACGTTAAGGGCAAGGTGCTGGAAGTTGGATGTGGATCGGGCAGGGTATTAATCCCGTTGCTCCAAGCAGGCATTAACATCGAAGGCGTGGATAATTCGGCTGCGATGCTGGATTCCTGCAGAAGAAGATTAGCGGAATTGAGCCTTGAGGCTAAGCTGTTTGAAGACGAGATGCATAACTTTTCGTTGGCGGATGCCTACGACGCCATTATCATTCCAGCAGGATCTTTTCAGTTAGTGGAGGGACGCGAGCGGGCGGATTCGGCTCTGAAACATTATGCTTCCCATTTGACGCCTGGGGGTAGATTGATCGTGGATCTGTATATTCCTACGGATTTAGACGCGAATCACACCTCGACTAGAAGCTGGGAAACTTCCGATAACGAAGTCATCGTTCTGGAGGAAAGACGTACGGAATGCAATCTGCTTGACCAGCGCATCGTCTCGATTCTGAAATATGAAAAATGGAAGGAAGGCCATCTGGTTCAGACCGAGCTGCAGCGGTTTCCTCTAAGCTGGTATGGGATGCATGAGTTTGAACTCATGCTGGAGAAGCAGGGATACGAAGAGATTACGAAGTCGGCTGACTATCGCTGGATGAATCAACCTGTAATTGCGGGTCAGATGATGACATACGAGGCTAGGAAGGCTTTAAGGGGGCGTTAACAGTCATTAGGGCGTTTATCCGAGGTGCCATAAGAAACTTGCGCAGAAAATGAAGTGAGGTGATGGTATGCCGTATGATTCAGACTTAACTGCTTCAGATGTGGAGCGATTGCTCTCATACCTCGATTATTTTCAAAATCCCGGGTCCGTTTTTTACCACGATGTTAATGGATATCGATGCGAAAGCCAGGAAATCCGAAGTTTTCGTAAAGCCTTAGATGATGTCGGCTTCCTCATGGTATTTAACTGGAGCGAATGGTTAGCGGAGAACGAGGTTTATCGAGATTTAAATAATCATATTGGGAGCAGCATTAGCAGCGCCGATCTGGTAACCCTTAGAAAATTGATGACCAGTTATGTTCGCGGTGACCGAAACAATGAAGGGTTATTCATCAGCGTATGTATGAAAGGACATGTTGCTGAAATTTTATTGCGACTGAGAGCGTTAAAGGGTTTGCTATGCTGACAACCAAAGCGATTTTCCTCGACTTTTATGGGACTGTAGTTCATGAAGATGATGAGATCATTCCTTTAATATGCCGGAAAATTAAAGATAGTTCTCGTGAAAAATGTACGATTCAGGAAATAGGGCAATACTGGTGGACATCATTCTCGAAGATGTTTCAAGAAAGCTACGGGGAAAACTTTGATACTCAAAGAAATCTGGGTAGGATGTCTTTAAGCATGACGATAGACTACTTCAAAGCGGATTGCATTGCAGAGGAGATCATACAGGAGCAATTTGAGCATTGGCAAAGGCCAGGCATTTATGAAGATGCTCTCTCATTTTTTAAGTCGTGTGAGTTGCCCATATATATCATTTCTAATATTGATACATCAGATGTGATGGCAGCCATAAAGTTTCACGAATTAAAGGTTACTGGCGTGATTACGAGTGAAGACGTTAGATCATATAAACCTAGGTCGGAAATATTTGCAGAAGCACTTCGAAGGTATGAGTTAAAGAATACGGAGGTACTGCATGCCGGGGATTCATTAACAAGTGATGTTATAGGGGCTCAAACATTGGGAATACGAGCCGTTTGGATCAATCGCATGAACAAAATGAAGCCGGATCATATACAGCTCGATAACATCATAAAGAAGCTGACGGAATTAGAAAGGATCATCTAGTGCGAAATATTGTGTTGATTGTCATTACATCATGTAAGACCAACTCTGAAGGTTCAACTACAAATTATGTGCATGTAACGGAGCAGCCGGTTGAGCTTATTGAATCCAAACTGGAATTCATTCCGGAGATTCCAATATACATCCCGATTGATGTGGCAGAAGAAACCGCCTCTTTGGAATCGTATGAAACCAAGCAAGGGAAATTTCAGGAAGTGGTATACCATCATAGGAATAATGATAAACAGCAGCTTTATAATTTAATCATTACGTATGATGAGACTGACCAGATATACAGTGAACAATCCATTGCGAGAGGGAAGACAAGCCACGCTCTGGAACATGGCATTCAAGGATATTATGAAGAAGATGATGATGGTCAATCATTATGGTGGAGAAATAACGGCTTAACGTATAGATTTGTATATTTTCTTAATGAAGGACAGCCTAAGTTAGATAAGCAAGAATTAATTCAGTCCGCCAACTCGGTTGAGCCGCTGCAACCTAATGGAACCCGTTAATTCAGAAAAAGATAGCTTCTGTTTTTATTGATGTAACCCTATGGAAAAATCGGTAGAATGTATACAAGGCTTCCGGACCTTTCGGATCCGGTCTTATGGGAAAATGTACAGCTCTGGACGGGAACATCATGATGATTGTACTAGAAAATAAATAAGAAACGGAAATGAAAAATCATATCAGAGGGGGAGAGAGCATGATTCAATCCATTGTTCATATCGCGTTAGTCGTGAAGGACTATGATGAGGCCATCGCATTTTATACCGAAAAGCTGAATTTTACCTTGATTGAAGATACATACCAGCCTGAACAAGATAAACGCTGGGTGGTCGTAGCACCACCGGGATCGGTCGGCACAACGATATTGCTTGCGAAAGCGTCCAAACCGGAGCAAGAGCCATTTATAGGCAACCAGTCAGGCGGCAGGGTGTTCCTGTTCTTGAATACGGATGATTTCTGGAGAGATTATCGTGAAATGGTATCGCGGGGGATTGAATTTGTAAGAGAGCCCAAAGAAGCGGATTACGGCATGGTGGCGGTATTTAAGGATTTATACGGCAATCTGTGGGATTTGCTGGAGTTGAAGGAAGATCATCCATTGATGAAACGAACGAAGTAATTGGTACATTGATCGTTCATTCAAGAAATTACAAGGAGGGAGCAGCAGATGTCTCATATTCTCAATCTTATTGTCATTGCTGCACATCCGGATGAACCTGAAATCTATGCAGGCGCGATCTCGGCAGCTTACGCGGAGATGGGTCATCGGGTCAAGTTCGTAACGCTAACCGATGGATGCTGTGGTCATCATGAAATGAGCGGGCAGCAGCTGGTCGAACGTCGGATTCAAGAAGCTCATGAGGCAGCAAAGCGGCTTGGGGTGCTGGAATACGTCGTTCTGCCCATTCCCGATGGCGAATTGATGCCCACGCTCGAAGTACGCAAGGAGGTGATCCGTCAAATCCGTGGCTGGGAGGCGGATATCGTCATTACGTTCCATCCGGACGGTCCCGGACATGTAGATAACCGCAATGTCGGGAAGGTCGTGCGGGATGCGGCCGATTTTGTTGCGAATGTGCCGAATGCCGTCCCTGAAGTGCCGTCATTGAAGAAATCCCCGATATTCCTGCTGATGCCGGATTACGCGGCACGAGCGACGTATCAACCGGATATGGTGTTCGATGCAGGAGCCGTCATCGAGAAGAAATTGCTGGCCTGCGATGCCCATGCTTCCCAATTCTATGAGTTTGCACCTTGGCAGGGCGGTTTCTTGGATGCGGTACCGAATACTTGGGAAGCGAAGCGGGATTTTATTCTGAAGTATTGGGATCGGTTCCTGAGCGTCTCGGACGAAATGCTCCCTTCGCTTGCGAAGCAATATGGCCAAGACTACGCAGCCAGCGTACAATATGCAGAGCCTTTCGAAATTGCGGATTATGGCAGAAGACCGAATGAGGATGAAATGAAGATTTTGTTCCCGATGTTAAGGGGTGCTCATGAGTAATCTATTCTTGGTTAAATAAGAAAAAGAGCGGATTCCCTTCTCAGGGAAGTCCGCTTTCTTTATATAATTTTGAATAATAAGCTTACACCTTCTCTAATGGTGATTCTGTAACTGGACAGAATTCGGGATTCGTCGAACTTAAGCGTTCGGCAAATTGCGGCTGGAGCTTGGCAAGCTCCGTATAATAACTACCGATCACGTGGTTTCCGCTCACCGACCCATTCTGGAAGGTCAAAGGCCATTGGGTATGCACGTGGCTGTAATAGTACTTCTTCTCCCGTTTCGGCATCTTGTAGATATGAGGCGGAGCATGCGTTACGACATCGAACAGGTTGGCAATACGGGAGCTGCTTCGAACATATTTAGCAAAGGCCTTGGCAAAATCGGGATCTCCCACACGAGGGGACCCGTAGGTAAACACATAGGGGGATTGGTGGTCCGTGTTGGCGGCAACATCAACTGCGCATAAGGTTGCGAGTGCTCCTCCAAGGCTGTGGCCTGTAATGAACAGTGTCTTGTGTGTAGGAAGTCGGTTAAGCGCCGACATCACCTGGCCGCGAGCAGAGGCGTAGATGTTAGTGAAACCGCGGTGTGTGAGAGAAGAGTCCTTCATATATTTGAAGTTTTTTTGGGAGGCGATGGCATCTGAGATCCAGTTTGTCGTTGAACTGGTGCCCCGAAAGGCAATAATAATTTCGTCCGGTGATTCTAGAATAAACCCAAAGCGCTCGGACACGCTGATTAAGGAGTTCGCCTCAATGGTGTCATAAAGCGAATAATTTAGCGGAAGGACAAATGAGCCGTCCGTATTGGTGAATTGTGTATAGGTCTGTCCGCAGATCGCTGCCAGAAAAATGGCCCATTGTTCTCGTTCCATGCTCGTACCCATGCACATCCCGCCCTTCTGTTCTCCTACACTATATTAGGGTGTGGAAGGAAAGGTGCCTATACGACTGAGAATAGCGAATCCACCATCAAGTCCAAGCTTAACACGGATTTTATTATCAGAAGGGTTTGGGTAGAACCGAGTTATATGGTACGATTCAATAGACGTTTTTGGTTGACAGGTGCATCAGCATGCACGTCATGAGATTGTACTTTAAAGATACATAGAGAGCAGGGTTATAAAGAATGACGGACAATATTCAACAACGCTTCCGTTTCAGTGAAGCACCCATCTGGGAATTACAGCGGACTTACTACGAAGAACTGGGGATGAAGGCTTGGAATAATGACCAGGTTCCGCAGTATATTACGAGCAACCCTATGATTGCAACGGCTTACGCCGAAATTATATTCGGATTCCTTCGGGACCGCGCCGATCAAGGCGATCTAACCGAAACGGTTACGATTCTGGAACTGGGAGCCGGAGCCGGGCGCCTCGGTTATCATGTCCTGCACAAGCTGTGTGAGCTGAGAGATTTTGCGGGTATAGCTCTGCCCCCTTTCCGCTATGTCATGACCGATCTGCCGATTAAAAATGTTACGGCATGGAATCAACATCCTGCCATGCAATCCTATATTGAACAGGGACTGCTGGACTTCGCGAAGTTCGATGCCGTGCATGACACGGAATTGAACCTGGTGGTATCGAAGACAACGATACGTCCTGGAGATCTGAAGCAGCCGCTGCTGGTTGTCGCTAATTATTTTTTTGACGGCATTCCGCAAGAATTGATCTATGTGGGGGAAGGCAAGATTTACGAGAGTGATGTTGTCATCGAATTTCCGGATCAGCACGACAAGCTCAAGCCGGCTGAAGCACTGGAACGTATGAAACTGGCATACGAGCACAGCCGCGCACCCAGATACGAGGAGGATACCTACCCGTACCGCGATGTGATTGCCTATTACCAGCAAGAGCTGGAGGATTCACATATCCTGTTTCCGGAGGTGGGTTTGACCTGCCTGGAGCGACTGAATCAGTTATCAACATCGGGTTTCATGCTTCTTACTGCGGATAAAGGAGATCATCGTATCGATAATTGGAAGTTCGCCGAACCGCCGCAATTAATTTACCATGGCAGCTTCTCTTTAACGACTAATTATCATGCGATGCAGCATGTGTTTGAGCAAAGGGGCGCACAGTCGATTTTCCCCACGCAGCATTATAAAAATATTAACATCGGCTGTATCCTCATGCTGGAAGCACCAACGAGTTATGCGAATACTCGGATCGCTTATCGCCAATTTATCGAACGCTTCGGACCTGATGAATTCTTCAGCATGAAGGAATGGGTCGACCGGAATATTGAGAGCATGGGCATGCAGCAAATATTGTCGTTTTGGCGATTGGGCGGGTATGACGCCGAGTTCTTCATTCAGAGTGCAAAGCGTATCTCGAATTTGCTGCCGGATGCCAATGACGAAGAAATGCTGGATATTCGAACAGGCATCTACAAGATGTGGTCATCGTACTATGTAATGGAGCAGCGTTATGATCTGGCATTGGACGCGGGGCTGGTGCTGTTCGAGATGGATATGTACGAGGATGCGAGGTTCTTCCTGAAGGAATCCGTGGAAACGGATGAAGACGAGCCGGTGCCAACGGTTTTATATTGCTTGGCGATCTGCTGTTATGAGCTGGGTCTCGACGAGGAGGCTCTGGAATACACGCGTGAGGCGCTTGTTCTGGAGCCTGATCATGAAGAGGCCTTGGCACTGTTGAAATGTTTTGAGTAAAACACGTATTTCTTCATGTCCGCGAAGGAAATTACGTATTCTTCTCAGAATCGCATAGGAACGACGCACGCGACCCGGCCTCTGAGATTACAATAAGGCTGGGTCGTTCTGTATTTTGAACCTGATCCACTTACGATTCAATTCGCACAGATGGCCCTGCGAGGATTCGGGTAGTGGAGTATAATGTATAAGGACATGAACGTAATGATGCTGACAGAAAAACATACAACGATAGGTGAAAAACATGAGAATAGCTTTTTTTGATTCAGGTTTAGGCGGTTTAACCGTGTTATCGGCGGCTATGAAGGAGCTGCCGCATGAAGACTTTTTGTTTTATTCGGACACCCTCCATGTGCCATATGGTACCAAAGCCAAGGAAGACGTGAAATCTTACATCCATCATGCGATGGAAACGATCATGAAGGAAGAAGTCAAAGCCATCGTCGTTGCATGCAACACGGCAACAAGCATGGCGATTTCCGATCTGAGGAAGGTTTATCCGATCCCGGTGATCGGGATGGAGCCGGCCGTAAAGCCGGCCGTCGAAATCAATCGTTCCAGCGGGAAGCGAATCCTTGTGCTTGCCACGCCGCTGACCTTAAAGGAATCGAAGTACAGAGATCTGGTTCGACGAGTCGATAGCATGCATATCGTGGACTCCCTGCCTTTGCCGGAGCTGGTAGAGCACTGTGAGGCATTGAACTTCGATCAAAAGGTCATGAACGCATACTTTACCAAGCAATTCGAATCCTTCGATATGAATGAATACGGAACCATCGTCTTGGGCTGTACCCACTATCCTTTTTACAAAAGAATCTTATCGGATCTGCTGCCGGATCACATTCGCATGATAGATGGCAGTAAAGGAACCGTGAACAGACTCATTCAGGTATTAAGTGACCATGATCTGCTCAGCTCCAGCGGGAGTCAGGATGTAAAGCTATTAAATTCTAGCCAGTCCACGGCATACACAGACAAGATGGAGAAAGCGCTGAGCATTTATAGAGAAATAGAGGGATAGAGAACTGGCAATTGAACCCGCTTGCAGCGCTTCCTCAGTGGTTATCGATGTATGCAACGAAATAAAATAATAAGACACACTTGACCCGACCTAAGCAGAGCAAGATCTATAGGGCGGGTTTTGTCGTTAGAAGGGGATTTTTTATGAGTGATCCTTTCCAGAAACTAATTTCATATACTCAAGCCTCTCAGGAGAAGTATGGTGCTTCTGCCTCTGCTTTGTTCATCATTCAAGATGGTCATGCCGTAACGGAATGGTATTCTGGACAGCATCATTTTAAGAGTGGTGCATTGCCGGTAACCGGGAATTCGATGTTTAATCTATATTCAATCAGAAAGTCATACGTTGGCATGGCAACTGCCATTGCGGTTACAGAAGGGAACATCTCCATCGATACGGTTGTCTCTGATATTATTAAGGATATGCCAACAAGCGATTTAAAGGGAGTGACTATCCGAGACTTAGCAACAAAAACCAATGCAAAATACTTTGGGCCCCAGCGAATCGAACGCGAGGAAGTCGCAGGAAAACTAATAAAAGCGATAACAGGCAAGACGATCTCTCAATTAATAACAGAACGGGTATTTAAACCAATGGAGCTAAATCATTCGGAGTGGGTGTCTGTGCCCCAAACTCGTTTGGTATGTGATTTTCAAGCTGCGGATGGGTATGCATCCATTCGAATAGAATCCGATGAAGGGTACGACCGGAATTTGTATGCCAGCGCTAGGGATTTAGCGATGTGGGGATTTCTGCATCTACACCAAGGAGCCATTCATAACCAACAACTTCTCCCTCCTGAAGTATTTCGTTTGATTAAACAATTAAGAGCTGAAACTCAAGATCAACACCGGATTTTTGGATGGTATTATCAAGAAAAATGGTTTTATGCTTCCGGAGCCGCCGGCTGTCATTGCGTAGTTATTCCTGAAGTCAATGCGGTAGGGGTTCGGATGCTGAACAAATATACAGAGAATTATAGTGAAGATCAGACCATGTTTAATGAAACATTTTACGAGTGCTTACGGTTATAAAAGGTATACGTGTTAATGAATATGGGCGAGGGGTGAAATTCCAATGACGGAAGCCCGTGTAATCCTATTTGCTGCTCGCGTTTTATATAGGAGAAATTAAGAGGAGGATGAAAAATGGGGAGAGTTTTTTTGTCCGGTCCAACCATGGTATTACTCGTTAAAAATATTGACCAATCGATTCATTTCTATAAGAATTTGGGCTTTCAATATGAACTAGTAGGCGGTCCCGAAGTTCAGCATGTTCATATGACCAGAGATCAGGTGACGTTTATTCTGCATCAAGCCGTGAATCCCAGTGATGTTAAACCCTATTCATCTGTTCAGGGAGGGCTGTATTTTGATGCTTTTTGTTATACCGACGTTCGGGCATTGCTTGAAGAGTTCACTGTAAAGGGGATCTCCATTGTAAAGGGACCGGATTTGAATGATCATTTTAGTGAGTTTACGATTGAAGATGTGGACGGGTATCGTATTTCATTTGGCGGATAATCGGTAAAGGCTTCTCATTCAGATACTCATTTCCATGCAGGAAGGACCGGAGAATTGAAAATAAAGTTATTATTCAACATTAGGAATCATTGCATTGAAGGATATACGAACGGAGGTGCTGCTATGACAACGATACCTGAAGGCTTCATCTACTTGGAGCCATGGGAAGCCGAGACCTCGGAAAGATTCGCGGAAGAATTATATAAGGAAATCTCGAGGAACCATATTCTGTTCGGAGTTCAAGTGAAGACCGTAGCAAGAAGATGCGATCGGGATGATTTTTTATTTTCTTTATTAGATGAGCAGGGGACGTATGCGCAGGTGCATTTAACCTGGAAATATGAAGAGTCGGCGGAATGGCCGAAGACCGTGATGTTTAGTAGTTTTGAAGAATGGGTGCACGCTTCGATGTTACCTGATAACAAGTATTTTTAGAGATCAATCTAAGAACGGAAAGGATACATTCTACATATGATCAGTTTGATTATTATCGTTTTGATAGTTGGCTTGGCCGGGATAATCAGCAATCAGTATTCTGCACTGAGAAGGATGGAGCGCATGCAGCGTTCATTGGATGAGCTTAACACTAGAATACAAGAGATAAATCATCATCCTAAACAATGATATTGTTTTTTTATTGAGTGAGGTTAGCCTTGCTAAACCAGTAGAGAAGGAATCTGGGAGCGTATTCGCCTTAATTCAGATCCATGTGGGAGTATGATATGAACCCTTTTAAACATTCTAAAAAAGAAATCAGAACGAAGTTTGAGATCGATTTGCTGCACCAGGCACAAGCCAAAGAACCTACGAAACCACCACATCCTTGGCGTCACGAGGTTATCATTCCAGCTGCGGGGTGTATTGCGTGCGGGTGGGATACCGATGAGAACCTGGTTCTGATCAGCAGCAATGGATACAGTATTACGCAGGCCAAGTCAGGAACCTTGATTCACAGAGAGCGGGATTCTGAAGTAACCGAAGATCATATTAGCGAGAACTACTTGAGTTTTCGTATTCCGCAGAGCGGACAGGATATTGCGATATTTGGATTTGAGTCCGGAGACGGGATTCACGTGACGAACGATGGCTGGATGCTGGAAGTTATTCACCCTTGGTGGCCAAGGGCTTCCGTCGTATTGGATCAGGTGTTTGTCCCTAACTATGAATATCTCAAAAACGCCGCGATGATCGATTTGAACCGGCTGGATGGAAAAATAAAAAGTGGTTTTTCGCCGTCTGGTCAACATTTCGTTATTCTGGGATCTGGCGGAGCACTCTTATATTCGAGGGAGTAGCAGCTATACACCTGTATAAGAGAGGTCGTTTGTCAAAGCAAGCTGACACGCTGCAGGACGGAGGAGAAATGAATGTCTATACCCCCTATAACTTATGGCATGTACACAATGTGCCTGATCCGGAAAGATGATAAGGTGTTATTAATGAATCGCCCGGACAAGCTGGGTTTTCCCGGTTATCTTGGTCCAGGGGGAAAAGTGGAATTTCCTGAGAGTATATCAGAAGGTGCTGTGCGTGAGGTTTTTGAGGAAACCGGATTGATTGTGACCAACTTGAAATATAAGGGACTGGATGAATATGTCGTGCCCAAGACGAACTATCGTTACATGGTGTTTAATTATATAGCTGACTCTTTTGAAGGGGAACTGTTAGCGGATCCTCCGGAAGGGGAGCTCGTATGGGTACCGATACGTGAAGTGATGGATCTGCCCATGCAGCCTTGGTTCAAGCGAAGATTTCCATTGTTTTTTGAAGAAGGGACTTTTTAAGTATCCATTGTGTGGGATGAAGATGAGCAGAAGCCAATCGAAGAGAAGATCCGAAGCTTAACATAAGAGCAACCGATGAGGAAGGGGATTCATTTCGGATGATCAAATACAATATTTGTTTTGTGCGGCGCGGTGATGAGGTTTTATTGTTGAATCGTAAATCCCCGCCCTGGATGGGGTGCTGGAATGGTGTAGGAGGCAAGCTGGAGGCGAACGAAACCCCGCGAGACTCAATGTTACGTGAACTGGAGGAAGAGACACGTATACAAGACTACAGTCTAACCTTTAAAGGCGTAGTGACTTGGTCCGTCAACGGTTCTATTACGGGGGGGATGTATTTATATCTAGCAGAGGTGCCTGAGGATTACATCTACCTTACTCCGATCACGACAGCTGAAGGCATATTGGATTGGAAACCCGTTAAATGGATAACGGACGATGCGAATGTTGGAATTGCAGCTAATATACCGGGTTCGCTCGAACTTATCTTGCATGATCCGAATTGCTATGATCACCGATGCACGTATGAGGACGGTAAGCTGGTCGAACAAACACCGTTTCAGATTAGTGCCTCGATCGAAACGGATGAAGCGATGAGAGAGGCGTTGGATCACTATCGGGTAGAGGGAGTTAGGATTTAATCTCGTTAGAAAAAGATACGCAAACACCACATGACCCGACTTAGATAGGAAATATCTTAGTCCGCGTTTTGCTTTCAGTATGAGGAGTTCTGGAAGCTCGCTGGAAGAGTGATATAAAATCCTAAAGGTGTTGCAGGCCATAGGGATATGGATTTCGCTTGCGCACGAGTGGAGCTTGCAGGGGAGTTCATTAACCGTGTGAAGCACATCATTAAGGGTCCATAAGTCAGGCGAATCATGGTTAAGGATTCTGAGATTCAAAGAGGAGATTGATCAGCATAATGGGCAAATTTATTGGAAGGGCGTTAGTCCCCATATCCTATGGACTCTTGCTTGCAGTGATCTGGCTGCCTATCGGAATTATAATCTACATGAACCATCTGGCTGGCGGCATTACTTTGAAATACATCATGCACTTTTTACTCGGTTTGCCCCTAATTGCCGTTTTGATCGGGTTGATCTGCCTTCGAAAGAAATCGGGGTATCACATTTTTTCCGTTTCATTTTTATTGTTGACCCTGTTGATTACTGTGCTTATGCCTATAATCGCAGAGTCCTAATGATAATGATTTAGGCAATAAGGGGAGTGTAACAACTGGACTCATGAAGTAATAGCCATTCCGAAGACCCTGGAGCACTGCTGCTCCATGGTCTTTTCAAATCCTATCAATATAGTTTCTCTTAAGGTCCTCTTAACGTAGATTTAACATTGGCAGCCGTATAATGGTGGGGAGGTGGTAGAAGAGATGCGTCTGCTAATAATCGAAGATGATCGTGAATTATCCTATGTTATGAAAGCCGGGCTTGAAAAAAGCGGGTTTCATGTCGATGTCGCTAACCAAGGGCTTGAAGGTGAAGATAAAGGGTTTGCCAACCGGTATGATGCTATTTTGCTTGATTTGAATTTGCCTGACAAAGACGGGATGGAAGAATGAGATTGATATCGGCCGAATTCGAGTCTGTCCCCGTACAAGGAAGGCTTACATAGATGGAATGGAAATCGCATTATCCGCCAAGGAATTTGATATATTGGAGTATCTGGCAAGCCGAAGCCCGGATATCGTATCCAGCGAGGATATTGCGGAGCATGTGTACGATGAGTTTTTTGACCCGTTCTCGTCGGTGCTAAGGGTGCATATTGCGAATTTGCGCAAGAAACTAACGCTGCAAGGTGGACAGGGGCTGCTGATCACGATGAAAGGGAACGGGTACCAGTTATGCGGTCAACATCGATGAAAGTCAGCCGAATTCTTCTGTATTACTCCCTGGCGGTGACAGCCTGCCTGATTCTTGCTTTCATTTTTTTCATTCGTTCCATATCCGCCCCGGAGACCAACCTCCCTAAATATTTTTTTATGTTTAACATGAACAAGGTGACAACGCTCATTCAAAACGGGAGTTTTGGCGGCATGTCCTTCCTCGATCTAAAACCTTCCGTTATTAACAAAAGAAACCTGGAGGATTATTATGTTGGAGCGCTGCTTCAGCATATCCCGATCTTGGTTCTATGTCTTGTAGGCATTCTGGTGACAGGGACCTGGGTATTGTCCAAAATTTTGAAAGCTCAGCATGAGAAACAGGCCCTACTCCTAGCGAAGCAATTAAGCAGTATGGATGAGGAGCATATCATCATGGAGCAGCACCCTGCCATTGTTAAGGCTTATCAGGAGATTAAGAGTAAATTCGAGGCGTACACCCTGGATTACGTCCGCCTTAGTGCTTACGTGACTCATGAACAGAAAAACATCCTGTCCTTGCTCCGAGCCAAATTGCAGCTTTCAGACCATGGAGAGCTGACGGAAGAGGTGGACAAGGTGACGGACAGCCTGGACGATATTTTGACATTGAGTGCTTCCAAAGAGAATACGACCATGGAAATCGTCGATACCGCCCTTGTATGCGCGGATGTGTGCGACGAATACCGAAGGCTTCACCCGAACATCCATTTTGATTTTGATGACGATGCCAACAATACGGTGATCGGACGGGAGCTCTGGATAAATCGTGCAGTCACCAATCTGGTGTCCAATGCAGTGAAGTATGGCGGGAACAGTGAAATCCTAGTGTCGGTAAGCAACAGGAAAGGCAGTGTGATTGTAGCGGTCTCCGATGGAGGAGAAGGCATTGACGAAGTGGAGCAGGAAAAGCTGTTCGATTACCAGTATCGGGTCGGCAAACTCAAGAAAGACGGCTACGGGATCGGGCTTAGTCTGGTACGACATGTGTGCGAGCTCTGCGACGGGCTGTGCTGGGTAGAGAACAGAGGCGCTAAAGGCACTACATTTTATATGATTTTTCCAGAGGCCTTAACATTAGATTAACATGGCATTCGTTAGAATGGGATTGTCCATGAGGATGCAGTGAACCGGTTCGCTGCACCTATGGCCAAAAACAATAGGGAGGATAACCATGTACATCTTTCAACATGCCATGAAAAACATCGGCCGTAACAAAGGACGAAATATGCTGATGGGTATCATCGTCCTGGTCATCATCATTGCGACCGTCATCTCACTGATTATCAATAACACGTCAGGCAGGATCATTGACGATTATAAAACACAGTTTGGCTCCAAAGTTAGCTTGGCTCCCGATTTAGAGCAAATGTACAGCAAGGGGCCAGATTACGAAAAAGTCACATCGGAGCAATATTTGGAATTTGCCGAATCCGAATACCTGAGTCAAAGCACCTTTTCCGCCGTCGTACCAAGTGCCAGTGATACCGTCAAAGCGGTGGACCAGGATAACGATCCGAAGGGCGGAAATATCAAGCTTCAAGGCCCCGGCGGAGCGTCCAAAGGAAATCCAACGATGAAACTCGTGGGGAATTCAAACCTGGAGACTCTTGCCGAATTCTCGGATGGACAGAGAACACTGGCTGAGGGGGAAATGTATCAGGAGACCAATGAAAGTATCGTAAGCAAGGAGTTTGCAGAGCTAAACGATATCACGGTCGGAGACACGATTGAGGTAAACAGTGTGATGGGCGAGGGCGATCCGTTTACATTGACCGTTACCGGAATCTATCTAGACTCCACGGCCGAATACGGGGACATGCCGATGGAGATGAGTTTCATGAACCGCCGCAATGAAATTTTGACGAGTTTTGATACGGTGATGGGGGACGACCAAGCGGCAGCGAGTGCTGTTAACATTCAGGCCACTTATTTTCTGAAGAGTCCGGATCTATTGCCTGATTTCGAAAATGAGCTGCGTGATAAAGGGCTTCCGAGTTCCTATACGGTAAGTACCGATGAGGAAAGCTATGCCAAGGTAGTCGGTCCGGTCGAAGCGATGAAGGGAATCTTTCTGACTTTTATGATCGTCGTGATTATTCTGGGCTCCATCATCCTTGCGCTGTTGTCTTCCATAACGATCAGGGAGCGGAAATATGAGATCGGGGTCCTTCGGGCGATGGGTATGAAAAAAGGCAAGGTCGCTGCAGGCCTTATCAGCGAGGCGCTTATGATTACGGCAATCTGCCTTATAGTAGGGCTGGCCATTGGAAGTGCGCTGTCGCAGCCTACGGCCAACACCATTCTGCAGAATCAGATCGAAGCGGCGGAACAGACAAAAGCCGCGAGCGGTCCCGGTAAATTTCTGATGGTCGGGGGACAGAGCAATATGAGCAATGTAACAACCCCGCCGATCAGCCAAATCGATGTCGGGCTGGGAATGGATACCCTTTTACAAATCGCGCTTATCGCGCTGCTGCTGGCAGCAGTATCCAGCATAATGAGCATCAGCCGAATTACGAAATACGAACCCATTAAAATTTTGATGGAACGGAACTAGGGGGCGCTTAAGAATGAGTGTATTAGCCTTACAGAATGTATCGTATCGCTATGAGGGCGCAAAGCAGCTTGTTTTGAAAAACGTCAATGTGGCGTTTGAGAACGGCAAAGTATATACCATTGTAGGAAAATCCGGTTCCGGCAAATCCACCCTGCTGTCGCTCCTCTCCGGTCTGGACGTATGCGCAAACGGGGATATTCTGTATAAAGGAGACAGCCTGAAGTCGCTGGACCGCGACCATTACCGAGCGAAGAGTATCGGCGTTATTTTTCAAAGCTTTAATCTGCTCACTACGGCGACGGCCGTCGAGAACATTGTGCTGTCCATGAATATAAGCGGCAGTAAGGAAAAGGACAAAAAGGCGTTTGCCTATTCGCTCCTGGAAAAAGTAGGGATCAACCGGGAAACGGCAGATCGCCGAATATTGAAGCTGTCGGGGGGAGAACAGCAGCGCGTCGGCATTGCACGGGCCTTGTCTCACAATCCGGATGTTGTCATTGCCGATGAGCCGACCGGAAATTTGGATCGGGATACCGAAGCCGAGGTATTGAATATTCTGATGTCCCTCGCTCATGACCAAGGAAAATGCGTCATTATCGTCACCCATTCCAAGAAAGTCACATCGGTGGCAGACGAGGTGTGGGGACTCTCGGAAGGAAAATTGCTGTATATCAAGTCATAATAATTAAAGTTTATATAGAGAAAGGCTGATCCTATATGAGCAAAAAGAAAATACATGTCTTCAGCATCATTCTGTACGTACTTGCCGGCTTGTTAACGCTGTATGCGGCTTGGGCAGCGGTGGAGTCTCATGGTTACATTAGCAGCATGGTGGAACAGAATCAGATCAGCGTGAGCGGAAGCGAGTATGATATTGTCAACTTCTATATGGCCAATAGTGCACAATATGTACTATTTGCTGTTACCTTGGGAACGCTGGGTTGGATCTTGCAGAAGAATGCTTCGGGTCCAGCAAATCATGTAACCTTCGAACGGCCGCAAGCAGGTCCGTCATCCTTCCAGGAGAGACGAAATGAAGCGGACGGGGAAGATTTCGAAGAATGGTTCCGGAATAACGAGAACTAATATACAACCATCGTATTTACATCAAATGAACCTCCTAATTGGAGGTTTTTTTGGTTCCTTCCCGGGCACAAATCATCTATGATAGGGGAAAGGGAAATTTTTCTATTTCATATACCACTCTGTAATTCTTGAGGGATCATCCAATTCATGATCGGGAGGAGATTGTGTTGAAGGACACCAGCTTGGACTTTTACGATGGGCTAGCGGATACATATCATTTGATATTTAAGAATTGGCATGAAACGGTTCAATGGCAGGGTGCTTTCTTCGATAAGTTTATTCGTTCGTTATACGCAGAGGAACACGAGCGGCCGATTCATCTCCTGGATGCATCATGTGGAATAGGAACACAGGCTTTGGGAATAGCGCAGCATCATTTTACCGTAACGGCTACGGATCTTAGTCCCAAATCCATTGAACGAGCCAAAAAGGAAGCAGACAAGTTGGGGGTTCATGTTCATTTTGGCGTCGCGGATTTCCGCTCGCTGGATAAGGATGTTCCAGGACAATTCGATGTCGTCTTGTCTGCTGACAATGCTGTTCCCCACTTACTGGACGACCAAGAATTAAGCGTGGCTTGTCGGAACTTTTACGTGAAGCTTAGAGACAAGGGGCTGCTGATTATATCGATGAGGGACTATGACGAGATTCGGCAGAACCGACAGCGTGCACGGTACCCAGGGTTATGGATGAAGGAAAACGTATCGTTTTTCAAGTGTGGGATTGGGCTGAAGGTGGAAAACACTATATAACCAACCAATTTATTATGCAAGAGATTGACGGGGCATGGAGGACTGAAGTTAACAGCACATCCTATAGAGCTTTATTGAGAACGGAATTAAGTGCAATATTGGAGGAAGCGGGATTTGCCGATATCAGGTGGCATATGCCTTCGGAATCGGGCTTCTATCAGCCGATCTTGACCGCAAGAAAATCATGAACGAAGTCCACCTGGGTAAAATGAGTTTTTTCAATATTTGAGGAGGAATTATGGATGGCTAAATTAACTGGTCCAGAACAAGTCGTGGAGTATCTTCACCATCTAAAGCATCCACTCAAGGCTGAAATTGAGGAAGTAAGAAGCTTCATATTAAGCGTCGATGATCAAATAACCGAGCAGATCAAATGGAATGCACCCAGCTTCTGCGTTCAGGGAGAAGACAGGATCACTTTGAATTTACAAGGGAAAGGTTTCTTTCGCATCATTTTTCATTGCGGTGCAAAAGTTCAAAATCATGACATCAAGGGAGTCATGCCTGAGGATACTCTATTGGAATGGGCCTCTAATGATCGGGCAATCGTGAAAATATTCAATTTAGACGATCTAGAGGAGAAGAAAGAACCATTAAAACAAGTCATCGTTAGATGGATTGAAGTGACGAGTAAGGGTTAAGCAGGGAGTAATATGTTGTTGTTCAGCTCTACAAGCTGGCGATTAAGTGAAGGGGTGACTCTGTTGAATAAAGTGATAGATTATTATAATGCCTTCGATGAATGGGGGCGCTTGGATAGGGAGCCCATTGAGTTTGTTGTCAATCTGCATCATATCTTGAGTATGCTGCCTGAGAAAGGCCATGTGCTGGATAACGGTGCGGGACCAGGGAAGTATTCCATGGAATTAGCGAAGAACGGTTACGATGTGACCTTAACAGACCTTACGCCAAGATTAGTTGAGATTGCGGCTGCTAAAGCCGAGGAACTTAGGTTAACCGACCAGTTCAAAGGGTTTCACCGTGCCAATGCCAACAATCTTAGTCTGTTTCAAGATGGGGTGTTTGACGCCGCACTTATGATGGGACCTTTATATCATTTGCAGACAGAACAGGATCGTTCCACGGCTGTCCGGGAATTGTATCGCGTTACACAAGCGGGAGGCTACGTCTTTGTGGCATTCATGACTCGAATTCGGCATCTGATGACCTCTTTATCATCTCCGGAACATTGGAAACCGAATGATAATATCAGCAGCATTAAGGAGTTTGTTAGGACCGGGATATTCAATCATAGCGATGAAGGAAGATTTACCGGTGCGTATTATTACAATTTGGAGGACATCAAGCCGTTCATGGAATCGCATGGCTTCGAGACGATTAAATTGATAGGTTCGTCAAGTATAGCAGGCTCATTTAAGGCAGAGCAGTTCGATTATTGGCGGTCCCGTGGGGAAGAGGAATTCCAAGAAGTAATGAACCTGATCTACCAGGAAGCGGAGAACCCTAGCATTTTGGGAGTCTCGTCTCATTTGTTGTATATCGGGCAGAAACGGCAAGTGAATGGTTCGACTTGATATTCCTGATGAGTACACATTTATGATTGAAGTTTTAAAGAATAGAGTGCCAGCGTACATCGAAGTACCTGAGTTGGAATTATAGGAGGGGGATGAAAAAATTAATTAGAAGATTGGTTGCAATGTTGGTACTGGTTCTTATCATCTTAGCAGTTACCTGCCCCAACGAGGCCGATTATAACAGATGGTTATCGAAGGAATATGGAGTTACATGCGTAAACACAGGAACGGAAAATAAATGCAGTAAATCCGGGAAGGAAATTCGTTTTAAGTCAGGGCATAGAACCTATGCTGCAATCTATATGGGAGTCGAACAAACATATTCGGAAGATAACAAGGATTATCAATTACGAGCCGTTGGAATTCTGAATACTTTTTTTGAATACTAGTTGAGTGAACAAGGAGGATAGTTGATGAAAAAGGTAGTTGCAGGTGGGTTTTTATTAATAAGTGGAATTATACTTTACTTGAGTGTGCATATACCGGCAACATTATTCGCTTCTAAATTAGGCAGCTGGACAACCCCTCCTGGTAGGCTAGGTACAGCCTTAGCAGAAATGGGAGCAGTAGCAGCAATCAATGGATCTATTATTATAATAATTAGTGGTGTAGTCGTGATTTTGTGGGGAGCTTTTGAGGATGAACTGATAAGACTGTACAAGTACAGCAAACGACGAAGCGACATAGAGAAAAGTGCAAATGAACACACCCATTAATTCAATGCAATTTTTACAAGTCCAGATTTTGAGGTGTGATCTTGCATAAGGAAGGGACGAATACCATGAACAACATGATCGTTCACGAAGTTACCGACCTGGGTGCAGTAGACATTACCGAGCTCTTGACTGAAAGTAAGGAAGAAGGATTCAGGAATATCCATAGGCTAGTGAATGAATATAATGAGGGTATGAATACGTTTCAGCATGAAGATGAAGCCTTGTTTGAATGTCGGGTTGGTCATAGAGTCATCGGCATTTGCGGGTTAAACCGTGATCCGTATTCTGGCGGAAGCATAGGCAGGATCCGCAGACTATATGTGTTAAAGGAATTTCGGCGTCATGGAGCCGGGAGAAGGTTGGTGGAAGCGGTAATTCATAAGGCCAGCAGCTATTACACCAAACTCGTGTTGAAAACGGACAATCCCAAGGCGGCTGAATTTTATAAGAATTTAGGTTTTAAGGAAATTGCTGATGATGAAATAGTCACGCATGAACTTGAGTTATGATGGTATCCTAATGTCCCGCCTCGATCTGATAGAGTGCTTTCAACGGTAAGAAAGCCTGCCATGAAGGCAGCCTTCCTTACCCCTCGTATGCTTGTTGTAACGTCTGCATGTCGATTTTTGATTTCGTCTGGAGTAAAGCTTTCATAACTCGTTCCGATTTTGCCGGATCGGGGTCGGTTATCATTTCGCTTAAGTTAGCCGGGATAATCTGCCACGATACACCGAACTTGTCCTTCAACCAGCCGCATACTTGTGCTTTTTCGTCCCCACCCTCAGATAGCTTCTCCCAATAATAATCCAGTTCTTCTTGTGTCTCGCAATGCACAATAAACGAAATGGCTTCGTTGAATTTGAAATGCGGACCGCCGTTGAGTGCAACGAAGTGTTGTCCCTCCAACAGGAATTCCACGGTCATTATTGCTCCTTCCGCAAACTCATGGTTGTCATTCTTCTCTGCACCGTAGCGCGTGATACGTTCGATCTGCGAATTTTTAAAAATAGAGACGTAATGCTGGGCTGCTTCCTCGGCGTGGTGATCAAACCACAAGTTTGGTGAAATCTTTTGGACTCTATTCTTCATCATCCCAACTCCTTCATCACAGATAATAGAATGTAAAGTAATCGTATCATACCCTTCTTATCTTGATTTCTTTTCGATTGCGATTTATTCCTGCTGCTTATGATTTTCGCATAACAATGCATTTAGGAAATTGTGTGATGGTTGCAGGATAACGGAAGTCTCATGTGAAATCCATTAGGTATAGACGATATATGAATACCAATAGGCGACTGGGGTGACTAGTGATGATTGAGGTGCTATTGCGAGATGTATTCGAAGATGATGATCTTGCTATATTTTTCGAGCAACAACGGGACCCGGAGGCGAACTACATGGCGGCTTTTACAGCAAAAGATCCTTCGGATAAGGCAGCTTTTGATGCGCATTGGGCCAAAATCTTAGGGGATGAGAGCATCATCAAGAAGACGGTTCAATATGAGGGACAAGTGGCCGGGCAGATTGTATTCTTCGAACATATGGGTCAGCCCGAGGTCAGCTACTGGATAGGGCGCGAATACTGGGGAAGAGGCATAGCGACTAGAGCCCTTTCGTTATTTCTCAAAGATATCAAAACACGTCCATTATACGCACGTGCAGTAAAAGATCATACCGCCTCTATTCGGATTTTGGGGAAAAACGGCTTCATCATCTGGGGGGAAGATAAGGGTTATGCCCATGCTCGTGGTGAAGAAGTGGAAGAATATATTCTCAAGCTTTCTTTTTAAGAATAACGGAGGTTAAAACAATGAGTGGAAGTCATTTCATAATCACGGGAACTTCAAAAGGAATCGGCGAGCAGCTGGCCCACATGCTTCTAGAGAAGGGCCATGTCGTGCACGGGATAGCGAGAGGAACGCCCGGGAGATTGAGCAGCTACCCTAATTACCGACACCATGTGTATAATCTGAGCGAGACATCAGGGCTTGAGGGACTTATGGATAACATATTTGAGGAGATCGATCTCGATCACGCAGATAGGATCTGCCTTATCAATAATGCGTCCATGCTTGAACCATTGAAGGCCATTGAACTATGCGATGCGACAGATATTCATATGAATGTGCAAATCAGTCTGATTGCGCCGATGATCTTAACGTCCTTCTTCATCAAGAAAACGGAGAAGCTCTCCATTCGGAAGAAAATCATCAACATCTCTTCAGGCTCTGGAACATATCCAGCGCCTACGATGAGTGTCTACTGCACGGCGAAGGCCGGAATCAATATGTTTACGCAGAGTGTTGGAGCCGAGCAAAAGAACCGGCAGAACCCGGTGGAGATCATTACTGTCAACCCTGGTATGGTGGATACGGAAATGCAAAGAGTGGCCAGAGGGAAAAATGAACAGGAGTTTGGAATGGCCAAGGTTTTCGCCCATGCGTTTGAGTCAGGACAGCTGCTATCTACAGAGGTAATAGGGATGCATCTGTTACATATCGTCGACAAGGATTTTGAACCCGGAAGCATTGTGAATTATGACGAAATCTAATGGACCGTGTGAAAGTTGAGGTATATCTTATCTATCGGAGGCTGTTATCATGTTGATGCCAACCCATATCGTCGCTGTAGGCGGCGTGGTTGAGAATGAATGCGGTGAAATTCTGTTGGTGAAGGACCGTAGCGGCTGGGTTTTTCCAGGTGGACAGGTGGAAGCCGGAGAAAATCTAGTGGATGCATTAATAAGAGAAATCAAAGAGGAGAGCGGCATGGATACCATCGTTTCTCATCTGATCGGCGTCTATTCCAATACATCAACCTATCCGGGACATAGCGGCGTCGCTGTGGTTCCAACGAAAGTGATGATGGATTTTGTGTGTAAGCCTACAGGGGGAGAACTGAGCATTTCGGATGAAACGACGGACAGTCGTTGGATCGCTAAGGATGAAGTACTCCAATACATTACGGCCCCGGCCATTCGAACGCGATTTCAGGCTTACTTGGATTTTAATCGAGAGGTCGTCTATATGGAATATATTACGAAACCGGAGTTTGAAATTAAGCTGAGACGGAATATATAAGGGCTTCGTAATGGTCAATCATGTATCGAAAGGAAAACTTGCATGGAAGAAGTCATTGTAACACCATACAATCCGGACTGGAAGAATGAGTTTGAACGGGAACAAGATAAAATTAGGTTGGCTTTGAAGGGGCTTGACGTACACATCGAACATATCGGGAGCACGTCTGTGATGGGTTTAGGGTCCAAACCGACCATCGATATGATGGCTGGTGTTTTGAGTTTAACATCAGTAAATGAACATTATATAGAGAATCTGGCCAGAATCGGGTATGAATACGTGTTTAAACCGGAGTTTCCGGAGCGGATGTTCTTTCGAAGAGGGCAATGGCGGGCGGGGACGCATCATCTACATATTTACAAATACAAGGGTCCGCAGTGGAATGACCAAATTTTATTCAGAGAATATTTAAAGAACCATCCGGACACCATGTATATTTTTGAAAAATAAGCTGGTAGAACGTTGACGAGACCCAGAATGAGTGATCCATCTTTACGAAAAAGAACACTACAACGGTTGCCTCCAATAATAGATCGCCAATTGCGTCCTGTCCCGGAGCTCCAGCTTATCCAGTATGATCGAGAGCGTATTGCGCACGGTTCCTTCGCTGATAAATAATTGCTCGGCAATCTCTCGATTCGAGCAGCCTAAGGCAACCAGCTCGAGAATATCGTTTTCCCGCGGGGTAAGGTCGGCACGATTCTCTTTTTCGGGCAGCATCAAGGTTTTCAGCACATTGGCGTCCACAACGGAAGTGCCGGAAGCCAAGGCACGCAGCTGTTGTGCCATACTGGAGACCTGCGTCGATTTCAGCATGTACCCCTTGGCTCCGGCTAGCAGCGCTAGGCGGATATTATGCTCATCTTGGAACGTGGTCAGCATCATAATCTGCACTTGGGGCCATTTTTGCTTGATGAGCCTCGCCGCTTGGATTCCGTCCATGCCAGGCATCCGAATATCCATGAGGACGATGTCCGGCAGGACCTCTTCGCAGCATTGAATGGCTGCAGCGCCGTCATTCGCAGTGGCCGTTACTTCCATATCTGGTTCTCTGGATAGAAGCAGCCGGAGACTCTGACATACCAATGGATCATCATCTACAATGAGAATGTTCATCGAATGCCTTCCTTTCCCGTAGGTAATACGCAGACCAATTGAAAGCCGCTGGATGTATTGGTGGAGATGCTGCCGCCTGCCGCCTGGGCTCTTTGTCTTAGGTTGCGGAGCCCGGTTCCAGGCAGCGAGGAGGAATCCAAAACGCCGTCATTCTGGACGCTTAACCGCACGATATGTTCATTGACGTCCAACGATACTTCAACGTGTGTGGCTTTGGAATGACGTACCGCATTGGTTAAGGCTTCTTTGAGACAAGCATTCAGGATGACCCACAGATGGGCAGCTATACGGGATGTATCTCCATAAATTTGCAGCTGTACAGGCATCGCTTTGAAATTACGGCAGATCTCCTCCAGGCTCCGAATGCCGGTCGCTTGGACAGGCTGCATATTATGGACTGTTTCCCGCAGTTCCAGGGCGCTGCTCGACAAGCGCATCTGGGCTTGAGCAAACATGTCTTCCGCTTGCGGGTCATGCTCCCTCCATAATGTTTCAAAAGCTTGAAAGGCCAACATCGCGGCTGTTAATTCATGGCCGACTTCATCATGCAGCTTCTGAGAGATCCGATGGCGCTCTCTCAGCTCGGCAAGCTGGGCCGTTTGCACATTGGCCATAAGCAGCTCACCCTTCAATATTTCCAACTCGTAGCGGTCGCGACGCTCCTGATCGGCCTCCAACCGATAATGATGGATTTGTTTGGACCAACATAAAACGATCCATCCTGCAAATGAAGCTTGAACGAGTAAGAGAAGAAGCGGGAGGTCCGGATCGACATACCCGATGACAAGTGCTGCTAGAATGGGCAGGGAAAACAGCGGTTGACCGGCAAGCATGGTTTCAAATAGCGGCAGAGCCAGTCCGAAGCTGGCCTCCGGCCAGTATGGAATGATGGACATGCATAGGATCTGGTCGACCATTGTTGTCCATGTAGGAAGGGAAAACCGCCATCGGGCTAACGCCAGGATCACTAAGGCGAAGATCAGGATGAACCCTTCGGTCCCGGCATCTCCCATAAACCAAAGAGCGGCCAGAAGCAGCAGGGCAAATATTCTCCAAATCACTACGGCGATGCTCGGGGACCACGAATCGGTATAGCTTTTCATGAAAACCTCCCATGGCACACGTTCTCTACTCCCCATATCGTAACATATTCTTCAAGCCAGTTTCCTTCGGCTGCCAATCAGCACTAAAGCGATCGCAAACAACAGCAGGATCCCGAGCGGAGGGAGTAGCTCCGTGAACAAGCCCCCGTTCTTAGCGAGCATAATTCCCTTATGGAGCCAATAGGTCGGGGATAACATGGCGATTTTCTGCAATAATGCAGGCATAGCCTGAATGGGAAATAAGGTTCCTCCGAGCAACGCCATGACCATGATGATTCCCAGCATGACGGCCGTAGAGGATTCAGGCTGGCGGAACATGGAGCACCAAGCGAGAGAGAAACTAATTGCGGTGACCGAGAACACACTGAACATGCTGAAGAGTTGAATCAGACTGCCAAAAACATCGGCATGCAGCAACCCGGCGCCGATCGTGACCACGGCACTTTGTCCTACGAGCAGCAGAGCGAAAGCAAGCAGATTCTGCGATAAATACTTGAAGTGGGTCACCGGTGCAACGCCGATCCGGGTCATAATTTTATTCTTCCGATCCTCCATGATCATATGAACGAGTTTGGAGGCTGTGAATAACAGCAGGATTCCATAGAAGTGATACCCCAGCGGTAAGCCATGCCAACCGCCCACAGGGAGGACAACGACGGCTGCGGGAAGACCTAACAGCAGGATAAGATTGGGCAAGCTGCGGACGCTCCGAATGAGCGCGAAATGAAATATCGTCAAGCGAGCTTCCTCCTCCCAAGCCATGCGCTGATCATCATGCATATTACGGTTAAGGCTAACAGCAATAATATGCTAAGGTACGCTTTCCCTTGCCCGCCATCGACAAGCATCTCCAAGATGGACATTTTTCCGAGGGATACCGGATTCCCATAGGCCGACATGAACTCAAAGAAACGATGATCCGGAAGAGGGAACATTAATCCGGTCAGGAGAATGAAGCCGATTCCGAGGATTTCAGATACCCTTTCAGCCAATTTTACGTTATGGATGGATAATGTCAGCAGCAGATGTACGGACTGTGCAAACAAGGAATAAATAATAAAAACCAGCAGGACCCAGCCGAGCGATCCCCACGCGATCCCGAACACCCAGGTTGTGAATAACACCAAGACCAATCCTTGCAAAGTACTGAAGAGTGTGCAGGCAAGAATAAGAGAGCTTGAATAAACCGCTACGTTAATAGGGAGCGAATAGATTCTCCATTTCCGGGTTTTAAGTAAATCCATATCCAAATAACTCATCAAATACGTGCCGCCAAAAAACTGAACGCCCATAATGGTCGTAACGACCATCAAATCCAGCGGAGGAACACCGTTCATGCCTTCATAGGGTCCGATAACGAGACCCAGCACGGTAATGACGACCAGTGGAAGGACCACCAGAAGCAGCTGCCCGATGGGTTCGCGTATCAGGCGAAGCAAGGAGAAGTACGCCATCCTGAATAGAAGCATGTTAAATCCCCTCCGTGTCACGTAATTGCTTACCGGTAAGCGTAAGGAATACGTCTTCAAGCGTGGGTTTCTCCGCATGGATGGATAGGACGCCACCCGCGCTTTTGGCCAACGACAGGATACGATCCAGATTTCCTGCACCTGCTCGTGATATGATCTGAATTTGCGTTCCTGTCAAAATCACTTGCTTGACTCCATCCAGCTGTTTGATGTTATCGATCAGATCCTCTGTCAGCTCCACGACCTCCAGCTTGATCTTCTCTTCATGTTGGATATTCTTTACCAACTCATCGATCGTCCCCTGCGCGATGACATGGCCTTGATCCATAATCACGACACTGGACGCGAGGGACTGTACCTCTTCCATGTAGTGGGTTGTATAAAGAATGGTCGTCCCCCTTTTTTGCAGTTCGCGTACCGATTCCAGGATGTGATTTCTGGATTGGGGGTCGATTCCAACCGTAGGTTCGTCCATGATCAGGAGCCTGGGCCTGTGGATAATAGAGCAGGCGATATTCAGCCTCCGCTTCATTCCACCGGAAAATTTGGAAGGGCGTTTATGGGCTTGATCCGTTAATCCGACGAACTGGAGCGTTTCCGTGATTTGCCTTTTCAGTTCAGTGCCTCTTAACCCATATATTCCACCGAAAAAGGCGAGATTCTCTTGCGCGGTAAGATCCTCAAAAACGGTGACATCCTGCGTGACCAGTCCAATTTTTCGTTTGACCTCCAGCATAGGGCCGCTTAGCTGTTTACCAAACAGCTCGATGCTTCCGGAATCGATGCCAATTAAACCGGATAACGCATGGATCAATGTGGTTTTACCTGCACCATTCGGTCCAAGAAGGCCGAGTATTTCGCCTTGCCTGATTTCTAGATTGACATGGTCCAAGACAAGCTGATGTCCATAGCGCTTAATGATATGGTTCATCGTAGCGATTGTCATCCGAATCCTCCTTTGGTTGAGTGCTTAGCTTTATTATGGCAACCGTACGAAAGCGTTCATAGTTACAATTGTAATGAAATCGGCAGGGGCGCGTGTTGAAATATGATGCCGGATACGTTACCATCATGGAATTAGCAATGTGTAATCGGCCAACAAAGGAGTCGTATCTGCGATGACCAAGGTACTTGTAGTAGATGATGAGATCAGTATCTCAAGCGCAGTCGCTTATGCGCTGCGGAGGGAAGGATATACGGTGGAGACGGCAGGAGACGGACAGGAAGCGCTGGAGCGTGTGGAGTCGTTTGATCCTGACGTGATGGTGCTCGATGTCATGATGCCGAAGCTTAGCGGGTACGATGTTTGTCGCAAGCTCGAGGATCGGCAGCACCCTGCCATTTTGCTGTTGACGGTGAAGGACGATATTGTGGATAAGGTGCTTGGGCTGGAGCTTGGTGCCGATGATTATATGACGAAGCCCTTTGACATGCGGGAAATCATCGCCAGGGTAAAAGCATTGTCCCGAAGAAGCCGTACTCCTGAAGCAGCCGGGAAGCAAGCCCCGGAACAGCATGTGATCCGGATATCCGGGCTTACCATGAACCTGTTAAATCGCACCATTCACGTGGAAGGAAAGCCCCTTGAGCTGACCCCGAAGGAGTTTGATCTCATGGCTCTCCTGGCCCGGAATCCGGAGCGGGTATATTCGCGCGAAGCCTTGCTTGAACAGGTATGGGATATGGATTTTGCCGGCGGAACCCGTACGGTAGATATTCACGTGCAGAGGTTGCGCAAGAAGCTGGGGAACCAGCATGACGTGATCCAGACCGTGTATGGCATCGGTTATAAAAGCACGGAGATTCCATCATGAGCAAAAGAAAAGTGCGTTTTGGCTTAAAGTGGAAAGTCGCACTTCTTCTCGCCTTGCTGCTGATCGCCGTTGTGGTTGTTCTGAGCACATTGGTTCTTGCCGGGATACGGGAGGATCAGCGGGTGCGACTGGAGCAATCCTTCGCCCATGAAGCAGAAGCGGCCAATCTCAGGGTTCAGCAGGAATTATTGACGAATCCTCAAACGCAGCCAGATGATTTTATGGAAAATGTAGGTCAACGGCTAGCCGTCGATCTTGGAGCCCAGAGCGGCATGCCGGTAACCCTGTACAAGCTGGATGGTACATTCACGGGGACTTCCCTTCCGTTTCAGCCCAAAATGGATGTACAAGACGCGCTTGCACACACGGCGCAAGGGCGTTCCGCTTATATTACCGAGGGTGACCAGGTGCTCTATCTTGCCCCGCTTCGGAATATGGAACAGCCGATCGGAACGATTCAATTCCACGCTTCCCTAACTGAGCAGCACGCTTTCTATGATCGAATCCAGAACCTGTTTATCGTGACAGGCCTTGCGGTGCTGGCCGCCGGCTTCCTGATCGGTTTTCTATACGTCTGGCGGCAGGTGCATGTCATCAGCAGGCTGAACCAGGCTGCACAGAAGATTGGCGAAGGCGTCTATCTTAGCGAGCCGACGGTTAAGCGAAGCGATGAGCTCGGCGAGCTGGCACAAGGCATATATGAAATGAGCGGGCGAATTTCCTCCTCGGTGAGCCAGCTGACGGAGGAGAAGCTGAAGCTGCTGGATGCCATCGAACGGCTGCAGGAGCTGGAACAACAGCAGAAGCAGTTTATCGGGAATATCAGCCATGAGTTAAAGACGCCGCTGACTTCCATACTCGCTTATGCGGATCTGCTTGAAATGTATCGTGACGATCCCGCGCTGCTCGAGGAAGCCAGAGGACAGATCAGCAAGGAAGCACAGCGTCTATACCGCCTGGTAGAGAAGGCGCTTCAGTTATCGTCCATGGATATTTATGAATTCGAAACCCATGCGGAGCACATAGACCTCATGCCGATTCTGCAAGAGGCGGCAGCCCGGTTAGAGGCCAAGGCAGAGCAATCTAACATTGCGATTCAATCATTCCTAACGGAGGGTAAGGTATGGGCCGATCCGGAGAATTTGATGCACATGGTTCTGAATCTGCTGGATAACGGAATTAAATACAATAGGCCCGGAGGGACCGTCACACTCTCGAACGAAGTGAAGCAGGATGAGCATGGCCATGACCGGATGTTCATAAAGGTAAGCGATACCGGAATCGGAATTCCGGATGAGGCCCGGGAACGGATCTTTGATCCTTTTTACACGGTGAGCAGCGACCGCTCCAGGGTTCACGGAGGGACAGGGCTGGGGCTAGCCCTGGTACGCAATTTGGCGGAGAAGCAGCATGGGTCCGTTCAGCTTGTGGAATCCGGTCCCAGCGGTTCTACGTTTGTGATTGTCTTGCCGATGAATCGGCCACAATCGTCAGAGGTTATTTCGACAGAAGAAAGTTCAGACTTGGAATAAGGTCTGGGCTTTTTTTAAATGTACATCTTTGTTTACAAGTTCGTTACAAGCTCGATATCGTATCGAGATATTTGCATTCTATACTGAGTTCAACAGGGAAAGAGGCGGCATGCTTAGACACATTAGTTGCAGCTGCCGAAGCTCCTTGGGGGAATGCTTAGGAGGAACCTGTTATGAAACATAGATTTGGGAAGCATGGGTTCAAGTTGTTGTCTGTAGTTGCTGTTGCTGCAACGCTTGCGGCCTGCCAGTCCCAGGATCGGTTGACGATCGTGGAGCCAGGCAGCAGTCAAACTGTCCAGCACCCTGTATCGAACGCCGGAGAGACGGCATCGGGGGAGCGCAAACTCACGGTTGTGGAAGGGGCGAGTGGGCAATCCAGCCAGGAAGTGGTCGTGAATCAGGCGCATCGGATCGCCTCGTCCAACATTGAGGCATGGCTGTCGGAGAATGAGGTCAAGGTGCTTACAACCAAGCTGATCAAGGAAGCGACCGAAACAGAAGAACCGCAGTATGATTATACCTCCGAAGCAGTGAGTGTAAGCACAGGTGAGCGGCGTAAGCTGACGAATCATGAAGAGTCGCATCCAGGCGAACATCTTGTCAAAGAAGAGATCTCGCCAGACGGTAAATATAGCTTTGTTCAGAAATGGAGGGATAAGTACACAGCTGACAATTTCCTGAAGGATTTGAGTACAGGCAAGAGCATACCGGTTAAAGGTGACAATTACATGGAGATTGGGGGATGGCTGGATTCCGACACTTATGTTCTCGCAGCAGGCTCCATGAGCGGCAAAGGCGATATTCGACTCATTTCCACGGACGGCACTTATACCACCATAGCCATTGAGGATGAGGATGTTGAATTTTACAACCAATTTGGAGCGAGTAAGGGCCGCATCTACTATACCGATGTGAACCAGGTGCTTAAGGTGGTTGAACCCGGACAGTCGAAGCCGATACATCTCATTGAAAATGTATGGAACTTTGCGATTTCTCCGGACAGCGAGTACATTGCAGTCTCAACAGCTACTAACCCGGGAGGGGACCAAAGCAGCAAACTGCTGATCTATGACGCGGCCGGCAGTTTGCAAGGTTCTCTGATCGGAAAAGGCAATTTGATCTCGTACTTATCCTGGTCGCCGGATTCTGCCAGATTAGCCTTTGATGTGTACTCGGAAAATGAGAGCGGGATGAACGGCGTGTATGTGTTTGATACGGCTTCCGGGAAAGTAAGCTGGATGGCGCCTTATTATTCAGCGGTGCATCCCGCGGCCCATCCGGTCTACCCACTGACTTGGAGTCCATCTGGAAAAAGACTAGGAATTACGATTGAAGATAAAGAAGATTTAATTGCAACGTATGTTATTGATTTTCAATAAAGATATCGTGCTTCATATTATGACTCATCGACTTAGAGATGTTGATGGGACAACGAGGGGAATGGATGAAATGAAACAATTAAAAAAATCAATCGTGGCAGTTGCCGTGCTAGGAATGACGTTAACGGGAGCCGCGGGTGTCTATGCGGGAGCAAACATGGAGAAAATCTCGGCTTACCTGAACCACAGCATCGGTATCCAAGTGGACGGTACCGTTTATAACACCGGCAAAACATTGACTCCGATCACGTATAAGAACACAACGTACCTGCCGGTTCGCGCAATTGCCAATGTGCTGGATGTTCCTGTACAATACGATGCGAAGAATAACCAGGTGCTGATCGGAAATAATCCTGGTAACGGTCAGACGATCGAGCTGATCAACGTGAAATACAGCGATGCACAACTAAAAGAGATCAAAAGCGCATTCGCCAAATTTGATGGTTTCCAAACACCGTATGCTCCAAGTCAGATGGTAAAAGGAGATATGTATCAGAAGACGGGTGCATCGGGAGATGGCGTTAACATGCTGTTCAAACACATGACGGTATATATCTCCCCAAGAGACTACTCTCATGGATATGACAGCAAACCGGTAACTCTGTCCAATGGGACCAAAGCAAAATGGTATACACCGGATGATACGGACATGCTGGGGTTTCAAATCAATGACCGCTTCGTGACGATCAGCTCTCCGGATCATTCTTTAAGCAAAGCACAGCTGGAGAAGGTTGCAGTAAGCGTTGCCCAAGTGCAATAAATATAGAGACAAACCATAGGAATAGAGATATGGCTTAGATATGAAAAAGGCGAATCGTGGTTCTTACGAGGAAGCTTGCAGGGTGAATGGATACCCTGCAAGCTTTTTTCATTACAAGAGGCTATTTGGGAAGAGATATTTCCTGGGCAATCTAATCTGGCAAAAAGATGGGAAATCGGAAGGGGGTGAAAATTAGGGATGTACGTAATCAATAAATCTTATTATGATAGGTTTACTCGAAATGGCTTACCGTTTCGATGTTATATGAAATATGGGATGATATGAAAAGAGGAGCCGCCATGAATAACATACAAAAATTCATTAAAAGATTTAAATTGAATGTGATTCATGTGGATGGAGTTCCGGAGTCTTATAGCTCGGAGGTCTACCGCTTAACCCTGTCGAACCAACAACAAGTATATTTAAAGATCCCATTCAATAAGGTGAAGTTATATCGTGAATTTGCTATGTTGCAACGATTGGCTGGGAAGCTGCCTGTTCCGAAAGTTCATCAATATTGGGAAGGAGATGATGAAGTCACCGGCGCATTGCTGTTAGAATCCATTCCCGGCCTACCTATAACAGGCGTTATCCCGGATAAACTTGCCTATGAAATCGGAAGTTTGCAAGCGCAAATGCATTCAGTAAACATGCCGGGGTACGGTTACGATACGCCAGACGGATTTCATGGTTTACCCGATAATCATTGGCGTTCCTATATACGTTGGAATTTTGAAAATTGTAAACCAATATGCCTGGACATATTGGAGCAGGGGCTATATGAAAGATGCGTCGCATATTTTGATAAAGCATATTCAAGTCTTCCAGAACCGGATCCTCCATGTGTTGTTCATTTAGATTTTAGACCGGGAAACCTATTGGTTCAAGATCATAAGATTACAGGCATTATTGATTTTGAGAGCTCCAGAGGAGGGGCATCCGAGATTGATTTCACGAAAGTGAATCGATATATCTGGGAGAGGAATCCAGCTACAAGAGAAATATTTGAAGAAGGTTATAACAGCATTAAATCGTTAATTGATCTTAAGCGAACACTGCCCTTTTATTCATTATATGATTCTTTTTGTGGGGTGGCATGGTGTGCCAAACGAGGGATTGATAAACACAAGGCGTTTTTAAATGAAAATCTCGATGAATTAAAGAGAATAACAAACTCACTAGATGAGATGAATATATAAGATGGCCCCGAGAAAAGAGACAAAAAAGAGCAGCGATAAGGCTGCTCTTAATCATAGGTTATGCATTACGCTGCAATAACAGATATCCGCTAATATTGGATGTTCTTTGGCGGAATACGATTTTGAAACCTACATCATTATCTAATAAGCAGGCTAAGGCAGTTCTTAGCAATGCATTCGGCGTCAAATCAGCTCGGCAAGGAGAAGCATCGCCAATGACACGGGCAGCAACGATTCTACGCGCGGAGCCCGCAACAAGAGGGTTTCTTGACCAGCTGATTAATACTAAATCCGGTTGAGGAACAGCGCGGACACGACCCATTCGATTCACCTCTTTTACTATAGTAGAGTCAGTATATTAAATGACAAGTTGATGAAAAGTGTGCAAAGCAAAAGGCGGAGTTTTACAAAATTAAAGTTGTAACCCAAAACGGACGAAAGGGGATATGTAATGTGAATCCTATGAAAATGAAGGACATGATCGAAGAGTATGTGAGGCTCTATAATTCTTTTGATGTCGAGGGGATGGTAGCTCTTCTGCATAAGGATATTGAATTCAGAAATAATTCTAGCGGATCGGTGGATGTGGAGACAAAAGGAATCGAGAAATTTCGAGAAATAGCCGAACAGTCCAAGTCGTTATTCTCCTATCGCTGTCAGACTATCGTTGGTTATTCGTTTGAAGATGACAAAGCTCAGGTTGAGATTGATTACGAGGGTATTCTTGCCAAGGATCTGCCTAACGGTATGAAAGCCGGCGATAGGATTCATATGAAGGGAAGCTCCGTATTTGCGTTTAGAGACAATAAGGTAGCAGTGATCGAGGATTATAGTTGATTGGGCTGGATGTATTTTGGAAGAGTTTATATAAAGTCGTTTAATTCCAGGAATATCGCAACTCCATATGGTATTATTTGGTTTAATGTACGCTCGCTTGGGAGGACGATGATATGGACATCGAGTTAAAGCCGGTCAATCGAAAGAACTGGGAAGAAGCATTAGCACTGCAGGTTTTGGACCCACAGCAGGGGTTTGTGCCAGCGGTAGCTGTATCTCTAGCCAAGATTTACATCAAGCCGGATGGTGAACAAGTCGAATACATTCCTTTTGCGATATATGACGGGAACCGAATGGTCGGATTTATCATGCATGCTTATGAAGTGAATACAACCGATGGTTATTGGATCAACGGCTTTTTAATAGATGCAAAAGAACAGGGCAAAGGATATGGCAGACCAGCTATACTCCAGATGATTACATGGATCCAAAGCCAATTTCCGCAATGTGAAGAAATACGCCTGACCGTACACAAGGATAACCGGATAGCGAAAACCTTGTACAGCAATCTAGGTTTTGCGGAAACGGGAAACTGGTTTGGCGATGAGGAAGTTCTGAAGCTGAATGTGCTATCTAACCAAGAAGTTAAGAGAAAGAGGAGTAACGAATTGCCGAAGATTAACATCCATCGAAGCAGTCCTGAAGAAGCACAATCAGTACGGACGAATCTGATTAAATTTAATGCACAGTTTATCGCAGAAGATTTGCAGCAGAATTACGAGGAGATCAACTTACATATAAAAGATGAGAATGATGAAATCGCAGGCGGTATCAACAGTGTATTTTGCTGGAATTGGATTGAGGTCGATATTCTGTGGGTCGATGATCGGCTTCGAGGACGGGGATACGGCTCAAGATTGCTACAGGAGATCGAGAGGATCGCAAGAGAAAAGCAATGCACATTCATCAAGCTCAATACCTTCAGCTTTCAAGCGCCGGTATTCTACCGTAAACATGGATTTCAAGAGATAACTCGCATTGACGATGCCCCAAGGGGTCATCAGCATTATTACTTTATTAAGTATTTGGAGTAGGCGAGTCTAAAACCAACAACCATCCGAAGGAGCTTGATATGATTAGACTGCAACCCGTTGATAAGGATAATTGGACCGAATGCATTAAACTGAAAGCGAAACCGGATCAAGAAGGCTTTATTGCCTCTAATCTATATTCGATTGCCCAGTTTCAATTCCTTGAACATTTTGAAGCGATGGCGATTTATGATGAGCAGACGATGATCGGATTCGCGTTGTATGGCTTGGATTCCGATGACGGAAACTATTGGATTTACCGTTTCATGATCGACGGGCATTATCAAGGGAAGGGATATGGCAAAGACGCACTTCGAATCATAATCGAAGAAATCCGAAACAAACCTGACCGGACGGATGTCCTTATGATAAGTTTTGATCCGAAGAACGAACGGGCCAGGCAGCTTTACGTCAAAGCGGGGTTTGAGGAAATCGGCGTCATGCCGTGGTCGGATGGTGAATCCGTAGCGAAACTGATGCTTTGAACCCTTGGTCTATAAGTATGTGGAGAGGATTATGCTGATATGAAAATCATCGTGACTGGCGGCGCCATCATCCGGGATCATCAAGGGCGAATCTTGCTCCAACGACGCTCGGACTACGGCAATTGGGGACTTCCCGGCGGCGGTATGGAGGCAGGAGAATCCGTTGAAGAGACGATGAGACGGGAAGTGCTCGAAGAAACGGGGCTGGTCGTCCTCGATCATGAACTCTATGGGGTTTATAGCGGACCCAGAATGCAATATCGTTATCCGGACGGAAATGAAGTCGTGTTTGTCATGTTTATTTTTAACGCCACGGCGGATTTGAGAGGGAGGACGGAGGAGCAAGGCAGAATACTGATTCATCACGATGAGGATAACGAGTCGTTACAGTTGGAATTCAAGGCATTGCATGAGATTGAGCTAGAGGACATCAGCTCTGTGCAAAGACCGGTATTTGAGGATCTGCAAAGCGGGAAGGCAAACATTTTAAGAACTTGAATATGTCTTGTAACACGATAAAAAGGGAGTGCCTACTGTTTGCAACAGTTGTGCACTCCCTTTGTTAACTTAACTAGAACTTGGGTTCATACCATATGGCTTGGGTAAAGTCCTGGAACTTATCAGAGTAATAATACATAACTTCAATGTTGTTATTGTCGCCGGTTGCTTTTTGACCCTTGCTTCGGATAATGGGGATGAATTCTGCATAGTATGCGCCATTCAAGGAGATTCGAACAGGCTGCTTAGGGTTGCTCAACTGCTCGTAAGTATAATAGGATGGCTCCCCGTTCACGTTGATCTGCAAGTCGATTTTCTCCGTAGCCTTCAAGGCCAGATAGAATTCCGGCAGGGCATCGCGATTCACCAAAGCAAAGTCAGAAACCGGACTTTGTCCGTGTCCTGATGGGGAACCCGCATAGATAAAATTTCTTGTGCCATTCGGAATGAGATCATCCGGCGATGGTTCCCGGACATAGTCGCTGCCACTATAATAGTCGTAAATTCGATGCAGGACAACTGCGGTTTCTGCTAACGTTACCTTTTGATTCGGGCGAAAATACCCTTTCGTATCGGGTTTCATGATGCCGGCCTCGGCAAAGCCGAGCACCGCATAGGCTTTGACGTAATCGAGGTCGGAGGCTAAGGAAGGCCCATATTTTTTGTCTTGCATCAATCCGATTTCCGGTGTCAATGGCTGATAGGCATACTTCCATTTCTCATATTGGTTGTAGGAATTGAAATATCTTTTGGGTAGGTCTTTAATCGCCCGCAATCTCGCGATATCCTCACCGTCCGATAACTCCAGGGAATAACCAATATCATCAAACAGCGCATTCAGCGTAATCAACAAGTCCCAGCGTGTTAACACTTTCTCCGGTATATACTTGAAGGTTTCATTGCCATAATTGATTTTGTCGGCGGCTCCGATTAATCCGTTCGGCGCTGAAGGTATACTGCCGTATACATCCTTAAAGATCTGGTAGGATGGGTGCCCATAAGGGACGCCGGGAATGTTGATATTCTTATCGGCTTCGACCCGGAAATCGGTAAACAACCGGTGAACCATAAGGGTAAGATCGGATTTGGTCACCATCTTGCCTAACGTTTTTGTCCGATACTCCATGTTCTCAAAAACCCCATGGGATCTAAGGAAATCAACGGACTCATTGGCCCAGGCATATTTGTCTTGGTTGGATCCCGCCGCGCTTGCCATGGATGTCATGCACAACGATAGAATAAGGGTTAAAGATAATAATAGACGCCACCTTTTTAGAAACATTTGAATCCTCCTGTATGTATCTATGTATTGGATTAATATTCCTCCATTGTAGTCGACAAATTATGACAGGAGCAATTGTTTTTTCTGAATGTTTACCTATGGATTGGGAGTTAGCCTGCGCCCGTTTCAGTTTTTTGAACGTCTCGAATGAGGAGCGAATATCGGGGAGATCGAAAGATAAAGGTATGATTTAGACGGAAATTTTTTAAATGTAACCGTTGACATTACGGAACAAAATGGTAATATTTTAAGTCATTAGATATTTCGGTTGATTTCAGCACCTAGCGGCTTGTATCAGATCACGTAAAAACAGGTTTCTGCCATCTTGGATGGTGAGTGCAATGCAGCTTATCACGGAGGAGGTAATGCATGGGGATTGATTGGTATGACATGATCGCACGCAGAAATGGCGGCTACAGAGGAAGAGCGGTGTGTACCGTAGTCGGAAGGTCGGCGGAAGAGGTGTTTGAGGAGCGGTTAGTGGAGATGCTGCCGCAGTTTCATTCGGTGCTGGATGCAGGCTGCGGGCATGGCGAGTTCACGCTCCGGATGTCCAGGCATGCTGAGAACATCATCGGTTTTGACAATTCCGCAGAGATGATCCGAATCTCCCAATCCTTACTCGAGAGCAGTGGATCGGGAATGTGGAATTTGTGTATGCCACAACGAAAACCGAGATGCCCTTTCAAGATGGTCAGTTTGATCTCATCTATGACCGCAGAGGACCCACCTCGATCCTTGAACATCCCAGGATATTGGCTTCAGGCGGCACCATCATCGGCATACATAATGATGTGACTGCTGTTCGAAGGCGATTGTCGGAGAACGGCTACATGAATGTCGAGATCGAGGAGTATAATGAAGCGATTACTTACTTCCCGAATGCCCGCGAATTTGCATTGTTTCTGTCGGATACGCCGGGTAATCCCGATATCACCTTGCCGGAAATGAAGGGTGAACTCGAGGCTAAGATACGGGAGAATCAGATCGACGGGCAGCTTGGAGTCCATGAACACAAATACATCTGGAAAGCGATGAAGAAGTGACGTCAAGTCGTTTATCATACCGAAAAAGGAGTGTTGCGTTATGGATCATGAGTTCAACCGGAAGTGGCTGGAGGACAAATTTGAAAACATCCGCAGCCGTACCTTAAAAGTGTTGGTGCAGTTAAACGATGAGCAAGTCAATTGGCGGCCCAACCATTCCAGTCTGAGCATATCGACGTTGATCAGGCACATTGAAGGTAACATTCAAGAGCGGGTCATGAAAGGGATTCTGCACCAAGACATTACGCGGAACCGGGAGGAAGAGTTGACGCAGGTATTTGTCAGCCGAGACGATCTGATTCAGATCGTGAAGAACCGGTTTCAGTTTCTGATCGATACGGTAAAATCCATGTCGAGTCAGGACTTTGAACGGGTTCAATCGGTACGCGGTAAAGAACGAAGCAACCTCGACATCCTGCATCAATGCGCCACGCATTATTCGGAGCATATGGGTCAGATTTTTTACATCGCGAAGCAGTGTTTGGCGGTCCAATATAAATCCACATCGATCTAATAAGCAAGTCCCCCTTAGATGGCGTATCCGGCAATCAAGGGGGACTTTTATTTACGGTTGACCTGGAGAAGGAATCTGGTGGGTCTCTTTTTTCTGCATAATGCTCGTCAGCGGCTCGGGCTCCCGATACGTGATCGATTCGTTAACTCCGGCATCCAACTGACCGTTATTAAACTGGACACCCACAAGATGTGTGCCGGATGGCGACGAAATGCCCAAGGAGCGTCCATTGGTGGAGGTTCCATTCAGCCCCTGATTGTTCCCCGGCGTGAAGACGGCCAGCAGTTGAAAAGGCGAGAGCTCATCTCCGGAGGCATTATAGTTGGCTAGGAACTGCTCCATACTCAGGTCATAACAGCAGGGCTGCTTCTTGATCCAGATCACTTTGGTTTCATTCGGGCCGATGATGGTGTTCGTGCTGTAGCGATCCTTTGTAATGGTCCAGCGGTTGGACTTGGATTTATCGAACGGAAGCGCAGGGTCGTAATAGTAGTAGATTTGGTATCCTTCCAGGTCGGTTTCCCGGTCATTCGGATTGTAGATCTCCACATAATTGTAATTTCCTTGTTCGTTCGAGTTAGCGACCACCTCAGTGATATGAAGGGCAGTGGTCAGAGGCGGCTTAGGCACCGTTTCTTCGGTCGTTTTGTTGGATTTTTGCAAGGTGCCTTCCATCATGACGGGATAATGATCGCTAGGGTATTGGTCGTTTTCATTGTAGTTGATAATCTCGCTGTGCAGGACATTCCAGTCTTGGTTATGCAGAATCCAGTCAATCCGGTTTCCGCTGCCGCCGCCCGTAGGGTCCTTATAATTATGGAAGGTTCCCAGGTCATCGTTGGTGCGTTTCTTGGCGGTGACATGTCCGTCCGACAGCCCGTTGCTTGTAAAAATCGAATGCGTATCGCTTCCCGGAACGGTATTGAAATCGCCGGTCACGACCACGGGGATATCCGAGGCAAAGGCCTTCATTTTGTCGACAATGAGTGCGGCGCTCTTCTGCCGGGAAACCTCGGATTGGTGATCCAGATGCGTGTTGACCATATAAAAGGTTTTGCCGTTCTGAAGATCCTGAAAGCGAACCCAGGTTGCCATCCGCGGAATCTGGTTACCCCAACTGGCGGAGCTGATCGTCTGCGGCGTATCGGACAGCCAGAAGTGAGACTGTTCCAAGGGCTTCAATCGCTCCGTATTATAAAAAATCGCCATATACTCCCCTAAGTTTCCGCCTTCACGTCCGACTCCAATTCGATCATATCCCGGCAGATCGTTCTCCATATCAACGATTTGCCGATGAAGTCCTTCCTGCGTCCCGATGACATCCGGTTTATGCTCCAGAATCAGGTTCTTCGTGACAGGGCGGCGCTTCTCCCAAGGTTGACTGTCATTGGCGGCATAACGCAGGTTGAAGCTCATCACGCGCAGAGGTCCTGACGATGCTTCGGCCGTGCTTGCCAGTTCGCCGGAAGCGGATAGCGACGCCGACGTCAAAAATGTAAGCATCATGAACAGGCTGGTGATTTTGGGGATTCTCATTAAAGTTCCTCCTTCGTCATGTGCAAGATGATGTTTCTTCTAAAGCCGGTAATTAAGTAGGTTTATCCTGTCCTCCCTTCCTGATTTGCCCATATCATATCTTATTTTTAGCGGGTTGCGTATTTACAATATTTTAGGTTTTTGCTTTCCTTTTGGATATTCGTGGAGGAAATGGTTGAGTGTATCAGGAATATACCATTATGGATCGAGGTGATTATGGTTTGAAGACATTGAATTACAGTTCAATTATCAGCTCTTTGATTATCGGGATTTCCATCGTTGCGGCGAGTTTTATACTTCAGGGGACTGAGGGTTCAAAGTCTGTGCCAGCTGTTGCGGATGAAGCCTACTTGGTGCAATCTGAAAGTCCGTTAATGACTCTTGAACAAACCGCTGAATTCTTGAACCTGACCGAGTATCAGGTGAAAAATATCATCTCAGCCGAGAATGCGGTAAGAGGGCAGGGGGCTGCTGCGGGTTCGCGGTTTCCTTATATTGTGGTGCAAAACGAAATCTATATTAGCAAAATGGGGCTTATCTCATGGCTTGAGGAGGCTACGCAGGAAAGAAGGGTGTATTGATTCTGCGTTAGTTACGATCTAAGGCCCTTAAACTAACATGAAGACGGACAAAACCTGCACTCAACCAGAGGTTGAGTGCAGGTTAGCTTACTCTACTTCCGCGTTATGTAGCACATGATCCCGGAAAAGTTTCATCAGGCTGTTCGTGATATGTAAACCTAGCCCCACCGCGGTTTTTATGTCTCCGGTCATTCCCGGCTCTTGCGGTGGGTCGGTACATGAATGAGGCCAAGAAGAGCCATTGTACCTGCAGGATCTTTTGACCTCAACGCTGTAATTAACGTCTCAAGAGCACCGCCTCCCGAGTTTTAGCTCACCTGTAAACACCCATTTCAGGTTTTTAAGAATACGCCGAGCTCCCTTACTTTCCCTGTGCCCGATGTTGCCGCCAGCTTCACGTACCGGGTGAAATGCGTATTTTGCAGCAGAAGCGATTTTTCCGTTTCAGGCTCGCCGCCGGATTCCCAGAAAAGCAAATCGGTTATGCATTGATTGATTTTGCGCAAAAAAGCGTTACGGATATCCCGGTCTCCCATAAGATGATAAAAAACGGTTAACAGGATGCCAATCTCATATCTCTGAAGTCTAGATGAAGATTCGAAGCGGTCCGGAAGCAGATTAAAGTTCACCCTTTCCAGCTGATTCAGCCGCAAAGCCAGATCATAATGCTCAGCCATCGGTTCCAGCCCGGTTACGTGCGCACCTTCGCGAACGAAATGCCGCGCGTAATATCCGATATTGCAGCCGATATCGATCACTTTCGTACCGCGAAGCGAACGTGAGCCCAAGAAATCCATCATGATATCAAGTCTTGTCGGATAGATTTGGTCGCGCTCGCTTTTCAAATGAAGATAGGAAGGGTGCAGTATGGGTGTATAAATAAGGTTCCGTTGATATCTCTGAAAAGAATCGGCAACCTCCGAAAGCCCTTCGATATTCATCCAGTGAATATAATCTTCGCAGGATATTTTGACTTTAATGCTCCTTTTACCTTGGCAGTACAAAAAAGTCGACCTGTGATGCCCGTCCCTCAGGTTAAAATAACCTCCTGCGCGATTAAATTTCACCAAAGGCGGATTTTGGTGTAAAAAAGCGCTATTGGACGATAAATCCACCTTCATCATGTGAAACTGATTTTTCCTAAAGGCGATGACCTCTTGATCATTTAAAGGTGGTTCGATTCCCCGGGTGATATAGATATTCTTATACCAATCCAGGTACGCCGACGGGCTGGCTTGTTCGTTCATGAAATATCGGTACAGGCTTTTGTGCGAATTAAAACGCATGATTGGAATATCAGCGGAAAGCTTATGATGTTCGTACCAGTGATCGGTGTAGTTCGGAACATCCTTTTTTCCTTCCTCCGTGACCAGATCCGTGAACAGCAGTTCAATCGGGACATCAACATGTAAATACCCGGACATCGCTCACCCTCCAATTTATCGAAATCCCCTTACTTCGAAGAAAATAAATACGTTGAAAAATCTCGGTTAATATAATCTTTAAAATGCCTTTTGGCTTTAACCGGGAAAGCATCAAGTTCCTCGGTTGTCCAGATGCTGCGGTGGGCCTCGAACTCATTGCCGTACACCGTACCTTGCGGCCATTCCGTTCCGATGGGAATGTTCAGCAGAACGTGCTTGCTTCTTGCAATGCCAGCATTCAGAAGGGTAACCGCCTTGTCCTTTTCGAAGTGCTCCAGAACATCACCCATGATTATGACGTCATATTCTCCGGGGGAAGAAGACGGAATAAATTCAAAAGCGTCAGCGATGTGAATCTTATCGTAGAAATACGAATGGTACCGGTCAATGTTTTTAGGAAATATTTCGATTCCTTCCACCCTTACCTTCCAATCCTTGCGAAATACCCGACCTGACCACACATCGAGGAATTCGCGGCATAACATGCCCCAGCGGCCAAATCCAACGCCGACATCAAGTACCGAGGACGGTGAAATTTGACGGAGTAGTTCCACGCAATATGAAATATTTTGCCAATTGGATGTTCCCATATTCTTCTTCCCCTCTAATTCTTATTGAGGCGATGGTCCTAAGCGTTCATCATGAGATTGATGATGCGGAAATCCGGAAGGAAGTATTCTTTGGGGAGATTGGCGGAAATCCGGTCCCACACCTGTCGGTTGACAACAATATGCGGCTGGGAAAGCTGGGTTAAAAACAACCCGTTGTATCTGTCCCCGGGAACCTGATGCACGTTCATGACAAACACCGCCTTTTTAAAATTAGGATTGTTTTTTTAGAGACACCTGCTCCGAATAAACCTCTGTCAAACGCTTGACCATCGTCTGGAGAGACCTGTTTTTTAAGGCCCACGCCAGCGCATTGTCTCCAAGCCTGCGCCGGAAAGATGGATCTGACAGCAACCGGCCCAAGTGCAGATAAAGTACATGCGCGTCTCCCGGAGGCGACAGCAATCCATCAACGTTATGCCGTACCGCTTCTTTTAATCCGCCTGCGCTGGATGATGCGATGGGAAGACCTGCTAGCTGTGCTTCCATAACCGAGTAGGATAGGGTTTCCATCAAACTGGGCATTGCGAAAATTTCGGCCTGACTCAGCAAATAGGGGACGTCCTCCCGGCTTCCCAGGAAACGCACCGCCGACTGAATGCCCATCCGGAGGCATAACTCCTCGTATTCCTTGCGTTTGTCCCCGTCTCCGACCAGCCAGCACTCCCAGTCCTGGCGGTCTACATACAGCCTGCACAAGGCATTCAGCAAGACATGGATCCCCTTCTCGTAGCTAAGACGCGAAGTGCTGATGATCACGGTTTTACCCGTGGGCTTCGCGATCGGATTTAGGGAAACCGTACGCATGCTGCTGTGAAAAAAAGGGATGTCGATGGCGTAAGGAATAAGAGCAATCCGTTCGGACGGAGCCCTAAATTGATGAACCATCACTTCCTTAAGCCATTCGGAAGCAAGAAGGATTTTATCGCTTACCGAGCTTCCCAAGTATTCCATAGATTTATAGTATTTCCAGACCAAGGAGCTCATCGGGTCTTCCGAAGAAGTTTTGTTGTTCTTCAGCATATCCAGTACCGTGAGAGCCGCAGAAGCGTGAATGGAGGTCACCAACGGTATCCGTTCGGGTTTTATGCGTTTTATGGCAGCGGCGGCAAGAACGTCCTGCGCGTGTATGATATCGTATTGGTCAAGGCCGATAAAAGCGAGCGATAACTCCATGTTATACCTGTCGGTCTCCGCCCCCCTGACCCAGGGATGCTCGGCAATTAAAGGCGCGGTGGCAGGGGTTATCTTGTGATCGAACATTTCTTTGAAGTGAACCTTCGGAACCTCCTGGTTACCGTTGAAAATATAAAATCGGTTCAGTCCGTTCCCAAAAAGATCCACCTGATGCCCTTCTTGTTCAAGTCCCTGTTTCACCTGCAACATATATTTCCACACTCCGCCGACATGCGGGATTTGAAAATAGGTAGCCAGCAAAATTTTCAAGGCTTCCGCCCTCCTGTTAGTAATACCTGTCTTCGCTGCTCCAGCCTGTCGCTATATATGGCCTGAAGGGCCGCGAATTCTTGCTTAAGGGCGTTTTGGTGCTTTAAGGTCCCCATGTTCGGATGATAACGGTAGTGCAGAAGAATATCATGCAAGTAATGAAATTCGTAACCGGTGAGCACGACCCGGCACCACATGTCGTAATCCTGCGTGTATTTAATCTTTTCATTGAACATGCCGACCTTTTCAAAAAGGTGTCTTTTCATCATGGTGGTGCAGCCATTAATCGGACATGCAGTTTTTAATCGATCAAGCAGCTCCACAGTTGAAGAAAACGAAAAATTAGGGGCTTCTTGGAGCACTATGTTCCGTTCGTTGACGAAGTTGAAGTTTGTACTGCTGATCCACGCTCCGCGTTCCAGCATAAACGAAATTTGGCGTGCTATTTTGTTGGGGAGATAATAGTCGTCCGAACTAAGCCAAGCGATATAATCTCCTTTAGCTTCTCGAATACCGGCGTTAAGAGCGGAAGCCGTTCCCCCGTTGATCTTTCGGATATACCGGATGCGGTCAATATAAGGAGTTAGGAGATCCATATGCTCGGAAGACCCGTCATCGACCACAATGACTTCCATCTCAGGATAGGTTTGCGCCAAAGCACTCTCTACGGCTTGTTGAACATAGGAACAGTTGTAAAAAGGGATAATAACTGTAACCTTCGGTAACATGTCTTCTTGCCTCCCGCCCGTGTCTTGACCCCGGTTAGGAAAGTACCGGCTTTCCGATCGGGCTTTTTATAAATTCATCTTGGGTTAAATAGATCAGCTGATCGACGCTCCATTGAAAGTAGGAAAAAACCATGGGACCTTCCACTTTTCGCAGCATTCGCCGTTCGCCGTAGTAAATATGACCGTTCGGGGAGCAGTACAGGCGTCCGTTTAGAACCGGATGCTGAAGAAAAAAAGAGGTGCTAATGGAGTGTCCAACCGGCAAAGAACGAACCAAGGAATCCGGGACATGCACGATTTCGTCCATTTGGCACCGCAAACGTCGGAACACTTCCCCAGACTGGATCGGGAACAAACGGCTGTCCATCCACAAATAGATCCCAGATCCGCTCCCCTTTACGAATACAGTTGCCGGGGCGCACTTCGCCCACGGTCCCGAAGCCGCCGTCACGCCTTCTCCAAGAGGATACGGGCGAAGCAGCATATCCTCAAGTGGTATGATTTTATTGGTCATTAGTTTGTAAAAATAAAAGGAACTGGAATCCATAACGGGCCGTTTTTTGCCGTGTTCAATCAGAAATACAGCCGAGCCCGAACCGCGGACAAGCGTTCCATCGGGAATCTTGGTAATCATGTTCTGGGCATGGTTATTATTAATAGTACTCCCTCCCTTCACCAGTCTTCAATAATATACTCTTTGCTTTAGCAGCCTGACCCGACGCGTGACTCTATCTTCAAAAAAAAGACTCCTTGCAAGAGTGACTTGCAGGAGACTAGAGGCATCATTTATATTCAAAACCAATCGAGTTATCGTAGAACTGAGTCCTATTTATCTGCCGTTGCCGCGTGAATTGAGCAGATTCGGGACTAAGGCTTCGCATGGTTTCTGGATTTTACGGATCCTTATGGACAAGCCTGGATCATTATGCGCGAGAAGGGGAGTCATTTGTATTGAATTTTCAACAACGCCGCGCGATTGCACGTTATGTGCTTTAACGGTAGAATGATGTTAATCAGCCAATATTTCATCCAAGAACCCTCCTCGTGGTTAACGCCAAAGGTGGGTTCTGTTTGTTTATGATCATGTGCAAAGGGATGTGGATATGACGGAAAATGGAAATGTTCTTGTGGTCAGCGTTACCCTTTTTCAAGGGGATCAAGTGCTCATCATCCAAGAAAATAAACCTTCGGTGCGGGATACCTGGACCTTCCCGGGAGGGCGCATCGAGCCTGGGGAAGCTATGCTTGAGGCGGATATAAGAGAAGTGAAGGAAGAGACTGGTTATGATGTCCAGTTGACAGGCACCACAGGCGTGTATCCATTTATCAGCAGCTTGAATCACCCAGTCATCATGTTCCATTTTACCGGAGAAGTGGTGGGGGGCTTGCTTCAATTGGGAGCTGGCGAGATTAAAGATAGCCGGTGGGTTAAGCTGTCCGATATCCTGGCGGATGACAGCATGGAATTCCGGGATGCTGCCGTGATGAGACAGATCGTGGAGAATCTCAAGAATGGCGTTCAGCACTCGCTTGAATTGTTTCATCCTTCTTTGCTTCTAACTTCAAGCGAATCGCATAATCATATTTCTTAGCGTGTCATTTCGTGTTTTTTCTGAATAAAGGAGTGAAAGAGGGATGATCCAATTTAAAAAAATCGCTTTTGGCGGATTCGTTATGATTGGTATGTTCATATTACTGTACCTGATGACAGAAACTCTTCATGAAATTCAAAGATCGTATCAAGATTTTTCTCCTCAGCTATTTTTCTTATTAAAGATGAGCCTATGGGGATTCCTTTTCGGAGTTTTAATAGAGTGGAGAGCGCTAGGATATGTGATTAAAGGGCATATTCATGTAAGCTGGTTACTGTTACCTGCTATTATACTTATGGTCGTGGTGTTTATTCCGTGGATCTATTGGGCAGAGTGGTTTGGCTTAGGAAGGTTTTTCGTTATAGAGGTGTTAGGAAAACCGGAAATTCACATGCTGCTTACCGTATTCTCAGGTGTATTGTTTATACGATCCGTTGGAGACAACAGATATCGGGGCTAAGCTATGACTGAGTTCTAGTAAAGGGTAGGGCAAGATGGTTTAGTGCTGTTGTGAAACACAGATCCTTTGTTGCTTGGAACCGTAGGATACGATGATGTATCGAGGAGGTAAGGAAGTGGGCGGTATTCGTTTTCCCCTTGGTTCCTTTGAGCCGATAGAAGAGCCAACATTAGAGGAAAGGCATAAGTTTATACAACTCATTCCGACGATCGCACCGACGCTTCGGCAAATCATAATGAAATGCCCCCATGCTCTGCTTCGATATCCCTATTGTGAAGAGGGTTGGAGCATTCAGCAAATCGTGCACCATCTGGCTGATAACGACATGAACGCATACTTGCGATTTAAACGTGCATTGACCGAGAATGAGCCGCTGGCAAGCTCGTACCGGGAGGATTTATGGGCGGAGCTGAGTGATTACACGGAGGTTCCCATAGAGAACTCGCTTTCGCTTCTGGAAACACTTCATTTTCGTTTTCTTATCCTGCTTAAGGATTTACAGCCTGAGGATTTCAAAAGAACGATGAGAACTCAAGTGCTCGGCAGTATTACCCTGGATATCGCGCTGCAGCGATTCGTGTGGCACAACCAGCATCATATCGCGCAGATTACATCCATATTGAACCGTGAAAACGCGAAGTTACATAAGGAGTGAGGCTAATTGAGCTGGAGATCGAAGTATGCTTGGCGTTAATAATAGCGAACAGATTCTAATCATCCATTTGATTAGGAATCCAAAGGAGCCATCAAATCATGGGAATGTCAGACTACTATAAGGATCTAAGAGAAAAGATCGGAAACCAGTTAATATTTATGCCATCCGTTGCGGGGATTATCCGTAATGAGCAGGATTTTATTTTATTTGGAAGAAAGCATCAAGAAGCATTATGGGGACTTGTGGCTGGCGCCATCGAGCTTGGGGAATCCCCGGCAGAGGCGATGACTCGCGAAGCGAAGGAAGAAACGGGGCTTGATATCGTACCTGAACGAATTATTGGAGTATATGGTGGAAAAGAACGCCGATATACGTACAGCAACGGACATCAAGTGGAGTACCTCACGATTGTGTTCGAGTGCCGCATCATTTCGGGGGAGTTGGATCGTGAGAACGACGAGTTTGTGGAGCTCGTGTTCTTTCCAGAGGATCAACTTCCGCCCACGGCTTTAAAATATCCGGAGCATATTTTCATCAAAGCGAATGGAGAGCGGGCTCTATTCTGAAGGGTATGATAGACTGAAATCTAAAACGTATGCATGAACTTAACTTGGAGGTGAGCGGCCTATGTCGGAGAGCAAGGAAGCAAGATGGAATCCGCATGCTGCCGTTCTTGGTTTGGTCGTAGGCCTATACGTTGTGATCTATGCCGGAGTAATCATCCGGTTGATCTACCACTATCATATTGTATTGTCTTTTTTATCGGTAGTATTGGTTTCTTTGCCTGTTCTGTTGCTGCTGCTCATTCTGTATCTAATATCCAAAACATCGAGGAGCAAGTTACATCCCACGCATTATTGGTCGACTGGCATTATCGGGGTACTTCTCTTATCTTTTTCAATCTACGCCTTAAGTTACAACCAATCGCAGCAGCACTTCGATTACAACCGTTGGGTTGGTTATCCAGAACAAAGATCGATTATGGTGGACGATTTTTTGGAGAAACATGATTTGATCGGATTAACTCAGGGGGAAGTGACGGACCGCCTCGGTGCCAACGACAATGCCAAATGGGCAAATGGCGATGACGATAAAGCTGTGTATGATCTTGGATCACTGCGAAGGGTCGATTACAAGAGTGAGGGTCTTTTTATTTACTTTGATGAGCGCGGGTTGGTCAATAGCTATGAGATTGTACCGAAGTAGGATATACAGAGGTGATCCCTTTCCTAGACCAAGACAACAGAAAGCAGGTCCGCTATGACGTTAAAAGCGATAATTTTTGATTTGGATGAAACATTAACGGACAGAAGGGCGGCGATTGACTCGTTCATTGAGCGATTGATTGCCAGGTATTTCCCGGACTCCGATGAAGATACTCAGCTTAGGATAGCCAAGCGATTTAAGGAGGCGGATCATAACGGTTACCGGGATAAGCGCGAGGTGTATGAGATGCTGGTCGAGCATCTTCAGTGGGTGAATCCGCCTACGGCCGACGAATATCTGACATTTTTCAGGGAAGAAATCCCGCTATGTATCCAGCCGATGGATCAGCTGTTTCCCGTTCTCCGTCATTTGAAGTCTCAGGGATTGAGGCTTGGCATCATCACCAATGGAACCGTTCAAGTTCAAGAGGGGAAGATCCGTCAACTGGGTATACTTGAGTATTTCGATTCCATCGTAATTTCCGAAGAGGCTGGCGTTAAAAAACCGGATCCAAGGATCTACATGAGGGCTTTAGATCTGCTTAACGTACTGCCATCAGAGACGTGGTTCGTGGGAGACCACCCGCATAACGATATCATTGGAGCAGCGCAATGCGGTATCAAACCCATATGGTGTACGAGAGCTGGAAGCTGGGACTACTCCGAAGAAGTAAGGCCGTACAGGACCATACATAAGCTGGAGGAATTGATTCGTATTTATACCGAACACGATGAGGAATGGTAAGCGGCAGCGTAATGTTAAGGACGCGGGTCACTTCATAACCTTTAGATGCCTTAGATATTTATGACGAGAGGCTTTTGCAGGGAAGCTTGAGTGAGGTGGAGATCACAAATGAAAATAAAACAAGTCATCGGTTTGCTCATCAATGCGCTTGTCTGTCTGATCCTGGTTCTATTCGGAAATGCGATGACACCCATACCCGGCGGCAGTTCCGGTAACGGCAATCCCGCCATCCTGCTGCTTATCCCTCTGAGTATCCTTTTTCTCGTGTTGGTCTATCAATGGATTCGTGTATGGAAAGGTGTGAAGGTATCCCTGAGCAGGTTAAGCCTCTTGATCTTAGCTCTGACCGGCTATATTATAACGGGTTATATATATCAGCTTCATAGACTCGAAATATATAGATCAATCCAAGCTGAAGCATTCGAATCCAGATATGGTGAAATGGACTGGGTTCATATCGAATCCATCACAACCGGTATTTTATCGATCCATATGAATAATCAATTCTTTAATGTAAACACGTACTTTATGATGGTTGCCTTCTCGCTTCTATTGTGTTTCGGGTACAAGTTGATCCAAGGACTCTTGAACAGAAGACAGCGAACATCAGTGAAGAATTAAACCTGGAAGCAGGTAGGATAGGGGATGGCATGTTATGTCTACGAACGGGATTTACGATAAGCAGGCCGAAGCTTATGAGGCCATGGTTAGCAAGCAGCCCGATTTATCGGGTATCATTCATGGTATCAGACCATACGAGGGCTTGGATGTACTTGATTTGGGTGCAGGATCAGGCCGATTATCTATGGTGCTTGCCCGTGATGCCAAATCCTTGATTTGTACCGATATATCCGAGCCGATGCTGAATATTTTAGATGACAAATTATCCGAAGTTTATGATTCTCGCAATTGGACTACCGTAGTCGCTGATCATCGCAGCCTGCCGGTTGATTCCTCGAGTGTAGATCTGATCGTATCGGGCTGGAGTATTAGTTATCTGGCTGATTCAAGCCATGAGCAATGGAGTGACAATCTCGGACTTGTCATGGCAGAGCTGCAGCGCGTTTTGAGACCAGGCGGGACGATCTTGATTCTGGAAACGATGGGAACCGGAACGGAGACACCGAATCCTCCCGATTTCCTAACCGGCTATTACGCTCAATTGGAGCATCGATACGGATTTAGCCATCAGTGGATTCGAACGGATTATGTATTTGATACAGTAGAAGAGGCACTGCAACACACGGGATTCTTTTTTGGAGAAGAGCTAACGGACAAGATCCAGGCGAAACAATGGTCAACCGTGCCGGAGTGCGCAGGGATCTGGTGGAAACATGTTTAAGCAAAGGACGAAGGATGTGGCCTCGTGGAGCTTCTAATGTATGTGGTTTTGTTTATTCTTAACATTCCGATATACAAGTGGGTGTTTAGACGGATTTTTAATGATGTGGACGATCTGAAGCAATCGGTGAAATATTCGTTTACACCGGACATCATATCCTTGTTTCGAGGACGGTTTTGGAAGGATCAATTCGGAGAGCTGAAGCTGTCCGTTTTCTATATTTGTTGTTTGGGAATCTTCGTCATAGAGTGCGTAGTTGTGACCCAGGTGGTCGATGTGATCTTTCAATGATTCAAAGGCCATCCAAGCGTCATTTTGACCTGGATAGCCTTTTTATTGTGTACCAAACGGTTACTTCCCGCCGACTTGATAATGATGCTTCACATATTCAATGAATCGTCTTGCCGCAGGCGAGAGGTAGCGGTCTTCGCGCCATTTTAAGCCAATCTCCCAAAACCAGCCTTCATCGGTAATGGGAATCCACGAGAGACCTTCCAGCATAAGGCCGGCCGTTTTCGGCAGAACGGAGACGCCAAGTCCCTCTTTAATAAAACCCGCTACGGTGGTCAAATCTTCTGCATCGTACGTCGAAGACAGAATAAAGCCGGTATGCTGAAATCGCGATTGAATCGTGGCTCGAAGGCCGCAATTATGCTTCAGGCCGACGAACGGCTCTCCGGACAAATCCATCAGACTCAGGGAGGGACGTTTCGCCAAGCGGTGGCGGCTTGAAACCACGATATATAAAGGCATGGTTCTCATGACCAGCCAGTTATGTTGGTCCATAGTAGATTCCCTAGATGTAATCATGAGGTCCGAATGCCCTTTTTCCAAATGTTCGTCAATATCGCCGAGGTTTCCCTGGTTTAATTCAAAACGAACCTTGGGATGAGCCAGCTGATAGGTCCTGACAAGAGCAGGGACGAGATCGACCCCTAAAATATTCAGGTAAGAAACCGAAATGATCCCCGTATCGGGATTGGACGATTCTTCGATTTCCTGCATCCCGTTTTGAATGTCCTGGAGTGCCTGCTCCACCCATCTGGCAAACATGCTGCCATAGCGGTTAAGCTTCACATTACGGCCATTTCGTTCAAAAAGAGGGACGCCCAGCTCGCTCTCCAACTTGGAGATAGCGTGGCTTAATGCCGGCTGCGTGATGCTGAGCGCTTTCGAAGCCTTCGTCATATGTTGAAGACGGGAAACCATCAAAAAATACTCCAGCTGGGTAAGCTCCAATCTTCAAGCACCTACTTTATATGAATTTTATTTATAAATTTTATGATTATTATAAATTGGACGTTATGAAAGCGTCAAGGTAAGATATCTTTGTCTTCAACCGGACCGGGGGAGGATAAGCGGCGTCAAGCCTGAGGAATATCAAATCATAAGGAGTGAAGCGTTATGATCGAGATAAGCGAGAAGCAGCTGCAGAGTGTAATTCGCACATTTATATCCGCAAGCAATGATCATGATACAAACCGGATGCTTTCATGCTTCGGCAAGGATGCTATAGTCGTCGATGACAGCAGGGAGTTCAGGGGCAAGGCAGCCATACAGAAATGGAGCGACGACGAATTTATCGGCGCACGGGTAAATGTCCGGGCGACCAACATTCATCATCGCCTAGACCAGTACATCGTTTCAACCGAAGTAAATGGTGATTATCCGGCAGGCCCTTACTATTTTGAATTTTGTTTCACGGTGCAAAGCGGTCAGATTTCAAAATTGCAGATCTCTGAATCCAAGTAAGAAAAAATACCATATTCAAAATTTAAGGGTACGAATACTGGAGGGCAATTATGAAACAAAGACATGAAGGACCATGGAATGAGTTTGAAGGCAAAAGAGTGCTGGTTACTGGAGGAACCAGAGGAATGGGTCAGGCCATCGTAAAGCGGCTTTCAGACGGTGGGGCGGCTGTACTGACTACCGCCCGTTCCGAACCTAGCGTTCGGGTCGGCTCCGGCTTGTTCGTTCAAGCCGATATTGCGACGTCTACAGGCGTCGACAAGGTGGTTCAAGGTGTACAGGAGCACCTGCATGGAATTGACATCGTGGTGCACTGCGTAGGCGGTTCGACTACACCCCCTGGAGGGGCGCTTGCCTTAACCGACGAGGATTGGGTTCAAGCCTTGAATTGGAATCTTCTCGCAGCGGTTCGTTTGGACAGGGGGCTGCTGCCGTACATGGTAGAGCAGGGATCAGGTGCCATCATTCATATTACTTCGATACAGAGACGCTTGCCGCTCTATGAAACCACGCTGGCTTATGCCGCGGCGAAGGCTGCCCTTGCCAATTACAGTAAAGGGTTATCCAACGAGTTTTCCCCGCGGGGCATTCGAATTAACGCCGTATCGCCCGGATTCATTCAGACGGAGGCTGCAGATGCCATGATCGACCGGATTGCGTCGGTATCAGGAAGCCGAGAAAGTGCGCTTCAGGAATTGATGGATTCGCTCGGTGGGATCCCTTTAGGACGTCCCGGGCTTCCGGAAGAGGTAGCAGAGCTGGTGGCATTTCTTGTATCGGACCGGGCGTCATCCATAACGGGAAGCGAATATGTGATCGACGGCGGCACCATACCAACCGTCTAATGATTAGATCTAGCTTGAGAACAGTGGTACTTCATCATCCATATGTAAAACAGGCTATCCGGAGAACTTAGGCGCTCTGCGATAGCCTTTTTTTTCGAGTGGGTCCATCGCCAGCGATCGGCGGAGAGTGATCATATTGCATTTTAACAAATGAGTTGCTCCAGATGCGTTACATCCCGATATGGATCGGAAGATCGTTGTATAGTAAGCGCTTTACCCGCGCTTCTATAATGGTAGCAAGCTGTAAAAGGCGCTTGATGCTATAACGGCCTGAATGCAGCACAGACGCACGCAGAAGGAGGCAATCCACAGATGTTAGGAAGCAGCGATACGGCGGTGAACGTGGGGGTGAATGCCGAAAGTCACATTCGCTTGGCGAATGGTCTGGTGGCCATTAAGGTGGATTTGGAAAAAGGCGGTTACGCCTACGCAGGCAGCAAGGGATTCGCTCTGCAAGAAGTACGAAGCGGCTTTCGATGGCAGGGCCGGGAATACCATACGGGACATTACGACCGCCACTATATGATAGGGCAGCCCGAGAAGATCCAAGATTCGTTCGGAACAGGAATCCATGCCGTGATTAAGCATGAATCCGATCTGCTCCCAGGACTGGAACAGCATTTTTACGTCTATGAAGGGGCTTCATCTTTCATCACACGGGTCGTCATTGTCGGTCAGGAGGACTTAAAGGTAAACCGCATCGCGGTGGTGAAAACCGATAGCGTATCCAGCGGGAGCGAGACGGTTCCGGCAGAAGCGCTGCATGTGCTGCGCGTGCCTTATGACAATGACAAATGGGTGCGCTATCTGACGGAGACGGCCCCGCTGGAGACGGAAAGCTACGAAGTGACGGCCTTGTTCCAGCCGAATAACCGTAATGGATTGATCTTGGGATCGATCAGTCATGACGTGTGGAAGACCGGCATTCGCGTGAAAGGGGAAACGGCAGGCAAGCTGGATGAACTGGAACTGTACGCTGGCGCGGCCGACATCATGACCCGAGATTCCCAGCCGCATGGCTACGTAAGAGGAACGCGCGTCGCATCTCCGCTGGTTATGGTAGGGGATTACGACGATTACCGGACAGGACTCGAAGCGTATGGGGAAGCGAATACGAAGATAGCGCCTGCACTGAGCTGGGACGGCGGCGTCCCGATCGGCTGGAACAGCTGGTCGGCCGCCATGAGCACGCTGGATTACGACCTGTATGTGGCGACGAGCGATTTTCTGAAGCGGGAGGTTCAGCCGCAAGGCTTTCATAACGAGAATACCCTGTACGTGAATTTCGATGCGTTCTGGGATCGCCTGACGCCTGCCGAGATGGAGGATGCCTTGAAAAGGGTCCGCGAGAACGGGCACAAACCCGGTACATACTGGACGCCGTTTGCTTTCTGGGGAAGTCCGGCTGGGTTCGGGAACTCCGTGGAGGGCACCGAAGGGAAGTATACCTATGGCGATATCCTGCTTCGCGACCAGGATGGCGAGATTTTGCCGGATGTTGACGGCGGACTTGCGATTGATCCTACACATCCCGGAAACCTGGCGCGAATCGATTGGTTCATGGATAAATTCATCTCCGAGGGATTTGAGTATATTAAACTGGACTTCATGGCGCACGGGGCTCTGGAGGGCAAGCATCATAACCCGGATATTACGACGGGGATCGCTGCATACAACTACGGCCTCTCGTATCTGACGGAAAAGCTCTCCCCGGAGCGGATCGGCAGACCGTTCTTCATCAACCTGTCGATTGCCCCGCTGTTCCCTTATTCCTATGCGCACAGCCGCAGAATTTCCTGCGATGTATTCGGAACGATCAAGGATACGGAATATTTGCTGAACTCGCTGACGCACGGGTGGTGGATGAACGATACTCTGTACCGATTTAACGATCCGGATCATGCCGTGATCTATAAAAGCTTCAACCAGGATTCGACGACCCGCCATGAAGGGCGAAGCCGTCTGACCGCGTCCGTGATCTCGGGAACGGTGCTGCTGCTGGGCGATGACTTCCGGCATGAGGAAGCGGCATGGCGCGCCAAGACCTGGCTGGGAAATGAGGCAATCACTGAGATTGCCCGATTGGGTAGAACCTTTGTGCCCGTAGAGGGGAATCTCGGGAAACAGGCTGCGGATACGTTTGTACTGACCCATCCAAGCGAACCGGGAACCACGTATATTGCCGTATTTAACTTTGACGGGGCCGACTCCATACAGAAGACGGTTTCCTTGGAACGCTGCGGCCTCGAGGCGCACGCTTCCTACACGGTCCTGGATGTGTGGGAAGGAACAGCGGGTCAATCGGAGGGCACACTTACGGTCGAGCTGGCGCCAGCCGAATCGAAAATCCTGAAATTAAGCCGAAATCAATGAATAGAAGGAGGAGAGGTTCAGTGCGTATTCATCCGTTCAAATTCTTCCAAAAGCCATTTATGCTATTCTTATCGATTCTGTTAGTGGGGTCTATGCTAGGGAGCTCCTTTGCTTCGGCAGAACCGCAGCAGCCGAGTCAAACGGCCGGAGGCATCCTTTCCTACGAGGCCGAGGCATCTCAGAACACGTTTACCGGCAATGCAGGAGCGGTCGATTGCGGCTTCTGTTCAGCCGGGCAAAAAGCCGGCAATTTGTACGGCGGCTCCACGCTGACGTTCAACGGGATTCAGGCCGATAAGGCCGGTATCTACAATATGAACATGTTCTACATCTCCGGGGATTCCCGCGCGGCTTCGATCTCCGTAAACGGAGCGGAGAAGGAGAACTTCAGTTTTCCGAAAACAGCAGATTGGAACACGATCGGCACTTATCAGATCCAAATCTATTTGAATCAGGGCAGCAACACGATTCTGTTCGATGATGCAGGCGGTTATTCGCCCGATTTTGACAAGATTGAGCTGACCTTTGATTCAGCCGGCGATGACGGATCAGGCCCTGATGGAAGCATTGGCGATTTAGGCAAGCAAAAGAAAGCCACGAGCTATGGCTCCATCACCCTAACCGAGTATGCCAACGGCTTCAAGGTGTCCAATCCGACGTATGAGCTGCTGTACAATACCTCGACCGGATTGTCCCAATACAATTGGAACGGCAAAGCGGTTGCCAAGGGGTTATACAGTGAGATCCAGCTCGACCGGATGGTTGCAAGCAAGGAATATAAACATCATAAATTCTATAAAAATCAAGTTGTCCCATTCCAGGATGCTACCGGCAAGGGCATCAAGGTGACGGTCGTGAATGAGGATGGGGGAATGCCATCGCTCAGCCAAATCTATTACGTCTATGAAGACGGGCCATATTTGCTTACGGAAACAGTCGCTACCCACTATTCCGCAATATCTACTGGGAATATCGCACCTATCGCGATGGAAGCGAGGGGCGGCATCGACATCGGCAGCTATGACGATAACCGGGTCCTCGTCGTTCCGTTCGACAATGATGCTTGGTCCAGATACCAGGCGAAGTCGATGAATACCGGCCTCAACAACGGTCTGTATGTCAGCTCGGAGCTGACGGCCATCTATGACAATACGAGCCGGAACGGCCTCGTTATCGGATCGGTGACGCATGACACGTGGAAAACCGGTATCTATTGGAGCGGCTCGAATGACAAATTGAACAAACTGCGCGTATATGGCGGATTTACGTCATCCACCTCCACATGGGACACGATTCCGCATGGAAAGGTAACGGGCAAGCAGATTGCTTCGCCGAAAATCATGGTCGGCTTTTTCGAGGATTACCGGACCGGGCTGGAGGAATTTGGCCAGGTGAATGCAGCGATCCAGCCTCCGTTAGCCTTTGGCGAGGACATTCCTGAAGGCGTTCCGGTCGGCTGGAACAGTTGGGGAGCTTATGCCAGCGATTTGAGCTTTGACAAGGCGGTTTCCGTCTCGAATTATTTTAAAGACCATATTCAGAACCATTCCTTCAACAATGAAGACAATATCTATATCAATCTCGATTCCTATTGGGATAACATGACGGATCAGCAGCTGACGGATCTGGTTCAGCTCATTCATAGCAATGGACAGAAGGCCGGCATCTATTATTCGCCGTTTGTGTACTGGGGCAACAATATGGAACAGGAGGTCGAAGGGACCAACGGCAAATATAAATACGGCGATATCGTGCTGCGCGATTTGGAGGGTAACGTGCTGCCAACGCTGGACGGCGCTTATGCCGTGGATCCGACGCATCCGGGCGTGAAGCAGCGGATCGATTATTACATGAATAAGTTTAAGAGCAAGGGCTTTGAATATATTAAAATCGATTTTCTGAGCCATGGGGCAATGGAAGGCAAGCATTATGATGCCAACGTTCAAACCGGCATTCAGGCTTATAACCAAGGAATGGCTTACGTGAATGAAGTGCTGGACGGCTCCATGTTCATCAGCGCTTCCATCGCGCCGCTGTTCCCTAGCCAATATGCGCACAGCCGCCGCATCTCCTGCGATATCGACGGCAGCATCGGCAGCACGGAATACCAGCTGAACAATCTGACGTACGGCTGGTGGCAGAACGGAACGATCTACCATTATACCGATCCGGACTATATGCACTTGACCAAAGGCGGATCGATCGAAGGCGCGCAGTCTCGCGTCAATGCGGCCGCGATCTCCGGCACGGTCTTCCTGAATTCGGATGACGTAACGGATGCGAGGGCACGGCAGTACATGGAAACGCTGCTGACCAACCCGGAAGTGAACGGGCTGGCGATGAAGGGCAAGGCGTTCCGGCCGGTAGAAGGCAACACGGGCACGCAGGCAGCGGACGTATTCGTGCTGGACGATCAGGGAACCCACTATGTAGCCGTATTTAACTATACGCAACATGCGGCACAGCATACCGTGGATCTCGTTCGTGCCGGTATCGCTTCGGAAGGGGCGGCGTCCTATACGGTGACGGATGTATGGAGCGGCCTATCTCAGACGGTGTCTGGCCCTTCGCTGGATGTGACGCTAAAAGCGGCCGAATCCAAGCTTTATAAAATCGTCCCTAATCCATAACAAGTAGTCATCGATTCATCATGTACATCTGCAAGTCCATCGCGGTTCTCGGCTCCATCCGGGAATCGCGATTTCTTGCTTTTGCTGTAAGGGAGAGCGCTTGTCTCGATAATGGAAAATCAAATGAAGAGGAGAAAACAACATGTCAGATATGAAACTATGGTACACGAAACCGGCCCAGGGCTGGTCGCAAGGGCTGCCGATCGGCAATGGCCGAATGGGAAATGTGGTGGTATCCACTCCTGACAGAGAGATATGGAATATCACCGAAACCACCTATTGGTCCGGCCAGCCGGAGCCGGCTCAAGGGCAAAGCAACAGCAAAGCGGATTTGGAGCGGATGCGGCAGCATTTCTTCCAGGGGGATTATCGCGCAGGCGATCGACTGGCCAAGAAGCACCTGGAGCCGGAAAAATTGAATTTTGGCACCAATCTGGGACTATGCCAAGTCGTTCTGGAGTTTGATCATAACGTGAAGCCATCCGAAGGCGGGAGACAAGATGCAGCAGCTGAGCCGCTGTTCCATCGGGAACTGGATCTGCAGGAGGCGGTGGCGCGTTCTTTCTACGAGATCGATGGAGTGGAGATGACGCGAGAGGTCTTTGCTTCCCATGCCGATCAGGTCATCGTTTCGCGGATCCGCAGCAGCATTGGCTCGTCAGGCGTGTGGTTGCGCATTTCGATTCGAGGGGAGAATGGTCCTTTTCATGCTGTCGTTACTGGGAAGGACACAATCGAATTCCAGGGACAGGCGCTGGAAAGCGTACATAGCAATGGGGAGTGCGGGGTGTCCTGCCAAGGTCAGCTTCAGGTCGTAGCGAAAGGCGGGCAGGTGAGTTGCACGGATGACACCATAAACGTATCTGGAGCGGATGAGGCGGCGATGTATTTTGCGGTGAATACGGATTACCGTCAAGAAGGTGAGAGCTGGCGTGAGAAAAGCGCGTTGCAGCTAGATCAGGCTCTGCTGCTGGGATATGACGCGCTGAGAGCCAAGCATCTGGCGGATTATCAGCCGCTGTATGCCCGCGTACGAGTGGAGCTGGGAAGCTCCGAGCATGCCAGTCTGCCTACAGACCAGCGGATCGGCAGGTTTAAGCAGGGCAACTGGGACGATCCGGCGTTATTTGCGTTGTTTTATCAATATGGCCGGTACTTGACGATTAGCGGGTCGCGACAAGACTCCATCCTGCCCATGCATTTGCAAGGCATATGGAATGACGGCGAAGCCAACAAAATGGCCTGGAGCTGCGATTATCACCTGGATGTGAACACCCAGATGAATTATTTTCCGACGGAGGCCGCGAACCTGAGCGAGAGCCATGAGCCGCTCATGCGGTATATCCAGCAGCTATCGGTGGCCGGACGCTCGGCGGCGCGCCATTATTACGATGCCGACGGCTGGGTGGCCCATGTCTTCTCCAATGCCTGGGGATTTGCGTCACCGGGGTGGGGGACTTCCTGGGGGCTTAACGTGACGGGCGGACTATGGATCGCGACACATATGATGGAGCACTACGCGTACAACCGCGATCAGGCTTTTCTGGAAGAGCTGGCTTATCCCGTCCTGAAGGAGGCCGCAGCCTTTTTCATGGATTACATGACCGTGCATCCGCAGTATGGCTGGCTGGTGACAGGTCCGTCGAATTCGCCGGAAAACAGCTTTTATACAAGCAAACCGGAGGATGGGCATCAGCAGCTGTCCATGGGCCCGACCATGGATCAGGTCTTGGTCCGGGATCTGCTGGCGTTCTGCGTGAAGGCAGCACAGACGCTGGGCATGGATGAGGAGCTTCAGCAGAAGTGGCAGACGGCGCTGGATCAATTGCCTCCGCTGATGATCGGCAAGAAGGGGCAACTGCAGGAATGGCTGGAGGACTATGAGGAGGCGCAGCCGGAGCACCGCCATCTGTCGCATCTATATGCTCTGTATCCCGGCAGCCAAATCACGCCGCATCGTACGCCGGAACTAGCCGCGGCAGCTCGAGTGACATTGGAGAACCGGAACAGCCGGGCCGACCTGGAGGATATCGAATTTACCGCGGCCCTGTTCGGACTCTTCTACGCCCGATTGCATGACGGAGACCAGGCCGTGCAGCATATCGCCCACCTGATCGGGGAGCTGTGCTTCGACAACATGCTCAGCTACTCCAAACCCGGCGTAGCCGGAGCCGAGGCCAACATCTTTGTCATCGATGGCAACTTCGGCGGCACCGCCGCCATTGCGGAAATGCTGCTGCAGAGCCACGAGGGCGAGATACATCTTCTGCCCGCACTGCCGGCGATATGGCCGACAGGCAGTGTGAAAGGGCTGAAGGCGAAAGGGAATATTGAGGTGGATATGAGCTGGGAAGATGGGAAGTTGGTTGAGGCGAGGGTGAAGGGGAATGAGAGTGGGAGTGTGAAGGTGTTTTATGGGGGAAGGGAGATGGAGGTGGGTCTTGAGGCAGGGGTGGTGGTTATATTGCAGCCAGCTATAGAACTTGAAATAAAGTGTTTAGGTAGTATGAGTTAGCTGGTTAGTTTTAGGGAGTTGCAAAGCGATTTGATGACGAGTGATTAGAAGTACTAGGTGATTTTTCACACCCATTTAGATGTACCATGGATATATTTCAAGTTTGTTAAATACGTAATTCAATTACAAAAAAACGAGTGCTTTTTGAGGTAGTGAATTCGTTTCAAAAAGTATTTTGGTTACTTAGGTTATGTTTGAATTTTTACACACTGAACTGAAACAAGCTGATTTCCTTCTTGTGTAAATGGATATCAGCTTGTTTTTATATTTAATTTTGATAGCTTTCCATCTCATCCTCAACTAGCCCTGATTTTTTAAAGCTCTGTGTAATCGAATTATCCATGTAGACCTAAAGTACTACGGGAGATTGAGTTGCATAGAAGTCGTAGTGATACGCAGACGATCATTGAGGTCAATGAGTAGGATTTAAAGAAAGCAGAAGCGGGCACTGGACAAGCTGCATGAATCCTATGAAGAGGACATGATTATGATCAAGTATTTTTGGAGTGAAAGGCAGGTACAGAAGTTGGAGGAGGGGCTGAGAGATTTGCGAAAAATGATATTCGATCAAGGCAATTTTCCGATTGTGAAGCAGATAAATGAGCGAGTGGGTAGTATAGAGAGTTGTGGAGCGCTGCAGTTACGAGCGAATAGAAGAATCGAGCGTTAAAGAAGTTGGTGGAACGGATTGAATATGACCGTGAAAGGAATCGGGTGGAATTGACGGTTTGTATAAGTGATTTGAATTAGGATGAATCTTTGGAGTCTTCTGGAAAAAATTCCAGAAGACTAATTAGATATGGTACAATGTACCTAAATTGGCTATTGTCAGATTTACAATTTCATATAAAGAGGCAATAAATAGAGTAAAGAGCTTTATTGATATCTTGAAAAAGAATATTCTTGAAAGTTAATCAGGAAATCTGAACTTCAGTTAACTTTGGATTCAAGCATCGGGGCATTCACCCCTCGGTAATGGGAGCGGAGAGGATTCGACCATCTCCAATATCGGTATTTTCAAATGAAAATGAGGCTATGGTTACCTAATTATGTAAAATCTAACTTAGAAAAGGAGTGTTTCGTTTGGATTTGTCATTGATGCGTGTAATAAAAGAAGCAAGTTATTTGTCGACACAAAAAACGCACCGATATCGCCCAATATTAAGATACATGTATGAGCAACATCGTATATTTAATAATGATGTTTTACCGATAGAAATTTTCACGCATCTTAAACAATTTCCGGAGTTTGAAGATTACACGCTCGAAGAGCAAGATGCTGATTTATCTGTTTTAGTTCAAAACAATAACTTAGTGTTGAATCAGGATAATACAGATGCTGTTACATTAGAAGAACTTATTAAGAATCGAAAAACGTATTCTCTAACGGATTATACGATTGAATTTGAAAAAATGCTTATTTTTATGGAGAAAAAACTTCATCGTATACGTGGCGGTTCGTTGGATAAAAAACTCACCGAGCGCTTATATGATGCGCTTGTTAAATTAAACGGATTCTCTGTGCAAACCGATTTAGATTCGACTTCGCTTGTTCAATTATATGAAGCGTGGGACGAGTTGTTCGAACGGTTTACAAAGCTTGATAATGATGCTTCAGATTATTTGAATCATATCAGCGGTGATAAATTGGACAGCAAAATGGAAACTGATGCCTTTATCGTATTTAAAAATCAGTTTCGTTCTTACTTAACGGATTTCATGGTTGAGCTTAACCGCAATTCACCTCTGATAATTAACATTATAACCCGCATTTCTGAGAAGAAAATTCAGAACATCATATTGCAACTCGTCCGTCATAAGAAAAATATCCCGACCACGACAGTTGTGTCGGACAAAGAGTATTTCGATACTTTTTTTGATGTATGGACAGGCATTCGTAACTGGTTTTTGGAAAGTGATACCAAGCCGAGCAAAGCGTTTCATCTTGAAGTTCGTACTAGAGATGCCATCAGCAAAATGTCTAAACTTGCACATTTTCATGCAGAGCGGCAATTTGTGAAAAAGAGTCGAGTAACAGAGTTTTTACGACTTGCAGACATGGTACACGAGTCCGGCAACTTGGAAGAAGCCCATAAGGTTTTTTCTTATCTATTTGGATTCGAAGGCATCCAGCATTTCAAAGTCGCACGGAAGCCGTCGGAAAGGAATGATGGTACGGTATGGGATTTTGACCCTGATGAAATAGATGTGTCTTACCGTATTCGCCCACCGTCCAATGGAACAACAAAACAGAATTTGAAGGTATCGAAAGTGAGCCAGGAGTCACTCGAATTGCAGCGGTTGCTCGCAGAGCGGCTAGCGTACGAGGAAAGTAAACTAAAAGCGCTCGTGGAGCAGCCTTGCTTGGTTTTAAAGGATTTAGATAGCGGAGTTGAACCGTTTGTTCGAAAAGCATTGTTGGATTGGATAAGTGCGGCGCTTTTGAATCCAGTGGGTTATGGCATCTATGAAGGCACTACAGAATTTGGCGTGAAATTTAAACTCTATAAGGTTAGTAACGATATCATCGAATTGCATTGTTCGGATGGAGTCCTCTTCTTGCCGGATTTCGAAATGATATTCACAGAGGTGAAAACATATGAAAAGGCTGTCTCAGGAGTCTCTTGATTGCATTCATCAATTGCTTGATAATTTTTGGATTGTGCGTAAGGAAAATCCGGATCTCTTTTATGAAATTAAACAAAACGAAGGATTCCTACGGGATTACTTTAAGGACTACTTCCGTTTTAAATTGGTGGTTGGGGCGAATTTTGCAAAAGTTGAGAAGTTTCAAGTAACTCCTCAACCGTCAACAGGCATATCAGATTTCAAAGAAGTGAAAGATTATGTCATTTTTTACTGTGTACTTGCGTTTTTGGATGGAAAGGCATCAAAACAATTTGCGTTGTCGGACGTTTGCCAAGCGGTCGTTTCGTACTATCCAAGGAATTCAAAGGGAATAGTCAGTGAAGATACGCCGGCATTAACATGGAAGGGCAACGAGGGATATAAAAACCGACTATCCCTTGTCCGCGCATTGAAAGAAGCTGTTCGGCGGTGTTTGATAGAAGTAATGGATAAGAATATTGAAGACTTCCAAGAGAAAGAAACGAATGACGCACTACTACGATCAACCGGACTTGTGAAATATTTTATGCGCAATATTAGTTTTAATGTTGAAGAGAAATTGACGCTAAATGATATCGTGATGCTTCAAGAAACACAGGAACGGGAATTAGGTGTAGAAAGGAAGCATTTACTGTACCGAAAACTGTTTTTAGAACCAGCCTTGTATAAGCATGAAGTATCAGCGGCAGATTTTGATTACTTAAGACAGTATGGTCGCCATCTAAATGAGCATGCCGAAAAATACTACGATATGAATGTGGATGTCTACGGGAGCAGTGCATTTTTAGTAAAAGAGAGTGTCGGTACGTTTCGGCGCTTTTTTCCGGCAAGCAATGCTGAATCGAACCTACTGATTCAATTTGCAACGTTGTTACGGCTTAAAATCATCGACGATAGCGATAGTCTCGTTGAACAAAAAGACGGAACGGTCATTTTAACAAATATTGATTTGGATATTTTGTGTCGGCAGCTTATAGATGAACATAGCCATGGATGGACGACGGGCCTAAAAAGCATGAGTGTCGCTGAAGTTAAGAATGTAATCAAAAACATGCTATTTGAATGGAAGTTAGCGGAGGCAACGCAAGAAGGTGATTTGAAGTTGTACGATGTAATCGGAAAATTTTTCGAAAAACCTAAAGAAGAAAAAATAAAGGAGCATAATAATGACTGACAATGCACGGCGTTGGAAGCCTCACCGCGTCATCCTATTTAATTATTGGTATTTTAATTATGAAGAATATTACTTTAAGAACGGAAGATTGCTACTGCGCGGGCATAATGGTGCGGGAAAGTCGATTGCTATGAACACGCTTTTTACATTCATGCTGGATGGAAACAAAGACCCTAAGAGATTGGACCCATTTGAGTCAAGTGACCGCAAGTTTTATGACATCTTGCTTGGCGAAGAGTCGTTAAACAAGGACATCATCGAGCGCATTGGTTATGTTGTGATTGAATATAAGTTGACGAACACGGAGCAGTACATCACGACGGGATTTGGACTGCATTCCAAACGAAAAAACAGAAGATTGGAAGATGCCTGGGGGTTTGTAATTCATGACCGTTCTCGACGTATTGGGCGCGGACCAAATCCGATTTCGCTCTATAAGGTAGAAGTATTAGATGGTTCGCCGGAGCAAATCCCTTTAGATAGAAAAGAAATAACGGCAGCAATCGGCGAGAGTGGTACGGTCGTTGATAGTAAAGAATACGCTGGACTGATTAATAAGAATCTATTTAAATTTCCGGATGTAACAGGACTTAAGCTTTTTACCGATGTTCTCGTACGGCTTAAAAGCCCTAAGTTAACCAAAGGTGGAGGGCCTGACGATTTAAAGGAAACGTTGAACGAATCATTGCCGCCACTATCCGACCATGAGTTGTCCGCTTTAACCACTACCGTAGAAGCGCAAGACCAAACACAGCGGGAAATTCTAAAAACGCAAAGCGACCTTGGTTTTGTAACGAAACTGGATAAAGGGTATGACGATTATGTTTCATATGTATTTGCGGAAAAGGCTAAGTACTATTTGGACAGCAAAAACACGTGGAATGCCATTGCGTTGGAACATCAGACGGTACTAAGTGATATTGAAAGCAAAAGTTTTGACTACGAAAAGACCGAGCAAGAAATCCAAAACATTGAAAGTGAAATTGAAGGGTTGAAGCAAGCAAGGCAAGAATTGAGGCATGATGAAGTAGCTGATTTGGACGATACTCTTCAATCTGCCAGACAAGAGCTAACTCGAATATCGAATGAAAAATCAGACAAATCAAATCGCTATGAGTCCAAGAAAGAATCATTAACGGATGCTAATAACGAACGGCGTAATATTGAAAATGAATTGTGGGCAATTGAGAAAGAATTAAAAGCCGCGTTGGAAAGTTTGGAGGAGCTGGGAATGGATGCGGCATTTGAAGACATCTATTTGTCATTCTCAGACCATTTCAAGCGAAATGAAAAAATTGGCGATTATAATTTTGCAAATTGGGAATCCGAAATAAGAATCCGGCTCCAAAGGCTTGGTGTGTTACTGAAACAAATTAAAGAACTGGATCAAAAGAAGCGTGAACTAGATGGTATGAGACAACAAATCGAAGAGAAACAAGGCGTTCTTGAAAACGAAAGAGAAAAGCGTATGACCCTTGCGAACATCTATGATATGGAACGAAACAACGCTTACGGAGAGCTTGAAAACTGGATAAGCGAATTAACAACTCTTGTGCTTAACGTTAATAGCATTACGAGCGTGAAACGGATGATTAATGGATATCTAGAAAATGTGACTGAAGAACAATTGATGGCACCAATCTCGGGTGAGCGCGAAGAACAAGTGTCTCAGTGTCTTAAGGAGCAAGCATCGCTAGAAGCACAAATGCAATCAAAGGTTGATGAAAGAAATCTTACTATAGAAGAAATCGGTGTTCTTAAGGGCGCTGATGAAATCGAACCTGAGCTTCCGGTGGCCAAGCAAAACCAGATACAGGAATTCAAAGAAAAAAGAATTCCGTACGTTCCGTTTTACGCTGTAGTTGATTTCAAAAGAGACCTCACTGAGGAACAGAAGTCATGTTTGGAGTCGGTATTGACCGAAACCGGTGTACTAACTTCGCTAATTGTACCCGCTAACCGTTATAATGAAGCGTTGTCCGCAACGGTTCTTAGTACTCATCAGTCTCAGGCGCCGAACAATCTGACAAAGTATCTAGATGTTGCGGGCGCAGGCGAAGTGAGTCATGATGATGTGCTAGCAGTACTGAAGGGGATTTCAGTTTCAGATTCGGACGCCTATTTTGTAACGGCTGAAGGATCATTTAAAGGTTCTTTTACTGCCGGAACAGCTTCGCAGTATGGTGTAGCCAAATACATTGGGAAGCATGCGCGGGAACAAGAGCGACTCCGCAAAATCTCAGCGTTAAAAGAAAAAGTTGCTGCTCTTGAGTTTGAAATTGAAGAGCTTAAAGTGCTTTCTAATGAAAGTAAAGCGCGACAAAAGCAAATTGAAGCTGAGTACCAATCGTTCCCGAAATTTTCGGCGCTAAAGGATGCTCAGCAACAGTTTGAAGCCGTTGCAAAACGCATCGCGGAATTGTTGGAACCTGAGCTCGCGTCGTTAAACGAAAAATTCAAGGTACTAAAAACCAGCGTTGAGGCGCAAAGTAGGAAACTGAACGCAGAGTTCGAAGACATTGCTATTGAGAAAAATGAGCAGGTAGTAAATGGCGCGTGTGATGGCTTACGCGATTTCGAGCGAGCGTTATCAAATCTAAAAGGCGCTTACCGTTCACGAGGGGATAAACAAATTCTCCTAAAGAATCAAGATGACAAGATTGACGCTATTAAAGATGGTGTGGATGACGCATGGGCAGCCGTTCTATCACTAGACGGGCAAATCAAGAAAATAAACGTTCGAATCGAAAATTATGAAAAACAATTACAGAACATTGATGCGGATAACATTCGTGAGCTTGCCAAAAGTATTAACGGAAAACTAGAACAATTGCCAAAGGACCAAAGGGTACTGGACAGACAACTCAATGATCTGAAAAACGATTTGAAAAATCTCCGTGTTCGCCTTCCAATTGGAGAGAAGAAAGAACGGTTCATGAAGGAGCTTGTTTTGGCGTGGGAAATTGCATTTCTGCAAGATCTAAAAGAATTCAGTGAGAAGTTTGGGCTTGAAACCGAATCAGATACCAAATCGCTTGCCGAGAGTGTCATGTCGAAGTTCGGGCAACTCCTCGCGAAGAAGGATAGAACGAAAAATAAAAGTGAGTTGGGCAACGTCTTCTCGGATGCGGACAAAGGATTGCCGGAATACAACTTAATGATGGAGCCAGTGGAATTCAAAGTTGATTTTTCTCATATGGCTATTGAAGACGAAAGTCGAGTTGAAATGCTTAAAACGATAGCCAGACGTGAAAAAATTACACTAGAGTATCAGGGGCGTCGTGTTTCGCCGTCGTTTGCCAAAACCAAACTAAATGAGCATGACAAAACGCTTGCAGAGTTAATGGCTGAAAAGGACCGTGAGATTTACGAAGATATCCTGATTAACCATATCGGAGAAACGATAAAAAACAAAATTCGAAATGCAAAAGAATGGGTAATACGCATCAACACAATAATGGAAAAGACGCAGAACTCCAGCGGACTGAAGTTTGATGTCGTGTGGTCACCGAAAAGGACCGACAATGAACAAGAACTCGATACGATAGAACTAATGCGATTTTTGGAGAAGGATCCTATATGGCTTGCGGATTCTGATAGGAAAAGGATAGCCCAGCATTTTCGTTCCAAGGTGTATGAAGCGAAACGCAAATCTGAGTTGAGTGGTACACCAACCTTCATGGAAGATATTAAGTTGGTCTTGGATTATCGTGATTGGTATGAATTCATTATTTACTACGAAAAAACAGGCGAAAAGCGTAAAGAGATGAAGAAAAGCAACTACAACACCTTCTCTGGTGGCGAGCGAGCAATGGCGATGTATACGCCACTCCTAGCCGCGGTTGATGCACGTTTGCAAAATGCTCATTGCGAAGCACCTCGTATTTTCGCATTAGACGAAGCGTTTGCTGGCGTAGATGATAACAATATCAAAGAAGCATTCAAAGTTATTGAGATGTATGACTTTGATTACACATTAAACTCCCAGTCCTTATGGGGGTGTTTCGATGTAGTGCCTGATCTGTCGATTTATGTTTTGAGCCGAATGGGGAATTCAAACCTTGTTAATTCAACTTCATACTCATGGAATGGTATTAAGCGGACGCGTGTGGAAGAGCCGTATGAAACAAGTGAAGAAGTTCAATCTTCGTTTGCTCAGGTTACATTGTTTTGAGTTATTTAGAGTTCACACATGCAGGTGAATGAAACTCCTCATGAAGGCAGCAAACAGGACAAATTTATGAGGATAGTGTGACAAGATGATGGGTTTTATTTATCTTGAACGATTACCCTTACGATCGCTTTAAAAAGATGAAAGAACTTAGCTTTAATATGCTGCTAAAATATTATAGAAAAACATGCCGGAGGAAACTGGATAGATGGAATCATCACTACAGCAATTAGTCGAAATTTTCCGGAACATCGATGGTTTTAATAGAGTGTTCTTGCTTTTTCGTCAAAAATACAGAAGTTACGGAAGAATTACCAAAAGTACGATAGTTAATCTTGAAGATCCAACATCTGATGAATTGCGGGTATTAAACGGATTTTTGGGTTCGGATTATGGGAAAGAGAAGGTAATCCCAATTGCTGCGGACAAAATAGAAAAGGAAATTCGGAATAGTAAATATCGAGAATTATTCGATGGATATGATCTAAATGATTTTTTGAAAATGTACTACGGGGGGAAGTTAACTTCAAAAAGTGAAGACAAGCAGCGTTATGATACAGAAAAAATGAAATTTTTCCAAACACTTTTGAGTGAATATCAAATGGAAAGTTCATTCTACCAATTTATTTTATTTATCAAGACTTATAAAAATGCACCATTCATTCATATTATGTACAAAAAGAGCCCAGAGCTCCTTAAACAATCGCTTGAATTAATTGGTAAATTGTTTGATTACTTACCTTTAAGTAGTAACATCTATTTGCCAATGCTAGCTTATGAGGTTACTGATAACTTTTATCATTTCAATCCTAGATCTGATGGCGGTAAAATTTTGCTGTTTGCATTACAAGTATTAAATCATTTGACATCAGGAACTGAGCTCATTCCAAAACCAAATGAAGAACAGATTAAAGATATTTTAAAGGGGTATCATATTTTATTCTGTCCAGATGCTACTAAAAAAACAAATCGTTTATGGATTTTAGATAATGAGGAGGGAAAAGAATATCAACTAATTCCCTTAAAAAAGATTGGTGAAGGATCCTTTGCAGAAGTATATAGAGTGTTTGATCCTATATTAAAAAAAGAATTGGCATGTAAAGTTCTTTTCGAAAGATCCCGTATGTTTATAAATAATGAAGTAGAAGGAGACGATCATTATCTCCGATTCAAAAGAGAAGTGAAGTTTTTAAAGGAGAAAGCTTCTCATAGAAATATAATTGAAATTAGCAAAATACAACTTGTGAATGAGCCATTCCTTTTCACAATGCCTCTGGCAGATGCTTCATTAGATGAATGGTTGGGACTGAATTCCAATATATCAGAAGAAGTGAGAATAAGTATTTTTAAAGATATTTTAAGTGGTATAGCTTATCTTCATGACCGCAAAATTAGTCATCGAGATTTAGCTCCTCATAATATTTTGTTATTTAAAGAGAGTGACGGGAGTATAGTAGTAAAGGTTGCTGATTTTGGACTAGCAAAAGATAAGCGATCGCAATCGAAATCAACAGGACTCTTTGTTAATGGTTATGGAAGAGCAGGTTATACCGCTCCCGAACAATTAAACAGTTTGAAGAGTGCCGATCATTTATCTGATATTTATTCATTAGGTGCAATGCTCTATTATTTATTAAGTGGGAGATCGCCAGAAGAACGGTACAGAAAGATAGTAACATATCAGCTAATTGTTATGAAGGCCATGGAGGAAGATCGCGCTAAACGATATCAGACAACTAAGGAACTTATTGACGACCTTAATCTGATAGATAGAAAAAGTATTAGAAAAGAAAATTTTCCGTTTTGTAGCTTGGAAACATATGTATATAAAGATTTCTCGGCCGATGTTAATTATGTTTTACAGTGTATTGCTTCAGTTCAAATCGAAGATTCTGATTGGGTTATTGAAAAGTTTATAGTACCATTTAAATCAATTCCGATAAATGTATTTGCGAAGTGTGCCAAATATGACGCGCTAATGATTCCTTTTGTACGTATGACTGAAGAAAATATATCAAATGTAACAAATATTAATGAAGCTGACTGGGATCAAGTATCTTTACTTATAGATTGTATTTACTATGAGTCACAAAATATAGCATTACAAATAAATGTTACAAGGATATTAATGAATATTGCGTTGAAATTTAATAATCTTATGGCACAATCATTACTTGTTGGTATCCTGGTGTCAATGAATAGTTTTACTTTAATATCTCAACAAGTAGCATTTATAATTCAAACAAACTATTCGGAATATCGTGATTTGCTGAAAAGTTTGTTGCAGGAAATTGAACACCCTCATGAGATACAAGAAGTATTGAATGATTACTAACAAGTGATGAATTTTCAGACTTGAGCCCTTCCCCATTTTGGGTAAACTAACCCTTTACCAAATCTCATCGGAGAGGTGATTCATCATAATAACTCATTACCTAATAGATTAGCCAAGGAAAAGTTCTCATATCTGTTGCAACAAGTAAATAATCCGTTGAATTGCTTCCCTTGGTCGGAAGAAGATTTTAAATTCGCCAAGCGCGACAACAAGCCTGTCTCCTTATCTATTGGGTACAGCTAGTTGTTGATTCAGACGTACCTCCTTTACTTTAGTATTTGAAACTATAACTATTCAAGATTTGATGTACCCACCAAGAAAGGATGAAATCCTCGAAGCTAAATTCAAAGAAGATCACTAATATTAATACATGTGAAATTAAAAACATACAATTACAGCTCTAGAAAAAAGACAAGCCCTTACCCCTCCGGGTAAGGGCCCTCTTCATTTTCCCACAACCTAACTCTTGATAGCCCCCATCATAATCCCCTTCACAAAATACCTTTGCACAAAAGGATACACCATAATGATCGGCAGCGTGGCGACCATGGTCACCGCCATCCGGATGCTTTCGCTGGAGACCGGGATCCGCTTGGAGCCCTGGGCTAGCTGCTGCGCGTCGGACATCATGCCGGCGGTCTGGAACTGGTTGAGGATTTTGACCAGGACGGCCTGCAGGGTCTTCAGCTCCGGCTTGTAGGTATACACATAGGAGTCATACCAGGAGTTCCAATGGCCGATGGCCAGGAACAGGCCGATCGTCGCGAGCACCGGCACGCACAGCGGCATGATGATGCGGAAGAACGTCTGCAGGTCGTTCGCGCCGTCGATTTTGGAGGATTCCTCGATCTCGCCGGGGATTTGCTCCATGAAGGTGCGCACCAGAATCATCAGGAAGACGCCGATCAGGCCGGGGAAGATGTAGACCCAGAAGGAGTCGATCAGCCCCAGGGATTTGATGATCATATACGTCGGGATCAGTCCGCCGCCGAAATACATCGTGAACACAAAGAAGAAGGAGAAGTATTTCCATCCAAGGAGATTGCGCTTGCTGAGCGGATAGGCGAGCAGCGTGATGAAGAAGATGGATACTGCGGTCCCGACGATGGTACGCAGCACGGTAATCTTAATGGCGCTCCAGATTTCCGGGTTCCGGAAGATGGTCAGGTAGCTCTCGATGGTTGGCACGCGCGGCCAGAAGTACAGATTGCCCCGCATTGTATCGGTCGCATCGTTCAAGGAGATAACCAGGATGTTCCAGAACGGATAGAAGGTCACGAGAAAGATGCCGGTCAGGAACAGGTATAAAGAGGCATCGAAGATACGCTCGGGCACGGTTTTTTTGCTTAACATGGATGTACCTCCTTATGGTTTAGAATAGGGACTGCTCGTTCAGTTTCTTCGCCGTATAGTTGACGATAACCACGATAATGAACGCCACCACAGAGCTGAACATGCCGACGGCTGCCGCATAGGAGAACATGCCGTTCTGGATACCGTAGCGGAACGAATAGGTGGACAGGACGTCGGAGTAATCCCGCGTCAGGTCATTGCCGAGCAGGAAGTGCTGGTCGAAGCCCGCGTTCAGGATGCCGCCAAGCGCCAGGATCAGCAAAATGACAATCGTTGGCTTCAGGTGGGGCAGAGTGATGTAACGGATCTGCTTAAAACGGTTGGCGCCGTCGACCTTGGCCGCTTCATAGAGCTCCTGGTTGATCGACGAGATGGCCGCCAAATACATGATCGAGCTGTAGCCCATATCCTTCCACGTATTGCCGAGCGCGACGATCCACCAGAAGTACTTGCCGTTCTGCAGGAATAAAACGCTTTCATCGGTAATGTGGAGGAATTTCAAAATGCCGTTAATGGCACCATCCGAGGAGAGCAGGGTCACGATGATGTTGGCCGCGATAACCCAGGATATGAAATAGGGAAGATAGGAGGCGGTTTGCACCGTCTTTTTGAACTTCACATTCTTGATCTCATTAATTGCGATGGCGATCAGGATCGGCATCGGGAATGAGAAGAGAAGCGTGATCAGCGTGGAGGCCAGCGTATTTCGCATGACGATCCAGAAGTCGCCGTTGTTGAAGAAGTAACGGAACCACTCCAGGCCGACGAACTCGCTCGAAAACAGGGTCGACCAGAAGCCGCCGAGCGTCGGCTGGTAATTGACGAAGGACATGTATAGACCAACCATGGGCGTATACGCAAACACAATGGCCCAGATCAGTCCGGGCAGCATCATCAGGAATAAATACTTCTGCTGCTTCAGCATGGCCCAGCGGCTTTTTCGATGAGGACTCAAGCTCAAGTCACTCCGCGTCTGTAAGGTTGTAGCAGATTTCATATGGGGCACCTCGCATCTCAAGTTAACTCAAATTATAAGACTCCGAAAAAATGAGTGTCGATATGACAATGTAACGAAAGATGCTTGAAAATAACTTACATTGCTTGTTCCCATAGTTAAAATAACGAAATCGCTATAATATTAAGGGATAAAGCCGACACAGGGGGTATGAGCATGTATAGCATTTTTCTCGTAGATGACGAAGAGCTAGAGCTAGAGATGATCCGAGATTATATTCGTTGGGAAGAGATGGGGATATACGTGGCCGGAACAGCCCTGAACGGCAGGGATGCCCTGGAGAAGATCGAGGTGATTCAGCCCGATATCGTACTGACGGACGTTCAGATGCCCGTCATGAACGGGCTTGATATGGCGAAACGGGTGAGTGAGTTATTCGACTGGATACAGTTCGTTTTCCTGACCGGACACGATGAATTCAATTATGTGAAATCAGCCTTAAACGTGGGAGCCGTCGGCTATTTATTGAAGCCGCTGGATCTGAGCGAAATTGTAAGCGTTATCGATAAAGTCAAACGGCGCTGCGAGGAAGTGCGGATGAAGAACCGCTCCATTCGCGTGACCAAATCCAATATTGTACGAGAGATGATGTTCGAGCAGAACGAGGAGCGATTCCGAAACCTCGCTGCCAGCTACCATAAGCTGTCCCGCCATACGGAGCCGAGAACGTATACCCTTACGCTGCTCGGCCTCGATGCTCCGCACGCTGCACAGCCGGGGCTGTCCCTCGAAGATGGCATGGCGCGTCTGCAGACGCATATGGAGGAGTGGCTTGCGGACAAGAAGCTGGAGGCGGATCTGGTCGTCTGCCGGGAAGGCGAGCTGGGCATCTTCATGGATGCCGCCAGCCATCTGAGCCGCTTTACGTGGGAGGATCTGCTGAAGCAGATGCAGGATGCGCTGGGCTTCACGATGACCGCGGCCGTGAACGAGGAGCCGGAAGAGCTGTCCCGCATCCAGGATTTATACCGGGAGACGCGGCTGATGCTGGAGGAGATGTTTTATGTCGGGAACGGGAGAGTCATCTATGCCAAGGATGTGTTGCGGCAGCTGGAGAGCCGGCAAATTCCTCCTTTCCAAGAGACGGCCTATTTCGAGGACATTCATCAGCTGGCGTCCGAGCAGGCCGCGCAGAAGCTGCGGGATTATTTCAAACGGCTGGTCATGCTGCGGATCCGAAAAACCGAAGTGTGCGATTTTGCCATCGGACTGGTGGAGCGTCTGCTGGAGGGGATTCACGAACCGATCACGGAGAGCCACAAGCGGGCGGAGCTTTACCAATCCATCTATCAGTGCCGAACCATTATTGAAATCGAAGCGATCATCATGGATTTCGCCGGGCATGCGATTCGGACGCTGGAGCACCGGTTCATGGACAAAAATGCAAGGCTGGTGCACCAGGTGCGCACGACGATCGACCAGACCTATCATCAGGCCATCACGATCAACAGTTTGTCCGATCAGGTATATCTGTCTCCCAACTACCTTCGTTCCATCTTTAAGGAGAAAACCGGCATGACGATCCATGATTACCTAACCAAAATCCGGCTGAACAAAGCCAAGGAGCTGCTCGCCGACGATTCGCTCAAAGTGCAGGACATCGCCCAAAGGGTCGGTTATGAGAGCACATCCTACTTCATTTCCTTATTCTTAAAAAGCCAAGGAGTTACGCCGAATGAATACCGCAAAAACATCTAGCCCGTCCGGCCCGTGGAGCCGTCTGGCAGGGGCTTTCCCGTTCGCGCACTTACGCGCATACACCAACTGGCGGCTCCGGCACAAGTTCTTTTTCATCTTTCTGATCGTCATCATCCTGCCGTTCTCGCTGCTGATCTATTATTCGTATTCTTCGACGCGCAGCACGATTACGGAGCATACCTATACGGCCTTGGGCGGATCGCTGGCACAGATTAACACCAACGTGGAGAAACGGCTGGAGTACTACAATCAGCTGTCGAACATCCTTTACATGGATGCGCAGCTCCGCAATTATCTGTCTACCGACTATGAGCAGGCGTATTATTATTTGGATGCTTTCCAATATATCAACCGGACGCTGCCGTCTCTGATGACCCTGAATGCCAACATTCTGGGCATTACGATTTATACGGGGAACCATACGCTTTATTCCGACGGCCAATACGTCAAATATACGGAAGAGATGTCTTCGGCGATGGAGGAACAGGTGCTGGATGCCGCCGGCAGTACGGTGTACTTTCATTCCGAGGATTTCAGGGCCAATGATGCACATATCACCATTGCCCGTTCATTAAGCTATTTCAGCCTGCAGCATCCGTACGGGATTTTGACTATGGACATTAACGCAAACGAATTCTACTCCCTGATCAAAATGGAAAACGACAACAAAAGCGTCTATATTATCGACGAATCTGGCGGCGTGATCAGCACGGGGGATCAGAACCTCCAATCGAACCAGCTGTTCGACGTGTTCCCGATTCAGGAGCGGATGACCCAGGATGCAGGCTCATTCGATATGAGGATTAACGGGCAGGAACGTTTTTTCACGTATAAAAAGCTCAGTAACGGCTGGTCCACCGTCATCACCGTGCCCTACGACGAGCTGCTGGCCAATGCGAATCAGGCGACCAAGAATGTCATCTGGTTCTCCGTACTGGCGATTGGCATGGCCATCCTGCTGCTTTATTTTACGACCAAGGTCATGACCAAGCGGATCGAGGAGCTGCTGCAGCAGATCCGGAAGGTGGAGCGCGGGGATTTCCGGCTGTCGATTAAGCCGATGGGGCATGACGAGATCGGCCAGGTGTCCTTTGCGTTCAATAAGATGGCATCAACCATCCAATCCCTGATCCATGACGTGTACGTGAAGGAGATTGCAAGGAAGGAGTCGGAGCTGAATACGCTCCAGGCCCAGATCAACCCCCATTTTCTGTACAACACCTTGTCCTCCATCTCTTCCCTGGCGATTAAGGAAGGGGCTATGCAGGTGTATCAAATGGTCAATTATTTGGCCAAGTATTACCGGGTGTCGCTGAATAAAGGGAAGCGCATCATTCTGCTGGAGCAGGAAATCAACCTGGTGAAAAATTATGTCGCGATCCAGAAGATCCGGTTCCGGGACAAGCTTCATATGCATTACGACCTGGATGAGCAGCTGTTCGGGAACACGACGATCAAGCTGATTCTGCAGCCCTTCATCGAGAACTGCATCAATCATGCCATTGGGGACGAATCGGGAATCAACATTAACGTGAAGCTGAGGCAGGAGGGGGACGACATCTTGCTCCAGGTCATCGACGACGGCATCGGGATGACGCCGGAACAGCTCGATCATGCGCTGAACAAATCGGATAATCTGTCAGGCTACGGCGTGAAAAATGTGGATGACCGGATCAAACTCACCTATGGGGAAGAATATGGCGTCAGCATCTTCAGCCGGCTCGGCATCGGAACCGCGGTGACCATTCGGATACCTGTAATCTGCGATAGGCATCCTGCAAACGAACGGGACCCGCAGCAGGCGTTACCCTGAATGAAGACATTTTGCATCATGGATTGTAAGATTGCGTTATAGATCAATGAACTCCCGATTTTTACAATGATAGATATATTCGAGCACATGAATATGACGACCTTAGAAAGGGGTTCAGGGAATGAAGAAACTAAAATTGATTCTGGCAGCAGCGCTCGTTATGACAACGCTTTCGGCTTGCGGCGGCAACCAGAAGGCGGCATCGGGCGGAGACAGCGGCACGGAGACGGACAGCAACGCGCCGATCACGTTAACCTGGTTTGACCAAAACACGGGGGATGCCTTTACGAATCCGGTCGCTAAAGTGATAACGGAAAAGACAGGCGTCACCGTCGAGATCCAGCAGCCTACGGGCAATCCGGTCGAGAAGTTGAATCTGATGCTGGCCAGCGGCGATCTTCCCGACGTTATTTTGATGAGTCGTGGAAGCGATATCATGAACAAGTATATTACCTCTGGCGCGGTGATTCCGCTGAATGATCTGATCGAAGAGCACGGACCGAATATCAAAAAAATGTACGGCGACACGCTTGCCAAAACGCGAAGCGAGGACGGCAACAATTATTATTTCTCCAACTGGTACGGCTTGGAGCAGTACCCGGTGTTCGGATTCATGATGCGCATGGACATCATGAAGGAGCTGGGCGTCGGCGATAAGGTGAACAACGGCGAGCCGTTTACCGCGGAGGAGTTCGAGCAGCTGCTTGTCAAGTTCAAGGAGAAATATCCAACGATTGACGGCAAAGAAAGCATTCCGATGACGCTCAATGGCGAGAACGTCGGAGCCGTGACCGGCAGCTTCAAGGGCATGTACGGCATGATGCCGTATTACGAAACGAACGGGGAGCTGAAGAAGGACGTCCGCGATCCGCGCTATCTCGAAATGGTCAAGTTTCTGAACTCCCTGTACCGCAAAGGCCTGCTCGATAAGGAATGGGCAACGATGAAGACCAAGCAGTTCGAGCAGAAGCTGGGCAACGGCAACGTATTCGCCACGGCGGAAGCGCTCTGGAATGTGGGAAATGCGAATGCGCTGCTCAAAACCGAGGCAGCCGATAAGGCTACCGAGGACGAGCGTCAGTTCTACCAATATAAAGTGCTGGCCCCGGGCGTGAAGCCGGAAGAGGCCACTTACGGACCGAAGAGCTCTCTTGGCTGGGACGGCGTCGCCATCAGCCGCTCCAACAAGGATCCGGTGCGTACGATGAAGCTGCTGGATTTCCTGGCCAGCGAGGAAGGCCAGTATCTGCTGATGTGGGGAGTAGAGGGCGAGCATTGGGACATGAAGGACGGCAAGCATGTGCCAAGACAAGAAGTGCTGGACGCCTTCAAGAAGAATTGGGATGAAGCTTCCCGTACGACGGGCATTCGCAAGTGGACCTGGATGATCAAGAACGGTCCCGGCGAGGACGGAACCCCGTATGACCTGATGGGCCGTTACCAGACCGATCCGGTCACGGATCTGGCGATCAAGAACCTGGCCGATACGTCGTTTGATACGGCACCGTATGACAATCTGGGTCCGGCTGGCGGAACGCCGGAAGCCATTATGGAAACGAAGGTGAACGACACCATCAATAAATATTTCCTGAAAATGGCCCTGTCGCCGTCCGAGGACCAAGTGGTGGAATCCTATAACCAGATGATGGCCGAGATCGAGGCGGCTGGCCTGGCCAAGCTGGAAAAGATTTATACGGACAACTTCAACAAACGTCAAGAGCTGTGGGGCAAATAATCTGACCAAGGGGAGTCAAAAGATGCTTCGTCTTTTGACTCCTCCTTTTTTTCTTGCGCAGGCATAAACCAGATCAACACGAATCGGAAGGATGATATTCTGTGAACATTCAATACCAAGAACAGTTTCGCGTGTTTGCGATACAAACCGATAACAGCTCCTATCTGTTCGGCATCAACGACAGCGGCAATCTGCAGCATCTCTACTGGGGGGAGTCCGTCGCGATCGAAGACGCTGCGCCGCTGCTGCGGCCGGGATCGCACAGCTCGTTTGACGCGGAAGTCCATTCGGAGGTGGAGGAATACAGCTTCTGGGGCGGCGTCAAATACAGCGAGCCCAGCCTGAAGGTCCGCATGCCGGATGGCGTGCGCGACTTGGCGGTTCGTTATGCCGGACACCGCACGCTGCAGACGGAAGGCAGGGAGACGCTGGTCATCGTCTTGAAGGACGAAGCGTACCCACTCGAAGTGGAACTGTACTACCGGGCGATTCCCGAGTGCGACCTGATCGAACGTTCAGCCCGGATCGTCAACCGCGGCGAGGCGGATATCGTGCTGGAAAATGTGCAATCCGCGGCATGGGTCATCCCCTATCTGGCGGATTACCGGCTTACGCACGTGACCGGGAAATGGTCCGGCGAATTTCAGCTGCGCAGCACCTTCCTCACCGAAGGGAAGAAGGTGCTGGAATCCCGCAGGGGCTTTACGGACAGCCACGCTAACCCGTGGTTTGCGATGGATGACGGACATGCCACGGAGTCGGCGGGGCAGGTCTGGTTCGGCGCGCTTGCCTGGAGCGGGAACTGGAAGATCACGGCCGAGCGGACGGTGTTCGAGCATGTCCGGGTGACCGGGGGCATCAATGACTTCGACAGCGAGTGGGTGCTGGAAGCGGGAGAAGCCTTCGATACGCCAAGCTTGGTCGGGGGATACAGCAGCGGCGGCTTTGGCGGGATGAGCCGGCAGCTGCATCGCTATCAATATTCGGATGTCCTGCCGGGCGGCCAAACGAGACCGGTCCTGTATAACTCTTGGGAAGCGACGTACTTCGATGTCAATGCCAAGGATCAAATGGCTTTGGCCGAGAGAGCCGCGCGTTTGGGCGTGGAATTGTTCGTCGTGGACGACGGGTGGTTCGGCGGGCGCAACCACGACCGCGCCGGGCTTGGCGATTGGTTCGTGAACCGGGAGAAATTCCCGAACGGCCTCGGCGAGCTGATTAACCGGGTGCATGAGCTGGGCATGGATTTCGGCATCTGGGTGGAGCCGGAGGCCGTCAATCCGGACAGCGACCTGTACCGGGAGCACCCGGATTGGGTGTACCATTTCGAGACGCGGGAGCGCTCGGAGCTTCGCAATCAGCTGCTGCTGAACATTTCGAAGCCGGAGGTTAAGGCTTACATTGTGCAGTTTATGACGGACCTGCTGGAGAAGCATGACATCAAGTTCATTAAATGGGATATGAACCGGACCGTAACCGAACCCGGCATGAAGGATCATCCGCTTCACCGCCAGAAGGAGATCTGGATTCGCCACGTTCAGAGCCTGTACGAGATTTGGGCGGAGCTGCGGCGCAAGTTCCCGCATGTGGCGTTTGAAACCTGCGCCGGCGGCGGAGCGCGCATCGATCTTGGCATCTTCCGGTATGCCGACCAATCCTGGCCGAGCGATAATACGGATGCCTTTGACCGTCTCAGCATTCAGGAGGGCTTCTCGTACACGTATGCTCCGCGGATGATGACCTGCTGGGTGACGGAGTCGCCGACAGGGATGAATCGCAGACAGGTATCCCTGAAATATCGCTTCCACAGCGCCATGATGGGAACGCTCGGCATCGGCTCCAACCTGAATGAGTGGAGCGACGAGCTGATTGCGGAATCGGCCGAATTTGTCGCGCAGTATAAATCCATTCGTCATCTGGTTCAGTTCGGCAGCCAGTATCGCTTGGACTCGCTTCGGCATAAAGGCGTAACGGCCGTGCAGTACGGCAGCGAAGACGGCAGCGACAACGTGCTGTTTGCGTTCCTGCACAGCCAGAAGCTGGGCGAACCGCTGCCGAGACTGCGGCTTACCGGACTGCAAGCCGATCAGTCGTATGGCATCGAGGGGCTTGAAGGTACATGGAGCGGCAGGGCGCTCATGAACATCGGGATCGAGCTGCCGCTGCGCGGGGATTTTGATAGCTTGGTTTATCGGATTCAGAGACAGGGATGAGATATTGCCTAAATAGAAAGCGCCGTGTTGTCTGATAGACAATGCGGCGTTTTTTTGCCGTTGACTTCCACGTTGACGTCAATGTTATGCATGATATTAGATCGCGAGAAAAAGCACCCGATACGTTCAGGTGCTTTTTGGTGCCACCGCTTCCGCGTGGCGGTTCTATCCAAACAAAAACAACAGCTTTTCGGTATGAATTACTCCAGGCTTTTGCTCAATTTGACAATCTGGTCCCAGCCCTCGTCGATGCTGATTTTACCGAACATGATTGACTGCGTGATGTTATCGTATTCCTTCGTGAAGTTGGCCCAGCCGCCCTTATTCCCGGGGCCGGGGTCAAACGCGGCCCCGTCCTTGGACACCTCGTTGATCAGGCCGAGGGAGCTTTTATCAACGTCCGTAAATTTGGGCTGGAGTGCATCGGCTACGGTTTTGTTGACCGGAATCCCCCGCGAAGTGCCCAAAATTTCTCCGGCTTCCTCGCTGTTGACAAACCAGTCGATGAACTCCTTCGCTTCTTCTTTATATTGGCTGTTGGGGCTGACGCTCCAGTACATGGAGGCTTTCAGCCAGCCGCCGGCCTGCGTTCCCCTCGGCTGGGTCGTTAACGCCATGACGCCGGGTTTTAAGGCATCCGTTCCGCCGAATTCCGCGGCATGCGCGCCCCGAAGCAGAATCTTTTCCTGGATGAGCAGGTCCATTTGCGCGTCCTGCGCTTTATCCGACACGGTCACGTCAGGGGGTGTTACGAGTTGGTCCTTGCGCAGCTCCGCCCATTTGTTCATCCAATCCTTCCAGGTAGCCTCGTCATAATGGAATTTTCCGTCCTTGCTCATGGAGAAGCCCTTGCCCATGCTCAGCTGATACGACATGTAGAATGCTCCATCCGCGGTCAGGTCCCGCGTGAGGTATTGGTCCTTAGCCAGCTTCGGCTTCAGGTCGCGCGCCATGGCGAAAAATTCGTCCCATGTCTTCGGCGGCTGAACGCCGAGGCTGTCCATCATCGTCTTGTTGTACACCATGCCCCAGGCGTTGTTGCCAAGCGGCATTGCGTACAGCTTGCCCTGGTAGGTGCCTGTCTCGAGCAGCACCTTATCGATATGGTCCTCCGGAATGGAGGAGAGCTCCTCCAGCCGTCCGCTGGACGCCCAATCGTTGAACCAGGCAGCATCCATTTGGAAAATATCCGGCGTGTTTTTCCCCGCGGACTGGGTCGACAGCTTGTCTTGATACCCGTCGAACGACTGATACTCCGGTTCGAACGTGATACCCGGGTGCTTTTCAGAGTACAGATCAAGCGCTTTCAGAGTTGCGTCATGCCGGGCCTGAGAGCCCCACCACATGATTCGGAGCGTGATGGATTTGCCGTCTCCCGACACCGCAGATCCGGTTTCTTCTTTCTTGATCCCGCTGCAGGCGGAAAGAACCAGGGACAGTGACAGCACAGCCGCAGCGCCGGCGGCGAGACGGTGCCATGATTTTCTCATTGGAAATGAACCTCCCTTAAGTAACTGATCTTCTTCCTTTACCGTACCAAGTCCAGGGTCCTGCTCGTAGGGGACAAATCAACAAATCATTTCAGTATTTTACGATGATCGAATAAAGGGGGGCGAGATGCTCAGTCGCCAGGAGTAAACGGGACCATCCGTTTAGGCTTTGTGGAACTCGGTGGGACTGCGTCCGGTATGCTTTTTGAACAGGGTGGTAAAGTAGGGAACATTCCGATAACCGACCCGCTCGGCGATTTCGGCGATCAGCAGCTTTTTCTCGAGAACCATGCTCTTGGCTTTTTCCATTCGCACCCTGGTTAGATAATCGCCAAAGGTTTCACCTGTAAACTGGCGGAATAAGGTGCTGAGATAGTTTTTGGAGATATAGACCTGGTCGGCCACATCCTGAAGATGGATGTTCTCGGCGTAATGCTCATGAATGTATTGGATGATATAATCGACCGTTTCCTTATGCTTGAGGTTTTCATTCGGCGTGTAACGCGAACAGATTCGGTTCACTTTTTCCGCTACCCATGCCTTCCACTGCCGGGCATCTTCCAATTGCCCCAGTTCTTTGGTCAATTCGGTAAGAGGCAGCTCATCGTCGAGCCGGATACCCGACTCATACAGAGTAAAGGAGAGGATGGCAAACAGCTGCGTTCCGATGGCGGTAAGCTCGTCGGGCTGGAGCTGAGCCGCGCCGCTGTCCTTGCGGAAGAAGTCGTCCAGCGCCAGCAGCGCTCTGGGCTCGTCAAAGGTCCGCACGGCGTCGGTCATCTCCTGGAAAAATCGCACCGGCCGCACGTTCCGTGGTGCCGTATGCCGGAAGCCGCCTTCGTTATATACGTAGACACAGGGAAGGGCGACATCCGGTTCGCGACGCTCGGCGAGTGCTTGAAACGCTTCTTCGGTGGAGTCGGAGATGGCAAGCCAGTCGTCCTTGCGAAGACCGGCGCCGATGTGCAGCTTGACCTTGAGGAATCGATGCACGGACGAAATGATTCGCCCTGCCAGCGCCAGAACTTCCGAGCGGAACGCTTCCGTCGGCCAGGAGAGGGGCTTATACAGCAGCAGTGCCATATGGTGACTATGCAGCTCCAGGAAATAGCTGCGCAGCCCGTCCTGCCCGGCCAGCTCCTCCACCGTGTTGCCTACGGCGAAACGGAACAGGTGCCAATCCCGGACGGAGATGCCTTCCATGCGTCCCTGCCGCTTGATTTCCAAGGCCAGCATCATAAATTGGGCATTCTTCCACCCGAGCCGCTCCAGCATACGGGAGGGATCCGTCAACGGGGAGGAAGTCCCTCCGGTGAGGACGGATTTGACCCATTCCCTTTCCAGATACGGCTCATACTCCATGAGTTGGTTTTGAAGCTCCCGCTCCCTGTCTTCCAGCGCGCGGCGCTCCGCAAGCTCGCGGGTGACGCGCTGCAGCACCTCGCGGATCGTGGTCGGTGAGGCCGGCTTGGGCAAATAATCGTCGACCTGCAGCCGCAGCGCTTTACGAGCGTAGTCAAAATCCGAGTACCCGCTCAAAATGATGATTTTGCCGGTGTACTGCTGCTTACGGAGCTGTTCGATCATGTCGAGGCCGTTCATGACCGGCATATAAATATCCGTAATGACGATGTCGGGTTGGCTTGCTTCAATCAGCCTCAGTCCTTCTTCGCCATCCATGGCCTCCCCGGCGGGCCTTACTCCGAGCTGCTCCCAAGGGATCAGCCGGGACATGCCGCCGAGCACTTGCCGGTCGTCATCCACGATTGCGATGGTCCACATGTATTCTTCCCCCTTCGTGATTGCGCTGCTGATTCAGCTTGGGCCAATAGATCTCCACTTCGCTGCCTGGCGCATCGGTACGGTTGCGAAGCGAAACGCCAAAGGGCGGGCCGAAATAAACCTGAATGCGCTCGGTGACGTTGCGGATGCCGTATCCGCCCGTCGGATGGCGTTTTCGCGTTTTCCAGTCTTTACGCAGCCCGATGCCGTCGTCCCGAATCCAAATCCGGATGCCTCGGTCTTCTACCGCACAAGTCAGATGGATCAGGCCCTGGCGTCTGCCATGAAAACCATGCATAATGGCATTTTCCACAAAGGGCTGCAGGGTCAGCTTCGGAATCATCAGATGCTGTACTTCCTTCGGGCAATCGATGTGCCATTCCAATCCTTCGCCCCACTTGAACTGTTGGATTCTCAGATAGCAATCAACATGCAGAAGCTCTTCCTGAATCGGAATCATGGATTCGCCGCCCGACAGGCCGATGCGAAACATCTGCCCCATCAGCTCGAGCACGCGGCTGATCTTCTCCTGGCCGGCTTCAAGCGCCATCCAGTTCAGCTGATCCAGGGTGTTGTAGAGAAAATGAGGGTTAATCATCGCTTGAAGCGCCTTAATCTCCGCTTCGCGCTGCGCTTTATACTGCTGCTCCAGCGACTGATACAGCGTTTCGATCCGCTCGGTGAGCTTGCGGTAGCCGCTGAACAGGCTGCCGAATTCGTTGCGGTATTCCGTCGGCAGCGGCTGCCCGCGCTTCCCTGGATTGAACGCCTGCATCAGCTGAACCAGCCTCCGGATCGGCCGTGTGAAATTCCGGGAAAGGAACAACGTGAAGAATAGGGACAGCAGAATGGCGGCGGCTCCCACCATGGCCATTGTCCACGCCAGGCGGACACTCCCGCTGGTGATTTCCTTCCAGGGCGTAAGCTCCACCAGCATCCAGCTGCCCGGGGACGTCCGGGACCACACGGTAAGCATGTTCTTCTCCGGCAGTGAGCCGGCGGCGGCCAGCAGCTGATGCGCATGGCCGGTGTCCCCGCTGACCCGCTCCAGGATGGCATTGATTTCCCCGGGCGGCGGAGCAATCCGGGTGTGCATGATCATCCGGCCGCCGGAGTCGAGCAGCAGCCGGCTGGCCGAGGAGTTGTCTTCCGTCAGAATTTCCCGCAGAAATTTAACCCGGACATTGATAATCAGAATTCCCCGGTTCACACCGTCCAGCGTTGTGATTTTACGGACAAAGCTGATCACCTGCTGTTTTCCCTGCGGCGAACCGACCTCCCGCTGGCCGATCCAGAGAAAATCGGATTTGTCGACGGCCGGATACCAGCTCTCCCGGCTGGCCGAGGCGAGCGGGAGGTACTGAATGTTGGCGTTGGGATCGACCTGAAGCGGATCGCTCATATAAATCTGAAAGGAAAACATCGAGCGCGAGCTGTTCAGCATCGGCGCCAAATAATCCCGGTTCAGCTCGTCCCTGGCCGTCTTGCGTTCATAATAATCTCCTTTCATCGTTACATAGTTGACCAGAGGCGAGTTGATGGACACGGCGAGCGAGGTTTGCTCCACAGCGCTCATCTGGTCGGTAAGCTGTTTGTTGAGCTGCTGCAGCACCGCCTGTTGGTACTTGGAGGCGCTGTCCGCCTGCTCATCTGCTGAGAACCGATAGCTGACAATCATCATAATCGTGATGAGGATCGCGATAAAACCGGCAAAGCTGAAGAAAAAAACGTAATCGATGCGGAACGTGCGAAACGGATTCATGCGTTTTCCCCTTCCTTTGGAAGCCATGAGGACACAGCATTCGCAATGCTGCCTCAATGCCCATGATGGCGGAAGCCGGATGATCGCGATTGTCCGGCTTAACCGTTACCTGAAGAAGAGTTGGAAATAACGCGGCACAGCTATCCGTTTACCGCTCTGAACCTTAACCTTTCAGCCCGGATGTGGCGATCCCTTCCACGAAATGCTTTTGCGCCAGAAAGAAAATGATCACCGGCGGCAGAACGGAGAGCAGGGATACGGCAAGCAGCTGCCCCCACGGAACGGCCGACTGGGAGTCGATGAACATCCTGAGCGCGAGCGGGACGGTATACTTGTCCACGGTGTTCAGATAAATCAGAGGCCCAAAGTATTCGTCCCAGCCCCAAATAAACGAGAAAATCGTAACCGTGATGAGTGCCGGCAGGGTCAGCGGCATGATGATGCGCAAATAAATGCCGAACCAGGTGCAGCCGTCGATTTTTGCCGACTCATCAAGCTCCCGCGGAATGCCGCGGATGAACTGGACAATCAGGAAAATAAAGAACGCTCCGCCCATGGCCGACGGGACGATCAACGGCAGATACGTATTAATCCAGTCGAAGGAATGGAACATCGTATACTGCGGGATGAGCGTGACTTGTCCCGGAAGCATCAGGGTCATCAATAGGATGGAAAACCATAACCCCTTCAGCGGAAAGGACAGTCTAGCGAAGCCGAAAGCCACCAGGCTGGCTGAAATGACATGTAAAATCGTGGTCGCCACGTTGAGCTTGAGGCTGTTCATAAAGAAGCGTGTAAAGGTATACTTGGGCAGCGCCATCCAGCCTTCCGTATAATTTTGCCACAACCATACCTTAGGGAACAGGGTGGGTAGACTGATTTCCGGCGTCGATTTGAAGGAGGCGCCGATCCACCAAAGCACGGGATAAAACATCACAAAACAGAATGCGATCATCAGCACATGGACCAGCCAGTTTTGTTTTTTATGAGCACCCGTCATTTGCGGCCCTCCGTTTCGGTTTCGTAGAAGACCCAGTATTTGGATGCGATAAAATTAAGGGCCGTGGCGATGCCGATGATAACAAGCAGTATCCAGGCCAAGGCCGAGGCATAGCCCATCTGCAGAGATCCGAAGGCTTTGTTGTACAGGAACAGGGCAAACATCTCGGTTGAATTGACCGGTCCTCCATTCGTGACCACGAAAGCCGAAGTGAACATTTGGAATGCGTTGATGATGCCCATGATCAGATTAAACAGGATGACCGGGGATAACATGGGCAAGGTGATCCGGATGAACTTGCGGAGCGGAGAGGCCCCGTCCACGGAGGCAGCCTCATACAGCTCGCTTGGGATTTGTTTAAGACCGGCAAGGAAAATAATCATCGATGAACCGAACTGCCAGGCCGTCAGCAGCACCAGGGTGCCGAGGGCGGTGGAGGGGGTGCCGATCCAGTTTTTGGGGGCGATTCCGACCCATATCGCGAGCTGATTAATGAAGCCGTTCAGGCCGAAAATATTGCGCCACAGCACGGCCACCGCCAAGCTTCCGCCGATCAGGGACGGCAGGTAAATGATCGTCCGGTAGAAGGATATGCCCCGGATGTTCCGGTTCAACAGCAGGGCTACAACCAGCGCGACCAGCAGTTTCAGCGGCACGGAAGCGATCACGTACAGGAATGTCACCTTCAGCGAATTGAAGAAGAGCCGGTCTTGAGCGATATCCTGGTAGTTCTCGAGCCCGATCCAGCGGGCCGGCTCCAGCAGCGAATACTCGGTGAAGGATAGATAGAAGGACTGGATAATGGGCCACAGCTGTAAAATAAGAAAGCCCAGCAGCCAGGGGGCGATGAACAGGTAGCCGGCTATCGGCGCGTTCCAGCGCCCTTTGAGTGTTTTGGCAACCGCTTTCATGCCCTTGTACAGTCCGGCCTTGTCCGACGACTGTACCGTTTGTGCATTCATGATTAATCACCTCTCGCCTATTGATAGCTCCCATTGTATCCTGATGGAAATCGGGCCTGTAGGCGAAAGATGCACAAATTCTTTCATAATTGAATGATTAAGGAGCGAGTTCGGGAGAAAGTGCAGGGGCATCGTCCTTCGAGGAAACGACGCCGGAAAAGAACAAGCAGCGACGTTACGAATAACGCGCTGCAGCTAAGAGGCAATAAGTGACCTACCCCTTCCGGGTATCTCGGTACTCGGAAGGGGATTTTCCCATGATTTTTTTGAACAGCCGCGAGAAGTAGTAGGGGTCCTGGAAGCCGAGACGATGGCTGATCTCCTTGACGCTCTGGCCGGTCAGGTCCAGATGCTGGCAGGCTCGCTGGATTTTGAGCCGCAGATAGTAATCGATGGGGGAGTAGCCCGTCGCTTCCTTGAACCGGAAGGTGAAGTGCGGAATGGACAGATTGGCGTAGGCCGCCAGCTCCTTCAGGCTCACATGGCCCTCCAGATGCTCGGCCATGAACCGAAGCGTCTGCTCCATGTCATGCTTATTATGCTGATCCTGCCCCCGCTGCGGTTGGAGCCGGGCGAGGCGGATGACGGCCGCCAAGTGGCCGGCTAACTGCGAGACATGGATGATATGGTTGAGCGTATACCCTTTTTGCAGCAGCTCGTAACTTTCCTGAAACAGCTCCACGATGCTCCTTGATTGGTCGACCGGAAGGACGGCAGGTTCCGCCGAATGGCTAAAGCCTTCAAATAATAGGCCCGCATGCGTACCCTTCATATGCCACCAGTAAATGCTCCAAGGATGAAGCTCCGAGGATGCATATTCATGCGGCAAATCCGGCGGGAGGACGATCGCCTGTCCCTTGAGCAGCTGATAGGTTTTGCCACCGTTCAATCGGTACCAGCCTTCACCTTCCACGCAGTAGATTAAGATGTATGCGCCGCTGCCCTCCGGGCGTTCCCGGTAGTGATGCAGCGCGCGCGGAAAGTACCCGATGTCGGTTACATGCAGCGGTTCCACAAGCGGATGGCGGGCCGCTTCTTTCATAATATGATCCGGGAGGACAATGATTTTCTGGGACTCGAATCCGTCTGATTTTCGTATGGTATCCATAGTTTTACTATGTATCGGGACGGCAGCCTTGTCAACCTGATGGAGAGCAAGATAATCAGAATATAATCCATCATGAACATGATATCGTCAATGGCTCTGCGTGCAGACGTGCTTATAAAATAGAGACATGAAGCAGCCAATGCTGATATCAATGGAGGGATGACGAATCATGACAAAACAGCTGCAAGTGAGCGTACGGGAAGAGACCGTGGAGATTCCCACGTATGAAGTGGGGAAGCCGGACCTGAACCCGATGTTTTTGGAGAAACGGGTGTATCAGGGGAGCTCGGGGCGTGTTTATCCGCTGCCGGTCATCGATAAAATATACGATGAGAAAGTTTTAAAGCCCTACCGGATCATTTTCCTTGAAAATGATTACGTGCAGATTCAGATCATGCCGCAGATTGGCGGCCGCATCTACCGGGCCATCGATAAAACCAACAACTATGATTTTGTATACCACAATCAAGTGATCAAGCCGGCTTTGGTTGGCCTTGCAGGTCCATGGATATCAGGAGGAATCGAGTTCAACTGGCCGCAGCATCACCGGCCTAACACCTATGGCGAAGTAGAGTGGAGACTTGAGAATCATCCGGATGGCAGCAAGACGGTATGGGTCGGCGAGATCGACCGGATGTACGGAACGAAGGTGTCTACAGGTTTCACGTTGTATCCGGGCAAGGCGTATCTTGAAATTCACGCGCAGATGTACAATCGGACCTCGGAGCCGCAGACTTTTCTGTGGTGGGCGAATCCGGCCGTAGCGGTCAACGATCATACCCAGTCCGTATTCCCGCCGGATGTTCACGCGGTGTTCGACCACGGGAAACGGGACGTGTCCAAATTCCCGATCGCCACCGGCACGTATTATAAGCAGGACTATTCGGCGGGCGTCGATATTTCCATGTACCGCAACATTCCCGTTCCGACTTCCTATATGGCTTATCATTCGGATTATGATTTCGTCGGCGGATATGACCATGGCTTGAAAGCGGGGATTCTGCATGTCGCCAATAAACATATATCCCCCGGCAAAAAACAGTGGACATGGGGGCACGGCGAATTCGGCCAAGCCTGGGATCGCAACTTGACCGACGAAGACGGCCCGTACATCGAGCTCATGACCGGCGTGTATACCGATAACCAGCCCGATTTCACCTGGCTGGCACCGTATGAGGAGAAAAGCTTCAAGCAGTACTTCTTGCCCTATAAAGACATCGGGCTGGTGAAGAACGCGTCCATTGATGCCGCCGTAAATCTCGAAGTTCAAGACCATAAGGCCGTTGTCCATGTCTATGCCACCTCGGTTAGGGAAGGGGCTCGCATCCTGGTGACCGGAGCGGGACGCACCTATTTGGAACGGAAAGTCAAGCTGTCGCCAGCCGACACCTTCCAGGCCGAGATCGAACTGGATCCCGGTGTCAGGGAAGAAGATGTGCGGGTGGCGGTATTCGCTGAGGACGGCAGAGAACTGGTCGCTTACCAGCCCAAGCCGCGTACCTTGGAGCGGACGCCGGACCCGGCCACGGCAATTGGCAAGCCGGAGGAGCTGAAGAATACCGAAGCGCTGTTCTTGGCAGGGCAGCATCTGGAGCAGTACAGGCACGCAACCTATGAACCGGAAGCCTATTATATAGAAGGTCTTCGGCGCGATGCCGGAGACGTCAGGCTGAACAATGCCTATGGTTTGCTCCTGCTGCGCAGAGGGTGCTTCACGCAAAGTGAGACTTATTTTAAAAAAGCCATTGAAACCTTGACCCGCCACAATGCCCGGCCCTATGACAGCGAACCATTCTATCATTTGGGCAAAGCCTTGAAATGGCAGGGGCGTTTGGACGAAGCGTACGCTAATTTGTACAAGTCGGTCTGGTCGGGGGCTTGGCAAGGGGCGGGATATCTGGCTTTAGCCCAGATTGCCTGCGAGAAGCAGGAATATGAGGAGGCGTTCGAGCTGATCGAACGGTCCCTGGCTGCCCAGTACCGTAATTATAAAGCGCGGCATCTGAAGAGCATCATTTTAAGGAGGCAGGGGCGCTTGGCGGATGCCGCGTTATGGCTTGAGGAAACGCTGAAGCTGGATCCTATGGATGCGGGCGCGATGAACGAGCTGGCAGCCGTATATCAAGAATTGAAGCAAGAGGACAAGAGCCGTCATGCTTACGAATCACTTGTCCAGCTCCTGCGCGATCATCCGCATAATTATATCGCCGTTGCTCAGGACTATGCGGATGCAGGCCAATATGGCGACGCTTTGGATGTGCTGCAGCGCCTCGAACGCCTTACGGCACCTGCTGTCTATCCAATGGTTTATTACTACCAAGGCAGTGCACTCATGAAGATGAACCGGGCGGAAGAGGCATCCGCTTGCTACCGATTGGCCTCGGAGGCCGATCCGTCGTACTGTTTCCCGAATTCCCTGCATGACTACGTGACGTTAAAGCTGGCGCTCAGCGTACAGCCGCAGGATGCGAAGGCGATGTACTACTTAGGAAATCTGCTGTACGACAAGAAGCGCTACGAGGAAGCCATAAGCAGTTGGGAAGCTTCCGTTGCTCTGGATGGCAGCTTCGCTACGCCGCATCGGAATCTGGCGCTCGCTTACTATAACAAGAGGCAGGACCGCGATAAAGCATTGGCATCCCTGCAAACCGCCTTCTCGCTGAATCCGGCGGACGCCAGGGTCTTCTACGAGCTGGACCAGCTGTATAAAAAGCTCGGTCATACTCCAGCCGATCGCTTGAAAAGGATGGAGGAGCACATGGAGCTGGTCGAGCAGCGTGACGATTTATATCTGGAATATTTGACGCTGCACAATACGCTGAATCGTTATGAGGAGGCATTGGCATTGATTCTGAAACGCAACTTTCACCCATGGGAAGGCGGCGAGGGCAAGGTGCCGGCCCAGTATGTGTTGGCCCGTGTGGAGCGGGCGAAGCAGCTGCTTCAGGAGCGTCACTGCGAGGAAGCCATAGAGCAGCTCCTTACTGCCAAGCAGTATCCGCTCAACATCAATGAAGGGAAACTCACGGGAGCGCAGGAGAACAACATTGACTATTACCTGGGCTGCGCATATGAGGGGCTGGGCTTGTCCGAAGAGGCGGAGGCGTACTTCCTGAAAGCTTCGGAGGGGCTGGATGAGCCGACCAGTGCAATGTATTACAACGATCAGCCGCCGCACATGATTTTTTATCAAGGGGCCGCGCTGCGGAGGCTGGGCCGAGAGAATGAAGCCCGCAGCCGGTTTAACAAGCTGATCGATTACGGGGAGAAGCATATATTCGAGCCTCAGAGCATCGATTACTTTGCTGTATCGCTGCCGGACTTCCTGGTGTTTGATGAAGATCTGGACCGAAGAAACGAAATTCATTGCCGCTACATGATGGGGCTTGGGCATCTTGGTCTCGGTGACCGGCAGTCCGCGGAGAAGCTGTTCCGCGAGGTGCTGCAGCTGGAGTCTCACCATCAAGGAGCTGCGTTGCATTTGTCGCTTTGCAAGACGTTGATGTAAAAGATTGACACTTTATTCTCAAGGGCCGGTATGAACGGTCCTTGAGCATTTGTGTATTCCGGGTAATGCCTTTGACTTATAACGGAGGAGGATGACGAAGATGATCTGGAGCAAAGGGATGCTGGATAAATATGAGGTTTGGACAGGGCGCACGGAGGTTATGGAGATGGTCCTGGTGCCTGAACTCGGAAGCAGGGTCATCTCGCTTCGCAATCGAAAGACTGGCCGGGAATGGCTGGTGCAGCCTGCTGGAGCTCTGGAAACGAACGGGTATGCAAGCTCCTTTGGACAGCGGGACGGCAGCGGCTGGGACGAAATGTTTCCAACGATCAATGACTGCCGGTATCCCGCGTATCCATGGGAAGGAACGGAGCTTCCGGATCATGGCGAGGTATGGGCCATTCCATGGAAGGCGCGCGGCGAACAAGAACAGCTTCATTGCAGCGTACAGGGAATCCGAATCCCTTATCAGCTGCGCAAAACCTACTCCTTCCCCCGTGAAGATACCCTGCGGATCGATTATGCCGTTCATAATTCGAGTCCGTTCCCATTCTCTTTCCTGTGGGCAGCCCATCCGTTGTTTCAGATCGATGAAGGCGCAGAGATTATGGTTCCCAACGAGCTGAGGGAGGTCATCGTATCGTACTCGGCGAACGGTCGATTGGGAGAATTCGGCGATATTCGGAAATGGCCGCAGCCATGGGATGAAAAGCCCCATATCCGCTTGAATCGAACCGAGAGCAGGCTTGAAGCAACTGCCGAGAAATTCTATTTTGCAGGCGAGCTGCCGGAGGGGACAGCCTCCATTTACGATCCGCTTGCGAGGGAAGGACTCCGCATGACGTTTCCTAAAGAGCAGGTGCCTTATCTAGCGATTTGGGCGAACTATGGCGGCTATCAAGGACAGTACCATCTTGCGCTGGAGCCTGCGACGGGGCAACTCGATGATCTCTCGTATGCCATGCATCGTCAGGCAGCGGCCGAAGTGCCGGCCGGCGGCACGTATACTTGGTACCTTGAGATTAGCTGGATCGATGGATATAAACAAGGGAAGCCTTCATGACCAAAAGTGGACCAACAAACGCTTAAGCATAAGCCAATTCACGAATGCGCTGGTTGGGATTGTCCGTAAATAATCCGCCGTGGTAACAGATCACGTTACGGATGTCATAGTGGGTGAACTTCTGCAAAGAGAGCTGGGCTAACGCCAAATCGAAAGTGGTTGCCGGATCCGGCCCGATCAGTTGTCCCTCCCTGACGTTCAGCGCATCCGCGGCAATCAGGGTTTTGCTCGGTATGTGATATAAGCTGGTGTGGCCGGGGGTATGGCCCGGCGTATGGATCACGATAATGCTGCCGCCAAAAGGCAGCTCCTCGCCGTCGCGCACAATACGATGCACGGGGGCTGTAGGAGGGTTCTCGAGGGTATGCTTAAACGCATTTCTCCACTCTGTAGGCACGTTGTCCGGCAGCGATGCCATAGCTTGAGCGATAGCCTCGGGCGATAATTTGACAAGCCTTGTATCGCCTTCGATATAAGGCTTTTCGATTTCGCTGGCGAACACTTCGGGGGCTCGCTTGCTATGTTGGATAACGGCCGGCAAACTGCCGATATGATCCAAATCCTGGTGTGTTATAATAATTTTGTTTACGTCCTGAACGGAAAACCCGATGTTCGATAACTGCTTCTGAATCAGCGCGAACTGTCCGGGATAGCCGGTATCGATAAGCACCAAATTCTGATGATCCCAGAGGAACGTCGGGTGGATCGTTTCAATACGTCCCATCATGGCTGCGGAAATTTCCAGCATGGCAATGCCTTGATCGATTAACATGTTACTTACCTCCACTATATAGGGATTTCTTCTCCCGATTTCAACTTCCAGAGAAGACTGAGCAGAAGTAGATTATCAAATCAACAAATTTATGTAAATAGATAAATATTTTATCATAACACAAAAACAATTATTTGTCAATATATAATTTATTGACTAGAATCTTCGTTTAGGCATGAAATGTCCAGCCTGGCACTCATCGCTTGATTCCAAATCGTAGCCTGATCACAAGGCTGGATTTCATATTTTTATTGAGGAATATGTAATTGCTGGTATAATCCTTGAAAAGAGAAACGAAATTTCGCAGCAGATTGAAGAAGGAGAGGGAGCAGTGATGAACACGACGATTGAACTGAATAACGTAACCTGGAAACGGGAGCAGAAGACCGTTCTTACAGGCGTGGATTGGACCGTACAGCAAGGAGAGCATTGGGCGGTTCTTGGGCTGAACGGGTCCGGAAAGACCACCATTTTGAATATGATTAATGGTTACATCTGGCCGACCAGCGGTACGGTTTCGGTGCTCGGGCATCGTTTTGGCAGGGTGGATTTAAGAGAATTGCGTAAATCGATAGGCTGGGTCAGCTCCTCGCTGCAGGAAAGAATCCGGCCGAGCGAATCCACGCTGGATGTCGTGATTAGCGGCAAACACGCCTCGATCGGCCTTTATCAGAAGGTGGATGAAGCTGACCGGGAACAGGTCGAGCAGCTGATGAAGGATTTTAATTGTATTCATCTGCTGGGTCGTACATATGAGACTTGTTCGCAAGGGGAGAAGCAGAAGCTGCTGATTGCCCGGGCGCTTATGGCTTCGCCCAGGCTGTTGATACTGGATGAGGCCTGTAACGGACTGGATTTTCTGTCGAGGGAAGCGCTGCTGTCCAGTATTACGGCACTGGCTTCAAAGCCTGATGCGCCGACCCTGCTGTTCGTTACGCATCATATCGAAGAAATACTGCCGATTTTCTCGCACTCCTTGCTCATCCGCCGGGGCACCGTGTTCGGGAAGGGGCGTTCCCGGGACATGCTGACCAGCGACAATTTGACCTCGTTTTTTGAGACGCCGGTCGAGGTGAGCTGGCAGAATGATCGAGCCTGGATGTCCATTCCGGACTTATAATGATGGCTTTTAAGCTCGCGAGATATTCATGACCTAGGAGAGTGACCATTGTGCCAAATCGAATCATAGCGAACCGAAGGCTGTTCAATTCAGGGATAACCGGCATGAAGCATGAAACTCCGGAGGAAGTCGTCAGAAATCTCGGCGCTGTGCAAGCCCAGGATTACCACCAAGCGGTCTGGGGAATCGGTCTCCGTACGAAGTCCGCCAAGGTATCCGATGTGGAGCAGGCCCTTAACGATCGCAAAATCGTGCTAACCTGGCCGATGCGAGGGACGATATTCTTCGTACCGTCCGAGGATGCCAAATGGATGGTGAAGCTGACGGAATCGCGCTTTCAAACGAATGACAAGAAGAAGCAGGCCGAACTTGAGCTTGACGAAGGTACGCTCCATCGGTGCAGGACGCTAATCAGCGATGCGTTGAGTGGCTGTACACCCATATCCCGTCCCAGACTAATGGAACTGCTGGAGGAAGCGGGGATCAGCACCAAGAACGGCCGCGGCTACTACATTCTCGGATATTTGGGGCGGACAGGCATGATCTGTTTCGGCCCGCATGAAGGCAAACAGCAAAGCTTCGTGCTGCTCGATGAGTGGGTACCGAAATCGAGGGAACTGACGCTCGAAGAATCGCTGGCGGAGCTGGCGCTTCGCTATTTTACAGGGCACGGACCAGCCACGATTCAGGATTTTGCATGGTGGGTCGGGTTAACGCTGACGGAAGCTAAACGAGGCTTTGAGGCGGTCAAATCAAATCTTCGTTTAGATTTTGTCAACGGCACGGAATACTGGAGCTCTGTTACTGAGCCGGCCGTGTCCGCTGATACGGATTCGGTGGTTCTGCTTCCGGGTTTTGATGAATATTACTTGGGTTACAAGGACCGCAGCGCGATCATAGAGACAGAGCACGATGCGAAGATCGCTCCCCATCGCAACGGGGTATTTCAACCCATGATGGTGGCAGGCGGCGAAGTGGTCGGTGTCTGGAAGCGGGAAATTAAGCGCAGCGGCATCGAAATCACGTTTAGTCCGTTCTCGCTAAGGAACGAGCGAGAAGAGGAGTTTATGAAAGCTGCCAAGCAATATAGCGATTTCGTTGGAATGCCGACGACACGAATAGAATGGAATCAAGCTCTCTAAGCCTATCGGCTGAGAGGAGCTCTTAGGAGGAAGATAATGATGGAGTCAATCATGAAATTGGAATCATTGATTGCCGAAATGACGGAAATTGTAACGGCGACTAATGAGGTGGAGTTCAATCTGAAGCTTGCGCCTGATAAATGGTCCAAGAAGGAGATCCTGGGTCACCTATGCGATTCGGCAGTCAATAACCATATCCGGTTTGTAAAAATTTTGCTCTCCGATTATCCGATTGCCATTCAAGGGTACGCGCAGAACGATTGGGTCCGGGTGAACGATTACCAGGATCAATATGACCAAACGGAAGTGTTGTCGCTGTGGCAGCAGATGAACTGGATGATTCTGCGTGTCATGCAAAAAGCCGATTCGTCTGATTTCCAGAAAAAATGTGTGCTGCCCGATAAAACGGAGGTCACGCTGGAGTGGTTGTTTAACGATTATGTGGATCATATGATCCATCACCTGGAGCAAATCGAGCTGTGATTACAGCATTGACAGTAGGAATACAACAGGAAACGAAAGGTATCCCACCATGTTCAAAGTGCTGAATCTTGCTATCCGATTTATCCTGGAATTGATTCTATTATTTTCGATAGGTTACTGGGGGTTCCATTATGGCTCCGGGCTCATGGCACAGGTTGCACTCGGTATTGGGCTTCCACTGCTTGCAGCCGTCATCTGGGGCATGACCATTTCTCCGAAAGCAAGGATCAAGCTGCCGCTTGCCGTGGTGCTGCTTATCGAATTTCTTATATTTGCAACCGCGGTGGCATGCCAGGTATCCTCGGGCTTTATAACGTTTGCCATTGTGTTTGCTTTTGTGGCTCTGGTCAACCGCCTCATCGTGATAAGATGGAGGATGCAGCCGTAGAGTATCTGGAATTGCCCCTTATACAACTGCACGACGCATTTATAAGTCCGCTAGGAGGCTGCCAACGTCTGATAAACAGATGGAGGCGGTCTTTTTGTGTCGGATCCAGGTTTAGGTTAAAAGACGAATTAAAGTCACGTCCTTTAGTCGTTCAGGGTGATATGATGATTGTTAGAAAAGCCTATGTTCCGGCTGCTGATATCTCTCAGTAACGTAGCGAATGGAAAAGCCATCGTGATCATCTAAAATCCTGCAGGTAAAGGAGTATGAACTTATGACCTTGAAGATCGGTATGATTGGTTTGGATACATCGCATGTCTCCATTTTCTCGAAAATGCTGCATGACAAGGCGCACCCCTATTACGTTCCCGGCGCACGGGTTACAGCGGCATTTCCCGGAGGATCCCCAGACTTCGAACTTAGCATAAGCCGGGTGGAGGGATATACGAAGGAACTCGCTGGATGGGGAGCCGAAATATTGGATTCTCCGGAAGACGTGGCCAAACAGGTCGATGCCGTCATGCTCGAAGCGGTCGACGGAAGGTCGCATCTGTCCTTGTTTCGCGCGATTGCTCCTCATTGCCAAATGGTATTTATCGATAAGCCGTTTGCGGTGAGCAGTAAGGACGCAGTGGAAATTGCCGAACTGGCGGAGCAGTTCCAGGTTACCGTTATGAGCAGCTCGTCTCTTCGATATGCACAAGGACTTCAGGATGAACTGGCTCGGGGCGGTGTGGATGATATCATTGGCGTGGATTGCGTCGGACCACTTCCGCTTCAACCTACACAGCCGGGATTTTTTTGGTATGGAATCCACGCGGCGGAGATGCTTTACCGCGTTCTTGGACCCGGTTGCGTAAGCGTACATGTCGCCGCGACGGAATTGCATGAGGTATTAACGGCGGTTTGGAATGACGGGAGGATCGGGATAATTCGTGGCAACCGTGCAGGTAATGATCGATTTGGGATGACCATTCATCGCGTGGAGGCTAGCAGCTTTGTGGACATTATGGCGCATCACAAACCCTATTATGCGAGTCTGCTGGAACAGATCATGAGGATGTTCACGACAGGTGTCTCGGATGTTCCTTTATCTGAGACGCTGGAGATCATTCGATTTCTGGAGGCTGCGAATGTCTCCCGCGAAACGGGTGAAACCGTGAGACTGGATGATAACGATCGAACAGGACGATAACGGAACAGACGCCATGTGAATCCCTGAGGGATGGAGGTTGTTGGGGGGGCGATGTGACTCGTCTCGCCTGATGACCTTTTTGACCTGCAATTATACATAATATTTCCATATTAGTCTCGTTAATTGTATGATAGACAGATCAAGGAAGTTCAGCAGCTATTCGTTAGCCGTGTGGAGAGGTGGTTAAGATGACATATCATATTCGGGTGAGACCGACAGCATTGGTTTTTCAGAATGAGCACGTTTTGTTGGTTGAGTATGTAGATGAGAACGGATTGCATTACAATTTGCCGGGGGGCGGGGCCGAGCCAGGAGAGTCGATCGCAGAGGGGGCCTTGAGAGAATTGTATGAGGAAACCACGCTGGAAGCGCAGACTGGGCCTGTTGCTTTTGTGTACGAGAATGCTCCGCATAAACAGTCTAGAGATAACAGTTCGGGCTTTCATACGCTATACATCGTGTTTGAATGTTATCCACATGAAGGATCGTCCCCCAAACTTCCGGCTGTGCCAGATCCGAATCAAACCGATGTGAAATGGATTCCGCTTGAGCAGCTGGGCGACATTATTTTGTATCCGAATATCAAGAAACACATTAAACAGTACGCACAGGAACGCCGAAATATTGACATGATCGAGGATTATGTATTGGATAAATATGTGTGAATTCAGTTTAACAGGAGACCTTCATGAAATCCCATGTTAAAATGATCACCTTGATCCTCCTCATTGGATACACCATGTTGTTAGCATACTGGATGATTTGGGGATTCGGGAGGACAACGCAGCCGGAATTCAGTTATAATCTGGTTCCATTCTCGACGATAACAAGGTATTTTCCGATTCGCAGCTGGGGCTCATTGATCAATATCGTTGGGAATATCGCTGTGTTTGTACCCTTTGGAGTACTCATTCCGCTTGCATTTCAAATTCGATTTCGTAAGATGTTTGCTTACTTTTTGGCCGGGTTATTCGTGCTCGAAATGACACAGCTGCTCTCGCGACGGGGAAGCTTGGATGTGGATGATTTTATGTTGAACTCGGTAGGAGTTACCATGGGCTATGGTTTGCTTGGGGTCATCATGAAATCGAGGAGCAGATAACCGTAACCGCATATTTCGATCATACATAAAATCGTGTATAACAGGCAGCAGAATGACTTAACTACGATGTAGGGAAGTCATTCTGTTTTTTTTATTTGTGACTGATTTTGTTGTGTAGAAGTTACATTCTCAACATGAGATGGATGACGCCAACATGGGGAATTGTGGAAAATAATTATTGTTCAATCAGGAACCGAAGCTTACAATGATATGAGCGATTGGAAAATGTTGTGCGGAAAGGTGTGGTCTAGGATGAGGGATTCCGTGTTTAGTAAGCTGACGTATGGCATAGAGTTTACATATAACCTAAGGGATGATGTAGAAGCTTTTCTAATCAAGCATGGAGAGCAGGAAACGTTCGAGCATATCATGAATGTAGTACAAGAGGCGTTAGCCATCGCACCGTTATTTAATGTAAGCCCAGATGCAGCCCGGCAGGCGGCGCTGCTGCATGATATCAGCAATGCTATTTCGGTAAGTGAAATGAAGGAGGCCGCGGAAGAATGGTCTCTACCCATTATGGAAGAGGAACATCGATATATCAGGATCATTCATCAGAAGCTCTCCATGGAAATGGCTCAGCGCATCTTCGGCTGCACCTCACCGGACATATTAAACGCTATTGAATGCCATACAACGTTAAAAGCCGGGGCGAGCCAATTGGATAAGGTATTATTCGTTGCGGATAAGATCTCATGGCAACTTGAAGGCGATCACGCCTACCAAGCGGACATGCGCAATAAACTGGACGATTTGGATTTAGACGGAGCGGCGCTTGTGTATTTGGACCATGTATGGAATCAACGCGACAAAATGAAATTGGTGCATCCGTGGTTAATCGCCGCCAGAAGTGAGCTAAACGCCCAAAGGGTATAATCATGGCAGCTGCTTGCTTTGTGTGCGGCACCGTTAAAAGGAAGGACTACACACACTATGAACCATAAAACGATGGGTATTATTTTTATCTGTATTTCGGCTTTTTTGTACGGTATCCGGTATTTAACAGCTGCGATTGTGGGGATATACAGCCCCAGGACGTTTGAAGACTTGTTATCGGAAATAGGAAAAGGGCCGTGGATATTCAGCATCATCAGTTTGATTATTGGTATCTTATGCATCATCGTCCCTATCATTCGTAAATGGCTAAAGGATGACCTGAACAAGATCAAGCATAACTGGGAGGAGATTGACCAGCCAGACAACGCCGATAGGAGTCCATAATTGAATGTTATTTTGATTTTTTAAGGGGGTATATTGAGTGGGGGAAAACCAAGTTGCCGGCTTTTGGATCCGCCTAGGCGCCAATCTTCTGGACGGTCTAATTATTGCTCTTCCTTTATCCATCATTGCAGGAATTATCACGGGAAACTTTGAGAATGAGCGGATTTCCGATTTGATTTACGGTCTGTATGCTATGTTGGTGCCCGTGTATTGGAATGGTTATACGATTGGCAAGCGCATATGCGGCATCCGCATTCGCAAATTCGATTTTCTTGAGCCGCCGGGCATTGGAACAATGCTGCTCCGCAACCTCGTAGCCGGAATTGTGTATGCACTGACGTTTGGAATTGGACTCATTGTGAGCATATTTATGGTTGCGATGCGCGAAGATAAGCGTTCCCTGCACGATTTTATCGCCGGTACGGAAGTTGTACATGATTAGGAGATGAAGGGGTTTACGAGTATATGCGATTAAGTATCAGCAAAAGGCTGATCTTCACCATGATTGTTATAATGATGTTGATTGCTGGGAGCCATGGGCCTAGAAGCAATGATTCCTATGAAGTACAAAATGCGACGGAAGAAGAACGTATACTCCATGAGATCGACTATTTGCAAATCCACTACACGCAGCTTTTATACACCAAGACCTCTCCGGAATTTACCTGGGAGTACCGTTCGATTGAGTGCCTTGACCCGGTCATTCAACAGCTTTATGATGACGGCATAAATATGGCTCCCGGCGGGTGGGTGCTTAAGGAAACGGATCAGGAAATTTATTTGTTGGTCAGCGGTGGGCAGCTTCCGTCTGCCCGAGGTTTCCGGATTGCGTCCATGAAGATGGCTAGCGGACAATTAGAGAATGAAAAGAATCACTTATACATCACTTTAGCATCCCAACAGGATGAAGGGACGGAGGGTTACCCTGGTCAGGCAAGCGTCACATCCTTGATCAGCATACCCAAATCTGGATTGCCTGACGGGGCAGCAATTCAAGGCATTTCTATGACTGGAGTTGATTAGATATCGCGTTTACGATAAAAGGCATTGTCTTTGATATGGATAATACGCTGCTGCATTCCAGCATTGATTTTGGTGCAATGAAGAGGGACATCTACGCCTTTTTATGCCTTCACAGAATCTTGCCCCAAGGTCTGGCCATGGACACCCACACCACCTCAACCATCATTGCTGAAGCCATGAATACAGGGCTGCTGTCGGAAGATCTTCGTCACGCGATGTGGGATATTGCCAAGGAACATGAGATGAGGGGGATGATGGGTGCGGTTCTTGAAGCGGGAGCAAGAAAGCTTGTTCAGCAATTGCATGGGCAGCTGCATCTGGCCATTGTGACGAATAATGCGGTGGAAGCAGCGATGGCCGCACTGGAAGAGAACAAGATTGCGCATTATTTTGATCTCATTATTGGCAGGGAGGCCATGGGATTGTTAAAGCCGGCACCCGATGGTTATATGGAGGTGCTGAAGCATTTCCCTCATACTTCGCCGGAGGAATGGTTATCTGTCGGAGATGCCTGGGTGGATGGTAAGGCCTCCGAGAGCGCCGGAATTTCATTTATCGCCTATCGCGGGGACATCGCGAGAATGAACAGCATGGGTGTTTTTCCGTTTGCCGAGATTCAGCATATACAAGAAGTTATAGGTTATCTTCAGCCGCGTATCACCAAATAAGTATCGGAGGTGCCATCCCCTGTGCTGAGCTTTATAACCGAAATTCCTGAGGGTATACAGATTGGCAGTGTACACTGTGTTCCCGTTCTAGATAATGGAGATGTTGTCATGGTATGGGATCGTGAAGAGAAGGTGCTCACAACTATAGGAGGGCGGCTGGAACCCGGTGAGTCGATTATGGATGGCTTGAGCCGTGAATCCTTGGAGGAGGCCGGAATCGAAATCAGCGATGAACGGACCCTGTTCGCGGCATGGCATTGGAAGGAGTTTGATGCTTATCGATTATTTTATCTGGTGGGCGTGAAGTGTTTCGCAGAAAGACCGGGGAGTTATGAAACAACCGGATATGTCGTAATGAATTTTGATACAGCCATCGAAATGATAAGGGCGATCGAAGGCCGCGAGGAAAGGATTGAGGTCATCCGCAGGGCTGGCATTCTGTCGGGAATGTTGGCCGAGGCTACGTGATGAGTTCTTAATTTATTTGTCTGCGTCACCCTATTCTCGCTGTACAGCTTCATGTTTCCACCTGAGGCAGGGAGTCCCTTACAGGGACTCTGGTATGCGGCGATTCTTCTGTTACCACCCGTGGCTCTCCGGTCATTTATTCCCCATCCCTAGAAACAATGTATCCAACACCGAATATACAAACTCATTCTGTTCTTCATCAGATAAGGGGCGGTCTAGAAAGTTTAATTGAAATGCATATTGGAAGCAGCTTCCAAGCAGCATGTCCGCAGCGGATCTCGGTTTAACATGCTCCGATACTCTCCCAAGTCGCTGCTCCCCCAGCAAATAGGATTCAACTGCTTCATTTGCCCGGTGCGGGCCTTCATTCCGAGTGGTGAAACCTTCCCTGTGTTGTGCTAACAGTCCTGGCTCAGAGAAGATGGAACTGATCAGAGGCATGGATTGATAGTAATCCGATAGGCCCGCACGAGCCACTTTTTCCAGATTGCTGCGTACTGTATCTTTTCCGATAAGATCTCTGAGAGATATGAGTGTCTGCATAAAATTTTGTAATTGTCCGCGTAAAATGTGAAGGTATAGATCGTCTTTGCTCTTAAAATGATTGTACAGCGAGCCTTCTGAACACCCGGCGGTTCTGGCAATTTCTTTCGTTGTTGCTTTGGCCAATCCATTTGTGCGAATGACCAGCTCCGCTGCATCGGCGATCTTGCTCTTTAAATCCAAAATAATCCCCTCGCTCTGTTGACTTCGTAATGGTTCCACTTGTATTATGAGTGTGCACTCATTCAAAGTCAAGGCATTCACCTTGGATGAGTTGGGAAACGTGATATCTAGTAATGAGTGTGTGCTCACTCACAATAAAGAAAGGAGGTATTCCTATGAAAAATCAATCCTACAGCAACCATGAAAGACATGTGCCTGCATTTCATTTTTTTCTTGTGCCGCTTAGCTTTGCTATGGTCGCCGCAGCATTCGTTTATCTGTTTGTGACGAATATGCGTGGAATATCGTTATTTACGTCATTGCTTCTCATACTCATGTCATTTTCGGTGGTTATGACCTTATTTCTCATCCGGCAATTCGTTTGTAAGGTGCAAGATCGCGTAATTCGAGCAGAAGAGAACCTAAGGCATTTTGTAATGACAGGGAGGCTCCTGGATCCAAATCTGACAATAGAACAAATCATTGCACTTCGATTTGCTTCGGATGATGAGTTTCTAATGCTGTGTGAGAAAGCTGTTAACGAAAACTTATCATCCAAAAATATCAAGCTTGCTATCCGGAACTGGAGATCTGATCATCATCGAGTATAACTCACATATCCAAATTAAAAGGTGGAGGATAGAATATGATCTTAACAGAGCGTTTAAACGTATCCATGATGAAGGCATTGGCTCATTACTGCCAGAGATATATGGATGATCAGTGGCAGAATGTATGGGAAGAGAACCAGAACGAGCTTGAGCATATTTTTCAAAATAAAGGAGATTACGCTTATGGACTCTTTTGTTCCAAGCTATTCCGTCCATTGGAAGCAGAAGTATACAGTGCAGGTTTAACCCCTAAACCCGTAATGCCGGGTACCTTTCCACAATCTGAGGAGCTTTGGGGGCCGTGGGAAGAGAGGGAGAGGCGATTTTGGAGTGTGATTCACTATGATAATGAAAGGGCAATAGGTACCTTAATCACGCGTTTTTTTCACGACCATACTACTTTTCGTATTCCTATCGTGCCGCAAATATATGCCATTCCTCAAACCGACGTAACAGCAATAAAAGAGGTGATTTCTCATTGGCAACCGGAAGCATGGGGATCTATAGATTGGGAGGATGAGAGGTATGAATAACATAAACTTGGTTCGAGTTTCCCGTGCTTCGTTTATCGTGCTCACTTTGATATTCAGTGTTAGTGTTGCGCTTCAAGTTCTTATCGCCGGAATGGCACTGTTTGTGGATCCAGGAAGTTGGGCAGCCCATGTTAGCTTTGCGAGATATTTTGCCTTTGTACCACTCATCATGGCAATCATGGCATGGATAGGAGGACTTTCCCGACGATTACTTCGGAGAAGCATAGGTTTATTCGGTATGGTGATCGGGATGTTCTTAACAGCGGTATTCTCGTCTCAGATCGGATTTCTATCTGCACTCCACCCGGTCATTGCTTTAATGTTGTTTTGGGGTAGTGTTGACATTATCCGATCAGGTAAAGGATCTAAAATAGATGGGGATTGAAGCGAAATAAGCAATTAACCTTTACCATCTCTATCATAGAAGTTGTATAATCATGGAAGACGTCTCATTCATAATAATGACCCAGTCTTAGATAGAGCTGCTCTATGGCTGGGTTTTGTCACATACTGGACGGCGAAGGAGGCATTGCTTCTTGATGAAGAAAAGAGCATATATTACGGATCTGGATGGAACGCTTCTGCGATCAGATCAGACACTTTCACCCTATACTAGGGATGTTATCTCGAATGCGCTGGAGCAGGACGTGGTTGTTACGTTTGCCACTGCCCGCGGCAATATTAGCGCTCAAAGCGTTGTATCGGTTATCCCGTGGAAATACCCCGTGATTCTATATAACGGCGCTTTAATATATGACGGAGTGAATCAAACCGTTGTAAATGGATACTGGCTGGAGCGCGACATTTCGAATGAGATTATCGACGTCGGAAGAAAGCACGGCATTACCCCCTTTTATTTCTCGCTCGATAAGGATCAGCGGGAGCGAGTTCTGCATGAGACGCTGCGCAGAGAGGGAGAGATGACCTTCTATGCCTCCCGCCCCCATGATCCGCGGTTCCTGGAAGTGAAGAACCTGAACTGTCCGCCGGATTTCCGGACTTTAGCTCTTACATACATTGGACTACATGAGGAATTGGAGCCGATTCGGCAAGAGGTCACGGCATTATACGGCGACGTGATTCATGCGCATATGATGCCGGATTATTACATTCGCAACCACTATTTCCTCGAATTCAGCCATGTCAAAGCAAACAAAAGAGACGGTCTCCGATTATGGTCCGCCCACATGGGGATTGATCTGGAGAACACGGTGGTATTCGGCGACCACATCAATGATGTAGGCCTGTTCGAGGCCGGAGGCATGCGGATCGCAGTCCGGAACGCGCACGAGAGGATACTGCAGCTGGCTGACCATATTATCGACTCGAATGAGCTTGATGGCGTCGCCCATTATATCGAGCGGCAGATGGAACTATCGCGGAAGAATACCACCATATCCACTCTAGGAGGACAATTATGACGTTGAAAGTGTAATTATTCATAAACCTTCCGTCTTATCGAAATTAACCTTAACCAGCTCGGCAAAAGCGGAAAATGCCTTGTTCTTGAACCGGTCGTTACGCCGGATCAGGCTTGTCGAGGTGTGCCGGAAGGCTTCCGGGATCGAGAAGCTGCCCATATTCGCAAATTCTCCACTCAAGACGGAGGTGGGGAGCAGCGTAGCGGCAAGACCTGATTGTACGATGCCTAATTGGGTCTCTAATGATGAGACTTCGATCATATTGGTCAGCGGAATCCCTTGGCTTAACAGCCATCTTTCGAGGATGCTTCGAAACGGGCATCCCGCCGGAGCAACGGCCCATTTGGTCACCGCCAGATCGGGAAAGGGCTGCTCCTTCGATTTGGTCAGCAGTTTGACCTCATCCTCTTCTATATAATCAGCAACCAGCTTCGGCGGAATGTTTCCCGTCACAAATGCCCCGTCCAGCTGATAGTTTAATACTTGGGTAATCAGCTCCGAAGAGCTGCCGGTCAAGAGCGATAGCTTGACGTCCGGGTACATGGTTTGATAGTCCGACAAGGATTTAATGAAATGTCCGCAATGCACCGTATCCACGACGCCAATGGTTAAAGAACCGCTTGGATAAGGCGTTTCCTGTACAGCACGCACCGCTTCTTCAGACAGATTGTGAATAGTACACGCATAGTCCCGGAACGTGCGCCCTTTTTCCGTCAAAGTCACTCCATTGGCGTGTCTGTTGAATAAGGGAACTCCCAGTTCATTCTCGAGCTTTTTGACCCGGGCCGTAACATTGGACTGCACATACCCAAGTTGCTCCGCAGCGCGGGTGATATTCCCTTCATCGGCAATCCTCAGAAAAACCTTCAGATCGGTAAGCTCCATCTAAACCATCCTCTCTCTCCTCCAGACATCACTAAAAATGATGACATCATTATTTATTATCATTATACGGTATGCCATTTTTAGATTACAATCACAACTACATCACAAACATTTTATATACAAATAAAGAGTGGAAGGATGTTGGAGGATGAAAAAGGCATGGTGGCTCTTATTATTGGCGGGGGCACTGGAGGTTGTATGGGTATCCGGTTTGAAGCATTCCGATACCTGGTGGCAGTGGATCATTACCATCGCTTCGATTATATTCAGCTTTAAAGTTTTTCTGGACTCTGCGGCTAAACTTCCTATCGGTACGGTCTATGTGATCTTCACAGGGCTCGGCACAGCCGGCACGGTGCTGGTGGAGATTCTCGTGTTTGGCGAGGAAGCGAATCCCATCAAGCTGCTGCTGATTGGCATGTTGGCTGCAGGGGTGTTGGGACTCAAACTGGTCACGAAAGACACGGATAATCAGGCGAAGGAGAGTGGTGCGTAATGGAATGGATCGCTCTGATCGCCGCAGGGTTATGTGAAGTGTTGGGTGTGATTGCGTTAAGAAGGGTGAGCCTGACTCGCAGCTTGGGCTCCTACATCTTTTTGGCCTGTTCGCTCGGTTCGAGTTTTCTGCTGCTGACGTACGCGATGGCCTTTATTTCCATGGGAACCGCTTATGCGATTTGGACGGGAATGGGGACGGCCGGCAGTACCTTGCTGGGGATGTTTGCTTTTGGAGAACCGAAGGAAGCACGTCGGATATTTTTCATTGCTTTAATCCTGGCTTCAGCGATTGGCCTTAAGATTATAACGTAACCCATAGGGGCGTGTAGAATTTCATAGACCTGTGAAGGATATTCTGATTCGCATATAGAATTTAGATATAGTTTGGTGTTTTGAATCCATGCGATCAGACGCCAGGATGCATTTTTTATATGGGAAAGGATAGGTGTATCTTATGAAATTCAGCGAATATCGCTATGAACGCCCCGACGTTAAAGCTTTTGAGCAAAAGTTTAAAGAACAGCTTAGCGCCTTCACCTCCGCCAGCACGTATGAGGAGCAGGATGAGGCGATGACCCGCATTAACAAACTCCGTAGTGAGATGGACACCCTGAGTCAACTGGTGTACATCCGTCACTCGATTGATACAAACGACGAGTTCTATAAGGCAGAGCAGGATTTCTTCGACGAGAACGGACCGGTCATCCAGGAATACATAACGGATTATTATCGTGCCCTCGTGGATTCTAAATTCAGAGCCGAGCTTGAGAACAAATGGGGGCGGCAGCTGTTCCAGCTGGCAGAGCTCTCCCTCAAAACATTCAGTCCTGAGATCATTGAGGACTTGCAGCAGGAGAATAAACTGACGACGGAATATTCGAAGCTGATCGCTTCTGCCAAAATTCAGTTCGAAGGTGAAGAGCGTACCTTGTCGCAATTGATTCCTTTCCAGCAATCGACGGACCGCAATATGCGTAAACGTGCAATGGAGGCGTCCAGCGGCTTCATGGCTGAGAACGAAGCAAACTTCGACCGTATCTATGATGATCTGGTTAAAGTAAGAACCAAGATTGCCAAGAAGCTTGGATTTAACAATTACGTAGAGCTTGGTTATGCTCGCATGGCCCGCACGGATTATAACGCGGAGATGGTCGCTAATTTCCGTAACCAGGTGCTGGAGCATATCGTACCTGTTGCATCCAAGCTGAGAGAACGTCAGCAGAAACGAATCGATGTGGACCAATTGCTGTACTACGATGAGAACTTCTCATTCAAATCGGGGAATGCCACACCTAAGGGTGACCCGGATTGGATCGTCAACCATGGTGCGAAGATGTATGAAGAATTGTCTCCGGAAACTCACGAGTTCTTTACCTTCATGCAGGAGAACGGCCTCATGGATCTTGTTGCCAAAAAAGGCAAGCAGAGCGGCGGATACTGCACCTATATTAGCGAGTACGGCGCACCGTTTATTTTCTCCAACTTTAACGGGACTTCCGGCGATATTGATGTGCTGACGCACGAAGCCGGTCATGCGTTCCAAGTGTACGAGAGCAGAGGGTTCGAGGTACCGGAGTATGGATTTCCTACCTATGAGGCGTGCGAAATTCATTCCATGAGCATGGAGTTCTTCACATGGCCGTGGATGGACCGCTTCTTCGAAGACGAGGCGGATAAATACCGCTTCGACCATCTCGCGAGCGGACTCATCTTCATTCCTTACGGGGTCACGGTTGATGAATTCCAGCATTTTGTTTATGAGAATCCGGATGCAACGCCGGCCGAACGCAAACAGGCATGGCGCGAGATCGAACGAAAATATCTGCCGCACCGGAACTATGAAGATAATGCGTATCTGGAACAAGGCGGTTTCTGGCATAAACAAGGTCATATCTTTAATTCGCCGTTCTATTATATCGACTATACCTTGGCTCAAATCTGTGCATTCCAATTCTGGAAAAGGATGCATGAGGATCAATCCGCTGCATGGGCAGATTATCTGCACCTCTGCCGTCAAGGCGGAAGCAAGTCGTTCACCGAATTGGTGAAGGTGGCAGGTCTGATCTCCCCATTCGAGGATGGCTGTGTCACTTCCGTCATTGGCAGCATCGAGGCTTGGCTGGATAGCGTAGATGATGCAGCTCTTTAAACGTAAATAAGCATGGCTAAGACATGCAGGAGAACACGATGAGTACGTTACTCAGGTGTGCTTCCTGCATGTTTTTAATAGAGAGCATCTCTAAGTATGCCTTACTCACTCATGGCTAATTAGGAGGATTTGACTATGATTACATACAAACCGTTAAGCGCGCTTCCGATTCGGGAAGTATCGGAGCTGTGGAATCACTCATTTGAAGGATACATGGTGAACGCCTCGATGCCGCTGGACCGTTTCATTGCCCGTATCGGAAATGATGGTCTGTGCATGGAGAGATCACTCGCTTGTTACATGGATGGCGTACCGGCCGGCATCGTCATGAACGGCTTTCGGGAGGAAGATGGCGTTAAGATTGCACGTAACGGCGGGACGGCGATAGCCCCTGATTTCCGGGGGAAGGGAATCGGCAAGAACATGATGGAGAAAAACGAAGAGCTGTACGTAGAACAAGGCGTCCGTCGTGCCTATTTAGAGGCGATCAGCACGAATGCGCCAGCGATTCGTCTCTACGAAAGCGTTGGATATCATATCATCGACCGGCTGCTCATCATGACGAATGAACAGCCTCCGGAGCAGCAAGGTGCGAAGAATACTCGTTCACCGTATACGCTGGTCAGAGGCCTAGCTGCGGAGGCTGCCTCCGTAGCCTTCTATCGATCCGGTGAAGTCTGGCAGACAGACGCTTCCAGTATCAAGGATGGCGAATGCGTTATTGTGTATGAAGGAGAAGAACCGGTGGGCTTTGGTTTGTTTAAGCGGGTGTTTGATGCCACAGGTAGTTTGGCAGCAATTACGCTGTTTCGCTGTGAAGCCGCTCCAGGACATCCGGATGCAGAAGCCGTGATGAAGACCGCGGTACTGGAGATGATACAACCCGGTTATGCCTGCAAGCGGTCCGCATTCAACATCCGAGCTTCGCATAAGGAACTGGTGAACGTGCTGAAGGAGCTTGGATTTACGAGCTCGATGGAGCAGGTGCTTATGGTTCATGAATACAGTGCTACATAGGTAGCATAAATATTTGTAAAATTCGAAAGGAATTGCGTGTATGAGAAAAAACAGGGATTTGAGCCTGTACCCGGCCCTCTCGAATGATATCCATTGGGGCGTAGTGAGAGCCAGGTTTGCCTTTGGCGAAGAAATCAATGAATCGAAGGTCAGCAATGTTACCATCCTTCCATTTGACGGGGATCGCTGCATTATTTTTCAGGTAGCGGACGGAAGTTGGGAGCTTCCTGGAGGAACCCTGGAACCCGGGGAGTCCTATATGGATGGACTTAGACGGGAAGTGAGGGAGGAGTTGGGTGCAGAACTTGAGTCGTATCGAATCTTTGGCCAGTTTCGTTGTGAATCCAACAGCAAGACCCCCTATCGGCCGCATATTCCCCATCCTCATTTTGCCCGATTGGTAGGTTATGGGGATGTGTGCATCGTCGGAGAGCCGCTAAATCCCGAAGATGGCGAGCAGGTCATCGCGGTAGAATCTGTTGATTTGGAGGAAGCCGTTAAGCGATTTGAAGAGACCGGCAGGCAAGATATTGCGGACCTGTACAAGCTGGCTTATGCCATACGGCAAGAAGACCTTTCGATTAAGTTAAACGATGAATGATGAGTTGCACCTTAGGTTAGGGAGGGAACGATTGATGAAAGAAACAACCACGATCTATCTCGTGAGACACGGACAGACCGAGTGGAATGTGTTGCACCGTTTTCAAGGACATATGGATTCGCCGCTGACGAAGCTGGGCGTTCAGCAAGCGGAATGGCTCGGCGAAGCCTTGCAGCATGACCCTATCGACCTCATCTACTCAAGTACCAGTAACAGAGCATTCCATACAGCCGAGATTATTAGAGGGGACCGAGATGTGTCGGTTACGGCTTGCGATGAATTCAAAGAAATTAATTTGGGCGTATGGGAGGGACAGATACAGGAACGGATCGGCGAATTATTTCCTCAGCAGCTGGATCATTTCTGGAATCATCCAGAGCTGTTCGGCGTCCCGGGCAGCGAGACTTTTCATGAGGTCAGAGAACGTGCGGTTAACAAGCTTGTCGATATTGTTGCTTCGAATCCAGGCGCCAGTATTTTGCTGGTCACGCATACCGTAGTGGTCAAGCTGTTAATGGCTCATTTTGAAGGGAGAAGCATGGACCGGCTGTGGGATCTGCCATACATCCACCCGACATGCCTGAGCAAGATCGAACTGACCGATGAGGCGCCTTCCATCATTCTGCATGGGGATGTCAGCCATTACAGGGAGGAGCAGGGTGCGTAATGATCGTTCGCTGGTTTGCTGTAGGAGGCCGGCAAACCCAAACAACTTCTAGGATGTGAACAATGCTGTGAGATTCCCTTATAAAATAGGATATGCCGTGACGTTGGTATGGCTGGTTTGGGTTGTATACGGGTATGTGAATTACGATGATATGGCAGACCGCGGCCAACTTTCCATCGTCCTGCTGAGTGCCGTGATTGGCATGATCCTGCTTCCGATTTATTTTATATCCGTGCTGCTGTTCTATGTTTACAAACGTGGTCCGAAAAAGAAGTAGTAGGGGGGCGTTATCTTGAGGGATCGATATCTATATTTGCTCGGAGGACATTCCTTTCAAGCAGAGGCCAATAGACAATTTATAAAGCAAGCCGGCGGTTCCAACGCTAGAATCGCATTATGCATCATGAACAAACCGGGCTGGGAGGAGTATGTTCCCCTTTTTCAGCGGATGTGGAAAGACTCGGGTGCCCAGGATATGCAGGTGATCGTCCCAGACGATCATGGAAAGCTGGACATGGAACATGTCGAACAGGTGTTGTCACAGGCTACGGGAATATTTATTGGCGGTGGCAACACGGAGAAATACCATCACTATTACGCAACCGGTCCCTTTAAAGAGCTGTTAATCGATCGTTACGAGAAGGGTGTTCCAATTGCGGGGAATTCGGCAGGCGCCTTGATTCTTCCGGAGATCTGCCTCATATCGCCGCTGGATAATGAACAAGGCGTAATGTTGTTTAAGCAAGGGGTAGGGTTATTTTCAAATATATTGATCAGCGTACATTATACGGAGTGGAGCGACCAGTCCAATCTGCTGGAAGGTATGAGAACTAAGAAGGTGAAGCGCGGGATCGGCATCGATGAGCAGGCCTGCGCCGTTTTTATCAATGGACAGCTGGCGTATGCTTTGGGGGAATCCGTCCATGAAGTAATCTTCGAGGATGTTGACCTGGATCAGTATACGATCGTAAAGGGGCTGTCCCATAAGTAGGTAGTTTACTCACTAAGCGGTAGATTCGTCAGATTAACAAAATGTGTCAAATGAAGAAATGGCGATGCTCAGGATGTTATCCTTGCACCGCCTTTTCTTGCTCTTGCCGCTTGCTTGTGTAGATTATGGGCAGCGAAAGCCATCCGACCTCTAGACTCATTTTCGTCAGTCCTCAATCAGAAACCAAGAAATGGTTCTTTTCGTATGTCTAACGTATGTTTTCGCACAACGTAGCGGAAAGGACGAAACGATTCCGGACAAGAACAGCGATGGGAGGAACGATTCGTACACGGAGCGTCTCCTATTAGGAAAAAAGGGGCGCTCCGCCAGATCTCGCTAATGAGAAGGATGCCTTCATGAAAACTATAAGAAAAGAATGGTTTTTTTATCTCAAGTGTGTCAAGATAGTACGAAAAATAAGCGACTGGGGGAACGGACAGCATGATCTATCATATGATTTCTAAGGAAGTCTGGATGGCAGCACGAGAGCATAGATTGTACGAGCCGCCGAGCTTAGAGACGGACCGATTCATCCATTGCTCCACAGAGGAGCAAGTCGGCGGAGTAGCCAATACGTTCTACTCAGGCAGGACGGATCTATTGGTATTAGGTATTCAGGAAGATCAGGTGGATGCGGAGATTGTATACGAGGACTTATATGAGATGAACCAGTTGTACCCGCATATTTATGGAGGGCTGAACCTGAATGCCGTCCAGAAGGTGTATCGTCTTGAGCCGGATGAAGAGGGAGTATTTACTTTTCAGGCTTCTACCGAGCTTGAATATAGAGGATAGAACGCAATATAAATCGTAGCCTTATAACAAGGAGGGAATGCAATGATACTCGAAGTGGCCATGCTGCAGGTGAAACCAGGACTTACGGCAGATTTTGAACGCAATTTCCAAGTCGCCTCAGGAATCATATCCAAGATGGAGGGTTATATCCATCATGAGTTGAAGCGGTGCCTGGAGGATCCACACAAATACGTTCTATTGGTGAAATGGGAGACGCTGGAGGATCACACGATAGGATTTAGGGGATCCGCCGAATATCAGGAATGGAAAGAATTACTGCATCACTTTTACGATCCATTTCCCGTCGTTGAACATTTTGAAGATGTATAAATAAAACAACCGTTAAGGCAGGTGGTGGAGATGAACCTGGAAGATCTTATAATGGAGGATTACGGCAGTCCGCCGCTAAAGATCGAACGCATGTCATTTGGCCATACCAATCAGGTATACAACGTGACATTTTCAGACGAACAAATCATTCTCAGAACCAATCACAAGCCCGGCGTCCTGAGGCATACAGCGGACAATATTGCGATTCTCTCTTCATTAGGTTTGCCGGTACCGAACGTGATCCGAACGGATGTATCCTTGGAAAAGGTCCCCTTTGCTTATATGATACTGGAGCACTTTCCCGGACGGGACCTCCGATATGAGCTTGAGGGAATGACGCGTGAACAATTAGCTGAACTTGCCCAGCAGATCATTTCCTACCAGCGCAGCGTGTCAGAGCTTCCCAGGGGCAGCGGATTCGGATGGGTTCCGATCGGGGAGCAGGGCCCTTTTTCATCTTGGACACAGATCATAGAACGTGATTTCTGCAGTCATATAGATCATATTATCGATGAAGTTACTCCGGAAACCATTGTCCTATTGCAAAAAATGAAGCAGCGTTACACGCCTTATTTCGACCGAGTGGAGCCTGTCTGTTTCCTTGATGATCTTACGATCAAGAATGTAATTGTAGCTGAAGGCAAGCTTCAGGGCATCGTTGATTTCGACTGGGTCTGTTACGGGGATCCACTGTACATGATCGCCCTCACCCAGACGGCGGTGGTCTCCGATATTGGAGATCAGGGAATGCCCTACGTGGAGGCGTTATGCAGGCAGTGGGGAGCGAACCGAGAGCAGCGGGCGCTGATTGATTTCTACTCCGTTATTCATGCCCTGCAATTTATCGGCTTTCACCAGAGGGAGCAGAACGATGTCTGCAAACAGCGAATGGTCTCATTCATATTAGACAAAATAAATAGCGATACAGACGAAAACCGCATGAGCTAAGTTGCCCATGCGGTTCTTGTTATCCATCAGGAGGTTGGCGTGAAACCGACCTTCGGTTTGTCTCGTTCCTTGGTATTCACCGAAACGTAACGGATTGCGGTTAACGGTACATACAGCATCTCGTATTCATCCTTGTACCGGATGAATTGCTCGCCTACTTCCTCCAGCGTGCCGCTCCGCACATAGCTTCCATCCGTAAAATAAATGCTCACTTCCTGGTTCAGCAAACTTTTCAGCATACACGGTTCACTCCTTGTGAATAAAATATAGTATCGGGGCTTGCAGTGTTGGACATGATTACGATTAGCGTCACAGTTTAGTGACGATATCGTCAATGATCCCGTATTCCTTCGCTTCTTCTGCCGACATAAAATAATCCCGCTCCATATCCTTTTCGACGCGTTCGACCGATTGCCCTGTCCGCTCGGATATAATGTGCGCCAGCTTCTCGCGGGTTTTCAAGATGCGTTTAGCCGTAATGGCAATATCGGTGGCCTGCCCCTGTACACCACCCAGCGGCTGATGGATCATGATCTCGCTGTTCGGCAGCGCGAGGCGTTTGCCTTTAGCCCCCGCCAGCAGCAGGATCGCGCCGTAAGAAGCGGCGAAGCCCGTGCAGATCGTATTAACTTGAGGTTTGATAATCTGCATGGTATCGTAAATGCCAAAGCCCGCAGAAACAGAGCCGCCCGGACTGTTAATGTACATGTGGATATCCTTCTCAGGATCCTCAGCCGCCAGAAACAGCAGCTGTGCAATAATACTGTTAGCGATGGCGTCATCGATGGCTGCACCCACAAACACGATCCGATCCTTCAGCAATCTGGAATAAATATCGTAAGATCGTTCACCCCGGTTGGTTTGTTCAACAACATAAGGAACAATATTCATGGTTTCATCCTCCATATTCGTTAGGTTTTCTGGTTTCAGCAAGTAAACGAAGAGGCAGCCGCAAAAGATACGGAGAAACCACGAAATAAAATTTTCGACCATCAAAGTAACGAAAAGATACCTTCGTTCGTTTACCTATAAGATATCTTACCGAGATGAGGAAAGGAGTTAGCTTCCGATGACGATATATCGACCGAGCGTCACCCCTCCGGCTGATCTGAGCCTGGAGGAAATGAATGCTACCCTGCACAGATATTGTCTGTCCCTTACAAACTCCCCATGGGATTCCGATGATCTGGTGCAGGACACTTGGATCAAGGCACTGGAGCATATGAAGCAGCGGAGCCATGTTAATCCCGAAGCGCTGCTGCTTCGGATTGCCAAGAATACATGGATTGACCGGGTCCGCCGGGATCAGACCTATAGACGAATTCTGGATGAGAAGCTGGAACAAGTTTTGCCTAGGGAAGAAACGTCGAACGAGGACAGCAAACTGAACATCGAGTTCGCTTTTCAATGGCTGCGGGAACACTTGTCGCCCCTGCAGCGAACGGTGCTGCTGCTTCGTGAAGTGTATGAATATTCGGTTTCGGAAACCGCGGTTAAACTGAAAACGACGGAGGGAGCGGTGAAAGCGGCTCTTCATCGTGCTCACAAAGTGCTGCAATCGATGGATCCAGAAGAAGAGGAACTTATCTTGACCATGCCGGAAGAGGAGGAAATGACGCTAAATCTTCGGGCATTGGCTGAGGCTTACCAATCCGGGGATGTTGAAGCGGTCGTAAGACTTATTCAATGGAATAGCAGTGAAGCATCAGCCATCGGTTGCATGGTTCCGATGCAGGTTCAAACCCCGAGCGCAAGTTATATGACGTATGGCGGATATTCGTCCGACATGAGAATGGCCGCGTAAAGCGGAGATTTGACAAGGCTGATCATACACTTACCGGAAAGGCCGGAGCAGAAGCTGCTCGGGTCTTTTTTTACGAAGATTTACAAACCTGAATTGCAAGCAGAAGACATGAAATCTCCGTTCATCATATCGTCATCCAGCGTTTCTGGTTGTATACTATAACCACGTAGAACCGTAAGGAATGAGGGATGAGGTTGCAGACCGAAGTGAAGTTGTACACCATGTGCATGATCCAAGACGGAAGCAGAATCCTGCTGATGAATAGACCGGATGCCAAAGGATTTCCCGGTTATATTGCGCCCGGCGGCAAAGTGGATTTTCCGGAAAGCATTGTGAACGGAGCGATTCGGGAGGTTCGGGAAGAAACCGGTTTAATTGTGAAGGACATCATCTATAAGGGCCTCGAGGAATCGTGTGAACCGAATACAGGTCTTCGGTATATGGTGTTTAATTATTTGGCCACTTCTTTTGAAGGGGAGTTGCTGGAGAATCCCCCCGAAGGCGAGCTGGTATGGGTGGATCGGGAAGCGGCATTGAAACTGCCCATGCAGGATTGGTTTAAGCGCCGGTTCCCCCTGTTTTTTGAAGAAGGCACATTTGAATTAAGCGAGATATGGGATGAGAAGACGGGGATTGTTCTGGATGAAACAATCAAGCAGTATCCGGCTAAAATGCCTCAGGCGGCAGGTGTCGTTGATTAACGAAGGGAGCTGTGTTCATGGTGGTCAGAGCAGTGTTCTTCGATTTGTACGAGACGTTAATCACGGAGTTCGAAAAGGGCAAGCGGATATCCAAGAGGCCCTATGATTATATGAATAGCCTCGGGCTATCGGAAGCAGAGTTTAAACGGGAGTGGCGTATCCGGTTTGAGCGAAGAATGAATGGGCATTATCCCAGTTATCATGCTGTTATCCGGGATATTCTGGAGTCGCGAAGTTTGCCCTATCATGAGGAACACGTCGAGTTTCTCTACCAATCGAGAGTAAGCGAGAAGACAATCCCTTTCAGCGCCATTCCACAGGAAATCTATGAGATGCTCGGCCTTTTGCGTAAACGGGGATTAAAGCTGGGCTTGATCAGCAATTGCTCGGAAGAAGAGGTGATTTCTTTTGGCCAGAGCGGCTTGGCACCCTACTTCGATGACGTCATTTTCTCTTATAAGGTTGGGGCAGCCAAGCCGAATACCGAAATCTATCGATTGGCTTGTAACCGATTGTCCGTGGCACCGCAGGAATCTCTGTTTATCGGGGATGGCGGTTCAGACGAACTGAGGGGCGCCAGCAATGCCGGTCTTACGCCATATCACGCCTATTGGTTCAATACATACCTTGAGAGCGAGTATGAGAAGATCCATCAACCGCTGCATGTGCTGGACATCATCGAATCTATTAATGAAATGGAGTCGCCTAACAATGAACCTGCAAGCCATTAACCATCTTTGCTTTTCTGTTTCGGAATTGGAAAGGTCCATCGCTTTTTACAGGGATGTGTTTGAAGCCAAACTTCTGGTCAAAGGGAGAAAGCTGGCTTATTTCGATCTGAACGGACTGTGGATTGCTTTAAATGAAGAACAGGTCGACAGAAGCACCGCGAATAGAACGTATACGCATATTGCCTTTACTATGGAAGAGGATGAATATGAATCAACGCTGCTTCGTCTGCAAGCGCTCCAGGTGGAGATTCTGCCGGGCAGGGCAAGGGATGAGAAGGACAAGAAGTCGATCTACTTCCTGGACCCAGATGGACATATGTTCGAGTTTCATACGGGCGGTTTGAAAGACAGGCTGGATTATTACCGCGCGGATAAAGAGCATATGACCTTTTACGATGCCGAATAGTTAGGGGTACGAACGATTCCAATTGCAGATCGAGGGGATGAGCCGATGAATCTTGCCAACAAAATAACGATAGCCAGAATGTTGTTGATTCCATTATTTATTCTTTTTTTTGCAGAGTACCCATTATGGTTGACCGAGAATAGCGGCTTCTTCGGATTTATTCATGTTTATGGAATTGATATCGCGCTGGGCGTATTCCTTCTTGCTTCGGCTACGGACAAGCTGGACGGTTACATCGCGAGAAAATACAATCAAATCACGAATCTCGGAAAATTGCTGGACCCGCTCGCGGATAAACTGCTCATATCGGTGGCCTTAATCATGATGGTTCAGTCTGGGATGGTTGCGACATGGATAGCCGTTGCCATCATTGCGCGTGAATTTGTAATCACAGGGCTTAGGATGGTCGCATCTGAGCAGGGAATCGCTTTGTCCGCTGACAGTCTAGGCAAATGGAAAATGGTGCTTCAGGTGATAGCCATTGCAGCGGTATTGCTGGATAATTATCCGTTTCAGCTCATCACGATGATTCAAGTGGATGAATTTCTCATGCTTGCAGCAGTAGCCTTGACGATTTACTCGGGCATCCATTATCTGTTGAACAATTATAAACTCATACAATTGAACTGATAAGCAGGATGACCATTCCCCGGGTTTAGACTGATAGGGAAGCTGTCCATTTCATCACGCCGGAATTTTTCCGCGATTCGGAGCTGGGAAATTATCCTACTTTGTGCCTATTTTGGCGTCGGAAGGTAACGATTTAATCCCGGATTGTCGATATAGAGATAGACTGAAAAAAAGCCTGAGAGACAGAAGGTACAAAGGAGAGAAATAAATGAGCTTAAACAGAAAGACAACGAAGATCTTTCTTGTCGTTGTGATGATGTTGGCGATGGTTTTTCCAACCAGCGTATTCGCCGCCTCCGGGGACGTAACGTCGATTGAATTTGATACGAACGAGAGCAAAATTTACTTAACCGTTAATGAAACAACGGAACAACTTCGCGTATTGGCTAACATTGAAGGCTCTTCTACGAAGAAGGATGTAACCAATGAGTCGACGTGGACTTCGTCCAACACAAGAATCGTAAAGGTTGACGGTGGACTCATTATTCCACTGGAGAAAGGTACGGCTCGAATTACGGCAAAATACAAAGGCGCGATCAAAACGATTGAAGTCGATGTCAAATTTGCCATTGATGAGTTTAAACTGGATCAACCGGATAAAGTGGAACATAAGCTTGGAACGGAAGGTCTAACCGTTAAAGCGTTGGCTGACGGAACGAACGACGTCACCACGGAAGCGAAGTGGACCACTTCCGATGACAGCGTAGTAAAAGTAAGCAAAGGCGAATTGACCCTTGTAGGTTTGGGAAGCGCAACCGTGACTGCGGAATACAAAGGGCTTAAGGCTTCTTTTACGGTAAAAGTCGTCGCGCCTTACCAAAAGCTTGCGATCGTGCCGGGCGAAGATCAGGAGCTCTTAGTTGGCGATGCGCCTGTTGAGCTGAAAGTCTTTGCCAAGCAGTCGGAGACCGATGCAGGTATGGACGTAACGGACAAGGTAGAGCTGAAATCGTCCAATTCTTCCGTAGCTACGATTGAGGATGGCAAGCTAAAACCGGTTGCGTTGGGTAAATCTACGATCAGCGTGAGCTATCTGGGTTCAACGGCCAAAGTGGATGTGTATGTGCGCAATCCTTATGAAGCGTTGATTCTGGATCAGACGGATTTCGTCAAGAATCCGGTTCTGTTTATGAATGATTCGATTACGGTCAAAGCCAAGGTTCGCAACGCGGCTTCGCAATCCATTGACGTGACCGGGGAATGGACCTCATCCAACCCGCTGGCCGTATCCGTTAATGGTGGCGTGATTACAGCGAGAGCTTCGGGAACTTCCACCATCAAGGTGAGTTACTTGGGAATCAGCAAAGAATTCACGGTAAAAGTATATCCGACCGTGACCAAGTTTGAGGCAGCCGAAACGGAAGTGGACGTGCTCAAAGGCGAATCCAAATCATTCCCTAAAGTGACGGGAACGCTTCTGGACGACGAGAAAGAGGATTTCAGCAGCGCGGTTATCTGGACTTCCAGCGATGAGAAAGTGGTAACGACCGAAGACGGCAAAATCAAAGCCATTGATGCCGGTACAGCAACAATTACCGGTAAGATCGGTTCCAGAGAAGTAGCGACGGTGCCGGTTACTGTCAATGAAAAAGTGCTGGTGCTGCTGCCGGATGTAGAAGAGTATCAGCTGGTTATGGGCAGAAGCATTGCGCTGCCGAAAGTAAATGCTGTTTTTGAAGATGGCACGGAGAGCGATGTGACTTCTTCCGTTGAATGGTCACTGACAGGCTCAGCAGCTGTCATTAAGGACGGTACGCTTAAGGGATTAACCAAAGGCTCGACTACACTGAAAGGAACTTATCTGAATAAAGACATCAAGATTCCGGTCGTGGTTGAGCAGGAAGTTGTCAAGATCGTTGTAGAGCCCGAGAAAATCGATCTCAACATCAAGAAATCCAAATCGATTAAAGTTACAGGCTATTACAGTAACGGCAAGACGGTTTCGCTCTCCTCCAAGATGAATTGGAGCTCCTCGGACAGCGCGATTGTGACGGTATCCAAAACGTCTGTTAAAGCGGTTGCCGAGGGAACGGCTACGATTACGGGTTCTTACCAAGGCAAAGAGGTTACAGTCAAGGTAAACGTAGTTCCGAAATTGAAGAAATTGACGGCAAGCGAGAAGAAACTGAACCTGAAGCCCGGTGACGTTAAGACTGTAACGGTTACAGCTGAATTCGATACCGGCGCGAAAACAAATGTTGGAGACACAGCCGTTTGGACAACCAGCAACTCCAGCGTTGCCAAAGTAACGAACGGACGTATTGAAGCGATCGCGAAGGGAACCGCCCGCATTAAAGGGCAGTACGATTCAAAGACCGTATCCATCACCGTCTCTGTCAAATAGATCCAATAAATAGCAGCAGCCCGGCTCATTAGAAGCCGGGCTGCTGTTTATTCTAAGAGAGGTTCTGGAGTTCACATGAAAATCCGTCGCTTCCACGAGTACATACAATTCGTCAATCGTATAATATCCACCTCACTCCCGGTTCTCTTGGTCGCTTTGGAGCTCCTGCAGCTTGTTTCGAAAATATTCTTGGTTAGCCAGCATCGTCTCATCACCTGGGCGATAGACAAGCGCCTTCTCATTATGCTGATTCGCAAGAGCATGGGCTCCGATCCGGTCGTAACAAACGGCCAATTGCAGGTGAGGCAGCCAGGTGGAGAAGGAGGGATTGTGAAATCCCATGTAATCCGAAGGCAGTTCAAGCTCGCTCGCCAGTTTATACCAGTAGATGGCCGTATCGTAGTTGTTTTTTAAGAAAAAATGGTAACCGATGCGGCAGCAGAATTCTGACCGTGGTGGCGCATAATGCAGGGATCTGATAGAGGATTCAAAAGAGGCTTGCCCGTTTCCGAGCTCGTGATGGCAATCGGAGAGCCTGCTGCAGGCCGTGAGTATATCCTCAATCCAACCTTTTTCCGTATGTAAAAATTGTTCGTAATTATCAATAGCCTTCTCGAATTGGCCGTGATCCTTTAATTCATTCGCATAATAGAATAAATCTCGTGGCGTGAACGATTCGCCAGCGGCCGCACGTTTCTCGTAGATTCTAAGATTTCGGCCGGTATCGGGATCATCCTTCGAGCTGAGATGGGTAACCGCTACATCACTATTAATGATATTGCCATAGACCTCTAAATACTCATGAACGGGTCCAATCCATCGGAAGCCCCTGATTCGCTTCACAAGGCGGTTGCGCCGGAGACTGAAGGTGACATTGCCAAATTCGTCTGAACTTAAATGGTAGAGCATGGTAACGGAATCAATGCCGGACGCAAGGGTTTCCTTAAGCACTTTTAACTTGAGCTGGTCTTCTTCCAGCAGGATATCGTCAGCATCGAGCCATAAGATATAGTCCTGGGTAGCCTTACTAAAAGCAAAATTTCGCGCAGCCGAGAAATCGTCAATCCACTCAAAATCATAGATGGACTCCGTAAAGGATTGAGCGATTTCTTTTGTACGATCGGTTGAGCCTGTATCAACAATAATGATCTCATCCACGATGTCGGCAACACAGGATAAACAGCGGTTTAAAACGAGTTCCTCGTTTTTTACGATCATGCACAGGCTGATAGTGTTCAATGAAATTACCCCCATGTATGGTTTTGATTCATAAGAATATGCCAGATATATATTCAAGTGGGCTTACGAAATGAACCGTATGTAGGAAGCCGTTTGTAAATTTGGTCTGGATTTAACAAATCCCTAATGGTAAAATTTTCACTAAACTTCGATGCTCAAATCCTAGACGGTGCAGAAAGAAGGATCAGAGAAACATGAAATCAATAAACGTACTTCATTATGATGCATTCTCGGTGCAGCCTAACAAGGGAAATCCTGCTGGTGTGGTCTTGAATGCAGATGATCTCGCGGAGGAAGAGATGCAATCCATCGCCCGCAGCGTTGGATTCAATGAAACCACCTTTATCTTAAAATCAGAGCAAGCGGATATTAGACTAAGGTATTTTACTCCCGGCCATGAAATGAATTTGTGCGGCCATGCTACCATGGCATCCATGTATGCCTTGAAAACCAAGGGACTGCTGCCGGAAAAAGAAACCGTGTGGATGGAGACCAAGGTGGGTATTTTGCCTATAGAATTTCAAAATGCCGAGGGCCAGTTAACCATGAAAATGAAGCAGGATCATCCTCAATTCATATCCTATGGGGGAGATGTTGACCGCCTGGCATCCTCCATAGGTCTGAAGCGTGACGATTTGGACTTCAGTATGCCCATTGTGTATGGAAGCACGGGGATCTGGACATTGTTGGTGCCGATAAAAGGATTGGAGCATTTTGACCGGATGGTGCCTGACAATGCAGCGTTTCCGGATATTTTAACAAAAAATCCAAAAGCCTCGCTGCATCCTTTTTGCCTGGAAACGATGGATGGGTCTTCGTTCATGCATGCGAGACATTTCTCTTCGCCGTACTCCGGCACCGTAGAAGACCCGGTAACTGGAACTGCATCGGGCGTAATGGGGGCTTATTATTTGACGTACTTGAACCCTGAGATATCCTCTGCTCGATTTACTATTGAACAAGGCCAGGAAATGGGGAAAGACGGTAGGGTACAGGTTCAAGTGGAGCGCTGGAAAGAGACCATGGATGTCTACATTTCCGGCACGGCGGTGTTCGTTAAGGAATTCCAAGTTAGCTATTGATGGATGTCCATCGGATGATAAAACGCCTACATAGGTTAATACAACCAAGGAGTGCGACGAATGCAGGAACAAGAAGAAATAAAGATCTATCCCAAGGTGACCAAAATGCTAATAGGCTCTCTGGCGTTTGTGCTGCTAGGTAGTGGATTGGTATACGGTGGGGTGACATCGGACAACATGGTTATCGCCATTGTCGGAATCATCTGCGCTTTGTTTTTTGGCGCGGGACTGGTGTTTGCCATCACCAAGCTTTTCCAATCGGATCCGGCACTCTTGATCAATAAGGAGGGCATCGTCGATAAATCCTCCTATGTGAGCGCTGGAGCCGTCGCGTGGAACGAAATTAAAAATATGCATATCTATCAGATCAAGAGTGAGAAGTTCATAGGAATTGAGGTTTATGATCCTGATCATCTGATGTCCAGGCACCCTGCCTGGAAACGGAAGCTCATGAACATGAATAAAGGCATGACGGGTTCGACTATTCATATTTCTGCATCGAGCATCTCCGCTAATTTATATGAATTGTTCCCCTTGTTATATCGAAGATGGAATGCGTCCAAGTCGAGCCCGGATCAGATGATGAAGGAGGAGAGCATGATATGAAAACATTTAAGCCGGAGATGTCTTTGGATATGGCGATAAGTCATCTGAAGCATATTGAAGGGGAATCGGTAATGAATGTCACCCCCATCGAGATGGGGGAACTAAGCAAGGTGTTCAGTTACCGTAAGGGCGATGCCGATTATGTCATTCATTTTAAGGATAATGGGGACAGCCTTCATAAAGTGTTCAAAATCTACGATATGTACGGCGCGCAATCTTTGCCCATTCCCCGTATTCACAAGATAGGGAAAGTGGAGAATATTCACTTCTCCATTTCGGACAAAGTATCCGGTACGCCGATAAGTGCTCTTGAGCCGACGCAAATTCGAGGGCTTATCCCGGGCATTGTCCATCAATTCATGCGGATCCGTCAGATACATGTCGCGGATTCCCATGAGGGTTATGGCTGGATTACTCCGGAAGGCAAGGCTGTCCATCGTTCATGGCTGGACTACATCACGTCTGTTTTCGATGAGGAGCAAGAAGGGTTCTACCATGGATGGCACAATCTGTATGAGAACAGCTTTCTGGAAAAAGAGTTTTTCGAAGAAATTTACCAAACGATGATCGAACTGGTTCGCTATTCGCCTCCGGAGCGATATCTTGTACATGGAGATTTCCATTTGGGCAATATGCTGGGAGAGAACGGGAACGTAACGGGGATCGTGGATTGGGAGATGGCCATGTTCGGCGACTTCATGCTGGATGTCTCTGTTCTTCATACGTGGTACCCGATGCTGGAGTTTCCGAAAAGGCTGCAGCAGGCGTTGGAGCAGCAAGGCGTAGGTATTCCTTATTTTGAAGAGAGACTGTTAGGCCATCAACTGTTCAAAGCGCTGGACGGACTTCGTTTTTATGCGAAGAAGGATGATCCCCACAGCTATCAATTCATGAAAAACCAAATCATATCTCTATTAAATCGATAGATCCCTACGGGGATCTTTTTTTGTGAGAGAAATGTGTGAAACGGAATAGTTACCTGACGAGTCCAGAATGATTGGCCAAGAATATACTGGACTAGGTTAAGTTGAAGGGTGGGAATGTCATGCATCATACCGATCGGGTGAGGAGCCGTGTACCGGATGGCATTCTAATTAGGGGCTTGGATTCTGCTGTGTATTTGGTTGAGCATAGCAAGAAGCGTCCCATTGGCGATATGGTGACATTCCATTCGTACGGATTTACCGCGAAAGGTATTGTGAAATTGGATGAGTCGACACTCGAAGGAATGGAGACCGGTTCACCTCTAAACATAAGCGGGGATTTCATCATGAACAGTCCTGCAACCCTTCTAGTAAAAAGCAGCGGGTCGGAAATCTATCTGTGGAGCGATCAGCGTCTTCATCCGATTGTATCCCTCGAAATGTATTTCAGGCTCCATTTTAATTATTCAAGTGTCGTCACCTTGCCGGACGAACTAATCGCTTTACTTCCTGAAGGGGATCTGATCCATGATTCATCGCTACTTACGCCTTTTCTTGTTAACGGCAGAGTATACAGCGCTCCGAATGGGTTGATTTATTATGGGGAGCGGCATAAGCTGCGAAAAATCGGCGGACCCGCCATCTTCACTTTCTATCGATGGAGAGTTGAGGAAATTGTTCATTTAACGAGAGATGAGTTTCACAACTACCGATTAGGGGAGCCGATCCTGTAAATAACTTCGCAATATAAGGAAGCTGGTTATTACGAGGTTTCTACGAAAAGGGTGAGGTACTTGAAGATATTGCTCGTGACGATATTCCTGATTCCTCATGTCGGTGGATTATGGAAGTATATGCAGCAGATCAAGCAGGGGCTTGAAGCACTGGGCCATGAGGTCGACATGGTTGGTGATAGCATTGATTGTTTTTATGTATATGGAGATGACAACCGGAAGGTGTTCAAGAGTCATTACAGGCCGATGCTGGAGTCGAATCTTCCTGCTGCATCGCCTATTTTCTCGGATAATTGGGTCAGGCATGCTGAATGCGAGCGGTTATGTTTGGAGTTGACGCTTTCTTATTTGGACTTGGAGCAATACGATGTAATTCATGCACAGGATGTACTGGCCGCGGCAGCCGTCAGTCGTGTAAAGCCTGCGGGCATTCCTTTGATCACCAGCATTCATGCCTCCGTGGCACTTACCATTTTGGATATGATTCAGAACGATCAAGGGATTAAACCTTCCAGCCCACAGCTCGTCTGGAACTATTACAAATCTGTCGAGAACATCGGGGGCTCATCCAGCGATCAGGTGCTGCTGGCTTCTGTGTGGCTTAGGGATGTCATGGTATCGCATTTCGCTCTGCCGGAATCCCGAATTTCATTGATTCCCTATGCGATGGATATTCTAAGCTTCGAAGACAGGCTGAAGAAGGAACACGAACTGACCCGGCCGGTGGACAAAAAAGTGATCATCTGCACTTCCAGACTCAGTTATGAAAAGGGCATTCACGTATTGTTGGAAGCCATGGGTAAACTCCAGACTTTACGTCAGGACTGGGAGTGCTGGCTTGTTGGAGACGGTGATCAGCGATCATTGTACGAAGAGCGCGTTCGTCAGCTGGGTATAGTGGGGGCAGTCCGTTTTTGGGGCTCGCGTGACGATGTTCCCACGTTGTTAGGGCTTGCGGATATTTTTGTTATACCGAGTCTAATGGAGACCTTGTCCTATTCTGTCATGGAGGCGCAGATTGCCGGATTGCCGATCGTATCTTCGGATGCGGGCGGTCTTAAGGAAGCGGTACAGCATGAGGTGAACGGCCTTCTTTTTCAGTCGGGAAATGACGATATGCTTACTGCACATCTGAGTCTGTTGTTGGAAGATGAAGCGTACCGTGGGCTTCTTGGTAAAGAAGCGCGGAAATGGGCTTTGGCTCATCGTGGTCTGGATTCCATGGTGAAGCGAGTACTGGAAGTTTACCGAAAAGAGATGAGCAGGGCACAGTAACTAGGTAAGGGAGGAATGACCATGCATGGGGTAGAGGTACCCGGAGACCAGTACCGTCATTTGTTTCTGGTCAATCATTCCGATTCGTCTTTAATGGTCTATCAAGTGGTGTGGGAGCAAACGGTAAGCAAGCTTCCTAAGGATTATTTCATACCGGATTACCGGATTATTAATATGATGATGAATATGAAATAGAACGATCGAATGGAGGTAGGGGAATGGGAACATCAAACTGGCAGAATTTATCTTATTGTGTGGATCTGATCCGGTATGTATCTCCTAAGTCCGTCCTGGATGTCGGCGTTGGTTTTGGCCGATGGGGGATGATCTGCCGTGAATATTTGGATGTCTGGGAGGGGCGCGTATTCCGCACATATTGGGACACGCGAATCGAAGGGATTGAAATCTATCCGGTCAATATTGATACCTATCATTCCTGTTTCTATAATATCATCCACGTTGCGGATGCGTTCGATCATATACAAGCGGAGGTTCAGCCAGGACAATTTGATCTGATTATTCTAGGTGATGTTCTGGAGCACTTTACAAAAGAGCCGGCGCTTGTCCTGCTGCAGACCTGTATTGAAAAATCCCGCTTTGTCCTGCTTAATATTCCGATTGGAACAGACTGGCCGCAGGGAGCTGCGTACGGCAATGAATTCGAGACCCACTTGAGCACATGGACAACGGAGGATCTGGAACTGTTTCCCGTCGTCGACAAAAGGCATTTTAAGGATTACATTAACCGTGATTTTTCCACGTATTTGTTTTCGATACAAGGCAAGTAGGTCAGTAGGGAGGCTTGTACGATGTCATCCGAACCACATCTGCAGACCATGGTCACGAAAGTGCCGCTGGAATTGTTGTTTACGGACTTCATAGATGAAGAACATAAAACCGTATTAATTCCACACTACACGGACGCCTGGTATGAAGTCCATAAAAGATATGGGGATCTACCCATTGCTCGCTTGACACCTCATTTGCAATTGTTCCGTTACCTTATGGGTCAAGGGGAATACCCGACGTTGTATCTGGGTTGGCATGCCTCCATATTTACCACCCGTGATATGGAAGTGCCGATCTCGGACTACGATCTATTGGAGCAGCGGCGCTTGCAATATGGCACGATGGCTGCCTTATTCACCAATGACCTGGATCATTTCAATAAAGATCCGATTATGGTCGAATACGACAGAAAGGGCGGTTATTTTCATGTGAAAGACGGTCACCATCGGGCCATCTTTCAGTATTGCAGCGGAGTTAGGCAGGTCCCCGCCCGAATGACCGAAGATGATTATGAGTTTTGGAAGCATACGGATGCTGTGAACCAGGTAACCGAGGTCTTTTCCCGCCATCTTCGAACGTTGATATATACTCCGATATTGAATCCTTACTTCATGCATTTGAAAAGTGAACGGGATGATGCCTATCCAACCCGTATGGACCTGATTATGGAGTATTTGGGTTCTTCATCCGTTCGAGGAAAAAGGGTGATCGATATTGGCTGCAATATCGGATTTTATGCCAGACACTTTGCGCGTCAGGGGGCCATCGTAACAGGCTATGAGCCATTGGCTGAGCATTACGAGCTGGCAAGGCAGCTAAACGTTCTAGAAAGGGTTCACTTTGACCTGAAGGAGGAACGGTTTGAACGCTCAACTTGTTCGGATACATTCGATATCGGATTGCTTTTAACCGTATTTTATCATTTGATGGACGATGTGCCGGTACGGGAAGCATTTTTGAGGAAATTAGACCAGGGCGTGACAGGGATGCTTTTTTGGGAATCCGGGGCCGAGCCGGAGAAGGAGAAGTCCATTTTGCTTGCGGGAACGCATTTTGACAGATATGAGAAATTGGCAGATACCGAAGGAACCGGGAAGAAGAGAGAGTTTGGTGTTTATCTGAAATCATCCTACAATTCCGGCAGCTATGAATGAACATCTTCGATTATGGGAGGTGTTTTCTTTTTATTCTCTATTGAAACAATGATATATTGTAAGAAACCATGGTTAAATTGAACGTTTATGATGTGGATAAATCATAGAGAAAAGAGCTGATTCTATTCTATGAAAAAGATCGTTCTGGCTGGTGGAACTGGTTTTATTGGAACTTATCTTGCCAAAAAATTCACGAATGAGCCGCAAACACAAATACTGATGATATCCCGACGGAAAGGCCATATCGCATGGAACGATCAAGAAGCCATCGTCGCTGCTCTGGACGGGGCAGATATGCTGATTAATCTGGCAGGTAAATCAGTCAATTGCCGTTACGATGAAAAAAATAAGGAGCTTATTCTGAATTCAAGAATAGATACAACGAATATACTCGGCAGTGCCATCGAGGCATGCCATACTCCTCCGCGTACTTGGTTTAATTCCAGTACGGCCACGATTTATCGCCATGCCGATGATAAGCCGATGACGGAGGAGCAGGGCGAAATCGGCTCAGGTTTCTCCGTTGAGGTTGCCAAGGAATGGGAGCGTGCCTTCTTCTCGTTCTTGCTGCCTCAGACAAGACAGATCGCCCTGCGTATTGCTATCGTGCTGGGGCCGGGCGGCGGCGTCATGACTCCTTATGTTAACTTGGTAAAATACGGACTCGGTGGCGTTCAAGGCACGGGCAAGCAAAAGTTCAGCTGGATTCATGTAGAGGATTTGTATCGCATTATTCTGTTTTTACAAGAGAGGGCAGAGCTGAGCGGGGTTATCAACTGTGCTTCTCCTTATCCGGTTACGAACAAGGAACTGATGGAGCAGCTTCGGTTAGCATTAAATCGTGGAACGGGATTGCCATCACCTAAATGGCTGCTTGAGCTGGGCGCTCGGCTTATTCAAACCGAAACGGAACTCGTGCTGAAGAGCCGCTGGGTGATTCCGGACAGACTCTGCAAGGCAGGTTTTCAATTTACATACGACACGCTGAATAAAGCACTGGCTGACATCTTAAAACGATAAGGGGATTCCGAGCACGCTCCTTGGTTTCGCATCGTAAAAAAATGATTGCATATGGTAATCGAACGGATAGAATGAGTTTATTAGATGACAGAGGGAGTGTCCTATCATGAATGCTGCGTTTACGATTATGGAGGTCGAACAATTAGAAACCGACACGCATCATCAATTAACGGAATTATTGATTCGGGTAGTAGAAGAGGGAGCATCGGTGGGATTCTTAGCTCCACTGTCTTATGATGAAGCTTCCGCTTACTGGGAGGATGTGCTTGGCCCAGGGGTTACCCTGTGGGTAGCTGTGCAGGATGGGCAGATGATCGGCACGGTTCAATTGCAGTGCGCCATGAAGGCGAATGGCAGACACCGGGCCGAGGTAGCGAAACTGATGGTGGATCCTGCATCCCGTCGCGGAGGGATCGGCAGAGCGTTGATGCAACATCTCGAGCCTAAAGCCAAGGAAGAGGGCAGAACCTTGCTGGTCTTAGATACCCGGGAGGGGGACCCCTCCAACAAGCTATATCAGTCTCTGGGTTACATCCAAGCAGGAGTCATTCCTGATTATGCCATATCCTCTAACGGCCAACTGGACGGGACGGTGCTGTATTACAAACGTATCTAAGCCACGAAGCGGAGGGGTTGGATGGAGCGGGACGGATAGTCGGTTTCATCATATCTATCGGGGCATGGAGAGGGAATAACAAGCGTTATGATCGATTGATCCGTTATGATGAGAAGCAGCGCAAGAACTTGCCGTAGCGGCGAGTTCTTTTTTAGATATCAGAAAGTATAAACTTGGAAGCATGGGCCTTTCCGCACAAAATGGTATACTGTTTTTTAGCAGTAAATAGAGAAGGGATTGTGGTTATGGGTTACCAGCTGACTGAACGGGTGATCAAGCTATTATGCGGAAAGACCTCCTACGATCGCGGCGGGGTTTTATATAGAGATGGACATGTAACGATGCGGAAACAAGATCCGGACACTCGAAAATACGAGGCTGAAGTGACGGATCAGGAGTCGGGTATCGTCTATGTCGAGATTGACTCAAACGGGGATGTATTCACCGAATGCAGCTGTATCGATTATGGATTCTCCCGGAAGCGCTGCAGGCATATTGCGGCTCTGCTCCTGAACATCCGTGATATTGAGCAAATGGTAGAAGCTCCAATGCGCCCCTATCCATCGTTATTACATCCTTCTGTCAATGGAAATGCCGGAGACGGGCAATTAACGCCTCGGTACTCCCCGGAGCATGACAGAAGCATGGATGAAGGGGAACAAGATGCGCTGCTCAGCAGCCAGCTGCTCGGATTGTTCTCATATTCTGAAGGCCGGAGAGCTACGGCAGCTTCCAGGTTTGACACCCGAGAGGTGCTGGAGATGGAGTTCATTTTCAAATTATATCCTTACGGAAATCGGAAATACTTGTTCGGCGTTGAACTGCGAGTAGGTAAGAAACGCCTGTACATCGTACAGCGGATTCGAGAGTTTTTGGCGTGTGTAAAACACGCTGAAACCTGCATATTCACGAAGAATTTCACGTACGATCCGGACTTCCACAGCTTTCAAAAGGAGGATGATGATATTCTCCAGGAGCTGATTCGTATATACGATCATGAAAGCATGTATAAACAGTCAATGGACATGTATACCTCGCATGGGAAAAACGGAAGCGGTGACCGAATGCTGATTATTCCTCCCACTTTTTGGCCCCAGGTAAGGGAACGATTATCCCATTCGAACCATTCCCTGTTGTCTTTGGACGGGATCCTCACGGATAAGCTGGAATTCGTTCAAGATCCGATCCCCCTTCAATTCGAGTTTGATGAAGCCGGGGATGATCATTACCTGATGAAGATCGAGGGACTGGAGCGAATGATCGTTCTGGAAGGCTACGGCCTCGTCATTGTGGACGGTAAGCTCATTCAGCTTGAATTGGATGCTTGCAGAAGACTCTCCGAGATGAAATTGCTGCTTGAGAATTCGAATAAACCGCATATCCGGATTCAACCTGAGATGATGGAGTCCATTATGGAACGGGTGGTTCCGGGACTGATGAAGCTTGGAAGTGTCCATGTGGCGCAGACTGTATCCGACCGCATTGTCAAAACGCCTTTAAAAGCGAAGCTCTATCTGGACCGGGTGCGTGGCCGGCTTTTGGCCGGACTCGAATTTCATTACGGAGACATCACCATTAATCCGTTGGAGGGACATCGTGCCATACGCAGCAGCAGCTCAATCCTCGTTCGCGACGGAGAGCAGGAGCAGCGGATTCTCGAGCTCATGGAGAACGCCTCCTTTGCCAAGACCGATGGCGGTTTCTTCATGAACGATGAGGATGCCGAATACGATTTCCTGTACCATACGATACCGCAGCTGGAGAAGCTGCTGGTTGTTTATGCAACGACGGCCGTGAAGGAACGGGTGCTTACTGAACCGATGGGAGCCAAGGTGCGGGTGGAGGTCGACGAACGGACGGATTGGCTTGAATTGAAGTTTGATATGGAGGGGATTCGAGAAGCCGAAATCCGGGAGATCGTCAAATCGCTTGAAGAAAAACGCAAATATCACCGGTTGCGAAACGGAGCGCTGCTTCCCCTGGAAAGCGCCGAGTTCCAGGCGGTGGTCGCCTTAATGAACCGGGTAGGGCCTTGGTTATACGAAGGGGAGGGCACGCAGTTCAAAATGCCGGCAGTCCAAGGACTTCAGCTGCTGGATTGGGAAGATACGGGATCAACGGTCCAGCTTGGCCGATCCTTGCGCCGAATGCTGCAGCACGTGAAGAATCCGGATCATTTGGATTTTGCCGTGCCGCCGAGCCTCGAAACGGTCCTCCGGGATTATCAGAAATTTGGCTTCCAATGGATGAAGACGATGGCCCACTACCGCTTTGGCGGCATCTTGGCCGATGATATGGGTCTCGGCAAAACGATTCAGAGCATTGCTTTCATTCTATCGGTGCTCCCGGAGATCAGAGAGCGCAACGAACCTGCACTCATCGTGGCGCCGGCTTCTCTGCTCTATAACTGGCATAACGAGCTCCAGAAGTTTGCACCCGAGATCAAGGCCGTCATTGCCGATGGTACGCAGAACGAGCGGGCTAAAATCATACAGAATGCGGGGAATGCAGATGTCATCATTACTTCTTACCCGCTGCTACGCAGGGACGTTGAACGCTATGCGAAGCTGCCGTTTTTAACGTTAATTCTGGATGAAGCCCAATTCTTCAAAAATTACACGACGCAAACGGCTCAGGTTGTAAAAACGCTGCATGCCCGTTATCGGTTTGCGCTGACAGGCACTCCGGTCGAGAACCGACTGGAGGAATTGTGGTCCATATATGATGCCGTTTTCCCGGCACTCTTTGGAGATCGAAAAGCGTTTCAGGAATTGCCGAAAGAAACCGTGGTGAGAAGGGTGCGTCCCTTCCTGCTTCGCAGGCTGAAATCAGATGTGCTTAAGGAGCTGCCGGAGAAGATCGAGACGGTTCAGTCATCGGGTCTGCTGATCGAACAGAAAAAGCTCTATACCGCCTATCTTGCGAAGTTAAGGCAGGAGACGCTCAAGCATTTGGCGCAGGATGGCTTTCAGAAGAGCCGGATTCGCATCCTGGCGGGTATTACCCGTCTGCGCCAGATCTGCTGTCACCCGGCCCTTTTCGTGGAAGGCTATGAGGGCAGTTCGGCCAAGTTTGAGCAGCTCATGGAAACCATTGAAGAATGTCGCCTTGCGGGAAGACGGATGCTGGTATTCTCCCAGTTTACGGGGATGCTGAATCTGATTGCCGGGGAGCTCGGATATCGGGGGATTCCGTTTTTCTACTTGGATGGACAGACTCCGGCCTCGGAGCGAGTGGAGCTGTGCCAACGCTTTAACGAGGGAGAACGGGAAGTGTTCCTCATATCGCTGAAGGCAGGCGGAACGGGGCTGAACCTGACCGGGGCCGATACGGTGATCTTGTATGACCTTTGGTGGAATCCGGCTGTGGAGCAGCAGGCGACGGACCGGGCACATCGCATCGGACAGAAGAAGGTTGTGCAGGTGATACGGCTGGTGGCTCAGGATACCATCGAGGATAAAATGGTCGCTCTGCAGCAGAAGAAGAAGGATCTGATCGAGGAATTGGTTCAACCGGGAGGAGAGTCGCTTCCAAGCTGGACCGAGGCGGAAATCCGGGAGCTGCTGACGCTTCAGGGTTAGCCTCTAAGTGAGGATGGGCGCAGGGTATAAACGCTGATATAATAGCTGTATGTGATTTATGTAACGTATACTCCAGTTAGAGAATAGGACGGTTTTTGGGATGATTATCTTTTTTACTAACATTAAAACGTCTTTTCAGCGGTTTATTTCGAGCGTTTAAGCAGCGTTATTTTGTAGCGCTGTTTGTCCTGATTGTCATTATGCTGTTATCGGGTACGATGTTTTATACCAGGCAGGAAGGGTTATCCGTGTTGGACGCTCTATATTTCTGCGTAGTGACGTTGAGCACGGTAGGTCATCCGGAATTCGTGCCGCAGACGCCGCTCGGTAAAACATTCACGATGGTCTATATTGTCGTTGGTACGGGTTTATTCCTTGGGATGGCGGGACAATTGGCGTATGCCTTAATCCGAACGAATCAAAGGGATGAGAAAGACTGAAAGAATTCCTAATGGAAAAAAGGAAACATTCCAGGCGTTTGTGCTGTGACCCGATTTGTGGAAGGTGCATAGAAAACAGTCTTGGACTTAACTAGCAAGCAGATGACCTCTGAATTCGTCAGAGGTCATCTTTTTTTTTATGTCCACTGATATCGCTCTAGTTGAGCTGCTTACCCTATTGGACCGTTACCGCAAAATAAAAGCTGGCGCGTCCCTGATCCAGAGGCCATGTACAGTGAATTTCGTACAGATACGAGCCGGGTACTGTCGGTACGGTATATCCGTCGTTATCGGGATCCGTCAGATTTAGGATGGTGAAGCCATGTATTCCTTCGGGTGGCGTTGTTTTAATGTCCACACCGCCTTTGACAACAACAGGTGTTATATCCTTCAGCTCCGGTCGGACTGCATCCGTCATCGAACACTTATCCCCGTTGCACCATGAATAAAGGTACCAGCCTCGCTGCACCGCGATTTCGGTGCCGTCGATTGTCACCTTGGGCATCGGAGGTTCGACGGACTTAACCCATAGGGACTAGACGGCTTGGCGCGCATTGTCCTTTGAGATCGGTTTTAAATTCTCTGACCTTGATCCGACATAATACCCTGTACCAAACATAACGATTAGCAGGATTACATATAGAACCGATCGGGTTTTCTTCATGTAATAAAGCCCCCTTAATATATCACTCGTCTCATAATCAGGCGGAAAATATGTTATAATTTTGAAATCAAACACTTCCATTATAAACCAATCGTGAGTAGCAGGCGTTATATATATGAGAAGAAATCGAAGAGGGATGAATCTATGACACTAAAATGGTTGGATTGGGCAAAAGAGATACAGGCGATCAGCCAGGCCGGACTGGAATATACGAGGGATGTCTATGACAAGGAACGGTTTGAGCAGCTGAGGGAGCTCAGCATCAAGATCATGCAGGAGTATACCGAAGCAGGCGACGAGAAGATTCGTACCCTGTTTGCGAGTGAAACCGGATACCAAACGCCGAAGGTGGATGTCCGCGGCGTTATTTTTCAAGACGGAAAGCTGCTGCTGGTGAAGGAAAAGGCCGACGGAGCTTGGGCGCTGCCGGGAGGATGGGCGGACATCGGACTATCGCCTGCGGAGGTCGTGGTGAAGGAAGTGAAGGAAGAGGCCGGTTACGACGTGCGTGCAGGGAGGCTGCTGGCCGTATTAGACAAGAAATTTCATAACCATCCGCCATCTGCCTTCCATGTGTACAAAATGTTTATTCATTGCGACATTACGGGCGGAGCTGCAGGCGTGGGGACAGAAACATCCGCGGTCGGTTTTTTCCGGCAGGACGAACTGCCTCCGCTGTCTGAGGAACGAAATACGAAGGAACAATTACAGCGAATCTTCGAATTCGAGAAACAGCCACATTTGCCAACTTGGCTGGATTAAACCATATAAAGGAGCGTAGACAATGTGATAGGTTTTAAACCTTATAAGGACGTACCAGATGAAGCGGAAATGAAACGAAGATTTAATGGACGGATCAATATTTTCTTTTTTAGTGCATTTCTTATCTTTTGCGTCATCATCATTCGCATGGCCATCTTGCAGTTCGTTGAGGGACCGGAGCTGGCGAGTCAGGAAACCGGCGGAGAGCAGAAGCATTTCCCGCTGCAGCCGATCCGAGGTTCCATCATCGATGCATCCGGCACGAAGCTTGCTTACTCTACGGCTTCAAATTCTCTATACATCACCCTGATGAAGGATTACAGCAAGAAGACGGACAAAGGAAAAGAAAACCGACCGGAAGCGGAGGAGATAGCGAAGCGGCTTGTCCAGGCGTTTAACAAGTATGGGGATCCGGACATGGAGCCGATGACCGTCAAAGAAGTGATTGACGCCTTGGATTTGGAGTATATCAAGCAGCATGGATATGAGCCGAGACGGATCAAGTCCGATTTGACGAAGGAAGAGATCGCTTATTTTATGGAGAACCGCGCCAAGTTCCCCGGCATCCAGATCGTGGAGGAGAATGTAAGGCACTATGATCCGGATACGGTGGCCGTTCAGACGATCGGATTTCTAAAGAAGTTCAGAGGCTCTAAAGACCTTAAGGATTATGAGGCTATTGATCAGAGCAACAAGGATCAGAAGAATCCCGGCTTGATCTACACGGAAGAAGAGTGGATTGGCTATGACGGATTGGAACGGATGTATCAAGAAGAACTGCGCGGCAAGAGCGGGTATCTCAGCATTCCGATCAATCCTCAGAATATGGTGGACGGCGTACCGACGATGGTCGCCCCTGAAAAAGGCCATGATATTCACACCACGATTCATAAAGACATTCAGCTTGCCACGGAGCAGGCCATCATGGATCAGCTTCAATATCTTCATACTCATCCGGTATCGGGTAAGTTACATAAGGATGCCTTAACTGGATATGCGGTCGCCATGGAGGTGGATACCGGTCATGTGGTTGCGATGGCGAGCATGCCGGATTACGACTCGAATGTGCGGGTAAATGGTGGCAAAATTACGCAGGAAATCGTGGATGCGACAGGAAACGGCACGATCACGATATTTGGCTCAGGCAGATCGGGACATGGGTTCGAATCCATGATCTATCTCGGTTCCGTCATTAAACCGCTGTCTGTGTTGATCGGGCTGAATGAGGGGTTATTCGGTCTTAATGAGACGTATCCCGATCAGGGCTTTGCATCCATTGGTCGGGAAGGACATGAAAAAAAGATCTCTAACTCAGGTGGACATCGAAATGGCCCCATTAAAGCTCAACAAGCTATCCAGCAATCCTCGAATGCTTTTATGATCGATATGATTGGCAAAAGGTTAGTCAATAAGTATGGCGGGGAGAAGGGCGTTGAGGTCTGGGGTCAGTATATGGAGCAGTTTGGTCTTGGAGTTGTAACGGGGAGTGGCTTGCCCGGGGAATTAAAGGGCCGGGGAGAGTATACCGATACGAAGGCAGCGGGAAGTAATCTGGCTGCGTTAGCTTATGCGTCCTTCGGGCAGATGGGGAAATACACCCCTCTTCAACTTGCCCAATACACCGTCATGCTGGCGAATGAAGGCAAGCGGATCAAGCCGCAGCTGGTCAGCAAAATCACGGATCAGGATGGCAACGTGGTCAAGGAATTCGGGCGCGAGGTCCTGGATGAGATTGAATTCCCCAAGGCATACTGGCAGACCGTCAAGCGGGGGATGAATACACAGGGTCTTGCAGCCTTCGAAGATTTTAAATACGACTTTGCCCGCAAAACAGGTACATCCGAGCAATCATATAAAGGTGTTAACCTTGATAACGGTGTTTTCATCGCCTTTGCTCCGCGGGATAATCCGAAGCTGGCGGTGGCCGTCGTTGTGCCGGAAGGCGGCTTCGGCTCGCAAAGCGCCGCGCCGATTGCGAGGAAGATATTCGACGCTTATGACGAAGTCTACGGACTTGACGGAACGCCGCATCCGAAGAAGACTGAAGAGCAGAAGAAGGATAGCGGCGAGGACGAGACAGGGGACAATAGATAAGAAGCGTAGTCGCAGAGTCGCGTTAAATTGCATAAACCAAAGGCAGGCTGTAGAGGTGAACTTCTCCTCTCCAATCCTGCCTTTTTTGTGTCGCATTTCATCAATAAGGATTGTCCTTGATCTTGAGCACTTCTGCGAGAAAGGTTAATGCCAGGCCTTGACCCCAGCCTTGTATCCGCTTATCGGGCACGCCTTTGTATCCCGCGGCGTCCTTCATGACGGCCGTTCCCGCGGAGACGCCGGTAACGGTACCATCCTCGGTGATCTTGGACAAGATCCCGTCAATCGATTTCTGCGTGTATTTATTGTAGATGCGTCCTTTGGCGAGCAGGGCAGCAGCGATACCGGCTGAGCCGGACGTTTCCAGCGGAGATTGCGGATCGGTTGTAATCGTATGCCACAGGCCGGATTCATGCTGCAGCCGGACCAGGGCGCTAAGCTGGTCGCGCAGCGAGCCTTCGATGATCATGAAGGAGGGATGCGTTACCGGGACGAGCTCCAGAGCACGGGCCATCGTGATGGCAGCCCAGGCATTGCCCCGGCACCAGAAGACGCCTGACATATGGTTTCCGGCGATATTGTCCCAGCCGTGATAATAGAGATTTGTGACGGGATCCTGCAGGCAATCCTCGTGGCCGTGATACTGCTTCAAGCCATCCTCGAAGTAATCCTCCCGGTCCAGCATCACGCCAATCCGAAGCAGGAAGTAGCCTGCCATGAACATGGTATCGACCCACGCCTGTTCCGGAAAGTTATACGTTTCGGAGTTCACCGTATGCTGAAAGATGCCGTTGCCGAAACGCAGCGCATCATGCGTGAGATAATCGGCCATTTCCTTGGCCGTTTCGATATAACGCTCATCCTCATAAACCTCGTACAAGGTGAGGAGGGAGTGGCCGATGGAGACGCCGTTGACGGACAGCTTCGGCAGCCCCTCCTCCATGTTTTCGTCGACCCAGGCTTTCAGTTGTTCCAGATACTCCTTTTTGCCAGTGGCCTTATAGGCCTCGCATACTCCGTAAAAGGCAACCCCGCCCGGCCAATCCCAGCTGAAATCCATGCGAAAGGTCCGGTCAACCACGCGGTCTATGACATTCTCAATCTGTTGATCATCAAATACAAGTGCAGCCATTGTTAAAACTCCCTTCATATTCAATTGCGTCGATGTGTATGAATTACCCTTTCAATCCCGTCGTGCTGATCCCTTCCACGATGTATTTCTGGAAGATAAAGAAGACGATGACGACCGGCAGCAGCGATAAGGTAGCCATGGCAAACATGCCGCCCCAGTTATTAAGCGACTCGCCGTCAAGGAACAGCTTCAAGGCAAGTGACACCGGATATTTCTCCGGGTTGTTCAAATAAATGAGCGGATTGATGAAATCATCCCATCTCCAGTAGAAGGAGAAAATCGAACACGTAATGAGAGCGGGCACGATCAGCGGCACAACGACCCGGAAGAAAATCCCGTACTTGCTGCATCCGTCAATTTTGGCGGCTTCGTCCAGTTCCTTCGGAATGGTGCGGATAAATTGCATGATCAGGAAGATGAAGAACGGAATGCCGAAGAATTGGGGAACAATTAATGGTTTAAAGGAAGACAGCCAGCCGAATTTGGCAAACATCACATATTGCGGAACGATCACGACATCATGGGGCAGCATCATCGTAATCATCATGCAGGCGAACCAGAACTGCTGTCCGAAGAACTTGGTCCGAGCCAGGCCGAAGGCGACAAGCGCAGAGGAAGCGACGGCACCCATGGTGGAAATGATGACAATGATGAACGAGTTCTTGAAGAAGGTGCCGAAGGTGGTCCCGGCGAATCCCTTCCAGCCCGTAGCATAATTCGAGAATTCCAGCCGACTCGGAATCAGGCTGTAAGCCGTCGTGAATATTTCATGGTTCGGTTTAAGCGAGCTTGCCACCAGCCACAGAATCGGATAGGTCATGCCGAGGGCGAACAATCCGACCAGGGTATGGTAGAGAACACGTCTGGATTTGGTCATAATCGTCAATCTCCTTTCGACTCGTAATGAACCCAGCGGGTGGATGATCTGAAGATGAGCAGGGTCAGGATACCGACGATAATGAGCATGATCCAGGCAAGCGCTGACGCGTAACCCATTTCAAAATGCGAGAACGCCTTGCGGTACAAATAAAGCGAATAGAGCAGCGTTTGATCGAGCGGTCCGCCTTCTCCGCGCGAAATGATGTAGGCGGGGGTGAAGGTCAGGAACGCTGAAATCGTCTGGAGCGTCAGATTGAACAAAATAATCGGACTGAGCATAGGCAGCGTAATTTTGAAAAAGCGATGGACCGCGTTGGCGCCGTCCACGCTGGCGGCTTCGTAGTAATCCCTTGGGATATTCTTCAAGCCGGCCAGAAAAATAATCATTGAAGAGCCGAACTGCCAGATGGACAATGCAATCAGCGTCCAAAGCGCCGTGCTGGGATTCCCGATCCAAGAGGTCGTGGAGTGGATCCCGAAGAGGGACAGGGCAGAGTTCACGAGTCCCTTGTCGCCGAAGATCTGCTGCCACATGATGGCCACGGCCACGCTTCCGCCGATGAGTGAAGGCAGGTAGAAGGCGGAGCGGTACAGCCCTACGGCCTTGGTTGCGGTATTCAGAATCATGGCAACGAAGAGGGCAAATATGAGGCGAAGGGGAACGCTGGCGAATACATAGGTGAACGTGACCTGAAACGACTTGCCGATTTTGTCGTCCTCGAGGAACAATCGTTCATAATTCCCTATGCCCAGCCATCTTGGCGCTTCCATCAGATTATAATTGGTGAACGAATAATACAGGGACGAGAGGATTGGATATAAGGTAAAGATGAGAAAACCAAGAACGAACGGCGCTGAAAACACGTAACCGGTGATGTGCTCGTTCTCACGGAGCCTCTTCATAGATTTCAACCCCTACGATTCAGATTTGGTTGCGCCCCGTGCAGGGGTCACTGATGTAAAAAGGCATCTCTTGCACGGGAAAGATGTGCCGGAGATGCCTTGTCTAGCCGTGTCCTGGTTATTGCTGAGATCTGGCCAAGATGGCATTCGCTTCCTTGCGGAACTCGGCCGCGGCATCTTCGATCGAGATTTTCTTGAACAGGATGCGTTCGCTGAGATCTCGCAGCAGCTTCTCGATCTCCACCGCGCCAATCGGGTTAGGCGGATCACCTGGTGTGCTGTTGGCCTCAGCCCAAGTAACATAGTCGAAAATTTTGGCTTCGTTCTCCGAGAGGAGCGGCTTGAGCGCTTCCTTCACCTTGGCGGATACGGGAACGCCGCGCTCGCCCTTAATCAGCTTGTTGGCCTCGATGTCGTTAATGAAGAAGCTGATGAATTTAGCGGCTTCCTCTTTATGCTTGGACGTTTCGGTGACCGAGAAGTACATCGAAGGTTTCAGGAAAAGACCATCCTTCGTTCCAGGGCCTGGCATCGGATTCAGCTCCAACGGGCGATCGGTGACCAGATTGGCCACGGCAAGGAATTGGTTGGACCAGCCGGTGCCCGATATGGAGTTGCCAAGGACAATTTCATCCTCTTCTGCTACGCCTTTCTTCTGGGCTTCCTTGTCCAGAGACAGGATATATCCGTTGTCGTACCATTTCTGGTAGCGGGTGAAATAATCGATAAAAGGCTTATCGTCGCTGTATCCGATCGTTTTACCGTCAGCGCTGTACATTTTCTGGCCGATGGTTCTTAGGTAGTACGGGAAGAAGACGTCATGCCGGTAAGCAAAGCCTCCGATTTGCAGGCCTTTTTCCTTGGCTTGGGCACCCATTGTGTCCATGTCGTCCCAAGTCCACTCTTTGGATGGAATATCGATACCGTTCTTCTTCATCGTCTCAACGTCGAAAGTGGTCTGAAGTGCGTTCACGCCGAGGTTCATGGCAACGAGCTTACCGTTGACCTCACCGCCGCTCAGCGCATTCTCGCTGACATCGGCGACATCCAACTCGCCGCTCTCGGTGAACGGCTTCAAATCCGCGAGCTGATTCCGGCCAGCATATTGATTCAGATAAGAGATGTCCATTTGAATAATGTCCGGGAGTCCGCCAGCCACCGCTTGGGGAGCAAGCTTTTTCCAGTAGTCATCAAATGGAGCGTACTCCGGCTCAATCGTAACATGCGGATTCTGGGACTCATACATTTCAATGACCTTCAAGGTATAATCATGCCGGGACTGTCCGCCCCACCAAGCAATGCGGAGTTTGACCGGATCCTTGCTATCGCTTGCAGCCGCCGGCGGTGTCTCCGTTCCGGTTCCGCCGCTGGCTGGTGGTTCGGCAGCGCCGCCGCCCGAACAGCCAATCAAGCTTCCGATCAGGGAAAACATTAGAACCGCGTTTAACACTTTTTTCATTCCATTTCCTCCCCTTTGTTGATAAACCACTTTATATCGTTTCAATTGTTAGTGCTTACATTCCCAATTATCTTGTTTCCCCGGGGAAAGAGTAAGGAAAAAAACCGTGCAATTTGTTTAAAAAGCAGAGATGTACGTACAAGTTAATCACTCTTTTTCATATATTCGGAGGGAGTGCACCCGATCTGTTTCTTGAACACCTGGCTGAAATATTGAGGATTATCACCGAAACCGAGCCGCTCGGCCATTTCAAAAATCTTGATATCGGGATCGCTTGCCATCATTTCGGTTGCGCGCTTCATCCGTAGTTTCATCACGTAATTGGAGAATTTCTCACCGGTCTCCTTCTTGAACAGCTTGCCAAGATAGTCGGCGTTCATATACAGCATGTCGTTTGCCACCAGATTGAGTGTAAGCTCCGAGTTTCCCAGTTGCTCCTCGATAATCTCAACTACCTTGCGGACGATGGCATTATACTTGACTTTGTTCTGCTCGAAGTTTCGCAGCGTGATTTCCCGTACCGTTTCTTCCAGTACGGCTTGAATCGCTTGGAGCGTGCTCATTTCGGCGATTTCCGGGATCCGCGCGTAACGTTCCTGCATCTGGTCCGGATCGGTCAGCCGGATGAGGGACACGTATTGCTGAATGATATAGGATTTGGTCATCTCGATGCTCAGCTGCGCACGCTTCAGTTCCTGGACGAATTCGGTCAGGGCCAGCTCCGCTTCATTGCGGTGGCCGGATCGGACCGGCATGCAGAGTCGTTCCTCGTCGAGGACAAACGTTCCTTCCAAGCCGCCGGCGTGAAGCGTGTCTTCTGTAGTGATCATCCCGCTCTCATCTAGATAGAAGCGGTAGTTCAGGCATTGCAGCGTATCCCGGTACAGGTTTCGAGCCAGGGTAACAGGTCCGGGATCGCTGATCGCGATCGTTACGTCCATCTTGTAATACTGTTTAAAAGTACACCGGATATCCTGCAGCTGTTGATGGAGCCGCTGTTGATCTTTTTGGTTCTCAATGAGCACCAGTACATGCTGCCCGATCGTCGTACTCAGGAGCGTTGTGTCCAACAGATCCTCGGCAATGTTCTTCACGGCGAATTGATGCTCATATTCAACGATGCCCTCCAGCTGGAACAACAGCAGACGGACGGGCTGATCGAAATTCGTTTCGAACAGGCTTCGGTACTCCTCCAAGTCATGGCGTCCATAGGTTTTGTTGGTGACAAACTCCTTGAGCACCTGTTCTTTGACATGAGGCAGCACCTTTCGAAGTCGGCCTTTCATCTCCTGGATAAAAGACTCCTTGTTTTCGTTCAGGGTCAGCTCGTCAGTGACCTCTTTCAGCGCCCCTCCGATCTTGACCTCGTCGGTCGGCTTGAGCAGGTAATGCTTCACGCCGTATTGCATGGCACGGTTGGCATATTCAAATTCGCCGTAACCGGAGAGCAGCACAAATTTGATATGTGGATGGGAGGCATAGGTTTTGGCTACGAGCTCAAGCCCATCCAGCCCGGGCATGCGAATGTCGCAAACGACGATATCCGGGCTCTCCCTGACGATTTTCTCATACGCTTGAATTCCGTTCTGGGCGGTACCCGCCAGCTCGGTTCGATATGCCTTCCAGTCCACCATTTGAGATATGCCGTCCAGAATAATTCGTTCATCGTCCACGAGCAGAACTTTGTACATCCGAATCCCTCCGTTATTTGGGTAAAGACAGAATTACGCGGGTCCCAAGACCCGATCCGCTGTCGATGGTTAAACCGTAGTGGTCGCCAAAAGCCAGCTTGATCCGTTCATCGATGTTTAACAGTCCAATCCCGTTACCGCTGGTAGCCAAGTCGCCGTTTCGCAATCGGGTCAATGTATCCGGCGGCATGCCGGGGCCGTCATCCTCAACCATGACGCAGAAAGCGGAAGGAGTCTCCTTGCAGGACAACGTTATTCGGCAAGGGTTAACGGATGGCTCCAGCGCATAATGAATCGCATTTTCAAGCAGTGGCTGAAGGGACAGCTTTGGAATTTTGCGCTGCAAATCCTGCTCCTTCACATCCATCGTGAAATCTAGGCGGTCTTCAAACCGGAACTTCTGAATAATGACGTAGTTTCGGACAATCTCGAGTTCCTCTCCCAGTGTCAGAATTGGCTCTTTCAAGCTGACGGAGTTACGAAGAAGGAAGGCTAAGGCCTGCACCATGTCGGAGATTTGGGTTTGCTTGTTCATCTTCGCCAGCCAGTTCACGGATTCCAACGTGTTATACAGAAAGTGGGGGTTGATTTGCGCTTGCAGCGCTTTGAACTCGGTCTCTTTGATTAACAGCCGGTTCGAATAGTTCTCGGTAATCAGCGCATTGATTCTCTCGATCATGAGACGGAACGTCCGATGCAGCAGGCCCAGCTCGTTCATGGCGACAGGAGCAGCGTCCTGAGGCAGTACGTTGGCTTCCGCAAAGTTTCCTTTTTCCGCAAGCTTCATCCGAGAGATGAGACTTTCGATAGGACGTGTCAGGCCTCGGCTGAACCGGATGCCGAGCAGAATCGCAATCGCGAAGATAACGGTAAACACGATGATGACAAGCTCTTTAATGAATATGATTTGCTTGAAGGTCTGATTAAAAGGCGTGACATTCATATACGTCCACCCCGTGTTGCCCGATCGGTTATGTGCAATGAAGTAGGTATGGCCATCGATTTCGCGGGTAAGGTACCCGTTTCCGGATGACAGGGAGAATTGAATGACCGACGGATCAAAGTGCGGCGTTGCAGGGTAGATCACATCCGCACCCGAGGTCACGATCAGGTCGCCTTCTCCGCCGGCGGATTTCCGGACGATTTTGTCCATATTGATCCGAATAATGATGGTTCCCAAGTAGTTAAGATCGAATAAGGTTCCGGAGTAGGATCTTATTTCCCGGGAAAGTACAAGAGCCGAATCCGTTTCGTCCGGGTACACCCAGCGTTCTTCTCCATCCGCATCTCCGGCAAGCTGAAGAATAAACTTCTTTTTGGCGGGATTAATCGGGACGACACTGCCGACATCCTGCTGTTTATCGTAGGAATCGATCAGATGGATGGAATACAGCATCGGCTCGGAGCCTACATAATTCAGGAGGCGGTCCACCAAATGCTGCCGCAGGATGAGACGGTCATAGTCGGAGTCGCTCCCGGCGATGGAACGTAACATATTTTGAATCTGGGTATCGGTCATGATGTTGAAGGACAACTGTTCGATCCGTTCGAGCTCTGACTCAATCGCAGAGGAGGACAGGTGTAAGACCTGTGATGATTTGAGGTAAAGCTGCTCGTCGTAGATGGAGAATGCATATTGCTGGACGATGACGGCGAAGGTAAATGCCATCGCAACGATTAAGCTGATAAGAAGGGAAAGCTTATTTTTGATTTTCATATTTTTATAGATCGTCATCCATTTTTGCACGGCAACGTCTCCTTGCGCAGGGGCCTAAAATGTCGTGTACACATTATGTACCGGGTTGTAAACGCTGTCAACATAGACATCGTTATTACAGCATCTGGAATATCAATATCAAAGATTCGTCAGGTAGTCGGTTATTTGAACAAGGAGGTCGGTTATTTGAATTTATGTTAGGGGGGCTCCCATACGATAATGTTTTTAGATGAAAGCGACAAAGGGAGGTGAAGTTCGTTGCAATGCAGGTATAAATTCGATTTCGGTACGGAAGCGCCGGGCCACGAACATACCAAAATAACCGCTGAAACCTTATATAGTCCGGAACTTGGCTTTGGATTCCATTCTTTATCTCACCTATCCGCTGTGAATCGGGCAGGGGAGAAGGCGTTAATGCGAGATTTTGTAATACCACTGCATGCTGCGTTTCAGGTCGATGTGATCGATGGCTTGTACACCCTGCATCTACTGATCGGCGATGCCTGGTTTGATACCGAAACCTCCATTCGGGGAACGGAAGGGCAGATGCTGCTGGATGGGAAACGCATACCGGCAGGTCACTTTGAACGATTTAGTGTGACGGTGCCGGCTGTTCAAGGCAAAATCGTATTGACCTTCTCGGGCCGTGCTCCCCGGATTAATGCTTTGGAAGTGGCACCTGCGCCGCATGCTTGCCATGTGTTTCTGGCGGGGGATTCAACGGTAACGAACCAACCGGCTGACGGTTATCCCTATGCCGGGTGGGGGCAAATGCTGCCCGCTTATATTAAAGCGGATGCGGCTGTAAGCAATTATGCCCGTTCCGGCCGAAGCTCCAAGAGTTTTATTACGGAGGGAATTCTGGAGCAAATATCTGAGAAGATGAAGCCTCATGATTATATGCTGATTCAGTTTGGCCATAACGATCAAAAGCGGGATGAGGAGAGGTATACCGAGCCTTTTTCGACATACAAGGATTCTTTGAAGAAATACGTGGATGTTTGCCGGGAGAAACAGGCGACTCCGATTCTGGTAACGCCCGTTCACCGCCGTTATTTTGATAGCAAGGGGTTATTGGAGGATACGCATGGCGATTATATCACGGCGGTGCGGGAACTGGCGGATGAGGAGCGTATACCCTTAATCGATTTGGCTGCGCTGAGTTTGGAGTATTTTAACCAGCTGGGTCCCGAAGGGACCAAATCCGTGTTTATGTGGGGGAGGCCAGGGGAGTTTCTTCTGTTTCCGCAGGGTGTAACGGACAACACTCATTTTCAAGAGCGCGGTGCGGCCCGGTTGGCCGACATGGTGGCTCGCCGTTTGAAGGCGCTTGGACTCCAGCCGTTGTCTCTGTTTTTGCGCTAGCCTGATGGGTCGGAACGAGGATTAAAGGAATTTTCGGTGTCCATAGCGAATGTATTTTTATTTATGCAGCCTAAATCGATGAGTTGCGAGGAGTGAAACGCATGTCAAAAGGTGAAAAACAATGGATTATTCCCGACGGGTATATCCCTCCTGAAAGCAGCGGAGAACTAACCAGTCATGAATCCGTCTGTGTGTTGAACTTAACCGAGCAGGACGTTGTGGTTACGATTCATGCTTACTTCGAGGATCGTGATCCATTGCTGGGAATGGAAACCATCGTACCAGCAAGAAGAACCAAGCACATACGAACCAGCTCGCTTCAAACGGACGGCGGGCAAGGTATTCCTCCAGGTATTCCCTATGCCATGGAAGTTACGAGCAGTGCACCCGTATTTGTTCAATACAGCCGTCTCGATTCCACTCAGGCTGAGAATGCCTTGATGAGTGTTATGGCGTATCCGGTAACCAGATCCTAAAGGATGGTGATTGTATGGTACAGACTGTGACATATACCTCAGAGCCGCCTGAGGACTTTCGTCAACTAGAGGCTTTGTATGCTTCGCTAGGTTGGAACTCCATTCATCTCTCCGTTACGGAATTGAAAACCATGTGCTTGCAGAGCTGGTATGCCATCTATGCATATGAAGGACGGAGATTGGTAGGCATGGGACGTTTGATCTCCGATGGGGTTATTACCGGCGTTATATGCGGATTAGGCGTACATCCGGATTATCGGTCCAGAGGGATCGGCCGACAGATCCTCCATCGATTGGTTGAACATTGCGAGAAGTCCCGGGTCTTCCCGCAACTGATGTGTGAGGAAGGGCTGGAACCGTATTATGAGAAGCTGGGCTTTCAGCGATTTACCATTGGGATGAAGAAGGATATACAGCGAACTCATTCATCGGACGTCCCATAATCTTTGATCGTTATTTTTACCTCATACTGGATCGGAACCTCACTAAATGTTTGATCCCAATCTTTTTTGGCTGTCTTCCATATATGAGGATACTTAATTCTTAATTTGTTTCCGAAACCGGAAACGTCTGTCTTGTATTCATGTTGAATTTTATCGAGTACATTCTTTACCAAACGTTCAACCTCGTCTTCAATCGCTTTTTCCACTCTTTTCAAAAATTCAGTTTCGATGGTTTTCTCCGAAACGACCCAATGCTCGGCAATTCTTCCTTCAGACTCGATTTCTATATTAAACGAGATATTGTTTCCATCAACATGAGGTTTAATTTTACTTTTCATAGACAATATTTCGTATATAACAGGCTGACCTGTCTTTTTATCAACGCTTTTAACCAAACCGCCTTTCCCCTTTCCGGTTATCCACGTTAAGCCCTCTATTTCCTTTTCATTCAAAAAACCACGTAGTTTTTTCGTTTTCCCTTCAATGACGGCAGCTCCTGAAAATTTCGTTTCTCCATTGGATGACGAGACGACATTTTGCAAAAGAAAGCTGGCTCCGGAATGCAGCTTCCCCTCTATTTTGGTAAGTGTAGTGGGAGGTAAAATTTTGGTGGTTCTTCCGTGACCGTGTGTCATTTCAACGAGTCGGAATGCTGGGATATCCATCGGTTTTTTCGATTCTAGTGTTTTACTCGCACGGTTTTGAGCAATTAGAAGGAGGCCGCTTGGTCTCATCTCTTGTTCTCTAATAAAAAAATCCAAAATCTTTTGCATATCCAAGGTACGCGCAAGGTCCTCTCCAATGATTATCACTTTTGAATGTTCGGCAAAGGCACGTTTGTCGATTCTTAATACCATATTGCGTAAAGTTGGCAGGATCGCATCTCCTGTTTCAGAAACGTTATTGTAAGCTTTTTGCGGTGATGAACCTGTTTTTGCTCCTTTTCCTGTTGTTTCTGAGGTGACAAATTGATTGGTTATCGTAATTCGATCCCGGTTAAGACGCCCGCCTGCTTGTCCCGCTGACTCTTCTTGAGGCCACCCTTGTTTTTCCAAATCCAAAGAAGTGCCTACAATGAGGCCCAGATCTTCAATTTCTTTTTTGCTCCAGCAACCTGTAAGAGGTAGGAGTATAAGAATCAACAGCGCACTCAAGAGGAACCGTATCGTGATGTGCTTCATGCTTTTCCACCTCTCAAACTCGATACTAGAAGTAAGATGAATGGCAGTACAGCAAATAATAATAACGCGACATTGCCGATGATATCCCCCAGTTTAAAGAGGTCATTGATATTTTTTGGAACCATCGCAATGACGTAAATAATCGGAATCAAGCCATATGTAAAGGGATGAATCTTCTTTTTGAAGAGCTGCGCTAGCCCTAAAGCTGCCGCATAGTAGGTAATGGTAAAGGTCGTAAATATTTGCATAATCCATATCACAAGCAGCAAAGATTCAAAACGTTCAAAGATCAAACCGGGGATTTCAAAACTTCGCATAAGCTCAAGTGTAGGCCATGTACTTGTGACCACTCCATCGATAGACAGGGCTCCTATGACCATAACAACGGTGATGACGTAAAAGAGCAAGGGGATGAATACTCCAACTAAAACAACTTTTACGGCTTTGTCCGGCTGTTTCATAAACGCTACAAGGAGCAGCATAATTTCAGAACCTAAAAATGCAAGAGCGGTTGTCTTTATTCCTTTTAGCATGGGGCCAATTCCCAATCCTAATACGGGACGGAGATTATCCATCTCAAATATGCCTAAGCTCAAAAAGGCAACCAGTAAGAAAATGACGATTGTAATAGGGAATATGATTTCAAACAAACGGGCGATCGTGTTTATTCCGCCTATGATCAGATAGAGACCTATCCACATAAAAGGCAGGATAATGGCCCAGGTGGGGGTGCCTTCCAGCAAAAAAAGGCCGGTTACTTCTGCCATGGTTCTGACTTCGTATGCAGAAATGGTAAAAAAGTAGCCGATAATAAGTAAACTGAGGAACCCGCCCACCCATTTTCCTACAATTTCTTGGCTGTATTGATAGAAGGTTTTTTCGGGGAATCGCTGGTTTAATTTCACGATGATCAACCCCACGATCATGGCGATCATCCCGCCCAAAATAACGGTGATCCACACATCCGGTGTTTTCACTTTCTCCACAGATGTTCGGGGGAGGGTGAGGATCCCGGCTGCAAGAATATAGTTAACGAGGATAACAACTGCTTGTGAATTCGTAATTTGTTCTTTTGGACTACCCAACATGTTGTTTATTTCCTTTCATAGAGAGCTATCCTTTGCGGATGGAGTCTTTCCTATGTATCGCCTTCCGACGGCGTTTCATCTTCACAAGTGGCATACGAATCATATAGTCTTTCCAATCACTTACTCGATAAGGAACGATCGGAGTGACAAAGGGAACACCAAAACTCTCCAACCTTACTAGATGGCTGCAAAGGAAAAGGAAAAACAGAACGACCCCGTATAATCCAAACACAGCAGCGAAAAACATGGCTATAAAACGAAGCATGCGAAACGTAATTCCAGCGCTGTATTGAGGGATGGCAAAGGAGGAAATGGCGGTTAACGCCACCACGATCACCATAATTGGGCTGACAATCCCCGCTTGTACGGCAGCTTCTCCTATGACCAATCCACCGACGATACCCATGGCCGGACCAATGGGTTTAGGCAATCGCAGCCCACCCTCCCGCAAAATCTCGATCGCGACTTCCATAATCAGTGCTTCGATTAGTGCGGGAAATGGTACGCCTTCCCTCGTGCCCATGATAGACAAGGCCAGTTTGGTTGGGATCAATCCCTGGTGAAACGAGACAAACGAAATATACAAGGAGGGTCCAAAAAGCGAGATAAGGGCCGCGAAATAGCGCAATAGACGGATGAGAAAAGTAGGTAACCAACGATCGTAATAGTCCTCTGGTGAGTGCAGCATCATACTAAATGAAACCGGAACGATCAGAGCGAAGGGTGTCCCATCCAACAAAATCGCAACTCGTCCTTCCATCAAGGCACTGTAAACGCGGTCGGGACGCTCCGTATTCTGTACTTGTGTAAAAGGACTGAGGTAATTATCCTCGATCAGCTGCTCTACATAGCCTGATTCCGGTACATCATCCATATTTATTTTTTTGATTCTTGCCTGGACCTCTTCCACCAAAGCAGGGTCTGCCATGTCTTTGATATAGGCGATGACAAGTTCTTTTTTCGAACGTTGTCCGACTTGAAACTTGATGATGGATAAGTTGTAGTTGTCACCATGCTGTCGTAAAAGGGCGGTATTATCACTTAACGATTCCGTGAAACCTACCCGTGGACCTCGAACCAATGGTTCCGAAGTCGGCTCTTCAATACTGCGCGATTTCCCTTTGGTTGTACCGAGAATGAGCACATTCTGCACACCATCCACTAACAATGCGGTCGAACCTGTCAATACCTTGGACACCAAGTCGTTTACATGAGGTGCTTCTGTTACTTCACTAATGGTAAGAACTTGATTTTTAATAAACTCTTTAGAAATGGCCCCTAGCACAGAAGATGGATCTGGGTTATTTTTTTCGGAGAAGCTCACCATAAGAGATTTCATAATATGTTTGTCGATGAGTTCTTTATCCGACAGTCCTTCTACGAAAATGATGGCTGCACAAATGCCTGTGCCTCCCATGTGAAACTCCCTAAAGTGCACATCCGAGTTATGACCGATTTCTTTTCTCACCAGTTCAAGATCCAAGGCGAATTTCCCCGTAAAATGCTCTAATGAGGGTTGAGCAGAATTCAATGTTTTGTTTTTTTCGCTCTCATGTTGTTTCATTGTGAATACCTGCCATTTCCTCAGTCTTCCTTTGAGTTATGAATCCATTTAAAAAGCCTTGAGATCATATACGGAATCATAAATGCGATGAAACCCTGCATAAAAACCTTCCAATCCGGAAGGTAGGAAAGCACCATGTTCCACATGTTAATCCCCCTGTTAAGCCAGCATTAGCGTCGTATAAGCATAAGCCTCTATCTTTCCCATTATTATCTAAGCAACAACCGTTTAAACTTAAACCTCGGGGATGCGGGAGTACATTGATCTTGGAAAGGTTCGCTTGGTCAAAATCGCAGGATACGAGGGAGGGAAATAATGTTAAAATAACATCAAGCGGGCAGCTTGATGTTAGGAGGTTCCATAGGATGAAGACATTGTCAGTAGGAATCATAGGGACCGGATTTGGCGGTTGCGTTCATGCTCCCATTTTTCGGATGCACCCGGGGATGGAGGTGAAATCCATTGCCAGTGTCCATCGACAACGCTCGGAGGGCCGCACGTGGAATGGAATTCCGTATTACAGGAATTGGCGTGAGATGCTGGAGAATGAGCAGTTGGATCTGATATCGATCGTATCGGCACCGGTCCATCATTATGAAATGACGATGCTCGCCTTGCAATCCGGCCACCATGTCCTGACGGAGAAGCCTCTGGGCATGAATACGGAGCAAACGTTACAAATGCTGAGTGAGTCGGAACGGGTGGATCGACAAGGTTTCGTTAATTTTCAATGGAGATGGACGCCGATTCGGCAGCGAATAAAGCACATGCTGCAGGGTAAAGAGCTGGGAGACATTCAGCATATCAAATATACAGGAAGCTTCCCCGGGTATTCCCTAATGGCTAATTCTTACCGGGGATGGGAAGCACGCCGTGAGGATGGAGGTGGATTCCTGTTTGCGATCGGTTCGCATATGGTAGATTCACTCTTATGGTGGATGGACGAAGAGATTACGGAAGTGTACGGCGACCTGAGAATTCAGATCTCGGCCTATAACGGAGATGAAGGGCTTGAGCTTAGGGACGCGGAAGATGCCTTTACTTTTTCGGGGCGTTTTAAGGGCGGAGCCTCTCTCCTTGCGGATGTATTTTTTCCGGGAATTCGTGGCATGGGTTGGACGTTGGAGATTTACGGGACCAAGGGAACGCTGATCATGCGAGATGACCGTTCTCTCGAATGCAGTTTTGGCGGGGCGTTTGAGTCTGTCGATATTGAGACGTTCCAACCGCCTACGGATCTGGAGGCACCAGCGGCGCACTACTATAACGGTTTTTATCAGATGATAGATGGGATATACCACAGTATAAATGCAAACCCATCAACGTTGAATATGCCGTATTTCGTGGATGGCCACAGGGTACAAGCTGTTCTGGATGCGATTCGTCTGTCGTCCGAGACGCACAGCCGAGTCAGCGTTAATTATGGATCTATCATTCGGCATGGCTAATGGAAAGTGATGCTGGAAGAGCAGGGAGGGCACGTACTAATCCGATAGCAAATCGGATAGATATAAAGAGTGGGCTGGAGCTTGCAGACCCCATTGGTCAAGGGCGACAGTATAGGGTTCGACGTTTTGACCAACATCAGGTGGGGAGGAAACCTCTATGATACAGAGCTTGATCGTTGTGTTTGTACTGACCATGATTATTCATACGGCGGAAACCTTGTCATACTCCGCAAGATATGCGGGGGTGAAGCTAAACAAGATTGCTGTTGCATTATCGTTGACGGGGATCATTGTGCTGGTTTCCCGAACGTCCAACTTAGTTCAAGCCCCGCTGACGGCCAAATTTGTTGATTATGCGAAAGTGGATCCTTCGTTTGACGTGCTCTCCTATTTCAGGGCGATTTTGTTGGCCGCCTCGATCGGAACGATTGTTGCAATCGCGTTGTTTCCTACCTTCGTCAATCTGTTCAGCAGAGTCATCAGCAAGCTGGAGGTCGCCGGATCGATTCCGAAGCTGGTATCAAGCGTGACCATTGGACAGCTCAAGAACACAAGGCATTACATAAGAAAGCCCAATTTGAAATGGAGTCAGTTTCGTTACTTAGGGGTACCTAAACGGTTTATTATGCTGAATATTGTGGTCACGGCTTTTTACACAGTCGGTGTTCTGTCGTCCCTGTACGCAGCTCATCTCATCCCTCAGTACAGCACTACAGCATCTCAAGCGTCCGGGTTAATCAACGGAATCGCGACGATTATTTTAACGATATTTATCGATCCCCAGCTTGGCTTGATTACCGACAAGGCAACTCGGAACGAGGAAGCGAGGGACCAGCTTGGCAAAGTATATACGATGCTGATGGTTTCAAGGTTTTTTGGAACCATGCTGGCACAGCTCGTGATCATTCCGGCCGCTTGTGTGATCAGCGAGATTGTGAAGTGGATATAAGGACAGTGGTTGTGGTTAGAAAGTCAGAAGGAGAGAGGAAGAATCATAATGACACGTAAACGTGTAGTGATGGAATCCGTGCTGTTTGCTGCAGCGATATATGTAGGCTATTTTGTATTTATGATGCTGCAAGGGATGGTGCTAACACAGAGACATGTCCGGAATATAGATTTGGCTCTGCAATATGAACAGGCGGAATCCCTCCAGGCTCAGGTAGCTTTTGGAATGATCGAGCGCAATAGCGAATGGTTTACCGTGGCTGTAATGGGAGGCTTTATTGTATTAGGCAGCTTATATGGAAGTATTAGATGGATGTTGGCAAAACGAAGACCGCAATCCTAACATTGGATTTTCTAGAGAGCATAAACCCTGTCATGGATTCCTGTCCAAAGCCAGGGTTATTTTGTCTTGGGATTTATAATCGATGTTGGATCCAAAACCTTATCTCATATTTGAAGTAATCCATACTCGACGGTATGGACAAATAGGGACAAATAGGGACAAATGAAGATAATTGGGTCACCCAATTATCCGGTACACAACGTAAATAAGGCATTATATACCTATAAAACAGCAATGAAAGCGCTATTTTTATGCTTGACAGCCTTTTCAGATGCGTTTATGCTAAACATGCGGTTAATTGGATCACCCAATTATCGTTTGCGCAAGTAGGGATAGAGAGGGTAGTCATATGACCATTAAGAAGATTAAATATCATCGGGTGTACGAGGATGTTATCGAACAGATCAAGAATCTGATTCTGGAAGGGAATCTGGCTCCGGGAGACGTTCTTCCGACAGAACGGGAGCTGGCCCAATCGTTTGGCATTAGCCGCGGAACATTGCGAGAAGCCTTTCGCATTCTGGAACGCGAGGGGCTGATTGAAGCCAGACCGGGCGGCGGACGTTTCCTGAGCAAAGCACTGGATGTAGCCGAGGATCGAAGCCGCATTCTGGACAATATTGAACGCGCTACCATTATAGAATTGCTGGAGGCGCGGGAATTGTTCGAGACGGGAATCGTGGAGCTGGCGGCGAAGCGGGCAACCGATGAGGATATTGCCGAGATTGTGGCTGCATTTGAAGCATGGGGACAGATCGATCAAAATGCGGAGGATCGTTCGAAGCCGGATCAGGCGTTTCACCTGTCGATCGCCAAAGCCACGCATAACGTGGTTCTCGTCAATATGATTGAATTGCACATGGATTTGCTTCAGCGGACGCTGAGCAAAACCGCCCAGATTCCGGGTCGCAAGAGCGAGGTCTACGAAGAGCATTTACTTATTTTGCAAGCCATTAAGGAACGCGATCCGGTAAAAGCAAAGCTGGCTTTGCTGAACCATCTCAGCCGGGTTAAAGAAAACATACAGAAAAACTACATTCATGTATAAGAGGGGAGAAACGTCCCCCTTTTAGCACAAATTGGATAATCCAATTATCCAATGGTCATGGGTGAATATTTTGGTAAAGAGGGACTGCTGATGAATACAGACATTCGAATACTATCACCCTGCGGCATGCTGGGATATGGCTTTCCTGAACAATCCTTTATGAACGGCCTGGAGTTCGATCCGCACGGCATCGTTGTTGATGCAGGCTCAACGGATGGGGGACCCCATAAGCTGGGCGCCGGCGTATCGATCGTCAGCAAGCGGGCGGTTAAGAAAGACCTGGACATTATGCTCACGAACGGTTTGCCCCGAAAAATTCCGATCATCATTGGCTCGGCTGGCGGCTCGGGCGCACGGACCCATGTGAATTGGACGCTAGAGATCATTGATGAAATTTTGGATGAACGGGGCCTTCAGGCCAAGGTATCTGTCATATGGGCCGACTTTACGCAGGAGGAAATCCATCAGGCGAAGGAAGAAGGGCGGATTAAGGCACTAAGCCCAAATATTCCGCCACTCACCAGTGAGTTGATTGACTCCACCAACAGCATCGTTGCCCAGATGGGACACGAGCCTATTGTGGAAGCGCTTCAACAAGGCGTGGACATTATCGTCTGCGGCCGGGCGTATGATCCTTCCCCGTTCGCGGCGATCGGGATCTATCACGGCAAGGACCCGGGGCTATCCTATCATCTGGGCAAAATATTGGAATGCGGCGCATTGTGCGCGGAACCGGGAACAACCAAAGACAGCATTCTTGGCACGATCAGCGACGATTCGTTTACCGTTCAGTCACTCAACCCGAACCGGACGTGCAGCCCGACCAGCGTTGCGGCACATACCTTTTATGAGAAGGAACATCCTTATATTCTGCATGGTCCCGGATTTACGCTTGATTTGGAGAACTGCCGCTTCGAGGAAGAGGAGGAAGGTGTCGTTCGCGTAACCGGCAGCCGGTTCCTTCCGGCGGAGAAATATTTCATCAAGCTGGAAGGCGCTAGACGCGTCGCTTATCGGACCTTCGTGGTGGCGGGGATCCGGGATCCGATCCTGATCGGGAAGCTGGAAGAGGTTGAGGAATATGTTCGCAGCCAGGCACGGGAATATTACCGGGAAATTCCGGAATCGGATTATCGGATTCAATTCTACAACTATGGCAAGAACGGCGTTCTCGGAAGCAAGGAGCCCGAGTCGTTCGCTGGACACGAGGTCGGCGTCATGTTCGAAGTGGTGGCCAAGACGCAGGAATTGGCGAACAGCATCTGCGCAACGGTGCGTTCCACCTTCCTGCATTATGGCTACGAAGGCCGTAAATCAACGGCAGGCAATCTGGCTTTTCCATTCGCGCCAAGCGATATCGAGTTCGGTCCTGTCTATGAATTCTCCGTCTACCACCTGATGGAAATGAAAAATAATGCTTTTCGGATAGAGCATCGATAAGGAGGATCAAACCGTGACTCAACTCGGCGATTTGGCGAAGGTGCTGCGAAGTAAAAACTCGGGCCCCTTCGAAATTACGTTAGACGTGTTGTTTGATTCCAAGGAGCAATATGACAGAGTGAAACAGTCCGGTATCATTACGAAACGGACGATATGCGAGCTGTATCAGATCAGGGAGGAGCAGATTCATCACCTGGTATTCTTCGACCAGGCGCTGGGCTTCAAAATCACGATGTCTCGGGACATATCGTCAGGCAGTGTCGGCGACCGCGACGTGTACGGAGCCCAGCAGCATGCTCCCCTCATGAAGCTATCCATCGAACATCTGGAGGAGGGGTAAGCCATGAAGGTGTTAAGACGCTTAAGGCAGGATTGGGTACTATACGCGATGCTGTCGCTGCCTCTGCTCTACTTTTTTATTTTTCATATCATTCCGCTGTACGGCATGAAACTCGCCTTTCAGGATTACCGGATTCTGGGGGATCATGTATGGGTCGGGTGGAAGCACTTCAAGACGCTGTTCAGCTCGCCCGCCTTCACAAGCGTGCTGCAGAATACCATCATCATCAGTTTGATGAAAATCGTATTCGTATTCCCGATTCCGATTATGCTGTCACTGCTTATTAATGAAGTTCGTAGCTCGAAATACCGCAAATATGTGCAATCCGTAGTCTATCTGCCGCATTTCCTGTCCTGGGTTGTTATTGCCGGGATCTGGATCAGTCTCTTGAATCCTGCCGAAGGCGGAGTCAATCTGATTGCGAATTTCTTTCAACTGCCATCCGTGGATTACATGACCAGCAAGGAGCATATCCGTTGGGTGCTCGTATTCTCCGAAATATGGCGAAGCGCCGGCTGGGATTCCATCATATATCTGGCAGCCATCATGAAGATCAGCCCAGGATTGTATGAAGCAGCCAAGATCGACGGGGCGACCCGGCTGCAGCAGATGAGGTACATTACGCTTCCTCATTTATACAGCACAGTTGTAACCGTCTTCATTCTAAATCTGGGCTTCTTCATGAATGCTGGTTTTGATCAGGTGTTTAACTTTATGAACGATTCCATCATCAGTGTGGTGGATATTCTGGACACGTATGTGTACCGAATCGGTATCGGGAACGGACAGTTTGCTTATGCAACCGCAGCGAGTCTGTTCAAGGGCGTGATCGGTATCATCCTCATCCTGGGCACGCACTTCATATCGAAGCGCTTCTCGGGTAAGGGCGTCTGGTAAAGGAGGGTTTTACGATGAGACGGCTGGAAATTTCGAAAATCGTCATTTATCTCATGTTGTTTGTGTTTACGCTCATGGTATTGGTTCCTCTCCTGAATCTGCTGGCGCTGTCCTTAACCGATCCCGGCAAAGCCCACTTGATGGGCGGACTGGACATTTTTCCGAAGGGATTCTCAACGATCAATTACCAACTGTTATTGTCCAATCCCTTGATTACGGGCAGTATTCTGAATTCCGTATGGATTACCGTGGCGGGCACATTCCTAAATCTGCTGCTGACCTCGATGGCAGCATACGTGCTGGCCAGAACCGAATTTATCGGTAAAAAGGTCGTGTTATTCTTTCTGATCGTCATTATGGTGTTCGAGCCGGGCATGATTCCCGAATACCTGCTCGTGAAGGATCTCGGACTGATGAATACGCTAACTTCACTGATCCTGTACAAAGCGATCAACGTGTACTATCTCTTTATTCTCATGCGGTTCATTCAGGACATTCCGGAGGAGATTCTGGAGGCATCCCGAATCGACGGCGCAGGTCATTTTCGCTTATACAGCCGAATCATACTGCCGCTGTCCAAACCGGGGCTGGCGACAATGGGTTTGTTCTACGGGGTGTATCACTGGAATGAATATTTCAGAGCCACGCTCTACATTTCGGACCCGACCAAATGGCCGCTGCAGGTCGTGCTCAGACAGTTTGTTGTCCGCAAGGACAATACGTCCTTAATCGGCAACCAAAACATGTTCGACAGCTCGATCAACTTTGATTTCGCTTCCCTGCAGGCAGGTACGATCATGATTGCGATTGTACCGCTGCTGTTCCTATATCCGTTCATTCTGAAATATTACGCGAAAGGCGAACTGGAGGGCGGAGTGAAGGATTAAGCGGGAGGGCGAAGGCAGCTTACTTATAAGGCATAAATGTTCAAATTCAAAAAAGGGGAGAAAGATGAACATGAAAAAATTAAGCCTGTTATTCATCGTTGCCATGCTGGTTATGGTTATGTCAGCATGTACGTCGAATTCGAAGACACCGGAGGCGGGTCAGACCGAAACCGGGACCGCGCAGCCTGACGGAAGCGGTGATCCCGTTACGCTGAAAATTGTGTACAAGGATGAAGGAACGGCGAACCCTGTTTCGGTTAAATTCTTCGAGACCTTGGAGAAATCCCTGGCCGAAGACGAAGGCTTGAACGTGAAATTCGAGCTTGTGGATCTGGCTCAAGGGAGTTATGCCGAGAACCTGAATCTCTTGCTGTTAGGCGGAACCATTCCAGATATCATCTATTTCCAGGGCGGTGACCAGCAAATTGCCGATCAAGGTCTGCTGGAAGATCTGACACCTTACATTGAAAATTCAACCTACATTAAAAATATCATCGAGCCGCACAACAAGACCCGGATGGCGAGTTATCCGTATCTGCTGTGGATCAAGCCGCTAGCACCGAAGACGCCGGTCATTCGGGCCGATTGGTTTAATGCCATGGAGAGCTCCAAGGCCTTGATGGAGAACCCGACCGTCGACAATTATTACGCCTTCTTCAAGGAACTGGTGGAGAAGAAGCCGGGTGAAGGCAAGCCGAGTTACGCGCTGACGGCAGCAGGCGATATTGCCGAGATCAACTTCATTTTTAATACGGCTTTCGGTTTGGATACGACTTGGCTCAAGAAGGAAGACGGAACTTATGAGTACTCCAAGGTTTCTCAGAAGGAAAAAGAAAAGCTGACGTTCTACAATAAGCTCTACAAGGAAGGGCTTCTTGACCCGCAATTTATTACAAAGCAGTGGGATACCAAGGAGGATGCCTTCTATAAAGGAGAAGCTGCCGTTATTACGGGCACAGCCGGCAAAATCATCGATTTGTATGACGGAAGAATGCAGGAACTGGGCGGAGACGACGCCAATCTGATAGTGCTGCCGCCGGCCAAGGGCGAAGCTCAAGGCTTTGGGGCTACCGATGTGACGAAGGAATCCAGAGGACTTGCGATCTCTTCGCAGTCGCCGCATAAAGACGTGGCGTTCAAGGTCTTCGATTACCTTGCAAGCCCGAAGGGGCAAATGCTGGACCGCCTCGGTTTTAAAGATGAGCATTACAAGGTGGTTGACGGCGAGATTGAGTTGAACGAGAAGTACTACACCGAATGGTATGCGCGTTTCTGGGAGCCGACCGAGATCAAATCCGAAATGCCTTTGAAAACGCCTCTCCTGGGTGAGCCGGGCTCCGAATCGTTGAAAATGGCTACCGAATTCTACACGGAAGACAACAACTTTATCATTCCCGAGCAGTTCATTGCCAACTGGGACGCAATGAACAACCTGTACAAGGAATACTCGACGGACTTTATTACGGGCAAGAAGGACTTGTCCCAATTCGACCAATTCGTTGAAGCCTGGAATGCTGCGGGCGGTGCAGAAATTACGAAATACGCCAACGAAAACATCAAGTAAGGAGCCTATGACTATGACTTCGTTTCGTGACCGGGTGAGGGGCGTGGTGATATCCACCGCGCTCGGAGACGCAATGGGAGCTCCAATCGAGAAATTAACGTACGAGGAAATCAAGTCCAAATACGGACGCGTGGAATCCCTGATGACAAGATGGCATAAGATGGATCTGCCGGCCGACGTCCGGCTTGGACGGGTAAGGGGCGATGGGATTGTCACGGACGATACGCTGATGACCATTGCGCTCATGAATGTGTATCTTACCGAGGGCAGGCATTTGGATGCCTATGATATGGGCAATGAATTCGTGAAGGAGATTGCGTTCCGCAAGACGTTTGTCCCTGAGCTGAATGAGGAGACGTTGATCATCGATCGATTGTTCTATCCGGAAAAATATATCTTTATGCGTCTTGTGCTCGCCAATTGCGACCCGAGAGAAGGCGGCATCGGGAATATGGTGAACTGCGGGGCGGCGATGTACATCGCCCCAATCGGGATCGTCAATGCCGGCAATCCCAAGGCGGCTTATGATGAAGCCATCCTGTTTGCGATGGGTCATCAGAGCAGCTACGGCCTGGAAGCTGCGGGCGTACTGGCCGCTTGCGTGGCAAAGGCGTTTGAGCCGGAGGTGAGTGTGGACGATATTGTCCGCACCGCCATCAGCTTGGCAAAAGACGGCACGAAAGCTGCCATTCAAGAGATGACGCAAGCTGCCTATGATCTGCGGCAGGAGCGGGAAGACATGGACAAAGTGATCGAGGTGTTTCAGGCGATCATGCTTAAATATTCGCCGATGGGCGATGACGTGAGCCGTCATATCGACAAGGTTGGCATCCCAAGCAACCATTACACCCCAAGCCGCTTATGGTCGATTGAAGAGCTGCCCATGGCACTGGCGTTTATCGTTCTCAATGAAGGCGATTACTATCGTTCGATTCTGGACGGGGTTAACTCCGGACGTGATACGGACTCGATCGGCGTCATGGCCGGGGTAATCCTGGGCGCCATGTATGGCGCCGAGGTCATCCGCGAGGAAGATATCGAGCAATTGAATAAGGTGAACCGCTTGGACCTGTGTGCCATCGCCGACCGGTTCAGCGGCATTGCCGCGAAGATCATTGAGGAGGATTTGCGGATCAACGAGAACCGAAAGCGAATGATGAATCGTTAGCTTTTCATGTGCACGGACATGGTTTCAAAGCTAGGAGGGAGAGCAAATGATACCTAAACATTATGTAGAGACGGTATATGCGGGATTCATCGGTATGAACATTGGCATAAGACTCGGTGCCCCCATTGAACCGGTTGCTTGGACGTATGAACGCATTCGGGACGTATACGGCGATATCCGGGATTACGTGAAGCCGTACAAAACCTTTGCCGCGGACGATGACGCAAATGGTCCGGTTTTCTTTATTCGTGCGCTGTATGACGATGCGACGGACCGAGAGTTAGAGCCGGAGGATGTGGGCAAAGCATGGCTCAATTACGCAAGGGAAGGGATCGGCATGTTCTGGTGGGGCGGCGAGGATATCAGTACCGAACACCGCGCCTATATGAATCTGCGCAAAGGCATCCCGGCCCCTCGTTCGGGTTCGATCGAGGTCAACGGCACGGAGATGGCGGAGCAGATCGGCGGCCAGATCTTCATTGATTCCTGGGGCCTGCTGTTCCCTGGGCAAGCGGAAAAAGCAGCGGATTACGCCGAAAAAGCAGCCAGCGTCTCCCACGACGGCAATGGGCTGTATGGTGCCCGCTTCATGGCTGCTTGCATAGCCAAAGCCTTTGATGCTTCAACCATGGATGAGATTATCGCGGAAGGACTTCGCATGATTCCGGATGACTCCACCTATGCACGCGTGGTCCATGCGGTGATGGACTTCCACCGGGAGCATCCATCGGATTTCCGGGCGTGTCGTCAATACTTGGAGGATCACTGGGGATACGATAAATATACGGGCGTATGCCACATTATCCCGAATGCGGGGGTCTGCGTGGTAGCTCTGTTGTACGGTGAGGGAGATTTTGCACGTACGGTAGAGATTGCATCAATGTGCGGCTGGGATACCGATTGCAATGCAGGAAACGTAGGGACGATCCTCGGCGTATACGGCGGTTTGGCGGGGATTCCAGAACACTATCGCAAACCGATTAATGACTTTATCGTAGCCTCCAGCGTGTCGGGGTACTTGAACCTGGTGGATTTTCCGACATTCGCAAAAGAGCTTGCCCTACTGGGTTATCGCCTCAACGGAGAGAAGGCACCTGAAGCGTTGGTGCGGCGGGTGAAGCAAGGGGAGGTCTACTTCGATTTCGACCTGCCGGGATCCACGCACGGCTTTCGGACGAGTCATTCGTTCAAGACGCCTGTCCTGCGCCATTCAACCAAGAATGCCTATGACGGCAGAGGCTCCTTAGAAGTCGTCTTTGACCGACTGGTAGAAGGCGATAGCAGCAAAATCTACTATAAACCGTTCTATCGCCGGGCGGAGTTTAATGATGAGAAATATAAGCCGACCTTTGCCCCCCTGGCCTACAGCGGACAGACCGTATCCGCCCAAATTTATGTGGATCAGTGGGAAGGCGAACCGGTAACCTTGACTCCGTATGTGCGCAATACCTATACGCAGGAGGACATTCGATTGGCAACGTATACTCCTGCGGGCGGAGAGTGGAATGCGGTTGAATTCGTCATTCCGGATACCGAAGGCGCCATGATTGATGAGATCGGCTGGATACTCGAGAGCCCGTCGCCGCTCTTGAACCGCGCCATCGGAAGTTTGTTCGTCGGGCAATTCCGCATCACGGGAGCTGCGGACTATACAATCGATTTTGCCAAGCAGGCTAAAGAGTTCGCTTCTATCACTCCATTCTCGCATCATCGGGGAATATGGGAGCTGCGTGACGGCGTGCTGCATTGTACTTCGCAAGGGGATACCTCGTCCTATTCCGGCAATTACTACGCCGGAGATATGGAGATGGAGGCTACCATCAAACCGATATCCGGCAACAGCCATTGTCTGATTACGAGGGCACAGGGCGTCATGCGTCATTATCTGGCCGGCTTCGACGGCCCGAACTCCGTATCGTTTATGAAACAGGACTTCGGGATCACGCGTCTGATTACGGCAAGATACGATTGGGCATTGGGTCAAGAATACCGCCTGAAGCTGGTGTCCGAGAAGGATCGGTTCATCTTGTATATTAATGGAGAGAATGTGCTGGAATGCAAGGATACCGCCTTTGGTCATGGCATGTTCGGCTTTGGCTGCCTCGAGGACGGCGAGAATGAGATCAAGGATGTTCACGTCCGTGCAACGGAGCCGAAGCCGGTTTAAGAGAAGGGAGCGGGTTATCTTTGCGTAAGCTGGTTGTCATTGGAAGCATTAATATGGATGTTGTGAGTAAAGTAGAGCAGTTTCCCCGGCCGGGGGAAACGATTCATAGCAGGGGCACATCTTTTTTTCCTGGAGGTAAAGGGGCGAATCAGGCTGTGGCTGCGGCCTCGGCCGGTGCGGATTGTACCATGGTCGGTGCGGTTGGTCTTGATCCATTTGGGAATACGCTGGTTACTTCCTTGGAAGAGCGCGGGGTTGGCGTTACATCGGTCCTCTCCAAGCCAGGCACCTCAGGTATTGCGATCATCACGGTCAACGATGAAGGCGAGAATTATATCGTGCTCTCGGAAGGAGCCAATGGACGGCTGACCGAAGAGGATGTTGCCGCCGAGGTGAAGTGGGATGGAGTATATGCTGTGCTGCTGCAGAATGAAATTCCGTGGCAGACGACGCAATATGTTATCCAATCGGCCAGCAATGCAGGCGTTCGCGTCTGGCTGAATCCGGCGCCTGCGCGAAAGATCCCTCAAGATGTGTTACCGCTGATAGATACATTGATTGTGAACGAAACGGAAGCAGAAGTGGTAAGCGGCCTAAAGGTGGAGGACGCAGCTTCAGCTAATGCTGCTGCAGCATCGATCATCGACAGAGGCACCTCCAACGTGATCATCACCCTTGGCGAGTTAGGCTGCTTCTATGGGAATGCACGGGGCGAGCGTTTCACTGTTCCGGCTTTCCGCGTCAAACCTGTGGATACCACGGCGGCAGGAGATACCTTTATCGGTGCGTATGCGGCGGCTTGCACGGAGGGACTGGAAACGGAAGAGGCGCTTCAGTTTGCAACTGCAGCGGCTGCACTGACGGTGACCCGTCCGGGCGCTGCATCCTCCATACCGTCCAAGGAAGAGATTTTGGCTTTTATGATTCAGTAATCCGTTGCAATAAGCGAGAGGGCGTTTAGTTGCCTTCTCGCTTTTGTTATCTTCCCCCATCGCATTTCGAACATGCGACGGAGAGTGGACGCGGCGGTTTAGCCTGCTTCCCGATGATAAATACGCCTAGCTCTCTTACAGTGGCTGGGCTGGGCAGCCTGCTTTCCAGCCCGGCATGCACAGCTTGGCCCAATACGCAGCTCGGGCATCACCCGCTGCGCCCTATAATCCCTGCCTGTCTTGCCGATCAGGGATTATTTGGAATATAATAGATTTACCTATGAGCGTGCATAGACCGTTTTCCTCGTGAAGCGGTCTATGCTTTTTTACACGGATACAGGATTTTAGGATTATGCTCTTATTCAAGTTGCGGCTAGCCAATAGAAGAACCGGTGGAGGTTGAATTGTAAGAGGGCGAAGAAGAATATCATGTCATTGGCGGTGGATGGTATGTTAGAGGAACGGTTAAAGGAGTACATAAGCCAGCATAAGCAATTGATGACCGATTTGGGCAGCGTTCGCGACTTGGGGCTGCCGCAATGCTATATTGCTGCAGGCTACATTCGAAATTATGTGTGGGACCTGCTTCATGGGTTAGAAGGGACGGACCGGCATACGGATATCGATGTCGTATACTTCGATCCGGAGGATGTTTCTGAAGAGCGGGATGCAGACTTGGAGCAACATTTAAGGATCTCGACGGGGAACCAGAAATGGTCGGTTAAGAATCAGGCCAGAATGCATGTGAAGAATGGAGATGAGCCTTATAACTCGACCCATGCAGCGTTAACCTATTGGCCGGAGACGGCTACCGCGGTCGGGGCAAGGCTGAACGCCGAGGGAGAGCTTGAGCTCTGCTGTCCTTATGGATTGGAGGATTTATTTGCGCTTCGGGTTCGCAGAAGCCCTAACTTCCATAAGCGAAGCTATTATTTGGAACGGGTAGGGAAGAAACAATGGGAGGATCTTTGGCCGCAGCTAACGATAAGCGATGATTAGACAAAGGTATCCAACCAGGAGCTGCGGTGAGCAAGGAAATGAGGTTGTCCATGTGGAATTTATAGAGTGGCCTATTAACGGCCGGAACGAGGGGCTGTTGTATGGACATATTTAACCGCGCACGTGAAAAGGAAATGTCGTATCACGAGAAACTATATGAACAAGCTGTATTATTTCAACCTGGAAGCTGGTTAGCCAAGCCCGTTCAGACGGTCCTGGATCATTTGGAATTATTGTCATTTCAAGAGATGCGGGTACTGGATCTGGCCTGTGGTGTTGGGCGTAATAGTATCCCGGTTGCGCAGCGGATCCAATCGACGAACGGGAAGGTCACCTGCGTGGATCTGCTGCCATCGGCAGTCGACAAGCTGCAGCAGTATGCCGCATTGCATGGCGTAAGCTCAAACCTTGAGGCACTTGTGGCAGACGTGAAGCACTATGAAATTGCCGAGGATACCTATCATTACATCGTTGCATGTTCATGTCTGGAGCATATGAGCTCCGAGGAAGCCTTCGTATCCAAGATCGAACAGATGCAGGCAGGAACCGTGGAGCAGGGTATACATTGCATATTGATGAGCACAGAGGTTAAGGAAATCGATCAGGAAACGGGCTTGGAGGAGGAAGGCTTAATCGAGTTGAATCTATCCGCCGACAGGGCCTTTTCCATCCTTGATGAGCTGTATTCGGAATGGGAGATCCTAACGAGGCGGCAGGTGCAGCAGAATATTCAAGAAGTGAAGGATGGGAGAGACGTACGATTCCGAAGTCAATGGATCACCTTCACTGCAAGAAAAGGAGTGTGTTGACCCGTGGTGAAACATACGCATCTCGGCGTTTATGGAGTATTGATTCAGCATGATCATATCCTGTTGATCCAGAAAGCGAGAGGGCCGCACAAGGGGAAGTGGGATTTACCGGGCGGCTCCATTGAGTTCGGAGAAGAGCCGGAGTTTACGCTGCAGCGCGAATTTATAGAGGAAACCGGGCTTTCTCCAATTAAGGGAACCATTCGGACAGCTGTATCCTACACGATCGTATATCAGTATGGAGCGAATCAGATGGAAGAGCTGCATCACATCGGCATTATGTATGATGTCGAGCTGCTGGATCATCAGGCCGTGATCAAGACGGACGGTGACGGCCAGGACTCATTAGGAGCAAAATGGATTCCTTTGGAGTCATTGGGCTTGTTACCGTTAACCCCATTTGTAGAGATGATGATGGAGCCCGTGTTAAAGGGTGAGACTCCTAAAGAAGCAGAGATTGAGGGATGACAACTTTCTATTTTGTGAGGCATGCGGAATCTCCCTTTATCGAAGGGAAGGAAAGGTCGCGGAGATTGTCTGCGGAGGGTTCGCTCGCTGCGGTTCGAGTCAAGGAATTACTCCTGGGGGAAGGGATTGACGTTATCATATCAAGCCCCTATCAGCGAGCCAAGGATACGGTCCAACCATTGGCGGACGCTTTAGGACTACCGATTGCGGAGCAAGAGGACTTGAGGGAACGGAATGCCGGAGATTTTCAGGGGCATTCATTCCTCGATGCCAAAAAGATACTGTTTCAGGATCCAGCCACTTCCTTCCCCGGAGGGGAATCCAGCAAAACCGCGCAAAGCCGAGCAGTCCAGGTGCTGGAGGAAATCCTGAATACACATATAGGCAAGCGCGTTGTGATTGGCACGCATGGCGACATTATGACACTCATGCTGCAGCACTATGATCAACGATTCGACTATCAGTTCTGGCAAGGAATGACGCTGCCGGATATATACCGAGTCGAGTTTGAAGAAGGACGGCTTGCGAATACAGCGCGGTTATGGAGCGAGCAATAATGCTGGTGTACTCTATATGATACAAAAAGGGAGCTGCCCCATTTGAAGATTTGCTCTCATGACATACGGTTCGTCAGATTTAATAATGGTACAAATGAAAAAATGGCTGTGCTCAGGATGTTATCCTCGCACAGCCATTTCTTGCATTTTCGGTCCGTAGTCGCTTCGAAAGCAGTATACATTATGTAGTCTGTACCATACTTAAAATTTGAAAATGTTGATCGTTTTTTGCAGCCGGAAGACGGCATTATTCATCGCTTCTGCTTCCTCGGCCATCTTCTGGATCGATGAAATGCCTTCATTCATGGATGCCGACACCTGCTCCGTTCCTGCGGCGGATTGCTGTGTGATCGCCGATATATTCTGAATCGCGGAAGAAATGCTCTTCGCACTATCCAGCATGGATTCGCTCTCCTTGGAGAAAGCAGCGATCTGCTCCGAAATATACTGCACACTGTTTAGAATCTCCATGAACACCAGCTCAGCTTCACGGATCATTTCGGTTTGCTGCCTGACGACCTCTTCATTAATTTTAATGTTCTGAGTCGCATGTTTCACGTCCGATTCGATGCTCCGTACGAGATTGAATACTTCCCGTGTCGATGACGTGGATTCTTCGGCCAATTTACGCACCTCTTGGGCTACGACGGCAAAGCCCGCGCCATGCTCCCCTGCTCTTGCGGCTTCAATGGATGCGTTCAAGGATAACAAGTTGGTCTGATCGGCAAGTTCCGAGATCGTCTCCGTGATCTGCGTAATTCCCCTGGCACTCTGGGCCAGTGCATCAATGGATTCCGAGACCTTGGCCGTTGCGTCAATATTACGCTGCATTCCGGCAGACTGCTTGGCAACGGAGTCCCTTCCTTGCTCAACCAGTCCCAGCGTTTCGATCGAACGGGTATTCATTTCCTGGGTTGAATGCGTATAATTGCTGACCTTCTCTTCGATCTCACGGATGGAATGCGTCATTTCGGCTACGTCTTCCGAAATTTCGTTAGCGCCGACGGCCAGCTCATTGGAGGATAAGGAGACCTGATTCATCACTTGAATGAGCTCCTGGTTTTTAATCGAGATGTTTGAGCTTGACGTCATGACCTGGCGGGTGATATCCGAGGTCTCCTGCAATATTTTACGAAGCTTGTCCACCATGCTGTTGAACGTTCGGCTGAGATCGTTCATTCCCCCAACCTCTTCTACCTGGAAGGTGAAGTCGCCTTTAGCGATTTTGGCGGAAACGCTGGAGATTTCCGCAAAGGAATTCGTAAGCGCTTTCTCAATGAGGCGAGAAAGAGGAACCGTAAGACCGGTTAGTGCCACGACGATGACCACACCAATGATTGCTTTACCCATTAGAATAAATGCAAGCAGCATTGGAACCGCAAACAAAGCGGCAATGAGAAAACAGGCTGCGGTAATTTTCCGCGAGATAGGGAGTCTGTTGAACCATGCCATAAGAATGAGTCCTCCTCAACAACATAGGATATATTTACCATGATTATAGCATCGACGGGCAAAACTAGATAGAACGAAATGACAAAAAGTGTTGAATTAGGTCGAAAGAACTGAAATTTGAGGAGGGAGAGGGGATACGCAGCGAATATGCGAATCCCCCTTAATGCACAGATAGGAAATGATTTTATTTTACAGCCCGGAATAAGGCGGAAGCGAGATAATCGGTATTGTCCAGGATCATGCGGTCATGCTTGAACAGCGTTTCCCAAAGCGCAACATCGAACAGAAGTCCTTTATCGCGCTGTTCTAATGTATCCAAATGACGTGTTTGCTCTTCCTTTAACTGCTCATTGAAGTGATTGTACTCCAGAATCTCTTCTTGTTTAAACCCGCAAGCCAAGAGCGACTCCGCCCATTCTTCCCTCATCATGAGATTAGGGATCCCGAAGAATTCGAGCAGTTCCTGAAGCTTTGCCTCCGGCATGGGCTTATCTAGCAGCAATTCTCTGTCCAGCAGGACACCTCCATGATCCAGAACGCGGTAATATTCGGGCAGCGATTTCGAAGTATCTGTAAATACAGTAACGGACTCGGCCATGATCAGATCAAATTGGTTGTCCTCGAAAGGCAATGCGCATACATCCGCCTGATGGAACTGGACATCGATTTCCATAGCCTTGGCTCTTGCGCGGGCTTTTTTGATCATATTCTCGTTTAGGTCAATGGCGGTCACTTGATACCCCATCTCCGAAAGATGGCATGCGGTTCTGCCAGTTCCGCACCCCACCTCCAGAATGCGGCTGCCCGGTTGAATGGGAAAATTCTTCAGCATTCTGAGGGTTGCCTCGAATCCTCCCGGGTGGGCACTGCCCATGCCTAATTTGGAGAGCATATGAATATAGTTCATCTCATCTATCCCTTCTTCCTTATGATCAACATGAGGGTAATCGTTTATTTACCATATGATTCAGGTACGTTTAGGGTTTTAGCTGAATTAGATATTTTGAGCCCTTTTTTCGGGAGGATTAGAGTCATATTGGAGGAAACGTCATGAGGATGGAACCGGTAGAGGCAGCGAAACGTGTCATTCAACACGATTATCCCGACTGTTTGCTTGCTGTGCTCGGCGGCAGTGCGAGCAGAGGCGAATATAATGAACAATCCGATTTGGACATCATGGTCATAGAACGGGACGGATATGATTTCAGCAGGAAGACGATAGAGGCACATGGGTGGATCGCGGAAATATTTATATTGTCTTTATCCTCGTATCGCGAATATTTCGACGAGGGCGTCATGGCGGCGAATCCGTCAATGCAGCGGATGATTGCGGATGGGACGGTGCTGCGCGCGCTGCCCGAGGGAGAAGAGGTACGGGCGGAGGCCCGAAGCGATTTGAATTACGGCCCCATGCCCTTGACGCTAACCGACATGAACCAATACCGTTATATGCTAACCGAGTACATGCTGGACTTGGAGGGTCCACGAAGGGATGGCGAAAAATGGTTTACGGTGCACAAAATCGCGGCGATTCTCTGTGAATTTGTACTTAGGGTGAACCGGGAGTGGACGGGTGAAGGGAAAACACTGTTCCGGCTGTTCAGCCGCTATGACACAATCTTGGGAGACCGATTGGAAGCAGCGCTCGCGGCGATGTATCGCCAGGATGATCCCTCAGCTCTGATGGCATTCACCGAGGAAATGCTCCGTCCGTACGGAGGGAAGCTTCTCATTGGTTTTGAGGAATAATATTTCCTAACCAATATATAAAGAGAGGTACATTAGCCGTGACACTAGCACAAAGCGGGCAATACTATAATAGTGTGATTACATCACGTCATTCTTTAAATCCAGGAGGGGATCTTCATGAGCGGAGAATACGGCGGCGCATGGGGCAATTCAGTAGGAACTATTTTGGTTCTCTTTATCCTGCTCGTAATTATCTTGAGTGCTTGGGTTTAAACTGTCAAGATTCTTGGCAGCTAGTGACAGGAAAGCCCGGCTTTTGCCGGGCTTTTGTCTGCCTCAATAGAACTCAATTCGATGCGGCTTTGATTGATGGGCTGTGTGCGGACACAACTGCAGTCATGACCAGATGGCTGCTGTCGGATTGAATCGCATGTAAAAACGCGTCTTCAAGCGATCCAAATACCCGGGACAGGGACCCGTCCAATCGGCTGGCGTAATGAACGCTTCCGGCGAATGTCCCGGCTTCCTTCGCACGATTTACTTCACTGTAGATGACTTCCATATAGTTATCGGTACCCATGGGGTAAAGAGCGAATTGGCAGGCAGTCTCGATTTCGGCATGTTCTCCGATGTCACGGTTTAAGAGGGTCGAATCCTCAGTCATATATACATCGGCGTCCGTATCACCGGGGCAGCCGATGGAATAAGTACCATTAAAAACGGTGTGCACGCCGCTCGCCGCGGCATGGGCGAATATCGCCCTTGTAACATCAAAGACATGCTCTGCTCGTCCACGAATACAGGTGCTCACATCATCTGTCTGAATCCACACTTTCTCCGTATCCACAGATTGTAGTGCGTCCATGATGACCTCTACAAACCGGTCCGTCATGGGAAATACCGAGAACCGGCATCCGACGATCCGGCTGGTTCCGCATACAAGCTCATTCATTGTCATTTCCTCCCCATAATATAAGTCCACGCAAAAAAACCGCACCCCATGAAGAAGGTGCAGTTATGCCTACGAAAAGAAATAAACATAAATGCTACACTTCCCCACGCTAGTATGACCTAGATCGGGTGATAAGGGTTAACGGCAGCCCGCCGTCTCTCAGCACATGGCACCCCTAGTACAGCCAACATCCTATGTAGTTGGTTATTGCAAGTTTGCCCCGGAGCCTCCGTTATCGTAGGAATTCGAGGGTTCTTACCTGTGTAATTGTATCGTTTTGCGATCGGTTTTTCAATCTTTGCCCATTATAAAAAAGACCGCCTATCCCAGTTGCAGGAACTTAGGAAGGCGGTTTTTTCATCTATTGGTTTAGTTGTATACTTTCACGCGATCTTCCAGCGGTGCAAATTCTTTTTCGCCTGGTTCAGCAACCGGCTTACCGAAAGGCATTTGAGCAATCAGCTTCCAGCTTTCTGGGATGTTCCATTCGGATTTTACTTTTTCGTCGATCAGCGGGTTGTAGTGCTGCAGGGATGCACCCAGACCTTCTGCTTCAAGGGATGTCCATACTACAAATTGCAGCATGCCGTTGGATTGGTTGGACCAAACCGGGAAGTTGTCGGCATAAGCGGCAAAGTTTTGTTGCAGCCCGGCAATGACGTTGTTGTCCTCGAAGAACAATACCGTACCGTAACCAGCGCGGAATGCAGCCATTTTGTCGGCCGTGGATTTGAAGGCTTCTTCATCGCCAACGACTTCCTTCAGGATGCCTTCCGTCATGTTCCACAGTTTATCATGCTGTTCGCCAAGCAATACAACGACGCGTGCACTTTGGGAGTTGAAAGAAGAAGGGGTATACTTAACCGCTTCGTTTACGATTTCTTGGATACGCTCGTCCGAGATAACGGATTCTTTGCTAATCCCGTAATAAGAACGGCGATTTTTGAGTGCAGTTGAAAAATCTTTAGACATTGAAAAAAAACCTCCTGGTGTAATCGAATTTGCATTCGCCTGATAAGAAGATGTCCTTTACTTCAAGCAAATATGCATTTTGCTTTTTATTGCAATCAATTTAATTATCATTCCATATTAACTTACGTTTAGTTAGAAATAATAATTATGTTAGGATATTAATATAACTTAGAGCAATTGTCAACGGCTTTTGATTAAATATAATTTTTCTTATGTATTTAATATGAATTGAATTCGTCTTGTTTTTAGAGAAGTCTCATTAAAGGGAAGCTTAACGAAAGTGTGACTCTGCCTGTGGATATTAGTTATGTCTCCTCGAAACTTCATATTATGAACAATTCATGAACAAAATATACATGTATGAAGCTATTAATTGATTTTCATTCTCAATTATACTTGTCGAGCCAGAATGAGGATGATATAATGCATATCAGAACGCAATTGATAATCAATCTCAATGAGAATGGTGATGAAAATTGCAAGATCCCGGGTGTTTAGAGACATACGCATAGAAGGAAGAGCCATGAAGATTAGATACTTATTTGCAGCCGTTGTGGTACTCTCCGTAATTTCATTATTTATTGGAGTTAAAGATATCTCGCCACTGCAACTGTTTTCGATGACAGAACAACAACAGCATATTATGCTTGTAAGCCGGATTCCTAGGCTTGTCAGTCTCATATTGGCGGGTGTCAGCATGAGCATCTGCGGATTGATCATGCAGCAGCTCAGCCGCAATAAGTTCGTATCGCCGACCACGGCAGGTACGATGGACTCAGCCAGACTGGGGATTTTGGTAGCGATGCTCGTCTTCACGACAAGCGGACCGCTTATCAAAATGCTTGTGGCCTTTGTATTCGCTCTGGCAGGAACCTTTATCTTCATGAAGATCCTGGATCGGATCAAGTTCAAGGATGCGATCTTCATCCCGCTCGTTGGACTGATGTTTGGTAATATCGTCAGTTCGATAGCCACTTTCTTTGCCTACAAATATGATCTTATTCAGAATATGTCCGCATGGCTTCAGGGTGATTTTTCCATGATCATGAAGGGCCAGTATGAAATGCTCTATATTAGTATCCCGCTTGTGATTCTGGCGTATCTGTTTGCCAACAAGTTTACGGTGGCCGGAATGGGAGAGGAGTTTGCAACCAACCTGGGCCTTCACTACCGGAGAGTTGTGAATCTGGGACTGGTCATCGTGGCGCTGGTTACGGCATCCGTCGTGCTGACCGTCGGCGTTATTCCGTTTCTTGGTCTGATCATACCTAATATTGTCAGTTTATACTTAGGAGACCATTTGAAAAAAAGCCTTTCGCATACCGCGCTGTTGGGGGCCGGGTTCGTACTGTTCTGTGACATCCTGGGCCGGATTATTATTTATCCCTATGAAATTCCGATTAGTCTAACCGTGGGCGTACTCGGAAGCGGTATATTCATTTTCTTACTGATGAGGAGAAAGGCATATGACTTATAAAGCCAAACTCGGCCTGTTGGCCGCAGCGGCAATCATCCTGGTGGCAGTCTTTCTGTTCATTGATCTTGGCGGCAATTGGGATTACGCGCTTCCAAGAAGAATCAAGAAGGTGCTGGCCATTATTCTGACCGGCGGAGCGATTGCTCTGTCTACCACGGTGTTTCAAACGGTCACGAATAACCGGATACTGACGCCAAGCGTTATGGGATTAGATTCCTTATATATCCTGATCCAGACCACCGTCATCTTTGTCTTCGGATCCTTTACGCTGTACAAACTGGGCAGCAACGTTAACTTTTTGATCAACGTCGGCGGGATGATCCTGTTTGCGGGAGTCTTATATAAGATTTTGTTCAAAAGGGAAGGAAACAACATTTACTTCCTGCTGCTGATCGGCATGATTTTTGGGACCCTGTTCTCCAGTATGTCTTCCTTCATGGAAGTGCTGATTGATCCAAACGAATTCCAGTTTGTGGCAGACAAAATGTTTGCCAGCTTTAACAATGTAAAGACCGAGCTTCTGGTCCTTTCCGTCATTGTTATTGCGCTGACCTTGCTGTATTTTGCCCGGTTTGCCAAGTACCTGAACGTGCTGGCACTAGGCCGTGAGCAGGCGATCAATCTCGGCGTGAATTATGATTATGTTGTGAAGCGGCTTCTGATTGTGGTTGCAGTTCTGATCTCGGTGGCCACCGCTTTGGTGGGGCCGATTACATTCCTCGGGCTCCTGGTTGTCAATGTTGCGTACGAAGTTATGAAGACGTACAGGCATTCATATTTAATTGCAGCATCCATACTGATTAGCGTTATTGCGCTGGTCGGCGGTCAATTGGTTGTAGAACGGGTGTTTACGTTCTCTACAACGCTCAGCGTCATTATCAACTTCATCGGCGGTGTCTACTTCATATACCTGCTACTAAAGGAGAGTAAAGCATGATCCAGGTTACGAACGTATCGAAAGTCTATGGCGGCAAAAAAGTCGTTGATAACGTGTCGGTTACGATCCCGAAAGGTCAAATCACTTCCTTTATCGGCCCGAACGGTGCCGGCAAGAGTACTTTGCTGTCCATGATTAGCAGATTAACAGGCAAGGACAGCGGACAAATTACGGTGGATGGTAAAGAGGTTAGCCAATGGAAGAGCGGCGATCTGGCGAAGAAGGTTTCGATCCTGAAACAATCCAACCATATCAGCCTCCGGCTGACGGTGCGTGAGCTTGTATCCTTCGGTCGTTTTCCATACTCTCAGGGCAGATTGAATGCGGAAGACGAGAAATACGTGGATGAAGCGATTTCCTATATGGAGCTTGGGGATATGCAGCATAAATATCTTCATCAGCTCAGTGGCGGTCAGACCCAGCGTGCCTACATTGCGATGGTTATCGCCCAGAATACAGAGTATATCCTGCTGGATGAGCCTTTGAACAATCTGGATATGAAACACTCCGTACAGATTATGAAGATTCTCAGAAAGCTTGTCGCTGATCTGAACAAGACGATTGTCATCGTTATTCATGACATCAACTTCGCCTCCTTCTATTCGGATTACATCGTCGCATTGAAGGATGGAGCCATTGAAAGCGAAGGGAAGACCGAGAACATCATTCAGAGCAATGTGCTTCGCGGCATCTATGACATGGACATTGAGATCGAAGAGATTAATGACAATCGGGTATGCGTATATTACGGCTAAGCGACATGGTATCAGAGAGTGGAGGATAAGGATTCTAAGGAGAACAACAGCACGGAATCCTTATCATATACAAGGACAGGGCTGCCTTGGGTACAAGACGGCATGATTTAATCTGTTCGAATTGAATTACATATTCAACCATAAATTCAAATATATGTTGAATTATAGAGCTTTTTTAAATATAAAAAATTGGGGTGTAAACAATGAAAAAATGGGTGGCTTTATTTATGGTAGCAATGTTCACGCTTGTACTCGCGGCTTGTGGTCAAGACGATAAAACAAGCGGCACGGGTGGTGGAGATGCAGCTGGAGATACACCGGCTGCAACCGAAGAAATCACGATTACCCATCAACTGGGTGAAACGCCTGTTAAGAAGAATCCTTCCCGCGTCGTTGTTTTCGATTTCGGTATTCTGGACTCTGTCGATAAACTGGGCATAGAGGTTTTGGGCGTTCCACAAGCGAATATCCCGGCCTACCTGTCCAAATTTGAAGACAAGAAATACGAGAATGTGGGCAGCTTGAAAGAGCCGGACTTTGAGAAAATCAACAGCATTAACCCGGATCTGATCATCATTTCCGGCAGACAGCAAGATGCGTATGAGGAACTCAGCAAAATTGCTCCAACCATCTTCCTGGGCGTTGATACAAGCAAATACATGGAATCCTTTAAAGCAAACATGAACACGCTGGGTCAAATCTTCGGTAAAGAAGCAGAAGTGGAAAAAGAGCTTGCTGCGATCGATGAGAACATCAAAGCTTTGAATGAGAAAGCTACAGCAACCGGCAAGAAGGCATTGATCATCCTGGCTAACGAAGGCAAAATCAGTGCATACGGACCAGGTTCCCGTTTTGGCATTCTGCATGACGTGTTCGGTTTCGGAGCCGTAGATCCTAACATTGAAGTCAGCACACATGGTAAAGACATTTCGAATGAGTACATCGTTGAGATGAACCCGGATTATCTCTTTGTTGTTGACCGTGGCGCAGCGGTTGCCACCGGTGAAGGGGATTCAGGCGCTAAAGCGGTGGTTGAGAATGAACTTGTGAAAACAACGAATGCGGCGAAAGAGGGTCACATCGTTTACCTGAACCCGGATTTCTGGTATCTTTCCGGTGGCGGCCTGACGTCCGTATCCGAAATGATCACGGAAGTAGACGCAGCTATTAAATAAGTTTAGCGTAGTCGTTATGAATAGAGGAAACACTGGAGCTTCCCATGAAGCCCCAGTGTTTTATTTTTTTGCATTAGGGTAGGTGGGTATCGGATAATAAGAAGGAGGAGGTCTTTACTATGTTTCGAAATCAAATCTATATTGCTGGACAATGGATTCAGACCGAGGAACAGATGGATGTATATAATCCGGCGGATGGAAAGGTGATCGGCACCGTGTCCAAGGCCGGCAAGAAGGAAGCCGGGCTTGCCGTCGATGCGGCAGCCGATGCTTTTCCGGCGTGGTCCCGCAGAACGGCGAATGAGCGGGGGGAACTGCTGCGCCGCTGGCATCAGCTCATAGAGGAACATACGGATGAATTGGCGCGGATTATGACAACAGAGCAGGGGAAACCGCTTAAGGAAGCAGCGGGCGAGATTCAATATGCCAACAGCTTTGTGTCCTGGTATGCGGAGGAAGGCAAGCGAATCTACGGCGAGACCATACCCGGATCATCCAGCCGCCAACGCATCATCGTAACCAAGCAGCCTGTTGGTGTCGTAGCAGCGATTACGCCGTGGAACTTCCCGGCCTCCATGATTACCCGTAAGGTGGCGCCTGCTCTGGCCGCCGGATGCACCGTGGTGATCAAACCATCCGGTGAGACGCCGTTCACGGCCATCAAGCTGGTGGAGCTTGCCGATCAGGCCGGGATTCCTGCTGGGGTCATGAACATCGTAACCGGATCTTCTAGCGATATTTCCGGCGTGTGGCAGGCGGACAGCCGCGTAAGAAAGCTGTCGTTTACAGGATCAACCGAAGTGGGGAAACAGCTGATGGCCGGAGCTGCCGTTAACGTCAAGAAAATATCGCTGGAGCTGGGCGGTCATGCGCCGTTTATCGTGACGGATCAGGCGGACCTGAATCAAGCGGCTGCGGGATTAATCTCCTCCAAGTTCCGCAACGGGGGACAGACCTGCGTATGTGCCAACCGGGTTTATGTTCAGGAAGGCATTGCGCAGGAGTTTGCCGCGAGGTTTGCTGAGCTTGTAAAGCAATTGAAGGTAGGAAATGGACTGGAGAACGGCGTCGATATCGGTCCTTTGATTAACCGGGACGCTGTGGATAAAGTCGTAAGGCAGATCAAGGACGCAGAAGAGAAGGGCGGCGTGATACTGGCAGGAGGTCAAGCATTATCTGAGCTGGGCCGCAACTATATTGAGCCTACGGTCATAATGAACGCAACCGACGACATGGAATGCATGAACGAGGAAACCTTCGGCCCCCTTGCCCCGATTACCACGTTCAAAACGATAGACGAAGCGGTGCAGCGTGCCAATAACAGTCCCTATGGATTAGCTGCCTATGTATTTACGCAGAATCTGGGCGAAGCGGTGAACATTGCGGAATCGCTGGATTACGGGATTGTGGGCGTGAATGATCCCGTACCTTCAACGGCGCAAGCGCCCTTCGGCGGATTCAAAGAGAGTGGACTCGGCCGGGAAGGCGGGCACTACGGAATGGATGAGTTCCTGGAGGTGAAGTACATTTCGCTTGGTTTATAAGAGTGGAATGGGCTCAACTCTCCCATATGATTACGCGCAAGCGGCAAGCTGCCCGGAGACAATGCAGCTTGCCGTGTTGCTTGATACGAACTAAACACTCTTAACCAAACATGAAGGGGCATGCTCAAGGTCTACAGACCACAAGCAGCCCCTTTTTATTATGACTGTAGGATGACAGGTTTGCCGGTTTCCGCGGATTCATTGGCGGCCAGCGTTACTTCCAGCGTCTTGAAGCCGTCTTCATAAGATGCCAGCACGAGGCTCGGGTCGTTGTTACGAATGGCGTCGATCAAGGCATTGGTAAGGTTTTTGTAAAAGTCCGTTTTGCTCCGGTACACGATTTCTTTCTCCTTGTCTACGATGGAGAGCGTGGTTCCGTCCAGAACGACGCGGAAGTCGCGGCCCATGATCTCGATCCCGCTGCGGTGATCAAACTGGATAAATCCAGTTTGCATATGGCCGACAGCTCCGGAATCCAACACGAATTGGATGGCGCCCACATCCGGAATGTCGAGGTCCGGAATGTCGTTCACCAGCAGCAGCTTCATATCGGCATACAGGCGGGTGATATCGCCGCACAGGTAGCGAACCAAATCCATGGTATGCGTGGATTGCTCAACCAGCTGCCCCCCGGATAATGCTTTCTTTCGCCACCAAGGAGTTGGTACAGGCGTTGTTATGTAGTGGGCGCGGACCATGCCGATTTTTTTGTCCTTGAGAAAGTCTTTGGCGATCGCAACGGTGTCCAGGTATCGCAGACAATAGCCGGAGGCTGCAATGATTCCGCTTTCAGCAATGACCTTGGCTTTGTGGCGGACGGACTGGGCGTCCAGACCCAGCGGCTTTTCCACCATCAGGTGAATGCCCTTCGCGGCTGCCTGCTCTTCGATATCTCCATGGCAAAATGGAGGAATGCATACATACAGCACATCCAGCTGCTCCTGCTCCAGCATCGTGCTGCCGTCCGTGTAATAAGCCGTACCGTACAGCTCGGCCTGCTGCTTGGCTAACGCTTCATTCGTATCGCATATCGCGGCCAGCTGAACATATTCGTTCCCGTGAAGGTTTTTGATATGGACAGCGCCCATGCCTCCCGCTCCAAGCACGCCTGCTTTAATCATAGATTGCCTCACTCCTGATCGTATAAGATGATGGTTACATATTCCGGTAACTCGATTACTCACACGTGATTATAGCCCCGCTATCCATATTATTCAAGCATTCATTTGAACCTGGATTGCCGGATCCGCTATGAAAAAAAGCACAGAAGACCTCCTCAAATACCACGAGCATGCCTTCTGTGCCGGTTAACGATTACAGCTCCGACATAGTGATGGCCCGATGGCTCTCGGACGATCGGTAGGCGGCTACAGCCACGGCAAGTGCCTTGAGACCATCTTCACCGGTGACGGATGCCTCTGCAGCGCCGGAGGAGATCGAGGATACGAAATCCCTGATCAGGCTGGCATCCATGCTGTCTCCCCATGCATGATGGTGGTAGCCGGAATCATCGGTGTATACGTGCAGTTTCTGGCTGGTGGCATTAACGCTTAGGGTCCCGGCAGAGCCGACAATCTCCAAGGTGACGTCGCCCCATGTCGGAAACTCCTTATTGCGGGACCAGCTGCAATCCAGCGTGGCAAACACACCATTATGGAATTCCATGGTCAGAATGCCGCAATCATCAATGGGAGATTCCGAGATGAGATGGTCGACTTCGGCATACACGTCCTTCACCTCGGCACCTGTAATCCAGCGCATGATATCGGCGACATGCACCGTATGATCAATGACGGCACCTCCGCCGGATAGCTCCGAATCGATGAACCAACCGCCGGGATTGCGCCCGCGGTTGGTCCCCTTCATCGCCAGGATACGGCCTAGTCTTCCATCATCGACCATCTGTTTGGCCCGAACGACCGCAGCATGGTAACGTACGGGAAATGCCGTTTGCAGCAGCACGCCGCTTGCTTTGCACGCATCAATCATGACCTGTGCATCCTGTATGTTAGTCGAAAGCGGTTTTTCGCAGAGCACATGCACCCCGGCTGCAGCGGCGGCCAGAACGTGCTCCTTATGATGGACATTCTCGGATGTGACAATGACGCCATCCAGGCCCTGACTAAGCAGCTCGTGATAATCCCGATAATAGGCTGTTCCGAAATACTCGGCGTATTTCCGTCCGCGCTCCTCTACAGGATCGGCTATCCCGGCAAGCTCTACGCCTTCGATCCCCTGCAGCGCTTTGGTATAACTGAACGCATGCATATGCGCAAAGCTGATCACTCCTAATTTCATGGCCTTCACTCCTTTTTAAAGAGATTAGAAAGTATAAGCATCAGAGGCTTAGCCTCCTTATCTCGCAAGAAAAATTTCCGCTGTACGCGGTCTGTCTTCTGAGAAATTACGTCGATAGGCATTTTCTTTAGAGATAAGAAAGTATAAGCATCAGAGGCTTAGCCTCCTTATCTCGCAAGAAAAATTTCCGCTGTATGCGGTCTGTCTTCTGAGGAATTACGTCGATACGTATTTTCTTTAGAGATTAGAAAGTATAAGCATCAGAGGCTTAGCCTCCTTATCTCGCAAGAAAAATTTCCCCTATATGCGGTCTGTCTTCTGAGAAATTACGTCGATACGTATTTTTCTTATGGTGAAGTAAGTGTAAACGCAGCATCTTCGATAACCACTGGCCCGCCGGAGGCCATCGAGGCTATAGCGGCAAGCGCGATACGAAGCGCTTCGTATGCGTCTTCAGCCGTTACGAGCGGCTCGCAGCCATCGCGGATGCACGACATGAAGTGCTCCAGTTCCCGGTAATAGGGACTATGCTCCAGCGGGCTTTCCGGCACGACGACGCCGGGGATGGTAGCGGAACTGCTCCGTGTTTTGAAGAGGAGAGGGCTGTCCTTGGCACTGTCATAATCGATAATGCCGCTTGTGCCCGCCATCTCTAAATTCATGGAGAAACCCTCGTGCGCCCAGGTGCCTTCCACATGCGCGATGACACCACTTCGAAAACGAAGGGTTACCAGCGAATAATCCAGCTGGGTCTGATGACGACCATGGAGCCCTTTGGCATAAACGCGCTCCACCTCGCCGAAGCACCAGCGCAGGTAGTCAAAATCATGAATCATCGCGTCCAGCGTAATTCCGCCGCTCGCTCCGAAGTCGCTGTACCAATGGTTCCAGCCCACAGGATAACCGCCGCCACGGCCTGCCCGAATGACCGCGGGTTTTCCGATGCTGCCCTGATCCAGAAGCGACTTGGCCTTCACATATTCCGGGAAAAAGCGGAGCACATGACCGACAAATAATCGTACTCCTTTTTCGTGGCAATAGTTGATTATGAAGCGCGCGTCTTTCTCGCTTCTGGCCAGCGGTTTCTCACATATGACATGCTTGCCGATGTCCGCTGCTTTCACAACGTATTCCTTGTGAAGCGGGGTTGGCAGGCAGACGTCAATGACATCAATCTGATCAGAACCCAAACCTTCAACTGCTGCTTTGAATGAAGCATAGGCCTGTGCCCCGTGTCTGTCCGCCAGCTGCTGCGCTTTCTCCGTCCGGATATCGGCAATCCCGGCAAGCTGGACGCCCGGCATCGAAGCGTAGGCGGCGGCATGGGTTCTTCCCATGGCGCCCGCACCAATAACTAACACCTGTAACATTTCCGTACACTCCTTTTTTTGCATGGTTGGTGCTTTCCGAGTTCTAACCTTTAATCCCGTTCATGGCAATGCCTTCAATGAAGTAACGCTGAAGGAAAATAAACAGGATGATGATGGGCAGGGTAGCCATTAGGGCGCCTGCCATCAGCAGCGGGTAATCGGTGGAATGCTGTCCCTGGAAGCTGGAAATCCCGATGGAAAGTACGCGCATCTCCTCAGAGCTCGTCATGATGAGCGGCCATAACAGATCGTTCCATGAGGCTAATATGGTGAAGATCGCCAGGGAGACGAGAGCCGCCTTGGATAACGGCAAGTATATATTCCAGTAAATCCGGAAATAACTGCAGCCGTCGATTTTGGCGGCTTCCTCCAGGTCTTTCGGCAGCGTCATAAAGAACTGTCTCAATAAGAATGTGCCGAAGGCACTGAATATGCCGGGTACGATGAGCACATAGAACGTGTCCAGCCAATTGAACTCGCGCATGATGACAAAGCTCGGAATCATAACGACCTGGGAAGGGACCATCAATACGGCCAAGAGCGCGAGAAAGATGGCGTTCTTGAAAGGGAATCTCAAGCTGGCAAAGGCATAGGCTGCAAGGGAGCACAGAATGAGTTGACCAGCCGTCCGCCCCACCGTCACGATAACGGTGTTCAAATAATAGGTACCGAAATCGATGGTTTGAATGACCCGCAGGTAATTGTCCGGATGCCATTCCACAGGCAGCCATTTCGGCGGAACGGACATGGAATCGGCAAATGACTTGAAGGATGTCGAGATCATCCACAGAAACGGCATAATCATAAGCAGCGCCCCGACTGCTAACAGGATGTGGACCGTCAGACGGCTTGCTTTACCTGCATTGGTTGAAGTATTCACGTCTACACACCTCCTGTTATTGGTAGTGGACCCAGCGCTTCTGAATATACATCTGGACCATGGTAATGATCAGAATAACGATAAACAGAATGAAGGCCTGCGCTGAAGCGTAACCCATGTTGAAGTATTTGAAGCCGTCTTCCCAGATGCTGTATACCACCGTCCGGGTGGATTCCAGCATCGTGGTCTGTTGATCCATCATGATGAAGATCAGGTCAAACACCTGGAACGAATTGATGAAGGACATGACCAAGACAAAGAACAAGCTGGGCGTCAGCAGGGGCAGTGTAATCCGAAAGAACTTATACAGCGTCCCTGCTCCGTCAAGCGAAGCTGCTTCATAATAGCTGCCGGAGATGCCCTGCAGGCCGGACAGCAGAATGACGGCATTGTATCCGATGCTGCTCCAGACACTGACGAGCACGATGGAGAACAAGGCGAATCTCTCATCGAACAGCCAATTGGGCTGCGGCAGGTTCATGATCCCCAGCACATGGTTGATCAATCCGAATTCGGAGTTGTACAACCATTTCCATACCATGCCGACCGCGATCGGCATGGTGATGACGGGAATGAAATAGAAGGTGCGGTAGAAGACCATGCCTTTGATCTTCTGGTTCAGGAGCACGGCCAGCACCGTTGCGAGTGCAACGGATAACGGCACCGTACCTACGGTATACATCATCGTGTTCAGCATGGAACCGGTGAATTTGTCGTCCTTCATCAAATTTGCAAAGTTATCAAGTCCGATGAATTGAGGTGAAGTTAGTCCATCCCACGATGTAAACGACAGAAACAGGGATGCTGCGGAAGGTGCCATATAGAACAGACCGAGGCCCAGCACGACAGGCAGAATGAAGATGTATCCCCACATGGCTTCGTGAACGGCAAGTTTCCCTGCTTTTCGCTTGGCTGTTGTTTTAGGAGGTTCTGTGGTCACAGTGATGGGAGAGCTCACAGGCTGCACCGTCCTTTCTTAATTTCCGTATTGGGAGCGGCTGCTCGTCATTTGGTTTCTGTCGCAAGGATGGCATTCATCTGTTCGCCGGCATTTTTCAGCGCTTCTTCAAACGATTTCTTTCCGAGGAAAGCCGCCTGAATTTCCTTTACTTCAGCGTCTTGCCACTCAGCGGTTTTCTGGGATACGGGATATGGTACGGCGAACTCCAGACTGTCCACGAACACCTGCAGATCAAGAGATGGAATAGACTTCAGCCAGCCGCCCTCCGTGCCTTTGTACGCAGGCATCGAGAAGCCAGAGTCAGCCAGCAATTCCTGTCCTTCCTTGCCGGATAGAATCTGAATCAATTCCCATGACTCCTGCTCGACCTTGGTCTTGCCGTTGATGGCCCAGCTGAGGCCATGGACGATGGACGCCTTTTCCTTTCCTGCGGGCAGAACCGCGACACCCAGCTTGTCGCCAAGCAGCTTGTGGAGTTCCGGAGAGTTGACGGAGATTCCCGGGAACATGGCGGCCTTGCCCGAGCCGAACAGCTGGCGCGACTTGGTTTCAAGCTGCTGCTGCGCATTCGGAGAGTAGCCTTTCTCAATCAAGCTCTGCTGCCATTTGAATGCCGAAAGAGCTTCCGGCGTATCGTAACCGGATGTTTTTTTATCGTCGGATATCACGAACCCGCCAGCCTGGGCAATATAGTTGTAATAACCGATTTGGCTGTCGATCGGCGTAATGTAGCCGTAGATCCCGTTTGATTTATCCGTCAGTTTGGCCGCGTTCTCTTCTACCGTTTCCCAGGTCCATGTATCGTCTGGATAGGGCAGCCCGGCCTTGTCAAACAATTCTTTATTATAAAAAAGTCCGACGGAATCCTGGAAATAAGGAAGTCCGTGAAGCTTACCCTGATAGGTGTACATATCGACAAGCGCTTCGGTATAAACCGAGGTGTCCAGACCGCTTTGCTCAATTAGGGGAGACAGGTCTTTGATCAGACCGGAGGAGGCATAGGAGTGAAAGTTAGGACCGTTCATCCAGTAAACGTCAGGACCGCTGTTGCCGGCGAGGCTGGTTTTCAGCTTGGTCCAATAATCGGCCCAAGGGGTGTAAGTCACTTTCACTTCAACATTCGGGTGCTTCTCATTGAAAATCTTAATGGATTTGTCCAGCGTATCCCGCACATTTTCGTCCCATAGCGCAACGTTGATGACCTTCTTGCCGTTATTTCCTCCAGAGGCATTGCCGCCTCCGCATGCGGACAGTAACGCGGTGAGCACGAATAATACCGAGATCAGGACAGACATTCTTTTTTTCATCAGATAACCCTCCTTGAATTCATATGATTTTGATCAAGCGTGGTTGGTTGTACGGCTTGTACAGAGAGAATCGGACCCCTTAAGCGCCCCCTTTATGTAGGTGGTATAAAAGCGGTAGTTATTCCATAAGTCGAAAAAAGTTAACATCCATATGCTATCTTTCTTGACAGAATAACCAGCTTCTATTGCGAAAGATTATATAATCACCTTGTTTATTTTTCAAGATAGCGATTTCAAAACCTTTTAAATTCTTTTTTTCACAATATGAGAGAATCACTATCAGATCTTACGCTGCATGTTAATTCGATAGATGGAATAAGTTTATATCTGCTTGTTGAAAATGTTATAGTGATTCTATCCTCATTTTTCCGATACAGAAAGTCGCACTACGATGAAGAAACTATAGAAAGGTTGAGCTTGTTTTGAACAATATGAAAAAAGGTGACCACAAGCTGATTCAGGCATTAAACCGGTCCAAGGTGCTGAACAAGATCCGCACAGAGGGACCTATATCCAGAATCGATCTGGCCAAAAAAAACAAGCTGAGTCCCTCCACGGTCGCCTCAGCTGTACAGGAGCTAATTAAGGAAGGCTACGTTTCCGAGATTGGAACTGGCTCCTCCAGCGGAGGAAGAAAGCCCATTCTGCTTAAATTCAATCCGGATAATCATTATTTGTTCGCGGTAGCGATAACGAATTCGGTCATGATGCTGGCCCGCATGAATCTGGAGGCGAGGGTGCTGCAGAAGGAAACACATCCTCTAACCGGCCTCCAAGGAGAAGCCGTTGTCGAACGATTGCTGAGCCTGATGGATGATTTCATGACAGGACAAGAAGACTTGGAGCGGTGTGTCGGGATTTCCATTACGGTGCCGGGCATTGTGAGTGATAGTCAGGGCATGGTGCACTATAACACAAAACTTCGCATGACCGATGTTCCGATGAAACGGATGGTTGAAGAACGCTACGGGCTGCGAACCTGGGTGGAGAACGATATGAATTCCGTTGTGCTGGCTGAACGCCGATTTGGCGATTACGCATTCGCGAACCTGATTTATATTTCCATTGGCGACGGGCTGGGTTCCGGTATTTTGATTAACGATCATCTCCTAAGGGGCAAGCATGGCGGTGCCGGCGAATTCGGGCATACGAGCATAAACCGCAGCGGAATCCGCTGCGAATGCGGCAATGTAGGCTGCTTGGACAGTTACATCAGCTGGATTGCCGTGTATTCGCGAATTATTACGGCGATCGCAACGGGGAGACCGACACTGATCCAGGAGATGAGCGGGGGAGATTACAGTCAAATTGTTCCGTCCGTATTCAAGGAAGCTCTTCGTAGAGGGGACAAGCTGGCAAGGGATCTGAATGAGGAAGTGGCGGAGCTTCTGGGAGCAGCCATCGTCAACCTGGTCAATATGTTTAATCCCGAAGCGCTAATCCTGGGTGGAGACATGGCGCATGGAAATCCGGAATTGCTGGAAATGGTTCGCAGCTATATAGACCGGCACGCGCTTCCGATTCTGAAGGAGGATTTGGTATTTGGTCTGGCCTCTCTTGGCGAGGATGAGAAGCTAATGGGTGCGGCTTCGGTCCTGCTGCAGGACTTGCTAGGCTTCTCCCTGACGGAATAATGGATTTGACAACGTTTCCACCTGCACGTTATCTTTGGTTAAATGCATATGCGGAAGGGGAGAAGTTGATTGGAGCAGTACATTCTGGCGCTTGACCAAGGAACGACAAGCTCGCGCGCGATCCTGTTCAACAAGGAAGGAGAAATCGTACACTCAGCTCATAAGGAGTTTCCGCAGTATTTTCCCAAGCCGGGCTGGGTGGAGCAGAATGCCAATGAAATATGGGGTTCCATTCTTGCGGTCATTGCGACCTGCTTATCCGAAGCGGGCGTGAAGGCGGATCAGATTGCGGGAATCGGGATTACGAATCAGCGGGAGACGGCCGTGGTATGGGATCGGAATAGTGGAGAACCGATATATCACGCCATTGTTTGGCAATCCCGTCAGACGGCCGGTATCTGCGAGGAGCTGATAGCTGCCGGGCATGACGGGACGGTTAGGGGAAAGACCGGACTTTTGATTGATCCTTATTTCTCGGGAACGAAGATCAAATGGATCCTCGATCATGTAGACGGTGCCCGTGAGCGGGCCGAGCGCGGAGATATTATTTTCGGGACCATCGATACTTGGCTGATCTGGAAGCTGTCCGGAGGCCAGGCGCACGTGACCGATTATTCCAACGCCTCTCGTACGATGCTGTATAACATTCATGAATTGAAATGGGATGAGGAGCTGCTGCAGCTGCTGGACATCCCCAAGTCCATGCTGCCTGAAGTCAGGCCTTCTTCCGAAGTGTATGCCAAAACGGTTTCCTATCATTTCTTCGGACGCGAGGTTCCGATTGCCGGAGCAGCCGGCGATCAGCAAGCGGCGCTATTTGGGCAGACCTGCTTCTCGGAAGGCATGGTGAAGACAACCTACGGAACCGGCAGCTTTATGCTGATGAACACCGGTGACAAGCCCGTAAAATCCGAGCATGGACTGATCACTACGATCGCCTGGGGATTGGATGGCAGCGTACAGTATGCGCTCGAAGGCAGCGTGTTCGTGGCCGGCTCGGCGATCCAGTGGCTGCGCGACGGTCTTCGGATGTTCCGCGAAGCGAAGGACAGCGAGCCCTATGCGCGCCGGGTCAACTCCACGGAGGGCGTGTACGTGGTGCCGGCCTTTGTCGGACTTGGCAGTCCATACTGGAACAGCGATGTCCGAGGGGCTGTCTTCGGCCTGACACGTGGCACGTCGAAAGAGCATTTCATCCGTGCAACCCTGGAGTCGCTTGCATATCAAACACGGGATGTCCTATCCGTGATGGAAGAAGATTCCGGCTATAATATCACATCCCTGCGGGTGGATGGAGGGGCTGTTACCAACACGTTTCTCATGGAATTCCAAAGCGACATCCTGAATGTTCCGGTGGAACAGCCGAACATTACGGAGACAACGGCACTCGGTGCCGCCTACCTGGCGGGGCTCGCTGTCGGCTTCTGGAAAGATCAGGAGGAAATCTGCAGCAAATGGAGCATGGGACAAAGCTTCAAGCCAACCATGGAGGAAGACGTAAGGGAGCAATTATACAGCGGCTGGAAAAAAGCCGTTTATGCGGCAATGGCTTTTCATTAGCATTTTCTATGGTATAATGAGCAATAAGTGAATATATGTCTGGAGACTTGGAGAGACCACTAGGCGCGGAATACCTCATGATATGGGGTTGCTACTGCGTGTTTCGTGGTCTCTTTTTTGCTGTCTTTTTGCATTGGAAGGTAACGATAGATAAAAACAGGGTAAATCATACTGGGAGGGATTCATTGTGAAGCAGGCACAGTCGTTTTCAAGTTTGGACCGCAGGCATCGATTTCAAGAAATGGCAGAGGGAACCTTCGATCTGATTGTTATCGGAGGGGGCATAACCGGTGCAGGGATTGCGCTGGATGCGGTCACGCGCGGGATGTCCGTTTTGTTGGTCGAGATGCAGGATTTTGCCGCAGGAACGAGCAGTCGTTCGACCAAGCTGGTGCATGGCGGCCTGCGGTACCTGAAGCAGTTTGAAGTCGGCATGGTGGCCGAGGTAGGCAAAGAACGGGCCGTTGTGTATGAGAATGGGCCGCATGTAACGACGCCGGAGTGGATGCTGCTGCCGATACACCAGGGTGGCACCTTTGGGAAGTTCAGCACCTCCATCGGGTTGATGGTGTATGATTTCCTGGCCGGCGTAAAGCGGGGAGAACGGCGTTCCATGCTGTCCGCATCCGAAACGCTGAAGAGGGAGCCGCTTCTGAAGCAGGAGGGTCTTAAGGGCGGTGGTTATTATGTGGAATACCGGACGGACGATGCCAGGCTGACGCTGGAGGTCATGAAGGAGGCAGCCGCCAGAGGGGCGGTTCTGTTCAATTACACGAAGGCCGAATCGTTGAATTATGATGCGAATGGACGAATTACCGGTATCACCGTAAGAGATATGCTGGGTGGCGGGGTCAAGTCCGTATCCGGAACCAAAATTGTAAACGCCGCAGGGCCCTGGGTGGATCAGGTGCGCGAAATGGATAAGTCTAAGAAGGGGAAAATGCTTCAACTGACCAAAGGGGTTCATCTGGTCATCGATCAATCCAAGTTCCCGCTTCGTCAAGCGGTGTACTTCGATACACCAGACGGCCGAATGGTGTTTGCTATTCCCCGCGACGGGAAGACCTACGTGGGAACCACCGATACGGTCTACAAAGCCGATCCCGTGCGTCCCTTGATCACGGTGGAGGACCGGGATTATATTTTGAAAGCCATTCATTACATGTTCCCTGGCGTGAAGCTAAGTCCGGCAGACGTCGAGTCGGGATGGGCTGGAGTACGGCCCCTTATTTTGGAGGAAGGCAAAAGTCCCTCCGAAATTTCACGCAAGGATGAAATTTGGGAGTCTCCGTCCGGCTTGATTACTATTGCCGGTGGCAAGCTGACCGGCTATCGCAAAATGGCCGGCACCGTTGTCGACCTGGTTGCGCAACGGATTCTAGAGAACGGCGGCAAAGCGTATGGTGCCTGCGTAACGAAAAATCTGCCGATTTCCGGCGGTCAGGTAGGCGGATCCGGCCAATTCCCTGATTTTGTCCGCAAGCAGGCGGAGATCGGCGCAATGCAAGGAATTGACCGTAAGCTCGCCGAGCAGTGGGCGCGAATGTACGGCTCCAACGTGTCGGAATTGTTCCGCTTGGCCAAGGAGGGCTCCGATCAGGGGGAAGCAGCAGCGCTTCCGGTATCGGTACTGGTTCCGCTGATGTATGCGATTCAGCATGAGATGGCAGCGAAGCCGGCTGACTTTTTTATCCGTCGCACGGGTTCCCTGTTATTCCATATCGATTGGACGAGAAAATGGAAACAGCCTGTGATCGATTATATGGCTGCGGTACTGGGGTGGAGCGAGCAGCAGACACTTGAATACACGAAGGAACTGGATGAGGAGTTGGTCTCGGCCACACAGCCTGCAGCAAGCGATCAATCGGCCCCGGCTCCAATTCCGCAAAACGCTTCTAAAACGAAGCTTTCGTCTTAACCGGCAGCAATTTTAAACGGACGGAATGAGTGGGGGGGATGGGCCGACCATCCACCCCGAAAATATAGAAGTAAGGGCTTTGGTATGATAATCTATATACGTTCACACTTGAGAGGAGAGATCACCCGATGAACCACAAAGCGTATGAAGGATCATATCACGGGGAGCGCGCGGTTTGGCTCCAGCACGGCCCTTACGAAGCGGCGATATTGCCCGAAATCGGAGGCAATCTCATCGCTTTTAGGGATAACGAAAGCGGTTACCGGTTCCTTCGCGAACCGGAAGCAGACGAAATGGAAGCATTCAAATCCAATCCGGGCGTTCACGGCATTCCTGTTCTTTTTCCGCCTAATCGTTATGAGGACGGCCGGTTTCCATGGAATGGACAAACCTATCAGTTCCCGATCAATGAAGAAGCGACGGGCAATCACCTCCATGGCTTTTTACATACGATCCCTTGGAGCGTCGAGGATTTTGGCAGCAGCGAGGCTGAAAGCTACGTGGTGGTTTCGGTCACCATTGATGAGAATCATCCCGTGTATGCCATGCTTCCGCACCCGTTCACGTTCCGGCTTCGCTATACGCTGAATCAGGATGGTTTGGCTCAGCATGTGTTTATTCGTAATCTCGGAACCGGCAACATGCCGTGCCTGCTTGCTTTCCATACGGCAATCAACGCTCCGTTTGCTCCCGAGAGCACGGCGGATGACTGCGTCGTGAGAATAACGATCGGCGAGCGGTGGGAAATGAGTGAGCGGATGCTGCCGACAGGCAAATTCCAGACGCTTACGGCAGAAGAGGAGCTGCTTCGGACAAGCGGCGTAACTCCCTATTTTGATTCGATGGACAACCATTACACGGCCGTCCCGCAAAACGGCAGAAATCGTATGGAATTGACGGATACCAAGCTCGGGAAAACATTCGTTTATGATGTCGGCAACTCGTATAAGCAGTGGATGGTATGGAACAACGAGGCATCCCGGAAGTTCTTCTGTCCCGAACCGCAGATTAACCTGGTAAATGCGCCGAACGTGGACCTGCCGGCTGACGATATCGGTCTGTTCGGTTTGGCTCCGGGCGAAATTTGGGAAGCAACCTCCAGGCTGTATCTTAAGGATTAAGGATCTGGTCTAGGCCTTTTCAATGGAAAAAAGCGTATGGATATTGCAGCACCCGAATACGCGGGCGTTTGCAGTCCATACGCTTTATATGTATAGGACTCCTTCTTCAACTGTCAGCCGAAGAAAAGGGCGGTTGTTGCTGTTTATGGCGGCGACTCCGTTTCAAGCGATCCGGAATGACAAAAAAGGCGATATACATAAGGATAAACAGCGCGAGTGCGATGAGCTCCTCAACGAGGATGTATACGGGATGCGGTCCCAGCAGGTCCAGCAGTGAAGCGGTGTCGGGCTTGCGCATCAGGAACATATAGTTCGAGCCGACAGCGAGGTTGACCAGACCGACAACGAATGCGGATACGTTCAGGAAGACCATCGTCCAGGCGATGGATTTCCAGGTTGGACGGTATCCTCGCACCCATGTCATGTACAATGCCGTCAATATGATCGCGATATGGACAACAAAGAAATGAAAGAACCGGAAGTGTGGGAAAGGGTAACCCAGATTGGGCGTTAATATAGCCTGCAAGGCCCCACCAATTCCGGCGAAGTAAACCAACGGATATAGACGGCGTTCATCCGTAAGCAGGATGGCGATGGAGAGAAACAGGGTCAAACTGCACAATTCCAATGGAAGGGAAGTGGCAGGGTCCCATATTCCCGTTAACGCATACCAGATATAAAGGGAGGCTTCGGGTAACGAAAGTGCAGCAAACAGCCCCCATCTCACGTTTTTTTGCAGAGAAGACTTGGAGGCGATTGCCGTCCTGAACAAGTACAATAGGGAGCAAAGGGCGATAAACACCAGAATGGCTATCCAATGTTCGGTGGAGAAAGCAGCAAACGCTTCCGGATATCTCGGATCAAAATAGGGATCGATGCGTGATCATCCTCTCTATGTTCATAAACCTAAAATTTGATAATACCATTATAGATGATATGACGATGGAAGAGAGGTGCATTTATTGTGAGTAAACGACAGGTAACCAAACGTTATGCGAGTCTCCTGCTTAGCTTAGCGCTGATCTTCAGCTTAAGCGGACTTGCTCATCCCGGAGGGGTCGAAGCAGCCAGCTCGAAGTACAAAAAGTTTTTCGATATCAGCAAAAAGGGAGCCCCGATTCCTGGTTACTCCGGGACCAAGGAGTGGATTCCGCAAGGGCTGGCCCTCGTTCCGAGCAAGAACTGGATCATTATATCGCATTATTGGGGTAATAAGGATAGCGATCAAGCCAGCAGCATCTCGATTACAAGCAGCAAAACCAATAAACGCATCAAAACATTCTATTTGTATGAGAGCGGCAGCAAAAAGCATACCGGGCATGTCGGAGGGCTTGCGGTTAGCAAAAAACATCTGTGGGTGACGTCCGGCAAAAATGTGTACAAAATTCCGCTGAGTACCATTAGCAGCAAAAAAGATTACAGCAATATCGTCATGACCCCATATGCGCTCGGCCATAAAGCATCCTATGCCACTTATTCTGACGGCATTCTATGGATTGGCGAATATATGGATGGCGAGGATCAAGGCGGCAAACAGTGTGCGCCGGGACCCAAGGGCAAGCTGCGAGGTTATCCCTTGACGTCCAGCGACGGCTTGCCGTCGAACCGCAAAGCGACCTATACATGGAGTACTCCTGACCGAATACAAGGGGCGGTCGTGACGAAATCACGCGTGGTGTACAGCCAGTCCTGCGGTCGTAACAATGCAAGTAAATTGCTCATCTATACTCGTGGAACCAAGGGAAAGGCTGCGGCTACGCCGCTGACGATGCCTCCGATGTCCGAAAATATTGCGATGCGGGGCAATGACCTGTACGTTCTGTTTGAATCCGGTGCCCGGAAGTACAGAAATGGTGCCATGCCGCTGAAGAACCTTTACATTGTCAATACTAAAAAACTGAAGCTTTAACCCTACAAACCAAAAGATCCCGCCTCCGGTTAACGGATACGGGATCTTCTGTGTGTTGCGCCCCATTTCAGAAGAGAGCGCAGCTCACTCAAACAGGCTGTTTTACTTCAGCGACAAGGCGCTTGAGCGACTCTTGCTTCCATCTCGGAATCCGAAGATGTTTAGCAGAAGGTGCCTTCTCCCCAAAGTAAACGATGCCTTGTTCTACCGTCGTGATTTTGTCAACGTTGACATAGCAGTTGCCGCCGACATGATAGAACTGTTTACCGGAGAGCAGGGATGCGATTTTTTCGGCAGTCATTCTCTTTTTAATGTTATAGTTTCTGCCGTGAAAGCTGACCAAACCGTGCGATCCGGTTTTAAAGAACAGAATGTCTGTCTCCACCACGAAGTCCTCATACATGTTGCGGGATTCCGATACGTGCTTCATCATTCTGCTTCCCCCTTTTCCAAGATCAACATTTGATAACGCTTACATTCTAACATGTTTTCCCTAGGGTTTAAAGAACTTTTTATTTGACATTAAAAAAAGCCCATACCGCAAGGGTAGGGGCTTGGACTAACGTTTAAGGTGCAGCAGGTGCTTCTGGTGTTTCCGCTGCAGGATCTGCTGGCGTTTCAGCCGCAGTTTCTTCCAGCGTATTGGTGATGGTTGCTTTGTCCTTCAGCTCTTGAATGTAGGCTGTGGATTCGGAGTAAACCTTCTGGTTCTCAAGCTGACTGCGAATTTCTTCCTTCTTATCTTCAAGGGTAGGGTTCGTGGCTTCTTTACGATCGGTAACCTTGATGATGTGGTAACCAAAAGAACTCTTCACCGGGTCGCTGATTTCACCCTTCTTCAATTTGAACGCTGCTTCTTCAAATGCAGGGTCCATCTGGCCGCGTCCGAAGAAGTCCAGGTCGCCGCCGGTCTCCTTCGTAGCATCTTGGTTCTTCTCTTTGGCAATCGCTGCAAAGTCGGCGCCTTCCTTCAATTGCTTCACGATGGCATCGGCTTCTTCCTTGGTTTCCACCAGGATGTGGGAAGCGCGAACTTGCTCAGGAGTAGCAAAACTTTCTTTGTTTTGGTCGTAGATTTCTTTAATTTCTTCATCAGTTACTTTGATTTTGTCGGCCATCAATTTTTTGAGCTCAACCTGGGTCTTGGTCTGCTCCTTCAGGTCGTCGAGCGTCATGCCGGATTGCTGCAGAGCTGAATTGAATTGATCCTCGGACGGGAAGGTCGCCTTCAAGGTATCTACTTCTTTATTCACATCAGCGTCAGTTACCGTAATGGATTTCTTCTTGAGTTCCTGCTGGATCAATTCCTCAGTGATCATGGAATTGAGTGTTTGTTTACCACCTACGCTGACAAGCTCATCGTACAGATTATCCTTGGTAATGTTAACGTCATTGACTTTAGCTATAGCTTCATTGCCGGATCCCTTGGCAAACGGAGGGACAATCAGGACGACAATTAACGCTGCCGCCAATACCAGCGAAGCGATCATCCAACCTTTGCTTCCGTTCCCGCCGCCACCTGCAGGAGACTGTTCATCGTAAAGCGGTTGATCCCCTGCTGGATGCATGAGCGTAGGCTGTTCGTCCGCATCCTTGTGAAGCTCGATGGGCTCAGGATAGGTTGAATCGATTCTTTCTTTTTCATTAGACAAGCTGCCCGGATCTTGTTGGTTATTCTCTTTCTCTTGGGCTTGTCCCTGTTCATCCTCGGGTTGCCCCGGATGGTTTGGCTGCAAATCGTTATCTTTCATTTAATGATTGACTCCCTTCGACTGCATGTAATAATGAGTTGGTTCATTCTTTAATCACTTTACCAGATAAGCCAAGGGTTTACCTTAAGAAAAAATAAAAATTGAAAAGATAATCGAAAAAGTTGGAGCTGGACCTACAGGATCAGCATTCCCGCTATACCACATACAATTCCAAGCAGGACAACGGAAGCAACAACAAACCACATGACGTTCCTCGGGAATGAGCGTCTTACCATGAGCAGGGACGGAAGACTGATGGCCGGCAGCGTCAGAAGCAGGGCTGCGGCCGGACCCGCTCCGAGGCCCGCTGCCATAAAGGCCTGAATGATCGGGATTTCCGCTGCAGTTGGAATGACAAACAGCATTCCCATCACGGAGAAGAAGATGACGGCCAGCAGCGTGTTTCCGGCGGCTGCTCCCAAATGCGGGAACATCCACACTTGCAATGCGCCAAGGAGAAGCACGGCTATAAAATACGCCGGAACCACGCGAATTATCATATGACCAATGCTGGAGAAGCAGCGCAGCCACAGCGGACGTTCATCGGGTTGATCGGTGCTCACTGGTGCGTCAATCTCGATGGGATCCGCCTCTTTGGCGAAGCGGTTAGCGAGGTAACTGACGCCAAAGGTTAGAATGAGGCCGAAGACCAAACGCAGCGCGGTGAATTTCCATGATAAAACAAACGTCATGAAGACGAGTGTTGCCGGATTGATGGTGGGATTGCCGATCCAGAACGCGAGGGCGGAGCCCACGGACACCTTTTTCTTACGCAGACCGATCGCGATCGGTGCTGCGCAGCAAGAGCACATCATGCCCGGAATGGAGGCAATTCCTCCAATCGCCGTGCTGCCGAAGGTGGTTTTGCCGAGAACGCGGAGCAGCCACTGGGAAGGAAGCAGCGACTGAATCAAGGTCCCGAGCAGGATACCGAGCACCGCCGCTTTCCAAACGGCTTTAAAATACGTGACCGCATAGTCCCAGGCCGCTTGCCAAGAAGGTACGGCATTGCCCGGGTCCATGCCTAATATGGAGGAGCCGATGCTGTGCTCCATAATGGCTTTGAGCGCTTTATCGTAATAAGGCCACCATTTTACGTAGGTTAGCCCTGTTGCTGCAATGATGATGAAGATGGTGATGAACCAGATGGTTCTTCTGCGATCCGAATGATCAAAGGCCATTCTGCCGTCGCTTGAGTGATTCATGATCTATACTCCCCCGATGCGTTATGAAATGATGTACATATCCAATCAATTAGTATATCACATTGTGGACAGAACGAAGAAAGATATTCCCGGTAATTGCAAGAAATAGGAAGATCATTAGACTTGGAGCAGCCGATTTCTTATAATATAGATATGGTGTGTGATCACAAGTGTTAGTAAACGGACGAATATCAGATTATCCCCGGGGTAGATGAGACGTTTTTTAAGCATCCACGCCGGGTTTGTTGCATGTGTTTTGTTAAATTCAACTCTTAAGACGAAGGGAAGACCCGTGATGAATCAATCGGAGAAAATAAAATTAACCTCGTATTCCTCTAAAGGAGGATGCGGCTGCAAGATCGGGCCAGCGGACCTGGCTCAGGTCATTCGCAAGCTTCCGCAAGCTGAGCCGAATCCTAATTTATTGGTAGGTTTGGATACAAGTGATGATGCAGGCGTATACCGTCTCACGGATGAGTTGGCTATGGTTCAGACCGTCGATTTCTTTACGCCGATTGTGGATGATCCCTATGATTTCGGACAAGTGGCTGCAGCGAATGCCATCAGCGATATTTATGCTATGGGAGGCAAGCCGTTGACTGCTTTGAATATCGTGGCATTTCCGATCTCCACGCTGGACAAGCAGGTATTGACGGATATTTTGAGAGGTGCAGGAGATAAATTGAAGGAAGCGGGGGTTACCCTGGTTGGCGGGCACTCCATCGATGACAAAGAACCCAAATTCGGCCTTACCGTTACAGGTACTGTCCATCCGGACAGAGTAAGAACCAATGCCGGCGCGAAGCCAGGCGATGCCTTGATTCTAACGAAGCCAATCGGCGTGGGTATCCTTACGAGTTCCATCAAAAAGGATCTGTTAAGCGATGAGGAGATTCGCCGAGTTACCGCCGTGATGGCGGCATTGAACAAAACGGCTGCCGAGCTCATGGAACCGTATGAGGTGCATGCTTGCACCGACGTGACAGGTTTCGGTCTCCTTGGCCATGCGCTCGAAATGGCCAAAGGAAGCGGCACGGGGATCCGGATATCTAAACCTTCTGTTCCTATTCTGGAGCGGGTTCGCGAGATGGCCGACGGCGGTGTTATTCCAGGCGGTACGAAGAACAATTATGATCACGTGAAGGACGACGTGCATTTCCCGGACAACATGGACCAGATCGATAAGTGGATTTTGTGCGATGCCGTAACTTCGGGAGGACTCCTCATTGCGGTTGATGGCTCGCAGGCAGATCAGCTTCTGTCAGAGCTTCGCCATGCCGGGCTGGAAGCTGGAAGAATCGGCGAGGTCGTGCATGACCATCCGAATCGCATTGTTGTTGAGTTATAAAGTGAATCGCGTTTTGTTTCAATAAAGGAGCGAACAGACATGTTTCAAGACATCACCGTAAAAGAATTAATGGAACTGCAAAGCAGGAAGAAGATTACTTTGATTGATGTCCGTTCCCCTTCGGAGTATAGGGATTCCACGATTCCGGGAAGTCTGAACATTCCGGTCTTCAATGATGAAGAACGGGCGGAGATCGGGACGATTTATAAGCAGGTGAGCGTGGATGCGGCTAAAGAGCGTGGACTTGCCATTATGTCGGCCAAGCTCCCGAGCTTTGTGAAGCAATTCAAGGACATCGAGGGAGATAAGGCGGTCTATTGCTGGCGTGGTGGCATGCGCAGCCGGACTGCCGCAACCGTTCTCTCTTTGATGGATATCCATGTCAATCGGATTACGGGCGGGATTAAGGCATACCGGAAGTATGTGCTGGATACGCTGGAGCATAAGAGTCTGGACGCGGAAGCATTTGTCCTCCACGGATTGACAGGGACCGGCAAGACGGCCGTGCTTAGACAGCTCCAGCAGGAAGGCTACCCGGTCGTGGACCTGGAAGGGCTGGCAGGACATCGCGGCTCGATCTTTGGGCATGTTGGTCTACAGGCGAATAATCAGAAGACGTTTGATTCGGGATTGGTTGAGCGGCTGAAGCAACTGGAATCTTCGCCGTATTTGTTATTTGAGGCGGAGAGCAAACGGATCGGCAAAATCGCCGTTCCCGATTTCCTGATGAAGAAGAAGGAGTCGGGGGTAGCCATCGTGTTGGAACTGCCGATGGCGGAACGGGTTCGCCAGATCCTGGAGGATTACAACCCTGCCGCTTTTAAAGAGCAATATTTGGCGGCCTTTCAATTAATCAAAAACAGGATCCACACACCTATCGCCGCGGAAATCGGCAAGTCTTTGGAAGAGGGGCGGTTTGCTCAGGGAATACAGCTGCTGCTCGAGCATTATTATGATCCCAAGTACAATCACTCCTTCAGCCAATATGAGGGCAGCACTCCCATTGTTGTGGCGGTAGACCGGGTGGAAGAAGCGGTGGTTGCGGTTAAAGATATATTGCGGAATCAAATGCTGCGGAAGACAGGCGCGTAAGGCAGCAAAACAAAGGCTACTGCGACAAAGTAAATCATAAACTATGCGCCTGCGTTGGCATTGACCGCTTTTATTGTGAGCTGGTTAAGATGGAACTAGTATGGAAAATCGTCCCTGAAGTATGAGCCGATACCAACGTATCGCTTATGCTGAGGGGCGATTTTTTTTGACAAAGGCATTCTCTTTAAATGGAGGATAACGCTTCGGATATAGGAGTATCTCCTGAAATCAGATCGAAGGAACGACGGAAGGTATTTTCTTCATCTAGGGATAACAGTATCGTTCGTGCTACATCCTCACGCGGAATCGATCCGCCCTGGATATTCTCCGCAGCGGTGATGCGTCCGGTACCGGGGTTATTCGTAAGTCCCCCTGGACGAATGATGGTGTACGAGAGGCTGCTCTGACGAAGCAGGCGATCCGCGTAATGCTTGGCGACATAATACGGTTTGATCTCCTCATTCCAAAATTCCCGATGATGCGCCCCCATCGCGCTTACCATCACAAAGCGCGAGACAGACGCCTGCTCGGCGGCTTCCATCATTTTTGCGGCTCCATCCAGATCGATTAACAGGGTTTTGTCGTATCCGGTAGCTCCGCCTGAGCCGGCAGCGAATACCACCGCCTGGCAATTCATCGCCGCGTCAGCAAGCTCCTCGACCGACCCTTCCAGGTTCGCAAGAACACACTCTATTCCGGCAGCTTCATATGTGGCTGCTTGTTCCTCTTTTCGTACCATTGCTCTTACGGTATAGCCTTCATGGTCTTGCAACAGATGTGTAAGCTGGTTGCCTATTTGGCCGTTGGCACCGACAACGAGAACCTTCATGTGGACATGCTCCTTTATGGTAAACTTTTTGGTATAAATACCCTTGAAAGAGTAATCATTGCGATTTTGACATAGACTACGAGATATTTCATGTATATCCCAAATGGACTTTCCTTTATCTCAGGAAAATGATATTATCTTGTTTTCACCAATTCGCACGGATTCGAAACAAAGGCAAAGGAGAAAAGAGAGTTGAGCGGACAGAAGCTACACCCGACTTCAGGAAGACAACGCTGGATTTTCCTCATTTCGATGATCAGCTTGATAGGATTTGTCACGCTGGCTGCTTTGGTAATGCGGCAAAGCCTGGCATCGTTTGATTTGGCGATCATAACAACGGTACAAGCCTGGGAGCATCCGCTTATCACGGATATCGCCATTGGGCTGTCGTTTATAGGTTCTATCGGACCGGTGATTGTGTTATGTCTGATTGTAATCGCCGTGCTATATTGGGTACTGGGACACCGCGTGGAGATCCTTCTCCTTATTGTGGTCGTCTTCGGTTCATCTATTCTGAATGTATTATTAAAATGGGTCTTTCAACGGGCCAGGCCCGACATCCACCGCTTAATTGAAATTACGGGGTACAGCTATCCCAGCGGACATTCCATGGTCGCCTTCTCGTTCTACAGCGTGTTGGCTTACTTGTTGTGGAGACATATTGACAGCAGAGCGGGGAGAGGCACATTAATATCCATCTCCGTCGTAATGATTCTCGGCATCGGACTAAGCCGGGTCTATCTTGGGGTCCATTATCCAAGCGATATCGTTGGCGGATATCTGGCTTCTTGCGCTTGGCTTGCATATCTGGTCCGATCTTATGAGAAAAGGATGGGGAAGCGGGCCAACCCGGAGCATGTGAATGAATCTGAAATTGCATAACATTGGAAACGTAAGGGTAATTCATGTAATAGCGGTTCAAACGGAGGAGTATGTATCATGGTGTGTATCCATAGATGTGAAATTGGGTTAGGTAAGGAGGGCTGTCTGTGGCGTTTGGAGCAAGAATGTTCAAAACCGGCTTAGCCGTGACGCTGGCTCTTTATTTAGCCATGCTGTTTGATTTTAAATCCCCTGTCGTTGCCGCCATAGCCGCGATATTTGCGATGCAGCCGTCCATATACAGGTCGTGGAGATATTTCCTGGACCAGCTGCAGACCAGTACGCTCGGTGCGATTCTGGCGATGCTCGGAGGATATTTTTTATCGAATCAGCCGATTTCCGTCGGTTTGGTATGTATTCTAGTGATTATGATTTGCATGAAGCTCAAAATGGGCGAGACCATCGGACTTACGCTTGTCACGGTCATCTCCGTGATGGAAGCTTCCGGGCAATGGGATTTTGCGCTCAATCGCTTTATTCTGACGATTATCGGTATCATATCAGCATTTCTTATCAATATTCTTGTGTTTCCCCCGAAACCCAAGGAACAGTACATCACGCGGATTCATATTGTATTTGGCAAAATGTCGCTGCTGCTGCGCACGGCCATCTCCCACGAAATGAAGGATTCGGTATACCGTGCGGAGAAGAAGGAACTGGAATCCGCGATCAAATCGTTGTCCGACAAATACAATTTATTTGAGGAAGAGCAGAAGAAGCTGAAGCGGGCCAAGTACAGTCAAGCCAGACAGCTTGTAGTGTATAAGCAATTGCTGCAATCCCTTCGTAAGGGATATGAAGTGCTGGATGCGGTGGAGAACCACTATTTTCAGGCGGAACGGTCCGAAGAAATCGACGAGCAGTTTGATCACAATCTGGAGCGGTTAATGAAGTACCATGAGCATATTTTGTGGAAATTCGAAGATAAACTGAAACCGAATGAGGACGAAGCCGAGACCATGGCGGAGAACAATGAAGCGTTCATGGAGCAGGTGATGTGCGGACCAGGCGCCAATCCAGGGGGGCTTCGGCTATCGGTGGTGGCCGCCTCCATGTATGATTACGGATATCAGCTTGACCGGCTGAACCGGGTAGCGGATCAAATTAGCCGTGTCGTGGATGATAAAGAGCAGGAGGAGGCCTTGTTCTCGTGGCTGCGTAAATAAGAGAAGTTCATCATTTGGGTGCCGATCAAGATGCCATATTTGATCGGCTTTTCATGCACCAGGATTTAGGATGATTCCTCTTGGCAGTGAGCCTTGGGAATGGTATTGTATATAAACGCAAAAAAACCGCCCCGGTGGGTCGGTTACTGAGATTCGATGTTGAATTATACGGGACACATTGCTATAATTAGCAATGGTTTGTCATTAAACATTGACAATATGTTTAGAATATCACAATTGTATTTTATCACAGACGAATTGCGCTGTCAACCAGTATATTAGGGGGATGAACAAATGGCTATCAGCGAACAGGATTGGCAAGAAGAACAGGCACGGGTAACGGAAGTGACAACGAAAATCAGTAATAAAATATCTCAGTTGGAAGCGAGCGTCGGAGATATCCGTGAAGTCGTGATTGATATGCGGAAAGACTTTTGGGACGAAGTTACGGTCAACTTCAGCAACCCGGACGATTTGGGTGAAACGTCCACCAACCTGAGACAGCAGTCGCAAGTGCTCGCGGAACGTGAGCATGCTCATCTGCAATCCAGCAAGCTGCTTAAAAAGTATAGAAAACTTGTGGAATCCCCTTACTTTGGACGCATTGATTTTCAAGAGGATGGAACCACGGAGACGGACACCATTTATTTAGGGACAGGATCTTTTTTGGATGAACATATGGAGACGTTTCTCGTTTATGACTGGAGGGCTCCGATATCAAGCTTGTATTATGACGGGGCACCCGGTCCGGCCCAATATGAAACGCCTTCGGGTACGGTCAAAGGCAAAATGCTGCTTAAGCGCCAATTCGTCATCCATAACGGCGAGATCAAGGTATTGTTTGATACCGGTGTGACGATTGGTGATGAGCTGCTGCAGCAGGTGCTCAGCCATAGCGCGGATGATCGTATGAAGAGCATCGTAGCTACGATTCAGAAGGAACAGAATGCCGTCATCCGAAACGACAAAACCCGAATGCTGATCGTTCAGGGGGCTGCCGGCAGCGGCAAAACCTCAGCCGCACTGCAGCGAGTGGCTTATCTGTTGTATAAGTACCGGGAGACACTCCGGGCCGATCAGATGATTCTGTTCTCCCCGAATCCGCTGTTCAATAGTTATGTATCCACAGTCCTTCCGGAGCTCGGCGAGGACAATATGCAGCAGACGACCTTCCAGTCTTATCTGGAACACCGGCTCGGGAAAGAGTTTGAGCTCGAAGACGTGTTCACACAGACGGAAACCTTGCTGAATGCGGATGATTCGCCGCGGTACCGGGCACGACTTGAGAGCATATCCTATAAATCCTCGGGAGCTTATCTTGACACCATCAGACAATACAAGGAGCTGCTGGAGAAGGGCGGGATGCTCTTTAAGCCGGTCGTATTCCAAGGTAAGGTTATCGTCAGCTCCGACGAAATGTCCGCGCAGTTCTATAGTTATGATTCGGCGGTTAAGCTCGCTGGCCGGATCGACCTGATGAAAGAGTGGATGCTGAAACGCCTGTCGGAGTTCGCTCAGAGCGAAAAAGACGCCCCGTGGGTGGAGGAGCAAATCCAGCTGCTGGATACGGATGATTATCAACGGGCCTTTCAAACGATGCGTCGTAAGCAAAACCGGAAGGCGGATACGTTTGACGATTTTGATAAGGAAAGGGATGTCCTTGCCAAAATGGTCATCAGCAACCGGCTCAAGCCGGTTAGACGCTGGATCAAGCGGTTCCGATATGTGGATGTGAAGGGCATGTACCGAAAATTATATACGGATGAATCGCTATTTCGCCGGGCGGCCGGGAATTTGGAGAGACTCCCGGATGATTGGGAGGAAATCTGCAAGCTTACCGTTGCGTCACTGGACAACAAATCGCTGTTGTATGAGGATGCGACTCCGTTCCTCTATCTGAAGGAGCTGCTTCAAGGTTTCCGCACGAACACGTCGATTCGTCATGTGATTGTGGATGAAGTACAGGACTATTCGGGATTTCAGCTGGAATTCCTGAAGCGGTTGTTCCCGCGTGCGAAAATGACGGTGCTGGGGGATCTCAATCAAGCGATTTACGCACATGGAGAGGCGCTCGGCAATCTGGAAAATCTGGTGAGTCTTTACGGCAAGGACGATACGGAGGTCATCAATCTGACGCAAAGCTACCGGTCCACGTATGAAATCGTTGATTTCACACGGCAGATGATACCGGGCGGGGAGCGGATCGTTCCATTTAACCGGAGCGGCGAAGCTCCGCGTGTGGTTGCGGTGAACGATGAGGAACACCTGCATGGAGCGATTGTCTCTGATATCCGTGAGCTTCATGAACAGGGATTCCAGTACGTGGCGGTGATCTGCCGGACAGAAGAGGAGAGCAGACGCGTACACGAGCAGCTGTCAGCAGATATACCTGCGCGATTAATTACCAAAACTACTCCTGCTTTCGAGAAAGGAACGCTTGTCGTTCCTGCCTATCTAGCCAAGGGCGTGGAATTCGACGCGGTGATCATATACAACGGCTCCGAGGATGTGTACCACCGCGAAAGCGACCGCAAACTGTTCTACACCGCATGTACGCGTGCCATGCACAAACTTCATGTGTATCATATCGGGGAAAAGAGCCATTTTATCCCGGATGAATATTAAATGAATAAAGGTCTGTCTGAGCCACGGCTTAGGCAGGCCTTTTTTCATGATTGTTATATGAAATCCAAACATGTTTCATGGAAAAGGAAAAAAACGGAAAGATATTTAGGGTGAGATGGGGAGTATTCTTTATACCATAAGGAGGGAGTTATCCAATATTTATGATGATTTGACCGGTGATTAATAATTTTTTTCAATTATTTTCGGGAAAAGCGCTTTCTCGATCGCCCCGTCTATTCATTTTGGACACAAATTTGACGAAAAAAGGATTGGGGGTATATTACTTATATCAAAGGTCGGGTGCTTGCGGATGAAGATAAAAACAAAATTAATTCTTTCGTCTACGATTCTTGCAACGGTTACGGCGGTGATCGTAATCATCGCGTTCATCACTTCGAATATGACGGAGAAGAGGTTCAGCAAGATTATTGAAGTGGATCAGAAGGTCATCTATAACCTGACGCAATTGGAGACCCTATTGACGGGCGTATCTAATGATGAGCGTGGCTACTTATTGACCGGTGATTCGACCTTTGCCGATTCATTGAAAGCGAAACAGGAGTCCGTCGCCAAACTCATGGCCGAAACCAAAGGCTTGATGACGGCTGAGGAAGACCACAAAGTGTTTAACGAGATCGAAACCGGGTATGTCATCTACACCGAAGCCGTTTCTGAGGTGTTAAACAAATTGGGGTATGATACCGGATTTTACAAGGCTGTGCCGTTTCGGGTATATGAAGCTGCATTTAACCAGGAACGCGAAGTGCGCAAGTCATTTAGTACGCTTATCGCACAATTTACGGTAGATAAAAATGAAGCCTTGGCTAAGCAGGCTGATCAAATTGCGGCCAGCAGCCGATTTCAGAATTTGATCATTATGCTGATCGGAATCGCAGCCGTTGTTTATTTTGCTATACAGGGTTATCTTCTTACTCGCTCGATCCGTCCGTTGAATCAGATGAGCAGTCAGCTTTTGAAGATTGCCGAAGGCGGGGGTGATCTGGTTACCCGATTACATATCACAACGAAAGACGAAATCAGGGATGTAGCCGACGCTTATAACAAATTGGTCGATGGCTTCAGGGAGCTTGTCGTACAGGTGCAGGATACGGCCGGCAAAGTCGGTGTCGCAGCTTCGACGCTGCACTCCACGACCGAGGAAATCCGTCAAGCTTCCCAGCAAACCTCAGGCATCATGGAAGAGCTGGCGGCCGGGGTAGAGAACCAGCTTCAGGATACAGAGGAAACGACAGCTACGATAACGGACATGGCGGAAGGAATGAAACATATCGCGCATGCCGCCCAAGACGTCTCCGGATTGGCAGCAACGACGAACCAACTTGCGGCTGGAGGGGAACAGGCACTTATACATACACTGGCTCAAATGGAAGGCATACGCACCAGTGTGGATCAATCCGCGCAGTCGGTGCGGGCGCTCGGCGAAAAGGCCTCCAACATCGGTGCGATGGGACAGATCATTATCGAAATTGCAGAGCAGACATCACTGCTTGCTTTGAATGCCTCGATTGAGGCGGCTCGGGCGGGCGAGCATGGCAGAGGGTTTGCGGTTGTAGCGGCCGAGGTCAGGAAATTGGCTGATCAGGCATCAAACTCCTCCGTTGAAATCAGACAATTCGTCCATGAGCTTCAGCAGGATATTGTTGATTTGGCCGGCGTCATGGAGCAGGGGACCCGTGAAGTGACCCAGGGCATGAACGTGGCGCAAGGAGCCGAGAGAGCCTTTAAGGAAATTGAGCAATCCGTCGGAGAATTGAACGAACAAATTCAGAGTGTCACCGTTGCAACAGAACAGATGAACTCCGGAGCAGGGGAGCTTGTTCACGCAATCCGCAGAATTCAGGAGGTCACGGAGACGACGGCAGGCGGAACCCAAAGCGTCAGTGCTGCCACGGAAGAGCAGCTGGCCTCTATGGAGGAAATTACAAATTCCGTTGAAGATTTGAATGTAATGTCTGGCAAGCTTCGGCAGTTGATGTCCGGCTTTAAAGTATAAATAAGGAAAAATGGCATATGGGAAAAAACGGCCACCTTGCAATCATGCATATTCTGGGCAAAAGAACCTACAATATGGATGACAGATAACGCAAAGGTGGTCTTCTCTCATGGAAAACAAGAAATGGGATCTGGTTGCCCTTGCATCCATACCACTCATCATGACGTTGGGCAATTCCATGCTGATTCCCATCTTGCCGCAGATTTCAAAAGCTCTGGGGATCAGTTCCTTCAAAGTCAGTATGCTTATAACGGTATATGCTGTTGTAGCCATCTTACTGATTCCGATTGCCGGTTATTTATCGGATCGGTATGGACGAAAGAAGATCATCATCCCCAGCTTAATTATTGCGGCATTAGGCGGAGCTGTCTCGGCTGTGGCAGCCTGGATGCTGAGTGGGACGGCGGCATATTACGTTATTTTGGCGGGACGGTTTCTGCAGGGGATTGGTGCTGCCGGGGCATTCCCCATTGTCATTCCGCTTGTCGGTGACATGTTTAAAGAGGAAGAAGAGGTCAGTAAGAGTTTGGGTATTATCGAAACCTCCAATACGTTTGGCAAGGTAGTCAGCCCGATACTAGGTGCCCTGCTCGGAAGTTTTATTTGGTTCTTGCCCTTTATAGCTATTCCGATTCTATGCTTGATCTCTATCGTGCTTGTCATTTTTCTTGTGAAGACACCGAAGTCGAACGACAACGACAAACAATCCATTCGCGAGTTTTTGAAAACAACCAAGCAGGTTTTGCACGAGAAGGGAAGATGGCTGTATGCGATATTTGCCATCGGCGGCATCGCGATGTTTGGCGTATTCGGCGTACTTTTCTATTTGTCGGAAACGCTCGAGAGCACTTACCATTTACAAGGTGTGGTGAAAGGGCTGGTGCTTGCGATTCCGCTGGCTTTGCTATGTCTGTCTTCCTATTTAGCCGGTAAATTCACGGGCAAAAATAAAGCGGCTAAAAAGTGGACCGGTTTCGCGGGTATGGCCATATTGACGGCCTCCCTGATCGTCACCGGATTTAGCGCTCAGATCTATTTTGTAGTCGGAATGATGACGCTTGGCGGCATCGGGATCGGGATGGTCCTGCCATGCATGGACACGCTGCTGACGGAAGGTATAGAGAAGGAACAGCGCGGTACCATTACCTCTCTGTACAGCAGTATGCGCTTTATCGGCGTATCGCTTGGTCCGCCAGTTGTCTCGCTGCTGCTCGGGGCGAATCATTGGGTTCTGTTCGGCACGTTGGCAGCTGTCGCGGCGGTAGGCGGCCTGCTCACATTATTCGCCGTGAAGCCGGAGGCGAAGAAAGACGACACCGGAGGGAACTCATACCGAGTCGACTTCAAGAAACCGCAGGGCTTGAAAAAGAAAGGTCTTGTCCATAAATAATGGACAAGACCTTTTTCTCATATCCGGATATGGACGGGGAGCATATTGAAATCGAGGAACTTTCATCGTCTACTTTGTTTCCTGGTCCATTCCTGAGACGTTTTCGAAGTTCATATGCCGCTGCTTCTCTTGGCTTCGCTGCAATCTCCGTTATCCTGCAGCGGTGGGTTCGGTATCCTCAAGCTTTAAGGTTGCTTTGGAGCGCGATTTGCCGGTTACCTGCATGATGATATAAATCAGGATTAACAGCACAAGCGCAATGGCGGAATATCGGTACATGATCGTGTACGAAGTGGATTTGGCAATGGAGCCGAGCGCGATCGAGCCGATAGCGACACCGAAATCCAGGGAGTTGAAGAACATGCCGTTGGCCATGCCGCGCTGGAGCGGATGAACCTCCTGGATCATCCAGGTCTGGATGGACGGCTGCATCGCGCCGAAGCCAAGGCCATAACATAATGCTGATAACAGCATAGTACCCGTCGATGAGGCGAAGGTCAGCAACAGCAGACCGGTGACCATCAGAACAGCAGCGGGTATAACCATCGCCTTGTGTCCATAGCGGTCATAGATTCTGCCGGAGAACGGCCGTACCAGAATGATGGCAATGGCATTGAACAAGAAGAAATACTGGGGATTCCGGAGGTGAGCCTCGGTGCCGAACAACGCCATGAAGCTTAGCAGCCCTCCGTACGTAATGGACATCAAAAAGTTAAGGACGCTGGGGAGAATCAGCTTTTTGTTGAATGAGCCCTTCGGTTGATCCTCAATTCGAGGTTGAACCGCTGCGGGGCGCTCCGTTTTCCGTTTTGCCGATCTTGACGTTAGAACGTAGGCGAGTGGGAAGCTAAGTATATTGATGATGACGGTGATGACCACAAGCGGTGTGAACCCCCCGTCTTGCAGGAGCGTCAAGCCGATCATCGGGCCGATCGACATGGCGAGCGTAGTGGATAATCCGAAGTATCCCATGCCTTCGCCCAGTCGTTTGATAGGAATGACGTCCGATGCCATCGTAGGAAACGAGGTGCTTGTCATGCCAAAGCCGATGCCAAACAAAACGCGCATCAGCAGCAGAAAGGCGATCCCGGATGCCCAGTAATAGCCCAGCGTGGCTGCAAGCGAAATCATCAGCCCGACGTACAGCAGCAGGCGCAGTTTTCCTTTTTCCAGCGCTTTGCTTGACACGAAGCGGGAGGCGATCGCGCTGAAGGCGAACAGGCTGGTTATCAGGCTGACTTGAAGCGGACTTGCCATAAACGCCTCCTTGGCGTATGCGGGCAGCGTGGTCAGCATCATCTGCAGGGTCAGAAACAGAAATAGGTTGCTGACCATCAAGGTGATGAATTCTTTGGTCCATAAACGTTGTTTTGTATTCATTTCATTCATGTGAAACATCACTCCTGTTTGTGTAAGTTGTCTATGTTGGCATTGATGCGTGAGAGTGTGTCCCAGAACATCTCTAATTGATGATCGTCAATGCCTTCGATTAACTGGCTTCCGCATTGACTTTCGATGGTTGTGGTTGCCGCGATCAATTCTTTCCCTGTATCCGTCAAAAAGAGCTGGAAAGCTCTCCGGTCGTTAACCGATACGGATTTGCGGGTATATCCTTTTTTCTCGAGCAGATCCAAAATACGGGTAGTGGTCGGTTGATCCTTGTCTGCTTTGGCGGCAACTTCCTTCTGATTCACCCCTTCATGCTCTCCGATGTGGTACAGAACCAACCATTGCTCGGGGGTAATATCATAGGGCTTCAAGGCATTCGCAAACAAATGGGAGGCGCGGCGATAGGTGTAACCCAGATGAAATCCGATGGAGGGGTTGCGTTTAGGTATTTTCAAGAAACAAGTCACACCTTTCATTTCAAATTTTCAAAATAGTTGTCTAAACAATTATATGCCTGACATACAAATCAGTCAAACCATTTAAAAAATTAATTGTCTACATGACAGGGTTTCGTTAAACGATGTGGAATATGAAAAATGGAATGATAACATAGCTCTAACAATGGCGAGCTATATTTATAGTACAAACCAATATCTCACCACTCAGGAGGAAGTACAAATGTCACAATTGATTAATTTTGCACACCGCGGGTCATCGGCCATATGCCCCGAGAATACGATGGCTGCCTTTGCCAAAGGCTTGGAGCAGGGTGCTACCGGGATTGAAACTGATGTTCAGATGACGAAGGATGGAAAGCTGGTTTTGATCCATGACGAGAGTGTCGCACGTACGACGGGGGCTGAAGGGCTTGTCAAGGATTATACATATGAGGAGCTGGCCAAGTTGGACGCAGGCTCATGGTTTGGGGCCGCCTTTCAAGGGGAACGGATTCCGCTGCTGGAAGAACTGCTGGAATTGACAAAAAGCCATGGTACGATCGTGAACATCGAGCTGAAGAACGGGTCGATTCAATATCCTGAGCTGGAAAAGCGTGTGATCGAGACCGTAAGGCATTACAAAATGTCAGAGCAAATCGTCATTTCAAGCTTCAATCATTATTCTCTGGTGGAGTGCAAGCATATTGATCCTGAAATCCGTACCGGCCTGCTGTATGGGGAAGGGTTATACAAACCGTGGGAGTATGCCAAATTGGCGAAAGCGGATGCGCTTCACGCATACCATCGCGCGGTTCTGCCGGAATGGGTAACGGAAGCAAAGCAGCATGGCGTAGTCTATCACCCTTGGACCGTCAATGACGAGGAACAGATGAAAGCCTTGATCGATGCAGACGTGGCTGGCATTATTACGGATTATCCGGATGTACTCGGGGGATTGCTACAGACCAAGGGAGCGTGACTTTGTGAAAAAAACATGGCTGCTGGGCTTTGGCTTTTTCAGCATTAGCATTACCTGGGCGCTCTACAATGCGTTTGTGCCCTATTTTCTGGAGGATTACATATCGAGCGTCGCACTGATCGGTTTTTTTATGACGATCGACAATTACTTTGCCTTGTTCTTGCAGCCATGGATTGGAAGTCGAAGCGACCGTACTCATACCCGGTATGGCAGAAGAATGCCTTACCTGCTCATCGGAATGCCGCTTGGCGCTCTGTTTACCGCAATCATTCCGTTTCACACCGGGATGGTAACATTGATACTGTTCATGGTCCTCATGAACCTGGCCATGAGCCTGTATCGTTCGCCCACCGTTTCATTAATGCCGGATATTACGGAGGAGAAACGCCGCACGAGAGCCAACGGCATCATTAATTTTATGGGCGGCATAGGGTCCATATTGGCTTTTGGCGTGGGCTCGGTACTGTATAGCGCTCATCATTCTTTGCCTTTTATTGCCGCAGCCGGCATAACGCTGGTGTCGTTGTTCATTTTGAGAACGTTTATTCAAGAGAAGCGTGACGCTCCAGGCTATCAAGCTCAGACGGCCGCTAAAGCTAAAGTTTCCTTTAAGAGTCAGATCAATCGGACGACGGTGCTGCTCTTGGCGGCGATATTTTTCTGGTTTGTCGCTTATCAGGGAGTTGAGACGCTGTTTACTTTGTACGGGAAAAATGAGATGGGCCTAACGGAATCGCAGGCTTCCTTTTCCCTAACGTTTTTTTCACTCGCCTTTGTTCTGTTCGCCATTCCAAGCGGATGGCTTGGCGGTAAATTCGGCAAGAAACGGATGATTCTGATCGGCGTCAGCGGGCTGTTCATTGTCTTCGCGCTCGTACCTTGGGTCGAATCACTGCTATGGCTCCGTGTATTGCTGACCGTTGGCGGATTATTCTGGGCTTGCATCAATATTAACTCCTATCCGTTTATCGTATCTACCGGATCGGAGGACAGCATTGGGACGCGGACAGGAATGTACTATTTGGTATCCTCGCTGGCGGCGATCTCGTCACCGCCTCTTCTAGGGAAGCTCATTGATGGCATGGGGTATTCGATTCTGTTTTATTGTGCCGCAGGCAGCATGCTGCTTGCATTGATCTGCGTTCTGATGATTCGCCACCAGGAAACGGAAAGTCCTGCACAATCGCAGACCGCTTCCGCCGGCTTGTCCTAGCCGATTGGTTTGTTTGATAACCGTAGGTTCGGCTCCTGCTAGTCCGTGCGGAATAACATTGACGAGAGCCTGCCAGCACAGGTAGAATCTAATATCAGATAGATTTGAATTAGAATATGCCGGCGAAGGTGCAGGAGCTGATTCCAAGGTTGACAACGATTTATGATATTGCCAAGAAAACAGGCTATTCGCCTACGACGGTGTCCAAAGTCTTCAACAACTATCCGGATGTCCGGGAGAAGACGAGAGCCAAGATCCTGGCAACCGCGAAGGAAATGGGCTATCTTCCGAACGCAAACGCCAGATCGCTTACGACGAAGCGATCCTGGACCATTGGTATTCTCTTTGTGGAGGCTACGGGAGCAGGGATTCGTCACCCCTATTTTGGAGCCGTGATCGAAAGCTTTAAGAAAATTGCCGTATCCAAAGGGTATGATCTGATGTTCATCTCCAAGGATGTCGGCGGCCGAAGAAGCAGTTATGTGGAGCATTGCAAAATCCGGGGCGTCGACGGTGTGGTCGTCATTCTGTCGAGCAGCGAGGACCCTGATTTCCAGGAGCTTCTGGAGAGCGGCATTCCGTGCGTCATTCTGGACTCCTCACCGGAGTTTGTGCATTCGGTTTACTCCGATAACATCGGAGGCAGCGTGCAGGCACTTCGGTATTTGCATTCGCTTGGACATCGCAGCATTGCCCACATATCGGGCGGATTGAATACGTTTGCAGGCGAGCAGCGCCAGCAAGGCTATGAGCAAGCCCTTCGGGAGCTTGATCTGGACCTAAGGGAAGAGTACATAACCGGCAGCGATTTTTTCTCCACTGAGAGTGGATATGAAGCCATGAAGAGGCTGCTGGGGCTAGAGGATCGGCCGACTGCTGTTTTTGCAGCTGGAGATCTACTCGCGCTTGGAGCTATTCGTGCCGTTCAGGATCAGGGCCTGAATGTACCGGGAGATGTGTCCATCATCGGTTTTGATGATATTGAAATGTCCCGTTACATCACCCCTGCATTAACGACAATACGCCAGGATACGGAGCAGCTGGGCACCGTTGCGGCGGAGATCCTTCTTTCTTCCATCGAAGAACAAAACGCAGCAGTCAAGTCGGTTATGCTGCCAGTTCAATTGATTATCCGGGAATCCTGCCGCCCGGTCACCTAGGTGAACCTAAAGGCAGGACTCATTTTTGCCGCTTTTCGAAACCGGTTTCGAAATCTGAATTGATTCTGAAGTCGAGTCGATTATGAACCCAATTTAAGGAGGATCTGAACATGTCAAATTATCGTTTTGAGAAGGATACCTTTGTTATCGAGCAGTATGACCTTGCCAAACCATTCTCCAGCTTTCTGCCCGGAATCGCAGGCTTGAAAGGGATTCCGATGTGGACCTTTTATGTGAATCGGGGGCAGGGGATATGCAGCTTCGGCATACGCGATAAGAACTCGCCGATCATGGAATTTTCTCCGGCGAATATCTCGTATAAGAACGTCTCCGCTACCGGCTTCCGTACGTTTATCAAGTTGGCGGGGGCACCGTCCGTTTATGAGCCGTTCCAGTCCTTTCAGCCGGATTCTCATGCGAAGAGAACGATGTTGATCCGTCAGAATGAACTTGTCATTGAGGAGGAGCACGCCGGTAACGGACTTCGCACTTCGGTATCGTACTTTCAGCTGCCCGGTGAAGATTTTGCCGCCCTTGTCCGCGAGGTCAGCATCACGAATATCGGAACTCGGACGGAATCGTTCGAGCTGCTGGACGGCATGCCGGAGATTCTGCCTTACGGTGTCGAGAACAGCGGGTACAAGGAGGTTGGCAATCTGCTGCGGAGCTGGATGGAAGTGGAGAACCTTGATCAGGGGATCCCGTTCTATAAGGTTCGCTCCAGTACGCACGACGAGGCGGAAGTTAGCGAAGTTACGAGCGGTCACTTCTATCTGTCGTTTGATCAGCATGGGCAGTTGATCAAGCCGCTTGTAGACTTTGAGCTTGTATTCGGCGGAAACACTTCATTAATCTATCCCGATCGATTTGCTGTAAGTTCGATGGAAGCTTTGATGAACGCCACGCCGTATCCCGTTAACAAGGTGCCATGCGGCTTCAGCGGGTTATCGGCCCGGCTTGCGCCCGGGGAGACGGCGACCGTTTATACGCTGATTGGTCATGTGAACGATATCGGCAAAATCAACAAGCGCTCAAAAGATTTGTGTTCTCCTGCCTATATCCTCAAGAAACGCGAGGAGGCCTCGGCATTGACCCGGAACTTGACCGAGGATGTTGCTACCAAAACGGGATTACCCCTATTTGATGAATACAGCCGTCAGTCCTATCTGGACAATTTTTTGCGGGGCGGATATCCGTTCCTATTCGATAACGGGAAGGAAGGAGTGGTCGTCCACCTATACTCCCGCAAGCATGGGGATCCGGAGCGGGATTATAACTTCTTTTCTCTTTCGCCGGAGTACTATTCACAAGGGAACGGCAATTTCCGGGATATGAATCAGAACCGCCGAAATGACGTGTTTTTCAACCCGAAGGTGGGCACATTCAACATTCGGATGTTCTTCAGTCTTATTCAAGCCGACGGTTATAACCCGCTTAGCGTAGAGGGAACGAAATTCCGCGTAAGTGAAGGGAAGGCGGAGGAACTGGAGACGCTGCTGCGGGCCTCCGCGGCGCAGGAAGATTATGAGAAGCTGGCCAAGGCATGCGCCGGGGATTATACGCCGGGTAAAATCATCAACGCGATTTCGGATCAAGGCATCCGGCTGGAGATCGGTGAGGAACAGTTCTTATCCGGGCTGTTGAGTATATCCGATCAACATTTTGCGGCTTCGTTCGGCGAGGGTTTCTGGTCGGATCATTGGACTTATAATATGGATTTGGTTGATACCTACTTGGACATTTATCCCGACCGTTATGAGGAACTATTGTTTGGCGAGAATACGTATACGTTCTTCGACAGCCCGGTGTACGTCCTTCCACGAAGTGAGAAGGTTGTGATCAGCCGTGGCAAGGTACGGCAATACGGTGCGCTGCTGGAGGACGAGGAGAAGCTGAACAAGCTCGGCAGAAAACGGAACGCGGCGGAATGGCTGCGGGTAGATAGCGGACAAGGCAGCATTTACCGCACGAATCTGTTTGTCAAAATGATCTCATTGTCCCTTAATAAAATGGCAACACTCGATCCTTACGGGATGGGGGTAGAGATGGAGGCGAACAAGCCGGGCTGGAATGACGCGATGAACGGCTTGCCGGGCCTGTTTGGGTCGGGCATGAGCGAAACGATGGAATTGAAGCGTATGGTCGCATTTATCGTGGATGCGGCCGAGCGGTTCGGCCATCAAGCGATTCAGGTCCCGGAAGAGATTGCGTCTTACTTAGTGAGTGTATACGAAGCCGTACAGCAATATCAGTCCGGCTCACTGGACTCATTCGGTTATTGGGACAGGGTAGCGGAGCAGCGTGAGGCCTATCGTGCATCGGTCCGGTACGGGATCAGCGGCCAGGAGGTTGAACTTTCGGTGAAGAACGTGAAGGATATGTACGCGGCATTTCTGGACAAAATCGAAGAAGGAATTCAGCGTGCCGAGCAGATGGGAGGCGGAATCGTGCCAACGTATTTCCGCTTTGAAGCCGAGCGCTATGAAGAGGTTCGGGATGCAGCGGGGAACCCGGTCATCACGCGCTATGGTTTGCCCGCTGCAAAAGTGCTTGAATTCAAGGCCTATGCGCTCCCGCATTTCCTGGAGGCGCCGGCCCGCGGAATGAAGCTCGCCGATGAAGGCCAGGCAAGAACGATGTATGACCGGATCAAGGCTTCCAATCTGTATGATTCCGCGCTGGGGATGTATAAAACGTCCGTCAGCCTGGAAGGCGAAACGGATGAAATTGGACGCATCCGAGCATTTACAGCGGGCTGGCTGGAGCGGGAATCCGTATTTTTGCATATGACCTATAAATACTTGCTTTCATTATTAAAAGCCGGATTGTATGACGAGTTTTTCTCGGAAATCAAAACTTCCCTAATCCCTTTTTTGGACCCAGCCGTTTATGGACGAAGTACGCTGGAGAACTCCTCGTTCATTGCCAGCAGTGTGAATCCGGATCCTCACGTGCATGGACGAGGCTTTGTGGCAAGGCTGAGTGGATCGACTGCCGAATTCCTAAGTATGTGGATTTCGATGATGGCTGGGAAAAAGGTATTCCGTTACGAAGACAACCAGCTTCAGCTGCATCTGAACCCTGTGCTTCCGGCGTGGCTGTTTGATGAGAATCAAGAAGTGTCGTTCACCTTCCTTGGTTCCGTCAAGGTGACGTATCGCAGTGAGCGCGCAGCAAATACGTATGGTCAGGACGGCGTTACGATTCAGCGATTAACGCTCATTACGGTGGGAGGGGATTCGATCGAGGTGGATGGCCCCCTCCTTACAGGAGAGTTGGCTCATGAAGTCCGCAATGGGAACATCCGGGCAATTCATGCTGTAATGAGATAGATGTCACTTGCTCCAAGTAGACCACCCGGCAAATCTCGGGTGGTCTATTGATAGTTATGAGAAGTTTTTTTATTCATTAGGAGGCTTTTCATTATTGCTTGTCATGGCTGAGCCAAACATAATGCCAATGCCAGCACCGATCGCAATGCCGATAGCGATATTTTTCATGGCAACTCCAATCGCTACGCCAACGCCGATCCCCATGCTAATCCCAAGGGCCATGTTGTTTTTTTTCTTTTCCATAAGGCCGTCACCTCCATCTGCATCATGTTGATCCAAACAAGTTCCCTTCTCAAGCTGCTATTGTTCTTATTATAGAGGATATGGACTTAGGATGCCGGATATCCGGTTCCTTCATGTTTTCTTCGCTTGCAAGTCCCCGTGTTGCAACCCATAATAGATATATCGATTTCAAGTACATATGGATTCAATATCTTCGAGTGCGAGGAGGGGGTTATCATGCAGTGGATCGCCATGCTGACGATGCTGATTGATCATGTAGGGCTTGTGTTTTTTCCGCGCCAGGAGGTTTGGAGAATCATCGGCCGCATTGCATTCCCAATCTACGTCTATGCTCTCGTTCAGGGGCACCGCTTCACTTCTTCGAGACCCAAGTATATCATTCGGCTGGCCGTTATTGCTGCGATTTCTCAAATTCCCTATCAGCTTGCGCTGGATCCTGAAGGGTTGAATGTGGTCATTACCCTGGTAGCTGGGGCCATCGTTTTGTATGTGCTGGAACGATCGGATTCCCAGCTGTTATCGTGGATGGTTGTTGTTGCCGCCTGTGCGTTAATGAGTGGATTTCCGTTTGATTACGGAGCTTACGGCCTGCTGTTGATTTTGATATTCCGATATGCCCAGGCCAGCTGGCTTGTTCCGCTTCATATGGTGTTGAACCTGTTATTCTGGTTCCTTAATAACTGGGAGCTGCAGATGTGGAGCGTCATCCCGACGGCTGTAATAGCTTATGGCCCGCATGTATGGAAGAAGCTGGAGTCCATCCGGGTGAGCCGCTGGGTATGGCGTTCATTTTATCCGCTGCATTTACTGATTATTGCGTTATTACGGGTGTTTTTATAGAGAAAAACTCTATAGGTGAATGCCCGATGGATTGATTATATACAAGGAGAGACATACATGTTGAATATCGCAATTGCTGCCGGCATTCTTTTGTTCGCGGCGGCGGGTTACATCGCATTCATGAACTCCAAATTAATTGCGGATAAAAAACGGGAAGCATACATTCCTCCGCCTGCTTCGGAATATACCGTTTATATGACGCCTCAGTTCACGGAGGAGGACAAAAGGTCGATGAGTCCCATCGGGGTCATGGAATTCCGCGATCCGCAAGGCATGATGAAGGTATATCTTTGCCGGGTCAAGAATGAATCCGAGGATCTGAAGCTGGAGCAAGCCGGCCATGTGTTTCTTCATCATTTGACCAAGGCCAGGGACACCGGCACGCTGATGTTCTACCGTACGGTGGAGGAAGCGCTGCAAGGACCGGAAGAGAAGAGTTTGACCGACCGACTGTCTGCAGCTGCGAAAAAAAAGCCGAGAACAGAATAGGCAAACAGGGTCAATCCACCCACTTGCGGGGTAATAAAGAAATAAAAGACCGAAAGGAGATTTTCCGAAATGAAAACATTTAAAATCGGAAGGACATCGGTCTCCGTCTTTATAGGCGATATTACGACATGGACGGGCGACATTATCGTCAATGCTGCAAATTCGGGACTGCTGGGTGGAAAAGGCGTGGACGGCGCAATTCATAGCGCCGGCGGGCCGGAGATCATGGAGCAGTGTATGGAAATTCGCAAGCAGCAAGGCGGATGCCCGCCTGGCAACGCCGTCATCACCGGAGCAGGCCGGCTGCCTGCCCAGCATATCATTCATACGGTTGGCCCGATCTGGGAGGGCGGTGGACGGCGTGAGGAGCATACGCTGGCGGAATGCTACCGCAACAGTCTTCTGCTTGCAATCGAGGTGGGTGCCAGAAGCATCGCCTTTCCTAATATAAGCACGGGTATCTATGAGTATCCTAAGGCTCCGGCATGTGACGTTGCGTTAAAGGCGGTTACGAAGCTGCTTGAGGAGGATCTGCCGGATAACCGTCTGGATCGGATTGACTTCGTTTGTTTTTCTCCTGATAATGAAGAACTCTATGTCCATTGGCTTGAGCAGTTCACGCAGGAGAAGGAGGCGCAAATATAAGCTCCGCTTAAAAATTATTAATTCTATAACCTTAATAAAAATCAGGGGCGCAGTTAGCGCCCCTGCCGTTTGTCAGTCGACTTTACATATGATAGGAACCGCTTGGCTCAAACAGTACCCATTCCAGCATCGTGATCATATCGTCGAGGCGGGCTTCCTGATTGAGAAGAGAAGCTCGCTCCGGACTGTTCTCTTCGAGAGCAGTCAAGCGGGTTTGCAGCTTTTTCTTCTGCATTGTAAGTTCATTGATCTTGGATTTGATCTGGTTCTCTGTTCGCATGGTATAATCCTTTCGTTAGTTATGAAATCTCATCAATTCACCCCATATTATAGCATTTGATTCAGCTTAAGACGAAGGAGGGGGTTCACATGACAAGTGAATATAATATGAAGAAAATGGCGGCGGAGCATGCCGCCAAGTATGTGCAGGATGGAATGAAGATAGGACTGGGCACGGGCTCAACCGCTTATTACGCCATTCTCAAAATCGGCGAGATGGTCAGATCCGGGCTCTCGATCCAGGCTGTGGCTACCTCTGAAGCTTCGGAGAAGCTTGCGATGGAACAAGGGATATCCCTGACCCCCATACATCAGATCGAACGCTTGGATTTGACGATTGACGGGGCTGATGAGCTGGATGATCAGCTGCGGTTAATCAAGGGAGGGGGCGGGGCCCTTCTCCGTGAGAAGATCACTGCTTTTCACAGCGAACGGCTTGTGATTGTGGCGGATGAAGCGAAAGCCGTAACTCAACTCGGCGCTTTCCCGCTGCCGGTTGAGATTGTCCCTTTTGCATATGAGTGGACGGTTCGGTCACTGGCCCAGCTTGGCTGTTCGGTGTTAATCCGCCGTAAGCAAGATGAAGGGTTTTACGTTACGGATAACGGGAATTATATTGCTGATTGCCGGTTTCAGCATATTGCCCGTCCAGAGGAATTAAGCTCTCGGCTAGGCGCCATTCCGGGCGTGGTTGAACATGGGCTGTTTATCGGTATGGCCGACCAAGCGATCATAGGCTGCCGGGATGGAACGGTACGGATATTGCATTCCGGGAGCATAGGAGCAAAGAATATATTTGACAGTTGATCTGGCGTTCATTAACCTTAATTACATGATATCTTTCGGAGGGTGAAATATGTCGGATATTCAAGAACACGAGGATACCCCGTTACATTTGCTGGTTGTCCTTGCCAGAGCTTATAACGCAGTGATGACACATTCCAATCGCAGCATCAATAGTCACGGATTGAACTCCACCGAATTCGGTGTATTGGATGTACTCTATCACAAAGGACCGCAGCCGCTGCAAAAAATAGGGGAGAAGGTGCTCATTTCCAGCGGTAACATTACATACGTGGTGGATAAGCTTCAAAAGAAAAACCTGCTGGTTCGCCGGGCTTCCGCTGAGGATCGGCGCGTCATTTATGCTGAGCTTACCGCAGAGGGACAAGAATTCTTCGAAGCCATTTTCCCTCAGCATCAGGAATTAATGGTTAAGGTTCTCAGCGGCTTGTCGGAAGACGAGAGAGTGCAAGCGGCGGCGCTGCTGCGCAAGCTGGGGATCAGTGCAGAGAAGATGCTGTAGACCTAAACAAGTTTTAGATTGGAGATATGTATGCTTAAAGATATAACGATGCAAGCGATGCAACCCGAAGTAAAGGAACTGCTCAGCTACTCGGTATTTTCGGATCCGGAGGCGGTGGATCAGGCGGCAGCTGCTTATCAGACGGGCCGAAGCCGGCTGTTTGGATTTGAAGAGGACGGACTTCTCTTAGGAATCATCGGTTTTGATGTCGATCGGGACGAGCTTACCATTCGGCACCTTGCCGTTCTTCCGGAGAATCGGGGAAAGGGATATGGACGCGGAATGATTTTGGAGCTGCTCCTTGAGGTCCAGCCTAAGCCGGCCCGAGTCATTGCGGAAACGGATGAAGAAGCCGTAAACTTCTACCGCAGTATCGGCTTTGAGGTATACAGCCTGGGAGAGAAGTATCCGGGCGTTGAAAGATTCCGCTGCATTTACGAGGTGGAGGAGTCCGAAGAATAGGCCATTTATATAAAAAAGCATGTTTGCCGACTTCGAGTGGAATTAAAATTGCCATTCAAGACAATAAACCCGTTTCGCAATGGGGGCCTTCCTCATATAATATCGTAACGAGCGGGGCAGGGGGTGAACATGTTGGTGTACCATTATACCGCTGTCGGCGATTCCTTGACCTTCGGGTTTGGGGCAATGCCTGGCAGCGGTTTTGTTCCGTTATACCGTCGGATGGCGGAGGAGAAGCTTCGCCAGTTCGTGGCCCATGAGAATCTTGGGGTCAATGGATTAACCTCGGATGAGTTATACGATCGTGTCGTTCGACTTCCTACGTATCGCTATCATCTGCAGCAGGCCCAGATCATCACGATATCGATCGGAGGCAATGACTTGATACGTGCGGTAAAGTCCACGGGGGGGCGACCGAAGCGGGAGGTGCTGGACGCTGCTTTGTATCGATGTCAGAATCATGTGGCTAATACCGTTAGACATATCCGTAAAATAAAGTCACCGGTCAGCAAACCTTATTTTATTCGCGCTATCGGTCTGTATAATCCATATCCGGCCTGGACGGAGGCAACGGAATACGTGATTCGGTTCAATCGGCATTTGATGGGGTTAAGTGACGGCTATTTTCGAATAGCTGATATTTACACACAATTTTCAGGCCGAGAGAAAGAACTGATGTCGGTGGACGGTTTACACCCGAATGGCCGAGGGTACCGGGTGATCGCGGAACAATTAAACCGGCTTGGGTACAAGCCACTTGCATAAATAACCGAATGATCAAGAAAAAAAGGGCGTCCCATGGTCTTTTGACCGTGTGGGCGCCCTTGGTTTATGGTAATCACATATTATTTAAAATAATTTCCTGAAAAAACTTCGTACGGCCCATTTGCGTTCTTGCCGTTTCTTGTACTTGGGCAGTGACCGATACACATCCAGCGATTCCTGATAAGACTTCTTGGCATCTTCGGTCCTTCCAAGCGATTGATACATATAACCCAGCAAATAAAAGGCTTCGCTGGAGGAAGAGTGAATGGAATGGAACTGTTCCAAATAATGGAGGGCCTTCTCCCGATCCGAATCCCGAAATGCATCGGCAAGCCTAAGATAAGGCCGGCCATATTTGACCCTCGGGTTGATCTCCAGTGCCCGGATCATATCCGCCTCCCCTTGTGTGATGCTGCCGGTATGCAGGCGTGCATGTCCGATATCGTCCCAGAATTCGGCGGAGTCCTCTAGACTGGATTCTATGGATTCCAGCAGCTTCAGAGCCTCCCCATACTTACGGCGCTCCAGTAGCAATCTGGCAAGCTCGTGCCTTGATGAAACGTCGCTAGGGCTCACAGCAATCAGTCTGCGCAGCTTGGAAATATTCCGTGCACGCTTGATTGGCTTGGTCAAGCTGGGAAATACCCCGACAAAACGGCGATCCAGCACATACACGATGAGAAGCAGCACAAGAATTGCCGTAATCGGATTACCGAAGATGTAGAACAGAAATCCAAAAATGATGAGTTTAGACAAAAGAGATCCCTCAATTTCTATGTAAATTTGTAACACAAATTATACCATAACATGGATTTATTTAGGTGGAAACACGATCGGTTCTATAGACCTTGAAGACATGCGCATGTCGGAATAGGCCATAGGTATTGAAAGAAGGTCGATGATAGCCGATAAAGGTAGTAAAGAGGTGATAATCATGGCGAAAAAGGGACAAATATTTCATCATTACAGTTTCGAAACGAAAAAAAAGGCAGTCGCCATGCGGCTGGAGGGTATGACTAAGAAAGAAGTGGCATCCGCCTTACAAATATCAGATATCGGACGGCTGAAAGTGTGGATGCGCAAATACCGTGAGTTGGGCGAGGAAGGTTTGATCGATCGCCGCAGACGAAATGTACATTCAGACCATGTCAACGAGCGGGATGGAAAAGAACTGCTTTCGCAGGTATAAGAATCAAAAATTACATGAGGCGTGGTGAACGACCGTTCCACCGCGCCTTTTTCATATGGGAATCAAGGGTGATTTTCTATAGTCGTATCCGGCAGTTCCGAATGCATGGGCCAATTCATTAATCTTATCTCGAACAGGCGGCAGCCCAGTTCATTTGAGCGGAACCGACATAACATGTGGTATGTTCAAAAAAGGAGGGATTCATGTGAGCGGAGTAGGAGAAGGTTATGGTGGTTATGGATATGGCTCTTCTATAGGTGCTATTCTGGTATTATTCATCTTGTTAGTTATCATTACTCGCGCATTTATCTAATCCATCTTTTGAGTGAACAAACCAACTGAATCAATAAGTGAACACCGAGCACCTTGAGCAGTCACAACGACAGACCGTCCAAAAGAGGCATGGCCTCTTCTTAGGGCGGTCTTGTTTTTGATGAAGCGACAATCGGGGCTAATGACTTGTTTTGAATCATATGGTTAAGCGCCTATCAGAAAATCCCTAATAAAAACAGACCGCTCGAAAGAGTGGTCTGTTTTTGGGAGAACGAACATGGACCCGGGTTCAAGCTCTTGTCCCGGTCTGTTCCTGCTGCTACATCATAATCAATATAACCTTACCGTTTACGAAAGATACGATATCAAAATTCGAGTAACCCCAGGTTTCAATGGTTTTCCCGCCGCCGGTGGTAATGTCCTTGGCTGCCGGGTTCCCCCATGAAAGCTGCACCTGTTCTTTTGTCATGCCGAGGGAAACCTGGCCTGCTTTAATCTGTTTCCAGACCGATGCGGACCATTTGTATTTTTGGTAAGGGTCGAAATTTAATAACGAAGAACGGTCTGCAAACAGCTGCATCACTTCCGAAGAGCGCATAGGATAGCTTTTCACGGTTTTTCCTGATCCCGTTTTGAAGATCACGTTGAATTCGCCTTTGTCGTCCGGCAAAATGTCGGTTACCGTCAATTTCGAGAAACGTTCCAAGTCTTCGAAATCGTTCACCCAATACGTTCGGCCGATAAATTTAACCAAGCTGCCTTGCATCGCTTTTTTGATCAAGCCGGCCGTTTCGCTGGAGACAACGGTCATAGCTGCATCTCCGCCGAAGGAGATATTCGCTTGCTTCCACTTGGCATCCCAGCTGATTTTCGCGCCCAGAACATCGGATAATATGGTGGCTGGAATCAGCAGCTCGCCTTTGTCGGTTATCGGAACCGCCTTTAGACGCAGCGGGCTATCATTCAGCTTGGCCTGGTTGCTGCCGGCCGTGAACGAGAGCACGGTCTCTCCGAACTTGGCCTCCACGGCTCCGTTTTTGGCCGAATAGGTGCCGCCCAGTGCCTGAATGACGGATTTGGCCGGCACCATGATATTCCCGTTTACTTGTTTCGCATATTTCAAATTGTTGCGCAGACTGGACGATACCGTTATCGATTTGGACAAACCGCCCGAGGTTACCGTAATCTGTGTCTTGCCAACGCCCGCAGACTTCAGTGTTCCATTCTTCTGTATGCTCATCAAATAAGGCTTGTCTATATCGATCTGGGCATCTTTAACCGGCACTTTAATCTTGGCCCCGTTTGTGTAAGTCTCCTGGATACTGACTTCCAGGGTGTCGCCTACATAAGGCTTGGCATCGGATACCGAAACCGATAAGGCCTTAACGACAGGCACATCAACCGATTTGTTCTGTCCGTTCGTGTGATGTATCCAGCTTCCGTCCGAGCGCTGTGCATAGAACCCTTCCGACAGATCCTTGGCATTTCCGTAAATGGAGGTTCTCACGATCCCGCTTAGTCCGGAGACCTGCTCCTTGAGCTTCCAGCGGTCTTTATACACTCCGGTTGTCCATACGGTTCCGTCTTGGAGCGTCACAATCAGAAGATCCGTCGGCTCATTGGATGCGTAAACGATATGAGCTGCGTTCTGGGCGACGGTAACCGGGATGATGCGCCCGTTATCGTCGAAGTTGGACGTTTCGTATACAACCACATCACCGTTGTCACGCAATAGGGCAACACGCCCGCTGTGAACCGTCATGGATTTGACCCCTGCCGGGTTTTCCACGATACCGAGCTTCTTGAATTGTCCCTTTTTGTAGTTATCCTCTAATAGCAGCTCCCCGTTTGAGGACAAGGCGGCAAATTCTTGATCCGCATTGGCGATGAGCAAAATGCCGCTGAGGTTTTTTGCTTTTTCCGAGCCGTTCCATACGGTGCCGTCTGACTTCAGCCAGTAGTAACCCGCTATCTGCTTCACCCCGCTTGTTCCCGGAACGACCTTGGGTCCCTTGCCGATATCCCATTCCACTAATCGCCCATCCTGCGTCATACCGATGCCTGCATATTCATAACCGCTGATGGCTGCAACTTTACCCGGCGTGCGAATGGCATGTCGTCCGTCAATCAAGGACCACATGGAGCCATCGCTCATCAGGTAGGTGTTTCTTCCCGCAATGTCGCTGATCTGGAGCTTGGACTCTTCGGCAGAAGCGATCCCGTGCGTCGTGCCTGCAAAACCAAGTCCCACCAGCATGCTAAACCATACGAGAACATACAACGTTCTTCTCACTTACATGACCTCTCTTCACTACAATTAGGAATATTTTTCAAACAGCTATATTGATTCGACAAAATCGGTGCTATTCCTGCAATTTGTCGCTTGGTGTTATGGCTAAAAAAGGGAACAAAAAAACGCCCGCCGGATATCCGGGGGCGCCTTGCCGGTTAAACTCGCGATAGTTCGTTGTATTGCCTCGAACTAACGGCGTTAGTTAAGGGGATTCATCGTGGTTGCAGAAACCTGATTAAGGAATGCCAGTTCCCTTCAACAGCAATAGAGCCGCGTATAAATCATTCTTTACTGTTTCGATTTTGGCGATTTTCCTGAACGTGAGAATAGAGATTAAAGCGATCAAGGCATATTTCATTCTCGTTCGTTCTATTTCTGTATCTTCATGGCTAATAACAAAAAGATTCATGAATCAGATCCTCCTCTCGTTACAGATGCTTCTGTGCCTTTATTCGTCCGCTGCGGGGAGTGGGCAAATATTCACAGTGTCCCCCCTAGCGAAACAAATACACAATACCGGCGACCGCAAGAAATACGAAACCGGCTAGTAAGAACCAGATGGATACTTTCTCCCTGGATACGCGGTCGTCCTTGGGTTCAGTAAAGAAGTAGTCTCTTTGTTGGTAATCCGTAGTAATAAACACTCCGGATAGAAGCCCTGCAATCGCCAGGCAAGCCAATCCTGCATATAAAAACAGGTTCATCACGTGTTCCCCCATCATGCCCTTTATTGTTAGAACGTTCGCTGAGAGGGAATGGTTATACTTTTTATACAGGTAAGTGCATCGTCTGACTAGAAGTAGCAGATTGATATGACAAAATGCCACTCAACTTCGTTTAGCGGCTCAACATAAAAAAAGAACTAAATCCCTGTAATAAACATTGCCGTTACAGGGATTTAGTTCGGGAACCTCCGAAGAGATTCCCTCATGGGAGAGGAGAAACCGGACGAAGAGCTTATGGGGAAACGTAAGTCTTCTCCGCGGTTGTCTACGACATTCATTGATGTCGATATTTCAAGGATGCCCGGCTGTGGTAGAAATATACATGACTTTGAAAAAAAATGGAGAGTCGTTATGTTTCGTTTTTCATATATGGGATGATTGTGTTACGATAATCACTGTCAATGGCGTTGTCTTGGCAATGAATTTATAGATAATGAAACGGGTGAATGAAGCAGTGAGAGTAGTATCCGGAAGTGCGAAGGGCCGGCCGCTCAAAAGTGTGCCTGGTACAAGCACCCGTCCGACGACGGATAAAGTGAAAGAATCCATATTCAGTATGATCGGCCCTTACTTTGAGGGGGGCGCCCTGCTTGATCTGTTCGCAGGCACGGGAGGCCTTGGCATTGAGGCGTTAAGCCGGGGGATGGATCGTGCTGTTTTTATTGATGTGGAACCGAAGAGCATCAGTACGATCAAGGATAATTTGAAGGCGGCCAGGCTTGAAGAAAGCGCAGAGGTGTACCGCAACGATGCGGCGCGCGCGCTTAAAGCGCTTGAAAAGCGCGGCTACAGCTTTGATTTGGTCTTTTTGGACCCGCCATACCGGTTTAAGAATGGTGACGAGCTGATGCTGGATATGGCAGAGCGAGGTTTACTGCAAGATTCGGCAGTGGTGGTATTGGAATACGAATCAAGCTACAATTATCCTGAGAAATTTGGTGATTTTTGTTGTTTCCGGACCGCGAAGTACGGAGAAACCGCCATATCGATATACCGTTACGACACAGCGCAAGATCAAGCGTCAGAGCTTGATGAGGAGGAATTACAGGATGACAAATGAGAATACTAGTACATACCGTGTTGCCGTATACCCGGGAAGTTTTGATCCGGTCACCATGGGACATATGGACATCATCACACGCGCTTCCAAGCAGTTTGATCTGCTGATTGTGGCCGTGTTGAATAATCTAAGCAAGAACCCGCTGTTCACGATTGAAGAGCGCAAGGACCTCTTGAGGCAGGAAACCGCACATCTTCCGAATGTGGAAATCGACAGCTTCCGTGACCTTTTGGCAAATTATATCCGCCAGAAGAATGCCCAGGTCATCGTACGGGGGATCCGCACGGTGACCGACTTTGAGTATGAACTTCAACTGGCATCCACCAATCATAAGCTGAACCCGGATGCGGAGACGATTTTTATGATGACGCACCCGAAATATTCGTTCCTGAGTTCAAGTCTTGTTAAGGAAATCGCCCATTTTAATGGAGATACAACGGACTTGGTTAGCCCTGAGGTCCATGCCGCGATGCGCCGTAAATTTAGCGGCGATAACGGTCAATAAGACGGGAACACAGCCAGAACGCCGCTATCAATAATAAGCAGATCACGCCTTGAACCTGCAAGAATGAAGGCAATCCGCTCCAAAAGTTGAAGTGCTGATCTGTATTGGCGTGATCCAGCGGTTCCGTTCGGAAAGCAGGCATGATGCCTGCTGAAAGGGCGCTGACCGGCTTCCACATGGCCAGTGTAATTCCAAAGGCGAGTACCGAATGCAGGGCTCGCTTCGTCATAAAGTAACGCCAAGAGAGACCGGTTTCCCGCATCAGCGACAAGCTTTGCAGCTGAGCGCTGATGCCGCTCCACGCCAGTGCGGCGGATAGAACAGCCAGCTGCAAAACTCCGGCTTGGAATGCCGAGGCACTAATGGACTGGGCTGCCAGATGGGCCTCCAATATTCCGGATACAAGATAGGGTGGAAGCTGCGGCAGCAGGTGACCGGTCAATACTCTGGTCAGGACGGCGAAGAACAAGATAAACCCGCCTGTCATCATTAAGGTCTGAACCGAACGGGTAACGGAATCTCCCAGTAATTTGCCGAAGCTCCGTCCATCCCGTTGATGGGCCTCCAGCGCTGCAGTCGCTGCCCTTTTAATGAGGGGGCGCCGGGCTAATTCGCTTGTTCGGACTTGGTTTAAAGTTGCTGTAAACGGCCGTGTGTCTTCTGAAGAAGCCTGTTTATGGAAGAGGCTGAATATCCATGCGGCCAGTAGCCCGGAAATCCAATGAACGATCAGCAGCAGATAACCGGCTTCCGGTTTATGCAGCAGGCCAGTTCCGATGACAACGAGAATGGTCATTGGATTGCAGAAGTGGGATAAAGCAGCGAGCCTGCCAGCATCAATGGCACGAAGCTCGCCTTGTTTATACATTCCGGAGGCGGCCTGCGCCCCTGCCGGGAACCCGGCAGTCATTCCTGTTATAAGAACCCAGCCGCCAGCACCGGGAAGTTTGAATGTTTTTTTCATCAAAGGGTCCAGCAGTACGCCAATTCCATGGGCCCAGCCATAGGCAATGAGTATTTCCACCAGAACGAGAAAAGGCAGCAAAGCGGGAAATACGATATTCCACCATAGCTTGAGTGCTTGCAGGGTGGCTTGGAAGGCAGGTTCGGGCGCGCTGACGACAGCCAGTACAAGCAGGAAAGCGGCGGCACCCAGCAGGATGGTGTTCCACAGCCCGTTTGATGACTTGACGGCGTTGTCTTTATTCATAAGGAATCTCCTTTCAGCGTAAACATGGCTAGTACAACTTTATGCAAAGGAGACAACCGTCAGACCAAACTTGGTGGAAGGCTGGATATATAAGGCGGAGGGAAGGAAACTACATGAAGAAGTCTGTAAAACCGAATGGCTTAAAAATTGCGCTGTATTTGTTAATGGTTGGGGTCATGCTGTACGTTGTCGTTTATATGCCGACCCCTTATCTTGTATACCAGCCCGGGAGTGCCGAAGAGGTTCGGCCCATGATCAATGTCGAGAAGAGCGATCCGGCGGAAGAGGGCACATTTATGATGACAACCGTGTCGGCAAGCTATGCCAATATGGCTTTGTTGATGATGTCTGCGTTTAACCCCAATGCGGAGGTTGTGAAAAAGGCAGAAAAAATGGGCGATCAGAACAAGGATGAATATGCAGCCACACAAGTGTATTACATGAATTCTTCCCAGTCGTCTGCGATGGAAGCTGCCTATCAGGAAGCAGGAATTGACTACAGCATCGAGCCTGCTTATGTATTCGTGATGTCGATCTCCGACAATTCTGCTAATGCCGAGCATTTCCGGCCAGGCGATAAATTGATTAAGATCAATGGGCAGCCGGCAGAGGATAATGAGAAAATTGCCAGCCTGTTAAGCGGGAAAAGCATCGGGGAAGTGGTATCCGTGGAGCTCGAACGCAAGGGGAAAACCGTGAAGGAACAAGTTCAGCTTGTTAGCATTAAGGATGAGAAGACCGGAGCGGAGCGTCCGGGTCTGGGCGTCATGATTGCTACGATGCAAAGCGTGGAGCCGGCGAATCCCGACCACACCATTCATTTTGCGGATACCAATATCGGTGGGCCGTCAGCCGGACTGATCTTTACCCTTGAAATTTATAACCAGCTCACCGATGGTGATTTAAGCAAAGGTTACCGGGTAGCGGGAACGGGTACCATTGACAAATCAGGCGCCGTAGGTCCCATTGGCGGCGTGAAGCACAAGATCGTCGCGGCTGACCGGAAGGAAGCCGATATCTTTTTTGTGCCGCAAAAAAATTACGAGGAAGCCAAGAAGCGGGCGGACCGAATCAAAACGGACATGGAGCTGATCCCGGTTGAGGATCTGCAGGATGCAGTAGATTATCTGGAGCAGCTGCCGCCTAAGGGGTGAGTGGCGGCAGCAGGTAATCACTGTAATAATGGCGGATATTCGGTTTAGGGTGTCCGTTGGCGTAAACGGCGGCTGCCATCAGGTCCCTCTCCAGCTGTGGATGCTCCAGCGTTGTCGGCTTCTGAATGACGGGGAGCGAGGCACTCTGCTTCATTCGTTTCAACAAGGAACGCCCGGTGTCGCTGAAGCCGAGGACCCGGATATATCCCGGACCTTTGGCCAATTCTTGGCGATTCATGGATGCTTTGTCATGATTCAGCATGATATGCAGGAGCATCCGCTGAAGCTTGGTGCGGGTATAGCGTTTGGTTTTTAACGCTTCGAGGAGAGCTTCAACCGTAGGCTGCTTTAACCGGGCAAGCATGCGCTGAACCCGATACTCCAAGCCTTCGGTCACTTCAAGGAAGCCTTCAAGCTGCGCGGGCGTATGCGTGAGCAGGGATTGAAACAGTGGCTGGCGAAACCGTTCCCAGTGGACGGGAGCTAGTCCGTTCTCCATTTCCCGCTCCATGATGCTATGCGTGAATTCGGGGATGTAGGGTCTGGCTGCTTCCAATCCCTGTGAAAGTATGATGTTCCGGATGGCGGTAGCACTGGCAATGGACGACGCTCCCGGCACGGGATCATGGTACTGTGCGTTTTCTCTTGGAATGGTATAGGGTGTAATGCGGCTTCCCAGGCGCTCTAGAGCGATCAGGTAGTGCAGGCCCAGGGAATTGTTCGGCTGCGTGAGCAGCTCTTGCAAGTGGGCAATTGCAGGTCCGGACTCACCGAATAGGGCTGCAGCGGCAGCGCCGTAAGCAGACGGGAAGTTCATGCCTTCCTGGAGTCGCTTTTCAATTTCGGATTGGAGCTCGCCGGATTCGCTGGCAAGCGAACGGGACAGCGGCAGAATCTGCTCCAGCGTACCGCTCTCCGATCCGAAGGAAAGATAGTCCACCACCCCTGTGGCTTCCAGAATGGCTACCGCACCGTACGCGAACCACTCCGCAGGCTGCACGGCATAGGTTACCGGCAGTTCAATGCACAGGTCAACTCCCATGGCAAGGGCCATTTCGGCCCGTGCGCGCTTGCCTGCAATGGCAGGTTCGCCGCGCTGGAGAAACGGACCGCTCATCACCGCGACGACGGCACCCGCCCCCGTTATTTCTTTGGATCTGCGATAGTGCAGCACATGACCGTTATGTAAGGGATTATATTCAACAACAATGCCAACCGTCTTCATTCGTTTCAACTCCTTGATTAGAATATAACATAATTGCATGACGTTCCTGCAACAATAAGCGCCTCTCCTCGGAGCGTTGTAATTCTGGTAGTATGAAGTGAAATATCGGGTAACAATATAGAGGTTGTTAGGGTTATCCTGTTGACAAAAGTCTTCGGGAATCGGTATAATAATCTTTGTTTGTTTGGAGTGATGGATATGCTAATTCAATTTCGTAAATTGACAACCAGCGATCAACCGTTACAGTTCCATCAAACCGTGGATGTAAGCAATGCCGTTAAGGACCGGAAGGATATCATTGCTGTTCAGCCATTAGACGTGGATTTGACAGCAACCCCAACGGTTTCGGGTACGGTGGATGTTCGTGGACGATTGCAAGGCGAGCTGGAGATGAATTGCTCCCGCTGCCTGAAGCCGATCAGCGAACATGTGCACATCCCCTTTCATGAAGTATTCCAGCCGGTGGAAGATCCTGAAACCATTCAGGATGAGAATGATGACACTACATACGTGCAAGGTGAGAGTGTGGATCTCACTCCCTATGTAGAAGAAGCATTTTTGCTCCACCTGCCGCTAGCTCCGGTATGTAAAGCCGACTGCAAGGGACTCTGCCCGAATTGCGGCAAAGACCTGAATGAAGGCACGTGCGACTGCGATACGGAAGTGATCGATCCTAGGCTAGCCGGACTGAAGGACTTCTTTAAATGATGATGGATATGGCACCCGTGTTTAGCGGGTTGAACTGATAAGGAGGTGGGAACATGGCAGTACCTCAACGTAGAACGTCCAAAACACGTCGTGACAAGCGTCGTACTCATTTTAAGCTGGCTGTGCCAGGCATGGTGAAATGCGAGCAATGTGGAGAATTGAAGCTTGCTCATCGCGTATGTAAAGTATGCGGAACGTATAAGGCAAGAGAGATCATCAAACAATAGTTTTTAAATAAGTAGTACTTCATCTTTGGTGAGGTGCTATTTTTTTTGTCCGAAGTCCCCCCTTTCTTTTTGACGTGACATGATTTATACTTAACATTAGTACCAGGTTCTAATATTTGCGACTAATTTACATATATGTATGTTTGAAGAATGGCGGCTTTCATAGCGGCAGAAGGAGTTGTTTCGTCATCGATCGTTTATCCAAGAAAGACCGTCACCAGCGGCTGATTCAGCTGATCGACGAGAATCCCTTTGTTACAGACCGCGAGTTGACTCGCCAGCTTAAAGTGAGCATTCAGACGATACGCCTTGACCGTATGGAACTTGGCATCCCGGAGCTTCGTGAGCGAATGAAGCAGATGGCGGAGCATTCCTATGACCAGGTTCGTTCCTTGTCGCTCGAAGAGGTGATCGGGGATGTCGTTGACTTGCAGTTGGACAAGAGCGGAATATCGATATTTGAAATCCGTGAGGAGCATGTATTCAGCAAAACGCGGATTGCCCGCGGGCATTACGTGTTCGCTCAAGCCAATTCACTTGCCATTGCCGTAATCAATGAAGAAATCGCATTGACGTCTTCAGCGGATATACGGTTTTTGAGACAGGTGCGTCTCGGCGAGAAATGCATTGCCAAAGCCTACGTTAGGTCCATTGCCGGCCAGAAGGGAAAGGCCAAGGTGGAAGTGTTTACTTATGTCGCTGATGAAATGGTGTTTCAGGGGAATTTCGTAATCTACCGATCTGCAGGGGAATGACATAAGTAAAGGAGGAAGTTTGGCATGAGAATTGCGATTGATGCGATGGGCGGCGACAATGCCCCCCAGAGTAACGTCGAGGGAGCGCTGATTGCCGCACGGGAATGGAGCGATACCGAGATTATCCTCGTTGGGGATGAAGCGCAGATTGGAGCGCTGCTAAAGGACAAGCCGTCCAATCTGAAGGTGGTTCATGCAAGTGAAGTCATTGAAGCGGAGGATGAGCCGGTTAAGGCTGTTCGCCGGAAGAAGGATGCTTCGATGGTTGTGGCGGGGCGCATGATTCGCGAAGGTGAAGCCGATGCCATGATCTCGGCAGGCAATACGGGGGCCCTTATGACGACCGGGTTGCTCGTTGTGGGCAGGATGAAGGGGATTGAGCGTCCAGCCCTTGCGCCTATGATTCCTACTCTCGACGGCAAGGGGATGCTCGCCTTGGATCTCGGAGCAAACATGGATTCGAAGCCTGAGCATCTGCAGCAGTACGCATTAATGGGCAGCCTGTATCGCGAGAAGGTGCACGGAATCACCAAACCGCGGGTCGGGCTGTTAAATGTCGGTACCGAGCCGGGCAAGGGGAATGAATTGACGAAGCATGCTTATCCGCTGCTGGAGGAGCTGCCTATTCATTTTGTTGGCAACGTCGAGTCGCGCGACGTCATGAACGGGGTTTGTGATGTGCTCGTATGTGACGGGTTCTCGGGCAATATTTTGTTGAAATCGATTGAAGGAACGGCTGGCGCACTCTTTTCGCTGTTGAAAGAGCAGTTCAGCAAGTCGCTTAAGACCAAGATGGCTGCTGCCTTGATGATGCCGGAGCTGCGCAGCCTGAAATCAACGCTCGATTATAAGGAGCATGGCGGAGCTCCCCTGCTTGGTCTGAGCGGTCTGGTCGTTAAGAGCCATGGTTCATCGGATGCGAACGCCATCAAGAATGGGGTTCGCCAAGCGCGGACGGCGCTGCAGAACCAGTTGGTAGAGAGTATTTCGAATGAAATCAGCGGGAAGTGAGTGAGGAAATGAACAATTTGCGTCCGGTCGGTATTATTGGCACAGGCAAATACGTACCTGAGAAAATATTGTCAAATCGTGATTTAGAGAAAATGGTAGATACAAGCGATGAATGGATTGTCTCGATGACGGGAATCCGGGAACGGCATATTGCCGCTCCGAATGAAGCGACGTCGGATCTGGCTTACCACGCTGCTGTGAACGCGTTGAAATCCGCTGGAATGAACGCCGAGGATCTGGAATTGATTATTGTGGCGACCATTACGCCGGATATGTTCTTTCCCTCAACCGCATGTTTGCTCCAGGATCGGCTTGGTGCTAAAAAAGCGGCGGCATTTGACCTGTCGGCTGCTTGCTCGGGATTTGTATACGGACTGGCTACAGCTACAAATTTCGTGAGGACGGGCATGTACAACAACGCTTTGGTGATCGGGGTGGACTGCTTGTCCCGCATTACGGACTATACCGACCGCAATACCTGTGTCCTGTTCGGTGACGGTGCCGGTGCGGCGATTGTCGGTGAAGTGCCGGAAGGCCGCGGGTTCCAAGCCTTTGATCTGGGTGCTGAAGGTGCGGGCGGAGCACATCTCTATATTGAGGCAGGCGGCTCGAGATTGCCGGCATCCGCTGAAACGATTAACACGAATAAACACTTTATTTATATGAACGGCCGCGAAGTGTTCAAATTTGCGGTACGGGTGATGGGATCTGCCACGGAAGCCGTATTATCCAAAGCAGGCATCGACAAAAAAGATATCGACTTATTCATTCCTCATCAAGCGAACATCCGGATTATTAAGTCTGCCATGGAGCGCTTGGAGCTTCCGGAAGAGAAGGTCGTGATTAATGTTGATAAATACGCCAATACCTCAGCTGCTTCCGTTCCGCTAGCTCTTGTCGAAGCACAGGAGTCCGGCCGCCTGAAAGAAGGAGACAAGGTGTTGATGGTTGGTTTTGGCGGCGGATTGACATGGGGTTCTTCCGTACTAATCTGGTAAACAGAATGCTTTTTTAGGCCTAGTGAAATAAAAGAGAAGGGAGCTAACGATTTTGGGTAAAACAGCATTTATATTTCCAGGTCAAGGCGCTCAGTCCGTCGGAATGGGAAAGGATGCCTATGATGCGGTTCCTGCCGCAAGGGATCTGTTTCTAACCGCGGATGCTCAGCTTGGATTTCCGCTCAGCTCCATTATTTTTAATGGTCCTGATGAAGATTTGAAACAAACGGCAAACACTCAGCCAGCTCTACTGGCTACCAGTATGGCTTATCTGGAAGCCATTCGCGGCAAGGGGATCGAACCGGATTACGTTGCGGGACATTCGCTTGGCGAATACAGCGCACTTGTAAGCGCAGGCGTGCTATCGTTCGAAGAAGCTGTGTCGATCGTTAGAGCGCGAGGAGAATACATGGAGGCAGCCGTTCCCGGTGGTCAAGGCGCAATGGCGGCCGTGCTTGGCGCAGACCGCGAGGCTTTGTCCGAGCTGTGCAAGAGCATTACGGCAGAGGGACATGTTGTAGAACTTGCGAACATGAACTGTCCGGGTCAAATTGTCATCTCGGGCTCCGCCCAAGGCGTTGCAGCTGCCGCAGAAAGAGTTAAGGAAGCAGGCGGTAAGCGGGCCATCCCTCTGGAGGTAAGCGGACCCTTCCATTCGACCTTGATGAAGGGGGCGGCTAACCAGCTGGCTGGTAAACTGGAGCAGGCTGCGTTTAATCCCCCTTCCGTTCCGGTAGTTGCCAATGTGACGGCGCGTCCAGTGGAAGATGCCGCTGCCATCCGCGGTTTGCTGGTAGAGCAGGTATACTCCCCCGTGCTTTGGCATGACAGTGTGGAATGGATGATCGCTCAAGGCGTGGATACCTTTGTCGAGATTGGTCCGGGGAGTGTTCTCAGCGGTTTGATCAAGAAGATTGACAAATCCGTCAAAGTCATTAATGTAAATAGTCTGGACAGCATCAGCAGTTTGGAGACGGTCGTATAAATAACGATGGATGAAAGTCAGATGACTCTGGAAAGGAGGAATAGGTATGAGTGAAGCTCTAAAAGGACAGACTGCGCTTGTTACGGGTGCTTCCCGCGGCATTGGCCGGAGCATTGCTCTCGGACTTGCGGATCTGGGCGCTAACGTTGCCGTCAATTATGCAGGAAGCGAAGCAGCTGCAGCCGAGGTCGTGGAAGCGATTCGTGCAAAGGGCGTATCGGCCATCGCGGTTAAATCCAACGTTGGACGGACCGAAGAAGCCGATGCCATGGTAAAGCAGGTGTTGGAGACTTTTGGTCGAATTGATATCCTGGTGAATAATGCAGGGATTACTAGAGATAATCTAATCATGCGGATGAAGGAAGAGGAGTTCGATCAGGTAATCGAAACGAATCTGAAAGGGGTATTCAATTGTCTTAAGGCGGTGACGCGTCCTATGATGAAACAACGTTATGGACGCATTATCAACATTTCCTCCGTTGTCGGAGCGCTTGGCAATCCGGGGCAGGCCAACTATGTTGCGGCCAAAGCCGGAGTCATCGGTCTGACCAAATCAGCCGCGCGGGAACTGGCCTCCCGTGGAATTACGGTGAACGCCGTGGCTCCTGGTTTTATCGACACCGATATGACCCGGGAACTTCCTGAGGACATGCGGGAAGGCCTGCTTGGCGGAATTCCGCTCGCCCGACTGGGTCAGCCGGAGGAGATTGCCGGCGTGGTTGCTTTTCTAGCATCTTCCAGTGCATCCTATATGACTGGACAAGTGCTGCATGTGGATGGCGGCATGTATATGTAGGCGCCGCCAATGTTCCGGCGCTGGCCGCCGGGCATTAAATCGTTTTCAAATGCCTTCTATGGCAATTTGAAGTCATATCTCGTATAATTACCAAGAGGAGGTGAGCCGGATGTCCGATGTATTGGAACGCGTGAAACGCATCGTTATCGACCGCCTGGGTGTTGACGAAGCCGACGTAACATTAGAAGCATCTTTCAAAGACGACCTTGGAGCTGATTCTCTCGATGTAGTTGAATTGGTGATGGAGTTGGAAGATGAGTTTGATATGGAGATCTCTGATGAAGATGCGGAGAAAATTACGACCGTAGGTGAAGTTGTAAATTACATACAATCTCATACCTAAGTCATTACAGTTAAGTCCCGTTCTTTAGCAAGACGGGACTTCTCCACATTCAATCCAAGCTTCAGCACGAACAAGTGATAGATTATTACTGCCGTCGTTATCATGAGTCTGCATTTGCGGCTTCATAGATGGACGGGCAGTCCATATAGAGGTGAGTCTGTTTGAAACATAGAGTCGTTGTAACAGGAATGGGAGTCATGACCTCGATTGGTCAAGACCTGGATACATTCTGGAACAGTTTAATGGAAGGCAAGTCTGGCGTATCCCGCATCGAGGCATTTGATGTGAGTGATTACACCACGCAGATCGCAGCATCCATGAAGGATTTTAATCCGGAGGATTACATGGATCGCAAAGAAGCCCGCAGGATGGACCGTTTTGTACAGCTTGCGGTTGCAGCCGGCTCGAAGGCGCTTGAGGACAGTGGTCTTGAAATTGGCCTGAATGCCGATGCAGAGCGGGTTGGCGTTTCGATCGGATCGGGTATCGGCGGTTTGGGAACTTGGGAGGATCAGCATAATATCCTGCTCGAGAAGGGCCCGAAACGTGTAAGCCCATTCTTTATTCCGATGATGATCGCCAACATGGCCTCAGGCCAGATGTCGATCAATCTGGGAGCCAAGGGTCCGAACACCACACAGGTTACGGCTTGTGCCACCGGAACGCATTCGATCGGCGATTCATACCGTCTGATTCAGCGCGGTGATGCGGATGTCATGATCTGCGGCGGGGCGGAGGCAACCATTCGTCCAACAGGGATGGCTGGTTTCTGCGCTATGCGTGCAATGTCAACCCGCAATGACGAGCCGGAGAAAGCCAGCCGGCCGTTCGATACCGGCCGCGACGGTTTTGTTATGGGTGAAGGCGCAGGCGTGCTTGTGATCGAATCTCTGGAGCATGCGTTGAAGCGCGGAGCCAGAATTTATGCCGAAGTGGTTGGCTATGGCCTTAGTGCCGATGCCCATCATATAACCGAGCCGGATCCGGACGGAGCAGCTCGCTGCATGAAGATGGCGATCCGCGACGCGGGCATCGCGCCCGAGGAAGTGGACTACATTAATGCTCACGGGACTTCAACGCCGGTGGGTGACCGCTCGGAAACGAAGGCCGTTAAGATGGCTCTTGGTGACCATGCCTATAAAGTGGCCGTTAGTTCAACCAAGTCGATGACAGGTCATTTGCTTGGAGCTGCCGGCGGCGTTGAGGCGGTTATCTGCGGACTGAGCTTGAAGAACCAAACCATTGCACCAACGATTAACCTGGAGGATCAAGATCCGGAATGTGATCTTGACTACGTACCGAATCACCCGCGTAAAGCCGATTTGGATATCGTCATGTCCAATTCGTTCGGATTTGGCGGGCATAATGCTACGATTATCCTGAAAAAATACGCCGAGTAAGGGGACAGTGTGTTGAGTGGAGATCTGAAGCAGTTACAGCATAAACTTCAAATCCAGTTTCGCAATGCAATGCTGCTGAAGCAGGCCTTTACCCACGCATCTTATGTAAACGAACATCGCTTCAGTCAGAGCCAGGACAACGAGCGTCTTGAATTTCTAGGAGATGCTGTTCTGGAGCTGACGGTGAGTGAATTCTTATACAACCTTTTTCCGGACCGTCCGGAAGGCGAGTTAACCAAGCTGCGGGCTGCTATCGTATGTGAGCCCTCCCTGGTGCAATTCGCTGTAGGTCTGGACTTTGGTCGTTACGTTCTGCTAGGCAAAGGAGAGGAAATGACGGGCGGTCGAACCCGCCCGGCTCTTCTGGCAGACGTATTTGAGTCATTTGTGGGGGCGCTTTATCTGGATCAGGGATTGGAAGCGGTTCGCCGGTTTTTGAGCGACCATGTCTTTCCCACGGTGACCGTCAACGGTCGTCCGCAGATGAGCGATTATAAGACCGAGCTTCAGGAACTGACCCAGCATCACGGCATGGGCGCACTGGAATATCGTATCGTAGAAGAGCGAGGACCGGCACATGAGCGGGAGTTTGTCTCGGAGGTATACATGGGAAGCGAATGTCTTGGACGCGGAAGCGGCAGATCCAAGAAAGAAGCCGAGCAGCAGGCAGCGGCAGTAGCCTTAAAGCAGCTGAAACGTGCGGATGCCTAAAGCTTCGCTGATGTGATGACAAACAAAGAGCAAAGAGCAGTCAAGCGGATAACCGGACCCGGATAGGATGACTGTTTTTTGCTCTTTTCGTTGTCTGTCTTTTGTAAAGGGACAGCTGCTTACAATGTAGATGGACCTCGTCCAAAGACGGCGGTGAAGCCGATTCTACTTATGGTACAATAGCAGGAGAGGTGATAGGTCGAATATGTTTTTGAAACGGATCGAGTTAGCAGGATTTAAATCGTTTGCCGACAAGACGGAGATGGAATTTGTCCGGGGAATTACAGCCGTTGTAGGTCCGAATGGCAGCGGTAAGAGTAACATTTCCGATGGAATCCGCTGGGTGCTTGGCGAGCAAAGCGCCAAATCGCTTCGCGGCGGCAAGATGGAGGATATTATCTTTGCCGGGAGCGATGCGCGCAAAGCGGTTAATTATGGAGAAGTCTCCCTTACGCTGGATAACGAGGATCATGTATTGCCGCTGGATTTTAATGAAGTGACTGTAACCAGACGGGTGCACCGGAGCGGGGACAGCGAGTATTTCATTAATCGGCAATCGTGCCGGCTGAAGGATATTACGGAGCTGTTCATGGACACCGGAATCGGTAAAGAAGCCTATTCCATCATTGGACAAGGCCGCATTGAGGAAATTTTGAGTACACGTTCAGAAGATCGCCGGGGGATATTTGAGGAAGCGTCCGGGATCGTTAAATATAAATCTCGTAAAAAAGAGTCTGTGCGCAAGCTGGATGAAACGGAGCAAAACCTGCTTCGTATCCACGACTTGGTCACAGAGCTTGAAGATCAGATCGGACCGCTGAAAGAGCAGTCCGAGAAGGCCATTCGCTACAAGGAGCTTCGGGAAGAGCTGAAGCACAAGGAAATTTCTCTGTATGTGTATCAGATCGAACAGATACATACCTCATGGAGCGAGGCCAATGCCAAGCTGGAGCAGCTGAAGGAAGAGCAGCTCGCCTTGTCCACGGTTGTATCCGCGCACGATGCCAAGCTGGAGAGTGACCGATCGGCGCTGCGCCAGCTGGAGCAGGAAGTTGAGGATCTGCAGAGCCAGCTGCTTCAATTCAGCGAGCTATTTGAGAAAAGCGAAGGCTATGGCGAGGTGCTCAAGGAACGCCGCCGCAACCTGGAACGTACGCGCGAGCAGCTGGAAGACAGTTTGCAATCAGGCGATCATCGTTTGGGAGAGCGCGTAGGCGAGCTTGCGAGCATGAAGAGCAAGCTGCAGGAGCTCCAGCAGGAATTAACCCAGGTGCGGGACCAGCTGTCAGCGGAAGAAGCGAAGCTGGTTGGCGTAACCGGCGGAATCAGCCAGCAGCAGGAAGAGAGCTTGAAGGGGAATTTACTGGAGCTTATGAACCAAATGGCTCAAGCCCGGAATGAAATCCGGTACGCCGACCAGCAGCAGGAAGCGCTGGACCGTCGAATGAATCGGGCGCAAGAGGAGTCCGGTAAATGGGAAGCCCTGAAAGAGGATTTGCTCCGCCGCAAAGAGAGCATCGATCGGAGTATTGAACGATTCGGGAAAGAGATTGCAGACCTCCGCAGCGGTTATATCAGCGAGAGTGAGCGATATCAATCCCTGCAGAAATTGCAGGAAGAGACGCAGGGAGCGCTTCGGAAATGGGAGCAGAAGCGGGAAGCGCAAATTTCCCGCCGCGATACCATGAAAGAGCTTCAAGATGACTTTGACGGATTTATGCTGGGTGTTAAGGAAGTACTGAAGGCATCCCGAAAATCCGTGCTCCACGGGGTCCATGGTGCGGTGGCCGAGCTAATTCGCGTGCCGGAAAAGCTGGAGCTTGCCATGGAGACCGCTCTTGGCGCATCGGTTCAGCATATCGTCATGGAGAACGAATCCGTATCCAGGCAGGCGATTGCCTTCCTGAAGCAGCGCCAGTTAGGACGGGCGACATTTCTGCCTTTGGACGTCATTCGTCCACGGAATGTATCCGCTTCGGACCGTCACTTGGCAGAAGGGGAAGCCGGGTTTGTAGGCTTTGGCTCCGAGCTGGTCCAGTACGACTCGAGATACAGTAACATCGTCGGCAGTCTTCTGGGCAATGTCGTTATCGCCGAGACCCTGGAGCAAGCGAACAAGATTGCTGCCAGATTCTCCTATCGCTTCCGCGTGGTTACGCTTGAGGGAGACGTGGTCAATGCAGGCGGCTCCATGACAGGCGGCAGTCAGCATAAGAAAACGAACAGCCTGCTGGGGCGCAAGCGGCAGCTGGAGCAGCTCGATCAGGAAATTTCGGAAACCGAGAAGCAGCTGGAGAAGCTGCAGCAGGGCATTGAAGGCGTCCGGAATCAAATGATTGAATCTCAGGATAAGCTGGACGAGCTCCGCAAAGCCGGAGACGACAAGCGGATTGAGGAACAGCAGGCTGCAGGGGACCGCAAGCAGCTTGAGCATGAGCTGCGCCACGTCCTCGAACAAGCCGAGCTGGCAGGCGAAGAGAAGAGCAGTCAAGAGAAGGAAGCCAAAGAAATTCAGCAAAGCCGTGAACGCGCCCAGAAGCTGTTGTCTGAGCTGGAGGAGGAAGAGAAATCGACCCATCTGGCCATTCAAGCTGCAGAGTTTGCCCGGAAAGCCAATGAATCGGCGAAGGAAGAGCTTCAGAGTCAGCTGACAAACCTCAAGGTTCGCGAAGGAAAGCTGGATCAGGAAACCTTCTCGCTGGAGGAGCAGCTCAAGCGCCTTCAGTCGGATGTAGACAACCACGAGAAGGAACAGAAACAGAACCGCACGATGCTGGCCTCCGTTCAAGCCGACCTGAATCAGAACGAAAGCGAAAGCGTGAAGCAGATCGAGGATCTGAACCAGTACAAGCTGAAGAAGGAAGAGGCGACGCAGCAGCTGGAATTCAAACGGGCTGCACGCACCGCGCTAAGTCGGAAGCTGGAGCTGGAAGAGAGCGAAACCAAGGAGCAGCGCACGCAGCTGCGGGCCGTGGATGATCAGCTTCGCCAGACCGAGATTGGAGTAAACCGGCTCGATGTTGAGCTTGAGAATATATTGAAGAAATTAAGCGAGGACTATGAGCTGAGTTATGAGCTTGCCAAGCAGCGGTATCCGATTCCGGAAGACATCACGGCCGCTCAGAACGAAGTGCGTGATTTGAAGAGGTCGATAACTTCCCTGGGAGATGTGAATCTGGGGGCCATTGAAGAGTACCAGCGCGTCAATGAGAGATATCTGTTCCTGAGTGAGCAAAAGGCGGATTTGGTTGAAGCGAAGACAACGCTGTATCAGGTCATTAAGGAAATGGACGATGAAATGTCCAAGCGCTTCAAGCTGACATTCGATGCAATCCGGCGCGAGTTCGGCACGGTATTTACGAAGTTGTTCGGAGGCGGACGAGCCGACCTGGTCCTGATCGATCCGGATCGATTGCTTGAGACGGGGATAGATATCGTTGCTCAGCCTCCTGGCAAGAAGCTGCAAAATCTGCAGCTGCTCTCCGGTGGAGAACGTGCATTAACCGCTATGGCGCTGCTGTTTGCCATTTTGCAGGTGAAGCCGGTTCCGTTCTGCGTACTGGATGAGGTCGAAGCGGCGCTTGATGAAGCGAACGTAGTCCGATTTGCCCAGTATCTGCGGGAGTTCTCCGAACAAACGCAGTTTATTGTGGTCACCCACCGCAAAGGAACGATGGAAGAGGCGGATGTGCTGTACGGCGTCACGATGGAAGAAGGCGGCGTGTCGAAGCTGGTGTCCGTCAAGCTTGAGAATGAGGAAGCGGAGATTGCCTAATTTAACATAACGACATGGAGGGTACGTATGAGCTTTTTTAAGAAGTTAAAAGAGAGCATTTCCAGCAAAACGGAAAACGTAACAAAACAGTTCCGCGACGGACTCGAGAAAACCCGGAAGGGATTTATCGAGAAAGTGTCGGACCTGGTGATTCGCCGTAAAAAGATCGATGAAGAATTTTACGAGGAATTGGAAGAGATTTTGATTGGCGCTGACGTCGGCGTCAATACCGTCATGGATCTGATGGACGATCTTCGTGCCGAAGTGAAGAAACGGCGGATTGAGGACGCTGCCGATCTGCAGCCGGTATTGTCAGAGAAGCTGATGGGACTCCTTCGTGATGACAGCAGCAATGAGCTGCGGGAGAATCCGGATGGAATTACGGTCATTCTGTTTGTCGGCGTTAACGGAGTCGGTAAAACAACTACGATTGGCAAGCTGGCGCATCGTTACAAGCAGGAGGGCAAGAAGGTTTTGCTTGCAGCGGGCGACACGTTCCGTGCGGGTGCAATCGAACAGCTGGAAGTATGGGGAGAACGGGTTGGCGTTGAAGTCATTAAACAGCAGCCCGGCTCAGACCCGGCAGCCGTCATGTTCGATGCGGTTCAAGCAGCCAAGCAGCGGCAAGCGGATGTTCTGCTCTGCGATACGGCAGGACGCCTTCAGAACAAAACCAATCTGATGGAAGAGCTGAATAAAATCTTCCGCGTCATTCAACGCGAAATCCCGAGTGCCCCGCATGAGGTGCTGATGGTCCTTGATGCGACGACAGGACAGAATGCACTGAGCCAGGCGAAGCTGTTCGGGGAGAAGAGCGGCGTGACCGGCCTCGTATTAACCAAGCTGGATGGTACGGCTAAGGGCGGCATCGTGATCGCGATTCGTCAAGAGTTGAATCTTCCGGTGAAGCTGGTAGGCTTGGGAGAGAAAATGGGTGATCTCCAGACCTTTGACTCGGAGCAGTTTGTTCATGCCCTCTTTGCGGGTTTGATTAAGGAAGAAGAGAATGCCGTAGAACAACAAGACTAGAACGGGTCTAGTCGAATATGTATACAAAAGGACCGAAAGATATGCTTTCGGTCCTTTTTCATGTTCGGCTCGATCTACGGGCACAAGTTTTTTTATGAAGAGACGATCCGAACGAATTCAATCGAACGAAGCGGGATAAGGGCAGTATCTGTAGGAGGACCGTAGATGATGGGCGGTACTTTTAAGGTGATGGTTCCTTCGCCCACTTCGGTCAGCGTGCCAATGATCACATCTCCCGACACCGTTACTTCGGTTTCCGAGCCGATAAATCCTTGCAGCCAATCCACGTAGCGCATATCGGTTAACCTCCTTGCCGTAATGAAAGTTTGAAGCTGACATCCAGTATCATCCGCAGGAATTACTGAACGGAAGTAATATTGGCGAACGGAATCAGCACGAGGTCACCCGATGCTTCACGGAGCTGAACACCATCTTCAGCAGTAGCCAAAACGACCCCTTCCAACGTGACAAAGGTTGTGCTGACCCGTACCTTTTGGCCGGTGCGGACTTCGAAAAATTGAACCAGCTCCGGATTAATCGTTAAACCCGTGAGGACCTGATTCTCCAGCGACTCTACGCGCTCAGTTAATTGACTGGTTTCCTGGCTTAGAAGTTCGACCTGCCGCGTTAACACCTTGACTCGCCTTGCAAGTCTTCTGCAGAACAGGAAGCAACACATAGTCATTCTCCTTTCTGTATTACCAACGGTTGTGCTCTTCGATATGCTTCTTTAAACCCCGAAGCGAGGCAGTGCTTTCTTCCTCCGCTGCGCGGATCATTGGCATAACCTGCTGCACATGACCAGGGCCGTATTTAAGGAAGGTTTCGGTTTTATCGACCAGAACATCAAGCGGCTGACGATAATCCGTAAAGTACTGGCCGAGATGAAAAGAGCTCAGCAGGCTATGCACTTTGCTCATGGTGCTGAGCGCCAGTACAGGCTTGCCGCCGCGTAAAGCGGCTAGCGACGGGTGAAGCTTGAACGATATTAAATAGTCGACAGATTGAATGAAACGGTAAGTGAGCTCAATATCCATAAGGAACGGCAGCGTCTCAATGGAAGCGCCGGGTGTAGACTCCTTTACCTTTTGCTGCAATTGCAGACATGTGTTGTAATCGGAGTACGCATTGCCCGGATGATGAATGACCGGGATCAGGACGGCATGATAGCCTTTTGCAATAAGATGTCCCAGCAGTTTGGTCATGTTGTCCATCGGAAATGATTCATAGGAAAATACAACGACGCCAATCGTTGGACGCTTAGAGAAACGTTTCACCGGGATATCGGGCTGACGATAGCCAAATACCATGTCAGGGGCTGTTTCGACGTTTCGATGGAAGCCTGCCCGTTTGGCGATGGCCGACGATCGTTCATCCCGGAACACCGCGCGGTTTGCCTTGGAGATCATCTCCCGGTAGGCGGATACCTGCTCCTCCGGCCAAGTGTGTTCCGGGTAGGCATCCACGATGCCGACACCGTAGACCCAGGTAGGCTGTCCTTTGAGCTGCGGAGGGAAGTAATATGAATTGAACGAGTAGGGTGTAATTAAATCGCCACCGCCGATGATGAAGGCATCCGTCTGATGGGGGTCCAAGCGGGCGTTCCAGGGATAGACGTGATGATCGTGGAATACTTGGCGAAGGGTATGAAGAAATAAATCATCACCGAAGTTTCCCATTCCATAGTACCCGGAAGCGGCAATATGCATGTACGTATCACCTCCTTTTCGAGCGCTGTCTAGCTCTTGTGTGTTTGCTGATTCCAGGCTTCGAAGAGGCTGCGGTTACGTTGGCTGGTACTGCTGCCATAAATGACGCGATGATACAAGAGGGCATCGACTTGAACCGGCGAGCTGTGCTTAAGAAGCCTGGCGGTGACATCGATATCTTCGAAGATACGTCCGAGACGATCCTCCCGATTCCACCAACCGCCAATGGCGATTAGGGATGACTTTCGATACATACGGGGGACGAGCGGGTGGCCCTGCTGATTCGTTCGATTTAAGGAAGCAGACCATGCCGAATAAAGCTTGCCCGAATCAACGTTTCTTCTCCATAGAGGACCGAGCTGCCGGGTTCGTTCCCAGCACCCATACCAGCCTGTGGCGATCCTGCCGTCCGGATTCTTGTCAAGCGCTTCGGCCAGGAGTGCGGTGGCATCGGGAACCAGCCAGTCATCTCCATCCAATTCCAGAATATATCGACCCTTTGCTTCAAAAAGCAGGCGATTCATCATGATTGCTTTTCCGCGGTTACGCGATTGGGACAGAACCCGAATTCTGCTGTCAGTATAAGCGCAGGCTTCCTCCAAGCTATCGTCCTCAGAGCCGTCATCGCCTATTAACAGCTCCCAGTTATCGCTTGATTGTGCCAACACGGAACGGATGCTCCAGCCTAAAGTGTCCTTCATATTATGAATGCTCATCAGAATGGAGACGACAGGTTGCTGAGGGATATCAGGGGACAAAGTCCCTGTGGAGCTGGCGGTTTTCTCTCGCATCCTTGTTGCAGACAGAACAGGGAGAATATACTCCAGATCCTTTTGAAACGGAGGGCTTTGCGATGGGTTTAGATGCATCGTAAGGCTTGGATCGGCGGGCAGCAGATCATAAGGCAGAAATCTGGCAGCAGGAAGCCTGTCGTTCCAGCGGGTGAGGGCGGCAAGCAGCCAGGCTTTTCTCCAATAGAGTGGGGCGCCGTTCATACAAATACAGACAACACGATCTGGAATATGAGCTGGCATTGGAATGAAAGTCTGTGCGCTTTTATGAAAAAAAGAGATGTTACCGCCCCATAGAATCCACTCACGGTCAATTTGTGAAACTTCCTGAATGATTTGTTCACGATAGGCTAACGTATCGCTGGCTCTATAGCCGAATGGCTGCGTACGGAGTATGGCATAGGATTTCAAAGGGTGTTCATGCCTTTGTCCAGGATGACCTGTCGAATCACTTGATCGGCTTTCAATCCGCGTTCAACCCAGCGATTCTCTCTGGCGTAGGCAATGCGGGCCAGCTTATGCTCTGCTGTATCCGGGTGATGGAGCATGGAGGCCAGCTTGCCCAAGAAATCATCATGGGTTGTCGCCGTGGTAACATGCGGCTCCATGGCAATGCATTCCGGCAGAGCCGTTGACAATACGCGAACACCGGAAGCCAGATACTCGTATGCTTTGACTGGATTGGTTGCCAGCGTAATCGGATGGTATTGGAAGGGGATCAATGCCACGTCAATGTGAGCGAGATAACGCTTGAGCTCCTGGTGCGGCTTTTCCCCGAGAATATGCACATTGGGAAGCTTCGAATAATCGCCTGAGCTGCCATAAGGAGCTCCAATGGAAACGAATTGGACGTTTGGAAATTGAGTGGCCGCTTTGGCGAACAGTTCATGATCTACCCAATACGCCCAAGCACCGATATAAGCAACAACAGGACCCGGAGGGAGATCGGCGGGTCTTTCACTGAATGGAATATGAAAAAATGAAGAGTCAGCGCCATTCGGGATCAAGGTAAGCGGTTTATCCGGATACGCCAAGGATAACCGGGTGTGAATCACCTCTGCGGTACATACAACATGGTCCGCCTCGTCAATCATTTTGGGTTCATACTTAGCCCAATGCGGAAATTCATCGCAGCAGTCGTAGATCGTAATGTCGGGCTTAAAGAGAGTGGAAATGCGCGTCCGGAGTTTAGACCACGTCGTCCAGACGACAATCGGATGTTCTTTGCGAAGGGCAGGCAGTTTTTTGTGCAGAAATGTTTTGGTATCTGTGAATAGGAACACATTCGGTTCCACTTCTTTGAACTCCTTATCCAGCGGTGCCAGGTTTTCGAAGAAAACCTGATGACCAAGCGCCCCCAATTGAGTCATAAGCTGCTGCGGTCTCTGTTTCATATACGACCAGTTCATCGTTCTCGGATAAATGATAACAGCCAAGAGGTTTCCTCCTTTCTTTTGTACTCGGGATAATATATGCATTGCTAGCTTCATAGAATTGGACGAATGAGCCGAAAGGCCGAAAAATGGTTGATTTCTACAAGGATGCAACTGACCGGAACGAATCTATCAACTTGCCATATAATGCTTAAGATATGAGGTTTCAGATCTATCTTTTCATATAAAACGAGGGGGAGTGAAGGTTCGTGAAACAGAAAAATGTTCTTGTTATATTCGGAACGCGTCCGGAAGCGATCAAAATGGCACCTTTGGTCAAGGAATTGGAGTCAGCCCCGGGTTTAACTCCAATCGTATGCGTAACCGCACAGCATCGTGAGATGCTGGATCAGGTGCTTCGTTTTTTTGGAATCCAGACGCAAACGGATCTGAATATCATGAAGGAAGGGCAATCCTTATACAGTCTGAGCGCTGACCTGCTAAAAGGGATGGAGAAGGTATTCCAAGCGAGAACATATGATCTTGTGCTGGTCCACGGGGATACAACGACAGCATTCATCGGTGCTTTGGCAGCGTATTACGCGAAGATTCCGGTGGGACATGTGGAAGCAGGGCTGCGGACGTATGATAAGTACGCGCCGTTTCCAGAGGAGATGAACCGCGAGTGGATCGGCAGGGTGGCTGATATGCACTTTGCCCCGACGGCGCTGTCCGCAGCAAATCTCAAAGCCGAGAACCGTTCGGCTCACGTATATGTAACGGGAAACACGGGAATCGATGCGATGAAGTGGACGCTTCAGGCTCCTTTTGAGCATCCGATACAGAGCAAGTTACGGAAAAATAGCCGATTAATACTGATGACCATGCATCGCAGGGAGAATTGGGGAGAACCGATGAAAGGGGTATTTGAGGCGGTGAAGCGGGTGATCCGAAAGCACCCTGACATTGAAGTGATATATCCGGTCCATCCAAACCCCGTGCTGCAGGAGGCGGTCGCGCAAGTGCTTGAGGGGCACGAGCGAATCCACTTGACCGAACCGCTCGATGTGGTAGATCTGCATCATATCATGCAGCGTTCCTATCTGGTTTTGACGGACTCCGGCGGCATACAGGAGGAAGCGCCGTCGCTAGGGAAGCCGGTTCTGGTACTGAGGGATAAAACCGAACGCCCGGAAGGAGTCACGGCCGGTACCCTAAAATGCGTCGGCACGAAGTGTGAAGCGGTTCAGGCAGGAATAGAGCAGCTGCTGACGGATAAGGAAGCGTACCGCAGCATGTCAAAAGCCCATAATCCGTTTGGCGACGGCACTGCGTCCCGCCAAATCGTCAGCGCCATTCAGCAATTTTTCCAATTGCAGGGGGGCTGATCTAGGGGGCGGCTTTGATTTTGCATGCCCGCAGGGCGTATAATGAAGTATAAGTCGGGTTCAAAAAGTCAGGTTTTCAGCACCGAGAAGGTTGGATGAAGCTAGGGACTGAGGAGCGGAGCGTACGTTTTGGGTACTTGAGCACCGGAAGGCCCGGCTGAATTCAAGATTCGATGCCGAGCTGCTTCCTGATTCGCTTCGTGATCAAAAGCGGACTTTTTGAACAACCTCTATAAGATTTCAAGCGAAAGGATACCTGTTATGGCCAATACTTACACTTATCCACGCAGAGAAGAGATAGCGAATGCAATAACGCATGGCATAGGAGCGGCACTAAGCGTTGCTGCACTCGTGCTCCTAATCGTATTTTCAAGTTTGAAAGGCACAGCCTGGCATGTGGTGAGCTTCACGATCTACGGATCGACGATGCTCCTGCTGTATTTGAGCTCAACGCTCGTACACGGCTTGAGAGACGGGAAAGCCAAGGATTTCTTTGAGTTTATGGACCACTCCTCCATTTACTTGTTCATCGCAGGGACGTATACGCCATTCCTGCTGGTTGCCGTCCGGGGAACGCTGGGCTGGAGTCTTTTCGGGATCGTATGGGGCATTGCGCTCTTCGGCGTCGTATTTAAAGCATTCTTCGTCAAGAAGTTTCTGTTCCTCTCCACGATATTTTACATTGCGATGGGCTGGCTGATCGTCATTGCCTGGAATCCGTTAACGGCGGTTGTAGCGCCGCAAGGCATGAATTTGCTTGCCATTGGTGGCGTGCTGTACACGCTGGGCACCATATTCTATGTATGGCGGGGCTTTCCTTACCATCATGCCATCTGGCATTTGTTTGTGCTGGCAGGTTCGATTCTCCACTTTTTTGCGATATTGATTTACCTTCTTCCGATCGGTTGAACGGGTAGGAAGAAGGCTTCCTGCACATGAAGAAGGATGACAAGGGAAATGGCTTGACATCCTTCTTTGTTTTTTGTATGATAAGGTTCGTTAAGCGAACTGTAAAGTGTTTTTCCTTGACGAGGGGGGTGCCCTTAAATGAGTCAGGAGAATCGGCTCGAGAAGACGAACCGGATCAATTTGCTGTTCGATTTCTATGAGCAGCTGCTGACAGAGAAACAGCAGACCTTTTTGAAATATTATTTCCATGACGATTTTTCCCTCGGAGAAATCGCTGGTGAATTTGAGATTAGTCGCCAGGCCGTCTATGAACATATTAAGCGCGCAGAACAGGTGCTCGAGTCCTATGAAGAGAAGCTGGGGCTCCTGAGCAAGCATGAAACGCGCATCCGGGAGCTGGATAAGTTTCGGGAAATGGTGGAGAGTAGCGACCTGGGGGAACATGATAAGCATGCAATAACCGATATGGTTGAACGTTTAAAAGTATGGGATTAAGTATGAACGGAGGTGGCGGATATGGCGTTTGAAGGATTGACCAGCAGACTACAGAATGTGTTCAGCAAGCTTCGTGGTAAAGGCAAGGTGTCCGAAGAAGATGTAACAGCCGCCATGCGTGAAGTCAGACTCGCGCTTCTAGAAGCCGACGTTAACTTCAAAGTGGTTAAGGATTTCGTATCCAAAGTAAAAGAGAAGGCCATCGGCAAGGAAGTGATGGACAGCTTTACGCCCGGCATGGTGATCATTGACATCGTGAATAAAGAACTGACGGAGTTGATGGGAGGAAGCCAAGCCAAACTGGCGAAGAGCAATAAGCCGCCAACGGTCATTATGATGGCCGGTTTGCAAGGTGCCGGTAAGACAACGACTTCGGGCAAGCTGGCCAAGCTGCTTCAGAAGCAGAACAGCCGACCGCTGCTCGTTGCCGGCGATATTTATCGTCCTGCTGCGATCAAGCAGCTCGAAGTACTCGGTGATCAGATCAACGTGCCGGTATTCTCTTTAGGAGACAAGACAAGCCCGGTCGAAATCGCGAAGCAGGGTCTACAGCATGCCAAAGATAATGGTCACGATTATGTCATTATCGATACCGCCGGCCGTCTTCATGTCGATGAAGAGCTGATGGAAGAATTGAAGCAGATTCACAGCGTTGTGAATCCTGATGAAGTCCTGCTTGTCGTTGACGCGATGACGGGTCAGGATGCGGTGAATGTCGCGGAAAGCTTCAACCAGCAATTGACGCTGACGGGTGTCGTGCTCACGAAGCTGGACGGGGATACTCGAGGCGGTGCCGCCCTCTCGGTTAAGGCGGTTACCGGATGTCCGATCAAATTCGCGGCGCTTGGCGAGAAGATTGATGCGCTGGAGCCGTTCCATCCGGAACGGATGGCATCGCGGATTCTCGGAATGGGCGATATGCTGTCTCTTATCGAGAAAGCACAATCGAACATTGATGCAGACAAGGCCAAGGAAATGGAACGTAAAATGCGTAATGCCGAATTTACGTTCGAGGATTTCCTGGAGCAGATGGACCAGGTCAAGAAGCTCGGTCCTCTGGACCAGCTGATGGATATGATTCCCGGCATGGGCAAGATGAAGCAAGCCAAGGATCTCAAGGTTGACGAGAAGCAGATGGGACGCATCGAGGCTATCGTCCACTCCATGACAACGGCGGAGAAGCAGCAGCCTGACATTATCAATCACAACCGCCGTAAACGGATTGCGGCAGGCAGCGGAACCTCGCTGGCTGAAGTGAACCGGCTCATCAAGCAGTTTGACGAAATGCGCCGCGTGATGAAACAGTTCTCGGATATGATGGGTCCTAAAGGCGGCAAGAACAAAGCGATGAAACAGCTGAAAGGCTTGACTGGCGGAAAAGGCATGAAGTTTCCATTCCGTTAAGTCTCGGATATATCGAATGGACATTTTTTGAAGGAGGTGAATTTTCAAATGGCAGTACGTATTCGTCTGAAACGCATGGGTGCTCACAAGGCTCCTTTCTACCGCGTGGTGGTTTCTGATTCCCGTTCCCCACGTGACGGTCGTTTTATCGAGGAAATCGGTTATTACAATCCGGTTGCTCAACCGGCTGAAGTTAAAATCGATGAAGAGAAAGCACTGAACTGGCTTCAAAATGGTGCGCAAGCATCTGACACGGTTCGCAACTTGCTTAGCAAAGCGGGCGTAATGAAGAAATTTCATGAGCTGAAGCATCAGAAATAAGACTGATCGCGAGGGTTATCTATGGAAGAATTAGTTCGCGTTATTGCTAAGGCTTTAGTGGATCATCCAGAAGATGTGACTGTGAAGACCGTTGAGAAGGAGCACTTGATTGTATATGAGCTGTACGTGCATCCTGACGATGTCGGGAAGGTCATAGGCAAACAAGGGCGTATCGCCAAATCATTGCGTACAGTCGTAACATCGGCGGCGGTTAAAATGGATAAACGGGTGACCGTTGATATCATTTCTTAAAATATACGAAAGGGGGTTAGGATGCATGTCCTAGCCCTTTTTCGTACATGCTGAAGAAATCAGCCGGTCATACCAGCGAGAACGTTCATTAAGTGATGCAGGAGGAAGACCATGTCTGAAAAGTTGTTTACCGTAGGGAAAATCGTGAATACGCACGGCATCCGCGGGGAAGTTAAAGTCATGCCGCATACGGATTTTGCCGATCAGCGATTTGCTCCAAAGAGCCAGTTGTATATTGTCCCGGACAAAGGGAGCAAGGTAGAAGTAACGGTGGATACATCCCGTTTTCATAAAAACATGTATATCCTTAAATTCAAGGAGCTGCATGGCATTAATGATGCCGAAAAATATAAGGGCTCGCTGTTGAAGATTCCAGCGGATCTTCAGGAGGAGCTTCCGGAGAACGAGTACTATTTCCATGAGATCATTGGCTGCAAGGTGATGACCGATGAAGACCCGGCCGAGGAGCTCGGCACGATCTCCGAAATTTTGACGCCAGGCGCTAACGATGTATGGGTTGTCAAAACGCCTCAGGGAAAAGAAATTCTCCTTCCGGCCATACCGGATGTCGTACTTGATGTAGACAAGGAATCGAAGCTTGTCCGCGTGCATCTCATGGAAGGGTTGTTATAGTTCATGCGGATTGATGTGCTGACGCTGTTCCCCGAGATGTTTGATGGTGTGTTTCATTCGAGTATTTTGGGGAAAGCGGCCGAAAAACAAATTGTGAACTTGAATGCTATCAACTTTCGCCAATATGCCGGGAACAAGCATGGTCAGGTCGATGATACTCCTTATGGCGGCGGAGGGGGAATGGTGTTAAAGCCGGACCCGATTTTTGCTGCGGTGGAGGATATCCTAGCTTTTGATGCGGATGCGATTTCAAATCATGAGGATGGGGCTAATCCTTCCGGTGAGATTTCAGCGGATATCGCCGGAACAGCCAAGCCTCCGCGTGTCATTCTGATGTGTCCGCAAGGAGAGACCTTTACGCAGAAAAAGGCGGAAGAGTTGTCTCAGGAAGACCATCTGGTGTTTATATGCGGGCATTACGAGGGTTATGATGAACGCATTCGCGAGTTTCTTGTTACCGATGAGTTATCCGTCGGGGATTACGTGCTTACCGGCGGAGAGCTGCCGGCGATGGTTGTCATCGACTCTGTGGTCCGATTGCTGCCGGGTGTGCTTGGCAATGAAACCTCAGCGGTGACGGATTCATTTAGTACAGGCCTGCTGGAATATCCGCACTATACACGTCCGGCTGAATTTCGCGGCTGGAAAGTGCCGGATATTTTGCTGAGCGGTCATCATGCGAATATTGACGTGTGGCGTCGGGAACAAGCGCTTAAGCGGACATGGGAGCGTCGCCCGGAGTTGTTAGACAAGCTGGAATTGTCCAAACAGGATCAGGCGTATTTAAACAAGCTTCAGCGAGAAGCGGGATCCTCATAAGTTTTATTGTTCAATCTAACGAACAGATCTGTAAGCACAGGTCTGTTCGTTTTTTTTCTATCATGTGCGCGTATGTAGTAATATGCACGTTTCTTGCTTGGCACCCGAGAACAAAAATCGTATGAATTGAATAGTGTGATAAATAGGCGTTTGCGGATGCATGAGATCGTAAGGGGTGAAATCGATTGAGGCAAGAAAGAAGGAAACGTAGGGACAGCAAGGCTGTAATTCAGGGACTTACACCCGGGCGAATCCGTGTCGGAAAGAACCAAGCCACTCGATTCGTTACATTGATCCGTCAATTAACATCACGGTTACGCGCATTTGTGGAACAGCCGGTTAATGAGAATTTCACGCTAATCAAAATACAATTGCAGAGCCTTAACGATCTGGTCTCGGGCATGAGGTTCTCGCTGCGGGAACGACGGGGCCTTAGGCTGGTCGTACAACAAATTGCAAGGATTTCCAATGCGGATAATCTGGAAGGGATTTTAACAAGATTGAACGAAGTTTTGACGTTGATTCAATCGTATGGAGAACGAATTGGAGTCGGCAGCGAGATCGGTCCGGGCATCGCCGCCTCACAGCATGAAATCCAATCCTGCATAGAGTCGATTCAGAGTATGGAAGCCGCTCCACCAGTCAACCATATGGATAATATACCTTTATATATCATGGACGCGACTACGAAGCCAGGGGTTGGATCGCGTCAGCGGCTTGCTGAAGTGTTCCAAGGCATTAATGAGCAGGCTTCCAGATCAGTGAGTTCAGAACAACAGCTGGAAAGGCTGCAAGCAGCGGATGGAATGAATGCATTACTGTCGAATGGAGCGTCGACTGCGACAGGATCAATAGGAGTAACAGGTGCAGCAGGGACTACAGGTCCGACCGGATTGGGCGGTTTGCCGGGGGCAACCGGCCCTAAGGGTGCAAGGGAGGTTGCAGGACCAACAAGTCCTGAGGGAGCACCGGGGGTGCCGGGTGGGATTAGCGGAGCGACCGGACCAACTGGGGAAACAGGTGCGACGGAGGCAATAGGCGAGACCGTGGCAACGGGAGACGCCGGAATCAGAGCTGCAGGGGCGACAAGCGTAACTGGAGCTACAGGAAAAACCGGGCCAGTAGGTCCGCCTGGAGCTATGGCTGCCGGGGCTACAGGAGAAGCAGGGGTCACAGGGGTAACCGGGGTGACAGGCGTTCTAGGAGCCACAGGGGCTACAGGCGTAACTAGGCGAACGGGAGTTGCGGGAACTACAGAAGAAGCAGGCGCCACAGGTGTAACAGGCGCACCGGGCCCGACTGAGGCAACAGAAGAAGTAGGGGCCGCCACAGATGTAACTGCGGAGACAGGGGCTGCGGCAGCTACAGGAGCAGCAGGAGGCACAGGATCGACAGGCAGGACCGGGTCAACAGGTGTTATAGGTCTGACAAGAGTGACCGGAGAAATAGCTGTAACCGGAGCCACAGGAGCTACTGGGGCAGCAAGAGCCATAGGTCCAACCGGTTCAACTGGACCAACAGGCCCGATGGTCGTAACCGGATTAGCTGGAGCCTCAGGCCCTGCCGGACCAACCGTTCCGACGGGCCCTGTCCTTGTGGGTGGAAGTGTGATTTATGCCAGTAATGGGACGGCACAGAAAGTGGCCACCAACTCGCCGGTTACTTTTTCAACAAGCACGCTTCAAGGTGTAACCTTTAACGGTGCCACGACCCTGACCATTGTGACAGCTGGTTTCTACTACTTTGATTGGCAGATTTCGCTCGAAACTGGTTCGACTGCGCCGAATGCTTTCGGAATCGTTGTTAACGGTAATACGACTAATGCGGCGAACATGAACTCGAATTCAACCAACGCCGAAGTTTCAGGATCTGCCGTGATCAATTTAAGTGCAGGTAATACCGTTGGGCTCTATAATTTATCGCCAACAACCAAATCGATTACTGCTCTGCAAACCGGCGCAAGGATTTCTATCTTTAGAATTGGCTCATAGTCCAGTATTGTATACTTCAGTGTCATTTTTTTAATCATGTTGATACAACTCCTGCATTGGTGGGTAATATGTAACTGGAGAATCACTAGAGAGACTGGAGGCATCTTGTTATGACAGAACATCGACAACAACATGAAGCGAAAATTGAAGAAACAAAAAATACAGAAGCCCAATTTCAAACGGTAGACGACATCCTTGAATACTATGGCAAGCGTCATAAGGGCATGCACGACTCGAAAGAAACCGTAAATTAAGTTGAGGCTAACCGCTTTCGGCAGGATTCTTCATGCTGGAAGTGGTTTTTTTATGGACGAGAGCTCGGTACAAAAGCCGGTTTATACATAAGGGTGTAAAGATAAAATACTTGATTCGAACTGCAAAATATGTTATTATTTCTTTTGTTGTGAATACGGTGGTCCGCTGCGGATAATGAAGGAAATACATAGAGTTTCCGGAAGATGCAAGAACACCTGTGTGAGAGGAGGGAGTCATAGATGAATATCGTTCAAGCGATTACTCAAGAACAACTTCGTAAAGATATTCCGAGCTTTCGTCCTGGTGATACTTTAAAAGTACACGTTAAGGTTATCGAGGGAACTCGTGAGCGTATCCAGTTGTTTGAAGGTGTAGTAATTAAACGTCGCGGTGGCGGAATCAGTGAGACTTTTACCGTTCGTAAAATTTCTTACGGTGTTGGTGTGGAAAGAACTTTCCCAATCAACTCGCCTAAAATCGATAAAATCGAAGTGGCTCGCCGTGGTAAAGTGCGTCGTGCGAAGCTTTATTATCTTCGTGAACTGCGCGGTAAAGCAGCGAGAATTAAAGAAATTCGTCGTTAATTACAAGGCGGTAAAAGGGGCTTGTGCGTATATACAAGCCCCTTTTGTATATCCAAAAATCGCTATAATGCGAAAGCGATCTATAGGGAAGGACGGTGGGTTATGGAGAAAGATCAACACCAGGAGGCAATTGAAACCAACGTGGGGAAACCGGCCAAAAAGGCTAAGAACGAGCTTGTAGAATGGCTGAAGGCTCTTCTCATTGCTCTGGTTCTCGTCGTTCTCATTCGCTGGCTTCTCTTTAAACCGTTTATTGTGCAGGGCCCATCCATGGAACCTAACTTTGTATCCAATCAGAAGCTGATCGTCAACGAGATTTTATATGATATCCGCAAACCCGAACGTGGAGAAGTTATCGTGTTCCATGTACCTGATGAGGGCAGGGATTTCATTAAACGCGTAATCGCAGTTGCTGGTGATACGGTTAAAGTTGAAGGCGATAAAGTGCTTGTCAACGGGGAGCCTGTGAATGAAACCTACATACAGGAAGCGATTGATCAAGCCCATGCTGAAAACAGATTATACAATAACACAGATTTTCCGAACTCGTTCGTTCAGGATGGCGTTGTGCCAGAGGGGCATGTGTTTGTGATGGGCGATAACCGCTCCAACAGCACGGATAGCCGTATGATAGGATATGTTCCTTTGGGGGATATTATCGGGCGAGCAGACTTGATCTTCTGGCCGATTAAAGACATAGGGCTCATCAACCATTAGCCTGGCGCTATAGAAAGATGAAAGTTTGCAGAGCAAAGTAGAGGTGACGACGTTTGACAATACAATGGTTTCCAGGACATATGACCAAAGCGCGCCGCCAAATTCAGGAGAAGCTGAAGCTGATCGATGCAGTAATTGAACTGATCGATGCGAGGCTTCCGCTCTCAAGCCGAAATCCGATGATTGACGAGATTTTGCAGGGCAAGCCGCGGCTCATTATTATGAACAAAGCCGATTTGGCAGATCCTGAGGTTACAAGGCAGTGGCAAGTCCATTTCAAGGAAAACGGCCTAACCGCCTTTCCTGTAGATGCTTCAACCGGGACAGGTGTTAAGGATATTCCGAACCAGATTAAGTTGCTGCTGAAAGAGAAGATCGACAAACAAATAGCCAAGGGCATGAACCCGCGAGCGATGCGTGTGTTGATTGTAGGCATACCGAATGTAGGCAAATCCACGCTGATTAACCGGCTTGCCGGCCGTAACATCGCGGAGACGGGAGACCGTCCGGGTGTCACGAAAGGGCAGCAGTGGATTAAAGTTGCCGGCGGTGAGATGGAATTGCTGGATACACCCGGTATCCTGTGGCCAAAGTTCGAGGATCAGAATGTAGGGTACCGCCTTGCGGTAACCGGCGCCATCAAAGAGGAAATTTTGAACGTAGAGGACATTGCCTTTTTTGCGATCAAATATTTCTCCAACTATTATTGGGAATCGATGAGCGAGCGCTTTGATCTGAAGGAGCGCCCAACAGATCTGGATAACCCGGATGAAATTGTTGCGGTAATGGAAGCCGTCGGAAGAAAACGAGGCTGCATCGTCAGCGGAGGAAGAGTCGATCTGGAAAAAGCCTCGGGCATTTTCCTGCGTGAGCTTCGCGCAGGCAAGCTTGGGCGTTATTCCATGGAATCGCCTTATTGATTCAATAGGGTGAACGAGAGATCCCTTCTACTCAGATTAAACCCAAAATAACCATTCTGCCGGATTACGGCGGAATGGTTATTTTTTCTGGATCAGAACAGGAAGAGGAGATTAGACTGCACTCATTCTATGCCATCTAATGTAACTCGGTAGATGCTCTGAAGATCGGCTTCGTTTGGATATGCGTGACTTGATAGGGTAACTTCGGTTCTTTCACCCGGGATAACAGCATGTTAGCCGCAGCAATTCCCATTTCATCGCTATATATATGTACAGTTGATAAGTGAGGTTCAACAATACGCGATTCAGGTGCATTATCGAAGCCGCACACCGCAATGTCACCGGGAATGGAGATGTTTTTATTTTTTAACGATTTCATCACATTGACCGCAATAAAATCATTGGCGCATACAAAGGCAGACGGCATCTGTTTCATTTGCCCCAGTCGTTTGTCCATCCAATCGGACTCAGAGAAAAATTCCCGGTCCGGGTTCAGAACACATTGTTCCAAATCCAGCCGTATCCCCTTCTCGGTCAGAGCCCGATTAAATCCCGCCCAGCGTTCATTGAAGCTCTTACAATGACGGATATCACCGATAAATCCCAAGCTCGTGTTGCCCTGCGCAATGAGCTGCTTGGTCATATGACAGGTGCTGTGTTCATTCTCCATCAGAAGTAAATCCGCCTGCAGATCCGGGTAGAACATATCTGCCGCACAATCGATAAATACGGTAGGAAGCCCAAGGCTTGTGAGCAACTTGGTGTATTCCATATCAAATAACTCAATACATATAATTCCATCGACCTTGGATGATTCAAAATTGTTAGGCAGCGTCCGAGAGCTTCGATCGATATCCCGGACAATATGAATGGACAGATTATAGCCCTCCGCGCTGATTCGTTTCTCAAGCCCGCTGATTAACCGCGAGCCAAAATGGGAGGTGCTCGGAAGATTTGCCGTCAGAAGAGCGATATTTCCCGGGTTTTTGGTCAGCAGATTGTCCGTCTCCATGAAAGCAAATTGTTTGTATTTCAGTTCAATCGCTTTTCGGATAACCTTGCTGCGCGTCTCGTCCGGAATACTTTCGCTCCCGTTCAACGCCTTGGAGGCCGTATTTCTGGAAATCCCCAGTGCATCGGCAATATCTTGAATTGTGACTTTTTCTTTCGACATGTATCTGATTTCTCCTCAAATGATCAAGTTCATACTAAGGTCCGCAGTTTCTTCCAGTCGCTAATGACCTCTGAATATCTTAAATCAAATGTATAATAGATTAGCTAAAATAGCAACCTCAACTTTACAAATGCACAATTCAGTTAACATTTAAACATAGCGGGTTTTGTTGTGTTTCTCTTCAATATTCATTTACAGGGGATAAAACATCACCAAACAAGGAAATAACGAACGATTCTCCGCAACTTTGCAAAGAAAACGGCTTATGCTGCTCATTTTCATGATAAGAAGGTGAAATAAATGAACAAATATTGTTGTCAATTGCACAATTTAATTTTTACAAAAACTATTGACTGATGTTACATCATTTGATAAATTGTAAAAGCGACATTCAACATAAGTGAAAAATGAAAGCCTTTTCTGTAAGCAATATGTAAACTTCTCTAGAAAGAACGGGGGAACAGGTTTGGAAAATTCAGTGGATCCAGCCCATCAGGGGGCAGGGGGAATCAGGGGACGGAGCTCTGCAGGAAGAACGCTAGCTTTTATCAAGAAAAACTATTTTCTGTACATACTGCTAGCTCCGGCGCTTATATTGACCCTTATATTCAAGTACGTCCCGATGTACGGTGCCGTTATCGCATTCAAGGATTTCAGTCCCATTAGAGGGATTCTCGGCAGCGAGTGGGTCGGGCTCAAGCATTTTGAAAAGTTTATCGCCTCGCCGAATTTTGACGTCATTTTTATGAATACGCTTAAATTGAGTTTTTTTGGTCTTATCTTTAGCTTTCCGGTGCCGATCCTGCTTGCACTTATGTTAAATCAGGTTCGCAAAGCGACAGTCAAGAAAAATGTTCAATTGTTTCTTTACGCACCCAATTTCATCTCGGTGGTTGTCATTGTCGGGATGCTGTTTATCTTCTTGTCCCCAACGGGGCCAATCAATCAATGGGTCATATGGATGACGGGAAGTCCGCTGATGTTTATGTCGCAGCCGGAATATTTCAGGTGGATTTATATTCTCTCGGATATATGGCAGAGCGCGGGCTGGGCCTCGATTATCTATGTGGCAGCTCTTGCGAATGTGGACCCCGAGCTGCATAATGCGGCCAGCCTGGACGGGGCTAACCTGCTCCAGCGCATCCGAAATATCGATCTGCCCACCATAAGGCCGATTATGGCGATTGTATTCATACTTGCGGCAGGCGGCATTATGTCGATTGGCTTTGAGAAGGCCTATCTGATGCAAACCTCGATGAATCTTCCTACTTCGGAAATTATCGCTACCTACGTATACAAGGTCGGCTTGCAGTCTGGCGATTACGCGTACTCTGCAGCGGTTGGTTTATTCAACTCCGTCATCAATGTCATTTTGCTCGTAACGGTGAATTTTATTGTCAGAAAACTTAATGAAGGCGAAGGCCTCTACTAGGAAAGGAGTCATACTCATGGCCGTCAAACACTCACGCTTCGACCGCTTTCTGTTGTCATTAAATGCGATCTTTTTAACGCTTGCCGTACTGGTCGTTGTCGTTCCATTGGTTTATATCGTGGTGGCCTCGTTCATGGATCCCACCGTGCTGCTGAATCAAGGACTATCTTTTAACATTTCCGATTGGAGTCTGGAAGGATATCAGATGATCCTGTCCAATCCGGCGATGCTTCGCGGTTTTGGCAATGCGGTGTTGTATTCAACAGCATTTGCGCTACTAACGGTAACGGTATCGGTCTGTGCGGGATACGCACTTTCGGAAAGCCGGCTGGCCGGACGCCATTTCTTCATGACGCTGTTCATCATCACCATATTTTTTGGAGGCGGACTGATACCTACGTACTTGCTTGTGAGGGAGCTAGGCATGCTCAATACGGTGTGGGCCGTGATCATCCCGGGTGCGGTGAATGTGTGGAATATCATTTTGTCCCGAACCTTCTTCAAAGGGGTGCCGAATGAACTGAAGGAGGCAGCCAATGTGGATGGAGCTTCCGATATGAAAATCTTTTTCCGGATCGTTCTTCCGCTGTCCAAACCCATTATCTTTGTACTCGCCCTGTATGCCTTCGTTGGCCAGTGGAACGCATTCTTCGACGCTATGATCTATCTGGACGATCCCAAGCTGCACCCGCTGCAGCTTGTCCTAAGGTCGATTCTGATTCAAAATCAGGCGGCGCCCGGCATGATCAGCGACCAGCTTGCGATGGCGGAGCTGAAACGGCTCTCGGAGATGATTAAATATTCGGCGATCGTGATATCCAGTCTTCCGCTTTTGATTATGTACCCGTTCTTCCAAAAGTACTTCGAAAAAGGTGTTATGGTAGGCTCGCTTAAATAGCGGGTCGCCTTCAACATAAAGTCATTATCCAAATACATGATTCGGGAGGTCATTGATATGAATAAGAAGAGATCAAAGAAACATATCAGTAAAAAAACGGTATCCCTTACGGCTCTGGCAGCCGTGCTGCTCTTGGCCGGCTGTGGCAACAGCGGGGAATCATCAACAGAGTCGCCGGACGGTAAGGTGACCTTGAATGTCCTGACGCAAAGCTCGCCGCTGGCTCCGGCAGACCCTAACGAGAAGCTGATCAACAAGCGGCTGGAGGAGAAGACGGGCATTCATATCAAGTGGAAGAACTATACCAGCGATGTGTTTGCGGAAAAACGCAATCTGGCCGTGGCGAGCGGGGATTTGCCGGATGCCATTTTTGACGCCGGGTACGGAGATTACGATCTGCTGAAGCTGGCAAAGGACGGAGTCATCATTCCCGTGGAGGATTTAATCGAACAGCATATGCCGAATTTGAAGAAGGTGCTGGAGGAAGCTCCGGAATACGTCAATATGATTACGGCGCCGGATGGACATATCTATTCTTTTCCATGGATCGAGGAGTTGGGCTCAGGGAAAGAACGGATTCAATCGGTGGATAACTTCCCCTGGATTAACGTGGAGTGGCTCGACGCCTTGGGGCTGGACATGCCAACTACGACGGAAGAGCTGAAAACCGTATTGAAAGCGTTCAAAACCCAAGATCCGAACGGCAACGGGCAGGCGGATGAAATACCGCTTTCCTTCATTAATAAGCCGGGCGGCGAGGATCTGACATTCCTGTTTGCTTCATTCGGCTTGGGCGAGAATTGGGACCACACCGTTGTTACGGATGACGGGAAGGTGGTGTTTACCGCCGCAGAGGAGGGGTATAAGGAAGCAATCAACTTCATCCATGAATTATACAAAGAGGGACTTATCGATATCGAAGCATTCCAGCAGGATTGGAACACCTACTTGGCCAAAGGCAAAGACCACCGGTACGGGATGTATTTTACTTGGGATAAAGCCAACATCACAGGCATGAATGATACATATGATCTGATGCCGCCGCTTGCAGGACCATCCGGCGAGATCAATGTAACGAGAACGAACGGGATCGGTCTTGACCGGGGAAGATTGGTCATTACCAGCAGCAACAAGAAGCTGGAAGAAACGGCAAAATGGATTGACGCGATGTATGAACCGCTCCAATCGGTTCAGAACAACTGGGGAACTTACGGTGACGATACCCAGCAAAATATTTTTGAGCTGGACGAAGCCAAAGGGATGCTGAAGCATCTTCCGCTTGAAGGCACGGCGCCTGTAGAGCTCAGACAAAAAACAAGTATTGCGGGCCCGCTTGCGATCTTGGACGAGTATTATGGCAAATACACCACGATGCCGGATGATGCGGCATGGAGATTAAAACTGATGAAGGATGTCATGGTACCGCACATGAAGGCGGAGAATACGTACCCGAAAGTATTTTTCTCCATCGAGGAATTGGACCGCTTATCCACGATTGAAGCGGACTTGTTTCCTTACCTGGAAAGAATGCGTACCGAATGGTATCAGAATGGGAAAGTGAATCAGGAATTGGGACGCCTACCTGAAGGAGCTGGATCGACTGGGACTCCAGGAATGGCTGACGATCAAGCAAACGGGTTATGACCGAAATATGAAATAAACTCATAAAGTGAAACGGCCGTGTAAGGAATATCAGTCCAAATACGGCCGTATATCCCTGATTACGATAATGAAGGAGTACAGCCAATGTCTAACATCAAACTTGAAAATTACCGAAATGCCTATCATTACTCTCCCCGGGAGAACTGGATGAATGACCCGAACGGGATGGTCTATTTTAAAGGAGAATACCATTTGTTCTATCAGCATCATCCCAAGGGCACAACCTGGGGGCCCATGCATTGGGGACACGCGGTCAGCAAGGATCTGGTGTCCTGGGAAGAGCTTCCCATCGCTTTAGCGCCGGATGAACACGGCACGATCTTTTCAGGCAGTGCGGTTGTGGACTGGAACAATTCCAGCGGGTTCTTCGATCAAGAGCCCGGCCTTGTGGCAATCTTTACGCACCATGACGATTCGACGGGCGCAAATCAAATCGTTCAGTGCCAAAGTCTTGCGTATAGCAAGGATAATGGGAGGACCTGGACCAAATATGAAGGTAATCCGGTCCTTAGGCATGACACCTATGTTGATTTCCGGGATCCCAAAGTGTTTTGGCATGAGCCGTCATCGCAATGGGTGATGATTGTTGCGTGCGGGCAGACGGTATGCCTCTATCGATCTTCGAATTTAAAAGAATGGACCTTTGCCAGCGAGTTTGGCGAAGGCATCGGATTTCATGATGGAGTCTGGGAATGTCCGGATCTGTTCCCTCTTTCTACGGAAGATAGTCAAGCCCAATGGGTCATGCTGGTCAGCATTGGCGATGATCCGGCCTATGTTGAGGGCTCCAGAACGCAATATTTCATTGGAAACTTTGACGGGACAACGTTTCTGCCGGATGAACGATCCAGAGGTGATGTGCGGTGGCTGGATTACGGCAGAGATAATTATGCCGGGGTCAGCTGGTCGGACATTCCGGCAGCGGATGGCAGAAGGCTGTTCATCGGCTGGATGAGCAATTGGAAATACGCCAACCTGACGCCAACGGATGGTTGGAGGGGGGCCATGACCTTGGTCCGGGAACTCAAGCTGGAGACGCTGGAAGGCGAAGTCGCGGTAACGCAGCAGCCGATCCGTGAAATGGAAGCGTACCGAAATGAAGTACGATCCTTCCATGATGTAATCGTGGATGAAGCGGCTGCCCGGTTAGCCGATGTACGGCTGGAGAGCTGCGAAATTCATGTCCGCTTCGATGCAGCGTTTTCGCTTGGGTTTAAAGTAAGGGTAGGTCCGGGCCAAGAGACGGTTGTCGGCTGGGATGCCAAGACAAACGAAGTTTATGTGGATCGCACCCGTTCAGGGCTGGCTGATTTCCATGAAGATTTTTCCGGGAAGCACATGGCGTCACTACGGGTTACGGGCGCACTCCTGGAGCTGCGGATATTCGTGGACCGGTCGTCCGTGGAATTGTTCGCGGATCGCGGGCAGGCGGTAATCACGGATTTGATTTATCCTGATCCTGCATCTACGGGGGTAACCGTGTTTGCCGATGATGACCGGAAGGTCATAAAATCGCTGCACATCTATGATCTTTCTTCTAGAGGTTAGTTAACGTTAAATGAATGGATAAATGGCAAGGAGAACCAGCGATATGCGTATTGGAGCGATAGAAGCGGGCGGCACCAAATTTGTCTGCGGCATTGGAAGCAAAGATGGAATCGTTGAGGACAGCATCAGCTTTCCGACAGGGCAGCCGGAAGACACATTGTCCAAAGCGGTTTCGTATTTTCAAGATCATCAGGTAGAAGCCATTGGCATCGGGTCATTTGGTCCCATCGATCTGAAACCGGATAGCCCAACTTATGGTTATGTAACTTCCACACCGAAACCAGGCTGGTCGCAGATCAATGTCCTCGGCAAGATGAAGTCGCATATGGACATACCCTATGGCTGGGATACGGATGTCAATGCTGCCGCTTTGGGAGAAGCGACTTGGGGAGCAGCCAAGGGACTGAACAGCTGCGCTTATTATACGGTGGGTACTGGTCTCGGGGTAGGCCTATATTCCGAAGGCCGGCTTGTACATGGACTGCTTCATCCCGAAGGTGGGCATGTTCCCGTTAGACGTCATCCCGAAGATGCCTTTGCAGGAACCTGTCCCTATCATGGGGATTGCTTGGAAGGAATGGCAGCAGGTCCGGCGCTTGAAGCCCGATGGGGGTTGAAAGGGCAGCTGCTGCCAGCCGACCATCCCGCTTGGGAAGTAGAAGCCTATTATTTAGCGCAGTCTATAACAGGACTGATTCTGACGAATTCCCCGCAGAAAATCATACTGGGCGGCGGCGTTATGCAGCAAGCTCAGTTGTATCCCCTCATTCGTGCAGAGGTGCGGCGCAATTTGAACGGGTATGTGCTTGCTGACGAAATCATACACCATATTGGGAATTATATTGTTCCACCGGGATTAGGCACCCAATCCGGATTGTGCGGGGCATTGGCTCTGGGAATACAGGCATGGCAAGATTCACAATCATAAACAGGCTCGTCTTGAGGAGGTGCAGCCCGATTGATCGGGCTGTTCCTTCCTATATAACGCGTGGTAAAGAATCGAAGAGAGGTGGATATATGAAATTATCGCAGGATATACATACGGTGATGATGCGCATGGTGTCTGCGATCATGATGACCGTGATGCTGGCGGCAAGCGTTACTCCGGGATCGGCATGGGCTTCAGCGGTCCAAGATGAGTCTGCAGCTATGAAAGAGAAAGGAGGGGGCACCATTTTTGAAAGCGCATCCAATGTGAATACCAACCTTGAAGGCTGGCAGTTGAAGGGGAATGGCAAGATGGAACATACGGCTGAAGGACTACGGCTTAGCTCCGATCCAGGTGAGAACGCAGCCGCGATTTCCGCAACAAGAGCGGATGATTTTGTGTATGAAGCCGACGTGATGATCACGGATATGCAAGCAGACGCTTCGCTGGTCTTTCGCTCAAGCGTTGATGGCTGGTCATCGTATATGCTGCAAATTGTGCCAAGCGCAGGCTTGGTTCGTCTCAAGGATGCCCGTGAAGATAGCGGGAGAATAAAGGTAGAAAAAAAGGTTTCATTAAGTCAAGGAGATATCGTTCACCTCAAGGTTAAGGCGGTAGGGAACCAAATCCAGGTATACTGGGGAAGTCAATATGAACCTATGATTGATGTCAATGATACGGCATATTCCACAGGATACTTGGGTCTTCATGTGTGGGATGGTTCCGCGCTGTTTCAAAACATCAAGGTGAGCGAGTGGAAAGGTAATCTGTTCGATCCGGCAGTTACGAGCGGAGATTGGCAGCCTGATATCAAAGGCCTTAAGGGCACGGCATCAGAAGGGCTTGAAGCCTGCAGGATCTATAAGAATGCGGCTGCGGATTATGTGCTGGAAGGCAATATCATATTAGGGGAGCTGGCTGAAGCCGGGTTCTATTGGAGAGGGAACGATCAAGGAACGGAGGGATACGAGGCCGTATTCAGGAGAGAGGATGATCAGGTGCGGGTAACGCTGGAAACTTCGGATGGAAAGGTGATCGGCGCATCGAGCCGTACCTACCCAAGCCTGCCCACAAGTGCGCATCATGTGGAGATCCACGTCTCCGAAGACAGCATTCAAATCGCTGTAGATGGTTACGAACCCGCTGCGATCCGCGTATCCGACAGTAGTTACGCGGGCGGATCGATCGGGATGAAGGTAAAGTCCGGAACTGCTTACTTTCAGGACGTGTACGTAACCCCAATGGCGGATTATTATACGGAGGAATACCGCCCGCAGTATCATTATAGCCCAATCCGAGGCTCGGCAAGCGATCCGAACGGATTGGTCTATTTCGAAGGGGAGTATCATCTCTTCCATCAGGACGGAGGCCAGTGGGCGCATGCGGTAAGCCGGGATCTGGTGCATTGGAACAGGCTGCCGATCGCACTGCCTTGGAACGATCTCGGACATGTCTGGTCGGGTTCCGCCGTAGCCGATACAACGAACGCTTCAGGTCTGTTCGGGGATTCCGGAGGCAAAGGACTCATTGCCTACTACACATCCTTCAATCCTGATCGGCCGGGCGGAAATCAGAAGATCGGACTGGCTTACAGCACCGATCACGGACGGACCTGGACGTATTCGAAGGAACGGCCGATCCTCATCGAGAACCCGGGCAAACAGGGCGAGGATCCGGGAGGATGGGATTTTCGCGATCCCAAAGTGGTTCGGGATGAAGCCAACAACCGCTGGATCATGGTGGTATCAGGGGGAGACCATATCCGCTTCTATATCTCCGACAATCTTGTCGATTGGACCTTAACGGACCGTTTCGGGTATGGGGAATATATCCGTGGAGGCGTGTGGGAATGCCCGGATCTGTTTCAGCTTGCCGTGGACGGCTCCGGTCAGCGCAAATGGGTGTTGATGATCAGCAGCGGCGCTAATCCGAACACCCAAGGCTCCGATGCGGAATATTTTATCGGCGATGTGACGCCAGACGGCAAATTTATGAATGATCATACGGCGGGGACCGTGCTGAGAACGGATTGGGGCAAGGAATTCTACGCCTCCATGTCCTTCTCCGACCTGCCGGACAATCGAAGAATCATGCTGGCATGGATGACGAACTGGGATTATCCCTTCAATTTTCCGACTTCGGGCTGGAAGGGTCAACTGACCATCCCTAGAGAGTTGTCGCTCAGAACGACGAGTGAGGGAATACGTCTGCACCAGTCTCCAATCTCTGAGCTAGAAACCCTCCGGAATACGGTAATCCATGTGAATAACAGGGAAGTTACGGAGTCCTCGCAGAATGTGTTAAAGGGAATTCAGGCCGGCGCGTTTGAAATCGAGGCGGAAATCGAGATTCCATTAGACAGCAGCGAGCTGGAATTCGGCTTCCGACTGCGGGAAGGCGGCGGACAACAGACGGTGGTCGGTTATAACAACGCCACGCATCATATGTTCATAGACCGCTCGGCATCGGGAACCACGGATTTCTCCAGCTTGTTCTCGACCGAACACAAAGCTTTGCTGCACCCCGTAAATAGAGTGGTTAAGCTGCGTATTTATGTCGATGAATCTTCAGTGGAGGTGTTTGGCAATGACGGAAGCGTTTTGTTCTCGGACGTTATTTTTCCGGATCAGGCCAGACGGGGGATGAGCTTCTACACCCAAGACGGCCAAGTGAAGCTGAAGTCCCTTAAGGTGCATGAGCTGGATTCCGTGTGGAGGCCTCTTGATCCATCGGAGCCTGCTTCCCGCATCCTAATGGATTCATACGAGCTGGAGCTGTCCCAGGGACAGACCGAATCGCTGTACGCAACTGTGGATCGTGTCCGGGGCAACGGGAAGAAACCTCTGGTATGGACATCCAGTCATCCCGATACCGTCCGGATTGTTTCATCCGATGACACTCATGCCGTATTAAAAGCGGTGAATGCGGGAGAAGTCATCATTACCGCCTCAACTCCAAACGGAAAGATATCAGCGAGCACCCGCGTGTTGGTTACGAGCGGAACATTTCTGACGAATCTGACGGGGTGGAAACCGGATCTTAAGGCTTCGAAGTGGGTCGTTACCGAGCATGGAATCCGGGGCAGCCATCCAAGCGATGCCAATTATATGGCGGAAGAGAAGGCAGGCGACTTCACGTTTGAAGGGGACATGCGGCTTGGGGAAGCAGGCGGTGCAGGATCCATGCTGTTTCGGGCAAGCGAGGATGGCCGCAGTGGATATTATCTGAATCTGGACCCTGGTATGAAGGCTGTTCGACTCTTTTACAAGATTGAAGGTCGATTTGAGGAACGTCAGGTACTGGCCAAAGTCCCTGAATTTATCCAAGGGGGAAGAACCTATCACCTGAGGATTGAAGCGAAAGGTCCGCATATTCAGGTCGACGTGGACGGGAAGAAGGTGATCGATGTGATGGACGGGACATTTGCCGAAGGGAATTTTGGCGTCAATGTGTTCGGCGGACAGGCTTCCTATCAAAATGTCTACGTCCGTCATTCGTCTGAAGCTCATCTTACGAAAACCAGCTTCACGAACGAAGCCGTGAACCAAGTGATCTATACCGAGAAATCCGTAAACGGCGAACCCGTTACCGTGAAGGAATCAGCGGGTACGGGCAACCCGCTATGGGTATTGGTACCAACAGGAGAGGAAGGCACCTATTCCATTCGCACGCCGGAAGGGAAGGCTTTGGATGTCGATACCGGGCAGAACCGGATTCAGCTATACACGTATCTCGGTTATAACAATCAGCGATGGAGAGTGAAACGTCAGGAAGATGATACGGTCTCCATCCTATCGGTGCACGATGGCCGGGCCCTTGCCGTGAATGCTGACGGTGCGGGGCTGGAATTGAATGTGCCGGATGCCGCTTCGGATCGTCAGAGGTGGCGGCTTGGCAATGAAATGGAGGGATCGATCATCGAATAAGGGAAAGAGCTGCCGATGCCGGCAGCTCTTTTTTTTTCGGGGATGATAACCGATGGTTCGGCGATGGACGAACCAATTCCTGCCGGGATGCGGGCAGGGATAAAAGGGTGACGCTCTGTGGCGAGTGTGATAATCTAGAAGAGTTACTAGATTGATAGAATAGATGGGTTACACCGTGTGCACGAATAGGTAACAAACGGTAATTCGGAACCAAAGGGGTTAAACCTATGACAGATTTATTAATGTACGAGCGAGAGTATTGGAGCCGTTATATACATATTGCAGGCATCGACGAGGTCGGCCGAGGCTGTTTGTTCGGCGACGTGGTCGCTGCAGCGGTCATTATGCCGGAGGGGCTGGTCATTGAAGGAATTAACGATTCGAAGAAACTCAGTGCCAAGAAGCGGGAGACCCTCTATGATCTCATTATGGAACAGGCACTGGCGGTCGGCGTTGGTTTGGTGGATGCGGAAACGATTGACCGCATCAACATTAAACAAGCCGCAAGGCTTGCCATGAAGATGGCGATCGAGCAATTGGCTGTTACTCCCCAGTTTCTGCTTGTTGATGCCGAGAAGGTGGAATGCGATATTCCCCAGCGTGCCATCATCAAAGGCGATGCTAACAGTCAGTCCATTGCCGCGGCCTCCATTATTGCCAAGGTTACTCGCGACAGATTGTGCGAAGGGGAATGGGAGGCGCGTTATCCGGAATATGGAATTGCCGTACATAAAGGCTACGCTACCAAGTTTCACCGTGAACAGCTGCAGCTGCACGGACCTACCGCGATGCACAGAAGAAGTTTTCTGAAAAGTATGGAGATTGAGCAATTGTCCCTATTCTAGATTTCGATGCAGCCCGCCCTCGTCAAAAGGCGGGCTGCTGCCGATATATAAGGTATACAGAAGGTGTGGGAGGAACTATCGTGAACATCGGATCGTTGATTCGCGGACTCCTGGGCGAGCAGAAGCCGGGAGACGCCAAGACGTTGGAACTTAAGCCGGGTCAGGTCGTTCGCGGTGTCGTTATGAACGTATCGGAGGACGGGCAGGAAGCTGTGGTGCAGATCCAGGGTGTTCAAGTGAAGGCGAAGCTGGAAACGCCGCTTCGAGCCGGGGAAACCGCTCTTCTACAGGTTCAGCCGCCAGGAGAGGGAGGGACGGCCGTTCTCAAGCCGCTTAGTCAAACGCCAGGACAGCCGCTGTCCCCTTCTTCCATGGCTGAGGTTCTGGATTTTGCCGGTCTTCCGGATACGAAGGAAAACCGCGAAATGATCAAGGGTATGCAGAACGCGGGAGTCCCGCTGACGAAGGACAATATCGCCATGTTCCGTGAGGCATTGGCCGTGAAGCCTCCGCAGATTCCCGCGGCAGAATGGGCGGAGTCGGCTGCGATCGCGTTTCACCGCGGACTGCCGATTACCCCCGAAAGCGTGAAGGGACTGCATCAGGCGGTATTCGGACCCCAGCTGCATCAGCTGCTGCAGTCGCTGGAGCAGCAGCTGGCGTCTGCTTTAAGCAACGGTATTGGAGACGCATCCGCTGCGGGGAAAAATGCAGCATCCGCTGCGCCTCCGACGGCAGCTGGCGGAGAAGGAGCCGCTGCCGCTCAGCAGCAAGCAGCAGCGGCGAACGGTGCCGCTGGCAGTACAGCGCAGGCCGGTTCAGGTCAGCAGGCGCTGCTGACCAAGCTGCAAGGCCTGCTGCAGCAGCTGCGCGGCGAGCTCGCGCAGCCATGGGCCAGCGGCGGCACGGCAACGCCTGCCGCCGGACAACCCGCCGCCGTGCCCACGGGGCCGGCGGCAGCTCTAGGCGAAGGGGTCGCAGGCCCTTCGCCAAAGCCGCCCACCCCCGGCGCGGAGCCGTGGGGGGGGCGGGGCTTGAAGCTGCTCGGTGCGGAGCACGAGCAGCAAGCCCTGCGCGGGGCCGGTACGGGCCCCGCGGGCGAAGCGGCGCGCACGGGCAGCGCCGCAGCACCTGCCGGGCAGCCGGGGGCCGGGCTGCCCGGCAGCGGCACGGCCGCGGGCGCGGCTCCCGGCGCCGCCGCGCCCGGAGCGAATGCGGCTGTGCCAGCACCCGCTCCTGCTCCAGCTGCGGGAGCTGCTGCACCGCCGCCCCCTGCAGCTCAGCCAACCGCTGCTGCTGCAGGTCAAGCAGGCGGACAAGCGGGATCCCTGCCAGCAACCCCTGCCCCTGGCAGCAGTGGCTCAGCAGCGATTACACCAGGGGCCCTCGCCACGACAGGGAGTGCGGCGAATGCGAACCAGCAAGCTGTCCCGAATGCTCAGGCCGGTGCCGTGAATCAGCCGGGCTTAACACAGCCGGTTGTGCCATCCGGCCAGCAGAATATCGCCTTAGGCGTACAGCAAGCCGTCATGGCCTCAACGCCATCGGGTGAATCGGCGCTTGCCCTGCAAGACACGCTGAAGGGAGTGTTGCTTCAGGTGTTATCCAGCCAGGATGCGCCGCCTGCCCTAAAGGAAGCGGCACAGCAAGTCGTTCAGCATTTAACGGGCCAGCAGCTCTTGCTAAACACCGATCGAACGGCTCCGTTCGCACAGGTCACGATGTTCATACCCCTGCATGGGGCCGACGGGGAACAGACTGCATCCGTACATATTCAATCACGCAGAGGCCGCAGAGGTGAGCTGGATGCAACCAACTGCAGGCTGTTGTTCGACTTGGACATGAAATTTCTGGGTCCGACCTTGATCGATGTGCAGGTCGTTGACCGGATTGTCAGCCTTAACTTTCGGAATGATCAAAGTTATGCCGCTGAGCTGTTTGAGGGGAAAAAGGAAGAGTTGGCTCAGGCTGTTTCGTCTATCGGCTACCAATTGCTCAGCGTAAAAACAGAACCGCTGCCCCAAGCTGCGCCGCCTACTTCAGACACGTCCGTGCAGGGAACGGCAGCAGAATACACCCCGCAAACCTACAAAGGGGTGGATATGCGAATATGAATAAGCTTGAGAAAGAGCAAGGGGAACTAACGGCCATGAAAAAGGCGGTCGCCCTTAAATATACGCCCGGCGAGAGCGAAGCGCCGGTTGTGGTTGCCAAAGGACAAGGGAAACTGGCGGAGTCTATATTAGACAAAGCCAAAGAGCATGGCGTCCTTGTCCAGGAAGATGCCGCTTTGGTGGAGATTCTCTCCAAGCTGGATCTGGATCAGCAGATTCCGGAGGAATTGTACCAGCTGGTTGCGGAAGTGCTGACATATGTTTATCGTGCGGATCGTCAAGCGAAGGATGGAGGGATAATGCCGTAATGACCTCGCCATCCGGAAAAAAGGACAACCGCAAACAAAAGGGAGCGGCTGCCGAAGAGCTGGCGGCCGCTGCCCTGATTGAAAAAGGATACCGGGTTCTGGACCGGAATTGGCGCTGCCGCACCGGAGAATTGGACATCGTTGCCGAAACAGGGGAGACCCTTGTGGTGATTGAGGTCAGAAGCCGGAGCGGAACGACCAGCTTCGGTACGCCTTCCGAGTCCGTGAACGCCCGTAAAGTGATGCAGGTCCGGAACACGGCCCAGCAGTACGTTCATCATAAGCGTTATTATGAACGGCCGATCCGGTTTGATGTTATCTCGGTTATGCTTCGGGCAGATCTGACGCTTGTCTCGATGGATCATATCGAGAATGCATTTTAGATGGATGCGATCCAAAGAATCCATAAGAATTACAATAAAGAAGAAGGTGATAGGAGCTGAGCTCCATCACCTTCTTTGCATAGGACAGGTTATTTATTCAATAGGAGCAAGCTTCCAGACCGTTGTTATCCAGATCATAAAAAGTGAAATAGGTTGCGCCGTACTCCAGGATGGTATCGACACGTACTCCGTTTTCTTTCAGATGCTGATAAGCTTCTTCGACATTGGAGACATAAAAATTAAACAGGGCATGTCGCGGCTCGAAGTACTTCGCTTCCCCCGTGGGCTAAAGACTACATTTCATAAACGAGTTGTTTCTTCGGCGGTGATATATTGTCGATCCAGCTGACGATATTGAATCGCTTCTGCAACGTGCTGGCTCTGTATTTCATCGGATGCCTCCAAATCGGCGATGGTTCTGGCCAGCTTCAGGATGCGGTCGTAAGCGCGCATGCTCAGGCCCAGCGTATCGATTGTCGCTTGCAGAAGCTCTGCCGAGTCCTTGTCCAGTATGGCATGCTTCCTCAGGAAGCTGCCGAACAGTTCACTGTTCCAGCTGAACGGGAGCCTGCTGTAGCGTTTCAATTGAATCGTTTGTGCCGCATAGACTTGATCCCGCATTTGCTCTGAGGATATAGGTATCGCGTTCCCCGGCCATTCCTTGGGCCGCGGCACGTCCACTTGAAGGTCGATCCGATCCATCAAGGGCCCCGATATTCTAGCGCGGTATTGAGCAATTCGTGTAACGCTGCACGTGCAGCGCTGATGGGGGTGATCACTGCCGTAATAACCGCACGGACAGGGATTCATCGAACAAGCGAGCATGAAATGCGCCGGGAAGGTAAATACCGCCCGTGCCCGGCTGATGGTTACTTCACGATCCTCCAGGGGCTGTCGCAGCACCTCCAGCACATGCCTCGAGAACTCAGGAAGCTCGTCCAGGAACAGGATGCCTTTATGGGCCAGACTGACTTCTCCCGGCTTCGGAATGGTGCCGCCTCCGATGAGCCCGCCGGCCGAAATGGTATGGTGAGGAGACCGGAAGGGACGTCTTGTCATCAACCCATCGGATGGCTTTAGCTTTCCGGCAGCGCTGAAGATTTTCGTTGTAGTCAACGCTTCTTGATCCGCCAGCGGCGGCAGTATGGTAGGGAGGCGCTTCATAAGCATCGTTTTTCCAGTACCCGGGGGCCCAATAAGCAGAATGTTGTGCATGCCTGCAGCTGCGATGGTCAGGGCGCGTTTGATATGCTGCTGACCAATTACATCTCTATAGTCTTCCAGCTGCTTGTCCTGCAGGCCGTCCCCTTGTGTTTTGCTTAAATGCGTTGACCGATCATATTTGAGCTTGGACAGCGAAACGGTATAGCTTGTAGCTCCCCCAGTTTCACTATTTTGGCTGTGATCATCGGGTCCTTCCTGGACAAGCTCCTTTAAATGCTGAAGCCCATAAACCTCAATACCGCCGATCAGTGTGGCTTCCGGAGCATTTTCGCGCGGAAGAAGAACTCCGGCATACCCTTCCTTTTTCGCTTGCTCTACCATGGGCAATACCCCTGTAATGGGCCTAAGCGTACCGTCCAGAGCAAGTTCGCCCAGGATCAACATTTCTCCGGCATTCGCAAAGGTCCATTGCTCGCTTGTTAGCAATATGCCGACGGCGATCGCCAGATCGAAGGAAGAGCCCTCTTTGCGCAGATCAGCCGGTGCAAGATTGACGGTTACCCGTTTTAAGGGATAGGTAAAACCGCAGTTCTTAATTGCTGCCCGTACCCGCTCAATCGATTCGCGAATGGAGGAATCGGGCAGACCGATGATAGAGGTTTGGGGCAGCCCGTTCGCCAGGTCCACCTCCACCTGGATGACAACCCCGTCAATGCCGTGCAAGCAAGCGCTATGAAGTTTTCCGTACATAAATGAAAGCACCTCTCTTCAGATATCAGTGGATTGAATCGTAATAGAACATCCAAGATTCGAAAAGGGTGCTTCCTCATTTTCGTTGGGTAACTCTAGTCCGTATTGTAAAAGTTTACCTCCCGCATGTCAATTCGTGATCATATACCAAAACCTCGTCGAGCAGGTAAGAGCCCAGTCTCGATGTCATTAAGCCGCATATTGGATCAAGATCGATGAAATTATTTCAGTTGGATGGGGATTTATGAAAAAAAAGAAAAGAACCCAATATCTACGGATTCTTTCCTTAAGTTAAATAGTTGAATTATTGTTAAGCCAAACGCTCAATAACAATAGATGCACTCACGGTTGGCGTACCTCCACCGATAGCGCTTTGTAAAGTTAATGCCCCCATATTGTCCATACGGTTCAGGGTCAAGACCCCACCAGCTGTTAAAAAGGCAACTACCTGGCCTTGGTATGGCTGATTGCCTGCATTCGTTCCATAATTGCTGCAAGGAACCAGGGCTGGAACTGCCGGACCGGCTGCATCTGGATCAAAGAACAAACCAAATGCATTCACACCCGGGGTTGGGAATACCTCCCAACTTATATTATATACGCCTGTTTCATTGACAGTAAATGTTGAAGGAGCAGTGAACGTAAGGGCTGTTCCTCCAATTATAGGAGGATTGTTGAAGGTTACTGCGCCTCCTTGAGCACCAGGTGCTGGAGCAGCGGCAGGAGATTGCGTTTCCGTACTACATACAAAAGCAAATGCTGAAACGCCGGCCGGCCCTGTCGCTCCAGTTGCTCCAGTTGCTCCTGGGGCTCCAGCGGGTCCAACAGGCCCTTGAATTCCTTGAGCTCCAGGAAGTCCTTGTGCTCCGACCGGTCCTTGAGGTCCTGGAATACCTTGTGCTCCGGCAGGTCCTTGAGGCCCTTGAGGTCCAGGCACAGGTGTTACATTGATTCTAGGTGGCGGGCAGGAAAGATTGATAACCTTTCTCTTTTTACATACGATTTCTTTTTTCTTTTTCCCTTTACAACATGAGAGATTTCTTTTTAGTGGTTTTTTGTGTAATTTTCCAATAGAACTTTTCAATATGAGCACCTCCTTAGGATGTACTTGCAGGATATGTCACATAACCTGAGAATGAATAGATGGCTACCTAAGGAATTAATAGTCTCAAGTCCATTTATCCAAAAAGGGGCGATCGTAACTCGATGTTCATCAGTCAATTTAAATTAAAGAATGTATTGCCCAGTCAATCAAGGTCTTATTTGTGTTAGATAAAGTGAACGTTTCAGCGCACCTCACAAGTCAAGATCCGTTTTCGGATCTTGACTTTTTTTTCATATACTTATGAGATTTCTACCAATTTTCTATCTTATTAGAGACGAAGATGGGGTTGCTGGGCAATATGATTTATTGCTTTTATTCAATAGGTAAGAGCCAGCCACGGCGCGGGATCTGAACGGTGAATGTACCATGGTTCAGAAAGTTGTCACTTTTTCAGAATCGTAGCTTCAGGCAATAACGGGAAGGAATGTAAATAGTCAAAACACGGGTCCGGCAAGTAGAATCAAAATCATAAACGACATGCTGCCTTAAGAGCGGCTGGCGTAACATCATCAATACATAAGGGAGAGGGTTGCGTGAAAGTTTGGAACCGAAAGCTCGGGTTGGTGGCATTGGCCGCCGTTATAACCGGTACAGTATTGAGCGGCTGCTCAAAAGAGAACGCGGTAAAAGAGGAGAATCCTGAAAGTGCCGCCTTAGGCAAGGAAGTCGCACTAGAAATGATGACCTTCTCTCATACGAATTGGCCCTATAAGGAAAACTGGCCGATTTATAAGTACTTAAAAGAAGAAACCGGCATCTCCTTCAAGGTACAACCCGTAATGAGCGATTACACCACAACGATGAACCTGGCAATATCCTCGGGCGAGATACCGGATCTTATGATGGTTAACAGCTTGAATGCCGCCAATACGCACGGGGCCAGCGGAGCGTTTGTCGACTATTTCGAGCATCTGGATCAAATGCCAAACTATAAGAAGTTTCTCGATGATCATCCGGAAGTGAAAGCAGCTATTCTGTCTCCTGAGGGAAAGAACTATTTTATGCCGTTGTATGGACTTGAGCAGCAATCCAGGCGGTCATGGCTTTACCGGGACGACGTATTCAAGAAACACAATCTGACACCGCCGACGACTTACGACGAGCTGTATACGGTCGCGAAAAAAATAAAGGAATTGTACCCGGACAGCTTTCCGATTGCCGTGTTTAACGGTTTGAGTCCGCTGGTCAATATGGCACCTGCGTTTAATACCAACAGCAGCTACTATTACGACTTCGAGAAGAATGAATGGCGCTACGGTCCGACAGAGGACAACTACAAGAAAATGGTTGAGTATATGAATAAATTTTACACGGAGGGATTGGTTGCGCCTGACTTCATGGCGCATAAACGTAAGCAATTTAATGATCTGCTGCTTCAGAACAAATCGTTTATTGCCAGCGATTATATCGGCATCATGGACGAACTTCCGTTAATGCTTGGGGATAAGGCATCCGAATTTAGTCTCGATTATATGGTTCCTCCTGTTGGAATCCCGGATGGCAAGTCGCACAACGTATTTGCCGGATTGCAGTCCGACGGCTTTGCGGTGGCGGCAAATTCCAAGGAGCGGGATCGGCTGCTGCAGTACCTGGATTTCTTGTTCTCTCCCGAAGGGATTGAGCTGGCAACCTGGGGCAGGGAAGGGGAGACATTTACAACCGAGAACGGGGTTCGCAAATTCAATACGGATTACAAAGAGTTCGGCGACTTGAGAACCAAGACGGGCATCGCAACAATCGGAGCACATACGGTATTGGATATGACGGCTTACGAGTCCATGTATTCCCCAAAAATGCGGGAAGCGATGAAAATCGCGCCGGACCATGAAACGAAACCGCAGCCAAGGCTTGCCTATACGAATGAAGAAAATGAAGTGCTGAGCATGGTCGGCGAAACCGTGAAAAAGTTTCATGAGGAGCAGATTGCCAAGTTCATTCTAGGACAGAAACCAATGGATGATTGGGATGCTTACGTTAATGAAATAAACAAGCTTGGCGTGCAGCAGGTGCTGGATGTTCATAAAAGTGCTTATGAGCGGACGCAAAAGTTCTTGAATGAAGCTAAGTAATTTATACGGAACGCCATGCTGTTGGATGAACGCAGTGGCTCTCTTTTACGGACCGGCTCTTCGGACGCGTATCAAGCCTGGTCCCGGTCCGCAAGGAGAGCGGCTTGCAGATACAGCATGGATTTCGCTGCAAAAGGAGGAAACGTTTTTTGCAAGCACAGAATCCGGGTTTCTTGACGAAAGTGAAGCGGGACAAATACCTGCTGCTGCTGCTTCTGCCCTGTGCTCTTTATTACATCATCTTTAAGTATGTTCCCATATTCGGCATTTCGATCGCCTTTATGGACTACAACTTATTTAAGGGGATCACGGAGAGTGACTGGGTGGGTTTTAAATATTTCAGCATGTTTTTTAGTACGCCTGACTTCTGGCCTGTTCTCAGAAATACATTCCTGCTGGGCTTATACAAGCTGATCTTCGGCTTTCCAGCCCCCATCATACTTGCGTTACTCATCAATGAAGTGAGCAAATCGTTTTTAAAACGGTTTGTCCAGACGGTCAGCTATCTTCCACACTTTATATCTAACGTGGTTGTAGCGGGGATCGCGGTTATGTTCCTATCTCCGACAGGCGGGGTGGTCAACCAGCTGCTGAGTGCCATCGGACTCGAACGAATCAACTTTTTGGTTGAGTCCGCCTGGTTCAGGTCGATTTATGTAACGACCGATGTATGGCAGCATATTGGATGGGGGACCATTATCTATTTGGCTGCTTTGACGGCAATCGATCCGCAATTATACGAAGCGGCACGGATAGATGGGGCTAATCGGTGGAAGCAGGCGCTGAACATTACACTTCCCGGCATCGCGCCGGCAATCGTGATCATCTTGATACTTGATATCGGAAAAATACTGGAGATCGGCTTTGAGAAAGTATATCTGCTCGCGACTCCGGCCACCTACGAGACAGCCGATATTATATCCACCTATGTGTACAGGGTCGGCTTAACGCAAGGCAACTACAGTTATGCCACGGCGATTGATCTGTTTACCGGCATCATCAGCTTTATTTTCATTATTGCGGCCAATTCGTTTAGCCGGCGAGTTAGCGGAAGCAGCATCTGGTAAAGGAGGAACGTGATGAAACCGAAATGGAATTGGTTTGACGCGCTCAATGCCTTGATTCTTTCCGGAATTGTGATGGCGTGTCTATACCCGTTTGTTTATATGCTGGCCGTGTCCCTTAGCGATTCCGCATCGATCGCCTCCGGGGAAGTGTGGTTATGGCCGAAGGGCTTCAACCTGGATATGTATCAGTATGTGTTCGAGGACGGACGGGTGCTGAAAGGATATAAGAACACGCTGATTTATGTGATTACAGGGACCGCCATTTCTTTGATTGTCACGGCACTTGGGGCTTATGCGCTGTCCAAGACCAAGATGGTCATGGGCAAACCGGTCCTGATGCTGATCGTCTTTACGATGTTTTTTAACGGCGGGATGATTCCGACGTTTCTGGTCGTGAAGGAGCTTGGCTTTGTCAACACCCTCTGGGGCATGGTGCTGCCCGGAGCGGTAGGCACCTGGAATCTGCTCATCATGCGAACTTTTTTCATGGGTATGCCTCAAGAGCTCGAGGAATCCGGAAAAATTGATGGACTGTCTGAGATCGGGATTTTCTTCCGGATTGTGCTCCCGCTCTCCAAGCCGGTGCTGGCCACCATCGGCTTGTATTATGCCGTCGGAATGTGGAATAACTTCATGGGGCCGCTGCTGTATTTGCGGGATGCCGATATGCAGCCCCTCCAGGTGATTTTAAGAAACATCGTGCTGTCAGGGCAATTGACGGGAACGGACGGTCCGGTCGTGGGTGATATCGTGGTGGTGGAGGATGGCTTGAAATTCGCTACCATTATGGTGTCCACCTTGCCGATCCTGCTTGTCTATCCGTTTATACAGAAGTATTTTGTAAAAGGGGCTTTGATTGGCTCTGTTAAAGGTTAAAGCGGCCGGCCGCTCACCTGTGTGTTATCGGACCCAGTTGGTTTTCCGGTAATCACCCGGTGTTTGGCCGGTTATTTTTTTGAACATGCGGATAAAGGAAGTGACATTTCGGTACCCGATCCGGTTGCCTACTTCCTGAATCGGCATGTTCGTCGTCTCCAGAAGTACTTTCGCTTTTGTTATTCGAATCGCATTCAACTGGTCGCTGAAATTGCTCCCCGTCTTCTCTTTAATATACCCGGACAGATAAGTAGGCGACATGTTGAGTTTATAGGCAAGCTGCTCAAGTGATATTTCTTCAGCGTAATGGGACTCCAGATAATGAATGACATATTGAATAATATCGTAATGTTCCTCCCGTTTCAGACGGATCGCATGGGTTGCATGGGCAAGCTCGTCGAGAAGGGCTTCCCGGTATTGCTCGGGGGTTACGCTGCAAGCAAGCCTTTCGGCGTAATCCGGAAGCGCGTCGATGTTGATTTTCAGCAGTTCTACTGTTCTTCTCATGCGGACCGATACCGATTTGGCAAAGTGGCTTAGTTGATCGGCCGTGGCCTCTTGTCTCTGCAAACGATCCAGGGCGCGCTCAATGAGCGATTGGCAGCTGCTCTCGTTGCCGGCCTGTAAATTCACGTAAAACTCATGTTCCTGCTCGGCAGTGAATCCTGTTACATCTTCACGGCGTTCCTTCTCCCAGATAATCTGGGTTTCCTCAATCGGCATGGCTTGTTGCAGGAGCGACATGGCTTCTGCATAAGCCCGGTCAAAATCAGAGGTTTGCTGGAATACGGACGAAACCGCAATATTCACGAGATAGGTGCTTTGATCTTGATCAAAAATCTGTTTGAGCTGACTGAGACACTGCTGCAGCATGTCAGATTTTTCTTGTGTATACACAATGGATAAAATTTGCTTCCCCTCCATCTGAAGGGTGTGCGATAGGGGAAACGATGCTTGTATCTGCAGCGTGATCATATCTTTGATCTTGCCGGTTGCCCGTGTCATTAAGGCATCAAGCTGACGAGAAGGGACGTGCCGGTACCTCAACTGATATACGAGAACCATGAATGCACCCTCGCCGACCCAAAGCTCTTTGGAAGCGGAGGTATCAAGGGCAATGTTTTTGAACTGGGCCAAATAATGGTAGCTGGTCAACAACGGTTTGGTATGGTCCATCCATTCCTTGATGATCTTCCGTTCATGCTGCAAACCCTTCAAGTGGTTGGAGATGGCGCTGAATTCGGCAATGCTCCCTTGATATAGCTCCACCTCTGCCTGCCCCAGTCCCGTTACCATTCTCTTGAGCGGCCGATTGATTGTTCGGGAAAATATCCAGGATGCCATAATACCAATGAGCAGGGTAGCTGCAAATAACAGTACGGCTATCCAGTTCATACGGCTGATGCTTTGGTTGAGTTCGTTATGCGGAATAATGGAGATGTAGGTAAGGCCGGAACGGGAGCCCTTTTCGAAAAAGTAATAGGATCCCTTCTCGATCATCCATTCCGAGTGGCCGTCCCATTCCGGCAGTGGCTGGGATTTCTCATCCGGGGCGGATTCGTACAGGGTTGCTCCCTCCGAGTCCACCAGCAGAAAACGGGAACCGGCCATGCCTTTATAGGATTCATACCAGCTTTTCATATTTACGAAAGCTATAATCTTCCAGGGGCTGCCCTGTACGTTCGTAAGTAGAGGCATCAACTGAAGCTCATTCTTCTCTGTCCCGATGGAGAAAGTGCTGCTGGGGAACATTTGCAGAAAGCCGTTTGTGTGATCGCTCCGTTTCCAGAACTCGTACGGATAGGCGTCGCTTATGTAGTAATGGTTAAACATGCGGTCATCATCGACGATGCCATCCCGTTCAAGCAGGAAGGACTGATTCTGGTAGTAGATCATGACATTGTTCAAGTGATAATAGGGCTGGCTTACCAGGGTCCGGATCTGATCCATCACCATATCCACCTGCAGATAATCGATGCCTTTCTTTCCGCCGGAATCGGCCTGCCTGCTGATATTGCCGACAAATTCATCGTGCTGAAGGTTGAGGAGGAGATTCTTCCAAGTGGAGTATTGTTTCTCAAAATGATCTACGGTATTTCGAATCAGGGTCAGATTGTATTTGACAATTTCATTGTGAACATGACGGGAGTAGAATGTCATCGACCATAGGTTGTAGGAGGAGAGCAGGAAAATCACGACGAGAAAATACACCAGCATTTTGACAAATAATGAATGCAGCGGGAAAAATGACTTCAACCAACTCATGCTGAATCTCCTTATGAATGCGTTCACTAATCTTTCAATCATTCTAACGGATAGCAGAAAAAGGATAAAGAGTTTTATTTTGCGTCACAAGTTTATCTCAAACAAAAAGGGATTTAATGGTATAATAGTAATGAATGTACCAAATATTATGGGGATGGGAGAGGGGAATCGGATGACCGTATTATGGGGAAATATCATCACTACACTAGTTGCAGGATTGTTAGGCATTGCCGTTGTCGTATTGGGGATTATCGGATTGATAAGCTTTGCACGAAAAAACAAATGATTTTACATATTTCTCCAATTTATATCTGGAAGGAATCATACCCATGCCAAATCGAGTGGATAAACGGTGAACTTTTTAAGGTAAGCGTTTTAAAAACATGTTACAATAGCTTGGGTTTAATATATAAAGGTTGACAGGGAAATCTTTCATAGATTCGTTCCGTGTTAGCCAGCCTTGTTCCAGTCATGTTGATAGGAGGATTCGAGAATGAATATCCATGAATATCAAGGAAAACAAGTACTGAAGCAATATGGAGTAGCTGTTCCGAACGGCAAGGTAGCGTTTACGGTAGAAGAAGCAGTTGAAGCTGCACAATCTTTGGGCAGTCCCGTAACCGTTGTCAAAGCACAAATCCACGCAGGCGGTCGGGGTAAAGCCGGCGGCGTTAAAGTGGCGAAGAACCTGGATGAGGTTCGTGCTTATGCTGAAGAAATTCTGGGCAAGGTGTTGGTGACTCACCAAACGGGTCCGGAAGGCAAGGAAGTCAAGCGTCTCCTCATTGAAGAGGGCTGCGATATTCGCAAAGAGTATTATATCGGTGTGGTCGTTGACCGTGCTACCGGCCGTGTCGTTTTGATGGCGTCCGAAGAAGGCGGTACCGAGATCGAAGAGGTTGCAGCAGCAACTCCCGAGAAGATTTTCAAAGAGGTCGTAGATCCAGCGATCGGACTTCAAACATTCCAAGCACGGAAATTAGCGTATTCCATTAATATTCCGAATGAACTGGTAGGGAAAGCCGTTCAGTTCATGCTGGCCTTGTATAAGGCATTCGTAGAGAAGGATTGCTCTATCGCTGAAATCAATCCGCTTGTCGTAACCGGTGACGGAAACGTCATGGCTCTGGATGCCAAACTCAACTTTGATTCCAATGCGCTGTTCCGTCATAAAGACATCCTTGAACTGCGTGACCTGGACGAAGAAGATGAGAAGGAGATCGAAGCATCCAAATACGACTTGAGTTACATAGCTCTGGATGGCAACATCGGCTGTATGGTTAATGGTGCCGGTCTTGCCATGGCTACGATGGACATCATTAAGTACTATGGCGGCGACCCTGCTAACTTCCTTGATGTTGGGGGCGGTGCAACAACGGAGAAGGTAACGGAAGCCTTCAAGATTATTTTGTCCGATCCTCAAGTAAAAGGAATTTTTGTCAACATTTTCGGTGGTATTATGCGCTGTGACGTTATTGCTACCGGTGTTGTCGAAGCAGCGAAACAGTTAGGACTGACTCGTCCGCTTGTTGTACGTTTGGAAGGAACGAACGTAGACCTCGGCAAGCAGATTTTGGCTGAGTCCGGTCTTAATATCGTACCTGCTGATTCCATGGCCGACGGAGCACAGAAGATCGTCTCCCTCGTTCAGTAATATTTCATTCCTGAAGGGGCATGGCACGATGGGCTTCTTAGCCCTGCCGTGCGGTTGCTTTCATTTTCAAATAACAATAGGGGATGTGAATCAATCGTGAGTATTTTGATCGATAAAAATACAAAAGTTATCACGCAAGGGATTACAGGTAAAACAGCCCTTTTCCATGCAAAAGGCGCCCTGGATTACGGTACACAGATGGTCGGGGGAACTTCCCCTGGCAAAGGTGGAACCGAAGTCGAAATTACGCTTGAGAACGGCGAAACCGTCAAATTGCCGGTTTACAACACCGTTGAGGAAGCCAAAGCCAAAACAGGCGCAACCGCTAGCGTAATTTATGTGCCTCCGGCTTTTGCAGCCGATTCCATTCTGGAGGCTGTTGATGCCGAGATGGATCTGGTTATCTGTATTACGGAAGGCATTCCGGTGTTGGATATGGTGAAAGTATCCCGCTATATGGAAGGCAAGAAGACTCGTTTGATCGGACCTAACTGTCCGGGTGTCATTACACCGGGCGAATGCAAAATCGGCATCATGCCTGGTTACATCCACACGCCAGGACATGTCGGCGTTGTATCCCGCAGCGGTACCCTGACATATGAAGCCGTTCATCAGCTGACAGCTCGCGGCATCGGACAATCCTCCGCCGTAGGGATTGGCGGCGACCCGGTTAAAGGGACGGAGTTTATCGATGTATTGAGACTCTTTAATGAAGATCCTAACACCAAAGCGGTTATTATGATCGGTGAGATCGGCGGTACAGCGGAGGAAGAAGCGGCTGAATGGATCAAAGCGAACATGACCAAACCAGTGGTAGGCTTCATTGGCGGCGCAACGGCGCCTCCAGGAAAACGTATGGGCCACGCAGGCGCGATTATTTCTGGTGGTAAAGGAACAGCCAAGGAGAAAATCTCTGTACTTGAAGCTTGTGGTATCAAAGTAGCTCCTACACCTGCTGAAATGGGCTCAACCCTGGTTAGCGTGCTTGAGGAGAAAGGTCTTTTGGAGTCTTGCACGACTCACTAGAACAAGATTCTGATGCATGATTAGACTAAGTCAATGGTTTTTACTTGAGGTAAGCAACCTTTTATTTCCTAAACAGGAAATGAAGGGTTGCTTTTTTGTTTTCGATTTTATATTTTAAGGAGGTCCCGTTATGAAGGTGGACAGCTTACTGCTGATTGCATTGCATGAAAGCGAAGGTATCGGATGGAAGACCATTAACCGAATCATATCGAATGGCGAGCTGCATGAGGGGCTGCTGTCATATGATGCGAATGATTGGAGAGCCTGTGGTCTACCTGTCGAAAAAGCGAATAAGCTGGCCAAAGACTTTCCTTCCGTTGTCGAAAGTAAGCAGGTCGATCTGTCGAGTGCGGATCATGCCGGGTTTCGACAAAATGAGGCCGGGGTATGGAATTTGACAAACCGATCAAAAATACGTATTATAACAGCCCTTGATGATATCTACCCGGACACGTTAAAATCTTCGCCACAGGCACCCTGGGTGCTGTATTGCATAGGCGATCCTCATCTGCTGTCCAGGCCGGGAATTGCGATGGTAGGTACAAGAATGCCTACGGCATATGGGCGCAAAATTGCAACGATGTTATCCGAGGAGTTGACAAGGGCAGGGCTCATGGTTGTCAGCGGCATGGCCAGAGGCATTGATAGCGTTGTCCACGATACGGCTTTGCGAAGCGGGGGACCGACCTTGGCAGTTCTTGGAGCCGGCATTGACGTTATATATCCACCGGAGAACCGATCGCTCTATGAAGAGATCGCGGCTAAGGGACTTATCATTTCGGAATACCCGCCCGGCACCAAGGCGCTCCCGGGATTCTTCCCGCAGCGAAACCGCATTATAGCGGGACTCACGCTAGGTACCGTGGTGGTGGAGGCGGATGCCCGCAGCGGATCGTTGATCACGGCGGATTTAGCTTTGGAGGCGGGAAGGGACGTGTTTTCCGTTCCGGGACCTCTCACTTCACCCAAGAGCAGAGGGACTCTGGATTTGATTAAGCAAGGGGCCAAGATGGTTACGGAAGCTAGGGATATAATAGAAGAATATGATTCCTGGTTGCCAAAAGTGGCCTCGGATACATACAATAAGGAGCGGCAGGCCCCTTGTCAGGAGCAACCGGATGTACTAGCCGGGTTGACAAATGACGAACGACAAATATACCATATGCTCGAACAGGGTCCCGGGTCGCTGGATGAGATGATCGAGCGAACCCGGTGGGATTTTGGACATTTGCATTCAGTTCTGTTATCTTTAATCATAAAAAAGCAGATTACCCAATTACCCGGTGCTATATATAAGATCATTTAATGGGAAAGTTTGAATGTTGGAGAGGAGGATGAACCTGTGGCGGATTCACTCGTCATCGTAGAGTCGCCTGCTAAGGCGAAAACGATTGGCAAATATCTCGGCAGCAAGTATATCGTGAAGGCTTCGATGGGTCATGTTCGCGATTTGCCGAAGAGCCAGATCGGGGTTGAAGTGGAAAACGACTTCAATCCGAAATACATTACGATCCGCGGAAAAGGTTCTGTCTTAAAGGAACTTAAGGATGCTAGCAAAAAGGTGAAAAAAGTGTACCTCGCAGCTGACCCCGATCGCGAAGGGGAAGCCATTGCATGGCATCTTGCGCATGCGTTGGAGCTGGATGATACTCAAAGCCTGCGGGTTGTATTTAATGAAATAACAAAAACGGCCGTGAAGGATGCCTTCAAAACGCCGCGCAAAATTAACATGGATTTGGTTAACGCGCAGCAGGCAAGACGTATCCTGGACCGCTTGGTTGGTTATAAGATCAGCCCTATTCTATGGAAGAAAGTAAAAAAGGGACTTTCTGCCGGCCGCGTTCAGTCGGTAGCCGTCAAAATCATTCTCGACCGCGAGAATGAGATAAGCGCTTTCGTTCCGGAAGAATATTGGACCATTACGGCCAAGCTGGCTATTAAAGGATCCGCATTCGAAGCCAAATTTACGCAGCTTAACGGCGCGAAGAAGGAGCTGACCAATGAACAGGAAGTGAATGAAATTCTCGAAGCGATTCGGGATGCTTCCTTCCAAGTCGGCGAAGTAAAAGAGCGCGAGCGTCAGCGCCACCCGTCTCCACCGTTTACGACGAGCTCCTTGCAGCAGGAAGCTGCACGTAAACTTGGTTTCCGTGCTGCCAAGACTATGTCCGTTGCCCAGCAGCTGTACGAGGGCGTCGAGCTTGGCAAGGAAGGCACCGTCGGTTTGATTACCTATATGCGTACGGATTCCACACGCATTTCGGGTACGGCTCAAGAAGAAGCAAAAGAATATATCACCGAGAAGTATGGTGATCCGTTCGTTCCGGAGAGCCCGAGACAATACTCGAAAAAAGCAGCCAACGCTCAGGATGCGCATGAAGCGATACGTCCTACTTCGGTGCTGCGGGATCCTGAATCCATGAAGCCGTTTATGAGCCGTGATCAGCTTCGCCTGTACAAACTGGTCTGGGAGCGTTTTGTGGCGAGTCAGATGTCTTCTGCTGTGCTGGATACGCTTTCTGTTGATATCACCGCTGGTAAAACGGTCTTCCGCGCAACCGGTTCGAAGGTTCGTTTCCCTGGATTCATGAAGGTCTATGTTGAAGGAAATGACGATGGGACGACGGAGGAAGACAAATACCTGCCAGAGCTTCACAGTGGCGACATTCTGGAGAAGCAGGATATTGAGCCAAAGCAGCACTTCACGCAGCCGCCTCCTCGTTATACGGAAGCACGGCTTGTCCGAACGCTGGAGGAGCTCGGCATAGGACGTCCGAGTACGTATGCACCGACGCTGGAGACGATCCAGAAGAGAGGCTACGTTGCCATCGAAGAGAAAAAATTCATGCCAACCGAGCTCGGTGAACTTGTCATCGAACAGATGGAGCAGTTCTTCCCGGAAATTCTCAATGTAGAGTTTACGGCGAACATGGAAGAGGACCTCGACCATGTGGAGGAGGGCTCCGAAGATTGGGTCAAAGTATTGGCAGAGTTCTATGAATCCTTTGAAAAGCGCCTTGAAGTAGCAGAGGAAGAAATGAAGGAAATCGAAATCGAAGATGAGGTTTCCGACGAGATCTGCGAAAAATGCGGTAAGCCGTTGGTGTATAAGCTGGGCCGTTTCGGCAAGTTTCTTGCCTGCTCGGGTTTCCCGGATTGCCGGAATACCAAGCCGATCGTGAAAGATATCGGCGTGGCGTGCCCGAAATGCAAGGAAGGCCATGTGGTGGAACGCCGGAGCAAGAAGGGGCGCATCTTCTTTGGGTGTGATCGTTATCCCGAATGTGATTTTGTATCATGGGATAAACCATCAACGAAGCCGTGTCCGAATTGCAGCAGTTTAATGGTAGAGAAGAAAAGCAAGCAAGGCATCAAGCTTCAATGTACTTCTTGTGATTATTCCGAAATGGTCGAGGAACAGGACGATGCAGCAGATTTGTAAGGCATACAGGGGGTAATGACGTTGACAGATTCACAAAGGGTTACGGTTATCGGTGCAGGGCTTGCAGGCAGTGAAGCTGCCTGGCAGATCGCTAGCCGTGGCGTACCCGTTACATTATATGAGATGCGGCCGGTCGTTAAGACGCCGGCTCATCATACGGACAAGTTCGCTGAGCTTGTATGCAGTAATTCGCTTCGGGCGAACGGTTTAACCAACGCAGTCGGGGTATTGAAGGAAGAGATGCGGATGCTGAACTCGCTTGTCATCGGTTCGGCAGATCGCAATTCCGTCCCGGCTGGGGGCGCATTGGCCGTTGACCGCGACGGTTTTTCGGGAGAAATTACGGAAACCCTGCATCAGCATCCTTTAATTGAGGTTGTAAATGAAGAAATTCAGCATATACCTGAAGAAGGCATCGTTGTTATTGCCACAGGGCCGCTGACTTCGCCCGCGTTGTCATCACAGATTCGTGAGCTGATGGGTGAGGACTATTTCTATTTTTACGATGCGGCTGCTCCAATCGTGGAGAAGGATTCCATCGATATGAGTAAGGTCTATCTGGCATCCCGTTATGATAAAGGCGAAGCGGCTTATCTAAATTGTCCCATGACGGAAGAAGAGTTTGACGCCTTCTATGACGCTCTTATCAATGCCGAAGTTGCTCAATTGAAAGAGTTTGAGAAGGAGATTTATTTCGAAGGCTGCATGCCGATCGAGGTCATGATGAAGCGCGGTAAACAAACCGCCTTGTTTGGCCCGATGAAGCCTGTTGGATTGGTGAACCCGCATACAGGCAAGCTTCCGCACGCTGTGGTGCAGCTCCGTCAGGATAATGCGGCAGGTACGCTTTACAACCTTGTCGGTTTCCAGACTCATTTGAAATGGGGCGAACAGAAGCGGATCATTTCCATGATTCCGGGACTCGAGAACGCCGAAATTGTGCGTTACGGTGTCATGCACCGCAATACGTTTGTCAATTCGCCTAAACTGCTGGAACAAACCTATCAGGTAAAAACACGGCCTAATCTGTATCTGGCGGGACAAATGACGGGTGTCGAGGGCTATGTAGAATCAGCGGCATCCGGATTGATTGCAGGGATCAATGCAGCAAGAGCAGCTCAGGGACAGGAAGGGATCGTATTCCCTCAGGAATCAACCATCGGGAGTATGGCCTACTACATAACCCATGCAGATCCTGATAACTTCCAGCCGATGAATGCGAACTTTGGTCTTCTTCCAAGTCTCGAGAAGCGCATTCGCAACAAAAAGGAAAAAAATGAAGCGCTTGCGAGCCGAGCTCTTGACGGAGTACGAGTATTTATTAATGCTAACGAACTAAATACAATCTAATCTTATTTTCTTAGGGAGGTCTTGCCATCATGGAAATGACTTTTCACGCCACTACGATTTGCGCAGTACGGCATAATGGCACAGCAGCTATTGCCGGCGATGGCCAAGTTACATTTGGTGAAAGTGTAGTGATGAAGCAGACCGCCAAGAAAGTGCGCCGTCTTTACCGGGGACAAGTTGTCGCCGGTTTTGCCGGTTCTGTGGCGGATGCAATCACGTTATTTGAGAAATTCGAAGGCAAGCTGGAAGAACACCATGGCAACCTGCAGCGTGCCGCTGTTGAGCTCGCGAAGGACTGGCGTCAAGACCGCGTGCTTCGCAAACTTGAAGCTTTGATGATTGTTATGGATAAAACAGGGATGCTGTTGATTTCAGGCGGCGGCGAAATCATCGAGCCCGATGATGATGTGCTGGCCATTGGGTCAGGCGGCAATTTTGCCTTGTCGGCAGGTCGGGCGCTTAAGCGTCATGCCGGACATATGGAAGCGAAAGACATAGCCAGAGAAGCGCTTCAGATCGCTTCTGAGGTGTGTGTCTATACTAACAGCAATATTATTGTCGAAGAGCTGTAAGGATGCCATACAGCAACATATAGCCATATCAGGGGTGGAGGTATTCGCGATGAGTAAAGAATCGATGACGCCAAGACAGATTGTATCCGAGCTGGATAAATACATCGTAGGCCAAAAGGACGCTAAAAAATCGGTCGCTGTAGCACTTCGGAACCGCTATCGCCGGAGTTTGCTTACGGATGACGAGCGGGATGAAATCGTACCGAAGAACATTCTGATGATCGGTCCTACCGGTGTCGGCAAAACGGAGATTGCGAGAAGGCTTGCCAAGCTGGTCCATGCACCGTTCGTCAAGGTCGAGGCGACAAAGTTTACCGAGGTTGGATATGTCGGCCGTGATGTGGAATCCATGGTCCGGGATCTGGTGGAAACCGCGATCCGGATGGTGAAGCTGGAACGTACCGAGAAGGTAAAGGACAAAGCCGAGGAAATGGCGAACGAGCGGATCGTTCAGCTGTTGGCGCCTTCAACCAAAGGCCAGAAGAGCCAGCGAAATCCCTTTGAGATGCTGTTTGGAGGTTCTAATAACGATACCCAGGCCGAAGATGAGGATGCGGACGAAAAGGACGTTAGTCTCAAAGAGAAACGGAGACAGGTGCGCTTTAACCTGCTGTCCGGTAAGCTTGAAGACGAAACGATTGAGATTGATGTTGAGGATGCTGCTCCGAACATGTTTGATATGTTTGCGGGGCAGGGCAATGATCAAATGGGTATGAACATGCAGGAAATGTTCGGCAACCTGATGCCAAAGCGAACAAAGCGCCGCAAGCTGTCCGTCAAGGAAGCCAGGAAAGTGCTGACGCAAGAGGAAGCGGGCAAGCTCATCGATATGGATGATGTCATTCAGGAGTCCATTCGTCGGGCAGAGCAATCCGGCATTATCTTTATCGACGAGATCGACAAGGTTGCCAGCCAGGGCCGTCAATCGGGTCCGGATGTGTCCAGAGAAGGCGTGCAGCGCGATATTTTGCCTATCGTGGAAGGCTCAACCATTATGACCAAATACGGGCCGGTCAAAACGGATTTTGTCCTCTTCATCGCTGCAGGTGCTTTTCATATTGCGAAGCCATCGGATTTGATTCCCGAGCTTCAGGGGCGTTTTCCGATTCGGGTGGAGCTCAGCAGCTTGTCACTCGACGATTTTGTATCCATTTTGACCGAGCCGAAAAATGCGCTGACCAAGCAATACGTCAATCTGCTGCGTACTGAAGATCTTGAGGTTGAGTTTTCTCCGGAAGCGATACGGGAGATCGCCCAAATTGCTGCTTCGGTTAACCAGAACACGGAGAATATAGGTGCGCGGAGACTTCATACGATATTGGAGAAGCTCCTCGAAGACCTGTCATTTGAAGCGCCTGAGTTGACGCTGGATCGCATGGTGATCACGCCGCAGTATGTCCGGGAGAAACTGGCCGGGATCGCCCAGGACCGGGACCTGAGCCAGTATATTCTGTAGTTGCATCCATATAGGTCTATCTGCCGGGGTATGCGAAAGGAAATAATTGTCGATATTCATCCCGACCCTTGCAGCAAGTTGTCGAAGCGCTTTCGCATGTTGGAAGGGATCAGGACGGATTTCGTAATTTTTTGTGAATTTTATGGTCCCTACCAGGACCTACCCTTCGGGAAAAATCGCTTAAATTTTACAGATTTAGTGATACGATTTGCAATAATATAGAAAAAAACCGGATAAAAATGAACACAAAGCCCTTCTTTTTGGTAAAAGATAGGGCTTTTTTCTTATTGTAAAAAGTCCCAATCTTTAAGAAACTTAGTTTATGTGACATCATGTTGTCTTTTTCTACTTAAGACCTAGGTTAGTTCATACGGATTATATGATTTGTCGAAAAAAGAGGATTTAGCTAGGAAGAGTGGAATACCTTTCTGCAAAGTCCAGTCAGGAGGAATGAGCTAGTGAATCTGTTGAACAATAGTTCTTTTCAACGGCTTCAAAGCGGTTTGGATGCAGCGAATCTCAGAAACAATGTGATTGCAAACAACATCGCCAACGTGGATACTCCTCATTTTAAGAGATCCGAGGTATCCTTTGAGAGTCTTCTGAAAAAAGAAATGGATGGGGCCCAATTGTCGCTTCAGGGCAGAAGAACGGATCCCAGGCATTTTGTCATTGGTTCAACCGGGGGGATTCCTGAGGCTTCGGTCATGAAGGATGGCAGCAGCTCCATGAATAACAACCAGAATAATGTCGATGCAGACAGAGAAATGTCGCTGCTTGCAGAGAATCAGCTCCGTTATAATTCATACATACAAGCTGTCAATGAGCAGATTCGAATGATGCGTACAGCTATTGAAGGGAGATAGGGTTCATGAATATTAGCAATAGCTTCGGTATTAATGCATCAGCTCTAACAGCACAACGGCTTCGAATGGATGTCATATCCTCCAACATTGCCAATGCGGAAACTACTCGCGCGCGAATCGAGAACGGCCAAGCTGTACCGTATCGTCGAAAAACGGTTGTGTTACAGCCGCAGCAAGAATCATTTGAAGGGCTTCTCAGAGCTCAGATGAGTGGTCAGAATGTGGGACAAGGGGTAAAGGTTGCGCAGGTACGGGAAGATCAAACCCCGCTGAAACAGGTATATAACCCTACACATCCGGATGCGAATGCGGAAGGCTATGTCTTTATGCCTAACGTGGACATTACGAAGGAAATGGTGGATATGCTGGCAGCTACCCGTTCTTACGAAGCTAACGTTACTGCGATAAATGCTTCGAAAGCGATGATTATGAAGGCGTTGGAGATCGGTAGATAGCACAGCGGTAAATACATAAGCCCATATTGTAGGAGGAGAGAGAGATGATTCAAAATGCAATGTTCAGTGTTCAGGGCGTACAGCCGCTTCAAATGCAGGAGCAAGTGAAAAATGGAGCGACTCCATCCGAATCGATTCGCGATTTTGGCTCTTACCTGAATGAAGCACTGAACTCTGTGGCAGCACAGGAACAAAATGCACATGTCATGAGCGATAAATTAATGATTGGACAAGTAAACGTAGATCAGGCGATGATATCCGCCCAACAGGCTCTGTTGAGCATTCAGCTCACAACACAGGTCCGAAACAAAGTGGTAGAAGCCTATCAAGAGATCATGCGCACGCAAATCTAAATGTTTCTAGCAAAGTTTCGGATGGGGTGACAATGTGAACGAGAGAATTACCCAATATCGGGAGAGAATGACCCAGTATTGGAACCAATTCAGCAACAAACAAAAAATAATGTTAATCGCTACAATAGCATTTGTTTTGATTGCTCTAATCGTACTAACGATGCAGTTCTCTAAGACGAAGTACGAAGTAGCATTCCGGGATCTAAATTCCAGCGACGCCGCAGGAATCATCAGCCACCTGGAGACCCAAGGGATTTCCTACAAGCTGAGCGAGGATGGCAGAAGCATCCTGGTTCCGAGTACGAGTGCAGCTAAAGTCCAGATTGATGTAGGGTCTCAAGGACTTGTACAGAATGGTACGATCGGATTCGAAACCTTCGAGAAGAACGCATCAGCCATCGGGATGACAGATAACGAATTCGAAGTGAAATATGTAAATGCACTGAATGGCGAAGTAGAACGACTGCTTGAGAAGATGCAGGGCGTTCAAGATGCAACGGTATTATTAAATCTGCCTAAAGAAAGTGTATTTGCAAAAAACGGAAACGAAGATCAAGCCAGCGCTTCTGTAGTTGTGCAATTCAAACCGGGCTATCGTCCTAATCAAGAAGTCATTGACGGGTATTACAACCTCGTGAAGACGGCCATTCCGAACTTACCGGTTGAGAACATTACAATCACCAATGACGAAGTCGAGCTGCTCGCAACAGCTAAAGGCGGTCAAGGCGGATTGATTGGTAAGGTGGAAGAAAACTTCGCGCTTCAGAAAAAATTCGAAAGCGACGTTAGGCAAAATGTTCAGCAGTTCCTCTCGCAATACATGGGATCGAATAAAGTCAATGTTCTGGTTGCTTCCAAACTGAACTTTGATCAGGTGCAAAGCAAGGAAAACATCGTAACCCCTGTTGATGAAGAAGAAATGAAGGGGATTGAGCTCAGTGTTCAGGAGATCCAGAAGAACTATTCGGGAACCAGTAGTCCAACCGGCGGAGTGGCCGGTGTGGGCGAAGAAGCTGTTCCGGGATATCCAAGCGATTCTGGAAGCGGGGAAACGAATTCGGAAGAGCTCTCCAAAACCGTTAACTATGAAGTTAACCGGATTACGAAGGATATCATAGCAAGTCCATATACTGTTAAAGATTTAACCATTAATGTCTCGGTTGAACCACCTGCCGGACAACAAACTTTGGATGACGCAACAAGAACGGCAATACAGAACATTCTGGTTAATATCGTACGAGCATCGCTCGCGGATACAGGCTCTACTTATACAGACGCTGATTTGTCCAAAAAAGTTTCGGTTATTTCACAGGTATTTAATGTAAATGCGGATGAAAACCCGAAAACCGTATTTTCACAGCCTGTATTATGGGGAATTGGTATCGCTGCATTGGCGTTAATTGCCGGAGGAACCTATTTCATAATCCGCAGACGCAGACAGCAGCAGGAAGAATTTGAAGATGACATTCAACTTCCGCCGGTTACGGAATTCCCATCGATTAATCTCGAAAGTATAACCAATGAAAGCCAGGTTCGTAAGCAGCTCGAAACCTTGGCGAAGAAGAAGCCAGATGAATTCGTGAATTTACTTCGCACATGGCTAGCTGAGGAATAGAGGTGGAAGCATTGGCTAAGGGAAATAACCAACTGTTAAGCGGACGTCAAAAAGCGGCTATACTGCTCATTACACTTGGCCCGGAAGTGTCTGCTCAAATATTTAAGCATCTTCGAGATGAAGAAATTGAACAATTAACGCTGGAGATTGCGAATGTTCGCAAAGTCGACAGTGATGAGAAAGATAGCATTATTCAGGAATTCCATCAAATTTGTCTGGCTCAGGAATACATCTCCCAAGGCGGTATTAATTACGCTAAAGAGATTTTGGAGAAGGCGCTTGGACAGCAAAAAGCGATGGAAGTGATCAACAGACTGACGGCAACGCTTCAAGTAAGACCGTTTGACTTTGCCCGCAAAGCGGACCCAAGCCAAATTCTGAACTTTATCCAGAACGAAAATGCGCAGACCATTGCACTTGTCTTGTCATATCTTCAATACGAGCAGGCATCCGCGATCCTCTCTTCGCTTCCGCAAGAGAAGCAGGCCGAAGTAGCTCGTAGGGTTGCAGTCATGGACAGTACTTCACCGGAAGTCATTGCCCAGGTGGAGCGCGTGCTGGAACAGAAGCTGTCGGCGACGGTTACCCAGGATTACACCAGTGCGGGTGGCATTGAATCCATCGTTCAAATTCTGAATGGTGTGGACCGCGGAACGGAACGAACGATCCTCGACTCCCTGGAAATCCAGGATCCCGAGCTCGCTGAAGAAATCAAGAAGCGGATGTTCGTATTCGAAGATATCGTCAACGTGGACAACCGTTCGATACAGCGTATTATCCGCGATGTCGAGAACGCCGATTTACAGCTTGCACTCAAGGTGGCAAGCGAAGAGGTACGGGATGTCATTTTCCGCAACATGTCCAAGCGTATGGCGGAAACCTTCCGCGAAGAAATGGAATATATGGGACCGGTGCGGCTGCGTGATGTAGAGGAAGCTCAGACTCGGATTGTAAGCACGATCCGAAGACTCGAAGAAGCGGGCGAGGTCATTATTGCCCGTGGCGGAGGAGATGACATCATTGTCTAACTTGATCAAATCGTCCCACTATAAACCGATGGATGTGTTGAAAGAGTTGGATCTTGCTCGTCGTTACGCTTCACCGACCCAGGAAACGGTAGAGGAATATACTCCGCCGACTGCCGAGCCGGCCGTCGTACAGACGCTGGCTGAAGCTGAACGCTTAAAGCACGAGATGCTGAAGGATGCTCAGGAGTTTGCCGAACGACAAATCCGTGAGGCTTCGGAAGAGGCGGAGCGGCTGTTGACTGAAGCACAGCAGCAGATTGAAGCGTGGTGGACCGAAAGAAGGCTTCAGGACGAGGATTTGTCCGAAACGCTGAAGATGGAAGGATTTAACCAAGGATACGCCGAGGGCTCGGCCAAGGCAGAACTTGAGATGAAGGAACTGATGGAGCAAGCGACATTACAAGCGAGTGAATTGCTTCAGCTGGCCCATCAAGCGAAGGATGATTTGATTCAGGAAGCGGAGCCGTTTTTGGTGGAGCTCAGCTGCAGCATAGCGGAGAAAGTACTGGATCGTCAGCTTACGATTGAACCTGATTTCATGCTGGAGCTGATTCGAAAGAATCTGGCACGCAAACGGGAAAAAGGAGTCATCTCCCTCTGCGTTGCTCCTGAACAATTCGAATTTGTATACGCGGCACGGGAAGAGCTGGGATTATCGATCGATTCCCAGGCGGAACTTCAAATTTTGCCGGATTCCACGGTTAAGGATCACGGCTGCGTGATCCGGTCTTCCTTCGGAAGCGTGGATGCCCGCATCGATACACAGCTATCCGAGATCAAAAAAGAACTCGTGCGGTTCGCTCTTGATGACGAGGAACGGAGAAATCAAGATGAAGAAGCTGAATAGCGCACGGTACTTGGATCATCTGAAACATCTGGACCCCGTTCGCATCAACGGCAAAGTTACACAGGTAATCGGACTGATGGTGGAGTCCGAGGGACCGGATGCGAGCATCGGCGATGTTTGTTATATCTATCCCACGAAGCAGTCCAAGCCGCTCAAGGCGGAAGTCGTGGGTTTCAGAGACAACAAAGTGTTGCTGATGCCTCTTGGCGAGCTTCACTCCATCGGACCCGGCTGTGATGTAGTCGGGACCGGCAAACCGCTGAGCGTTCAGGTAGGTTCGGAACTGCTTGGCAAAGTGCTGGACGGATTGGGGCAACCGCTGGACGGATCTATCATTCCGGCGCGTATGCCGCATTATTCAACCCATAATGTTCCACAGAACCCGCTGAATAGGCCGAGGGTTCAGGAGCCGATCAGCATCGGCGTCCGCGCGATTGACGGATTGCTCTCCATCGGCAAAGGCCAGCGGGTCGGTATATTCGCCGGATCTGGTGTCGGGAAGAGTACCCTGATGGGAATGATCGCCCGAAACACTTCTGCCGACGTCAATGTCATTGCCTTGATCGGGGAACGTGGACGAGAGGTGCTGGACTTCATTGAACGGGACTTGGGTCCCGAAGGGTTAAAGAGGTCCGTCGTGATTGTAGCGACCTCGGATCAACCGGCACTCATCCGTATTAAGGGGGCCTTGATCGCTACAACGATCGCTGAGTATTTCCGGGATCGCGGCCTGAATGTGATGCTGATGATGGATTCCGTTACCCGCTATGCGATGGCGCAGCGAGAAGTAGGGCTTGCCGTAGGAGAACCGCCGGCCATGCGCGGTTATACTCCGTCTGTTTTTGCTAGTCTGCCGAAGCTTCTGGAACGCGCAGGCACAGGGCCAACGGGCTCGATTACAGCTTTTTACACGGTGCTGGTAGACGGTGACGACATGAATGAACCGATCGCGGATGCGGTCAGGGGGATACTCGATGGTCATATCGTTCTAAACCGAAATATCGCAAACAAAGGGCATTTTCCGGCTATCGATGTGCTGGCTAGCATTAGCCGGGTGATGAAAGATATTTCTCCAGAGGAACAAATCGATGCTTCCGAGAACGTAAAGCGACTGATGGCGATATATAAGGACTCGGAGGATTTGATTAATATTGGGGCATATCAACAGGGCTCGAATGCCGATATCGATGAGTCGATTGAATATATCGGGCGAATATGGGATTTTACGAAGCAAAAAGTGAATGAGAAGACAACATTGAATGAGGTTCAGGAACGTTTGATTTCCGAGTTTTCAAGGAGATGACTTTGAAGAATGAAATTTCATTATGCATTCCAGAAAATCGTAGACCTGAAGAGCAACGAGAAAACGCAAGCCGAATGGATGCTGTCAAGTGCCATCGGGAAGCTGCAGGCGGAAGAGAAAAGTCTGAATGAGCTGTATGAGATGCGGGATCAAATGTATCATGCTCAGCAGGAGGCGGCATCGCGGTGCGTGCCGGTCGCTGAGATCCGAAACATTCAGGTATATGCAGAGCACTTGGAAGAATGCATTGAGCGGAAGCGGGATGACATAAGGATCGCACATGTCAATGTAACGAAAAAACAAAAGGTATTGTCAGACAAGATGCTTGACGAAAAAGTGTGGCTGAAAGCAAGAGACAAATCCCAAGAAAAGTTCCGGCATGAAAGTCTCCTTCGGGAACAAAACGAGCTGGACGAGATGGCGACGGTACGTTTTGCGATCAAAGCCCGATAAGGTTTGCAAACACCGAAGGGTTATGACCGCGAAGGAGGAATGAGAGTGGCACGAAAAGACATGCCGCTTGATAAGGAAGAATCAGGCGGAGGATTTGAACGGATACTGTTGATTTTGGTACCTGCTATATTTACGATCGTTCTGCTCGGGGCGCTCGCCGTATTTTTTAGAGCCGATGTGCGGGATGGACTAATCGATGTAGCCAATAAAATTCCGGTCGTCAAGAACTGGGTCCCGGATCCGGTGCTGACCCCGGAAGAGCAGAAACTCAAAGAAGCGAAGCAGCAGGAAGAAAGCGCGGAAGCAACGATTGTTGAACTCAAGAAGCAGCTTGCTGAACGCGAAGAAACATTAAATGAAGTAACGGAGCAAAAAGCGGCGCAGGAAAACAAGGTGAAAGAGCTGGAAACCCAAATTGATTCGATGCAAAGCACATCGACAAGCGGTGAGGCAGAAGAGGAGGACGCGTATACCAAGCAGATTCGTGAACTGTCTAAGCTCTACGCCGACATGAGTCCAAGCAAAGCCGCACCGATTATGCAAAACCTTACGCTGGAAGAAATGGTGCTTATGCTTAGCCAGATGAAGAGCAGCAACCGGGTTGCCATTTTGCAGAAAATGGATCCGAAAACGGCCGCGGACGCAACCATGATGCTTAAGGATGCTGAGACTTCTGAAGATATGGCCATTGCGGCTTTGCAATCCAGGCTCAAGAAGAACGAAACGGAAGCGGCGCAGAAGAAGACATCCGACAATCTGGATAAAAACCAGTTGAATCAGACCTTTGCCGGAATGACACCTGCCAACGCTGCCGAGCTGCTGATGCAGACATATAAGATCAGCCCCGCTAAGACCATGACCATTCTGAATACCGTGGATGATGCTACTCGTTCACGTATTTTAAATGCGATGTCTTCAAAAGATGCGGAGCTGGCAGCAAAGATATTGAATCGCCTGATGGGCTCTAAATAAGCTCTGAAATGAATCTCCATCCTCAGGAAAGGAGGTGAAATAAGACGATGACAATAACGGTACAAAACATGTTTTCATCCGTAAGCACTCCCTCGGGGAGCGGAAAGACAAGCGCAGCGGGTCAAACGACAGCAGGTGTTTCCTTTGATGCGACACTGGCATACCAGATGAGCAGCAGCGGGAACAGCGCTTCAACAACTTCGACGGAAGTCGCTGCCAAGCTGGAATCCTTGCTAACGCAGTATTCTTCGGAAACCGATGGATCGCTTGAAGGCTTGATGGAATTGCTTCATGGTTTGCTGCAGGAACTGGACACCATGGACCAGGCATTAATGGAGGATCCATCCCTATTGCAAGAGCTGCAGAACTGGCTGTCGCAAGCGAATCTTATGTTGAGCGGAGCTGCTCCCCAAGCACAAGAAAACACGGATGGGAATGCGATGTCTCCATTGGCTTCCAGACCTGAGACCATTCGATTTGCGGTACAGGATACGATCAGCCAGCTGGCGTCGATGCTATCCAAATCGAGTCAGGTGGATCTGAATACCGAAGCTGCAGTCAAACAGCTTGTCCAATCTTTCCATAGTCTGCTTGGTCAAGGAACAGGGACCGGGGAGAGTAAAACAAGCGGCAGTTTTGATAACATCCTAACCCAAAAGCAGCCGGATGCCGTTCAGCCTAACGTATCCACGAATACCTCGGGACAGTCGGCTTCATCTCAATCAACGGGTCAAGCAAATGCCAAGTGGTCATCACTGACGACAAGTACCCACGTTGAGGGTACAGCATCCGAGTTCGTGATTAACGAAGGAGATTCGCTGTTGGAGCAAGGAACGGTCACTGCCGGTCAGCTTGCCCTGCGTTCGGGAACGCAAGTTGCAGTAAAACCTGCAGCTCCACCGGTGCCTGTTGAGAATTTCGCAAGCGAAATGACTTCCTTCATTATTAATAAGCTCGAAATCGTGAAACAAACCGGTTTTACGGAAGCGAGAATCTCCTTGAATCCGGAACATCTAGGTCAAGTAGATATCAAACTTACGATGCAGAATGGCCAATTAATCGCCCAGTTCATGACAAGGTCGACGGATGCTAAAGAGCTGATTGACCAGCAAATGGCACAGCTTCGAAGCGCATTGATTGCACAGGGACTGCAGGTCGAGAAAATTGAAGTTACACAGAGCAGCCAGCCTTCCAATGCGAATCTTTATCAAGACGGCCGTCAGCCTGGATCAGGCCAGCAGCAGTCACAGCATCGATCAAAGGAGAAGGATAGACCATCCGATGATGCCGTGCTGGCAGCAAATTTGACAGAAGAATTAAACGATTGGATTGCTGAGCATCAAGCCGACGATGAACGGATGCAAGCAGGAACATTTACCGCAAAAGCCTAACAGTGAGGAGGTGAGCTTGGATGGCAACAAATCCGGTATCTACAAATAATATGTGGCCCAATTATGCTAAAGGGAATGTCAGCAGTAAAAGCGGAAACGGCCAGGAGCTTGGAAAAGACCAGTTCTTGAGCATCCTGATTACGCAATTAAGGCATCAGGATCCGCTTCAGCCGATGCAGGACCGGGAGTTTATTGCCCAAATGGCCCAGTTTACTTCCCTGGAGCAGTTGATGAATATCAACACTCAATTAACAGCGATGAGTCAGTCTCTGGGTGCAGCTTCAAGTTTGATCGGTAAACAGATCAGCTGGATGTTCAAGCCGGAGGATGGTTCGGAGTCGGTGATGAAGAGCGGTATCGTAGATTCCATCATGGTTCGTGAAGGCGTCCATTATGCGAAAGTCGGTGACAGTGAAGTATCGCTTGACCAGATCGTGAAAATCGAGAACGCCGTAACCGAGAATGATCCAGAAGCATCGAATCCAGGTCCGACAGATCCTGCAACAAACCATCCGGATCCTTCCGTACCTGAAACAGGCAATCCCGATCCGTCAGAACCTGAAGCCGGAGATTCCGGACAAGGGGGAGAAGAGCCTGGGGGAACAGCGTCATGAATGACCGTATGATGATAGGGCATTTATACCCTGGGAAAATACATCCCGCAGCACTTCATAATGAACGAAAAACAGCACAAGCTCAGACGAATCCACCCGCCGGGACGTTCCAGGAACTTTTAAATGAGAATCTTCTAAAAATCAGCAATCATGCGGCGAAGAGACTTCAGCAGCGCGGCATTGAATTAAAGAGTGATCAGCTTGCGCAGATTCAGAGCGCTGTGGACAAAGCTGCAGCGAAGGGAAGCAAGGAATCACTCATTCTGATGAGGGATATGGCTCTCATTGTGAATATTCCGAATCGGACCGTGGTCACTGCAATGGATGGCAACGCGATGAAGGATAACGTTTTTACGCAAATTGATAGTGCAGTAATTATTTCATGAATCTGGCTGGCCCGTGAGGAAGCCAGGCGGCCGCTGATCGACAGAAGCGGTCCATAACAAAAGGAGGAAAATCGATGTTAAGATCCATGTATTCCGGTATTTCCGGAATGAGAGGTTTCCAAACCAAGCTTGATGTCATTGGTAATAACATTGCCAACGTAAACACGGTTGGGTTTAAAGCGGGAAGAGTGATGTTTAAAGACGTACTAAGTCAAACGATGTCCGGTGTTACGCCGGGAACCGACGATCCATCCGGTGGTGTAAACGCGAAGCAGATCGGTCTTGGTGTATCGATCGGATCGGTCGATACTTTGCATACGCCAGGCAGCGCGATGATAACTAACAATCCGACGGATCTGAGAATTGACGGAGACGGATTTTTCATGGTGAAGCTTAGCGAGGATCAAGAGATGGCTTTCTTGACCCGCGCAGGTGACTTTCATGTAGACGTAGCGCGAAACCTGGTCACTTCGGATGGTATGCTCGTTCTTGATTCGGCGGGTGAACCAATCCAGTTGGACGATGATGTAACGGCCTTTACGATTGCGCAGAATGGCGCCATCATTCAGAAGATGAGTGACGGAACGACGGAAGAGGGAGCCATCATCGGCGTTGCGAAAATTCCGAATCCGGAAGGCCTGGAGAAAATCGGCGGCAATATGTATCGCGTGACCCTTAATGCAGTCCCTGATGGCGACCTGGATGCCGTTATGTTTGAAGCGAACAATGCCGAAGAAGGAACCGGTGCTATCATTTCAGGTCAGCTCGAAATGTCCAACGTTGACCTGACCGGTGAATTTTCGGAAATGATTGTCGCTCAGCGGGGCTTCCAAGCCAACTCCCGGATCATCACGACTTCGGACGAAGTGCTTCAAGAAGTTGTCAATCTGAAACGATAAGGATGGATAGGGAGGGGCAATCCCCTCCCTGATTAAAACAAGGAGGCTGTCCATGATATCGGTAACGAGGTTAAATGGTTCGCAGTTGTGGCTTAACGCGCTGTTGATAGAAATGGTTGAGGAGACTCCTGACACCTACATTACATTGATTAATGGAAAACGCATGATTGTGCTTGAAAGTGCAAATGAAATCATCGCTTCCGTTAAGGCGTATCATCACGAGGTAGGCATTCATCAAGCTACCATTAAAGTGCAGCAATTGGAGGAACCTTCATGAAAAAGATGCTCCCCTGGTTAATTACGATCCTGTTATCCATTACGTTGATTGTTCTGGCTATATTCCTATTGTCGGACAAGCTGCTTGGCGATAACGGTAAAAGTCAGGCTTCAGCCAATGCGGCGGCCTTACCTAAGTTGTCTGCCGATGAGATCGTGGCGATGACATCGGAAATCGCCGGGATTAAGACGAATTTAGCCGATCCAAACTATATCGCCCAGATGTCCTTTGCTTTTCAGCTTAGTGATAAAAAAGCTAAGGAAGAATTCGAAAAAATCAAGAATATCAAGATTAAACCGATTATTATCAAGACGTTAGCCGATACGAAGCCCGAATTACTGAATGATTCGAAGGGGCGCGAACAATTTAACGCTAAACTGGTGAATCTGGTTAATAAGTCGTTAACGTCTGGACGTTTAATTCAAATTGAAATGACAGATGTTATCGTCACTGAAATCTAGACTGTTCGTCGGACGACCTGTAAGGGGGTGAGTAGATGGTTGATGTTTTATCGCAGAATGAGATCGATGCCTTATTGGCCGCTCTCTCTTCAGGGGAAATGGATGCTGAAGAACTGAAAAAAGAGGAAACGCAAAAGAAAATTCGTTCTTATGATTTTAAGAGGGCACTCCGGTTTTCCAAGGATCATATTCGGAGCTTGACCCGCATTCACGAGAACTTTGCACGATATTTGACCACTTATTTCTCAGCACAATTACGTACTTTTGTGCAAATCAACGTGGTGCAGGTTGAACAGCTTCCATATGATGAATTTATTCGCTCCATACCCAAAATGACAGTTCTTAATATATTCGAGGCGGAACCGCTTGTCGGACGCATGGTGCTCGAGGTCCATCCGAACATTGCTTACGCGATGCTGGACCGTTTGCTGGGAGGAACGGGCATTGCTCCTTCTTCAATCAGCTCGATGACCGAAATCGAGACGATCATCATGGAACGCATTTTCAGCCGGGCATTCGATAGTCTGCAGGAAGCATGGAAAACGGTGCTCGACATATCGCCGCGCCTTGAAGCATTGGAGACGAATCCGCAATTTATGCAGATCGTTTCTCCAAACGAAACCATTGCGCTAATTTCCCTTAGCACCAAAATCGGCGATACCACGGGGATGATTAATCTGTGTATCCCGCATGTGGTGCTGGAACCGATCATGTCCAAGCTATCCGCGCATCAATGGTTTATCTCGGAGAAAAAAGCGAGTGTTCCAGAGGAAGTAGATGCTCTTAAGCAGCGTGTAAGTAAAGCCAAACTTCCGATTGTTGCCGAGCTTGGCGTTTCCCAGCTTACCGTGTCCGAATTTTTAGGACTGAGTGTCGGTGACGTCATCTCATTAAACAAGCCGATGCATGATGGACTCTCCATTAAGGTTGGGGACAGATTAAAGTTTATTGGCAGTCCCGGAACGATAAAAGACCGGGTTGCTGTACAAATCGATGAAATTGTCATCGAAGGAGCTGAAGAATTTGACGAGTAAAGACTATTTATCCCAGGAAGAAATCGACGCTTTGTTAAAACAGTCGGAAATGGCATCACCAGCATCAATTCCTTCGGCGGCGACTGTCGATGATGTATTAACACCTCTAGAGCAGGATGCGCTTGGAGAGATTGGTAACATTACCTTTGGCAGTGCTGCAACCGCTCTGTCTACCTTGCTGGGCAAAAAAGTGGATATCACGACACCGAAAGTGTCGATCATTAAGCGAAGCGAGTTTGAGGAAGAATTTCCGAAGCCGCATGTAGCGGTACATGTTACTTATGTGGATGGATTTGAAGGAATCAACTCTCTAGTTATTAAAACACGTGATGCTCAGGTCATTGCCGATCTGATGTTAGGCGGGGAAGGCAACCCCGTGGAAGAGGAACTAAACGAGATTCATATCAGTGCCGTTCAGGAAGCGATGAACCAGATGATGGGTTCTTCGGCAACGAGCATGTCGACGATTTTTAACCGATTTGTCAATATCTCGCCGCCAGGCATTGACATTCTGAACATGGCGAATGGTGAAGGGGTCAACAACCTTCCGCAGGATGAAACACTGATTAAGATTTCATTCCGGTTAATTATCGGTGACCTTATTGATTCAACCATTATGCAGCTGCTTCCCGTTCATTTTTCCAAGGATATGGTTCACATGCTGATCAACGGAACGGAAGAGCCGCAGCCCGCGAAGCAGGAAGCCGCCCCGGCAGTGGAAGCACCTGTTAATACCCAGGAACCGGCTCAAGCACCGGCTAACCCTGTTAATAGCAATGATATGGGCCAAGGATACGACTACGGACAAGGCTACAACCAGCCAGTGCAAGGACAGGGAGGACCGATCCCGCAATCCATGCCATATGGACAGCCGCAGATGCCTTACCAAGCGCAGCCGCAACAGTATGGCGGCATGCCGAATCGTAATGTGAATGTACAGCCCGTACAGTTCGCGAATCTGCAATCGGCGCCTTACACCCAGGTGGATGAAAACAATCTGAACTTACTGATGGACATTCCCCTTAAAGTCACCGTAGAATTAGGGAGGACTCAAAAGCAAATTAAGGATATCCTGGAAATGTCGCAAGGTTCGATCATCGAGCTGGACAAGCTGGCCGGCGAGCCTGTAGACATCCTTGTCAACCATAAACTGATCGCCAAAGGCGAGGTCGTTGTCATCGATGAGAACTTTGGTGTACGCGTGACGGATATCGTAAGCCAATGGGACCGGATTCAAAAATTACAATAGCACAAACATTTTAGGGAGGATTTTTATCAATGGCTAACCGAATTCTGATTGTGGACGATGCTGCATTTATGAGAATGATGATCCGTGACATATTGGTCAAGAACGGATTCGAGGTTGTGGGAGAGGCACAGGACGGTGCGCAAGCAATCGAGAAATTTAAAGAACTTCGTCCAGATCTGATTACGATGGATATTACGATGCCGGAAATGGATGGTATCGCTGCGCTGAAAGAGATTAAAAAAGTCGATGCAAACGCAAAAGTGATTATGTGCTCTGCCATGGGCCAGCAAGCGATGGTGATTGATGCGATCCAGGCTGGAGCCAAGGACTTTATCGTTAAACCGTTCCAATCGGACAGAGTCATTGAAGCCATCAATAAGACGCTTGGCGTATAAGGATTCTTCTTATGATGATGGCAGCTTCTGATGGATTAGGCTCAAGTAGTACTACCGGGTATTATTTACAGTTGTTTTATGTCTTTATCGTACTTGCCATCATCGTTGCGTTGATCGTGTTCCTGATTCGCTTTCTCAGCAGAAAGAATCAGAGCTGGATGCAGGGCCGCTCCATTCGTACTTTGGGTGCGGTTGGGATGGGCCCTAACAAATCCCTTCAGCTCGTCGAAATTGGGGGCAGTATCTATGTGATCGGAGTTGGCGAAGACGTCCGGTTGGTGGACAAAATTTCTGATCCGGCTGAAGTTGCGCTTATCCAAGCTGCATTTGAACAGGATTCTGGAATACATAATGGGGCACTGCCGCCTTTTGTAACGAAACTGGCGGCAAAACTCCGTAAAGGTAAACCACCGGAAGAAATGGAATTGGACGATACATCTTCTTTCCATGAAGTGTTCGAATCCAAGCTGCGCAGCGTACCGAACCGGAAAGAAAAGGTCGAAGAATTGCTGCGGGAGGATCATAAAGATTCATGAATAAAAAGATCTCGTACGCTATCGCGATTTTCATATTGTTTGGATTTCTGTTTTCCCATACGGCATTTGCGGATCCGATTCCAAACATCGATATTCAAATCGGCAATGAGGGAGACACACCGGGGACAAGCTCCTTGTCCTTGATACTCCTGATCACCATTCTTAGCATTGCACCGGCGATCCTAGTGCTGATGACGAGTTTTACAAGGATTGTTATCGTGCTTGGATTTGTCCGTACTTCGCTCGGCACACAGCAAACACCGCCAAACCAAGTGTTGATCGGCCTGGCTCTGTTCCTTACCTTATTCGTAATGGCTCCAACGTTGTCGTCGATAAATGATGTAGCGCTGCAGCCCTATCTTAAAGGTGAGATTACCCAAGCGGAAGCGCTGGATAAGGCTCAAGATCCAATGAAGAAGTTCATGTTCGCGCACACGCGGGAAAAGGATCTATTGTTGTTCATGAATTACACAGGCGCAGAGAAGCCCGAATCTTACGAGGATATTCCATTAACGGTTTTGGTACCGGCATTTGCCATTAGTGAGCTGAAGACGGGCTTCCAAATGGGCTTTATGATATTCATTCCGTTTCTGGTCATCGATATCGTGGTCGCCAGCGTGCTGATGGCCATGGGTATGATGATGCTGCCGCCGGTCATGATCTCGCTGCCATTCAAGATTTTGCTCTTCGTTTTGGTAGACGGCTGGTATCTGGTCGTGAAATCCATGCTGATGAGCTTTAACACGTAGCAATAAGCGGCAAGTAATTCGAATACAGGGGGACTCGCCGTGAGCGCTGAATTTATTATCGGTCTGGCAGGACAAGCGGTTTATATTGTGCTCCAGGTGAGCGCACCGATGCTGGTTCTCGCACTGGTTGTCGGACTTATCATCAGTATTTTTCAAGCGACAACACAAATCCAGGAACAGACACTGGCTTTCGTACCAAAAATCATTATCGTTCTTATAGCATTATTGCTGTTTGGTCCTTGGATATTAACGACGTTAGTGGATTTTACCCACGGTATTTTGGACAATCTCTACAAATATATCGGATAGGCTGAGTGTCCATGGAATGGTTGCAGCAAAGTTTACCTGTTTTCATGCTTATTTTTTGTCGAATAACAGCTTTTTTTGTAATATCGCCAGTGTTTACTTCACGCGGTATACCTCCTTCTTACAAAATTGGCCTTTCGGCCATCATCGCCCTGATCGTATATTTTTCGTTCGGGCTCGGAGAAACGGTTCCGCAAGATCTGTCTTACGTCATATTAATTGTCCAGGAAGTATTGGTGGGGCTGCTGCTTGGTTTCACTGCTTATCTTATTATGGCCGTCGTCCAAACGGCAGGAGCGTTAATTGACATTCAGATCGGGTTCAGCATGGCAAATGTTATCGATCCTTTTACAGGGGCTTCCTCCCCATTAATCGGCAACTTCAAGTATTATCTCGCTCTACTGGTATTCCTGAGCATGAATGGTCACCATTATCTGTTCGATGCGATTATGTACAGCTATGACTGGATCCCGATAACGGGAGATGTGTTTGGGAAGATCCATAACGGCAATGTGACGGATTTCCTCGTCCGGACATTCTCGCACTCATTTGTACTGGCACTTCAAATGGCGGCCCCGCTGGTAGCAGCCTTGTTCCTGACGGATGTCGGGCTTGGCTTTCTGGCAAGGACGGCACCGCAGTTCAATGTGTTTGTGATCGGGATTATCCTCAAAATCATCGTTGGACTCGTACTGCTGATGCTGCTCATGCCGATGCTGGTGTCACTATTTGATCATCTGTTTGCCAAAATGTTTGAAGCGCTCCGGCAGCTGCTCGGCGTTATTGGCGACGGGCCGACTTAAGGAGGATGGAGGTGAAGCGGATGTCATACCGGTATCCGGTCGACTTACAGCTGTTCGCTGGCGAAAAGACGGAGAAAGCCACGCCGAAGAAACGCCAGGATACACGTAAGAAAGGCCAAGTTGCCAAAAGTATGGAGGTATCGGGTGCATCGGTTTTGCTGGCCGCATTCTTTTGTTTGTTGATTTTCGGCGGTTATATGAGAGACCGTACCGTTCGACTGTTTACCGACGTTTATATTAACCGGCTCTCCATGGACGTAACGAAAGACAATGTGATGCAGTTATTCGGGGAGTATGGTGTTCAAATCCTGCTTCTGCTGGCGCCTTTGTTCATTTCGATTTTCGTTATAGCGCTGGTCGCTAATTATTTGCAGGTCGGGTTTATGCTGACGGGCGAAACTTTGAAAATGAAATTCAGTAAAATCGATCCTATCAAAGGGTTCAAAAACATATTTTCGATGCGCTCCTTGGTCGAATTTTTGAAATCGGTCATTAAACTGACCATCATCGGTTACCTCGTGTACACCACCTTATGGGCTGCCAGGGAAGGATTGTCGTCCTTGTCGACGATGGGGCCCGATACCATTTTTCATTTTGTGGCCGATATCACCATGTCACTGGGTTTCAAGATTGCCATCGGGCTGATCATTCTAGCCGTTTTGGATTACATGTATCAGAAATATGATTACGAAAAAAACATTCGAATGTCCAAACAGGACATCAAAGACGAGTACAAGAAGATGGAGGGCGATCCGCTGATCAAAGGAAAGATCAGGGAACGCCAGCGTCGGATGGCACTTCAGCGGATGATGCAGGAAGTCCCGAATGCCGACGTTATCATCACGAACCCGACCCACTTTGCAGTGGCGATCAAATATGACGGGTCCATGATGGAAGCACCGCAGATCATTGCGAAGGGCCAGGACTTCATGGCCTTGCGGATTAAAGAAATAGCGAAGGAACACGGAATTATAACGATGGAAAACAAGCCGCTGGCACGCGCTTTGTACCAACGGTCGGAAATCGGGGATTCGATTCCGGGAGACCTGTTCCAGGCCGTAGCGGAAGTGCTGGCCTATGTATATAAACTAAAAGGTAAAGTGAAATAATTAGGGACGGGAGGCGTCAGTGCAGTGAAAATAAAAGATCTATCTGTCCTTGCGGGTGTCATTGGCATCGTACTCATGATGATTCTTCCGATCCCGGTATGGCTGCTCGATGTACTCCTGATTATCAATATCTCGCTGGCGCTTATTATTTTGCTGGTGGCCATGAATACGAAGGAAGCCTTGGACTTCTCCATCTTCCCTTCCTTACTGCTCATCACGACACTGTTTCGTGTAGCGCTTAACATTTCGACAACGAAGCTGATCCTGTCGGAAGCTAATGCGGGTGAGGTTGTAGCCACGTTCGGTAAATGGATAGCGAATGGCGAAATTGCGGTTGGATTCATCGTCTTTTTGATCCTCGTTGTCGTACAGTTCATCGTCATTACCAAAGGCTCGGAGCGGGTTGCCGAGGTTGCGGCAAGATTTACGCTCGATGCGATGCCTGGTAAACAGATGAGTATCGATGCGGATCTGAACGCAGGTTTGATCAATGAGCAGCAAGCCAGGGAGCGCAGAAGAAAAATCGAGCGGGAAGCCGACTTTTACGGGGCTATGGATGGTGCAAGTAAATTCGTTAAGGGTGATGCCATCGCCACGATTGTCATCATGCTGATCAACCTGATCGGCGGATTTATCATCGGGATCTCGATTCATGGAATGTCATTTGGAGACGCGATGAGCACATATTCCATCCTGACAATCGGGGACGGATTGGTCAGTCAGATTCCGGCGCTTCTAATTTCCACTGCAGCGGGGCTGATTGTTACAAGAGCTTCTTCGGAAGGGAACCTGGCGGAGGATCTGACAGGGCAGCTCTTCTCATACCCTCATCTATTGTACATTGTTTCAGGTACCGTTCTGTTGCTAGGGATTTTCACACCCATTCATCTGATTACGACCGCACCGATTGCACTCGTTTTATTTATTGCGGCGAGGAGGATGCAGAACAATCTGGACCGCAAGCAGGTCGAGGTGGAGCAACTGGAGGAGGAACAGCAAATCGAAGAGGTTCGAAGTCCGGAAAGCGTGATCAACCTGCTGCAGGTTGACCCGATCGAATTCGAATTCGGGTATGGGTTGATTCCGCTCGCAGATGCGCAGCAGGGTGGAGACTTATTGGACCGGATCATTATGATTCGGAGACAATGCGCACTTGAGCTGGGACTCGTCGTACCGGTTATCCGGATTCGCGACAATATTCAACTAAAACCGAACGAATATGTCATAAAAATAAAAGGGAATGCTGTCGGCGGCGGTGAATTATTATTAAATCACTATCTTGCCATGAGCCCTGGGTACGAGGATGATTCCGTAACGGGGATCGAAACGACCGAACCGGCTTTTGGGCTACCTGCTCTTTGGATAGATGAAGCCATGAAAGAGCGAGCGGATCTTGCGGGCTATACCGTTGTCGATCCACCGTCCGTTGTGGCTACCCATTTGACCGAGTTAATTAAGAGACATGCCCATGAGCTGATTGGACGCCAGGAGACCAAGGCATTGGTTGACAACATTAGAGAAAGCTATCCGGTCCTTGTGGATGAGCTCATTCCTTCCGTGCTGACCATTGGAGAAGTGCAGAAGGTATTGGCTAAGCTTCTCCGCGAAAAAATCTCGATCCGGGACATGGTCACGATTCTTGAGACGCTTGCGGACTATGGACATTACTCGAAAGATCCCGATGTCCTTACCGAATATGTAAGACAAGCCCTCTCGCGCCAGATTACCCAGCAATATGCTCAAGAGGGAGAGGCCATGCGGGTCATCACGGTTGGACCACAGCTGGAGAAGAAGATCGCCGAAAGCGTCCAGCAGAGCGACCAAGGAAGCTATCTTGCCATGGACCCGGCATCGACACAGAGTGTGTTTCAGAAGCTCAGTGAACAGGTTAACCGGATCATTCAGATGGGACAGCAGCCTGTTCTGCTTACCTCACCGGCCATAAGAATGTATTTAAGGCAGGTCATTGAACGAAGCATGCAGGATATTCCGGTGTTGTCCTATAGTGAGCTTGAGCCGAACGTCGAAATTCAAAGTGTCGGAGTGGTGAACTTATGAGAGTGAAGAGGTATATCGTCGACACGATGCCTGAGGCGATGCAGCACATTCGTACCGATTTGGGTGCGGATGCCGTCATACTGAGTACAAAGGAAACCAAGGTAGGCGGATTCCTAGGGATGTTTACCCGTAAGAAGATCGAGGTGATCGCGGCAGTAGAACAAGCGGAGAAATCCAAAGGTTCTGCTCCGATAAAGTCCAAAGTTACGCCTTCTGTACCTTCTGGTGCCGTACCCAAGGCATATCAACGAACAGCAGAAATTTCGAAGCCAGGTTCACAGACTTCCACGAGTTCTGTGAATAACACGGATACAGCTTCCGGCGTACAGCATGAGGACGACTATAGTCGTTTTGCAGAGATTCTCAGCCAGGTTGCAGCTTCCGAGGAGACGGTTGACAGGCAAAAGGACGAATTGGACCACGCGCAACAGCCTGCTGCAGCTGCAAAAGCAGCGATGCGAAGCGATCAAACGGAAACAGCAGTGTCTGTTGAATCTGTTAAGTCATCCCGTGGGAGACAGGAGGAGCCTTTAAGTTCCCGTCTGGGGATTAGCGAATCCGAACAAAGAGTCCTTGAAGAGCTTAAGGAAATGAAGGAATGGATTGCGCGATTATCCAGGCAAAATCTTGAAGCGCAGCATCTTCCCGAGCCGCTGCAAAGCATTCGGGATCAGCTGCTCAAGCAGGATCTTTCAGCCAAGCTGACGGAAGAGTGGCTCACAGCCGCGGAGGAAGCCTGGAAAGCTAATCATATGCAGATGAGCGAGGCCGAGCTCCAGAACGTGATTTACAAGCAAGCCGAGGCGTTCCTTGAGGGTCGTATCGGCGGCGGAGTTCAGCCCGAGACGCGGATTGTGTATATCGCCGGACCGACAGGGGTCGGCAAGACAACCACGATCGCGAAGATCGCTGCAGAGCAGCTGTTCCGTAACCAACGCAAGGTAGGTCTGATCACCTCCGATACGTATCGGATATCTGCCGTTGAACAGCTGCGTACCTACGCATCCATTCTCAATGTGCCGATGGAAGTTGTGCAATCGCCTGGTGATATGCAGCGGGCCCTTCAGAAGCTGCAGGATTGTGATTTGGTGTTAATGGATACAGCGGGTCGGAACTACCGGAATGAGCTGCTCGTTTCCGAGCTTCAAAGTTTGTTCTCCCATTCCGATCAAAGCGAAACCTATCTGGTGCTCAGCCTGACTTCCAAGAGCAGCGATATGATCGAAATCGCGGATCATTTCAGCAAATACGAACTCGATAAGGTCATTTTCACGAAGATGGATGAAACCGGAAGCTACGGCTCCTTGTTTAATCTGATTGATGCCCATAACCTTCGCTTGTCCTATATGACCAATGGTCAAAATGTGCCGGATGATCTGTTGATGGCCGACAGTGAGCGGTTATGCCATCTGCTGCTGGGAGAGATTCGTACATGACGGATCAAGCTCATTCGCTTCGCCAGCTGGTTTCTTCCCAGCAGTCAGGGAACAGCGGTATGGCAACATCTCCAAGAACTGCCAAGATTATAACGGTCAGCAGCGGAAAAGGCGGGGTTGGCAAATCCAATTTCACACTGAATTTTGCACTGACTTTGCAGTCGATGGGCAAAAAGGTATTGGTGTTTGATGCCGACATCGGGATGGCAAACATTGACGTTCTTATGGGTGTAAGCTCCCGGTACAGCCTATATCATCTCATTCGCCGGGAGAAGAGCATTGAAGAAGTGATTCAGTACGGGCCGGACAGGCTTCCCTACATTGCTGGAGGTTCCGGTTTGGCGGACATGATGTCCCTATCGGAAGACGAGATGGATTATTTTATATCCCAGATTGAGCGTATTGCTTCCGAGATGGACTATATCATCTTTGATACAGGAGCCGGCTTATCCAAGGAAAATATGAAATTCATTACGTCCGCTGATCAATGCCTTGTCGTCACGACGCCGGAACCGACATCCATTACGGATGCCTATGCCTTAATCAAGGTGGTGCACGGCACGGAATGCCAGGTTCCGTTCAGCCTGATTGTCAATCGTGCGGGTGATGAACAGGAGGCTCGGGAAGCTGCTAACAAAATCATTTTGACGGCCCAGCGTTTTCTGGATATCGACATCAAGCTGCTCGGTTCGATTGCCGATGATACGCATGTTGTCCAGGCGGTTAAGCGGCAGGTCCCGTTCACAGCGGCTTATCCGCGATGTAACGCTTCTAGTGATATCAGACGGATCGCGCTCCGCTACATGACCGTTCCTGCTGCCACAGAGCCGGAAGCTCCGAAGGGAATCAAAGGATTTATGCATCGGTGGCTCAAACGTACGAAATGATTCTTTGCTTGGATTAATGGAAAACTGAGGTGGACATCTATGAAGCCTTTTCGTGTGCTTGTCGTTGACGATTCCGCATTCATGAGGAAAATCTTTTCCGATTTCATCGAGCGCGACCCCTCTTTTCAGGTTGTCGGAACAGCTGATAACGGGCTTGATGCCGTTCGGAAAGTAAAGGAATTGAATCCGGACGTCATTACACTGGATGTAGAAATGCCGGAAATGAACGGCCTGGATGCTCTGAAATTAATTATGGATTCGGGCCCCCGTCCGGTCATTATGTTGTCTGGCATTAATGAGCAAGGCATGAAAGAGACCATTCTTGCCCTTGAGGCAGGAGCATTTGATTTTATACGAAAGCCTTCCATTTCTAATGCGCTTGATATTGAGCAGGTGCGTTCAGAACTAATGAAGCAACTGAATGCGGCGATGCAGGCTAAACAGCGGAGGGCATTGTGGGAAGAAGAAGAGCAGAGACGACGGAGCGCGGACATAACGGTTCCTCTTTCGCCAAAGCCTTCTGACAAAACGCTGAACAAGAAACCGCAGGTGAATGAGACTAAAACGACGGTCAGCGAGACTGACCAACGGAGCAAACTAAAGGATTCACCTCGTAAGCCGTCATCACGGACTGTTGAGAAGAAGGTGTCTACTGCTACGGAAGGAGCAGAGCCCTCTGGATCAAAGAGAAAACGTGCAGATCGTAAGCCGGTTACGGACTTAGCTCCAGTCGTGCTTCCAGAGAACGAGAGTCGTCAGCGCCATGAAGCAAAGATACCGCAGTCAACGGATTTGACGGATTTGGTTGCGGTGGGCTGTTCGACCGGCGGGCCAAGAGCATTGAAGGCTTTTCTCGAGCCCATTCCCGGTGACTTCTGTGCCCCGATTGTCATCGTTCAACATATGCCGCCGAGTTTTACCAAATCGCTTGCACAGCGCCTGAATTCATTCAGCCAGCTGGAGGTCATGGAAGCAGAACAAGGGATGGTATTGGAACCAGGCAAAGCCTACATTGCCCCGGGAGGCAGCCATATGAGGGTTTACCGCTCGGACAGCGGCACTTACCAAATTAGGATAAGTGAGGATGAGACCCGCAACGGTCACCGTCCATCTGTAGATGTGCTGTTCGAATCCCTGCTGCCGTTGACCATGATCAAGCGTCATGCGGTACTGATGACCGGCATGGGAAGCGATGGAGCGAGAATGATGAAGAAGCTTTACGATACAGGGGTGACATCGACCTATGCGGAGAGCGAGCAAACCTGCGTCGTATACGGGATGCCGAGATCAGCTGTTGAGCTCGGATGCGTAAGCCACGTTCTGCCACTTCATGATATTGCACCTAGAATGGTTCAAGCTGTAAATAACGGAAAGTGAACTTGAAGAGGAGGTGTCTCTCAATGGACATGAATCAATATTTGACAATGTTTATTGATGAGTCAAATGATCATCTGCAATCATTAAATGAAAACATGCTTCAATTAGAAAGCAACCCGGACGATATCGGGATCGTACAGATTATTTTCCGATCGGCTCATACGCTCAAGGGTATGGCAGCAACGATGGGATACGAAGATCTGGCTTCGCTTACCCACCAGATGGAAAACGTGCTGGATCTTGTCCGGAACGAAAAGCTAAAGATGCAGGATTTTATCTTTGACACGCTCTTCAAAAGCTTGGACGCTCTTGAATCGATGGTGCAGGATATTACCGAAGGCGGGGACGGGAAAGCGGATGTTTCCTCTATCGTGGCTTCCTTGCAGTCGATTGTACGTGGAGAAGGAGCTTCGACTGGCGGTGGTGCTGCCGAAGGGGATAACTCCGTTGTGGCCGTCCAGGGAATTGAATTGGATGAGTTTCAATTCTCCGTGCTTGATCAATCGATTTCGGAAGGACATAAGGTTCTATATATACAAGTGACATTGCGAGAGGATTGCCAACTCAAGGCGGTTCGTGCCTACATGGTATTCGAAACGCTGGAAAGATCCGGAGAAATTGTCAAGACGTATCCGGACGTTCAAGAGATTGAACAAGGTGAATTCGATCGCGTATTTTCGTTGTATTACATAACACAAAGAGAAACGCAAGACATTGAAAGCCAGATTCTTGGCGTTTCGGAGATCGAGACTACTACGGTTGTGGCGCTCGATCATGAATCATTGCAGCAAATGGTTCAGGAGAGCGCGGCTACAGCAGAAGCTGTTAAACCGCAAGTTTCAGAGGCAGCTCCAGCGGCAACGGCTTCACCGGAAGCCAAGAGTACTTCTGCACCTGCCAAAGAGTCCAAGGCACCTGCCCGAAATGCAGGGGGAGGTAATCCTTCGAGAACGATACGGGTTGATATTGAGCGGCTGGATGTATTAATGAATCTGTTCAGTGAACTGCTGATTGACCGGGTACGGCTAGAACAATTGGCCAGTGAGTCCAAGAATCAGGAACTGACGGACACCGTTGAGCATATGAGCCGCGTGAGCAGCGATTTGCAGAATATCGTCCTGAAGCTGCGCATGGTCCCTGTAGATACGGTGTTTAATCGTTTTCCTAGGATGGTACGGGACCTTGCCAAAACATTGGACAAGAAGATTGATTTGATTATTACCGGGGCTGAAACGGAGCTGGATCGTACGGTTATTGATGAGATCGGTGATCCGCTGGTCCACTTGCTGCGGAACTCGGCAGACCATGGCGTCGAACCTGTAGCCGACCGTATCGCTGCCGGTAAACCGGAGACCGGTACCGTGCACCTGCGTGCGTTCCATAGCGGCAACAATGTTTTCATTGAGATCGAGGATGATGGACGCGGTATCTACCGTGACAAAATCCTGAAGAACGCATTGGCAAAGGGCGTTGTTACGGAGGCTGAAGCAGCGACCATGACCGATGACGAGGTCAATCAACTGCTATTTGCACCGGGATTCAGCACCGCAGAGAAAATCTCGGATGTATCAGGCCGAGGCGTTGGGCTTGACGTTGTTAAATCCAAAATCGTTGCTCTGGGCGGTAACGTCACCATCTACTCGACACCGGGAAAAGGCACGAACTTTTCGGTTCAGCTTCCATTAACGCTGTCTATCATTGCAGCTATGCTGATTCGGATGGGATCCGAAAAATATGCAATTCCGCTTTCCTCCATTGTTGAAACGGGCATCATCAAGCGTGGACAAATCAAACATGTTCACGGCAGCCGCATGATCCAGTTCCGGGAATCGCTGATTCCGGTCATCTCGCTCAGCCGTCTGTTTGAAGTTCCGGATTTTGACGAAGAGCTGGAAGACGAAACAGAGATCGTTGTAATCCGCAAGGGGGATCGTTTGGCGGCACTCACCATCGATGATTTTATCGGACAGAGTGAAATCGTCATTAAAAATCTGGGTAAATATCTGCCTGCTATCCAGGGGGTATCCGGAGCAACCATCCTAGGAGATGGACAAGTCGCTCTTATCATTGACGCAAATGCATTTATCAAATAAAGGGTTGCTATTACGCACGGCAGGCCACACATTTTGAAGGAGGACTTATCATGGGAGAAGAAATCAAGGTTATAGTCTTTAAACTTGGCGAGGAAGAATACGGCATCGAGGTAGACAAGGTTCAGACCATTGAGCGAATGATGCCCATTACGCGTGTTCCCAAGACCTATGCTTTCGTAAAAGGGGTTATTAATCTTCGAGGCGTTGTCATCCCCGTTATTAATTTGCGCGGCCGTTTTGGATTGGACGAGGTTGAAGCAACCGATCAAACGCGGGTTATCATCGTAGCGGTCAATGACATGCAGGTAGGCTTTATCGTGGATTCCGCCAGTGATGTAATCGATCTGAATACGGACAGCATTGACTCTCCACCTGAGGTGGTCGGCGGAATTAAAGCGAAATATCTTCGCGGTGTCGCGAAGGTAGGAGAGGAGCGCCTTCTCGTTATGCTGAATCTGTCCGAAGTGCTGAACAAGAGTGAGATTATTCAGCTGGAAGGCCTTGAGGAGTAGACAGTGGAGCTGTTTAAGCATGGCAAGGAAATCAAAATGGATGTTTTGAAGGAAGTAGGAAACATCGGAGCGGGCAATGCGGCAACCGCCCTCTCCCGCTTGCTTAACAAACCTATTGATATGGCTGTTCCAAAAGTTCAACTCCTGCCGTTTGAACAGATTGCTGAAAGTGTAGGGGGGAGCGAACAACTCGTTCTTGCCGTATTTTTAAGGGTCGAAGGCAGTGCGCCGGGCAATCTCTTCTTTATTATGAGTCCGGAAGCCGGGAAGAATTTGCTGCAGAATCTGGCGGGATTTGAAGTTTCGGATGAGGAGCAATTCTCCGAGATGGAGCAGTCCGCATTATGCGAGATCGGAAACATATTGTCAGGCTCGTACTTATCGTCGCTCGCGGATTTGACCAATCTGTCCATGACACCTACGGTGCCGGCTCTCGCAATGGATATGGCTGGCGCCATCTTAAGTTATGGGCTTCTGCAGTTCGGAGAAATGGGAGACGATGCCCTCTTAATCAACACGACGTTCCTAGAAGGGCAGAACGAGGTGGAAGGCCAGTTCTTCCTGATACCTGATCCACAATCATTTGCTCAAATTTTCGAAGCTTTAGGAGTGCCTTTAGAGCATGATTGAAGAACAAAGCATAGTGAAAGTAGCCATGGCGGATCTGAACGTCGCAGGTCCAAACGGTATTTTGCGAACAACGGGACTCGGCTCGTGCGTCGGACTGACGTTGTATGATCCGGTGACGAAGATTGGTGGAATGGCGCATGTGATGCTTCCATCTTCGGCGATCGCCAGAGAAGGGCAGCTGAATCTGGCAAAATACGCCGATACGGCTCTTCCGATCCTGTTGAACAAGATGAGGAATTTGGGTGCTTCTCCGGCACGTATGGTAGCCAAAATGGCAGGGGGAGCTCAAATGTTTGCTTTTGCCGGATCCGGTGACACCATGCGCATTGGACCTCGTAATGTGGAGTCTTGCAAGGCTGGGCTCGAGCAGATGGGGATTGCGCTAATTGCCGAGGATACCGGAGGAAATTATGGAAGAACCGTTGAGTTGGACTGTACAACGGGTAAGTTTACAATACGAAGCGTACAAAAGGGCATAAAGGAATTGTAGCTAATGGGAAAACTCCGTTTTTATCTGATGACTGGAATTGCCGGGTTTGTGTTCACATTTATTTTCTCCATACGTAACAATCTGTGGATGACTAGCATGTATCGGGCTCTCATTGCATGTGCGATTTGGTTTCTCCTGGCGTTCCTGTTGAATTGGATGTTTGCTGCCATTACGGGTCCGCGAGCCGCTGTTCAAGGGGACGCCGACACGCAGCGGGAGCAAAACCGAGGAACTGTTCTTGATTTATCCACGCCTGATGAGGATCGGGAATTGATGGATTTAATCCATTCCGAATCCAGCAGCAAAGAGAATGGAGACTTTGTACCGCTAAATCCTCCTAAGCTGGTTTCAACGAAAGAACCCGAAGAACTGGCCAAGGCCGTTCGTCACCTTACGGAAGAATAAGGAGGGTGAAGGCAATTGGACGAACGTAAAGCTTCTGTGCTAAATCATGCGGATTTATGGAGCGCATGGAAGGAAGATGGAGACCATGAAGCGAAGAAGAAACTAATCGAATATCATTTGCACATCGTTGACTATGTTTCAAGCCGTTTGGCCATCGGTCTTCCGAAGAACGTTTCTAAGGGAGATTTGGCCAGCAATGGGGTAATGGGTCTGATTGACGCTATCGAGAAGTTTGATTACAAGCGAGGGCTGCAATTCGAAACCTATGCTTCTTGGCGTGTGCGTGGGGCCATACTGGACTCGCTGCGTCAAGGGGACTGGGTGCCTCGTTCCGTCCGCGAGAAGGCGAAGAAGATTGAAACTGCATATCAGCAGTTGGAACAGAAGTATTTACGCAGCGTCAGTGATTCCGAGATGAGTGATTACCTTGACGTGACCGAGAAGGAATTCCGGCACATGCTGCAGGAAGTAGCGGTCATGACATTGACATCTCTGGAGGATCCGATCCGCGAGGAGGAGTCTGAGACCCGAATGTCGCTCCTGGTTGATGAGAAAGCGAAGAATCCGGATCACAAGGTCCATGAATTTTACCTGCGAGAAGCCCTGATGAAGGGTATCGGTAAATTAACCCCGAAAGAGCGGACCGTAGTTTCCTTATTATATTATGAGGATTTATCACTCAGTGAAATTGCTGAAGTGATGTCGCTATCACCTTCACGAATATCTCAGCTTCATTCCAAAGCGATATTGAGACTTCGGGGCGCGCTCGATAAAGATCGGGATTTGCTGATGCAAAACGATTGACGCTTGCCATTTATGAAGGGGGTTCCTGGATTGTCTGTAGATTATGCATTGGATCAGTACTTTAGCGTTACGCTATCGGATGACAAGGTCGTCGCCTATATACAGTTCACCAAGTGGGAGAAGGATTTCTCTTGCTCTGTAGAAGATCTTGAGCAATTTCTGAGAAGTCATGATGTACGATATGGACTTCAACATGATACGTTGCGGCGAATCGCAGATCATGCGGAGGAATATCAATATAGTAGAACGCCGATTGCCATGGGAACGGAACCTGTGCACGGACAGAACGGCAGAATCGAATTTACCGTCAGTTTTGGGAATGAGACGAATCTGAAGCCGCTGGAGATCGAAGATGGCAAAGTGGATTATAAAGAAGTGATTCGTTTAAATAATGTAAAGAAGGGGCAGCTGCTTGCCAACCGAATCCCCCCAACGAAGGGAGTCCCCGGAACAGCGGTAACCGGAGAGGAGATTCCGAGCAAACCGGGAAAGGAAGCTCATTTCAAGGTTGGGAAGAACGTTGTTGTTAACGCGGAGAAAACCGCAATGTACGCTGCGCTTGACGGACTCCTCACCAAAACGGAAAAGGGAAAAATCAATGTGTTTCCGGTATATGAGATTAACGGGGATGTTGATTACAGTATAGGCAATATCGACTTTGTCGGTACGGTGGTCATTCGCGGCAATGTGCTTACCGGTTTCAGAATCAAGGCAGCAGGAGATATCCGAGTCACTGGCTTTGTGGAGGGAGCCGAGCTGGAGGCTGAAGGTTCGATCGATATATCCGGCGGAATCATCGGGTACAACAAGGGTTATGTAAAGGCGGGTCAGGATGTCAAAAGCTCGTTCATCCAGGATGGAAACGTCATAGCCGGAGCTAGCGTATTCGTCTCGCAGAGCATCATGCACTCCAATATCCGGGCGGTTCAGAATATCGAATGCAACGGTATGAAGGGCCTTGTGGTAGGCGGCATTTTGCAGGCGGGGGAAAAAGTGGTTGCCCGAACGATCGGAAACAGCATGTCGACGGCTACCGTAGTTGAAGTTGGTGTGCTGCCCGAGCTGCGGAATGAACTGGCAGATCTTAGAGCTCAATTGAAGCAGTCATTAGAAAGTATGGACAAAACCGATAAAGCGCTTTATCTTCTGAATCAGTTAGCATCCTCGGGTCAATTGTCTCCAGACAAGTTGGCGCTGCGAATCAAGCTGAATGCGACCAAGAAATCCAACATGGCAGAACAAGCCGATATAAAGGATAGAATGCTGGAAATCGAGAAGATGCTTGAGGATACCGGCAAAGCAAGAGTGAATGTGGTAAAGACGATCTACGGCGGAGCCAAAATTGTCATAGGGCGGTATACCCGCTTTGTTAAGGACCCCACGCAGCGGGTTTCTTTTTACTATCATGAAGGGGATATCACCATGGTGCCGCTCTTGTAGGGATAGAACATACGTGTTAAATGCTTGTGGACATGATCCTATATCATGAGGTGATTCCATTGAGTTTGAAATCGGTTGAGATGCAAATTGCGGTCCCCAGAACCAATGAAGCGGGCAAGATGCATAATGAAACCCAGCAGCGCCCGATGAATGATCAGACGCTGCTTGCGGGTGAGTTAAACAAGAACAGCCGTGCGGAAGCTCAGCGAAGCACGGAAGTGAGTGAGACGGCGGAAACAGCCGTGCGCGATGACGGGAGTCGTCAATCCTCTGAGCAGCAGCAAGGCCGGGGAACGGCGGAATCGGGCGAGATCGTGGAGCAGCCGGCAGAGCATCCCTATAAAGGCAAAAATTTCGATGTTTCGCTCTAGATAATTTATAGGCACAAAGGAGTTAATGGATTTGAAACCATGGATATATATCGTGCTGCTTGGCATTGCCGCCGTGCTGTATGCTTTTATGCTGCCGAAACGCCGTGAAGAGGCCGTGTCCAGCGAGCGGGTTGTCAAAGAAGTGGAGAACACGCTTGAAGGATATATGGCGGAAATCCAGAACGAGAACGAACAACTGGTGGAACTGGTTAGTCAGATGAAGAAAGAACTTGATGCCAAGCAGCAAGCACATCAAGAGCAGGTCAGTGATTTGCGGCAGCGCATGCTGGCCATGGAGCAGAAAATGACCGATTCGCAAACGCGAATTCGAACGGCGGAAGAGAAGCTGGCGCAAGCCGCTGCAGCGGCTTCCGAGGTTGAACCTGCACCTCCTGTCCATTCCATCAAATCCAGATACACGGAGCTGTTTGATCTATATGAACAAGGAAAGTCCATCGATATGATTGCCAAGACCACGGGTCTTCAGCGAGGCGAAGTTCAACTTATTATCCAGTTGGCCAAACAGGAGGAATCCGTGTGATCAAGAACCGTACATTTATGATGGGCCTGGGGAGCGGTCTCGTGATCGGCGCGGTGCTGCTTCAGCTGATGTGGATCGGTCAAGGCACCACCGCAGCAACGACGGAGGAATTAACGAAGGAGCAGCTGATGGCTGCAGCGGAAGCCATGGATATGCAAGTTTTCGAAGGCTCGGAAGAACTGTTGACAGCGGAGCAGTGGGAAGAGAAACGGCTTTCTGATGGCGCTGGTGAGTCCGAAGGAGCCGATCCTGTACTGAAGGCGGGGACGGAAAAGCCGGAAGCACCGCAGCAGCCGGAGAAACCTGAAACAGGCGTGGATAAGAAACAGGAATCTCCCCGGGTGACGAATCCGGCGGAGCCGAAAACACCGGCCAAAGCGGAAGCGCATATTAAAGTAAACATTCAATCCGGAAACAATCTCAGTGATGTGGCAAACAGTCTTTTGAATGCTGGCGTCATTGACAACAAACAGGCATTCATCACTAAAGCTACCGAGAATAAAATCAATACCAAGATCCTGAGCGGTACATACTCGTTCACGGCAGGCGAGAGCTACAATTCGATCATCACGAAGATCACTACAAAACCCTCCAACTAGCACTTCGGTTGAGAGTGGTTTTTTTCTTTGCGGGATCTGCGTGCAGCCGTTGATAGAATGGACCTGGTCAAGCACACAAAAGACATTGCAACCTGCCCATGGTTATGTTATAGTAATTGACGGTGTTAAAACACACGCTAGAGTGATTTCGTTAAGGGTGCTTCCAGGACTGGGAGTCTTAATGAAAAATGATCTTGGCGGAGGGACACACAAAAACCAAACTTAGGAGGTGCGTGAAGATGGCAGTAATTTCCATGAAACAGCTTTTGGAAGCTGGCGTTCACTTCGGTCACCAGACTCGTCGCTGGAACCCGAAAATGGATAAATTTATCTTCACTGAAAGAAACGGTATCTACATTATCGACCTGCAAAAAACGGTCAAGAAAGTTGAAGAAGCATTCAACTTCGTAAAAAGCGTAGCTGGAGAGAACGGTACAATCCTGTTCGTCGGCACGAAAAAACAAGCTCAAGATTCCGTGAAGGAAGAAGCAGAGCGTTGCGGCATGTACTACATCAACCAACGTTGGCTCGGCGGAACTTTGACTAACTTCGAAACGATCCAAAAGCGTATCAACCGCTTGAAGCAGCTCGAAACTTGGGAAGAGGACGGCACGTTCCAAGTATTGCCTAAGAAAGAGGTTATCCTTCTCCGCAAAGAGAAAGATCGTCTTGAGAAATTCTTGGGCGGTATCAAGAACATGAAGGGTCTTCCAAGCGCATTGTTCGTTATCGATCCTCGCAAAGAGCGTATCGCAGTAGCGGAAGCTCGCAAATTGGGTATCCCAATCGTTGGTATCGTTGATACGAACTGTGATCCGGATGAAATCGACTATGTAATCCCAGGTAACGATGACGCGATCCGCGCTGTCAAATTGTTGACTGGTAAAATGGCCGATGCCGTTGTTGAAGCTCACCAAGGCGAAGAAACAACTGCTTAATCGGGATTAAACGTATAAACCATGAATTAAATGAAAAGGGTGGTTGGTAGGTGTATAACCTCTCACTGCCCTTTTTTTAAGATGTTAGAACGGATAACGTGCGTATAACGTATGGCATTCGGAGCCTGGCATCGCAGGGGAAGAACAACTACTTAATGCGGTCTGGAATCCTGGAGAGAACAACAGAATGACGGTCTTCTTGAGGTCCAAACGCAAAACTTCATCATACCAATTTGGAGGGAATTCTAATGGCAGTAACAGCTAGTGCGGTAAAAGAACTTCGCGAAAGAACAGGCGCGGGCATGCTGGATTGCAAAAAAGCGCTGGATGAAACAAATGGTGATATCGACAAAGCGATCGCAGTACTTCGCGAAAAAGGCTTGTCTGCAGCAGCAAACAAAGCGGGTCGTATTGCAACTGAAGGCGTTGTAGAGTCTTATATTCACGGCGGCGGACGCATCGGCGTTCTCGTTGAAATCAACTGTGAAACCGACTTCGTAGGTAAAACAGATCAATTCAAAGAGTTTGCTCGCGATATCGCAATGCATATTGCCGCTGCAAATCCTAAATATGTTCGTCGTGAAGAAGTGCCAACGGAAGACCTTGAGAAAGAAAAAGAAATTTTGAAAAACCAAGCTCTGAACGAAGGCAAGCCTGAAAAAATCGTTGAGAAAATGGTTGAAGGCCGCATCAACAAATACTATGAAGAATATTGCTTGCTTGAGCAAGCCTTCATCAAAGATCCTGACAAAACAATCAACACGCTGCTTAATGAAAAAATCAGCACGATCGGTGAGAACATTTCCATCCGTCGTTTTGCTCGTTTTGAATTGGGCGAAGGCTTGGAGAAAAAACAAGACAACTTCGTTGAAGAAGTTATGTCCCAGGTGAATAAATAAGCCGAATAGGCTAATATAAGTTATAGAAAAGAGTGGAACACACCTGTGTTCCTTCTTTTTTAAGAGATATAAGGCATAAGAGAGATAAGATTGTTATAAATTCGGAGTAAAGGCACCCCTTATCTCACAAGAAAGAATGGACTCAAGTCTTGATTAGACGACCAGAAGTTTCTACTTGAGACGGATGTTTTTACCCGATTTTTATAAACCGTCAAGCAGTGCCGGTGTGTCTGTCTGTCGTTTTTCAAACGGGCGTCGTATACTTAGGCGCCGTCTTAAAGTGGAGGGTTATCATTTGGAACAGCCTGTATATAAACGAGTGATATTGAAAGTCAGTGGGGAATCCCTTTCAGGGCAGAATGGATATGGTATTGATGCTGAGACGATCTCATCGATCGCTGAGCAGGTTCGCGAGGTTGTCGAGCTTGGTGTGGAGGTCGCGATCGTGTGCGGCGGCGGAAACATCTGGCGCGGTATCGCTGGCAGCGCGAACGGAATAGACCGTGCGACAGCTGATTATATGGGAATGCTCGCAACGGTGATGAACTCTTTGGCTCTTCAGGATGCTTTGGAGCAGATCGATGTGCCGACTCGGGTGCAAACCTCTATCTCAATGCAGCAAATTGCGGAGCCGTATATTCGCCGCAGAGCCATTCGGCATTTGGAAAAAGGTCGTGTCGTTATTTTTGCGGCAGGAACGGGTAACCCATACTTCTCCACCGATACGACTGCAGCGCTTCGCGCAGCGGAAATCGAAGCAGAAGTGATTCTCATGGCGAAGAACAAGGTGGACGGAGTGTACTCCGCTGATCCATTTAAGGATGAAACTGCCGAGAAGTACGAGCAGCTGACGTATCTAGACGTATTGAACAAAAACCTTGGGGTAATGGACTCTACAGCTTCATCGTTATGTATGGACAACAACATCCCGCTCATCGTCTTCGCTATTACGGAGCAAGGTAATATCAAGCGCGTCGTTCTGGGCGAGAAAATCGGAACGATCGTCAAAGGGAGTGTAGACTAATGCCGCAATCGGTGAAAAAGAATGCAGAAGAACGCATGGAAAAAGCGATCCTGTCTTTGAAACGTGACCTGGCAACGCTGCGCGCAGGACGGGCAGCGCCAGCGCTACTCGACCGGATCACGGTTGAATACTACGGGGCACCAACTCCGCTGAATCAGCTGGCTAACATCAGCACGCCGGATTCAAGAACGCTCATGATCCAGCCTTGGGACAAGTCGTCCTTGGCCGATATCGAGAAAGCGATCATGAAATCGGATATCGGTTTGACGCCGGCGAATGATGGTAATCAAATTCGTCTCGTCGTACCTGCACTGACGGAAGAACGCAGAACCGAACTGGTGAAAATGACGAAGAAATTCGGCGAGGAAGCGAAAGTGGCCATCCGCAACATTCGCCGTGATGCCAACGACGACATCAAAAAATTGGAGAAAACAGATATTTCCGAGGACGAGTCCCGGAGACATCAGGAAGATATCCAAAAAGCGACGGATAAATTTATCGCAGAAGTCGACAAAGTCCTCGTTGCTAAAGAAAAAGAGATTATGGAAGTATAAGAGACTTGTGGCCCCTCCTGTCAATGGTGGGGTTTGTCTCTTTTTTGCAGAAAGATGCCTGGAGGAAATGGAATGATCAAACGGGTTCGATCGTGGTTGAATCAGGAGGACAGTCAGCAGACGCATCAGCTCTCTCCGGACAACATCCCACATCATGTCGCCATCATCATGGATGGTAATGGACGCTGGGCGAAACGGCGCGGTATGCCGCGAATCGTTGGCCATCAGAATGGCATGAAGGCTGTCAAAAGAGCGGCCATTGCCGCCGATGATTTGGGAATCAAAATATTGACGATGTATGCTTTTTCGACAGAAAATTGGACGCGTCCGAAGGATGAGGTCGATTTTCTGATGAAGCTTCCGCAAGAGTTCCTGGCTATTGAGCTGGAGGAGCTGATCGAGAAAAATGTCCAGGTCCGCATGATGGGGCATCCGGAAGACCTTCCGTCCCATACCGTGTCTGCGATGGAAGAAGCAGTTGCGAAGACAGCCGGCAATGACGGGCTTGTGCTTAACTTTGCACTCAATTACGGCAGCCGGAAAGAGATCACCGAAAGTGTCAAGGCGCTCGGACGAGAAGTGCGCGACGGGATTCTTCGTCCTGAGGATATTACAGAGGAACTGATCGGCCAGCGGCTCCTCACAGGCGAATTGCCGGATCCGGATTTACTGATCCGCACAAGCGGCGAGCTGCGGCTAAGTAATTTTATGCTGTGGCAGCTCGCGTATAGTGAGCTATGGTTTACGGATGCCTATTGGCCGGAATTTACCAAAGAGCATTTGGTGGAGGCCGTAGCCGATTATCAACAAAGAACAAGGCGCTACGGTGGACTTTCGTAGCCGATGGAGGATGGAACGTTTTGAAACAGCGATTGATTACCGGAATTATAGCGGGAGCGGTCTTTTTAGGATTATGTTTCATAGGCGGTCTGTGGTACCATCTTCTTATTCTGGCGATGGCGCTAATCGGTTATTATGAGTTTGTGCGCATGACCAATACGGCAGCATTCGGGGGAACGGCTTGGATTGGGTATGCGGGGGTGCTGTTACTTGTATTTCCATGGGGTCCGCTTAATTTGAATATTCAGATCCCGTGGGAACATGTGCTTTGGCTCCTGCTGCTTTTATTTTTGCTGGCGACCGTGACTACGAAGAATGTAATAGATATCAAACGGGTTTCTTTATTGTTTTTGGCATCGGTGTATATCGGAATCGGATTTTCCTTTATCGCCGAATCACGACATGCTCCTGACGGCCATGGCGTATTCTGGACTTTTCTGCTTCTGGCCTCGATCTGGGCAAGCGATGCGGGAGCTTATTTTGTCGGACGCGCCATGGGGCGCCATAAATTATGGCCTTCCATAAGCCCGAACAAAACGGTTGAGGGTGCGCTCGGCGGTGTGGTCATTGCCGTGTTCACATCACTGCTCTTTTCATTCTTCTCAGCTGGATTCCTGACGGCTGGACAAGCGATTCTAATCGGACTTTCCTGCGCTGTTATCGGTCAGCTCGGCGATTTGGTGCAATCCGCTTATAAACGGGTGTATGAGATCAAGGATTCGGGCAAGCTGCTGCCGGGCCATGGAGGGATACTGGATCGATGTGACAGTTGGATCGTCGTATTTCCGTTTGTACATATATTGAGTCTCCTGCCTTACTGATGAAAGGAAAGATGTGCATGAAGAAGATCAGCGTACTCGGCTCCACTGGCTCCATAGGTACCCAGACCTTGGATGTCGTGAGGAAACACCGGGAACATTTTCAGATTGAGGGCCTTGCTGCAGGGAGTAATAAGGAAGTGCTGCTTCAGCAGGTCAAGGAGTTTTCTCCGCGTAAAGTGTCCGTTGCCACGAAAGAGCTTGCTGACAGCATAAGGCATGATCTTCCTGCCGGAACCGAAGTGTTCCATGGTCATGAAGGATTGATCGAGATTGCGGCAGCGACAGACGCGGAAATGGTGGTTACAGCGGTCGTTGGAAGTTTGGGCCTGTCCTCTACGCTTGCAGCAATCGATGAGGGGAAGACAATCGGGCTTGCCAATAAGGAAACGTTGGTAACCGCAGGTCACCTGGTTACGGCTCGAGCGGCTGCCAAAGGGGTAAAACTCTTGCCGATCGATAGCGAGCATTCCGCCATATTCCAATGCCTGAACGGAGAGCGGCATGAAGATATTGAACGGATCACGTTGACGGCTTCCGGAGGCTCATTCCGGGATTACACCCGGGAGCAGCTGGTGAACGTTACGGTGGAGGATGCGCTTAAACATCCAAACTGGTCCATGGGTGCCAAAATCACGATTGATTCGGCCACCATGGTCAATAAAGGGCTTGAGGTGATTGAGGCCCATTGGCTGTATGGAATTCCTTATGACAACATTTCCGTGCTTCTGCACCCGGAAAGCATTATTCACTCTTTTGTGGAATTCCGTGATTCAAGTATCATTGCCCAGCTCGGTAACCCGGATATGCGGGTTCCGATTCAATATGCGCTCACTTATCCGGAGCGGTGGTCTTCACCTGCGCCAAGGCTATCTTTGGCAGAAGCGGGCAAGCTGCATTTCCGGGAGATGGATCTAGAACGTTTTCCTTGTTTAAGGCTTGCTTATGAATGTGGTAAAATGGGTGGGACAGCGCCAACGGTATTCAACGCTGCCAATGAAATTACGGTCGCCCGGTTTCTCCGCGGCGAAATCTCTTTTCTGCGAATCGAAGAGATCATTGAGGAAGTGCTGCAAAGCCATCGTGTTGCGCCGGAACCGGCACTGGAGACGATTGAAGAGAATGATCGAATCGCACGTGAATTAGCTTCCCGACTATAGGATTGAAGTGTTTTTGAAATCTCCCTTGAAAAAAAGCGGACAGCTTGTGATTCTCTTGTGGACGACAGGAGAATAATGATAATCTATAGGGACATACTGCGTTCTCAGAGGAAAAGGGGGATGTAAAGAATTGGAAATGGTTCGGGTCGTTTTTCTAACGGTGCTCATGTTTTTTGTGATCGTTACCGTGCACGAATGGGGTCACTATTATTTTGCCCGGCGTGCCGGAATATTGGTGCGCGAGTTCGCGATTGGATTTGGTCCAAAGCTGTTCTCATATAAACGCAATGAAACGCAGTTTACGCTTCGTCTTCTTCCATTCGGCGGTTATGCCCGTATGGCCGGGGAAGATCCGGAACTTGTCGAGATTCAGCCCGGTCAGACGATTGCGGTTCGATTGAATGCAGAGAATCAAGTGAAAAAGATTTATCTGGATCAACTCGACAACCGTAAAAATGTCATTCGCGGCGAAGTCCAGTTTATGGATATGGTGGATCGTTTGTCGGTTAGACTTGATGTGGATGGTGAATTCCAACAATTTGAAATCCATCCGCAAGCCTTAACGGTAGCCAAAGGTGTCGAGACGCAGATCGCACCGAGAGACCGCCAATTCGGCAGCAAAACTGTTGGACAAAGAGCGCTTGCGATTTTTGCCGGTCCTGTCATGAACTTCATTCTGGCCTTCGTGCTGTTTGCCCTTCACATTCAAATGGCCGGCATACCGGTTGAGAATCCAACGTATGTGCAAATTGGCGAGATTACAAAAGGCATGCCTGCCGATGAAGCCGATCTGAAAGAGGGAGACATCATCGAGAGCATTAACGGAACCGCCATTGGTGCCGATTATCAGAAGATGATCGAATTGATTGCAGCTTCCAAGGACAAGCCGATGGAATGGACCGTACGCCGGGGTGAGGAATCATTTGATCTGACCTTAACTCCGCGGACGATGGAGGGCCAGGAAGGCGGCAAGGTCGGGATTGTTCCTGAGCTTCCGACCCGATCCGCAGGGATTGGGGAGACGATTGCCGGGTCCGGGACCGCGATGGTAGATACAACGAATATTATCTTCCAGGGCTTCAGACAGTTGATTCAGAAGTTCTCCATGGATGATCTTGGCGGTCCTGTGCGGACGTTTGAAGTAACGGGACAAATCGCCAAACAGGGTATCGAACAGCTGACCTATTGGGCAGCCATTCTAAGCTTATATCTGGGCATATTCAATCTGCTGCCGATACCGGCACTGGATGGAAGCCGGCTCGTATTCTTAGGGATCGAAGCCTTAAGGGGCAAGCCAGTTGACCCGAACAGAGAAGGCATGGTTCATTTTATCGGGTTTGCGATGCTGTTCCTGTTAATGATTGCCGTCACCTATAACGATATTTTGCGTTTGATCAACGGATAAACCCTAAGGTACGGCTCGGTGCGCCAGCCGCAACGAAAGCCGTACCTTTTCTATTGTTAGCAGAGTTTCACGCATAACGATATCTAGCAAATGGAGTTGCTATAATAAGGGCGGGCTTCATAGCCGCAGCTCGTTCACACATATCGCCAATAACGCCAGTCCAAGCCGCTTGAATCAGGGGCTTTGACCATGCGTTTTATTAATGGGAGGCACACGATTTATATGTCTAAGGAATCGAAGGATAAACAATTCGTGACGGAGATTACGCCGCAAGCGGAAGATTTCTCGCGCTGGTATATCGATGTCATCAAAAAAGCGGACCTGATGGATTATTCTCCAGTCAGAGGCTGCATCGTCTTCAAACCGGACGGTTATGAAATTTGGGAGCATATCCAGGCAGAGTTGGATCGGCGCTTTAAGGCGACGGGCCATCGGAATGCGTATTTCCCGCTCTTCATTCCCGAGAGCTTTTTCCAGAAGGAGAAGGAGCATGTCGAAGGATTTAATCCCGAGCTGCCATGGGTAACGGAAGCGGCTGGAGAGAAGCTGGAAGAACGTCTGGCGATCCGACCGACTTCTGAAACGATGTTCGGGCACATGTATTCCAAATGGATCCAATCCTATCGTGATCTCCCTGTGCTGATCAACCAGTGGGCCAACGTGGTGCGCTGGGAAAAACGCACGCTGCCGTTCCTTCGCACGAGCGAGTTTTTATGGCAAGAAGGCCACACCGCTCATGAAACGGAAGTTGAGGCTAGAGGGGAAACCATGCAAATGCTGGATATCTATCAGCAGTTCGTGGAGGACTATCTCGCGATTCCGGTAATCAAAGGGCAGAAGACACCTTCGGAGAAATTTGCGGGCGCCGTGGATACGTTCTCGATCGAAGCGATGATGAAAGACGGACGAGCGGTACAGGCAGGTACTTCGCATTATATGGGGACCAACTTCTCGCAAGCTTTCGACATTCAATATTTGAACCGTGAAAATACGCTGGAATACGCTCATACGACATCCTGGGGCGTCAGCACGCGCCTCATTGGTTCCTTGATTATGGTCCACGGGGATGACCGCGGATTGGTGCTTCCTCCTAAAGTCGCACCGACGCAAGTGATTATGATTCCAATCGGTCCACCGAAGACGAGAGACGCGGTTGTAGGTCGTACGGACGAGCTGTTCCGTGAACTGAAATCCGCAGGCATCCGTGTACGCGTTGACGACAATCCGGATGTGCGCCCAGGCTGGAAATTCAATGAGTATGAAATGCGCGGAGTTCCGGTACGTCTGGAGATCGGGCCGCGGGATATGGAGAATGGCGTGTGCGTGCTTGTCTCCCGCATTACAGGCGAGAAGAAAATCGTAGAGCAAGCCAATCTGACCCAGGAAGTACAGAATATGCTGGAGCAGGTGCACCAGGAAATGTTCGAGCGCGCGAAGCAGTTCCGTGAGGATCATTTCTATTCGGTGGAAACGCTGGATGAAATGAAGGAAAGCATGGAGGAAAAACGCGGGTTTACGTTGGCAGGATGGTGCGGTTCGGAAGCTTGCGAAGATACCGTCAAGCAAGAAACCGGCGCTACGAGCAGAAACATTCCGTTTGAGCCGGCCGAGAAGAAAACCAAGTGCCTCGTATGCGGTGAAGATGCAAAACATACGGTGCTGTTCGCGAGAGCGTACTAGTAAATCGATATTATGAATTCCCGGCAAGTTTGGGCGAGGGGAGGAGTCTTTCGTCCAGAACCGGAATTCATCATCTGGAGGAAGCTTCCGGATGGCAGTGTGGCGGACGCTCTTCTTTTTGGGGCAGGACGAATGGGTGCTGCCGGCGGAGGCTTTATTCTATTTATTTAAGAGTATAGAATTTATAAGTTTTCAGCGAAGCGGAACGAATTCGACAATCGGAAGAAAAACGTCCACTAAACGCGGTTTGTCTTTTGTGGATGTTCGTCGATAGAAGTTAGAAGTTTTTCTTATAGCTTTATGCATTGCAGGGGGAGGGAACCATGGGCACAACAGAAGATAAAAGGAAGCGATTTGAACTGCTGATCAAGCAGGGAGAAGTTCCGGCCAATCTGGTGGAACCCTATTTTTTGGACGGCGTGATTGAGCAGGTAGAGACAAGCAAGGCCAGTAAGGACTGGAGAATAACCGTCCTGAAGGAGACCTTGGTTCCAGCTGAGGTCTATCGCACATTTTGTCTGAGAATTCAGGAGAAGATGGGGCATATTGCGAAGATTAAATTTGTGTTCCGATATGGAAGCGGCGTTCCCGAAGCAGATATCGTGCAAGAATACTGGGGCTTGTTCCTAGAGTGGGCACATCGGGAGATCCCTTCGGTCAATGGATGGATGACAAGGGCTAAATACGAGGTGGAAGATGGGCAAGTCCTTCTCTCCATGTCGGATGGCATGTCGCTTGAGCTTGCCCGTAAGAAACAGATCGATTCCGCCATTACCCGCTTTTTCGGGCAATATTTTGATCTGACGCTGCGCGTGAAAATGCAGGTCGGCGATAATGGCCAGGCGGCCTATGAGGAGTTCGAACAGAGGAAACGAGAAGAAGAGCGCGAGGTCATCGAGCAGATCATGAGCAGCATGGAAGCTGAGCTGGATGCCGAGGATGAGGAAGAGGGCGCGGTTCGGCTGCAGGTTGGGTATGATATCAAGGAACAGCCGGTTCCGCTTCAGGAGATCCAAGACGAAGAGAAGAAAATTACGATTCAGGGAACCATCTTCGGATTGGATCGTAAGGAGCTTCGTAACGGAAGTACGTTATTCACATTCTATCTGACGGATTTCAGCGATTCCTTGCAAATGAAAATGTTTGGCAAGACGAAGGACGACTTGAAGGTCCTGAGCCTTCTTGAGAACGGCAAATGGGTGAAGGCACGCGGGCGCGTGGAATATGACCGGTTTATGCAGGTGCCGGAGCTGGTGATGATCCCGTCCGATCTCAATGAAGTGCCGTCGCCGCCATCACGCAAGGATAATGCTGCCGAGAAGCGGGTTGAATTCCACCTGCATACAACGATGAGCACGATGGACGCGGTCACACCGATTGACCGTTATATCAAAACAGCGGCGAGTTGGGGACATAAAGCCATCGCCGTAAGTGATCATGGTGGCGTACAGTGTTATCCTGATGCAGCAAAGAACGCCAAGAAGCATGGCATTAAAATGATGTACGGCGTCGAGGCCAACGTCGTGAATGATGCCGTCAACATTGTGGAGCAAGCGCAGCCGATCGAGCTCAGCAGTGCGACTTATGTTGTATTTGATATTGAGACAACAGGTTTGTCCATCACCGCGAACAAAATCATCGAGCTTGCTGCCGTGAAGATGAACGATGGCAAAGAGATTGATCGATACGCTACCTTCGTTAATCCACACGAGAGAATCCCGTACCATATTCAGCAATTGACGAACATCAATGACGATATGGTTAAGGATGCTCCTGAACTGGAGCCGGTACTGAAAGAGTTTGTTGAATTCGTCGGGGATGCCGTGCTTGTGGCTCACAATGCACGATTTGACATGGGGTTCATTCAGGCAGCACTCAAGAATGCGGGCATGGATACGCTCGACAATCCCTATCTGGATACGCTGGAGCTGGCACGTCTGGTGCATCCGGGCCTTAAGAATCATCGTCTGAACACATTGGCAGATAAGTATAAGGTGCTGCTCGAAAGCCATCACCGCGCGATTGACGATACGATTGCGCTGGCTGGAATCCTGAACGGGCTCCTTAGCGATGTGGACAAAACCAAAGGCGTCAAGATGCTGGACCGCCTCAATGATTACGTCGGTACGGATTTGTCCAATACCCGTCCTTTCCACTGCGGTATTTATGCTTTGAATATGGCAGGCAAGAAAAACCTGTACAAGCTGATCTCCATGTCGCATACCGAATATTTCAAGCGAGTGCCGTGTATTCCTAAATCCAAGCTTCAAGAGATGCGAGATGGGTTGCTGGTGCTTTCCGGCTGCGAAAAAGGGGAGTTCTTCGAAACGGTGCTGAACAAGACGGAGGAGGAAGCCGAAGAGATTGCGGACTTCTACGATGTTTTGGAGATTCAGCCGTTGACGATGTATATGCATTTGGTGGACAAAGGCTTGGTGGGCAGTCCCGAAGAGATCAAAACCGCAATTTCCAAAGTCGTGCGCATCGGCGAAAAGCTGAACAAGCCGGTCATCGCCACAGGAAACGTGCACTATCTTGAACCGCGGGATAAGCTGTTCCGGGACATTACCATCCATGGGATTACCGGTTTCAGCCCGCTTAAGGATATGCGCAAGCCTGACGCGCATTTTCGGACTACGGAAGAGATGCTCGAAGAGTTCGAGTTTTTGGGACAAAACAAATGTTATGAAGTTGTTGTAACGAACACTAGCGAGCTGGCCGACCGCTTTGAAGAGTTGGAATTGTTCCCGGATAAGCTGTTTACGCCGATTCTGGATGGCGCGGATGAAGAAATCCGCAACACCTGCTACGACACGGCCAAGTCCATTTATGGCGAGAACTTGCCGGAAGTCGTAGTGGCCCGGTTGGAGAAAGAGCTTGAGCCGATCATTAAGTACGGTTTCTCAGCGAACTATTTGATTTCCGAGAAACTGGTTAAGAAATCGAACCGGGACGGCTATTTGGTTGGTTCACGGGGTTCCGTAGGCTCATCCGTCGTTGCCACATTCCTCGGCATATCCGAGGTTAACCCGCTTCCGGCCCATTACATTTGCTTGAACAGCGACTGCAAGCACAGCGAATGGTTCCTGGACGGCAGCGTGCCGAGTGGATTCGACTTGCCGGACAAGGCTTGTCCGGAATGCGGAAACATGATGAAAGGCGAGGGACAGGATATACCATTCGAAACCTTCCTGGGTTTTAAAGGGGATAAGGTTCCCGATATTGACTTGAACTTCTCCGGTGAATATCAGCCGCATGCCCATAATTTCACCAAAGAGATGTTTGGCGAGGAGAACGTATTCCGTGCCGGTACCATCGGCACCGTGGCAGAGAAGACGGCGTTTGGCTTCGCCAAAAAATATGAGGAACACAACAACAAGCGCTGGCGGGGCGCGGAATTGAACCGGCTGGCATCAGGCTGTACCGGTGTCAAGCGGAGCACAGGCCAGCATCCCGGCGGTATTGTCGTTGTGCCGGATTACATCGAAGTGGAAGAGATCACGCCGGTGCAATTTCCCGCGGACGATGTCAACGCAGAGTGGAAAACGACGCATTTTGATTATCACGCCTTTGAAGCGAACCTGCTCAAGCTTGATATTCTCGGGCACGATGATCCGACCATGATGAGGATGCTTCAGGATTTGACCGGCGTGGATCCAACGACCATTCCGATGAACGATCCGAAAGTAATGAGCATGTTCAACTCAACGGAGGCGCTGGGCGTCAAGCCGGAGCAAATACGCTCGCCGGTGGCCACCTTCGGCGTGCCGGAGATGGGCACCAAATTCGTCCGCCAGATGCTGGTGGAATCGCAGCCGTCGAGTTTTGCCGACTTGTTGCAAATCTCGGGTCTGTCACACGGAACCGGCGTTTGGCTCGGCAACGCTCAAGAGCTCATCAAGAATGGTACATGCAACATCAAAACCGTTATTGGTTGCCGCGACGATATCATGTTGTTCCTGATCTATAAGGCGGGCATGGACGCGAGCCTCGCATTTAAGATTACGGAAAGCGTGCGTAAAGGCCGGGGGCTGTCGCAGGAATGGATTGACGAGATGAAGAAATGCAAAGTGCCGCAGTGGTACATTGATTCCTGTCTCAAAATCCAGTACATGTTCCCGAAAGCCCACGCCGCCGCGTATGTTATCTCAGCGGTGCGGACGGCTTACTTCAAGCTTTATTATCCGATCGAATATTATGCAACGTACTTCTCGGTGCGAGCCGAGGATTTCGATATCGAATTATGCTGTCAGGGCTATGAGGCGATCTATCGCCGAATTGAAGAAATCGAGCAGCTGGGCTTCGGAGCAAGCCCGAAGGAAAAAGGAATGCTGCCGATTCTGGAGATGGCGCTGGAAATGACGGCAAGGGGCTTCTCGTTCAAGAACATCGATCTGTATGAATCGGATGCGCTCCGATTTAAGGTGGATGGAGATTCGCTCATTCCGCCGTTCTCCGCACTGCAGGGGATCGGTGATAATGCCGCCCGCAATATTGCTGCCGCACGTGAATTCGGTGAATTCCTCTCCATAGAGGATTTCCAGCAAAAATCGAAGGCAAGCAAAACCGCCGTGGAGCTGTTGACCCAAATGGGATGCTTCCGCGGTCTGCCGGAGAGCAATCAGTTATCATTGTTCTGATTCTTGTCATCCCGTCATTGCCGTGACGCCTTGACAGTCAAGGAGTCATACTTGTCACTATTACCAGACTATGTTATAATTTTTTTGGTAATCATGGAGATAAAACCGTTGTGTAAAGAGTGGGGCAACCCACTCTTTACTCTTTGGTATATAGGAAATCAACTTGGAGGTTATGTTCTTTGAGCACATCAAAGATTAAAACGACTGTGGAAGAAATGGTGCAGCCGTATTTGGACGAACACGGCTTTGAACTGGTAGATGTGGAATACGTTAAGGAAGGAAGCAACTGGTTCTTGCGCGTGTTTGTTGATAAAGACGGCGGCATTGACATTGACGATTGCGGTTTAATCAGTGAATACCTGAGCCAGAAGCTGGACGAGAACGATCCGATCCCGACAGCTTATTTTCTTGAAGTCTCTTCTCCTGGCGCGGAACGTCCCCTTAAGAAAAAAGAGGATGTTGCGAAGTCGGTCGGCAAGAACGTGTTTGTTACGGTATACGAGCCGATTAACGGGTTGAAAGAGTTTGAAGGCAAGCTGGAATCCTTTGATAATGAGGAGCTAGTCATTCAAACCGTCAAGAAGCAGCACGTGATTCCATATGCAAAAGTAGCCAGTGCCAGATTGGCCATCATTTTTTAAACGGAAGTTTTGAAAGGGGGAACCGATTTTCAATGAGTATGGATTTTATTGAAGCGATGAATGAGTTGGAAAGAGAAAAGGGCATCAGCAAGGATGTGCTATTTGAAGCCATTGAAGCGGCACTGATCTCGAGTTACAAGCGCAATTTCAACACGGCGCAAAATGTACGGGTAGACATGAATCGCAATACGGGTGTCATCAAGGTGTTCGCGCGGAAGCTGATTGTGGACGAGGTGCTGGATCCGCGGACTGAAATTTCGCTGCATGCGGCCCGGGAAATCAATCCGCATTTTCAGATTGAAGATATAGCGGAAATCGAGGTTACGCCGCGTGATTTTGGACGGATTGCAGCTCAAACGGCAAAGCAAGTTGTTACCCAGCGCATTAGAGAAGCCGAGCGCGGCCTGATCTACAGCGCTTTTATTGACAAGGAAGATGATATCGTAACGGGTACGCTGCAGCGTCAAGATTTGCGTAACATTTATATCGACCTTGGCAAGATCGAAGCGGCCTTGCCGCTTACCGAGCTTATGCCTAACGAGAAGTTCAAGCATGGCGACCGGATCAAAGCGTACATTACCAAGGTTGAGAACACAACCAAGGGTCCGCAAATTATGCTGTCCCGTACGCATCCGGGCCTTTTGAAGCGCCTGTTCGAGCTTGAAGTGCCGGAAATCTTTGACGGCGTTGTTGAAATCCGCTCGGTTGCGCGCGAAGCTGGATTCCGCTCCAAAATTGCGGTATTTTCCCGTAACGATGAAGTCGATCCGGTTGGTTCTTGCGTCGGACCTAAGGGCATGCGCGTACAGACGATTGTCAATGAGCTTCGCGGCGAAAAAATTGACATCGTGCGTTATTCCGATCAGGTTGAAGAATACGTGGCCAATGCGCTGAGCCCATCCAAAGTACTTGAAGTTCAAGTATTTGAAGATGAGAAGATGGCGCGCGTAATTGTTCCGGATTATCAACTCTCGCTTGCGATTGGGATCAAAGGCCAGAATGCTCGTCTCGCGGCGAAGCTGACAGGCTGGAAGATCGATATTAAGAGCGAAAGTCAGGCGGAGCAGGAATTTGGCAGACCGAAGTCCCAATCAGGTGAAATGCACCAGGATTCCGTCTCTGTCGATTAATTCCAAATGACAGGGGGTTGTCGTCTTGAAACAGAGAAAGATACCGCTGCGTAAATGTGTAGCGTGTCAGGAAATGATGCCGAAAAAAGAGCTAATCCGGATTGTTAGGACTCCCGAGGATGCTGTTCTGATTGATCTCACCGGCAAAAAGTCGGGACGGGGAGCGTATTTATGCGGCAAAGTTTCCTGCTTCAAGCTGGCACACAAAAATAAAGCACTGGATCGAGCGTTGAAACAACATGTGAAACCTGAGATCTATGAACAGTTGGCACAGGATTTCATCAAGGTGGAAGATGAATTCCTCGCTGCAAAAGAGAGTGCTGCCGATGATGAATAGGGCGCTTTCTCAGCTCGGCCTGGCCATGAGGGCAGGTAAGGTGGTTACCGGGGATGAGATCGTGCTCAAAGCCATCCGGTCTTCTGAAGCAAAATTGGTTATTCTGGCGGGTGACGCCTCAGTTAATACAACAAAGAAGTTCCGCGATAAATGCGGTTCTTACAATATCCCTCTGGTAATCGGATTTGACCGGGAAAGTCTGGGCACAAGTGTAGGTAAACCCGAGCGGGTTGTGCTGGCAGTTACGGATCAAGGATTCGCAGAAATGATCTCCAAGAAACTGGAGACAATGTCGGAGGTGGAGTATATTGAGTAAACAGGAAAACAAAGACAATAAACTTCGAGTATACGAATATGCTAAATCGTTGAACATGAGCAGTAAAGAAATCATCACGATCCTTAAACGTTTGAACATTCCGGTCAATAACCATATGAGCGTAATGGAAAACGATACGGTGTCCAAGGTAGAGCAGTTTTTCAAAGATATCAAATCGAATGCAGCAGCCAAGCGGGATAGTGGAGACGCTTCCCGTACCGAGAATCGTAAACCAGCGGTTTCCGGAGCCAATGCGGCTGCAACTGTATCCAATGCAAAAACAGAAGGTACTTCCGCTAGCGTGAGTGCCGAAGGCAACCGTAATGGGCAGGACGGTATGCGTCATTCAGGACAGAAAGCACCAGAACAACAAGGTCAAAGCCAGCCCAAAAAACAACAGGAAAAGCAGGTAGGTATGAATAGTAGAACGAATCAAAACACTCAGAATGCTTCAGGTTCCCAGCGTCCCCAAGGAGGGCAGGATACCCGAAGAAATCAGTCTGGCTCCGCACAAGGAAGTCAGCAGAACAATCGTAGCCAAGCATCCCGACCAGGCGGCAGCACGCAGACCGGATCACGTCCTCAGGGCGGAGGTCAAGGCGGCGCACGTCCGCAAGGCAATAATCAAGGCGGATCACGTCCGCAAGGTAGTAATCAAGGTGGAGCGCGTCCTCAGGGCAGCAACAACCAAGGCGGGGCTCGTCCGCAGAGCAAGCCGGGTGGAACCGGAGGCGGATTCTCAGGAGCTAATAGCAATAACAATAATAGCAACGGCCAGAACCGCGGTTCCAGAAACAACAATAACAATCGTTCAGACTCCAAGCGTTTTGATGACAACCGTCAGGGAGGATTCCGTGGCAACAATCGCGGTGGAAAGAACAACCGCGGCCGGAATCAACATAATCAGCAGCCGCCTCGTGAGAAAATCGACAACACGCCGAAGAAAATTATCGTCCGTGGCAACATGACCGTCGGTGAAACGGCGAAGCTGCTTCATAAGGACGCTTCCGAAGTCATCAAGAAGCTGATTTTCCTCGGCGTGATGGCCACCATTAACCAGGAGCTGGATATCGATACGATTCTATTGCTTGCTGGCGAATTCGGTGTAGAAGTCGAAGTGAAAATTCCGGTAGAGGAAGATCGTTTTGAGACCGTTGAAGAAAACGATGCTCCGGAAGAACTGAAGGAGCGTCCACCGGTCGTTACCATTATGGGTCACGTCGACCACGGTAAAACGACGCTGCTTGATGCGATCCGTTCCACGAACGTATCCAGTGGCGAAGCTGGCGGTATTACGCAGCATATCGGTGCTTACCAAGTCGAGATCAATAACAAGAAGATTACGTTCCTGGATACACCGGGTCACGAAGCGTTTACGGCCATGCGTGCCCGTGGTGCACAAGTAACGGATATGACAATCATCGTGGTTGCGGCTGACGACGGCGTGATGCCACAGACGGTCGAAGCCATTAACCATGCGAAAGCAGCAGGTTTGCCGATCATCGTTGCCGTGAACAAAATCGATAAACCGGACGCTAATCCGGATAAAGTCAAACAAGAATTGACGGAATACGAGCTAGTGCCCGAAGAGTGGGGCGGAGATACCATCTTTGTTAACGTTTCGGCGAAACAGCGGATGGGTCTGGAAGACTTGCTTGAAATGATACTTCTGGTAGCAGAAGTGAATGAATATAAAGCAAACCCTGACAAACGCGCACGCGGTACCGTTATTGAGGCTGAGCTGGATAAAGGCAGAGGTCCGGTAGCACGTATTCTCGTTCAGCATGGCACATTGAAAGTGGGCGACGCCTTCGTAGCGGGCAACTGCTTTGGACGTATTCGTGCGATGGTGAACGATAAGGGCCGTCGATTAAAAGAAGCGGGTCCTTCAACACCGGTTGAAATTACCGGTTTGACTGAAGTTCCGGGCGCCGGCGATCCGTTTATGGTGTTTGAGGATGAGCGTAAAGCGCGTAATATCGCTGATAAGCGTGCAATTACCCATCGTCAATCCGAGTTGAACACGAATACCCGCGTGACGCTGGATGATCTGTTCCAACACATTAAAGACGGTGAGATCAAGGATCTTAACGTGATTATCAAAGGTGACGTACAAGGTTCTGTTGAGGCGCTGAAAGGTTCCTTGAACAAAATCGAGGTGGAAGGCGTTCGCGTCAAAATTATCCACAGCGGTGCCGGGGCGATCACGGAATCCGACATTATTTTGGCAGCTGCCTCCAACGCGATTGTTATCGGCTTTAACGTTCGTCCGGACGTTCAAGCGAAGCAAACCGCCGAGCAGGAAAAGGTTGATATTCGTCTGCACCGTGTAATATATAATGTAATCGAGGAAATTGAGCAAGCTATGAAGGGGATGCTCGATCCGGAGTACAAAGAAACCGTGATCGGTCATGCGGAAGTCCGCAGCACCTTTAAAGTGAGCAAAGTGGGTACGATTGCAGGATGTATGGTGACATCCGGTAAAATTACGCGTAACGCAGAAGCTCGCTTGATCCGTGACGGCATTGTCGTTCATGAAGGCAAGATCGATTCCCTCAAGCGTTTTAAAGATGACGCTAAAGAAGTGGCACAGGGTTATGAGTGCGGTATTACCTTGGTAAGCTATAGCGACGTCAAAGAAGGGGACGTAATCGAAGCCTTCATCATGGAGACGGTAGAGCGCTAACGAATGAGGTGATCAGACCATGGCAAAAATCAGAACTGGGCGCGTAGGCGAGCAGATTAAAAAAGAGCTCAGCCAACTGATCCAAACGGAGATGAAAGACCCAAGAATCGGTTTCATTACAGTGACCGGTGTTGACGTTACCAATGACCTGTCTCAAGCGAAGGTATACCTGAGTGTGCTCGGCGACGACGAGCAGAAGGCAGCCTCCTTGAAAGGGTTGGATAAGGCAAGCGGCTTTCTCCGCTCCGAGCTGGGCAAGCGGATTCGACTCCGGCATGTGCCGGAGCTGATCTTCAAATTCGATGATTCCATTGCGTATGGCAGCCATATCGAGAAGCTGCTGACCGAAATCGTGGATCGCGAAGAGAAATAGAGTAGTTCGTTTTTATAAAGGAGAGGGCGAATGCAGACCTATGAACAAGAGCTGCAGCAGGTGAAATCATTCCTGCTGGAGCACGATGATTATTTGGTTGTGTCGCATGTTCAGCCCGATGGAGATGCAGTCAGTTCCACCCTTGCGGTGGGCTGGCTTCTCTCATGTCTGGGCAAGAAATTCACGATGATTAATGAAGGGCCCATTCCAAAACGCATGAAAATGTTGTGGCATGCAGAAGACATTCTCAATCTGTCTGAACAGCAGCCAGGAAGAACGTTCTCACACGTCATTTGTGTCGATTGTGCAGATTTTGCTAGAGTAGGCTACACGAAGCAGGTATTTGCCGATCATGCAAGCATTGTTAATATTGATCATCATCCAACGAATGATCGATATGGAACCGTCAACCTGGTCGTGCCGGAAGCGGCAGCAACCGCAGAAATCCTTTATGATTTGCTGAATTTGTTTGAAGTGAACTGGGATGCCGAAATTGCAACGGCGATTTATACGGGGTTGCTAACGGATACCGGCGGTTTTCGTTATTCGAATACATCGCCCAAGGTCATGAGCATCGCTTCCAATTTGTTGTCCTACGGCGTGAACGGACCCGAAATTGCGGAAACGTTACTAGAGGAAATGACGCTTCCACAGATGAAGGTGCTGGTTCAGGCGTTAAATACGTTAAGCGTGTCGGATGACGGTAAAATAGCCTGGGTATACGTAACGCCTGAGTTTATGGAATCATGCGGCGCCGTGAGCGAGGATCTGGAAGGGATAGTCAATTACCCCCGAAACATTCAGGGAGTTGAAGTCGGGATTCTGTTCAAGTCGCTAAAGTCCGGAATGGTTAAGGCGAGTTTGCGTTCAGCCGGAAAAGTGGATGTTGCGGCATTAGCCCAGATATTTGGAGGAGGCGGCCATGTTCGGGCAGCCGGTTGCAGCATTGAAGGCTCCCTGCACGACATCATCCCTAAAGTAGTAGAGCAGGTGAGATTAAAGCTATGACGCAATTAGAAGGCATCTTGGCCGTTCACAAACCAGCAGGCTGGACATCCCACGACGTGGTAGCGAAGGTTCGGGGAATGGTTCGTTTGAAGCGAATCGGACATACGGGTACGCTGGACCCCGAAGTCACGGGCGTGCTGCCGTTATGCCTGGGGAGAGCTACCCGAGTTGTGGAATACCTGCAGGAACTGCCTAAAGAGTATCATGCGGTCCTACGTCTCGGATATTCGACGGATACCGAGGATATTACCGGGAGTGTGGTGGAGACGGCAGATGAAGTTCGTGTGACCAGGGAGGAGGCGCTTGAAGCGCTTCAATCTTTTACAGGCCAGATCTCTCAGATCCCACCCATGTTTTCCGCTGTTAAAATCAATGGTAAACGGTTATACGAGCTTGCCAGAGAAGGTAAAACAGTGGAACGCAAGAGCCGGACCGTAACGATCCATGAAATCGAGATGACGGATTTTGATGCTGAAGGGGATTATACGGAAATTTCTTTTCGGGTATTGTGCTCCAAAGGTACATACATCCGCACGCTTTGTGTGGATATCGGGAGGAAGCTCGGCGTGCCATCTGTCATGGTTAAGCTGGTACGCACGGTATCGGCGGGAATCTCAGAGGAGCAGTGCTTAACCCTGGAGCAAATTGAGCAGTTCATGAAGGATGAAACGCTGCACACCCGGCTTATTCCCGTGGATCAAGCGATTGATTATCTGCCGAAGCATACGGTTTCTGAAGAGAAAACGGATGCTGCTCTGCAGGGACAGCGCTTGTCCTCAAGAGCGGTGGAACCGCCTGTTGACAGCTCGGAGCCTATTCGCTTGTATGATATAAAGGAAAACTTTCTGGGAATCTATAAGCGGCAAGAGGAGACAGGGGCTATCGTTCCTGTGAAAGTATTTTCCTAAGCACGACTGGATTTAGTGAGTGGAGGTGAGTATTTTATGAGGGTTGTTTCTTTATCTTATCCTGTATCTTCCGATATCGTACGAGAAGCTGCCGAGCCGAAGGTAGCTGCAATCGGCCAGTTCGACGGTCTTCACCTGGGACATGCCAGCGTGCTTTCAACGGCTGTCAATATCGCGCGGGAGAATGGAGTGCCGGCCGCACTCATTACCTTTTATCCTCATCCGAAAGACGTGATTGGTAAAGGGAGCTATGAGGGTTATCTGACACCTCAGCCTGACAAGCAGCAGCTGCTTGAGGAGATGGGCATCGATATTTTGTACGTTGTCGAGTTTAATAAAGAGTTCTCCCAGGTGAGTCCGGAAACGTTTGTTGAAGAGATGCTGTTTCCCTTGAATCTTCAAACGGCGGTTGTCGGATTTGATTTCCGGTTCGGCCATAAAGGCGCCGGAGATGCTGTCAAACTTCAGGCACTTGGTGAAGGCAGGATGTCTGTCGTTACGGTTCCGCCGTTCTTGGTCGATGGCGAGAAGGTGGGGAGTTCATCTATACGAATTGCCTTGAAAACAGGACAGCTGTCGGATGCAAACCGCTGGCTCGGACGGAATTACCATATCCGCGGCACGGTCATTCATGGGGAGAAGCGGGGGAGGAAGATCGGTTTTCCTACCGCTAACCTGGAATTGACGGATCCGTTCGTGGTACCGGCACTAGGTGTCTATGCCGTTCGGGCACGGACGGATCAGCATCACAACTGGATTCCGGGCGTGATGAACATCGGCGTGAAGCCAACGTTCCATGAAGGGATCACAGAGCCTATCTTTGAGGTGCATTTGTTTGATTTTGAAGGGGATCTGTATGATCAGATCATGACGGTGGATATCGTTCAATATATCCGCAAGGAGCATAAATTCGAATCGGTTCAGGAACTTGTGGAATGGATTCAGCGAGATGCCGTCGAGGCCCGCAAAATTTTGAAAGTCAGTGAATAAACGTTTTGGGACAAATTGTCCGCAAACGGATTTTCTTTTTTAGGTAAAGTATGCTATACTCTTAGAGGTTGCCCGAAGATTGGGCAATTCTAACCTTGGCTTGGATGTTCGATCTCACCGTCGGTACCTGGGCCAACGGCGATTATAATGAGGGAGGTGAACAGGATGGCATTAACTCAAGAACGTAAACAACAACTGATTGACGAGCACAAAACTCATGAGTCCGATACAGGATCTCCAGAGGTGCAAATCGCTATCCTAACGGAAAACATTACGAACTTGACTGACCACTTGCGTACACACAAGAAGGATCATCATTCCCGTCGCGGATTGTTGAAAATGGTCGGCCAACGCCGTAAGTTGCTTGCATACTTGAAAAACAAGGATGTTAAACGTTACAGTGCTTTGATCGAGAAGCTTGGATTGCGTCGCTAATCATCCATAAGATGTGCCGAAAACAGCCTGGTTGTCCACTGTCCTTCTTGGAACGACAGCGGCACAGCCGGGCTCTTTTCTAAGTATTGTACAATTTACCGTTTTCGAGCTTCCCCACAAAGTACTGCGTACGCTTCATAGCCTAAACTCCACTTTGTGGGGTTATCTTAATATAGATTCTTTATAGATTGTAGGCGTGGTCTGTTCGCTAATTTTCGCTTAATTAGTATAACCAGGGGCAATCTATACGGAGAATGTTCTATACGGTTCGGGTTGTTCCTGTACATAGGTTTGCGATTTCGACCGTTTGGATGGCTCTGGTTAGGAAATGTGGACAGCGTTTTGCAAAAGACATGCTGATGGTAGAAGATTTCAAAAAAAATTTATCCCCATGAGGAGGGATTACATGGAAACACGTGTTGAAATGCAGCTTGGCGGAAGACCCCTCGTGTTCGAAACAGGGCGCCTTGCGAAGCAGGCAAATGCGGCTGTGATGGTTCGTTACGGCGAAACGGCAGTCCTGTGTACAGTGACAGCTTCCAGTGAACCGAAGGATTTGGATTTCTTTCCATTGACGGTCAACTACGAGGAGCGTTTGTACGCAGTCGGTAAAATTCCGGGTGGATTCATCAAACGCGAAGGCAGACCAAGCGAGAAAGCGATTCTTGCCAGCCGTCTGACAGACCGTCCGATTCGTCCGTTGTTCCCAGAAGGATTCCGTAATGATGTACAGGTTCTGAATCTCGTCATGAGCGTCGATCAGGATTGCGAGCCGGAAATCGCGGCAATGATCGGTACTTCCGCTGCCTTGAGCATCTCGGACGTGCCTTTTAACGGCCCGATCGGCGGCGTAGCCGTAGGGCGTGTTGATGGCAATTTTGTGGTGAATCCGGATATTGCGCAGCAGGAAGCAAGTGACATCTATCTTGTTGTTTCAGGTACCAAAGATGCAATCATGATGGTTGAAGCTGAAGCAAACGAAGTTCCTGAGGAAGTCATGCTGGAAGCCATCATGTTCGGGCATGAGGAAATCAAGAAAATCGTAGCCAAGATCGAAGAACTCGTGGCCGCTTGCGGTAAAGAGAAAATGGCGGTTAAACTTCATGCGGTCAATGAAACGGTGAATCGTGAAGTGCGTGATTTTGCCGAAGCTCGTCTTGTTGAAGCTGTTCGCATTGAGGAGAAGCATGCCCGCCAGGATGCGATTGACGCTATCAATGATGAAGCATATACCGTATTTGAAGAGAAGTATATCGAGACACCTGAGTTGTTGAAGGATGTTAAAGAAGTGCTTCACGATATCGTGAAGGAAGAAGTTCGACGTTTGATCACGCATGACAAGGTTCGTCCGGACGGTCGTGGTCTGTCTGAGATCCGTCCTATCGATTGCGATACCAGCCTGCTGCCTAGAACGCATGGTTCCGGTCTGTTTACACGTGGACAAACCCAGGCTCTTAGCGTGTGTACACTCGGTGCTCTAGGTGATGTACAGATTCTCGATGGAATCGATCTGGAAGAGACCAAGCGTTTCATGCACCATTACAACTTCCCGCCGTTCAGCGTAGGGGAAGCACGTCCGCTTCGCGCTCCGGGCCGTCGTGAAATTGGTCATGGTGCACTCGGTGAACGTGCGTTGTCGAAGGTCATTCCGAATGAAGTGGAATTCCCGTACACGATTCGTCTCGTATCTGAAGTTATTGAATCGAACGGTTCGACCTCCCAAGCAAGTATTTGTGCAAGCACACTTGCTATGATGGATGCAGGGGTACCGATTAAAGCACCTGTAGCCGGCGTAGCGATGGGCTTGATTAAAGACGGAGATCATGTTTCCATCTTGACGGATATTCAAGGGATGGAAGACCATCTCGGCGACATGGACTTCAAGGTTGCAGGGACACCTGACGGAGTTACCGCCATTCAAATGGATATCAAGATTGACGGTATCGACCGCGCGATTTTGCAGGAAGCCCTGCAGCAGGCAAAAGAAGGACGCATGCATATCCTTGGAAAAATGGCAGAAGCCATTCAAAAGCCAAGAGAAACGTTGTCCCAATATGCGCCTAAGATTATTACGATGCAGATCAATCCGGACAAAATTCGCGACGTGATCGGCGCCGGCGGCAAGATCATCAACAAAATCATCGAAGAAACCGGCGTGAAGATCGATATCGAACAAGACGGCCGCGTGTTTATTGCCTCTTCCAACGATGAGATGAACAAAAAGGCTCTTTCGATTATCGAAGGCATCGTGCGTGAGGTAGCTGTTGGCGAAATCTATACAGGTACTGTAAAACGAATTGAGAAATTCGGCGCGTTCGTTGAAATCCTGCCTAACAAAGACGGGCTTGTTCATATCTCCCAGCTCTCAACTGAGCGCGTAGCGAAGGTAGAGGACGTGGTTGCCATCGGTGACGTCATTACCGTGAAGGTTACCGAAATCGACCAGCAGGGACGGATTAACCTGTCTCGCAAAGCGGTTTTGACTGCGGAAACAAACAAGAGCGGATCTTAATCCGCGCTTTGTTTGTTTAACAGCATATAGATAGAAGCAAAAAGAGGCAGAACCTATCATTCTGGCTCTTTTTTTAATCATTACGGCTCATGGGATTCGTAAGCTCTTGGACAAGCATCTGAAACAGGCTTCACAGCGTAAGCCCACTTTGCGGCACATATTTCCTCCTGAACCTACATAAAATGGGACAAAGCTTCTCAAGGGGAGGGTGGATATGCCCATGAATGGAAAAAAGATGGTTGTGCTGCTAACCGGTGCCGCAATGGTGTCGGCTGTTGCTGTGTTCAGCGGGGCCTGGGGATATGTTTCGGGACTGCAGATTAAACCCGAGGGGCAACTCGTTAGCGGTTCAGAGACGGCAGTAGACCTGGATTTATTGAGTCAAATCGAAGCCGCCGCGGCAAAATCACGCATTGAGCCGGTGGATGCCAGGGTGGACTCCGTGTGGAAGGCGATTCCCGGTTATAATGGACTCGAAATCGATATTGAAGCTACATACCAAGCAGCATCGTCGAAAAAGCGAAAAGCCGGAGAGGCCATCCCTTATGTATACCGGCAAATTCCGGCCAAAGTGACGCTTCATGATCTTGGAGACCAACCGATCTATCGGGGCAACCCCAACAAGCCAATGGTGTCGCTGATGATTAACGTGGCCTGGGGGAATGAATTTCTGGTGCCGATGCTGGACACGCTGGATGCGGAGAATGTGAAGACGACCTTTTTCCTGGATGGGAGCTGGCTGAAGAAGAACCCGGAGCTGGCCGGTGAAATTCTGAAACGAGGTCATGAGGTGGAGAATCATGCCTATACGCATCCGAATATGAGTCGTCTCAGCAGGGATCGGGCGGAGCTGGAAATTGCGAAGACGCAGGAGCTGCTTAAAGAAAGCCTCGGGGTAGAGAACAAATGGTTCGCGCCGCCTTCCGGTGATTTTAATCAGCAGACCGTATCCATCGCCCAGGCAAGGGGATTGAAGACGGTCCTATGGACGCTCGATACGGTGGATTGGAAGCATCCTGCACCGGATGCAGTCGTACAGAAGATCGCTACGAAGGTGGAGCCGGGTTTCCTGATTTTGATGCACCCCACCGATTCCTCGTCCCAAGCATTAAAGGGAATGATTGACGGAATACGGGCCAAAGGGCTGGAAATTGGAACCGTCAGCCAGACGCTTTCTCCTGAGCGAATCATGCCGAAGGGAAGTTGAGCCGTATGGTAAAGTTTGATAGAATGAATGGATGGCATGAGGCTGGTAATCAGCTAAAGTGATCCTGGATGGAACAGTTAGGGGGGCCCTCGTGAAAAAAATACAATTGTCTAACGGCCTGAGAGTGGTTATGGAGCAAATCCCGACAAGTCGTTCGGTTTCATTCGGTATTTGGGTAAAGACCGGATCCCGCAATGAATCGGAGGACATCAACGGGATTACGCATTTTATAGAGCACATGATGTTCAAAGGGACGGAGCGCTTTGACGCCCGCGCCATTGCTGAAGAATTTGATGCTATCGGCGGAAACGTCAACGCTTTTACGTCCAAGGAATATACGTGTTATTACGCCAAGGTGCTGGATGAGCATTTTCCGATTGCGGTTGACGTATTGTCCGACATGTTCTTCAACTCGAAGCTGGATGCGGGCGAGTTAGCCAAGGAGAAGAATGTCATTCTGGAAGAGATCGCGATGTATGAGGATACGCCGGATGATCTGGTTCATGACCTGATGTCGTTATCGGCGTACGGCGATCATCCGCTGGCTTATCCGATTCTCGGCACGAAGGAACGGCTTGAATCGATGGATTCGCAAGCGCTGAGAGCTTACATGGACAAACACTATACCATTGAGAACACGGTGATTGCCTTGGCAGGCAACATTAATGATGAAGTGATCGAGCTGTTAGAACGTCATTTTGGCGGCTTTTCCAATCACGGCAGCTCCGAGCTGCTAGACGTGCCCGCCTTTTTGGACGGTGTTCAATTCCGTAAGAAGAAAACAGAGCAGAATCATATCTGCATGTCGTTTCCCGGCTGCTCCATCGGAGACGAGCTTCAGTATGCAATGGTATTGTTGAACAATGCCATTGGCGGCGGCATGAGTTCACGCTTGTTTCAGGAAATCCGGGAGAAACGCGGATTGGCTTATTCGGTATACTCCTATCATAGTTCGCACGCAGATAACGGGATGTTCACCATTTATGCAGGCACAGCGCCCAAGCAGACAAAGGAAGTCCTTCAGCTGACCACGGAAATGCTGCAAGATCTGGCACAGAACGGGATGACGGAGGAAGAGCTGCGCAAAGGGAAGGAACAACTGAAGGGCAGTCTCATCCTGAGTTTGGAGAGCACGAGCAGCCGTATGAATCGCTTGGGTAAGAACGAACTGATGCTGGGTCGCCATTTCAGCCTGGATGAAATCATTAAGCGGATTGAACAGGTGGAGATGAAGGATGTCGACGCGGTTCTTGACCGTATGTTTGGGACTCCATATGCACTAGCGATGGTAGGAACTTCAGATAAAGCACTGAATGTACTTAGGAGGAATGAATTTGTTGCACTACGTTCAAATCAATAGATTGCCAGGTAATGAAGATGTGAAACTTCCCGTAAAAATGTCCGAACTAGCCGCAGGTTTTGATCTGCATGCGGCGGTTCACGAGCCGGTGGTATTGAACCCCGGTGAGCGCAAACTGATCCCGACCGGTTTTGCGATTGCCATGCCGGCCGAGCTTGAAGCTCAAATCCGTCCGCGCAGCGGACTGGCCTACAAGCATGGCATTACCTGCCTGAATTCTCCGGGTACGATTGATGCTGATTATCGCGGGGAAGTGAAGGTGCTGCTGGTGAATTTGGGACAAGAACCGTTTGCAATTGAGCGTAATGAACGCATCGCCCAGATGGTGTTTAAAACCGTCCCTGCCGTAGAATTCATGGAAGTTGACGAGTTGTCGGGCACCGTACGGGGTGCAGGCGGATTCGGTCACACCGGCAAGTAAACCGTATCATGTACAATTAATGGGTATTATCATCATGGTTTTACCACGCACACCGCTCCGGCTTATGCCGGGCGGTGTTTTTTTACATTAGCCATCATGCGAAATGGATTCGGTCCCGGCCTCGTCGTTTATAGCGGTATTTATTGCGTTAAGGCGGTAGTTTAATTGAAATGCGCTCACCACCATATAGGCGGCGGCATAAGATGGTTTATACATTGGTTAGAAGAAAGGAGCGAGGCCTTCCATGCTGACTGGAGTCCGGACCGTCTTTGTTGGAGGAGACGCAAGGCAAATTGAGGTCATAAGAAAATGCGCTGAGATGGATGCCTCCGTCATGATCGCCGGGTTTGAGAAACTGCAGGATTCTTTTCAGGGAGTGACTCGCGAGCCGCTCACGCCAGAGCTGTTATCGAATGCCGATGCTCTGATCCTGCCTGTCGTGGGATGTGATGATGAGGGACGTGTCAGCGCGCTGTTCTCAGAAGGGCCATTGCGACTGCAGGAGGAACATATCGCAGCGATGCCCGGACATGGAGTGATCTATACAGGCATGGCGAAACCCTATTTACGCTCGCTATGTGACAAATATAAGATCAAGCTGGTAGAGATTTTGGAGAGGGACGATGTAGCCATCTATAATTCCATTCCGACAGCGGAAGGGGCACTGATGATGGCGATCCAAAACACGGATTTTACGATTCACGGATCAACTAGCATGGTGCTTGGCATGGGACGGACAGGATTCACAATGGCGCGCAGCCTGCAAGGCCTAGGTGCCAAAATTCGGATGGGCGTACGCAAATCGGAACACTATGCCAGAGCTGAGGAAATGGGCTGGAAGCCCTTCCTGGTAAGGGATCTGAGCTCTTATGTGTCGGATATTGACTTGCTTTTTAACACGATTCCTACTATGATAGTCACAGCACAAATCATCTCGAAAATGCCTCGGGAGGCTGTCATCATCGACCTTGCCTCTGCACCCGGCGGATGCGATTTTCGCTATGCCGAAAAACGGGGTATCAAAGCTATGCTCGCACCCGGACTACCCGGAATCGTGGCTCCTAAAACAGCCGGCATCATTATGGCCAACACGCTGGTGGAGCTGATTTCTGAAGAAATCAAGATTCGGGGGGATGCGTAGATGAATTGGAATGGAATAACAGTGGGTTATGCCCTGACAGGATCGCACTGCACGCTTGAAGAAGTGATGCCGCAGATCCAGCGGTTCAAAGATGGTGGAGCGAACGTGGTGCCGATTGTGTCCAGCACCATCATGACAACCGATACCCGATTCGGCACATCGGAGAATTGGCAGAAACAGTTGAAAGATATAACCGGGAATGATATTATTTCTACAATTGTGGAGGCGGAACCACTAGGTCCATCCAAGCTTCTTGACGTTCTGGTTATCGCCCCATGCACGGGAAACACGACCAGCAAGCTGGCCAATGCGATGACTGACAGCCCTGTTTTAATGGCAGCCAAGGCGCAGATGAGAAATTGCAGACCGCTGGTTCTGGCAATTTCAACGAATGATGGCCTTGGACTGAATGCGGCGAATATCGCTAAGCTGCTTGTAACGAAAAACATATATTTTGTCCCGTACGGACAGGATAATCCACAGCAGAAGCCGAACTCGCTTGTCGCCAAAATGAATCTGATTCCGGAAGCCTGTTATGCGGCACTGGAAGGGAAACAGCTGCAGCCGATGATCGTTGAATATTCGCATTAACCGCGATTAAGCCTTTTGAACAACAAGGGCAACATAGAAAAGCGACAGCCGCAGTTCCATTCATGAAGGGGAGTTTAGCCAGATGACCGAGCATCATTATAATGTGGCCGTTGTTGGAGCAACCGGCGCAGTCGGGCAACAGATTCTCAAGCTGTTGGAGTCGCGTCATTTTCCGATTGCGGAGTTAAAGCTGTTGTCCTCTGCAAGATCCGCCGGTAAAGTATTGAACTTCAACGGCCAAGCGATCCTTGTGGAAGAAGCAACCCCTGACAGTTTTGCGGGAATCGATATCGCGCTGTTCAGTGCGGGCGGCGATGTAAGTAAGGCATTGGCGCCACATGCGGTACGCCATGGAGCGGTATGCATCGATAACACCAATGCTTTCCGCATGGATCCGGATAAAGTGCTGGTCGTGCCGGAGGTAAACGCCGAGAAGATTGATGAACATAACGGTATTATTGCGAATCCGAATTGCTCGACGATTCAGATGGTAGCCGCGCTGAAGCCGCTTCATGACGCATACGGCATATCCCGCATTATCGTTTCAACCTATCAAGCCGTTTCTGGCGCCGGACACCAAGCCATTGATGAAATGCTGCGCCAGAGCAAGGAGATTCTTGACGGCCAAAAGGTGCAGCCTGACATTTTACCTGTTGGATCGCTGCCTGTGAAGCATCAAATCGCCTTTAACGCGATTCCGCAGATCGATAAATTTACAGAGAATGGTTATACCTTGGAAGAAATGAAGATGGTCCGCGAGACCAAAAAAATTATGGGCGACGAATCCATCGAAGTGACGGCTACTTGTGTACGTATCCCGGTCGTTAGCGGGCATTCGGAATCCGTGTACGTTGAATTCAAGAATGACTATGATCTGGAAGAAGTTCATCGGCTTCTGTCGAATGCACCCGGTGTTACGCTGGTTGACGATCCATCGGCACAATCGTATCCGCTTGCTACGGATGCCGTGGGGAAACCGGATGTATTCGTAGGAAGGCTTCGCCGCGATCTGGGACATAAGCGTGGACTTAACATGTGGATCGTTTCAGATAATCTTCTGAAGGGTGCTGCATGGAATGCCGTGCAAATCGCGGAAATCATCGTCAACAAACGGAACGGCCAGGCTTAGTAGCCGGCCGTTTCAGTCGGTCGGCCCGAAATTTACGTCTCCTGGGCATATATAAACGGAGGAATATTTTATGCGCATCTTAGTTCAAAAATTCGGCGGCACCTCATTATCATCACCGCAAGCAAGAACCCATGTTATTGGACACATCCAGCGCGAACTGGCTAATCACTACCAATTGGTCGTGGTTGTATCGGCTATGGGACGCCGCGGGGAGCCTTACGCAACAGATACTCTCCTGGACTGGATCGGTCATAACGGAAACGCGCTTCCTGACAGAGACCGGGATTTGCTGCTCTGCTGCGGTGAGATTATCTCAGCCACAACGCTGTGCAGCCTGCTTCAGCATGAAGGCATAACTGCGACGGTGTTGACGGGTGCCCAAGCCGGATTTCTTACAGACGATCACTTCGGAAATGCACGCATTAAGGACGTAAAACCTGAACGGGTTTTGAAAGAGTTGGAGTCTTATCAGGTTGTTATCGTGACCGGTTTCCAGGGGCAGACCGATTCGGGTGACTTTACGACGCTGGGCAGGGGCGGAAGCGACACCTCGGCTACAGCACTTGGAGCCGCGCTTCGGGCTGAAATGGTTGATATCTACACGGATGTCAACGGCATCCTTACGGCGGATCCCCGCATCGTCGAGGATGCGAAGCCGCTCAGCTATGTAAGCTATACGGAGATTTGCAATATGGCTCATCAAGGTGCCAAGGTTATTCATCCTAGAGCAGTTGAGATTGCCATGCAATCCCAAATTCCGGTCAGAGTGCGGTCAACCTTCTCGGATAATGAGGGAACACTGGTTACCCAGCCGGAAGGTTTCAGAGATATACAATCCGGAATCGTGGACCGCTTTGTGACGGGAGTTGCTTATGTAAGCAATATTACGCAAATCTCAGTGGAGTGCGATCGCACGGAAGGTCTTCAACTGAAGGTTTTCAAATCGATGGCGGAACATTCCATCAGCGTGGACTTTATTAATGTTACCCCTACAGGAGTCCTTTATACGGTGTTTGACAGCGATTCGGAGAAGGCGATTGAAGTGCTGCAGAGCCTGGATTTGAAACCAAAAAGCTTGTCCGGTTGTGCGAAGGTGTCCGTCATTGGCGGCGGGATCAACGGGGTTCCGGGGATCATGGCCAAAATCGTGGAATCGTTGAGCGAGCACGATATCCCGATTCTGCAATCGGCAGATTCGAACACAACGATCTGGGTGCTTGTGAAGAAGGAAGATATGGCTCAAGCGCTGCGTGCTTTGCATCACAAATTCGAACTTCACCGATAAGCACATAAGATGAATCTGTTCGTTAAACGTTTGATAGGAAATACTATATATAAGATTACTTACGAAGGAAGCTTGCCCGTTTGGGACAGCTTTAAGGAGGAATCATTGTGGATTTCGGAAGATTGATTACGGCTATGGTAACCCCATTTGATCAGAATGGTGAGATCAATTGGGACGAGACTGCGAGATTGATCGAGCACCTGATTGTGGAACAAAAGTCGGACTCCCTGGTCATTGCAGGAACGACGGGCGAATCGCCAACGCTTAGCGAAAACGAGAAGCTTGAACTGTTTAAGTTCGCAGTGAAGCAGGCAGGTGGACGGAGCAAGATCATCGCAGGTACAGGCAGCAACGATACGGCACATTCTGCAGAATTGACGAAAAAAGCGGAAAGCTGCGGCGTCGACGGTATTCTGCTTGTCGCTCCATACTACAATAAGCCGAACCAGGAAGGGCTCTACCAGCACTTTAAGGCGGTCGCTGAGGCCACTTCCTTGCCTGTCATGCTGTACAATGTGCCTGGACGGACGGGCATCAGCCTAAGCACGGCCACAACCTTGCGTCTGGCTCAAATAACGAACATCGTTGCGACCAAGGAATGTGCTTCGATTGACCAGGTCACCGGCATTGCCGCAGGAGCTCCGGAAGGGTTCATCGTTTATTCCGGCGACGATTCCGCGGCACTTCCTGCTCTGGCCGTAGGTGCTTACGGAATCGTAAGCGTGGCCAGTCATATCGCTGGGGCCCGCATGAAGGATATGATCCAAGCCTATGTGGAAGGAAACGTGAAGGAAGCCGCCAAGCTGCATCAATCCTTGTTCCCGCTGTTTAAGGGCCTGTTTGAATGTCCTGACCCGCTTCCGAACCCGGCGGCAGTTAAATTCGCTTTGATTGAGCGGGGCTATCAGGTCGGCGGCGTTCGTCTGCCGCTTGTTTCTCCTAGTGAGAATGAGGCTGCATTTATCCGTAAGATGCTGTCTTCCTTGTAACCTGCGCACCTACCATATCCAAGCCATTGCCTTCAATGAAGGCAGTGGCTTTCTTCGTTTTAAACCCTTCTGTTTCTGGGTATCCTATGGCTCACGAAGGTGGTTGACTTGTGTTTTCACTTTTTCATCATGTATAATGAATTCAAGTGACTGGGTGCGGTATTTTTTTGAAATTTAATATAACAATGGTACGACGTCCAAAACTATAGGAGGGTTAGATACATTTGTCTAAGAAAATAAGCAACGATAAACTATCGATTTTTGCCTTGGGCGGCGTCGGTGAGATCGGGAAGAACATGTATGTCATTCAATATGCCAATGACATCGTTGTCGTGGATGCGGGATTGAAGTTCCCAGAAGAAGATATGCTTGGGATTGATATTGTTATTCCTGATATTAGCTATTTAACGGAGAATCGCGACAAAGTGAGAGGGATTTTGCTGACTCACGGTCACGAGGACCATATCGGCGGCCTCCCATACGTATTGAAACACTTGAATGTTCCTGTATACGGAACGAAATTGACGCTCGGATTGGTGGAAAACAAGCTCAGAGAAGCGAATTTGCTTGGTGAGACGAAACGGATTCTGATTCATGCGGATTCGGAAGTACAACTCGGAAACACACTGAAAGCGACCTTCTTCAAGACCAATCACAGTATTCCGGATTCCGTAGGGATCTGTATCGAAACACCGGAAGGCAATGTTGTGCATACAGGCGATTTTAAGTTCGACCATACTCCGGTAAATGACCAGTATGCGGATCTGCAGCGTATGGCTGAGATCGGAAGCAAGGGAGTATTGGCTCTTCTGTCAGATAGTACGAACGCAGAGAGACCAGGCTTCACGCCTTCCGAGAAAAACGTGGGTATCGTGCTGGAAGATATTTTCCGTAAGGCCGAGCAGCGGGTTGTTGTTGCAACGTTTGCATCCAATGTGCACCGGATTCAACAGGTTGTCAACGCAGCCGAATCCACTGGCCGCAAAATAACGGTTATCGGAAGAAGCATGGTCAACGTGGTGTCCATTGCCGCTGAGCTTGGATACTTGCACATTCCGGACGGCATGCTGATCGAACCTGAAGAGGTTAACAAAATGGCAGCTGACCGCGTTGTCGTATTGTGTACAGGCAGTCAGGGAGAGCCGATGTCAGCGCTCACACGCATGGCACGTTCTACTCACCGCAAGGTGGACATTCTGCCAGGGGATACGGTCATCATTGCAGCGACACCGGTTCCAGGCAATGAAAAATATGTGGGACGTACAATTGATGAGTTGTTCCGTCTTGGAGCAGACGTGATTTATAGCGGATCCAATTCGGGTGTCCACGTATCGGGTCACGGCAGCCAAGAAGAACTCAAGCTGATGCTGAATCTGATGAAACCGCAATTTTTCATCCCTGTCCATGGTGAATACCGGATGCAGCGCCGTCACGCTCTGCTTGCAGAGTCCGTTGGTGTTGATCCGGATAACATTTTTATTACCGATATCGGTGAAATCGTGGAAATTCAAGGCGGCTCGGCCCGCAAAGCCGGCAAAGTAACCGCTGGCAATGTTCTGATTGACGGACTTGGCGTTGGTGACGTAGGAAACATCGTACTCCGCGATCGCAAGCTTCTGTCCCAGGACGGAATTCTGGTCGTTGTTGTTACCTTGAGCAAGCAAAACGGTTCCATCGTATCCGGTCCTGATATTATTTCGCGTGGATTCGTATACGTACGGGAATCCGAAGGGCTTCTGGATGAAGCCAACCGTATCGTTTCCAGCACGCTTCAGAAGCTGATGAGTGAAAACGTGAATGAATGGGCGTCACTGAAAACCAGTGTAAAAGACGCATTGGGACGCTTCTTGTATGAACAAACACGTCGCAGACCGATGATCTTGCCGATCATTATGGAAGTCTGATACAAGATAACAAATAAATCAGGCACACAGTCGCCCCTTTTTCGCAGGTAATAATTGGACGGTTCCCGCGAAAGAGGGGCTTTTTATAGGTTGATCCCAAAACTTCTCCCGAGTCATTTCGGCAGGAGTTTTTTTGTGGCTGCTGCAATTACGATCTCTTGCTGAATGCACCCTATAAGCATAAAATAGTCCCGTCATTTGCCATACTAAGGGTTAGCTATGTGTTGGTTGCAGCAGCTAGACATTAAGATAAAGGCAGGGATGCGCAGTGGACAACGATCAATGGACTACCGGCAACAGAAAAGCAGGATGGACTGGTGAGACGGAAGCGCCTCCGGTTCTCCCCACCGAGGAAGGCAAGAAAGTGGCCGTAACGGAAACCATACAGCAGCTGGGACAGACGGGACTGCCGAGCGGCGGGGAATCCAACGTTTTTTGCATGACGATCATTGGACAAATCGAGGGACATCTCGTGCTTCCACCGCAAAACAAAACCACCAAATACGAGCATATGATTCCACAGCTTGTGGCAGCTGAACAAAATCCGCGGATCGAAGGGCTCTTGATCATCCTCAATACCGTTGGCGGTGACGTCGAAGCCGGACTTGCCATTGCCGAGATGATTGCATCGCTCAGCAAACCGACCGTAACGGTTGTCATTGGAGGGGGGCACAGTATCGGCGTCCCTATCGCTGTAGCAGCAGACCACTCGATCATCGCGGAGAGCGCGACGATGACCATTCACCCGATACGTATGAGCGGGTTAGTCATTGGCGTGCCGCAGACCTTTGAATACATGGAGAAAATGCAGGAACGCGTCGTGCGCTTTGTGACGAGCCATTCGAGGATCACGGAGGAACAGTTTAAGGATCTGATGTTCAAAACCGGTGAATTGAACAGGGATATCGGCACCGCGGTTTCGGGTACGGACGCCGTAAAATATGGCCTGATGAACGAAGTGGGGGGAATCGGGCAGGCATTAAGCCGGTTGAACAGCATGATTGCAGAACGTAAAACGATAAGCCCCGGGGGGATTACGCAATGATATGGTACAGCGTCATGCCATTGGATCCGATCGGGATGCTGCAAGGGGAGCAGGCAGCCGTTACGTCCAGGGAAGTTCGGGTGGAAGGAATACTGATGGAAGTTGAACCCATGGCAGAGGATCAGGCGAAAATTGTCCGTTTATTGGACTGCGGGCTTCAAGATTACTTGAATCCACGCTACGCTCCGGGGGCAATAATTCGCTATATTCCGACGGTAGAAAATGAGGCTAAAGGCTGAAAACAGAACATAGGTACGCCACCGAATATTATGCTATAATATGGATTCGGGGGTGACACTTTTGGCAAAGCGGAAAAGAAAGAAGAAGGCAGCCTTTGCAGCCGTATTGAAGTATGAAATTTATGGGATTGTATTGATGACACTTTCGGTCATCGCATTATCCGGAGAAGCACCGGTGGGGCGTTCCCTGTCCAAGATGTCTGGATATCTGCTGGGCAAGTATTATTTTATCATCCCCCTAATCGGCATCTATTACGGGTTAATGGTGATGATTCACCGGAAATGGCCCAAACGGTGGAACAGCAGACGCACCGGTGTCCTTCTCTTGGTATTATCGCTCACCTTAATGAGCAGTATTGCAGGTTTGGAGTCGAAGCTGGCCCCGATTGGACAATTGAATGCGTCAAATGCGATGAGCCAGATACATAGTGATTTGCAAGGCGAGCTCCTTCATGCCGGCGCAGATGATGGACATCATCCCGTCATGGGTAGAGACATCAGCGGCGGTTACGTTGGAGCGCTGCAGTTTGCCTTTCTGTTAATGCTGTTCGGCAGCATCGGGGCAAAGTTGATTATGATTGTCATGCTAGTGATCAGCTTCATGCTGATTACCAACCTGTCCTATGTTGATTTAATGCGGATGTTCCGCGTAAGGGTTGTAAAGGCCGGAGAACGGATTCAGAAAAAAGTAAACAGCCAGCAGACGAAATCCAAAGCGGCGGCGAAATCAAGCGCGAAGGAACAGCGCATGCAGCTGCCGGAGGATCTGGATGAGGATGATGATCTGGATGATATGGAGGGCATGAGGCTGCCGCGCCGCAAAGCGCCGCAATTCTTCCAGCTGTTCGGTTCCAAAGGCAACAAGCGGGACGAAGCAGTGGAAGAGGCCCGGGATGATGCGGATGAGGCATCTCCGGTATTTACGGTTGGTAACGGGCATGGTGCTAAGGAGAAAGAGGAGGTCGTCTTGTTCAACAGTCCGGTTCAACCGGAGGAGGAAGCGGAGATTATCTCTCCTGCAGCAGAATCTGTGCCTTCATCGCCGATTATTCGCGATTTCTTTGAGCAGGTGAAACAAGAAGGGCGTCTGGATGACGAGTACGACGATCACGAAGCGATGATACCTTCGGCACAAGAGGAACCTCTGGGGAACACGGCAGCGAGTCCGGAGCCCATGGGAGATCCTGAGACGTCGAATGGCGAGTCGAATGCAGCCATTATGGAAGATGGGGCGCAAGAGGGAACGGCACCGGCAGCGCCTCCCGCTCCGCCTCCCAAGCCGTATAAGCTGCCTCCATTCCGGCTGCTGTCCAAACCGAACAATGGCGGCAAGGGTGGAGACCAGAACGATTATATGCAGGTAGCCCGTAAGCTGGAGGCGACGCTGGAAAGTTTCGGCGTTCGAGCCAAGGTGCTGGAGGTTGTCCGGGGGCCGTCGGTCACCCGCTATGAAATTCAGCCGGACATCGGGGTTAAGGTTAGCCGGATTGTCAATTTGACCGATGATATTGCACTCGCGCTTGCGGCCAAGGATATTCGGATGGAAGCCCCGATTCCCGGCAAATCAGCCATCGGGATCGAAGTGCCGAACAACGAAGTTTCACTTGTTACGATGAGAGAGGTTATGGAGACGCCAACGTTCCAGGAATCGGAATCGAAGCTGTCGATTGCATTTGGCCGTGATATTTCAGGTCAGACGATTGTCGGTAATTTGGCACGCATGCCCCATCTTCTTGTTGCAGGTGCAACGGGTTCGGGTAAATCCGTATGTATCAACGGCATTATTACCAGCATTTTGTATAAAGCCAAGCCGGATGAGGTTAAGTTCCTGATGGTCGATCCGAAGATGGTTGAGCTTAACGTCTACAACGGGATTCCGCATTTGATGGCACCGGTGGTAACCGATCCGAAACGGGCATCCTTGGCACTTAAGAAAATCGTAGTAGAGATGGAGAAACGGTATGAGCTGTTCTCCAAATCCGGAACGCGAAATATTGAGGGCTACAACAATCTGATGAAGGATAATTTGCCTGCAGTATTGCCTTATATCGTCGTTATCGTGGACGAGCTGGCCGATTTGATGATGGTTGCAGCCAACGATGTTGAAGATGCGATTACGCGGCTGGCCCAAATGGCCCGTGCTGCCGGGATCCACTTGATCATCGCGACGCAGCGTCCGTCGGTTGATGTTATTACCGGGGTCATTAAAGCAAACATCCCGTCGCGTATCGCCTTTGGCGTGTCTTCGCAGGTCGATTCCCGAACGATTCTGGATATGGCGGGCGCTGAGAAGCTGCTTGGCCGCGGGGATATGCTGTTTATGCCGATGGGCTCCTCCAAGCCGATTCGAGTGCAGGGAGCCTTCATGAGTGATCATGAAGTCGAGAACATCGTGGATTTTGTCCGGGATCAAGGGCAAGCGGAGTATGATGAGTCGTTGGTGCCTGAAATTGAGGAATCTTCGAATTCAGATGAAGAAGAATTGGATGAGCTGTATGAGCAGGCGGTGACCATCGTATTGGAAGCTAAGCAAGCGTCCGTATCGCTGCTGCAGCGGAGAATGCGGGTAGGTTATACCCGTGCAGCGCGTCTCATTGATTCCATGGAGGCACGCGGGGTTATCGGACCCTATGAGGGAAGCAAACCGCGGGAAGTGCTGATGTCCATGGAGCAATATCAACAACAGCAGAATCGAATCAGTTAAGGGAGCCAATCCCCTAACTTCGTAAAAAGGAAGCGAGCAATCCCAAATTTTGGGTTGATCGCTTCCTTTTTTGTTGGTTCACGGGATGCTATTCATTTTGCGGTATTTGCTTGCTGTCATCTTCATCATTTTCTTAAAGGTTCGGTCAAAATGCGTAAGGCTTTCAAAACCGATCGATTCGGCGATGTCCACGATTTTTAGGTCCGTATCCATCAGAAGGCGCTGCGCCTCGCGAATGCGGGTCAGGTTCAGATAATTAATGATTGTAAAGCCCGTAATTTCTTTGAATATCCGCGACAGGTAGAACGGACTGATGTAGAAGGTTTCGGATAATTGCTGCAGCGTGATTTTGTCTGCATAATGGGCGTGAATAAACTTAACGACGTCCGTGATTTTCTGATGGAGCGGATTCAAGGAAGTGTGGGCAGGCAGCGAGGCGGAATGGGTTAACCGAGAGGTTTTGATTAATAACTCCGTAAGCAGCACCTGCAGCATGTACTCGTACGAAGCGGAGCCTTCTCTGATCTCATCGGCCATTTTATTCAAAATTTGCATGATGATCGCTTGCTCTGGAACGGTTAAACGCAGCAGCGGCCGATCCTGATTAAACATGCCCAGCAATCCGGATACCAGCAACGGGTGGCCTTTCCCGAGAAAAGAATCGCTAAAATTAATGACGATACGTTCATGCTCCGGATCGCCTTGACCCGACGTTTTATGAACGTCGAATTTATTGATGAGAATGAGGTCACCCGCCCGAATGGTGTACAATTTTTCTTTTATAAAATAATTGCGCTCGCCAGAAACCAAATAGTAGATTTCATAGGTTCCGTGGTAATGGTTATTTCGTTCAAAGGGCTTTGTGCGATGAATGCGATGGTAGTAAAATTCCCCTTCTTCTTCCCCGTAGGTTACGGTATGGGTATCGCTGGATATCATAATCGCCCCCGCTTCGTTTCAATGCCTTCATGGTGAGGTATAATTCAACTCTTTAGTTATATTGTAACAACTTCTACTACTAAAACAAAGCAAGATATGTTGAATAATCCCTCAAATTCGCAATAAACGTGAAGAAATCCAACTGATGATGCCGTAACATAGTAGATAAATCTACAGAAACGGGCGGTGTTAACATGAGACCTTTTATGGATGAACATTTTTTGCTTAACAACGAGACTGCACGTACCTTGTACCACGATTATGCAAAAGACATGCCCATCATCGACTACCACTGTCATCTGAGTCCGCAAATGATCGTTGACAATCACCGGTTTGAGAACTTGACCGAAGCGTGGATTAACGGCGATCACTATAAATGGCGGGCGATGCGAGCCGCTGGAGTGGAAGAGGCATACATTACGGGCGGACCGGGTGTGAGCGATTATGACCGCTTCTTGGCTTGGACGCGCACCGTTCCGATGACGATCGGCAATCCGTTATTCCATTGGTCTCATCTGGAGCTGCAAAGACTGTTCGGCATTAAGGATATCATTAATGAACAGAACGCTCCGCAGATATGGGAAGCGGCAAACAAGCGTCTGCAGGAACATGATTTGACAACCAGGGGATTGATCGTTTCAAGCCGCGTCAAAGTGGTCTGTACGACAGATGATCCAACGGATAGCTTGGAATATCATATCAAGCTGGCGGAGGAAGACGATGCCGAATTTCAGATGCTCCCATCATTCCGTCCGGATAAAGGGCTGGAGATTAACCGGGAGACATTCCTTCCTTGGGTGAAATTGTTGGCGGAGCGAAGCCGGATGGAGATTACGGAGTATTCGGCATTCCTGAAGGCACTTGAGCAGCGGGCTGAGTTTTTCCATTCCGTTGGTGGCCGGGTATCCGATCATGCGCTGGATTACGTACCCTATCAAGAGGTTACGGAGACACAAGCGGCTGACATATTCCTGAAAGCGCTTAAAGGGGAGCGGGTTTCCCGTCAGGAAGAGGAGCAATTCAAAACGTATACGCTGCTTTATCTGGGCCAAGTTTACGCGAAACTCGGCTGGGTCATGCAATTTCATATTAACGCCCAGCGCAACAATAACACCCGGATGTTCCGAGAACTAGGCCCGGATACCGGCTATGATTCGATTCATGATAGTCCAATCGCGGTACCACTCGTGAAGCTGTTGGATCGGCTTGATCAAGAGCGGGCACTTCCGAGAACGATTCTCTATTCGCTTAACCCAAGCGATAACGATATTCTTGCAGCACTTATCGGCAGTTTTCAAGGCGACGGCATTCCGGGCAAAATCCAGTTCGGATCCGCGTGGTGGTTCAACGATACCAAGGACGGCATGGTCGACCAGATGAGCAAACTCGGCAATATGGGGCTGTTAAGCCGATTTGTCGGCATGCTGACCGACTCCAGAAGTTTCTTATCCTATACCCGGCATGAGTATTTCCGGCGGATTCTATGCAATCTCCTCGGAGAGTGGGTTACACGGGGAGAGGCGCCGGATGATCTTCCATGGCTCGGGGGGATCGTACAGGATATTTGTTACAACAACGCTGAGCGTTATTTCCGATTTGGCCGGACGGAAGGGAGATAGAGCATGGATGCAAACACAGACCGCGGCCGAGCGTTGAAGCTGATAGGAAGGGATTCCTTACCATTACAACAGCAGCATCAGTTGGATATGTTGAACTACCCCGTTAAAGTGCTTCAAATAGGCGAGGGCAATTTTCTAAGAGGTTTCTTCGATTGGATGATCTATGAATGCAACCGGCAGGGGTTGTTCCAAGGGAGCGTTGCCGTCAGTCAGCCAAGACCCGGGGGACGGCGCAAGCTGGAGCAGCTGCGGGAGCAGGAAGGGATTTACGGCTTGCTGACACGAGGGCTGCAGGATGGCCGGAAGATTGAGGATGAGTTATGGATCACGGTGTTCTCCGAGATGATTGACCCCTATGCCGAATGGGAGCATTTCTTGAGCGTCGCCGAGCTGGATTCCCTGGAGATCGTAGTCTCCAATACCACGGAAGCTGGTCTCGATTATCAGCGCAGTGACTGGAATCCGTCGGAACCGCCGATGTCATTCCCCGCCAAGCTGACCATGCTTTTATATCGGCGTTATGAGCGTTATGAGGGCTCGCCGCATAAGGGGCTGTTGATCCTGCCCTGCGAGCTGCTGGAACGAAACGGGGATATCCTGCGATCGATTGTGCTGCGGCATGCTGAGGATTGGGAGCTTTCGTTAGCTTTTCGGAGCTGGGTCGAGGAGAGCAACCTGTTTCTGAACTCGCTTGTGGACCGGATCGTAACCGGTTATCCGGAAGAAGCCGAGCGCTATTTTGACAAATGGGGTTATGAAGACCGATTGTTGAACACGGCGGAGCCCTATTATTTCTGGGCTATTGAGGGCGACCCGTCATTGGAGTCCAGGCTGCCACTACAGTCAGCGGGTCTCCAGGTAAGGTGGGTATCCGATCTGACCCCGTACCAGGTGAGAAAGGTAAGGATCTTGAATGGAACCCATACCCTAATGGCTTCCATCGGCTTGCTTCACGGTTTCACTGAAGTGAAAGAGATCGCAGAGAGCACGGAATGGGGAGAAGACATTCGCAGCGCAATGCTGCAAGAGATCGTCCCCGTGGTCCCTCTCCCGCCGGAAGAGGTCAAGGCATATGCCGACACCGTTTGGGAGCGATTCCGCAATCCCTTTCTTCGGCACAAGCTCCAGGATATTGGCATGAACAGCATCTCCAAGTTCAAGGTGAGGCTTTTGCCAAGCTTAAAGGAATATGTCAGTTCGCACAGTACGCTCCCAAGCCTCATGACACGGGGATTGGCCTCCTTGATCCGTCTGTATCATGCCAAATCGATAGAGGGGCAGTGGTACGGAATGCGTCTTGATGGTGAACAGATGCTGTTAAGAGATGATCCGGACAGCCTGATGACATTTTATCAAGCGTGGCAAAAGGTAGAAGACGGGGAATGGAGTATACGTCAGCTTGTGGCATCCATTCTTGGCAATCAGGCTTTATGGGGCGAGGATTTGAACCGGATATCCCATCTTCATGAAGTGGTAAGCCGTTATATCGAAGAAATGGAGCTGATCGAGACATGAGCGACATCGTTATACTTCACAACAAGGATGATGTCGGTGTTGCGCTTCGTCCTTTGTCGGCAGGAGAACATGCCATCGGGCTTCTGAACGGGAAGGAGCATGCGATCGAGTTAACCGAGAATGTGCCAAAAGGTCATAAGGTGGCTCTTCGCTTGATACAGCCGGGCAGCCATGTACTAAAATTCGGCTATTCGATCGGACTGGCGAAGGAAGTCATTTTGCCGGGGAGATGGATCCATACTCATAATTTGAAGACTGGACTTTCCGGTGAAGTGGAGTATCAGTATAAGCCTGGTGCAAAAACAGCACCTGAAGATTCGGCGACTGTTATGGGGGAATCTCCGACGTTCCAGGGGTATATCAGACCGAGCGGTGAGGTTGGGATCCGCAACGAAATTTGGATCATCAACACCGTCGGCTGCATTAACAAAACTTGCGAGCTGTTAGCGCGCATGGCCGGGCAGCAGTTTCAAGGGAGGGGCATTGACGGGGTTTATCACTTCCCTCATCCCTACGGCTGCTCGCAGCTTGGGGATGATCTAAACCATACCCAGCGTCTGCTCTCGTCCCTGGCCCAGCATGGCAATGCGGCAGGCGTGCTTATTATCGGGCTCGGCTGCGAGAATAATCAGATTGATCAAATGCAGGCCATGATTGGGGAGCAGGACGGGAAACGGATCAAATATATGCGTGCTCAGGACATGGAGGATGAATTGGAGGAGGGGTTGTCCCTCATCTCGGAGCTCGTGCAATATGCAGAGACTTTCAAAAGGTCGGCGGTTCCACTGTCCAAGCTGAAGATCGGACTGAAATGCGGCGGCTCGGACGGTCTGTCGGGCATTACAGCCAATCCGCTGGCAGGTCGCATTGCGGATACCATCACCGCTCACGGTGGCACCGCTTTACTGACGGAGGTGCCGGAGATGTTTGGAGCCGAAACGATCCTGATGGACCGGGCCGCCGACGAACAGGTGTTTAAGGATATTACGATGCTGATTAACAATTTCAAGCAATATTTCGTATCGCACGGACAGGAAATCTATGAAAATCCTTCGCCCGGGAATAAAGACGGCGGCATCACAACCCTGGAAGAGAAATCGCTGGGGTGCACGCAAAAAGGGGGAAATGCCACCGTATCCGCTGTTCTCCGTTACGGCGTGAGATCAACAAAGCCGGGGTTAAACCTGATCGAAGCGCCAGGCAATGATCTCGTATCGGTTACGGCCTTGGCTGCAGCGGGCGCCCACCTCGTGCTGTTCACGACAGGGAGGGGGACGCCGTTTGGTGGCCCGGTCCCAACCGTCAAAATCGCGACCAATTCCGAGCTGGCCGCTCGCAAAAAACATTGGATTGATTTTAATGCAGGTGCTTTGCTGGAAGGTAAAGGCATGGATGAGCTTCATGAGGAACTCATGAATCATATTGTCCAATTAGCCTCGGGCGTTGAACAGACGAGAAATGAACGCAACGGCTTCCGGGAAATATCCATTTTTAAGGATGGCGTCATTTTATAGCGTGAGTTGTTGGAACATGATTAGAAAAAAAGAGGAGGCGCACCTATGTCCAATCCCACTCAGCAGCAGGAACATCGGACCTTGTCACCCTTAGAACTCGGCACCAAGGCTTGCCAATCGATCATGGAAACGTATTCGCCCGAGCAGCTGCCGCCCGCAGGGCGGTGGCATTACCACCAGGGCGTATTTCTGGTGGGTATGTCTCAATTGTGGAAATTTAGCGGGGAGTCAAAGTTTTTGGATTACGTAAAGGGTTACGTCGATCATCTGGTGGATTCCAACGGGAATCTGCTGTTGGAGCGGGGGGAGCTGGATTCCGTGCAAGCGGGCCTGCTTCTGATGGAGCTGGATGCTGTATTTCCCGAATATCGGTACAGGGCAGCCGCGGATAAGCTGCTCCGTCTGTTATCTACGCTGAATCGGACCACGGAAGGAGGATACTGGCATAAGGATCGCTATCCTTACCAGATGTGGCTGGACGGCTTGTATATGGGCGGCGTGTTCACGATGAAATATGCACAGCAGTATAACGAGCCGCATTTATTTGATGAGGTGCTGTTCCAGGAGAGATTGATGCGTTCCCATACCAAGGATCAGGCAACCGGGTTATTTTATCATGCTTGGGACGAGAGCAGAACGATGCCTTGGGCTGATCCGGTTAGCGGACAATCCCCGGAATTTTGGGGACGCGCGTTAGGCTGGTATGCGCTGTCGATCGTGGAGTTCCTTGATTTACTGCCTGAGGATCATCCGGCGAGGGAAGAACTGGCTGTCGTGCTCCGTGAATTAAGTGAGGCGCTGGTGCGTTATCAGGATCCGCTTACCGGGCTGTGGCATCAGGTTATAGATAAAGGGGACCGTGAGGACAATTGGCTGGAAACTTCGTGCTCCAGTCTCTTCATATATACCTTGGCCAAAGGAATCCGTCTCGGTTATCTGGATTCTTCCTTGATCTCGCATGCAAGACACGGATTTAACGGCCTGGCTCAATCCGTATATATGAATGGACAAGGACATCTGGTTATGCCCAAGATCTGCATCGGGACAGGTGTCGGCGATTATAAGCACTATGTGGAAAGGCAGCAATGCGAGAATGATCTTCATGGGGTTGGCGCGTTGGTTATGGCGTGTGTAGAGCTTGGCAGAACATATGGATAAATCCTTGTATGATCAATGAAATCCAATTCCAAACATCAGGAGCTGTTCCTTTGAGGAACAGCTCTCTTTGTGCTGCGATGATGTGCTGTCTTCATCAGCTCCTCTCAGGAACAGGTGCATAGGAAACTGGCAGGCTTGTCATAATAACCGTAGCGAGGCTTGTTAAACCACAAGAGAAAGGTAGAGCGCAGCATGAAAAACTCAAGAATCTGGATTCTGATAAGCATTGCGATTCTGTTATCTGCCGTTGTCTTCGCTCAGGGAGGCCTTAAAGCAGATCATTCGAATCTTCAGGAAGCTTTGCCAACGTTTAGCCAGCAGACCATCAAATTCGGTTCTACTGGCGAAGATGTGTATGAGCTCCAAGGCCGTCTGAAACACCTGGGCTTTTATCATGGTAAAATCGACAGCGTATTTGGTTCCAAAACCCAAGGAGCCGTTAAATGGTTCCAATCGGAGTTTGGCATGAAGGTCGACGGTATCGTAGGTCCGAAGGTCAAGCTTAAACTGTATAATGCTACCAAGGACTTTCGTCCAACCGCTCCGAAGCTTCATGAAGGCGGCGGCGGTGCAGCGGCCGGAGCCGGTGGTGGCGGTTCAGCAAACAAAGAAGGCGGCAATAACAACCTAGCATCATCTGATTCAATGGGCCTTTCAGAGAACGATTTGAGAATCATGGCCAATGCCGTTTATGGCGAAGCGCGCGGAGAGCCGTTTGAAGGCCAGGTTGCCGTAGCGGCGGTTATTCTCAATCGGGTAAAATCACCAAGCTTCCCGAACACGCCGCATGGGGTTATATTTGAGCCGAGAGCCTTTACCGCAGTAGCCGACGGTCAAATATGGCTTGAACCGAACGAGCAGGCGAAGAAAGCGGTACAGCAGGCGCTGAGCGGCTGGGATCCGACAGGGGGTTGTCTGTACTATTTTAATCCGAAAACGGCCACCTCGCCATGGATATGGACCCGTCCTCAAGTCAAAACCATCGGTCAACATATCTTCTGTATGTAAGCCGTAAACAACAGCAACCGGGGCTTGTCTTCGGTTGCTTCTTCACTTTGCAATGGGTTAGAATGAAAGTTATCTATGAAGTAAATTTTGGCAACGACAATCCATGATGTAAGGGGATATGGACCTTGACGAAAACGGAATTTGAACACGGTACAGTCGGAGGAATACGGATTCACGTATTGCCGACCAACCGATTCAAGACATTTGCGATATCGCTTTACGCCGGAAGTCCGTTAGCAGAAGAAACCGTGACCTCGACCGCGCTCACACCTTTTGTGCTGCGCAGAGGGACCGTTTCCTACCCGGAAACGCGAGCTTTCCGAGAACAGCTGGAGCAGCTGTACGGCGCCGGATTTGGATTTGACGTGTATAAGCGCGGCGATTATCAGATCGTGCACTTTCGCATGGATACGATCAATGACTCTTTTGTTAAGAGTCCGGAGAGCCTGCTGCGCTCTTCATTTGCTTTTTTGGGCGAGGCTTTCACCCAGCCTGTGTTAGAGAATGGAGCATTTCGCAAATCTTATGTACAGACCGAACGTGACACAGTCCGCAAGAAGCTGGAGTCCATCGTCAATGATAAGATTCGTTACGCTGCGGAGCGCTGCATTGAGGTCATGTGCAAGAACGAACCGTATCGATTGCATCCGCTAGGAGAACGGAAGGATCTTGACGGTATCACGCCGGAAGGCTTGTATGAGTCCTATCAGAATTGGCTTAATGAATCCGTTCTGGATTTATATGTGGTAGGCGATACGAGTTTGGATGAGGTGAAGAAGCTCGTAGAGGAGCATTTTAAACTGAACAGAACAGGAAGTAAGGATTATGTTCCTTCCTCCACACGAACGGCGGCAAACGAGACGCAGACGGTCGTGGAGAAGCTGGACATTAATCAAGGCAAGCTCAACATGGGTCTGAGAAGCACGATTACTTACGGAGATGATGAGTATGCCGCCGCGCTCTTGTATAACGGGATATTGGGCGGTTACCCGCATTCAAAGCTGTTCGTTAATGTGAGGGAGAAGGAAAGCCTGGCGTATTACGCGTCGTCCCGATATGACGGCCATAAAGGGATTGCTACCATCCAGTCCGGCATCGAGGTTCAAAATTTTGAGAAGGCCGTCCAAATTATTCGCCAGCAGCTCGAAGACATGGCGAAGGGTACCATTACGGATATCGAAATGACCCAAACGAAAGCGATGATCCGCAACGTAATTAAGGAAATGCAGGATTCAGCCTTTGAGATGATCGCTTATGATTTTAATCGCACGTTATCGGGTCGGGAACGTACGCCGGATGAGCTGCTGCAGCAGGTGGAAGGCATTACAGTGGCTGATGTGAAGCAGGCCGCTGCGGCATTCTCGCTGGATACGATCTATTTCCTGAAAGGTCAAAAGGAGGAATAGCCGGTGGAGAGCATTCATTATGACAACCTGCAGGAAACGCTGTATTACGAAGTGATGGATAACGGTCTGCACGTGTATGTGCTGCCTAAACCCGGCTTCCAGAAAACCTATGCGACCTTCGCAACCAAATACGGCTCGGTGGATAACCATTTCAAGGTCGAAGGCGAGTCCGAAACTCGCGTTCCTGACGGCATTGCGCATTTTCTTGAGCACAAAATGTTTGAGGAGCCAGAAGGCGACATATTTGCCAAGTTTGCCTCCAACGGCGCCTCCGCGAATGCCTTTACAAGCTTTGACCAGACCGTGTATCTCTTTTCGGCTACGGAGAACATTCATGAAAATTTGGAGACGCTGATCAATTTCGTGCAGAACCCTTACTTTACCGATCAGAACGTAGAGAAGGAAAAGGGGATTATCGGGCAGGAAATCAATATGTATCAGGACAATCCGGATTGGCGAGTGTACTTCGGTCTTATCGAAGCGATGTACAAGGTGCATCCGGTGCATATCGATATTGCCGGTACGGTAGAATCCATCGGGACGATTACGAAGGAAGATCTGTATACGTGCTACAACGCATTTTATCACCCGAGCAACATGCTGCTATTCGTGGTGGGTGGCGTCGATCCCGAGGAAACGATGAACCTGATCCGTTCGAATCAAGCCGGGAAATCATATGAGAAGCAAGGTTCCATTGAGCGTTTATTCGATCCGGAGCCGCAGGGAGTCGAAGAGAAGCGAAGAGAGAGCCGCCTGGCCGTATCGCTGCCGAAATGCCTGTTCGGCTTCAAGGAGAAGTTGGTCGGCTTAACAGCCGAGGAGCAGCTGCGCCGCGAATTGACAACGAAGCTGATGATGGACCTCCTCTTCGGATCCAGCACGGAATTGTATCAGCAGTTATATGACGAAGATTTAATTTCCGACAGCTTCGGCCATGAGTATAATAGTTCACCCCAGTATGCATTCTCTGCGGTTGGCGGAGATACGAAGGATCCGGATCAACTTCTGGCACGCATCCGCACTGAGGTGGATAAGCTCAAGGGAACCGGGTTTCAGGCTTCCGACTTTGAACGTGCCCGCAAAAAGAAAATGGGCGGATACTTGCGCATGCTCAATTCCCCGGAAAACATTGCTCATGAATTCACACGCTACCAATTCCGCGGGGCGGATTTCTTCAAGGTTCTTCCGGTTTATGAATCCATTACCCTAGAGGATGTAAACCGCCGACTGCAGGAGCATGTCGATTGGGAGCAATTGGCCGTATCGATCGTTGTGAGTCCGTAATGAAGCAAGACATGGGAAGAGAATTGAAACCGATCGGGGAAATGACGGTACTGATCACGGGTGCGAGCAGAGGCATTGGAGCGGCAGTTGCCGAGCGCTTTGCCTCAGTACGCATGAATGTGGTTATTCACTATATGAATTCGCATGAAGCGGCCAATGAAGTTGCCCGCCGCTGTATGGCCTATGGGGCTAAGGTATTAACTGTATCCGCAGACCTTCGCGACAAAGAGCAAATATTGCGCATGAAAGAGAAGCTTCAGAGTCATGATATGGAGCCGGATATCCTGGTAAACAACGCCGGGGTATCCCATTACGGGCTTCTGTCCGACGTGACGGAAGAAGAGTGGGATACTTTGATGTCCATTAACCTGAGAGGGATGTTTCTATGTTCCCAGGCGTTTATGGGGCGTATGATCTCGCAGCGTTTTGGCAGGATTATCAATGTTTCCTCGATTTGGGGTTTATCGGGTGCCTCCTGCGAGGTATTGTATTCAACAAGCAAGGGCGGCGTTAACGCCTTTACGAAGGCCCTTGCGAAGGAGCTTGCTCCATCAGGCGTGACGGTGAACGCCGTTGCACCCGGTGCGGTGGATACGTCTATGCTGGGGCATCTGGAATCGGATGAGATTCGCATGCTGGAGGATGAAATTCCGGTCGGCAGATTGGCGCAGCCCGATGAGATTTCTTCATTGGTGTATTTTCTGGCGCTGCCCGAGTCAGGCTACATTACCGGGCAAGTGATCAGCCCGAATGGCGGCTGGGTAACCTGATCGTCATTCGTGGTGCAATTCACCACTCATAAGGTATTGGTTACGGGGACATATTACTATTGTTACTTTAAATCTGAATTGCCACCACGCAAAAGGAGGATTTAATTCATGTCATCCGTAATCAAAAACTTTGATTCCTGGAAGAAATTTCTGGGCGAGCGCGTCGTTCAAGCCGAGAAAGCGGGTATGAGTGAAGACACCATTTCTCAGCTGGCTTATGAGATCGGTGATTTCCTCGATGAGAAGATTGATCCGCAAAACTCATCCAACCGGGCACTGAAAGAATTGTGGGATGTAGGTAACGAGGAAGAACGCCACGTTATCGCGCGCCTGATGGTGAAACTGGCCAAGAACAACGCATAACCTTCTTGCAAAAAGCCCCCCGCCAACGGGGGCTTTTTGTCAAGAAAAAAGAATGTAATTTTCATGTCATCGTTAATACTTGCCTTTCATTTTTATTTTATATATCATTAACGTGACCCATTTTTAATTTGACCAGTTTTTGCGTGCAATTTTCGCTGGAATTTGTCGAATATTGATGGAAAAGAAGTGCAAAGAGGTGTCTTTGTGGAATCGAACCAATGGTACATGGAATACAAGATACATAAGAACCGGCCTGGTTTGCTCGGTGATATTGCATCCGTGTTAGGTATGCTCGAAGTGAACATACTGACAATTAACGGCGTGGAAGGCCAAACTCGCGGAATGCTGCTGGAAACGGATGATGAAGAAAAAATTATCCTGATGGGCAAAATGTTAAACAAAATGAAAAATATTACGGTAACAGCCTTGAGACCCCCGAAACTGGTGGATATTTTGGCTGTCCGACATGGACGATATATTGACCGGGACTCGGATGATCGTAAAACGTTTCGTTTTACGCGTGATGAGCTCGGTTTACTTGTTGATTTTTTGGGTGAATTGTTCAAAAGGGAAGGTAATCAGGTCATCGGTCTTCGCGGAATGCCGCGTGTCGGCAAAACCGAGTCCATTATCGCGGGCAGTGTCTGTGCGATGAAGCGCTGGACGTTTGTTTCCTCTACGCTGCTTCGCCAAACCATTCGCAGTCAACTCTCCGAGGACGAGATGAATTCGAACAACATTTTTATCATTGACGGGATTGTCAGCACAATCCGATCGAATGAGCGCCACTATCAGCTCCTGCAGGATATTATGGGGATGGAGAGCACGAAGGTGATCGAGCATCCGGATATTTTTGTTCGTGAATCCGAATATTCCTATGAGGATTTCGACATTATAATCGAATTGCGAAACAATCCGGAAGAGGAAATCGTTTATGATACGTTCACGGGCTCTTATAGTGACGATTTATAATATTTTTTTGACTTTGACCACGAAATTCTAAAGTAGGAGGTGATGGCATGTCCGAACTGGGACAGCAATTAAGGGAGGCGCGTCTACAAAAAGGGATGAGCCTTGATGATGTGCAGGAAATGACAAAAATACGCAAGCGATACTTGGAAGCCATCGAGGCAGGGGATTACAAAGTACTTCCCGGCAGTTTTTACGTGCGGGCATTCATCAAAACCTATGCGGAAGCGGTGGGGATTGACCCGGACGAACTGCTTGAAGGCCATAAACAGGATGTGCCTAAATCCGAACCGGAAGCGACCATGGAACCGGTTATTCAAAAACGTGCCACCAGACCTTCAGCCGAACGGAACATGAAATGGCTGCCTACACTGCTGATGTGGACATTCCCGATTCTGATCGTTGTTGTCATTTATTTGGTGGCAATCAATTCGAATGAACCTAAGGATGAACCTCCGGTTAGCAATAATGATCAGACGCAGACGGATCAAGCGCAGAAGCCGGAAGACACAGGCAATACGGATCCCGCCACGCCTGGCGACGGAGCGCAGGGCGGCGACAACTCCACGGATGATACCGGTAATGGGAACGAAGGCACAGACGGTGAAGGTACAGACGCAACGGACGGAACAGATGGCACGGACATCGATGAACCGGGAAATACAACGCCTGGAGAAACTACGGTGACGCAGGACCGGACGGAAGGCAAGAACACCGTATTTAAGGTAACAGGCTCGTCTGTGAAGGTTGAGATTGTGGCAACCAGCGATGGAAAGAGCTGGGTAGAAGTGTATCGTGGTTACAATACCTCCGGAGAGAAGCTGGCTTTCCAAATGCTTGAGAATGGTGCTTCGCTCAGCTTTGACCTGGATAGCCAGGGACTCTACGTGAAATCGGGGAATTCCGCTGCAACCACCATTACGGTTGGCGGCCAGCCCGTAACGGATGGAAAATCAACGTCGCGTATCTTGCTGGAGCCGGCAGATGGTTCCACAGGGACTATGGACACCAGCACTACGGACACTACAGGGACTTCAGACACGACAGGCACCACGGATGTAGAATAATTGTCTCTCCTCCGGGCCATCATAACAGCATGCAGCTGCATGCTGTTATTTCACTTCCTGGAAGAGGTGATGCTTTCGTGACGGTCAACTGGATTATATTCGGATTAGGCGTTATCGTCAGCCTCTTGGGCTATTACCTGATTCCAAGTGACTGGGGATATGGCATATTAGGCTTTGGACTGGCACATATTTTGCTCGGTATACTTAGCATGTTCCGCCGTCCGGTGCATGATGAGAAAGCTAGCAGTTGACGGAACAGGCTTCGTTTTCGCAGGATGCTTGCGATAAGCGGAGTCTTTTTCGTTCCACATTCATCTGCTGATCGGGTACAGGATTAGACTTGGCTCATGGTTTTACCTATAATAGAAGCATTATCGCCAAATGAAAGGAAGGATTCACCATGGCTTCAGAAAATTCATTTGATATCGTATCCAAAATGGATATGCAGGAACTTAGCAATGCAGTTAATCAGGCGGAGCGGGAGATCGAGAACCGTTTTGACTTCAAGGGCAGCAAGAGCAGCTTGAAGCTGGACAAGGACGCGCTGGTCATTGCATCCGATGACGAGTATAAACTCAACGCCGTTATTGATATTTTGCAAACGAAGATGGTGAAACGGGGCTTGTCGCTGAAAAATGTGGAGTACGGCAAGATCGAGCCGGCTTCCATGGGCACCGTCCGCCAGCGTTTGACCTTAAAGCAAGGGATCGATCAGGAAAATTCGAAAAAGATCAATATATTGATCCGTGATTCCAAGCTGAAGGTCAAGAGTCAGATTCAGGGTGACCAAATTCGGGTAACCGGAAAAAACAAGGATGATCTCCAACAAATCATGCAGCTGCTTCGCAAAGCGGATCTTTCGCTGGACCTGCAGTTCACCAATTTTAAATAAACGCCGCCGTCCGGCTCATATAGGATTGGATGGACAGGTTTGTTTCTTTTGACAGGGTGTCAACGGAAATATTATACTAAAAAACGATATATAAGGATTAACGTATACATAGATTACTGGGGGATGAATATGACAGACAGCGCTTCACGCTTCGAACCCTTTAGGCTCTTGGGAAGAGCGACCCTATTGAATTACAGTCGGATAACAGTCGCGGGGTCTGCGAAAATTTCAAGACAACCCGTTGCAAGGGAGGTTGCCCCATGAATTTACCCAATCGTATCACGTTGGCCCGCATTTGCTTGATCCCTGTCATGATGATTTTTCTGCTGGTGGATTTTGATTTTTATCCGGCTCCTATTGTGTGGAATGATTTTGTCCTTCCTTACAACCAATTGGTTGCGGCATTGATATTCATACTTGCTGCAAGCACGGACGGGATTGACGGGTATTTGGCCCGGAAAAACAATATGGTGACGAACCTGGGTAAACTTCTGGATCCGCTCGCGGACAAACTGCTGGTGGCAGCGATCCTCATATCGCTTGTGGAGATGGGGAAATGCGAATCCTGGATTGCTGTTGTCATCATTAGCAGAGAATTCGCGGTTACTGGATTGAGACAAATTGCGCTCCTGGAAGGTTCAGTCGTTGCAGCAGGTCAATCAGGAAAAATCAAGACGGTGATTCAGATCGTGGCGATTGTCGCGCTTCTGATCAATAATTTCCCGTTTGTATTCTTGGGAATTCCGTTTGATGTCATTGCAATCTGGGCTGCCGCGATGATTACGATCTATTCGGGAATCGAATACTTTGTCCAGAACAGGCACCTGCTCAAAGGTACCGGGGCATAACGGCAATAGGAGCTATCCTATTGCTTTTTTCTTCCGCAGGGTAAGAACATAGTGAAGGCGAGTACTGGTGAAGAGATAGAAGATATAGAAGATACAGGAGGATCGACGAATCATGAAAGCAGAAATCATTGCAGTTGGAACCGAACTTTTGCTTGGACAGATTGTGAATACCAATGCACAGTATTTGTCCAGACAGCTTGCTTCAATGGGAATCGATGTATACTATCAAACCGTTGTCGGGGATAACATGGAGCGGCTCAAGGAGGCCTTGCGGCTGTCCAGCGGCAGAGCCGATATCGTGCTTCTGTCCGGCGGCCTGGGCCCCACACAGGATGACCTGACGAAGGATGCGCTCGCATCCTTTCTGAATCGTTCATTGCATATTGATCGGATGGCGATGGACCGGATTGAACGTTTCTTCCATGAACGGGGATCCGTTATGACCGAGAACAATCGGCGCCAGGCCCTGGCCATTGAGGGAGGGACACCGCTTCCGAATGAAACAGGCCTCGCCGTCGGGAACGCGGTATCGTATGAAGGCACTCATTATATTGTGTTGCCGGGACCGCCGAAAGAGCTGATGCCGATGTTTGAGCAGGAGGCCAAGCCTTGGCTTCTGCAGCATGTGCTTACGGGAGAGCTTCCCATCTATTCGAAGATGCTCAAATTCGCAGGCATCGGGGAGTCCGCGCTTGATAAGCGCCTGGAGGACCTGATTACGGCCCAGACCGATCCGACGATCGCCTTGTATGCCAAGGAAGGGGAGGTCACCGTCCGAATCTCCACGAAGGCCGCCAGCGAGGCTGAGGCGATGGTCCGGCTGAATGAACTGGAAGCCCGGATACAGGAGAGAGGCCCTGAATTTATGTATGCTAATGAGGATGTGCCCATAGAGAAGGTCATCGTGGATATGATGGCGGATCATAACTGGACGCTGAGCGCTGCTGAGAGCTGCACGGGAGGCCTTGTAGCGGAGACGCTGACCTCCATCCCCGGCAGCGCATCGATGTTCCTTGGCGGGATCATCTGTTATACCAATCAGATCAAGGAGAAGCTTGTTCATATCCCGCATGCGCTGCTTGAGGGGGATGATGCGCCGGGAGCCGTCAGTGCGGAGGTTGCCGAAGCGCTTGCGGATCATGTCCGAATGGTGACCGACAGCGACTTTGGTTTATCGGTAACGGGTGTGGCAGGTCCAGGGTACGCTGAACGCAAGCCTATAGGTCTTGTTTACATCGGATTGTCTCAACGGGGAAAAGAAACGGAAGTGCACGAGCTGCACCTCCAGGGGAACCGTGAGACGATCCGGCTCCGTGCAACGAAGGCGCTGCTCTACCGGCTTTGGCAGCGTCTTGTTGCCTCCAAACAGGTTTAGTATTGCTGAATAGAGAAACCCGCTTTTCAAGAAAAGTAAATAATTTACACCTTGCTTGGTACCTCTTCTTGAATTAACGAACGGTTCCAAGTATAATGGGAAATACGGAAGAACCGTGGCATATCGAATGATGTTGCCACGGTTCTTGTTGTTTATACATAAGGCATGGAGCATATACGGGAAGGGGAGCTGAATAAAAAAAACGAATGTATGTTCGAAAAAAAGCTTGGCAAACGTGTCAAAACAAGGTATGATATGACTATCAACAGTGAAGGGTTGTGGAACAATTGTCAGATCGTCGTGCTGCGCTGGAAATGGCGCTTCGTCAGATAGAGAAACAGTTCGGAAAAGGTTCCATCATGAAACTGGGTGAATCCACCCACATGCAAGTAGAGATTGTGCCGAGCGGATCGTTGGCATTGGATATAGCTTTAGGAACCGGCGGCTTGCCTAGAGGCCGGATTATTGAAGTGTACGGACCGGAATCCTCCGGTAAAACAACAGTAGCCCTCCATGCTATTGCGGAAGTTCAGAAGGCTGGTGGACAGGCTGCATTTATCGATGCCGAGCATGCTCTGGATCCATCGTATGCAAACAAACTGGGCGTTAATATCGATGAATTGCTGCTCTCCCAACCGGACACGGGTGAGCAGGCGCTGGAAATTGCGGAAGCTCTGGTACGCAGTGGTGCTGTCGATGTCATCGTTATTGACTCGGTTGCCGCGCTTGTACCGAAAGCCGAGATTGAAGGCGACATGGGTGATTCCCACGTGGGTCTGCAAGCTCGTCTGATGTCCCAGGCTCTTCGTAAATTGTCGGGTGCTATTAATAAATCGAAAACGATTGCCATCTTTATCAACCAGCTTCGCGAGAAGGTCGGCGTTATGTTTGGTAACCCTGAGACGACGCCTGGCGGACGTGCTCTGAAGTTCTATTCCACGGTTCGTTTGGACGTGCGTCGAATTGAGAGCATTAAGATGGGGAACGATGTGGTGGGTAACCGCACACGGATTAAGGTTGTTAAGAACAAGGTAGCTCCACCTTTCAAACAGGCTGAGCTCGATATTATGTACGGCGAAGGCATCTCTAGAGAGGGAAGCCTGATCGATATCGGTACGGATCTGGATATCGTGGATAAGAGCGGTGCATGGTATTCTTATGCAGGTGACCGTCTTGGCCAAGGACGTGAGAATGCGAAGCAATTCTTGAAGGAGAATCCGGAGATTGCTAGTGTTATCGAGAACAAAATCCGTGAAGCCAGCAATCTGACCACGGCTGTTCCTGAGCCTTCCGAGAAGGATAAGGAACAAGAGGAATTAGAAGAGCAAGAGTTGTTTAAAGTTGAGTAGTAAAATTGCTGGTTAACGATGACAGTGTTGAGGACCGTCCGGTGTTTGTAACGCCAGACGGTCTTCTTTGCATTTAATTCTGACTTGAGATGCAGTCTTGGTTATATTCAGAGTGGTGCGGTAGTGAGAGGAGCGACATATGGAAAAAGAGAATAAAGAAATGTCGGAGCAGGCAGAATCATCAGGTATTGGGCATTTTCCGGATCACGAGGATTTGGTTGTAACATCAGTGGAAATGCTGAAAAAGCCCAAACACCGATACCAAATCGCGTTTGGTCCGTACCTCATGACCGTTCATGAAGATGTGATGCTGAAATACCGGATGTTCAAGGGAAATGTTTTTCGCAAGGAAGAGCTGGAAGAAATTATCGTGGCCGATGAGCGACAGCGGGCTTACGTAGAGGCGCTGAATCATCTGGCCAGGAAACCAAGAACAGCCAAGGAGATCACCCAGCGTCTGCAGCAAAAAGGTTTCGAGCCGAGCAGCGTGGAGACAACGCTGGAGCGCCTGGAGAAGGACAAGCTGATTGATGACGCGTTATACGCCAAGATGTGGACGGAGCAGCGCATGACGAGCCATAAGAAGGGGCGGCTGTGGGTCAAACAGGAGCTGAGGCAAAAGGGAATCGGCACGGAGCTGATCACCGAGGCATTGGGCGAGATCAGTGCAGATGCCGAATTGGAGAGCGCGCTCGCCGTAGGACGGAAAAAATGGCAGCAAACTCATGGGGAGATGCTGGATCGCAAACGTAAAACGGGAGCATATTTAATGCGTAGGGGCTTCGGCGGGGATCAGGTGCGTCAGGTACTCAAACGTCTGGCTGATGAGGATCAGGAAAAGGGCGAGTGGGACGACGAGCTGGAAGATTTCGAATAAAGGGCAATTTGGCTACTTTTTCGTGAAAGAAATGGTTTCATTGGATGAAACTGACGTTTACCCATTGCTTTCCCTTGACAATATCTTTTTATAAATACTAAAATAAATATGAATCTTTTTATCATAAATTAGAATCCTTTTTCCTTCCAAAAAAGTGACTACTTTGTGAAAGATTCTTAAATCGCCAATTCATAGTGAAATGTATTCCGCTGGTTAAGGCGGAATTTGCGTACGTGATACGGCGTGCGCAGTATGGACGGCAGCTTCCACTGCCGGAAAATTTTATGTATGAATGAGTAACCTGACAATTGAACATTTCCCAAGGAATGCCTTGGAGGAACCAACGAGGAGGTGATCAGATGCATCCAATTTGGTGGATCATAATCGTTCTCGTTGTAGCCGCTATATTCTTTGGGTTCGGTTATTTTATTCGCAAATCCCTTGCAGAAGCTAAAATTTCCAGTGCCGAGCATGCCGCTTTGCAGATCGTCGAAAGTGCGAAGAAGGAAGCAGAAGCATTGAAGAAAGAAACGGTTCTCGAAGCAAAAGATGAAGTTCATAAAATCAGAGCCGAAGCTGAAAAAGACACTCGCGAGCGCCGGAATGAAATTCAACGGCAGGAGCGCAGATTGTTGCAAAAGGAAGAGTCGCTGGATAAAAAAATAGAATCTTTGGAACGTAAAGAAGAACAAGTGGCGAACAAAGAGAAACGAATAGAGGAAACCCAGCAGCAAATCGATGCCATTTACAAGAAACAAACGACAGAACTGGAGCGCATCTCCAACTTGACGATGGAGGATGCCCGCAGCATTATTCTCAGTAATGTTGAGCAGGAAGTTCGTCATGAAACCGCTCAGATGATTAAAGAAATCGAGCAGCAGGCGAAGGAAGAGGCAGATAAGAAATCACGCGAGATCATCACGCTGGCTATTCAACGCTGTGCGGCTGATCACGTAGCTGAGACCACGGTATCTGTTGTCACCTTGCCGAATGAAGAAATGAAGGGCCGGATTATCGGACGTGAAGGCCGGAATATTCGTGCGCTTGAGACCCTTACAGGGATTGACCTTATTATCGATGATACTCCGGAAGCTGTTATTCTCTCCGGTTTTGATCCGATTCGCCGTGAAATTGCCCGTACAGCTTTGGAAAAGCTCGTGGCAGACGGACGGATTCATCCGGCTCGTATCGAAGAAATGGTGGAGAAATCCCGCAAGGAAGTGGACGAACGCATTCGCGAGTATGGAGAACAAGCCACTTTCGAGGTTGGCGTTCATGGTTTGCATCCAGATTTGATCAAAATTCTGGGTCGACTGAAATTCCGTACGAGTTATGGACAAAATGTGTTGAAACACTCCATGGAAGTGGCCTATTTGACTGGCCTGATGGCCGGCGAATTGGGCGAAGACATCGTGCTTGCGAAACGGGCAGGACTGTTGCATGACATCGGTAAAGCGCTGGATCATGAAGTGGAAGGATCGCACGTTGAAATCGGCGTGGAGCTGGCGAAGAAGTATAAGGAACATCCGGTGGTTATCAACAGCATTGCCTCTCATCACGGTGATTGTGAAGCAACTTCGGTTATTGCCATGCTGGTGGGCGCAGCCGACGCATTGTCCGCTGCCAGACCGGGAGCGCGCAGAGAGACGCTTGAGACGTATATCCGTCGTCTTGAGAAGCTCGAAGAAATTTCCGAATCCTTTGAAGGCGTTGAGAAATCCTATGCCATTCAAGCGGGACGTGAAGTTCGTGTCATGGTACAGCCTGAGAAAATCGATGATGCCGAAGCATTCCGCTTGGCACGCGACATTACCAAAACGATTGAGAATGAGCTGGATTATCCGGGTCATATCAAAGTCACCGTTATCCGGGAAACCCGAGCGGTGGATTACGCGAAATAGAGTTTGGACCTTAAAAAGTGGCCGCAATCCGGCCACTTTTTATCTTTAAGAAATCCGAAAATACAGTTTCGGATATTTATGAATCGGGAACGGTCCTGCCGGGAATCAGGACAAGCATCCCTGAAGGAGTGATTGACATCAAAGTATTATTCATCGGAGACATTGTCGGCAGTACAGGACGTAAAGCTCTGAAGGCTTCCCTTCCGGAGCTGAAGTCCAAATATAATCCTAACATCATTATTGCCAATGGGGAGAATGCAGCTTCAGGACGCGGCATTACCTCGGCCATCGCCAATGAATTTTTCAATTGGGGCATTCATGGCATCACCTTGGGAAACCACACGTGGGATAATAAGGATATTTTTGAGTTTATCGATGATGAGCCTCGCATGATTCGTCCGGCAAACTTTCCGCCCGGCACCCCGGGCCGCGGATACACGATCATCAAAGCGAACGGCAAACAGCTGGCGATCGTGAATTTACAGGGACGAACATTCCTGCCAGCGATCGATTGCCCATTTCGCGCCGCCGATGACATTGTGGATGAGCTACGCCAGAAGACGAAGTGCATTCTGGTGGACTTCCATGCCGAAGCCACCTCGGAGAAGATTGCCATGGGATGGCATCTGGAAGGCCGCGCCTCGATGGTGGTCGGAACGCACACCCACGTGCAAAGCAATGATGATACCATACTGCCGGGAGGAACAGCATACATTACGGATACCGGCATGGTGGGCTCCAAGGAAGGCATCCTTGGCATGCAGCGCGATGCGGTGATGTATAAGTTCAAAACCCAGCTTCCTGCTCGTTTCCAGGTCGACGAAGGCAAATGGCAGTTCCATGCCGTATGCGTGGATATGGATGAGGAAACGGGAAGAGCCCGGAAAATACAGAAAATCCGCATGTACGAAGACGAATGGCGGATGGATTAAAAAAGGCGGAATCCGTTTAATTAAATTAGGAACGGATGGTAAAAAGCAGGAATTTTTTCCCCTCTCACGAATAACATCTAGTAAGCGGAAGCAAACCATCACTCAACATTCCCAGGGGAGGTACTTACCATGGAAGTATTAAAAGTTTCAGCAAAATCCAATCCTAATTCAGTTGCAGGGGCGCTCGCTGGAGTTCTTAGGGAGCGGGGCGGAGCGGAACTGCAAGCGATTGGGGCGGGAGCACTGAACCAGGCCATTAAAGCGGTAGCGATTGCCCGGGGATTTGTAGCACCGAGCGGGGTGGATTTGATTTGCATCCCTGCTTTTACGGATATTGTGATTGATGGCGAAGACCGGACGGCAATTAAATTGATCGTAGAACCTAGATAAATTTCGAATGTTGAGGTATTAGCCTGTTTACTCTCCGTGGTGTAAACAGGCTTTTTGCTGTGGCAAGTTTAGAAAGGAGATGAACGGCGCGATGCGGACGGTTGATTTTCACTGTGACGTTTTGAGCAAAATGTGGGAAGATCCACAAGCCTCCTTTGTGGATGACCCGCAATTGGATGTAACGAAACAGCGCATGGAGGAGGGGGATCTGGCCCTTCAGGTGTTTGCTGTTTTTTTATCGGAGAACTGGGGGAGACCGTCCTTTGAACGGGTGCTGGCACAAATCGATACTTATCGCAGCCGCATCGTCAAACCGGGTCATCTTAAGCCCCTGCTCTGGCAGGAACAACTTCAAGAGATCAGACAAGGGCAGCAGGGACGGTTCGGCGTTCTGTCGCTGGAAGGCGCTGACGGGCTGGAGGGGAATTTGTATTATGTCCAGCTTTTGTTTGAGCTGGGCGTGCGTTTTATGGGGGTTACCTGGAATTATGCGAACTGGGCTGCAGATGGAGCATTGGAGCAGCGAAATGGGGGATTCACGGAACGGGGGCGTCAGCTGGTAGAGCTATGCCATTCGATAGGCATCATTCTGGATGTGTCCCATCTGTCCCAAGCTGGCTTCTGGGAGCTCGCGGAGCTAACCAAGCGCCCCATCATAGCCTCGCATTCCAATGCGTTCTCCGTCTGCCAGCATCCCCGGAATTTGAATGATGAACAGATACGGGCATTAATCGCGCTGAACGGAATGATCGGCATCACGTTTGTGCCCTGGTTTATCCGCAGCGGAGTAGATCGCGTGAAGCCGGAGGACGTATTGTCGCACATCGAGAAAATTTGTGAGCTGGGCGGTGAGAAGCACATCATGTTTGGTTCGGATTTCGACGGGATTGATCAATGGGTCGCCGGACTCGAGCATCCGGGCCGGTATCCGGTTTTTCAAGAGCTGCTGCTTAAACATTATCCGGAATCGATGGTAAAGGGCTGGATGTCGGAGGGTGCCCTCCATTTTCTAGAGCAGAATTTGCCTTCATTGTCAGCCCAAGCATAATAATTTCGCATAACGACCATGATTCGAGGATAACTTTGACAATCCTGTTGCAGATTGCTCAAGAAACAGAAGAAGGCGGCCTGAATCACCCGGGTTGCCTTTTTATTTTTGGGTAATAGAGAGTATAATAGGTGATGGCATGTACAGCATATAGAGAAAAACAAGGAGTGAGACAGATGAGTAAAACTGTACCTGTGGGTGTATCCGCCCGCCATATTCATTTAACCCAAGCGCATATTGAGGCATTGTTCGGCCCTGGATATCAGCTTACAGAGTTCAAACCATTGTCCCAACCAGGACAATTCGCAGCCAACGAAACGGTGGCGGTCATTGGAACGAAGGGACAATTCGATAAAGTAAGAATTTTGGGACCTGCACGTCCTGCAACCCAGCTGGAGATTTCCCGCACGGATTCCTTTGCGATCGGTGTGAAAGCACCCGTGCGCGAATCCGGAAACATCGCCGGAACCCCGGGTATCACGATTAAAGGCCCGGCTGGTGAAGTAACGGTGGATGAAGGCGTCATCGTAGCCGCTCGTCACATTCACTTCCATACATCCGATGCGGATCAATGGGGGATTAAAGACAAGGACCTGCTGAAGGTACGCTTAGGCGGCGAACGCGGTCTTGTTCTGGAGAACGTCATTGCCCGCGTATCCGACAATTTTGCGCTCGACATGCACATCGATACCGATGAAGCTAACGCTGCTGGCGCCAAAACCGGAGACACTGCTGAAATTATTGATTAATCTATAGCTTCAGTAAACCTTCATGAACATACTGTATGTGTCACGCATGTGCTGCTGTTAAGCGTTCGCAGCTGGAAGAGCCTGAGTCGATTCATTTCGACCTCAGGCTCTTTTTTGAAATGTCCCAAGGGTTCCATGTTTCGGGGAGCCTCTTTGAAAGAAAGAGATCATCTGTTTAGGGTTTGGCCTCAATAACGCCAAGGTGGTAGCTTAGGCAATAAGATCATGATATAATTTAAAACAGTGCCTAATTAGAGGTAGTTCAAAAAGTCATCTTTTGATCACGAAGCAGCACATGAAGCTTAATCGACATCGAATATTGAATTCAGCCGGGCCTTCCGGTGCTCACGTAGGTTTTGCCTACGCTCCGCTCCTCAGTCCCTAGCTTCATCCAACCTTCTCGGTGCTGAAAACCTGACTTTTTGAACACGTACTAATTATGATATTTTGTCATGTTAAACCAGAGATTTTGTGGATCTAAGGAGTGACCTAGCATGTCCAAAGAAAGTAAGGACTACTCCAAGTATTTTGATTTTTCAGGAGCCAAAGTTCTCTCGGAAGACGAACACGGGAAGAGAATTCGCATCAATGGCCGGGAAATTAACATACTTTCGGAGCCTAATCATAGACAGGAAAAACAGCGCGGCAAGCAGAGTGTCGAAGTATTGTATGATACCGAGCTGCCGGAAGCGTTTCGAACCATCGGGGCTGGCAAGCATTATATCGTGTATACGTACGGATGTCAGATGAATGAGCATGATTCCGAGACGATTAAGGGACTGCTGGAGCAGATGGGCTACCGGGCAACCGAGGATCGGAAGCAAGCGGACATCATTTTGCTCAATACATGTGCCATTCGTGAGAACGCGGAGGACAAAGTGTTCGGCGAACTCGGTCACCTGAAGCATTTGAAGACGGAGAAGCCGGATATGCTGCTTGGGGTTTGCGGCTGTATGTCGCAGGAAGAATCGGTCGTGAATCGAATTCTCCAAAAGCACGGCTTCGTGGACTTGATCTTTGGTACGCACAACGTACATCGTCTGCCTCACCTTATTCAGGAAGCGCTCTTCAGCAAGGAAATGGTGGTTGAAGTGTGGTCCAAGGAGGGCGACATTGTTGAGAATCTTCCGAAAAAGAGAGAAGGTCTCCGCGGCTGGGTCAACATTATGTACGGCTGTGATAAATTCTGTACATATTGCATCGTCCCTTACACCCGCGGCAAGGAACGCAGCCGGCGTCCGGAGGATGTCATTGCTGAGGTTCGCGAATTAGCCCGGCAAGGGTATAAGGAAATTACGCTGCTCGGTCAGAACGTGAACGCATACGGCAAGGATTTTGAAGATATCAAGTATCGTTTCGGCGATCTGATGGATGATATTCACAAGATCGATATCCCGCGTGTTCGCTTCACGACATCCCATCCAAGGGATTTTGATGATCATCTGATTGAGGTGCTGGCGAAGGGTGGTAACCTAGTCGAGCATATTCATCTGCCGGTGCAGTCGGGAAGCTCGGAAGTGCTCAAAAAAATGAGCCGCAAATATACGCGCGAGACATATTTGGAGCTGGCCCATAAGATTAAGAAGGCGATTCCCAATGTCGCGTTTACCACCGACATCATTGTCGGATTCCCCGGTGAGACCGATGAGCAGTTTGAGGAGACGCTGTCCCTGGTTCGGGAGGTGGGCTACGACTCCGCTTACACGTTCATATATTCTCCACGCCAAGGAACGCCAGCGGCGGTGATGGAGGATAACGTACCGATGGAGGTCAAAAGCGAGCGTCTTCAGCGTTTGAATGCCGCCATTAATGAGTACAGCCGCAAGAGCAACGACAGGCTGCTTGGATCTACGGTGGAAGTGCTGGTAGAAGGAGTCAGCAAGAACAATGACTCCATGCTGTCGGGACGCACGCGAACGAACAAGCTGGTGCATTTCGAAGGCTCAACGGACCTCGTAGGCAGCTTCGTGAATGTCCGAATTACGGATACGAAGACCTGGTATATCAAGGGGGATATGATCCCGGACACGATTCCTGCCTCGGATGCGGTATAATAGAGGAGCAGGCAGCATTCAAATGCAGCATAGGGCCGCGAATTGAATCCGGTCGGTGCTGCATATTCCCATATAGATGATGAAGAATTGGAGCGATGAACCTTGGCACATGATCATGTTCGTACCAACACATACGGTATGTCAACTTACAATACACGTGAATTGATTATACGCGACGATATTTTGGCAAAAGCCGGCGAGCTGGCGGATTTAATATCCACTAGCGAGGAAGTTCAGATGTTTAAGCAAGCGGAAGAGAAGATCCAGAATCACGAACGTGTCCAAAACCTCATTAAAACCATTAAGAAAAAGCAAAAAGAAATCGTAGCTTTTGAAACGTTCCAGAACAAGGATATGGTCGCCAAAATCGAACGGGAGATCGAAGAACTGCAAGAGGAGATTGACGGTATTCCGCTCGTGATGGAGTTCCAGCAAAGTCAAAGCGACATTAATTATCTTCTTCAGCTGGTCGTATCCGTGATTCATGATACCGTTTCGGAAAAAGTGAATGTGGAAACAGGAAAAGATACGCCGCCAAGCAGCTGCGGATAGATGAAACGAGGTGCGGAATGGTTCCGCACCTTTTCTATTCTTGTTACATCATGCACAGAATGGGAATGAATAGGGCATAGTAAACTTATAAAAAGGATGATGTCAGGAAATCCTTGACATCATCTTTAAATATGTCATAATGAAATTATCAAAATAATAGTTATGGTGATGGAAATGACGGATCGCGAACAGACGCCAAAGAGCAGTGCCAAGAAATACAGAACACCGGATGGTGTGCCCGCCGATATCGTCATGTTTACCTTGACGAAGCGGGAACGAAAAACCTTCACCAAGACATTGCCCCTGCGTGAGCTTAAGGTGATGCTGATCAGGCGCAGATCATGGCCATGTGCGGGTATGTGGGCACTCCCCGGCGGGTTTTGCCGTGAGAGTGAGTCTATTTACGATGCCGCCAAACGGGAACTGAAAGAAGAGACCGGGGTGGACGGCGGCCATTTGGAGTACTTGGGCGTGTACAGCGCACCGGGACGGGATCCAAGGGGCTGGATTATTAGCCATGCATTCTACGCGCTTGTAGAGGAATGGATGCTGGAGCACCGCCAGGCTGCCGATGATGCCGAAGAGGTGGGGCTGTTTACGGTTGCGGAAGCTTTGGAGGAGCTGGAGCTTGCTTTTGACCACAGGGATATCATGTTGGATGCATACCGCAAGATTCAGCAGCAAATGCTGCAAACGACGATTGCGCGGCAGTTTTTACCGGAGCATTTTACACTGAGTGAGTTATATCAGGTCATCCAGACCGTTGTGCCCGAGTTCAACGAGCCCAATTTTATCCGCAAAATCACCTCGACCCGCAGCAGGCAGGGGATACTGGAAGAAGCCCGGGATGAGAACGGCAAGCCGCTAAACTCCAATCAATACTCCCAACGGCCTGCCCAGTTGTATCGATTTACGGATCATGCACCACTGCTATCCATTTATACGTAGGATGGATTCACCCGCTGTTATTTTATCGATCACATTAATCATGTTGTAGAGGAGTGTGTCAGATGAAAGCCTTGATCGTGATAGATTTCACGAATGATTTCGTGGATGGCAATCTGCCCGTAGGCGAACCGGCCATCAACATTCAAAGCACAATCGCTCAGCTGACTAAGCTATACAGCGACCGTGGTGATTTTGTTGTAATGGCCGTCGACCTGCATGAGCACAATGACGCTTATCATCCCGAAACCAAACTGTTTCCTCCGCATAACATTCGGGGAACCCGTGGGCGGGAATTATACGGTGAACTTCAGCAGGTATATGAGGAACGCAAGGATGCCGTCTACTGGATGGATAAAACGAGATACAGCGCATTTTGCGGTACGGATCTGAATCAGAAGCTGCGGGAACGTGGGATTACCGAAGTCGATCTCGTCGGCGTTTGCACGGACATCTGCGTGCTGCATACTGCAGTGGATGCTTATAATGACGGATATCGGATTACGGTTTATGAAGATGCCGTCGCAAGCTTCAATCCGGAAGGACACAAGTGGGCGTTATCCCACTTTCAAGGAAGTCTCGGGGCATCGGTAGTACGAAGTGAGGAAGTTCTTAATCAATAGACAGCTTGAACACCCGGAAGCAGAGTTGAACCGGGGAACAGTGGAGGATGATCGTGATGCTGACAGCAGGATTAGCACTGCATACGGACAAATACCAGATCAATATGATGTACGCTCACTGGATTAATGGCTCTCACCATACGCGTGCGGTGTTTGAGGGGTATTTCCGGAAGCTGCCATTCGGCAACGGATACGCGGTTTTTGCCGGTCTTGAGCGGATTGTACATTATATTGAGTCCTTGCGATTCTCGGAGGATGATATAGCGTATTTGGCTAAACAGGAAGAGAAGTATAAACCTGAATTTCTGGAGGAGCTTCGCCGGTTCCGTTTTCAAGGGAATATTCATTCCATGAAAGAGGGGGCGCTGGTATTCCCGAATGAGCCGCTCATTCGAGTGGAAGGCACCATTTTTGAAACACAGCTGGTTGAAACGGCACTCTTGAACTTCATGAACTTTCAAACCTTGATCGCAACGAAAGCATCCCGTATCCGTCAGGTTGCCAGCGGGGATACCTTGCTGGAGTTTGGCACAAGACGTGCACAGGAAGCGGATGCGGCGGTTTGGGGCGCGCGTGCTGCGTATCTGGCCGGTTTCCATGCGACATCGAATATGCTGGCAGGCGAAAAGTTCGGAATCCCGACAAAAGGTACGCATGCGCATTCCTGGGTGCAGACCTTCCGGAGCGAGCAGGAGGCATTTGATATCTTTGCCGAGGTTATGCCGGATCAAGTGACGCTGCTGGTGGATACCTTTGATACGTTGAAAAGCGGGATTCCCCATGCCATTGTAACGGCGAAGAAGCTGGAGGCCCAAGGGAAGCGTATGAATGCCATTCGTCTCGACAGCGGGGATTTGGCTTACCTGTCGATTCAGGCGAGGAAGATGCTGGATGAGGCCGGTCTTCACTATGTCGGCATCGTCGCGTCCAACGATCTGGATGAAGGTACGATTCTGGATCTGAAGGCACAGGGTGCCAAGGTCGATACTTGGGGCGTCGGTACTCAGTTGATTACGGCGGCCGACCAGCCTGCACTCGGAGGCGTCTACAAGCTGGTGGAGCGGGAGGTTGACGGCAAGATGGTACCAACCATCAAAATCTCCGGCAACCCTGAAAAAGTATCCACGCCAGGCAAAAAGGAAGTGTACCGCATCATATCCAAGGGCAGCGGCAAAGCAATCGCCGATTACATCTGCTTCCCGGAAGAGGAGATGCCCCCGGAAAGCGGTAAGCTGAAGCTGTTTAATCCGCTGCATCCTTACATGCGCAAGAACGTGAAGAATTTTGAAGCGGTGTCCATGCTTGAACCGGTATTCATGAATGGCGAGCTGGTGTATGAGCTGCCGAAGCTCGAGGAGATTCGCAGCTATCATGATGCGCAGCTGGATCAGTTCTGGCCGGAGTATCTGCGGAAGCTGAATCCGGAAATTTACCGTGTTAATCTGAGTGAAGAGGTCTGGGAAGTGAAACAGCGGATGATGGCCGAGTTCATGGAACAGCATGAGGATTAGGTTTTAGAATACAGAAATTAAAAAGACGCTTTTCTGTCTTGCCGCTTGGCAGATGAAGGAGCGTCTTTTTGTATCCTGCTATAAGTCAAGTCGATCCACCATAATTCCATTGACGTCATGGGCAGTGAGATGAACCTTATCCATGTTCTCGAGCATGCCCGGCGGGTATTCGTAGTACCAAATGTACAAATCTTCACTGACATATGGCTTGAGTTGCTGATAATGTATGGTATGGACCGGCTGACCATTTACTTGGACCTGAAAGGGTTCCAGGCTTCTATATATGCCAAGGACGAGTGATGAATACTTGTCTGTCTTCGAGAATACGGAGGGAGAAGAGGAATCTTCAGCAGGAGGGTACACTATTGTTGCAAATGAAGTGTTCCATCCGAACCATCCCTTGGTATAGGTTGATAAATGCAATCCTGTTCCAGGTGTAACCAAGAGAGCATACGCCTTGTTCGGCGATGATTCTGGTTGTATGATTTCAGCATGATCAACCCTGAAAGATGCCTCAAGAAAAGCATGCTTCCCATTGAACACGGCCGCTTCAACTGTGCGGTGTGTGCTCCTGTATTCGTAGAACCCGGTAAACAATAGGAAGAGTAGACTGATTAATACGTATACTTTGAGACCAGGCCGGGTAATGATGGGGAATACTCTGAAGATTAGCCGATACAGTGTTAGAATGAGCCCCAAGCTCAGGAAGAACACGAGAAACGAGCCGGTAATGCCTCCTGATTGTATAGGAATACCAAGGGCTTCAAAAAACTGGCTGATCGGTTTATAAACGACCGATAACAGAATTAACGTCACCAAAGTGAGTAAGTACGAGAAGCGGTAGGATCTACGTTTAGATCCATCATCAAAATGAGTCATAACGTGGATTTCAACTCCTGCTGATCATTTTTGTATAAAAGTATTCCTTTTCCATGATAACATAATTTTGACTAATTAAGCCGAGTGGAGGATCATTTCTCGGGAAAGCGCACTAGTCGCCATATTCCGAGTGTATGGATGACGCTTCGACATTCATAGTGCAGATCCTGATGGATAGACCAGTAATACCACCACTAACCTAAGGAGTGATACATATGTACAACGAAACCGACTTTCAGGCCTACGTGCTGCGTCAAGATGAGCAAGGGGTTCGCGGCAGCGTGGAGAACCTGAGTTTGAAGCAACTGCCCGAAGGTGACGTTATTGTCCGGGTGTTATACAGCGGGGTTAACTATAAAGACGGGCTGGCCAGCATACCGGAAGGAAAAATTGTTCGCCGGTACCCGTTCATTCCGGGCATTGATCTAGCAGGAACAGTTGTGCATTCCACTCATGCAAATTACAAGGAAGGCGATTCCGTCCTCTGTACCGGTTATGAATTAGGGGTATCTCACGAAGGCGGGTTCAGCCAGTACGCACGGGTTAAGGGAGAATGGCTCGTCCCGCTGCCGCAGGGTTTGTCCCCGCGTGATGCGATGGCCATCGGAACCGCAGGTTTTACGGCTGCATTATCGATAGAGGCCTTGTTACGGAATGGCCTGCAGCAGGAGCAGGGTCCCGTCCTGGTTACGGGCGCGACGGGGGGAGTGGGCAGCTTCGCAGTGTCCATCCTCAGTCAGTTAGGCTATCGCGTGACGGCATCCACAGGGAAATCCAGTCAAAGGGACTGGCTCTTACAGCTGGGAGCCCATGAAGTGATATCAAGGGAAGAAGCTGTGGCAGCCTCCAAGGGAGCCATCTCTGCCGAGCGATGGGCAGCAGTGGTAGATCCGGTCGGAGGCAACCAACTGGGTTCGCTTCTGAAAAGCGTAAAATATGGAGGAAGCGTCGCTGTTTCCGGTATGACAGGCGGCGGTGCTTTTGATGCGACGGTGTTTCCGTTTATCCTTAGAGGCATCAATCTCCTCGGAATCGATTCGGTATACTGCCCTATGGCCTACCGCCGCTCGGTATGGTCGAAGCTGGCCGGTGAATGGAAGCCGGCATCCGTGCTTCAAGAAGGAATTACGGAATACAGACTAACCGATCTGCCTGAAGTGCTGAACACCATCCTGCAGGGCGGGGCGGTTGGAAGAAGCGTCATCGCTCTATAATAATTGGCTTGAAATTCGCATAATGTTCCTCACCCGCAGGCATCCTAAGGGAAGGCAACCTTTGACACCTAAGGAAGGGTGAGTGAACATGAATTACCGCAGAATCGTTACCGCTTTATTGCTTTGTTCCATTCTTGTCATATCGGTCGGTTGTTCCCGGCAGGTGGCCAGGGACGAGATGCGCCTATATAACATGAGGGCTTACGAGGAAGGTTCCAGGGAGGCCCGCATATCGGGGCGGGGCTTGAACGGAAAATTCCTTGAGGATCTCCAAGCCTCGTTCAACCAGGTGGGCATGCCGTTGACCAACGAAACCTATGCGGAGGACAACGTCGGCAATATCACGTATCAATACCGGATCAATTATGATGCAAGCCAGTTTATTACCGTGTATGTCTATCAGGATCAAGCGGCCAGGGAAAAAGGGATCAAGGAGATATACGGCGTTGCAGAAGGGGATGCCAATGCGGCCGGCGGGCATAACCTGATCGTGAGCGACCAGGAAACGTCCATCGTATATACGTCGACGGGCGACAAAACGGATAACTATTATGACCAGGTCAAAAAAATAGCGCCCTCCCTGCTCGCCAAACATCAACGACGCGCCAGCAGTTAGAGTGGAGAAAAGGCCGGATGCACGTATGCATCCGGCCTTTCGCATGGTGCCCGGCTTTTGTTATGATCTGTGTTTATCCAGCTCATATTTGATGTGCCGCAGCTCAGGCAGCAGAATACGGTTCATCGCAAGCTTCACAGCTCCAGTAGAACCCGGCATCGAGAAGACTGCGGTGTTGCTTAACGTGCCACCGATCGCGCGGCTCAAAATGGCCGCAGACCCAATATCCTCAGTAAAGCTGAGGAAGCGGAAGATTTCGCCGAATCCGGGGAGTTCCTTATCGAGCAGTGAAGAGACCGCTTCATAGGTGGTATCCCGGCTTGAGATGCCTGTTCCGCCGGTTAGTAACACGATATCGATCTCCGAAGCGCTGGCCGCGGAATAAATCGTTTCACGGATCGTTTCGTAGTCGTCTGGAACAATGCTGTATGCCACGACGGCATGTCCGGCTTCTTCGAGCAAGCCGATCATCAGTTTGCCGCTCTTGTCCGTGTCCTTCGTCCGCGTGTCCGAAACCGTAATCACCATACAGTTCACGGAAGCGGGGGATTGCTGTTTATGTTCTTGCGTCGAATTCATGCGTTATGACAACTCCTGTTCAGTTAATGGCGGGACGCTTGCGGTAGACGGATGAAATGTAGTACACTCGCTAGCATAATAAACAAATGTGCGTAAAGGAGTATGGAACGTGGAGCACGTAACACCCATTTATATTTTATCAGGTTTTCTCGGCAGTGGAAAAACGACATTGCTTAGCCGCCTCATTGCCTCCTTCAAGCAGCAGGGATTGCGGCCGGCCATTGTCATGAACGAGATCGGCGAGGTTAACATTGAAGGGCTGGCAGCCGATGAAGCGGTGCCGACGGCAGAGATGCTGAGCGGCTGCATCTGTTGTACCATTCGTTCCGATTTATCATCCGAAATCGCGATGCTCATCCAGCAGGAGCAGCCGGATGTCATCGTTATCGAAGCGACGGGAATCGCCAATCCGATGGAAATTTTGGACGCGGCCGCGGAAGCTGCTTTATACATGAGGATTGACGTGAAAAAACTAATCACCGTCGTGGATGCCGCGCATCTGCTGCATTTGAACATAGAGCAGAAGGGAAAGACCTACCGGTTGATGCAGGAGCAGATTCGCGCAGCCTCCGCGCTCGTCCTTAATAAAATGGACCTGGTCGAGGACCGGGACAGAGAGACGATTCGAGAGCTGGTGAAGCGGTGGAATCCGCATGCTCCGATTATGCCCGCGGTGCGCTGCGACTTGAATCTTGAAGAACTGCTGCAGAGCGGTCCACATGGCCAGGATGAGCATTCGCACGCGCATGATCGAGAGGGCAGGGAAGCCCGAGAGCATGCAGATAAGCACGAACATGCCAACCACCATGACCATACCCACAGGGATGAGCATGACCACAGCCATGAGCATCTCCACAACCACGACCATGCACATGATCATGGTTCTCATGATCATGTCATGTCGTACACATACTATTTCAGCCATCCGGTAAACAGCGTGGACTTTGAACGATTGATAGCCGGGCTGCCAAGGGATGTATACCGGGCCAAAGGGATTCTCACCTTTAGCGATACCAACAGCCGTTTTTTGTTCCAGTACGCGTTCCGCGAATCCGATTTTATGAAAATAACGCCCCAGGGCCAAGTACCGGATGTGGTGGTGTTTATCGGGGAGCATTTTCAGAAATCACTGCTGCGGGAGCAGCTTGAAATGCTGGAGGGGAAGGCAAGTCGGGCATAAGTCAACAATCTCCTGATCATATTGGGCAATTGTACCTTGGGTCTTTCTGGCAAATGTTTGATTCAGAGGGCAGTCGAGCGTTTAATACAAAGGCATAGCGTAATAACTACAAGGAGGATCTATCCAATGTTAAATGAACTCAAATATAATGAATGCATCGAAGCATGTCTCCAATGTATGAACGCTTGCAATGTATGCTATGTGTCCTGTCTGAAAGAATACGAACTGGCCAAGCTTCGCGATTGTATATCACTCGACAGAGAGTGTGCCGATATATGCGCGTTTGCGGCTCAAGCCATGTCACGAAAAAGCCCATACGTTAAGGAAATTTGCGAGCTGTGCATGAAGGCGTGTCTTGCTTGCGCCGAAGAGTGCGGAAAGCATGATCACGAGCATTGCAAACAATGTGCCGAGGCGTGCCGGAAATGTGCCGAAGCATGCCGCGAAATGCTAAATCACATGTAAGACAAGTCACCATCGGTTGATATAACAAAGCCTGATTTCCGAAGAGGAAATCAGGCTTTTTAGTTGGAGCCTGAGGGAATGGATTTTACTAACTCTGAATTTTCCCCTATGATAGATGTGTGAGAAAGCAAGTACAATTATTGGTAAAAGAATGAGGTTTTAACATGAACAATTCAGTTGGTAAGAACAATCGGCATGTCCGGAACCTGAATCGTATCGGCATTATCGGGCTGCTTCGTGACTACGGCAGTTTAACGAAAGCGGAAATCGCGGCCAAGATGAATTTAACGTTTACTGCCGTTAATAATCTGGTGGAAGAGCTGATGAAGGATCGATTGATTATTGAAGCCGGATTTTATGACGATTCCAGCCGCGGCAGGAAGCCCAAACTCATCTCCTTGAATCCCGGCGATATTTACACGGTCGGAGTACATATCAGCGCATCCTCCGTAAAGGCGGCCGTCATTAATTTGCAGGGAAAAGCGATGATGGAGAAACGCTGCTCCTTCGAAGATAATACCAATCGCGGTAGCGTTGTGAATATGATTATCTCCACGATCCAAGCCGTATTGGACGAGTCGGGCCTGAAGTCCCAAATCATTGGTATTGGCGTGGGAGCTCCGGGACCGCTCGATCCGGAACAAGGCAGGATATTGACACCGCCCAACCTTCCCGGGCTGCATCAGGTACGATTAAAGGGACTGATCGAGGAGAATACGGAGCTTCCAACCCAAATCGAGAAGGACGCTAACGTGATGGCACTCGGTGAGTTATGGTACGGTAACGGCAGGCATTTCAACAATTTGGTGTATGTGGATGCCGATATCGGGATCGGGAGCGGACTGATCTTCAATCAAAAAATATATCAGGGTTACCCTTTTGGAGCGGGTGAGATCGGGCACTGTACGATCGATATTGACGGTCCGCGTTGCAATTGCGGCAATTACGGCTGCCTTGAAGCGATTGCATCGGGTATTGCTATTGTCCGCAGAGTCGGAGAGGAGCTGCGGCGCGGAGCTGCCAGTTCTCTTAAATCCTCGTATGATGGCAATGACCGCGGTTTGGACGTCACCGATGTGATTACGGCCGGTCTGGATGGAGATCAATTAGCCGCCAATATGCTGAACGAATCGGCACGCTATGTTGGCATTTCGCTGGCTAATGTCATTAATCTGCTGACGCCGGAGACCATCATCATTGGCGGGGTTCTCGCTAACCGGTATCCGGATTTCTTCGAATATGTAAAAGAAACATCCTATAACAGAAGCCTGTCCAGCTTCCATAATAAAATCGTGCTTCAGCCATCCGAGTTGGGAGAGCATGCCGGTATCATTGGGGCCGGAACGATCGTGCTTGAAAAATACCTGAATGAAATGAGTGAATAGAGGGGAAAAGGAGACCCTCACCCGCATCAATATTGAATCTAGTTCAAGAATTTTGTGTAAAATATAAAAAAGTATAGACCTCTAATTGTGTAAGCGTTGATAAGTTCATTATCACTCATTAATTATTGAATATCGTTTAACAATTGTAGGAGTCTAAAATGTTCACTACTACCAAATACAGGGGGCAATGTGATGATGAAGAGGATCAGGTTTGGCATGATGCTGTTAATCTCTACGCTTTGGATGTCTGCTGCACTGGTCGGCTGCGGTAATGGCAAGAAAAACGGATGGGGGCAGCCGGAGACCCGCGTTCTAGGCAAGCTGAGTTCTAGCAAGTTAAACTTAAGAGTGAATAAACAAAAAGGCGGCCTTCTGGGCCGTCTTCGCTATGTTTTATCGTCTTTCCTGATCGGTGCTTCGAATGCCATTTTGAACATGGCAACCTAACGCTAATCTTCTGGATTTATGTCAAGTTTCGGAAGATAGAGCCGTCTTGAAGTACATATATGTCGTGTTACTGTCATGTCATGATGAGACCTTTGTCTACCGAGCTTGCGATGTTGTGTTTACAGGTAAAATAGATCTACAATACATACAGCACCAGAATACGTGAACAGGAGTTGAAATGTTTGCAGGAGCTGTTGGAATTGAACGGAATAAACAAGCGTTTCGGCAAATTCGCCGTCTTACATAACATCAATTGGAGCATTTCCCGAGCCGAATGCGTCGCTATTACGGGAAGCAATGGTGCGGGAAAGAGCACCCTGCTGCACATAATAGCCGGGCTTGCTATCCCATCGGAAGGATCCCGGGTCGAGTACGAATCCTCGCTCCGCGTCGGGTATGTTCCGGAGCGCTTTCCTGCGCTTCGGTTTCATCCTTCCGAATATTTGCGTCATATGGCCAGCATTCAGGGCATGAACAAGCAAGAAGCGGGGAAGCGAATTGATGCGATGCTGAATGTGTTTCAGCTGCAGGACATGAAGATGACATTATGTTCCAAGGGTATGCTGCAAAAAGTCAATATCATGCAGGCCCTGCTTCGTCAGCCCGATCTATTGGTTCTGGATGAGCCACTATCGGGATTGGACGAGCCTTCCCAAATGGAGATGATTGGCATACTAAGTGAAATCAAAAGACAAGGGACAGCGATCGTAATGTCCGTACACGAGCCGCTGCTTATTGCTTCGCTGGCCGACCGGGTAACGCAACTCCGCCGGGGGCTGATCGAACGGGACGGAATGCTGGAAACCGGTTCAGAGATGGGACGGATGAAGTTGGAATTCACGCGTGTTACCCAGGACAAAATGCTGGAACTGGAACGCCGTTCAGGATTTCACTATTGGATATCGAGAGGTAATCCTGCATCGATGGTAGTCTCACGGCAGGTCGCGGATGAAATGCTGCTGGATATTTTACAGTCAGGCGGTTCGCTGACACGGCTGGAGCCCTGGAGCGGAGAGAGGGCAGAGCAAGTGCACTCAACCCCCGGTCAATCAATACAAGGGGAGGGAGCATAATGGGATCATTGATTCATTACATGCTTGCCAGCTACACGAGATCCTATCGATATTTTGCGCCGATTGCTTTTATATTGATATCGGTGGTGTTTATCTACTCCTACCGGCCCAACCCGATCATGGACAGTTATGCCGTAACGGCTGCATTTCTGTTTGTCGGCTCAGCTTGGCTTGGTTTGAACTTTCTCAATCATGATCAAGGGCGTCAAACGATGCTCCTCATCGTTCATAGCGGGAAGGCCATACGATATTATGCCGCCCAATATTTAACCGTAAGTCTTCTATCGATTCTATTCAGTTTATTGGCTGTCTTTTATCCGATCGTATTTGGAATGTTTGATAAGCCGATGACATTATCTCAGTTTGCTCTGGGTTTTCTGGGCCATGCTGCATTGTCCTTGCTCGGCATTTCACTTTCCGTATTTTTTCAGCTTGGCTTTATGGAGAATCAGGGAAGAGCGGCAGGTTTGCTGTTAATCGTTATCGTTATTTCATTAGCCGGGCAGTCCATCGTTCAGGATGATATTGTCTATTTGAGAATGGTTCCTTATGTGCTGCCGCCTGTCTCTGTTATGATTGATATGCTCATTCATGCTGACGAGCGTTCCCGGTCCGTATTATTCATGACGATTGCATATACGTTCATATACAGCTTCATTTTGCTGGCTGTTTATCTATGGAACGCCTGCCGTAAGGATGCGGCAAGCATGATCCGAAAAGTAGGTTGAAGTAGGAGTAATCTTCCTTTACCATAGGGATATACACAAATAGAAACGGTAAAGACAGCCAATACTAGAGGAGGATACCATGAAACAATCTCGACTGATGGACAGTGACCACTCCAAAGAGCTGTTTGCCTATTTCGGATTAGCGGTGTATTATTCACAAGCGCTGGAGCAGCAGCTCGCGAATCTGTTGATGCTGATTAAGCTTTCCCAAGGGAATGTGCCTTCAGAAGAAGATTTCACCCAATTATATCAGCGGAAATTAAGCAGCTCTCTGGGCCAACTGGTACACGAGATCCAGCATTACTTTCCATTCTCCGAAGAAGAAACGGTTCAGTTAAAAGAGGTCTGGAAGCAGCGTAACTATATCGTTCATGATTATTTCAAAGAGCGGATTCATGAGACGTTCAGCCCGGCTGGCCGTTCCCGAATGATTCGGGAGCTGACCGCATTTAAGGACCAGGCTCAGGCGCTGGAGCAGAAGCTGCAGGGTTATTCCCGTGAAATGTATGTAAAGCTTGGCCTGGACAGCGAAAAAAGCGTGTAAAATAAATTAGGGCTGAGATGAAACATATTCCAGCACCTCTGCGTCAGAAAGATTAGGAGGTGTAATTATGAAAAAAACTACGAAATTGTTAACTGCAATGCTTGTCACTTCGTCATTGCTCGGTGCCGGCGCCGCCTCTGCATTCAGCGATATTCAAGAGGAGAAGCCATTGCAAATGGTGAAGGAGCTGCAATCGAAAGGAATTATTCAAGGAGTTAGTGCCGACAAATTCGCTCCGGCCAAAACAATAACGACTGCCCAAGCGGTGCAGATGATTGTGAATGTTGCCGATCTGAAGGTACAACCGAATTTTACGGGCCGTTCGTTTGACAGTGTGCCGAAGGATGCCTGGTTCGCTGATGCTGTGAATATAGCGGCTCAGAACGGATTGTCCGTATCGGCAGACATGAAATGGAACGAGCCGATAACCCGTGAAGGGTTTGCGACATTGCTCTCGGAAGCGATTCAGAAGACCGGAAATTATCCCGTGGTCATGATGTATCTGCATGTGGCCGACGAGGATCTGATGAAAGAGGAGAGCAGAGGAGCGGTGCAGTTCCTGCTGTTAACGAAGATTGCTGAGCTCGACGCTAACGCCAAGTTCCACCCAACGAAGAGTTTAACACGAATTGAAGCGGCAGAGCTTGCGTACAATTCCATCCGATTCATTGAGGAGCATCAGAAGAACATGATACCCGAGGAGCCGGGACAATCTGACCCGTCTGTGAGTACAAGCGTCGTTAAGGTGGATGATGCGCAGAACAAAGTCACGGTAACCAAGGAAGACTTACCGAATCCGGGGTACGGCATTAAAATTACGTCGGTCGACTATGTTAGCGATACCGAAGCCGTGATCTACTACAAAGTTCTTCAACCCGATCCGGACAAAATGTACCCGCAAGTCATCTCCAAATCTTCGGATGACGTGCTCGTGCCTTCCAAGTACACCAAAATCACGGTCAAAGCTGAAATTACCCTTGATTCGGCAAAGTGATGCTTGTCATGTACCGCCAGAATACAAGGTAAAAAAGAAGGCTGTTCCCAAGCGAATGTTACATTCGATAGGGGACAGCCTTTTTTAGATGCAGAAAGAATAAACTTCGAAGCAGGGACCTTCCTGATATCGCAGGAAAACTACCTCAAGCAGAGGTCTGTCTTCTGTGCACGTCGATAGACGTTTTTCTAATACTACTGCGTTAGTTTCACCTAACTTGGTCTACACGTGGCCACCGGCCAGCTTGCTGTTGGAAGCGGTAAGCACCGTTTCCTTCGTCTCTGGAACCGAAGCCGAGCTTCCTTGCTGAAGTTGGTACATTTTAAAATATCTTCCGCCCAGGGCCATCAACTCGTCATGGGAACCTTGTTCCACAATTTCTCCGCGGTGAAGGACCAGAATCTGATCGGCGCTGCGGATCGTGGATAAGCGGTGGGCGATGATAAAGGTCGTGCGTCCTCGCTTTAGCACCTCCAGGGCTTCCTGAATTAAGGCTTCCGTCTCCGTATCGATGTTAGCGGTGGCTTCATCGAGAATCAGTATGGCCGGATTGAACGCAAGAGCCCGGGCAAAGGAGATTAACTGGCGCTGCCCGGCGGACAGTGTGCTGCCTTTCTCTAGCACTGGCTCATCAAAGCCTTGAGGAAGATGAGCGAGCAGCCGGTCGGCCCCTACGTCGCGCAGCGCCTGCTCCACCTGGTCCCGTGTAATGCCCGGATCACCCAGGCTAACATTCGAAGCAATCGTGCCAGTGAACAGGTAGGGGTCTTGCAGCACGATGCCCATATGCTTGCGGAGCCATTGCTTTGGAATATCGGTAACGGGCTGCCCATCAATGGTAATCGTGCCTTTCTGCGGATCATAGAAGCGGAACAGCAGATTGATGATGGAGCTTTTGCCGGAGCCGGTATGACCCACAAGCGCCACGGTTTGGCCCTGCCTCGCTTCAAATGAAATGTCTTTAAGCACATAGTCCTTCTTGTACGCGAAGGATACGTTTTGGAACTCCACATTTCCTAAATATCGCGGCATGCTGCCGTCCGTTACTTTCTCGCCTGTTTCATCCATCAGCTCAAATACCCGTTTGGCGGAGACGATGGAGGTATCGAGCGCGGCCAGCTGGTTAACCATGCCCGTTATCGGCTGGAACATGCGGCCAAGCAGATCAACGAAGGCGTAGAGGACGCCAATCGAGACGATGCCGGCACCGTTCAATGATGCAGAACCGAAATACCAGAGAACTACCACAAAGGAAACGTTACGCAGCACATTCACCAGGTTGTGCGTGGTGAAGGAGTTCAGATTGAGCATTTTGTTCTGATGAGCCATATAGTCCGCATTCAGCGCTTCGAACTCTTCTTGGGTCGCTTTTTGGCGGCGGAATACACGGATGATGGCCATACCCTGAATGGATTCATTAATGATGGCGTTGATCTCGCTCAGCCGGGAGCGGATGACCGTATTGTATTTGGTTGCAAATTTGCGGTACAGGATGGTCCATACAATCAACATCGGGATAACAAACAAACTGATCAAGCCCAGTCTGACGTCCAGAAGGAACAAGGCGACATAGACACCCGTAATATACACGGCACCGGAGCTGAAGTTGGATAATACCGCAACAAACAGATCCTTTACCGCTTCGGTATCATTGGTTACCCGGGAAACGACTTTGCCTGCCGGCAGATTATCAAAGAAGTTGACGGGCAGCCGCTGAATATGGGCATATACATCGGTACGCAGCTTTTGAATGACCCGATTGGCTGCCGATTGCAGCCAGTAGGTTCTGCCGAATACCGTAATCATGGAGATCAGCAGACAGATCAGGAACAGGCCGACGAGCTTGTAAATGCTGGGCAGCTCGGGTTTATAAAATTCAAACAGCTGTTCTTTGGTTAATTTGATGGCCGGATATTGCAGTTCTTCCGAGGCATAGGAAATTGTCAATACACCATCCTGGAAGGAACGGTTTCCTTCGGTTCGGGTTACCGGCTCATCAATGAAAAAGAAGCTGCGGCCAGCCTGAACGAGGCGTACTTCCTGTCCTCGCGTCTCGCCTTCTTGAAAGCGATCCTCGCGTTTATAATAAGTCCCGTTATAGGATGCGGCGCCCTGGGCGTTCGTCGTCTCGTAATAAGGCCGCTCGATGCCCAGAATATGCTCATCGATCATCGTTTTTGCGATGAAGGGGCCAGCAAGCTCTGCGGCAACGCCGATGGCCAGCAGAATCAAGGCGGTAATGAAGGTGCCCTTGGCCGTTAAAGCATAGCGGAACAGCCGTTTGGCAATTCCGGATTCATTCGATATGGTTGTATCGCTTGGAGTCAATTAAGACACCTCCTCCGAGGTCAGATTGTTTTCTACCTGCTGGCGTTCGAATTGCTCACGGTACCAGCCGCCGAGCTCCAGCAGTTCATCATGGGTTCCTTGCTCCGTGATTCGACCGTCCTCCAGCACCACGATCATATCGGCATGCTGAACGGCCGAGAGTCGATGCGTGGAGATCAGGGTCGTTTTACCGGCGCGTTTGCTCCGGATATTATCGATGATTCTGGCTTCCGTCCGGGCGTCCACAGCGGACAAGGAATCGTCCAATATTAAGATTTCAGGGTCGCCAATAAAAGCTCGGGCCAGTGAGACCCTTTGTTTTTGCCCGCCGGACAGCGCAACGCCTTTTTCGCCTACAAGGGTATCAAGGCCATCGGACAGGGTAACCAAATCGCGGTCAAAGGCGGCGGTGGTGATGGCTTCCATAATCCGTTCGTCGCTGGCATCCTTTTTGCCGAATTGGATGTTCTGACGTACCGTCTTGGAGAACAAGATCTGCTCCTGCGGCACATATCCGATCCAGCTGTGGAGCTGGTCGGTTGCCAGCATCTCCATGGGGATATCGGAAATGAGGATATCGCCGGTCCCGGTAGGGTACTCATGAAGAAGCTGCTTCAGCAGCGTCGATTTGCCGCTGCCCGTGCGTCCTACGACGCCGAGCGTCTGGCCTTTTTGCAGCGTAAAGTTAATATTTTTCAAATTATCAATCGTAGAGGTCGGGTAACGGAAAGTGACATCCTTAAATTGAATCGTATCCGGTATCTTCACGTCTGCAGGATTTGCGGCGTCGGTAACATCCGGCGGGGTCTTTAAGGTTTCGTTGACCCGATCCAGCGAAGCGTTTCCGCGCTGCATAATGTTAATCAATTCCCCAATGGCGAACATCGGCCAAATCATCATCCCGAGGTACATGTTGAACGATACGAGATCTCCGAGTGTGATTTGATTCTGGAACACCAGGTACACACCGTAGGCTAAACCGATGACGTAACTGAGACCGATGGAGAAATTGATGGTTGGTTCAAATAAGGCGTCCACTTTGGCTACCGCCAGATTTTTACGATATACGTCATCCGTAATGTCCTGGAAGCGCTGCTGATCGGCGCGTTCTTGTACATAAGCGCGGACGACACGCACACCGGCTACGGACTCCAGAACCTGGTCGTTCATGTCACCGAAGGCATCCTGGGCCAGCGTGTAGCGTTTATGAATGGCTCTTCCGTAGATGACCATGCCAATGGCGATGATCGGCATGGGCAGAATGGCCGCCAATGTCAGCTTCCAGCTGACAATGAAACCCATAGCGAAGAGAACGACAATCAAGTAGATGGTGGAGTCGGTCATGACGAGCATCCCGAAGCCGGCAGTTGCTGCCACGGAGCGAAGATCATTCGTGGCTTTTGCCATAAGATCTCCGGTACGGTTACGTTCAAAAAACGGCGGAAGCATCCGCAGCAAATGGTTCATGTACCGGGTACGGAGCAGGCGTTCCACGAGGTTCGCTCCTCCGAATAAACGGTGCATCCATATGTAAGTGGCACAGTACACGACAGCAACGATACCGAGAATCATGAGCAGATATTGGACGAGGGAGGCCCACGTTATAGAACTGCTGACGATATCGTCAATCGCGTTTCCGAGCAGAAGCGGCGGCAGTAGCTCTACCAGTCCGCAAAAGATGAGAAGCGCAAGGCCGATCAAGTAACGCTTTTTCTCTTGCTTGAAAAACCAGCCTAAATTTTTAAGTACAGCAAACACATTATCCCTTCCTTTCGTAGGTCGTTCTGGCATCATATCATCCGTAAAAACCAAAAAAAGCACATCATCCGGCGACGGACGATATGCTTCATTAATTTTGAACTTATCATACGCACGGTGATCATGACTTCCGTGCAACGGTTAGCAGCTTCGTTCTGATCATTCTGGCAATGAATGAACGAGGCTTGATGATGATGAGACAGCACCATTGGGGAGTCGATCCATATTTAATTGTAGGAAATGATGATCCTGATGATCTTGATCCATCGCAAACAATTTAAACATGTCACTCACCCTTTCTTCGTAATTTACATTTTATTCAAATCGATCTACTGAATTTTATCACCATGAACTGGAATGTGTCAAACTTATTTTTCAGGATCATCGTAAGATATTCGATAGTGAAGGTAGGTTAGAACCTTATGTCACTATTTTATTATCAAAATGATTTGTATCCTAACGTACGTATGCGTTATGATAATATTGCAACTAAATATGGATACCGTCCCTAAGATCTCCGGTCTGCTAACAGATAGGGGTCAACATCATATGACGTCTAAGGAGGGTGTACGACACATGCAAATTCAAGTCAGCGATCAGGCGGCACGGTGGTACAAGAAGGAACTTGACCTTCAGGCAGGCACGTTCGTTCGCTTCTTTCCACGATATAGCTCAGGCGGAGGCCTCCATCCCGGCTTTTCGCTCGGTATTTCGGTAGAAGAACCAAGAGAAGCGGGACTGACGGAGCGTTCCGAAGAGGTAACATTCTTTATGGAAGAACAGGATTTATGGTATTTGAAGGGGTATACGCTTCGCGTGAAATATGAGGAATCCTTGGATGACATTTCGTATATTTATGAAGAAGAGGGCGCAGTAAATTAACCTGATGAGAGACTGCAGCGCCATCTAGGGAAAGGAGGTTCCCAAGATGAGCGTATATCACCGTGATATTCGCCAATACATCGGCAAACGTTCGGTGGTCCGCGTAAAAGCGGCGGTGCTTGTGCTGAACGATAATGGAGAGATCCTGCTCCTGAAGCGGCAGAACAAGGACGAGTGGGGACTTCCAATCGGAAACCTGAAGCCCGGCGAAGCTCTTGAAGACACAGCGTCCAGAGAGCTGTGGGAGGAGAGCGGCCTGACAGCGGATGATATGCGACTCTTGGACCTTGTGTCTGGTCCGGAGTATATGAAGAAGCAAATTGGTGGAGATGAAGTGTATTATGTGATAGGTGTGTACGCGGCAACCGGTCTGCACAGTGCCATTCATTTGTCCCCTAATACGGAAGTGTCTCTTAAATATTTTGATTTTCAAGCATTGCCCGTTATGGATGCGATCACGGTCCGCCTGCTGGACAAGATAAATAAGAACAGCTGAGGCTAAGTTAGTGGTGGCAGTTTTATACGCCTTAAATTCCCCGCACGGGGAATTTTTTTCGGTCAACATGAGGAGTCCCTGCCCCATTCAAACCGGGGGGAAGGGACTCCTTTTGCCATGCGAAGGTGTGAACCTATGATTCATTATGGCTGCCCGGACAGCGGGACCTCCAAAGCAAAGTCAAAATCGTCGATATCAAATACCTGAACGGGAAGAGCGCTTTCGACGATACGCTGAATCAATTCGTATTGATCAGTCAGTATGGGAGCCTCGGCTCTTTGGGATGCCAGCAGCAGCTCGGTTTCGACAGGATCGAAGGATTCCCCATAGGGTGCGGTGTCCATGGTGTTCATGACCGAGACCCGGGTACTTTCACTCACGGGAATGGTAGGGCTCTTGGACCAGGGAACCTGCAGGGCGCGCTCGATTTTCTTTTTGTTCAGCGGCTCTTCAAAATAGGAAATCAATTCGCCGATCTTTATCTTGACGTGCTGGTCATCAGCACTGCTATTCATGAGATGTTCTTCGGTGGTATGAAGCTCATATAATTCCAAAATGGTAGTGTACGGAATGATATACTCGACGGGTTTAGGTGGTACTAACAGCTGACCGTAAATGGCCAGCATGACGGCCTCCGTCACGAAAATTCTGGTCATGACTAAATCCTCCTGCAAGACATGATACAATTCATAAGTTTAGAACTAATAAAGCATTGAAGTTCATAAATGTCAACTGCCCGTCGCCTAACAACCGCGTGGAAGTTGCTTAAGAAAGGGGCTGTGCTCACCTTTGAAATCATGGAAAATCTATTATCCATTCGTTAAGCCCTATATGAAGTGGATCATTCTGACCCTTATTATCGGCATGATCAAATTTGCAATCCCGTTATTACTGCCCATGATCATGAAATATGTCGTGGACGATCTGCTGATCAACCAGCAGATGACCATCGAACAGAAAATCCAGGATCTGATGTGGATTCTTGCCGGGACGCTGGTGCTGTTTGTCGTTGTGCGTGGTCCGGTGGAATATTTGCGGCAGTATTTTGCCCAATTCATTACCAGCCGTATTTTATTTGATATGCGTAATCGGCTATATGCCCATCTGCAGCGTCTATCCCTTCGTTACTATCAGAATACCAAGGTAGGCGAGGCGATATCGCGCTTTATCAATGATGTGGAACAATCCAAGAACCTGGTAGAAGTCGGTATGATGAATATCTGGCTGGATATGTTTACATTGCTGTTCGTATTAATCGTTATGTTCTTCATGAATCCCGTTCTGACGCTGGTTGCCATCTCGATCCTTCCTCTCTACGGGTTAGCGGTGAATTTGCTGTATAAGCGGCTTAAGCGTCTGACCAAGGACCGGTCGCAGGCTCTTGCCGGCATTCAAGCGTACCTGCATGAGCGAATTCAAGGGATCTCGGTCATCCGGAGTTTCACCCTTGAGCGTTATGATCAGAAGAAGTTTGAAGGCATCAACGGTAATTTTCTGAAAAAAGCGATGGCGCAAACCCGCTGGAATGCGCTCACCTTCTCCATTATTAACACGCTCACCGATATTGCGCCTATTCTGGTTATCGGTTATGGGGGATACCGGGTGATTCAGGGAGATCTGACCTTGGGTACGTTTGTTGCCTTCTTTGGCTATCTCGACAGGCTGTATGCACCCCTGCGCCGCCTGATCAACTCATCAACGGTGCTGACGCAGGCCTCAGCGTCGCTGGAGCGGGTCAAGGAGCTCATGGACGAGCCATATGACATCGTGGACCGTCCGGATGCCAAAACGCTCAAGACAGCGGGACAGATCGAGTTTGACCGCGTATGCTTCAAGTACAATGATGCCGCGGGCTGGGTGCTGCAAGATATTAACCTGACCATCAAGCAGGGGCAAACGGTCGCATTTGTCGGCATGAGCGGCGGCGGCAAATCGTCCCTGATCGGATTGATACCGAGATTTTACGATGTACAGCAGGGAGCAGTGAAGGTGGATGGTCACGATGTCAGGGATTTGACGCTGGACAGCTTGCGCGGATCGATTGGCATGGTACTGCAGGACAACTTCCTGTTTAGCGGATCCGTTCGTGAAAATATTCTGTTTGGCAACCCGGAAGCGGATGAAGAGAGAATCGTCGCCGCTGCCAAAGCCGCCAATGCGCATGATTTCATCACCCAGCTGCCGCAGGGCTATGAGACGGAAGTGGGTGAACGTGGCGTCAAGCTCTCGGGTGGGCAGAAGCAGAGACTTGCGATCGCCCGTGTCTTCCTCAAGGATCCGGACATTCTGGTACTGGATGAGGCGACTTCGGCGCTGGACCTGGAGTCCGAGCATCTGATACAGCAGGCGCTGCAGTCCTTGTCCAACAACCGCACCACTTTGATCGTGGCTCATCGCCTTTCAACCATTACGCATGCCGATCAAATCGTAGTGCTGGAGAATGGGAGAATTACAGAGCAAGGCACGCACGGCGAGCTGATGAATCTGGATGGAAGTTATGCCAGACTATACAACGTGCAGCATTTGGAGAATTAATATTAAAGACCCGTCCTTCCAAGGCATGGTGTTCAGCCATGCTTCAGTGGGACGGGTCTTTTGATGTGTTTAAAGGCTTATTTCTCGATATTTTTGAACACCGTGTCATAGGTCATCTGAATATAGTCCAGCGTCTGTCCATGCAATACGATATTGTTGACCAAGGTGATCAGCAGGAACAGTACCATGATGCCGGTCAGAGCTTGTTGAATCCGGTGGTTCTTCGTTTTGGCAATAAACCGTGCTGCAAGCACAAACAGAGCAAACAGATAATGTCCTGCGTACAAGTATAGATCGTAAGCATAGGTAGCCAATCCGAACCCAACGATGATGTGCAGCAGAATCGCGAACAGGATATAGATGCCAAATGCCCAGGTATCGCGGGAGCGGATGCCCTTAATGAAGGATAGAACCGCAAGGACAAGCATCCCGATACCGACGATATGGACATGAATCGGATACGGCTTGGCCAAATTCGTCACAAATGCCGCGATTCCCGGATCGATCATGGCAAGCTCAGGCGACAGGATGGGACTTACAAACAGCATGTAGAAGACTCGTGAATGGTGCTCGAATGAAAAAGGAGAAACGTAGCTGAGTGCACCGTTCTGCACGCTTGAAAACACGTTAGCGATCCACGATTTGCCTGAGAACAGCAAGTGTTGAAGCAGGGTTACAATCACCGCCATCCCCAGAAAAACCAGCATGATCATGATAAACCGTCTAAACGTGCCCTTCTGTCTTTTATCGAACTGGCTGATCAGCAGCGCTCCTGCGAACGTTGCAACATTCGTAGACGTGATGCCGAAATTAATCAGGGCCAGGGAGGCATTCGGCATGACGGCAAACCGATTCTCCAATCGGCAATAGTGCAAGTAAGCGGCTGATAAAATGATCATAAACTGCGCATAAGCGTAGGAATCCGGTATAAACGCCGTGAACAGCGTATAAGAGCTGATACCGAAAAAAGCCGCCGTTACGAAGGACAACAGCCAGCCGGCGCCGCTTCTTCGGACGATGTAATAGACCAGCGCTGCACTAAAGGCATTCAAGACCGATTGAATCAGAAGATAAGGGAGGTTGGAACTCCCGATCATCGTCGTTAACGGACTGGTCAGGAAATTAATGAACGGATGGATGATTGAGATATTTTCCGGTCCATATTCCATCGAAGGATCGAAGTTGAACAGATTCAATGTGAAAGGCGCACCATAAAACGGGCTGTGCGGCATTAACTCGGCTGCATGATCCCTGATGTAGGCTACGAACGGAAGGTTCATGAAAACATACCATAGGGCAAGACAGATAATTAGGCCGATCGCCGTGTAATTATCTTTTTTATGTCGAAATAAATAACTGAAAAAAGTCATGTTTTTCGTTCCACCAATCTTTCCATTATATGTACTCTGAGTAGGTTTTAGCTGCATTCGCTTACCAGATCAGCAGAAGCAATCCGGATATAATAAAAGCGATGCCGGCGATTTTACGGATCCCGATGGTTTCCTTGAATACCCATTTGGCAAACAGCAAGGCCCACAGGAACGTCAGTGCATTGGCAGGCATAACCAGCGTGTAGGGCAGCTCCCCCAGAAGGTATATGTTTAATAATGCTCCTAGTCCGTAACTAAGAAAGCCGATCAGCAGCAGCTTGATTTGTTTGTTTGCGGTATACCCCTTGAAGAATACGCTGCCCAGCGAGCCAAGCAAAGTCATCAGGAGCAGGAGCAAGTATAGGAACCCGTCATTTTTCATAGGAAGTTAATGTCACCCCGATTCCAAGCAGGGCTACGGCTGCCAGTTTTTGCAGGGTCAATGGTTCATCCAGGAAAAAATCACCATAAAACAGAGCCACAATATAGCTGATGCACATCAGAGGATAGGCCACGGACAGCTTCTCCAGGGAAAATGATTTGATCATGAGAATGGCCCCGAGGCCGTAGCAGAGAAAACCGATTCCCATGTACAGCAAGTTGGCGTGGCCCCATTTCCAGAACAGCTGGCCGGTAGCCGTCAAAAAAGCCGATAAGACCATGAACAGCTTGCCCAGGTGGCGCGGGGCGCTCTGCGCTTTTATCTGTTCCATGTTAATCCCTCGCATCCCTGAGCGGATTTGTGATTGATCAAATATTTGTGTTTGACGAGCCCGAACATCGGGAGGTCGGACAAGGAATCGGAGTAAGCGCAGGAAGCAGCATAGTCAATGGTCAGTTGCCGCTCGTTCAAGTACTGCTGAATCCGGTGCACTTTTTCCTCCCCCTTACAATTGTTCCCTTCGATCATCGACGTAAAGCGTCCGTTCCGTACGGAAAGTTTCGTAGCGATCACCGTGTCGACGCAAGGAAGCTCTGCAAAGTATCTCATGTAAGCGTCAGGGGACGCCGTTACGAGCAGCACATGGCAGCCCTCGCTTTTTTTTCGCTGCATTTCCTTCATCGCATCCGGGAAGATGGCAGGTTTCAATTCCGTTTCATAAAAATGTTTCAGGTCGGCATCATCCATATGGTGCATCGCATGGAAATAAGCGCTCTTTGCCTTTTCAGCGTCCAGAAGACGGAGCTTGTACAGCACGGAATGCAGCACGACTTTCAGAATGATGGGTGCCGTGGACGGTTTTTTCCGTATGCCATATTTTAAAAATCGAAACATAGAGTCCGTATGGATGACCGTTTTGTCGATGTCAAAGATTGCGAATTTCTGATTCATATCATGTCCCTCAATTTACCCATTCTGTATTATTCAAAGTATACCAAAATTCCGATAACGCTGATGACATAGAGGATCACGGTGACCAGGATGTGTGTGTCCTCCAGGAGCACCCGGTCCGGAGCCCCGCCTTTTTTCTCGATATGAATCAGATAAAGATAGCGGAACATTCCGTAAATGACAAACGGTATGGTCCACATGAGGTGAACGGTTCTGCCGGAGGTAAAGGTAAACAGCGAATAACTGATGATCGTTGCTGTGGTGACAATGCTGCTCATCTGGTCCAGCAGATCGAACGAATATTGATCGAGCACCTTGCGGTGAGAGCCCTTGTCATGCTGCAGCAGATGAAGCTCATGCCGTCTCTTGCCGATGGCCAGGAAGAGCGATAGCAGCATCGTACAGAGAAGGAACCATGGCGTGAACGGGACGTGGATGACCAGTCCGCCTGCGATGGCGCGCAGCACAAACCCGGCCGCGATAATCATGATGTCAATGATGACAACATGCTTCAGCCTGAAGGAGTAGGCAACGTTCATGGCAAAATAGAGCACCAATAACACGGTAAACAGCGGATTGAGTAAATAAGATACGGCCAGCGAAGCTATCAGCAGCAACGCGCCGAATACAATAGCCAGCTTAGGCGGCAGCGCACCCGAGGCCATGGGACGGTATTTTTTCACCGGATGGTTGCGATCCGCTTCGCGATCGGCATAATCGTTCACAATATAGACGCAGCCGGATACGAAGGATAACAGGAAAAAACCGATCAAGGTGTCGAAGAGCACGCCGGGATTTACCCCTTCAAACGAGAAGAGGGGGGCTGCAAATATGAGCAGGTTTTTGGTCCATTGCTTCGGCCGCAGCTGCCTGAAGAGCAGCATGGGAAGCTGCCTAAGGGGAGCAGCGACCGATTCGGTATTCGTTGAAGACAAGTGTGTTACCTCCTGATACATCATATTTCATAAGGGATTACGGGAAAAAACGCTAAAACACGATAGCTATCATACCATAAAATAGACTATATATGGTAATGAGCCGTCTGATACAAGGCTTGAATATAGAACAAATAAACCTCCCCAAACGTTCATGAACCGGCAGGGAGGTTATTGTTCTATTTATGTTATGGATAAAAAAGAGCTGCATCTGTTTCTTACGATTTGCCGATGAGCAGGGACAATAGACCGGCAGCAATGAGCGGCCCGACGGGTACGCCGCGGAACAGGGCGACCCCAAGCACCGTGCCAACGAGAAGACCGGCAACCACGGTAGGATTGCTTCCCATCAGTGTGGCACCACGACCGCCCAGATAAGCGACAAGCATGCCGACGGCGATGGCCAAAAGCGATTTCCAGTTCAGGAATGATTCGCCGATCGTTTGCAGACTCATTTTGCCGCTGGCCAGTGGTGACATGACACCTATGGTGAGAATGATAATGCCGAGAGTCAGTCCGTATTTCTCCAGCCATGGGAATGCTTGCTGAAAGCCGGTTACGCGGATGAGCAGCAGTGCCAGCATCGCAATCGTCACTGCAGAATTGCTGCTGATAATACCAAGTCCCGCCATCGCCAGCAGGATGAGTGAAGTTACGTCCATGGGGAATCACTCCTTATGTTTAAGATATCAGAAAGTATAAACGTCGAAGCGTAAACCTGCCTGATATCGCAAGAAAAACTCATCTAAACGCAGTCTGTCTTCTAAGAATATAGGTCGATAGACTTTTTGGTTAAGCGTTCGAGACCAGATGCTTGGCAATCAAACGCCCGTGTAGTCTGCCTGTTTCAATGAACACCTCATTGGCATTCCGACCGGATGCAATGACGCCAGCGACATAGAGTCCCGGAACGTTGGTCTCCATCGTCTCCGGTTGATAGAGGGGCTTCTCCATGTCTTCATCCAGTTCGACGCCGGAGGAGGCGAGCAGTTTGCGGTCAGGACGGAATCCGGTCAATGCCAGTACAAAATCATTTTCAATGATCGTTTCCTGGCCTTGATTCGACAGAACGGTAATGGAAGACTCCGCGATTTGGACGACACGCGAGTTCAGGTGAAGCTGGATATGTCCCTTCTGCACCATGCTGTCGAACAGAGGACGTACCCAAGGTTTGATGTTCTGTGAAACTTCCTCACCCCGGTATACCATCGTCACCTCGGCTCCGACACGGATAAGCTCCATGGCAGCATCCACAGCGGAATTACTGCCGCCGATGATCGCGGTTTTCATCCCTGCATACGGATGGGCTTCCCGGAAATAATGGGTTACTTTCTCCAAGTCTTCACCAGGAATGCCAATATAATTCGGATGATCAAAATAACCCGTAGCAATGACTACGTGTTTGGCTTCTCGCATGGACTCTACACCACCGCGGCGCTGGGTTTTTACCTGGAAGCTGCCGTCAGGCTGCTTGGTTATGGTGAGCGCTTCTTCGTATGGAGAGATTTTCAGATTAAAGTGACTGGCAACTCTGCGATAATAGGCCAGAGCCTCGTGCCGAAACGGTTTATCATTCGATATCGCGAACGGAACATCTCCGATTTCAAGCATTTCAGCCGTACTGAAAAACTGCATATGCGTCGGATAGAGATAAATGGAATGAACTACATTGTGTTTATCGATGATCTCGCAGCTGAGGCCCTGGTTGCGGCATTCAATGGCAGCTGAGAGACCGCATGGGCCTGCGCCGATAATTAAGACGTCGAGCATGGTGAACCTCCTTATGTATTAACCTTGCGTTATCGATCAGCATAATAATCCTACAGCAAATAAAAGGATAAATCCAGATTTGACGGTATGGAGCCCGGCTGACTTGACCTAAAACAGAAAGGGTTTGACAAACATTTCAAATTCGATTAACATCTAATTAGATAAATATTAAATTAGATGTTTGCGAAATTATGGTAGAAGGGAGGAAGAAAAATGATGGAACCGACTGCTACTGAAGCCTATAAAACATCCGTTCTCCGGAATTTTATAACGAAAGACGGAACGCTGCGTTCCATTCCGGCCCAGTACAAGAAGAAACTCGTCATATTGGAATATCTGGTAGAGCAGCTTGAAGCAGGGAAGGAGTATCCGGAAAAGGATATCAATGCGTTTATCAAGCGTTATCATGCGGATTATGCGACCATTCGGCGGGAATTTATCATTCATCAATATATGAGCCGTGATCATGAAATCTATAGTCGTAACCCGCGCGAGTTATGGACCCAATGGGAAAAGGTTTAAATGGGAGTATCACAAAAAGCCACCTTTCACTGCCTAAGACAGTGGAAGGTGGCTTTTGTGTATAACGTTCAGTGTTATTATTGCGTATAAGTTCGATTAGAAACTGGCAGCAGCCTTTTTAACAAGCTCAAGACCGTTTTGAACGATCATTTCTGCTTCATTAGGGAATTGGTTGTGGCCTTCGATGATCAGGGTTTCGATATCCTGTACGCCCCATTGACGAAGATTGCCCATTACGAAGTTCACGGCCATCTCAGCCGCAGCCATAGGTCCCTCGGAATAGTTACCGCCGCGCGCATTCAGGATGACGACTTTTTTGCCAGTCACGAGACCAACAACGCCTTGAGGCGTATATTTGAACGTTTTGCCTGCTTGGTTCAGGTAGTCGATATAGGTATGAAGAACGGCAGGTACGGTCATGTTCCACAATGGGAAAGCGAGCACGATTTTGTCTGCAGCAAGAAACTGGTCAAGATATTTGCTCACATTCGAAGCAGCCGCCTGCTCTTCCGATGTAGCTTCCAATCCTTGGGCAGCTTTGAACATACCGTTGATAGCAGTGCTATCGTAATAAGGAAGATTCTCTGCAAAAAGGTCAAGCTCCGTGATTTGGTCTTCCGGATGGCTTGCTTTGAAGGACTCCAAAAACGCATGGTACATTTTGACGCTTACCGATTGTTCGATGGCTCTGTTGTTTGCTTTGATGAATAGTACATTAGACATGTATGAAAAATCTCCTTGTTGTTAGGTTTACTTTATAAAGTATAGTATATTTCATTTTTATTGTTTGTCAACAACGTCTTAATGTACGATATCGATATTACCGGAGTACGTTTCCACTTGTATGGTATCGGTTGTTTCTTTCCGTGACTCCGGCGCCGAGACGGATCCCGACAGTGCCTTAAGGTCATAGAAACCGCGAAATGACGGGTCCGGCTGAACTTTCACGTTGCCGGATCTGCACAGAATATTAACTGATGAAACGCCAATCAATCCTGCGTTTACGTTACCGGAGGTGACCTCGATGTCCAAGGGACCTTCCATATTTTTCAGCACGACATTACCCGAATGATGGACGAGCCGGGTGGATGCCCGAATGTCAGAACCGCGAATATTTCCAGAAATGTTCTCAACGCTTAACTGCTCGGCTTGTATTCCGCTCATGTTAATGTTGCCTGACTTCACGGAGATGTCAACCACCTTGGAGGAAGCTCCGCTTACCTGGATGTTATCGGAGAGCGTCGACAAATCGAGTTCCTCCAGTTGCGTGCTTGATGGAAGCACGATGGTCAGTTTTCCTTTCGGTGAACGAAAGTCCACACTCATCAACTGTAAAGTGGAAGGTGTGGTCAGATCCAATCCCACCTCAGGACCCGATGGATTAAAACTTTTGAGAACATCGACATACTCCGGCTTTAATTTGCCGTCAAAAGCGATGTACCCGCTTGAATCTCCGCTATCCTCGAAAGAAAAGCTGATATCGATGTTGCTGCTGATTTTTAATTTCTTCAGTTTTACGGCATCCTGCAGATCCCATCGATTCTGATAGCTGACAAGTTCTTCACCGAATTTAAACTTGTTCGCAGCCATGCCGACGATTCCCACCAATATAAGTGCGATTGCTAAACTGAACAACCATTTTCTGTTCACTGTGCGTCACGTCCCTTCAACAAACGCGTATTCCATCTGGAGTACCTCAAGGTTAACGATAACAATCCAACCATGGCGGAGCGTGTGGCATATCCGAGAAAGATGCCGATTCCGAGCAAAGAGATGGATAAGAATAATTTGGCCGGATAAAACGTTCCGTTTACGATATAGTCAAGCAGAACGAGCACCGGGCTCAGCAAGGTTGCCAGGGCTCCGAGAGCAATAGCGACGCCTCCGGACCATAATGCCGCAAGGAAGGGGACTGCCACCAATGCACAGAAGAACAAACCGACTCCTGCCGCATATTTTCCAAAAGAAGACGGTCTTCGGATCGCTGCGGGAGCAGGCCTATCCATATCCACATACCGGTCGCCTAACGCTTCCTTTGCCATTTCAAAAGGATCTCCCAGCTCACGGGCGATTTCCTCTTCGGTTCGTCCATTCTGCATGCCAATGATAAAATGGGACTCCACGTCTTGAATGAATTCCTGTCGTTCGTTGGGAGGAAGCGCGGCAAGCCGCGATTCCAAAATCGAAATAAACTGTTTTTTAGTCATACAAATTCCCTTCCTCTATCAGATTGGTCACATTGCCCACAAAAGCTTGCCATTCCTTTACCATGGCTTTCATATAGATTACTCCGCTGGGCGTCAGCTTATAATATTTACGGGGCGGACCCTCGGTCGATTCCTGGAGGTACGTCGTACAATAGCCTTCATTTACGAGGCGGCGAAGGAGAGGGTACAATGCCCCTTCGGCAACTTCAATATGCCTCGATACCGCTTGAGCCAACTCGTACCCATATTGGTCCTTGCGATGGATTAACACCAGAACGCAGAGTTCGAGAACGCCTTTTTTGAATTGAATACTGACATTCATACGGCAAGTACCTCCTTTCATAAGTCCTTGATCATGCTGTTCATCACGAGGTAGTGATTAATATTCAGTAGTGGTCTACAATAAGATATCATTTAGTACTGAATAATGCAAGGTACTGATTATAAAATGGGTTGTTGCCAGAAAATCGTCGAATCATAAGAAGCTTTGTTAAACGAAAGGAAGTCTCGTTTAATCTTCAAAAGGCACGGTTAATAGAAGTTATCAGAACATAGGGTCGTTTTTCCAAGATAAGAATGGAGGGATGAACAGTATGTCCATCGATCGGTTTATATTAAAAAAATTGAACAGTTGCCAGGAGATCACAACGCGGAGAAATCTCGTAAAGTTGTTTCAAATCCGAATTCAGAGAGCGCAGATAGCCGAGGATCGTCATTACGGGTTATAATGGAGTTAAACAAAAAAAGGGCTACCCCTCTTTTAAAAGAGAGATAGCGCAAGAGAGTCGTTTTCGCTTTTGCTGTGAAGAATTGCCTCGGATCCCTCGATTTCAATGCTGATCAGGGAATTGAGGCATTTTTGCAGCGCCTTTTTGCCGGTTTGAATTTTATGGTCAAGCGCGCTGGTTAGCAGTTTTAGTACCTTCTGTACCGGCTGCTTGCTATCCGTTGTAAAGTATACGGGAACCGGCTTATTTTGGAACATGATTAGTGTTTTCATATCAATCACCTCACGAAAGATTTTTCATGATATTTGCATTATAAATTGCCAATCTTAAAATAACCTTAAATTCATAGAATTAATCAGCATCATTTTTCTGAGCGTGACATTTTTGTGAACGATGATATTTTACCGACGAAAAACCCGGATTTACCCTATAATCAATACATAAATAGTCCCTCCGGACTAACAAACCCGCGTGAAAAATAGGAAATAGGAAATATGACACAAATTGACAGAACTAACCTTGGAATGATATTATTACAATAATGTAACTATTTTTTGTAACTATTGAAATAGGTGATTGGACTTCGCATATGGAATAAACATAAGGATTACCATTTTTGGGAAAGTAGGTCGACTTAGATGATACTCACCGTGATCAGCGGGCGAAATGAAGAGGATTGGTTTGATATCGACGTACCCGATGAGTGCTCCATTGAACGGTTGAATGAGCTGCTGGGGCTACGTCTTTTTCGTGAACCCTCGGGTGAAGGGATTCAATATATATTAGAAGCAAAGTTCCCGGAAGGCTTGTGGTTTACGGTGGGGGGCCATTCTAATCTGGTTGAAGCAGGACTTAGGGAAGGCTCCTATATCCGTTTACAACGGGCATTCTCAACAACAACCGAGGAAGCTCCTGTCTACGGCAGAAGATCGTTGTTTCAAGAAAGCTAAGATTGGGTAAATAACCGATTGGTTTTGATTGAAACAGCAAAATACATAATTGTACATTTCAGATGCTCTGGATTAGGAGGAAGTGACACATGAACGTGTTGTACCAACGTTCGCCGCGTATTAGACCGGCTTTACCGAATGAAGACTTGGAGATTCTGAGACCGCCGTCCGAGCCAAGCAAACCGTCGTTTTCGATGATTGCCATCATTATCCCCATTATTATGACGGCGGTGACGATCGGTTTCTATGTCTATATGAACGTGAGCGGTAAGATGGGGAATTCCAATTACATGATGTTCCAGATGATCTCCATCTTTATGATGCTGACATCCTACACGCTGCCATTCTTCATGTATTTAAGCAACAAGAAGACCTATCAGAAGAACCTGGCCGAACGCAATCAGAAGTACCGGGCTCAGCTTGATCTGCATCGGGAAGAGCTGAAGGAGCGGCAGGAGGATCAGGTCCATATTCTGTTTGATATCCATGGGGATCCGGACGTCTGCTACAACGTTGTGAAGAACCGGAGCAGCAGCTTGTGGGAACGTTCCCCGGAAGATAAGGACTTTCTGGAAATTTGCGTGGGCAAGGGGGAAGTGCCGTTTCACATTAATGTGAAGCCGCCTCGTGCGGATGGGTATGATAAGGACCCGTTAATCGAAGCAGCCGAATTGCTGTCAGCCGAGTTCCAGACGGTCGACGATGCGTCCATTGCATTGCCGTTATTCGAATCCAAGGTCATAGGGATCGTCGGCGGAAGAGAACGCGTATTAAATATGCTTCGCGTCATGATGGCCCAAACCGCCGTAAGGCACTCGCCTGACGAAGTGAAAATCGCCGCTTTCTACGAGGAGAAGGAAGCGAGCGAATGGCAGTGGCTGCGCTGGCTGCCCCATACTTGGGATGATGACCGTTCCAGCCGCTATCTTGCGGATCGACGGAGCAATGCGCATCAACTTGCTGATGAAATATTTACCCATTTATACCGGCGTAAAAACAATCGTTCCGAACATGGAAAAAAATCGATTGAGACGCCGGCTTATGTCGTGATCCTATCCGCTGCCCAATTAATTGAGGAAGAACCGCTGCTGCCTCTGTTGATGGAAGATGCCGATGCGGCTGATGCCGTCACCATCATCTTGTCCGACCGGAAAGAAAGCTTGCCGATGCACTGCCAGCTTATCGTTGAGGTTGATCGGGAGCAGGCGGCGTACACGATTAAGAAACCGGACGGCACCGTCTCCAAGCAATCCTTCCAATCCCATCACGTCAGCAGGGAACAGATCGAAGCATTGGCTCGGTATATGGCGCCGATTCGGCTGAAGCGATCCTCTGCATCTGACATCCCTAGCGTTTTGGCGCTTTTCGAGATGATGGATATTCAGAAAATCAACGATTTGGATGTATCCAAACGCTGGCAGCAGAACCGATATCCGGATTCATTACCCGTTCCCATGGGTGTCCGGGCGGGCGGAAAGAAGATTAATTTGAATCTTCATGATAAAATAGAGCGTCAAGGTCATGGACCGCATGGTCTGATCGCGGGAACGACCGGTTCGGGGAAAAGTGAGGTTATCCAATCCATCGTTGCTTCCCTGGCTTCGGAGTTTCACCCTCATGACCTGGCATTTATGCTTATCGACTATAAGGGCGGCGGCATGTCCAATACGTTTGTCAACCTTCCCCACGTCGTAGGCACCATAACGAATTTGGACAACAATCTGATCGAGCGGGCGAAGGTGTCGCTGAAAGCCGAGCTGGTCCGCCGCCAGAAAATATTGAACGATGCGGGAAACCTGCAGCACATCGACGAGTATTACAAGCTGCTGCGCAATCGGCATGGCGAACCGCTCCCGCATCTCGTGATTATCATTGATGAATTTGCACAGCTGAAGAAAGACCAGCCGGAATTTATGGATGAATTGATCAGCATTGCCGCAATCGGGCGAACGCTGGGTGTCCATCTGATTCTTGCGACTCAGAAACCGGCAGGCGTCGTGGACGATAAAATTTGGAGTAACTCGCGCTTCCGGATCTGTCTTCGGGTACAAAGCGAGGGCGACAGCCGTGATATGCTGAAGATTCCGAATGCAGCCTGGATTAACAAGCCCGGACGAGGCTACTTCCAGGTGGGCAGCGATGAAGTGTTTGAAGAAATGCAGTTTGCTTGGAGCGGCGCTCCTTACGTTGAAGAGAAGGATACGCCTGGCGCAATCTCGATCCGCGAGGTCCGGATCAACGGGAAGACGGAGCCGCTGCTTGCGTCCACTCCATCCCTGGGGGCACATCTGGAAGTGCCCAAACAGCTGCAGGTGTTTATTGACCATGTAGCGGAAGTGGCCAAGGAGCAAGGGATCGAACGGCTGCAGGGTCCTTGGCTTCCACCGCTTCCGGAGAGTCTGGATCTGGACGGAGTACAGTCCGGCATCGAACAGCCGGTGTCGTTCGGCGATTCGGCACTTGTGTCCTATGTCGGGATGGTTGACGATTTGCCAAACCAATGCCAGAAGCCGCTGGTGCTCAATCTGGAGCAAGGTCACTGGGCCGTATATGGGATGCCGGGACTCGGTAAGACCACCTTTATTCAAACGATGCTGATGTCGCTGGCCAGCCGGTACACCCCGGACTTTTGGCATGGGTACATCGTGGATATGGGCCGAATGATGCGGGACTTCGCAGGATTGCCTCACATCGGTGGGGTCATGACTGCAGAGGAAGATGACCGTATCAAGCGCCTGTTCCGTTTTCTTACGAAAACGGCTGCGGTTCGCAAGGACATGATAGCCGAGGCTGGCGTGAAGACCGTCGCATCCTACCGCCGTGGCAGCACGGAGACGGTTCCGCAGCTGGTTGTCGTTATTGACGGTTATCTGAATTTCAGGAATTCCTATCCGGATGAGAACGATATGCTTGAATACTTGCTGCGAGAAGGCGGCAGTCTGGGGATCACGTTTATCATTACGGCAAACCGGATATCGGATATGTTCGAAAAGGTCCGGAGCAATATCTCACAAGCGGTATCGTACGAACTTGCCGATCCGGCCGATTATTATTATGCGGTGGGTCGTCCTACAAGAGCCCCGAGCCAGCTTCCGCCAGGAAGAGGACTGGTCAAAGGCCAGGTGCCGCCGCTTGAATTTCAGACGGCCTTGCCGGCTTCCGGTCAGGAAGAGGGGGACCGTTCGGCCGCGCTTCGCGATATGATTCGCGTATACCGGGAATCATGGCATGGCGAAGAAGCGCCGCGGATCGAATCATTGCCGGATAAGATTCCGCTCCATCAGCTGCTTAAGGTGCAAAAGCCTTATGAAGCGGCAGTAACGGTGAAGTATCAGGTTCCTGTCGGTGTGGCTACGGATGATTTAACTCCTTTTGCGATCAATCTGGAGGATGGGCCGCATTTTATCGTTGCGAGTCCGATGGAAGGCGGTAAGACGTTATTCCTCTTAAGCTGGATGTTATCACTTGCATATCATACATCGCCGGATGAGCTGGAAATCTATACGGTAGATACGCGCTATGGAAGCAGCGGTCTGAGTCGGATGAACCATCTTCCGCATGTCCGTGGGCATGCGGAGAATGAGGAAGACCTGGCTCCGCTCATTTCAGGCCTTTATGAACGGGTTCAGACCCGATCGAAGGACAGTGAGGATCCGGCTATCCTGCTTATGATTGATGACGCTGACGTGCTCAGCAAGCAGCTTTCGGATTTCACCTTGAAGGACCAGCTGTCAGCCATCGTCAGACAGGGAAGGGACCGCAGGGTACATGTGGTCATTGCCGGCGTGCCGGCGGATTTCCCGACGTATGGCGTCGATTGGTTTACCGATATCAAGGCTGCACAAAACGGATTTTTATTCGGAACATTGGATTCGAACGATTTATCGTTCTTCCGGATTCCTTTTTCCGAATCTTCTAATAGTCCTGGAGGACTAAAAATACTTCCGCCAGGACAGGGGTACTACGTAAAACGTAAATTTTCCAGAATAAAAGGCGCAGTTCCTTTTGATGATGAATGGAACGCCCAGAGATGGGTCACAGAAATTCGCGACCGATGGCATGTTGTAGTTTGAGGGGAGGTGGCTCATAATGTTGACAATTCATGCTTCCAAACAAGAAACGATCACGCTGAATGACAAGGAATTTTTCTTCTTGGCTGGAATTATCGGATCGGACCGATTACTTGGTGTTGAAGATCCTTTTGTAGGATATTTAACGGAAGAAATCGCGGTTGAGTGGGAGAAAACCAAACAATCGCTCCTAAGCAAGCAATATTTGATTCAAGAGGAAGGCGGGGAATTGTCGATTCCACCCGAAGTCTTCTCACGAGTGGCTATTGCCGGACTTGCGGAACGAGCGTGCTGGTTGAAATATGAAAATCAGGATTCGGCGTTTGAAGGATATCTGCATGTTACTGACGAACGGGTAATACAAGTATGCAGAAGCGGCGATGACAACCGGTGTTACATGCTTAGCGAACTCGGTACCATTGAACAAACCTGCGATCAGCTGGTGCAGGATCTGGCCCTAAGCGATCAAAACTGGGGGGATATTCCGGCTTTATTGCTTAGCCGGAAGGAGTTCGGGGATATTTACACCTCCGTTTCCGAACAGAATAGCGATGATATCGGTGATCGCTTGGCCAGGTTGACGGATGATGCGGAGGGTTCCATCGCTTTAGCGAAATGTATGAAAAACAAGGTGTCTTCGGGGGAACTCCAGCTGTCGATATGGAACGGAATCAGCTGGGAAAGTCAAAATGCAGCATTTATAGTGAACGAGTCCATGAATTGGCTGCTGCGTATGAGCCTGGAGGGAGACCAGGACTGGCTAACCGCAGCGCCAGCGACCAAAGAGCAGTTTCGTCATATGCTACTCATGTGGCTGAAACAGTAACAGAGCCTGTATGAAAGGTGAGGACCAATGCGTATTTCTGTCGAGCCGGAGTCTCTCCGGACGTTAAGCCGTCAGCTGCAGCATAGTGGCGATGAATATTTAGCGATTACGAGAACGCTCAACCAAGCTATGGAATCACTCGTTTGGGAGACGTCTCTCAAAGCGGCGGTTATTGATGAGTGGCAGTCTGCCCGGAGTCTTGGAGAGCATCTGGGAGCTCTTCTTGCTCAGCTGGGCAAGCATCTTCAAAGCAAAGCCGACCAATTTCAAGAAACGGATCATCAGTACCATACGATTTTGGAGCATGCAATCGTAAGTACCGTATCACCGACGGCTCTGTTTGCAGCTTCCGGAATGGATGGGCGCTCGTCCATACTTCCGGAATATGGAAACTCCACCACGGTTATATCGAACCCGAGCTCGGTGGCCGCTGCCGTGGGCATGACCAGTGGAGATAACGGGGATTCGGCTAAACAAGCCGCATTATCCGGGCAAGGCTGGACCTTTACCGATCCGTCTTCGTTTGGAATTGCCAACTAAAACCCTATTCCTTTCGGGATAATCGGGATGGTAAATGTTTCAAATTGGGACGTATAGGGTACCTGGAAATTAGGTCTGAGGACATTTTGATAAACTGAGGCTCTTGGGCTAAGATGTCAAGTGTCACCAGAAAACGAATTTCTAGGAGGTTACATAAATGGCAGGACGTATTTTAATTACGCCAGAGCAAGTCGAGCAAGTAGCGAACCAATTTAAACAAAGCGGTGATCAAAGTCAGCAAATCGTTAACAGCCTGACTCAATCGATCAACGGAATGGAAGGTCAATGGGATGGTATGACGAAGCAGCGCTTTTTCCAGGAATTCCAGGAAGCAAGTCGTTTGATGAACTCCTTCGTACAAACGCTTGACAGCATCAGCAATGAGCTGAAAGCGATCGCTCAGAAATTCCGTATGGCTGACGAATCCCGTTAATATCCATTCGGAGACTTTTGCTTTATAATAGTTTAATAGGCAGAATAAACCGGGTGGAAGATAACCCGGTTTTCTTGCAATTTTGGATGTTTAGAATATAACAATCTGGTTAATAGAGTTATAGAGTTAGGTAACGGAGTTAAGAGAGGATGACGTTCATGACATTTCAGCCAAACCCGGGCGATGGGATTGTTGTAAATGGAACGGCTTATACAGTAGGGCAGCATCCCGCAGCGCCAGGCGTAGCCTATGCCCAAGCTGGGAGGCAGGGAATCGTCTACCAGTTGATCCCTGTGGATGGGGAGCTGCATGAAGCCAAAGCACTAAAAGTCTTTTTTCCTAAGTTCAGAATTCCGGCTATGGTGTATCAATCCGAACATATGGGGAATTATCGCGAGATACCGGGTTTGCAGGTAAGCAGTCGAGAGGTGCTCACTCCCGAAAGAAACGGAGATTTGATAGCGGAATATCCGGATTTGCTCTACGCGGTCATCATGCCATGGATTCATGGATGTACTTGGTTTGACGTTATAAGCGATCAGCGTAATCTGGGACGTTCTGAAAGTCTGATGCTTGCCAAGGCATTGGCAGCCATCGGCTCAAGCATGGAGCAGCGCGGATTAGCCCACTGTGACCTGTCTGCGCCTAATGTCATGCTTCCGTTTTTTTCGGAAGTGAAGCTTCCGGAAGGCGCTGCCGCCGTTGAGCTTGTCGATGTGGAGCAGATGTACAGCCCCAAAATGGATCGACCTGATGTTTTGCTTGCTGGCTCTCCTGGGTATGCGGCTCATCGAACGGTGCATAGCGGGTTATGGAGTTCTTATGCCGATCGTTTCGCAGGTGCTGTTATCATTGCGGAAATGCTGGGATGGAGCGATCCGGCAATCGTTAATCGGGCATGGGGTGAAAGCTATTTTGATCAGCATGAAATGCAGACCCCGTGCGAGCGTTATTTTTTACTGAAAAAGTCGCTGGGTCAGCGTTGGGGTACACGGATTTCGGATCTGTTCGGCAGAACCTGGGACAGTCAGGATTTGAGCAGCTGCCCTACCTTTGGTGAGTGGCTGATTGCATTATCATCTTTAAGTGAGGAAGAAGAGGTGGAGGAAGTCCCAGCCGTTATAACCGCTGCCGCCGCCCATGACGACAATTCGGATGAAGTCCGTTCTGAAACTCCCCAGGAGGTGCCGGCCGAAATTATGGCATCGCTCGGAATTGAGCCAGGCACCCGGGAGGTCAACGATAATGTGGTTGGACGCTTGTTTCATCAGGCGCGTGATCTGGAGGATGCGGGTAATCTTTCCGGTGCTTTGGAAATATTCCGCTCCGCGTATCATTTCGTAAAGAAGGACAGTCCGCTTGAAGTGGAGCTTGCCGCCGCTATACAGGGGCTAGAGGAGCAGCTTCGTCCGGCTGAAGAATCATCCAACAAAGGCTTTAAAGCACTGTTATTATCCCGTAAATTCATGCTCTCGACCGCTGCGGCTATCGTCATTTTGGCAGGTTCTGCGATTACGGTGAATCAGATTTTGGCGGAGAAAGCAGAGAACCGTCAGTTGGATTCCCAGCGATTAGCCGAGCAGCAAGCGCAGGAGAAAGAGGAAGCTGCGCGTAAGCAAGAGGAAGAAGCGCGGAAGCAGCAGGAAGAGGCTGCCCGGAAAGAAGCAGAGGCTAAGAAAGCGGAAGAGGAGCGCTTGAAGGCAGAAGAGGCCAAGAAGGCTGAAGAAGCCGAGCAGGCTCTGAAGGAACAGGAGAAAGCCGAGCTTCAGACGAAGTATGAGAAGCAGGCGAAGTATGAAGCTTATCTGGCATCGCTTGAAGAGAAGAAAAAGAAGCAGGCATTGCAAGAGAAATATGACAATCAAGCCAAGTATGAAGCGTACTTAGCTCAGCTGGAAGAGAAGAAGAAAAGAGCGGCCCAGGAAGCAGCGGCTGCCAAAGCTGAGGCAGAGCGCCAGGCGAAAGCAAGAGCTGCCCAAGAAGCCCAAGCCGCAATGCTCCAGAAGCAGCGTTCCCAAAACGTTGTAGAACTGGTTGCCCTATATAATAAGGCGTATAATGCGCAGGTAGCCGGCAACAAAGACCGTGCTAAGAATGCCGCACGTGAATTCATAGAGCTGTATAACAAGGATAAGGCTTATTATAAGACGGTTGGTAAAATGAGCACCCGCCTTAACAATCTGCAGCAATTCATAAGTGACGACAGCCACTGGATACCAAAACTGTAAAGAAGTAAACATGACGAAATGCAGGGGTGAATGTTATTCACGATGAACTATACCATTCAAGCATCACAGCGCACGCCAGCGCTCATTATATATCTGATTGATATCAGCGCGTCCATGAATATGCTGATGGAGGACCGCAGGCGGATCGACGTAGTTTACGAAGCATTGTCCTTGGCCATTCGGCAAATGGTATTTCGCTCCACCAAAGGCAATCGCCTGACGCCCCGGTACCGGATTGCCATCCTTGCATATAGCGATGATGTCTATGATTTGTTAAACGGGATTAAGGGCATTGATGAAATTGCGGCGATCGGCTCGCTTCCGGATTTGACCCCTAAGCGGTTCTCCGATTCGGCGAAAGCGTTCCTTCAGGCCGAGAAAATCCTGCAATCGGAGATTCCGAATATGCAGGATTGTCCTGCGCCGCTCGTGTGCCACATGACGGATGGTGTGGCAACGGGAGAGGATCCGGAACCGATTGCCCGCCGCATCATGAACATGAGCGTTCCGGACGGCAACGTGCTTGTGGAGAATATCTTCATTTCCGATCATCTGATGAATCAGCCGATATCGGAACCGCGCCGCTGGAAAGGGATTTTGACTGATACTTCGCTTGAGGATGAACACGCGCGTAAACTTAAAATGATGTCTTCGGTTCTTCCCGAAAGTTATCGAGAAATGCTGCTTGAGGCAGATTATCAACTGAGCCCGGGAGCCTTGATGATGCTCCCAGGCACTTGCTCTGAGCTGGTGTCCATCGGGTTTCAGATGTCAGCTGCCACGCCGGTAAGGTAAGAGGTCACAGATGAAGCGATCATACGCAAGAAGCATGGAATCGTTGGGAATTCGTAAGCGGAAGGCTCAAGCCGCATCGTTTTATTATGAGAGCAAGCAGACCGTGGAAGAACCGATTACGAAGATTAAAGATTTGTTCACATGTCGTTATGCGTATGGCAGAGCGGCGGAGTCTGTCATGCTCTCCGAGATGGGGCAGGATTTCATTGCATTAAAGATGAATGAAAATGTGTGCCATTTTGTATTGTGTGATGGTGTCGGATTGAGTTATCGAGGCGATGTGGCCTCACGTCTGTTAGGTCAGGGGTTGATGAACTGGCTGGAAACGGTTGAGGAACTCACATCCGCATCGCTTGAACGCAAACTGAAAGAACTTACGCATGAAGCTGATCGTGAAATGCGGACTCATTCCCTGAGCTCCGAAACGCCCAAGCTGCTTCGAGAAGTACTGGAAGAGAAGCAGCGCAAGGGAAGCGAAGCCATGTACATCTGTGGTCGCATCGAGCTTTCTTCGGGTTTTCGTCGCAAAGGGAGGTTGTGGCTCGCCTGGCAGGGTGACTCCAGGGTACGCTTGTGGCGCAAGGAAGACGAGATCACCTCGGTATTCGGAGATCGTTTCCGAACGTCGGAACGCTGGTCTTCCCGAAGTGGTCCGATCGGAGGCAGCCCTCATGTGTTTTCGTGCAAATTAGACCCGGAGACCGAATATCGGCTTCAGCTGTACAGCGATGGGCTCAACGACCTAGATCCCATGAAGGAGCCGATTCCCGATGAGGAAGTGCAAGTATTAATGAATGCTCGCCATACCGACGGCCTGGAAGATGATGCTTCCTTTCTGGAGATTGTTTGGTAGGTTTCTAAGAATGTTTTTTAGAATAAACGCTGAGTCGGACCCAAAGGTCCGGCTTTTTTGTGCAAAAAATTAGAAATCATGATTATAAAACAACTCCTTTTGGGTAATCTTGTGACAGATGAATGCATAACGGATTACGATAAAAAGGAGCGTGTGAATAATGAATGAAGGACACGGACGTTTTCAAGGGAGAACAGCTATCATTACCGGAGCCGGATCAGGCATTGGGAAGGCTGCGGCCATCCAGCTGGCAAAGGAAGGCGCAAATGTTGCCTTATTCGATCTGTTGGATGACCGAACGAATAAAGCGGAATCGGAGATCAACTTGATTCGCGATGGTTCCGCCAGAGCCTTTGACGTGGATACCACAGATCCTGACCGGGTAGAGAAGGCAGTCCTCGAAACGGTGGAGATTTTTGGCGGTGTCGATATCGTATTCGCCAATGCAGGGATTAACGGCGTGATGACGCCAATTGATGAAATGAAGCTGGAGGAATGGACCAAGACGCTGAACGTGAATTTGAACGGTACGTTTCTGACGGTCAAATATGCGATTCCGCACCTCAAGAAACGGGGACAGGGCAGCATTATCATTACCAGCTCCGTCAATGGCACCCGAACCTTCTCCAACTTTGGGATGAGCGCCTACAGCACAACTAAAGCAGGACAGGTGGCTTTTGCGAAGATGGCCGCGCTGGAGCTGGCGAAATTCAAAATCAGGGTGAATGTCATCTGCCCCGGCGCGATATCCACCAACATTGATCAAAGCACGAAGAAACAGGGAGATTTGGAGGAGATCGTGATTCCGGTGGAATATCCCGAGGGGAGTCAGCCGCTGTCTGACGGTCCGGGTACACCTGAAGAGGTGGCGGATTTGGTGGCGTTTCTCGCTTCCGATCAATCCAGACACATTACCGGGGCGCAAATCTTCATAGATGGAGCCGAATCGCTCTTGTAAATGGATCAGGAGCAACACCCTGAGGGTTCCCTGCATTTAGACCTTGGAATATACAAGGCGCTGCTATATGATGAGGAGGACGAAGGAAAAAAGGAGGAGGCTGGGGAATCATGAGCATCTTTTCCAGATTGGCTGAGCAGAAGATCGAAGAAGCGATCCGCAACGGAGAGCTCGATCATTTGCCTCTTGCCGGGAAGAAACTTCCGATCGACGATCTTTCGCACATTCCGGAGGATCTGAGAATGTCCTACCGCATCATGAAAAATGCGGGTTATGTCCCTGAAGAAGTTACGCTTCGCAAGGAATGCGTTCAGCTGTATGACTTGCTCGGTGCTGCCCGGAACGACGGTGAGCAGGAGCAGCTTCAACGCAAGCTGAATGAAAAGCATCTTAGATTGCAATTGCTGATGGAACAGCGGGGGTTTAGCGGGAATAGCGCGTTTACGCAGTATGAGTCCAAGGTCAGGGAACGATTAACCCATGAGGAATAACAGAACAGCGCCAGCCTTTCTTCTCTTATTGAGGATGAAAGTGCTGGCGCTGATTGTTTATCAGGATATGAAGGAACGTAATTTGAATATTGCTCATGAATCCCTTATTTCGATGAATCGCAATCAGGATTCAAACAGCTGACGTTTGACATGTTCCGTTATTTTTATCGGGGCAGAAGATACTTTCGATAAGTCAAAAACAGGAATTAAATCCGCAGGGCGAACGGATTCCGGATGTTCCAGGAGACCGACGGTCCAAGCCAGCCAGCCGATGATGCGCTCGGGCATGATGCCCTGGCCGCGAAGAAATGAGAGGCTAAGTCCGCGGGTTCTCTTGGCGAGCCTTCTGCCTTCCGCATCTACCATCAATGGGGTATGCGCAAACTGTGGCGGCTTGTAGCCTAACGCTTGGTATAAGAGAAGCTGACGTGGGGTGGAGTCTAGTAGATCGGCTCCTCGAAGTACATGGGTTATGCCCATTAACGCATCATCAACGACCACCGCGAGTTGATAGGAGATGATATCGTCTGCTCTGCGAACCACAAAGTCTCCCCCATCGGATAGCCGATAGGACTGCTCTCCGGCGATGCCATCAACAAAGGAAACGATGGTTTGCGGTACCTTCATCCGCAGCGAAGGCTTCTTATGAAGCGCTCTAAGCGCCGCTTCCTCCCGAGATAAATCTCTACAGGTTCCCGGGTAGCGGAGGCCTTCCGAGGCAATGCCGTGCGGTGCGCTGGCTGCAGCCGTTATGTCGGCCCGACTGCAATAGCAGGGGTACAGTTTATTCGATTCCTTCAGCCTTGTGATTTCCCGCTCGTATAACGCTTGGCGTGCCGCCTGATGATAAGGTCCGTAGGCCCCGGCAAGACCGGGACCTTCATCCCAATCCAAGCCGAGCCATTCCAGATCTCTCATCATCTCCACCGCAAGCTCCTGGCGAGAACGCTGCACATCGATATCTTCTATACGGAGTATATATTGTCCGTCCATACTCCTGATTTGCAGCCATCCAAGTAAAGCGGTCAACGCATTGCCGATGTGCATCTTTCCTGATGGCGTAGGGGCAAAGCGGCCGCGAAATGTGGCATGCAACTCCATACATTTCACCTTCCGACTACATGAATCTTGATGTTTATGTTTACATGGGAATGATATTCATATTGTATCGCAATTATATCGATACTTTCCAGCCGTGGCACAAGCAGCTCCCCTTGACGTACATCGGCTGTTTTATATAATTAAGGGATTATATTGATATTTGATAGGATAACGGAGATGTATCCATGACTGAATTACCGATTCACCGCATACTTCCACAATTGAAAATGGCTTTATCTACTGGAACCCATGCGGTTTTGATTGCTGAACCGGGTGCAGGGAAGACGACCCAGGTGCCCTTAGCATTTTTGAATGAAAGCTGGCTGGAAGGCAAGCGGATCATCATGCTGGAGCCCAGAAGAATTGCAGCGCGCTCGGCCGCGAGTTATATGGCATCCTCTTTGGGAGAGGCAGTTGGTGAGACGATCGGTTATCGCGTCCGAATGGACAGCAAGATCGGTCAGAACACTCGGATCGAAGTCGTGACGGAAGGCATCCTGACGCGCATGCTGCAGGATGATCCGGAATTGACCGGCATCGGTATGATTATATTCGACGAATTCCATGAACGAAATTTACAGGCCGATACCGGCCTGGCTTTTGCGATGGAATCCCAGTCGGTGCTGCGGGAAGACTTAAGGCTGCTCGTCATGTCCGCTACCCTTGAGGCTGAGCCAGTCGCGAGGCTTCTTGGCGATGCACCGGTCATCGTTAGCGAAGGGCGTGCTTTTCCAGTATCTACTCACTATGTACGCTCATTCTCTCTCGACGAGTTGCATAAAGGTGCAGCGAATGCCATCTTGCGGGCACTCTCCGAACAACAAGGCGATATCCTTGTATTTTTACCGGGCGCCCGTGAAATCAGGAAAACCGCTAACGAATTAGTAAGAACGGGTTTAAGCCAAGATGTCGTCATTCGGGAGTTATACAGCGCGCTTCCAGCGGAGAAGCAGGATGAAGCAATCAGACGCGATTCGAACGGCAGGCGTAAAATTGTACTCTCTACTAGCATTTCCGAGAGCAGTATTACGATCGAGGGAATCAAGACCGTTGTTGACAGCGGTTATATGCGCACGGAGGTGTTCTCGCCGAGAACGGGACTGCCGCAATTGATTACGAGACGGTTATCCCGGGCATCCGCGGATCAGAGAAGGGGAAGGGCCGGGCGCGTATCGGCTGGTGTATGTTATCGCTTATGGAGTGAGGAAGAGCATCGCCATCTGCCGGAAAGCACCATTCCGGCGATCCGTGAATCCGACCTGACGCCGCTGGCCTTGGAATTGGCGGTATGGGGGACGCGTGATCCGGAGCAGCTTGCCTGGCTGGATGCGCCGCCGCGACCAGCTCTTACGCAAGGACAAGCTTTGTTGAGGCAGCTGTCGGCTCTGGATGATTCGGGAAGTATCACCCAGCATGGCCGTGAGATGGCGCTGCTTGGGCTCCATCCGAGGCTGGCTCATATGCTGATAAGGGCACAGGAAATAGGTGAGGCGTCACTGGCCATCCGAATCGCTGTACTGCTTCAGGAGCGTGATATCATGAGCAGAGGTGAGGCCATACGGGATCAGGATTTGCGATCGCGTGTGGAGCGTCTTCTGTTGTTTGAGCGCCAAGGTCAGCAATCGGCTGAGCAAGACATGACAAGTGAAGCCGTGCTCCAGCGGATGAAACAAGAGATCAGGAAATTGCATACACAGCTAAATGTCGCATATACGATAAGCGGGAACCTGAATTTCTGCGGCCTATTACTGTCGTTTGCCTACCCGGAACGGATTGCGAAGAACAGGGGAGGAAGCGGGTTCCTGATGCGCAGCGGCAGAGGTGTGAAATTGGTGTCGGTTCAGCCTATGAGCCGTGCCCAGTATATTGTGGTCGCTGCCGTTGATGATCAAGGCGCAGACGGGAATATTCAGCTTGCTTCTGAAATGGATGATTTATGGCTTGATAAGTATTATTATGACGAGATGGAACAGCGTAAAGAGGTCGTATGGGATTCTGCTTCCGGCAGCATCAGGGCGAGGCAGAAGCTGATGCTTGGAGCCCTCGTTATCAAGGAACAAGCCTATTCGAATCCGACTGGGGAGGAAATAGCGCTAGCCCTGCTGCAAGGAATCAGGCAGGAGGGCCTTGGATTGTTGCAGTGGAGCAAGCCAGCACTGCAGCTGAGAGAGCGGCTGGCCTTTATGTTCCGGCATGATCCCGAGGGAAATTGGCCGGATGTTTCGGACGAGGGCCTGCTGAATCAAGCGGAGGAGTGGCTGCTCCCTTATTTGGAAGGGCTGCGGAATCGAAATGATATAAGACGTCTTGCTCCGGGAACGCTCTTGGAGCATATGCTTAGCTGGGAGCAAAAGCAGCAGCTTCAGAAGGAAGCGCCGACTCATATCAGGGTGCCGAGCGGGTCCTTGATCCCAGTTAACTACAGTGACCCTGAACAACCGTTCCTGGCTGTCCGCCTGCAGGAGATGTTCGGACTCCAGGATACGCCGCGGATTGCGGAGGGTCGGGTTGCGCTGACCTTGCATTTATTGTCACCCGCCCAAAGGCCCGTTCAGGTGACCTCGGATCTATCCAGTTTCTGGCGCAGCGGCTATTTCGAGGTGAAAAAAGACTTAAAGGGGAGATACCCTAAACATTATTGGCCTGATGATCCCATGGAGGCGACTGCAACCCATCGGACCCGGCCCAAGGCTTAACACAGCAGTGTCACGTTTAATTTCCCCCTCCGTCGGGTAATGTTAAATATAAACGACCACCGATAAGGAGGGTTTATCATGGAGAAGAAAATTGTTGGAGTATTCCGTTCGGAACAGGAAGCGGCTCAAGCCATCGAGCAGCTTCAACGGCATGGGATTCCGAACGATGCCATTTCCATTATAGCGAAGGATCAACGCGAAGCAGATATGATTGCCGAGCAGACGGGGACGATGGCGCCTGAAGGGGTAGCTGCAGGTGCGGCAACAGGCGGCATTCTTGGAGGTACGGCAGGTTTGCTGGCAGGACTCGGGGCTTTGGCTATTCCCGGCATCGGCCCGATTCTTGCCGCAGGACCTATAGCAGCGACGCTTACCGGCGCAGCAGTCGGTGCGGGAGCCGGCGGGTTGGTCGGTGGTTTTATCGGCCTTGGCATTCCGGAAGACGAGGCGAAAGAGTACGAGTCTCATATCGAGCAAGGAAGGATTCTGGTATTAGTTGATGCTGATCAAGAAAATACAGGCATCTACGATATATTCCGCGATTATGATTACAGAAACGAGGGCCGTGCCGGAGCGGTAGATCTGGATCGGGACGACAGGCTTCCGCCGCGAGGGACTACGCTGCTGTAAGGAAACATCAACCGGTTCCGAATGGAGCCGGTTTTTTTATAGATATCAACCACGTTCTGTCTTCTGTTAAGGTACTTCGATCGATGTGTTTCTTAAGATACATAACCATATAGATCAACCTTCGTTTTGCTTATAACATTAGGATCAGTAAATAATTGGATTACCCGATCAAGGGCAGTCTCCCTTACAATGAGGGGTGTTCACACGAAGTCAGACGAAGGGGGAGCAGTATGCCCAAAGAAAGAATACCGGAAATCGAGCGCTTACGGGGAATTGCTTTTCTAGCCGTGGTCTTACAGCACTCCATCGCACATTATTCGGTCGCGCCGGGAATGACGACAGGTGATGGTTTGATGATGGCAGTTCTTCTGATGGCGACGAAATTTGCTGTACCCGTCTTTATTTTTATTACCGGCATGGTGCTGTTTTATAACGATAAAGGTCAGCTGCATTACGGAAGGTTCATCAAGAGGCGTTTTGGTGACATCTACGTTCCGTTTGCTGTATGGACCTTGATTACTTTATTGATCAATCATAGGTTCCATCCTGCTGTCATTGAGGACTGGAAGTATCTTGGAGAAGTATGGCTAACCGGGAAATCGAGCTCGCATTTTTGGTACATCATTATGCTGTTTCAATTCTATCTGCTGTACCCGCTGTTCCGCTCCGCTATACTAGGAATCAAAGAAAGATGGGGCTGGAAGACGCAGCTTAAGATATTGGTCTTATCCGGACTATTGTACGTGGGTTTGACAGGAATGATTAGCGATATTGGCCAATGGATGGGGAGCTTGAATATCCCGGTATGGAGTGATCTGTTCACAACCTACGCAGATCGGAACGCACTTTATTATTTCTTCTATTTTGCACTGGGGGCGGCAGCCGGTTTATACCATGACTCTTGGAAAAAATGGATTCAAAAGGCACGGCCGGCTATATGGCTCATCTTCGCATTTTTGTTCGGATGGATGCTCATGCAGGCCGTTAATGAACTTCGTTCCGCTGCGAATGGCACAATCACGTTCTATTCCTTATCACTGCTTCGTCCGATGATGGCACTTTTCCTGATTAGCTCTATATTGGTCATGTACGAGGTGGCCGGCTGGATATGCCGTCATGCCGGGGCGGGAGCGAATGCGCTTCTTGCCTCCATTGGGCTCTATTCGTATGGTGCCTACCTGATGCATCTTTTGACACTGCGTATAAGCTATGCAGTCGATGAATCTTTGCTGATCAGCATGCACCCTCTGGTTCGGATACTCTCTTCATGGATCATCAGCGTGGGCTTGGCTTACGGGGCCACACGCTTGCTCGCCAAGCTGCCGTTCGGGAAGTGGCTTGTCGGAATCGCTGGAACAAGAAAAAATGGCGGTGTTCGCCCATACGGCAAATCACACCCCACAACCGGTACATCCACCGGGATGTGAATTAAACCCACCCTTGAGGGTGGGTTTTTTGTGATACCAACCCTTCGATCCACGCCAACAACCCAAAAAGCAACAGATGAAAAATCATATATTATATAAATTCAACATATGAAAAATTCACAACAACAAAAACATAGACGCCATCGCATCACTTTTATTCACCCAACACCCGACAACGTTTCAAGCTACGCCTTCTTGGTTTAAAAAGAGGGGGATGCTTCCTATTGTGCAAACTGGGAAACTGTGGGTTATAATTAGGTATATTATGGGACAAGTAGCTCGTGAAGGAGGAGGCGTCCAGATGGCATTTATGATCGCCCAGCGTGCTTTTATCAAAGTATATCTCATTACCATGGTGGAGCAGCAGCGCGGATACGGATATCAGATGCTGGAAGAACTGCGGCAAGAATTCAAGAGCCATGGGTATTCACCGCCGCAAAGCGAAATTTACCGGGCGCTGCATGAATTGGTGCAGGAGGGTGTACTATACCGTACCAAGCAGCTGAAAGGGAATGATCCGCGGGTCGATTTTCAAGAAATCGTTCTTTATCATTTTACCGATGACGGTGCCGAGAAAGCTAAACTCTACAAAAAACAGGTCAAAACAGATTTGGATCGATGTTTGGGGATCCTTCATAAAGCGGTAAACGATAATTTTTAAAAAACCATCGGAATGGAATGCAGCCAAAGGAGGAATGACCTCGTGAGCAAGAAACTGCGCTTTGGAATTATGAGTACTGCTCGGATTGCAAGAAATTCAATGATACCAGGCATATTGAAATCGGAACGCTGTGAAGTCGGGGCGGTCGCTAGCCGCAATGCAGAAAAAGCTAGTGAGCTTGCCGAGCGATATCATATCGGGAAATACTATGGATCCTATGACGAGCTTCTGGAGGACCCCGACATCGATGCGGTATATATTCCATTGCCGAATCACCTGCATAAGCCTTGGACCATCAAAGCGGCACAGGCCGGCAAGCATATCCTATGCGAAAAACCGGCAGCCCTGACCGAAGCGGATGTCCGTGAAATGGCTGAGGCTGCTAAAGCACACAACGTGCTGTTTGCCGAAGCCTTTATGTACCGATATCATCCGAAACACGCACGTGTACGCGAAATTATCGAAAGCGGCGAAATCGGCCAGCTTCGCGGAATTCACGGATCGTTCACCTTCAACAATGCGGAGGATAAAAGCAATGTTCGTTACAGCAAGGATATGGGCGGAGGCTCAATCTATGACGTGGGATGCTATCCCATCTCGGCGGCGCGAATGATTTATGGGCAGGAGCCCAAGGCTGTAACGGCCCATGCCTTTTTTTCTGAGGAGCATGACGGAGTGGACATGATGGTCCACGGGATGGTGGAATTTGAAGATGGACTGGGGCTTACCTTTGAGTGCGGGATGTGGACATATTCCCGATGCTCTTTAGAGATCGCGGGAACCGATGGCAGGATTGAGCTACCTTCAGCCTTTGGATGGGAGAGGATGGAGGACATGGCCCAGATCTGCGTTCATACGGCTAAGGGATCCCGTGAGGAGAAGGTAGGGATATACAACCACTTTGCACTGCAAGCGGATGCTATGGCAGCAGCCGTGATGGACGGCACGCCGCTGCCATATGGTCCGGAAGATGCCATCAGCAATGTCAGAGCCATTGAAGCGTGTCTTCAAGCAGCCAGATCCTCATCGCGAGTGGTCATTAAATAAAGAAGCAACACGGTCAAAATATCCGTTAGACCCAATAAATCGCCAACATGGCGGTTTATTTTTTTTTACCTATTGCATTCCTCTTCGAAATCATTAAAATAAACTTAACGATAAAATAATTTTAACGTAAATATTATTTTAATGAGTTGAAAAAGTTTAATGTTGTTATCCATTTAACGAAGAGGAGTAGGAAACCATGCAAAATGCCGCTGTTTTAGAAAAGCAAGGATTTGGTCAGCTCTTGAAAATCCGCCCCTACCTGATTTATTTATCTGCCCAGGCCATTACCCGATTCGGGGATTCCCTGGATTCCATCGCTTACAGCTGGATGGTCTATATGCTCACAGGTTCAGAACTATTAATGGGTACATTGTTCGCCTTTAATTTTTTGCCTGGGTTACTTTTTAGTTTGTTTACCGGGGCCTATGTAGACCGCTGGCCGAAGAAACTAGTGCTTGCCTTAACCTATCTTAGCCGCGGTATTGTGGTTTCGATAACAGCTTTTCTGTACGCTGTGGGTTCCCTTGAAGTCTGGCATTTGTTCCTGTTCACGTTTCTAAATTCAACCCTGGAATGCTTCTCCAGACCCGCCGAGACCTCCATCGTCCCCCGGTTGCTGCCCAAGGACAAACTGCTTGCAGGCAATTCTTTCTCAACTTCCGTAAGTCGGAGCGCAGAATTAATCGGTTTATCCATCGCCGGGGCCCTTATCGCTCTGATCGGAATTTCGGGAACGATCCTGATGGATGCCGTAACGTTTCTCATTGCCGCCACGATTATCGCTTTTATGCCGAATCCAGAGGCAGCCGAACAGGCTGAGGCCAAGGATGCCTCCACACAGACAGAGATGACTAAAACGGTGCTGGGCGACATTAAAGAGGCTCTGCTATTTGTGAAGCAGCATACGCTGCTCCTCATAACAACGATGCTCGCCATGATCAATAATTTCTGTTTGGCTCCCCTGAATGTACTGCAGCCGGTCTATGTCAAGGAGACCTTGGGTGCCGGAGCCGGAGGTTTGAGCGTATTAGGAACGGCCCTCCTGATCGGCATGATTTGCAGCGGGCTATGGATTGGACGTTACGGCAAGAGCTTCAAAAAAAGCACCTTGATCATGTCAGGCTCGATCATGCTCGGGATCGGATATTTTGCATTAGGGATTCCAGGGCATCTGCCGGCATGGCGCGTGGAGTCTGCAGCGGTCTGCATGTTTGTTGCCGGATTTGCCGTCTCTTTGCTTAGTGCCCCTATCTCGACGTATCTGATGGAGGTAACGCCGAGGCACATGCTGGGCAGAATTGGCGCCCTTATGTCGGTAGTATGCACGGCTGCCATTCCTGTGGGGAGCTTGATAACGGGACTTGTGGCGGAGCATCAATCCCCTCCTTTGCTCTTCTCGATCATGGGAATTATCATGATGCTACCCGTGATATTCCTCATTCGGAAGAAGAGTTTCCGTGCCATTTAAATCCTTCGCGTTTTGTAATTTCGGCATTGTCGGCCTATAATGGAAAGAAGCGAAAAATAACATGAAGCTGAGGTGTACGGTGTGGAAACGAAGGAACTGACTACACTGGAAGAGATCAAAATATATTCAGATCCATATCGGCTCCAGATTTTGAATGTATTGAATAAGATGGACCGTCCGGCAACGGTAAAGGAAGTCGCGGACAAGATCGGGGATGTGCCTGCTAAAGTTCATTATCATATGAAAAAGCTGGAGCGAATCGGATTGGTCAAGATCGTATCCACGAAGGAGATCAACGGTATCATTGCTAAATATTATGAGCCTTTTGTCGGGACGGTAAAGATCAAACGCGGGGCAGATTCCGACGAGCCGGTCATCAAGGAATTAATTCGATCTGAAACGAACAAATTATTATCCGAGCTGTTTGACCAGAATAGAGACCGTTTCTTCAAAAATATGAGTCAAGATGGCGAAACAACGTCCATGTTAACCAATACCACCTTGTATATGAGCGAAGATGAAGCGCGTGAGTTTTTTGTTGAGCTGGATAAAATGCTGACCCCTTATAAAAAGAAACGCGGGGAAGGTTACGATGAATATGAGTTTTTTGCTTCCAATGTTCGGACTCATAGAGAATCTTGATCACGCAAAGAAAGCTGGTACCTCAAGGTCAGGTACCAGCTTTCCCGTCTATTTTGCAAAAGCAATTCATACATTCTTCTTATAATCGTCTTGTCCGGGTTTAATGGACATGCCGGGCGAAGTCGACGTTCCGTAATCCTCAACGGCGTCCCACGCGCCAGCGTCATCAAATTTACCGTCGGCCGCCTGTCGGTTGACGCCAGCTCCGGAAGGGGGCGGGGTCATGACATCTTCTTCAACCGGCCGGTTGTCGTTGATATCTTTCCGAGGCGTATGTTCGAGACAATAGGCCGTATAAGGCAAAGCTTCCAGCCGCTCGTACGGAATTTCTAGGCCGCACTCGGCACAGGTTCCATATTCGCCCTGGTCCATTCGCTGCAAGGCAGACACGATCTGCTCCAATTCATGATCAAGCGTTTCTTGAATGGCCAGGTCCCGTCCGCGTTCGAAAACCTCGGTCCCTACGTCTGCGGGATGGTTATCTGCTGCGCTTAGTTCTCCCGTGGAGTCCCGAAGGGAATGGTCCCTGTTGGTTTCTTCGCGTGACTTCAATTGTTCTTCCAATCGTTCTTTATCACTGAGCAACCGTCGTTTAAGTTCACTGTATTGTTGTTTCGTCATCGTCGTCATATAAAAGTCGCTCCTCTCTTTCGCTAAGTACAAAATAAAGCTTCTTATGTAAAATCAATACCCGAAATCGATTGGTAACAATCACATGAATCATGGGAACGGCAGCCTATCGTTTTTGGAACATTCTCCAAAAAAGCCCCGGAGTGTTTTAATCCCGGTGCTTAATATGATATAAACAAAGATAGAGAGAGAAGGCTAAAAAAGTAGGGCTGCACCAATATTTGGAGGTAAATCATTATGGATGAACACATGAAACGCCGATTGGATAAACAGAAAAAGCTATTTCGGCAACTAGGCATTCAACTGGACGCTTTGTCTATCCATGAAAAGAATTTTTCGAATAAACTGCGGGGTTACGATCAGGAGGAAGTGGATTCCTTTCTGGATGAAGTGATTCAGGATTATGAGCGGTTTTATGCCACCATCTCCGATCTTATGGATAAATGGCAGGAGCAGCAAATCACGATTCGCGATCTTAGAGCTGGCGTTAAGCCGGAAGCAGAACGCCCGGCACTGAATCCGGAAGAGATTGAAGAGACGGTGGCGAAGCTGGAAGCTGACTTGCGTTTGCTTAAGAAGCAGATCCGTCCTGAACAAAGATTTTATATTGATTGATGTTATACGTTGCGAGCGAAATCATTACATAAGAAGCGTCCCTATAACAATAACCACACATGGCCGATCACCGGCTGCGTGTGGTTTTGTTGTTTGGGTACCCGGTCATGAGTAAGGGTGGCGCCGGCATAGGCTCGTCCGAAGCGTCACTCTCCATCTTTTTGTGTAGCGGGACAGGTGCAATAAGCGCCTTCGAATGAGGTTTCGCGATCGTGCTATTACATTGCAGCGCTTCTGGACCCGTGAGGGTATAAGCCCAGACCGGGGCAATGTCCATTTGGTGTGGACGCTCGGTGTTATAGATCAATAGCAAGATCGTTCCAGGGGTTAACGCTGTTATCCAGTGACACCAATCGATCGGGGCGTGTATCACCTGACCGGGTACTAACTGATACACGAGATTCTGATGAGTATGCGGATCAACCAGGAAATAGCTGATTTCTCCGTGAATGACATAACATAATTCGTCCGTGTCCGGGTGGCTATGGGGAGAGAGGCCCTTGCCGCGTTCAAGGTGAATTTCTGACATCATCATGCCTCGAAGAAGGGGCAGCTCCAGTGACGACACATTCGCAACTCCGAGGCCCGTTATACGCTCAGCCTGTTTCCTGGGATGATAAACATGCCTCGTCAATGCAGTATCTCCTCAAGCGCTTTAAAGGTCATCATATGAGTGACTCCTCCTTTTTTAAGAATGAGATCTATAATGTTGTCCAAGCTTGATCCTCTATAATATATGCCCAAACGTGTATAAATCTGACTGCCTACGACTAAAGAATCATTGATGTCATCCAAACTGGTTTTGCTTGTAAACCATTTTCATAACAATTACTATGAGGATAGGAGCAGACTTAGACTGATAGATGACAAGGGAGGTTAGCCATTTGTCTAACAACCTGAAATTCAACATCCGCAGCAAGATTGTAGTCGGATATTTAATGATATTATTATGTCTTGGAGCTTTTCTCTGGATTGTATCAGACCGCATCTCTTCACTGCAGCAAGAGGCGGATTTTATAGAGAAGCATGATATCGAAGTACATAATCTTACGCACGAAATCGAGAAGAATTTACTTGAAATGGAAACTGGCCAAAGGGGTTATGTCATTACGGGGGATGATACCTATCTGGAGCCGTTCAACCAAGCGCTGTCGTCTTGGCAGATTAACTATAACAAGCTGTACAAGCTTGTTAGCGATAATTCGGAGCAAGCCAATCATCTGGAAAATATCAAGGAGAATATCAAGGAGTGGATCACCAACGCCGGTCAGCCTGCGGTCCAATTGAAGCAGCTCGGACAGGATGAGGAGGCTCTTCATTTCTTTATTAACGATCCCGGCCAGCAAGCCATGAACTCCATTCATGAGCTGTTCCTTTCGTTTAGAAGCAAGGAACGTGAATTGACAACCAGCAGGATCGAAGAGATGAAGGATAGCAATACCCATTTATTGTATACGATGTATCTCCTGTGGGCTGGAGCAGCGCTGATTACCATATGTGGGGCTTTGGTGATATCGAAGAGCATCGTAAGGCCGATCACTCAGGTAACTCATATCATCTCCGATATTGTCAAAGGCGGTAACCTCTCCCAACGGATTCATGTGCGATCCAATGATGAGGTCCGCCAGTTGGCGGACACAACCAACGAGCTTCTTGAACAAGTCGGCAGACAGAACTGGGCTAAGGATCATATTTCGGTTATGTCAACGCTCCTTCAATCGTCTGATCGCGTGGAGACGGCCGTACAGTTTTTCATTCATAAGCTGGCATTGATCATGAAGCTGCCGTACGGTGCTGTTTTTATTAACCGGGGGGGATCGGAACTGGTAAAGGCAGCTGCTTTTGCCGATCCGGATGGCGAGCCTTGGAACAAGGTCAGAGATCGCTTTTTGCCTGGTGAAGGTTTGGTGGGACAGTGCATGCTGGAACAGCGGATAATTATTCTGGACGATATCCCACCTAACTATGTGCGGATTGAATCAGGGCTGGGTGATGCTGAGCCTACCACGCTGCTGCTGGCGCCTGTTATGTTTGAAGGACAAGTGCTTGGTGTGATTGAATTAGCCAAGTTCAAGCCCTTCGATGAGCTGGAAATTCAGCTGATCGAACAACTGAATTTCCAGCTTGGGGTAACCTTGAACTCGATTCAAAGCAAAATGGAAATCCAGCAATTGTATCATGAATCCCAAACGCTGAATGAGGAGCTTCAGAGTCAGACTGAAGAACTGCAGGCACAGACCGAGGAGCTGCAAACCCATTCCGCAGAAATGCATATGCTGAACGAACGATTAGGGGCCCAGAAGGAGGCCGCATTAATTGCAGCCGGCGAATTGGAAAAATATGCGAAAGAGCTGGAGAAGAGTTCGAAATATAAGTCTCAATTTCTGGCCAATATGTCCCATGAGCTGCGGACACCGCTGAACAGCATGTTAATTCTTTCCCAGATTTTAGCTGAGAACAAGCAGGGGAACCTGACAGAGGAAGAGCAGCATTACGCTTCCGTCATTCATAATTCAGGCAGTGAATTGCTGAATTTAATCAATGATATTCTGGATCTGTCCAAGGTCGAGGCCGGAAAGATGCAGATCGAAATGGACTTGGTGAATTTGACGGAGCTCCCAGAACTGATGGAAGGGTACTTCTCCAAAAGCGCGGAATCCAAAAATCTGGAATTTGAAATTGAGATGGCCGACAATTTACCTGACATGATGTACAGCGATGGGATGCGGCTGCATCAAATTCTGCGTAATTTGCTCTCGAATGCGATTAAGTTCACGGAGAGCGGCAGCGTTAAATTACGGGTGAAGAAGATGAATTCGATTGTAACCTCGGATTTTGCGATCAGTGGCGACGTTATTGCTTTTTCCGTTGAGGATACCGGCATCGGGATTGCCGCAGAACATCTTCAACCGATCTTCGAAGCGTTCCAGCAAGGCGAAGAGACCACGGCCAGAAGATTCGGGGGAACGGGCCTCGGCTTATCCATATCGCTGCATTTAGCGAAGCTGCTGGGCGGGTATATTACCGTGGAGAGCGAGGAAGGAATCGGGAGTACCTTTGTTTTATATTTACCGCTCATTACGGAAAATGGCACCAGCGAAAGTCTGTTTTTGCTGCCTGAAGTAGCTGCCACTTCGAGCAGTGCCAGTTGGAGTGATCTCCGAATGGAGGCGTTCGACATGGAAGTACCTAGCCGTCTGGAGTACAAAACCGTATTGATCGTTGATGATGATATTCGGAACGTGTACGGTTTGACCAATGTGCTGGAGAAACTCCAGATGACCGTGCATACTGCCCAGAACGGGTTCGAATGCTTGGAGATGTTATACAAACATCAAACCATTGATGCGGTGCTGCTGGATATGGTCATGCCGGAAATGGACGGAGTCGAAACGATGAAGCGGATTCGCGAGAACCCGGAATGGGCGGAACTTCCCATTATCGTGATGAGCTCCAACACGATGAGGGATACGGATCAGTTTCTTGCAGACGGCGCGAATGGATATCTTCACAAACCCATTCATATCCAAGAAGTGATCCATATGCTTCAACAATGGATCGGGATTTAAGGAAATCGACCGAATATTATTCCTGTGGCGTAGCTTAAGATGATGTCGTGATGTCGTATGTTGACGAATGCAAGACAATTGTTTTATGATGGATTCATAGCAGCAACATAAAGCGGCGTGTTACCTTAACAGGGCATGAGCCAAGAAGAGACAGCTTTCACATGGGGTCTTTTCTTGGTTTTTTTAATGTTTTGGGGAATAAGTATAGCAGCATTTCTTTGGACATGAATCCTTCGCCGTTTCACTGATTAAACTTAAAGGAAAGGGGGAAGTTTATGAGCGGGATCGAGTTGTTTACAGTCGTACGTGTTATTGGTAACAATGTCGTGATGGTCACCGGCGGTAAGAAAGAATCGGAATACGTCATCTTAGGCAAAGGCATTGGCTTCGGCGCCAAAGCAGGCGGAACGATCGCTTCGGATGATAAGCGGATTGAGAAGCTCTTCAGGCTGGAGGATCGGGAGCAGTGGAGTCAAGCTCACCATCTGCTGGAAGAATTTGATCCACAGGTGATGGAGATCACGGATCAGATACTCAATATCATTGGACAGGAATTTCCGGGCACATTAAATGACAAGGTGTACCTGGCACTTCCAAGCCATATCCAGTTTACGATATACAGAATCCGTAAAGGCATGGATATTATTAATCCTTTCCTTGAAGAAACCCGGATCAGCTTCCCAAAAGAATATGATATCGCAGCCAAGGCAGCGGAATTGATCGGCCAGACCTTCGATATCGAAGTTCCGGAGGATGAGATCGGCTTTTTGACCTATCATGTGTATTCAGCTGTCAGCCATGTGCCCGTAGGCCATCTGGTGAAGGCATCGAATGTGGTGGGAAGCCTGGTAAGGTATATTGAAGAGGAACGGCAGGTTGCTTTTGACCGGGGAAGCATGGACTATGTCCGTCTTCTGATGCATTTGAGGTTCTCGGTAGACCGTATGTTGAATCAAGAAATCCATGTGGATAATCCGTTCGCGGACCAGATCCGCTCCAAGTTCACAAATGAGTATGGTCTGGCTACACGCCTCGCAGGCATGATGGAGAAAGAACTCGGCAAGAAAGTACCTGAAGCGGAGGTTTGCTTTCTAGCGATGCATCTATATCGGCTCTTCACAGGCCGACTACAGCAAAAGAATCAACCCAGGGAGGAATCTTAATATGTTTGATCGTTGGAAAAAGAAAAAAACAGCTACTGCCATTCAACTTACAGCACCATTGTCGGGTAAAGCGGTGCCTTTATCACAAGTGCCCGATGAGGCATTTGCTGCTGGTCATATGGGCCAAGGCATTGCCATCGAGCCTTCCGAGGGCAAATTAATTGCGCCTTTTGACGGGACGGTTGCGCATGTAATCAAATCCAAGCATGCCGTGATGCTGGAGGATCCGGCGACCGGTTTGCAGTATTTATTCCACATCGGGATTAATACAGTCGGTTTGAAAGGTGAAGGTTTCACAAGCCATGTTCAAGCAGGCGATCAGGTGAAGTCGGGTCAGACGCTCATCGAATTCGACATGGCTGCAATCCAAGCCGCAGGTTATCCGACGATTACCCCGATTATTGTGACCAATGCGGATGAGGTGGCTTCCAAGGTTGACGGTCAGACCGGCAGTGTCGTGTCCGGCCAGGATCCTGTCATGACCATTGAATTGAAGTAGTTCAATTCCATAGGCGATTGATTGAAATATTGGTTATTGACAAAACAGGAAGACGTGAATTAAGATAACAACATCAAAAGAATACGTTTTAAGGCGTGTTACCATAAACATGGGCATGAGCCAAGAAGAAACGGACTATAACTTTTATAGTCACCGTGCTTCTTGGCTTTTTTTGTTGGTATAGAATCATTCATGGCATCCATGCCGCCTTAAAATGGTGAATACATGTACTACCAAGGAGGAGGATTTTCTGAGTCTTTTTGTTCCTTGATGGAAGGGAATAAATGGTTATTCATTCGACGCATTATGTAAACGGTTTCAGTAAAAGCTAAATTATTGAAGTTGAAAGGATGATTGACATGCTGGCTAAATTGCAAAAGCTGGGTAAGTCCCTTATGCTGCCGGTGGCCACCTTGCCTGCGGCGGGAATCTTGCAGGGGCTTGGATTGATCGACTATCAAAAGGATATACCTTTGGGAGCTCTCGGAGCTTTTCTGAATCAATATGTAACTCCGTTCATGACTTCCGGCGCCCTTGCCATTCTGGATAATTTGCCGATTATCTTTGCGATCGGCGTCGCGATCGGATTCGCCGGGGACGCCGTTGCGGGTCTATCCGCCCTTATTGGGTACATGGTGCTTACAAGAGTTCTGGAGCAAGTGCCGCTGCAAATGCCGTTTATACCGGATGATGTGAAGCTGAATATGGGCGTTCTTGGCGGGTTCTTTGTCGGTCTGTGGTCCGCCTACCTGTATAACAAATTCCACAACATTAAAATGCCGGATTGGTTGGGCTTCTTCGCGGGTAAACGCTTCGTTCCAATTATCACAGCAGCCTCCACGATGGTGCTCGCGGTGCTGATCGGCATGATTTGGAGCCCAGTCCAGGACGGCATTTCCGCCTTCGGCAACTGGGTTGTCGGCCTTGGAGGCATCGGATCGTTCATTTTCGGTACGGCCAACCGCTTGCTGATCCCTCTGGGTCTGCATCACGTATTAAACTCCATCGCATGGTTCCAGATCGGCGATTACACGAATGCCGCTGGCGAAGTCGTTCACGGCGACCTGTGGCGTTTCTTTGCGGGAGACCCGACGGCTGGTATGTTCATGTCCGGTTTCTTCCCGATCATGATGTTTGCGATGCCGGCTGCGGCGCTGGCGTTTATGCATACCGCCAAGCCGTCCAAACGCAAGCTTGTCGGCTCCATCTTTATCGGTTCGGCAGTGGCATCGTTCCTGACGGGGATCACGGAACCACTTGAATTCGCGTTCATGTTCATTGCTCCGGTATTGTATGTGGTGCATGCGATTTTGACAGGCCTTTCCGGATTGATCATGTATGTCCTTGATGTGCATTTGGGCTTCTCGTTCTCGGCAGGCCTGATCGACTACCTGGTGAATCTGAAGCTGTCTACCAATGCTTGGCTGCTCTTGCCGGTAGGCTTGGCTTTCGGTGTCGTTTACTATCTGCTGTTCAGAATCCTGATCGTCAAGCTGAACTTGAAAACGCCTGGACGCGAGGATGACGACGACTTGGATCCGGTTTCTGACGATGCTGATACAGCAGCGCCGTCCCCATCTGGCGCAGTATCCAATGAGTCCAAGGCGGCCAAGGTTCTGCAAAACATCGGCGGTGCGGATAATATTACCAGCATCGATGCTTGTATCACACGCCTGCGCCTCGTGGTTAAGGATGAGAAGGCTGTTAAGGATTCGGAGTTAAAGAAATTAGGCGCATCCGGTGTCATGCGTCTGGGTCAAGGCGCGGTTCAGGTCGTATTCGGACCGCAGGCGGAATCCATTAAGGACGACATCAAGGAAATTATGAAGAAATAAACGAACAACAAAAAGAAGCAGGACGATAAAGGTCTGCTTCTTTTTGTTGTTATCGCATTTCGGGGAACAGCAGCTAGTCCAGGAAGCCCCTTATCGGTTCAGGCTTTTGCGTTGTCCCCAGTATCGGATATTGACATCGATGTCAAACTCGAGCGACGTTTCGTCGTAGATATCCTTTTTCTCTTTCTCTAATTTCTTCCAGAGCTTCGGATCGATCCGGTACAATTGGAGACATAGCTCGTAGGGATCCGCGTGGATCAATGCTGCTTTATGGAAGGTATTATACAATTCTTTTCGCAGGGTATCTTCCGTTAGGCGCTTCATCTCCTTAATTCCCACCTTTTTGTACATATTCTGTACCGTCCCGATGATATTCAGCTTGATCCGATACGACGCATCATTTGGTTTACGAATAACTTCAATCGAGGATTGGGGCTTCTCCAGCCGTATGCTCCCGACGGCTTCGTCGTTGCCCTGAACAATGATGGCAGCGTGGGATTGAGGCGATGCTAACCAGCGGATGCCCAGCAGATCGGATCGTTTGAGCCAACCCATCAATTCCTTGTTCTTGATCAGAAAGCCGCCGTTCACTTCTAAAATCGGATGCTGCTTCAAATTTTCCGACCAATTTTGAGCTGAAATATGAAGGGAGGGCAATACGACGGTAGCGGCTTTTTCCCGGTAGAGACGAATAAAGTTCACGAATTGAATCGGACGTATAAACGAGAACTGGATATAGCTTTCTCTGGGTTCATGAAGCAGCGAATGCAGGGGTGAGAGCTGGAAGAACGGCGACACCGTAAAGAGATCCTCCATTTTATCCTGGGTGCCATAAATCCATTTCGTGTAACGGATTTCCTGCGAACGGTTGGTCAAATCGAACACTTGGGACAACTGCTTAGGTTTTAATACCGATTCCGAAAGGACCAAGGCCGTGACATGGCCCCAAGAGATCCGCTGCTGACTCGATGTATATAAATCGATCAGGGCTTCAGTCAAAGTGGTGCCGGTTCCTCGGCCGACCCAAATCGGCGCTTTCTCCGTTGGCTTGCTGCTTTCTTGTTTGGCAATCGTTGCGAAGTCCAGCATCTGCACATAGATAATATACTTGTCGTCCTTATAATCGACGCCCATAGCCGTAATATAGTTGATATCCTGAACTTCTTTGTTGTCCCAGCAGCCTGAGAGCAGCAAAGATACTATACATACGAGAATCCATGCCCGTTTCATAGCGCGCCGCCTTTTTTTCGTTTCCCCGGGACTCGCATGAGATTGCCCAAGATTTTGGATTTAGAGAAGGGGGAGAAGGGGGCAAGGTATGGCTGTCCGAAAGGGTTATGGTGGGCTGCATACTGAACGATGATGAAGACCGATATGAAGAAGCCGAATAACCCGAACAGGGAGGACAGGGTAAGGACAAAAAAGCGAAGAATCGTCTGAGAGATAACAAAATCCTGATTGGAGTGAGTGGAGCCCGCAACAAAGGCAAGCGCAGCGACTACCGTCATCGTCGGCGAGAAAAAGCCGCCCCGAATCGCAGCGTCACCGATGATGATACCCGAAACAACCGTAATGGTGGATGCAATGGGTGAGGGCATTTGCATGCCAGCTTCCCGCAGCAAGGTGAGCAGGAACAGAATGACCAGCATTTCGATTCCGGTCGGTATGGGCATTCCTAGCCGGGTGTTGGCAATGGTTGCGAGCAAGGGAAAAGGAATTTGATCCTGATGAAACGACATCAAAGTAATATAAAATCCTGGGAGCAGAACGGAGATCAAGAATCCAACCAGCCTTAAAATTCTCCAAGGCATGACGAAATAAAACGGCATTTGGGGATCTTCCGCGGCAAACACCAGCTGCATGAAGCTGGCAGGCGCAATCAATATCACGGGACTTCCCTGCATAATAATGATTAAACGTCCGCGCGTTAAAGAATCGTATGCTAAATCCGTTCTGCCCGTATAATCGAACATCGGGAGGACCGTGAAGCGATAAGGCGATAAATGTTCTGCAAGCTCGCCGATGCCCACGGGAGGGTCCCCAGTGAAATGATTTAGTTTATCCACGACCTCCTTGACGGTCTCCGGTATCACCTTGTCCTTTAAATACATGATGCCGACGGAGGTTTTGCTCTTGTCGCCCAGCTTAAAGGAGGAGTAGACAAGCTCGGGAGATTTCAACCGTTTCCGAATAAGCGATACATTGATATCCAATTCCTCGACAAATCCGTCGCGAGGTCCTTTGACAGAGGTTACGGAGGCACTCTCTTCCGGTGCACGTGTAATACTTTTACTAGCACTGTAAGAATACAGCTTGTTCTCCTTAGGAAAATACAACGCAACATAGCCAGAGTAAACAATATCATCGACCGATTCCATGTTGGACTCCGAAGAGTCCAGGGTAAGATGATAATCCAGAAGATTTGGATCGAACGGCTGCTTTTGGGGAACGGATAAATTCCATTCTTTGCTGATAACAGGTAGCAGAATCTTGGACATCATCTGCGGATCGCACATCATCGGATTGTAAACCATGATCGCCCATGGCAGCGTATCGCCTTCCGCACCCGGATAAGACGTGATATAGATGTCATCGGAATCGGCATAACGCTCTCGGAGTTGTTGTTCTGTTATGGTCATTGTTGAGATTCTCCTTTCGCTGAAGTCTGTTGTTGTTGTTGTTGTTGTTGTTGTTGTGGCTTGCGGATCAAGAAGAACAAGAGCAGACTTAAGACGGTGATATAGACAGCGGATGCGGGCAAGAAGTAGTCGGCCATGGCATAGTACATTTTCAAATTGCTGATCGGTGAGGCACACAGAATGATCAGCAGCGTGGAGACGGCTAATACGCCAACACTTTGCTTGGACTTGGGAAGAACGGTTTCGCAGAGCAAAAAAATCGAAATCGAAATCGAGATATAAGCTCCGCTAAGCCATTGGAAAATCGATAAAAAATCGACATGCTCCACGAATTTTCCTAACTTTACGAGACGCCACTGTTCATAAGCAGGATAACGCTGAAGCTTCATTTCTTCGGGTCCAAATTCGGCAATGCCGCCGATCGTGGGTCCAAACGTGAGGAATACGAGAACAAGATGGATGAGCAGGATGGTAAGGAAACCGGGCTTTTTCTGCAGGTGAGGCCGCAGAAACAAGATCAAGATAAATTGGGACAGCCCCCCCAACATGGTCGGGATTCCGCTCAGCACCGGCATAAAGCCGCCCTCAAGTACAGGGAGCAAGTAACTGTAATTTTTCACTTTCAGGTTGGACAAGGATACGAATATGCCTAGCATTACAACGAAAGGAAGCAAGATTCCGGCTGAAACGCCGATGGTCTTTATGCCGTGATTTACGCTGACAAGACATAACACCACGAGTAACAACGCGGTAGCAATAACGGGAGTTTGGATCATATAGGTCGACTTTGTCCAATCGATAACTTCCTTTAAGGTATAAAAGGCAAAGGTGAAAAAATACAAACCGGACATACTCATCGCCAGTATTCGAGCGCCTCTGCCGCTGCTTTCGTCCAACGCTTGCGTGATAGAACGATTGCCGACCTTTTGAATGATCCGGTAAATAAGCAGAATCCAGGGCATGAATAATACGGCCGACACGATAATGGTGATCCAGGCATCCCGTCCGGATTTCTCCAGAAGCACAGGTATGATCATGACATGATTGGTCAAGCCGGCCGTAAGCATCATAATCATAAACGCCTGATTTGTTGGAATACCGCGAGCTCCTGACATCTGTGATCCCCCAATTCAGCTTTCTTTCGTTTAGGTTTCTCGGGGAACAACCAAAATATGCGAGAGCACCCAGCCACAGGCTGGATATGAGCTTAATTCCATGGCTTCTCTTTGCCATAAGGCATTTTTAGGTTGGGATCCGCGGTACATAAATCACGAAGGTTCCCTTCATAATAAGGAAAGTTTTGAACGAACCCATAACAATAATCTGGAGGACTGAACCGTGAACAAAGGGGCGAAGACGGAGGCAGGGAACTTGAGATGGTGGCAGCTATCGCTGCTGGGGGTTGCATCAACGATCGGCACAGGCTATTTTCTTGGATCCGCATTAGGTATCCGGCTTGGAGGACCGGCTTTTCTTCTTTCGATTATATTGGCTGCGACAGCCACCTTCTTTGTGTTTGATGTGCTGTCACGAATGACGGCCGACGATCCGCAGAAGGGCTCGTTCCGAACCTATGCCAAAAAAGCCTATGGCCGATGGGCAGGCTTCTCTACAGGGTGGATGTACTGGTGTTCCGAAGTTTTGATTATGGGGAGCCAGATGACGGCGCTTGCGATATTCTCGCGTTTTTGGTTTCCAGGCGTTCCGATGTGGATATTTGCGTCAGGTTTCGCCATATTGGGACTGTTTGTCATATGGATCGGGAACAAAGGCTTCGACCGGCTGGAGAATGTATTGGCCGTGATTAAAGTCGCCGCGATTGTCATGTTTCTCGTTATTGCTGCTGCCGCTTTGATGGGGTGGTTAAAAGGAGGGACGAAGCCGCACGTTCCAGGCAGTTTCAATGCCTTTTTTCCGGCTGGTGGCATGGGCATGTGGTCGTCTCTAATTTTTGCATTTTATGCCTTTGGCGGAATTGAAGTCATGGGGGTCATGGCGATTCGCTTGAAGAATCCGAAGGAAGCGCCCAAAGCGGGTAGAGTGATGATTCTGCTGCTATCCATCGTTTACGTACTTTCGATTGGCATGGCGGTGATTATGGTGGCTTGGAACCAATTCTCCACGACGAAAAGTCCCTTTGTTGTGGCGCTAAGCTCCTATCAGCTTCCTTTTATCCCGCATATATTTAATGCTGTATTGATTATAGCCGGTTTCTCAACCATGGTGGCTTCGCTGTATGCTGTGACCACGATGCTCGTTACGTTATCTGAAGATAAGGACGCTCCCAAGCTTTTTTCCAGGAAAAAATTTAAGCGGGATACGCCCATATATGCACTATCCCTTACAGCTATCGGGTTGATTGTATCCATTGTGTTGTCTCTGCTCATGCCAGGCAAGATTTATGAGTATCTGACCACGGGTGCAGGACTAATGCTGCTGTATAACTGGTTCTTCATCCTCATATCGGCAGGCCGACTCATAGAGCTTACGGTTTGGGGCAAGATCAAAAGATACATCGGGATGCTTTTAATCGCAGGAGCGGTCAGTGGAACCGCACTGCACCCCACAAGCCGCCCGGGGCTCTGGATCAGTCTGGGGTTTATCCTCGTAATCGGTCTGGTTGTCCTATGCATGCGCGCCGTGTGGAAGAAATCCGGCCAAGGCCACGTCAGGGAGGCGGACAAGCCCAAGTTTCGTCCCAAGCCAGCCCGTTAGAATATGAGCGGGTATAGCAGGGCGAGAGCGCGAATTCCAAAATAGACGCCAAAGATGATCAACGAGATTCCGGAAAGAATGGAGACCAGGGAGAGCGCTCTATTGCTTAAATATCGGCGGAATACACTGCCGAGCGCAGCCATGAACAAATCCCATATCACTACTCCGGCGATGACGGCCACGCTGTAGAGAAACAGATTGGCGGATCCGTCGTCCGCTGCGGTTTTAACGAGAATTGAGCCGTAGATGCCCAGCCAGAACAGGATCGTCATCGGATTGGACACGGACATGAGAAACCCGGAGAGCATGCTTTTCCACAACGAATCTTCATTGCTGTCTTGACTGATCGTCACTTTATTGGCATTCAGGATGCTTTCCAGCCCGGAATAGATAAGAACAAAGGCGCCGAACAGCCACAGGAAGGTCTGCATGAACGGTGTATTCAGAAAGTGAACAACGCCCAGGTAGACCAGGATCATATAAAGGATGTCCGCCAGGACCGCACCGATTCCGAACAGCCATGCATGCCAAAAACCTTTTTTGATCCCCTTGTCGAGCTGCGCTGCATTGACCGGGCCTACGGGTGCTGATAGAGAAAGTCCCAGAATCATGTAGCTTATAAAAATACTCATTGACTTCCACCTCTCGTCATGATCATAGATAAGAAAGCTTGTACCTTCATGCTCGTACATTGTATTCAGCACCAGGACAAACTAAAACTTATGATTGGAAATTTTTTCTGTCTACAACAGACCAATAAAACCGCGCAGTTCACCTGCGCGGTTTTATTTGAATTCGTTTATTTGGTAGGATATAGATTAGTGTCAGAAAGCAGATATCCCAGCATTTCAAATCATGAAGAAGGGGTCAATCAAGATGAGTCATCCATTTCGGATTACGGTATTGTCAGACACCCATATGCCAAGAAAAGCGAAAGAGCTCCCAGCCTCGCTGCTTGAAGATGTAAGACATTCGGATCTTATTCTTCATGCAGGAGACTGGTCCAATTGGGAGCTCTATGAACAGCTTAGTCAATACGCTCCGGTGGAAGGAGTAGCCGGAAACGTTGACGACGAGCGGATCATAGAACGGTTAGGTTACAAGAAGCTGGTCGAAATCGAAGGCAAACGCATCGGTATTGTGCATGGGCACGGACAAGGAGGAACAACCCCCTCCCGCGCAAGGAAAGCTTTTGCGGACACGGAGGTGGACTGTATCTTGTTCGGTCACTCCCATATCCCGTTTAAAGAACATGTACAAGGGGTGCTGCTCTTCAATCCCGGTTCCGCCACGGATAAAAGGCGCCAGCCCAGGTACTCCTATGGAAGGATTCTCATCCTAAACGGAGCGTTGGAGGCGCATCATATTTTTTACGATCAGAAGTAACGTTTATGAAGGCGTTGGTAAAATCAGTAAGGGGTTGCCTGCTTTTGAAAGATCCCGTATGAGGTTAATTAATAGAAGTCCCCGATATGGTAAATCATGTGGATGAGAGGATTGTTATGTTAAAGGAAGAAAAGCATGAGCATGTGATTCAGGTGGGGCTGTCCGGATGGGGAGATCATGACAAGCTGTATGATGAAGGGGCGAGGCCTTCGGACAGGCTGGAAATGTACAGCCGACATTTTCCCATCGTGGAGATGGACAACTCGTTCTATGCCATACCTTCACCGGAACAAATGAATAAGTGGGCAGCTGCCGTCCCAAACCACTTTGGTTTTATTGTTAAAGCTTATCAAGGCATGACAGGTCATGCACGCGGCCAGGGCAAGGACAGATACCCGAGCGTCAAAACCATGTTTGATCATTTGCTCACGTCAGTCGAGGAATTGCGGGCTGCGGGCAAATTAAGAACCGTTCTTTTTCAATATCCGCCATGGTTCGGTTGCGAACGCAAACATGTGGACATTCTGAAGCGTACGCGGGAGTGGATGAAGGATGTTCCGATAGCGCTGGAATTTCGGCATCAGAGCTGGTATGCGCCGGAGTTTCGGGAGAAGACGCTTGAGTTTATGCGAAGCGAGGGCTGGATCCACAGCATTGCCGACGAGCCGCAGGCAGGCATTGGATCCGTACCGGTCGTGCTTGAGACATCGGGTACAGAGGCTGTGATGATCCGGATGCATGGACGTAACGCCGAAGGGTGGCACTCCAGTGGTCAGCCCAACTGGCGCGAGGTGCGATATTTATATCGTTACAGCTTAGAGGAATTGGAGCAGTGGAAGGAATGGATAGAGCAATTGCTTGAGAAGTCGAAGCAGTGCTGGATTATATTCAACAACAATTCGGGGGGCGATGCTTCCGACAACGCCAAACAGCTTCTCCAGCTGCTGGGGATGGATACCGGACCCGAACCGCTGCGGCAGATGGACTGGCTGGAAGTGGATATTTTTTCAGATAAATGACTTTAATTGGAATCCTGTACAGGGAAATGGGAGGGTCACGGACAAATCGTCAAAAAATTGACGCAAATTCATCTGTTTCTGAGATCATTATTATATATAAAGGGTATTTTCGGTATTGAGGCCAAATGTATTATAATGTAATCGTAAGAAAACGTTTATTTAATGTAAAATGTAAAATTAGAAATTCCGTCCTTGAGCAATCAAAATAATCTGACGGAGGGAGTCAGCGATGAAGACCCTTGACAGAATGACAGAGGGACCTTGGCAGAAATATCACGGTCCGAACTTGGGGTACATTCAAGATCAGTATGAGAAGTTTTTGCAAGACCCGCAATCTGTGGAGCCAGGATACCGTGAGCTGTTCGCCAGCTGGGGACCGCCTCCATCTTTGGAAAACAATGAAAAGAAAGCGGATTCGCAGGGACAAGGTGTTAGCTACGACCCGCAATTACTGAAAAAAGGGGTAGCTGCCGGCAAACTGGTATGGAACATTAGAACCTACGGTCATCTGGCCGCCGACATTGATCCGATTGGAATTGGAAACGAAGCTGACACGCGTCTGCTTCAACCAGAAAGCTACCAACTCAGCCAAGCGGATTTGGCAGCCCTGCCTGCAGAGATCGTCTGGGAGGAGGCTCCTAGCGATATCAAGAATGGCTTAGAGGCAATCCAGCGGCTGTTACAACTATATACAGGCTCCATTGCCTATGAATTTAGCCACGTTCACGATGAAGAAGAACGCAAATGGCTCAACCAGCAGGCCGAATCGGGACGTTATTTGTCCGGCATGAGCGTAGACGAGCGCAAAGGGCTTTTGAAGAAGCTGCTTGAGGCCGAGCAATTCGAGGAATTCCTGCACCGTACGTTCGTAGGTGCGAAACGCTTCTCGGTTGAGGGCAACGAAGCACTCGTTCCGCTGCTTGACGAGATCGTTCGTCAAATGGCCGAAGTGGATGTTAACTCCATCCTCGTGGGGATGGCGCACCGCGGTCGTTTGAACGTCCTGGCTCATGTGCTGGGCAAGGATTACAGCAAGATTTTCTCGGAGTTCATGCACTCTCCGAATAAACATCTCGTTCCATCCGAAGGCTCCATGGGCATTAACTACGGCTGGACAGGTGACGTGAAGTATCACTTGGGTGCGGACCGTTATCTGAAGAAGGATGAAGCACGGCAGGTTCGCATTACCCTCGCGAACAATCCGAGTCACCTGGAATATGTCAATCCGGTGGTAGAGGGCTTTGCTCGTGCTGCTCAGGAGGATCGCAGTGAAGCGGGATATCCGAAGCAGGATGTAAACAAAGCGCTTAGCATTCAGATTCATGGTGATTCCGCGTTCCCTGGCGAAGGGGTCGTGCCGGAAACCTTGAACTTTAATAAACTGCCGGCGTTCCGTACGGGCGGATCGATTCACATTATCGTGAATAACCGTATCGGATTCACGACGGAAGGCAGAGATTCCAGATCGACTCATTATGCGAGTGATTTGGCGAAAGGATATGAGATTCCGATTATCCACGTGAACGCGGATGATCCGGAAGCATGTATCGCGGTTGCTCGTCTTGCGAGCGATTATCGCAACAAGTTCAAGAAGAGCATTCTGATCGATCTTGTGGGCTACCGGAAATATGGCCACAACGAAACCGATGATCCGGAAACAACCCAGCCGCTGATCTATCAGAAGGTGAAGAATCATCCAACCGTCAGCACGATTTATATGAAGAAGCTGGTGGATGGAAACATTCTGACACAAGAACAAGTGGATGGTCTGAAGAATAGCGTCCTGGAGGTCCTGAAGAATTCTTACGAGAGCGTGAAGTTGAAGGATCCTGTTGATCAGATCCTGCTTGGATTGAACGCTACGGACGGTAAATCCAAGACCGAAGCAGCTACGAATGTATCTGCAGAAGTGCTGCGCGGGATTAATCGCGAGCTCCTGCAGTGGCCGGAAGGCTTTACGGTATATCCGAAGCTTCAACGTATCCTCGAGCGCCGCAGCAACTCGCTCGACGAAGGCGAGAAGGTGGACTGGGGCCATGCCGAAACGCTGGCATTCGCTACGATTCTTGCAGACGGCAAGCCGATCCGGATTACGGGACAGGATGCTGAACGTGCAACATTTGCCCATCGTAACCTCGTGCTTCATGATGCGGTTAATGGGGAGACCTTCTGCCCGCTGCACCGGTTGCCGCAAGCCAAGGCTTCGTTCGCGATCCATAACAGCCCGTTAACCGAAGCAGCCGTTGTTGGATTTGAATATGGCTACAATGTGTACTCTCCTGAGACCTTGGTTATCTGGGAAGCGCAGTATGGCGATTTCGTTAACTGTGCCCAGGTCATCATTGACCAGTTCATCACAGCCGGCCGCTCGAAATGGAGACAGAAGTCCAGCTTGGTGATGCTGCTTCCTCACGGGTATGAAGGGAATGGTCCTGAGCACTCCAGTGCAAGATTGGAACGCTTCCTCCAGCTGAGTGGAGAAGACAACTGGACGGTTGCGAATCTGACTTCCGCTGCCCAGTATTTCCATCTGCTGCGCAAACAGGCTTCATTGACCGAAACGGAAGATGCCAGACCGCTGGTGATCATGGCTCCGAAGAGCTTGATCCGTAATCCACGCGTGGCATCGCCTGTGAACGCGTTCAGTGAGGGCGGTTTCCAGAAAGTGATGGAACAGCCGGGTCTTGGCCAATCACCGAAGAAGGTGGAACGCCTGGTGCTATGCTCGGGGAAAGTTGCGATCGATTTGGAGGACGCACTGGATAAACAGAAGGATCAGGATCAGTCCTGGATTCATATTCTTCGTGTGGAACAGCTGTATCCGTTCCCGATAGAAGAAATTTCCCGTGTATTGCAGAAGTATCCGAACCTGAAAGAGATTCTGTGGGTTCAGGAAGAACCTCAGAACATGGGCAGCTGGAGCTTCATGGAACCAAGAATTCGTGAAATTGCACCTAAAGGCACAGAGGTCCGTTACAGCGGACGTCCTGAGCGTTCGAGCCCTGCTAGCGGCTATCAGGATGTTCATGCTTATGAGCAACAGACCATCATTTCTTTTGCCCTTAATCGTAAAACTATAAATCAAGAGATCTCATTGGGGAGGTAGCGGCTGTGAGCGAAATTACTGTACCAGCTATGGGCGAATCCATCACCGAAGGAACGATATTCAAATGGCACGTTAAAGAAGGGGATAGCGTTAACATCGGTGATGTGCTGCTCGAGTTAGAAACGGATAAGGTTAATCTTGAAATTAGCGCAGAGTCAGAAGGCGTTGTGGAAAAAATCCTTCGTCAAGAAGGGGAGAATGTAACGATCGGTGAAGTGATCGGTCAAATTTCTCCGCAGGAAGGCGTTGCAAGCGCACCGGCACCGAAGGCAGCTGAAGCTCCTGCATCCGCGCAAACGGCGGCTGCTCCGGCACCGGCGGCAGAAGCACCGAAGCCGCAAGCTCCGGTACCGGCTCAGAACGAGGAAGGAGCGGGTCTGACTGCATCGCCATCCGCACGCAAACTGGCTCGTGAACGCGGGATTGATCTGGACCAGGTACAGGGCCGCGACCCGATCGGTCGGATTTACCATGATGATGTGAAGAATCATAATGAAGCCAAGCAGCCTGCAGCACCAAGCAAGCCTGCAGCTTCCACGGCAGCACCGGCAGCACAAGCTCCGGCCGCTGAGTATGGAAAGCCGGTAGAACGCACACGCATGTCCCGCCGTCGTCAAACGATTGCGAATCGTTTGGTCGAAGCGCAGCATACGGCTGCCATGCTGACGACCTTCAATGAAGTGGATATGACAGCAATCCTGGATGTGCGCAAGCGTCGTAAGCAAGCTTTCCAGGAGAAGCATGACGTAGGCCTCGGTTTCATGTCCTTCTTCACCAAAGCGGTTGTAGGTGCGTTGAAGAGGTTCCCGCATCTGAATGCCGAGATCGATGGCGATGATATTGTTGTGAAGAAATTCTATGATATCGGTATTGCGGTATCCGCGAAAGAAGGACTTGTTGTTCCGGTCGTTCGCGATGCTGATCGTCTTGGCTTTGCCGAGATTGAGAAAGAAATCGGCAACCTTGCTGCGAAGGCTCGCAATAATGCGCTGTCCTTGTCTGAGCTGCAAGGCGGTACATTTACGATCACGAATGGCGGTGTCTTCGGTTCGCTGTTGTCTACGCCGATCCTGAATACGCCTCAGGTGGGTATCCTCGGCATGCACAAAATCCAGCTTCGTCCGGTAGCTATTGATGCAGAGCGTATGGAGAATCGTCCTATGATGTATATCGCACTATCCTATGATCATCGGATCGTTGATGGTTCCGAAGCGGTTCGCTTCCTGGTAACGGTTAAAGAGCTCCTTGAAGATCCAGAGTCGCTGCTGTTGGAAGGTTAATCATCCCAGCTTTGCGACATATTCATAATAAGAAGGCCGCATGGACATTGCCATGCGGCCTTCTTATATAAGCGATTATGATTTTGATTTATGGTTATCGTTTGGATCGGGGAGATCCCGAGGGTTCCAATTCTCAGCCTGAGGCTCCACATCCTGATGTTTCTTCACCTTGTCCCTTTGTTCCTGAGAGTCATTCTCCGTGTCCTGCTGATTGCGTACTTCCTCGCTGTTCGGTTGTTTCATGGGAATACCTCCTTCAGTCGATATAATACATACATACCCGGTATGACAAAAGACAAACAGGCAAACGACGTCAAGTCATTTGATTTTCATGGGGGTTGAAGTTAACATGGTAACTGAAAGTACATTACATAAAACATGAAAATTATAGATAAATGAGAGGAGAGATAGGCATTATGGCGAATCCATCACAACGTACGCTGCTGTTTACAGGTGCGTATGCGGAAAACAACCAAAGCGGAGTATGCGTATATGAATTTAACGGGGATAGCGGCGAACTGAAGCTGCTTGATGAGGTATCCGGCATTAAGAATCCGACCTTTCTGAACGTAGACCCGGAAGCCAGACGTTTATATGCCATTGGCGAAATTACAGAGGAAGGCGGAAAGACAGGCGAGGTCATCAGCTTTGAGATTGACCCTATTGCCGGCAAGCTGACTGAACGGAACCGGGTTCGCAGTGTGAGCAGCTCTACTTGCCATATCCAGCGAGATGAAGCGAGCAAGCATCTGATTGTTTCGAGTTATCATGGAGGTTTGGTAGGCCTTCATGCAATCGGTACGGATGGACAAGCCGGTGAACTTCTGGATGAGAAGAAACACGCGGATCTCGTTTCTGTACGGGAAGATCAGCAATCCAGAGCGCATTCGGCGTTTTACAGTCCAGATGGTAGATTCTTGTTCGTACAGGACTTGGGACTGGATAAAATTCTCGCTTACACGGTAAATGAGAATACCCAAGAATTGAGCTTTCATGGCGAAACCCAGCTGGAAGCTGGCGTAGGCCCCCGTCATTTAGCGTTCCATCCAAGCGGTGCATACGCTTATGTCATCAACGAGTTGAATTCCAGTGTCACGGTGCTTCGCTACATCCCGAACGAGGGGCGTTTAGAAATACTGGAAACGATATCGACACTGCCTGCGGATTTTGACGGGGAGAGTTACTGCGCCGAGATTGCCGTGTCTGCGGACGGCAAAACGGTATACGGGTCTAACCGCGGACATGACAGCATTGTTGTATTCTCCGTGCATGAAGATACCGGTCGCTTAAGTCCGGTTCAATATATTTCGACAGAAGGCGGACACCCGCGTCATTTTGCGCTGATGCCTGGGGACAAGTTCATGGTTGTCGCCAATAGGGACGGGAATAATCTTGTATTGTTTGATGTGAATCCGGAAGACGGCAAGCTTGCCTTTACGGGATATACAGTCTCGCAATCCAAACCGGTGTGTGTAAAACCAGCGGTATTCCAGCTATAGGATCGGAAATGCAAGTCATCGATAGCGGATGATTTCAGAAATCGTTCCCACGGACTCTTGGTATGTTTACCATGATGAGTCGGGGAGCGATTTCTTTTTTATGGACTGGAGATTTTGGGCAGAGAGGAGATTAATTACGTATACGCATCATACACAGCTCGAGGCAGCCAAGATTCAGACACGGACTCGTTGGGTTATCTATAATCAGGAAAACTTAAACGAGGAGGTTGTGGCAATGTCAACAAATCAACGTTTGGATGGTAAAGTAGCCATCGTTACCGGTGCTGGTTCCGGAATCGGCCAGGCCGCAGCCCTTCTTTTGGCGGAGCAAGGAGCTAAACTGCTGTTGATCGATATTGATCGTGAACGCGTAGAGAAGGTGAAACAAACGATTGAACAAGGCGGGGGCGAAGCGCTGACCGGCAACTGCGATATTTCCAAGGCGGAATCGCTGAAGGATTGCTTCAGCCAAGCTGCCGAGAAGTGGGGAAAGATGGATATCGTGTTTGCGAATGCAGGGATCAACGGGACCAAGGCTCCAATCGAAATCATGGAGCTTGATGAATGGGATGCTACGATCAATACCAATCTAAGAGGAACGTTTGCCACGGTAAAATACGCCATTCCCTATTTGAAGGAGCATGGAGGCAGCATCATCATTACCAGCTCCATCAACGGTAACCGGGTGTTTACCGGCTTTGGTTTCTCAGCATACAGCACCACGAAGGCCGGACAGGTTGCTTTCATGAAGATGGCGGCTCTGGAGCTCGCACGTTATAAAATTCGGGTAAATGCCATTTGTCCCGGCGCGATTTCAACCAACATTGATGAGAGCACCATCGAGAAGCCAGAGCTCGACGAGGTGACGATCCCGATTGAATATCCGGAAGGTGACCAGCCGTTGGCGGACGGGCCGGGACAGCCATCACAGGTTGCCCAGCTTGTAGCATTTCTGGCCTCCGATGATGCTTCCCATATTACCGGCACTGAAATTTATATCGACGGAGCGGAATCCCTCATTCACTAACCTTCAACAAAGACCGATTTGACAAAACCGGGCGTTTTCCTCATAATGAATGAACGTATTGTCAAATTGAATAGTGGTGATGAAGATGGGGATGGGGATTGTCGTTGTGGAAATATGCGACAGCAACTTGATGAGTGCTTTGGAGCTTGAGCATCTTGAGGAATTGTATCCCGAAATCGCTGTCCTGCGGGCGGATTGCATGAATCTTTGCGGTCTGTGCAAGCTGCGGCCATATGCACTGGTGAATGGTAAACGTGTATTCGCGGCAACGACGGAAGAATGCGTCGAGAAGATCAAAGCTGCTATCGAAGCTGAATTGGCTGTTTTCCATGATATTTAATACGTCTGAATGCAGACGAGATCGTATAGTAAAAGGGCAAGGTGCGAGTGAATCGCACCTTGCCCTTTCGTTTGGGATAACTATTTATGGCTGGGTTTGGCTCAGGAAGCATTGTGGCTTGCAGCAACAATCTCTTCACACTCTGCAGAGCAGCAGCCATGATGAAGCTCCTCGCACTCTTCGCAGCATACATGCTGCAGATGGCAAGCGTCATTATCGCAGTTGATATACCGGTCTTCCGGCTTTCCGCAATGGTGGCATTTACCAACGATGATATCCTCGTCTGTTTGATTGATCGGTACGGCAATACGCTCATCAAATACATAACATTTCCCGTCGAACAGACGGCCTTGTACTTCAGGGTCTTTACCGTAGGTGACAATGCCGCCCTCAAGCTGGGCAACGTCTTTGAAGCCTTCCTTCAGCATGAAACCGGTCAGCTTCTCGCAGCGAATGCCCCCTGTGCAGTAAGTCAGGATGGTTTTATCCTTGTGCTCGCTCAGGTTCTCGCGAATCCACTCCGGAAACTCACGGAAGGATTGAACCTCTGGACGTATCGCATTGCGGAAGTGGCCGATATCGTATTCGTAGTCATTCCGACCGTCGATGACGATCACATCATCACGCTGCAAGTATTCATAGAATTCTTGAGGCGACAAACGGGTTCCGCTGATTTCATTAGGGTCCAGCTCATCCTCCACCCGGAAGGTAACGAGTTCTTCGCGGTGACGGACAAACATCTTCTTGAATGCGTGCCCTTCGGATGGGTCAATCTTAAACACCATGTCCGCAAATAGCGGGTTGGCGTGCATATCCTGCATATATTGCTCAGTTTGTTCAATCGTTCCGGATACCGTACCATTGATGCCTTCGGAGGCAACCAGGATACGTCCTTTGAGCCCAAGATCTTTGCAGTATTGCAGATGCTCGTCTTTGAACGCTTCAGGGTCCGGGATTTGAACAAATTTATAATAGAGAAGGATCTGATAGTTCTGTTGCTCTGACATGATTTAATCACCTGTTCTTTTATATATTCAGCCATACGTGTACCTATAGAATTGTAGTGAATTCACTCCACATAGTCAACTTAAATGTATAGAAAGTTTGCCATGATATGTGAATTTAAGGGGTTTCACGATTGCAGGAAAGCGGTTATGATGAAGGGGTGAGCTTGAGAACACTTTCAATTATTGGAGGCGTTGAACAGCATGGTACATATCGAGCAAAATGCACTCGTATTGTTTCAAGGCGACAGTATTACCGATTGCGGGCGAAATTACGAGGAGTCGGACAGTTTGGGGCATGGATATGCGCTGATGGCTGCTGCCCGGCTTGGTATGGAGCTGCCTTTGAAAAGGCTGCGTTTTGTAAACCGCGGAATCAGCGGTAACCGGGTTGTCGATTTACGGGGGCGCTGGGAGGAAGATTGCATTGACCTGGATCCGACATGGGTATCCATTCTGGTCGGTATTAATGAGACCGGCAGGAAGTATAACCGTGGTGAAGCAACGTCCGTGGAAGCCTACTATGAAGGGTATCGTGAGCTGCTTATCCAAACCCGCGAGTTAACCGGCGCGAATTTTATTCTCATGGAGCCGTTCTTGCTGCCTGTTACGGAAGCGAAGAAGGAATGGCGGGAGGATCTGGATCCCAAAATTCAGGCCGTTCGCGAATTATCGCGAGAATTTGAGACGCTGTACGTTCCGCTCGACGGCATTTTTGCTGCAGCCAGCTCCAAGATAGAGATGAGTTATTGGGCATCTGACGGTGTTCATCCTTCCCCGGCAGGTCATGCGCTCATGGCTGAAGCGTGGCTAGCGACGATGCAGGGCCGGTCCATTTTGTAGACGCTCCGGATTTTTTCTACTATATATATCATATTTCGTTTAGCTGACATCCCCGGAAGCGTGTAACGTCCGGGGATGTTCTTTATGTAAACCATTACATGCTTTATAAAATCTTGATTGACGAAAACAATTGGGTACATATAAAATGTTCATAATAGACCGTTGTTCAATAGGAACGACTTATTTTTTGACTTTAATGCTTTCGTCTATGAAAGCGGGGAAGCGTTGTCGCTTTATGTAGAAAATTATTGAAGCGGTTAACAAATGAGAGGGGAATCATGATGAAGAGAAAAATGTGGTTATCACTTACACTCTCCGCAATGCTGGTTACGGCTGTAGGATGCGGGGACAAGCCGGAAGGCGGCGGTACGAGTCAAACGGGAAGCGGCGGAGAAGCGGAGAAGAAATCCTATAGCATCGCTATTTCGCAGATCGTAGAGCATCCATCCTTGGATGCAACGCGGGAAGGCATTCTGGCAGCTTTAAAGGAAGCCGGAATTTCCGAGGAAGACAATACGCTGAAAATCGATTACAACAATGCGCAAGGTGATCCAGCGAACAACCTGTCGATTGGCCAGAAGCTGAAGGATACGAAGTCGGATCTGGTGGTCGCTATCGCAACCCCGTCTGCGCAGGCAGTGGCTGAGAACGTGAAGGAGAAGCCGGTGCTGTTCGCAGCGGTGACCGATCCGATAGACGCGAAGCTGGTGAGCGACTTGCAGAAGCCAGGTGGCAACGTCACCGGGGCATCGGATACGAATCCGGAGGCAGCTAAACAGCTGATGGATTTCATCAGCACGAACTTCCCGGACGTGAAGAAAATCGGTCTTGTTATTAATGAAGGGGAAGCCAATGCAGTAGTTATGGCAAAGACGGCTGAAGAGGCGCTTGCCGAGCATGGCATCGAGCTGGTTAAGGCGGCTGTTACAAACACTTCGGAAGTGAAACAGGCGGCAGAGTCGTTAGTCGGGAAGGTAGATGCGTACTATATCACGTTGGATAACGTTGTGGTCAGCGGCGTTGACGCGATTATCCAAACGGCACAAAAGAATAAAATTCCGTTCTTCTCCAGTGACCGCGATACGGTGGAGAAGGGGGCTTTTGCAACCGTCGGATTCAAGTATTACGACCACGGCTATCAGGTTGGACAGATGGCTGTAGAGATCCTGAAAAACGGCAAGAATCCGGCGGACATGGAAGTGACGAAGCCGGATAAGCTGGATCTGATCTTGAACACGAAGGTTGCGGCTGAATATGGTATTGAAGTGACCGACGCCATGAAACAGGAAGTCAAAGACCCGGACAACAACATCATCGAGTAACTGTAAGGCGCGGAGATAACAGCCCGCGCCTTACTTCTTAATCCTTAAGGAGGTCAATGACATGCTGGATTTCGTGATGAGGCTGGATGGCCCGATTGAATTGGGGCTGCTGTATGCGCTGATGGCACTCGGCGTATATATCACGTTCCGAATTTTGGATTTTCCGGATTTAACAGTGGATGGAAGTTTTACGACAGGCGCAGCGATTGCAGCGATTCTGATTACCAACGGTGTGAATCCATGGCTTGCTACGCTGGCTGCGTTTGCCGGAGGTATGTTAGCCGGTATCTGTACAGGCCTGCTGCATACCAAAGGTAAGATCAACGGTTTGCTGTCAGGCATTATTATGATGATTGCCCTATATTCGATTAATATGAGGATTATGGGTAAGCCGAATATTTCGTTGAGCCAGGAAGCGAATATCTTCGGATCGATTGATCCGATCTATATTATGTTAGTGATTGTGATCATCGGCAAGCTGCTGCTCGATGCATTCTTCCGCACGGATCTTGGTCTTGCACTGCGCGCGACAGGGGACAACAAGCGGATGATCCGCAGCTTTGGTGCGAACACGGACACCACAACCATTCTGGGGCTCAGCATTTCAAACGGTCTAGTCGCCTTATCTGGCGCAGTTGTTGCCCAGCAATCCAGTTTTGCCGACATTAGCTCCGGTATCGGGATGATTGTTATTGGTTTAGCATCCGTAATTATTGGCGAAGCCGTGCTTGGGACCGGTTCGGTATTCAGGACAACGCTGGCTGTAGTTTGCGGTTCGATTATCTATCGGATTGTTGTTGCCGCTGCGTACGAGATTCCATGGCTGGAAGCTTCGGATTTAAAACTGATCACCGCGATCATCGTCATTATCGCTCTCGTGGTTCCGACCATCAATCGGGCGATGAAGCAGCGTTCACAGGCACGGAGGCGCTCAACCGAATTGTTAGCTACGCAAGGGAAGACCAAAGGAGGTGCGCTCTGATGCTTCAAATGAACCATGTGTCCAAGCTGTTTAATCCGGGAACGGTGGACGAGAAGATTGCCTTGATGGATGTTAATCTTCACTTGAAGCCGGGGGATTTCGTAACGGTTATCGGAAGTAATGGTGCAGGCAAATCCACGCTGATGAATATTATTTCCGGGGTAATGAAGCCGGATGCGGGTGAAGTGCGCATTGACGGCACTTCGATCAGTCATCTGCCGGAATTCCGTCGCAGCCGCTGGATCGGCCGGGTATTTCAGGATCCGATGGCGGGCACTGCGCCGCATATGACCATTGAAGAGAATCTGGCGATGGCTCATCGCCGCGGTCAGTCCCGTGGGCTCAGCATTGGCGTTACAGCCTCCAAGCGGGCGGGTTTCCGCAAGCATTTAGCGCGTCTCGGCATTGGTCTTGAGGATCGCCTCCGGGCCAAAGTGGGGATGCTGTCCGGAGGGGAGCGTCAAGCACTGAGTTTGCTGATGGCGACCTTCACGCAGCCTCAAATTCTGCTGCTGGATGAACATACGGCAGCGCTCGATCCGGCGCGTGCGGAGCTGATTACCCGGATTACCGATGACATCGTGCGGGACATGAAGCTGACCACGCTCATGGTCACGCATAACATGGAGCAAGCCATCCGTCTTGGCAATCGCCTCATTATGATGGACAAAGGACGTATCATTCTGGATGTGAACGAAGAGCGCAAGAAATCGCTGACGGTGGAGCAGCTGCTCGGGGAATTTGAGCAGATTAGCGGCCATAAGCTGTCGGATGATCGTTTGGTTCTTGGGTAAGCATCTTGCGTTGAGACGGGAAACATGTTAACGAATATAACGCTAAGCCTTCAATCTTGACAGGCTTAGCGTTTTTTTATACGTTAATTTCTTTCTGGTCAGTCACCTGCCGAGGTCGGTTCATGATATGGCTGGTGTTGATTCCATCGCTTTTTGCATGGATTCCTGCTAACGTGTTAATGTTGGGTGAGCCACATCTTGTATCGGGAATAACATCAAGAGTGTGTTTTGAAATTCCTGACGACCGCTAAGCTTGAACTAGCGGACATTTGAATGTAGGAGGCTTATTTCTTCATGGTTGTTCATAAAGATGATCTGCAAATGAAAATATTATTAGTGGAAGATGATAAAACGATCGCGTCCGGGCTGGAATATTCGCTGCAGCAAGATCGCTTTTCTACCGTTCTTTGCTATGATATCGTTTCTGCAAAAAAAGTGCTCACTGAAGATATAGATCAATTCGCTCTATGCTTATTTGATTTATCGCTTCCGGATGGAAGCGGTTATGAATTGTGCCAAATGGTGAAAGAACGACGAGATATTCCGGTCATCTTTTTAACGGCGATCGACGATGAGGTCAATGTCGTGATGGGGCTTGACATGGGAGCCGATGATTATATTACAAAGCCTTTTCGTATTCGCGAGCTTCTCTCGCGGATCAAGTCGGTCTTGCGGAGATACCATAAGTCGTCTCAGACCCAAGGGATCATTAACATGGACCAGGTTCGCATGAATACGCTGGAAGGAAAAGTGTATAAAAACGGCGCCGAAATTTCATTGACCGCTTTGGAGTATCGCTTATTATTGATTTTTGGCAACCATATTGGACAAGTTCTCTCAAGAAATCAGCTTTTGGAGCAGATTTGGGACGTGGCAGGCGACTTCGTGAACGACAATACGCTAACGGTATATATCAAAAGGCTAAGGGAAAAGCTGGAGGATGATCCGCAGCATCCTACGATGATCAAAACGGTACGCGGTTTAGGATATAAGGTCGGTGATTAGATGCTGCGTAATCGAGAGATTCGAATTTTATTGTTCATCATGGGTTCAATCAGTTTAACGGGGGTCGTTGCCGCTGCTTTCATTTCGTCTGCTGCTGCGACGCTCGTTTTCATCATGTCTTTTTTACTTGTTGGAAGCAGTCTGTTATTCACGAGATGGAGATACCGCGAACTTGAAAAGCTGTCCGTCTATTTGCGTGAAATTAACAGCGGCAATTATTCACTTGACGCTCGCGATAATCAAGAAGGCGAGCTTAGCATATTAAAAAATGATATTTATAAAGTGACGCTCATGCTATCAGAGCAGCGTTCGCTTCTGCAGCGAGACAAAACGGGGCTAACGGATGCCATTTCCGATATCTCGCATCAGCTTAAAACACCGCTTACCTCCATGACGGTCATGGCGGATTTATTAAGCAAACCCGATCTACCACCTGCGAAAAGAACGGAGTTCACCCGCAATATCCGTATTCAGCTTGAACGAATCGATTGGCTTGTTTCTTCCTTGTTAAAGCTATCGAAAATCGAGGAAAAGACCATCCAGTTCAAAAGAGATCAAGTATTCGTTCATAAGCTGATACAAAAGGCATTAGAACCGGTGTTGATTCCGATGGAAATCAAGGACCAAACGGTTTCCATCAAGGGCGATGACAGCGTCTCTTTTGTCGGTGATTTCAAATGGACGGCCGAAGCGATTATCAATATTTTGAAAAATGGCGTCGAGCACACGCATGAAGGCGGACTCATAGCCATTTCTTTTTCCGAAAATGCGCTATTTACGGAAATTATCATAGCCGATAACGGAAAAGGAATCCCAAAAGAAGATTTGCCTTATATTTTCAAACGTTTTTATAAAGGGAAAAATGCGAGCGAGGGGAGCATCGGTATTGGTCTTGCGATGGCTTACAGCATTATTGCAAGTCAGAACGGAGTGATCGATGTGACAAGCAGCGACAAGGGTACGCAGTTTCGAATGAAGTTCTATAAACAAGTGATTTAATCGTAAGTGACTAAATTGTCACCTTCATCGTCACTGAAAAGTCATTTTAGACAGATAAAATGATATTCAACAGATGAACGATGGAGGTACGGACCATGCATTTGAAGCAACAACGCAAGATTATTTTAGCTATCACGTTTTTCTACACCCTGTTTATTCTTTATTTTTTGTTTTTCGCTTTCGGCAGAGTGGGTAAGGTAGATCAAATCTCAGAGTACACCTTTATGTTTTTACCTGACAGTTTTTTTAGGGTGCCAAGTCTATCAGATCTTCTACATCCTACGCTGATGGATTTTGTGGGTTTCGGGAACATCGCTGCTTTCATTCCTTTTGGCATATTGATTCCGTTGTTATATCGGACTAGCTTTGTTCGCTTCATGATTCTGTTCATCCTGTCCATTCTCGTGCTGGAGACGATTCAGGCACTAACTTTCCTCGGCAGCTTCGACATGAACGACGTCATACAGAACTCAACGGGCGCAGCCATCGGCTTCGGGACGTACAAACTTGCCTTTCGCGCGAAAAACATCTGGAGAAATATTGTTGCTGCGGGTATTTCCAGCGTTGTTATGATGCTCGGGGTGTGGGGGATCTTCGGGGTGGTTGATCAAGTGTTCACCAAAGAGATGGGCCCCTTTGTGGCGATAAACGAATGGAAGGATAGTAACGGCAATCCATCAACGGGAACGAAACCGAACCGTCTTAAGATAGGCGGTCAAAACGTGGAACCCCAATATAATATGTACAGCATTGAAGGCAAAAACAAGGAAACGTACAGGTACACGTTAGGCAATAAGAAGGAGGTGTACCTCTTTTTGAATTATGGAATTCCCGATCAGGAGGATTCCCAAGGCAGCATTAGGGTTACCGCCGATGGACATGAGTACCTGACTGTATCTGTAGAAGCCGGACGCCATGAGCCGGATATGACCTCCATTTTTCTCCCACAGGCCAATGAGCTTACGATAACCATTGAGGGAAATGTAACCCTGTGGGATGTTGGATATAAAGAGATGGTATATAGCTGGAATTGAGCATGAAGGGAGGGAGATATGGCAATGGAAATTTTAAAGATAGATCATCTGTCTAAAATATACGGTAAAGGCGAATCGGCGGTAAAGGCGCTTGACGATGTTTCCTTTTCGGTTCGAAAAGGTGAATTTGTTGCGATCATTGGCCCGTCCGGATCGGGGAAATCCACGCTTCTGCACATGCTGGGCGGTGTGGATTTGCCGACGAGCGGCAAGGTCCTCGTAGAGGATACGGATATGTATAACTTGGACGAAACGCAGCTGGCTATCTTCAGGCGCAGACAAATCGGACTGATCTACCAGTTTTTCAATCTGATTCCCGTCTTGACGGTGGAAGAGAATATTACGCTCCCGCTCCTGCTTGATAACCAAAAGGTAGACAAGAAGCAGTTGGATGGTCTCGTGAAGACTTTGAATCTGCAGCGTCGCTTAAACCATCTGCCTAATCAATTATCAGGCGGACAGCAGCAAAGGGTGTCGATCGGCAGAGCCCTCATCAGTAATCCTGCCATTATGCTGGCGGACGAGCCGACCGGGAATCTGGACAGCAAGAATAGCAGCGAGATCATCGACTTATTGCAAATGTTGAATAAAACCTATCACCAGACATTGATCGTGATCACGCATGACGAACGAATCGCTTTGCAAGCTGACAGAGTCATTTCGATTGAAGACGGAAGGATTGCCAAAGACGAGGTGATTCGCCCTTGAATATTGTCAATAAACTCACCGTCAGACATTTGAGGCAAAACAAGAGACGAACGCTTGTAACCATCATAGGTGTCATCATGTCAGTTGCCATGGTGACGGCTGTTGCAACGCTTGGTTTTTCTTACTTGGATTTAATGAAAAGGCAAACCATCGCAGATGAAGGGGAATGGCATGTCCTATATCAAGATGTAAACAAGAAACAGCTTGCAGCGATAAAAAACGATGACGCAACCAAGACCCTTGCGATCACAAACGATCTTGGCTATGCCCCATTAGAAGGGGGACAAAATCCCAATAAGCCATATTGGTTCATCAAGGCGTATGATGCACAAGGTTTAGCGCAATTTCCGATTGAATTGAGCAAGGGGCGTCTGCCGCAAACCGACAAGGAAGTTGTGATTTCTGAAGCCGCTGCGACAAACGCCAAGGTGAAATATGAAATCGGGGATCGTCTCACTCTCCGCGTTGGCGAACGATTCGAGGTAGGGAACGATCAACCGCTGGGTCAAACGGAATCCCTGCGTATGAGAGATAACGAAAAGAACGAAACGCTGCAACATATAAAGACAAGGGATTACACGGTCGTAGGCTTCATCAAGCCTCCCGTATGGGAACCGGCGTGGGCCCCGGGGTATACGACCATTAGCTATGTCGATGAAAACCTCATCGGGGCAAACGATCGAGTCCATGCGGCGGTAGTATTGCAAAAAGTCAATCAGTCTTTGTTCGCTCATGCGGAAAACTTGGCAGAGAGCAACCATATCGAAACGGTCCAATATCATCACGATTTGCTGCATTATTATGGCGTCTCCAAAAGCGAAGCCTCGTACAGCACGATGTTCTCCTTATCGGTGATCCTGATGGCGGTCATTATGATCGGCTCGGTTTCGCTCATCTATAATGCTTTTGCGATTTCCGTCTCGGAACGTTCTCGCCATTTAGGGATGCTTGCAAGCGTGGGGGCTACGAAAAGGCAGAAGAGAAATTCGGTGTTTTTTGAGGGGGTCATTATTGGCTTGATCAGCATTCCCGTTGGGATCCTATGCGGTCTTGCCGGGATCGGCATTACCTTTCAGTTCATAAACGTTATCATTCAAGGGGCTTTAGGAATCACTGAAAGGCTAACGGTAATCGTCACGCCGTTATCGCTTTTGATTGCCTGCGCTGTTTCCATGTTGACGATTTTCATTTCGACGTATCTCCCGGCCGTCAAAGCATCCCGGATTTCCGCCATGGATGCGATTCGTCAAACAACCGATGTGAAGCTTACGGGCAAAAGCGTGGAAACGTCAAAATGGATTCGAAAGCTCTTCGGAATCGAAGCGGAGATCGGATTGAAAAACTTAAAAAGGAACAAGCGGAGATACCATGCCACCGTATTTTCGCTCGTGATCAGCATCGTTCTGTTTTTAACGGTATCATTTTTTACCGGTAATCTGAAACAATCCTTGGCCATGTCGCAGGAAGGCGTCAACTATGATATAGAACTATCTTACGGCAATGAAAAAAGAATAGACGATCGGTTGGTTCAGTCCATTGCATCCCTTTCGGATGTATCGGAATACAGCGTGATTCATGAATTGTATAGGAACGCTTGGATCGAAGAAGCGTCCATCGCCGATGAATTGCAGGAGGCGGTCAAGCAGGATAAGAGCATCCTGAAGGACGGAAAATATCCTTACGATATTAAAATCAATGCACTAAACGATTCGAACCTGCAAGCCTATGCCAAAGCAGTCGGCGCAGATTTCGAGTTACTGACGGATCCGGATCGTCCCGCCGCAATTGTGATCGATACCATCGATTATAAAGATATGGATACGGGAAAATACGTCCAAACGAAGGCTATTCATGCGAATGTCGGGCAAAGTCTCGATTTGACAACGATCCATGAGGAAACGGAACAAGAGACGGATGTAAGTAAAGTGTACATTGCGGCGTTGACGGATCAATCTCCGATGGGGATGAACTCAATCGGAACAGGCGGGTTAAATATCGTCGTCTCGGAACGAGTCCTGAATCAACTGGCAGACGATAAGAGTAGAGAGTTCGTTCAAACCTTTCTCTATCTGAAAAGTGCGGACCCGCTGAAAACGCAGCAGGAAATCGAAGAAATGAAAGAGCCTAATCTGCATGTGTACAATTTGTATCAATCCAGAAAACAGGAAGAACAGATGATACTATTGATGTCCGTCTTTTCTTATGGCTTTATCGTATTAATCTCAGTGATATGTATTGCGAATATTTTTAATACGATCGCAACGAGCATCTCGCTTCGAAAGCGGGAATTTGCGATGCTGAAATCCGTTGGAATGACGCCAAAAGGCTTTGCGAAAATGATGAACTACGAGAGTGTTTTTTATGGAGCCAAGTCGCTGCTGTTCGGGCTTCCTATCAGCTTCGTCGTGATGTATATGATCTATATGGCCTTTGCAAACAAATTTAGCTACGGATTCGTCCTCCCCTGGATGAGTATTCTATCTGTCATTGCCGCCGTATTTGTCATTGTCGGTTCTGCCATGCTATATTCCAGCGCGAAAGTAAAAAAGGAAAACATTATCGACGCGTTAAAGCAGGAGAGTATATAAAAGTGACCGGCTCTGACTTGAAGTGGCATGACAAGATAGTGTCAATCATCATCAGGATAAAATCATAAGGAGGACCTCGTCTTGGGGATCGATGAAATTTATATTAATCTACGTTTTTTATTGCTGCCGGTCATCGTAATTATCGGGATCGAATTCGTTCTAATCGGACTATATTATTACCTTTATTATAGAAATCAACAATCAGAGGGAAAGCCACGGATTCACATGAAAAAGCTTTTTCTCGGTGCCTTGTTCATCGGATATGTTGTTTTTGTGCTCGAGCTCACCATGTTCGGCCGCGGCCACTCCCATTTCTTGCAGATGAATCTCCATCCATTCAGCGGTTATATTGAAGCATGGAATAAGTATTCCTTACGTGATCTTCAGAATGGGTTATTTAATATCATCATGTTTATCCCGATGGGAATATTGCTGCCTTTCATCAGCCAAAAATGTAAAGCATTCAAGTGGCTGCTTCTGGTCGTTGTAAGTTCTACGCTATTTATTGAAACCTACCAGACGCTTACAGGCGCAGGGCTGTTTGAGCTTGATGATATCATAAACAACACGCTTGGTGGTATTTTTGGATATCAATTATACAGACTTGCTGCTTCCATTGTTCATAACAAAAGAATAAGAATGAAAAGCCTGCTGGGAAACCTGGCGATCCCTTTATTGATGGGTTTGTTATTTGTCGGCATAAATATCGTCTACTTTCAGCAGGAGTTCGGTAACCTGGCCATAAACTCGTTTACCAAATGGAATATGAAAGATGTTCATGTGACAACATCCCTTCAGCTGAGCTCGGCACCTGCAGTGGCCCCCGTCTACAAGAAAATCACTCAGCCGGAAGGAGTCGAAGCCTTGCTGCAGCAGAAGTTAGGATTATCTGAGTTGAAGGTTAAGGATCGGGATGGCGATCGTGAGGTTCTATTGAAAGATAAATCAGGAACACCATATACATTCTATCAATCCCAAGAGGGAAACTGGTCGTTAACCGAGAACAATGATACACCGGAGCGAGCTTCATTCAATGACCAAGAACTGCTATCACAAAAGGCCAGAACCATAATGGCCGATCTTGGCCTACTCCCTCAAGACGCTGATTTTACAGCATTGGATGGCGGGGAATATCAATGGTCCCTCCCGGATAAAGCGGGGTTAAACGAAAGTTATTGGACTGGCGAACTGTTACTCGCTCTTAAACAAGATGGCACTATCTACTCGATAAATAATGGGCTTCAAGAGAATCAATTTATGAAGGAAGTAGATATACGGTCTCCTGCAGAGGTATATGAGCGTATAAAGAATGGTGAATTTCCTCAAATCAAAAGAAATGCAATATTAAAGCCGGATCAACTCGTTATTAAAAAAGGTGACCGACTTGATATAACAGGGATTGAGCTATCATTCATTTATGACACAAAGAACTTCTATCAGCCTGTATACAGAGTAAACGGTGTATTTAATGGGGATACAAATTGGTTCACATTAATTCAGGCAAGAAGAAGCTAGGAGAGTATATCGTAGGTAATCGGCCCTGACATGATTGAAGTCAGGGCCGTTATTGTTGTCCAACTTTCAAAGCGCTCAGAAAATTTCGGAGCGCTTTTTCTCATCGTAGTCATCAATTTGACGATATATAAATAGTAAAGAAAAGTGTTGAATTTGGCATTTTTAAATTGTATTGGTTATTTTTTGTAAAAAAATGACGTATTTAAGTATTGACCGCTGGAATATTAATCAATATGATTACTGTATAGAGAAATATACTAATATTTGGGTTCTGATCCTAAAGGGTGGTGTTAGCTTGGAAAGGACAGCCACGATTCGCGAACAAATGGAAGAGTTTCTACATAAGAACGAAATGACGATTAATCGGTTTGCTGAGATATCGGGTGTCAATAGCGGCACGCTCAGCAACATTCTGAATGGGAACCGCCCGATTTCCATGCAGCAGTTAGACCGGATTACGTTAGGTATGGGTCTGGAAGAGGGTTATTTTTATGAGCTGTACATAGATGAATGCATTTTCCATGCTACGCCGGATTGGCGTCGTCTGGGTCCGTATCTTCACCGATGCGCTGAGCTGGGGAAGCTGGATTGTCTGGATAAGGCTGTCCGGATGACGATGGATAATATCTCTTATTCACCCTTACTCTTTGAAACGGCAGAGTTTTTTTTCAAAGAGGGAAAGCATGAAGCGGCCGTTCTGCTCTACAAAAGCGTGGCTGAGAGTGAACGATTTCAGCATTCGGAGCGGTTGGCTCTGTGTCAGTATCGGTTGTTTACGCTTGGGTTAGGCGATGATCAGGAGGTTAATTCAAGGGCTGCAGTATACTTTGAACCTTATATTGATAGATTAGATGAAGTATATCAATTGGATGCACTAGTTGATTTGATTAATGTAAATGGTTCTATACATCGTTGGGATAAAGTTGAGGAATTCGCTGAGCTAATGTTGCATAAAGCAATAATTGAGTATAAGTATATTGAGACAAAAAATCATATTGAGATAAAGAGGAAGAATCCACTTATTTTTTATATCCTATACGCACATTTATCATTAGAATATAGCTACAGTGAGCGTGGAGAATATGAAAAGGCACTATACTATGTATCACAATATGCTGATCCTTCATGGATAAGTAACGCTAATAATGAAGAACTACAAATTATTAACCAGTTTAAAGAGTGGGCAGTTGCTAACAGATATGTGTACCAGTTAATGGTCGGACAAGCTGAGGTTCTTTCTGAGTATATGGAATACGTCTCGACACGTGAAGACGAGATTTTTGTGGCAATGTGTAACATAATGATAGCGGCCAATCGACATAAATTTCAGGTAGATCATATCTTGGAAGATTACAAAGAATATTTAATCTATAAGCAACAACGAAATCACATAGGTAAAGTTAGTAAGCAAGTAACATTAGAGAGACATACGCGTTTATTGGCCGAATTAGGGATCTACTATATAAATTCGGAGCAATATGATAAAGGAATAGAATTTATATTGGAAAGTCTGGGGAGTTCCATTACAATTAATAGTAACAATGGCATGCTGAGATGCATGGGGTTATTCGAACAGTATCGTCATTTTTCATCTTTTGAATCACAAAAACGGTATACTAATTTAGTTAGCGAGGTGCAAAAATTAAATGAGAAAAAAATTGGTTTCTCTATTAGTTATGTTTAGTATCGTGTGGACATTTGCTGTTCCAACTTCAACGATTCATGCTGACAATAACAAAGAAATAGCGGTATTTTCAACTTTAACTCATGGATTTGGATCTGGCGGTACATAATTGTCTTTAAACTCGAACAGGTGGGTCATAGTAAGATGCTTCCGAGTCATCGGAGGCGTCTTTTATTATATCTTATAGAAATATTAAAGGCATGTTCAGTTCATCTACTATTGACCTAACGATTGTAAAATAATAGCATGTAATTAATTATTTACTATACTAATATTTGGTTTTCCATCTGGGGGTGTTGTTACTTGGAGACGACAGCCACGATTCGCGGAGAAATAGTTAGATATTTGCAGAATCATCGTATGACAATCAACCAATTTGCCAGGATATCGGGTATCAACAGCGGGACACTCAGTAATATCCTGAATGGAAATCGTCCCATGTCCATGCACCAGTTAGACCGGATTACCGAAGGGATGGGTCTGGAAGAGGGGCACTTTTACGAACTTTACATAACGGAAAGTATTTTTCATACCACTCCAGATTGGCGGAGGCTTGGACCTTTTCTTGAACGATGTGCGGAATTGGATAAATTGGACTGTTTGCATAAAGCTGCACGAATGACGATGGAAAATATTAACTACGCACCGATGCTTTTTGATATGGCGGAGACCTTATTCAACGAGGAGAAGCGTGAAGCGGCAGCTTTGTTATATGAATGTGTGGCTGAGTGTGAAAAGTTTCAGTATTCCGAACGGTTAGCTCTTTGTCAGTATCGATTATTCGTAATCGGATTAGGTGAGAATCAGGAAGAGAATTTACAAAAAGCAGTATACTTTGAACCCTATATCGATAGATTGGATGATATGTATCAATTGGATGCGTATGTTAAGCTGATTAATGTGAATATATCCTTACAGCGGTGGGATAAAATTGAAGCTCTTGGCAAAAGGATGGGACATAAAGCTAAAATTCATTATCAACAAAATAGAAATATTTTTGGTGCTTACGAATATCCAAAGAAACCCTTTATATTTTACATATTATATTCGTATTTAATTCAGGCCTCTTCGCATCAAGAACGTGGAGATTACGATAATGCATTTTATTATGTATCATTATATGAAAATCCTGATTGGATAAACAAACCTAGTGAGGAAGAATCACTGATTATGGAGCAGTTCAAGGAATGGGCTGAGGCTAATCGGTATATGTATGGTTTAATGAGCGGACAACCAGATGCTTTAAACCGGTACGTAGATTATGTGGACTCAAGGGAAGACGAGATTTTTTTGGCGCTATGTAATATTATGATCGCAGCCAATCGCTATCAACTACATATCGATCATATATTGGATCGGTATAAGGAGCATTTGGTTTTCAAAGAGAGGCAAAATCAGCTCGGAAAGGTTAACGATCAGGTCACAATAAACCGATACACCCGCCTCCTCGCCGAGTTAGGGATATACTATTTAAATGCTAAACAGTATGATTGGGGGTTATCCTACATCCTGGACAGCCTCGCGTACTCGATAAGAATCAAAAGTGATAACGGGATGCTGCGGTGCATGGGAATCTTCGAGCAGTTCCGTCAGTACGCATCCGAGGAAATACAGAAACGGTATAATGAATTCATTCGTGATGTCCAAAAATTATCCGTGTATGCTTGGAGCCCGCTTGTGTAGGGGGGAAATGCTAAATATAGATTTTTCTGGGGGTGTTGTTACTTGGAAACGACAGCCACAATTCGCGGTGAAATAGCTAGATATTTGCATGAACATGGTTTGACTATTAATCAGTTTTCGAAAATATCAAATATAAACAGTGGATCTTTGAGTAGTATACTTAACGGAAATCGCCCAATGTCGGTAAATCAATTAGATCGTATCACTACAAGTATAGGACATTCTGAAGGGTATTTTTACGACCGTTACATTTTTGAATGTATATTTCATACAACCCCTGACTGGAGGCGGCTAGGAGCTTTTCTTCAACGTTGTGCAGAGTTAGATAAACTGGATTGTCTGCAACTAGCAGCCCGTATGACGATGGAAAACATGATTTACGCACCGATGCTTTTCGAAACGGCGGAAGAGTTTTTCAATGAGGAAAAGTATAAGGCGGCAGCTATACTATATGAATGCGTTGCTGAAAGTGAAAAGTTCCAACACTCTGAAAGGCTTGCATTATGTCATTATCGGCTGTTTGGGTTGGGGCTAAGTGATAACATGGAAGCTAATTTACAATTGGCCGTAACTTTTGAGCATTATATTGATCGGTTGGATGAAGTTTACCAGTTAGAAGCTTATAGGAAGCTTATTAACGTTAATATTTCACTGCTTCGGTGGGATACGGTGGAAGTTCTTGCCGAAAAAATGGGTCTTAAGGCAAAAATAAAATATGAAAACAATTACAAATATGAACAAGAGAAGCCAGTTATATTTTACATATTATATTCGTATCTAATTCGAGCCAATGTCTGTCGTGAAGCAGGAAACTTTGATGAGGCATTAGGTTATCTCTCCATGTATGAATACACTAATTGGATAACAGCACCCACAGATGAAGAAACTTTAACTATTAATCAGTTTAAAGATTGGGCAAAAGCGAATCGTTACTATTATAAACTGATGGCTGGTCATTCTAGCATCCTACCTGAATATGTAAATTATGTTATCACAAGAAGAGCTGAGATTTTTGCAGCCTTATGCAATATTGTAATAGCTGCTAATCGACATCACTTCAACATAGATCATATACTGGAACAGTTTCGTGATTACTTGGTACTTAAATTACAAAGTAACAAATTCGGAAAGGTTAGTGAGCAAATTACAATAAACCAATACACCCGCCTCCTCGCTGAGTTAGGGATATACTATTTGAATGCTAAACAGTATGATCGCGGGTTATCCTATATCCTGGATAGTCTCGAGTATTCGATCAGAATCAAAAGTGACAACGGGATGCTGCGGTGCATGGGAATCTTCGAGCAGTTCCGTCAGTACGCATCCGAGGAAATACAGAAACGGTATAATGAATTCATTCGCAATGTCCAAAAATTATCCGTGTATGCTTGGAGCCCGCTTGTGTAGGGCTCTATCTGTGCGTCTACAGGCTAATGCACAACGTTGAATCGGCGGCGGACTGGCCCTAAAAGCTGCCATGATAGCATCCCGAGGCTATGGCCTAATGCCCGGGTTTGTGATAAACTCGGATAAGTTTATTTTTACATATCGCTTGAAAGTAAGGAGTCCATGTCATGACATCAAGAACATCAATAGATCAAAACACAAATTCTGGAGGGCGCACATGGATGATGTTTGCAGGAATCATCCTTATTGCTATTAACTTGAGAGCGGCGATTACATCGGTCGGCCCGCTGATCGGGATCATTCGCGACGATACGGGAATCTCGAACACCTTGGCGGGTATGCTCACCACGCTGCCGCTATTAGCCTTTGCCCTGCTGTCGCCGATGGCACCGGCCATGGCCAAAAAATGGGGACTGGAGAATACCCTTTTGCTGAGTATGGTGGTGCTGACATTCGGAATCGGCATACGCTCGGTATCATCCCCATATACGCTGTTAATCGGAACCGCATTTCTTGGAATGGCCATAGCTGTAGGGAACGTGCTGCTTCCAAGTCTGGTCAAGCGGGATTTCCCGCGGCATATCGGATTGATGACGGGCACATACTCTGCCTCGATGAACCTGCTCGCCGCCATCGCATCCGGGATTAGCATTCCGCTGGCTACCCAAGCAGGGCTTGGTTGGCAAGGGTCCCTGCTCATTTGGGGTTCATTGTCCGTCTTGGCTCTGATTGTGTGGATCATCCAGCGCCGCAGTTCCGGAAAAACAGCTGAGGTCCGTTCGACTTCAACCAAACAACAGAGTGTGCTGAGGTCACCGCTTGCTTGGTACATTACTTTATTTATGGGACTTCAATCGTTTACGTTCTACGTGAACGTCTCATGGCTGCCCGAGATTCTGAGAAGCCAAGGCATGGATTATAGTGCTGCGGGATGGATGCTCTCGATTCTCCAATTTGTCAGCCTGCCATTTTCCTTCATTATTCCTGTTCTGGCTGGCCGGAATCCCAATCAGCGTATGCTGGTAACGATCTCTGCATTGTGCATGCTGACCGGATATGCAGGCTTATTTTCCGGCATGACTTCGTTGAATTTGCTGTGGGTGATGCTGGTAGGTATTTCAGGCGGGGCCAATTTCAGTTTATCCCTGATGTTCTTCACCCTTCGTACCAAAACGGCTCAAGAAGCTGCCGCGTTATCCGGAATGGCGCAGTCACTGGGTTATTTATTGGCCGCCGTCGGTCCGATGCTGATCGGGTTCCTGCATGATGCGACAGGAGGATGGAAGGTGCCGCTGGCGGTGCTGTCCGCCGTTGTTGTGGTGTTGTTCATCTTCGGTTTCGGGGCAGCGAAGCCGGGTTATCTCTCCGTGCCAAACGAAACGAAGCCGGAGGCTTAAAGGTATAGAAGTCACATTGTATTGACGCATACAGTAAGTATGATACTAAGAGCGATCCATGGAACAAAAGTTCTGTTGGGTCGCTCTTTTTTTAGAGCATGTCCGGTTTTCACTTGATAGCATTCAAAAAAATCTATAGATTTTACATAGCGTTTACATAAATGGGTAGATTGACAATGAGGACTTGGTATACTCTGAAATTTGATAAAAGATGATCTGTATACCTAAGGGTTAAACGGGTTACGAGGTTCTATTACATTACACCAAGCATATGGGGAGCGATGGATATTGAATCCGGAGACAGAGAAAGAACAAGTACAAGCTCAAGTCGGCAATAGGCAGCCCTCTGGCAGGTGGCGTGCCCTCAGCGAAACCTGGTGGACCGCTCTGCAGTTGGGACTCACATCGTTTGGCGGACCGATCGCACATCTTGGATACTTCCACCAGACTTATGTGCGGCGCAAAGGATGGCTGGACGAAAAAAGTTATGCGGATCTGGTGGCCCTAGCCCAATTTCTTCCCGGACCGGCCAGCAGCCAAGTGGGCATTGGTGTTGGGATGATACGAGCGGGACTTTGGGGCGGTATCGTCGCCTGGCTCGGCTTTACGTTACCATCTGTGCTTATGCTCATGATTTTCGCCTATCTGATGCAAACCTTCGATCCCGGCTCGGCAGGCTGGATTCAAGGGCTCAAAATTGTCGCAGTCGCCATCGTAGCTCAAGCGGTACTTGGGATGGCAGGAAAGCTGGCCTCAGGTCCCGTGCGGGCGGCCATAGCGTTAATAGGGATGGCAGTCGTTCTGCTGTGGCAGAGTCCCGTTTCTCAAGTGACGGTCATCGCGCTGGCCGGCATATCGGGACTGTGGTTGTTCAAGCGTCAAGCAAACGAAGAGGCTGCACCTGAGATCAAGATGCCGATCGGACGGAGAGCCGGACTTTTTTGCTTGGGAATGTTTGTCGTGTTATTAGTGGGTCTGCCGCTCCTTAGAGGGCTGACCGATAATGGTTGGGTAGCCATTGTGGACAGCTTCTACCGAGCCGGATCGCTTGTATTCGGCGGAGGGCACGTTGTTCTCCCGCTGCTGGAGAGTGAGACGGTATTGAACGGCTGGATGTCTAAAGAGGATTTCCTAACCGGTTACGGGGCAACACAAGCTGTACCCGGTCCGTTATTTACTTTTGCCGCTTACCTTGGGGTCTTGATTCAGGGGATACCCGGAGGTGTCGTTGCTATACTTGCGATCTTTTTGCCTGGATTTCTGCTCATCGTAGGGGCAATGCCGTTCTGGAACAGCATCCGCAGAAACCCTAAACTGCAAGGCGTGCTGACAGGCATGAATGCCGCAGTGGTCGGAATTCTGTTGGCCGCTTTGTACCATCCCATATGGACATCCTCTATCCATAGTCCGCTTGAATTTGTGATTGGCGCGGGTCTGTTCGGGATGCTGATGTTCTGGAAGAGCCCTCCGTGGCTTGTTGTGATTACCGGTGCATTAGCCGGACAGCTACTCCTGTGATTCATTGATTTTCAGACCTCGGCGCATTGTGCCGGGGTCTATTTGATTTTTCAGGAGTAAATCACGGCCGATTGGTTAAATATTTAGGGTGTACCTCTCTTCTTGAAGTAAATCTTGATGCCAAGAGTTCCAGCCTTAATTCGATATAGAAATGAGTGGATAAACCTACATGTTGCATACCGAAGTGAAAGATTGCATTATCCTAGGCGGCGGGATTGCAGGTCTGCAGGCGGCTATACAGCTGGGGCGGTATTCTGCCTACGATATCCTGGTGATCGACCGGGGAACGGGGCGTTCCACCATATGCAAGAGCTACCGCAACATCCTCGGATGGCCGGATGGGGTATCTGGTGAAGAGCTCAGGGGGCGGGGACGTCAGCAGGCGGAGTCTGTCGGCGTTTCGTTTGCAGCCGATGATATCCGGAAAGCGGAACGGGATGAAGCGGAATATTTTGTGTTAACCGGTAAAGACGGCGTTCAATACAGGACCAAAACCTTGCTGCTCGCAACAGGCGTGATGGACCGTTTTCCCAAGCTGCCAGGCCTGATGTCCACGCTGGGCACATCCGTCTTTGTATGCCCCGATTGCGATGGTTATGAAATTCAAGATCGTAAGACCGTCGTATTGGGATCGGGCGATCCCGGTGCCAGTATGGCCGTGCTGCTATCGGAGCGGACCAAGGATATCATCTACATCAATCATGAGCGGGAGCCGGCTTCTTCCGAGCATATGTCCCAATTGGCGGATCTAGGGATTCCGTATATAGAGAAAAAGGTGTCGGAAATTCGGGAGGAGGACGGCATCCTATCGGCCGTTGTGCTGGAGGATGGGAGCATCGTGCCCGCAGAGCGGGGGTTCATATCTTTTGGCGGGAATAGGATCTATTCCGAATTGGCCGAGCAGCTGGGGGCAGAGCTGGAGCACAACCGTCATGTCAAGACCGATCCAAGGTCCAAAATGACGAGTGTCGAATTACTCTGGGCGGCCGGTGACCTGGGCGTCCATTCCGAATTAACCACCGTGGCGATGGGGGAAGGCGCGACGGCTGCGATCTGGATCAACAAGACATTAAAGAAGATGACTAGCGAAGCCCTTACATGAGGGTATAGAAATAGAACAGAACCATTAGAAAACCTCGGAACGATCCGGTTGATAAAGCATTCTAAAAAACCCGCCTGATCAGGCACGGCATGAGCGAGAAGGGCCGGCGGATCAAGGCGGGTTTTGATAATATTACGCCGATCGGTATTTACAGACCGAATCGGGTGATATGCTCATCGAGCCTATACTTTTGCAGTAATTCGGTTTGCTTGGGACCGATCAGATCAAAGTGCGGGTAATGTTGGCGGTAATGGATATATTTCGGATTAAGCCCGTTGGATACACACCAGTCCTCAAGGCGCTGGATGTTCGAGCAGCCTACTTTGGTTACGGTATGGAACTCCGGAAACCGCTTGTCGTACCAATAATGGGTCAAAAAAGCGATGTCGCCTTGTGCGACCTTCTGCTTCCATTGCTGCAATTCCTGTCTCGAGATGCCGAATGCCATGTTTGTCTCATCCTTATAAGTGTATTCATGCTTCTCATTATATCAGCATATACTTGACTGCACCTACTTGTTTTCCTAGCATGGCGCTGCCAAATACAAGCGTTATTTTTTACCGTTGATCGGATGGATATCGAAGAGGGGGATACGATATGATACTGGAATCAGCGATACTTTATATCAAACCGGGGCTGGCAAGCGAGTTTGAAAGTGTCTTTCGGGAAGTTTCCGGCGTTCTGTTAACGAAAAAGGGATATGTAAGCCATGAGCTTCACAAGTGCGTGGAGAACCGGGATGAATATATATTCCTCGTCCGTTGGAGCGGTATTAAGGATCGCCTGATCGGCTTCCGCGGACATCCGGATTATAAGCTATGGACTGCGTCACTGGAGCCGTTTTATACCCGGCCGCCTGAGGTTAGGCATTATATCGATATCCGGATCGATAGCCGCGAGCAGGCTGAGGCGGAGCTGACGAAACTATTGATCCCGGAAAGCGGGACGGATTCAGCTTCCCATGAAGAGAGGACGGCAGAATAATCAGAGCTTAGTAATATCAGGTCGTACGTCAATAGGGTGCATTCTCGGAAGCTGTCCTTGGACGGCTTCTTGGCGTATCGGAGTGCGGGAGATCCGTAAATATCCTCATGGTAACGGAAAGAGAAGCCATATATGAGGCAATCGGTCTTATTTTGTCCCGAATAACAGGAATTATGGGATGTCATGACGAACTTTGTTGTTAAGTTAAACTACATAAGGGGTGGTTACAATCACTATAGATTATCATGGCGTTCGCCGTCTTGCCGACGACATTCGAGCAAACGTTTCCAAAGTTATGGTAGGTAAAGAGGAGCTGATTGACAGACTGTTTATTGCCATGGTCACTTCAGGTCATGTTCTGTTGGAAGATGTGCCGGGTACAGGTAAGACATTGTTGGCCAAATCCATCTCGAAGTCGATTGATTGCACGTTTAAGAGAGTACAGTTTACGCCGGATTTGCTGCCGTCGGATCTGAGCGGCATTTATTTCTATAATCAACAATCCGCGACGTTTGAATTCCGACCGGGGCCTCTGTTCACGAATATCCTTCTAGCCGATGAAATCAACCGGGCGACTCCTCGTACGCAGTCCAGTCTATTGGAGTGCATGGAGGAACGCCAGATCAGCATTGACGGGGTAACCCATCAGCTGAAAGAACCGTTTCTGGTCATTGCGACGCAGAATCCGCTGGAACAGCAAGGAACGTTTCCGCTGCCGGAGGCACAGCTGGACCGCTTTTTGTTCAAACTGAATATGGGATACCCTACCTCAGAGGAAAGCGTGAATATTCTGAAGCGATTTAAAGAGGATCAGCCCTTGGAGTCTCTCATGGCAATTGCAACGTCTGAGCGGATCGTACAAGCCAGACATATCGTCAGCAAAGTACATGTCAGTGATGAGATGTTATCCTATATCGTTGCGCTTTCCGAGCATTCAAGAAGGGATGAAGCGGTTGCCTCCGGCGTAAGCCCAAGGGGCTGCCAAGCATTATTGAAGGCGGTGCAGGTACAAGCCGTCCTGAAGGGCAGGGAGTTTGTTACCCCTGATGATGTAAAAGATTTGGCTGTGCCGACATGGGCGCACCGGTTGAAGCTTCGAGGGACGCTCCACAGCCGCGGCGGCGCTGCCGCGGCGGAAGAAGTGATCGAACGGCTGCTGCAGCAGGTTCCCGTACCGACAGAAGAAGGAATTTCGTCGTAGGGGCGGATGGCGATGGGAGCCTATTGGATATTGTTAATCGCCGCAGTGGTCATCGTTGTTCAGGGCAAGCTTTTCAAACGGATGGCATTGAAAAGGCTGAACTACAGCCGTTCCTTTAAGGTGTCGACCTGTTATGAGGGAGATTCCGTGGAATTGATCGAAATCATTGAGAACCGCAAAGCATTGCCTGTACCCTGGTTAAGGGTAGAATCCCAATTTCGTTCGGGCCTGGCATTTGATAACCAATTGAACCTGGATATCAGTGAGGGGCAATTCAATCAGAACCACAAGAGCTTCTTCAGTCTTCTGCCTTGGACCAAGATCCTTCGCAGACATCGGATTATCGCTAAGCGCAGAGGTCTGTACAAGCTGGGAACGGTATCCATGACGACGGGTGATTTGGTCGGAATGGAGTCGATTGTCCAGAGCAAGACGTTGTCCGGTGGAATTATCGTGTACCCGATGCCGATGGATGTGTCGGACATGGCCCTCCCGGTCCAGACTTGGATGGGCGAAATGCTGGTCCGAAGATGGATCTTGGAGGACCCTTTCCTGATATCGGGCGTACGCGAATATCGCGACGGCGATCCGCTGAAGGATATTCAATGGAAAGCGACCGCACGAACGGGCACGCTGCAGGTCCACAGGCGGGATACCACAGCGGACAGCCGACTCTTAATCTATCTGAATATAGAGGATCATGAGCAGATGTGGAGCAAAGCGACGCGGCCTGAGCCGATCGAGTATGGCATCCGCCTGGCGGCCGGCATTACAGCTCACTTATTGTCGCAGGGCATGGAGATCGGAATGGGGACGAATGGAACGCTTGGCGAGGATTCCACCGATGAGGCATTTGTCCCGGTTGCAGGCGGCATGACCCAGCAGCATCTGATATTTGAAATGCTGGCGAGGCTGGAGCTGATCCGAAAGGCTTCTTTCCATGATTATCTGGCCCATGAGCTATCCCGGCATGAAGAGGCAAGGGATATCCTCATTTTGAGCACTTACGTCAGCCCCAGGCTGGAAGAGATGTTTCAGCGATTTCGGGACAATGGGCACACGATTCAGGTATTTCCTCTCGGTGATGTGCCGACTCCTGCGAAGGAGGTGTCGGCATGACCTCTCGAGGTTCTGGATTTATAAAGGCTTCTTTGCAGGGATTCGTGGAATGCGTACTCTATTTTCCGGTACTCTTTATTCCGGCTTTCTATCTGCTAACTGAATCGTACCGCTGGGTATGGCCTGCCCTGGTATTAGGCGGGTACTTACTTGGCTATACAGGTGCGCAATGGTTCAAGCTGGATCGTCAGTTTAAGGCAACCTTATGGGCTTGCCTGGTTTCCATTGCGGTATCCATCGCATTTATAGGCGTCGATATTACCCTAGCTTATTTTATCCCCTTGATCTTTATTGCCAGTTATCGCGGAAGCCGAATGGAGCAGGTAAGCTGGAATCTGATGTTTCCGGGGACGTATTTCTTAATCGGTTTGATTGTGTACGGGGTCAGCAGTTTCATATTAAGTTTCATGGATTCGTTCCGTGGTGGAATATCGTCTCTGACCTGGATGGGGGCAGCCGCGTTAGGATTGACCCTGTTGATTGTCAATCGGCAGTTGGTGTTGGATGAGACGCTGCCAGGCAATGATCAGCCCGTATTGGAACGGCGCGTGCTGCGCTACAATCGCTGGTTTATCATCGTATTGCTGCTTCTTGTTGCGGTCGTCGCTTTTCTACCGCAGCTGCAGCAATGGGTCTCTGATATGGCTCGGGGGATCGCTGCATGGATCTCCGGATGGTTCGGCTCCGGAGCGGAGCAGGCCCCGGAGCCGCCTTCGATGTCGGAGCCTCCGCCCGAAATGTCATTTCTCGATGAAGAAACCAAGCCGCCGAGTCCATGGATGAAAGTACTGGAGCAAGTGCTGATCTATGGCGTGTTCACCATTATCGGGATCGGGATACTGTATGTTCTATTCAGGTTTGGCAAAATACTGCCTAAGCTGTATAGAAGATTCTCTGCATGGATGAACAGGATGATGAACAGACAGAACCTTCAGCCCTCGCTAGGTTATGAGGATGAAGTGGAGAATATTGAACATGACCCGGCATCCAAGCGGCTCAAACGGCTGTTGTCCGGCATGCGTATCGGCGGGAAGTTTCGGGCAGGAGAAGGATCGGAGCATTTGAATGAGAAAATTCGCCAAATGTATCGCATGATACTTTCCCGAAGCATCAGGGAAGGCTATAATTGGAAAGCGTCGCTAACACCGCGGGAAACCGAAAGCGATCTTAAGGAATGGGACGGGCGGAAGGAACGTATTCCACAATCCTTGATTGAGCTTTACGAGGAAGCCCGCTATGGTACCCGTACCATCACGGAAGAAGAAGTTGAACAGGTGCGATTGGATAGGAAGCATACATGAGGAGTGAACATCTTGTCGGTACAAAAAGAAAGCAATGCTGTTATTCACTACGGAGATCCCGCGGTCACCGGGGGAGTCTCCGTCTTTGATAAGGAATTTGACAAGTTATTTTATTACGATGGAACGGATCTGGGTTTAACTTATCAACCTCAAGAGTCCACGTTTCGCCTGTGGGCACCGACGGCAAGTGAGGCATACGTTCTGCTCTATCCGGATTGGCAGGCAGCAGAAGCCCGGCGGTTCGCGATGACTCGTGATGTGAAAGGAACTTGGCTGCTGAAAGTAGGAGAAAACCTTCAAGGCATGTTCTACACCTATCAGGTCCTTATCGGGGATCAATGGAACGAAGCTGTCGATCCCTATGCCGCCGCTGTAGGCGTCAATGGGGATCGTGCCTACATCTTGGATATGGCCTCGACCGATCCAGAACTCTGGACAGAGGACAAACCGCCGCTCCATAGTCCTCTAGATGCCGTCATCTATGAACTGCATGTTCGTGATTACACCATTCATCAAGACAGCGGAGTGAAGCATAAAGGCAAGTTTAAAGGTCTGGCGGAGACAGGTACCCGAGGTCCCGGAGGGATTCGTACAGGGCTTGATCATATTGTCGAGCTTGGGGCCACCCATGTGGAGCTGCTCCCGATCTACGATTTTGCAACGGAAAGCGTGGACGAAACCAGGCTTGATGAGCCGCAGTACAATTGGGGATACGACCCGAAGAACTACAATGCTCCCGAAGGCTCGTATGCTACGGATCCGTATGTGCCTGAGGTTCGGATTCGTGAACTGAAGCAGCTGATTCAGACATTCCACGATCAAGGCCTTCGAGTCATCATGGATGTAGTGTATAACCATGTATATGACGGGTATCTGATCAATTTCACGAAGCTGGTTCCCGGATATTACCTGCGCTATACGAAGGACGGCAAATTCTCCAACGGATCCGGGTGTGGTAATGACACGGCATCCGAGCGTCCGATGATGCGGAAATTCATTGTGGAATCCGTCCTGCACTGGGTGAAGGAGTACCGGATTGACGGTTTCCGATTTGACCTGATGGGATTGCTGGATGTGGAGACGATGAATGAAATCCGGGCGCGCCTGGACGAGATCGATCCGACCCTCATCACGATCGGCGAAGGTTGGGTCATGAATACCGAGCTGGACGAGAAGAAGAGAGCGAATCAGCAGCAAGCAGCTGTGATGCCGCGAATCGCACATTTTAACGACGGTTTTCGAGATACGGTCAAAGGAGACATCTTCCAGTTTGATTATAGAGGCTTTGTGAGCGGCGGAGATGGATATGAAGACAAGGTGAAGCAGGGCATCGTAGGCGGCATCCCGTATTCCGAAGATATCAAGGCGTTTGCTTCTGAGCCGGATCAGTGCGTAAACTATGTGGAGTGTCATGATAACCATACCCTATGGGACAAAATTATGCTGTCAACCAAAGGGGAGAATGATGCCATACGTCGCGATATGCACCGGCTGTCATCGGCCATGATTCTGACCAGTCAGGGAATCCCTTTCCTGCATGCGGGCCAAGAGTATTACCGTTCCAAGAACGGAGTGGAGAACAGCTACAATTCTAGTGATGAAGTGAATCGGCTGGACTGGGGTATGGCATCGAAGCACCAGGATGGCGTGAAATACATTCAACGGCTCGTTCAGCTCCGCAAGCAGCATCCGGCATTCAGATTAAGGGATGCTGCGTCGATTCGTAAGCATCTTCACTTTGAACGATGTCCTGAGCATACTGTCGCTTACACGCTTCGAGATCATGCGGGCGGCGATCCACAGAAACATATCTATGTGCTCTATTATGCCGCACGGAAAGAGTCCTCCCTGGCTTTACCTGAGCTGGGCGAATGGAAGATTCTGCTTGGCGAAGAGCATATTACGCGTTTAACCCGGAATTCTCTTGTTGTAAAAGGGATCGGTGCTGTCATTTTATCCTCTTAAATCGATACTGGCAGCGATTATTACCAAGAAATGAATAATGCCTGATTCTATGATCATCTGATATGCTGAAGGTATCAGATGATAGAATAGAATCGAGGCGTCCCTTTGAAGAAATATTTCCTGTCACTTTGTTTGCTGTTGTCATTTACACCGCTTTTTGGCCCTCTTCAGGCAACAGCGGCTCAAGCTCCTAGTCCGACCGATTTTCACGATATCTCGGCAAGCTTTGCAAAAGACGCGATCCATCGTCTAGCCAATAGAGGTATCGTAAGCGGGGATGGCACAGGAGCTTTTTTGCCGCGAAATCCGGTTACGCGGGCCGAATTCATGGCCATGGTTGCCAGAATGCTCAGGATGGAGCCCGTTCAGAATGATTTGTCCGCCTTTCAGGATGTATCCAAATCAGCTTGGTACTACGGCTGGATTCATGCAGGCCTTAATCTATCCATCGTGGAGGGGAACGGCTACAAGTTCTTTCCGAATGCTTCGATAACAAGACAAGAGGCCGCGGTCATGGTTATTCGTGCCATGAAAGAAAGTGGATATGATAACGGAAATACAGCCGGCCTATATACGGATTCGGGTTCGATCGCGGAATGGGCTTGGAATGCGGTTGGCAAAGCGACGAATACAGGCTGGCTGCAAGGAAGCAAAGGGCAATTCAGACCGCAGGATCCGATCACCCGGGAAGAGACGGCGATGCTGCTGGATCGGGTCCTCCAATCGGGAAATGTGAAGTCCATGATCGATAGCCAGACACCTGCCAATATTCATATGGGCTGGTTATATAATGGTACAACGAAGCAATACATTTCCTATGCCAAACGGGCCGGCTTGAATGTTCTGGTACCGCGCTGGTACTACATAGAGGCTGACGGCAAGGTGACGGACCATACCGACAAGGAGCTGTTGAATTGGGCTCATAACAACAGTCGGCAGGTGTGGGCCATGGTAGGGAACCGTGGGAATGCGGAAGGAACTCACCAAGTTTTAAGCAGCGCACAGACCCGGAAATCTGTCGTTGACCGTATTGCAGCGAATGTATCCCGGTATCGATTGGATGGGATCAATATTGATTTTGAGAACGTCATGCCTCAGGACCGGCAGAATCTGACGGCCTTTATCACGCAATTATCCATCGAGATGAGACGGCTTGGAGCCAAGTTATCCATCGATGTTTCACCTGATCTGAATACGGATTGGACGGCTGCATTCGATTACGCAACCCTTGGCACTCAGGTGGACTATATGGTGCTCATGAGTTATGACCAGCACTGGGGTGGTTCGCCCCAAGCGGGCTCCGTATCCTCGCTGCCATGGAGTGAATCCGCGCTGAGCAAGCTGCGGACCCAAGTGCCGGCTAAGAAGAGCATCATCGCGTATCCGCTGTACACGAGGGATTGGCAGATCGCTTCGTCGGTATCCTCGCAGGACATCAGTTTGATTGAACAGGGACATCGGATTCGTCTGAACAAGGCTTCCTTAGCATGGAATGCCAACGTAGCGCAGTATGAAGCAGCTTATAGCAGCGGCGGCATTCCGCATCGCATATGGACCGAGGAGTCCCGCTCTTTATCCATGAAGCATCTGATGGCCTCCAAATATCAGATTGCCGGTTATGCCTACTGGTATCCGGGCGCCGAGACGACGGACGTATGGCAGGCCATTCATAATGCGGAGCGTTATGCTTATTATTCGTTCCGGATCTAAACATCCGATATGTTGAATTTAAGACCAGCCTCGAAGAGTAAGGTTGGTCTTTTTTTTACTTGTAAAAAGGTTTTTCCGTGATACAATAGTTAAAATTTATATAGAATATTTTTCCTGTAGGAGTGATCATATGACCGTTCATGCCGAGGAACGTCTGAAGCAGCTGGGCATTAGCCTGCCTAAAGCCGGCACGCCAGCAGCCAAGTATGCCAACTATGTTGTCGTTAACGGGATGATGTATGTTTCTGGTAAGGGTCCCCCAGGACAGCCAAGAGGGAAGCTCGGGGAGCATTATACAACAGAGCAGGGGTATGAATATGCGCGTCTGACCGGGATTGAAGTTCTGGCCGTATTAAGAGAAGGGCTGGGGTCACTTGATAAAGTGAAGCGCGTGGTTAAGGTTCAAGGCTTCGTTAACGCAACAACCGACTATGAGGAGCATCATAAGGTGCTGAATGGATTCTCGGACTTGATGCTAGAGGTGTTCGGGGACCAAGGGATTCACGCCAGATCCGTATTCGGAGCCGTATCCTTACGGGATCAGCTGCCCGTCATTGTAGATTCGATCTTTCAAGTGGAGGAATAGTCATGGCATTAGCATTAAGGGAGCTGCAGGTGAAGGAGGATGAAAGTCTGCTGCTCATGGTCCAGGAAATCGGCCAGGGCGGGAACGGCTTCGTTAATGGACTAAATAGCGGCAGCATGGAACAGTTCGCTTCCAAGGTACAGCGCAATTACGAAATGGGCAGAGGCATCGATCTGCCGGATCAGTATGTTCCCCAGACGATATATTGGCTGTACGATAACGACAAGCCTGTAGGATATGGTAAGCTGAGACACCGCTTGAATGACAATCTGCTAGAGCTAGGGGGACATATCGGGTATGTCATCAGGCCGTCGGAGCGTGGGAAAGGATATGGCAAGCGGCTGCTGGCGGAGCTGGTCAAGAAAGCCAATGAGAAGAACATATACCGTGTCCTTCTGACCTGCGATGAATTCAACCTGGCTTCTCGTCGCATCATTGAAACGAATCACGGTGAGTTAAGTTCCATTACGAACGGGACGTGTAAATACTGGATTGAGACGGCTGCCTTGCACAACTAGTTGGAAGCATTGCCAATCAACATTTGCTTGGAGGGAGATAGGTAGAAGGAGAGGCGCGCTCCTCAACTTCTACTTATTTCTTTAACCAGTCGAACATTCGGTGGATCGCCGCTGCATGCTGCGGTGGCGGGAAATGATGCCCAAGCCCTTCGTACAGGTGGGCTTCGGGCTGGCGTCCCAGCTCTTGAAGCTTGTTCATCATCCGGTAACTATGTTCCACCAGGACCTGCTCGTCCCGCGTCCCATGGACAATTAGAACGGGACATTGAATTCGATCCGCATAATGGATTGGGGACCGAAGAAGGTATCGTTCCGGAAACTTGGTTGGCGTACCGCCAATGACGCGTTTCATCATCCTGCGCAGATCGATCCGTTCCTCATAGGTTTGCGTCAGGTCGGAGACACCGCTCCAGAGAATCATTTTGGATACATGTGGTGACAGAGCAGCTGCCACGGCAGCATTGATCGCACCGCGGGAAAAGCCCAACAGATGAATACGGCTGTTATCTATCCATGAAATGCGTGATAGCCATTCGATTGCAGTGATCACATCCATCGTATCGGCACCACCGAATTCATCCCTGCCCTCGCCGCCTTCGTTTCCGCGATAGGCCGGAGCAAACACGGCATATCCTTGCGCCGCGAATTCTTCGACCCACTTTAACCTTACCGCGCCGATCCGGCCTATGCCGCCGCGGCAATACAGGACCAGCGGCAGCTTAGGGGCAGTCGATCCTGAGAATCCTTCCCGGATAGTGTCCTTATTTAAGGAGCATGCCAGCGTGCCGGTTATTGTAACGCCGTGAATTGCGTTGAACGCTTCGGACATCTCATGGGCGCTCGAACGGGGCAGTTGCGGCGGCAGACCCAGATACCCCTTGACATGCAATCCCTCTGAGACATAGTCAATATGATAGATCATCGATGTGCTTCCTCCCGTGCTTATATCATCATGTTGTATCGAATAAGGGCGCTATTATCTAGTTGGAATCAAGTAAGTATAGTATGTTCTTTCGGTTGAAATCAAGAATGGGATGTAAGAAATTACAATTTGCCAAATAGCTAAATATCTGATAAATTATGATCTCGGGCATATCCATTGCTCATTGTCATGGCGGTCGTGGCGAAGGGGTTAACGCACCGGATTGTGGCTCCGGCATTCGTGGGTTCAAGTCCCATCGATCGCCCTCAAAAGTAAAGTATACATAATGAGAAGGAGAGCCGAGAGGCTCTCTTTTTTCGTGGTTATAACCAAGCAGATATAGATGCCAGGTCCTTCATAAGATGATATAATAATGTGGAAATCGAGGTGAATGAACATGGCAAAAAAGAAACAGAAGTCTCCCTTGCCGCGAACCGAAGCTGCCGATAAACCCGCAACGTTAAAGGATATGCTGGACCCTCAAGTTCTGGCGAAGTTGAAGGCAACAACCGAATCCTTGAAAGCCAATGAAGCCGAGCGGCTGGAGAAGGAAAGGCAGGAACGGGAAGCTGTGCGCAAGGCCGAACAGAAACGGCGCGACAATGATTTTGAATATTTACTGGAACACAGCGAGATGGATTGGAAAAAATATAAGTGACAGGCGGCGGTATGCTGTCTGTTTTTTTATTATCGTGGTCTGTCTTCTGTGATCTTACGCCGGGGGCGGGAGAGGTTTTTCTTGTAACGCAGGAACTTTCAACTTCCTGGGATCGGTTGTATAATAATGGAACCTATACACTGGACATACATACGGAGGAAGATGAAAGGATATGGAGCGTAGGCAGACTTTAAGGATCGGGATTGGCGGGGGTTCGGGCAGCGGCAAGACAACGCTAAGTCTTAAGCTCAAGGAGAGATTAAGCGAGTACCGGGTGGCCATCTTCCATATGGATAAATACTATAAGTCCGTTAGGCCCTTGGCCAAGGCGCCCTTCACCAATCAAATATTTGAGGATTTTAACCATCCGGATGCCGTCGATATCGAGCGTCTGACCGAGGACTATGAGCACGCCGTCCATAGTGGCGAATACGATGTAATCGTTGTTGAAGGATTTCTCCTGTATCAATTCGAATACCTTCGGAACTCGCTTGATTTGAAGCTGTTCGTAGACTGCCCCGCGGATGAAAGAATGCTTCGCAGGAACCGGTGGTTTATAGATAAGGGACACAGCGAGGAAAGTGTGCTTCAGGAATATTTGCAGCTTGTAAGATACAGGCACGATGAATATGTTGAGCCTACCCGCTGGCATGCGGATCTGGTGATGAATAGTTCCTTGGCGGGAAATCAAGGCGTCGAGGTTGTGACGGATTGGATTTTTACCAGATTACGGGAGAACAGAAAACAGCTTGGATAACTGGCGCGCCTGTACTCGGTATCGTAAACATCCTTCTTAGACCTTTCCATATTTATGCGAGGTGTTGATGTCATGCTGAAAGCGGGTTACAATAAGTAAGTTAGTATTCATGCTCGCTAGGAGGCGAAAAGAATGAAAGTTGAAATATGGTCGGATTTTATGTGTCCGTTCTGTTATATTGGCAAACGCCGTTTCGAATCGGCACTCGAGCAATTTCCTAATAAAGATCAGGTTGAAGTGGTATATCGCAGCTTTGAGCTTGATCCCAATGCATCGTATAAGGCCGGGGTTACCATGGACGAGATCTTGGCATCCAAATACGGCATGAGTATCGAGCAGGCCAAGGCTGCGAACGACAACGTGACCCAGCAAGCGGCAAGCGTCGGGCTTACTTATCACATGGATCGCGTCATCCCGGCCAACTCATTTGATGCTCACCGCCTGGTTCATTTTGCATCCGGGCATGGTAAAATGAAAGAAATGACGGAGCGGTTGTTCCGTGCATACTTTACAGACGGCGAGAATCTTGGTGATAAGAATCGGCTTGCTGATCTGGCAGCTGAAGTCGGCCTGGAGCGGAATCAGGCTGTGGCCGCGCTCGAGGGTGACGACTTCCAATCCGAAGTAAGGGCAGACGAAGCAGCAGCAACCAATTTGGGAATTCGGGGAGTGCCGTTTTTTGTGCTGGGAGGCAAATACGCCGTATCCGGCGCGCAGCCGCTGGAAGTGTTCACGGACGCTCTAGATAAAGCTTATCGTGAAGCGAATCCGCTAGTGATGATGAATGATTCGGACAGCAGCGACGGCATGTGCGCCGACGGATCATGCGATCTGCCGGGCAGCGCGAAATAAAACATACACAGCAAGTAAGAGCCCGAAGCATCAGTAAGCGATCTTCGGGCTCTTTTTATCACACGTTAAGGAGAACTAATCATTAATACATAGGAGGCAATATGCAGCATCTTCCATCTGAGGAACTTATCCATCGAATTCAGGATTCGGAAACGGATTATATGTTTGATCGAATGAAAGCAATCGAAGGTCGGACCGGAAATCCCGAAGGGGTCGAAATGAAGCGCTTCGGCCATGCGCTGTGCTTATACAGCAAGACGATGCCTTGGCCTTCTTTTAACACGGTGAAAGGACTGCGTTCAGAGGATCTATATAACCTGGATGATATCATCGACTTTTATCAATCGAGGGATCGCAAGTTCCAGTTCGAGATTGTACCCGGCCTGGTGAATCAGGAAGTTCTGGCTGCGCTTGCCGATCGCGGATTCTATCAATCTGCTTTTCATAATGCCATGTATATGAACCCGCAGGAGCTGGAGGGGGTGCAAGGTAATGGAATTGTGATCAGAACAATAGACAAAGATGAATTTGAGGATTATGCTAAAGTTCATTGCCGTGGAACAGGATTGCCTGATCAAGGAATTCCATCTGTAGCCTCGAATAATCGTGTATTGTATTCACGACCGGGATGGAGCTTCTATATGGCTTATGTCGAAGATGAGCCGGCCGCAGCTGGCGTCATGTACGTAAATCAATCGACAGCGTCACTAACATTTGCCGCAACACTCCCGGAGCATCGTAGACAGGGCTTGCAGCGGGAGCTGCTTCGCAGGAGAATACAGGAGGCGAAGCTTGCAGGGTGCGACCTTGTTGCCTCGCAGTGCGCTTTCTTATCGCAGAGCCATCGTAACATGGAATCGGTCGGCATGAAGCTGGGCTATGTTCGGACGACCTGGACCGAGCGCTAACCTGAAAGTTGAGCGGAGTAAGGCAGGTGGAGGCAGCCATGCAAGAACCTATGGATTTTCTTAACTTGGAATACTTACGACTAGGCTCTGATAGACAAAAGCAAGCAGCGATGGTTATAGACGAGCTTAGACTATGGGATCATTTGAAACCCTGCAACCCGATATTGGTGGGCACGATCCCTATCGGGATTGACATCGCTTCAAGCGATCTTGATATCATCTGCCATGTGACGGATTTTGCCCGTTTTGAGCGAGAGCTCAAGACGCGTTATAGCGAACTTGTTTTGAATTTCACATGCTCATCCCGTACGGTCAACAACGTGGATCGAACGGTAGCGCGATTTCGGTATAAAGGATGGGAATTCGAGATTTTTGCGCAGTCATTACCTTCAACGAGTCAGAATGGTTACTGTCATATGATCGTGGAATACAAGCTTCTGAAGCAACTCGGTGAAGCTGCAAGACAAAAGATCATCGAGCTGAAGAGGTTGGGTTACAAGACGGAGCCTGCCTTTGCGAAGCTGTTACATATCTCGGGCGATCCTTATGAAGAGCTATTGAAGATGTATCACTGGCCGGAGGATCGACTTGACGCCTATATGAAATCTTATATGGACAAGGAGAATGGATATGAGTGACAACCAGCAGCTGCTGAATGAGTATTCCGCGTGGATCGGCAAAGTGAGAGAGTTCGCGGAACAGGAAGAGGGGTATTGGAGCACCCCGATTGCAGAGGGGAAATGGACCGTACGTGATGTGGTATGCCATATCATGCGCTGGGATGAGTATTTTTACACTGAAGCCATTGCCAAAATCTCCACAGGGGATGCATTGACCGTCCGGCATGTGGATTATGACACGTTCAATGAAGAGTCGAGGCAATATGCCAAGACGTTATCAACAAAAGCGCTGGTGGATCAGACGATAACCGCAAGGGAGAAGCTGATTCGGGCGATTGAAGCCTTGCCTGAGACGTCATATGAGTTGCGGTACACGGACGGGGACGGGCATCCCTTTGAGGTGGCGCAATTTATGCGGGATTTCATCTGGCACGACAACCACCATCTGGCTCAGCTGAATCAGGTGCTTCAGGTCGGCTAGTCGGCAATACTTAGCAGAAATGGGTGAAGTCATTGAATGGCTACTTGGACATCATGTCTTACTTTACAGAGAGCAATCTGGAATGGTGGTTAGAACGATTTAGAGCTTTAGGCCCTCTGCCGGGCATCCTTCTGACTTTCCTGAAGTCTTTCATTCCACCGATGCCTACAATCGTGATCGTAGGTGTTAATGCGGCGGTGTATGGGCTTTGGGCAGGGTTTCTTTACTCCTGGATCGGTATGGTGGCAGGATGCTTAACGACCTTTCTCATCGTGCGCAAAATATCCGGTACGGCCCTGATCGAACGCTGGGCGAATAAACCTAAAGTTCAGCGTGGTATGCGCTGGATTCAGCGCAACGGATTCAGTTACGTTTTCCTGCTTGGCATACTTCCCGTAGGGCCGTTTGTCGCTGTCAATGTGGCCGCCGGGCTGGCCCGAATGAACCTGATGTCCTATCTGATGGCTGTAACCTTGGGCAAGGGCATTATGGTGTTCTGTGTCTCTTACATCGGTGCTAACCTGTCCGATTTTATTGCTGAACCTTTTAAATTGTTTGGTGTCCTTGCCTTTATCGTGCTGTCCTTGTGGGTCAGTCGGAAGCTGGATTCATATTTTATAAGAAAACAATCGGTTCAGGATCAACAAGCAGAGTTAGGCCCCATGAAGTAGCCGGCTCCGTGATGGTTATTTAGGAACGGTTGAATTACCAGTACAGGTTATCGATTTACCTCAAGATTAAAGCGGGCGGTATGGATGCATCATGGCCATATCGCCCTTTTTGCTTATCATGAGCTTATTTTTGCTGTATAGTGGAAAAATAACCAGTACCAGCATGATTATAAAGGAGTAAGTGTTATGACCAAATTGGCCTCATCCATTCTCGAAATGATTCGTATGATGATCATTATGATGATCTTTGTAACCGTTCTGGGCAACATAGAACATCAAATACTGAAGAACTGGGTACCTTGGGAAGGACTATACTTCCTGTTCCTGTTCGTGGGGAATGTACTCTGGTTTCTGGTCCTTTATCGCAATCGCCTGCAATTCAGCGGTTGGTATCGCTCAACCGCGACCCAGCACAAGCTGTCGAGAAATACGACGAGGATTGTCATGGCGCTGGGCATGATCCTGATCGGAGCGCCCATCATGATCACGTGGTTCATCGTATAATAGGTGTAAACCATCGGTCATAGGCTCAAACGATCGTAGATAAAGGGGCAGTTCCCAAGGTATCGACCTTGGGAACTGCCCCTTGTTAGATGATTACAGTCTTTTACGTTTATACAGTGTTACAAAGAGACAAGAGAGAAGCAGCAGGGCGATGGATACTCCGGCGTATAAGGCTTCCTTGGGACTGCCTTGTTCCTCGGCAGCCCCGTTTGACCGATCGCCCGGCCGGCCCATTCCTGGGCCTCCCTGCATTTGACCGCCAAACTCGCCGCCGAATCCGTTGCCCATCTGCCCCTGAGGGAAATCCGGCACTTGGCCTTGACCATTCTGAACAGGGTCTTGAGGCATGACCCGTTGATTTCCATCAGAAGGGGGCTGATCCGAAGATTGGGTTTGATCTTCAGGAAGCTCTTCGGCATTTTGTGATGGTTCCGTATTTACGGCTGGAGCAGCATCAACCGTTGTTCTTTCGTTGTTGGTGGGCGTGTTCCCGCCTGGTACCATCCCGCCACCACCGTCAGGTCGCATCCCGCCGCGACCGCCCGGACCCATGCCGCCGCTGCCGGTTCCATCGCCTGCGGAAGGAATCGTTCCATCCAGCTGCTGCTGGATATTATCCATGGATTCTTCCACGAATGAGGTTAATGTCGGGATGGATCGCTCGTACTCCTCATAGGAGTAGAAAGATCTCGGGTCTTGCTTAACGTGCCCGGAAATTAAATCTTGTAATTGCGCCACCCGTTCATTGAATGTTTCCTGCTGCATGTAGCCCTCCAGCATCTCCGAGAGGATGGCGTGATAGCGCTCCTTATATTCGTCAACCTCGAGCAGCTTGGCAATCAGGGGCCGTTCCGCCAAGGCTCCCTGAGTAGGTTCGTCAATAAGGATGCCCGATCCGCCGAATCCCCCAAACGCCATATTGTAATCCCAAGGCAGGACAGAGAAGACGCCTTTGTTCTCATACAGATAATAGTTCTGTTTATTCATCCCCAGGTAGCTGTCCATATTAGAAGCAACGACGTTCAAGGCAACGTACTTAAGTACATTATCCACGTCCAGGACCTTCTCATAATCGGTGCCGTTATTGAGCTCGTCCAGCATATCGATCAATACATCGTCATTGGATGATTTGGATTTCATGACAAGTCCGGTATAGGAATCGGGGTCATTGCCAAGCCAAGTCAGATCGCTGCCGGCACCGTTCATTTCGGCCTTGTACAACGCGCCGTAGGAATTATTGAAATGACGCTCCAGATAGGAGTCGCCAATCTGTTCAATCGCGAGGTAGAACCCCCATAATTCATCGTTAACGTATACATTGACGTAAGAGAAGCCGGGTGTCGGCAGTCCGACGGAATCTGCCAGCTCGTAGGTCAGGAATTCCCGCATATACGAGGCGTCGCTGTAGTTGTTGTTCAGATTGATTTTACTGATTCCATTCAAGGTTTGATTGAGGTATTCGTCAAAGGATAGTTTGAAGCTGTAGCGGTCGGAGTCGGAATTGACTACGCTGCGCAGGCTTAAATTGCCTTTGGTGCGAATGCCGACATGATCAAATGGCATGCCGTTGTAATTGACGGATGCTTCCTTGTACTCTTCGGCGCTGGCGTTGTCCAGCATATCCTGAAAATCGGCTTCGTCAATCGTGATTTTAACATCAATGACCTTATCCTTCGGAAAAACCGTCGAATCCATTTGCTCCTGCTGGGCATCGCTCTCCGTGCTGCTTACCGTCCCGGCAGCCGTGGATGTCCATTGGCAGCCTGAAATTAGGAGGACTATGGTCATCACAAGGGACAGTTGAACCGTCATTCTTTTTTTTATCATCTCTGACCACCGCCTGACTTAGGATACATAGTCGCCACTGTAACTGATCAGAACCGCGTTATGAACGCCCGGGAGCTGGGACAGCTTGTTCACGAACTGGCCTTCGGCGTCGCGCAGCCTTACTTCCAGTGTCAGCTCAATGCTGCCTGGTGTCACGGTTTTTTGCTTCAGATTATAACGCTTCACGGCTTGACCCATTTGTTCTTTTACGGCTTGTTCGCTCTGTTCATTATCGCAATGAATCACGAGCAGATAAGGGGTATCCACCGTTGCTTTTTTAATGAAGAAGAACAGGATCAGACCGACTACGATGGAGCCGATGGCAGCCAGCGTGTAGAACCCGGCTCCGGTTACGATCCCGGCAACCGCGGCCCAGAACAGGAAGATCAGATCGGTTGGGTCCTTGATAGGCGTACGGAAACGGACAATGGAGAGTGCGCCGACCATACCGAGCGAGAGCACGAGATTGGAGTTAATGGCTATGATGACAACGGCCGTGATCATGGTCATCCCGATCAGAGACACGTTAAAGCTTTTGGAATACAGCACGCCGCTAAAGACTCTTTTATAGAGCAGGTAAATGAATAACCCGATAACAAAGGCAACGGCCAGCGTAAGTAGAATTTTGGAGATGCTGATATCGGATACGAAGTTTTCCATGACGGATTTTTTGACGATATCCGAAAAATTGGTGGTGTTCGTATTGCTTGAAGTCGATGTGGTGTTCATGAATTATTGATCCTCCCATGTGTTATATTTTAGAAATTTACGGCACATCACGTATTTGGAGGCCGATTGACGGGCCAGTCCTTCCAACTGCAGTGCGATTTTGATGTAATCCGGGATGTATTCGTCATATTTGACCTCGAGTATAATCAGATTCTCATCGATCGCCCGGATGGGCAGCAGATTCCGATTAAACAGATCCGTGGAGTGCAGGCCGGTTCGAAGCTCCTTGTCAAACGTAATTCGGACATTTCCGTTGGCGCAGACATACGGCTCGCGGACATAATCGACAATGACCTTGGGACGCAGCAGCTTATGCTTCATTTCGTGATACAGCTCCATCATCAATGGCTTGTCCGGCTGATAGAGGCATTCGTATTGACCGGCCATGATCTGATCGGCCATCTCCCTTGTGAGCGGCTCCTTCAGTTTGGCGATGTAATCCCGGAATTTGATTTTTTTCTCAAAATGGATGGTGTTGTCGGTTACGTTGTAGATACGGATGCGGTATTTCACCCGGTCCCGAACCCCAGCCAGCTTCTCGTATAACGCTTTGTTGTTGATATCGTCAAAGTACAAGCTTCGAATGTGATATTCCCCGCCGGGCCCTGCATGCTGATCGTAGGTCACCAGATTTCTTAATCGTTGACGGATGATTCGGTACTGGTGAATATTCACAAAAAATTTAAGCTCGTTCCGGTATTTTAATTGGGTTGTCATGATTCCACCTCGTTTCTCTCTATCATTCGTGTGCTTGATTGCTTACGAAATCTATCCTATCAATCGTTCCTGATATCTTTCTTAAATGCGGCTGAATGTAAACTGAATGTTTTCGCTATGTAAAAATCGAAGTATCGAAGCAAGACAAAATTCATGATTTGATGGATCCGACTTGTTCGTGGAGGCAAGCTAAGAGGTCCCGCAGCCGTAACAATTGTGGTAGGATGAAACTATATTCGCGAAGAGAATGGACGATGCGTCATGATATATTATGTGGTAGCGCTTTGGAGCGCGGCGGCTGTACTGCTGTTCAACCAGCCTCGGAGCGAGGTGAACCGCTGGGCGGCTTTTTTTCTGTGGAGCGCAGGAATCGGCGGTTTGACAGATTTGCTTGTGCCTGCGGGTTTTATTGCGGTCCGGTATGAGCCGTGGATTCAATTTCTAAACCATACCTTGACACCGTATGGCGTGTTAATATTTTGCTTGGTGTATACACGCACGCCCGGGCAGCATAAGAGAAAACGCGATTTCAAAATAGGATTGTTTTTGCCGGTGCTCGCGATGCTGGTCCAGGTGCTTTTGACGGAAGATTACCGAATTCATTATGGATGGTTATTCGTATGGACAGTTCCCTATTATGTGGCCGCCTGTGCCTTGCTTATTCGCGCGTTGTCGCATGAGATAAATCCGCAAAAACGCAAAAGCATGTGGATCACCACCTGGATTATGGTGCCTACCTTGCTTGGGGTGATGCTGCTGATTAATGTTGGAAATCTGATCTCGCCAGGTTATGATTCATTCAAGTACGTGTCCCTGTTCATTCTGTATTCGCTGGGCGTTGCCGTCATCTGTACCTTTGTGTACGGCGTCCTGGGTGTACGCCTGAAATTCGAGCGCGATCCGCTGGATCGCACGATGCAAGCCGTCAGCTCGGGGACATCGATGCTGAATCATACCATTAAGAACGAGATCGGGAAGATTGCGATGAGCACGGACAATGTAAAGCGGCTGCTGCCACAAGACAACGGCGTTGCCATCGAACAGCTTGAAGTCATAGCGAATTCATCCGAGCATCTGCTTGCCATGGTGGGGCGCATGCAGCAGCAGATGAAGGCGTTTAAGCTGATGGAACAGCCAGTCCGCGTGGATCAGCTGCTTGCTGAACTGCAGCTCCGCGAACAGGATCTGCTGCGCAGGCATGGCGTCGAATTGAGCGTAATCTGCCGCCAGCGGCCGTGGCTGCTCGCGGATACCGTCCATTTGAAGGAAGCGATCAGCAATCTCATTCGCAACAGCGTGGAGGCGATGCCTGAGGGAGGGCTGATTACGATTACGATAACCGCAGACCGCAAAGGGGCGGCGATTACCGTTAAAGATAACGGGATTGGCATTCCAAGAGCGCAGCAGGCGATTGTGTTTGAACCTTTTTACAGTACCAAGGGTCATAAGCAGGATAATTTCGGGCTCGGTTTGTCGTATGTTTATAACGTGATGAAGAAAAGCGGAGGCTCCGTAGGTCTGGAGAGCCGCGAAGCGGTTGGTACGGAGATTACGTTATATTTTCCGCGCAGTAAAATGATTCGTTTATCCGGGAGGGAAGAAGCTTGAATCGCATACAAATCTTCTTGGTAGAGGATGATCCGGATTGGATTAAATCGATGACCGTTTTTCTGAATGCGCAGGAGGATATGATCGTTGTCGGGACGGCCGAGTCGTCCGAACAAGCGATTGCGATGGCGCAAATCCTATCCTTTGATATCGTGCTAATGGATATTCAGCTGACTGCCGGCCGACTTGACGGGATATACACGGCCGCCGAAATTCTTGAGCGCAAGCCGCAGGCCAAGGCCATCATGTTGACCTCGCTGGGTGACGAGCAGGTGATCACGCAATCCTTTACGGCCGGTGCCGTCAATTATATTGAGAAGTCGAAGTTTAAGGAGCTGCCGGCTGCAATCCGAAGCGCTGTGCTTCATCCGGGATCGATGGAGGTGCTGCTCAAGGAATTCGCCCGCCTTAAGCGCGAAGAGCAGCTGCGCGGCTTGACGCCTGCGGAGCGTGAGGTGTTTGATCTGTTGGATGAAGGGTACACCCATTCCCAGATGGAGAAGAAACTGTTCAAAACCGAGAGCACGCTCAAGAACCAGATCAATAAAATGTTGAAAAAGCTCGGGGTAAGAAGCAGCAAGGAAGCCGTGGAGAAGGTCCGCCGCAAAGGGATCGTGAGAGAGAACGACAACTAGCTCTTGGGACCAATTAAGGCCGGATTATATAGAAGGGACGGAAGAGGTACTACGAAACGTAGTACCTCTTCTTTGTATGTTCTACAAAAGTGAGGTCTAACGGGGAGTTCCTCGCGGCTGTAAAATGACTTGTAAATAGAGAGGTGTCCGGCTGAAGACCTAAAGGACATCCCAAGGGGAGCTAAAGCGTATGAAGAGAAATCCGATCTATGTCGAGCTCGATATCAAGACGGATATGGAGAAGCTGTGGACGTTGACGCAGAGGCCTGAGCTGCATCAACAGTGGGATTTGCGGTTTTCCGAAATCCATTATTTGCCGAAGGCTGATTCGGGCATCCAGCAGTTTCTATATAAAACCCGCATTGGTTTCGGGCTGGAAGTGACGGGGACGGGAGCTGCGAAAACAGCCGTGCACCCGAAAACGGGGAATCGCATCTCGGTGCTGCGATTCGGCTCGGATCAGCGCTGCTCCCTGATTCGGGAGGGAAGCGGCTATTGGAAGTATACAAACAAGGGGAGCGGGGGCATCAGTTTCTCTACCCAATACGATTACAAAACACGGTTCGGCATGGCAGGCGCATGGTTTGACCGGTTGCTGTTTCGGCCTTTATTCGGCCTGGCGACGGCTTGGAGCTTTGATGTGCTGCGTTTGTGGGCAGAGAAGGATATTCCGCCTTCGGCAACAATTCCAAAGGCACTCATCCATGCCTTGAGCGTACTTATGCTGGCCATTCTATGGTGTTATGAGGGGCTGGTACCGAAGCTGTTGTTCCCGGAAGCCGGAGAGCTTGATCTGTTGCGGCAGTCGGGCTTGGCTGGAGGGCAGGAGGGCTTGGTGCTGACATTGCTCGGCATAACCGAGATGGGCGTTGGGTTATTGACGCTGCTCTTCCATAAGAGTCGGTTGTGGTACAGGCTGCAAATTCTCTTGCTGTCGGTCTTGATGCTTGGAGCATGGATGACGGCCCCCCAGTTAATGAAGGCTCCGTTCAATCCGTTAACGCTTAGCGGATCCATGATGGGATTATGCTTCATGGCTTTGCTGTCTGCTGCAGATTTACCGAGTGCCTACCGCCCCGCACGAAGACCCGTCCCCGGGCATAACTCCCGTAAAGGAGGGGAGATGCATGACCTCGATCTATGAACAAGCGCTGGGCTTGCAATTTCAACAGCTCCATCCCAAAATTCGGGAGCGGTTCGGGTTTGCCAGCAAGGATCACATCGCTTCGATTGGCGAAGGCATTATGGAAGAAATCTGGTACGCGCCTTGGGCTGCGCTGCCTCTGTATATAGGCACGAAGCGGCATATTATGTTTCCGAATCGCGGAAAAGGGATTCCGTTTCGGATCGAGAACTATGCGTATCGGGATGAATGGGGAAGAGAAACGGTGACGTGGTGTCGCAGCTTTGATTTTCCGGGTGTCCAAAGGCGGTTTGATGCCACGATGATCTATAGTACGCAGCGCAGCCGAGTCGTGGATTATTTAGGGAATAAACAGCACTTGGCGGTCGATCTCCGGATAGCCGTAGGGGCTAACGGCGGAATTCGCATTCAATCGGGGGAGCAGAGGTTTTATGAGGGGCTTTTGCAGTTTCGAGTTCCCCGGTGGTTCACCGGAACAGCCGATGTAAACGAATGGTATGATGACGGGGATCAACAATACCGGATCTCCGTTGAGGTGGACAATCCGATATGGGGGCCCGTCTTCCGGTACAAGGGAAGCTTTCAGGCCCGGACCATTGCCGTAGCTGATGGAGCTGTTCCGCTCCATGCGAAACCACTGCGGGTTGAGGCTAGAGAGTAGCGGCGGTATCAGAGGAGGAGAGGCTGCTGCCTTTGCGCTCACGGAACATTCGGTAGTATAGAAACGAAGATACAACATATAGCGTTCCGGTAATACAAAATGTGATCGCATATCCCCAATAACTGCCGTAAGTGGTGACGAGTTTAGATTGTACAGGTCCCATGGTGGCCCAGCCCAGCATGAAGGCGGTTTGCGTGACCGAATTGGCGATTCCTCTTCGGTGATCCGGTACGCGGTCGATCAGAATCGAGGATTGTATCGGATTGGCGGCATTCATCAGGGCTTGGCGGAACAGGAAGCCGACCGATGCAATGAGGAGTACGTTCGTGAACCCGGTTAACAGCAGGAAGGGCAAGGATAGCACTTGAAAGAGCACCACGGCCCTGACGGCTCCCACTCGATTCACCAGCGTAGGTCCGATCAGCATTGATACAATCGTCATGACTTGTCCGAGTGATATCAGAATGCCGACCGCCGATAACGATACCGAGAAGCGGTTGGTAAAATATAAATTCAAATAAGGCACGACAAGCCCTGAGCCTAGGCCGATTAACAATTGGGCAAGCGCGAACTGACCGATGACTTTGTAATCCCCCAAACCGGAGGTGTTAACAGCTCCTCCTGCCTGAGCTGGTTGATGATCCGTAAGCGGTGCATCCAGTGCCTGTATCTCCTCGGCCTTCTGATCGGTTGTGAACAAGAGCGGGATAAACGCCGCAAAGGTTGCCAGGCCGCCTATGAAAAGCGCGGTTTTCAAGCTGCCGACCTTGTTCATACCAACGGCCTGCAGGGCATCAGCCAAAAATCCGCCTCCCATGCTTCCGAGCACTTGAGAAGCAAGGACAAGCGAGGCGTGGATGCTAAAGATCCGCATGCGAGCCGATTTCGCCGTGTTTTCCGCCAAGAAGGGGATAGCCAGCACCTGAAAGAAGGATGCGAACAGACCGGTATATATCGCAAGGCCAAGCAAGCTGAACTCGCTTTCCAGAAAAGCGCGGGCGATCAGTCCTGCACCGCTTAACAACGCCCCAAGGACGAGGATTCGTTTGCGGCTGCCACGGTCTCCGATCAGGCCAATCGGAATGAACATCAATGCCGTTGCTAGGGATTGAATACTGACCACTGTTCCATTCATGGAGTCATTATACCCAAGGCCTTGTATGTATAAATTGTAGAGCACGCTAAACATGCCGGTACCGATCTGATACAGCACGTTTGCTAGAAAAAACAGCTTGATGTTACGCGGCCAAGAACGCATTTCTTTTGCCGACTGTTGGATGAAACTCATGATGATACCCCCTAAATTTTACAGCAGCAACCTCTATTCTAGCAGGTTCCACAGAAGGGAGGAAGAAATATTATATCGAAGTGGAGTACGATTGACATGTTATAGACAAAAATATAAAATGTCTATATAAATAACAATTTGAAAAGTGGTGTTTACATTGGATCCGAACGATCGTTTCTGGAATGCTTCTATAGATGAACTTAAACAAGGCTATGTTGACGAAGGTCCCGTATGGGTATGCCTCCTGTGCGGCAAGACGATCGAGAAAGGGATCATCTACCCGGACCAAGATGTGTTATATGAGTCAGAACGATACATGACTGTACATATCCGTCGGGAGCATGGTTCGGTGTTTCAGTATCTGTCGGGGCTCGATAAGAAGCTGACTGGACTGACCGAGCATCAGAATCGATTGCTGCAGCTCTTCTATCAAGGCATGAACGATAAAGAGGTTCAACAGGAGCTGGGCATAGGCAGCGCATCGACGATTCGCAATCACCGGTTTGCCTTGAAGGAGAAGGAAAGGCAGTCCAAGGTGCTGCTGACTTTAATGGAGCTGCTGAAGGAAAAGGATGACCACGCACCGGCATTTGTTGAGATTCCCAAGCAGGCCAAGATGGTGGATGAGCGCTACAATGTTACGGAAGAAGAAAGGCAAGCAATCCTGGCCAAGGTATTTCCCGAAGGGACCGATGGTCCGCTGAAGACATTTAAGCTCAAGGAAAAGCAGAAATACGTCGTTTTGCGAGAAATCGCAGCTCGTTTTAAACCGGGTGTCAAGTATACCGAACAAGAAATCAACGATACGATCGGGAGGGACCATCCCGATTATGTGACGATTCGCCGATATTTGATTGAATATGGTTTTTTGGATCGCAAGGACGATGGAAGCCAGTACTGGTTAACGATTTAAACGCTAAGATTAGGAGGATTTAACGCCATGAATCGCAGACAGGAATTAAATCAAATGTATAAGGAAATCAAGATTGAAGCAGGTGTGTATCAAATTCGAAACACAAAGAACGGCAAAGTATTTGTTGCCGGAACGAATAACTTGAAGACCATGAACGGCAAACGATTCGAGCTGCAGATGGGAACAAGCTACAATAAGACGCTTCAGCGGGAATGGAATGAGTATGGCGAGGATGCATTTGTTTTTGAGATTCTGGAGACCATGGAGCCGAAGCAAGATCCGTTCTATGATCTGAAGGATGCGGTCAGCAAACGGGAAGCCTATTGGATTGAACAGCTGGAACCTTTTGGAGAAAAGGGGTATAACGCAGAGCGAAAATAAGGCTTTTGTGTGGCGAACCTATGTGTAGGATATGAAATCACGTTCCTTTCGTTTGCAATGCGCTGTGAGGGTAAGATATGATGAATTTAGCGGCTTAAATCGCTTCCTTTCCTACTTTTTACTACATGAAAGCGAGACGTGAACACGATAATGAGATCCATAGCATGGGTAACCGACAGCACGAGTACGATCGATCCTGAATTCGCCAAGGAAAATCATATTTATATTGTACCTTTGAGGTTGATACTTGGACAGGAGGCGTACAGGGAAGGAATTGACATTTCGGCAGAGGCCTTTTATGAAAGAATGAAAGATGAACCGAAAGTCAGCAGTTCACAGCCTCCGATCGGTGAATTCATCGAATTATATGAATCCCTGAAAGTGAAGTATGATGATATTATCGCCATTCACTGTTCATCCGAGCTCAGCGGAACATTGAATTCATCGATGCAGGCGGCAGAGATTGCCGAGGTACCCGTGGTTGGCATCGATTCTCAAGCGGGAGCGTTTCCGGTACGCGAAATGATCATGTCCGGGATTCACTGGCATAGCCAAGGGGATACCGTGCAGATCATAAAAGATAAAATCCAGTCCATGGTGCAAAACATGTCATTCTACCTTATTCCCGCAAGCCTGCACCGGCTTCACAGCAGCGGCCGGGTATCCGGCACCCAGCTTCTTCTCAGCAACCTGCTCCGCATTCATCTGCTGCTGCGTTTTGATGAAGGCAAGGTCATTGTGGAAGAGAAGATCCGGACGTTCAAGAAGGCCAAGCAGAGAATGCTGGAACTTATGAAACTGGATTTACAGAAAATTAAAAAGGTCTGCATCATGCACGCAAACAACGTCGAAGTTGCCGAAGAAATCCAGAAGGAGATCAGCGGGGCCCATCCGGCGTTAAAAACCGAAATCATGACTTTTATTCCTGTTGCGGGCATTCATGCCGGCGAAGGGACCATTGCTATGTCGTGGATTAAATATCATCCTGCTTATTCCTAGTTATAGTACAGACCCTGCCTGCAGATACTATCTGCAGGCTTTTGCTTGTTTATCGATTCTATACGACCTTTGATGGTTGTATATGTAGTAGGAGATGATTCCAAGGAAAGGAAGGATGCTAACATGAAGGTGATTATCACGCAAGCTGAGGCGATGCAAAAGAATATATGGGATGATATTATGCTGATGTTCGGAAGAACGGATGAGGATGAAGTGTGGGAGACGGAGCAGTTTATATTAACAGAGGAGCAAGCCCGTAAGCTCGGATTGCTTAAATAGGCGAGCAAGGGCCGCTGTCGATGCGGCTCTTGCTTCTTCTTGGGCGGGCAGCTTCAGCTGGTTTGGGCTGTAAGGAAATCATGTTATGATGGAAGGACTCTGTGGAACAGAGGACGAATATAGTATTGTGAATTTGAAGGAAGGTGACAATGTTGAAGCGTACGACAAAATGGATGTGCTTAACGATGTTGGTTGTCATCTTGCTATTGGCTGTGGCAGGTTGTCGGGACGGAGCCGAACCCAGCAACCTCGGAGATAACGGATCAGGAGCTTCGCCGCCCGGGCAAGTGCAGGAGCCGCAGACTCCATCTCCAGAAGATGAAGACGGGACACCGCCTCCATCAGACAGCACGGACAGCGAAGGGAATCTGCCTGAGAACGAGACGGATGATGCGGTAGCCGAGCTTTTGAATAGCATGACCGTCAAGGAGAAGATCGGACAGCTGGTGCTGGTTGGAATCGAAGGGACTGCCCTGGATAATACCTCGCGCAGGTTGCTGGAGGATTACCATGTCGGCGGATTTATCTTTTTTAAGGATAATATCGAGAGCGCGCAGCAGTCAGTAAAGCTGTTCAACGATCTGAAGGAAGCCAATGCTGCGAATCCGGTGCCCCTGTGGCTGAGTATAGACGAGGAGGGCGGACGGGTTACGCGTTTTCCCGATGAGTATGTAAAGCTGCCGTCAAGCGGCAAAGTCGGAAGCAAGGGGGATCTTGCGCTGACGAAGCGTGTTGGCGGTCTTATCGCGCAGAAGGTAGCGGGACTCGGGCTCAACATGGTATTCGCCCCGGTGTTGGACATTAATAGCAACCCGAACAATCCGGTCATCGGCGATCGATCCTTTGGCAATACAGCAGAAACCGTAAGCACGCAGGGGATTGCCTCCATGAAGGGGATACAGGAGCATGGTGTCGTACCTGTAGTGAAGCATTTTCCAGGGCATGGCGATACTTCGGTCGATTCCCATCTCGGTCTGCCCGTTGTTAATCATGATCTGAAGCGTCTGCATGAATTGGAGCTGGTACCGTTTCAACAAGCGATTGATGAAGGGGCCGATGTGGTTATGGTTGCGCACCTGCTGATGAAGAGCATCGATCCGGATACGCCATCCTCCTATTCGAAACCCGTGATAAATGATTTGTTAAGGGAAGAAATGGGGTTTAAGGGTGTCGTTATAACGGATGATATGACAATGGGGGCTATTTCCGGCAGTACGGACGTAGGAGAGGCTTCCGTGAAGTCCGTTGTCGCAGGGAGCAACATGATTCTGATCGGACATGAATATGCATTGGAGGAAGCCGTCATTCAGGCATTGACCGAGGCTGTTGAGAGCGGCGTGATCCCGGAAGAGACGCTGAATGACCGGGTGAGGGCCACGCTTGAACTCAAGCACAAATATGAGCTGAGCGATGAGCCGGTGAAGGCTCCCGATGTGAAACCGCTGAATCAGAACACGAAAGCTGTACTAGATCAGCTTAAATAAACGTAGCATATGTAGTGTAAGAAGATGAACTTGTACTTGTTCGCGAAGGGGCAATGACTAGTTCCCTAAGGCAGATTTGGAGCATAAAAAACCCGGTCTCAGGGTGAGATCGGGTGAGATGAACTAGAATATATTAGAAGTTGATATAGTGTGAAAAATATGCTAGAATGAAGGATAAATAACTATTGGCTTAATGTCATAATAACCTAATGCTAGATTAGCATGAAAATATGGGATTGTCAACAGGGGGGCATAGAATGGAGAACCGTCAAAGTGCGGATTTTGCATTGGAACGAGAGGTTACGGATACAGAGAAAGCGGCTAATTCTCCGACAGAGGATTTTTCGGTTCATGACGATCTCTCACTTCCACCAGGCATCAAGATTAGCGATCCGGTTCGCATGTACCTGAAAGAAATCGGTCGTGTTCCCCTCCTTACAGCCGATGAAGAAGTGGAACTGTCCAAACGAATAGAGGAGGGAGATGAAGAAGCGAAACGCCGTTTGGCTGAAGCGAATCTTCGTCTCGTTGTAAGTATAGCAAGACGCTATGCTGGTCGGGGAATGCAGTTCCTTGATCTGATACAGGAAGGCAATATGGGCCTGATCAAAGCGGTGGAGAAGTTCGACTACTCCAAAGGCTTTAAGTTTAGTACGTATGCCACTTGGTGGATTCGTCAGGCGATAACCCGCTCGATTGCTGACCAAGCAAGAACCATCCGGATCCCGGTGCATATGGTAGAGACGATTAATAAGCTCGTCCGTGTCTCCAGGCAGCTCCTTCAGGAGCTGGGGCGCGAACCGACACCGGAAGAAATCGGTAAAGAGATGGATATCACGCCGGAAAAAGTACGTGAGATCCAGAAGGTATCCCAAGAACCTGTGTCCCTGGAAACGCCGGTCGGCGAGGAAAGCGACTCCAACCTGGGTGATTTCATTGAGGATCAGGACGCATTGGCACCGGCAGATGCCGCGGCGTTTGAGCTGCTGAAGGAACAGCTGGAGGAAGTGCTCGATACGCTCACCGAGCGTGAAGAGAATGTGCTCCGGCTGCGCTTTGGACTTGAGGATGGACGGACCCGAACTCTGGAGGAAGTAGGGCAGGTGTTCGGCGTTACGCGTGAACGCATTCGGCAGATTGAGGCGAAGGCGCTTCGTAAATTGCGTCATCCGAGCCGCAGCAAACGTCTCAAGGATTTCCTTGAATAAATCCTGGGCACGAATAAAGTGATTATGAATGAATCCCTTGGTTACGGTCTACGGGCTGTAATCCAGGGATTTTTTGCTATTTAGCCAGGATTCCTCCCCAGATTGACACCACCTAAGCAGTTGGATCATAATGATGTAACATCCCCACATTTAGTAAGGATTGTTGTGCCTAATGTGAAGAATAGGGAGTGACATGTCTACGATGACTTTACATACATCTGCTATCGACCGATTGTGCAAGCGCAATGTGGAGCTGTCTGCTTTTTCGACGTATGGGATCGGCGGTTCAGCCAATTATCTGGCCCTGCCTGAAACGGCAAACGATCTGGCGGATCTCCTGCAGGACTGCTGGAAACGCGGGATGCCATGGTACATCTTTGGAATGGGATCCAATATCCTGTTCCCGGATGAACCGAAGCATGATCTGGTGTTTATATCGCTCAAAAACCTGGTGGAGCTGCGGGTGTCGGGAGATAAATGGTACGTTTCATCCGGCGCGCCGATGTCTTTGCTGTCCTTAATGGGTTTAATGGGCGGAACGGATTTGCTCGACTTTACTTTTTTGCTCCCTGGCTGCGTAGGGGCCGGCATCTATATGAACGCCAAATATAATGCGCGCCAAATCTGCGATATTCTGGATACAGTCTATTATATTGATACGATGGATTCGAGCTTAAAGGTACAGTCCATTACCGTGGCGGACTGTTTATTTGCATACAAGCAATCCATCTTCCAGCAGCACCCTTGGATCATCGTAGGGGCCGATCTCAATATTCCGGTCAGCTCGGAGGAGCAGATCAGCATGACGTCTGAGCTGCTTACGGAGTGGAAAACTCGCGGCAGCCATCCATCATCATTGCCATCCTTTTTCTCATTCTTCCTGGGTGAGGTACACGCGTTGGCAGGAAGGGGAATTGAGACGCCCCAGTCGATGCTTGACATCATCAAGTACCGGACGAGTAAACGCCATTTCGATTACCCGTCCTGCGGTTCCGTATTCAAAAATAATTATGATTATGGGGTAGCCGTCGGCTCGCTTGTGGATCAGCTGAATATGAAAGGAACCGAATATGGCGGCGCGATCATCTCTCCGCATCACGGTAACATGATTCTGAACCAGAAGCATGCCAAAGCAACGGACATCCTGTACTTGATGAATCTGATCTCGGAGTCGATTAACAACCATTTTGGATTCGTTCCGGAACCGGAAATTGTACTGGTATAACACAGCCAGAAAATAATCTCTGTAAAGGAATTGGAATAAGTAGAATTTAACGATATAATCAGATAGGTGATCATCTGTTTATCGATATAAACGATGAAATTCTTGTTGCGAGAGGGGCATTACACATGGCTAAAACATTAATTTTTGGACACAAAAATCCGGATACGGACACGATCTGCTCTGCTATTGCTTATGCTGATTTGAAGAACCAGCTCGGCCTTTCCGCCGAGCCTGTACGTCTAGGAGACGTTAACGGTGAAACGCAATATGCGCTCGATTACTTTAAGGTAGAAGCACCTCGTTTCGTTGAGACGGTTGCAAACGAAGCGCAAGAGGTTATTCTCGTGGACCATAACGAGCGTCAGCAAAGCGCAAGCGACATTGATCAGGTTCGCGTGATTGAGGTTATCGACCATCACCGCATCGCGAATTTTGAGACAAGCCATCCGTTATACTACCGTGCTGAGCCTGTCGGCTGCACAGCTACCATTCTGAACAAGATCTACAAGGAAAAAGGTGTGGCCGTTCGCAAAGAAATTGCTGGCCTGATGCTGTCCGCCATCATCTCGGACTCCTTGTTGTTCAAATCCCCAACCTGCACGGACGAAGATATCGCAGCAGCTCGCGAGCTGGCTGAGATCGCTGGCGTGGATGCGGACAGCTATGGATTGGAGATGCTCAAGGCAGGTGCCGATCTGAGCGACAAAACCATCGCGCAATTGATCTCCCTGGACGCCAAGGAATTCCAAATGGGCGGAGCCAAAGTGGAAATCGCCCAGGTTAACGCGGTCGATACCAATGATGTATTGTCCCGTCAAGCCGAACTCGAAGATGCGATTCAAGCGATTATCGCCGACAAAAATCTTGACCTGTTCGTCTTCGTTGTGACGGATATCCTGAACAACGATTCGATCGCTCTTGCACTCGGTAAAGAGTCCAAAGCTGTTGAGAAAGCATATAATGTGTCTCTGTCAGAGAACAAGGCCCTTCTTAAAGGTGTGGTTTCCCGCAAATCGCAGATCGTTCCTGTTCTGACCGAAGCATTCAATCAATAATATAGGGTGAGTATCAACAAGCCTGCCATCGACTGAGGAATCAGCGGGGTGGGCTTGTTTTATATTGTGGGTGTTTCCTGGTTCATCCATAACAGAAGATCCTTCATCGTTCCCATACTTAAGCGCTTACGAAGATTGAAATATTGTAATGAATTTACATCGAATTGACATCCTTTTTACCAAGTGGGCTCTTATAATAAAGATATAAATGATAAAATACATATACGTTTCAAATATCCAGGAATTGGGTTAATCATGTTTAATGAACAATGTCGGGTCGGGTTCACGAGCTGAATCTATTCAATAGAAGGATGAAGAGGGAGCGATGAGAAGATGAAGAAGTCGGCTTGGAAATTGGGAGCAATGATGCTGCTGGTACTGATCATGATGACAACCGTTGGCGTAGCCTCAGGCAACAATTATGAGCCGGTTCCGAAAGCTTCGAATCAGGAAGCTGTCTATATCAATGGGCTTGAGATTAGAGACGGCAAAGTCTATCTGCAAGTCGATCCGATTGAATGGTACGAGGGAGAAGAAGCGAATCAGGTGTTCCGCGAACGGGAGCAGGACCCTGAGATGACGGAGGCTCCGGACGGCTATTATATCGTAAACGATACGGAAGAACAGATTGAACTTCCTGTGGCAGACGATGCAGAAGTACTGCTTCAGTTGTACGATCATACCGGACGGTATGAGGATGCTCAAATTTCCTGGAACCAGATGGTAAGCCTGGACAAATTCACGAACATCTACAAAAAGGATGATATCGTAGACATGAAATGGTTTCCGTTTCATATCACCATTGAAGATGGCGTCGTTGTGAAGATGATCCAACAATACGTGCCTTAATATGGATGATAAATAGAATATACGAATGATAAAGAGCCGCTTCCCATTGGTTATTCCTAACCGATGGAGCGGCTCTTGTGTTAAGAGATAAGAAAGTATAAACATCCGTGGCTTAGCATCCTTATCTCGTAAGAAAAACTTCCGCTACATGCGGTCTGTCTACTGAGAAAGTACGTCGATAGACGTTTCTCTTATCCAATGACCAAAGGGTCAAGCGCAAGCGGGAACTTTACCGGCTGTGTTTCATCGGTTTGAGTTTGCCATTCACCACATCGCTGACAAATGGAGCAATTCTGGATTTGCGATCCTCGTATTCTTCCTTCGTCAGCTTGCCTTCGGTCAACTTCTGATCCAGGCGCTTCGTGAGTGCCTCGACTTGTTGATCAATGACGGACTGGACGGGCACGCCTTGCTCCTTCGCGATCTGAGCCAGTGATTTTCCGGATTGGAGCGACTGCTTGAGTGCTTCCGGTGTCGTCTTCAGAAGCTTGGCCAGTTCGGCGCTATCCGAGATCAGCCGGCCATGACGCTGGTGCATCCGCTGCTGATGCCATCCGCCTTTGGCGTCAAGCAGCTTGTCAGCCGCAGCGGAGTAATCGATGGATTTGCCCAGCTGCTTCGGATGCGAGGAGATTTTATCCTTCAACAGCTCAACGATCTTGGCTTTCATGGCATCTCTAGATATACCTTGTTCCTTGGCGATCTCCGCGAGCGTCGAGGTTTTGAGTTTATCTCGAAGAACTTGCGGTTCCAGCTTCAGAAATTCGGAGATTGCCTTGAACATATGACCGGGTTTATGTTGCCCGCGTTCGTCTTTGGAAGAAGGAACAGCCGGTGATTCGGTTTGCTGTCCGATCGGTTCCGCCGAGACCGAGACGGGAAGATAAGCGAGGCCCATGACTACAGCGATGGCGACAAGCACCAGCCGCTTCACTGACTTCAAGTGGGTTGTCATTGTTGTTTACCGCCTTTCTAGATGTTAGTCTTACAGTTCTTCATTCTTTCCCGCTAAACTGAAATCATCCTTAAAATAACCTTAAAATAGGATGAAAATACATAAATTTCATATCGGATGTTGAAAATTGGCCATTCTATGAAACTATCGACTCTTCTCTGCTAATATGGTATCATGGAGTCTTGATAACGTACTAAAGCGAAAAAGCAGTTTTGCATAGGATACGGATTCCTCTACATCCTGAATATGGCTGCGTTTAATGTCTACGAGGGGGATTTTTTGGTGAAAAAGATAGCATCAGTATTAGCAGGCTTCATGCTTTTATTAACCGTTGTCGGCTGTTCAAGCTCAGCAAGCGGTGGTAATGAGCTGGTTGTCGGGATCGATGACAAGTTCGCGCCGATGGGTTTTCGTGACGAGAGCAATGAAATTGTCGGCTTTGATATCGATTATGCTCGTGCAGCCGCCGAGAAGATGGGCAAGGAAGTTAAGTTCCAGCCCATTGACTGGAAATCGAAGGAGTCTGAGCTTAGCAGCGGCCGCATTGACTTGATATGGAACGGCTATACCATCACTGATGAGCGCAAGGAGAAAGTGTTGTTCACCAAGCCTTATCTGGAGAACAGTCAGGTGGTCGCCGTGCTGGCTGATTCGGATATAACTTCGATCAGCGATTTGGCAGGCAAACAGATCGGTTTGCAGTCGCTATCTTCAGCTGCCGATGCGTTAAGTGCTAACGAGATTCACACGCAAGTGAAGAAGATCAACGAATTCCCTGATAATATGCTGGCTCTGAGCGATTTGAAGAATGGGCGCGTAGAGGCTGTGGTCATAGACGAAGTCGTGATGAAATACTTCATGTCCAAGGAAGAGGGAATATATAAGATTCTTGAGGAATCCCTGGCGCCGGAGCAGTACGGGATCGGGGTTAAAAAAGGCAACGAGGAGTTGCTTCAAAGCCTGCAAAAAGCACTGGACGAAATGAATGCCGATGGTACGGCAGCCAAGATTTCCGAGAAATGGTTTGGCGAAAACAAAGTGTTGAAGTAAAATGCTTCACAAGGATGGTATTCATCCTTCCATAGGTATTCCAAGAAACCGGACTTTGACCAAAGGCTCCGGTTTTGTGTTCCCCATGGGTCTACGATATTTTTGAAGAACTTCAAGCATCTCAAGAAGTTTTTCCATTAGGAGTTAACGTATATGAGTATGGATTACATTGTTCAAATCGGCAAACCGATGCTGGAGGGCGCACAGACCACGATACTGTTGTTTTTAATTGCTATCCTGGTCTCTATCCCGCTCGGGTTTGTGTTCACGTTAATGGTTCGAAGCGCAATCAAGCCGCTGGCTTGGTTGGCCAATGCCTATATTTATGTGTTTCGTGGTACCCCGCTGCTGCTGCAGCTGTTGTTCTTTTGTTTCGGGCTGCCAGTGCTGCCCGTGATCGGAGAGTATCTCGTTCTGGACCGTTTTGTAGCCGCATGTTTGGCTTTTGTGCTAAACTATGCCGCTTATTTTGCGGAAATCTTCCGGGGAGGCCTCTTGGCGATTGATAAGGGTCAATATGAAGCGTCCAAGGTGCTGGGCCTGAACCGCTGGCAAACGACCACGAAAGTGATTCTGCCCCAAATGTTTCGCGTAGCCCTGCCGGCGGTATCCAACGAATCCATTACGCTGGTGAAAGATACGGCGCTGCTGTATGCAGTGGCGGTACCGGAGCTGCTGCACTTCGCTTATACGGCGGTCAATCGCGATTTTACGATTATGCCGTTTTTCATTGCGGGTGTTATATACCTGCTAATGACGCTAGTGTTAACCATGTTATTTAAGTTTCTGGAACGCCGATTCAAATATGAATAGAAGGACTGTCGTGTAATGGCAATTATTGAAGTAACCCATGTAAAAAAATCCTTCGGCCAGCTGGACGTGCTGAAGGACGTCAGCTTTGAGATTCAGAAGAATGAAGTGATTGCCGTCATCGGACCTTCCGGTTCGGGAAAGAGCACCATGCTCCGGAGCCTGGTGCATCTGGAGGAGATCAACGGCGGCTCGATCAAGCTGCAGGATCAATATCTCGTAAAGGATGGCGTGTATACCAGCTCACCGGAGATCAAAGCGATCACATCCCGGATGGGCATGGTATTCCAGCATTTTAACCTGTTTCCCCATCTCACGGTACAGGAGAATCTGGGGCTGGCGCCCCGACATGTGAAGAAACAATCGAAGGAAGAGGTTAGGTTAAACAGCGCCGCGCTACTGCAGAAGGTCGGTTTATCTGATAAAGCAGATGTATACCCGGGGAATCTGTCGGGCGGACAGAAGCAGCGCGTGGCCATTGCGAGAGCACTGATGATGAATCCGGACATCATGCTGTTTGACGAACCGACATCGGCGCTGGATCCCGAGCTGACCGGCGAGGTGCTGGCGGTTATCAAGCAGCTGGCCGAGGAGCATATGACGATGGTCATCGTGACGCATGAGATGAGTTTTGCCAAGGAAGTGGCTGACCGAATTATCTTCATGGATAACGGCCAGGTCGTCGAAGCCGGAACACCGGATCAAATATTTAACCAACCGAAGGCAGAGCGGACCCGGGAATTTTTAATTCGGGCGACGCATTAATAAGTGACCGGCCCAGGCTCGATCGGAAGATCGGCGTTGGGCCGGTCTTTTTTGTGCTGAAAATAAGGCTATTTCGTGAAAGCGTTTAAATTTCGGGTTGACGGAATACGGTTTGGTCGATATCATTGTTTTAAAGATTATTAAACTGTTTCATATAAATATCTATAAAAAAACAGCGAGGAGCGGAATAAGTTATGAGTCATGTTATTACCATTCATTCGGATTTATCCAAAGGCAAAATCAACCGCAATATTTATGGTCATTTCTCCGAGCATCTGGGGCGCTGCATTTATGAGGGGATGTGGGTGGGAGAGGATTCACCGATTCCGAACACGGAAGGGATCCGCAATGATGTGCTGGAGGCGTTGAAACAGCTGAACATACCGGTGCTGCGCTGGCCCGGCGGTTGTTTTGCCGACGAGTACCACTGGAAGGACGGCGTCGGTCCGCGGGAGAATCGGAAGCAAATGGTCAATACGCACTGGGGCGGCGTTGTGGAGAACAATCATTTTGGCACCCACGAATTCCTGCGTCTCTGCGAGCTTCTGGGTTGTGAACCATACATATCGGGCAATGTCGGCAGCGGCACCGTGCAGGAAATGTCGGAATGGGTTGAATATATGACCTTTGATGGCGTGTCGCCGATGGCCGCATGGCGCCAGGAGAATGGCCGCGAGAAGCCATGGAATGTCAAATATTTTGGCGTCGGGAACGAGAACTGGGGCTGCGGCGGCAATATGCGACCGGAGTATTATGCGGATCTGTACAGACGCTATCAGACTTATGTTCGCAACTATGGCGACAACAAGATCTATAAGATTGCCTGCGGCCCGAACGTGGATGATTACCGCTGGATGGAAATCGTGATGCGAGAAGCGCATCCGTTCATGGATGCCATCAGTCTTCACTATTACACGATTCCGGGCGAATTCTGGACGGGCAAAGGCGCTGCTACCGGATTCAGCGAACAGGAATGGTTCACCACGATGAAGAAGGCGCTTCATATGGATGAATTGATTACAAGACATTCGGCAATCATGGACCAGTATGATCCTAACAAGCGGATCGGCCTCATTGTAGACGAGTGGGGGACCTGGTTTGACGTTGAGCCTGGCACCAATCCGGGCTTCCTGTATCAGCAGAATACGATCCGTGATGCTCTGGTGGCGGGTTTAACGCTGAATATCTTCCACGAGCATAATGATCGGGTGGTCATGGCGAACATTGCGCAGATTGTCAATGTACTGCAGTCCGTCATTTTAACCGAAGGCGAGAAGATGATTCTTACTCCAACCTATCATGTGTTTGATATGTATAAAGTGCATCAGGATGCAGAACGTTTGGCTACCAACTACAGTGGCGCCGATTATGAAATGGACGGCGAGAAGATTCCGCAAGTATCCGTAACGGCGTCCAGGGATGAAGCCGGCAAAATCCATGTGAGCCTGTGTAATGTGAGCCATGTGGAGCAAAGTGATGTGACGATTCAGCTTCGGGGATTAAGCGGAGCGGTATCCCAGATCGTAGGCCGGCAGCTTGCCTCCGATTCACTGGACGCTCATAACACCTTTGAATCGCCGGAGACCCTGAAGCCGGCTGCATTCCATGCTTTTGAACAGGAAGGCGACGTTCTGCGTGCCAAGCTGGCACCGATGTCCGTTACCGTTCTCGAGATCACGGCAGGATAAACGAAGGGGATGGCGGATAATCGGTGTAAAGGTTGTCATGACGATTACCGGGTTAACGAGGAACAAATTACGCGCGTCCTATCTTCTCCTATGTTTACGTCTGACCGGTGCGTGTCGGATGGTGAGTATGATGCCCGTCTGCGTGCGTGCTTCTCTTGTCCTAAGCTGCAAGGGGACACGACGTGTTCGTTGTGCGGCTGCATCGTACAGATCACCGCAAAGCTGAAAGACAAGCGATGCCCTTATCCGGGGCAAGACCGTTGGTCGGTTGCCAGTAGCGCTTCATAGCAAATTATAGTCAGGCCTGCTCTCATGGATGGATCGTGGGAGCAGGCTTTTATTAGTATGGGAGAACTTCCATTATCTTTAGAGCAGTTTTCATAACATGTTATAAAAAGAGCCGCACCTGGATCAGGGTCATGGGAGACTGATCGTCAAGTACGGCTCTTTTTTCATAAGGTCGTCGCCTGGATTACCGGCGAGCCTTTGCGATTACTTTAGGCTTTATTCTTCTTGCTGAACAACGAATCAACCGAGAGCAGGCTGCTGCCGCTAAGGGCAAGGTGAACAGCCATTGCCAGCAGCGCTATGTCCAATTCATAGCCACCCAGGAAGCCCATGCCCAGCTTGGCCTGAAAAATAGCAACGACAAGCACAATGCCTAGAACAAGAGAGGCAATTCTCGTTCCCAAACCGATAATCAGTGCAATACCCCCCACAATTTCGATAATGGCCACAATGGTTGCCATAAATGCGGGGATTCCCAAACTGGCGAAAAAGCCCTCGATATTTCCGATGCCGCTCTGGAATTTATCCAAACCGTGAGCCAAAAAGATGACTCCCAGAATAACCCGAATGATGAAAGTACCCGTAGAAGAATAACTACGCATGAATGGTAACAGCTCCTTATTATTATTTTTAGATTTGTTATCAACTAACTTTTGTATAGCTGAAACTATAGCTTGTATCATACTCAACAATGCTGTTAATTGTCAAGTAACTTACTAAAAATAATTAAATTCCACTATTTAGTGTTTTGGACGGTATTCCGTCGGCGACTGCCCGGTCCAGCGGCGGAATTGCCTTGAAAAGTGGCTGGCTGAGCGAAATCCGAGTTTGTCGGCGATCGCCGTCATTGGCAGATGGGTCGTGACCAACAGCTCCTTGGCTAGGGTGAGCTTTTGACGGCTGATATATTGTCTTGGTGATATTCCGTAAACCTGGCGAAACAACTTGCTGCATTGGCTGCGGCTTAAATTAAGCTCTTTGGATACCGCTGCGACAGAGATTTCCTCTGTGAGCCCCGATGATAGTTTCTCTTCAATGGCATGCGCTGCATCGGCAGCAAGCAAGGAAGGCGGTTTGTGCGAGCCTGATACAGCCTGTGTCGACGAAGGCAGCTTGACTTGGTCCTGCACCTTCAGAAGAGAGAGCACATCGTGGATGATAAGCAATGTATAGGATTGGAGCAGCAGTCTGTCTTCAAAGGTAAGATTGTATTCGGCTCTCGGATTCTCCGAGAGATGCGATTGGGCTGCCGGCTGACTGCGCCGAACGATCCCCTCCAGCTCTTTTACGTATGTATTCAGATTGCTGTGCTCGCTTTCCTGTTGACGAATGTGGCGGTAAGGGGCAGCGGACAATGAGCTCCGAATTTCCTGATCATCGAGATCAAAATGAACATTGAAGTATCCATACGGTCTGTTGGCCAGATTAGTTGTTTGATGGGGCACCCCGGATTTGATCAGAAGCCATTCCCCTTGCCGCAGCGTAAAGGACTCCCGATGAATTTCCTGCAGGACCTCGCCTTCCAGACAGTACAGCAGCTCGAACAGGTGATGATGATGCCTCGGATAACTCCAGCCGGGCGGCTGGGAATCAAAATGGCATCCCGTTACCTGAAGCGTGTGAATCATATTGGGAAAGCGAAAAGCGATATCCATAATGGGCAGGCTCCTTTGGCATCGAAGATTCCATTGATTATGCCATCTATTTTATCATAATAGGATCATGCGAATTGGAAAATTCGGCACAAAAGGTATAAAGAATGATCCATTTGGAGATTGAGCCGCACGAGGTTTTGATAGATGATGACAATAGCAAGCGAAATGATACGAGCAGGGAGGAAACAGGATATGAAAGCTCAATTGAAAGCGGTTAATCAACAGTTCGTGCTCGGGGATGAGCCGATACAGATTCTGTCAGGTGCCGTACATTATTTTCGGATCGTACCGGAATATTGGGAAGACAGACTGATGAAGCTGAAAAGTTGTGGATTGAACACCGTGGAAAGCTATATTCCGTGGAATTTGCATGAACCCAAGGAAGGACAATTTGCGTTTGATGGCATCGCCGACTTGGAGAAATTCGTCCAAATCGCCGGTGATCTCGGGCTGCATGTGATACTTCGGCCGAGCCCTTACATATGCGCCGAATGGGAATTTGGAGGGCTTCCGTCCTGGCTGCTGCAGTATCCGGATATTCATCTCCGATGCATGGATCCGGTGTTTCTGGAGAAGGTTGATCATTATTATGATGAGCTGATTCCGCGGCTGGTTCCGTTATTAACCTCCAAGGGAGGTCCGGTGATTGCCATGCAAATCGAGAACGAGTACGGGAGCTACGGAAATGATACGGCATATCTGGAGTATTTGAAGGATGGCTTGGTCAAGCGGGGCGTAGATGTATTGTCGTTCACTTCGGATGGTCCCACCGACGGCATGCTGCAAGGCGGAACCGTTCCGGGCGTGCTCGCCACCGTCAATTTCGGTTCAAGAACGAAGGAGGCGTTTGATAAACTGCGGGAATATCGCGCGGAAGACCCTCTGATGTGCATGGAATACTGGAATGGCTGGTTTGATCATTGGCTGAAACCGCATCATACCCGGGACGCGGAAGATGCCGCCGCTGTGTTCAAGGAGATGCTGGACTTGAATGCATCCGTGAACTTCTATATGTTTCATGGCGGAACGAATTTCGGATTTTATAACGGGGCGAATTTTCACGAGAAGTATGAGCCGACGATAACCAGCTACGATTATGATGCGCCTCTTTCGGAGTCCGGGGATGTAACAGCTAAATTCGAGGCCATTCGCAGCACGATTGCGAAGCATCAGGGGAAAGAGCCCTCCGATTTCCCAAGTCTGCCTCAGCCCGTCAAGAAAAAAAGCTATGGTTCGGTTCGCATGACCCATTATGCCGACTTGTTGGAGCATCTGCCGGTGCTATCCGAGCCGGTGCAACGTACGACACCTGTACCGATGGAACTGCTGGGTCAAAGCTATGGCTTCATCGTTTATGCAACGGATATCTCCGGACCTCGTCAAGGAGAATCGCTGTATCTGCAAGAGGTGCATGACCGGGCCCAGGTATTCCTGGACGGTAAGTATCAGGGGACGGTTGAACGCTGGAATCCCCAAGCCCTGCAGATCGATGTTCCGGCAGCCGGCGCGAAGCTGGAGATCGTTGTCGAGAATATGGGGCGTATTAATTACGGCCCGAAGCTGAAGGACTATAAAGGGATCACCGAGGGAGTCCGGATGAACAACCAGTTCCTGTATGACTGGAGCATCTATCCTTTGCCGCTTGAACATCCGAATGCGGCACCGTTTCAACCGCTGGAGGGTCCGCTTGAAACGCAGGATCGTCCTACCTTCTATCGGGGTGAATTCGCGGTGGATGACATTGGAGATACGTTTATCCGCTTGGACGGATGGGGAAAAGGAGTGGTCTGGGTCAATGGCTTTAACCTGGGGCGTTACTGGGAACAGGGACCGCAGGCTGCGCTTTATCTGCCTGGACCACTGCTGAAGCAGGGCCGCAATGAAATCTTGGTGTTTGAACTCCATCATACCGAAACAGCCAGCATCGAACTTGTCGATCAACCCGACTTGGGCTAATTAGGGTGTGGGTAGACAAAGGATAGTAATGAATAAAAAGGGAGCCCTCTTGTGGTCATGAGAGGGCTCCCTTTTATGTTTCAAGGAATCATAGGGTTAGACCAACTGCTTACGGACTTTTAAATAACGGTACAGAATGATGCCAAAGAGTGAGCATAGGATGGCACACAATCCGATGAAGCCATAGCCGGCCTGCAGCCCGCGCAGCAAACCGAGCTCTGTTCCGCTGCCGTACATTTGCTTGAATCCGTTCGTGATCGCTCCGATTGCGTAATTGCCGATAACGCTGCCGATTCCCATCATGGTAACGATGAACGTAATCGCGGTGTCGCTCTCTTTCGGATATCTTTTGGCAATTAGAGCCATGACCGTTGGATAAATCGGAGCAATTCCAATGCCTGCAGCCGCGAACAGGAAGGCATAGGATTCCCCGCCAAAGATCGCGACAAACGTACATACTCCGGTCAACGCGGACAGGATGATAATGGACAGCGTGAAGCCGATCCGGTCCGTTATTGGGCCAAGCAGCAGGCGTGCTGCCGAGAAGCAAAGGAAGAAGGCGGACAGCATCCCGGCTGCAGCCGTAGGTTCCCATTTGTACGATTTTTCAAGAAAGTTTACGAGCCAACCGCCAACGGCCATCTCCGATACGACACCGAAGGATAGAATCATGACAACAAGCCACAGCGCGGGATCTTTAACTAATAACTTGAGCGGAGTTCGTTCCGTTTCGGATAGATCGTCCCCGGGAAACTTACTCATGAGTGCCGGTATCATCGGCAGTATGGATAACATCAGCATGGCCAGATACATGCCCCGCCAGTCCAGCGTGTGATTAAACACGGTTACCGTCATGAGGCCGGATGCAATCATTGGTGCCACGGTTGAGCTGATTCCGTAGAAGAAATGGGACAGGTTCATCATCGTGCCTGTGTTTCGCACAAAGATCCGGGCCGCCAAAATGGCGAGGCCGATCTCCAGCATACCGTTTCCAATGTACATGAAGAAGTAGGATGCGGTAAACATCGGGTAGCTGTGCGACAGGAAGATGAACACACCCGAGATGGCCATCGAACCGAAGGCAGCCATACTGACCCACTTGATCCCGATCTTCCGGGTTAACAGCGCGGTGAAAGAGCAGGCAATCAAGTACCCGAGCGCGTTCAGCGATAGCAAGGTGCCGATCTGCATTTCATCCAGGTGGAAATCGAATTGAATCCTTGGAATGGCGGGCCCCTTAATATTTTCCGAAATTCCGAAAATGATAAAGCCGAGAAAAATGGTTGCTAAATGAAGGGTGTAGTCTTTGCTGAATTTAGGTTTTGTTTTCGTTTGAAGGTCTGTATTCACGGTTATTCCCCAATCGTCATCGTTGAATTTTACATTGCACTTGTATCGGATATCATCATGTCCAGAGCAAGCCGCTGCAGGCCGGCTATGTAGTCATGTTCCCACTCGCGAAGCAGCATGTCGGGCAGATGCCGTTCCGGTACGTAGGCGGAAGCCCGGTCTTTGATGGAGAGCAGGGTAGAGGGCAGGAGGTTATGCTCACACCACAGAATGGCGTCCGGATTGAGAATCGCGGTGAAGGCGGCACTTAATCGGCTTAACGCATCGATTTGCTCCTCATCCGGCTCGATGAGACGGCTCATGACGGAACTTTTGCGATCCAATACATCGTGAAAATTGTTGTCTTTGCTCATCGGTACATAACCGATCTCCCCCGTAAAGAACGACTTGCCCCGAACGACGTTTCCGTTGATCAGCAGTCCCGCCCCCGGTCCATTGTGTCCGAGATACACGTATACAAGGGAGGCCTCCTCCGAGCGGCTCAGATTCTGATAGCCAAGCACGGCCGCATTCATGTCATTCTCCACGATGACAGGAATGGAGAACAGGTTCTCCAGGTAAGATTTGAGGTCGAAATCCTGGAATGTCCCATACAACGGAACGTGAAAAATAACGCCATCACGCACCGCAGCCGGCATGCCGACGGCGATCGTGCGGATCTTCGGATAACGGCGGATCCAGCTTCTTTGCTGGGAAGCCAGCGCTTCCGGTCCAAGCTGGAGTATGCCTTCTTCTGCTTTTTGTTCGACCAGATCGCCGTTCCAATTAAAAATGGTGTATACGCTACGCTCCTTCTCATAATAAACGGCGAGACCCAGCATATAGTCCGGGTTAAAAGCGTAGCGGTTTGCACGCCTGCCGCCGCTGGACTCATCCAATCCGAGCAGGGTAACTTCGCCTTCCTGCGCCATCTGTTCCAGAACTTTGCTCACCGTAGGAAAGCTGATGCCGAGCCTATCACTCAGCTCTACTTTGGTTCCGCTGCCGAGCTCCAGCAGGGAAGCGCGGAGCGCGCGCCGCACGGCATATTTCATGGATTGCGGTGTGGGTAAAGCTTCTTTGCGCGTTGTCATCACCACTTCCCTCTCTTTTTAAACAGGTTTAATAAGTGTCTGGAGATGATTATGGCACATCTGAAAACATGGTGCAAGAACAATTTTGCTGCTTGAAATTCGAGGGTATCCGGAGGACAGAAAAAGAACGTTCGCAACAAAGGATAAGGGTTGCGGACGCTCTAATTCCAGAAGCGGTATAAGATTATCGCAGAAGCATGATGGTACCGCCGAGGATCGGCATAAGGATCATGGAGAACCGCAGCAGCGTTCTTGGCGCTTTGCTTGTAAACTTCGCGCCGATGTACGAACCGATCATCGTACCGGCAACGACCTGCAGCAGCAGCTGCCAGTCGATATACCCTGCTTGGAAGTAGCCGATGCCGCCAAAGAGGGCAATCGGCATAATAACCATCATGGTTGTGCCTACGGCCAGCGCAATCGGCAAGTTAAACAGAATCATCAGGGCAAGCTGAATGAATGGAGTCGACCCAATGCCGAACACGCCGGACATGCCGCCGGTGATTAAGCCGGAGATCAGAGCCATCACCCAGAATCGTGAGGAACGGATAGAGGTCAACATGAGCTTCGGCGAAAACTGCATGCGAGTCCGGAGCATAATGAGCAGGCCGGACAAAAACAGCATGATCGCCGTACACCATACCAGCCGGTCCTCCGGAATGAGCCGGGCGGCAAAGCTGCCTGCATATGCGCCGACGGCTCCGAACAGTCCGACGGCAAGCCCGGTGGATAGAATCGAATTCTTTTCCCGTAGATGGCTGATGGAACCGGAGATCATGGTGAATACCATGGCGGCGATGGAAGTGCCCAGCGCCGTATGTACGGGAATGTGAAATACGGTAACCAGAAGCGCAATAATGAAGCCTGATCCGCCGGCACCGACAAACCCGAGAAGACCGCCCAGACATAACATCGTGATGAAAATGCTCATATGTGTCTCTTCTTTCGTCGTGGTTTAATCTCAATCTCCCCATTATACATGAAATTAGGTTAAGACAGTTGACAACAGCGAAGCTCCATGAGAAAATGTACGCGCGTACATAAATTGCAGGAGGCTTGATGAATATCGCTAGTCGTAAAGAGGTAGCACAGCTTGCCGGCGTTTCGGAAGCAACGGTATCCCGTGTACTGAACGGGGTCGGACCCATCAAGGAGGAGACCAAGCAGCGGGTGCTGGAAGCGGCGGATCGGCTTGGGTATACCCCGAGTGCGCTTGCCCGAAGTTTTGCCCGCCGAAGAAGCGGTAACCTGGGCGTTGTCATGCCCTACCTGCCGAAAGCCCGCATATTCTCCGCGTACTATTTTTCCGAGATATTAAGCGGTATTGGCAGTAAGGCGCTGGAAAGCCAACATGACCTATTGATGCTGTTCCGTGAGCCCGGTGGTTCGATGGACTACTTGAACCTGTTCCGGACCCAGAAGGTCGATGCCTGCATTATTCTTGGCGCCCGGGATGATGAAGGCGAACGTGCGGCCATCAAACAGCTGAGTGAAGCGGATCACCCTTATTGCCTGATTAATCAATACTTTGACGGTGAGGCGTTTCACGTTATGGATGCCGATCATGTGGATGGCAGCTATCAAGCCGTTCATCACTTGACACAGCAGGGATTTCGGAAAATTGCATTTCTTAATGGGCCGCCCCAGTATTCCAACAGTCGCGACAGGTTGAAGGGGTACAGCCAGGCGCTGAATGAAGCGGGAATCGTGATGGATGAATCTTTGCTGTTCGAAGGTAACTTCAGCCGCAAAAGCGGTTATGCCGCAGCCGAGTTAATCGCCGGGAAGTTAGACCGGATAGAAGCCGTATTTGCCGCCAATGACCGCATGGCGATTGGACTTCAGCAGGGCCTGCGTGCGTTAGGCATTTCGGAAGAGCGAATGCCTGCCTTTGTCGGGTATGACGATTCGGAAGCCGCCGAGCTGTGCACCCCGCCGCTTACCAGCGTGAGAGTTCCGTTCTATGAACTGGGATGCCTTGCAGCAGAGCATGTGCTTCGCATGCTGGAAGCCTCCGATCTGCCAGAAGGTAACGAAACGAACGCAGTGCTTCACCGTCAGCTGCCAACTCGCCTGGTAATCCGTGCATCTTCGCTTCATCGAAATGAATGAACTCTTATTCAAGGAGGAATGAAGGATGAAACAATTACGTGTCGGCATGATCGGTTATAAATTTATGGGTAAAGCTCACAGCAATGCATACCGGAGCCTACCGATGTTTTTTCCGGAGGCGCTGAAGCCTGAAATGGTGGCAATCTGCGGCCGGAATGTGTCGGCCGTGCAAGCAGCAGCCGATCAATTAGGCTGGAATGAAAGCGTTACCGATTGGAAGGAGCTTGTCAATCGGGAAGATATCGATCTGATCGATATCAATGCCCCAAGCGATGCCCATAAGGAGATTGCCATTGCCGCGGCCAAGGCGGGCAAGCATATATTTTGCGAGAAGCCGCTTGCTTTGACCTTAGCGGATGCCAGAGAGATGCTGCAGGCTGCGGAAGAAGCGGGAGTTACCCATATGGTCGGGTTTAACTATAGATTTTCGCCAGCCGTAAGACTGGCCAAGAAGCTGGTTGAAAGTGGAAGATTGGGTCAGATCTATCATTTTCGTGCCTGGTTCTTGCAGGATTGGATCATGGATCCGCAGTTCCCGTTGGTATGGAGGCTGCAGAAGGAAGTGGCCGGATCCGGATCGCACGGGGATCTTGGCGCTCACCTGATCGATCTTGCGCATTATCTGGTCGGCGATATGCAGGAAGTGATCGGAATGAGCGAGACCTTTATCAAGGAGCGCCCCATTGCCAGCGAGATGACCGGGTTAAGCGCAAAAGGAAGCACAGGCGGTCCCATGGGGAAAGTGACGGTAGATGACGCTACGTTATTCATGACCCGCTTTGAGAACGGGGCGCTTGGCAGCTTTGAGGCGACGCGCTTTGCCGCGGGTCACCGCAGCACCAATTCCTTCGAGATCAACGGCAGCTTGGGCAGCGTCAAATTCGATTTTGAACGGATGAATGAGCTGGAGGTTTACTTTACGTCGGACGATGAGGACGTTCAGGGCTTCCGCCGCGTATTGGCAACCGATCCCGTTCACGATTATATGGAAGCATGGTGGCCTCCGGGACATACGATCGGTTTCGAGCACACCTTTACGCATGAAATCCTGGAGCTGTCGACCGCTATATCGGAGGGAAGGCAGCCTGTGCCCAATTTTGAGGATGGCGTGAAATGTCAGGCTGTGCTGGAAGCCGTGGATAAATCCATTGAAGAACGCCGCTGGGTGCAGTTGTCGGAAATGTAATCAAAGTCATTCGGCCCAACTAGGCCGGACACATAACAAAGGAGTGCTATGCATGAAAAAGGCATTAATCGTATGGGGCGGCTGGGACGGACATGAACCTGAGCAGGTTGCCGGCATTTTCGCGGAATTGCTTCGGGCTGAGCAATATGAGGTTGAGGTATCCGACACGCTGGATGCTTTCAATGATGCAGAGAAGCTTCAGGCTTTGGATCTGATCGTGCCGGTATGGACGATGGGAGAAATATCGAAGGAGCAGGTGAGCAATGTATCGCTTGCCGTGCAGAAGGGAACCGGTTTGGCGGGGTGTCATGGCGGAATGTGCGATTCGTTCCGCAACAATGTGGATTGGCAGTTCATGACCGGCGGTCAATGGGTTGCGCATCCGGGTAATGATGGCGTGAAGTACCAGGTTGAGATTAAATCGAGCACCAGCCCGCTTGTGGAAGGGATGCAGGATTTCACGGTGGTCTCCGAGCAGTATTATCTGCATGTGGATCCGGCCGTTGAAGTGCTGGCAACCACCCGTTTTCCGGTTGTGGCCGGACCGCATCTGCTGAACAAAGCAGTGGATATGCCGGTGGTATGGACGAAGCGCTGGGGATATGGACGGGTCTATTACAATTCCCTCGGCCATCATGCCGATATCGTCGATATGCCGCAGGTGAAGGAAATGATGCGCAGGGGATTGCTCTGGGCTGCTGAAGGCAAAGCGTTGTATTCGGGTTCGGACATGAGTTTGTTTACGGAAGGTCAAGGCTACACAGGCATGGGAGACAGCCAATAAGGCAGAAGGAGACTTGGATCATGAAGAAAGTAAAGGTTGGCATCATCGGCTGCGGAAAAATCAGCGGCATTTATATGGAAAACTGCCATAAATTCGATATTTTGGAGCTGACGGCTTGTGCGGATATCGATCGTGCCCGTGCCGAGGAACAGGCTGCCAAGTATCATATCCCGAATGTATACACTACCGAGGAACTGCTTGCAGATCCGGAGATTGAGCTGGTCATTAATCTGACGATACCTGCACTTCACGCGCAAATTATGCTGGATGCACTGCAAGCCGGCAAGCATGTGTACGTGGAAAAGCCGCTTGGCGTAACCCGAGAAGAGGGGAAGGCGGTGCTGGATATGGCCGCGTCCAAAGGGCTGCTTGTCGGATGCGCTCCCGAGACATTCCTTGGAGCCGGTATCCAAACGGCACTGAAGCTGATTGAAGACGGCCGCATCGGCAAGCCGATCGCAGCGACTGCATTTATGATGAGCCGCGGACATGAGCATTGGCATCCTGATCCTGAATTTTATTATGCCGCGGGCGGTGGTCCGATGTTTGACATGGGGCCATACTATCTGACAGCGCTGGTTCAGCTGCTGGGACCGATTCGTCGTATTAGCGGCATGACCGGAACGGCCATTACGGAGCGGACCATTACCAGTGAGAAGAAACATGGTCAGAAGATTCAGGTGGACATTCCTACTCACGTGGCTGGACTTATGGAGTTTCATAACGGTGCGATTGGCACGCTGATTACGAGTTTTGATGTATTTGGAGGCAGCACGCTGCCTAATATTGAAATCTACGGCACCAAGGGTTCGATGCTCGTCCCGGATCCCAACGGCTTTGGCGGCTCGGTTAAATATCGATTGACCGGAGAAACCGAATGGACGGAAGAACCATTGCTACCGGGGTATAACGAGAATACGAGAGGGATCGGCCCCGCGGATATGGCCTACGCCATCCGCAGCGGAAGAGCTCATCGTGCGAGCGGCGAGCTTGCCTACCATGTGCTTGAAGCCATGTGGGGGTTCCATGATGCTTCCGATGAAGGCAAGCGCTATGAGATGGTCAGCAGCTGTGACATCCCGGCACCGCTGCCGCTGGATTTGCAGAAGTATACGCTTGATCAATAATAGAATGGCGTAAAAAAGCGGCTTATCCCGGAGGGTCCAACGGACCACGGTGTAAGCCGCTTTATGCTATGCACGGATACGTTCTCCATATAAACGAACGAACTCGATGATTTAGGCACATATAAATCACGGTCATTCTTTTACGACTAGACCGAATATTTTGGTTAACGGGATGGCTTGATGCGGTGAAATGATGCATCCTTGAAGATCTTCCAGGGTGACGCCAATATTATGGAAATCCGTTCGGCTTAAGTCGATCCCTGCAAGCTTCGTGCCGGAGAACTGCGATTGATCGATCTGGCAATCTGCAAATTCCACCTTGCTTAATTCGGAATGATAAAAGTCCGACTTTACGAGCGAGGTGGATTGGAAGGACACCTGCTTCATGTTAGCAAAACGAAACGTAGCGTAGTCGCCCGTACAATGATCGAATACGACGTTACGGATGGTGGCTGCCGTCAAGTCGAGCCCCAGAATTTTGCAATGATTGAATTGTACGCGGTACATAATGGCCTCACTGAGATCTACGTTGGACAAGTCGCAATGGTTAAACACAAGGTCTGTTAGCTCGGCATGGTGGAGCGTGACGTGCTGGAACGTAACGTTATGGAATATCATTTGATCGAATTGAACCTTGTCGGCTGAAATATAAGACAGGGTCTCGTCCTGACAAGTGGATTGAATGAACGAGGATTCATCGTCAACGCCGAAATCGGATAGAATCATAGGCTCAAGCTGCTTGGGGAGCTTGGGTTTCACGATTTTGACTGGGGGTGATGGACTGGCTGTATTGTTGTTAGTATTGCTTTTGCCATTGGATGACATGATTTCTCCTCCAAACATAGAAAATAAGTATAGAGATGATCAGAATAAACCCGGTTTTGTTGTATAGAAGTATATCATGTCCTTATTCGATTGTCCGGTCCCTGGAATTGATGGCGGCGTCCAAGGTTCCGCCGAGCCGATTCGGAGACCATGCCAGCAGACTGACACGGCCATTGCCCGTCAGATCACCAACGAAAGGCATCATTCCTTCTCCGGCAACCCAGGGTCCGAACCGTTCTTCCTGTTGCCCGAAGGCGAAGGCGGTCCCTGAGCTATATAGAACGAACCAGTTCCCTGCGGTATGTTCAACGAGGACCAAATCTTCCAACCCATCGCCATCCACGTCACCTAGCATCATGGATATGGACGAGCCCATGGGACTCTTGGCGGAATACCAATCTCCGGCGTCCACGAGCTGTTTCCCGCTGCTTAACCAGACCTGGCATGTGCCCGAGTCGGAGTTCCACACAACCAGGTCATCCAGCCCATCGCCGTTCACATCTCCGATGGAGGGAATCATGCCTACACCCTGTACGGAAACCTCATGCTGAATGAGGGGAGAATAAAAATCACACCCGGAGCTATAAGCAATGGCGGCTTTTCCTGTGACAGGGTCCCATAGAAATAAATCATGTCTGCCGTCCCCGTCAAAATCCCCCGTAAGAGCTTTCCAGTCCACAGCTCCAGATTCACAGAGCCAATGACCCGAAGGTACTAAACGGCTCCCTGAGTCCAAGGCAACCTCACATATCCCCAGCTTGGCATTCCACACAGCCGTATCGATGCTGCCATTTCCATCATAATCGCCTGCCATCGCTGTCCCACCCGGGTAAAGCGGCCAGTCTGCCAACAGCGGGCGTATATATTGTATGCCATTATGGATTTTTATGGGGGACAGAACCATAAGAGCAGCGTCGTACCATAGGTTGTTGGCCTCGTCGTGGACGATCCATCGATCTGGCTGCCCTTTTCTCGGGGCGTGCAGAAGCTGAGGGAGTTTCATGGTCATCCTGTCCTGCAATCGGGTTTCCCTGAAATCCGGAATGAAGGGTAAGATTGAGGATATGGACACAAACGATTTACGCTCCCTCTTGAAGGATTGAATGATTCTTCTAAGCGGCGAATGCTCGTCATAATGCACAGTGCCGTCAGCAAGGAAGCGGATATAGGGAAATTCGAGATAGGGGTGGTAGAAAAACGAAGCCAGTTCGTGATCGCCTGTGAAATCCGGTAATGACCGTTCCATACGAGTAACTTCTTCCTCGATCTTGTCACCTGCAACATAATAAAGCGGAGTGGGAACATAGATCGTTCCGTTCGTCAGCGGATCGTCCGGGGTGTGCTGGAGTCCGGCTGTCCTTGCATCCGGGCTGGAAGGCGGAGATTCATAGAGGATGCCGTTACAGATCTCAATAATGTGCCGCTGGACAGATGAAGCGGTATAGTGGGGAGTTTCATACCATACCGCTGCAAGACCAGCCGATTGAAACATCTTATGTGCCCGTTGTATCCGCTGATAAGCATAGGAACGCTGCAGCTGCGGGAGCGAATGAACTGCTTCGGGCGAATCATCCGGAGGACAATCGGCCCAACATTCGGGATAGGCAAATTCGAATCCGTCACCGCTTACCGATCCACTGTACTGATGCGTATATCCATGAATACCAAGGGAGGCGCCAAGGGCTACCATCGTTCGTAGCAGCCGGACAAATCGAAGGGAAACTTCATCATGCAGATCATCTATCGACCGGTCCGTATGGTGCGCCGGATCGACATATCGCGGTATGACGGCCAGGTGAAAGGGTATCCGTTGGCGGTGCAGGAACTGTGCGATGACCAGCAGCTTTGCCTGTTGTTCCTCCGTCTCATACCAGCCGCCCGGTCCGATATCTTCAAGCCGTATCAATGCCTTATTCATTAAGATGCCCTCCTTCCATGGGTAGCTGATGGAGATAACGATCCCGATAATTTATGCCCGGAATAGGCATTGCGTCATCGGGGCTGAAGCGTTCACAAAAAAAAGAGGATCGCAGATCGTGTTCCGCGAACTAAATAAAGATTAAGATATGAGCAGGAGGAAGTGGATGTACATGCATATTAGACACGCAAATGAACAGGATGCAGCCGGCATCGCTAACGTCCATGTGAATAGCTGGAAAACGACGTATAAAGGGATCGTGGATGATAGCTTCTTAGAAAATTTGTCTGCTGCGGATCGGATCGAAGGCTGGCGCTGGAAACTTGCCAATATGCCGGAGGACGAACAACTTCTGGTCATTGCAGATGAAGATGGCAAGGTTTACGGGTTCATGTCTTACGGCACGGAGCGAGAGCAGAAGATTTCTCATGAAGGAGAACTTTACGCGATCTATCTTTTGGAAGAGATCCAGGGGAAGGGCTGGGGGAATCAGCTATTTGCGAGGCTGAAGGAATTTCTGCAAGTGAGAGGATATCGTTCTTTATTGGTCTGGGTGCTGGAAGGCAATAAGGCTGAACATTTTTATAAACATATGGGCGGCCAGGAACTGAAACGAAAAGAGATTGTAATCGGCGGAAAAACACATATTGAAACGGCGCTCCTGTGGAGTTCCATTGACCTTATTCGGTCCTTCTCCTAAAAAGTGCTCCGCGTGAGTTTCGTGAGTTTACATTAGAGGGGGAATCTACTATGATGGGGATATACCCCGGTGGGTAATTGCAAAACTTTGCCGACCTGAGGAGGTTCGCATTTGAGTATAATTCCGATAGGTCCTTTTATGATGAGGGCCGACATTGTGATTTTTCTGATCTGCGCGGCAGCCGGTTTCGCTGCGCTTCGAATTCGTTTGCGTCAGATGCCGCAGCGGCAATGGATCCTGGACACCTATTTATCTGTACTGATCATCGGTTTTATTTCTTGGAAATTCGGGATGCTGGTGTTCGATCCGATCCGCACCTTCCAGCATCCGGCCTCGCTTATTTACATGACGGGCGGAACCAGGGGGATATGGCTTGGAGCTGTTCTAGCCCTGATCTACGCAGCTCTGCGCTGGAACAAAAAAAGGGAAGATTCAGGTCTGCTGCTGAAGTCCGCTCTGTTGTCGGCATTCGCGAGCGGATGGGCAGGGTATGTATTTCAGTGGTTGTGGGCGGACGGGGCTGGTCTAAACTCTTCCTTATTTTATATGCTATTATTCGGTACATTGCTGACGATGAGCTGGCTACAATTCCATTCTCCTCTCACCCGTTTTCTTACCCTGGGATTAGGGAGAAATGGAGCGGTGCTGCTCATCATAGGCGCTCTCTTCGTCTGGGTAATCTATGACTTCGCTTCTACCTCGGCAAGCCAGCGAGAAGCGATCGTATCTCCGAATGTAGGAGGCAAACCGGAAGCCGTTGCTGAAGGGTTGAAGCCCGGGCTTCGCGCACCGGATTTTACGCTGATGAATCGGGAAGGGCAGGAGATCAAACTGTCCGATTATCGAGGGCAAACGGTTCTTCTGAACTTCTGGGCATCCTGGTGCCCGCCTTGCAAGGTTGAAATGCCTTATATGCAGGATTTTTACGATAAATATCAGGATGAGAATGTGATCATTTTGGCTGTGAATATGACCCACCTGGAAAATAGCATGAGTGAGGTACAGTCTTTCGTCGAGAGGAATGGCTTAACATTCCCTGTCCTATACGACCAGAACGGAGCGAGCACCAGACAATACGAGGTGGTGGCCTATCCGACTACCTATGTAATTTCTCCAGACGGCATCATCTCCGAGCGGTTTCAAGGCGCGATAGACGAAGATTTAATGGTCAGAGCCTACCGTAAGGCTAGTAATTAAGTAAGGTTAATTGCGGATTTTTGGTGACACGGACATCTATCTCTGCCGCCTTCTCCCCAGCAGGAATATAATACACAAACGCTGGGGAGGGGGAAATAGAGTGCAGCCAATACCAATTTCGGCAGAAGGATGCAGAGGTTACATCGGTAAAACCGTTTGCGCTGTCATGCGTGATGGAACGGAAGTTGTGGGGACTATTCGAGGTGTACATGATCGAGGTCTTGAACTCGAATTTGCGAACCCATCCGCATATATATTGTCCACAAAGGGTAAAAAGGGCAAAAAATCTTCGAAGTCAGCTAAAGGCGGTGCGCAAACGTCCGCATTTGGACCTTACGGCTACGGTGCATACGGCGGATATGGCTGGGGAGCCAATGTGTTTGCTTGGGAAGCCATAGCGCTGTTGTTCCTCATTCCGTTTTTGTTTATCTAAACGGTCATCGATTTTAGATCACGGGCGCAGTGTTTTTATAGAAGAGACAGGCGGGGGATATCCCGGAACTGTCTCTTTTTTTTAGATATCAGAAAGTATAAACTTCGAAGCATGGGCCTTTCTGATATCGCAAGAAAAACATCCTATAAAGGCGGTCTGTCTTCTGAGAAAGTTCGTCGATAGCCGTTTTTCTTATGCGACTATTATACACTACGTGTGGATTGGACTTTGTGGTCGGGTTCAGCGGATGTGTTCAATTGACTTAGCAGCCATATAACCGGGGTGAATGCGACGAGAAAACAGCTGCCAGCCAGAATCGGAAGCAAGGACCATTCGGCAATGGAGTATCCGAGAAGCGTCTGCCATCCGATGGCAATCAATCCGAGCAAATAGGCCAGACCGCTAATGTGGATCAGAATCGGTTTAACTGCAGGATTGACGGATTTCCTCGTGGACAGCCACGCTACAAAAGGGATCGCTTGCAGTGCATGAAACCCTAGTCCGTGCAGCCAGATGATATTGCCGCCGATCCCGGTAAAGCGTCCTGCATTGATGGAGATCCATATGCCGGCTGCAAAAGATACCAGCACCGCGATCATGGCATAACGAATGCCGAGTCCGAGTTCCGGATGGGCTTCCATTACACGCTTGCGGAAGTACTGGGCGCCAAGGATCAGGTAGAACACGATAAGCAGAAGCGCAACAGCAGGGAAAATAGTCGAGATGACATGATCAAAGGGCGAGCCATTCTGAACGAACCGCGGATCGACACCGCGGAAATTTTGAACGGTCTCGGCGAAATAGGAGAACAGAACGAGCGGTATATAGCAGCAGCGGTAGAACGATTTGCTTCGTGGCCGCATACCGGAAACCGGCAAAATGATTGCGGTGGATAGGATGAATATCCCCAGGGCCGCGTTGAAGGAAAACGCTTTGGAGATATCTCCATCTGGCGAGACAGGCCCACCATTCAGCAATACCCAGATCCCGCATATTCCGGCTAACAAAAACCCGAGCAGCCCCGTCAGTAAAAGCCAAGTCTCCTGCTTATACAGCCTGAACGCCCAGTTGGTCGCTTCACGTGCAAGTTGATTCATATGAACGACACCCTCTCCGTAATAATGAATTGTTTATAATTTACAGGAGAATGGGGGTGACTTTAACGGGCTGGGGATGTAACGAGATCCTGTACCCCGGAATGATTTCAGGGCTGGACTAAAGCCGGGGATGAAGCGAGTCTTATTCAGGACGGGAGAAAAAGGATGCCAGTTCTTTTTTACTAGATTAGCAACTAAGAAATGAACCTCTCGCTTGATTGCTCCTTTCCTGTATACCTACTAAAATTGTAAAATGTGGTTATTCACGCGGTAGATCGGTTTAAGTTGGTTATGGAATTTGCATATAGACTGCCTGAAGAGCAGAGGCAGCAAGACAGAAGGGGCGTCCATATTTATGTCCAATCGAATTTTAGTTACACCCGAGCAATTGGAGCAGGTATCCACGCAATTTGCGCAGTCAGGGCAACTTAGCAACGATATGGTGGAGCGGCTTCAACGAAGCATTCAAGAAATGGAAGGCCAATGGCAGGGAATGACCCGTGAGCGGTTTTACGGGGATTACCAGCAAGCCAGGGCGACCATGATCAAGTTCGTAGAGTGCTTGCAATCGATATGCACCGAACTGAAGCAAATTTCCGTCAAATTCCGTTCCACGGATGAAATGGTGAACGGTGCTGCAGCTGGAGGAGCCGTAGCAGGCGCAGGCATTCTGGCCGGGGCGGCAACCGGAACGGGCATCGCTGCGGCAGCTGCAACCAAGACTTCCGGCGTGTCTGCCAAATCCTCAAGCAACCCGCTGGACGCGGCGCTTGAAGGTGTTGAAGTGGAAGGCAGCGTAATCAAGCACGAAGAGAATGGACTTTATGCCAAGGCAATAACAGGCAGTGCGGGAGCAAGCTTATCCGAAGGAGCGCATGCCAGCGGGGCTGTTGTAGAAGCGGGCTATGCTAATGATCATGTCGAAGGATCAGTTAGCCTCGTTAAGGCCGAGGTTGAGGCAGCTGTCAAGGATGGCACACTCAGTGTTGGGGCTGAAGCTACATTAAACAAATATGAAGGCGGCGTGAATATTCCGCTTCCATGGACGGATAAGGAGCTGCATATCGGAGGTTCCGCCTCACTCGGCGTACTCGGCGCATCCGCTGAGGTAGGAAAGAGCGGTTTAAAGTTCCACGTGCCGTTAGGACCAGGGGCAAGCCTTGTCGGGGTCGGAGGAGCGATTACGGTAAAATAGAAGGAGGAGCACCCCCGATGAGCGATAAACAAAAACGGTTCAAATACATAATGGTGATCATTGCTGTTGTCGGTGTACTGGGGACCGTGATTCCTAATCTGCTTGACACGAGTTACGCAGCTGCGGAAAAAGCAGTCATTTGCCTGTCCTTTCTGATTGGAGTACCGCTCGTAGTGTCGATTGTATATTGGATCGGTAAAAAAATATTGAAGGGTTGATGTATATGGAACAGCATGAGCAAACGGAACAGAAGCTGCTGCCAATCGGATCTGTAGTCAAGTTCAAGGAGTGGGACCAGACGCTGATGATCTATGGCCGAATGCAGAACGACTCCAAGACGTTGAAGCGTTGGGATTACGTGGCCTGCTTCTACCCTCACGGAAATCTTACCGCAGATTCCAATATCTTTTTCAACCATAAGGAGATTTCGGAAATTGTATTTATGGGTTATGTCAATGAAGATGAAATTGCCTTTCGTGACGCATTGATCGAAGGAATTGTAAAGACGGATCAAATGGCAGCCGCAGGCTCAGACCCGTCGTAATTTATAATGATAGCAGCTCCGTCTAGAGGTAAACTCTGGCAGGGCTGCTTTTTTGTTTGTAATAGATTTATAAGATGGAATTCTAAATAAACGGATATAAATCTGTGTTTATTTTTGAAAATTAACTATTCAAAAATAAACGGGCGTGATATTATGGGAAACAAATGAAAGCAAATTCATATGGTCAATCGGAGGGGAAACTTCATGGTTCAAAGCTTATGGGAACAGTCAAAGGCACAGCAGGCACAAAATACATTGGATGAGCTGGTCTACCGTTCGAACTTGATCGGTTCCGACCGGCGCGTCTGCAACTGGGGCGGCGGCAATACATCCAGCAAAACAACGATTCAGGATTTTCGCGGCAAAGACATCGAGGTTATGTACGTGAAAGGCAGCGGATCCGATCTGGCTACCATGAAATCGGGCAATTTCACAGGCTTGCGCATGGAGGATATCCGGCCGCTATTCGAAAGGGATTCGATGTCGGACGAGGAAATGGTGGCTTATCTGGGTCATTGCATGGTCGATGCGAAGCATCCGCGAGCATCCATAGAAACGCTGCTGCATGCGTTCTTGCCGTTTCGGCATGTGGACCATACCCACCCGGATGCCATTATCAGCTTATGCTGTGCCCATAACGGCAAAGAATTAGCCAGGGAGATCTTTGGCGACCGATTTGTGTGGGTTCCTTACGTTCGTCCCGGATTTACCTTGTCGAAGATGATTGCCGAAGGGGTGTTGGCTAATCCGAAGGCCGAGCTGGTTCTGATGGAGAAGCACGGGCTTGTCACTTGGGGCGATACTTCGGAAGCCTGTTACGCGCAAACAATTCGTATCATTAGTGAAGCGGAAGCCTTCATTGAAGCCCGAGTGAACAACGACAAGCTGTTCGGCGGCCGGAAGCATACACCGCTGGCCTCGGAAGTACGCCGCCGCATCGCCGCCCAAGTGATGCCGGCCGTTCGTGGGGCCGTCAGCGACGCTAAGAAAATGATCCTGTCCTTCGATGATCAAGATGATGTTCTGGACTTTGTCGGCGGCGCCGATTCGCCGAAGCTGTCCCAGGTAGGCGCAGCTTGTCCCGATCATCTGGTTCATACCAAGGTAGTTCCTCTCTTCATCGACTGGATACCTGACGCTGAAGATGTGGAAGGCCTTAAGACCAAGCTTATCGATGGCATAGCTGCTTACAAAGAGCAGTACAAAGCTTATTTTGAACGTAACCATCACGAAGGCGACATCATGTTTGAGGCAGCTCCGCGCGTCATTCTTATTCCGGGCATCGGAATGATCAACACGGGCAAGAGCTGGGCGATGTCGCAAGTCAGCGGCGCCCTGTATCATCGGGCAATTGCGGTCATGCGCGGTGCGACGGCCCTGGGCGATTTTGTATCCCTGAGTGAAAATGAATCCTATAACGTAGAATATTGGCCGCTTGAGCTGTATAAATTGAGCCTTGCACCGGCTGAAGCGGAGTTTTCCCGCCAGATCGCTTTTATCACCGGGGGAGCGGGCGGTATCGGAAGTGCCACAGCCCGCAGGCTGGTAGCTGAAGGCGCGCATGTCGTTTTGGCGGATTTGAACCTGGAAGGAGCACAGCAGGTTGCCGAGGAGATCAATGCACAATACGGAGAGAATCGGGCATTTGCTGTTAAAATGGATGTAACCGACGAAGAGGCCGTTCAAAGCGCCTATCGCGAAACTTCCATCACTTATGGCGGTGTTGATATTATTGTCAACAATGCGGGCCTTGCAACATCCAGCCCGTTTGACGAGACATCCCTGAAGGAATGGAACCTGAACATGAACGTGCTGGGCACAGGTTATTTCCTGGTAGCGCGAGAAGCCTTCTCGTTAATGAAGACACAGGGAGTTGGCGGAAGCATGGTATTTGTCGGATCGAAGAATTCGGTCTATGCCGGCAAGAACGTGACCGCATACAGCTCCGCTAAAGCACTGGAGGCACATCTGGCGCGCTGCATTGCTGCTGAGGGCGGAGAATACGGCATCCGAGTCAACACCATTTTGCCGGACGCCATTCTGCAAGGCTCCGCAATCTGGAATTCGAACTGGAGAAACGAGCGGGCAGCAGCTTACGGGATTGAACCCGATCAGCTGGAAGAGCACTATCGCAAACGCACAACACTCCTTGTGAACATCTATCCGCAGGATATTGCCGAAGGCATCGCTTACTTTGCATCATCCAGATCTTCGAAGACGACCGGCTGCATGCTGACGATTGATGGCGGAGTGCCAGCAGCGTTTACTCGTTAATCTTTATCAAATGAAGATGTGACGCATCTACCGCAAGAAATCAAGATTTCTTAATAAGATGGGGAGCTGGGTCTAATATGACCCGGCTATCCTCATCATACGGGAGGATATGTGATGAGGCAGGATGTTGCAAGGAACTTTGAAGAGGCTAAAAAGCTCTATGGACACCATGGCATCAACGTAGACGAAATCTTGACGGAACTTGAACGCATCAAAATCTCGATCCATTGCTGGCAAGGAGATGATGTCCGGGGATTCCTGTTCCGCGATCAGGAGCTGTCCGGGGGCATCTCGGTAACCGGGGAATATCCCGGGGCTGCAAGTACGCCGGATCAGCTACGGGCCGATCTGGAAAAAGCGATGTCGCTCATTCCGGGATCCCACAAGGTGAACCTCCATGCCATCTACGCGGATACCGACGAGTCTGTTGATTTGGATCAGCTGGAGCCGAGGCACTTCCAGTCTTGGGTGGATTGGGCCAAGGAGCAGGGAATCGGACTCGATTTTAATCCGACCTGCTTCTCTCACGACAAATCGAAGGACGGGTTTACGCTGAGTCATGACGATCCGGCGATCCGTCAATTTTGGATTGAGCATTGCAAGGCCTCACGAAGAATCGGGGCTTACTTCGGGGAACAGCTGGGTCAGACCTGCGTGACGAATATCTGGGTTCCGGATGGTTACAAGGATATGCCGGTAGACCGAATGGCGCCGAGGCAGCGGCTGAAGGATTCGCTGGATGAGATTTTTGCGGAGACTATCAATCCGGAATGGAATTTGGATGCTGTCGAGAGCAAGCTGTTCGGACTGGGATCCGAAGCTTATGTTGTGGGTTCTCACGAGTTCTATATGGGATACGGCATTCGGAACAACAAGCTGATCTGCCTGGATGCGGGTCACTTCCACCCAACCGAGAGCATTGCCGGCAAACTGTCGTCACTCGCTCTTTTCACCGACGGACTTCTCCTTCATGTCAGCCGGCCGATGCGCTGGGACAGCGACCATGTTGTCATCATGGATGATGAACTGACCGAAATTGGACGCGAGCTGGTGCGCAATAACCTGCTGGATGTTACCCACATCGGACTGGACTTTTTTGATGCCAGCATTAACCGTATCGCGGCGTGGGTTATCGGTACCCGGAATACGATCAAGGCGCTGCTGCGTGCCAAGTTGGAACCGATCGATAGACTGAAGCAGGCTGAGCTTGAAGGCGATTACACGACCCGTCTGGCATTAGTGGAAGAATTTAAATCCTATCCGTTCGGAGCGGTGTGGGATTATTACTGCGAACGCATGGGTGTACCTGTCCGAGAAGAGTGGCTGTCTGAAGTGAAACAGTATGAACAGACTGTATTGCTGAAGCGTTCGCAAGCATGAAGAGATACGGAACAATCGGGTTCGAGCCCGAATCGTTGATATTTCTCTGATAAGGAGGCTGGGGAGCGTTGAGTGTTCTTGCATTTGATTTGGGCGCGAGCAGCGGAAGGGCGATGCTGGGCCAATTGAACAGCCGCACCATCGACGTAACGGAAATTCACCGGTTCCCGAACGATCCGGTTCGAATCGGCGACCGCTTTCAATGGGATATATTACGGATCTACCATGAGATGAAGCAGGGCTTGCTCCGGTTGAAGGGACAACATACCCTGCCGTCGAGCATCGGCATTGATACCTGGGCTGTAGATTTCGGTCTTCTGGATCGGAGCGGGGAGCTGCTTATGAATCCGTATCATTATCGGGACACACGCACGGATGGCATGATGGAACAGGTCTTCCGGGATGTGTCGCCTGTCGAGATCTTTGATCGGACGGGGATTCAGTTCCTCTCGTTCAACACGGTCTATCAGCTGGCTTCATTGCAGAGGCAGAAGCCCTACCTGCTTCAAGAAGCCGAGCGTTTTCTTATGATTCCCGATTTGCTGCGATACTTCTTCACCGGCGAGATGGCAAACGAATTTACGAACGCTACCACAACGCAGCTGTATAACCCGCTTTCGGCCAGCTGGGATGATCATCTCTTGAAATCATTAAATATCCCTCATAAACTGTTCCAACCCGTGGTTTCGCCTGGCACGCAAGCAGGAAGCTTAAGATCCTCCGTCACGGAGGAACTGGGGATCCCGCCGATTCCGCTTTATACGGTTGCAGAACATGATACGGCTTCCGCCGTTGTTGCGGTTCCGGCTCTGGAGCGGTCGTTTGCTTACTTAAGCTGCGGTACCTGGTCGCTGATGGGAACTGAAGTCGATCAGCCTGTCATTCATGAAAAGGCCAGAGAGCTGAATTTCACGAATGAGGGAGGGGCATACGGCACATACCGGCTGCTCAAGAACATCATGGGACTGTGGATTCTGCAGGAATGTCAGCGGACCTGGGGACGGGAAGGGTTATCGTATTCCTATCCCGAATTGGTTAACATGGCGGATGCGGCACCGGCCTTTGCTTGTTTCATTGATCCCGATGATCCCGTATTCCTCCCTGCGGGAGATATGCCGAAGCGGGTAATGGAATATGCGGCCCGCACGAACCAGAGCGTTCCGCAGGGTGTAGGTGCTCTTGTGCGCTGCATTATGGAGAGTCTGGCCATGCAATACCGTTATGTGCTCGAGTTGACCGAGGAATTGTCCGGGCGAAAATTTCAGGGCTTGCATATGGTAGGCGGTGGCATTCATAATGAAACATTATGCCAGTGGACTGCGAATGCAATAGGGAAGCCCGTATGGGCGGGACCTGCGGAGGGCAGTGCCATCGGAAATATGGTCGTGCAGTGGATCGCTCAAGGCGAACTATCCGATATATGGGAAGCACGTGCAGTCATTAGAGAGTCCTTCCCGGTCAAGACTTACGAGCCGAAGGATGCCTCCTTATGGGAGGAAGCTTACGGAGTGTTCAGACAGCGTACCGGGAAGCGATAGAATATATGAACAGTAAGGATGGGCGGTATGATGCTGGTTGCAGAACGATATGAGAAAATAGTACAGTTGGTCAACGAAAGAGGGAGCATCAGAGTCTCCGAGCTGAGTCAGCTCTGCGGTGTAACGGAAGAAACGATTCGCCGCGATCTTGACAGGCTGGAGCAAGCAGGGCGCCTGCGCCGTTCCCATGGCGGAGCGGTTAGCGTGAAGGATCAACCGGAAATTCAGCGGTCGCAGCCGGAAATACCGTATGCTGAACGGGAAATCATGCATGCGCTGGAGAAGCAGCGGATCGCGGAGGAAGCGGTCAAGCGAATCCATCCGAATGATCGCATCCTGCTGGATGCAAGCTCAACGGCTTGGTATATGGCGAAAATCATACCGGATATTCCGATTACCGTGCTGACGAATTCGATTAAGGTAGCTGCTGAGCTGAGCACCAAGGAGAGGGTTCAGGTGATCTCCACAGGCGGTATTCTGGCTCATCGCTCCCTGTCCTTTGTCGGTCCGCTTGCGGAGCGCTCGCTGGATGCTTACTACGTGGATAAAGCCTTTCTGTCATGCAAGGGTGTGCACATCGAGCGGGGTCTTAGCGAATCCAATGAGCTTCAAGCGAGAATCAAGCATAAAATGATCGGAATGACGGATGAGACCATTCTCCTCGCCGATGCCAGCAAATTCGGTACGCAGGCTTTTGCGCAGGTTGCCGATCTCTCCCAAGTGAATCTGATCATCACCGATCGGAGATTGACGGAAGAGGAAGCGGCACCTTATCGAGCATTGGGCATCAAGATCGAATCTGTATAGAGGAAGCTACTATAACATATCAACATGGAATCCCCCCGTTCCGGGGGGGTTCTTGCTAGAGGCCGATCCTTCGGTCCATATCCTGATGATTAGCGGGGTGAAGATGTTGAAGATTTCATTATTTGTCACTTGTCTCAGCGATGCCTTGTTCCCGCGGGTGGCTGAATCGATGGCAAGATTGCTGGCAAGGTACGGGGTGCAGCTGGAATTCCCGGAAATCCAGACTTGCTGCGGCCAACCGGCCTACAACAGTGGGTATTGGGATGATGCTCGCATAAGTGCCAAGACGATTCTGGACGCTTTTGACGATAGCGACTTCGTTGTGTCCCCTTCCGGCTCGTGCACGTATATGATTCATCATTATCCGGATTTGTTCAAGGACGATCCTTTATACCTGGATAAAGCGAAAGCGCTTCAATCCAAATGCTATGAGTTTACGCAATTCCTTGTTGACGTGCTGGGGGTGACGGATGTAGGCGCCGTTTATCCGCAAAAGGTAACCTATCATCCATCCTGTCACGGAAGCCGCCTGCTCGGCGTTAAGGAGCAGCCGATGAAACTGCTCAGCCACGTCAAGGGGCTGGAGCTTGTTCCCTTGCCTTTTGCCGAGGATTGCTGCGGATTCGGGGGAACGTTTGCCGTGAAAATGGCGGATATTTCAGGCGCGATGGTAACGGAGAAAAGCGATCATGTGCTGGAAACCGAGGCGTCCGTGCTGGTCGGACTTGATATGGCCTGCCTCTTAAACATTGCCGGCAATCTGCGTCACCGGGGCGAGAAGGTTCAGGTCAAGCATTTAGCCGAGCTTCTGTATGAGGGGGTGAGCGTGCATGAGCACAGCTGAGACGAGAGCGCAGACGGTTAAGGAGCGTGCAGGTTATGCCCTTAATAATGATTTTCTGCGCAATGCGGTGAAGTTTACGACAGAGCGGCTGCGGCTTGGCAAAAAGCTTGCGTCGGAGGAGCATGGCAACTGGGATGCGTGGAGGGAACGGGGGCGCCAAATTCGGCTCCATACCATTGCGCACCTGGATTACTATTTGAATGAGTTTGCCGAACAGGCCAGGGCGAACGGAGCCCATGTCCATTTTGCGGAGACGGCGGAAGAAGCGGTCGCGATCTCCCTGCAGATTGCAGAGCATAAGTCGGCCAAGTCCGTCGTGAAGTCAAAATCGATGGTGTCCGAGGAGCTGCATCTGAACAAGGCGCTCGACTCGATCGGGGTAGAGGCCGTGGAAACGGATCTCGGCGAGTATATTATTCAGCTTGCGGATGAAACGCCTTCTCATATCATCATTCCCGCCATCCATAAGAACCGTTACCAGATCGCGGAGCTGTTATCAGCAGAGGCGGGTGAAACGCTGCCGCCCGATACGGCGATTATGGCGGGGTTCGTCCGCATGAAGCTGCGCGAGAAGTTTCTTGAAGCGGACATTGGTATGACGGGTTGTAATTTTGCGATCGCCGAAACGGGCTCGATGGTATTGTTCGAGAATGAAGGCAATGCCCGTATGGTGACAACCGTGCCGAAGACACAGATCACCCTGATGGGCATGGAGCGGATTATTCCGTCATGGGCGGATCTCGAAGTGATGGCTACCTTGCTGCCGCGGTCGGCGACCGGTCAGAAACTGACGGTATACATGTCCGGCATCAGCGGACCGAAGAGAAAGCTGGACGCCGATGGGCCGGACGAAATGCATATTATCATCATCGACAACGGGCGCTCTCTCCAGCTCGGCGACCCCGAATTTCAGGAGCTGCTCAACTGCATACGCTGCGGCGCCTGCCTGAATGCTTGTCCCGTATATCGCCATATTGGCGGGCACGCCTATGGAGGCACGTATAGCGGCCCAATCGGTGCCGTATTAACGCCGGCCTTAAACAAGAATGTCGCGGAATGGGACGATATCGCCAACGCATCCAGCCTGTGCGGCGCCTGTTATGAAGCATGCCCCGTGAAGATTCCGCTGCATGATATGCTGGTATCCCTCCGCCGCCGGAAGATTGAAGCCGGGCGCGGTGACAAGCTGGAAGCAATGGGAATGAAGGGCTTCTCGGCGATCATGGGGAATGCCAAGCGTTACCGCAGCGTGGTATCCCTCGGGAAGTGGGGCCAGAAATTGGTAGTGCGAGGCGGGGAGATCCGAACGCGGATCGGTCCTTTGAAGGGGTGGAATTCGTACAGGGTAACCCCGAGTCTTCCCAAGCAATCCTTCCGTGACCGGTGGCCGGAGATGGAGCAGGATATTCGAAGCACCTCGGGGACAATGGACCCTGAAATCGCAAACCGATTGAAAGAGCGGCTTCAGCAGCAGAAGTCCGGAAAGGGGGAGAATGCCCATGACTGACGAAACCAATCGCAGTTGGCTGAGCCGTCTTGAAGAACAGTCTCGCAAGAAGCAGGAACTGTTCATGGATGGAATCGCAGCGAAGCTGGGAAGAGACCGGGTTCGCACCGCTCCGGAGCACCCTTTTCGCGGTGCCCCCGACTTCTGGAAAGAATTTGAGTGGCCGCTCGAGGAGAGGATTACGCAGTTTACCGCCAACTTTGAAGCGGCCGGGGGCCATGTTGTAAGGCTGAACCATCTTGAAGAGGTCAGCCGGTTTATTAGGGACAAAGCGATGGAGATGAGTGCGGCTACGATTCTTCGTCAGCAGGAGGATGCGCTGGATCGTCTGGGGCTGGAAGAGAGCTTGCCGGAGGCACTTGTTCTCTCCTGGAATGATGCAGCGGACACGGACTGGAGGGCTGTAGCTGCCAGAGCTGATTTTGGCGTTGTCATGGCGGATTACGCAGCGGCTTACACCGGTTCGATTACGGTGAAATCGGCCCCGCATAAAGGCAGATCCGTCAGCCTGCTGCCGACCGTGTTGATGGCTATCATCCCCATAGAGCGAATGGTTACCCGGCTAGGCGAGATTCTGGTTCAGTTCGATCAGGCCGGACGCGAGCAGCTGCCGGCGGGAATCCATTTTATTTCAGGCCCGAGCCGCTCTGCCGATATTGAGAACGATCTGACGATTGGCGTTCACGGGCCAGGCATCGTGTACGCCTTGCTGGTAGACTCCTACGACGAATAACGTAACACCTGACGCAAGATAAGCCCCAAGCCAGGAGCAGTCACATGATGCTCACGGCTTGGGGCTTATTTAGATTATAGAATGTATAAGTTCTCAGCGAAGCTGTAAACTACGATCCACACCATTCTGTATACTATGAAAGCACAGCGATAGATGGATGTTTTTACGTATGAGGTTATTTTCCTTTACGCGTCAGCTCGGCCAGCCGATCCCACTGCTCATGGGTCACTTCCGCCAAGTCGTTGAACTGCCCCGCACCCCGCAGCCATTCGCCGCCATCGATGGTGATCACATCGCCATTTATGTAACCGGCATAATCGGAAATGAGATATGCGGCCAGATTGGCTAGTTCCTCCGCATCCCCAACTCGCCTTAGGGGGATGCGGTTGATCATTTTTTGCTCCAGGTCCGGCGTGGGCGATAATCTTGACCAGGCGCCTTCGGTGGGGAACGGACCCGGGGCGATCGCTACCTGACGGATGCTATAAGGGGCCCATTCCACCGCGAGGGACCGTGTCAGCGCAAGCACGCCCGCTTTTGCGGCTGCAGAAGGGACCACGTAGCCAGAGCCTGTTGAGGCATAAGTCGTGACGATGTTGAGCATTGTTCCGCTTTTGCCTTGCTCAATCCAGCGTTTGCCAACTTCAAGGGTTGCGTAGAAGGTGCCGTGCAGCACAATGTTCAGCACGGCATCTACAGCCCGAGGGGATAGACGTTCCGTAGGGCTGATAAAATTCCCGGCCGCATTGTTGACAAGTACATCAATGCCGCCGTAATGCAGCTCTGCCGCTTCGACAAGAGCCGTGATCTGCGCAGGGTCCCGAACATCGCAGCTCTTGTACCATACCTCGCAGCCCTGCTGTCTTAGTTCTGCAGCCGTTTGCTGCAGAACTTCCTCACGGCGTCCGCATATGGCGAGTTTGGCGCCAAGCTGGGCGAATTTCTTTCCCATGGCTCGCCCAAGCCCGGTGGCGCCTCCCGTAATCAGTACGACTTTATTTTGAAGCAAATCGTCAGTGAACGGTCCCATCGATGGTTCTCCTTTCAAGCAGAAATGAATGTAGCGAGGCGGATCCTCTGTCCGCGTTTTATAAACGGCAGGCTGCATTAACCCCTCTTTAATTCCAGGATTGCAACCGCTTACTTCCAGCGTAACATGGCTAACGCTTCCAGTCATCATATTCTTTATGTTGGTAAGGAGTACGAGATCAAGAAAGAGCTGCACGAGCCAAGTTACCAGAACAGGAAGGTACACCCCGGGGGGATGAAATACACCGACGGCTGCTTGTGAATAGTATCTAACGTCAGAGGAGGGGATCCCCCATTAAAAAAGCCTCATGATCCAACGAGGGATATGGAGAATAACATCCAGAACCAGGGTGGCGTTACCAGATAAATTTTCCAACTTGGTTCGTCCGGGCCAGTTCATCTTTTTCATGATATATTCACCTCATTTCAAATGGATTTGTTGGACGATCGATAGATATGCCGATCTCTATATTAATGGCACCAACAGACAGACCGAACAAAATGATCAGAACGTTGACCGATACGCTCAGAACGTCGAGTATTAGTAAAAACATAAGATCAGCCCCTTAAGGCTAAATATGCATGAATCAAATGGAGGTTCCAGTATATGGAAGGTGAATGAGCATTCTTTCCAAGGAAGCGAGCAGCATAAGAAAAAACGACTGACGCATGCAAGCGCCACCTATCCTTGGCGGAGAATACAAAATGCCTTCTTTTCGATTTTAGTTTCCAATAGCATATTGAAACTTGTCATCCCCATATACTTTGCTATCAAGCAAATATAAATGGTTGTCTTATTAAGTGTGCCGAAAGGTGGGATATGGTGTGGCATGAAGGCAAACACGAAAGAAATCATGATATGAGGGAGGCATCTATTTGATGGAAATACAAATAACGGGGTTTGTTGTTCATTCCAATGACTCCGATTCGGGACATTCACATCAACTCTTTCTTACATCCTGGGATGGAAGACCGGTTAACGTTCATGTGCATCCCTTTGAAGGAGATACATCCTTTGATGTTGGACATTTTCATCATTACGTGGGTGTAACTGAACCAGCTCCAAGTGGTGTTCCACACGTCCATAATTATCATGCCCAAACATCATTTAATGACCAACACAAGCACATGATCAGAGGAACAACTGGCCCTGCCATTCCCTTGGCAGGTGGTGGGCACTATCATTATTTTGAGGGTTATACCACAGTAGATGGCAGGGTTCCACATGCTCATCGATATAGTGGAAATACAGGTAATGAACAGGGCTATCCAGGTACTTCCTATTGATGCATTTTTGTTCTTATAAATTATGCCTCTGACTATTACCTCCTGCCTTTGCCTTATCAGATTCCCTTTCATATGATGTATTATTCCAAATGGAAAGGGGTAATGATGAATGAGCGGCTATGAAGGTTCTGGGTATGGTAGTAGTCTTGGTGTTATTCTCGTTCTCTTTATTCTACTTGTAATAATACTCCGTACTTGGGGATTTTAAGTGAATACATTATAGAGGCTCTCACTTACGCGCATTGAATATACCAGGGTTAACATCTAAAGGCATCCAAAATAAATTTGGATGCCTTATTCACGCGCCCAGCTGTATGAATGGGGCAGATGATTCAAAAAAAGGAGCTAATCACGCTTTTTATTATAACCAAGCTTTAGCGGTGACTTCACCCGGTGGAGGCTTTTGAGGAAACTGAGAGCATATCATGTACTCGGAAGCTGAGGGATTCTTTACTGATCCTTTCAGGACCTTCATTTTTTTCATTAATTATTCGTCCAATTCATTTTTATAGATTCTGCATATAATGCATTATCTTCTTCGAAGGGAGGAGTTCTTATGAAAAAACATCATCATAAGGTTAAAGTGATTGTCCTCAAACCGGGACAAAAGGTCATTGTAAAGTGTGAAAAGCACAAAAAGCATCGCCCGTAAAAAGCTTAGAGCAAGATGATACTAGTTTTGAGAAATACCAAAAAGAGCGGCAAACTAAGAAGTGAAGTTCATTCTTGGTTTGCCGTTATTTTATTTAAGTAACGCACCGTGAAATAGGATGATATGGCATGAATCTTGCAGGTTTAAAGTGGATCACTAGGCAATGCCTAGAACTGCAAAATCTGTTCAAATCAATTGGCACACCACACCCAACCATTTGGATCGGTGCAGCTTTGATTCTCACTGGTGTTCTGTTCGTTATCATGAAAAAGAAATAGGAATTCACTCATTTATCTGTGCAGGCGAAAAGCAGCTTCCTTATCGAGCTGCTTTTCTGTTGTTGTGGTACGGAATAAGAAGAACGAAGAACGTGTTCGTCTTGGATTGTCATTGTACCCGCTACCTTGAGCAGGATTTGATCAGTGGTGAATCCTCAAATAAATTAACTGCAACTTTCGCAGAACGGATGGGTGTGAGCAAAAGCGTGGTCGGGTGTTTGATCACCATGGAAATTGCCTTTTTAAGTTTCAGAACGTGTTTGCTTGGTTAGGTTAATAAGAAATGCTGGTTAAAACGATACATAGTCGTAAATTCTACATCTTATATATCACACTGCCATTGACCATGGGATTTTGATTACATCACGAGATGAGGAACCTTACATGATTCTGAAATCACTGACGGAGCGGCTGATACTTAAGACGATAACGGGCAGTACTTCCATGGATATCACGAACCTGAATACAGATTCAAGAGAGATCCGGCCTGGCGGCCTGTTCGTCTGTGTTCCGGGTTTTCACGTGGACGGCCATGACTATGCCCGGCATGCGATACGCAACGGCGCTGTTGCCATCGTAGCTGAGCGGGAGCTGCCGGTGCTTCCAGGGAACGTAACGCGTATAACAGTACCGGGTACCAGAAGAATTCTGCCGATTCTCGCAAACGCATTTTTTGAAGATCCCACACAGCGTTTGAAGCTGATCGGAATAACCGGGACAAACGGCAAGACCACGACAACCCATATGGTAGAAAAGATACTGAACGACGCTCACCGCAAAACGGGCATTATTGGCACACTGTATATGAAGATCGGAGATCATATGGAGAAGACGCTGAATACCACGCCGGATACGATCCAGCTGCAGCGTTATTTTCACACGATGGTCACCCATGGCGGGGACTATGCCGTGTTGGAAGTGTCTTCGCACGGATTGGATATGGGGAGAGTGCGCGGATGTGATTTTCAAACCGTAGTCTTTACGAATTTATCACATGATCATCTGGACTTTCATCAGAATATGGAGAGTTATCGCAATACGAAGGAGCTGTTGTTCGCCCAGCTGGGAAACAGTAACCGTGACATGCTGAAGAAGGCGGTCCTGAATGCGGATGATGAAGCATCGTCCTATTATGCAAAACGTACATCCGCACAGATCGTAACCTATGGCATTCATAACGAGGCTGATGTTCGGGCAACGCACATTCAAAATATGCCGGAGGGCAGCACGTTTCATGTAGAAACGCCATGGGGACAGGGCGGCTTCAGACTGAAGGTGCATGGTGTTCACAATGTATATAACGCACTTGCTGCCATGACCACTTGCCTGCTGGAAGGGATACCTCTTGAAGAAATTCGCAGAAGTCTTGAACAATTTGCAGGGGTTCATGGACGATTTCAAGAAATAGAAACAGGACGGAGATTTCGCGTGGTTGTGGATTATGCGCATAATCCGGATGGACTTAAGGCAACATTACAATCCGCCAAGGAAATCACTTCGGGCAAAATGATATGCGTGATGGGCTGCCGGGGCGAGAGGGATCGGTTGAAACGCCCGATCATGGCGGACATTGCCGCTTCGTATTCGGATTATGTGTTGTTCACGACGGACAATCCGTTCTCGGAGGATCCGGAGCAGATTATGGCAGAGATGTTGGGTGGCTTAACCTCGCATGAGGCGGGGAATTGGGAGGTTATCCTGAACCGTAAAGAAGCCATTCAACGAGCAGTGGAATTGGCCGGTGACGAGGACAGGATCATTATTACCGGACGAGGACATGAGACCCGTTATGTAGCAGGCAGCCAGATCGAATCATTTAGCGATGAGGATATTGTGCTGCGTTCATTGCAGGACATGGAGCAAGGCATCCAGATGATGACACCGGAGCTATAAAATTACCCGGGAGGTGCTGGATTTTGAAACGAACGGTGTTTGGTGCTGCGTTAATCGCGGTTTTGCTGCTTCTTGCTGCTTGTACACAGTCTCCCCCTTCTGAGGAAGAGGGGAGGCAGGAAGAACATCGGGAGGAGAAAACCGATTCCTCCGTTCAAGTGCTTGCAGAGCAGTTGAGGACACCTTGGTCTATCGATTTTGACGGCGATACGATTTATATCAGCGAGCGGGAAGGAAATATCGTTCAGATCCAGGACGGCACCTTAACCAGACAATCGGTACATACCGAGAAGTCGGTCGCCCATCAAGGAGAGGGTGGATTCTTAGGCTTTGCGTTAGCCCCTGATTTTCAGGATTCCGGCAAGGCTTTCGCCTACCACACCTATGATTCGGATGGAAAGGTCATGAACCGGTTGGTCCTTCTGAAGCAGGAGGGGAATCAATGGACAGAGTCGCAAGTCTTCCTGGAGCGTATTCCTGGCTCCAATGTGCATAACGGAGGCAGAATTGCGATCGGACCTGACGAGATGCTATACGTAACAACTGGAGATTCGGGAGAAGGAGAGCTTGCGCAAAACCAGGAAAGTCTAGCAGGCAAAATATTGCGATTGACGCTGGATGGGAAGGTCCCGGCGGATAATCCGACCGCAGGCTCTTATATCTATACGTTAGGGCATCGGAATTCGCAGGGCTTAGCTTGGAATTCGGATGGTGAATTCTACAGTTCGGAGCATGGACCGTCCGGAACACCCGGTGGACATGATGAGATTAATGAGATAACGGCCGGCAGCAATTACGGCTGGCCCGAGATTATTGGGGATGAACAGCAAGAGGGCATGAATACCCCGCTCTACCACAGCAGCGAAACGGCTATTGCTCCTTCAGGCATCGCTTTTGATGAGGAGGATTACATGTACGTGGCGACCCTTCGCGGTCAGAAGCTGTACCGATTTCGGCCGGAGGATGCCTCGCTTGAGACGGTATTGGAGGGGGAGGGCAGGTTAAGAGACGTCAAAGTCCATGACGGCAAAACCTATGTCATTACCAACAATACCGATGGCAGGGGTGTGCCCTCCGATCAGGATGATCGACTGCTGGTGCTGAAATAATTCAAAGAATTGTACATGTCTTGCGATTTAAGAGAATAGGATAGGACAAGTACAAAAAAAGGCCCCTTCCTGTATGGAAGGAGCCTGAAGTGGCAATAACAGATATTATGTTTGCATGGCTTCGGTTTGTTTTCGAATACGGTACACGCATTTTTTGTCGCCCTTGGCAAGGCACTCGGTACGTTCCACATCCGCCTCCAGCAAGGATTGAAACAGGTCAAGCTCACAGCGGCATGCGTGTTGATACCGGTTGGCTACTTGGGATATGGGGCAGTTCAGTTCTTCGAGGAGGTATTCTTCTTCGGTGACTTTTTTGTAATCCACCATATATCCGTTGTCATTCTGAATCTGGGCAAGGGCTGCAACGCGATCTTCGAGAGCATCGGCTTTCACCGTAGGCGTATACTTGTTCAGCAATGTATCTTTGCGCTTGTCGAACAACCGTGAAATCATTTCGTCACCGGCCTCGTCCTGCAGCTCGTTCAGCAGATCGAGTGCAAGCGCATGATAGTTCTTAGGGAAAAAATCCTCAGCTGATTCAGTAAGACTGTATAAGGAGACGGGTCTTCCCATCGGCTGCTTCACGGTTCGATAGGTGATGTAACCCTCACTCTTCAAGCTCTCCAGATGGCGCCGGACGGCCATGCCTGTTATGCCCAGTGCCTCGGTAATGGATTTCGTGCTGAGTTCACCATTTATTTTTAACATTTGCATGATATACTCGCGGGTACTGTATGCGACTTCTTGATCCACTATAATCACCGCCTTGTTTCTCGATGAATGCTTTCTTTTTCAACTAAAAAGGTTAAAAAGCAATATGTCTCATCTTATGTCTTTACCTTCTATAAGTCAACCGGAATAGCTGTTTTTGAGGCTGTCCTCATGCGGTTCATTGACAATTGGCATGATTAACCACATAATTATGATATATTTTAGTATAAAAAGTATAGAAAACCAAGAAATCTATGAAGATCGACTTTTTGCAATGATAGCCCGTCGAAAGTTTGAAAGATTATTACAATCGGGAAGGTGGAATCACGAATGTATGTTATTGGCTCAGCTTGTATCGAAGAGAAAGCGGGAGAATGCGTTGACGTTTGCCCTGTGGATTGTATCGAAGAAGGAGATGACCAGTTCTATATCGATACCGATATTTGTATCTCCTGCGGGGCTTGCGAAGCAGCTTGTCCGGTTGCGGCCATTTTCTATTTTGAGGATCTGCCGGAAGACCAGAAGCATTATTTCGATAAAGCGGTTGAATATTACAAGAACAAGTAGGGCGCTCCGGTTTGAGGCTATCGGGCGCTCCGGTTTGAGGCTATCCGCTCTGTTGTCTGTCCGTTTCTTGAATGGAATTGGTAAGGTAGAAACGGACTCCGTGCGCTCCGGTTTGAGGCTATCCGCTCTGTTGTCCGTCCGTTTCCTGAATGGAATAAGTAAGGTAGAAACGGACTCCCAAAGGATCTGCTATCCTCAAACCTCCGCTGGTTGGAAAGTTCAAAAGGAAAGATCAAAAGACTAAAGATAAGAGACTAAAGATTAAAAGATTAAAATAGATCAAGGATTACAAGTTGTAACTCATATCTGATGCGATCAAATAAAAGAGGCTACGATAAATAGTCGAAATTATGATAGCTTTAAGCTGCGCTCATGCGTTAATCAAAATACGTGTTCTTTATACATAAGCCATCCGGGATTATTTGAGGGTCACCTCGAATTTATTTCTCGGGTGGTTTAATTCGTTGTGGGAAGATCGAGCAAGAAAGCACCTAAAGACCCGGCACAACACCGAAAAAATCATGTATTTCCTCTTTTAGAAGCCATTCGAGATGAAGAATGTTCCAATCATTCATTTCTCGGGTGGCTTTATTCATAGGGTGGAAAGACGTTGTTATCTACATTTTAGGAGATCCTGCGTCAAGTTGATGTCATGTTGTGCGCGAAGCGCGGTCAATTGTATGTATACACGAGAATGAATTTCTTTCGTAAAATATTGAAACACTTACATTTCCAGAATCAAAAAAATAATAATTTAAATGTGTCATATATATTGACACATTTACAAAACACGTTTTATTATTAATATCACTGGAGAATAAAAATAATAAATTTGATAATAATCACGGTTTTTTGATGATTTCGGATCGTTTTTTTTGGAAAAATGATCTAATTAATCTACTGGTGAAATTAAATAGGGGATGTCTTCATGAAAAAGCATGATCAAGACTTTATGAAGCGGCAGAACAGACTCACAGTATTCCAAATCATCAAGAACGAACAGCCGATTTCAAGAGCAGCCATTGCCAAACAGACGGGAATGAGTCCGACAACGGTCAGCCGGATCGTATCGGAGCTGACGGAAGAAGGATACGTTCACGAAACAGAAGAACAAGCCTCGGCCGGCCGCGGAAGAAAGTCTTCCTTAATAAGGCTGCTGGATACGGCGGTCATCTCGATCGGCGTCGAGCTGGATCGGCATCAGGCGAATATCGGATTCATTGACGTTCAGGGTAACGTATTGTGCAGCGGAAGCTTTTCAAGATCATCCGATGAAACGGCAGATGTCACGGTGACCCGGATTGCGGAAACCATAGAAGAGCTGATCGCCGAATGCGATATCGACCGAAGACGGGTGGTCGGCATTGGCGTTGGACTGCCGGGCATCATTGATGTCGACGCCGGCATTGTCAATTTTTCGGTACAGCTAGGATGGAAGAATGTGAGCCTAGCCGAGAGACTCAAGGAACTAACCGGGCTTGAAGCTGTCGTGGACAATGAACTGAAGGTGAAGGCGTTGGCGGAGCAGCTCAAGGGTTCGGCCTACGGCTCCAACCGTACGGTGCTCCTGGGCTTCGGTAATGGCGTCGGATCGGCGCTCATTCTGGAGGGGGAGATTTACCGCGGGGTGACGAACAGCGCCGGGGAAATCGGTCACACGACAGTGGACCCTGAAGGCATGATGTGCGACTGCGGGAAAGCCGGATGCCTCCAAACGTATATCAATATACCGTCCTTGTTGTCGGAAGCCAGCAAAATCAAACCCGTCCGCACGATCGAGGAGCTGTTCGCGGAGAGGCGGGCCGGAACGCGCTGGGCAAGCTATTTGATCGATCGGGCCCTTGCCTATATGGCGATTACGATTAATAACGTCGTCAGTATGTACAATCCGGACAGCGTCATATTGAGCGGTGAGATTCTGGACAAGTTCCCTGAAGTATATGAAGAGATCACCGAGCTGTGCTACTCACAGTATATCTGGGAACCGCTTCAGGATTCCTTTACAATTGTCCGATCCGAGCTTCACGAGCATGGGGTCATCATCGGGTCGGGACTTGTCGCACAGGATCGTTATTTTCAATTGAATTAATTCATCTGGAGATCGGGGGAGCAAAATCATGGGATTTGTGCCATTGGTAGAGGAGTATCGCGGAAACGTACTGGAGAACATCCACTACGGAGCGATCAGTGTTGTAGACGAGAACGGAAAGGTGGTTTATGCAGCGGGTGATCCGCATCATATGACCTTTCTGAGATCGGCGGCTAAACCGTTCCAGGCAATACCGGTAATGAAACGCCGGATTGACGAGGTGTACGGACTTACAGGGGAAGAAACGGCCTTGTTTGCTGCTTCACACCGGGGCGAACGCTTCCACATTGATGCTTTGGAATCTATTTTGAAGAAAACCGGGATTCAGGAAGAAACGCTGCACTGCTGTGCAACTTATCCATTGAACGAGGATGCCAAGGCGCAGCGCCATCGCGATCATGAGGACAAGCGCAGAATCTTCCATAACTGCTCAGGCAAGCACAGCGGCTTGATTGCCCTATGCAAGCATATGGGCTGGGACGAGAGCACGTATTACAAGCCGGAGCATCCGGTTCAGCAAGAGATCATTGAGACGCTGGCTTATTTTGCCGAGGTTCCGGTTTCCTCGATTCCGCAAGGCATTGACGGCTGTGGCCTTCCTATCTTCGCGCTTCCGCTGGACCGCATCGGTTACTCCTTCCTCAAGCTGGCATGCCCGGATTTGATCGAGGATCCAGAGACTGCAGAGGCAGCTGCCAGAATGGCAAAACGGATGAATGAGTACCCGGATATCATTGCAGACACGAAGTTTGTATGCTCTGCTCTACTCCGGGACCACAATCTGACTGCCAAGGGCGGCGCCAAGGGCGTGTACGGCATCGGTCTTCGGAAAGAACGCTTGGCGATCTCGCTTAAAGTGTCCGATGGCTCCGAGCAAGTATGGCCATGCATCATCGCTTCCATCCTGGAGCGCCTGGGTTACAGCGATCAGGCTACGATCGACCGCTTGTATGCGCTGGTTCCGAATGAGATTTTCAACGATGGCGGTACGCTGGTTGGGAAGCGACGCGCGGTGTACGAATGGAATGTTTAAGCTGTGAGGAACTCAAGGCGAACGGCAGGATGTTATATGCTGAAGCGGCGAGTGAATCTATAGATATTCACTACATCAAAGGGGGAGTAAAACAATGAGATTCAAAGGTAGAACATGGTCACTGCTCATGCTGCTGCTCGCATTTACGATTGTTGCGGCAGGCTGCGGCGGAAACAGCGGAAGCGGCAAAGGGGCAAGCGAAGGCGGCGGCGAGAGCAAGCCGGTGACAAAAGATAACAAAGATGTTGTCATTGCGATTAACGCCAACTTCATCACGCTTGACCCTCACAATGCCGGAGACACGCACTCCATTTCCGGTGCACGCACAATGTACGAAGGTTTGATGGGCTTCAACGACAAGATGGAACTCGTTCCTGTACTGGCTGAAGACTACAAGATCAGCGAAGACGGCCTGACTTACACATTCAATCTGCGCCAGAACGTGAAGTTCCATGATGGAACGGATTTCAACGCAGAAGCTGTAAAAGCCAACCTGGATCGCATCATGGATGAAAAGAACAACCTTAGAATGCGTAAAAGCTTCTCTACCGTCGCCGATGTTCAAACTCCGGATGACCACACGGTTGTCATCACCCTTAGCCAGCCGTACAACGCTTTCTTGAACAAGACCGCGATGGCGCTGATGATCAGCCCGAAGGCGCTTAAAGAAAGTGCCGACATCACGAAGAACCCTGTAGGTACAGCGGCATACAAGTTCAAGGAATGGATTCAAGGTGACCGCCTTGTTGTTGTGAAGAATGAAGATTACTGGCAAGAAGGACTTCCGAAGGTAGACAGCATTACGTTCAAACCGGTACCGGAGAACGGTTCCCGGATCGCAATGCTGAAGACGGGCGAAGCGGATTTCATCTATCCTATGCCAACCGAGCAAGTCTCTGAAGTAGAAGGCGATTCCAATATTGTCATTGATAAGATCGATTCCACCATCGTTCGTTATATCACCCTTAACACCATGAAGAAGCCTTATGACGATCTGAAGGTTCGTCAAGCCATCAACTATGCCATTGATAAGGATGCTTACATTAAAGTGGTTAAATCCGGACTGGGTTCGAAGCTGAAGTCTTCCATGTCCTCAATGACACAGCACTACTCCGAGCAAACCGGCTATGATTACGATCTGGAGAAAGCAAAATCACTCCTGGCGGAAGCGGGCTATCCGGACGGATTCGAAGCAGAGCTCTGGGGAGAGAACGATTCCGAAACGATGAAAGGCATGCAGTTCATTCAGCAGCAGCTGGCTCTTGTCGGAATCAAAGTCGACGTGAAATCGATGGAGGGTGCAACCCTGTCTGATCAGATTAACTCGGCTACGCCGGAAAACGCAAAAATTCAAATGTGGTATGTAAGCTGGTCCCCTTCGTCAGGTGATGCTGACGGCGCAACAAAAGGTCTGTTCAGCAGCGAGTTCTTCCCGCCGGCTGGTTCTAATACGGCTTACTACAAGAACGACAATGTAGACCAATGGATCAAAGATGCTAACGCATCTGTAAAAGCTGAAGATGCAAAAGAAATCTATGCGAACATCCAAAAACAAATCTGGGAAGACGCTCCTTGGGCATTCCTCGGGGTCGATCAGGTCATCACCGGCAAGAGAGCTTATCTTGAAGGCGTTAAAGCCCTTCCGGACGGATCGATCAGCGTGATCAACGCAGAAGTCAAATAATCAGGCAGCGAAGAGCTTGCTAAACGTATACCTTGTGGTGGGCCGCCTCTTGAATCAATAAGGAAGCGGCCCATCGTATTTTTAAAAAGCTGGCATGTTGAAAGGAGGCACATCCTTTGGGAAGATATGCAATTCAGAGGCTGCTGGGTGTTATCCCGCTGTTGTTCGTTGTATCCATTCTTGTATTTATGTTCATTCACCTTATTCCTGGAGATCCGGCACGACTTGTTGCAGGTAAGGATGCCACCCTTGAGGAGATCAACGGGATTCGAGAGCAGCTAGGCTTAAACTTGCCGCTATGGCAGCAGTATGTGAACTACATGAGTGATCTGTTGAAGGGTGACTTGGGTGTATCCGTTACTTCCGGTTTGCCGGTGACGGACATGTTGGAAAGCCGCTTTTTCCCAACGATTGTCCTGACCTTTACCAGCCTTGGCTGGGCACTGGTCATTGGTCTGATCATTGGTATCATATCTGCCGTCAACCGCGGAAAATGGCCGGACTATATCGGAATGTTGACTGCGATATCCGGTATTTCCCTGCCAGGTTTCTGGCTTGGTCTTGTACTTATTCAAATTTTCTCCGTTGAGCTGGGCTGGTTCCCGACAGGCGGTGTCGACAGCTGGCAGTCCTATATTCTGCCATCCTTTACGCTGGGGGCAGGGATTATGTCCATGCTGGCAAGATACTCCCGTACTTCGATGCTGGAGACGATGCGTGAGGATTATGTCCGGACGGGACGCGCGAAGGGTCTGCGGGAATTCGTCGTTGTCGGCAGACACGCGCTGCGCAACTCCCTGATTCAGGTCGTAACCGTTGCTGGGCTGCAGTTCGGATTTTTGCTGGGCGGTTCCGTTATGGTTGAGACGGTATTCAGTATTCCTGGCATGGGGCGTCTCTTGGTAGACTCGATTGCGTTCCGGGATTATACCGTCATTCAAGCGCTTTTACTGCTGTTTGCAGCCGAATTTATCCTGATTAACCTGATTGTCGATTTATTGTACGGTGTACTGAATCCAAAAATCCGGTATGCATCGAAATAGGAGGGGGAACCCATGAGCGACAATTCAACAGTGACGGTCAATTCCTCCGTACCGGAGGATACGCTTGCGAAGAGTCAGGCAACTGGTAAATTCAAAGCGTTTACGTCTAAATTCATGAAGCAAAAGCTTGCCGTTATATCAAGCGGATTTATCTTGTTATTGTTAGTGCTGGCGGTGATCGGTCCGCAAATCGTTCCGTATCCTCCGAATGAGCCGAACTATGATGCGATGATGCAAGGCCCGTCGGCTGCCCATTGGGCAGGTACGGACGAGTACGGCCGTGATATTCTGAGCCGCTTGATCGACGGAACAAGGTTGACCATGGCGGTCAGCTTAAGTGCTGTATTTATATCCGCCATTCTCGGTACGATTCTTGGTCTGATCAGCGGTTACTATGGCGGCTGGATCGACCGTCTCATTATGCGGGGAAGTGACGTCATGTTCTCATTTCCTGACCTGCTGCTTGCCATCGGGATCGTGGCGATTTTGGGACCGGGCTTATCCAATGTGGTGATCGCGGTGGCGGTCTTCGGGACGCCGTCGTTTGCCAGAATCATTCGAAGCGTGACACTCTCCGCGAAGGAGTCTTTATATGTAGAGGCAGCACGGTCCATGGGCGCCAAGCATAACCGGATTATCTGGAAGCATATTTTTCCCGAGACGGTTCCCAGCATCATTGTGAACGTATCGATGAGAATCGGCGGCGCCATTCTGGCAGCTTCATCGTTAAGCTTCCTCGGACTTGGAGCCAAGCCGACGGAACCGGACTGGGGCGCCATGCTCAGCATGGGGCGCGATTACTTGAGCATTGCACCTCATATCGTGTATTATCCGGGACTTCTCATATTCCTGACCGTGCTTGCATTTAACCTGATCGGTGACGGACTGAATGATGCCCTTGATCCGAAGACGAAAAACTAATAGGGGGGATAGATCGTGACGCAAACATTGCTTGAAGTAAAAGGTCTCAAAACCGAGTTCAAACGCGATGGCTCATCCGTGCTTGCCGTAGCAGGAGTGGATTTTCACATCAATAAAGGCGAAGTGCTCGGGCTCGTTGGTGAATCCGGATGCGGCAAAAGCGTAACCTCCCTGTCCATCATGAGGCTTCTTAAAGATACGCCCGGTCGAATATCCGGGGGCTCGGTAAGCTTTGAGGGCAAGGATCTCGTGCAAATGTCGGAAAAAGAAATGCGCCGCTATCGCGGAAATGAGCTGGCCATGATCTTCCAGGAGCCGATGACGTCGCTGAATCCCGTCCTTCGTATCGGGAAGCAGCTGGAGGAAGCCATTATGCTGCATTTGGGGTACAGCCGCAAGAAAGCGCGGCAGCATGCCATCGATTCGCTCCAACTTGTTGGTATTCCGAGAGCCGATGAGGTTGTGGATGACTATCCGCACCAATTGTCCGGCGGCATGCGGCAGCGGGTCATGATTGCGATGGCGATGTCCTGCAATCCGAAGCTGCTGATAGCGGATGAGCCGACCACAGCCCTTGATGTTACGATTCAGGCTCAAATCCTGGATCTGATGAATCGACTCAAGACCGAACAGGAAATGGGCATGCTGCTCATTACCCATGACCTTGGCGTCGTCGCGGAAATGTGCGACCGGGTGGTTGTCATGTACGCAGGCAGAGTCGTGGAAGAGGCGACAGTCGAGGAATTGTTTGAGAATCCTCAGCATCCGTACACCAAAGGACTTATTAACTCGGTGCCTAAGCTTAGACAAAAGGTGCGCCGTTTGGAATCCATTCCAGGGAATGTGCCGGATCTAAGGAACATGCCGAAAGGCTGCAAGTTTGCTCCGCGTTGTCCGTTTGTGATGGAGCAGTGCCTCTCTCAGGAGCCGGAGCTTCTCCCTGTCGCACATGAGGAACATCGTAAGAGCCGCTGCTGGCTGACACAAGAAGGTCACTCGAAGGGAGGAGAAACCGCATGAAAGAAACACCTCTATTAGAAGTAAAGAATTTGCAGAAATCATTCACGGTGAAAAAGGGGTTCTTCGGTACATCCAAGCAGCTTCGTGCCGTGGATGGCATCTCCTTCGCAATCCATAAGGGCGAGACCTTCAGTCTGGTTGGCGAGAGCGGCTGCGGCAAATCGACCACCGGCCGCTTGGTAACCCGTCTGCTGACGCCGAATAGCGGCGAAGTGATTTTTAACGGAACCGATATTAGCGGATACAACGAGAATCAGATGCGGCCGCTGCGGAAAGATATGCAGATGGTCTTCCAGGATCCTTATGCTTCCCTTAATCCAAGAATGAAGGTCAAAGAACTGGTCGCGGAGCCCTTGCTGATTCATACCAAGCTGAGCACCAAAGAGAGGGATAAATTGGCTTGTGAGCTGCTGGAAACGGTCGGACTGAACAGCTTCCACGCCGAACGCTTTGCCCATGAGTTCAGCGGCGGGCAGCGTCAGCGGATCGGCATTGCCCGAGCGCTGTCCGTGCGTCCGAATCTGATCGTGGCCGACGAGCCGGTGTCCGCGCTGGATGTTTCCATCCAATCGCAGGTGCTGAACCTGCTGCAGGATCTTCAGGAGGAATACGGCCTGACTTATCTGTTCATCTCCCATGATCTCAGCGTGGTTGAGCATATCAGCGACCGGATCGGCGTCATGTATCTGGGCGCGCTCGTGGAGACGGCTGATAAGGATACGCTGTACGATCGCCCGCTGCATCCTTATACTCAAGCGCTGCTGTCCTCGGTGCCCGTTCCGGATCCGAAGCAGAAGAAGGAACGGATCATTCTGAAGGGCGATCTGCCGAGTCCGGTGAATCCGCCGACAGGCTGCCGCTTCCATACACGCTGTCCATCCTGCATGGAAGTATGCAAACAGATCACGCCTGCTTACCGTGAGGTTGAGCCAGGGCATCAGGTGGCATGCCATTTATATGACGAAGAAATCATGAAAAACGCATAACGGTGTTGATTCTCTTATAAAGGAGGGAAAGCCTCGATATGAACATCACAATCGATGAAGCTTCATTGGCAGAAACTTCGATATATGTGGTTTATGAGGGCGAGGAGTCTCATTTTCGTTTAAAGGAATCTCGTAAACATAGCATGACGCTAACGTGGTTCTATGGCCGCTCCGATCAAGAAGCGGACGATCTCGTTGTCGGCATGGGGCAGCGTTCGAACCTCACGTTGGAGCAAGTGCGCAGAACGGGCGCTTCAGCCGCGAGAGCGCTGCTCAAGGAGAATAAATCAAGCGCAGTGCTGATCCGCGCAACAAACGGGGATGGCAGGGGTTCTTCCCGGATTTCGGAGGAGGAAGAACTCCAGGCGTGGGTTGAAGGCTGGATGTACGGATTATATCAATTCAATAAGCATCGCGGGGTCACGGCCAATCTGCAAGCCCTGTCCCTAAATCTTCGACAAGAAGATTGGCAGGGGCTTTCCCGTAAAGAGCTGGAAGCCATCATACAGACGGCAGGAATCCGAATCGAAGGGACGCAGCTCACTCGAGACTTGGTGAATGAATCTCCGGAAACGTTAAACCCGGAAGCATTCGTTGCAGTGGTCGAGGATCGTTTCAAGAAGGCACCCGTTCAGCTTCATGTGTATCGCGGACAAGAGCTCCATGACCGGCAGATGAACGGACTAATCGCTGTGGGCGCTGGAAGTAAATATGAGCCTGCCATGATTGAGATTTCCTATAATGGAGTGGATTCCGAGAAGGGGAGCCCTCATATCATGCTCATCGGCAAGGGCGTAACCTTTGATATGGGCGGGATGAACGTCAAAATTGGCCGAGACATCAGCGATGCCCGTATGGATATGGGTGGGGCTGCAGCCGTCGTGGGTGCCATGGATATTCTGGTATCGCAAAAAGCTCCGGTACGAGTCACGGCGCTGATAGCCGTTGCGGATAATTTATCGGGACCGGATGCGATGCTTCCTTCTTCCGTCGTTCACTATCCGAATGGCTTAAGCGTTCAGGTCGCGAATACGGATGGGGAAGGAAGGTTGATCATTGCGGATGCCCTGCTGCACGCTGCGAATCTTGGCGCAGATAAGGTGATTGATATCGCAACCCTCACCGGTAATGTCGGAGCCGCACTGGGCTTGGAAATTGCGGGTATCTGGGGCGATCAACAGATTACGGCCGATTTGGTTGAGATCGGTGAGCGTAACGGAGAGCGTCTATGGCCTATGCCGCTGATGGATGAGTACGAATCGGATCTTAGGAGCGATTATGCCGATCTGAAAAATGTCGGTACGTCAACGTTGGCAGGCGCTATAACGGCCGCGCTGTTTATCCGGCATTTTGTGGCCGATTCCATGAAATGGGTGCACATCGATATGGCGGGCACGGTCCAGTATAAACGGGAATTCCCCCATTCCGCAGCGGGGGCTACCGGATATGGCGCGAGATTGTTGGCGGATTATGTGGAGAAGCAGTTTCTCCATGCTTAAAGAATCAACTTCAGTAAGGAGTGACGACGATGCTGCTTGAAATTATCGCAACATGCGTGGATGATGCCATCACGGCAGAGAAGAATGGCGCGGATCGTCTGGAATTAATCACGGCGATAACCGAAGGCGGGCTTACGCCGGGAATCGGGCTCGTTGAAGAGGTTGTGAAAGCTGTTCAGATTCCTGTTCATGTCATGGTCAGACCTCATAGCAGATCCTTTGTGTACAACGAACATGATATTGCTACCATGATCGCGGAGGTTAAGGCGATCCGCAAGGCAGGTGCAGCTGGCGTAGTGCTTGGTATGCTGATCCCGGAACGGAAGATTGACGAGGTCTCCTTGGTCAAAATGCTGGAATGGACAGGTGATATGCAGGTCACGTTCCATCGGGCCTTTGATGAATTGGAGGATCAGCTCGAAGGGCTGCGTACCTTGCAGAAATACCCGTCCGTTACCCGCGTCCTAACGTCGGGAGGACCGCAGCCTGCACCGCAAGCCATCCCAAGAATTCGGGAGCTTGTAGAACAAACGGCAGGCAGTGAGCTGAAAATATTGGCTGGTAATGGCCTGAAGTGGGAAATCATACATGATTTTATCGACCAGACCGGTGTGAGCGAGGTGCATTTCGGCTCAGCCGTACGGTACGGTCGATCAGGGCTGAAGCCCATTGATCCGGTTGAGCTGCGATCATTGGCTGACAGCTTACATCAATAGAAGTAGCAAACCTATCGGAAACAGGTGAACAAAAATTGCAAACCGTATGGAATAAACAGCAAGAATTTGTGGTTGGCGTTGACCTTGGGGGTACGAAGATCGCGGCAGCGCTCTTTGATTCCGAAGGACAGCTGCTGAACCGGGAGCAAATGGAGACAGCGGGTGCGCGTACGGCCGAAGAAGTGGTCGCGCGAATTACGAACATGATTCGCAGCGTGTCGGGCGGTCACCCGCTTCGAGGCGTAGGCATGGCTTCACCCGGAACGGTTAACAGCCGGGAGGGAATTGTCATTCATGGTACGAATCTGCCGGAATGGACCAATGTTCCTCTCAAAGCTTGGATGGAACGCGATCTGCATACGGAGGTTCAGGTGCTGAATGACGCCAATGCAGCTGCATGGGGAGAGTATGTAAGAGGTGCCGGAAGAGGGTCGACGAACATGATATACGTGACGCTAAGCACAGGCATCGGTTCAGGCATCGTGCTGGACGGGAAGCTGTTCCTGGGCAGCAGTTCTTTTGCAGGGGAGCTTGGGCATCATATCATTGATCCGAGCGGTCCGCAGTGTAATTGCGGCAGCCACGGCTGCTGGGAGGTATTTGCTTCAGGAACGGCCATCGGTTTGGCAGCATCCCAGCGGATGCTCACCCAGCCCAGCGTAATTTCTGAACTGGCCGCAGCCGAGGCCGGCGTCAACGCCAAGCATGTATTCGAGGCTAAACGTCTTCATGACCCCGTCGCTGTGGAGGTCATCGATCGTGCTATTTATTACATGGCGCTTGGTCTGGTTAACGTCATTCACAGTTTTAACCCCGATCGTATCGTGATTGGAGGGGGAGTAAGCAGAGCAGGCGAGCTTCTATTCCCGCAGCTGCGGGAAATGACAGATAAGCTGGTCATGCCATCCTATCTGGGTACGTACGAAATCGTTCCTGCAGGACTTCGGGACGATGTGGGTCTGGTTGGAGCTGCGGCCTTGTTCCAGTAGCCTATGTGTAAAGAGAACGTTACGGATAGGATAAAGAATGAAATAGAGGTTAGATAAAAAGCGTTCGGATCGGCAACATAGTTTCATGTTAACCGAGCTTAAGCGAATTAGACAAAAGCCGCCCTTCAAGGGCGGCTTTCCAATTATTTATGGAGAGAGCGGGAAACGGAGCGATCATTTTTTTCGTTATAAGTCCGTAACATGTGACAAGTGATAGGCGTGAACCGTAAGCCGTCATCCGTTTTCACTGGAGGCGAGTTTTTGGTTTCCTGGTTAGGTTTGTTTGTATCCGACAAACAATAAGCGGTTGCTCGCACTTTCCCGCCCGCCGGCGGAAACCGCCGGCTCCAAACCCGCACGTGGAGTGACCTGCAGGCTTGGAGCCGGCGGCTGCCGCTATTCCATGTACTTCGATGCGTCAAACGTAATCATGGACGTATGATTGGCATGTTCAATCAGTGAAGAGAGCTTGGTTACTTCGCGTTCCTTCTTGCGCGCTTGCGCCTGATAAGCTTCCGGATCATATAAGGCGACGTTGAACAGCGTTACGGCACCGTCTCCGCTGCCACGGCTGCTCTGCCGCTCCAGCTTCTTGCGGGAGCCGAGATGAGCAAGCTGTCCGATATCGCTGCGTATCTGTTTGGCCAGCTCGATCGCTTCCATGATAGTCATGTCGGAGCCGTTCCAGCTAATGGTTTGCGTTGTATTGGAGATGGCCATCAGCAAATCCAGCTTTCTGTAATCCGCCGCGGCGGCTTCGATCTCCTCCGTAATGGCATCCACGCTGCGTGCAGGATATTCCGCCGTTTCCCCTTTTTCAATGATCGTGCTGCTGTTGTTCAAGCGTTCCGACATCAATTGATTCATGAGACGATTGATTGCTGCCCGGACAGCCAAAGCTTCAGCCATCGTAATTTGACTCATAAGTGGTCGATCACCTCTTTAATTTCTTTTCTGAATATGTAAACGTACAAATCTGTTAAAAGTTGCTAGTTTACTAAAAAAAAGCAGCTCGAACAGGAAAGCAGAGTTACATAATTGTCATGACTGTGTGAGATGGTTAACAAATGGACGCCCGAAATTAACCATCTTTACGACAGTTCCAAACATAAAACGATAGATTCTTAGGATATTATTGACAGCATCCTTCCTTGTATACTATATTAAGAGAAGGTTACAAAACGTTAATGAATTTTGCCGAATTTCGTTTGTGAAAACGGGGGAACCGTCTTGGGTGAATTACTCTTGTATATAGAGTATAGGGAACCTTCAACCGAACCTTTAGCTAACTCCGTAGGCATCGAAGGAGAGAACATATTTTGAAGAAGTTTGTCATCACTTTGCTAGGGTCTGCAATTATTTTTTCTTCTGGTGCCGTATCAGCATTTGCTGATCAACAACCGAATTTTCAGTATCAAGTGAAGCAATTGGTAGGAACTCCATACAAATGGGGCGGAACGACCACCAGCGGGTTTGATTGCTCCGGATTTATTCTGTACATGTTTAGAAATTTTGATATGGATCTTCCACGCACTTCCCAAAGCCAGGCTAAAGCCGGTGAACATGTGGATCGCGAAGATCTGCGGGTCGGAGATTTGGTATTCTTCAATACAAGTGGCAGCGGAATTTCCCATGCAGGCGTTTACATTGGTGACGGACAATTTGCGCATGCTTCCAGCAGCAAGGGAGTCAGAATCAGCAAGCTTAGCGATTCATATTACGAGCCGCGTTATGTCACGGCGCGTCGTGTGTTGAGTCAAGAAAACTATGCGAAGCTGGTAGGAAGCGCAAGCTAATTGGATTACGTTGCAGTTTAGGGTTCGATACATAACCAGAAAGCCTGACAAAGGGATGCCCTTGTCAGGCTTTCTTTTTTTAGATATCAGAAAGTATAAACTTCGAAAGCTTGTGACTTCCTGATATCGCAAGAAAAACATCTATTAACTGCGATCTGTCATCTGTGAAAGTACGTCGATAGACGTTTTTCTTACGATAAGTCTATCATCCCACAGAGGTTGTTCGGTTACTCCTTAACAACAGAGGCATTCACAGCAGCTTCTATTCCATTATTATAGAGACGGAACAAGCCAAGGCGCCAGAAAGCAGCACCTTTCAGATCATAACGCTTGGCCAAGCCGAGCTTGTCGTCAACGGAAGTGGCGGTTTCACTGCTTAAACTGATGCCGAGCAGGAGCTTCTGCTTCGGGACACCTGCTTGGAGTGCCAACTGGATCGCTTGGTCCACCAGACTGTTTGGTTCGGGAACCTGAGATTTGGTTCCGACCGGATTGTATTGATAAGCCATAACGATGAGATCATCAGCGATGGAAGCCAGCGTCTTGTAATCATAGCCTTTATAGGCGCTATTCAATGGCGGGACCGCTAAGGACAGGGCAATGTCATTTGGCAATGCCGCCTTCAATTGCTTGACGTAATCATTGAGCAGCTTCTGCTGCTTCACGGCATCCAATTTAAAACCGAGTCCTTCAAAATCAAGCACAACGCCGCCGAACCCGTTATCGGCAACCGCGGTTGTGATGCCTTCAATGGACTTTTCGCGCAGACTGCTGTCGCTCAGGACTTTGGTTAATTCTCCGTTTCCGTCCAGAGCATAAACCATAAGGTACGGTTTAATCTCCTGATCCGCCGCATCCGCAACAATCGATTGCGGGGTCACGTCGCCGGCCGCCCCTGGCAGACGATACTCGTCGCCTTGAAGCGTAAACTGGCCATCACGATCGATGCGGCTCCAGCCAAAAGCGACTGAATTCATGGATCCCACGAGATCCCGCTCTTGGAAAGATTGCAAAGCATAGAAGGCTCTCAAATGCATTTCGCGCTGGGGCGATACGAGAGAGACCGTACGAGTCGCCTGATTCCAGCCGACGTCGACACCGAATTGGCTGCTGAAAGAGCTAAGCGGGATCAGCACGCGGCCTTCCCGTTGGACTGGCGGAGCTGCAAGGTTTACTTTTTTACCGTTGACGGTCGCCGTCGTGCTTCCCACCTGAAGCAGGACTTCCGTCGTTTGACCTTTCACCTTGCCTATAGCCTTGACGGTTTGCGTCTTGCTGTTCCACGTGATCTGAATGCCCAATGCTTCACCGACCGTCCGGAATGGAACGTAGGTGACCCCTTTGTCTACCCGCGGAGCCGCATCGAAGGTTAGTGTCACATCATCCAGCTTTACCGAAATGGCAGGCTCAGCATGTACCTGACCGATATGGGGTGCGGTTCCGATAAAGGATAAGGCAAGCGCGGCAGCGACAGCTGTTTTTCCTATTCGTTTATGCAGCATGCTTTTGTATTTCCTCCGATCCATTAAATAATAGAATGATTTCATAGAATATGGAATTTGGTCTAGCATACGCTAGTATAGCAAAATTTTCATAGAGTTCCAATTCCGTGATGTCAATGTCATAGAATAGATAAGAGTAAGCATGTTGATTTTTTAAACTTTCCAGTATAATAAATGAAGGATTTCTTACATAACCTGATGATTACATGCATAGGGGGATAACGCGTGTTTAAATTCTGGAAAAACAAAAAAGGCGGGGGAGATAAATCGTTGAACCCGGCAGCGGAAGAGATGATCGAAGCCGTACCGGATCCGATCATTGAGCTTACAGGCCGCGAAGTTCAGCGCAGCGTGGCTCCCGTTCTAGGCATGACGGTGCTTGACTTGGCCGAGCGGAATGACGTCGACTGGAACTCTTTTTGCAAAAGAGGAACTTGTGCCCGCTGCCGCTGCATGGTGGTGGAGGGAATCGAGTATTTGTCCGATCCCAATCTGGCTGAAGAACGACGCCTGGATCCCGAGGAGATTGAAGAAGGATATCGACTGGGATGCCAGAGCAAGATCGAAGCGGTCGGTCCCATCAAAATCAAGCATGCCCCATATTTTTGACGACATCGAAGGCAGATTGCCGTTTCATACTAAAAAAGCAGGCAGCCGTACCACAACGGCTGCCTGCTTTGCTCGGAAAGATAAAAATGCTAATGCTTTACTCCATGCTCAGTTTGCTCTGTTCCCGGAACGAGCTCGGCGTTTGACCGGTAATTTTTTTGAATAACATAGAGAAGTACTTATCGTTGCCGTAACCCACTTGAGAAGCAACCTCATGGATCGGCATTTCGGAATCTGCCAGCAAGCGCTTGGCCTCTTCAATCCGGCGGGATATCAAGTAATTGAAGGGGGAGTCGCCGACTTCTTTTTTGAACAGATGGGATAAATAATGCTGACTGACATACATCGTATCGGCGATGTCCTTGAGACTGATGCTCTGGGTATAATTGGTGTCGATAAAGTGTTTGGTCCGCAGCGCGATTTCGTTCTTGCCCTTCAAGGACTGGAATTGGTGTTTAACATCCACAATGCGATAGATCACGGTAATCAATGACATCAGCAGGTTGGTGCTCAGCGTTTCATACCCCAGCACCTGCGAATCGCATTCGCGGAGGATCTCGGAAAGATAGCTCTCCACTTTATAAGCGTATTTCTCGCAGGATATGACCGGCTCCACGTAAGCCGGGAGCAGCATCCCTTGGGGAACCCCTTCAATGTGAAGCGAATCCACGCCGCAGTATATCACCTTAAAAGGCCCGTCCGTGATGGATCTCTCCTCGTGAGGAACGCCGGGGTTATAAATCGCGACATCGCCTTTGTGAAGTTCGTATATTTTTCCTGCAATGGTGAATTCTCCGCGTCCTTCTACTACATAGATGATCTCGCAGAAATCATGAATTTGCGGCGGTCCATAAAAGAAGTCCTCGTCCACGACCTGCCCGGCAAAGAGCAGCTGCGGATTTTTAAGGAAGCGGAAGTGATCGCTTTTGCTATGCGAGATTTCGATCTTTGGCACGTTCTGGTCCCTCCTGGAAAGCAACATCCTCTACCTATTATAATGCAAAACGCTCTTCGATGCGGAAATCGATTTCATCGGCTGTTCGGAATGGTTCACTGTCTTGCTGAAATTAAGATTCGATATAACAAAATAGTGGGTTATCTCTTGCACCGATTAATCTTACAATGATGTCATATTCTATTCCTTATAGGGAGGCGTGACATACATGACAATTGAAAACGATTACAGATGGCGGGACGGATTTCCGAAAATCGGCATTCGCCCTACGATAGATGGAAGACGGAGAGGGGTACGGGAATCTCTCGAGGAACAGACCATGAATCTGGCCAAGGCCGTCGCTGAGATGTTGACGAAGGAGCTCAAATATCCGAACGGCGAGCCGGTTGAATGCGTGATTGCGGATACTTGCATTGGCGGAGTGGCCGAAGCGACTGCGGCTGCCAAAAAATTCAAGAATGCCGAGGTCGGCCTGACCATAACCGTTACGCCTTGCTGGTGTTACGGCACCGAGACGATGGACGTGGATCCATCGCGTCCGAAGGCGGTATGGGGCTTCAACGGAACAGGACGTCCAGGCGCGGTTTACCTGGCTGCCATACTGTCTGCGCATGCGCAGAAGGGACTTCCTGCATTCGGCATCTATGGCGAAGACGTTCAGGATGAGGGGGATACTCGTATTCCGGATGACGTTCAAGAGAAGCTTCTGCGTTTTGCACGGAGCGGCTTGGCTGCAGCTTATATGCGCGGACAATCGTATTTGTCCATGGGCTCGGTGTCGATGGGCATCGCCGGCTCGATCGTGGACGACAGCTTCTTCCAGGAGTATCTGGGCATGCGGAATGAATATGTCGACATGAGCGAGTTTACGCGCCGTTTGGAAGAAGGCATCTATGACCCTGAAGAATATGAGCAGGCGCTTGCTTGGGTGAAGGAGAGCTGTACGGAAGGACCGGATAACAACCCGGATCATCTCCAGAACAGCCGGGAGCGCAAGGATCTGGAATGGGAAACCGTCGTTAAAATGACGCTGATCACCCGCGATTTGATGATCGGCAATCCGCGTCTGAAGGAGCTTGGCTTCGAAGAGGAAGCTCAGGGCCACAGCGCAATCGCTTCCGGATTCCAAGGTCAGCGCCAGTGGACGGATCATTCCCCTAACGGTGACTTCCTGGAGACCATCCTCAATTCCTCATTCGATTGGAACGGCAGACGTTCGCCATATATCGTGGCAACGGAGAATGACAGCCTCAATGGAGTCGGCATGCTGTTCGGATACCTGTTGACCAATACGGCACAGATTTTTGCGGATGTGCGGACGTACTGGAGTCCGGCTTCGGTGGAACGGGTTACCGGCTATAAGCTGGAAGGCAAAGCGGAGAACGGCATCCTGCATCTGATCAATTCCGGCTCGGCTGCACTGGATGGAACGGGCGAGCAGGAGATAGACGGTAAACCGGCTATGAAGCCGTTCTGGGAGATCACGGATGAAGAGGTTGATCGCACGCTCAAGGCCACACAGTGGAGACCGGCTAACCTGGAGTATTTCCGGGGAGGCGGTTACTCGACCGACTACTTGACGCGCGGCGGCATGCCGATGACCATGTTCCGTCTTAACCTGGTGAAAGGGCTTGGTCCCGTGCTCCAAATCGCTGAAGGCTATTCCGTGGATTTGCCGGCGGAGGTGCATGACACGCTCGACAAGCGTACCGACCCGACATGGCCAACGACCTGGTTTGTACCGAATCTTACAGGACAGGGTGCGTTCTCAAGCGTTTATGAGGTCATGAACCAGTGGGGTGCTAACCATGGCGTGATCAGTTACGGACATATCGGAGCAGATCTTATCACGCTGGCTTCGGTGCTGCGTATTCCGGTCAACATGCATAATGTGCCCGCCGAAGAGGTGTTCCGTCCACGCGCATGGGGAATGTTCGGAACATCCGATCCGGAGAGCGCCGATTTCCGCGCTTGCCAGAACTTCGGTCCTCTATATAAATAAGGTCATATTCGAGAGGAGAGCGAATCATGCTGAATGTAGAAACGAGAAACGAGCTCTGCAAATATGCCAAAAAAATCGTCGACAGCGGACTCGTTGTAGGACCGGGAGGAAACATCAGCGCGAGAGCCGGGGACAAAATGTATTTGTCCCCGAGCGGCTTTGCGCTGGAGGAGATCGAGCCGGAGCAATGGATCGAAGTGGATATCCCAACCGGCGATATTACCGATATAGGTCTACGACCTTCGTCCGAAGTGCTGATGCACTTGTATGGATACCGCAGCAACCCCGATATCGGGGCGATGGTGCATACACATCCATCCCATTGCATTGCCTTTACGCTGGTGGAGAAGGAACTGCCGGTGATGTTCCCGGACCAGGCGGCATTGGTTGGACGTACGGCATACATTCCTTACATCATTCCGACGACAGATTTGCTGGCAGATGCCGTCGCGGAGAAAGTAACGATGGCCAGTTCCATACTGCTTGGTAACCATGGACTGGTCACAACCGGCCGGAATCTGCGCGAAGCGTATTACCGAACCCAGGTGGTTGAAGAGAGCGCTAAAATTTATCTGAGCGCCAAGGCGGCCGGCACGCCGGTGCCGCTGACGGACCAGGAAGTGGATGATATCGCCGCACTGGAGAGTGAAGATTATCGTATTCAGCTTCTGCAGAAGATGAAATAAATGTTGGTTAAGGTTCAGCTCTCGGGTTGTTGGAATTTGAATAGGTATCGTACTAAAGGTGAGAAAGGATGCGGCGTATGAGCAATTCATCTGCGGTGCTTGCGTTTGATTTGGGGGCCAGCAGCGGCCGGGCGCTGCTGGGCGAAATTACCGCTTCTGATCATGACTCCCCCGGCATGCTGAAGATTACGGAGATTCACCGCTTTGCCAATATACCTGTCCAGATGGGTAAGCATTTGCACTGGAATTTCCCGATGTTGCTGCAGGAGGTGAAGCATGGCATCCGTAAAGCGTTCCAGACCGGCCATCAACCGGTCAGTTATGGCATCGATTCATGGGGCGTCGATTACGGACTGATTGACCGTAACGGGGAGCTCATCGGAGTTCCTTATCATTACCGGGATCTGCGCACGGAAGGTATGGTCGAGGAAACCTGCGAGCAGGTCGGGAGAGAACGTCTGTTTCAAGAGAGCGGTCTGCAATTCATGCCGTTTAACACGATATTCCAGTTAAATGCGATGCGAAAGTCAAAATCCCCGATGCTGGACATTGCGGATAAGTTTCTGCTCACTCCGGATCTGCTGAACTATTTTCTGACCGGGGTCCAGGCGTGCGAGTTCACCATGGCAACCACCACTCAGCTATACCATGTTACAGAAGGCAAGTGGAATGAACCCTTAATGGAGGAGCTGGGGCTCCCCGCATCCCTGTTCATTGAACCCGTACAGCCGGGAACCGTGATCGGCAGACTGCAGGATACGGTGGCGCAAGAGCTGGGCATTCCGGCAATTAAAGCGATTGCTGTAGCATCGCATGATACGGAATCCGCCGTGGTAGCCGTTCCGGCGAACACATCCCGTTTTGCCTATCTTGTATGCGGAACCTGGTCGCTTCTCGGAACAGAGCTTCCGGAGCCGCTTGTCCATACGGACGTGCTGAAAGAAGACTTCTCCAATGAGGGTGGAGCTTATCAAACCTTTCAGTTGCTGAAGAATATCATGGGCCTCTGGATTCTTCAGGAGTGCAAGCGGCAATGGGAGAATCAAGGATTGACGTATTCTTTTTCAGAGCTGGTTGAACTCGCACAGGACGCGGAACCGTTCCGCAGCTTCATAAACCCCGATGACCTGCGCTTCATGAATCCGGCGGATATGACGGCTGAAATTCGGGATTACTGCCGGGAGACCGGGCAGCCCATTCCGCATATCACCGGAGAGTATGTCCAGTGCATACTGCAGAGCCTGGCCCTAAGATACCGGGAAGTACTTGAACGGATAGAGGTCCTTACAGGGCAACGCTACGATGGGCTCCATATGGTTGGCGGAGGCATTCAAAACGAGCTGTTATGCCGGTATACGGCCAATGCCATGGGCCGAACGGTGTGGGCCGGACCGATCGAAGCAAGTGCCATCGGGAACATGCTGGTTCAATTTGTGGCGAACGGCACATTGCGCAATCGGGAAGAGGGCGTAGAGCTCGTCAAGCGGTCTTTTCCGCTTGCCTGGTACGAGCCTGAGTCCAACGAGGATTGGGAGGCAGCATACCAACATTACAAGACCCTTGTTGAACAGCAGCAGGTACAACAGTGAGGTTAAGGGATTCTAAGAGAGAATGATGTTCTCCTCACATATCCAAGCCTTACATTTTAATTCGATAGAGGAGGATGTCATATCATGCTAAAAGGCATATCTCATGTGCTCTCTCCTGAGCTGCTGAAGATTCTAATGGAAATGGGGCACGCGGATGAAATTGTGCTCGGCGATGCCAATTTTCCGGCAGCCAGTCATGCCCAGCGGTTGGTCCGGGCAGACGGACACGGGATTCCTGCGTTATTAAACGCGATATTGCCGTTATTTCCGCTGGATACGTATGTTGAATCCCCGGTAGCGCTAATGGCCGTGACGCCGGGGGATACCGTGGAAACTCCAATCTGGGATGAATACCGTGAGATCGTGCAGCAGTTTCACGCCGTGCCCATAGAATTTGATGAGGTAGAGCGATTCTCGTTCTACGAACGGGCAAAAAATGCGTATGCTATCGTGTCGACAGGCGAAAAAGCGCTGTATGCAAATGTTATCCTCAAAAAAGGCGTTGTCATTTAAATAACATGAAATGCAAAGAACCTCGCTGCCCGGCTGCAGCGGGGTTCTTTGTGCCGCGTCGCTCAAGCCACCACCTGAACGGTGAGATACAAAACCTCCAGCACAATCGGTGTGCCGGCCTGGAGCACATCACCGGGAGAATACAAGGTTAATGCTTCCGACGAGAGTGTGTATATTCGGCCTTCCTGAATCATGCCGTTGATATAAACCGTTGAGGAGGTGTTCGGACCGACCTCGATGCTCTGAAATGGATTTCCGTCATCATCCGTAAATTGCTGGGCAGATATGGCGAAGGGAGCATCCAGACTAACCTCGGACATCAATACGTAAAAGTAACGAAGCGTGGTCGGCAGCACCATGATCTCCGGCACAATCACGCTTCCCGGTAATCCCTGGATGCCCTGCGGCCCTGGGGGACCTGGGGGACCTGGGGGACCTATCGGACCTGGAGGACCTGGGATGCCTTGAGCCCCGGGAATGCCTTGAATACCCGGGGTACCCGGCAGCCCTTGGGGACCTATCGGACCTGGAATGCCTGCTGGTCCGGCGGATCCCGGAAGACCTGGCGTGCCTGGAGGCCCTTGAAGCCCTGGGTTACCTGGCTGACCAGGCAATCCAGGTAATCCCTCCAAGCTCCTTCCCCGTTGTCTTTCCGACCATTCAGGTGGGATGATGCTTGAATGATCGGGCCTGTATTTGCACGGTCGGATTTTTTTTCTATTGCCAGGTGATACGACATGTTTACATTTACGCTTCTTGTGGTTCCTGCGTTGTTGATGCCTAGTGGATTTTAATCTTGGATATCGCTTCCGTTTAATCACGGGAGTTTTCAGTCTTATCACCGCCCCGAATGAATGTATGTACTTAGTTTATGTCATTGAAGGGGGAGTCGAGTGGACATATATCCTTTGCTTACGGATATATTGACCAGATCATATGCCTTTCTCTAATTTATTTTTGCTTTAATAGGGAGAATGCCAGAATCAAAACTCAAAAACTAACATTTAATGATAATGTGGCAAAGTCTCATAGTTTTAACATCCCTAATTAGGAGGAGTGATGATATGCCTGTTATTAAACCTATCATTACCGCTGTCGCAACGGTTCCCGTTGCAACAGGCGGAACGATCACAACAACGGTAACGCCAGCTGTAACCCGTTACTTTGCTCTGATAGATGAAGCTATGATTGGAGCAGACTCGATTACCATGCCGGCTACGAGCTTTGTTGATGATGCCGAAGCAGCCGTGACAGCGTTCCCCGCGTTGACAGGTTCAGAATACTTTAATGTGTATATTAACGGCATGCTGCAACAGCTTGCCTTATCGACATTAACAACTGCCAGCTTGGTGCTCGATACGACGGATGTTCCAGCGGGAATACCGGTTTTGTTGGAAATCGCCAGTTTCACGAATACAGCATCCGCGATCACGACACAGCCGACGATATCGGCGCCGGTCATTACGATCATTAGTTAACAATAGAATCGAAGCGGCTATAAACCAAGGGTTGCCCCTAAATTAAGAAGAAAGGGGTAACCCTTGTTTATGACTCAAGGTTACATATATTAGAGGAATTTTGCGCCTGAATCCCGAATTTCATTAAGAACATGAAGTGTTTGGAGGCTACAATATGAAACGTTAATCGCCACCACCTACCGTAAGGTCAGAAAGATAAGTCAGGGGGACTATATAGGATCATGGATAAAAAATCATGGATTGTGGAAGCAACCATTTCGGATATGCAGCATGCGATGGCAGAGGGTTGGATGACCTCAGTAGAGCTGGTTCAATTGTATCTGGAGCGGATCAAGTTATACGATGGAATTCTCCGCTCGATTCTTGAGGTGAACCCTGAAGCGCTGCAAATTGCCGAGGAGCTGGATCGAGAGCGCAAGGACCAGGGTGCAAGAGGATTGCTGCACGGAGTTCCCATCCTGCTTAAAGACAATATCGACACCGGGGATCGGCTGCATACGAGCGCCGGCTCCATCGCTCTTGCCGATTCGTTTGCCACGAAAGACTCCTTTGTTGCAACGAAGCTGCGTAAGGCGGGTGCTGTTATTTTGGGCAAGAGCAACATGACCGAGTGGGCGAATTTCATGTCACCGACGATGTGGGCAGGATTCTCGTCAAGACATGGGCTTACGTTAAATCCCTACGGCCCTGGCGAAATGTTTGTTGGAGGTTCAAGCTCAGGCTCCGGTGCTGCGGTGGCGGCGAATTTGGCCGCGGCCGCCATCGGGACGGAAACATCTGGATCGATTATCAGTCCTTCCAGCCAGAACAGTCTGGTTGGCATTAAGCCGACGATCGGACTGGTAAGCCGGTCAGGCATCATACCCATCACCCATACGCAGGATACGGCAGGTCCAATGACCAGAACGGTGGAAGATGCCGCGATTCTGCTTAGCGCGATCGCGGGAAGCGATGATCTGGACGAAGTGACCCAGATAAATCCTCAAAAAAGGGTTGAGGACTATACCAAGTTTCTGGATTCGAGTTATTTGAGGAAAGCTCGAATCGGGATTCCCCGATACTACTATAAGCACCTCGATCGGGATAGACTAAATATTATTGAGTCCGCGATTGAAGTGCTGCGGGACCAAGGAGCCACCATTATTGATCCGGTGGAGTTGCCCTGCCAGGATACCCAATGGGATGCTAATGTCCTTCGCTATGAGTTCAAGAAATATGTCAATGATTATTTGGCAAACGTGGATGAGTCCCTGCCGGTTCATTCGTTGGCCGAGGTTATCGCTTATAATGAGGCACACGCTGATATTGCCTTGAAATATGGACAGGGCACATTGATTTGGGCCGAGGAAACGAGCGGCACGCTGACCGAAGAAGCGTATCTTGAGAGCAAGCAGAAGAACAAAGAAATGGCGGGAGCGAGAGGGATTGACCATGCTTTGCAGGCGTATCAGCTGGACGCCCTGCTGTTTCTGGGTAATAAGTATGGACCGGATCTGGCTGCCCGGGCAGGGTATCCATCGGTAACCGTTCCCGGCGGTTATGCCGAGAAGGGCATCATAGCACCGGGAGGATATATCACGAAGGGTCCACAGGGCATTACGTTCATCGGGACGGCATTTAGCGAGCCCGTGCTGATCCAATTAGCCTACGGCTTTGAGCAGGCTACCCAGCATCGTGTACCACCGAAGCTGTCATCCCAGTCGTCAGAGTAGAAGAGAGGTGATGTTCCATCATGCCGCGCAATTTGGAGTATGTTCCTTACGGTTACGAGCCCCCGAAGCCCACAACCAAAGGAACCTTAATATTTTATGACCTCTTTGAGCAGGTCCAGAAGGATTTAGAGCAGGCGGCTGCCATTTTAGAAGAGCGGTCATTTGTAAAATTGGTGTTGTATCCGCTGCATGAAGAGACGGCAAGGCGGATGTTCAAGGAGCCGGTAAGCCCTTATTACAAACGGGAGAAACAGCTTCAGGAATGGGTAGAGGAGCATGGGGGATCATCGGTTGTGATTGAACCCTTCGAGTCGAAACGGAAAAAATACACGCCGATCGATACCGCGCTTCGTCATCTGGTAGAGAAATACGGAAGTCCCCATTTTCTGATCCTGACTCCTGAAGTAGCTAATGTGTTTGCATCCTTTTCTTCATTCGAGGAATGGATCGTGAAGCTGAGGCTAATCCTCTTGTCCGAGCCGCCGTACTTGCACCCGAGATTGGAGAAATTTCGCCATCGCTGGGACATCGCGGGGGAGAAGCGGGAAGATCACTAGGGTATAAAAAATGCCCGACTGTAGATTCGCCTACAGTCGGGCATTTTCTATGATGGAGTAACGTTCATATAAAATGAAAAGGACTGCGCCCCAGGGGAACAGTCCTATGTTAATCCGTATGCAGACCGTTAAATCTCATCGATTCAGGTCCCTACGCGGGTAAGTTTACTTATGATCTTGCGCACGCTTTCTCCAGACAGGAAGTAGGTCCGTTCCAATTCCTCAATGGACCGTCCTTTGCAATAAGCGCGATACATTTCTTTATTTCGACTTTCGATGCGTTGTTTGGAACCGCTTAACTCTCCCCAGCCGGCTCTTTGCTCGCTCTGTTTCGGTATGTAGAGTAATTCTCCATCTATATACTGTTGAATTTGCTGCAGCAGCTCGGGGGGAAGCACTTCTCTTCCGTTCTTGTAATGGCCCATCGATGCCCTCCTCTTTCTGTATACATATTTAAGCTATCGCTGAGTTTCAAAACAATTGCATTGATCATGCTTGCCCTCCTCCTTTCGTGAAATTGGTTTTTTTTGATTTGTTGGATTTTTGAATTTAAAAATAGATATAGGGAGCCCGCAGCGGGCTCCCATTTAACGGATATTCGCTTTACGCGAATACCACCTCACGGATCTGAATCATTGCAATCAGCCTCCTTTCAGCTCATTTCGTCGGCCCCGACTTCTATATTAAGCCATATGTAGATGGAAATTTGCAAGAGATAAAACAATATTAATTGTTTTTTACCAAAATTCATGAGGTGAACGATCTGAGAAAAACCCGAACGACTCATAGGGAATTTTGATGGTGTGTGACAGGATTATATAATATAGTTACTTCAGAATGCAAAAAAAGAAGGAGCTTTCGTGTATGTCCAATCACGATCCGCATATTCAGGAGTTAATCACGCTGAAGACGATCGCAGAAACGTTGAACGAGTCCAATGAGCTTGCCCCCATGCTGGACGTTGTTATTGCCAAGCTGCTGGAGCTAACGGGACTTACGACCGGTTGGCTGTTCCTGGTGGAAGATCAGGGAACGCATGAATTCGTAGCCAGCCGGAATTTGCCACCTGCCCTGAGCCGGGATAATAATGAACCCATGAGATGCGGCAGCTGCTGGTGCCTGGAGCGTTACGATGACGGACGTCTGAAAAATGCAGTGAACATTTTGAATTGCAAGCGTCTGGATAACGCCGTTCGGTATCAATGGGGCGATACAGAAGGCATAACCCACCATGCAACCGTTCCGCTGCGATCCGGCAGCCGCAGGTTCGGCGTACTGAATGTGGCTGCACCCGGGAAGCTGCATTTCACCAAAGAGGAACTGGCACTGCTGGAATCGGTAGCCTACCAAATTGGAAGCGCCATTGAGCGCATGCGGCTCTACGCAGCTGAGCAGCGCCGTGCGGATTTGTTTGCCCGGCTTGGGGAATATAGCAGCGCTCTCGGTGCTTATGCTTCCCAAGCGGTTAATCGTGCCGAATTAACGAAGCAAGTCATGAGTTTAATGGGCCGTTATTTTGACTGGCCGGTTGCCGCATTGCTGGAGCCAATCGGCAATGAAATGACACTTCGTGCCCTATACAGCGGAGGGCAGACAACGCTGCCCCATGCTAAATTTCGGCTTGCTGAAACTCCTCAAACCCGTTCTGGCAAGGGAAGGGTCTCTGAGGATCCGGTCGTCAGTGCTGAAGACGCGCAGCGGCTTGCGGATCTATTGGTGGAACAGGGATGGATTTCATCCATCCCCCGAGCAGTTGCGGTTCCGCTGGCGGCTGCCGGGGACACCTCTTTTGGACTGCTTTTGGTAGGGTACGATCATCATGGGAATTCGTACCGGGCGGATAGGGAGGTGATTGAGGCACTGGCTGAACATATCGGCATGACACTTCAGCGCATTCGTCTAGAGGAGAACCGGCGCGAGCTCGCAAGAATGGATGAACGAAATCGTTTAGCCCGAGACCTGCACGACTCGGTAAGTCAAACCCTGTTCTCGCTGGTGATGATGTCCAAGGGTGTAGGGAGTATGCTTGCTGCGGAGCCTAATGAGCAGAGAAGCTTGCTCCAGGACACGATCCACGATATTCAGTCGTTATCGCAAAATGCGCTGAAGGAAATGCGGGAACTGATCATGCAGCTTCGCCCACCCGGACTTGAGGAAGGGCTTATGACAGGCCTGAAACAATACGGCGAACGTTTGAAACTCCATGTAAGTTCACATATCAGCGGGATACGGGACCTGCCCCGGATCGTGGAAGAAGCATTGTGGAGGATCGGTCAAGAGGCGCTGAACAATGTTAGCAAGCATGCGGATACAAAGGAAGTAACGGTAGTATTAACCCTGCAGGACAATGAAGTCGAACTTCGGATCGAAGATCATGGCCGCGGGATTACCAAGCAACGATTGAACGAGCTGACAAGACATTCGATAGGGTTGTCCAGCATGCGGGAACGGGCCGAATCGCTCGGAGGACAATTCCGTCTATACAGTGTGTACAGAGAGGGAACCATCATTGAGGTTTCGCTGCCCATAAGGGTGAGATCAACAGAGAATGGGGGGATAATGGATGATCCGATTGTTGATCGCTGACGATCACGCCATGGTACGCCGGGGGCTTCAGGTTTTTCTGGCGACGCAGCCGGATATTGAGATGGTTGGCGAAGCCGCGAATGGCGAGGAGACGTTGGAGACGGCCAAACATCTAAATCCCGATGTCGTGTTAATGGATCTGAATATGCCGATCCTCAACGGAATCGATACGACCGCACGATTAAAAAAAGAACAGCCTCACATTAAAGTCATCGTGCTGACCTCGTTTATCGATTATGACCATGTTCTTCCAGCCATTCGGGCAGGCGCACGCGGCTATCTTCTTAAGGATATCGAGCCTGAGGATCTGGTGGCTGCGGTCAGGCGTGTAAATGAAGGCCAAGTCGAACTGCATCCGGATGCGGCAGGCCTGCTCATGACACATGTTACATCGCCGGCGGGAGCAGATGAGACCAGCGCGTCCGGCCATCAGGAAGAGGCTGCGCAGTTGGATAAACTTACCCGCCGGGAGCAGGAGGTGCTGCAGCTGATTGCATCGGGTATGAACAACAGGGAAATCAGCGAAGCGCTTTACATCACCGAGAAGACGGTTAAAACCCATGTCAGCCATCTGCTCGATAAGCTGGGGGTTGCCGACCGGACACAGGCGGCCATTTATGCGCTCAAGCATGGAATCGTATAAGGATTGCTGTATTTGGCTTACATAACGGTAAATATCTAAGACTATAGTTGTAGAAGCTCTCAGCCGAAGGCATGAGAGCTTTTGCTCGTAAAATCACTCTAAATGTTGACGATTTCCATGGCCTGCCTCCTCTACAATGTACTTAACAAAACATTGGATACCAATAAGGGAGGCAGTACCATGAAGATCGTGATTATAGCTGGCAGCAATCGTAAGGAAGCAACAAGCACCGTTCTGGCCAAAGCCTTGGAAGCGCAAATGAATCGGTTGTTCGTGGAAGTGAAGCTGTTTAACCTGTATGAAACACCGCTCCCGTTCTACTCGCCTGACGAGATATTCAACCGCCATGATGGCGTGCGCGAGCTGCAGCGCCTATTAATGGAGGCGGACGGCATTATTTTGACTACCCCAGAGTATCACGGAGGGATGAGCGGAGTTTTGAAGAACGCTTTGGATCATTTGGGGCAGATGCATTTCTCGGGTAAACCGGTTCTATCGGTAAGCTCGGCGGGAGGGGCGGTCGGCGTGAGTTCACTGCAGCAAATGCAGGCTACCATACGCAATTTGCACGGAATTAATAGTCCGGAATGGATCTCCATTGGCGGTTCTCAGCGTGCCATTTACGAATCCGAAGCGGCAGAAGGCACGATTGTGCTGGATTATCGGGCTAAAGAGGCGCTATCCATCTTTATGGAGCTGGTCAAGAAGATCAGCAGTAAAGAGGAGGTTGAAACCTCATGATCACTCATTTTGCCGGATTGAAATTAAAAACGGTCTCCATTCAGGGCGTGAAACAATTCTACAACGGATTGCTTCACTTCCCGATTGCAAGTGAAAGCGAGGTTGAGGTCGTATTTCAGCCTACACCGGATTTCACGCTCGCTTTTGAAGAAGCGTATGAACCTATAGCTCCTGCCCATATCGCGTTTGAAGTGCCTTATTCTCAGTTTGAATCCCTGATCCAGAAGCTCGCAGAGCAGGTACCTTTGTTGAAATGGCCTGATGGCGAAGTGGTTGAGCGCTTCGAATCCGGTGTGAACGTGTACTTCAAGGATGGTGATGGAAACTTGCTTGAGTTTATCGCGCATGATGATCTAAAGGAAGGGGTACTGGCGCCAAACGGCACCTATGGCGTCCTGTATTTGCGGGAGGTGGGATTGCCCGTGGAAGATCCGGTAGCCGCAAGATTGTGGATGAAGCGGACGCTCGGATTAACGATCTCCAAGGAGTCGGAGCAATTCGCTTTTGCCATTGGAGGAACAGCCCATGCCGTTGTTGTATCAACGAAGCGCAAATGGATTCCGATTTCGATGTATGCGCTGGCACCACCCTTGGAGATAACTTACGGAGTAACAGACGAACGGTTTCTGGACCGGGTTCGTTCCACTCTGGATCGGCGGATGATCGTTTCGGATAACAAGGATGGATTGCATTTTAGAATGTATGGTTACAGCATCCGAATGAAGATAACAAGCTTTCCCAAAGACATTGCAGCCCGGCTGAATCTGCCGAGTGCAATCGAAGGGAAGGAGGTGAATTCGGTCATTAGTGACCGGTATTTGGAAGATGGTCTTACGGCCTTGAGCCGCGGCGGCGAGGTTGGCTGGTTTGAAGGACATGTCGGCGGGGCGTATTTGGCTGCTTATTATATGCAGAAGGAGTTTGATTTGCCGCAAGATGTACGGAAGGGGTTGGCCGCCAATTGCCGGCATTTGCGCAGTCAGCATGAAGATTGGTTCGAACCCTATCCTGCCGAGCCTGCGCAGCCTGAATTAATGAATCAATTGATTGAAGGACTGCTGCCTAATCTGACGAATCTGAGCACCTCCGGACATGGTGTTACCCTGGCCGTCTTGGGACTGAAAGCATTGCGGGACCGTCCGGACTTGCTGACGCCGTCTATCGTTCGAGGCTTACTCAAGCTGATGGAAGATGCGGCCGTTGAACATAAGCTTGCAAGGTATTACGGAATCGAAGATTATACGAAGCTGGATCGTTCCGAAATCCGGCTCTCGGACGAGCCGCCGTACCGGAATGCATCCGATCTGGCTGGGCGTGCTTTATCCGAGTTGGATCACGTGCTGCCGGATCAACACGTTGAAGGTAAGTACTACTTTTTTGCAGGTGAGCTTGAGCATGGAATTACCCACGCCCACGCATTGATTGAGCTGGAACGGCTCGGATATGCTCAGCTTGCCAAGCTTGGTCAAAGCAATCACCGGCTGCAAATGAAACTCAACCGTTTAAAGCCACAAACGCTTTTGAATCAGGGGGTTCAGGCACCTGAAGAAGCTTCGATTATGGATTCGGCTTATTGGAGTAAACGGTATGAAGATCCGCATGCCATCAAGGTGCCTTATGCGGCACTGGCTCTGCTCCAATATGTGCCGCCTGAACGGAGAGAAGATATGGAGCGAGATGTGTGTAAACTACTCTCGTTGATGAAATAGGACAAAGGATATTTTGACATTGGTAATATATGGTGTTAGGCTAAAAATTAGTTGTTAAAAATAGATTGAAATATGCTAAGAAGGCATAGAACTGGAGGGTATCATGAAAGTCGCAATCGTTGTTGGAAGCATTAGAAAAGAGTCGTACAATATGAAACTGGCGGAATATTTGAAGCAGCGCTACTCGGATCAGATTGCGTTTGAAATCTTGGGGCTTCGAGATCTTCCGTTCTATGATCAAGACATTGAGCTGGACCCTCCTGCGGTCGTCAAGGATTTCAAAGAGCGGATTGCTGCCGCCGATGCGGTATTGTGGATCACGCCGGAGTATAATTACTCCATACCGGGCGTACTCAAGAACGCGCTCGACTGGTTATCGCGCGTCGATAAGGTCATGAACGGGAAGCCTTCATGGATCATGGGGGCGTCGATGGGACAGCTTGGAACCGTTCGCGCTCAAGAACATCTCCGGGATATTCTGTTTTCTGTCGGCATTACTTCGCCGCTGCTTCCGAACAATGAAGTATATATCGGAGCGGTACATGAGAAGATGGATGAGTCCGGCAAGCTGGTTCATGAGCCGACGATCGGTTTCCTTGATATCGTGGTGAACAATTTCATTACGTGGATGAACACCCGCAAATAAATACGTAGTCATGGAGCCCTTTGGCAGTTGCCTGCCAAAGGGCTTTTCCTGTAATATTCACCTCGTAACACGAGATAACCTAAGCAAATGCGATTTGCTTTTGAACGGGGGAGGCTTTGATTGTATACGATTCTTATTGTGGACGACGAACCGATCGTAAGGGAAGGGATCCGAAACCGGATTCAGTGGGCTGATCATGGCTTTGAATGCATCGGGGATTGCGAGAACGGCAGGGATGCATTGGAGACTGTAACCCGCCATCCACCCGATGTTGTGTTAACGGACATCAACATGCCGTACATGGATGGCCTGGAATTGTCCCGCCATATTACGGAACGTTTTCCAAAGACGAAGATCATCATCCTGACCGGGTTTGACGATTTCGAATATGCCCAGCAGGCGGTGAAGCTGCAGGTCACGGATTTTATTTTGAAACCGGTTACTTCGGCGGAGTTAAGGGAGATGCTAGATAAACTCAAACTGGAAATGGATGAGGAACGCGGACATACGGAGCACTTGAAGAGGCTCAAGCATCAGTTGAATGAGAGTTTGGTCCTGCTTAAGGAACGATTTCTTGAACGACTGGCGTCATCGCCGATGAAGCGATCCGAGATCGAAAGCAAGCTGTCTTATTTTGATATTCCGCTTCCGGGGCCGCTTTATATCGCAATGGCAGTGGATATGGATGAGCGACGTTCGGATGAACAGCACGTCGATCATGAGCTGTATGCTTTTGCCTTATACAACATCATTCAGGAAATATTGGCGGGAGAGCCCGGTACAGCCGTTTTTCGCTACAAGGAGAACAAAGTCATGACCATTCTATCGGGCTCCGGCGAGGAGGAGCTGCAAGCTCGGGCGCAGAAGCTGGCGGAGGATATTCGCGGATCTACGAAACAGTTCATGAAATTCACGGTCACGCTGGGCATCGGAACGATGTGCCGCGACCTTCAGGATATCCGTTATTCCTGCAGAGCTTCGGAAGCTGCATTGGAATACCGCCTCCTGATCGGCCGCGATCAGGTGATCCATATCACGGATCTTGAAAAGCGGGGGAACGCTCCTCTCCAGGATGGGATCGAAACCGAGTCAGCGCTAATCTCTGCGATCCGGGCCGGTACGGACGCTGAAGTGAAGGCGAGCATCCGGCAGCTGATCAAGGAACTTGGAAGCGCTTCAATTTCAATCGACCTGTGTTATGTGCGGATCGTACGAGTGATGCTTGCAGTTCTTCAAACCTTGATGGAAATCGGCAGCAATGAGAATGAGTTGATCGGCAAGGAGAAGAGGCTGCTGTCCGATTTGTATTCTTTTCGTTCACTGGATGAGATTGAGCATTGGTTAAATGAGGTGTGTGAACAAGCGCTAAGGGACGTTGCCAAGACGAGAAAGGACATGACCCGCACCCAGATGCTGGAGGCGGTCGATTTCATTCAGCGGCATTACGAGGATGTGGAGTTATCGATTAAGACCGTGTGCAGCCGGATCTACATGAGCACGAGTTATTTCAGCGCTTTGTTCAAGTCGCATACCGGGAAGACCTTCGTTGAATACGTAACGGAAGTCCGAATGGAGAAAGCGAAGGAACTTCTGAAGCATTCCTTGATGAGAACCTATGAAATTGCGGCGAAAACCGGTTATCAGGATCCTCAATATTTTAGCGTGCTGTTTAAGAAACATACCGGAGATACCCCGACGGAGTACCGGAATAAAATGACGTCAGGCAGGGTTAGTCCATGAAGGCTCCCCAGCGAATCAAAAGCATTCAATCCCGGATTGCCAGCTCCTTCGTGATGCTGGTGCTGTTTACGGCGCTGCTGCTGATCTTTATCTCCTATCGGCTGTCCGAATCGGCTGTGCGCGAAACGGCGGAGAGTTATACCTCCGAACTGATCAATCAAGTCAATGCGAATATCCAAACCTACATTACGGGGATGAAGGACATCTCGCTGGCGGCGATGAACAACCCGAATGTGAGGGAATATCTTGCCTTGGCCGATGAACTGCAGCCTGCGGAACTAGCCATATTAAAAGCGAAGATATCGGAATATTTCCACTCGATTCGGGTTTCGCGCAAAGATATTGCGTCGATTAATATTTTAGGAGCGGGCGGGACCTTCATCTCCGATCGGGCGGACGCCGAACTGAATCCCTATATTGTGATATCGGAGCAGCCCTGGTATCGGCAGGCGAAGGAAAACAACGGACAGACGGTGATCTCTTCGTCCCATGTACAGCCGGTCATCAAGGGAGAGTACCGTTGGGTCGTATCACTGAGCCGCGAGCTCAGCGGCGTGAATCCTTCGAATGGGCTTGGCATTCTGTTGATCGATCTTAACTTCAAGGTGATTAACGATATGCTCAGCAAGCTGGATCTGGGGAACCGGGGCTACGTGTTCGTGATTGACCGTCAAGGGCGGATTGTGTATCACCCGCAGCAGCAGCTGCTCTACAGCAATTTGAAGACGGAGAGATTAGAGCAGGTGCTTCAGGACAAGGAAGGGGGATTTGTCGTGAAGGAGGGCGGGGCAAGCCGGATATACAGTATCAAGGATACGGATTTCGGCTGGAAAATCGTCGGCGTTTTTTATGAGAATGAGCTGGTGGACAATAAGAAGCAGATGCAGCTTTCTTTTGCCATAGCAGGGTTGTTATGCCTTGGCGTCGGCGTGCTGTTCTCCGTCGTCATCTCCCGCAACTTGACGCGTCCCATCAAGAAGCTCCAAGAAAAAATGATGGAAGTGGAGAAGGGGAATTTTGATATCCGGGTTCCCGTGGGGCATTCCAGGGAAATCTCGGGCCTAGCCCGCAGCTTCAATGTGATGGTGCTGAAGGTGAAGGAATTGATGGTTCAAATCGTGATAGAGCAGGAGATTAAGAGGAAAAGCGAGTTGAATGCCCTGCAAGCCCAAATCAATCCCCATTTCCTCTACAATACGCTCGATTCCATTATATGGATGGCCGAGAGCAAGAAGCATGATGAGGTGATTCTGATGACATCGGCTTTAGCAAGGCTGTTTCGAGCTTCGCTCAGCAAAGGGAGGGAAATGATCCCGATTGCTACCGAGGTGGAGCATATAACGAATTATTTAAAAATACAACAAATGCGATACCAGGACAAAATCCGGTTTGCTCTGGATATGGATCGCGAACTTTACCCTTATCTTACGTTGAAGGTGCTGCTGCAGCCGCTGGTGGAGAATGCCATTTATCATGGTATCAAGAACAAAGAAGGTCCGGGTACGATCACGATTACGGGGAAGCGTCGAGATAACCGCATCGAGTTTCAAGTCAAGGACGACGGCATCGGGATGGATCAGTCCAAAGTTGAGACATTATTAACCTCTACAGGGAGCAAACAATCGAGAAACAGCGTTGGCATTGCAAATGTTCATCAGCGGATTCAGTTATATTTTGGAACGGAATATGGTCTTAGCTATGCGAGCGCGCCGGGATCGGGGACAATCGTAACGCTGGTTATTCCTGCCGTTCATCCGGATGAATGGCGGAGCTTGGAGGGGGATGTGCCATGAAGTCGTACATGAGACTGCGATATATTTTATTGCTGCTGGTTCCGGTTCTTATTCTGGGTTACGCGGTTTATCACTGGTCCAAGGAAGACCCCGGTACCAAGAAGATCATCGTGGGTGTCAAAGCCCTGGATGAGAATGAATTCTGGCGGGTGCTGATTGAAGGGGTGAGCACGGCTTCTCGTGAATTCGGCGTGGATGTCTCGGTGGTAGGACCCACGCAGGAAATCGAAGTCGACTTGCAGATTCAATTGCTGGAGGAAGCCATCAAGCAGAAGCCGGATGCGATTGTTTTGGCCGCCGCTGATTATAACCGTCTGGTTCCAGTTGCGGAGTCGATTCGCAAAGCTGACATCCCGCTTATTATGATTGATTCCGCCGTTAACGGTGATTATGCACAGAGCTTAATCGCGACCGATAATGTTCATGCGGGACAGAAGGCAGGCAAGGAGCTTTCCTCGCGGCTGCCGGCACATGCCAAGGTTGCTATTATCAGTTTCGTACGGGGCACCTCGACGCAGATTGAGAGGGAACAAGGGGTTCGAAGCATTTTGGAGCAGCGCAGCGGCACGGAAATTGTGGGTACTTACTACAGCGAGGGCAAGGAGGAGAGAGCTTATGAAATCACGAAGAAGCTGCTGCTGGAGACGCCTGACCTGAATGGAATCGTGGGACTGAATGAGCCTTCAACGGTGGGGGCAGGCAGAGCGATTCGAGAATTGGGGCTGGGGGGCAAGGTCAAGCTGGTCGGATTCGACAGCTCGGTGAAGGAAGTCAAACTGCTCGAAGAGGGAGTCCTGCAATCCACGATCGTTCAAAAACCCTTCAACATCGGCTACTTAGGCATCAAAACAGCCGTATCCATCATCGAAGGAGACAAAGTGTCACGCAACGTGTACACCGATTCCGTTGTCATCAACAAAGACAATATGTATACCGAGGAGAACCAGAAGCTGCTCTTTCCCTTTGTGGAAGAGTAGCTTCTTCCTTTATGGGGTCCTGTTAACAGATCATAGATTATTCAACATCGATCAGAGAATATTCCATTCCTCCGCAAGGGGAACGCTTTGTACAATGATTCATAAAAGGTGCCAGCTAGAGAGGTGAGGGGCTTTGAGCGAAGTATTGATACAGATGGAAGGAATCATGAAGGAATTTCCGGGCGTGCTTGCATTAAATAACTGCCGATTTGAACTGCTGCGCGGTGAGGTCCACGCGCTTATGGGTGAGAACGGTGCTGGCAAATCAACCATGATGAAAATCTTGACCGGCGTATACCAGAAGGATGCAGGAACGATCACGTACAAGGGGCAGCCCGTGGAGTTAACGAATCCGAAAGCGGCACAAGACGCGGGGATCAGCATGATCCATCAGGAATTGAACTTGGCGCCCGATCTGACAGTTGCTCAGAATATATTCATCGGGCGGGAGCCGCGGCGAAAGCTCCGATTGTTTCTGGATGATCAGGCGCTAAACCGACAAGTGAAGGAACTGTTCGAGCGGATGGGCCTGGACATGGATCCATCCATCAAGGTTTCGGAACTAACGGTGGCCAAGCAGCAGATAGTGGAGATTGCCAAGGCGTTGTCTTATAGCGCCGACGTGCTGGTCATGGATGAGCCTACGGCGGCTTTAAGCGAAACCGAGATTGAGGATTTGTTCCGCATCATTCGCCAGCTTCGCGAAGGCGGAGTTGGAATCGTTTACATTTCCCACCGGATGGATGAGATCAAGCGAATTACGGATCGCATTACGGTAATGCGTGACGGACAGTACATCGATACGGTATCCACAGCTGAAGTTACCACCCAGGACATTATTTCCAAGATGGTTGGCCGGCAAATCTACGAGACCTCGAAGCCGGAGAGGAGCGCAGGTGAACGTGAGACGGTATTGGAGGTTAAAGGACTGAATCAAGGTCGAACTTTGAAGGACATTAACTTCACTCTGAAAAAGGGAGAAATCCTTGGCATTGCAGGGCTGGTTGGCGCGGGGCGGACCGAGCTTGCCCGGGCGATCTTCGGTGCCGACCGCATTCAATCCGGCGAGATCCAGGTTCATGGCCGCAAAATAACGATCAAGGGCCCCCACGATGCGGTGCGCCAAGGGATCGGTTATTTATCCGAGGATCGTAAGCGCTATGGATGCGTCGTCGATCTGGATGTGAAGAGCAATGTGGCTATTGCGTCATACGGTAACTTCGTGCGTCCCGGGGGCTGGATGAGTACGGCCAGGATTCGCAAGCAGGCGGAGGATATGGTCGAACGACTGAAGGTCAAAACACCGCATGTGGACCAGGAAGTAAAGTACCTCTCCGGCGGCAATCAGCAGAAAGTCGTCATCGGCAAATGGCTGACCCGCGATTGCGACATTCTGATCTTCGACGAACCGACGCGCGGGATCGATGTAGGGGCCAAGAGCGAAATCTACCGTTTGCTGAACGATCTAACGGCACAGGGCAAATCCATCATCATGATCTCCTCAGAGCTGCCGGAAATTCTTCGGATGAGTCATCGGGTTCTCGTGATGTGTGAAGGTCGGATTACGGGCGAGCTGGATCAAGAACAGGCGACCCAAGAAAGCATTATGCATCTGGCTACAGCAAGAATGTAAGCCGTTATCCATACACGTTAGGAGGAATAAGCAGATGAACATTCAAATCAAATCGGGCGCGCTTCAGCAAGTGCTGGCCCTAGCCAGCCTGGTCGTTCTCATTCTATTCTTTACGTTCTCATCCAGCAATTTCTTTCAGTTCTCCAATATCGTGGGCATTCTTCTTTCGACCGCGGTGATTGGCGTGCTGGCCTTGGGATCCACCTTTGTCATCATTACCGGCGGCATTGATCTGTCCGTCGGGACGGTCATGACGCTGAGCGGCGTTATGACCGGCGTATGCATCACCTTCTGGGGATTACCGGTACCTGTCGGCATCCTTGGCGGCATCTTAACGGGCGCGCTGTGCGGGCTTTTGTCGGGAACGGCAGTGGCGAAGATGAAGATCCCGCCTTTTATCGCAACGCTGGCGATGATGATGATTGCCAAAGGGCTGGCACTGATTATCTCCGGAGCCAAGCCGGTCTATTTCAACGACGCGGAAAGCTTTGCCGAGGTGTCCCAAGGCAGTGTGCTGGGCTGGTTGATACCGGGCCTTGATATTCCGAATGCGGTCGTTATTTTCTTCATTGCGGCCGTTGTGGGTTACCTCATCTTATCGAAGACCATTATCGGCCGGTATAACTTTGCACTGGGCAGCAACGAGGAGGCGACCCGATTGTCCGGCGTCAATGTGGGCTTCTGGAAAATCGTCATTTACACCCTAACCGGCGCCTTTACGGGCTTGGCCGGTGTCATGATGGCATCGAGGCTGAATTCGGCCAATCCGGCCCTGGGCGCCGGGTATGAGCTGGAAGCCATCGCGGCGGTCGTGATCGGGGGAACTTCGCTCAGCGGAGGGAAAGGGACCATCATCGGTACGGTGATCGGCGCTTTGATCATGAGCGTGCTGACGAATGGATTACGCATTCTGTCCGTGCCGCAGGAGTGGCAAACCGTTGTCGTAGGGTTCGTTATCATACTCGCGGTGTATGCGGATATTTTGCGCAGACGCAAAGCGTAATGTTAGAGCTGCGTTCCACGCTAAGTTAGCCGAATGTTAACGGGTTAGAAGCTTCCTTGGATGGAAGTTCTATAGATGTACTATTTTGATAAACAAGGGGAGATGAAGATTATGAAAAAGCTATCCGTATTGGCTCTGATTCTCATGCTGACTGCAAGTATGCTGGCGGCTTGCGGTTCATCGGGCAATAACGCTGCCGGAGGAACCGACAATCCAAGCGAGGGCGGATCGGGTTCAGGTTCCAGTTCTGCAGCCGAAGGAGAAATCTACATCCCGATCATTTCCAAAGGCTTTCAGCACCAATTCTGGCAGGCGGTAAAAGCCGGTGCCGAGCAAGCTGGGGAAGAGCTTGGCGTACGGATTACCTTTGAAGGACCGGAGACGGAATCCCAGGTGGATAAGCAGATCGAAATGCTGCAGGCAGCACTCGACAAGAAACCAAGCGCGATCGGCTTTGCCGCATTGGATAGCCAGGCCTCCATACCTTATCTGAAAAAAGCCCAGGAAAACAACATCCCTGTCATCGCCTTCGATTCGGGCGTGGAAAGCGACATTCCGGTCACGACCGCATCGACGGACAATATGGCTGCATCCGCGCTTGCGGCAGATAAAATGGCGGAGCTCATCGGGAATGAAGGTAAAATCGCGATGGTGGTCCATGACCAGACCAGCGTAACCGGGGTTAGCCGCCGCGACGGTTTTAAGAAGCAGATCGAAGAGAAGTATCCGAATATCGAGATCGTAGACATTCAATATGGAGGCGGCGATCATCTGAAATCGACGGACCTGGCTAAAGCCATGATGCAGGCACATCCGGATTTGAAGGGGATATTCGGGGCGAATGAGGGCTCCGCCGTCGGCGTCATTAATGCGGTAATGGAGATGAAGAAGGAAGGCCAGATTATCGTGGTCGGGTTCGATTCCGGAAAAGCGCAGATTGACGCGATCAAGAACGGAACCATGGCGGGAGCCATCACACAAAATCCGGTCGGCATCGGATATGAGACGGTAAAAGCCGCCGTGGCGGCCGTCAAAGGGGAGAAGGTCGAGCCGCAGATCGATACGGGATTCTACTGGTACGACAAAAACAATATCGACAGCGACGAGATCAAAGCCGTGATCTATGAGTAAAATGAAATGAAGGGGAGCCCTGTACAGGGCTCCCCTTAACGTGACATCCGCTTACGCAGATGCCACCTCCATATTCTGAATCAATTCGTTCAGCCTCCTTTCCGAGCATTTGGTCCAGCCGGACATCTATATTAAACCATGGCTGGCGGCGGGAATGAAGTGAATAAACAGGCTTAATTGTTTTTTACCAGGAAGCCTTGTCATGAATGATACCGGATTTATGTTAACGGATCTGCCCCTCGTCCCACATCCGCTTCCAAATCTCTTCAACCGTTTCTTCAGGAGATAAATCGGAGGTGTCCAGCCACAGGCCAATTCTCGGCGTCTCGTCGGTCAACCGCCGATTCAACTCATGGATGGTCCATACCCCGTAACCTTTTTTGTCACGAATCAACTCGCGTGCGCTGATGGCATTCTCGGATGGGTTCAGCACAACAACGAAGACGGGAAGGCCGTTTAGCATTTCGGTTATTTGTTGCAGCGCCGGGCCGAGAATGACGTCCTGCAGAACGACATGAAAACCGGCTTCGGCATAGGTTCTGGCAGTGGAGGCGGATAACCTGTAGCGCAAGGCAAGCTGTCTTACCGCTTCGTCAGAAGCATCCGGAAGCATTTCTTCCCTTCCCCTGACAATCATTCTCCGAAACGAGTCTCCCCGCAAATGGACTGCGCGTTCAAACTTCTCGGCCAGCAGCTGGGCTACCGTCGACTTACCGGAAGCCATGACGCCGGTGACAACGATAACCGCTGGTTTACGTGAATGTGACATCGTGTTTCCTCCAGTTTGATTGGATTACAAATGAAGGGAGCCCTATGAGGGGCTCCCTTAAACGTGACACCCGCTTATGCGGATGCCACCTCCATATTCTGAATCAATTCGTTCAGCCTCCTTTCCGATCATTTTGTCCGGCCTGACAACTATATTAAACCACAGCCGTAGGCTGGGCTAAAGTGAACAAACAGGCTTAATTGTTTTTTACCAGCATCTAGACGGAAATTCGTAAATAAACGAAAACCTGAAAACCCTTGTCCCTCCATATTACTTACTTCCACGTAAGTATCTCACTTATAAGTACGTACTTCCGTAAAGTAAACTGTCTACTCTACAATAATCGTGTAGTTATTAACCAATACACTCATAAGGAGAGATTGACAATATGGAACTTCAATTGGCATTGGATTTGGTGAATATTCCGGAAGCAAAACAAGTGGTGGCTGAAGTCGCCGAGTTTATCGATATCGTGGAGATCGGCACGCCGGTTGTCATTAACGAAGGGCTTCATGCCGTAAAAGCGATTAAAGAGGCTTTCCCGCATCTGCGCGTGCTGGCCGATCTAAAAATTATGGATGCGGGCGGTTATGAGGTCATGAAGGCATCCGAAGCGGGCGCGGATATCATTACGGTGCTGGGCGTATCCGACGATTCCACGATCAAAGGCGCGGTGGCGGAAGCCCTCAAGCAAGGCAAGCAGGTCATGGTGGATATGATCAACGTAAAGGACATTGAAGGAAGAGCACGGGAGATTGATGCGTTCGGCGTCGATTACATTTGCGTGCATTCCGGATACGATCACCAGGCGGAGGGTAAAAACTCATTCGAGGAATTGGCTGCGATCAAACGTGTCGTTAAACATGCGAAGACCGCCGTTGCGGGAGGAATCAAAATCGAGACGCTCCCTGAGGTGATCCAGGCGAATCCCGATCTCGTCATCGTCGGCGGCGGAATTACAAGCCAGACGGACAAGAAGGTTGCAGCGGCTCAAATGAACCAACTTGTGAAGCAGGCTTAAATCAGAATGAGTCAAAAGATATTTCAACAAGCAGCCGTCGTTGCCAAGGAAATCGCGGAATCCATACAGCAGGTTGATGCTGTCCAGATCGAGGAATTAATTGAACGGATCGAGCAATCCGATGCTATTTTCTTGGCAGGGGGCGGCAGATCCGGTCTGATGATCCGAGCATTTGCGATGCGGTTAATGCAGATGGGATATAAGGTGCACATCGTCGGTGATACGGTAACTCCGGCCATCGGCGCGCGGGATTTACTATTTATCGGTTCAGGCTCCGGCGAAACGCAGAGCTTGGTGGCGATGGCTCAGAAAGCCAAGGATATCGGGTCGGCCGTAGCGGTCGTAACGGTGAAACCCGAATCACGTATCGGTCAGCTGTCGGATGCCATGGTTCAGCTTCCGGGCACAACGAAGGAGCAGAATCAGGATACTCTCGTCACCGTTCAACCGATGGCTTCATTATTTGAGCAAAGCATGCTGATCGTGCTCGATGCGGTTATCTTGAGATTAATGGAGAAGAGTGAGCTCCACTCGGACCAAATGTTTGGCCTGCACGCCAATTTGGAATAAGGTGCTATCATGTGATGTTTTCCACTTTTGTTGATATGCCCGCACCCGTTGTATACTATAGGCAAGAAGGGGTGATGCATTATGGCAAACGAGGTCAAGCAGCGAATTAATCTGAAGGAAATAAACTGCCATAAGGAGTTAACCCTGGCGGTCATCGGCGGCAAGTGGAAACTGATCATCCTATGGCATCTTGGCTTGGAGGGCGTTAAACGCTTCGGTGAACTGAACCGAATGATTCCCCACATCACGCAAAAAATGCTGACCAATCAGCTGCGTGAACTAGAGGAAGATCAGCTCGTTCATCGCATGGTTTATCCCGAGGTTCCGCCTCGAGTCGAATATTCGCTCACGCCTTATGGGGAGAGCTTGATGCCAATTTTGAAGTTGATGTACGATTGGGGAAAAGATTACGGCGAACAGGTCATCTGGAAAGACGGCGAGTTGCCTGAGAATAAAGACGATGAACAGGCAGCGGAACAAGCAGTCGCCCAGAAGTAGTAGTTTCTCGAATATGCATGGATAAGCCTCCTTAAATTTTAAGGGGGCTTTTTAAATGAGGGATGCTGAATTCTGAAGAATTAAAAAACGGCGAACAAATAGGTTCGCCGCAGTTGGTTTGCGCTTCCTTGATCAATGTAATTATTGCTGGCTTTCGAGGTATTCAGCGAGTTGATCAAAAGTACCGCCAAATCCTTGTTTCACCATTGGAGCCATTTCATCAAACGCTGCCAGTTCTTCCGCAGTTGCGCTTATAGGGCCTCCCTGCATGGTAAGCGTCGTTTTTCCTTCGATTTCTTCAAATGTGATGATATTCATAATTTCAAGCGGCCAGTTTGCGTTAAAAGGTGCACGTATCGTGTTACCTTCCTCATCTGAGAATGATTGAACGAATACCAGTTTCTCAGGAACGATAACTTCCTGATATACAAATTTACCCCACATGGCTTGGTTGCCGTCCGGAGACTTCTGACAACCTAGGAACATGCCTCCAGGACGTACATCCATTTTAATAACTTCTAAGGAAAAACCTTGAGGCCCCCACCATCTGCCGAAGTGTTCAGGGTCGGTCCAAACTTTAAAAACCAGTTCTCGAGGGGCATTGAAAACACGTGACAGAAGTAAGCCTTGTTTGCTTTGCTCAGTCATTTGAATTCCTCCTAAGAAGGTAGCGACTGCTACCTTTTCTTTTGTAATTTTTCCAAATAATCCTCAAGTTGATCTAAGCGCTTCTCCCAAATACCGCGGAACGATTCCAACCATTCGTCCATCCCTTGAAGCGGTTCAGGACGTAGTTTATAAATGCGTCGATTAGCCTCTGCTTGGATTTCTACCAGTCCTGCTTCATACAATATTTTTAAATGTTTGGAAGTCTGAGGTTGCCGGATATGAAGACGATCAGCAATCTGACCGACGGTTGAAGGACCTTCTCATAATAGTTCGACAATCTGTAATCGGTTAGGTTCGGCTAGTGCGTTCAACGTTGTCTGTTTCATAGGACCTTACCCCCGATCTAGTTATTACAACGAACTTGATGCTTGAACTAACAGTTCAGATAGCAGTTCATAGTCTGGAGTATCATCTTTTCGAATTTTAAGCCATTTTCGTTCGGGTGGACCATCGAAATTTTTGGGGACTTCTAGATTTGTTGTGTTCATGATCATAAAAGCGATTGCATCTTTTGATGGTGAAATCACAGCTGCATAATGTCCGTTTTTTAGAAAATGCGGTTTTTTGTACTGAATCCGTTCTTCTACCTCCGGAATGGCTTCATGGACCATGAGTCGAAGCTTTTTGCCGACTTCTATTTGCCATGGCAGACTAAGGTTTTCAATGAACGAAATTACTTCTTGGCTCATATCTTATCCTCCTTATTTGTGAAGATTAACCAATGATTGATTATAATATACCATCAAGGGAATATTCCTGTAAAGGAATATTTTGAATTGAATATTGCCTCCTTAGAGGATTGTAACTGAACTAAATTTGACTATAAAGTGAGAACAATCGAGAGTAGTTTACCGTATGTTGAGTACCACATGATAGTTTTACCGTAATACTATGTAAGCATAGAAAATGCGAGAATGACACGCACGGCTGCATGAATGCGGCATACGATCGTGGCGTAAATCTTCTCGCCTTAAGTTTTTCATTATCAATTTTTAATATTAATATTGATCTTCTTCTCTCCTCATGTGGTAGTGATGGCGATTTTCTCCTTTTCGTCTTGAGATGATTCATATTATATATACAAACGATTAGTGACACTTGACCAAAAGAAATTGGGCTAACAAGATAAAAGTTGAAAATAGTGAGGAATTAAACCTCCGGCACACAAATGCCGGAGGTTTGTTTTGTTTGAAGGAAAGTTATTTTGCACGGAAGGATTGACAATTTAACGGAGGAGATATAATATCATACCGTATAAATCGTAATAATTACGATTAACGAATGGAGGAAGTTCAATAGATGAATAACAACAATAGGATTCCGGTTACAGTACTCAGCGGTTACCTCGGGTCAGGCAAAACGACGGTGCTGAATCATGTGCTACATAATCGCGATGGATTGAAGGTAGCGGTCATTGTGAACGACATGAGCGAAGTGAATATTGACGCGGATTTGGTTCGAGGGGAAGGGAGTCTGTCCCGAACGGATGAGAAGCTGGTCGAAATGTCCAACGGCTGCATCTGCTGCACGCTCCGGGAAGACCTGGTGCAGGAAGTTCAGAAGCTGGTACAGGAAAACCGTTTTGATTATATCCTCATTGAATCAACGGGTATCAGCGAGCCCGTGCCCGTTGCGCAGACCTTTGTCTATCCGGATGAGGTGTCCGGCGTCCAGTTGTCCGACCTTGCCCGGCTGGATTGCATGGTGACGGTTGTGGACGCGAACCGGTTCTGGAAAGACTTCTCTTCGGGCCAAAGCCTGCTCGATCGAAAGGAGGCGCTGGGCGATGAGGATACGCGGGAAGTCGTGGATCTGCTGATTGACCAGATTGAAATGTGTGATGTACTGCTACTAAACAAATGCGATCTGGTAAGCGAAGATGAATTGGCCAAGGTGGAAGGCATCCTTCGTAAGCTTCAGCCAAGCGCCAAAATCATACGCACCGAGAAAGGACAAGTCGCTCCTACGGAAATTCTAAATACCGGTTTATTCGATTTTGAAAAAGCCAGTCAGTCCCCCGGCTGGATTCAGGAGCTTCAGAAGGAAGAGCATGTGCCGGAAACGGATGAATACGGCATCAGCTCTTTTGTATATCGGAGAAGAAGACCGTTTCATCCGGAGCGCCTGGCAGAATTCTTGAGTGATTGGCCGGAAGAGGTCGTACGTGCAAAAGGGATCGCTTGGCTGGCTGTACGTGAGGATGTTGCGGCAAGTTTAAGTCAGGCCGGTCCTTCGATTCAATTCGGGCCTGCAGGATATTGGGTGGCTGCTTTAACCGAGCAGGAGCAGCAGGAGCTGATTCAGAGTGAGCCGGATGTGCAGAGAAAATGGGATGGCGCCTGGGGAGATCGGATGACGGAGCTCGTGATGATCGGGATTGGGATGGAACAGACCCAAATCGAACAGAAGCTGGACGAATGTTTGTTGAACGATCAGGAAATGCAGCTGGATTGGTCGACTTTTCATAATCCGCTGCCATGGATGGCCATCGAAGAGCTATCGCTGTAAGGCTATATTTTTTTGAATGAAATTAATCGTAATAATTACGAACAGTTGAGGGGCCACTCGTAGTGGCTTTGCTGTTCTTGATATACAGAGCGTATTGATGAATGTCGGATTAACATCTCCCACATGATCAGGTTTTCTAGAATATGATCCCCTTTTCGTAGACAGTGCTGAAGAAGAGCGCTACAGTTTACTTAAAGGGGATATTTGTCATGGAAAGTTCAACAAGTTATTCCCTGTTTATACGCATATTCTAATCCTTCATTCCGCTGTCCCAAGTATTCTGAATCGTATTTCATGTATAATAGGAAGTAGATTCCTAATTCAGTTATCTTAAAAGTTCAGTTTTCATTGAGAATGTAATGCTGACGCATGAACAACATAAAGCAGGAGGACAAGGTTATGGCAAAAGCAAAAGTTCCAAAGAGACCCACTAGAGATGAGTTTGTACTAGAAGAGCTCGGAAATCAGCTTACGGAAGCATACCAGGAGGAATCGGTCATCGTACTGACGGTCTGGGGATGGGAAGAAGCGGTCCGCGGACAAATCGATCAAATGGATTCCCGCACAGGGAAGGTGCATATGAAACAGCATGGCGTCATTACAAAGGTTCCTTTTATGGACATTATGGAAGTGAATTATCCTCGGGACTAATCCGAAGCATATCGAAAAAGGAGATCCTCTGTGGACCTCCTTTTTTTTATATCTATTATCTATCCAACCAACCATCCAGCTTTCATTGCACCACGCCGCTTAGCAAGTCTTCCCACTCCTGGACGATGCGCGTTTTATTCAAACGATGGCCGATCAGCGTTAGATAGCCGCGCTGCAGCTGCAGCGTGCTTGGTTGGCACTCAAGCTGTGAACCCGCCCACTGAACTAGAGAGGGACCCGTCGAGAGATGAATGTAACCTTTGGCCCGAATCAGACTGGAGCCGAGAGCGGCGAGAAAAGTTTCAATTACGCTCATCTGAAGCGGGAAGGGAGATGGAGCAGATAATGTCAAGGTGTCCAGGCCCGTAAAGGAAGGGCTGCTGTGCCCGGACTCCTCTCCGTGCTGATGGCTATGGTGGTCAAGGTTAATGACTGTTCCCTCAGGGGCGTCGTGCCCATGCTTGCCGTGATCGTCAATCAACGGTTTGTCCTGCTTACGATCCGCAAGATTCCCTTGCCTCCGGTTCGAAGGTGGAGACGAATGGATCCCATCCTCCCGGGGCTGAAGCTGAAGCGACGTAAACACTTCATTCTCATCCAACCGGCTGTAGTCGGTTACGGCCAGACTTGCCGTCGTGTTTATTTTTCGGATGGAGGTGATGACTTTGTTGATCTGTTTATCGTCGCAGTCCCCCGCCTTGTTCAGGATGATCATATCCGCGAAGCTAATCTGCCCCCTCAGAGTGCGGACCAGTTCACGGCTGGATGCGAAGAAGCTGTTGTATTCAAGAAATTTGCTGCAGTCGGCCAAGGCGATTTTGCGCTGGATTGAGATTTGATTAGACAGGGATGGATCCTGCAGATCCTCCAGGATCTGTTCAGGATTCGCCACTCCGGTCGTCTCGATAAATATGAGATCAGGCTTCTGATTGAACAGGGTCTGTAATGCTTGACCCAGCTCGTCTCGCCTGGTGCAGCAGATACATCCGTCGAGCAGCTTCTCAATCGGAAGATCGGGCATTTCGCCGGAGACCGTATCGCCATCCACATCTTGTTCGCCCATCTCATTCATTAATACGGCGGTTCTCCACTGCCGCTTGGCGGCATACGCCAGCAGTCTGAGCAGCAGCGTGGTTTTGCCGCTTCCCAAAAACCCACTGATCAGTACAACAGGTATCTTGTTCATTTATTTGTTACCTCCCGGTATCGTTATGTTCGAATATAGTTCATCAAACTCCGCGACGGAGTCCGGATTCGTGAAAATGTAAGGGGATGCCGGCTGCTCAATCGGCTGAATCTGCTCCGCTTGAATTTGCAGAGTCTCTTTACCATTCAAGGTGGTAACCTGGATCGTGCCATCGATCTGAACCCACGTGTCATTAGCGAACGAGGCAGCATTTGTGCCGCGCACAAGAACCCCGAACGGGACAGCATCGGCCGTGCAGCACATCACGAGGAATCGGCTGACGGCAAAGATATTCTCATTCATATGTCCGTCGCGGAAGACGAAGCCTTGGACCGTGATGGCTTTACCTTGAAAATGCTCTTTATACATATCCATGGCCCCGACGGTTTCCGAGAAAATGTTCGGTTCCACCCGGATGACGGGCAGCGTATATAAGCGCTTGGCAAGCTCTGCAAACTCCACGCTATAGATGTCCTTGGCAACGAATCGTTCGTTTAATGTGAGGTCTTCTGGTACTCCCTGATCAACTTCGGGTAATCGTTTATCCGTGCCAGAAAAGACGGAAGCGTTGCGGTCATCGGTTTTACGGCGCACATCGGGATTCGGATAGGTGTAGATCATGCCTTTTTTGGCAGCCATATCGCTGCCGAGGGCTTGGTCCGGCAGGAGCAGGCCAAACAGCAGCGGCACCATGAATAGCCCGTATACCGTTACGTTTTTGACAAGGCCGGCAGGAAGGGGGTGCTCGCAATCACACACCTCTCCTGAATCACCTGCAAGGGAATGCCATATCATGCCGAATGCAATGAACAACAGCGGAACCGGGCATAGAAGCAGCAGGGTCTGCATATGAGGCGCTAAGTAATATTCAAGCGAATCTGAAGCGTTCAGATGCATGATATAAGCGGCGAGAGCCGCAACAAGCAGCGACCGGAGCGTATAGTGAATCCGTATCCTCAAACTGGACTTCATGGTCCCAATCACCTCCAATCTCAACGGGTACCTGGTGAGTCTGAACGGTCCCGGTAATCTCCTCTTCGTTTTTCGCAAATCTTCCTTCTCTCGCCAGCTAACCACCCAATAGAGCGTCAACGGCTACAGAGCCGATAAATACGAGCGTCATCACCAGCAGGCTTAAACCGATCACAAATTTGGTTTTGAAGGTAGCCGACAGCATGAGCAGGCTTTTGAAATCCAGCATCGGGCCGAGCACCAGGAAGGAAACAAGCGGGCCTACGGTAAAGGTATGCGTGAACGCCGATGCCACAAAGGCATCCGAAGTCGAGCAGAGGGACAGGATGAAAGCAAACCCCATCATGAACAAGTAAGAGGCGGCGGGACCGCTCCCCAATGCCAGCAGCTCCTCCCTTGGAATGAAGGATTGGATGCAGGCCGTCAGGAATGCGCCAAGAACCAGGTATTTGCCCATCTCAATCAATTCGTCTCCGGCGTGAACAAACATGCTTCTCCATGTTTTGGGATGCTCATGCAGCTTGCGTCCGCCATTGGCGGAATCCCGTTCGGAAAACTCTTGAAAAGAACGCTTGAGCGGGTTGCTCCTTGAAAAAACATAGACGAGCAAACCTACCGTCACCGCGACTGCAAAAGCCAGTCCCATCCGGCCGATCGTCACTTCGGGATGCGAACGGAAGGCCATGATCGTTGCAGCGAACACAATGGGGTTCAGGATGGGACCGCTGAGGATAAAGGTTACGGCGATGTAGGCAGGCATCCCCTTGAGCATCAACCTTCGGACGACCGGGATCATACCGCATTCACATATGGGAAACATAATCCCCAGCATGGAAGCGAACAGGACGCCGACGACCGGATTTTTGGGCGTGATACGACGCACCCACTGTTCTTTGACGAACATTTGCAGGAGGGACGAAATTAGCACCCCAAGCAGCACAAACGGAAGCGCCTCAAGGAAAATACCCGTAAAGATGGTTTTTACCTGCTGTATGTCATGGCTTGAGAGTAGACTTAAATCCTTCTGCAGCCATATCGTCAAGACCGGAATCACGAAGACAAGCGGAATAATGAAGGGCAGCATTCTGAAGATTACCGGATATTTCATTTGGGCCTCCTGGAGCGATTTGATCTTAGGACATTCTATGCTTGTACCATCAGCAACATACGTGATTCCCCTAAATTAATCAAAAAGATTACGATTTAAAATGGTCAGTTTCGTAATCGGTAGCGCGATGTCCAAAGTCGTGGTATATTAAAAAAAGTTATCTATGTGTTACTGGCGTAGCTTGGGGTACCAAGAGGGAGCACATAGGATCATATGCCGTACGCCTGGGCAAGAGGTAAGGAGACGATGAAGTCGCCTTGCCTCTTTATGTTTTTAAATACAATGGCGAAGGAGCGGATTAGCATGAGTAAGGAACCCGTAATTTTGGATGGAAAAAAGGTATCCGACGATATCAAGGCCAAGCTGGCCGTAAAGGTACAGGAATTGAAGCAGCAAGGGGTAACGCCTTGTCTGGCAACGATTCTGGTTGGCGATGATCCTGCCTCGGCGACCTATGTGCGGATGAAGGGAAATGCTTGCGAGCGGCTTGGCATCATATCCAAGAAAGTGGTACTGGAGACGTCAACAACGACAGCAGAGCTGATTGCCGCGATCCAAGAGCTGAACGAGGATCCGAATGTCCACGGCATTCTGCTGCAGCATCCGGTTCCGCATCATATCGATGAACGGGCGGCTTTTGATTCTATTGATATTGAAAAAGACGTGGATGGAGTGACCACGCTTGGTTTCTCGCAAAATGCGTTTGGTTTTGCCGATTACCCGTCTTGTACGCCTGCCGCGATTATTGCGATTATGGATTATTATGATCTGCCAATCGAAGGGAAGCATGCCGTGGTGGTCGGACGCAGTCCGATTCTGGGTAAGCCGGTATCGATGATGCTGCTTAATCGCAATGCTACCGTTACGATCTGCCACTCGAGAACGAAGAACCTTGGGGAGATTGTGTCCCAGGGGGATATCGTGGTTGCGGCCGTAGGCAAGCCTAATTTCATTCAAGGGGACTGGATCAAGCCGGGAGCCGTCGTATTGGATGCCGGCTATAATCCAGGCAATATCGGCGACTGCGATTACGAAGCCTGCGCGAAGTTGGCATCCGCAATTACACCAGTACCTGCCGGTGTTGGCCCCGTTACGATTGCTACATTGCTGAAGCATACCGTCGAATCGGCTGAGCGAACCGTGCAAGCCTAACAGTAACCATGTAATAACGGGATAAGGCACGGTTCATTTACGCGTCCCGAAAGGGGATTTGCATGGAGAATCCCCCTTTGAATCGCTTCGTTCCCCGCTAGAGTCTGGAACGCAGAAAAGTATTGCCCATCAAAGGCTCGGGGTGAAGTCTGCATTTCACGGATGCCCAGACGTCATGTTATAGTTAGGAAAAAGTGAAATCGAAGGGGAGAGATTCATGCACAAACGAATCATTGCCTGTTGTGTGGCGGAGCAAGGAGCTGCGGAGGTTTATCCGTTCGGTGCAGCGCCGCAAACGGCTCCCGGGAGAACCGAATGAAGAACACGATTGCAGATATTGCCAAAAAAGCCGGAGTTGCCAAAAGCACGGTCTCCCGTTTCTTAAACGGAGGTTCCGTCAGTCATGCGACACGCCAAAAGATTGAGCTGGTCATTCAGGAAACCGGCTATATTCCGAATTCGTTCGCACAGAGCTTGAAAGCGAAAAAAACCAACATGATCGGCACCATTGTGCCGCGTCTGGATTCATTCTCAGCATCGCAGACCGTTGCCGGCATGGACGAAGAATTAAGGAAACACGGTTATCAGCTTCTCATCATCAATGCAAGCCAGGATTTATCCAGGGAGATAGAAGCGCTGTATGATCTCGCTAGGCAAAAAATATCTGGCATTATTTTATTCGCCACCCAGGTGACGGAAACACATCTTGCCGCGATTAAAGAGATCAGCATTCCCGTCATTCTGCTCGGACAACAGCATAAGGAGGTCCACAGCATGATTTATAACGACCATGCCGCAGGCTATGACATGGGCCGATATGTGCTGTCCAAGGGACACCGTCATATAGCTTATATCGGTGTGACGGAAAAAGACGTTGCTGTCGGAGTTCAGCGGAAAGAAGGGTTTCTGAAGGCGTTAAGCGAGTATGACGGGGTGGAAGCGATTTTCTATGAAAGTGGATTTAAGATGGCGGATGGAGTTGCGGAGGCTTTGGCTATTTTTGAGCAAAACCGAACGATGCCTACTGCGGTGGTCTGCGCTACTGACAACATTGCGCTGGGCGTGATGAAAGCGGCGCACATGAGAGGCATTCATATTCCCAACGAACTCTCCGTTACCGGCTTTGGCGGATACGACGTAACCGAAGTGATTCATCCCGGATTGACAACCGTTAAATATGGATATTCCCAAGCGGGCCACCTCGCAGCTCAGCATATTATAAAGCTGGTCAACGACGAGCCTGTGGATTTCCTGACGGTCATGAATTGCGATATGATTCATCGGGAAAGCGTTGACAATCTAAATTAGGTATTTTATACTGAAAAAAACGGAACCGGTTCCAATACTGCTATTGCCTGGTATTGGAGCTGAGTTCATTATTTTTACCTCGAGTTGGAACCGGTTCCACTATAAGTGGATCAGGCTGGTGTTCACGCACAGCATGATCCGTTTGATGCTATTAGAAAGCCCATTTACAAGGAGAAGAGACATGGACAGAGAACGGAAATACCGACGCCTGGATCAGGCCTCTCCCGAAGAGATTTCCTCCTTAAAGGAGCAAGCAAAACAAAGCGAATGGAGGCAGAGGTTTCACATACAGCCCATCATGGGCTTGTTGAATGACCCCAACGGATTTTCTTATTATAACGGGGAATATCACTTGTTTTATCAATGGTTTCCGCTGGGTACGTTTCACGGCTTGAAATACTGGTACCACACCTCCTCCAAGGACTTGGTGCACTGGCAAAACAAAGGCATTGCCATTGAGCCCGGGCACTCGTTTGACGCATATGGCGCCTATTCGGGAAGTGGGATCGTGAAAGACGACAAACTGTATTTGATGTATACCGGGAATACCCGGGATGAGGGATGGAGCAGGCATTCTTATCAATGCATGGCAGTGATGGACCGCGTTGGCACCATTACGAAATTCGATCAACCGCTGATAGACCGTGTGCCGGACGGATATACCGAGCACTTCCGGGATCCGAAGGTATGGAAAGACGAAGACCTGTTCCGGTTTGTCATCGGCGCCCAGAGGGGTGATCAGACAGGAACGGCTGTTGTCTATGAATCACCGGATTTGCTGGATTGGACATGCAAAGGGGAAATCCAAACCCGTCTTGGATATTTCGGCTATATGTGGGAATGCCCCGATTATTTTGAACTGGAAGGACAGGGCGTGCTGCTGTTTTCACCGCAGGGGCTGAGTCCGCAAAACGACGAATTCCGGAACATTTACCAATCCGGCTACATCTCGGGCAAACCGCTGGATCGGGACACGCTGGAGTTTGAACACGGCCCCTTTTACGAGCTGGACCGAGGTTTTGATTTCTACGCACCGCAGACCATGCTGGATGAGAAGGAGCGGCGCATCATGGTAGGCTGGATGGGTTTGCCGGAGGTTGTCTATCCAACGGACTCGCATGGCTGGGCCCATTGTTTGACTCTTCCGCGTGTGCTCACTTTCCGTGAGGGCAAGCTGATTCAGCAGCCGGTCCCCGAGTTGGAAACGCTTCGTGGGACAGCCATGGAAGCAGCGGATACGTTATACAGCGAGGTGAAGAGTTATACAGGGTTAGAAGGGACCGTATTCGAGATGATATGCGAGTTCCATGCGATCGAAGCGGACGTTGTCGGCATTGAATTTCGAGCCGGCGAAACGGAGCGCACAGTCATTTGGTATGACGCTGTCAGGCAGAAGGTTACACTGGATCGCTCATCATCGGGTGCAACGATTGTGAGTGATTATGGAACGACACGAACCTGTATGCTGCATAACAAAGCAGACTCGATCAAATTCCATCTCTTTGTGGATATTTCTTCGGCAGAAGTGTTCGTCAATGATGGCCAAGAGGTGTTTACGAGTCGGATATTTCCCAAGGAGGACAGCCGTCATATTCGATTTTTTGCAAAGAACGGCAGCGCCGGCTTAAAGGTCACGAAGTGGGATCTTGCCCAAGCCGTAAAAGATATAGAAGGGGATGAATGAACATGGCAGCGGATCATCGGAAAATTGCAAGGCAGGTAGTGGAAGCCATCGGTGGCAGGGAGAACATTGCTTCCTTTGCCCACTGTGCTACGAGACTCCGAATTATGGTTCACGATCAAAAGAAGATAGACCAGAAGAAGGTCGAGAATATCGATAAGGTTAAAGGCGCTTTTTTTAACTCCGGTCAATATCAAATCATTTTCGGAACAGGAACCGTTAATCAGATTTTTGAAGCGGTTGAATCGCTTGGGCTGGAGAGCACAAGCAAGGATGAGTTGAAGTCCGAGGCGAAAAAATCAGGGAATCCGTTTCAGCGGGCGATTCGTACGTTCGGTGACGTGTTTGTGCCGATTATCCCGATATTGGTCGCCACAGGTTTGTTCATGGGATTACGGGGATTATTGACGCAAGAAACCGTCCTGGCCTGGTTTGGAGCGGTACCGGATGATATCTCGCCTAATTTTCTGCTCTTCACCCAGGTACTGACGGATACGGCTTTTGCTTTCTTGCCGGCATTGGTGGCATGGTCCGCATTCAGGGTGTTCGGAGGCAGCCCCGTGCTCGGTATCGTGCTGGGTTTGATGCTGGTTAACCCGGCTCTTCCCAACGCTTACAGCGTGGCGAACGGTTCGGCCGAAGCACTCATGCTCTTCGATTTCATTCCGGTTGTCGGATATCAAGGCTCGGTCCTTCCAGCCTTCTTCATCGGACTCCTTGGCGCGAAATTCGAGAGATTTTTGAGAAAACGCATTCCTGAAGCTATTGATTTGATCGTTACGCCATTTTTAACCTTGCTCGTTATGATCGTCCTTGGTCTGTTCGCAATTGGACCCGTGTTCCACTCCTTGGAAGAGGTCGTGATGAACGTGACGACTTTCTTGCTGGAGCTGCCGTTCGGCATTGCGGGTCTTGTGATCGGCTTTTTTAACCAGATCATTGTGGTCACCGGTGTGCATCATATTTTTAACTTCCTTGAAATTCAGCTTCTTGAGAAGACGGGAAGCAATCCGTTTAATGCGATCGTGACAAGTGCCATGGCAGCGCAAGGTGCAGCTTGTCTCGCTGTCGGACTCAAGACGAGAAATAAAAAACTGAAGGCGTTATCCCTGCCATCAGCATTCTCGGCCATGCTGGGAATTTCGGAGCCTGCGATCTTCGGGGTCAACCTCCGTTACGTCAGACCGTTCGTTATCGCCTTGATCGGCGGCGGCGTGGGCGGTTTCATGGCTTCCATCTTCCAGCTTGAGGCTACGGGTATGGCGATTACCGTTATTCCGGGTACGCTCTTATACTTGAACAGCCAGCTTCCGCTTTATATTTTGTGCAACGTAACCGCGATGGCTCTAACTTTTGTGCTGACTTGGCTGTTCGGATTCAATGATAAAATGCTCGACGAGGTTCGCTCGGAAGCGAAATAAAGACCACAGAAGAAGTCCGTCTGTTATAGGCGGGCTCTTTTGTCGTTAGATAAGAAAATTACAGCACATGCACGAATTGTTAATGCAGATGGTATTATTAATTCATCCATATTTGATATCGTGAAAACCGTGCACCGGCGCGGTTTTTATGCATGTTCGGGAAGCGTCCGAGCGACATTGCTGAAATTATGGCTTGCTCTGAAATGCTTTTCATCATTTACAATAGGGGTACTGGCTAGCATATACGGAAGAGAGGCGAGTTTCATTGAATAAAAAAATCATATTTTTTGATATTGACGGGACGCTGCTGGATCATGAAAAGAAGGTTCCGGCGACAACAAAGGAGTCTATTCGAGAATTAAAGGAAGCCGGACACATCGTCGCCATAGCGACAGGGCGCGCCCCTTATCATTTTGAAGAGCTGCGGGAGGAGCTCGGGATCCATTCCTATGTTTGTTTGAATGGTCAGTATGTGGTTCATGAAGGCAAACCGATATATGGAAATCCATTGGCGCAAGATGCCTTGCAGCAGCTGACGGAGCAGGCCGTGGAGCTTGACCATCCGATCATATATGCCGGCAGTGAAGCCATGAAGATGAACGTAACCGAGCATGTTCATATCGATTCCAGCTGGGGAGAACTGAAACTTACGATTCCGGAATATGATCCCGAATATTACTTGGGCAGAGACATTTATCAGGCCATTGTATTCTGCACGGAGGATGAGGAAGCAGATTACGTAAAAAGATTCGATGGCCGGTTCGATTTCGTGCGCTGGGGCCCCTATGGAATTGACGTGTTACCGGCAGGGGGATCCAAAGCAGAAGGAATCAAACCATTAATTCAGCTGCTGCACATCGATCTGGAGAATACCATCGCTTTTGGCGATTATCTGAATGATCTGGAGATGCTGGCATACGTGGGCCACGGCGTGGCGATGGGCAATGCGCCGGAGATGGTCAAGCAGGCGGCCAGACATATAACCCGCGATGTCGGTCAAGACGGAATACAATACGGACTTCGCATGCTCGGTTTGCTGGGCAAGGAGCCGCAGGAGATCGTGTAGTTTTTCGAAAGCGGCTGGTTTGACAGCGAAGCAACATCACTTGGAATGTGTAAATGAGATGAGAGTATATAAAAAGGTTATCTTATGGTCTGGGACTGTCCCGACTGTAGGATAACCTTTTTTACATGAAAGGGCAGGCCTCAACGTGGCCTGCTGCCTGGTTTAGCAGCCTTGCAACTTGTATTAAACGAAAAATAATAGTAAATAATTATTATTTGACTATATACATTAGTGTGTGACATACAGTATAATAATTTCCAGGAGATGATGATATGTCAGAGGATCAAGACATTCTACACAGTTTGGTGCAGGAGCTTCGGCGAGGAACCATCATTCTTGGTGTTCTCAGCCAGTTGTCGGAACCTCAGTATGGATATTCATTGGTGACCATATTGCAGGAGAAGGGGATCAGCGTGGAAGCGGGTACCCTGTATCCCTTGCTGCGGCGATTGGAGAAACAAGGTCTGCTGGATAGCGAGTGGGATACGAATGAAGCTCGTCCGAGGAAATATTACATCATAAGTCAGACAGGCAAGGATATATATCGGCAGCTCTACCATGAATGGAAGGATATGATGACAAGTCTGGAGGGACTTGTTGATAACAAGGGGGAGTCAGGTAATGGATCTGATTAACAGGTATATTTATGCGGTGACACAGAAGCTGCCCGAATCGCAAAGGGCCGAGATTGAAAAGGAGCTTCACGGACTCATCGAAGACATGCTGGAAGACCGGAGAGCCGGCGGTGAGATCGCAAGCATTGCAGATGTGGAACAGGTGCTGATCGAGCTCGGGCCACCCGGGGAAATGGCAGCAAGATACAGAGGGAGAGAGCGTTATCTCATTGGTCCCGGTTTGATTGACAGTTATTGGGCTGTTCTGCGGATTGTATTGTACTCGGTCGCCGTCGCTCTTGGTATCTTCTACATTGTTGATTTCTTTGCAAGCCCGGCTCCCACCGCCGAGAAGCTTCTGGAGTACTTCGTCTCCCTGCTGAGCGTGGGTATCCACGGGTTTGCTTGGGTGACCGTTATCTTTGCCTATATCGAATACCGCGGTGCACGCCAAGTCTCCAAAGGCCCATGGAAACCATCCGATTTACCTGCAATTCCGGAACCAGCCGATCGGATTAAACCGATCGAGCCGGTGCTGGGCATCCTGTTTTCCGTGCTGTTCTTCGTCCTGTTCACGTTTTCCATTAACCTGATCGGTGTTCATCGATTCGATGAAAACTCGATCGCCATTCCGGTGTTTGAACAGGCTGTCTTTGCCAAGTATTTGCCGCTGATCTGGCTTCTTACCGCCTTCAGCATATTCAATGAAGCCATGAAATTAATCACAAGAAAGTGGACGCCGCAGCTCGCCGTCATGCATGTCATATTTAACGTCGCTTCCGTTATCGTTGCCGTGATCCTGTTCTCCGATATGACGATTTGGAATCCGACATTCATGGATCAGCTCGTTCAAGCCGGTCTCGTAACACCGGGAGATGAAGCGTATGAAACCGTAAAATCAATTTGGAATCGATCCAGGGACGGACTCATTTACATCATTGTGGTCATTACCCTTATTGATACCGTATCTGTCGTGATGAAACGGTTTCGGGGAAAGGAAGGAAATACGACGTTAACCAAGTAAAAATAAAAGTGTTGAAGCAAAGAGTATCCCAAAAGATCTTGGATCTGGCGGGATGCTCTTTTTTGTTGTTAGGAGACACCATAGGAAAACGAAATGTTCCTCATCCACTTTTGCCGCCATTCGCCATTAACGAGGACAACCTCCCTTGCGTCACGGTGTACTTACAAGGTTGGCTAGACCATGAACGACACGAAGTAAAATGGATAAGCATAGGATAAGGGGCGACGCAAATAATTTTTTTGACAAAAATGTGAATGATATGTGTCAAAATTATGTACAATGGTGTTATAATAAGGTAAGAGCTAAATGAAAACCCTTACAGAATGAACGGAGCTGATTAATATGAAATACGCGATCCATTACTCTACAAGAATGAAAGACGTTATTTTATTTTCCTTTGTCATTAGCATTATCCTGTTCCAGGTAGCGACCTTGACCGAATATTCCTATCCTGTTCTATTCTATATGCAGATGGCGGTGAACGTCGTTGTTGTTGCGGCACTAGCTATTGAAGGGTATGCCCGATTGGTGAAACGGGAAGTGAATATTCAGGAGACTTCGGATACGATTACAATCAATGGCGTAGAGATTCATGCGGACCAGATACGTGAGATCAAGGTTTCCGGATGCCATAAAGCCGCATTCCAAATAAACCTCAAGGACAAGAACGTGAATCCAATGTATTGCTGCTTTAAATTTGAAGAGAAAAATTGCGAAGGGATTCGGAGTCTTACGCGTTGGGCCGAGCGGAACCAGATTTCCGTGCGTAAGGTCGGACCGCAAACCCGTTCCGGTTTGGTTCTCTCATCTAACAATTAATATGCCGAGTTTATATCAATGATATAGAAGCACCTGAACCTTCGATGAATGGGGTCAGGTGCTTCTTTGTTTTAGTTGGAGATGTATGGTGTTTTCTGGATATATGCACTTATGCGTAACTGAGCAAGTAAATATGCTATGACCGTTTGTTATTTTAGTCCTGGAATAAGCATGGGCCTGAAATCTGGGCCCGTACTTTATGTTCTGTTCATTAATAAGCAGGCGTTCCTTGTTACGTTTGCAGCTTAGCTGCTGCAGCCGCCCCCGCAGCCACTTCCGCAAGAGGACCCGCTGCTGCAGGATGAACCGCTGCTGCAAGAGGATCCGGATCCATCGCCTGAGGACCCATCACCCGAATCCGATCCGCCGGACCCGCATGCCGAAGCGTAGGTACAGGAGGAACTGCTGTTGTTTTTATGAAGCTCGCGCTCATCAGGGATCATATGGTCACCAAATTGTTCCGGTGTGTTCCAGGCAAAATAGACGGCCGCTGCCAGGAGCACATCACTATTTCGGAAATTGACCTGCTTCTCATGACGCGCCGGCTCTTCTTGGGCGGTTCGAACCCGATCCTGCAGATCCTGGATGATAGCATCAATGGCCGTACGCGCTGCAGGGATCTTTTCATAGGTCCAGGCATTAAAGCGCTTCTGTCCATGATTCACGGTGAAATGACGGGAAGTGCAGACCTCCAGCTCTTCGCGCGGCAGTGGGACGCGGAAGAAAGCTCCCCATAGTTTGGCGCTGTATTCATGCCAGCCGAATAATTGTACATATACCGTATCAAACCACGCGCGTTCATTCGGAAGCGGTACATGTTCGCTACCGGTGTTTGGGGCGTGGTGAAGCATTTTACCAAGAAAGCGTTCCGAGAATTGTTGGTACTCGTATGTATACATCAGCATTTCATGCCATACTTCATCCACGTCTTTGCTGAACATCGGGACACGATCCAGCACGGCGCACATGATGAAGAACCGTTTGAGCTCCTGCCATCTCCATTCATACTCCTGTTCGGAAAGATTCGGATGCTCACTCATCACTCGCTGCTTCAGCATGTTCTGATAGGTGTAGGGCAGCGCAGCTTCCAGTCTCCCGACAAGCTCACTCGCCGGGCTTCCCGCTTTGACGATCGGCGGCAGCTCGGGTATCTTCCCGAGGCCAAGCTTATTGCCTTTAGGCAGCTGCTGTCCGCTGCTTCTGCGTAACGAGCGTTTCACGAAAAAAGAAATAATCCATACATCCACCACAATGAATAATATAATCAGTATCCAGGTTGTTGAGTTCATAACATGTTCCTCCTGTCTTTTTAGTGTTCGGAGGTCGGCTTATAATTTCTCTCCTGAGTAAATTATTGCAAATGTCATGAGTGTTGGCAATTGAAATTGGAGAATCGATTATAACTTGAACATGGGTGCTTCTTTATGATACATTCCGTGTGTGTCTAGCGTATTTTTTTCATGTAGATATGTCTTGATGGAAGGCAATTACGTTTACTTTAGGAGCATACATATGTTAACAGGTTGGAAACTATCCGTATTAGGTATTATTATTGTAGGCATTACCGGCATCGTTGCATCTATTACCGGTCTGATCGAGCCTGGCCGGGCGATTGCGCTCTTCGTGGTATTCGTACTGTTTATCGGGGCGCTGGAGCTGCTGGAACGAATCAAGAGCCGCAGAAAGAAGAAGGGGGAAGTGCGATCTTCCAAATAAAAAAGCAAAGACAGCAAGGAGGGAGCTTGTGAATTGGGTAGCCGTACAGCCATACTACAAAATCAACCGAGTTGTGGATGGCATCGAACAACGAACGGAAGAGCAGGGGCGGGAGATGTTCCTGTACGAGGATCGAATCGTAACGAAATACCGGGAGTTCCCGATTAAGCAGGTGTTTGACCTGTCGTATCGGCCGATGGGAGACGGCGGGGGTTTCTTATACTTGCACACCCAGCAAGGCGTGTATTCGTACACGGTGAAGGATGATCCGGGTTCTTTCATATCGGCATTTAAAAATCTCTAATGGCATGATCCATAATAAAACTGGTCTCAGGTCCAGTTCATATCCTCGCCTACAGCACGTTTGCGAAAGCCACGTTGTCATATAAGCTGATACTATATTCTAGGGACGGATTAGGGGGACAGGGGTGGATACGCTATTAGATTTTATTGAACAGATCGGGCACTATGCATTATTCCTCGTATTGTGTCTTGGATTGGTCGGTCTTCCTGTGCCTAATGAAGTCGTGGCAATGACAGGCGGAGCGTTAGCGGCATCCGAAATTTTAACGCCGTTTCCGTCTTTTATCATGACGTTTCTTGGCGTGTGCTCGGGATCGACGGTAGGTTACATGCTTAGCCGCTTTACCGCGAGCAAGCTGTTAAACCGCGTAGGGGAAAAGTCGAAAATACGCCAGTTTCTCGATGTATCCGAACGGTTGACCCGCCAGTATGGCAATTACGCCATATGCATCAGCGCTTTTTTGCCCATCTTGCGCAACGTGACGCCCTATGCGGTTGGCATGAAAGGGATGCCGTATCGCCGATTTGCGATGTATTCGTATTCCGCGTCCTTTGTATGGACCATCGGTTATTTCTCTTTGGGCATGTTTGTCGGCGATCAGGTCGTCGATCATATTGGAGTACTGATTAACCGGTACGGATACTATGCAGCGGGAATTGTTGCGGTGCTTGCTGTCATCCTGATCATTTCGTGGTTGATACGAAGAAATAAACGAAGCAAAGAGGAGAATACTGAAATCCAAATTCACGGATAAACGATACTGATCCATGGGTTATGGCTGATCCGGTAAGGGGTCGGGTGATTTGCGAATGATTTTCACATATTCCCGGGGAGAGAACCAGGGAGATCCATCTAGGGAAGTCTGCATTTGATATACGCCGTTTGGCGGGTTATCCTGTCGGTAGACGGGCTGCGTGCGAATATGGGTCACGATGGCCGCCGCCAATACCACGAGAAAGATGAAAGCGCAAACAGCCGCTTTTTTGATCATCATGGGAACCACTCCTTTACATACAGTGATTTCCCAACGGACCTCTTTTCATTCCAAGATACCTTTGACAAAGCTTTGATCTCAAGATATACTGATTTTCAGTGTGATTCGAAAAAATACCATATGGTTTTACCTGGAGGAGCCTGCCATCAACGGGCTCTTTTTGTGTTTTTTTGGACTTATGCCTAAATAATGGGGAAATACTACTAATGAAGGAAAAATCGGACTATAGGAGGAGTAGACTTTGTCTTTGCTGCACATCGCCGTAATGGCACCTTTTATTGTAGCGCTTGTAGTTATGCTGACTTACAAGCTCATTGGCCGTGTCCACACCGGGTGGGTCATTTTGCCGGTACCGGTTGTTCTGTTCGCCTATTTTTTAGGACTTATCCCAACCATTCAGGGAGGTGAACAGCTTCAAGCCGTTCTGGAATGGATTCCAAGCGTGGGAATAAACTTTACCGTTTATTTGGATGGATTAAGTTTAATTTTTGCACTTTTAATATCCGGTATTGGTTCACTCGTTGTACTGTACTCCATCTTCTACATGGATAAGAACAAGGAAGCGGTCCACAAATTCTACATTTATCTGCTTCTGTTCATGGGCGCCATGCTTGGGGTTGTGCTCTCCGACAACCTGATGGTGCTGTACGGCTTCTGGGAACTGACAAGTATTTCGTCATTCCTGCTGATTGCATTCTGGCATCATCGGGACCGCTCCAGATACGGAGCATTAAAATCCATGCTGATTACCGTGTTTGGCGGACTTGCCATGTTCGCAGGGTTTATCCTTTTGTACATCATGACAGGTACCTTCAGCGTGCGGGAGATCGTGGCGAATGTGGGGAGCATTGCCGGAGACGCGCTGTTTATTCCAGCCATGATTCTGATCCTGCTGGGGGCATTCACCAAATCCGCGCAGTTCCCATTCCATATCTGGCTGCCGGATGCGATGGAAGCACCGACCCCGGTTAGTGCTTATCTGCACTCCGCTACGATGGTTAAAGCCGGGATCTATCTGGTTGCCAGGTTTAGCCCGGTGTTTGCCGGGCAAGCTTCCTGGTTCTGGATCATTGCGATTACGGGCTTGACCACGCTGATCTACGCTTCGATCCGTGCGATCAAGCAGACGGATCTGAAAGCACTGCTGGCATTCTCCACCATCAGCCAATTGGGGCTGATTATGAGTTTGCTCGGTCTTGGCTCTGCCGCAGCTTATTATGGAGGCGGCGTGGACACGCTGCTCTACACCAAAGCGACGACGGCAGCCATCTTCCATTTGATGAACCATGCCATATTCAAGGGCGCTTTGTTTATGATCGTTGGCATCGTGGATCATGAGACGGGCACACGGGATCTGCGGAAGCTCGGCGGTCTGATGTCGCTCATGCCGATCACGTTTACCGTGGCCGTCATTGGGGCTTTTTCCATGGCCGGTCTGCCTCCGTTCAACGGATTCCTGAGTAAAGAGATGTTCTTTACGGCGGTCGTTCAAGCGTCTCAAATGAATTTCTGGAATGGTGAGACCTGGGGCGTGCTGATCCCGGTCGTTGCCTGGATCGCCAGTGTGTTTACGTTCCTGTACAGCATGATCATGGTCTTCAAAACCTTCACGGGACGCTTCCAGCCTGAAAAACTGGAGAAGAAGCCGCACGAAGCACCGCTGGGGATGCTGATTCCTCCGGTCATTCTGGCATCGCTCGCCATCGTGTTCGGTCTGTTTCCGAACCTGCTGTCCCATGCACTCATCGAACCGGCGATGGCCGCGATTCATCCAGGGCTGCTCGCGGCAGAAGATCGTTTTCACGTGCATATCGAGATGTGGCACGGCTGGACAACGGAGATTTTTATGACCATCGGCATCATTGTTCTCGGTACCGTTCTGTATAAGCTTCACGGCAGAGCACGTATATTGAATACATCGCTAACGAAGCGAGTGACATTGAACAAGCTGTATGACGGGGGATTGCGGGCCCTCGAAAGAGGCGGCGAAACGCTGACCTCAACCTACATGACAGGCTCGCTCCGTCATTACGTGATTTATATTTTTGTGTTTTTCATTGCCGTTCTTGGCGGGGGACTTCTGCTGGTCGATCATATTGGATTTGATATGACGGACTACGCACCGATGTCCTTCTATGAGGCCGTTGCCATCCTCGGCCTGGTGATCCCGGTCATTGCGCTGCCGTTCGTCCGGACACGTCTGATGGCGATCATATTAACCGGTGCTGCCGGCTACATGGTGACCTTGTTCTTCGTTCTGTTCCGGGCTCCGGATTTGGCGTTGACTCAGATGGTCGTCGAGACGGTATCCGTCATGCTGTTCCTGCTATGTTTCTATCATCTGCCGAAGCTGAAGCGGGAGAAGGTGCCAATGAGCCTGAAGTGGAGAAATCTGCTCATATCGGTAGGCGTCGGTGCTGTCGTAACCTTGATCGCGCTGGCCGCAAGCAGCGGCAGAACCTTCGACTCCATCGCGGATTACTTCATTAAAGAGAGCTACCGCTCGGCCGGCGGTAAAAATATCGTCAATGTCATTCTGGTGGACTTCCGCGGATTTGATACCTTGCTTGAAATTACGGTTCTTGGCATTGCATCCCTTGGGATATATGCCCTGATCAAAATCGATTTGGGTGAAGGGATTCTGGGTGAGCGGGATCGTTATGAAGGGGCATATCTGCCCAACAGCAATGATGTCATTCTTCGAACCATATCCAAGGTGGTTATCTTTATCGTGGTAACCTTCTCCTGGTTCCTGTTCAACTCGGGACATCATGAGCCGGGCGGCGGATTTATCGGAGGGCTGATGACTGCTGCCGCACTGGTTCTGTTATCGATGGCTTTCGGCATGGATATGACCCGAAAGATCGTCCCCTTCGAGTTCCGAAAGGTTACGGCGGCGGGGCTTGCCATCGCACTGCTTACGGGGATCGGCTCTTTTGCCTTTGATGCACCGTTCTTAAGTCATTCCTTCGGTTACTTCAACCTGCCATTGCTCGGGGAAACCGAGCTGGCTACTGCGGTTCTCTTCGACCTCGGCGTCTATTTGGCCGTAGTTGGCGTGACGATGACCATCATCAATTCGATTGGGAGGGATAACTGAGCATGGAACTATATATGTCGCTTGCCATCGGGATCATATTTGCGGTTGGGATATACCAGATCTTATCCAAAAGCTTGCTGCGGATTATTCTCGGTACTTCACTGTTAACCCATGGGGTGCATCTACTGCTGCTTACCATGTCGCGGCTGAAGACCGGTGCTGCTCCGCTGCTTGGCGAGAAGGCTTCCTCTTACGTGGACCCGGTTCCACAGGCGTTGATTCTGACATCCATTGTCATTAGCTTCGGCGTCACATCGTTCTTCTTCGTACTGGCGTATAAAGCGTATCAACGCTTGGGCACGGACAACATGGAGGAGCTAAGGGGGATGGAAGATGAATAATGTAATTGTTCTGCCCCTCCTTATTCCGCTGGTTACAGCCGTTATTCTTATTTTCTGCTCCAAGTACGTCCGCGCACAGCGCTGGATCAGTGTGGTCAGTGTCATACTAAACCTGCTTGTGGCGTTGTTCATAGTGAATCAGGTAAACCACGAAGGCATTCAGACGCTTTATATGGGAGGATGGCTGCCGCCGTATGGGATCGTGTTTGTAGCCGATATGCTCGCTGCGCTGCTGGTGCTTACGACGTTGATTGTGGCGGCTGCCTGTTTGTTCTATTCCTTTCGGAGTATCGGGGAAGAGAGAGAGAAGCATTACTTTTATACCTTTTTTCAATTTTTGCTGGCCGGCGTGATCGGGTCGTTCCTGACAGGGGATCTGTTTAACCTGTTTGTCTGTTTTGAGGTCATGCTGATCGCTTCCTACGCCTTGATCGTACTGGGCGGCACCAAGCGCCAGCTGAGAGAAACCCTGAAGTACATGCTGATTAATATTATTTCATCCACCCTGTTTGTTGCAGCCGTTGCCTATTTGTACGGGACGGTTGGCACGCTGAATATGGCGCATCTATCCCTGCGTGTGGCGGAGGTACAGCAGGATGGAATTTTGTCGGTCATCGGCCTGTTGTTCCTGATTGTATTCGCCTTGAAGGCGGGCTTGTTCCTGTTCTTCTGGCTGCCTGGCTCCTACAGCGCACCTCCTGCGGCCGTTACGGCTTTGTTCGGCGCGCTGCTTACGAAGGTTGGGTTATATGCGATTATCCGAACCTTTACGCTGATCTTCCATCACGACACCGGCGGCATCCATGTCGTCATCGGCTGGATGGCCGCGGCAACGATGATTCTGGGCAGTTTGGGCGCGGTTGCGTATAAGGATCTCGGACGCATTCTGAATTACAATATCATCATCAGTGTTGGCTTCATCGCCTTTGGCGTGGCGGTGGCCTCCTCCGACTCCTTGAACGGAGCCGTATTCTACTTGATGCATGACATGATTGCAAAGGCACTGCTCTTTATTCTAGGCGGTATCATCATGGCTCGTGCAGGCACGAACAAGCTGAGCGAGATGGGCGGGCTGATGAAGCGCCATCCCTTGGTGGGATGGATGTTCTTTATCGTTGCCCTGGCGCTGGTCGGCATCCCGCCCCTTAGCGGATTCCTAGGCAAAGTGCTTATCGTCCGCGGCGGATTGAGCGAGGGTCATTATGTGTTAACGGGACTGGCACTGGCATCAAGCTTGGCGGTATTGTATTCCCTGATCAAAGTGTTTATGGGGGCATTCTGGGGCGAATCACCTGGACAGCAAGAATCGAAACCGGTTAGAATCCACAGAACAGCTTATGCGGCAGCTATCGGGCTAACGGTTATGGTGATTGTCCTTGGGGTGGGCTCGGAGTGGATTTATTCCTATACCTCTCAAGCTGGCGCCGTATTATCCGACCCATCACTATATATTAACGCTGTATTAAAGGAGTAGTGGATATGGGCCATCAAATCCTGTTAAATATCATTATTGCTGTTGTCTGGATGTTCTTGAACAATAACTGGTCCCCCCAGCAATTTATCATCGGCTATCTGATCGGAATCTTGCTGATTTTTCTGCTGCGGCGTTTCTGGCCGAACGATTTCTATTTGCGCAAGCTGTGGTCCATCATCCTGCTGCTGCTATTGTTCCTAAGGGAACTGTTAAAATCGAGTTTCACCGTAATCGGACAGATCATAAGACCGAAGCTGAATGTTCGTCCCGGCATCTTTGCCTATTCAACCGAGCTGAAATCCGACTGGGAAATTACGGTGTTATCGTGTCTGATCTGCTTGACGCCAGGAACGCTTACCCTGGAAGTGTCTCGCGATGGTCAGACGTTGTATATTCATGCGATGGATATTGAAGACGTCGAAGAGCTGTCGAATCAGATCCGCGGTACCTTCGAACGCGCGATCAAGGAGGTGACCCGCACATGATCCAAAGCATCCTGATTGCCTCTCTGGTGATTTTGTCGCTTGCAATACTGGGCTGCTTGTACCGACTAATCAAGGGACCTTCCATGAACGACCGGATCATGTCGCTGGATACGATTGGAATTATACTGTTGTCCATGATCGCTGTCCTGTGCATGCTGTTCCGGACAACCGTCTATTTCGATATCATTCTGCTGATCGGGATTCTTACGTTTATCGGAACGACGGCGCTTGCCAGATATATCGAGAGGGGTGATGTCATTGAACGCACAAACGATGAGTCAGATCGGTGAATTTCTGATCGCGCTGATGGTGCTGCTCGGAGCTTTACTTGGTGCATTGAGCGCATTTGGCCTTATCCGTCTGCCGGATGTTTACATGAGGTCCCATGCAGCTACGAAAAGTGCTACGCTGGGCGTCCTCTTGATCCTTGCAGGCGCATTCCTGTATTTCACCTTCTACCTGGAGCATGTCAGTGCCAAACTGCTGCTGGGAATCGTATTCGTATTCATTACGGGGCCGGTAGGAGGTCACTTGAACGGGAGAGCGGCCTATCGATCAGGCGTGTCCATGTGGGAGAACAGCGTTCTCGATGACCTTAAGCCTGAACTCAAGCGCGAACGTGAGCGGATGCGCGCTTCCCGGAAGGGGGAGCACTCCGAGAAGGGGTGACCTCGAACAAAAAGGCTACGATTTGAAATATCGGGAATATGAAAAACGGGCTTCCCGCGAACTTGGGAAGCCCGTTTCTTTTTTATGCCTTAGCTCGTGGGTGTCATCCTATGGTAGAATTGGCCAAAACGAGTTCGCGAAACGCTTGGACATTAACTCTAGCACGTCTATTATGAACAAGACCCGCCAGTTCCGGTTGTAGGAATAGGCGGGTCTTGTAATGAATTTAACGCTTTGTCTTTTTGTTGCTTATCACGACACTTCCCGGCTGATCATCGTGATGGTAACGATTTTCCATCTTTTTGCCGGCCAGCCACAGCAGCCAGAGGACGACGGCCGCGATAAGGATGCGCCAAGGCTGCTGGATAAAGGCTTGCCAATCATGTCCGATGAATGCGACCATAAAGATCATGACGGATTTACCTGCCATTACGGCTATCGTGAACGTCGTTGCCGATACCGTGCTGATGCCGGATGCGATATTGATCAGCGAGGAAGGCGTGAAGGGAAAGCAGTACAGGATGAAGATGGGCGTAAAGCCTTTTTCTTCGATCCAATGGAAGAACCGCTGGGACCCCGGCATTCTTTTTTGTATGAGCAGTCCCAGCTTGCCTCCCAGCTTACGAACAATCCAGAATACCGTAACGGATCCTAGGCAAACGCCGATCCAGGACAGCAAGAATCCCCACCATAAACCATAGGCCGCCGAGTTCCCCATAACCAGGACAATAAGGGGCAGAAAGGGGAGAAACGCCTCTATAAATGGAAGCAAAATACCCGGGATGGGACCCAGCTGCGAGTACTGCTGAAGCCATCCCTGTACTTGATCCATGTCAATTTCTTTCATATGGGTCCACACGTTCTGAAGCCATTCCAACATGATGAGTAAATCCTCTCCCTGCCTGGGGTAAAATGATGTATTTTCCGGTCGATCGCGGATGGAATATATTATAGCATAACCGGAATCAATATTATAAATTGCAAGTATTAATGCGGGAGCCGGATACAGGCAAAAGCCCAAACTCCGCCAAAGCAGCGGTGAGTTTGAGCTATACCGGTTGACATATTCCTATTCCGAACGGGAGATGGATGCCGCTTCCTCGGTTTCAGGTTTCGAATCCAGCGGAAGATCCGGCTCTATCCGGTTCCAATCAATTCGATTTTTGCCCCGCAGCGACCAGACGATCAATAGGATGATTCCAATGATGACCGAACCGATGGTTACCATATAATTGCCCCAGACCGAAAGATATTCGATCTCGATGAATGCATAACTCGAAGGCACCACGACGTATCGCACCATCTCCAGCCAGGCAAGGTGAAAGCCGATGCTCATCCACAGATTGTTGGATACGATGCGGCATAGCTGCAGAACCGTACCGAAAGCGATTAAGTTAACGATATACTCCACCGTGATCAGGTCCCATGTCCCTATTCCGATCGCTACCATGAATCCCGTTACGGCGATGGGTGCAAGCACGAACAATACGACCTGAAGGATCAAAGCAAGCCAGCGAGGAAAACGGGTATTCAGGTTCCGATACACATAACCGCGGAAGGTGATTTCTTCGGGAAAAGCTTCATAAAAAAATGCAATGAGAGCATTGATGAGGATAACGAGCATCGTAGCTACAGGTAAATGAAAAGCAACGATCCGGAGCCATCCGGCGGCACTGCCAATCAGCAGGGCTACTGCCGTGACAAGGGCAAGGAAGCCAATGCCGAGAAGAAAATAACGAAAACCGGAAGGTGGAGAGCTAAGACCAAGTCCGCTCCAGGGACGCTGGTCGGCATAACGCCTAAGCAGATAAATCAGCGGCACGGATACGCTGGTCGTTACGACTGCAAGGAGGATTTGCAGCCCGAGCGTGGGAATTTCGTAAGAGCCCGCAACCGTTGCAATCACAACCGCTAAACTGAGCCCGACAACAAAAGCCAGCCACCCAAGGACGACACGCCAGAACAGGTTTAAGCGGCCCTCCCGATCACGGAATGCTTGAGCGACACCATGCCTAGCCTTCGATTCAGTTAATGTACGAATGACGACTCTCTCCTCTCCTGGAACACGCTACCCGTGTTCCCTATTCTTTTTGACATTAATATATATAGTATTGGTTCTACCAAGGTGTTCCATAGAGAGCACCTATTTTTAAGAGGGTAGGCATGAACGAAGCAAATTAAAGATGCTGACATGTTGTTTATCGTACGTTGTATTAAAAAAAACCGGAAGTGTATAATGGGGTTATGCCGAAAATCGTAGATCATGATAAACAAAGACAACGGGTCGCTGAGGCTGCCCTGCGCGTTATTCAGAGGAGTGGACTCGAAAAAGCGACGGTTCGCAATATCGCGGAAGAGGCGGGTTTATCCGTAGGTTCAATGAGGCACTATTTTACCAGCCAGGCTGAGTTGTTAGCTTTCTGTATGAACCTGATTATCGAACGGATTGAAGAACGTTTTTCTTCTCTACCCTTGAAGGGACCCGTGTTTGAGGATGTAAAGAAAGTGTTGATGCAATTTCTGCCGATGGATGAGGATAGGACGATGGAGATGGAGGTGTGGATGTCGTTTGTTGCCAAAGCGTTAGTCTATCCCGAATTAAGAATAATGACCGATCATATGTACGATGGTTTAACCAAGGCGTGCCATTATGTGGTGGATACCCTGGTTGCCCATAAGCTGGCTAAACCGGAGCTGGATCTTGAATATGAGAAGGAGCGAATATACGCATTGGTGGATGGGTTAGCGATTCATCATATCATGAGGCCACAGCAGCTCGCCAAAGAAAAAATCGAGAGGATTGTCGATCAGCATCTGCGTTCTTTATGTCTGGATGACAAGGAAATGGCCTAAAAGACCCATGTCATTTCGCATGTCAACATTGACATGTCATTCCTTTTTTTAATACAATGGTTCTTCGACAGGCACTTCGTGTGAAAAAAGATACAAAAAGGAGAATGGCATGGTCAAAAAACACAAAAATCTGACAGTCGGCGAAATTCTGAAACGGTTCATCTTTATTACCATCGGTGCAGTTCTGATGGCCGTGGCGCTTGAAATATTCCTGGTGCCCAACGAAATTATCGACGGTGGTATTACCGGTATTTCCATCGTATTATCATCGATTACGCCCATCAAATTGGGGGTATTTCTGTTTATTATCAACTTACCGTTTCTGTTCATCGGTTACAAGCAGATCGGCAAAACGTTTGCATTTTCCACCTTATATGGGATCGTGGTGTTGTCGGTGGCGACTACCTTCCTGCATCATGTAGACCCGTTTACGAACGAGAAAATTTTAGCGGTGCTGTTCGGTGGCTTGGTTCTGGGGCTGGGGGTCGGTCTTGTTATCCGTTACGGCGGAGCTCTTGACGGGACGGAGATCGTAGCTATCCTGCTGTCTAAAAAGCTGCGGATGCCGGTCGGACAGATCATCATGATCATCAACGTGTTTATTTTTATTACGGCAGGATTTGTATTCGGTGCAGATTCGGCCATGTATTCGATCTTCTCATACTACATAGCGGCAAAAGTGATGGATATTGTGGTAGAGGGCTTGGACGAGTCCAAATCCGTTACGATTATATCCAATGAATACGAAGAAATTTCAAGTGCCATCATGCAGCGTCTGGGCCGCAGCACGACGATGATCTATGCCAAGGGCGGGTATTCGAAAGAGGATACGCAGATGATTTATTGCGTCATCACTAGGCTGGAGATTGCGAAGCTGAAGACGGTTGTGCAGGAGATTGACAAGAACGCATTTATTTCGATTCAAAATGTCGCGGACGTGCTGGGCGGAAGCATGGCGAAGTCCGATATTCACTAGGTGCAAGCACACGCTCTCCGTGTAATAGGTTGCTTAACGAACGGCGGTTTTTTGCAGATCTTGTTCTGCAGAAGGCCGCTGTTTTTTATAGCGGGGGAAAAGATCGGATTGCCTGAGGGTCTGATAGAGATTTCGTAGGGTCTATCATGTAAGCGATCAGGCAATCCATCTATCATTTTCGTACTTCAAAAAATTCGCATTCATCCCGCTTATGATAGCCAAGCGAACTGACGCTGGATTGCGTAATGACGGTTTCGTCGGTGAAGCGGATGACGAGACTGCCGGAATCAATCAGATGATTATCCTTGAAGATGCGTATACGGATCTGCTGCTCCATAACTTCCTGAAAGTCCTGGTCGGTTAATAGCGGTCTGACTATCGGCATGGATCACCTACTCCTTACGTTTGAATGGTGGATTGTTCGCAAAAACGTCCTATGATAAAGGGGGATTGGTATGACATTTGCGGCAAACAGGGAAGTAGGTATCATTCCCTCCGATCAGAATCTGCTCGCCGGCATACACGGGCTTACCGTCAATGACGCGAAGGTTCATGATCGCTTTGCGCTCGCAGAACCAGCAGATCGTCTTCATTTCCTCGATTTTATCGGCGTAAATCAGCATCCAGCGGCTGCCTTCAAACAGCTCGTTGCGAAAATCATTCTTTAGTCCGAAGCCCATGACAGGCACGTTAAGCTCATCTACGATTCGAACGAGCTGCAGGATGCTGTCCTTGGACAGGAACTGGCACTCGTCAACAAGAACGCAGTATGGCTTAGGCTGATGATCCTTCACAATCCCGTAGATGTCGGTCGTATCGGATATAGGTATCGCTTCGCGGCGCAGGCCGATTCGTGAGGATACATAACCAACAGCATCCCGGTCATCGATAGCGGACGTAAAGAGGAGCACCGGTTTGTTCTGTTCTTCGTAGTTATGGGCGACTTTCAAAATCTCGATGGATTTACCACTGTTCATAGAGCCGTACTTAAAAAATAATTGAGCCATGCTTTCGTTCCCTTCCTATAAGTGCAATGTTGCTTCTTTGAGTGTCGTGGTGCAAAGTTCGTTATTCTTACTATATAAGATATGACATGCAGAGTATATTGTCGCATTATTGGACGGCATTTGTCCATTGCCTGCAAGGACTATATTCTGACATATATGACTTAGGCGTGGAATGAAAAAAAGGTTTGACAACCTTTGCCAGCCGTTGTAATATAACGACATACCCAAAGAATACCAAGATAATCGACCGGATAACTGGAGATATCGCGCATATGAACAAGTACGATGATGGATGGACGTACTTAGACAAGCGCAATATCTCTTTTTTTTTCGAGATAAGAAAGCATAGCTTCCAGAGCTTAACCCTTCTTAGCTTGCAAGAAAAAAACCTTCGCTACATACGGTCAGTCTTCTTAGAGAGTATGTCCTTAGACGGTTTTGTTGTCTTTTTTACCAAGTAAACAGGTGTGAATGATTATGTTATAGGGTGGTGAGACCAATGTCAGCGGACACCTTGATTATTCAACAGGTCAACAAAATTTTTCAAGCCCCGACGGGGAATGTTACTGCGCTGAAAGGCATTGATTTGCGGGTTCGAAAGGGAGAGTTCATTACGTTAATCGGACCGAGCGGCTGCGGCAAGAGCACGCTGCTCAAAATCGTTGCCGGTCTGGACACAGCGTACGAAGGGAGTGTCTTGTTGAATGACAAACCGATATCCGGTCCAAGCATCGAGAAAGGGTTCATCTTTCAAGAGCCGCGCTTGTTTCCATGGCTTACTGTGGAGAAGAATATCGCTGGCAATTTGTCGCTGAAGCAGAAGGACATCCGCAACAAAGTAGATGAATTCATCGAGCTGGTGCGGCTCAAAGGCTTCGAGAAAGCATATCCCAGGGAGCTGTCAGGAGGGATGGCTCAGCGTGTGGCGATCGCCCGGGCACTGCTGCGGAATCCGGACGTGCTGCTGTTAGATGAGCCGTTTGGCGCGTTGGACGCATTCACGCGTTCCCATATGCAAGAGGTGCTGCTGGATATTTGGCAAAATAACCGCACGACCATGCTCTTTGTTACCCACGATCTGGATGAAGCCGTGTTCCTCGGCGAACGTGTTGTCATTATGAACCCGAGGCCGGGCCATATCCGTTCCATCCTGCCGATTGATCTGCCGTTTCCTCGCAAACGGACCGGTTCCTCCTTTCAGGAGCTGCGGACTAAAGTGCTGCGCGAGTTTGAGAAAGTGGAAGAACCGGAGTTCGACACCGGTGCGGGCATTTAAACACGCTGGATGATGCTGAACTTCTTACCAGATAGATGAACGATGGAAAACAGGGGAGAGAATCTGATTATGAACACAAAGAAAAAGAATGTCGTCATTATGTTATTCCTTATCATGTCTGTCTTGGCATCCGGATGCGCGGACGCAAACAGCCAGCCCAAGGTTAGCGCCGTGGAGAAAGGGGCGGACGGAAAGTACAAAGATCTGACCGTAAGACTCGGGGTACAGGGCAGCGGCGGTTTGTTTGGCAAGGCACGTGAAGAGAAGTGGTTTGAGGAGGAGTTTGGCAAGTTGGGTGTCAAGGTGGAGTGGTCGGAGTTTCAGAGCGGCCCCCCGATGACCGAAGCGATGGCTTCGAATCGCCTGGACTTTGCTGGGCTCGGCAATATGCCGATTATCGCTGCCCAGGCGGCTGATATCCAGTTTAAGGTCATTTCCCAGAGCCTGCATGGCCAGAAGAATGTGGCCATCATCGTACCGCCGGGCAGTACTGCGCAGACCTTAAGTGATTTGAAGGGCAAGAAGATTGCGGTAACGAAAGGGAGCAACGCCTTTAACTTTCTGTACCGGGGACTGGCGGATCAGGGAGTCAAGGTGTCCGATATCGAAATCATCCAGCTTCAGCCCGACGAAGCCCAGCCCGCATTCGAATCGGGCGGCGTCGATGCATGGGCAACCTGGGACCCGTATATCACCTTGAACACGCTGACGGGCAAAGGCAAAGTGCTGGCGGACGGCGAGCAGCTTGGCGTTCTGTCACCGTCGTTCAACATCGTGCGGAAGGATTTTGCCGATCAGTATCCGGATTTGGTCACACTCTATCTGACCGTGCTGAACAAAACGCTCGCTTGGGAGAAAGAGAACGAAGCCGAGGCACTTAAGCGGTATGCCGATGAGCGCGGCATTCCGCAGGAAGTCATTCAAGGCACCTTTGAGCGTTCAAGGTCGATCAACATTCCGGTGACGGAGGCAATTATTGCCGAACAGCAGAAAACGGCCGATTTCCAATTCGAGCAAAAAACGATCCGCAAAAAAATCCAGGTTAAAGACGTGTTTGATAATCAGTACATTGAGGCTGCGTCTAAATAAGCGGCAATTCATCTGAATCAGAAAGGAGGTATTCGTATATGCTCCCAGAAGGGATCAGCAAAGGAGCCGTGGTCATGCCCGCCGAGCCTGTTCGCCGCCAAAAACGGCTAGACCGCAGGTTCCTGCTAAAGCTTACAAACGCATTGATCGGCTGGCTTGTTCCGCTCTTTATAATCATCGTATGGCAGATCGCGGGAGCTCTAGACTGGCTCAATCCGATTCTGCTTCCGACTCCGCTCAGTATCTGGCATGAGTTCGTCCAATTAACCAGCACGGGCGAACTGATCAGGCATCTTGGCATATCGTCCTGGCGAGCGCTGCTCGGATTCCTGCTTGGCGGCAGTTTGGGTTTGGCTGCGGGCATATGGGTAGGATTTTCGTACAAAGCCGAGCGGCTTGTCGATCCTTCCTTGCAAATGCTGCGGACGCTTCCCCATCTGGCGATCGCCCCGCTGTTCATCCTGTGGTTCGGTTTTGGGGAGACCTCGAAAATACTTCTTATTGCCAAAGGCTCGTTCTTTCCGCTTTACGTGAACACGTTCCTCGGCATCCGATCCGTGGACAACAGGCTGTTTGATGTAGCACGCGTTCTGCAGTTCAGACGCTGGGACCAGATCCGCAGGCTGATCGTTCCCGCTGCACTGCCTCATATCTTCCTCGGCATCCGCCTCTCCATCGGCGTGGCATGGCTTGGTCTTGTTGTGGCGGAGCTGATGGGCGCAAGCTCCGGCATCGGATATATCATCAATGACGCGCGGTCCTTCTCGTGGACCACCGTTGTCTTCGTCGGAATTATGGTGTTTGCACTCGTCGGAAAGCTCTCGGATACACTCGTTAAATGGCTCGAAGGCAGGATGCTGCGTTGGCAGGACAGCTACAAGGGGGATGACAAGTCATGAAAAGTCAAATAGCCACCCGTGAACCAACGGAGAAGGATTGGTTGAAGGCTATACCAAAGCCGCTTCATGCCTGGCTTGCGCCTGTAGTGATCGTGGCTTTATGGCAGGCAGCGGGCGGTTTAGGATGGATTTCGGCAACCCTGCTGCCTACGCCGCTTACGATTGCCAAGCAATTCGCGGGTTTGGGTGCTAGCGGAGAGCTGTGGGAGCATTTTCGAATCAGTATTCTTCGAGCGCTCTCGGGCTTTTTGCTGGGCGGTTTGACCGGTCTTGCACTGGGGGTGTCCACGGGTCTAGGCAAAATGGCGGAGCGAATGCTGGATCCCTCATTGCAAATGCTGCGCACCGTGCCGCTCTTATCGCTGATTCCGCTGTTTATTCTCTGGTTCGGCATCGGGGAATTCTCAAAGATTCTGATGATTTCCCTGGGGGCTTTCTTCCCGATGTATGTAAACACCTTCCTCGGCATTCGAAATGTGGATGCTAAGCTGTATGAAGTGTCAAGGATCTTTCAATATTCCAAGCCGCAGCTGCTGATCCGATTGATCGTACCGGCTGCATTGCCGAACATTTTGCTTGGCATCCGCCTGTCGCTTGGCGTCTCCTGGCTTGTTCTGGTCGTTGCAGAGATGATGGGGACCAGCGCGGGCATCGGTTATATGATTCAGGACGCCAGAGCCTACTCACAGACGGATATCGTATTTGTAGGCATCATTATTTTCGCGATCGTGGGCAAAGTGTCCGATTCCGTGGTGCGTCTGCTGGAATCCAGGCTGCTGAGCTGGAGAGAGACCTATAAGGGCTTCTAGGAGGGTTGGTCGACAATTTATTAAAAGGAGTGTTCTACGGATGGGAACAACCGAACGCAGAGATCAAGAGATGCACCTGGGTGCGTTTATTTATTATGCCGGACATCATCATGGCGGGTGGCGTCATCCTGCATCCGATGTGGAGGGCATGTTTGGAATTGAGCTGTATAAGCAGCTTGCCGCCACAGCGGAGCGGGGGAAGTTCGACATGATGTTTTTGGCCGATTTGCTGTATGTGACCCAGGTCGAAAATTCCGCCTCCGGCATGCTGGACCCGCTGACGCTTTTATCCGCTCTCTCAACCGTTACGGATAAGCTGGGACTGACCGCCACGGTCTCCACAACATACAATGAGCCCTACAACGTGGCAAGGAAGTTCGCTTCTCTCGATTGGATCAGCGGAGGAAGAGCGGGCTGGAATATCGTAACGTCCCAGCTGGATATCGAAGCGCACAACTACGGGAAGACAAAGCATCCGGAGCATGGCTTGCGCTATGAAATGGCACGTGAGTTTGTCGAAGTGGTTACCCGTTTATGGGACAGCTGGGATGACGATGCGTTGGTGCTTGACCGGGAGTCTGGGAGATTTGCGGATGGAGCGAAGGTACGGCCTGTGGATTTTAGCGGGCAATGGTATTCCACGAAAGGCCCGCTGAACGTACCTAGGCCGCCGCAAGGCTACCCCGTGTTGATACAGGCCGGTTCTTCCGCTCCGGGACAGGATTTCGCCGCGCAATATGGCGAGGTTATCTTCACGGCCCAGCAGTCCAAGAAGGCCGCACAGGAATTTTATGCAAGCGTCCACTCGAAGCTGTCTCATTATGGAAGAGGAAGCGGGAGCCTGAAAATCATGCCAGGCCTGTCCCCTGTCATCGGGTCCACAGTGGAGGAGGCACGGCGCAAGGCGCGGGAGCTGCTGGAACTGATTCCACCAGCGTCGGCGATCACCGTTCTATCCGGGTTCCTGAATTACGATCTTAGCAGCTACCCGCTGGACCAGCCGCTGCCAAGAAACATTCCGGACCCCGTGGCAGCTTCCAACGGTATGAAGAGTCGGGTCCAGTTATATATGGATATGGCTTACCAAGGAAATATGTCGATCCTGGAGTTAGGCAGAAAGATACTGACTTCGAGGGGCCATATGCAATTTGTTGGAACGCCCGAACAATTAGCCGACATGATGCAGGATTGGTTTGAAGGTTATGCCTGCGACGGATTTAATATCATGCCTCCGGTTCTGCCGGGAGATCTGGATGATTTCGTGAATACGGTTATACCGGTGCTGCAAGAACGAGGCTTATTCCGTACCGAATACAGCGGAACGACACTGCGGGAGCACCTGGGCCTAACACGTCCTGAACCCGGACATTTTCGCGGGGAGGTTCACCAGGCAGCGGCGGATGTCATCTAAGCGAGTATGTTTTTAATGAACGTTTCGAGTGACCGAGTTTTGGGGGTCATCTTGGAACGTTTTTTATGTATTATAAAAGTCAGATCATATTTTTCAATTACTTTGTCAGAAATGACAAACTTCTCTGGTCATATAAGTAGTCAACGATAAGAAAGAGGGTTTGAGCAATTGGAAACGACAGCAGACCGCACGGTCCAGTGGGATGAGATGGAAGATCAGGAGTTGGTGGAATATGCGCAGGCAGGGGAGCGGGAAGCATTCGGGGAGCTTGTTCGACGTCATCGCTCCAAGGTATATGGCTATGCCAGAGCTATAACCCGGGAGTCCTACCTGGCAGAGGACGTTGTACAGGATGCGCTAATCCGTGCGTTCATGCACCTGGGAAAATTGGTCGATGCCCGGCGGTTCTTGCCGTGGGTGCAGCGGATCGTCCGGAATCAGGCCTATACCCGGCTTAAAGGAAGCCACGTGATGAAAGAGCAGACCTTCACCGAGCTTGAAGGCAGGAGAAGGTTTGATAGTGCCGGGAGTTCAGATCAGTGGAACAATCTGGACAGCATTCTGGGCAGGCTCCATCATTCTGCAACCGAAGCTGCCGCTGGATTCAACGTGCCGGAGGATCGAATCGTCCAGCAGGAGACGCTGCGTGTTTTAACGGACATCATTCAATGCCTGAAGCCACGCGAACGGCTTATTTTCGAATCCCATTTTTTCGATCAGCTGTCCCCGCAAGAAATTGCCAACTTGTTTCAGCTCTCTTCGGCCAATGTGTATCAGATTATTTCGAGATCACGGAAGAAAGTGATCCAAGAAAAAATCCGCGTCACCGTTGACTCTTATATTAAGACGAGAAGGGACTTGGGAATTATGAAAAAGAAGATTCTGTCGTATGAAGGATCGTTGAAAGAAATCAAAACTTGGACAACCGCTGCGGATGCCACGTATAAAATGCTTCAATTTACGGATCGGAAGCTATCCCTGCCGATGGTTATGGGGCTTACAGGTCATGCATTCCGGATCAACATCATTCCGGATCAAGTTCACATTGCAGGTCCAACGGCGTATTTTTTTGGCGAAGTATTATCTCGGGGACTTCATAATATCGGCTTCCATTCCAAATACGTCGACGGCATGTCCGAGGGCATCGGTGCAAATACCAATCTCCTGGATCCATCCGTCTTGGAGAAGGGCGCCATGAGCAAGCGCAGCATTCATCAGGAGCTGCCAAGGGCGCTTGATTTGATTCATAGCTCGCTGGATCGCGGATACCCTGTGCTGGCATGGGACATTTTCATTCCTGAATTCGGTACGCTGTATGGATATGACGATGAGACCAGAACCCTCTATGCCGAGGAATGCGGAAGAGTGGATACGCTGCCTTATGAGAATCTCGGAAGGAGTGTATTGGAAGATCTGTTCGTCCTGGCCATTGAGGGCTCGGTCGATTTAACGCTTCAGCAGCAGCTTCGACTTGCGCTTGAAACCGCCATCGAACAATATGAGGGGAAAGAAAGCGTGGTGCCGACGGCCGTGAAGGGGCTTGCGGCATACGATGCCTGGATTGAATCGCTGCAGGGGCGGAAGATAGAACCGAACGGTCATGCTTACAACATCGAGGTATTAAGAGACGCCCGGTATTACGCTGCTGAGTTCTTTAAGGAACTGATTGCAGCTTGGCCCGATGCGAATAAGGAAGGACCGGAGCTCACGCAGCAGTTCAAGGAAGCCAGTGCGTTATATTCGGGAATGTGCGAGAAGTACAGTGTCCTGCATCAGATGTTTCCATTTCCGGTAGGCGGGGAGCCTAATTCGGAGGTTCAAGCAACAACGGCGATATCGCTGGTAGAGGATATTAAAGCTCTGGAAATCGAGGCTGTTGCTAAATTGAGAGAGATCTTTGCAAAGCTGTCTTCATAAATACAAACGTACCCCATTTGGTATTTACAATGTTGAAATTTTGTCTTAAGATAAGACCATAATTCAATATCTAACAGAGTCAACCCCACTTTTTACTGTTTTCTGGATTCCAAAACAGTGAAAGTGGGGTTTTTTGTTGCGTAAAAGGGGGAGTCTCAGTTGTTGCATTTGTTGAAAAATTCATTCTTCGTATTTTTGGGGGCCTGCTGTTTCGGTATTCTGTCAACGGTCGTTAAGCTCGCTTACCAGGAAGGATTCCTGTTTCGGGAGGTTATGATCAGTCAATTCGGGACAGGCTGGCTTATTCTGTTTGTGCTGATGCTGTTTTTTGGACGTCAAAAGGTTACGGGGAAGCAATTCCTAAAGCTAGCTGGGGTTGGGTTATTTACATGTCTTACAGGCGTCACGTATTACCTTGCCCTTCAGAGCATTCCGGCATCGATTGCCGTTGTTCTTCTATTTCAATTCACCTGGATCGGCGTCATGATCGAAGCCATTGTGAAACGGCAATGGCCGGATAAATCCACTGTCATCTCCGTTATCATCCTGTTCGTTGGGACGATTATGGCTGGGGGGATTATGGGCGCAGGCGAGATTCAGTTGGATTTGAAAGGGACTTTATTGGGGCTGACTGCTGCCTTGATGATGGCTTTGTTTGTTTTCTTCAGCGGCCGGGTTGAGACGCAGATGTCACCGATTACCCGGAGCTTCTATACCTCAACGGGTGGCCTGATTCTGCTGACGATCCTGTTTACGCCGAAAGTGTACACGGAGATTTCCCTGTTTGACAACGGGTTATGGCTGTTCGGCCTCATCTTGGGCGTATTCGGTGTTGTTTTGCCCGTGCTCCTATTCGCACTGGGTGCACCCAAAATCAGTACGGGACTGGCAACCATCCTTGGTGCCGGAGAGCTGCCCGTCGCCGTTATCGCTTCGGTGCTGGTGCTGAGCGAGCAGGTGACTGCGCTGCAATGGATCGGGGTTATTGTCATCCTGCTGGGCATTGCGTATCCGCAGATGGCGGCGCAGAAGCGGGGCAGGGTGCCAGCGGTACAAAGATAGGATTCAGATGAAAATCATAATGCTGATAGGAATGTGGAGGGGCTGCTTGCAGCCCCTTTTCTGTGTGGGGAAGAAGGTCCATGCATCCATCATCTAATGATCTCGATTCCAAAATCGACCAGTTGCTCTCTTCCCATGATGTTCATGAGCACTTTCGCGCGCTTTTTATGCTTATCAACTTTTTTTATAAGGCTTTCCATTCCCTTCAACGGACCCGATTTAACGATGACATTGGACTCCTGGAACGTGACTTGGGAATATTCGATAACTTCACTTTCACTGATCAGTTTGAGAACGATCAGCATTTCATCTTTGGGGATCTCTTTGAAAAAATAAGACTCGTCCGGTTTTTGAGATGACAGGTGGACTTGCTGCGTATTCGATGGGAGTAATCCCTTATCCTTGTTATTGAGATAGTTTAGTGAGTTGTAAATGAAGGGATTCTCTTTTAATGTATAATATATGGAAAAATTCATTTTTGTCTCCACAAACACATAGCCGGGGAAAAGTGTTTTGATCGCATGGTATTCCTGGCGGTCTTTCTTCTCCGGTACTTTTCTTCTAGGAATCACGCTGGTTAGCAAGCTATCATCAAATCTGGCGTCAAGCCATTTTTTAATTGAAGACTCGTATCCGGTTTTAACAAATAACGCATACCATGACATAAATTGCTCCCCCACTTCCTTTTGATGAAGAAGATAATACCAAATAATTTATGAAATAAATGTCGAAACAGGGAAATCGAAGAAAAAATAATCGACTAATCTTATAAGATTAATAGTTTACAAAAAAATATTTATATAATAATATATTGGTAATGAATTACTTAATTTAACAAAAACTTAAACAGACTTAATCGACGTTTCGGCGCGTTAAGAACATTTAAGGGCCATAATGATACACGCATTGTGTGTGAATGCTTACGAAGCCTCCAGTGAGTTGGGGAGGACCTCGTAGGCATTTTTATGTTCATTTCCAAAAAGCAAAAGCTCGATAGCTTGCGACTGAGCAACTGACGGCAGGTATAAGGACCATAAGAGATCTCTATATTATGAGTTAAAACCGTCAAGCAGGGATTAAGTGGGGGTAAAACGCACCAATATTTATCTATTTGGGAGGATGGTACAAGCATATGCTAGCCTATGTATTTCCCGGCCAAGGCGCCCAGAAAAAAGGAATGGGCGAGGAGCTTTTCGACAAGTTTAAAGAATTGACTGCACAAGCGGATGATATTCTAGGGTATTCGATCAAACAATTATGCTTGGAAGATCCTGATTTTAATCTGAATAAGACTCAATATACCCAACCGGCATTATATACCGTAAATGCTATAAGCTACTTCAACAAGATTAAGCATTCGGCAAGAACGGTAGATTTTGTTGCGGGACATAGCCTTGGGGAATATAACGCCCTGCTGGCCGCGGGAGCCTTTGATTTTGCTACAGGTTTAAGGCTTGTTCAAAAGCGAGGGCAGTTAATGAGCCAGGCTGCGGGGGGCGGCATGGCGGCCGTCATCGGACCGACCGAGGAACAAATTGCAGAGGTGCTGCAGGAACATAAGCTTGAAACCATCGATATCGCCAATCTGAATAGCCCTCATCAGATCGTAATCTCTGGAGCGAGGGAAGATATGGATCTCGCCAAGCAGGTCTTTGAATCGCTTAAGGATGTCATGATGTTTATTCCCTTGCGAACGAGCGGTGCCTTTCATTCTCGTCATATGGAGGATGCGGGCAGAGAATATGAAGCTTTTCTCCAGAACTTCACGTTCCATGAATTGCGTATCCCGGTTATCTCCAATGTGTATGCCAGGCGATATCAGAGGTCCTCTATCAAAAGGAATCTGGTTCAACAGATTACAAGCTCCGTTCGATGGACGGACAGTATTCGATATTTGATGGGGCTTGGTGTTATTGATTTTGAGGAGATTGGTCCGGGAAGGGTTTTAACCGATTTAATAGGGAGAATCAAGAACGAAGCAGGACCTCTAATTGTGGATGAACCTGCATTCGATACTGAAGCAGTTATTGAAGCCGTGCATGAGGATCTGAACAAAAGCCATTTAGAGATATCTAATAAATCTGAACCGATAGCTGTGGAACAACTGTATTCATACGAAATTAAACCATGTTCGCTGGGAAGCGCAGCATTCAGAAGGGATTACAATCTTAAATACGCCTATTTGACTGGCGCTATGTACCGGGGAATTGCCTCTAAAGAAATGGTTGTAAGAATGGGCAAGGCAGGAATGATGGGTTTTTTCGGAGCTGGAGGTTTAAAATTACCCCAAATTGCAGAGGCGATTCAATACATACAGCAAGAACTTTCTGAAGGTCAAACTTACGGCATGAACTTGGTGCACAATCCTTCTGAGCCGGAAATCGAAGAACAAACGGTGGACATATTTCTTCAGAGCGGCGTGAAGGTTATGGAAGCGGCTGCTTTCATGAATATCACTCCAGCATTGGTCAAATACCGCGCCAAAAGTTTAACCCGCGATGCCGATGGAAGAGTTGTTTCGATAAATAAAATGATTGCCAAGGTATCGCGGCCGGAAGTTGCCGAGGCGTTTCTTAGTCCAGCACCCGAGCGAATCATTGCAAAGCTGCGGGAAGAAAACAAAATTACGCTGGAAGAAGCTCATATGCTCAGGGATGTCCCTGTTGCGGATGATATTTGTGCCGAGGCAGATTCCGGTGGTCATACAGACGGTGCCGTGGCCTATGCATTAATGCCGGCCATGATTAAATTACGGGATGAGATGATGCAACGGTATTCATACCCTACAAGCATACGGATAGGAGCTGCAGGTGGGATCGGCACTCCAGATGCCATATCAGCGGCATTTACATTAGGTGCGGATTTCATTGTGACAGGTTCGATTAACCAATGCACGGTCGAGGCTGGAACTAGCGACGAAGTAAAGGATTTACTCCAGCAAATGAATGTTCAGGATACGGAATACGCGCCTGCCGGGGATATGTTTGAGATGGGGGCTCGGGTACAGGTGCTGAAAAAAGGACTGTTCTTCCCGGCACGCTCCAATAAACTGTACGATTTATACCGTCAGTTCAATTCCATTGATGATATTGACGAGAAGACAAAGGCGCAGATCCAAGAAAAATATTTCAAGCGCAGCTTTGAGAGCGTATATGAAACAGTCCGGACACGCTACCCTCAAGTCGTTGAGAAGGCAGAACGGAATCCCAAATATAAAATGGCTTTGATATTCAGATGGTATTTCAGTTACAGCACGCGATTGGCTCTGCAAGGGGATCAGGAGAATAAAGTCGACTATCAAATTCATTGCGGGCCAGCCTTAGGCGCATTTAATCAATGGGTGAAAGGAACGGAGCTCGAGGATTGGCGGAATCGGCATGTAGATGAGATTGCCGAGAAACTGATGACGGAAACGGCTGCACTGTTGAACCGGAGATTTAACAGCTTTCGAATGCCTTCGGAGGAACCTGGCCTGCCAGATCTTCAGGGCAATCGAAGCGTTCAAGAGGTTTATTAAAAGTGAGGTGTACCATATAAATGAAAAATGAAATCGCGATTATTGGTATAGCTTGCCGGTTCCCGGGAGCACAGAACTATGAAGAATTCTGGGACAATCTGAAAGAAGGTCGTTCAAGCATTCAGGAGATCCCCAAGGAGCGCTGGGATTGGAAGGAGTATTGGGGCGATCCGCAGGCTGACAACAAGAGCAACAGCAAGTGGGGCGGCTTTATTCAAGATGCAGACGCCTTTGATCCGGGCTTTTTCGGCCTTTCGGCAAGGGAGGTAGAAGCGACGGATCCCCAGCAGCGGATCATGCTGGAATTATCATGGTCCTGTTTGGAAGACGCCGGGATTCTTCCTTCCCAGATATCAGGGGACAAAATCGGCGTTTACATGGGGGTTTTTAATTTTGATTATAAAGGGCTGCAGGAGCAGACGAACCAGATTATTGAAACCTATCATTCCATAGGTACGGCATCTGCCGTCATAGCGAACCGAATCTCCCATTTCTTTAACTTGAAAGGTCCGAGTTTTCCGATAGACACAGCATGCTCAAGTTCCTTTAACGCGATTCATTCGGCGGCCCAGTCCATACTTCTCGGGGAGAGCAATATGGCTCTTGCGGGCGGGGTCAGCCTTATTCTAACCCCCTCACGTCATATCTCCTTTTCCAAAGCAGGGATGCTGTCCCCGACCGGCTCATGCAAAACCTTCGACGACAATGCAGATGGCTATGTGCGCAGTGAAGGGGCAGGGGTCGTGTTGCTTAAACCTTTAGAACAAGCCCTTGAAGATGGGGACTCCATTTATGGCGTCTTAAAGGGAACTGCCGTAAACCATAATGGAAGAACTCATACCCTTACTTATCCCAACCCTGAAGCCCAGGCAGATGTTATAGCTGAGGCCCATAAGAAAGCGGACATCCCCGTGGAAAGCATCAGTTATATTGAAGCTCATGGAACGGGAACTCCAAAAGGAGATCCGATGGAGTTTCAAGGACTGCTAAAAGCTTTTCAATTACGATCGAAAAAGGACCAAATACTTTCCAAGAATTATTGCGGCCTGGGTTCGGTGAAAACAAATATCGGGCATTTGGAATCTGCCGCCGGGATTGCCGGACTGATCAAGGTCCTCATGTCCATGAAGCATAAACAGCTGCCTGGACTGCAAAATTTCAAAACATTGAATCATCGTATCTCAATTGAAGAAAGTCCATTCTACATGGTAGACAAGCTGCAGGAGTGGAAGCTTCTGGAGGGAGCAGATGGGCAAAGCTTTCCGAGACGTGCAGGCATTAGTTCTTTCGGGTTCGGAGGAACGAATGCGCATATCGTCCTCGAAGAAGCACCCGCTATGAAGAAAAAATCCGCTAAGAAGCTCCCCCAATATCTCATCTGTTTATCTGCGAAAACAGAAGAATCTTTGCGGCAGAGGGAGCTGGATCTAGCACGGTGGATCGATAGGAATGGGCATGGGATCAGCCTGACGGATGTAAGTGCAACTCTCTTGCTCCAGCGGGAGCATTTCGGAATAAGATCTGCCTATGTGGTTAAGGATGTGCAGGAACTTCGGGAGAAATTAAAGCAGGTGCTGGAGAATAGTAGACCGAATGGATATTGTAAAGATCAAATTCCGTTAATCGGTAAGAAGCAAGAGCCGCTGCTTGAACATCTGGGTAAGGTGTTGGTAACAGAACTACAATCCCTCAAGAGGAGCGATGTACAGGAATACGGCAGCAAATTGAAGGCATTAGCAGAATTATATGTAAAAGGGCATGAAGTGGATTGGAAGGCCATATTTCTCAAGGGAAAGACACAGCATGTGCATTTGCCCACCTATCCATTTGCACGGGAGCGGTATTGGATCCCAGTGGAAAGCTTCTCGGATCATGCTGTTACAGCTGAGAGAGCTGAAACCTCCTATGTTCATCCGCTGCTGCATCAGAATACATCCGATTTTTCAGAACAACGCTACAGTTCTACCTTTACGGGTGAAGAGTTTTTCTTGAAGGACCACATGGTGAAGGGTCGCCATGTGCTGCCAGGCGTAGCGTACCTTGAAATGGCACGGGAAGCGGTTGAAAAGGCATCTGGGTTATCATCCGATGCTGATTCACCGATTCGGCTTCAACATGTGGTGTGGGCCAAGCCGGTAATCGTTGGTAAACATCCGGTTCAAGTCCATATTGCGCTTTTTCCAGGCGAAAACGGTGACGTTACCTACAAAGTTTACAGTCAAACCGAAGAGGGACGCGGGGATTCTATTGTACATAGCCAGGGCAATGCTCAGATGAACACAGATCTGTTTGGCGAATTGACCAGCGTGAATATCGATCGATTGAAAGGACAATTAACCAGGGCAAACGATACGGTGAAGCATTTTTATGAGACTTTTCAGCGCTCCGGAATTCATTATGGTCCAGCCCACCAAGGGATAGAAGAGGTATACAGCGGGGGCGGCCGCGTACTGGTCAAGCTGCTGTTGCCTTCCTTGATCGAGAGTACAGCAGCTCGATATATTCTGCATCCCAGCCTCCTGGATTCGGCTTTGCAAGCCGCAATGATTCTGATGCTTGGTTCGGAGAAGCAAGACACTTCCGACGGCAAAGTTTCATCGCGGCTTTTTCTTCCGTTTGCACTTGAACAACTCGATGTGTTACAGAGATGCTCTTCAGTCATGTGGGCACATGTTCAATACAGCAATCAAAATACCACTGGAGGACAGTCAAAGAAAGTTGATATTGACCTTTATGATGAGCAAGGAACGTTGTGTGTGAGGATGAGAGAATTATCCTGGAGAAAACGAAGTGAAGAGGAAACCTTGCTCCAATCACGGACGGATTCGGACACGCTCATGCTGCACCCTATTTGGAAGGAACAGGTTATTTCGAGGGATACGACTTTCGCGAGCTACGAAGACTATTGTATCGTGCTTTGCGAAATGGACGATGTGGTGAAGGAGCGCATAGAAACCGATGTAAACGAAGCTCGCATTCTATCCTTGCAATCCAACCGTAACGGGATAAAGGAGCGGTTTCAAGATTACTCGGTAAAGCTGTTAAAGGAACTTCAAAGCATTCTTAAAGCCGGAACGAGGACGAAAGCGTTTATACAAATCGTATTCTCCAGGCATGGAGACCAACAGCTAATCTCCGGTTTGGCTGGACTTCTTAAGACAGCCAGACTCGAGAATCCAAAACTCGCGGCCCAGATGATTGAGGTCGATTCGGGAGAAACGCCGGAGGAACTCGTCTCCAAGCTGAAAAGCAATCTTCAGGACACCCGGGATTTCCATATCCGGTACGAGTCAGGGAAGCGATTGGTCAAAAGCTGGGATCAGGTTGAAGCTATGCAGTCAGAAGATAGCAATCCGTGGAAAGACACAGGGACGTACTTGATCACGGGTGGAATGGGCGGACTCGGTTTCATCTTTGCTAATGAGATTGCCAAACGCACAAAGGGTGCGACGTTGATTCTAACCGGCCGTTCTGATCTCAGCAACGAAATGGAGTCTCAACTGGAGGAAATAAGAGTACATGGGGCCCAAGCGGAATACTGGCAGGCTGATGTGACCAAGGGCAAGGAAGTAGATGACCTAATCCAGCGTGTCACAGCTGAGTTTGGTGGTCTCAGTGGAATCATTCATAGCGCTGGAGTGATTAAAGACAGTCTTATTCTTAATAAAACTGTAGAAAACCTGCAGGCTGTATTGGCACCGAAAGTGGAAGGGATCGTAAACTTGGATCAGGCGAGCAAGGAATTGAAGCTTGATCTATTTGTCGTTTTTTCATCGGTATTCGGAATCGTGGGCAACCCGGGTCAGGCGGACTATTGCTCGGCTAATGCCTTTATGGATGCTTATGCCACGTACCGAAACGAGCTTGTTCGTTCGAAGGAGCGTAGCGGGCACACCCTGTCCATGAATTGGCCTTTATGGAAAGACGGCGGGATGCATGTCGATGAAAAGACCGAACAGATGATGATGCAGCAGTTAGGTATGGCGGCTATCGATACAGGCTCGGCTGTCCTTGCTTTCTATCAAGCGTGGGCTTCCCGTAATGACCAGGTTCTCGTCATGGAAGGGGATTTAGAGCATTTTTATACAAAACTCACAGAAAAACAGAATGTGGAAGATACGCCAATCGAAGCGATTCAAGGGAAAGGACATGAAGATCATGAGCTCTTCCCGGGTATGAGTGAGGACGATTTTACGGAAAAGGCAATTAGCTTCGTGAAAAAACAGATTTCGACCGTCTTGAGGCTGCCCGTACAGCGAATTGAAACGGATGCCCCGATGGAGCATTACGGCATTGATTCCATCATGACCACCCAATTGACGAATGAATTGGAGAAAACGTTTGGCTCGCTGTCCAAAACGTTGTTTTTCGAATATCAGAATATCAGGGAATTGACCGGGTATTTCATCAAATCATACCGTGATAAGTTGGTGAGCGTGCTGGGAGAGAGGGGGTCTGCAGAACCCTCAGTTCAGCTTGCAGCGCCTTCCGTTTCAACGAAAGGACCGGATGTATCGCATCCTGCCAGCCTTAGACGTTCGCGTTTTGGACAGCCAACCATTAAGCAACAGGATGAACATGCGTCTACCGCGATGGATATTGCCATTATCGGAATGTCCGGGCGTTATCCCGGCGCCGAGAATATACGGCAGTTTTGGGAGGTACTGAAGAATGGCAAGGATTGCATTACGGAAATACCGAACGACCGCTGGGATTACAATCTATATTATGACGAGGATCGCAACAAACCAGGAACAGCCAACAGTAAATGGGGGGGCTTTCTCAAAGGGGTCGATCGATTTGATCCCTTGTTTTTTAATATATCCCCTCGGGAAGCGGAGATGATGGATCCGCAAGAACGCCTGTTTCTGCAATGTGTCAATGAAACCCTTGAGGATGCGGGATATACCCGGGAAACCCTGGGCTTATACAGCGATTTTGGCTTGGAAGGTAGTGTGGGCGTCTATGTCGGTGCCATGTATCAGGAATATCAGCTCTACGGTGCTCAGGAGCAAGCAAGGGGGAATCCTCTGGCACTACCCGGACTGCCAGCATCCATCGCCAATCGGGTGTCTTATTTCTTCAACTTCCATGGCCCAAGTATGACCATAGATACGATGTGTTCTTCATCCTTGACGGCCATTCATCTGGCTTGTCAAAGCTTGCTGACGGGAGAATGCAAGGTATCGATTGCGGGCGGGGTTAATGTTTCGATTCATCCCAATAAATATCTGTATCTGTCACAGGGGAAGTTTATCTCCAGCAGAGGAAGATGTGAGAGTTTTGGCGAGGGAGGAGAGGGATACGTGCCTGGTGAGGGAGTAGGAGCCGTTCTTCTTAAACCGCTGTCCCATGCCATGGAGGATCGAGACCAGATTTATGGAATTATTAAGGCGACTGCAATCAATCACGGGGGGAAAACCAACGGATACACGGTACCGAATCCCAAAGCCCAGTCCAGCGTAATTGGACGAGCATTCAAGAAGGCGGGGATTGATCCGCGCACGATCAGCTATATGGAGGCGCACGGAACGGGAACCTCGCTGGGGGATCCAATTGAAATAACGGGATTACACAACATCTTTCAGGAATACACAGGGGATAAGCAGTTTTGTGCGCTCGGTTCTGCAAAATCGAATATTGGACATTGTGAGAGTGCGGCTGGAATCGCAGGCTTGACCAAAGTTCTGCTTCAGCTTAAATACAAGCAGCTGGTGCCTTCATTGCATTCGCGGGTTTTGAACCCCAACATCGACTTTAGCCAGACTCCATTTGTTGTGCAGCAAGAGCTTGCGGAGTGGAAAAGACCTGTCCTCGAGTTGAATGGAGTAATGAAGGAGTACCCAAGAATTGCAGGAATATCGTCCTTTGGTGCGGGAGGGTCCAATGCCCACCTCGTCATTGAGGAGTATATCCCCGGAGTCGAGGAGTCTTCACCAATCATCATGGAAGGTCTAAATCCGGTCATCATTGTGCTATCAGGCAAAAGCGAAGAACAGCTGAGGATACAGGCGCAGCGTCTTCTCGCGGATATCAGCGACCAACCGCAAGAAGATTCCAGCCTTATTGACATGGCTTACACTCTACAAGTAGGACGGGAAGCCATGGAGGAACGATTGGCTGTGATTGTATCTACAATGAAAGAGCTGATCGATAAACTAAGAGAATATATCGAAGGCCGCGATCATGTGGACGGTATCTATTATGGTCAGGTAAGACGGAACAAAGAAGCGCTATCTGTATTTACAAGAGACGAAGAACTGCAGGAAGCCATTGCTAAATGGATTCAGCGTAGAAAATATGACAAGCTCGCAAGTCTCTGGGTTAAAGGATTGGATGTGGAATGGAGCCGGCTTTATGAGAATACGAAGCCACGCCGAATCAGCTTGCCCACCTATCCGTTTTTCGAAGATCGCTACTGGGTTCCCGAACCGAGTAACGCTCAGGCGTGGAGCAATCCGGAGCCCAAGCGAGAACTTGTAGTCTCTAACCGGGAAAAAAGTCCAGTTGAGCGTAAAGTGAGCTATTTGAATAAAAAGTGGGAACTGACTGCCATAGATGGTTCTGCCGACCGAAGCAAATCCGTTACGCAATCCATTGCGATATTGACTACGCAGGAAACGATGGAGTTAGCTATTCACATATCCAGGCATTTTAAAAGCAGCCGGATCATTGATATTCAGGATATGGCACGCGAGTTTCATCAGACTGAACAGGATTGGAACCAATATGGCGGCTGTATCGACGTTGTAGGCTGCGGGTTGAATACAACGGGGCTGACCGGATGGGTTCCCTGGCTCCAGAAATGGATCGAGCATGCTGACACAGACGGCCTAACACTGCTTGGGGTAACGAAATGTCTGGAGTCTTTCCAGAATGCTGAAGTCAACTTGTCCGGTGCCGAACGCGCTGGACTGTACAGAATGCTGCAGAGTGAATACAGTCGCCTGAGCTCACGGCATGTGGATGTGGATGCTGAGACGGATGTTCAGATCATTGCTGAACAGATCGTTAACGAATATGCTACCGAAAGCCGGGACACGGAAATCTGTTACCGGAGCGGTAAGCGATATCGGGCTTCGCTGGAAGAGTTGAAGGGGGCGATTTCCGATAAAGAAGCGTTCGCTTTCCCCGAGGATCATGTGCTTTGGATTACAGGAGGTACAAGGGGGATCGGTTACCTATGCGCCAGACATTTTGTACAGAAATATGGCGTTAAGAAGCTGGTTCTGACAGGTCGGGAGGTTTTGCCTTCACGTGAAGAATGGAGTCTCTATAAGGGGCAAAAAACGCCGGTAGCACAAAAAATTCAGGCGATTCAGGTGTTGGAAGAACTTCAGGCAGAAGTGAAAATCTTGTCGGTATCATTATCGGATGAGCAAGCTGTTCGGCAGAGCATGGAGTCGGTCAAAAGGACAATGGGGCCCATCGGAGGCGTTATTCATTGTGCGGGGCGGATTGACACCCATAATCCAGCGTTTATTAGAAAATCCGTTGAAGGAATCGAGCAGGTCTTCGAACCGAAAGTGTCAGGCCTTCGAGTACTCTACGAGTGCTTCCGAAATGAATCTTTATCGTTCTTTCTGCTCTTCTCTTCGGTTTCGTCCACGATTCCTGCTTTAGCTTCCGGACAGAGTGATTATGGAATGGCGAATGCGTATATGGATTATTTTGCGGAGAAAGCGAAACATACGGTACCCATTGCCAGCATTCAGTGGCCGAGCTGGAAAGAGGCGGGAATGGGCGAAGTGAGAAGCAGGGCCTATGAGCAGACGGGTTTGCTGAGCATAACCAATGAAGAGGGCTTACAGCTGTTGGATCAGATTCTTTCAAACCGAATACCATCGGTGGTTATGCCGGCTTTGGTCAATGCCGAATTGTGGAATCCCGGCAAGCTTATGCAGATTGCCATCCACGGAAGCCTGCAAGGCAGGCTGAGACAAGGCGGGCAAAAGCCGGAGTCCAATTCGAACAAGAGTCCCCAAGGCCTGTTGAATCAAACGCGAGCATGGCTTACGGAGCTGCTGGCCGAAGAACTGAAAATTCCTGTTACGAAACTGGAGCCCGATATAGCTTTCCAAGATTATGGTGTAGATTCAATCATGATCGCTCAATTGCTTCGACGAATCAATCAGCTGGCCGGGTTGGATTTGGAGCCTACCCTGCTATTTGAATATCCGACCATAGAATCATTGGCAGGCTGGATGGTCAATGCTCATTCTGCTGCGGTATCGCAGATGCTGGGGACTGCGGATATTGGTGAATCCATGTCTGACGTAAAGGCATCATCACCTCAGGCGCCGATGGCTTTGTTAGAAAGCGGAGCATCAAGGAAAGGACTTCCAGGCGAGCCTGCCACGGGTATAGCGGTGGTAGGATTGTCATGCCGATTCCCTGGTGCCGGTTCACTTGAGGACTATTGGAGGATTTTGTCCGAAGGGATATCGGCCATTCGGCAGGTTCCGTATGAACGGTGGGGGCACTCCACCTCTTATTACGCTGGAATGCTTGAGGAAATCTCAAGCTTTGATCCGTCCTTTTTCCTGATCCCGCAAGAAGATGCCAGAGTCATGGATCCGCAGGCACTGTTGGTGCTGGAAGAAAGTCTGAAGCTGATATGTCATGCTGGATATTCGTGGCAAGAATTAAAGGGCAAGCCGATGGGAGTCTATATTGGAGCTCGAACGCAGCATCAACCGGAGGAATCCGACTTATACCAAGCGCGTAATCCGATTGTGGCGATTGGGCAGAACTATCTGGCTGCCAATATTTCACATTTCCTTGACCTTCGTGGTCCAAGCGTTGTAGTGGATACAGCATGCTCTTCGGCGCTGGTAGCGATGAACATGGCGGTACAAGCTCTGCGAGCAGGCGATATCGATTCGGCGATTGTCGGAGGCGCGAGTCTGCTAACTACTGACCGTGCACACAAAATTTTTGAACAACGCGGGATCTTAAGTCCGGTACAGGACTTCCATATGTTTGACAAACGGGCTGAAGGTATCGTGCTGGGAGAAGGCGCAGGTATGGTTCTGTTAAAAACGGTGGAGCAAGCTATTGCCGATGGCGATCGGATCTATGCAGTCATTAAGGGCTTGGCCGTTAATAACGACGGGCGAACGGCAGGACCGTCAACTCCGAATATTCAAGCGCAAAGGGATGTATTACAGACTGCCTTGCGCAAGAGTGGAAGGCATCCCGAGGAGATCAGTTATATTGAAACGAATGGCTCGGGTACCACGGTGACCGATTTACTGGAGCTTAAAGCGATTCATTCGATTTATCGGGAATCGAGCACGGTTCCGCTGGGGCTGGGATCGATGAAACCTAATATCGGACATCCACTTTGTGCAGAAGGCATTGCCAGTTTTATTAAAGTGGTGTTGATGCTGCATCACGGGCAATTCGTTCCTTTTTTATCAGGCGGAGAAGCGATGGTTCACTATGATATGGAATCATCTCCGTTCTATTTTAGTAGAGAAAAAACCGAGTGGGCGCATACATCCAGAGTGGCGGCAATTAACTGTTTTGCGGACGGAGGAACCAACGCCCATGTGATCCTGGAGGATGGCGCAGGGGTGCCTCTTCAACGTGATAGAAGGCAGCCTTTACCGGTTCCGGTTTTAAACAGGCGGCAGTTATGGGAGACACAAGCTCATTCCAAAACCTTATCAAGCGGCAGAAAAACAGCAGCAAACGTTCCGCAGGGCATTTTTTGGGAAAATTTCGACTAGGAGGGAGCAAACGTGATGTATGAACAGTTTAACCTGTCCGCCAAGAACCCGATTATTAGCAATCATATGGTATACGGGCAACAATTATTGCCTGGACTGGCCTATATTGACCTTATCTACCAGGTTTATAAGAAACATCACTATCTATTCGACAAACTTGAGCTTCGTCATTTAAGTATATATAAACCGCTCATAGTCGAACGGGATGTTACTATAATTCTCGGCATTCAATGTGATGAGGCTTCTCCTGGTAGATGGAAGATTCGGTTGGAGGGACAGAATCGTCGTAACGGTATGGAAGAACCAGAGCAAACACTTTATGCCACGGCCGAGATGCATGCAAGAGATCAGGTGTCATACTCGGAAACGCTGGATTTAGGCTTCGTGAAGGGGGCAGCAAACCGTGTGCTCCCCATCCATGACATTTATGAAGAGTACCGAAGCCAGGAGTTGGTGCATACCGGATATATGAAGGCGGTAGGCCAGATTTATGAGATGGATACAGCAGCAATTCTGGATCTTTCTATTAGTCGGGAAGCGATAGCCAGCTCGAAAGAGTTCTTATTTCATCCTGCTCTGATCGACGGTAGTGGCGTAGGGGGCGGAAGAATGTATGCTCCTTCTGCCCAAGAGGAACAGCGCTTGTTCTTGCCTCTGAGTTATGCCGTTTTTAATGCTTCGGAACCGCTCCAGGAACGGTGTATTACAAGGGTGCAGAGGTCGTCCGTTCTTCATAAGAATGAGCTGATGTTTTGGACGATGGAGTTTTTTAACGGGGATGGAAAAAAAGTCGGGGAACTGAAAAACTTATCTACGAAACTGGTTCGCGATGCCGGGTTGATCCATCCGGAGCGGAAAGGGTCCCTTTCATCATCTCAGATCACGGAGCAGCGCAAGCCACCTCGGGTCAGCTCCAATAAGCAGGTTCAAATAACGGGTGCCGACGAAACGGCACCCGTTATTTCGATCGAATGGTTCCTACGGCAACTCATGGCGGACACGCTTAACTGTAAGGTGGAAGATATCCATCCTGAATCCGGATACTACGAGATGGGACTGGATTCCCCCGGATTGTTAGAGATTGTGAGGGCGATTGAGACCAGCATTAATATCTCGTTATCGCCGACTTTGTTGTTTGAGTATACAACAATTGCCGAGCTTGCTGCTTATCTCGAAGAAAACTATGCTTCAAAATTCAAGCAATCCGAGGCTGCATCGGTAATATCCGTAACTGATACCGCTTCAGATCCGGAATTTCAGAGTTCATCTAAGCGCTCGTTTTCCGGTTCCAATCTTTCTGATAATCCGTCAACGGAAGGAGACGTTGCCATTATCGGTATGTCCGGCCGATATCCCCAAGCTAGAAACCTTCACGAATTTTGGAGGAATTTGCAGGAGGGAAAGGACAGCATAAGCGAAATTCCAAAATCCCGCTGGGACTGGAAGACGATGGATGGTATAAAATCAGCTGGCGGGAAAGCGATGTCCAGATGGGGGGGATTCATAGACGATCCGGATTGCTTTGATCCGAAATTTTTTAGAATATCCCCTCGTGAAGCAGAAACGATGGATCCCCAGGAAAGGTTGTTCCTGGAAACTTGCTGGGAAGCCATTGAGGATGCTGGATATACCCCTAAATCATTAGTCCCGCCCCGAGGTAAAAATAACAGGCGGAAGGTAGGCGTCTTCGCGGGTGTGATGCATAAGGATTATTCCCTGGTGGGCGCAGATGCTGCTTCCCAAGGGGAAGCATTCCCACTTTCGCTGAATGCAGGCCCTATTGCCAATCGGGTTTCATATTTTTGCAATTTCCATGGCCCCAGCATGACCGTGGATACGCTATGTTCATCTTCCCTCACGGCCGTTCATCTGGCGATGGAGAGCTTGAAACGTGGAGAAAGCGAAGTTGCATTGGCCGGTGGGGTGAATTTATCTCTGCACCCGTCGAAGTATATGACATACGGGTTGTGGGGGATGCATTCAAGTGACGGTTATTGCCAGACCTTCGGCGAAGGAGGCGACGGCTACGTTTCAGCCGAAGGCGTTGCGGCAGTCCTCTTAAAACCATTAAATAAAGCAGTTCGAGATAATGACCGAATCTATGCGGTTATAAAAGGCAGCGCGATCAACCATGTAGGGACTGTGAGCGGCATTATGGTGCCTGGCCCAGTGGCACAGGGGGAAGTGATCGCTGATTGTCTCGAGCAATCAGGCATAAACCCGCGAACGATCGGTTATGTCGAAGCTCACGGTACAGGCACCTCGCTGGGGGATCCTATTGAGATCGAAGGGTTAATGAAAGCCTTCGAGTTGTATACCCGAGAACGGCAGTATTGCTCGATTGGTTCAGTAAAGTCCAATATTGGCCATGCGGAGTCCGCCGCGGGAGTTATCGGCCTCCAGAAGGCAGCTCTCCAAATCTATCACAAAACACTGGTTCCATCCCTGCATTCCGAGCAATTGAATCCCTATATTGATTTTGAACAATCTCCATTCTATGTGCAGCACACCAAGGAGAAATGGAAACAACCTGTAACCATGGACGGCATGCGCAAGATTAGCTATCCGCGGAGAGCTGCGTTAAGTTCTTTCGGAGCCACTGGTTCAAATGCCCATATGATTCTAGAAGAATACATAGGTGCGAAAGTAAGCGATACAACGCAGGAGAACCATGGACAAGAGCGACCTGTGATTGTTCCTGTTTCGGCTAAAAATGAAGAAAGGCTCAAAACCTACGCAAAAGAGATGCTCGATTATCTGTTAGGATTGCCTGAGAGCGATCCGGTACAGCAGGATGAAGAGCCGGGATTTACAGTCGACCTACAAGGTAAACTGAAGGAATTATTAGCTGATATCATGCATGTTCATGAAGAACTCATTGAACTAGATGTTCCGTGGAGTGAATATGGAGTTGAGCCTGTTCATATTCGATTATTAAAGGGAAAAATTCAGGATGAATTCCTCGTTGAGATCGATGATCAGGAATGGGGGCAGAGAAGCACGATTGCTTCCGTAACCGCTCATCTTCTGAATGAGCACCCAGAAGTGATGGGGGCTCCTAACGTTGGAACAGATCATGATGGCGGATCCGATGATCAGGACAAGCAGGGACAGAACCGCTCGATAATCTCCATCGAAGACGTGGCTTATACACTGCAAGTCGGACGCGAAGCCATGGAAGCACGAGTGGTGTTTGTCGCTCAGGATATCCTCGAATTGATTCAGGGGCTCCAAGCTTTTCTGGACAATAAAGAACTTAAACACGGCTTTAGAGGCAAGGCCAAGTTAATGAAGGATACAGCTGCATCCTCCTCTGCAGGTGATAGGAATAAGCAGTCCGTCAGCCAATGGATCGATGAGGGGAATTGGGATGAATTGGCTGAAGGGTGGGCTTCGGGCATGGAGTTAGATTGGAATTTATTATACGGCGAGAGCACCAGGCCTTCCCGGATCAGTTTACCGACCTACCCGTTTGCACGGGAGCGTTATTGGGTACCAGCTGCCGGAAAACCAATCGTTGCTGCGACTGCTGAAGCAGGGATACACCCTTTGCTGCACAAAAACACGTCCGACTTTACCGAGCAGCGATTTAGCAGCACTTTTAGGGGAAATGAATTTTTCTTATCCGATCATGTCGTGAGGAAGCAGAAGATATTACCGGGTGTTGCCTATCTGGAGATGGCGCGTATGGCAGTCATGGAATCCCTTGGCAGCCGAGCGGAGCATCATACGGGAATCCGCCTGAAAAATGTGGTTTGGATTCGGCCTGTCTCCGTTGGGGAGGAATATGCTGAAGTGAATATCCGACTGCTTCCCGCTGAGCATGGAGGGATCGTTTACGAAATATATAGTCAAGTTCAGGAGAGCACAAATTCAGAGCCTGTTGTACACAGCAAAGGCAGTGCCGAGCTGCTACCAGCTGCTGGAACGAAGGATGTCTTGAATATTGAAGATTTGAAGAGGCATTGCGGCGAACAGTGCTTCTTATCCTCCCAATTCTACGAGGTCTTTCATGAGATGGGGATGGAGTATGGCCCGGCCCACAGGGGAATAGAGAAAGCGTATGTAGGTGCGGGACAAATATTGGCTAAGTTATCCTTGCCGTCATCCGTTTCTAATACCTTGAAGGGGTATGTTCTCCACCCAAGCCTAATGGACTCAGCTTTACAGGCGACGATTGCTTATTCTATGAATTCTGGCGACATGCCCCTGGTTTCGGTGAACCCGGTGATGCCTTTTGCCCTTCAGGAACTGGATATTCGGGGGGAGTGCACGCCGAATATGTGGGCATGGATACGAAACAACGATAAGGCTGCAAAGACAGGTTTAACTCCAAAGCTGGATATCGATATATGTGATGATCAGGGCAATATTTGTGTTCGTATCAAAGGATTCTCAACAAGGGTGCTGGAAGGGGAGCTTGAGGCCAGCAGTCGGTCTAATGCGGCTACACAGGAGGCAATGGTACAAACGCCTGTCGGAAATATACATCTTGTGCCAGCATGGGAGGCCGTTCCGGTAGAGAATGGCACATGGCAGGCGCATGATTCCGATCATGTGATCTATGTTGGTGGGGAAGAGAATAGGAGCATGATTCAACAGATGTACCCGCGGGTGCATTTTTTTGATTTGAATCCAGCAGATACGATATCAGAAATTGCTGCAAAACTAGAAACTTTCGGCATAGTTGATCATATCGTGTGGGTTGCTCCTGCAGGTCCGTCATCTTCCCTGGAAGATGAAAAACTGATTGAACGACAGGAGCATGGCGTTATCCCATTGTTCCGCTTGATTAAGGCGTTCATTGGATTGGGTTATTCTGCCCGCGCCTTGGGATGGACAGTGATCACATTTGACACGCAGAGGGTTAACGAATCTCGCAAGGTCGATCCTTCGCATGCCGGCATTCACGGTCTGGTAGGTTCAATGGCAAAAGAATATCCGAGCTGGAATATCCGAATTATCGATTTGGAGGCCGGCCGTCCGTGGCCTGTATCCGATATATTCGCTCTCCCTGCTGATCGGCGTGGACACCCTTGGGTGTACCGGAAACAGCAGTGGTACCGGCAGCAGCTTGTACCATTGAATACTCCTGCAATGGTGAAATCAAGCTTTAGGCAGGGTGGCGTATATGTCGTAATTGGAGGAGCTGGCGGTATCGGCAAGGCATGGAGCGAGTATATGGTTCGTGCTTATGGAGCCTATGTGGTATGGGTCGGCCGCAGACAGATGGATGAACATATCCAGGCGGATATGGATAGAATCGCTCGTTTTGGACCCAGACCCGTCTATATCTCAGCAGATGCAACCGATTATGAAGAACTCAGAGCAGCTTATGAAAAAATAAAGCAGACATATTCGCGAATTAACGGCGTCGTGCATTCGGCGATGGTGCTGTCGAATCGAAGTCTCCTGGACATGGAAGAGGATCAATTCAGATCAGGGCTATCGGCCAAGATTGACGTGACCGTACGGATGGCCCAGGTTTTCCGTAAGGAATCATTGGATTTTGTTATGTTCTTCTCTTCCTTGATCGCTTTCATTAAGAATCCAAAACAGAGCCACTACGCAACAGGCTGTACGTTCAAGGATGCGTTCGCACATCGGCTTTCGCATGAATGGCCGTGCAAGGTGAAGGTGATGAATTGGGGGTATTGGAGCAGCGATGACGCTTCTGCTTCAGAGGATGTACAACAGCTGTCCCGGATCGGGATGGGACTCATTGAGCCTGAAGCTGGCATGAGAGCTTTGGAACGATTGGTTTCCATTCCGATTCATCAAATGGCGATGATTACAACGACCAAACCTCTTATCGTGGAAGGCATGAATCCTAAAGAGCGCATCGATATCCGATCGGATAGCATACCGTCAGTGATCAACAAAATTAGGGACTATAATTCGGGAACAGCAGATCGGCTCCAGAACATGAATGAGGCCCAGAGTTTAAATAAGGAAATGATCAGCCTTCTATCAAGAATGCTGCTAAGTGAGCTATCGTCAATGGGATTATTGGAAAAGGATACGAAGTCAGCCGAGAGCAAAGCCCATATTGGAATCATCCCAATGTACCAAAAGTGGTTTGAGGAAAGCTTGCGCGTCCTTGTGCAGCATCACTCCCTCTATCAGGATGGTGAAATGTACAAAGTAACCGATCCGTTATCCGTTGATAAAGCCTTGTTATGGAAGGAATGGGAACTGAAGAAAGTCGAATGGCTGGAAGATCCGAGTTTAAAGGCATGGATGACATTAGCTGAAGAGGTCATGCTTGCATTGCCTGAAATTCTGACAGGTAAACGCCTGGCCACCGATATTATGTTCCCGAATTCCTCCATGAACCTAGTGGAGGGCATCTATAAAAATAATCCCGTCGCCGATCATTTCAATGAAGTTCTTGCCGATACCTTATTGGCCTATATGGAGGAACGGATCAACGAATCTCCTGCCGTTAAAATCCGGATCATTGAAATTGGTGCCGGCACGGGAGGAACGAGCAGCAGGCTTTTCCAAAAATTAAAGCCTTGCAGTGATTATATCGAGGAGTATTGCTACACCGATATTTCCAAAGCGTTTTTATTATTTGCTGAGAAGGAGTACGGTCCGCACAATCCCTTTTTGACTTATAAAATATTGAATGTTGATGCGCCCGTTGCCGGCTCGGACACCCCTTTGGGTGAATTCGATATAGCTATTGCAACAAATGTGCTTCACGCGACCCGAAATATCCGCCAAACTTTACGCAATACCAAATCCGTCCTGAAAAAGAACGGTTTGATTCTAATCAATGAGCTGAGCGATAACCGATTATTTACGCACTTAACCTTTGGACTCCTGGAAGGTTGGTGGCTTTATGAAGATGCACCTTTACGCATTCCTGGTAGTCCGGGTCTGTATCCCGAAACCTGGAAGGACGTGTTGGAGTCCGAAGGCTACGAAGCGGTTTTTTTTCCGGCAAAAGAGTCTCATGAATGGGGACAGCAGATCATTGCGGCAAGTAGTAACGGGGTGGTCCGAGTGAAACAGGTGCCCCATTCAGACAGAGCCGATGCAGAGGTCAAACGCACGTTTAATGCCAAACCATTTGATACAAGGGACGGGTTAGAAACGATTGCCGCAGTGGAAGAGCAGCCTCGAGTTAAGAACGTTGCCGCTAAACAGGCCAGCACGGTTATGACCGAACAGATGCTGGAAGATCATGTGAAGGAGACCATCATTGAGAAGCTTTCCGAGGCATTAAAAGTAAATAGGAACGAAATCGAATTGGAGGAGTCCTTTGCCGATTATGGTCTGGATTCCATTATCGGGGTTCATCTGGTACAAGTCCTTAATCAAGCCTTACGCATCGAACTCGATACCACGAGCCTCTTTGATTACAGTTCTGTTAAGCAGCTTACAGCTTATATTTTATCGGATCACAGGGATGCAGTCGCTGGCCTGCTTGGGCAGAATCTAAACAAACCAGTCGTCTCTGAAGACAATCGGCGGGATATACCTGAACTAGGTGAAGCAGCATCGCCATCTTATTCCAGCCGGTTTATCGATAAGGCTTCTATATCAGGAAGGCAAGCACCTGATCTCGTTAAGCATGAGGTCTCTCCTATGACACCCATGAACAAAGAACCGATTGCCATTATCGGAATGAGCGGAAAGTATGCTAAATCAGCTAACGTGAACGAACTATGGACGCACTTGTCCAACGGAGCAGAACTTATTGGAGAGTCTCCGCGTTGGGATCTCTCGGCACATTATCCGAAAGTGGCCCAGTATTGCGATCGCGGAGGTTTTGTAGAGAATATTGATCAGTTTGACCCATTCTTTTTTAATATTAATGGTCTGGAAGCCAGCTATATGGATCCTCAGCAAAGGATATTTATGGAGGAATGCTGGAAGGCACTGGAGGACTCAGGTTATGCCGGATCCAGGATTCAGGGACGCCATTGCGGCGTTTATGTCGGCTGCCTTGGAGGTGCGGGCGATTATCAACAGCTCTTCGGAGATGATGCGCCGGCGCAAGCATTCTGGGGCATAGCTGGATCGGTCATTCCGGCACGGATTGCGTATTATCTTGATCTCAAGGGACCGGCCATCGCCATTGATACGGCCTGTTCCAGCTCATTAGTCGCCGTCCATATGGCATGTCAGGGGTTATGGTCAGGCGAGACGGAAATGGCATTGGCTGGAGGCGTGTTTATCCAGTCTACGCCATGGTACTATTTGAGCACCAACAAAGCGGGAATGCTTTCGACAACGGGCCACAGCTATACTTTTGACGAGCGTGCTGACGGATTTATCCCGGGTGAAGGGGCGGGCGTTCTAGTACTGAAGCGTCTTCAGGAAGCGATACATGACGGAGATCATATTTATGGAGTCATTCGCGGATCGGGAATGAACCAGGACGGAACGACGAACGGCATAACGGCGCCAAGCGCCGTCTCTCAGGAACGCCTGGAACGAAACGTATATGATGCCTTCCAAATTGATCCCGGCGACATACAGGTTATAGAAGCTCATGGAACGGGCACGAAGCTGGGAGACCCCATTGAGTATCAGGCACTAACGAAGGCTTTTAGAAATTATACCGACAACAAAGAGTACTGCGCGATCGGCTCGATCAAGACCAACATCGGGCATGCGGCCCATGCGGCTGGCGTCGCGGGAATCATTAAGGTTTTGCTGTCTTTGAAGCATAAGCAAATTCCGCCTACGCTAAATTTTGAAACGGGGAATTCGAATATTCAGTTTAAGGACAGCCCCTTTTATGTAAATACGAGCCTCAGGGATTGGGAGAAAGGAAGGAGTGGTAAAAGACGAGCAGCCGTGAGCTCCTTCGGATTCAGCGGAACTAACGCCCATATTGTTATAGAAGAGGCACCGGAACTAACAGGGAGTCATACCGACAAACAGGGATATCTGATTGTGTTATCTGCACGAACGCCTGAGCAGCTGCGCAAGCAGGCGAATCAACTGCTGGATTTCTGCCAAGATGACAGGCAAGCAGACTGCGGAAACCTTAGCTATACCTTGTTGGCGGGAAGAAAGCACTTTAACAACCGCTTAGCCTGCGTAGCTCGGAGCTTGGATGAGTTAATGACATTCCTTAGTAAATGGCTGGCCAGAAGCAAGGTACCACAGGTTTATGTGTCGGAACTGAATGAAAATGATCGTCGGGAACAGCCTTCCTTAAAGCGATACGGAAACCAATGCATCCAGGAATGCCATTTGGTCGAACCCACCGAATATGTGGAGCGGCTAACAACGATTGCTGAGTTATATATTCAAGGATATGGGCTTGATTATGAAGCGTTGTTCTCGAATGAACGCTATACCATCATATCTCTGCCAACCTATCCCTTTGCGACTGAACGCTATTGGGTACCGGATAAAAAAGGCAAAGGCAGCTCTTCTATTGAATCAGCCCCACAAGGGCAGGCCATGCTGCACCCTCTGCTTCATCAGAACACATCGGATCTTTCGGGAGTCCGCTACAGCTCGACTTTTAACAGAGACGAACCTTTACTGGCTTCAACTGATGTCTCAGGAAGGAACACACTCTCGGGGATGATATATGTGGAGATGGCCAGGAAAGCAGCGGAGTTATCGGGGGGAGTTTTCCTTGACGCCCATGAAGAGATTCAGATCAAGGATGTGGTTTGGTCCCAACCGGTTGAATTTGTGGAAGAAGACTTGCAGCTCCATATTGATATCTTCCCGGATGCGGGAGACCTTTCATATGAAATCTACAGTACAGCGGACAAGAATAGCATAGATCCGGTTATACACAATCAGGGACGGGTGTTGACAACGGCCCTTCAAAGCAAGGCATTGCGGGCTGATATGAGTCTTGTACAGGCACAATGCAATGTGAAATATTTCTCAAAGTTTGAGTGGTACAAGGTATATGTGGAAGCAGGAATAATTCATAGTCCTCAACAGCAAGTGGTAGAGGAGATGTTTATCGGACACCACCAGCTGCTCGCGAAGCTTTCAATGCATTCTGCTTTTCGGGATTCATCCCATCATTTCATATTGCATCCAAGTCTAACCGAGGCTGCTATGCAAGCGACGATAGGCCTCTTGCCAGATTGGGATGAGCAAATGGGTAGCGGAATCGTGAGTTCTGCACAACCGCTATCCTTGCAGGAGGTTCATATGATCGGTAAGCCAACGCCATTGTCATGGGTTCACGTACGAAACAGTGCGTATGGCGTTCAGGGGACAAATATCAAAGTTGATATTGACTTCTACGATCATCACGGAGCGTTATACGCAACCATGAAAGGACTTACAGCGCGATTGGAGAGCAACGGACAGCATACCGTAAAACACGCAAAGGTTGGAGGAGGATTACAAATATGAGAAATCAGGATGCTCTTTCAAGTTCAAAAGGCTCAGTTTCTGCTTCAGGGGTCCAGATGTTTACACCGATCTATAAAGAAACAGAGACCATGAATGGTCGGAATCCGTCGAGTTATGTCCGGCATCTAGCCATCTTTTGTGAGATGGATCATTCAACCTTCGAAAGTCTACAGAGCGGGCTGACAGGCATCGAGTGCCTGATGCTTCAGTCACCTTCTTACCTGGAGATCAATCAACGCTTCCAATCCTATGCACAGCAGTTTCTTGACCTCGTAAAAACGATAATGGAACAGAAAGTGACCGGCGAGGTGCTTATTCAACTTGTGGTACCGGTTCAGGGTGAGCAGAAGCTGTTCACCGGACTTTACGGCCTCCTACGAACAGCCCGTATGGAAAACCCGCGATTAAGCGGTCAACTGATAGAAATAGAACCGGACGTAGAGGCATCAATACTCGTGCAAATGCTTAACCGCAGCAAGGGGTTGGCAGTAGATATCATACGCTTTGATCAAGAAAAAAGGTGGGAGGCAGGGTGGAATGAAGTTATTGTTCCGCCGGTGGAGGTGAGCATTCCATGGAAAGACAACGGGGTTTATCTGATTACCGGAGGCGCAGGTGGACTCGGACTCCTGTTTGCGGAAGATATTATCTGGCGAGTTAACGCTCCAGTATTGATTCTTACCGGTCGTTCTGTCCTATCTATGGATAAAGAAGCCAAACTTCATGAGATGAGAGCAACAGGAGCCAGAATCGAATATAAACAAACGGATGTGTCTCTTAAGGATCAGGTAGAACTCCTGATTCATGACATCCTGGAGGAATTCGGAAGCCTGCATGGGATCATCCATGGTGCAGGTGTCGTTTGTGACAATTTCATACTTAAAAAGACCGGGGATGAATTGGAGCAAGTGCTGAATCCCAAAGTGTCAGGGACGACATATCTAGATTCGGCCACCAAGGATTTGCCGCTGGATTTCTTTATTTTCTTCTCGTCGATCGCGGGCTGTTTCGGCAATCCGGGACAAGCGGATTATGCTGCTGCCAACGCATATATGGATGCCTATGCGGCGTATAGAAACGGTCTCGTAGCAACCGGACTGCGTCAAGGCCAATCGTTGTCCATCAACTGGCCATACTGGAAGGATGGCGGAATGGAAGTTGATGAAATAACGGAGAAATCGATGATGCAAAGCTGGGGAATGATGGCTCTGGACACGAAAACCGGTATACAGGCTATGCATCAAGCACTGGCTTCCGGTCATGATCGAGTCCTCATCGTGTCAGGTCAAGTAGATCAGATCAGAGAGAGGCTGCTACCCGGTCCCACTCCTAAATCAGCAGCTTCTGAACCGACGAAGCGTCACCAAGTCGATGAGGGCTTGTTAAGAGACAGAACGGGCCGTCAACTCAAAGTCCTCTTTGGAGAAGTGACACAACTCGAGGTTACCCAATTACATGTGAATGAACCCCTTGAGAGTTATGGAATCGACTCGATCATGATCAACCAATTGAATGCAAAAATGGCAGTGATCTTCGGGGAGCTTTCCAAAACATTGTTCTACGAGTACCAGACATTAGGTGAAGTCCTTGATTATCTGACTGCCGAACACACGGAACGATGTGTGTGGTGGACAGGGCTGGGAGAGCAGAGTGAGGAGGGATCTGCAAGACCATCGGTGGATCCTCGTTCCGGTGAACCTTTTCCTGTTCTCGTTTCATTCCGTAAAGAGAAGAACCGTTCTACCCGCTCTCCAATCCATAAACCTGAGCTCAAATCGCGAGAACCCATTGCTATTATCGGTATAAGCGGACGTTATCCTTCTGCCCGCAATCTCAACGAATATTGGGAGAATCTTAAGGCAGGCAAAGATTGTATTACCGAAATACCTGGTGACCGCTGGCCGATGGAAGACTTCTTCGATTCGGATCCACAGGAAGCAGTGGCGCAAGGCAAGAGCTATAGTAAATGGGGAGGGTTTTTAGAGGGATTTGCGGATTTTGACCCTTTGTTTTTCAATATTTCTCCCCGTGAAGCCATGATGATGGACCCTCAAGAGCGCTTGTTCATCGAGTCCTGTTGGGAAGCGTTAGAAGACGCGGGTTATACGCGGGAGCAGCTGGCGATCAAGCATAACCGCCGGGTAGGCGTTTTTGCCGGGATCACGAAGACGGGTTACGATCTGTACGGCCCCGGTTTATGGGAGCAGGGGGAACATGTTAACCCGTACACCTCCTTTAGCTCAGTTGCCAACAGAGTTTCGTACTATCTGAATTTACAAGGACCCAGCATGCCGATTGATACGATGTGCTCATCCTCTCTGACCGCGATTCACGAAGCCTGTGAGCATCTTCATCTGGGAGAATGTGAAATGGCGATCGCAGGCGGTGTGAATCTATACTTGCACCCTTCCAATTATCATTGGCTTAGCGTTCAACAAATGCTCTCGAAGGATGGCAGATGCAAAAGTTTTGGCCAGGGCGCAAACGGATTCGTTCCTGGTGAAGGCGTGGGGATCGTTCTTCTGAAACCTCTGTCACGTGCAATTGCAGATGAAGATCAGATTCATGCCGTGATTAAAAGCACCAGTACGAATCATGGCGGTAAAACCAACGGCTATACTGTACCCAATCCTGTAGCGCAGGGAGATCTCGTCCGTGCTGCACTGGATAAAGCAGGAATAAATGCAAGAGCGGTCAGTTATATCGAAGCGCACGGAACAGGAACCGATCTCGGCGACCCCATTGAAATAACAGGGCTTACCCAAGCATTCTCCATAGATACAGGGGATACTGGGTTTTGCTCCATCGGTTCAGCCAAATCCAATATCGGCCATTTGGAAGCGGCAGCCGGCATGGCCGGTCTAACCAAAATCGTCTTGCAAATGAAGCATAAGATGCTGGTACCCAGTCTGCATGCCAAAGAACTGAATCCGAACATTAACTTTGCCAACACGCCTTTTGTCGTCCAGCAATCGCTTCAGGAATGGCAAAAACCGGTGATTCATATGGATGGAGAGCTTATAGAGTTTCCTAGGATAGCGGGTGTCTCGTCCTTTGGAGCAGGCGGTTCCAATGCCCATGTCATCTTGGAAGAATATACGCCTGAGGAGACGTATCGCCCGGCCCCGTCTTCTCAAGATGGTCTTCCTGTGGTTGTTCCGTTGTCAGCCAAAAACCAATCATGCCTTAACGAGAAAGTGAAACAGCTTTTGGAGATGATGGCTGAGGAGATTTTATCGGATAGTCAGCTCCTTGATATGGCTTACACTCTTCAGGTTGGGCGAGAAGGCATGGAAGAACGGATTGCAGTCGTTGCGGAATCGATTCAAGATCTTCGAGCTAAGCTAACACGTTATGTGACGGGACACAACGATATTGATGGACTCTACAGGGGACAGATGAAGCCGGGTAAAGAGCAACAGAGTATAGAAGAAGCGGATTCATCGATGGAGAAGCTGGTACTGGAGCGGAATTTTCATAGCATCGCCATGATTTGGGTTCAGGGCCTGCGCGTGGATTGGAATATCCTGTATAGGAATGGCGTTAAACCACGCCGTCGAAGTCTGCCCGTCTATCCCTTTGCGAGGGAACGATATTATATTGCAGAGCATCAGCTGATTAAAGAAGGCGTTGTTTCATCAACCCGGAAGTCGCTCGTGGATTCTGCGAATGCGAATGAGTCTGCAAGGATGGAGATGGATGGAAGCTCCAAGGAAACAATCCACGAGGCAAGTCATCGAAGTGCTGTGTCAGGTAAAGGCTGGCGAAGAGAAATGAGAGGCATGAGCACGAAGCAGTGCATTGAATGGGATTTGAAGGAGCAGATCGGTATATTGCTCCAAATTCAGAAGGGTAGGCTGGACAGCGAAATCAATCTTGCTGACTTTGGCTTTGACTCCATAAATTTAACCCATTTGGCGACCAGGCTGTCTAAGCATTATGGGGTGGAACTAACACCTTCGGTATTCTTCGGTCATTCCACGATAAGTAAAATAACGGAGTATTTGATGAAGGAGCACCAAGAAGCACTTGCCGAGTTTTACTATGAGGCTGACGAGCACAGGCCTGCAAAGATCGCTCCCCAAGCACGCCCCATCGCGCAGGCAAAGATGAAGCTAAGCAGCAACCTATCTGATGATGCCCATGAGCCCATCGCCGTTATCGGCATAAGCGGACGATTTCCGGAAGCGAGAAACGTTGAAGAAATGTGGACGATTCTGACCGAGGGAAGGAACGCAGTGAGAGAAATTCCCGCTGATCGGTTTGATTGGCGTCATTATTACAGTCCCTCAGACAAGGATCCTCACAAGACAGACAATAAATGGTGCGGTTGTATCCCGGGCGTTAGCGAATTCGATCCGTTATTTTTCGAGATCTCACCTAAGGATGCGGAATCAATGGATCCGCGGCAGCGCTTATTGCTCCAGGAAGCCTGGAAGGCGTTGGAGCATGCTGGCTACGGAGACAAAAAAATCAGAGCTGGGAAAATTGGCATGTTTGTGGGTGCTGAGCAAGGGGATTACCAGCAGCTAGTTAGAGGAGAGGCAGGGATTACCTCCAACCATAATGCTATTCTGGCGGCAAGGCTGTCCTATTTTCTGAATTTGAATGGTCCGGTACTCACGGTGGATACGGCATGTTCTTCTGGGCTGGCCGCAGCACACCAAGCTTGTCTCAGCCTTCGCAATGATGAGTGTGATACGGCCATTGCTGCCGGTGTCAATCTGATGCTTACTCCAGACCCGTATGTTGGAATGAGTCAGGCCGGGATGCTCTCCAGGGATGGTACATGCTTTGCATTTGATAAACGGGCGAACGGGCTTGTTCCTGGAGAAGCGGTCACCGTGGTTGTGCTCAAGCGTTTATCCAGGGCAGAGGCCGATGGGGATTCGATCTTGGCGGTGATCCGCGGCAGCAGTATTAACTATGACGGCAAAACAAACGGAATCACGGCTCCGAGCGGAGTTGCGCAAACCGAGCTTGTGAAAGCCGTTTATGAACAGTCTCGTGTTAACCCGGGTGATGTTGAATATGTCGTAACACACGGGACCGGAACGAGGCTGGGGGATCCGGTAGAGGTAAACGCCCTTCAAGATGCATTCAAAGCCTATACGGATAAACAAGGATATTGCGCGATTACTTCCAATAAAACGAATTTTGGGCACACCTTCGCCGCTTCTGGGTTAGTCAATATGATCAATCTGATACAAGCTTTCCGTCATGAAACGATTCCTGCAAGCCTGAATTTTGAGCAAGAGAATGATTTTATCCATTGGACGGAAAGTCCTTTTTATGTCAATATATCGAATAAACCCTGGCCAGCCAGCGGAAATAAAAAACGTCTGGGTGCCGTAAGTGCGTTCGGAATGAGCGGAACGAACGTTCATATGGTTTTGGAGAGCTACGTTACAGCTTCCGTAGAAGAGCCAACAGGCATTCCCCCTTATCATTTGCTTACGTTCTCTGCCAAAACGAAGGAAGCAATGGAAGAGAAGATTCAAGATATGGTTGTCATGCTAGGAAAAGCGGATGCATCACAGGAATCGTTGAGCAAAATAAGTTATACCTTGTTGGAAGGACGACAGCATTTTAACCATCGTATGGCAGTTGTTGCTGGGGATAAACAGGACGCAGAATATATATTATCGGCAAACGGGGATACCTTACGTCTGCCCAATCGCTTTGCTGGAAAAGTGCCACGTGATTTTGAAGGCCAACCTTTGATCCAGCAGTACGTCAACGATCTACTGAGATCTGCCCAATCTCTGAAGGAAGATCCGGATAAATACCGAGAAGCACTCTATGCATTAGCTGATCTGTACTGCCAAGGGTATGAGATCAGCGGCGAAGGTTTATATGACGGTGCATTGGCCCAGCTGACAGAGCTCCCGACTTATCCATTCGCCAGAGAGCATTATTGGGCATCTGTCCAAGACGCGACCGCTGGCGTTGCAAATACGAAACCCGGGCGCTTCCGAATCATAAACAGGCCCCGAAGAGATGCACATCATGGGCCTTCTGTGGGACAAGATCAGCTTCGAATAACAGAAGGTGCGGCGCCGCAAGAAGCTAACGAATTGATGACATTTGAAGAGGTCTGGGAAGAAGAGGCTTTAGAGGATATCCATAACGCCGATTTAAAGACGCTGGTTTGTTTCCTAACCGAAGAGGAGAGCAAACAGATTGTTACGGACAAAGCCACAGCCTTGGATGGAGACATGCAGGTTATTTTTGTTTCGCAAAGTACCGTCTTTGACAAGAAATCCAGGCATGATTACCGTATTCCCGTGATGAATAGGGATTCATATGTACAGGTGCTGTCGAGTATCCGCGAGGATTTCAAAGAAATCGATGCCGTGCTGTATTTATGGCCAATTGAAGATGCTGCGTACATCAAAGATTATTCCAGCATCGTGCATTTGGTTCAGGCTATCGCTGCCGCAAAATTAAAACCGAAGCAGTTGTTGCTTGCCGGCCAATTCGAGAATCCGATTGAGCGATGTTATATGGAATCATGGATTGGCTTTGAGCGATCTTTAGGTCTCGTACTGCCAAATGTTCGCGTAAGTGTCGTTTCCATTGAGTTGCAGGCACGGTTGCGAAAGGAGTCTCTGATCGTCCCGATTGAGAAGCTGTGGACGGAACTTCAAGCAAACCAATCAGGAAGTGTACTGTATCAGGACGGTAAACGATATATTTGCCGAGTCAAGCCCACCATGCTGGAGATTGATTCTATCATGTTGAAGCGAGGGGGAACCTACCTGATTACCGGTGGATGTGGCGGCTTGGGGCTTCTTTTTGCCAGACATATCGCAAGCCGGTATGCTGCGAATTTAATCCTTACAGGCAGATCCCCGATGAATGATGAAATACGGGCCGGCATCAAGGAGCTGGAGGACCTGGGCAGTCAAGTTCTATATGTCCAATCCGATATTTGTGACGTGGAACATATGCGTGAAGGTTTGGTCGCTGCAAAGGCTCGTTTCGGACCTATACATGGGGTTATTCATGCGGCCGGCATGTCAAGCCGTCAACATATACTTGAAAAAGTGTTGGAAGATTTCCATGCAGTGCTCGCTCCTAAAGTGGAAGGAACACTCGCACTGGATGAAATACTTCAGGATGAGCAGCAGTTGGAATTTATCTGTTATTTCTCATCCACCTCGGCTGTGATTGGCGATTTTGGTTCATGCGACTACGCCATTGGAAACCGGTATCAGATGGCATATGCGCGACATCGGAACGAACAGAACCGGGCCGGTCGATCCATCGTGATCAATTGGCCGCTTTGGAAGGAAGGCGGCATGGGCTTTGAGGATCAGGATAATACCAAGATGTATTTGAAATCCAGCGGTCAGCGCTTGCTGGAGACTGAAGAGGGCTTACAGATATTTGAGCGCATTCTTTCTCACAGTCTTTCGCAGCATCTGGTGCTGGTTGGTCAGCGAAGCCGGGTGCATCGATTCCTGGGGCTGGCCAACAACGAGAATTCATTTGAAGCAAATAGACAAACACCAAATACCGTAAATGCGAACACTGCTCAAGGCAAGGGATGGCGGAATGAAATGAAGGGATTGAGCCTTGCGCAGCGCCTGGAATGGGATATGAAGGAAATCGTAAGCGAGCTCCTTAAGATCCCTCGCGATAAGCTGGATTTAGACGAAAATTTGGCGGAATTCGGCTTTGATTCCATCAATCTTGCACAATTTGCCAATGTGCTGACCGGGCATTATGACTTGGATATCACACCTTCGTTATTCTTCGGACAATCCACGATCGGAAAATTAATCGATTATTTTTTGAAAGAGCATAACGAAATGATGACTGAATTTTATCGAGAAAGTCAGATCGTAGATACGGAATCGCCAAACTTCCCAGACACAGCTGCAGCTGAGCCAAAAGCTTTCAAGAGAGCGAGGGTGCAGGAACGAATAGCCTCATCATCAAACCTCCATGAGCCTATTGCGATCATTGGCATGAGCGGACGGTTTCCGGAAGCCCGAAACATCGATGAGATGTGGACGATCCTGGCGGAAGGCAAAAGTGCCGTGTCGGAAGTTCCTGCCGAGAGATTCGATTGGCGGCGATATTATGGGGATGGCGAGCAGGAATCAACGCCAATCCATTGCAAATGGTGCGGAACCATTCCGGGCGTCCGTGAATTTGATCCGATGTTTTTTGAGATTTCGCCTAATGAAGCGAAAACGATGGATCCGAGACAGCGGCTTTTGCTTCAGGAATCCTGGAGGGCGTTGGAAGATGCCGGGTATGGGGAGGACAAGCTTGGCGGATGCAAGATCGGGATGTTTGTTGGAGTCGAAGATGGCGACTATCATCTGCTTGTGAAAGACAAAGGGAGTATAACCTCTAACCATAATGCTATTCTGGCAGCGAGATTATCGTATTTTCTGAACTTGACCGGGCCGAATATGGCCATTAATACAGCATGTTCATCGGGACTGGTTGCAGCTCATCAAGCGTGTATGAGCCTACGTAATGGAGAGTGCGACGCGGCCATCGTGGCAGGAGTCAATCTTCTGCTTACACCCAATGCATACACTGGCATTAGTCAGGCTGGGATATTATCTGCAGACGGCAAGTGTTATGCATTTGACCAACGGGCTAACGGAACGGTTCCCGGTGAAGCTGTTACCGCTTTGGTATTCAAACGCTTGTCACAAGCCGAAGCGGATGGGGACCCTATACATGCGGTGATTCGCGGAAGCGGAGTTAATTATGATGGGAGAACCAATGGGATCACAGCTCCCAGCGGAATTGCCCAAACCAATCTGTTGAAAGAAGTTTACCATCAATATCAGATCAATCCAGCAGAAATAGAGTACATTGTAACCCATGGCACCGGGACAAAATTGGGCGACCCAGTAGAAATTAATGCCTTGAATGAAGCGTTTAAAGCGCATACGGAGAAACAGGGGTACTGCGCGCTTACCTCTTCCAAGACGAATTTCGGCCATGCTTTTGCGGCTTCCGGACTGGTAAGCCTGATTAATCTCGTGATGTCCCTGCGTCATGAAATGATTCCGCCGAGTCTTAATTTTGAGCAAGAGAACGACTATATCCAATGGGCGGACAGCCCGTTCTATGTGAACAAGAAAGCGAAGGCTTGGAGTCAAGCTAACGGAGCATCCCTAAAAGGAGCCGTTAGCGCTTTCGGAATGAGCGGAACTAACGCGCACATGGTTGTCGAGAGTTATTCGAGGAAAAAAGTTGCTGTGTCCACGGAGCGACCGCCGTACTATGTGCTTGCACTTTCAGCCAAAACGAAAGAAGCGCTCGAGGAAAAAATCCGGGATATGCTTCATGCACTCGTTAATGAGAAGTGGGGTGAAGAGGACCTTCAGCATATCAGCTATACGCTGCTGAATGGCCGCGTTCATTTCAGTTATCGCTGTGCCGTTGTCATACAGGATTTAAGTGATGCTGTGTATGTAATGAAACAAGCTGGGAACCGCGAGAAAGTGCCGAATCTTTTCGAAGGCAGGGTTCCCCGCGATTTTACCGGACAAAAAGCGATGCAACTGTATATACAGGAACTGCTTGCGAAGAGCTGTACCCAGCATCTTGGCAAAAGCCAATTTCAAGACACGCTATATGCCCTGGCGGACTTTTACTGCCAAGGATATGAAATCGAGTGGGGTCAACTTTTTGGTCATGTTCGACCTTACAAGGTTAAGCTGCCGACGTATCCATTTGAACGGGAAAGCTATTGGGTGAATACTGCTGAAGGAGAATTTTGTGAGCCAACAATCAGGAGGATCGATGCCGCAGGACCTCATCCTGCAGTAGAGGCTGAGGTGAGTCCGTTAGCCGACCGCACATATGATGTGGAGATCAAAGCTGATGTTGAGATTTCATATCATTCAGGCGAAATGGATTCCGAAGCGCTGGTGTCGTCAGTTTCTGCTCAACTAAGAACCCTCTTGACGGAGGTAACCGGGATTCCCCATGACAAATTGGAGAATGCGGCCACCTTTGAAGAATTGGGACTGGATTCCCTGATGATTCATGCGTTAAATAAAAAAATCGAGCTCTGGGTTGGACAGTTAGACGCCACTCTTTTTTATACGTACAACAGCATCCAAGCATTAGCCGCTTATTTGGCACAGGAATATAATGTAGCGGTCTCCAAGCATGTGGATACGGCTGTGAATGGGGCATCTCTGAAGAACATAAAGCAGGTTGAGGAAGTGGGACCGGCCTCAAAACAACCTCCGCAAGCTCCTATTCCAGCAGCGATACCTTTAAGCCGTTCGATCTTATTAACGGATCGGCAGCCAAACGCCTCGAACGATATTGCCATTATCGGTTTAGCTGGCCGCTATCCGAAAGCAGATACGCTGCAGCAGTTCTGGAATAACCTGTACGCAGGAAAGGATTCCATTGAAGAAATTCCGGCAAGTCGCTGGTCTTTAGACGGCTTCTATGAACCGGACCGGACCAAAGCGGTAGCGAAGGGTTTAAGCTATAGCAAGTGGGGAGGCTTTTTGGATCGCATTGAATATTTCGATCCATTGTTTTTTAATATTTCGCCAAGGGACGCCATGTACATGGATCCGCAGGAACGCTTGTTTCTTGAGGTTGCCTGGGGATGTATGGAGAATGCGGGATATACCCGGGAATCGCTGAAGCGGGATGGGTATGGAAATCAAATCGGAGTATTTGTCGGTGCTACTTTTAACAACTATCAGTTGTTTATGGCCGATGCTGCCGGGCAAGCCAGTAAAGAGATGTATCTGGCGACAAGCCAGATGTTCTCGATAGCAAACCGGGTGTCTTATATCATGGATTTTACAGGTCCAAGCTTGACGGTGGACACAGCATGTTCTTCATCCCTATATGCAGTTCACCTGGCTTGTGAAAGCATTCGAAATGGGCAGTCCCGGATGGCAATCGCCGGCGGTGTAAATCTTTCGCTCCATCCTAGCAAGTATATTACATTGTGCCAGGGACAATTCAGCGCCTCCGACGGAAGATGCCGCGCTTTTGGCGAAGGGGGAACAGGTTATGTGCCGTCTGAGGCGGTAGGCGCAGTCTTTTTAAAGCCTTTGCAGGAGGCAATCAAGGATCAGGATTCCATTTATGGGGTCATAAAAGGAACCGCGGTCAGTCATGCGGGCAGGACGAACGGTTATACGGTACCAAGTCCAGTGTCCCAGTCTCAGGCGATTGAAAAGGCGCTTCTCCAAAGCGGGATTGATCCAAGAAGCATCAGTTCCATTGAAGCTCACGGCACCGGAACTTCTCTCGGGGATCCGATTGAGATTAAAGGCTTGACGGATGTATTCGGCAAATATACCGGGGATATAGGATATTGCTCCATTTCTTCAGTCAAATCCAACATTGGACATGCAGAGGCAGCGGCTGGTATTGCGCAGCTTACCAAAGTGCTGCTTCAATTGAAGCATCAAACCTTAGTGAAAAATGTCATGCACGGGCATGGTTTAAATCCTAATATTGACTTTGATCGGACACCATTTGTTGTGCAGCGTGATACCGCTCATTGGAAACGTCCAACGATTCATGGACAGGAAGTTCCTCGCCGTTCCGGTATTTCATCCTTCGGTGCAGGGGGAGCTAACGCACATATCATAGTTGAAGAGTATGTCCCGGTGAACGATCCACGGGCCCGCATTGCCGTCAATTCGCAAAGTCCTGCGCTAATTCTCTTATCGGCTAAAAACGAAGACAGGCTCCGGGAAAAGGCCAGGCAGTTATTGTATGCCATTACGGAAGAACAGTTCTCTGACGGCGCGCTTGCTGATATTGCCTATACGCTTCAAGTGGGGCGTGAAGCCATGGAAGAACGATTGGCATGGATCGTAGGGTCTATGGACGATCTTAAGATGAAGTTGGAAGGATTCATTGAGGGCCGTGGTCATATCAAGGACATGTTCCGGGGACAGGTTAAACGCAATAAGGAGACGTTGTCAGTCTTCGAAGCAGATGAAGAGTTTCAGGAAGCCGTTATCAAATGGATCCAGCGCGGAAAATACGCCAAACTTCTCAATCTTTGGGTAAGAGGACTGGGTGTCAACTGGAACCAGATCTATGGAGACGTGAAGCCGTGCCGCATTAGCTTGCCAACTTATCCGTTTGCTGGTGAACCTTACTGGATTCCTGAGATCGAGAAGGATGCCAATGCAACAGAGCCTGTTGGAGTTCCCGCCGTATCGGTTGTTCATCCTTTACTTCACCGGAATACCTCCGATCTTTCGGGGCTGCGTTTCAGTTCGGTTTTTACGGGGAGCGAGTTTTTCCTAAAGGATCATGTTGTGAAGGGACAGCGGGTTCTGCCTGGAGTGGCTTATCTTGAAATGGCTCGAACGGCCGTAGAACAAATTGCCGGAGAGACGCTGGAGCAAGGTCGCACAGGAATTCGGCTTAAAAATGTCGTATGGGCTCGGCCCATTGTGGCGGAAGATCAACCGGTTCAAGTCCATTTGGATCTATATCATGAGGATAATGGTGAAATTGCCTATGAAGTATACAGTGAGCAGGAAGCGGGAGGAGAACCGGTGCTGCACAGCCAGGGAAGTGCGGAAGTATGCAGCATGAATGATCATGCTTCGTTGGATATTGAATCTCTTCTGGCTGAATGCAATCTGGACATCATTTCATCAAGCAAGATCTATGAAACCTATAGCGCAATGGGTATACAATACGGTCCAGCACATCAAGGCATACAAAAAGTCTATCTGGGCAGAGGCCAGGCGTTAGCGAAGCTGTCTCTTCCATCCGGAGTGACCGACCCAGCTGCTCCATTTACGCTGCACCCCAGCCTAATGGATTCTGCTCTGCAGGCCACCATATCCATGATGATGAGCCCAGATTCAGCGTCGACCGCTTCATTGAAGCCGGGACTTCCTTTTGCCCTGCAGGAGCTGGAGGTTTTCGGCAGCTGTCCTTCCGAGATGTGGGCACGAATCCGGTACAGTGACGGAAATAAACCAGAGAGTAAAGTGCAGAAACTGGATATCGACCTATGTGATGTTCTGGGTAAGGTTTATGTAAAAATGAAGGGGTTTTCAACCAGGGTGCTTGACGGAGAGGTGAAATCATCGGCGGTTTCGGAAACACCTGGCACCCTCATGCTGGAACCGATCTGGAGGGACCAGCCAGCTGCTCGGATTGGCAGTGCCCCGGAGTATGCCAAACACTTGGTGTTCCTGTGTGAAATCAGTTCGGGCATGGAGCAGAGTTTAAACCATCCGTTGAGCCAGGCCCGTTGCATTACGCTGGAATCATATCAGGAACGAATAGAAGAACGGTTCATAACGTATTCGGCCCGAATCTTTGAGGAGATTCAAGCGATCCTGAGAGACAAGCCCAAAGAAAAAATCCTTATCCAGGTGTTGTCACTCTCTCAGCAGGATCGGCTGTTGTTATCGGGTATCTCCGGCTTGATGAAGGCTGCACAGTCGGAAAACTCCAAGCTGGTATGTCAATATATCGAAATAGAATCCGTTGATTCTAATATAACGGACGTACTGATGGAGAACAGTCATTATCCAATGGATCAACGGATTCGGTATCGGGACGGCAAACGTTGGGTTGCCGGATGGGATGAACTCCAAGCTGATGCTATGAAGGCGGCTGCTCCCTGGAGAGACCGAGGCATTTACCTGATCACAGGTGGTGCAGGAGGTCTTGGCATCATTTTTGCCAAAGAGATTCTCCATAAAGCGAAAGAGGCCGTATTGATTCTTACCGGACGCTCATCACTGCATGAGAGCATGCATGCCGAACTGGATGAACTGCGGGTTCTTGGAGCCAAGGTTGATTATCGACAAGTCGACGTGACAAATAAGCAGCAGGTTACTTCCTTAATTCAGAGCATTCATGAGGAATACGGAAGCCTGAACGGCATCATTCATGGGGCGGGCATTATCCGAGACAATCTAATTCTCAGAAAAGATGTCGAAGAGTTGGAAAACGTGATGGCACCCAAAGTAAGGGGACTCGTAAATCTAGACGAAGCTAGCGAAGACATTCAACTGGATTGGTTCATTGCGTTTTCTTCTGTGGCTGGGGCGACGGGGAATCCGGGACAAGCGGATTACTCAGCCGCTAACGCTTTCATGGATGCCTACGCGGAGTATAGAAATTCGCTTACGGCTTCCAGGCAAAGGCATGGACGCATGTTATCCATCAATTGGCCGCTCTGGAAAGAAGGCGGTATGCGTGTTGACGAGGAAGTCGAAAAAATCATGATGAAGAGCCTGGGTACTGTCCCAATGCAGACTTCGACAGGTATCCAAGCACTGTATCAGGGGCTTGCCTCGGGAAGGAACCAGGTGGTAGTAATGACAGGCATCCTGTCCCGAGTGAAGCCTAGAATGCTGCCTGCAGCCGCATCCGGTCAGCATGAGAACATGCCAGCGCTCGTTAAGTCAGATGATACCAGCTTGGCAGCAAGAGTAGAGACAGCCTTGGTCCAGACTGTATCCAAGCTGCTAAAGGTCAAGCTGGAAGACATCGATATGCATTCGGAGTTAAGTGAGTATGGGTTTGATTCGATCTCGCTTACGCAATTTGCCAATCATTTGAATGAGGAATACCACCTTGAACTTACACCTACCGTGTTCTTTGAATATACGACGCTGGATAGCTTTGCCGAATACTTGTTATTGGAACATCGGACTGCCTTTGATGTAAAGGCTGCATTAACCGCTGAGCAGGATATATCCGTGCCGAAGACAAGGGGGCCCAAGGAAGAAGAGATTCCCTTGAGAAAATCACGTTCTCGCCCTGCAAGGATGGCAGTCCGGTCTGAGTCGCCGTCTCCGGACCCGGAGGCCACCGATTCTGAATCTGAGCCAATTGCGATTGTGGGCATCAGTGGCCTGTTTCCGATGGCAAAGGATGTGGATGAATTTTGGAAGAATATCGTGGAGGGCAAGGACTGTATAACGGAAATACCGAAAGAGCGCTGGGATTGGAGAGAATGCTTGGACGATGATTCTGATGACGAAGAGCAAACCAGTCTGAAATGGGGGGGCTTTATTGAAGGCGTGGAAGAGTTTGATCCGTTGTTTTTCGGTATTTCTCCGAGAGAAGCCGAAATGATGGATCCCCAACAGCGTCTCCTGCTGACTCAGGTTTGGAAGGCGGTTGAAGATGCCGGCATTTCGCCGAGCAAGCTCTCGCAACAGCCTACAGGCGTTTTCGTAGCTGCTGGCCCAGGCGATTATATGAACATCACTTCGATTTCACAAGGGAATCCCCAAGCGATGACCGGCGTGGTCCCGTCCCTGATTCCAAACCGCATTTCATATGCATTAAACTTGCAAGGTCCCAGTGAATACTACGAAACAGCTTGTTCTTCTACATTGGTAGCGTTACATCGAGCGATCCGATCCATATATAACGAAGAATGCGAACAAGCAATTGTAGGCGCTGTAAATCTGCTGATTTCTCCTATAGGCTTCATAGGCTTTGATGCTATGGGATATCTAAGCCCAGATGGAAAAGCTAAATCCTTTCAGTCCAACGCGGACGGATTTGTTCGGAGCGAAGGTGTTGGTGCAATCATCATCAAGCCATTGTCGAAAGCGATTGAGGACAATAATTTAATTTATGCCGTAATTAAAGGGACCGGCGTGTCCCATGGGGGCAAGGGAATGTCATTGACCTCGCCCAATGCGGCAGGGATGAAGGCAGCCATGGCCCAAGCATTTAAAGGCACGGGTGTTAACCCCCGGACGATATCCTATATTGAAGCCCATGGTATCGCGTCGCATATCGCCGACGGCATCGAAGTCAATGCATTGAAGACGGGTTATCAGGAGATAGCGTCTAACGATCCATCCCCATCTGGTTCTTTGGGAGAGAGCGCTTGTTATATCAGCACGCTGAAGCCTTCACTGGGTCATGGGGAAGTTGCCTCAGGCATGGCTTCGTTGATCAAGTCCATTCAGGCGATAAGACACAAACTTATCCCTGGAGTGAAACGATTTACGAGTCCGAGTCAGCATATTTCGCTGGAGGGAAGTCCGCTTCGAATTTCTGCAGAGCATCATGAATGGGAGCCGTTAACCGATGTGCATGGTAAGGTGCTCCCGCGACGTGCGGCGATAAACAGTTATGGCATCGGCGGTGTGAACGCTCATGTTATCCTGGAAGAGTATGTTCCGGCAGCTGCCGGTAAGCATCAGGAACCTTCGAGGAAACCTCAGATCGTAGCTCTCTCGGCAAAAAGTACAGAGCGACTGGAAGAATATGCTCGGCACATGCTTGAATATGCAGAACGTGCACCGGAATTCTCTTTATCCGATTTCGCATACACCTTGCAGATAGGCAGAGAACAGATGGAATCCCGGCTGGCTTTCGTTGCAAGTTGTCGCGAGGAGCTGATTAGTGGTTTCAGGCAATTCCTGAAAACATCGCATGTCCTCCCGAAGGCGAAAGATCCGCATCCTGTCATTTTTACAGGAGAGACAGTCAATTCCAAGTCCAAAATGGATTCGGATGCCGTTCTAACACTATTTGCGGATAACAACCTGAATGATATTGCTCTCCAATGGACAAGAGGCGGCATATTTCCATGGGAAACACTTCACGATGCAAAAGAGGTTCGTAGAATGTCACTGCCTGTCTATCCGTTTGAGAGGAGAAGGTGCTGGCCCGATCTTGATAGCGAGAGTGCACGAGAGATCCATGAGGGACAGGTTAAACGTGCAGCTTCAACCCATCGTTTAACAGAAACCACATCGGTTATGGCGGAGACGGACCCTAATGTAAGCAGCCGTGTTATCGAGATCGTATCGAAAATACTGGGAATGGCACCCTCTGAGATGAATCCGGACCGGCCTTTGGATCAATATGGGCTTGACTCCATTCTATTGATGCAGCTTTTGCAGCAATTGCAGAATCAGTTGGCCCCGGCGGTGGATCTCATTAAACTTCAGGAATGCAGGACCTTTCTGGATATCATTACAATGATCGAATCGCTGAGCAAAGTGGATGGATCACGAAGTATCAGCCGACAAAGTAAGTCCGAAGTGCCCGGGAGTTGGCCGCAGTTTCCCGAGCTAATCCTTCTTAACAATGGCTCACAGGGATCGCCCGTATTTTGGTTTCATGGCGGCTTGGGTGGCGTGGAAATGTATCAAAAGCTCGCGCAAAAGAGCGAGCGGCCATTTTACGGCATCCAGGCAAGAGGGTGGTTAACTGATCGATCTCCGTTAAAAGGGGTTGGGGCGATGGCTGCGTACTATGCCCATATTATTCAATCCGTTCAGCCTAACGGGCCTTATGATCTGGGAGGTTACTCCTTAGGCGGAGTACTGGCGTATGAAGTGACGCGTCAATTGCAGGAGCTTGGTCATTCGGTGAATTCAGTGGTGATGCTGGATTCACCATATGGAAAAGAGTTTCAGCAAGGAGCCGTTTCTAGAAAGACGGCCGTATTGCAAGCCGTTAATTTGGCCCTTGCTTCAAAGAATTTTCAGGAACCGGACACATTTATGCAGACGCTCATCCATCGAAATGAATTGGATCTGAGTGTTCAGGAAGAGGAATTGTTTGAACAGTTAATTAAGCTTGGAAACACCCGCGGACTCACCAAGACGGAGGAGCAAATCATGTCGATGATCGAAGCGAATATCAAGATACAGCATGCATACCAATTTGATCGATTTTCGGTGAGGCCGCTATCCGAACCCGATGCAGTAACCTGCTACTACTTCCGCAATAAGGGTGGACTGATCTTCGGAGAGCTGGAACCCTATTTCTCTACTACCGAAGATTCTTCTGCTCTTGACCATGCAACCTACTGGGAGGAATGGGAACGTCAATTTCCTAATCTGCATGTTATGGATATAGATCCTTCCAATCATATGGTGCTGTTATCAGAAGCCAAATCTTATGAAACGATTTTTGCGTTTTGCGAAGAGTTATATTCGGAACATGGCATGACCAAAGAGTTTCTCCACATGTTTAAAGAGAAGACGAAAGAATTACACGGAGTCAAGGCATGAACGAATCCCGGTTAAGCTGCAGTAAACGGCACTTAGCCGGGAGTTTTTTGTAACCCAATGTGAAAGGGGAGGAATCATGGTTCATTACGAAGTGTTTGTACTGCGAACGGTTTCGCATCCCTTTATTAATTATAGCTATATTGTTTTTGATAAAAGCAGCCGCTCTGCCATCATCATTGATCCTTCATGGGAACTCGATACCATAATGGGCAAGCTAAACGATTTAAACGCAGATGTGAAAGGGATTATGCTGACCCATTCTCACTACGATCACGTAAATTTGGCGTCGGTGTTAACCGAGATTTATGAATGCGATGTATTCATGTCGAGCGTGGAAATTGAAGACTATGGTTTCAATTGCCGACATTTGAGAAGTTTATCCGATCATGAGGTCGTCGTATTCGGGGAGACAAACGTGACGTGCTTGTGGACGCCCGGGCATACTTCGGGAAGTATGTGTTTTTTGCTTGAAGACTGTATTTTTACGGGGGATACACTCTTTATTGAAGGCTGCGGGGGATGCAATTTCAAGGGTGGATCCGCTGAGGCGATGTTTGATAGCATTCAAAAAATCAAATCTTTTGCGTCTCCGGAACTGCGGGTATTTCCCGGTCATTCCTATGGAACCCCTCCTGGTCAAACGATAAGTATGTTGTACGATCAGAACATCTACTTTCAATTGGATTCGCTCAAGCATTTTGTCAATTTCAGAATGAGGCCAAATCAAGAAGGAATATTTAATTTTCGATGAAATGGGAGTGAATGAAAGTGGGGAAATCGATCGTATTTTTGTTTTCCGGGCAAGGATCACAATATTATCAAATGGGCAAGGAGTTATATCGGGATCAGCCGGTATTTCGTCATTGGATTCAGAAGCTGGATCAATATTATTATCAAATCTCCGGTAAATCGGTAACCCGCGAGCTTTACGAGAATAATTATCCAATCAGCCGGCCATTTGATTCATTACCATTCACGCACCCCGCAATATTCATGATCGAGTATGCCTTAGCTCAGGTATTTATGGAATATCAGATCTTCCCTGATTATGTGTTAGGCACAAGCTTGGGGGAATTTGCTTCCTGCACGGTCGCAGGTTCCATGGATTACAATGCAGCGTTGGAGCATGTGATCGCTCAAGCTGAAATCATTCAGAATCATTGCGAACCCGGGGGCATGATCGCTATTCTTGATCAGGTATCGCTATACCGCAGCGAATCGATACTTTATCAGAACTGTGAAATTGCATCGGTTAATTTTGATACGCATTTTGTCATCTCGGGAGGAGTTTCGGCTCTTTCCGAAGTGGAGTCTTATTTAAGAGATCGTAATATCATGGCTCAGCGATTACCCATTCGTCATGGTTTCCATTCCAAGTGGATCGACCCGGCTGGCCCGTATTATAAGCGCCATGTAAGCTCTTTAGCTTTAAAGTCTCCCCATACAACCGTAATTTCATCTTTTAGCGGGCAGAGGGTGGCTGCTTTCGAACCCGAATACTTGTGGAACATGGTGAGGGAACCGATCCGATTCCGCGACGCGTTGAAATCTTTGATGCCCCTGGAAGATAAGATTTTTGTAGATTTAGGCCCTGGAGGAACACTTGCCACCTTCATTAAGCATAATCATCAAATGTTTGGCTCCCATGAAGCCCGAAATATACACACCGTTCTAAGTCCTTTTCATAAGGATATCCATAGATTGGAACAAGTCATTTCCAAAATAAAAATGCAGCGAGTAACCACTTAAGTCATTCTAAGAGAATTGATGTCGAAACCATGAGTATTTTGCGATTACCCGAGAAATAATAACTTGTTCATAAACCGTATGGGATAATAAAATACGAGCATAAACGCCTTGCAAGATATGGTTTATACCAACGATATCAAGCAGCGCGGTGCTCGCATAAGATAAAAGACATTGCGACTTTCTGGTTGCAGCGTCTTTTTGACGTTATTGCACTAAAGTTGCAGTCGCACCTCAATATCAACTACTATTTAAAGAGGGAACAGAACTTCTAGAATGTTAGCAGCGTGTTTTGTTTTTATTTACTACTCGAGTCATCACGGCTCTGAATCACACAATCGAAAGGAAGTATCCCATGAATTCTTTGCAAATTGAACAGCTCAAAATCATTCGGAATGAAATTACCCGATTTATGATGAAATACAAATTCGCTTTAGATGAGATCGAAACCAAAATGGAAATATTAAAAGAGGAGTTCCAGGCTCTTCATGATTATAGCCCGATCGAACATACGAAATCCCGCCTGAAATCACCGGAGAGCATCATGAAGAAGCTGCTCCGAAAAGGCGGAAACATCTCTCTCAGTTCCATAGAAGATAATATCAAAGACATCGCGGGTTTAAGAATCACCTGCTCATTCATTACCGACATTTATAAAATCAGCGACATGCTGCAGAAGCAGAGCGATTTAACGGTCCTAAATGTCAAAGATTATATCAAGAATCCGAAGCCGAACGGTTACCAGAGCCTGCATCTCTTAGTCGAAGTGCCAGTTTTTTTCTCCGACCGGGTGGAGAAGGTATGCGTTGAAGTCCAAATTCGAACCATTGCCATGGATTTCTGGGCGAGCTTGGAGCATAAAATTTTCTACAAATATAATAAGTCGGTCCCTCAGCATCTGCTGGAAGAGCTTAAGAAGGCTGCCGATACGGCTAACGCGCTGGACCGTCAGATGGAGCAATTGCACCACGAAGTGCAGGCCATTAAGGATTCGGAAAGCGATGATTCGCTGCTGGAGGAATTGAAGAGCATTCAGATCAACAACCGCAAGTATGAGCTCCCGGCAGGCTTGCTTGAAGTGTTGACTGAGGATAAATAAAGTTCTCGCCGGTGGGAATAAGAAAAGTTTCACCTGTTTCATCGACTGTGCACCGGGTATATATATCCTAAGTGGGAAGTGGAAACACATCAACACCAGACGGATAACAAGACGTTAAGTCGGAATTACCGAAAGGATTTGATACCCATGTACAACGTAACGAGGAATAAGGACGACACAGTCTGAATTATTCCAAACGTACACCTCAAGCTATTAAAGAAATGGAATGATAGCGTCAGAATGGATATACCGCTTCCCACGATAGAAAAACTCTGCGAGTGATCTCGCGGAGTTTTTTGCTGTCGACAACCATCCAAGCACGTGCATAAAAGGGAGCAGTACACACGGTATATTCCGCGGGCGGGAAGCCGGTGGCTGTATAAACGGATCAGTTCACAATATTGAGGGAATGGCGACCCTCGAAAGAGCGGCCTCTATGATATACTTAGAAATTGGATACAATGGTAACAATCATGATTAAGATGTTATGAACCTACATAATAGAGGTGTATGTACAGTGACAACTACCGTAGTCATCGGCGGCGGCATTACCGGACTGTCGACCTTATACTATCTGCAAAAAGAGTTGAATCGCCATCAACAGGATATGGAACTGGTGCTTATCGAGGCAAGTGAAACGTTGGGAGGCAAAATCCGAACCGTTCAGAACGGTGAATTTACGATGGAAACCGGAGCGGATTCGATCGTCTCCCGGAAAACGAATGTGGCACCACTTCTGGAGGAACTTCAGTTAACAGACCAGGTTGTGTATAATGCCACGGGGACTTCTTTTATCTATACGACTGCAGGTTTGAAAAGAATCCCGGATGAGAGCGTATTCGGCATACCGCTTAGCCTGAAATCCTTGGCGGAAAGCGAGCTGGTGTCTGCCGAGGGGAAGGTGGAGGCGCTCAAGGACTACTACACGCCGAATGAGTCATTTACCAAGCATGATTCTCTGGGGGAGTTCCTCGAGTCTTTCCTAGGCAAGGAAATCGTTCAGAATCAGATCGCTCCGGTCATATCGGGCGTCTATTCCGGGGAGCTTCATGACCTGACCATTGCGTCCACATTTCCCTATTTGCTGGAGTACAAAAATACGTATGGCAGCATCATGGGGGGGTTGGCCGAGAATAAACAGAAATTCCTTGGCTCGGGCAATAAGAAATTTCTTTCCTTCAAAGACGGAGTCTCGGTTGTGATTGACGCACTGGCACAGAGCCTGACAGAAGCAGGTGCGAAGATATACAAGGGCGTTGCCGCAGAGAAGCTGGAGAAAACAGCTAGCGGCTACGGGATAACGTTGGCAAATGGCGAAAAGCTTGAAGCTGATTTTGTTGTATTAAGCACGATGGGATCTGCGGCGAAGGAACTGCTGCAAGATCCGCAGCTTAACGAGGACTTTGACCAGCTCTATACCAAATCGCTCATCAGCGTGTACCTTGCCTATGATATTCAAGACGAAGAGCTTCCTTATGATGGAACGGGATTTATTACGGCTAAGGGAACCCAGTTAAAATGTGATGCTTGCACCTGGACGAGCCGGAAATGGGAGCATACCTCCGAGAATAATCGGTTATTGATGCGATTGTTCTACAAGAGCTCCAATCCGCATTATGACGAATTAATCCGATTATCCGACGAAGAATTGAAGCGTGTCGGGATGGAGGATATCCGCCGGAGTTTAGGCATCGAGGCTGAGCCCGTGTCATGCGAAGTCACCAAATGGCATGACAATATGCCGAATTATCATTTGAAGCACCGGCAAATCGTGGAGTCATTAGAACAGAAAATGGATGACCTGTATCCTAACGTTATTCTCGCGGGATGCTCCTATTATGGAGTGGGTATACCGGATTGCATCGCGAACGGGGAGAAGACGGCAGGTCTGATTCTGGAAAGGATGCCTGGATGACAATCTATATTGCGTTGCTTAGAGGGATCAACGTAGGCGGACACAATAAAATCAAGATGGCCGATTTAAGAAAGATGCTTGAATCTATGGGACTAGATCGCGTGCAGACCTACATCCAGAGCGGAAACGTGCTCTTTGAATCCGGGGAATCCAAGGAAACGCTGCGCGTTCATATAGAGCAGGGCATAATTGAAACGTTCGGCTTTCCGATATCGGTGATTATTAGAACCTCCGAGGAAATCGAGGGGATCGTTCGGAACTGTCCATTTTCGGATGAAACGATACGTCAAGCGGAGGCAGCATCGGAGTTTGAGAGTCTTTATGTTGCCATGCTGCCGGAAGCGCCTGCTGCTGAAGACGTGGAGAAATTAAGGCTTTATGTGAATGAAAAAGAAACCTTCGAAGTTATCGGTGAAGAGGTATACTTACTGTTCAAGGAAAGCGTTCGGAATTCCAAGCTGGCGGTTCAGTTGTCGAAGCTTGGCGTACCGATGACGATGCGGAATTGGAAAACAATGAACAAGCTGGTACAACTGTCTCAGTCGATGGAAAGTGAGCCATCGCAATAATTTATACAAATGAAGGGGACATAGGCCGATCTCCCAATTCGAGAGGAAGTTCGGGCTAAAGTGTTTCACTTTCTGAGGAACGGGTAAATATAGAACAAGTGGGAAGTGGTATTGTCAATCGACGGACGGAAGAACATGATGTCATTCCGAAAGGCAGTTGATTCGCCATGAACACTCGCAAAAGGAGAAGGAGAGCGAAGTTTCTTCGATTCTTTTCAGGTAAGGCACCCTAGCAATTGGAAAATTGCTGCATAATGAATAACAGAATCGCTTCCCACTGATAAGGATCCTGCGATATCATTCGCGGGGTCTTTTTTTTGTGCAGAATATGCAGAAGCCACATCCTATGATAGAGGATGGGACCGATCTTTGCTCAAAGATGAACCGGATAAGACGTGAATAGTCCGGAAGTAATGAGCTTTAAACGTCATGCTAATCTCATATGCGGACCTTGAGATATGGATGCTTACTCAAGAAATAGTGATGCAGGTCTGTTAACATGTTGTCCTATTTTACTAGATGGTTAGCTGATTCCGGGACTTGTGTATCATTTATCAGATTTTACATAAAGTGGTTTAAAAAACGAAGGGAATATGCAATTATTGATCTTAGGAGGTGAAGTGCTAAATGGATCTCTCTAGGGGATAGCCTGAATCTGATATCATGAGGGATTTAATATTGAAAACGCTTTAATTAAAATTTGGAGATCCCATGGAGACCTGGAGAATTGGGAAACTGAATTGATTGTTCAAAAAATCATTTCTAGGAGGTTTTCCATTGTCTAAGATCGTCCTGAATCGATGTATATCCTGCTTCTTGATTCTCTGTATCGTGTTGTCGGCCTCGTTTACCGGTTTCGCAGGACAGGCTTCAGCCCAGTCATCCACTGCGCTGAACAATGTGCCTGAACTGCTGATCACCGAGCTTGTTCCTGATTCTACGAATGTAGGAACCGCCGACGGATATGAATTTATTGAAGTATACAACAATACCGATCAAGACATCGATTTCAGCCATTACAAAATTCGTTATCGTTACTTGGAGAGTGATACCCTTTGGGCTCATGTTCCCGATGAGGTGATGATTCCATCCAGAGGCACGCTGGTGTTCTGGATCATTAACGCTCAGAACAGCAAATCCACGATTGCTGATTTTAATAAAAATTACGGCACGAACCTGATTGAAAACACCGATGTTGTCAAAATATTCTCAGGCGGCATGTCCAATTCACGCATGCGGGAGCTCGTGGTTGTGACAAACACGGGCAATCCGATCGTGTCCGCATTTTACAATGACGGAGATGTTCATAACGGCTCTGATCAGGGAATCTTCTATAAGTATCCGGAGGATGGCAGCCTGAAGATGCAGCGAATTTCCCAGTTGGAGCATAAGGCTACGCCGGGTTCGCTGCAGCATTCCGAGGTGCCTGCGGAGCCGGTACATATCGACGTGACCAAGGAGCCGACCGTTGCCAACCGGACGACAACGACGAATGTGGAGCCGGGCGAAAATCTGGAGATTACCGCAGAAGCGCATGATGATCGTATGGTTACCTCACTCGCGCTATCTTATCGTGTCGATGGACAGAACGATTACAAGGTTGTACAGCTTCAGGATGGGGAGCAAGGCCTCAGCCATACGATTTCTTATCTGGAACTGCTGGGACACACCAATCTAGAGTACTTTTTCACAGTGTCCAACACCTTTAAGGAAGTAGAAAGTCCCAAATACGAAGTCGATCTTACGGGGAATGGTGCCAGCGCCAGACTGAATGTTGACGATCAACAGACAGTCACCGGGATAACGTATATTCGGGGGGCAGCGGATGGGGTAGAACCTGCCGATCTTGAGCTTCATATCGACGGGCAGCCGGTTCAAGGCACACTTGTTATGGAGCATTCCGCTTATTTTGTTTTTGAAGGCGATGGTATTGACGATGGGATCAACACGGTAACCATCGGCAAGGATGTTCTGTTCAAGACCGAGGCGAACATTGACGGCTATCAAACGATCGCTGTCCCAATCCAACCGCAATGGCTGACAAGCGGCACAAACGAAATTACCCTTCGGGCCGGCGATAACGAGAAAACCTATTTCGAGGATGACAAGCCGACGGGCAATATGGATGACTTTAATGCCCGCAACGTACGGCTGCTGTTAGGAGATGGGACAGAAATCCGGGATCCGCAATTTAAAGATCCTGCGCTTATCCACGACCTTGGTGACGATGGGCGGTTTCTGCCTTTTGTTGCGTTTCAATTCGATATTCCTGCCGAAAAAGTAAAAGCCCTGTCTTACGCATGGGATACCACGTCGGTAACAGACGGGCAGCACAAGGTTGATCTGCATGTAAAGGGTAAGTCTGAAGCCTTTGCCAACATTCAGGTAGATAACAATGGACCCGAAATTAACGTGACGGTTGAAGAAGGCAAAAGCTATAAGGGAAGCATTCCCATTGATGTGACTGTACAGGATAGCGTATCCGGCGTAGAACAGGTGGAGGTCCTGCTAGATGGTCAAGCCATCCAGGTGCCGTATGATACTTCATCTTCCGAGCTTGATCCAGGTGATCATAAGCTGGAAATCCGCGCAGTGGACAAGATCGGCAACATCTCGGAACGTACGGTTACGTTTAACACTTCACCGGTGCATCCGAATGCCCCAGTATTGATCTCACCAGCAGATATGGAGAGCGGAACCGGGTTATCGCCTGAGCTTAAGGTCCAAGTCAGCGATCCATCGGATGACGAGCTTGAGGTCTCCTTCCATCAGGCATATCCGTATCATGCATTAAGCGGCGATCGGGTAAAATTATCCAAGAACGCCTCGGATGAAGAGCCCCCTAAGGATAGGTTCCCGGCGGGCGAAACCGCGCTGACTGAAGAGGAATTGAAGCTGGTAGCTGAATCCAACGATCAATATGTCACGGTGGATTCCACGTCCCAGTTCCCTTATATCCGGTTTGAGGTAGAGCTGGAGCATGCCGTGGAGCCGGGTGACAGCGTTGAAGTGACTTGGGAAGGACACACTGTTTCGGGCCGCAAGGTCACGATGTATGCCTGGAACCACAATCTGAACAAGTGGACGGAGATCACCAAACATATTGCGCAGTCTGAAGATGATTTTACGCTTCGAGGCGAACTGACGGCAGCAGACTACGTACTGAACAGCAAAGTGGATGTCATCGTACAGGATGAAATCCCTTCCCGTGGGGATTATGATTACACGTTTGTATGGGTATCGGATACCCAATTCTTAACGGAGCTGTACCCGCATATCCAGCAGAAGCAATTCAACTGGATTGTCGATTCCATCGACGATATGAACATCAAATATTTGTTCCATACCGGTGACATCGTGAACGATCCAACAGCTGAGTATCAATGGAAACGTGCCGATGATTACATGAAGATGCTGGAGGATGCAAATCTTCCGCACGGCGTGCTTGCCGGGAATCATGATGTGGGAAGTTATGATTGGGATTACACGACCTACAGTCAATACTTCGGGGAGGACCGTTATAAGAATCAGCCATATTACGGAGGTTCCTACAAGGACAATCGCGGGCACTACGATCTTGTCTCCGTAGAAGGAAACGACTTCATCATGATGTATATGGGATGGGGCGTCGAAGATCAGGATATCAAGTGGATGAACGAGGTTCTCGCAGAGTATCCTGACCGTATCGCATTCCTGAATTTTCATGATTATATGCTCGCGAACGGAACTCGCTCCGGAATAGGCAACAAATTATACAAGGAAGTTGTTGTCCCGAATCCGAACGTGGTAGCCGTTCTGAGCGGCCATTACACGGGAGCCAGTCTGCTTAAAAATGAATTGGATGATAATGGTGACGGTACTGCGGACAGAACCGTGTATCAGATGCTGGCAGACTATCAAGGACATGCCGATGGCGGGAGTGGTTACTTGAGACTGCTGCATTTTGATAAGGATAGCAAGCAGATTTACGTGAATACGTATTCTCCTTACCTGGATAAGTACAATTATTATACAAATGGATCGGATGAGTTCAAGATGAATCTGGATCTTGAACCGAAATTAAAGCGAGTAGCAACGGATTCGATCCAAGTAAATCATCTAAGAGGAGCACCCATCGGTACACCGCAGAACGTGGCTAGCGGCACGGAGGTTACTCAGCCGTGGGCAGGACTTCATTCCGATGGCACCTATGCCTGGTATGTCGTCGCAAAAGACAAATTCGGAGGGAAAACCCTTTCGGATGTGTGGACCTTCACGACAGATGGCGGGAAGCTTGATGCTCCGACCAACCTGAAAGCACTGAATGTGACATCGTCAACGGTTCAAATCGGTTGGGATCCCGCGAAGGGTCCGGACCAACAAGTTGTGAACTATAATGTGTATCAGGACGGGGAGCGCGTGGCAACTGTCACGGATAGCGTATATGAAGCGACTGGGCTGACCCCGGACACGCTGTATGAATTCAAAGTTACCGCCGTGGATAAGCAAGGCACAGAATCGGCTCCGAGTGAGATTTTAACGGTCATCACTCAAGCCGTAGAAATTCCGGGTGCACCTGTGTGGACAGCCGGGAAGCTTGAATTTTCGGACATCACATCAAACGGCGTATCCATGAGCTGGCCGGAAGCAACCGCAGATGATGGCGTGGATGGATATCGTGTATATCTGAAAGGGCGGAGTGAACCGGTGGTTACCGTGACAAATGATGTGTATTCACATACCGCCACCGGTTTGGAGCCGGACACCCGATATCATTTTACCGTAAAAGCCTATAATGCTGCGGGAGAGAGCGCCGGACTTCATAACTCGGTCACAACACCGGCAGCAGCAGTTGACAAGAGCGAGTTAATCGGATTGATTGCATCGGCACAGCAAAGGCTTGACGAAACACGGGAAGGCACATCGCCGGGGCAGTATCCGGCCGGAGCAAGGTCAGCACTCCGTGCCGCCATTGAAAGCGCCAGCGCCATAGCGCAACAGGATCATGCAACTGCCAAGGAAGTACAGGATGCGATCAACGCTCTGCAAGCTGCGATTCGTGCCTATAACGCTTCGGTTGTACCTTCACCGGAGAATCCTCCATCATCGGGATCAGAATCGGGATCGGGATCCTCTGGAGGCCATGTATTATCTGGAGACAACCGTTTAAAAGGACTTGAATTGATCATCGGCGGCAAAGCAGCTGAATTAACCCCTGCATTCCATGAGAACACGACAGAGTACCGACTTGAGACGGAAGCCGATTCCGTCCAGCTCCGTGTTGATGCGGCGCATAGCAAGGCAACAATCCTTCTGGGAGAAGAACCCCTGAAGAAGGATCAGGTAATTGCGCTGAAGGAAGGGGCTAACCTGTTGAAGCTGGTAATTCGGGCGGAGAACGGTACGACCCGAACCTACCAGATAACCATTCACCGTAAGGCGAAGCCGGGGACCGAAGAACCGAAGCCGGAGCCAAAACCGGTGATGTTAACAGACATCGCTGGACATTGGGCTACGTCGGTGATAGAGGAAGCGGTTCAGCTTGGTATCGTTGGCGGCTATCCGGATCAAACCTTTAAACCGGACCGTAAGGTAACGCGAGCAGAATTTATGGTGATGATGGCCAAAGCACTGGATGGACAAGGGGAAGCTGGGAAGCTGAATTTCAAAGACAGTTCCCTGATCGGATCCTGGGCGCTTGAAGCGATTCAATGGGCCGTATCCGAAGGTATTGTGAAGGGATATCAAGACGGCTCATTCAGACCGAATCAATCCGTCAACCGTTCTGAAATGGCGGTCATGATCACTCGTTATCTGGGCCTTGCCTTACCAGCAACAGCAACGGAATTCCGTGATCAGCAAGCCGTTCCGGCTTGGGCGGAGAGGGAAATCGCAGCCGCGGCCGAGGCCGGCATCGTGAATGGCCGTTCGGGTAACCGGTTTGCTCCTCGGGAATCTGCTACCCGTGCGGAAGCGGTCATGATGATTCTGCGGATGCTGGAGCATGGAGAATAACAATAAGATTTAAGAACAAATAAGAGGCTGACACTAGAGCGATCGCTTTAGTGTCAGCCTTTTTGGAGTTGAAGCCTTCATGGTTGACCACCGTCATGTAACGCCAAACAAGGCGCGCTGGGAGCCGCGCGTGGTGCGGATGGAAGGATACGCTTTAAAGGTATGCATCCTCAATAAGTTGGCCAGCCCTGGGAATCCCAGTTTAAATCGTTGATGAGCAGTTTTGGCGTGCCATTGTCGGTTGCGTCATACGCATGTCTAATCAAGAGGTTATTATAGACATCCTGATGTCCGGGACCTTTCCACACTGCATTTCCACTGTCCATAATCGTGCCGCCGCCATTCATCATACTGGTGCCGTTCTTATCCACGTATGGACCTGTTATGCTGGAGGAACGGCCGTAGGCGATTTTGTAGGTGCTGTTTACACCTTGGCAGCAGGAATCGAAAGAGGCGAACAGATAATAATATCCGTTTCTATAAACGATGGTTGGCGCTTCAATGGCCCCCCCGTTGTTCGGGCGTGAGGCAATGGAATACAAGGTTCCGGTCGGTTTCATGGTGCTCGCATCAAGCTTTGTCAGCTTGAGTCCGCTCCAGAACGAGCCGTAAGCCAGCCACGGATTGCCGTCCTTGTCGATTGTCAGCGTCGGATCAATTGCATTGTAGTTATTGGAGGAGGTCGTACGCGTGACTAGACCGTCATCTCGCCAATTGCCGGATGAGATGCTGGTCGTAGAAGCCAGACCGATAGCGGATGTGTTGGAGCCGAAGGAGGAGATCGAGTAATAGAGCCAGTAGCGGCCATTGAAATATTCGATATCTGGCGCCCATAGATCGTTGGTGCTTTGGTTTGGCACATAGTTTTTCCACCAGGACAACGGGGAAGCAAACACCTGGTTCGATCTGGTCCAGTTCGTTCCGTTGGTCGATTTCAGCAGTTGGATGCCCTGACCGGTAGAGAAGGTGTACCATGTGTTCCCTTCCTTAATGATCGTTGGATCATGTACCACGATATCGCCGCTCAGGTTCCAGAATGCACCGAAAGCGGATTGCGCGCCTGCCGTGCATAAACTAATGGCAAGTAAAAGCGTGGCAAGCCATTTCCCTTTTTGCTTCATCATCATCCTCTTCCCTTTATTATGACATGAGCATTGCTAAACTGTGCCGCGTTTATCTTTCCTCGGATCACCTCCAACCTTTTATGATATTGATTCATAGTTATGTGAAATGATTTATGTTATATTAAATTATAAAAGCGCTTCCAAAATAAGTAAAGTAAAAAAATCGGTATTGGCAATTCCTTTTGAAGTCTGCATAATCCAGTATGTACGAGTGATGAACATTAGAAAGCCCTGCGATTTCCCGCAGGGCTTTGTCCTAACTATTCAGATGCGTTTCTGAACTTGTTCAGAGTGAATTTAAACCCATCGTCCGCCGCGAAATACAGGTTCAATCGTGCCGTCAGCCAGCATGCCGTCAATGTCCAGCTCAGCCGAACCAATCATGAAGTCAACATGCGTCAGACTGACATTGGCTCCGCGAGCGAGCAGTTCTTCTTTGTTCATCTTGGTACCGCCCTCGATATTGACAGGATAGGCGCTTCCCAGGGCAAAGTGGCACGATGCATTCTCATCGATACCGGTGTTATAGAAGACGCGGTTCAGCTGGGAGATTGGCGAGTCATGCGGTACGAGTGCCATTTCTCCTAGATAAGAGGCACCTTCGTCCGTTTCCAGCAGTGTTGTAAGATGCTCCCGTCCGGATTCGGCTTCATATTCGACAACCTTGCCGTCCTTGAACGTGAGCTTCATGCCTTCCACCAGGCGACCGTTCAAATTAAGCGGAAGCGTACTGGTTACGGTCCCGTTCACGCCTGTACGGTGCGGCATCGTGTAGATTTCTTCGGTCGGCATGTTGGCCACGAAATATACGCCGGCTTCATTCTCGTCACCGCCGCCGAGCCAGAGATACCCCTCTGGCATGTCCACGCGCAGATCCGTTCCCGGCGCACGATAGTGGAAACTCTTATAGCGTTTGGCATTCATGTGATTCTGGCGTTGCTTCAGCTGAGCAATATGATCCCGCCAAGCGGCAACCGGATCTTCGCTACCCACCCGATTCATCTGGAATACCGCATCCCACATCGCTTGAATCCGATCCTCTTCGGGAAGATCCCCGAATACCTTATCGGCCCAGGCACGGGTAGGGGCTTTAATGAGCGACCAGCTGATTTTATTGTTGCGCACATAAACCTGGTATTTCTCGTTAGCTACGGCAGCGGCTTTCACGGCTGTAGATACTTTGGCCGAATCAATGCCGCGGAACAGCTCCGGATCCGGAACCTTAATGCGCAGAATGGCTCCTCCACCTTCAGCCAGCTGCTGCATGGCGTCAGCCTGCCACTGCGGATAATAACCGAAAGAGTCATCGGGTGCTTTCTCGTAGCGAATGCGGGTGATTCGCTCATCATCCCAGTCGACTTGCACATATTTCGCGCCTGCATCGTACGCCTTGGCCACGATGTGGCGTGTCAATTCTACGGTTTCGATTGGAGCATTGACGATCAGCACTTGGCCCGGTTGAACGTTTACGCCAACCTTAACGACCAGCTCCGCGTATTTCTCCAGATTTTTCTCGAAATTGTCCATATGTAGATTTCCTCCATTTCAGATGTACACTTTATTTTAACATGTTAAGTAGGAATGCAGATAACGGATCTAATCCTTGAAATGAACGGCCCCGAGCATGATGACACTCGGGGCTGCGGATGTTGTCAGACAGGGACCTGATTCTTTTTCTTTAGCGTAAGGGAAATTTGCCTTTCAAGCAGTCTTTTCAACTCATGGAGAGCTGCGATCTGACCATCCACATGACTTAACTTCTCTTGGTAAATGGACAGCATTTCCTCGCAATACTCGTAATCATCTGGAGAAGTGACCTCACCTTTGAATAAAGCTCTGATTTGATCCGTCGTTAAACCCAGTTTCAAATACAATTGAATCATCTTAACCCGTTCGATGGCCGATGTGTCGAAATGACGGTAATCATTATCAAGCCTGTCGGCTTCAAGCAGGCCTTTTTGTTCATAATGCCGGATGGAGCGTGCACTGACCTGGCTGATTTGCGATAATTCACTGATCTTCATTCCACATGAACCTCCTTGTTCCTTGCATGAGTTGGATACCCAGATTATACGCTACCAGGTATGTGGGTTGAAAGTGTCTGGGCTTTATTTATATAGTCGAAAAAAAAGAGAAGTAGGGCAAAAAGTGTGACAGTCACCTGTCATATTTTCTGAATTACAATGACAACAGTAATGAAAGAAACTTACTTAGAAGGAGTGTATGAGAACTTGAAGACACAATCAACGAACAAATTACCCATCGTGCTTGCCGGCCTGCTGCTCGGCATATTAATGGCCTCCATGGACAATACCATCGTAGCGACCGCAATGGGGAATATCGTCGGGGAGCTCGGAGGGCTTGATCATTTCGTATGGGTGACCTCCGCTTACATGGTCGCCGAGCTTGCGGGAATGCCGATCTTCGGAAAGCTGTCCGACATGTACGGTCGCAAGAAGTTCTTTGTATTCGGGATGATTGTATTTATGCTGGGTTCCGTGCTGTGCGGTACGGCGAACTCCATTACAGAACTGGCGTTATATCGTGCTGTGCAAGGTATCGGCGGCGGTGCGCTCATCCCGATTGCATTCGCTATAATGTTCGATACGGTTCCCCTTGAAAAGCGGGGTAAGCTCACCGGGTTATTCGGAGCCGTGTTCGGATTATCCAGCATATTCGGACCGCTCGCAGGTGCGTATATTACGGATCATATTACATGGCAGTGGATATTCTATATTAATTTGCCAATCGGCATCGCGGCTTTCATGATGGTTACGCTGTTTTATAAGGAATCGCATGAACGTTCCAAGCAGCCGATTGATTGGATGGGAGCCGCTACGCTCCTGACGGGTGTCATCTGTTTCATGTTTGCTTTAGAGCTTGGCGGCAAGCAGTTGGCGTGGAATTCCTGGATCATTCTGGCATTGTTTGCTATGGCGTTTGTCATGCTGGTTCTCTTCGTGCTTGCGGAGAGAAGGGCGGAGGAACCGATAATCTCGTTTCGTTTGTTCAAGAATAAACTCTATACATCCAGTGTGCTGTGCGGTTTATTTAGCGGAGGATCGTTCATCGTGGCTTCCGTGTATATTCCGATCTTCATTCAAGGCGTACTCGGCGGAAGCGCAACGAACTCGGGGCTCGTCCTGCTGCCCATGATGGTGGGCTCCGTCATCACGGCTACGGTGAGCGGCTTTCTGATGAGTAAAATATCGTATCGCAACATCATGATCCCGACGCTTGTCCTGTTCACGGGAGGGATGGTGCTCGCATCGACGCTTACGTCGGAATCCAGCAGGTTCATCGTAACCCTATATATGGTGCTGATCGGGCTTGGCATCGGCGGATCGTTCTCCGTGCTGGGTACGGCCGTCATGCATGGCTTATCCTATAAACAGCGCGGGATGGCGAGTTCGACTTTCAACTTCACGCGATCGCTTGGAATGACCATTGGAATAACGGTGTTCGGGTTAATACAGAGCCGCTTCTTCACCGGATCCCTGTCACCGGGAGGAATGAACACCAGTGGTCTTCCTGAAGGATTCGATCTGAAGGATCCCCACATTTTATTGGCGCCGGAGACGAGGTCTCTGATTCCATCAGAACTGCTCAAACCGATCTCGGACACCCTCGCTTCCTCTATTGCGGTTACATTTGCCTGGGCAATTGTTCCTGCAGCATTAGCGCTTGCAGCAGCAACGTTAATGGGCCGTAAAAAGTTGGATGAAACAGCGGAGTTAAAGAGGGAGGCCATGGTTGATTCAGAAGAAGAGGGAGAAACTCCGGAAAATGAAAAGCTGGTGATGGTGCCGTAGCGTTTACAGTTCGGTGGCATGATCTGGGGTCAACATATCAAAGATTTGTCCCACAAGCAGATGGCTCATGGGACTGATGGTTCGTCAGTTTGAAAGCTATGTTCTATGAAAACATGGCGGTGCTCAGGATATTATCCTTGCACCGCCATTTCTTGCGTTTCAGTCGGTTGCTCTTAAGAGAAAAAGAGGGCATCCCGCCAGATCCAGGATCTTTTGGGGCACCCCCTGATGGTTAACTCTTAATGGCACCTGCTGCAATATCGGAAATGAATTGCTTGCTGATGAACAGGAACATAACGATCAGCGGAATGACGGCGAGCAGCGTACCGGCAATAACCATCGAATAGTCGGTCGTATATATTCCGTTCAATGAGGAGAGCGCAACCTGTAAGGTGAATTTGTTCTCATCATTTAGAATAATAAGCGGCCACAGGTAGTCATTCCAAACGCCGATGAACGTGAAGGCGGCCAGGAACGAGAGGGCGGGACGCAGAATCGGCAGCGATATATTCCAGTAGAGGCGGAAGAAACCGCAGCCGTCGATTTTGCCGGCATCGAGCAGCTCCGAGGGTACCGACTCCTGCGCATATTGCCTGATCCAGAAGATCCCGAAGGCGTTTACCATTCCCGGAATGATCAACGCTTTATAAGTTCCTACCCATCCGAACTCTACCATAATGACAAACGAGGGCACCAGGGACAACTGGGCAGGCGCCATCATGGTAGCTAGCAGCAGCACAAACAGCCATTTTTTGCCCGGGAATTGGAATTTAGCGAACGTGAATCCGGCCAGGGAATCAAAGAATAAGACTAACAGTGTACAAGCGGAAGCTACGAACAGGGTATTCCAGAAGGCGCCGAAAAAATCGATGCTGCTCAGCACCCTCGACACGTTATCGAGCAAGTGTGGACCGAACCATAGTTTCGGAGGAAAGCTGTAAATATCCGAAGTGGTGCGCGTTGCCATTACAAGCAGCCAATAGAAGGGGAAAATCGACAGCAGCAGTCCGGCGATTAACCCGATGTGAAGGAATATGGATTTCCATTTGAACATACGATTCACCCCCATTTCAGTCATTGGAAGGACTGCCCTGCACCATTTTCCAGTTCACGATGGAGAAGAGTGCAATGAGCAGGAACATTCCCCAGCCGACGGCAGCGCCATATCCGAAATAGTTATTCACGAAGGCTTCACGGTATAGGTAGAGGACGATGGTCATACCGCCGCCGCTGACACCGCCATCGTTGCCGACAAGCACCTGCGGTTCGGTAAAGATCTGCATGCCGCCGATGGTCGAAGTAATAACCGTGAAGAGTATGATGGGCCTTAGATTGGGAATGGTGATCTTGAAAAAGGATTGTATGCCGGAGGCGCCGTCGATCTTGGCGGCTTCGTACAGGACGGTCGGGATGCTCTGCAGCCCGGCAAGATAGATAATGGCGTTATACCCTGCCCATCTCCATATGACCATGACCGAAATGGCGAGCTGTATGCCCCATGTTTTATTCAACCACTCGATAGAGTTCAGGCCGAGCAAGGACAGAATATAGTTGAGCAGGCCGTAATTGTTTGAGAATACGGTACCGAACACGATGGCAACCGCTACGAGTGAGGTAACGTTCGGCAGGAAATAACCGATTCGGAAGAATGTGCGGAATCGGACAAACGATGCGTTAAGCAGGAAGGCAACAACCAGCGCGATAAAGAGCATCGGTATGGTGGAGTAGATCCAGATGAGCAGCGTGTTGCCGACAGCTCTCCAGAATTCCGGATCGGTGAGCATGAATTGGTAGTTGCCCAGCCCGTTAAAGGTCATCTCGCCGATGCCGTCCCATTTCTGAAAGGACAGGAACATCGAGAAGCCGATCGGGAAGAGCCCGAATATGGCAAATAGAATGTAAAAAGGGGAAATCGCCAAATATTCTTTGCGGTGTTTCCATATCTGTGCGGACAGTCTGTCTTGTGATTTCGGATGCTTAGGAACAGGCTTCTGTTCCGCGGGCGTATGATTCAGCATTGGATTATCCATCGTACTGTAACCTCCTCAATCGGTTGGTATTTAAGTACTTATAGCCATCGAGAAACATACAGGTAAGAACCGAAAACGGATCCGGGTTAGCGCAGCAGTTCTTTTTTGACTCTGGCCAGCGCGTCTTCCCAGGCTTTATCAGGATTCTTGCCCTGGAGCGCAACGGATGACAGCTCTCGATTGACAATGCCGTTTACATTAGCGAATTTACCGCCGAAATAAGCAGGTTTGACGTTACGCGCAGATTCCGAGAACACCTCGCCCGTTGCCTGATTCCCGAAAAATTCCTCGGGTTCCTTCATCACGGGGGCATCCAGCGCGTCTTTGGCGGAAGGGAAGAGGTTGATCTTCTTGAAGGATTGAACCTGATTTTCCGGACTCTGAATATATTTCATCACTTCAAATGCTTCTTGCGGATATTTACTCGTTTTCATAATGGCCAGGAAGGAGCCGCCATTGTTGCCGTCCCCGCCAGGGGCGCGTGCTACTCTCCACTTGCCGCTGGTATCCGGCGCTGCCTGCATCAAGATTTCCTTCATCCACACCGCACCCACAAAGGAAGCGACCCGTCCATTGTTCATGGCGGCATTCCATTCGGAGGAGGACGTATTGACGTTGGCGCTTAGCTTCATCTGGGAAGCCTTCACCGCCGTATCCCACGCCGTCTTCATGGAGGACTCGGGAGTTTCGCCGATAAACGTATTGTCCTCGGCAAAATATATGCGTTCAGACTGAGCATTCATTTGCGTGTAAATGTTGGTGATGTTGTCGAGCATTTTTACTTTTTGATCAAAATGCTCCTGCAGCTTCTGCCCGGCTTCAAAGTATTCATCCCAGGTGCCAAGCTGCGCATGGACCTCTTCCGGTTCGGTCGGCAGCCCGGCTTCCCCGAACAAATCGGCCCTGTAGTAAAGAGCCGTTGGCCCTGTATCGATTGGCAGGGCAATCATGGTGCCTTCGGGCGTAACGCCTAGCTTCCATTTCCAATCCAGGAAATCCGGCTCAATGTCCTTTGCGCCCAGCTCATACAGATCGTAGAAACGATCCGAACTCGTAAACAGCTCTGCCACCCAGTCGTTAAAAGCGACGATGTCCGGTCCTCCGGAACCGGCCGCTAGCGTTGTTTTTAACTTCGATTTGAAGTCGCCACCGATTTTTTGCGCATCGATTCGGATCCCCGGAAACTCCTGTTCAACGGATTTAATCAGCTCATCGTCCAGGCTTCGGTTCCAATACCAGAGTGTAAGCGTTTTCGTCTTTTCGGTGGAAACATTTCCAGCGCAACCGCTGATGAGCATAACAAGAATCAGTAACCCCAAGCTAACCATCCTGCGTGTATTCACTATCGTCAGCCTCCTAACGTGGTGAAGTCGGTGATGCTTTAAATCTTATTCAGTTACCAAGCTTGCGTGAGTAAAAATATATGATTACCTTTATAAACATTAGACTAAAAATCGAAACATTCCATATTAAGGAATAATAAATGGACAAACGGTACGCTTTCGGATCACCCTAACTAATTCCATTGAATGAAGCAGCCTCCGGGCTGCTTTTTAATAGAATCCTTTGGGCTCGTTCCAGTGTATAATTGCCTCCTTCCAATGTGCGTTATGTATTGCCGTTGCTGTGGATATACGCATCGCGTGCTCTAATACCCAGCCGACGATGCATGGAATCGGATGACCTCCTTTCTTTGACTTTCATGTATAATAGCTTCAAACTATTCTCAGTATAAGTGAATATTGTATGGAAAATGAAGTGCTAGATTGGTAAATTCAAGGGGATTAGGTGAGGTGAAAAGAGTGAATGACCCGCGTAACCGTCGATTGATGATCCGTTCCTACCGTGAGCTTGGGGGTCACAAGCTCACCGGGAATCTTAGGAATGACGTGGCCAGCTTTCTGCTGAAACACCAATGTCCACAGACAGCAGAGCATGTACTGAAAGTGGGGGAGGAAGCCCGCAGAATTGCTGTTCTCTATGGTGCCGATCCGACCGCTGCTGAATATGCCGGGTATCTTCATGATATTAGCGCCGTTTTTCCAAATCACGTCCGCATTCAGGTATCCCGCGAGATCGGGTTGGATGTATTGCCTGAAGAAGAGCAATTTCCGATGATCATACATCAGAAAATATCAGCATACATGGCCGAGAATATGTTCAAGATTACAGAACAGGAAATTTTAAATGCGGTTGGCTGCCATACAACGTTGAGAGCCAAGGCATCTTTGTTAGACAAGGTATTGTTCGTCGCTGACAAGATCGAGTGGGATCAGAAGGGGACTCCCCCATATTTAAAGGAGATTACGGAGCAGTTGCAAATCTCGTTGGATCATGCCTCATTTGAATATATACAATACTTATGGAAACGGCGTGAATCGCTGAAAGTTGTCCATCCTTGGCTTCGAGACGCATATGATGAATTACGGGATTCACTAAACTACAACCACAGTAATCTGAAATAAACGAAGTTTGGAGGCGGGTTCATTGACGCAAATTGCATTGATCTCCGACATACACGGAAACATCCCTGCCCTGGAGGCCGTTCTGAAGGATATCAAACAGCGCGGAATCGAAACCATTTATTGCCTGGGTGACTTGATTGGCAAAGGCCCGCACGGAGATATCGCGGTTGATATGGTGAGAACCCATTGCCAGCAAGTCATCAAGGGGAACTGGGATGACTTTATAGGTAAGGAAACCGACAATCCGGTCCTCCAATGGCATCAGCATAGACTCGGAAGCGAGAGGCTTCAATATCTTGCCGATCTTCCGTATATTCTTGAGTTCATGATGAGCGGTAAATGGATCCGGTTGTTTCATGCTTCGCCCCGCAGCGTGTACGAGCGGATACAGCCCTGGGATGATCAGGAGCAGCGGGAAACCTTGTTTCACAGTTCCGCGCTGTGCGGGGACCCAAGAATCGCGGATGTCGCCGGTTACGGGGATATTCATAATGCGTATCACCAGCATCTGGACGGGAGAACGCTGTTTAATACCGGCAGCGTCGGCAACCCCCTTGAAATGCCTGACGCCTCCTATGCCATTTTGGAGGGGATCTATGATAGCGAAGATCCTGCTCCTTTCAACATTCAATTTATTCGCGTGCCATACCCTATTGAACAAGCCGTACAGGATGCCTTGGAATCCGGCATGCCTTCCCCTGAGGACTATATTCTTGAGGTTAGAACGGGACGGTATCAAGTAAGAAAAGACTAATGGATGATATCGATTTCTGAAGAGCCGGTGATGCCGGCTCTTTTTTTTAGAGATAAGAAAGTATAAACTTCCAAGGCTTAGCATCCTTATCTCGCAAGAAAAACTTCCGCTACATGCGGTCTGTCTACTGAGAAAGTACGTTGATAGACGTTTTTTTTATGTTAGCAATCACATAAATTTAATTTTACATTATTATCTATTAAAGGATGAAGATGATAGAATAAATAGGAATGAATGTTCTTAAATAGGTCTTAAGAAGGGTAGGGAGCCAGACACAGATTAGATATGATTATGAGTAATGGATAATTACACTGTGCAATGACCAGCAGTGACTTGATTTAGGAGGGTATGAGTTTGGTTGAGATTACAGAGACATGGATCGATTCGCAGGCACCGAATAGTGCAGCCATTAAGAACGGGCAGGGCCTTGTAAAAAAAGGACGGTTCCTGCAGCTGCATCATTCGGAGGACCATGCCGTGCTGTTCGGCACATGTGCAGGCAGCGGAAGCTCCGATTACCAGCCGTCCGCCGATTTTGCGGTGCCGGAGAAACCGGTGATGCGGTGCACTTGCCCGAGCCGGCAGTTTCCGTGCAAGCATGTGCTTGGACTGCTTTATGCGTATGCGGGCGGAGCGGCGTTTACCCCTGCCGAGGTGCCGGAAGATTTGGCTGCCAAGCGGGAGAAAGCGGAGAAGCGGGAAGAGCGTAAGCTCAAAGAAACGGCCGAAGGGGCAGCGCCCAAACCGAAGAAGGTCAACAAATCGGCATTAAAAAAGAAAATCAATGCGCAGCTGGAAGGTCTGGACGTATTGGAGAAGCTGATCCACTCGTTGATCCGGAACGGATTAGGAACATTGGATAAAAAGGAACAAAAGCTGATCCAGGAACATGTAAAGCAGATGGGCAATTATTACTTGTCGGGTGCTCAGTCGGAACTTCGTCGCTTGGCGCTGGTGCTGTTGGACAAAGACCAGGAGAAAGCTTATACATATGCAGTGGAGCAGCTAGCCGTCATGAACGCAATGATTAAAAAAGGCAGACAATATCTGACTTCAAAGCTTGAGGATCCGGAAATGGCGCTGGATCATGAGTCGACGATTGAGGAATGGCTGGGGCATGCCTGGCAGCTGACGGAGCTGCAAAGCTTCGGGCTCGTAAGTGAACAGGCAGAGTTGATACAGCTTTCTTTTCTGAGTTATGCCGACGATGCACGGCTGGAGCATGTGGATACCGGATACTGGCTTCAGAAGGACAGCGGCGAAATTCACCGAACGATCCAGTACCGTCCCTATAAGGCCGCCAAGCTGATGCGTGAGGAAGACAGCTTTTTCGAAAAAGCCCGAGTCCCTGTATTGTACCGTTATCCGGGGGATATGAACCGGCGGGTCCGCTTTGAAGAGATGGCTTCAACTCCGGTGACAGAGGAGGATATGGTTTGGATTCACGAATATGCGGCGGGCTCTTATGCTGACGCAATTAAAAAGGTGAAGAACCAGCTGAAAAATCCGCTCGCTGACAGCCATCCCGTGATGCTGCTTCATGTTTCCCGGATCAGCCGGAACGCCGATGGTCAGTATGCCATCACGGATGAAGCCGGACAGTCGGTTGCGCTTGGTGACGTTTTTTTACAGCCGACGGTACCGATGCTGCGGTATCTGCCGGAGGAGAAGCTGAGCGGTGTCTCCATGCTGGTTATGTTTGAGCACTGCCTGACGACAGGCCGCCTCTTGGCGCAGCCGCTGACCATCATTACGAATCACGAAATCATCCGGCTGTTGTACTGAGCAGGGTAAAGAAGGAGGAACAACCATGAGTACGGCATTACTGCAGGAGCTTAACCAGGAGGTTAGGCGTTTATATATTGCCGGCAGCGAACTCGCGGCAGGCGACTTCCGCCTCAAGAGGCTGCTGCCGCAGTTTCAGCAGCTCGGAGAGCGCGCTCCCGTGTTCAAGAGATTGGGTGAAGGGATCAGCGCTTTAATGGAACCGGAATCCGGGAAGGAGACCCAGTCGGCACAGCTGCTTCAGGATTTGAACCAGCTGCTGAGCTCCGTGCTGCATACCCAAGGAACGACAGCCCCTGAGGGAGAGCTCCACCCGGTAGACCATCATCCGGTTTCACTATCATCCCATTTATCCTTCCGCAAGCTTTCCGCTGTACAGACCGCGTTGACTACAACGGGCGGCGGCCGTTACGAGATCATAGAAGAAGCATGGAAGGAAGGCTTGTTCCGGGATTTCCGTCTGGTATATCTTGCAATTGAAGCTTTGAATGACCCCTATGTCGAGATTGGAGAGCTGGCAGCCAATGAGATTTTGCCAGCGTATGGCCCGGAAATCGTTCCATTTCTGCTGGAAAGCTTTAATCCGGAGGGCGGAAAGCCGGAGTCGCGGAAGCTGAAGGTGATGGCGCAAACCGGCGGCAAGGAAATAGCAGAGCTGATTCGACAAGCGGCCGAGACCGGCAGCGATGAGGTGCGGTGCATGGCGATCAAACTGCTTGCCCGCTACGAAGAGTATGAGGCTGATCTGATGGAATGGAGCAAGAGCAAGAAGAAGGTGATCCGCGAGGCGGCTTATGACGCACTTGCCGAGATGGGTTCGGATCAAGCCGTGGAGCGATTGTATGAAGCCGCTCAAGGAAAAGACAAAGAGCTGGTTAACCCTGCCCTGGGCAAATGCCGTTCCGCCTTGTTGACGGATTGGCTTGTACGAGACATGTCCGCCGAGCTTCAAGCGGTTTCCGAATTTCCGGATGACAAGTCAAAGCTGGAGGAGAGCTGGAGCAAGGTGAAGCGCTGCTTGTGGGCCCTGCACGATAAACAAAGTCCGGCGCTCGAGGAGCTGTACCGGAACGTGCTTCAGCAGTATTCCTTATATATCAAATCTTTGGGCTGGACATACCTTATGAATGAAGCGGTCATTTACATGAATCGCGTGGATTCCGAGGAAGCCAGAGAACTGCTTCGCCAAAACGCGGAGAATGATTTGGAGCAATACAGACATGGCAGCTCTTATGTCCGCGAAGTATTCCAAAAAGCCGCTCGCGTGCTCCCGCCGGACCGCGTATATGAACAATACAAGGACGTTGTGTTAGAAGGCTTCTCCTCCTCGTCACTTGGCAACGCGGCCAAAGAACGAAAAAGGCTTTTGGACACCCTGTCAGATATGGTCATCCATAGGCAGTATAAACCTTATGAGGAAGTTATGCCGTTTACGGGGAAGGAGAGCTATACGTATTACGTGGAAATGCTTCCGCAGGAGCAGCTGCAAGCAAGCTGGGATGACAGATGGCTTGAGCTGTTTATCGAGCAGGATGAGCTTGCGTTGGTGAGCGCTTTCGCCCGCCGGGGACACCACGAAGCCGAGTCGTATTTGCTGGCGAAGCTGAAGAATTCACCGGAATTCCGCAACCGGTTTGCCAATTTGATCATTATGGGGCTTGTACGTTCCGGCATGAAGGATGAAGCGTTATTTGAAGCTATTGTGGTCGCAATGGAGGATAAGCGCAATCAGGACTGCTATATGATTGAACCTTTTATATTTAAGCAGCTTTGCCGATTACCGGCAGGCTATTATGACCGCGTTCAAGCGGTGCTGGGCAACTATCGGGACAGCGCCGAAGATCAGCTTCGTTACATCCTTCGGATGATGAAGGAACAAGAAATTTAAAGGAGTGAAAAGCCCATGGCAGCAGGACAAGAGCAATTACAAGATATCATGCGGCAGCCGGCGGAAATACTGTTCCGTCACGAGCTGGAAGCACTGCGTAAGGAGGATTCCGGGAACATTCCTGCCGGATGGCAGATGTCGCCTCAATCCGTACTCAAATTCATCGTCGGCGGCAAGGCGGGCCAAACGGAAATCACGCCTAAATATATCGGGAACAAGCGGTTGATCGAGATGGCGGTCGCTACCTTGGTAACCGACCGTGCCCTGTTATTAATCGGGGAGCCAGGCACGGCCAAATCCTGGCTGTCCGAAAATCTGGCGGCAGCGATCTACGGAAATTCCGGTCTGGTCGTTCAGGGAACGGCCGGAACGAGTGAAGAGCACGTCCGGTATTCCTGGAACTATGCCATGCTGCTCGCTCAAGGCCCTACACCCGAAGCGCTGGTGCAGAGTCCGATCATGCGGGCGATGGAAGCGGGAGGGATCGCCCGGTTCGAAGAGATTTCCCGCTGTGCCTCGGAGGTACAGGATGCACTCATCTCCATTTTGTCCGAAAAGACGATATCGGTGCCTGAGCTCGGAAAAGAAATGAACGCCCGAAAAGGCTTTTCTATTATCGCTACTGCAAATACAAGAGACCGCGGGGTCAATGAGATGTCAACAGCGCTCAAGCGCCGTTTCAATATTATCGTTCTTCCTGCTCCAGCGGATCTGAGTACCGAAATCGAAATCGTGAAGAAACGGGTGTCCGAGATTGCCGCCTCTTATGATCTGCAGGCTGCTGCTCCCGCAGATGAAGCACTGCTCAAGGTCGTGACGATTTTTCGAGAGCTGCGCAGCGGCATGACCCTGGACAAAAAGGAAAAGGTGAAGTCTCCGGCCGGGGTGATCTCGACGGCTGAAGCGATTTCGCTCCTGACGAACAGCATGGCGCTGGCAGCGAGCTTTGGCAGCGGTGAGCTGACGGATGAGGATTTGGCGGCGGGACTCCAAGGGGCGATTGTGAAGGATGATGATAAAGACCGGCTCGTATGGAAGGAATATCTTGATAATATCATGAAGAAACGCGGAGCGCAGTGGCGTGGCTTATATAACGCATGCAAGGAGATCAACCAGTGAATGCTGCCGGTATACATGTTTTTGGAGTTCGGCATTTGTCGCCCGCCGGTGCGAAGCATGTACTGGATTTTCTGGATGAGATCAATCCTACGGCGGTGCTCATCGAAGGGCCGTCGGATGCAAGCGGGGAAATACGGCATCTGACCCAGGCAACAACAAAGCCGCCGGTTGCTATATTGGCGTTTACCGAAGAACTGCCCGTACGAACGGTTCTGTGGCCTTTTGCGGTATATTCCCCGGAATATCAGGCCATGAGATGGGCGCAGAAGTACGGAGCTTATGCCGCATTTATCGATCTGCCCTCATCTGCTGCCGTCTGTCTGCAGGAGCTGCGCCGCAGCTCCGACGGCGAAGCGGGCGGGGAAGATCTTGAAGGCGAGGATCATGGATCCAGCTCGGGGGCAGTTGAGCCGATGGACGAGAGCCAGCCGGACGAAAAATCCGTATATGAGCGGATTGCCGAGCTTGCCGGCGAATATGATTATGATATGTACTGGGAGCGGAGTTACGAACATAATCTGAGCGAAGGCTCTTACCGGCAATCCATATCGGCTTTTTCCGTGCAGATGCGAGAGCTGTCGGAGGAGAAAGAGCGTCGTGAGGATACTGTGGAATACGCCTACAATGCCGTCCGGGAGTCGTATATGCGCCGTCAGATTGTTGAAGCGATTGCGGCAGGGCATGACCCCGAGCGCATTGTAGTCATTTGCGGGGCTTACCATGCCTCCGCGCTTAGCGATTTGTCCAGCCCGATGAGCGACGAGGAATTGAATCAGCTTCCTTCCCGGATAACCAAGCTTACGCTGATGCCTTATTCCTACTATAAGCTGTCGTCCATTTCCGGTTATGGTGCCGGGAATATCGCTCCCCATTATTTTGAGATGATGTGGGAACGAATGCAGCAGGACGCGCTAGCGGAATTGCCGCATCATTATTTATCCATGGTCGCGGGCTCGATGAGAAAGAATGGTACCCACCGCTCCACGGCAGAGGTGATCGAAGCCGTCCGGTTGGCGGAGTCGCTCGCAGCGCTCCATGGTGGCGGTCTCCCGACACTGCGGGATTTGCGGGATGCGGCCCAGACGCTGCTTGGGCGCGGCGATCTTTCCGTCGTAGCAGAGGAGCTTGCACGAGTGGAGATCGGCACGGCGATCGGCGAGCTGGCCGAAGGCGTCAGCCAGACACCGATCCAGGACGACCTGAACCGCCAGCTGAAAAGGCTAAAGCTTGAGAAGTATAAATCGGTTGTGGCCAACGATTTAATATTGGATTTGCGCGAGAACCGGAGGGTAACCTCGAAAGAGTCCGCATATCTCGATTTGAACCGGTCCTTTTTGTTTCACCGCTTGAAGCTGTTGGGGATTGATTTTGTTAAGGCCAGACCCAGCGGGCAGGAGCAAGGGGCGTGGGCTGAGCACTGGGTTGTGAAATGGACGCCTGAGGTTGAAATTCAGGTTGTCGAATCGACGCTGCTGGGAGAGACGGTAGAGGTAGCCGCTGCTTATAGGCTCCAGCAGAAGCTGGCGGGCTGCAGCTCGATTGACGAAGCCTCTTCGCTCATCCGGATCGCATATGAATGCGGGATGATTCACCAGATGGAAGCAGGTCGGCTGACCCTGCAAAAGCTTGCTGTGGACAGCCGCGATGTCGTACAGATTGCGGCAGCTTCCCGGGAGTTATCCGTTCTGATCCGCTACGGCGGGATCAGGCGGATGAATACAGAGCCGTTAGTACCGCTGCTGCAGCAGCTCTTTATGCGCGCTTGTTTGTTTTTGCTCGATGGCAGCCAGTGCAGCGACGAGGTATCAGGCTCGATGATAACTGCCTTGAATGAACTGAACAGTGTCGCCGTGGAGCACGCGGAGCAGGTGGACGAGGAACTTTGGCTGCAAGAACTCGGGCATTTGTCTGAGAGGGATGACTTGAACGCCCGGTTGTCGGGATATGCGTGTGCGGTATTGATGGAGCGGAATGCGATTTCCGCCCGGCAGTGTGCCGAAGAAGTATCTCGCAGACTATCGCCCGGCATTTCGGCCGATTTGGGTGCTGGATGGTTTGAAGGCTTATCGATGCGGAACCGGTATGCCCTTCTCTCGCGGTTGAGCCTGTGGGAGCAGCTGAATGAATACATCCAATCCCTGGAGGATGATGAATTCACTCGTGCGCTTGTTTTTCTGCGCCGGGCGTTCAGCAGCTTTTCGGCGAAGGAGAAGACCATGATTGCCGAGCTGCTTGGCGAGTTATGGGGCGTGAATGCAGAGCAGGCTGCCGAGATTTTGACCGGTGACCTGAAGGAGGAAGAAGCGAAGATGATCGATGATTTGAATGATTTTGACTTTGAGGATTTTTAGGCGATGAGCTGCATAACGGAACCAAACCAAATATCGCGTTGGCGGCTCATTCTGGGCCAGTCGGCTGAACCTCAGCTAGCGGGCTATAGCGCCGGGGGCATACAGCTGTCGGAGGAAGAAATGATTATGGACCGTGCGCTGGCCGCGATTTATGATAATACGGACGGCGGGGCGGAAGCTGGAAGTGCGTCCGCGGGGCAGCGGGCAGCCGGGCAAGGAAAGTCGGCTCCCCGGCTCGCGCAGTGGCTGGGTGATGTCCGCTCCTTTTTTCCGGAGGACGTGGTGTCCATTATCCAGAATGATGCCATGGAACGAAAGGGATGGAAGCAGCTGCTGTTTGAACCGGAGGTCTTGGCTACGGTCAAGCCGGATATACAGCTGGTTGGCACGCTGCTGTCCCTGAAAGGCAAGATTCCCGAGAAAACCAAGGATACGGCACGCCTGCTGGTGAAGGCGGTTGTGGACGAGCTTGTCCAGCGCCTGCAGGATGATATTCGCAGGGCAGTGACTGGTGCCTTGAACCGCAGGCAGCATACACCGCTTCCTTCGCTCAGCGGTATTGACTGGAAGCGGACGATACAGCGAAATCTGAAAAATTATGATGCGGACCGCAAGCAGATCATTCCGGAGCGTTTTTATTATTTTGACAGAGTAAGACGCAGCAAAGAATGGACCGTCATCGTGGATATCGACCAGAGCGGTTCCATGGCGGAATCCGTGATCTGGGCTTCGGTCATTGGATCCATATTTGCAAGCATACCTTCGCTCGACACCCGTGTGGTTGTATTCGATACGGAAGTCGTTGACTTGACGGAGCAGTGTGCCAATGATCCGGTGGATATGTTATTCGGCATCCAGCTTGGCGGAGGAACGGATATTCATAAATCCGTTGCGTATTGCGAGCAATTTATTGAAGAACCGAAAAAGACTCTGTTTATCATCATTTCGGATCTGTACGAGGGCGGCAATCAAGCCGGGCTGATCCGGCGAATGCGTGAATTACGGGAAGCGGGAGTCAAGACGATGTGTCTCCTCGCATTATCCGAGGAGGGAAAACCGTTCTATGATGAGCAGGTAGCCAGGTCACTGTCGAGAGACGGAACACCTTGCTTTGCATGCACTCCTGCGCTTCTTCCGCAGCTGGTGGAAGGAGCCCTTAAAGGGCAGGATTTGGCGGAACTTGCGAAGCGGTTAGGCACCAAGGGGATTTAAACCGAAAGCTTAAATAAGAGCTTCATGGATGGCTAATTAAACCATAAAAACCCGAATGACTGTAAAATAATACACCTAAAAAGACCTCACGGACGATCCTGTAAACAACGGATGATCCGTGAGGTCTTCTACTTATTGTTGGTTCTCGGAGCTATGACCAGCGTTTGGTTGCTGCTGCTGTTTAAACACCTCGGCTGCTTCTTCGGCAGAGATCTCGGTGTCAAATTCACCTGGAATCGGCATTTTGTTCAATTTTGTGGTTTGTACTTCTGCTTTTGTCGGTTCGTTACGGTTATGGTTTTGGTTTTGTTGGCTCATGTGGGTGGCACCTCCTTATTAAAGTACGACTTCTGTATTTTGCCAACCATTCCCTAAAATTATGCAGATAACAGCATGGACGCTTGGTAGGATCCGTACAGAGCCAGCTGTTCTGATTCTTTCGACCAAAAATTTAACTTCATATTCAACGGATGCCCGTTTCTCTGCTATCATAGGAATAATCATTCAATGATTGACGACAATCAGCAGTCCATATGGAACGGAGAATGTCCAATGAGTAAGTCTTATTCGTTCTTCCCTTTAGGGGATTCGGCTGTTCTCATTCAATTCGAAGACATCGTGAGCGAGAAGGTACATCGCCTGGTTACAGCTATGGCGAGGCGATTGGAAAAGAACCCTTTTCCAGGCTGGATCGAATGCATCCCTTCGTATACGAGCTTAGCGGTTTACTATGATTATGATAAGATCGGCAAACCAGACGGATTCGATACGGTGTTTGCTTATGTCTGCTCGATGCTGGATGAGCGGATGGAGGAGGAAGCTGGGGAGAAGGACATCACAAAATATGAGGTTGTTGACATTCCGGTTTGTTACGGGGGCGACTATGGACCGGATCTTGACGAAGTCGCTCAGAAGAACCGCCTTTCTCCCATGGATGTCATCGGTATTCATTCCGGGCAGGATTACTTAATCTACGCCATCGGATTTGCGCCCGGCTTCCCCTATGTCGGAGGTATCCCGGAGCAAATTGCGACACCGAGGAAACAGACTCCAAGGCTGCTTATACCGGCTGGATCGGTAGGAATCGCCGGCACGCAAACCGGCATTTATCCGATCGAAACGCCGGGTGGGTGGCAGATTATCGGCCGGACGCCGCTCGCTTTATTTCGTCCCGAAGCTGAGCCTCCAACGCTGTTGAAGAGCGGGCAATATATCCGGTTTCGGCCTATTCAAGCGGAGGAATACGAACAGATAAGGGAAGTGGGTCTATGAGTATAACCGTTATAAAGCCGGGACTTCTTGTTACTCTTCAGGATGCGGGAAGACGGGGTTACGGCAGATACGGTATTATTATGGCAGGAGCCATGGATAACTACGCTTATCGGATCGTCAATCGACTAGTTGGCAATGAGGATGAACGGGCCGTTCTGGAAATTACATGGTCAGGATTCGCGGTTGAATTTCATAGCGATCGGTGGGTTGCCATTACAGGTGGAGATCTATCGCCATCGATCGAAGGCGTGAAGGTTCCTATGTGGCGTCCCGTGCTGATCAAAGCGGGCCGTGTTCTGCGCTTTCAACAGCCGGTAACGGGCTGTCGCGCTTATATGGCCGTATCGGGCGGATTTGATGTCTGCCAGGTAATGGGAAGCAGCAGTACGTATTTAAGGGCCGGAATCGGCGGGCATGAAGGGAGACCGTTGAAGAAAGGGGATACGCTGCATGCCCATCCTTCTCGGCTTCCCCTGGTTTCGTCTAAACGATATCTTGATGATTACGGCGGTTTCCTCACCGTAAAATGGGCCGTCTCTGCTGAAGGGTATCCTGGTCCAGGACAGGAGGCGGTGATACGCGTGCTGAAAGGGCGTCAATATGATGACTTTGACGAAGGCAGCAAGCAGGCGCTGCTCGGAGAACGGTTCACCGTAACTCCGCAATCGGACCGTATGGGCTACCGATTGTCCGGCCCGTTGCTTCAATTAAGCCATGCGAAAGAATATATATCCGAGCCGGTAGCCCTTGGAACGGTGCAGGTACCTGCAGATGGCCAGCCCATCATTCTAATGGCGGATCGGCAGACGCTTGGAGGCTATCCCAAAATCGCACAAGTGGCGACCGTCGATATTTCGCTGATCGCTCAGCTGTCGCCTGGGGCGGCCATTCGCTTTGCGGAAATATCCTTGGCAGACGCAGAACAGCTTTATACGGCTCACGTTCGAGAGCTTCGAATGTTGGAAACCATGATCAAGCTTAAATTAAAGGAGTGGTGAGTCAGCATGGTTCGTGTGGACTTGAACTGCGATATGGGAGAGAGCTACGGTGCTTACAGGTTAGGCAATGATACGGAGCTTCTTCGCAGTATAACTTCGGCAAACATTGCTTGCGGATTTCATGCAGGCGATCCGGCGGTCATGAGGGCAACGGTCCGTCAGGCTATCGCAAACGGTACCGCGATCGGTGCGCATCCGGGCTTGCCTGATCTGGCCGGCTTCGGAAGAAGAAGAATGGAGATTACGCCTGCCGAAGCTTATGATATGGTAACCTATCAGGTTGGAGCCTTGATGGCTTTTGCGATACAGGAAGGGTCCGGACTGCAGCATGTAAAACCTCATGGTGCTCTGTATAATATGGCAGCGACCTCCAGACCCCTTGCGGATGCGATTGCATCCGCAATCAAGCATATCGATCCGACGCTCATTCTGTATGGGTTGGCAGGCAGCGAGTTAATCGCGGCGGGGGAGAGGGCAGGGCTTCGCACAGCAAGCGAAGTGTTTGCGGATCGTACCTACCGGGATGACGGCACCCTCACGCCGAGAAATCAGCTGGATGCCATCATAACCGATCCCGAAGCTGCGGCCACGCAAGTCGTGCGGATGGTGAAAGAAAGAGTGGTAGTTACCCTGAACGGCAAGGTGATCCCCATTACGGCCGATACCGTATGCATTCATGGAGATGGCGCGCACGCATCGCTGTTCGCCAGCACCTTGCGATCACGGCTTGAAGCTGAAGGTGTAAGCATTCGAGCGCTGCTATAATAAAAGTCAGGATGCTATTTACGTGATCCGGCAGCTTACATAAACGAGTACAGGAGATATGACAGATGTTAAAAATATTAATTTCAGGCTTTGAACCTTTTGGCGGAAGTTCTATCAATCCAACCGAAAAACTGGTTAAGGAGATCAAGCACGACGACTTCCCCGGTGCAGAAATCAGAACGCTGCTTCTTCCCGTGCATTACGATGAGTGTGCGGACATTCTGCTGCAAGAGATGAAGGCATACGAACCCGATGCGGTCATTGCCTGCGGCGTAGCGGGTGGACGAACCGCCATTACACCGGAAAGGATCGCCATTAATATCAAGGACATACCGCCGGAATCGACGATTTCGGATAATCGGGGTGCAAGACCTCAAGATGAGCCCATAGACGCTGACGGACCGGACGGACTATTCTCGACCCTACCAATCCGTTTGATGGTCAACCGACTGAAGGAAGCTGGAATTCCTGCTTCGGTTTCCAATACTGCCGGAACGTATATTTGCAATAATACGATGTATGCGGTTTTGAAAGAAATTCGCCTTCAGCAAAGTTCTGCCATAGGCGGCTTTGTGCATTTTCCGGCATCGACGGAGATGGCCGTGGAGAAGCCGGCCTTGCCGACCTTATCCCATGAAACGATGTTGAATGGCCTGCGGATCATCGTGCAGGCAACGATGGATGAATTGAATGGACGAGCTTAAGTTACTGTCACTCATTCATTGGTAATATCCATTCGGATATACCAACGATAACGGCTCAACAAAAATCCCGCAGCTTCCCACCATGAGAACAAAACATGGTGGGGTTGCGGGATTTCTATGATTTCATATGGTCATTCATCGACCTCATCTTCGATCACCGGGACGCAAGGGGAGAGAAACGAATCGCGTTGTTCCCGTAGTTGTCCCCGTGCCAGCACCTGAACCCGGAACTCGTTGTCATAACCCTCCAGATTCTCATCATCTCGGGTATACAGAAGACCGTATGAGCCGGGAGCGATTTCGCCAATCAATTGGTACAGCGCTACGATCTCGGCAGCCTCAGCTCCCTTGCGGTTCGTAAAACCTCCGACATGAAGGTAATAGGAGCCGTTAGCCGCATTCAAGGATAGCAAGCCGCTGCCCCATGCAAACTCGGTCATCTTAAGCTGTATTTTCTGAATGATCATGTCAAGCTGCCCGGCATCCGCTTCCGCAGGATTCTCCTGGATGGTAGCCCAGCCGTGAAATTCATACATGAATGTTCACTCCTTGTCGTTATAATGGATCGGTATCAATGTGGACTTCTATTCCATATCTTTGGCTGTATTCATGTAATTTGTCAATGACGGATTGGGCAGGCTCCCCTTCAAAATGATAATAGACCTTTCTGCCGGTTTGCTCCGCTGCTTCAAAGGTCGCTTTCATTTGATCACGAACCTTTTTGTTAACCTGTTGCAATGCCGGCTTGGTCTGGGCAATATATTCATCGCTAACGGCGTCGAATTCCCGCCCGATGGGGTCGGAATCAAACTTCATTCTCGATTCTCCGCCAAGTCGCTCCGCAAGCGCATCGGCGGCAGCATCCGGTTTGTTAACCTTCTGCAGTTCTCCGGAATATCTCGGCACCTCTTGCGGTGTGTCGTTTGGTTCGTCAGACTTTTCATCATCGGGTTTGTCTTTTGGCTTTTCTTCCTCCGGCTTTTCGTTGTCAGGCTTATCTGGATTCGGCTTATCTTCATCAGGTTTATTCTCATGGTCACCATCTGGCTTCCTCGGATTCTCTTCCGGTTGTTCATTCGTACCGTCAGGCTTTGGATCGCGAGTTCCGCCAGTTGGAGTATCCGGCTCATCGCGCGTTTTCAAGCCGACTTTTTCGGCGAGTGTACCCAGCCACCTCCTGGCTCGTGGGCCCAGCTTATTGGACAGCCAAGATATCCCTTTACCGACTGGAATACGGCTGAGGATAACGGCTAACACGGCAGCGGCCGCATTTTGTGGGGATAGCAGCTTCTTCGGGTCACGGATGTATCCGGCAATCTCGTGTCCGCCACCGGCAATGCCGGCACCGGTCAAGGCAATACCAAGCGCAGGCCAGAAGCTGACAAATAGCAGGGAAAGGGCAAAAGCACCCAATATGAGACCTGCTTGTTCCCAGCCGCTAAGCCGATCCCACCAGTTCTGGAGAGAGTCGAATAAGCACGCAAAACAAGAGGAGTCGCCAGCTATCATCGAAGCGCCGATACTGGACAGGATCCCGGCAGCAAGTATGAGGATGCCGATGGCTCCCAGAACGGCGGTATACTTTCTTACATTTTCCTGGACCTGATCCCTTTGGCCTGCTGCTTCGAGATTGCCGTACAATAACGAATATCCGAGCTCGCGTCGTTCTCGGTAGAATCCGATCAGGTAACCGAGGCGTTTCCGGTCTGTAAAGAGAGCCCGCGTCATCTGCCAGCATTCCGTTAATGGATTGATGAGAGCCTCACCCTTCAGAACCGGGAGACGGTCACGAATTCGATGCAGATCGAAATAATCGATGAACAACCCTGCAACCAGCAGGATAAGGAAGAAGCCTTCGGTTCGGTAGCCCTCACCGGTCCATTCATGAAGAGTAAGTACCCACTCCGGCAGCCGATTCTGTCCATTCCAGGTCGCATGATTCAGGATAGCCCAGAGCAGAAGGACGGCCGGAAATGCATAGACCCAGCGTGTCAGACGTTTGGCGTACCGAAATGCAATGCCGATTCCAAGCGCGATCATGGCACTATGTACAGGATGCGTAACATTCATCATGGTTGGAATAAAGCTTTCCTCAAAGTAGCCCGGAAACCAATCGAAGAACTCCCAGTGGAGCGTTTTGCCGCCGAGAAAAGACACCCCGTAATTGCTTTGGACCAAGCGTCTTGACAGCTCCTCCATAAATTGAAAGCCAATGCCGGGAGCAGCCCCTAATAATACATAATCGCTCAGGCTTAACGTCGTGGCTCTTCGTGAAAAAAATAAATACAATGCCAGCGGCAGCAGCTTGTAGATTTCCTCTACGACCGGTGTCATGACGGCGAATGACCATGTGTCGGTCGTCCGTCCTCCAAAAATCAAATGAAGTCCCTGCATGGTCCCGTTAGTCAAGGGAATGACCAATAGAACGCCTGAGAGTACAAACAAGCTGACCTGCTTCCAGGTAACGGTTTTGCTCCGGCTTAGCAGCCAAAATTGCAGTAGTACATAGAAAGACCACAAATATTGCACAAGCATGGTCCGCGACTCTTCGATCAGAACCAGACTTATAACGAGCACCAGCAGGGAAAGCCAGGAAAATAAGTGATACACCTTGGCAATCAAAGGGTACCTCCCAATCCATTCCTTCCAAACCCGATATATCCCCTCGATCGTGTCCCTGATTCTCGTCCGAATGACCGCAATAGACGATGTAATCGAATCCACCCCCCGCTGAATGAACCACTATCTTACGAATCGCTCCCTATAGACAGTTTGCTATATATTTACACAAATGGTCCTCATAGTGAAACATTTCTTTGATCAGCATATGCGGCTCGAAGAGGAGGTAGTGCTGTTCATAAAATAAAACTCCTCTGGCAGCCGGCGGAAGATCCGGTTAACCAGAGGAGAGGGTTCATTATTGATATTTTACGACGATGGCATTGCTGATCTGACGGCCTGGCGTCGTTAAGTAAGAGCCGTTATAATACAATCCGCTGGAAGCCCCGCCATCTAGATTCATTGCTTGATAGGCACCTGCCTGCTTCATCATTTCAGCCAGTTGAGGAATGGTAGCGCCGCCTGTCGTTAACATAATCAGCTTATGATCCTTCGTGATACCCAGTGCGCTTCGTGCGCCGCCGCCCGTCAGTATCTTCGGATCCTTGAATCCTTCCTTCTTGACGTCCAGCGTCACCTTGCCATTGGTCAACAGACGCGGACCCGCCTGAAGTGCTCCTTCCATACGGCCTGCATCATATACGGATTTGAAGTCGAGTCCTGGCATCATCGTCGCCAGATTGTTGCTGTCATAGGTGAAGATCGTCCGGTTATCTCCCGAGGCCTTGTGAAAAATATTGCCTTTGCTGACCAAATAACCGTACGGTGCTCTGTACGCTCCTGAAGTATAGGCGTCAAAGAACGTTCCGTTAATGGCAACTACGGCGTTGCTGCGCTTTGCTATGCTCCGTAAGTCTTCGACTTTCCCTGCTTTATTGCCTGCCAAAACAACGTCCAGTTCCACCTTCGGATGGAGCAGCGAAACGGTGACGACTTGTGCGCTGAAGGAACGGGAGCCCACTTTAAATGTTTTTCTGGCCGACGTCACGGCCTTGGATGAACGGGTCATCATGTTCCCCGAAAGAACGGGGAGGGTGTTTGACACGCTGCCGTCCGTAATGTTCAGGGTGGATCTGTTATTGCTCCAGGACAGCTTAAGCCCAAGATGCTGGCTGACAAATTGCAGCGGTACATAAGTAGAGCCGTTCTCGGAAAACGGGGCTGCTTTAGCCTGAACCTTTTTTCCGTTTATATAGGCATTCCGACTGCCCAGATATAGCGTGAGAGCAGTATCTTCACGGGTGATGTTGAGTTTCTTCTCTGCAGCTGTATAAGCTACCTTTACACCGTCATAGGTCTTGAGTACCCCGACCGAGATGAAGGACTGGCTGTTCTTGTCCACGTAGGCCAAATTTTTGGGGGCGGATGCGGCATAAAGCGGCGTCATGACCGTCAGCATGGCCAGTACAACGATTGCAATGATTCTTTTCATGTTTTCTCTCAAGCTCCTTTGTCTCTTTATCTGTATTGGGCGTAGAATATGTGCCTATATTTTATCGGCTTGCAGGGACTATTTATTTAGGACTAAAGTCCATCATCTCTCTTGTTTTTGTAAAAAAATCCCGAGAACCCATTGACAAGGAGCTTCATCTCCTATATGGTTAATTACATGAGTAACTAACCAATTATGTAACGAGGTTATAAACGAAAGTTGGTGAGGTAAATGGCATTTCAGATTGATGACAGCAGACCGATATTCATGCAAATTGCCGACAAAATTGAAGATGACATCATCGAAGCACGACTGCCTGAGGAAACGCAGGTTCCATCAACGAATCAGTTTGCAGCCTTTTACCAGATCAATCCGGCTACAGCTGCCAAAGGGGTTAATCTGCTGGTCGATCAAGGAATTTTGTACAAGAAACGGGGGATTGGCATGTTTGTAGCTTCTGGAGCTCGTGAACTGCTGATGGAGAAGCGCAAGACGGAGTTTTATGAACAGTACGTGGTCGCCATGGTTAAGGAAGCGGCCAAACTTGGGATTACCAAAGATCAATTATCGGAAATGATCCGCAGGGGGGAGCAAGACTGATGAGCCAAACCGTAATCGAAGTCAAGAATTTGAGCAAGGCATACAAGGATGCGACGGCTGTCGATAATGTGAGTTTTACCATCGAGGCGAATAAGATCTATGGATTGCTGGGCAGGAACGGCGCGGGTAAAACAACCATTATGCAGATGATAACGGCGCAGTTGTTCCCGAGCCAAGGGGAGATTCGCGTATTCGGAGAGCATCCATACGAAAATCAGAAGGTGATCCGGCAGGTATGCTTCATTAAAGAAGGCCAGAAATATCCGGATATCTTTACGGTCAAGGACGTTATGGGAATTGCCGCTAACGTTTATCCGAATTGGGATGCGGCATATGCAAACAAACTGATCGAGGTATTCCGGCTGCCGATGAAACGACTCGTAAAGAGATTGTCCCGCGGCATGCTCTCATCGGTAGGCATCATCGTCGGACTCGCCAGCCGGGCACCGATCACGATCTTTGATGAGCCTTATCTTGGACTCGACGCCGTGGCAAGAGAGCTGTTCTATGATCATCTGATTGAGGATTACACGAATCATCCGCGTACGATTATTCTGTCCACGCATTTGATTGATGAGGTTAGCAGATTGCTGGAGCATATCATCGTTATCGATTCCGGCCGAATTTTGCTTGACGATGCCACGGATGACTTGCGGGGACGTGCGTTTAAGATCGTCGGTCCTTCCGGAACGGTTGAATCGTTTATCCAAGGGCAGGAAGTGATACATCGGGAATCGTTCGCTTCCATGTTGTCCGTCACGGTGATGGGAAGTGCGACCACGAGGTTGCATAAAGAGGCGGAAGAATTGGGCTTGGAAACAACTCCCGTTTCCCTTCAACAATTGATCGTATATTTAACTAAGCGCGAAAAGGTGGGGATCCAACCATGAACGGAATTCCTGGCGTAATCCATATTTATTCGAGACAGAAACTATCCTGGTTTTATTTGCCCTGGGCCATCACGGCATTCAGCTTTCTGATCAACTACATTATCAGCGTATTGGTTGATGGTGAAGCGTTCTATGCCGGGGGATTGGCAACGATCTTTATCTATGTGTTTATCGCGGCTCTGGTATCGGTGCTGCAGCTGTTTCCCTTCTCCCTCGGATTCAGCATTCGAAGAACGGACTTCTATCTGGGCTCTGTTCTGATGGTGGTATCGTACAGCGTCTTTACGTCGATTATATTATTAGTTTTAGCCGAAATTGAACGCATTACGGGTTCTTGGGGAGACCGGATATCGTTCTTCAACCTGCCGTATTTGAATGACGGCACGCTGTTAGAACAATTCATCATTTATTTCATATTGCTTCTTACATTTGCCTTTATTGGGATAGGAATCGGCGTCTTCTATCTTCGTAATCGCGGCATCAAGACCTTTGTCATGCTTGCGGCCTATTTCATTCTATTGTCGGTGGTCAGCGTACTGATCACCCAATACGGCCGGTGGGGGCAAGTGATTGACTGGGTTGTGAAACGTACTGCCTTTGAATTGTCCCTGTGGCTCATTCCCATCTCGGTTATCATCGCACTCGTCAGTTACCGCTCGATTCGCAAAAGCTCGGTGTAAGGCAAAAAGACGTCCGATTACTCGGACGTCTTTTTGTTGTGCTTCTGTTTGTTTAACATCTTCGCTCCCGCAAGCGTGGTGCCCAGCGGAAACGAGAAGAACGGGTGTTTGGATATGCCGATTTGTTGGGAGGTGTAAATGCCGGAGTGCCCGGAGAATAGGTAGCTGATAACGCAGGCCATAAACATATAAACGGCACCTTCCCCGCCGAACAGTTCGATTCCCATGATAAAACAAGCAATTGGCGTGTTCGTCGCTCCGCAGAAGACGGCAATAAATCCTAGTGCGGCCAGGAACGGTGCGTATAATTCGATCCATCCCGACAACGCGTTGCCAAGCGTTGCCCCGATGGCAAACAAGGGGGTAACTTCTCCGCCCTGAAACCCTGCTCCGAGCGTCAGCGAGGTAAAGAGGATTTTGCCGAGAAAGGCTAGAGGCGATACTTCGCCTGTGAAGGAGGCTTCGATCAGGGGGAGGCCCAGCCCCAAATAATCGCGTGTCCCAAGCAGATAAACCAGTCCAATGATGATGATGCCGCCGACAGCGCTTTTGATCATCGGATTCCGGAAGAAATAGCTGTACCACCGTTTCAAGGAATGGGTTAGCTCACTGAATAGTCGGCTTGTCAGACCAAAGAGTATCGAGGCCAGAATCACCTTTAGGATCACTATGAAACTCAAAGCCGGAATGTCTCCAATCGGATAATGCAGATGGCTGACACCCCACAGAGAGGTGGCGGTCAGGTTCCCGACCAAGCTGGCTACGAATGCTGGTAATAGTGCTTGATGCGAGATCAGTCCGATGGCAAGCACTTCAAGTCCAAACAGGGTTCCCGCTAGCGGCGTGCCGAAAATGGATCCGAAGCCGCCGCTAATTCCGCAGATAAGCAGGATTTTTCGATCCGCCGGCGTTACGCGGATTAGCTTACCGAACCACTCCGATAAGCTTCCTCCCATCTGAACGGCAGTGCCCTCGCGTCCTGCGGAGCCTCCGAACAGATGCGTGGTTAATGTTCCGATTAGAACTAAAGGCGCCATTCGCAATGGAATGGATTCCGCACCGCCATGGATTTGTTCAAGGATGAGGTTATTCCCTTTGGTACTGCTCTTGCCAAACTTGTAATATAGGTAGCTGACCACGGCGCCTCCCAAGGGAAGGAAGAACAGCAGCCAAGGGTTCTCCATGCGAAGGGAGGTTACATAGTCCAGACTGTAAAGAAAGAAGGCGGAGGCACTGCCCGTCATCAATCCAACGAAGCTTCCCAGAACGATCCATTTGATGAAGTAACCGGACAACAAGGCGTAGGGCCATTTTTCGGTACCTTCAAGCCATTTTTTAATCATGCAAATTCACCCGTTTCTATGTATTCGCCGCTGACCCTTCAATATACAAACAGACTCCTACCAGGAAAGCGACCTCTGGTAGGAGTCATTAGCTATCGAAGCGGTTATGGCGAACTCCATCGCCTCATTTAATTAGCATTTATTGTAATGGAATAGAGGTTTCTGTGTCAATGTCACAATCCATCAGGAGCGAGCTTTTTGTTTAGCCAAAAGAGGTATGCTTTAATTTGGAGAAAAGTGCTTGACTTGGACATGGACTTTTTTCAGGTAAGAAATTCAAGATGTCCATGGACGCAGGAAAGACCTTTATTTTATCATTACAGATGATAATGAGAATCAATATCAAAGTATTGAGGGGAAAATGATGTCATCAAACACGTCCAATCCAAGTCTTACAGATTCCAAGACCCACGTTAAACTCAAGGGGCGACCATGGGCTGCGACCCTGATTCTCACCGGAGGCGTGGCAGCGCTGGTGCTTGGCATAGCTTTATCGATATCACTCGGGGCGGCCGAGATTGATCTGCGAAAGGTATGGGAGGCGGTGTTCTTCTTTAATCCCGATGTGACGGAGCATCAGATTATACAGGAGCTGCGCTTGCCGCGGGTCCTCGGTGGTGCGATGGTGGGCGCTTGCTTTGCGGTATCGGGCGCGATCATGCAGGGGATGACCCGGAATCCGCTCGCTGATTCAGGTTTGCTCGGATTAAATGCGGGAGCGGGTTTTGCCATTGCCCTCTGCTTTTCATTTTTTCCGGGGCTGCCTTATATGTACCTGATTCTGTTCTCATTCCTTGGGGCAGGATTAGGTGCGGTCCTCGTGTATGGTGTCAGTTCCATGGCAAAAGGCGGTCTGACACCGGTACGTCTTGTTCTGGCTGGTGCTGCGCTTAGTGCTCTGTTAAGTGCGCTTAGCGAAGGCATCGCATTGTATTTTCAGGTCGGACAGGACATGGCATTCTGGTATGCCGGCGGAACGGCGGGGATTAAGTGGGTCCATCTGAAGATTATGCTGCCGTGGATCGTCGCTGCTATATTGGGAGCTATTGCGTTGTCACGCTCCATTACCATGCTTAGCCTCGGCGATGAAATTGCCCGCGGGCTCGGACAGCGAACAGGACTCGTCAAGCTGGCCGGAACGGTTATCGTGCTGGTGCTGGCTGGCGCTGCCGTCTCGGTTGTCGGTGCGGTAGGCTTTGTCGGTCTCATGATTCCGCACGTCACGCGCAAGCTGGTCGGCGTGGATTACCGGCTCATCATTCCTTGCTCGGCAGTACTTGGGAGCTTGCTGGTCGTCATTGCCGACCTTGCGGCAAGAATGGTGAACCCCCCTTACGAGACACCGGTGGGCGCGATCATCGCGTTGATCGGGGTGCCCTTCTTCCTCTACTTGGCACGCAAAGAAAGGAGGGAACTGTGAATGGAAGCTGTTACCAATAATATGCATGAACGAAAAGGCAGGAAGCGCAGGTTCATGACATTGTTTGTCCTGGTTGCATTAATCATTCTGGTCTTTCTGATCAGTATGAACACGGGGGTGATCCGTTTATCGCCGTTTGAGGTCATAAAAACCCTGTTTGGCAGCGGGACGGACAAGCAGGAACTGGTGCTGTTTGAATTCCGTTTGCCGCGGATCGTGATTTCAATTCTTATTGGTGCCGGGTTAGCGATATCGGGCTGCGTCATGCAGGGGATTTCCCGTAATGAGCTGGCGGATCCCGGAATCTTGGGGATTAATGCGGGAGCTGGCTTGATGGTGATGCTGTTTATTTCATTTTTCCCGAGCACGACGGCGGCCCCGGTCTATTTACTGCCGGTTCTTGCACTGATTGGGGCAAGCTTAACCGCTGCCTTAATATGCGTGCTGGCCTATAAGAAGAATCAGGGCTTTAAGCCGACAGGGCTGCTCTTAACGGGGATTGCCGTTGCGGCTGGCATTAGTGCGGCTATGATCGTGCTAACGCTGCGCTTGAGTCCTGAAAAATACCAGTTTGTTGCCACTTGGCTAGCAGGAAGCATCTGGGGTTCCAGCTGGAGGTTCGTCCTGTCCTTGCTCCCATGGATACTTGTGCTGCTGCCCTTCGTCATGTACAAAGCGCAGGTGATGAACGTCCTCAATCTTGGAGAATCGATGGCAACCGGACTCGGTGCTTCCGTCACAAGGGAGCAACTGAAGCTGCTGGCTGCGGCGGTTGGCTTAGCAGCCTCCTGCGTCGCGGTAAGCGGCGGAATTGGATTTGTCGGACTTATCGCGCCCCACCTGTCCAGGCGCTTGGTCGGTGGGAAGCATCAGATGCTGCTGCCGGTAACAGCACTGGTCGGTGCATTGCTGGTCATCACTGCCGATACCCTTGGACGTTGGATCATACAACCTTCAGAGATTCCGACGGGGATCGTGGTTGCGGTAATTGGCGCTCCCTATTTCCTCTACCTGCTATCCAGGTCGAGAGCTTAAAAGGGAGGGACTTGCTCATTTCTATAACGGAATTACGGATTAAGGAGGTCCTTATGCTGCGTCAATTTTTTTCCTACTACAAGCCTTATAAAGGGCTGTTCATATTGGATTTTTGTTGCGCGATCTTTGCAGCTTTGCTGGAATTGATATTCCCGGTTGCTGTCAACCGCGTGATAGACGACTTGCTGCCGAGCGGCAACTGGAAGTGGATCTTGTACGCTTGTCTGGGTCTTCTCGGCATTTATGTTGTCAGTTCTTTCTTACATTACGTGGTCACCTATTGGGGGCATAAACTCGGCATCAACATTGAGACGGATATGCGCAAAAAGCTGTTTGATCGGGTGCAGAAGCAATCCTTCCGTTTTTTTGACAATAACAAGACGGGGCATCTAGTCTCGCGGATGACAAACGACCTGATGGATATCGGGGAAATTGCCCACCACGGTCCGGAAGATCTGTTCATTGCCCTTATGACGCTTGCCGGAGCCTTGGGCATCATGCTCGGGATTAATTGGCAGCTTGCCGTAATGACGTTTGTGATCGTTCCATTGATGATTTATTTATCGCTGTATTTCAGCGGAAAAATGTCGGCAGCGTTCAAGCGCATGTTCTCCGATATTGCCGATTACAACGCACGTGTGGAGAACAACGTCAGCGGTATCCGCGTGGTTCAAGCCTTTTCGAATGAGGAGCATGAAATGACGCGTTTTGCTGAGAACAACAACCGCTTCCGCGTGACAAAGCTGATTGCCTACCGCATTATGGCTTGGAATTCTTCGATCAGCTTTATCCTGATGAAATTCATTTCCCTGTTCGTTTTGGTGTGCGGTACTTGGTTCGTGATCGAAGGCCGGATGACCAACGGGGAATTTATCGCTTTTGTTATGCTGTCCAATGTGTTCCTGGGTCCGATTAAACAGATCAATGCGGTCATTGAGATGTATCCGAAGGGAATCGCCGGCTTTAAGCGTTATTTGGAGCTGCTTGAGAGCGAACCGGACGTTGCGGATACGCCGGATGCAAAGCCGGTTAACCATCTGCGGGGAGACATTGCCTTTGACGGGGTATCCTTCGGGTACGAGAACAAAGATCAAGTGCTGCAGAATGTCAGTTTGTCCATCCGAGCAGGTGAAACCGTTGCGCTTGTGGGTCCTTCCGGAGCAGGCAAGACAACGTTGTGCTCTTTGCTGCCGCGTTTCTATGACGTTGAAGCCGGGCGGATAACGATTGACGGGATCGATATCCGAGACATGACGCTGCAATCCCTTCGTTCCCATATTGGCATCGTGCAGCAGGATGTTTTCCTGTTTGACGGCAGCATCCGCGAAAATATTGCCTACGGCCGGCTCAACGCTGCAGAGAGCGACATGATGGAAGCCGTGAGCCGTGCCCAGCTTGAGGAGCTGGTCGCTTCGCTTCCGGATGGGCTGGACACCTTAATCGGCGAGAGAGGCGTTAAGCTGTCCGGCGGACAGAAACAGCGCCTGTCGATCGCCCGGATGTTCCTCAAGAACCCGCCGATTCTTATTCTGGATGAAGCGACGTCTGCATTGGATGCGGAGACCGAAGCGGCGATTCAGCAGGCGCTGGCCGAACTGTCGGAGGGACGTACGACCCTGGTGATTGCACACCGGCTCGCAACGATCAAGAATGCAGACCGCATTGTGGTTGTTGCAGACAAAGGCATTGCCGAACAAGGAATCCATGAGGATCTGCTCGCGGCGCACGGCATATACAGCCGATTACATCGAGCTCAATTCGGAGCTTAAATCCAGCCATCATTTTATTAGGAGGATAAAACATGTTCAAGTCTAAAATACGTGTCATGCTCTCCACGCTCGTCTTATGCTCGATCGTTATTTCGGCATGCAGCGGGAATGGAAATACCGCGAATAATGGGGGCTCTGCCGGTGAAACCGCTGCGGGCACGGACAAGTCTCAGACTGAGGCCTCAGCGCCCACGACTAGAAAGGTGGATACGATTAACGGAGAAATCGAAATTCCGGCCGCTCCCGAGCGAATTGTAGTTGATGCCTACCTGCCAACTCTGCTGCTGCTCAGAGAAAAGCCGGTCGGCGCGACAGCGACGGATCTCGAGAACGTCCATATTCAAGACATGATTGAGGGCATAGAGAACACGGGGGAAAGCGCTCCGGAAAAGATTGTGGAATTGAACCCCGACCTGATTATCAGCGCTAACTCGGACCCGGAATTATACGAGAAATTGTCCAAAATCGCACCGACGGTCATTCTCCCTTATGAAACCTATCGAAGCGTGCACGAAGAAGTGGAGGGATTGGGGGCTATTCTAGGCAAAGAAGAAGAAGCGAAGGAATGGCTAGCTGATTTTGATGAGAAAATAGAAGGACTGCGCGCGAAAGTGAATGGTGTGGTGGAGGAGGGAGAGACGTTCTCGATCTTTGGCGCATTCGGCAAAACCTTCTATCTGTACGGTGACGGCATTTATCGCGGGGGCTTGGCGATCTACAAGGAGCTTCAGCTAACACCTCCGGCAACGATTCAAAAAGAATTGATTGATGCGAACGTGACATACAAAGAGGTCTCCCTGGAAGTGCTCAACGATTATGCAGGCGATTATATCTTCTTTGATGAGTCTAACGGTGCCGAGATGGATAAGAAGGATAAGGTATGGACATCGATTGAGGCGGTGAAGCAGGATCGCGTGTTTTATCTGGATGCCAAGCGGTTCTGGCCGTTTGATCCCATTGCTGTCCTGGCCCAGGCCGAGGAAGTGACGGAAATGATCGTCAGCCAAAAAGAGAAGGAGGACACGAAATAACCAGCGGTATCGGTGATCCCCGATAGATTGCTGGGCGATTTCGAATATGCTAGGAAGAGATGGTTTATACGAAAAGGGCAAGGTCCGCAATCACGGACCTTGCCCTTTGTTGCATCAGGATCGCTTATCAATCAGGTTTAGCGTGCATCTGTGGTTGTGGGCTCTTCCGAGACTTTCAGTTTATCATTCAGAATACTATCTTCAAGCACGCTGAATTTGTCCCCATATACTTTCGTGATATGTTTTTCTCCCCATGCACAGAGCATATCCAGAATTCCGCTCAAACTCATGCCGTAATCGCTCAACTCATATTCCACTTTGGGCGGCACTTGATTATGGATAATGCGATTGATCACGCCATCATCCTCGAGCTCCCGCAGCTGCTGGGTCAACATTTTTTGCGTGATATGCGGCATGAGACGCTTTAGTTCATTGGTTCGTTTACGGCCATGGGTCAGGTGACACAGAATGACGCATTTCCACTTGCCTCCGATCACTTCCAATGTCGCTTCGACGGCGATGTTGTATTTCTTTGCTTGCATAGTCATCCTCCTATTTCTATAGGCACTAAAAAGTGCCTAGGGTACTGTCAGGTACCTACATTACAAAAAAGTACGTTCTTCACACAAAAAACGATATAGATCATAATAGCATTTGCCAGCTGGATTACACCATACTCAATATTTTTACAATATACAAGCAAGAGAATAGGATAGGGGGAAATATCAACACCATGATGATAGATAAAAGAAGAAGTTTGTTTGCGCTGCTGGCGCTTGCCGTTAGTGCCTTCGCTATCGGAACAACGGAATTTATCAGCGTAGGGCTGCTGCCGTTGATTGCGGAGGATATGAATATATCCGTAACGACGGCCGGATTAACCGTTTCGATGTATGCGCTGGGCGTTACCTTTGGGGCGCCAATCCTAACATCGCTAACGTCCAGGATGTCCAGAAAAACGTTGCTGCTCTGGATTATGATCATTTTTATCATCGGTAATAGCTTGGCGGCCAGCGCAGCTTCCATTGGTATTCTGCTTGCCGCACGCGTGCTTTCGGCCTTTTCCCATGGCGTATTCATGTCGATCGGTTCGATCATCGCCGCAAGCGTGGTGCCTGAGAACCGCAGGGCATCGGCGATTTCCATTATGTTTACGGGCCTGACGGTAGCTACGGTCACCGGCGTTCCGCTTGGAACGTTTATCGGTCAGCAGTGGGGCTGGAGACTTGCTTTTGTTGCGATTGTTGTGGTCGGCCTTGTTGCGCTGATTGCAAATAGTATCCTGGTCCCATCGGACTTGCCAAAAGGAGAACGCACTTCATTCCGTGATCAGGCTAAACTGCTGACGAATGGCAGACTGCTGCTCATGCTCCTGATTACGGCCCTCGGTTATGGCGGCACCTTTGTGGTCTTCACTTATTTATCCCCATTGCTGCAGGATATAACAGGCTTCAAGGAAAATACGGTGGCCATTATCCTCCTTGTATACGGGATCGCCATTGCGGTCGGGAATGTGATCGGCGGTAAGGCAGCCAATCGCAACCCGCTTAAAGCACTATTCTATATGTTCATCGCCCAAGCGTTGGTGCTGTTCACGCTTACGTTTACCGCACCGTTTCAAGTAGCGGGACTCATCACGATTATTCTCATGGGATTTCTGGCTTTCATGAATGTGCCGGGTTTGCAGGTTTATGTCGTAATGCTGGCTGAGCGGTTTGCACCCGGAGCCGTGAATATGGCGTCCGCGCTGAACATTGCCGCATTTAATGCAGGCATCGCCATCGGGGCTTTTCTGGGCGGCTTGATCACGAATTCCATGGGCCTGATTCATACGGCATGGATCGGAGCGCTCATGGTAGTAGGTGCCATCGTCCTTACGGGATGGAGCTTGAAGCTTGAACGGAAGAACTCGGAGAAGCCGGATAAGCAAGCGGCCTGAATGCCTGAGTGATTATTTTATGATGAAGGGAGGTGATGTCTAAGCGTTTTATCGGAGATACTTCATTATAGGTTAATTTAATCACAACCAAAAAAATGTTCGGAGGTTTATCAACATGACAGCACAACACTTACAAGATACAACCATTTTATATAATGGCGTCAACATGCCTTGGTTTGGATTAGGCGTATTTAAAGTAGAAGAAGGACCGGAGCTGGTGAATGCCGTACGTACGGCCATCCAGCATGGGTATCGCAGCGTGGACACGGCCGCCATATACGGCAATGAAGAAGGCGTCGGACAAGGCATTCGCGAAGGCTTGGAAGCTGCCGGTATTAAGCGGGAAGATCTGTTTGTCACATCCAAAGTGTGGAATGCTGATCTAGGTTATGAATCGACTATGAAGGCTTACGAGGAGAGTCTTCGGAAACTAGGCCTGGAATATTTGGATTTGTACCTTATACACTGGCCGGTTGAAGGGAAATATATAGAGGCGTGGAAGGCGTTAGAAACGTTGTACAAAGAAGGACGCGTGAAAGCGATCGGTGTGAGCAACTTCCAGATCCATCATCTGGAGCGGTTAATGAAGGAAACGGAAATCAAACCGATGGTGAACCAGGTGGAATATCATCCCCGATTAACGCAAAAAGAATTGCAATCGTACTGTCAGGCCAACGGAATTCAGCTTGAGGCTTGGTCTCCTTTAATGCAAGGACAGCTGCTGGATCAAGAGGAGCTTCGAAATATTGCCGACAAACATCATAAATCCATTGCACAGATTATTCTTCGTTGGGATTTACAGAACGGCGTGGTCACGATTCCGAAATCGACCAAAGAACATCGGATCGCCGAGAATGCCGCCATCTTTGATTTTGAATTGTCTGTTGAGGAGATGCAGCGCATCGACAGTTTGAATCAGGATCACAGAGTGGGACCGGATCCCGACAATTTTGATTTCTAAGAAATCTGCGTGAACGGCAAGAATAGAAGTGTAATGAATATTGTGGCTCTCCTGTACTGCCGGCAGCACAACAGGGGTCAGGAGAGTCCATTCCTACATCATTTGGAAGGAGAGAACAAGATGAATCTGGATCTTAAGGGAAAAGTCGCCTTGGTAACAGGCTCGACATCCGGTATTGGCAAAGCGATTGCCATGTCGCTTGCAGCCGAGGGAGCTTCCGTCATTATTAATGGAAGGCATGAGGATAAAGTAAAACAGACGATCCATGACATTCACGCTGTGCATCCGGATGCCGAGCTGCGTATTGCCGTGGCGGATCTTGGAACGGAGGAGGGCTGCCATCAGGTCAGGGAAGCTGCTCCGGTCGTTGATATTCTGATCAATAATTTAGGGATTTTTGAGCCTGCTGAATTTTTCGATATCCCTGACGCGGATTGGTTCAGGTTCTTCGAGACCAATATCATGAGCGGTGTTCGGTTAACCCGGCACTATTTGAAGAACATGATCAATCGCAATGAAGGTCGAATTATTTTTATCGCGAGTGAAGCAGCCGTCATGCCTTCCCAGGAGATGGCACATTACAGCGCAACCAAGACGATGCAGTTGTCCCTTTCCCGGAGCTTGGCCGAGCTGACGACAGGAACCCGCGTAACGGTGAATACCGTCATGCCTGGATCCACTCTTACGGAAGGCGTGGAAACGATGCTGAATACGCTATATCCGGATGAGGATCTTTCGATCGAAGAAGCCGAGCAGCGGTTTATGAAGGAAAATCGGCCGACTTCCATTATTCAGCGATTGATTCGACCAGACGAGATTGCGGATTTTGTTACGTATCTCAGCAGCCCCAAATCCTCGGCGATTAACGGTTCAGCGCTTCGAATCGACGGAGGCTTGGTACGAAGCGTATTCTAAGCTACCGTGGTGCTGTGAACGCTCTGTTAGGAACGGTATTTTTGCCTAAAGGATTTGGGTTTGAAGCCTGTATAACGAACAAAGCAGCGAATGAAATACGGAAATGAACCGAACCCGGATTCTTCGGCAATACGTCCAATCGGATCATTGGTGTGGATCAACATTTGCTTTGCTTGTTCGATCCGATGCCGAGTCAGAAATTCCAGGGGCGTGCAGCCAAACGTTTTTTTCATACAGATCGAAAGATAGTTCTGGTGGAAATGCATCGCATCGGATAATTGCTGGTAGCTCACCGGTTCCTTGTAATGTTGTCTCAAATAGTTGGCGGTTCGTTCGGCTATGGCATATTGAGGATTCTGATGCTGGATTCCTTCCTCTTCGGCCTGAAACAGCAGGAGCAGCTCATGCAGCAGCTGCTGCTGCTTCCAGCGTGACGCGGAAGAAGATGATTGCTGAAGGTTCTGCAATTGTTCGATCAGGAGTCTCGCTTGCTCTATCGTGGGCAGCTCTCCATACTTGGGTATGTAAAAAGAAAAACTCTCGATCTGTACATAAGGCTGATCGGTTTGCGATAAGGCAAAAAGGGTCAGTTCCTCCGTTTCAATCCAACGACCGAGTGTCTGAAAATGCAGCCAATAAAAGTGGGTCTCCTCCTGACAGGGCAGATATGTCCGGTGCGCGGCATCGGGCCTTAGAATCAGGTGGCAGCCGCTCTTTACCCTGTAAGCAACGCCGTTCTCCTCCAGGAATAATGTCCCTCTTGTCACCAGAATCAGATCAAAGACCCCGATGTTATAGCGATCCGGATGTTTGTCTCCTACCTGATAGGTATCTTCTCCACAAATCATATAGTGCGGTAGCGGCGGCGCCGTGAACTGGAAGATCATCTGCGGCCAGGCCTCCTCCTCAAACGAGCTTTTCTCTATGATAATCGTTTTGCTGATCCGGATTCAATAAGACAGCAAGTTGCAATCGGATAAAAAGATGTTGTTTCTGTGTATAGGGTACGCCTGGCCCAGATGGTATATTTCTACCAGAGTGTGCACCTACAAGACAGAAACAAGGAGCGTGGAAATGGATGCTGCATAATCCTGCCTTTAACAGCTTGCCGCTTAGAGCAATTAAACCGGCCGGCTGGCTTAAGAGTCAGTTGGAGATTCAAGCAAGCGGGTTTACCGGACATTTGGAAGAACAGTGGAAGGACGTAGGGGATGAGAATGGGTGGCTCGGCGGTCAAGGAGAGAGCTGGGAACGGGGACCGTATTATGTCGATGGCTTGCTTCCGTTAGCTTATTTGCTTGAAGACGAGTCTTTGATTGCCAAAGCGAATCGCTGGGTCGAGTGGTCGCTTGCCAGCCAGCAGGAAAATGGCATGTTCGGTCCGGCGCGCATAACCTCCGTCAATCAGGATATTGATAAGGAGCAGGACTGGTGGCATTACATGATCATGCTGAAAGTGATGATGCAGCATGAAGAAGCAACAGGCGATGAACGGATCATCCCTTTTCTCACGAAGTTTTTCACTTATGTCCATTCGGTTATCGAGGAACAACCGCTGCGGGGCTGGGCCCAAACAAGGGGAGCAGAGATGCTGCTGTGCATGGTGTGGTTATATAGACGTACGAAGCAGCCCTTTCTGTTAGAGCTTGCCGATATCGTTGCCGGACAAACCACGGACTGGAGCGATATCTTTCATGAATTTCCATTCTGGCGAAAGGTCGAAGAGTGGGATTGGACAACTCATGTCGTGAATGTGGCGATGGGAATCAAAACGCCGGGCTTGCTGTATGAACTGAACGGAAATCCGGTGGAGCGGGAAAGCGTACATCGGGGCATTGATTCCCTGATGACGTATCACGGTCAAGCGCATGGCATGTTTTCCGGGGACGAGTGGTTATCCGGCACCCATCCGAGTCAAGGCGTGGAATTATGTGCCGTCGTGGAGTATATGTTCTCGATGGAGCAGCTGACGCGTATTTTCGGGGACGGACGTTTCGGGGATATCCTGGAGAAGGTCGCTTTTAATGCGCTTCCTGCCGCCATCTCTCCGGATTGGACCTCGCATCAGTATGATCAGCAAGTCAACCAGATGATCTGCAATGTCGCTCCGCGGTCCTGGAGCAACAGCCCGGACGCCAACGTCTTCGGCCTGGAGCCGAACTTCGGATGCTGCACGGCTAACATGCATCAGGGCTGGCCCAAGCTGACCTCTCATTTATGGATGAAGGATCAGGAGGACGGGCTTGTTGCCGTGTCCTATGCGCCATGTACGGTGAGAACCACAGTCGGTCGTCAAGGCGTTCCCGCTGTAGTCGAGGTAACCGGAGAATATCCATTCAAGGATCGCGTTCAAATCAAATTGTCGTTGGAACACGCGGAGTCGTTCGCTCTATCGCTGCGCATCCCGGCCTGGTGCGACGATCCCGTCATAACTCTGAATGGGCAGGAATTGCCATTCGAAGTGGAGTCCGGTTATGCAAGGATCGTACAGAACTGGCAGAACGGCGACCGATTGGAGATTCATTTGCCCATGGAAGTGAAGACCGTGTCGCGCAGCATGTACGGTACCAGCATTGAGAGAGGGCCTCTGGTGTATGTGCTGCCCGTGAAGGAGAACTGGCAGATGATCCGGCAGCGAGACATGTTCCACGATTGGGAGGTATACCCTGCCTCGCCTTGGAAATACGGTTTGGTCGCCGATACGTCATTCGAGGTACTAGAACAGGATATGGTCCGCCAGCCGTTCCTGGCGAAGGATGCGCCTGTCAGGGTGAAGGTTAAGGGCCAACTGATTCGGGATTGGAAAATGGAAGGCAACAACGCCGGAAACCCTCCGCTTCATCCGAACACGGACGGACAGCCCATGACGGAATTGGAGTTAGTTCCGTATGGAAGCGCCAGGCTTCGGATCGGTGAATTTCCTCTGATCGGAGAGCGGAAAAAGGGCGACAAGAAATAAGCAAGATGGATTGCATCATCAAAACCGCGTTGATCGCGGTTTTTTTGTTGTACAGATATGCGTTCAAGGTTAAGATAAGTGTTTACGAAGCTCAGAAATACACATAATATGGAGTTATTGGAAAAGATGGTACTGGGCTGCATTCCCTGATGTTAGCTATCAATCCATGGAGGTGATCGGGTGAGAATAGATAAGCGCATATTTAATATCTCGGCATGGCTGGCTCTGTTAACCATCCTTGTGTTCCCGGGAAAAATAGGGGTGGAGGGTGTGGGTACACCACGAATCGAATATGGATATTGAAAGTGAGAAAAACATATAAAGGAATGTACGGGTTGCCGAGAAGGAAAAATGACCGAAGGAGCTCTCCATATGAAAAAAATTTCAATGGTCTTGTTGTTTATTAGTTTTATTGTAATGGGCTGCGTTTCTAAGACGGATTCGATCGATATGCCCCTTTATGAGGGCAGAAGCCTCGTTATTGGTGTGATCGGAGAAACACCGCAGGTTAGGGAGGAGGGACATGTGGATTTTAAGGAGGTTACGTTTGAGCAGCTAGAGGAGCTAGACCTTTCTCCTGAGCTTGACGCCGTGTTCATAACGAAAGAACATCTGGTGGAAGCTTCTGAGCCCAAGTATACAGAAGTTTATAACAAGGCTGAAGTTCCTTTTTTCTATATCGAGTCTAGCAAATCTCATGTCCCCTTCACGATCGAAGAATTGTCCTATGATGAGGTTCAAGATCTTTCAACGGATATGTACGCAACAGGATATTACGGCAAGGATGATCAATATTGGGGTTACGGATTATACAACAATGTTATGAATGAGACCAATATCAAAGCTGTCTATTCGCGTATTTTCACAACCATCGAGTCGTTGCACAATGACGGAGGAATGTAATTTGCAAGAAATAAACTGGTTGGAGAAAAGCGAGACGCTTGAGTTATTGCTGGAACATGAAACTGCCATTCAAGTCGTCCCGTTAGATTCCGGTCTGGAAGCTGAGGTGGTGAAGATCGCCACGTCAACGGCAGACTATGTATTAAAGGTATGGAATAAAAAGTCCAAGCCCAACGTTCAGATGCAATATCAAATATTGAATGCATTAAGCTCGCATGGAAGAGCGGTGTCGAAGCCTTTGGGCTGGGGGTCAGACCGGAATGGCAATCCAATATTGCTGACCAGTTACGACGGTACGCCCGTTCAAAAGGTCGATCAGCCTAAATTATTGAAACTTGCAAAGATTTTAATGGATATACATAAACTTCCTCTGGATAGCCTGAAAGGCTCCGGGCTGCCGGATTATGACTTCACCTCCTATTTTTATCCTCGAATGGATGAGTTCCCCGATATCCTACACCCATTGATGGAGCTTGTTCAGCGTGCGGGCATGAAACAAGAATGTGTTATCCATGGCGATTACCACCTTGGCAATATTCTTGAGAATGAAAACGAACTGACTGTGATCGATTGGACGAATGTCCAGATGGGTGATCCCAGATATGATATCGGATGGTCGATTATCTTAATGTGGATATATGTAAGCGAGAAGCGAGCTTCCTTCTACCGTGCTGCATTTTGTACCGAGAAACGATACGAAGCGGATGAGCTTGAGCTGTTTGAAGCCATAGCCTGTCTTCGCTGGGTTTTGCTCAGTAGAGTGGACCACCCACCCATGAGAAAGGATACGATCGCAAGGGTTAGGTCCATACTTACGAGCAACAAGTATTTAAATTTCAAGCTTCTTTAAGTCTGAGCCAAAACATACACAGCCGGTTCTCTGATAAGAGGTGATAGATATACGGAATCTTGGAGCAGTACTCTGAGCCCCTTATAGCCATTTCACATGATGGTAGGGGGCTTTTTTGTCTATAAGAAGCAGCGTGATCCCCTACCAATCCGCCAAGAAGAAGATAAGTAGAAGGTATGCAAAAAGCTCGATTAAATCTTTCTCCGAAGATTTAAAAAAGAGGGTTGACATCAGCATGTCCATTCTTGTAATCTTTGTTTGTAATCGTTTACGTAATCGATTACATATCGGAATCATGACGTTTTGAGGTGAACAATGTTTGGCAAAAGCAACGATTAAACAAGTAGCGGCGGCAGCAGAAGTATCCACGGCCACCGTTTCAAGAGTGCTGAACGACAGCGATTATGTAAGCGATGAGATTAAAGAGCGAGTGATGGCCGCGGTGAACCAGTTAAATTACCGGCCAAGCGCCATCGCCCGCAGTCTGAAGCAGGACCGGACCTATATGATCGGGGTCGTCGTTCCCGATATTTCCAACCCTTATTTTATGGGCATTTCCAGAGGTATTGAGGATATTGTAGGCAAAGAAGGCTTTCAGCTTATATTCTGCAGCTCGGATGAGAATCCGGACAAGGAAAGACGATTGCTTAAGCTTATGCAGGAAAAGCGCGTGGATGCCGTCGTACTGGCGACGTCTGGCGGCAATGACCCGGCGATCCAGCAGCTGGCGGATTCCAAAATGCCGATTGTTCTCGTAGACCGAAAGCTGGACTCGCCGGAAACGGGGGTGAGTCTCGATCTGGTAGCCGAGGACAATATCGAAGGCGCATCCCGCCTAACCCGGAAGCTGCTTGAGGATGGGCATACGGCAATTGGTGTGGTAAACGGTCCAACGAGATCCAGCACGGGCAGGGAACGGCTTGACGGTGTTCGGAAGGCGATGAAGGAATACGGGCTGAACGAGGAACCCATGGTATATAACGGTGACTTCTCTACAGAGGACGGAATCCGGGCGGTGCGGCATTTTCTGAGTTCGGAGCGTCGGCCAACTGCAATTATATCCCTGAACAACCGAATGAGTCTTGGCGTTCTGCTTGAAATTGTACGCAGCGGTCTAAAGATTCCGGCCGACATAGCGGTAGCTTCTTTCGGTGAGGTAGAGGCCGGTCCATTACTCAAGGAATCGGGACTCTATTATATGGAACAGCATCCCTATGACATGGGGATCAAAGCCGGAGAGATTCTTCTAAGTCGAATTCGCGAAGAAGCTCCGTTGTCTGAACCGGAAATCAAGATTTACATCAATGAAGTGAAACAGCTGAATTGATCACTTTGGGATCGATGCTTTGCATTCTGGTATGCATACACAATGTCCCAGAGGAAGGAACGGATATTCCGGTTAATCGCGCCTGGACCGCCTTCGGCGGACTGGAGCCGGTCTCGGCCGATTACCGGGCATGCGCAGCTTATGGTCCTTTGTACAATAGGAGGCAGATAACATGAAGCAGTTATACACCATTGGCGTGGATTTCGGTACGGAATCGGGCAGAGCTCTGTTGGTTGATATCACGACCGGGCAAGAAGTTGCTACCCATGTGACGCCATACATGCACGGGGTCATGGACGTTCTGGTCCACTCCGGTTTGAAGCTGGAGCAGGATTGGGCGCTTCAGCATCCGGGCGACTACATGGAGGTGCTTCGGCAATCCATCCCGCGTGTGTTGTCGGAGGCAAACGTACCACCAGATCAAGTCATCGGGATCGGCATCGACTTCACGGCATGCACGATGATGCCGCTGGATGCCGGAGGGACTCCGCTGTGCATGCTGGAGGAATGGAGGAACAATCCGCATAGCTGGGTAAAGCTGTGGAAGCACCACGCGGCGCAGGATGAAGCGAACCTGATCAATGAAGCCGCTAAGCGGCGTGGGGAGAAATTTCTTGCACGTTATGGAGGGAAGCTGTCCTCGGAGTGGATGCTGGCGAAGTCTTTACAGATTCTGAATGAAGCTCCCGAGCTGTACGAGCAAGCTGTACTGTTCATGGAGGCTGCCGATTGGGTGGTCATGCAATTGACCGGTCAGCTCGCACGTAGCAGCTGCACCGCAGGCTATAAAGCCAATTGGCATAAACGTGAGGGATATCCGTCCAAAGAATTCCTGCAGTCGCTTGATCCGAGATTCGGGTCCCTCGTGGAGACGAAGCTGAGAGGACCGATCAAGCCACTGGGTTCGAAAGCGGGCGGATTAACCGAATCGATGGCAGCCTTAACCGGCCTTCTGCCGGGCACCGCGGTAGCTGTAGCCAACATCGATGCCCATGCCATGGTACCGGCCGTCAGTGTGGTAACCCCGGGCAAACTGGTGCTCGCCATGGGCACCTCTACGTGCCACTTGATCTTAAGCGACAAGGAAGTGGCGGGGGAAGGCATTTGCGGCGTGGTCGAGGACGGGATCATCCCCGGTTACTACGGTTATGAGGCGGGCCAGTCGGCCGTTGGCGATATATTCGCCTGGTATGTGGATGAGGCAGTACCGGAATATGTCCGGCGCAAGGCTGCCGATGAGCGCCTTGGCATTCATGAGTGGCTTGAGAGGGAAGCGGTCCAATATGCGCCTGGCCAAAGCGGACTGCTGGCTCTCGACTGGTGGAATGGAAGCCGTTCCGTACTGATGGACGCCGATCTGAGCGGCGTCATCCTCGGATTGACCCTCCAGACCAAGCCGGCTGAAATATACCGGGCGCTGCTGGAGGCCACCGCCTTTGGAACGCGGGCGATCATCGAGGCCTTTACCGAAAGCGGCGTAGAAGTCCAGGAGCTCTATGCTTGCGGCGGATTGCCGCAGCGAAACCGACTATTGATGCAAATCTATGCTGACGTTACCGGCAAGGAAATTAAAGTAGCGGATACCGTCCAAACGGCCGCTTTTGGTGCAGCTATGTTCGGCGCCGTCGCGGCAGGTAAAGAGCAGGGAGGCTTTGGGAGCATCGTGGAGGCTGCAGAAGTCATGGCACGTGTTCGCGAAGAGACCTTTAAGCCGATTGAGGCCAACGTGCGTGTATATGATCAATTATACAAGGAATATAAAGGACTTCATGATTATTTGGGAAGAGGCGAAAACGGGGTGCTGAAACGCTTGAAGGCATTACGGAGCGGGAAATTACTGGAATGAGCGCAAGAATGAACACCTAAATGAACGAGGGATTAAAACCTGGCAGCAACGAAATATATCGCCGGATTGTCTTTACATACTAAAAGGAGTGATAACAGATGATGAACTTTAATGGGCTCAACATGCACCTCGGAAATTTATCCCGGCTGTCCAATGCGCAGACGAGATCCATCAGCGCGGAGAATTTTACCGGTGAAAAAGGAAAAGGCGGCATGGCCACCGACGGCACGGGCGCAGCGGCTTCCAGGGACCTGGGCATGGGCTGGAAGGTCTCACCTTCCGTGGAGATCTTACCGGGAGAAACGTTTACGATGGGGGACATTCAGGGTCCCGGAGCGATTCAGCATATCTGGCTGACCTGTCATCCAACGCTGTGGCGTAATCTGATTATCCGCATGTATTGGGATGATGAGAAAGACCCTTCGGTTGAGGTGCCCGTCGGCGATTTGTTCTGTAACGGATGGGGAGAGCGCAGCGATGTCAATTCGATTCCGGTTGCCGTGAATCCGGCCGGCGGCATGAACAGCTACTGGCAGATGCCCTTCCGCAAGCATGCCCGTTTGACGATGGAGAACCGTGCGCCGGAAAAGGCAGTCCTTTACTACCAAATTGACTATACGCTGACGGACATCCCGGATGATGAGGCTTATTTTCATGCGCAGTGGCGGAGAACGAATCCCGTTCCTTATAAAGAGGTTTACACCATTCTGGATGGGGTGACTGGACACGGGCACTATGTAGGGACTTACCTAGCGTGGCAGGTGAATAATAACGGCTGGTGGGGCGAAGGCGAGATCAAGTTCTATATGGACGGGGATCAGGATTATCCGACCCTTTGCGGTACGGGAACGGAGGATTATTTTGGCGGGGCCTGGAATTGGGAGCAGCCGATCGGTACCTATCGAACCTACTCGACGCCATATTTGGGGATGCACCAAGTGCTGAAGCCGGACGGATTGTATCGAAGCCAGCAGCGTTTTGGCATGTATCGATGGCATGTCATGGATCCAATCCGCTTTCAAAGCGATCTTCGCGTGACCATTCAGGATCTCGGCTGGAGGTCCGGAGGAAGGTATCTTCCGCAGCAGAGCGATATTGCATCGACGGCGTTCTGGTATCAGGCCGAGCCCCATGCGCCATTCCCAGAGCTTCCGGATAATGATAAGCGGGAGGTTATATAAAGGAGGAGCTATTGCTTACCAGCCGGTAAGGTGAAAATTTAACTGAGCATGGTGATGAACCGTCCCTCGCAGCGATGCTGCGCAGTGGACGGTTTTTTGTGTTTTCCGACGACCCACCTTGGTCCAACCGGGAATGAGTAACCAAATGCATTGAAAGTAATTATTATTACGTTTTGGAGTAATTTATTGTTGACTCTAAGAGTCATTTAAAATACCTTATAAAGTAACAGGGTGATAATGAGACATTGAATTGACCACTCTGTTCATGGGGGTGAAGGGAGAGAAACGGATGTCAAAGGTTCATAATCTAAAACCGGATATTCACACACTTCACGGATTTTTTAGCAAGGAGCTTGAGCCCGCCCTATTTATTCAGTCAGGGGATACCGTTGTGTATCAAACCTTAGATGCGGGTTGGGGACTGGAGAAGCGATCTTCTCCGGGCGCGGCGAGAACGAAGTTTACGGAGCGCAAGCCGGAACGGCTGGAGAAGCATTTTGGGCATGCTTTATTAGGTCCCGTCCATATCCAAGGGGCTACACCCGGGCTTACATTGGAGATCCGGATCAACGAAGTCGTTCCCGGTTCGTGGGGGTGGACCTCTGCCGGAGGTTTTCCGAGCTATTGGAACGAGAAGCTGGGCGTGGCCGACGCCAAGGAAGTGACGTTGGACTTTGAATTGGATGCCCGGACAATGACAGGCAAGAGCCAATTCGGAGATTTCATGTACAGCATCGGCCTGAAACCGTTTATGGGAATTATGGGCATGCCGCCGAAAGAAAAGGGTCAGTATTCCACTTTTGTACCTCGCCCCTATGGAGGAAATCTTGATTGCAAAGAATTAACCGCCGGCAGCACCTTGTATCTGCCGATCCCGGTTGATGGCGGGCTGTTCTCAACAGGAGATGGACATGCGGCTCAGGGTGACGGCGAAGTTAGCGGTCCCGCCTTGGAATGCCCCATGGAGAAGGTGAGCCTAACCTTTCATGTCCGTGACGACATGCCTATAACGATGCCCAGAGCGAAGACGAGTACCGGCTGGCTTACGATGGGGTTTCACGAGGACCTGGACGAAGCCATGTGGATGGCATTAAGCGGGATGCTGGATCTCATGACTGAGCTTTACTCTATTTCAAGAACAGAGGCGTACGCTTACGCCAGCTTGACAGTGGATCTGCGGGTAACCCAGATCGTGAACATCCTAAAGGGTGTGCACGCATTTTTACCTTTTGGGGCGTTGAGGTGAAAGGAAGTTAAGATTCTTTTCTGAAAGAGATGAAGCAGTTCCATCAATCTATCATTAAAAAGGATGTACGCACTTGGACAATCTGAAGCTGAATGTATCACTTTTACGACAAAGAGTTCCGAACCTGACCAGCGCAGCCAAATCCGTCGGATTGCGGCCCGCCACGGTTTCCAATCTATGTACGGGAAAAATTCCCGTTGGTCGGGCTGAAGTCCGTACCATTGCCGCATTGGCCTCTCTGGCAAAATGCAGTCTGGATGAACTGATTCTGCGCGGAGAAAGCGTGGAGATGATCGAAACCGGCATCAAACCGCTTGATCTATTTGCCCCTTTAGTAAAAGGGGGTACCGTTGGTCTGATCGCCCGCCCCGGAATGGGCCAACTGGTGCTGCTCGGCGAGTTGTTTCATCACTTCAAGCAGGAAGGGTTCATGACGATTTTGCTAAAGCCGGAAGGGGAACATCCCGAACTGCAGGATATGCTGAATGACGTAGAAAAGGTTGCTTATTCAATAGAAGAAACTTATTCCATAGTGGCGAATTCGAATACCGAGAAAGACATTGTGTTTGCAGCGGACCGGGAGCACGTCTTGACCGGCCATATCTACGCTCTTCAGGAACGTTTTCAACAAGAGGGCATGAGGCAGGTCACGACTTTTCTTGTGGACCTCAAAGGTGGGGTTGTTGATGAAGATATGCCTTACGGACCGCTGGAGACGTTGTGGTATTTCGATGCCAATCTGGCGGCAAGACATATGTTCCCTGCCGTGAACCCGTTATATTCCACATCATCCGTATCGGAAGGCGTTCATCTGGATCAGGCTCACTTATCCGTCCAACAGCGGGCCCAAAAGCTGCTGCGCCGTTATCGCGAGCTGCGTTCACTGGTTCAAGTGCGAGGATTGCAGGCTATTCCGGCTTCCGAGACGGAGGTTTATGAGCGGGGAGAACGGCTCGAGGCCTATCTTACGCAGCCTTTTTACGTTGCCGAAGCTTATACCGGGTTACCAGGCGAGCGGGTTCATTTGCAGGATACGCTGCATGATGTTCAAGCTATTTTGAACGGCAGCATGGATCACCGATCAGTGGAGAGTTTATCCTGGATCGGGACAATAAAATAGTACTGTATCCTTCAAAAGTCGATTTCTCGTAGTTTGTTTATCGGGATTATCGGCTTTTTTGCATGATTCCGCATAATATAATCCGTATGTCCCATAGCTGATAAGAAAAGGCCAGTATATAATATGTGCTAGTCTGAATCGTGCGGATGGCAGGAAGGATTGCACTGGACAACAGTAATGCCATCCTTGTACGGGACACGAGACCATACATAAAGGAGAAATGGACATGAAGAGAAAAGGTTGGCTTATCGCATTTGCAGCGGCATTATTGTTAACACTTATCGTAGTACCGGTTCAGCAGTCTTTCAGCGCAGAGGGCAATCCGACGGCAACCGCCATTACACAGAGTGCTCTGAACGATCTGTTCCACTTGGATCATGTCGTTAAGATTTACGTGCCTTCAACGGTGAAGGGGGACATTCCAATTACGGACGCAGCTCATCAGAAGTTTGTCGACCAAACGCTGACGAAGCTGTCCGGCTGGTTTGGCGGGGCAACGGCGATTCCGGGTGAAGGAGCTTGGGTAGACAACAACAAAACCCTCATCAAGGAAAAAGTAACGATCGTGTATGCTTTTGCCGAGAAACTGGACAAGGACGCTCTTAATCAAGTGGTTGACTATGCGAAGAAGCTTAAGGACGATCTGGCGCAATCCGCCATTTCCCTCGAGGTTGACGGCAAACTGTATTTCATTGAGTAGTGGATTCTCGGATCAGCGATGTGCTAATAGAGGACGTCTCCCTGCTGTCTGTCATGGCAGAAGGGGAGACGTCCTCTTTATTACGTTTGGAATTCTAATAGAGGAACCTCCACAAATAAAAGGTGGCGTAGGATTCCCAGTTCGCCCATGCTTCCGACAGCTCCAGTATTTCCTTCTTTGTCGGTTTGACCTCCAAACCCAGCAGATGTTTGATGGCATTGTGCAGACCCACATCATCGATGGGAAAAGCCGCCGGCATTCGCAAACAGCGCATCAGCACATAGTTGGCTGTCCACGGTCCGATCCCGCGGATGCTGACCAATTGTTTCTCCGCTTGTTTCAAGCTGCCTGCTTCAAGCAGCTGCTCCTTCGTCAATTTTCCTTCTACCATAAGCTGGGCCACTCCGATAAGATACTCGCCTTTTTTCACGGTCATCCGAAGCCCGTCCAGGTCTTCAACACGCAGCGGTGCAATGTCCTCAGGTCTTGGAAAAATCCAATAAATTTCTCCTTCACACTCCACGCGGCGGCCGAAGGCTTCAACGAAACGTCTTTTTAACGTATAGGCATAGGCCAGGTTAATCTGCTGCCCCAGAATGCCCCAGCACAAAGCCTCGAACAAATCGGGAATGCCCATGTTGCGAAGTCCATAGAAGGACTGAACGGCTTGACTGAGCAATGGATCTGTCTCCGCCATCGTATAAAACGGTACGAGATCGGTATTCAGATCGAACCAGTCTCGGACATAACCCGCAACTTCCGCCCGCTTGCAGGGATCGGATGGGGCGGTATTCCCCAAAAACCGAACAAGGATCGCTTGCTCCTGAGGCTCCGCACTGACTTCAATTACAGCGATGTCACCTTCAAGTGGGATAGCCCGGTAGATGCTGTCATTGCGAATATGAAAAAGACATTCGTTCGGCGATCTTTGCAAATAATTAAGGTTCTCCGTAAAACTGAACTCCTTCGGTACGAAAAGCCTTATGGCTTCGGCATGATCTTCCCAGCTGTCCCGGGGGAGTTGATTCCCGATAGGATATCGCTTGTCGTCATGTGTCTGGTTTCGTTCCTGCATCTTCATCGTTTCCTTTCGCTCCTGGAATTATCTATACTAGTTGTACCATAAACAGGGGGCGTATAATTTTGTTATCTTGCTCTTCTATTCCAAAAAGCGTACAACAAGGATATCCTGTGGTTATAATGTTAGCGGAGGTGAGGAAACGTGGCAAACCGAATACAACCGAGCGAAGCCCAGTGGAAGGCCATTATCGACAACGACAAGGATAGTGACGGCAAGTTTTTCTATGCAGTGCAGACAACGAAAATCTTCTGCAGGCCATCCTGTAAATCCAGGCCCCCGAAGTTTGAAAATGTGCGCGTGTTTCAATCGGCGGATGAAGCGAAAGCCGAACGCTTCCGGCCATGCAAAAGGTGCAAGCCGACGGGCGAGCGATTACCGGACCATGAATGGATTGAACTCGTCACCGAGTATATCGATAAACACTATACGGATCATTTGTCGCTTGATGTCTTGGCCGATGTGAGCCACGGCAGTCCGTACCATCTGCACCGGATCTTTAAGCGCGTCAAAGGTCAGACCCCGATGGAATACATTCAGGATTACCGGATCGGTAAGGCCAAGGAGCTCCTGACAAATTCCAGCTTAGCCATTTCGGATATCGGCCATAAAGTGGGCATGGAGAACACGGCTTACTTTATCACGTTGTTTAAGAAGAAGACCGGGATGACCCCCCTTAGCTATCGCGGGCAATATTTGAAACATACAAACGCGGAGGTGCACGATCATGAAATCCAATAATTCAATTACCATTAACTGGACTCAACTGCGTCATGATAACTGGAGCGTATACATCGCGGCCACGGAGCAGGGCTTATGTTACGTCGGATCACAGGATAAGCCTTTAACAGAGTTGGAGAACTGGGTACAAGCGAAATTCCCTGGCTGTGAACTTGTGAAGAATGATGAAGCCATGCAGTCGTATGCGGCCGAGATGGTGGAGTATTTTCAGGGGAAGCGCGATCGGTTTGAGTTGGCTATGGATTACAAGGGGACCGCTTTTCAGATGGCGGTATGGAATGCACTGTGCCAGATCCCGTATGGGCAGACTTTTACGTATTCTGACATCGCCAACCAGATTGGAAAGCCGGCAGCGGTTCGAGCTGTAGGAGCGGCTATTGGGGCTAATCCGCTGCTGATAACAGTGCCTTGTCATCGGGTAATTGGCAAAAGCGGCGCTTTGACGGGGTATCGCGGGGGGCTTGCCATGAAGACCCGGCTGCTGGAGCTTGAGGGCGAGCGAGCCAGGATGAGGGAGACTATGAAGTATGCCTAAATCGTTGGCACAACGCATAGCAGGGCTGGATTGGGCAGGGATACAAGCAGCTCTGGATGAACAGGGATATGCGGTCATTCCAAAGCTGCTGCTGCCTGAAGAGTGTACAGAGATTATCAACACATATTCGGAAGAGGAGCGGTTCCGAAACACGATCAATATGGCTAGGTACCGGTTTGGGATCGGAGAGTACAAGTATTATCAAGCTCCACTTCCAGAATCGCTGCAGCAGCTTCGGGAAAGCTTCTATCCTGAGCTTGCACTGACGGCTAACCGCTGGTTGACGCAGCTTGGGCATGAGGAGAGGTATCCCGAGAGATTGGATGCGTTTCTTGAGATGTGTCACGCGCAAGGGCAAGAGCGTTCGACGCCGTTGATTTTGAAATATGAAGAGGGCGGCTATAACTGCTTGCATCAGGATTTGTACGGAGATGAATTCTTCCCGTTTCAAGTGGTATTTGTGCTGAATGAGAAGGAAGTCGATTACACGGGTGGAGAGTTTCTGCTCATGGAGCAGCGGCCGCGGGCACAGAGCCGGGGACATGTAATCACCTTGGAACAAGGAGCGGGGGTAATCTTTCCAACCAACCATCGTCCCGTTCAGGGAGCGCGGGGGTATTACCGGACCACGCTTCGGCATGGCGTCAGCACGATTACGTCGGGGACCCGATATAGCCTCGGGATTATTTTTCATGATGCGAAGTAGAGGGGGGCGTGTGTGTTTACTCATTCATTATGGGATGGGAGGAGCGAAATAGTATAATAGAAGAAAGTGTGGAAATGAGGTGTGTCCAAGGTGAAACATGCAGTGTACTATAAAACGCCGAAGACCCTACTCAATAAAGGAACGGGATTCCTGAATGGATACAGCCATACATTGAACCCGTATACGGGCTGCGCCTTCGCTTGTTCTTACTGCTATGTCCGGCAAATGCCGGTATCGATATTCCGCAATCAGGAATGGGGAAGCTGGGTCGACATTAAGCTCGAATCTGCTGATATATTGCAAAAAGAACTGAAGCGTGCCAAGTCCAAGGGACCCGTCACGATTTTCATGTCTTCCAGCACCGATCCTTACCAGCCGGTTGAGGCCAAGGAAATGGTGACTCGCGCGTTGCTTGAGGTGATGGTCGGCGAGCCGCCGGATTTTCTGCTCGTACAGACACGCAGTCCGTTGGTCCGGCGGGATATCGATCTGCTGCAGCAGTTAGGAGATCGCGTGCGGGTAAGTATGACGGTCGAGACGGACCGTGAGGAGATGCGCAAGCATTTTACGCCGTCTGCCCCGCCGATCCAAGCAAGACTGAAAACCCTCGCGCTCCTGAGGGACGCAGGAATTCCCGCTCAAGCAGCGATTGCACCCGTGCTTCCGAGCACGGAGGCTTTCCCACAGATCCTGCGGCCGCTCGTTGATCGCGTGTGCATCGACGATTATTTTATGGGGGACGGCAGTGGCGGTAAACGTACGAAGAGACTTTCAGTTCAAGCTCTGTACGAGGAGCTTGGGGAGCAGGAATGGTACGATCCTACTGCTTATCAAGTAGTCTACGATCGATTTAGCAGGGAGTTTCCGGAGGAGCAGTTGTTTGTGAGCCAGCAGGGTTTTGAACCTTAGGGGATAGGTTGGCAAGTATAGTAGTTAATCCGTGATTCATTGATTAGATAGACTTTGATAGGTTTAGGCGAGGACCGGGAGAACGTTTCCGGTCTTTTTGCCATGTCTGCTGGTAGAGGATTATGGTATGATAGGCGAAAATAACCAGTCATACGTAAAGGAGCGAATGAACAATGAAGATGGATTTGACGGATAAAATTGCGTTAATTACGGGAGCCGCGGGCCAATTAGGCCGCGTCATGGTCAGAACTCTAGCGGAATGCGGCGCGGATGTGGTTATCCACTATCGGGGAAGCCAAGCCAAGGCCGAAGAGCTTCAGCGAGAAGTAGAGTCGATGGGAAGACGGGCTTTCCCGGTGCAAGCCGATGTGACGGATCAAGCTTCCGTGAATGCCATGCGGGATGCGGTGCTTGCACACTTCGGTGCGCTCCCGCATATCATTGTTGCCAATGCCGTCGAATCCTATCAATGGACTTCTGTATTGGAGCAAGCGCCGGAGGATTACGAGAGTCAGTTCCAATCCTGCGTTATGCAAAGCGTCTATCTGGCGAAAGCCTTCGTTCCCGCTATGATCGAGCGTCAAAGCGGCCGCTTCATCGGGATCAACACCGAGTGTTCGATCCAGAATTTCCCGAGCCAATCCGCCTACGTAGCAGGCAAGCGCGGCATGGACGGTGTCTACCGCGTGCTCGCCAAAGAGATCGGCGAGCACGGTATCACCGTCAACCAGGTCGCGCCGGGCTGGACGATCAGTGACCGCGATCGGGAGAACGGTACCGAGCATAGCGCCTCCTACGAAGCCTCCGTTCCACTGAAACGCCGCGGAACGGACCAGGAGATTGCCAATGCCGTGGCATTCCTGGCTTCGGACTTGTCGTCGTTTATTACCGGGGCGTATATTCCTGTGTGTGGCGGGAATGTGATGGTAGGGATATAGAGGTTCGGTAAATGGAGTGAGCTCAGCCGTGTTCATGAGCTTCGTAGATTCTCATTGTGATGGGGGATTTGCGAAGTTCGTGGATTTTTGAATCATTAAAATCTATGAGCGCGTGAAATTATGGTATGAGCCCAATTTCATGAATCGGTTTGATATGCATAATAAGTGCAATTATACAGATAAGATACCCCGAATTTATTTTGAGACTCAAACCTTTTGGAGTACGATCAATAGAAGCTTTGATCTTCCCGAAGCATTCGAAGATGTGAGTTCAGTTCCAGGCCGATAACCCTGCAAGGCTAAGTGGCAAAGCCACGCAGTCGCACTCGCTCCTTTAAGCCTATCGGGTTCGTGAAAACTTACAAAGGTAGATGAAATCAACGGATTCAAGATTGATTAAAAATACCGAACAATCGTTCTTCATCTTGTTGGTAGATGATGGTACAATAAGGAAAGACAATTGAATCTTGGGTGGGCATGGTTTCCCTTCGAAAGGAGGTGAAGCCATGGAAGTTAAAGATGCGTTGACGGTCATGTTTCTGTTTGGATCGTTTATCCTTGCACTTTTAACATACATCAATTCGAACAACAAGAGAAAGTAAAAACCCACCCCAAGGTTAGCGCCGAAGGTGGGTCTTTATTCTGATCGCTTAGAAGGGAATAAACCATCCAAGCCAATTGTTCAGCCGAGTGTTCCCGCACTCGGCTTCTTTATAAATTATGATAACACAATTGGAAAAAGAAGTGAACAGGAAATGGGTTAAAGGATAAGCCCTCGAATTGTACTGGTCTATATTCAGACCAAAATTTTTAGATAAACATAGTCGAGGGATAGGATATAGATTTCTTGGACACATCGATACTTTACAATTTGGTAGTTATCCATTAAACGAAACGCTATTATTCCAATTTGATTCTGATCGCGATATTGGGATGGAGTGGGATTTATCGGGTCTTTTATATTTCTTTATTGAGAAAGAGGATTAAATAAATCTGAATTTTGACCACATTATGACAAGTCGAGTGGGTACTTAGTTGGTTTATGAATCTCTGAGATGTTGTGTACGTCATACAACACCGCATTGACCCATCGGGGCGATGCAGCAATCTTGGTCTAGGCTAAGTCCGTCGAACCCAGTCGCGGTGCTCCTTTAGCTCTGGGGTTTGTATATACAAGAACGTTAGCTGAAATTGCAGATTTAACAACTAGGAGGAGAAACAATGAAGCAGGTATCATCATTGGAAGCCTATCTACAGGCATCTGAGTATATTGATTATTTTGATGCTCAGATACAAGATGTGATCTTATCTTTTACAGAAGAAACTGAAATAGAAAGAATAAAAGCCGCATTTGAATTTGTGCGCGACCAGATTGATCATTCTTTTGATATTAAAAATGATGAAGTAACAAGAAAGGCCTCTGAAGTATTGAACAAAAGACATGGAATATGCTATGCCAAATCTCATTTGTTAGCAGGTATACTACGTGGAATGGGTATACCTTCAGGCATTTGTTATCAAAGGTTAACCCTATTCGATAAACCCGAGGATGGGTACTGCATACATGCATTGAATACAGTGTATTTGAAGGAATATGACAGGTGGATACGGTTAGACGGAAGAGGAAATAAGGAAGGCGTAAATGCACAGTTTTCAATAGATAAGGAGAGATTAGCATTTCCCATTAGGGAAGAATATGGCGAGAAGGATTATGAGATTAATTACGATCAGCCCCATCCCATCATTATTCAAACATTAGAAGCCTATTCAAATGGTATGGAGATGTACCTAGGCGGATTACCAGAAGACCTGAGTGAGTGAACGAGGGCAGCAAGGAAAAGGCGGTAATTGAATACGAAATTACTGAAATACATAGATAAAAATGAGGTGCATGAATGCTTTTTCATTTTAGCGAAGAGGCTGATATTGAAGTCTTCATCCCCAGAGAAAAACAGAACCGATCAGATTTTCCGGCAGTGGTTTGGGCAATCGATGAGGAACATGAATTCTCATATTACTTCCCGAGGGATTGTCCGCGAATCGTATGTAGAAGAACAGAGGATATCAGTCAGAAAAACAAAGAATTATTTTTTAATAACACGTTTGCTGACATCATTGTAACTGTAGAAAGTGATTGGTATGCAAGAATCGTTGAACAAACATTATATAAGTACCAATTTGAAAACGAGGGGTTTGAAATTTTTGATAAGACTGCAGGATATTATATTTCCTATCAAACCGTAAAGCCAGTGGGTATAGAGAAAGTTGATAGACTGGTTGAGAGACTTCTAAGTAAGGGAATTGAATTAAGGGTTACACCCAATTTACGTCCTCTTAGGGAATCAATAGTTTCTTCAGATTTTAAGGAATTTGGAATACATAGATTTAATAATGCCAAGTAATTGTAGGGAGGATTCACCTACTGCATTCGTCAAAACTTAAAGTGAACAAGGATAGAAGTGCAGGTATGGGACGATCGTGTGATTCGTCTTTTTTTAAATAATGTAAAGGAATGAGATGAAGTTATAGAATCTAATGAGTAATTTTATCGATATGGAAATCGACCAGGCCTGGGTTGCGTTTGGATGAACATGATAAACGGGAGGCGATCATACTGCTGATCTCACAGATGAATCCAGAGACATTAACGAGAGAACAGATCACGAAGGTGGTGTTCGGAGCGGAAACGGAGATTGATGATGGTACGCAGACCGGAGATTGTATCTTTGTGTTTGGCGGAAAAAATCTGGACCGGGTATGGAAAGCGGTTGAATTATACAAAAGCGAACGCGCCCCCTATATATTATTCACTGGTGGAGACCGATTTGGCGAGTGGGAGCAGCCTGAGGCGGTTATGATGCGGGATCAAGCGATAAAAATGGGTATTCCGGCAGAATCCATTTTTATTGAAACGATGTCCAACCATACGAAGGAAAACATATTGGCCTCCCTAACCGTGCTTGACCGGGCATTGGGGTTACAACGAATCCATCGGCTCATGCTTGTCAGTGCACCTGGTCATATGCGCCGATGCCAACTGATGCTCAGGACCTTTATGCCCCCTTGGTATGAGTATGTATGGTGTCCGGACCATCGTTCTCTAGGGAGACGTGACAATTGGTGGACCGATCCTGTTGAAGAGAAACGGGTGCTGAGTGAGCTTAATAAAGTGATTGGCGGGGTAAAGGGCCGATATTTTGTTGATGCGGATGTTGAAATTTGAAAATAATCTTAAGGTAGGCATTACAGAGTGGACTCGAAATTGAGCTGGCAGTTTACCTGATGGCCAGAGAAGGCAATAGCCGGAGTGATAGATGCTTTCCAGACTCCAACGGAGAAGGCGGAATCATGCTGGAGAAGCGGAGCGGTCCCCTTTGCCCCCGGATTTCAACCTTGGAGAAGTACAATAAGAAATCTGGGGGGAACAGGGATCGAAAGCATAATCCGCATACGTAGTGCTGCCTCACGATGAGTTGGGTTTTTATCACCATTACATACAATGATAGAAGGAGCCGTTTTCCTGAACACACTTCAAGGAGGGCGGTTGTTTTTGTATTGCAAAATAGGGAAGCAACCACACGCCCAGGCCATAGGCCCGGGCGTATCTTGTTTGAAAATCTTCTTACATACACAAATTGATCCGTTAGAGATATGGATAAAAATTAACATATAAAGTAAATTTTTTACATATAAATCAACTTACGAAATATGTAAATGAATCAAAATGGAGTAAATAAGTTGTATCGACCTAGTTTTAGAGAATTTAGCAAGACCATTGTGATTTATAAAGGAGGTGATGTCGTCTTCGCAACAAAGGCTAAGGCTAACTATCACTTATTTTGAGGAGGGATTAATGGATGAAAAAGGGTTTATCCAGAGTGCTGGACAAATCGAGAATGATGATGTTGCCTTTATTGGTCGTCGTGTCTATGGTGTTGAACTTTTTTCCCCTTGAGGCGTCTGCAGCAGAACGAGGCGCTTGGGCACCCAATGTATCTTATGCCGTAAACGACAACGTGACGTACGATGGAAAAACGTATAAAGCAATTCAAGCTCATACCTCATTACCCGGATGGGAACCGCCTAATGTTCCTGCATTGTGGCAGTTTGTTCAAGGCGGTGGAGGTGGTGATACTGTAGCTCCGACAACTCCTACGAATGTAACTGTAAGCGCAGTCACCTCTTCAAGTGTTACTATATCCTGGCAAGCCTCTACGGACAATGTAGGCGTGACAGGGTATGATGTATACCAAGGCACATCCCTTGCCATTTCGGTTACCGGTACGACAGCGATAATAACGGGCCTTTCACCGAACACGACCTATTCTTTTAAGGTCATTGCTAAGGATGCTGCCGGGAATCTTTCTCCTGCCAGTGCAACCGTGAATGCAACCACTTCAGAAGGAACAGGAGGTCCCCAGCCGACGAGGCATATATTGACAGGGTACTGGCAGAACTTTGTCAATGGTGCGAGCAAGTTGAAAGTGAGAGATATACCGGATCAGTACGACATCATTGTGTTAGCGTTTGCCGAGATGGACCCTGTTAACCCTGGTGGTGTCACTTTCACTGTGGATTCTGCGCTATCCGCAGCGCTTGGCGGGTACACCAATGCCGAACTGATCGCGGATATTCAGGCAAAACGCGCTCAAGGCAAGAAGGTCATTATATCCATTGGAGGGGAAATGGGAAACATTAATTTGAATAATCCTTCCCCGAATGTAGCGAACTTTGTGAACAGCATGTACGGAATCATCACTCAATTTGGTCTTGATGGGATAGACATTGATCTGGAGCATGGCATGAATGTACCTAATTTAACCAATGCAATCCGCCAATTGAAGCAAAAAGTGGGAAATGATTTTGTTCTGACGATGGCACCCCAAACGATAGACATGCAGAATCCAAACACCTCCTATATGCAGCTTTATACCAATCTGAAGGATATTACAACGGTAATTAACGTCCAATACTATAATTCTGGATGCATGCTAGGTCGTGACGGTAAATGCTATTCCCAAGGAACGGTTGATTTCCTGACGGCTCTTTCGGACTTAACACTGCAATGGGTGTCACCTTCCCAATTGGGATTGGGAGTACCTGCTACCTCTTCAGCAGCTGGAGGCGGATATGTCTCTCCAACGGTCGTAAATAATGCGCTAAATTGTCTAGCAACTGGAAACAGCTGTGGAAGTTATAAACCCGTTGCTAAATACCCTGATATCCAGGGAGCGATGACTTGGTCCATTAACTGGGATGCGACCACGAATTACACGCTTGCCAAAACGGTGAGACCATTCTTGAACACGCTGCCTTAACATGAATGATATTTGTACAATTTAAGTAGATTATTCTATTTAATAGAAGGAAACCTCTCTTTGATAGATGGTGGTAAATAACCGTCATTATCATAGTGAGGTTTCCGTTTTGTTTCGGCTGGTCGAAAGGGTCTGTCCTTGGACACGCGCTATCCAGTATCAGACCATATTGTTACAGACCGGAATCATGCTGTAGAAGCGAAAGCGGTCCCCTTTGTCCCTGGATTTCAACCTTATAATAGGACAATAAGAAATCGGGGGCAACAGGGATCGGAAGCATGATCCGCATTCGTAGTGCTGCCTCGCGAAGAGTGATTATAATCTCCATTGCATTTACAATCAAACTGTGGATCAGGGCTCCCATATGACCGTCGGGTACGGGAGTTGGTCATAAGCACTGGCCCAGTAATAGGAGTCGGCCATGATGCGCCGCGGCAGGAAACCGATCTCCCCTCGGGAGACGGAGATGAGCTCGGACTGCGATTGGAATACGCCTTCCGCATTTGTTCCGGCATTAACATATTTGCCAGCCATATGGGTGAATCGTCCGCTGATCTTGGCTGTAACAGGCAGCCTTGTTTCCATATCGACCATCTGCATGGAGACACTGGCGATGCCGGCAGAGTAGGTGACGGTCATCTGATCAATCACCATCGGTTTCATGGTGGACGGTGCTGTTGTTGCTGAAGCAGCCGCGCTGGCAGCTCCTTCATTGCCGCTGATATCAACTGCCGTGATTTTATAATAATAGGTGGTGCTCGGCAGCAGCCCGTTATCTTTGTAGGAAAGTCCTTTGGAGGTTCCGGCGTAAGTAGCGGGTCCGATCTCAAAGTCGGCTTCGGTCCCGCGGTAGATCCGATATGCATTCACCGCCGTGTTATCCATCGCCATATTGTAAGATACATGAATGCGCTGAAAATCAAACATGGCCGCTGTTGCCCCGCTAACCGTGCTTGGTGGTTCATGGTCGGAAGGAGGCTGCCATGCGTAGCCGCCAGGGCCCCATTCGCTTGGAAAATCAACGATCGAGGAGTAATGATGGAGGGCAATGCCGCCAAACGCCGAATCGTTCAGAAAAGAGTCGTACACCTTGTTTAACTCCTGCTCCATATAAGTTCGCCCTTCTTCATGAAAGCTGATGGTTTCCGGATCCCCGCCATCCGCGATGTCTTTCGTCTCGACTCCGATCACAACCGACTTCGGCTTGCCGATCGAATTGGCATAGGCCAGCTCATTTAGCGCTTGCGCGATGATGCCGGCGCTGCCTTCGGCCTGATCGCGATAATTCATAATCGAGATATAATCGGCCGTGTCCTGAATATGCTCAGACAGCCATTTCGTCTTTCCGTTCCATGAAATATTGCTGGCGTCGGCAGAAGTGTCGTACCATCTTGGAATCGCTGCGCCGACTGACAAGGCGAGTCCCGATGCCTGCTTACGTTCCATCAGCAGCTGCAGCATATCCAGGTACTGAATCTGGACGGAAGGCTTTGCAGTTTTGAAATCCGGCAGGATATACGGTTCGGTATCCAAGTTCACGCCATCAAAACGTGCGGACTCGCCTGAGGCCAAATTGTAATTCAATATCTGCTCAAATTCCCTTACGGCATGAGTCTGATATCGACTATAGGCTCCGAAGTAAGGTGGGGTAGTACCGCCGGCGATCAACGCTTGAACCCGAAAACCCTCGGCGTGTGCCCACTCGATGAATTGTTGAACCTCGCTTCGATGATCCTCCAGCATTTTGGTTCCGTTATATTGACCGACAGCCAAATAAAGCGTCGTAATCGGACGTTGATGAAAGGTCGTTGTATCCTTTGCCATGGACGAGAGGACAACGCGGGAGTTCGGATTCAGGACGAGAGGGTAGGAGGCATTTTCCCAGATCCAGATCGCTCGATCCTGATCCGGCAGTGGTTCCGGAGTATAGGTGTTGCTAGTTACTGTTTCAGGATTCGACGCGGAGGGATTGTATACTTCATCTATTACGCTAACTTGAGTAGGATGGATGAGATCCATATAGACGGCATCTGTAACCGTCGCGGGATTTTTACCTTGGTTAACCGGGGGTTTCCCCCCTGTTCTTGCATAGACCGTTAGGCTATAGCCTGTATTGCCATAAGTATCGGTTGCTCTGGCTTCCAGGCTGTGAACCTGTTGCGTGGATTGACGCGAATCGAATGTATATTGATATCCGTTTTTGGCAGGGGAGACCTGCAGCCATTCTCCACCATCGATGCGCAGCTCAACAAGTGATATCGGATTTTTACCTGTAGCGGATATGTTAATATCCACTTTGTTACGCTGCAACGTAGACTCTATAGGGCTGGTAATCTCCACTTTTGGAATATGGGCTGCAGGATTATCGACGTTCAGGTGAATCCAAGGAGACCAGATGCCGTAACGCGTAACCGCGTCATTTGCTTTCAGCACCATTTCGACTGAACCGTCCAAATGACTTGTGTCGAGCTTGTAAGACCAGGACCCGCTGTTATCACCGTTGGGATCATCCATCTGAACATCTGTCACAAACTCACCATTTACGATGAGCTGAAGCTCATACACGCCAGAGTAGGTCCCGAATAACTCAGCCACACCCGGCTGAAGCGTTTGCCCTTCCTGATGGGAATCGATTGTAATCAACGCTGCTGCCTTGGCATGGGGAGAAGGGATACAGATTGTAGAGATTAGAACTGCCGCCAGAAACAAAAGCCCGCACCTACGTAAATGTGAAAGCATCATCGTAGTCACATCCTTGTCAGTATGATGTAAACCTAATGGACTCTACGGCAGTTACAATTACTTACTTTCCCTAGGAGTATACATTTTCGTAAATATGAAGCGCTTACTTTTTAATATTACGAAAAAAACCGAATAGAACCGATGTCGGGTTCGTGTCAAATTATTATTTTTTATGGCAGGCAGGTTCAACTCCATATTCGATAAGCCGATGAATGGTGCCACGCACGTCAACCCGTTCAAAATTGCCATGTTCCTGGCTTATATGCATAGGCATACCGTGAACGGGCCGCATCATCAGATTCGGGGTGATTTTGGCATGACGCACTAACGAAAAATGATAACGTTGAAGAAGAACAGCAAGGACAATCTTAAGTTCTTGCATGGCGAAATGCCAGCCTATACACATATGGGGTCCCGCGCTGAACGGCAAGAATTCGAAAGCTGTTGGCTTCATGGTTACCCACCGCTCCGGCTTGAAATGATTCGGATCTTCGTAAAGCTGCGGAAGACGATGAGTAATGAATTGGCTGAAAAATATATTCGTCCCTGCTGGGAGGGCATAACCATCCAGCTCACAAGGCGCAGCTGTAATGCGGGTGCCGATGCTGGCTGGAGGAAGTAAACGCAAACTCTCTTTGACGACATGATCCAGTAGGGGAAGTCGGCCTAATGTCTCTTGTGTCGGAGGGCTTCCACCCAGCACAACGTTTAATTCTTCCATCAAGTTTGCATAGATATCCGGGTGCTGTATCAGTAGAAAAAAAGCCCAAGTCAAAGCATTTGCGGTGGTTTCGTGACCAGCTGTATAAATTGAGAATGCATGCCCGACTAACTCCTCATCCGTTAAGGTTGAGCCATTCTCATCATGTCCTCTAATTAGTGCGGCTAGCACATCCGTTGCATCAGCCTCTTGCCGCTTCTTATGAATCATGGACCGTATTTGAGTATTAAGCTGTTGTGCAGTACGAAGAGAGCGACGATATGGAGTGAACGGAAGATTAAGGGGAGCGAGCGTAGTAAGCAGAAAAGATTTCGTAAACCGGTTGATCAGCGTCCCCATCGTATCCATTAGTTCACTATTATGAACACCAAATAACGTCTTAAGCGCGATGCGCTGCGTTAACTTTTTCATTTCGGTGTTGATGTCAATCCGGGTACGTCCTCCCCATTCGTCTGCCAACTGTTCCGTTGTGCCTGCCATATCCTGGCCGTATTTTTCAATTTGTCCATGCAAAAAGGCGGGCTGTATCAGGCGGCGGTGCTGTTTGTGCTTTTCACCGCTCATCAGCAGGAGATTATGGTAGAATAAATCCCCCATTACGGTATCTTTGGGTATCTTAACAAGAGCCGTGCTCATCTCGAAAAAGTTCGGGTTGGACAGGATTTGACGGTTCAGTTCGGGTCCAAACGCAAAGACAGAAGAAGGCTTGTGGCTTTTTCCCAGAGCAGCGAGCTTACCATACGTTTCAAATAACTTATGCTGAAATGCGAACGGACTGCGGAAGAAATGAAACATATGGATCCTCCAGCCAAGGGCGGAATCAGGTCCTGGTATACGGTTCATATTACACACTTCCTTTTTTATAATTTGTAATTAAATCATTCATATATTTCATAATAACCCCTTCGCGGAAACTGAGCAACATATTTTTGAAATATATGAATTGCATTATTACAAAACATTCAGTATAGTTTTATGCGAGAGGTGAGGATATGAACGGTTATCAACTACGCACGGAGAAGAAAAAAGAACAAATTATGAAAACAACCTTCGATTTGATAAGCAAATATGGAGTCGATAAGACCAGCATTACAGAAATCTCCAAACACGCCCGCGTGTCCCCCGTCTCCATTTATAATTATTTCGGCAGCAAGGAAGAGCTTGTTCGTATGACGTTTGTCGATTATATGAGTAAAATCATGAATGAGTATGAGAGTTTGCTGGATAAGCCCATCCCTTTTCAGGAAAAATTGGAGTTGCTGCTGGGAGCACGAATGAATAGCGTGGATCAGATTAACGCGGATCTTATTCAAATCAGCCATGAACCGTCTGTTCGAGAGCTGATCGAGACATTTTACAAGGAGAGAACGATTCCCTTTTTTGTGAAATTGATTGAGCAAGGCAAGCAGGAGGGGGTTATTGATCCAGAAATATCGATAGAAGCGGCTTTGTTCTATATTCAAGTGTTTAAGGAGGCGCTGGCACGCCCGGGGTTCATTACGCAAGCGAGTCCTACCATGCTTCGGGATATCGATCGCCTGTTTTATTATGGTTTGATTGGGAAACCGGAGCACTCCGGGACAGAGAGAGCTTAATGAGTTGTTGATACAGGAGTCAAGGCGAGGCAACCTTTGGTGCAGACCAAGGGTTGTTTTGGTTTGCATACAAAGTCATAAGCTAAATGGATTGTAAGACATTTCATTGTGATCCAGGATCATCAGGAGTAATAAACGACGCAGCTTTTTTTATCCTCATTTCCGTCTTGAGACCGAGAGCAACTCTATACCTGAGACGGTGTGAACCTGTGCAGATCTGCTTTATGCTGAGATTAACGGATTTCTACCGGAGAAACATCGAATGAAATATTCAATCCAAAAATAGTGGGGTGTTCCAACTGCTGCGAAAATTACTTAAAACCGTCATGCAAAGCTCCTGGATGATGTGGGAACGTATCTTCAGCTTCATTTCCAGGTTCCGCAGCTCGCATATCTCGCGCTTTGGCATATGCACGGTCATGATTAAGAAGCATCGAGGAAAGTGCATCGTTTGCGAGGACTCGACGGTTATTCAGAATGGAGATCTGGTAGGCGAGCTTCATTTAGATAATGAAACGATTCTGAAACTAATCCGATCGGAAGGGCCGGATCGTGCGGCTCTGAAAATAGCAAGACTTGCAAGAAAGTCCATGCTGCAGATTTGCCGTGCATATGAAGACCAGTCCGAGTTCAGCAAGGTCAGCGCATTGGTCGGGATTACCCTGCTGCACCGTGGATTAACGCATGGGCTTGGTTTTGAGCATCAAGCGATGAAGCCGGACTTGTTCCAAAAGCTGACCACTTCCTACCTGCGAATGCTATTATCCGTGATGCATCCGGATGGCAAAAGCCGGATTGATCGAAGAACCGAATTACTCGTTCCCATGATGTTGATACATACCCGCTCATCGCTGTTGAAGCGATTTTCAGTGGCGGATAAGCGGCCTTCACGTGAAGAGGGGCATGCCGTCTTGGTATCCGCTGCGGTTGAAGCTTGAGTGAAAGAGGCATGGCGACGTACATAAAGTAAGGCTGTTGTGTGCAGGAGTTCAAAAAGAAACGAGGAGAGCAACAGATGGAAGAATGGTATAAACTTGACCACGCCGGGAAGCTGTTTCCCGCGGTTGCGGGAAGGGAGAATTCATCAACCTACCGGTTGTCGATGATGCTGACAAGTCACGTGAAGCCATCGGTTTTGCAACAGGCGCTGGATAGCGTAATAAAGCGATTCCCTCTATTGAACGTCGAGCTTAGAAATGGCCTGTTCTGGAAATTCCTGCGGGAGAAGGAGACGCGATTGATGGTGGAACCGGAATCCACCTATCCCTGTGCTCCTGCAGCCCTCTCGACTGAGAACGGAAGCTTGGTAAGGGTTTTATATCATGGCAACAAGATCAGCGTGGAGATATTCCATGCACTGACGGACGGAGGAGGGGCACTGGAGTTCCTCAAAACCTTGGTGTTCCAGTATTTATATCTGCTCGGTGAGAACGTGGAGGACAAGGAAGGACTGATTCTGCCGCCCGCTTCATTTGCCCGTTATGCCGAAGCACAGGACAGCTTTAAAGCTCATTATACTTCGGTCACGGCCGATTCCAGAATGCCGGAGGCCCTGCAAATTCCCGGTACCCGATTCTCGCCTTATGGACACAACGTCATCCACGGCATGATTCACGCTTCGCGGCTGAATGCCCTGGCCAAGCAGAAGGGAGTGACCCTTACCGCGTACCTGACAGCGATTTTGATCATGGCGGTTTATGAGACCACGTTGCCCTTTAACAACGGGAATCGGCCGATTGTGATCAGCATGCCGGTGAACCTGCGAAAAATCTTCCCTTCGAGCAGCCTGCGCAACTTTTTTGCGGTCATCAATATTGGCGTACAAATGAAGGAAGGCATGACATTGGATGAGGTACAAGGTATCGTGCATGCACAGATGAAGGAGAAAACTACGAAGTCTTATCTAAGCCAAGCGATGGCCGGCAGCATGAAATACGAGAAGAACCTGATATCCCGATTTACGCCGCTGAAATTGAAGGATCTGGCGATTCGTTATGGATTCGACCATTACGGCGAAGAGGCCAAAACGCTTACGCTCACCAATCTGGGCCGAATCGACATCCCTGCGAGTATGGCTGCGCATATCGAGTCGATGGAAACCACGATGTATCCTACGGCCAAGAGTCCCATGAACTGTGCCGTCAGTTCGATCAATGACCAGCTTACCATCACCTTTGCCAGGAATATCGTTGAGAGCGATGTGATCAGGCACTTTTTTCATCAGCTTGCCAGCCTGAGCGGATTGGATATCAGGATTGTCAGCAACGATTGGGGGATGGGCGCATGAGATGCGAGAGCTGTGGGGTATCCGTAGAGCCTGCGCACGCAACCTGTCCCTTATGCCGAAGAAATTTACATGGTAAGGGCGGTGCACCATCCATAGGCAATTCTTGGTATCCCGTCTATGAGGCTGTAGAGGAGCAGCGTGCGAGCAGTCTGTTATCCAAGTGGCTTACCTTCATTGCAGTGTCCGTCATCGGTTTGTCCGTGCTTATAAATATTCTCGGAAATCACGAAGTATGGTGGAGCCTGTATCTCATGCCCTGCGTGCTCTATGCATGGCTGTTCATCAGACATACCTTGATGTCCAAGTCGCATCTCGGAGGCAAAATCGTCGTACAGCTGCTCGGGCTGTCCGGCATGCTGCTTTGGCTTAACGTGGCAGCGGGTACGAATTACTGGTCGACCGGTTATGTCATTCCGTTCCTGATGATGGCGGCAACCCTTCTGATTACCGTTATATGCTGCACCAGAAAAATGCGCTGGCGTGAGTTCGCAGGTTACTTATTGACCCTGATCTTGCTTGGGTTTGTGCCCTTATTACTGTATGCCATCGGCATGTCGCACGTATTATGGACAGCCGTTGCGGCTGCTGTATATGCCTTATTAACGTTTGGCGGGATGTGTTTGATTGCAGATAAGGGATTCCGTAAGGATATGAAGCGCAGATTACATTTTTGACAGGAGGAGAACAAGATGTGCTCCATTACGATTAGAAGAATGGCAGAATATGAACGAGACGTTCGCGAGGAAGTCGCGGAAGTGTTTGTTGATGGGTATTATAACGAATTGTCCTATTTTACCCAGGACCGAAACACGTTAACGAAAGCCTTCCGGAGTCTGTTCAGTCCTGAGGTGTTTTATGTGGCGGAGGTCCAGGGCATCATTATCGGGATTTTAGCCTGTTCCCATCATGGGCAGCGGGCCATGCCGGTCGAATCAGCTCCGCTTCAGGAGGCATTTGGAGACAAGACAGGGGAGTTTGCATATAACGTCATGAAAAACGAATTTAACCCGGCATTGCCCTATGATGACGAGACAGGTTATATCGAATGTGTGGCAACTACCACGAAAGCGCGCGGCAAAGGCGTTTCCACCGCCTTAATGAAGCATGTCATGGAGGAGCTGCCATACAAGCGTTATGTTTTGGAAGTGACCGACAGCAACCAAACCGCGCTTCGGTTATATCAGAAATTAGGATTCCGGGAGTTTAAACGCATATCCGAGGATGACTCGGGGGAGAAAGGCTTTAACGACCGTATTTATATGGAATGGAGAAAGCCGTTTATAAGGTGATATTCATCTAAAATTAGATTCTCACACGAATATGACCATTTGGAGTTAACAACCTTTCGCTTTAGATATAATTGAAGCGGGAGGTTTTTTGTTGTTTTTTAAGCTTCAGCCATGATAATTTAGTATGTATTGCCAGGTTTACGGCAACCTTCATAAGGAATCAATGGTGAGGAATAACCGACTCAAAGTCAGATTGCGGGGTGACGCCATGTTTGAACTGCTGATTACAATGACCGAGCGGATTGGAATTATTGTGACGATTGCATTTATCGTAACCCGGTTGAGGTTCTTTCGGTCGATGATAAGTCAGGACAAGCTGACGCCTGTACAACAGCTTCAGGCCATATTAGTTTTCGGTATTTTAGGAATAATCGGGACGTATACCGGCATTACGGTGAACACCGAATCACTTGAAGTCAACAAATGGATGATGCAGGTTTCCGGAGACGAAGCGATTGCGAATTCAAGGGTTGTCGGTGTTGTCATGGCCGGATTGTTCGGAGGCTACAGAATCGGGCTCGGTGCAGGACTGATAGCAGGGCTTCACCGTTTTACATTAGGGGGATTTACGAGCTTGGCCTGCGGGCTCGCGACCATACTCGCAGGTCTTCAGGCCAGCTTGTTTCATAAGAAGAATGAGCAGGTTCGTTTCTCAGCTGCGCTTCTAATGGGGGCATTGGCGGAGTCCCTTCAAATGCTGATCATCCTGCTTTTGTCCAGACCATTCGAACAGGCGATGTCCTTGGTCGGCTATATTGGAGTTCCGATGATTGTAGCTAACGGGATCGGTTGTGCCTTGTTTCTGCTCATTATTCGATCCGTATTGAATGAAGAGGAGAAGGTAGCGGCTCAGCAGGCTCAAGCTTCTCTTCGCATTGCCCGCAGGACCATTGGATACATGCGCCAGGGGATGAATGCGCAATCCGCTGAAGCGGTATGCCGGATTCTTTACGAGGAAGTCAACGCCAGTGCGATTGCGATTACGAATGATCGGATGATTCTGGCCCATGTCGGCACGGGGGATGATCATCATGCGGCAGGACGTCCGCTGCAGACGGAAGTGACGCGTCGGGTCATTGAACAAGGGGAGCAGCTGATCGCGGATCGGGCGCATATTCAGTGCCAGAAGCCGGATTGTCCGCTGGGAGCGGCTGTCATCGGACCTTTGAAACAGGGAGAAGTGACCGTGGGCACCCTAAAGTTCTATTTTCGAAGTCCGAAGGACATTACCCACGTTACGACAGAATTGATGTCAGGTCTTACGATGCTGTTAAGCTACCAGCTGGAGGCCGCTCAATTGGAGGAAACCAAGGAACTTGCCAGGGAAGCTGAGATCAAGACGCTTCAAGCACAAATTCATCCGCACTTTTTGTTTAATGCATTAAACACCATCCTCTCCTTAACACGGATTGATGCGGAGAAAGCAAGAAAGCTGCTGCGAAGTCTATCGGACTATATCCGCCAGAATTTGACCGCCGCAACCGCCGAGAAGGCCACGCTGCAGGATGAACTGCAGCATATAAGATCCTATATGAGCATTGAACAAACCAGATTCGAGGATAAGTTGCAAATCCAATATGAGGTAGAGGATTCTGCGCTGCAGGCGCTTGTCCCGCCGCTGACCTTGCAGCCATTAATAGAGAACAGCATACGCCACGGTTTCAGAAACAAAACAGACCATTGTGTCATACTTATCCGAATTCAGGGTGATCCGGCTGCTGGTGTAATCGTTACAATCAAGGACAACGGAACGGGGATTACGCCGGAACGGCTTCAGTTATTGGGTCGCCAAATGCTCGATTCTTCATCGGGAACGGGAATGGCTGTGTATAATGTGAACAGAAGATTGGCCTTGATGTATGGGCCCCATGCGTCATTAAACATCCAAAGTGATGAAGCGGTCGGGACAGAAATCCAATTTCAGATTCCCGCAGCCGTTAACCTAAAACTCCATTCATGAAGGCAGGGATTTCTTACACATGATCGAACGCATTCGAACACTCATCGTGGATGATGAACGGTACAGCCGGGAAGAACTGATTTATTTATTGAAGCAGCATCCTACATTGGAGATCGTTGGGGAAGCGGATTCCGGGGAACAGGCGGTGTTAAAGACCATGCAGTTGAAGCCGGAAGCCGTATTTCTGGATATTGAAATGCCCTTAATGAACGGGCTTGAAACGGCTAAAGCCATGAACGAGCTGAAGCTTCCTCCGAAAATCGTATTTGCCACGGCATACCCTCAATTCGGTGTAGAGGCCTTCCGGTTTGAAGCGCTGGACTATTTGTTAAAGCCCATTGATGAAGATCGACTGGCGGAAACGGTGAGGCGCCTTGAGCAATCATTACGGAGGGAAGAGCTTGCAGAACGCGGGCATGTAAAATCTTCGGGCAAGCTGTCGCTGGATGTGGAGGGGGAAATCAAGTTCATAGACCCAAATGATATTATTTATATCTCACGCGAGGATGCATACTCCAAAATTGTCACAGTCGATAAGCAATATCATGTCAAAACACCGTTGAAGGAGCTGGAAACGAAGCTTCGGCAGTATCCGTTCTTCCGGATTCATAAAAGCTATGTGGTACATCTTAATTATGTCAAAAGCCTGGTTCCTTGGTTTAACGGCGCATTCCAGCTGGAGCTGAAAGGCTGCAGCGACAAACTAGCCGTAAGCCGTAATTATGCCAAGGCATTTCGAGAAGCTTTAGAGCTTTAGTAAACGTGGATACGATAAGGATGGGATGCTCATGATGCAGATGTAGACTTCATGAGAGCCCTTTGATATGCATAATAACCTTCAATTTGAACATCTTAATGCGTCTTGACGACATGTTAGTTCAAAATCGCCCTTGGACTGCGATAATTTCTTATAATCAATGTAAGCGATTTCAAGAAAAAGGGGGCGAAGGCATGTATACCTTCATCATATCGATCATTCTGCTGGTTATTGGATATTTCACTTATGGAAAATACATTGAAAAAATGTTCGGAGTTAAAGAAGAACGGGCCACACCTGCTTATGTCAATCAGGACGGCGTCGATTATCTGCCCATGAGCTCAAACAAAAACTCGCTGATTCAGCTCCTCAATATAGCCGGTGTGGGCCCCATCTTCGGACCCATTATGGGCGCGCTCTATGGACCGGTTGCTTTTATCTGGATTGTGCTGGGGTGTATTTTTGCCGGAGCTGTGCATGATTACCTGACGGGCATGATCTCCATCCGCAACCGTGGCGCGCATCTGCCGGAGCTTGCTGGCAAGTTTCTGGGTAAAGTGATGAAGCATGTTGTGAACGCTTTCGCGATTCTGCTGCTGGTCTTGGTAGGTACCGTCTTTGTGACCTCACCAGCCAGCCTGCTTCACAATCTGATGAACGGCAAAGTCAGTTTGTGGATCATCACCCTGTTTATTTTCGGCTATTATATTCTGGCAACGCTGCTGCCCATTGATAAAATCATTGGCCGCTTCTATCCGATATTCGGCGCGCTGTTACTCATAGCGTCTCTTGGTGTCGGCGGGATGCTGATTATACAGCAGGTACCGATACCGGAATTGACATTAGCCAATTTACATCCGGATCATATGCCGATTTTCCCGCTGCTGTTTCTGACGATTACGTGCGGCGCTTTATCCGGATTCCATGCTACCCAGACGCCGATTATTTCCCGGACAACACAAACCGAGAAGCAGGGACGTAAGATCTTTTATGGAATGATGATTGCCGAGGGGATCATTGCCATGGTATGGGCCGCGGCCGCGATGAGTTTGTTCAAGGGGCCCCATGGCTTGAACGAGCTTCTTGCTACCGGCGGAACAGGTCTTGTCGTAAGCGAGGTCGCGAAGGTGACATTAGGTGCTGTTGTAGGCACGCTGGCTGTACTGGGAGTGATCGTGCTGCCGATTACCTCGGGGGATACCGCATTTCGAAGCGCGCGCATGATCATTGCCGATTATATCAAGCTGCCACAATTCAGCATGAAGCGGCGCCTTATCATTGCCATTCCTTTGTTTGTCATCTCCATTGCCTTAACGCAGATTGACTTTAATATTCTCTGGAGATATTTCTCCTGGGCGAACCAGGCTACCGCGGTTATTGCTCTGTTTGTCAGTGCGATGTACCTGTTCATAGCCCGTAAAAATTACTGGGTAGCGCTGATTCCCGGTGCATTTATGCTTTACACAACAACGGTATACATTCTGAACGCGCAGATCGGATTCAGGCAGTCCATGAATGTATCTTACATCGTGGGTGCTGTCATCAGTGTCATATTGGTTTTCGTATTCTTTAAAGCGGCTCAAAAAGCGCGCGCAGCCGAAATGCCGCTTGAGGTGGATATCTCGGATTATCATAAGGTCGCATAACGAGATCCTCGAGCATGCATGCCTAAATCTAAACCGTCTATGGAGATTGTCCATGGACGGTTTCTTTTTTGCTCAATAAGATAGCCATGCAGCAGGCATACAAAGCGCATAGGATATTTGTGTAAATAATCGACAGGCTGTCACTCATAAGATGAGGAAGTGAAGGGTTCATTTCTAGGAATGGTGCGGAGGTGGCATAACTTGTTATCGATGTTGCTTTTTATATTTGCCGTTGGTGCCGCGCTGGCCAGCGTAGACACCACCTGTGGGCTGAATGTGTTAGGCAGTCTGGAGAGCACGAAGGTCAGTAAATCCAAATATGCGCTGGTATATATCGTGTCCTGTACCTTGGGCGGCGCTATGACGGGACTGGTGATCGGGTTCATCAATTTTTTGCTGAAATTAACCCCGGTTGGTTTATATCAAAACTATATTATCGTTGTGCTGTTTGCCATACTCCTGGCCTTGGAGTTCATTCATAAAACGGGGATTCTTCCATCCGGCAATTTCATCGTTCCCTCGGAATGGATCAAGCATGCAGGGTACCGCTCCGCGGTATTATGGGGCCAAATTCTGGGCCTGGGTTTCATCACATTGCAGGTGGGCGTCCTCTTTCACGCCTATATCCTGGTTTCCTTATTCGCCGCTCCTTGGTGGTTGAGTCTGCTGGCAGGGGCAACGTTTGGGTTTGTTCGCGGTACCTTGTTCAGCCTCCCGCTGATCCGATCCATCGTGTACCGCATGCTTGAAAAGAGGGTACGCAACCTCACGCTGCTTACAGCCGTGCGGCAAACGGTCTCCAAGCTGCTGATCATCGGTTCCATCATCTGGATCATCAGCTACTGAAGAGAAAGGAGCTTACGGACCCATGTATGATTTGCTTGCGATATCCGTTACTCTGCCAATGCTGTTGTCGGTGGTGAGTTTTGGCTGGAGCCGTGTATTCGGTGACCCGGATCGTTTCCCCGGAAGTGCCCGTCTGCATGTTCTACTCACCCTGCTGCAAGTCCTGTCAGTGACCTTGGTATATTGTTTTCCATCGCGACTCAGCTTCTTGAGCATCTCATTACTCTATTTCGTTCAGGGCTTGGGCGTCGCTTATTTCATCCGGAAAAAAGGAAGGGTGGACTGCGGCTGCCTTGGGCCTCAGATCAGCTCCAAGCTTGGTTTTCCATTGATCGGGTTCAATCTGGCGATGGGTCTCATGGGGTTGGCTTACAGCCATCCTGTCTGGTTTCCCCACAGTCACTCTTTCGCTGTTACCGGCCTGCTTATGGAGGGGATGATGCTGCTGTTATCGCTCTTTATCATCATAGGGGTTCCGGATGCGCTGCATGCGATCCGAATATACCGCGAGATTGCCGCACCTTATGTTTCCAAAATAAAAAGGTTGTAAGGAGGCCGCGATGAACACGTTCTTCTGGATCTCATATACGATGCTGTGGATTCTGGTCGTACCGTTGGTCATTCTGAATCTGGTTCTGTTTCGGCAGTTGGGGATTATGGTGATGGGTACCGCGAGAGGCGTGAATCAGTCCGGCATTCCGGTCGGCAACAAAATACCCGGGGCCTCAACAACGACCCTGCAGGGAGCCGAGTGGTCCACGAGCGAGCTGATTGGCACGCCCTCCCTCATGCTGTTTGGATCGCCGACGTGTAAGGAATGCGCCGATATTTTGCCGGATTTTAGGCGGATCGCCAGAATGAATAACGTGAAACCCATTCTTTTGCTATTCTCGTCCGTGGATTTAGCATCGGATTATGTCCGGAAAATAGCTTATGACGGTGAGGTGCTGATCGTAAGTTCGGAGTTTGCGAATCATCTGGATGTGCAGGTCACCCCCTACGCCTATGCGGTGGATATGAAGGGCGTTATCCGGCATAAGGGTTTGGTCAACAGCCGGGAACAGCTTGAAGCGTACGCGAAAGCATCAAGGGCTTCTTAAGATGAGGTGAGAGTATGTGGCGGAAGCCGGAGAATAAGGACGAAGAGACGCAGGTGTTGATCAGCCGGGTTACCCGGAAGATGAATCGGAAGTCGCTACTGAATACATTTGCGCAAAAAACGGCCGAGACGCTCGCCAAAGTATTGGTCCGGCCCGATGATGACGATATCGTCAAAATCTCGTTTGCTGCGGGGCCCTGCCGGCCTCCGCATGGACAATATTGCTCGGGCTGCGGCGCAGATGCTTCCTGTCCGTCCGATTATATCATTTGCACCCCCAAGACGGTGATTGACGATTGCAAAGGTTTATGTCCTTATCCATCCGGGTGGTGGTATACGAGTGATCCAGCGGGACAACGGGCCAAGTGTCAGGATTGCATCTCGCGCTATGTACATCCGTATGTCGGAAGGAATTGGTGTTATCAGGGAGCACGGGTCTATGGGCGGTATGTAATCTGTGCATGCAGGTCAACGGAGCTGTATTGATAGAAGCAAAAAGGTATGGTTTATGCAATTCATGTGGGCATCAACATAGTTGGCGAATGTGACAAAATTCATTTCGATGGCTTTGAACATTGTTCATACTTGGGTCGAAAGACTGTTCATATAAGGAGGGAGCATGTTGTCCAGAATAAGACGCGGAGATAAGATCCTGTTTGCCTTGATCCTGATCCTTGGATCCTTCACGGGTCTGCAATGGTGGAAACATAGCCATGTGGATTATCAGCAAGGACAACTGCAGGCCTTGATTACGGTGAATGGCAAAGAATACGAAACCGTCCCGCTGACCGGGGACGAACGTATCATTGATATTAAGACGAAGTTTGGACACAACACGCTGAAAGTATATGACTACGGGATCCAGATGATCTACTCGGATGCCCCGAAGAGAATTGCACTGGATATGGGATTTATCTCGGAACCCTATCAGCAGATCATCTGCGTACCGACCAGAGTCGTGGTCGAGGTGTTAGTTCCCGAGCATGAACAGCGTGAGACGGAGCTGGATGCCGTGGTTGGCTAAGTCCTGGTTAAGAAAGGGATGACTTTCATAGATTTTATAAAGAACCGGGGATTTATGCCGGTTCTTTTTGTTATTTAGGACAATTGGCGTGAATGTAAGGCTAGCGTAACTTTTTAGCTGAAAGGATAGTTATAATTAGAGAGGAAATGAAGTCAGGTAACAATCACAGATACGCTGCGGATACGAAAAAGCGCTAAAGGTAAGAGAGAATACATATAGAAGAGTTATGGTCAATTGAAGGTCTGCAGTCATAGCAGTAAAGGTGGGGAGAAGATGGATATGATCGCGCTGATATTGATTGTAGGCTTTTTATTCGTTGTGGTATATTTGAGGGCAATCTGGAACGTATTGCTGGACATTCGAAACGAGTTAAGAAACGATAGTGATAGAGGGGCATGATTAGATGATGAACGAGAAAAAAGACTACTCGCACGTATACTGGATTGGAGGCTCCCCCTGTTCAGGCAAATCCACGATTGCCGATATGATCGCGAAAGAGTACGGCTATACCTACTATCAATGTGATTTGTTCAACGAGCAGCATGTGAACGCATCCCATCCGTCTGAGTTTCCAACCATGTTCCGATTGAAGGATATGACCTGGAATACGTTGTGGTCTCGACCTGTAGAGCAGCAGGTCCATGAAGAGCTGGAGTTTTATCGCGAGGAATTCCGGATGATTGTGGATGATGTATCGGCCATGGACGACACAAGCCCCATCATTGTGGAGGGCGCAGCTCTTTTGCCGGAAAAAGTAGCACAGCTGGTATCCAGCCCTCATCAGGCGATATGGATCGTGCCGGTACCGGATTTCCAGAAGGAGCATTATGCGAAGCGGGAATGGATCCACGATATTCTGAATCAATGCGATGATCCCGATACCGCGTTTCAGAATTGGATGGGACGAGATATCGGTTTTGCGGCATGTGTGGCCAAGGACGCCATGGAACGGGGATTCAAGGTCATATTCGTGGACGGAAGCAGAAGCATTCAGGAGAACTACGAAGAGGTTAAACGGCATTTTAATCTATGAAAATAGCAGGGAATATAGTGAAGAAAATCAAAATTGCCTTATTGGTTTTGTTCGTTCTTGTGCTTCTGTCTCCCTTTGTGTACGTGCAGGCGAACAAAATGATCTACGCTAAGAAGGTGAATGCCTACCTGCTGGAAGAAGAACGTTACAGCAAGGATGAGATACAGTCGGTACAAGGCGTCTGGGGGGTTAAGCTGCCTCCCTTTTATGTTGTCGTGGTGTTTAAGGACGAGCCTGACGTCGAATATATTTATTTTGCCCATGACACGATTATGCAGTTCGAATACCGGTTGACTCCTGAGGGGAAAGCCCGTGGAATTACCCGATCAAAGCTAAAGCATTATATCCCAAGGGAATGATATAGTATTATCTGATTTTAATTTAAGTTGTTGAAGGGGGGCATAGCATGTCCATTATGCTACAAACATCACGTCTGCAGTTGAAGACCATGGATCGGGACCGGGCAGCGGATGTGGTGGATTTTATAATCAGGAACGATGAGCATTGGAAGGTATGGGAGCCCGCTAGAGAAGCTGAGTTCTATACCATGGATAAGCAGGCGGAGATTCTGGCTGCGGAGAGTCGAAGCATAGCTGACGGATCTCTGTTCAAAGTGTGGCTGCATAAAGATGATGAAATCATCGGTTCGATTGCGATCAGCAATATCGTTCGAGGCGTTTTTCAATCGGCACATGTGGGGTACAAGCTGGCTCAGGCACATACGGGAAAAGGGTATATGACCGAAGCGCTACGGGCCGTGGTCACCTATTGTTTTGATACGCTGGAGCTGCACCGGTTGGAAGCTAACATCATGCCAAGGAACAAAGCTTCATTGAATGTAGTGAGACGACTAGGCTTCTACGAAGAAGGATTGGCTATCAAATACCTGAAGATTAACGGCGTCTGGGAAGACCACCTCCATATGGTTATCCGCAATGAACGCTTGGAGTAAACGCATCGAAAGGTACATACTTCAATAGTGTCCAAGACAAACCGATCATCAAGACTCATACCTGAGATGGGAGCATTTGGGGTGCTGGGTCTTTCTCACAATTACGATAATTTCAGGAGGTTATCGCTATGCCGTGGCCTATGGTCCATTTCGGGGTTGCCCAGAAGCTGGGCGGACCGGAGCCGTCCTCGCATTTGCTGATAGGGAGCATCGCTCCGGATGCCATTCATGTTAGAGGCAAGATCACGAGAGAACAGAAAGGGATTACGCATCTGGTACGTGACGGAAGGCTGCCTGATGCAAACCTCATCAAGGAGAACTATTTGCATTATCTAAATCTGGAGCCGGAGAAGGCATGGAAAGAATATATATACGGTTATTTTGCGCATATCTACACGGATTTGCGGTGGATTCAGACGTTGTACGCTGCTTTTAAGAAAGAAAACATAGATGACAAAGAACACATAGGATATACATATAACCAAGAGGTCAGTCAGCTCGAATTCGAATTGAAACGATCACAGCCTTGGACAGACTCCATTTTGAATAAACTTAAGGATTCGGAAGGGCATGCCATACCTCTTTTTGTTGAGAAGTCGGAGGTGGAGCAGTATCGTACGATCAAATTAGAGTGGCTGTGGGATGAACGTAATGAGCCGAAGATTGAGCTGATTTATTTTACCTTAGATAAAGTGGAAATGTTCATACAGGATATAGCTGGCGAGTTGAACACATTATTCATCCCTTCGGGGATTCATGCACATGGAGGTTAAATTGAAAAGAAAATATGCTGACCGGATCGATTGGCGAAGAGTCGTAAGCAGAAATTTCAAGTGTATATTCATTGAGGAGCAGGATTTCAAGGGATATGTTACTTTACTTACCCTTCATCAAGTAGAGAAAAGTTATTCGTTCAATATCAGGGCGAAGAATTGTGCATCGCAGCTGACGGGTACTTTTGGCTTCAGCAGTTTCCTGTGAATTCCAACTTCTGTGTGACCACGATGTTGAACCAAAGCCATGAAGTGCTGCAACGGTATATCGATATTTCTAGGTCGAATGGAGTTAGTGACGAAGGAATCCCCTATTGGGATGATCTTTATCTGGATGTTATTGTGCTTCCAGACGGAAACTTTTTCATCCAAGATGAGGATGAGCTTGAGGATGCCTTACGCCAAGGGCATATTGAACGCGAAGATTATAGGCTGGCTAAAGAAACGGCGGCAAAGATCATATTGGAAATCCGGTCTGGAGAAAACCACGTAATCAACAGTAGTATCAGGCACTTTCAACAATTGATCAACCTCTGAGTCTATTGTAATTGAAGATACAAGGAGGACATTTCATGCTTCAAGTAGAAGTTAGGCGACCCAATCGCGGCGATATAGAGGCGATGGAGCATTTTTTCAGGCTCATGATTACCGACACTTTTGCCAAAGAAGGCTTGGCAGATTTACTGGAGGACATTGAGTTGGAGATTGAGAGCAAAAGAAGGTGCTTGAACGCAGATCTGGATACGAACGGAGAGCAGAGATACTTTCTCATCGGACTACTAGAGAACCACATTGTGAGCTGCATCGAGTTTGGACCATCCAATGCATTGATCCGGGAAGCTACTCATGGCGAATTGCGTGATGTGGTTGAAATCGGAACGGTATTTGTTCATCCGGATTGCCAACAGCAAGGGATCGGAAATCTAATGTTAAATGTCATGTATCTTACGCTTCACAATAAGGGACTGACGGAATTTTGTTTGGATAGCGGATACTCTCGTGCACAGAAGATTTGGAAGAAGAAGCTGGGTGAACCCGATTATATCCTTCAGGACCATTGGGGGAGTGGAGCTGACCATTTGATATGGAAAAGAAAGCTCTCGGATGTTCCTGTTATATTCAGATTGTAGGAGTGGTATACGTGCATAAGAGAATCGAAGAGCTTACCTTAAACGCTTGGCCGGCGCTCCAAATCTTGACACAGCATGGATGGCTGTTACGATTTGCAGACGGATATACAAAGAGATCCAACTCCATTCACGCTCTCTATACGGAGCCTTCCATAGACCTTTATGGCCAGATCGAACAATGTGAGCGTTTATATGTTAAAGCTGGGCTTGACGTCGTATTTAAAATCACACCATTCAATCCGCAGGAACTCGATCCTATTTTAGAATCCAGAGGATATACCATACTGGATCCTACCAGCCTCAGAGTGTTGGATCACCTGGATGATATTGAGCCTCCATCTCATGAGGAAGTTAAGATCGAAGAAAAGCTGACCGATGAATGGCTGGATGTGCTTGCGGACATAACCGGAATTTCCGACAGGAACAAGGCTGTGAAAAGAAAACTGTTTAACTATTCCGTGATACAGTATGGATTCTTCATCCTATATGATCAAGCTGAACCTGTAGCATGCGGGATCGGAGCTTTGGAGCAGGGCTTTGTAGGAATATATGATTTGGCTACCGCTCCGGCATATCGAAATCGCGGGTTCGGCAAACAGTTACTATTACATATTCTGCATTGGGCTAAGAAGAATGGAGCCACGCGCAGCTATTTGCAGGTGGTACAGCATAATCTTGCTGCAAGCCGGTTGTATGATCGTCTTCAGTACAAAGAGATTTATTCCTATTGGTACAGACATAAGCGTATCGAAGGGTAAGGACATATAACCCCATCCATGGATGTTGTAGATCTGCCGCTTGCATGACAAGGGGTTACTCAATCTGATGAACAGTTGTATAATCATGGAAGAAGCCTGGCATGGATGACCTGACTTAAGAAGGTGCTATCTAAGTGGGTTCTTTTTAGTCAACGAACGATGATTTGGCTGCAGATACGACGTGAAGGTTGCTTACGTTGCGGAAGGTTGGTGAACCCATGTTTGATTTATCGTCGAAATATTATGACGTGATCTACAGCTTCAAGGATTATGAGCAGGAGGCTCAGCAGGTCCGGGAATATATTGAAAAACAGGGTAGGGATTTCCGGACCCTGCTTGACGTTGCCTGTGGAACCGCGGAACATGCTTTTTTCTTAAAGCAGTACTATTCGATCGACGGTATCGATCTAAATTCCGAATTCGTCTCGATAGCGAAGTCAAAAAATCCTGAGGGTGATTATTCGGTTGCCGACATGACCCGATTTCGCTTGGAACGGAAATATGATGTCATCCTGTGTCTGTTCAGCTCCATCGGGTATGTGAAAACGCTGGATCTGTTGGTGCAAACCCTTAAGCAGTTTAAGGAGCATCTGAACGAGGAGGGTGTCATTCTGGTTGAGCCGTGGTTTACACCGGATGTCTGGACATCCGGAAGAGTGGACACGATGATGACCGAGCATCGTGGGATCCATATGAGCAGGATGTCTCATTCGGACCGCGAAGGCCCTATTTCGATCATGAAATTCGAGTATTTGTTTGGAAGCGAGCATGGAATCGAGCATTATACGGAGGAGCATCGTATGGGACTCTTTACCGTGGACGAGATGATCAAGGCTTTCCAGGAAGCGGGACTGGACGTAGAGCACGATCCCCAAGGCTTGATTGGAAGAGGCATGTATATTGCACGAAATACGAAGTAAGGAGGAGCTTGTGATATGTACATCCATAGGCCTCTGGCGAACGAGGATTTGTCAGCGATATGCAGCTTTCCTCAAACGCCGGAAGAACTGTTTTACATGAGTCCCAAATCGGAGTTTCCTTTGACACCTGAGCAAATCCTGGGATTGCTGGAAAACCGATATGATCCCACGGTTATTGTTGAAGAATCTTCAGGGCAGGTTGTCGCTTACGCCAATTTTTATGAGGATATGGATCAATCTCTGTGGCTTGGCAATGTTATCGTTTCTCCGTCGCATAGGGGAATGGGAGCTGCGCAGAAGCTGTTACAGACCATGATGGATATAGCCAAAGAGAAATATGGAATGACTTGCTTTTATCTTAGCTGCCATAATACCAATTCCAGAGGTCTTGTGTTTTATCATAAGCTTGGATTTGAGCCCTTCGATGTCCGTATTACGACGTTAGATGATGATCGGAAAATGATTACCATTCAGATGAGGATGAATTTAGTCTGAGTGGGATGGTGTATAGTCGTTCTTGAAGCAAAGGATGAAAGGGGAGCGAGGTATGTCCACCATTCAGGCAGTGCTGTTTGATTTTGATGGTACATTAGCAGATACGTTGCCGCTTTCGTTTAAAGCGTTCCGGGCGGTTTTCTTGAAATATGAAGGCAAAACGTTGACGGATGCGGAAATCGTGCAGACGTTTGGGCCAACGGAGGAAGAGATTATAACTAATTATCTCTCGAATCCAGCCCATGTTGACGAAGCCGTAGAATATTATTACGAAGTGTTTGAGAAGGATTTTCAGAAGCATGTACAGGTGTCGGAATCGATCCAGAATCTAATCTCGAAGTTGTGGGATTTACAAATACCCATGGTCATTATTACGGGCAAGAGCAGAAGGTGCCTGGATATCTGTCTTAGAAATCTGGAGCTGGACGTTTTTTTTGCTGCTACCATCACGGGTGATGAGGTTGAACGTTCCAAGCCGGACCCGGAAGGGATATTCAAAGCCGTTCAATTGTTGAGCCTGAGCACATCGGACGTGGTTTTTGTCGGCGACAGCGATGCCGATATAGCGGCAGGTAAATCAGCCCAGGTGTTCACCATTGGAGCGCATTGGTTTGATACCGTGCAGAACGCACAATTTGGCGTTGAGCCGGATGAGATTTATACTCGGCCCGATCAGCTGATAGCCCTCGTCATGGGCAAGGGGAATTGAGCAATGAATGCAGGAGGACTATATTGAACAATAAGACAAAAATCGATTCTCAAGGAATGCCCTTCACCATTGAATGTGAGGACATCCTGCTCAGGGAGTATAAGATGGAAGACCTTGATGCGATCTTTAAGATCACGCACGAACCGGAGATCAGACAGTTCCTCCCCGGTTGGGATGTATCGAGGGAACAACGACTTAATGGTTAACTCACTATGAGATTGTGGAGAATCGGCAGTTCTTGCAGGCCGTTCATGACGGCGGGGATGTGGGGCAGCTGCGTCTGCGGCTAGCCATAGTCTTGAAAGAAACAGGCGAATGTATCGGCTGGTGCAATACAGGTCCTAAGGAAGAACTGCCCCCGCCTAATAGAGAGATCATGTACGGAATTTCCAATCGGTATTACAATAAGGGATACACAACGCAAGCTGTACGGGCATTAATTCAGTTCTTGTTCCGTAACACAAATGAGCTCGAGCTAAGTGCTGTAGCCGTCGTTCATAATCATGCCTCCAATAAAGTGATCCAAAAATGCGGGTTTAAATATATGGGCGAAATCGAGCTTGAGCAGGAGCGGCATCATCTCTATAAACTCCGCAGAGAGAGTTAAGGAGGCATTATGAAACAACTTGTCCTTGGAGCGGGAATCTTCATTTTGATTGAATTGCTTCTAACTATGCTCTTTGCAGTAAATGAATGGATCATGATGATATTAGCAGCAGGGGCAATCATTACGTTGTTGTTGTTCATACTCGTTCGTCTAACGGAGCTGGTAAAGAGTAACAGGGATCATCTAGAGGACCAAAGAAGGCAAAAGATTAGGGAATTGAATCAACAATCCAGTTTGCAATGAGTTAAGCAGCATGTAAGGAGGGCAGCCGTGCGTTACAACGTTATTTTATTTGATGCAGATGAAACATTATACGACTACGCCAAGTCGGAGGCTTTTGCGTTATCCGGTGTTTTTGGCGAGATTGATCAGGAGTGCACGGATGCCATCGTAGACAGCTACAGACGCATTAATCAGCAGTTGTGGAGTGATTTCGAGCAGGGGAAGGTTACACAGCGTGAATTGCGTACGGCCAGGTTTGACCGGCTGTTGGCAGAACACGGCATTAAGTGCGCCTTGGACGCCGATGCCTTTAGCGATGTTTACATAAAATATTTAGGGCAAGGCTCCTTTCTGATGGAAGGGGCAGAAGAGCTGTGCAGTCAACTGGCCGAACGCGGCCAACGAATGGCTATCATCACGAACGGAATTAAGGAAGTGCAGTTTAACCGAATCAGCCGGTCGCCGTTATGCAACACCTTTGAATGCATCATTGTTTCGGAGGATGCCGGGTCCCAAAAGCCTCACAAAGGGATATTCGATTATGCCTTCGATAAGTTGAATCACCCCAACAAGAAGGAGGTTCTCATTGTCGGCGATTCGTTAACTTCCGATATACAAGGAGGCATTCATTACGGGATTGATACCTGCTGGTATAATCCGCTGCGCAAGGCAAACCCGACATCCATTCAACCTAAGTATGAGATTCATTCGCTTATGGAACTGCACGATATTATTTCATTTGAGTGATCTTTTCGTATCCTGCACCCGATGCGGCTTCGTCGAAGTATTCAATCCCGATGTGCTCAGAGGCCATAAATCCGGAGTGCTGGGAACGGTACTCGATATAATCTGGCGTTAACAAAAAACATTTCAACAAAGGAGTATGAACATGATACAGGCATTTATCTTTGACATGGATGGAGTCATTATTGACAGCGAACCGCTTCACTTTGAAGTCGATATTCAGGTGATGAACGACTACGGATCGGCGATAACTCATGAACAGCTGGAGAAGTATGTAGGCATGACCAATCCGGAGATGTGGGCAGCCATTAAAGATGAACATCAGCTTACCCAATCCGTTTCGGAAATCATTGAATACCAATTGTCCAATAAAATTGAAATACTCACCTCACGGGAAATGGAGCCTATTGATGGGATACGAGAGCTCCTTGCGGAGCTTAAAGCGCGTAACATACCGGCGGCTATTGCATCATCATCGCCACCTGTATTCATTTCGGCCGTCTTGCGTAAGTTCGATCTCTTGGAACATTTTGAATGCGTAGTGAGCGGTGAAGAAGTGGAGAAGGGAAAACCGGCGCCGGATGTATATCTTAAGGCGGCTGAATTGCTCGGTGTGGATCCGGAGCATTGCATGGTGCTTGAGGATGCCCGGCATGGCGTGGCTGCAGCGAAGGCGGCTGGCATGACATGCATCGGCTTCGTGAACCCGAATTCGGGGAATCAGGACTTATCGCAGGCCGATCATGTGGTGAACTCGATCCGAGAGGTCGCGCAAATTTGTGAATTTGAATAGTTCATGGTCTTGGAGCTTGGCAGCTTGGCCGCACATTGCGGCCAAGCTGTTTTTTTGTTTTTGATCCAAATGGTTATAAACTCAACTAATTGATCATAAAACTCGTTTATACTATATCTACTATATTATATCTACTATTAGTATCTAGACCTAAGTCTAGGTTAATTATCGTCTGAAGACGGAAGGCATCCTTCTCCGATCATGATATCCTTGCATTAACATGATGTGGGAGAGGAATGTGAACGGATGATTTCGAAATTGGATTTGACCAACGATATCGCACAATATACGAGCTGCCAAGTGTGTAGCCTAGCAGAGGAGACAAGGCCTGATGGATTTTTTACGTAATTTGGGCGATATCGGATTATTTATTCATGCTATGATCGATGCGATTATTTTTCCGATTCCGGCGCTTTTCTCGCAATTGTCTTTAAGTGCATTGAGTCCGGACCGTGCGATCTGGCTCGCCACGATCGGATTTGTCGGCTGCCTGATCGGGACGCCGATCGGTTATGGAATCGGCAAGGTTTCCGGAAATTTGGTCTTAACCAAGATCATGAAGAAAAAATGGTACGATTCCGCCACGGCGTTGTTTACCAAGCATGGCGAAGCCGCTATCCTTGTCGGTGCGTTTACGCCGATACCCTTCAAAATTTTCACCATTCTATCCGGCTGCATGAGTTATCCCTTATGGAAACTTCTCAGCTACGCAGCGATCGGACGCGCTGTGAAGTTCTATACCGTAGGTGTGCTGTTCTACGTATATGGGCGTGCTGCAGAGAATATGGTGGACAGCGTGCTTACAATTATTTTGTTGTCCGTAGGTGCCCTGATTGGAGGAGTCTGGCTGACGGTTCGCTTTATCAAGAACCGCAGGAAGAAACGTTCGGAGGTCCCTGTCGTGCAGGGTTCAAAAGATTCAATTGATGTTACGGCAGGTGAAGAATGAATGATAGAGCGATTACGAAGATTTGATCACCGGGTATTCGTCTGGTGCAACCAGACGATCAGCAACAGAGCCTTTGATCGCTTGTTCGCCGGAATCACCCATCTCGGTGGAGCCACCTTTACGATTCTGAGCGCACTGCTCATCGCCTGGGCTGCATTTGAAGCATGGGATATAACGGCATATCAGAGTGCCATTGCATTAACCGTTAGCCATCTGATTGTTGTCCTCATTAAGAAGATCGTCAGAAGAGATCGTCCGTTCCGGGTTCTGGAGCAGGTGAAGATCGGAAATTTCCCATTGAAGGACTACTCCTTCCCGTCAGGACATACCACGGCGATCTTTGCCGTCATTACACCGCTGTTGTTTCTCGTATCTCCGCTGCCGACGATACTGCTGCTTATCCTGGCTGTGCTGGTCGGTTTATCCCGTATATATTGGGGATATCATTACCCAACCGATTGCCTGGCAGGCAGTCTGATTGGATTCGGTTCCGGATGGCTGGTCGTATACCTGATGCATGTCATTGGAATCACATAACGTTAGATAAGGAGTCCTATTCATGAGATCCATATATGAGCAAAAAATCATCATATTAACCGGAAGTCTGGGAGAGGGTCACAACCAGGCATCAAAGGCCATTGTGGAATCAGCTAAAAGAAACTACCCTCATCTGCGCGTTAAAGTCGTCGATTACATGGAGTTAACCCATCCACGGCTGCATGTGGCCGGTCAGTTTTTCTTTGTGCAATGGATGAAGCATTTTCCATCCGTTTACGGCTATTTATTCCAAAAAACGCGCGAGGAAAACACGCTCATCCAGATGCTGAAACGCTTCAGCACCTTCAGTCTTCACAAGCTCAGCACGATGCTGGAAACGGAAAATCCGGCTATCGTGGTCAGTACGTTTCCGCCGGCAGCAGCGGGCATGTCTCTGCTGAAAGCGATGGGCTACACAAATGTGCCGACGGCAACCGTCATGACGGACCACACGGATCACAGTTACTGGATACACTCTCATACGGATTATTACATGGTTGGTTCCGATGTGGTACAGGTTGCTTTGGAGCGTAAAGGCGTGCCAAGCGAAAAGATCTCCGTCACCGGCATACCCGTCAATCCAATGTATAGTCAACCGGTCGATTCGGAACGGCTCCGAGATTATTATGGCTTGCGTCCATCCGAACAGGTCGTGCTGATCATGGGCGGTGGAGAAGGGATGATCGATAAAGAAATTATCGAGCTCTTAAAATCAAGGGCATATCCGCAGGGTGTTCGGTTTATGGTCGTGTGCGGCCGTAACGTGAAGTTATATCAAGTGCTGCTCGAAGAATTTTTAGATCATCCGCAGATCACTGTCATGGGTTATGTGGATCGTATGCATGAATTGATGGCGATAGCGGACCTAATGGTAACAAAGCCGGGAGGACTCACGATTTCCGAGGCATTAACGATGGAGCGCCCGATGCTGCTAGTGAAACCCCTGCCAGGCCAAGAGCAGGATAATGCGGACTACCTGGTTGGAATAGGCGTGGCACGTCAAGCCATGGCCGGTGAATTGAAACACCAGCTGCTGACATTAATTACGAGCCCGTCCTTGCTGCAAGAGATGAAACGGCGGGCGGCCATAAACACGCATAAAGATTCGGCTTTGCTGGTCCTGACAAGATTGATGGATATTCAACAGAATCAGCGCCTTTCTCGTGAATGGTCTGAAGATATGAATCTGGTGCCCTACGAAGTGCTGAACAGAGAAGTTTATGTAAATGATGCTCTACAACACTACTATGACAGTTATCGGTAAGATGAAGGAGTTTTCCCCATGAATTTGTTTGAATTGGTTGAGCAGTTGTTTGAACAATACGGTTACCTGGTGTTATTGATTGGGCTCCCCCTTGATTTTATTGCTCTTCCAATTCCTCCTGGAAACAGTACCTTAACCTATACGGGGTTCTTAACCTATAAAGGAATCATCGATATGGTTCCGGCAGTTGGATCTGCTTTTATGGGAGCGGCCATGGGGTTGACCATTACCTATATCCTGGGATACAAGCTGGGTATGCCGCTTATAGAGCGCTATGGAAAATGGCTGTTTATCAAGCCGTCCCTTGTAGAGAAGACGCAGGCTTATTACAACAAGTATGGAAATAAGCTGCTCATTATTTGTTTTTTCATCCCCGGGGTCAGGCAATTTATCGGGTATTTTATCGGCATGATTCGGGTTCCCTATCGAACGGTGTGGCTGTATGGATACACAGGCGTGGCTTCATGGGTGCTGGTCTTTTTCAGCATAGGTTTCATATTCGGAGAACAATGGCAGTACATTCTGAATGTGGTTGAACATTATTTGAAGGTGATTTTTATTTGTCTGGCTAGCTCTTTTCTCGTTTTGCTGGTGTGGAGTCGTGTTAAACGCGAGAAAGCCAAGAAGCTGTCCAAAGTGACCCGGAATGAATAGTTATAAATGAAATGAATATTTGTCAAAGAGGGCCCGGCAGCGTGTTTATGGTATCTGTGCTGGGTTTTTATGATTTGGACAATCCTTGCAGAATTTATGATATATTCTTAATAAGTCAGCAGCACATACATAATGAGTTTGAAAAATACAGGATGTAGTAGGGGGCAGATGATGAGCAAAATCATACCATTATTCAGGGTATTCGATGAAACGAAGGCAAGGGAGTTCTATATTCAATATCTTGGTTTTACCTTGGATTGGGAACATCGGTTTGACGATTCGGCACCACTCTACATGCAAATAACAAAGGATTCGTTAACGATTCATTTGACTGAGCATTACGGTGACTGTTCCCCAGGAGCAGCCATTCGCGTGGAGATGGAAGGGATTGAAGATTTTCACAAACAGCTGTTAAGCCAGAACTATCCGTATTCCAGGCCTGGAATCGAGATCGCCCCCTGGAACAGCAAAGAGGTATGTGTTACGGATCCATTCGGCAACCGAATCACTTTCTACGAGGAGTTGGAATCCAAGTGAAGAAGCTAAACCAGATGCGATTTGAACAAGCCAGGCAATATATGCTGCACCAGGCCAGGGACCTTGAACGGGCATTGTTCCGGTACGAATTCGAGGACGGGGTATTTACGGACGTGTTAACTGAGCTTGCCAGCTATCAGAACGAGGACGGTGGATTTGGACATGGACTTGAGCCCGATCTTCGCTGCAAAGAGTCATCTGCTCTGGCAACAACCAGAGCGCTTGAGATTCTTCGGTTGAATCCAGATCACCCGGAGCGGAACGAACAGGTTATATCCGCGTTAAAGTATCTTGAGCATTCTTATATGCCAGAACGGTCAGGGTGGGACATTATCCCTAAGGAAGCGGAGCAGTCTCCGAGGGCGATATGGTGGCAGTACGGTGCCTTCAAGGATCATTGGGGAAATCCCAATGCGGATATCATGGCCTATTTTATCGACGAGCGGGAGTTATACCCTTGGGAATCGTTGGAATCAAGGATTGATTATGCTGTGAACTACCTGAAACAAACCAGCGATCTTAACGAAATGCATGAATTGTTTTGTTATTTGCGCCTGAACGAAAGATTGCCGAAAGAGCAGGCGTCCGAGATCGGAGAAACACTTGAGGCCTTCATGGATAACTGTATAAGCAGGGATCCTGGCAGCCGCGAGGGATACGGAGCAACGCCTCTCAGTATTATAGATTCTCCGAATTCACCTTATTTTGCTAAATACCAGGAGTTTCTGCCGCTGGAACTGGATTTGCTCATAGAGGATCAAGGGGAAGATGGTGCCTGGGAGCCCAATTGGAGCTGGTACCAGTACGAAGAGGTATGGCCGTTGGCCAAAGAGGAATGGAAGGGCGTTCTGACATTGAATGCACTTCGGACGCTGCGTAATTTTGAAAGGATTGCGGGAGATTGACAGCGGATTTCCTGGATCAAACAGAAATGGCTCGGTTCGCATACAGCGGACGAGCCATTTTTAATTAGTAGATGGAAGAATGAATCTGTCTAACATCCATAATGTGTCCATTCACGTAGAGGTCCTGCAAGAGGAAGCAAATAAGTAAAGCCGGCGTAATCCTTCCTCGATCTCTTCTAAAGACAGGTTTCCATATCCTAACACGATACCCGTTGAACGGAGGGGGCTAGAGGATGAGATCCTGTAATTCGATACAGGCTCAACACGGAACCCGTAAGAAGCCGTGTCATTCCATGGAAGAAGGGCGTAGGGTTCCGGATGGAAAATAATCTGAAGATGCATTCCCGCATCATCGCCGAGAATGGAAATATCCTGTCCGAATAAGTGCTGAAGCCGCTCCGTCAATGCATTACGTCGTTTTTTATACATTTTCTTCATCGTATGGATATGTCGTTCCAGATGCCCGTCCAACATATATTGGCTTAATGCTTTTTGAATGATGTATGGGGTTTGTAAATTCAGTTTATCTTTCATTTCGGCAATGGTATCGGTTAGACTCGGCGGAACAATCATGAATCCGATCCGAAGGCTGGGCGACAGCGTTTTGCTGAACGTTCCCACATAGATCACTCTGGAAGGGGACAGCGTCTGTAGAGGAGGCACAGGGATTCCTCGAAGCCGGAACTCGCTGTCATAATCATCTTCAATAGCAAAAGAGTCGGCTTCCTCCAGCATCCGAATGACCTGATGTCTGCGCTGAATGGATAATACGCTGCCGGTTGGAAACTGATGTGACGGGGTTAATAAAACCAGATGACCTGGTGTGATACTTGCCAAGGTATCGACGCGCATTCCGCTGTGATCAACCTCAACCGGAATAAGATTATAGTTCATCGTCTGAAAAATATCCCGGGTAATATCGATTGTCGGGTCTTCGATATAAATGGAATGAAATCTGGAAGATAACGATCTGGCAAGAAGAGAGAAGCCTTCAGTGGCACCGGACACAATCACCATTTGTTCGGGTGAGCATTGAATGCCTTTAGCCCGGAATACATAGTCGCAAATCGCAGAGCGCAGAGCCGAATCACCTTTGATGTGACCGTAATCAGGGTCTGCATATTCGGAAGATTCAGCTGCTTCTTTCAAATACTTGGCCCAGATGTGTCTTGGAAACATGTTCTGATCGGGAACGCCCGTCGCAAAATCAATAACGTGTTCAAGTCCAGTTGTGATCTGCCTCTGGATCGGCTGCGTGCTCGAAGGTGGAGCGGTACGCGGATTGGGAGAGGGGAGGATACCTTCCGCTACATAGGTGCCTGATCCTATCCGTCCTTCCAGATATCCTTCAGCCGTCAGCTGCTCGTATACCTCAATGACGACATTACGCGCAATCCCCCATTCTTTTGCCAGAACGCGTGTAGGCAGCAGACGTGTTCCGGCAGTCAGCTGTCCCGCTTCGATGATCCTTCGCAGCTGCTGACAGATCTGACGGGTTACGGGCAGTTTAGATTCACGGTTGATATAAATGCCGTACATCGTATCCCTCCTCTAACATTGGTTCCTCCAAAACAGGAATCATTGGATCTCATCACGAGCCATTTTCCTTATTATAATGGTGGACGAAGCGATAAGAAAAGGGAGGAAATAACAATGAACAGAATGTTAGGCAGATCGCAAATATCGGTAAGTCCGCTCGGTCTGGGCTGCTGGGCCATCGGCGGGAAATTTACATTGGACGGCTTGGCGGATGGATGGGGAGAGGTGGACGAACGCGAATCTATGGCGGGAATTCATGCCGCATTGGAAAGAGGCGTTAACTTTTTTGATACGGCAGATGTGTACGGAACGGGGCATAGTGAACGGGTCCTGGGCCAAGCGCTAAAGGGAAGACGGCAGGAAGCGGTGATAGCCACCAAATTCGGTTATACGTATGATGAGTCAACAAAGGAAGTTTTCACTCGTCACAATGTATCAGCGGATTATGTTCGCAGCGCGTGCGAGCGATCACTTCAACGCCTGGATACCGATTATATTGACGTCTATCAAATTCATGTAGGCGGATTAAGTCTTGGCGAGGTAGAATCAGTGATTGATACCTTGAATGGTCTTCGTCAAGAAGGACTGATCCGTACGTATGGTTGGAGTACATGGGATGTGGACAATGCAAAAATTTTCGCTCAAAAATCGGAAGCAGCGGCAATCCAACACGTGCTGAATGTTCTCAGTGACGACAAGGAAATGCTTGCCCTTTGCGAGCGTTATGGTTTAGCAAGCATCAATAATACCCCTTTGGCTATGGGACTGTTGAGCGGGAAGTTTAATCACGACTCCAGATTCAGTGATCAAGATGTCAGGGGGAGCGGTCACGATTGGGTTTCCTACTTCAAGGACGGTAAACCCGTACCGTCGTTCCTGACTAAACTTGAGGCGGTCCGGGAGATTCTAACCAGTGAAGATCGGACTTTGGTTCAAGGGGCGCTGGCATGGATTTGGGGAAGAAGCCACGCGGCGATCCCGATTCCAGGATTTAAAACGAGGAAGCAAGTAGAGGAGTTAACTGGAGCCGCTCTTTTCGGACCGTTATCGAACGGACAAATGAACGAAATTGAAGAATTATTGGGCTCGTTGTAAAATGCTACTATCATTACATACGAGTTATGCAAAAAATGATGGTCAAGGAGTGAGGGAACATGGATTTGAGATACCCGATAGGACAATTTGAATGGGAAGGGCAATCGACGCCTGAACAAAGGGAGCTCTGGATTCAAGAGATTAAGAGCCTGCCGGAGAAACTGAAGGCGGCAGTCCAGGGACTGAGCCAGGAGCAGCTGAATTTATCTTATCGAGATGGAGGCTGGAGCATCCGACAGGTCGTTCACCATCTGGCAGACAGTCATATGAACAGCTATATCCGGTTCAAACTTGCTTTAACGGAAGACAATCCGACGATTAAACCGTATGACGAGCAGAAGTGGGCAGCCCTCCAGGATTCATTGACTCTGGATGTTGACGCATCGCTTGTATTGATTGAAGGCATACACGCCAGATGGGCCGCTTTATTAGACATCATGAGTAACGAAGACTATCTCAGAACGTTCTATCATCCCGAGAACCAGCAAAAAACCAGCCTGGAATACGCCACGGGCATGTACGCCTGGCATGGGAAGCACCATACTGCACATATCACATCGGCAAGAGAACGATTGAAATTGTAGTTGCTACACATCCTACTCCGTCACCAGGCGGAGTTTTTTATGTGTCACCATGTCGTGATATCTAACTTGATTGTCGCAATTTTACACTGTGAATCGGGCGGTTCGTGTGATAGATTAATGGCATGATGTCTTAATATTAGATACTGAGGTGACGAGAATGATTAGAATCGGAAAAATTAGTTATTGGCATGTGCACGCTTGGGATTATACGAAACAAGCACAGGAGCATCCGGATGCTCAAATCGTAGCGGTATGGGATGAGAACCCGGAGCGCGGAAGAGAAGCTGCGGAGAAGCAAGGCGTATCTTTTTATGAGTCCCTGGATGACATGCTGCAAAGTGACGAGATCGATGCCGTGATCGTGGATGCTCCGACATCCATGCATAGAGAAGTAATGTTGAAAGCAGCGGCAGCAGGCAAACACATTTTCACGGAAAAAGTAATTGCCGCCACCCTTCAAGAGGTCAACGATATTATCAAAGCCGTGAATGAGAACCAAATCAAATTCACGGTATCGCTACCGCGACTGAATGACGGCTACACCTTGGCGATCCGTGAGGTATTGCAGCAGGAGCTGCTCGGCACCGTAACACTCGTTCGCGTTCGCTTATCTCATAATGGCGCGACTGCCGGTTGGCTGCCTGAGCATTTCTACAGCCTGGAGGAGTGCCGCGGAGGCGCCCTGATCGATCTGGGCTGCCATCCGATGTATTTGACACGCTTGTTCCTCGGTGAAGAAGCGGTTGATGTCCATGCGAATTTCGGATACATCACGGGTAAAGAGGTGGAAGACAACGCCGTTGCTACCCTCTCTACGGCTACGGGGGCTGTCGGTGTCGTAGAAGCCGGATTTGTTAACAGCTTCTCACCATTTACGATTGAAATTCATGGTACGGATGGTACGATCCTGTACGGTACGCCGGATAGCAAACTTCTGATTCGTTCAACGAAAAAAGAAGAGTACAAGGATGCTTGGGTTGAGCTGCCGGTACCGGCGAATCGTGCAAGTGCATTTGAACAATGGATTTCCCACATTCAAGAAGATACCATTGCAGAGGAAAATATCGCATATGCGGTTGAACTAACCAAACTGATGGAAGCATCCAACCGTTCGGCCAAAGAGCATCGAGCCATTCGTTTGGATGAACTGCAAGCATAAGATACAGGGATGATGCATCAGGATGAATAACCATTTTCCATACGAATTGATGAAAGATCGGCAGGATGCCTTGGAGCGGCTTGATCTGAGAGTTTATTGGGGACGTTATGAGATCCGGGTTCTTCGGTTCCATCTCACCACCTTTCCGCCAGGAAAGATTGTCTCCTTCCACAAGCATGCGGAGTATGAGTTTCATTTCATACCCCGCGGCAAGGGGACCGTTATTATGGAAGAGGAGCCTTATCCGCTGCGGGAAGGCATGTTTTATTTAACGGGTCCGAATGTGCTTCATTATCAGGAGGCGGATACAGCAGAGCCAATGGACGAATTATGTCTGCACGTGGACATTATTTCACGCGATGAGGTATCCGATCATGAGAGCCCGGCCCTGCCTGTTTCGGATCCATGGGAAATGGCGGAAGCCGATGACTGTATGGAGAAGCTGAGGGGATTACCGCTGAAGCCAACGATGGATATCCATCGTGCGATGCCTTATTTCCTTGAGGCTTATCAGGCTTCGCAGGAGAAGTATTCGGGTCTGTATACAACGATTAAGCAGTGCATTATTCAAATATTGCTGCGCGCTGTACGTGCATATGAATCCGAGCCATCGGAAGCGGAGCTGCCTTCACGGGATATGAAGGCTTACCGCTATCAATTGGCGCTGGAGTATATACATGCGAACTCTTCGGGAGAGGTTGTACTGGATGACGTGGCGGAGAAGCTGCATATCAGTTCGAGGCAGCTGCAGCGAATATTCAAGGAGCAGGCGGAAGGGCAGTCCTTCAGCGAAATACTGGAACACGTCCGCCTTGAAGCCGTATGCAGGAAGCTAATTGATACCAATTGGTCGATTGATAAAATCGCCATCCACGAAGGCTTCTCAAGCGGAAGTTATTTGCATACCGTGTTTCGAAAGAGATATGGATATACGCCATCAACATATCGAGCAATGAATGTGAAATTGTAGGGGGAGTATCAGCCATGGGCAAAACCATTCGAATTGGAATTATTGGAAGCGGCGGCATTGCGGGGGAGCATGCAAAATATTATAAACGAATCGACGATGTACAGATTGTCGCCGTAGCTGATATTTTACCCGGCAGAGCCGATCAATTTATTGAGCGCTGGGGACTGCAGGGGGCAATCGGATTTGATGATCACCGCAGATTGTTAGATCTCGACCTGGATGGCGTAAGCATTTGTACGCCCAACGTCGCTCATTACAGCACCACGGTCGATGCGCTGTCAGCGGGCAAACACGTAATGCTCGAAAAACCGATGTCGGTCACTTTGGATGAAGCTATCGAGATGGTCCAGATCTCGAAGAAAACCGGGAACATGCTCAATGTGGGTTTCCAGCCGCGTTATGATCCGAACATGGGCATCATTAAGAATCTGATTCAAAACGGCGAGCTTGGAAAAGTGTATTATGTGGAAACCGGGGGCGGTCGCCGCCGTGGAATGCCGGGCGGCACGTTTGTCCGGCAGGAGATTTCAGGGGCAGGCGCCATGGCGGACATTGGCTGTTATTCCTTGGACATGGCCCTGAACGCGCTGGGTTATCCCAAGCCGTTGACGGTCACCGCGTATACATCGAATTATTTTGGAACGAACCCCAAATACCACTCCGAATCCGGAGCGTTCAATGTTGAGGATTTCGGCGTAGCGATGATTCGATTCGAAGGAGATCTTGTGCTTAACTTTAAGACTTCATGGGCTATGCATATGGATACCCTGGGGGCGACCATGTTCCTTGGAACGGATGCGGGCATGAAGATTACACCTGCAGGCTCAGGCCCTTGGAGCGGTGTGTGGGACGGGAAGGTAGGATCGATCTCCTTGTTCCACGATATCCAAGGTCATCATACCGAAAGCGCCATACCGCTGATCAGCCATGAGCTTAACGTATTTGAGGAGAAAATCAAGGATTTCGTAAGCGCTGTGCGCGAAGGCAAGCCGGCGCCGATCCCGGGCGAGCAGGTGCTTCGGAATCAAGCGATTCTGGACGGCATTTTGCGGTCTTCCCAAAGCAAAAAAGAGGTTGAGATTCATATTCCGGACTTGGATTAATGGTAAAAAAGCCGCGCTTGCAGCGCGGCTTTTTTATGTGCTTTATGATACTTGCATGGTGATATTTTTAACATATAAAAGCTTCCATTTTTTAGATGGATATGATAGTATGAATGCGAACAATTGTTCCTCGGGAGAGTTGGATCGGACCCATACATAATATCCGGAATGAAGGATGGTGCAGACCTGATGACTGATCGATATGCTGAAATCGATGAGGTAATCGCGTATATTCACAAAAATATTTATGAGCCTCTTCCGTTATCGACACTGGCGGATTACATAGGATACAGCCCATATCATTTTTCGCGTATATTTAAAGATCGAATCGGACTGCCACCATTATATTACGTGTCCTCGCTTCGTTTGGAGAAGGCGAAGGACTTGCTATTACATACCCATCTGAGTATCCGGGATATCGCCATGGAGATCGGTCAGCAGAGTCTGGGCACATTTACGACACGCTTCACGGAAAGAGTAGGAGTGACCCCTTCCCAGTTTCGGAATTCGAAGGATGAGGCGGACGAGCATCTGTCCTCCCTGCAGAAACTGAACAGCTGGCGTGACTCCATACCGGTAGAGAATCCCAATCTGACAGTTGAGGGCACGGTAGAGGCAATGGCTCCCTTTCAGGGCGTCATCTTGATCGGGCTGTTCGCCAAGCCGATTCCCGAAGGGCTTCCATTATACGGAACTTTGTTATCTTCCGTCGGCTCGTTCCGGTTCGGAGACGTCAGACCCGGAACATATTATCTGATGGCTACCTCGGTCCCATGGGGTATGCAGGCGGTTGATTTCTTGCTTCCTAAGTCGACCACGCTGCGTACTCGTTCGAAGGAACCCATTATCGTTACCCCAAATGCTAAGACCCCGCATCTTCATGTAACCCTGCATGTTCCCCGGCTGGATGATCCGCCGATTCTGATTTCTCTGCCATTATTAATGAATCACTTCCTCAAGAGGGTTGCTCCCATGCTGCGTTGAGCCATGGAGAGGATCGGTTCGTATATTGATACATTTTTGGCATTGAAGGGGACCGCACACCTTGCAACTCTTCATTGCATTTCGTTGACATTTGGGTTCCGATTCCTGATACTTGAATGAGGGCGAACGGCTTAGGGTAGTAGTATGCAGTATGTAAGTAAGAACGAGAGATTTGAGGTGGCCCCTGTGATTGTTGTAAGCTCATGTTTAGCCGGTTTGAAGGTTCGTTATAACGCTACGGACAGCTTGGATGCGAATATTCAGCAGCTGGTTGAAGCGAAGAAAGCTGTGACCGTATGTCCCGAACTGCTTGGCGGATTCTCAACTCCACGGGAGCCTGCGGAGATCGTTGGAGGAAACGGCGATGACGTACTGGCAGGGAATGCTAGAGTTGTTGAGTTATCCGGGAAAGACGTGACCGAGATGTATTTAAAAGGTGCCCACCAAGCGCTTCGAGTGGCACAAGAGCTCGGAGCATTGCTGATCGTACTGAAAGAGAGCAGTCCTTCCTGCGGCAGTGCCATGATTTATAACGGAGAATTTGCCAATGAGAAGATAGCCGGTTATGGCGTGACTACGGCTCTGCTGCGCAGGGAAGGTTATACGGTTATTTCGGAACACGACCTTAGAACCTATGCAGCACAGCCGGAATACGCCTCTCTTTTTGCTGTGAGTTAATATGCTCATCGGGTTCGTGTAATTTCGTCCTGCACTATAATTATGATAGAATTATCATATCGACTGCTTACATGTTGTGATTCTTTATATTGGAGGGAATTATGGAACTCATAAATCAAACTGAAGTACAACAAATGATTGATAAATTGAAGGATCAGGATTTATATATTCATCTTGAGATGACGACAGGCGCTTACGCTGCCCATTATGACAGCTCGAAGCACCCAGCGGCTAACTTTATTACAAATGCAACGATTCGTTACAGCCACGGTTCGATATCCGGCAATGGACCCTATCGGGTTGGATTGAAAATGAGCCAAGGCTGGGTGTATACGGAAGGACTCACCCATTTCGAACAGACGGATACCGATCGGCTGATCATGGCGGGTCATGACAGTCAGGGTAAACTGGTTGTCGCTTTGCAGCTGAGCCGGGAGCCTTTTTAATAGAGAGAGGAGACGAGGATTGATGGAGCAAAACATACTGGTCGTATTGCCGCACCCGGATGATGAAGCATTTGGTTTATCCGGGACATTGGCTAAATATATTATGGAAGGCGCTCATGTTACCTATGCCTGCTTAACGCTTGGGGAGATGGGCCGCAATATGGGCATTCCTCCGTTTGCGAACCGTATCACATTACCGACCATTCGCAAAGCAGAGCTGGAGGAATCCTGCAAAGCGATAGGCATACAGGATTTGAGATTGCTTGGTTTCCATGATAAAACGATTGAATTCGAGGATCAAAATAAGCTGGATAGCGCGATCGCCTCTCTGCTTCAGGAGATAAAGCCATCGCTGGTGTTCACGTTCTACCCTGGATATAGCGTTCACCCTGACCATGACGCAACGGGCGCAGCCGTAATCCGGACGATTCAGCGGATGCCGGCCGGTGATAGACCTGTCGTTCAATGTCTGGCATTCTCCAACAATTGTGAGCAAGAATTGGGTAAACCGGATGTTTATCAAGATGTATCCATGTTTATGGTACAGAAGCTGAACTCCATTCAAGCCCATCGCTCTCAATTCCAGGCAGCAGAGCTGCTGGGCAAGAAACAGATGAAAGCCAAGGAAGTGGAGCAGCGCTTCGGAACGGAACGTTTCTGGACCTATACATTTGAATAATTTCCCCGTCATGGGATGAATCCATGAAGAAGAGCCACAGGATCTGTGGCTCTTTTTTGCATGGTTTGGGTCTAATTCGTTAAGTCGGTTTCGGTTGATATCGAAGGAGGACAACCCCCGAACCAAAGGCTCGAGATTCAACAAGCTGAAGATGAATCCGGTTGCGGAGAGAATGGAACATCGGCGTGCCGCCTCCCAGAACAATCGGATGGATATAAAGACGGTATTCATCAATTAAGTCTTGCTCCATGAAGGACGCAGCGATTCCGGCTCCCCCGAGATCCATGTGCAGGCCAGGCTGGAGCTTCAGCTCCTCCATGAACTCTTTAATATTACCCCTGACTAAAGTAGAATTCCAATCCACATGATCAAGCGTCGTGGAAAAAACAATTTTCTTTTGATTCTTCCATTTCCGAGCATATTCAATTTCGTAGTCGGGTGCCTCCGGACTAAGATCTGCGGTTGGCCAATACGATGCCATATTGGTGTAGAGTCGCCGGCCGTATAAATGAATATCGATTTCGTTCTCCGCCTCATTAAAGTATCGGTGCAGCTCCTCATCGGGCGTGGACCAATCGATAAGATGATCCTCGGTTTCGATGAAACCGTCAAGCGATACCATCATGGAATAGATTACTTTTCTTGGGGATGACACTTCGGTCCCTTCTTTAAATGAATTCATCGATAATCACCTTCCTTGTCTTTATAGGACAACGATAGCATAAGCCTTCTGAGAAGGTTTCTCATCATTTGCTATCTAGGAGGCTGTACGAATCAACAGCAAATACTAGGGGCTGCTTATAGATAAAGGATAAAGAGTGCCCTTCATGCAGAAGGAGGTTTTACCCGTCTCCTCCGATACAACGAGTACCAGGGCATCGCTGATTTCCGACAGGCCAATGGCTGCACGATGACGGGTTCCGAGCTTGCGATCCCCGTAGGTTTTGGCTGTTAAAGGCAGCACGTTCGCAGCGGAAATAATCATCTCTTTGCGTACGAGCACAGCTCCGTCGTGAAGCGGGCTGCCTGGAACGAATATGGATTCAAGCAGGGGGCTTGTGATTTCTGCGGACAAGGGAATGCCGGGCGTTATTAACGAATCCAGGCCGTCTTCCCGTTGAATCACAATTAATGCACCCAGATTTTTTTGACTGAGATGATATATGGATTTAGCGATTTCTTGATATTTGCTGGTGAAGGGGAAGAGAAAACAATTGAGATAATACGTTGATGAAATCGATTCAGCTTCCAAAAATTTAGTTCTGACAAGATCCAGCTCGCCCAGCAGACATGAACTGCCCTGGTCCAAATTGACGATGATATGCTGCAATTGTCTCGTGATATCCGTGAGCTGTTCCTTCAATTTGTTTTTCAGCGGCGTAAAATTGCAATCCTGATTTTGCATCCGACATCTTCCTCCTTATCATTGGTATCATTACCATTCTGTATTATCGATATTCTCTAAAGCAGGCTGGGTTTCTCCTATAGTTAAACCCGGAAAATCGATTTATTAGTAAAACTGATAAATGCTATAAGAACATTGTAATTGACCGGTCTAGGTAAGCTGTGATAGGTTCAGAGGAGTAATAAAATTAATTGTATCGTAATAGTAGGAATTAATAATGTGCGCTTTTGAGAGGTGGATATTGTTGGAACTTCAAGTAATGAACAGTCCTTTTAATCAGGAACAGGTGGAACTGCTGAATCGCCTTCTGCCCACTTTGACGGAATCCCAGCGGACCTGGCTCAGCGGATATATCGCTGCATTACAGGGAACGGCAGCCGCAGCAGCAGTTGCGGCGGCACCACAAGCAAACACGTCAGCCGCTGTATCGGCACCGGTGGCGACGGCTGCTAAAGAAGTCACAGTCCTGTACGGATCCCAGACAGGCAATGGTCATGGATTATCGAAAAAGTTATCGAAGAAGCTGGAAGAGGTTGGCCTTCAGGTCACGATGTCTTCTATGAGCGATTTTAAACCGAACAACCTGAAGAAGTTACAGAATCTCCTTATTATCGTCAGTACGCATGGAGAGGGCGAACCGCCGGATAACGCCATACCATTCTATGAATTTCTGCACAGCAAGCGGGCACCTCAGGTAGACCATCTTCAATATTCCGTACTGGCGCTGGGGGATACCTCGTATGAATTTTTCTGCCAAACGGGTAAAGATTTCGACAAGCGGCTTGAGGAATTGGGCGGTAAGCGGCTGACGCCAAGAGTTGACTGCGATGTAGACTTTGATGAGTCGGCTGCTGAATGGATGAACCAGGTTCTTCTATCGTTGAATGAGGCTGGAACGGGATCACTCGTTGTTGAAAATGGGAGTGCGGTAGCCCTGAGCGATAGTACGGAATCGGAATTTTCAAGAAGCAATCCATTTCAAGCGGAAATCCTCGAGAATTTGAATTTGAACGGAAGAGGATCCGACCGTGAAACACGTCATATCGAAATTTCTCTTGAAGGATCGAATTTGCAGTATGAGCCGGGCGATAGCTTAGGAATCTATCCGGAAAATCATCCGCAGCTTGTGGATGATCTTATCGCTGCTATGGGATGGAATGCTGATGAAGTGGTCGTCATTAATAAACATGGTGAAGCGCGAGCGCTTCGGGATGCCTTGCTCCGTCACTACGAAATTACGGTTCTCACGAAACCTCTGATCGAGCAAGTGGTTAAGGTCTCAGGGAATGAAGGACTTCGAACATTGCTGGAGCCAGGTCATGAGCAGGAATTGCGTACCTATATCGAAGAAAGGGATTTGCTCGACCTGGTACAGGATTATGGTCTGCAGCAAGTGCCGGCAAGCGAATTTGTATCCATACTGCGCAAAATTCCTGCCAGGCTGTACTCGATTGCCAGCAGCTCCAAAGCCTTCCCCGATGAAGTCCATGTTACCGTTCGGACGGTCCGTTATGAAGCACATGGCCGCCACCGCTATGGCGTCTGCTCCGTACAATTGGCAGAGCGTCTGGAAGCTGGCGATTCGCTGCCGGTATACGTTCAGCACAACCCGAACTTTAAGCTGCCCGAGAATCCGGATACCCCGATCATTATGATCGGACCTGGTACAGGCGTGGCACCTTTCAGAGCCTTTCTGGGGGAACGGGAAGAGACTGGGGCAGAAGGGAAATCATGGTTGTTCTACGGAGATCAGCATTTCTCGACGGACTTCCTCTACCAGATTGAATGGCAGCGTTGGTTGAAGGATGGAGTACTGACGCGCATGGATGTTGCTTTCTCTCGGGATACGGACAAAAAAGTGTACGTACAGCACCGCATGCTGGAGAAGAGCAAGGATCTATACCAGTGGCTCCAAGAAGGGGCTTGCGTATATGTCTGCGGCGATGAGAAGAGGATGGCTCATGACGTGCATTCCGCGCTCGGGTCCATTCTCGAGCAAGAGGGCGGCATGAGTCCGGAAGAAGCTGCGGAATATCTGACGCTCATGCAGCAACAGAAACGTTATCAGCGGGATGTGTATTAAGATCATCCCTGTGGTTTTCGAGAGGAGAAAAGAAACATGTCTGATAATAACCTTGTATCACCAAACAGTGCGCCGCATAGCGATGTCGAGGACATCAAGCGTCGAAGCAATTATCTGCGGGGCAGTCTTGTAGAGACGTTAGAGGATCGCATTACGGCATCGATTCCCGAAGACGATAACCGGCTGATGAAATTCCACGGCAGTTATATGCAGGATGACCGGGATTTGCGTAACGAACGACACAAGCAAAAGCTGGAGCCTGCTTACCAGTTCATGCTTCGTGTTCGGGCCGCGGGCGGGGTCGTGACGCCGGAGCAATGGCTGATGATGGACCGCGTAGCCCAGAAGTATGCAAACGGGACGATTCGATTGACAACGCGTCAGTCTTTCCAGCTTCACGGTGTATTGAAGTGGAATATGAAGAGCACCATTCAGGAAGTCAATGAAGCCATGCTTAGCACATTGGCTGCTTGCGGCGACGTGAATCGTAACGTGATGTGCAATCCGAACCCTTATCAATCGGAAATTCATTCGGAGGTATACGAATGGGCACGCATGCTTAGCAGTCATCTCGATCCGCGGACGCGTGCGTATCATGAGATTTGGCTGGACGGCGAGAAGATCGTAGACAGCCTGCAGGATGCGGAGGAACAGGAGCCGATCTACGGTCCGGTGTACCTGCCGCGGAAATTCAAGATTGGGATGGCCGTGCCGCCTTCCAATGATATTGATGTATTTTCCCAAGATCTTGGCTTTATTGCGATCATTGAGGGCGGCGAGTTGAAAGGTTTTAACGTCTCTGTAGGCGGTGGCATGGGGATGACGCACGGTGATACGTTGACCTATCCACAAGTGGCGAAAGTCATTGGTTTCTGCAAACCCGAGCAGATCGTTGATTTGGCCGAGAAGACGGTGATGATTCAACGTGATTACGGAGACCGTGCGGTGCGCAAGCATGCTCGTTTCAAATATACGATTGATGACCGTGGGATTGACTGGTTTGTCAACGAGCTCACCAGCCGTCTGGGATGGAAGCTGGAGGAGGCAAAGCCGTTCCATTTCGACCATAACGGCGATCGGTACGGCTGGGTAAAAGGGAGCAACGGCAAATGGCATTTTACACTGTTCATCCAGAACGGGCGTGTGAAAGACGAAGCCGATTACCTGCTGATGACAGGTCTGCGCGAAATCGCTCAAGTCCATAATGGAGATTTCCGTCTGACGGGCAATCAGAATCTGATCGTTGCCAATGTCAGCAGCCACAAGAAGAAAAAGATTGAAGAACTCATCAAGCGTTACGGGCTTACGGACGGTAATCATTATTCTGCCCTGAGAAGAAATTCCATGGCATGTGTAGCCCTACCGACCTGTGGATTGGCGATGGCAGAATCCGAGCGATATCTGCCGACGTTATTGGATAAAATCGATGTCATTCTGGAAGAGAACGGACTTCGCGAAGAGGATATCGTCATTCGAATGACCGGATGCCCGAATGGATGTGCCAGACCGATGCTGGCCGAAATCGCATTTATCGGAAAGGCGCCTGGCAAATATAATATGTACCTGGGTGGAGGCTTCTCCGGTCACCGGCTAAACAAGCTTTATAAGGAAAACATCGGTGAGGCCGAGATTTTGGATTCCCTTCGTCCGATCATGAAGCAATACGCACAAGAACGCGAGCAAGGCGAGCATTTCGGTGACTTTGTCATTCGCGCCGGCTACGTGAAGGAAGTATTGGACGGACAACAATTTCACGCATAATGGTACTACTCAGTACTAAACAAACCGGAGTTTCTCTTTTAGGAGAGCTCCGGTTTGTTTTGTTTATGTACATTAGATTGAGATCAATTAAAACCGTTTGGGGTGTTCGTCCGTCTTAACCCATATTTCAAACAAAAAGAGCCGCCTCTTGAAATGGGAGGCGGCTTTTATGGTTGTTCATTGCTCCAATACGGCGGCGGTGTTCGGTTTCTTTTTAAACAATGGGATCAGTATCGCCGAACCTGTCAGGAACAAGAGGGAGCTGACCGCATAAACGGCGAACAGGGACAGCTGGTCTTTGAGCAATCCTCCCAAAGACATGCCCAGCACCATCATTCCCATAAAGATCGGGGTTAGGGTACCGCCCACCCGACCAATGTACGGCCCCTCCGTATGGTTTAGGATCAGGGTGTTGATTCCAATGTGGATGGTGGGATAAAAGAATCCGTTAAGCACTAGAAGCAGCAGCGTAAACATGATGCTGGTCGACCAGCCGATACCGAGGTTCCCGATAGCACTAACGGTCAGACCGAGAGCTAGCAAGGTTTGTGGGGGTATTTTCTTGGCAAATGCCATGACGAAGCCTCCTCCGACGAGCATCGCCGCACCATTGACCGTTAACAGCCATTGCAAGAATGACTTATCCTGACCAAGGTTCTCAATCGTCACAAATATCGCGAGCGGCTGAATAAGTCCCGCTGCCAAGCCAGCTGCGGCGAAGGTCGCGCCAAGGGTTCGGAGCGCTTGATTATTCCATACATAGCGAAGGCCTTCGGTAAGCTCTTGTTTCAGATTCTGCTGCTTGGCTTGTGTCTCTTTCTGCAAATCACGGGGCAGCAAAGTCAGAATCAATCCAGAACCCAGGAATAACACGCCTGTTGCGATCAGCGATGTTTCAATGCCGAACTTTTGATATACAAACGCACCTGCGATCGGGCCGATGACCGTAAAGAAGGCAACCATAGACTGAAACATGGCCATCACGGATTGCAGCTGATCAGCGGGTACATGCTGTTTGAACAGCTTCATCGCAGAGGGCTGAGAGAATTGTGACATAACAGCTGAGAAAAATGTGAGTACCAGCAATGCCTGCCACGACCCGTTATGAACGGCGATCAATACGAGAAATACCGATACCCCAGACAATGCATCAGAACTAATCATCGTACGCTTAGGTCGCCAGCGGTCCGCGAAAGTACCGCCGATGAAGGCAAACAAGAAAATGGGTGCAAATTCGACTACGGATATGAGGGACACATACACAGGGTTGTTGCCTGTCATGTCGGTAACGTATAGCAGAATGGCAAAGTTACGAACCCAAATGCCAAGATTCAAGAGAACGCGTGACAAGACAATCGTTCGAACATAGGGATTGTTAAGCAAAATAAGGTGTCTCCTTTCGGGATCTGTACGTAACAGATCGGATATCGTACAAAACAAGCGAATGCGCATTCCGTTGTTTATTACATAGACATAATATTATTTTGTCTATAAAATATCAACTCTTTTTTTATTTTGTCTAGTTTATTCTCGCGAAAAAGAAGGAGCTGGTGGGTTGTATATGAAGGGTTACATTCGAATTCATATTCGAGAGGTATCTCCGCTGCACGAGGCGCCGGAAGCGCATCGCCTTATTGAAACAGGTCATGGCAGGGGAAAGGTGATCTTACTAGTCGGTGATCAGCTCTGATTGATTTTTAAGGAAGGGCATGTGTCTATTTTCCGGATCTACGCTCTTAACCTTGTTCAAGGGACTTAATAGAGATATAATGGACAGGGGTATTTATTGAATACCGGCTACAGATTCAATGATGAAAGAGAGCGGAAACGTATGGGCCGTAAATGGAATAATATTAAGGAAAAGAAAGCATCCAAGGATGCTAATACAAGTCGCGTATACGCGAAATTCGGTGTGGAAATCTATGTTGCTGCCAAAAAAGGCGAGCCGGATCCCGAGTCCAACCGTGCGCTGAAGGTTGTTCTTGAGCGTGCCAAAACATACAACGTGCCGAAAGCCATTATTGACCGCGCCTTGGATAAAGCCAAGGGCAGCGGGGATGAAAATTATGAAGAGCTGCGCTATGAAGGTTTTGGTCCGAATGGTTCGATGATCATTGTTGACGCTTTAACCAACAACGTCAATCGTACGGCGCCTGCTGTACGTTCTGCCTTTAATAAGAACGGCGGCAATATGGGCGTCAGCGGTTCGGTATCTTATATGTTTGATCCTACCGCAGTAATCGGCGTCGAAGGCAAGTCGGCTGAGGAAGTCATGGATCTGCTGCTTGAAGCCGACCTGGATGTACGTGACATTCTGGAAGAGGAAGAAGCTGTGATCGTCTATGCTGAACCCGATCAGTTCCATGCGGTTCAGGAAGCATTCAAGGCTGCTGGAATTACGGAGTTTACCGTTGCCGAGCTTACCATGCTGGCACAGAATTTTGTCTCCTTACCGGAAGACGGACAGGTACAGTTCGAGAAGCTGATCGATGCACTGGAAGACCTCGAGGATGTTCAGCAGGTGTATCACAACGTGGAATTTGAGGAATAGTCCGTAACGATTGATATCTTAATTCATTAAAAAACCATCGTATTCAGGAATTCTGAGTACGATGGTTTTTGTTTTTAGCCATTTATTTTAGCTCAAGCAAACGACCAGGAAAAGCAGCTTATTTGTCGGCATGAACCATAATCACTTCGGCAGAAGTGAATGCTGGTATGGACATGGTCATGATCGGGGAGTGGAAGACCACGATTTTCATGCCGGGTTCCAGCTTCTCGTCGGGATTCAGTCCAATCACTTGTGTATCCTTGGAGATGTTGATGATGATGTCGTTGTCCGTGGATTGATCTGAACCTACATTGATATACAGTTGATCCTTGGACGTGCGCTCGGATGCAGTTATCGTACCTTCGACTTTGGGCGCTGAGGTGTCGGAGACCACAATCTTATCTGCATGCGGCAGGGCAGGGTAAATCACGGACACGTATTCAGCTTCGATTCGCAGGCCTGATTTCAAGGCTTCGGCTGTTAATGATTTGCCTCCAGCATCTACAATCTTTGTGTCGCCATCAACAGCGAGCACGACGTATTCGAGGTCACCTGCTTTAGCTGGTTTACCGGAAATCGTAATTCTTCCATCCTTCATTTCTGTAAGGATGCCGTCAATGCCGGATACCTGCTCCTGATCGTTATTCTCGGTATTCGTGTTGACACGTATATAATTCGTTGAGGATTGAGGCGGCATGCTCAACGCCACATAAGGTCCATAGAAAGCACGAATGCTCATGCCGGCTTCCAGGTCACTTGCTTTCAGCGTGCTGCCGTTTTGATCGATGATTATCGCTTTTGGATCCAGATGAAGCAGAATGGTCTCTTCACTGTCGTTGTACAGATTGGTTCCCTCCACCAGAATGCCTTGTTTGGTTACCTCAGCGATGGTTCCATCCATACCGGCAAGGTCGTTATCCTGAACGATGATCGTAAGCGCCGAACCTTGAGCGGGTAGGCTCTTCGTTATGTTTGGGCTGTAGAAAGCCTTTATCGCTTTGTGTTTATCTACGATCGTTTGCAGCTGGACTTGGTTCCCTTTGGCATCGATAATTTTAGTATCTTTGGATATGGAGAGCTTGATTTCTTGTTGATCGGTTGCCGCTAAACCACGGCCGGTTACGGTAATCCATTTGCCTGTTTTGTCATTTACGAAGTCCGTTATGTAACCCATGGTCCCAGGTACGCTCTTCTTCACCTGGTTCATGATGTTGTTCTGTCCCGTATGGGCTGAAGCAGGAGGGACGTCCTGTGCATTCGCTGCTATCGGCAGTGCCGCCATCGCGAGAACCGTAGCGGTTGCTAGTACTTTGTAGATTTTTTTCATGGTAGGTATCCTCCAATTGTAAATTATCCTAGAACGCCAGGATACAGCCAAGCCGTATGATGAATTGGTAAAATGTACTTGCTGCACCACTATAGACGGGAGATAGGATAAAAGGTTGCAGCACCATGAAAAATCATGAAGACGGATCCTGTGAAGAAGAAACGCTGCTTCAGCTATTGGACGAATTGAATCAACGATAAACATTCCATCATTACATTAATGTGTAATAAATTAGATTCTGCGGTTTACAAATGAGCTTCATTTAGGATATAAACGATCTAAATGATGTCAACAACTTCATCCAGCGTGAATAGTTCAAGAATTGAGGGATGACCTATGAATCTTCATGCACTACGCATTTTTAATGATGTGTCCAAGACAGGGAGCATTACGAGATCCGCGGGCAATCTGCTGTTAAGTCAACCAGCCGTTACGGCCCAAATCCGCAATCTGGAGCGGGAGCTCGGCATGAAATTGATTGAGGCTAACGGACGCAATATTCAATTGACGGAAGCTGGTATAGCGTTGGCCAGGCATTCCCAGCGGTTATTTGCAATGGAAGCCGAGATGGAAGAGATGATGGAGGCCATCAAATCCGGTCAGCAGGGAAGTTTGCGCATATGTGCGACGGAGCTGCCGGAGAGCACTTTGCTGCCCGGGTGGCTGGTTGGATATAAGCAGCGGCATCCAAGGATGGATGTGCAGTTGTTTAAAGGAAATTCCCGAACCGCACTGCAGCGGTTACAGGACAATTCGGTGCATATCTCCATCGTATGCGGCAGCTGGCCGATCGAAGCGGAAGATATTGAGTCTTTTACGATTATGGAAGATGAATTAATTTTTGCCGTACCTGCCCTACATCGACTAGCCAACAGAGAAGTGACTTTTCTCGAGCTTATGGAGGAGCCCTTTGTACTGAGGGAAGAAGGAAGTTATACGCGGAAACAGTTATCGTCGCTAATTGAGGCCACGGATGCACGCGAGCCTCGCTGTTCCATAACGATAGAGGGGTTGAAGGAATCCATTGAAGCGGTTAAAGCGGGATACGGAGCTGCACTAGTTCCTGCGCTTTCTATTAAGAAAGAACTGGCTTCGGGCGATCTTGGCAAGGTTGAAGTGACAGGCGTAACTTTCCCGCACCCTATTTGGATATGCACCAAAAGACAAGAAGCGGGACTCGCGCAAGTCCATACTTTTATTTCCTATATTCAAGCGGATATCCGCGAAAAAAACCAGTATATCCATGGATGATGAAGGCTTGCCTTTGATTCATCCATTTTTTTTATGAAACGAAGTGAAAACCGTATTATTTATTTATCAGCATTTGGAGTACACTCGGTTCAAGCAGACGCTGAATAAAGTTGAGAAGGAGTGGGCTACATGAGAGCATACCTGTTTGAACATTTGGAATTTGTGCGTACACAAACCTTGAATCTTGTAAGGGATGTCCCGGATGATATAGCGGAGATGATTCCTCGTGGAATGAATAACCACGTAAAGTGGAATATGGGACATGTCTTATTCACAATGGAACGGTTTGCGTTCGGCGTGAATGGAGAAACCATGAACCTTCCCGGTCATTATACCGAGCTGTTCCGATCGGGTTCAAAGCCAAGGGAGATTAGCGCAGCATGGCCATCCATGCACGAGCTTCTCGGACTGCTTGAGGGTCAGGTCCATCGAATCGAACACAGGTACAGGGCGCATCTGCACGATACGGTCTTGTCTCCCTATACAACTTCTAAAGGTTTAAAGCTAACCCGGGTTGAAGAATTCTTAAGCTTTTGCTTATATCATGAAGGCATGCATTTTGATAAAATGAAATCGATTCTCAGCCAAAATATCCAGAAATTTGACATATTATGAAGGACTCTCATACGTTATGGCGAATATATTCGGAGTAGGCTGTAAAGTGAAAGAGGGTGACCCGGCGTTATCAAGTTAGATCTGTATATACGGCGAATCGCATTTGCCTCTGTATTGAAGTGTGCGGCGTGAAGAGAACACTTGAATACAACTTGAAGAGGAGTCAGGCAAATGGATATCGTTACGGAAAGATTAATGATTCGTGAGTTTCAACCAGGTGATTGGCATGATGTTCTTCAATATACATCCGATCCTAAGGTGATGCATTACATGCCCGAACCTGTGTATACGGAAGAAACCGTAAAACAATTTCTTGCGCAGAACAAGGGGGATGCAGCCCATCACTTTGCGGTTATGCTGCAGGCAGAACAGCATGTAATTGGTCACATGGTGTTTCATCCATGGTTCGGCGAACATACGTATGAAATCGGCTGGGTGTTTAATTCGACGTATCACCGTAGGGGGTACGCCACGGAAGCCGCCAGAGCTTTGCTTCAGCACGGATTCGAGGTATTAGGGTTGCATCGGATCATTGCGACATGCCAGCCTGAGAATGCACCTTCGTACCGGGTGATGGAGAAGCTGGGCATGAGGAGAGAAGGCTATTTCCAACAGTGTATCCCTCGTGGAGATATTTGGTGGGATGAGTATTTCTATGCTATGCTGAAGTCTGAATGGCGTACAATTTCATAGTTTTGTTGTTATAATATGCTGTGCCCAATGTATCTCTCATAACAATGAGGTGCATTGGGTTTTATTTTTTCTGAAATCTGTGAATAAGGGAAGTTGATAAGCAATGACTGAACAGGATCCACTGAATCGAGAGCTGCTGACGGAGGGCGATTACATAACGGATGAACCGATCGACCTGACGAATTGCGAGAAAGAACCTATTCACATTCCAGGATATATTCAGCCCCATGGCGTACTGCTTGCCATTAATCCAATCGATGACTACAGGATCGCACAATGCAGCCGGAATACCGATCAGCTCCTAGGCATTAGCGCAGAAGCCCTTCTGGGACAGCGTTTGGAAGCGCTTATTGGAAATCTCCAGTTTGAGCAGATGATTCATCGTGATCTCCAGGCGATCGTCACGCCCGATTTACAGTATATTAATTTAACGATTCCGGTCGCGGATAAGCCTAATGAGTTTTTCGGAATTGTCCACGAAAGTGAAGGATTAATACTGCTTGAATTGGAGCTGGTATCGGAAGATATAGTACCCTTCACGGATGATTTTGAAAGGATACAGACGTTCTTCAGTCGTATGAAACGGACCGAGAATCGTACGGAAGCAAGTCAAGTCGCTTGCGAGCTCGTGAAGGACATTCTGGGCTATGACCGAGTCATGCTCTATGAATTCGATGATCACTGGAACGGAAAAGTGGTTGCCGAAGCTAAAGAACAGGAGCTGGAGCCCTTTTTGGGGCACCATTATCCGGCATCGGATATTCCTAGGCAAGCCCGGGAACTGTATCTTCGAAATTGGCTGCGGACGATTGTTGATGTGAGTTATACGCCGGTTGAGATTATCCCTACGGTACAGCCTTTGACCGGCAAACCATTGAATCTCAGTTTATCTGTGCTGCGGAGTGTATCTCCGCTTCATATTGAGTACCTTCATAATATGGGGGTTGGCGCGACAACCACGATCTCTCTGATCCATGACAACCAATTATGGGGGTTAATTACTTGTCATCACACTAGCAGAAAATACGTATCCCACCGGACCCGCAACCTGTGCAATTTTTTGGGATCCTTTTTCTCGAACGAGCTTTATCAACGACAGCAGCTCGACGATTATCAAACCGAGTTAAGGCTCAGAACTTTATCCGCCCGCTTTACCGAAATCTTCATGCGCCATACCGATTTATATCATGTTATTGAACAGCTGGACAACGAGGAGCAGATTTTACTCGATTTAATGAGCGCTACCGGTGCTGTCGTTTATTATCAAGACAATATGATGCTGTACGGTACGACGCCTACCTCGAAGCAAGTCATGGAGCTTGCCGGATGGTTATCGGCCCAGGCCGAAGATTATACGTACCATAGTTCTAAACTCAGTGCCGAGTTTGAACCCGCAAAAGCTTATAAGGATGTGGCTTCAGGTGTACTATATCTCGCGCTGTCACCAGGCCAACAAAATTATGTTATGTGGTTTCGGCCCGAGGTTGTGCAAATTGTGGATTGGGCTGGCGATCCGGCCAAAGCCGTTATACAAGAGGATGATAAGGTCCGTTTATCGCCCCGTAAATCGTTCGAAAAGTGGAGACAGGTGGTTGAGGGAACCTCATATTCTTGGAAGTCACAAGAGTTAAGCGTTCTCCCTCAATTGAAATCGATTGTCCGCAAGCAGACGGATGATCAATTAAGGCAAGCAAAAGAACAGGCCATACAGAATGCGAGGATATTCAGGGAGAACGAAGAACGGTATCTGCAGCTCATGGGCCTGTCGCCCGTCGCCTTCTTGTCACTGACAACCGCAGGTGCCATTATGTATTGCAATCCACAGGCCGAATCGCTGTTCGGTGCAAAGAAGCCCGAGGAGCTGCTTCAGCTTGAGATATACAAATTGGCTAGAGAAGATTCGCGGGTTGATCTGAGAGAGCAAATCAAACGGATGGAGCAGAATCAAACCCAATTAGTATCCGGCAGCGGCAGGTTTGTTACGCTGGAGGGCAACGAGATCGAGCTTGAATTTATGCTGGCGGCTATTCATCAAGGGCGCAAATCCTCCATTATGGTGATTCTGAGAGAAGGCACCGCGGATCATGAACCGGATCGGGTATACTCCGATGTGCTGGATCAGCTTCAGAATTACGTGACAACAGACCCGCTAACAGAGCTGCCCAATCCGCTGACATTTGAAAAAGAACTGTCGGTGGACTGGGAGGAGTGTATTCAGAACCAGCTTCCCTTGGCCTTGATGATGGTCGATATTGACGATTTCCGAGTATATAATACCCTTCACGGATTATATGGCGGTGATTTATGCTTGCAATGGATAGCCGATGCACTGAAAATTATTGGTGAGCACTATGGAGCGTCCATATCACGTTATGGTGGCGGGACCTTCATCCTGAAGCTGAGAAATGAAACTCCCGAACGTACCTATGAATTGGCCGAGAAGATCCGCCAGGGCGTGCTTGCACTCAGCATTCCCAAGGATCGCTCGGCAGAGGATGGGTTTATGACGGTAAGCGTGGGAGCGGCCTGCCTTACACCAGCATCCATGTTAAAGCTTACGGATTTGATCGCTGAGACGGAGAAAGCGATGCATATTGCCAAGAGCAAAGGGAAGAACAGAGTCACGCTGTATGGATATGATGCGGATTAAACGGTGGATTCGAATTTACGCTGCCATCGGAAGCACCAGAATGAATAACGGTGGTTGACAGCAAAGAAAGCCTGACGCTCAATAAGGGAGCAGCAGGCTTTCTTTGCTGAAAATGATAGAATGGATGCGCAAAGCAGATTTAAGATTGGGCTGTGGAGGTGCAACATGACGCGAAATATGCCGGCAAGGGAAGCTGAAGGCAGAAAAATGCGTACCGTGAATCAAGTTTGGCTGGGGCTAATTGGCATCCTGCTGATTTATACGATTTATGTGGGCAGCGCCATTTGGAACTACGCGCAAAGAACAGTAAATATCCCGTCTGATGCAGCCATAGTGCTGGGGGCTGCTGTATGGGAGGGGGAGCCTTCGCCTGTTTTTCAGGGACGCATCGATCATGCACTATGGCTGTATGACCGTCAGTACGTAGATAAGCTGATATTTACAGGGGGACGTAGTTCGGGGGATGATCTCGCCGAATCGGAAGTTGCCAGGCAGTATGCCATCGAGCACGGTGTTCCAGAGAGCGATATTCTTGTCGAGACGGCTTCGACGATCACCGAGCAGAATCTGTATTATGCCAATGAAATAGGAGGTATAGCAGGGCTGTCCTCCTATCTCATCGTAAGTGACCCGCTGCATATGAAGCGGGCCATGATGATGGCAGAAGATATGGGGCTTGAAGCCAATCCTTCTCCCGCATCTCGGAGCGCGTACCAGAGCCTAAGAAGCAAAGTCCCTTTTTTAATCAGAGAAGTCTTTTATTACATCGGTTATCAATTGGTTGCGCCATTCCGCTAAAGGGTCTGCCCAGAGGAAGGCCGTGTCCGATTACAGATTCTTGAGGTCGTTCGCAAGCATCTGATGGCTATCCTGGTCGATTACCTTATCGAGATACCTTGTCGCGTTTTTTTTGGATGCCATAGCTTGCTCCTTGTTTCCTAGGACCAAATAGGCTCGGGCTTCCGCTTCATACCCGTAACCTATATAGAATGGCTCGAGGCTTGCCGATGATCCGACAATGATGCAGCGCTGGGCATAACGCAGCGCTTGATCGCCTTGCCCTACTACCGCATACACTCTGGAGAGCTGCCAATATCCAATGGAAAGGTTGCGCTGTGTATGATCTTCAACTCGTGTCCAGTGCCAAAACGAGCTGTGACATATGTGAATCATGTTTTCCTCGTCTTCCGGCGTACGCTGTGCGTTCTCCAAGATATCCCATACTTGATTGAAGCATTCCATCGCAAATTGTTTATGTGTTTTGGGTTCCTGATTGTCCATGCCTTTTCCTCCGATAATATGTATGCGTTATAAAGCCGGTAAATGGATCGTAAAGGTTGTCCCATGATCAGGTATGCTCTCTACGTTCATCGTTCCGCCATGATTATGAATAATGTTCTTGGTAATCATCAGTCCGAGTCCCGTCCCGGTGTCTTTGGTCGTAACAAAAGGCTGTCCCAGGGATTGGATTTGCTCCTGCGTCATTCCAACCCCTTCATCCTGCACGATAATTTGGACCTCTTGAGCGTTGTGCAGGATGTCCAGGGTAATGGTGCCGCCTTGATTCATCGCTTCCATGGCATTTTTCAGCAGATTGATGAATACTTGCTTGAGCTGGTTGACTTCACCCTGGACGAAGACCGGTACCCTCGGATAATGAGGGATGATCTCGATATTTTTGAGGGCTGCTTGAACCTTCATAAGCGTAATGATCTGTTCCATAATGGCATACACGTCGATGGGTCCGCTCACGTGAACGCCCTGCGGTTTCGAAAGTACCAGGAGTTCATTGACAATGAGCTCGATGCGTTTGAGCTCCGATTCAATGATTTCAAAATAGAGCTCGTTGCTGCGTTCCGCTGATCGCAGCAACTTCACGAATCCATTAATCGAAGTTAATGGATTCCGAATTTCATGGGCAATGCCGGCGGCCAACTGACCGGCGGTGGTCAGCTTCTCGGATTGCATCACGCGATCCTCTTCTATCTGCTGTTCTGTGATATCTCTGAAGATCCCGACCGCAGCTTTCTCGCCATCATAATTGATGATGAACGTGAACCCGTTGACCATTTTCTCTTGCCCGTCCAGACAGCGTATCAAATAATCGACGCTTCCGATCTCTCCGCTCTCCGCATATTTTGCCCTGCGTTTCATCAATGCGTTATGGTACGATGCGTCAACGATCACGTCGGTTGAAATTCCAAGGACGTCACGGGGATGCGTAGCGTTAACAAGTCTGAGCCCGGCAGGATTAACATAGTGGACAATGCCCTTTTTTGTGATGAGTACGGAGAGGGGCAGTCCTTCAAGCAGCTGCAGAAAAGAATGTTCCTTCTCGTTGAGCTTCTGTTCCTTCTGCTCCAGCTGGTTCATGAGCTGTCTCAGCAGCGTTCGATCCTCGAATTGTACCAAATATCCCTTGGGACCCTGCTCCGGATCCTGCTCAATGCTGCAACGTGCATGAAGGTATAACTCGCGATCGGACGGATGGCGATAAGCATATTCAAACGGGGTTACGGATTGCTGAAGGCCATGCGCAGCTCTTGCGTTCTGAACCACTCGATTCAGTAACTCGCGGAAGCTGTTTTCTTCTTGCGGCGCCCCGGCAGTTAACTCCTGCTGTGTGTATCCCAATAGATCACATAGTGCCGAATTGACCTTGAGAATCGTTCCATCAAGCGATACCATTGCCATTCCGATTACAGATTGTTCAAAGGCAAAATCATGATTAGGGCTGGAATAGGGCAGCACTGCAAGTCTCCTTTCAAAATTCTGGGAGGATTGAATGTACCCATATTATAAGTGGGTCGAAATCATTCATCAATCCTTTAAAGCGATAGATCTAAGCAGGAATTTCATACTTTCGCATAAAAATCTGCATCATCCATCACATTTGTCCTGAATTGAAAGTGTGCATGCCCCATAACATGAATCTTTCAGCTTAAGAATGGCAAGGCAGCGAGTACGCCTAGCCGTTCTCGAGGAGAAAGCAGGTTACACCGAGAAGTCGGTGTTTGTCAGTTGTTGAATTGCGTGATCTAAAGATAGCTTAAGCTTTTCCGTAATGGGCCCCATAGGCAGACGAAGGATATCCGATGAGATCAGGCCTTGCTGGGCAAGCAGCCATTTTAGCGGAGCGGGATTGGATTCTTCGAACAGCTTATGAATGTAGGGGAGCAGGACTTCAAACTCCATTTCGGATCGAGAATAATCTCCCCGGGCAGCTAATTGAAACACCCGAATGAAAGCCTCGGTATTCACATTAGCCGATGCCAGAATTCCGCCAGAAGCTCCATGACACAGCATCTCATGAAAGAGGACATCGTTGCCGCATAGAACGGGCTTTGTATCGTATTGGGATAAACTTCTCGTAAGCTCCGTACTCTCGGTGCTGTCTTTCACCCCGATCACCCCGGGGATCTCCATGATTCTTCTTACGGCATCAACCGGTAACCGGATTCCTGTACGCGAAGGAACCTCGTACAGAATGACCGGGATCCCGACCTCGGCCACCTTTCGGAAATGCTGCAGGATACCATCGATCGAAGGGCGACTGTAATACGGCGTGACCACCAATACCGCATCAGCACCGATATGACCTGCCAGTTCCGTTCGTTTCATACTGGACACCGTATCATTTGTACCGGTACCTATGATAAGGGGCAATAGCCGTCCGTCCAGACTCTCACGCGTTTCCTCCACAACCTGCACGACTTCCTCCCAAGCTACGGTCGGCGCTTCACCGGTCGTTCCGTTGATGACCAATCCCTGAATATCATAGGATAACAAATTCTTTAAATAACGATGATAAGACGGACGATCCAGTTCGTACTCCTGTGAAAAGGGAGTGATCACAGGAACATAAATGCCATGCAGTTCTTGCTGAGTCAGCATAATCTTTCCTCCAATTCATGGATGATGGCTATACTTTATCATGGGAATTAAGATCGGCGTTATCTATAATAATAGATAGTTATTATCAATATTATTGATAAGGAGAGAGTGATGGAACTTATCTACCTGCAAACCTTCAGGGAGGTTGCGATTCGCCAGAGCTTTACAAAAGCCGCGGATGAGTTGGGTTATGCCCAATCCAGCGTAACCACCCAAATTCAGAAGCTGGAGAAGGAATACGGCGTCAAGCTGTTTGAGCGGTATGGCAGAGGCTTGCGCCTGACGAAGTCGGGTGAGGAGCTGTTCAAGTATGCCGTTCAAATGCTGGATCTGTTTCAGCAGTCGAAGGAAAAGCTGACCAAGCAAGGTGGAGGCACCTTATCGATCGGAACGATAGACTCGTTGGCCGCTTATTTTCTTCCGTCCGTCATTCACCAACTGAAACTAAGGCATGAGGATCTTGTCATCCGTTTACAACCGGATCGTGAAGATAACATCATCAGTAAGGTGAGAGAAGGCGAGTACGATCTCGGTCTTATTTTGGATGAAAAACCGGAGGATTCCTCCTTGAATTGGATCCCCGTTCGGGAAGAGCCCCTCCTGCTGATTGCCCATCCGGATCATCCGCTTCATGTTGAACCGGTCATAGAGCTAGAACATCTGGCTGATGCCGAATGGATTATGCCCGAGGGTAGTTGTAATTACCGCATGATGTTGGAAAAGGTGCTGCGTGCCAGCGGAGTTCCAATGCGAATAGGGCTGGAATTGGGCAATCCCGAGGCAATCAAGAGATATGTGATGTCCGGTACGGGTATCTCATTATTGCCGAGGATGGTAGCAGAGGAGGAAATCAAGCGTGGTGAGCTTGCGATTCTTCCCTTTGCGCATTCTGACATTCGTTTGGATATTCAGCTGGTCATTCACCCCAAGAAGTGGCTTTCACAATCGCTGAAGGATGCAATCGATATGCTGAAGTCTAAATCCTAATGTCGCCTCGGGTGATATTGCAATTAGCGGGAAGATTCAGTATGATTTAAATAACAATGTATAGGTTTATGTGTGACTGGCGTAGCATGGGGGACCATGAGGGAGCACATAGATGACGACGGCCGTACGCCTGGGCAGAGGTAAGGGAGTTTATTTCCCTTACCTCTTTATTATCTTCTGCTTTTATAAGTCTCTGAAACTACGAAAAGGGGATAAAACCACGATGTTAAAAACGAAGAAAATACTGCTGCTAGGTTCGGGAGAACTGGGGAAAGAAGTCATCATTGAGGCCCAGAGATTGGGGGTTGAAACCGTAGCCGTCGATCGTTATGCCGACGCTCCTGCCATGCATGTTGCCGATCATAGCTATGTCATCGATATGCTGGATGGGGAGAGATTGCGCGCAATTATCGAGCAGGAGAAACCGGACTTGATCGTGCCCGAAATCGAGGCACTGGCTACCTCGGAGCTGGTTAAGCTGGAGGTAGAGGGGTATCGGGTTATACCTACTGCCAGAGCTGCGAAGCTTACGATGGACCGTGAAGGGATTCGCCGGTTAGCTTCAGAGGCGTTGGGACTTCCTACTGCAGACTACCGATTTGCCGATACGTATGAGGAATTTAAACAGGCTGTCCTGGACATGGGGTTCCCGTGCGTGATTAAACCTCTGATGAGTTCCTCTGGCAAAGGCCAGAGTGTATGTCGCTCCGAAGGGGATATTGAGCCCTGCTGGAACATCGCCATGGAAGGCGGTCGTGTACAGAACGGAAGAGTGATCATTGAAGAATTCATTACGTTCCAATCGGAGATCACGCTTCTGACCGTCCGCTCCGTCAATGGAACAAACTTCTGTGCGCCAATCGGGCATATTCAGGAGAGCGGGGACTATATCGAATCCTGGCAGCCGCACGACATGTCCGAAGAGCAGATCGAGGAAGCTAAATATATTGCAAGGACGATTACCGACGAGCTTGGCGGTTATGGATTGTTTGGTGTTGAATTGTTCCTGGCCGAGGATAAAGTGTATTTTAGCGAGGTATCTCCGCGACCGCATGATACCGGATTGGTTACGCTGGTCACGCAAAATTTATCAGAATTCGCGCTTCACGTCCGCGCCATTCTAGGGTTTCCGATCCCGGAGATCGAATTGATAACGCCGGGAGCCAGCCGTCCGCTGAAAGCGGCGCGAGAGCTGGAGAGTTACACAATTACCGGCGCCGAGCAAGCACTGGCTGTTCCGAATACGCAGCTGCGCATTTTTGGGAAACCGGTGACCAAGGTCGGAAGACGGGTCGCAGTAGCGTTGTCAACCGCCGGCGCAGTGGAAGAAGCGCGTTCGCGTGCGAAGCAGGCTTTGGATAAGCTTGCTGTTGAAGAAGCATAATCGTTCTTGATTCTTAGGATGGTGCTTCCATGATCATATAAAAAAAGATCAACCGATTAACCGGTTGATCTTTTTTCATTGACGTTATTTCGTGGATTAGAACGGGTATGAACCGTCCTGATCATCATGTCTTGTTTTCGTTTAGGTTTTGATGATAAATATGCAGAAATTTATGTTCTTTCGTGATAAGATACACAAGAATACAAACGACCCTCACCCATTATAATGTTTTCAATGCGATGCTTTATAGGCACGGTTTAAAGCATGATCATACCCAATAAATATATAGAGGAACGTTTATGACGGCATAGGAGAATCTACATGAGAGACATGACGCAAGGAAGTCCGATCAGGCTGATCATTATGTTTACGATCCCGCTTTTGATCGGAAATATTTTTCAACAATTTTATAATATGGCTGATACCCTGATCGTGGGACGGACCATTGGTGTGAACGCTCTTGCGGCCGTTGGCTCGACAGGCAGTATTTTGTTTTTTGTCATTGGCTTTGCCCAAGGCTTGACGGCAGGTTTGTCCATCATAACGGCGCAGCGCTTTGGCGCCAAGGATATCGCGGGCGTTCGCAAAAGCGTGGGAACGAGTATATGGATTAGTCTTGTATTCACGGTTTTCCTCACCATTGTGAGTGTCATATTTACGAAGCCCGTCCTCGTCATGATGAATACGCCGGCAGAAATTTTGGATGATGCTTATTCGTATTTAATCGTCATTAACTGGGGCGTTGGCGCAGCCGTTCTGTTCAACTTGCTGGCTAACCTGCTCAGAGCGCTCGGGGATAGTCGGACGCCGCTTCTCTTCTTGGTGGTCGCAAGCATTCTGAACATCGTTCTCGATCTGTTGTTTATTCTTGTATTCAAGATGGGCGTAGCCGGGGCAGGGCTGGCCACGGTGGTCTCGCAGCTGTTCTCCTGCCTTCTCTGCTTATTATACATTCATAAAAAGGTTCCGCTTCTGCAGTTCAAGAATGCCGATTGGTCCATCGATTGGAAATTTATACGCCAGCATATGTGGGTCGGTTTCCCGATGGGCTTCCAAGCCTCCATTATTGCGATCGGAGCCATCATCTTACAGATTACGCTTAACGGTCTCGGGGCAACAGCCGTAGCCGCATATACTGCGGCTCAGAAGATTGACATGCTCGCTACGCAGCCCATGAGTTCCTTTGGCATTACGATGGCGACTTTTGCCGCCCAGAACTTCGGAGCGAATCGCATAGACCGAATTAAGCTCGGAGTTAAACAATGCATTTGGGTCTCGGGATCTTTCAGCATCGCCGTGGGCTTGCTGGTTATATTCGCGGGTCCTGCAGCCGTCAGCCTCTTCGTCGGTCAAGGACAAGAAGAATTGCTGTCCCTTAGCAAGCTGTATTTCTTATCGAACGGCAGCACCTATTTGCTTCTGTCGCTGTTGTTCATCTACCGCTTCACGCTGCAGGGGCTGGGACAGAGCTTTATCCCAACCGTAGCCGGCATCATGGAACTGATCATGCGGGTATTGGCTGCCATCTTCCTGACCGCGCAGATCGGGTTCCTCGGCGCAAGCCTGGCGAATCCCTTGGCTTGGCTCGGAGCCGTCATTCCGCTCGGTATTGCCTACTCCCTGAGCATTAAAAGATTAAGCACGCCTGCTAAACCCGTCTCCATACCGGTTCAGGCGTAAGGACTTTACACAATCGAATACAGAACGAATCATGACTTAAAGAACAGAAATCACTCTGTTGCTCAAGAGCCGTGCATTCGTTCTTTTTTTTGCTTTTAAAAAGCGTGAAAATGATGCATTCCAAATTTGGATGCGCCGCGGTAAGATCACATTAGATTCTTTTAACTAATTTGACAGAATAGAACAGGAGGGGTTGCCTTGTATAAAGTGCTGTTAGTGGACGACGAAGCCGACGTAAGGGAGGGACTCGTGCAGGAAATCCAGTGGGGAGCCTGTGGATTCAAGATCGAGGGAACGGCGGAGAACGGGAGAGAGGCCGTGGAGCTTGCGGAGCGATTGGAGCCGGATGTTGTCATTACCGATATCAGTATGCCGTTTCAGGATGGGCTCCAGCTGGCCTCTTGGCTTAGAGAGTTTCAGCCGCTGTGCAAAATCGTGATCTTAACCGGATACGATGAATTTGATTATGCCCGTCAAGCGATTACGCTTAGCGTGGACGAGTATTTGCTTAAGCCATTCTCTGCCGAAAGCTTCATGGAGCTATTGGGGAAGATCAAGGACAAGATTGATATGGAGGTTGCGGAGCGAGAGGATGTACGCCAGTTGAAGGAGCATTACCGCACGAGTCTGCCTTTGCTTCGGGAATCCTTTCTTGCATCCCTGCTAACCCGGAAATTGCCCCGCTCGATCATTGAGGAGAAGACTCGAAATTACGGTTTGTCTTTGAATGGGGGGAGTTATCTGGCTGCTGTTATGGCATTATATCCCGCTTCTGTAGATAAGGATAAGGAGCATACGTCTTCAACTTCCCTCCGCCATTCGGGAGACTTGGATTTAATGCTGCATGCCATGCTGAACATTGCGAAGGAGCTTCTGGACCCCATTTTATTTGTAAGCGCATTCATGTATCAGGACAGCATTGTGCTGTTAATTACGAATGACGAGAGCGAGGATGAAGCGTGGTTTAGCGAGCTGCAGATGACACTTGAGCGCTTGTTAAAAAGCATTCTTCATTATTTGAAGCTGCCGGTTACGATTGGCGTGGGCTCCATGGTGTGGAATCTGTCCGACCTTAAGCTTTCCTATCAGGGTGCGCTGCTGGCGCTCGACTACCGATTGATTCTTGGTGCCGAGAAAGTCATCTTCATTGATGATGTCGAGCGTCCGAGACCGGAAGGGGTTCGTCTGGATGAACTAAAGGAGCAGGCGCTGATCCGCAGTCTAAAGCTCGGAACCGAAGAGGAAGTGACTGAAGCAATCTCGCACATATTTGATGAACTCATCGGTGCCTCCTGTACCATTCAGGACGTTCAGGTATACCTTCTGGAGGTTGTAACGGCTGTATTGCGATCGGCCAAAGAATCCGGGATTGAGATAGAGGCTTTGTTCGGCGCAGGATTTCAGCTGCATGCGGAGATCTTCAAGTTTTCCGGATTGCAGGAGGCTAAAGCTTGGCTTCTGGACATTAGTTTGACTATACGCAAGCATATCGCCAGCTCCAGGCAGCATGCGTACAAAGACATCGTGGAGAAGGCACTCCAATATACCCGGGAGCATTACGGAGATTCGGAGCTATCGCTGCAGAAGCTGTGTATGCAGCTTCATATCAGTACAGGTTATTTTAGCGCTGTGTTCAAAAGAGAAGTTAAAATGACTTACGTGCAGTATTTGATGCAGCTTCGGATGGAAACGGCCAAAGAGCTTCTTCGATCATCGGATCTTAAAGCTTTCGAAATCGCGGAGCGTGTCGGATTTGCTGATCCGAATTATTTCAGCTTCTGCTTCAAGAAGCAGGTAGGCATCTCACCCAAGGAATACCGGACACAAGCAAGGGGGTAGAACGGTTGAAAATCACGTATGCCAAGCGGGACTCGATCAAACCAACCATTCAGCGATGGGTTAGGCGAGTACGCGCACACAGCATTCAATCGATCATCATGTGGTCCTTCTCGGCATTTATTCTGCTTATCGTGATCGTGGTAGCTGTTCTGTTGTTCAATAAATTCTCGCGATCGGCTGAGCAGAGCGTATTTCTGAATGCCCAGCAAATTGTAGATCAGGTAAGCTATAATCTCGAGGATTATGTGGACGGCATGGCACAGCTGTATCGGGCCATTGAGGAAAACATGCTCGCGGACGGGCAATGGGACGATGATCAGGTCACTCAACAGCTGAACACCATCATGCGAAGTCGGGATGACATCGTCTCCATCGCTTTATTTAATGAACAAGGCGATATGCTGAGGAACCACCCGGCCATTCCGGTTAAACCCAGCGCCCGGGTGACGGAGCAGAGCTGGTTTCACTCGGCCATGAGAGTCTCCAACCATCTGAGCTTCTCGCTGCCGCATGTGCAGAATTTGTACGACCATACATTTGAATGGGTGGTTACGATGAGCAAAGGAATTACGGTTGTTCATAACGGGGAGCCGACCTATGTCATTTTGCTGGTGGATATCAACTTCAAGAAAATCGATGAGCTAAGCAGCCGTATTAGCCTGGGTAAGCGGGGGTATGCGTACATCATCGATGAAGGAGCGGGAAACATCGTATACCATCCCCAGCAGCAGTTAATTTACATGGGACTACGGAATGAGAGCGTAGAGCGGGCGCTCACTTCCTCGGACAGCTACATTGATGAATCGGATGGAGTCAAGCGGCTGAATACGGTGAAATCGGTCGTCAACATAGGATGGAAAATCGTTGGGGTTTCTTATTTGGATGAAATCATGACGACAAGAGAAGAGGTCAATCGTTATCTGATTCAGGTCGTGGCGATTGTACTGGTGCTTGCCATCGTGGTTTCCCTGATTCTCTCGGCCATGCTCACCCGCCCCATCCGCCGGATGGGCAGAACGATGAAGGCGGTGGAACGTGGCGATTTTAATGTGAAGCTCCCGATGCGGGGGCCACTGGAAGTAGTACAGCTGTCCAGCCGGTTCAATCTGATGCTGGATAAGATCAGGCAGCTCATGAAACAGATTGTGAAAGAGCAGGAATCGAAGCGTAGATACGAGCTGGAAGCTTTGCAGGCTCAGATCAACCCGCATTTTTTATATAACACGTTGAATTCGGTTGTCCGTATGGTGGGCATGAGCAAGAAGGAGGAGGTCATTACGATGATTACTTCCTTGTCCAAGCTGTTTCGTTTGAGCTTGAGCAAAGGGAAGACATCCATAAGCGTCCGTGAAGAGCTGGAACATGCAAGGCATTATTTGACCATCCAACAGATGAGGTATAAACAGAAATTCGATTTTATGATCGAAGCGGATGAAGCGGCGCAGTCTTGTTACACGCTAAAGCTGGTGCTGCAGCCCTTAATCGAGAATGCCATCGTACATGGCATTGAGTATATGGTGGATCAGGGACATATTCACATAACGGCTGCTATCAATGGCGACTTATTGGAGATGACGGTGACGGACAATGGCGTCGGGATGTCTCCCGCGATGGTTGAGCGGATATTAGAGGTTGAAGCGCTGCGTCATAATCCGGCTCCATTTATCAATACGGCAGGCTCCGGCGTGGCCGTTCGAAATGTTCATGACCGCATTCAATTGTATTATGGGCATCGTTTCGGTCTGGAGTTTGAGAGTGAGCTTGAAGTGGGCACGACCGTTCGCATACGGATTCCGGTCATTCACCACATAGAGGAGGGGCTGGAGAATGATTAAAATTCATCGTGTGGTACGGATACCGGCTGTACCCAAGGGCTATCTCGTTGTACTTATCCTATCCTTGATCCTCTTAACCTCGTGTTCTTCGGGCGCAACCAAGGATGAGAATGAGCCCGACCTTCGGCATATTTCCCTCGTAGCGCCCATACACGCCGAAGAGCAGGGTGATGCCATCCGATTAGGCGCCGAGGCAGCTGCCAAGGAATACGGATTGGCGCTTGATTATATCTCCCTGGAGCCAAGTGACGATGAAGCGGAGCAGCTGCAAGCAGCATTGAAGGTGCTGGAGAAAGGCTCCTCCGCGATTTTGATCGATCCGGCATCCGAAGCTGTACTGCAGAAATTAGGTGATCAAGCATCAGCAGCTGAGGTGCCCGTCATTGCTTTGAATGATCAGCGAATGACGACAGGCGTCCTCTCCGCCATTGCCATCAATAATGAGGTGGCCGGACGCAAGGCGGGGGAGCAGCTGGCCGAGTTGCTTGAAGGTCGGGGTGTTGTCGCCATACTTCGATCCGACAGGGAGGATCCCGACCTAATGGCCCGCGAAGAGGGCGCCAAAAGCGTATTGTCGGAAATGAGCGGGATACAAATAGCGGACGGAGCTGCGTGCGGCAAACGCGAAGATGCATGCTGGCAGGCGGCCAAGCAGCTGCTGGACCGGGGATCCGTCGACGGGATTCTGGCACTCGATATTCAGGCCTCCTTGGGAGCGGCCAAAGAAGTCGCGAGAAGGAAAGTTCAGGGGAAGATCAAGATTGTCACCTTTGGTAGCGATCTGGAGCAGCTTCAGCTTCTGCAGGATGGCATCCTTCACAAGCTCGTTGTGCAGAACGGGTTCAGCACGGGTTATCTGGGAGTAGAACAGGCCGTGAAGGTCTTGGATGGTTCGAAATATGACAAGCCGATTGTGCTTGAGACCAAGGTGATTGATGCTGACAATATGTTCTGGATGGATAATCAGAAGGTGCTGTTTCCATTTGTGAAGTAACGAAGTCCCGATCCTTAGAGGCAAAGTGATGAGAATTTTGCTAGAAAGCATGAGGATTTTGAATTCGAATGTCAGAAGCATTGCGGCATAATGGCGGTAGACAGTGAGATATGGCATATAAATTGCCGAACCCGTCACTGAAAATTCGAATGAAACAGGGAGGTCAACCCAGGTGAAGAAAAAATGGCTGTTAATCCTTATGGCCGGCATGATGCTGACCACGGCGGCATGCAATAACGGCGGGAGCAGTTCAACCGGCAGCGAAAGCAAAGAAGGTGAAGCGGCGAGCGGCAGCACACCTCAAGTCGGGGTGGCGATTTACAAGTTCGACGATACGTTCATGACGGGCGTTCGGAACGCGATGTCCGATGCAGCGAATGGCGTAGCCAAACTGGATATCGTGGATAGTCAAAATGCACAGCCCACCCAAAATGAGAAAATCGATCTGTTTATTTCGAAGAAATACAGCTCCATGATCATCAACCCGGTGGATCGGACGGCCGCCGGCGTCATTATCGATAAGGCTAAAACTTCGAATACGCCGGTGGTCTTCTTGAACCGGGAGCCGATCGCGGAAGACATGAACAAATGGGATAAGGTGTATTACGTAGGGGCGAAAGCCGAGGAATCCGGAACGATTTCGGGCCAGCTTATCGTTGATTATTGGAAGGCCAATCCGAAGGCGGATAAGAACGGGGATGGCAAGCTGCAGTATGTATTGCTGCAGGGCGAGCCGGGGCATCAGGATGCCGAGCTGCGGACCAAATTCTCCGTGCAGGCGATTCAAGATGCCGGGATCGAGGTCGAAGCGCTTGCGGTGGATACCGCCATGTGGGATCGCGTGAAGGGACAGGAGAAGATGCAGGCCTTCCTTGCATCCCATGGCGACAAGATTGAAGCGGTTCTGGCCAACAATGACGATATGGCGCTCGGTGCCATTGAAGCATTGAAAGCAGCGGGGTACTTCAGCGGCGACAAATATATGCCGGTTGTGGGCGTAGATGCGACAGCTCCGGCCATTCAGGCACTGGAAGACGGCACGCTTCTCGGCACCGTGCTTAATGATGCCAAGAGCCAGGGCAAAGCTTCCGTCGCGATTGCCGCAGCACTATCCAAAGGAGAAACGCCGAACAAGGACAACACCGGATTTGATATTACCGACGGCAAATACGTATGGATCGCTTACAAAAAAATAACGAAGGACAATATCGCCGACGCGAAATAATAGCAGGGTTATAGGAAGGGGCAGCGGCTATTCGTAGCGTTGTCCCTTTATATTCGGCTCTTTTCGACCCGGCCAGCGAAGGAGGTAACCCCAACGTGACGGAACCGTATGTGCTGGAGATGCGGAATATATCGAAGGCGTTTCCCGGTGTTCAGGCCCTAAGCGACGTAACATTTAAGGTAAGACCAGGCACCGTGCATGCTCTTATGGGAGAGAACGGGGCAGGTAAATCAACGTTGATGAAATGTTTGTTCGGCATATACAAGCCTGATGAAGGCGATATTTATTTGAACGGCAGCAAGGTAACCATCAACAGCTCCAAGGATGCACTGAATCACGGAATTTCCATGATCCATCAGGAACTTCATCCCGTGCCGCACCGCAACGTGATGGAGAATATATGGCTGGGAAGATTTCCGGTGACGGGCTTCTGGCCTTTGAAATTCGTGAATGAGAAACAGATGGCAGAAGATACGCTCCGTCTGTTCCGCGAGCTCGATATCGATATGGATCCCAGGGCAAGAACAGGTGCGCTCTCTGTATCCAAAATCCAATCGCTGGAAATCGTCAAAGCGGTATCCTATCGCTCCAAGGTCATTGTCATGGACGAACCAACCTCATCGCTGACAGGCAATGAAGTGGAGCATCTGTTCAGCATGATGAACAGGCTGCGTTCGCAAGGCGTGTCCATCGTCTACATCTCGCACAAAATGGAAGAGATTTTGCGCATATCCGATGATGTGACGATCATGCGCGATGGGAAGTATGTGGGCACCTGGCAAGCCGGCGAGCTGACAACCGATTTGATTATCACCCGCATGGTGGGGCGGGACTTGACGGAGCGCTATCCGGAACGGATGAACGTTCCCGGCGAAACCCGGATGCAGGTCCACCAATTGAGTTCCCCGAATCCGAAATCGTTTCAGAATGTGTCCTTCGAGCTAAGACGGGGAGAGATTCTGGGCGTTGGCGGCCTTGTCGGCGCACAGCGAACGGAATTGGTTGAAGCTATATTCGGGCTTCGTCCAGTGGCTTCCGGAACCATATCGATAAACGGGAAGCCAGTAAAGATCAAATCACCCTCGGATGCCAAGAAAAATAATATGGCGCTGCTGACGGAAGAGCGCAGAGTTACCGGCATATTTCCGGTTCTCTCGGTCTATGAGAATACCGTCATTGCCAATCTTCGAAGGTATCAGAATTGGGCGTTCCTGTTAAATGAACGCAGAGGAATCGAGGATGCGCGAACGAACGTGGAGCAGCTGAGAACCAAAACTCCCTCGGTCCATACCCAGATACGGAACCTGTCGGGTGGCAACCAGCAGAAGGTACTGCTGGCGAGGTGGCTTCTGACTGAGCCTGAAATCCTTCTGCTGGATGAACCGACCCGTGGAATTGATGTCGGCGCCAAGTTCGAGATTTATTCGATCATTACGCAGTTAGCCAAGCAAGGAAAGAGCATTATTATGATTTCCTCCGAAATGCCCGAGCTGCTCGGAATGTCCGACCGAATCATGGTGATGAGCGAAGGGCGGCTGACGGGAATTCTCGCAGGGCAGGAAGCAAGCGAAGAGGAAATCATGAGGCTTGCCGCACAGCGGTCAGCTGATTCGGGAGGGGAAGTCGATGAATACGCAAACCATCGGTAAGGTGAAAGATTATTTGGCGCAGCGCGCCATATTTGTAGTATTGATATTACTTGTTGTCGGGATTGCAGTCGCAGATCCCAATTTTCTGGCCTTCTCCACGCTGCGGGATATTTTACAGCAATCCTCCACCCGATTAATTATCGCCCTTGGCGCGGCGTTCATTCTGATCACCGGCGGGGTTGACCTCTCCGCAGGACGCGTTGTCGGGTTAACGGCGGTTGTATCGGCTTCCATGCTGCAAACGGATGTATACGCAAACCGCTTCTTCCCGGACCTGCCCCAAGTATCGGTTGTATTGCCGATTCTTATCGGTATATTAGCGGGGCTTATCGTTGGGTTAATCAATGGTTTCATTGTAGCTAAACTGCATGTGCCGCCATTCATAGCCACGCTCGGTACGATGGTCGGCATTTACGGCATCAATTCCATCTATTTTGATATGGAGCCGAACCAATCCCAGCCGATTGGCGGCTTGAGACCGGACTTTACCGTGTGGGGCAGCGGCTACATTGACTTCGGCGGCGGATATTCACTCCCTTACATCGTCATTATCGCCGTCTTCGTTGCGTTCATCTGCTGGGTGATATTCAACAAAACCCGGCTCGGCAAAAATATGTATGCCATCGGCGGCAACGTGCAAGCGGCGCATGTTTCGGGGATCAATGTAGCCCGTAATCTTATAGCGATCTACGCTATTTCCGGTGCGTTGTACGGCATCGCCGGCGTACTGGAGGCTGCGAGAACCGGGGGCGCGACGAATAACTACGGCAATATGTATGAACTGGATGCGATTGCCGCATGCGTGGTTGGGGGGGTGTCCACTGCGGGAGGCATCGGTACGGTGCCGGGCGTGATGGCCGGGGTTCTTATCTTCGGCGTCATCAATTACGGATTAACCTTTATCGGCGTCAGCCCATACTGGCAATTGATCATTAAAGGGCTTATTATCGTAGCAGCGGTCGCATTTGACATTCGCAAATACATGGCAAAAAAATAAGAGGGATTGCGGCCGCAGGAGTATATCCTGTGGCTTTTGCCATAGATTATAGAATTTATTAGTTTTCAGCGGAGCTGAACCATTCAATAATCGCAAGAAAAACTTCCTTTAACCGCGACCTGTCTTCCGAGGAAGTACGTCGATAGACGTTTTTCTTTAGATATCAGGAAGTATAAACTTCGAGGCTTGGGCCTTCCTGATATCGCAAGGAAAACATCCTATAACCGCGGTCTGTCTTCTGAGAAGGTACGTCGATAGACGTTTTTCTTTAGATATCAGGAAGTATAAACTTCGAGGCTTGGGCCTTCCTGATATCGCAAGAAAAACATCCTATAACCGCGGTCTGTCTTCTGAGAAGGTACGTCGATAGACGTTTTTCTTTAGATATCAGGAAGTATAAACTTCGAAGCATGGGCCTTCCTGATATCGCAAGAAAAACATCCTATAACCGCGGTCTGTCTTCTGAGAAGGTACGTCGATAGACGTTTTTCTTTAGATATCAGAAAGTATAAACTTCGAAGCATGGGCTTCCTGATATCGCAAGAAAAACATCCTCTAACCGCGGTCTGTCTTCTGAGAAGGTACGTCGATAGACGTTTTTCTTAAGATATCAGGAAGTATAAACTTCGAAGCATGGGCCTTCCTGATATCGCAAGAAAAACATCCTTTAACCGCGGTCTGTCTTCTGAGAAGGTACGTCGATAGACGTTTTTCTTAAGATATCAGGAAGTATAAACTTCGAAGCATGGGCCTTCCTGATATCGCAAGAAAAACATCCTTTAACCGCGGTCTGTCTTCTGAGAAGGTACGTCGATAGACGTTTTTCTTATAATCATCCATTACAGGAGGTGCTGTCATGATCATGGAGAAGAAGGTGTTAAATATCGGCGTACTGGGCTGCGGCCCCATATCGCAGTACGGACATTTCGAGGCTTGCCGGAGAGCGCGCAATGCCAGGCTATACGCGATATGCGATGTCGCGGAGGATTTGATGAACCGCATGGCCGATATCCATCAGCCGGTACAAACCTACAATGGTTATGACAAGATGCTGGCCGATCCCGAGGTGGAGGCTGTTATCATCGGCATCGCGGATCAATTTCACGTGGAAGCCGCTCTTAAAGCCATTGAAGCAGGGAAACATGTTCTAGTGGAGAAGCCTCTTGGCGTCACCGTAGAAGAGTGTGAGGAATTGCAGCGGAAGGCGCGGCATTCCGGATGTATTGTCCAAATCGGCAATATGAAGCGCTTTGACCCAGGCATCGCTTATGCTAAGCAGTTTATGGATCAAGAAATGGGTGAGATGCTGGCGTTGAAAGCATGGTACTGCGACTCAACCTACCGGTATACGGTCACCGAGAACGTGCAGCCCATGGTACAGTTAAGTCCGAATGCGTTAAGGCCGGAAGGGAATCCGAAGCTGGATAAGCTGCGTTATTACATGCTGACGCATGGCAGTCATCTGGTGGATACGGCTCGCTTTTTAGGTGGAGAGATAGATAGCGTTACAGCCTGGAACACGCAAAAGTTCGGGGCGTATAACTGGTTTGTCACGGTGCAGTATGCCTCGGGCGCTGTAGGACATCTGGATCTAACGGTTGCCGTGCGGATGGACTGGCATGAGGGCTTTCACATCTACGGCGAACACGGAAGCGTGATTGGCAAGAACTATAATCCTTGGCTTTTTAAGTCCAGCGACGTCGAGGTATTCTCGGCACGGGATGGTTGTTATCATCGTCCGCTTGGCGAAGATGCGCATTTCTTCAAGCTGCAGGTTGAAGGCTTTGCGGATACGATTCTGGAGCAGGCACCCATGCGAGGTGCCAATCTGGAGGATGGAGTGGCTGCTATGCGTGCCATGGCGGCGATCGCACGATCGGTGGAGAGCGAGGATACGGTGAAGCTGGCTAATGTAACGGGAGGTGTATGAGGCATGAGGCTGGGCATTTTCTCCAAGACGTTTGAACGACCTACATTGGAGGAAAATTTGGACGCAGTGAAAGCAACCGGACTGAGTGTGATCCAATTTAATCTTTCCTGCGCGGGTCTCCCATCACTGCCGCACGAGATCGATCTGGAAACCGCGGTGTATATAAGAGAAGAATGTGTGAAACGGCATCTTCAAATAGCCGCCGTATCCGGAACCTTCAATATGATTCACCCGGACCGGCAGAGATTGCGAGGTGACATTCGACGATTTCGTCAATTGGCAGCCATGTGCCATTCGATGGGGACGTCGGTCATTACCCTGTGCACCGGCACAAGGGATAAGGACAATATGTGGAGGGAGCATCCGGATAACGATTCACCGGAAGCGTGGGATGACCTGTTAACGACTTTGCATGAAGTAGTGAATATGGCAGAGGAGTTCGAGCTGGAACTGGCTATTGAACCTGAGCCTGCCAATGTGATCAGCGATGCTGTCAAAGCCAGACGGCTTCTGGATACGATGGATTCTCCCCGGTTAAAGGTCGTTCTGGATGCAGCGAACTTGTTCAGTCCGACTGAGAGGAGGCCCCTGGCAGAAGTTATCGGTCAAGCGCTGTCACTGCTCAGCGAACATGTCATTATTGCGCATGCCAAGGATTATTCGACCGTAGACGGACTCCATTATACGGCTGCAGGAACCGGTGAACTGGATTATAAAGCTTACATGAAATTGCTGCACGCTTATCATTTCAAGGGTCCGCTGATCCTTCATGGCCTGCATGAACGTCAGGTGCCGCAAAGCGTCTCTTATCTGAAGTCTCAAATCACAGAGGCCATGTTATGACACGACCCTCAGCGCAATAACAGCAGTACCTATGAATGGTATGGGCTTCTTGGTTCATCCTCATCGAATCTTCACAAGTTTCAGTTACAATGGGGTCTTATGTTAAAGTTGACTTGTACTGACGAAGGATTCAATAAGGAGAAACCCAGAATGAAGACGATATTAATCGTGGATGATGAACCGAATATTCGAGAAGTTCTTGTATCTTACCTGAACAAAGAACATTATCTGACGCTGGAGGCGGCCAACGGTGCCGAAGCGTTCGATTTCTTACGAGAGGAATCCGTCGATCTTGTCATACTGGACCTCATGCTTCCTGATATGGATGGTGAGCGGATATGCCAGGAAATTCGTACGTTCAGCGCGGTGCCTATCATGATGTTAACGGCTAAGGTGGCCCAGAGCAGCCGGATTGGCGGGTTTGCCATCGGAGCGGATGATTATATCGTGAAGCCGTTCGACCCTCGGGAAGTTGTGGCAAGAGTCAAGGCCGTCTTGAGGCGGGGAGATGACAGCAAGCTGCTGGCGGACGTTATTGTATATCACCAAGGCGCGCTGGCCATTCATTCGATGAAACACGAAGTTACCTGCCATGGACAGGTCGTAAATTTGACGCCAAGCGAATACAAACTGCTGCTTCTATTGGCTAAGTACCCCCAGCGCAATTTCTCGCGCGAAGAACTGGTCGATCGTGTGTTAGGCTATGACTTTATCGGCGATATCCGAATCATTGATCAGCATATCAAGAATCTTAGGCAAAAGATTGAACCCGACCCAAGGCAGCCCCAGTATATCATCACCGTTTACGGATTCGGATACCGCTTTGGAGGTGATGGGCCTTGAAGCATCGGCTGGACCTGAGGCTTGCCGCCATCATTATCAGTATCACGGCAGGGATTCTGATCATGTTTACCGTGATCAATATTGTGACTAACCATTATCATATAGCCATGTTCCAGCAGCAATCATCCGTACATCATGGAATGGCTGAGCTGAATTATCATTTGGAGCAGGCGCAGATGCAATCCATCATTTTGACATGTCTCCTATCCATTGCGATTGCTTCCGTAATAGGCATGTATGTTGCAAGGAGAATATCGACTCCCCTCGTCCAGATGAAACGAGCGGCTGAAATGATGGCGCAGGGGAATTGGGACATTCGTGTGGCAACCAAAGGGTACGATGAAATCGCAGGACTTGGCTCTTCGCTGAACGAGCTGGCTGTGCAGCTACAGAAGCAGGCGTTGCTTCGCAGGAATATGACCCAAGATATCGCACATGAACTGCGAACGCCGTTAACCACATTAAAGAGTCACACCCGTGCACTAGCGGATTGCATATGGGAGCCGACTGCAGAGCGGTTTCAAACGTGCCTGGAAGAGATTGATCGATTGATTCAGCTCGTCACGGAGCTCGAGGATTTGCATGATATGGAATCGCCGGAGTTTCAACTATCCCGATCCAAGCAGGAGCTTGGTCACATCATGGAGAGGGCCATCACCTTGGCGGCAGCAATGTATCATGAAAAAAAGGTGGACCTGCAATATGTCAGCGGTTCGCCGATCCTAGCCGAGGTGGATGCCGACCGGATGCTCCAGGTTCTCATCAATATGTTAAGTAATGCCTTACACTACACGCCAGCTGGCGGAACGGTACAAGCCGAACTCGTGGACGAAGGGGCAAACGCCCTAATTCGAATCAAAGATTCAGGGCAGGGGATCTCTTCCTCCGATCTGCCGTATATTTTCGAAAGGCTGTATCGGGGTGATAAGTCAAGGAATCGGTTAAGTGGCGGAAGCGGGATGGGGCTGGCCATCGTCAAGCAGCTGGTATCTGCACATGGCGGTCAGGTATGGGCTGAGAGCGGAGAGAAGCATGCCGGCGGCAGCTGCTTCTATATCCGGATTCCTAAAGAAGAATAGTTGAATGGACATGCAAAAAACCGGATCAGAAGATCCGGTTTTTCCATCCCATTAACTTGGCAGCGGTCTCAACATAATAGTAATCCCCATAGATCAGCGAGACGTTTATATTTTGTCCGGCAGGCAGATGCCCCGTGGCTTCCTTCAGTATGCCTTCATAAGCGGGGTCATCCCATTCGGCGTAATGGGCCGTCAAGGAGTCGATGATACGCAAGGCACTTTCGCGGTACAGAGGGCTGTCGGTTAAAGGCACCAGGTCCGCGATTTCAAGCAGACCGGAAGCAGCGCAGGATGCTGCTGACGTATCCCGTGGTTCGGAAGTGATCGGGGATGATTCCGTCTCTTCACGATCGGATGTTCGCATCTCCTTGCGCTCCGCGCGGAAATCCCAGCGGGGTATGGAATCCTCCTCAAGGGAAGCTATGAAAAAATGGGCAACTCGCTTGGCGGCTTCAAGATACCGTATATCGCGGGTATAACGATAGGTATTAGCCATGCCATGCAATGCCCAGGCCGCTCCACGACTCCACGCAGACTCCGGACCATAGCCTTGTCCTCCCAGCGCTTCGATGAATTCTCCCGTTAATGGATCAAATCGGCAGATGTGCCGAACGGAGCCGTCCGGTCTTATGAAATGCTCGGCAACCGTATTGGCTTGCTCTCTGGCGATATGAGCGAATCTCGGGTCACCACTCTCCTCGGAAGCCCAGAATAGGAGGGAGAGGTTCATGGTGGAGTCGATAATGGACCAGCCTTCATTCCCATGATTCCATGAGGTTGGTTTCACTTGATTCCAAGCACGAATAAATCTGCCGACCGGGTTATACCTCCCGGCCAGCAGGGTAGCCGCCAACAATCCTCTCCGCCTGGCATCCGGATCGCCGGTCAGTTTATATTTGATGACGGCTGTCGGCAGAAATTGAAAGCCGACATCGTGATGAAAATTACTGTCCCCGATAAGGGCTTGTTCAAGTCGAACATCCCATTCCCAAGCCCATTCCTTATACTGCGGCTCCTTGGTCATATCATACATGATCCAGAGCATTCCCGGCCAAAAACCGGAGGTCCACCAGTCGATCCGGGTGGAATCATAGATTCCGTTCGTTGTTGCATGAGGAACTTTGCCTTGGAGCTGTCCCGTCATGCGCGACAGTTTCTTATCCAATTGTCCCCATAATAACGAATAGGGCATTATCGTTTCCTGATGTTGTCCGTTCATCGCTAACCTCCCAAAACTGATGTCATCGTTTGGCTAATTATCGCAACTGCTTTGATCCATTGTTCCATAGAACGCTGCCAAATTCTACATATACCGCTTAAGAACTATTGAAATAACAAGCCGATCTTAAAAAAACACAAGCCGCCGATCCACCTAAAAAAAACACAAAGGAACCGATCTTCTTCCATTGCTGCCCGGTCATGAAAACTTATAGGATAAGGATATTCATCACATCCATTTCCTAAGGAGGCGAAAGCCGATGCCGCAAATTACGATTAAAATGTATGAAGGACGCACGGATGAGCAGAAGAACGAAATCGTTGATGTTTTTACAAAGGAGCTGTCACGGATCATTGACCGGGAGCCTGAATTTATCAGCATCCGGTTTGACGAAATTCCGATAGATGACAACGCACCGGCCAATTTGAGAAACAAGAGGTGATGACAGATGGCCGAGCCAAGCAAAGCAGGGGTAAGCCCGATTCTGGAGGGAAAGCTCGATAAACGGAGAAGATTACTTGGCTTCATGTGGAAATACAGGGCGCTGTACTTCATATCGCTGCCGGGACTGCTGTTCTTCGGATTATTCAAATATGTTCCATTAATGGGCTCCGTGATCGCATTTCAGAACTACAATCTGTTTGCGGGCGTAACGGGAAGTCCCTGGGTGGGCCTTGAGCACTTTGGGCGAATGTTCCAGCACTATGATTTTTTGAAAATTCTGCGTAATACGCTTCTGCTGGGTACATATGACATTCTGTTTGCTTTTACCGCCCCCATTGTTCTGGCTTTATTGCTCAATGAGGTTCGTCAGGTCGTTTACAAGAAAATAGTCCAGACGATATTCTATGCGCCGCATTTTCTGTCATGGGTTATTGTAAGCGGTATCTTTGTGGGAATCCTGTCCCCATCATCGGGGATCGTGAACGTGATACTCGGCTGGTTCGGCATAGAGCCGATCTATTTCCTTGGCGAAGATTCCTATATTCGAACGGTATTGGTGGGCTCTGGATTATGGAGAGATGTCGGATGGGGGACCATCATCTATCTGGCGGCGCTCGCAGGCATAAATCCGGATCTCTACGAAGCCTCCGAAATTGATGGAGCGGGAAGATGGCGCCAGACCCTCAGCATTACCCTGCCAGCGCTGCTTCCCGTAATAACGATCCTGTTCCTGCTCAAGATCGGGGACTTCATGGATTATGGGTTTGAACGCGTATTCGTGTTTCAGAACCCGCTTAACATCCAGTCCAGCGAAATCTTGGACACGTACATTTACAAAGCGGGCTTGCAGCAGCTTCAGTACAGCTATGCCACTGCCATCGGGGTGTTCAAATCCGTTGTTGGCTTGTTCCTGATTTCCATTGCAAACACCATCAGCAAGAAAGCGACCGGCGAGTCGCTGTATTAGAGGGGAGTGACAACCAACGTGAAATATGACAGTGCAGGCAGAAAACTGTTTCTTGTATTGAACTATATCCTCCTTACCTTTCTTGCCCTCACCATGCTGCTCCCTTTTCTCAATGTCATTGCCCAGTCGTTCAGCAGCCCGGGCGCTATCGATCGCGGAGAAGTGATGTTTTGGCCGGTGGAGTTCACCTTTGCCTACTATCAGCATGTATTCAACGATGTCTCCATCTGGAGGGCCTTCGGGATCAGCGTCTATATTACGCTATTCGGAACCTTCATTAATCTGGCGGCAACCGCTTCGCTGGCGTATCCGCTCTCCAGGCCGGAATACGTCGGTCGAAAAACAATCATGATTATCATCCTGATGACCATGATATTCACGGCACCGCTGATTCCGCAATTCATTTTGATGCGCGAGCTGAATCTCGTCAACACGCTGTGGTCTTTGATGCTGCCATCCGCGATCAGCGCATTCAATCTGTTTGTGCTTCGAACCTTCTTCACCCAAATTCCGAGCGAACTGATCGATTCGTCCCGAATCGACGGATGCAGCGAGGTTCGTACCCTGTGGAGCATCGTGCTTCCGTTATCGAAACCGGCGCTGGCGACGGTAGGGATATTCTACTCCGTGACCAATTGGAACAAATATATGGACGCCCTTTACTATATCAATGATCGGGCCAAGTATCCGCTCCAGGTAAAATTGAGGGAGCTTCTGGTGAACGAGGGCCTGACCGATACGGGCAACATGGCATTTGAAGCAAGCTCCCAATCCGTTCAAGGCATTCAGATGGCGGTGATTCTGGTAGCCACGCTGCCCATCATTCTCTTGTATCCGTTTCTGCAGCGCTTCTTCATTCATGGGATGATGATCGGGTCGATCAAAGAATAACCCTAAAAAAACGACAAACCGAGCCAAAGACATTCCTTGTTCCCGCCCAGACGGCTCACTATACTGATATTAAGTTTGAAAGCGCTATTATAAGCGACTATATTAGCTTGAAATGAGGGGTATTCATGAGAAAAAGCTGGACACGTGCGCTTACATCAGGTCTCGTACTGGCCATGCTTGTTGGCTGTTCGGGTAACAATGGCGGAGGCGGAGGAGCCAATGCGAGCGGCGACGGCCAAAGCGGGAATGAAGCGGGAGCCACGAAATTTTCCATGTCGATGCGGACGCTTAACGTATCCTACGTTGAGAAAAATCCGGATATCAACAAGGATAAGTACGTGCTGGAGCTAGAGAAAATGACGAATACGGACCTGGATATCCGTCTGATTCCGCATAACGAATATCAGGATAAAATGGTGCAAATGTTCGCAACGAATGACATTCCTGATGTGGTGCAGGGCACTGGCGGAATCAGCGGTCCCGAGCTGGCGGGTGCCGTAGAGAACGGAGTCTTTCTTCCGCTGAACGACCTCCTCCAGGAGCATGGGCAGGATCTGCTCAAGTTCATCCCCGAGGAAGCCTGGAAGCGGATGACGGATTCCAAGACGGGCAATATCTACGGAATTCCCGAAATCTTGTCCAATCCGTCCAGACGGGCCACATGGATTCGGACCGACCTCCTGGAGAAGGTAGGCAAGGAGATCCCGACAACGGTGGAAGAGACGATGGATGTTCTGCGCGCGTTCAAGGAAGCCGGGGTGGAGCAGCCTTATGCCGGACGTCAGAATTTCAAATATGCGGATACCTTCTTCGGTGCCTATGACGTGCTGGGTTACCTGAACCAATTCAAGGTATTCCCGGACGGGAAGGTAAAGCCAACCTTCTTTGATGAAGAAAACATGAAGCAAGCGATTCAGATCTATAAGACGATGCACGAGGAAGGATTGATCAGCAAGGAATTCGCGACGATTGAAAGCGCGGATTTCAAATCCATTGTCACGAGCGGCAAAGCGGGCATGTGGTCCATGAACGCGAATGAGCTTCCGATCTGGGGCACCCAACTGAAGGAGAATGTGCCGGACGCGAAAGTAGCGCTGATTCCTTCCCCTGTAGGACCAGACGGTAAAGGGGGATATGCCCATTACAATCCGGTCACGCGTTCCTTCTTCATCAACGCAAAGGCGAAGGATAAAGCGGAGGATATCGTGAAGTTCTTCAACTGGATGGTCAGTGAAGATGCGGAATTGTTCTTCAGCTTCGGCATTGAGGGCGAGGATTATCAGGTAACCGACGGCAAGCCGGTCTTCGAGGTTCCAACGGACACGGCAGGTGCGGATAAGATGCGTTATTTGAACTACTGGCTGTGGCTGGTGCAGGACACGACCTACAACAAACGCGTATCCGAGTTGTCCGATTCCGGCAAAGAGCTGATTGATGCTTTTGATAACATGCTTACGAAAGAGGGCCGCCGCGGCATTGAATTCGATCCGCGTCTGGAGGCGATGGTGAAATATCCGGAGCTGAATCCGAAATCGGATGAACTGCCGCCGCTGATTCTGGAGCATGTGCTCCGCATGGTATACGGCAGGGAGCCTATCGATAACTACGGCAAGGTGCTCGAGGAATATCTGTCCAAAGGCGGGAGCGAGATTATTGAGGAAGCTACGAAACGATATAACGAAAAAGAAAACGCTTTCGAATAAGCGGAGCATGTTTTAGTATAGTGTTGAAGAATGACTCCTCTGCTTGTCTGGCAGAGGAGTATCTTGCTAAAGCTAAACTACTCTCGCTGTCTTGAAAGGGGAATGGGTGATGTACCGCATTCTGGTCGTTGATGATGAACCTATGATAAGGATGGGCTTGGCGAAACTGATCACGCAGACGGATCCGGCTATGATTCAAGCGGCAACGGCCGGAAACGGCATGGAAGCATTGGAAGCGATCCAGACAACACGACCGGATTTCATCTTTACAGATATTAAAATGCCCAAGATGGACGGCTTGGAGCTAAGCAAGCAGCTTTATGAAACATACGGCGATATCACGGTTGTTGTCATCTCCGGTTACGGCGATTTCGAATACGCCCAGAAATGCATGTCGTATGGGGTTAAGGAATATCTGCTCAAGCCTGTGACCAAATCAGTGGTACATAACACCATGAATAAATTGATGGCGGATCGAAAGTCCATGCAGGAGAAGCAGCGGTTTTATTTTCCGCTCTCCAAGCTGGAGGATTGGCTCGAGCAGCTGGAACTGGCCGTATGGCATTTACAAATGAACGATATCCAGAACAAGCTGCAAGAAATCGAGGATTACTGCAACGAGCGCAGGCTCGAATCGATTCAGCTTCAGGAATTGCTGGATGAGCTGTACGCGAAACTGATCAAGCAGTTAAACGGTCGGGATGTGTATTCATTTGAGCGTATGACAGGCATTTCGGGGTCGGAACCCGGAGGAAACCATCATTATTTCGAGAGATTTCGTCAAGCCGTGGATCAGACGGTAAAGCTCATACGCGAGAAGAGAAAAGGAAATGCGAAGGAGCCTGTAGAGGAAGCGAAAGCCTATATCGAGCGCAACTTGTCCCGCGATCTCTCGCTGGATGAGGTTGCGGATATGCTCGGACTCAACCCGTCGTATTTCAGTCAGTTGTTCAAACAGATGACGGACGAGACCTTTGTCCATTATCGGATCAAGAAACGAATGGAGAAGGCAAAGAAGCTCCTTGCCATTCCGCATTATAAAATAACGGATATTTCGTTCGAAGTGGGGTATGCGGATCATCCCCATTTTACCAAAACCTTTAAGAAGGTCACCGGCTATACCCCTTCCGAATACCGGGAGCTGCTGGGGATCGAATGATGCGCAAGAGCCTGTCTCGTCAAATCTTTTTGTACTTCTTTATCGTCATATTGTTCTCGCTATCTACGGTCGGCGTATTCTTCTATCTCAAATCATCCGAAGCGATTGATGAACAGGTCGAGAAGTATATGACCACCGTCATCACGAACGCCGCAAGGCAAACGGATAATCAGCTGAAGATGTTTGAGCGAATCAGCAATACGATTTTGCTCCAGGATTCGGTGAAGCGATTTTTGGATATGGACCCAAGCGACAGCTATGAGCATTACCGGTTCACCAATCTCATCCGAAAGGATGTCTTTCAGAAGATCTTCATTCAATACCCTACCCAGACCCATATGATGTACATTCTTGGGTTTCATGGCCGGTCGATTTTTGATCAGAATCAGAATTTCTCCGCCATGTCGATCGATCCGTCGGACCGTCTTCGTGAACTGAGGGAGAAGACGCCGGGGAACGGGGAGATTGTCATTTTGAAGACCAGCCTGCTGGAACAGGATCGGGACAACGTCATTACGGTTGCCCGCAAAATCCGGGGAATGAACTCGTACGACGTGAAAGGCGTGCTTGCGGTTGAGTTCAATGAAGATCAGCTGTCGGGTTTATGGAATGGCGTCGATCTCGGGGAGCAGGGCTTCTTCTTCATCCTGGATCGCGAAGGTGAAGTGGTCTATGCCCCTGAGCACGTGGATATGGACGGAATTAGTTCAACCGACCTGCCGGAGCGCATTATCGCCAAAGGCGATCATCGCTTCATTGAACCGGTGTTAGGCGAGAAAGCGATGATCATCTCGCGCCAGTCCGAGTATTCAGGCTGGAGCCTCGTCATTATGATGCCGCTGGATGAGCTTCGGGCACCGATTTCGGGGATTCGGTCCACCACCATTATCGTAGGCTTCGTTACGCTGATCATAGCGCTCATTCTTGCCTATAGATTCGGCAAATCGATCGTGAACCCGATCCGCAATCTGAAGAACGGGATGAGGCAGACGGAGAAGGGAAACTGGACGCATATCACCGATGTGAAGCCGCGGGAGGACGAGATCGGCGGATTGATCCATAGCTACAATCTCATGGTCAGCCGCTTGTCCGATATGATCGAGCAGGTGTACGACACGGAGCTCCACAATCAGAAAACGCAGCTGGAGCTGCAGGACATCCAGCTGGAGCGCCAGCGGGCAGAGTTCCAGGCGCTCCAATTACAGATCAATCCGCATTTTCTGTACAACACGCTGGAAACGATCAATTGTTACGCGATCGTTCAGGATTCCGACGAGATCTCGGACATGGTGGAGGCCATGGCTTTCATGCTTCGATATTCCATTCAGACCAACCTGGAGGAAATCACCATTGCCAACGAGCTGAACCATGTGCGGCATTACATGATGATCTTAAAGCATCGGATCGGGCGCGATTTCGAGATCGAGGTGGCGACGCCGCCCGAGCTCCTATTGGAGAAGATGGTCAGGCTCTCCTTACAGCCGATTGTCGAAAATATTTTTCAGCATGCTTTTCCGGAAGGGATCGAAGCATGGCATTACATTCGGATCGACACGAGAATCGAACAAGACAACTTGCTGGTTATCGTCGAGGACAACGGGGCAGGCATAGCGGACCATAAGCTTTATAAACTGCGCAAAAGGCTCGAGGAAAACCGCCTGGTCGATGATGAAGAGGGGATGCATGCGCGGCGCAGGGGTGGCATCGGCATCGTGAATGTCCATCGGCGAATTCAGATGGTTTACGGCGAAGAGTACGGGATAACGGTTCATAGTTCGCCGGATCAAGGCACAAGCATCGTCATGACGATGCCGCGAATGGAAAGAGTGCGTGAACAAGAAAGCAGACTGAAACAGCTGCAAACCTAATCAGGAGGGATCAACATGCATATTAACTTATCGGGTAACATCGCTTTAGTCACAGGTTCGAGTGGAGGGATCGGTCGTGCGGTAGCATTGAGGCTGGCAAGAAGCGGGGCCAAGGTTGCCCTGAACTATCTAAACAGCAGGGAAGCTGCCGAAGAAGCCGTAGCGGAGATTCGAAGTTTAGGCGGCGAGGCTTATGCATTTCAAGCAGACGTCACGCATGTGGAGCAGGCAGAGGCACTCGCAGCCGAAGTAGAGAAGGCATTCGGCGGCCCGGTTACGATTCTGGTTAATAATGCTGGGCATTTGGTTGAGCGTCTGGCGAATGCGGAAATGACCGAGGAGCTATACAACAAGGTTATGGATGTAAATATGAAAAGCACGGTATTCGTGAGCAAAGCCGTCATTCCGGGTATGAAAGCCGCAGGTCAAGGTCGCATTGTCAATATGACCTCCGTAGCGGCACATAACGGCGGCGGACCGGGCGCAAGCATTTATGCAGCCAGCAAAGCTGCCGTCCTGAGCTTTACCAAGGGGCTGGCGAAGGAGCTTGCTGCAAGCGGTATTAATGTGAACGCCGTATCGCCAGGCTTTATCGGACAAACAGCGTTTCACGCCACCTTTACCCCGGATGACGCGCGAAAAGCAACGATCAAGGGCATTCCGCTCGGCCGAGAGGGTACCCCGGACGATGTCGCTGGCTCCGTTCTGTTCCTCGTCTCGGAGCTGTCTTCTTATCTAACGGGGGAGACGATCGAAATTAACGGTGGTATGTTCATGCGATGAGGGATTGGATGAAGGTCAACGCGAAGTCGAAATTCTATCCTTGGAGCGAACGCACAATCGATATCCTGAAGGCCGAGCTTGATCAAGTCATCGACCGGCGGCTGGATGTTCCAGTTGACCCAGGCGGCTGGTGGCACCAATATGTGTGTCCCGAACATCATACGGAACTGGTGTTTGATCCGCTGGAAGTTGACTGCAGCCGCTTTCGTTGTCCGCATGGCTGCGAATGGGAAGGAGAACCGTATCGGGGAGCATGGCTGGTTTTCAAGCATCAGGCCATGGCCCGATATGTTCTGCAATCTGCCGCCGTCTATGCAGGCACGGGGGAGGAGGCCTACGCCGATCTTGGAAAAAGGCTGATCGTCCGCTATGCGGAGCAATTTCCGCTATACCCTGTACATCCCGATGCCCAGCCCTGGATGCTGAAAGGTCGCGCATTCCATCAGGCTTTGACCGAGGCCATCTGGGCAACGACATTGCTTCGCGGCTACCTGCTGCTGGAGGATGCGCAAGTGTCGTTCGACGAGGCTGACCGCCGGAAGATTCATCAATTTCTGTATATGCTGGAGAGCAGCATGACGGAGTATCATCATATTTTGACCCGGGAGCGTGGAAATCCAGAGAACAACTATACCGCCTGGCTGATTGCCGCGCTGTTCAGCATCTATGCGGTACAAGGCGAAACGGTGAAGCTGCGGCAGCTGGTCGTGAAGGAAGGCGGCCTGCGGCATCATCTCAGCATTGCCATCAGGCCGGATCAGCTTGAATTTGAAGGCAGCGTGTATTACCACGTATTTGTACTCCGTGCTTACCTGATTGCTGCGGAAATGGGGGCCAGAGTTGGTGAAGAGCTTTTTTCCCTGAGAGGAGAGCAAGGCCAATCCATGCAGGGAATGCTGGAGGTACTGGTTCGATTGTCAGACCAGAACGGATTTCTGCCTGCACTTCACGACGGTCCTTATTGCAGGGCTCCGTATGCGCGAGAAATTGCCGAAATAGCGGAAATCGGTTTATCTGTATATGGGAACAAGAGCTATCAACGACTGCTAGACAATGTGTATCGTGAACTGAATGGAGAAGCCGGCCGCGTTGGCATGCTGGAAGCTCTGTTATACGGAACGGGCCATTGGGATGGAAGATCCGGAGTGGCTTCTTCTAAGTCGAAAGGTTCTCATAGGGAGACAGCGGGAGGAGTATGGGAAGTAGGGGACATCATCGAAGTCCGAATTACACGAGAAGTCCAGGCAGCAGGCGATGCAGAACATGCAAAACAAGCAGGTTATGAACATGATGGTAATGAAGCATGGCACATCGAAGGCAGAAACGAGAACGACTTGCCCGAACTGTGTAGTCCTTCCGTCTTTCTTCCTCACAGTGGATTCGCCCTGTTAAAGTCGTACCATTCGAATGGGCTTCATGCGTTGGTCGATTTTGGCCCTCATGGAGGATCACATGGTCACTTCGATAAAATGAATTTGATGATTCATGTCGGGAACCAGCCTCTTTCACCAGACCGTGGAACCGTACCGTACGGTTCGATCCTGAAGAAGGAGTGGTATCCCCATACAGCCTGCCACAATACCGTCTCGGTAGGAGGCCGTTCCCAGAATCCGGCAGAAGGCAAATGCATGCGGTATGAATCCGCTTCAAACCGTTCCTATATTTGGGTTCGGGCCGATGAGGCCTACGATCAAGCCAATCTGGACCGGCATTTGATATTGACGGAAGATTGGCTGCTGGATTGGTTTGAAGTGGAATTGGATGAACCGGAAGCCGTGGATTGGTGGTTCCATTACGTTGGCATGGGGCAGCTGAGCGGACTTCCAAATACTGATCAAGGCCACGTTAAAACGGATCTTGGAAACGAAGACGGATACGCATATGTAAAAGAGAGGTGCACCTGCGTCTTGTCCCAGGATGGCTTGCAATTCAATCTCCACATTGCCAATGCATTAGGGCCGCTGGCGGTAATCTCATTTATCGCCTTCGAGGGGATGGAATGCTCACAGGTAGAGTCACCTGGGCTTGCTGACGATCCCAGCCACCTCATGGAAGGAATCCGGCTTCACCGATTAGATTCGAAAGCCCGCTTCATTGCCGTCTATCGTGCCGGCGATGAGCCGATCACCATGGGATGGACGTGCTCAGAGGATGGGGATTGGCTCAGCCTGTCCGATGGAAGGACCGCGAGAAGCTTCACGATGACCAACAACGGGTTGAAGGAGAGGGGTACTCGATGAAAACCTTGTTTGAACCGAAAAGCGGATTGTTGTCCGTGCCATATCAACCGGATGAAGAGAGTAAGCTGCTTGAGAATCCTCCCCGTTTCACCTGGATGCCGGGACAGCTGGAGAACGATCGTTATATGCTGCAAATTTCGACCTCGCCCTCGTATGAAACGGAAGCGACAACGACGATATCGCCGATTCCCTATAACTTATACACGCCGGAGCAACCGCTGGAGCCGGGTACTTATTATTGGCGATATGCCTTGCTGACCGGGGAGCCAGTGGAGGATACGCCAGACTTGGACCATAACCGTTCTTCATGGAGCCAATCCCGGATGTTTCATGTCCCGGAGGGGCTGCCCGAAACTCCCCTGCCTGGCAGAGGGGAGCGGTACGAAAGCACGCATACCGGTCATCCGCGGTTATGGCTGGACGAAGAGGGAATTGAAGCGTTCCGGGAATGTCTCCGAAAGGATGATGATTACTGCGGCTGGCGCGCTTTTTACGAGAAATCGGTCCTTCCGTGGCTGGATAAGCCGTTAATTCCGGAACCGGAACGTTATCCTGGCAATAAGCGTGTCGCCAAGCTGTGGAGAAAAATGTACATGGATTGCCAAGAAACGCTGTATGTTATCCGGCACTTAAGCGTGGCAGGGGTCATTTTGCAGGATGATGTTTTGATAGCCAAAGCGAAGACGTGGCTGCTCCACGCGGCCCGGTGGGATACGGAAGGTACAACGTCCAGAGATTATAACGATGAAGCCGCATTTCGGATGGTGGGTGCACTTGCATGGGGATATGACTGGCTCCACGATTACCTCAGCGCAGAGGAGATTCATCTCGTCAGGGGAGCTCTTCTGCGACGTACGGAGCAGGTGGCCTTCCATGTGATGGAGCGCTCGAAAATCCATCATGTCCCTTATGACAGCCATGCTGTTCGTTCGTTGTCCTCCGTTCTTGTTCCGGCCTGTATTGCCATGCTTCATGAAGAGGGTGAGGCACAGACATGGCTGGATTACACCTTGGAATACTACGCCTGCCTCTATTCGCCTTGGGGCGGAGAAGATGGAGGCTGGGCCGAAGGGCCGCTCTACTGGACAACGGGCATGGCATTTGTGATCGATGCGCTCAATCTCATTCGCAACTACGTAGCCATCGATTTCTTTCGACGGCCGTTCTTTGGGCGCACGGGCGATTTCCCACTCTACTGCAGCAGTCCGGATACGATCCGGGCCAGCTTCGGGGACCAGTCCTATCTCGGCGAACCCGTCAGTCTGAAGACGGCTTTTAATATTCGCCAGTTTGCAGGCATTACAGGGAATGGATTATATCAGTGGTATTATGAACAAGTAGCCAAGGCGGATACGGACGCCGACTCCAAGTTCTACAATTACGGCTGGTGGGATTTCCGTTTTGACGATATGCTGTATCGGCATGATTACCCTCAGGTGGAAGCTGTTTCTCCTTCACTTACCGTTCCGTTTTCTTTAGATAACGTCTCGGAACCAAAGGATGGAACCATCCAATCCGTCAAATGGTTCCGCGATATTGACTGGGTGGCGATGCATCACCGCATGGATGATCCGGATGAGCACATTATGCTGCTTGCAAAGAGCAGCCGTTACGGCTCCATGAGCCACAGTCACGGTGACCAGAACGGATTCCTGCTGCACGCGTATGGTGAACCTCTCGCAATTGAAAGTGGATATTACATCGCTTTTGGGAGCACGATGCATATGAATTGGCGCAGGCAGACGCGTTCCACGAACAATATTCTCATTGATGGCCATGGTCAGTATGCGGGAAAAGATAAGGTGCTTTGCATCCAAGCCAGCGGAAAGGTCGAGCAAGCAGCTGCGTCATCGGGTTATGGGTACGCCCGTATGAACGCTACGCAGGCCTATCGGGAGAATGTCCCTTATCTGGAGCGGTATGTGCGCGAGATCTATTTTTTTGACGAATCTTATTTTGTCATCGTGGATACGGTGGATCTTGCCAAGCCAGCCAGCATCGAGTGGCTGTTTCATACCCTGAACCGGATGAAGCTGTCCGGGCAGACGTTTCGGGTGATGGGCAGCAAAGCGGAAATGGAAGGGCGATTCGTGTACTGCTCATCAGGCGATCTATCGCTGAATCAGCATAATCAATTCACTGACGTCGATCCCGAAGAGATTGAAGGGCTGGATAACCAGTGGCATCTGCATGCTGAAACGAAATCAGCCACAAGCCATCGCATCGCGACCCTCCTGGTTCCCATGAAGGCACATGAGAGTAAATACGTCTCGTATTTTCTGGACGATCAGGACCATGGGGTTCATATCTATTTCACCAATGAAGACGGGAACACAAGAAAGGTCGAAGTGCCTAAGGCATATTAGGTCTTAGAGGCGCTGATTCGATCCAGAATTCACAAAAAGACTCAACTTCAGCGAAAGCTGCTGTATGTGGAGTCTTTTTTTGCATATTCGTCACCATGCTTATGATTCAGCTGGCGTTTTCGTACAGGTCATGGCCGCAGATCGTTCGCTGAGGAGTGTTCTGGAACCCGGATCTATAACTGCCTAGCCTGAGAAGGCGTCATGCTCTTGTACTGTTTGTACAGCTTGGTAAAATAATTCGGGTTGCTGCAGCCGACGATGCCGGCAATCTCCGTGATGGTCAACGACCGTTCACGGAGCAGCTTCTCCGCTTCATTAATCCGGGTCAGGTTGACGTAATCCACGAACGTGCGGCCCGTTAAACGCTTGAACATTTTACAAAAATGAAACGGATTCAAACCGACCTCTGCAGCGGCGGTCTCTACCGACAATTTCTCACCGATGTTGCTCTCGATGTGCTGAATGAGTTTTTTATAACGATCCCGATTCGCAAAATACGGCTCGGCCGACTTCTCCGTGAACGGTGTGGGCATAAATGTACGTGCCAGCAGAACGAACAGCGTGTACAGCTTGGACTTGGCAATGAGCTCATAGGCCGGACGGCGGGCAACCAGCTCTTCAATCACTTCATCCAGCAGCGGATAGCAGTCTGCGCCAGCTGGGTGGCTCTCGGCAGGCTTGACGGGGAAACGGAGCCGGCCTTCCATATAGGGAGCGACATAACGCGCATGAATCGGATCATGAAGGAAATCGTTAAAGAGGGATGCATTCACCACGACACAATCAAAACGCACGTCGCCATCTTCAAGGGCATATCCCACGTGCAGGCTGCCGCCGGGGATGATGATCATTTCTCCAGCCTTTACGTCATACGGAGTTGTATCAATATGGAATACCGCGTGCCCTTGGCGCATGCTAATGATCTCAAAGTGTTCATGCCAGTGGAGATACAGGATACAGTCTTTCGATTTGGCATGGGAGCAGAAGTTATTAAATACCTGCACAGGATAGGCTTTATAGTCAAGTCTCGTATTTTCATGAAGCTCTCTTGGATTGGACATGTGAATTCACCTCGGACCGCAAGATAAGAGTGGTAATGCACAAGGTTGTATAGAGAAATTGTTGAGTTTCGCCATTATAATGAAGTTGCTTCATTTACATTAAGCCAATATTGGAATGATGACAACAGTTTAGGATGTATTATTGTAAGCGGTTTACAACATTATGACGTATTCAGGGGGAGTTAGCGAGTATGACCACGACATATAAAGTTGTGATAGCAGGATGCGGCAGTATGGCGAATACATGGGCGGAATATGCGAAAGGGCGAGAGGACGTTGAAATTGTGGGCCTCGTGGATATCCAGGAGAAATTTGCAAAGGCATTTGCCGATCGGCATGGACTTTCTTGTCCCACATATACCAATATTACGGAGGCTCTTACTTCAAGCGAAGCGAATATCGTATTTGATGTGACCATTCCCGCCAGCCACTATGGGATTAGCACGGCAGCGCTTAAGCACGGGTGTCATGTATTTAGCGAAAAACCGTTAGCGGAATCGATGACGGAATGCCTGGATATTGTGAGGCTCTCAGAGTCGGCAGGCAGAACGCATGCCGTCATGCAAAACCGCCGATTTGATCCTCGAATAAGGGCATTCAAGGATTTGATTGAAAGTGGAGTGATTGGAAAGCCCGGGTTCATAGGGGCAGATTTTTTCCTTGGCGCCCATTTTGGCGGGTTTCGGGACCTGATGGACAGTCCCCTGCTGCTTGACATGGCCATTCACACCTTCGATCAAGCCCGAATGATCAGCGGAGCCGATCCGGTATCCGTGTACTGTCAGGAGTTTAACCCGCCGGGTTCCTGGTATGCCGGAAACGCGATGGCGATATGCATCTATGAAATGACGGACGGCTCCGTGTTCAATTACCGCGGTTCCTGGTGCGCCGAAGGCGCCCAGACCTCCTGGGAGGCCGCATGGCGCGTAACGGGAGAGAAAGGGACTGCGATCTGGGACGGCCATGATGATATTTATGCGGAGATCGTGGCGGAAGGGGATCAATCAGGAAACTTTATCCGGAAGTATGAACGGATTGAAGGGACGCTGCCCGAAATGGAGAAGACCGGACATCACGGCTGCCTGGAAAATATGTTTCATGCTCTCGGAGCCGGCATCAAGCCGGAGACGGATTGCAGCGACAACGTCTTCAGCATGGCGATGGTGCTGGCTGCATTGGAGAGTGCCAAGACGGGACGGAAAGTCTTGATATCGGAGTTCATGAAGGGTTGAAGGGAACGGGTGAGTAATCTTTCGACATTTTGATACAACTTTGGTCTTGGCTGGACGGTAGCCTGCTCTTGCAGGTGTGGTTGGGGACGAAAGCAAATAGGGTAAATGAAGCCGCGGATTCGCGGCTTTTTTTTGTTTTAAGTACCGTGTAGAGAAGATTAGACAGTACCTGCCTTTTCGGTGCGAATGATCCATGAAGCAGGAAGAATGAAAAAGTTCCAGTGGTCCTTCCTTCGAAGACACCCCTCTTCCAGAGAGGGACAAAGCCGTGCTACAATATAGCACAAGCATAAGTAAAACGCTTAACCTGGAAGAGAAAGGAATGACCTCTTTGCAGCAAAACTGGTACCGCAAGCTGCTTCTTTCCTATTTTCCCATTTTCCTTATTACCATTACAATCATCGTGTTTCTTTCTTTCATCATGTTTAATGAGGCCTCACGCGAAGAGGCAGCCAAAGCAAACGGGATTTCCACAAGGTTTATTATGGAAGACCTGGACCGCTCCATCCATGCCATTGAGATGAACGTGCTGAACGAAGTGGAGACGAGTTCCCTATACTCAAGCTATCTGTTCAGTACCCCGTCATCCGACCAAAATCTGATGTACTCGCTGGTGAAACGACTTCGCGTGCTGCAAACGGACAGCGACATGATTGAATCGGTCTATTTGTACCGTCATTCGGATCAGTCCGTGTTGACCACCAGCGGACAGAGCTCCCTCTCGTCGTTCCCGGACCGTTCATTTATCGAGCACGCCGTGAAGGACCACGATTATCGGGGCTGGTCGGCCGTACGCTCCATGACGGGTCTCGGGGAGAACGAACCGAAGCAGGTCATCTCCATGTACAAAAATTTGCCGCTCCCCTTCGGAAGCCAGGGGCTGCTGGTGATAAACGTCAGCATGTACCGCTTGGAGCAGATGATCAATCCGATGATAAATGACAGCGTTTCCTTTTTGAATATTCTGGATTCCAGCGGGGAGCTGATCTTCGAAGCATCCCAGACGGGAGAGGATAACCGGGGCAAAGAAGGCAAGGTGCTGACAACGCTGCAATCGGAACAGCTGGGATGGACTTTTGAAAGCGGTCTCCGTGCGGGCCAGCTCTATGCCTGGGTGTCCGTCGTATCCTATATTTGGGTCGTTATCGGCTTCGTTACCGTGGTGCTTGCCGTTATTTACATCATTTATATTAGCAGGCGGAATTATCAGCCGATCAAAGCCATAATGAACCGCATAGAATCCATTCAGCTGAACATGCCGCAGGCGGCCAAGGATGAATTATCCGTGATCGACAGCGCGCTTGAAAGCCTGATCAACAGGTCCATGGATTATGACAAAAAGCAGGACGAGAATCTCCAGCTTCAGCGCAGTCAGCTGTTTATGGACCTGATCGGCGGGCAGAAGCACGAAGAGGAGCTGCAATCCCGGATGAGCGAGCTGACCCCGATGACCCTGCCGGAGCAACTGGAGGGCTACGTTATGATGCTCGGTGAAATCAATGATTACAGCGGCTTTCAGGATGTTCATACCGCTCGGGACCAGAACGTGTTGAAGTTTGCCTTGATGAACGTGTTCCAGGAGCTTTCACGTAATGCCGGCTTCAACAGTTGGCTCGAATGGATCTCCGGCAGCCGCGTCGGTATTCTGATCGCGCTGCCGGAGGTAAAAGGTGAGACTCGTGCAGCATTGATCCACGCTGCCGAGGAATGCCGCGGCTGGGTTGAGGAAAAGCTTCGTCTGCCTTTGAGCTTCGGGCTAGGCAGCACGGTCACCGGGCTTCATGAGGTCGGGGCCTCGTACCGCTCCGCCTCGGAGGCGCTCGGCCATAGACTGGTGATGGGGGATCATGGCGTCCTGGTTGGCGATGAGCTTTCCAAGGAGGATTTAAGTCACCTGCTTCCTTATCTGACGGAAATTTCAGAGCTGGTCAAGGACTTTCGCTTAAATAACGATGGCTGGAGAACCCGTCTGCAGGATATGTTCGTTTCGTTCAAGGAGGAGCGGCTGAAGGATGATATCATCCGTTCTCTGGTCAACAGCATGCTTCAGCTGCTGTCCCGGGAGGTTGGGGTGTTATCCGGCGAGCTGCGGAATCAGCTTTCGGAGAGCAAAGACCATATGCTGGCGGGAGCAGCGACCCTGGAGGAGCTGCAGAGCAGGATCGGCGATCAGTTAACGGAAACTTACCGTACTTACGTTGCGCTTAGCGAAACCAAAAGCTACCGGGCCATGATCAGCGAGATGAAGCACTATATCGAAGAGCATTTTGAAGATCCGGATTTGTCCCTGAAGCATCTTAGTGACCGTTTTCAGATTTCCGGCAAATACGCAAGCTATCTGTTTAAGATGGAATACGATATGAAGTTCGTTGATTTCCTGGTTCAGCTGCGGATGAAGCGGGCGGAGGAGCTGCTGGCGGAGACCGAGTTCTCCATACAGGAGATTGCGGAGAAAATCGGGTATGCAAACGCCATAACGTTCGGGCGGGTGTTCAAACGGACGGCCGGTGTGACGCCGGGAGATTACCGCAAGCTGAAGATGAAGCCGTCTTCTGGTATGGAGCCGGGATCTTAAATCAGCGGCTCGGATTGCGAAAGCAGTTTATGACTATAGTTTATCATGAAGCGGGTGCAGAGATTTCCGACTAGGAGCAGCACCCGTTTCGTATTTCCGCAAAATTACGGCATGTTTCAAACCAGGACATCATCTGGCGAGATATTCCACGTAAGGATCAAACCATGCATGCAGCAAGGCTTTAAGGCGGTCGTGTGAAAACAGTTTATGATACGAAAATAGTCATTGCTAAACGGAGGAACCTTGTAACCATGCGGGTTCTGTCGATTGGAATTTGGTTTATTGTCATTCCCGGGCCTCTGAGGCATACTGAGGACACCCAAGAGGTTAAGCGCTTACATGAATGGATCCCAAAGCAGCGCAGGGATGCAGCCGCAGGATATATTCAATTAAAAGAACGGCGCGAACGTCAGGGCAATTATCCAAATAAGAAAAGGGGATGTAACTATGGCGGCAAGCAAGAAAAAATGGGGCAAGCTCGCAAAGCTCTCGCTCGTCATGCTGTTGGCCGGAACGGTCGTATTATCCGGTTGTTCATCAGACTCGAGCAGCAGCACCAATACCTCAAGCGGAAGCGGAGATTCCGGCTCTAATGACGGCAAGCAGGTCACGCTGAAGGTTGAAATTTTTGACCGCGGCAATACACCGAAGCCATACACCATAACCGACAGCTACCTAACGAGATACATCCAGGACAACTTTGGAACTCCTAACAACATTAAAATGGAATTCGTACCGGTACCCCGTCCGGAGGAAATCAAGAAGCTGAACGTTCTGATGGCCAGCGGCGGCAACGTGCCGGATATCGTTTTTACGTACGATACCCCGACCTTCAATCGCTACGCGGAGCAGGGCGGATTGACGGAACTAACCGATCTGATCAACGAGCACGGTCCGAACCTGAAGGAATTCCTCGATGAGGACGCGATGAGTTACGGCCAGTACATGGGCAAACAGTTTGCCGTTCCTGGCAAGCGGGCTTTCCTGGGTAAGTATTCTTCCTTTATTCGTACCGACTGGTTAGAGAAGCTCGGCATGGACGTGCCACAAACCACGGATGAGCTGTACGAGGTCTTGAAAGCTTTTAAAGAAAAGGATCCGGGCGAAACCGGCGGCAAGGTCATTCCTTTCGGCATGACAATCGAACCGGCTCAATACGATCCGTTAATCTGGTCCTTTATCCAGCCGACCACGGAAGAACAGAAGTACACGCAGCTCCAAAAGCTCGGGGCCAATGACTATCCGACCCTGCTTCCCGGCTTCAAGGATGCGCTTCAATTCTTCAACAAGCTGTACAATGAGGGGCTGATCAGCCGTGACTTCAGTTTGGACGAAGACAAGAAGCAGTTGACCCAGGATGTAACTAATGGCCTCACTGGCTTCATGACAGAGGATTATCCGAACTTGTACTACGCGGACGGCACCTATGATACGCTGCTGAAAAACCAGCCGGATGCCAAACTGGAACCGATCGATCCATTCACCAACTCCGAAGGCAAGCGCGCGAAGCCTGAATATGCGCCAAACGGCATGTATATCATGATTCCGAAAACAAGCAGCCATGCTGTAGAAGCGATTAAATACTTGAACTGGATGGCGGATCCTGACAATCTGCTGGCTCTGCAAAACGGCGTGGAAGGCGAAAACTATGAAATGGTGGACGGCATTCCCGTCATGAAGACCGACGCTCCTCAAGATGTGATTGATCGTCTTTACAACTCCGGCGACATTGCCATTATCGCTAACGGCAACTTTGTAGGTGACGAGGCACAGAACCGAGAGAAGCTGACGACCAACTTCCCGGAGAAGTTCCAGGATCTGCACCGCAAGGCCGTTGAAATTGCGGCAACGGATACGTTTAAGCCGGTCAACTTTGACCGACCGATCGAAGCTGAGGCGAAATACGGCACGAACCTCCAAGCTAAATATGAAGAGATGATCGTCAAGACGGCGATGGCGAAACCGGAAGACTTCGAGAAAGTGTTCGAAGCTACCATGAAGGATTATATGGTCAGCGGCGGCCAGGCGATTCTTGATGAGCGGACCAAGGTTTATCAGGAAATGCAATCCGAATAAAGGCAATCCGCAGCGGGACAAGGGAAAGGACGGCTATATACAAGAGGCCGTCCCCTCGCTCCCGGCGTCATGAGCAAGGAGAGGATGATTCAGATGAGAGGAACCGTTTACCTGCGCCGGTACTGGCAACTATATGCACTGCTTGTTCTGCCTTTGGTCTACTTTATCATTTTCAAATACGGCCCGATGTGGGGCGTTCAGATTGCTTTTAAGGATTTCAATTTCTTTGAGGGTATAACCGGAAGCGAATGGATTGGACTGGATGCCTTCCGAGAAGTCTTCCAGACACAGGACTTTTATAAAACACTGCGTAACACACTGATGCTTAATCTGCTGGACCTCATGGTTTCATTTCCGGCCCCGTTGATTCTGGCCATTATGCTGCATGAACTCCGAATCCGATGGTTCAAACGTTTATCCCAAACGATATTGTATATTCCCCATTTTATTTCATGGGTTATTATAGGCGGCATTGTATACCAGGTGTTTGGCACGCAATCGGGCATGATCAACAACATGCTGATGGCGCTCGGTTTTGAATCGGTACCTTTTCTAACAGAAAAAAATACGTGGCTCATCACCTACCTGGCGACGGGTGTGTGGCAGAGCGCAGGCTGGGGAACCATTCTCTATCTGGCTGCCCTAACCGGCATCAACAAGGAGCTGTTTGAAGCGGCGGAAGTGGACGGCGCGGGCAGGTTCAAGCGAATCTGGTATATCACGCTGCCGGGCCTGAAGACGACGGTCGTTACACTGCTTATCATCAATCTCGGAAATATGATCTCGATCGGCTTTGACCGTCCGTTTGTCATTGGCAATAAAGCCGTCATGGATTACTCCGACGTGCTGAGTACCTATGTCTACCGTACGGGTCTGGAATCCGGGCAGTATACACTTGCGACGGTGGTCGGCCTGTTCCAGGCTGTTGTTGGCTTGATCTTTATCCTTGGTGCCAACTATGCATCCAAAAAACTGACAGACGAGTCCATCATTTAACGTTGTTGCAGAAAGGAGTATCACACATGAGCGAGCGAGCGTCGAACCGTGTTTTTGATACCGTCAACATGATCCTGCTTACGGTTTTTGTACTTCTGTGTTTGGCCCCTTTTTTCCATATTATCGCCATTTCTTTCAGCTCGAACCGTGCGGTAACGTCCGGTGACGTGACGTTGTTTCCGGTGGAGTTCAGCCTTCAGGCTTACAAATCCGTATTCTCCGATTCCAGCATGATCCGGTCACTTGGCTTTACCATCACGCTGACTTTGCTGACAACGGTGCTGTGCATGATCATGACCATCATTGCCGCTTATCCGCTGACGAAAAAGAAGCTGAAAGGCCGCAAGATCTTCATGTTTATCATCATTGTGACCATGTTCTTCAGCGGAGGCATTATCCCGGAATATATTCTCGTGAAAGACCTGAATTTACTGAATACGATTTGGGCCCTCGTTCTTCCGGGACTGATCAGTCCGTTCTATCTGATTATCCTGATCTCGTTCTTTAATGGAATTCCGGAAAGCCTGGAGGAAGCGGCTGAGATTGACGGCACAAGTCAGATCGGAACGATGCTTCGGATTATTCTGCCGCTGTCCTTGCCGGTCATAGCGACACTAAGCTTGTTCTATGCGGTCGGGCGCTGGAACGGGTTTCAGGATACGCTGCTGTACATTACAAGCGAAGAGCTGTATCCGCTCCAGTTGAAGCTGTATCAATTGGTACAGAACAATATGATTACGGATCTGACCCGCAACGAGGGACCCGCAGCGGGTGTCAGAGCAACCACGGAAAGCCTGAAAGCGGCGAGCGTCGTATTTGCCACGGTGCCGATTCTCATCGTGTACCCATGGCTGCAGCGTTACTTCGTCAGCGGCGTGATGCTGGGCGCCGTGAAAGGCTAAGGACGACGGATATCAGGAGGATCGTATATGTATAACAGGGTTTTTGAAGTAAATGACAGCTGGGTTCGGGAGGGGATGGACCGTCAGATTATAGAGCAGGGGCACCGCTGGTTCGGCGGGGTTCGTACCGTCGAAAACGGTTTGCCTTCGCCTAACCATAACAGCGGGACACCGACCGCCATGGCGATCTGGGCTGCCGCGCTTTGCAATCCGGCATCCGACTATTACCGCAGCAGGGAGCTGGCGCGCAGATTAACGCTTGCGGCGCGTTATATGCTGGAGGCTCAGCACAGCGACGGTACGATCTCGCCGGGCTGGACCAATTTTCATTCTCCTCCGGATACCGCCTTCGTCGTGGTTGGTTACGCGCAAGCGGCGCAGCTGCTTCTGGCTGACGGTTGGGTGGAGCTGAAGGGAGCGGCTGCGGATATGCTGCTGTTTCTGGAACGCACCTTGCCTGCGCTGATCACCGGAGGCTGCCACACGCCGAACCATCGGTGGGTGATCTGTGCGGCTTTGGGGTTCTTGAATGAGCTGTTTGATTCGCCAGATGCCCTGAAGCGGGCGGAAGCGTGGCTCTCAGAAGGTATGGATGCCACGGGCGACGGGGAATGGACCGAGCGCAGCAACGGGATATATAACGTCGTCAGCGATGTCATGCTGATTCATGCGGCCAGGCTGCTGAAGCGGCCGGAGCTTCTGGTACCGGTCCGGGCCAATCTGAAGATGATGTCCTATCTGGTTCATCCTGACGGGGAGATCGTCACGGAATATTCCGGGCGGCAGGATTTTGGTCAAAGCTTCGATATGTCGGGATATTTCCTGCCGTGTCTGATGATGGCTTCCCTAGACCACGACCCGGTATTTCAAGGTATGGCGGAACAGTCGCTGTCTCTGCTGAAACATCCCGGCGGAGCACCAACCAACGCAGCCGTTCGGCTGCTCTTGGATCCGGTGCTACAGCGCCAGGGTGCAGAGACAACGCCGATGCCGGACCATTACAGGGTCGTGCTGAACGCGGATTTTCCAAGGGATCGTTACTTGTCCGGATTTGCGGGTGCCGGCCATCACGGTGTCATCCGTTACAGCCGGATGCACACGGATTTTGGCGCTTCGGTTGCGCGAATCCGTGAAGGACATACCAGCGTGACCGTAAGCACGGAGATGTCCTCCTTCTTTTCTATTCGTCATGGAGCGGCTCGTCTGCTGGGCGTGCAGTTCGCTTCCTATTTCGACCCGGGTTTTGTCAAGATGAGCCGGCTGGCGACGCTGGAGAATGGATATCGGCTATCCGGCGAACAGGAAAAGGGCTACAACGGACCGGTGCCGGAAGCAGATTTGCCTGCAAGTGCCAAGGCAGACATCAGCCCTTGGTATCTGCTGCCGCATCACTGCCGTCCGCAGACTCATGTCCAGCGGCACAAGGTGGAGGTGGATGTGGTAGAAGCGAGCGATGGCTGGAAGCTGGTTGTTTCGTCGACGGAGCCGGAGGAGGTCGTGTCGCAGATCTCGCTCATTTTTCCGGCAGCCGGAACCCTTAACGGCGGAGAGCTTGCTCCCGCCGGCGTGGATGCCCAGTTCTGGATGGAAGGGAGCATCCGTTACGAAATGGACGGCGATTGGATGGAAATCAGCGGCGCTGGATTTCAGCACACGGCGGCGGGCGTCCGGGAGGCAGCATATCCGCTCGGCTTCCGAACGCTGCTGCTGAATATGGTGACCCCGTTCGTGAAGGAGATTCATATTAAGCTTTCTCCAGCGGCAGAACACGCTCGAACGGAAGGGGGCGTATCTTCATGACAAGCTATATCGAAGCCCGGGAAAGCATCCGGTATTGGATGGGCGATGATGATGCCGGCATGCTGAAGACCATTGCCGGCCGCTACATCGGGGCAAACCCGGAAATTCCGTTTGCGCTGCGGTCGTTCGCCGAAACGGGCATTCTTCAGACAGAGGAAGGATATTATGATTTGGACTTCGGTGAACGGTTCCGGGATGCGAAGCAGGGGGAAGCCGCTTATGCGCTCGGTCTGGTATGGAGCGACGATGAGCGTTCGATTGACGCCGGGATCCTGCCGTTCAGCCCCGTACGCTTCTATCTGAACGATCAGCTGATGTACCGCTCGGGAGCCGAGGACGAGATGAAGCCGGATGCCAAGATCGTCATTTCGCTTGTTCTGAAACCCGGCTGGAATACGCTGCTGATCGAGGCGCGTTGGACCGAAGCTGGCTTTGGCTGCCGTTTTGGCGCCCAGGAGGGCAAGGTCAGAATTCTGCAGGTGCTGTCCCCTTTTACGAACCGGAAGGAAGCAGCCGGCTGGGTTTACGCCGGACCCTTGGCTGCCGGCATGTTCGGCGAAAGCGGCATCTTTCCGAATGCGCACGGAACAGAAGGCGAGACCGGTGTTCGTTGGCTCCCGGTTACAGGCTGGAGCGAGGAAGAAGCGGCGAAGCCGAATTTTGAGCGATTATTCGGACTGCCTGAGCTTCAGGCAGCAGGCTATGCCTGGAGCCGGCTGAATGTACCGGCAGGCGTTGACCATGTTGTGCTTAGAGGCCGCGCTCTGGGGCGGACGGAGATATGGATCGGCGGGCAGCCTGTACTGGACACTCAAGAGGGAGGCGACTTTGGCTGTGAGCTTCCTGCTGCGGCCTGCCGAGGGGATCTTCTCGTGCGCAGCTGCCGAGGGCCGTCCGGCTGGGGATTTGAGCTTGAGGCCTACAGTTCAGAGAATGTGCTGGGGTTTGTGCTTCCGGTTCCGGTACAGGGCGCACCCTCTCCTTGGCTGTTTGCGGGGCCTCTGGCTGACGAGAAGGAGGAAACGCCGGAGGAGGTGTGCTCGGTCAAAAGGCTGTTCCCGCGTGCGGATGGCCGCGGTTTGATTGGCTGGTCCCTGGATGCGCCGGGTCGCCGGGTCAGGCCGTTTTATGAGAATGCGATGCTGAGCAATAAATGGACCTCCGGCTCTGCTAGCAATTTCGGGCGCTGGGATTATCCGCTTGGGGTGACGATGTATGGCCTGCTTCAGACGTCGCGAGTTCTGAAGCGGCCGGATATGGCGGAATATGCCCGCGCGCATATCGACATCTGTACTTCATGGTACGAATACGCCGTTTGGGACCGGGATACGTATGGATTTCCGTCCATTAACCATCAGCTGGTACTGATCAAAATGCTGGACAACTGCGGTTCCTTCGGCTCCGCGATGCTGGAAGCCTACATGGAAAGCGGCAATCCGGACGATCTGAATGTGGCAGAAGGTATAGCGGACTTTATGACGAACCGCCTAGAACGCCGGGAGGACGGTGCATTCTACCGTCTCTGCATATCGGAGTACTCTGCGGATACGATGTGGGCGGATGATCTGTACATGAGCACGCCGTTCTTGTCGCGGTATGCCATGATTACAGGCGATTCCTCTTATCTGGATGACGCGGCCCACCAGTTTCTGAGGTATCGGGAATACCTGTTTATGCCGGAGGAAGGCGTGATGAGCCACGTGTTTGACTTCAAATACGGGAAGGCAACCCGAATTCCTTGGGGACGTGGAAACGGCTGGAGCCTGTTCTCCTTGTCCGAACTGCTTGAACGCCTGCCGGAGGATCATAAGGATCGGCCGGCCCTGATTGAATTTTTCCGCGAGCTGTGTGCCGGGATCGCTTCCTACCAGGGAGAATCGGGACTGTGGAGGCAGGTCATCATCGATCCGGATGCTTATGAAGAGGCTTCATGCACGGCCATGTTCACCTATGCCTTTGCTAGAGGTGTGCGGTTCGGCTGGCTGGAGAATCCCGCGCCGTTCGCCGATGCCGCCATTCGGGCATGGCAGGGGCTGACCGGAAAAGCCATCGACCGCCGCGGCAGCGTGCACGGGGTATGCAGCGGGTCCCGATATTCCTTTACCGGGGATTATTACAAGCATGATCTGCTCACGGTGGTGAATGACAATCACGGGACCGGCATCATGATGCTGGCGGGCGTGGAAATCATAAAATTGAAAGGCATGCTGGGCGGCCAGTAAGGCATACACTTTCTGTAAAGCGCTTAACCCTTAGTTGGTAAGCGCCTCGATCCAATAGGTTAAGCGCTTAATTCACATTTAAGCTTTATCCATAGGATGCAACGACAATGAAAAGCTGAAAAGGAGATGAACCGGTTGACGACGACACGATTAACGATGGCGCAAGCACTGCTGAAGTTTTTGGATGCACAGTATATTTCTGTTGATGGAGTGGAGACGAAATTCGTGCACGGGGTGATGGGGATATTCGGACACGGGAATGTAACCGGTCTTGGCGAGGCCTTGGAACGAAGCCCGGGAGACCTGGTTTATGTTCAGGGCAAAAACGAACAGGGTATGGTGCATACCGCCGCGGCATACGCAAAGCAAAAAAACCGTCGGCAGATATGGGCTTGCACCTCGTCCATCGGACCCGGTGCGCTCAATATGGTCACCGCCGCAGCTACGGCAACGGTAAACCGCATCCCGGTACTGCTGCTGCCTGGTGACAACTTTGCCTGCCGCCAGCCTGATCCGGTGCTGCAGCAGATTGAGGCCCCGTCGGATTACACCGTGTCGGCCGCAGATGCATTCAAGCCGGTGAGCCGGTATTGGGACCGGATTTCCCGGCCGGAGCAGCTTATCGCGGCCGTCCGGCAGGCGATCCGGGTGCTGACCGATCCGGCGGAGACGGGGGCGGTTACGTTGGCACTGCCTCAGGATGTGCAGGCCGAGGCGTACGAATATCCGGATTCGCTGTTTGAGAAAACGGTACACGTCATCGACCGCCGCCCGCCGTCGGCCGAAGGACTGAAGCGTGCGGCGGAACGGATTTCAGCCAGCAAGCGTCCGCTCATCATTGCCGGAGGAGGCGTGCACTACAGCGATGCTGCCAAGGATCTGACTGCATTTGCGGAAGCTTTCGGCATCCCGGTTGCTGAAACGCAGGCCGGGAAAAGCGCGCTTTCCTGGAAACACCCTCTGAACCTCGGCGCCATGGGCGTAACGGGCTCACTGGCGGCGAATCGCGTCGCGGCGTCTGCTGATCTGATTATCGGCGTCGGCACCCGGTATTCGGACTTTACAACGTCCTCCAAATGGGCGTTTCAAAGGGAGGACGTATCGTTCCTGAACCTGAATGTCAACAGCGCGGACGGCGCCAAGCTCGGCGGCGAAGCACTGATTGCCGATGCGAAGGAAGGGTTGAAAGCGCTGCATCAGAAGCTGTCTCGAGACGGCTATCAAGCGGGTTACGAAGATAGCGAGCTTGCCAGTTTGAAAGCGGAGTGGGACTGCGAGGTGGACCGCTTGTACGCTGCCGAGCATCCGGACGGCTTGTCGCAGACGAGAGCCCTTGGCGTTATCAATGAGGTCATCTCCCCATCTTCCGTCATCGTCTGTGCGGCAGGCAGTCTGCCGGGAGACCTGCACCGGTTATGGAGACCTTCCGAACCGAAGACGTACCACATGGAGTATGGCTTCTCCTGCATGGGGTACGAGGTGAGCGGGGCCTTGGGTGCGGCCCTCGCGGAGCCGGACCGTGAAGTCTATGCGCTGGTTGGCGACGGCAGTTACCTGATGATGCACTCGGAGCTGGTCACCAGCTTGCAGGAAGGGCGGAAGATAACGATTTTGCTGTTCGACAACCACGGTTTCCAATGCATTCATAATCTGCAGCGGAGCAACGGCAGCGACGGGTTCGGCAATGAGTTCCGACGCCGCGAAGAGAGGACTGGCCGCTTGACCGGAGCGTACCTCCCGATTGATTTTGCCGCGCACGCGCGTGCGCTCGGCGCTAAAGCCTACAAGGCCAACACGCCGGAGGCACTGCATGAAGCGCTGCTCTTGGCGCAGAAGGAAAACGTGACGACGCTGATCGAGATTCCGGTCGTTCCGGGAACGAACACCGACGGTTATGAGTCCTGGTGGCGCGTAGAGGTGCCGGAGGTGTCGGCCTCAAGCAAGGTGACCGAGGCGCAGCGCCAGATGGCGGCCCGAAGCAAGGAAGCAAGGCCCTACTAGCGGCTGGAGCAGGTCCCATACTATTTGGCCCGGAGCAAAGAAGAAAACCTCTACCAAACAAAGCAAAGGAGCGATGGTCATGAGTGACAGGCTGTTCAAGCTAGGGATTCATCCGATTAACTGGGTCGGCGAGGACGTTAGGGAGCATGGAGACGACACGACATTTGAGATGATTGTGAATGATATTGCGGCTTTGGGTCTGACAGGCACGGAGATGGGAAGGAAGTTCCCCAAGGATCAGGCAGTGTTGAAACGGGAGCTGGATGCGCGCGGCATTCAGCTAGTCTCCCAGTGGAAGTCGGTGCTGTTCTCCGATCCCGACTCTCGCAAGCAGGAGCTGGAGGATTACCGACGGCACGCGGAGTTTCTGGCTGGGTTCGGCAGCAAGGTCATCAGCACGGCGGAGGTCGGGGGATCGCTGCACTTCGATCCCCGCCGGACGCCGAATGAGAGCATCGTTCTCCGTCTGGATGACGCCGGATGGGAAAGCCTGGCGGAAGGACTGAACCAGGCTGGAGAGATTGCGGCAAGCTACGGCATGAAGCTGGCTTATCATCATCATGGCGGCACGGTTGTGGAGCAGCCGTACGAGATCGACCGGCTGATGTCCATGACGGACCCTTCGCTGGTGTCTCTCCTGTACGACACCGGTCATGCCTATTACGGAGGAAACGACCCGCTGGAGCTGTTACGCAAGCATTATGACCGGATCGCGTATATCCATCTGAAGGATATCCGGCTTGATGTGCTGGAACAGGCGCGCCTCGACAACTGCGATTTCGTAAGCTGCATCCGCAGGGGCGTGTTTACGGTTCCTGGCGACGGATGCATCGATTTTGCGCCGATTATCGGAGAGCTTGTTGATCGCGGCTATGACGGCTGGGCGATGCTGGAGGGTGAGCAGGATCCTGCGCTTCATCCGGCCAAGGAGTATGCTCAACGGGCGATTGAATACCTGGACGGCCTGGAGGACCTGACGAAGATGCAGGGCTGAAGACCAAGGCTCGAGGGTCGAGCCAGGCTCAAGGCGATGCAACTGAGTTCGAGGGTGGAATCGTAACATACTTATCGGACAAAAGTAAACTCATTCAAGTGCGGGCGGATCAAGCTGGGAGTGTCTACCGGTTGGAAGTACTCTGAACTGAAAGTATTACGAGAGCTGCAAGTGATTACGGCTATTGGCGAACGGAGTCATGAAATCATATGAATGCTCAGCCGCGGCTGATCTGATCAAGGAGGTTTATCCATGAGTGAAATCACGTTCAATAACGCAAAACCGATGGATTTTGTGGCAGTAGGGAGGCTGTGCATCGACCTGAATGCCAATGAGATTAACCGGCCGATGGAGGAAACGACCACGTTTACCAAATATGTCGGAGGATCACCCGCCAATATCTGTATCGGGATGGCGCGTTTGGGCCTGAATACAGGCTTCATCGGCAAGGTGGCAGACGATCAGATGGGGCGTTTTATTACAAAGTACCTCGAAGATAACCGGATTGCAACGAAGGGCGTGACAATCGATCGTACGGGAGCCGTAACGGGTCTGGCCTTTACCGAGATCAAGAGCCCGACCGACTGCAGCATTCTGATGTACCGCGACAACGCCGCGGATTTGCTGCTGGAGACGGGAGATGTGAGCGAGGAGCTGATCGCATCCGCCAAAATGGTACTGATCTCCGGCACCGCGCTCGCGGCCAGTCCTTCCCGGGAGGCCGTGTTTCTGGCTCTGGACTATGCCAAGCGCCACGGCGCCGTGATCGCGTTTGACCTCGATTACCGTCCGTACACATGGAAATCCCCGCAGGAGACGGCTACCTATTACAATTTAGCGGCGGAAACATGCGACATTATTCTCGGCACGCGCGAAGAGTTTGACATGATGGAGCAGTTCGGGGGCAATCCGGAGCGCAGCGATCGCATCACGGCGGCCAAATGGTTTGATTATAACGCCAAGATCGTGATTATCAAGCACGGCAAGGAAGGCTCCATCGCATATACCCCAGGCGGTGCCAGCCATACGGCTCGGAGCTTTCCGGCGAAGGTCATCAAGACGTTCGGGGCGGGGGATTCATACGCTGCCGGCTTTCTGTACGGCCTGATGCAGGGCTGGACCGTCGAGCGCTGCATGGAATTCGGCAGTGCGGCGGCTAGCATCGTCATCTCCAGCCACAGCTGCTCCGATGCGATGCCGACGAGCACGGCGGTTCACGATTATATCGAGCGCTGCAAGCGAGGCGAGATTACTGCCAATTCCTGAGTTTAGTCCATGGTTAGGATTTTATTGAGTTTTGTCATCACTGATATTTCGTGTTCTTAAGATTTCGCGTACTTAGGTTTTCGTGTTTAGAGATTAGACCTGTTTTTGAGATTCCCCATGTTCGTGAGACTACACACTTTCATTAGATTTCACCTATTCTTGTAATTTTGCCAATTCATCTTTTCTTACAGAGCAGAGTTTTCATTTTGTCAATGCTCGCAGATCCAATCGAAAGGGGCAAAACAGCCATGACGCAAACCCTGAGCAATTATATCGGGGGACAATTCGTTCCATCCCGATCCGAAACAACCGATCCCGTATACAATCCGGCAACGGAAGAGATTCTTGCTTACGTCCCGTTATCCACGAAAGAGGAAGTGGATGAGGCCGTGCAGGCAGCCGCCAAAGCGGGGCGTGCCTGGGCCAAGACGGCCGTTCCTCGCCGCGCGCGCATTCTGTTTAAGTATCAACAGCTGCTGGTGGAGCATTGGGAGGAGCTGGCGCGCCTGATTACGGCGGAGAACGGCAAAAGCTATGCAGAAGCCTACGGCGAAGTACAGCGCGGCATCGAATGCGTGGAGTTTGCCGCCGGTGCGCCTACGCTGATGATGGGCAAGCAGCTTCCCGACATCGCCACCAACCTGGAGTCCGGCATGTACCGGTATCCGATCGGCGTAGTGGCGGGAATCACACCGTTCAACTTCCCGATGATGGTACCGTGCTGGATGTTCCCGCTCGCCATCGCTTGCGGCAATGCGTTCGTGCTGAAGCCGTCGGAGCGCACGCCGCTCTTGGCACAGCGTCTGGCGGAGCTGTTCGCCGAAGCCGGTCTGCCGGACGGCGTCCTGAACGTCGTTCACGGCGCGCATGATGTGGTCAACGGCATTCTGGAACATCCCGGCATCGCTGCCGTATCCTTCGTTGGCTCCCAGCCGGTGGCGGAGTACGTGTACAAAACCGCTTCTTCCCACGGCAAGCGCGTGCAGGCTTTGGCGGGGGCGAAGAATCACAGCATCGTGATGCCGACTGCCGACTTGGATGGGGCCGTGACCCAGATCGTCAGCGCGGCCTTCGGTTCTGCCGGCGAGCGCTGTATGGCCTGCTCCGTCGTCGTGGCAGTGGGCGACGTGGCGGAACCGCTGATGGAGAAGCTGAAGCAGGCGGCCGATGAGATTACCATCGGCAATGGAGCGGACGAAGGTGTTTTCCTCGGGCCGGTGATTAGGCAAGCTCACAAGGAGCGCACGATCCGTTATATCGAGGCGGGGGAGCAGGAAGGTGCCAAGCTGGTGCGCGATGGACGAAGCGACGAGGCCGTGAGCGGTGACGGATATTTTGTCGGACCGACGATTTTTGATGAAGTGACCAGCGAGATGAAGATTTGGAAGGACGAAATTTTCGCCCCGGTGCTGTCCGTCATGCGTGCGGAATCGTTGGAGGAAGCGATTGAAATCTCCAACCGCTCGGACTTCGCGAATGGGGCCTGTCTGTTCACGCAGGACGGCAGCGATGTGCGCCAGTTCCGTGAGCATATCGAGGCCGGCATGCTGGGCGTCAACCTTGGCGTTCCTGCGCCGATGGCATTCTTTCCGTTCTCCGGCTGGAAAAACTCTTTCTATGGGGATCTGCATGCGAACGGAACGGACGGCGTGGAGTTCTATACCCGAAAGAAGATGGTGACGGCGCGCTGGTAGCCCTTAAGCAGAGGAGACGTTCATATGAAAACCATTAAAATCGGAATCATCGGTGCCGGACGAATCGGCAAAATTCATGCGGATCATCTGCTGGGCATGCCCGGCGCGGAAATTGCGGCCATCGGCGACTTGTTCGCAGGCGACGAGCTGCAGGCCTGGGCCGTGGAACGCGGCATTCCTATGGTTACCACTAATAGTAACGATATCATGGAGCATCCGGATATCGATGCCGTGTTGATCTGCTCCTCGACGGATACGCATGTCCCGCTGATCAAGCAGGCCGCGGCGAACGGCAAGCATATTTTCTGCGAGAAGCCGGTCAGCATGAGCGTGGATCAGACCCGCGAGGCGCTGGCGGCCGTGAAAGCGGCCGGTGTAAGTCTGCAGATCGGCTTCAATCGTCGGTTTGACCACAACTTCAGCCGGGTACGGGAGATTGTGTCCGAGGGAAGAATCGGGAAACCGCATCTGATCAAGATCACCTCGCGCGATCCAAACCCGCCGCATCCGGATTACATTAAAGTGTCCGGCGGGCTGTTTATGGATATGGCCATTCATGATTTCGACATCGCTCGTTATCTATCGGGCAGCGAGGTCGTCGAAGTGTACGCCCAGGGAGCGGTATTGGTGGACCCTGCTATCGGGGAGCTGGGCGACATCGACACCGCCCTCACAACGCTGCGGTTTGAAAGCGGTGCGCTTGGCGTCATCGACAACAGCCGCAAGGCCGTCTACGGTTATGATCAGCGGATCGAGGTGTTTGGCTCCGGAGGCAGCGTATCCGCCGATAACGACTATCCAAGCACCGCTGTTATCAGCGGTCCGGACGGCGTCACCCGCGATAAACCGCTGTATTTCTTCCTGGAGCGGTACAAGGAAGCGTACATGAACGAGACACGGCAATTTATCGACAGCTTGCAAAACGGGACGCCGGTGCCGGTCAGCGGCCATGACGGCCTTCAGGCGGAGCTGATCGCCCTGGCGGCTAAGCGCTCGCTGCAGCAAGGCCGCCCGGTGAAGCTGGTCGAGCTCACCACCGGCATATCGGCAGGCTAAACCCGAAAAAGGGTAGCCGTCGGAGCTTCATCATTTCCAGAGCAGAACCATAAAGGAGGAACACCATGCCGAACTTAATTGTACCCATTACGAAGCCGGACCTGGACGGGCGCGTGCTATCCATTACGCCGCAAAGCGCAGGCTGGGTATATGTGGGCTTTGAAGTTTTCCGTTTAAGGGAAGGACAGACGCTGAACCGCGCCACGGGAGATCAGGAAGCAGCTCTTGTTCTGCTGACCGGGCGAGCCGACGTGAAGGCCGGGGGAGAGAGCTGGGACAACATTGGCAAGCGCATGAGCGTGTTTGAGAAGACGCCTCCCTATACGGTTTATGTACCTGCACACAAACAGTACGAGGTCACGGCACGAACCGAGGTGGAACTGGCAGTGTGCCTGGCCCCTGGGAAAGGCACTCATCAGGCCCGACTCATTGCACCGGAGGATGTCGGCGTGGAGAACCGCGGGAGCGGGAGCATGTCGCGTCTGGTGCATAACATTTTGCCGGAGCAAAAGCCGGCGGACAGCCTATTGGTGGTCGAGGTGTTTACGGACGGGGGGAACTGGTCCAGCTACCCGCCGCACAAGCATGACCGCGACGAGCTGCCGGAGGAATCGCTGCTGGAGGAAACCTACTACTTCCGGGTTCAGCCGGAGTGCGGTTTTGCCGTGCAGCGGGTTTACACCGATGACCGTTCGCTGGATGAAACGATGGCGGTCAAAGACGGCGAGGCCGTTATGGTGCCCGAAGGCTACCATCCGGTATCCGCGCCTCCCGGGTATGATGTGTATTACTTGAACGTCATGGCGGGGCCGAAGCGAATATGGAAATTCCGCAATGATCCGGATCATGATTGGCTTATGAGATAAAAGTGTCCGAAGGCTGCATTAAGGGTAAGACGGTCTTGCGCTAAATGAGTTGAAAGCTCATAATAAATTGAAATGCCAAAATTAAACAAATGGAGCACAAGGGATGATAAGAGCGACTATTTATGACGTTGCGCGTGAAGCCGGCGTCTCCATTGCTACCGTCTCTCATGTCATGAACGGCAAGGGCAAGATCAGTCGTGAACGGCGTGAGGAGATTCTGGATATCATGCAGCGCCTGAATTATCGACCGAACGCGATTGCCTCAGCCCTTGCAGGCAAAAAAACCTATACCCTGGGATTGCTCGTCCCCGACATCTCCAACCCGTTTTTCGCCGAGATTGCACGCTCGGTCGAGGATCATGGGCATCAGCTTGGATACAGCGTGATCATCTGCAGCACGGACAACCAGGAAGAGAAGGTAAAGCGCTATGTTAGTCTGCTGAGACAAAAGCAGGTGGACGGCGTTATTATCGGTACGGGTATATCCCATGGTGAGCTGCTTAAGCCGCTTCAGGAGCATTCGCTGGCTATAGCGCTTATCGCCCGGGACAATCCGGTACTTGGCGCCAGCAGCGTCCGGGTTCATGATTTGGAAGGGGGGCGACTGGCTGCCGAGCATCTGCTTTGTCTCGGTCACCGCAGGCTGGCGGTACTAGCCGAGCATGAACGGGTGACGAGCAGCAATGAGCGGGTAAGGGGATTTGTCGAAGCTGCCGCCTCGCTCGGTTTGGGGCCTTCTCCCGACTATATTGCAGCCTGTGACCATAAGATCGAGGATGGATATCGCCGAGCCAAAGCTATGCTGGAGCTGGAGGAACGGCCTACGGCGCTGTTTTGCTGCAACGACCTGCTGGCGATCGGCGCCCTTCAGGCGATCCGCGAGCTCGGGCTGCGCGTTCCGGAGGACTGTTCGGTCGTCAGCTTTGACGATACGATCCTGGCCCGGGTAACCGATCCGCCGCTCACCGTTATTGCCCAGCCGATGGAACAGATGGGTCGACTGGCGGTGGATCTAGTGGTCAGGAATCTGTCCAGCCAGGGAGAGCCTGCACAGCGGATTGTGCTCCCTCCGGAGCTGATCATCCGCCGATCCACGGCCCCGCTGCCGGCATAAAATTTTGGGAGATTTATGGTCCACTAAGGAATCATTTTGCACGTGAAACGGGCTATAGAGTCGTTATAAAGGGGGGGTGGCCGTCTATTTGCTGCTGATCTGCTGAATAACGTCTCTTAAGTCCGTCTTTTATTTAGAACCTCATTCGCTTACATAAGTTGCTTTAGATCCGAAAGGTACACTTCGAGACACCAATCAGCAACCATTATGGGTCTGAATGATTCGCATGTTTTGAGGTTTTGCGGAACGCTGCGGGTGCCATCCCTTTGTACTTATGAAATGCTTTACTGAAGTGAAATTCATCATGGTACCCGCATGCGTTGGCGATGAACCTCAGCGTATACGACGTGTATGCCAAGTAACGCTCTGCATGCCGCATACGGATGTCGGTCAGGTAGTCCTTGGGAGAAACATGTAGATGCTTCATGAACAGCTTTCGCAAATACGACTCCGAAATGGCATGTCTCTTCGCTAATGCTCCAATATGAAGCGGATCGGCGTAATGGTCCTCGATGTCTGATTTAATCCGTTGGTATGCCTCATATGCGGGCTCTATGAAAGGCGGCTTGTTCTGCTGATGTAATCTGGCGATCAGCCTTAGTAGAAGGGCGCTGCTCTCCAGCTCACTCTCCGTATTCCCGGGAACCCAAGTCGTTGTCAACTCGCTGAAAGCATGGTCCATCCCGATGGCCTTCTCGCCTAGATAATGAGCCATAAATGGGATTTCAAGCCGCTGAACGCTTTGAGGGAACTGCCATTGAGACCGGCAATGATGAAGGCTGCAGCATTCAAACAGCACCATGCTAATGGTAAGAGGAGTTTCCGGCGCGCTCTTCATCCGCATCTGCAGGCCTGGTTCCATGTAAAACAGCATGCCTTGACTTACCGGATATGCTTGATCCGTATGGAAGATCCCGCTGCCTTCATGGATCCAGTAGAAACTGTGCACGGCCGTGTTATTACGGATATCCGACCAATCGGAAGAGGTTGTCTTCCGGAAGGTCCAGTTGATCCTTACGACCAAATCTCGTGCTTCGTACAATGCAGTTCAGCCTCCCATTCGATAGGCGATATATTAAAAGAATAACTCAGGATCACGATATTCGCTAGAACACCAGGAGCGATTTTTACATGTTTTGTATCGGCTTTTCTATGGAATACGCCGTTACAATAATCTAGTGTTATACCTATCCGGACTTGGGGGAAACCTCAAAGCCGCATGATGGATAGGAGGAGAAGAGATGCTGCGATTATTTGATACCCACCACATTCGAACGTGCAAGGAACTGGAGGGTCTATGGGAGTTTGCACCGGCAGCCAGCATGGGGGAGCGACCTGCAAGCTACAATGACAAGCTGCCTGTTCCCGGTTGCTGGGAGATGCACCCACGCTTTGGGAACTATAGGGGAGTCGGGGTATATCGCAAAATGATCTCGCTGTCTCGGAAAACCAATTTGCGAATCGAATTTAAAGGGGTCAGCCATACGGCGCATGTCTATTTCAACGGGGAATTGGCGGTTCGTCATTATAATGCCTATACCGCCTTTGACATGATCATCCCGGAAGTTCAAGCCGGTGAACATGAACTGCTGGTGTACGTGGATAATTCCTTCAACGAAGAATCGGCCCTTCATGTTCCTAATGATTACTATACGTACGGCGGCATCATTCGACCGGTTGCCCTGGAAGAGATAAGCGATTTATACATTGAAAACGTCATGTTCACTCCATATCAACAGGACGGGGTTTGGCACGGTTCTTGGAAGGTAGTGATCCGAAACATTGGAAACCTTGTGAAGAAAGGATCACTCCGCGGTACGCTGGCTGAGGTCGAGGAACCGCTCGGAAGCTTTGAAGCGAAGCCAGGCGAGCGGGTCGAAATCATAACCGCCGTATCCTATCCAGGCATATTGGAATGGTCGCTGGACGACCCGAATTTGTATGTACTGCAAGCGGTACTTGCCGTTGATGATACCGATTGCGATGATTGGCTGGACCGCGTAGGCTTTCGTGAGGTAACCACGCATAACGGAAAAATCCAATTGAACGGCCAGGAGCTCGTATTCAAAGGCGTTAACCGGCATGAGGATCATCCCATGGCCGGTTCCTCGCTTCCTCTGCCACTCATGGTAAAAGATCTGGACCTCATTACAGATCTTGGGTGTAACTCCGTTCGAACGAGCCATTATCCGAACGATGAGCGATTTCTCGATCTATGCGATGAACGAGGTATTGCGGTGTGGGAAGAAAATCACGCCCGCGGCTTGAGTCTGGAGCAGATGTTGCACCCGAATTTCGGTTGGCAAAGCGAGCAGGTGACTCGTGAAATGGTGCAGCAGCATTTTAACCATCCGTCCATCCTTATATGGGCCATTCTGAATGAATGCGCCAGTCACACTGAAGAGGGGAGAGCTCACTACGAGAAGCAGCTGACCATCATTCGGGAGCTTGATCCAAGCAGGCCCCGGTCCTTCGCTTCCCATCATCGGGAACAGGAGAAATGTTTTGACTTGGCGGAAATCGTGTCGTTCAATCTCTATCCAGGCTGGTATACCGACGAGAATCCGGGGGAACTGGCGGATCTGGCTAGGGGGTGGGCTGATGCGCTTGGCGGAGAAGGAAAACCCATGATCATAAGTGAATTCGGAGGGGACGGGTTCTACGGATTCCGCAGTCCGAATCGGGAGAAAGGCTCCGAGGAGCGTCAGGCCGATATTATCGCGGGTAATCTGAAGGCATACATGGAGCGTGAATACATTTCCGGCATGTTCATATGGCAATTCAGCGATTGCCGAGTGACGGAAGGGCTTGGCTGGCTGCTGAATCGTTCATGTACGCGGAACAGCAAGGGCATCGTGGATGAATATCGTCGTCCGAAGCTGGCGTATGAAACCGTTCGACGAATCTTTTCGGGGGGAACCCCATAATATTTGACTGAGTGGTACATAAACCCTATACTTTTAGGTAACACGATTATGTTCAAAAGGGATGAGGGGAATGACCACGAACGGAAGACCACGTGAGTTCAAGAAAGATGCGGTCATTGATGCGGCCATGGACGTATTCTGGTCCAAGGGTTATGAAGCGAGTTCTACGCATGAGCTGTGCGAGAAGACAGGGCTGGGTAAAGGGAGCCTGTACAATGCGTTCGGCAGCAAAAATGAGTTATTCGAGCAGGTGCTTCAACGTTACAATGATGAAGGATTGGAGATATCCAGAGAGATTTTGGGCCGCTCCATCCCGGTTAAGGAAAGGCTGCGCGCCTTGTTTGAATGGGCGATCGGCATGGATTTTTCAGACCCGAATCACCGCGGCTGTATGGCGGTTAATATCAGCATGGAACGAGCGGGGCGGGACCCGATGGTTGAACGGATATTCGGGCAGTATATTTATGATCTCGAGGAAGACTTGATCAGCGTGATGGAAGAGGCGGTTCAATCGGGGGAGATTCCGGCTGAACGCTCTGCGAAGCAGCTGGCCAGCGTATTCTTAAGCAGCTACTATGGACTGCGGGTGATGAACTCCGCTACGATGAATCGCGAGCTGGCCGATCGAATCGTCGAAAGTACACTCGACGCTATTTTCTAGAATGTAGATTAAATTAATCGATATTAATGAAAAGGCCGCACCCAAAGGTGGTTCAAACCTACCTTCGGAGACGGCCTTTGGCTTTTCTATTGAATAGCGCAAGTAAACGAATATGTCACTTGAGATCGTAGCCTTTAAGCTAAGGACAGCATTTGTTCACCGAAATTTGCATCTTCCAGCAATGGGCGGCCGATGGCTATCATATCTGCCATCTCATCTGCTAGAATGAAATTGGCGAACGCTGGGGTGCGGATATTGCCGACCGCGATCACCGGTATTTTTACATATTGTTTGATCACCGCAGCATAAGGTGTTTGGTAGCCTTCCGGTGTGGCTAAAGGTGCCGCAGGAACGAGACCCCCCGAAGAAACATGCACGGCATCCAGTTCGGATTCCAGGTACGTCAAGGCGAGCGCAACTTCTGCTGGTGTCAGGCCGCCATCGGCGAAGTCGGATGCAGAAACCCGCAATTGCACCGGGTAGTTGATCCCTACTTCGGTTCGGATGGCGCCCAGAATTTCTTGGATCAATCGGACTCTGTTTTCCAGGCTTCCTCCATACGCGTCCGTTCGCCGATTCGACAGCGGAGAGAGAAATTGATGGAGCAGATGCCCGTGGGCGGCATGAAGCTCGATTCCATCAAAACCGGCCTGCAGGCTTCGACGGGCTGCCATCCGAAACTGGTCGATGACTGCGTGAATGTCCGCTTGGGACATCGTTTGGGGCAGTCCATACTCATCATCGTAGGCAATCGAACTAGGGGCTAACCTTTTTTCGGTGACGGTGGGCCATCCTTTTCTACCGGCGTGGGTCAATTGGATGAAGATCGGCGTTCCTTTCGCATGGACGGCATCGACAATCCTGCGTAGGGGAGCAGTATGCTGCTCAGTATATATCCCGATATCGTCCGGGAACAGCCGGCCATTTGCAGACACGACGGTAGATTCGATAATGATCAAACTGACATGTTCCGCCCGTTCACTGTAAAACTTCACATGGTAATCCGTTGCATAAGAATCCGGCGTTCCTTGATGTTGCTGCATAGGAGCCATGATCATTCGGTTCTTCAATTGTACCGTTCCGATTTGTATGGGATCGTGCAGGGTGATTGTCATTGTATATTCCTCCTTGAATGAATGATTGTTAACCTAGTTCCATTGTATAAATCGGAGCCCTATAGTTACAGGTTAAACTCAAGGCATCCCTACCGTATTACTTTGAATTTATAGCGATTTCGTGCATTCGACTTTGAAATTGAATTTGGGTAAGGCAGAGGAGTGTAAACATGGATCAGATCGATCTTCAAATCTTGGAGCTATTAAAACATAATGCAAGAATCTCCTTCTCCGAATTGGGAAGAAAGGTCAATATGACGCAGCCTGCGGTATCCGAACGCGTGAAGCGTCTGGAGGAGAAGGGCGTAATTACGGGGTATCGTGCGGTTCTATCTCCTGACAAAATGGGGAAGGGTGTAACGGCCTTCATCCTGATTCAAGCCAGCCATTGTGACCGGCTGACGGCATTCGCCAAACAGTCGCAGGAGGTCGCCGAGATTTACCAAGTCAGCGGGCAATACAATTTTCTTATGAAAATCGAGACAGCTTCCATGAAGTCGCTTGAAACCTTCATTTATCAGTGCAGCGAGTACGGCCATACCACGACGATGACGGTTCTCTCCATGCCTCTGGACCAACAAGCATAAGAACATCCGCCGGGGATAAGACTGTTTCACGATCTGGACCAGATTGGCGGCAGGAGGCGTTGTAAGAAAAACCGTTAACTCAGCAACCAAAACCATCAACTAAAATCATCAACCCGTTCAATTTGCGTTTTGAACGGGTTGATGGTTTGTCTACGTTATTTTTCTACTGTCATCTGCTCACCGATTTCAAGTATGATCCGTGCGCTTAATCTGTGTTCTTACGCTTCTCGGCCTCCAGTTAATCATGAGAACCAGCTGATCCCTCATATAAGGGACGGAATAGTGGAAATTGTTCTCGATCCAGTGGAATACCAGGCCGATTAAGGCGTGCATGTTGTAGATGATGAGAAGCTCATGATTTAGCTCTTCGTTTGGATAGTCCAAGTCCTCCAAGGCGATTTGCTTTAATGCCGAGAACATTTTATCCCGGACTAACGGCAGCACATCGCTTTTGAACAGCGACGTATACACGCCGGCATTCTGATGAATATGATCAAATATTTTTACCGCATTGGCGGGCAGCTCTTCGATATGAAATACGTCGACTTCCCCGTAAGGAGCCCTGAAGGAAGCGATCAGTTCCTCCATTAAAGGAGTCAGGATATCATCCAGAAGAGCCTCTTTGTTGTCGTAGTGGGTATAAAAGGTTCCTCGATTGTAATTGGCTAGCTCCACGATTTCCGTAATGGAAATGCTGGAGAAGCTCTTCTGGGAGAGGAGTGATAGGAGCGCTTGCTTTAAAGCTTCTTTGCTGCGGACGATGCGACGATCGGTCATTTTATTGCTTGTTTGCATAGATTCGATTCCTTTCGGTTAAAAATATAACGAATTTAATAGTTAAAATATAAACAATTTTATGCTTTTTGTTCGGTATCGTACATTTCCACGTTTTTTAATGATTGTGACCTAAATCATACTACGATTATACTAGAATAGACATATGTCGTGTATTGTACAGCTGTTGAATGTTGTCCCTGATTTCCAAAATGATATCACAACCAATAATGGGGGTATGGAACATGAGATTATCTGGTAAAGTTGCGATTGTTACAGGTGCCGCTTCCGGTATGGGAAAAGCGACAGCGGAACTGTTTGCTGCCGAAGGCGCAAAAGTTGTCGTGTCTGACTTACGTCTTGAGGCGGCTCAGGCCGTTGTTGACGGAATTACAGCGAAAGGCGGCACGGCCCTGGCACTGGCAGCGAATGTGGCCAAGGAAGAAGAAGTGCAGCAGCTGGTGGATGCCACCGTTAATGAATATGGAACGCTTGATATTTTGATCAACAATGCCGGCATTATGGACAACTTCGTACCGGCTGCAGATGTAACGGATGAGTTGTGGGATCGCGTATTTGCCATTAATACAACCGGACCGATGAGAACCATTCGTAAATCGTTGCCCATCTTCCTGGAGAAGAAGAGCGGAGTCATTGTCAACATTGCTTCTGCTGGAGGTCTTATGGGATCCAGAGCAGGTGCAGCGTATACGGCGGCTAAACATGCCGTTGTCGGATTGACCAAAAATGTCGGTTTTCAATATGCAACGCAGGGAATCCGGTGTAATGCGGTTGCCCCAGGTGCTGTTAGCACCAATATCAGCACCACCATCAACGCGCCGAATTCGTTTGGCATGGAAAGAGCGATGGCTGGAATGAACTTGAACCCGCGGGCAGGCGAACCGGAAGAGATCGCGAAGGTGGTATTGTTCCTCGCTTCCGATGAAGCCAGCTTTGTAAACGGTACGGTGGTTACAGCCGATGCAGGCTGGACGGCATATTAATAAGCAATCACTAGCTCAAGGGCTTTCTAAAGGACCTCTCCTTTAGGAAGCCTTTTTTTAAGGCAGCATGAGGGTTGAAACTTCTCCAACTCATAATAAACCTTTCCCATTCTACACAACCTAAATCCGTCTACTGACGGATATGCCCATGCTTACATAGGTTATTCTTCTCGAGGAAGGAGCAGATGCATTGTGGAAATATTTCTTATGGTACTTATTTTTCTCGTCCTTGTCGGTATTTCCAACATCATCAATCGATTTCTGCCATTCATTCCTGTCCCGTTGATCCAGATTGCGCTTGGGATCGGGGCCGCCTATATCCGCGGTTTCCATCACGTGCCGCTGAATCCGGAATTGTTCATGGTCCTGTTTATCGCACCGCTCTTGTTTAATGACGGGAAGCTGACCCCGCGGAGCGAGTTATGGAAGCTCAGGTCCAATATTCTGCTGCTGGCGCTAGGCCTCGTATTTGCAACGGTTCTGATCGCGGGACCTTTCATTCATTGGCTTATTCCGAGCCTACCGTTATCGGCTGCCTTTGCGTTGGCGGCAATACTGTCGCCTACCGATGCGGTTGCGGTGGGCTCCCTGTCAGGCAGGGTGAAGCTGCCGGGAAAAATCATGCATTTACTTGAAGGCGAAGCGCTCATGAATGATGCGTCCGGTCTCGTGGCATTTAATTTTGCGATTGCGGCTACAGTGACGGGTTATTTTTCTTTAACGAATGCGATCGGCAGTTTTTTTGTCATTGCGGTTGGAGGCATCGTTGTCGGGGCGCTTCTAGGATTTCTTGTGATCTGGTTCAGAATGCTGCTGCGCCGGCTCGGAATGGAGGATGTCACGCTTCATATGCTGATCATCATTCTGACGCCATTCATTATCTATCTCATAGCCGAAGAATTTCATCTATCCGGGATTCTGGCTGTCGTTGCGGCGGGTGTTACCCACGCTGTGGAGAGGGATCGTATGCGATCGGCATCCATTAAGCTTAGAGTTGTATCAGACAGCACCTGGTCCGTCATTCTGTTCACATTAAACGGGCTGGTGTTCCTTCTACTCGGGCATGAAATCCCGGGGGTTGTCAATCAAATATGGAGTGACCCTGCCTATAACAATGGACAAGTCGTCGGTTATATATTGCTGATTACGGCTGTACTGATATTGCTGCGCTTCGTATGGGTATGGGCTTCAACGAACCGTCAGTTCAAATCTTCCCTGCTGACTGCACTATCGGGCGTACGGGGGGCATTGACGCTGGCCGCGGCTTTCTCCATTCCGCTCACCCTTGCGGATCATCGTCCTTTTCCAGAGCGAAGCTTAATGTTATTTATCTGCGCGGGCGTCATCCTCTTAACGCTGGTCATCGCAAGTGCTCTGCTTCCGCTGTTGACACGTGAGAAACATGCGGATTCGGCTGTGGCCATCGATCGCGAGAAAGAAGCGCGGCTTCATATGCTGCAAGCGGGAATACGAACCGTGCGGGAAGAGATGACGGATGAAAACAGGGAGGAAGCGGTTCAGCTCATCTATGCGTATACCAAGCGGCTTCAGCAATCTCAAATCACGGATAAAAACGACATGCGAGCGTTCTGGGAAGCCACGATCGCAGTCAGAAAAATCGGACTTACTGCGGAACGGAACGTTGCAGAAATATGGCTTAAGGAAGATAAAGCTTCTGCAAGGGTCGCGGAGCAGTTCCTTTCCTCGCTGAACAAAGTCGAGATGCTGCTTACCAGCCGATATAAGTTCAAGCTGCTCACGAAGACTGTATGGCGGAAAATGAAGCGCCTGTTGAAAAAAAACGAGGCCAAAGAAACGCCGATGTCTCCGGATCATCCGAATTGGGACATGTATAAGGCATTGAAGCTGGCGGCAATTCGTGCAGCGATACATGAGATCCAAGCAGTGAAACCGGCGCCGAGGCAGGAAATCCTGCAAGCGGTTATTGCAGACTACCGTGCAATGGAGCATTTTCTTCAGAATGATCGTGTATGGAGCCGAAGAAAGCAGAAGCTTAGCAGTGAACGCAGAGAACTGGAACTAAAAGCCATTCAGTCCGAGCGAAACGAGATCCAAAACATGTTCGAACAGGGCGATATTGACCGGGCATTAGCGAGCCATTTAAGAATGGATGTGAATTACCGTGAGGCGAATTTGTATGAGTCTCAAGCCTTGGTTGAAGACGAGGGCCATTAGACGATGGTCCTTGTTGTTCTTGATGGAGTGTCAGGTTTACGTTACAATAATGAAAAGCTTGATGGGAACCACAGCTAAAGCAGCAGAATACTTATTAAAGGCAATTCCAATCTTAAAGGGGGTAGGAACATGAGCATCCATAAAGAAGCGGCTTCCAAAAAATCGACAATGGCCTGCCCGTCCACTTATAAAACCTTCAGTCTGGCCGTACAGGCGCTGGTTACGCTTGAACGTCACTCCGGCAAATGCTCAAGCGGCGATATCGCATCGTATCTGCATTCGGAATCGACTTTGATTCGACGGGTGCTGAAAACACTTGCGCAAGCCGATATGATTGAATCGCGTGAAGGAAGAGACGGCGGATACCGGCTAAAGAAGAATGCCTGCGACATTACGCTGGCTGAAGTTTACTCGATTCTTCAGGTCCACAGCTCCATCAGCGACAGTATGCTGGATGCAGCTTCCGGACATTGTTTTGCCGAGGAAATCAAGGAATCCTTTGTCGGAATTTTATCCGAGATTGAGGACAGCACCCTGAAAATACTGGAATCCCGCACGATTGCGGACATGGCTCAGTGAACCGTTCAAAATGTTGTTGACAAAGAAATTCAGTCTGCTATATACTGTGCATAAATCAACACAGTTAGCTCGCGATTTAAACTGTGCAAAAAAATGCACAATATAATTTTGGAGGGGAAAACCATGTCAACAATAACAAAATCCGATTTTCAAACCGTGATTCGGGAACGCCACTCGGTTCGTCAATATGACCCGTCGGTAAAGATTCCAAGAGAAGAGATGGAAGCCATCCTTAGGGACGCTACACTGGCACCTTCCTCAAGCAACCTTCAGCCATGGCGCTTTCTGGTGATTGATGATGCTGAGCTTTTGAAGAAGCTGCATCCGATTGCCAACAATCAGGAGCATGTTCTTCAAGCCTCGGCCGTCATCGCCGTATTGGGCGATCTGAAATGGTATGAAAAAGGCGAGAAGATTTATTCCATGTCTGAAGAAGCCGGTTATATGACTGAAGAGGTGAAGGAACGCTTCATTTATACGGCCGAAAATATGTATGCGAACCTGGACCCATCCGTTAAAGAAAGCATCGTGGATGTGGATGCCGGATTGATCTCCATGCAGCTGATGCTGAGTGCACGGGCCAGAGGGTATGATACGGTACCGATGGGCGGATATAACAAAGTTCAATTCGTGGAAGAGTTCAGTATTCCTTCCCATTATCGCAGCGTTATGTTGATTGCCATCGGGAAAGCAGCCGCTCCAGGTCGGCCAACGGTAAGATTGCCGCTTGAAGACGTTGCTTTCTGGAATGAAATCTAAAACATAAGCAAAAAGAACGGAGATCCTGTTTGATGATCTCCGTTCTTTTGCGTTGATATGATCGATGCTCATGATTCGTGAACTAAATCTCTTGATTCATGTGTGAAGCATGCAGTTATAGAGCAGCGTGTTACTTCGGAAGTTTCACTGCTCCGTGCAAGAATAGATCTACGATCTCAACAGCCATATCACGAGGGCTGGCATAACCGCTTCGGGTATCTTCACGATTGCCCAGCATCAGCATCGCCGAAAAAGCCTGCGCCATGAGCAAAGGATTGCCTTCCCGAAGTTCACCAGAACGCATGGCTTGATTAAATCGATCGGCGATGACTTCATGAATGCGCTGTTCCGCCTCACGGATAGCGGCCATCTGCTCCTGGGATAAAAAAGGCTGTGCTTCCCGCATCATGGTCTCCATCTCGGCATGAGGCTTGGCAATCTTCGCTTCGGCTACCCGGATCAATCCAGACTCTAGGGTATCGGCTTCCTGCAGAAACTGACGAGTAGAAGCATATGCTTTATCTAGAATCGTGGTTACCGCTATTTTAAACAGCTCGGGTTTACTTGTGAAATGATAGTAGATGGAAGCCTTGGTCACTTGGCAAGCCTTCGCGATCTGCTGCAAGGATACGGGCTCGTAGCCATTTTCCATGAATAACTTGGAGGCGGTCCAGAGGATGGTTTCCTGGATAGGAGCCTGATCGGCAGCTGCTTTGGGACGCCCGGGATTTCGGGGGTTTCGTATTTTTGTCATGATGACCTCCTGTGTATAGTGTAAGACATGCAGGTCGTTTTTTCAAAATGAATATTGAAAATTAACCTACCGGTATATATAATTAATTTGCGCGGTTTGTTTTCAGTCTTACAAAGAAAGAAACAAGATCATGATAAAGAACATCACGGAATGGAGAGGATCTACAAATGCACGGATCAGGACCGAATTACGGTAAATGGGTTGCAGGGAAGCGAAGCAAATGGGTCACGCTCTGTGTATGGGTACTCATCGCACTGGCGTTGAATTTGCTATGGCCGGCTGTTGCAGATAAAGAGGATAACAATGCAGCCAACCTGAAGGAGGATGCTCCATCCGTCATAGCGGAAGCCATTGCCGATAAGGAATTTCCTAGCAACGGGGGAGTACCGGCTCTCATCGAGTGGCATAAAGCCAATGGATTGAACGAAGGGGATTTAACCAAGCTGCAGGAGTTGACGGCGAGCCTGGAATCCGATCCGCTCCCGTATCAAACCTTCGTTGTTCCTTTCCATCAGCTGCCTCCGCAGGCTTTAAGCGCCCAGTTGTCAGAGGATCAGAGCACGCTGGTGATGCCGCTATTTTTTGAAGAAGACCAGGAGACGGACCAGCTTAAGGAAGGAACGGCAGAGCTTGAGAAGCGCTCGGAACAATTGCTGGGCGGTAATCCGTTTCAGACGGCCATCCAGAGCGGAGACGGAATCAGTGCTCGCGTAACAGGTCCGGTTGGAATCTCTATTGATGCAACCGGATTGTTTGAGGATGCCGACGTGTCGCTCATGATTGCAACCGTGCTTCTGGTGCTGATATTGCTGCTGCTGATTTACCGTTCACCGATTCTTGCCCTAATCCCGCTTGTAGCAGTCGGTTTTGCCTATATGGTAACTAGCCCGATTCTCGGTTTTATGGCGGATCAAGGCGTAATCACCGTGGATTCCCAATCCATCGCCATTATGACCGTGCTGCTCTTTGGAGCCGGGACGGATTATTGCTTGTTCCTGATTTCGAGATTCCGCCAGCTGCTATGGCATGAACCCGATAAACGCAAAGCCTTGTTCCAGGCGATTACGAGTTCATCGGGCGCCATCGCGATGAGCGGCTTCACGGTTGTTTTGTCTCTGTTTGCGCTGCTTCTGGCTCAGTACGGGGCATACCAACGATTTGCGGTGCCTTTCAGCTTGTCAATTCTGATCATGTTCATAGCCAGTCTGACATTGGTACCGGCATTGTTGGCTATTTTCGGGAGAGGTTCCTTTTATCCTTTCATTCCGAGAACGCCGGAGATGCAAGCGGAGCGCGCCAAGAAAAAAGGAAAGCCGGTTCCTGCACCGCACAAAGAGAAGGAGAGCCGGATTGGCCGTATGGTGACAACGAAGCCATGGACCGTCGTCTTGGTAGCATTAGTATTGCTGGGTGGACTTGCGACCTTCTCATCCCAAATCAAATTCACCTACGATCTCCTATCCTCATTCCCTGAGGATGTTCCTTCCCGCGAAGGATTCACCGTCATCGGCGAACAGTTCTCCGAAGGAGAGCTTGCGCCGGTTCGGCTGATGGTGGATGGCGCCGGGCAAGCTTTAGATCTTGAAGAACGTCTGAAGGCTCTGGATTATGTGGATCGTGTATCCGAACCGCAGAATGGGGCGGAGAATAACGATATTATCGGTTATGAAATCGAGCTATCCATGAATCCTTACTCTATGGAAGCGATGCAGCATATTCCGGATCTCAGGGAGATCGCGGAGGTTTCACTTGAGAAGGCAGGAGTCGAGAATCCGGCGGAAGCCGTGTGGATCAGCGGTCAAACGGCTACCCAGTATGACACGGAGATCGCGGGAGAACATGATGCCAAACTGATCATTCCCGTCGTTATCGGCTTGATTACGCTGCTGCTTCTGGTATATCTGAGATCGATTGTAGCAACCGTCTATCTGATTGCCACAGTCATCTTGTCTTATTTCTCCGCCTTGGGGCTTGGCTGGATTATCATTCATTACGGTTTGGGGGCAGAAGCCATCCAAGGAGCCATACCGCTGTATTCGTTTGTATTCCTGGTCGCGCTGGGCGAAGACTACAACATATTCATGATTTCGAGCATATGGCAAAAACGGAAGCAGATGCCGCTGAAGCAGGCGATTAAAGAAGGCGTGGGCGAGACGAGTTCGGTTATCACCTCAGCCGGTTTAATCCTGGCAGGGACCTTCGCCGTACTGGCCACGCTTCCGATTCAAGTATTGGTACAGTTTGGGATCATAACGGCCATCGGTGTTATGCTGGATACGTTCATTGTAAGACCCTTCCTGGTACCCGCGATCACAACGCTCCTGGGCAAGTGGGCTTTCTGGCCAGGCAAACAACAGTTGGTTACCGAAGAGAAATCTACATTGACCGTTGAGAATAAAGCGTAGCCTTAACTTAATAAGGATTTCTTGTGACAACCACCTCATCTTAAGGTTATGTAAGAGATGAAGGTGGTTGTTGCCGATTTTGACGAGTGTGAAGGGGGGTTAGTAAGATAAGGAGGAGGCTTCATGACATCGTAGATTCTATGTGCAAAAGAAGGGCCCTTAACGGAGTTGTCAAATATTTATCTCGATGGTGAACGGCAAGCAATTCATTTCTCAACAAGAGGTCTTGAACAGACAGTGAAATCAAGTCCCCCTGCAATAGGTGCTCACTTACAAGAACATCAGGCAAAATCGTGATGCCGAATCCAGCCTTGGCAGCTTCGATCAATGCTAGGGAATTTACGCTTGTCCAGGCAGGTTGCGCGGTATGTCCGGACAAATAAAGAACGCTGTCTAAAGTATCGCGGATCGCACTTCCCTTTTCACGCAACAATAGTTTTTCAGAGCAAAATTGTTGCAGAGTCAGCTCCTTGTGCGTGATGAGATAGTCAGGGGCGCACACAACATATAACGGATAGGAAGCAAAAGGGATGCATGTAAAAGGCCCTTGGGGAGCCGCACCTTCAATCAAAGCGATGTCAGCTTTGCCGTTTCGCAATATTTCAATGGCATTCGCTGCGCTGACCACATCGACATGGATCAGTATATCAGGCCAATCTTTTTGAAAGGCTTTCAAGATTTTTGGTAACCAGAACGCTGCAATGGTAATGCTGGAAACGATGTGCAGGGGAGCTTGTTTTTCCAAACAGCTGATCCGTGCATCTAATGCTTCGCACGAAGATAGAATCGGTGTAACTTCCTCCAGCAAAAGCCGGCCGCTTTTTGTAAGCTGAACGCTTTTTGAAAGTCGGTCAAACAATGCTGTTTCTGCCTTTTCTTCCAGTTCACGTATGGCATGAGAAACTGCCGATTGCGTGATATATAACCTTTCCGCAGCCCTTGTGAAGTTTCCCGTTTCTGCTACTGCCTGAAATATTTCAAAATGTCGAAGAGTCATCATTGATGCTTCCCCTCTCATGAATAAAACTAATCGTTATTGCAAAATAATATCATTTTACTAATCGATCATCAACCTCCATAATAACAGGGTGACAAGGAGGCGAACTGATGATAAGCCAAAGAACCAAACTATATCTCTGGCTTCTGGGCATAAATTTGTTTATCAGCACATTTACATTTGGCGGTGGGTATGTTGTTGTTCCGATGATTCGGAAGTATTTTGTATCCAGGAAAAAACTACTCAGCGAAGATGAACTCGTTAATATGGCTGCTATCGCACAGTCCTCACCAGGAGCAATCGCAATCAACTTGTCAACTCTCGCAGGGTTTCGGGTAGCGGGGATGACGGGCGCTGTAATCAGCTGTATTGCTGCTGTCATTCCATCCCTCGTCATATTGGGATTCATCTCCACGTTCTATGTTGCGTTTGCGGCGGATCCGTTAATCTCCGCAGTATTGAGAGGAATGCAGGCAGGCGTTGCAGCCCTTATCGTTGATTTCGTTGTGGATATGTGCAGTATGATGATCCAAGAACGTTCTCTATTTCTTACTCTGATGATTCCGGCAGCATTTTTAGCGAATTTTATCTTTGAAGTCAATGTAGCCATTATCCTCATCTCGTGTTGTTTTTTATGCATAGTGCGAGTGCGACTTAATGAAAGGCGGCAGAAATAATGGGGGAACTATTGAAACTGTTATGGGTCTTTTTTCAAATCGGTTCGTTCAGTATCGGGGGTGGGTACGCCATCATCCCGTACATTCAGGAACTGGCAGTTCAAAAATACGCATGGGTATCACAAAGGGTTTTTACCGATATCATTACCATTTCGCAAATGACACCCGGCCCATTAGCAGTAAACACCTCCACATTTGTTGGCTTACAGGTCGCGGGGATACCAGGCGCAATGATTGCAACTTTCGGCTGCGTGATTTCAGGTGTCGGCATTTCTATTTTGCTGTATCGCTTTTTTCAAAAATTCAATAAATCGATCTATGTGTTTGAAGCTTTGAATGGCCTGAAGTCGGCTTCACTGGGGCTTATTATTTCGGCTGCTGCAACCATATTGCTAATGACGTTTCTTGGGACTTCAGCAATAAACGTGGCTTCTAAAGTGAATGGGATTGCTGTAAGTGTATTTACAGGATCTTTGTTTGTATTGAGAAAATGGAAGATGAATCCGATCCTTCTCATGGTTCTGACGGGGATACTGGGAGGCATTATTTATTAAAAAAAGCTTCGCGGCTCGTCGCGCAGAAAACAGCGGAGCTGATACTCCGCCGTTCCGCAAGTGTTAGTAGGATGGGATCGAAGTTATCCGATCGAGGAGGGATCAAGGAGCCAGGTTCCGGCTTGTTTGAATAAATGCTTGCGTAGCATACGTTTTTCGCGCTTGTTTGTGTGATCTCAAACATAACTTATGTTATGTAAACTAAAAATTAAAATCAGTTAATACGAAAAATATAGCATATAGCAGAAGGGATGGGGTTTCATGGAAATGATCATATCCTCACTTTACTTAACTGGATTTTAGGCTGCCTTCATCTCTCGTTAAGGTTTGGACCTTATACTAAGTATGTCACTACAAGTGATGGAAGGAGCAACGCAGATGAATAAGAAAAACAAAATGAGCATGTGGTCGATAGGACTTGGGAGTGCTTTTCTGATGATGATGCTAGCTAACCATGACAATGTGCATGATGGACAAGCCCGATCCGGTATCGCTTCAAGTGCAGTCAGATCCAATATTGCCATCCAATCCGTTGATAAGAGCCCGGCAGTCAAAGTGCCCGAGAACCAGGAAATAACCCCCGAAATGATTAATCAATTCTTAAAATTAGTGGCAGAGACATAAGATAGTGTTGATTCTCTATACGTAACGGTTTTGAAGACCAGTTCCCTACTGAGGGGGCTGGTCTTTTTGGCGTGGGGCTCAATAGAGTTCTTAAACAGAGCGATTTTGCGGCAGCAGATGATCAATAATCAATCGGCTGTAATTTTTTTCGAATACAGGAACCCATGTTCTTGTCATATCTTCCCAGGAAGCTTATTATTATCAAGAGGGTTAACCTGAAGCGGGGGGATTATAGACGAATGCAAAGCGATCACACGTTAAACAGCAAGCGAAGGACCACGGGGGTTGGCATGTACCGGGAGATGTTAATCCGATACGTATTCCCGCATAAGAAACTGCTGGCAGCCCTAACGGTGCTGCTGTTATTTTCAATCGGGCTGCAACTGATAAATCCGCAGATCATCCGGTATTTTATCGATACGGCTCAAGGAGAGGGAAGTCTGACGTCCCTTTACTATGCGGCAGGTTTTTTTATCGTATTTTCATTGCTCCAACAAGGCGTTTCTATTGCGGCTGCTTACTATAGCGAGAATCTGGGCTGGACGACAACCAACAAGCTTCGCGCTGAATTGGCGGAGCACTGCCTGTCGCTGGATATGAGCTTTCACAAAACCCAAACGTCGGGTTCTTTAATCGAACGGGTCGATGGCGATGTGAATGCGCTTGCCAATTTCTTCTCCAGCTTTATTATCCATCTGTTCGGCAATCTGCTCCTTATGATCGGAATTCTGGCTCTTCTGTATCGGGAGAACTTCTGGATTGGATTTGTCATGACCGTGTTTGTTGTCGGCAGCATTTACGTCATTCAACATATCCGGCGGTTTGCAATACCGGTATGGAAGCGCTGGCGCGAGCTGAATGCGGATTTCTACGGATTCATTGGCGAACACCTCGAAGGCACTGAAGATACGCGTGCTAACGGGGCGGCAGGATATGTCATGAATCGATTCTACGAGATGGCCAGGCGGATGCTGCCGGTTCGCGTTCGTGCGTTCATCGGATTTTTTCTGATGTGGAGCACAACGATATTGGTGTTTGCGCTTGGCAATGCGGCCGCATTTATCGTCTGCGCCATACTATGGAAGAACGGACAAGGCGGTTTGACAATCGGCTCCATATATTTAGTGTTTTATTATACCGAGCTGCTAGCCAAACCGATCGAGAAGATCCGCACCCAATTGGAGGACCTGCAAAAGGCAGATGCCAGCTTGATGCGAGTCCGGGAGTTGCTTGCAACCGAGCCCCAGATTAAAGACGGACCCGGAGCTCCGCTTCCGGCAGGCCCGCTATCGGTGGAATTCCGCAACCTAAACTTCACCTATGAAGAGGGCGGGCAGGCTACGCTCGAAAATCTTCAGCTGCGGCTCGAGCCGGGCCAGACTCTGGGGCTGCTCGGGCGCACAGGCAGCGGCAAAACGACGATCGCCCGCCTGCTGCTGCGTTTCTATGATCCTCAGGAGGGAAGCATCGAGCTGGCAGGAACGGATATCCGGGTCTGCAAGCTTCATGAACTGAGGCGCAAGGTCGCGATGGTTACGCAGAATATTGAGATTTTGGAAGGGACTGTTCGTGATAACCTGACCTTGTTTGATGAAGGCATCGAGGATAGCCGAATTATATCCGTGCTAGAGGAGCTTGGGCTTGGAGACTGGTATGCTTCGCTTCCCGAAGGGCTCGATACGAGCCTGGCCTCGGGCGGTGGGAGCCTGTCGGCCGGTGAGGCCCAGCTGTTGGCGTTTGCCCGCGTCTTTCTGACGGATCCGGGTCTCGTCATCCTTGATGAAGCATCGTCCCGCCTTGATCCGTTAACGGAATACCGGATTGAAGCAGCCATTACGCGTCTGCTGCAGGAGAAGACATGTATTATCATTGCCCACCGCTTGGCCACGGTTCAGCGTGCCGACCGGATTCTTATTCTGGAAAATGGCAGAATGCTCGAAAGCGGTCGCCGGGAAGAGCTTGCCTCAAACCCGCAATCACGGTTTAGCCGCATGCTTGCCGTTGGAATGGAGGAGGTGCTGGCATGAAAACAAGACATTTCTTCTGGAGGCTGATTCTGTACCGGCCGGGTCTGTATCTTATCAACCTGCTGGCATGGTCCCTTATTCATATGGCACCGCTGGTTCCCGGATTGTTAACCAAAGCTTTCTTCGACCATTTGGAAGGTACATATGCTTTTCCCTACGGCGTTTGGGCAATTGCCGTGCTGCTCATTGGCGCTGCATTAGCCCGAATTGCACTGATCTTCGGCGGTTTCATGACAGACGTGCATTTCCGCTTCCGGATCAGCACCTTGCTTCGCCGCAATATGCTGTCCCATGTCATGAAAGAGCCTGGAGCACGGGCAATACCTTGCTCGCCCGGAGAAGCCATCAGCAATTTCCGGGATGACGTCGATCAGGCCGAAGAAGCGACAAGCTGGTCCGTAGATACGTTAGGACTTATCGGTTTCGTCATTGTTGCCAGCTGGATTCTTATATCCATCGATTTGCAGCTGACGATTCTCGTATTCGTTCCTTTGATATTAGTGGTCACTGCGGCCCAGATTGCGACCGCACGCATTCAGAAATACAGGGCGGCAAGCCGGGAATCGACGGCCAAGGTAACCGGTGCGATCAGCGAAATGTTTGCCAATGTGCAAGCCATTCAAGTCGCAGGGGCTGAGAAACGCGTAGTGGAACGGTTTGTAAGCCTTAGTGAGAAGCGGCGCCAGTCCATGGTGAAGGATAAGCTGTTAACGGAAACCTTGTCTTCCGTATTCACCAACTCCGTCAATCTCGGCACAGGATTGATCCTCGTGCTTGCGAGTCTTAAGATGCGAAGTGGCGATTTTACGGTCGGGGACTTGTCGCTCTTTGTATATTATTTAACTTTTGTCACACAGCTTATATCGAACGTTGGCAACTTCATGACTTACTACAAGCAGATGGGCGTCAGCTTTCAGCGCATCCAATCCATGCTGCAAGGGGCACCGGCTTCGCTGCTTACGGCAGCCAATTATATCGGTATCGGTAAGTTTAAGAACAAACGGAATAAAGAGAAGGAAGCTCATCCTAATCGCTGGGCACAGAGAGATTCGTTGACCAATGGAAGACACAATCCTTCCGCTGTTTCCGTTGCCGAAGACGGCATGGAAACGGCTATTATCGAGGCACCGCCCCTCTCGCTGCTTGAAGCGCAAGGGCTGTCGTATCAATATCCCGAGACCGGACGCGGCATCTCGAATATTAATCTGACCCTGAAGCGTGGTACCTTTACTGTCGTTACAGGGATGATCGGCAGCGGTAAAACGACGCTGGTTCGCACCCTGCTGGGCTTACTGCCAGCTGAAAAGGGCGAGATCCGGTGGAACGGTGAGAGGATAACAGAACCCGCTGATTTCTTTATACCTCCACAGAGTGCGTATACTGCGCAGATCCCCAGGCTGTACAGCGATAAACTGCGTAACAACATCCTGTTAGGTATAATCGAGGAGCCGGGCAGTCTGGACCGCGCACTACATGCGGCTGTAATGGAAGAAGATATCAAGCATCTGCAGCAGGGCCTGGAGACGATGGTAGGACCACGAGGAGTCAAGCTGTCCGGCGGTCAAGCTCAGCGGACAGCGGCCGCAAGGATGCTGGTACGGGACGCGGAGCTGTATGTATTTGACGATTTATCCAGCGCATTGGATGTTGAGACCGAGCGTAAGTTATGGGAGCGGCTGTTCAGCGAGCGCGGCGGGGCGACTTGCCTTGTCGTATCACATCGAAAAGCAGCACTTCACTATGCGGACCATATCATCGTGTTGAATGGCGGAGAGATTGAGGCTGAAGGCACGGCAGAACAGCTGCTGGCTTCAAGCGAAAGCTTCCGGCAGCTGTGGTATGGCGAAGAAACAGGTTAATAAGCAAGATTGCAATCGATAGAGTAAAAGATGTATCCATTTCACCAATGACAGAGGAGATATCCCCCATGCAAAAAGCGGAACAAATTCAGCTGGAATTCCGTTCGGCAGAACACCTGCCTATCTTGAATGAATTCGAGCTTCCGGATGATCAAGTCCAATTTACCGCTCATCCGAAAGAAGCATTAAACCTAGTGGAAGGTCAGTTTCCCATCGTTATTTTAGCTGATGATCATCCTGTCGGCTTCTTTATCCTGCACGCCACGGAGCGCGTCAAGGAGTATACTAGCAATTCTCATGCCATGCTGCTTACTGCCTTATCCATTGACCATCGTCAGCAGCGTAAGGGGTATGCCAGAAGAGGGATGCTTGCGCTGCCATCGTTCATTCGAAGTCAGTTTCCTTCCTGCGATGAAGTGGTGTTGGTCGTGAACCATAAGAATGTTCCGGCTCAGCAGCTGTATGAACGGGTTGGTTTCGAAGATACGGGCAGAAGAAGGATGGGGCCTATCGGAGAACAATGGGTTATGAATATAACCATCTGAAATAAAATGCCGCAAAGACGCCTGGTCTTTGCGGCATTGCTTTATTTAACTTGGTTGACGCTCCGCCAGGTCGCTTCCAAACTTGAAGCGATATACTCCAGAATCGGTTTGCTGTAGAAATAACCGCTGTGTGACAGGGGATTCCAGCAGGTTAACCAGTTTCCCACGTTAACGGATATATCGTTACGTACGGTGCGGTCATACGCTTCATTTATACTCTTAATGGGATAGGCCAGTATATCGTCTTTATCATAGAAATTGACCCATTCCCCCAGCAGCTGATCATGATAGTGCTTCAGCTGCCCGGAAGGGACGTCAATGGGCTTGTCAAAATCACGATACCGCATGCTCCATAGCGGCAAGGTGGTTCCCAGCGTATAGAATAATGTCAGGAGCTCTCCTCGCTCCAACGGAGCTTCCGGGTCAACGACCAGGTGATGCCCGCGGGAGGAGAATTGCAGATCATAGAAGAAATTGCTGGCGATTACAGATCCCAGGCTATGAGAGATTACGCATAATGGAGCCTGGGGACCGGCAGAGAGGGCAAGTCGGTGCAGCGCTTCACTGATTGTCCGATGAATGGCTTCGTAGTTCTGATCCTCGGATTCCACGGGTTGGTAAGCAACGGCATCCGCCAGATTGTGGATCACGTACTGCCGAAGGTGCTGATAACGTAAACGGTAAGGTTTAATGCTGCTGCTGATTAACTCAGACTCGCGTGCTGCGAATACATCGGCCCAATGAACAGCCTCCATGGCCAGTTGCTCATGCGGAATACCTGAGGTTCGGGAGAAGGTTTCTCTCAACTTTTTCATAAATTTATCCGCATAGTCTTTCTTTTGTGTTCCCAATCCGTGTACAATGATCACTGCAATTTTTTGCTTCATCTAACTGCAGCTCCCTTCATCGGAAATGGAATGAATGGATATCTTTTACTCTTTATACGCGATTTGTACTCGAATTGTAAATAGGTTATTACAGTACGGGTGAAACCGGTAAGGTCCGTAGCACTTTAGAGTCATTCCGTCCAGGGCCGAATTTGATTACAATGAAGGGATAACCAGTGGTAACATGATAGATAAAGAGGCAGGTACATTCATGTTTAGATTGAATTAGGAGGCAGGGTATGTCCTATAAACAAATAAAATGGTTGATTCTGATCATTCCCACATTGACGATTGGCATTTGGGAGTATGTCAGGCATGAGTTCCTGCTGCCTTATATATCGATGGATCTTGGCAATCTGCTGGCACCTGTTATCGTGTTCTTGGTTTCCATTCTGTTTCTTACTCAGTTGTTCTCATTGATTGAACGGAACCAGGAGGAACTGAACCAATCCAGGGCATTGCAAGCAGCCATGCATGAAAGGGAGAAGATTGGCCGGGAGCTCCATGACGGAATCGCCCAATCCTTATTCTTGCTGAACGCACAGATTGACCGAATTGAGAAATCGGGGCTAACCGGCGAAATTCCATACCAGGAAATTAAGGAAAGTGTTCACCGAACCAATGCCTACGTAAGAGAAGCCATCGCTAATCTCCGATATCCGGCAGATCCGCAAGCCATTCCGTGGATGCATAGCATGAACAGCTTAATTGAGGAAATCAAGCAGGAGACGAATCTGCATTTCGACGTTCAGTGGGGAATCCCGGATGACATGCTGTCCGCCAAAGAAAAGGTGGAGCTGCTGGCTTCGATCAGGGAAGCCTTATTGAATATCCATAAGCATGCCGAAGCAAAGCACGTGAAGATAACCGCGACAGCGGCGGATTCGAGCTGGCACTGTTCTGTCAGCGATGATGGCAAAGGTTTTGAGTTGGACAAGCCGCTCGGCAGCAACCGGTATGGAATCAAAATCATGAAGGATCGGGCCGAGGCCATGGGCTGGAAGTTCATGGTGGAAAGACATAACCACAAGACGATAATCAGCATTCGGAAGGAGAGAACCGCATGAACGAGCAGCCTTTTCGTGTGTTAATCATCGATGACAGCGATCTTGCGAGAGAAGGCATTCGCACCATTCTAAGCAGCGACCCGACCTTTGAGGTCGTGGCCGAAGGACAAAGCGGCGAGGAAGCGCTGGAGCTGACCGAGTTATGGATGCCTGATATTATCCTCATGGATATTCAGATGCCTGGGATGGACGGATTGGAAGCGACCAAGCGAGTGAAGGACAAATTTCCTTACGTTAAAATTGTCATGGTTACGGTGTCCGACGACATCGCACATTTGTTTGATGCACTGAAACGTGGAGCCCAAGGCTATTTGCTGAAGAATCTGAATCCCGAATCATGGCACGAATACCTTAAAGCCATTGCCGTGGACGAAGCACCGATGAGCAGGGAACTAGCTTTCCGTATATTGAAGGAGTTTTCGCAGTACGATAAGCCGGACCCAAGCAATAGTCCACTTACGGCCCGGGAAAAAGAAATTTTGGGACTTGTAGCCGAGGGATTGTCCAACCGCGATATTTCGGTAGCCTTGTGCATATCCGAGAATACGGTCAAGAACCATCTGAAGAACATTTTGCAAAAACTGCATTTGGAAAATCGGGTACAGCTGACCCGTTATGCCTACGAACAAGGATGGATGGGGAAAAAATAACGGTCACGCTCTTTCGCTAAGATAAAAGCAAAGAATGATTGTAAGCTAGAAAGGCGTCGAAGGAGGGCGTGCGTTTATTTCTGTTTAACAAGGAATATGCCCAGCCCAATGATACCGATGCCGGCCCAATTTTTCCAGGTTGGAACTTCCTTCAGGAACAAATAAGCCACCCCTAACGAGATTAGGATTTCGAGGCACTTGGAGAAGATCAACGTATAGCCTAACTGGTCGGTGGCTTTAAATCCATAACGGATCCCGTATCCGATGCACATGTTGGCCATAAGGAACAGAGGAAGCATGAATAACTGAAACTGCAGCGTAGGCCAGAACAGGTGCTGGATAAACTTGGTTTGGTACGAGAAGACAAGGTTGATGATCGACAGTCCGCCGAAGAGTAGACCGACACTATAAATATAAAACATAAAGCGCCTCCTGTAACGATGTCTTTGCAGTACGCCATTAATGTTTCCATACAGCAACTTTTTTATCCAAGGACAATGAGGCCAAAGTTCTCTTGCGTGATATCATGACAGCTTGTCATAAGGATTAGATTCTTAAGCCGTCTCGAAAAAAAAGGATGACTCCCTACTGAGGGGAGTCATCCTTTTAAATATAATGTTACGGCATTTCATCACTTTCAGTTTAATATCCATGTTTAACTACAGATCATTGGCTTCATTAGTGAACTTGGTGAAGCCTGCTGTACACACCGCCGGAATGAATCAATTCCTGGTGCGTCCCCTGTTCGGCAATGCCCTCGGAATTGACGACGATAATCCGGTCCGCGCTCTGAATGGTGGTGAGTCGGTGAGCGATCACCAGCGTTGTTCTGCCGACGGACAGCTCAGCCAGAGACTTCTGGATTTGCGCTTCCGTTTCCGTGTCGAGTGCCGACGTGGCCTCGTCCAGGATCAGAATCGGCGGGTTCTTAAGGAACATTCTTGCAATGGACAAGCGCTGCTTCTGACCGCCTGACAGCTTAACCCCGCGTTCGCCAATCACCGTTTCCATACCGTCCGGCAGACTTCGGATCAGTTCATCCAGCGAAGCACGCCGTGCGGCTTCCCAGATTTGCTGGTCCGTTGCCTGTAAGTCGCCATAAGCGATATTGTCGCGGATCGTACCGGAGAACAGGAACACATCCTGCTGCACGATGCCAATATGCTTGCGGAGGTTTTGCAATTTGATATTCCGGATATCGATTCCATCCACCGTGATCGTGCCCTGATCCACATCATAAAAGCGGGGGAGAAGGCTGCAGATGGTTGTCTTACCCGCACCGGATGGTCCGACAAACGCAACCGTTTCTCCGGCATGGATCGTGAGATGTATGTTATTCAGTATCGTCCGGGAGGGTTCGTAACCGAAGGTAACGCCTTCAAAGCGGATATCTCCCCGCACGGAGGAAAGGGATACGGCATCAGGCACATCGGCGATCTCCGGATCGGTATCCATAATCTCCAGGTAGCGTTTAAAGCCGGCAATTCCTTTTGGATAGCTCTCAATGACTGCATTGATCTTCTCGATCGGACGGAAGAAGATGTTGGAGAGCAGCAGGAAGGCCATGAATTCACCCATTTCAATTTTGCCCTGGATGAAGAACCACGCGCCGCAGATCATGACGAATACCGTGATCAAACGCATCAGCATGTAGCTGATGGACGTGCTTTTTGCCATTGTTTTATAAGCCAGCAGTTTGGTTGCCCGGAATTGCTTGTTCTCTTCCTGAAACAGTTTATTCTCATGCTCTTCGTTCGCAAACGATTGAACCACGCGGATACCACCGACATTGTCTTCGATGCGGGCGTTGAAATTCCCTACATTACGGAACAGTTGCCGATAGGTCGTGGTCATTCTGCCGCCGAATTTAATGATCAGCCATGCCATCAGCGGCACGATGATAAAGGTCAGCAGCGCAAGCTCCAGGTTGATGTAAGCCATTAAGGAGAAGGAACCGAGCAGCGTCATAACGGCGATGAATACGTCTTCCGGTCCGTGGTGGGCTACTTCTCCCACGTCATTAAGATCATTCGTGATGCGTCCCATGAGATGTCCGGTTTTGTTGTTATCAAAGAAACGGAAGGAGAGCTTCTGAATGTGGGAGAACATTTTTTCCCGCATATCCGTCTCGATATTAATCCCGAGCATATGCCCCCAATAAGTGACGATGTATTGCAGCGCGGTATTCAGCGCATAGATCGAGAGAAGGACGATGCAGGCAATCAGGATCAGCGGCCAATCCTGGCTTGGCAGCAGGTCGTCAATAAATTTGCTGACGGCAAGCGGGAAAGCAAGCTCCAGCAGTCCGGCAATAACGGCGCACGTAAAATCCAAAATAAACAGTCCCTTGTAGGGCCGATAGTACGAAAAAAACTTTCTGATCAAGAATTATCACGCTCCAAGTTCTACCTCTGTCATGGTAATTGGTTTGAATGGTTGGCGGACAGCCATTATTGGCTGTCTTGCGATGGGTTCGTATCATACAGCTCAAACGCCTGAATATACTCCTGAATGATCTGGTCTACTGCTTTCAGCTCTCCGCTGACCACTTCTCGGATGGCTTCAAAGTCCGGGTCATTGACTTGCTTCTTCAAGGTTTCCCGTTTCACAACTAAATGGTCCAGAAAAGAAAGCGCGCGCCCCCGGCGGAATGTCTGCGCCATCTTGCCGCCTTCCCTGCCGCCATGCCCTTCCTCACGCCGTCTTCCGTGCCGCCCGCCGTGCCGGTGGTTATCCCGGTCGCGAGGCTCCGACCGTATTTGACTCGCTGTATCCTGATCCTCTTGGCGCATATAACATCAACCTCCTTTACGTATACGTTTGTATACTATTTAAAGTGATTGTATACATTTGTATACAATTCGTCAACCCGTTTTTCTCCATTAGATTGGAAAAATTGAGGAGAGCGAAGGAAGATATGCTATGATGATAGTTAGCAGTCCCAGGAGATTGACATGGATGAATACGAACACCGGGATCAGGATGAACATGGGAAGGGAGCTGTACATAGTGAGCGAACATAATCATGAGTACTGGATGCGTCAAGCGATTGCGGAGGCCCATCGAAACGTTCAACATGTGGAGGGTGGTCCTTTTGGAGCGATTGTGGTGAAGGATGGTCAAGTGATCGGCAGGGGCCGGAATCTGGTTACTGCGCTGAACGATCCGACGGCTCATGCCGAAGTGCAAGCCATAAGGGAAGCATGTTTGCACCTGGAGGATTTTCAATTAAAAGGCTGTACGATTTATACCAGCTGCGAGCCTTGTCCGATGTGTCTAGGGGCCATTTACTGGTCCAGGCCCGATGCCGTTTATTATGCAAGCACGAAGCAGGATGCGGCTGAGATCGGATTCGACGATCATTTCATATACGATGAAATCGCGATGCCGATGGACCAGCGCTCCATCCCTATGAAGCAGATTCAAACAGCGGATTATTTGCTGCCATTCCAAGCGTGGAGCTCCTCCGAGCGCAAAATCGAATATTAAACATAAAACCGGGCTCCCTTCAAGGGAAGCCCGGTTTATTCTTATTTATGGATAGGGATGCCGAAATAGGTATAGAGCGCTTCAGCATATTCTTGCGCATTACCCGGTTTGAAGGTGTGGACGCCGCCGGCTTTATAAATTCTGAATTCGTCATCATCCACGGTGTTTCTGCCTTCTGCCGTGCGTATGGATACCCGAGCTGTTTTATTAAAAGGCGAATCGGGGGCATACTCGCACCAGAATGAGGTGGTGATGAAATCTCTCGGTAAGTTAGGCTCTTCCGTAAAGGAGAAGACGGGATCCCACGCTTCTTTTTTCCACTCTTCGAGCATCCAGCCATACGCTTCGGTTTGGACGAGCCGGTAGGTTTCGTTTCCCTGGGTTTGCTCAAGGCCATCAACCAATTCCAAAGGGTGACGCGGTCCGGCTCCTCCGACACCAACATCGGCAATATATCGCTGATCTTCGATATCCACCTGCAGAATATGATGCCGGCGCTTAGCAGGCGTATCGGTTTCATCCCGCCAGAAGCGTCCGAAGTAATGAGTGACCTTAAATCCCAGTTCCTGCAGCAGCCAGCCAAACAACGCATTAAGCTCGAAGCAGTAGCCGCCGCGGTGCCGAGTTACGATTTTATCGTAAAGATCGGGGATATCCAGGGAAAGCGGAATTTGATGAAGGATATCGAGATTTTCATAGGGTACGGTATGCACATGCTGTTCCTGCAATCTGGCGAGCATATAAGCGCTGTTTACAATCGGGCCCGTGTATCCAATACGCTCAAGATATTGGTTTACGTCAAGGCCTTGTATCGGGTTACTCATTCGATCACCGCATCTTTCGTCTTTTGTCAGCTTGGTAGAAGTAAGCCGTATATAATTATATCCTTTATATCATATATTTAGGCGTTCTAATAGAGAACAAGAAGGAGGCGGAAGAGGGACTATGCCCATGGATATCACGTCCCTTCGGGCAGCTGATGAGGCTTCCTGCTAAATACGACATGGAAGGGGATGAAGATCACCATCGACTGGTCTTATGCAGCACAAAAATGGTGTCCCGACCGCCAATCCTCTGGCGAGGGACACCCTTTCTTAAGAGAGAAGAAAGTATAAACTTCAGAGGCTTACAACCTTTGCCGTGTAAGAAAGAAAAACTTTCGCTATATGCGGTTTGTCTTCTGAGAAAGTACGTCGATAGACGTTTTTCTTATATAATCGATCAACTCAACATTAACCGCAGGTGCAGTTCAGAACCGGTTTGCGTGCCGCCGTCGTTTCGTCGAGCCGCTTCACGACCGTGGTATAAGGGGCGCCTATGACAACCTCCGGCGTGGTTTCGGCTTCTTTGGCGATCTGGATCATCGTGTCGATGAAACCGTCCAGCGTTTCTCTGCTCTCCGTCTCGGTCGGCTCAATCATGATGCATTCCTCCACGTTGAGCGGGAAATAAATGGTTGGCGGATGATAGCCGAAATCAAGCAGCCGCTTGGCAACATCCAGGGTTCGCACGCCGTACTCCTTCAGCTTTCTGCCGGACAGCACGAATTCGTGCTTGCACAGCCCCGGGTAGGCCACTTCGTAGTATGGGGCCAGACGATGCATCATGTAGTTGGCATTTAGTACGGCGAGCTCCGAGACGCGGCGAAGTCCTTCCGGTCCATAGGTTCGAATATACGTGTAGGCGCGGACCAGGATGCCAAAGTTGCCATAGAACGCCTTTACGCGCCCGATTGACTGTGGACGGTCGTAATCCCAATAGAAGGTGCCGTCCTCGCGTTTGGACACGATCGGTTTGGGCAGGAACGGGATCAACAGGCTTTTCACGCCGACAGGGCCTGCACCGGGACCGCCGCCGCCATGCGGCGTACTCATCGTTTTGTGCAGGTTGAGATGGACCACGTCAAAGCCCATGTCGCCTGGGCGGGTAATGCCCATGATGGCGTTGGAATTGGCTCCGTCATAGTAAAGCAGGCCGCCGGCTTCGTGTACGATTTCCGCAATTTCCAAGATCTGCTCTTCGAACAGTCCCAGCGTGCTAGGGTTCGTGAGCATTAAAGCCGCCGTATCGTCACCAACGACAGCACGAAGGGCATCCAGATCCACCATGCCGCGTTCATTGGACTTAATCGTAATCGTGTCGTAACCGGCCACCGTTGCGCTGGCGGGGTTAGTACCGTGCGAGGAGTCGGGAACAATCACCTTGGTTCGCTTCTCGCCACGGCTTTCATGGTAAGCACGGATCAGCATCAGCCCTGTCCATTCCCCATGCGCTCCCGCAGCGGGCTGAAGCGTTACTTGATCCATGCCGGTCAGTGCAGCGAGATCATTCTGCAGAGTATAGAGCAGCTCCAGAGCGCCTTGTATGCTTTCTTCAGGCTGGTACGGATGAATCTTGGCAAAGCCGGCAAAACGGGCAACATCCTCGTTGATCTTCGGGTTGTATTTCATCGTGCATGAGCCGAGCGGATAGAAGCCGTTATCGATACCGAAGTTCCGTCTCGACAGCTCGGTATAGTGACGAATCACATCCACTTCATATACCTCAGGCAGTTCCGCCGGTTTGCTGCGAAGCAGGCTTTCCGGAATCAATGAAGCGGCATCGGTCTCCGGAACGTCGCATTCGGGAAGGGAATAGGCGACACGGCCGGGCTTGCTGAGTTCAAATATCAAGGCTTTTTCCGGTTTCATACGATCGCCTCCAATTCACCAATAAATTGGTCGATTTCTTCCTTGGTCCGCCGTTCGGTTACGGCGATCAGCATGCATCCTTGAAGCTCTGGATAAGCTGTACCAAGATCATAACCGCCGATATAACCTGCACCCAGCAGCTTCGAGTTGACCTCCTTCACGTTCGTTCCTTCAGGCAGCTTTACCACAAATTCATTGAAGAACGGCGAACTGAACGGGAGGGAGAAATTGCCTTTGGCGATCCGGTCGGCAGCGTAATGGGATTTGCGCACATTCAGAAGCGCGGCTTCCTGCATGCCGGCTTTGCCCAGCGTGGACATATATACGGACGCGCACAAGGCGAGCAGGGCCTGGTTAGAGCAAATGTTGGACGTTGCTTTTTCGCGGCGAATATGTTGTTCGCGCGCCTGCAGCGTCAGTACAAATCCGCGTTTGCCGTCCTGATCGACGGTTTGGCCCACGATACGACCGGGAATGCGGCGCATCAGCGGCTCGGATACCGCGAAGAATCCGCAGGTCGGTCCACCGAGAGAAGCTGGAATGCCAAGAGGCTGGGCATCGCCGACAACGATGTCGGCTCCGAGCACGCCAGGGGATTCCAGTAAACCGAGGGACAGCGGGTTAACGCTCAGCACAAGCAGTGCTTTTTTCTCATGAACCAGCGGCTCGATTGATTTCACGTCTTCGATGCAGCCGAAGAAATTTGGTGATTGCAGCAGCACGGCGGCGGTATCATCCGTTATGGCTGCAGCGAGTGCATCCTGGTCGGTAACGCCATTGACGATGCCGACTTCCACGACGTCCAGATCGAGTCCGCGGGCCGAAGTCAGAACGATTTCACGGGCTTCGGGATGGACAGCACGCGAAATGACGATTTTCTTCCGTTTGGTTGCGCCGCTGGCGAGCGCCGCAGCCTCGGCAAGTGCCGTGGAACCGTCATACATGCTGGCATTGGCAACTTTCATGCCGGTCAATTCACAGATATAGGATTGAAATTCAAAAATCGCTTGCAGCTCGCCTTGGCTGATCTCCGGTTGGTATGGCGTATACGCGGTGTAGAATTCAGAGCGGGAGATCACATGATTGAGCACGACAGGAATGTGGTGGTCGTACAAACCAGCCCCCAGAAAGCTTGTATAACGGTCGAAATCGGCATTGCGGTCTGACAGGCGGCGCATATGCTTGAGAAGCTCAGGCTCACCCAGCCGTTTTGACATGGGGAGGACGCCGTTGTAACGGACCGCTTTGGGGATATCGGCAAACAGATCTTCGATCGTTTCCGCGCCGACCGCAGCAAGCATATCGGCTTGATCCTGATCCGTCATAGGCAAGTAACGATGCTTCATGTTAAGGCAGCTCCTCTTTTGTAGAATGGTGTCTTTACCACTTTGGCTTTTAACTTCTTACCGCGGATCTCGACCCATACCTCGGTATCGAGGCCCGTATATGGGGTTTCGATGAGGGCCAATCCGAGATTTCGCTTGAGTGAAGGGGATTGGGTACCGCTGGTCACTTCACCGATGAGTTCTCCTTCATCGTTGTATACAGGATAGTGGGAGCGCGGAATTCCGCGATCGATGAGTTCAATGCCAACCAGCTTACGCTGCACACCGTCTTGCTTCTGCTGTTGAAGCGCTTCCCGACCGATGAAATCACCGCTGTCCAGCTTCACGAAGAAACCGAGACTGGCTTCAAGCGGAGAGATCGTGTTTGAGAGCTCTTGGCCGTACAAGGGCAATTTCGCCTCGAAACGGAGTGTATCGCGGGCGCCGAGTCCGGTTGGAACAAGACCATGTGGTTCTCCGGCTGCTAAAAGATCTCTCCAAATGACGGGAGCATCCCCAGCGGAACAATAGATTTCAAAGCCGTCTTCTCCGGTATAACCAGTACGGGAGAGTAGGGCGGTACAGCTGCATACCTGTGCGTTCTGGATAAAATGGAAGGAAGGGAGTTCGCCTAGCGCCTCGGTCGTTACCTGTGACATGATGTTCGCGGCGGCAGGTCCCTGAAGTGCAATCAAAGCTGTTTCTTCGGACACATTCCGGATGGTGACATCACCTGCAAGATGGTCTTGAAGCCACTGAAAGTCTTTGTCGATGTTGGATGCGTTCACAACCAGCATGAATCGATCTGCCGACAGTTTATACACAAGCAGGTCATCTACCGTACCGCCGTTGTCGTAACACATTAACGTGTATTGGGCCTGGCCAATTGATATGCGGGTTACGTCATTCGTGGTCATCTTCTGGATAAAAGCTTCAGCGTCTTGTCCGGTGACGATAAATTCACCCATATGGGAGACGTCGAACAGGCCGGCGTGCTTGCGTACGGCTTCATGCTCTTGAACAATGCCGGAAAATTGCACGGGCAGTTCCCAGCCGCCGAAGTCGATGCAGCGGGCAGAAGGAAAATCGGAATAAAGCGGGTAAAGCGGTGTACGTTGTAATGAACTCATCTCTTCACCTCTTCTAATTGGCATGATCAATCGGGGAAACACCAAAAAAGGACAGACAGAAGGATAACAAGCCGTGCTAAAAAAGCCCGCCCGTTGCGTAGTCCTTCTGCTCTGTCCTTTGTACCTGAGAGTTACCCCACATGTCATGTAAGTATAATGTCAAGCGTGTGTGAGTTTCCCCGTGGGTGATTCTACATTCAGAATTCTCTCCAGAGGTGCGTCCGGTAAAGGTCCTTTTGCCTGAGAGATTCACCGTGTTACGGCTTACTCCTTCGGCGCTACCTGTCAATCCTGTCGGTAATCTCTCCCGCTACCATCATCCGCGTGAAAATTATTGAGTTGTCATCAGCTTCCTTGCGTTCTTGTGATTATTATAAACGTGTCGCTCCATAAAGTGTCAACCTTTTATTTCACCAAATTATTTTCATTCTTAAAATTTTTGTCAGATATCTTGACATCATCTCGTCCCTGTTTTATTCTGTGGGAGAATAAGCCAACCGAATATGCGGATGACGATGGATGGGAGAGACCGCCCCACGAGGGTTGAAACCTTGGCGGCACCGAAGGAGCAAACCGTTATGCCTGCCGGGCTGACGAGTAATCTCTCAGGTACACGAACCGCCATCTGACGCAGCTCTGGAGAGTGCGCAAGCCACCCAAGGGGAAAGATCGAACCGGTGCAAGAAACGGTCGATCATAAACTCTCAGGTACCGAGGACAGAGAAAAGGCGAATGCCTTTTTTCGCGTCCTTTTTTTTCATTTATTCACCCTAATTTCATTTCTTTTAAGAAAAGAGGAGTATCCGTAAATGAGCGAAATCAGAGAGAATTTGGTGTACAGCGACGATCATGAATGGGCATTGAAGGTAGATGGAAATGTGGTGCGCGTCGGTATTTCCGATCATGCGCAATGCCAGCTGGGCGATATCGTATTCGTTGAACTCCCCGAGACGGGCGCTGTCGTTTCAGCAGGTGACAGCATCGGTACCATTGAGTCGGTCAAAACCGTATCGGAACTGTATTCCCCTGTAGCAGGAATCATTACGAAAGTGAATGCTTCCCTGGAAGATCAGCCGGAGCTTGTGAACGGAGAGCCGTACGAAGGCGGATGGATCATTGAGGTAGAGGTGGAAGGCGATTTGGAGGAAGCACTCGGACAACTGCTGACTGCGGAAGCTTATCGGGCTAAAGTGGATTAAGTATGGAATCATAACATTGAATCATGAAACATAACGGCTGCTACTCGTGATGAGGTTTACGAGTAGCAGCCGTTTTTATTTTTGGCGTTAATTCTAGGAACCTAGCAGGTTCGATATCAAGTGCTCGAAGCCACACGGCGTGCGATCCGGCGTGCTCGAAGCTCAGGCAGATTCACGACCAGAATTCCGCCGATGATGAGCATGCTGCCAACGATGGAATAGAGAGAAATCGCTTCGCCGTACATAAATGCGCCCAGCCCCAGCGCGATGATGGGAGAAACAAAGAGCCAGGTGGACGGAAAAAAAGCATTGGTTGCTTTTAGCAGCCAGGCATACAGACTATGGCCCAGCATCGAGCCAACCATCGTCAAATACAAGACGGATCCGATGGCTGGTAACGTTTGAATACCATTCCATTGTACATGTTCACTGAATAGGGATAACAGCAATAGGGCTGCGCCGCCATACATCATCTGCACCGCATTGATCGTAATCGGTGAGATAACCGGCATGTCAAAGGATAACTTCCGGGTAGCCAGGGAGCCCACGCTATAGCCGATTTCACCTATAAGAATGGCGATACAGCTCAGAATCCAGATGAGATCGCTCCCCATCGCCATCTCGGGCATGATAAGCAAACATACCCCCGCAAAACCGACCGCGCACCCCCAATAATCACTGCGCCGGGCATTCTTCCGCATCACGACCGATTGGATCATCAGAATCATCATGGGGCCTGTTGCCGATAGAATGGCAGCGATCCCCGAGGATACGTGCTGCTCGGCCCAATACAGCGTTGCAAACGTCAAGAATGTGCTGGTCATCCCGATTAGAAGGAATTCCTTTCGCAGGAGAAGACTTGGTTTTGCCTTCCGCTGTAATATCATCCATAGGAAGATGAAGGCGCCCGCCAGAAGAAATCGAAGTCCCGCTGAGAGAAACGGCGGCAATCCTGCTTCAACTCCAATCTTGATGGCGAGAAACGTCGTGCTGAAAATGGCGCACATTAGCAAGTAGTTAAAAATAATCATGTAGCATCCTCCTTTTTCTATACTATAATAGGTAGTTAATAGAACAGATTGGTGATAGGTAGAACAGATATGCTTTATTGGGATCGGGGGAAGAACAGATGGAAATATCAATGCTGGACGACAAACATCAAGGGAAGCGAACATTACAGCAGTCGGTCTATGACACCATTCTGGAAGGAATTGCTCGGGAAGAGTGGAAGGAGAAGGGCAAAATCCCGTCCGTGCGGGCGATGGCCGAACGTTTGAACGTTCATCGATTAACGGTGCTGAAGGCTTATCAGCAGCTGTTAGAGGACGGGATCGTGGAAGTTAAATACAGATCGGGATATTTCGTAGCGGCGAAGGCCCCTGTCACATTGCCGGAACGCTGTTCATCCAGCCCGCCATGGGCATATCAAGCCAAATCGATATACGTCAATCGCAGCCGCTTGTCCGAAATACACAGGCATCAAGTCGATTACCAGATGTCGGAAGCGCTGATTGATCCTACACTGCTGCCGAATGCATTCTTGTCCAATCACGTGAAACAAGTGTTTGACATGTATCCGAAAGTATTAAGCACGTATTCTTCCGTGTCCGGAGATTTGGAGCTGCGCGAGGAGATGGCTCGCTATTTTATGGACAAACAAGGCATAACGGTCCATCCGGAAGAGCTGCTCATTACGACGGGATCCCAGCAAGCGATCGACCTAATCTCGCGTTCGCTCGTCAAAAGCGGAGATTGCGTATTGATCGAACGACCGACGTATAGTCCGGCGATCGATGTTTTTGTGCAGCAAAATGTCAAGCTGCTTCCAATTGAGATAACGCCGGAAGGGTATGACCTTGAACGAATTGAAGGTCTTATGCAAACGGAGAAACCGAAGCTGTTCTACATGAACCCAACGTTTCAGAATCCGACGGGATACACGGTTCCGATCGCACAGCGCAAAGCACTGGTTGAACTGGCGGAACGATATCAGTGCATTCTGGTGGAGGATGAGGTATATCACGACATTTATTTTGGAGATCCGCCGCCGCTGCCCTTTTTTTATTACGATACTGAAGGCTATGTCATTCACATTCGAAGCTTCAGCAAATATGTGGCCCCCGGCTTGCGGATATCGGTGCTGGCTGCCCGTCCGGAACTGATGAATGTCATCCTTCCGATCAAGGCGCTGTCGGACAACGGGACGCCGCTGTTGACGCAAAAGATTTTCCAGCACTATTTCTTCTCGAGCAGACTTCAGGAGCATGTGGCCAAGCTTCGGATTGCGCTGGAGCTTCGTAAAGCGAGGATGGAGAAGCTGCTTGAGCCCACAGAATGGCGATGGAACAGCCCCGGCGGCGGCTTGAATTTGTGGATACAGCTGCCGGAAAACGTCAACGTGGATGCGTTGTTGCGGCAATGCCTAGCGGAGTCGGTAGCTTTTGTACCGGGGCGTATATGCGACCCGCTGGATCAGATGGATTCGTGGATCAGGTTGAGTTATTCGTATATCAGCGAGATTCAGCTGGAAGAAGGGATACGTCGTCTCATCGAGATATCGGAACGGGTGAAGCAAGAATCCTATTCTAAAAATGGTCTAATTTAATGTCACAAAAACAGCCCTCTTCTCGTGTTATGTGCAAAATCGCATAAAACAAAGGAGATGGTTGTCTCATGAAGGATCTTACATGTGTTGTTGTTGGTGGAGGCTTTGCGGGTATACACACCCTAAAAGCGATTCAAAAAGCTTGTCACAAAGGACTTAACGGAAGGAAGCTGCGCCTGATCCTTATCGATAAAGGTTCCGCCCATGTGCGGAAAGTGCTTTTGTTCCGTCCTGCAGTGAGCGAAGAGGGAATTACGGTTCCATGGGAACAAGTCATGCCGGAAGGTACCCGGTTTATACAGGGCAGGGTAACTGGCATTGATAAGCAGAGCATGCAGTTGAGCTGCGAAGATGACAAAGGGCTGGAGCATAAGATTCATTATGATGTCCTTGTTATGGCCGTTGGAAGCATCGTGCGTCAGGCAGCACCGGACCTAGGCGGGATATCGCTGACAGGTGTTGAAGCGGCGGAACGTATCCGGGAACGGTGGCACTCAAACCTTAGGCTGGCGGCAGAGGAAACGGATCCGCAAGAGAAACAGCGGCTGATGAGTGCAGCCGTAGCAGGTGCAGGCATAACGGGAATCGAAACGTCCGCCGAGCTGGTCCACGCCATGCGGACAGAGGCGGTTAAGCTTGGTTTAGATCCGGAGCAAATCCGTGTGCATCTATTCAATTCTCAGGAGCGATTGTTCCTGGAAGGACCTGCGAAGGTGGGACATCGGCTTGAATCATATTTAATCGATCTTGGCGTAACTATTCACCATGGGAGCAAAGTGCTCAAAGAGGAACAGGGACTGGTTCATGTTAATGTTGGATCTCCCATCCCTGTTGGTTTCATGGTGTGGGCGCTCGGCCTGGCTCCGAACCCCGCCCTGCTCAGCCTTGGACTGCCGGTTACGGCAGACGGTCAAATCGTTGTAGATGAAAGCTATCGTGTCAAGGATGCGCCGGGAGTATACAGCATCGGCGATTGCGCGCATGTGGTTGATCCCGCAAGCGGTGCTGCTGACAGAATGACATGCAAGGAAGCGATCCCCCAAGCGGCGCGACTTGGTGGCATTGTGCATGCGGATTTAATCGGTGCCCCCGCCGCCAAGCACAGGAGTGTAACGGAGGGTTATACGGTAGGGCTGGGGCCGGGACATGGGTTAGTCTGGTCGCGTACCTGGGGATTGGATATCATGATCACAGGAAAGCTGGCTTACAAGGTGAAATCGTTCATGTGGAATTATTCCAGCATGGTTCGATAGATGAGGAGCAATCCTGCTTGAAAGGGATGAAGAAACGGCATGTTAGAGCTGTATGAGCAGTATAAGGGGCTCCTGTTTCATCTTGCATATCAAATGACCGGAACGGTGGCGGACGCAGAGGATGCGGTACAGGATGTGTTCGTGAGAGTTCAAAGTCTCCCCCTGGGGCAGTTGGAGGAGCCCAAAGCGTATCTGTGCAAAATGGTGACGAATCGCTGTCTTGATGAGATCAAGTCAGCCCGAAAGCGAAGAGAGCAGTACTACGGCCCCTGGCTTCCGGAGCCGATTCCGGCGTCTTATAGCGAGTCCTTTGAAGCCATCGAGAATCATGAACTGCTCTCTTATGCCATGCTGGTTCTGCTGGAGCGGCTGTCTCCTTCGGAGCGGGCCGTATTTGTCTTGCGGGAAGCGCTTGGATTCGATTATCCGGAAATCGCAGGACTCATCGATAAAACCGAGTCCAACTGCCGCAAGCTCATGAGCAGGGCGAGAGGAAAGATGGGGATCACGGAGGACGATCTGATCGGCGTGGGGTCTATGGCAGAGGAATGGGTGAGCAGATTCTTCACGGCCCTTTCCGAGGGAGATGCCGAACATGTCCTGACCCTGCTAGCGGATGATGCTGTGCTGCTCTCCGATGGCGGCGGTAAAGTAATTGCAGCTGCAAGACCGGTCGAGAGCAAGGAGCGGGTTGCCCGTTTCCTCATCGGCATTCTTCACCAAGCGCAGCTGGAGGATGGAGAAGCTCCGGAGATCGAGGTAAGGGAACTGAACCATCAAACTGCTGTTATTTTCCGTCAGGGACGAAGTGTCACCGGCGTTATCTTTGTCAATATTCGCAACGGATTGCTGCAGAATATTTATATTGTGAGGAATCCGGATAAACTTGCGGGGATCTAAGCGTATGCTTGAAAATCGTTAAAGTACAATTAGAGCAGCCTACCTCTAGGGAGGGGCTGTTTTTTACTGGAGACAGGAGATGCATGAGCGAAACCCAATCGAACGGTTAGATGAGATTTTCATGAAGGAAGTTTGATCCTGGATTCGTATTCCAGTATGCAGGGTAATTACATTTCGGGTTCGCAAGCGGATCTGTTACCAAGTGCATTTTCGTCAGGCACTCATCTACTACCTACATACCAGGAGGTTCCGACAAATGGACAATTCAAACGCCAATTCGAATGCTAACAGCAGCCACAACAAGACGAGCAAGGACCAACAGCTGGAACAATTCACGGTAGACAATGACGGTAAGGAACTGACAACCAATCAGGGACTTAAGGTCTCTGAGGATGAACATTCGCTTAAAGCGGGCGAGCGCGGTCCGACCTTGATGGAGGACTTCCATTTCAGAGAGAAGATGACGCATTTCGACCATGAGCGGATACCGGAACGAATCGTCCATGCCCGCGGTTTTGGGGCTCATGGTTATTTTCAGCTATATGAATCCATGAAAGATTATACAAAAGCCAAATTTCTGCAGGACCCTTCCGTCGTCACGCCGGTGTTTGTCCGATTCTCCACGGTTGCGGGCTCCAGGGGATCAGCCGACACCGTCAGGGACGTGCGCGGCTTCGCAACCAAGTTTTATACGGAAGAAGGGAATTATGATCTTGTTGGCAACAATATGCCGGTCTTCTTCATACAGGATGCCATGAAGTTTCCCGATTTCGTTCATGCTGTCAAGCCTGAGCCGCATAACGAGATCCCGCAAGCACAGTCCGCCCATGATACGTTCTGGGATTTTGTCACTAACAACTCGGAAAGCGCGCACATGATCATGTGGGCGATGTCCGACCGATCGCTTCCGCGAAGTTTCCGAATGATGGAGGGCTTCGGCGTACATACCTTCCGTTTCGTGAACGAAGAAGGACAAGCGCATTTCGTGAAGTTTCACTGGAAGCCCGTGCTCGGCACACATTCCCTTGTATGGGATGAAACGCAGAAGCTGGCAGGCAAGGATCCCGACTTTAACCGCCGTGATCTATGGGATGCGATCGAATCAGGAAATTATCCGGAATTTGAGTTTGGTGTTCAAATGATTCGGGAGGATGAAGAATTCAATTTTGGTTTTGACATCCTTGATCCGACCAAGATTTGGCCCGAAGAACTCATTCCCGTCAAAATCATCGGCAAGATGACGCTCAATCGCAATACGGATAATTTTTTTGCGGAGACGGAACAGATTGCATTCCATCCGGGACATGTCGTACCCGGAATCGATTTTACCAATGATCCGCTTCTGCAAGGCCGCTTGTTCTCCTATACCGATACCCAGCTTTCCCGGCTTGGTGGACCCAATTTCCACGAAATTCCGATCAACCGCCCGATTGCACCGGTTCATAACAATCAGCGTGACGGGATGCACCGTATGACCATTAATAAAGGACCAGTCAGCTACCACAAGAACGGTATTGCCGGTAACACGCCGAAGCCGGTTCCAGTGGAGCGCGGCGGTTACGAGCATTACACCGAGAAGGTGGAAGGACGTAAGGTGCAGGCACGCAGTGACAGCTTTAAGGATCATTTCAGCCAAGCGGCCCTGTTCTGGAACAGTATGTCTGAGGTCGAGAAGCAGCATATCGTATCCGCGTTCCAGTTCGAGCTTGGTAAAGTGCTGCGAAAGGAAATTCGCCAGCAAGTCGTCGATCTGTTCGCGAACGTTGATAGCGAACTTGCCACACGGATTTCGGAGGGCATCGGAACCATGCCTCCGCAAACCAGCGGCTCCGCTTCCAGCGACTCTTCTCCGGCACTGAGCATGATGAATACCGTGAAGCTCCCGTTAACCCGTAAAGTGGCGGTGCTGGCAGGCAACGGATTTACGGACGAACTTCCCTTTGTGCTCACGCAGCTGCAGCAAGCCGGCATTATCACCGAGGTGGTTAGCGCGAAGCTCGGCGTCATTCAAGGCAAAGCCGGCGCGGAACTGGAAGTGAACCATTCGCTGCTTGGGGCGGATTCCGTCTTGTTTGATGCGGTGCTTGTTGCAGGCGGCGCGTTAAGCTTATCGGAGCTCCTGGCGGATCAGAAAGTGCTGGATTTCGTCAAGGAAGCGTATCAGCATTTCAAGCCGATCGCAGCCATAGCCGAAGGGGCAAACTTGCTACCATCATCCAGTGGTGAAGGGATCGTGGTTGCGCAAGAGAATGAGGATTTGAAGCCGTTTGGCGAAGCCTTCATTGATGCCATCGCGGCGCATCGCCATTGGTCGCGTACGATCTAAGAATGGATTGCCCTTGAATATATAAAACGATTGCGCTATAATTCCCTTTAATCATTGGCTGAAAAGTGAAGGGGATTACACGATGATGAACATCCAATTCAATCAACTTCATCATCACAAGCAGCGTTAGCACGCCTGTCATTCTACAGGGTGGGCTAACGCTGTTCGCGTTGGCCTCCCTGCCGCATATCCAGCGCGCGGGACCAAGAGGTCCGGCGCGTTTTTTATTTTCATTAGAACGAAAGGATGAGTAGCGATGCAGAACGTAAAAGGAACGTATGATTATTTTGGCCAAGAACAGGCGATCCGAAGAAAGGTGCAATCGACGCTGCGTGAAGTGTTTGAATGCTATGACTATGCTGAAATGGAGACAACCATTCTGAATGAATCGGACCTGTTGTCTTCCAAATACGCAGGAGGGGAAGAAATTCTGAAGGAGATGTACCAGCTGACGGATCAGGGCACGCGACGTCTGGGGCTCCGGTACGACCTAACAATTCCATTCGCCAAGGTGATCGCGCTGAATCCCGCCATCAGCCAGCCATTCAAGCGTTATGAGATGGGAAAGGTATTCCGGGATGGTCCCGTCAAACGGGGAAGATTGCGGGAGTTTCTGCAGTGCGACGTTGATGTGGTGGGAATCTCGGGACCGGAAGCGGAAGTTGAGTTAATGCAGCTTGCAGCCGAAGTGTTTCGGAGACTTGAAATCCCGATCGTGCTCCGGTGGAACAACCGAAGCTTTCTTGGTGAAATTCTTGGAGCTATGGGCGTACCGGAAGAAAGGAAAACATCTGTCATGCTGACGCTGGATAAGCTCGATAAGATTGGCAAGGAGGGAGTTCAGCAAGAGCTTGCGGGTAAGGTGCTCCCATCGGAGATTTGTCGTCAAATTCTTGATTTTGTTGATCTCAAGGAGCCGACATTAACGCAAATAACAAGCACATACAACCTGGACAACGAGCGCGGAGCACGAGAAGTCCAGATCCTGCAAAATATGCTGCAGCGCGTCGGGTTGCAAGAGATCTGCGTATTTGATCCTTTTCTATCAAGAGGCTTGTCATTTTACACGGGAACCGTTTACGAAATCTTTGACGCATCTCAGGGCTTTCGTTCAAGCTTGGGCGGAGGCGGCAGATATGATGCGATTATCGGGCAGCTCGTTGGCCGCGAGGACATTGTTTATCCTACGGTGGGTCTTTCGTTTGGTATGGAATCCATCATGGAGATGATCCGGAACCGTCCAATTGAAACAAACAAGCCGCTCGTTGTGGTTATCCCGATTGGAGAAACCATACCGGAAGGATTGACGGCTGCAGCGGCACTCCGGAATCGCGGGATTCATGCGCGATTGGCGGACAACCGCCGCAAATTGAAGAAAACATTAGCTTCCGCTTCAGCTGAGAGTATTCCATATGCCATCCTGATCGGTGAAGATGAAGCGGCGGCGGGCATGGTTCGATTGAAGAATATGACCGAGGGCAAGGAGCTTGCATTGACTCTGCAGAAGGCGGTTGAGCTTATCATGCAATCCTGTGAATGATGACATGGAGGAAGCCGCGCTTATCCATCATGGCGTGTAAACTCATGACTAACAACTTGTGTAGGCCGACATATGGAATGCCTTTGTTCTTTTTCGAATATAATGGTTTTCTACCGAAAAGGGACTCGCGCTCGAAACGATCTCCAAGTAGAATAAAGCGTATAGATGTTACCAGGGGGGAGCGGATTGCAATGCTGTACGAACAATTCTTCATGCTGCATCAAAAGCTTGCTGTTAACGCTCCAGCCAACACGGCTACGGAAGTGACGCTTGAGCAGATCGCCGAAACGCTGTATTGCACAACGCGGAATGCCAAGCTCGTTATACGCAAGCTCGAGGAGAAGAGTTGGATTATATGGAAGGCAGGACGCGGGCGAGGAAACCGTTCCAAGCTTACGTTTCTAGCCGATCAAGCTGATCTGCTTCAGGAAGCTGCGCAGCAGCTCGCGTTAAAAGGGGAATATCGGCAGGCCTTCGAACTGATGCGTACCTATGGTCAAGGTATTCACACTAACGATTCCTACGTGGAATGGATGAATGGGCATTTTGGCTTTAGCAAGGAGATGAGAGAAGGGGAAGCGGAAGCAAGGGATTCGCTGCGGCTTCCCGTTTACCGCTTGATTGAAACGTTGGATCCCGCCGAATGCTACTACAGTTTTCAAGCTCATATGATCCAGCAGATATTTGACCGGCTGGTGATATACGATAATGCCAACGATCAATATCTTCCCGTTATCGCGCATTATTGGAACAGCAATGAGGATGGAACGATTTGGACTTTTCATCTCCGTAAAGGAATACTATTCCATGACGGTAAGGAATTATCGGCGGAGGACGTGAAATTCACGGTGGAACGTCTGGGACGGGATAAACGAAATGCTTGGATCGTGCGTGAACTGCAGCGGGTAGAGGTGGTGTCCCCTCGTGAGGTTCGTTTTATTCTTAACAAGCCGAATCGGATTTTTATCCGGTTTCTTAGCTCCACTTGCATGTCCATCGTGCCTAAGCATTTGGCGAGCGTCCATGAAGAACAGTTCTGGAAGCAACCTGTCGGAACGGGACCCTTTCGGGTAGAGGAATGGACCGATGAACGGCTGACCATTCATGCTAACCCCCATTATTATCAAGGGCGGCCGCATTTGGACAACATCCACATTATCTTGATGCCGGAAGATGCGGAGCATTGCGAGGTCAGCTGGGAGCGGCTGCTGCGGGATCCGGAGCATGTCAATCATAGCGGTGAGAAACATGCAGTGGATATCATCGAATCATCCGAAGGCTGTACGACTTTGATTACATGGAATATGAAAAAGCAGGGGCCCTATCAGTCCATTGAATTTCGTCGGGCATTCAGCCTGATTCTGAATCGTACCGAGATGATACGCGAACTTGGCGACAATCGGCTTTACCCGGCCAAAGGATTCATTATGGATGAGCAAGCGCCTTACCGTAAAGACCGATATGATCCCGAGCTTGCAAAATCAATGCTGGAACAATCGGGTTATGACGGCTCTCCCATTACCATGGGGACGCTCGTCAATCATATCAAAGACGCCGAATGGGTGCAGAATCAGTGCGCTTCCATCGGGATTCCATTGATCATCCGGGAGGAGAGGATGGATACCATACACCAATCGGATGTGATGAACAGCATGGATTGTATCTTGCATGGTCTGGTTCTTCCAGGTGAAGAAGTATGTTTAATCGAGAATTACGAACAGAAGGGAAGCGTAGTCAAGGAGTTCATGGATCCATCGCTGCATCATTGGGTGAAAGATTGCGTAGATGATGCGCTTGCCAGCGAGTGGTATGAGGAGCGTATGAGTTTGTTATCCCATATCGAAGAGAGGCTTCGGGAGGAAGCGCATGTATCATTCTTGGTTCATACAAGATTTTACGCAAGCTTGGATCCTTCTTATAAAGGGCTTGTCATCAATAATCTGGGATGGCTGGATTTTAAGCAGATTTGGCGAGTATGATTTCTTCTCATAAAAAGAGCAAGCGCAAATAACCGCGCTTGCTCTTTATTTCTTATAAGGATTTCGTGCGGCTTCTTCGGGATCTCCGCTTTCGAAAGAAGCCATAAAGTTTATCGAGAATTCGGGTATTGCTTGTGGTATGCTGCGATTCACTTGCGATCTCGTCATGAATAATGAATCTTCCTTGGCGATCAAGTTCGTCCCATTTAGCTTGCTGGTATTCGTTCAATTTCTCCAGCGTATAATGATCATTGTTCATGTTAACCTCCCTATCAGACATTCGGAATTCGCTGTAACGCCGGTAGAATGTCTTGATACTCTCATTATGGAGGTCAACCGAACTTGTAAAAAGTGTAAACCTCGGCCGCCTTTTTTCCCCTTTTCATGAACTAAAGGACTACCGCAGAGAAGAGATTAGACTTTATGTTCACGATGCGTGATGGTGGAATTCTCAATCTGGATCGTTGAATGCTCGATGTGGAATCGGCTGTCCAGAAGATCAATCGCTTGTTGCAGAATCTCATAACTATTCGCGTCATCCTGGGCGACGAGATGGCAGCTCAAGGAATCGAAATTGGACGTAATCGTCCAAATATGAAGATCATGGATGCCGGTGACCCCTGGAATAGACAGCAAGGACTTCGTTACTTCTTCAGGGTTTATCGCTGCCGGTGCACCCTCCATTAGAATATGAACGGTATTCTGTATGATTCTCCAGGCGCTCTTCAGAATCAAGATCGACACAAGGATGGATATGATCGGGTCCGCAATGTACCATCCGAAGGCAAGCATCACGATTCCGGCGATGATTGCGCCTACAGAGCCGAGTGCATCACCGATAACATGGAGGTACGCGCTGCGGAGATTGACATTGTTCTTCACATCCCCCGTCCGCATCAAGAACCAGGCACTGAGAAGGTTAGCCAACAGGCCGATAGCTGCAATGAGCATCATGCTTCCGCTAGCGACGGTAGGCGGGTCATCAAAGCGCTGAATCGCTTCCCATACGATAAAGCCGGCGATGACAAACAAGGCGACGCCATTTAATAGTGCTGCCAATATTTCAAAACGATAAAAGCCATAGGTTTTATTCGGCGATGAGGGCTTCGTGGCAAACCATAATGCAACCAGACTGAGCAGCAACGCACTGGCATCACTTAACATATGTCCGGAATCGGATAACAGCGCCAAACTGTTGGTTAGCAAGCCCCCTACAAACTCTAGAATCATGATGCCAAGTGTGATGATGAGGGCAATGGCAAGTCCTTTTTTGTTTCCTGAGCGGGCATGATCATGGTGGCTGTGGTCATGCCCATGATGATGGTTATGATGATGCATAATCGAAAACTCCCTTCGGATCCATCTGTTAAATGTAATCCATAATCATAAAATAATTTACATTATATATAATATGAACATATGCTCATATACAGTGTAATCCCTCCGTTTGTTTTTGTCAAGTTTTTCCGGAGAGTCTGCGAATGTGAAAATCATTTTCCACTTGTTCATTTATCTAGTATGCTTGATTAGCGAGATAATTAGATCTCCGAGTGATGATCTTGGAACTAATATCGGTTGTAGAGAAGGAGTGGTATGCGACATGGGAGAACAACGTAAATCGATTAGTGAAGCTTATGGCGAAACAGCCTATCCATTGATTGGACATAGCCGCAGGAATCTTGAGGTGCTGCTGGAGGCATTTCGGGATGTGGATGGGTCGCAGATGGGGGATACATACGGCAAAGGCGCTATCATTGAGGAATTTCAGGCGCGCATGGCAGACGTACTGGGCAAGGAATCGGCTGTCTTTTTTCCAAGCGGAACCATGGCGCAGCAGATTGCTTTGCGGATCTGGTGCGATGATGCTGGGCTGAAACGAGTGGCCTATCATCCCCTCTGTCATCTGGAGATCCACGAAGAGGACGGGCTTAAGGAGCTGCATCATATCGAACCGATTCTTCTTGCCGATAAAGAGCGTTTGATCACGCTTGAAGACGTGCAGAGCCTGGATCATGACATTGCTTGTTTACTGCTGGAGTTGCCGCAGCGTGAAATCGGAGGTCAGCTGCCCGATTACGAAGAGTTGGAGGCCATATCGGCGTATTGTCGTTCTCAAGGCATTAAGCTGCATCTGGACGGGGCAAGATTGTTCGAGATCACCCCGTATTATCAAAAAACGGCGGCAGAAATCTGTGCTCTTTTTGACAGCGTATATGTGTCCTTCTATAAAGGTATAGGCGGGATTGCCGGCGCCATTCTGGCTGGCGGCACCGATTTTGTGGCGAAGTCCAAAGTATGGAAAAGGAGGCATGGCGGGGATCTGGTCAGTCTTTACCCGTATATCATTAGTTCAAGTTATTATTACACGGAAAGAATAGGTAATATAGGCCAATATTACGAGGAGGCTAAAGAGCTTGCAGCTTTGTTTAATTCGTGCGAGGGCGTGAATACGAAGCCTGCCGTGCCCGTATCGAATATGTTTCATGTCCATTTTGAATGGGACAAAGAACAGCTTGAGCCCATTCTGATCGAGGTTTTCCGCGCGACGGGCGTCGGATTGATCAGTTATCTAAACGAAGCAGGGGAAAGTCATTGTTATACGGAAGTTCACATTGGGGAACGGTACGGCAAGACGCCGAGAGAAAGCATTCAAGAAGCTTTTCAATTGTTGAATGAGAAATTGCAGGAAGCTGCGAGCACATGACAAAAGGACCTGAATCAGGTCCTTTTTCATTTGCCTATATTCATCCAATCGGTCCCATATAGACAAGCTCGGACGAATTGGCCGGATGCTGGGCAAGACCAATGATATCACCAGCTCTGGGAATTTGCAGCTTCGATACAAGGGTCTCCAGCGTTTTGGTATATTGGCTTCCATCGTTCTCCGTTACATCCAATTCAAGGATGACAACCGGGTCGAAATTGATCAGCTTCCCGGTATCCCGTACGGTTCGTACTTTAGCGGTGGACGTTATGGCCAGCGCTCCGGTCGCTGCCAGCTGCGCTTGCTTCGCCTGCTCTAAACTTTGGTTGATGGCATTGCGATGCTCCTTCGGTACAAAACCTTTCATCATCATGCCCGTTAAACCCTTGTTCATCATTTTATCTGCTTTCTCCAAAGCATCCTGCGGACTTTTCTTTTTTCCAAACCATCCCATAAGCTCAGCACCTCGCTAGTTAAATTATTTATTATTCCATGTTACCCGTGGGGTCTAAAGGAGACAATGGTTTGGCAAGGATACAAAACTTTCGGCGTTAGGAGTAAATTAATACGATACTCCTTCAAAAACTTTTGCCGAATGAAATGGTTTGCGCACTCTTTATCCTGTCACACAGCGAATAAAATGAAGGGAACGGCAAAAGTTTTGCTTGTAAAGCATGCTTTTGTAACCATTTTGGCGCATGAGTTATTTACTTCGAAGCAGGTAGACCAGCTTTTTGTAGTAAGACGTTGACTCTTTGTATTTCCTTGCTTCCTCTGATACCACGGCCAATGCTTCATATAAGGATTCGAGTCGCAATGTAAGCTGATTGGACTCGTAGTACGGTAAACAAGAAAGGGCATACCCCATAAATTCATCATGATGACCGTGAGCCAAGGCCAGCTGGCATTGGTAGTAGGCTGCCGACATTTCTTGATCCGTTGTCAGCTCTATCGCTTTCAGCTCTTGAATATACTGGGTTACAAGCCCCCACTGCTTTTGAGCCAATGCCAATTCACACCGGTAAATCAATAGAACCGGGCGGAATTGCTGACGTACCTCTACGGCTTCCCGCGCGAGAAGTCCTTCAAAACGGTGGATTTCTTCTTCGGCTTTTTCATGATCTCCCTGCATCGTCAGCATGATGATCCGATTGTTCAAGATGGTTGACACCATGTTCCCCTGGTTTACCGCATAGACCAAATGGGCTTCCGCCATGGAGAGGGTAACCAGCGCTTCCTGATACAATCCCATGGAATAACAATAGCCGCTGTACGCGATGTACAGATCGGATAAGCGGTGAAACAATCGGTCTTCATAAACCCGTCTCATCGTACCTTCAAACACCTGCTTGGCCTGGTCATATTGCTTCAAAAATATACAGGCCTCCATCTTGAAGTTTTGGGTGGTCAGCCATAAATCGGTGCCGTCCTGCACATATTCGCTTAACCGGTTCACTTGGCTTAAAGCCTCATGATAGCGGTTCTTGGAGCGATAGAACTGGATTTTATAGAACAGCATCGCTTTTTTCGCGGGGAGCGGGAGCCCAGCGTCGTCAGGACGGCCGTATTTCTCCAGATAAAAATTGAGGTAATTCTGGTGCAGATAATCATGGGATACCGCATCGTTCACTTGTTGATAATAGACCGCCTTCATCAAGGCAGTTGTAAGTTCTACCGTCAGACAGTCATGTCGATCGGGAAGATCGTGTATGCGCTCCTCTGTAACGTGAGAGACCGATTGGGATAATTCTTCAAAGATGCGTTCCGCTGTCTCGAGTGTATCCTTATCGGAATTAGCCGTATGGATTAAATAGGAGGGGGTCACTTGCAAACGCTGTGCCAGATGCCCGGCAAGGTCCTCGGCCAATGGATAACGATCGGCAAGGATGTTCGCAAAATGGGTGGTTGTCACGAATCCCTCAACTAGCTCTTTGCGGGATATTCCTTTTTTCTTGCACAAGAAATCAATTCGTTCTTTTAACACGGGAACAAGCTCCTTAATAACTGGATTTTGGGAAAAGTATACCATGCCGGGCGCGACCTATCCGGACTGATGGTTAAAAGAGGAGCAAGGACCTAGTCACTTGTGAGCGGTGAGTGCGGGTAAGCAAGGAATTTGTTAGAATAGAAAGTAGAAGCGAGTAAATTTTGAATCATCCAATTCGGCGAGGTGAAAATCATGATGGCTCACATTAGAACCACAACCGTTCAAGTCGTTAAATCAGGCTCCGGGCAAAGCCGCACGGAAATATCGGGCAGACTATTTGTTCGGAGCCTTCTTCAACATTAATTAGAACTGCATTATTTCATGTGTCGGCTTTGCTCACTATTTACACGATTCTATGTAGATAGGAGCAGGGAGAATGAAATACGAGAAAGCACTAGATATTTTACCTGAACACGTAGTCAAAACCATTCAACAATATATTGATGGAAGTTATATTTATATTCCGAGAAAGTCGGAGAACCGGAAGTCCTGGGGTGAACAAACCGGGGTTAAGAAGGATCTGGATATTCGGAATCGCAGCATTTTCAAAAGTTTTTTGCATGGCGACTCCATCCGTGCATTGTCAGAACGATATTATTTAACGGAGCAATCGATCCGTAGAATTATTCGGGCAGAACGACTGAAAGATTAGGTGAGATCGGATATCATTTTCGTGAAACGGTTATATGGCATTCGATTATCATCAGGAAAGAGCGGCTAGGACACTTGTCCTAGCCCTTTCAATTTAGGAGAATAACCTATCAGAAATTTAGAACGAACTGGACCCGACGGAAATGGGAACAGTGTGCCTTGGGTCATTGTAATGCAGCCAATTTGCTCCGTCATGATTTACCATGTTAAGGAAAAGCATTAAAATAGAGGTTAACGACATTGCAAGTAGAAGGAGTTATGCATGAACCCGTCATATACCCGGCGCATACAAGAAGTTTATCCGCACCTGGATATTCAAGACGTTGAGATGAACAACATAGGCCAGAACAACGATGTGTTGATTGTGAATCAGACGCTGGTCTTCAGATTTCCTAAGTACGCGGAAAGTTTCCAAGCGTTGATCAGAGAAACCCAAATATTGAATGGGATCAAGACCAAGTTGACGCTGCCTATACCGAATCCGATGTATGTTTCATTTGGCGATATGCAAGTGGGCAAAATGTTCATGGGTTATCCTTTAATCGAGGGTCAACCGTTATGGACAGAAGATTTGCTTTCACACCGGAATTCGGACATCGAGGATAGGCTGGCAGAACAGATGATCGAATTTCTCATTCAACTTCATGCTGTGGAGATCAATGAATGGATCGCTGGCGATAAACAGATTGTAAATGTCCACGAAGAAATGTCCGGATTGTACACTCAAATTCAAAACCTATTGTTTGGTTACATCAGACCCGATGCACAGGTGGAAATCTCAAGCAACTTCACCGGATTTTTGAACAACCCTGCGAATCATGACATTCGTCCAAGCTGCATTCATGGTGACTTTGGCTCGTCCAACATCTTATGGAGCCCGGAGAAAGGTCGAATTACAGGCATCATTGATTTTGGAGGCTCAGGGATCGGAGACCCGGCTTATGATCTTGCGGGAATTCTGTCGGGGTATGGTCAAGCGTTCTTCGATAAGTGTATCGCCATGTATCCGAATGGAGAGCAAATCGCGGAGCGCGTACATTTTTATAGAAGCACATTTGCCTTGCAAGAGGCGCTGCATGGGGTCATTCATCAAGATGCTGAGGCGTTTGAGGCAGGCATACGAGATTTTAGATGAAACATAATCATGGGGTTATACATGATACAAGTACTGGAGGTATCCCATAAATGACACCTAAACCCGTCATCATCGAGGAATATAATCCCGAATGGCCGAAAATGTTTCAGGTGATTCAATCCATATTGGCACAGACCCTTGGTGCTGATGCGCTGAGTATCGAGCATGTGGGAAGCACCTCCATACCAGGGCTTGCCGCAAAGCCAATATTGGATATTGACGTTGTGATCGAATCCATGAAATCGCTTCCGGCGGTCATTGCGAAATTAGAAACGCTTGGCTATAACCATCAGGGGGATTTAGGGGTCGAGGGCAGAGAAGCTTTTGAAAGGAAAGATGAGTATGCCCCACACAGCGAGAAGCTTACATTGAGAATGACCCAGCATTTATATGTCTGCCATCGGGACAGCAAAGAACTGTTCAGGCACATTACTTTTCGGGATGCTCTCATCAATAACCCGGAGCTGGTCAAAGAATACGCCTCATTAAAGAAAGACTTAGCCATAACTTTTCGAAATGATCGGAAAGCCTATACGGAAGGCAAATCTGATTTTATCCAGCAGGTATTGAAGCAAGGTGCACGCTAAAATGCTGAAAGAAATCCAGCATAACAACTTATATCATGAGCTGAATCCTACCAACAAAATACATAACAGCGAGGTAAACCAATGAACGTTACATTAAAGGTGTTAGATAACACGGAGCTTAAAAGCATCTGGAAGGAAGCGTTTCAACAGCAAAATATAAAGCGACCGGATGAGTACTATGATTTGTGCGAATATGAGAACCAAATTGGCAAGCGTGTCACTTTGTTGGCATTTGTTCATGAGGAGCTGGCCGGGGTTTCCCACTTGAAATACGAATCGAGTTATCCGTATTTTCGAGATCAGAACATTCCGGAAATCAATGATCTGAATGTGTTCCCGGAGTACCGGAGAAACGGCATAGCGAACTGCATCATGGAAGAATTCGAGAACATCGTTCGCAAAAAAATGGCGCGTATCGGTATCGGGGTTGGATTGTACAAAGACTATGGTGCAGCTCAAAGAATATATGTCCGTCGCGGTTATATTCCCGATGGCAACGGGATTATGTACAGCAATGAACCTGTGGTGCCCGGTGACATGGTATGTGCGGATGACGATCTGAATCTGTATCTGATTAAAGAGCTGGTTTAATATAGCGTACTGCAAATAATCGGCTTCAGTTATATAAGTTTCAGGAGCGTGAGCATGAGCATGAGCTTTTTCATTCGATTAAATATATCGAGTTTTTTGTATGCACTGTTCCCTTTTGCCGGGATTGAACTCATGGCTAACGTTTACCGACTCAGTCGAGTAACAGGGTGGGGGCTGGATCACGTGAATGTTGTGATTATGGTCTTCTCCTTAGTTGGCCTGCTTCTATCGGGTTACGGATTTCCAAAGCTGATCAGGCATTGGTTGGGTGGCCGTAAAACGTCTTTCTTTTCGCTTCTTTTGTGGATCCCCTATTTCATGATTCTGACCTATATTGTGGCTGCATGGTTTCCGATCATCGATCCGGCAGACAAACCGAATCCTGTAACAGGGCTCATTGCCATCGCAGTTTTGGCACTGTACCCATTCTATCTGGCTATCCTTCATCTGTTTGGAACTACCCCGATTACTGAGGGGATGGAGGAGGATCAAGTGACATGAGTTTAATGAATAAATATCAGGTGAATGTATCAGGTTCAGAAAGGAGCGGGCTATGATCATCGGCATCCTTATCGTGGTGCTTATTATTGAACTCCTTGTAATTGAGGTCAGACTTAAAAAGAAGTTGCATCATGACGAGAGAATCATTGAGAGACTCGATCTCATGATCAAAGATATCCGTGAATTAAAGAATAAACAATAGATTCACGGTCTAGAGGAGTAAGTAAAGATGGGCAATGTGGATAAGCATAAATAAGCTCGAACAGGAGAATGAACGATGAATAAAGGGTTTTCCCATTGCTTGCAAATTTTCCCGACGTCTAACTTCGAGAAGACCAGCGAGTTTTATGAGCGAATCGGGTTCCGTGCTGTGAACTATTTTGATGCAGCAGAACCGCATGTGTGCCTCTACAAGGACTCTATTGAGATTGTATTAACGAAGACGGAGATTGAGGTTGTTCCCAATCGAATCCGTTACGGATATGGGTACGATGCTTATTTTATTACTTATGGACAACGGGAGATCTAGCAAGCGCTTATGGATTTGGACGTGAATATTGTTAAAGCCTTATCGACGACGGATTATAACAATCATGAGTTTGTGTTTGAGGATGTGGACGGACGCTGGATCGCAGTTGGTAATAAGCTATAGAAACTAGGCGCGAAAAGGAGGGGGATGAGACATGGTTGAAATTCTGGTCGTCAGGCATGGACAATCGGAAGCGGATATTTTGAATCGGTGTGAAGGACGGGCTGACTATGCACTGACGGGTCTTGGCCAGCAACAGGCACGGCTCCTGGCAGAGTGGATTCATCGTGAATATACTTTGGATGCCATTTTCTCCAGTACGTTAAACCGGGCCAAGCAGACCGCGGCAGCCATAGCTGAAACAACAAAAGTCCCCGTTACCTACGATGATGATTTAATGGAGCAAAATAATGGGGTCATAGCCGGTATGCTAAGAGAAGAGGCTTTACTTAAATATCCCTTGCCTGATGGAGGAAGAAAGCGGCACGATTCGATCGAAGGCGGAGAGTCTGAAGTGCGTTTCAGAGCAAGGGCCGAACAATTCATATCCAAGCTGTTTACTACAATCCATAGCGAGCCTGACTTGAAAAGAGTATGCATTGTCTCCCATGGCGGAATGATCACGATGTTGTTCCGAAGCTTCTTGAATCTTCCTTATCATACGGATATTCATATCCCGACAGGCGATACAGGCGTTCATCTATGGAGATATGATCGTAGCGGGAAAAAGATAATCGCGGCTACGAATTTGCAGGAGCATCTATTATGAAATAATATGCACATTAAAATCCCGCTATAGCCATCGTGCTGTTGCGGGACTTTTCATAGGCTTTACAATGATCTACATTATCGTAAATATTATTAACAGATCAGAGAAACTTTTTTACCAAAATTTGCGTCTAATAGTATGACCTAAATAAAATATCAAAAAAGGATTAGAAGGAGTTATGGAATGAAACTGAAGAAACGATCATTGCTAACCGTATTGGCTGTTGCCCAATTAGCGGCAGCTTATCCGGCGAGCGCGGATGCAAATACCGCAGACAAACCACAACAGTCAGTCACCCAAGAAGTGTACGAGCAAAACGCTGCGGCAACCAAAGCAGTAACATCCGGGGGTACAGACGCTGCTCAAGAGACAACCGATACAACAGAGACAGAGACAGAAGGGTCTCAAGAGCCGAATGAAGCAGGAACAACCGAAGTACCGGTTGAGGAAACCGGGGAAGTGCAAGATCCGGCAACAACTACGGAAGAGCAGGGCAACCAGAATAACCAGCAAACCGTGACGGGTAAAGAACTTATTCTATTTTTTAATAGTACAAAAATGGTACAAGACGGCGTTACCTACAATGCACCGCAACCGATGCAAGTCAAAAAGGGAGTATCCTATGTTCCCATTCGTGCCCTTGTGGACCGTGTAGGCTTCAAGGTCACTTACGATAAGAAGACCAAAGAAACCGTCATTACCAAAGGAACCAATGAGCTTCGCTTCAAAACAGACAGCAGCAAGTATACCGTGAATGGCGTAACGAAAGAGATGAAAGGCACCTCCTACCAGACAAAGAGTACCTTCATGGTTCCCCTGACAGCTATAACCCAAGCGCTCGACATTCAATATAAAGTGGATAATGTGGGTAAACGCGTCATCATGAATCTGGAAACCAAGCCCGTAGCCAAGTTTACGGTGGGACCTAAAGAGATTTATGCAGGACAAACTACAGTGACCTATACACCGCAGCTGGAGAATGTACAAGGTGAAATCATCGACGAACGCTGGGAAGGCAAACAGGATATTTTCGATGCACCAGGCCAATACATAGTCACTTACTCGGTTCAGGATTCTACAGGAGCGTGGAGCGAGCCATACAGCCAAACGATTACGGTCATTCAGCCGAATCTTCCGCCTGTTGCCATGTTCGAGACCGATAAGTCCGAGTATAAAATGGGTGAGTTGATTACTTATACGAACCAAAGTACAGATGATCAGGACAAGCCTGAGGATCTGACGTACAAATGGGAGAATAAACAATATGCTTTCTTCACACCGGGCGTTTATACGATCAAGTTAACGGCTACCGACAAGAAGGGACTTAGCTCCACCTACGAGACGACGATTAACGTGACAAACGAGACATTATATCAAGAAGAGGATTTCAATATGCTCTTTATCCCGGAAGGTGAGAAATTCACGTTCCTCGGCAATGTGACTTCGCGTCCGAAGATTAACTATGATTTTTACGACGAGCCAAGCACCTTGATTCGCAGTAACAGTCCGGAAACCGTCAACAGCGAAGGCATTGTGTACCAAGAGACGGCGGTTGGCGATATGCGCTTTATGATTCACCATGTAAACAATTTGAATAAAAATGTGAAAATGTACGTTATTGCAACGAACAAGAACAGCACCCCGGTAACGCTCAGACAAGATTACTTGGGATTTGCAGGTCCGTCGCCGATCGCAACGGCAGCAGGCAAGAAGTCTGTGCTGAACTACTTCCAATCCATGCAGGACGATTCGAAGCGAACTTCAGTAACGCTTGCACCAGGTGAACAAAAGCTGGTCATGACGGAACTGAGCGATGTTAGAATGAAGCAAGGACATGTCATTTCCCTTTACTCGGATATGTACAGCGACCTGCCGATTCAGTTCGATGTGGTGATGATTGATGAGAAATCCGATCCGTTGAAGGTTCTGAGCACACTGCCGATCCTGAATCGCGATGGTGTTCATAACCGTGGAACCTATCCGGATTCGACGCGGATCATCCGTTATTCCGAACTGGTGGGTGCCGAATCCGAGCGTCTCATACTTGGAGACAATCAGGATGACCCTAACTTGGAAGGGATGGACCCTATGGTTGGGGACATTACGCACAATACGGGTAACTTTGGTGTTCTGTATAAAATAACATTGGATCGCGTAGCACCGGATACCCTGATCTCGTTTAACCCGCGGGGCGGTAAGTACTCGGGATATGCTATGGTAAATGGAACAATTGTACCGATCTATTCCCTTGGACAGGTCGCTCCTGGCGAGCAAGCGGTCCTCTATCGTACAGGCGATTACGAACAAAAGGTTGAAATCATGCTGACGGCTGCGCCAGGAAGCAATTTGCCAGTCAACCTGCTGTTTACACAAATGCCTGAAGCAATTCATTAAGACCTGATTGCATATAGGCTTCACGACTTGAGCAGCTGCTTGAGGAGTGAAGCCTTTATTGTTGTTAGTCGATAGATGAACAGGAGTAAAGAGTGCGGTGGTATTGCATGGTTTGCGTTAAATCATGTTCCTCTGCTGGGCACTGTTTCTTCCTCTGTTGAGAGTCGGTTCACCTATCGCCTCATACGGGAAGCGGAATATGGTATTATTCATGCTCTTTACGTGGTGTATGATCAACACCCTTTAATAATTTGTCTTTCATCATTTGGACGATATGCAGTGGAATTCGATATTTCTCCGCAAGCTGTATGCTTGTGATGTCCGGATGCTCATCCAATTCTTTTTGAATCCAAGCACGGATATCATTTTTCCGCATAAAACACCTTCTCTCATCGATTATTCTTTTGAATCATTAAATCGTTATAGGTGTTATGCCAATCCCTGTATATCCCGTATTGGTTAAAGGCAATGAGGTAACCGTGTTGGATGATGTGTTAATGATTGAAATGTTGGGACTCAGTGTATTCGTTACATACGCTCTTGTACCATCTGGAGTAATTGCGATACCGTTCGGACTATCTCCAACCGTGATTGTGGGAGCAATAACCGTGTTGGCTGCAATATGAATGATGGATACGGTATCTGAGCCGGCATTGGTGACATATGCTCGAGATCCGTCAGGCATAATCGCGATTCCGGTAGGGTTATTTCCGACCGGGATGGTCGCAATGACCACGTTGGAGGCGGTATCGATGACGGAGACAGATGCGCTTGAAAAATTGGTAACGTACGCTCGCGTACTATCCGGCGTAATGGCGACCTCCTGAGGCAATAAGCCAACCGGTATTGGCAAGCCGAGCACCATGTTAGAAGCCGTATCGATAACGGAGACGGTTCCATCGGTTGAGTTAACGACATAGGCTCGCAGGCCGTTTGGCGTAATGGCGATTCCAGTAGGACCGTCCCCTACGGGTATCGGCGTTCCGATGACCGTATTTGTGACCGTATCAATGACGGAGACGGTGCTGTCAATAAAATTCGTGACGTATACCCGCGAACCATCCGGCGTGATGGCATTCCGATCTGCACCATCGCCAACCGGAATCGGCAAACCGATGATGGTGTTGGAGGCCGTATCAATCACCTGTACACTATCATCGCTAAAATTGGTAACATAGGCACGAGTGCCGTCGGGCGTGAACACAATATCGTTTGGACTATCTCCGACTGGGATGAAACCCATAATGGTATTTGTAGCCGTATTAATGACGGTGATGACATCATTGAAACCAAATATAGCGTAAGCGAAGGGTCCATGGTCCACGGAATTGATGGAGCATACCGGAATGATTCGCGTTCCGAAAACACCGGTAACAATAACCGTTCCTTCTCCGGTTCGCAAAATCCGGCCCTCGATACTATCGGCGAAGCCGGAAGTCGAAACCGAAATGTATTGATTGTCTAATTGCAGTAAAGTATCTCTCAATTCTTCAAAACAGGGATCCGTTGGGCTTTCACCTGCAGGACCTTGAGGGCCCTGAAGACCCTGAAGACCCTGAAGACCCTGAAGACCCTGTGGACCTTGAGGTCCTGGTACGCCCTGAGCGCCTTGTGGACCAGGGATTCCTTGCAGTCCTGGTGGTCCAGGTGGTCCAGGTGGTCCTGGAATACCCTGAGATTCTGTTAATCCTGAAGTACCCTGTGGGCCTTGTGTCCCTGCAGTTCCGTTTATGATCGTAGGTGGAGGACATTTTACCCGGATCACTTTCTTTTTGACAATAATACATCGACGTTTTTTCTTTTTTGGTTTACGTATGAGGATCATTTTTTTCTTCCGGCAGCGTTTGGCCTTCCTAGGTGGACATCCCATCCGCGAACACCTCCCCTTGAATTGGTATATCATACGTATCCTGTGCATGAGTTGAGTGCACAAGTACCCAGTGGGCGCATAGACAGACACCTATTTTTCAATGGGTGTATCATTTATAATAGGGAAGTGGGGCAGAATCGGATACATCAGAAGATCTAACAGAAATCTGCTAATACGGAAACTTGGAGTGATGGCGTGTGATTAGATCAGTGGATATTCCCTCCTGAAATAGAACGATTTTATTTTAGGAGGGCATAAACGATGAAATTTCATATTATAGATGTTGAACAGTGGACGAGAAAGCCTTATTACGAGCATTATCGATCGAATAAATGTACCTTTAGCATTACCGTGGATATCGACATTACTCGCTTGCTGTATTCGCTAAAAGCCTATGGATTCAAGCTTTATCCAGCTTTTATTTATATGGTTACCAGCGTTGTCAATAACCGGGTCGAATTCAAAACGTCCTATAGTCCCGAAGGGGAGTTGGGTTACTGGGATCGGATGACGCCGAGTTATACCTTTTTCCATAACGATGACCATACCTTCTCCTGCTTATGGACAGCATGTTCAAATGATTTTTATCGATTCCACGATCATTACGTGCAGGACATGGAGCGATATCGGGATGCAAAAGGGATTTTCGTTAAAGAGAACCCACCGCTGAACACGTTTCCCATATCCATGATACCCTGGGCAAGTTTTAGCGGATTTAATCTAAACATTGTCAATGAAACAGACTATCTTCTTCCCATCATAACCGGCGGAAAATATATCGAGCAGGGTGGCCGTATACTACTCCCGGTTTCATTGCAGGTGCACCATGCTGTGTGTGATGGTTACCATGCCAGCATGTTCTTTCAAGATTTGCAAAATTTGGCGGATTCATGTGAAGATTGGTTAACATAATTCATGAAAAAAACGACAAAGAAAGACGACTGCAATGCAGTCGTCTTTTCTGTTCGCCACTGGTATCGAAATCATAAAATATCCTCACATAATCTTCACAAGTTTTGGTTAATTACATACAACCTTGAAAAAAGGTAATCCTAGGATCGCTAAGACCGAAAGGAGAATGTATGATGTCCCATGAACAATTTCAACAATGTATCGAGGAATGCTTACGCTGTATGGTAGCCTGCAACCATTGTTACACCGCATGTTTGGATGAACATGATGTGGCGATGATGAAAGAATGCATTCGCTTGGATCGGCAGTGTGCGGATATTTGCGGATTTGCGGCCCAAGCGATGTCCACGAACAGTATGTATGCCAGCGAGATATGCAGCATCTGCGTCGATGTCTGTGAAGCATGCGGTAACGAGTGCAAGAAGCATGATATGAAGCACTGTCAGGAATGTGCTGAGGCATGCTTTCGATGTGCAAAAGCATGCCGGGAGATGGCTGCTTAAGCACGGCATCCATCGAACAGGTGGACGATGCGGGAAGAACCGCTATATGAGGGAGACGGCCTTTTTTTTTTGGGCACATGTGGGCAGAAGAGGCTCCGATATATGGCCCCGTTAATATGCTGAAAATCGCCCGTTAAGGAGATCATGAGGACAGAGGATCCGTTAATTGCGGAAATCGGCGTATTATGAAGTTCGCACGGACAGAGGATCCGTTATTGCCACATAATCACGGATTATTCCGCTGAAAATCCCGCGATAGCGGATCTCTTGTCCGCTTATTGCTGCAAAAAGGGTGAAAACAAGGAAATAGCGGAACCAGTGTCCTCAAATATCGGAACTCGTAGGACTATAACTAACCTGGGTGGCGGTATTAAAATGAGGGATTCTGTAGACGACTAATCGCTGCTGAACAGAATAACAGAAATACGCCGAATCGGCCTTTTTTTGGCACATGTGGGCAGAAGAGGCTCCGATATATGGCCCCGTTAATATGCTAAAATTCGTCCGTTATGGAGATCAAGAGCACAGAGGATCCGCTATGTTGTGGGAATCGGCCAATAATCGAATTCTTGCGGACAGAGGATCCGTTATTTTACTGGAATCGGCCTATTATGAAGTTCACACGGACAGAGGATCCGCTATTGCACCATAACCCCGCTGAAAATCCCACGATAGCGGATCTCTTGTCCGCTTATTGCTGCGAAATGGGTGAAAACAAGGAAATAGCGGAACCAGTATCCTCAAATATCGCAACTCGTAGGACTTTAACTAAGCTGGGTGGCGGTATCATAGTGAGGGATTCTGTAGACGACTAATCATTGCTGAACGGAATAACAGAAATACGCCGAATCGGCCTCTTTTTGGCACATGTGGGCAGAAGGAGCTCCGATATATGGCCCCGTTAATATGCTAAAATTCGTCCGTTATGGAGATCAAGAGCACCAGAGGATCCGCTATGTTGTGGGAATCGGCCAATTATCGAATTCTTGTGGACAGAGGATCCGTTATTTTACTGGAATCGGCCTACTATGAAGTTCACACGGACAGAGGATCCGCTATTGCACCATAATCACGGATTATTCCGCTGAAAATCCCGCGATAGCGGATCTCTTGTCCGCTTATTGCTGCGAAATGGGTGAAAACAAGGACATAGCGGAACCAGTGTCCTCAAATATCGCAACTCGCAGGACTTTAACTAAGCTGGGTGCGGTATCATGGTGAGGGACTCTGTAAACGACTAATCGCTGCTGAACAGAATAACAGATATACGCGGAATCGGCCTTTTTTTGGCACATGTGGGCAGAAGAGGCTCCGATATATGGCCCCGTTAATATGCTAAAATTCGTCCGTTATTGGAGATCAAGAGGACACGGGATCCGCTATGTTGTGGGCATCGGCCAATTATCGAATTCTTGCGGACACAGGATCCGTTATTTTACTGGAAACGGCCTATTATGAAGTTCACACGGACAGAGGATCCGTTATTGCCACATAGTCACGGATTATTCCGCTGAAAATCTCACAATAGCGGATCTCTTGTCCGCTTATTGCTGCGAAATGGGTGAAAACAAGGAAATAGCGGAACCAGTGTCCTCAATATCGCAACTCGATAGACATTAACGATGCCGGGGCATAAGGTAGCTGTTCTTATTACTGTTCATTTTTCCGATAAGGTTGCTGTTCTCACGAGAATGACCGATTTCCCGCCGCTACAAAAAATCCCTTTCGCCTGGACACGAGAGGGATCGAAGAAAGGGCGTTCTACGAAGCCTTTGCCGATGTCAACAGCGTTATATCCAAATGCTCTTGATCCAGCTGATGGCAGCGGGACGTAACGGCAAATGCTCCGATAGCGAACAAAACTGCAGCCCAAGGCAGGTGTTCGAGTCCGACGTTATCCACGACTAGGCTGCCCAGTAGGGAACCAACGGCGATACCCAGATTGGATGCAACCGGCATGAGCGTGGAAGCGAAGTCCTTGGAGCCGGGTGAAGATTCATCCGCTAGGTCAATCAGGTATAACTGAACGGCGGTACTGAGCGCAAAGGAGAAGCAGGCGACCAGCATTAACGACACTAAGGCCATCCATGGGAGTGATAGGGTAAGGGCAAGAGCCATCATAATCATCGCTTGGATGGTGAATATGACTTTCAATTTTACCCTGGAATTGCCTTGCGCTACCTTGGCCCCGAGCCAATTGCTAAGAATTGTGAAAGCGCCGTAGGCCAGCAGGACGGTGCTGATCCATTGCTGCGGAATCCCCATCACATTCTCTAAGAGCGGCGTTATGTACGTGTATACGATAAATACGGAGCCTACGCCAAGGACCGGAATGAAGAAGGCAAGACGAATCCGCTTGTTCTTGAACAAGGCTAATTGCTGTTTCATGGAGCTTACGCTAATGGTATTGCTCTTGGGCATGACTGCCATCATCAAGACTAGCGGGAGGATCCCGACCAATGAAGTAACAATGAAAGCCGTTTGCCAGCCTGCCATCTGGCCGATCTGCGTTCCGACCGGAACGCCCAGGACATTGGCAATCGAGAAACCTCCGATGATCCAGGCAACCGCACCAGCCCTGCGGGAAGCGCTCATATGCTCGCTTGTAGCGGCAATGGCCAGCGATAAGGTTAAACCGCACAGAATCGCGGTGATGATGCGAATGAATAACATGACGGGGTACGTGGTGGCAAAGATGGTCAAATAATTAAATACTAACACCGCAATATACGCTGTCAGAATGGTAACATGCCGCGGAATGCGTCCGAGCAGCGTCACCGCAAACGGCGTTCCGAGGGCATAAGCAATGGCGAAGCTGGATACAAGGACACCGGCTCCAGCAAGCGATATGCTGAGACTTGCGCTAATGTCTTTTAATAATCCAACAATGACGTATTCGGTAGTACCCAATACAAAGGCGGCAAAAGTAAAGGCGATAATAAAGATGGTCTCTCGTGTTCTGGTCATGGTTGTCTCTTCTCCTGATTTCTCTTTTTGTATGCTTCGATCTTACGTTATGAAAGGCTTTTCAAGTCAAGCCTGAAATGAGGATTTCAAAGAGATGCTCCCCCAGCTTCATGCTATAATGTAGGGAAAAAAGTGGAGTGGGTGGATATCTTGCCGAATCAAACTTCAAAACGCACATGGCGTGCGGACAAACTATCGCAGATCGGTTCTTCCATATTTGCCGAGGTCAGCGAGTGGAAACAAGAGGCTCTTCAAGCGGGAAGACATATAATCGACTTGAGCATCGGCAGTCCTGACCGTGGTCCTTCTGCGGATATCCGAGAGGTGCTTAGCCAGGAAGCGTTGAAAGAAGATAACTATACATACCCAGGTACTAGAGGAATCGCGGAGTTTCGAGAACAGTCAGCGGCTTGGATGGAGCACCGTTTTGGTGTAAATGTTAACCCGGATACCGAAATACTGGCTTTGATGGGATCCCAGGATGGATTATCGCATCTGGCTCAGGCCATATGTAATCCGGGGGATGTGGCCATTGTGCCGAATCCGGGGTACCCGATCTATGCCGGAGCGCTTGCGATTGCAGGCGTGACGCCTTGGTATCTTCCGCTGAAGGAAGAGTTTGGATTTGTACCGGATCTGGACAGCATTCCGGAGGAGATTTGGGCGAAGGCGACCTTCATTCTGCTGAATTTTCCGGGAAATCCGATTGCGGTCCGGGCAGATGATGCTTTTTTTGAAAAATTGGTCGGCTTGGCGAAACAATGGGACGTGCTTATCGTCCATGACCTTGCATATTCCGAGATGGGGTTTGACGGCTACCGTCCCATGAGTATTCTGCAGGTTCCAGGCGCCATCGACATCGCGGTGGAATTTCACTCCTTCTCCAAGAGCTTTAACATGGCAGGCTGTCGCATCGGCTTTCTTGCCGGTCACGAAGAAGCAGTGGGCGCGCTGCGGGAGTACAAAAGCAACATCGATTTCGGCGTATTCAAGCCCGTTCAGATTGCAGCTGTCCATGCACTCCGTCAAGCCATGGCATCTGGCGATGAGGAACAGGGTGTCGCTTCACTATATGAACGCCGGCGTGATGTCCTCGTGGCAGCGCTTGCCGAAGCGGGATGGGTTGTTCCTAAGCCGCTGGCCACGATGTTCCTATGGGCCCGGCTCCCTGAAGCTTTTCGTGATGTTCAATGGAGCTCGCGCCGTTTCGCCCGCGAATTACTGCTTGAAACCGGCGTTGCGGTTATTCCTGGAGATGCTTTCGGTTCCGAGGGAGAGGGTTATGTGCGAATCGCGTTAGTCCAGGAAGAAGAGGCACTCCGCGAAGCAGCGCAGCGAATAGGGAAGTTTATAATGGCAAGAAATTAACGGTTAAAGATCGTAACATGAACAGCTTGGGCAAAGTGATACTGAATGTCTACTGAGGAACGGAGGAATTCGGATATATGGATGTCAAAGCCGGCGGGCAGTATGAATCAGATGCTATAATTAAATGGAGTTATTTGAGTCATTTGCATATCCAACGCTAATAAAGGGTGAGCACATTGCGGAACTATGTCCCTATACAAGCACCAACGATAGAGAATCCACCTCCGGACTCTTCTTACACCTATCACGAACATTTGCCAAGCCCTCCACTAACTCCTTATGTGGCCTGTTATTGGACCTTGGATTATCAAGCTTCGTCACTTCAGCAGCCGCTTCATCGTATCCTTCCTGACGGTTGCATTGATATCATATTTAATCTGAAGGCACCGGCAGCTTCAACCTCCGGCTTCATTACCGGTCTGATGTCATCTTACGAAGCCATGAGGCTCACACAGGATCAGTCACTGTTCGGCATCCGCTTTTTCGCGGAATCCGTCCGCCCCTTCATACATTATCCCGCTTCCGATTTCCGGGAGGGTCCTGTATTCTTGGAGGAAGCCTGGGGGCTGAATGTGAATCAGCTGAACGAGGAAATGGTCACGGCTCTGGATTCCGCGCACCGAATGGATTTGGTTGAAAGGTTTTTAATGGGCGTCTTAGGACAGAATAACGTCCGTTCCGAGCCGCTGCTGGAGCACGGCATGCAGTATCTGTACGCCGCCAAAGGAAAAATAACGGTTCGTGCTTTGGCCGAAAAGCTTAATTATAGCGAGAGAAACATAAGAAGGATATTTCAGAAGGAATTGGGCGTCAGTCCGAAGGTCATGGCAGAGATCATTCGTTTTCAATATTTGCTGCAGGAATTGCATCAGGCCAGGCTAACGCGGTTTCCCGACATCGCTGCCCAATACGGATACTATGATCAGCCTCATTTTATTAACAGCTTTAGGCGTTTATATGGCATGTCACCAAAACAGGCTTTAAGTGATCGATCATGGAATTCTTGATGTCTAAGCGCAAGTTGTCCGTTTTTTACAATCTTTTAATAGCGTAATCGACGAAAATAGTAACGGGTAACAAAGATGATGCATAGGAGGTATTACCATAATGAGAGCGCGTATATCCGTACTTACAATCGGCGTCGATGACCTGGAGCGGTCATTGAAGTTTTACCGTGATGGACTCGGCCTCCCGACCGAAGGGATCATGGGGACGGAATTTGAGCACGGGGCTGTAGCATTCTTTGACTTGCAAGCAGGCGTGAAACTGGCGATCTGGAATCGCAAAGATCTGTCAGTTGAGGCAAATGTTCCTCTGTCCCCTCCGAGTTCCTCGGAGTTTACCATCGGTCACAACGTCGGCAGCAAGGAGGAAGTGGATGAGGTGATGGAGCAAGCCAGAAGGGCGGGTGCAACGGTTACCGTTCCGGCACAAGACACATTCTGGGGAGGATACTCCGGCCACTTTCTCGATCCGGATGGTCACTTGTGGGAGATTTGCTGGAATCCTGCCTGGGAGCTTGATCTTTCGTAACGAATGTGATAAATTAATCAACGATTGTTGTGCAACTGAATAAAATATTTGAATGTATAACCTCATTAATATGGTCTGAGGGTCTCTACCAGGAACCGTAAAATCCTGATTACAGAAAATGTTTCTCATTTTTTGTAATCAGGATTTTTTGTTGTTTATAGGCAAATATGACATCGAAGAAAGGGGATTCCATTCCAGATGAATCTGAAAGTATTAATTCTAGCGATATCGACGATATCCGTCGGGCTGGTTGAACTTATTGTTGGCGGAATACTCCCGCTCATCGCGGACGACTTGCATATTTCACTCGGTACGGCTGGTCAGCTGATTACTGTGTTCGCCCTGGTCTATGCGGTAGCTGGACCGGTTCTCCTTGCACTGACGGCAAGAGTGGAGCGGAAACGACTCTATATGATTTCCTTATTCGTTTTCTTCATTGGTAACTTACTTGCATATCTAAGTCCAAGTTTTATGTTGTTAATGGCTGCCAGAATATTAACCGCCATGAGTACAGCGCTGATTATCGTGTTATCGTTGACCATTACCGCCAAGGTGGTTGAGCCTGCGCATCGGGCGAAAGCATTAGGCGTTATTTATATGGGGATCAGCTCGTCATTGGTGCTTGGCGTGCCGCTCGGCATTTTGATCAGTGAAGCTTTTGGATGGAGGGTATTATTCCTCGGTATCGGCATTCTGTCAATTGGCTCCATGATCTTGATCTATATGTTCCTGGATCGGATCAAGCCTGAAAATGTCACGTCGTTATCCGTCCAGATCAAGGCGCTGGGCAAATCGAAAATCGCCGGAGCGCATCTCGCCACCTTGTTCATGCTTGCAGGGCACTACACGATTTATGCATACTTCACGCCGTTTCTTGAATCCGAGCTTGGGCTGAGTCCATACTGGATCAGCATCTGCTACTTCCTGTTCGGACTATCCGCAGTCGGCGGCGGAGCGTTTGGAGGCGCGCTCGCCGACCGACTGGGGTCGAATAAAAGCATCGTCATCATCATTACGTCATTCATGTTGGTTCTGTTTCTACTTCCGTTCTCTACATTCTCGATCGGCGTATTTTTAGTCGTGATGATGATATGGGGAGCATTAAGCTGGAGTCTGGCTCCTCCGCTGCAGAATTACTTGATTCAAGTGGATCCAGGCTCGTCTGATATTCAGCAAAGTTTTAACAATTCGGCGCTGCAAATCGGAATCGCGCTGGGATCCGCTATCGGCGGCCTCGTGTTAGAGCAGGGAGGTACCGTAGCCAGTACGTCTTGGGTAGGCGGAGGAATTGTCATGGTGGCGCTAGTCTGCGCCGTTTATTCCTTAACGAGACCTGCGCTTGCATTAAAGACAAGCAAATAGTCCAAGACTGCTTATCCAAAAGGCAGCTGCGATCACGCAGCTGCCTTTTTTTCTCCGCTAGGAGAGCGCGGTATTCTTACTGAATTTGACATCGGATCGAAATAACCTTAAAATGAAATTGTTTCATATGAATAAATATTTTAGTGACTCATCGAATTATCTCCTGTTTTATCGGTTAATTTTTATTTCTATAGAAACAATATACTAATGCGAAGGAGCGTGATATGGCTGAACAACTGAAACCATCATTTCTTTCCGGGGTGTAACTTCTTTAATATGCTCATATTGTTTCTCGCGAAACTAATTTTGGTTATAATGAAAAAAAACAATGAGTCGAGGAGCTTGCATAATCATGAGTACGAGCAAAATAAAAAACGCTATCCATGAAAATTTCATTCAATTTCTGCAGCAAAAAGAACAATATGAGAACCGGTTAAGCAGCGCTTTTATCGAAGAGCTCCGGAAAATAATAGAGATAGACTCCACCCTAAACATAACGGAACTACATACCATCGCATGTATTGGTGAGCAAGAACCGATTAATGTCACTTCCATTGCCGAAACGATGAGCCTGAGCAAAGGGAACACCTCCAAGATAACCAATAAATTATTGAAGGCGGGTTGGGTTCGCAGGGCCCAGCTCAATGATAACAAAAAAGAAGTGTACTTCCGGCTTACAACGGCTGGGAAAAAGCTTTTTGCCATACATGCTGAGCTCCATATCAAGGAGCAGCAGAGGATGAACGAGTTTTTGGATAGGTATAGCGAATCCGAGCTTGACCTTATGAAGCGATTATTTGGAGATTTGGCTGACTTTTATCAATAAGAATATGTTCGCCGATGTGATACTTGAAGATCTTAAAGGGTTATTCAAGCGAGCAATGGCTGGGGGTTGAATACATGAATTTCGTGAAGACGATCAGAGAACGAAGAAGCATTCGCAAGTTTAACTCCATTCCCGTGGAGCAGGAGCTGGTGATCGAATTACTCTACGCTGCGTGGCAGCTTTATCCATCCAGAGAAGAAGTGGCGTTCCGAAGCATGTATGCGGGGACGGCGGATTCGAAGGAACGTTTGGCTGTCAGTATGCTGGAACCGCTGGTGAAGAACAGACTGGTCAAATGGCTGCCGGAAAAGGTTCGGGATTTCGTTCGGAAGAGGGTCACCGATATACCTGGCCATCTTATCATCCTTGCCTCTACGGATGCGGACAGAAGGAAAAGTGATATGAATTATGCGGCGGTCTGCGGGATCATGCAAAATTTTCAGCTTCTTGCCTGGCAACGTGGGCTCGGTACGCTGTGGGATACTGAACCGATGATGCAGAGCAACGAATTATTCGAGCTGTTGAAGCTGCAGCCCAATGAGAGGCTGGTTGGTATTTTTCATCTGGGATACTTCGATAAGGCTCCAAGAGCCAGAGCACGAACACAAGCAGAAAAGAAATGGACGATTTTATCGAGTGGAGGAGGGTCCTTTTGATGAGCTATATCGATAGACCCGTTTCCGAAAATCATATACTGGAACTATTAAATGTTGCGGTATGGGCTCCCAATGACGGAATGCGGGAACCTTGGCGGTTTATATTTATCGGCTCAAGCAATACAGACTTGCTATCTGAATTGCAGGATCAGGCACCGGCTTATCTGATATTGGTCATTAAGGAAGATCATGATCCTCATAAAAGAGAAGAAGATTACGCAGCAGCAAGCTGCCTCATGCAGAATTTTCGTCTGCTCGCTCAGGATCGTATGCTCCATGTGCGAATGACGATGAATGACTGGATTTATGATAGAGCTTGCACCCTTCGTTTTGGTGTTCATGATGACGAGCGGATCGTTGCTGTGCTGGAATTGGGATATCATGAACGATCCATGGAGCTTGAGAAGGCAGAGAACACACCCAGCCTTACTTTTGAGTTGTTGTAAAAGGTTGCCATGCAGCCTACGATATTGATCACATTATATACTCACAAGAGTCGCCGAATAGGCGGCTTTTTTGATGTAAACTCATGTTTGGAGGCAGTTAAGGTCGTCATTGATCTAATTATCTGGAAGGGTGGGGGGCTCATAAATGGAAACAAATAGGCAGGAAAATACCTGCTGTTTGTTGAATATATTCCGAATACATACTGCAATCGCAGGAGGAGAGCAACATGAAGTCGATCACCGTTCAAAGTCTTACGGAAATTTTTCATTTGGAAGTACTTGCAGGAGCCAATCGCATGGATCGTATGATTTCCCGTCCACAAACGCACCGACCGGGGCTGGAGTTTGTCGGGTATTTCGATTTTTTCCCTATGGAGCGAGTGCAGGTGCTTGGTCGCAAAGAAATCAACTATTTATTGACGCTTACCATAGAAGAACGCAAGTTACATATCGGGAATATCGTCAAATATCATCCGCCGTGCTTTATTGTCACGTCAGGACAGCAGGAGATTCCATATCTGACCCTTTTCTGTAATCAAGAGGGCATACCGTTATTGCGGACGACAGAGACAACAACGGAATTTATCGCCAAGTTGGACAGCTATTTGGTGAAGACACTGGCACCGGAGATGTCGATCCATGCAGTATGTGTGAATGTATCGGGCATAGGAATCCTGCTTCGGGGTAAATCCGGGATTGGCAAAAGCGAGACAGCCCACACCTTGATCAGACGAGGCCACCGGTTTGTGGCAGACGATATCGTGGTGCTTAAAAAGCTGGGTCCTTCGACTCTTCTCGGCACACACAATGAGACAACCCGCGAGTTTCTGGCGCTGCGAAGCATCGGTCTGATCAATGTCGTTCGTCAATACGGACGCACGGCGTTTCAGGACGAGACGCGAATTGTGCTCGATATTGAGCTGTCGCCTTGGCGGGAAAATTCCCTGAACAACGAGCTGGAGGCGGTGCCTCAGTTTACCGAGTATTTAGGCATTCAAATTCCGCATATCGAGGTTCAGCTTCAGCCGGGACGGGACGTCGCCAGTCTCATCGAGGCGGCGGCCAACAATTGGTATCTTAAACAACTTGGATACAGCGCGGCTGAAGACTTTATGAAACGGATCGAAAACGAAATGCAGTCGTAAGGAGGCCCTAGGCAAAGAACTGAAAACTTTCTATCCCGTATTTTGTCGTGAATGATGCTCGAGTTGCAAATATGGTCCGATGATCCCTTCCGCGTTCTACTCCGTTGTCATCAGCATATATTTTCTGAGAATAACGCTATTGGGAGGGGCAAGATCAATGAGTGATCCCTTGTATGAGCACCGGTTTTGGCTACAGATTCTTGGCGACCACTGTCGTTTTATTTTTACTGCGCTTTCACCCAAGGAAAAAGGGGATATCGCCACAGCCGAGTCCTTAATGGCTACATTTGATATGCTGCTTGGGGAGGCGCGAAGACCCGATGCATCCACATTCATCGCAAAACTGACGAATGATGCCTATAATGCCACGTATGAACTGCGCGAATTCAAGCTGAATTTGCTGGAACGACAGCTTGCAGGCAAAATTGATTTGCTCCTGACGCCTTCCTTTGTCAACCATATGGTCAATGAATTGGAGGAATACCTTCGGATCTTACAGGCGTTACAAGAAGGTAAGGGCGTACCTCTGTTCCACCCCTTGCACTATGATATGGTTTGGCTGCAGGATGCATTTGGTCATGCAGCAAGCCTTGCGGCCGATCTGGATTTTGCTGAAAAGCCGTTAATTGCAAAAAGTTTGGCGTTCCAGAAAGATTTTGAAGGCTTTTATTTAAAAGCAGTAGAAATGACGGGTTATTTAAGGACCCATTTAAAGGATTTTCCTGCCCTGCGCAAATTTCACGCTGATATTGATCTGGAAATGAGAGTGTTCATGCACTTTCTGGCAGAACTCGAAGAATTTGAACTCCGCGGGGAGGTGCTGGACCGGATTAATCCGCTGATGCCGGATCATATGTATCGAGAAGAGTGCTACTATTTGTCCAAGTTGGCCGCTTTGGGTGAAGTACAGAACCCGAACTGCGATCCGACAAAGCCGAGAGTCACAGGTTGAAGAATCGTGCCGCATGCCAAACATCTGAACGGAAGCATGTCTTGCGATGCAAGCGATCAATAAGAAGGTGGATGTGCATCAGGAACTGACCAAGGTAGTCTCGGAATAAGCAAAGTATTTACGAAGTCGTCATATTGGCGGCTTTTTTGTTATAACCAATAATGGGCTGGGAGTTTGCAGCCATTGCCGCTTGACTAACCAGTGGAAAGCAGTTAGCCGCCGGACAGGATTGCGTGGTAATATGAAGTAAAATGCAGCGTAGGAGAACGGTTATGAAGGATCGGATAAAAAAATGGGCTGGGATGTTAAAAAGAAAGGTCTTTTTACTTTATTATGCCTACAAGGATAATCGGACTCCTTGGTACGCCAAAATATTCGCCATATGTGTTGTAGCTTATGCCTTCAGTCCCATTGATTTGATTCCGGATTTTATACCTGTACTAGGCTATCTGGACGATGTGATATTAGTCCCCCTTGGAATTGCGATCACATTGAAAATGATACCTAGCGCCGTGGTCCAAGAGCATGAACTGCAAGCCGACGAACGGATGAAGCGCGGTAAACCCAAAAATTGGTTTGCAGGAAGTATAATTATTGCTATATGGTTAGCAGCTTTGCTATGGGTTTCACTTTTTGCGTATCGATATGTGTTGAACGAATAGGATCGATAGCTTCAAAGTATCATGGAGCGTTTGCTAGCAACAGAACGATAGGAGCCGCAAAATTCCGGCTCTTTTTTCACTTTCTTGGGTGATCCCATCAACAATTTCTTCAACAGGGACATTAGGAATTTAATAAAAGGAAATGAATGAATTCGGACGAATACATTCAATAGAACATCTCGTTTTTGGGAAACTGCCATGACTTATTAGTCAGTGGGTGCCGTCCCCGATAAAGTAGAGTTGACCAAATGTTCAAGAAACCGCGGGGTGTAGTTGGAGGGGGGAAACTGATGAATTTGAGTCAAAACCAAGGAAAGCCGAATGTGTTGCTCATTACAGTCGATCAGATGCGTTTTGATTGTCTCAGCATAGCGGGTCATCCCGTCGTCGAGACGCCCAATCTGGACGAGCTTGCGAGGACAGGTGTACGGTTTAGCCGTGCGTATTCTGCCACACCGACTTGCGTACCTGCAAGGGCAGCCATATTCACCGGGCAATCACAGCGGGCTCATGGCCGTGTCGGCTATCAGGACTGCGTGCCATGGGATTATAAGAGAACGCTGCCGGGGGAATTGGCCGATGCCGGTTATCACACACAGTGTATCGGTAAAATGCATGTCTATCCGGCACGGAATCTGATGGGGTTCCACAACGTCATGCTTCACGACGGTTACCTGCATCACAACCGCAATAACCACAGCATTCCGATGCAGGAGCATTACGATCAAGTCGACGATTACTTGCCATGGCTTCGTGAGCGGGTGCCCGGCTCGGATATGATCGATCTCGGTCTGGATTGCAATGCATCGACCGTCGCCCGTCCTTGGCATTTGGCGGAAATGCTGCATCCGACAAATTGGGTAGTCACGCAGTCTATTGATTTTCTACGTCGCCGGGATCCCGGGAAGCCATTCTTCCTGTGGATGTCATTCGTCAGGCCCCATCCACCGTTCGACCCTCCACAGGCGTATCTGGATCTATATGAGGATGCTGATATTCCGGAGCCGCCGATTGGCGATTGGGCGCAGACGGAAGATCCGGATTTGGCCGGATACTCCCCTATAACGGGGCGGGGGCTGGTCCCGAAACGCCGCCTGCGTAAAGCGATGGCTGCCTATTACGCTCTGATCACGCATATCGATCACCAAATTGGCCGCTTCTTGCAATCGTTGAATGAATATGGCGAGCTACAGAACACCGTGATCCTGTTTACATCGGACCATGGCGAGCTGCTTGGAGACCATCATTTATTCCGGAAGTCTCTTCCGTATGAAGGAAGCACCCACGTGCCGTTTATCGTCAATGATCCGGGCAACCGATTAGGCTTGCAGCGGGGAATGGTGTCGGATCAAGTGGTGGAGATGCGGGACATCATGCCTTCGCTGCTGGAGGCGGCCGGCGTGCCTATACCGGATACAGTCGAAGGAGAAAGCATCTGGAGACTTGCCTCAGCAGAAGAGAAAGAAGGGCATAGCGCTTCGTCTTGGCGCCACCATCTTCATGGCGAGCATGCACAAGGAATGCAGTCCAATCACTGGGTGACCGATGGGAAGGAGAAGTTCATCTGGTTCTCCCAAACCGGCGAGGAGCAATTCTTTGACCTGGTTCATGACCCGCAAGAGCTGCACAATGCGATTGCGGATGAAGAACGTCAGGAACGTATCCGACATTGGCGCTCCGTTCTCATACAGGAGCTTGATGGTCGTGAGGAAGGTTATACGGATGGGCAACAGCTGATTACAGGCCGGAAACCATCCGCAATATTATCCCATATCAAAATATAGCTGCATTTTTGATTGTGCTATATTCGAGCCCATAAAACACGCAACAGGTTGAATCATACCACCAAATAGAGGTGGATTCGGCACCATTCTGTTACAATGAAGTTAAAACCTTTTAGAAACGAAGTTGAATATGAAAATTGAACTAGGACAACAACAAATAGAATGTCATGTAGAATATGGCCCACGCAAGAAGATCTCGATCCATATCGATCCTTCAGGGCTGGTTACGGTGAAGGCACCGAATCATACAGCTGATGATGTGGTGCTGAACGCCGTGAAGCAGTATGGGGATAAGATTATGAATCAACTGCAATCGATTGAGGCAGCTCGAAATGCTCCGAAGGTTAGAGCATACGAAGAAAGTGGCAAGTTCCTTCATCTTGGCCGATATTATTCGCTTGATGAGTTAATCGAGACGCATAATCGTACGGAAGAAGCGCTCCAGCATGAACTGAAGAAGTTCTACTTTGCCAGCTGCAAGAAGGTAATCGGGGAACGAATTAAGATCTATCAAAAGCAGCTGAAAGTCACGCCTAAATCCTTCACCATTGAGGAGTCGCAAACGAAGTGGGGCAGCTGCAGCTCGACGAAGCATCTCACCTTCAATTACCGGCTCGCGATGGCGCCCCTTGAGGTCATTGACTATGTGGTCATACATGAGCTCTGCCATCTCATTCACATGAATCATGATCGCTCCTTCTGGCGGCTCGTTGGCAGCGTGATGAAGGATTACAAAGCGAAGGAAGCGTTCCTCGCGAAGTACGGACACGCCATGACATTATAAATAAAAACATATGCATGCTTAAGCCGCCAATTTGGCGGCTTTTTTTCTTGCCCCATATCGAAGCGCGGTCTATCCATTGCGTCCAAGACAATGTAATATCTAATTAGATACCCATTTAATTTAAACATTATCAAATTGATGGACGTATGAAAGGAATGATGATGGTGAGCACAGAGTTTTACTTAGTTCGACATGCTGAAAAAGAGAAGCGTGTTGGAGATGTTTCCATTTCAACCGAAGGGCTAAAGCAGGCTCATATGATGGCCCTTCATTTTAGTAAAATGTCCATAGATAGAATGATTAGCAGCCCGCTGAATCGAGCAAAGCAGACCGCTCAAATTGTTGCAAAAGCCGTTAATATAACCGTATCAGAGGACATTCGGTTACGGGAACGTGCGAACTGGGGAGACTCGCCTGGTCAAACCTTTCAGGAGTTTGTTGAGATGTGGAATCGCTGCAATAAGGAACGAGACTATGTGCCTCCTGTGGGAGACTCCGCTAGGAGAGCCGGTGAGCGGTTGTCTTCCTGCTTACTGGAGCTGTCAGATCAGCATCCACACGAAAGCATGGTTATTGTGACACATGGTGGTTTAATCACAGACTTTATGGTAAACGAATTTACCGAGGAAGAGTTGAACGGTACACACCCGAATTTTATACTGGCACAAAGCGATCTGGCCCCAGAATGTTCTGTAACGCATATCAGGTGTTGTGATGGGCGTTTTACATTAGTCGATTTTGCCAGCATAACTCACTTACTTCATTAAACTAAAGGGGTAGAAATGCCGAATCTGCATACAAAAATGAAGGAGGGAGAGAGGTCCTATACTATAAGAGGAAAGGAAAGAAAGTGACGTTTATGATATCTTCACAGCTTCAACACATTTATTATGTATGATAGTGGAAGTTCATTATTGACCTAAATATGAGTAGGAACATGCCAGCTATGAAGGTTCTTTAATTCATATCGGACAAGGGTTGTCCAAACATGCATGAGGGTCTGGAAAGGAGGTGAACATCATGAACTCCAAGTTCATCGCGATAGTAGGTGCTGCTGTTTTGACACTTGGCATCGGAACTGCTGTCTATGCTTCGGAGGTGGCTCCAAGTACCTTTAAAGACATGATTCCTTTCATGAAAGAAATGCATCCCAATCTCAGCGATTCCGATTTAGAGCAAATGTACAACAATTGTCACGGAAACTCGATCCCTCAAGGGATGATGCAACATAACTCGAATATGCCAGCAGTAAATTCAGGATCCATTTATAATTGATTTAAACCAGCCCCAAAAGACTGTCTATGCACAGTCTTTTTTTTGTTTAGATCATTTTTCTTTTGTCTTCACTTAAATAAACCGGGTAATTGACAGATTTGATATTGATATTGATATTGTTATTTAGTACAAAACCGTGTCATTCTCGGATGGCTTATTGGGGGACTACCAAGTATCGACTCTATAAAGAAAACGGGCTGCTCCCAAAATACAGGTGCAAAAGTTCTAAAACTAAGATAATCTGAATTTTAGATAATGATATCCTTCATTTTATAAAACGATGTCACACATCTGCTGGTTCTCCACTGATTATGAATTTCTCAACATGTCATTACACATTACCAGATTGACAACAACCCGGCTTCTGGAAGTTTTCATGGACAAAACCTAAGATACGGCCCAGAGAGGCCTTCGAAAAGAGGATACATGATACAAGAGAGAGAGGAAAGCCAGTTCTTGCTTCTAACTAAATTGAAACTGCCCCAGCCCCTTTATCCATCTGTGCCACGTCCCCGGCTGCTTGCGCGATTGAATGCGGGACTAAACCGCAGGGCGACATTCGTGACGGCTCCCGCCGGATACGGTAAAACGACACTGGTCAGTGATTGGGCCAGACAACTGGACCGACCCGTCGGGTGGTTATCGCTGGATGACAAGGATAATGACCTCATCCGATTTTGGAACTACTTCATGAAAGCGATCGAACAGGCAATCGGCAGTTTGCCAGACTCCGTCCGTGCCTCAAACGCAATGCTGACTCCCGGTCAATACGAGCCATTTATCGTTGCTCTGTTAAACGAATTGAACGGCTTGAATGAACCGTTTATCCTGATCTTGGATGACTGGCATGTCATACATAATACGGATATCCAGGCATCGGTTTCTTATTTTCTGGAGTATTTGCCTTCCCGGGTGCATCTTTGTTTCTCTAGTCGAAGCAGCCATGGATTTCTGAAGTCGAGATGGATTAGTCGGGACTGGATCCATGAAATCCATACCCGGCAATTGTGCTTCAATTTGCAGGAGACGGTGAATTTCTTCCACATCGTTGAGAAGAGGGAGCTGCCAAGGGAGCAGATTGAACACATCCAAATCCAGACCGAGGGCTGGGTGACGGGACTTAGGCTGATCTCGTTGTCTATTCAGGACGATGAGTGGATGGGAGCTTTCAAGCACGTACAGTCCAACCCTGAACGCGTCGAGCTATATTTATTCGAGGAAGTGTTTGAATCGTTGGACGAGCCAACAAGGCAATTTCTGTTGAACGTCTCGATTTTACAGCGGATGAACGGGCAGCTATGTAAGGTTGTTGCTGGAGAACACGGTGCACAGATGCTGGCCCAGCTGGAAAAACGCAACATGTTCCTCATCCCGCTGGATGAAGACAGGGATTGGTTCCGATTTCACCATGTGTTCGGCGAGTTTCTGCTGAAGCAGCAGCGACGCCTTGATCCTGCGAAGACAAACGTGCTCTTCCAATCGGCTGCAGCCTGGTGTGAATCGCAGGGACTGATGGAAGAAGCGATCGATTACTACTTGGCCGGAGACTATCATTCGGAAGCGATACGTCTGCTAGAACAGTTGAGAAGCTTGATGGTCCGCAGGGAATTCTCGACCATGAAGGTTTGGTTGTCAGCGATTCCCGAGGAACTGCTTATGCAGTATCCTTACCTTTATTTTTCTTACATTTTTTCGTTATTGTGGTCTCAGGAGCTGGAGCTGTCGGAACGGTATTTACAGCTAGCAGAGAAGCATTATGCTGCTTCCTCAGCAAGCTGGAGTCCGGAGGAGAATAATCGCTATTTGGGTTATCTGTATTATGTAAGGAACTTTAAAGCGACCCAATATGACATGGACATGATAAAAGGGCTGGAGTATATCCATCTGTCACTTCAGCATAGTCCTAAAGGAACGGATCTGATCTTCGCATCTCCTCATATGCCACTGTCTCCTTCTATATACAGGTCATACAATGGCAAGCGTGGCGAACATTTGCCTCGGGGCCTTTCGGATACTTTCTTTTTGAGCATGATCGAATTCATGAAACCAATGGGACTACAGGATTCGGTCGTTGTATGTTATGGCGAATTACTCTACGAACGCAACGAGCTGGAGCAGGCGGAGGAGTACTTGAAGCTTGGATTACAAGGCACAAGTCAGGCGCATTACCAACCAGAGAAGGTGTACGTTCCCGCCAGTCTTTTCTTGTCGCGTATCAGCAAATCCAGACAGGATATCAGTCAGGCCGAAAAATGGTTGGAAGAAGCCTATAGAAGGGCGATTGAGGATGGCGCTAAGGCAGCCCCCATCTTGCTCGATGTCGAAATGGCAAGTCTGCGAATGGAGTCCGGAGACTTGTCTGCAGCTGTCGAATGGAAGGATCGATACAAGGTCTCGTCGGATGATCCGGTATCCGTATTTCAGCTATTCGCCTATATCTTTCTCGTTAGGGTGTTGATGGAGACCGGCAACAGTCAGGAGGCATGGACGTTATCGGAGAGATTGCTGCAAATCGCGATAAAAGGCCATCGTCCGATGGACGCCTTGGAGCTCCAAGTGCTTCAGGCGATGCTGCTGCAGATGATGGATAAGCCGCAACAAGCGCTGCTTAAGCTGGAAGAGGCGCTTATATTTGCGAAGCCCGATGATTATATCCGTGTGTTTGTTGATAAAGGCCAGCTGGTGGCACAACTGCTTGCGGTATATGTCCAGCATCGTCAAAAAGGAAACATCCGAGATAAAAACGCGCCTTCACTTGCCTATGTACGGAGAATTTTGTCCGCTTTCGGAGGGACAGCCGAATTTCCGCTACAAGGCAAAGCAACATTGGAAAAGCTTCTGACACCGCGAGAATATTCGATATTTCGTTATATGGAGGAAGGGCTGGACAATCCGGAGATCGTTGAAACGCTCGGCATCGGAATGGGGACCTTGAAGGCACACATCAATCGCATTTACAGCAAGCTGCAGGCGAAAAACCGAGTCGAGGCGATCAAAAGAGGGAAAGAGTTCCAGGGTTAAACACGGAAGGTTGTAACAGGAGGCTCGCCGCACGGCGGGTCTCTTTTATTGCGTAACTATAACCGGGCCTATAACCGGGGTTAGATTCGAACTCTCGAAAGATCCAATATAATGTACATCGTGGCAATTGAATAACGAAAGGAAGGAAAGACCAGATGAGACGCATCTTCTGTATTTCGATGACATTATTACTCGTGATCGGCATCATCCCGCTTCAAGCATTCGCTAATTCGAATGATGCGATGTCCGGCGACGGGACGGCGAACAATCCTTACGTCATCACAACGTTAGATCAATTAAACGCCGTGCGTAATGACTTGAATGCTCATTACAAGCTCGGAGCGGATATCGATGCTTCGGAGACTGCAAATTGGAGTAATGGGGCTGGCTTTATGCCTATCGGCGATGACAAAAACGGCAATAGCCCGTTCACTGGTGTCTTCGATGGAGCGGGACATGTCATCCGCAATCTGACCATGAATCAGCCCAAGATGGACATGGTCGGCCTATTCGGAATTGTAGGCTCCAATGGTGTGTTAGAAAATATCGCTCTCGAAGGTATTTCGATCATTGGAAACAACCATGTGGGCGGGCTCGCAGGGCGCAGCGATGGAACCATTAACGGGTCCTACGTTACCGGAACGGTTAGAAGCAACATGGCCACCGTCGGAGGGTTGGTAGGATACAATGGCATTCAGGGTAAAATAACCTCCTCCTACTCTACGAGTACCGTCACCGGGACCGATTATGTGGGTGGTTTGGCAGGGCGCAGCGACGGGATGGTAAGTGACTCCTATGCTGCCGGTACGATCAGTGGCACCTCTATAGTGGGTGGGTTAGTAGGGGACAGCGAAGGTGGAGAAATCATCCGGTCCTACGCCACGGGTGACGTCAGCGGGAGCGCTGAACACGTCGGCGGACTGGTCGGTTATAATATTTCCGCTCTTATAAGTAGGTCATATGCCACGGGAACAGTCCGTGGCAGGAGTGCTGTCGGCGGTCTTGCGGGCAGCACGGGCCACGGGTTGATCCTTCAGTCATACGCCAGTGGCAGCGTCAGCGGGCGCGATCAATCTGTGGGCGGTCTGGTTGGGAGTAATAGTGGGAAATTGAGCGACAGTTTCTGGGATGCTGAAACTGTCGGCTTGAATAGTGCCTGTGGATACGATACATACGGATCCTGTACCGCGAGCGGCCTCACGACTGCACAGGCACTAACCCAATCGAGTTATTCCGGCTGGGATTTCAACAATGACTGGTTTATGGTCGAGGACTCGACGCGACCATTCCTTCGCTCCGAATGGTCGACCGAAATATGGAACTCGCATCAACTGCAGCTGATGGCAATGGATCTGTCGGCGAACTACATACTGACGCAGGGTATTGATTTCGACACGACATTCACTGATAACACCCGCTCCGATATGTGGGGGACGAGCACAGGGAACGGTTTTGGATTTGAACCCATCGGTAATGGCAGCACTCCGTTCACAGGTACACTCGACGGCCAAGGATATGATATTACGGGCTTATATATCAACAGGAGCAGTTTAATGAGTGTCGGGATGTTCGGTAATATTTCTAGTGGTGAGGTTCGAGACGTTCATTTGAAGAACGGGAATGTCACCGGCGGCCTTCAGACAGGCATGCTGTCGGGACAAAACGGGCCCAGCAGCCAGATTATGAAGGTCCATGTTACAGGGAATGTTACCGGAGCAGGCATGACAGGTGGCCTGGTCGGGAATAACGACGGAACGATTGGCAGTTCTAGCTCGAGTGCTACTGTCGGTGGAGTGGATGAAGTAGGCGGTCTGGTCGGAAGGAACGGCATGGGGAGTGTTACTGAGGCTGTGTATGCTACCGGGAGCGTTAGCGGAAACAGCCATATCGGTGGATTGATCGGCTCGAATGCGGGCCTGGTGTATAACGCATATGCAACGGGTCAAGTCGATGGTCAATTCAATATCGGCGGATTGGTCGGACACAATGATATGAATAGCCAAGTGAACTTGTCTTTCGCCGCCGGGAGCATTACCGGTATGGATTTTGTCGGAGGCCTCGTGGGTCGGAATGAGAGCGGTAAGGTAAATGATTCGTATGCCATCAGCTCCGTTGACGGTCGTTACGATGTTGGCGGCCTCGTGGGAAGGAATATCGGTGATATCAAGACCACGTATGCCGTCGGAAGTGTAACTGGCAGCGGCGAAGTCGGCGGCCTGGTCGGACGGGAATTCGGTACGGTTACCTCGAGCTTCTATAATAAGGAAACGACCGGACAATCGGATACCGGCAAAGGTGAACCGCGGATTACGTCGGAAATGAAACAGTATGCACGATTTGGTACCGATTGGGACTTCAGCGGAATATGGGCGTTACAGGAGGGAGCCATGTTTCCTGTTTTGCAAGGAATTGCAGCCAACCTCGAATGGGACGCTGCTCCACCAACCATCACCAGTGCGAAGATCGAAAGCGAGCATCCGAGCAACGTCATCGTGAGCTTTGATGAAGAAGTCAGCCTCACTGACGCCGGGGGAATTATAATTACAACAGACGGAAAGCCTTCTACCATTTCTCGGGTGGACGGATCAGGAACTAATACACTTGTCCTTAAAGTAGATAAAGCATTTGAAGAAGACCAACAAGTTCTCCTATCCTACGATAAACCATCCGGAAACATTTCCGACCGCGCAAACAATGCGCTGCTCAGTTTAACGGATCGGATCGTCGATAACCTGACTCGTCCCGTTGACCATATACCGCCATCCATCGCCATTACGATGACCACGGCGGATGGAATGGAGTATGTTGATCGCACGTGGAGCCATCAAACGGTTAACGTAAGTGCAGAAGCATCTGACGAGTCTGGCGTCACTTCATTTACGTATTCGCTAAATGACGGCGTGTCGTGGAGCCCTTATTTATCTGATATCGTCCTGGGCGATGAAGGTGTTCATAGAATCGCATTCAAAGCCGTCGATACTGCGGGCAATGAATCGATTGAACGACGCACAGTCTGCATCAGCACAACTGGAATAAACTTGACGCCTACATTAGTGAAGGCGGACGGAAGTGAATATACGAGCGGCGAATGGAGTAGGTCGAGCGTAACTTTGAGCGTCTATGCTGAATCGGCAGTCAGCGAGATCTCCAATCTGACCTATACGCTGAACGGGGGGCTTTCACAAGTCTACGAGAACAAAGCACTCATCGAAATTTCGAGCGAAGGCGAGACGAACATTCGATTTGAGGCGTCCAATCAAGCAGGCAATACGTTATTCCTCGACATCACGGTGAAGATTGACAATACGCCGCCATCGATTACGATTTACCCTAATGGAAGCGAAATGCAGGTAACATCGGTAGTACCGAGGGTGACGGTCATTGATTCAGGGAGCGGCATAGATCCGGCCTCGCTGGAGTTTCAGTGGACGACCGATTCGTCCATACCAGCCACAGGCTGGAGACCGTTTGCGAACGAGGCCGCGCTAATGAAAAGCGGCGTTGACGGTGATTGGTACTTGCATGTAAGAGCACATGACCAAACAGGTAATCCTGTTAACGTGACGTCCAGCCGGTATCGTTTGATAACGCAGAAGGCGAGTGAAGCAAGCGGTTCAAATCTCACTAACGGAAGCCATGTATGTTCACTGCCGAACAACGCCTTTCTTGTAGGCCTGGAAGGGAGAACCATTGCTTTTGAGGGGGGACAGATTCTCATCCCTGCTAAAGCACTGAATCGACCATTTTGTTTATCCATAAATCTAACACTTCCAGATGGTGATAAATTTCTTCTATCTGAAGGAGAGCGAGCAGTTAGTAAAGTCGTTGAGTTTAAGAAAGATGTGTCTGGAAAATTCGATCAAGACGTAACCATCAGCCTGAAATTTGACGCCAACACCATACAAAAAGGCAGTCATGAGCTCCAACTTCGTCAGGTTAACGAAGAAACGAAGGAATGGGAAGCACTGGATAACGTCAACATAGACTGGGATGAGGGGATTATAAGTGGTACTACCGACCACTTTACTCCATTTGCGATTTTTGCGAGAACGATTGTGCCTGTTGAAATCGGTGTTGCGTTTTCCGATATAAAAGGTCATTGGGCGCAAAAGAACATTGAGAATCTCGCAGAAAAGGGCATTGTGAACGGTTATATAGACGGAAGCTTCAGACCTGACCGTACGATGAGCCGAGCAGAATTCGCGACAATCCTGGTTCAAGCATTAAGTCTCACTAATAAAGGCAGTAAGGAATTCGCCGATACCAAGGATCATTGGGCGAGGCAAGCCATTTCAACAGCGTATTCTTACGGAATCATCCAAGGATACGATCCGGTTACTTTTGGCCCCGACGATTTCATTACGCGCGAAGAAATGGCACAAATGGTGGTTCAAGCCTTTCAATTGGATCATCCCCTTACCAACAAAACCTTTATCGATCAGGATAAGATTGCTGTTTGGGCACGGAAAGCGATGTTGATTGCAGTAGATCATGGAATCATGAAGGGTTATCCAAACGACATGTTAAAACCCAAATCTCATGCTAGCCGTGCGGAAGCGATTACCGTGATTTGGCGCGCCATGGAGACAAAATAAAAGGTGTCGATTAACGAGTTGCCGAATATTTATAGCAGAGTTTATTGATTTCGACAGTTAAAAGGAGAAAAAAATGTTAACGACACAGCAACTACAAGACATTGAACAATTGCAAAAAGAGTGTGAACTTCATGATCATGTACAACTGAAGCTAAACTGGGATATGCTCAGAGAACGCAAAACGGAGAATCTGGATTTTTTTCATTATGAGGATGACGAACTAGTAGCGTTTCTAGGTTTATATCCTTTTGGTTCGACTGTCGAAGTATGCGGCATGGTAAAGCCTAATGAACGTCGAAAGGGGCATTTCGGGCGATTGTTTCACCTTGCAATGGAACAAGTAAAATTCAATGGATACAAAAAAATCTTGTTGAACGCGCCTGCGAGATCCGATGCGGCAACATTCTTTTTGAATGAACAAGGTGCTGAATATGCATTCTCGGAGCATCAAATGGAATGGCACGAAACGCCTCTGGAGGAGACAACCGATATTCTTCTCAGACAGGCAACCGAAGAAGACTACGAAATGAGCGTTCGTTTGTCCGTGAGGGCTTTCGGATTGGACGAAGAAGACGCCAGAGTGATGGAGAGCCATCATTTCGCGGATCATACGGATATGCTCATGATTGACGTGAACGAAAAAACGGTTGGGAAACTTCGGGTAAGTCGTGAAGAGGGGCAGGCGTGGATCTATGGCTTCTCCATATTGCCAGAATATCAGGGCAGAGGGATAGGCAGAAAAGCGCTTCGCCAAGTCGTTAAAGAGCAAAGCTCTGCCGGATTTACGGTACACTTAGAAGTCGAAACGAAAAACAACCATGCGCTGAGGTTATATGAGTCGGTTGGATTTAAGGCAGTGCATGTACAAGATTATTATAAATACGAATGCAGATGATAATAATCGAAATTTGTGCAAGAAAAGTCGCCATCAGGGCGACTTTTTCTTTTAACTGGGATTATTTAATTTAACGTATATCTATTGAAGTCTATTTATTCTGCCGATATTGAAGGGGCATATAATTTTATCATTCAGGAGGAATTATGATGAAAAAAACAGTTATTCTGCTCACCAGTGCGGCACTGATGTTTGCGACCGCCGCTGGCACGATCTCAGCCAAACCGGGTAACACCCCACCTGGCAAGACGAGTAACGCGGCATCGACAAAGGGACCTAAAGAAAAAGAAACTCGAAATGAAGAGCCTCAAACCGAGGAAGCAGAGGCATCTGATACGACTAGCAAAGAAGAAGACCAAGTTAAGGATTCAATATCTCCGGAAACAGAAAATACAAACGACAATTCCACCGATAAAGTCGATTCCAAGAACAAAGGACACAAAGGATACAAAGGCTTGCTAAATGCCATTCAAAACGTAGAAGATAAACCGGCAGGCGCCGTTTTAGCCAATATTTTGCTTACCGAATATACGGCCGAGCTGACGGACGAACAACAAAAACAACTTGAAGCCATTATGGAAAAGGACAAGGCGTTAGAAGCGGCGGCGGGCATGCTTGAAACAAACGGCAGCGTGACGGACGCTGTGTATTTGCAAGAAGAAGCTATTCAAGCAAATTTTAAAAATTTGGATCTATACAAAACCATGGGTAAGCTTAACGAAAAGGCGGGTAAAAAGAATGGGGTTAAGCTGTATGTGAACGGCGAAGCTTCGGATGCCGAACCTTTTGTCAAAAAAGGCAATACATATGTTCCTTTTCGCGCCATAGCCGAGGCTTTGGAAGCCGAGGTCATATGGAATCCGGAAAAGCGTTCCATCACCGTTACGAAGGACGGGGTTAGCATTCAACTCCTGGTGGGCAGTAAAACAGCAACCGTTAATGGGAAGAAGGTCTCATTGGATGCCCCAGCCACCGTTACAAAGGGCAATACGTATGTGCCCGTACGCTTCATAAGTGAGGCATTGAATGCAACCGTCAAGTGGGAATCAGAAAGTCAGACCGTTGTTGTTTATGAAGAGGAAGCATAATAGGTAAATTTTTTAGCCGCTAATCTGGAATGAGATCAGCGGCTTTTTTGTTTAAATAAAGTCTTTGATAAAGAGGGGCATTTCGTCTGCCGAAAAGCCGTATGGGAATCAGGACTATGCATGACGCTAAATATGTGTACCATATGTTAAATTTTTTCAGTGTCTTCTTCATTGTAAACGCTTTAATATCGATTTATGACCGACTGAACAGGAGGAGGAGTTATGAAGGTTGCAGGACGTTTCTGCAGGGTGTTATGGATAGTCGTCATGATGGTGTCGGCAGCTGGATGCATGGCGGGGAGGAACGGAGCTGACAGCAGAATGTCCGAATCGGAACGACCGTTTGACAACGTGCGGATTACCGCATATATGGCCAAAAACCCGGTTGCGGATATCCTTCGCGCCCATCTTCCCGAATTCGAGAAGGAGACGGGCATCAAGGTTGATTTTCAAGCGTTGACCAATGAGCAGCTCAGCCAAAAGATGTTCGTACAGATGACGGTAGGTAGCGAAAGTCCCGACGTGTTCATGATCCGGCCTTTGGAAGAGCTGAGTCTGTATGAGAACAATGGCTGGCTAATGCCCTTGGAATCGTATGCCGTATCGGATCCACGTTACGACTTTGCCGATTTTTCGTCAACGGCGCTGGAATCGGTAACGGTGAAGGAAAAGCTGCTTGCCGTCCCGCTTTCAACCGAGCAGCAGATTCTATTTTATCGCAAGGATTTGCTGGAGAAAAAAGAAATCGAAGTGCCGCAGACTTTGGACCAGCTGGAAGCGGCGGTCAAGCAGGTGCACGATCCCGAGCGTGGCGTCTACGGTTTTGTTGCAAGAGGGCAGCGAAGCGCTCTCGTCACCCAGCTCTCGTCCTTCGTATACTCCGAAGGCGGAAATTTTACGAATGAGGATCAGGCGGTACTGAACTCAAAGGAAGCGGTCAAGGGAATTGAACGGTATGTAAGGCTACTCGGAAAATATGGTCCACCGGATGTGCTGAACTACAGTTGGACTCAGTCCGCGGAGTTGTTCGCTCAAGGAAAGGCGGCGTTTTTCACCGATGCCAGCGCGATCTACCCCATGCTCACGCAATCAGGACTGGCGAAGGAGAAGATTGGGTATGCGCTGTTTCCGGCAGGCGAAGCCGGCCGCAAGCCCTACAGCACTACCGCTTGGGGCATTGCGATCAATGCGAAATCGGCCCGCAAGGATGCGGCCTGGGCTTTCATCGAGTGGGCCTCGGGCCGGGACATGGTGCTGCAAGCCCAGAGGATTGGTAACCCGGGAGCCCGGAGCTCGCTGTGGCATGACAAGGAAGGCATCTCCGGCTTTCCGGAGGAGCTGATTCCGGTAATCAATGAATCCATCCCGATCGGAATGAGTTATGATCGTCCAAAAGTCATTTACGTGAAGGAAGCACGGGACATTATCGGCAGCGTTGTGGTGAAGGGACTCATCGGCGAAGATGTCGGGGTTGCTGCGGAGTCGGCAAACGTTCAATTGCAAGAACTGATCGACAGCGAGAAGTAGAGCGAATCGCTCTGACACGGGGGTATGTTTTTTGATGAAGCGGTTAAGGACAAGTACGTTTGCGAAGCTAACAACACTGCTGGCGGTCTTGGTTATTCCGATTATTTTGCTGTATGCCTACTCCCATCAGGTCAGCATCAACGTCGTTCGTTCGGCTGTGGAGGAGGGCCAGCGGAACCGACTGACGTTCTTCATGAGTCAGATGGACAACATGATCGATCAGCTAACCAAATATTCGGTGATTGCGAGCAATGATGACGGGATCAAGAGTTATCTGGCGGAGCGCCCACGGAGCACCCTCATGGAACGAATCGACAGCCAGCAGCGGATCACGGATATGTTGAATATGCAGATTGCAACTAGCAGCTGGGACAGCCAAATCCTTATGTACGTAATGCAGTATCAAGAATTGCTGACTACCGACTTGTCGGCAAGGTATGATGCCGAATACTTGGCTAATGCGCATGAGCAGAACTGGTCTTATCATCGGGATTCGCGAGGACAAGCCTTTTTCAGCTGGATGAGAACGTCCGCTTCTTCGCAGGATCTGATCGTGGAGGTCCGTTTCACCGACCAGAATCTGGTCAATATGCTGAATCGGTTGAAACAGGATGGGGACAGCGAGCCATTCCTGTATGCACCTGACCGAACCGTTATTGCCAACAGCACATCGGTCGAGGAGACGATACAAATGGCGGCCGGCATCCTGAACGAGATGCAGCTTGGGGAAGAGGGCAGCCGAATCGTGCAATCCGGGCAGGGCAAATATGTAATGAATTACGTCTTGTCCAGCAGTTTGGGCTGGTATCTGGTGGATTTCGTCCGACTGGACAGTGTTTATTCTCCGATCACTTTAAGCAGCACCCTCTTTTACATTTCCGTATCGCTCCTGCTTGTTCTCGTCTTACTGCTGACCTTGTTGTTGTACCGCAATGTTCAGCGTCCGATTTCCCGCCTGCTTCATGCGGTGAGAAGGATCAGGGACGGTCAATATATGACGCGTCTGAAGGATGCGCCGAAGAATGAATTCATGTATCTGTTCCATTCCTTCAATAATATGGCGGAGCAAATCGAGGAGCTCATCGAACGGGTATACAAAGAGTCTTTGCGATCCAAGGAAGCCACGCTTAAGCAGCTCCAATCGCAAATCAACCCTCACTTCCTGTATAACTGCCTGTTCTACATCAAGAACATGGCAAATCTCGGTGAGAAGGAAGCTGTCGTGGCCATGGCCCTGAACTTGGGGGAGTATTACCGGTACACGACTCGACTGGAAAACCCGACCGCGCCGCTTGAAGAGGAAATGAAGCTGGTAGACAATTATTTAACGATTCAGATGCTGCGGCTTCAGCGCCTAACCTTCGAGATCGAGGTTCCCGAAAGAATGATGCAGCTTGAGATTCCGCGCTTACTGCTCCAGCCTATCGTGGAGAATGCCGTCATTCATGGCGTCGAGGATCAATTGGATTTTGCGATGATTCATATTTCCGGAGAAACCGAAGGGAGTCGATGCAGAATCAGAATTGACAACAACGGCCAGGGCATGGACGTTGGCATCATCGACAAGCTGAAGCGGCAGGTCGAGGAGCCCTTGAACGAAAGCGGGGGATTCGGCCTGTGGAACATTCATCAGAGACTGATCACCCGGTACGGCAAACATGCGGGTTTGACCTTCTCGGAATCGCCGTCGGGAGGGCTTCGCGTAGAATTATGCTGGGAAGATCCAAGTAGAGCAAGGGGGGATGATGTTGTATACATTGCTGATCGTTGATGATGAAGCAAGCGTGGTAGAGGGGCTGGCGCATACGATACCTTGGCGTACAATCGGGATTGATGAAGTGCGCAAGGCATACTCCGCTTTCGAAGCGCTGGAAATACTGCAGACGCAGCCGGTCGACATTATGATTTCCGACATCACGATGCCACGGATGAACGGGCTCGAGCTTATCGAGATCACGAGATCGAGATGGAAGAAGATCAAAACGATCCTGCTGTCCGGTTACGCTGAGTTTGCTTACGCGAAAGAAGCCATAACGCTTGGCACTTACGAGTACCTGCTTAAGCCCGTCAGCGACGAAGTCGTGCTTGAAAAAGTAGGCGGAGCTGTGGAATCGCTGCGGCAGGAGCGTGAGTCCAGCGAAACCTACAACCGTGCGGTTCAGGCTTTTCGAGCTAATCTGCCTCAAATTCGAGGCGAATTCCTGAATCAGCTGCTTCAAGGCATGAAATCGCCGAAGAACGTTTGGGCCGAAAAACTGGAGCTGCTTGAAATGAAATCCGCCATCGGCAATCAAGCGGCCTTGATGCTCGTACGGATGGAGGACCGTCTGACGGAAATGAGTCCTTATGACTCCTCCATCATGGAGTACGCGATCGGTAACATGGCGGACGAGATCTTCGGGGAACGGTTTCGGTTGTGGCGATGCAGGGACATACACGGATATCTCGTCTTTTTTGTTTTTGTAAGCGATGAATCGGCGGACAGGATGCACCCCCATGAGCATGCACAGGAAAATGAACTCAAGCATCTCGCGGCGCAGTTACAGATGAACGTCAGCCGTTACCTGAAAGGAACGATCTCCGTCCTGATAGGAAAACGAGGTTCCTTTCCGGAAGATGTCCGAAAGCTGTACCAGGACAGTCTTTTCGCTTTGCGCCGCCATATTGGCAGTCACAGTGATATGTTCGTTTACGCAGAAGATGAAGAGGAGCTTCATCCGGTCCGTTCCTTGCAAAAGTGTTATGAGCCCCCGCTTCTCCCTCATCTGCTGGAATCCGGCAGTTGGAAGCAGATTAAAGAGAAGCTTGAGCAGATCCTCAAGGAATTGTCGCTCGCGCACAGCCAATCGCAGGAGCATGTAATCGAAGCCTTTTTCTTTATATACTCCTCGCTAAGCGCGTATGCGCACAAGAACGGACGCGGTCTGGCCGATATCGTCGGAGCGTCCCTTGCGGACGTAACGGGACTGTCGCAATGCACAACCGCGGCCACGCTCGGCAAATGGGTGGGTCAAGTGCTGCCTCTACTGGAGTCTAGCGCCGAACAGGCAACCCGCAGCGACCGGAGCGCTGCCGTGTCCCGGATGAAACGGTTCATACGGGACCATCTGTCTCAGGATATTTCCCTGCAAGCCATTGCGGATCATATGTATATGCATCCGGTTCACGTGTCCCGCCTCTTTAAAATGGAGACCGGATCGAACTTGAGTGATTATGTGCTCCGGTTGAAGATGGAGCAAGCGGCCGAGCTGCTGGCCGACCACTCCTTGAAGAGCTTCGAAGTTGCCCTGAAGCTGGGATACCACAACCCGAACTATTTTATTCGGGTGTTCAAAAAGTATTATTCCGTGACGCCCCAAGAATACCGAAACAGCTTGGAAGCCGGAAAGCCCTAATAAAGCCTGTATACCGTCCGTTTCCAGCCATGCGTTTGCGCTGGAAGCGGGCTTTTTTTGTGTAATTCGGCCGCTGCTTTCGATAGCGTTATCATGTTAAGTAAGGAGAGGGGATGTTAAGCCTATATCATTTAACCCTGTTTATGAAGCCCTTACAATGAATGGTGTAAGGACATTCCACTATATGCTGAGGGGTGAACATGATGAAGATGAAGAAAACCTCTATACGATGGATAACGGCAGCTTTAACCATGTTATTGATGGCAGGATGCAGCGTAGGGGGAACGGGAGACAGCGGATCGGGGAATGCCGATCCGGGGAAGGAAACCCTGACATTCTGGATGAAGAAGCAGATGTTCGAAGAGCAAAACCAGATGATCCAAGAGAGGGCAAAGCAGTTCGGAGAAGAGCATGACGTGAATGTCAACGTGGAGTTTATCGCGTACGAGGACTTTTATCCGAAATGGTCGGCAGCCATCGAATCGGGTACAATGCCGGACGTCTCTTTCTTCGGCTACCAGGAAGTCGGACAATTCTACGCCAAGGACGTTCTCGAGGATGTTACCGACGTTGTGGTCAGCGTGGAGAAGGCAAACGGGGAAATACAGGACAGCCTGAAAACCTCCGTAACGTTCGAGGACAAGCTATACGGAGTGCCGTTCTGGACCGAGTCCACGGCTTTATATTACCGTAAGGACATGCTTCAGGCTGCCGGGTACAGCGAGCCGCCCGGAACCTGGGAAGAATTCCGCGAAATGGCGAAGGCACTCTCGGATCCTTCCAAAGGGATATACGGTGCAGGGCTCGGTTACGGGAAAGGCAATTCGGATGCCGAATGGCTCACCCGGGCGATCATCTGGTCCTACGGAGGTTCCCTCGATACCGAGGACGGCAAGAACGTGGCGGTGAATTCGCCCGAAACTCTTCAGGCGGTTCAGCTGATCAGGGACATTTTCATCGAAGATAAGGTGACGCCTCCAAGCTCCATCGGATGGGATGACAGCGGCAATAACAAATCGTATTTAAGCGGCCAATCAGCCATGATCTTCAACGTAGGAAGCTTGGCTGCGACGATCAAGAACGATAATCCCGAATTGTACGAGAATACAGGGATCGCCATGCTGCCCGCAGGACCGAAGGGAGCCGTAGTGCCTGGCATTAGCAATAATCTGGGCATATTCAAGGCATCCCGGAACAAGGAGCTCGCCAAATCCTTCATCGAATATATGGCGGACAAAACGTGGTACGGCCAGTGGGTGCAGAACGGGGCTCCATTGACCGGTCCGATCTACACGGATCTGGCAAACGAATCCGTCTGGCAGGAGGAGAAGAACAAAGGATTCGTCGACTCCATCGCACATTTCGCTTTCCTTGGATACCCCGGGGAGTATAATCCGAAAGCTGGAGAGATTTATAACCTTCGATATGTCAACGACGTCTTCCAAAAAATGCTGCTGGATTCAGGCTTCACGGCTCAGCAAGCAGTGGACGAATTACAGAGTAAGATCGAGGCGGTATACGCGAAGTAGGGTTATGACTTAGCCGCGCATCAGGCTACCGCAGTCCGAATACAAGGCATCGATGCAAGGTCCGTGGCTGCGGACGAGCCTGAAGCGACAGAAAGAAGGTGCTCTCCATGAAAAGCTTGGAAGTTCAAACCTCACCGGGGAAGCCCCCGGCGCCTAGGCGGGAACAAGGCGGTACAAGCAGCAGGCTGGCCTACCTCCTCATGAGTCCGGTACTAATTTATTTGCTGGCTGTCATGGCGCTCCCTTTTTGCTGGGCGGTCTATCTTAGCTTGACCAATAAAGTAGTCGGCGTTCCCGAAACGTTCATCGGTTTGCGGAACTATGCGGAGCTGTTTACCGATTCCGTGTTTTGGAAGGCGGTATGGAACACCGTTGTCTTTACGATGGTGGCGGTCATTCTGAAAGCGGTGTTCGGAATGATTATGGCGCTCGTGCTCAACGAGAATATCGTCGCCCGAAACTTTTTCAGGGTGATGCTGTTTCTTCCGTGGACCATTCCGACGATCGTTTCCGTTTTTACCTGGCAGTGGATTTATTCCGACGTCGGCGGCGTGCTGAATGCCATCCTCCTCAAAACAGGGATCATCGACAGTCCCGTCGGCTGGCTGGCCACACCTGACCTGGCCATGTTCTCCGTCATTCTCGTCAACGTGTGGCGCGGCATTCCGTTCATGGGCATTGCCATTCTGGCCGGCCTGCAGACGGTGTCCAAAGAGATGTATGAAGCCGCCATGCTGGATGGAGCGGGAGCAGTCAAGCGGTTTTTCTACATGACGCTCCCCTCGGTAAAAGAAGTGACCATTCTATCTTCCGTTATCACCACCATCTGGACGCTGAACGACTTCGAGATCATCTGGCTTCTGACACGCGGCGGCCCGGACAACGGCACGCAGGTGCTGTCCACGCTTAGCTATACCGTTGGCTTTCTGAACATGAGTCTCGGTAAAGCCATTGCGATATCCCTCATTACGCTGCCGCCTCTGATCATGCTGATCCATTATGTGACCAAGCGTTCGCTGGCGTCCGACAAGTAAGGAGTGATCTTGATGAAGAATTCGCTCGGCAAGCAAATTACGGTATACTCGACGCTCGCGCTGCTGCTAATATTCGCGCTCTTCCCTTTATATTGGATGGTGATTACCTCTTTCAAGTCCAACGGGGAGATCTATTCCATGACGCCTACGTTTTGGCCGAAGGAATTTCTCGGCACCGCCTACGATAAGCTGATCAACGAAAAGGGATTTATGACGAATATCAAAAACAGCTTGTTCGTCTCATTGATCGTATCCTTGTTCTCGATTACGGTCAGCATGCTGGCTGCGTATGCGATCTCCAAGCTCAAGTTTAGAGGGAGAAGCTTCATCTCCAAGAGCATCCTCTATGCGTACCTGATGCCGAGGGCCGTTCTGTTTATCCCGCTCTACATGCTGGTGACGGCAATCGGCATCAACAATTCCATTTACGGCCTCATGCTGATTTATCCGACGATCACGATTCCGTATGCTACTTGGATGCTCATTTCCTATTTCAAATCCATCCCGGACGAAATCGAGGAAGCGGCCATGATCGATGGATGTTCGAGAATCCGTACGATGACCCACATCATTTTTCCATTATCGGCGCCGGGCATTGCGGCTACCTTCATTTTTTCATTCACGTTATGCTGGAGCGAATATTTATACGCTTTGGTCGTTGTCACTAAAGGCGCAGACAAGACGATCACGCTGGGACTGTCGGATATGATCGTCGGCGACGTATTCGCGTGGGGACCCCTGATGGGCGGCTCCATCATTGCATCGATTCCGGTCATCGTGATGTATCTGTTCACATCGAAATATATGGTAAGCGGAATGACGGTAGGAGGAGTTAAATAATGAATGCGAAAAGGGTATTAGTAACGGCTACGAATTACTCCAAACTGTGCGCGGATGCGAAGCGGCTGCTCGAGAGCCATGGATGCGAGATTATCGAGAATCGTTTCGGACGTCCGCTGACGTTCGAGGAGCTGAAGGAAGTGGTTGGATCGGTCGACGGCGTCATCGCCGGCGTGGACACTTGGAATGAGGAGGTATTCAAGCTTGCCCCGCAGCTTCGAGGCATCGCCCGTTTCGGCGTCGGCGTGGACAATATCGATTTGGGGGCTGCAAGGAAATATGGAATACAAGTGACCAATGTACCAAGGGGCAATGCCAACGCGGTGGCCGAGCTGGCGATCGGATTGATGATCTCGGTCCGCCGGCACATTCCGGCGCTGGATCGATCGACGAAGAACGGCGGCTGGGAACGCTTTGTCGGCTCCGAGCTTGCTGGGGGAACGATCGGCCTTCTAGGGTTCGGTAATATCGCCCAGCTCACCGCGAAGAAGTTAAAGGGTTTTGATGTCGAGATTATCGCTTATGATAAATATCCAGATACAGCCAAAGCTTCGGAATACGGCGTTACAATGACAACCTTCGAGCAAGTGCTGGCGCATAGCGACATCGTCAGCATGCATCTACCTAGCCTGTTAGAGACGCACCATATTATGAATGACAAGGCTTTTGCCAGGATGAAACCATCCGCTATTTTCATTAACACCGCGAGAGGAGCCGTCGTGGATGAACAGGCGCTGTCCCGGGCGCTGTCTTCCGGAGTTATCGCCGGGGCGGCCATCGATGTCTACGAGTCCGAGCCCGTATCCGCCGACCATCCGATTCTGCAGATCGGAAACCTGATTACGACGCCGCACACCGCAGCCGAAACTTTCGAGACGTATACGCGGGTCAGCATGATAACCGCTCAGGCATTGCTTGATATATTCGAAGGAAGGGAACCGCAAAATATACTCACATCAAAAGAATAATGTTCAACCATTGATACGAACCATTCGGGAGGGGACGCATATGTATCAGATAATTACCGACGGCAATTGGCCGGTTATGCTAACGCCGTTTACGGAGCAGAACGAAGTGGATTACGAGGCCTTGGAGCGGCTTATCGACTGGTATATCGAGCGGGGGGCCGACGGCCTGTTTGCCGTATGTCAATCCAGCGAAATGTATACATTGACCCTGGAGGAGCGCGTATTGATCGCCGCCTTCGTCAAAGCGAAGGCGGCCGGCAGGGTACCGGTCATTGCATCGGGTCATGTATCGGATGCGTTTGATGATCAAGTAGCGGAGCTGAACGCAATCGCGGAAACCGGCGTCGACGCCGTGGTCCTAATCACGAACCGGCTCGCCGCTGCTGAGGAATCCGATGACGTGTGGCTGGCGAATCTCGATAAGCTGCTCGCGCGCATTCCGGAACACGTACCTCTCGGACTGTATGAGTGTCCAGCCCCGTATCGGCGCCTTCTGACGCCCGAAATGCTGAGGACATGCTCGGATACCGGACGCTTTCGGTTTATCAAGGACGTGAGCTGCGACCTGCAGCTATTCGGGGATAAACTCGAGGCGGTCAAGGGCGGGAGTCTGAAAATCTTCAACGCCAACACGGCGACGCTTCTGGACAGCTACAGGCTCGGCGCTTTCGGCTTCAGCGGCGTGATGGTCAACTTCCACCCTGAGTTGTATACGTGGCTGTTCCGAAATTGGGAGAGTCAACCGGAAGCGGCAGGGGAACTGTCCGATTTTCTCAGTGTGTCGTCATTTCTTGAAAGGCAGCTCTATCCAGTGAATGCCAAGTATTATCTCATGCTGGAGGGCGTACTGACGAACTATCGCTGCCGTTCGAAAAATCACGAAGAGTTCAGTGCCACCAACCGGTTGGAGGTCGAGCAATTGTACCGGGTGTCCAAACAATATGCCCGGAAGTATCCCGTTTTTACTTAAAGCGATTTAGGGAAATATAGCGTTGGAGAGTAAAAGTCGCCTATCATGGCGGCTTTTTTACAGGCGCTCAATTATGCAAGTGAATGATGAAAGCAGCACGAGTGATAGTCACCCGTGCTGCTCTTCCATTCTAAGATCCAGACTTCTTAACGACAGGGATCCAAACTTCCATTTCATACATGCTATTGCCTCTATCGTAAGTCATTTCAAACTCAGGACCATTTGCCGGTTCGTAATTGCAGGTTGGAAACCACTCTGCCCAAATGCGCTTCCACAATGCATGGATCCCGCTTTGCCCGTCGGGATAAAGGCCGGTTGAGAATATCGCGTAGGTTTGAGGTGGGATAGAGAGCCTTTCAAACCCTTCCGGCATGCCACTCTGGGGTATAAAGTAACCGATCAGGTAGGAAAATTCTCCACCTTCCTTGTTGTATAGTCCCCCATGAATCTGACCATTTTCCCCCAGACCCGCAGCTGTTCGGATTCGATCAACAGTGCCGTCGGATATGCACTTCGTCCAAAAAGCAGGTATATCAACAAAAGGATTATCGCCATCGCTATTCACCAGGGTTGATATGCCGAACATCTCAAAAGCCTGTTTTTCCTCTATTCTGTAATTCATCTCAACATCTCCTCGAATCGAAATGTGAAAGGATAACCGAGGATAGGCCTTCAGTGTAACTCCTTTGTCGCACGCTGACATTGGCATCACACCGTGCATTTTTTTAAACGCTCTAGAAAATGCTTCAGGCGATTCGTAACCATACTTTAAAGCGATGTCGATGACCTTTGTACCGCTCTGCTGCAGTTCAAATGCGGCAAGGGTCAGCCGCCTGCGTCTAATATACTCTGAAAGCGACACATTCGTTATGAACGGAAACATTCGCTGAAAATGGTATGTTGAGCAGCAGGCAATTCTAGCCACGATATCGAAATCAATCGTATCAGACAGGTGTGTTTCTACATACTCCATAACGTTGTTCATACGATCCAGCCAATCCATATAGACCATCCTTTCAAAATTGAGTATAGGGGATGGTAACCAATGAAACCTTGCAATCCATGCACCGAAATATCATGTTCGAGAGGATATGAATAAATCCTTTTTTGTTGATTATTAATTTCAACGATGATCTGCCCAGATACAGTTTCCATGGGATTTCATTTTGCCAAACGAACGGAAGAGTGAGTATACTATAAGAATGGATTGATGGAGTAAACCAGATATGGTAAATAAAGGTGGACACATATGGCTAAATCCGACCGGTATACTTTTCAAAATAAAATGAAGCGTATGGTGACCGACCTGCGCCAAAAAATTAAAAACGGCATTTACGCTCAGGGCGATTATCTTCCGTCGGAAATGTCTTTGATCGAGCTGTACGGTCTAAGCAAAAATTCAGTCCGGCAAGCGCTGGACCAGCTGGTCCAGGAAGGGTTGATCGTTAAAGTGCCCCGGGTGGGCACCCAGGTGGTTGCCTCTACCGGACAAGTCCGGAAGATTCGTTTCGGCATGTATCCATCTCTATATGCAGAGGCGGAAATGGAGGCCTTGCTTTCCCTATTTCAGGAGCGGCATCCGGATATTTTAGTGGAAATCGTGGACTTGCCCTATGAACATGCGGAAAGCATCGCGAACCTGATGCGGCTTGGTATTGTGGACGTGCTGTCCGTCAACATGCAGGATATGATGCACTTTCAGGAGAGCGGACATACAGGTCTGTTTCTCCCGCAGCAGCCCTATGCGTCAACCTACACTTTTTTGCATGCTCCCTTCGTGGATGCTGAAGGCCAGCTGGCGGCACAGCCGTTCATTCATTCTCCTGTGATATTGGCTTACAACAAAGAACATCTTCGGGAAAAACGCCAGTTTGAGCCGGACAGTGGTTGGAGCTGGGACGATCTTCAGCGAATGCTGCAGGAGTTGAAAAGCCCCGGACGTTACAGTCTGGCCCTGCAATTGTATTCGCTGAACCGATGGCCCATCTTCCTCATGCAGAGTAGAGGCGATATGGAGATTGATTCGTCATGGAGCCGGGCGATCGAGGGTCTGTCCTGGCTCCGCGGGCTGATTCATGAGGACGGCATGTTCCCGTTAGCGCTGGCTCAAGGGGCTTTTGAAGCGGAGAATTTGTTCCGTGAGCAGAAGGTCTCCGTCATCCTGACGACGTATTATCTGCTCAACCAGCTGAAGGGAGCGTCCTTTACTTATGACGTGGCGCCTCTGCCGCATTTTGATAATGGGACAACTCTGCTATTGGGCACCGGGATCGGGGTAAGTGCTCACTCCAAAGAGCGGGATCTGGCCCAAAGCTTTGCCGATTTTCTGGCCTCCGATGAAGTGCAGGAATACATCCGCAGGCATTCGTACAGCCTACCAGCAAACCGCTATATTACCGAGAATGTAGACCCGGAGCTGGAGGGACGGCCATCCCGTCTCAACCTGCACCGTGAAATGGCTCATCTATATAAGACCTGCAAAGATATACCACTAAGCCTGGATGAGATGCTGCTGTTCCGCGAACAATTGAAGCAATACTTCTCTTATCTGATCGATGAGGAAGAGCTGATGTCCGTGCTGGGAAGTAAAACAACAAGAGACAAATGGATTCATAAGCTGTGACCACCGTGGTCACAGCTTTTTACTTTATAGTATTTAAAAGTTTTAGCGATGCTGAACGATTCTATTATTTTAAGATAATGACCAGATAAGAACCAATTGACACTGTAGAGGAGATATGCTAAATTCTTTGCGAGTATATGAACTACATAAATACCAGAACATCATGATGTAGCTCACTCTTAATCGGGGAGGGATGCCGCGATCCTTACTTGGTAAAACGATCCATTTTACCGCTACAGGTCGGACAGTTGTTTTGTCTATAGTACATTCCATTATAGAAATGAGGATGAATTAATGAACGTAACCCACAGCAAGCCTCGCGTGAAGGAGGGACTCCATCGCCTGTGTCTCGCGATTTGTGTCACGTTACTGACGGCGGTTTTCTTCCCGGCAAGCGCCTCGGCGGACATTAGAAAAAGTTACAGTAATCCTATCGATTTGGGCTCCCCGATGCAAAGCGTTGCGATTTATGACGGGGCATTCGGAATTCAGGACGGGCGCGAGGTTATGTACACAACGGTATCCGGCAAGCCGGCTATCTTTCATGTCATTGATCTGAAAACCAAAGAAGTGCTGAGCACGCACCCGTTAACGGGATCCGAAAGCTCTTGGACGCATTTGACGACCCCTGACGGGACGGTGTATATCGGGGGGAACGGTACACTGTACTCCTACTCTCCGGTGACTAAACAATTGAAAGTTCTGGGCGGCATCGGTGAGCAGGTCGTATATGGCTTGTCTCACGATGAGGAGGGCCGGGTCTACTTCGGTTCTTATCCCCATGCGAAAGCGGGCCGCTATGATCCTTCTACAGGGGAAATGAAAGACTACGGCATCGTAGGCACGGGCCAAAGCTACAGTCGTTCCACTGCGTATCATGACGGATATCTGTATGTCGGTATCGGGATAGAAGGCAGCATTGTGAAGGTCAATGTGGAGTCTGGCGAGAAGGAGACCATCCAGCTTCCGAGCTACAACGGAGCGGTTGATATCGGCATGGTGAACCAGTTGGATGTTGCGGGCAAATATTTGGTTGCGGGCATCAGCAAAGGAAACAGCGCGCTTCTGTTCTATGATCTGGAGCTGCAGCAGTGGAGCGAGACATACCACTTGAACAATAAAGGCATTCGTCTCTCTTATGGACCGGAAGGCAGCAATAAAATCTATTTCGTACAGAATAACCATCTGATGGAAGTGGATTTAAATACCCTTGCTGCTGTTGACACCGGTGTGGTGTACGGAACGTTCCTGCGTAATACGGCCTGGGTGGAGGTTCCGAACGATCCGGATCTTCCAGGTGTTTCTCTTGCAACCGTTCAATTCGGCGGCAGTGTAGCCTTCATGAATCTTACGACCAAGCAGGTTAAGGCGATTCCGTATCCAGTGAATGGCAACCCGATTCCTGTTCAGACGATGGAGAACGGTCCGGATGGACGTCTGTTCATTAGCGGTTACCCTGGGGGTACAGGGTCTGCGTATTCGATAGAGACCGGTACCTTCGAGACCTTCCCTATGGGTCAGTCGGAAGGGATGGTGTCCATGAACGGCAAGATGTATATGGGCGTTTATCCTGGCGCGGATATCTTTGAATACAATGCGGAAAATCCGACGCAGCGCAAAAGCCTGTTTAAAATTACCGGGCAGGACCGACCGTTCATCATGAGAGCCGCGGAGGGCAAGCTGTTTATCGGTACCATTCCGGATTACGGCAAACTCGGCGGATCCCTAACCATTTATGATCCGGTCAACGGCAGCAATTATACCGAATACAAGAACGTCATCAACAATCAGTCGATTGTCGGCATTGCGGTGAAAGACGGCAAGGTTTACGGGTCCACTACCGTTGCTGGCGGACTGGGCATCACTCCTTCAGAACCGGCGGCCAAATTGTTTATCTGGGACATCGCGACCGGTAAAGTAGAGAAGGAATGGGTACCTTCCATTGAAGGCGCTTCTCCTACGCCTCATATTATCAGCGGTACCAGTTTTGGTCCGGACGGCCTGCTGTGGGCGGCTTTTGACGGAACGATTTTCGCTGTAGACCCGAACACCCAGGCAATTGTCAAAAGCAAGACGATTTACGAAGGTGTTGAGAAATACGGCAATTGGCGTCCGGTCTATATTCGCTGGAGCGAGGACGGCCTCATGTATCTGACGCTTGCCGGTCATGTCACCGTGGTCGATCCGGAAACGATGGAGCACAAGACGCTGGCGGAATCCCAACACGTGAATTTGGGACATGACGGCAACATTTACTACACGAACGATACGCAGCTGATGAAGATTGAAGTGTCTGATGGGGCGGCACCGGATAGGCTGGGCTCCCTGATGGACGATATTCAGTCCTGGAAGTCGCAGGGGGATATCAGCCATCCGCTTAGTCAGCAGATCGGCAATGCGCTGAAACAAGCGGAGCTGAAGCATAAGCAGGGCAAGAAGGATCAGGCCGTAAAGCATCTGAACGATGCGCTCAAACATCTGAATAAAGCCAAAGCGGGAAGTATTACGGAAGAGAAACGTTCGGAAGTGGAGCAGCGCATACAAGCGATCATTGGTGAATGGTCCTGATTTTTGCAGGGAATCGCTTTAAATAGATTTTCATTGCAGGAAAAACATCTGCGTATAAAAAGTCGCCTACTGGGCGACTTTTTTTCTCTTCCCGATGATGTGTTAATATAAATATGGTTTTTAAGATGAGTTGAATGGATTTTTCCACAACCAAATCAATATTGAATTTATTCATCAGCTGTGGGATTCCTATCTCCAAGGGAAATTCCAAAAATGAATCATGGTGCAAGTTTTTTTAGACAGAAAGGAGAGCAAACATGAAAATAATCATTGTTGGGGCAAGCGGTACGATTGGACAAGCGGTCGCCAAGGAACTAGGGAAAAAACATGAAATTATTCGTGCCGGAAGGAACGGAATGGACGTAACGGTTGATATTACATCGATGGAGAGCATCAAAAACATGTATGAGCAAGTTGGGAAAGTGGATGCAGTCATTAGTGCAACAGGAGGCGCTCATTTTGCTTCTATTACAGAATTAACGCCAGAGTTAAACGAAATAGGGATTGAAAGCAAACTGAAAGGACAAATCAATTTAGTTCTTTTGGGAATGAACTATGTTAATGACAGTGGAAGCTTTACTTTAACTACGGGGATCATGATGGATGATCCCATTCCGCTAGGCGCATCGGCAGCCATGGCAAATGGTGGTGTTAAAGCGTTCGTGAAGTCCGCCTCGATTGAAATGCCTAGGGGAATCCGGATAAATAGTGTTAGCCCTAATGTCTTACAAGAATCACTGGGGAAATATGGCGACTTTTTTCCCGGCTTTGAAGCAGTTCCTGCTAGTCGCGTAGTTCTTGCTTTCAAAAAAAGCGTAGAAGGAGCTCAAACTGGACAAAATTATGAAGTTTATTAATCACATATATTGAAAGTCGCGGAAATCGCGGCTTTTTTTGTTTTAACGATGGCGAAAATCATGGAAGACTAGGACTTCATGTTTTAAGCTCAAACCAGCCAGTCACTACCCAATGACCCAAAAGTCCCTCTTGCTGAGCCAGCAGAAGCCTAATGGTTTGGGTTAATTAGTATGACCAACCAAAGCACACCTTTCGGACGAATACCGACAAAATTTTATAGACGAAAAGAATCATTTTTTCGGGAAGTTTGATGAAATGGGTGTACGCTGCGTGTTGGATATAATACGATCAGACAAAGTATTTTTATTCATTACTACGAATGAACTCGAATCACGCAGATAAACGGAGGGAAACACTGTGAAATTATTAGGGACGATTATGATTGTAATGGGGAGCTTCTTCTTGCTCGGCATAGGATGTACGGATCAGGAGCAGGGAGTGGCAACGAAGCTTGGACAATCCGAACAGAACGGCGACGATATACGCGTTCCGCACAATGAGCGGCTTCATTTGTCCACCGACAAGAAGTGGATTGAGGAAGAAGGGCATCAGTCTGATCTGATTCGATTGCAATGGACGGCGGAAAGGGCCAAGCCGGCGATCGTCTGGGTTGACGAGAATGGCAAGGACAAGACGGCGATCATTTCCCATGACAAGGCAAACAATCCGGAGCAGCAGGATCATAAGCATATCTCGTTCGAGACGACTATGTCGCCGACTGGTCAATACCCCAACCAGTTGTTTACCCGGTTTGAAATTCCGTTTGACACCGACGTAAGCGAGATCCGTACGCATTCGTCCAATTTCAATGTCATGAGTGGTATCTTGCGGGTAGCCGGCGAAAGCGGGACGAACCGGGATATCCAACTAAGTGCAGCCGGCAAGGATAATGAGACGACACCGAGATGGGCCGTACGGGCCGACAGTTTAGAGGAATCGGGTGACAATGCAGGTGCCAACCTGCAGTTCGTCCGTTATGGAGATGACGGCAAAGTGCTCGATTCCCCACTCACCGTGCAGCGCAGTGACGGCAATATCGGAATTGGCACGAATGAACCCGACACCAAGCTTGATGTAAACGGGGATATGCTGCGTCTTCGCGAAAAGTATACGCCCGCTTCGTCCACTGCTGCATGCAGCCAAGGCCAGATCTCTTGGGACGACAAATATGTATATGTTTGCGTTGCCCAAAACAATTGGAAAAGGACCGAACTATCCTCCTGGTAGTTTCTGCGCCGCTGATCTGTATCAAGATCAGCGGCTTTTTTTGTTATTAGCTATGTTCTAATGCCGCTGATTTCTTCGACTAGGGTCTAGGTCCAATTCAGTCTCAGGAAGGATTTGGAGTAAACGAGCCTAAGGTACAATGAGATGTAATGAAATCTACATTGGATCTTCCGCAATCCGCAATTTACTTCAAGCTTTAAGCTGAAAGGTGTCCCAAGACCATGAGAAAATTGAAAAAAACATTAAGAATTATCGGTATAACACTAATAGGGCTACTCATAACAGCCCTAATTTTTCCTACATGGACATCGTCCATCAAAGGTGAAAATAGTATTAGCATATTAGAACAAGTAGAGATCAATGGAAGCAAGCAAGAACTGATGATACGCGGCAATGACAAGAATAATCCCGTCATTTTATATGTACACGGAGGACCTGGAGCCCCGGAAATCCCATATGCGGCGGCATATCAAGACTTGTTGGAAACCCGGTTTACGGTTGTTCATTACGACCAAAGAGCCAGCGGAAAATCCTATCATTTTTTTGAGGACTACTCTAATCTTACATCGGAATTGCTGGTAGATGACTTGTTGGCATTGACCGATTATGTTTCGGAGCGCCTGGGCAAAGAAAAGGTAATCCTTATTGGACATTCTTATGGCACGTATATTGCTGCACAGGCGGCCCAAAAGGCACCCGAAAAATACGAGGCTTACGTGGGGATTGGTCAGATGGGGGATACCGTAACAAGCGAGATGGACAGCTTGACCTACTTAATCAGCCAAGCTCAACAGGCCGGCAACGCAGAAGACGTCTTATATCTGCAAGGACTAACCGATAAAATCAAAAAGGGCGAGATGTTCACTCCACGAAATTATGTCATTCAATATGGTGGAGCTTCAAGACTTATTGACAGTCCCGACGGCGATAGCCTCGGGATGCTATTAAGCAGCGAGTATAACTTAATGGACGTCATTCGGTATAACGTCGGGATATCATATTCTCAAAAGATTTTGTTGCAGGAGGTTATAGAACATCCGTTGCCAACGCTTGTAACGAAACTTGAAATACCGTGCTACTTTATCATGGGCGATTATGACTATATGACGTCCTCCCATGCAGCAAAAGATTTTTTTGATAGGCTTGAAGCCGATCAGAAGGAGTTTATCGCGTTTGATCAATCTGCCCATTATCCGCAATTTGAAGAGAAGGGGAAATTTTTTGAATGGGTGTCCGAGACATTTCTTTAGCATGCATTCTGCAATACTGGAATTGGGCAATTCACCTATATAGGAAATGGCAATATAATGTAGTATTTCTTTTATGTAAAGGAGAGCTACCATGTACAAACTCACTTTAACTGCGGCTAAGAAGTTATTGGAGACTGCTGAACACCAAGCACGACAAATGGGTCTTAATTCTGATGTAGCGATCGTCGATGAAGGGGGAAACCTCATTGCCTTTCATCGAATGGACAATGCCAGAATAGCAGGTATCGATATTGCCATCGGCAAGGCTTGGACCAGCGTAGCGATGCAAATGCCGACAGCGAATTTAGCGCAATCCGCGCTTCCAGGCGGGGCTACATTTGGCATTAATACAACGAATCAGGGGAGAGTCGTTATACTTGGTGGGGGGATTCCGCTCGTTCACGAAGGCAAGGTTGTCGGCGGCATTGGTGTAAGCGGAGGAACAAGCGCACAAGATATTGACGTTGCCAATGCAGCAGTGCAAGCTTTTGAAAATATGAGATGTAATGAAATCCAATATGCAAACGCTCGGATTGGCACGGTACAACAGTCGTTTACTTATTAACGGCTCTCCTGCTACGATGGTAAGGGCAGGCTGCTTCTATGCAAGAAGCGGCCTGTCTTCATTCTATCTGCGATTGTATCTGGGCTTATGTCACGATTGCCGGAATGGAAAATGTCGAAGATCTAGCCTATGCGTACTTTAAAAACCGCGATGATCGTGGTTTTTTTTTGTTTTAACAAAAACAATAAAAGCTTATATATACTTATTGATTGTTTTAAATTACTTATATATACTTATATTTAGGATGTAAATGCTTAAGCAGGGAGGGATAGGATGTGTTCCAAGAGGAACGATTAGTAAAAATCCTGGATTACTTAAAACAACATAAAACGATGAGTGTTGGAGAGATATGCTCATTCTTTCAAGTGTCGCGGGATACCGCGCGCAGGGATATCGTCAGATTAGTTCAAGAAGGAGTTGTTGTTCGAACGCACGGAGGGGTAGCCTTGCCTGAACTGCAAAAGGAACTGACTTCTTATCAGGAACGGCTTATTGATCAGCCGACGAGCAAGAACGTGATAGGCGAGCATGCCGCTAAACTGATTCGGGACCACGAAACGGTATTCTTGGACGTATCTACGACCGTACAATTTGTTGCGGAACATATTCAAGCCAAACAGATAACAGCGGTTACGCATTCCATAGATAATGTAGGGATACTCTCCAAGCGAGAAGATCTGAGCATCTACGTGCTCGGAGGTTACCTGCATACCCAAAACCGGCTATTATACGGTCCTTCCGTCATTGATAAAATCAGTGAAATCCGTGCCGACAAAGCGTTCATCGGTGCGACGGCAATTCAACCTGACGGACTCTATTATCCATACGAAGAAGATGTCCGGGTGAAGAGAGAAATGGCGCGGCGCTCGGACCAGGTTATACTTGTTGCGGATCATACCAAATTCGCGGTGAAATCGAGGTTCAAGTTAGACTTTGATCACGTGGATATTATTGTAACCGATCAATCGATTCCCGCTGAAATACAAGAAATATTAGACAACAAGAATATTACACTTATAGAGTGTCAGACTCATAACCAACGGGAAGGAGCTTAAGTAGTAATGAACAACAAAATCATTCAACATGTTAAAGTCCACCTGCCTCATCAAATACTTCCTTCTGCAACGGTCTGGATTACGAACGGGAAGTTGACGAGAATAGAACCGACGCAAGAAATGGAAAAGATCGAAGGCGATGATGAACGAATTGATGGCAAAGGAATGTGGCTCTTACCGGGGATGATTGATGTTCATATTCATGGGGCCAATGGCTATGACATGATGGACGGAACCGAGGACAGCATTCAAGAAGTATCACGGGCTTGTGCTGCAACCGGATGCACCTCGTTTCTGGCAACTTCCGTGAGTTCGACGATGGAAGACCTGCTGAACATGATTCGCAGCGTGAAATCTGTAATCGGACGAGAACAAGGGGCAAGGATCGCTGGCATTCACTTGGAAGGCCCCTATTTGAATCCGAAGCGTAAAGGGATGCAAAACGAGAAATATCTTCGCCATCCGAATCTGGAAGAAATAAAGTTGATTTTTCAGGAAGCGGGTTCGCTCATTAAAATGGTAACGATCGCACCAGAATTGCCTGGAGGATTGGAGCTCATATCCTATCTGAAAGAGCAGGATGTTGTGATTGCCGTAGCTCATTCCGATGCCACGTACGAGGAAGCAAAGCTGGCTTTCGCAGCCGGAGCGAGTCATGTAACCCATTGTTTTAACGGCATGAGACCGATTCACCATCGAGATCCCGGAATGATTGTAGCCGCATTCGAAGAACCGCATGTAAGCTTGCAAGCGATTGTCGATCAAGTCCATCTTCATCCAGCCATTGTCAGATTAATGCACCGACTCAAAGGACCTGCTGGCATGGTGCTTATTACGGATGCGCTTCAGGCGATGGGATTAGGTGATGGTACTTATATGTTTGGAGGTCATCATGTTACCGTTTCCGAGGGGATTGCAAGGCTTGCGGATGGCACTTTAGCATCAAGTACCGTGACTATGAATGAAGCGTTACGTCTGACCGTAGCTAACGGAATATCAATGGAGGATGCCGTGCACATGGCTTCAACAACGCCGGCCCGTATTCTAGATTTATCTCGTAAAGGAAAAATCGAGGTAGGATACGATGCGGATCTCGTCCTGATGGACGAATCGTATCAAGTGCAGTGGACGATGATTGAGGGTAAGCTCTATTGTTAGAATGGAAGTAATCACAAGAGGCTGGTGTAAAGTTGACTAAACCTATTCGTTGCCTATATCCCATACATGACCAATGTTATCATTACCCCATATCAGGTGCGCAGCTGATGTGTATAACCATTGTTGATGTAAAGGAGATATGAACATGAGTAAAGACAGTATAATTAAGTCCATGCTTTCGGATCAGGTAAGTATGACACCAAATGGATTTGTCGCAGATGAATTAAGCCCAACTCAGTTTGCAGATTGTTACGAGTTGTTTTTTGACAAAGTCTTGGAAATTAGTGCAGCGGATATAGCGGGAATAGAAGGCTATGGTGAGTTCAACGAGGATTGTAAAACAGAGTATAGCACCTGCAGGCAATTTCTAATTGACACATTTGCAGAAGATAAAGAAGGATACTGGTTTAATTGGAAGGAGCTCTTTGATACAACGATTTTAGATCGTGACTTTGTCGAAAAATACTTGATGGAAATGGACGCTAGAATTGATTATTGTGAAGGAAAACGTTATTTAGTTAATAATAACACGTTTTTTGAAATAATGATCACAGATGGAAAAACGACGGTCGGATTCCCAGACTGGAGCAGATCCGGCATATGCGATTTCCTTTTAGACTTTGTCATTATGGACTTAAATAAGCCTTACTTAAACATACCTGAATTGTTATTCGAGTACTGCAAAAAAAGGAACATTGTCATTCCGGATTTTAAAGAACGATTTTTATGTATGGCGTATTATAAGGGAATCGATGTTTTGCGATGGCATGCGTCGATCGATGACATAGAATCTTGCAATTCTATTATGAAATCTATCGGTCAACTGAAGGATCGAATATACGCCTTATAAAGGGTGATCCTATGAAATATGAAAATGCCAGCGATATCATACCTGAGAAGTTATTGAAAGAAATTCAGAAATACGCTGCAGGAAAACTTCTTTATATTCCTACTGGAGAGGAAAAAAGGGGTTGGGGGGAGAAGTCGGGTTACCGAAATCAATTACAAAGGCGTAATATTATGATTCGCAATAAGTATGCCAATGGGGTAACGGTTTCGGAACTTGCGGACGAGTACTTTTTATCTTTGGATTCCATTAAGAAAATCATTTATTCGAAGAAAAATGACCAACAATTCACTTATGCTCCAACTGTACGATCGGCAGTGCAATATGCGAATATCGGAATGCTCGAAGAATGGATTCATTGTTATATGCTCCACTCCCGAAATGCTGCTCCTAGGTTACATGATTTTATGAGAAAAGAGTATTTGTATTTCGGTGTTGTTAAATTTCCTTTGCGTCTCATCGAACTTAATGGAATCATGCCTGGGAAAGACTGTACCGATGAAGCAGACGCAGCTGCTCTTCCACCGCTTCTTATTGAGTATAAAGAAGGCAAATTTTATTGCATCGAACAGAAGAATGTATTAGCTGCACTAAAACAATGCAAAGTAAATGCTTATCCAACCATAATTGTGCTGAAGGAAACAACGGATTATAAAAGGTTTATGAAATACTATGAAAACGTCTTGTTTTATATTAATCAAGCATGACTTGCGATTGGAAGAAGGATTCGTACGCATTGCGTCATACAACATACAGCGGGGGTGCCCCAAGGTCTTTGGACCTTTTGGGGCACCCCTTTTTTTGCATTTAAAAACTTCAACAGCTTATTCGGACTTGTGTTGCTTCAATTTGTAATCGGATGAAAAGAAGTCACCATTGTGGTATCAGAAAGTCATATGGATAGTGGTTGACCAAAACCATTGGTTATAGAATGAGGGTGTAAGGGTTTACATGACGTGATAAGAAGGGGCTGGAACATGAGGGGTTCGTCTCATTTAAGGAAGAGGCTGAAGAAGTATAAGTGGCTGCTGCTAATGACACTGCCGGGGATCGTCTACTTGTTCATCAACAACTATGTCCCGATGTACGGTGTGATTCTAGCATTTAAAAACTATAATTATGTCGATGGCATATGGGGAAGCGCGTGGGCGGGTTTCGATAACTTTAAATTCTTGTTCAACTCACAGGATGCGTACGTTATTACCCGGAATACCTTCCTTTATAATTTCGTTTTTATTGTGCTGAACCTGGTTTTAGCCGTTCTGGTAGCGCTGCTGATTAATGAAATTAAGGATAAAGCAATCAGCCGTTTCTATCAAAGCACATTCCTGCTGCCGCATATCATCTCGATGGTCGTAGTCGCCTATCTGGTCTACAGCTTTTTGAATGTGGATAGCGGACTTGTGAACAGGTTATTGATCCATTGGTTTGGTTCTGAGGCTGTATCTTGGTATGGGGAACCGAAGTATTGGCCGTACATCCTGGTCATCGTCAATGCATGGAAGAACGTAGGTTATCTATCCATCATCTATTTTGCCTCCATTATCGGGATAGACAAAGAATATTATGAAGCCGCCACGATTGATGGTGCAACCAAGTGGAAGCAAATGACCCGGATCACCATCCCGCTTATTTTGCCAGTCATCACCACCATGACCCTGCTTGCGGTCAGCGGCATTCTCCGGTCGGACTTTGGATTATTCTATCAGGTTCCTATGAATACAGGCGCTCTAATCCCGACAACGAATACCATCGATACCTTTGTCTATCGTGCCATGATTCAATCGGGGGATATCGGCATGTCGACAGCGGCTGGATTCTATCAATCCGTTGTTTGTTTAGTGCTCATCCTAGTAGCCAATACGGCAGTAAGACGCATTAATAAACGTGACGCTTTATTTTAACAGAGGGGGGAGGTAGAAATGGTGAAGGTGTTGAGTACTAAAAAATGGATCGGCGCATCCTCGATTCACCTGTTCTTCTGGGCCTTTACAGTTGCTTCGTTAATTCCGTTTATCCTGGTCTTTATGGTGTCGATCTCCAGTGAAGATTCCATTCTGCAGAACGGATACTCGTTGTTTCCCAGTCAAATCAGCTTTGCGGCCTATCAATTTTTGTTCCATGATTTTTCGGAAATAGCGAAAGCTTACGGCGTTACGATCTTGACCACGCTCGTTGGAACGGTGGTAAGCCTGTTGATAACAGCGCTTTTTGCTTATCCGTTATCTAGGCCCGAGCTGCCGTTTCGACGCACCATTTCCTTTTATATTTTTTTCACCATGCTGTTTGGCGGCGGAATGGTACCTTGGTATATCACTTATGTAAATATGTTTGATCTGAAAAATACGATTTTCGCCATGATCATTCCCAACTTGCTGTTAAGTGCCTTCAATGTGCTGCTCATTCGGAGCTTTTTCGCCTCGACCATACCTGAATCCGTGGTTGAATCCGCGACGATTGACGGTGCAAGCGAACTGAAGATTTTCTTTAAAATCGTCGTTCCGCTTTCGTTGCCGATTATGGCCACGATTGGACTGTTTAACACGTTATCCTACTGGAATGACTGGTACAACTGTATGCTGTTTATCGATAAACCTGAATTATATAACATCCAATATCTGATGACAAAGACGCTTACGAACATTCAGTATCTTCTAATGAAGTCTAACAGTTCGGCTCAGGTTGGGGACCTGCTCGCCAAGATGCCAAGGGAAACCGTCCGCATGGCACTTGCGATTGTCGGCATTGCCCCCTTGATGTTCGCCTACCCGTTCTTTCAGAAGTATTACATTAGCGGGATCACAACCGGTGCCGTAAAAGGTTAACAGCCATACGATCGTTCATTAGAGGAGGTGGGGCAGGTTAGCGATTCGCACTCCAATTCGTATAAAAGTTAATAGTTGAGAGGAGAACTCAAGGATATGAAAAAAGCGCATCATCTGGTGCTTATGATCATGCTTTGCGGAATGCTGGCATTAACAGGCTGCAGTAAGGGGGGGACCGAAAATACTTCGGATACCGGGGGCAAACAAACCGATGAAACAGGACAACATTCAGATTCCTCACTCAAACCGTATAAAATAACGCTCGTATATCCGGCAACCGCTCCTAAAGACTTGCTCCTTGTTCAGGACGAAATGAGCAAATATCTAACGGAAAAGATAAATGCAACCATTGAGCTCAAGCCTATTGAGTGGGCTTCATGGGATGATAAGACCAACTTGATGAAAATCTCGAATGAGCCGTTTGATCTGATGTTTACGGCCAGCTGGTTCTCGTATCCGAAGGATGTCGCTAAAGGGCAGTATCTGGAACTTGATGATTTGATGGCCGAACACGGAAAAGATATTCCGGGTATCCTTGGCGAGGAATTTATTAAGGGATCCAGAATTGGCGGCAAGCTGTATGCACTTCCTACCAAGAAAGAATTCGGCCAGGGTTTCGGATTCCTGCTTGATAAGAAGTTGGTTGATAAATACAAGTTTGATACGAATGGCATCAAAACGCTGGAAGATATGGAAGCCATGTTCCAAACCATTAAGGACAATGAACCTGGCGTGACTCCCATCGTTTCAAGCAAATTCACAAACGTTTGGGAAGCCGCCAATTATGATGGCATCGTTGCCAATCTCTCGATTCCACGAGGAAGTAAAGAGTTGAAAGCCGTGGATACCCTGGAGGATCCGAAGTTCATCGATTTTTATAAACGGATGCATCAGTGGAATCAGAACGGTTGGTTTGATAAGGATATCCTGACATCAGACGCTGATCAAGGGATGAATATGATTAAGGCGGGTAAAGCCTTTGCAGTTGCCCAATCCTTGAAGCCAGGGAAAGACAAGGAGATGACCATAAGCTCGGGCGTTGAGGTGGTGCAAGTTGAAACGGCGGAGCCGTTTACGACGACAGGAGACGCGCAAGGCGCGATGCTGGGTATTTCACGAACGTCCAAAGATCCTGCACGAGCCATGATGTTCCTTAATCTGCTGTACAGCGATCCGAAGCTGCTCAATATGCTGGATTGGGGTATCGAAGGCATTCACTATGTGAAGAAATCCGATAACATGATTGATTTTCCCGAAGGCGTGAACGCGGACACGCAAACTTATCCGAATCCGGGGGGCTGGATGTTCGGGAATCAATTCAACTCCTATCTATGGACAAACGAGGATCCGAATAAGTGGGAAGAGTTTAAGAAGTTTAATGAAAGAGCGGAGCATTCCATCGCGCTCGGATTTGCTTTTAATCAAGAGCCTGTCAAATCGGAGATGGCATCCATTGCGAATGTCGAGAAAGAGTTTGGAGCTTCGTTAAGATCCGGAGCGGTGGATCCTGAAAAAATCATTGCCAAGTGGAAAGAAAAACGGAAATCTGCCGGCTTTGACAAAGTGAAAGCCGAAGTTGAAAAACAGCTGGCGGCGTGGGCAGAAACTCAGAAGTAACGAAGATAAGGAATAGGGGGATTCCGAACCGGGACTATCGTTGTGTGTCCTATAAGGGATTCCTTTTTTTCCTATGTGTGACTATACTCAGAGTGTAGATGACCTGCTATAGTTCAAAGCCATTCTGCTAACTTTCCATGAAGCCGGGGTAGTGTATGCCTATGTTGAATATTAAAGACTCGCTTCGCTTTAAGCTAATCATCGGATTCTTTACGATCGCGGTTCCTCTTCTGGCCCTGCTTCTCTACAACAACTACTATGCATCCAATACGATCAGGGAGCAGGTGGCGGATTCAAATAAAAATTCGATGATCCTCTATTCCCACCAGATCGAGGCGGCACTGAACAAGGAGACGAATTTTTTGTACAACATTGCTGTTGAAGATCCGAACATTGCGGCGCTCTCACAGCTTCTGAATGATCCCGATGAGTACTATCTTGCCAAAGCCAGAATCTTGAATACGCTTACGCGTTATCACCGGTTTGACAACAGCGTCGATCTTCAATTTATTTACTCCGTACAGAAGCAGGATATATTCACTACACCGATCAAGACTCAATCCTACGAAGAGCTATTGTCCATCAAAACGACCATTGAACAGCTCGTCAAGGAGGTTCAACCGGACAGCGCCTATTTCCGCGAATGGAAGGCCATTGAGTACAGCCAGCATAAATACGCGTTGATCAGACTGGTGGATACGGGGGATGATTTTTACCTCGGGGCGTTTGTAAAACTGGAGAACTTGATGATACCGCTGGATTTGATTCATCTGGAACATGGCTTTGCCAGCTTTGTGAATGAGCAGGGAGAACTGATTACCAACACGTCAGCTAGTGGAAGGAACCGCCTGAATACCTCTCTTGCCTCTGAATCCAACGAAGTGTATCAAATCGTGAAGAGGGATGATCAAAAATTTATCGTAGTCATGAATCGAATTCAGGGGACAGATGTCATACTAAGCGCTTTTGTACCCGAGTCCCAGATGCTGAAGAATCTGTATCACTTTCGTAGAGGCATTATCATCATATCCATCGTGGCTTTCATCATTCTGATTGTCTATTTGGTTTATCTCAATGAGATCATTCTGAAGCCCATGAACAATCTTGTCCGCGGAATGCGCAGGATCAAGCACGGGGACTGGAATACGCGGCTTCATACTTCTAAAGCAAAGGAATTCACGATGATCAACGAAGCTTTTAACAGCATGGCCTCCGAGATTCATGACCTGAAGATCAGCGTTTATGAGGAACAGATCAAGGCGCATAAGGCCGAACTTAAGCATTTACAGCTTCAAATCAATCCCCATTTTTTATTGAACTCCATCAATATCGTTTACAATTTGGCTGAGATCAAGAATTATAACGTGATCCAGCTCATGTGCATGAACCTCGTCAAGTATTTCCGTTTTACAACGAAGACGAATCAAGTCGCGGTGACGATTGCGGAAGAAATGGAGCATATGGAGAGTTATATCAAAATACAGCAGGTCCGGTTTCCAGAGCGAGTCACCTATGAAATACATATATCGGATGGCGCAGACCAAGCGGCCATTCCGCCGCTCTTAATTCAGCCTTTTATTGAAAATGCAATCAAATACGGATTTGATTTCATGGATCATCCTTTTCATATTGCCATACATATCTGCCTCTCCGTGCATGATCAATTGGAGATTGTGATCTCCGATAACGGGAGTGGCTTCTCCCGGGAAGTGGTGGAGCAATTGCAATCGGGCGGTTTCATGGAGAATCAGACAGGGGAGCATTTAGGAATCACCAATGTTCAGTATCGTCTTAAGCATATCTTTGGGCATATGACTCGCCTAGAGTTTGATAACGCTCCGGATTCCGGGGCCAGGATAAGAATTGTACTTCCTTTCCGAACGGTAGAGGAGTTTACTTCATATTGATGATCTGTATGGGGGTAGTCGCATGTTTAGGGCACTTATTGTAGATGACGAGATTTATGCGGTCATGGGAATTAAGAGCGGTGTGAATTGGCAGGATCTGCAGGTATCTGAAGTGTATGAGGCTTATAATATGCGCGATGCATTACAAATTTTTGAACGCACACCGATTGATATTATGATCTGTGATATTGAAATGCCCAAGGGGACAGGAATTGAGCTGCTTGAGCGGGTGAATGATATTTCTCCCGATACAGAAACCATTTTTCTAACCGCCCACTCTGCCTTTGACTTCATGAAGAGAGCGATTCAGCTGGATGGCTTCGATTATTTGTTAAAACCGATAGAATTTGATGTGCTTCAGGCAACCATAGCCAAAGCGCTGCGAACTATTCAACAGGAGCAGGAACTCCGTCATATGCGCGAGCATTACAAACCGTATTATGAGCTGTGGCGGAAGAAAAAAAGTCTGATCACGGATAAGTTCTGGAATGATGTATTTTCGGGCAGAATCGTCTGCACTCCAACTAATGTTACGGATGTTCTTGAAGAGCATGAGCTTAGCGGACTGCAAGATGCAGTATTCTTGCCTGTTCTGGTGAGCGTGGAATCCTGGCTGCGCGAGCTCAGCACAAAGGATGAAGAGATCATGGAATACGCCATCCGCAAAGGTGCATCCGAAATGCTGCTGCCGGCCGGCAAAGGAGAGGTCATTCAGACCAAACAGGGGGTGAATGTCGTCCTTATTGTTGGAGAAGAGGGGAAGGAGGGGGATGCTGCTCATGAACTGAACTTGCGCTGTGAAAAATACATTCAGGACTGTTATACCTACTTTGGTTGTAATATTTCCTGCTATATCGGCCATCACTCCACCTTGTATGAAATTGCCGATACATACAGGCAGCTGCTGGAGATGGAGTACAACAATTTGAATAAATCCAACCAAGTGTATCTGCTGGCTTCATTAGGTACCCATTCCATGAAGACGATGATTCCGCGACTATCGACCTGGACCCTCCTGATGGAGCATGGGCAGCTGGACGAAATGCAGCGAGAGATTCATGGACGTATCGAAGAGCTGAGCCGAAATCCGCAGCTTTCGGTTAGTGAGCTTGAAGGCTTCCGGCAAGAATTTATGCAAATGGTGCATTATATTCTTCATAAAAATGGACTGACTGCGTTGGAGTTGTTTCAGGATCAGGCAGGAATTCATCTGTATGCACAGCCGCGTAATCTTGAACAATTGAAAGCATCGGTTCTTCAAGTTGTTCAGGTCATCCATGATCAGCTCCATCCGAATTGCTCCGTGATACAACGTATTCAATCCTATATAAAGGAGCATTTGCACGAACCGATCACAAGAGAACAGCTGGCCGGCTTCGTACATCTCAATCCTGCTTATCTGTCCCGTCTATTCAAACGCGAGGTAGGCGAATCGATTACAGATTACATATTGTTTGTCCGGATGTCGCAGGCGAAAGATTTAATCTTGACCTCGACCATCCCCATATCCGAAGTAGCCAAAACCTTTGGCTATCATAACTTCTCGCATTTTTCCAAAATGTTCAGAAAGGTATACCGCGTTTCTCCGCAGGAGTTTAGACAGCAATCTTAATCTCAAGTGAGCGGTATATCATGACGCTATTCATTAGATCCTTTTGTTGTTTGTTTTATGACAGAAGGGCTGCCATTTGGGCAGCCCTTCACTTTATTACACATGAACCATAGGATCATTGAACTTGCGTTATCGATAACCAATCCTCGCTTCACTAAGCCGGAGGTATGCTTTGGGGGTTGCGGAATACGTTTTGAGGATCATATTTAGCTTTGACTCTCCGCAATCTAGGAAAATTAGCTCCATAGTAAACCGGCCCGGAATTTTCAATTCCCTGGTCTGGTACGTTTATATAGGATCCCACGATAAAGGGCTGTAATTTTCGGCGCGTATTGCGAGTTAAGGCGATATTTCGGGCTGCATCGGATGGTTTGATCCATGAGGTGTTCCATTCCACATAAAATTTCGCTTTACGCCAGAAGAACGCAGTAGCTTTAGGGGAAACCCGACTTACAGCGCCGCCCCAGTTGAGGAAAAAGAATCCGGCGGTAGAATTTGCCTCCGCTTTCTCGAGAAAATGGCGCATCACCTTAATAGCCTTATCGGGGAAAGGACGTTTTCCGAAGCCGGAAGAGAACTGGTTGCTGAACCTTTGGGTAAGGACCGGATCAGGAGGTAATAAGAATTTCACGGCCTCCGTATAAGGCAGCAAGCGGATGATGCTCTCCGTTGGCGTTCCAACGGATGTAAGAGGTTTTAATAGTCGAATGGCCTCTGTTTTTGATCCGAGGAACAACCCTTCCATCATAACATTGCCGCCTTTTTTCGGGCCAATATTTAATTCGCTGCCCAGCCTGGTATCGACGGATGGAGCCCATTGCTGCCACGCCTTTAACACCTTTTCGAATTGATTCCATGGCCAGCTAATCTTAAATACGGTTGCTTTTGCTGGTGCCCGGCGCACTTTGAATTTGTATCTTGTGTATATTCCAAAGTTTCCGCCCCCACCTCCACGGGATGCCCATAGAAGATCAGCATTTTGTTTCTTATTGGCAACAATCACTTTTCCATTTGCATCCACCATCTCCAGCTCGATCAGGTTATCGCTGATCAGGCCGATTGTCCGCTGCAGCGGCCCGATTCCCCCGCCGAGCGTGATTCCCCCGATTCCAACCGTAGGACTGTCCCCAAAGGGGGCTATAAATCCTTGCGCAGCAAGCGTGTTGGCAATTCTTCCTACTCTATTACCCGTCTCAACAATAACCGTTCCATTTTTTTTGTTTAACTTAATTTTCTTCATTTCACTTACATCGATTACAATGCCTCCGTTGACTTGGGAGAGATTGGTTTCTAGCGCATGTCTTCCACTTCTGGCGCGAATGGGTACATGATTCTCGCGAGCCCATTTTATGGCGTTGGCAACGTCTTGGGTTCTTTGAGCAAAAACAAACACCTTGGGGAACCGGTTCGTATGGGGATCCCAGTTCTTACGTGCCGATTCATAACCTGGGTCTCCTCGGAAAATAACTCTTCCGGTCAGCTTCGTTTTTGAATTCACCAAAAACAGCTCCTAATCTGAAAGTGTATTTGACCGTAATTCATACAAATACGGTATCGTTTATTTTATGGAGTACAATCGTCTATGGTTACGTTTGTGAATCAAGTATATTTGCAATGAATGACTACCCGGGGCTATCCTTTCATGAAGAATGTGCTCCGGATAGCCTGTTTTCTAATGTATGTAAACATCGTAAACTATACATGCTATGATGATAAGCTTCTATAGGCTTCTATATGTAAGAACATAATTGTAATCTATGAAACACTTAATAATCCGTTCGATATGTAAAATAAAGATATATGGTTTACAGTTCATTAGAAATGAGGACAAATTATGCGTTACCTTTATGAATTTATCGAGCATCAAGATGATATGCCTTTTAAGCTGTTTGTTAATAGTGTGAAGCATGTTCCCTTTCACTGGCATAAAGAGGTGGAGATTGTCTATGTTCTCCAAGGCTCTGTTATCCTGCATCTTGACCAGAAGGAGTATACCCTGCATCAGGACGATGTCATTGTGGTGAACAGCATGTCGATCCATAAGTTTGAACAGAATAACCATGACAATATTTTATTAACACTTCAGTTTGGCCCGGAGTGGCTGCATAATAACGTTATCATTTCCTGTAATTCAACGACTGAGGCTGAGCCGAGCGGCTTTCGATTTGACACAATCAAGCAAGAGCTTGCGAAGATGGTATGGGAAATGAACAAGAAGTCTCCAGGCTATCGAAGTTATACCATGGGGAGGCTGCAAACGTTATGTGGACATTTATTGCGATATTTTTCGGATGGAATCAACCCGGAAGCCGATGAAGGCGGCAAGAGTTATGACTATAAAAGGTTGAACCGGGTTCTTACCTATATCGATCAAAATTACAAAGAGAAGATTACGCTGCAGACGATGGCGGAACAAGAGCACTTAAGCTTGCATTATTTTTCTCACTTCTTCACCGATAAAATCGGTATTCCTTTCCAAAAATATTTAACGCTGATCCGTTTGGAGAAGGCCCAGTCGGAGCTATCCGGAAGTGATAAGAGCATTACCGAAATTGCGATGGATTGCGGTTTTGCGAACGTAAAGCTATTCAATAAGTACTTCAAAGAAAAGTATGGGTGTACACCAAGCTCGTATCGTGAGGCCGCTGCTTCACTTCAGGATAAGCCGAATCGAAAACCGCTTACATACGAAGAGTCCTCTAGTGGAGACTATTATGAATTAGATACGATAAATGCAATGGGATCGTTATATCGATACCTGGTAGTGAAGTCGGATCAAGAACCGGAGAGGGAAAACCCTTTAACAGCAGTTGTTACGGATCATGAGCATATTCAGTTTCAGCCGGGAATGTCGTCAACAGGGTACAAAAAGCACTGGAATGTTACCACAACAGCGGGCAGGGCAGTTGAAGGGCTGCGCGATGACTGGCGTCGGCAGCTTACCGAGCTTAAAGGACGAATTCCTTTTGAATACATACGTTTCCATGGCATCTTCAATGATGAGATGATGGTATACAACGAAGAGGATGACGGTACTCCGGTTTATAACTGGGCATATGTTGACAAGCTTTATGACTTTCTGATTGGGCTCGGCATCAGGCCGTTTGTGGAGCTTGGTTTTATGCCGACCATGCTCAGCCGTTCCAACGAAACGGTTTTCTGGTGGAAAGGGAATATTTCCCCTCCAGCCGATCAGGCAAAGTGGGAGGCACTCGTTCGTGAATTCGTTCGGCATTGCTTAAATCGGTACGGGGTTGAGGAAGTAAAGCAATGGTACTTTGAAGTGTGGAACGAACCGGATTTATCAGGCGTTTGCTGGGCAGGAAGCAAAGAGGAATACTTCTCTTTTTATGAATCTACCGTTCGAGTGATCAAGTCGGTGCTTCCTGAACTAAAAACAGGAGGCCCTGCTTTAGGTTATGGTTCACTTTGGAACGACACATGGGCCGAGGATTTTATGGAATATTGTAAGAGCCGCCAAGTAGCGATCGATTTCTTTTCCTTTCATATCTATTCGGAGTATCCTCACCTTAAAGCAGAGCAGAACCTATTAACGAAGATGATGCCGCCAACCTTTTATAAAGAGAGCATCTATCGACTGCAGGAAAAAATGAAGCTTGCCTCTTTCCGTGAGATCGAGCTGCATATTACCGAATGGAACTTTTCGCTCTATGACCGGCATCTGCTGCACGATACCATGTTTATGGCCCCGTTTGTGATGTATCATGCGATGAATACACTGGGAGATGTAAAGGCAATGGCTTTTTGGTGCTTTACGGATGTGTTTGAGGAAAGTCTTGTTCCATCGTCCCCGTTTTATGGCGGCTTTGGCTTAATGAATCGGGATGGACTTAAGAAGCCGAGCTATTACGCCTTTGAGCTTCTTCAGAAACTGGGGGAAGAGATAACCGTTAAGGGGGATGGTTATGTAGGCACTCAGAAGCAAGATGGGAGCATGCAGCTTTTGCTCTATCATTACGTCCATTTGGATCATATGTTTTCAAGCGGGGACTGGTCGGAGATGTCCCATCTTAACCGTTACGGCGTGTTCGAAGAGAAAGGCAGCAAGGTGTATCAAATCAGCATTCCTCATCTATCAGGAGCCTATAAATGCACAACCTATCAGATGGACCGGGACCATGGCTCCGTTTTTGACGAGTGGGTTCGCATGGGGGCACCCGAAACCTTGACGGAGGAGGAACTTGCGTATCTTCGCGGAAGAAGCGGCCCGGTCATCCGGACAGAGATTGTAGAGAATCAGGGTTGGCATAAAGAACTCATTCTTCCACCGCATGGTGTCCTATTGCTCACCTTTGAGAAACAGTTTTAAACACTAGAACCTTCAAGAACACCACCGCTCAATAAGAGAGGGGTGTTTTTTGCTGTCCGCTTCAGGTGGCTTTGTTCAGCCGGTCCCAAAGACGAGAAATGAACAAAAAACGACCATTGGCGAGGCAATTTACAACGAGTAAGCGTTAACAATGGAATCTATACTATAACTATGTCCATAACAGAATTACAGGAGGGAATAAACAGATGAAGCGTTTCATGAAATGGATGACGGAATCCTTTGCGCCAAGATTGGATGCGATTACAAATAACCTTTGGATAGCATCGATTCAAGAAGCTATTATGGTTGCCATCCCGATGATCTTTATTGGTTCCATTATTACTTTGATTTCAATTTTGCAAGACTTCATTCCTGGAATGCCGGATTTAACGCCAATTACAACATTCAGCTTCGGTCTTCTCGGTTTGTTTATTGCATTTCTAACGCCGTATACGGTCATGGAGAAAAAGGAGAGACACAAAATCAAGCTGCTGGCGGGAATGACCGGCATATCCTTATTCCTCATGCTGCTTAATCCCGTCGTAAACGAGGATGGAACCGTTCAGTTCGTTCTTGAGCGTTTCGGTCCTGCGGGTATGGTAACGGCACTCATTGTAGGCATCTTCATCGCCGTCATCATGAATGTTTGCGCGAAGTTTTCTTTCTTTAAAAAAGGGTCTTCCATGCCAGAGTTTATCATGGATTGGTTTGACTTCCTGGTACCGATTGCCGTGATCATGGGTTTAGGCTGGGTTCTTGTATATCAGCTCCATTTTGATATCTTTGGACTGATTGTGAGCGTGTTTGAGCCTATTAATGCTATGGGGCAAAGCCTGTTTGGGTTTATTCTGTTCAACTTTATTGGGGTTGTACTGTATTCCTTCGGAGTTAGCCCATGGGTTCTGATGCCCATCTGGTATGCCATATGGATTCCGGCGATTGAGGAAAATGCCGCATTGGTGGCACAGGGACTGGATCCCGTCAACATTAATACCTTTGAAACATTCTTTTCCGGATGGCTTGGAATTGGAGGCATGGGTGCAACCTTACCGCTTGTGATTTGGTTCCTGTTTGCCAGATCCAAGAAGCTGAAAACCATTGGTAAAGCAACTTTAATTCCTTCTCTATTTAATATTAACGAGCCTGTTGTGTATGGAGCGCCTGTTGCTTTCAATCCGTTATTGATGGTGCCTATGTGGATCAATGGTCTAATTACACCCATTATCGTCTACTTAGCGCTTGATATGGGGTTTGCACAAATCCCGAGTAAAATCTTTCAGCTGTGGTATACGCCGATCGGTGTATCGACTTACCTCATGTCCGGATTCAATGGACTTATTCTGCTCGCCGTTGTCTTGCTGATTGTGTTTGCCGTATGGTTTCCGTTTTTTAAACTGTACGATGCGCAGGAATTGAAGAAAGAGCGGAAGTTACAAGAAGAAGCTTGATATGAAAGGATGGATACAAATGAATGCATCGATTAACGAATTAATAAAGGAAATGACACTTGCTGAAAAAGCATCTCTCTGTGCGGGATTAAATATGTGGATGACCAAGGGGATCGAGCGACTCAACATCCCGCCGATTCATATGTATGACGGAACGAATGGGATCCGCAAAACGAACAGTGACGATGAAATGGGGATTACGACAGAGAATGTTCCGGCAACTTGTTATCCCACGGGTTCAGCTATCGGTTCTTCGTGGAATACGGAACTGCTGCAGGAAGTCGGGGAAGCACTTGGTAATGAATCCAAAGAGATGGGCGTAGAATTGCTGCTCGGCCCAGGAATCAACATGAAACGGACTCCGCTTGGGGGAAGAAATTTCGAATATTACTCCGAAGATCCTTGCCTGACAGGGGAACTGGGCGCTGCTTTCATCAATGGCCTCCAGAGCAAAGGAGTCGGGGCTTCACTTAAACACTTTGCTTGCAACAACCAGGAATATGAGAAGATGGTGACGAGTTCAGAGGTAGACGAACGGACGCTGCGCGAAATTTATTTAAGCGCCTTTGAGCGAATTATTAAGAAGTCGGACCCCTGGACCGTCATGTGCTCTTATAATTTGCTTAATGGCTCGTATACCAGCGAGAATGAACACTTATTGCATGATATCTTGAGAGAAGAATGGGGATACGAGGGGGTTGTCATCTCAGACTGGACGGCCGTGAATGATCGGATTCGTGGGCTTAAAGCAGGACTTGATCTCGAAATGCCGGGACCAGCCGGTTATAACACGAAAGCGATTATCAAAGCCGTTGAGAACGGAGTTCTTGCAGAAGAGCAGCTCGATAAAAGCGTTGCCCGTATTCTAAAACTCGTAGAACGTGTAACCGGTATGGAAGAAGCTGCTCCGGCATCCGCTATGGAGTACCATAATCTTGCGAGAAAAGCTGCAGCAGAAAGCATTGTGCTTCTAAAGAATGAGAATGGCATCCTTCCGATCCATGCAGAGTCAACTGATTCCATTGCAATTATCGGCCGTTTTGCCAAAAAACCTAGAATTCAAGGAGCCGGCAGCGCAAAAGTTACGCCTACACGCATTGATATTCCATTTGAAGAGATGAAGGCGTTGACCGGGGATTCCGTTGAGTTGAGTTATGCTGAGGGTTACCCTGAAGATGACTCCGTCAATGAGGAAATGATCAAAGAAAGTGTCGCATTGGCGGCAAAATCGGACGTTGCAGTCCTATTCGTTGGCCAGCCGGAGTACGCCGAATCCGAGATGCGTGATTTGAAGGGCATTGATTTGCCGGAACAGCAGATCCTGCTTATTCAAGCGGTTGCAGCCGTACAACCTAAGTGCATTGTGGTGACCAGCAGTGGTACAGCCTTGGCGATGCGTCCATGGGTTCAGCATGTTCCCGCTGTCATTCACTCATGGCTTTCCGGACAAGGCATGGGTAAAGCGATTGCTGAAATCTTGTTTGGACAGGTGAGTCCCTCCGGTAAACTGTCCGAGACGTTTCCGGTTAAGCTTTCAGACAATCCTTCACATATGAGGATCCGTGGTGAAAACGGCAAGCTGTACTATCGTGAAGGGCTGTTCATCGGCTATCGATACTATGATCGAAAGGAACTCGCTCCGCAGTTTCCGTTTGGCCATGGCTTATCCTACACTTCATTTGCCTATAAGGATATGAAGGCAGCTCAAACGGAGACAGGGATCACGGTCTCTTTCTGGCTGGAGAATATCGGAAACCGAACAGGGAAAGAGGTCGTTCAGCTTTACGTGCATGACGAAGAATGCACCTGGACACGTCCTGAGAAAGAATTGAAGGCATTTTCTAAAATCGAGTTGGCTCCTGGGGAGAAACAGCAGATTGTTTTTGAACTCGAAGAGAGAGACTTTGCCTATTACAACACCAAATATAACCGCTGGGTAGCGGAGAGTGGTTATTTCCAAATTGCGCTTGGCAGCTCTTCTCGCGATATAAGAATTACGGAGCGATTGTATTGTGATTTCGGGAAGGAAGAAGTATCATTTCATAAATTCAGCTTGATTAGCGATTGGATTAGCGATCCAGTGGCGAAAATGGTATTGGAAGAATGCCTCGATGAGATGAACCAGCATGTCGTAGAAAAGATTTACCTCAATGATGAATTCGTCGGATTTTGGGAAGATGGTCCACTCATTAAAATATTGCAAATGTATGGTCAAACCTGGATGGTTGACCGGTCACCGGATGAAATTATTGAAGAACTTATAAGTCGAGTTTATGAGCGACGTGTTAACATGTAAGTCAAGAAATATTCCTCATAAAAGCTTGGGATCTGAAAAGGATCCCAAGCTTTTTTAGTATTCCAAAAATGCCCCATAATTAGGCCCTGTATTGCAGATTGTCAGAGAACCAGCTCTGATGCAGCAACTGTGCAGAACATGGCGATCCACCCGAACAAGCTCCTTGCGAAGTTCGTTTTAGATTGTAGTGATTTTTCGTGCTGTCACATTTTTGGTCGAGTTGTTCGTTGTATAGAGTGAAAGGGGGGGAGAGGGCTTGAATGACACGGAGATAAGTCAGATCATTGCAGATGTGTTGGATGGGGGGACAGAAAAATTCGAGAAAATCATGAAGGTTTATCAAAAACCGATTTTTCTCTATTGTTATCATATGCTGGGCAATTATGCCGAAGCCGAGGATAATGCACAGGAAGTATTTTTGAAGACATTCCGCAACTTGCGGAAATATACCCAATATGAGATGGATTTTGGCGCATGGTTATACAAGATTGCCTATCATCAATGCATTGACATCATCCGTAAGCGAAAATTGGTGAAATATTTGCCCTTCTTTTACCGGGATGAGAAAGATAACAATGATGTCGATATGCATATTGAGGCCAACTATTTTGATGAATCCGTACATCAGGCCATGGCGAAATTATCGGCGGAAGAGCGTAATTTGTTAATCTTACGTTGTGTCGAGGATAAAAGCTACCAGGAGATCGGTTTGATTCTCGGCAAGAACAGCGCAAGCCTTCGTAAAAAATACGAGCGTACATCTGCAAAATTCCGAAAGTATTATGCTCAAGTAAAGGAAGTGGGAGTGTATGAATATGGACAGGGATCGGGATTTGAAAAAACTGTTTGATGACCCGCGCATTCCCGACGCCGACCTGACAGGAAAAGTAATGAGAGCACTACATACTGAGAAAAAAGAAAAGGAGAGGTTTTTTGTGAAATATAAAGTTGCTTTAACTGCGTTTGTAGGTATGATGTTAATGGCATCCACGGGGTATGCGGCCGTGCAGTATCATTCTTTGACAAATAAGGATGGCGAAGTCGTATATGAGACTAAATCGACGAAAGAGTACGGAAAAACAGAATCGAAAGATGAAATAGAGCGTTTTAAGGCATTTTTTGAACTTAAGGAGAAGGTGCTAACGAACGGGGAAGCTGGGCTGTTCTATATGGTTGCCAATAACCCGAATCATCAAACAGATCTGGGAACGAAGGTGGCTATCTTCCAAAATCTTTCTCACTTGCGCGATAAGATTACGGATAAATCCATTAAGATCGCAGACAAAGTCAATGGAAATTATACATTCCAAAAGGCGGAAGTGCTCTTTAAAAATGTTCAGGAAGTAAATCCGCCTTCTCCGGAAGGAAAAGCGTCGATGGCTAAAAAACTGAGAAAGCAGGCGGAAGAGTCCAATAAGGGATATGCCATGATGCCAGTTGAAATGACAGATCAGATTTCCCTTCTCTTTGCTACATATCAAAATGGCGAAGATAAAATCGAGGTTATGATCAATAATCTGACCGGGAAGAGCAACCCCACATCGTATATTGACGAGAAAGTAGAATTTAAACAGGAAAAGGTTCATGTGAAGGGCGTAGAAATGCTGCTAACAGAATTTGGTCCTTCGCGTGCGAGCGAGTTGAAATGGGTATACGAAAGCCCGGACAAAAAACAAAGATACAGCTATTCCGTGCTGGGAAATACGGATAGAGTAAGCAAAGAAACTTTGATGAAAATTGCCGAAAGCTATTTGGAATTGTAAATACTAAATCAACGGGAATCTTCTCCAATGTCAATTGGGGTGATTCCCGTTTGGCATGATAAACAGTTTTGCGTGTAGGCAATTACTTAAGGAAATTTAAAGAGATTTTATAGTTCGCTTGGAACTTTATCCCTTCTTTGAGCGTTATATTTGTCGTGAAGCAAGAAGCCATAACAAATGGGAGGTCTATTCATGCTTAAAATCAAGAAGAAACAAACAAGTATAAGCTTCAAAGCTCGATTACGACGGAGTCTCATTGCAAGCATCGCTGCAGGCATACTTACTGTCCAGGGCGTGCTTTTAGTACCACCTTCGCAAGTGAATGCAGAAACTGCCGATGTTTCGGTACGTAACTGGCATTATTCATCAACAATCGAGGTACCCGAACTGAAGCCTTCCTGGACGGTAAAGGTGGACAATTATCTGAATATGGGCGAAAACGATGTTTTAGGTCACCAGGCAATTGCTGAAGAGGGCAAGGTATTTGCATTCGCGGGAAACAAACTCATCGCAATGGATGCGAGGACAGGCAAGCGGCTGTGGAGCTACGGTAAAGACCTGAAACCTTATATTGTTTATGATAAAGGCGTTATTTACGGCCTATCGGCAGGTCAGAAGCCATACGCGCTGAATGCGAAGACAGGAAAATTGAAATGGCAGTCGAACACATCCATCTTTATGGATGCGCACCTACGAACGGAAGCGCTGGTGCCGACGTATGATACGCTCTATGCAATCAAAGGGAGCGCAACTTTCGCATTTGATAAGGCAACAGGAAAGCTTCGTTGGAAAATGAATGAGCCGTCGGGAGAAGGAAACGGCTCAGATTACCTTCAGGAGGCGGAAGGAGTCATCCTTCGGACGTTCTATGTACAAGGAGCGCTCACGTCTATTCAACTGACTGCCTTTGAGAAGAAGACGGGCAAGAAGTTATGGGAGCATTTTGGTCAGGGAGCAGCGCTTCAAATTAAAGATGGTCTCGTGTATTCGGTTGACTATTATTCTCCATTGCTGGCTGATTATCAGTCGCTGCCGGACCGCAAATGGATCGTAAATGTATATAACCTTAAGACAGGCGTAAAGAAGAGCAGCCGAGAGTATAGCTGGAAAATGTCGGGGGAGCCGCCATATGAGTACAGCGGAGGCAGCTTATTTATAAACCAAGGGAAGTTATACATGGATCAGGGGAATAGCGTGGCTGAATACAATTTTGACACCTATAAGAAGGGTGAGGTTCCTCTGCGAACTTTTCCTCGCCCTTATGGGGGCGACTGGGAGTTGATCGGACTGGTTCAGGAACGGTTGATTTTCAATAACAGAATGACGGGGGAGCTAGCCGGCACCAAACTTGCAAATGGTCAACGGATCGGATGGAACGGCGATGCACCTGCTGCACAGATTGATGTGCATGGGAAAGGATTATACCGGGCACAGCGTAACGGTACACTGCTCGGCATCAACTTGATGACGTCCCGGCCAGTCTTTAAAGTAACAACTGGAGCGGATTTACACGAGTCGACCCTAAAGACGAACGGTATGATCATCATCCAAGCAGAGGGGAAGCTCCTCGGTGTAAAGGTACCGGCATCGTTGAAATAAGGGTATAGCTTGTACTACTTGAATCATATTTCGTTTAAGAAAAACAAAATCCCATCAACGGAATTGAGATGGGATTTTGTTATTTCAGGTTTGTTTATATTAGGGTGAATATCTTCTATCCTAAGGATGCTCGGTGAGACTGGATAAAGGGACGGTCATTTCTTCCTCCGAGTTTCCGATCGGATAGACCCGAACGGTTTCATCCTCATTAACATGCTGGATATAAATAGGGGTATCCTGATACGTTACATTTTTCATAATGGCTGATTCCGAAATTTCAATCGCTCTTTGTTTGTTCATGACAATTCTCCTTATTTCGAAAGGTCTTTCAATGGATCAACCCGACGGTGAGTGGCTTTTTTAATGTCTCGGTCCAGCTTCGAAGGTCCTTGAATTTCTTCGGCAGCCTCCATTTGATTATTCAGCTGTTGTTCTACTTGTCCAATCCCATGCGCTTCCTGATGCTGTTTGCTCTTCGCCAAAACGATCCCTCCATGCTGTGATAAAACCTTTATATTCTCTGCATTACTACAATGCGCCAAACCTTACGAACTTATGCAGTGGTTTGCGTGCGTTCGCGAAGGAGCGGCTTTTAAAATTATTTGTGTTTGAGTAACTATTCATGAATTCATTACGTTATCCCAAGGAGCCCCAATCTGGGCGGTAGTAAAATGACTCTTATAAAGATGGAGGCATTCTTATGGCAAGCTCGAACATATTGCTTAAAGCCGCAGAGTCTTTCGAATTTAATGTAGGAACGTTAATCTTCGTGAGTAACTCAACCAATGAAGTGTATCGGTTTACTAAGGGCGGTCAGTCCTATATCTTACGGTTATCTCTGAAATCACACGAATACGTAGCGAAGATAAGGGCGGAGGTGCATTGGGTTTGTTTCTTGGTGAAGAACGGAGTACGTGCTTCATTACCCATTCATACATGTAATCAGGAACTAATGGCCGTGTTCTGCGATGAAGATAAGTGTTATATTGCAACTGCTTTTCACGAGGCTGCAGGTCGCTTTTTTGATAAACACAATGAGCAGCTATGGGGACCAAAGGTATTCAGGAATTGGGGAGAAACCATGGGAAGGATGCATAGGCTATCGACAATATATGAAACATCAGAAATTCTTGTAAAGAGAGACAGCTGGAGCAGAAGAAATATCAATAATCCTCATTTGCAGCGAGGCCGTTTCTATGTACTTCTTGAAAAATTGATTTCCATGGAGAGCATAATTGATTCACTGCCTAGGGGCAGCGATTCGTTTGGACTGATCCATAATGACTTCCATCCGTATAATTTTTTTATCGACAACAGTGAAATAACGGTCTTTGATTTTGACGATAGTATCTATGGCTGGTTTTCGTTAGACATTGCAATAGCAGCCACTCATGCCGTTTGGTGGGGAGTGCATGCAGAGGATCGTGTCACCAAAAACAGGTTTGCCCAGCAGTTCTTGCGTGAATTCCTCATGGGTTACGAGAAGGAACACCATATCTCCGAGTTCTGGAAACAAACAATCCCCATGTTTATGGAGTATAGAAATATTTGTTCTTTCTTCTGGTGGTTAGGTGAATGGGATGGTCATGAGAGCTCCCTTACAGAGGACCAACAGAATGCAATAAACCATGCTGTTAAGCTGATTGAGAGAGGTTTGCCTTTTGATGGCTGCGATATTCACTTGTAGCATCGATTGATTCAGGATACGCGACCACGTTCGTTTACGATAGATCAGCCCGTACATGTATTTGGCATGCATGCTACAAGTACCAATAAAATACATACAGCGGATTTTTCAACGGAATCGTTAACAAAAACAGAGTGGGCACTTGTGTTCACGTTGAATCTGGATGAAGATATGGAGTAAACGGTTTGAGTTAGAATAATCGATCCAGGATCATGTTTAAAGCAGAAACAAGTCTGGCGTTGAGAAATGTAAATAGGATCAATATAATGGGGTGGAATTATAAAGACGTGAAGGGGAGATTGCAGTGAAGCAAAACAAGTATGACGATCAGGGATTTTTTGAGAATTATAATCAACTCCCCCGTTCCATCAAAGGATTAGAAGGTGCAGGAGAATGGGGTGCTTTTCGATCCATGTTTCCGGATCTCAGGGATAAAAAGGTGCTTGATCTCGGCTGTGGATTCGGGTGGCACTGCAGGTACGTGAGAGAACAGCATGCGCGATCTGTGGTCGGAGTGGATATCTCAAAGAAAATGCTGGAGAGGGCAAGGTTGATGACCGATGATACGAATATAGCCTATGTGCAGTCCACAATAGAGGATTTTGACTACCCTGCTAACGAGTTTGATGTCGTGATTAGTTCGCTTGCCCTTCATTACATTCGTGATTTCGAGGATATCTGTAAAAAGGTATATCAGAGTCTAACGGTTGGAGGTTCGTTTGTCTTTTCAGTTGAACATCCCGTGTTTACTGCTGTGGCCGAACAAGATTGGTATTATAGCCCGGACGGGAAGAAGCTGCACTGGCCTTTGGATCACTATCATGAGGAAGGAGCACGCCAATCTAGATTTCTTGATCATGATGTCACCAAGTACCATCGGAATATAGCCACACAGATAAATGTGTTAGTGAAAACAGGATTCCAGTTTAGGGAAATGTCTGAACTTAAGCCAGAACGCGAGCAGCTTCAGGATCCAGAATGGCATGATGCATTAAGGCGCCCCATTTTCTTATTAATCGCCGCTGATAAGCAAGTCTGACCAGCTTGCACAAAATAAACTGAGGGACACCAAAACAGGTGTCCTTTTTTAGTTCACGAAGGGAATCGGTTAAAGTGACGAAAAATACTTATTAAACTGCCGGATAATATTCATTTGATTTCGGGAACTTTCATCGACCTTGTGGAGTCTGTTTTGATAAGGGGGGAGAACAGCTTGAGGGAGATGCAGATGCAGCATTCTGCGGAACTGAATATTTCGGACATACGGATGCTGATGGAATCCTACGGTGAGGACGTTTGGAATTATGCTTACGTGATCACCAGAAATACGTATACAGCTGACGATGTCGCGCAGGATGTATTTATCAAAGCTTATCAAAATGTTGCCTTCTTTCGAGGGGAGGCTTCCGTCAAAACCTGGCTGCTCAAAATCACCCGAAACACAGCGCTTTCCTATCTGAAACGAGCGTATTTGCGCAGAGTGGTGTTGTTCGGAGAGAGATCCCCGGGGGATGGACTGAACGGGACGATGTCTTCGCCATCTGCCGAGTCGGAATATTTGAAACGGGAGGAGGCGGATGAACTGTGGCAGCAGGTTCTAGAACTACCCGGCAAATTTCGAGACCCCCTCGTGCTGAGCGTACATCATCAGCTATCCATAGAGGAAATATCCGGTATTACAGGTCTTTCGCCAGGGACGGTAAAGTCTAGAATTTACAGAGCTAAAAAGAAGGTTGCCGCCAGGTGGGAAGGAGTGAACGACGATGAATGAATGGAAGCCGGAGTGGAATAAGAGACTGGCTGAACCGCCCTTTAAGGAGCCGCGTTTTAAAGCCGATATGATGGAGGATGTGGAGAAAAGGCTTATGCTTGTTGATATGAAACGCACCCGCCGTGGCTGGAGGCGAGCTGCTGTAGCCATCGTTCCTGTATTACTGCTTCTGTTAGGGATTGGTATCTGGTTCGGAAACTTGGCCCCATCTATCCCCGATCCGGCAGCCCCAAGTCCAGGCACACAAGGGGGAGGAACGTTTGAATCCAGTTTCCTACTTGGGGCAGGAGGCGACTTCGATTGGTGGAACCTTGCAAAAAGTGAGGTCAAACAGGATAACGACCGCACGATTGTGACACTGGCCGCAGCGCTTTTGCAGCGAGAGCTTGGCATCTGGGGCGGCCCATCGCCGGACATATGGGAGCATTCCGAGGTGAAATGGCCGCTGGACCGCTATGATGTGTCCAGCCCTTGGGTGTATGAAGTGCACGTAAAGGAGATAAACGCAGAAGAAGCACAAACCGTATATCGACTCCGTCTCCTGCTGCGGGATTCGATTCCGATGACGTATGAGGAAACGATTGACGTTACCATCCGTAACGATTCACACAAAATCTCGCTTATTGAGCAAATCAACATAGACGAAACGGGAGCGCCTTTGGAGGAATTCAAGACTGGAGACGAACAAGGAAAACCCGTGATTTTGAAGGAGGATGCACAGATTGGTCTGAAGATGACCGGAACTCTGATCCAAAAAGAAGGGATGATCCGCTCCATCCACGTTCAGTATGGCGATATGGAACACACTTTTCATGATTGGAAGAATGTGAGCAACGAATCCTATTTTCCGGACGTTGCATTGCTGCCTGCAAGGAACAACAAGGAGGATGTTCTTGCGATCATTTTGACAACCGGCTACGGAACCAGCGTGCGAGAATCAGTGTTAAAGCTTCTTACCGTTCATCTTAGAGAAGTGATGTCAGCCGATCCGGTGCTTGCGGTAAAGTCCAGACTAAGCTACAAGGCGACGGCAGAAGCGGGAGAGCGGATCTTTCAATTTACGCTGGTCGGTGTAACACGCACATTTGAATATAACGAGGAAGACGCCGGATTTTGGCTGGATCAGCCCGCACTTGGCAACATGGTTAGGTATTACGTTGAGGGAGGCATCTTATATGCATCGGTGCCGATCCAGGTATCTCCTGGCGAATTCCCGGTCGCGGTCCGGCTGCGGTATGAATACGACGGAACAGCGTTTCTTGTGTCGGAAGCGATGTTTGCAGAGATGTAAGGAGAGCGATCATGTGATGATCATTCATACAACGAACAAAGTCAAAGGGCATGAAGTTTTCTTTTTGCTGATTAAAAATGAGAAGGGGCCGTCCACTGCCATCTACGATGACTGATGGGACAGCCCTGGAATAAAGCAATTTCACCAATATTAATGCAGCTTTTGCCTGCTTCTATAGTGGAGAGGGTCCATTAAGACGATTGGTTTAGCCGGAGGTTATACTCCTATCAGTTTCGGAAGAACTCAACCTGATCGATATCCGTCCATTGGGAAGAGGACGAATTGGATACGTAAAATCCGATCGTCGCCTTGCCGCTCGTCACTTGAATATTGGATATCGTGACGGGCGTCCACGCTGTCGTTACCGGGCAGCCGGTTTGAAGCATGCTGCCGCCATAGTCCTTCACTTCCATGACGCAGCTGTTCTGGCCTCCGCTGCTGCGCATGCGGGCGCGCATCGTATACGTGCCGTTATCAAGGCCGGTAATCGTCTGGCCGACATATGCGGTCGAAGGTCCGCTTGTGCCTGCGAGACCGACAAAGTAAGAGCCTTCGGCAGCTGGAAGCCCAACGCCGTCATTAGCTCCATGAATAAGAATCCGATTCGGGTAATCATCGCCGTACGTTGTCCAGCCCGCCACGTTGGCCGTTTCAAAGCCGGGATTGTTGACGACATTCGTTTGTGGCGGCGTCACGGCATGCCCGAAGCGCAGATAGATGCCGTTTGACGGATAAGTCGCGCTGGTGACGGCTGCGACGCGGGTCGAATCAATGCTCATCAGGGCATTCCAGTTGGAGGATTTCGTATCGGATACCGGAAAAACGTTGGTTTTGTACTGCCATGACGCGCCGTTATCGGAGCTGATCATCGTAAACATCGAGGTGTAAGGATCTCCCGTATTGGCGCTGCTTTCATCGGTCTGGAATGCGGCCATGAGACGGCCGTCGTCGAGCTTCACGACGAAAGGTGCGCCCGCCTTTTTGCCATTGCCGTTGGGCACGTACATCGTTTGGCGGGGAACCGACCAATTGAAGCCGTCCGGCGAAATTTTATATTTGATGACAAAAGGGTGGCCGGCAACGTCCGAGGCTTCGAATACGGTTATATATCGCCCGTCATTCATTCGCGTGATGACCGGCATGCCGTCGCGGGAGCCGGCGGCGACTCCGTCGCTGACCGTGATCCGGTTGCCCCAGCCGCTTCCGTTCCAGGTTTTCATATACAAATTTTGCCGCCCGGTCGTTCCGACCGCAGCCGGACTGTCATCCGCATAAAGTACGGCAATCGTGCCGTTAATCATGTCCAGATGCGGCTCCCACAAACCTTTAAAGCTGGAGGCGGTTGAACTCCCGATCAACCCGCCCGGCAAATTGCTCCATGTATGCCCGCCATCGACACTCCGCCTGACGTTAAGCTGGATATCATAGGTCGAGCCGTTCTGAACGACCTGCCGATAGGCTAACCAAATTTCCCCGCTCGGCAGCCTTAACATTTGACCGTTCCCGACATTGCCCGAGCTACTAGAGACGGCCGTGACCGGAGCGCTCCAAGTATACCCGCCGTCCTGCGTTCTGGAGACCACAATGCGCGTGTTACCCCCGCCAGCGTTGGTGTCGAAGGATACGAGCCACTCGCTTGGCGTAAGCTTGAGCAGCCTTGGATACCATACGCCTCCTGATGGCGGCGTATAGATGGCAATCTGCTGCGAAGCCCACGCCATGCCTGATGAAGCGGCATGAACCGGCGACAATGGAATTGCCGTTAAAGCAAGCGCAAGCATAACGACGAAAGCAAGCGGTTTCTTCCAGAAGCCTTTGTTTCGTTTCATATGCAATTAACCTCCCAAACTGAATTAGAAAGCGCTTTCTAAAATGGATTGTATCGCAATTAATATATTTTAAGATATACTAAATATATATTATTTTTCAGTTGGGACTGACGTAAAAAGAGAGGTCAGACATGGAGCATCCGTTATATAAACGTATTCAAAACGACATACGCCAGTGCATTCAGAGCGGCAAGCTGCAAGCAGGCGCCTTAGTACCATCGGAGAAGGATTTGGCTCAGCGGTACGGTGTAAGCCAGATTACATCCAAGAACGCACTCAACGGTTTGGTAGAGGAAGGCTTGTTAGTGCGTTATCGGGGAAAGGGCACCTTCGTTCGGGAGCTGGGCATTCTAGAAGAGTCGCACCTTCAGTCGGGTACGAATAAGACGATCGCGATTATTTTGCCGACAATGAAAACCAAGATCGACCAGCAGCTATTGGACGGTCTGGAACGCTATTGTGCGGAAAGGCAGTATGACCTATTGATCCGCATTACGCGCGAGTCGCAGGAGGAAGAATCCCGAGCGATCGTGCAGTTCCAAGAACGAGGAGTCGACGGGTTCATCATTTTCCCGGTTGAACAGGAAAGCTACAATAACGCCATTCTACGCTTGTCGCTCGACCGGGTTCCATTAGTGCTTGTCGACCGTTTCTTGAAGGAGATCAAGGCATACAGCGTCAGCTCCGACAATTACGGAGGCGTTCGTGAAGCCATATCCAGTTTGCTTGCGGCGGGGCACAGGCGCATTGCATTCCTGACACCGGAAATTACAAATTCGGTTACAGACGACAGAGCCAAAGGCTTCGAGGCCGCCTGCATGGAACAGGGTTTGCCTATAGATAAGACGCTGTGGTGCATGCTGGATTTAGAGACCATAGCAGAAGGGCACGGACAACGGGAGGTTGCCCGTTTTCTGCGCGATCGGAGCGATATCACGGCCGTTTTTGCCGTTAACGCGGAATTGGCCCGCTATGCCCACTATGCCATTCGGGAAATTTGGACGGGTACAGGGAACGAACCGCAGCTGGCAGCATTTGATGATCCGGATCTCGAAGGTATTCCTTTCATCCGTCAGCAATTGGATGAAGTAAGTCGGCGTGCCGTCGATTTGCTGACGGAACAGTTGTCAGGGACGCACGAGCCAAGGCTTGAAGTCGTACCGGTCCGCTGGATTTGGTCACAATGAGCCGGACTTTGCGAAGTTCGGGTCTAAGAATACAATCAAATATCCCGCCAAAAAACGGTCTGAACTTAGTTCAGACCGTTTTTTTTGAAGAGAAACTATAAACTTCAAGGCATAGGCATTCCTGATATCATCAGAAAAACCTCCGTTAAGAGCAGTCTGTCTCCACTTGGAATCCTCTTGTAAGATGTTTTCGTCATTTACAAACGTCAAGTTATATTATAATAATATACTAAATATACTATTTAAATTATAAAGGTTGTGATGGGCATTGAAATCTCTGCCGCTATACAAAAAAATTCAGGAAGATATCAAGCGGCTGATCGCCATCGGCAAGCTGCGAGAAGGCGACCGGGTCCCTTCGGAGAAGGAATTGGCCGAACGTTACCGCGTAAGTCAAATTACAAGCAAGAACGCGCTGGTCGGACTGATGGAGGAAGGCTTACTTGTCCGGATCCAAGGCAAGGGCACCTTCGTGATGAGCAGGCCAGAGAACGCCACGGCGCTTGATCAGTTGGGAGAATGGACAGCAGGTCCGGGCAAGAGCGGGCGTATCGGGTTAGTGCTGCCGACAATGAAAACGAAAGTGGACCAGCGCTTTTTGGACAATATCGAGAAGTACGCGTCCGCCGCAGGCTATGAAGTGATGCTGAGAATTACGCGCGAATCCCAGCTCGAGGAATCTAAGGTTATCTCGTCCTTCCTGAAGCAGGGGGTGGACGGCATGATCATTTTTCCGGTTGAAAACGAGACGTACAACGATTCGATTCTGCGGCTCTCGCTGGATCGTTTCCCATTCGTTCTGATCGATCGGTTCTTGAAGGAGATCAAGACTTACAGCGTAAGCTCGGATAACGTAAACGGCACAAGGGAAGCCGTGGAGTATTTACTTAACAAAGGCCATTCGTCCATCGCGTTCATCTCTCCCGAAATTACGAATACGGTGACGGACGAGAGGGCCCAGGGGTTTGAGCAGGCTTATCTCGAGCATGGTCTGTCGATCGACAAAAGCTTATGGTGTCTCCTCCCGTTGGAAGAGATCGCATCAGGTCAATCTGTCGAGCATATCAGGTCGTTTTTAGATGGCAGTCCCCATATTACCGGCATCATAACGGCCAATACGGAACTGTGCAGAAATGCCTATAAAGCGGCAATAGCATCCGGTAGACAGGTGCCGGACGAACTGGAGTTGATCACGTTCGATCCGCCGGATCTGCCGAATGTCCCGTATATCCGCCAAAACGAGGAGGATATGTGCCGGTTAACCGTAGAGCTGTTAATCGAGCAGATCGAAGGAGCTTTTGAGGCGAGAAGAATCGTGGTGCCGGTCATGCTGGTAAAAGAATAAAGCGATGGTGGAGAAGCGAGGAGTACACCTATTTTATAATAAATATAGTATATAAAATTATATTATTATAAGTTATCATGATTTCGTAAAGCGCTTACACCACATCTTTTATAGAAGAGGGGAATCGCATGAAATCGAAGAGCAAATTCGCAGGCATGATCATGCTGTTGCTGATGTTCGCGTTAACCGCATGCAGCGGCGGCAACGGACCAAATGACGGGGCTGCTCCAAGCAACCCGGACACTTCTACGCCAGGTAATGAAGCTTCCGCCGGGCAGGACCCAAAAGAACCTGTAACGATTGAGTTTATGGGCCACGGCAATCCGAACGAAAAAAAGATTTTCGAAAAGCTGATCGCTTCCTTCGAGGAGAAGTACCCGAACGTCACCGTTAAATACACTTCGGTACCGCCGGGCGAATACTCGCAGAAGATGACGACGCTGATCAGCTCCGGCAAGGTTCCGGACGTATTCTACGTCGGAGGTCCGGAGTTTTACCGCTTCGCGGAAGCCGGAACGCTTCTCAACATTCAGTCCTATCTGGATCAGACCTCCTTGTTCAATCCCGATAACGTATGGAAGCAGGCGATGGACCGTTATCGCTTCGACGGCAGCAAGGTTGGAGCCGGAGACTTGTACGGACTGCCGAAAGACGTAGGACCGTGGTCATTTGTCTATAACAAGGATTTGTTTGATGAAGCGGGCGTCCCGTATCCTTCCGCAACGGCAGGGGAATGGACCTGGGACGACATGCTGGAAGCAGCCCAAAAGCTGACGGTCGACGATAACGGCGACGGAAAGCCCGATCAATATGGTGTAGGCGCTTACAGTCTTGAATCAGCGGTATGGGGCAACGGCGGTGAATATATCGATTACGCCACTGGCACGGTAAAGGTGAACGAGCCCGAATTTTATGAGGCGATGCAATTTGTTGCAGACCTGAATCTGAAGTTTAAGGTCAGCCCGAACCAGGAAGCCGAGCAAGCGATGAACGCATATACCCGGTTTATTAACGGCCAGCTGGCTATGTTTGCGATGGGCCCATGGGATCAACCTGCATTCTGGGAGCTGCCCTTCGGTTGGGATATTGCTGCGTGGCCGGCAAGCCCGAATACGGGACAAACGGCGACCTGGCTCGGCTCGATGGGATTTGCAGTTTCGGCGAAATCCAAACACCCGCAGGAAGCGTTCGACTTAGCGGCTTTCCTGTCCCTGGATGAGCAAGGGCAGCGCGAAAATTATCAGCTCGGCCAAGCGGTTCCTAACCTGATCGACATGGCGGAAGGCGAATTTAAGGAAATGGACAAAGGACCGCAAACACGCCAAGTATTCCTCGATATTATCCAAGATTACGGACGTCCGGACGTTGTAGCTTTCTCAAAGGATACGCAATGGCTGGATACGTTCAACCAGAACGCGAGCAAAGTATGGAACGGTGAGATGTCGGCGAAAGACTTTACGGCCCAGATCCAGCCGAAGATGCAGGAGTTGTACGACAAAGGCAATAAATAATGCCGCAGGGGCAGGGGGCGTCAGCCATTCATATCGGCGCCTCTCGCCTTACGGGCATCCTGTCATAACGAAATACAGGCGAAGGTGGAATGGAATATGGGTACCAAGCTTGGCGGGTATCGCAGAAGAGAACTGGCGTGGTTGTATCTGTTCGTCGCTCCGCCGGTTCTCGGGTTTCTTTTGTTCGGCCTTGTGCCGATCTTGTTCTCGATCTATATCAGCTTTCACAAATGGGATATGCTATCCGATCCGCAGTGGGCGGGACTGGCCAACTATAAGGATCTTTTGGGCGACGAGAAAGTGTACAAATCAATGTACAATACGATTTATTTAATGATCGGCATTCCGATCGGCATGGTGCTCTCGATGCTGCTGGCCATCCTGATGAACCGTAAATTCGCAGGCATCTCGTTCATGCGCACGATCTATTATCTTCCGGTCATTTCGCCGATCATCGCCGTATCGCTGTTGTGGCAGTGGATCTTAAATCAGGATTACGGCTTGCTCAACAATTTTCTGTGGGAAACGTTCGGCATTGCCGGACCTAACTGGCTGGGGAAGCCGGAGTGGGTAAAGCCTTCGCTCATCCTGATCGGGCTGTGGAGCGGCATCGGCGGGAACATGGTGCTGTACCTTGCAGGACTGCAATCCATCTCCTCGACGTATTATGAAGCCGCGGAAATCGACGGTGCCGGCGCATGGCACAAGCTGACACGGATTACCATCCCGCTACTCACGCCGATTCATTTTTTCGTCGTGGTCATGGGTATCATCGGGGCGTTCCAGTCCTTCAGCCAAATTTACGTGCTGGCGGTAGACGGCGGGCCGGAATACAGCGGCGCCACGGTGGTCTATTATATTTTCCAGCATGCGTTCCAGTACTTTAACATGGGTTATGCAAGCGCGGTTGCCTGGGTGCTGGGCATTCTCATCTTTGTTGTCACGCTTATACAATTCAAACTTTCCAATCGCTGGGTTTACCAAGACTAGGGGGGAAATCTGTGAAACGGGAAAAAATGACGGACCTCTGGTCGCTGCTGCTGCTGCTTTTCGGATCGATCTTTATGATCGCTCCGTTCATCTGGACCATCTCGACTTCGTTGAAGGATCGACGAAACGTGTTTGAAATTCCTCCGCAGTGGATTCCCGAACCGATCACGTTCGGCAACTATGCGAAGGTTTGGCTGGAATCGCCGTTACTGTATGGATTCATGAACAGCTTGATCATCGTGGTGATCGTCCTGACGATAGGAATGCTGGTATCCGCAATGTCGGCCTATGCATTCGGCAAATTCGAATTCCCTTACAAAGGCATGCTCTTCATGGGCTTGCTCGGAACGATGATGATTCCGTATTCGGTCGTGATGATACCGCAGTATATCGGATTTTCCAGGCTGGATTGGGTGGACACGCTGCTGCCGCTCATCGTACCCGGTCTGTTCGGCAACATCGTTGTCATCTTTTTCATACGCCAATATTTGCAGAGCGCGATGCCGACCGAATTGATCGAAGCGGCGAAGATCGACGGCTGCAGCTTTCCGGGCATTTTCTTCAAGATCGCGCTGCCGATCATGAAGCCGGCGCTTGCCGCCCAAGCCGCCCTCGGGTTTATGGGCATCTGGAACGATTTTCTTGGTCCGCTGATTTACTTGCATACGCCCGAGAAGCAAACGATTCAAGTGCTGATCGCTTCCATGCAGGCCATGTACATAGGCCAGTCGGATTATCCGATGATCATGGCCGCCGCCATCATTGCCATGGTGCCGGTGATCATCGTGTTCTTTTTCTGCCAAAGATACTTTATCGAGTCGATGGCAATCAGCGGAATCAAGGGGTGAGGTACGTGCCGATAAGAATGGCGCGCCTGTCGAAGATCGTTTATTGTCTTGGCACGTTAGGATTAGCGGCCGGATTGGCATTGTCGGGATGCGATTCAAGAACGAAACCGGAGGCGGTCGATTTGGACATTTACAACGAAAAAATGTACGCCAATCCTTTTCCCTCCTTAGAGGAAGAATGGGAGGATTACGGCAACGGAGACCCGTATGTACTGCGGCATGACGGCCGTTATTATCTGTATGTCAGCACGAAGGATCACCGGACGGGCATCAAGGGGTGGGTATCGGACAATTTGGTCGATTGGAGGTATGCGGGTCTGGTGACGGAGGATCCCGTATCAACCGGGGCCTATGCCCCCGAAGTGATTTACTCGAACGGCTGGTTCTACCTATACACTTCTCCGGCGGGAAGGGGACATTACGTGTACCGCAGCGAATCGCCGACAGGCCCGTTCGAAAGAATCTCCGAGAACGTCGGAATGAGCATCGACGGCTCGGTGTTTATCGACGATGACGGTTCCTGGCTGTTTACCCATGCTGGTTCGTCGGGCATTGTCGGCGTTCCGATGGATGGCCCTGCCGAATTCGGTGTCGGTCAGACGATTCCCGGTCCTTATCTGGGGCATTGGACGGAAGGGTCCATGATCATCAAGCGAAACGGTACCTATTACATGACATATACCGGAAATCATGTATTCAGCAAAGGCTACCGCATCAATTATGCCGTGTCGCATGATTCGCCGCTTGGTCCGTACAGCATTCCTGCCAATAATCCGCTCGTCATCAGCACCAAGCCGGACTTCTACGGACTCGGCCACAGCTCGACGGTAATGGGGCCCGATCTGGATTCCTATTATCTTGTCTATCATAACTTGACGGGAAGATCCCAGGAAGGCCCGCCCGTCCGTCGCATGAACATCGACCGGCTGGTATTCAACGGAGACAAGATGGAGATTCTGGGTCCTACGAATTACGATCAGCCTATCCCGAGAGGGCCGGTCTTTGCCGATCGGCTGGACGCAGATGCCATCGATGAGAATCTGTGGGAGTCAGCAAAATCGGAGAGAGGCAATCGAATCATCAGCAGGGCGAGCACGGATCGTATCTATACGGCGGAATATAACTTGGTGCCGTCGAAGACACGGGTCGCCGCGTTGTTTGCATATGAGGAGGCCAACCGTTTCGGTTTCGCTGAAATCGAAACGGAACTAAACCGTCTATCCTTGGGCAGGATGGAGGACGGCATCCGTAAAGTGCTCGCCACCGTGGAGCTTCCCGAAGATACGGATTGGTCCAAGCTGCACACGATTCGCGTCGAGCGCGGAGAAGATCGGCTGCGGGTTTACCTGGACGGCACTCTGAAGCTTGATCAATCGGCGGAGCCGTTCGGACCAGGCAAAATCGGATACCGATACGAAACCGGCGAGCCGAGCTTTTCGTATACGGCATTCTCGAACCACGCTTCCGGCAGCAGTGACTTCGATACGGCCAAGCCGCTTCCCGGCAGCATGGAAGCCGTGCATTATCTTAGCGGCGAAGGCAGGGGGTATGCGGTACGTCAACCGTCGGACACCGCCGCATGGCGTCATTCGGACGGAACGGCGATCCGGCAGGCGGAGGATGGGAGCTATTCGGCCGCGCTTACGGAAAAAGGCGACTGGCTGCGTTATGCGGTGAACGTTTCGGAATCCGGCACCTATGCGCTGGACTTGACGGTTAAGGCAGGAGCGGGGCCGACATCCTTTAAGCTGCTCGTGGACGATAAGAAATCCGGAAACTATAAAGTCGACGGCAGCCAATACTCCGGTAGCGAACCCTGGGTTAAAATTCGGGTTGGATCCCTAAAGCTCGAAAAGGGATTACATAGCGTTGCCATTCAATTGGACAGCGACCAAACGATGGAATGGAAAACAATGGACTTCGAGCTGGTCGACGAGCAAACGTTCAAGTTGGAGCATCTTCTGGAACAAACAAGCTCCGAGGACGTTCACGGCCAATGGATTGAAACCGACAGCGGGTATGTCGGCGCAGCCGATGCCGATGCCAAGATGTATGGAGGAAGCCCCCTTTGGACCGATTATCGCATCCGAACGACCGTGAAGCTGGGCGATGATCCGTCCGGTCAAGCGGGCGTACTCTTCCGGGTGACAAACGAGTCGGATTTCCGGGATCAAGTGAGCGATTCGCTGATGGGATATTTCCTCGCAGTCACCGCCACGAAATTGGAACTGTACAAACATAATTACGATTCCGAGCTGCTTCAAAGCATCAAAGTTGAGCTGGAACGGAACAAGCCCGTCGGCTTGCGCATCGAGGTAGTTCGCGGCACGATCCGCGTCTTCGTAGAGGAACAAGTGGAGCCTGTCCTGACGTATGATGATCCCCGGGCATTCATGCAAGGGAGAGTAGGCATACGATCGGTTCATGCGGAGCAGATCGAGCTCGGCGACTTAACGGTGGAATCCATAGGAACAAAATAGAAACGATAAACTAACAGAAGATGGAGAGTGGAACATAATGTCTAGCTCGCACAAATATATAAAGGACTATCCCAGACCGCAATTGGTGCGCGAGGAATGGGTAAATCTGAACGGGGAATGGGATTTTCGCTTCGACGATGCTCTGGAAGGAGAAAGCGCCAAGTGGTACGAACGCTTTCAGGCTGACCGTAAAATCACAGTGCCCTTTGCATATGAAACGAAAGCAAGCGGCATCGCGGATGAAACATTTCATCCTTGCGTATGGTATGAACGAAGTGTAGCCGTACCTGCGGAGGCGGAAGGCAAACGGATCCTTCTGCATTTTCAAGCGGTCGATTACGCGGCGACCCTGTGGGTCAACGGCAGCAAAATTGGCATGCATGAAGGCGGATACGCGGCCTTTTCCTTCGACATTACGGAAGCGGTCGAGTTCGGACGCGAGAACAGGATTACCGTTCAAGCCGTGGACGGCAACAGCTGCACGCAGCCGCGCGGCAAGCAGCGATGGATGAAGGACAACTTCGGGTGCTGGTACGTGCAGACGACCGGAATATGGCAAACCGTATGGATGGAATACGTGAATCCGATTCACATCAGCCGGGTGAAGATAACGCCGGAACTGGAACGCGGCGCAGCAAACTTCCATTACGAACTCGGCAATTCCGGGCATAATTACGATGGATTAACCCTTCAGACGATCATCCGGTTTGACGGGAAGCTGATCCGCTCGACGGAAACGAGCGTGGAGCGAGGAACCGTAACGGTCGATGTGAGCGTCGTAAACGAAGCCGTGGGCGAATGGAAAGTCAAGCCGTGGCATCCGAACCATCCGAATTTATACGACGTCGAGATGATCCTGAAGCAAAACGGCAAGCCGATCGACACCGCCTATTCTTATTTCGGCATGCGGAGCATTCGGATCGCAGGGGATCAAATCATATTGAACCATACGCCGATTTATCAGCGGCTGCTGCTGGATCAAGGATACTGGAGCGATACGCATCTGACGCCTCCGTCGGAGGAAGCGCTGCTGGAAGACATCGACAAGACGCTTGCGCTCGGTTTTAACGGCGTACGCAAGCATCAGAAGCTGGAGGATCCCCGTTATTTATATTGGTGTGACCGCAAAGGATTGTTGGTATGGTCGGAAATGCCGTCGACTTACGAATTCGGGGATGATGCGGTCGAGCGGTTCACGCAGGAGTGGATGGCCGTTGTCCGGCAGCATTACAATCATCCTTCCATCATCACCTGGGTACCGTTTAACGAGTCCTGGGGGATAACCGACATAGCCACCGACCGCAAGCAGCAGCAATTTACGGAATCGATCTATCATTTGACCAAGGCATTCGACCAGATGCGGCCAGTGATCGTGAACGACGGCTGGGAACATACGGTTTCGGATATCATTACGCTCCATGATTATGAAGAAATCGGTGCTATGCTGGAAGAGCGGTATCGGGACAAGGATGCGCTATTAGGCAACAAAATCGCGCATAATACACATCGTTATCCATTCGCGCAGGGGTATGGCTATCGAGGCCAGCCCGTCATCATCAGCGAGTACGGCGGCATCGCTTTTACAAGCAAAGAGGGCTGGGGCTACGGGAATCAGGTTCGCAGCGAGGATGAATTCCTGAATCGGTACGAAGGTATAACACAAGCGATCAAGAATTTGCCTTATGTGTGCGGATTCTGTTATACGCAAATTACGGACGTGCAGCAGGAAGTAAACGGCTTGCTGACGGAAGACCGTAAACCCAAAGTAAACGTGGAAGCGATCCGAAGCATCAATCTGGCATGATCGCAGTCGAGACGTATTCGGTTACCCGCGCATGATTGAAAAAACTCACCCAAGGGTGAGTTTTTTTGTTATGAGTACAAAGAAAATACATACCCATCGTATGGATGTCTAACCGTAAACTCGATCGATCATGCAAACATAATCCGCCATACAAGAGAATGTTGGAACGGGACATTTTTTGCGGTTTTCCTGCAAAACAAGAAATAACCAATAAGCTCCTGTTCTTACCTTGCGGCTCTGTCAGGTATAGGGGACCTCGCGTTGGATTACGCCCCATGCGCGGACCGGCCATATTTTTCCTAACGTGTTCATGCAAGAATTGTCCCTGTTCTGCTGCCCTCAGCTTCATTATGGTAGACATACACCACAAGCAAAGGAGGGAATGCGGATGAAATGGTGGTCAACGAACCGTCTCCGATTGATTCAAAATAATCTTCGCGAGACGGACGCCGATATGGATGTGGATCTTTTGATTCGCGAACTCAAGTCGTTCCAAGCGAATGTGCTCATGATGAATGCCGGGGGCATATTTGCGTTCTATCCATCATCGCTTATGCATCAATATGTAACGCCTTACTTAACCAAGGACCTTCTGGGGGAAGCGGTAGAAAAAGCCCATGCTAATGGAATGCGATTTATTGCGCGGTTCGATTTCAGTAAAGCGCATGAATCGTTGTGGATGCGGTATCCCGAATGGTTTTACCGAGACCGTGAGGGACGGGAGGTCAATTATCACGGCATCGTTCATACGTGCCTGAATGGAGCCTATCAGCAGGTGAAGTCGCTGGAGAGCATTCAAGAAGTGCTGGAACGTTATCCGGTGGATGGGATTTTCTTCAATATGTTCGGCTACCAGCATTGGGATTACAGCGGAAATTTCTATGGACCATGCTATTGCCCAAACTGCCGCTTTCGGTTTCGCGAAGTGACCGGTGAAGATTTGCTGGCGTATACCGGGCCCGAACATCCCATGCACGAGCTGTACCGGTCCTTCCAGGAACGGACGTCAAGGGAAGTGCTGGAGCGCATTCACGGATTCGTGAAGTCGCTGCGGTCCGATGTGGCCATTAGCACGTATCACCCACACCGGGTCGATATCGTCCGCAAGGAATCGAATACGTCGCTGACAAGGTGCAGCCCGCCTTGGCTGTATTCAGCCTCGGAGAATGTCGCGTCCATACAAGACAGTTGGAATGACAAGCTGATCAGCAACTGCAGCATTAACGCCATAGACCTGACCTACCGATTCACAGGAGTATCCGAGAATGAAAATGCGATCCGTTTATATCAAAGCATCGGAAGCGGATCGGGGCTGGATTTCTGCATCATCGGGGCATTTGAAGGATATCCGGACCGGGCAAGCTTCGAAACGGTGAAGGAGATTTTCCGATACCATGCGGAGCACGAGGAGCTGTTCGGACAGCTCGGTTCCATGGCTGATGTGGTGCTCGTCAAGCCAGCGGCCCCCGAAGCGGCAGCGGAGTATCACGGTATGTTCAAAATGTTAAAGGAAGAGCACGTCCTCTTCGACGTGGTGATGGAAGAACAGCTGGTGGCTATGGAGTCCAAACTATTGCTTGTGCGAGCGGTTATTCTTCCCGGCGTTCAGGGATTGTCGGTGAAGGCGGCTCGAACGCTGCATCGGGCGGCGGATGCCGGTGCGGTGCTGGTCGCAACGGGAAACGCGCTGGAGCGACAGCCGGAGCTGCTTAAGGAATGGTTTGCGGCCTCGTTCACCGGCGTGAAACAATCGAAGCCGGGCGCTTATCTGGACGTTTCGGACAAGTCGCATTTCCCCGGCGTTGCCCATGGCCGGGACTGGATCGTCGCCGGCGGAAGCTTTGCCCGCGTTGCCTTTGACCCGGATACGACCGAGTGCCGATTGCCATTCATCGAGCCGTCCACGTTCGGGCCGCCGGAGCGTGCCTACGGCCACCGCATCGGAACAGATTACGGTTTGGCGCTGAACAGGCGGGTCGGCAAGCAGGGAACTATCCGAACCGGCGTGTATATGCCTTGGAATCCCGGCGAGCTCTACTATCGCCACGGGTTCGAGGACTACAGGCAGGTAATGGCGGACGTGCTACATGACATCGTGCCGAATCGGGTTGCTGCTACGAACGCGCCCCCATGTCTAGAGTTGTTCGTTCACCGTTTAAAGGAGGGCGGATGCCTGGTTCAGCTGCTGAATCTCTCCGGATATAACGGGACGACTTTTATGAATCCGCTTCCGTTATATGATGTTCAGGTGGAACTGACCGTTGATCGCGTGGACGAGACCGTTGCAGCAAATGCTTCGGGTTCTTGGCCGCAAAAGTGGCGGCTGCCGAGAAACGCGGAAGCGAGGGGCAGGCTGCTCCGTACCGATTCCGATGCGTTGGTGGAAACCTCGCAAGATCGCGTGATGGTGACGCTGCCGCAAATCGGCCGTTATGAAGCGGTTTGGCTGCAGGCCGTGCCTGTCGGCGATCGAAAGGAGCTGATCTCCAGCGATGGCAAAGCTTAAATCTGCTATACCTGCCCAAGGGGCCGACGGGGTCATCAAGCCGGGCCTAACGCTTCGCCCGGGCAGTCTCGCGTCCCGCATCGTCAAGCACCGGGTCATTTATTTGCTGCTGCTGCCCGGGCTGCTCTTCTTCTTGCTGTTCAAAATCGCTCCGATGTGGGGGCTGCTCCTGGCCTTTAAAGATTATAATCCGTTTCTTGGTTTTGCCGGAAGCGAATGGGCTGGATTTAAGCACTTTGCGGATCTGTTCTCTAGCTCCAACTTCTACATTATGTTGCGGAACACGTTTGCGATCAATATGATCGCTCTGATCTTTCATTTTCCGCTCCCGATCCTGCTGGCCCTGATGCTGAACGAAATCCGGCATGAGAGCTTCAAGCGCCTGAACCAGTCCATCGTTTACCTGCCGCATTTCCTGTCGTGGGTCGTCGTGGCCAGCATGACGTTCTTTCTGTTGTCGACGGACGTGGGGATCGTCAATAAACTCATCGCCGAAAGCGGCAGGGATACCGTTTCCTTTCTGTCCAATCCCAATTACTTCTGGGGACTGCTGACGGCGCAAAGCATGTGGAAGGAGGCCGGATGGGGAACGATTATCTTCCTGGCGGCCATGGCGGGAGTGGATCCCCAGCGCTACGAAGCCGCCGTCGTGGACGGGGCAGGCAGGTTCCGCCAGATCTGGCATATCACACTTCCGGCCATCCGGCCAACGATCATCATTTTGCTTATTCTTCGGCTGGGCAGCATGGCGGACACTGGCTTCGAGCAGATTTTACTGATGATGAATCCGCTGGTACGCTCGGTGGCGGAGGTGTTCGATACGTACTCCTACACGCACGGCATTCTTCAAGGGAAGATCAGCATTGGGGTGACGGTCGGCATGTTCAAGGGGCTGGTGGGGCTCGTCCTGATTGTGGCCGCCGACAAAATCATGAAGCGGCTCGGCCATGAAGGCATTTATTAAGCCTCCAACGGCGTCTGCCGCATACTCATTATGCTAAACGAAAGGAGGAATTCCGCGTGAGCTTCGTTATCCGAAAAAAAGGGCTAAGCTTGTTCGATTGGGTCAACTACAGTCTAATCACCATGTTCTCGGTCGCATGCTTGTTTCCGTTTCTTTACGTGTTCAGCGTTTCCTTTACGGATCCCGAGGTCTATGTTCCGCTTAAATTTTATTTGTTTCCCGAGCAGTGGTCCTTGGAGTCTTACAAGTACATTCTATCTACCAACAGCTTTATGAATGCGTTTAAGAGCACCGTTTTCATTACGGTCGTCGGTACCGCGCTCAACATTGTCGTTTCCTTTACGATGGCCTATGCGCTGACGAAACGGTCCATGCCCGGCAACCGCTGGGTAATGGGGCTCGTCATCTTCACGCTGGTGTTCAGCCCGGGCATCGTGCCCAACTACTTGCTGGTCAAGGAACTAGGCCTGTTGAATTCCTACTGGTCCATGATCTGGCCGAGCTTGACCAACGCCTGGAGCTTGATCGTCATCAAAAGCTTTCTGGATTCGCTTCCATCCGAATTGGAGGATTCCGCGAAAATGGACGGCTGCTCGGATATGGGCGTGTTTTTGCGGATGATAATCCCGCTGTCGATGCCGGCGATCGCCACCTTCACCCTGTTTTTTGCGGTCGGGCATTGGAACGCCTATTTTAACGCCTTGATTTACTTATCGGATTCCAGCAAGTGGACGCTTCAGCTGTTGATTAAAACGCTGGTCATCGATTCCAATTCGGTGGCGGTGGCCCAGGCCGGGGCAAGCGACGAAAATGTGGTGCCGCAGGAGACCATCCGGATGGCCTCAATTGTACTCGCGATGGTACCGATCTTGGTTGTTTATCCTTTTCTACAAAAGCATTTTGCCAAAGGAGTCATGCTGGGATCGATTAAAGGCTGATGAAGGAAACGGCGCATCGATGCCCTCTGCATCGGATATGCAGCCGGTAGGATTGAAAGCGTTATCCTGCCGCAATAGGCGGGAAGGAGATAGGACTCTGCTTCAAGAACAATAGATGGATGATGAGCATCCATAAGGAGGGGTTTACATGAAAAATACATCAAGTAAGGGAAGCTCGCACAAATGCTGGACATTCTGGCTCGCAGCCCTCATGACCGTCGTCATGCTGGCCGGATGCGGTGAACAGGCTGGCGAGAAGCCGCAGACCGCCGGGGGACCGGAAGCGGAAGACACGGACGGCAAGCCGATGACAATCAAAATGTTTGCCGGTCTCTATAACGAAATCCCCGACATGAATAATGATTATTGGAAAGAATGGGAACGCCGTACCAACGTCAAGCTGGACGTGGAATGGGTGCCGTCGGGCGATTTGGACACGAAACTGGATTTGCTTCTGGCTTCCGGTGATTTGCCCGAGGTCGTGGCATATCAAAACCCGATCCGCCCCACGCTGATTACGGCGATTCAGAACGGCGCGTTTTGGGATTTGACCCCGTTCCTAGGGGATCTCAGCGAGTATCCGAACCTGAAAAGCAATCTCGCCCCGGATGCACTGAAATATTTGTCGGTGGAGGGGAGCATCTATGCGGTGCCGCGGTCCCGATCCAGGATCGACGGCGGGTTGAAAATAAGAGAGGACTGGCTGAAGCAGCTGGACATTCCGATCCCTACCGATTTCGATGAGTATAAAGAAGCGTTGAAGAAGATCGTCGATGCCGATATGGACGGCAACGGGAAGAAGGATACGGTAGGTCTCCTATATATCAATAACCCACCCGCATCATTCCAGGCCGGTTTCGGCGTATACAATCCGACCTATACCGATGACGGCGGGCTGATGAGCCCGTCCCTTACGCCTCAGTACGTCGAGATGGTGGAATGGCTGCGCGGTCTGTACGCAGATGGCCTAATGTCCAAGGAATACGCGGTCATGAAGGAAAGCCAGGCGGAGGAGCTCTTCAAGACGAACCGAGCCGCTTCCTATGGCCGTCCGATCTGGTGGGATCATGAATGGGAGCAGGCCATGAAAAAATCCGGTCAACCCGACGCGAAAATCCTGAACGTGACCTTGAAGGGACCGAGCGGGAATTATGCGGTCGGTTTGGAAACCGGCGTTGCAGGCGGCTTCTATATTTCCAAGAAGGTGCCTGAAGAGAAGGTGAAGCAGCTGCTGAAATATTTTGACCAGACGGCTTCCCAGGAAATGACTGATTTTGCTTACTACGGCATCGAGGGTGTCCATTATACCGAGAAAGACGGGCAGAAGGTGCTGACGGAGCAGGGGGTCAAGGAAGTCAATACGACGAGCAAGGGTGCGGGCGTACTGGCTTATGCCAAGTGGGGCAAGGTGATTAGCGCTTCCGGCGATAAAGCCTTTAACGATGCCAAAATCAAAGAGGTGGAAAATTACGACGAGATCGGAAAAATCGACCACTATCGCGTCATCACGTCCGAGGGCTGGCGCAGCACATGGCCTAAATACAGCGACGAATATGCTTCCATGGTGACAAAGGCGATTGTCGGGCATATTCCAATGGAGGAGTTCCGCGCTTACGTCGATAGGCTGAACAGCCAGCCGGACATTCAGGAAGCGTACCAACAAATGGCGGAGGCATACAAGCAGTTCAACGGGGAGTAAGGACAGTCTGCTCGGGCGGTCTCGCAGTCTGGAGCGAATATGCCGGAGAACGGGAGGAGACAGCATCATTGAAGTCTCTGTTCCACCGGCTGTCTCCGTCTTGCGAATCGCCCGTCTGTTGCCAGTTTGAAAAGAGACGGAGGTAAGGCAATGACGAAGGTTAAAGACGAACGCTTCTGGTGGCACAAGCCGCTGCGCGTCATCCAGCCCAACATGCAGGTCCGGGATACCGCCTGCATCGACCCGCCCCGGCTAGCCGCGCAGCTGAAGGAGATGGGGGCCAACGCGATGGTTTTCAATACGGGAGGTATATATGCCTGGTATGATACGCAGATTCCGTACCATACCGTGAACGGATATCTCCCGGAGGGGCGCGATCTCCTCGGAGAGCTGATCACGGCCTGTCACCTTGAAGAGCTTCGTTTTATTGCCCGGTTCGATTTCAGCAAAGCGGATGACAGCGTGTACCTACGGCGGCCGGAATGGTTTGTTCGCAAAGAGAGCGGCCGTCCGGAAATCATCGGGGCCGAACGGCCCGGACCGTGGCCGCTCTTGATGTCGACCTGCATCAATGGCGGCTACCGCAATGCGGATGTCGCGGTTCCGGTGCTCCGGGAAGCACTGTCGCGGTATCCGATCGACGGTATTTTTTTCAATAACCCCGGTTATGTGTTCTGCCGCTGTGAGCGGTGCCGTCGCAAATACGCGGAACGGTACGGCAAGGACCTCCCGGACTCCCCGCAGGAGATGGAGCCGGATTTTGCTGCAGGATGCTTCGATGACAATATGGAAGCGATGTATGACCTGATCAAGCGGGAGAGGCCGGAGGTGCCCATGATTCTATACTACAACCTCCACCGCGACAATCTGACGAAGCGCGTTCAGATCACTGATATGCTGTGTACGGAGCCGCAGGACGTGCTATCGCTCGGCCATGCCCGGATCCCCGAATTCTGGAAGCCGGCTCTCAGCATCAAGGTGGGGCGGTCGGTTCCAGGCAGGCCGGCTCCGTTTGGCATCGTGCATTCCTGCCCGGGCATGGACTGGCGCCATACCGGGCTTCCGGTAGCGGAATACCGCTTCTGGCTGGCTCAAATTCCGGCCAACGGCGGTCAGATCTGGCATTCCGTCACGGGCATACCCGATACGATCGAAGACAAGCGGATTTTGAAGACCGTAGCCGAGCTGAATCATCATGCCGCCAAGCTGGATGCCTATATGGACGGGGCCGTATCGGCTGCGGAAACCGCCCTGCTCTGGAACGAGCGCGGCGAGGCGCAGAGCTGGGCCGAAACGATGATCAACCGGCAAATCCCGTTTGACGTGCTGCTTCCCCAGAGCAGGAAGGAATGGGAGTTGGGCCGCTACCGCGTTGTACTGATTCCTGAAGGAACGGAATTTACCCCGTCCTTGATCCACGACTTGCGTTCGTACGTACATAGTGGGGGACAACTGCTAACGGAAGGGGCGCTTCCTTCCGCTGCAGCCGATGCCGTCGTAAAGCCGTTACATGACCTGCTCGGCATTTCGGATGAAGCCTTCAAAAGCGAATACCTGATTGCCTCCTATTTGCGGTTTCAGGAGCTGCCGTGCGAGATCAATCCGCTTCAACAGGGAATGGATACGACGGCGCTGATCGCTCACCGTGGTTATGTGACCTATGCTCATCCGCGGAATGACGCGGTACGGGTGCTGGCGACGCTGGTGCCGTCGTTTTCTCCGCCGGAAAGCGTGGGAGCGCCGCCGGAACGGGCATCGCTGCCAGTATCCCGTACCGAACTGCCCCTTGCGCTGGAGCAATCGTGGGGTGCCGGCCGCGCCATGTATTTCACGTTCTCGCTGGGTACGCTGCTTCGTGAATTCAAGCTGCCCGAGCACGAGATGCTGCTGGCTAACGCGATCGACCATTTGCTCGACGGGAAGCCGCAGCTGTCGGTAACGCCGTATCCCGGACTGCAGGCCACCCTCTTCCGAAGCAGCAGTGATCTGCTGCTCCACTTCGTGAACGGAGCCGGCCGCCGGCCGCTTGCAGCGGCGCTGCCTCTGCACGACATCGAGGTCCGGCTGAGACCGGGAACTAGATGGCCTACGGGGAGCGGCTTTAAACTGGAAACGCTGATCGGCGGAGGCTATATAGTAGGATCCGCAGCGAACGACGTATTGAACTTCACCTTGCCGCGGCTGGAGGTTTGGGAGTGCATCCGGATCCCGCTAAATCCCACCGTTACCGCTGTTGGGGAAGGATAGAGGAGTCGGGAGGACGAAGTATAACAGGGTGTAGGATCATCCGTAGAGAGTTGCGGATGGCACAGTGATCCGCAGGGCAGTTCCTGCCGCGGGAACCGGAGGTGAAAATCGTGAAGTCTCTTTGGCAGCATATTCAGGCATCGTTCCTCCGCTGGTTCTCCGCGAACCGCTATCTGAAGCGTCTGATTTGGCTCGGATGTCTGTCGGCCGTAATTCCGGTGATCCTAGCCGGAAGCGCGTACTATCATTTCTCCATGAAAAAGCTGACGGTCCAATTCCAGGAAAATAATATGGCGTCCTTGATGCAGCTGAAGGACCGCGTCGAAAATATCATAACGAGCATCGAGCATGAATCGCTTCAACTTGCCAGCGGTCCGCTGATTCGCAGCGCGCTGGAAAATCCCGAATATGAGACGGACTACATGCAGCAATTGGATATACTCCAACTGTTTCAGCTGCACAAAAATACCAATAACCTGATCGAAGACATCCTGTTTTACGATGTTCGGCACAGGCTGCTCCTGTCGCATTCCTATGGCCTGGTCCACCTGGACGGGTATAAAGGAAAAGAAGATATTGAGCAAGCCCTGGCGAGGGAAGGCGGAGCGAGGTGGATGCACCTCCCAAAGTCGTCGGAGAACGGATACGTCTCTTACGTCCGCCATCTTCCCGTTATGGTGCAGGGCCAACCGAGAGGCACCATCCTAATACAGGTGAAAGAGGAATCGCTTCGCAGCCTTTTGAACAATTATTCCCTTTCCCTGGAGGAGCAGTCGCTGGCCATTCTGGACTCCGATCACCGGGTCCTGCTGCATACGGATGGACGCAGCGAGATCGGCAAAACCGCGGATGAAGACTCCATTTTGGGATCTCTGCTAGAGAGCGGGGAAACGTCCAGCCATGACGTGATGACCGGGGAGGACGGCAAGGAACTGATCGCCTTTTACAAGACGTCTATGGGCCGTCTATACGTGTCCCGGATGCCGGAGCGGGAGATGATCGAGCAATTGAGGTGGATCCGCGTCCTGATCGTCATGTCGGTGTCCGTCTTTATGCTGATCGCGGTATTGCTCACCTGGTTCTCGTCCAAAATCGCGTACAATCCGATCCAGCAGCTCCTTCGTTACGGGGAGCATTTAAGAAGAAACGGCAGGAGCGGGGTAGAGAGCTCCGTCAAAGAGAATGAAATCGAGTACATCCGCTCCTCCCTTAGCTACTTGAACGAGCAGGCAGAATCCCTGAACAGCTATATTCGAAAAATTCAACCGGATTTACGGGAACGATTTCTGCAGCGTTTGCTGCTGTCCGGAAGCTCGTGGCGGTCCGGCACACTGGAGGAGGGGTGCGCGAAGCACAAGATCCCGATGAACGGACCATATGCCACGATGGTGGTGAAGGTCGAGAATCCGGTGAAAAAACGATTCTTGCCTAACGAAGGTCCGGTCATCGTGTTTGCGGTCAAAAACGTCATGTCCGAGCTGCTGGCAAACAACCGGCAGCTGGAAGGCTACGTGGTGGACCGGGAGGATCGTGAAGCGGCGGCGATTCTAAGGCCGGGAGAGCCCGGGGCTTCCTCCCAGGAGTTCCGCAGCCTCCTCGCATGTTATGCGGAATCCGTCAGCCAGTCCCTGGCGCGCTATCTTTCTTTCTCCGCGTCCATCGGCATCGGCAATACTGGAACATTGAGCCGGGCGGCGGAATCCTATAAGGAGGCGCAGCTTGCTCTGCAATATCGCCTGTTCCATGATGCGGAAACCGTACTGTTCTATGAAGACATGATCCGCATCGTGCGTAATCCCGTGTTCATGTATCCGAAGGACATCGAATCGGAGATGATCGAATATTTGTGGAACGGGGATCTGCCGCAGGCCGAGGCGTCGCTTCATGAATTTTCCCGGCGGATTCGGGTGTCGGAATCGTACAACGTGACCTCCCAGAGCTATTACGTGCTGCTCTCGGCCATTGTCCAGTCGATGGAGGAGAAAGGTCCCGGCGTGCTGGAGCTGCTGGGGGGGAATCTGTTCGATCAGCTGAAGGAGAACCAGACCTCCCGCGAAATGCATGACTGGTTCATCGGCGTCCTGTTCCCGCTGTATCAGGAAATCAGCCATGACCTGCGCACCCGATCCACCCGCCTGATCGTTCAGCGGGTATGCGGCCATATCAGCCGTCATCCCGATGGTGCTCATTCACTGGCGGACTGCGCCGAGCTGGTGGGTGTGAGCCCGTCGTACCTCAGCCGGCTGTTCAAGAAGGAGATGGGCGTATCCTTTGTCGAATATGTCATGAACTTCAAAGTGCAGAAGGCGAAACAGCTGCTCAAGGACACGGATTACACGGTCATGGAGATTGCTGAAATCGTCGGTTATTCCGAACGGAACCTGAACCGGGCCTTTCAGCGTTTCGTGCAGATGTCTCCACGGCAGTATCGGCTGTCGGTAAGATAGGAAAACCAATGAAACAGGCTTAGGCTTATACAGAAAAAGGAGAGGATCACATAATGACAATCGCACCGAAACAAACGACCGTAGGATTTATCGGCTTGGGCGTAATGGGCCACAGTATGGCAGGAAATATTCGGAACGCCGGCTACTCGCTTCACGTTTACACGCGAACCGCCTCCAAGGCGGAGCGGCTGGTGGCGGACGGCGCCGTTTGGCACGATACCCCGGCAAAGCTGGCGCAAGCCTGCGACGTAATCATTACGATGGTGGGCTATCCGAAGGATGTCGAGGAACTCTATTTAGAGCCGGAAGGGCTGGTGGCGCATGCTAGGGAAGGGGCATATCTGATCGATATGACGACGTCCAGTCCGCTGCTTGCCCGCCGCATTTATGAAGCCGCCTCGTCGAAAGGGCTCCATGCTATGGATGCTCCGGTCTCTGGCGGTGACGTGGGTGCACGTGAAGCGAGGCTGTCCATTATGATTGGCGGGGAAGAGGGAGACGTCAAGGCGGTGCAGCCTCTGCTGTCGACGATGGGAAGCAATATCGTCCATCAAGGACAAGCCGGCGCCGGACAGCATACAAAGATGTGCAACCAGATCGCTATTGCCTCTAACATGATGGGAGTCTGCGAGGCGATGGCCTATGCGGAGAGCGCCGGGCTCGATCCCGAAACCGTGCTCAAGAGCATCGAGAGCGGAGCGGCGGGCAGCTGGTCGCTTAGCAATCTGGCTCCGCGCATGATTGCCGGGAATCTGGAGCCGGGATTCTATATCAAGCATTTCATCAAGGATATGGGAATCGCGCTGGAATCCGCTAAGGCGATGAACTTGGTTACGCCGGGCTTGTCCCTAGCTGAATCGCTGTACAGCCAGCTGGCCGAGAAGGGATTTGAGGATAAAGGCACGCAGGCTTTGATTCGATATTATACGGGTGGATGAGAGTCGGATTCTTTTGCCTCAATAACATAACAGTCTCGATTTCTCCGGTAGGACGGATTGAGGCTGTTATTTATTTTGGGACATAGGGAAACTTATCAGGATAAGTCATGGATCCTCAAGCACTTAATTTTTGGCGATTACGATTAAGAGAAGCTTGTCCATGATGCCCGTCGGGATGTTGATATTCGGACCGTTGATTGGAAACGGATTACTCATGCTCGAACTGACTGCTTTGATCTCCCGCAATAAGTGAGTGGTCGAAGCCAGCTTGCCGCTGCCGGGAGCCGCTGCTTCGGATATAAGGCGGAAAACGATTCAAGATTCTAGCGCTATCCTTTAGATGATGTTACGATATGATGTATATTGAATGTTAATTGGAACTGGAGGTCATTCTTACATATGAAAGACATGAATCATTACAATACCTTTATTCAAGTTGCCGAAGACTGCCCTGCTAGCGTGGCTGTAATTCCGAAGACTAAAGGTGAGTCTAAGACCGTACCGGTTATTCAATATGAGATGATATCGAACCACCCTTACCGATATACGCAAGAGGATGTGTTGTTCGAAGTGTTTGCCGAGCGCAATCAGATCTCGGAAACGGAGAGAGCAGCCGCTCGCGAGAAGTTTTTTTCCAAAGGGCAGCCTTGTCTCCGAACCTCGTCCTTGGGCAAGCGCTATGGCTGGGGGATTCATCATGACGCTGAAGGGAAAGTCGCGATTTATGCCGTAGAGTCAGATGAATACATAAAACTCATGAACGATAAAGGCATTGCTCAATTTAAGGCGATGCGCTCCAAAAGAGCCTAGGAGCTATATCGGGAGGATACACTTTAACGGTAACCCAAACTCCATGGGGATGGGTTCTCTATAATATGCATACCAAGTCGCCAAATAGGCGGCTTTTTTTGTTTGCCGAGAGATACGAGTTTCATTTCTAAGATTTAATTTTCAATTAACAAAAACCTGCATTCTATTCAATTAATCTTTTTTACAATCAATCACGTAGGGTTATTAAACCGGTTTAATGATCAAGCATTTCCATCAGACTCTGCAAGAAGAAAGGAACAACAATAGATGGCTACCATTGATGACGTCGCCAGAATGGCTGGAGTATCCAAGGGAACCGTATCCAGTGTCTTTAGCAAAAAAAGACCTATCAGCCAACCCGTTACGAAGCGGGTACTAGAGGTGGCCCAAGAACTGGGATATTACCCCAATCATCTGGCGCGAAGTCTGGCAATCAAGAGGACAATGAGCATCGGCCTCAAAATACCTCTCCCGCCTGACGGGACAATGACGGCATTCGATACTCAGCTGATTAACGGGGTCATCCAGGAATGCTCCAAGCAAGGGTACCGCCTAGTTCTGGACACCTTGCCCGAGCAGGAGGATCCTACGTTATATTCGCAGGATCCTGTCGATGGCGTCATTCTGCTCAACCCGCGAAAGAATGACTTGCGAATCCAACGGTACCGTACGATGGGTACCCCTCTTGTTCTGGTAGGGCGATCTGATCCGTATGACGATTCGATCAGCTACGTGGATAACAACAATACAAGCGTGGCTCAACAGGTTGGAGATTATTTGCTCCGGGGCGGACATAAAACCGTGCTTTTCCTGAATGCATCCTCCGATATGACCGTGTCCTATGATCGGAGACATGGCTTGTTGGAGGCTTATAGAAAGCACGGTTTACCGATGTGTGAAGAGTATGTGGTGTACTATGACCACATGCTGTATGCCAACGGTACGGAATACGGATATATGTCGATCATGAACACCTATGGAAACATGAACTATACGGCAGTCATTACGGATACGGATCGAGTGGCACTTGGCGTGCTGAGGGCTGCCAGGGAATTGGATATCGAAGTGCCCGAACAGCTATCGGTGATCGCTCTCAGCAATGATGCTATTTTGGCTCAGGATATGAATCCAAAGCTTACATCTGTGGAATTGTCGGCTGAGACGCTCGGAGCTGAAGCGGCCAAGCTCTTGTTCGAGAAAATAAGCGATAAGCGTATCCACAGGCAAATCATCATACCTGCACAGCTGGTTGTAAGGGAATCCTGCAATGTACTATTTTAACGACAATTAAGGAGTGGATTAGCTTGGTAAAAAGAAACAAGATCATGAGTGCAATCCTGGCTGTATCTCTGTTCGGCGTGCTGCTTGCGGGTTGCTCCCCAAACGCAGGCAGCAGTACACAGGAAGGCGGCAATGCCGCGTCCCAAGCTGCATCGAATGCCGAAGAACGCACGCTCAAAATCATGACGGGCGTCATTGGCGGGAAAACGTCTGAAGAGAATACGCAGTTCGAGCAGGAAATCGAACGCCTAACCGGCATCAAGGTAACGATGAATAAGCCGGCTGCCGACTATGACCAGAAGCTGCTGGCCGCCATCGCTTCCGGGGAAAAGTTCGATTTGCTGCAGATCAGCAAAGAGAAAATGTCCACTTTTATTGATCAAGGAATCCTTACACCGTTGACCGATCAAGTGACCGGCTCCAAGGTACTCTCGGATCCAAATGTCATTCCCGCCAAGGAGTGGGAACAAGTCAAGACAAAAGATGGGGAGATCTACGGCATTTTCACCAAGTACCAGGGAGGCACGATGCCGATCGTTCGCAAGGACTGGTTGAACAAATTAAACCTGCCCGAGCCTGAAACTTTGGAAGATTATTACAATGTCCTCAAAGCGTTCACCGAACAAGATCCGGACGGCAACGGAAAAAAAGACACGTATGGGCTCAGTACGGCCGGCATGTACGAACTGCAGGGCTTCTTCAGCGCAGCGGGCCTAAAACAACGATATGTGGAAACCGCGGAAGGCAAGCTGGACGTGCCGTATTCCACAGATGCGGCCATCCCGGTTTATGAATGGCTGAACAAGCTTTTTAAGGAGGGTATTCTTGATCCGAACTTTACCACGAACGATACGGGCAAAATGCGCGACCTGTTCCTGACCGATCGTGTCGGCATGATTACGTACTGGGACGCTTGGGTAGGCATGCTGAACAACACGCGTCACGAACAGGATCCGAATACGAAATTCGAAGCGAAGGGCTTGCCGGGTGCTGCCGATGCGAACGGTAACCACATGTTGCGAAGGGGCGATCCGGATGTATGGGTTGTTCCTGTCAATGCGGAGCATCCGAAAACAGCCTTTGAATTCATTGAATGGTGGCATTCCGAGGAAGGGATTACCCTAGGCAGCCTGGGCATTAAGGACGTTGACTACACAATTGACAACAGCGGCAAGTATGTGCTGACTCAGACCGGTAAAGAGCATGCCTCCGATCACGGCGTTCCTTTCTGGTATAACCGTAACGTCGAAGCACCCTTCGGTAAACTGCCAGGCGTTCAAGAAGCGCAGGAGCTCGTCGATCAATACGCTTCCTTGGAATTAACGCCTCCAAATTGGTCGAATGCCGAGAAGATTATCAATGAACATTCCTTCAAAGCGATCATGGGCGAGCTGCCGGCTGCCGATGCCGTAAGGAAAATGAGAGAAGAACTTAAAGCAGGCGGGTATATCGATTAAAGCTTTAAGGGGAGGGGGCGGCGACAACTCCGCGCCCTCTTTATTTTCAACCATGGTGGTGATTTTCCGTGAAAGCCTTATTCAAATACAAAGCCCTATATTATATGATGATCCCAATCTTGGCCTATTTCCTGATCTTTTCCTTTTATCCGCTTGCCCGCGGACTTGTCATCAGCTTTCAAGATTACCGGCTTATCGGAGACCGGCCGTTTATTGGGTTCGATAATTATCTGAGCGTGCTGAAGGACCCGGTTTTTTGGGAAGTTTTCAAGAATACCATCTTTATCGGCGCAGGAAGCTTTATCATCAACTTCATTTTGCCGCTAATCCTTGCGCTCTCCTTAAATGAAGTAGCTTCTGTCTGGTTCAAAAAAATGACCCAGATGATCGTTTATTTACCTCATTTATTTTCCTGGGTCGTCGTAGGCGGGATGTGGATTCTCCTGCTGTCCCCGGACACCGGCATCGTTAACCAGATCATTCAGCTCTTCGGGGGTCAGTCGGTCGGTTTCCTGTCTTCAGACCGTTATGCCCGCATCGTCATGATCCTTACCTCAGGTTGGAAAGAGATGGGTTATACCTGCATTATGTACTTGGCCGCCATCGTAAACATAAATCCATCGCTTTATGAGGCTGCTAGCATGGACGGAGCCAGCCGCTGGCAGAAGGTCCGTTTCGTAACGATTCCGATGCTTCGTTCCACCATGAAAGTGGTCATTATGCTGAATGTATTGGGTATCCTGCGCTTGTTCGATCAAATATTTGTGATGAGTAATGGCGCCATTGCAAATAAAGTAGACGTCATTATGATGTACACCTATCAAAAAGGGATATTGGAGTTTAGCGTTGGTCCTGCTACGGCGGCCGGGTTCCTGGTGATTATGGCAACATTCACACTTACGTATGCAACAAGAGCGGTTATCCGCTACGATGAAGGGTGAGTCGGTATATGAAATCAACGAATAAAATAAGCTTATCAGGCCGGTTTTTTGATACGTTCAATTTTCTTTTCCTCCTTCTGCTCATATTGACCATGATTATTCCGTTTATAAATACACTTGCCCTTGCATTTTCATCTAATTTTGCTTCCATGCAGCCAGGGATCGTACTGTGGCCCAAAGAATTCAGCCTGGAGGGATTCTCCACGGTATGGAGCCGCATGAAGCTCTATTTGGCTTTTTCGAACAATGTCATTGTCACCTTGGTCGGTACGATAGGTCATGTATTCCTAAGTTCTATGGCGGGCTATGTACTGATTCAGAAAGGACTTCCCGGAAAAAAGTGGATGTTATCCGCGATCCTGTTAACGATGATGATTCCAAGTGAGGCTATCATGATTCCGCTGTATATCGTGAATCAGGATCTAGGACTCCTTAATACACTGACCTCCCTGATCCTTTCGGGTTTCGTCTCCGGCTTCAGCGTCATGCTCATGCGAAATTTCTTTCTGAGCGTTCCCTACGAGATGTCGGAATCGGCCCGAATCGACGGCGCCGGGGATCCGCGGATTTTCTTTACGATGTACTTGCCGCTTGCGAGAGCAGGACTGGCAACGGTCACCCTGTTTGAGTTTGTTAGTCGCTGGAACCAATTCACGCCTGCTGTCCTTTACATTAATGACTCATCCAAATATACACTGCAAATAGCGTTAAAATCACTCATTGTCGATAGCGATTCGACCTCGAGCAATTTCATGATCACGACCAATGTCAGAATGGCGGGCATCGTCATTGCCTTGCTTCCGCTTATCATCATTTATCCGTATGTGCAAAAGTATTTCGTCAAAGGGATGTTTGTTGGCGCAAATAAAGAATAAGCAGGAATGAGGAGGAGTTTGCATGGTAAAACGAACCAAGTTGGTGTATTCATCAACTTTCCAACGATTTATTGAGCATTCGGAACAAAGTACGTACATTGAAATTCCATTCCAAATGCCACAGAACGTCGAAAAAATTCACGTGAGCTATCAGGTGGAATCCTATGGCATTGAAAGCGCAAAAGCTGTCATTGATCTTGGCGTTCGGGACAGCGACAGCGTAAGAGGCTGGAGTGGAGGAGCACGCCAGGAATTTAATATTGGACCGAATCAAGCGACTCCAGGATATCTGCCCGGACATTTAGCGCCGGGAGAATGGGCCATTCTCCATAACGCCTACAAGGTGCCCGTTGAGGGCTGTATGGTCTCGATTATAATCGAGTTTACATATAAGTCACCGCGTTGGCTGAAGGGTGATCTTCACACGCATAGCGTTCATAGTGACGGCACTTATACACTGGAAGAAAATGCGGCCATTATGGAGAGCCTGGGCTGCGATTTTATTGCCATGACCGATCACAATACAAGCAGCCAAAACCTTGCGTATCCGCGCGGGACTTCGGTACTTATGATACCGGGTACGGAGTTTACGACGAATTTTGGCCACAGTAATTTTCTCGGCGTAAAGAACCCCATGGATGATTTCCGTGTCTCGGAGATATCCGATGTGCATGAGAAGTTTCGAGTCGCTCGCGAGCGGGGGGCCAAGATCGTACTGAATCATACGCACTGCGATAACTGCCCTTGGGAATGGGATTTCGAAGTGGATTACGACTGGGTGGAAATTTGGAACGGGCCATGGGGAGAGCGCAACAGACGCGCGCTTTTTTGGTGGCAGGAGCAGCTCGCCTCAGGGAGACGCCTGGTAGCTGTAGGCGGAAGCGATGTCCATCGTCCGGATACATATGTGAAGCATGCAATGCCATGCGTATGGGTTTGGACCGATGAAAGAACGGTGGAGGGCGTGCTGAAAGGCATTGAGGGAGGTCATGTCGTGATGACCTATTCGCCTGACGGACCTTTTGCCAACCTTCAGTGCGGTGAGTACGGGATTGGAGATCAAGTCCCTTATGAGCAAGCCGATCAACAGGTGGTCGTTCAGTTGGATGATTTGCTTGCAGGCGATCTGATTCGCCTATACAGCGAGCGCGGTTTAGAGGAAGAAACTTCTGCTGACTCGGTCGGGGGAGTTATACTTACGTTTAACGCCAAACAAAGAAGATTTTTACGAGCAGAAATTTGGCGGAGTTTCAAACAGGCGGATGGCATGTCGATGGCGGTTGTGACAAACCCCATCTATTTTGAATCAAAATAGATACACCGGAATTGTATCCAGAGGAGCAGAACATAGGTCATTGGATCGTCCGCTATGACGGACGCAAAATGAGCAATCAAGAAGAAATATCGCATTTCATTTTAAGGTATAATGAGTGTAATTCGAGTAAGGGAGATTTATCATGAAAGGGTTGGGACGATGTCAGAAGTCGAAGGTGATAAGAAAATCCACTGGAAGAGGAACATCATTCTCTTCTTAAGCAGCCAGACCCTCTCGCTGTTTGGTTCCGCCTTGGTGCAATATGCTATCATGTGGTACATTACGCTGACTACACAGTCAGGCATCATGATGACGCTGTATATTATTTGCGGATTCATTCCGACGTTCCTGCTGTCGCCGTTTGCGGGGGTATGGGCGGATCGCTTCAATCGTAAATCGCTCATTATGATTGCGGATGCGATGATCGCGGTGGTTACACTCATTTTGGCCATTACATTTATGCTTGGCTACCAAGCGGTTTGGCTGCTGTTTATCATCTCTGCCGTACGCGCACTCGGAGCAGGCATTCAGACACCAGCGGTCGGGGCGATATTGCCTCAAATCGTGCCTCAAGAAAAGCTAACGAAAGTAAACGGCATCAACGGCAGCCTACAAGCACTCACCATGTTCGTAGCGCCCATCGTCAGCGCGGGTTTGCTTACCATGGCAACGATCGAAGTGATTTTTTTCATCGACGTCGTTACGGCTGCGATCGCGATCTTTACCTTGTTTGTCTTTCTCAAAATTCCGCTGCACAAAAAGGCATCTGACACGCAAAGTACAGGCTATCTGGACGACTTCAAGGAGGGCTTGGTGTACATAAAACGGCATGCCTTTTTAAAATCATTTTTTATCTTCTTCGCTTTTTTCTTCGTGCTCATGGCACCTGCTGCCTTTCTGACTCCGCTGCAGGTTACCCGCAGCTTCGGTGACGATGTTTGGCGCTTGACGGCAATCGAGATCGCGTTTTCCGTTGGCATGATGGCCGGAGGAGGGATCATCGCGTCATGGGGCGGCTTCAAAAATAAAGTGTACACGATGGCTATCGCCAGCTTCATCATGGCCTTGTCCACTTTTGCGCTTGGCATTGTACCTGTATTCTGGATTTATTTAGCCATCATGGCTGTGTTCGGAGTTGCGATGCCCATATTTAATACGCCGACGACCGTCATGCTGCAGGAGAAGGTGGACGAAAATTATCTGGGACGTATATTCGGTGTCTTCGGGATGATCTCGACTTCCATGATGCCCATCGGGATGCTGATATTCGGACCTCTTGCCGACGTGGTCAAAATCGAATGGCTGCTGGTCGGTACCGGACTGTTTATGCTCGTACTTACTGTGTTCTTCGCTCGCAACAAGCGATTGGTTGAAGCAGGCATGCCGCTGCAGAACGAACAAGAAGCCATACCGGATTAATGCTTCCAAGCCTCGACAAAATGGGAGTTTATCCACTTAAAGCAAGCGAGGCTGAATATCCAGGCGATCCTTTCATTAAAGATCGACGGAGAATGGACATACCGAACGAAGTGTGGAAGCTTATACTAAGGATCCTAGGTGTTGCGCGGAACCATAACGCATATGGCCATGTCTTGAGTACAAGGAGCTAGTGACCTTTTGAGGTTACGGCTCCTTTTTTCGTAAGACAATTCTGACAATTTTCGCTCTATAGAATCATGTTATATTTATTGTTGACAGATTTTAACACCAAGAAGATAATAATTGTAACTATGGAAAAAGGAGGGAAATGTTTAAGGCGTTTTTTATTCGAATAATGGAATTTCTAAACGTAAGGATTCGGTTGTACCTCGTATATTAACCTTTTAAAGGAGTGTAGTCATGTACGATAAAATCGTAGACATTTTGTGCTCTATCAAAGAAGACCAACCGGAACTCCGCCAAGTCCTGTCCCCCGAAACGGATCTAAACAACGATATAGGCCTCGATTCACTGCAAATGATCCAGTTTATGCTCAAAGTCGAAGATCAGTTAAACGTGGTCATTGACTATGACCAATTCGATTACGAACATCTCCAGTCGATCGACTCATTTATCACTTTTCTGAAAAGCTGCCAATCGCAGGAGCAGCCTTTGTATGAAGATGTCAAGCAATGAAGCCGGCGTGATTCCGAAAATCGTGATGGGTACCTTCGATCCCGAAACACGTTGGAGGGATCCGAATCTGGCCCGGCTGCCCGCTATGCCCGATAAGGACCGAGAATCGATTGTCCTATGCATGGACGAGCTGCTTTTTCCATTTTGCGGTCCGGACGATGTCCTTTACAGTCGTTGCAAAATCGATCCGGCGCAGCACGAATACCTAAACGGGTTGGGCTTTTCTTTTCGGACCCGTTATCACTATGATTTGAACGATGAGAATAAGCCTTTACCGGAATCGGACGATTTCAAGCGGTGCATGTTCAGCCTTGCAGCCGAACAAGCCCAAAAGCTAATACCGGCAAACAGAACGCTGCAGACAGCCGGTGCCGGTTATTCTGAGGGTGCGGTCTTGCCGGACCCAATCTCTTCCAGGAATGCCGCAAACCGTTTGCGCCAAACACAATCACCGGATGAAGCGTTGTTCACCCACGTCGCAAACATTCTATCTCCGTACGCCATTACAACAGAAACGGAAACTTACCTCCGTGCCGCCGGACCGTTTGGACCTTTGCCGGACGTGGAGACGGTTGTACGTGTTAACTCCAAGATATACTCGAGCCGACTCCTGGCCAGAATCGGCGAGAAGCGCTACGGCATGGAGGCAAACAGCGCTGCGGAAATGGAGGCGATCGGAACTACGCTTCTGAAGCGGGGGCCATACCTGATGAAAGACCCCTTCGGTGTTTCGGGCAAGGGCAACCTGTTCATCGACAGTGAAGCCATGCAGCGAAGGATCGCAGAACACCTGCATAAACAGGAGGGAAGCGGATTGCGCGTTCAATTTCTGCTGGAGCCCCTGCTGCCGAAAGTGACCGATTTCAGTTCTCACTGGTTCATCCGGGAGAACGGTGAGAAGGAGTTCATCTCCGTTCAGCGGATGATGAATCACCAGCAAAATTACAGCGGGTCTATCCAAGCCGATGAAGCTTTTAACGGGATGCTGGAGAACGCCGGCTATTTTACCGTGATGGAGAAAGCGCTCCGGGCTCTGGTCGAGGACGGCTACCACGGCTTCGTCTGCTTCGACTCCATGATGCTGGAGGACGGAGAAGTCGCATCCATTGTGGAGATCAACGCCCGCAAGTCCATGGGACTGATTAACGCGTATCTCAATACATGGTGGGAACCATACGGCCATACCGGATGGCTTACGTTTTTGTCTCTCGGTCTTCCCGAAGGGTTCACTTTCGGGAAACTCCTGCAAGCTTTACGCGAAACCGGTCTTCTGCTGGCAGCACCCGGGGATTACGGGATCGTGCCGCTATCATCCAATACCGTCATGGTGAACGAGATTCTAACCCGACGCCGTATCGCCGAAGGAACACAGAACAAACGGGGGATGCCGAAGGGACGGCTGTATGCAGCTGTGCTGGGACGTGACGACGGACATCGCTGCGAGCTGGTCAAAAGCCTGCGTCAGATGCTCGCCGACTTGTCCGTTAAAGTTTACAACTAAATCTGGAACTCGGGGGCTCACGCATGAATTCATCTTCGGTTACCTTGCTGGCGTCGGGGAATTCGCTCGGCGCATACATTCCGGCTATGCATCTGCAAACGTACCTGCAAGGCAGAGGTATCGGAGCAGACGTTTACGTTCTGGAAAATCTGTACCACGAAGAAGTCCGGCACAAAATACGTTCCACCAAAAAAGCATTCCATGCGGATTTCTCCGTAGCCCGTATGGGGCATAAACTGGCCAAGCCCGTTGACTCTTCCCTGGACGAGGAAGCGGTTCGGAGTATGCTGGACGACTGGAGGCAGGCAGGTATCTCTCGCTTTGCAGTGTTTACGGGCTTCTGGCTGCCAATCCTGGAACGTTATAAGGCAGCTGCCGGCATCCCCCTGGACATCCGGCTGATTCGGTTGGATGCGAGTGATACACCGTCTTATAAGGTGCACAAGCGGTTATATCTAGGCTACGAGAACGTCTGGTTCTACGAGCCCTCAAAGCTGTCCCCGGGCAGTTACCTTGCTTCGGACGAAGCGGAGCCGCTGCCTTATACGCAGCGTACCGGACGCATTCTGATCCATGGCGGTGGCTGGGGGATCGGGACCTATGCCGGGACGATCTCAGAACTTCGTAAGCTCGGCCACAGCCTTGATGTGATCGTCTACGATCCCTCCGAGGTGGAGGAGGACGACGGGGTTACGCGCTACTTCGGAACGGAGGGATCTTGGGATCCGTGGAGCAAGAACGAGCAGGGGCGTCACACATTTCCGCCGATGGCCCGTTATGTCCGTGAAGACGGCGTGCTGCGGGAGTTTCCGCTCGGGGATTACTCCGTTTACACGGATCTGATGCGAAATTGCGCAGCCATCATCAGCAAGCCGGGGGGAGCGACCCTGAACGACTCGCTGTCGTTCGGAATCCCATTTGTCATGCTGGAACCGTTCGGCGACCATGAGCTTCATAATTCAACCTATTGGGAATCCTGTGGTTTCGGTATCCGGTTTGCGGAGTGGAAAGCCCAGGATTTTTCCAAACCTTTGCTGCAGGAGATTTGCAGACGTTTACTGGAGCAGCGATCAAAAATTAACCATTTTGGGAGGAACACCTATGCAGCCGAAAACAGCAGTTACGTTTGACCAACTGACGTTCCGTAATATGAAAAGAACCCTGGTGCCGCTTGCGGAAACAGGAAGGAAGCTCAAGGAGGATCCGACTTATGCTGCCCCCGTGCCCTATGAGATCGGGATCAAGCTCAATAACGGCTGCAATCTTCGCTGTAAGCACTGCTTTGAATGGAATCCGGAAGGCTTTCATCACGGCTTCGCCAAAGAAGTAAAGAACGACGAAATCGAGATTCCTGTCGTGGAGAAGCTTCTTGCCGAAACAAGAGAACGCAAATCGCGCGTGTTCCTGTGGGGCGGGGAGCCGCTGTTCTACTCCAAGTTCGATGAACTGGCGGAGCTGCTGGCCAGAGAAGATCGGTATACAACCATTTGTACGAATGCGATTCTCATAGAACAAAAGTTGGATTCCATTCTGAAAATGTCGGAAAATCTGGTCATGCTGGTCAGCCTGGAAGGCTTCGAAAAAGAGAATGACGCGATAAGAGGCAAAGGCACGTTCAAGAAAGTGATCCACGCCATACAGCTGCTGCTGGATCTGCAAAAGCAGGGCCTGTACAAAGGCAAAGTGTCTGTAGCTCTAACGGTAAATGACCAGATGGTCGGCCAGCTTTACAGCTTTATGGAATTCTTCGAAGAGATGGGCGTAGATTCCGTATACTTCTGCTTCCCTTGGTACATCCCTTCCGGTACGGCGGAGAAAATGGACGCCTACTTCGATGCCCATTTCCCGCACCTTGCCTCCCGCTTTGCGGACGACCACAAGAACAGCTGGCACTCTTTCACGTTCCACATCTCACCGGACCATTTCGACACGTTGATCGAAGAGTTGAAACGCGTCAATTCACGGGTATGGAATGTACGGATACGCTATCAGCCTGCGCTGGAGCCTGAAGAGGTGGAAGGGTTTATCCGGGGAAGCGAGAAGCCGGCCATGAACCGGACGAAGTGTTTCTCGATCTCGAACCGGATGGACGTGATGCCGGACGGGAAAGTGAATCCGTGCAAATTTTTTCCGGAATTCAGTGTCGGCAATTTGTATGAAGATAGTGTGGCGGATATTTTCCACGGCGAAGATCTTCAGAAACAGCGTGAGGTTCTGGCGTGCGGTCTGATGCCGATTTGCTCGAAATGCGTGCTGCTTTATAACAATGGAGTTTAAGCGTTTAAACTTTATGCCGTTCAAACAGGCGAATCAGGCAAACGTTCGGGAGGATCGGAGATGGACTATATCCGTGTGCGGGAGCTGCACAAATCGTTTGTGTATTATCGGAAAGAAGCCGGGCTCAAAAATTCATTAAAAAATTTGTTTGCCCGCAAGTCACTGGTGAAGGAAGCGGTTAAATCCGTTTCCTTCGATATCGGTCCCGGCGAATGCATTGGATTTCTCGGGCCCAACGGGGCGGGCAAGACCACAACGCTCAAGATGTTATCGGGCATTTTATATCCCACGAGCGGGGAAGCCAATGTACTCGGCTATGTGCCATGGGAGCGAAAGAACGAGTTCAAACGGCTTTTCTCCATTGTGATGGGCCAGAAAAACCAGCTTTGGTGGGACCTTCCCGCCAGCGAGTCGATTTATTTGAACAAATGTATTTATGACGTGGACGATGATCTCTACGGCCGGAGTCTTGCCGAGCTATCGGAAATGCTCGATGTACAGGACCTTCTGGACGTGCAGGTGCGTCGGCTGTCCCTGGGGGAGCGGATGAAAATGGAGCTCATCGCCGCTCTGATCCACCGGCCTAAGCTGCTTTATCTCGATGAGCCGACGATTGGCCTCGACTTCCCTTCCCAGAAGAAGGTCAGGGAGTTTCTGAAATATTACAACGAACAATTCGGTGCGACGATTCTGCTGACGAGTCACTACATGAAGGATGTGGAGGACCTGTGCAAGCGGACGATCATCATTAATGAAGGCAGTATTCTGTATGACGGTGACCTTCATAAAATCAATGATCTATTTGGCGAGAACAAAGTGATAAGGCTGCAGTTCTCCGAACCCGTTGCCGAGCAGCGGTTGGCCAAATTCGGAAAAATCGTCAGCGCAGACGACTACAACGCGGTTTTGGAGCTGCCTAAGTACCGCTTGAAGGAAGTGTCGCGTGCCGTGCTCGATTCGTTTCCGATCGTGGACTGGACAATAGAGGACGTGGCGATCGAGGAGAGTATTTCGATGCTCTACCGCAAGGAATCCGTCGGATGAACAGAGGCAAATTGTATAGGGCTATTTTTTCAATGGGCGTTCAGCATTCGATGGAATACCGTTTTCACTTCTTTCTCGGTCTTCTGGGGGCCACGTTTCCGATTCTGGTCCAGTATTTCATCTGGACGGCGGTGTATCGTCATTCCGGTCAGGATGCGTTGTTCTCGTATTCGTACGGTCAAATTATTTTGTATACGATCTTGGCGGGATTGGTGTCCAAGCTGATTGCTACCCAGTTCGAGCACCAGATTGCCGACGATATCAAAAACGGTGGTCTCAACAAGTATTTGATCAAACCGATCAGCTATTTTGGGTATCGGCTGGTATCTTTTTTCGGCCAGAAGGCGATCTATTACGGGATTACGGCTTTACTGCTCATCGGGATTATTGGGTTCGCGTCTGCCGGTGGCGTGCTCGAGTTCCAGGCTATACGCCTGTTTTTGTTCGCGGTCACGCTATCGGGGGCACTTCTGCTCAATTTCCTGATCGCTTACTGCATCTGTGCGAGCGCCTTTTACCTGCATGAGATCTCGTATTTTTTTGTCATTACAAGCCTGCTCGTCAATATTTTGAGCGGAGGGATGTTTCCGCTGGAGATTTTCGGGGAGTCGGTTGTGAAGGCACTTCAGTACACGCCATTTCCATATACGATTTATTTTCCGGTCAATATCCTCAGCGGCAAAGCGGAAACAGCGGCTATGTACCAAGGACTGCTTATCCAGTGTGGGTGGATTCTGCTGTTCTTCTGGTTATCCAGGCTGACATGGCGCGTTTCCATGAAGAAATATTCGGCGGTAGGGGGGTAGCGGACGTTGCATATGTTTAAAATTGCGAGGAAATACATGCGGCTGTACGGTTTATTCATCAAAAATTGTCTCATCGCCCAAATGGAGTTTCGGGGCAATTTCATGATGAGCCTGCTGGTCGAATCCGTCTACCTGCTTGCCAAGCTGTTATATGTGCTCGTCGTGTTCCGCACCGATCTTCATGTAGATGGCATACCGCCGGAAGGGCTGCTTCTATTTATAGGCATGCATACGGTGGTGACCGGAATTTATGTTGGCCTGTTTTTTACAAACTTCATGAAAATTCCGGAATACATTAAGGACGGTTCGCTTGATTTAATGCTGACAAAGCCGGTATCCCTTCAATTCATGGCTTCCTTGCGTTACGTCGATTTGGCGCTGCCGATCCCCGATATTCTGGTTGGGTTCGTCATGGTCGGTATCGGCTGGCATGCGATGGATATTCCTCTGACGTTACTGCAGCTCGCGGGATTTGCCCTGCTGCTGCTCGTCTCCGTTGTCATCACATACTGCCTGATGATTATCCCGGCGCTGCTTTCATTCTGGTTCGTCCAGACGGGTTCTGTGTCGGAGATCGCCCATTCCATCTGGGACGCCAACAATTTCCCCATGGCTATTTACCCAGCCTGGGTCCGGCGAATCGGAACCTTTGTTATTCCTCTATTCCTCATTACCAATTTCGGACCGATGTTTCTGCTTGAGCAGCTCAACTGGCTACATGCGGGGCTCGCACTGGCCGCGTCGCTTCTGCTCTTCGCAGCTGTACGACTGCTCTGGAAGCAGGCTGTAAAAGGATACAGCAGCGCGAGCAGTTAAGCCAGTCGCTTGGTGGGGCTGAACGCCGAGTTTGCATCCTTGCATCGAAGAAAAAGAATAAATCTGTCGGGCTCAATCACAGGAACACGGCTGGCCACGATTCCGGATCACTTGTCAGAAAGGGGAGAATCAGATGAACGCGTTTCAGCTTCCGGTGGTGAACCCGCCGCTTAAAGGATTTTTGCGGTGGGCTTACACACTCTCGATCACCAGCATCCACGAAGAAACGATGCCTTGGTATTACAGCAATTTTATCCAGTTGTTCTGCAAAAAAAACTTTCTGGAGGACGGCAGGCAGTACTATGTCGATTTTTTTCGGGGCAAGCCCAACGAACTGAATTTCAACAACCCGTTTCTACTCACGTGCTCGGTCAATTATACGATTCTGGAGAGTTTGGCATTGGACGCTTGGCCGAAATTTTTCGCGGATCAGATCCGAAACGGCTATTATTGCGTTGTGTTTTTGGATGAAGCCAGGCTATCGCCGGCGGCCTCCTATCTGAAAGAACCGTTTCCTCATCATCTTTTTCTATACGGTTTCGACTGGGACGAGAGAGTCTTCTATGCGTCGATGTTCGACCATACGGGAGTGTACCGCAATTTGCAGATCCCGTTCCGGGAGTTCCAGGACGCCGTTCAGTCCATGAGGCATCTACTAAAGGAGAAGCTCACGGCCGATCATCATACATACTTTTATAAATATGAGCCGCATTCTCCATATCCTTTTGATAAAACGGCCGCGATTGACCAGCTGCGCGATTATCTAAACGGAGAGACCCATCTCAACCGGATCAATTACAATTCGGACAACGAGGAAGCTTTCGGAATCAAGGTATACGACTATTTGCGATTGTACTATGATGCCGTAGAGGGTAACGATTCCCGGCTCGGTGACCGTAACGATGTAAGACATCTTCATGTGCTCTGGGAGCACAAAAAGATGATGAGCGAACGGATTGGATACTTGGTGGATGAGGGGATCATCCCGTATGATGAAGAGCTTGTGGCTGGCTACAAGGATATCGCCAAAAGGGCGATGAAGCTGAGGGATCAGTACATTCGTCATGAAATTCGCGAAGATAAAGAAATGTTTGAACGGCTGAGGCTCCGGTTCGATGAGTTCCAAAAGGAAGAGCCTGTACTCTTGCAAAAACTGATTACGCTGCTCGAAGGCTCGAAGGAGTCACTGGTAAGTACCTGCGGAACCCGATGCGATACATACTAGAAAGCAGACCGGTTATTCAGTAATAGGGGAAGTATTGTTAGAGCAAAACCTGCTAGCCATGGCTAGCAGGTTTTTTGTTCATTTACTTTATGGTTTAATGATGGCCGCGTTAGCCTGACTTCGTCGATAATGCATCCCATACACTCATCAGTTGAGTAATGGCTGCATCCAGGGCTTCGTATGAAACACCGTCCCGGGCTTGTGTCGAAATGCCTTGCAGAAAGGTTTCGAATAAGGTTACCAGCATGGGGATATCCGTTGAACCCGGCAGCTCTCCATTGACTACGGCCCGCTCTATACAACCCTTTAGCCAACCGTTGACCCTTGCTCGTTCCTTGGCAAGCATCTCTCGGATGTGTTGTTGCTCGGGTGAACAGTTCACAGCGGACAAAATCAACAGACAACCGAGAGGATGGGAACTTTCTGTTTGCATTCGAGCCGATTGTCGTAGCCCTTGCTCGATGGCCGTTTTGGATGTCAGACTTGTATCCCTGAAACTTTCAGAAACTTGTCCATACGTCGAGATATATTGATCCATCACTTCTCGGAACAGGGATTCTTTTGATTCGAAAGCGGCATAGAAACTCGCAGCAGATATATCGCCCATGGCAGCTCGTAACTGAGCAAGCGAAGTGGATTCATAGCCGTGTTCCCAGAACAGAAGCATGGCGGCAGCAACTGCCTCGTCACGGTTAAAAGCGCGTGGACGTCCCGTTCGTGCCATATAAATGCCCCCCTTTATTAATTCTATACTAATCGATCCAGAAGTCCTTGACAAGGGAGAAGGAATAAATTTAATATATGGAATGATCGATCCATAATTAAATTTTCTAGAGGGGGAAACTATTTTGTCTCATTTATCATCTTCTACGGGTACGGCACAAACGGCCAATATGCCCGCCAGGCTTCCTTGGTTGGCACTGCTCGCGCTTGCGATGACAGGTTTTATTTGTATTTTTACAGAAACCATTCCGGCCGGTTTACTGCCGCATATCGCGGGAGGTTTGAATATTACAACAGGGATGGCCGGACAACTCGTTACTTCTTATGCTTTGGGTTCCATTGTAGCGGCAATTCCGTTTGCCATCTTTACCGGTGGGATGCGGCGACGTCCGCTTCTGCTAGCCATTATTGCAGGTTTTTTCATCTTCAACTCGATGACCGCACTGTCAAGCAGCTATGTATTAACACTGGTCGCTCGATTTTTCGCCGGTGTATCTGCCGGTGCCGCATGGGGGATGATCGCCGGATACGCACGACGTATGGTTCCGGATGCTTTAAGAGGTCGTGCCTTGGCAGTCGCGATGGTCGGGACTCCGATTGCTCTTACATTAGGCGTGCCGGTTGGCACCTTGCTCGGTGACCTGATCGGTTGGCGCCTTGTATTCGGACTCATGTCGCTTCTGACTCTCGCATTAATTGGATGGGTTGTGTGGCAGGTTCCGGACTATCCCGGGCAGCCTGCACATCAACGTATGACAATCCGTCAAGTAATTGTTATGCCCGGCATCCGTCCGATTCTTATGGTGGTGCTGACGTGGATGCTGGCACACAATATTTTATATACGTATATCGCGCCGTTTCTTGAGCCTTTGGGACTGGCTGGGCGTGTTGATCTGGTCTTGCTTGTATTTGGAGCATTCGCACTGATCTCGATCTGGATTGTGGGTCTGTTGATAGATCGACACCTGCGCCTGCTTGTACTACTTAGTCTGTTGGGCTTCCTGCTAGCAGCCGCAGCACTATGGACGGGCGTCACATCGGCATTCGTCGTTTATGCGGCCGTGGCATTATGGGGATTTACCTTCGGCGGTGCCGCAACCATACTGCAAACAGCGCTTGCCGATGCAAGTGGTGAAGAAGGTGTGGACATCGTAATGCCAATCAATACTACTGTCTGGAATCTAGCCATCGCCGGTGGTGGGCTTGTCGGCGGCGCTTTGCTGGAGTTTATTGGAGTCAAGTCGTTTCCGGGAGTGCTGTTGATTCTGCTGCTCATTGCATTGATTATTGCGTGGAGTTCGAAGAAACGTGGCTTTCCCAGCAAACCATACCGAATTGGATAGCCAAATTTATATATGATGTTATTATGAATCATAAGAATATGGATTAGAATGACTGGAGGGCGTATGGACCCAAACATAAAATTAATGTTCTTGGACGAACATGCCATTGAAGGCGCAGCACGGTTTGGAGTTAGTCCCGAGGAGCTGACTTTGATTGGAGGTTTTCAGAACTTTATTTATTCCTACAATCGCAATCATGTGAAATATATCCTCCGTTTCACGCCGAGCACTCATCGCACAGGGGAAGGACTTGCGGCTGAAATAGAGTGGATTCGTTATCTATCAGAGAATGGTTTGGCTGTCTCAGACTCGGTAGCTTCGGTTAATGGAAAGGACTTCGAACGAATCCAAGGAAATTCTATTGATTTCTACGTGACCTCCTTCAGATATGCACCTGGCCGTAAAATCGGATACCCAGAATGCCTAGGTAATTCCATACTTTACGAACAATGCGGACGCCTGACTGGTCGTCTCCACGAACTGTCAAAGCGTTACAAACCTAAGGCAAGCAGACACACATGGGAATGCAATGAATACCTCTTACAGGCCGGAAATTATATACCGACTGAGCATCTACCCATTCTTTTTGCGCTTGATGAACTTAAGCCACATTTGGCCAGTCTCCGTATTACGACTGATAATTTCGGTTTGATACACGGAGATATCAATGTAGGAAATTTCATGGTTGATGAATCAGGGGAAATAACGCTCTTCGACTTCGACGAATGCCAGTACAGTTGGTATGTCGAAGACATTGCCATCCAGCTTTATTATTTGCTCTACGTATTCGGGGAAGATTCGAAGGCTGAACGTAAGGTGCAGTACGAACTTTTCATGAAGCATTTCGAGCGAGGCTATACAGAGGATGGCCGTCAAATGCCTGAGGGCTGGAAGGATCAGCTGAAGCTTTTCCTGAGACTGCGTGAAATTATCGTCGTTGTCGGTATGCACCGGAGCTGGGATTTAAGTCAACCAGATGGTTGGACCCGTGATTTTTTAAGAGATAGCAGGATGCGGATTCTAAAAGGAATATCGTTGATTGACGATTTCCAGTAATCCTCCTGATGGGAGGATAGGAAGGGGTGTTGGATATTGGACATTATTTTTATTCGTCATGGACAAGGCTTACATAATACAGACATCCCTGACAGACTGAATACAGTGAATCCCCACTTGACCGAAAAAGGCCGTGAGCAGGTAGCTAAACTGAGGTCAGAATTCTCATTTCATCAAGAGGATGTGTTTATCTCCAGCCCAACATTAAGAACAATCGAGACCACCAATATAGTTACATGTGGATTGAACTCGGCGAAGAAATACGTGACTCCACTTGTAGGACCACGAATGTTTCCGATGCCCTCAAACCCCGAAGCCTTTGTGTTGAAATGTGATATCCACTATCCACTTGATTTGATTGTAACCGAGCATTCAGATTTTGACGTATTGGAAAAGGATCATCCGGAATTATGGAATTCGGGAATTAATACGCTGTCTGAATCCGCATTCGCACCACTTGGATTGCGACTGATGAGGTGGATTCAAGGGTTGTGTGCAAAGAGGGTCTTTATCATAACTCATGATGGAACGGTAACGAACTACCGATGCTTGTTAGGTGAAGATGGATTGACAAGGTCTGATTTCTTAGGAGAAGCTGGCTGGTACAAGGTGAAAATATAGCCACACTTTGGATATTGGATAATTCTGGGCTGTGATTGATGTTATAATCAAAGTGGACGCTTTATTTCGACACGAGGGAGGAGATGGCGGCTGAACAAGCGTACATGGTATGTCTTTCTGGCAATTTGTGTCCTGATGCTAATCAGCGCGATGATATATTCGGCGTTTCAAAACAGAACATCGTTTAAGGAGATGGTGCTCGATCAGTTGAGTGAGCCTAAGACCATCAGCCAGATGACCATCGGGAAGAACCGGTTCCGTCCGAACGAGCAAGAGGTACAAATTACAGATCCCGCGGAGATCGAGCGCATCATAAACAGCTTATCCGAAATCAAACTGCGTAAAAACAGCGTAAAGGATTACGGTGGCGACGAGTATGAAATTTGGTTCCAGGGCCGGAACGGCCCGACCTTCGCTGTATACTTCTTTAGCCCTGGCCACGTGCGAATCCATAACGGTTCGAGCAATCACAAAAGGTATGGCAAGGAGTATAAAATCGTGAACGACTTCGATCGTGGGGTCATCGAAAATCTATTTAAATGAACGAATGAGGAGAAAGGTCAATGGGACGATGACCTTTCTCTTCTTCATTGTGGAAACCCAAGGCCGTTTGAAGATTATCACAGTCCGTATCATTTTGATCGTCTTCAGCTGCTTGAAAAAATACTGGACTACTCGTTCCAGTTGGTTTATACTCATGTAGAAAAGGAGGGGGTATCAATGGGACGGACCAAGGAATTTGACCGGGAGCAAGTACTTCGCAAAGCCATGATCGTTTTTTGGGAAAAGGGATATGAAGCTACAAGCATACCGGATTTATTGGAATCCATGGAGTTGAGCAGATCCAGTATGTACGAAACGTTTCAAGATAAACAGACGCTATATTACGAGGCCATCCAATATTATAAAAAAATGTCGCAAAAAAAACGCGATCAGATGATACATGCAACTTCTGCGATCGAGGGAATCCGCCAGTATTTCGAGCTGCATATCATGAACGCTTTTGCCACGCACGGTGAAGCTTTCCCCAATGGATGTCTGATCACGAATGCTTCCGTTGGTCTGGATACCGTGGATGAGCCCTTGCAGAATACGATTCGGCAAAGCTTTACGGAATTAGAGCAGCTGTTTTATGAGACGTTAAAGAAAGGGCAAGAAACGGGAGAAATAGACCCGGAGAAAGATATTAGAATGTTATCGTACCTGCTGCTGAATCTTAACCATAGCATTAACGTAATGGCCAGGATCCAAAGCGATATCCATAAAGTCCAGGGTATGATGAACGCGGTCTTCGAGATGCTGTAAATCTATTTTTTTTAGCAAACTGGAATGATCGTTCCGGAAAATCGCCCCCTTTGAGTGCGAGCATAGGGGGGGGGCAAACTATCTTTATACTGGAACAATCATTCCTTTATTGTAATGCAATAGTTCATAAAAAAAGGAGTGTTTATCATGAATGAAAACGCAAAGGAAAGATTGGAGAAATCCGTTTCTACATGGATCACGCTGATTCTTGCTGTTGCCTGCGGTTTGATCGTTGCAAATCTTTATTATACTCAACCTTTAATTGAATCGATCAGCTTGGCCATCGGGTTATCTTCGGAAGCCGCAGGTTTGATCGTCACGCTGACTCAAATCGGCTACGGGATCGGCTTGTTATTTATCGTCCCCTTGGGAGATTTGCTTGAAAACCGCAAACTGGTGGTTACGCTGCTGATTCTGACATCCATTGTTTTAATCATCGCCGCCGAAGCCCAGAGCGCGGCTCTGTTTCTTGCCGCCTCCTTGTTTATAGGCGTGGGGGCCGTCGCGGCCCAGATCCTGGTTCCCTATGCAGCGCATCTTTCCCCTGAGGAGACACGTGGACGTAATGTAGGCAACGTAATGAGCGGTCTGTTATTAGGAATCATGCTGGCCCGTCCGGTTTCGAGTATGGTGGATAAATATTTCGGCTGGCACGCCATCTTTATTCTTTCCTCTGCCATGCTCTTGGTACTGGCTCTTGTCTTGGCAAAAGTCCTTCCTGCAAGGCGGCCGCAAACGACGGACAATTATCCGGTCATCATCTCGTCCATGCTGCAGCTGCTCAAGACGACGCCGATTCTGCGGCGCCGCGCACTCTATCACGCGTTTTTGTTCGGCATGTTTAGTCTGTTCTGGACAACGGTTCCGCTCGTTTTAACGAGTCCGGTGTTTCATTTTTCTTCTACAGGCGTAGCGCTGTTCGCTTTGGCAGGGGTTTCCGGCGCGGCGGTAGCGCCTATAGCTGGTCGCTTCGCAGATAAAGGCTTGATCCGTTCGGCAACCGGAATATCCATCGCGCTGGTGATTGTTTCGGGACTTTTGCCGATTCTGTTTCCTGGAGGTTCTATATTCTCTATCGTTATCCTCGTCATTGCCGCTATTCTGCTCGATATGGGCGTATCCGCTAATATGGTGTTAGGACAGCGAGCGATCTTCGCTTTGGGGGCTGAGGTGCGCAGCCGGCTGAACGGCATGTATATGGCGATCTTTTTTGCGGGTGGAGCCATAGGCTCCGCAGTCGGGGGATGGGCTTACGCCATGGGAGGCTGGAAAGCGGCGATGTGGGTTGGCGTTCTGTTCCCACTCTTGGCTTTACTGTACTTTTTCACGGAAAAAAGGGGAGCACACGGCGATATAAGTTGAATGCTGGTGTCGAGTCTGTCGTGTATGCGACATTGATTTTTTAACTGGCTCTAGTTGAGCCCGTGAATATATCGGAGTCCATATTTGACATAGCCGCGTAAAATCGCGGCTTGATTAATTTTTGTGCAGCCATAATTTAAACATGTATCGATAGTAGTCATTTTATCAACAAGGGAAAATATGGATCTTCATTTGCTTTAAAGGATAAAGGAAAACTGCGAAATTTTTGACTTTGACCTGAGCGATGAGCAAATGGACAGAATCCGGGAACTAGACACGGGTACACGATATTCGGTTAACCCGACTGGCTACATGATAAATCCGATTTACATACAGTTGATGAAGCTATTTGTAAAATAAGTGCGGGCTGGATCTTAAACGAAATAGCACAATTCAGTTGAACAGGAGGATTGATTGCTTTTATGGTAAACTTCTATTTAAGAAGTCTAGGCAAGTAAGGAGTGGAGTAGTTGTTTGCTGAGCAGCGGCATCAAATTATTATTCAGAAACTGAATCAGGACAAATCGATCCGAGCGTCGGAGCTCATAGAGCATTTCGGGGTTTCATTCGAGACGATCAGACGAGACCTCGAATATTTAGAAAGCGAAGGCTACCTGCGGCGGGTGCACGGCGGTGCGATTCTGAATGAGCCCGACTATAGCCGGGAAATCCCCCTGCCGATCCGCGAATCTATATATATGGAAGAGAAGACGGAGCTTTCTCAAATTGCGGTTCGTTATGTGACCGAAGGAATGTCCATCGCGCTTGACCCAAGTACGACGAACACCCAGATTGCTAAAGCGCTGAAGGCCAAGTTCGATCGATTAACCGTTATTACAAACTCGCTTCCGATCGTGAACGAATTGGTTTCGATGCCGGGTTATACGGTGATTATGACCGGGGGCGTTATTCGTCACGAAGAGCAAAGCATCATCGGCGATCTGGCAGAAGAGTTTACATCGCGCTTTTATGCGGATTTGTTCTTTATGAGTATGAGCGGGGTTACGTTAGAAGCTGGAATTACGGATAACGCCATCGGCGAAGTCCAAGTGAAAAAAATAATGCACGCGAACGCGAAGCGCTGCATCGCCCTTGCAGACAGCAGCAAGTTCGGACAAAATTCATTTATCAAAGTATGCGGAGTAACAGAAGTCGAACGCTTTGTGACGGATTCCAAAATCGACCGGGATATCGTTGATACATTTAGCAAAAGCGGCATCGAAATCGTATACAAATAATAGGATCATATGAACGATTTTTGGTTTCCACGAACCAGGGATCGTTTTTTTATATATATGGGGCGGTTTTTGGTTATAAGGGGTTGTATTCATGTGTATTTATGTCGCAGCATAATCAACGCTTAATCCCAATTGTAGCTTGACTCGATTCATTGAATTAACTAGGTAGTTCATGAACTATTCGAGGCATGTTCGGTCAACGGACTTCGCAAGAAAAAAGGTTGTAAATCATAAATAATTGTATGTGATTGATTGTATATATGTGGTATTATCTGTATTAATCAAGGGTCATGAAAATAAACGATTGCTTCTCAAAGGGAGGAGAAACCAATGAAAATCCACTTTCTTGGAACAGCTGCAGCGGAAGGATTCCCAAACCCGTTCTGCCGCTGTGACGCCTGCTGCAACGCGAGATCGCTCGGAGGAAAAAACATTCGAACCAGAAGCTCTGTATTGATCGATGGCGTGATCAAGGTTGACTATTCCGCAGATTCCCATATGCAGGCGCTCCGTGATCGGATCGACTTGGGCGCGGTTGAGCATCTATTGTTTACACATACGCATTACGATCATTTTCAACCATCGGATCTGTACAACCGAATCGAAGGATTTGCGCACGGTATCGGTCACCCCTTACATATTTACGGCAACGATTTGGCGATTAACCAGAGTATAACTGCACTCGGCCCGGCCATTGGAAACAGGTTCGCGTTCCACTTATTGCGCCCGTTCGAGACGATTTCGCTCGGCGACGCACAAGTCACCCCTTTGCTCGCGAATCATGACCAAATGGAAACTTGTTTGCTGTTTTACATAGAAAAAGGGGGTAAAACGCTATTTTACGGCAATGACACCGGATGGCTGCATGACGATACTTGGAAATGGCTTCAAGGCAAAGTGATCGATATGGCGATAATCGATTGCACGCACAGCTTTACGAACAATGATCGAAATCCAAACCATATGGGGATTGAGACCGTGCTGGAGGTTCAGCGCGTGTGGCGGGAAGAAGGTACGCTTGGAAGTAATGGCCTTGTATATGTGACTCATTTTACACATAACTCTGGATTTCTGCATGATGACTTTGAGCGTGCTTTCGAACCGGCTGGTATTAAGGTGGCGTACGATGGCCTCATCGTCGACCTATGACGAGTGACAGCAGCAACGCAATAGAACAGCGACAGATTCGGATTGTCGGCATCGTAACCGCCCTAACCCTCTTTGGCGATTCGATGTTGTACATTGTCCTCCCTGTGTATTGGAAGGAAGCGGGACTGGACGCGCTTTGGCAGGTAGGCGTACTGCTGTCCATAAACCGACTAGTAAGGCTGCCCCTTAATCCTGTTATTGGCTGGTTGTATCACCGCATGTCGCTTCGAACCGGTCTGTTCATCTCCGTATTGCTCGCGGCTCTAACCACAGTAGGATACGGCTTGTTCAAAGGCTTCTTTCTTTGGATAGCTTTGCGAGCGGTGTGGGGGATTGCATGGTCCTTGATGCGAATGGGCGGGTATTTGACCGTCATTCGCTACTCCGACGATACGAATCGAGGGCGCTTAATGGGAACGTATAACGGGTTGTGGCGCCTTGGCAGCTTGGTAGGCGTGCTGTTCGGAGGATGGCTTGTGCCCTTCTTCGGTTTACGGTCCGTCTCGATATGGTTTGGCATGATGGCATTGGTCGGACTTCCGTTGATCGCGGCATCCATAAGTCAGGGGAAAGCATCCGGATCACACCAAATGGAATTACCTCGCGGTAACAGAAGTAAGGTGTGGTCGCTTCAGGTGAAGAAAATCGTGATAAGCGGATTAATTATATCATTACTGCACGCCGTGTTCGGCGCGACACTTACGTATCTTATCGATACGAGTTATCCAACGGGGATCCCGTGGTTCGGATTGATCATTGGCAGTACGGCGTTAGGCGGCGTATTGACAGCGCTGCGCTGTGCTTGGGAGCCGTTCTTGGCCCGATGGTTCGGACAGCGTACGGATGGGCCGAGAGGAAGGCTGCCTTTATTTATGCTATCGTTGGCGGGTGCGGCGGCTGGTTACGCATTACTTCCGTGGCAGCTGCCGATTGGTATTTGGATTGTTATTGTTATTTTCGTCATGATAACAAGCACCGCGCTTGGTACGATCATGGACGCTATGGCTTCTGACGCAGCGAAGAGCACTTCCGTTATTACAGTCATGACCGCTTATTCCGTATCTACCGATTTAGGGGCGGCGATCGGCCCGACGTTGATTTATTGGGTGGTCGGTTTGCAGTATGGCGTGACATCGATGTATTTGGCGTGTGCTGCTGTATTCATTTTGATCGGGTTATGGTATTGGAAGGAATATGTGACAAAGGGGCGGGTATATCTTGGAGAAAAAGCTGAAGTTTCGTGAGGATGGAACGTTTGTCATTGTACAATTTTCTGATGTAGAGTTTATTGACGCTGAGGACCGCGATCCCGAGACGCCGCTTCTCGACTCGATGACGAAGGCGACGATGGAGAGAGTCATTGCGATGGAGCAGCCGGATCTTGTTGTGTTTGCAGGCGACTTGACGGCAAGCGCTAGAAGCAAAGATCCGCTTCAATCGTTCCGAAGCGCGGTCGCTGTCGCTGAAGAAAACCGCGTGGCATGGGCGGCTGTGTTTGGCAATCATGACTCGGAAGGGAGCTTGCCTCGAAAGAGAATGCATGAGGAGCAGCTTCTGCATAAATATTGCGTTGCCCAACCGGATCCTCCGGGAGTGAGCGGAGCGGGAAACTATGCGCTGACGATTGACGATCGGGCAGGGAAGCCAGCGGCCTCGTTGTTTTTTCTCGACAGCGGCGATTACTCACCGATTGATGCGGTGGGCGGATACGACTGGATACGCCGTGATCAAATCGAATGGTATGTATCCGAATCTCGGCAATTGGCCGAGCAGAATGGCGGGGCGCCTTTGCCTGCACTGGCTTTTTTTCATATTCCGCTGCCGGAATACGATGAGGTATGGAAGACGAGCGTATGCGAGGGCCATTGCAGCGAATGGATCAGCTCGCCGAAGGTAAATTCAGGCTTGTTCACCGCCATGGTAGAGATGGGCGATGTTATGGGGACGTTCGTCGGCCATGACCACTCGAACGATTATTGCGGGACACTCCACGGCATACGTCTATGCTACGGGAGGTCTACTCGTTACGTTAGTTATGTAGACGGTATACGTAAAGATAAGTTTCCGACAGGAGGAAGAGTCATTCGATTAAAAGCGGGCGAACGACAGTTCGAGACATGGATCCGCCAGAGCGACGGACTTATCGCGGAATTACCGATACATAAGCCGGTCGCTCAGCTTCATCGATAGTATATCAATAGGGTTCTTCATCCTGAAAATAGAGTTCCTAGAGAGTTAACAATAAGCTGTGAATGTTCTTCCTTATCATACTGAGCCATATTCAATCTGCCTCTTTCTTTTAGAATGTTGTCTTGACGCCACCATGCTATCTGAGGGATTGAACGTGGCTTTTTGCTCATTCTTAGCGGAGGGCCGCATGAAAGGGGGTGATGCAACAGACGGAATTTATGCCAAAGGATGCTGGTGTTATCAATTAGTAGTTTAAATCGAGAGTTGGAAGGAGATATTGTGATGAGCTTGCGTTGGCGGAAATTCACTGTGGTTTCTCTTCTTACCAGTTTAGTGCTGTATCCCATTTTGTTGTTTGCCGGACCAGTACAAGCATCAACCGCTGCAGACGAGTACGATTTGCTAAGGGAGAGGTGGCATGTATATTTGACCGGGGGGACGGCAATTGATACGTCCGACCCGGAAATTGCAGCGAAAATCAGTCTAATCGAAACAAACGCGAACAAGTACTGGGCCGCGATGAACAAAAGCGCCGGGCGAACTTATTTATGGAGTGATTTGGCGAACTGGAGCGTTTCCAGTACGATTTCATCCAACTATGTAAGGCTGAAGGAAATGGCACTGGCCTATGCTACAACAGGGTCATCCCTGAAAGGAAATGAGCAGCTAGCTGCTGACATTCTGAGTGGACTGGACTGGATGTATGCTAACAAATATAACGAAACGAAGGGTGAAACGGGCAATTGGTGGGATTGGGAGATCGGCGTGCCGATGAACCTGACGGATGCGATGATTTTAATTTATGATCAAATGTCCGCAACGCAAAAAACAAACTATACGAAGGCATTGGACAAATTCGTTCCGGATCCAACCTATCGTACAAATTCCCCTTCACTCCAAGAAACGGGTGCGAATCGGCTTGATAAAGCGCTGATTGTCTCTCTGCGCGGCGTGCTGAATAAGACGGATGCCAAGATGGCTCAAGGCCGCGATGCGATCAGCCAGGTTTTGTTGTATGTGCAGAGCAGGGACGGGTTTTACGAGGATGGCTCGTTTATCCAACATGACTATGTCGCGTATACAGGAAGCTACGGTGCCGTTCTCCTCGAAGACATGGCGAAGCTGCTGTACCTCCTTGGCGGTTCGAGCTGGGACGTTACGGACCCAAATATCGCTAATGTCATTCGTTGGGTAACAGAGGCGTACCGTCCTTTTCTGTATAAAGGCGCCATGATGGATACGGTACGAGGACGTGCGATATCGCGCGAAGCATCACAGGATCATCAGGCGGGACGGAAAATCTTGGCTTCACTCGTCATGCTGGCCGACGGCCTGAACGCTCGGGATGCTGCGACAGTACGCCAAATTGCTAAAGGCCAAATGATGTCGGATACAACGTTCCCGAGTTATACGGAGGGGCTGTCCATCTTCAGTATCGGCAAAATAAAAGCATTATTGGACGATCCATCCGTTGAACCCGCTGGCGATATGATCGATACCCATGTATTCGCTGGTATGGATCGCGCCGTACACTTAAGGCCTGAATTCGGACTGGCGCTTGGTTTGTTCTCAACGCGCATTTCTGCTTTTGAATATGGTAACGGCGAAAATACCAAGCCATGGTGGCAAGGCGCAGGTGCCGTATATTTGTACAACACGGATCAGACGCAGTTTTCAGGAGCCTATTGGCCAACGATCAATCCGGTGAGATTGCCGGGAACGACAACGGACGGCTCTACGGGCAGCGTGGGCTCTTTCAGCTTTAAATTCAATACGTCGAATTGGGTAGGAGGCTCATCGATTGATGGCCCTTACGGAACGGTCGGTATGGAATTTTCGATGTCGAAAAATACGGGTACTCCGTTATCAGGCAAAAAGTCATGGTTTCTATTCGGCGATAAATATATAGCACTCGGATCCGACATTTCGAGTACTGGAGGTCGCGCTGTAGAGACGATCGTTGAAAATCGGAAGCTGAATGAGAGCGGGTCAAATACGTTGACGGTGGATGGAACGGCTAAGCCTTCAACGACCGGGTGGACGGAAGCGATGACAGGCGTACAGTGGGCGCATCTGTCTGGCAGCGTACCGGGATCGGATATCGCGTACGTATTCCCTGGAGGAGCGACAGTTCGTGGTCTACGTGAAACGCGTTCCGGATCCTGGAAGGATATAAACACCGATGGAAGCGATAAGATGGTATCCGCACAATACGCAAGCCTCGCGCTGAATCACGGCGTCGATCCGGTGCAAGCCTCCTATGCATATGCCGTTTATCCGGGAGCGTCGACGACTGAGGCAGCAGACTATGCGGCAGACCCTAGCTTCACCGTATTGAAAAACACAGGAAACGTACAGGCGGTCATGGATACCACGGATCAAATGGCGGTCGGAGCAAACTTTTGGACGGATTCGGTTGAAACCGTCCAAGTGAACGGAGCAGATTACTTGACAAGTAATAAGAAAGCATCCGTCACCATTGCCGAGAACGGAAATGAGCTGCAAATCGGGGTTTCAGACCCGACCAAAGCAAACGGTGGCACCATTGAAGTCGAACTTCACCGTGCAACAACCGGCGCGCTGCTGCTTGATCCAGGCGTTACAGTGAAACAGTTTTCACCGACTACGATATTGGAAGTGAATACGGCAGGAGCGATTGGAAAAACGTTCCTGGCTAAGCTGAGTACAGGGTCAACGACGCCGCCAGCGGCGCCTCAATTGATCGAAGCCTTGCCAGGACCCGGTTCAGCTGCACTGAAATGGAACGCCAGCACCGGAGCTACCGGATACCGCATTTATTACGGGACAGCGCCCGGCAGTTATACGAAAACCGTGGATATATCGGCAGTCAGCGGCAACAACCAGTATACGGTCACGGACCTTTCCAGCGGGACAACGTATTATTTTGCGATAAAAGCCCTTAACAGCACGGGTATGGAAAGCGCCGGATCCAATGAATTATCCGTAACGCTTGGTTATGCAATCTCACCTTCCGATGATGCCTACGTTCGCAGCGGGTCTTATGCAAACAGCACCTTTGGTTCTTCCGATCAATTGGTCGTAAAAAACGATCCCAACTCCGGCTACCACCGATACTCTTATTTGAAATTTGATTTATCGCAGCTGCCGGAACAAGTTAAAAGCGCGCAGATTCGTCTGGTTCCGACAAGTGCCGGACTCGCCAACACAAAAGGCGTTGCTTATGAAGTAAGCAATCATACATGGACAGAAAACGGCATGACTTGGAACAATAAGCCTGCTGCCGGCAGCCTGATCGGAAACTGGACCGTCCCAGCAGCCGGAACACCCGTAACCATTGATGTAACCGCACAAGTGAATGCAGCCTTGGTTGGTAAACGGATGATCGCCGTTCAACTCGCTCAAACGGCCAACTACGGCTCGAACGGCTGGATTATTTACGGCTCTAAGGAACATACGGATGCAGCTTACCGGCCTGTGCTTCTGTTCGAACGACAGGATACGGTTCCGCCCGACACGATAGCCTCGTTATCCCCGGAGCAGCCGGACGGCCACAACGGATGGTATGTCCATCCTGTAACGTTATCATTGGCCTCTAAGGATCAATTATCGGGGGTAACCGAATCGGTTTACAGCCTGGACGGAGGGAGCTCATGGCAGACATACAATGGACCCGTTACATTCAGTCAAGACGGTAAGTATACGATAAGCTATCAATCAAGGGATGATGCGGGTAACACAGAGCCTAAAAAGACGATTACATTTAGTCTGGATACAGAGGCTCCACTTATCATTGTTGGCGATCCGGCAGCAGAAAGCTACAGTATGGATCAAGACTTGTTGCCCCAATTTGTTGTGAACGATGATCTGTCCGGCGTCGATCAGTCGAAGACAACGTTGTTGCTTGACGGACAGCCTTTGGAACATGGCGCAACGATTCCGCTTTATACACTTTCACTGGGGAGTCATTCATTAGAAATTACAGGTTACGATTCAGCAGGAAATATAGGGAGGGCCAGTGTGGACTTTCAAACAACTGCGACTAGCGAATCGCTCCAAGCGCTGGTCGCAAGATTTGAAAAGGATGGCTGGATTGACAACAACGGTATCGCAAACAGCTTGAGACAAAAGCTCGACAAGGGTGAACTGAACAGTTTCATCCATGAAATTCAAGCACAGAGCGGCAAACATGTTCATAGCGATGCCGCACGCTACTTACTACAGCATGCACAGGCATTGATTTAGTTGGACAGGAAGAACATGGAATGCCTAATGTGGATTTCTTGTTACGCGTATTGAAAAAGCAACTTTAGAAAATGAGCTCAACACTTCTTCTTCAATGAGTGAGATGGGGATAGCGGTTATTTTATTATGCCGAGTTATTTATTGAAAAGAGTTTCTGCTGGTCTACGACACAAGTTATAAAAAACTTTGAAAGCCGCATGGTATGCGGCTTTTTTTGTTTTAGATTGCTATGGGAGGGATTGACTTTGAACACTTGAGTTCATTTTTGCACAAAAGGGACTCCATGAAATGAACTGTCTTTCATGAATTGCCTGTGGGTATAATCGAATTGCAAAAGGTACCACACTAAACGGCAAAGGAGTTGATGCCGTATTCTGGACGAAAGAAGTACACGGATTTTGACGCTGCTTCATGAGGCAGCCGATTATGTGTCGCTGGAAGAACTAATGCAGAAGGTCGGTATCTCCAGACGAACCGTTTATTATGATATGGAAAAAATAAACGACTACTTGAAAGCGGTTCATCTTCCGCCGGTCAAATATGTCAGGACAGTCGGCTATTATTTGCCTGATGAAAGCCGGGCCAGTCTTCCGCAGTCAACCGGGAAGCCTCATGCACAGCAGTACTATTTGTCCCCACGAGAAAGAATGGCCTGGATGTCGCTCTATCTGTTATCGGTGGAGGCTCCGCTCTTTGTTCATCATCTGACGGATCTTTTGCAGGTGAGCCGTGGGACTGTGCTCAAGGATTTGAATACGGTCCGGTCGGGCATGAAAGCCTCGAATCTCAAGGTAACCTACGACCGCAAGCGGGGCTATGGCGTACATGGGGAGGAACGTGACAAGCGGAAGGCCCTGAGCTATTATTTCGGGCAGCTTTTCGGCGATGCAGACTGGGAGCAGGTATTTAACCGGAACCCGGAATCGGAAAGACCGGATCTCGCCCAATCTTTATTTCCCCCTATGAAGTCGGAACATCTGAAGCGGGTTTATCGCCTGATCTCGGATAGCGAAATAACGCTGGGCGTAGATTTGACGGACGAGATGCTATTTCATTTGACGGCACGCTTCTTAATGTATGTACGACGGATTCAGGCCGAACAGTTTATCTCGATAGACGAAGATGAACGAAGCGTGCTGCGGAGGATGCCAGAGTTTGAAGTCGCCTCAGAGGTTGCTGAAGGTCTTGGCCAAATGTTCGGCGTCTCGATCCCGGATGAAGAAGTTTGCTACTTGACGATGCATCTGCTGGGAGCGAGGGTCAATCGGATGGAACAGATGACCGGATCCGAAGAAGTGCTGAAGCAGCTTCGGCAAGTGACCAGACAGATGACAGATGATTTTCAGCGTTACGCCTGTGTATTCCTGCCGAACCGGGAAGCGATGGAGGAGAATCTGCTTGTCCATTTGAAGCCGGCTTATTACCGGATCATATACGGACTCGGCCTTGAAAATCCGCTGCTCGAAAATATCCTTTCCAAGTACAGGGAAGTATTCGAGCTGACCCGCCGTTCCGCGGCAGCGTTCGAACAATTGGTTGGACGTCAACTTGATGATAACGAAATCGGATATCTCGCCATGCATTTCGGCGGTTGGCTGCGCAGAGAGAACACGAAGCCGGCCGTACGGAGACAGGCCGCCATCGTCTGCGTCAACGGCATTTCCGCTTCGCGGATGTTGAAATCGCAGCTGGAGAACCTCTTCTCGGCAGTGGATATTACAGCGATACTCTCACTGCGGAATTACGAGTCGTTTGATGAAGAAAATGTTGATTTTATTTTCTCAACGGTACCACTGCCGGATAGCAAAGTGCCCGTTCTCTTAGTGAATCCGATTCTCAGCGATAAGGATAAGGAGCACCTGCTGAACCAGGTCAACATGGTTGCCGGCCGTAAACCAAAGACCCCGGCGTACTCGGTTCAAGCGCTGCTGGACATTGTCCATAAATACGCCGCGGTTAGGGATGAAGCAGGACTTACGGAGGAGCTTAACCACTACTTGTCCGTTGGGAAAACATGGCTGAGTGAAGCACGCAAGCCATCACTATCGGATCTGCTCACTGGGCAGATGATCCAAATGAAAAGAGAAGCGGCCGACTGGCGGAGCGCCATTCGCGATGCCTCCGAGCCCCTGCTGAAGGATGGGCGCATCGATGAAGCCTATATCGATGCGATGATTTCCAAAGTGGAGGCGCTAGGCCCTTACATCGTCGTTGCCCCGGGCATCGCGATTGCGCATGGCAAGCCGCAGGATGGTGTCCGGCGGCTGGGAATCAGTCTGCTGCGGCTGGAGCAACCCGTCGCTTTCTCAGAAGAAGCAAGGCATCAAGTTCAGATCATTCTGGTACTGGCGGCGATTGACGGCGAATCCCACCTCAAAGCGCTGTCGGAGCTGACCATCCTGCTCAGGGAGAAGGAGAACCTGATCCGTCTGAAAGAGGCCAAGACAAAAGAACAGATCCTGCAGCAATTACACACCGGTCTTTAGCATCGATTAGAATACCGGACTTGGGAGAGATGAGAATGAAATTTTTGGAACCGTCACTAATAGCCTTGGATGTGGAGGCCGAGACGGCCGAAGAAGCCATCCGCTTAGCAGGAGAACTGCTAGCGAAAGCGGGGGCGGCGGAAGAACGTTATGCCGATGCCATGGTCAAATCTTACCGTGACAGAGGCCCGTACTTTGTTCTTGCACCTCATATCGCACTTCCGCATGCCCGTGCGGAGGATGGGGTGAAGGAAGCGTCCGTCTCGCTGATTAAATTGAAGAAACCGGTCGTTTTCGGCCATGCGGCTAACGACCCGGTACAGCTTGTGTTTGCGCTCGGCGGCTCCTCTAGTTCGGAGCATATCGCCATGCTGCGCAAGCTGACCACCTTGCTGAGCAGCCCGGGGAGCATTGAACAATTCATGCAGGCAACTGATGTGGAGACAATCCAACAACTGATTAGGGGGAACGAACAATGAAAATTTTATGCGTATGCGGTCTTGGACAAGGAACGAGTCTGATTTTGAGAATGAATGTGGAGAATGTGCTTAGCGGAATGGGAATAAATGCCGATGTGGAGCATACCGACGTTTCAACGGCATCCGGAACCGCAGCCGAGTATATCATTACAAGCAACGAACTGGCCCAAAGCCTTCAAGGGCATGCGGCCCAAATCGTTATCGTCAACAACTATTTTGACAATAACGAAATCAAACAGAAGCTGGAAGAAGTGCTGTAAACCATTAGAAAGGGAGAGGGCATATGGACGTACTTTTTTGGATTGCCACCAACATTTTTGGAACGCCCGCCATTCTGCTCGGATTTATCGTTCTGGTCGGCCTTCTGCTTCAGAAGAAATCAACAAGTCAGCTTGTAAGCGGCACCTTCAAAGCGATCATCGGCTTCCTCATCATCGGTGCAGGCTCTGATGTCATCGTAAAAGCCTTGAATGTATTCGAGCCGATGTGGAAAGAAGTTTTCGGATTGGAGAGCGGATCCCTCGGTACCTTCATGGGGCAGGAGGCATTCAATTCGAAATTCGGGAGCGCTGTTACGCTCGCCATGCTTATCGGCTTTCTGATCAACGTTCTGCTGGCCCGATTTACCCGGTTTAAATTTATTTATCTGACCGGGCACATGATGTTCTGGACATCAACCGTATTTGCAGGCGTTATCGTTCATGCGGCCAGCGGCATCTCGATCTGGAAGCTGGTTCTGATGATCGCTGTCGTCCTTGGTGTGTACTGGACATTCCAGCCGGCGCTGGTTCAGCCGTTCCTGCGTAAAATTACGGGTAACGATAACATTGCGCTTGGTCACACCTCGGCCTCGGTTGCTTTGCTTGCTGCCTTGTTCGGTAAATTGTTCGGCAACAAAAACAACGATTCCGAGAAAATCAAAGTACCAAAGGGCTTTGAGTTCCTCCGCGATTCCAACGTCATCACGGCGCTCAGCATGGGGGTTTTGTTCCTGATCGGGGCCATAATTCTATCAACAAAGGGCACGCCGGCGGCTGCGGAACTGATGAAACAATCGGGTGACCAGAACTTTATTATCTACTCCATTATCCAATCGTTCACATTTGCAGGCGGAATCGCCATCGTTCTGATGGGCGTCCGGATGTTCGTCGGCGAGCTGGTTCCGGCCTTTAACGGGATCGCTACCAAACTCGTGCCAGGCGCCAAACCGGCACTCGATGCGCCAGTTGTATACCCTTACGCGCCGAATGCGGTGGTTCTTGGCTTCCTGGGAGCTTTCGCGGGAGCGATTATCTGGCTGCTTGTACTTGGCAACACCGTTGCTTACATTTTCGTGCCAACGATGATCGTCTTATTTTTCCACGGTGCTACGGCCGGGGTGTTCGGGAACTCGACAGGCGGTGTCCGCGGGGCCGTTATCGGCGGCTTCATCACTTCAACCGTTGTAGCCTGGGGACAGTTTCTGATGGTTCGCTTCTTCATCGCCTCGACGGTGCCGGATACGGCCATGTGGGCAGCTGATTCCGATATGTTCATCATTGGACCGATTCTGCACTTCCTGGCCAAGCTGTTCTTTTAGAAGGGGTTTTTGAATTTTGAACACGCACTTTTTGAACACGCCTTTTTAGAAATCCGGGCAGGTTCATATTTTTACAGAGAGTGGAGGAGAAACGATATGGACTTTATTCGTACTTTACATGGAGATATCAGTAAAGAGGAGCTGGGCTTTACGTATTCCCACGAACATATCGTATGCCGTCCGGCTTACTGGCAGGAGCGGGGAGAGGACGATTTGCTCCTGGACGATAAAGAGAAGTCCAAACGGGACGTTCTTGATTTTAAACAACACGGCGGACGCTCGATCGTGGACGCTACAGCCATCGATTATGGACGGGATGTTCAGGCGGTACAGGAAATTGCACTTGAAACCGGCATTCACATCGTAGGAACGGCGGGCTTCAATAAGAGCTTTCTCTGGGACGCCAAAATCAAAGAGGAGCTTAAACCGCTGACAGGCTATTATGAAACCTACGCTCAGTGGATTGAAGCGAAAAGCATTAACGAGCTGGCGGATTTCGTCATCCGGGAGGTGGAAGAAGGGCTGGAAGGCTCTTCTTTCAAAGCGGGCCAGGTTAAATTCGGGACAGGCTATAACCGCATCACGCCTCTGGAGGAGAAGACACTGCGCGCTGTAGCGCGCGCCCATCATGAGACAAAAGCTCCCATTCATTCCCATACCGAAGTTGGCACCATGGCGCTGGAGCAAATTGAGCTCCTCAAGAGCGAAGGCGTGGATTTGTCTTTTTTGAGCCTGGGACATATGGACCGCAATCCCGATCCGTACTACCATGAGCAGATTGCCAAAACGGGAGCTTACATGAGCTTTGACGGGATCGGCAAAATCAAGTACGCACCGGAAAGCACCCGCATCTCGCTAATTCTGGAGCTTGTCCGCAAAGGCTTCGAAGATCAAATTCTCATCAGCGGAGATACCGCCCGGAAAACCTACTACAAGCATTATGACCAGGGTCTCGGTCTGGAGTACATTATTGCCAAATGGGTACCGCGCTTTGTGGATGAGGCGAACCGAAGCGGCTTTGACGGACGAAAACTGGTGGAGAAATTTTTCGTAAGCAATCCGGCCAACTGCTTTTCATTTAAAAAGTAAGGGGGCGCTCGCTATGAAATTCGAACTCGAAAATTCGGTTGAGGTGAAGGATAAAATTCGCCAACTCCGCGCTGCCATACTTCCTATTGGTGCCGTTGAAGCGCATGGGCCGCATCTGCCGCTGGGCACGGATAACCTGCTTGCGACCAGACTCGCGGACAAATTGGCCGAGCGGACGGAAAGCTTTGTTCTGCCGACCCTGCCCTATGGCCAAGTGTGGAGCCTGCGCAATTTCCCGGGGAGCATCAACGTCTCAAACGAAGCGCTCATCCGGCTGCTTGCCGATATCGGTGAAAGCTTGTACCAGCAGGGATTTCGCATTTTCGTCATGGTCAACGGCCATCTCGGGAATGCGGTTGCGCTGAAGGAAGCTGCGAGAGTGTTATTCGAACGAGTTCCCGAACTGAAGGTATTCTATTTCTTTTATCCCGGCACGAAGGAAGTAACGGCTCTGGTACGGGAAGCTTCGGCTGCACACGGGAGTTACATGCATGCCGATGAGATCGAGACATCCTATATGCTCTATCTCGCGGGCGAATATGTGGACATGAGCAAGGCGATCGACGGTGCCCCTTATATCCCGATCGAAGCGGATTGCACACCAACACCGTGGGAGGAAATGACTTCCTCTGCCGTACTTGGGGATGCAACGCTGGCAACGAGAGAGAAGGGGGAAAAGATTATCGAGCGCAGCTTGGAAGTGATGGCCGATATGGTTCTCCGGGCTAAAAGAGCATTGTCAACCGATGGTCAACCGGAAGAGAACAGATAGCATTATAAATACACGAACAACGAGGTGAAAGCTACGATGATGAACACCTATTTTGATGTAATTGGCGGGTTGTTGAACAAAGTCCGAACCGAGCAGGCCAAGTCGATCCGTGAAGCGGCGGAGAAGGTGGCGTCCTGTATTCAGCAGGGTGGGATTATTCACTTGTTTGGCTGCGGACATTCGCATATATTGACCGAAGAAGTTTTTTACCGAGCTGGCGGGCTCGTCCCGATTCGTCCAATCCTTGTAGAGAAGCTGATGCTTCACGAAGGCGCGGTCCGTTCGTCCGAGCTGGAAAGACAAAACGACCTAGCGGTCGATTTTATGAAGGAGCAGGATATTCGCGAAGGCGAGATTGTATTCGTACTGTCCACTTCCGGACGAAATCCCGTTCCCGTAGATGTCGCTTTGATGGCCAAGGAGAAGGGTGCCTTTACTGTTGGTATTACCTCTCTGGAATATTCCAAAAGCATGAAGTCCCGGCACAGCAGCGGCAAGCACCTGGCGGATGCCGTTGATCTTGTGATCGACAACTTCTCGGTCAAGGGAGATGCCGTATTGAGCCATCCGGGCCTCCAGGTGCCTTTCACGCCGAGCTCGACGATCGTTGGGGCCCTCATTTTGAACTCCCTGTTCGCCGAATCTATTGAGATTATGATTGAAAAAGGCTTCAACCCTCCTGTATTTCTCAGCGGAAATATCGATGGTTCCGATGAACACAACAAAGCGTTGGTTGAGGCTTATAAAGGACGGATCGCTTTACTGGCATGATGAGGTGTAGAGTGCGAGTAAAGAAAATATACGAGGTTTGCCATAGAAGAGCTGGATCTTGAACAACAAATAAAACATGCCGCCTGGCAAGGATAGGGCAGATGAACGGCAGGATACGGAAGAGAGCAGCCGTAACTTACGATTTCTGCAATTGAATTGCCTCGGCAGGCGGTTACAGGATGAGGAGGAAAGACATGTTCGCACAAACCGTAACCATACAAAATGAGCAGGGCTTTCATGTCCGTCCGGCTCAGCTTTTCTCGGAAAAAGCAGGACAGTTTGGAGCAGAGGTCCATCTAAAGACTAGCGAAGGACGCTCCGCGGATTGCAAAAGCATGCTGGAGCTAATGACGCTCGGGGTCGAGCAAGGAGCTGTCGTGACCATCGAAGCTAATGGAGATGGAGAACAAGAGGTAGTCGAAGCTCTGATACAGCTAGTCGAAAGCAAGTTTGGTGAAGCCTGATGGAGAGGCTGCATATTCAAGGAATCGGCGTATCGGAGGGAATCCGGATCGCAAAGGCATACCTCTATAAGTCTTCGCAGGGGGCCAGCAGCGACAGCAGCCCTGATGAAAAGTTTATTCCGAATACCCCGGCCGCTATCGATGCCGAGCTTAACAAGCTCCGTGAAGCCAAAGCGGGCTGCGCGGAACAATTGGAGGCGCTGACGGAGAAAACGAAGGAAGCCGTAGGTGAAGAACAAGCCGGCATTCTTGCGGGACAGCGGAAGCTTCTGGACGATCCTGCCTTCTATCCGAAGATGGAGGCCCGGGTCCGGGAGAAGCTGGAACCAGCGCCAAGGGCCGTTGCCGAAATGGTGAGCCAGGTCGCTGCCATGCTGGAAAGCATGAACAACGATTATATGAAGGAGCGCGCCGCGGACATCCGCGATATCGGCAGCCGTCTTCTCGCCTGTCTGTCGCCCGGAGAATCGAACGGCTTTACGGGAATCACCGAACAAGTCATTCTGGTCGCTGACGATTTGGCGCCGTCGGATACGGTGCAGCTGGACCCTGCCTTGGTGATCGGCTTTATCACCCGGACGGGAGGAGCGACCTCGCATACCGCTATTCTCGCACGGTCGCTCGGAATTGCCGCCATCGTCGGCGCAGGTGCCGGCGTCGATGGCATTGAGGACGGCGACACGCTCGTCCTTGACGGAACAGCCGGGCTATGCATCGCTCGGCCGGAAGAGACGGAGGCCGAGCAGTATCGGCTCCGCATGCAGCAGGACCTTGAGCGCAGGCAGTCGCTCGAGGAGTACGCGGCGCGTCCGGCAGTGACCGCCGACGGCACGCGCGTGGAGCTCGCGGCGAACATCGGCAGCGCCGCGGAAGCCGAGACCGCCGTCCGGCAGGGCGCGGACGGCGTAGGGCTGTTCCGCACGGAGTTCCTGTTCATGAACGCCCCGGCCATGCCGGGCGAGGAGGAGCAGTTCCGTGCGTATCAGGAAGCGGCCCGGATGATGGAGGGCCGCCCCGTGATCATCCGCACGATGGATATCGGCGGAGATAAGGAGCTGCCGTATCTGCAACTGCCAAAGGAAGCGAACCCGTTCCTGGGTTACCGTGCGATACGGGTAGGGCTCGTCCGCCAGGAGCTGCTTCGTACGCAGCTGCGAGCGGTGCTGCGGGCCAGCGCCTTTGGTACGGTAAAGGTGATGTTCCCGATGATCTCCGGCCTGCAGGAATGGAGGCAGGCGAGAGCCATCCTCACAGAAGTACAGGCAGAATTGAGGCAGGATGGCATCCGGTTCGACGAGAAGATGGAAGCTGGCATCATGGTTGAGATTCCCTCAACGGCCGTGTTGGCGGAACGATTCGCGAGCGAGGTCGATTTCTTCAGCATCGGTACGAACGACCTCGTGCAGTACACGGTCGCAGCGGACCGCATGAATGAACACGTTGCGCACCTGTACGATTATTTCCATCCAGCCGTGCTACAGTTAATCCGCACGGTTATTGAGGCTTCCCACAAGGCCGGTAAATGGACCGGCATGTGCGGCAGTATGGCGGGAGATCCGCTGGCGGCACCGCTCTTACTCGGCTTAGGGCTCGACGAATGGAGCATGGAGGCTAGCGGTCTCAGCCGAATGAAGGAAAGGCTCGCTAACCTAGATCGTCAGGAATGCCGTGAGCTGGCGAAGCGCGTTCTTCGTCTCGATACGCCCCAAGGCGTTCGTCAGGCGCTGGAGGAATTTCATAGCGCCCAAAAGGCAGCGGTATAGATTACGTTTTGACATGGCTTGACCTATATAGCAGGTGTTGAGGGTGTTTCTAGTTGTGGTAAGCCTGCATGAGAGCGCGCACACTTGGGTCAAATAGATGCTGCGAATAAAGAAAAGGCGGTACAGGGAGGGCTCCTGTGCCGCCTTTTCTTTAATTATTTTCAAATATCGAATGACTTGATTTGAGAGTAGTTTCTCATTTCTGAGTCCATTCCCGGAGGCCGTGATAAATGCGTCATTTCCTCCCTCACAAGATCCATTTTACAAAGCGGTTTGCTTAGCCTTTACGACGCAGTGCATTGGCAATTACGCCCACAATTAAGCCCCAAATCGCATTTACTGCAAAGACACTTACCATTGCCAGTGGATTCGTTAAAGGCCCTTGCAATTTTCCATCGAGAAGGGGGGAGGCAATACCGCTTAGGATGATTGCAAATAAGGCATAACTCAATCCCGAAAAAACAAGAATGACAACGGGAAAAGCAGCTCTCTTGACAAGAACGATCATGAGCCAGGCCAAGGAGATAAGGACCGTCATCAGAATGCTGCCGAATGCTTGGCCGATCAGATCCATGATCCCGGTCATCTTCATGATGGGTCTGATAAGCGCTAAAGCGCCCAGACCGAGAATCAAAAGCAGGTTTTCTTTCACGATATCGGTTGTTTTCATATCCAATCAGTTCCTTTCCGAAGTTGTGGATGATCTACGGCCTGATGAAGTCGATAAGCCACTGCCGATTCATCCCCCAACAAGTAAGAATCATGCCGATGCCCGTGCTTCAAGTTCCCCGGCTGCTGTTAACATTAACAAATCGATGTTGTGAACTTATGACGAGACTTTGTGATTTGCGTGAAATTTTTTCGATGGATTTTCCGGTCTCCTGACAGCCATAATATGCTAGACTACCTATATATTACTTTTAGGAGTCCATCATACGATGAAGACATTTACCATCTTGTACATTGAAGACGATCAGGAAATCGGTTCCTGGTCCAAGGATTTTTTAATCGGTCAAGGTTATGAAGTGATATGGAAGAGTTCAGGCCACGATGCGGAAGCAGCAATGGAACGTTGCGATCTTGTCATTTTGGACATTATGCTTCCGGGTCTGGACGGATTCACGGTCGGTCAGCGGCTAAAACGAATCAATCCCGCTGTACCCATCCTGATGCTTACGGCCAGAACCGCTATCGAGGATAAGCTTACGGGCTTGTCTTTTGCCGATGATTATATGACAAAGCCGTTTCATCCGGATGAATTGGCTGCCCGGATTCAAGTCCTTCTCAGGCGTTCTGTCACTGCGGAACCGGAACAGCTCCTGATCCGGCATTTAATCATCGACCGAAAAGGAAGTCGTATATGGAATTCTGAAACTGGGGAAGAGATTGTGCTTACAGGCAAGCAGTTCCATATATTCATGTTTTTCCTGGACCACCTGAACCACATACTGACCCAGAAGCAGATTTATGAAGCCGTTTGGGGCGAACCGCATCTGAACGGAGATAAAACGCTGACCGTGCATATCCGGCATCTGCGTGAGAAGATTGAGCGGGATTCAGGCTCCCCCCAAATTATCGAGACCATCCGTGGGGTAGGATACCGGGTGCGTTCATGAAGATCCGCGGCTCGTTAATGAGCAAATATCTGGTTCTTATTTTGACCGCCTTGCTGTTATGGCCGATCATTCCAGCCATGTTTTATTTACCTGGCTATATGTTTAGCGATCATCCCATGTATCGTCCTGAAGAGATAACCCGCACGTGGCAGCAGGAGGCAGTCAACCTGGACGGTGCAGGTAAGGATAGGATTGATACTAGATTGCGGGAGTTGAACGAGGACTATCCGAGTGCGGAGATATTCTGGGTGGACCCGTCAGGGAGAACGAATGCAGTCAGTGACCTCTCGGGAGATATACCTAAGCAGTGGACTTATCTGGATATACTCTCTATTCGAGCGCAAGACCATAATCAAGAAACGCTGGTCTTAACTTCCCTCATCGGAAACGATCCGAAGCAAGGTTTCATGGTGATGCGGCTCCCGGAATCCCATATCCTTGACGCAGAAATGTCGCTCTCGGGAAACTTGCCACTAATCTTTCTGTTTTTGATGATCTGTGGAAGCTTCTTTATGCTGTCATGGCTGTTCTTCATTAAGCTTCGCAAAAGACTGGTCAGGCTTCAATCGGCAATGACCGTAAACGGATTGAAAGAAATTCCGAATGAAGTCCCGATTATCAAGGAAGACGAGATCGGAGAACTCGAAGGCTCGTTTAATCGGATGGTGAAGGAGCTCAAAGAAAGTCAAAAACGGGAGCGGGAGGAGGAGGAACTGCGTAAGCAATTGATTTCAACGATTTCCCACGATCTCCGAACCCCGTTGACTGTCATCCGGCAACATGTCCATACCGTTCGTAAAAACCCTGCTTCCTCCCAGGGGCAGTTTTCACTTTCTGTCATCGAGCATAAGCTGGATGACATCAGTAATCTGATGGATAACCTTCTGTCATACACGCTGTTATCGGCGGGGAAATATCCGATGCATAAACAGCCGATTGATATCGTAGAAGAAGTCCGGAATCGAGTGGCTCAGTGGTATCCAGTATTCGAGGCGAAGAAATTTGAAGTCCTTGTCGAGCTTCCTGATCAGACGTTACTTTGGGATGCGGATCCATTGTGGTTTAACCGTATCCTGGACAATGTGTTTCAGAACGTGGTACGCCATGCGGGAGAGGGTCGGTACATCGGCATTCAAATGATAGATCGTCAGAAGCAATTGATGCTCGTCATCCATGATAAGGGTCCTGGCTTCGGCAACGAGTCACCTGAAAAAGGTGCAGGAATCGGTTTGTCCATTGTATCGATGATGGCCAGGGAGATGGATATGCAATGGGAAGTGAAATCCGATGAAAATGGAAGTGTATTTTATATTTGGAAGAGCTCATGTTATTGAAAATATAATATACGTTTGACATTAAAAGACCAGGGAAGAAGCTGCGTACAAGTCGCTCAGAATGACTTATACGCAGCTTCTTTTTTGAATGTGAACGTACCTATATCGGAAAGAGAGCCGTACTGCTCTCTCGTAAAGGAATTTAACCCAAACTTAAACTTGAGGTCACTTTGTCTTTCGATAAGGGGGTTAGAATGAGGTGTAAGGTGAAGACAGAGTTATTTAAGGAGGTAAGTTTACCAACATGAAGATTGAGCATGAGCAAGTTTCAGCTGATCTGCAGTCACCGCAATGGATGAAGATACGTAGAATTTCTGGTTATGGCGCTGCCATAGCGGTGGCGCCGTATCTATTGATTAAAATGGCATGGACTTTCGGTTACTTCATACCAACCGAGCAAATGGGCGACGCTAGCTGGCGTGCGATCAACGCAGCTACCGCATTGCTAGCGGCTATCGGAATCCTGCTGGCCATGGCTTTCACCAGGCCGTGGGGCGAACGTCTCCCTGCATGGCTGATTGCCTTTCCCGTATGGGTTGGTACCGGACTGCTCGTTCCCATGCTGGTCTTGGCGCCGGTGCTAGGACCGGCAGCTATGACTCGGGATCAGGAGGCGGGGGCTGCCGAGGTTTGGGTGTACGAACAATTTTTCGTCATGATTTCGCTGGTCGGCATCGGCATTTGTCTGCCTCTCGCCTTCGCAGGGTATGCGAGGACACGGTGGCCGGAGGCGTTCGGTGATTCGATCGACTATAGCAGGTTACCGGGCAATACTTGGAGATTGCAACATACATTGTCCAGGCTGGTTGGAGCCGGCTGTGTCCTGTTAGGTATCATTAAGGTGTTCTGGGCTGCCGGAGGCACTCTCGGTATTGACCCGGCCAGACTGGACGATCGTGATGTGTGGTGGCATCTGCTGACGTTGAGTACCGGAGCGTGGTCCATCGCGGGGGCGTGGGGATTGCTGGTGCTAACTTCCCGCCGCGGGCCGCAGCGATTTCTGTACCCGATGGCAGCGGCATGGATTTCGTCGGGCATGCTGTTCTCGTATAACCTCTTTTCCGCGATTCGCACCGATTCGCTGTTCTCGCCAGAGTACCAGCTGCTGCGGATGCTAACGACGGAGGCCGGTATCGTCTTCGGCGTCATGATGTTCATAGTCATGCTGTTCGTTCTGCACGATCGACGACGCGCCTTGTAGGTTTGCTTACCGACGATCCGTTGGAACATCTTATGAAGTCGCGGTAATCGCGACTTTTTTTGTTTAGCCGAATCCATACATACAGAATACATACAGACCAACCAGGTGAAATGATTGTTCAAAAGTATGATTTTAACAAAATGAAGGCATTCTATACACGATTGACTCACTTATATGAAAGTAGTGGAGGAAGACTATGCCTATTTTTAAACCATCGCAAATTGCGCGCTCGATTTATGAGATTAACGGAGAAAGACTCCAGCAGGCAGGTATTAAAGGGATAATCCTTGACTGGACCAATACTTTAACGACCAAGAAAGCTGACTCCATAACTGATTCGATGAAATCTTGGCTGACTAACATGCAGTCGAGATATGGAATTAAGGTGATCATCGTTTCTAACAGCAAACCTCCAATGGGTGACCACGGACAGGTCCATGAAATTCCAGCTTTGTTCGAAGCCGGTAAACCGAAGAAAAAAGCATTTTTAGCCGCATTGAATATGCTTGGAACCCGTAGTAACGAGACAGCCGTTATCGGAAACGGCATCATTACAGATTTATGGGGCGGAAACCGTCTGGGGATGTACACGATTTTCATATCTTCTTCATGGGCGAAACCTCGGATTTTAGGGGCTGTAAAACGACTATTCGTAAAGGTACTTCGAGTCTAAACGGACGTGCTACAGAATGAAGAAATCGTTCAAGCGAATATATGAATATATTGAACAATAATTGATGTGAATCGGCGGGGTGAATGGATTGGATTTTTACCAAAGTCAAGAATCGCTGACAACCATGGAATGGATCCTAAGAGGGGTTGTTAGCTTCGTTTTTTTACTTCTTGCAGCCAAATTAATGGGGCAGCGTTCCATTTCTCAATTGAGATTCCTCGATTTCATTTTGGCTTTAACGCTCGGCAATATTATTGCTCATCCGCTTTCAGATGAAGAATTGGGATTAAAGGGATCTATGATCACGACGATCGTTCTCGTCGTTTTATACATTATAGCGACGTGGTTGAGCCTAAAGTGGCCGTTCTTCAAACACTATCTAGATCCATCGCCCATCACACTCGTTAAAAATGGACTCATCCAGTTTCATAACTTATCTAAAGCCAGAATCTCTATTGATTTTTTATTTTCTGAGCTAAGAAAGGAAAAAGTAGAGGATATGCAAAAGGTAGCCCTTGCCGTATGGGAACCGGGTGGAACCATATCGGTTTTTATGGACACCCCATACCAACCGGTTACTCCGGCAGATATGAGATTAGAGACGGGGCCGTTTACGATCTCAAGGCCGATCATCATAGATGGAAAAGTCGATATGTCGCTTCTTCAGGAAATGGGTAAGGATTTGGCTTGGCTTCATTCAAAAATAGCACCCACTAATACGAATATCCACGATGTAATGCTTGCAACCGTTGAGAACGAGAACGTGCGAGTTTTTTCTGAACCCAAGAAGTAGGGGCGCTTCCGCTACGTTCCCTATTCTTATGATTGCGTTCACTACTTTAGATATTTTTAATATTTTCCATACTTTTTTCTTAAGTTATCTTCCCTAAACTGAATGCATCGGGGCGAGTAACATGGAACAGAAATGAAGGACAAACTAAATCGTGAAAGGATGGATCAAGAAAATCATGAAAAAATGGCTCCGTAAGGATGCTTCGGCGGCCATGTTCTTTCTCGTGCCAAGCGGTATCGGATTTGCACTCTTTTACCTTATTCCATTTGTCATGGGCTTGTACTATTCCTTTATGAGCCAATCGATAGACGGTCATTTTGTGGGACTCGATAATTACCTGGAGCTGCTTGGAAGTACCTCCTTCCGCAAGGCGGCATCCAACACGTTTTACTTCAGCGCGGTCAGTGTTCCGCTTATGGTCATGCTGTCACTCGGATTAGCGATGCTGCTCCACAAAAATACATATTTTCAAAAATGGCTTCGGACAGCTTATGTCATGCCGCTTGTTGTGCCCGTCGCCTCCATCATCATGATCTGGCAGATGTTATTTGATTGGAACGGCTCTCTGAACGCCTGGCTGAACAGCTTTGGAATGGGACGCGTGGACTGGATGAAGACGGAATCGGCACGTTTGGTTGTGATCATGGTGTATCTATGGAAGAACATGGGTTACAACGTTATTTTATTCCTGGCGGGTCTACAGCAAATTCCGAAGGATTATTACGAAACGGCCCGGATTGAAGGGGCTGGTCGTTTGCGGCTATTTCGAAGTGTTACGCTGGTCTATCTGACTTCCACGATGTTTTTTGTTGTGATTATGTCCATTATCAACTCATTCAAAGTGTTCCGGGAAACGTATCTGATCGCAGGCGATTATCCCCATGACAGCATTTACATGATGCAGCACTATATGAATAATATGTTCATTTCACTCGACATTCAGAAGCTGACCGCAGCGGCATCCTTGATGTTTGTCTGTATTCTGCTGATCGTCCTGGTGCTGTTTGCGATTGAGCGCAGGCATCGACAGTACATGGAATAGGAGGTGGAGCAAAGTCTGTGCGAGTCGTCAACATATTGAAAAAAAGTATATTAACATTCGTCATGGGTGTTATCGCCATGATCTTCATATCACCAATTGTGATTACATTCACAAATTCATTGATGACGGAACTGGAAATCCAGATCAATTATGGTCTCATCGGTCAAATGAATGAAGTGATTCCAGGTAGGGATGGCTCTTTCGCAAACCTGAAGCTAATTCCGGACAAGGTGTCTTTTGCACAGTATGGGAAAGTGTTCATCGACAACCCGAAGTATCTGACGATGTTTTGGAACTCCGTGTTCATGGTGGTGCCGATCATTGTGGGTCAGACTCTCGTGGCAGCACTGGCTGCTTATGCATTCTCCAAGCTGAAATTCCGCGGCCGGGATTCTATGTTTTTGGTATATGTCATGACGATGCTCATGCCATTCCAAGTCACGCTGGTACCCAACTATATTATGGTCGATAAGCTTGGCATGCTGAATAGTACGGCCGCCATCATCGTTCCCGGCATTTTCGCTGCTTTTGGCGTGTTTATGCTCAGACAGTTCATGCTGGACATTCCCTATGCCTACATTGAAGCTGCCAAAATCGACGGCGCCGGCCACTTGCGGATCTTTATGACGATGATCGTTCCGATGATCAAGCCGGGGTTGGCCGCACTAGTGATCTTGCTGTTCGTTGATTATTGGAACATGGTGGAACAGCCGCTTGTCTTTTTGGACGACCCGTTCAAGCAGCCGCTGTCCGTCTTTTTATCCAGGATCAAGGATAGCGAGCGGGGGATTGCCTTTGCTGCATCCATGCTCTATATGGCCCCGATGGTGATGTTATTTCTGTACGCGGAGTCATATTTCATTGAGGGCATCCAATTGTCAGGAGTTAAGGGCTAACTTTTCAGGGCGCTTTTTAGGAGGAGAAGAAAGGATATGGAGCTAGGAAAAGGGGCAGTTGACCAAAGACGAAAGCGAATCCTTCAATTCGTGTTCATGGGTTTTATGGGGCTGCTGCTGCTCTTTACATTGTTCAGTAACACGCTGCAGTCGCTGACCTTACCCAAGGTGACCACGGAACAGCCGAAAAACGGAGGCATTGCGCTATCGATCGAAGGAAGCGGAATGCTTCAGCCGATCGCTGAAGCCAAGCTCTCCAGTTCAACCGACTGGGAGGTTCAACAGGTTCTCGTAAAAGAAGGAGAACGTGTGAAGAAGGGACAGAAGCTTATCACCTATGACAACTCTTCGGCAAGACAAGAAATCGAACTTGAAGTAACGAATCTGGAAAAGCAAAGAATCGAGCAGCAAAATCTTCAGGACCAGTTTATTCAGTCGTCCATCGAAGAGGATGAGCTTAAGCTGCGCAGCGCAAAACGTGAAATTGAAAAAGGGAAACTTGATATTGCCGCGCAGGAACGCAAGATCAACGAGATGAAAGTACGGCTGTCAAAAGATCAGGTGCTAACCGCTCCGTTCGACGGTATTGTAACGAAGCTGAATGCGGTAGAAGGACTGGCATCTGGAGGTGAGCCGGATGTCATTGTTTCAAACAGCAGCCAAGGATACAGGTTGGAGGTTGGCGCGGATGCAAAGCGCTTGTCCAGCATTGGGATATCTATTGGAGAGCGGATCGAGGTTGAGGTCCATACAGATAAAGTGCAGCAAGCCATTATCATGGACGGCGTCATTGAAGAAATGTCCCATGCGGAGCCCCTTATAGAAGGGGAATCCGAAGGAGCGGAGACGATAACCGTCCCTCAAAAGATGATTCGTATTAAACTCCTCGATGCCAAGCTGAAGGGAGGTGAGCAGGCTCGGATTAACATCGAGAAAAGCTCGCTCGATCAAGGGCTGCTTGTTTCTAATGAAGCTATTCATCAGGACCGGGAAGGCATGTATGTTTTTGTAGTCGAAGAGCAGCCAGGCGCACTCGGTAATGTTTTTGTTGCCCGAAAAGTCAACATAACGTACAGCGAGCGAAATGACAAAGAAACGATGATCCAAACGGATAGCATCTATGAACAAGATAAGATCATTCTGAAAAGCAGCGAGCCTCTGCAGGATGGCAACCGAGTTCGCTTGGAATAGTGAGGCGTTGTAATCAGAACATATCAGGAGGAAATCATACAATGAAAAAATGGCTGCTAATTATTTCTATGGGAGCTTTAATCGCGAGTTTAACCGCGTGCGGCTCAGGAGAAGGCGGGAACGTGGACAAGCCCGCAATGAAGGAGGGGAAAACGGTGCTTACCCTGTCATTGAGAGAGTCGACTCCATTCTATCAAACGCTCGAGAAAAAGTTCGAAGAGAAATACCCGGATATCGACTTGCAGATCCATGCATATAAAAGCATGGGTGAACAATGGGGACCCGGGGAATTCGAGAAGTATCGCACAACAACGAATACCGCCATGCTATCGGGAAAAGGGATGGATATCCTTCAAGTTGACAGCCTGCCCCTTAAAGAATACGTGACCAAAGGTTTTCTGTTCAATATGAATGATGTGATCGAGCAGGACCAGACGCTCCATAAAGACGATTTACAAATGAATATTGTGGACGGTCTGAAGCTGAATGACGGGGTGTATACCATCCCGTTGGGATACTCCTTGAGAGTATTGGTTGGTAATGGGGACATGCTGGGTAACGCCAATGCTACGTTCGATGATACGTCATGGGATTGGAAGGAGTTCGAGAAGGTTTCGAAAGAAGTGATCCAGAAGGCGAAGGAGAACGGTACGGATGAGATTTATGCATTAGCGTCCTACCCGCCGGAATACCTCTTTCAGGAGATGCTTTATGAGAACTATGCAGCATTTGTTGATCCTTCAGCTAAAAAGGCAACCTTCGACTCTCCGGCATTTGTGAATTTGCTCCAGCAAGCCATGAAAATGAATGATGACAAGATCATTACATCCGACGAAGCAAAGCCGGGCAATCAATTGTTCAGTTCCACCCCGATTAGGTCACCGCTTGATTTTATCGAAGGCCCTTATATGCTTTTTGATCATCCAAAGTTGATGCTGTTACCCCGAGCGGGAGACATCGCAGGCCGAAAAGGTGCGAGAGTTTTTACTTCTACCGAGTTCGCGATCCATGCCAAATCGCCAGCCAAAGAAGAAGCTTGGAAGTTTATCACCTTCTTACTATCCGAAGAAGCGCAATTACTGCAGGAAAGAGAAGGGTTCTCGATGCTTAAATCCGTGAATGAAAAGATGATCAATGACCTTCAGGACAAAGTGGGAAGTGGCGATTATACGCTTCCGAATGGGCAGCCCGCCAAAGTATCTGACGAACAATTCACCGTGTTTAAACAAATTGTTCAATCCGCGGATCAATATGTGAATCTGGACAGTAAGGTGATAACGATTGCCAGTGAAGAGTCTCTGGCGTACTTCAGCGGACAGAAAACAGCAGAAGAGGTGGCGAAGCTGATCCAGAACCGAGTAACCACCTATTTAAACGAATAGGTAGATCATCCAGGAAGCAGCTCACATTCGTGTGCTGCTTCCGATTTCACAGAGGAACAGCGGAGAATAGACTTTTGATTTTCTTTTTATACAGGGAGGTACATGTATGCACAGGTCAAAAAAGACATGCGCGGTCATCGTGCTCAGCGCCGCAATGTTGAGTCATGGGCTTGCCTATGGCGTGTACGGGGCATCCGCAGCAGACTACTCTGTTTCCATATCTGCTGCAGCCTCGTCCAGCCTGACATTGGATAAACTGGACTCGGTCACTTTGAAGCCAAACGTCAGTGTAAAGCTGACGGGGATGGATATTTTCACTCAGCCAGGCGGAAATATTCTCGTATATACACTTCGTTACAGTAACAACAGTGGCAGCAGAGTGGATCTTATCGATTATTTTTCCAAAGTTTCCACGCCAAGCAGCACGACAAAAGGTAAGCAAGTTACGAGTGATGCTGTGAAACGAACGGTACCAGCGAAGAGCAGTCTATCCGTGACGTACTATGCAAACATTGGAACATCGGATAAGGTGAACGGGATCGAGGTTTCCATGTTCGGATGGGACTTTGACAGCGCGAATTATCAGAAAAAACTGGGGCAAATCACAATTCCGGCCGAGTACACTTCGGTAGTTCCGGTAGGCAAGAGCCAGAAGATCACGATGAATCAGCTTCCGGTTACGGCCAAGGCGGATACCTTGCAGAGATATACGATCCATGGAAAAGTATATATGCAATTGGGGCTCAGACTCTCGAATGGAGGAACAAAAGTGTTAAGCGACCCCGGATATAAAGCATATCTGAAATCTCCCGGCGGCTCGGTATTCGAACTCATCTCCGATTCAGCCAGCACCGGCTACAAGCTACAGCCTCAGGAGAGCAGCGTCATCTACTATTGGGCGGAGATCCCTCCCACGATAAAGACGAATGGTATGATACTGCAGCTGGCGCAGGAAGACGAAGCATTGAAGATAAATCTTCCGGTGCAATCGTTCAAGCTTCCGGCGGCAGCGACGGATATCGCCGTGGCAAAGGGCAAAAGCGCAGAGCTGCGGATGAAACAGCAGCCTGTGACGGTCAAGGCGGAAAGTGTGAAGCGAATGAAGCATAATGGAAAAGTGTATATGCGAGTGGGGGTTCATTTTGCAAACGGAGGCAAGAAGGTGCTGAGCGATCCCAGATATAAAGTACAACTGAAGTCGGCCGGCGGCTCCGTATTCGATCTGATGCCAGAGGATGATACAGGGGGCAGCTTCAGGATCCAGCCAGGACAGAAACGAACGATTTATTATCTGGCTGAGGTTCCGTCCCAACTGAAAACAGATCAGATGACGATGCAATTCACCCGGGAAGACGAAGCATTGAACATGACGCTCCCGGTTAAAACCTTCAAACTTCCTGCAATTACCGCCGATGTACCAGCAGCGGATTATGCCATCAAAAAAATATCGGTGAACCATCAATCGATGGAGACGCAGCTGAAACATGCTTCCGTATATGCAGAGAATGATACCGGCAAATGGAATCTTCAATTCCGCGTGAAAAATCTCGGTGAAAAATCACTGAAGCTGCCGGCTTATGAGCTTTCCATCCTCACGGATGAAGGGTACAGCATCCCGGTGAATGCCAAGGCGTTTGACCATGTTGCGTTGAAGCCGCTGGAGGAGAAACTCATCGATCTCAGTGCAGAAGTGCCATTGCATATGAAACAGAATAAATTGCAACTGCAATTGACAGAGCCTGCTGTGGAGGGGAAAATCAGCTTCCCGGCTTCCCACTATAAAATTCCTTATGCTCAGGAAGGTAAAAGTCATCTGGGTGTAGAAAACATCATGGAGAATGCTCATGGAACATTCGGCGTCAAACTGAGCTCATATCAGCGCGTGCCGCAGGGAGAAGTGGATCAAATTGCAGCTAAAATCAGCATTCGTAATACCTCATCGTCGACCGTAGCGCTGCCCGAGTTCAAAGCTGCAGTTAAGGCAGGAATGCGCGATCTCAGCGGTACGGCCCAAATTGTGGTACCGAATGATCAAACAACCCTGGCACCGAATGAAACCATGGAGCTGTATGTACTTGCCCATGTGCCGTATTCCTATCTATTCAATCAACTCCGAGTTGATCTGCAAGAAACTTCAGGAGAGGACGTTCACAAATTTCTGTCGCTGAATACTTCTTCGCTCAACAATGTCATGAAACAGGTCGCTGCCGGCGAATCTTATCTTATCCATACGCCGGGCAAGAAAGCGGAAGTCCGAGAACGTCTGACAACTGTTTACCAAGACAGCAGTTCCAATGTAATATATACGGAATTGGTGATGGCGAGTCAGGAAACACGCCAATCCAAACAGGCGCAGATTGTAGCTTACTATAAAACACCGGAAAACGAGGTTTTTGAGGCAAAGATCAGTCAATCCGCCGATAAGACAAGTCCGAATGGGAAGAATCTGGTGACCGTTTGGAGCAAGATTCCGCAGCATGTAAATCCTTCGCAGCTTGTATTGTATGTCGGGGAAGGTGTAGCAAACGGAAAGATGACAGATGTAGGGGAAGAATCAACGGGATCTATCAATACCGTAGGTCTAGCACTTAGCCCTAGAGTTACCCAACCGGCAACGAATCTGCAAAATGTGGAATTGTTTCCGTACCATCTCACCATTACGAGAGGAGAAGGTACGCTTAGCGCAGGGAAAGATAGGCTCAATACCGTTATTCACTATAATCTCTCGAGGAATGGGGATTACGAGACAGGATCTTATGACCATAAGCTCATTATGGAGCTGATTGACCCGACCGGCCAGTCCACAGAGAAGGTACTAACACTCGGTACGGATTTGACCATTGGCAACAATAAATCATACTCCATTAACTTGAACAGCAACTTCAGCAAAATCGTAAGTGGAGGGGCGGTTCGAATCCATCTGTATGATGAGTTCCAAGGGCGGAGAATGCTACTCGGAAGTCAAAGCTATCCATTTACTTATGAAGAGGACCAAGCGAAAAGAACAGATAGCGATTAATCGTACCAGCGACATACAACATACTATTATAGGACTACAACCCTGAAGATATATTATCTTCGGGGTTGTTTTATAAGGAGTGCGAATCCATGAGAAAATCACCTGAACCTACGTGGGCACGACTAGGCTTTTCAGACGCTCCGGATTTTACGGAATCCGGGAAGAACATTGGTATCGTCATCATTGATACAATTACCCCTCATCCTGCAATTCAGCATTTGGGCCATCGCCTAAAATACGTCACCGTTCATGACGACTTCTCCGTTACATGCCAAAATATTGCATTAGAAGAACCCGTTGAAAATGAAGACGCAAGTGGTGAGCACTAATGTGTTGGTGTGCGCTGCTGTATGTGGTGTGCATCTGATGTATGCGGACACGAGATCCGCTATTTCCCAACAACTGTGCCAAATTCAAGGTTTCGCGGACACAGAATCCGTTATTCTCGGATTTTCCCCGTTATTAGTGTGATTTGCCGGCCTTAGCGGAACCTGTGTCCGCTTAACCTTATGTTTAGCACCTTTGCTTACAAATAGCGGAATCACGGTCCACACGGCGTGGGTCGTATAGCTTCTTGCTCATAAAATCCCCCTAAGAATCATTGGTTTCCCATATGGGTTTCCAACAATGTCTACTCTAAGGGGGTTCACTTAATTAAAATGTTTCTTCAGCCTCTGCTTCTATATGATCCCCGTCAGTAGTTTCGTCTTCGCCATGAATCCCCATCAACAGGAATGCTAAAACGCAGCTTATATGAGCAAAAAAATAAAACCGGCACAAGATGTGCCGGTTAATTCATATTGACCTAAAAAAGCCATAGATACATAATAGTCTATAAAAAATTTCAATATAAGTCTATTACTTTTTTTGGATAAATTGTATGTTATATAAGCGACCGCGGCGCAAAAACGATCAACCCAAGATACTGAAGGGAGAAGCCTTGCATGATTACTCTCAGGAAAATCACGTTAGATAACCGACGTTCCATATTTAATCTGGAGGTCTCAGAAGATCAACGGCGCTTCGTAGCGTCCAATTTGTCGAGCGTGGCTTCGTGTTATGTCCTTGCAACCAATGAGGGACATCCATTCCCATTTGCCATTTACGCGGATGAACAGCCGGTCGGTTTTGTTATGATTACTTATAGAATCACCGGATACGATCTCCCGACAATCGCAGACGACAGCTATTGCATTCTGCGGCTAATGATTGACAAGCAATACCAGAACAGAGGTTATGGTCGGGAAGCCATGAAAAAAATCCTGGAATTTATCCGCACCTTTCCGGCAGGGCCCGCACAATTCTGCTGGATTCCTTATAAGGCTGAGAACGCGGCCGCCAAAAAGCTTTATGAAAGCTACGGCTTCCGTGACAACGGCGAAATCATCGAAAACGAGCAAATAACCGTTTTACGACTTTGAGTCACTGCTTCAATGGGTCAACCTTTGAAAGCCGCATGTTATGCGGCTTTTTTGCAATCGCAGAAATGGAATTAATGAGGTTGGTTTTTTGCTCCCCACTCACATAACTGTTCCAAAACGGGTAATAGCGTTTCCGCTTTATCTGTAAGACTGTACTCGACTTTGGGGGGAACTTGAGGATACTCTTTCCGTGTCACCAGACCATCCGCTTCCAATTCTTTGAGTTGTGCGCTCAATGTTTTGTAAGTAATCGCTCCAATTTGTCTCTTCAGATCATTAAATCGAACCGGTTGGTTTTCTGCCAAGAGGTACATAATAACCATCTTCCACTTACCCCCAATAATCGAAATGGTATAACCAAAAGGTGTATCTTGAACATTCTTAACTTTACCTTTATATTCAGCCATACTCATACTTTACACTATCCTTTCGGGTAGTACCTATCATAATTGTGCGTACTACTTTTTTATTTGTGCTCAGTCTATACTAAGCGTACTTTGATGTAAAGGAGAGAAACAAATGACTACAAAAACAATACGACTGCTAATGCCACAATGGCAAGGAGGAAACAACCCGAACTACTCTTTTGGAGCCGAGCTGCTTGCTTGGCTAGCTCCCGAAAGTGATCAACCCCTTATCCACGTACCCGTTCAAGCTTATGATGGAACTTCGCTTGAAAACGAGAACGGCATGAATGGAAGAAAGCAGCTGCTTGAACAGCTAGAGGCTGCTCATCATCTTATTGAGGCTCATAAGCCGGATCGCATTGTTATGTTTGGTGGTGATTGTCTGGTTGAACAAGCTCCGTTTGCCTATTTAAACGAACGGTACGGCGGGGAGTTAGGTTTAATATGGATCGATGCTCACTCTGATTTGGTCAATTATGTCGGGTATGATAACGGACACGCATTGCCTCTCGGGAATCTTTTGGGTGAAGGAGATGAGGAGTTCGCAAAACATGTGAAAACCCCGCTAAAACCTGAAAACGTCTTTATTGCAGGATTAGCGGCTCCTACAGAAGAAGAAGTTGCAGTGATCTCAGAAGCGTTTCAAAGACTAGGTGTTGCACCTACAGAACCAGACACGGAAATGATTCAAAGACTTGGTATTCGAACGGCTGGAACGAAAGAGTTAGCGAGCAGCACTGAATCTATAAAAAAATGGATCAAACAAAGCGGCATTAAGCACCTGGCTATTCACCTTGATCTAGACGTGCTTGATCCAATTGCATTCCGTTCTTTATTATTCGCCAACCCTGAAGAACCCTTTCATTTATCTCCTAAGGGAACCATGCAAATGCCTCAACTACTGAGTTTGATTAAGGAATTATCTGTAGTGACAGATGTCGTTGGGTTAGGTATAACAGAGCATTTGCCGTGGGACTCCATCAACCTGAAGAATCTCCTTGGAGAAATACCTATTTTAAATAACTAAAGGCATCGATAAAATTTAATAGAATAATGGACGGCAAAATCATAAAAAATACACCCATGCAGCATTTTAGGGTGTATTTTTATGTGGTGAAAAGATTATTGGAGCTTTTTCATGATTGATGCGATTGGAGGGAACTTGAAAGTAATCCGAGTCTAACCTACCGTTAGTCCCAAAACGATGAGAATGCACGCAGCGCTCATCAAGATCCCGCCAGGATGAGGGCGGCGAATGGCCCAATGAGAAATGATCGCACCATACAAAAAAGAACTGCCAGCAAGCAGGCTAATCACGAGCCTTGCGTCCTGTTCAATCCAGATGGCTGCGGCGATTAAGGCGAGTCCGCTCAGCAACCAGTTGAAAGTGCTAAATTGTAATAGCAGTGCCACAAGCTTTTGCAGCGGTCCAGAGATCCGCCCATTCGCTGCAAAATTCGCCTCAATTGGCCTGATAATAAGCCGTTTCATCAATATACCGTGAATCACCGCCGTGACGCCGCCGATGGCACCGGCCGCTGTCAATAGAATACTATTCAAGTCCATATTCATACACCTCCAGCATCCCATTAGTACGATTTCGTAGTAATTTCCTGGGTTCAATTTACCATCCGATACGAAAGCGTGTCAATGAGGAATTTTGCCTGCCTGTCTGAATGCTTAATCACGTGATGCAAAAGGTGTCGATGCCAAGCTATTACTTGGTTCAAGAAAAAAATCCTATAGGTTATTGAAATTAATACGAAATCGTATTAAAATGGTCGCAGAAGTATTATTACGAACTCGTACGATAGGGAGTGACCGGTATAAAACACCTATATGACCTTTTCCTCAAGACCGGTCTGCGTCCGTTTGCTTTTATGACCGATACGCTTCAACTCGAACAAAAAGTGACTCGTTCAGATATGTCAACACTGCTCATATTGCTCCTCCGCGGGGATTTGACCATGTCTGAGTTGGCCGCCGAGATGGGGGCACCACTAAGTTCAATGACAAGCATTGCTAAGCGGCTTGAACGTAAAGGCTTGATCGCACGAGCTACGTCTGCACAAGACCAACGGGTTAAGCTCGTCACACTGACGCAGGAAGGTCTGCAGCTGGCGAAAGAATGGGAGCAAATCATGATGGCGATGCTGGGCAGATTGGAGGCGGCATTTACGCCGGAAGAACTGGAGCAATTCACAACACTCCTGTTCAAGGCAGCCAGAGTTTTCCAGGATGGGGGACCTGTTACACCTCAAGAAGTAAAGCGCCTTCCCATAAAGATTCAGATTGAGGAATAACCGGTTTTAAACCGGATTTTTTCCGGTGAATTACTACGAAATCGTACTAAAAGGAGCGGGTGGACATGAGGATCATTATCTACACAGGTAAGGGCGGCGTGGGCAAGACGAGTATTGCGGCGGCAACGGCTGTGAAAATGGCAGAACAAGGAAAAAGAACTCTTATTCTGAGCACAGATGCGGCACATAGTTTAGCGGATTCGCTGGCGGTACCGATCGGGCCGGATCCCGTCCAAATCAGCGACAACTTGTGGGGACAGGAAGTGAACGCCATCCGCGAGACGGAGCGCAATTGGGGAACCGTCCAAGTCTGGCTCACCAAATTACTCGACAAAGCGCAGCTGAAAGATGTCACGACAGAAGAAATGCTTGTGTTTCCAGGCATGGAGGAGCTCTTCAGTTTACTGAAAATCAAGGAATACGCGGAAAGCGGACAATATGACGTAATGGTGGTGGATTGCGCCCCGACCGGAGAGACGCTTCGTCTGCTAAGCTACCCGAACGTATTGAATTGGTGGCTCGAGAAAATATTCCCGACCGAACGCAAACTGATCAAGCTTGTGCGGCCGGTAGCCAAAATTGTAAAGGATATAGAGCTCCCTTCAGATGACGTGCTGGACAGTATCGAGCGTTTGGCACGCGGTTTGGAGGATATGCAGCGGCTCGTTCTGGATCCGGAGATCACGTCGGTTAGAATCGTGCTGAATCCCGAAAAGATGGTTCTTGCCGAAGCGAAGCGCTCCTTTACATATTTGAATTTGTTCGGGTTCAATACGGATGCGGTGATCGTTAATCGGGTGCTGCCGGATGAGGCGGGAGAAGGATTCTTCGCACATTGGCGGGATATTCAAAAGAAATACGAGGAAGAAATCGTATTGAACTTCCAGCCGCTTCCGATTCTGAAAGCACCTATGATGCAAAAGGAAGTTATCGGACTCCCCATTCTTAAAGAATTAGCGGATATCGTCTATGTGGATCGGGATCCTTCTGCAATGTTTTACCATGGCATAACGGAGACAATTCGGGAAGAGGAGGGAGAGATGTTGTTGGAGCTAATGATTCCCTTTATCGATAAGGAAGATCTAAATCTAATGCAGACGGGCGATGAATTGACGGTAGATGCCGGGGCTTACAAACGCAAGGTCATTTTACCAAGAACGTTAATGGGACGCCAAGTTGTAGGCGCGAGGTATGCGGAGGACCGGCTTATCATTCGTTTTGGCAAGCGGGAATTGGAAATGAGTGCGAAGGATCAATGAAGCGAGTGCTTAGGAGGGAACGAGTGATGGAAAGAATGCCTCGATTGGAGTTTTTATTGGAGAACTTGGAGCGGCATCAAGCCAAGAAGCATGTAAAAAACGCGGTTAAGGAATGGCTGCTTGCTTCGCGATCCGTGATCGACAGTGTCATCGACACGATGGAGGAGGAAAAAACTACTCCTGTTGCCCGCAAAATCAATATATCAAAGGAATAGCGATTGCTCGTAAAAAAAAGCAGATTCAAATGAAGGCCATTCCTTTGCCTTGGGGATGGTCTTCAACTTGCCGAGTCATAAAATAAAAGTAAAGCATTTCTTTGTCATAAGGAATGCTTTTTATTATTGTCAAAAATCATTGGACATCTTTATAACAATATAAATATAATAAAAAACATCAATTATTTATTGCAAAACGATAAATTAGTTGATAAAATCAAATTCATAAATATCAAGTGAGGTGCTTTTTTATGAAACGAGGATCCACACTCTTTTTAAGGATTGCTGTTATTCTGATTGGGATTCCAGTTCTTGCTTTGTGCGTATTTGTGGTACCAGAGATAGCGAATTTTATGGCAGAATTGTATCCAGATCATACTTATTTGAAATATCTCGTTTTCATCGATTTGTATGCAACGGCGATACCTTTTTACTTTGCTTTGTATCAAGCTTATAAGCTTCTAGGCTATATTGATAAGAACAAAGCTTTCTCGGAATTATCCGTACGCGTTCTAAAGAATATAAAAAACTGTGCAGTCATAATCAGCAGCTTGTTTGTGGTAGGCATGCCGCTCTTCTACCTGATCGCGGAGAAAGACGATGCCCCAGGTATTATACTCATCGGAATGGCCCTGATCTTTGCGTCCATGGTGATTGCCGTTTTTGCTGCTGTTCTTCAAAAGCTTCTAAAAGAGGCAATTGATATAAAATCTGAAAACGATTTGACGGTCTGAGGTGATAACGATGGCGATTATAATCAATATTGATGTCATGCTGGCTAAACGAAAAATGAGCGTAACCGAACTTTCGGAGAGGGTTGGAATAACCATGGCGAACCTTTCTATATTGAAAAATGGAAAGGCCAAGGCCATTAGGCTTTCAACTTTAGAAGCCATTTGCAAAGCGCTGGAATGCCAACCTGGAGATATTTTAGAATACCAAAGTGAAGAGAACACGTAAGGATCATCATAAAGCAGGGATCTAAAAAAGTCGCCATTTTGGCGATTTTTTTTTGCGATTCATAACCGATGGGATGGAGGTCTGATGAGAAACAAAGCTGGCAGGCCGTTTAGTTTGCTAAGCAGGCCAGGATCACGGTTCCTAATATGTGGTAGAATGGTTGTCGAGAACAATTGAAGAGGAGCTGGATACTTGATTCGGGGAGTTATAATCGAAGGGTTGTCAACTGCTGGGAAAACATCATTGTTTTCTGCAATCAAGGAAATACAAAGTCAAGCGTCCAATGTTGAAAAATCGATAATTGCAATAAGTGAACACTATTCACAAGTTTTGCATTCATACCAAGGCGTCTTGAGAACAATGGATAAAGATGAACATATTCAACTATTAAATCGTCATGTTGATTATCTTGAGCTTCAATACAGTTGGATTGATTCACTTGGCCATACGAAACCCTCAAACGGTATATTTTATCTTTTGGAGAGATTCCATTTAAATCATCGAGCGGCATTTTCAAATTCTTCGAACATTGAGGTATTAGAAAAACGATTATTTAGACTGAATGCACAATGTGTGCTTTTAACTCTGTCTGAAGATGCAGTGGAGCCAAGGTTTATTGAAAGTCGTAGCAACGCGTGGAAATCATATGTGATGGAAAATCACTCCACGGTAACGGAGGCATGTCATAAGTTCTTAGAGGACCAGGATCAACTTCGCATGTGTGCGAAACAATCACTAATTCCCACTTTGGAGATCAACACAGATGAAGCAGACTGGAATTCTTATGCAAGACAAATACTCAAGGGATTATACTAACAGCTCGTCATATAATGAAGGGGGCGAATATGATGATTCTTTTAAGAGGTATATTGATTGTACTATTCGTATCTTTAATCGGGTGTCAGCAAAATACAACGCAAACAGAAAACCTCACTACTGATTCAGGTCTAGATGGTTTTGTGGAGCCGGAACCTTCGGATTGGGTGAAATACATAACGCCAGTCAGAGAGTACATGTATTATAGAACACAAGCCGTGCTTAACAAGGATATTCATATTCTGTGGGATCATTACCCAGATCTAAAAGAGAATATGGACCACAAACAAGGAGTCAATGTTGAGAAGAATGAGGTTGAATCCTTAAATCAACATGTTCATTTGTTGGATGCTAATTATAATATTGAAGGTTATGAACGTATTAAAGTGAAAACGATAAACGATAATGAAGTGGAAGTTCTTATCCATGCAAGTATGATTTATTTGAGAGATGATTTTGATGAGTCCGGAGGAGAATATTTAATAAAGGTCTTCTTAGAACGTAAGAACAATCATTGGACCGTCGTAAAAACTGACGAATATACTTTACCTGAATACAAAGAATGGACGAAGGAAAAGGAACAGATATAATCCCTTGTTAAGCAAACTAAGCTAATGGAAACCATAACTGAAGAATGAGTTGAAGGCAGCCGGGGCAGTATGATGGGCTGCCTTTATTTTAGGTGTGTAGATCGCAAAAAGCAGTTACTTAAACCCACTCGCCGAAGATTGTTCGAGCCTTATTCCAATCCACGCCTAGACTGCCTTGCCAGCCAGCCCAAGGCATCTCCATGTCGGAACGGCCCTTGGTGTTGTCCAGACTGAACTCGGCGTTGATGATCGACTCCATGTTCGTCCAGCGATCGGGGGCAAGCTCCAGGACGCGGTTGGGGATCACGCCGACCATAGCTAACGCCTGGAGCATACCACGGCGTATGCCGCTATGCCCTTTGATGATTTTCTCGGACGTGAGCCGTTTCTCGTATTTTCCTGGTGTTTCGCCCGCTTCCGCCCGGTCCAGACTATGCAGCAGGTGGCTGAAGGCCTGCTTGTCTTCTTCCGTTGGTTGAATAGCGTCTACCTCCAGCAGATTGACGAACTCGGTCATGTCTACATACGTGCCGAAGCTTGATCCGCTGTAATTATTCCCCAGATGCATCGCATAACGGATGTAGGACAGGTTGTCCCAGCCTTCGTCACGATGGCTGAATGCGCACACCCTGCAGGCAAGAACTCGCTCAGATACCTCATACGCATGCGCTCGAGCGTGTATCATGGAATGGTAACTGGCCAGCGAGGATATGGCTCGCGGGTAACTCCCGCCAACCCCGGCGACAAAGGCGCTGCCAACGCTGCTCCAGGAAAGGATGGGGTTTGTCTGGAGCTCGATCAGCTTGTCGATGATCTCGTCATGACGGATGTACTGCAGATCGTTTGGGACCCACCCGCTGGCGTGGAGCAGCTCCTGCTCGGCCGGAGCAAGTGTATCCGTCTTATAGATGGAAACCTCGCGTTCCGGGTCATAGTTATTATTCGAGTGGTGGTACAGCTTTTTCAAAACGCGTATCAGCTTGTTATTCATGGATAACTCCTTTCAATCGAGCCGGGAATACACCCACTCATCTGACAACCTTGGGTTGCCATATTCCATTATAATAGTAACGGGAAACGTACTATATTTCTATTCTTGTAAGTCGCTTGTGGATCAGCCTCAAAAGTACATTAAAATATAGCAGGGGACTGGATCGGACGTTACTCCAAGCTGACCAGCATTCATCATCACTAGAAGCGCTTTGGTCTGCGTCCACGAGGATGAATTTCATGAATGAACAGAGCCGAGGAATGACAATATAAGAAAGTGGTATACATTTCATTTTCCAAAGGAGGATTTCTGTCATGGCTCACCAGAAGAGAAGGAAAGAAGCTGCCTGGAAGTCACGAAAGCAAGAACAGCATCCCCATGGTAAAATCAAATCGCTCAAGGAATTGTCCAGCGAATAGAATGAAGCGTATACTACTTGGAAGCGAAAGACTGTCGGTGTAAAATACCGGCAGTCTTCTTTCTTGTAGAAATCATTAGATATTGTGATTTACTTTCTACTTGCCCACAAAATATCTCTAAGCTTCTTGGCCGTTCGCCAATTAATTTGAGCATACATCATCAATGAAGGGTAATACTCATTGTCTTAATAAGGCAAAGGATGATCCTGGCGATTGCAATTGAATTTCACTAATCACGCATGCAAGCATAATGGATTCTTGTAGAGAGCTTTGCCGAATATCACCTAAATCAACGATCGTTGACCAGCCGAGATCGTGAAGAAGTACCTTGACCTGATCTTTGGAAGGTGCATGGTTTCCGGATACGAACATGATCGGTGAACCTTCTTTATATTGGGGATGACTCATGACTTTATCGCTAACTGTATTCAGTGTCTTAACAACATGACTCTCTGGTAAAATGGATTGGATGACTTCTCCTGCTGAAGTATTTGTAAGGAGCAAGCGCGGGCCATTGTCAAAATGGACGGCATTGCTTACATCAATAACCGTTTTGCTTTTTAGATACACAGGATCGATGGTTTCAATCACTTCTATCATACTGGACCAAGGGAGAGCCGCAATAATAACCTCGCCAAATTGAGCTGCTTCAGCAAATGATGCAATATCCCCCGCATCACCTACCTCGTGTTTCCAAAGATTGCGTTTCTCGCTATGAGGTGTTCGACTACTGATGAGAATTTGATGACCTGATTTCGCAAGTCCTTTTCCTAATGATTGACCTACATTTCCCGCTCCGAGGATTCCAATTCGCATGGATATCAACTCCTTTTTAAGTGTGATTGTATTCTCTTTTAAATATCGATAACAATTAGGCACTTTTTTGTATCCAAGCTTTAGCTTAAAGAACCATGATACACTATGGATAAAAATGGAGGGGGAAACGAATGCCTGTACAACGAAATGAATGTCCGGTTGAAATCGTAATTTCCATGTTAAGCGGGAGATGGAAAATTCCAATCTATAGATATTTGTTTAAAAGCTCAATACCCGTTCGGTATAGCGAATTGCAACGGCATTTACCAGCCATTTCGAAGAAAATATTGACTGAGCAGCTTCGAGAGCTTGAGCGAGATGGAATCATCGATAGAAAATCGTATCCGGAGCCTCGGCCTAGAGTCGAATATACGCTGACACCGAAGGGACGAACCATGATTGAATTTCTAGATACGATGAGCGAGTGGGGGAAAAAGCACATCCTATCCGAAATGTGAGATACAGGCGCAAAAAAAGACAGCAACATGGCCTCGAGCTTGATTGAAGCTATCAAGCGCTCGCCAATAAAGGGACGCAATGGTTTAAACTGCTGAACAAAGAAGAGAGTCCGATCGAGATAGATCGGACTCTCTTCTCTATATAACATTAGAGTCACTTAGAAGGATTTTATTTTTCAGAAGAGCAAGTGAATGGATGAGCGAGGATCCGTTTCAGTCGAAATGGGCTGACAAATGAAATGTGTCGAAAGATAAATATAGAAAAACATCTTGACATTGGAGCTTACTCCAATGTTACTTTGAATTCATGGAAAAACTTTATTCTATACAAGAGGTTTCGCAGTTACTTGGGATTCCAAAGGATACGCTTCGGTATTATGACCGGATTGGAATCGTATCGCCGTCCCGTGAAGACAATCGGTACCGCAGGTATTCGAAGAACGATCTCATCGATTTGATGAATATTCAAATCATGCAGTATGCAGACTTCACTCTTGACGAAATCAAGGGAACGTTTGGATTCCACAGAATGGAGAATGTAGACCCTGCTTATTGCCGTGAGGTTGCTTCGTTCCTCGATGCCAAGAATGCAGAAACGCGTAGGAAAATGGCCCATCTGGAAAAGGTCAGTCAATTGCTCGACGTAGCAGCCGAAACGCTAAGGGACTTTAATCAAGAAAGCGACCAACGGCTGGCAGAAATCGTTCGTGAGCTTTACCGGTCTATTCGCAAGAAGGAACCAGGAATATCCGAGGAGGGATGTCATGGGCATCAAGGTTAGGAATTTTTATTTTCTGATCGCTGGCATTCTGGCGATACTGTTTGCCTTTACGCACGCATGGAACGGGCAAACCGCTGTACTGCCGACGCTTGATGTGAGTGCGATCACGTTGGACAACCGAATAGTATTCATATATGTCTGGCATATCATCACGGCGGAAAATCTGGTCTTCGGCATCGTGTTCATTTTCATGTCATTCCAAAGCGAGCGATTGAAGATCCGGTATGCCGCATGGACCATCGTGTCGCTTCTAATCATCCGGTTGATCGTCATTCTTGGCATAACAGCATTACAAGACGTATCGGCACTCACGGATACGCTAATCGATTCGATTGCGATCATAATCTATGTCACCTTCATCATTATGGGCATAAGAAGGAAGCCAAAGGGGTTCGGAGGTCAGACGCCGCAATCCAGTCAAGTGGAGTGAAGGGTACCAAGCCGGGAAAGCTTCGCTGGCAGCTATGAGCCGTGGATGGAAAAGACCGTGATAATCCATTGAAAAGACGATCTTTACCCGGGTGGTCCAGTGAAAAGGATAAAGAGATAACTATGTTGAAGAGAAAGACTGTCGGCGAAATTCCCGGCAGTCTTCTTTATTGTAATAATCTTTTCATCTTGGCTAATCATTTTCGTCCTATTCCATGTTCGGTTATTAGTTCCTAAAATTGTAAAATAATCTAGATATCATGTTTAATTTGCTAAGTGTTATGTAATCGCTACCATCCTATAATTTACTTAGAAAGGAGGTAAAAGGAAAAAAATAATTCAACAATATGAGGAGGTAGATTATGTTTAAGTTCAGTAGGAAAATGATGACGGTTATTCTTGCAGCTACCATGAGTTTTGGTTTGTTTGCAACAACTTCAAGTGCAGCAACCGACTATTGGCAAAATTGGACCGATGGCGGCGGAACGGTTAATGCTGTAAACGGCTCCGGTGGTAATTACAGCGTGACATGGCAAAATACCGGGAATTTCGTCGTCGGCAAAGGCTGGAATACCGGATCGCCTAACCGAACAATTAACTACAATGCCGGCGTCTGGGCGCCTTCCGGCAATGGGTATTTGACTCTCTACGGATGGACGAGAAACGCACTCATTGAATATTACGTCGTGGATAGCTGGGGTACTTATCGGCCTACAGGGACACATAAAGGGACGGTGACAAGTGATGGGGGCACATATGACATCTATACGACCATGCGATACAACGCGCCTTCCATTGACGGAACTCAAACGTTTGCCCAGTACTGGAGTGTTCGACAATCGAAAAGAGCGACCGGGGTCAACTCCTCCATTACGTTCAGCAACCACGTGAACGCATGGGCTAGCAAGGGAATGAATCTGGGAAGCAGCTGGTCATATCAGGTGTTAGCTACAGAGGGTTATCAAAGTAGCGGAAGCTCTAACGTAACAGTGTGGTAACCAATCGCCATCAGTAAACTCAACCAAGGGGCACGGTGGGGAACGTCTTTCACGATAAGCCCGGTTCGAGCGACCGAAATGGTTTAAACGAATCCACCGATTTGGAATCAGCAAGCCTTGACAGGGAAACAGTCGGATGGACCGTTCCCCTCTGTTCTCCGCGTTAGACCGGATACGTTGCGGGCCGTTTTTCGCCAGACGAACGGCCTTCGACGTAAAGGGGAGGCGAGTTAAATGCCGTTATGGCCTATCATTTTCCCTATCAGCTTAAAGGAGATATACCAATGAGAAAGCTATGCATGTTCTTTTTAATAGCAACAATGGTGGTGATCGGCGCTTGTTCGCAAGATAAGCCTGAGAAGAAAGATGATTTTGTATTTGTGGAAGGCGGGACCTTTAAGAACTACCAGTCTAACTACGCTGAAATAAATGCAACCGTATCAAACTTCTACATCGGCAAATATGAGGTCACTCAAAAAGAGTGGGTGGAAGTCATGGGCAGGAATCCCTCTGCATTCAAAGGCGACCATTTGCCGGTGGAAATGGTGAGCTGGTATGACGTTGTGGAGTACTGTAATCAAAGAAGCATTCAAGAGGGCTTAAATCCGTATTACAACATAGACAAGGGCAAAAAAGATCCGAAGAATAGAAATGATAACGATCAGATCAAATGGACCGTTACGATCAATGAGGGAGCTAACGGTTACCGATTGCCTACAGAAGCGGAGTGGGAATATGCTGCAGGCGGAGGTCAGAACAGCAAGGATTACATCTACAGCGGAAGTAATAATGCCGACGAGGTTGCATGGTATTGGAAAAACGCCGGGGACAAATACCTATCTGGGGATTGGAACTGGCCTATCATAGAGAGCAATCATAATAAAACAAAATCGATCGGTACCCAGAAACCCAACGAGTTGGGAATTTACGATATGTCTGGCAACGTAAGAGAGTGGTGCTGGGACTGGCATGGCAACATAGATAGTCAAAGCGGTTCTTTCCGAGTAGTAAAGGGCGGCGGGTGGATCGGCGACGTTAGCAACAACGAGATATCCTTCCGAGGCAAGTTCGATCCCAATGGCTTTGGCCCCGATCAAGGTTTTCGTGTCGTTCGCGGAGAAATATGACATTTAATAGTCATATTTCTTTTTTTATTATAACGATTAGGAAGATAAGTAAGATCGAAATAAGTCACCACCCTATTGACCACATGGTCAATGTGTATTACAATTTGGTCAAATCATATTGACCAGGTGGTCAATCGGCGGGGGTGGAGTACTATATAATGGAGACGGATAAAAAACAAACCATTTTGCAAGCAGCTTTAGTAGAGTTTTACCACAAGGGCTATGAAGGTGCTTCAACCAATCAAATTACCAAGGCAGCTGGTGTATCCAAGGGAATTCTGTTCCATTATTTTTCGGATAAAAGAACATTGTATTTAACGGTGGTAGATGAATGCTTGAAGCACTATTACCATACATTGACTTCGTCACCCATGGATCTCTCCGAGGATCTGTTTCAGGCGATAGAGCAGTTATCTCAAAAAAAGATGGATGTATTTAAAAGTGATCCCATCAGGTTTGGATTTATGGCTAAAACATTTATGGTTATGCCGGAAGAGCTAAAAGCGGAGCTTCTGCTCAAACAACAGCTAATGAACGAGAATTCCATACACCTCCTTGCAAGCAGGATCGATCAGAGCCGGTTCAGAGAAGGAATCGACCCCAAGCAAGCCATCGAATTCGTATTGCTCTCCCTGGAATCCATCATTACGAAGCAAATGACCAAACGATACGACGAGAATTCCACAGGAGGACTCGAGGTAAGTGCAGCTTTAGACACAAAACCCTATTTGGATATGTTAAGGCATGGCATTTATCGTAAGGAGGGAAATGAGTGAAAATAAAGCTGCTTACCATCGGAACAAGGGGAGATGTGCAGCCGTTCATTGCCCTTGCCCGCGGTCTCCAGAACAACGGACATGATGTGGTTATATGCACATCGCAGGATTTCGAAGGCTTCATTCGCGGACATGGCGTCGGTTTCGCACCAATACGGGCAAATATGTTGAAACTGGCGCAGTCTGTGGAAGGAAAACGCATGCTGGGCAGCAATCCCTTCGAGATTATGAAGCAGATGAAAAAGCTTATACACCCTATGATGCAGCAAATGCTCGATGACCTGTGGACCGCTTCACAAGATGCAGACGGCCTCATCTATCATCCCAAGGCATTCGCAGGATACGATATTGCACAAAAGTTGAATATTCCCGTATTTGCGGCACATCCGATTCCTATCATTGCGCCGACAGGTACTTTCACCAATCCCATTTTACCTTTCTCCTTCAGGAATCGGTGGCTAAATGAAAAAAGCTATCATCTCAACCGTTTCATGCTATTATCCTTCAAAACATTGATGAATACCTGGAGAAGCGAGACGTTACATTTACCTCCGCGAAGTGTATTCTCTGATGATCTGTGCGTAAACGGACGTGAAATCCCGGTGCTTTATGGTTGCAGTCCTTCGGTTATGCCATTTGACCCGAAATGGAAGGATCGAGTCTGTATGGAGGGATTTTGGTTTCTGGAAGATATGGATTGGGACCCGCCAAAGGAGCTGGAGTCATTTATAGCGTCAGGTCCCCCACCGATCATTATTAGTTTTAGCAGCATGCCTTTAAAGCAAGATCATGTGCTCCAAATGACCATGGAGGCTTTACAACGAACGGGGCAACGCGGGATCATTCTGGTTGGCTGGAGTGGAATGCAAGCGTTCGGCGATGTGCCCGAGAACATCTTGTGTATACAGGAAGCGCCGCACACATGGCTGTTTCCGCGAGCTGTTGGTGTTATTCATCATGGCGGAGCAGGGACGACAGCGGCCGTTCTGAAAGCGGGGAAGCCGATGACCATATCTCCGTTTCATGCGGATCAGCCTTTTTGGGCAAGACGTATGTATGAGTTAGGCGTATCGACCAAGCCGATTCCTGAAAAATCAATGTCTGTCGAGGGTTTGGTTGAGCGGATAGCAGCCCTAACGAGTCAATCATCACTGAGAGTAAATTCAACGGCACTGTCAGAAAAAATTCGAACGGAGAGAGGTGTTGATCGAACTGTAGAATTTATTGAGAGACGGTTGCACAATCACTTTTGAGTGAATCCCCTTTGCAAGGATATGTCTACTAAAAGATGAGATGTTGGAGGACAAGAAAATTCTTGATTGAGAAGCCTGAACTACCCAATCAAGATATGATCTTCCGCGTAACCAATTTTGGAGGTGCGCTTTTTTTGAGCCAACGCATAAGCGAGTGTTAAGGGACCCAGACGACCGGCAAACATGGTTATTGTCACAATCATTTTCCCCACGGGGGACAATTCACTTGTCAATCCCATCGACAATCCAGTGGTGCTAAATGCTGAGGTTGCTTCAAACAACACTTCCAAGAAATGTTCTTCGAGCATTCCTTCAGAGATGGTCAGCAACAGGGAAACTCCCAGCACGACCACCAAAGAACTCATGACAACGGCCAGGGCGCGCATGACGGTTTCTCCAGCTATTTTGCGCTTGAAGGCATGGATTTGACCACCCCCGCGAAAGGTTTGGATCGTTGCTAGTATGAGTACAACAAGCGTATTGATCTTAATACCGCCGCCTGTTCCTCCGGAAGCAGCACCGATGAACATCAAAATAATAATGAAAAACTGAGAAGCCGCCAGCATACTGCCGATGTCAATCGTGTTAAACCCCGAGCTTCGAGGCGTTATGCCTTGGAAAAAAGCAGCCAGCACTTGTTCGCTTTCGCTCAATTGGCCAAAGGTTGACGGATTCCAGCTCTCTAAAAAGTATATAAATAGAAAACCGAGCAGGGACAGCGTTCCTGTCCCAACTAAGACAACCTTGGAGTGAAGCGAAAGCTTCTTCCATGAACGTTTTTGGAATACATCCACAATGACGATATAGCCGAGACCTCCAATGATGAATAACAAGACAATCGTAATATTGACGATCGGATCGCCGACAAAGGGGGAAAGGCTGTCAGACCACAGGGCGAATCCGGCATTGTTGAATGCCGAAACGGAATGGAAAAGGGCGTAATAAGCTGCCTGTCCCCACCCGAAGTCCTGTTGCCAGCGGAGCGTCAGGACAATCGTAGCTAATGCTTCAAACGCGAATGCAATGAGCACCATATACATTGACAATTTAACCAAACCTTGTGCCGAGGTCGAATGCGTGGTTTGCTGTATAATGAGTCGTTGCTTCAACCCAATTCTCTTCCCCAGAACAATGGCGACCATGACGCCAAAGGTCATAAAGCCGAGCCCGCCAATTTGGATCAACATCATAATAATGACTTGTCCAAAAGTCGAAAAAACACTACCGGTATCCAAGACAACCAGTCCGTTTACGCATATTGCCGAGGTGGCTGTAAATAAAGCATCCAGCAGACCAACCGACCTTCCGGTGGAGGATGAGTGGGGAAGCGCAAGCAGTGCGGTCCCGATTAATATCAATGTGAAAAAAACGAGCATGATGAGCTGAGGGGGACTCATATTTTTTTTTAGCTTGTTGATGAAAAACTCCATTTTGCCAGGAGCGGAATGTTGTGTATTTCGGTTGTTCGAATTCATGTATGGTTTACGCACAAGTTCCACTCCATCCTTTATTGATCGCTGTGTTTCTCATACATTTCTCTGTTTTGGAAAAAAGACGAGTCTACCACTTTTCCGTGACTTATTTTCAAATACTGGACCTCTCGACCTGTTTTTATTTTCAGCAAGCCGGTGTCAAAATCGGTATTTAATTCTTTGAAAAAGAGACCTTCGGCTATAGGATCGCCCCCGGATTCCTTATTCTCGAGCATATACTGAGAACCATCTCTAAACACGGTGACTCGAATTCCTCGTTCATGTGTGTCTGCCATTTGATCATCCATTCTTTGAACTGCTACAATGTGCAAATCCGTTTCGCCTATCTGATTTAGGAGTTCGTTGATAAACGAGCCACGCGTTATTTCTTGCCACCTAGTTTGGCCGGATTGTCCGATGATGAGTTGGGTAATATGATGGTTTTTGGCGGTTTCGGCTATGATTTCTGAAGCCTTGCGATCTTCATTCGTTTTGACGATAAAGGTTGCCCCATATTCGTCGCATTTCATTTTCCACTCGGCCATATATCTTTCTTGTGCCTGATCAAGCTCATCTTCACGTAAGGGTATAACGCTTAACACAAACAGGGGACACTGAAGAAGTCTGGCTAATTCGCCACCTCGGCGAATAAGACGTTCTCCGTTTGGACCGTAATACACGCAGACCAGTATTTTTTCGTTATTCAGCAGTGAACTCATTCCTTTCTTTTCTGCAAAACAGTTTTAACAAAAAAGGCCTGGATGCAGAGACAAATCTGCTTCCAGGCCTTGGCTGTACGGATCATGGACAAGTCAAAGTAGTAAGAGTGTTCTCTCCCAAGACGCTGACGAGGTTAGCTGTCGGATTCGGGATTGAGAGTTCCCGTTCCTTCTTGATCAGAAAGAATTCACCCCTAAAGCTTAGTAGCTTTGTTGGTTCCCCCGTTCCTCATAGAGGATTAAGCATCAGTGCGTATGAAATTTATCGTAATAAATATTAGGTTAAAACATGCTAAAAGTAAACAGTTAGTGATGAGTAAACAATACCATATCATTGGATTGAAGTAGAACCTATGCTTTATTATGGTATATACTACGCAAAGAAGCCCGCGGGGTTTCATGGTCTGTCGGAATTGAAAGGGGAAAATATGATGGCTAGAGGCAAATCAGAGTCGCTAAAATCATTCAAACAGTTCAACTTATCATCTTCACGTCTGATCCTCCTTGGTTTCGCCATGCCGATTGTCATCGGCGCGATCTTGTTGGCCTTACCGATATCGTCTTCATCAGGTGAAGGGATCGGTTGGTTAAACGCTCTGTTCACTTCAACATCTGCCGTATGCGTAACGGGATTGGCCGTGGTCGATACAGGAACCGACTTCTCCCTTTTTGGACAAATCATCATCATGTGCCTGATTCAAGTCGGCGGGCTTGGTTTCATGACCTTCGGCGTTTTGATCGCCGTTGTGCTAGGAAAGAAAATCGGACTGAAAAATCGACTGCTCCTCCAAGAATCCACTAACGCATTATCAACGCAAGGCGTTGTGAGGCTGTCTCTAGGCATTTTTCTGATTGCCCTCATTATCGAGATCGCTGGAGCAGCCTTGTTAATCATTCGTTGGGAAGAGGAACTGGGCTGGGGACAAGCTATTTATTACGGCGTATTCCACTCCATCTCTTCTTTTAATAACGCTGGCTTCAGCCTTTGGTCGGATAGTCTAAGCCGGTATGTGGGGGACCCGTTAGTCAACATCGTCATCACCCTGCTTTTTATCATTGGCGGACTAGGATTTACTGTTGTACTGGATGTATGGAAGCACAGAAGGTGGAATAAGCTGTCCCTTCATTCAAGAATCGTTTTGTCGACTTCAGCATTTCTTTGTTTAGCCGGCTTTATCGTTATTTTCATTATTGAGTTGTTCAACTCCCGTACATTCGGCTCCTTGACCTGGGGAGAGCGAATATGGGCGGCTTATTTTCAAGGCGTGGTGACTCGTACCGCCGGGTTTAATACGATTGATATCGCCGCGATGATGACGACTTCTCAATTTTTTATGATTTTTCTCATGTTTATCGGGGCTTCCTCTGGATCCACCGGAGGCGGGATCAAAACCAATACTTTCGCCGTTCTTTTATTCACATTGGTTAGCATTATTAAGGGGAAGCAGGACGTGCAGTTATTAAATCGGCGCATCCCCCAATCGATTATCCTTCGGTCCATCGCCGTCATGGTGATTTCTGTAGGCGTTGTGATTTTTGCTACTTTCTTGTTAACCATAAGCGAACATAGTTTGCAAAAGGATTTTATGGAAGTTCTGTTCGAAGTGACCTCTGCTTTCGGCACGGTGGGTCTATCAATGGGATTGACGCCTGAGCTGTCTCCCTTTGGCAAGGGAGTCATCATTTTGACCATGTACATCGGCAGACTCGGCCCCTTAACACTCGCCTTTGCGCTGTCGCAAAGAGTTGTCAATCAAAAATACCGGTTGCCTGAAGAGAAAGTGCTTATTGGCTAAGAAGGATTTGGAGTTTAGCGTGTACATATATTGAAGGGGAACAAAGCCGCAATTCGGAATACGAAAAAATAAGATTCAGCTGGAGTTGTCTAATTAGAACTCCTAGGCTGAACCTTATACTCGTTCCGTGTTCTACTCGTTCCGTGTTCTTTTTTGCTTACTCGGAGGGTTCTTAAATATCCGCCCCGTCTTTTTCCTTGATGGGGCCGGCTAATCCAAACTTCTTAACCAAAGGCTTGATGGTTAACCCCTGAACGAGAAGTGAGAAAAGGACGACGCTAAAGGTGAGCACGAGTATATCGTCGCGACCGTCGAAGGATGTAGGCAAGCTTAAGGCAAGTGCGATCGATAAGCTGCCCTTTAACCCGCCCCAATTCAAAACCACTTTCCATGAAGAAGGGAAGGATTTCAGGAAATACAGACTCGCGTAGACGGCCAATGTTCTTCCGATTAGAACAATAAGAACGGCAGCCCCGATTAACGCCCATTTGTCCGCGAAATTAATATGCTTGATTTCGAGACCGATCATAAGGAAAATCAATGAATTCGCGATTAACGTGATAACGTCCCAGAACGAATTAATGTTCATCTTGGTTGTATCCGACATCCCGATGCGCGCTCCGTAACTGCCGAAAATTAAGCCGCCCACAACGACGGCAATTACGCCGGAGACGTGGAAATGCTCGGCAATAAAGTAACTCCCGAAGAACAGGAGCATAGAGAAAGCAATCTCCAGCGGATAATCGTCATAGAAGCGAATGAGCTGCGAGAACAGATACCCCAGCACGCCTCCAACCGCGATACCGCCCACACCAAACTTTAGAAAGAGCAGTAGGCCGCTGCCTAATCCCGCCCATCCCATTTCCATATACGTAAGTAGATAGACGGTGGAGATCTGGAATAACACAACGGCAATTCCGTCATTAAACAGTGATTCCCCTTCGATGATGGTCACAATTTTCTTTGGTACGCCTAAAGATTTGAAGATGGAAATGACACTGATCGGATCTGTGGCGCTCATCAAAGCCGCAAAGGTAAATGCAACAATTAGAGGCAATCCCATAAGCCCATACATTGCAAGAGCAATCAGAAGGAACGAAAGCAGCGTCCCGCCAAAAGCGAGGGCAAGCACCGGCTTGCCTTGTTCACGAAGATGCGAGAACGGAAGCTTTAACGTGGCGTCGCCGAGAAGGATTGGCAGGAACAAAGAAATAATGATCGCTTGAAACACACTCGATTGGGTGATGAATGATTCAGCTTCATCCAGTACCGGTACATGGAGCATTCCAAGCAGCAGGCCTACGATAACAAGAGCAATGGAGTATGGCTGATTCATTTTTTTAGCTAATGCGATCACACCCATCGATATCGCAAGCAAAATCAGCAATTGGACGAAAACCTCGTTAAAATGATGCATAATGCACCCCTCGTCAAAGGATAAAATCTCCATTTATTGTAACCGAAAGACACCGTAACACCAAATATATTGACACTCGGGAGTAGAAGGAGTATTTTGTGAATATAAAATAAAATTATTCACAGAATCACGAACTTCACAATTAAGGATGTGAAACTGCAGCATGCCCAAAAAATTTTCTGATGAAGAACGCAAGTGGATCCGCCAGAAACTGCTGACTGAGGCACGCCATCATTTTGAAACGGCGGGCCTCCGCAAAACCAGCGTTGAAGATCTCACGAAGGGCGCAGGCATTGCCCAAGGCTCGTTTTACATGTTTTTCGGATCAAAAGAGGAGATCTATTATGAATTGATTCTGGAGGAGGAGCAGCGAATCCGCAATGCCGTTCTGGACTTATTCCCTCCTGAAGAGGTCTGCAGCAAGGGAAGCATTAAAGGGTTTCTCTTGTATTCACTAAGGATGATGGATGAGAGCCCGCTGCTTCGGCAGATGATGGATCGCGGGGAGATGGAGCTGTTGTTCAGGAAATTGCCGAAAGCCCTGCTGGAGCGTAACTTTACGGAGGATCAAGATGCGCTCATGCCTGTGATTACGGCTTGGCAGAAGGCTGGCATTTTACCGAGTACGGCACCCGAATCCATCGTGAGCATGATCAGATCATTAGCGCTGCTTACGCTGCACAAAAAAGAGATTGGAGAGGAGCAATTTACATCAACGGTCGAATTGTTAGTTGAGTTATTATCTGCCGGTATGCTTGCAGTGTCTAAAGCGGCGAAGGGAGATGGGGCGTCGTGATCGAAGTAAGAGGGCTTCATTACACGTATCCCAATCGAAAAGAGCCGACCCTGCAGGGGCTTGATTTTGTCATTTCGCCTGGAGAAATCTTTGGATTCCTCGGCCCGTCCGGCGCTGGTAAAAGTACAACGCAAAAACTGCTGATCGGCGTTCTGAAAGGATATCAAGGAAGTATAAAAGTCATGGGTAGCGAAATCAGGGACACCGGTCCCGATTATTACGAGCGAATCGGAGTAGCTTTTGAATTCCCGAACTTCTATAGTAAATTTTCGGTTCACGAAAACTTAAGGCTCTTTCGTTCCCTTTACAGAGGGGAGACTGAGGATCCAATGAAACTGTTGGAACAAGTGGATCTGACGAATGCCGCAAATATGAAGGTTTCCCAGCTATCCAAGGGTATGAAGATGAGGTTGAATTTCTGTCGGGCGTTATTGGATGACCCAGAAATACTATTTCTGGATGAACCTACTTCCGGATTAGACCCGGTCAATGCCCAGCGAATGAAGGAATTGATACTTGCCAAAAAGGCTGCCGGTAAGACGGTTCTTATCACCACGCATAATATGCAAGCGGCCGAAGAGCTTTGCGATCGGGTAGCATTTATCGTCGACGGCGAAATTAAATTGATCGATTCACCCAGAGAGCTGAAACTTCGTAAGGGACGAAAAGAGGTCCGAGTCGAATACAGCAGGGATGGCGATTTAATGGAGGCCATATTTTCTCTCGATGGCATCGGTAAGAATAACCAATTTCTTCAGCTCATTCAGGATTCCCCTCTCGAAACCATTCATTCGCAAGAGGCATCGCTCGAACAAATTTTTATTGAGGTTACGGGGAGGCAGCTTGTATGAAAGGCCTAAGCTTATTTGTTTTCGATCTCCGTTTCCAGTGGCGTCATGGTTTCTATTGGGTTTATGTATTCGTCTGTACCTGTTATTGGATTCTGCTCCGATTCGTACCCGAGGCTTACCAGGAGACAACAGCGATTGTGCTGACCTTCAGCGATCCCGCCGCCTTGGGACTTATCATGGCAGGCGGTATGGTCCTGCTGGAGAGGGACCAAGGCGTCCACGATCCGCTGTTTGTATCGCCGGTTCACATTTGGGAATATTTGCTGGCAAAGGCGGCTTCTCTGTCGGTGTTATCCCTTACGGCAGGCTGGGTCATTCATATGGCGACCGGCAGTATACCGGAAAATCCGTTTGCTTTTTCTGCCGGTATTGTCTTAACATCAACCTTCATGACCTTGCTGTCAATTGGGGTGGCGGCGCGCCAGCGGGCGATTAACGGTTTTATATTGATGGTGCAAGTCTACGCAATGCCATTCACCCTTCCATTGTTCGGTTTCCTTCAATTGTGGCATGCTGACCTGTTTCTCGTCCTTCCGACCGAAGGAACACTCCGGTTACTCATGTCTCCTATTGGCGGCTTATCATTTGGCAGTGTTCTATATTCTGTATGTATCCTATTGATTTGGAACTTTGCGGCTTACATCTGGGCACAACGCTCCTACACCCGACATGTGCTGATGCGGGTAGGCGAGGAAGGGGGCATGAATGGAGAGATATAAAGCCCTTATTATAAAGGATCTACGGCATGCGTGGAAGGACCCTGTTCTGATGGCAGCTATGCTCGGTCCGCTGGCACTCCTGTTTGTATCGAGGTTTGGATTCCCTGTTGCCATCGATTGGCTTGATATAAACTATTCGTTTCATCTGGAGCCGTACCGCGGTTTTGCTGGATCGCTTTTGGTTGTTACGATCCCCATGCTGACAGGAATGCTCACCGGTCTCCTTATGCTCGACGAACGCGATGAGAATATGATTGCCTATTACGCAGTTACCCCCCTAATGCGTCAAGGTTATTTGCTATATAGAGTGACGTTTCCATTTATGTTATGCACCGTCTTATCCCTTGTATATTTGTCTTTTTCCACTTTATCGGATATTCACTGGGATAAACTAGGGGTTTTGCTGCTCCTGGCATTGGAAGCGCCGTTATTCTCGTTGTTTCTTGCGGCTTTCTCAGCAAACAAGGTGGAAGGATTAGCCTTATCTAAAATAGGAGGGCTGTTCATAGCGGGCCCTGTGGTGGCAAATTTTGTTCCAGGAGCTTGGCAGGTTTTAGGGGCTTGGCTCCCAACGTATTGGCCAGCAAAAATACCCTATCTGATCACGCAGAATGAACCTATCCTGGCAATCGTTTTCTTTTTGGTCGGATTACTGTTACATGCCGCGTACTTATATTTTATGGTATCTGTATTCAACAACAGACAATCTTAGATGGGCCCACCATGGATCGCATGTAAAGGGAAGCATGAGCAAGAAATGGGGAGTAGGATAAAGATATAGGTTCTTGTTCATATCTGATGACAGAAAACAGCCGATCTGAATGATCGGCTGTTTTAGTGAAGATTGTTCTGTTATTTAAATGTTCATTGTCAGCATAAGAATAAAGTACATTGCGGCTACAATGGTATTGCAAACTGAAATTGAATCGTTTAATATGGATATCACATATCCATATTAGGAGCGATCTTAAGAAGGGAAGCAGGGAGGAGGGAAGGAGACAAGCAGTTCTCCAGCAGTCAGCATGGTGACGAATGTTTGGGAAAGAGCGAACACACGTTCAGTCCGTAACGGATGAAATTGCGTTTTAATTATGGATAATATAGATCCATTAAAGTTTTTTAAATCACCAATACTGGCGATTATGGCGGCTCGGCGGGCTTCTCGCCCGCAACCAGAAACTATAGAGGAAAGCGAGATGAAGGTTATGAACGATTTTTTTAATGAAGCGATTTGGGAAAAGGCTTGGAAAGAACATGGCGATAGCGTTGTGGACAAGATGAAAAAGGCCGGAATCAAACCGACCCGCGCCTTTGATCATAAGGCGAAGACTTTCAACGAGCAATCGTTTAATGAAGAGGGAAGAAAACGGACCACTCGAATCATGAATTGGCTTGAAGGACAAGGGGTTCGATTCGACAACGCCTCTGTGCTGGATATTGGCGCCGCTTCGGGCGTATTTTCGGTGCCGTTTGCAGAGCGGGGGGCCCGCGTAACGGCCGTAGAATCCTCTCCACCGTTGATCGAACTGCTGAAGGAAAACATCGGAACATTCGCCGATGACCAGGTGAAGATTGTGCCGGAACCTTTTGAAGATATTGACGTGGCGGCCAGAGACTGGAGCAATGCCTTCGATCTTGTCTTTGTCTCAATGTGTCCCGTCATTCTAGATTGGGATAGCGTCGAGAAGGTACTACAATGCGCAAGGGATTATTGTTATATCAGTATGCCGGCAGGTTCCAAGGAGCTCAGTTTGGTAAATGAAATCTGGCCGCTCATCACCGGTCAGCCCTTCAAATCGAAACACATGGAATTCGGATATTTGCTTCATTTGCTGTATCTCAAAGGCTATTCCTATGAGTCCCTTATAACACGGGAAACGAAAACGACGGAAGTCTCAAGAGAAGCGGCGTTACAGGAAATGATGAACTGGCTTCGCAGTCACGGTCTTCCTGCAGATGATCAGAATCGGAAGTTAATTGCAGACTATTTAGAGCAAGCGTACCCGTCCGGTAAAGTAATCATCCGGCAGAGTGGTCGTTATGGTAAAGTACTGGTTCGATTGCAGGATCAAAGCATGTACACAAGAAAAATTTGAATCAGGCATATTACCGAAATAAATCTTGAAGCAGCACACCGCCTCTAAGTGAAGGAACAGAATGATAACTGTCTTCATGAATAGAAAAGAGATCTCAAAGGGATGACAATATGCATGTCTGGATATCGAGCAAGAGGTGCCTTTATTAATAGAGAAAATTCAATTCTAAATTCGTCGTGACTTCAATGATGACCTCACTGTAATATAAATATGTACAGATAGGAGATGAGAAACGGTGTTGAAATTAGTAAAGGCTTTGCTGGTGGGATTGAGCATGACTGTATTTGGTGTAGATTCTGGAAATGTGCAATCTTCCGTCGTATCGGCAGCCGGTACTGAATATTATGTGGCCATCGACGGGAGTGATTCCAATCCGGGGACGATCCGTGCGCCATGGAAGACGCTGCAGCATGCGGCTGACAAAGCTGATCCGGGCAGCATGATTTACGTTCGGGACGGCGTATACAATCAGAAGCTCAAGATAACACGCTCCGGTACAGCATCACAAGGTCCCATTACTTTCACGAGCTATGGATCGGAGAAACCCATCATGGATGGTACAGGACTTTCAGTCAACGGGATTGAAGGGCTTATTGAGATAACCGATGTTAGTTACATTACCATTCAAGGCTTGGAGATTCGCAACTATGCCACTTCTTCCAGAAACGCGGTGCCAGTTGGGATCTATGTTCAAGGTTCAGGCGGCTTTATTAATCTGAGCAACAACAAGATCCATGATATCCAGAGTACGGCCACGCCAGCCGGCAGCGATTTGCTTGGAAGAGATGCTCATGGTATCGCCGTATACGGCACCAAAGCTCCGGAATCGCTTCACGACATTACGATTCACGGTAATGAGCTGTACAATCTTGTCCTGGGTTCCAGTGAAACACTGGTACTGAATGGTAATGTAGATACCTTTGCGGTGACGGACAATCTCATTCACGATAACGACAACATCGGGGTAGATATTATCGGTTTCGAGGGGACTGCACCGGAAGAAGCTTACGACCAGGCACGTCATGGCTTGGTGAAAGGTAATCGGATATACAATATTTCTTCCAACAACAATCCTTCTTATGGGAAAAGACTTCCGAATAACAGTAATGCAGCCGGTGGTATTTATGTTGATGGCGGCAAAGACAGCATCATTGAACAGAACTACAGCTACAATAATGACATCGGCATTGAAATTGCCTCGGAGCATGCGGGTAAATCCACCAGTCATATTACGATCCGAAGTAACATGGTGCACAATAACCGGTTGACGGGCATCGCCATGGGCGGATACGACGACGAGCGGGGGTCAACGGTGAATTGCAAGGTAGTGAACAACACCGTTTACAATAACGATATGATAGGCGAGGGTAGCGGCCAGCTCTATGTCCAGTATGACACGCGTAATAACGTGGTCAAGAACAATATCTTTGTGGCTAGTTCCACGGGCGTGCTGATCTACAATGAATATACAAAAAATTCAGGAAACGTCGTGGATTACAATCTATATTTTTCTCCAGGTGGTAGTGCAGATGCATTCTGGACATGGAAGAGCAAAGACTATACTGGCTTTTCCGCATACAAAGCGGGATCCGGCAACGATGCGCATTCTTTGTTCATGGATCCTAAATTCGTAAATGCTCCCGGAGGCGACTTTCATCTTCAGTCTTCGTCCCCAGCGATAGATGCTGGTTCGACGGATAACGCGATCATCGGGACGCAGGACATTGACGGGCAGCCAAGAGTGCAAGGGGCCGATGTAAACATCGGGGCAGATGAGTAAAAGCAACCCTTTTTTAGAAACGGGTAAAAAATAGAGCCGGAATATTAAAAGAGCCTCATAACAAGCTGGATCGGCAGCAATCGGAACGTCCTTATTTTGGAGTACTTGGTATATATATTTTGAGCTGCAGCTTCGAACGCATTCATCAAAGAGTCGCCATTTTTGGCGGCTTTTTTGATATCAGGGAACTGACCCTGCCTAGGTGTTTGTATTGTAACGAGGGATATTGGATATCGACTTTTCCAACATATAGCCCGAAGGAGCCATTTTCATATATAGACAATTAAGAGAAAATGAGAAAATCATGTAATAATACCGGTATCGTATGGTGGCTAAGCAACAAATAGAAGGGAGGTTATTTGAAAGATGAATAAAACGGGAGTTTGGTTGTTTTTTGCATGGACTGTATCCGCTGTGGCAACAAGCGGAAGTTTGTTTCTTAGTGAAGTATGGCATTTTACGCCATGTGTCTTATGTTGGTATCAAAGGATCTTCATGTATCCATTAGTCATTGTCTTGGGAATCGCAGCATATCGGCAAAAGACGCACATCGTCCCATATATCCTCCCCCTAGTAATCATTGGCGGAGGCATATCCACATATCATAGTATCATTCAAAAACTCCCTAAAGATTCGGATATTGCCGCATGCGGGCCAGTGTCCTGCTTGAATGACTACTTGAATTGGTTCGGATGGTTGACCATTCCGATGCTGGCATTTGCCGCGTTCGTGCTCATCGCTGTGGCTCTATTGCTGGCGCTGCGCTCGCAGAAACAACAAACAAACCAGTGATGTAGCTGCAACTTATATTTGAATCGAAGAAAGGCCGGGCTGGTTAACAGCCGGGCTTTTTTACTTTGTATAATAGCTATGCCGAATAGCTATGACGGTTTACCATCATTTTGAGTGCTTGCCGTAATGGGTTATTGGGTCGCCACCTTGGATAGAGTATTACAAGATTTGGATATAGGTTATAATAGCCCGAGTACCTGTGCAGCCTGATGGTTTTACCTACCTGGCGAGAACGTTAATCGGCCAACAGCTTTCGGTCAAAGCCGCCGGAACGATTTTCCAGAGGATAGAATGTCTATGCGGGGGGATTACGCCCGATTCCTTCCTGTCTGTAGCAGAGGAGAGCTTACGGTCAGCGGGATCAGGGGCAAGCAAGGGACTGGGATATGCCTACGCCCGTGCTGCCTTGGAGGCAGGTGACCTCTTCGGGAAGAAATGGCTAAGTAATATTCGGAAGGCTCTGTAGACAGCGATCCCCAACTTGCAGCCGAAGCTCTTTTAAAGTTGGTAGAATGCGAAGACCCGCCTTTGCGTCTGATCCTCGGCAGTATGGTATTCGATGTAGCGATTAACACCTACGAAGAGCGCGTAACACTTAGAAGCAGTAGGAGACGGTCAGCCGTGCTGCTGAAAAAGCAATTCCCGCACCTGAAGGGCACGGGGAATCCGGGGAGTAAAACGATAGTTCTTATTAAATGATCGGTAACAGCCGGCCTAAGGGTCGGCTGTTTTTTCCATCAACAATGAATGGTAATGATCAAATTTTTTATATCTTGCGGACTTATTCCATATCCCTATGCTTCAACAAGGAGCTTATGATACATTACTTAAAAATCATGACGAGGAGATGGAATCCGTTATGCACAAAGTAATCAATCCGAAAATCCATTACTTCGGGACTTCGGTCGTGTTGATCAGTACCGTCAATGAAGACGGCACCCCCAATTTGGCTCCGATGTCCTCCGCCTGGTGGCTCAATCAATCATGTATGCTTGGTATGAGCAGCAAGTCTCAGACTGTTCAAAATATGATTCGTGAAGGCGAGTGTGTACTTAATCTCCCGTCGATTGACTTGATTCCCGCAGTTGATCGTCTGACCCTGTTAACTGGTCGCAACCCAGTCCCAGAGTCGAAAGCATCGAGGGGATACAAGTTCGAGGCGAATAAATTTGGTGTCGCAGGGCTAACTCAAGTTCAGTCCCATGTTGTTCAAGCGCCGCGTGTAAAAGAATGTCCCGTCCATCTGGAAGCCAGGTTGGTAAAGCTCCATCCTTTTGAAGAACCAAGTTCGCTTGTAGCCATCGAAGTGCGCATTGAAAAAGTTCATATTGAAGATGATCTTCTTATGGATCCCAAATCAAACTATATCGATCCTTCGAAATGGAATCCGATGATTATGAATTTTTGCGAATATTTTGGTCTAAGCGAGCAATTGTCCGCATCAAAATTAGCGCCGGTATTCGGACCTGGTTCAGTAGAAAATATGAATAAGAAATGAGTGGTGTGGAATAGAAGGGTATGCCATGTGTATCTACCTTTGGTTTGAACTCAACAAGCATGCAAAATAAAAGCGACAGAAGAATTCAACCTGCCGCTGGCCTCTATTCTTAATATTCGCGCACCTTCATACAATGAATGGATGCGTGATCCTATGAAGAACGGCATATAAGGTGCGCCGGGAAGGGGGATGGAATGCTTCGTCGAGAGAAATTTCGTATGTGTGGGAAATCGGAAGTGGCTGGAGTAAGGCTTGGACAGAAGCTGAAGCAAAAAGCAGAAATTCGAATCGGAATGGCAGCCAGCTCTTTACTGGTCGCCGGTCATTCGCTTGGACCCCAGTTATCGGTACAACGGGTTTTAAGAATATGGCCTTAACGGGGGGCGGATTACTGTTAGTAGCACTGACAGGCTTGATGGGGGCGCCGCATTGCCTGGTGATGTGTGGGGGGATCGTTTCTTCTCTGGCCCTTCGAACCAGCGTCTCCCCGCTTGCTTCTACGTTAGCCTACAACGCTGGGAGAGTGACAACATACACGGTGATTGGAGGCTTTATGGGGATGGTTGGCTCCTTTCTGGATGTGGCTGGCAGCTTTGTAGGCTTCCAAGGAGCGGCCAGCATCATTGGCGGACTGCTCATACTGCTGTGGACCTTTCGCCGGTACACATTGCCCATTTATAACGCGCATCTGCCGAGGCATTCTTTTTTTCACCTGAAATTGGAACGGCTTGGTCAGCGGCATGAGCTGTTTGCGACTTTTCTAACCGGCCTTCTGCTCGGTTTTCTTCCATGCGGTTTGACCTATGCGATGCATATGAATGCAGCGGCATCCGGTTCTGGTCTGCAAGGCCTCTTGATTATGCTGGTATTTGGACTTTCGACTTTTCCCATTCTGCTCCTAACGGCGCTGTCTGCCGGCAGTCTAACGAAAAAGTGGCGCAGAGGAATGCGCAAATTCGGCGGTTTTCTGGCCTTTTTAATGGGGATGCTGTCTATATTAAAGGGACTAAGCGCCAACGGATGGATTCCGGGTATTCACCCCTGGTTATGGTAAGTAAGCAGGACTAACGAACTTTGAACAACGTCCTTACCGTGACATGCTGATCCTCCCAACGAAGGACCGCTTCCGCCTGCCAAAGTCCTTGCATAACAGGTACAGCCGTTGCGGTATATACACCCGGCTTTGATTCGACAATTGCTGCGGGGAATACACCACAAAACATATCGGGCATAGTAAGGTTGAATTCAATATCGGCGTTTATAACAGGCTTCTCAGGTAGCTCCGTAATGATAACCTGAAAGGATGTCTCCTTCATGGGTTCTGCAACAGATTGAACGGATTCTATTTCCATACGAAGCTGCCCATCCGTATAAAGATCTTCTGCTTTGGAACGATCATGAACCTGTCGGTACAGAATCAGAACCACAATCATAAAGAGCAACAACAAAGCAATGCCCCATCTTGTCTTCATGATATCCCTTCTTTCGCCTGAAAACATGAGTATTCTCTCATAGGTATGTAAGAAAAGGTCAGAACATGCACATATTGATGTGACTCTAGTTCCGAAATAGCGCCCGAACTCTAATATGGGCAAGAAATTCGTACCGAAACTAAATCCCCTCTGCAACCTTCTAGGGATATAGGAACTTCCCTGTGACATGGTTGTGGAGTTTTTTTGTGCAATCAGCATAAGTTATATCCCGGAATATAGACACTTTTGAATAGGAGTGGCTGTTTTCCCGGTTTGTTTGGGTTTTGGCATGGAATATTATGATGAATGGTAAGCATTTGTCTAATTTTTATAGGCATGTTAGGATATCCAATATTATTGTACGGAAAAACAACAATACATGAATGCCTGAGAGGTCTGAACATGTCAAAAAAGATACTGATGGTGAAAGAGGAGCCATATGATATGGAAATCAAGATGGATGCCTCACTCCATAACCCATTCCGAAGATTTGAGGAGCAGCCATGAAAAGAGGGATTGTTCTCAAGCTGTTTCTATTAACGACCGCATTATGCATGCTCATTATAGCTGTTATTTTCATTGGACAAACCCTATTCTTTAAACAATTCTATGTGCATCAAAAGGTGGGCTTCCAGACTCGAGCGCGAATTTGATCAAACGTATAACACCTGGATTGCGGTATTGGACTCCAAGGGTAATTTGCAGAATACCGAGGATTATTTCATGACGATTAGGCTGGACCGTATGGACGACAATCCCGAGTTTTCTGGACGTGAGATAAAGATCCCGCTATATAAGTTCATGAACGTGGAAGATTTTTATAGTGAGAATACGTTTATCTATCCATGGATCAAGGAAGGGGAACCCATCGTTGTTGAAGGTCTGAATATGGACAAGCAGCTGATTATTCAGCGGATGGGTAGGAGTGTCGCTAATCTTCGACAGGAAGACCAACTGGAGAATCGACAGATGGTGAGCAAAGAGTACGAGGTTGTCCCCCGATTTCCAAGCCCGGTTCAGTACCACGAAAAGTATCCCAACGTCCTGGCCTACGGAACGGTTACGGACTTACATATACCGGAAGGCGCTGAAAGCTCGCGATACACGAATCACTTGTTTCTTGACCGTATCAAGGCTTTTCAGGCTGAACTGCTGTACGGCGACTATGATCATGCCAGGAATGCGAATCACATGATGGATTATGAAGAAAATCACTTGAAATACAAAATATTCGTGAACCATATCGAAGACATAAACGGAAATCCCGCATACCTTTTCGCGATGACATCGATGCAGCCTGTAAGTGAAGCCGCCGGGGTCATGCGACATTATTATGTCTACGTTGTCATCGTCACCCTGCTGCTCGTGCTGCTGGCATCGTTCTATTATTCCCGTCGGATCGCCAGGCCGCTCCTGCGTATCAACCGTACGACGCAGCAAATGGCAGGCCTTGATTTTTCAGAAAAAATTCCGGTCACGACCAAGGATGAGATCGGTGATTTGTCGCGCAACATTAACGAACTTTCCGAGCGGCTGCAATCCCATATCCTCCGGCTCAATAAGGACATCGAGAAAGAAAAGCAGCTGGAGCATACGCGAAAAGAATTTATATCCGGTGTATCGCATGAGCTGAAAACACCGTTAAGCGTCATTCAAAGCTGTCTTGCGATTGTGAAGGACGGGGTTGCAATTCATAAACGGGATTATTATTTTAAGGCTATGGAGGACGAAGTTAAAAGGATGGATCTGATGATCTCGGATATGCTGGAATTGGCGAAGTATGAATCGGGAACTTATCAAATGCACACGGAGTCCTTTTATATTGATACCGTTATCGAACGGATATGCGCAAAATTGGCTGTGGACATCTCGGACAAGCAATTGCATCTGCATACTTCACTTGAACCTGTGGAAGTGGTGGGGAACGAGCTCCGAATTGAGCAGGTCATTGTCAATTTTCTCACCAACGCGATTCGTTATACGCCGAACCAGCAATCCATTATCGTAACAACGACGGAAGAGAGGAACAGCGTTAAAATTTGCATTGAAAATAAAGGAACACACATTGAAGGCGAGCAATTGGAAAAGATCTGGGATCGATTCTATCGTGGCGAAGCTTCCCGCCAACGGTCGACCGGAGGAACGGGGCTTGGACTCGCCATTTCGAAACAGATTCTGGAGATGCATGGCGTATCTTATGGCGCAACCCATTCACCGGATGGGGTCATCTTCTATTTTTATTTGAATAAAAAAGCGTAGACCTCGAGGCTGCAGTAGATTTAAAATTTTGCCTGAAATGAATGAAACGAGACATTACTTGACAACGTAATAACGAAAGGGAGTCATGGAACAATCAAAACTGGAAAAAACCTCTGGTGTTTTAACAGGAGATTACACGTTTTTAGCCAGAAGTTGAACTATGAACATTCTCACATAAGAGAGGAGAACTACTGTTGGAGTCAATTTGGTTGGAGTATGCATGGGCATTACTAATTCTTATTGGATTGGAAGGTTTACTATCAGCGGATAATGCCCTTGTTCTGGCAGTTATCGCGAAGCACTTACCGGAGGACCAGAAGAAGAAAGCGATCAATTATGGGATCATTATGGCTTTTGTTTTTCGCTTCGCTGCTCTGTTTGCGATATCGTTTATTGCGAACGTCTGGCAAATACAGGCGATCGGAGCTGCTTATCTTCTATACCTCGGCTTAAAGCACATAATCAAAGCACGGTTCGGTAAGGAAAACAAGAATATTCGCGAGGACATAAAGAAAGATGCTGCCGGTAAAGGCTTTTGGCCAACGGTAAGCAAAATTGCGATTGCGGATCTCGCCTTTGCGATTGATTCCATTCTTGCTGCAGTGGCTCTGGCACTGGGTCTCCCGGACTCACCGCTACCGGATTTCGGTGGTATGGACGGAGGACAATTCTTGGTTGTCGTGCTTGGCGGAATCGCCGGGCTCGTTCTGATCAAATTTGCAGCCACATGGTTTGTAAAGCTGCTTGCTCAACGACCGGCACTCGAGACCACGGCTTATGCCATCGTGGCATGGGTTGGTGTCAAGCTTGCTGTGATTACTTTGGCCCATGAAGATATCGGGGTGTTAGATCATGATTTCCCACATAGCACAGTCTGGACCATTATCTTCTATGGTGTCTTGGTGGCGATAGCCCTTCTCGGTTGGTTTGCGCCTGGGAAAAATAAACAGTCACAGACGGGTCAACTCTAATTCCGTTTTTTCCATCATTCCTGACAGATGGCCTTCCCGTAAGGGAGGGCCATTTTGCATGCCGGGTTATGGGATCAGTTGTTTTTTTAATAGTCATAAATAGAAAGAATTATCCTAAATACGTCGTTGATAATCTAAAAAATCGGTGATCAGAATTAACAGTAATCTTGTATTATTTAAGTGGGAAAACGGTGAAACATCATGAAATGATTAGTTGAACTAGCATTATTAAAAGTGTCTTCATCGTGGGGTAAGAAAGGAGGGAGTTCGAGTATTCAACATTTAACGCGCGGTTTCTTCGTTATTCCCAAGCGGTGGCTAAAATTTCACAATTCAATGAATTTCATGGTGTTTTTCACATAAAAGTACTTTAAATAAAGGCGTCATGCTGGGGGCGGTTAAAGGAAGAGCGAGCTTGTTGATGTAAATAAAATCGGATATGAGGTGGCAATAAGATGAATAATGAACCGAAATATGTAGCCCATCGCGGCTTAAGTATGCACGCTCCTGAGAATACCATCGCAGCCTTTGAGCTGGCGGGCAAATCGGGCTTTTGGGGCATTGAATGCGATACCTATTGCACAACGGACGGCCGCTGGATAGTCCATCATGATCGTACCGTTGACCGCATGACAAACGGGACGGGGAAGACAAAGGACTTCTCATTTGCGGAAATCCGAAGCTTGGATATCGTTGCAGGGAACGGAATTGGCGACTATCCCGGTCTGCAAATTCCGACGATGGAGGAAGTGCTAGATGTCTGTTTGTCCTATGGTATGCACGCTTTTATCGAAATTGAGGAATATCATCAAGAACGGGATCTGGAAGTGCTGGTTGAGCTTGTTCGCCGCGCTGGCATGCTTGAGCAAAGCAGTTTCATTTGTTTCAATGCCAATGATCTGCTCAAGGTGCGAACGATTGACGATCGGGTGCCGCTTGGGTTTCTCTCATCCCAATCACCAACCGCTGCAGATCTGGAGCTAATCGCCCGGTTACAGCCGGCCTTCCTAGATTACGATTATCACGTGACGACTCCGGAGGACATACGAAACATCAGGAGAGCCGGAGTGGAAGTCTCTCTTTGGACCGTTAACGAACGGGAGATTTTGCGGCCGTTTGAAGCGGCAGGGGCTGCTTACATCACGACGGACACGATCTTGTGGAAATAATGGAGCCAGGGTGACCTTGAAGAGTACCTCCAATAAAAGTTACGAGTTGACACGACACTAATTAGTTTCCTATAATCATTGCGTCACTAAATGGTGTCCAATTTGGATGGAGTCATTTGCAAAGAGATTGGGGCCTGAATAAGTTTCGCCTGAAACAAGTGCTTGGGCCGATAGTTATCCAGTGCCGGAAACTCCGCCAGTTATAGATGAGCAAGCGCAGGCATTTTCACTGAAATGACGGGCGCAGCTGCATCACAACATTCGTGTGAGACGACAGGGCCTATACATACCATATATTCTATCAGCTCTTGCTTGGGCTCGATCGTTGAACCATGAACCGAATCAACATAAACCGGCTGCATGTCTCTTGCAGCTGGTTTATGTCTCCTTAGAACATCTCGTAACACATCTGGTCAAGTATGGGCATCCTAATTTGTTCTGTATAAACCATTTGAACAATGAATCAAGTAGAAAATAACTCGACCGGAAGGATGTTAGCCATGAGCGAATCGAATCAGGAATATATCGTCATCTCGGCTGCGAGGGAAAACAATCTCAAGAACGTATCCCTGCGCATTCCCAAGCGGAAGATCACGATATTCACCGGGGTATCCGGATCCGGCAAGTCATCAATCGTCTTCGATACTATTGCCGCAGAATCCACGCGTTTGCTGAATGAGAACTTCAGCATGTTCGTGCGTAATTTTCTTCCTCGCTATCCGCAGCCTGACGCGGACGCGATCGAGAACCTGAGCATGGCTGTAATTGTTGATCAGAAGCGGCTGGGCGGCGGTTCCCATTCCACAATGGGCACGATTACCGATATTTCTCCCATTCTCCGTCTTCTGTTCTCCCGGGTTGGGCAGCCCTATGTCGGACAAGCGAACATGTTCTCGTTTAACGATCCCCAAGGCATGTGTCCCGAATGCAACGGGATCGGTCGCAAATTAGGCGTTGACATGAGCAAGGCGCTGGACATGTCAAAGTCGCTCAATGAAGGGGCGATTATGCTGCCGGACTATTCGGTGAACGGCTGGGAGTGGAACATGATTGTTCAGTCGGGAGACTTTGATCTCGACAAGAAGCTGAACGACTATTCCGATGATGAACTGGAGCAACTGTTGTACGCCAAGGCAAGGAAAGTGAAGATGGATTTCGCCGGCAAGGCAACGAATATTACAGTGGAAGGCGTCATTGAGAAGTTCACGAACAAATACATCAAGCAGGATGTGAAGACGAAGTCCGAACGCACGCAAAAAGCTGTTGCACCTTACATCTCCGAGGGTCCCTGCTCCAGCTGCCGAGGTGCCAGATTAAGTCAGGCAGCCCTTAGCTGCAGGATCAATGGACTCAACATTGCGGAGATGTCCTCCATGGAGGTCGGTCAGCTCATTCGTGTCATGCGGGAGATTAACAATGCGATCGCCGCGCCGATGGTCAAATCTCTGACGGAGCGGCTGCAGCATCTGGTAGACATTGGACTCGACTATCTGACGCTGGACCGTGAAACAGACACATTGTCCGGCGGTGAGTCGCAGCGCGTCAAGATGGTGAAACACCTGAGCGGCAGTCTGGTGGATGTCACGTACATCTTCGATGAGCCAAGCGTTGGCTTACATCCTCGTGATGTACACCGTTTAAATGAATTGCTTCAGAAGCTGCGCGACAAGGGCAATACCGTGATTGTTGTCGAGCATGATCCCGATGTGATCAAGGTGGCGGATCATATCGTTGACGTAGGGCCTCACGCCGGCAGCCGCGGCGGTACGATCGTGTATGAAGGAAGCTTCCAAGGATTACTGGAATCAGGTACGCTGACCGGCACCCATATGAAGCGGCCGCTGCAACTGAAGCACGATTGCAGGCAGCCCACCGGCAAGCTGCCCATTCAGGATGCCTCACTTCATAACCTTCGGAACGTGAGCTTAGATATTCCAACCGGCGTACTGACTGTCGTTACAGGAGTTGCCGGCTCGGGCAAGAGCACGCTGATTAACGAAATATTCCTCAGCCATCATCCGGATGCGATCGTCATCGACCAATCGGCGGTAGGCGTGTCAACACGCTCGAATCCCGCGACCTATACGGGCATTATGGATGATGTGCGCAAAGCGTTTGCTTCCGCAAACAAGGTCAGCCAAGGCTTGTTCAGCTTCAACTCCAAAGGGGCCTGCGAGAACTGCCAAGGGCTGGGTGTCGTTTATACAGACCTTGCATTCCTCGAGAACGTGAAGCTCCCATGCGAAATATGCGGAGGCAGACGGTTCAAGGAAGAGGTGCTCGCGTACCAGCTGAACGGCAAATCCATTGCAGAAGTGCTGGAAATGACAGTGGAGCAGGCATTGGAATTTTTTGAACTAAAAGAGGTTGTACGCAAGCTGCAAGCGATGAGTGATGTAGGATTGAACTATATTACACTCGGCCAGCCGCTCAGCACGCTCTCAGGCGGGGAATGTCAGCGGATCAAGCTGGCAAGCGAGCTGCATAAGAAAGGCAGCATCTATGTGATGGACGAGCCGACGACTGGCCTGCATATGTCAGATATCGGTGACCTTCTAGGGATCATGAACCGTCTCGTGGATGCCGGCAATACGGTGATCGTCATCGAGCATAACCTCGATGTGATCAGTCAAGCGGATTGGATCATCGATATGGGACCGGACGGAGGAAGCAGGGGAGGCCAAGTGGTATTCGAAGGCACACCTTCCCAGATCATCCAAGCGGAGCAGTCGATTACGGGAAAATACTTGACGTAATCTACATCCACACGGGGATTGTTAAGTCAGCGAAGGCTTACCTGGATGTCGCCTCGTCATCGGATGCCGAACGACCGAGACAAGCCTTTTCACTCGAGAGGTTTTATAGTATGCTAACCATAAAAAGGAGGAGTGGAAAATTATGGTGAAACAGCTGATCGTTGGTGACGCCAGCCATGAGCTGGCAACTACACGCCGCATTCTGGAGCGATTGCCCGAGGAGCATATGACGTGGAAGCCGCACGTCAAATCCATGACGCTCAGTGGACTTGCCACGCATCTGATCAACATCCTAAACTGGCAAATCGCAATTTTTCTGTACCCTGAATTCGATCTTTCGTCTGTACCGCTTCGGCGGGAAGCCTTAGCAAGACGCGATGACGTGTTGGAGGAATTCGACGCTAACGTTGTCAAGCTTGAAAAACTTTTAGCCGAATGCGACGAGAAAACGCTCGGCGAGGAATGGACCTTACGGAACGGCGACCATATCATCCTGCGCCAACCGCGGGCGATCGCGTTTCGCACCTTCGGATTAAGCCACATGGTCCACCACCGTGCGCAGCTCGGAGTTTATTTGCGTCTGCTTGATATTCCGGTGCCGGGCATCTACGGTCCCTCGGCCGACGAGGAAGGTAAGTGAACGAAAAACGCTGAAAAGTCTCAAGGCATTGTCAGAGAACAAAGATATATACACAAACCAAGTCGCGGAAATCGCGGCTTTTTTTGTCAGCCGATACGGGCAAGAGGTTATTTTACTAACCGTTTAATTAATACTCTAATTCCAATCGATCTTACCAGCCTAACATGAAGATAACGGGTAGTTTTATTGAAGGCATTATTAAGGTAATCGGCGTTTCCGGATGGAATGATTGAATTATTCAAGAGAGCAATCTGTAAGAAATCAATGCATGATTCATTTGCTATGATTGATAAACGAGTAGTCAGTAACTCAAATTCATTTTGGAGGGCTGGACATGAACCAGAATAACGAAACAAGCGAGACCGCAACGCAAGTAGGTGAATGCGAGATTGTGGTCACCCGTGTATTTGATGCTCCACGGGATCTTGTGTTTGATGCTTGGACGAAAGAGGAGCATCTGTCGAAATGGTGGGGCCCTCAAGGTTTTACGATGATTATTCACCAGTTTGACATGAAACCGGGCAGTCCATGGGAGTTTATCATGCACGGTCCTGATGGCGTTGATTTTCCCAACACTAACGTCTTTGTTGAGATCAATAAACCCGAGCGGATCGTTTTCAAACATGCTGTGTTCCTTGCTGGTTGAATGAGATGGTACTTAATGTCATAAGCAGTTCGAATATTGTATATGTAATTTCAGTCTTAAGGAGGAGGTCAACGAAGATGAGGTCCGTATAATAAGGATTGGAAAGGAGAGACATACCAATACTCAAGATGGGCATTTTTTAAAGACTAATTGGAGGTTGAAAAGATTGAATAGGCACGACAAAAGCACAAATGCACCAAGCCTTCTTCGCAATCGGTTCCTGCAGACGATTTTATTATCAAGCGTGCTCCTGCAGATCGGCATCTGGGTACGTAATTTCGCAATCCTCCTGTACGTTGCGGATAGAACAAACAATGATCCATACGCCATCTCGCTAATCAGCGTAGCAGAATTCGCACCTATTTTTGTTTTTTCGTTCATCGGAGGTACATTTGCAGACCGCTGGAGGCCAAAGCGAACGATGATCTGGTGCGATTTATTATCCGCGGTATCGGTATTCGTAGTGCTTCTGACCATACATTACGGTTCTTGGCAATCCGTCTACCTTGTCGCATTCATCTCGGCTATTCTTTCGCAGTTCTCGCAGCCTTCAAGTATGCGGTTGTTTAAGTATCATGTGTCCGAGGAACAACTGCAGCAAGGGATGGCTCTATTCCAATCGCTGATGGCCATATTCATGGTGCTTGGACCTATGCTGGGCACCTTCGTATACAGCACGTTTGGCCTTGAAACATCGATCGCTGTAATGGGCGTTGTTTTTCTGCTTTCCGCACTCGTCCTGGTTCGACTGCCTGAGGATAATATGAAATCTCAAACGGCCGCAGTAAAAGGCCAATTCCGCAAAGATTTCGTTGAAGGCTTTCGCTATGTTTGGCAAAGCCAAGTGCTGCGTATGCTCGGACTCGCGTTTATTCTCGCGGGACTCGCTGTTGGCGTAGCCCAAGCTCTCAACCTGTTTATCGTAACGGAGCGATTGGGCAGGAGCGAGGAATTCCTCCAGTATCTGCTGATGGTGAATGGCGCAGCCATGCTGATCGGCGGCGGGATCGTAGCTGTTTTTGCAAAGCGGGTTCCACCGCAGCTTCTTCTTGCCATAGGCATGCTTGCAGGCGCGGTCTGTACAGCCATTGTCGGGTATTCGACGAGTGTTCCTGTCACGCTGACCGTTCAATTTCTGAATGGGCTTGTTTTCCCTTGCATTCATATCGGGATCAGCACCATGATCCTGAAATGGTCACATGCTTCCATTGTCGGTCGGGTGAATGGAGTTCTGAATCCGATGTTTGTTGGCATGATGGTCATTTCCATGTCTTTTGCTGGCGCATTAAAGGACGCCTTTTCGCTGAGTACGATCTATAGCGGAGCCGGATTCTTATTTCTTCTTGGCGCAATGGTCATGGTGCCGATCATGAATCAAAAAGCGCCGGATAAAGTACTTACTGCACAAGAAACATAATCTCGCGATTTCTATTTGACTATAATGCAGAAGAGCAGACTATGAATAATTTGTCGGTTCTTCTTCTGCAATCCCTAGTGATAAAACCCAGCAAAATACCAGTAAGAATAGGGATGGTTATAATATATCCACATCCGAAGTCGCGGAAATCGCGGCTTTTTTTGATTTAACGATGTAAGTTTCCTGTCCCCATTTATGGGCCAGAACTTACTGGACAAGAACTTATGGTAATCGATTTTGCAGGCCATCAAGATATGGGCAGCATGGCGTGATTCGCAACCTATCCATCGTTCAAAACCGCCATTATAATCAGAAGATTGCAGCTTTCCATTTTGTTATAATCATAGCTAATAGGAGCCTGCTTGATTTCTTTCAAAAAATGAAAGTGAGGTGGTTGCATGGAAAACAAATTATATAATCGCATTAAGGGTGGCCTGTACGGAGTGGCTGTTGGGGACGCACTTGGGGGAACGACGGAGTTTATGAGCGAGCGGGAGATTAAGGAGAAGTATGGCTATTTGACGGAGATCGTTGGCGGCGGGGTGTGGCAGCTGGAACCGGGGGAAGTGACCGACGATACGATGATGACGCTTTGCGTGGCGGCAGGGATAATCGAAAATCCTGAGGAGCCTATGGAGGCGATCGGGCGTTTCTTTATGGAATGGTACCAATCACGGCCGAAAGACATAGGGAATATCATCCGTCATGTTTTTCAAAAATACGAGGGAGACTGGTTCGAAGCCGCCTTTGTTGCGCACATGGATATGGCGCAAAGCGGCGGGAATGGATCGCTCATGCGATGCCTGCCGGCGGCACTGGCCTACAAGGACCCAGCGGACATTGACCGAGTGACAATCATGCAGTCACGGATGACGCATTATGATCCAAGGTGCGCCGAAGTCTGTGTCATGTACAACCGAATGGCGCAACGCCTTCTACAAGGCGAAGATTTAAGGGCAGCCATCATGGCCGAGGTGATGGGAAGCGAATACGAAGGTAACATTGAAGCTCAGCCGGATTGCCCGGCAAGCGGTTTTGTGGTGCATACCTTCCGGTGGGTACTACATAGTTTGCTCCATACGTCAGATTTTGCAGGAGTCGTACAGAAGGCGGCAAATCTAGGAGAGGATTCTGATACGATCGGCGCCATCGCCGGTGGATTGGCAGGCATTTACTACGGATATGAGGGTATTCCTGCCCGATATGCGGAAGCGATCCTCATCCAAGAGAGACTCGATCGGATAATTTCGCAACTGTATGCATTGAAAACTTCATAGAGTTGTTTGTCACACTGCAGAGGTTGAATGTTGGCCATCATCATATATAAATTCGTAATCCTGCACCGAAATCTGCAAACTAAGGTTTCCATTTGTAATTGATACAAATAAGAAAATAGTGTATTTTTAAGAAAGTATAAACCTCTTTTACCATATACGAGCAATTGTAAAAAATCTGTATGTTAGTCCTGAGTGATACTGACAGCTATTTTAGAGAGGGGTGACTTTAGAATGCTCATTATGAGTATCATTTTGTATGCGATCGTATTCGTCTCCGGGTACTTATGGATCAAAAAAAAGCTGAAGGTATCCCACGATTCAGATAAGCTGCTGTATAAGCATATCAATCGATTTCATCTAATTGGTGAGCTCATCCTCGTAGCTGGTTCCCTTATCGCCATTTACTATATGAGATTTGTTTGGGAATGGAGAGTGGAGGCATATCAGGACGTTATTCTTGTGACAGCTGTTCTACACGCTTTCCGATCTGTTATTGAAAGACGCTACAAGAAGGATTCCAAACAATACCTCCTCAGTGCTTATGCAAGTGTTAGCGGTTTGCTCCTTTTCCTTGCTCTTGAGTTATTTGTGTGACAACACAAGAAGAACGGAAGTTCTATAAGAAACGGTTCATCTAAAACAAACCAATCATAAAACAGATTAAGCTTTTTATAATCGCCCGAACGGGTGACTATGGAAAGCTTTTTTTAACGGCTTCCGGAAATTTTATAAATCCAAGTTCTTAATGATTGCCGTGCTGGAGCTAAAATGCTGGAATAGAAAACAAATGGGATATGTGTGTTGCATGCGAAAAAAAACAGTTGTCATATCCAACTAAATGCAGATAAAATGTATATAGTTGGTTATTGATACTATTGGAGTTGAATAAGATGAAAAGACATGAATACCAGAACGAATCGTATGGAAAAGAAATAACCGCGATCAATCGTCATTTACATTTGTTGCTAACTCCGCGGCTTGCGACGCATCGCTTGGGATTTGGGCAGCATATGTTTTTGCTAATGCTTTCAATGAAAGAGGAGGTGAATCAGAAAACATTAAGCGAGCAACTGATGGTCGACAAGACAACGACGGCAAAGGCGATCCGCAAGCTTGAATCTGAAGGTTATATTCGCAAAGAGATTGACCCCATCGATTTACGGAACCAAAAGATTTATTTAACTGATGCTGGAAGGGCTGTCGTTCCTAAGATTGAGGAAGCGCTAGCAGAAGTGATGGATATTGGAACGGAAGGCATCTCAGCAGAGGAGTACCTCGAATTAATAAGGTTGTTAAAGATCGTATTAAACAATTTGAACAAGCATATACAAACTTCAACTCGCCAGTGAGTCTAATGAGTAGGGGAGATGGATATGAGAATAACCGTCATCATCGGTTCAACCAGCCCGACAGGGCTGGAGGTTCTAAAATACGGCATGAGACGTGGACACAAACTTATTGCGTTTACAAGACGTCCGCAGTTGTTAAATATGGATCAAGGCTTAGACAAGATTGTAATTGGAGACGGACTTCATGACTCTGACGTTCTTCAAGCGATTGAAGGTACGGATGCAGTTATTGCGATTATAGGCGGGAAAACCGATGTAGCTGGCGTTACGCAAACGATTATCAGAGCGATGCAGGAAGCCAAAACCCGGCGCTTCATTTTTGTCAGCTCTTATTTGCTTGAAGCCAAACACCCCAGGATCTTCTCATCCGTCGCTAGGTGGATCTACCGTCACGAATTGACGGAACTTGATAAAGCCGAAAAACTCATCCAGGAGAGTGAGCTTGATTGGAGTATCTACCGCCCAGCTCAACTAAATAATGACTCTGCAACCGGGAAGATAAGAGTCCAGGAGCAACGCCATGGTTTCCCTTTTGGTCCATATCAAATATCTAGAGCAGACTTAGCTACGGTATTAGTCGACGCTCTTGATAACGATGCGAACTTTAGGCGAGTATTTTGTGTTACTTGGAGCAAGGAATAGGGGAGGGGATGATGAGATGCATTACCTTTATACATCATTGTTAGTCTTCCATATACTATCAGCGATTGTTGGAGTTGGACCCGTGTTTCTGTTCAATATGATTTTGAAGAGGGCGGCGTCGGTGGAACAGCTGAAATATGCTCATCATATCGTTGAAAAATTGAACCGAAATGCCAATTTTTCTTTTGGCGTTATCCTCCTATCAGGATTATTGATGGGCTGGATGAACCCTTACTTGTTTCAATCGGAATGGTACATTGTTTCGCTAGTTTTGTTTTTTATCTCAGGAATGTATGCGATCTTTGCGGTTGAACCGATCCTGAAACAAATGCAAGGAATCGCGTTGAATCAGTCAGTGTCTAGCGAGATTTCCTCAGAATATAAGATGTTATTTCAGAGAAAACAATCCCGAGATATGCTGGCAAACCTAATTGCAGTCATTATTATCCTTCTTATGGTGATTAAGCCTGTATTTTAAGATATGTGCATACAAAGTCGCGGAAATCGCGGCTTTTTTTATATGGAGGAGGAGAATCAAGTTTTGCTTTTTCAATATCCAGCGCGGAATTGTGAATCGTAACTCTAAATCGATCCATCGCTTTATAAAACAAGCGGATTGCTCGTTGGCAGCGATTACGGTAACGTGCACCAGCACCGCTTTCTCTGACCTGGCCATTAAATCTATATCTAATGTACTTTTATATAACAAAAATGAGCTTTGTCGCAAAAAGAGGAAGAGGATCATGATAGTAAATTAAATGAGCAGGTCGTCATATGACAACGAAGAAGTCGGATAAACGGTAGATCGCACGGATGGAAAGAGGTAGAATATCGTCACCGAAGAAGCGTTAAGGAGAGAAGCATATTGATTTTGAAAATTGTAAAATGGATGCTGTCCATCATGGTTTTTGTTATTATAGGAGGGCTTCTGCTAGTAAATCTGACTCCCGTTCCATTTATCTATTGGCTTCGCAGCCAGCCAGAGGCAGAGCCCGCTGCACCTTCGAATTGGGCAAAGCTTCAGCAGGTTGTAGAAGTTCATAAAGACCTCACCTATCTTTCGACGTTTAAATCCAACGAAATGGACATATATCTTCCCAAAGATCATGCCGGCAAACTCCCGACGATCCTATGGGTTCACGGCGGTGCATTTGTGTCAGGGGATAAATCGGGTACCGCCTATTGGTCTACGATGATGGCCAGCAAAGGCTATGCAGTCGTCAGCATGAACTACGAGGTGGCTCCTGAGGCACGATACCCGGCACCTGTCCTTCAAATGACGGAGGTCTATCGGCATCTGAAGGAACTTAAGGGCTACCCGTCCTTAGATTTGGATCGCCTTATTGTCGGCGGAGATTCAGCTGGCGCCCAAATTGCATCCCAATTCATCGCAATTCAGACCAATGCCGACCTCGCGAAGCGAACAGGTATTTCACAAGTGGTTCCGGAGGATTCCATACAAGCGGCGCTGCTATATTGCGGTCCGTATAACGTCAAACAGCTGGCCAGCGTAACCGGCAGATTGGAGAAGTTTTTTCTGAATCAGCTGGGGTGGGCCTATATGGGAACACGGAATTGGAAGGATGGGACCGAAGTGGAAGATGCTTCAACAACAAACCATGTAACGAGTGATTTTCCGCCAACCTTTATTACAGACGGCAACACCGGTTCATTTGAAAAACACGGTAAGGAATTGGAAGCACGACTTCAAGAAGCGAACGTACCCGTGAAGTCATTGTTTTACCCGCTGTCTCATGGCGTAGTGCAGCACGAATATCAATTTCAGCTTAACACCCTAGAGGCCATGGAGTGCTTTGATATGACGTTATCCTTTTTAGAGGAGCAATTGTAAAAGCCGGGATCACCAATGACAAAGACTGGTGCTTCAACACTTGACGGGAGAAGTAGTAAGATGGGGATAGCTCAACACCAGGGAGAGGAGTCACATCATGTACAGCCATATCAAGGCAATTCCTTGGAATTCGATTCGCGTCAAGCTCGTGCTTGGCCTTCTGGGCGTGTCCATCCCTTTAATCGCCTTACTGATCTATATGAGTTATTACAGTGTCAACGTCATTCATAACCAGGTAGCGGTCTCCAATAAAAATATGATCTCCATCCAAATGAGGCAGATCGATAACCAGCTCTCGGAGATCGAGCGGCATCTGGTGAATCTGTCCAGATCGGAAGTCAGTGTGCTTACGATGAAAGATGCTGTGCCGGACAATACGTATATGATGGCCAAAAGCGATGTTTCCCGAAAACTGTCCTCTGATCTTTCGGTTTACCCTTACATCGACGGGCTATTCGTATATTCTTTGCCGCGTCATGATTTTGTGGAAGCCTACAAAGGGTCCATGACCTATAATGGATTATTAAAAATGCGAGAATACCTTCAACAGAGCAGTACGAGCCAAAACCGCTTCTACGGAATGGAGGCGTACTGGCAGCTGCAAGAGATTGAAGGGACCTATTATGCGATCAAAGTGCTCAGGGATGACAATATCAGTATTGGATCCTGGGTGTCCCTCAAGACATTGATGTCGCCGATGTCCGTACTGAACACGGGTGAAACCGGAGCGATGCTGTTCGTTGACGGCCATGGAAAGCGGCTCTATAGCACGAAGCCCTTGGAGGATGAAGCGTTGGATTTCACCCATGGTTTCAACAGCTATTACATGTCAGGTAAGGACAAAGACTATCTCGTCGTGGGGGAGACTTCAAAGAAAGCGGACCTCAGCATGGTCGCCGTTATTCCGGACAAGTTGACCCTCGAAAATCTACCATATCTCAAAAAGACGGCCGCCATCCTCTCCGCATTCGCTATTCTGCTTCTGCCGGTCAGCTTGTGGTTCCTGCGAAAGGTGCTGTTACGGCCGCTGCAAAAGATCGTTCAATTGATGCGGAGAATCGGGGAAGGGAACTTCAATTTGCGAATCGAGAAGATTCCGTCCGCTCCCGAGGAGTTTCAGCTGGTATACCGTACCTTTGATCACATGGTGTCACAAATTGAAAAGCTCAAGATCGACATCTATGAAGAGCAATTGAGCAAGCAGCGGGCGGAGCTGAAGCAGCTTCAACTCCAGATCAACCCGCATTTTTTCATGAATTCCCTGAATATTTTGTACCATCTGGCACAGGTGAAGCGATACGAATTGATCCAGGAGATGACGCTGTGTCTGGTTCAATATTTCAGGTATATGTTCCAGAGCAATAACCAGGCGTTGGTTCTATTAAAGGATGAGCTGCAGCATACGAGAAATTATTTGCGGATTCAGCAGCTGCGGCTTCCCTATCAATTCGAAAGCGAGATTCATGTTCCGGATTATCTGCTGGAAACCCCTGTTCCTCCTCTGATGCTTCAGACGATTGTAGAAAATACGATCAAGCATGCCGTAAGGGCAGATGTACGGACGATGCTGATCATTGAAGCGGTCCTCGACGATCTGGCGGAAGAGCCGATCGTTTGCTTGACCGTTCGAGATACCGGAGAAGGATTTTCGGAAGAGGTATTGGAGGCGATCCGCTGCGGCGGACAAGAGGCAGACGCCGGGAGAGAGCATATAGGCTTGTGGAATGTAAGAGAACGGCTGCGCCTGCAGTACGCGAATCGGGCGACGATGGATTGCTATAACGACGATCCCCACGGGGCGGTCGTCGAGCTGGTCATACCGTTAAGCCCTGGACAGGATGGGAAGGAGCTGAGCACCTATGCGTCATTTACTGATCGTGGATGATGAAGCGATTGCTGTAGAGGGGTTGAAAGAGGGTGTAGAATGGGCGCAACTGGGTATTTCCACGATTTTCACTGCGCACAGCGCCGGCCAGGCCATGGAAATCATCCGGCGGGAGCATGTGGATCTTCTGTTATGCGATATTGAAATGCCTCAAGGGTCCGGCTTGGAGCTATTAGAATGGGTGCGGGGATATAATCCGGATATCGTTGCGATTTTTCTTACCTGTCATGCCGACTTTCAATATGCCAAGCAGGCCATTCAGTTGGGCAGCTTTGATTATTTACTGAAGCCCGTCCCATTTGCCGATCTTGTATCCGTTGTACGGAAAGCGATCAAGAAACTCGAGCAGAAGCGTGAGCAATCCGAATTTAGTCAGTACGGAAAGTATTGGATGCAGCATCAGCCCCTGCTGGTCGAACGATTTTGGCTTGATATCCTCAATCAGTCGATCCCGAGCGGCTCCGCTGCCATTAAGAAAGAGGCAGAGGGTCGGAATATTCCGTATTCGGAGGATATGATCTTTACCCCCATACTGATTCAGATTCGGCGATGGTATAAGGAAGTCACGCTGCGGGATGAAAAAATTATTGAATACGCGATACGCAAATCTGCTGAGGAGCTCATCCAGGAGCGGTCCGAGCATGGCATGCTGGTGCCGTTGGAGAAAGGACGATGGCTCGCCTTGATCAACAGGGATCCGACATCGGCGGATGATGAGACAAGCAGGGGCAGGTGCGAAACGTACATCGAAGCTTGCAGGAAATACTTCTATGCAGGGGTTTCCTGTTATATCGGGGAGTCGGCTCATGGCCATGACGTTGCCTCGATGTATATCCAATTGGATCGGATGAACGAAAGCAACGTCGCTTACGATCATCATGTCTTTATGTTAAAGGACGAGAAGCCGTCATATGCCTACCAGCAAATTCTTCCCGATATGAGCATGTGGGCGGTCCTCTTAAAAGAGGGGGCGAGCGGACAGGTGTTGAAGGAAGCGGAAGCCTACATCAGCGCTCAGGTCGAAGGTAACCTGCTGACATCGGATTTACTGAATCAATTCATTCAGGATTTTCAGCAAATGCTCTATTATGTCCTCCAGTTGAAGGGCATCCAGGCGCATCAGCTTCTGAGGGACAGTCGTTCCCTGGAGTTATATGCCAGGTCAGCGCGCTCATCTACGGATTCGTTGGCCTGGATCCGCCATATTGTTGAAAGGGCGATGGATTTTGCGTCTTCGGTGGAGCATTCGCCGAGCGTAGTAGAGAGAGTAAAAGTTTATATTCGCGAGCATTTATCTGAGGATTTGTCGAGGGAGGATATCGCGAGCCACGTGTTTTTAAATCCTGATTATTTGACCCGAATCTTCAAGAAAGGGACCGGCATGTCCATCTCGGATTACCTACTCCAGCAGCGATTGAGTATGGCGGCCGGGCTGCTCGCGAATACCGAGCTGTCCGTCAGTTCGATTGCGACCCGGATCGGTTATGCCAACTTCTCTCACTTTTCCCGCATGTTCAAAAAATATATGGATAAAAGTCCATTGGAGTACCGACAGGAGCATTACGCAGCGCAAGCTCTAGGTGAAAGTCGGTAAAGTGACAGCGAAAAGTCGTTAAAAGAGCAGTGCATGAACTCGTCCCCTCTTACAATAGAGCTAGAAACACATAAATGACAAAGGCGGGGGAACAGATGAAAAAATCATTAGTTGGACTATCCTCGATGCTCTTGAGTGCCGTCCTTTTATTGTCGGCATGCGGGGGCGGTAAGGCAGCCGACCAAGGCAAAGAGACGACCGGCGAACAAAAAGACCTCACGGAGCTGACGGTTGTGCTGCCCGTGGCAGGCTCCATTCCGAAGGATATGCAGCAGGTGGAGGAAGCCATCAACAAGATCACGGTCGAGAAAATACAGGCCAAGGTGAAATTTGAGCATATTTCTGTCGGAGACTGGGAACAGCAGACCAATCTGATGTTTGCAAGCGATGAGAAAATGGATCTTCTGTACTTATCCGGCTATAACTTCAGCAACATCGTCGCGAAAGGTCAGCTGAAACCGCTGGATAGCCTGCTTGAGCAGCATGGTCAGGGGATTGTCGACTCCTTGGGTAAGGAATATTTACAAGCAACGCGGATCGGTGGCGAGATATTCGGAACGCCGACGGTGCGGGATTTGGCGGCAAGCTACGGGCTGACCATGAGCAAAGACTTGGTTGATAAATACAAGATTGACGTTGCCTCGATCAAGTCGCTCGATGATGTGGAAGCCGTGCTGCGAAAGGTTAAGGAAGGGGAAGGACCCACGATGACTCCTCTGGTTACTGGTGCGGCAGGGCAGTCATTCCGAGAAAATTATGTAAACTATGACAGCTTGAACGATACGATTGGTGTGCTTCCGAATTATGACAATGACCTTAAGGTTGTCAATTATTACGAAACGAAGGAATACGCCGATTTTGTCAATAGAATTCGCGGGTGGTATCTCGACGGATTGATTCCGCAGGATATGGCAACGACGCAGGCAACACGGTTTGATATGATCAAAGCCGGAAAGGCCTTTGCCTATATGGCTATGCAAAAACCGGGCTTTGCGGAGAGCGAGAAGAAGTTATCCGGGTTGGATCTGGTTACTGCGGAGCTCGTGCCTCCTGTAGGGACGACGAGCACAGTAACAGGCGCGATGTGGGGCATTCCAGTCAATTCCAAAACCCCTGAGAAAGCGATGGAATTTTTGAATCTGATGTACACCGACAAGGATATCGTGAACCTGTATGACTGGGGGATCGAAGGCACGCATTATGTGAAGGTGGACGGCTACGAAAATGTGATCGATTACCCTGAAGGCGTTGATTACAACTCGGTAGGCTATAAAATGCCGCTGGGCTGGCTGTTCGGCAATCAGTTTCTGTCCAATGTCATGAAAGGCGACGATCCGGAAATTTGGACCAAGATGGATCAATTCAACAAGAGCTCCAAACGCTCGAAAGCCATGGGCTTTCTGTTTGACGCCTCTCCGGTGAAGACCGAGTACGCAGCCGTAAGCAATGTCATTACACAATATAAAATGCCGCTGGAGACGGGCAGCGTAGACCCGGAACAGATTTTGCCGGAGTTCATTTCCAAATTGAAATCGGCCGGAATTGACAAGATCATTGCGGAGAAGCAGGAGCAATTGGATGAATGGGCTAAAACCAACGGCGTGAAGTAAGCTCTAATGCGAACGGTCACGGATAGCATTCGAGTCCGCCTCCTTTGTGGATGATGCAGAGGAATCATAAAAATATCGATAAAGTTAAAAGCATAGCAGCAGGCCGCTCAAGGGTTAATCCTTGGCGGCCTGCTTTTTTACGTGCAGGAAAAAAGCTTCCGATTCAATTGAGATATTCCATTACAACTTCCCGTCCCTTGGTTCTACTTTGATGCCGGTGAAGTCGGGAAAGCACAAATGTGAAGTCGTCTAAGCGGTAGTGCCCCGGCGGCATGCTCTTTAAAATGAAGATATAGATTCGGCTATTAGGCCACAAAGGGGGGAAGTGCGGTGACAAGTACAACACGTAAGGGACGGGGATCCCTTCGGAAGTACATTCCGCTATACATCATGATGTTGCCGGGTCTCATCTACCTGCTCATCAATAATTATTTGCCGCTGTTCGGTCTTAGCATCGCTTTTAAGGATGTGAACTACAGCAAGGGGATATGGGACAGTGATTGGATCGGCTTCAAAAACTTTGAGTACCTGTTCAAAACGGATGATGCGTTCATCATTACGAGAAACACGATTCTATACAATGCCGCGTTTATTGTGCTCGGCTTGATCGTTTCGGTCGGTATCGCGATTTTGCTGAACGAGATCCGCAACAAAGTAGCGTCACGCTTTTATCAAAGCGTGATCATTCTGCCGTTTCTTATCTCCATCATTATCGTCAGCTACCTGGTATATGCCATGTTCAGCGTGAATACGGGAATGGTGAACAAGACGCTGCTCCCGGCACTTGGGCTCGATCCAATCTCATGGTATACCGAGCCGAAATATTGGCCTTTCATTCTGACTTTTGTCCATATATGGAAGGCGGCAGGGTATTCCTGCATCGTGTATCTGGCAGCCATCATCGGCATCGATCCGGAATACTACGAGGCAGCGAAGCTGGACGGAGCCTCCAAATGGATGCAGATCCGCAAGATCACACTGCCGATGATTACGCCGGTGATCACCATATTGACACTGCTCGGCATCGGACGTATTTTCTATTCCGATTTCGGATTGTTCTACCAGGTGCCCATGGATTCAGGCGCTCTATTCTCGACCACCAATGTTATCGATACCTACGTATTCCGCGGGTTGATGCAGCTCGGAGATATCGGGATGTCCTCGGCAGCGGGATTCTACCAGTCGCTGGTCGGCTTCGTTCTCGTGCTGGTATCCAATTATGTCGTGCGGAAAATTGATAAAGACAATGCTTTGTTCTAAGGAGCGATCCATATGAAAAACGAATCTCGAGGCCTGCAATGGGCTGCACACATCATCATGATCATTTTTTCCCTGGCGTGCATTCTTCCGTTCATCCTGCTGTTTATCTCATCGATCACGGATGACCACACGATTGCAATGGAGGGCTACTCGTTCTTTCCCTCCAAGTTTAGCCTGGGCGCTTATGAATATTTATGGAGAGAATCGGCGCAGATCCTTCACGCATACGGGATTACCATCCTGATCACGGTGATCGGCACGAGCGCCAGCCTTGTCATGACTTCACTGCTGGCGTATCCGCTCTCCCGAAAGGATCTTCCCGGCGGCGTTGTACTGTCGTTCATTGTATTCTTCACGCTGCTGTTTAACGGGGGATTGGTTCCGACCTATCTGGTCTATACCCAGCTGTTCGATTTGAAAAACACGCTATTTGCCCTGTTGATCCCTTGGCTGCTCATGAATGGCTTCAATGTGCTGCTGATGCGGACGTTCTTCGCCACCACGATTCCTGCGGCGGTACTGGAATCGGCCAGCATGGACGGAGCCGGCGAGTTCAGGATGTATTACAAGATCATTCTGCCGCTGTCGCTTCCGATTATGGCCACAGTCGGCATGTTTCAGGGGCTGGCATACTGGAACGATTGGAATAACGGATTAGTGTTTGTAACGGATCCGGAGCTGTTCAGTCTTCAGAATCTTCTGAACCGGATCATGAGCGACATACAGTATTTGACTCGCAACAGCAGCATGAATTCAGGGAATGCATTGGAACAGCTGCCGAGCGAGACTTTCCGGATGGCGGTGGCCGTCATCGGCGTGGTGCCGATCCTCGTTGCCTATCCGTTCTTCCAGAAATACTTTGTCAAAGGCATGACCATCGGTGCGGTGAAGGGCTAAATCTAACCGTATAAAAACACGATGATTAAGAACAGGAGTGAAGCAGATATGATAGGCATTTGGCATTGTATGATTGACAAGCCGCGAATGAAGATACAGTTTAAAATCAGCAAAAAAGCTGCCTACACCCTTGATGCTGTAATGGAGCCACTTCCGGTTCCACTCTCATTCCCGACGGTTACGGTGAAGGGCAACCGAATACGGGGATTGGGCAAGGTGTTTTGGAAGCCGGATGAGGATCTTTCCGTAGAGCTGGCGTTCGACGGGGATTCATTCACTGGCGAGCTCCGCATCCCATCCTTCGGGAGCTTCCCGCTTAGGGGCAACAGGGGGCGGGGGCCTTATCTCGCACAATCCTTGATAGAGGAAGCAGCAGCGTACCGAAAGGGCGGGATTCGGGAACGCTCGGATGAAGAAATCGCAGAGTCTGTTGAAGCTTTGCTTGCCGACATGTCGCTGGAGGAAAAGGTCGGTCAAATGTGTCAATGCCAGGCCTCCAATTTCTCCTTCGGGAATGCGGTGGAATCCGACCCGCCGGAGAAGCTGATTGCCGAGGGCAGAGCAGGGACGGTACTGGGAGCCTTCGACATTACAAGAGTATTCGAATTGCAGAAAATAGCCGTCGAGCAATCGCCGCACGGGATTCCGCTGCTCTTTCATGCGGACGTGATCCACGGCTCGCAGACCATATTCCCGATACCGCTGGCATGGTCCTGCAGTTGGGAATTGGAAGCGATACAAGAAGCGTGCGCGATTGCTGCTAAGGAGGCCAGTGCTTCCGGTACGATATTCAATCACGGCCCGATGATCGACATTACCCGTGACGCCCGCTGGGGCAGAGTGTCGGAAGGAGCGGGCGAGGATCCGTATTTAGGGGCGTTGATTGCCAAAGCTCAAGTTGCAGGGTACCAAGGAGAGTCCCTGCATAGTGAAGAGACGCTGGTTGCCTGCCTGAAGCATTTCATTGCCTACGGCGCCGCGGAAGCCGGCAGAGATTACAACAGTGTGGATATTTCGGAGGGGACTCTGCGCAACGTATACCTCCCGCCGTTTAAGGCTGCCCTGGAAGCGGGAGCCGGCTCGGTGATGAATGCCTTTAATATTTATCAGGGAGTTCCGGTTGCGGCCAATACGTTCGTACTGAAAAAGCTGCTGCGCGAGGAGCTGGGATTTGACGGGATCCTGATTTCCGATTACGGCTCGGTAGACGAGATTCGGGTTCATGGACACGCGAAAGACACAAAGGAGGCTGCGCAAAAAGCGGTTCATGCCACGATGGATATTGAGATGGTGACTCGCGCTTTCGATCATCTGCCCGCGCTTGTCCGGGAAGGTAAGGTGACCGAGCCGCAGATCGATGATGCCGTTCGCCGCATTTTATATTTGAAGTACAAAACAGGCATCATGGACGACCCGTTTCGATATATTCGACCAGAGAAGGAAATCGAATATCACTTTAACGCAGCACATCTTCAGGCAAGTCGGGAGCTGGCACAGAAATCGATTGTTCTGCTCAAAAATAATGGCGTGCTCCCGCTCGTAAAGGAAGCCGGCAAGGTCGCGCTGATTGGTCCGTTTGCCGATAGCAAGGACCTGCTCGGACCGTGGCAGTTCTCCCGATATGGTCATGAAACCGTGACCCTGTATGAAGGAATGCTGGAGAAAGGCATCGCTGCGGAGCGCCTCTTGTACGCCCAGGGGAGCGGCGTAAATGAATCGATAGACGGCGGAATCGAGGCAGCGGTCATGCAGGCCCGCAAGGCGGACTTCGTCGTTCTGGCACTAGGTGAGAGCAGTGATATGTCGGGTGAAGCGGCTTCCCGTATGGATATCGTCATCCCCGAGGCGCAGCAGCGGCTGGCGGAAGCCGTGATCGCGGAAGGCAAACCGACGGTTCTTGTTCTGACGAACGGCCGTCCGCTGGTGCTGGACTGGTATGAGCAGCATGTCGATGCCATTGTGGAAACCTGGTTCCTCGGCTCGCAGGCAGGTCACGCCATCGCAGATGTGTTAACCGGGGATTACAACCCGTCAGGCAAGCTGACGATAAGCTTCCCTGCCCGCATTGGACAGGTGCCGGTATATTATAACGGCTTTAACACCGGCAGACCGCTTACCGAAACGAACCGAATGGATAAATTCATAACCAAATACTTAGATGGCCCGAATGACCCGTTATATCCTTTCGGACATGGGCTGAGTTTTACGAGTTTTGAGTACTCAGGGATCACGCTGGACCGCCGCGAGATGACGGCGGACGATACGATCACGGTATCGGTGAAGGTGACGAATACGGGCGCTGTTTCCGGGGAGGAAATCGTCCAGTTATACATTCAGGACTGCTGCGGGACTATCGTGAGGCCGGTCAAGGAGCTGAAGGGCTTCCGGAAAGTATCGTTGGCACCGGGAGAGAGCCGGGAGATTACGTTTAAAATTACCGACGAGGAATTGACGTTCTGGTCGCCGGTATCCGGCTACAAGGCTGAGCCCGGCACACTCAAGGTGTATATTGGATCCAGCAGCCGGGATGTATCCGATGGCATGGAGTTTGAATTGCTGGATCGATGGAATCAAACGGAGGGGGAATGGAAATGAGTGAGCAGCGGGATATCAAAGCATTGATTTCGCAGATGACCTTGGAGGAGAAGGCGAGTCTTTGCTCCGGCCTGGACAATTGGCATACGAAAGGGGTGGAGCGGCTGGGGATTCCATCCGTCATGGTGACGGACGGACCGCACGGGCTGCGTAAGCAGCGGGCCTCGTCCGACCATCTGGGCTTGTTCGACAGCGTGCCTGCAACATGCTTCCCGTCGGCGGCGGGCGTAGCGAGCTCATGGAATCGCGACTTGATCTACCGGATGGGCGAAGCGCTGGGCATAGAATGCCAAGCGGAGAATGTAGCCGTACTGCTGGGTCCGGGAGCGAATATCAAGCGTTCCCCTTTATGCGGCCGCAACTTTGAATATTTCTCGGAAGATCCTTATCTATCTACGGAGATGGCGACTCACCACATCCAAGGGGTGCAGAGTCAGGGGGTAGGGACCTCACTTAAGCATTTCGCGGCCAACAACCAGGAGCATCGGCGAATGACGTCGGACTCCGTGGTCGACGAACGGACGCTGCGTGAAATTTACCTAGCCAGCTTTGAGGGAGCCGTCAAACAAGCACAGCCATGGACCGTTATGTGCTCATACAACAAAGTGAACGGGGAATTCGCTTCCGAGAATGAAACCCTGCTGACCGATATTTTGAAAAATGAGTGGGGCCATGAAGGCTTTGTCATTTCGGACTGGGGTGCGGTCAATGAGCGGGCGAAGGCGCTCGCGGCAGGCATGGAGCTGGAGATGCCGTCAAGCCACGGCGAGGGGGATGCAAAAATTGTGGAGGCCGTCAGAAGCGGTCAGCTGCCCGAAGGTAAGCTGGACGCGGCGGTAGAGCGTCTGCTTACCGTGATCTTCAAAGCGGTGGATCAGCGGAAACCGGATGAGGCGGCCTTTGATCAAGCGGAGCATCACCGTTTGGCGCGCGAGGTGGCTCAAGAGAGCATGGTGCTGCTTAAAAATGAAGGCGGGATGCTGCCATTGGCCCGAAGCGGCCGTATCGCCGTGATCGGCGCATTAGCTCAGGAGCCGCGCTATCAGGGCAGCGGCAGCTCCAAGATTCGCCCGACACTGGTGGACGATATATTGGAGGAATTGGAAGCATCGTCCGGCAATGCGCAGATCCAGTACGCGCCTGGCTATAAACTGAACGAAGAGGACAGCGACCAACAGCTGCTACAGGAAGCGCTGACCATCGCATCTGACGCCACCGTTGCCGTTGTATTTGCCGGCTTGCCGAGCCGCTATGAATCGGAAGGATTCGATCGGAAGCATCTGCGGATCCCGCCGAATCAGATCGCGTTGATCGAAGCGGTAGCGAAGGTCCAGCCGAATGTGGCTGTGGTGCTCAGCAACGGCGCACCGGTGGAGATGCCGTGGCTTGGAGAAGCCAAAGCGGTGCTGGAAGCGTATCTGGGCGGTCAAGCGCTTGGCGGAGCAATCGCTGACATTTTGTTCGGTGACGCGAATCCTTCAGGGAAGCTGGCGGAGACATTCCCGGTTGCGCTGAGTGACAATCCTTCTTATTTGTTTTTTCCCGGGGAAGGCGACCGGGTGGAATACCGCGAAGGCTTGTTTGTCGGGTATCGTTATTATGATTCGAAAAAGCTGAATCCTTTGTTTCCGTTCGGACACGGGCTGAGCTACACCACATTCGAATACTCCAAATTAACGGTCGATAAGAAGCAGCTAAAGGATACGGAGAAGCTCAGCGTTTCCGTGGACGTAAAGAACACCGGTGCTCAAGCAGGCAAGGAAATCGTGCAGCTCTATGTTCATGATAGGGAGAGCAGCGTGATACGGCCGGATCAGGAGCTGAAGGGCTTTCACAAGGTGGAATTGGCACCAGGAGAAGCCAAGACCATTACCTTCGAGCTGGATCACAGAAGCTTCGCCTATTATGATATCGAGCTGAAAGACTGGGTCGTGGAGAGCGGCGAATTTGAGATTCGAATCGGCAAGTCTTCCCGGGATATCGAGCTCACAGAAATCGTTGAGTTGCAGTCCACAACCGAGCGGCAGATTGTATTCCATCGCAACTCCACCGTATCCGATCTGAAGAAGACCGCTAAGGGCGCGGCTTTTGTAGAGGATTTTATCGGCAAGCTCCCGTTTGCATCGGCGATTGAAGACAAATCCCATGCGGAAATGTTCAGAGCATTTCTGGATGCCATGCCGCTGCGCGGCTTGCTGTCGTTCAGCGGGGGCAAAACAACAGAGAAGCAGCTGAGTGACCTCATTGACTTCCTGAACAGCTGACGGGTGACTTCAACTTCAAGCAGCTGAATCAAAAGTTTGACAGTGGGACGCGATAAAGGTCGTGATAGAACACAAGATGAATACAGTTAAGCGCGATGAAACACAAGGGAACGCGAGGAACAGAACAGCAATGAAGCGAGAATTTCCCGTAGCCTCAACCACCATACAAATTACAAAGTGTTATTCGTGTATCGGATTAGGGGAAAGGAAGTGTCTATTCAATGAAACAAGAGCAACTCATGCCGTTGTATCCACAGCCGCGTCTTGTGAAATGGCTGGGTGGGGAGAAGACTTGGTCAGCCAGCGTTACGTATGACATTCAGGAACGAGCAGTTCCAGCTGTGGAGCAGGTGAGACTGAACACTCGATTGGTGCAGGCATTGGCAAGCTCTTCTCAGCATGGTGCCTCCACAGATTCGTCCATTTATATAGGGGTCTCTTTACGGGAGGGACTACACCCGGAAGGCTATGTTTTGCAATGGGATGAAGAGGGACTCCGAATCGAGTACAGTCAACCGCCCGGATTGCATTATGCAATGGTTACCATGGAGCAGCTTCTCATTCGCCGAGGCCTTACATGGAGCTGCTTTCGGATTGAAGATGAACCCGACTTTCCGGTACGCGGCTTGATGCTGGATATCGGACGCAGCAAAATTCCGAAGCTGCCCGAACTGTTCCAACTGATCGACCAGATGGAGAGGTTAAAGCTGAATCATCTGCAGCTGTACATGGAGGGATACTGCTTCGAATATGAGCAGCACAAGGAAACGTTCCCGGAGAGCACGCCGATGACAGCAGAAGAGTTCCGCAGGTTGGATGCTTACGCCGCAAGCCGATTTATCGATCTGGTGCCGAATCAGAATTGCCTGGGTCACATGGGAGAATGGCTGAGTAAACCGGCGTACCGTGAACTTGCGGAGCATCCTGACGGAATGGCGATCGAATCGCCGCATTCGTTGACGTTCCCACCCACCACTTTGAACCCCGTGGACCCGCGTTCCCTGGATTTGATTCGGGGGATGTTGGACGAATTGCTGCCTGCGTTTACATCCGATTGGGTTAACATCAATATGGATGAGCCTTTTGGTCTTGGAACCGGCAAAAGCAAGGAGCGATGTGGTGCGATTGGAATGGGCCCGCTATATATGGAGTATACGGAGGGCGTGATGGACATTGTTCGAAGTCACGGGAAGAAAGTGCTGATGTGGGGAGATGTAATAACCCGCCACCCGGAGGTGGTCGAACGGATTCCGGGTGATGTGACGGTCCTCGACTGGAATTATGACAGCAGCATTTCTTTTGCGGAGCACTGCAGCATGCTGCAAACGACTGGAGTATCATATTACGTCTGTCCTGGAACCAGCTCTTGGTCCTCCCTTTCCGGGCGTACTGACAATATGCTGAACAATATCACCGACGCAGCGGTCCAAGGTCGGAAATATGGAGCCAGAGGACTTATCGTGACGGATTGGGGAGATAACGGACATTGGCAGGTTCCGGCCATCAGCTATCCTGGGTATGCCTATGCAGCCGGTTTAAGCTGGTTTACGGAAGGCAACCTGAATCGGGAAGGTGAAATGGAGAGCTATCTGTCGGAGTACGTATTTAAAGATGCCAGCGGCGAGATCGGGCATTTCCTGATGGAATTGGGACGGTACTACCATTTGGAGAACAGCTCGCTTGATAACGGCACCTATCTGACTGCTTTACTGACCCGCGGATTGAAGAGCCGGGAGAGGCTGGAGGAAGAGCTGAGTTTATTTTTGCGGATTTTTGCAGAGCTCAACGGAACGACTGTCGGCTCATTTCAGCTGAATTTTCAATATCATGACATGCTGGAGTGGCTGAAGAAGCGTAAAGAACAGCTTGCAAGACTTGATCTTCAAATTCCTGATGCGGATGTAATTACTGACGAACTGCGGAATACCCTGCGGTTGATTGAACAGGCGGTAGGCATTCACCGATATATGTGCCGGATTGGTATGTCTAATGAGGAAGATGAGTTCAACTTCATCACGGATCTGGAATCTCAGCTTAAGCAGGCTATTGAAGAATTTAACCGATTATGGCGGATCCGAAATCGGGAAGGTGGTCTTGCGGCCAGCAACCAAGCGATGTACAGGCTGCTTGACCAATACGAAGGAACTCGGCGACTTAAGTAAAGCTTTAAAGCAGCAGTCTGCGAGTGGGTTCATTAGCAACCATGAAAATCCTCGTCAAAATTAAAAAAAGAGGTTGTCCTACAAGTCACCAAACGTGACTTCGGACAACCTCTCTCTCATTTTATGTGGTTTGAACATGATCTGAGGTGTATTGATATAGGTGGTTAGTCATGAGAATTTTATTTCATGTTGACCTTGAGTTAACTCCAGGTGATAGACTAGATTTAAGGAGGGATGTTCATGGAATATGTGAAGCTAGGGAATACCGGACTCGACGTATCCCGCATCTGTCTTGGATGCATGGGATTCGGCGTAGCAGAGCGATGGATACATCAATGGGTGCTTAATGAGGAGAACAGTCGTCCCATTATTAAAAAGGCATTGGAACTCGGCATTAACTTTTTCGATACAGCAAATGTGTATTCAGACGGTACGAGTGAGGAAATTGTAGGCCGCGCATTGAAGGATTACGCCAACCGGGATGAAATCGTCCTCGCGACTAAAGTTCATTTCCGTATGCACGAAGGTCCGAACGGCATGGGGCTGTCCCGGAAATCCATCATGAGTGAAATCGACAAGAGCCTCAAGCGTTTGGGTACCGATTATGTCGATCTGTACCAGATCCATCGTTGGGATTATGATACGCCGATCGAAGAAACGATGGAGGCCCTGCATGATGTGGTGAAAGCCGGAAAGGCCCGCTATATCGGAGCTTCGGCCATGTATGCATGGCAGTTTCTCAAAGCGCAGCATGTCGCAGAGAAGAATGGCTGGACCCGGTTCGTTTCGATGCAGAACCATTACAATCTCATATACCGCGAAGAAGAGCGCGAAATGCTGCCGCTGTGCAAATCCGAAAAAATTGGCGTGATCCCATACAGTCCTCTAGCATCAGGACGATTGACACGCGATTGGTCGGAAACGACGCACCGTTCCGAAACAGACATGACTCAAAAATCCAAGTATGATGCCACTGCCGATGCCGATCGGGTAATTGTGGAACGGCTTGCAGTCATTGCAGCAGAGCGAGCCGTTCCCCGCTCGCAGGTTGCTCTTGCCTGGCTGCTGCAAAAACAACCGGTTACAGCTCCCATTGTCGGTGCGACCAAAATGTCGCATCTCGAAGACGCGGCAGCCGCTCTCTCGGTCAATCTCACCCTGGAGGAGATCGCCTCCCTCGAAGAGCCGTATGTACCTCACCGGGTAGTGGGCGCGTTATAGCCTAAGCATATCAGGAAACGGTATTGAAAGATGAGAAGGTGAATCAAGGCATGGCGGTGACGATTAAAGAAATCAGCGAAAGGTTCGGGCTTTCCCAGGATACTCTTCGCTACTATGAGCGAATTGGGCTGATTCCGCCTGTAAACCGGAATCAAAACGGTATCAGGGAATATACGGAGGAAGACATCAAATGGGTCGATTTTATTAAATGCATGCGTCAAAGCGCGGGGCTTCCGGTCGAGGTGCTTATCGAGTATGTTACGCTCTTTCAACAAGGAGACGACACGCTCGAAACACGAAAAGGGCTACTGATTGAGCAGCGCAGTCGGCTTGCGGACAAAATCGAAGAAATGACGAACACGCTGGTACGGCTCAACGATAAAATCGCAAGATATGAACAGACCATTATAAAAAAAGAAAAAGCACTCAGAAAGCCGGCGGACTAACATTTGACAAAACCGGGTTGGGGAACCTCTTCCCACAACCCGGTTTTTTTTGCGTTAACGACAGCTTGACAGTGGATACCATCGGAATCCAGAAATAAAATCAACTTGTTGTAATTGATGTGAGAGGAGGGGACGAGCGAGTTTGTATTCTACGGGAAAACAAAAAAACTTGGCAGATACGCCAAGAAAAAAATGATTGAACGAGAAAAAGCGCCGTGATATAATCGGTAGCGCGATTGAAAAATCATATTAAGCTGGTATAATAATTACTTTTCCTAATTTTATTTTACACCAGTGATTTCTGATTTGTCAATGCTCTTTTTTTCAGACCAGATTGAAAAGGAGTGTGTTCAGGAAAACATGGAAGCGAAGGAATGGCGGACAGAACAAGAACGGCTGGATCAGGTAAGGGAAAAGCTGAAGGCGAGGATCGACGAGTTGGAACCGGACGTTACCGGGCTGCGCGATCAGGCTGCTGAGATTCGCAGGCGATTCTGGGAAGAGGTTACGGTCAACACGAGCTCGGACGAAGATTTTGAAGAAACATTTTATACGATTAAACAACAGGCTGCGGTGTTATCTGAACGTGAGCGCCGTCATCGGCTTCTGACGCAACAATGGAGGAGCTTACATCGGCTGTTGCCTTCACCCTATTTTGGGCGCATTGATTTTTTAGAGGACGGCCTGAACGTGAGCGAGCAGATTTATATCGGCGTATCTTCCTTCATTGATGAAGATGGATTGAGCTTCCTGGTGTATGATTGGCGCAGTCCCATCGCGAGTCTCTACTACGACCACTCCCCTGGTGCGGCCTCTTACGTCACGCCGGTCGGGCAGATCACGGGCACGATGGAGCTGAAACGGCAGTATCAGATTCACAACGGACAAATTCTTCATATGTTTGATGCGAACGTAACGATCGGTGACGAGCTGCTCCAACAAATGCTGGCCAAAGGCGCGGACTCGCAAATGAAGAGTATCGTATCAACTATCCAGAAGGAGCAAAACGCCATTATCCGAAACGATCATAGCCGGCTGCTTATCGTGCAGGGGGCGGCTGGGAGCGGGAAGACCTCCGCGGCCTTGCAACGTGTGGCGTATTTGCTGTACAAAAACCGCGATTCGCTTAAGGCTGACCAGATTGTACTATTCTCACCAAATCAAATTTTTAACAGTTATGTATCTTCCGTTCTTCCTGAGCTCGGTGAGGAGAACATGCAGCAGACGACTTTGCAGGAATATCTAGAATATTGGCTGGGTTCATCCTTGCGTCTGGAGGATCCCTTCGATCAGATCGAATATGTGCTGACTGCACAATCCTCTCCCGAATATGGAGCTCGCCTTCAGGGGATGAAGTACAAAGCTTCCGAGGCCTTCTTGAGAGCCCTGCAGAACTATGCGCAGTGGCTGGGGCGCGAAGGCATGCTTTTCAAAGGCATTCATTTCCGGGATCGTGATCTGATCACCGCGGAGCAAATGAGATCGCAATTTTACAGTTATGACTCTTCCTTGAGCTTGGCCAATCGTGTCGATCTCCTGCAGAAGTGGCTTTTGAAGGAACTTTCACTATTGGAACGCAAGGAGCGCGGGGCGTCCTGGGTTGAGGAGGAGCTTCATTACTTGGACAACGACCAATATGCGGAAATTTTCAGCGAGCTGCATAAAGATAGGGAAGTGTTTGACATTGCCGAGCGTTACGCCGAAGTTCACGAGAAAATAACCAAAAAGCGCCGGGAAGATGAAGGTGACTTTGACTTCGCCGAGCGGGAGGAGGAATTGCTCAGCCAAAGGATCGTGAAGATGAGCTTCAAACCGATAAGACAAAGCGTGAGGAAATTATCGTTTATCGATGTCCAAAGCCTATACGTCCAATTGTTTGACGATGAAGCGGCTTATCAAGAGAAGACGAAGGAGACCGAGATCCCTGTTCTATGGCCTGAAATCTGCAAGCAGACCAAAGAAAAGCTGGACCGGCTCGAATTATTCTATGAGGATGCGACTCCGTATTTGTATTTAAAAGAACTGATCGAAGGCGTTCGGACGAACACGGAGATTCGGCATGTCTTTGTCGATGAGGGGCAGGATTACTCGACGTTTCAATATGAGTATCTCAAAAAACTATTTCCTCGTGCCCGCATGACGGTACTCGGCGATTTCGGGCAGGCGATTTTTACGCAGTCTACAAAGCTGCAGGAGTCCGATTCGCCGCTGGTTCAGCTTTATGGTGAAGCCGAAACAAGCTTGATCCGCCTTGTGCGCAGTTATCGTTCAACTCGTGAGATTGTGGAATTTACGAAAATGCTGCTCTCTGATGAGTCGGAAATCGTCCCCTTTGAAAGGAGCGGACCGAAACCTCTTCTCGCTAGGTTAGAAGGTGGGGAGAAGCGTGACGCACGAATATTGAAAGACATCACGGCACTGAAAGCCGAAGGCTTTGAATCTATTGCCGTCATTACGAAGACGGCGGCTGAAAGCCGCACAGCCTTTGAATCATTACGGGAGCAAGGAAGCGAGACATTGCAGCTCATTACGAAGGAGACGGTCACCTTTGATAAAGGAGCGATGGTTATTCCCGTGTATCTCGCGAAGGGTGTTGAGTTTGATGCGGTTCTGATTTATGAGGCTTCACCTCAAGCTTACAGCCGGGAAAATGATCGCAAACTTCTGTATACAGCATGTACAAGGGCCATGCATCGGCTTCATGTTTACACGACGGGCGATTGGTCGCCGTTCGTGCAGGCATTGCCTGTTGATTTGTATGAGAAAGCAGCATACTAACGGATCGGGAATGGCGCTCTTTCGCGATTAGCTGCTGCTCATGATTCAGCAAATCTTCGAGAATTTATCCATGTGTTCCTCAACTATCATTTTTATCCAAACACAACTCGACGAGAAGTAAGCAGGGATCATGTCAGCTCCTATGCAAACAATTACGCCGAATCGCTCGTAGTAAACATGTAAACAGCCTTGGCCGTTCGTCGGCCAAGGCTGTTTTTTACTGCATGTTAGTCTGTGCAGTACGCTTTACAAGCACAAGGGACTTTCATTGCCGGCACGGCTCAGTGCGGCTTGTCGTTAGACGACATAGCTCATTGTCTTCGCCGACGTTAAACGCTGACGGTAGGTTCAACTGTAGTAATTCTATTATTGACTGAATCGAGATTCACGGTTGCGCCAATCGGCAAAGCGGCTTTATAAATACCATGTCCTGTAGCCAGGTTCGTTATAAGCGGCTTACCGAGAGGGACCACAAATTCGTTGATTACATCTTCATAGGATTTGCCATAAGCCGCCTGGCAGCCCGAGCATTCCCCCATAATAATGCCGATGCAGTCACGAAATTTTCCGGCAAGCTTCAGATCATTCAAGTACCTGTAAACGGTATTGGTAGGTTCATGTGTTTCTTCGAGAACGAGAATTTTACCACGTGTATCGATTTCAAAAGGCGTGCCTAGCGTATCGACAAACGATGTCAGATTACCGCCCACAAGCTGCCCCGTAACGTTGCCCGGAACACGGCTTATCAGCGGCATCCCCGGCGGATTCAAGATTGACCGGGTTGATGAATATACGGATGTTGCGGAAAAAAACTGATCGAAATTATAAGCGGGCGTTTCTGGCTTAAAGTCAATAAGCAGCAGACTATGGAATGTTATTAAATCCACATATTGATGCAGTACATTTAGTAGTACCGTGATATCGCTGTAACCCGTAACGATTTTTGGATTATTTCGTATCTCATTATAATCAAGGTACGGAAGAATTCCGGCCACTCCTGTACCGCCTCGTGTGGGCAGTATCATTTTAACCTGCTCATCTCGAAACATCATCATTAAATCGGCTGCCCGCTGCTCGTCTGTGCCGGCAAGAAACCCGTTTTGCGCATATACATATTGACCCAATACAACATTAAGCTCCATTGCTCTCAAATATTCGATTCGTGCATTAATGATGTCAGCAGCGAGCGGGCTACCCAAGGTGACGATTCCAACGGTATCGCCCCTCTGCAAGATTGGCGGACGTATCGGCATATCCTTTTCTTCCTTCCCTGATTATAGAAGAAGCCATCATGATCATGTCTATAAAATATATTGACAAAGTCCGCAGTACAGTACTAAAAAGTAGCTTGTTTCCTTATTTATGAAGATTTTGATTGCTGGATAGCTGTTTCGATGTAGGCTCTCAAAGTCTTGATGAAGGTGCGCATGGCGTATCCGACATACCTGTCGCTGCGGTAGATCAGGCAAATGTCTTGAGAAGGCGTAGGGTTCCTCAGGTGCACCACCTTGATGTCTGGATTGTGCAGATTCTCCAGCAGAAGTCGCGGCAGAACACAACCGCCAACTCCGCTCTGTACCATTTGAAGGAGGGAAGATAATGTTGTCGTCACCATATGCGGCTGTAGAGAAAACCCGTTGTCCATGCAAAAGCGATCGATCAGCTTGCGGCATTGGTGGTCTGCTGGAAACATGACCATCTTTAAGGCTTGCAGTCTGTTCAAGGGGATGAATTTCTCCGTGGAAAGAGGATCATTCATACTCACCGCTAATGAGAACTCCTCATGAAACAGGGGAATTGACGTGACACGTTCATCGATAACAGGTCCAATGGTTACGCCGACATCGATGCTTCGATCCAGAACTTGTTCTGTTACTTTCGTGGTCTCCAAAAGGGACAGCGAGATAGTGGGATAGGTCTGATGGAAGTTTAGCAGCATGGCGTTGAACATGAGATCCGCGTCACCGGGCAAGACCCCGATCGAAAGGGATCCGCCTTGCATTTGCTTCAGATCTGCGATGGCGTCGCCCGCTTGCTGCAGATGCGTGAATACGGCAGCACCATGGTCACGAAGAATCGCTCCAGCGTCTGTAAGGACAATTGTTTTTCCCACACGATCGAACAACAGAACCCCTAATTCTTCTTCTAATCGCCTTATCTGCTGGCTGATGTTGGGTGCGCTGACTCCCATTTTTTCGGCTGCTCTCGTGAAATGAAGCTCTTCACAAATAGCCATGAAATATTGCAGTTGTTTTAACTCCATCGCTCACACCTGCTTTCTATTGCCTGTTTGGCTGAATGTTACAGATTATTGTTACTTCATCTTCCTTATCCTGTCAATGCATCATCATTAACTTATACTTAACGTTCCGGTAACGCCCACTGCATTGATGGAAAGTTCCATGAGACCTATATTAAGAATAGTTCAAGTGTTTCTCATGAAAAGGAGGAAATCAACATGTCTGAAATGATGATCAACACGGCAAAAACCGCACGTCAAGTGCTACTGCAGCAGGTGCAGGCGATCCCTGAGGAACTGTTCGACATTCAACCGGCTGGTTTCAACAATACAATCCGTTGGAATGTTGGTCATATGATTTATTGGATGGATAAGTACTCTCCCTTGATCTTCGGCTCACCATCGGCCATACCGGACTTGTATGAAACGCTGTTTAACTCCGGAACAAAGCCTTTGGACTGGACGTTTGCTCCTCCATCGAAGGAAGAGTTGGTCGAGATGTTAACCACTCAGCTTTCCCGCTTATCGGAGTTGAAACCTGAAATGCTGGGCGAGAAGCTTTCAACTCCGTTTGCCTTGGGACCGTTCCAATTTAACATCTCTGGTGAGTTGTTAAACTTCATTCTGTTTCACGAAGCTTTTCACCTTGGAACGATAGCGAGCCAGTTAAAGGTTTTGTCGCGCTAACCTATGAATAGCTAGAGTCCTTTATCTTGCCGGCCTCACCAATCCAAACGACTTGATGGAAACAGCGACAGCGACCAGTCAACCATAATGAGGAGGAATCTTTCATGGAAAAATCCTTTAGCTCGGTCTCATCCCGAACTAGCGAAGCGTTTGATGCTTTTAGGCAAGCTTTAGAAACAGGGCAAACAGAAGATTTTCTTAAGAAAGTTGCGGAAGATTTCCATTTCTTCGTTCCGCTTCCCCTAGAGGGGTGGAATCACGAGCAGAAAGGCAAAGAGCGGTTCGAGGAATTGATCCGGTTCGAGCGCTCCGTATTTAAGATGCAGCTGACTCCACTCATCGTGCTTGAGAACGAGGACCACGGGGTTGTGGTATTTCGCTCGGAAGGTTTGCTGAATGGGCGGCCTTTTCGCAATGAGCTTGCAATCGTCTTCGAGTTTGAGGCAGAGCGGATCCGATCCTTCCGTGAATATGTAGGTATGCCGTTAAAAAATTACGAGACCCCATAATCGATACTACCGTGAAAAAGTTACGATCCATTTTATTAGATCTATAAATTGATTCGTTTCTATATTAGAATATAAAAAACCATCAGTGATCATCATGATGGTTTTTTTATTAATGAATGGCGTTTACTAGAAGATCCGGAGCTGCTGAATAGGCCACTAGTCGCCTCATTCATAACCGGAGTGTATCTATGCAGGTTAAGAATATATTATATTTATGTGACGGCTTCGAATACAATGAACGTATGGAGCACGAGATCACGAATGAAGCAAGCGATCCGTCCTGAACGCTTTAGAGCGCAACCCGGGCGGTGTTCACGCGTGAATCGAACGCAATACAAGTTCATCGGAGGGGATTCGAATGGGAAAACAATTTCCGGCCATGCTCCCCGAGCATACGGACTTTATCCGAAAGCAGCACCTGTTCTTTGTCGGAACAGCGCCGATGTCGCGGGATGGACATGTCAATCTGTCGCCGAAGGGATATGACACGTTCCGGATTTTGTCCGAACGTAAGGTCGCGTATTTGGATTTGACCGGGAGCGGCAATGAGACCAGCGCCCATCTCGAAGAGAACGGCCGAATCACGATGATGTTCTGTGCATTCCAGGGTCCGCCGAACATCCTGCGTCTGTACGGAACCGGGACGGTTATTCTGCCGGGGGACAGCGAGTGGGAGCGGGTATACGGAATGTTCGAACCGCTGCCTGGAGTCCGGCAGATCATTACGGTCGATATACATAAAGTCCAGACGTCCTGCGGTTATTCGGTGCCGTTCATGACGTACGAAAAGGAGAGGGATACGCTCCAGCGGTGGGCGGAGCATAAAGGGGAAGAAGGCTTGAACGGTTACTGGCAGGAAAAGAACTTGAGCAGCCTCGACCGATTGCCGACGTCTCTAGGGAAACGTATAAGGACATAGCGGTAGTATCTCGCGTTGGGCGATGGAATAAGGTGAGTTTTGAGGAGGTTGAAGATGGAATATGGAACATCCCCAAATCGTACATACAATCCTTGCGAAATTAGGAAATGAACGTTTGATTACGGAACTGACGACAACATTGTCGCAATCGGAAATGACGACACTTCTTCTCGCGCTTTCAAAAGAAATTACGGCTCAAAGTTCTCCCGTCGATTTGCTCAACAAATATACGACGAATCGTTTTGTAAAGCCTTCCGAACTCAGTCCCATAAAGCTGAGGAAAATAGAGCTTGATATGCTCGAATTGGCTGAACATCGTGGATTTACCACACTGGAACTTTCTCCAGCTAGCCCGCTGGGAAGCTGTTCGGTGATTGCGAAGGTAGATCAAAACAAGGTGATTTCAGCGACAAGAGGCGTCGAATTGATGTCGGACAGCACCAATATGCTTGCGATCTATCTGGCGAATGGCATAAAGAACAAAACAATAAACAACAGCGTCAGCGATGTGCATGTTTGCGCGGCCAGCAGAGTCACTCGAGGGCAGTGGTTTAAAAATGCCAATGTCCTTCCTCATTTCGGTTTATTTACCTTGGTTAGTTCAGGAAAAGATACCGGTTCTTATCGCTTCGAAAAAGATTCGCTGACCCGGCATATCGATTTCTATCTCAATTATTACGGCGAGAAACTAGGTAAGGAGATTAAGGTATTTCTTCATATGCGGAAGGGCTATACCGATTCAGAAGGTTTGTTGGATAGATTGGTCGATCATTTGAATGTAAAGTTTCCCTCCTGCTTATTGATTGAAGACAGGGTAGATAGCACCAACCAGTATTATAAAGGCCTGAACTTCGAAGTGTATGTGGATGGAGTGAATATTGTGGATGGCGGTTTCGTGGATTGGACCCAGCAGTTACTCGGGAACAAGAAGGAACGATTGTTAATTAGTGGAACGGGTATGGATTTGCAGCTGATCACAGGACTGATCCAATGAACGGGTCAGTTACGATCAAAAACGTTTCCGATGCTATTGAAAATTGACCTAGCGTTAACAGAACCGAAGCTGTGATTGGCGACAAAAACACATCGAAGTGACGATAGAAAGTCGTAGGACAAGAGCATAACACATACAAAGTCGCTGAAATCGCGGCTTTTTTGTTTTAACCGATGTGAGCTCTTGTCCCGAGCTGAGGACAAGTACTTGCATTGTTAGTCGAAATGGGCAAGAACTTATATTCACCTCCGATTAGATGACGCTCTAATCAGTTCATTCAAATTCTGTAACAAGATATTTATAGCAATTGCCATTAATTGAGACTCATGAATGTTGTCCTATTGTGAAAAAATAACAAAGGGTTGCGGGGATAAGCTTGGTTTTAGATTTCATCGTTTCCTTTGGAATATTAGCTTTTATCTCTATCGTAAACTACACGAATGTTACATAATACGGAAAAGGTGAATTCTATGGATGACAACATCAATCTGAAAGTGATGTCCTACAGTATACGGCATGGAAAAGGATTAGATGGGAAAGCCAGTTTGAGCCGCATAGCGGAAGTAATCACAAAAGCCCAACCGGATATTGTTGCATTGCAAGGGGTGGACCGTTTTATGCCCCGAAGCGGCTTTCGAGATCAGCTGAAAAGGCTGGCTAAACTGCTCGGGATGCACGCTTGTTTCTCTCCTAGCGTTAATCTCATTATCCTTCAATATGGAAACGCCATTTTAAGCCACTATCCGATAATTTCAAAAGAAATTCAGTATATTGGCGGGTCTAAAGAGAGAAGGAGCATCTTAATGGTAAAACTGCAAATTAATGAAGACGTGGTCACAATAGCAAATACCCATTTGGGGGTACATATGAAGGAACGGATCAAACAGAACCCCATTCTTTGGAGTGCTCTAGAGAAACTGGAACAACCGGCGATCCTGGCTGGGGACTTTAATATGGATATGGACGATCCATTCATGAAACGGTTGAGCTCCCGATGGACAAAAGTCACTCTTCAGAACAACCTGCCTACCATGGAGAACGGTATGGAGATCGATCACATCTTTGTAAACATGCCGACAGAACGGGCCACAGCCAGGGTTCTTCCTTACGACGCTTCGGATCACTATCCGGTCATTGCAGATATTCGCTGGCAGTAACATATGGACTTTATGGAGAGTAAAATGGGGGGGAATGGTGGCTCTAGAATATGTTGCGCTTGAATCAACTTCTAGAGGATAATGAAGAATGATTTTAACATTATCTATGGATTTTCAATTCAGGAGGGGGATCTTGATGATCAAAGGTGAGAGGAATTCAAAGATTGATCCTTATTTTAACAAGCTTAAGAAGTGGAAGGAAGAATTCAAGCTGCTGAGAGAAATCGCTCTTGACTGCGGGCTGACCGAGGATTTTAAATGGATGCATCCTTGTTACACGTTTGACAATAAAAACATCGTTTTGATTCATGGATTTAAGGATTACTGTGCGCTTCTGTTTCACAAAGGCGCATTGTTAAAAGATCCCCACGGGATCCTAATCCAACAAACCGCGAATGTTCAGGCAGCGCGTCAGATCCGGTTCACCAATGTTCAAGAGATCGATGAAATGCAACTTATCTTGAAAACATATATTGATGAAGCCATTGAAGTTGAGAAGGCCGGTTTGCAAGTGACCTATAAAAAGAATACGGAATACGTCATACCGGAAGAATTAGAAAATAAATTCGTGGAAATCCAAGGCTTAAAGACGGCTTTTGAAGCATTGACGCCGGGACGACAAAGAGCATACCTTCTCCATTTTTCTACACCCAAGCAATCCAAAACCCGAGAATCTAGGGTTGAAAAATATATCCCGCATATCCTAGCTGGAAAGGGATTAAATGATTAATAAATGTTATCTCTGTGCAACGATTAGATTATACATAGACAATACTGGCGACAGTCCATATTTTTATATCATGATGGAGACGCTGCAAGAGAGTAATTCATCCATCAGAAATTAAAACATACTCATATAAAGAGTCTGTAATTGGAGTAGAGGATTGTCGGAGGATTAGAACATATACGCATAGGAAGTCGCGGAACTCGCGGCTTTTTTGCTATTAAGATGTAACGACATGTATATATTCAGAAAGACAATATGTGTTCAAGTGGCGATTCATGTAGTTGTTTTTTTACCAAAATAAAAAATTTCGATTGCAACTAACGCTACGTCATCTTTTATACTTAATCTACCGGTACATAGTTAGCGCTAACAAAGGAGCACTTATGAAACGAAATTGGAAGGTGGGGGATCTTGCCAAACAAACGGGACTCACCGTGCGGACTTTGCGATTTTACGATCAAATCGGTTTGTTCTCGCCATCGGGCAAGACGGAGTCCGGACATAGGCTGTACGATGAATCTGACCTGTCACGCCTGCAGCAGATTATATCGCTTAAGGAATTAGGCTTATCTTTGGAGGAGGTCAAGTCCGTCCTGAACGACGAGCAGATGAGTCCAGTAGAGATCGTCAACCTGCAAATTGCCCGAATCAAAGAACAAATCAAGCTGCAGCAAATGCTCCTTGAACAGCTTCATCATGTATCCAAGTCGATGCAGGGGAAGGCTCCCTTAGCAGTGGAAGACTTCACCGATCTCATGCAAGCGATTAAAAAGAGCCATGAGAAGTTAGTGATCGAGCGGAGAACGAGCTGGGAGCACCATCTGGATTTATTGGGTGATTTCATTGCCGAGGAAGAGATAGAATCGAAATTTAGGGAGGAATAACCGTGAACGAACGATTTGTCAAACATGCTACCTTCGTTGTGGAGCGGACTTATACAGCTTCGCCTGCAAAGGTCTATCAAGCTTGGGCCGATCCGGCTGCCAAAGCAAAGTGGTTCTCAAAACCCGATATTTTCGAATTCCATGTCGGAGGACGCGAATACAGCAGAGGAGGCCCGCCAGAGGGTCCCATCTTTACCTTTGACGCATGCTACCAAGAAATTGCGCCGGAAGAGCGCATCGTCTATAGCTACTCCCTGGATTCGGACGACATTCGTATGTCCGTTTCACTCACAACAGTCGAATTCATCCCGACCGAGGGCGGCACAAAGCTGGTCTTCACCGAGCAAGGGGCATTTTTCGACGGGTATGATACGCCGGAAGTGCGTGAGCATGGCACGAATGAAATGCTTGATACACTTGGCAAAACACTCGAATAGGAGGTATACCCATGAAATCTACTATGGGTGAGAACGAAATTATAACTTCGCGAGAATTCGATTTTCCGCGTGTGCGGGTCTTTGAAGCCTGGACCAATCCGGATAGCCACGAATTTCAGTTGACGGCTACTTTCGAGGAACTGGGCGACCGTACAAGGGTCATTTTTCGCCAGCTATTCATGAAAGCGGCGGAGTTCGAAGAAGCTAAGCAATACTGCGTCGTGGCCAATGAACAAAACTTAGATCGGCTGAACGCTGTGCTGGAAGAATGAATGGTGTAGATTTTGAGAATATGCAGAAGGTATTCTTTTCCCCAACAACCGAAAGTAGTTATTACCAGATACGTCGATGAACATGTTAACCCCCACTGATCAACGAAGAATCAGTGGGGGTCTTGTATCTTGAGAAGAGGAAATCGACACCTTCTCGCATATTTACATTTGAAGACAGAGCCAGCTTGAAGGATTATCCATTAGGTTCCTATTACTCTTTTCGACTTACAAACTCATTCGGAACATCTTCGCCATCCGGGTTATTATTTTTAATTTGGCTAAGACGTCCATTGCGATACTCCCCACCATGTACTTTGTTCTGCCGCTGATCATTATTATCCGTATGATCATGCTGATTATGATTATAGTTGTTGTTATTTGCCATTTCACATTCCACCTTTTTTCTAATCTGTACAATATAGAATGTGTATTGAGATCGGATTTATGCAGAAAAGGGATGGGAGAGTTGCTGACAAGGCAGCTGCGTATTGATACGGAACCATGCAGTGAAACGGGAAGAGGACAAATCAGTCGCATCATTAGAGGCGCCCAAACAAGAGAAGCAAATAAGGAACGCAAACAGATTCGACTTCTTTCACAGAATACGGATAATGGAACAGGTTGGTCATTAGGAACGGCTGCTTTTTGTTAAAACTTACGGCCAGTATAGTTTAGTTAATAACGAATCTTTACCAGTCATGATCTCCAACATTTTGGTATTCTATGTCATAGAACATTTTATCGCGGAGCTTTATTGAAGGGGGATGAAAGATACGATGGAGCACACTGTAGTTATGCAAGCAGAACGAATTACAGGCGATTTTCTGCTAGAACAACCGAAAATGTCATACCAGATCATAGGTAAAGGTATCGTAAATCAGGTTTGCGTAGTTGAAACAGAGAGTCATAAAGTCGTCGTCCGCATGAACGATAAAGATACATTTTCAAGCTTTGTCAAAGAAAAATGGTGTATCGAGCAAGCAGCCGCAGTTGGCATTCCTGGGCCTGAGGTGTTGTCCATTGGTATCGTTGATGAAACAGCATATATGATTCAAACTTTTATACATGGCGACAACGGGTTAGACAGTACGGTTCCCAAGTCCGAAGTTTGGAGGCAGCTTGGCGAATATGCCAAGCTTATTCATTCGATTCAAGTGAAAGGATTTGGAGGGAATCTGATTGATCCAGTCCATGGTGAGTTTCAGTCACCTTCTCATGCAGGATCAGACGGCAGTTGGCACGGGTACGTGCAGTATAATATCAATAGTTTGACGGAGCATGATCGCTTGATTCGGCTTGGCGTAATTACGCAGGTGGAATCGCAGAGAGTGAGAAAGCTGTTCGAGAATTTGAAGAAAGAAACGTTCCGCTTCGGTTTAAATCATGGAGATATCTCTTTAAAGAATACGATGGTCAATCAGGCAAACCAAGTTATATTGCTGGATTGGGGCAATGCAGAAGTAAGCGCGGTACCGCATGCAGCTGTTACTCAATTGATGCAGTACCAAATATTGGGACTTGAAGAAGGCCCGAATATTGAGGAATTCAAAGCGTTTTTAGACGGGTACGGGATACGTGAACAAGACCTTGATGACATGAGGCATTTGCTGCTATTAAGGGCTTTCGATAACCTCAGGTGGGCTATCGATCAAAGTCCTGATCTGATCGAGCCCTATGCTGCGTTTGCGAAACAAGTCGTTGACATGATTTTGGATTAGCAGAAATTGATCCGTGTTTCTGTGTCTCAATTCAGTTTACGAAACATGCGATTTCATTTGATATTCGCTTGACCTTTATGCTTTAGGCTTTTAGAGGAAAAAAGCATAAAGGAGGAGCACATGAAGCGAAAATGGATCGCCGGATTATTATCCGGCATACTGATCGGCAGCAGTTTTTTTGAGCTTACGCTTGCAAGCACCCCGGCCTATGCCGCCCCATCGGGAGCGATGCCGGTGTTGATCTCGGAGATTTATCCCGATGACCGGTCGAATCAGCAAACGATCGAGGGGGCAGGCGGAGCCGATCTGTTCGAATATGTTGAGCTCTACAATCATTCGGGGGCGCCGATCTCGTTTAACGACGAGTTCAACATTCGTTACGACTACAATACGGGTATGAAGACGTTAACGGTGACCGACACGGTTTACGGCAATCCGGATGGGGCGGTCATCCCGGCGGACAGCCCGGCCGTGCTCTGGGTAGAACGCACAAGCTCGTCCATAACCGGGGCAGCCGCAGCCTTGAAGGAATCCGATTTCCGCCTGTACCACTCGGTTCCCGACCATGTGCCGGTATTCAAGCTTCGGGGGCAGGACGGCCTCAACAACACAGACCGCGGCTTATACATAACCCGAAAAGGCGATGACGCCGATGTAATCAGCGGCTTCTATTATACCGCCGAAGATGTCGGTGACGGCAAGAGCGTGCATCTCCAGCCTCCTAATGGCGGCTTGGACATGATCCCTTATGCCAGGGAAGCCTTGCCTTCCGCCGGAATCATCGACCCGGGGCAGCTATTGCCGCCTGACAATCACGTCCCGGAAATCAGACACACGCCCGTCGCCTCGGCCGAACGGACGCAGCCGCTGACCGTAAGCTCAAGCGTCTATGACGCCGACGGAGATGCGCTAGAAGTTAAGCTGTATTATAAAACGGCCGTCAATAGCCCCTACAGCATGATCGACATGATCGATCGCGGGGGGAACCAATTCGATGCCGTCATTCCGGCCGATCAGCTGACAGGCAATAAGCTGCACTATTATATAGAGGCAGCAGATGGGCTTCAGCGGTCGAGATCCAGCGAGTATGAAACGGCGTTAACCGGAGGAACCGCCGGCGGGGACGTTCCGCGTATCCTAATCACTGAGATTCTTCCGAACCCGGCCGGGGATTACCGCTGGGGTAGCGGCAACCAGTATGAATACGTCGAAATCTACAATAATTCGGATCAGATATTGGATCTCAAGGATTACACGCTCTCGTACCTATATCCGGGTACAACAGCGCCTAAGCATTGGACGATACCGGACCATACCTCGATCGAACCATACAGCGCTGCCGTGATCTGGTTCGCGAAGGAAGCGGTTGCGAACGGAAAGGGATATACCACGACGGGCGACTTTAATCTGCATTTTAACAGCACGCTGAAGGATAATGACATCATTTTCTACGATAATTCGAAAACATCGGATTTCAATCTACCGAATTCGCTGCATCGCGGGATTGCCTTGTCCGCGCCGGGACAGGCCAATTCGTACATCGTGCAGGCCTGGTACGATCCGAGCACGCCGGACAGCCCGGACAGACTGGTCAACGACGTCCGCAATGCGGTCGTACGATATGCTTACCCCGATGCAGGAACAACCATGAGAAGATTGGATAACCGGATGTACGCCAATCCCGGGAGCATTGATCCTGGTCAGGTGCCGCCTGTGGCAGGCGTCGACATGATCGCTCCAGTGCTGCAGCATGAGCAGACCGCCTATAATATGGGCAAGAGCCAGGCTTATCCGGTTTCCGTGATCAGCGATGAGCCTCTTGCTTCCGTAGAAGTACTGATTGGAGCGGCTACCGAGGAGCCGACGGTGTTTACGGACAAGCATGCGCTTACGCTTGCATCCCAGGATAACGGCCGTTACGTCTACCAAGGCTCGATCACGCTAAATGAGATCGGCGTTTATCGTTATATCATCGATGCGGCCGACGACAGTGGCAACCGCACGCGGGTACCCTATAATTCCAGGGGGGGCCTCCTAACGGTTAACAAAGAAAGCACGGGAACGGAACTGCCGGATCCGGGCCTATCCTTGGCAAACGGCAGCATGCTCAGCGGGAAGGCATTCTTCTACGCATACGGCTCCCGGGCCGAGGATGATATCGAAATCCGCTTTGACGGAAATCCGCTGCCGCTTCGCAAGGCGCTGCCAGGTAAGGTGCAGCTGGGCATGCAGACCCGTGGCATCGATCAGATTTACCAAGCGTCGGCAAGCGCGCTGGACGCAAGCGGGGAGACGGTATTTTTCGGACGCATCCTGCCCAAATACATGGACGGCGCCTGGTCGATGTTCGACATGACTCCAGAGCTTTTCGTGACCGGTACGACCGTTTCCGTGCATACCGGGAATGAGAATGCGCCGTATCAAGTCAAAGATCACGACAAAGTATTCGGCAAGAACAACCATGACGATTTCGAAGTGATGAATCTTCATCTCGTGCTGCCGGACGGCTCTGTAGTCAAACCGGACAAGGTGCTGAACTACCTGGGCAACCTCGGGCAATCGACAGTGGATTACCGGGAGGATACGTATTACGGATTCGGGGACGCAGATTACGGCAGCAATCCGAACAAGCCCATGATCAGCGATTTTCATTTTCCGATCCCGCAGGACAAGTTCACGGCGAGATATTCCGAGCTCGACACCGATTCGGTAGAGGACGGGATATATTCCCTTAGCATGTTGATGAACGGCCAAGACTTCCAATCTATCGACGTGACGGTAGATAATACGGCTCCCGAGATTGAGGGAATAACGTATGGGGAAGGGCAGCTGTTGGCGGATGCCATGCAGCTCAAAGGCCCTTTCACGCTGGATGTGGTCGCTTTGGACAATTTGACCGGCGTAACCGACATTACGGCGGAGCTTGATGGCGAGCCGATCAAGTTTCCTTACGAAACGTCTTCTACGCAGCTTGCGCCTGGCGAGCATATTCTGAAAGTGACCGTTCATGACGGCGCCGGCAACTCGGCGGATATCTCTCGTACTTTCATGATTGAAGACGAGAAGCCTCTTCTTCCGGGCGAAGTTTCCCCAGCCGATTTCGCGGAGAATGTAAATTTGAATCCGAGCCTGAGAGCGCGACTCAGCGATCCGAGCGGAGATTCGATGGACGTTCGTTTCTTGGAAGGGGATAAATACGATTTTGCCCGCGAAGACGGGATCGAAGGCCGCATCAACGTTGCAGACCGGGAGCCGCCGCTTGTGCTGGAGCCGGACGGCGAGAAGGGGATCGGCAAGGAGGATGCAGACAAAATTTCATACCCGGACGGTGAGTACCTTATCACGGATACGGATTCCGGATTCCCTTATCATCGATTCGAAGTCCAGCTGGACGAAGCGTGGTCGCAGCGAGATGCGGTAGAGCTGCACTGGCAAGGGCGCACACTTCCGGGGCGCATCGTGACGCTGTATGCTTGGGATTATGAGACCGGCAAGTGGACGGGGCTGGAGTCGGCCACCGGCAACGAAACGGAATCCGATATCACGCTGTCTGCCGAAGTGGAGCCAAACCGTTTCGTACGAAACGGTAAAATTCAGGCCATGGTCCAAGATGAAGTGAAGAGCGCGAACGCGCCGTTCAACATTTTATGGTTTACGGACACGCAGTATTATGCGGAGTCGTACCCGGACATTTTCGATAAGCTGGGCGATTGGATCACGGAAGAATACAAGAAGGGTTTGTTCAGTTATGTGATTCATACCGGCGACATTGTGAACGTGGCCGACGACGAGAAGCAGTGGGCGGTAGCCGATCGCAACCTAAAGAAGCTGGACGAAGCAGGAGTACCGTATGGCGTGCTTGCGGGCAATCACGACGTCATCATTGACGGTGTGGATTACTCCTACTACGGAAAGTATGTCGGGGCTGACCGGTACAAAAACAATCCGTGGTATGGCGGCGAAATGGATAACAACCGCAACCATTACGACCTTTATTCGTTTGGAGGCCATGACTTTATTTTCCTGTATATCGGCTTTGGACTGGAGGATACGCCGGAAACGATTGCTTGGGCCAACGAGGCGCTGAAGAAGCATGCGGACCGCATCGCGATCGTGGGCATGCACGCTTATCTGGAGAGCAACGGCACTCTGTCCAATATGGCGCAGAGCGTTTTTGACCAGGTCATTGCACCGAACAAAAACGTGCAGCTCGTGCTGAGCGGACATTATCATGCTGCCAACCGGGTCGTGAAGACGGTGACACATCCGGATGGATCGTCAAGACAGGTCATCGAAATGCTGGCGGACTATCAGGGAGGACCGAACGGAGGAAACGGTTATCTGCGCCTGCTGAAGTTCGATCCAACCTCCGGAACGCTGGATGTGGATACGTATTCGCCTTACTTAGACGACTATAATTTCTTTGACGACGCCATCGAGGATTTTACTGAGCCGTTTGCGTTCAGGGACATTCAAAAACGGGTGGCAACCGATTATTTTGCGGTCAACGTGTACAAAGACACGCTGATCGGCGAGCAAAAAGCCGTGAAGTCCGGAGAAATCGCCTCTGCCGCATGGAATGGACGAAAAGCCGGTGAGACGTATTACTGGTATATGGATATTACCGATGAATTCGGCGCCAAGCGGCTTAGCCAAATCTATCGCTTTACGACCTCAAAGAAAACCTCTCCTCCGGGCGGCGGGAATGACGGAGGAGGAAACGATGGCGGAGGCAATAACGGCAACAATGGAAATAACGGTAATAACGGAAACAACGGAAATAACGGTGGCAGCAGCAATCAACCGGGCCAAGGCAAGCCTGGGGGCACGCCGCCGACTACGGGTCCTTCCAAACCGGGAACGATTACGGTCGGAGTCACCATAAGTGGTCAGAGGGCTCAGGCATCAGTCAGCGATTCGGATCTGAGCACTGTCTTCGAAAGCGTCGCTGCTGACCGGAGAGGGATCAAGACCGTAACCATTCAAATGGACGATAATGCCCGTTCGTTCAACGGCGAATTTGTCATCCAGATCCCGTCGGCTTACTTGAACAGAAATCACGCACAGGAGCGGATCGAGATCGTGACCCCGCAGGCAACCGTGAAGCTGCCTTCCGATATGCTGAACCAACTGCCGGAAGCAGGGCAGTTCACGGGCCTCGTGATTCGGCCGGGCAACCGCAGTGGACTTTCCGCGGACCGACTTTCCGGGATCGGGAACCGACCGGTCGTGGAGCTGTTTCTGCAGATCGACGGCAAGATGGTGGAATGGACGGGAAGCGGAACGAATGTAAGGGTATCGCTCCATTACGATGCGGAGGCGGCCGAACGCTCGGACCAGCTGGTTGCGTGGGAAGTCGATGCAACAGGATCGGTACCCGCCATGATGAACGGATATTACGATACCGGGCTTCGCGCCGTGACCTTCGATACGAACAAGCTCGGGACCTATGCAATCGCCTACGCGCAGGTGTCCTATCGGGATGTGGAGCCGAGCAGCTGGTATGCAGACGCCGTACATTTCCTCTCAGCCCGAGATATTGTAAAGGGTGCAGGGGGAGGGCGATTCCTCCCGCAGGAGGAGATCAGCCGGGCCGACTTCCTGGTCATGGCCATGAACGCCTTCGGCATGAAGCCAGAGAACGCGGATGACGACGGTAATTTTGCCGATGCGGGCAGCCGGTACTACACGCCGTATTTGTCTGAGGCGAAGAAGCTTGGGCTGGTCCATGGGACGGGAGATAACCGGTTTAGGCCGGAGGACTCCATCACGCGTCAGGATATGGTCGTCATGCTCCATGCGATGATGGAATCGGCAGGGAACGAGCTGCCTGGTAGAGGGAATGGCATCGATCGCTATTCCGATACGAAGGACGTATCCGGTTATGCGCGGGAAGCGATGGACTTCATGCTGGATACCGGATTGGTTAAAGGCACCGGTGGAGGCAAGCTGTCTCCGAAGGCTGTTACCAATCGGGCCATGGCAGCAGAACTCATGTACAACTACCTGGTGAAAAGCCGGAAGGCATCGTAAAAATGAGAATCAAGCAAGCAGATATCATCTAAACGTACTTACATCATTAGAGCGGGAGAAGCCTCCCGCTCTTTTAATTGCGCGGATGTGTGGTGCAGATATGTAGTCGATTAGATTATCTAATGCAACAGATTTATGGCATGTCATTTTTGATCAAGATGGTAAAATATGATTCATTTTTAGGATCGAATCAGATATGGATCAAAAATATCATTTTTGGTGATTTACGAGTGGGAGAATTTGGGCTTAACATAACATGAGATCCATTCTTTAAAATGAACCATGTCTGACTATGTCTTACAATGGACAAATATAAAGCATTTCAATTAAAAGTGCCAGGTAACCACTGCAGCCCCTACGAATCAAATTCATCAGAGCCCTTCATGAAAATATTTTTCAGGTTTATAACGCATATAAGCTGACGCCACCTGATGGCTCAGCTTATTTCGTAATAAGCAATGTGCGCCGATTTTCGAATAACGGATGAACAAGAAAAAGGATGTTTTCAAACTCCCGGTCATCTGTTATAACGGCAGGAGAATTGATTATCGTTCCGAAAGGAAATAACTTAGGTTTTTTTTGATGATCAAACGAAGGGAGGCTAACGACCGTAGAACCATTCAATATTTACCCTGTTTCAATATTTCTTATAATGCTTTTATAAAAGACTCATACATATGAAAGCGCTTTATTGATCTGCGTTGATTCTAGTACAACCAATTAAAGGATGGAGGGGTCCAATGAAGCGAATTCCGATGATGATGCAATTGGCATTGATCCTATTTTGCATCATGGCCATTCCGATGGCAATTTTAACCTGGTACAGCAGCTCTCAGATTCTACGGAATTCGGAGCATGCCTTCGCGGAAACTTCGCTTGCAGAACTAAATGCCAATCGCGAGCTAAACGAGAACGCTCTTAACAATTTGTCACAGAATACGGTACGCCTTGGCGGCACTGATATCTTTGATCGAATCCGCCCGTTTAAGTCCCTTGCCGGGCTCAAGAAGGATTATATGAATGTGAGCAAGGCGATGGCGGTGCTCAAGGAATTGTTAAATCTGAATCAGAGCGTCGATGGGGTCTATTCGTCTTTCTTTTACCTCGATGATGCGAATTACGTGATTTCAACGGATAAAGGCATTACGAGTTTGGACAAATATGAATCCATCGACTGGCTGAACGAGGCGCTTCTTGAGCAAAAAGGGATCCGCGGCGTGTGGTATCCGCGCAGGCTTGATTCGGGAGTGAACGTAATATCGTTTGCGCTGCCTCTAAACCGTCTTTCAACCGCTACTCGCGGAACGATTGTGGTCAATTTGAAGGAGCGTCAAATCGAGCAGTATTTGCGATCGACGAAATCGGGGAAGCAAGGCTATTTGCTCATGAAGCCAAGCGGTGCCATAATCTCCCATCATGACAAGAATTTGTTGCTCAAGAACGCCTATGAGGAGCCGTTTATTACCGAAATCGCCAGGCAAGAATTGTCTGAAGGCTACATGTTTCGGGAGCTCAGCGGTGAACGATTGCTGTACGCGTGGTCCCGTTCGAACGAATTCGGTTGGACGAACGTGAGTATATACTCGGTCGACGAACTGATGAACAAACCCCACTCTTTGCAGAGAGGTATCATCTTGCTTACGATTGTTATTATTTTTGCGGGATCCATACTGACCGTATTTATTGCAACATGGTTGTCCAAGCCGGCCAGAGAATTGGTCCGAACGATTCGCGGACGCGTCAATCCAGGGGTACAGGATAAAAATGAGCTTGTATTCCTCGAGGCGGCCTTCAGACGAATGCAAGAAGAGGAGGAAGGACTTTATAAGCTGCTCAGCATCCGCGAGCAGGATGCCCAGAGTCACGCCATTCATAGTTTGCTGCGGGGGGAAGTGACGCCTCAGGCCGAAGAAATCTTCCCGGCTTCGCACTTTCTTGTTGCCGTCGTTTCTATTGATGGCTATCGAAAGTATATCAGTCGGAACAATCCGGAAACTCGCAGCTACCATCGCTACCTGCTTCTCTCGACGTGTGATCATTTGTTTCCGGAAGAGGTTTATGCGCGCTGCGTCTATCACGGTGACGGTCACTTTGTAATTCTGATCAACTACAGACAGGGGGAAGATGACAACCATAGAATCGGCATTCATAACGCTCTGGATAGGATGAGGAACACTGCGGACGAATTGCTGGAGTACTCCGTAACGATCGGCGTAAGCAGTCCGGCAGATTCGATTCGTCTGGTCTCCGATCGACTGGGGGAGGCCTTGGAAGCAATCAAGCAGCGAATGATCGCCGGCAGCGGCGGCATCACATACTGGAGGGAGGAGGAAGCACGGGACAAGAAATATATCTATCCTGCTAACAGTGAAAGACGAATTCTCAACTTCCTTGGACATGGCGATCTGGACAATATTATCGAAGAATTGAGAATCATTCGTGACGAAATCCGTTCTGCCGAATACGTGTCCTACGATAATATCTTGTTCATCTATCATCAATTGGTTGGCGTGACCATTAAACACCTTAGAGAGAATAATGTCAGCACAGCGCGGATATTCACGAGGCGGGGGAACATTTACGCTGCCTTGGCTTCTTTTGATACGCTTGATGAGCTTGAAGAATATGTTATTGGATTTTACAGCGAGATTGTTCACTACCTTACGCGCTCGCCGGGCGCATCCAACAGATACGCCGAGCGAATTATTCATTATTTGAATGAGCACTACCGTGAAGAAATCGTATTTGAAGAGATGGCTAAAGAAATCGGAATCAGTTACTCCTACATGCGAAAAATTGTCTATGAACAAACGGGGAAAAGTATATCGGACTATCTCAACTTGCTGCGAATCGAGAAGGCAAAAGAGCTGCTTCTGAACAGTAACCTGTCAATCGCGCAGATTGCATCCGAGGTAGGCTGCATGAATGTACGAAGCTTCAATCGTCTGTTCCGAAAATTTGAAGGGATGCCGCCGAGCAGCTATAAGATGCAGAGGTCCAGAACATCGTGAAGGCTCAACCAATCCAATTTCACAGGTATAGCGAAGCGATATATATCGCAACATTTGATTCGATTAGTCAATACTGATTCTTGCACTCACTTGAATATCGAATCGGCTAAATATGGAATCAATCATGACGGAAATGTATCAATATTCGGCGTTTACCTGCGGACGATCGGGGCGATATGATAAGTCCAACCTCGAGGTCACCGAACTAGGGAACCGAGTCGGGGAGATCGTGAATGGAGGAGGTGAGATTTTGAAAGGTCTAGTCACTGCATCCAAAAATGAAACCGCTTCAATCTCCTTAACAGATAAGAAACTGGGGGTTCTCTATTATCTTCGTCGGGATTGGCAGCTCTACTTCCTGCTTCTCATTCCTCTATCGTTTGTGTTGGTGTTTAAGTACGCGCCGATGAGCGGTCTCGTGCTTGCATTTAAGGATTTTAAGATTGCCAAGGGATTCTGGGGCAGCGAATGGGTCGGATTTGAAGTGTTTCAAGACATATTCGCAAAATCCGAATTCAGTCGCGCAATTCGCAACACGCTTCTGCTGAATGTATCGGACCTCTTATTTAGCTTTACAATGCCGATTGTGCTCTCATTATTACTTAATGAGGTAAAGAATGTTCTATTCAAGCGCGTAAATCAGACCCTGCTCTATTTGCCGCACTTTCTGTCCTGGGTCATTATCGGCGCAATCGCCTATCAACTATTGGGTGAAGGAACCGGTATGATCAATAATCTGATCGCGCATCTGGGTGGGACGCGCATCCCGTTCCTTCAAGAAGACGTCAATTGGCTGATCAGTTATGTCTTCATTGGCGTATGGCAGAGCATGGGGTGGGGGACGATCATCTATCTGGCCGCAATAAGCGGCATTAACCCAGAGTTGTATGAAGCGGCGGTCGTGGATGGTGCAGGCCGGTGGCGGAAAATGTGGAACATTACCCTGCCCTCGATCCGAGTAACGATCGTGACATTGCTGATTTTGAACTTGGGCCACGTGATGGCAGGTTCCTTTGAGCGTGTCTTTGCCTTAGCGAATAAAGCCACTACGGAGTTCACTACAACCATTCCCGTTTTGGTATATCGCTGGGGCATTGAAGGCGGGAACTTCAGCCGAGCAACCGCTCTCGGGTTGTTCCAGGCTGTCGTGGGGCTCGTCCTTATATTAATTGCTGATCGGGTTGCCAAGAAACTGGGCGAAGACGGTGTTATTTAGAAAGGAGGGAAGCGATGAAAACAACCGTTAGCAGCTATGCCGTTCGCCGTACCAGGAAACTGGACATATGGGATATCCTGATCCGTCTCTTTCTTGTTGCTGCCTCACTTGCTTGTTTGCTTCCATTCGTTCATGTCGTTGCAAAATCTTTAAGCGAAGACGCGTACGTCATTGCTAACAAGGTGTTTCTCTGGCCAGCGGGTTTCACTCTGGAGGCCTACGGCAAAGTTTTCGCTGATCAGAGTATCCTGAGGTCTCTTTATGTAAGCGTTGTTATTACGGTGCTGTTCACCATGATCGGTATGATCGTCACCACTTGTGCAGCATACCCGCTATCGCGAAAGCAGCTTAAGGGCCGTTCTTTTTTTACCTTCATTTTTATGTTTACGATGTTTTTTGGCGGCGGCATGATTCCCGAATATATGCTGATCAACAGCCTGGGGATGCTCGATACGATATGGTCCCTCATCTTGCCGCTGTCCTTTAGCGCGTTCAACCTGCTGATATTGAGAACTTCGATCTCCAGCAATATTCCGGTCAGCCTGGAAGAGTCAGCTCGGATGGATGGGGCGGGGCATTTCCGGATCCTGTTCAGCATCGTACTGCCGCTCTCAAAGCCGATTCTGGCGACACTGTCCCTTTTTTACGCGGTCGGACGCTGGAACGCTTATCAGGATGCCCTATTCTACATTAAGCATAATGTCGATCTGAGGCCCTTGCAGTTGAAACTGTATTACTTGGTTGTTCAGGCAAGCGAGAGCTTTCAACTTGAGATGACGCAAGTCTCGCTGAGCAATCCGGAAGTGCTCAAAGCAGCATGTGTTGTATTTGCGACATTGCCGATCATTTGCGTCTATCCGTTCATTCAGAAGTATTTTGTCCAGGGAGTCATGCTTGGGGCTATCAAGGAATAGTGCTCGAGATGCTTTTGCAGCGATTTTAAAAAGGGGGATATACGATGAGCAAACGGAAAATCATGTCTATGTTCATGGCTTTACTATTCATTGCCGGTCTTATGGCCGGCTGTACGGGGAATAGCACCAATAGCTCGAAGGAGCCTTTTCCATCGGATGAGGGTACCACCCCAAACCAAAACGCCGCAGGCGGCTATCCCGATTATTCGCAAGGTTTCCCGGAACGAGTTACCATGGAAATTCCCGTGTATGAGCGTGCATTCGAAGGCTGGAACGTAACCGATAACTATTACACGCGCTGGATTCAGAAGGAATTCGGCGACAAATATAATATCGAAGTGAAGTTCACCCCGATCGCCCGCACAAACGAAGTTACGAATTATCAGCAGCTGCTCGCAGCTGGCAAGGCGCCGGATATCATTTTCCACTATGACATGCCACAGGCGCTTGCTTACTACGGAGAAGATGTTATGCAGGAGTTGGACTGGAAAGAGATTGAACACTATGCGCCAACCTATTGGAGCAATATGAGCGAGACGATTCAGCAATATGGCGTCGTTGATGGAAAAAATACATTTGTCTTCGGTAAGCGTCCGGACTTAAATAACTATGGCAACTTTGTTAATATCATTCGTAAAGACTGGGTGGAGAAAGTGGGGATGAAGGTCGAGGACTTGACCTCGCTCGAGAAGTACAATGAAATGCTCATGAAATGGAAGGAAGCAGGAATCGGCGTTGCCGGGGCCGGTCTGACACGAAATGTGTTCAACTACAGCTATGGCTTCCGGGATTGGCCGACCGACCCGAAGGTCCACGCACTTTATGCAGATCTATCTGTTGCGGACTTTACGACCTCGGCAACCGAAGGATGGTTGCGTAACTTAAGTTATCAATATCATAACGGACTTATTGACAAAGAGTTCTATCTTCGCGACGATGATAACAAGCTCAAGGCCGAGTTTGTTGCGGGCAATACAGGCACGTACGGACTTTACATTACCAACAACACCGACGTGTTTGCAGCTACACTGAAGAACAATCCGGGAGCTGAATTTGCCGTCATTCCTCCAGGGACTGGTGTGCCGGAGGGCAATGTGCCGCAAGGCCGCGCCGACTGGACGTTTGGCTTGATCATGGGCATCAACCATGCATCAACGGCGGAGGAGCGCGCAGCCGTATGGATGTACCTCGAGTGGATGAGCCAACCGGAGAACCTGATGTTCCTGCAGAACGGAGTAGAAGGGGAAAACTATACGCTTGATTCCGATGGCCTGCCGGTAAAAGACCCGAATTTCAAGGGCGAATCCGTACTCTCCCAGAACAATAACAAGGACTATTGGGCACTTATTACGGAAGCGCCTACATTTGAAACGCCTGAACTCACGCTTAAAGCCAACAAAAACAACTGGACGCCTGCCGGTTACGAGCAAATTGTCGAAGACATGATAAAATATCGGCAAGAAATAAAGCCGTATCAGATCCAGGACCCGCTGTTCACCGTAGTTCTTGAGAAAGTAAACGAGTATAAGGCAGATTTAAACAACCTCTTCCAGGAGCTGTATCTGGACATTGTCCTTGCGCCGGAAGACGAGTTTGATGCGAAGTACGAAGCGGCCAAGCAGAAATTCCTCGATGCCGGCTATCAAGAAATCTTGGACGAGAAGCAAGAAGCGATTGATGCTGGCCAATTCCGGTAATCGCGATAATCCTAACTAAAACTTAGGGGCTCCTGCTGTAAGCGGGGGCTCTACATAATATGGAGGGTATGATGAAGCTGAAAATGGATATCACTTCGGAAGATTTAAAGCAAGCCGCGAAGCGCGTTGCCAACTATACGTTCGGGATGGATTTGACATGGGACTGGCCGGGCGGTGTCGCATTTTATGGCGTCAGCCGCATGTTCGACGTGACTGGCGAGCATTTCTACCTGGAACGGATGATCGATTGGGTCGAGGAATACATGGAAGCGGGCCTGCCAGAAGGATGGACCGTGAATAGCTGCGCGATGGGGCACATGCTGCTTACCCTTTATGAACAGACGAAGGAACAAAAATACCTGGATATCATTTTAAGTAAAATGGATTATCTGGAACATCATGCTTTGCGGTTCGGAGACCGGGTGCTTCAGCATACGGTGTCGGCTAACAATGATTTTCCCGAGCAGTGCTGGGCGGATACCCTGTTCATGGCGGCATACTTTGAGCTTCGGGTCGGCGTGCTGCTAGGGAAGAAGACGCTCATTGACGACGCCTTGCATCAATTCGAGCGGCATATTCATTACCTGCAAGACGAGAATTCCGGTCTATGGTATCACGGCTACAACCACGTTAATGAGGATCATATGTCCGGTATCCATTGGGCGCGGGCCAACGCGTGGGCGGCCTATACGATGTCGCGTGCAGCAAGGGGGCTGCCGGAAGGCTATCTTTATCCTCCAATGATGCACATATGGAGCTCTTTACGCGATCAGCTCGCGGCGATCAAAAGGCTGCAGAAAGAGGACGGCTTGTGGGGCACGGTGCTCGATTACCCGGAAGCCTATGGCGAAGTATCGGCGACAGCGGGTATTGCGGCAGCGATGGTGATGCAGGGCAATCCGCTTCATGCGAAGCATGTCCGGAAAGCATTAGACGGCGTTCTTGCCAATATTGCTGACAACGGGCGGGTCTTGAACGTGTCCGGGGGAACGGCTGTCATGAACGACATTGAAGGATATCTCGGTATTGACCGAAAGTGGGCACAAGGATGGGGACAAGGATTGACACTTGCGTTCCTGGCTGCGGTCATCCAAGTTGTCGAATCGCAAGAAAAATCGCAAGCATAACATCGGCAGCGATCCAATCGTTTAAACTTCGAAGAAGTCGGGAGGCAGATGGACACTCAATGCAAAATTCAAAAAATACCGAATCTTTGTACGGATATCTGTTCGTTCATTTTACCGGTGAGCAGGAGGACGGCGAGCAAATTTATTTCGCTCTGAGCCAAGACGGACTCCATTGGAAGGATCTGAACCGGAACCAACCTGTCTTGCGATCTGTTGTTGGGGAACAGGGAGTTCGTGATCCCTTTATACTTCGGAGCGTGGACGACAGCTGTTTCTATCTGCTTGCAACCGACCTTAGTATTTATCATCGCGGCGGTTGGCAGAATTCCCAGGCCACGATAACCGGCAGCCGCTCGCTGATCATCTGGGAATCACCGGATTTGGTGCACTGGTCTGAACCGCGCATGGTAGAGCTGGCTCCTGAGGAGGCGGGCTGCGCTTGGGCACCGGAAGCGATTTATGATGAGGAAGAAGGCGATTATCTGATATTCTGGGCTTCCAGCCGGGACGCTCGCGCCGGTGATGGCCGCGGGATGCATATTTATTGCTGCAAAACGCAGGATTTCCGTACGTTTACGCCGGCCGAGCTTTATATAACCCGCGGTGAACAACGTACGATTATCGACACAACGATGATTAAAGCCGGCGACAAGTATTTCCGTGCTTCCTGCGACGGGCAGATTACCATCGAGACAAGTGACCGACTAATGGGAGATTGGAAAGTGATTTCGACGCTAGAGTCACTCGGGCTTACGCTGACGGGAAAGGATGTCGAAGGTCCGGAGTTTTTTAAATTCAATGGCGAGGAAAAATGGGGGCTACTCGTTGACCAATATTCAACTAGCGGAGGATATTTGCCAATCATAACGACGGACATCGGCGATCCGACAGGAGCATGCTGGAGGAAGCCTGAACCGGAAGAATATGATTTCGGCATCCTAAAAAAACGTCACGGTTCCATTCTGCCGGTTACCAAATCCGAATATGAAGCTATCCAGTCCAAATGGGGATCCCAGCAGTAAGCGAGGTCTATAAGTTCTTCCCGAACCATAATTTACTACAATTTGGAATTATGATACCCTATGTGAAAGGAGATGTACGAAAGGAGCATGGACCGAAATGGGAGATATCCTTTAATGGTTAAGGAGTTGAATGGATTTGTTGATCCCTTTTTGATTGAAGGGGTCATTTGGCCAATTTTCAGTTAAACCATTATAGGATCGCTGGGTTCATGTGCTATAAACACACCGAGCGAATGCCTTTTTTAGGGTGTTCGTTTTTTTGAATGGTGAGCATACATCTCCGTTAGCACGTTGTTCAGCGTTTTTCGCGAGGAGATGCTTTTAATGAAACGATTAATGAATAAGATCGCGATTGTTACTGGAGCTAGCCGAGAAAAGGGTATCGGTACTGCAATATGCCGAGCATTAGCCAGAGAAGGCGCAGACATTTTTTTCACGCATTGGTCAAAGTATGATCGTGGTATGAACTATTTTATGGATGATGACGCAGACTGGTCGCAGCATCTTATGGAGGAGATCCGCAGCTATGGAGTAAGGTGCGAATCCATGGAATTGGATCTTTCACAATCAGAAGCACCGAGTATGCTGCTTGATGAGGTTCATGAGAAACTAGGTTCCCCATCCATTCTAGTGAATAATGCAACGCATTCCGTTGACGTAGATTTTCGTTCCATCAATGCAGATAACCTCGATGCTCATTATCGTGTGAACATTAGAGGAACGTTTCTTTTGACGGTTGAGTTTGCTCGTCATATAGAAGGAAAACATGGTGGTCGAATTATTAACATGGTATCAGGTCAAGACAAGTCGCCTCAGCCTGGGAATTTGGCATACGTAGCAACAAAGGGGGCTGTTTCTACTTTTACGAAATCCGTTGCTATTGAACTAGCGCCGCTTCACATTACGGTCAATGCCGTAGATCCTGGACCAACGGATAGTGGATGGATGAACAGTGAATTGAAAGAATACTTGTTACCAAAATTCCCGATGGGGCGAATCGGTGAACCTAAGGATGCTGCAAAGCTAATCGTTTTTTTAGCAAGTGAAGAATCCGAATGGGTTACGGGACAAATTATTCATTCAGATGGAGGGTTCTGGTGATATAACCATTGTGATTGCCAGAGCTCACAAAGCAAGGCTGCCGATCCATGGTTGACTCGGCAGCTTTGCCGCGTTATAAGAAAGCGCGGCGAACAAAAAAGGAGATAGCAGGATGGTAACCAATCAAACGATTCGTTTGGCAATCGAAGAATCTATACGATTTCTTGAATCCACTTCGCAATGGGAAACCGCCCACGGTGAGCACACCCGTCGAAAATGGGATGGAGCCTGGTGGCATATGTCTGTGCTTTATGAAATGGGAGAAGTGAGGCAGATTCCTGAGTCTGTGATCGCCAAAGCCAAACATTTACTCGAAACTCAGGTGTGGCAGACCTTCGTCATTTCCGTCGATGACCAGCCAATCTCGGAAACCGATAAGATGAAGATGGATTGCTGCCATTGCGAACTTGCCGTATTTTATAAGATTCTCATGGCGCATGGCTGTGATCTGGACAGAGAACTGCCATGGATTCGCGAATGGCTTCTAAAGCATCAGCTGCCTGACGGCGGACTGAACTGCGAGCCTGATGCTAATACATACTCCAGAAAGAGCTCTATCGTTTCTACGCTTCCTCCGCTTGAGGCGATCTTATGGCATACCGACCGGGAATATACCGAACAGGAAGCCGCATTCTTGGATGAGGGCGCCCGTTATTTAATGGAGCATCGTCTTGTATGTTCCAAGCAAACGGGGAACGTCATCGATAAGGAGTGGCTGAAGCCTTGCTTCCCGAGATTTTTCGAATACGATATATTGCGCGGCATGTCCTATTTAGCAGAATGGTCCCTGCGGAGGAACAAAGCGCTGCCGGTCGGTCTGCTTGTTGAAGGTTTGGAACGATTAAACTCCTCGATGACAGCAGAAGGCTTGCGAGTCGGCAGACAAGTCTTTGATCCGCAAGGTCCGTGGGGCGGGCAAACCTTCCCATTGTTAGAAGCAGTGAGCGGGCTTGGCGACGTTTCGCCTTATCTAACCCGGCAATTGGACCGAGTTCTCGAACGATTGGGTCCGCAGCATGCCGACGTATAAAAACAGCCACATAGTAAAAGGCATAGGTGAGGTGCAACGAACCTACCTATTCGTTGGGTATAGCTGGATAGTCCCTACCCCGGGAGACAATAACTTTATACATCCAAGAAGTCGCCAATCGGTGGCTGTGGCGATGCGTTTACCCCGCGATATTATGTCATGAAATACGGCGGAGCTTCAAGGCTTATCGATAACCCCCATGGGTATAACAAAACTTGAAATCCCGTGTTATTTTATTATGGGGAAATATGACTACATGACTTCAACGAATGCAGCAAAAACGTATGTCGACAGCATGGATGATGATTCAAAGGAATTTATCGCTTATGAGCAATCCGCACATTACCTTCAATTCGAAGAGAAGGAGAAATTTTATCAATGGATGACCGAAACATTTATAAATTGAACCGCCTCTCATGGAAGTTTAATCATAAGGGGAATATCGTAAGAAAACCGGCTTGTTATTAATATGACATAAGATGACATATTGATGGTCTATAATGAGTGGTAAATCCCGAAAGGAGTAACAAACCATGAGACGAAAAATCATTTTAGATTTAGCAGTTACATTAGATGGCTTTATTGAAGGGAAAAATGGGGAAGTAGATTGGTGCATTATGGACTCTGAGATGGGGTTTATAGATTTCTTAAATCAAATTGATACCATTTTATATGGAAGAAAAAGCTATGACTTATGGGGGCAATTCACTCCAGAAATAGATCATACGGATACTGAAAAAGAAATATGGCGAATCGTTCATAGTAAAGAAAAATATGTGTTTTCCAGGACACAGAAAGCGACCGATCATAAAGCAATATACATCAATGATCATATTATTGAAGAAGTAAATGCGTTAAAGAATAAGCCTGGCAAAGACATCTGGTTATATGGTGGAGCAAGTCTTATTACAACTTTTATTCATTTAGGGCTTGTTGATGAATTCAGATTATCTGTTCACCCTGTTGTTCTGGGAGAAGGAAAACCGTTGTTTATGGATATTAACAAAAGGTTGAATTTAAAACTGGTTAATACAAGAACGTTCTCCTCTGGCGTTGTGCAGCTAATCTATCATTCGAACGGGAAATAAGTTACCCGCGTTTCTTATTCGCACGATTACGATGTCACAAATCAGCGCCTTATATTGTTTTATGTGCAAAATGTAAAGGAGCTGAGGAATGATGAACAACTTGACATGCATCATTATTGGAGGCGGCCATGCAGGGCTATCAGCGCTCAAAGCAATAAAAGAAACGACCCGGGGCCTGGCGAACGGACGGCGGATTCGGTTTGTTCTATTGGATAAGCAGCCCGGACATGTGCGTAAAATGCTGTTGTTCCGGCCGGCCGTAGGCGAGGAAGAGATTATGATTCCCTGGATGCATTATAGTTTTTCACAAGGAGTCGAATTCGTGCAAGGTACGGTTACGTCTGTCGATAGCGGGAGGAAGCAGATTCAATATAAGGATGCAGAAGGAAATGAGGCCTGGACTCGTTATGATCTTTTAGTTGTGGCGGTCGGTAGTGTCGCTCGGCGCCCTGATCCTGATCGGGGTGGCATTTCTTTAACCGATCTGCAAACCGCAGCAGTCATCCGGGAGCGCTGGCGCGCCAATCTACGGCAAGCTGTTGGCGAGACAAATCCTAAAGAACGTAAGCGACTGATGACCGTCGCAGTTGCGGGGGCGGGCATCAGTGGCGTTGAGACATCCGCTGAGCTGGTAATTGAGATGCAGAAGGAAGCATCTTCACTAGGACTTAATTTATCCGATGTCTCCGTCTATTTGCTGAATGTAAAAGAGCGGCTGTTCCCGGAAGCGCCAGAGAAAGTTGGATACAAGCTGGAACGGACGCTCAACAAATGCGGAGTGACAGTACTTCACAATCGTAAGGCGATCAGAGAGGAAGCGGGAATGGTGACGGTCAGCAATGGTGATCGTATGCCGGTTGGTCTGTGCATATGGACGATTGGTCTGATTCCGAATCCGCAGCTTCGCAGTATGGGCTTGCCACTAACTCCGGACGGTCAAGTGCTGGTGGATGGATCTTATCGCGTTCAAGGGGCACCGGGTGTATACAGCATCGGCGACTGTACGAGAATCGTCGATCCGAGAAACGGCAAAGCAGATCAAATGACGTGCAAAGAAGGCGGGCTACAGGGGGATCGACTGGGGAAGATTGTCTTGGCCGATTTGGAGGGACGCCCCGCCCCGATTCACAAGAAGGTTCCCTTGGATTTCTTCTGCATTGGACTTGGGGAAAACCGCGGATTGGTGTGGGGACGCAAACAAGGGTTTAATATGATCATAACGGGAAAGCTCGCGTGGAAATTCAGGAATATTGCATGGAAAGCAGGCAGTAAACTTCTATAGAAACAAGGAAGAGATCTAGCTTGCAGCTAAGAGAAGGTGAGACGCCGAATGGAAGAACTGTACGATCAATATAAAGCGCTGTTATTCACGCTGGCCTATCAGTTAACTGGATCTGCGGCAGACGCGGAAGATGCGGTGCAGGACGTGTTTGTTAAGGCGTACGACGTACATCCCGAACGTCTTGCAGAGCCAAAGGCGTATTTATGCAAAATGGTAACCAACCATTGCCTCAATCAACTAAAATCGGCGCGGAAGAAGCGGGAAATATACGTTGGTCCGTGGCTCCCCGAACCGATTCGGACGCCTGAGGAGGATACGATCGAGACAACCGTCGTCCGTTTCGATCTGCTGTCTTACGCCATGCTCGTATTGCTCGAGCGGCTGACCCCGACAGAGCGGGCGATTTTCGTCCTGCGTGAAGCGCTCGGCTTCGATTATTCCGAAATTGCCGACCTGATCGGCAAGCGAGAGGCAAATTGCCGCAAGCTGATGAGCCGGGCAAAAAACAAGATGGGGGTTTCCGAGAATGAGTCCGTAAGGGCCGATGGGGACGAAAAGGAATGGATCAGTCGCTTCCTCATGTCCCTTGAGCATGGTAATATCGATCATTTGTTGTCTCTGCTCACCGAAGACGTCACATTCATCGCCGACGGAGGCGGCAAAGCCCAAGCATACAAGCGCCCAATTCAAACGCGCGATCACGTGGCCTCAGTATTGCTCGACGGGTTCCAAACTATTCAGGGCAAGTTTCACTTTGAGCCTGCACCTCTTAACGGTGAGACCGGCTTCGTAATCCGTTCGGGGGACGAAATTTTGGCCGCGATATGCATACAGCTCCGACACGGAAAGCTTGCCAGAATGTATGCTGTACGAAACCCGGATAAGCTTGCTCGTGTGCAGCCCGAGCTATAAAAAAGCTTGAACTTCATGGCTTTATTGAAAAGAAAGAAGATCAGTTTAATAAAAAAATCAAAAAACTCTTTCCAACAGAGAAAGGGAAACAGGTTTATCCTTTAATAAAAAGAGAACATGATTATTCCAATAGGGTTGCATTAGAGGGTTTTTCCGAAAGCGAAGCGGAAACTATGTTGAATCTCTTGCAGAGGGTCAGAAAAAACGTTGAAAAAGATTGGGAGTTTGTAAAAAAGGGGAACAAGAGGTTGTATTGAATTACACAAGGGAGGAGAAGCCAATTGACTTTAGAAATAAGAAAGTGCACATGGGGGATGAAGAGCAGAAGGACTTTATCATGACCAAAACATGTATGCAGCAATGAAATGGCGTTCCGGATGCCTCACCCGGTTCGTGTGAATGCATATGTCACTCGGCAGTATCTTGAAGCGAAAGGATTTTCCTGTGCTCGAGTTGAGAATTCTTAATTCCATTCCACGTCGCTATTTTGGTAGCGTAGAACTTCAAGTTCTGCGCTTTTTTTATTATCACTATATTTTTTGAGTGGCCTGATTTCGTTGATTGTATGAAAAACTTTTTTTTAAAGAAAAAAATTTATTGACATTATAGGGTAGGGGGGTATACTATAAATACGAAACTCACCGGTAAATAATGGATTGAAATTAACTTAGTCTCTAAGGCGGCCGTCGAGAGCGTTAATTTATCGAATCAAAAGAACCTGGTGATATGTAGCTAAAGGAGGTTGAATATATAATGTCAAAACAAGGGCAGGTTCTTTTACAAGCAGATCCAAAACGATGGTTCGCACTAGCATTGTTGTGTCTTGCGAATTTTATGGTGATTATGGATACATCGATTATCGGAGTTGCATTGCCAGCAATCAAAGAAGCGCTTGGATATACTCAGGAAAGTTTACAGTGGGTCTTTAATGCTTATGTGATTTTCTTCGGTGGTCTATTACTACTCGGTGGCCGATTATCAGACCTCTTTGGACAACGGCGCATGTTCATGTGGGGCTTTATGATCCTTACAGTAGCATCCTTACTCGCTGGTTTTGCATGGAACGAAGAGTCACTAAACATCGGTCGTGCACTGCAAGGATTCGGTTCCGCATTAATAGCACCTTCAGCTCTAACTATCGTGATGATGTTATTCAGCGGTAATCCTAAAGAATTGGGTAAAGCATTGGGGTTCTGGGGTGCTTCGGCAGCTGCTGGAGGATCAGCAGGGGTATTTCTGGGTGGTGTTATAACGGAGTGGTTAAGCTGGCAATGGACCTTCTTAATTAATGTACCTGTCGGGGTAGTCGCCTTACTTTTATCTCCTGCTCTTTTAGCAAAAGGTATACGTAGAAAAGGAAGCATTGATGTCGCAGGCTCCATCTCAGTAACAGCATCATTGGTTCTAATCGTTTACGGGATCGTAACGGCAGAACATAATGGATGGGGAGCAGCAATCACCCTGTGGACACTTATCGCTGGGGTAATACTGTTTATCCTTTTCCTCATTATTCAGCTAATCAAAAAGGAACCGCTTGTACCTCTTCGAATCTTTAAGGTGCCTAATTTGGCCGCTGGTAATATCGCGCTCATCATGTTATCTGGCGGTTGGATACCGTTATGGTACTTCCTAAACCTGTATATGCAGCAAGTACTCAAGTTTTCAGCTTTCGCTGGAGGGGTCGGACTGCTTCCGATGACGATTTTGATTGCCATCTTCATGATTGTTATTACGGGCAAATTGATCGGTAGATTCGGTATAAAAGCTAACATCGTGATTGGATTGACTGCCCTCGGATGTTCAATGCTTATGTTCTCAACCAATACGCCTGTGGATGGCAGCTTCCTTATTCATGTACTTCCAGCTTCACTATTAGGTGCTCTCGGAATGTCATTAGCCTATATTCCTTCTATGATGGCCGCTATGTCGGGAGCTAAGCCTGAAGAAGCGGGGCTGGCATCCGGACTTGCTAATACAAGCTATCAGATAGGATCAGCCATAAGTCTTGCTATCATGGTAGCGATCGCTGCATCAACGACTGCTTCCATATCAGATTCTAATCCTGTGGCAGCACTTAATCATGGTTTTCAGCAAGCTTTCCTTTGGTCTGGAATCGTTGCTTTTGCAGGTGCGATATTAGCCTTGATGTTTATCCGTTCGCCTAAACAGACAGACTCAAACGTACCGAAAGCGATGTAATCGTTGTTCAACAAAACGGAAGAGATGGGTATCCAGAGAAATGGCTGCTGTTTTTCAACTTATGCGTAAACAGCGGGACTGTCGCAAACCACTCAATAGTTCAAAAACAAAAACGATGACTTTATGGCATCGTTTTTGTTTTTGAAGTTTGAATTTATTCAACCGTCGGCAAACAAAAACTAATATACCTGCCGATTAAATGTGCTTAATGTTGAATAGCTTTGGTCCGCTCGATAGGCAGCTTCATTGATACCAAGGCATTTTTTTTGTATATCGGCGGGTTCCATGCTTTAGCAATCGTGGATGATTTACCAGCCTACGCGAATGATCAGGCCTTTCGGATCGCCCACTTCAAGGTAAGCAGCCTGACCGTTGACATCGTCATATGGAAACCCGTAGGCCAAGCGGTTCATGCTGTGGTCGTGCCAGAATTTCGCGTAATAGTTAGCAGGTGCGGCTTGATAGTAATTCGACACGTTATTCCAGTCGTTAGTCGTATATACGTGACGATTGATGGCTGCACAAGTTGCCGCATCCGTTAAAGCGCCGTCGCAACGGAAAATATCCTGTGTACTGTATGGAGCGTATCCGCTGAAATAGTTCGCATTAGCACCACCCTGGGCGAAAGAACCGTGAATCGGCGCGACGATGCGATAAGGCGCTTGAATCGTGGCCAGTGATTTGAAAGCACCAGGAACTTCCGCCTGGAATTTGGCGAAGATTCCGTTTCGGGTTTCGGATTCGAGCTCACCCACGGTCTGATCGAAGGAACCGGATATGTTGATCAGTCGATGCTGGAGGGGAAAACCGAATCCGTCAACGCGGGTCGTATTGCCGTGATAGCCCGCCGCGTCAATCGTGAATTCGACGAAATCGAAATAGATGTCGCGGTTGGGATCGGTCGGATTGTTCAGATCGGGGCCGGCGAACCCATCGTTATAAGTCTTCATGTACATTGGAGTGCCAACGCTAAGGAACATTCGGCCCGACGTGATCCGGGGCAAGGTGATCCAGGAAGCATCGCTGGCCTTGTGATAAATGTTGGCGTAGTTGATACCGTTCTTGGTTAGATGTCCCGGCGCATCATTCAAGGCGCTGGAGATGGGGATCAGATTGCCATTGAGGTCCAGATAGCTCCACTGATTGTTGACGGGATTGATACCGAGAACGCCCCAGTATATTTGCTGGTCGGTATAAGCGCCATGGGTACCGTTCATGATTTTCACCGAGACGGCGCCATTTGGCGGCATGGGAATTGAGGATGGATGAATGTCATCAATGGAGCCGGAAGAAGAGGGAGGTGGCGTGGAACCGGCGGTGTAAGTAAAGACACCGGTGTCGTAGGCTGGGGTTCCGTTATTGTAAGTGAAAGAATACGTAATCACGTGGCCTGCTGCAAAGCCTGAGATGGCCTGTTCGTATCGGGATTTGCCAGCGTTGTAAGCCATTCTGAAATTTTGCTGTACGCCGTCGTTCCCTTTATAATGGACATCGACCCAACTCGTGTTAACGGTGGATTTGAACCATACAGTGGCTACGCTTCCGGATAATTCGACGCCCTGCGTATAGTCCGCAGCCTCCGCCTTCGTACCGAAGAGGGTGCAGCAGGTCAACAGCAACGACAGGATCAGCAGATAAGGTATTCCCTTTCGCATCATCAAAGTTCCTCCTTTAGAATGGGGATAAAAGCAACTTCGTAATTGGGTTTGAAACAGCATTCCTCCTTTGTGTTGGCGGCTGTATTTGGCTGTCTGACATTAGAATCCATGTGATTACAAAAACGATTATAATCCGTTTTACCAAAATATAGGAGTATTGGAATTTCGGGAAGGGGTTCGCAATTTCGGATGAGGGGGCCATCTCTTGTAATTATCCAATAGAGCACAGTGATGTGTTTTACACATAGGTTGTTTAATAGGAAGGGCGCGGTCATCGCGAAATAATGTCAATTGAAGGCAAACCTTAAGGCAGCCAATCCTACGGATTAGCTGCCTTTGTTTTTCTCCAAACACCCCTGCCTCCTGGACGTATATGGCGAGAGAGAGGATTAATCCATAACCACGACATCATCGTGCAATCTGCGCAGGCGGTAAGCGTTCATGGCGAATTCGTTGAGCTCATCTAGAATCGTGTAATTGGCCCATGCGCCTGCGATAGCGCCGATCCCGGGAACCATCTGCAGCATTTTCCGGAAGTCAATGGCGTCGCGATACTCGATCTGAAATGTCTCCCAGTCCATATTTCGGGAGTATTCGGCGTCGGAGAGCCATTGTTCCTTTTCCATATGCCAATGCTTGATGGAATAGAGCAACCTGGCACGGTTTTCCGGTCCCGAAAACGTCATTTGAAAAACCTTGAGAATGAATACCCGCTCGGAGAAGTGTTTGGTGTCATAACCGTAAACATGCGCCAGCTCGAACAAAAATTTCATCTTGATCGCAATTAAAGCTGGAAAGTCTACCATGCTGAGCATTATGCCGCCAGCTCCCGTTCCAGCGCCTTCGGCAACCGCGATTTTTTGGTATAGGGCAAACAACTCTTTCGCTTCTCGATCGGCAGACTCCAGTTCCAGAGTATGCTGCACCGAACGGCTGGGCGTATATTCCGCACCGAACAGCGCCGTGCGCACGATCGATCGTATGGTGGTCGTAATCATGCTGTGCACCTTCGGGGGAATCAAATGATTAATTCGATTGCCGATGGTTTTCGATGTTTTTTCCAGCCATCCCGGCGGTTTGAACATTTTTTGTTCCCAGTTGGCAATTTCCCTCTGCACTTTATGTGCGTAATTCATGATCAATCGCTCCTCCAAAAGTCTTTGCTATATTGTAACGAATTTCTTCGTGAATCGGAACAGACTACGGCAGGTAGTGGACCTCGACTAAAGTCCAGTATCGAACATACAGCCCTTAGAAAGGTGATTTGAATATACTGTTGATCAACCAAGAGCGAGTAATTGGGAGAAATTCGCTATAATCATTTTTTGATTTGTAGTCATATGTAAAAAAGGGTTATTCTGTAAGTGTGTATTGAATTGTTAAAGGAGAGATGCTATGAATTATAACGAGGTTGTTAACATCGGTGATATATATTTGCTTCCATTAATATCAGAGTTGTACGGATTGGAGGGCTATGATATCCGGCTGATTCCGCCACATGAAGGAGGAAGGAATGTCGTATATACCTGTGAGAAAGAAGGGAGCCTTTCAAAAATACTCCGAATCGCTTTTTTACCTGACAGGAGCCGGAATGATTTTCTGGGTGAGCTGGAATATGTTCGGTATCTATTTGATCATGGAGGCAGTGTCTCCAATGTAATCAGCTCCCGAAAGGGGAATCTGCTGGAGGAGATCACTCACAATAATCATACCTTTTTTATCTGCTTATTTGAAAAAGCTAAGGGGAATATGCTTGTAGAAAATCATTACCGGTACCGGGAAGGTGCTCCCATTACCGAATATTATTATAATTGCGGTAAAGTCCTGGGGAAACTGCACCAAATCTCGAAAGGGTATACTCCTGTCCATCGCCGGTTTCATTTCTTTGACAGATTCAATGCCGAATATATTGATAAACTAATACCCGACTCTTTATCTATGCTCAAGGTGAAGCTGACAGAGCTCCTTACTACCTTGGAAGGCTTGGACAGAAACCAGGAAACTTTCGGTATGATTCATTTTGATTATAACGATGGGAATTATTCGATAGATTATGATACCGGGCAAATAACCGTATATGATTTCGATAATTCATGTTTCGGTTGGTATATGTTTGACTTGGCCAGTATCTGGGGAAACGGGGTGGGCTGGATACAATTCGAACCAGACGCCGGTAAACGCAGAAAGTTTATGGATGATTATTTTGAAACCGTCCTCGCGGGTTACAGATCCGAGACCAAGATCGAAGAATCGATGCTGGATATGCTGCCCTTATTTATCAAAGTAACCCTCATGGAAAATATTGTCGATACATTCGAGGTGATGCAGAACCATGGTGAGGAACCGAAGTGTGACGAGGTGTTATCGTATCTCATAAAATGTTTGGAAGACGATATCCCGTATAAAGGATTTTTCCATGAGATTTACTCGAGTGAAGAACCCTTTGAGTATGAGGAACGAAAGATTTAGTCTTTTAGCAAGCCTTTGATAATATGCGGTGTCCGATATTAAGTCAGACGTAAGTCAGAAACCTCTGTAAATTGGGATGGAGAGCTAAGTTCTCATGAGGTTACTAATTTGCTGCTTGGTTGGCTCCGCCGTGAAGTAAATTTCGTTATATAACATGCACTTTGTAAACTTCTTTATGACCTCACATTCGTATTGCCCTTTTTGAAATAAATTTAGGTAACTAATCTCGCTGCGGATGTATTTCCCATCATCGTACCAGTTCATAAATCGATTGTTAAATGTTCTGTTCATACAAAAATACGGCTCCATGACGATAACCTTCCCACCCGGTTTCAAAACTCGCTCAAACTCGATCAAATATGAACGAATCTGATCATCTGATATATGATGAAGAACAGCTACGACAAAGATATAGTCAATGGTGTTATTCTCTATAGGGATCTGGTATTCATCAAATATTTCAAACTTATGGTTAGGGTACAGCCTTTTGGCGAGACGAACCCGATCCATATTGGGTTCAATGCCAAGATACCGATCTGCATGACAAAGGGAGCAATTGGCTCCAGTACCCGACCCAAAATCAAGAATGAACTTATTCTCCAATTGGAAATGGTTTTGGATATGGTCATGGATGTATTTTTTTGTAATCCATTGGGGACGGACAAACCAGTGATACAGGCGCGGGGATAGAGGCATAGGTAAACAAGTCACCACCTTAATTTATGTAACTCAAAAGTTAATTTAACTCATTGAGGCATTCGATATACTTAGAAAACATAACCGGTTTCCTTCGTTTTAAGAAAAGCAAACCGTTTGTATAAACAAAGCAGCCGGAGTTTTGAATCCGACTGCTTTATTCTTTTTACTGTTCAAGAAAATTATTGAATAGACCTCAACATTCGACCCCAAGCATTTCTATTCGACCTGCGTCTATATGCCATTCCAATGAGTGTGGCACCGACACCTACAGCTAATAAAGACATGACGGTTTTCTGATTATTGATTTTGAAAGGGATCATCCGCTGCATACCATTTCACTCCTTTTGCTGGGATATTTGTTCGGGCTCCGAACTATCGTATTATGGGTAGGTTTTTAACTCTTCATTCAGAAAAAGTATGGTTAGTGGGTATTAATTGGGATATCATTTGACAGTTGCAGCGCTCGATGTTAACATACGACTATTATTGAAGAGGAGGATTGCGATCAATGGTTCACTCCATGCGTTTATGGTAAGCAAGCGATAAAAAAGCGGATTTCCACTGAGGTGGGCTTTTTTTGAGCTGCTTATTTTACGTATGAGGACATTGATTGCGACCCGGACGGCATTTTTGCTGTGTCTTGTTTCGCTCTGTTCTGGCACGTAATTCATGCAGATCCAAGCCCACTTGTGGACTTGGATCTGCATTTTTTATTGCTATCGTGCTTGGCACGTAACGATCAAAGTCATTTATTTGAAAAGGAGGCATGACGATGCAAAGGATACACTGGTACTTCTTTATATAATCCTCCCTTTGCGAATCGCGGGTCAACCTGCAAACGGAACAACGGAAACTGCGATTTTCGAAGGAGGATAATACATGTTATTAATAAAAGCTAAGGATATTTATGTGGAATATTTGGGGCGCGACGTGCTCGATATCGACCAGTTGGAGTTGTATGAGTACGACCGAATCGGTCTGGTTGGCGCCAATGGAGCTGGGAAGAGTACGTTGCTCAAAACTCTGCTGGGCAAAATCCCTCTGCAGCACGGCAAGATTTCAAGGGAAGGGACATTTGCCTATCTCCCCCAGTTGGAAGAGGTCGTTGTTCAAGATGTGCAGGACTACGCCATAATTGGCAAATTAGGGATCGACCGAGTGCAAGCCGACACAATGAGCGGTGGGGAAGAGACGCGACTAAAAATTGCACAGGCACTTTCGGGAGAAGTTCATGGCATTTTTGCCGATGAACCGACAAGTCATCTGGATCGCGAAGGCATCGATTTCCTTGTGAACCGGCTTAAACATTATTCCGGAGCTCTGCTCATCATTAGTCATGATCGTTATTTCCTAGACCAGGTCGTCGATAAGATCTGGGAGCTGAAAGACGGTAAAATTACCGAATACTGGGGTGGTTATACTGACTATTTGGTTCACAAGGAAGAGGAACGACAATCCCAGTTTACCCAATATAAACAATATGTGGAGGAAAGAGAGCGACTCGAACAGGTCGTCAATGAGAAGAAGAGTCAGGCACGGAAGCTTGAGCAAAAGGCAAAGGGAACAGACAGAAAAAACAGATCGCAAAGCGGAGGACGCCTCGGCCATCAGAAGTCCCAAGGCAGCAAGCAAAAAAAGCTCCATAACGCAGCCAAAAGTACGGAACGGCGAATCCAAGCGCTTGGCGAAGTTACCCCGCCCGAGCCCGAACGAAGTGTTCAATTCCGACAGAGCAAAGCGCTGGAGTTGCACAATCCCTTTCCGATTGTGGGCAACGAGATCAGCAAACGGTTCGGAGATAAACTGATTTTCGACAACGTGTCCTTCCAGTTCCCGCTTGGTGGCAAGATTGCGATAACCGGGGCTAACGGCGTCGGAAAAACCACGTTGTTTAACATGATTCGCGATCGGGAGAGCGGGATTACGTTGTCGCCAAAAGCGGAAATTGGCTGCTTTGTCCAAAATGATTACAAGTTCGATCGGAATCAGAACGTAATGGCATTCATACAGGAAAACTGTGAATACCCTGTTTCGGACATTCGAGCTGTACTCGCGTCCATGGGGTTCACGCATCAGGATGTTCGCAAAGAGCTTTCGGTATTAAGCGGCGGCGAAATCATCAAACTCCTCCTAGCCCAATTGTTGCTTGGGCGCTACAACATCCTGCTTATGGACGAACCGAGCAACTTTCTGGATATTCCAGCCGTGAAAGCGCTCGAGACCATGATGCAAAAATACGCAGGCACGATCGTGTTTATATCTCACGATGTCCGGTTGATCGAGGGCGTCGCAACCCAGGTGTATGAGGTGAAGGATGGCCAACTTATTCGATTGAAGTAAGGAGTAAATGAGCTGTATTTTCAATTTTAACGTCTTCTATGGTCCAATTTTCAGTGATCTGATGTTTGCCCGTTCATTGGTGTCTGGCTTGATCGATGGAATCGTAAGTTCACAATGATGGGTGCTGGCAGTATCATTGCGGTTTCCCGTTTGGTAAGTTTGACAAGCAACCGCGGGGTTGCTTATAATCAATATATGAATTGGGACAATGATGCTATATTCAAAGCACTTAACGATTCGACTCGGAGGCTTATATTAGACGAACTATCCGAACGCAATGAGCAGACGTTGTATGAACTTACGGTGCGCCTCATTACGAAGCACAATCTTTCTATTACTCGACAAGCGATAGCTAAACATATTTCGGCATTGGAAGATGCAGGGCTCGTAAAATCAGAAAAAAAAGGAAAATATCGAGTGATTATTTTCAACAACGAACCACTTAAAAATCTACTGAAAGGATGGGTAGAGTAATTTTAATTGCTTCGGAAGAATGTAAGGTTTTTCTGATTGGAGCCAGATTGTTAGCAGCACACCAACATCACAAATATCTAAGGAGGCAAAAACATTATGAAAATCATGGTGACCAGTTTATTTGTTCAAGATCAAGACAAGGCACTTGAGTTTTATTCAGAAAAGCTGGGGTTTGTCAAAAAGGAGGACGTTCCCGTCGGAGAATTTAGGTGGATAACGCTTGTTTCTCCCGATGACCAAGAGGGTACCGAGCTTTTACTCGAACCGAATGACCATCCTGCCGCCAAAGAATATCAGAAGAAGATATTTGCCGATGGCATCCCAGCAACGATGTTTGGCGTTGCAGATATTAATAAAGAGTATCATCGATTGTTGGAAAGCGGCGTGAAGTTTACGATGGAGCCGACAAAAATGGGCGAACTCACAATAGCTGTCTTCGATGATACATGCGGCAACCTTATTCAGATTGTGCAGAAGTAACTCCATGGCGAGTTCTAACGACTTTATTAGGAGTTTTACGGTCAGTGAAGCGTTTTTTATCAAAAATTAAAATACCTTTAATGTTAACCCTGTCCTATTATTAGGACGGGGTTATATACATTTACAAGGTCTGATAATAAATGAGATTGATGTCATTCTAGAATAGTAGGGCCCCTTGTAGGTTTACCAAATGAATATAATTGTTTTCATAGGAACAAGCTACTACAATTGGATTAGCGTGTATAAAACAAAATTGGCGTCTACTTCTTATGAGATTTGCAGCTTGTCCAAATGAACAGCAAAGAGAGCAGCAGAGGGGGGAACTGCAATGAAAAACAATGAATTAAAGAGAGGGCTCGAAGCTCGTCATATTCAGATGATTGCTTTAGGCGGCACAATCGGTGTCGGATTATTTATGGGCTCTGCAAGCACGATCAATTGGACAGGTCCTTCGGTGATGCTTGCGTATGCAATTGTAGGGGTTTTTATATTTTTCATCATGCGCGCAATGGGGGAAATGCAGTATGTAGAACCGAGCACGGGGTCATTTGCGACCTTTGGACATAAGTACATTCATCCTTTGGCAGGGTATGTGACGGCTTGGAGCAACTGGTTCCAATGGGTTATTGTCGGGATGGCGGAGATCATTGCTGTTGGGACGTATATGAAGTACTGGTTTCCGGATTTGCCCGCCTGGATACCAGGGCTCGTCGCAATCGTGATTCTCGGTGCAGCCAACCTATTCTCTGTGAAATCATTTGGTGAATTTGAGTTTTGGTTTGCGATGATTAAAATCGTTACCATCGTCCTGATGATTGTTGCAGGGTTGGGTCTGATTTTGTTCGGAATAGGCAACGGTGGGCATGCGATTGGATTTTCGAACTTGTGGCAGCATGGGGGTTTTTTTACTGGCGGGTGGTCGGGGTTTTTCTTTGCTCTCTCTCTAGTAATAGGGGCCTATCAAGGAGTCGAACTGATCGGGATTACAGCAGGTGAGGCAAAAAACCCGCAAAAAACGTTAATGCGCGCGACGCAAAGTATTATCTGGCGGATTTTGATCTTCTATATTGGCGCGATTTTTGTGATTGTTACGGTTTACCCTTGGAATCAATTGCAAACCATCGGCAGCCCGTTCGCTGCTACATTTGCGAAAATCGGCATTACTGCAGCGGCGGGGCTGATCAACTTTGTTGTCATCACAGCTGCCATGTCAGGTTGTAATAGCGGGATTTTTAGCGCAGGACGCATGCTTTATACATTGGGAGTCAATGGACAGGCACCGAAAATATTTACGAAACTGTCCCGTAACGGCGTGCCCTTGCTTGGAACGATTGGCGTACTCGTGGGATTGGGCATTGGCGTGATTTTAAGCTATATTTCACCCGAAAATCTGTTTGTGCACGTGTACAGTGCCAGCGTACTTCCCGGTATGGTACCGTGGTTTGTCATTCTAATCAGTCAAATCAATTTCAGAAAAACCAAGGGGAATGCCTTGCAGCATCATCCGTTCAAAATGCCTTTCGCCCCGGTGACAAACTATGTGACCATTGCCTTTTTGCTTATGGTACTGGTCGGTATGTGGATGAACGATGAAACTCGCTTTTCCCTGATTTCCGGCATTATTTTCTTAGGTATTGTTGTGATGAGTTATTACGCTTTTAGGGTTGGCAAGGCAGCTCCAATATACGATCAAACCAATCATGAAAATAGCAGCAAATGAATTGGAAGACTTCCATTTCCATTTGAAGATACTAATAAACATCCCATTCTCACCAAAAGAGGAATGGGATGTTTTAATTGGTTTAACTGGTACTGCTTATGGGCAGTATAAGTTTAATCTCTCTTGTAAACCTACTAAGACTTCTTCCGGTATCTCCCTGACCTTGATATCTCCACCTAGGAAAAGCAGCCAATTTGTAATTTCAGTCAATTCTTCTGAATGATGAACATTGATAAAAGTCTTTAAGGTAGCTGTGGTTTGATACGGGTTCGTATATGAAATTGAAAACTTTAAAGGATGGTATTTTTTGAACTGGGCAATCGCCTTGGGGCCAAGATCAAGGACAAGGTTGATTACTTCTTCGTGCTTACTTAGTTGTTCTAAAATTTTTTTCTTACTTACTCTTTTTTTCGTAGGGTATGGTTCTACATGGGTGAGATTGTCGACAGGAATAATCCGCCTCTTTTCTTCCTCTAAGTCAAAGCCTTCAATTATCCATAAGCTCTTTTCACGATAGAGGTGTAAGAGATAAATGGTATAAGACTTTATCATCTTTTCTTCTTGGATGGAAACCGATAAATACCTGTCCACAAGAAGAATTTGGATGAGCTTTTCTAACATCGGATGGGGCAGGTCAGACAAGTCAAGCAGGTCTGGGTTATTGGGGTTGGTCCCTTCAAAAAGCAATATTTGATTCAAAAGCACAAGGTCATCTTGCTGGTTCTCCGAGATGAGGCCTAGTAATTTTTCAGCTAAAGACTGACGGCTCTTTAGATAAGGGAGTTGTTGATTTCTTGTGGCCATAAAGGCAATAAACAGCGCTTTAATTTCAGTATCGGTAAAGCGGACCGTGGGCAGTACAGAGTTGTTCATAACAAAATAACCCCCGTCCCTCCCAACTTCAGCAACAAGCGGCATCCCCATGGCTTCAATTTCTCGGATATCTCGAATCGCCGTCGAACGAGAGATGTTAAATTCCTGCATGATCTCAGAAATGGTAAAGTGGGCGCGGTTGTTGATATATCGCATAATGGTATTGATTCGTTCAACTTTTTTCATCGGGCCTCTCCTAAACAGTATCATTTTTTGACATGATTTAAGGTTATTATAAACCTATCAAGTGAAAAGACAATCATTTGATAAACTTAAAAAAAGGATGGTTTTGAATATGACAAATTATGCGCTTGAGGAAAAAGACAGCTTTATCGTATTAGGAATTGGAACGGAGCTCCAGAGCGATTACACAGACTATGCTGGCATAAACAAGGAGAAGGCGGATTTTTGGGAGGCCGTGAAACAGGATGGAAGGCTGGACACGTTAAAGGCCATCGCCGCAAATGACTACATTTTTGCCGTAAACGAAGCGGTGAATAATAAGATGATGCATTATGCCGGCGTCATGACAGAGACATCGTTACCTGAAGCAACTCGAGTGATTCAATTTCCTAAAGGGGAATACCTCGTTGTAAAAGGGGAAGGGAAGACGGCTGATGAGTTGAGTAATAAACTTACTGGCATTGCCTTTGGACAAGTCTTGCCGGAAGCACAAAATTTTGCCTATGTTGGCGGGCCAAATGCAACGGTTGAAATGGGGCAGCGAGACGATCTTGTATTCGGTGAGTTGTGGATTCCGGTTGTAAGGAAATAAGCGAATGCTCTTGATGCGAGCTTTACTCGAAGTCGATTCAATGAAGTAATGCTCGCATAACTTTTAGGAGGAATGGAAATGTCCTATATCGTTGATTTTAAAAATGTGTCTACGCATGGCTTAGAATCTTCACCCGCAGCAGAAGCGCTTGCTGGTTTACGAGCGAATGAAGCCCGTTACTTTATGAACAAATATAAGCATGAATTTACGGTTGTACCCGCTAGCGAAAGCAAGGAAACCCTTGATTATGTAAACCGAATTTTAAAAGAAGAACGTGATCTTGAGTTTGCGGCCAAACCTTTAGAAACCTCGCGCTTTCAAGTGGAAAATATCCAATTTGCCTACGTCTTTTATGAGGATGGTCTTGCCCTCAACGTCATGTATACGGTGGATGATCCTAAGAAGCGGGCTGTTGGTTTTAAGCTTTCGGAGGGGATGGAGGTTCCACAGGAGTTGGAAGGGAAGTTTAAGTTTGCTAGACAGAAGTCGAAATTAGCTGGAACCATTCGGGGCTCGTTTTTCGTCATTAAAGGAGAATATTAAAGGATTAACAGAAGACAGAAACTTGTGCATGCAGTGAAAACCCTGCTAGCTATCCACTGACAAGAGCAGCGATATTTCGCAGCTCTTTTTATTTGGTTTGGATGTCACTAAGATAGCGGAAAACAAAAAAAGAACCTGAAGGTTCTTTTTTATTGCATATAAACAGACATGGTGATATAATCAGACCACGACTGACAGAAGTAAATCGGACATAAATATCTTATCTTACAATTTAATTGTACCATGCCGAAAAATCCTTGTCAAATGTTTTTTCTCAATTTAATGGTTAGGAGAGATGTTGAATGCGTTCGTTGGTTCTCGATTTTCAGGAAATGGAAAAAACGCAGCTTTGGCTCGTTGGCGGAAAAGGGTTACATTTAGGGAAATTATCAAAAATCGAAGGAATACAGGTTCCCGAAGGATTTTGTGTGACAACCGTGGGTTATCAAAGAGCCATCGAGCAAAACGAAACGTATCATGCTTTGCTGGGTCGACTAACTATGCTAAAAGCAGAAGATCGAGATCAAATTGGTGAAATCAGCAGGAAGATCAGACAAACCATTATGGATATAGAAATTCCTCCCGATGTAGTGACAGCCGTAACTCACTATCTCTCCCGGTTTGGCAAGGAACATGCTTATGCCGTGCGTTCTAGTGCGACTGCCGAAGATTTACCGCATGCCTCTTTTGCCGGTCAACAAGACACCTATTTAAACATCATCGGCGTCGATGCCATCTTGCAGCATATCAGCAAATGCTGGGCTTCCCTATTTACGGATCGCGCGGTGATCTACCGTATGCAAAATGGATTTGACCACAGTCAAGTTTATTTATCCGTTATTGTGCAAAGGATGGTTTTCCCACAGGCTTCAGGGATATTATTTACCGCCGATCCGATGACCTCGAGCCGAAAGGTGTTATCCATCGATGCCAGTTTTGGACTTGGAGAAGCGCTTGTCTCTGGTTTAGTATCTGCCGATGGTTATAAAGTGCGGGAAGGGGATATCGTCGATAAGAGGATAGCAGCCAAAACATTGGCGATCTATGGACGAAAAGAAGGCGGAACGGAGACAAAGCAGATCGATCCTGATCAGCAAAAGACTCAAACACTTACTGATGAGCAAATTCTACAACTGGCACGCATCGGAAGACAAATCGAAGCTTATTTCGGCCAGCCCCAAGACATCGAATGGTGTTTGGCCCATGATACCTTTTATATTGTTCAGAGTCGGCCAATCACGACTTTATATCCGATCCCTGAAGCGAGCGATCAAGAAAATCACGTCTATATCTCTGTTGGTCATCAACAAATGATGACGGATCCTATAAAACCACTGGGGTTGTCGTTTTACCTGTTAATTACTTCTGCACCTATGCGTAAAGCCGGCGGGAGGTTGTTTGTCGATATTTCAGCTATGTTGGCTTCGCCTGTCGGCAGAGATGCGTTACTAACCCTGGGACGATCCGATCCGCTCATAAAAGACGCACTTGAGACCATTATAGAGCGAGATTTTATAAAACTGGTGCCGACTGATGATAAAGAACGGAGTCCCGGGAATCGCGGTAAAGGCAAGTCGTCCGCAGGCGTTCAAGCGCAATTCGAACACGATCCGGCAATCGTTTCCGATTTGATTAAGAGCAATCAAGCTTCAGTAGAAGAACTAAAATATAACATCCAAGCGAAATCGGGATCGGATTTGTTTGATTTTATTCTGGAGGATATCCAACAATTAAAGAAGATCTTATTCGACCCCCGAAGTACCTCTGTGTTTATGGCGGCTATGGATGCTTCCGAATGGATCAACGAGAAAATGATGAAGTGGTTGGGGGAAAAAAACGCAGCCGATGCGCTTTCGCAATCCGTGCCCCACAATATTACTTCGGAAATGGGTCTGGCGTTGTTGGATGTCGCAGATGCGATCCGTCCTTATCCGGAAGTGATTGAATATTTGCAACATGTAAAAGATGATCCCTTTTTGGATGAACTACCTAAGTTTGAAGGCGGACAGGAAGCCCGAGACGCGGTGCAAGCTTATCTCAACAAATACGGTATGCGATGTGCCGGAGAAATCGATATTACTCGAACGCGTTGGAGCGAAAAACCGATTACGATTGTGCCTTTAATTCTGAATAACATCAAAAACTTTGAGCCTCATGAAAGCATTAGGAGATTTGAGCAAGGGCGACGGGAAGCACTGCAAAAAGAACAAGACTTATTATATCGATTGAAGCAATTGCCGGATGGTGAACAAAAAGCCAAAGAAACCAAACGAATGATCGACCTCGTCCGGAATTTCATCGGTTATCGTGAATATCCAAAATACGGGTATATTAATCGCTACTTCGTATATAAGCAGGCTTTACTGAAAGAAGCCGAACAACTCGTACAAGTGGGCGTTATTCATGATAAAGCAGATATATATTATCTCACTTTTGAGGAACTTCACGAAGTCGTACGCACACATAAACTGGATTACCGGATGATCAACAAACGAAAAGACGAGTACAAATTATATAAAAAACTAACTCCGCCGCGTGTTATCACCTCGGATGGTGAAATCATAGCAGGGGAGTACAAACGAGAGAATCTCCCTGTCGGAGCGATTGCAGGTCTGCCTGTTTCCTCTGGAGTTATAGAGGGGCGAGCACGAGTCATCTTAAACATGGAAGATACTGATCTGGAAGATGGAGATATATTAGTCACCTCCTTTACTGACCCTAGCTGGACACCATTGTTTGTATCCATCCAAGGCCTAGTCACCGAAGTGGGTGGACTGATGACCCATGGAGCAGTTATTGCACGTGAATATGGCTTACCCGCAGTTGTCGGCGTGGAGAATGCTACTAAACGGATAAAAGATGGGCAGCGAATTCGCGTCCATGGAACAGAAGGGTATATCGAAATATTGTAAGAACTGAATGCGTCAAGTAAAAGGTTTTGTCATGAAAGACGGCATGAAATACAACCTGTCATGGATAAAAGGGTGATATAAAGCCGAGATTGCCCCCGCGATGCGAAGTATCCGTTTTCCCTTCGGGACCGATCCGTAAACTTATATTATTTTTAATCACTGACACACTGTGGTCGATGTTATGTGTTTATTATAAAGCCGCGTCCATTCAGATGCTCCCGACTGCTGGGGGGAGATCTTTGCTGGTGTATTTCGAGAGAACAAATCAATAAACGCGTCATTTCCATTGAGGGGTGAGAGAGGCAAATCGAGAATATCGGTTTGCCTCTTGTTTTGTTTATAACGATGCCTAAGTTTTAAGTACAATTTGGATTGACTATATCAACGTGTGTTATCATGGTAAGTAATGAGCAATTTAAAACTTAGCTATACTTGGAGGGAGTACTCATTAATAACGTCGCCTTGAATGAAGCCATGTCCATGTTAAAGAAGACGAGCCGTACTTTTTATATACCCATTAGTTATTTGGATTTAGGATTAAGGGAGGCTGTTACATCTGCCTATCTATGTATGCGTGCAATAGACGAAATCGAGGATCATAATGAACTCAATGACGAATTGAAAGTTGAATTGCTTTTTGGAATTCATGAAATATTTAAGTCACAGGATATTATGGAAGCAACACCAAGACTACTATCACCTTATCGGACAGTATTACCAGAAGTTACGATGCAGCTAGACAAATGGGCGATCCTTTGTCCGTCTTCCGGAGCTCCCATCGTAAATCATTACATCGCAAAGATGGCGTTACATATGTCTGAATGGGTTCAGAACGGGTGGAACATTCATACAGAAGAGGATCTGGACCGATATACCTATAGCGTTGCGGGTATGGTTGGAGAAATGTTATCCGAACTATGGTTATGGCATGACGGAACGCAATCTGATCTAACGAAGGCAATTGCCTTCGGAAGAGGGCTCCAATCGGTAAATATACTTCGAAATAGAGATGAGGATCTTAAACGTGGCGTTGACTTCTTCCCTGATGGTTGGGGATTTCATGAGATGCACCAGTACACATGCCGTAATTTACAAACCGCAGACTCTTATATCGCCGACCTGAAGGATGGTCCGGCGTTAAAGTTTTGCAAGATTCCATTAGCGTTAGCTCATGCTACGGTCAACCTCATTTCTGCGGGGGGAAGCAAATTAACGCGGGATACGGTACTTAAAATTGTGAATCGTGTGACTGGCTAATATAATTACTTCATATCAGAACGTTGGATGATGGACAGTCCCGGCTAAGCGGGGCTGTCCTTTTTCACGTAGTCTGTGTGTGAGAACAGTTTCGTTCATGGTGTAACAAGTGGGTGCCTATCTTCCAATTATCTAGTCAAAGGGCTGTTTAAGACTAAAACAATGAGCAATGTGACAATTATGTCATACGGAATGGAATTTTGTTATGTTAATCGATGGGAATATATAGATGTCCCCCTTATACTGGAAATTGCTGAACGAGTTTGTTTCCGAAGGGGGATATTCATTGGTGACTGATGTAGTTAAAGCAATAATACTTGGCATTATAGAGGGCTTAACTGAATTTTTACCGGTTTCGTCTACCGGACATCTTATTTTAGCAGGCAATTTGCTTAGCTTTGAGGGAGACGCTGCAATAACTTTTAAAATTGTTATTCAGTTGGGTGCAGTATTGGCAGTTCTCATTCTTTATTGGAAAAGGTATTTGGAGATTGGGGCTAATCTGATTAGAATGGATTTTTCCCAAAGTAAAGGATTAAATGTCATTCATATGATTTTGGCTATGTTACCGGCACTGATCCTATATCTTCTCTTCAACGACACCATAAAAAGCCAACTATTCGGCCCAACCCCTGTCTTGATCGGTTTAGTTGCCGGTGGCTTGTTGATGATCATCGCAGCACGGAGCAGGAGAACTAAAACCGCTGATACGATGGATGGGATTAATTATAAACAAGCACTAGGGATCGGCCTGTTCCAATGTTTGGCTTTATGGCCGGGATTTTCGAGATCGGGTTCGACGATTTCAGGCGGACTTTTACTTGGCACCAGCCAAAAAGCCGCCGCAGATTTTACGTTCCTTATTTCCGTGCCTGTTATGTTTGGTGCAAGCTTGCTGGATTTATACGATAGTCGCGATCTGCTGAATGCTGACGATATCTTTCTCATGTTGATTGGTTTTACGACATCCTTTCTTGTGGCAATGATTGCAGTCGTGACCTTCATCAAACTGATTAAGCGGCTTCGATTGGAATGGTTTGCTCTATACCGTTTTGTCTTAGCAGCTCTCTTCTATTTAATTGTCATCCAATGACCGGTTTTCGGCATGAATTGCTAAAGAAATCTGTTCCGCTACCATTTTGCTAAAAGAAAATCCTAGTATAATGAGATGAAACGCAGCCGGAAAGCTGCGTTTTTTGTACTATGAAGACGAGCTTACCCAAGGTTTTTTCACATCGCATTGAACCTTATTGGGCGATGGAGCCAATATCAGGTGTAAGTCCTAAAATGAAGGCCAGCCCTATGAATGAAATGGATATCCAGCCTTGGCTCATCCGGATGAGCCAGGGAGATGAAGAAGCGTTCCAGGCAGTTTATGATTTAACGCGTGATCAGGCTTTCGGATTAATCTATTATCTTGCCCCAAGCAAGCACGACGTCCTGGATATTATGAGCGAGGTGTACGAATATATTTGTGAGTAACCTTTTACCAGTTATAATCGTCTTTATTGTTAGCATTAAAAATTACAATTAGTGGGTGAGATTAGTATGAAAACGAAGCATTGGAAACATGCAGCTGCCGTTTTATTTATCATGTCTGTTCTTTTACCTCTGGGGGCTCAAGTATCTGATGCGGCTTCCAAGTACGTCGAACTGGAAATGCAATGGGAAGACGGTCGTACCACTCATATTGAGACGCTTCATAAGGACGGAGTGACTTACGGAAGTTTGTTCTCGCTAGGTAACCTAGCAGGTCTGCGTTGGGGGATGGAAAATGACAATACGGCGGTTCTGAAGCGGGATCAGAAGCGCATTGTTGTACACATGGGAAGCAGCATTGCCGAAGTAGATGGTCGAGAAGTGGATATGGGCAGAGAACCTGTGTGGTACATCAGTAACCTTTATGTGCCGATTCGATTCCTCGCGTCTGCTTTGGACGGGGAAGTGGCCAATCGGGACACGAAGACGGGGAAGGTAACCGTGACGGGACTCAACAACTATAAGGATACTTTTAATGACAGCATGATGGGATACAGCTATATGATTCGCGCAGCAAAAGGGGATCTTGAGATTACTAATGCTTATACGGGTCAAAAGCATTCGATTCCGCTAGGCATAAAGGACATTAATGTAAATACTCATGATCTTACCTTTAACTTCAAGAGGTCTCCCAGGAATCTACTTATCCTAAGCATTGAATATACTAACCGAAAGACTGGAGACTACGATCTGTATGCATTGGTATTCAAGAATCAAGGGCTGATTCGCAAATCCATTGCTCATGGGTTAATGGAGCCGCATGAAATCTTGAAGTCGGACGGCACCATTCAACTCCTTGATGATAAAATTATACGTATTATTGATGATGGAAGCGGCAATGTACTTAACGTGATGTCTCGGTAAATGGCTAGTGTTAAATGAAGAGGAAGGCGGAAGCTACTCGAGTTTCACCATTTCAAATGACTGGAGGAACAGAAACGGTTAATGGGAGTTGATTCCATATGTGGAGTATGGTAAATTTGTCTTATTCAGTAAAGAAAGGGTGACCCCAAGCCGATGATTTATTAATCCTATCCACCAAAGAAAATCTATTTTCCAGGTTTTCGGGATAGGATTAGTCGGGCTTTTATATATTAACATAATGTGCGACTGCTTTTTTGTATAGCAGCACGTCTTTGTGTTTGTATGTGTGCCTCCTTTCCGTTGACCGGAAAGGAGGCTTTTTTTTGTGTGGCCGATAATGGTTTGAAAGATGGTAGCGTTCCAGTCGGATAAATTGCGATGAGAGGGATGATGTAGAAATGACAGGACCGAATCCAGATGAGAGATATCCTCTACCCGGGGATAACAATCTCCAATTTATTAAGAACACGATTACAAAACCTAATATTATCGCAGGTGATTATTCATACTACTATGCACTAAACGGAGAATCATTTGAGGATCAAGTATTGTACCATTATGAATTCATTGGAACAAAATTAATAATCGGCAAGTTTTGTTCAATTGCTTCCGAAACCAGATTTATGATGGATGGAGGGAACCATCGGATGGACGGTTCAACCTTTCCTTTTAATATCTTTGGAAACGGTTGGGAGAAATTCACTCCATCTATAGAAAATTTGCCGATCAAGGGAGATACGATCATTGGAAATGACGTATGGATCGGAAGGCGTGCAACGATCATGCCGGGTGTACAGATTGGCGACGGGGCTATCATTGGCTCAGAAGCTGTCGTTGCAAAGGATGTGGAGCCCTATACGATCGTTGGAGGAAATCCTGCAAGGGAAATCCGCAAGCGGTTTTCAACTGAAATCATACAAGAGTTATTGGAAATCAAATGGTGGGATTACGATATCGAAGTCATCAATCAATATATTGGCGCGATTGGAAGCGGCAATATGGATTTGCTTAGAAAGATGAGACGGTAGAAGGCGAATTCTTCACCGTACGAGCAAGGATTTGATTTCAAGGCTCACGGGCAAACAAGTGCTGGACCCTTTATACCCATGGTCTAAGGATAAGAGCATCAAGTAAAATGACCGGTCGAACGCCGGTCATTTTTTTCGTTTAGGATGAGAGTTTTTTGTATTGTTACGTGTTGTTTAAGAAACAGAAAGTTCCGTACAAAATGGGACGGTTCCATAGATGGAGGTTGGAGGGAGGGGGCTTAGTTCTGTTCCTACAAGCCATACTTCATTCTTTTGAAATTTTTTTTGAAAGGAGATCTATTTTTTTGTGCAATTGTTGCAGTTCCTTATTGTAGTGTCTGTAAGTTAATAAACCGAGAATTGATTTGATACCAAAAAAGATGATGGCTGCAATTACAATTAGCAAATAATTGTGAGCCATTTGTCCGAGCCAGCTGTTGATTTTAACCATGCTAACCCTCCTTCATGAAGAGTATTTCCTTTTCAGTTATGAACTTATGCCACGGCATATGTCGGACGTCGTGAATGATCTTCTACATAAAATCGGATATTTTAACCATAATAATACAACCCATATTATTCCAAACGTAAACAAGGGTGGCTATGGAAAGCTTAATTTCCGTTTTAATGAACTTATGGTCCCGAGTTTGCACTCGTGTTAGAATACTCATTCTTTAAATGGTACTAAGTCAGACGAACATTATCGTATATATCCTTCTCCCAACGGGTAATTACTAACAGCACAGCAATCGCGTGACGACGAAGCGAGAAAGGAGTTTAAACGAATGAAACGCAAACTGTTAATAACCGGAGCGGCGGGCACCATAGGGAATGTAATCTACAAGGGGCTGCAAAAAGACAATCGGTATGACATTGTCGGAGCGGATATACAGGCGGATGATAGGCAAGGCATTGTACAAATGGACATCGTGGACGAGGCCCGGTTGGCCGAGCTCACGAAAGGTATTGACACGGTGCTTCATTTTGCCTGGATAAAGGACAACGGGGATTTTCTCGGTAAGGTGCTGGAGGGAAACGTGAGCGGTGCATACAAGTTATTTGAGACATCGGTGCAAAATGGCGTTCGCCGCATTATTTTTGCCAGTTCCAATCATGCAACCGGTTTCTACAAGACTTCCGAGAAGGTGGAGCCTGACGATCCGTACCGTCCGGATAGCTTTTACGGGCTCAGCAAATGCTATATCGAACTGCTGGGCCGACTTTATTCAGATCAGGGCAAGATCTCTTCGTTCAATATTCGTATTGGCAACTTTCCTGGGGACGATCGTCCTCATTCAGAGCGTGCGGGGCATATCTGGATATCCGAGCGTGATATGCTCCAACTGATCGTTTGTTGCATTGAGGCTGATGACGAACTTAAGTATTTAAATCTGTACGGCACCTCCGCCAATAGCGATAACTACTACAACATCGATTATCTGGAGCAATTGATCGGATACCAACCTCAGGATGACGCAACCAAGCTGCTTGAGCTAGCCAAGGCAGCGGGACGCAAGGTGCATCAGGATGAGACGGTCTATCAGGGGGGACAGCAGCAATAGCAACTTCGAAGATTCACCGGTAACCTGGAGTCCAAGCATCGATAAAGATCGGTGTTGTCTGCAGGCTTGGCGACTGAAAGCCGCATGTATTGCGGCTTTTTTCATTTTGAGTTAAAGGCTTCTTTCTAACAAGGTCCCGACTTGTTTGGCCATGACTTGCGGCGAGTAGGGCATTCCATTTCGGATCCACCATTCAATGATCCCTACATAAGCAGTCCCTGCATATTGGAGCATCACATCTTCATTTAATTCCGCATTTTTTCCGCTTTCTTTGTCAATCTCACCTCTGAATCCTTCCATGAAAGAAGTAAGCAGCCGCGTTCTGAAAGAGGAAGGGGCGCCTTTGGACGCTAACATGGTTGAAAATAGCACATAGTTCTTTTCAAAATATTCGAAATACGGAACAAGAGCATCCGCCCATTCCATCTCACATGCCCATGTATCCATCTCTTTTAATTCATGAATGTGTGCCTCCATGATTTGATTCAATAAATCATACTTGTCCTGATAATGAAGATAAATCGTACCGCGGTTTAAATTTGCCTGGTCTGCAATGTCTTGAATGGTAATGTCATCGAAGTTTTTTTCTGTCATCAATTCAATAACGGCATTTTTTAAGGCTTCCTGCGTTTTTAGAATTCTCCGATCTACTTTGGCCATTTCTTCTTTTCCTCCTAACATCCCCAACATAATGAACACTTTTGATGATCTTGTTGATATATCAACAAATTCCGTTTTTTTAACCATTGAACTTATACTTTATTTTTCTATAATAATAGACACAAGTTGATTAAACAACTCAATTTGTTTATTCACTCTCTGTGGATCACGACGATTCCCAAATAAAATGATATTACCTGGAGGTTATACATGATGAATGCTAATGCACGTGCTGTGTTCGGTCCGGAAGGTTCGTTCAAACGAACTACAATTGAGCGTAGGGATCTTAAGCCGCATGATGTCCTCATTGAGATCAAGTACGCCGGTATTTGCCATTCTGACATCCATACCGCTCGCGGGGACTGGGGGCCGGTCCAATATCCACTCGTTCCAGGACATGAAATCGCCGGCATAGTCGCCCGGGTTGGTTCGGAAGTCGCAAAGTATACGGTTGGTGACCGAGTAGGGGTTGGCTGCATGGTTGATTCCTGCGGTGAGTGCGAGAGCTGCCGAAGAGGAGAGGAGCAATATTGTCTTAATGGACATACGGGTACCTATGCAGCAATCGATAGATATGGAGAATATACACAGGGTGGTTATTCCACCCACATCGTCGTAACGGAAGATTTCGTGGTTCGAATTCCGGACGGCATAAATCTTGATGCCGCCGCACCGCTTTTGTGTGCTGGGATCACGACGTACTCGCCGCTGCGCCATTGGGGTGCTGCACCCGGCAAAAGAATCGCGGTTGTTGGACTTGGCGGCCTTGGACACATGGCTGTGAAGCTTGCTCATGCCATGGGAGCAGAAGTAACGGTTATTTCTCAAACCTTGAAGAAAAAAGAAGACGGTTTGAAGTTAGGCGCCGACCATTATTATGCCACCAACGATCCGGAGACATTTAAGAAGCTAGCCGGTACGTTTGATCTCATCGTGAATACGGTGAGCGCCAAGATTGATTTGAATGCCTACCTGTCACTGCTGGCGGTGGACGGTACCTTGGTGAACGTCGGTGCACCGCCGGAGGCATTGCCTGTTCAAGTGTTCTCGCTTATCCCGCATCGTCGATCGTTTGCTGGATCGGCAATCGGCGGTATTCGAGAAACACAGGAAATGCTGGATTTCTGCGCTGAACACCACATTACGCCTGAGATCGAGGTTATCTCCGCTAATCAGATTGATGAGGCTTGGGAACGTGTACTTGCTTCGGACGTCCGGTATCGATTTGTCATTGATATCAGCACAATGGAGAATGAATAAGAATTCATTGCATCCCAAAATAATGAAGGGCACACCGAGTGGTGTGCCCTTTAGTTAAGATGAGGAAAGTCGGTCGAGCGTACGACTAAATGCGATAACACCTAAAGCAAATGCGTTATTTTAAAGAAAACATTCAATCAGTCATAGGAGATAGAGGAATGAAATATAAGACCAAAAAGAATACTCTTGGATTTGCCCTGATCTTGGCAGCATTTTCGGCATTAGGGCCATTTACGGTTGATATGTATCTTGCATCACTTCCACAAATCGCTGTTTTTTTTGGAACAAGCGCAGCGGCGGTTCAAGCGAGTTTAACCACCAGCCTGTTAGGTTTAGGATTAGGACAGTTGGTCATGGGGCCGCTAAGCGATATGTATGGAAGACGTCCGCCTTTGCTGACCTCCATGATATTGTACATCCTTTCCTCGATTGGATGCGCTTTTGCACCAAGCATAGAGTGGTTCATATGTTTAAGATTTATTCAAGGGGTTGCAGCGTCGGCCGGACTCGTGATTTCGCGAGCTATTGTTCGAGATCGGTATAGCGGTGTCGAAATGACGAAGTTTATCGCGCTCTTAACGATGATCAGCAATGTAGCTCCGTTAATTTCGCCAACGCTCGGGAGTGCGGTTATGTCTTACAGCTCATGGGGAAGTGTATTTCTATTTTTAGGGGCGCTCGGCATCGCACTGACCGCGATAACCGTAGGAGGATTAAAGGAAAGCTTACCTGTACTGCAGCGGGTACCAAGCAATCCCCGGTCGTTGATCAAAAATTATAACAGCTTGTTCCGAGAGCGGTCGTTTATGGGATATGCTCTGGTCAATGGCATCTTGTTCGCAGGTGTCTTCGCCTATGTTGCGGGCACCCCGTTTATTTATCAAAACATGTACGGCGTGTCGCCGCAATCGTTCTCGATCCTCTTTGCGTTGAATGGACTTGCTATTATTGCGGGATCTCAATTCGTCAAGCTTCTCGCAGGCCGGTTAACTGAAAGCCGGCTATTTAGGATCGGGTTAATTATAGCGTTTCTATCTTCCGCTGCAATCTTGTTCGTCGTATTGGTACATGGAGCACTGTCTGCCATGTTTATTTCGATCTTCTTATTCGCTTTTTCCATTGGGATCATAGAGCCTATCTCCTTTACGTTAGCCATGGAGTCGCAGGGGCATATTGCAGGCAGCGCTTCCGCCGTGCTCGGCTCCTTACAATTCGCGTTAGGTGCCGTGACGTCTCCGCTTGTGGGAATTGCGGGAGAAAACTCTGCGATTCCTTTTGGAATGGTCATCTTTTCTACCAGTTTATTATCGATTGCTGCCTATCTCTTCCTGATTCAAGGGAGACAAAGATTATCCGGCGGTATAACTAGCTCTGAATCTCATAGGTGAACGATTTAAAAAGGCAGTTATAAAGCTGCCTTTTTCTTCAATCGGTATGATGGTGAACGTTGTGGCATTATGGTTTGTTAGCCTTCAATTGGCCATTCCTTGTGTATTGAGTATAGTTGTTATAGTAGCAAGCCACATGCACGAAATTGACAAGCGACCATACAACAAGCCATATAATAGGTGACGACAGGGTAGTCCAAAGACCGGACCAAGGCAGCACGCGCCCTCCGCCGATAAACGTCAGCAATGGGGGGAGAGACAAGAGGATGAGGACCGGAATCAGCCTAACGACCATTGTCAGAATGAACATACCGGCAGTAAGGCGTTTCTTCCTCCGACGGATACGAACATAAGCATAGGCACCCCAGACAAGCGTTGCGAGAATCAGCGTCATCATGATCATTGCCATGTTTCGGTCGTTAAGAAAAGAGATTTCGGGCTGATCTCCCCTCATAATAGCCGCGATCCCATCGATGACTTCCGAGTAATTCACAAATGCGTTCAATCCCGAATTAAACATCACCGTAATCCCCATCTGCTCGTCCAAATAAACCGTTTCTTCCGACTTATACGTCCAGAAAATGCCGCTGTGAGAGATTGTACGGCCGCGTGATTCGTCTTGGTCTGCGAGCCATCCCATGCCGTACGGCGAAGTCTCTCCGGCTGAATGAAATTGATTCCTCAGCGCCGGGGAAAGAAGGTGGCCGCTATATTGGGCAATCATCCATTTGGACATGTCTTCCGCGGTTGAAACGATGCCTGCAGGACCGTCAATAAACCACAGCGGCTCTGAGCGACTCACGGAGCGGCCTAGAATCGAGTAATGACCTGGTGGGATAGCTTCATTCCCATTGATTTGATGCGTCGTGCTGACACTGTAGGTATGGTTCATACCCAGGGGGTTGAAAATATGACGATTCAAGTAATCCGAAAAACGCTCTCCACTGATGCTTTCCACGAGGTTCGCCAACAGCACGTAATTAGGATTATGGTAACTGTAAGTTGTTCCAGGTTTATGGGCGAGCTCAACCTCGTTTAATAACCGGTTTGCTTCAGGCAGTGATTGGAATTGCGGAGTCCTTGTCATATCTGGATTTGTTCTATCAGTCAGACCGCTGGTCTGATTCAATAAATGCCGAACCGTAATGTCATGCACTCGGGGATCCCGTGGTGAAAGTTCGGGGAAATAAGAAACGTAAGCCTCATCCAGATCAATCCGGCCGCTATCCACCAACTGCAGTACGGCTAATGCGGTAAAGGACTTGCTGAGCGAAGCAATGGGAAAAGGGGTTTCGCCCGTTATGCTTTTGCTATCTGCAAATGTACCATAGCCTTTAGTGTAGAAAGCCTCTTCGTTTAGGGAAATCGCCAAGGACGCACCTTCGATATGGTTTGCCTTCATGCTCTGACTCATGTATTCGTCGATCTCCCGCCAAATTTTCGTGCGGTCTCGGACTTCCAAGGCGGATACGGACTTTGCCATCGCGGTCCATAGCAGCAGCAAGCAGGTAAATACGATTAACATTCTTTGTTTAGTGTTCGGCATCATAGCACTCCTTCAATCAAGTTAAGGAAATGCTATCGGATAATATTCAACTATTTATCAACTACAATCCAAAACTTGCCGTCACACATCCTCCGCCATGAGGTCCATTTTCGACCTGCAAGCTCCCATCATGTATTTCGCTAAGCACCTTGCAAACATATAGTCCTAGCCCACGATGTTCGGTTGCATCCCACATGTCCCCGCGGTAAAAAGGGAGCGCAGCCTTATCCAGGGCTTCCTCCGAGAAACCGGGTCCGTCGTCCGTGACGGTAATATGCATAGAGTCACCCCGAATGACATAGCGAGCGTTCACCTGATGGGTTGCGTATCGGGCCGCATTGGCCACCAGGTTCTCGAATACCTGCATGACGACATGGGCATCCAGGTTGATTTCAGCATTAGCGTTTTCAATGGAAAAGACGAAGCTTTTGCCGGATTGTCTAACCATTTGTTCGGCACTATTGTTCAACATAGCCGTGAAAGGGAGGATGTCCATCCGATCGCGATGCACCGGGACATCCTCCAGCTTTTGAATCGAGTTCATGGCCTCCGCATAGTTCTCCAGGCGAACGATGTGAAGGTTCATGGTATGGATCAGGTCCAGCACCTTTGCTTCTGACAATTTCTTCTCGGGAAAATAGGTCTCGAGAAACTCGGCGTATCCTTTCAGCACAGACAGCGGCGTCCTCAGATCATGGGCAAAAATAGCATTGAGCTGCTTGCGCTCCTCAACCGAACGCCAGAGCGCTTTTAAATTTTTTTCCAATTGTGATCGCATGTTTTCAAATACGGCGATCAGCTCGCCCATCTCGTCCCGGCTGTCATAGGAGATGCTGAAGCTTAAATCGTTGGCCGAAATCTTCTCGGATGCTTGCTTCAGTATCTCCAGCGGTCGTTTAAGTTTCCATCTGTACAATAGAACGGCCATACTGACAATTCCGGCGGCCACGGTCAGCAGCACCGCCGCGACGAGGGAGGGCAGAATCCAATCGGTCTCTCCAAAACGCTCCCGCAGGTTCTCCGCCCAGGCGAACTCCACGGTGATGATGGCCAGCACGGCCAAGAGCGTGAGAATGCATAACAGGATGGAGGATTGCAGCAAGTTAAGTCTTTTTAGCAGCAGCCTATTCACGAGTTTGGCCATTTGTACCCAACTCCCCAAACCGTCTCGATTCGATCGTCGCAGCCGTATTCCTTGAATTTGGAGCGAATTCGCCGAATATGCTCTGCGATGACGCTGCTATCGCCTTCTTCGTCCAATCCCCAAATTTTTTCGTACATGCGCTCCCTCTCGAACACCATGCCGGAATTCATGGACAGCAGCTCGATAATGTCGAACTCTTTTTTGGCCAGAGGAATTCGTTTATCCTGGAAATAGAGCTCCCGGGCCGTATAGTTAATGACTAAATCGTGATTAAACCTCACCGAGGCTTTGGTTAGGATTCGCTGTTCCCTGCGCAAATGCGCTTCGACCCTGGCGCCGAGCTCACGAATACTGAAAGGTTTTAGGATATAGTCATCGCCTCCTGCCCGAAAGCCGGCAATTTTATCGGCATCTTCGATTCGAGCGGTCAAAAATAAGATGGGGCACGAGACAAAACCTCTGATCTTTTCGCATATTTCAAGGCCGTTCTCCTCAGGCATGTTGATATCGAGCAAAACGAGATCAGGTCCTAGCTCCACTTTTCGCAGAGCTTCCCGGCTGTCCTTGGCCGTCATGACGAAATATCCGTTGATTTCAAAGTAATCGGTCAGCAGCTTTCGAAGATCCGCTTCATCGTCCACGATTAGTATCTTATACATTCATGCTTCATCTCCAGTTTTCATGTGTTTGATTTCAGCATATCAAAGATGATCCGGCATACCAATCGGATTTTCATTGAACGCATGGAAAGTCAGTGGCAGTGTAGACGAGGTTAACCAATCGTGGTATGAATAGTATTGGACTGAGTCGGTGGGGCTTCGATACCTCTACCGTAGAGAAGAGCTAAACGATAAAAGTAATCGAAGATACAAGTTATTTTATTTCTGGAGGATATTTATGAATCAACGTTTTCGGATCACGAGATCCATGCAACCAAACTCTAACAATCAGGAGATTTCATTGGAAGAATGCCAATCATATTTTTCATCCAAAGCTGATTTTACTTATCAGACGGTGCTGACTGTGAAAGGGGAGGAGAGCACCATGTCTATAGAAGGGGATTTCTTTGTATGGAAACATGGAGAAGCCTTGATTCCATTCAGACTCTATATGGGGGAGTTGTATGTAGCCGTTTCCCATCAAGAGCTCGTGCCCCTCATGATTGAAATTGCAACTGATTTACGGGCAGATATCGTGGAAGGGTAAATGATAAGAAATCGTACTACTTGCATTGTGTTAGGATAAGCCAAAGAGGGAAGTAATCATTTAATCTAAAATTAGAGGGGTGATTTGAATGCTTGAAATCTTGCAGCAACAATACGATTGGATCAAATCCGCTAGGGAAACCTTGTTTACGTTTTTGGAAGAGATGCCCTCTAATGTATTACATCAAACAATTCCCGAGTTTGGGCACGGGACGATCCTACGGACCCAATTTCATGTTGCAGATTCTTATCGGTTCTGGCTGGGATCCTTCGCATTTAAGAAGATCAGTGAACACAAGGAAACTACTGTACACGAGATTGAAGGTGCAGATGTGAAGGATGTCCGTAACAGATTTACGGAAGTAGACGAAATCGTGGAACGATTTTTGAAAGCGTATTACGATCGCTGTTTTGAACCTATTGAGCAAGGTGATGAATGGCAGGGTTACCCAAGGAGACCTACTCCTCTGCTGCTGTTAACCCATGCTGTGACACACGAATTTCATCACAAAGGTCAAATCGTATCGATGGCAAAACATCTAGGCAATCCCCCTCCTGCCGATGATCGCTTAGGCGGACTCTTTGTCTGATACATAAAAAACGAGATGAGGTGTAGAAATGACTTCTTTAGGGTCCTGCAGCGTAACTGTCATTACTTTGTTTGTCGAGGATTTGCATGCTTCGAAGTCGTTTTATGAAGAGGCGGGCGGACATATTTGGGAGATAGCGCAACAATTGATGTAAATGCGAGTGGGTGGAGCGGATCATAGGGCTTCAAGACGTTAAAGAGGAAGTTGTTATGTTGCGAACGCCAGACGGTGACAACTCAAATCTAGGCGGCGCAGCATTTAGCTGCACCGCCTTTTCTGTGAATATGATTTATCCGTTAGCACTAAGACCCAACAAGCGCTTTAGGTTGTCATCAATAAATTTATTATCGGCACTGTTGATTCCGCGGCCGGAAAAATGGCCCCAGATCGACTCGATAGGATTAAACTCAGCATTCGGCATAAGCTTAGCCTCGTATTCGTTATCATCCGCAGTGCAAAAGAGATCCGTGCTCCCCGGCATGATGCAGGCAAGAGCCTTAATGCTCTTAAGCGCCTTATCGAAATCTCCGTTATAAGAGGGGTTTGCACTAATATCTGCATGTTGGCCTGTCCATAACATGGTCAGGACATTATGCGGATCCATCTTCATAAAGCTGTCTTCCCAAACACCAGCCACAAAATCCTCCAGGGAGTCAAATCCCAGCTCACGATAACGTTCCTCTCTATAAAACGCATGTGATAATCCCCATCCCGCATAGACCCGGCCAACGGCGCGCATGTCTGAAGAAGTCAGCTGGTTTAGTTTACTTGAATCGAAGCCTACCGCAGCCAGCAGCGAAGCTTTCATACTGTCCAGAACCACAAATGTATGGGGCCAAGGCTTGGCAATGCCCCCAAAAGGAGCAATTCGTTCCACCATATCGGGGTAACTTGCCCCCCATTGGAATGCCTGGATGCCTCCCATGGACCATCCAACGACGAGAGCGATCTTTTGAATACCGAATTTTTCGGTCACCAGCCGATGCTGGAAATTAACGTTGTCATAGATGGTTACCTGTGGAAAGTTAGCTCTGTCAAAAGGAGGCGGCGTATTCGTGGGGGACGAAGATAATCCGTTGCCCAGCAGATTAGGAACGATAATGAAATATTTGTCCGGATCCAGTGCCATGCCGTTTCCAATCAACCATTCATTCTGAACATGCTGGTCGCCAAAAGCCGTTGGATAGACGATGACATTATCTTTTTGTTCATTCAATCTTCCATAAGTCTTATAAGCAAGAAAAGCGCTCGGTAACGTCACTCCTGATTGCAAGGTTACGTCACCCAAATCAAAAATCTCATAATCCATCGTATTGTTAACTCCCTTCAAAATGAAACCATATATTTAGAATGTATTTCTTGTTGTTAGTATAGTTCCGTGATACTCTCAATAAAAGTGAATGGTTTTCAAAGCTATATTCAATAATTTTGAAAGTAAAGGGAGATGGAATGATGGAATTGCGCCAACTGAACACGTTCCGCACGGTTGCATCAACTTTAAATTTCAGTCGGGCTGCGGAAGTGCTGAATTATGTCCCCTCCAACGTCACAATGCAAATGAAAGCGTTGGAGGATGAGCTTGGTGTTCGTCTCTTTGACCGCTTGGGCAAACAGCTCGTTCTTACAACTGCAGGTAAACGCTTTTTGACTCATATCGAAGGCGTGTTAAACCAATTGGACGAAGCTCGCAGCGTCGTTCATGACAACGAAAGCTTAAGCGGCACTCTAACGATCAGTGCCAACGAGGTTCTTTGCGCCTATCGGCTTCCCGCTGTCTTTCGCCTGTTTCGTTCGCGCTATCCTGGAGTGCGTCTGATCTTCCGCTCCGTTCCCAATCAGGAGCTCAAGCAAACGCTTTTTGAGGGAACCTCGGATGTCGTCTTCATGCTGGACGAACCCATTCGCGCAAGCACGCTTGCAGTGGAGCCGTTGCTGGAAGAAACGTTCCGCCTTTTCGCCGCTCCAGACCACCCGCTCTCTAAACGAACTGTGCTGCAGTTGGATGATTTTCACGGAGAAGTGTTCCTGACGAATGAAAAGGGTTGTCCCTATCGAACGATGTTTGACCGCTCATTTGAGAAAGAGGGCATTGATAGTATTACGTATTTAGAGTTTCAGAGTGCCGAAGCCATTAAACAATGTGCAATCACGGGAATCGGTATTGCCTTTCTTCCTGAAATCGTCGCGGGAGCCGAAGTTGAACGGGGCGAGCTTGTTGCTCTTCCATGGCAAATTCCGGACTTGCACGTGTATACACAGATGTTATGGCATAAAGACAAGTGGCTTTCACCCATCATATTATCTTTCATAGAAGCAGCAAGGGAGGTTATCGCTAAAGAGGAGGAGTATAAAACCGTTTAGCTTAATCTAGCTGTTGCGAGACGAGGTACCATTCGAAGTCGCTAAACTAGCATAGAAAAAGTAATTCTTCATATTATACATTCAGCAGTAATATTGCTGCTCCAATCATCGGCGTGATAACCATGCATGTTTTAAGCCAAGCCACAGGAACACGTTTTGTGAATTTTGCCCCTACGTACGAACCTGACATGGTTCCAATCACAACTGCAATTAGCAGATGTACATCTAGATAACCTATCTTAAAATAGCCTGCTCCACCTGCCAGTGCAGTTGGAATGATAACCAACATGGTTGTACCTGCAGCATAACGCATGGGCATGCCCAGGAGCAGCATAAGTCCCAACTGGATGAAGGGCGTGGAGCCAATGCCGAACAGTCCAGACAAGATTCCGGTAACAAGACCGATTAGTATCGCGTAGGACCAATATCGCAGCCCTTTGGCGAGAGCCAGTGTCATGTCCTCTGAACCATTCGGACCCGTGCGGGCGAGAAGCATTCTTAGCCACAAGGCAATCCCTGATGCAAATAGCATCACGGAGGTCATCAGGCCCAACCAGCTCCCCGGAATGAATGATGACCAGCCTGAGCTGATCCATGCGCCCGCTGCTCCGGCTAAACCGACAATAATACCTGTCTTCAATATCATGTTCCCCTCACGATAATGGCTGACCGAACCGGAAAGAGAGGAGAAAAACATGGCCGCTAATGCCGTTCCTAACGCTAAATGTATGGGGTAACCGAAAACGACCGTTAATATGGAGATAATGAAACCAGAGCCCCCAGCGCCAACAAAGCCTAAGAGAAGGCCAAGCAATACCATCACAAGCGTAATGTTAATCATCTGCATCTAAAATTCTCCATACTTGATGGTGAACACCTATACCTGCAGGCTGAGGCATATTCTCTTGGACGTAACTGACTTTGTCCAGCACCATAGTACTACATTCATTATTATAAGTTGGCCAAACGGGTAATGCGTCTGAATTGGGATTCCCATGACGAATATAGGTTAACCAGGATTTACGCATGTTCCTTGCCAGTTCATATTGTTCAGTTGGTATGGTGTGGGGATCATTGGTCAGATGGACAGGGACCGGGTACGATGAATTTGCCAAATGAATGAGGCTGCTTTCATATCCATGCGTCGCTCCCAGGACACCGCCGCTGCGTAGACGATACATCCATACAGGGGTTCCTGAGGAAGCCAGTGCATTCGCGAACTGGATGGCTCCAACCGTATATAAATGTTCGGTTAATATCGTGCGCCATGCATCTGCATCTGACATCGTTTCGGAATAACATAGATACGCTGCCCATATAGTTGAAGCATTTCTCCCGAAGAATCGTTCCAGTGTTACTGGGTTTGGAGATTGAAGCTCAATATCGTTGTGGATGAAAATAGTAGACTCATCTTCGTTTGTTCCAATCAGCATCGGCGGCATCTTCTCACGATTAGCCAATTTTGAGAGTGGTTTCAAGGGTATGATGCGCCCATCTGCTACTGGCCCGAACATATGCAGACTGCGCGAGGTGCCGCATCCAACGGCGGACTGTGCCTCAATTAATTGCTCGAAAGGAAGCTTCAACAATCGCCCAGGATCACTAGACAAGCCCAACTTTTCAAGTATCCGAAGTGTTGTCACGTTCGCAGTGCTTCGATCCCTTATCGCCTGAGTGGCACCACTCTGAGCAATTGCTCGGCAAAATAACCCCTGTGCAGCCTCCATCACATACAGCGAAGCGGTACATTTGGCACCGGCGGAAGCCCCGCTGACAGTAACGCGTTCCGGATCACCGCCGAAGGCGGAGATATTCCGTTGGACCCACTCCAGCGCAAATACAATATCAAGCATGCCGTTGTTCCCAGAAGTCATGTACTCCTCACCAAGAATGTCCTCTAGGTGGAGAAAACCTAGCACCCCGAGACGATAATTAATGGATACGTAAACCAGCCCGTCTTCCACCACATACCGGGAACCGTCACTGTCTGCTCCGCTTCCGGATATGAACCCACCGCCATGGATGAACACCAGCACTGGCTTTAGCTCTTTGTCAGAGCCAGAGGTCCACACGTTCAAATGTAAACAATCCTCTGACTGAACAAGAGTTGTAATTGAACTCTGCGCTCCAACGTTTTGAGGGGCAATCGTTCCGACATGACGGCAGTCTTTTATACCTGACCATGGGAGTGGAGGTGCAGGAGGCTTAAATCTGCGATTTCCGTTTGCTGGAGCCGCATAAGGTATGCCCCAGAATACGTGGGCGCCTTTACATAGCACACCTGCAACTTTCCCGGCATCCGTTTGTACGATCAAAGGAGTCATCTCCTATCATATGGTTTGAATTAGTATAACTTGTTTTCTGCATGAGCTATAATATATGTTAATTCATAATTTACATAACCTAGAAGTTATGTATCATAGGAAGCGAGGAACAGCAATGGAACTGCTTCAGCTAAAATATTTCCAGACCGCGGCTCGAATGCAGCATCTTACGAAAGCAGCAGACTACTTACATATTTCTCAGCCAGCACTTAGCAAAATGATCGCTTCCCTCGAGGCTGAGCTGGGCACCAAGCTTTTTGACCGTGAGCCCAAACGGATACGTTTGAATCATCATGGCGCGTTGTTTCTTCATCAAGTGGATATCGCCTTGAAAGCGATTGAAGATGGTAAACTGCAGCTGCAAGATCTAGTCGGTGCGGCTGGACCTTACATAGCTCTGGACGTTCGTGTTTCATCCCACCTACTACCAGATTTATTGGCCGATTTCCGTAAGGAATGTCCCCACGCTGAATTCCATCTTCTTCAGCATTCCGAATCATATACCGGAATAACAAAATTTGATCTTTGCCTTTCCGATGCTGTTTCACTTCCACAGGGGACCGCGTCTGTTTCATTGCTTAAGGAGGACATTTACGTTGCAGTTCCCACAACGCACCATCTTGCTAACCGCGGACATATTGGAATAAGGGAGCTTAAGGATGAGAGTTTTATTATGCTTCCTCGGGGAAAATCGTTACGAGAGACGACCGATGCATTTTGTCGTCTTGCGGGGTTTACTCCGAAGATCCGATATGAGAGCGATGACCCTGCCACAGTCCGCGGGTTGATTCGCGCGGGTCAAGGTGTTGCTTTTTTTCCATCTATTACTTGGGGCGGTTCCAACGGATCTGAAGTCGTCTTGCTGCGACTAGAAGAAAACTGGTGCAATCGCTCGATTGCCCTATCTTGGCCTCAGGACCGCTATATAACCCATACTGCAGTGCAGTTTCGTGATTTTGTAGTGAGCTACTTTGCAAGATTGGGTAGGTCGCATGGATAGTTGAGGATTCCTCAGGCTTTCTCCTGGCCATCTCGGCCTGTCGATCACTGTACTCGTTAGAAGCCTCTCGTTAGCGGAGTATATCTGCCCACGAGAGGTTTTTTAAAGGTCGGGTAATACTGATTTGATTTATTCTCCCTCCGCATTTTAAAAATCACAGGTATGTTAAATTGTCTAGGCATATTTGTTAATTTTTATTGACAACTTTAATTTAATGTTGTTTCATTTTATTAAACTAGGTTGAATGACATTATTTTTACTAGGAGAACAATCGTATGGAATTGGGAAGCAAAATCCGAAGGCTTCGAAAGGAGCAAAACCGGAGCCTGGATGACATCGCAAAGGCTTGCGGATTCACCAAGAGCTTGTTGTCCAAAATCGAAAATGGGAAGACGGTGCCTCCCATCGGAACGCTCATCAAGATTGCCGAAACGCTTGGAACCAAAATTTCGATTTTGCTGGACGACAGCGATTTGAATGGAACGGTATATACACCGAAAGCTAGAAGTGAAGGGAAAATGGTTCAGACGGATAAAGGGTATTCGTTTTCCGCGATTGCGGCCGAACGGCCGGAGAAATTAATGCAGCCGTTTTATTTTGTTGCAAAGAAAGGGAAAACGGGCAAAAGGACATATTCTCATGTCGGGCAGGAATTTATTTATGTGCTGGAAGGCACGATGATTTATTACGTAGGGAAAGAAGAGTACACGTTAAATGCCGGTGACAGCCTGTACTTCGATTCGGTTGAAAATCATTCATATACACTGGTTACCGATGAGGTCAAGTATCTGTCGGTGTTTTGCTCCAACTCCAATGCTTAGGAGAGGGTGATTTTAAATAAATATCATGCAATGTTAATGAAGCCCATGCAGGACTCATGTAAACGATGGCAGTTCAAACTTCCCATTTACTTGATTTCCGCGTGGGCTTTTTTTCATCACAGTACAAGGGGGATGGATCATGTTAAACATTTTGGTTGTGGATGACGAACCGAAGCACAGAAAAGGAATGTCACGGATGCTGAAGGCTCTGAAGCCGGAGTATAACATTTTTCATGCCAGGGACGGGGCGGAAGCTCTGCACAGCATGGAGCTTCAGCGGATGGATCTGGTCTTTACGGACATTCAGATGCCAGTGATGGACGGCCTGGAATTGATGGAGCATCTGACCCGCCACGGGGGGAATGAAAGCATCATTATTATGAGCGCTTACTCCGATTTTGTTTATGCGCAGCGCGCGCTCCAGTTGGGCGCCAGCGATTATGTGCTGAAACCGGTTGAAGAACAAAACATTCTGCCGCTGCTTGCAAAAGCGGAGCGCAGAGCAAGCGCTGTACGCCTTGCGTCCGTTGAATCCTCGCTTTCCGAGATGTTGGAGGGATGTCCGTCCGACGAGGATTATCGGTTACTGGAGAGCACGTTCCCGGAATTTAAGCACGGTATCGTGCTCACCGCTGTTTTTGGCGAGGCGAAAGATCACAAACTTCTGCTGAGCGGACTTAAAGGGATACTGCTGCCGATGATCGAGGAATTGGGGTTTTCCTGCGCTTTTTGCTTACAGGACAAAATGCTCGCCGTCTTGATGATAAGCTCCGATCCTCCCTCCATGGTTGTTCCCGGTTTGAACTCGAAGCTGCAGGAGGTCATTCAATACTTCCAGCGTGAATACGGGGTGGAACTAACGTTTGGCATGGGCCGTTATTTTACGGAATGGAGACAGGAAGCCAAACAAGCTTACCAGCAGGCCTGTCACGCACTCAAAACAAGATTTTATAAAGGCGGAGGGGCGGTGTATGAAGCCGAGCCACTGGATAACGCAGATCGTCCGGCCGTCGTGAAGCTTGAATTCAGTGGATTAACCAAAGCGGTACTATCCGGAAATAAGCCGGAAATCGAAGCCTGTCTGGATTCGGCTGTTCACCAGGCCGTCAGCAGCGGTTATCCCGAGCCGGAAAAATTGAAATACTTTCTCGCGGCCTCTATCCATCAAGCCACCTCTCTCCTAATGGAGAAAGGGCTCGCTCCCTTACATAGCGCCGTCTACGAGGAAGCTTTGCTGCATTGCCATACCGTTGATGAATTAGTTAAGGCGGCCCGGCAATGGATCCTCGAGCTGACGGATCGCCTGGAACAACGGCGGCAGTACAATGCCGGGTCCATTATCGACAGCTGCAAAGCCTATATTGATGCGCACTATAGTGAAGGTGATTTGTCACTAAGCACACTGGCGGTAAAATTTCATTTTAATGCCTCGTATTTTTGTATGCTGTTCAAAACGCATACCCGCATGACCGTCCATCAGTACATCACACATACTAGAATGAAAGCGGCCGCAGGCCTGCTGCTGCAAACTTCTCAAAAGGTTTACCAAATTGCCGAGTGCGTAGGGTATAAGGATGTAAAGTACTTCATACGACTGTTTCGCAAGGAATTTGGCACAAGCCCGGAAGAATATCGCCATTTATCCGCTACTCGCTAAAAGGAAGGGATGTCATTTGAGAGGACGTTGTTTATTGCCGCGCTTAAAAGATCTCAGCTACAGGTTTCAGCTTTTTTTAACCTATGCCCTCATTGTTTCGATACCTCTTGGCATCCTGAGCTGGAAATATTTTAACTCCAGCAGAGAGTTTGTCTCCGAATTTGCCCGGCAAAATCTTTATTCCATCGTCAAACAAAACAATGAAATCATGGACACGGAGCTTGCACGGGTGGAAGAAAGCAGCCTGGCCATCATCGCAGAACAAACGTTGTATGAGCAGTATTTGCATGCAAATCCGCATGACGAATACAGCATGATCACGATGGAGAAAAAGGTCAGCCGCGCGTTAAACAAATACTTTACGGATTTGGAGCAAATCTATTCCATCCACCTCATGACCAGTTATTCCAACATTGGCCCAACGGGCGCCTCCGCTTTCATCCCATATGGGAATTTTAATCAAACGGCTTTATACCAGGCTGCATTACAGGGGGACGGTGCCATGCAGTGGGTGCCTACCTTCTCGTTTGATCAGATGTTTAAGCAGGATATCAGCCGCTCCAAGCCTCCCGAATATGACCGCCTGCTGGCGGGTGTCCGCTTGCTGAAGCTGTTCAACATCAACAATGGCGAAGTCATCGAACTAGAGGGCAAGGCTGAACTCCCGGTGCTGGCGATTGTTTATCATCCGGAAATCTATCATTCCCGCTTCGCTGACACGCTCCCTTCCACAGGAGCTTCTTTTTTTATTGTCAGCCCGGACGGAAAGCCCGTGGCGGGCACGAGCATCGAGCAGGGAGATAGGGGCGTCGATCCCGGTTGGCTTGACAAAATGGTGAAATTGAAGAGTGGGACCTTGACGGTTACGCAGGATGGGAAACCGCTCATCGTTTGTTTTGATACATCGGAGGTAACGGGCTGGATATCGGGTGTCACCATATCGCCCGAAGCGTTGGCGGCCGCTTTTTTGCCGGAGATTAAATCCTACACTTTATACTTGGCTGTCGCCCTCCTGCTTTTTTCGCTCCTGCTTGCGTTTGTTTTTGCCAATACCGTTATCAGGCCCATTCATCAACTCCTTCAGGCGATCAAAAAGACGGGCGAAGGTGAATTTGATACCCGAATACCGGTGGAATCCTACAACGAGATGGGGCTGTTAATCCACAAATTTAATCAAATGAACTTCAAGATCAACAATTTGATTGAAGAGAATTACAAAGTCAAGCTACGAGAAAAAGAAACCGAGATCATGTCGCTGAACATACAACTGAATCCTCATTTTTTATACAACACCCTGAACATCATGAATTGGACGGCGCTTGAAAACAACCAAAGAGAATTAAGCCGCATGATTGTCAGCTTGTCCTCCATGCTGCATTATACCTCCGAGAACAGCCAGGACACCGGTGATTTGGCCGAGGAACTGAACTGGCTGAAACATTACATATTCATCACGAATCAGCGTTTCGAGGACCGGTTTACCGTCGAGTATGACATCGCTCCTGAGCTCTATGCTTACCGTGTACCCAAACTCTTCCTGCAACCGTTTGTCGAGAATGCGATCGTCCACGGATTTTCCCGTCTGCACAGCGGGGGAAGGATTGCCATTCGGGGATGGATGGCTGGCGAGGCGCGCAAGTTTACGGTGGAGGATAACGGAACGGGCATCCCACCCGCCAAATTAGAACAACTGATCAAGCTCGAAGGCGATTCCATCGGCATCCGAAATGTGGATAAAAGAATCAAACTCATTTATGGGGAAGCTTACGGGATCACCCTGACTTCGGTTGAAGGAAAGGGCACCATCGTAAACATCAACCTGCCTATATCAAATAACTGAAAATTCTCCACCAATACAAAAATGTTAGAATTTTTTTTGGGACGGCTCTTTTTTACAATAAATATATGAACGATCAGCCAATGAATGGAGGGTGAGTAGATGAACATAACCAAACGTCTTGCAGGGGCGGTTTTATCGTCAACTTTGGCCATCAGCGTATTGCTGGCAGGCTGTTCGGACAGCGGAGGAGCTTCAGAAGGGCAAGTTGGCAAGGAAGGCCAAGGCAAGGAGGAAACGGTTACGCTTAAATTTTCCTTCTGGGGAGACACGATTGAAAAGAAAACGGTTACAGAAGCGCTTGAACGCTTCGAGAAGGAGACCGGCATCCAGGTGGAGCCAATGCATGTTCCGGCTGATTATTTGACAAAATTGACTACGATGGTGGCAGGCAATGTGGCACCGGATCTCGGTTATTTGTCATCGGGAGCGGCTTTGAGCTGGGGGCGTGACGGGAAACTGTTGAACCTCACGCCGCTGATGGAGAACGACCCTGATTTTAACAAAGAGGACTACCTGGACCAGGTATGGTATGAAATTGATCCAGGCAATACCATCGGGATGAGCACCGCCGTTGAAGGCTACGGTCTAATGTACAACAAACAATTGCTGCAGGAAGCGGGAGTCGAGCTGCCTCCGACGGAGGCGGATAAAGCGTGGGATTGGGACACGTTTGTGGAATACGCCAAAAAATTAACGCTGGATGACCAAGGAAGAAATGCGCTGGATCCGAATTTTAACCCGGACAAAATCAGGCAGTTCGGCCTTCAGTATGACCCTTACAACATGATGGCGGCGGTAGTCTCCAATGGTGGCAACTTTCTGACCGAAGACGGCAAAGGTTTTGGGCTTGCCCAGCCGGAGGCGATCGAAGCGATTCAAAAGCTTGCGGATCTGATGTATGTTCATCATGTTTCCCCTACCCCGCTGCAGACCAAAAACCTGCCGGACACGGCGCTGCAGACGAAAAAAGTCGCCATGACGGTGTCCGGCAACTGGGCTCTTCAAGCCTTTGCGGAGCAGGACTTTAATCTCGGTGTCGGGGTATTGCCGAAGCTTAAGGTAAGCAACACGCTGCTTGATGGCGCGCCGACGGTCATTTTCAAATCAACCAAGCACCCTGAAGAGGCATGGCTGTTGTATAAATACATGGCGGATCCCGAATCGGTGCTGCCGCTGATCGAGGGCGGGTTATGGATGCCGCTGAAGAAAGAATGGTACACGAATCCCGAGAAGATCAACAAATGGGCGGCAGGGAACAAAGCGCATCCGGAAGGCTATACGGAAGCTTTTATGAAGCAAACCATTGAAAACGGCATCCGCACCCCGGGATTTGAAGTCAAGAACCTGGATAAAATCAACGCGCTCGTCACACCCGCCCTTGATTTGGTGTGGACGGGCAAACAAAGCGCGGAAGAAGCGTTAAGAGGCGTGGAGCCCAAAGTACTGCCGCTGATCGAAGGATATTACGGTAGGTGATTCTTTACGAAAAGCCGCTTTAAATCACGGCCTGTTAGACCTTAACGATAGTTATTTAAGATAGGGGGGGATTCATATTCTGCACAAACGCCGGATTGCAATGGCAGGCATCCTGTTTGCCCTACCCAGCATCTTGGGGCTGATGTTGTTTGTCATGCTGCCAATGATCGCCAGCTTGCTGCTCAGCTTTACGGATTACCGCATTGTCAACACGCCTAAATTTATCGGATTCACCAATTATACTCGGCTCTTTGACGGAACGGATCCCTATTTTTACAACTCGTTATGGGTCACCTTCAAATATGTGATCCTCCGTGTTCCACTGGGGCTGGTATTCTCTTTCATCGCCGCATTTTTACTGAATATGGGATTTATCCGAGGCAAATCCGTGTTCCGCACGATCTTTTATTTGCCGTCCATCGTACCTGCGGTCGCCTCCTCGATGATCTGGCTATGGTTGTTTAGTCCTGATCTAGGATTGTTCAACAGCTTTCTAGAAGCACTGAATCTGCCCACACTCGACTGGCTGTATTCCGAAGAAACCGTGGTGCCTTCGATTGTCTTGATGAGCCTATGGGGAATGGGAAGCACCATCATCATCTTCTTGGCGGGCCTGCAAGGGGTGCCAAGATCCTTGTACGAGGCGGCCATCGTGGATGGCGCCGGCGCCATCCGGAAATTCCGGCATATTACGATTCCCATGATGACGCCAATTATTTTCTTTAATTTGATCATGGGGTCGATCGGAGCTTTTCAGGTGTTTACCGAGGCGTTGATTATGACGCAGGGAGGTCCCAATAACGCCAGCTTGTTTTATAACTATTACATTTACCGGCAGGCCTTTCAGTTTGGAGAAATGGGGCAAGCTTCGGCCATTGCATGGATTCTTTTTATCATCATCCTTTTGGTCACCGTGATTTTCTTCCGGACGTCGAAGTCCTGGGTATTTTACGAAAGCGAGGTGTAGCTCCCTGTGAAAAGAAGCCGCCGTATTTCGCAGATTATCGTTTACTCGGTCCTCGTTGTGGGAGCTGCCTTCTGTTTGCTGCCGCTGTTTTGGCTGGTGCGCAGTTCGATGATGAATTCACTGCAGATTTTTGAGATGCCGCCGAAGTGGATCCCTTCGCCGCTTCGACTTCAAAATTATGTCGAGGCGCTGACAACCATTGACTTTTTCCGGTTCTTCCGCAACACGCTGATCATTACCCTCAGCTGCTTGTTTGGGGCTCTCTTCAGCAGCTCGATCGGTGCTTACAGCTACGCCAGGCTGGATTGGCCGGGAAGGAAACTGTTCTTCAGCTTGCTACTGGCCAGCATGATGCTTCCCGGTGCCGTTACTTTGATTCCCACCTTTATCGGCTGGAGGTTTGCCGATCTGATTAACACCTATGTGCCGTTAATTTTGCCGGTATGGTTCGGCTCAGCCTTTGATATCTTCCTGCTGAGGCAGTTTTATTCCACGATACCTAAAGATATGGACGAAGCGGCTTATGTGGATGGAGCCGGCCCGTGGACCATTTTCTCCCGGATTATTATTCCTTTGTCCAGACCGCCCCTTATCGTGATCGGTTTGTTTTCCTTTATGAATTCCTGGAACGATTTTATGGGACCGCTGGTGTACTTAAATGAGGAGAGAAAGTTCACGCTCGCGCTCGGCCTGCAAATGTTCCAGTCGCTTCACAGCGCGCAGTGGCATCTGCTGATGGCAGCTTCGACCGTGGTGATTCTGCCGGTCATCGTGGTGTTTTTCATAGGTCAGCGTTATTTTATCGAGGGGATTACGTTGACCGGAATAAAAGGATGATGCGGGTGTTTGCATACCTATAGTTCAACATAGTTGAATATAACTCAATGTAATGTCATTAAGTTCTGAAAACAATGAAATTCGATTTGTCACAATGCGGAGGGAGTGTGAAGAATATGGAGTCTCAACGACTTAATAAGGCAAGGGAAGCGCTCGAGCGGAAGGAAATAGACGCGCTGTTGATTTCCAGCCCGTTTAACCGGAGATATATTACCGGCTTTACGGGTACCGCGGGCTGGGCGGTCATTACACAGGGTCAGGCTTGGCTAGTAACCGATTTCCGATACACCCGCCAAGCGGAGCAGCAGGCCAAGGCATTTGAGGTAGTGCAGCATGGGGGCCAGCCGCTTGAGCTGATCCGTGAGAAATTGAACGAGGTCGGCGTCAAGAAATTGGGGTTCGAACAACATCATGTTTCCTATGCGGACTATGAATCGTATGAGCGGACGTTTGGAGGCATCGAACTCTTGCCAATCGGGCCAATCATCGAAAAGCTGCGAGGCATCAAGGACGAGGCGGAGCAGCGTTGTATTCGAAAGGCGATCGAAATTACGGAAAAGGCCTTTGAGTTTATTTTGGGTTTTATGAAGCCTGGCGTATCCGAAAGGGAGGTGGCAGCGGAACTGGAATATTTCATGCGCAAAAACGGCGCGGTCTCGTCGGCGTACCCCGCCATCATCGCTTCCGGCGTACGCTCGTCGCTGCCGCACGGAATAGCCAGCGACAAGCTGCTGGGCTTGAATGAATTCGTGACCCTTGATTTTGGTGCGAATGTTGATGGATACTGCTCCGACTTGACGCGGACGGTTTTTATCGGCAAACCGTCGGAACGTCAACGGGAGATTTACCGGATCGTGCTGGAAGCCAACCGGTCTTCCCTGGAGGGGCTAAAACCGGGAATGACCGGGAAGGAAGGAGACTCGCTGGCCAGGGATTATATTTCCAACCGCGGATTCGGAGAATATTTCGGCCATGGCCTCGGCCACGCCTTCGGTTTGGAGATTCATGAGCCTATGCGGCTCTCTCAACAAACGGAAGAGCCACTTGAGCCAGGGATGATTTTGACGGTTGAGCCCGGCATCTATCTTCCTGATTACGGAGGCGTTCGCATCGAGGACGACATTCTGGTGACAGAAACCGGCATTGAAGTACTGACAACATCGAACAAAGAGCTGATCGTTTTATAGAGGGGAGGGATGGGATCCATCCATGAATGCTGAATCTGCGGAAGTTGTCGTGATCGGCGGCGGGATTATCGGCATGTCCATCGCTTACTATACGGCGAAAGCGGGAATGGACGTGATGGTAGTAGAGCGCGGTGAAATCGCAGGGGGAACCTCCTCCAAATGCGACGGCAACATTTTGGCGATTGACAAGGATCCGGGCTTCGACAGCCAGATGTCCTTAAAATCACAGGAGCTGGTGGCGGAATGGGTACAGGACCTCGACGAGGAATTTGAGTATCGGGCTCCTGGCAGCATCCTGGTTTGCGAGACGGAAGAGGAGATGCTTGCAGCCGAAAACTGGGTTTTACGCCAACGGGAGGCAGGCCTTCCCTTCCGCATGCTCGACCATAAGGATCTGCGCGGCGAGTGGCCCCATATGGCCGAAGATCTGTTGGGGGGCCTGGAATGCGCCACGGATTCTACGGTGAATCCGGTTTTGCTCACCTACTCGCTGGCATCCGCCGCCCGCCGATATGGGGCCAGGCTTCGGGTGCATACACCCGTCACGTCGATTTTGCTTGATGCGGGCGGTAGAATCCGCGGTGTGGAGACAGCCGGCGGTACGATTCGCACGAATACCGTCATCAATGCGGCTGGAGTATGGTCGAAGCATATTGGACGAATGGTCGGACTCGATATTCCGATCGAGCCCCGCAAAGGGCATATCCTGGTAGCTTCCCGATGGGAGAGCATCGGGAAACGGAAGGTGATGGAATTCGGCTATCTGATCAGCAAATTTGGCGGGAAGCGCAGCGTTGATCCGAAATTTGAGCAGTACGGAATCGCGCTCGTTTTTGAACCGACCGCCTCGCAAAATTTCCTGATCGGCTCAAGCCGCCAATTTGCAGGGATGGATGCCCGCGTGGATCAGGAGGTCATTCGGCTCATCGCTGAAAGGGCGATCCGCTTCTTTCCCGTCCTGGAGCAGATTCCGCTGCTTCGAACCTACGCGGGATTGCGTCCCTGGACCCCGGATCATCTGCCGATTGTTTCGCCCGTTGATGAAATCCCCGGATTCTATATTGCGGCGGGACATGAAGGCGACGGCATCAGTTTGGCCGCCGTCACGGGGAAAACGATCAGTGAAATGCTGAGCGGAGCAGCGACCTGCATTCCGGTAGAGCCGCTGCGTTATGACCGTTTCCACCGCGGGACGGTTCGTCAGGAGGTCATCTTGTGAGAATATCCAAGCTGGTGAGTACAGTCGACACACACACGGGGGGAAACCCGACCCGGACCGTGACAAGCGGAGCGCCGGAGCTGATCGGTCGAACGATGACTGAGAAGATGGTGTATATGTCTGAGCATTACGACCATTTTCGTCGAGCTCTGATGCTGGAGCCACGGGGACATGAAGTGATGTCCGGCTGTATTCTGACACCCCCGTGCGACAGAAGAGCCGATATCGGGGTTGTTTTCATAGAAAGCGGTGGATATTTGCCGATGTGCGGTCACGACACGATCGGTTTATGCACCGCGCTGGTCGAGGGAGGAATTTATCCCGAGAGCAAAAGCGTCATCAAGCTGGATACTCCGGCGGGACTTGTTGAAGCAAGGCTTATGGTGGAGAACGGCAAGGTGAAGCAGGTTTCGTTCACGAATGTCGCTTCTTTTTTATACAAGCAAGATGTTCGGGTTCACGTGGAGAACCTCGGCGAAATTTCTGTCGATATTGCATACGGCGGCAATTTTTACGGGCTTGTGGATGCACGATTGCTTCATCTGCCGCTGGTTCCCGGCCGGGGCTCGGATATCGTGCGGCTGGCGATAAAAATACGGGAGGCGATCAATCGCGAGGTGGAGGTTGTACATCCCGAGAATCCCGTCATTCGCGGGCTCACCCATATTGAGTTTTACAGCGATTCCGAATCACCGTCGGCCCGCTGCCGGAATACGGTTGTGGTTCCTCCCGGAGGCATCGACCGCTCCCCCTGCGGGACGGGAACCTCAGCGAAAGCCGCCGTGCTATACGCCAAGGGGGAGATTGAAAAGGGGGAGGAGTTTTGGCATGAAAGCATTGTGGGCTCCCTGTTCCGGGCCAAGGTTGTGGAGGAAACGACGGTGGGCAGTTTGTCGGCGGTCATTCCCGAAATATCCGGTTCGGCTTGGATCACGGGCTTTCATCAGTTTGCTTTGCAGGATCAGGATCAACTGAACCAGGGCTTTTTCCTGCTCTAATGAATCGTACCGGAGGCAAGCATTATGGAAACAACGAAATGGTATGCGGCGATGGATACCCATTCCTGCGGCCAGCCGCTGCGGATCATCACTGGCGGCCTGCCGCAGCTAAGCGGCTCCTCGCAGCACGCAAAGTCATTATTTTTCAAAAGGCATTTCGATTCCGTCAGACAGCTTCTGCTGGCCGAACCGCGAGGGCATCGCGAGATGACGGGAGCGATTGTCACGGCACCGTCAACGGCAGCTGCGCGCTTCGGATTGCTCTTCCTGAATCAGGAAGGTCTCGCGGCCGTCAGCGGTCACGGCATCATCGCGGCCGTCGCGGCATGGACGGCGACGGGACAGCTGGATCCTTCGGATGCGGTCAATGGGGTCCTGATCGATTGCCCAGCTGGTACTGTAACGGCTTATGCCGACTGCGTAGGGCATGAAGTCCGGTCCGTTTCCTTTTTGAATGTTCCGAGCTTCGTTTATGCCAAGCAGGTTACGGTGAATGTTCAAGGCGTGGCAGCGAGGGTCGACATTGCTTTTGGCGGCGAATTTTATGCCGTGGTCGACACAACCGCATTTGGAGTCGAAGGCGCTTTCCCGCTTCAGAAGCTGCGGGAGTGGGGCAGGCTGATCCGCGATGAGCTCGAACGGCAGCACGAGGTGAAGCATCCGGAACTGGACTGGATTTCCGGGATTCATGGCGTGTTTTTCTATCAAAGGGTTGAACGGTGCGATGGCGGAACCCCGAACCGGCCCGCATATCGCAGCACGGCTGTATTTGCCGGAGTTCAGCTTGACCGGTCGCCGGGAGGCGCCGGCGTCGCTGCCCATATGGCGGTTTTACATTCCCACGGCTTGCTTGAGCCGGGACAGCCGGTCATTTACGAGGGGATGGCTGGCGCTCAAACGGTTGGAAGCATCGCGGAGGAAACGGAAACGCACGGGTACAAAGCCGTCATTCCTCGGCTTACAGGAACCGCTTATATTATGGGATTTATGAATTTCGTGCTGGATCCGACCGATCCGCTGTCGGAAGGATTTGTTCTTTACTGATAGAAATGGATATGGAACGAAACCGGATTAGAGGGGAGAAATGTCGATATGGCAACATTTGAAGGGGTTTATGTCGCGCTTGTCACACCGTTTACACCGAATTACGAGGTTGATTACCAGCGTCTGGTCGAGCTTTGTGATGTTCTCATCTCACAAGGCGTGCACGGTCTGATCCCGACCGGATCTTTAGGTGAATATGCAGCCTTGACCCGGGAAGAGCGGGCCAAGGTTGTTGAAACCGTCATCGAAGCCGCGGCTGGCCGGGTGCCGGTAGTAGTCGGTTCTGCTGCACCTTCCACCAAGCAGGTGGTCGAATGGGTACAGCATGCCAAGGATGCGGGCGCTGCCGGCGTAATGGCATTGCCTCCGATTAATTACAAACCGCTTGAGTTTGAGGTTATCGCTCATTATGAGGCGATCAATGAAGTGGGGCTGCCGGTTATCGTTTACAACAATCCGCATGATTACAAGGTCGATTTGACGCCGCAGCTGCTTTCTAGACTATCCAAGCTCGAACATGTAGTTGCCGTCAAAGAATTCTCCGGGGACATCCGCCGTGTGCACGATATTTTGGCCTATACGGATCTGGAAGTGATGATCGGCGTCGACGATTTAGCGATGGAAGGAGCGCTGTTCGGAGCTTCGGGGTGGATTTCCGGCGTGCCGAATGCCCTGCCGAAGGAAGGCGTGGAGCTGTTTAACCTGGCGAGACAAGGCAAGCTTCAGGATGCGTCCGCACTGTATCGCCATCTTCTCCCGTTGTTCCACTTCGATGCCAGTCCGCAGCTGGTTCAATCGATCAAGTACATGATGGAGCTGGCCGGATTTCCGGTAGGCCCAACGCGTCCGCCTCGCCTTCCGCTGCCTGAAGCCGATTATGCAGCGATCAAGGAAGCGTATGAGTTTGCCGTCAACCGGAATCAGCCAGCTATAAAGCCCTAGGTCAAAAAGCTAGAGGATTCAGGAATAGGAGGGAAGGAAATGATAAACAGCCGTAATTGGATCGGCGGAGAGTGGATCAAGCCTGCGGCGGGGGAAGTCGCCGTGACCAATCCATCCAACACTAAAGAGCAGGTGGGGGTGCTGCATTTATCGGATCCATCACACGTTATTCAGGCCGAGCAGGCGGCGCGCGAGGCCTGTGCCTCCTGGTCCCGCATGAGCGGCTCAGCCAGGGCCGGGCATTTGGACCGCATGGCAGATGTACTCGAAGCCAAGTCAGATGACGTGGCTCTTCTTGCAAGCATGGAGATGGGAAAACCGATTGCAGAAATGCGGGGGGAACTCAAGCGGGGAGTGAATCTGCTCCGATATTACGCAGCGGAGGGTGTCCGCGCAAACGGGTCGGTTATCCCTTCCAGCGAGCAGAACGTGCTGCAGTACACGAGAAAGGTTCCACTCGGCGTGGCGGGTATTATTACGCCCTGGAACTTCCCGGTTGCGATTCCGATCTGGAAAATAGCCCCGGCATTGATTAGCGGAAACACGGTGATATGGAAGCCGGCGGAGCTTGCGTCGTTAACCGCGACCAGGCTCGCTGAAGTTTTTGCCGAGGCGGGGCTTCCGCCAGGCGTCATGAATCTGGTTGTCGGCAAGGGCAGTCAGATCGGCAATGTCCTTCTGGAGCAAATCCCTTTGGATGCCTTAAGTTTCACTGGCTCAACATCTACGGGGCTGAACATCGCTCAAATCTGTGCAAAACGCAATATTAAATACCAGACTGAAATGGGCGGTAAAAATGCCGCGATTGTGTTAAACGACGCCGATCTTGAAACGGCGGTGCCGCTCGTTGTCAGCGGCTCGTTTCGATCGGCTGGCCAGAAATGCACGGCAACAAGCCGGATTATCGTTGAATCCGGAATTTATGAAACATTTATCGAGGCGTTGTCACAAGCCGTATCCCAAATCAAGCTTGCTCCGGCTCTTGACTCCGAGGCTTATCTGGGTCCCGTGGCGTCCGCAAGCCAGTATGAAACGGTGATGTCTTATGTGCAGTTGGCCAACGAGGAAGCGGAAATTTTGGCGCAAGGCCCCCCTGTAACCGGAGATCAGGAAGGTTACTATATCCGGCCGCTGGTGGCTGGGGGCTTGAACGCCGGGCATCCCCTGGTTCAAGAGGAAATTTTCGGACCCGTCGCCGCAGTGCTTGAAGCGACCGATTTTGATGAAGCGGTGGCCATATGCAATCAATCGATTTATGGGCTGAGCGCCTCGTTGTTTACTCAAAATTTATCTTATGCCCACCGGTTCCTGGACGAGGCCCGGGCGGGAATGGTCCGTGTTAACCAGGAAACGGCGGGAGTCGAATATCAGTCCCCGTTCGGCGGCATGAAACTGTCAAGCTCCCATACGCGCGAACAGGGGCAGGCTGCTCTGGATTTCTATACTCAGCTTAAGACGTGCGCTATTTCTTATCGATAGGAGGCTTCCGATGAATGGTTCTTATATGATCATGTGCCGCTGTGAAGAAGTGACCCTTGTTCAATTGGAGGCCGCCTACGAGTCAGGATGCCGCACTTCTCGGCAGTTAAAAATGAAAACGCGGGCCGCTATGGGAGCTTGTCAAGGCAGGGTATGCAGACAGCTTCTCGAAGCCTGGATTCATACCAAGAATCCGGATTCCCCTCGGGATCCGGAGCTGCTCGCGCACCGTCCGCCGGTACGGCCCGTAACCTTCGGCCAGCTGGCAAAGGATGATGTGTAATGGAGAGGATTCCTGTTCATCCGATATTGGGACCGCAGAGGAAAGAGCGGAAACCGGTGAGCTTTACGTTTAACGGGAGGAAGCTGACCGGACTTCAAGGCGAGCCGATCGCGGCGGCCCTGCTGGCCTCCGGCATTCGAACGCTGCGCAGACACGAGGAGACCGGCTCGGCCCGGGGGCTGTACTGCGCCATCGGCCACTGCATGGAATGCCGGCTGAACGTGGAAGGGAGGGGGCCGGTGCGCTCTTGCCTTACCCCGCTCGAAGAGGGGATGCTTATTTACGAAGGGCGGCAGCTTCCCAATGATATTACGGGGAGGAAGCTGCCATGACCAAGACACCGTCATTCGATCTGTTGATTGTAGGAGCTGGTCCGGCAGGATTATCCGCCGCAGCAGTGGCGGCCGAGCATGGCCTGTGTGTAGCTGTGCTGGATGAATTCCCAGAGCCGGGTGGACGCATGCTAGGGCAATTTCACGAGGAAAATGGCCGCTGGTGGGTAGGAAGGCGGGCTGCGGAACAGCTGATAGAAAAATGCCGTGTTCTGGGGGTAGACATCCGCTGCGGTGTTTCCGTTCACGGCATGCTCCGGACTGACCGGCGCTGGGTTGTACGAACCACATGCGGATCGCTCACGGCTCCAAGGGTGCTGCTCGCCACCGGGGCCGCCGAAATTCCTCAGCCGACCCCAGGCTGGACGCTGCCCGGGGTCATGTCGATCGGGGCCGCTCAGGTGATGGCCAATGTACATTATGTAAAGCCGGGCCGCCGAGGGCTGATTATCGGCGTGAATGTACTCGCTATGGCGATTGCCCGCGAGTTGTCCGTCAGCGGGGTAACGATTGCGGGGATTGTGCTGCCACAACGAAGTTCTGTATCCGGTAAGGACGCTTTGCCTGAAGAAGCGGTGAAACGATTGCTGAACCTTGCTCATATGGCGCCGTCTCCGCTGATGAGAATCGGAGGAAAGCTGGCTGCAAGCCTGGGAATGGCTGGTGCGGTGTCCCGCTTCTTTCCGCGGGGCGGAATGAAAATTTGGGATATTCCTTTGCAGCTGCGTACTGCCGCGATATCCATCAACGGTAAACATCATGTGGAATCCGTGACGCTGGCGGATATAACCGGAGCAGGTGAAATCATTCATGGAAGCGAGCGGGAGGAGCAGGTGGATTTCGTGGCTCTTGCCGGCGGCTTGTACCCGCTCGCGGAATTGGCTGCGGTAGCCGGCTGCCCTTTTGTTTATGTGAAGGAACTGGGCGGTCATATCCCGATTCACAACGAGAACATGCAGACACCCGCGGAGGGCTTGTATGTCGCCGGCAATATTGCGGGAATTGAGAGCGCACGGGTGGCCATGGCCCAGGGAAGGGTTGCGGCCGTCACCATTTGTCGCGATGCCGGGGCGCTGGGGAAGGATCAGGAACAATACCTGCATGAAGCGATGGAGCATGTCCGCCGGGTTCGCGCCTCTTCCTTGATCCAGTTTCATTCAGGCATTCCAGATGCCAGAGAGCAGTTATATAAGAAATGGGAAGAGGAGGCATGGATATGAAAAAATCGTTTTCCCTTGGGCATGACATGAGTACGGTTAAAGAGGATGAGCGCATTGTTAAGAAGGATATAGAGACGCTGTATCTGGGTAATTTGGCAACGGTGGAATTCGATCTGCGTTTGCCCCGGAAAGGAAAATACGGCTCGAAGATCACTTGGACATCAGAGGATTCCCGCTTTCTCCATGACGACGGCTCGGTGACCCGGCCGAAATACGGAATCGGCAAACGTACGGTCCCGCTGCACGCTACGTTTCAGTATGGTGGCTGCATCAAGGAAAAAGTCTATGAAGTGACCATTTTGGAGGAAGAAAACAAAATTCAAGTGTCCCAGATTTATCCGACACGTCTAAAAGCGGAGCTGGGCAGGACATTTTATTTACCGGCGGTGGCTGTGGTCGAAACGGTAGAGGGGGAAGTCATTTCCCATGCCGTGGATTGGGAACAAGGAGAAGAGCGCTCTTTTGAGGAGCCAGGTTCCGTCATGATCCAAGGGGTGCTAAAAGACACGGCCATTCCGGTAAGCGCGGAGGTCTGGACGGCGGCCAAGCTGGAGCGTGAAATGATGGACACCGCTCCCGCCATGAATAGCTTTCCCGCTGGGGCAGTCATTCTGAAGCCCGGAACGGCCTTTAAAGCCGCTCAAGACAGAAGCCTCGCTTTCTTGAAGGAGGTCTATGACGACCAAATGTTATATAATTTCCGGGCAGCCGCCGGGCTGGATACGTGCGGAGCCCCTGAAATGACCGGCTGGGATTCGCCGGATTGCCTGCTGAGAGGGCATACGACAGGACATTACTTGTCGGCGCTGGCATTGTGCTATGCGGCTACAGGGGATGAAGACATTAAACAGAAGGCAGAGTATATGATCGCTTCGCTGGAGGAATGCCAGCTTGCTTTTGCAAGCCAACCCGGTTTTCACGGCGGCTTCCTTAGCGGATACTCTGAGGAGCAGTTTGACCTGCTGGAGCAGTTTACCCGCTATCCGGAGATATGGGCTCCTTACTATACTCTGCATAAAATTTTCGCCGGACTGCTTGACTGTTACCGCCATCTGGGAAATAGCACGGCGCTGGTGATTGCCGATAAGCTCGGGGATTGGGTGTACCACCGCTTAAGCAGGCTTTCGAACCGTGTATTGAAAACCATGTGGGGCATGTACATCGCCGGCGAATTTGGCGGCATCAACGAATCGCTCGCTGAGCTGTATACCATTACGCATAAACCCGAACATCTAGCTGCGGCAAGACTGTTCGACAATGACCGTCTGTTTGTCCCGATGCGCGCGGAGATTGACGCCATCGGCGGACTGCATGCCAACCAGCACATTCCGCAGATCATCGGCGCGCTAAAAATATTCCAGGCCACCGGGGAGAAAGAATATTACAATATGGCCCGCTTTTTCTGGCAGGCCGTAACGAGCGCCCATACGTATTCCATCGGCGGCACCGGTGAGGGCGAAATGTTCCGGCAGCCGGGCAGGATCGGTGAGTATCTCAGTGACAAAACCGCGGAAACCTGCGCCTCCTATAATATGCTGAAACTGACGAAGGCATTGTTTGCATATTGCCCGAATACGGAATATATGGATTATTACGAGCGAACAATGTTCAATCACATTTTGGCCTCCTGCGATCATAAGCCGACGGGAGGGAGCACGTATTTCATGCCGCTGGCGCCCGCTGGGGCGAAGTCCTTTGACGTGGCGGGGAACACCTGCTGTCACGGCACCGGGTTGGAAAATCATTTGAAATATACGGAGGCGGTTTATTTTTACGATGAGTCCGCCCTGTACGTAAACCTGTTTGTTCCTTCAACGCTCCATTGGCGGGAACGGCAGGTGAAGCTGATGCTGGACGTAGATACTTACACCCCCGGGAATGTGTCGCTGCGGATGGAAGGGACGGGGACATTCGAACTGAAGATTCGCCGTCCATATTGGAGCGGGCCGGACTGTCGTATGGAGATCAACGGACGGGAGGCCGATATGGCCGCAGATTCCAAAGGGTACATCTGCGTGAGTCGGGATTGGCAGGACGGAGATGAGATCAAACTCTTCTTGGACTGCCGGCTCCGTCTGGAAGCTGCGCCCGATCGGAAAGAGCGTGTGTCGCTGGCGTATGGCCCGTACATTTTGGCTGCGCTCTCTGAAGCAAAAGGCTATCTGCGCCTTCCGCTGCGCGAAGAGTCGTTACAGGAAAGTTTCATCAAGGAAACAGAGCAGCACGAGATTGCTTTCCGCCATGTTGCGGATGATGTATTGTTCATCCCGCTTGCGCATGTGTATCATGAACGCTATCACGTCTATGTTGATCGGGTTTTGCTGCAAGCCGGGAATTGATAATAAAATGGTTGATCCGCCACTGTCATGTCTCAATCGTGCTAATCCATGACCGTATAATCAAGGTCCAGTCATTTCGATCTGCTTATAATTGTAGTTTGGACAGGTTATAACATCATGGAATGTGAGGAGTTTGGATTATGCAAGCAAGCGGAGATTTAGGAAACGGCACCTATAGAAATCCGATATTGGCCGGTGATTATGCGGATCCTAGCGTGGTCAGAGTCGGAAACGATTATTATATGACACACTCCAGTTTTAAGTTTGCGCCGGGGTTACTGATTTGGCACTCTAAAGACCTGGTGAACTGGGAACCCATCGCCAAAGCGTTAACCGATTATGCCGGCGATGTGTGGGCACCTGATTTGACATACTACAAAGACCGGTTTTATATCTATGCTCCCATCCAAGAAGAGATCATGGTGCTTACGGCACAACATCCATACGGACCTTGGAGCGATCCCCAAAAAGTGGGGGTTCAAGGAATTGACCCGGGACATGTCGCGGATTCCAATGGAAATCGGTATTTGTTTTTTAGCGATGGTTATATGGTAGAACTGGCCGAGGACGGACTGTCGGCCGTTGGCGCCCCTCGCAAAGTGTATGATGGTTGGCCGTTTCCGAAGGAATGGGTCGTGGAAGGAAACTTTATGGAATCACCCAAACTCACGTTTCATAACGGATATTTCTATCTTACCGTGGCGCAAGGAGGAACATCGGGTCCTGCGACAAGTCATATGGTCGCTTCTGCCCGATCCAAAGAACCATGGGGGCCATATGAGCACTCTCCCTACAACCCGATTATTCGAACGCAAAGCCGGAATGAACGATGGTGCTCCAAAGGGCACGGTTCACTGGTTGACACCCCGGATGGCGGCTGGTGGATCGTTTATCACGCGTACGAAAAAGGGTACTACACGCTCGGCAGACAAACGCTGCTCGAACCGCTGGAATGGACGGAAGACGGATGGTTCCGCGTCCCGCCTCATGGTCAGACCGACGAGCCCATTCTTAAACCGCCGGGCGGGGCCGTCACACACGGCATGGCTTACGATGAATTTCAAGCCGCGTCCGGCGGGCTGGGATATCCGTGGAGCTGGTATCAATCAAGCAATGAGATGCAGTATACCCTTCAGAAACATGCGATAACGCTCCAGGCTGCGACCGAGGCGGCACCCTTGGTCTTTATGCCGGAGGACCATTCGTATGCGGCACAAGTGGAGATTGAGCTCTCCGAAGAATCGGAAGGGCAGTTTTTATTGTTTTATAATGAATCGACGTATAGCGGATTTGGCATATCCCAAGAGGGCTTATACGGTATTATTCGCGGCTGGGAGACCCCTTCAAAGGCTTATCCGCATCGGCGGGTCATCGTACGTCTTGAAAATAACGAGCATGAGGTCGTATTTTATTACAGTGCGGATGGATCGGAATGGAATAAATTTGAACACTCATTCGAAACTTCCGGCTGGCATCACAATTCGTTGGGCGGATTTCTTGCATTACGAATCGCTCTCCGGATGAAAGGTTCCGGCGAGGTTACGTTTAAAAACTTTAACTATCAGAAGTTGTAATCATGAAGCGACGTACCTTTTATCCACAGGTGCGTCGCTTCTTCCATTAGCGAGGCGTCGTGTGTGGAGATGAACCTGCGTGGCCACGAGTGGAAAGCACTTACCTGTTTTTTCGATATGCTTTTGGAGATAGTGTAAAGACCTTGGTGAACTGACGAGTAAAATAATTGCTGTCGTTGAATCCGCTCTGATAAGAAATTTCCGAAATCGGAAGGCTGGTCGTCTTCAGCAGCCTGCATGCGTGCTCCAAGCGGAGCTGCAGGAGATAGGCGAAGGGTGTCGTTTGGTAATAGGATTGGAAAATCCGATTCAAATGTCTGACGGATATATTCGATTTCGCCGCAATTTCTTCACGAGAAATGGGCTGCAAATAGTTATCCTCCATAAAGGAAATGGCCTCGGCCAAGTGCATCAGATTGCTTTGGGCCCCTTGACGCCGCTCCTGTTTTTCATACTGCCTTGACAACTGGACGACGAGCTCCATAAAACGTGAACGCAAAATGGTCTGGTAGCCCTGCAGCTTGTTTGTGTACTCCTCAATCATGAAATCAACAACGGACGTTACGTAATCCAGACTTGAGATCGGCAAGCTCATCTTGCTCAAGGCGTGGTTAATATTGCGGTAATACGGTTCCAGAACGAAAAGCGCCTGATACCCGTTCGATCTTTTGAACTCAGGACCTGCCGATTCCAGCATCTCGGGTTTATACATGATGTTGCAAATACGAAACTCATGAGGATCCTTATATCCATGGGAGGTTGTGCCGTTAATGACAAATACGTCCCCTTTCTTGATAAACGATTCTTCTGTATTGACAATATGGGTGGCATTCCCATGCAAAACAATAACGAGTTCGGAGAAATCAGCATGGCGATGCACATACATATCCTCCTCATGTCTGCCGTACTGAATAAAGAACTTAAATTGCTCATCGGTCGTAAACCAATTCAAATGAACGCTTCTCATTCGAACTCCCTCCCAATCATGACTTGCAGTGACCACTTGCCCTATCATGCTGTTTTTAGACTCTAAAATCAAGGATTGAGGACAAAGTTCTAAATTATATGGTGACCGTCGCACGAAGCCAACGTCCTTATGGACCGTTTGAGTACTGTCCGCATAATCCCATCCTGTCGCATCGAAGCCGAAGAAGCAGCATACACGCGACAGGACACGCAGATCTGGTGCAGGCCCAGGATGGCAGTTGGTGGGCCGTTTTCTTATCCTATGCGTCATCATCTCGGCAGAGAGACATTTCTGGCTCCCGTCACGTGGACGGCTGACGGTTGGCCGAGCATCGGCATCGAGGGACGCGTGGAGCAGGAGATGGACAAGCCGCAGCTGCCCGAGCTCCGGTGGCCTGCAAAGCCGATCAGAGATAATTTCGATGAGGGCAGCCTTGGTTTGGACTGGGTCTTTTTGCGCAATCCGTTACAGGAAAGCTGGTCACTGCATGAACGTCCGGGATATCTTGTGCTTCGGGGCCATCCATCCTCTCTACATGATGCAGGCTCCCCCGCTTTTGTCGGACGCCGTTTATGCCATTTTCCTGCAATATATCCACGGCCCTGGACTATGAGCCTGTACACGAGGGAGAGGAAGCGGGATTAACCGTATTTATGAATGAATAGTATCATTATGATCTGGCTGTAAGGCCGGTCAACGGGCAAAAATCCGTCGTATTCAGACGTACCGTTAGGTCGATTAGCACAGAGCAAACCCGTCAATGTACTGAGGGACCCGTCGTATTAAGGATCGAAGCTAGGCCCGAGCATTTTCCGATTCTCCATCGAACAAAACTCTTCCGAGGTCATCTTTATGGGATCGGGCGAAACCCATCTGCTTTCGACGGAAGTTGCCGGCGGGTTTACAGGCGTAATGTTAGCAATGTATGCATTCGGTGACAACGAAACAACCCCTGCGCTGTTTGACTGGTTTGATTTTGAAGTCATCGATTGTCCGTCAAGCGGGGAATAGAGTGACCTGAAGCTTAACAAATTATTCAAGTAGTGGACGTAACTTATCATGGGGTGCTCACGTCTATCTATATAAAGAGGGGAATCAACGTTTCGTCACCCTTACTTGGGTAATAACTCATAATTGATCATAATGTAATGAAACTCATGAAGCGTGTATGAACTCAATACAGAAAGGCGTGAGAACGAGGTTTTCTCCTGGTCTGTCAATTCTAGAACAAGGAAGGATTCAAGGCTTGGTGAGATCTGTGCCAGGATGCGACAGTGATTTTTCAAAATTAAAGTCCCATCAAGCTCTTTATGATGGGACTTTAATTTATGATTTAAGGGGGGCATGCTTTCAATGAAAAAGACGGTTTCCCTTAAACTGCTCAGCACAATAATCTTTTTTAATTCGCTCGAGGTAATTACTCTATACCCGTTTTTTAAGAGTCAATGCCCCTCCCCGCAAGGATTCCTGGTCTATCAAGCGAATTCTTGCCTGAATGTTATATGATCGAAGTTGGTATAAAAAATCGAGGAGGTCAAGCATGGATTACACTTCACTGACAGAAGCAGTGATAAAGGAAAAACGGTGGCCCAAACCTAGCATAGCGGCGGGGCGACGTCATTCCGTGGCCCTTCAATCGGACGGAACGGTCACGGCTGCAGGAGATAATCAATACGGCCAATGCGACGTAAGTGACTGGCACGATATGGTAGCGGTCGCGGCAGGTAATGTTCATATGGCAACGAACACGGGTAATGCTCATACCATCGGTCTTAGATCGGACGGAACGGTAGCGGCTGTGGGTTGGAATAAGCATGATCAATGCGATGTTGACGGGTGGTCTGATATTGTTGCGGTCGCGGCGGGTTGGCGTCGCACCGTCGGGCTTCAATCGGACGGCACAGTGGTGGCTGTGGGACGAAATAATGAAGGTCAATGTAATGTAAACGGCTGGCGTGATATGGTGGCGGTCGCGGCAGGTGACTGGCATACCGTCGGTCTTAAAACGGACGGCACGGTAACCATCGTGGGGAATAATCGGTACGGCCAATGCAATGTAAGCGGATGGCGCGACATCGTGGCGGCAGCGGCGGGCTACCTTCATACCGTCGGGCTTCAATCGAACGGCACGGTGGCGACTGCGGGTTTAAATAAGCACGGCCAGTGCGATGTAAGTGGTTGGAGGGGTATCGTGGCGATCGCGGCAGGTAGTTATCATTCTATCGGCCTTAAGTCGGACGGTACGGTCATGGCTGTCGGTTGGAATGAGCATGGCCAATGCAATGTAAGGAGCTGGCGCGACATTGTAGCTGTAGCGGCGGGCTGCGTTCATACGCTCGGCCTTAAATCGGACGGCACGGTGGTAGCCGTGGGTGATAATGAATATGGCCAATGCGATGTAAGCGAATGGCACGGTATCCAGCTGCCCGGCAAGTAGTTGTTTCTGAAAGCCGTATGAGATGCGGCTTTTTTTTGTTATCAGTATATAAGTTCTTGGGGCCGGAAATTCGGTGAGAGCGACTTTGAACGGTAGAAGAGAAACGAATAATCAGGCGTTGACGCTGCCTGTTATACATGGTAACTTATGATCAACAAATACATGTTAAATACATGTATTTTTAAAGGGGGAATACAATTACATACCAGGATAAAAGCAGAACAAAACGGTTTGTTTGAAAGCGTCTACAAATCTAATTAGTCAAAGGAGAGAGTTGATGAAATGAAGTCTCGATTATTATTCCGCTCCAAAGGTTGGACCTGGACCCTAGCATTTGCACTGATTTTTCCCCAGCTGCTTATGCCGGAGGTCGCCGATGCTGACGGCAGCGCCAAGCCCGCACATCCGTCCTATCGTCTGGACCTTACGCTGCCGGACACGGTTACGGTAGGAGACATGATCGATTACACAGTTACGCTTGCTACCTATGAACCTGCTCCTGCAACCTATGGCAATGTTTATTTTGAAGTGAATACGAGCGGGCCGGGCCGCGCGGATTACAGCTCTCCCGAGGTTCCCGGAGCCGGAGAGGTATCCTTCATTGACCGGTCGGAATTGCAAAAAGAGGGCTTCCGCCTGACTCCCCAATATGCTAACACCTCGAATTGGACCGCAGAGTTCGATCAGCCGGGAGAATATACGGTGACCTATAAAGTAGTCAGTCGGGATGGAACGGTGGTTGCTGCCGCGGTAAAGAAGGTGAATGTGACCCCGGGCCGATCGCCGTATCAGATCGAGATCACGGATCTGGATCAGGCCGGTGCGGGGGAATACCTGACGCTGCCTGTCACGATTTCCACGAAAGCTCACGAGAACGGAGGAAACAAATCCGCTTATCTACAGGTGTCCAAAACCCAGGGAGACGGTGATACTATGTTCACGGTTCAGGACGAAGAGGGACGACATCACTCGATACTGAACAGCGGGGATTACGGAAAGCCGGGTTTTGAGCTGCCGGCAGACGACTCTTCCACCAAGGACTGGCGGGTTAAATTTTCGAAAATCGGTAAGTACACCTTCAGCTATCGGCTGATCGACGGCGAAAGCGGCGACGTGCTGGCAGAAGACGAGGAATCCGTGGAAGTCGTTCCCGCCTATCAAAATCTGGGCATCCAGGTGTATAACAACTATGTCATGCGGGCAGTGTTCGGCAATGAAAACGGACGCGATGTCGCTTATATGGTTCAGGTCGGCGATCCGGCCCAGCTTGTCGTCGTCGATATTCAGACCGAGGAGACGTTAAAGGCGATCGATCTGCCGGGGGCAACCGGGGCTTGGGGGATGGCGGTAGCAACGGACGGCAGGGTTTATCTCGGTTCCTACGGCACCGCTTCACTCTACCGGTATGATCCGCCGACCGATACGATCGTCAATCTCGGTGACCCAGCCGAAGGCACGGCCAGTCAAACCACTCAATTCTTCGAGCTGACTCCGGGATTGGACGGCAAAGTTTACGGTGGTGTTTACCCGTCAGGCTCCGTGTTCGAATATGACCCGGTAAAAGGCTTTACGAATTTCGGCAACCCTATGCCGGGTCAGATTTATCCGCGGAGCGTGGCATACGACAAGGAGGAGAACGTCCTATATGTTGGAGGTGGCGGAACGAAAAATTATCTCATTCGCCATGATTTGAATACCGATCAGAAGACCAACATCATGCCGGCACAGTATAATCTGACGAGCACCTATGATCTGAACATCGTAGGCGACAAGCTGTTTCTGAAGATGGATCCCGGCTACAAAATGATCGTGCTGGACAAAGGAACCGGCTCAGTGATTAAAGATGATGAGCTGATTCACTCCAGAGGGGTGTCCGAACCGCACGATGGTAAGGTGTATTTTACTTACGGCGGCATTCTAAAAACCTATGATCTGTCGACCAACGAAGTGAAGGAAGTATACACAGGCAGTGAAAAGATCAACTTTGTCTCCAACGTAATCGGTTGGGGAACAGCCTTGATTGATGAGCCCGATTATCCCGGTCCGACGCTGATCGGCGTTGCCGGAAATGCTTCGGCAAAAGTGATCAAATACAATTTGGAGCTGGGAACGCTGAAGCAGGCCGTCATGCCGCTTCCTAAGCAGCCTATCGATCTGCATATTACCGGACAAGGACCTGACGGGAACATCTATGCCGGCGGATTTCTTCCCGGCGGCATGGGCATCTATGATCCGGACACAGGGCTCTCCACCAATAACTCGATCGGGCAGACCGAGGGGATGACCTCTATCGGAGACAAAATGTACTTCGGCACCTATCCGGGCGCCAATATTTTTGAATATGACACGACGAAGCCCTGGAGAAGCTCCGGTACTAACCGAACGGTGAGCAAGCTGTTTGATTTGAAAACGGATCATCTGCAGGATCGGCCGTTTGCCATGCTAGGAGCGGAAAACAAGCTGTTCATTGGCACGGTTCCGGACTACGGTAAGCTTGGCGGAGCCTTCAGCGTCTATGACCCGGCAACCCATGATTTGTCGGTTCATACGCAGATCGTGCCGAATCAGAGCATCGTGTCTTTGGCCTACAAGAACGGAAAGATTTATGCAGGCAGTTCAATCCGTGGAGGTCTCGGCAGCACGCCGACCGAAAGCGAAGCGAAGTTATTGGTGTGGGACATTGCGAAGGGAGTCAAGGAAAGGGAGCTGGTTCCTGTCCCCGGCAAAGGAGCTATCACTTCACTGATGGAAGGTCCGGACGGGAACATCTGGGGTTTTGCCATGGGCACGCTGTTTATTTATGACCCTTCGTCCGGAGAGGTGGTGTATCAGGATGAGAAGTTTCCGGAAGCGGGGGGACAGTGGAGAGATGCGAGCCTCGTTATCGGGAAAGACGGCCTCGTCTACGGAACAATGAGCGGCAAGTTGTTCTCCATCCATCCTGAGGACAAAAAAATGACGATCATGAGGAATCAGGCCGCCTGGTTATCACGGGATATCATGGGCAACCTGTACTTTGTGACAGGTAACGAGCTCTGGCGTCATGTGATCGAGGATAACAAAGCTGCGGTTACCGAGGTGCGTCTAAGCGTCAGCACCCTCGAGCTGTCCGTCGATCAAACGGCCGAAATAAAAGCGGAGGTTCAGCCATCTTTTGCAACGGTAAAGAATGTGTCCTGGACCTCCAGCAACAGCGCGGTTGCTTCCGTCAGCGATGCCGGAGTCGTCAAAGGACTGCAGCCGGGCACGGCGGTTATTAAGGTCACGACACTGGATGGCAGCAAGACGGCGGAATGTGTAGTCACGGTTAAATAGCAGGCCAAAAAGAGGCGGCACCAAATGGAATGTTTGGTGCTGCTTTACATTTGGGATTACCCTTATCGGACGCCGTAAGTAACGGATCCGAGATTAACAACAAGGATTTAAGTCGGAAATAAATAGGGTTACAGCCTAACGCTTTGGAACGGGCAAGTTTCCCTGTACAGGCCCTATGAAGGGGATTGGCTTTCTGTTGATCACGTTGCAGTTGGATGAATAAGACAAAATTTTGAATTGACAGATCGTTTAAAATACAAGTAATATACATGTATATTAACAAGAGAATTCAATTGAAGCGTGGCGACCAGGAGTTACGGAACAGCGGATGGCTTCGATTAGGGCTTTGTTGCAAAAACTTATGACAGCGTTTTCTTGATCGATTGAAAAGAAAGAAACTCATGTATTAAAGGAGGAGCTTACGATTGATGCTGCGGATGGAATTTATAAAGCCCTCGCTGCTGGAGACCGGGGAGAAACATCGGCTTAACTTCATGCTTGTGCACCCCTGCGGAAGAATGGAGCCGCAATCGGATATGGCCTTTAGCATGACTTGCAGCGACCCGGAGATCGTTGAGGTGAACGGCAGCGTGATCACCGGGCTAAAGCCGGGCGAGACCGAAATTGCCTTAGACCTTTTGAACGATAGATTCTCGGTGTTTAGATGGAAGGTTCTTGTACGGCCGGCAGGTTTATCGGCGAAAATGAAGCTGCAGGACCGTCCGAGGATGTTGTTTTCGAACGAGGAGCTCGCGGAATTTCGGGAACGGATTAAGCGGGATGATGGCAGTTCCGCGAAGGTAGTCGATGCAGCCAGGCTATGGGCCGGATACCTGGCAAAAGCTGATGCCTATGTGGAGGAAGATAGCTTCGAGGTGCTGTATCCGTCCATATCGGATCGGTGGAAGATAGCGCTGCCTCTAACGGAGCCGAAGCGGATGCCAGAACCGCAAGGCCATACCTTCTTCCCGTTCTGGACGATGTATGCCAGGACGATAGAGGATCGGCTGGTCGTCATGTCCACGGCCTTCCTGGTGACGGAAGAGAAAAAGTATGCGGTTCGAGTGAAGCAGCATCTGTTGTCCCTGACCGCCTTCGGCAAATGGTATGAGTTTGACGAGCGGGGCGCGGAAGGAAATCTGAGCAACGCCCATCTGCTGCTTGGCGCTTCGTGCGCCTATGATGCCATTCACAGCTTGCTGACGGAAGAAGAGCGGCGATCCATTCGCCAAGCCATTCTGGAAAAAGGGCTTCATCCGCTGGCCATCGATATCGGAAGCCGTGATATGCACAACATCGTGGCAGCCAAGCAGGTAGCGATGTTGTACGGCGCGGCGGCCATCATGGATGAGAGCCCGTTCGCCGCCAAATATTTACAGTCCGGATTCACTTATCTTCAAAGCTATCTGGACCGAAAAAGGGAATCCGGAGAAACAGAGGGGCTGCTGTACGACAATGTGGCTGCGCGCCATGCCTGGATGGCGGCGGATCTTTATCGGAGAATCAGCGGCGATGACAGCCTGATTCAGCATCCGTATTTACGGGAAGAGCTTCCTGAACGTTTTTTCCGGCTGCTGGCGCCGGGGGAAGAAAGCTCATTCCCGAATCTGTCGGATTCGTTTTACAAGCTGGATATCGCCTATCTCATGGCCATGACAGCTACCCATTACGACCATCCGGCAGCGTTGTGGTACCTGCATAAGCATGCTGCAACGCATCACGCATCGCTTCTATATTTACGGAAAGATACCTCACCAACAAGCCCATCGGAACTGTACGGCAAGAGCGCTTCCGCGGTGTTCCGGAGCATTGGCTGGGCCGCCCTGCGGTCGGGATGGGGCGATGAGGATCATCTGCTGTGCTTTACCTCAAGCTGCTCGGCGAAGGACCATAATCACAAGGACCAGAACAATCTGGTGATCAATGTCGGCGGAGAGTGGCTGTTGACCAATCCCGGCTACCAGGATTATGTACCTGGTCCGAAGGCGGATTACACGACCGGCACGGTCGGCCACAATTCGCTGCTCGTCAATGGTCAGGGGCAGATCCACCTGGGAGGCGGGGGTCTCCAAGAGGAATTGTTACTCCCGTCATTTGAGGCGGTTGTCGGGGACGCTGCGGAAAGCTATGGCGGGCTGCTGAAATCCTTCCGACGATCTGTCCTACATATCGATTCGTCATATTACTTCGTCGTGGATGAGGTGGAGCTTCATCAGGATTCGGATGAGGTCGAGCTGCTGTTTCATACGACCTCGGCGGTTCAGGATGGGGAAGAGCTCAAGGCTCCGGGCGAGAATCTGGGAAGTGAATCCGTTGTATTCCAGGGTGAAAAGGCCGCTCTGCAGCTTATGAGTCCTTTTCCCAAGGAGAAGGTGCTCGCCCTCCGCGAGTACCCCGGAGCTGAAACCTACGGTCCTTATGTAGCCGTGGGTGGCACGAGGGGGAAAAGACGGCGGTTCGTCACGTTGATCAATCCGCGGGTCCATTACGGCGAGAGGTTGGCCATCCGTCAGGAGGAGCAGGATACCGGAAGCCTGGCTGCCGGGTTAACGGTGGAAAGGCCCGGCGGGGCGGAGGATATCTGGCTGTTCTGCGCTGACGCTGTGGAAGCCTGCTACCGGGGGGTTACTTTCCAGGGAGAAGCCGCCCGCATATCGGGTAACGGCCTGCTTAATTTGTGGAAGGCTGAACGTTTGTCCGGCGGGGACATCGATTTTGAGGCGGAGCTGCCTCTGAGCGTATACAGCGATGCCCGCCGTTCATCCTGCATTGTTCATAACCCCCACCCTGTGGAGGTCTCCTTCAAGCTGAAGCAGGTAACTGCTGGCGTGGAAGTCGAACAAACCGCACCACCTGGCTATTATGTTCTTATGAATATCGGCAGAGGTGATCAGGCGGAAGGGAGAGAAGCTGTGTGGAAACCGTGATTTCGGAGGTCAATCCATCCGCTGCCGCCAAAAAGAGCGCATGGAAGCAAATCCGGACCCGAATGTGGAGGGACCGTTATCTGTACCTGCTGCTGCTGCCGGGCCTGCTTTACTTTATCGTGTACCGGTATCTGCCCATGCTGGGCATATCGCTTGCCTTTAAAGAATACAGCCCGTTCCGGGGGTTCGCGGAGAGTCCTTGGGTCGGATTCGCGAACTTTGCCCGGATTTTCGAAAGCCCGGAGGTTATCCAGGTTATCTGGAATACGCTGACCATTTCCTTTCTGCAAATCGCGTTCGCATTTCCGGCGCCGATCATTCTGGCCATCATGCTGAACGAGGTGGCAAATCCGCTCTTGAAAAGAGGGCTGCAGTCCATCGTTTACATGCCGCATTTTCTATCTTGGGTCGTGGTTGTCGGCATCGTGACGATCTTTTTCCGCAACGAGGGCTTGATCAACGACGTGCTGCGAGAATTGTTTGGCTTGCAGCAGACGATCCCTTTTCTCACCGAGCCCGATTATTTCCGAGCTTTTCTGGTTTTGGAGGTCATCTGGAAGGAAGCCGGCTGGGGAACGATTATTTTCCTGGCGGCGCTGGCAGGCGTTAATCCGGCTCTTTACGAGGCAGCCGTCATGGACGGTGCAGGGCGCTTCCGCCAAATCTGGCATATTACGCTGCCCGCCATCCGAAGTACGATCATTATCATGCTGATCATACGTCTGGGCGACGTGCTGGAGGTCGGCTTCGAGCAGGTGTTCCTTCAGCTGAACGCCTTTAACATGCACATCGGCAATACGCTCGACACCTTTGTGTATTACAAGGGGATCCAGCAGTCGGACTACAGCTTCTCCACCGCGGTCGGCGTTTTCAAGGGTCTGGTCGGTCTTGTGCTGGTTATGGCCGCCAACAAGCTGTCCAAGCGGTTCGGCGAGCAGGGCGTATATTAGGGGCTTCGATTCTTTCTGGGAGGAGGTCGACGTATGAAGCAAAAATCCATTGCGGACCGCTTGTTCAGTGGCGTGAATATCAGCCTGCTGCTTGTCATATCCGCAGTCATGCTTTTTCCGTTTGTATATTTGTTCTCGGTTTCATTTTCCTCGTTCGAGGATTTTCTGGGCAGCAAACTGCTGCTCTGGCCGTCCAAATGGACGACCGACGCCTATGAATATATCTGGGCATCCAGGACGTTTCGGCAGGCGCTGCTGAACACGTCGGTGGTTACCGTGCTCGGCACCATCGTCAATCTGTTTTTTACGGCGACGATGGCATACGCCTTGTCCAGGCCGATCGTCGGCCAGCGCACCGTCATGTTTATGATCGTCTTTGCGCTCTTGTTCTCGGCCGGCATGATTCCGACCTATCTGGTCGTCCAGGAAACTGGGCTGCTTGATTCCATCTGGTCGCTTATTTTGCCGGTGGCGATCGCGCCCTTCAACCTGATTGTCATCCGTCAATTTTTCATGAACATACCAAGCGATATGATCGAGGCGGGCATCGTGGACGGCGCGAATGACCTGCAGATTTTCGGACGCATCATCCTGCCGCTCTCGAAGCCTGCGCTGGCGGCATTCAGCCTGTTTTATGCGGTCACGCACTGGAACAACTATTTTGCGCCGATTCTGTACATCAATGATCCGGCCAAATGGACGATCCAGGTCGTGCTGAGACAGATTGTGGTGGTGGGGGAAACGACAGGCACGCTCGGGGGAGATAACCTGTTCCTCGAAAATCCGCCGCCTCCCGAAACGATTCAGATGGCCGCCATTCTGATGGCGACCCTGCCGATCCTGATCATGTATCCGTTCCTGCAAAAGCACTTTGCCAAGGGCGTTATGCTGGGCGCCGTCAAGGGTTGATGACTTCGAACGGCCGGATCATGGAGCTGTCCGAATGAATCATAAATGGAGGTCACACTCCAACATTGATAAGAATGGGGGAAAGCTCATGTTAAAGAAACGCAGACTTACCGCAGTCATGGCGGCCTTGCTCTCCATCAGCATGGCTGCATGCGGCGGCCAGCCGAAAGCGGAGGAGCAGCCGAAAGCGCCGGCTTCGGGAGGGAAGAAACCGGTAGAGGCTAACGAAAAGTTTACGATTACGGCAATCGATTTCCGTTACGGAGATCCGCCGCCGACCTCGAGTCCAGGCATTGACATGATCAACGAAAAATTCAATGTAGACTACAAGCCTGTCTTTGTACCGAATACCGCATTTGATGAGAAGATCAACGCCGTATTTGCATCGGGTCAGATTCCGGATATGATCGGCTTAATGTCGACCGACCTGAAAAATCGCTACAATAAGTTTGCGAAGCAGGGGGCGTTTTTGGATCTCGAGCCGTACATCAACGATTATCCGACCTTGAAGGCTGTGCCTGATTACATATGGGACTCCATGCGGGTAAACGGCAAAATCCATGCGATTCCGCAATATGCCCCGAAGTATCAGGTCGTCACCGTGCTCCGCAAGGACTGGCTTGATAAGCTTGGCTTGAAACTACCGACAAATTACGAGGAGCTGAAAGAGGTAGCGCTGGCGTTTACGAACGGAGATCCGGACGGCAACAACAAAAAGGACACATACGGGATCGCCATCGGCCAGGACATTAACCCGAACTTTAACCAGGGACCGTATTGGGACCCGGATGCCTGGTACCATCAGGATGCTCAGGGCAACTACATCCCAGGCATCATTGGCGAAGGCCGCCGGGAGTTCATCACCATGCTGACCGAGCTTTATAAGCAGGGAGCGATGTCGAAAGACTACGCGGTACTGAACTGGGGAGACACGAACAAGGAGTTTTACTCCGGCAAGGCAGGCATCTTCATCGGAACGCCTCGTGGAATGTCGCAGGATTATATGAACGGTCTGCTGGCGATCCATCCCGAAGCCGAGTTTATGCATCTGGATCCATTTATAGACCAATATGGGAACCAGGGACTTATGGCCGGAGCAGGTTATAACGGTCTTACCGTGCTTAGCGCCAAACTTCAAGATGAACCGGAAAAGCTGAAGAAAGTACTGGAGATGATCGATTTCGGACGCAAATTCTACCCGCAGGATCAGAAAAATGAAAAGAATGCCGATTTTGACTGGTATTCAGGCAAAGTCGGTTCAGGTTACGTTATGAAAGACGGCCTACCTGTCTTCAACGAGAACTTCGGCAGAGACGGTCTTGGCCCATCAACGTATTATGTTGATAATTCCTCGTGGGTACCGCAGGACTCGGACAATGTATATTCCATTACGTATCAGACCAAGCAGCTTGTGGATCTTGTAGCCGCCATCGAGACGATGTACAAGGATATGAAGCTTTATATCAACCCGATCAATGGACTGGAGTCGCCGACCGACAACTCGAAAGGCGCCGAGCTGAGAAAGTATGTCATGGATGAGCAGGTAAAAATGATTGCAGGCACCCGTCCGGTTTCCGATTGGGATAAACTGGTTCAGGAGTATCTGGACAAAGGCGGTGCCCAAATCATCCAGGAATACAACGCGAATATCAAAGAGAAGGATCCGAAGGCCCTGTTTAAGTGAGACCTTTGAAATGACGCCTTATAGATGATCTGTAGGACAGCGGGGCAATTCTTTTTGCCCCTGTTCTGCATTGGGATACCTAGCGCCTATGGAAATGCGAGCTGTGGAGGAGGGAGACATGAATCATGAGAAAGACAGCGAAAATCGGTCTGTGGTTTAACAGGCAGTCGGCGGAATACTTCTGGGGACACGGTCAGGACCTGTTTCAGCTTTATGTGGAGGAGGTGCTTGGTCATGCAGGCATTCCTTATGCAAGGTTTGACGATGCCGAATCCCTTGAGTCTTATGAACCCGATATCATCGTCGTACTGCACCCGGGAGAGAAGGAAGAGGATCTGAACCGACTGGAGCAGTGGGCCCGCCGAGGAGCGACACTCATCAGTTACGGCGAATTGAACCGTATGGCCGGCCGGCTGGGCTGTAGCCGCTTTGCCATCCGGGAAGCGGTGTATGGGGACCTGTCAGGATTAAGCTATGCGCAAGGCATACCGGTTCTAAGGGCGGTATGCAGCGATCCGTGGACGGTGTCAGAGAAATCCGTCATCCCGGTTCAAGCGGATGGCGTTCTGCGCCGGCTCCGTAAAGCTGGTGCCGAGTCAGCCGCAGCCGTTCTGGAGTTTCCGCTAGGTGCCGGCCGGCTGATCCGCTGGAATGTGGACATCCCCTCGAATATCGTTATGCTGCAGCAGGGCAGCGGCCCGGTCGTCCAGGACGGCATCCCTGCACCGGACGGTACGGGAGCGGTGGACGAAGGCATTCTGAAGGCCGATGACCGGTGTGAGCTGGATTGGAATGAGGACCGCTCGGTGACGGAGACCGGGATGCCATACTTTGATACGCCGTATGCAGACTGGTGGCGCGAGGTGATGGTCCGCCAGCTGATGGAGGAAGCGGATGCGCAGGGAATGACACTTCCGTTTCTGGACTATTGGCCGGAAGGCGTCAATCAGGTGGCCATGATCTCGCACGATAGCGACTTCAACATGGAGGAGGCGGCCCGAACGACCCTGAGCGTGCTTCAGGATAACGGCGTCCGCTCGACCTGGTGCATGATCGAACCGGGCTACTCCCCGTCGCTCTACAAAGAAATTCAGGCTGCCGGACATGAGCTGGCATTTCACTATAATGCTTTGGAGCAGGAGAAGGGGATATGGAGCGCCGAGGAATTTTCCCGTCAACTGAACGTAATCCGGAGCACCAGCGGCGCGCCGGTCATTTCGAACAAGAACCACTACACCCGCTTTGAGGGCTGGGGAGACCTCTATGAATGGTGCGAACAGAACGGCATCGAAGCGGATCAAACTAGAGGGCCGAGCAAAAAAGGAAATGTCGGCTTTCCGTTCGGTACCAGCCATCCGTATTACCCGATCGCTCGTTCGAATGATCGCAACCGGCTATACCGGGTGCTGCAGATCGGCTTTCTGACCCAGGACCTGGAGCATCCCACGCTTTCGGATGCGTCGGTGATTGCCCCGTTTCTCGAAAAGGTGGCGGAAGTCCGCGGCGTCGCCCATTTTCTGTTTCACCAGCAGCACATCCATCATCTAGGGAACGTCCGGCATGCGTTTTCGCTAGCGGTCGAAACCGCGAAGGGGCTCGGTTATGCGTTCTGGACGAGCGAGGAGATCACCCGCTGGGAGCAGGCCAGACGAGCTGCGGTGCTCCGGGTAGGCGCAGACGGTACCCTCATCACCGAGAATCTTCCGCAGGGAGCGGTAGTGCGCCAGCCGTCGGATGCAAAGGTGGAGCGGTCAGCTTCGCAGGCGGTCATGCGCTTTGGGCGGCCGTGTGCAGAAGCGGCGAGCATTATGAAAACAGCAGCCGAATAACGACAATGAGGAGGAATCAGACAGTGGCACCGTTAGCGATTCATGGGGGGACGCCGGTCAAGACCGGTCCTTTTGGCACAGGCAAAAGATTCGGGGAAGAGGAGGCCGCGCAGCTGCTTGAAGCGCTGGAGCAGAACACGCTCTTTTATCATTTCGGCACGAAGGTTAAACAGTTTTTGGCCGATTTCAATGCGATGTACGGCCGGGAATACAGTGTAGCGACATCCTCCGGCACCGCGGCGATTCATGTCGCGCTGGGTGCGGCTGGCGTCTCCGTAGGGGATGAGGTCATTACAAGCCCGATTACGGACCAGGGAACGCTGATCGGCATTCTGTACCAGAATGCGATTCCCGTGTTTGCCGATCTGGAGCCGTACACTTACAATCTGGATCCGGCCTCGGTCGAAGCCTGCGTTACGCCAAGAACGAAAGCGATCCTTGTCGTCCATCTGGCGGGATATCCGTGCGATATGGACCCGATCATGGAGGTCGCGAGAAAGCACGGCATCAAGGTTATTGAGGATTGCGCACAGGCCTATCTGACCAGGTACAAGGGCAGGCTGGCCGGCACCATCGGCGATTATGGCTGTTTCAGCACGAACGATTTCAAGCATATCTCCACCGGGGACGGGGGCATGGTGCTGATCAATTCGGGAAAGCGCGAGGATTACGAAACCGCTCACGCCTTTGCGGACAAAAACTACCGCCGTCTCGGAACCACGGTTGACCGGGGAACCAGCTATATTGCACCGAATTACCGGATGACCGAGCTGCAGGGAGCCGTCGGAATCGCCCAGCTCAAGAAACTGCCCTGGATTTGCGGGCGGCGTCAGCAATACGGCGACCGGCTCAATAAAGGATTGCAGGGAATCCAGGGCGTCATTCCGCCGCAGGTCGACCCGGAGCATGACTGTACATACTGGTTCTATATGCTGCGCCTCGACTTGGATAAGCTGACCTGCAGCCGCGAAGAATTTTGCAGGGCGCTGGAGGCAGAGGGGATCCCCAACCGTGCCGGCTATATCCCGCAGGTATGCTATTTGCAGCCGCTGTTCCAGAACCGGCAGGCTTATCCGGGGAGCCATTTTCCGTTTGATGACAGCAGCGTCTCTTATGAGTCTGGCCGATGTCCTGTCGCGGAGGCGATCTTAGATACGGCGGTGCAGATTCCGATGAACGAATTCTACTCGCCCGAGGATATTGAGCATATCATCCAGGCTGTTGCCAAGGTGGGCGCTTATTATGCGAAAAGCCATGAATGATACGGAAGAAGTGAACGACAGCAAGGCAACGGGGACGATGGGGGCTTTCGAGCGGATCGGCGTACCCGTTGATGTCGACGAGAGCAGATCCGCGGCGGTGTGCCGGAGAGCCGACGGGACCGAGCGCATCGTAATCGCAGCCCGGGGATATGTGCTGATCACGGATCCGGGAACAGGTAACAGCATCCAGCTTTATTTTCCGGAGGGCGAGGGCAAGTATCCGTTTGCGTCGATCAGTGATTCCCAGGGACGGTTCTATACGGGAGCCGGGTGCTATTTTTACGTCGTAGATCCGTTCAAACCGGCATTTGTCGGTCAGTACCGGGTACCTGAAGGGGAAGAGGGAGCCGGCTTTGCATTTGCCGTGAATGGAGATGGTCGGGTCTACGCTACAACTTACCCGGGAAGTTATCTGATTGAGCTTGATGCTTCGTCGAACTCCTCGCGTACCTTATGCAGGCTCGATGCCGAGAGGAAGTATGCCATGACGCTTGCCTGCGGGAGCGGCGGAAAGGTCTATGCAGGACTGGGCACGTCGTCGCCGGCCATCACCTGTTTTCATGAGGAGACCGGAGAGCTTGAGATAATACTGGAGGGAGCGCCGGGTACGACAGGCAGCGCTGCCGTTCACCAAGGCTGTGACGGCGCCGTTTACGGCTGGCTGCCATCCGGGGAGAACGGAGACGGCGTATGGCACCGGCTGAGCGAGCAGGGGGCAGAGCAGGTGTCGGCGGAGGAGGTCAACCCGTCCCTGTATAAGGGGACAGGTTACAACAAGCTGCACCTGGACCTTGACGCCGGTCGAGTGCTGCTGAAATGGCAGCTGTCCGACAGGCAGATCGAAATCATGGAAGCGGACGAAAGCCTGAGCCGGCTACCGCTTACCTACAAGGGTGGCGGAACACCGCTCTCCCCGCTGTTCGGCGGTCCGGACGGCATTCTATACGGCACTTCCAATCACCCGCTTCATCTGTTCACGTACGATACCGCAGCTGGACATCTGACCGATTGGGGCGGCGATATCGTGGAGCGGGGAGGTGGCGGCAATATTGCCGCTTATGCGGCTCAAGGCAACATCATCGCGGGTGCGGCTTATGCCGGCGGCATGGTCCATTTGCTGGACACGGCGAAAGAATGGTGTACGGATCCAGGACCCCATCGGAATCCCCGCCTGATCTATGAAAATGCTGCTGTCCACAGGCCGAGATGCGCAGCCGCGCATCCGGACGGCCGCCATGTGTTGTACGGCGGCTTTCCCGGTTATGGTGCGGCAGGCGGCGGGCTCGGCATCGTGGATGTGCTGGCCGGGCAGGTGGAGATGCTGGAGAACCGGGATATTATCAGCGGGCAGAGTACGATTTCAATTGCAGTGCTCCCGGATGGCAGGGTATTCGGCGGCACCAGCATCGAGACGCCCGGCGGCGGGATCAGCACGGCGGAGGGAGCGGTGATGTATGAGCTGAATTGGCCTGCCCGACAAGTGATTCGGCGCTGGGTGCCGGTTCCGGGTGCCAGGGAAATCGCTCAGCTGATTTCCGGGCCAAACGGGCTTCTCTATGGCTTGACCTCGGAATCGGTGTTCTTTGTTTATGATGCGGGACTGCAAAAGGTCATTCATTGCCGCGATCTTTCTTCCTGGGGCGGTATCGTCCGGCAGGGACTGCTCATGATAGAGCGAAAGGGGCATCCATTCCTTCTGGGTCTGCTGAGCCGGGCTATGTTCACCGTAAATACGGCGAGCATGCAGCCGGAACTGCTGGAAGTGCTTCCGGTCGAAGCGACCAGCGGAATCGCCTGCATTAACGGAGACGTGTATTTCGGTTCCGGTGCTGAGGTGTGGCGGTATCGGATGGACGAGGAGGGTGATTACTTTTATGATTCGGTTTAATGGGGAATTTGTGCCGCTGTTAGAGGGAATCCATACTCTTGAGGCCTGGAGGGAGAAGGAGTCCAGGCTGAGAGCACGATGGCTGCAGCTGCTGGGGGAGCCCCCGGAGCCGGTTGATTATAGGCCGAGAGCCGTCGCAGACAGCGGGGGCTTCCGGGTGCTTTCTGTGCATGAGGAAGAAGATCACATAAGACAGGCGATCATGTACGAATCACCGGACGGGGATTCGATCCCTGCTTATCTGTTGCTCCCTTCGGGAAAGCCTGCTGAAGGAGGATATCCCGCTGTACTTGCCCTTCACCCGACAACCGAGAATGGAAAAGACGATGTAAGTCTGGCTTCCGGAAGGGCGAACCGGCGATACGGACTAGAGCTGGTACAGCGCGGTTTTGCCGTGCTGGCTCCGGACTCCATCACGTTCGGCGCCCGAATCTATCCAGGAGAAGCGCCGTTTCAAACGGCTCCGTTCTATCAACGGCACCCTGCGTGGACCGCAGTCGGCAAAATGCTCTCCGATCACATGGTAGGGGTCGACGTGCTGACCTCGCTGCCCCAGGTAAATCCACGCCGGATCGGCGTTATTGGCCACTCGCTGGGCGGCTATAACGGCTGGTTTCTAGCCGGAATGGATAAACGCATCAAGGCCGTCGTCTCGAGCTGCGGATTTACGATGTTTCGCGGCGATCCGGAGCCGAACCGCTGGGGCCTTCGGGAATGGTTTTCCCATATCCCTTCCATTACGGACAGTATGAACAACGGCTCTCTTCCGTTTGAGTGGCATGAAATCGCGGCGCTTGCGGCTCCGGTGCCGATGTTGATGTGGTGCGGAACGCGAGACCGGATTTTTCCGAACTGGAGGGAGATTGCCTCGGGACTGGGGGAGCTGGATGGTTTGTATGATTTTCTTGGAGCTTCATCTGCTTTCGAGAGCTGGATCGGTCATGAAGGGCACGATTTTCCGCCGGATATCCGGCAGCGAGCCTACGCTTTTCTTGAAAAACAGCTTGCGGAGTAAAATATAACCGCGTTCTTTATCCGGAGTGCATGGAATCCTGATGTCCCTCATGATATACTGAATGTTATAGACATGTATAGGAGCGGTATATATTGTTGCGTAGAAGAAATGAATTTCATGAGCGTTATGAACGCTTTATTCAGGAATTAAGGAATGAAATCGTTGCCGGTGTTCTTCAGCCGGGTGAATTTATTTTGCCGGAAAATACGCTTAGCCAGAAATATGAAATGAGCCGGGTATCAATCCGGAAGGCGCTGGATGAGCTGGTGAACGAAGGATTGATCGAGAAAATCGCGGGCAAGGGCAACCGGGTGAAGGTGCCGGATGAGGACAGAACGCCTGTCGTGCTGAGACTCGCCTGGTTCTCTTCCTCCTATGAGATTCCGATTATCGAAAAAATGATCGAGGCGTTCGAGCGGAAGCATCCGTTCGTTCAGGTGGAGATGGTGCTGTACTCCGAGGATTTCTACACCGAAACCATCATCCGTTCCATGGAGGAGGGTCAAGGGCCAGATCTGTTTATCATGTCGGATCAGCATTTCCGGGAATGGGCCGAAAGCGGGCGCACGAATCTGCTGACAGGATATGTTCCTCCCCGTCTCATGGAGGAAGGAGTAAGCTATCCGCAGGTCTTCGAGCTGTTCAATCATGAAGGCGGCATGCTCGCGGCGCCGTTTGTGTTCTCTCCGGTAGTCATCTGCTATAACCGTTCGATCTTCCGTCAGCACGGACTGACTCACCCTGTCAGTCTTGGCGACTGGCAGGAGCTGCTGGAGGCGGCCAAAGCCTGCACATCGGCCCCGAACGAAGACGGAATGACCGATCATTACGGCTTCTGCTTCTCTTCGTCCCCCAACCGCTGGCCGGTCTTTCTGCTTCAAAATGAAGGCAGCATCATGGCTGCAGACCGCAGCCGGAGCACGATGGCGGACGAGCGGAACATCGAAGCGCTGGAGTATTGCGTATCGCTGATGTACAAGGAGCATGTGTCGCCGATCTTTTCCCATGGCAGCAGCCATTTAGCCGAAAGCCTGTTTATGAAGGAACGGGTCGCGATGATCATGTCCACTTATTATTTCATGAATGAATTCCGCGACCATTCCATCGACTGGGATGTGATGACCTTGCCGAAAGGGGCTAAACCCGCCACTATACTGTTAGGTGGGGGTCTGTCGATCAACGCTGCGAGCAGTCATCGGAATATCGCCGAAAAACTCGTGGATTTTATGACAGGCGAGGAAGCTCAGAAACTGCTTAAACAGTACGGATGCACCATTCCGGTTTTGCGGTCCGTGGCCGAGGATGACAGCCTGCTGAATCCGGACATTCATCCGCAGCACTATAACCGTTATCTCGAGGTGCTGCCGCATGCTTATCCGCTGCATATCCTCAACATGAACCAATCAGAAATATTGACGCTGCTGGATGAACTGAATCTGTTGTGGGCTGGCATGGAGACCCCGGCGGATACCTGCACCCGGATCGAGCAGCTCTTCAACTCCCAGCTGGGCTTGAAGGGCGCCGGTACCGGAATGGAGAAGTGATGAATCGGTAAGAAAAGCACCTTCAGGAGAACGTTGCTATGTCGTAAGATATGGAGGCGGTCTTGAAGGTGTTTTTGTGTTGGGAGAAAGAGTCAGCTATCTGTTAGAAGACGCTAACATGTTAATGTAAAAAGGGACCTTTTAAGAATATTTCTCGACCATTTTAAGCAAATAATTGCGAAAATCCTCCACGTATGATTTAGGTTCAACGATTTCTAAATTTGTACCGAAACTTGCTAAAAATTGAAATCCAAAAGGGTCTTGAGGAATATGGATGGTAGCCAGGAAATATTCAGAACTATAGCTTTCAATACTCTTTCGACCGTACCTTTCAATAAACTGATCTTTTATGCCGGGCGCAATTAACGCTTTAATGGTGACGAGTTGCGGCTGGTAACTGGCTGCTCCTTGTTCTAATGCATAATCTCTCGGGTTAAAGGTTTCTTCATTCATTTTTAGATTATCGATCCTGGATAATTTAAATGTTCTATAGCTCTGACGATGTAAACAGAATCCCTTCAAGTACCAACTCGTTTCGCTATAATGAAGCTGATACGGCTCGACGATACGATTCGTTATCATGCCATTTTTATCAATATAATCAAATGAAATTAACTTTTTCCCTATGATCGATTCTTGGCATGTCTTTAAGGTTTGAAGAATTTCGGACCGACCCTCCCAATCATAAAATGATAGACGGACTGAACCTTTCAGTGACATGGGGTGAACCATGGCCTCCATTTTTTTAATCGTGATTTCAACTTCCTCGCTAATTAGAATTTGTTCCAATCCGCCGAGGGCAGTCAGTATATTTTCTAAGTCGGAGCTGTTTAAAAGTCGCTTATCCACCTTGTATTCATCCATAATACCGTATCCGCCATGAATTCCATGAACAGAATAGATGGGAATGTTGGATAAGCTCAGTGTTTCCATATCGCGAAGAATCGTTCTCTTGGAAACGTTGAATAATTGTGCGAATTCTTTTGTTGAAACGATATCTTTTTTCAGCAATATCATGATAATGGATATTAATCTCTCAACCTTCTCCATAACGGCCCCTCTTTTGGTACAAATTTTTAAATGGTGACATGCGTCTGTCACCACTAATAAATTATACTTCATCTATCAAAAGAAGGAGGTACAACTTTATGTCAGCCATTGCCTATTTGAACTTTGATGGAATCGCCGAAGAAGCGATTGAATTTTATTCGGAGGCTCTACATGCGAACGAGGTAAAAAAAGTGAAATTTAAGGATTTTCCGCAGGATCCAAACTATCCATTGCCAGAACATGAATTAAATATGATCATGGAGTCTTCGGTAGAATTTGCAGGCGGGAAAATCATGATGTCGGATATTTTGCCTTCCATGAAGGCGGTAACGGGTGAGTTGATGAGAGGAAATAACGTACTTATTAGTGTAGTCATGGATGATAAACAAACATTGGAAGACTACTTTTACCGATTGTCTGTTGGCGGTCATGTTGTGATGCCGTTATCCAATACCCCTTGGTCTTCGTGCTTTGGAATGCTGGTTGATCAGTTCGGAGTTGCCTGGAAATTTAATCGTGACGCAGATCGGTTTCTGGATAAAGTCATTTCAAACAAACAGTAACGCATTCAAAACATGGCCTTCCAATGAAAGGCCATGTTTTGATATTCTCTTTAGAAAGGAGGAGGATGGGTTTTAGCTATGATAATCGAGCATGTCATTCCAGCAAAAACAAGAGAGGATTTAAGGCTTTGGCTGCAGAACCATGGCACGACCGAGAAGTCTTGCTGGGTCTTGGTTAGTATGACGCCAACCCCTGATATGTTGTTATATTTGGACGTCGTTGAGGAGGCCTTATGCTTTGGATGGATTGATGGCATTAAAAAGAAAATGTACGAAACCGAGTTGGCCCAGAGACTGTCTCCTAGAAGTAAAAAAAGCTCATGGACCGAATTGAATAAAGAACGTGCTCGCCGCCTCGAAAAGTTGGGGTTCATGAGTGACGAAGGCAGGAGGGTTCTTCCTGACATGGATCCTGCTTCTTTCAGAATCGATGAGGTCATAGAACAAAGGCTAAAAGAGGAAAAGCAAGTATATGAGAATTTCATGGCATTTCCGGATCTTTATAAAAGAGTTCGGATCGACACGATACAAAGCTATAAGAATCAACCGGAATTATTTAAGAGCAGATTAGACAAATTCATAACCAACACGAGAGAAAACAAAATGTACGGTCAATGGAACGATCATGGCCGTCTACTTGAATATTAATACTCCCTGGGTCGAAGGCCAACAACCTTAGTTTGGTTGAGTACCGAACTAAGGTTGTATGCATTGCCTATTTATCATTGGAACTCTATAGTGTTCGACATAATCAATTCCAAAAACCCTTCTAGATTATGGGACGCTTTTTCAACTTCTTCAAATTCAGGTTCATATCCGCGCACGATAGCACCAACGTCATTGGTTAAATCAATCGCATAGAAGGAATACCCACCATCGACTGATATCACGATCGGCAGGTAAGAATCCCACCACGCAGTTATTTCTGATTTCCATAGTTCATCGCCCATTGCTGCCTCCAAACTGAGCATTTCAAATTCATTCCATTTAAATTCAGTATCGGAGCGATTATTGTATTCATCCTCGCAAAGAAACCAGGACTTCTCATCAGGTGTGATGCATCGTTTTACAACACTTAAAAATTCCAAATAATCATTAGGAATTTCCTTATATCTTGATAACAAGCTGCCAGCTAAATGTAACTGATGATCCTCATTCTTAGTTATCGTCCAACCGTTTTCTTCTGCCCAAATCATAAATTCATTTATTTTGTCATTCATGGTCTACCTTCTCCCACCGTATTCACTCCAATTTCTTATAGGCTCTGATTATTATTCTAGTCAGACATTTCCATATCCTTCTGGAACTCCAAGTGCATTCCATATTTCGATAGGTATCGAATAGTACTCGGTTTATACTATATACAAAAGTACGCCAGTCATAGATGGGGAGAGGTATAGTATGGACATGACAAAACAGCTTGAAAAGCTTGCCGCCTTTAAAAAAATGCACTCTAAGTTCTTTATTTTGCCCAATGCATGGGATGCTGCGAGCGCGAACACTTTTGAGAAGTGCGGCTTCAAGGCAATCGGCACGACAAGTGCCGGCATAGCGGTTTCCCATGGGTATGCGGATCGGAATATGCCCTTCGATCGGATGTTGGATACGGTCCGCAGGATCGTGCAAACCGTGGATATTCCGGTTACCGTGGATATGGAAGACGGGTATGGACAAACACCTGATGAAGTCGCCGAGTCGGTTAAGCAGGTGATCAAGGCAGGCGCGGCGGGGATAAACATTGAAGACAGCGGCATGGATCGGCAAGCGCCGCTGCATGACATTTTACTCCAGCAAAACAAATTAGCCGTGATCCGGGCGCTGGGGAATGCCATGGGTTATCCTCTCTTTATCAATGCCAGGATCGATGCTTACTGGATCAAGTCTATGCCGCCTGCTGGGAGGCTTGAAGAGACGATCAAGCGGGCCCATGCCTACCAGGAAGCCGGGGCAGATTGTATTTTTGTTCCCGGAATCCAGGAAATCTCCGACATCCAGACACTGCGCCATGAAATAAGCTGTCCGATCAATGTATTGGCCGGACCGGGAATGCCTTCCGCAAAGGAACTTGAAGCGCTAGGGATTCAGCGCATCAGCACCGGCTCAGGACCTTTTCGCGCCGCAATATCGCTGCTGCATCGCATGGGCCAAGAAATGTTGGAGAAGGGAACTTTTGAGCACATGACTTCGAGAGTCCTTTCTTACGACGATTTATCGGAAAAGTAGCCTTGGTGCAATCAATGGAGACAGCGTCTGTGTAGATCTTCATTCCCGCAACGAAATGGCTGTCAGTGCATCGGCAGGCGAGAACAGTTAAAATGTGTCCCTGGAGAGTGGGCTTGCCCCACTCCTTTTTTTATGGGCAGGGAATATAATCCATGGTGACAGAGGAAAGTTTGGATGGAGGGGGGGTGAACGTCAGAGAGCGGGCTGCTTGCTTCCGATAAAATGTTAGCGCATTCAGAAAAAACCAAGCAAGAATACAACCGGGAGAACAGAAGCTGCGCTGCCTTATTATCGTGGGGCAGATGAATAATCTTGAGGAGGTATTTATGCTTACCATGACAAGAAAAGCAGTTAGTCTGTTGGTAGTGCTTGCCGTAATAATCACTGGATTCTCACCCCGAGCTGCGGATGCTGTAGAAATCGATAGCTATTCAATTTCTTCAATGGATATGACGGATGCCGCTGCTCCGGCATCTTTGGCACAGACCGCCGCTGCTCCGGCCACGATACAAAATTACCCGATGCCATCCATCTATACCGCATCCAGCGTGTTTTCGTTGAAAGCGAATAACGAAGCGATTCCTGTAATCAGTTATCTGGCTGATTATGATTATGCTCAATTTTCTTTTTCCGGCACGGTCCGTATCGAAGTTACCAACAATGTGCCGATTACATCATACTCCATCAGTCCTCAGGCTAAAAATATCGAAGGCACGGTCAACGGGAACAAGCTAACGTTCTATCTTTCATCCTCAACCTATGTCATCGTGAAAATCAATGACCAGAGGAAGAAGATTGTTATCGCGGCAGATCCCTTGGAGACGGATATTCCCCCGTCCACAGGTGCCGGGATTTATAATGTGACGCAGTCGCCATACCATGCGGATAACACGGGTACGTCGCTGGCATCGGGTCCGATTCAGCAGGCGATCGATGACGCCCATCAAGCCGGCGGCGGCGTTGTATTCATACCGGCCGGTGTTTATAAGAGCGGGAACCTGACATTAAAAAGCAACGTAACCTTTTACCTGGCCGGCGGCGCCGTCATTGTCGGCACGGGCAGGGGGGAAGACTACGTGATTGATTTTCGCAAGGATTCACGAAACGCGGATGGAACGTATTTTATACGTACTGCCGTTGATTCCAGCAATATTACGATTCGGGGACGGGGAACCATTGATGGAAAAGGCATTGCGATGCGAGAGCGAAAGATGCCGGCGCCGAATAAGAATGAAGGGTTCCTCAATAACCTGCTCGTTCCGATCGCAACATCCAATTTTACTTTTGACGGCCTAATATTGCGGGATGGCGGTTTCTGGTCGTTCATGGTGGTTCGTTCCGACAATGTGACCATAAACAATCTTAAGGGATTCCAGGATTTATACAAAATCGAGAATGACGTTATCGATATCAACGAGAGTCAGAATGTGCTAGTTCAACATTCGATTGCCATATCGGATGATGACACGTATTCCACTAAAACCTGGCTGCAGACGGGGATGTCCAAAGACTGGCCGGGCGAGCTTGAACATTTGGAGAATGTGGTCTTTGATGACGCTTTTGCATGGACAAGATGCGCGGCTTTCAAGATTGGCATGGGCGTAGCCCAGCCGCAAATCGGCGTAACCATCCGAAATTCGTATGTCTATCAAAGCGCCCGAGCATTGCTTATTGATCATGGATACCAACTGAATACACTCCCGGAGGAAGGTTACGCCCAAAATATTACGTTTGAGAATATCGACATCGAACGCGTCGGTATCAATCAATTCGGGAACTATTGGCTTGGAGTGTCTACCAGCACTTCCGGCGATGTAAGCAATGTTGTAGTCAAGAACATTAATGTTCGCGAGACCGGCAGCCAGAAATCCAGAATTTCCGGGAATGCCACGAAAGGCGGAAGGGTTAACGGGGTCACGTTCACGGATGTTTATGTTGGAGGCAAACTTGCAGCAACCCTGGACGACTTGAATGTTACCGTTAATAACAATGTATATGGTATCGTTTTTGCCAATTCCAAGCCTCCGCTATTCAGCGACAATTTCGAAGACGGAAATACGGCGGGTTGGACGTCGATGTCCGGCGGTTGGACCGTCCCGACAGTTGGCACGAATCACGTGCTGTCCAGCGGAAATCAGACAACCACCTCCCTGATTACCGCTAATAGCGGGGGTTCATGGACGGATTACGTTTATGAAGCCAGATTAAGAATGCCCATCACCAATGCCAACGCGGGCATGGTCTTCAGGGTGCAGGATGCAAACAATTATTATATGTATCGCATTCATTCATCGAATCAACAGCTGGAGTTGTTCAAATCCGTAAATGGACAGCTGACGCTTGTAAACAGTATGCCGTTCACGGCCATTGAGAAACAGTGGTATAAGGTTAAGGCGGTTATACAAGGGAACACGATTTCCTGTTACGTGGATGGAGAATTAAAGATGGAATGGACCAATCCTGTAACCGAATTGACGGCTGGGGGGATCGGATTCCGGACCACCTCGGCGGGTGTCCATTTTGACGATGCCGTGGTTAGTCTCCTCAATAAAGCGCCTGAGGAGATTGCCCTTTCACACAACAGTGTTGTTGAAAACACGACGGCGGGAGGCATGGTCGGAACCTTTTCCACCAGCGACCCTGATGCGGAAGAAACATTTTCTTATATGCTGATAGCAGGTTCAGGGGATGAGGACAACGGCAGCTTCACCATTTCGGACAATAAGTTGTTCCTAGCCGTAACGCCTGATTACGAAGCCAAGGACAGCTACAGCATCCGGGTGAGGAGCACAGATTCAGGAGGACTGTACGTTGAGAAGAACTTTACGATCCATGTCACGGACGTGAATGAACCTCCCGTGAATCCGGATCCTACGGTCATTGTATTCAGCGACGATTTCGAAGATGGAAATGCCGGAGGATGGACGTCTGGTTCAGGTTCTTGGGATGTAATAACTGACGGCACAAATGCCTTGATTCAGAATCAAGCTGCCACTGCAGTCATTGCTGCCGGCGATTCGTGGACGGATTATACGTATGAGGCCAAAGCGAAAATGCCCATCACCAATGCCAACGCAGGCATTCTCTTCAGGGTACAGGATGCGGGTAATTTCTATATGTTCCGAATCCATTCCGCAGCCCAAAAGCTGGAGTTGTACAAATCCGTGGACAACGTCATGACCCTTGTATCCAGTACCCCGTTTACAGCTCAGGCGAACCAGTGGTATACGATGAAGGCTTCTATTGAAGGGAACGCAATAAAAGGTTATGTGGATGGAGAATTAAAAGTGGAATGGACCAATCCCGATACGGAACTGACAGCAGGAAAAATAGGATTTCGGACCACTTCGGCAGGCGTAGCTTTTGATGATGCTGTGGTACTGGCACCTGATGCGATCTAACTTGAAGGCATCCCGTACCGTGTCAATAAAAGCCGATCCACAGGTCGGTCAGCGTTAAGAGGATCATACGAAGGAGCTGCCCCTAACGCCATGATTGGCTGCCAGGGACAGCTTCGTTTTTTTGCATTGTCGTACAGGGGATGCAGTGACATAATCAAAGAATGAATACTCCCGCCACTTACCTAGGCAGTCGCTTCGGTTGAAGTGCGGGTTTCAGATGTCTCAACCTGAAGGTTTCAGGATGCTTAACACCCTTGGAGTTGACACGTTGATGGACTGGTTACCATCCAACCCCTCTATCCCATCCGAAGGCTTAGCAGATACGTTTGGGAATACTTTGCGTATAATGTTGGCTGCTCCGTTCACATCGGCATGAATCACGCCCGCCTGGCTCGCATACAGCCCGCGATAAATCCGCTTGCCGGAGAAGAGATAGGTTCCTCCCTCACCGAAACGCGGCAACGGATCTTTATCCAGGAAGCTCGCTTTTGACGTATAGGCTTCTTCCGTCAGGATCACCGTGATTCCCTTTGCTGCTGCCTTATACTGGATCATCGCAATGAGCTGCTTGTGCGGGAGGTGACAGAACGACTGGTTGTTTCGCCGTCCCATGGCGGATTCTTGTTTCCATCCTGCATTATGACCGATGACGATCGTACCGATCCTCTGCTCTTCGGCCAGTCTGACGATATGATGACTGGCTTTGTGAAACAGGTCTTTGATCAGGCGGTGGCGCTGCAGATGCAATCGTTCCAATCGTTTGGATGTGTGTGTGCCTTCACGCGGGTTTTTACCCTGACGAAGAATACTCGTGTAGTGCGCTTTCATCTTGTTATAATACTGATTGATCGCTTTGACGATCCTGCCCTTCACGATCACCGGCTGTAAGCCGGTTGTCGTGACCATGGTTGCAAGATTGTCTACACCCAAATCAATCGCCATGATGAAATTAGAATGGTTGACGTCCGGTACTTGTTCCCCCTCTGTGTTCTGCTCTTCCATTGGACACGTGAAGACGAGTTCGATAACATAGTGCCCATGACGAGGTACGACACGCGCCTGCATGAACTTGCCGTCGATACGCCCTAGCTTGCCGATGTTCAGTCTCAGCTTGGTTCGGGGGAACTTCAGGAACTTTCGGTCTTTGATGACGCAATCTTGATTCGAGAACACCACTTCCTTCACCTTGCTGCGGGCGTAGCCCGGAATCTTCGGCTTGCCGGTAAAGGTCTCCGGATGTTGACGATACGCCTTCATGCTGGCGAAAAAGGCCGCCCAGTTCTGGAAGACGACCTTCAGAATGCCTTGGCTGCTTTGGGCCGGGAGGGAGCGATAATCGGGTTGCTCCATCACTTTGAACAAGGCATCCAAGAAAGAATAAGACAGGAAGGGCTGCTCTGGCGAAGGCAACGTAAAGGGCCGGGAACGATTTTTCACGCTTCTTCGCTCGTTCATCGCATCCAGATGTGCGGACAGGGTGTTCATCACTTGTTGTTGCAACGGCTGACAAGCCGATAGCTGTCCCTTTGCGGTAAACACTTGCCGGATATAAAAGTTAGCCGTATTGTACAGGTTTTTTGCACACTGACCCAATGCATCCAGATAGGCGAACAACCGATGCCCCGGCTTGATCCATACTTGATAGGTTCTATACCCGAGTGCTGGAACGGACAAGATTTCACCTCTTTTCACTTCCGGAATACGAATGTATGTTCCTGTTTATTATACCGCTACATTGGAAGAAAAGAAAGAACATCTTGTTGGCCCGGACAAGAAATCGCCGATTCACCTCTCCACTTGCAGAAGTGGGAGTACTCTCGGCATGGGTAGATAGAATTTAACGGAAGGCGTGAAAAGCTTGGAGTATCTCCGCAGGCAATCGTTCCGCAACAAACTCAAGGTCGCTTTTCTGGCTGTCATCGTGCTTTCTGTCCTGATGACCGGAGGGTTGTCTTATTATATCTCGGCTGCCACGCTGGAAAAGAATGCGCTGAAGCTCACGCAGGATACGGTGGTCAGATCCGCGCAGATCGTGGATGAGAAGCTGAACAAACTGATGCTGATTATGATGACGTTTATGATCAGCCAGCCATTCTACGACATGCTGAAGGATGCCGCCTCCGGGGATGCCAGCAGATATTACACGCATCTGAACGATCTTGATAACGTTTTCTCGCAGGCGCGGATCGCCGAACCGCTTATCCAATCGATCTACGTATTTACGCCGATTGGCGAATTTTATCCTTCGTCCATGAACCGCAATCGGCTCACCGAATTCGAGGATACCGTTCTGTATGCGCGCATCGAGCAGGAGAAAAAGAACCTGTGGGTGGAGGGTCATGAGGATATGCTCTTCTCCGGCAAGGAACGCGTCATTTCGCTTATTCTGGAGCCGATCTTTGACACCCCGGTCAGCGGTGTTTATATTGTCGTGAATATCCGTGAGGACGGTTTCCGCAAGCTGGTCCAGGGGAATATCGCGGAAGGGGCGTCCAGCTTCTTGCTGAACGCTGATGGAGAGGCGGTTTACCCCGTGAAGGAACCGCTGGTCAGGCAGGCAGTGGAGACGGGTAATTTGAGTGGCTTGATGAGCCGCTCGGAGGGAAGTCAGCCCTTTGAAATGGAAGGCCAGACCTATCTGCTTAATTATGCCCGTCTCGGCATTGCGGATTGGACCATGACCACCATCCGTTCCCGGGCCGACGTGCTCCAGGACATGGTTTTTGTCAAATGGCTGATCGCCGGGGTTACGCTGGCTGCTTTTACCGTCACCACGTTGATTTCGGGCGCATTTTCACGCTATTTGCTAAAACCGCTGCAAGGGCTGCTGAAGGTGATGAAGCGGGTCGAGAACAATGATCTGACCGCCCGTTTTGAGAGCGGCAGCGGAGATGAACTGGCTCAGGTGGGATTTCGGTTTAACCGGATGCTGGAACAGATTGTGGTGTTGATTGATGAGGTTACGGAAGCGCAGACGCATAAGCGATCTGCAGAGATCAAGGCGCTGTCGGCGCAGATGGACCCGCATTTTCTGTACAACACGCTCAACACCATCTACTGGAAATTGAAATTGAAGCAAATCGAGCCGTCACAGCAAATGGTCATGTCGCTCTCACGCCTGTTCCAACTCGGACTGAACAATGGCCAGGAAATTACGACACTGTCGAAAGAACTGGAGCATGTGCGCCAGTATCTGGAACTGCAGTTAAGCTGCTACGAAGGCTTATTCTCTTATGAGATCCATGTACGCGAACCGGAGGCGCCATCGCTTTCGATTCCGCGCATCATTTTGCAGCCGCTGGTGGAGAACAGCATTTTGCACGGTTTTCGCGACCTGAAGAACGGCGGCCTGATCGAAATCGAGATTACCGGGGATGAGAAACGCTGGACGATTGCCGTACGTGATAACGGAAGGGGAATGGACCAGACCCAAGTGCGCGAACTCTTTTTGCAGGAGTCGAAGAAGGGATATGCGGTGTCCAATCTGATCCGGCGGCTCCGGCTCTATTATGGGGACGGTGCGGAATTTCACGTAGACAGTGCGCCGAAGCGCGGAACCGAAATACGGATTTCATTGCCCAAGAAAGGGGAGCATTTGGATGAGCAATCCTGAGGCGATCAGTCTCTGCATTATCGACGATATTAAAAGCGTGGTGGACGGACTGACCGCGATGAACTGGGAAGAGCAGGGGATTCGGGTCGCAGGTGTATCGAGCAATGGGGAAGAGGGGCTTACGCTGATCAACGGGCTGTGTCCGGATCTGGTAATTACCGATATCCGAATGCCGATCATGGACGGGTTGAGCATGCTGCGTTTGGTGCTGGAAGAGAACCCCGGCTGCAAGGTCATTCTGATCAGCGGCTATGCCGATTTTGAATATGCGCAGCAGGCGGTACAGCTGGGGGCGTTTGATTTTGTGGTGAAGCCCTTCACAGAAGAAGATATGATGTCGGCTGTGCTGCGAGCCAAAGCAGAGGTTATGGATGAGAGGTCCAAACGGTTAAGTTTGAGGGATATGGAGAACAAGCTTCGCGAGAGCATGCCGGCGCTGCGACAGGAATACTTTGCGCTGCTCATAAGCCACCGCACTTCATGGGAAGAGGCCTCGGAACGGTGGGAGTTTCTGAATATTGAGCTGGAGCCGCGCGGATTCGTGGTAATGCTGATTGAAATTGATCGTTTCCGGGAGCAGGTTGCCGAGCAGTCCGTGAAGGAGATGGAGCTGATCCGGTTCTCGCTGTTGAATATTATGCAGGAGACGCTTGCCCATTATGCGCACAGCGTTCTTTTCCGTGCCCGTCATGATCAGTACCTGGCCGTACTGAACGATTCAGGACCGTCCAGTCCGATCGAAATTGCCGAGCAGTGCTGCCGGAACATTGAACGATTCACCAAGTTTACGGTCTCGGTCGGGGTCGGCGGCAGAGTGGAGGAGATCAGCGGGCTCCCGGATTCTTATCGCCAGGCTCATCGGGCTCTCTCCCATCACTTATTCACTGAAGGCAATGCCGCCATTATGTATGACGATATCCCCCAAAGCGGAAGCCAGGAGCCGCTGGCACTGGAATACAAGGACGAGCTCCTGCTGGCCCTTCGTTCCGGGAATGCCGTCCGGACGGACGCGATTCTGTCCGCGATTTCGGAAGCGCTGCAGAAACGGATCTCCAGGCAAAATGCGGATTATCTCCTCAGCTTGTACGATGAACTGGCCGCTTCAGCAATCCGGACACTTTACGAAATGGTTCCATATTCGGAGATACAGCCGATGATTCAGAAATTCAGAACGATACAAGGGACGGCGGGACTGCCGCTGGCCTCTTTGCAGCGTCAACTGCATGCCTTGTGCACGGAGGGAGCTGAGCTGGTTCGCCGAAACAGCTTATCCGAAGGGCAGAAGGTTATTTATAATGCCATAGGCTATATCAAGGGCCGCTTGTCCGAGGATATTACCGTTGGCGAATGTGCCGCCCATGTGCATCTCAGTGCCAGCTACTTTTCCAGCTTATTCAAGCAAGTGACCGGGATGACGGTCACGCAGTTTATCACCTCGGAACGCATTCATAAAGCGAGACAGCTGCTGGTGGAGGGAGCGCAGGTGCAGGAGGTGGCTGCGGCGGTAGGGTATGAGGAGCGAAGATATTTCAGCGAGATGTTCAAGAAGATCACCGGCCAGACACCGTCGGAATTCAGGGCGGGCTATCACATGGACCGGCCGGAGGCATGAGGCGAGTGCTGCATGAGACCATAGAATTCTATCCCTTGAGAGTGAATTTGCCTCACTCCTTTTCCGAGAACGGGATTCTATAATAAAAAACGAGCTCACAATACAAACGTTAATCAAAGGGGTAGAATGTATGCGAAAAAAATGGTTAAGTCTCGGCTTGAGCCTCATTCTGGCAGCCGGAATCGCAGGCTGCGGCGGGAACGACAACAGCAGCAACGGCGGCACGACGAATGGCAAGTCTGACGGCGGAACGGCAGCACCATCAACCGAGACGGGCCAACCCGTACAGCTTAAATACTGGACTGACGACCGTCATGACCAGGAGTATATCAAGGAATTGATCAACAAGTTCAATGAAACTAACGGAGATAACATCCAGGTGGAACTTACGGTCATGTCCGAGAATTACGCGCAAAGCGTCGACATTGCCTTCTCCAGCAACCAGGCGCCGGATGTGCTGGGTCTCAAGAGCGCCAATACGTCCGGATTCGTCAAAAAAGGGTATCTCGCCCCAATTGACGAGTATCTGACCGATGACTTGAAAGCGAAGTTCGGCAGCCTGCTGATCGACGATGTCAACCGTTTTGACGGCAAGGTGTACTCGCTCGCCAATACCGGCCTCACCATGCGCCTGGTCTACAACAAGGATCTCTTTGCCAAAGCGGGCATCGAGAATCCTCCGAAGTCGCTGCAGGAAATGGTGGAGGATGCCAAGAAAATTACCGAAGTCGGCAAAGCCGAGGGCATCTATGGTTTTGCGCTGAACTTCAAAAATCCGAAGCAAGCATTTGACCGTTCCGTCCGGGAGATTCTTTCCTTGAGCGGTTATCAGGGACTTGGCTTTGATCTGAAAACAGGCCAATTCGATTTCGAGCCTTACTCGCAGGTCATTGAATATTTCAAGCAAATGCATAAAGACGGAAGCATTCTGCCTGGCGCGGAAGCGCTGGACATCGACCCGCTGCGCGCCCAATTCGCCGCAGGCAAAATCGGGATGTATCTATCCTTCTCGACGGAGCCCGGCGTGTACATGGATCAATTCCCGACCGAAATCAACTGGGGGGGCGCATTGGCTCCAACGCTGGACGGTCAGATCAAGGGAACTTCCGAAATCGTGTCCGCCGGAACGTGGCTCGGCATCAGCGCCCAATCGGCCAATAAGGAAGCGGCTTGGACATTCATGCAGTATATGTACGGCGATGAGGTTCTGAAGACCTATCACGAAAAAGGCTTCGGGATTGCCATTGTACCGAGCATTGTAGAACAGGCAAAAGATCCGGAGATCAATGGCATGGAAGGCTTCCTGGTCGGGGAACACGACTCGCTCTGGCCTGCTTCGCCAAACGTTACTCCGGAGGGATCCACCTATGCGGACGCTTTCTTCAAATATATCCTTACCGATGAAGACCTGAAAGCGATTACGGAGGATTTAAACACAAGATACAACGCCGCATTGTCCAAAGCGGTGGAGAAAGGCGAGGTCAACGTAACGCCAAACCCTGCCTTTGATCCAACCAAACCGCAGGGAGAATAACAGGCGAGGATGGGGCTGCCGCACGCATTTTTGGCGGATGCCCCTTTTCTTTCCCCGAAGGAGGAACCCATCGTGAGTATGAAATGGAAACGGCTAGGGGAGAATGCTCTTTTTCTATCGCCGAGCATCATTTTGACGGCTGCCCTGGGCATCTACCCCTTGATATGGATGCTGCGTTATATGTTTTATGACTATGCCGGGTATGGCGAAGCGCTGTTTGTTGGGCTGGATAATTTTCGTCGGCTGATGCGCGACTCGCTGTTCTGGGAATCGGTTGGCAATACCTTTGTCTACGCCGGAGGCAAGCTGCTGCTGACGCTGCCATTGTCCCTGCTGCTCGCGGTCATCCTGAACGGCAAGCTGCGAGGCGGAAAACTGCTGCGAGGGATCTATTTTATGCCGACAATCATCAGCACCGCAGTTATCTCCGTGGTGTTCTATACGATCTTCAATTCCTATAACGGGATGGTTAACACCGTATTGATGAAGCTGCATTTAGTCTCGCAGCCCATCGACTGGCTCGGGCCGAAGCATGCGATGCTTACGGTCATTCTTGTGGCGGTATGGGGCGCGGTCGGTAACTATATGCTGCTGTTTCTGGCTGGATTGCAGAGCATACCGCAGGATTTGTACGAAAGTGCGGCCATGGACGGCGCGAATGCGGGAAGACGGTTCTGGAGCATTACGCTTCCGATGCTGGCTCCGGTTGCCCAGTTGGTCATTATGCTCGCGATTATCGCATCCCTGAAAGGCTATGAGAGCATTATGCTCATCACGGAAGGCGGACCGATCGGCAAAACCGAGGTCATGTATCTCTATCTGTATAAACTGTTGTTTCCGGTTTCCACGGGATCGCCTGTGGAGCAGCAGCTTGGATACGGCAGCGCCGTAGGCTTCGCAACCGCTGTTATTGTGGGAGCGATCACGGGCTTGTATTTCTTATTGAGCCGGAAAATGAACAAGTTGTATTAAAGTTTCTTTTAAAAAGCTCACTTAACATGATTTTCGAACATGCACTATATGCAACAATAGATGCCAAATTTAGCGAAGGCCCTTACGATTTGACAACAACGCCGCAGTATCGGTTGATCATGAACGGCTGCAGGCGTGCAGGAGGATCAGCAAATGAACGAACAGGTATTACCCCAACAACCGGATGCGCGCGGCAAAATCGCCGCCCGCCCGCCTTCCGGTCCCACAGGCAGAATGGTGGGCCGTACGGTGATGTGGCTGTTCTTATTGATTACGGCGATACTGACATTATTTCCACTGTTGATGACATTGTCCGGTTCGCTTAAGACCGGCGCCGAAATGATGACCGGCGGCAGCCTGCTGCCGGCCAAGCTGCAGTTCATCAACTACGCCGAAGCCTGGAAGCAGGCTAATTTTGCCCGCTATACCTGGAACAGCGCTTTTATCAGCATTATGGTTACCGCTGGCACCCTGCTGGTAGCTGCCATGGCGGCTTATGTGGTGGACCGTCGCCAATTTCCCGGCAAATCCCTGTATGTGACGACGCAGGCGTCGATGATGTTTATATCCGTCGGTGCGATCGTGCTGCGCCCGCAATTTGATTTGATGGTCGCGCTAAACCTGAATACCACGCTGTGGGGCGTGATCCTGATTCTGATCAGCGCCCATTCCAGCACCTTTTTTATGCTGCTGGGTTTCTTCAAAGCGATTCCCCGCGAGCTTGACGAAGCGGCCATGGTGGACGGCTCCGGCTTTGTCCGAACCTTCTTCCGGATTATTCTCCCGCTCCTGACACCAGGGCTTGGCGTGGCTGGACTGTTTGCTTTCCGTCATGCCTGGAACGAATACATTCTGCCGCTGGTGTTCACGATGACGAATCCGCAGCTGCAGACGCTCACCGTCGGGCTGGCGAATCTCCGTTACGGTTCTTCCGCAGCCATGCAGATCCATTTGATGATGGCGGGAGCATGCCTGTCGATTCTGCCGATGCTTCTCGCTTATATTGTGGCGAACAAATCCTTTATTCAAGTGACTGCGGGTTCAGTCAAAGGTTAATTTCATAATTCCATATACAAGGAGTTTGATGCACATGAGTGATTTTAAAATAGGACCTTTGTTTTCCAGCCCGGTCATTACCCGGCATTCGGCGAATCCGATTCTGACACCGGGGGATGTGCCCTACGGTCCGGCGTTGGTCTTTAATGCCGGGGTTACCAAATTTAAAGGCAAATATGTGATGGTTTTCCGCAATGACTACGGTGATGAACATCAAGGAATTGTTGCCCCTCATCATACGACGAATCTTGGGCTGGCCTTCAGCGATGACGGCATAAAGTGGGATGTGCAGCCGGAACCGTGCTGGTCTTGGCATGATGAAGAGGTCATCCGCGTGTATGACCCGCGTCTAACGGTAATCGGCGAACAATGTTATATGTGCTTTGCGGTCGATACCAAGCACGGGCTGCGCGGCGGCATCGCCGTCACCGAGGATTTCCGATCCTTCGAGGTGCTGAGCCTGTCGCTGCCGGACAACCGCAACATGGTATTGTTCCCGGAACGGATCGGGGGCAAGTACGTCCGGCTGGAGCGTCCGATGCCTGTATACAGCCGGGGCGGGATAGACCGCTTCGACATGTGGATGAGCGACTCGCCTGACCTGAAATACTGGGGAAACTCCAAGCTGCTGCTGGCGGTTGAAGATGTAGCTTATGCCAATGACAAGGTTGGCCCCGGCGCTCCGCCCGTCAAAACGAACAAAGGCTGGCTGACCCTGTTCCATGCCGTGGACATCGATCCCAGCAGGGGCAAGAACGGCTGGGAGGACAGCTGGAAGAAGCGCTATACATCCGGCATTTTACTTCTGGATCTTGCCGATCCCAGCCGGATCATCGGCATGGCGGAGACGCCGCTGCTTGCCCCGGAAGCCGATTACGAGACCGATGGGGGCTTCCGCAATCATGTTATTTTTCCGGGAGGCATGATTCTGGAAGAAACCGGGGAAGTCAAAATCTACTACGGCGCCGCCGATACGGTAGAATGCCTGGCAACTGCGCATGTAGATGATTTGCTGGATCTCTGTCTGAAAGGCACAGTCCATAAGTAATGTTGACATGTTAAAGCTATACAGAATGGGGAGGTTTCTATGAAAGGACATATTACGTTGCCATCCGCCAGCATTCCGGTTGCCCGCGAGGTGGATGTGCTTGTCATCGGCGGAGGCGCTTCTGGCATCGCCGCCGCCATTGCCGCTGCGAAAGGGGGGGCGCAAACGATGCTGGTGGAGCAGCGAGGGTTCCTTGGCGGTATGGGCACGGTTGCGCTCGTTCCGGCTTTTTGTCCCTTTACGGATAAGCGGAAGCCGATTATCCGCGGTCTCGGCCTTCAATTGATGGAACGGATGAAGCAGGCATGCGATCCTCAGTACCGCGAGGAATATCAAGAGATGCTGGATTGGGTGCCGATCGATCCCGAAGTGCTGAAGCGGGTTTATGATGATGCCATTCTGGAAAGCGGTGTGACGCCGCTGTATCACACCTTTGTTTACGATGTTGTCCGGTCTGAGGACCGCCGGAAGGTTGAAGGTGTCGTTGTCGTTAACAAAACAGGACGGTCTTTCATCCCCTGCAGGTATATTATCGATTGCTCGGGAGATGGGGATATTGCCGCTCTGGCGGGAGTTCCTTTTCAGAAGGGCGGGGAAGCGGGCGAGCTTCAGCCCGGCAGCATGTGCTATCTGCTTGCGAATGTGGACCGTCCACGGTTCAGACGGTACCTGGAGGAGAGCGGGGATACGGGCCAACTTCACAAGACGGTGGAGCTGGCGATCGAGGACGGTGCGCTGCCGGAGGGCCGCAAGTCGATCTCCGGCCTTGCTTGGGTCAGCGACTATTTGGTTGGCGTCAACTTTGGCCATGTATTCGGCGTTGACGGCACCCTTGCCGAGGATTTGACGCGGGGGGCGATTGAAGGGCGTCGCACGGCGGAACGTCAGCTGCAGTTCTTCCGCCGCTACGTGCCGGGTTTTGAACACGCCCATATGGTGGCGAGCGGGGAGCAGCTCGGCATCCGGGAGACGCGGCGGATCGAAGGGGACTATATCTTGACGGTCGATGACTTCCTTGCTGCGCGTTCCTTCCCGGACGACATTGCCCGCAACGCATACTACATCGATATCCATCTCGCCAACAGCATAAGTGAAATGACCTTTAACCACCTGCCGCCGGGTGTTTCACACGGCGTCCCATACCGGATTATGCTGCCGGTTGGCATCGACAACCTTTGGGTTGCCGGACGCTGCGTATCCTCGGACCGGGCAGTGCAAGGCTCCCTCCGGGTGATGCCGAACTGCTTCTCCATGGGCCAGGCCTCGGGTACGGCGGCTGCATTGGCGCTGCGGGACGGCACCGGCTCGCGCGGCATTTCCGTAGCCGAGCTTCAGCAGCGGCTGCTGGAGCAGGATGTATGGCTAGGAGAAGATTTCATTCCGGCTGAGAAGCAGAAGGAAGGGAATGCGCCGTGAAGCAGCTTCCATTAACGGATGAGTGGTTCCACGGTGCCGTTTCGCTCGAGCACCGGGAGGAGGGTATCAAGCCGTGGCGTATTCCTTACATGGATTACGAGCTGTATCCGCCTGCGGGAATCGATGGCAAAGCCGAGATATGTGCCGGTGTTCGCCTGCGGCTGCGTACGGACTCCACCGAGGTGGCAGTATCTTTCGCGCCGCTTGCGGATGCCGCCGTTATGGATTGCGTATCAGGAGGAGAATTATATCAGACGCTTAGCCTGGCCGTCGGGGCAACAGAAGCTTTGTTCAGTGGACTTGAGGGCGGAATCAAGGATTTGGAGATTTGGCTCCCGCAAAATATAGGAATAACGGTCAACGGCCTGCGGATCAGCGCCCATGCTGTCGGAGTCCCGCTGCCGGACACCCGGCCCCGCTGGATTACGTACGGGAGTTCCATTACCCAGTGCGTCGGGGCTTCCAGCCCTTCCCGCGTTTGGCCTGCCATTGCCGCCGAAGCCTGCGGCTTCAGCTTGACCAATCTCGGCTTTTCCGGCAACTGCCACATGGAACCGATGATCGGGCGCCTGATTCGCGACTTGCCGGCCGATTTCATCTCGATATGTGCAGGCGTGAACATCTATGGCGGGGGCACCTTAAGCCCACGTATGTTCAAGCCGCTGCTGATTGGACTGCTGGAGACGATACGCGACAAACACAGGGATATCCCGCTGCTTGTCATTTCTCCGATTTATGGCACCGTCCGCGAAACGCAGCTCAATTCGTTGGGTTTCACCCTGCCCATTATGCGGGAATTCATCCGCGAGACCGTGGAGCTGCTAAGGGCTCGAGGCGATCGCCAGTTGTTCTATCAGGATGGCTTGAACTGGTTCGGTCCGGAGGATGAAGCCTTTCTGACGGATGGTCTGCACCCTGGAGCCGAGGGGTATGAGCTGCTGGGCCGGCGTTTCCATGATCTTCATGAATTTGCGTTCCGGGCTGTACATCGAAACACGGAGTGATGAGTTTCTACTATATTCGGTATGACCCATGGGAAATCATCATAGCAACCCAGATGAAGAGAATATCGAATATAAAAATCGGTTGATCTATCTTTATGTTAAAATATTAAATTTATAAAACCCGTTGATGATCTTGATAAGTCCAACGGGTTTTATTTTTGTATATCAGAAGACGATCAAGCCTGTTGATCTTGTTACCAATTATTACATACCTTATAATCTCATTGTGCGACAATGCGTGCACAGTAAGGATAAGAACAAATTCAAAAAAGATGAGGAAGTCACCTATGAAAAAATTGCTAGTATGCGCATTAGCTATCATGCTAAGTTTAACTGCGTTTCCCCCCGCTATTTACGCTTCTGAAGTCCGAGTATCCGTGGATGGGCGTGAAGTACAATTCCCAGATGAGCACCCATACGTTGATCAGAGATCCAACCTTACGATGGTTCCACTTGCTTTTGTATCCGACAAGCTCGGAGCTACTGCGAAATGGAACGGAAAATTAAAACAAATCACGATCTCGCTTAACCGTGACATCATTATTTTGGTGATTGGCCAAAATCATGCACTGGTGAATGGAAAAAGAGTTGACTTTGAAGGGTCGGCGGTGCTCAAAAACGGTCGCACGATGGTTCCGCTGCGCTTTATTAGTGAAACCTTGCATGCAATTGTGGAATGGCAGCCCGCGCACAATCGGGTGAACATTATGTCCTCAGTTGCTAGTGTTCCGAAAGGAACATGGATATGGGACAGTAACATCATCAAACAAGATCAAGATATCATTATAAGCTTCGCAAAAATGAAAGGTGTGACATCTATTTACCTTCAGGTTGATAGAGATATAGATCTTGCAATTTATGAGGGCTTTATTCGAAAAACGAAGAGCACAGGAATTCAAGTAGAAGCACTTGAGGGTCGTCCCGAATGGGCCTATAAGTCTAAGCAGGAGGAGATTCAAAAATTTATAGCCTGGGTCAAAGCCTATAACTCCTCTGTCGGTCCGGAAGCAAGCTTTTCGGGATTGCATTTCGATATTGAACCTTATGCGCTAAGTGAATGGACGAAGGACAATACGACGATTCTTGAAAGCTGGATGGACAATATGAGACTGATCGAGAAAGAAACCAAAGGAAGCGGCTTGAAAATTGCGATCGACGTTCCATTTTGGCTAAATACGATTAATGTACCGGGGAAGGATTACAGTATGAGCGCATGGATGCTGGAGAAGTTCGATTGCCTCGTCATCATGAATTATCGGAATCATGCGTTAGGCAGCAATGGAATTGTGGAAAATGCGCAGGCCATGCTGAGAGAGGCCTCCACGCTGAAGAAGAAAGTTGTTGTTGCTGTAGAAACGCTCATAAGCAAAGAGGGTCCGAGGGTCTCATTCTATTCCATGAGCAGCGAAGTGATGGAAAAAGAGCTGCAGTCCGCCCATAATCAATTGGCGCACTACGCAAGCTATGCCGGCTTCGCCATTCACGATTTCAACAGCTGGCAGGACATGAAATAGAGGACAAATTGTATAAATAGGCAGGCAACTCGGGTATATCCCGCCGAAACTGAACCTTGTTTGCGCAATTTTTTGTGGGGCAAAGTTATCTTAAAACCTTGATCGCCGACCCTAAAGTGAATGTTGGTGTGGGGAATGTAACCTTTGAACCGGGATGTCGAAACAACTGGCATATCCATCGGGATGGATTCCAAATTTTATTAGTCACTGGAGGCGAAGGGTGGTACCAAGAAGAAGGAAAACCGGCTCAATTCTTAACGGCTGGTGATGTGATCGTCACTCATGGTGGTGTGAAACATTGGCATGGTGCCGCCAAAGACAGCTGGTTTGAACACATTGCGATCACGGCGGGTAAGCCGGAATGGTTGGAACCTGTCTCGGATGAAGTATATGGGAGAGCAGCTATTTAAAAGGGACGCAAAATAAACACCATTGGATAATTATAACATTGACAATCGTAGGTTTTTCCAAAATAATAGAATGTAATTGAATACTGGTACCTTTAATTCAGTCCAGAGAGGCTGGCAAGGGCAGCGGATTTTTATAATCACGCGTGTATGAGCGAGTATTCCGTCAGGGATGCTCTGCGTCTTCGCGCGGGTTATGATGTACTAAAAAGAGGCTACTTGTCAGTTTAAGACTTGACGAGTAGCCTCTTTTTTCTGCTTCTTTGGTATCAGAACACTTTAACCTGGAGGTATTCTGATGAGCAAACAAGATCAAGAGTTTTCGTGGCAAGAGGTGCCGAAAACGCAGAGAAACCATTTTTGGAAGACGTTATCCGTTATGTTAGGGTTCACTTTCTTTTCGGCAAGCATGCTGGCAGGGGGGACATTGGGCGTCAGTTTGACGTTCATGGAGTTCATCGGCGTCGTGCTGGCGGGCAATTTGGCGCTCGGCATCTATACGGGAGCGCTGGCACATATTGCTGCCAAAACGGGCCTTTCCACGCATTTGCTGGCAAAATATGCGTTCGGTGAGAAAGGGTCGTACCTGCCTTCGTTCCTGCTCGGCTTTACGCAGGTCGGATGGTTCGGCGTCGGCGTGGCGATGTTTGCGATCCCGGTCGCCAAAGCGATGGATTGGAACGTGTACCTGTTGATCTTCTTGTTTGGTCTCGCCATGACGGCATCGGCCATCTTCGGCATGAAGTCGCTCGTCATTTTGGGTTATATCGCGGTTCCAGCTATTACCATTCTCGGTGGTTACTCCATGTTCGAGGGCGCAGATACGCTGGGCGGACTTCAAGGGTTGCTCGATTACACGCCGACACAGACACTCACCACGGCAGCGGCATTGACCATTTGCATCGGTTCATTCATTAGCGGCGGAACGCTGACGCCCGATTTTGCACGGTTCTCCCGGACTTCCCGGCAGGCAGTTACCGCTACGGTCATTGCGTTCTTCCTGGGGAATTCACTCATGTTCCTGTTCGGCGCTGTCGGCGCAATGGCCTATAACCTGGCAGATATCTCGGAGGTCATGTTCCTGCAAGGGTTGATCCTTCCCGCGATCATCGTACTAGGGCTGAATATCTGGACGACCAACGATAACGCCCTTTACGCTTCCGGACTGGGATTTGCCAACATCACAAAAATTTCGAAAAAATTCTTCGTTATTGTAAACGGCATTGTGGGTACCGTATTGGCCATGTGGATGTACAATAATTTCGTCGGTTTTCTGAATGTGCTGGGTGCGGCGGTACCGTCCATCGGGGCCATCATCATCGCGGATTACTTCTTCGTGAAGCGCAGAAACTATAAGCCGTTTGCCGACATGACTTTCAAGAAGGTAAACTGGATAGCGATGGTGGCTTGGGCTATCGGCGTAGCGTTCGCCCAGCTTGCCCCAGGAATAACGCCATTGAACGCACTAATTGGTACGGCGGTGGCCTACATCGTGTTAATGCTGATCGTTCCTGCCAAAGAATCCAAAGAAAAGGGGAAAAACAATGATTATACAGAACGCAAAATTGCGGGGTAAAGAAGGTTTATGGAATATCGTCGTGAACGACGGGAAGTTTGTAAAAATAACGCAGGCGCTGGAAGCGACAGGGAATGAGGAAGTCATTGACGTCAACGGCTCACTTGTGCTGCCGCCGTTCATTGAACCTCATATTCATCTGGACACCACATTAACGGCGGGCGAACCGGAATGGAATTTGAGCGGTACACTGTTCGAAGGCATACAGCGTTGGTCAGTACGCAAAGCATTCCTGACGCATGAAGACGTCAAAACACGCTCCAAAACGGCACTGAAGTGGCAGATGGCGCAGGGCATCCAGCATGTACGGACGCATGTGGACGTCACCGATCCCAGCCTGACCGCAGTTAAAGCGATGCTTGAAGTGAAAGAAGAAATGGCTCCATACATCGACATCCAGCTCGTTGCTTTTCCCCAGGAAGGCATTCACTCTTACCCGAACGGCGTGGAATTGCTGGAAGAGTCCCTGAAAATGGGCGTTGACGTGGTCGGCGGCATACCGCACTTCGAATTCACGAGGGAATATGGCGTCGATTCCATGAAGGTTGCGTTTGACCTCGCCGAAAAATACGACCGTCTGATCGACATCCATTGCGACGAAATCGATGACGAACAATCCCGCTTCGTGGAAGTCGTTGCCAAAGAAGCCTACGAACGCGGGCTGGGCTCGCGTACAACGGCAAGCCACACGACAGCGATGGGGTCATACAATGATGCATATACGTACAAATTGTTTAGATTGCTGAAGATGGCTGACCTAAATTTCGTCTCCAATCCTCTGGTTAACATCCACCTGCAGGGACGCTTCGATACGTATCCGAAAAGAAGAGGGCTGACTCGCGTCAAAGAGCTGCAGGAAGCGGGTCTTAATGTGTGCTTCGGTCACGATGACATCTTTGATCCATGGTATCCGCTAGGCACGGGCAACATGCTTCAGGTGCTGCACATGGGCATCCATGCTTCGCAGCTGCTCGGATACGATCAGATCGTGAATTCGATCGATCTCATTACGAAAAACAGCGCAAGAACGTTGCATATCGAAGATGTGTACGGTATTGAAGAAGGTAAGCCTGCCAACTTCATCGTCCTTGAAGCAGAGAACGAATATGAGGCTATACGCAAACAGGCCGGAGTGCTTTATTCGTTCAGAGGCGGCCGTAAAATCGCGGAAACGAAGCCGCGGGACACGTCGATCATTCTTGAAGGCGGTTCGGAGAAGGTCACTTTCAATAAATGACATCTAAGACTTTTTCGCGGATCTATATCAATACTTAGAACAACTAAAGAGTTCTATACCTGTAAATGACTCTTCTTGACCGTAATATAGTTATTGTGTTAAGTTTTTCATGTGATAATGATGAATAATGATGGGAGGGATAAAGTGATGACTGCTTCTGAAATTGTAGATGTAAATGTGAACCTGTCTTTTAAAGCGATGTTTGACAAGGTTCACAAAATAACAAATCAGATACCGGAACTTTATCCTTCTATGCATATATACAATTCGTGACTCATGTATAGTTAGTCTCTTACTTTTGTATAAGTATAGTTAGGTTAATGTACGCAAAAAAGCACCGGTAAGCTGGTGCTTTTTTGCGTTTTCTCCGTTAAAAGGGAGATAGATATGAAGCATTTATCAAAGTATGAGAAAATTCGTAAAATCTTATCGGCTCTAAAACAACCTAATTATAGATATTCGCAAATAACAGAGGCAATTTTCAAGAACAAGATTGGAAATTTTGAAGCAATGAACAACTTGCCAAAGCCATTAAGAAATGAATTAATCAAAGAGCTTGGAAACGAAGTGTTAAGCATCACACCAAAAATGGAGCAGAAATCCAATCAAGTTAGTAAAATTCTGTTTGCCATTCCTGGTAATGAATACATTGAGTCCGTAAGATTAAGTTATAAAACGGGATGGGAATCGTATTGTATCTCTTCGCAGTGTGGTTGCGGATTTGGTTGTACATTTTGCGCTACGGGAACACTTGGTTTGAAAAGGAATCTCACAACGGATGAAATAACGGATCAACTTCTTTACTTTACTTTGAATGGCTATCCATTGGACAGTGTGTCCTTTATGGGGATGGGGGAGGCACTTGCAAACCCATACGTGTTTGATGCATTGCATGTGTTTACGGATCCTCAGCATTTCGGTTTAGGGCATCGAAGAATTACGGTTTCTACAATAGGTTTATTACCTGGAGTAAAAAAGTTGACGAAGGAATTTCCACAGATTAATTTAACGTTCTCCCTGCATTCACCATTTAATGATCAGAGAAGTGAGTTAATGCCAATTAACAGTCATTTTCCATTAGAAGAAGTTATGACCGTGTTGGATGAGCATATTCAACAAACGAAGCGAAAGGTCTACATTGCTTATATACTTCTAAGGGGAATAAACGATTCCACTAAACATGCTGAAGCTGTTGCTGATTTGTTGCGTGGAAGAGGGTCATGGGAACATTTATATCATGTTAATCTAATCCCTTACAATTCCACTGATGCCACACCACAAAGTTTTGTAGAGTCGGATCAGAACCGTATAAATACGTTCCTTAAAATCTTGAAGTCAAAAGGAATCCATGTCACCGTCAGAACCCAATTTGGATCGGACATCAACGCGGCATGCGGTCAACTATATGGATCAAAATAAGTTTATGGAAAAATTATAGCTGCTAGGAGGGAATAACAATATTCCATAAAAATACATCTATAACACATGTGTTACTCCATGCAGAGCCGGTTTTGGGTATTTGCATGGAGTAGCCAATAGCATTTAAACTGGCTTTGCTACTTGAACTATAATTTTCAAGGAGTGAGTCGCTCGTGAGATATATTAATGCTTCTGTCGTCTTGCCGGAGGAATTAGTTGAAAAATTACAGGAATATGTTCAAGGTGAATACCTCTATATACCAGCTAGAAAAAATGAATATAAAGTCTGGGGAGAGCTGTCTGGCGCACGAAAAGAGATTAACAAAAGAAATGATGATATTCTGAATGCCTATTTATCTGGCGCTTCCGTCGAGGAGCTCTCAGAATCATTCTTTTTATCAACCTATGCTATCCGAAAAATAATATATCAGAAATAGATACCAACGTTCCCCTTCAAATGTGCTAAATCGAGCACGATTCTTGAAGGGGTTTTTTATAATAAAAAGAAGAGTTTCGGAACACTGAGTATCCACTTATAAGTTAATTAGCAACAGATATATGTTAACTAATATAAAATACTACAGCATCGTTTTGTATATAGATCATGATTTTTCAATCTGCTATCGTGTAGATGTAGGGAACATGGGATATAACCCATTTAAATTTGCACCAGGAGGGGGTCGAAGTGATGGATGTTATCGTACATACTTCGATTGCAATATAAGTGAGTAGGAAGAAAAGGTTGATTTTCTAAATCTAATAAAACAACTGATTATCATGATTTCTGCTCACTTTTGAGCTATACGTTCCTATATAAAATCCACTTTTTATGATGATAATCAGGAGGTAGCTAAGATTGTTAAACGTCTCTATTTATAATATGGAAGGTAAAATTATGGGTGAAATGGAACTTGAAGAATCCATCTTCGGCATTATCCCCAATGAATCGGTTCTGCATGAAGCTGTTGTGAACTATCTTGCGAACAAGCGTAGCGGGACACACTCGACTTTAACTCGTGGCGAAGTTAGAGGTGGTGGCAGAAAACCCTATAAACAAAATAAAATTAATAAATCTAGAGCGGGTTCCATTCGTATGCCGCACTGGCGTCACGGAGGTATTGCCTTCGGTCCCAAACCTCGTGACTATGGATATCGTCTCAATAAAAAGGTTAAACGTCTTGCGATCAAATCAGCTCTATCCGCCAAAGTACAAGATAACGAACTCATTGTAGTTGACCGTATTACACTTGAAAGCTACAGGACAAAATCGATCGTCGCCATGCTTAAAGCTCTTGATGCCAATAAGAAAGTGCTTCTCGTAACTCCTGAGGTGGATCACCTTGTGTATAAAAGCGCAAATAACATTCCTGAGGTGCAGACAACTGAAGCAAACTCGCTGAATGTATATGATATTCTTAATTGTGATACGTTCATTATAGCTAAGGATGCTATAAAAATAGTTACAGAAATATATATCTAAAAAACAAACGGAAATGAGGTGATCACGAAAAGCAAAAGAACATAAGTGAACATTTAAGTCGCAGAGCAACGAAAAACTTATTCAGTCTGGTCATATGAAAAGGAAGCCACTGGGTGAACTTTCTTGATGATGAAAACATCAAGTCGCAGATAATCCCCTTTAAGTAGACAATGTGTAAAATGCGCATTAGGTTTACTTGAAGGGGATTTTTCATGGGTGGAATACGGAAGACATCGATTACTTAGCCCATTAGATGATGGTCTAGATTGGCGCATGGTTCTCGATATACCGCATGATGATATTGATCCGTATGACCTTTTTTCATCGACTCCATAAACAGTATCACTTTTTGACACGATTTAAGAATATGATAAACCCATCAAGTAAAAAGAAATCTAAAGAAGAGGCAGGGATTGAATATGACAAATTATACGCTTGAGGAAAAAGACAGCTTTATCCTATTAGGAATTGGAACGGAGCTTCAGAGCGATTATACAGACTATGCTGGCATAAGCAAGGAGAAGGCCGACTTTTGGGAGGCCGTGAAACAAGATGGAAGGCTGGACACGTTAAAGGCCATCGCTGCAAATGACTACATTTTTGCCGTAAACGAAGCGGTGAATAACAAGATGATGTACTACGCTGGGGTTGTGACAGAGGAATCGGTACCCGAAGCAACCCGCGTTATCCAATTTCCTAAAGGGGAATACCTCGTTGTAAAAGGGGAAGGGAAGTCGGCTGATGAGTTGAGTAATAAACTTGCTGGCATTGCCTTTGGTCAAGTATTGCCGGAAGCCAAGAATTTCGCCTATGTCGGCGGGCCAAATGCAACGGTTGAGATGGGGCAGCGAAACGGCCTCGCATTTGGGGAAATGTGGATTCCCGTTGTCAGGAAATAAGGAGGGATGAACATGTCGAATATCGTTGATTTTAAAAATGTGTCTACGGTTGGTTTAGAATCTTCACCCGTAGCAGATGCGCTTGCTGGGTTACGAGCGAATGAATCCCGTTACTTTATGAACAAATATAAGCATGAATTTACGGTTGTACCCGCCAGCGAGAGTCAGGAGACCCTTGAATATGTGAACCGAATATTGAAAGAAGAACGACATCTTGAGTTTGCGGCTAAACCGTTAGAAACGTCGCGCTTTCAAGTGGATAACATCCAATTTGCCTATGTCTTTTATGAGAATGGTTTAGGACTCAATGTCATGTATACGGTGGATGACCCGAAGAAGCGGGCCGTTGGTTTTAAGCTTTCGGAGGGGATGGAGGTACCAGAGGAGTTAGAAGGGAAGTTTAAGTTTGCCAGGCAGAAGTCGAAATTAGCCGGAACCATTCGGGGCTCGTTCTTTGTAATGAAGAGAACTTATATTGATGAGGTGGAAACTAATGAATAAGATGATCGGTGTGGAAACAACGATGAAAGTAAATGCCCGTCCGCTCGGAAAAATGGTAACTTATTGGACAGTCACAGTGCTACTCGCAGCAGCTATGATGTTAAGTGGTATCGGACAACTGATGCAATTTGGAGGAAACCTCGAGTTGGTGACGAATCTGGGCTACCCATTATACGTCCTGACCATTCTCGGGATTTGGAAAGTGCTTGGAGCCATCGCTCTTGTCGTGCCAGGTTTACCTCGACTCAAAGAATGGGTTCACGCTGGTATCTTCTTTTTAATGACGGGTGCGGTATTATCCCATGCATTTGCTAACGATTATGGTGATTACGGGTTTAATCTGATCCTCCCACTTTCATACGCTGCACTAAATATCTTCTCGTGGGCGCTGCGGCCACCGAAGAGCCGCTTACAATAAGGAGATGGAGAACGTTCACGGCGATCCCTTCGTACTATCAACAATTTGTCTTGTCCCAAAAGATCTATTGGTCGGGGGGGCTATGAGCGAGAACAACCAAAGATATAAACAATGAAAGCCGCATAAGTTGCGGTTTTTTTGTTTTGAGTAGATAAGTTTTTGTCATTGAGTCATGACCAACCATCTTAAGAGAAAACATTAAAGTACAACGATAATCTTTTTATATTGATATTAGGGAAATCAAGGGTATGCCCGCTTTATCTTTGCACTTGCATACATGTTGTACACTTATATTGGAAACGAAAGCTCAGGAGTGGGTGCAGCGGCCTTTGGATTTCGCACTTACGTTCAGTACAAATACATAACAAGTGAGGTTTGAAAAAATGAAAGCTGTTAGCCCAGAACGCCAAACATTGTTGATAAAATCGATGCAGTCCACTTTAAGCAAACTCGAAAAAACCTATAAGAATATGATTGAGAAAGGATCAAATGCAACCCTCGCTAAGAAACGGCTGGATGCAGTGAAAATCGCCTTAGATAGTCTAGAAAATGCTTGGTATGGAACAGAATTTTCATACGAGAAGGAAAACATCCTTGAAGCCCGAAATGTCATAGTTGATATCCTTCCATCTGTTGAAAAACAGTATGGTCACGCTAAAGAAGGTAGTCCTCAAAAAACGTTACTTGAAAGACGCATTGCTTCTATTGAAGCAGCTATAGAAGCTCTTGATGCCCACACCCAATAAATTTTATGAGAAATTCTGGCTAGTAGAAATACACCGCCTAATGTAGCCGTGAGGGGGGTTCGAAAATGTGAATTAAAGGTAGCTGGGCTTCGGGATGGCGGTGTCAGACGACATGAATGAGATGAATAGGTTCAAACCGTACCTAGATGTTGTACAGAGGTATCCCTATTAAGATTATGATGTGGAGTCATTTAATTAAAGCATATTAAAAGACCAACTCTAATGATAAGTTGGTCTTTTAATATGCTAATGAGAGTATTCACAATGACTTAGTTATCATTTCAATCCCGGTTGTTTAATCCCAAAACTTCACAGAACCGGATCCACTGAAGCTTTCATAAACGTAAAATTCTGCCTTCTTGTTGTCCCCGTCGACATAGTTGCTAATTCCCCGATAGATCAGTGTGTCGCCAGGGTACAGAAAGTATTCATAGCCAGTCACAATTTCGTCGGTATTGCTGCCCGGATCATATTCCCGCAGCTGATACCAGGCCCCGCCGCCCGGACCGCTCTCAACCTGGAACTTGAAATCACCGCCGCCAGAGTGAACGTAGTTTGCAGGGTTTTGTGAGGAAACCGTTGAGAGTTTACCGAGGTAATCCCACTCGCCTGCTCCCATCGGGGTGACGACATCCCCGTTGGCACGAATAATCGTGATGTTAGGGGTAGATTCAACAGTTCCTTCCACAGCTCTGGATTCCAATTCGGGTTCGTCGGCAAACATCGTGGAGACGGGAGCCGCGACTATAAGCGTCAGGGTGGCCAACATAACGCGCAACCAACCGACACCCATTTTTTTTCGATCCTTCACATTCATCGTCCTCCTTATTATTTCAATGTATAAAATCAGAGATAATGTAACACACCTAGAATGTCATAACAACCAAAAATTACTAAAAATGATTTAATTATAAAAAAATGCAACTATATGTCTAAGTCTTTGGTCTCTCTATGCATGGTCTGATGACTCAGCACATGGTTGACGTGACACCACCTAGGATCTATACATCGTTCGATCTGGCAGGTTCATTAGAATTATCCTATTGGCTCGGGCAGCTAGATGGAGCGCAATATGTAACTTATGAAACTTGATAATAGGTTCATATGTTACATATTTTCCAGATCGTATATGAGCATGGATCGCGACAATTTGGATGAGAAAAAAATGATAGCAGCGGGATTTCGCCGGACAGACGGATGACAATGCACATCTTACACATTTACGATATCATGCTGTCTTCTCTACACTTTGGAATGTAAGCGTTACCTGTTATTCACTGAAACGTGATGTACGTGAGTGAACCAGATAACCTGACATGAATCGATAGGTAAGAGAGGAGGGGGAAACATGAGGGGAAGAAGACTACTTGCTGTGATATCCGGAAGACGTTCCATCCATCGCGAAACGAAGCCGCCTTATCCAGATGTAAACCAAACGTCCCTTGGTAAAAGAATCAGGGTGAACTGGGAACTCTATCTGTTCTTGGTGCCGGCCTTACTGTATTTCCTTGTATTTCACTATGCGCCGATGTATGGTATCCAGATTGCCTTTAAGAACTTTATCCCCAGCAAAGGAATCATGGACAGCCCATGGGTGGGCTTCGATCATTTCGAACGTTTCTTCAATTCCTACTATTTCTGGGATCTGCTCTGGAATACGTTCAGCCTCAGCTTCTACGAGCTGTTAATCGGGTTTCCGCTGCCGATCATCCTGGCGCTCGCTTTTAACGAAATCCGGACGGGTCCTTTCAAGAAAATCGTCCAGACCGTTACGTATGCGCCTCATTTTATATCCGTTGTTGTCATGGCGGGTATGATTATTACCTTTTTATCGCCGTCCACAGGCATACTGATCCAATTTATCAAATGGATGGGCATCGATGCGCCAAACTTTCTGTCGGATCCGGCTTGGTTCAAGACCGTATACGTTCTGTCCGGGGTCTGGCAAAGCACTGGATGGGGGACCATTATCTATCTGGCTGCGCTGTCCGGTGTCGATCCCCAGCAGCATGAAGCCGCGATAGTGGATGGAGCGAGTCGTTTCAAACGATTGTTGCACATCAACCTGCCGGCCATACTCCCGACGATCACCATTTTGTTGATTTTGAACATGGGCAATATTCTTACGATTGGCTTCGAAAAAATACTGCTGCTGCAAAACTCACTGAATATGGAGTCTTCCGATGTCATTTCAACTTATGTTTACCGAACCGGTCTGGTAGATGCGCAGTACAGCTTCTCGACAGCCGTTGGCCTGTTCAACTCCGTTATCAACGTCATTCTACTGGTAACGGTCAACCGGATTGCTAGACGCACCAGCGAGAACAGCCTATGGTAGAAAGGAGGGAAGTACATTGGTTACCGCAATGAAGGAATCGAAGTGGGACAAGATTTTTCTTGGCAGCGTCTATGTCTATTTATCCATTGCTCTGATTGTTGTTCTGTATCCGCTCATTTATATTCTCAGCGCATCGATCAGCAGCCCGCAGCAGGTGAATTCCGGTGCGATGTGGCTGTTTCCCAAAGAGATTACCTGGGCCGGATACCAGCTGGTCTTCGAAAACCCGAAGATTTGGAACGGATATCTGAACACGATCGTTTATACTGGGATAGGTACGCTGTTGAACCTGGCCGTGACACTGCCTGCAGCCTATGCACTCAGCAGGTCAGATTTGGTCGGTCGTCAACTGTTCTTGGGATTTATTCTGTTCACGATGTTTTTTACCGGGGGGCTTGTGCCAACGTATCTCGTCGTCCGGAATTTGGGGCTGATCAACTCGATGGGGGCGCTCATTCTTCCCGTAGCAGCATCGGTATGGAATATCATCGTTGCCCGGACATTCTTCCAGTCGACGATCCCGAAGGAACTGCAGGAAGCGGCATATATGGACGGCTGTACCAACCTGAAGCTGTTCGCCCGCATTATTCTGCCGCTGTCCGCGCCGATTATTGCAGTCATGGCATTGTTTTATGGAGTCAGTCACTGGAACAGCTATTTTCCGGCTCTGATCTATCTCAACGATGAGAGCAAGTATCCTCTGCAGATGGTACTACGGCAAATTTTGGTTCTTCAGGAAATGACGGCGGAAACGACTGGTGCCGGAATCAGCGGGGATGCGGCCAGGGCAATGAATTCCAAAGCCGAAACCGCATCCCTGATCAAATACGGGGTTATCGTCGTATCGACGCTGCCGATTGTGGCTCTCTATCCTTTTTTACAGCGTTACTTTGTTCAAGGGGTCATGATCGGTTCTGTAAAAGGATAATGTAAGCGTTTTATCAAAAAGAGTTTGTGTATTCAAAGGGAGGAAACATGAATGAAGATGACAAGCAAACCGTGGAAGCTGGTGTTGACGGGCATGACAGTCCTGTCCCTGCTCGCCGGATGCAGTTCGGCCAGCGATACGAATTCTACCGGAACGAAGTCAACAGAAGCAGCCGCTGTGAATAAAGAGGGCTTCCCGATTATGAATGAACCGATTACGCTGACCATGATGGCACCTGATGTCGGTGTTCAGAACTGGAAGGATATGGTCGTGCTGCAGCAGATGGAGGAAAAGACGGGCATTTCATTCCGATACTTGAATGCACCGAAGGATAGCTTTGATACGAAGAAGAACCTCGTATTTGCCAGCGGCGATTACCCGGATGTCTTCTATGCTGCAGGTTTGACTGCGGCCGAACAGATGAACTATGGCGAGCAGGGAATTCTGATTCCGCTGGAGGAGCTTATCGAGGAATATGCTCCGAACTTCAAGGCGCTGATGGATGAAATTCCGGAGATCCGTAAATCCATTACGGCTCCGGATGGACATATCTACTCCTTGCCTGCGGTCGATTTAAGCCAGCATTGGTATCGGAACCCGCTGTGGTACAACGGTGATTTCCTGGAGGCCCTGAATATTGATAACCTTCCGGAGACGACCGAGGAGCTCTATACCTTCCTGAAGCGGGTAAAAGAAGAGGATCCGAACGGCAATGGAGTTGCCGATGAAATCCCGATCTCTTCCGTATCGACGGCGACGACCAATGCTCGGGATATTCGTACTTGGCTTCTTGGCGCTTTCGGTGTCTATGAAGACGAAATTTATGTAGACGATGAGGATGTTGTTCATTATACCCCGATAGAAGAGGGCTTCCGAGAGTATCTGGTCTATATGAACCGTCTATGGAAAGAGGATCTGCTCGACCACGAAAGCTATTCGCAAACCGCAGAACAGAAAAAGGCCAAGGCACAGAACAATCAGGTGGCCCTGTTCTCCGACTGGCATGCCTACATGACCAAAGGCGGGGAACCGTCCACCCAAGATCCGATGTTTGCTCCGGTGAAGAGCGATTTGGTAGACAAGCCGGCCATCGCCAAGAACAGAGGGATTACGACAGGGGCTTTTGCCATCTCGGTTACCAATCCCGCCCCTGAAGCATCGATGCGTTGGGTGGACTACCTTTACTCTTATGAAGGATCGCTCTTTTTCAACAAAGGACCAGAAGGCATGCTGTGGGAGTACACGGATGAAGCCAATCGTGTGAAGCGCTATCTGCCTGTTCCGGACGGCATGGAAATGGAGGATTACCGTGCGACTTTGACGCCAAACTACGGCATTCCGGCTCCTACCATCAACACGGACGATATCAATAAAGGATTAAAGACCGACTTTGATCTGTGGGTTGAAAAAGAAACGAAGGAAAAGCTGCTTGATCGCGGAGCCAGACCCCCGTTCCCTGCCTTGTTCCTTACCGTTGAAGAGCAAACCGAGATCAACAGTCTGAACTCGGATCTGAGCACGTATGTACAACAGATGGAGGCCAAATTCGTTACTGGAGCAGAACCATTGTCCAATTGGGACAACTACCTGAACACAATGAAGAAAATGGGTGCTGACCGGGTCGTCGAAATCTATCAAGGTGCATATGACCGCTGGAAGTCGAGCTAAACATAAAATTGTGTTTAACCGAAAGGTGCCTACAAACTGAAGCACTTGAGATGACAGAAGCTTTTAAGGAAAAGGTGGCCTGGAGAGGTGGGATGCCTGCTTCAGGCGTACCTATGAATGCAAGAAGGCCTGATTCAATCCTGAAGATCATGCAAATGTGGAGGCATAGCCAATGAAAATTACGAGACATCCGAGCAATCCGATCGTCGTTCCGGGAAAATACGACTGGCGTAAAGTCACCGTATTCAATCCTGCGGTTATTATAGACAACGGCAAGTTTTACATGATCGAACGTACCGCAGGCTCGCTAACGCCTTGTAAGAATGTTTTGGGACTGCTCGAGAGTGAAGACGGAGTGAATTTTACGCACGTGAAAGACGAGCCGATCGTGACGCCTGACATGCTGGGCTTTCCATATGGAAGCGTCCAGGACCCGCGGATCGTCAAAATGGACGGCACGTACTATTTAAACTATGCCCTTAGGCCATGCGCCATGAGTTACTATCCGACAGGAGCGGGCATACCGGAGCGGTCGATTCCGAAATATCCGGACGGCTGGGGGGAGGAGGAAGGCCACTGGCTCACTCGCTCTTCGATTCTAAAGTCAGACAATCTGATCGACTGGGAATTCGTTGCCGATACGACACCGCTCAACATCAATGACCGTGACAACATTTTGTTCCCTGAGAAGATTAACGGAAAATATGTATTGCTGCGCCGTCCGGAGGAATACGTGGGTGCTGCTTACAGAACGGACAGCGCTGCGATATGGATTACGTACTCCGAGGATCTGGTTCATTGGGAAGAGCCGAAGCTTCTGGCCAAGGCCGAGAATCCTTCTTGGGAATCCAGGAAAATCGGCGGAGCAACGCCACCTGTGCGAACCGATAAAGGCTGGCTGGTCCTTTACCACGGCGTTGATGATCAGGTCGTTTACCGTGTTGGGGCGATGCTTCTTGACCTGAACAACCCTGAGAAGGTCATAGCAAGAACGAAGACTTTCATTATGGAACCGGAAACCTATTATGAGAAATTCGGTTATCAAATTCCGAATGTGGTGTTCCCGACAGGAAACGTGGTCAAAGACGGCCTGCTCTATATCTATTATGGTGTCACCGACACTGCAATTGCACTGGCTACCGTGCCGGTCGATGAGCTGGTAGAGCATATCTTGAACGAACCACAGTGAGTGAAGCGTGAGTGAAGTAGAAACAGAAGGGCCCTTTTGAGACATAGTCTCCTAAAGGGCCTTTCTGTTAGATATCCAGCCTGTTCGAGTGATGTTGTTTGCGGTACTGACCGGGCGTAAGCCCGGTTTCTTTCTTGAATTTGCGGATGAAATTGGGTGCATCCAGGTAGCCCACCTGTTCGATGATTTCCTTCAGGGGAGCGCTTGTCGTCACAAGCAGCCGAATGACTTCCTCCGTACGCCTCTTCCAGATATACTGGGAGAAACTGATCCCGGTCTTCTCTTTAAAGCTGCGGCTCAAGTAAGAGGTAGAGACGGAAAATTTAAGGGCAACATGCTCCAGGCTGAGCGTATAGTCGGCAAACTGCTGATTCACATAATGTACGATATCATCGATCAGTTTAGGCGCTGCTTGCTCATGGTTACGCTCAACCTTCTCGCAAACCTCTGCCGTCAGCGACAACAGCTTATCCTCAAATTCCTCCAGCGTTTCAAACGACGTATAGTCCGAGATGTTGCTGAAAACTTCGTTCATTCCGACCTCAGAGGCGGACCGAAGCAGTGCGTTCAGCAGATCGAAGCAAATGCAGCGCAGCAGATGAATCTGCAGCGGTTCGCTCCGGATGGTCTCCATCATCTCGGCGATCATCTGCACAGCCACCGACTCGTTGCCTTGCTTTAGGCTTTGCTCCAGCTTGAGCAGCGACTTTCTTGGAAGCCACACGCCTTTGGCGACAGGATAATTCTGCTCAGCCAACTGGTCGAAATAGGTGATACGGCTGCTGCCAACCATTCGGTGCTCCAGAGCGGTTGCGGCTTCGATGAAGGATTGGTTCAGTTGCCCCAAATCCCGGTAAGGCGTACCTACACCCATGCTCGGATCGAGCCGAGTGTTCTCAGTGATCAATGCCTGGACCGCATGAATAATCTGCTCCATCCGGATCTTCAGCAAATCTTGACCAGAGTCAGGAAGGGATACAATCAGCGCAAATTGATTATCGGCTGAAAATTCAACGCCATAAATATTTGCTTGAAGCCCTGATGGCTCAGCATAGCTGAGAATTTCATGCACCTGTTGACGATCATGCTGGACTTCCTCGGCCGCATCGTTTTCTTCCCAGGACAGAATCACACAGAAATAAATGACTTGTTCTTGGGGAGGTTCCAGTCCAACTCCGGCGATCATTTGCTCGATTTCGGGATCATCCGGCTTGCCGTGCTTCAGTAGAAGCAGCATGCACTGGTTGCGCACGAAGGGCTCCTGCATATCGATTCGGGCACTGTAATCGTGAAGGGTCTGACGAATCCATTCCCATTCATTGCGCGTTTTTGGCTCTGGGGTATCATTGACTCTGAGCTTGGCGAATTCCATCAAATCCTTAATCGGGTGATACTGGCGTTTAGCCAGCACAAAGGCGGCGAGCACTCCGGTTATGACTGCGATGCCAAACACCAGCAGAATGAGCGTCTGTACATGAGCGACCCGGCCGAAGAACTGGTAGCTTGGCATGATGGTCATGTAGTTCCATCCATTCTCCCGGGATTTGACGGATACGACGGAATACTTGTCATTGTTCAGGGAGAGATTGTGTATGCCGGCATCAAGCGCAGCCAATGTCCCGAGATGCTCTTGAGACAGGGATACGCCGTGATTGTTGGCTGTTAGCACTTCATCCTTTTGATTGAAAATATAGCTGCTCCCGGTGAAATCGCTAAGAATGGAATCCATGACCCCGGTAAGATTGGACTCTTTCACCATATATATGACACTTCCGTAAGGATAGGGGGCATTTGGCTTAATGGGTACGATTACGGTCAGCATCGCCTCCTGTCTAGAGCTGTTGATCGTAACATTCTCAGCAGGGCGTATTACCATCTGATTTGTTTCGTTCAGAGCAAGGATGACATCCTCCAAACTCCAATTCTCATAACGATAATAGGAATCGAACGCCACGTTAACATTTGTCAGACCGCGGTAAGAATAGACAACTGGGTCGTTATGATAGTATAAAAAGATGTCTTCAATGATGCTGCTGTTTGCCTTATAATTAGCCAAAGCTTGAATGGCTTCAACTCTATAATAAGAATCACGAACCATATAAGGGGTTAAACGTCTGTCATAAGCGATTCGGCCGGAAATCTCCCGAAGCTCTGCGATACGAGAGTCGATGGTCATTTTCATCTGGTTCAATTGATTAATGTTGGATTGTTCAATCTCGGAACGAAGCCCGTTGACAGCGCTATCATAAACAAAAATCGTTACCCCCGTCAGGGGAATCAGGAAGATCAGAATATAAGACAGCACGTATCTTAAGAGCAGTTTCGACTTAAAGTGATTCCAGTTTATTTGGAAAGTGGATACGATGAATGATTTGAGCTTGTGAATTGTCATTTGGTAAATCCTCCATTGTATGCTTTCATGTCATGCGAAAATCCGATTTCATCAACAACAACGATTTGCCGACTAAAACATTATATCATTATAATGATTTAATTCCGTGAAATATTAAAAATAAATAGAGATCCAAAAGGACCTCCATAAATCCATAATACATTTTTCTGCTATTCTTTATCATAGATGTTAAGTCCCCGTCTTTTTCCCTTCAGGCCCTGTCGAATTTTGTAGCGTGTTGGGTTCACGGATGCCCCTAATTGCTTCCATTAACCATAATGCTGCCTTGCCTAGGAGGTTTTTGTCTTTATAAGCGATGCCTATCGTGATGACAGGATTCAAATCGGTTATAGGTCTTATGTCCATGGAGCCTTCCTGTTCCAGACCGCTGTAAATCGGAACAATCCCGATGCCGAGCTCTGCCTTAACCATTTGTTGAATGACAAAGAAGCTTCCAACCTCCATACAAGAAAACAGGTTTTGCCCCGACTCACAAATCGCCGTTTCCCAAAGCTCTCGATAGATACAAGTCGGTTCTTTGACTAGAATGGTATGCCCCGCGAGGTCGCTCGCCGAGATACTATCTCGATCGGCTAATGGGTGATTCGTATGTAACATGATTCCTAATCTTTCCTCGATCAGCGGCTCAAACTCCAGCATGAGCTTCGAAGGGGGTGCCGAGCAAACACCGAAATCCAATTCGCCGGCCCGAACCCTCTCCGCTATGGATCTGCTGCCGCCTACTTCCATCGTTAACTCCACTTTCGGTCGAGTCTTGTAAAAATCAGCAACAACGGTCGCTAGCTGCTGGCTTGCGACGGGCTCAATAGCGGCAAAACGCACCGAGCCGTTATCCCCCGAAGCAATATCCGAGACGGTCTGCCTTATGGCTTCGATGGATTTCAGTAAAACCGCTGCCTCATGATGGAGCCATCGGCCGGCTTCGGTCACCATCACACGTTTTCCGTCGCGCACGAATAAAGAAACCCCAAGATCAGCTTCTAGACGTTGAATTTGAAGGGTTACCGTAGAGGGAGCATATTGGAGTTCCTCTGCTGCTTTCAGAAAATGTCCAAGACGCACGCAAGCCTCGAAGGTCTTTAAAGCTCGAAGATCCATTGTCATCACCTTTGTTTAAGTTATTCGAACCATTTATTCATATTATTCAATTTTACAAAACATTACCGGGATTTTACAATAGGTTCAAGTGGTATCATGGTGGAAAGATATCACAGAAGGGAGTTTTACAATGTCAAATTTGGTCATTACCCGCGGCAATCCGGCGGTTTCTCACTGTGCCTTTACGTTTGATGACGGTCCTATGCGGATTCCTGTTGATGCATGGCTGGATGCCTTGGAGCAGGGAGGCGCCTACGGGACGTTTTTTCTAACAGGAGAATGGTTCGATAGGTTCCCGGCGAAAGCAAGAGAAATGATAGCCAGGGGCCATGAGCTTACAACGCATACCTACCATCACCGCAGAATGGCAGATGTGACCAAAGCCGTATTCTTCGAAGAGCTGAAGTTGGCTGAGCTCGCTTATCAAGAAGCAACGGGAAGGCCGGTTCCGACCTTCATGCGTTTTCCATATGCCTCTTATCGGGAAGAGAATTTGGAATGGCTCCGGGAGTGGAGCTATCTGGTCATCGAGGGGGAGGACACCGTCGACTGGTCGGGACCGCCAAGCGGGCAGCTTGTGGAACGGGTGATACCTAAGCTGGATCATGGGTCCATTTTAATGTTTCATGCCAATGAAATCGCCAAAGAGACGCCGCAGGCCGTTAAATCGCTTGTACACCATACTCACGCCAAAGGTCTTGATATGGTTACGGTATCCGAACTACTTCATGCTGATGGCATCAGGGCAGGCGAACGCAGCTGGCAAGTCCGCTTCAAACCGACTCTCCAAAATTCTTTCCATAGTGAGCAGTGGAAGCGGGTAGACGGGGAAGATGAATTGCGGAAGCTGGCTGCCGATTCACTTGAATGGGGGAACCCGAAAGCCCCGACAGGGTCCGGCGCCTATAGCAAATGGCTGCAAGCGCTCTCCATGCAGGTCCAGTCGGATGGCGAAACACGTTTTGTCGCCCGCAGCTTTGCCGACCAGCACTGGGCATATGTGCGTGCTTCGGTCCGCGGCGGTGTGCTTGTGCTGGAGGACTTCGCTACGAAGGAAGCCCATGCGGATGCGTTGACATATATCCTGCAATGGGCGGCTCACGAGGCATCAACCTTGGGTTGCGAATGGGTTACCAGCACTCAGGACATGCGCCGTATTCACAAGCTGTGTGAACAGCTGGGGATCGAAGCGGAGATTGTTTTGCAGGAAAGCAGCGGCTAACATATGTCCAGTAAAGCTAAAAATACAACCACAATGATATGACTCAGGTTTAACAAAGATCCCGTAAATGGTTAGTGAGCTATATAAATGGACCGCCTTATTATTTTGGGGGAAGATGGGGTATATGGGTACAAAATCTGCATTTAATTGGATTACTCTATGGGCATCGTTATTGTTTGTTGTCATACTCGGTTTTTCCAGGCTCTCCTACGGCATGTTTTTGCCTGGAATCCAGAGGGTCATCGGGGGGAGCTACGGACAGTTGGGTATACTCGGCACCGTCAACTTTATCGGTTATTTTGTCGGGACATTGTGTCTTTCTCCTTTGATCTCGCGGTTTCCAGACCACAAGCATGTCATGAATCGGATGACGTGTTTATGGCTCGGACTAACTTTGATCGGCTCGGCATTTAGTGATCATTTTATCGGGCTTGGGCTTTGGCGGTTCGCCAGTGGATTGTTATCAGCCTTCGCTACCGTGTTAGTCCTGTCCATTGCAATGGATGCCGTTCGACCGGCGGAACGAGGAGTGGCATCGGGCCTTATATGGCTGGGCGGATCTGCCGGCATTTTAGTGACGGGTTTATTCGCCCCCTATACCATAGATCCTTCACACTTGCAGGGGTGGCGATATGCATGGGTGATCATGGGCGTATTCGGTGTAATTGCCGCAGTGGGTTTCGAGTTCGTTGTTACCAGAGAGAGGCGAACCGAAAAAATACCCGCACCGACCGATTCGGAGCCACGGGAGCAAAAAAGCGAAAATGTATATCGTCTCCTGTTGAACCCAAACAAGCTCCTGTTCCTAATTGCTTCTTATTTCTTCTTCGGCTCAGGATACATCATCTATTTTACGTATTTGATTCCCTATCTGGTGAGCAAAGGCATTCCGTCTCTCTATGCCGGGCTGATCTGGTCTGGAATCGGATTTGCGGGTTTGTTTAACGGATGGATCGGAGGCAGAGCCATTGACCGATGGCCGAGCGGGTACACGCTTGCGTCGGGATTAGCCTTGGGGACAATCGGTGTGAGTGGGGTAACCACTAATAATATGTTATTTACTGTGCTTGGAGCCACCACGATCGGGCTGGTTTCCTTTATTACCCCGCCGCTGATGACAACTGCACTTCTTCGTCGTCATGTCCCTCACCATGCGTATGCGTCTTGCCTTAGCATAGCCACTGCCTTTTTTGCCGCTGGACAGATTATCGGTCCTATCGTTGGAGGCGTGGGGGTCGAACAGTTCGGCTTGCAATTCGGCGTGGCATCCAGCGCAATCTTTATGGCGATTGCCGCTGTGCTCGCTGGTTTGTATGGACAACAGCAACGAAAGCTTGAGATCCGTGATTTGCCTATTCGTGGTTGAAAAAAATAAGTAATGACAAGCTAGAGGAGGAGGGGGAGCCCCTCCTCCTATTCACCTAGTACCAGACCGCTTTAACTGATAGTCACTCGTCTGTCTATCCGAGCTTAATAACCAACGAATGCCCGGCATTTATCCGAACGGTTGAAAAGAAAACGAACACTCCTTCGTCCCAGTTGCAGTCAAGGACTTCCGTGCCGTCTAATGAAATCCCGTTTACATTCTGCCCTTTCATAAACGGCAAGTTCAGGCAACGTATCTCCAGTTCCCCGTAAAGCAGGCTCAGTTCGATTCGGTCGTTCTTCCGCATGAATGTTCCCCAGCCTGAATCCAGCGACCAGAAGCAGCGGAAATATACTTCCCCGGTTATGGGCTGAAAGCCGATCCTTTTCTCCGTCATGTCGTATTCGAATCCGCTGAAAGCGAGCAGCAGCGCATAGCTGGCCATCGATCGGGCATAGTTGCTTCCGCATTCGAACTCGTTCCACGGATTCCGTCGTTCACCATCGTACCGGTCGCGGATCGCTTCAACGATCTCCATGCCTTCGGCGACCATTCCTTCCTGAATCATATGAATGGCCGCCTGATATTCGAAGCCGTTCATCGTTTCCGTCGAGTAGGTGAGTGGAACGGTCGGTTTCACAGTGCCTTCCGGCCATGTACAAATCATTAAGCCTGCCTCGTCGTTCAAGCTGTACAAGCGCCATGGGTTGAATACGTTTCGCATGCTTTTTTTGAAGTTGTGGCGGTAGATGGATGCGAGGGACTTCCGGGTCTGTTCCGGATCGAAAATCTCACCCAAACCGCACAGGTTGGCGTGCCACTGGGCCAGCACCTGGTCGATAACGCAGCCGTCCGCCACCTGATACTTGATTTCCTTCGCTTCGTCGTTCCAATAATCCCGCACAGCGCTTTCGTCGTATTTCTCCAGTACGGACCGATCCTTCAAATCGACGGTTTGGACATAATAATGGCCGTTAAATAAATGTTCGTCCGTCCATGTTTTCCCCTTGGAAAAAAGCGCCAAGTATTGTTCGGCCGCGTCCGTTTCTCCCAAATGACGGGCCATTTCAGCGCCTGCCTTAAGCGCGGTGAGATAAAAACCGTTCAGCCAGGCGTTTGGTCCGTACAGTTCCATATCGAGAGTATGATGCTGCCTGCCCTCCAGCACGCCGTCCCGGTCGGCGTCCCAGCCGTCCTCGTTCGTATCGGCCCAAGCAAATTCGATCGACTTTTTGACGGCCGGCCATATCGATTTCAGCCATGCCGTATCGCCGGAAATCTTCCAGTCGCGGTACGCTTTGATCACGCCGCCGAACTGGCCGTCAGCACACGCCCGGAAGTCCGATGTCGATCTGCCTAGCGGAAGCTGCAGTCGGAAGGCCATTTTGCCGTCTTCTCGGATGTTGTACTTGAAATCCAGATCGCGCATGGATCGCTCCAACTTCGGAAAAAGAAACGGCAGGGCATAGGCGTAATTCCACACGTGGGTACAGGAGCCTTCGCAGCAGCCCTCGTTGCAGATGCAGCCTTCGAAGCCGTAAAACGATCCGTCCGGTAGCCGCAGGCAGGTCGGCGATTTCAGGATCGAAATGTTGGCCGAAACGGCGTCGAGCGCGGCGGGAGGGAGACTGGACGAGTACAACGCATCCTTGAACAGCTTCGTTTCGCCGTACAACCGCTCCCAATGCTCGAGCGCGTAGGCCGCGCTTTTGGTGGAATCAGAAAATAGCGTTTCGTAATAATTTTTCCACGTTGCGGGTTGCGATGGCTTGCAATCGTCGTCGCTGCAGCCGCAAGATTCCGGATGCCAATAATTGTGGCAGTTCGGGAAGCTCCAGGTGATCACGAAGCGGACGTTATTCTTTTCCCCTGGCTTCAGCACGAAGTGCGCGGCGAGGGAGCAGACGTCACCACCTTTACCTTTTGTCGCGGCCGGGTCGTAAGTACGGTTCGTAAATCGGGCCGCCTCGGTGAAGTCCCTCCAGAACATCTCCAGATTATCGAACCAGCCGCCGCGATACCAATACTCCTGATAGCTGACTACTTCCGCATCCGTTGCAATGGACAGGTCGCCGAATTCGGGGGCGCTGAAATCAGGGCCGCGGGACGACAGTTTGATCAGCTGAATACTGCCATTCCTCGCATAACGGTGATAACGTTTATGATCTTGCATCGGATTCGTCAGCGAAAGATTGACCGTATATGTAACCGTCCGGTCAGTCGTATTATGCAGCGCGATGTCAAAAAACGCACCGGGAATGCTCGAATCTTTGTCGTTAAGCGGAATGAACGGATTAAAAGCCGTCAGCTCCACCGTGCCCGGGAAACAATCGTCGGCTGCCTGAAGACGGGCAAACGGAAACTCGCCGATAAAGCGTGTATGCTGAAAATGGGGGACACCCGCCAGCGTCGCCTGGTTGGGCCCGAAGCCGTAACCGCCGTGTTTTCTCGTTTGGATGTTGCCGGTGTAAGAAGGCAACAGATCGCCGTTCAGCACACGGGCGTCGAGAAGTTCGCCGTCCGCTTCAGCTTTCACCGCAAAAAAGCTGAACCCGTTCTCGCTTTGCTTGTTCGGCCGGTTGAAAATTTCCCAGTCGATCAAACGGCCGTTTCCGGCAAGACCGATGCAGCCTGTTCCAATGCCTCCAAGCGGAAACGAAATTTCTTTTGTTTTGGAGCCTTCATAAATAAATCTGCTCATCGCCGCATATCTCCTTTTTTGAACAGGAAATGGTTTGTTCCGTTCACGTGAACGACTCTATCTTAGCATAGGCAAATAACCTTGTGAACTGTTATTCGTTCACGTGCACGGAATTGCTATGCTCACTGAGCCTCACTTTTGAGAGTCTAGGTTGCGGCAGTCCATAGCAGCTTTATTGGTGAATCGAGGGGATCAACACGATTCGCCCTCGATAATTTGATGCTCAACGAGCGTAGTCAGCGGCACTTGCCGGCCTTCAATTTGTCCGATCAGACAGTCGATGATCCGGTTGCCGATGGTTTCCAAGGAGTACGATATCGTTGATAAGGCAGGGGAAATATATTTGAGCGTTTCGATATTGTCGAATCCCATCAGTCCGACATCCTCTGGCACGCGAACCCCGTTTTGCTTCAAGTGGAGCCAAATTTTCAGCGCGTATTTGTCGCTTGTGCAGAAAATGGCTTTACGTTTGCCGCCCTGCGCAAGGAGCTTGTCGATCTCTTCGATATATCCTTTATGGCCGATGACATGGGACTTGAGATGGCCAGCCTTTTTCAGTGCATCCTGAAAGCCCGCGAATCGTTGTTCCACGGCATAAACGTTCGTAATTCCGCGAAGAGACAAGGGGGGACTGACATAAATGATTTCCTCATAGCCTTTGGCGGTGAGCATTGCAATCGCGTCGCGGACGGCCTTCCGGTCGTCGATCCATACGTACGGCACAGTCTTGGAGACCCGGTTGCCAAATGTGACGACTGGAATATTCAATCGCTGAATAAATTGCTCGAAGGCCGCACCCGTGTTGACCGATAATAGAATAATGCCGTCCACCTTCCGGTCCGCCAAATGATTCAGGCATTCCTGTTCGATGTCCGGATTTTTGCTCGTGAGCGTCAGATTAAGGAAGTAGCCCGCTTCCCTTGCCCGCGATTCGACGGCATTGATAAGCTGCGGAAACAGCTGATTATTGATATCGAAAATGACCGTCCCGATCGACATCGTTTTGCCTTTGACGAGGCTTTGGGCTAGAAAATGAGGCCGGTAGCCCAACTGCGAGGCCGTTTCCAGAATTTTTTGCTTTGTAGCCTCATTCACTCCCGGCCGGTTATTCAGCGCTCGGTCGACGGTCCCTCTGGAAACGCCGCATATCTCTGCAATTTCTTTGCTTGTAATATTCATCCCATTCACCTTTGAACATAAAAATGTATTTCTTTCTGCATGTTACTATACCATTATTCCGTATCCAAAGTAAAAGAAAAAAGGAGTCGTTCACGTGAACGAAAAAAGTATTTACCAAAATGGAATGTCATGTTAGACTGATATCGTTCACGTGAACGGTGGTTATTAGGAAGGTGGGCGATAGGCTTGAAACTTGTTAATGCAGGTCTTCATCACAAAAAGAAAGGACTGCTTGCCGATTGCATCAAGCACAGAAATCTTTTATTTATGATTTTGCCCGGTATACTCTTCTTTTTAATCTTTAAGTATGCGCCAATGTACGGAATACAAATTGCGTTCAGAGATTTTAAGTTCAACAAAGGTATTACAGGAAGTACATGGGTAGGGCTGCAGCATTTTTACGACTTATTCGCGCGCCCGAGCTTCAAAGAAGTTTTTGTTAACACGCTACAAATAAGTACGCTTAAACTTATTTTCGGATTTCCTGCTCCCATTATTTTCGCCTTACTCTTAAATGAACTCAGATTGGTTAAATTCAAAAAAGCAGTTCAAACCATCAGTTATCTTCCACACTTCGTTTCATGGGTAATCCTTGGCGGTCTATTCCTACAGTTACTTTCACCAACTACAGGTCCTCTAAATATATTGCTCAAGGAATTGGGGATGAAGCCTATATATTTCTTAGGGGATAATGGATGGTTTGTGAGCACGTTGGTTGTTACAAGCATTTGGAAAAGCATTGGCTGGAGCTCGATCGTTTACCTTGCGGCTATTGCGGGGACCAACTCCGAACTGTATGAAGCAGGTAGTCTTGATGGTTGCAACCGTTTTCAACTTGCCAGGTATATAACAATCCCAGCCATCATGCCGATCGTTACCATTATGTTCATTTTTGCTGTTGGCGGCATCGTTGCAGACGATTTTGATCAGATTTTCAACCTCTATTCTCCAGCTGTATATAAAGTTGGCGATGTGCTTGGTACCTACACCTATCGAAATGGAATCGAAGGCATGGATTATAGTTTTGCAACGGCAGTGGGGCTGTTTACCAATATTGTATCTTTGATCATGCTTTTCGCTGCTAATTATTTTGCGAAAAAATTCAGCGAATACGGAATTTGGTAAAGGAAGTGGGCAAAATGAACAGTTCTAACCGAATAAAGAAGAGCATCGGAGAGCATGTTTTTGATTCTCTCAATGTCGTATTCATGATGTTATTGTGTTTTACTACAATTTATCCATTCTTGTATCTGCTCTCTCTATCCTTAAGCAGTGGGAACATCTCATTAACGAAAATCCACTTGTTCCCTCCAGAGTTTTCGCTTGCAAATTATGAAAGCGTTTTAAGCTATGGATATATAAAAACGGGTTTTATGAATTCGGTTATGCGTGTTGTTCTTGGAACAGCGTTAGAACTGTTTTTTTGTTTACTTACGGCTTACCCGCTTGCAAAAAAATATCTTCCCTTGAGGAATTCATGGACCGGAATCATTGTATTTACGATGTTTTTTAGCGGGGGGCTAATTCCAAGCTATATTCTCATAAGAGAACTGCATTTAATGAACTCAATATGGGCGTTAGTTCTTCCCAATCTGATTCCCGCTTTCTCGATGATTCTGATTCGAAATTATATCATGTCACTTCCTGATAGTATCGAGGAGTCGGCAAAGATAGACGGTGCAAGTGAATTTACCATTCTTTATAAAATCATTGCGCCAATGATTACTCCAATTCTTGCGACCGTTGCATTGTGGTCAATTGTCGGACACTGGAATGCATGGTTTGACTCGCTTCTATATTCAACGTCTCCCGAGAAGCAAGTATTACAAGTTGTTATGCGAAACATTATTCAACAGGGGGATGTAACTTTAGAAGCCGGTTCAACCTCCACAGTGCTCTCTGGCAGCGTTAATCCAACAACAATAAAGGCTGCTACGATCATGATCACTTCGTTACCCGTAATCGCCATTTATCCTTTTTTACAAAAGTATTTTGTTAAAGGGATTATGGTTGGTTCTTTAAAGGGATAAAAATTAAGGGGAGTGAAACGTATGAATAATTTAGTGGCGCTAAAAAAGAGCATGGTACTTATTCTTTGTGCTGCAATGCTGGCATCGTTCACAGCTTGCAATAATAATGAAGTAAACAAAAGGGCAAACGAAGAAGCATCAAATTCGTCAGAATCCGCAACTCCAAACGTTGATAAGAAAATAAACATTTCTTGGGTGGGCTGGAGCAGTCCTGTTCATGACAAAGGTGAAATTGTCAAAGAAATTGAAGAAAAATTCAACGTTGACATTCACATGGTAGATGCTAGTGATGGAACCGCATTTGACGTCAAAATCGCAGCTGGAGAAGTTCCCGATGTCTTTCCGCTTGACTTCTCAAAATACCAAAAATTCATTGATGATGAAATTGTAGGTGAAATTCCATATGAGTCAATTGAAAAATATGCCCCGAATTTATACCAAGCTTATCAAACGGAAGTACCAACCTATATGGATTTGACGAAGATGGGTGACAAAAACTATGGACTCGTTGTACCTAATCCAGAAAGCGGGAACTTTAGGCCGCTTGTTGTTTGGAGAGGTGATTGGCTTGAAAATGTAGGCATCACAAAGGTTCCAGAATCATTATCTGAGTTTGAAGATGCCATGTATAAATTCACAAACAATGACCCCGATAAGAATGGAAAAAAAGATACGTACGGTTTGTCTGAATCGATGATGCAAACCGTTTATGGCGCATACGGTTATCTTCCAACTTCATGGACAAGAAAAGATGGAAAGCTCGTTTACGGCGCTGTTCAACCTGAAATGAAAGAAGCCTTGAAAGTTTTGGCAAAGTGGTACAGGGACGGTGTGCTTACGCCAGAATTTATCAATGGCGAGAATAAGGGAGGAGACTGGTCGATCGCTACTGATTTTGTTAACGGTATTATCGGTGTAACCAGCTATGCGGATTATCTGTACTGGAAACCAGCACAATCAGCCGGCGATCGAGAGGGTTCTAACATTATGGAAATGAGAAAAACAATGCCGGATGCTGTTGACAAGCTTGTCTACGGCAAACCTGTCGCGGGTCCGAACGGTAAGAAAGGTCTTCAAATGAGAAATTCGCTCCAAGGCAGATTTATTGTATTCGGTAAGCAAGTGGAGAAAGATCTGGATAAGCAGGCTCGTATCTTAAGTATTTTGGATTACTCCTCATCTACTTATGAAGGTTATATGCTTACTCGTTACGGCAAGGAGGGCGTACATTACAACATGAAAGATGGATACCCTGAGGCGATCGCGCCTTACTCTGATTGGAATGAAATCGTTAAAATTGGCGGCGGAGCAACGTTCAATAATGCAATTTGGCTGCCGTCCATCATTCAGAAGGTTAACCGTGAATACGCTTGGGGCAAGGCGCTTGGAACTCTCCAAAGTGACGGTATTATGAATGAAGTCATCTTACCGCTACCATCCGCTTCAAAATATCAAGCGGAAATTGACAAAATCAGGTCAGAAGCCTATGTAGATATGATTACGGGGAAAAAACCAATCGACTACTTCGACACATTTGTTGCAAACTGGAGAGCGGCAGGCGGAAGTGTTCTTGAAGAAGAAGCAGCAGCAAAATAGTTAGTAGTCAAGCCGTGGCATCAACTAGGGTTGTTTCTTCCGGAACAGCCGGGTGCCGATTTCTTCTGGTGGGGGACTGGTTCTGGTCATAGACGACGTATCTTGTTCTTCCTAGTGTAAAGAAAAAATTATCCTTTACAATTTATAACTAAATAGGAACGATCGATGGCAGCCGTTCAAAACAATCGGCGTTTGTCGGACGACAAGAGCATATAGACATTGAAAGCCGCATAAGTTGCGGTTTTTTTGTTTTTAACACAGTCGAGTTCCGGAGTTTTGAACCACAAAAAGCCGGATTCATGGATCAAATCTAGAGCAACACATTATCGAAAATTTAACTAACCGTGCACACGAGGCGGATTGTGTTGGGGACAGTGGGAAACAGCAATTGATATTGGCAAAAGTGGATCAATTCAACTTTTATTACAGATTTCCAATTGATGAGGAATTTTCTTATCCACTAACAGTATAATTCTATAATATGGTATTCTACTTACGAATCAAATCGGGACATGAAACCGTCGAATCGGTTAAGGAGGATCCTATGAACATTACGGGTATGCAATCTGATTGGAAAGTGGAAAAAATCGAATTCGCGAGGTTAACGGGAGAGCGAGCCAGAAGCGCCGGGGCCAATGGCCGAATCGGCATTCATGGCAAAGGCTGCACAGTGGATATCGCGAGAATTACGATCGATGGACAAACAGGTTACGGTAGCTCGATTCATATAACACCGGAATGGGCGGAAGATCTAATAGGTCGCCGATTGCTTGACTTATTCGATGATCGGGGCAGACTACGCGAAGCGTATCGATTGCAATTGGAATATCCCGTGTTCGATTGGTTAGGAAAGAGACTAGGCAAACCAGTGTATGATTTGGTGTCGGGTGCCCATTTGGAAAAGGGAGTCCCATTGGTTGTACCCTGCTATGATACCTCTTTATACTTCGACGATTTGCATTTGCCCGATGAGAAGACCGCAGTTGCGTTGATGAAAGAAGAAGCGATGCAAGGTTATGCGAAGGGCCAACGTCATTTTAAGATTAAGGTTGGCCGAGGCGGACGCCATATGCCACTCTGGGAAGGGACGAAACGAGATATCGCAATCGTTCAAGGGATCTCCGAAGTGGCAGGTCCCGCAGGCAAGATCATGATCGATGCGAATAATGCATATAATTTGAACTTAACCAAAGAGGTCTTGGCGGCTTTGGCGGATGTGAATCTGTATTGGCTGGAAGAAGCGTTCCATGAGGATGAAGCCTTGTACGAGGACCTGAAGGAATGGCTCCGGCAACGTGGGCAGAATGTGCTCATCGCGGATGGGGAAGGGCTTGCATCCCCCCATCTTATTGAGTGGGCGACCCGCGGCCGTGTCGATGTGCTGCAGTATGATATTATCTGGCCCGGTTTCACGCATTGGATGGAATTAGGCGAGAAGTTGGATGCCCATGGTTTGCGGTCTGCGCCTCATTGTTACGGCAATGCTTATGGTATTTACGCGTCAGGACATTTGTCAGCCGCAGTGCGGAACTTCGAATTTGTGGAATATGACGACATTACAATTGAAGGAATGGATGTATCAGGCTATCGTATCGAAAACGGAGAGATTCATATTCCGGGCACGCCTGGTTTCGGAATCGTCTTCGACGATGAACTTGTAACAAACCTTGTAAAGCGATCCGGCTGGTCCTAAGAAGCCGTTAATAAGCCAGAGAATATAATGATGCTGGACTACAAATTTCTATTATCTTATGGATAAGCGCTGTTGCGATGCAAAAGCGCTTATTCGTGTGGCAGCATATGTCGGACGACAAGAACATGCACACTCTATAAGTCGCATTATGATGAGTAACGAGTAAGGAGGAATATAATGAACCTGAAGAAGGACGACAAGATATTGCGCAAGTCATTTGAGCAATCCGCGAGCTATTATCAAAGGGCGCGTCCGGATTACCCGGAAGAATTGTTCGATGAATTAATTCAGGCGGCCAATTTGCATGCAGGTGATCATTTGTTGGAAGTGGGCTGTGCTACAGGTAAGGCAACTCTTCCGTTAGCCAGGCGTGGATATAAAATCACGTGTGTAGAACTTGGTGCTGAGCTCGCTATAGTTGCCCGTCAAAACCTTGTCGGCATGGACGTCGACATAATCACGGGAAGTTTCGAAGATTGGCAGCCAGAGATGGAGAGAGAGTTTGATTTGGTATTCGCTGCAACGGCTTGGAAATGGGTTGATCCCGAAGTTCGATACATCAAGGCATGGCAAGCCCTTCGTCCAGGCGGACATCTGGCATTTTGGAACGCAGATCACGTTTTTCCAGAGGGTGGGGACCCATTCTTCCGTGAAATTCAAACCGTGTACTATGAAATCGGCGAGGGTAAATCAGTAGAGCATAACGAATGGCCGCGACCAGGAGAACTACACGAGCAAAGATATGAGATTGAGAAAAGTGGGCTGTTTGAGGTTGTTCACGTTAGACACTTCGACTGGGAACGCATTTATCATGTTGATGAGTACATTAAACTCCTCGAAACTTTTTCCGGACACATCCTTATGGAGGAGTGGAAACGCGACAAGCTCTTCAATGAAATCCGAATTCGCCTTAATAGCCGTCCAGAAAAGTCGGTTCGCCGCCATTGGGGCGCTGTTCTCCATGTAGCCCTTCGAAAGGATTGACACACTATTGGCTTCTTTAGCCGTCGAGGGACAAGATTATAGTCGCATTAGAAGTCACCTAGATGGTGGCTTTTTTTGTTCCTTTTGCCGAAAAGGGCGAAAGCAATTAAAAAGTTTACTGGATACATGGCGGTTGTGGTGCAGGCAAGCCTATAATGACAAAGAAATTTGTTGATAACATCCCAGGTCTCTCTTTTCGGGGGAGGTAGTGTAATAAAGGGCCCAAGGGTATAATAAAACATACCTTGTTTCTATAACTAGCGAAATATGAAAAAGGATGCCGATGATCATGCCGATTAATTCGTTTGAAAACTATCCAATGAGCTGGAAACCAACGATTGATAAAAATCAAAAACCCATTTATAAAGCACTCGCAAGGCAATTGTATCAGGATATTGTAAACGGAGTTTTATTACCAGGAACAAGACTTCCCTCGCAGCGTGAACTGGCCGATTTTTTAGACTTGAATTTGAGCACGATATCAAAAGCGTTTAAGATGTGTGAGTTGAAAGGCTTGTTAAGTGCAGCAGTTGGTAGTGGAACATTCGTATCGTACGATGCGTTATCGAATGCGTATTTACTCGAAGACGCAAAGCCGAAACTTTTAATCGAAATGGGAGCAACGCTGCCAGATAATGCTTCATACGAGCCGTTGCTGCTTCAACTGAAGAGCATGCTGCAAGAAACGGATTATGCAAAGTGGTTTGGCTATGGTCGGGCAGGCGAAAGCCTCTGGCAAAAGGACGCAGCTATTAAGTTAATCCGAAGAAGCGGCCTTGAAACAACAGTTGATCGTATTTTATTGGCTAATGGTGGTCAAAACGTGATAGCGGCCACACTAGCAAGTCTATGCAAGCCTGGAGACCGCATTGGTGCCGATCCTCATACTTACCCTGGCTTAAAAACAGCTGCAGCGATGCTCAGTATCCAGATTGTACCGATAAAGTCGGAGAACAATGAAATGAGTCCGACCGCTTTGGAATATGCGTGTAAAAATGACAATATTAAAGGTATTTACTTAATTCCAGATTATCATAATCCGACAGCTAGCACGATGTCTGTAGAGAATCGCAAAAGGATTGCAGCACTTGCTAAACAGTATAATCAGTTCGTGATTGAGGATGCGGCTTACAGTCTCCAATGCGAAAAACCGCTTCCAGCAGTCGCGTCCTTTGCGCCAGAGCGGGCCATCTATATTGCGAGTTTATCCAAATCCATCGCACCGGGGTTGCGACTAGCTTATGCAGCCGTTCCGGATCCCTTTAAGGAGCCAATCTCGAAGGCGCTATATAATTTAAATGTATCCGTTTCGCCGTTATTTGCTGAACTGGCAGCCCGTACGATTGTATCCAATCAATTCGAAAGCTTAATTCATGGGCACCGGGAACAAGCCATTCGCAGAAACCAAGTCGTAAACCGATATTTGGCAGACTATACGTGCTTGGGGGTTGAAACAGGTATCTTTCGTTGGCTGCTGTTACCAGGCATGATCTCAGGCGCCGAGTTCGAAAGGCTGGCAGCACAGCAAGGGGTACAAGTGTATGCGGCTGATCGATTCGTTGTGGGGAATAGCTCCCCAGAGCGGGCTGTAAGGATTGCTGTCTGTGCACCAGAAACACTTGAAGAACTAGAGGAAGGATTAAGGATTCTTCAACGTTTACTTCAAGAGCTGACTTAATAGAAAAATTGTTTGCCATACAATTATAATATTGTGTGGTTTTTTTGTGCGTGTTATGATGGGGCAAATCTAGTTACAGGGTAGGGAACAGCCCTTTTTGCAGGAAAAGAGGACACGATATGAACAATCAAGTGGTTATTGTTGGAGCTGGATTAAGCGGCCTTCGGGCTGCTTCTCTACTTCATGTGAATGGCATCTCTTGCAGGGTGCTCGAGGCTAGAGACCGGGTTGGCGGCAGGGTCTTGAGCACTTCTGTTCTAAATCGGCCGGAGCTGGGCAAGTATGACCTTGGACCGACATGGTTCTGGCCGCAGTATGAGAGCAAGATTACCAATCTGATTAAAGAACTAAACTTAGGAACCTTTATTCAGTATACCAATGGGGCGATGCTGCTGGAACGGCTGCATAACGAAACACCAGAGCGATATATGCTCCCAGACAACGGAAATGCAAGCTCGTTCCGATTAACAGGAGGCATGCAATCACTTATTGATGCATTAGCGAATGCGATACCTCCCGGGACAATCGAGTTAGGAACACGAGTTAGAGCTTTGGGGCTCGATAAAGGTGGTGCAATCACGATTGAAGCAGAGCTTGCAGATGGAGAGAGAAGACAAATTTCAGCAAGCGCGGTGATCCTAGCCCTGCCGCCTCGGATTGTAGCGCGACATATGGAATTCTCGCCGCCACTTCCTCCAGAACTGATTACTGATCTTGTCAACAAACCTACGTGGATGGCAGGACAGGCCAAGGCAGTTGTCATCTACGATCGTCCGTTTTGGAGAGAACTGGGGCTCTCCGGTTTCGCATCGAGCCGGGTCGGACCCTTGCAGGAAATCCATGATGCTTCTCCTGATAGAGGCTCCGCTGGAGCGCTATTCGGTTTCTTCGGAATACCAGCAAAAGTACGCCATGAGCTGGGGCAGGAGGAGTTGAAAAAACGAGTCGTTGGCCAATTGGTTCGGATGTTTGGACCCTCGGCTCATCAAGTAAGCGATTTTCTTTACAAGGATTGGTCAGAAGATGACGAAACCGCTGTTGAAGAAGACTTCAATCCGCTTTTAAATTATCCGGAATACGGTCAACCGTCGGTAGCTGGGGGATGGGAGAAGAAAGTCTTCTTTGCTGGTACAGAGACGAATTCGCAATTCGGCGGGCATTTGGAAGGAGCACTTCGGTCAGCTGAAAAGGCGGTTTCAGAGATTTCCAAATGGATAGGAGGTAATGAACGATGGACGTGATGAATGCCATACAAATTCCGTCCAAAGGGGAAAAAATGAGATTAGTGAAGATCCCAGTGCCACAGCCTGGTGATGGGCAAGTACTGCTCCGAGTAGAAGCGTGCGGAGTATGTCATGGAGATTCGGTCGCGATTAGAGGGGCTTCCCCAGAATATCCCCGCATTCCAGGCCATGAAGTCATTGGTAGAATTGTGCAGTTTGGCGCCGGTTCGACGAAGTGGAACATGGGTGACCGTGTGGGCATTGGATGGCATGGTGGGGACAACCACGTAACAGGCCTGACCATCAACGGCGGTTACGCTGAGTATATGGTTGCCTATGAGGATAGTTTGACAAGCATCCCGGATGAATGGTCCGCAGTAGAAGCAGCACCGCTTATGTGTGCAGGTGAAACAACATTTAGTGCACTTAGGAATAGTAAAGCTCGACCTGGCGATCTTGTAGCTATTCAAGGCATTGGCGGACTAGGGCATCTGGCGGTTCAGTACGCCCAGAAAGCGGGGTTCCGAACGGTCGCGATTTCGCGCGGAAGTGACAAAGAAGAACGGGTACGTCAACTTGGAGCGCATCACTACATTAATTCAGAGATGGAAGATCCAGCTTTGGTGCTGCAGGCTTTAGGAGGAGCCAAAGTCATTCTTGCGACTGCGCCAAACGCCAAAGCGATCTCTTCTCTAATCAGCGGGCTTGGATCGGATAGTGAGCTCATTATTGTAGCTGGCTCGGGTGAGCAACTGGGATTTTCGGCAAGTGATTTCTTAAAAGGGCAGATGACGGTTAGAGGCTCCTTTACTGGACATGCTCAAGAAATTCAGGAAGCCGTTAACTTTAGCATGCTTACGAATGTACGGCCTATAGTCGAATGCTTTTCGCTAGAACGCGCAAGCGAGGCCTATGACAAAATGATGTCGGCATCCACCCGGTTTCGAGCCGTTCTCCATATTTATGAAAGCAATTTATAGAAACAGTAGAGGTGGAGTTCATACATGTCGATCCAGACGGCTTCCGTTACAGAAAAAATAGAAAGCATGGGAGAATCACTGAGGCCCTATGTGGATTCCCCCGAGAAGCAGCGTCAGTTGCACAAAAGAACGATGATTATCGTAATTGTCTCTCAAATTTTTGGCGGGGCGGGATTGGCTGCGGGCATCACGGTAGGGGCGCTGCTTGCACAGGATATGCTCGGAACGGACAGCTATGCCGGCGTTCCGACCGCATTGTTTACATTAGGCTCTGCTGCCGCGGCCCTAATCGTCGGTCGCTTGTCCCAACGCTTAGGGCGTCGTGCGGGGCTGGCTGCCGGCTTCTTAACAGGCGGACTGGGTGCTGCAGGCGTTGTCTTGGCAGCCGTCCTCCATAATATAGCGCTGCTCTTTCTTTCGCTGCTGGTTTATGGAGCAGGGACGGCAACCAACCTGCAGGCAAGATACGCCGGTACGGATCTGGCACTCCCGACAAGACGGGCCCAAGCCATTAGTACGGCGATGGTCTTCACGACCTTTGGTGCGGTTGCCGGGCCGAATCTTGTAAATATGACAGGCCGGATAGCGACTTCTCTTGGCGCTCCTGCGTTATCCGGTCCATTTATGCTGGCAGCTATCGCGTATATTGTAGCAGGATTAGTACTGCTCATTTTTTTGCGGCCTGATCCTTTAATCGTGGCCAAAGCCATCACAGAGGTTCAAATTGCCAAAGATATTCAGAATAACGCTCAACCATCGCATACTTTGGAGGCGAGTGTTAATAAACGGGGGATCATCGTTGGTGCGTCGGTGATGGTCCTAACCCAGGTTGTTATGATTGGCATTATGACCATGACACCGGTTCACATGAAGCATCACGGACACGGACTAGGGGAGGTTGGCATTGTGATCGGAATCCATGTTGCAGCCATGTATCTACCATCGCTGCTAACGGGTGTTCTCGTTGATAAGTACGGAAGATTGCCAATGTCCTATGCCTCCGGCATTACTCTGCTTTTGGCGGGTTTACTAGCTGCATTTGCACCCGGAGACTCTATGGTACTGCTCATTCTTGCGCTTGCGCTTCTCGGATTGGGGTGGAACTTTGGCTTAATTAGCGGGACAGCAGCGATAGTCGATGCCACGCCTCCGCAAATACGTGCGAAGACTCAAGGAACTGTGGACGTGCTTATCGCTCTGGCTGGTGCATCCGGAGGTGCTTTGTCGGGCATGGTTGTAGCTCAGTCCAGTTATTCGACACTCTCCTTGGCCGGAGGATTTCTATCCCTGCTTCTTATTCCAGTTGTCTTGTGGTCCCGGAGAAAAGAGTGATGACAGAGATTCAAAAGCTGTATGCGTTGAAACGTCAATAAAATGGAACGCTTATTATTAAAATAGCCCGGCATGCCGACGCAGAGCGCGGCCAAATGTAACCAAACGCATCAGATACACATGTTCCAAACGGGCATCTCTATCATAAAAAGCAAATTATAGAGTCCATCGTGGACTAGCATATGAAGTCGCCATCAGGCGGCTTTTTTGTTTTAAGTGATAAGAGCTTCCGAGCTGAGGACAAGACTAAAATACCACAGCGTGAATATCAACTGCTCGAAGAGGGGCCGATGTTCGAACCACGGTTGACCCGAATGGACGCCATCCAACCGTTTTATACCGAGCTATCCACGTCTTACCACTCGTTTGCCGACTTTGCACTTTCTTTAAAAATGCCGAATACCAAGGCTTTTTTACTCTTCAAAAATGTCTCATTGCCGGAAAAGAAAGCGCTGCTGCATAATTAGGCCACACCGCTCGCGAGGCGATGAACGACATATGGAGGTGGAGACTGATGAAGCAAGTTACGGCTCGAAGGGATTTCCCGCAACCGTTCAAGCGGGCGGATCACCGCACAAGCTTCGCGGCAAGGCTTCGCAGGGACAAATGGCTATACCTGTTGCTGCTCCCCGGCTTGCTTTATTTTTTGGTTTTTAAATATGTGCCGATGTGGGGGGTCATGCTGGCATTTCAAAACTATCAGCCGTTTACCGGATTTTTGAAAAGCGAATGGGTGGGCTTTGAGCATTTTCGCCTGTTTTTTAACAATCCCGAGTTTTTGATGCTTCTGCGCAATACGCTGTTGTTATCATTTTATAATCTCATCTTCTTTTTTCCCGCTCCGATTATATTGGCACTCCTGTTAAACGAGGTGAGGCTTTCCTTCTTCAAGCGCACGATTCAAACGATGATTTACGTTCCGCATTTTATTTCGATGGTAATCGTGGCAAGCCTAACGTACGTGTTCCTAACCACGGAAGGCGGCACCGTCAACGAGCTGCTTTTCCAATATACGGGGAACAAAATCCAATTTCTGTCCGATCCGTCATGGTTCCGCCCCGTTATTATTTTGCAGACGATCTGGAAGGAATGCGGCTGGGGAACGATTATATTCCTGGCGGCGCTGGCGGCCGTTGACGTAGAGCAGTACGAGGCAGCGACGATTGACGGGGCAAACCGGTGGAGGCAAATCTGGCATATAACACTGCCGGCGATCCGCAGCACTATCGTGATTCTTTTGATTTTGCGGATGGGCAGCGTGTTGGACAATGGCTTCGAACAAATATATTTGATGCTGAATCCGCTCAATCGCTCGGTAGGCGAAGTGTTCGACACCTACGTATACGCGATGGGTATCACGCAAGGCGCTTTTAGCTACAGCACGGCTGTCGGGCTGTTTAAATCGGTTGTCGGCGTCACGCTTGTGCTCGGCACGAACTGGCTGGCGAAAAAATTCGGCGAATCCGGGCTGTACTAATAAGCAAGAAAGGGGAATCAATCTATGGCCAAGCATTACAGAACTGCGGCCGGTGTCACGTTCGACGCTGCCAATTATATCGTGCTAACGTTGTTCGGGCTGGCTGCCGTGCTCCCTTTCATTTACGTGATTGCGGGCTCCTTTGCATCGGACGCGGAGTTAACGTCAAGAGCGGTATTTTTCATACCCAAAACATTTACTTTAAATGCTTACGAGTTTATTTTTTCGACGGATACGATCATGAAAAGCATCGGCGTCTCCGTCTACATAACGGTCATCGGCACGCTCGTTAACTTGTTTTTCACGGTCACGATGGCCTATTCCTTGGCCAAGAGAGGATTGTACGGCCGGAATCTGGTGTTGAATCTCGTCATCTTCTCTATGCTGTTCGGTGGGGGGATGATACCGACTTATCTGGTCGTCAAGGAGCTGCACCTGCTTGATTCGCTTTGGGCACTCATGCTGCCTGGCGCGATCAGCGCATTTAACCTGATCATCGTCAAAAACTTTTTCCAGGAAATTCCGAAGGAGATCGAGGAGGCTGGCCGGATCGACGGCTGCTCCGAGCTTGGCCTCTTAGGGCGGATCGTGCTGCCGCTTTCAATGCCTGTCCTTGCTACATTTACGTTGTTTTACGCCGTCGGGCATTGGAACGACTTCTTTGCGGCACTGCTGTATATTAACGATCCGGAAAAATGGCCGCTGCAGGTGATGCTGCGCCAGATCGTTCTGCTGTCGCAAGCGGCCGCAGGCGATTTGAACTCGATGGACCCTAATTTTGTGAAGCCGCCGGATCAATCGATCAAAATGGCCGTGATCGTCGTCGGCACGATTCCGATCCTGTGTGTGTATCCGTTCCTGCAAAAGCATTTCGCCAAAGGCGTCCTGCTTGGCTCGGTGAAAGGCTAAAGCTTGTTTTTCCAAGTGTGTGATTCCGCCTGGCTCTGCTGTTTATACCGAGACCCACGGATTGTTTTGCTTGGAGCTCGCGCGGTTTTGCAATATGATTCTAATAATAAAGGGAGGCTATTTAATGAAGAAAAAGACAATGAAGGCGAAGCGTGCTTCCACATTTCTAATTCTAGGCACGGTTTGCATCGTATTGCTGGCAAGCTGCTCGTCCGGCAATAACAACGGGGGCGCAGACTCTTCCAACAATTCGACGGCGGCTCCGCCTGCAAGCGCTTCCGCAGGATCGCAAGAGGCGTTTAAGCTGAACATCATGCTCCCGATTTTTAAAACGAACTATCCGAAGGACGACAGTCCCGTAGCGGCCGAGCTCGAGAAGCTGACGGGCACGGACATTCATTTCGAATGGGTGCCTAACGCTTCGTATGCCGACAAATTCAACATTACGCTCGCATCCGGCAATTTGCCGAAAATCATTTACGTACCCGACTCGAAGGGTCCCAGCTTCGTGAGCGCAGTGAAATCGGGGGCGTTCTGGGATTTGACCGACAAGCTCAAAAATTATCCAAACCTCGGCCAGGCCAGTGAAGTCATCCTGAACAATTCCTCGATTAACGGCAGAACGTACGGCGTATATCGCGGACGCGAGCTTGGCCGCAACGGCGTTTATTACCGTCAGGATTGGCTGGAGAACGTCGGCCTTGAGCAGCCGAAAACGATCGATGATTTTTACAACATGCTGAAAGCGTTCAAAGAGAAGGATCCGGACGGCAACGGCAAGGACGACACCTACGGACTGGTTATGGTGAAATGGACGGCCGGCTGGGGAGCGGGCTTCGACCAGATCAAACTGTGGTTCGGTGCACCTAATGTATGGGGTGAAAGGGACGGCCAGCTCGTACCGGAGTTTGAATACGACGAATATCTCGAAGCGCTCAAGTTCATGAAAAAGCTGTATGACGAAAAACTCGTCAACCAAGATTTTGCCGTCATGGACTCGGCGAAGTGGACGGATCCGCTCGTTAACGGACAAGCCGGCGTGATTATCGACGTCGTGGACGGAGCGGCTCGAGTTGATGACAAAATCAAGGCGGCGAACGTGGCAGCAGGTACAGACTCAAGAGAGCATTACATGGACGTGTTCGGCGCCGTAATCGGTACGGATGGACAAATTCGTACGCTGCCTACCTCCGGTTTTGCTGGCCTATTGGCCATTCCGAAGTCGAGTGTAAAGACCGAGGAGGAGGTCGATCGTATTTTGAAATTTCTAGACCAGCTGAACGAGCCTGACCTGCAGACACTGACCAGCTTCGGCCTTGAAGGCGTGCATTATACAAAAATCGATGATACAACACTGGAAAGAAGCACGGATGCGGTGCTCCTCGAGTCGGAAGTCGAAGGGCTAAACCAAATGGTACCTTACATTCCGGAAGGCAAAGGGCTGCAGGTGGCTCAGACGCCACTTCGATTAAAGCAAACAGAGGTCCAAATGAAAAACCGGGAAACGATCGTCACCAATCCGGCGGAGCCGTTTATTTCTGAGGTGTACTCGCAAAAAGGACAACAGCTAGGCAATATTATTAACGACGCCCGCATTAAATTCATCGTCGGCCAAATCGACGAGCAAGGCTGGCGCGATGCAATTGAATTGTGGAAAAAATCAGGCGGGGACGATTACGTTAAGGAAATCAACGAGCTGTACGCAGCATCCAAATCCTAGGTGAAGTCATTCTAAGCAGTTTCGTTCAGAGGAAAAAGAGGCCTGGTGCCTCTTTTTTCTCTATAAAAATTATCTTTCCAGGGGGCCAGCAAAGTGAATGTATCCGATAAGCAGCCAAGACACGCCTTATGGTGTTGATTTGGATTCCTCTGTTTTTTGAACAATGTACTCTGAAAATATGCAGGTTTTATGGATAGGACCGCGTTATCCTTATTAAGGAAGTCGGTTTTTTTAGTTTTATGAATACGCTTACATATCTGAAAGGGCGAAGAACCGCCTGGAGGAAGGCAAAACTAATTTTAGATATGGTTGGTGAGCAGACGATGAATGGATGGAAGACGTTATTGGCCCGCTTATCCGGCAGATCCGGCAGCTTCTATAGGAAAAGCTTCATCATGTTCCTGTTCGTTGCCGGTATTCCCGGCATCATAACGGGGGTTCTCGTTTATTCGATGGCGGGTGGTAAGCTGGAAAAGGAACTGTTGAAGCTCCATAATAACCAGATTGAGCAGCGGTCGCAGAACCTGAATAAACAGCTGTCCAATCTCGAAATGATGCTGGCGCATTGGGCATTCGATACGAGTTTCGATTATTCGCTCAGCGATCGCGACTTCGTGCGCGATTTCGAGAAGACCCGCGATATTACGAATACGCTGCTCGTCATGCAAGGCTCCAATACGATGATTCGTAACGTCAGCCTCTATTTGCACGGAAGCCAGCCAGTATTGTTTTATCCGGAGTATTCCGCTTTGAATGACGCAAGAGTCATATCGCTATACGACCGTCTGCTCGACGCGGGAAAAACGACGTATTGGACACAGTTAACGCTTGATCCCGATCAGCCTGGAAAACGGGAATTGACGTTTGTACATCTTGTTCCCGGCGGCAGCCAAAAACCGATGGGGGCTTTGATCGTTCGCTTGGACAACGAACAAGTTGCGGAGGCGCTGCAGACCATTACACCTTATGCCGACGGCGAAAACTTTCTCATGGAGCCGGGTGGAGATCTATACGTATCCGCTAACGGGAGCTCGATCGACTCGATGTTTGTAAAGGCAGTCAGGAGCGAGGTCGAGTCAAACGGGAACACGGAAGGTTCGTTTCTTTATGAATGGAACGACAAAACCTATGCGGTCACGTACGGTTATTTCGCACGGATCATGGATAACTGGCTGTACGTGTCGGCTTCGCCGATCACCAATATTACGGCCCCGGTCGTTTTTATCTCCAAAGTCATTTTGACGGTTAGCTTGAGCGCTCTCTTGCTGGCAATGCTGCTTGCTTGGCTTGCATCGATCCGCATGTACTTGCCCGTCAAACGGCTGATGATGGATTTGCTGCCGAGTGCCTCCTTGGCGGGAGGAGGCCGGGAGGACGAGTTCACGCTAATTGAGCGGCAATGGCAGCATTTAAACAGGGAGAGTCGAGAGCTGAACGCAAAGCTGCTCGAGCAGCTGCCGCACGTGAAGGAAAGCTTTCTCCATCAACTGCTGCACGGCTATTTGTACGCCTATACGGAGGAGGATCTGCGGTCAAGGATGGAGCGTTATAAATGGCAGGTATGCGGCAAGCAGTTTGTCGTGCTGTACGTACAGCTTACCGGAATTGCGAGCATGGAAGGGAAATTCAAGTTTGGCGACGAGGGACTGGTCACCTTTGCGTCCGTCAACATGATCGAAGAGCTGGCGGATTCGTATTTCGAGCAAAGCAGCACGATCAACTTCCATGATCTTGGATCGGGAGTGCTGCTGATCTTGCCGGAAGGGGAGCCATATGCGGAAGCAATCAAATCGTTCAGCGAAGAGCTGGCACAGACGGTTAATCGATTGCTGAACATGGTGGTAACGGTGGCGATCAGCAGGGGTACCACTCGTGTGAGCGACATCCCGCTCGCATTTGAGGGTGTGAAGCACGCAGCCAGCTTCCGCAAATTCGATAACGACAACCAGATCATCGAAATGGAACAGCTGAATTTTGAGGATTCGTCCGAACCGCAGTATCCGTTTACGTTGGAAAGAGAATTTCTTCAGGCGCTTCGGACCGGGCAGGAAGCGGACGCCCATGCCTTGCTCGTCGAGTTCCAGAAAGCGCTGTCCGCTAAAGGGGCTAAAGCGATAGACGTTCAGCAGGGAATGCTTCATTTGCTAGGTTCCGTTCAGCATGCGATTCTCGTATCCGGCATTCAGCCGAATCGCCTGTTCAAGGGCGCCAATCTGTATGAGCAGCTTTCCCAGGTCAAAGAGCCTGCAGGTGCAAGGGAATGGTTCCAAGTGAAGGTGATCGCCCCCTTCATGAAGGAGCTGACGAGCAGGACGGATGGCCAGGTGAAACGGCTGATCGAGCAAGCCATGATTTATTTGCAGCAAAACTATATGCGTGACATTTCGCTCGACAATTGCGCTGAACACATCGGCACGAACCCGTTTTTCCTGAGCAAATCATTCAAACAGGTAACGGGCAAAAACTTTATCGATTATTTGACCGAGCTGCGCATGGATAAAGCGAAGGAGCTTCTTCGGGAATCGGAGATGAAAATTAACACGGTCGCCGAACAAGTCGGATATCGGCACAGCTATTTTAATCGGATCTTTAAAAAGCTCGAGGGCATGACGCCCACCCGTTACCGTGAACTAAGCCGGGCGGAGTAGGAAGTGTATTGCAGAAATAAAATCGGAGGAGCAGCCGGCAGCAGGTTCTTGATACGACCGCTGCCGGCTTTGTTGTGATGCGCAAGACCGCGAAGCACCAGGGCACTAGAAGAACCCTATCGTGCAATAAAGTGCAATTCTCACGAAAACGTGCAATATAGGCCGGCGGATGTCATCAAGAAAGTGCCATTGCCGGGAAAGCTGCGGCTCTCTACAATGAGGGCGTTGCAGCAAGACGGAAACCAACAAAACGTTTAGGAGATGATTCCATGAACGACACGCGAGTCACACTGCGTTGGTTAAAGGCAGCCGCAGATATTCCGGCTGGGGTGACATGGGGAATGCCGTGGAAGGAGGGAGAGCTTTCGCGGGACGATCGCTTGTCGCTGCACATGGAGGAAGGCACCGCCCCCGCACTGCAAAGCTGGCCGACTGCTTATTGGCCGGACGGCAGCGTCAAATGGACGGCGCATGCAGCTGCTTTTCAGGCTGGTGCACCACAGGGATACTCCATCGTGAAGGGATATCCCGAACTTTTCAAGGCAGCGGCTTCGTTGTCCGTACGTGAGACGGAGGATGGCTTTACCATCGACACGGGCGTTCTTTCCTTTCGGGTACCGAAAAAGGGCAGCCAAATGATCGCGGATGTTCACCGTAATGGCGTCAGCATCAGCTCATGCGGCGAGTTGATTGCCATCAAGGAAAGCATAAGCGAGCTGACCGGCAGCCGAACGATCCGGGAAGAACGATATCATTCCCAAATCTACGAGGCGAAGGTGGAGCAGGCAGGTCCGGTACGAGCGGTCGTCAAGCTGACGGGCCGACACCGGGCCGTAAACGGAACCGGTGAATGGCTTCCTTTTTCGCTTCGCCTGTACGCTTACGCCGGTCTGGAGTCGATCCGGATCGTGCATACGTTTTTTTATGACGGCAATCCGAATCAAGATTTCGTGAAGGGACTCGGTATCCGTTTCAGGCTGCCGATGCGTGGGCCGCTGTACAACCGCCACATTCGGTTCGCAGGTGATACCGGTTTTTTAAGCGAATCGCCGAAAACGCTCCATTCGCGGCGCACAACAGGCAAATATTTGGAGCTGTTCAAGCGTCAGCTCAACGGGGAAACGCTGACCGACGAAGACATGGACGACGAATCCTTCATGAGCCTGCTAGGCGACTCCGCATGCTGGGACGGCTTTAAGGCGACACAGTTCTCAGCCGACCATTACCTGATGGCCAAGCGGACCAAGGCAGGCTGCAGCTGGCTCAAAGCCGCCGAAGGCCGCAGATCACGCGGGGTCGCGTACGTCGGCGGACCAGGCGGTGGTTTGGCTCTTGCGATCCGTAATTTCTGGCAAAAGCATCCTTCCGGCTTGGAGGCACACGGCCTTACAGAGGACGAGGCGCAGCTGACCGCTTGGTTCTGGTCGCCGGAAGCGCCGGCCATGGACATGCGCCATTACGATACGGATACGCATGTTGAGTCTTCTTACGAAGGTGCAGAAGAATTGCGTGCAACACCTTACGGCATCGGCAATACGAGCGAGCTGACGATCTGGTTCCGGACGTCGACGCCGTCGCCGGTTGAGTTAGAGGCATATGCGAGCTATAACGAATCGCCGCCGCAGCTTGTATGCGAGCCTGCTTATTTACGAAGCCAGGGCGCATTCGGCATCTGGAGCTTGCCGGACCGGGGAGCGCCCACCAAGGCTTGCCTTGAAGAGAAGCTGGACGGCATCATCGCCTTCTATCAACGGGAGGTCGAGCAGCGGCGCTGGTACGGGTTCTGGGATTACGGCGATTTCATGCACAGCTACGATCCGGCCCGTCACGTCTGGAATTACGACCTCGGCGGCTGTGCATGGCAGAATACCGAGCTGGTTCCGAACATGTGGCTGTGGCTGATGTTTTTGCGCTCCGGACGCGAAGATATTTTCCGGATGGCGGAGGCGATGACGCGCCATACGAGCGAGGTCGACGTCTATCATTTCGGTGAATACGCCGGGCTCGGCTCCCGGCATAACGTCGTCCATTGGGGCTGCGGCTGCAAGGAAGCCCGGATCGGCATGGCCGGCCTGCACCGATACTATTATTATTTGACGGGAGACGAGCGGATCGGTGACATGATGGACGAAGCGAAGGACGCTGATTATACGACCGTTCATATCGACCCGATGCGCGCCTATTTTCCGAAGGACGAGCATAAGACGCATATCCGGGTCGGTCCGGATTGGGCGGCATTCAGCTCCAACTGGATGACCCGTTGGGAGCGCAAAGAGGATACGTTTTACCGCGACAAACTGCTTGCCGGCATTCAATGCATTAAACAGGCGAATTTCGGTCTGATCTCCGGTCCGACTTACGGTTATGACCCGAATACCGGCTTGCTCACGTCGATGGGCGACGACAATTGGGGCCGCCATCTGGCGTTATGCATGGGCGCGCCGCAGGTGTGGTTCGAGCTGTCCGGCATGCTGAAGGATAAGCAGTGGGATGAAATGATGGCCGATTTCGGTGTTTTCTATAATCTCTCGCAGGAAGAAAAGGATCGGATCACGGGCGGTGCGATCAGCACGAAACGGTTTGAGCATCCCGTCCTGACGCTGGCCCTCGTCGCTTACGGCGCTTGGTACCGTAAGGATAAACGTACAGCCGATTTTGTCTGGTCGACGCTGCTGAAACATCCTTTTGCCACGACCGACCTCAAGAAGGACGCAGCTGATGTTACGTACGTTGACGAGCTGAAGGAGATTGACTGGATGAACACGAACGAGGCGTCGCAATGGTCGCTGAACACGATCATTAGCCTGGAACTGATCCCCGATGCATTGCCTGACCATACAGGCTTGGCCCGCCAGGAAGCTAATGTCTAACGCAGCGCGGTTACCGCTCGTCTCGTCGCTGAAGTGCGATAACCCAGACCTGGGAAGAAAGGAGCATGAATACGATGACAACGGGTCAACCAACCGAAACAGGGGCCATGCATGCTGCTGAAAGCCCGCTTATTCCCGAAAGTTGGCGTGCGATATATGCAAACCCGTTCGCCAAGCCCGAGCATGTCGCGGATTTTCGGATGGAGGGAGAAGCAGCCGTTACGTTTCCTTTGGGACGGATGCGGCTCGAAAGCGTCCGCGACGAGGCGGAGGGACAGCGCGCCAATTTCGTGCTGTGGTGCCCGGAGGATTTTCCGGCGGACGCTGCTATCTCATGGGATTTTTGGCCGGTCCGCGAGCCGGGCCTGGCGATTATGTTTTTTAGCGCAAGCGGCACGGAAGGCAGGGATTTGTTCGATTCTTCAATCAAGCCACGGACAGGAGAATACGTCCAGTATCATCACGGCGAAATGAATGCCTTCCATGTTTCTTACTTCCGGAGGAAGTGGGCGGAGGAGCGAAATTTTCAAACATGCAATTTGCGTAAAAGCTACGGTTTCCACCTGGTCGCGCAAGGTGCCGACCCGATTCCAAGCGTCATGGACGCTGTCGGGCCATATAAGATGCTCATCGTCAAGGACGGCCACCGCATTACGTTTGCCATTAACAACCTTCCGGTTTTCTCGTGGGAAGACGACGGCGAGACGTACGGGCTTCCGATCGCTGGCGGAAAGCTTGGTTTCCGCCAGATGGCGCCTATGATTGGAGAATATGCGAATTTGACCGTTTATGCCGAAAGCAAACCGTAATTTTCACAGCGATCTCCATAATTACTGCCAAAGCCCATTAAGGAGGGGTGTCTATTTATGAAAACCGTCCATGAGCAGCACGAGTATGATGCAAAGAAGTTATCCGGGATTCAGCTGGAATATCTGAACCGGGGGTTGGTTGCAGCTGCGACAACGGAAGGAATATTTCTCAGCTGGAGATTGCTCGGGAATGAAGTGACCGGCTATAGCGGTAACGGAATGATCGGCACCCATTTTAACCTGTATCGCAATGGCGCCTGTATCGCAGCTATCCACGACAGTACCAACTATTTGGACCCCGGCGGGACGCTAACATCGGTTTATTATGTTTGTGCAGTTGTGGATGGACGGGAAGTTGACCGTTGTGCCGACGTCACTCCCTGGGTGGGTGCATACTATGAATTACCTTTGCGAAAACCGGCTGACGGAGTCACGCCGACTGGCCAAATCTACACCTATGCGGCAAATGATATGAGCGTCGGTGATGTAGATGGCGACGGTGAATATGAGTACTTTGTGAAATGGGATCCGTCCAATGCAAAGGATGTATCGCATTCCGGCTACACCGGTCCGGTATACATCGACTGCTATAAGCTGGACGGAACGCTGCTCTACCGGATTGAGCTTGGTGTGAACATTCGGGCGGGTGCTCACTATACACAGTTTCTGGTCTATGATTTTGACGGAGACGGGAAAGCCGAGCTGATGTTTAAGACAGCACCCGGTACAAAGGTCATAAGGTACGATCAGGAAGGAAGAGTATCCTCCGAAACCTATATAACCATGCCTCCGGAGGATATAGCTGCCGGGTACAGTCATCAGGACGACTATCGAATGAGCAGTATGGACTACTATAAGCATATTGTCCAAATGTTCATGCGCTGGCACTCGCATGAGGAGGTCGTGGCGAAGCGATGGCCCTCCACGCTTGAAGAGTGCTTTGGGATCGAGCGTCGTTACAATTATCCATTGTCGAGGGAGGATGCGGAGCAGCTTGCCGATTACTTCCTCGACGTGTATGCTCCCCGTCGGAGCGGGCGCAACAACTTGAGGTCATTTGAGGGATTCATTCTTGATGGGCCAGAGTATTTAACCGTGTTTCATGGACAAACAGGCGAAGAATTGGAGACGATCCACTATAAACCGGGACGGCATGACGATGGCCTGATGTGGGGGGATTACTCGTGGAATCGCATTGAGCCAGGCAATCGTGTGGATCGATTTCTAGCAGGCGTAGCCTATTTGGACGGTAAACAACCGTTTGCGATCTTTGCTCGCGGCTATTATACTCGAGCTGCTGTTGCAGCCTACGCTTGGGATGGAACACGCTTGAAGGAGAGCTGGTTCGTTGACAGCGGCTGGGTTTCGATGAATAATCCTTTTCATGATACGCTTCGTCAGGAAGACGGCCGAAATGAGAATTTTGGCAGCCTCGCTAAACAAGGGGCGCATTCCTTAAGCATTGCAGATGTGGATGGTGACGGCTGCCACGAAATTATTTACGGAGCCGCTACCATTGACCATGACGGATCCATTTTATACAGCTCCCGGGGCATAATGCCACCGGAAAGCAAGGCACCTGGTAAAATCGCCAAGCTTGGTCATGGCGACGCCCTTCATGTAGCGAACGTTGATCCAGACCGGCAGGGATTGGAGATTTTCATGGTGCATGAAAGCGGCGACTCGGGACCTTACGGATACACGCTGCGTGATGCGGCTACTGGCGAGGTATTGTACGGCGGCTTCGCAATCGATGATGTGGGGCGCGGGATGATCGGAGAGGTTGATCCGAACCATAGGGGACTTCAAACATGGTGCAGCGAGGGTTATGAAAGCGATGAAGCCTTCGGATTGAGAACATGTAAAGGAGACCAAATTGCAAAACAGATTCCGGGCACGAACATGAGTATCAAGTGGTCAGCCAACATGACAACCCAGATCATTAACGGCAGATTTGACGAGCCTGTTACGATCGACGATTGGAAACAAGGCAGGCTGCTTACAGCAGAAGGTGCGGTTTCCAATAACGGAACGAAGGGAAATCCTTGCCTTGTCGCTGACGTTTTCGGAGATTGGAGAGAAGAGCTGCTGGTCCGAACAACGGATAGCTCGGCGATTCGGATCTACCTGAGCACCGAGGTAACAAACCGCAAATTATATACGTTAATGCATGATGCGCAGTACAGAACCGGTATCGCATGGCAGAATGTCGTATATAACCAGCCCTGCTACGCAAGCTTTTATTTTGCATCCGACATCGATTGGGCGAAGGTTCCAATCCCAAGTCTATATCTACCCCGTGTATGCGAACGTAATTGCAACTAACGACCCGTGAGGGTCATCCATGTTTTTTGATGTAAATGCTTTGGTTCGTATAGCTAGAGGGTAGACGATTCGAACTCGGGCCGTTTCTCACTGAAACCAGGTTATCCGTCTGCTGGCTCCGCTCATATCCGAATACGGAAATTTGCAGAAGTATGCCTGCAGTGGAGCATATACGCAAAGGAGGAAAGAGGATGCCGAACATTTTGATGTGCTTTCCGGAAGGGCGGCACAAAGCGTTAACGATGAGTTACGACGACGGCCGCTTCGCCGATCGGCGGCTGGTAGACATATTTAACCGGTATGGGCTTAAAGGATCTTTTCATATCAATTCCGGACTACTCGGAACGCCGGATAGGGTGGGGGCAGATGAGGTCAAAACGCTCTATGATGGTCATGAGGTGTCGGCGCATACGCTGACCCATCCGACGATCGCTCGCTGCCCGAACGAGCAAATCGTGCACGAAATCATGGAAGATCGGCGTCATCTGGAACGTATCGTGGGCTATGCGGTGCGAGGGATGTCGTATCCCAACGGCTCTTACAATCGCAGAATCAAAAAGATGCTGCCGGGTCTCGGCATAGAATATGCAAGAGTCGTTGCCGGTTCAGGGCATTTCGGAATGCCGGACGATTTTCTGGAATGGCAGCCGACATGCCATCATAATCGTGAGCTGATGAAGCATGCGGAAACCTTCGTCAGCTTGCACAAAAAGCAATACCTGTATCTGATGTACGTATGGGGCCACAGCTACGAATTCGATAATGATAACAATTGGGAGCTTATGGAACAGTTCGGCACCTATATGGGAGGCCATCCGGATATTTGGTATTGTACGAACATTGAGTTTGTTGATTACGCCAAGGCATTCGAAGGACTGAAGTTTGCAGCTGACTTGGATTTCGTCTACAACCCTTCAGCGTTAAGCGTTTGGTTGAACGTGGACGGAGAGATCGTCGAAGTGAAAGGCGGCAAGCAAATCAAGTTGTAATGAGAAGAGAGGAATGGAGGGATATCGGATGAACCAAGTGATGACAAAAGAACCTTTGCTCATCGGCATGCTGGATATACGGGCGGCAGGTCCACGCTGTAAAATGCTGCTCGGCGACTTAAACGGAGATGGCCGGATGGAGATGCTGCTCGTGCAGCCCGACAACCGCCAGGACGTTCGTTATATTCCCCATCAGGTGCAGTGCCTCACTGCGTTCGATCTGGAGGGAAATCTGCTCTGGCAGACGGGAAAGCCGGATCCAGGAGCAGGCAGTCAAGGCTCGGATTATCCCGCACAAATTGTCGATATCGACGGAGACGGCCGTTTGGAGGTGCTGTGTGTTATGGACAGCCGGCTCATCGTCATTAACGGGCACGACGGAAGCGTTAGGTCTTCCCATGAGCTCCCGGACCCTGAGGCGCACGACTGCATAATCATTGCGAATTTGACGGGCAGCCCGCATGGACGAGATTTCATTCTAAAGGATCGTTATCACCGCATGTGGGCAATGGACCGGAACTTCAATTTACTCTGGACGCACGAGGGCAACCCGGGCCATTTCCCTTGGGCATACGATTTGGATGGCGATGGATACGACGAAGTGATGGCCGGTTATACGCTGCTGGACCATGACGGCACGCCGTTATGGAGCTGCCGCGAATTGGACGATCACGCCGATTGCATTTGGATCGGTGATGTAAACGGCGACGGAGAGCCGGAGCTTGTGATCGGAGGCAGCGTTACGGTCATGTATGACCGTAACGGCACGGAATTATGGCGATACGAAGGCTCAGTCGAGTCACAACATATAGCGCTCGGGCGCTTCCGAAGCGACTTGCCGGGAATGCAAATTGCCGGATTGGATCGGCTCGTGAGAGAAGACGACAGCAAGGGCTTCATTGGCAAAGACGCCTTATTCCTGCTGGACAGCAGCGGACAAGAGGTGTGGAAAGAAGACCGCAAAACACCCGGCTGGCTTACGATTATCGAGCCCTTGAGCGGGTGGGCGGAAGGCGCCCCAGACTATATTTTGGCATACCGTCGCGGTGGGGGCATCTTCCCAACATTGTATGACGGTCATATGAACGCCGTCGTGGAGTTTCCTTCCGAGGGTTATGCCGTCCATGCCGACCTATGGGGCAGCGGTACGGAGCAAGTCATTATTTACAACAGCGAAACAGCGTCCATATATTCAAGCAAACCTGCGGATCTGAGCGAGTTCCCTTCAGGTATCCCACTGCCGCAGCCGAAACGCTTGTCCAACTCGACATTGTATCCGGGCGGGGAAGTTCCCATGTTCTAATTTGCAAGCTATTACCTAACAGAATAGAGCGGACCGACATCATACGACGCATGACCGAAAACATGATGGAAAATCCATCGCAGCGTCGGCGCGAAGGGGGCCAACCAGGGCAAAACAGAATGTGACACATCATAAGTGTTAACGGCGACGATGAGGGCAAGTAGAACTTGTGTCGGACGACAACAACTTGATTACTTTGAAAGTCGCATGATATGCGGCTTTTTTGTTATAAGTATGTCCGGCAATACGGATACAGGGGAGGGGCGGCAAATTACACCGTTTCCGAAGCCGACCCCAGTTCCAGCATTGACGTATCCATGGAAGATTACGAATAGAGTCGTAATGATGGTAGGCGAAAAACTTTTTCTAAACGGGTAGTTGAAAACATAAAATCCGTGTCAAAAGAAACGCTATTGACAATCCATCTACTACGTGTTACTTTATAGCTGTAGTAAGTAACACTTTATACCAGTGTTACAGAATAGCAATGGGTGCTTTGAGTGCTGTGTCCTTGAATTTTTATATACCGCATAGAAATCTACGGCTGCGAAATCACGCGGCTTGCTGAACGCCCTCGGCTTCACAGTTGTTGTGGAGGGAACGGTGTGCACCATCCTGATCCGGCTTACAGAAACAAGTTGGTGAAAATCACCAAGAAGCCTTTTAATATGGGACCGCCGCGAAAGTTTTTCGCGATCAACGACGTGGGGAGCGAGGTGCTGCGTAGGTTCTGGGAAAAAATGGGAATTTGTTTCATCAAAAATTAACGAGTTAAAGGAGAAAAAATAATGAATTTTTGGGAAAAAATCACCGGCAGTGACATGACTAAAGAAATGAAAAGTTTTCAAGCGCGAGCCCAAAAGCTGCCGGCTGATTATCAAGCGGCATGGGAAAAAATTAATGCCAATCTTTGGCCGCACTCCGATTTCACCGGTCGCAATCTCATGCCAATTCTTGACGGTGTACTTGGCCTGCTCGAAGAAACGGCGGCGGACGGTCAGAGTGTCCAAGAGGTTTTGGGTGATGATATCAAAGGGTTCTGTTCAGCGCTGGCCGGCGAAGAAGGGGCAAAGTCTTTTCGTGACAAGTGGCGTAAGCAGCTCAACAATAATATCGCTAAAAAATTAGGTAAATAGGAGGATAAAATGAGAATACAAGATATCATTGAAGGCAAAAGAGAGTGGCGAGCGCATGTGGCGCGTGTCAAAGCACTCCCGCAAGATTATCAGATTGTTTATAAAGAGATTCAAAAATATCTCTTTAAGGTCGGCCCTGTTGAGTTAACCAGCGGGACGGGTTTGCTCTCGGGAATTATCGATCTTTTTGAAGAGGGCGCGGCATTGGAAAAAGGCGTGCTCGAAGTGACAGGCAGTGACGTAGCGGCTTTTTGCGATGATCTAATCAAAGATTCAAAAACTTACGCTGACATCTATCAAGAATCTGTAGACCAAAAAGGTAACAAGGCATGAAAAAGGTTTCGGATAAAACGAAGTCGTGTAGAAAGTGAAAGTCAAGAAGTGTCAAAAATGAGATTTAAAAAAGCGCGCCTTAGGCGCGCTAACCCAATGTTAAGGATGTTTGATCACTTAAAGTTGACGCCGTACGAATTTCGTTTTCTTTACCCAAAGTAACTTTTTCAACCCAATCTGGATCGATAATTAGTTCTCGTCCAACGGGTTACAAGACTGAAAATATAGTATTAGACCAACTGGAAATTACCGGAAGTGGTTGAAGCAAGAGAGAATACAAATTAATCATCTTGCTGCTAACAAGATTTTGAACAATAAATATTGATCAAAAACTGTATAAAATTGGTTTTACAGGGAATTTTAAAGTATCCGTATACAAAGGAGCTGAAGCAGAGTATGATCCATCCCAAAGACGATTATGGGGTATTAGGCAATAAAATCGAAGTGGATTCGGATGTGAACGAAGATCGTAATCGTGAAGAGCAGTTGGATGACTCCTTTGAGGCCTGGTATGGGAATATCAACTACCAGGTGAAGCAAAAGCTGGATCTAACAAGTGTTCCACAGGACAGTGTATTTGATTCTGCCGTCGGCATGGATGAGGATCCATCTGAGGATTAAGAGCTCAACAACGATAAACAAGAGGCTGCAGGAATAATGCTCCTCCGTCAAAATTTATTTTTCACCATTAAGTTCTCTCTATTTCCGAGAATGATATGAAATGCAGTGCTATAACAAAAATCTATTAACGACTGCAAACAAACCTCCAACCCTCTTATCAGAGGGCAGGAGGTTTGTTTGAGGTTTCATGCAGCGTAAACGCATAATAACGCAAATCAGATCGTAGAGACTTAACTTAGAGGTTACAGCTCCTTGGCATAATTCAAGCCTAAGTGATGAGCTTGGTTAAGCAGCATCTCATAATGCTTGGGATTAGAATCCAAAGTCTCGTATAAAAATTCAACCTTGGAATTGGATACACCGCAATAATCTGCAATTCCCACATTGAGCAGATGAGTCATCATTTCATCATAGTTACGCTTGTTCATCTGTTCTTTCGAAACACCCGCCAAACCAATCCACAAGATATGCTGATGATGAAGCTGGTTCGAACCGTACGCAAACCCATTGTTCCATACACGGTCAATATAACCTTTTAGCATGGCTGGCAAATGCCACCACCAAATTGGAAAAATAAATGCCAAGGCATCATGCTCCTTCATTCGCCTTATTTCCATTTCTACCTCAGGGGAAAAGGACTGTTTCTCAGCTGACCAATCCGGTTCATCTACTCCTTTTAAAACAGGATCAAAGCCAATACCGTGTAAATCCAATATCTCATAGTCATGGCCAGCCTCGGCAAGACCTTTTACGAAACGATCGGCAACCTTAAAGGTCAGGGAATCTTTTCTTGGGTGCGAAACAACGCTTAATACTCTCATACTTGTATCTTCACTGCCTTTCTCAACAGCTAAATTGTAGCCACGATCAATGGCTGATGCTATTATAAACAGTAATAAAATAACCTGGAAGTACGCACTTTCAAGTTCTATAGGATGATACGGGTGCCATAGAAACATGGAAGTGCCCTAGAGAATTACCTGAAAAACGGACTGAAATGAATCAATCTGAAATGAATCGATCTTAATGTTCCTAGCAAAAACACAGCCTTTTAACGGAGGAATAAGAGATGACTGAAAATAGGGAAAATAACGTTCAAAAGAAGTATAAAGTTGGGGTGGAGGTGGCATTAGAAGTAATGGGGGGAAAGTGGAAGCCTTTAATCATCTATCATTTGATGACAGGGCGGAAACGGACGTCTGAGCTTCGACGGTTAATGCCCGGCATTACGCAAAAGATGCTGACCACCCAACTAAGAAGCCTGGAAAAGGATGAGATTGTTGCACGAAAGGTTTATAAAGAGATTCCACCTAAGGTGGAGTATGAGTTAACGGCTTACGGCTGGGGATTAAAGCCCGCGCTAGACCATTTATGCTATTGGGGAGAGGATCACCTGGAAAAGGTTTATGGTGACAAATCCAAGGTTTTGGAAGAGTTTTAGAAAGTCGCTATATTAGCGGCTTTTTTTGTTTTCTCGCCGTAATGATACGAAGATGGTGCGATTACGGATTAGACCCTATATTTCTCCTTATTGTGACTTGCCGCCGCACAATAAGTTTATTCCCCCCATAAACGACGACCACTTTTTCGGAGACATGTCTTTGATCAAGCCTATGCGACATGCTCACGGCGGGAAAAGTTTCATTCTTGGTACCGAACAAGCGAGACGGATGGAAGCTAAAAGGCCTAACACCAAAGCTGATCGTGTTCGAAGAATGCGGCCACGGCGTCCACTCCGACGATTTAAACGGTTATTATCAGGCGGTTAATGATTTTTTAATGGAACAAAAATAAGGGGATATGACGATGTTCTGTATGGTTGAAGATTTTATAGCTGAATGGGAGAACGAAGCCGCATAATTAGATCAAGTATGTTCAACTCATTTTGCATGGTATAAACAGGGTGCGTATGACATTAGATGTCTAGAAGGGAAACGGAAGGGAAGGGGAAAAAGATAAATCTAATGGCTTTCTACGAAAATTCATTAGTTGGTTGTTGGCCATTTGTGCTAATGTCTAGACAAGAACCGAGCAACAAAGAGCAGCGCCGTCTTTATGCAGGAAACTATGAAAATAACTAACATTACGGTGTATGAAAGGAATGGAGGGTTATCCGTTGTCGCTTACGCTACCCGCACTTCATGTCATGGGGGATATCACCGTCAACAAGGGATCCGTTCTGGGGATGCGAACGATCGATGATTTCGAATTGGTATTCTTTCCGACGGGGTCCAGGACCGTTTATGAAAACGACCGGGGCGAGTTTCTGCTGGATCGCCCCGGCATAATATTCACTTGTCCCGGGGAGCCGCATAGGTACCGGTTTGATCCGTTCGTTCCCACCAGGCATTTATATGTCCACTTCGAATACGCTGCATTCCGGGAAACCTTCCGCGAACAGGGCAATAGCCGAGGGGAATGTCAGGACTGGTCGGTGATTGCCGGGGGAAGTCTTGTTCCCTCACTGTTGAAACAAATGCTCAAGATCGTGCATGTAAAACCCGGCGGCTGGCAGAGAAGAGGAGCTATCTTGCTACTGAGCGTCCTAGAGGAATGGCGGGCGATTGATGAAGACGATTCGCGCTCTTCCTCGACCCTGCCTGCCCCGATTATCAAGGCATTGGATTATTTGGAACAACATCTTCACCGCCAGATTACCATTGAAGAAATTGCTGCCAGTTCCGGCTGGACTCATGAGCACTTTACCCGGATGTTTGTCCGCTGGATTGGAATCCCTCCCCAGAAGGCGCTGCTGGAACGCCGTCTACGGAGAGCGGAACAGCTATTAATCCAAGCGGAGCGAACGATCAAACAAATCGCTTACGATGTCGGATTTGCCGATGAGCACTACTTCTCCCGCATGTTCAAACGTACCCGGGGTGTTACTGCACTTGAATTCCGCGATCGCTATGCGGATCCGTTATTTCGTCATTTGGCCATGATCGAAGAGGAGGAGTCCGCTTATCCCCTGAACCGGCATTTTGTCGCTCTGAATCAGGAGCGGACATGATAACGGATATCAAATCCGTCCACTGTTTTCCGTGTCCTCTCCATTGAGAACGCTTTCGGAATCCTTCACACTGAAGGTAATCAATGGATGTGGAGGGATCAGTATGGGGCAGACTTATGTACCTAAGGTCAAACTAAGAGAAGGCCGTTTTTATGTAACGGTAGAGCAATACAAGCACTATCACCGAGATGGTTTCCTCATTGTTGAAGGACTGTTGGATCCGAAAGAAACAGAACAATACGCAGCGTGGGCAGAGAGACTGCGTATTGAAAATGAGGGGAAACGTGAACAGGCATCTAAGGAAGATAAGGACCCTCTCAAATCGGAGTTTGCCGAGAAGACGAGGGTTCATATGATCTCCCGCGTCCATCCGGAAGGGGAGCAGCTGATGCTTCATCCCCGGATTCTGGATGTGCTTGAGGCACTTATTGGGCCCGACGTATATGCTTTGCAATCGATGATGTTCTTTAATCCGCCGGGAAAGGGCGGGCAAGGTTGGCATCAGGATGCTTATTACATCAAGACCCACCCCGACACGCTAATCGGGGCATGGATTGCCCTGGAGGATGCCGATGAAGAGAATGGGTGTTTGTGGGTCGTCCCCGGTTCCAATCACGAGCCGATCTACCCACCGCCAGGGGATAACAGCGGCAGTATTCATGCTAAAGAAGCCTTTACCGATCTCCACTCCGTTGAGAATGTCAGTCATCTGGACGATGAGGTCAACACGCTATCCAAAGTGGTGTCAAAATATCCGGCTCCGATTCCTGTGCGAATGAAGCCTGGGGATGTGCTATTCTTTGATTCCCATTTGTTCCACCGTTCATATCGGAACCGAACGAAGGACCGTTATCGCCGCTCCTATGTGTGCCATTATTGTAACGCGCGGTCGTTCGTTCCGTGGGACCATGACGGTTATGAGGGCGAAAGCGGGAACTACCGCCAGATTTTGGCGCGAGGCCGGACGCATCTTGCTTATGCGGAACCGATATTCGATACCCCGGTGGATATTACGCAGCATGATGAGATTCCCGAATCATCCAGCGTGACGTTGATGGGAATGGATGACGGTATGATGATGCCAGTCGTACAGGAGAAAAAAGAACAGGACTAGAGGTAGAAATTTAAAAGCCCACCAAACCATTTCTCTATACCTGTGTATGATATAGTCAAGAACTTGATCTCATTCTCCACGGATAGTAGGGCGGAGGTGAGTACTGCATTCGTGAATGTCTTGTAGCTTTTTACTTTCAATATTGACTTGATTGTAAAGCTACCGTTATGTTAATTTTAGGTAATGCACTTACTTAAAAGTAAGGGGATGATTTATCAATGATTCATCAGCGTGAATGTCCAGTTGAGACACTCATTCATGTTTTAGGTGGCAAATGGAAGCCGATGATTTTATGGCATCTGATTGAATCCAAAAAGCGATTCAACGATCTGGAAAAGCTTATACCTGATGTTTCACAAAAAATGCTTTCACAACATCTCCGAGATTTGGAACAAGAAGGCATAGTCGATCGAACGGTCTACCCGACTGTCCCTCCAAAAGTAGAATATTCTCTTAGTGAATACGGCAGAACATTGATTCCTGTAGCAGAAGTCATGTGTGCTTGGGGAGAAAATCATAATAAGCGGAAATATCAAGAGTCAGCGTCATAAAGCTGGTTCAATGAACTTGTACACGAATTCAATCAACTCAAAACAAAAGCTGCCACGGGATTCCGGGCAGCTTTTGTTTGCCTGCAGTCGCACTTCTGATCTGAATTAATTATCGGGTTTGAGATCATAAAACTTCTTATAGTGTGGGATTGTCGCCAATCTGTCTTTAGAATATTCCCGACGTCCCGACCTCCCGAGCTCTTGCGTATTCTTAGGGCATCCCTTTCCGTCATGCTTACTTTTAAGTAAGCACCCTACTTTAAAGTGGGTTCTTAACATCATTTTGAAGCGATGCTAAGCTTGAGTTAACCAAATATTAGGGGCCATGAATGAGGAGGAAAGAACAATGAAAATTATTGTTTTCGGAGCGACGGGGAATACAGGGAAAAGAGTGCTGGTACAAGGGATAAAAATGGGGCATGAAATGACCGCCTATGTGCGAAATGCTGAGAAGCTTTATGATCAGCTAGGTATGCATTCCGCAAAGCACGTGAAGGTGATCGTGGACGATATGATGGACCCGGTCAGCATCGGTGAGGCGCTCGCGCATCAAAACGCCGCTATTATTGCAGCCGGCCATGCGGGCCAGGGAGAAGAGTTTGTTCGTATCGTCGATACCATTATAAGCCAATGTGAATTAGAGCCTAGTTTCTCTGGGCGGGTATGGATGATGGGAGGAGCGGGACTGCTGGATATTCCATATACCGATCTTATCGGCAACCATTTACCCGGCTTCCCGCCTGAGTATAAAAATCACAATCGGAATTACGAAAGGCTGCAACAGACTGGGCTCGATTGGTCCGTTATGTGTCCGGGGACCATGATGGATTCGAGTGAGCATTCAGAGCCGGTTCATCTGCATGTAACAACGGAAACCTTGCCTGTTCCGATTCCAGAGGCGATCAAGGAATATTCCGAGGCAGATATCGCCGGTCACTTGTTCAGCCGATTTCAAGAGCTGAATGTTACTTATGACGATGTCGCAAGATGTATGCTGGACCATATTGAGCTCGGGGGAGCGTTTAAAAGAAAAAGGGTCGGTCTAGCCTATCAAAACAATATTACGGTGCACTTAGAAGAAGGGGGAGCATAGGTTTGTTTGGATTACTGCTCGTTTTGCATATATTGGCTTCGATTGCCATCATTGGCCCGGCTTTCGTGATGCCCATCATTCGTAGATTCGCTAGAACCGTCGGCCAGCTGCACTTTACTTTTGGTATAACGACCAAGCTTGCCATCATGCCTAAAATTGGCGGAAGTGTACTTATTGTAACCGGGGTTTGGCTTATGATCATAACCAAGATGGGGTTATCCCAAATGTGGCTGAATGTATCCATCCTTTTATCGCTCCTCATGATCGTCCTCATCGACGGATGGATCGAACCGCGTATAAAAAAGGTCATAAAGATCATATCGGAAAGTCAAGATCAGGGTAATGAAATACCCGCCGAGTTCGGACTGCTCATAAAAAAGATCACACCCGTCGAGACGGCAGCGCAGCTGCTGATGATTGCCATATTGGTGCTTATGGTCGTTAAGCCATTTTGAAAAAAAGCCGATGGGAGCGTCTTAACTCACTTTTTAGGCCAGATGTTTTTTTGGTGATATAATTAGGAAAATGCTGGGGTAAGAAATAAGGCGGCGATTGAAATAGGATTTTAAAATCGGGTTATGGTCTTGACCATCATGGTTTTATTGTAAGCGATGTTAGCAAAGATAAAATTGATGATGTATATATGGCGGGAATTTTAGTTGAATAAGGATTATTCTACAAAATAAAACTTCTGGATCATGGAGGTTTTATTTTTTTTGTTACGCGCTGAGGAGATATAATAAATGAATATATCTAAAGTCGACCTTTCATCGGTTTCTTTTTTTCAAATATGATGATGATGTGTTAAGGTCTTCTTTCGATCAGCGGAAGATGTACCCAAAGTCGGGATAAAAGTTCTTGACTATGACGTTAGGTCATAGTGCATAATTTCTCAATGAATCCATAACTAGGAGTGAGAGAAATGAAGATTAAATCACTGCGATCAGATCATATTTATCAAAAAGTGGCCCAAGCTTCGCCCGAGGAAAAGCTTGAATTGTTCAGAAACGAAATGATGGCTCCCTTTAAGAAACAATGGCAAATTCAACAGATTCCTTTTAAAGCTGAAGAGGACAACGGTTTTGACGTTATTACGTTCAATAGTATGATGCATCGATCTCCTGATCAAATTACCTCTCAGATTTCGGCAGAGATCGAGCTGATATCGTCCGAATCATTTTGGTTAGCGTGCGAGCATGCTGTAAAGAAAAGCCTACATCTATTTGTAGAGCATGAAATTAACCTCCCCGTTTCCGAATATTTGTTTACCATTCAACTAGGAAATCCGGAAAGCCGTGCCTTAACCATAAACGAAGGATATAGCGGTTTTGGGGGCATTCCCGGGTTTATTTGGGGTACAATCTTGCCAAATGAGTACACGATTCCTCGAATGAAGGCTGCCCTGGCGCACGAGTGCAACCATAATGTGCGATATCAATTTATTCAGTGGGATCACACCGTTAACTTGGGCGAGCTCATTGTAAGTGAAGGCTTGGCCGAAAACTATGCTACGTTCATGTTTGGAGAAGAATTGCTCGGTCCTTGGGTAACGAAAACAAACGCAGAAACGCTTAACAGGCGCATAAAGCCAGTGCTTAGAGAGCATCTGCAATTAACAGGGTTCGATCAAATTGCTCCGTATCTTTACGGTGACGAGATCGCAAAACTTCAAAATTCAAAACCCGTCAACATGCCTTATAGTGCCGGATACGCTTGCGGATATCATTTAATCCAATATTATTTACGAAAAACAGGGAAAACGATTTTCGAGGCTACGATAACGCCTGCCGCTCAAATACTAGACGAAGTAGAAGAGTATTGGAATGAAGAAACCATTATTAGCAGTTAAAGATATCGTCCAGATTACCGGCATTACCGCTCGCACCCTGCATTATTACGACCGTATTCATTTGTTCAAACCGACACACCTGACGGAAAAAGGGTATCGCTTATATGAACGAAGCAGTTTGGAAAAACTTCAGACCATTTTATTCTTAAAGGAACTGGATTTTTCCTTGAAAGAAATTGCGGACATTTTAAAACTGACCCGACAAGAACAAAAACAAATAGTAAAGAATCAGAGACAAACCTTACAATCAAGAAAACAAAGAATAGAAACCATCATGGTCGCTCTCGAGGAATATGTTTCGGGTAATGATATTAGTCATTTGCAAATCTTCAACAATTCTTCCGTTCTGCCATTGAAAGAGCAATATGCAAATGAAGCCAAATTCATTTATGGTGAAACAGAGGCGTATCAAAAGTTTAATGAAACGTTGGATACAATATCACTCGATGAAAAAGAGGAACGTTTTCGGTCCATGGAAGGAATATTCAAACAAATCGCGTCTTTAGTCGATCAGGATCCTTCTTCCAATGAAGTTCAGCGATTAATCGAGGAGTGGAAAAAAAATCTAATGCAATTCATGACTTGCGACGCAGAATTACTGACTTGCATGGCTAATACCTACAAATTCGATACACGTTTCAGAAACTATTTTAATTCATATAGTCATGAGGATTTCGCAGATTTTCTGTACAGTGCAATTATGCATAATATCAATCGGTAATAACCCATTAAAGTCGCTATTTTAGCGGCTTTTTTGTTTTATCGGTACAAATTTCTTCTGCCGATTGCCGAAAAACTTTGTTCATGCTCCGTTCATATTGCATTCATTGAGAGGACATCTTGGTTGGCTAGACTTGGATGAGTGGACCACAAGGGCATTGTACAGATAACAATAACAAGAGGAGCTGAAGAGTTTGACACAAGCAGCAGGAAAGGAAGTAAGGTATAGTACAAAAACAAAGAGAGTACTACATATTTTGCTTAAAGTAATCGTCGCAGTAGTTGTAGCCATCCTACTTTTTATCGCAATCGTCTATACCGTAAATAAAATCAGCGGTCTTACAGAACAAAAAAGAATGGAACAATACGGTCAGCATGTATCCGTAGATGGAAAACAGATGAATGTTTTCATTCAAGGTCAAGGTGAAGAAACCATAGTGATTCTTCCTGGTTATGGAACAGCAGCACCTGCACTTGATTTTAAGCCACTTCTATCAGAGTTAATCCCTTATTATAAAGTCGTCGTGATTGAACCTTTTGGTTACGGTTTGAGCGATCAAACCCAGAAGGAGCGCAGTACAGAAAATATCGTAAGCGAAATTCATGAAGCGTTACAAAGTCTCCATATCAATCGTTATATTCTTATGGGTCATTCTATTTCGGGGATCTATAGTCTGGATTATGTAAACCAATATCCAAACGAAGTGAGAGCGTTTATCGGGCTGGATAGCAGTGTTCCCACGCTGAGTGAACAGAAGATTGATTCGTCAGACACAGAACCGGTTAAATGGTTCCGCAATTTGGGCTTCGCCCGTTTACAATTGAAACTAAGCGCTGACCCTTATGAAGGACTGCCGTATGATCAACAAACCAAAGAACAATTGAACATGTTGATACGCAAAAACATGTATAACAGCACTCAATTAAATGAGGCGGTGAGCATGTATTCCAACTTTGAAGCAGCAGAGCAGCTTACTTTTCCTACCAACTTACCAGTCCTTTTCTTTGTCCAAGCGAATCACCCTGTGACGGACCGATGGATCCCCGAACATGAGAAGCAAATAGAGGAGTCTGTACATGGAGAAATGGTCTTGTTGGACGCGGGACATTATTTATATCGTTCCCATCCAAAAGAAATCTCTGAAAAAATAAGGGATTTTACAAGAGGATTAAAATAATTATATAACAATTCTTAGTTGATGATGTCGTGAGAAAGAATATATAAGTCGCTAAAACACGAGTCAACAGGGGCTCCACCTTTCCTGTTAAGAAAACGAAATCTTCTATACGTTCAGAAGAGGGGGCCGGCGAATCCGTTCAAACGTGCGATGACGCCGATTTGACCGACATGATACGACTCATGATCAAAAACATGATGGAAAATCCATCGCAGCGTCGGCGGTGAAGGCGGTTCCCAACCGTCTGAAAAACGAGGTAGCTGTACTGCAGGCTCATGTTCATCGTATTCCATAGAGTTGAGTTTAAGGTCTGTATGCTCCCGAATGTCGATATATGCCTGCAAAATTTGCTGAGGGTGATCCAAGACTCGTTGCAGGCGTTGCTTTTCCTTAAGAACGATCACGTTAATCCATTCGTCTTCGCTGCGAGCGATGTGCTCAACGATCCAAGCGATGGAATTCGGGTGATCCGGATGCAATGCATACCACTGTACTTCAGTCAATTGATTTAAATAAGGGATCAATATCTTTCTTACATCATTTCGATAAGGAAAAAAGGCAGCGAGTTTCATGAATTCCTCCTAGAAATATAGATTGGCACAGGTACTTACAACCAAATGTCATTGTAACTTATTTTTAGAGTTATGACGTTCTGATTGGCGACGCAATTTTGAAGGTCTTGAACAGTAATTGTATCATAAGAAGCTTCAACTAACGGGGACATTTAAAGACTGACATTATGCTGTCAGTGTTTCAATCCTATAATTGAAGTGATTTTTTTAACGAGTGGAGGAGTCAGGAATAATCCCAGTTAACAAAGGTGACACGGTTTCAGCTTCCGGCAGAGGGTGGGGAACGTGAATGAGATTGTTACGGTAACATTTTGGGTTGGGGCACTGCAGATCTTTATGCGATAAACGGAGGATAACAGGATTATATCGCGAATCATGGTAGGAGTAACAAAGTTGATTATTTCAGGAGGCGGCGACATGTTGAAACTATTCGAGTATAACTGGCAAGTTCGCAATGACTGGTTTGACTGGTGCGAAACGGTGAGCGAGGAAGAGCTGTTGAAAAGGCGCACCGGCGGCATAGGAAGCATTCTTTACACACTACATCACATCGTGACAGTCGAATATGCCTGGTTGTGCGGGGATTTGCAAGGGAGAGAGCTGAATATCCCTTCGTTCGAAGATTGTGCCAGCGTGCAAGGATTACGAGATTATTCGGCCCGAAGCCATGCGGAAATTGCACCTTTCGTCTACGCTTGGAATGGTAGCTTGGAAGACCATGTCATGTTTGATACAAACCAAGACGGGGAGCAGGAAAGCTTTAGATTCGGTGAAGTGATACGGCACGTGATCGCCCACGAAATTCACCATATCGGTCAATTGTCTATATGGTCACGAGAAATCGGAAAGAAGCCGGTTTCTGCAAACTTGATTTACAGAGGATTATTCGATTTTAAAGAATAAAACCATCTTTTAGATGAGTATCTCATGTTTATCATTATCGGAAGTAGTTCAGCTAACTGTAAAGGCTGCTCTTGTGAGTAGTCTTTTTTTGTTTAGTTACTCCCTAATTTATGGGAATATGATATTCTTAAGAGAAAATATGACAGGGGAGAGAGCAGGATGTCGGACCATGATGAACTAGCAGAGCATAGGCGCAAAAATTTAAAGCTCATTCATTTCAGCAAAGAGGATCAATCGCTTGTCGAGTCAGAGAAACCAAAGGAGACGTTTGCCGACGTCGGAGGCCTGGAAGAGGTTAAGAAAAAAATCAGAATGAATTTTATACTGCCTCTGAAGCAGCCGGAAGTATTTGCCGCATACGGCAAACAAGCTGGAGGGAGCTTGCTCTTGTTTGGGCCTCCCGGATGCGGCAAAACATTTTTGGCACGTGCGGTGGCAGGCGAGATCGATGCTAATTTTCTTCATGTCGAGCTTCAGTCTATTCTTTCCATGTATGCTGGCCAGAGCGAGCATAACTTACACGATATATTCGAAAAAGCGCGGGAAAGCAAGCCGTGCGTTATTTTCATTGATGAAATCGACGCCCTCGGAGGCAGCCGTCATCAAATGCGCCAGCATCATGACCGCATGCTTGTTAACCAATTATTGCTGGAGCTTGACGGTCTGCAGGCGGAGAACGATAACGTGTTTGTCATCGGGGCAACCAATACGCCTTGGTACCTTGATTCCGCATTGAGACGTCCCGGGCGCTTTAACCATCTTGTTTTTGTACCGCCGCCTGAAGAGGCAGAGCGGCAAATCATTCTGGAACTAAAGCTATCCGGCAAGCCGCTGGGTTCGCTGAACCTGTCCAAGATTGCTGCAGAGACGAAGCTTTATTCCGGAGCCGATTTAGAGCAGCTAGTCAAGGATGCCGTAGAATCAGCCATGGAGCGAACCTTTGAGAAGGGTGAGATCCAGCCTATTACTCAGGACGATTTAAAGAGATCGGCAAAAGGCCGCAAGGCAACGACGCTGGATTGGTTTGCTACAGCAAAGAATTATGCGACATTCAGTGATGTAAACCGTGATTATCAAATCGTGTTGGATTACATTAAGAAGCATGGTGTCAAGTCATAATTGTATAAGGGGGGATAGCGCAGGTGGAGAACATACATAATTATGCCGCTTATGCTAAGGCGCAGCAGCTTATTGAATGGAGGCGGTATAAAGAAGCATTAAAGGAAGCTGAGCAGCTAATAAGACAGGAACCGGAGGACCCGGATGTCTTTGCGCTAATCTCGAAGATTCACCTATTTATGAACGAATATGACAAAGCACTGCATTGGTCGAACCAGGCGCTTAGCCGGGAGCCGCAGCAGGAGCTGGCCTGGTATGTGCGGGTCAGCGTTTACTACGCTACGGATAAGGATCGGGCTTTCGAAGAAGCTCTGCAGGAAGCCTTACGAATCGATCCCTATGAGCCTTATTATTATTATCTACAAGCAAATATGTTGAACAAGAAGGGCAAATCAAACCAAGCGAAGACGGCACTTTCGCATGCACTTGAACTGCGTCCGGAATCACCATTATATTTGGCTGTGTTAAGCTATACGGAAGCGTTGCTGAGAAACTATGAGGATTCTGCTAGGTTGGAAAGACTCGCCCTCAAAAACAATATGGAATCGTCAGAAGTATATTTTTTTCTCGGCTTGGCGGCTGGCCAGCGTGGGGAATACAAGCTGAAAGAGACGTATATGCGGAATGCCGTTCGCTTAGATCCAGAAGACAAACAGTACCAGGATGAATTTCTAGAGGCGCTTCAGCATAACGAAATGTTATTTAAAATATTTTTGTGGCCAGGCAAATTTTTGAGAAAAATGAAGAATTGGCAGATTCTGCTTTCCTGGGCTGTGGCCGTGCTAATATTTAGGCCTTTGCTAATCCTGTTCATCGTGTTGTATGTGCTCTCGCATTGGGTAACCAAAGCCATCGTGCACGTCAAAGTCTTTGGGTGGAGACGCAGAGGAGTATAGGAATGGTATACCCGAGTCTTGGATTTCGAGAACCTGGGATGTCCTTTAACCTAACGGGATCGTTAGTTCAATAAAACAGCGACAGTCTAGGACATTATTTCTCGTCCTTAGCTGTCGCTGTTTCAATTTATAGACTCATTTCGAATAGCCGCGTGGGAAAAAGTTTTCCAGACGAATACAAAGGCCACATCGTACAATCCTAATCCCTGAATACTTCGGCTCCCATGTCGAACTATTCTTTTTTAACCATTCATTAAAAAAGAATGATGATCTTTTGTCGGCCCGTACCCTCCAATCGCTTCAACATCGAAGCGGTTATCATCTTCAAATCTTTTTTAGTATATCTGTGCCTTCCCGGAAGCGTTTTGTAATTCGTATAATATTTATCGCCAATCTGTTCAATGGTCAAAATTTTTGTTACGTCCCGATTCTTTATTGCATTCAAATAGTGCCTCTCTTTCTCAAGCGGAATATAGTTTATACTTCCATTTCTATTTTGTAACAATATCAATTCTTTAACTACCCCGTTATGATCCACCCGAAAATGAACTCTGCCAATTTCCTGCATGCATCCAACACTTCCTTTCTAGCGGTTAAAACAGTATATGATTTCATAATCGTATTGGAATGAGTTAAAGGTCCAAGGCCCCTCAATTTGGACAGAAGCGATCCGACAAGCTGCCTAATCATCTCCACGGATGCCAAATACAATAAAATTCGCATGTCGAACCCCAGTTTGACAAACGGGAGCCAAAGTCCCTCTAGTAACCTTAAATGCGGGTGGGGTAAATAAGGTTATGAAAAGTTCATAGATTCGGAATCCGATCATAATCCCTCTTCCATAAAATGGGCTGAATCGGTAGGAAGTTGGCCCATACGGCTCCGCATATGCCACATACAATGTTTTGGTACGAATGATTGCAAAGGGGATGATATTCTGGGCTCCAAATATCGTCCGGTGATTGCCGTCACGGGTAGCGCCGGAAAAACGACGACCAAGGAAATGATCGCATCGATTTTGGAAAGAAAATGGAAAGTCTATAAAACCAAAGATAATATGAATCTCCCCGCTTACATTGATAAGCAAAGTAAAGAAATTTCGTCCAAGCATAGAGCAGTCGTCCTGGAGTACGGGATGTCAAAGGCGGGCCATATCCGAAAAAGCTGTCAGCTGATTAAACCGAACATCGGTGTCGTCACCATGGTAGGAGCCGCGCATATCGGCAATTTCGGGGGAAGCATCAGAAGAGTGGCCCAAGCAAAATCGGAGCTTATCAGAGGCATGAATCAATCCGGAATGCTGTTTCTCAATGCGGATGACCGAAATTCGAGGTATTTGACCACCAAAGATTTTCGAGGAAAGGTATTCACGGTTTCGCTTTATCAAAAAGCGGAGTACCGGGCGAGTCGGATCGCCTTCACGGAAACCGGGATGTCGTTCAGTGTTGAAATTAACCGAAAACAGATCCGCTTCCACATCCCTGCATTCGGCAAGCATAATATCTACAATGCGCTTTTTGCCATTGGGGTTGCACGGCAGCTCGGCATTTCGGTCGACACGATAAGAAAAGGGCTGGAGAGCTATCAAAAGCCGGACCGGCGGCTAGTCGTCTACCGGCTTAGAAAAGATGTCAAAGTGATCGACGACACCTTCAGCGCCAATCCGCAAGCAGCGCAGGCGGCGGTCGATGTCCTGGCACAGATCGGCAAGGGGAAACGGATCTTCGTTCTGGGAGATATGCTGGAACTCGGACGTTACTCCGAGAAGGGGCACCAAATCGTTGGAGCTTATGCGGCAAGGAATAAGGTCCATCATCTTCTAACCTACGGCAGAGCCTCCCGACATGCTCGAAACGCAGCTGTAAGTTCAGGGTTATCGTCCGTCCAGGCCAGACATTTTAACGACAGGAGAGCGCTGCACGCGGCTTTGTACAGATTGACTACACCGAGCACGACGATTCTCGTCAAAGGCTCGCATAAAATGAGAATGAACCAAACTGTAAAGTACATTAGTAATGAGGTAGGGAGCAGAAACCGGACAGATACAAGAAGACGGGCAGAAAGAAAAAATGAAGCAGGAAAGAAGCGATAAAAGGCAGACTGTGTAAGCCGTAAGCTCCCGAATACAAGAATATAAACTAGCGGGAAACGATAGTTCATAAAAACAAAAAGGCAGCCGAACAAAGTGATCGGCTGCCTTTCTAAAACGAACTATCACTGGCTCTAATTCATCAAGCTATAACATCTCATAACAACATATTATAAAGGGATTTGCCTTGCCGCATCGAAGCAGGCCTGAGTCGATAAAGGCGAGCTACTGGGGATATCGCGTGTGCGAATGGCGTGAAAACTGGCGATAAAGAGAAATTTAGAATTTTACGTTACGATGCCGACTGAAATGAAAATATTGCGTTATGTTAGAATTACAGGGTAAGAGGAAGTTGATAATATGGCGGACGCTGTGTTGTTTCGTATCTTAGATGTAGCAAACATGGAAAATTTATCGTTTGTACAAAAAGCAGCACAGTCCTCATGCCAATATTGAAAAAGCCGTCGGCAATGCCCGATACGATAAACTGTTCTACGCCTTAGATCTACGACAATCCAGAAACGAGCGCGATGAACGGGCAGATTATTTTACATAGAAATCATAATTTATTTGCATAGGTGTGTAGTCCACCATCAAATATTAATCGTATGGAAAAGAGTCTAGATAAACAATATACTAGCTATAAAGTTAAAGGTTGAGGTGAATATCAAATGGATGAAGTCGATGAAACAAAACAAATTGTATTACAAATGGGCGGTGCCTTGAAAAAGTATAGAAAAGAAAAAAATATGAGTTTAGACGATTTAGCGGAAATTACGGGCGTAAGCAAACTTACACTGGGGAATATCGAACGTGGTGATACAAATCCAACTTTGGCAATTATATGGAAAATTTCAAAAGGCATATCTTTACCGCTATTGGCTTTGTTCAAATCAGAAAACCCTGTTAGTTTGTATCGAGCAGGCGAAGGGCTACGGTTTTCTAATGATCAAAAGAATTGGATCATTGAGCCAGTCTTTAAAAGCAACGATATTGAAATGTGTCGGGCTTACTTACAGCCAAATAGCTCGTATCACCCTGAAGGTCATCATGTGAATACAACTGAAATTGCGACAGTAATGACGGGCTCCATTGAAATTCAAATCAATGGAGAGATTTATACATTGAATCAATATGATACGATCAGTTTTCGTGCAGATTGTCCTCACTCTTATACTAACCATACGGATAGCGAAACAGTGCTCCATATATCCTTAAAGTATGGTTTCTAAAAGTCGATAAATTCTACTTATTAAATACAACTCCGAATTCATGGTGGGAATTCAGAGTTGTATTTTTGTTGTTTAGATGAGATAAGGTATATTATAAAATATTACTTGTTAATTTAAATATATTATAATATACTTTTGTTGTTCGCGCGGATGTTAATATCATATAGAAAAAAATAATGTGTATGAATTCAGGAAGGAGAAATGAAGAGATGCCGAAAAAACAAAATAAAAAATCCGTGCCATCCTCTGTAGGGCTAATCATTCTCGGCATTATTGTTATTGCAGCTAATTTACGTACTCCCTTAACCTCAGTTGGTCCTTTAGTGAGCCTTATAAGGGATGACGTTCATATTACAAATACATTAGCAGGCCTGATCACAACGGTACCCTTGCTTGCCTTTTCTTTATTATCGCCTCTAGTCCCAAAATTAGGACGAAGGTATGGGGTTGAGCGTATCATTTTGATTGCCCTAATCTTTCTGACTGTTGGTATTGTAATACGATCTTTATCTGGCGCAGTTAATCTGTTTATTGGGACAGCAGTTCTTGGATTTGCAATTGCCGTTTGTAATGTATTATTGCCCAGTATAATCAAACGGGATTTCCCAAATAAAATTGGCTCCATGACAGGTGTTTACTCGATTTCAATGAATTTATGTGCAGCAATCGCATCGGGAATCAGTGTACCGCTAGCCGTAAACGCAGGGCTAAAATGGCAGGGAGCATTGGGAATGTGGGGGATTCTAAGCTTTGTATCGATCCTCTGTTGGTTGCCCCAATTAAGAAATCAAACGAAGCAAACAGCCACGACGAGTCAACAGATGGCCAGCAACGATGTGAATGTTTGGCGTTCCCCGCTTGCCTGGCAAGTAACCTTGTTTATGGGTATACAGTCCATGGTTTTCTATGTGTTGATCGCATGGTTGCCTGAAATTTTAAAGGAGCAAGGAATTGACTCCAGCCAATCAGGATGGTACCTCTCGATCATGCAGTTAGCTATGCTTCCATTTACCTTTATTGTTCCCGTTATTGCTGGGCGCATGTCTAGCCAACGTTTGTTAGTGGTCATCACAACCATTTTGTTTTTGACGGGAACGCTCGGACTTCTTTATGGAAGCTCCAATATCATTCTGTTGTGGATCATCATACTCGGAATTGGTGGAGGCTTCGCCTTTAGTTTGTCCATGATGTTTTTCGGGTTACGTACTGAAAATGCGCATCAAGCAGCGGAACTGTCTGGCATGGCGCAATCGATCGGATATCTGCTTGCCGCAATTGGTCCTGCCCTTATAGGATATCTGCATGATGCAACAAATAGTTGGAACCTGCCACTTTTCATTCTGCTTGGCGCTTCGGTCTCACTCTTTTTAGTCGGCATAGGAGCAGCAAGAAACCGTTTTGTAGGTAGCCGAAATCATTACGAGTTGCCTCGGAAAGGATGATAAATATGTTTGACAAAATTATGGTGGCCATTGATAAAGCTGAAATAACGAACAAACTCCTCGATGCAACCATTGAAATAGCACAAAACAAACAAACTCAAGTTACCTTAGTTAATGTCAGCCAGGAATATGTATCAAATGGCATGATATATGTACCAGAGAATTTCTTGGAGGAAATATTAAACGAAATGGAGAAAGCGAGTTTGGAACAGTTGCAACAAGCGAAATCTAAGTTAGAATCTGCGGGAATTAAACCGGAAATAGTTCATCTTAAGGGAGATCCTGCACATGAAATATTGAATTTTTCAAGGGATACCGAGCAGCAACTTATTATTATTGGGAGCCGTGGGCTAAGGGGCATAAAAGAAATGATGCTTGGAAGTGTCAGCCACAAGGTTTCACAGCTATCAAGTTGCCCAGTCCTCATTGTACATTAACTCCTTGGGGAACTGCAGAGATGATGAATAGTTATACTAACGGAGGGACGTTATAGTATGAAACATACAGCGGCATTCTAGGATATTTGTGTCCTACCATGCCGCTGTTTTTATCTCCCTTTAGCTGTTCAAATGCTGACGTTGAAGATGACAGGAGGGAGGGCCAGTCACTACACGGTGTTCCACAACGATCACCGCCATTCGGGCGCACTCGGCTACTCTTTAACCGAACCCAGCGTAATCCCGTGGATGAAGAAGCGCTGGAGGAACGGATAAACGATGAGGACGGGCAGCATCGCGATGAAGATCTTGGCGGCATCGAGTGTCCGGTTGGACAACTCAGACAAGCGACGGTACTGGTCCTCGGACATCGTCGATGGATCGACCGAGACGACGAGCTGCTGGATATACGTCTGGAGTGGATAGAATTGCTCACGGGACATGAAGATCAGACCGTACAAGAATTCATTCCAGTGATACACGATACTGAACAGCGAGACGGTCGCCAGCACCGGCACGGCCAGCGGGATGTAGATTTTGAACAGGATGTACCAGGGTCCCGCGCCGTCGACAAGGGCGGCTTCATCCAGCTCCTTGGGCAGGTTGCGGAAGAAGTTCATCGTGAGGATGACGTTGAAGACGAGTGTCTGCGCGCCTCCAACCAGGACAAGTGCCCAGATGCTGTTCAGCATGTTGAGTTCTTTGACCGTCAGATACAACGGGATCAGACCGCCGTTAAATAACATCGTGAAAATGAGAATCCACATGAACACATTGCGCCCCTTGAACTCTCTCGCTGTCCGCGAGAGCGGGTAAGACATAAGCACAACCGTGATAAAATTGAGCATAACCCCCAGCAGAACTCGCTGGGTCGAGGTCCAGAAGGACCGGAAGAACTGATTGTCATTGAGAATCTGGGCATATGCGTTAAGATTGAAATCGACCGGCCATAGCCAGACCTTACCGGCCGCAGCGGCAGAGTTGGAGCTAAGCGAAAGGGAGAACGTGTACCAGATCGGCAGGATGCATGACAAAGTAATGCCAATCAGGACTACAATCAGTATAATATCAGTCACTCGGTTGCCGAACGTCCGATCTCTGACCAAGGTCAGCACCTCCTACTCTAGTTGGAATGGGATGAGTTTAAATAGCTTTGCATCCGGATGAATTCTTAGAATATGCGATAGTTAACAAAACGGTATGCCAGATAATACGAGACGGATATCAGCAGGAAGCCCACAACGGACTTCAGCAGGCCGACGGCGGTCGCAAGTTCATATTGCAGGTTGAGCAAACCTGTTCGATAGACCCAGGTATCAATAATATCACCTGTAGAATAGATGAGCGGGTTGTACAGGTTGAAGATCTGGTCGAAACCCGCGTTAAGCACATTACCCAAGCTGAGTACCGTAAGCAATACGGCTGTCGTGCGAATCCCGGGCAGCGTGATATGCCAGAGACTTCTCCAGCGTCCCGCGCCATCGATGTTGGCGGCTTCGTACAGTGCCGGGTTAATTCCGGTCAGCGCCGCAAGATAGATAATGGTACCAAAACCGAATTCCTTCCAAACGTCACTGCCGACAACGAGGAACGGGAACAGCTGGGAATCGGCAAAGAACAGCTTGGGCTGGAATCCGAACAAAGCAGTCAATTGATTGACGGGGCCGTTGTAGGAGAACAGATCAAGTACAATGCCCCCCAGAATAACCCAGGATAAAAAGTGAGGCAGATAAACAATGGTCTGAATCCAACGTCTGAGAATCATCAGACGCAGCTCATTGAGCATGAGTGCAAACAGCAGAGGCGCAATCAGATTAGCGACAATCTTCATGGACGCGATGACAAGCGTATTGATAAAGACTTCCTGTGTATCCTTCAGCAATAACATATACTTGAAGTGCTCAAGCCCCGCCCAATCCGAGCCCAGTATACCTTTGCCAGGATTAAAATATTGGAACGAAATGACGATGCCGAACATCGGAACGATGCTGAAGACGAACAGCCATAGAAATCCCGGGATCAGCATCAGATAATAATGTTTGGCGAAACCTTTCATTCGCATGACAGCACTCCTTTCCCTGAATCCTACATCGAATGTTCCAGAGCTCCTGTCAGGTGCCCGGAGCTCTGGCTATATGGTTCGTTATATGCCTTAAGATTTACTTTGCCAGCGCGTCCGCAACCTCCTGAGTAATCTGGTCCCCGCCTTGACGCTTCCAGTTCTCGACGAAGGAGTCGAATGTCTCCAGCGGAGCCGCACCCATGATGATGCGCAGGAAGGTCTCATCCTCTAACTTGCGCAGATTTACCCAACGGCTCTCCATTAACGGCGTCTGCTCATACAGAAGACTGGTTACCTCCACAAACTCGGTATCAACCAGCGGCCTGCCGCCTACCATGATGGAGTACGCTCGAGTCCATGCCCCCCAGTTCGCTTCAGGGTTCCATGTTGAAAGATCCATAGAATCATAAGGCTCTTTTTTGATTGTCTTGATACTGGCGATGTCCGAAGGCAGCAGTTTGTAGGCTTTGTCATCCGCAAAATCCTCTGCGGTTTTATTGCCGGCCAGCACATCACGGAGGGCTTTGACTGTAAATTCAATTTCATCGGATGGAGCGTGTACCACGCGGAGCGGATAGTAACCGGGACCGCCTTTGCTCGGGTCAAAGGTGTTCTCTTGCTCGTTTTTAAACAAATTGTTAAGTAATTTCATAGGAACTTCTGGATGCTCGTAATCTTTCCGAACCACTACAAACTCAGTAGAAGGGGTAGCAGCATGTGGTCTAAATTCGCCATTTTCATTTAATGGCAGAGCATAAGCTTGCCAGTTGGCTTCAGGATCATTTTTTACAGCATTGGTTAGCGGGCCGTAAGCCATCCACCATGGCGCGAAGAACATACCGGATTTTCCGGCGATAATGGGCTCATCCGCTTTGTTTCGAACCCCCATCTCGGGATCGATCAGTCCCTTGGAATACAAATCTCTTAAACTAGCTAACGCCTCACGAGTCTCCGGCAGGATCGAGCCGTATACAGGGCTGCCATCCTCGCCCTCGAGCCAGTATCCAGGGAACGAGTCATGCGCGGAGAAAATGGCGTCAAAACCGTATAAATTGTTCTTGGACTCAAGGAAGTTCGCGTACAGCTTGCCACCACTCTCCGGTCCGGTGATCCCAATCGTATCGCGCTGACCGTTTCCATCTGGATCATCTTCGACGAAAGCACGGGCGACGGCCTCAAGCTCAGCCATCGTAGTTGGCGGTTCAAGTTTCAGCTTATCCAGCCAGTCTTGTCGAATCCACATGAGGTGAATGCCATCGGCATTGGCTTGCACACCCGGAAGGGCCATCATTTTACCATCGAATGTTACTGCATCCAAGGCAGCACCGTTGGTATTTTCAATGATTGTCTTTATATCCGGGGAAGCATATTGCTTATACACCTCAGTTAAATCGGCAATTTGGTCGGCTTCGACCATTTGGCGCAGCTCAACGGCATTGACGACCATAGCATCCGGCAAATCGTTACTTGCAATGGCGAGACTAATTCTCTGACGAAGATTCTGGCCAGAGGCAGCAAATTGATGATCGACGTCCACATTAAGCGCTTCCTTAATCTGACGAGTGTATTGATTGTCCAGCGGCGTGTCGCCAGGCGGCAATTCATTATCGGTGGGATCGATTTCAATACTGATGCTGATCTGGACAGGTTCTTCGTAGCGGCCAAATGGATCAGCGGGTTCGCTTGACTCCGCGCTTTTCTCCGGTGCAGCCGGCGTGTTATTCGTTGTATTGCTGCAAGCACCTAGTACGAGAAAAGAGGCCAGTATAAGCGCAAACATATTGGACTTGTTTTTCATAATTACACCCCTTCTTTCAGATTGAATGGAATTACTATCCTCATGGACCATTTAACTGTAACACAATGAAACCGTCTTCAAGGATAGAAGGTGGTTTCTAAATGAGGGGGTCATATGTACAAAAATTTACGGCTGTTCCGGGTTGTTGGACATTTCACCCACTAAGGAGCAGACATATGTCTACCCATGATTTTCATTTGAAGGATAACAGTTTAGGCACCTGATGTATTGAAATCTTTGCTCAATAATCATTCTTTATTTATGTTATATTCTAAAAAGAATTTTCACCTGTTTCTATTTATGCACGTCGTAGACCCTATCATTCAAAGAGAGGAGGAGCCCATTTCATAGGAGATTTTGAATGATCAGATAGAATGAGAGCAGGACCCTGTCTCGCGATCCAAAATTTCCGGATTACCGTAAAACGGTGGAAGAGAAATTAGCGGCTATGCAATTCAGAAAAGTTACCTTCACAAGTGATTGGAAGCGGTTACGATTTGCCCGACATGACACCGTTTTTGCGGTAATGATGATGAGATTCAGGGCCCTGGGAAACAACATAGGGGGGCGCTCGAGTTTACAGACACTTTATTAAGTAATCGATGGGGATGAAACGATGAAACCGGAAAAGGATTGGAAATCCCGCCTGAAGCGATTGACCTTGAAAAATAGAATTCTTTTACTGTTCGCCGCAGCCACATTGATCCCTTTCATCTGCACCTGTTATCTTTCATACAACACCATTACATCCATTCTGAATACGAAGCTGCAATCCGGCATTCAAAGCAATTTAAAGCAGGTCAGATTGTCGCTTGAGAACACGCTGGACAATCTGAATCACGTTTCCCAACAACTGACCTTTAAGGGGAATGTCGGTAGGCAGCTTGAGATGTTTTTGATGGCGAAGCAGCCCTATGACCGGAGTTATCTGACGGATGAAATCAAAAATCAGCTGAATCTCATTACATTCACGAATCCCAATGTCGGGTTAACGCTGTATTATTTACGCGACGATCAGACCACTCTTTTTGAGAATACAGGCATGAAACAACCATTCGATATCGATAACCTTCCAATCATAGCAGAGTATTATGGCATCACCTATTTTGGACCGCATATCAGTAATGATCGATTCAACAATCAATATGTGCTTTCCGCCTTGCGTAAGGTTGATTTGCCGGAGAGGGAAGATGCCTATGTCTACATTGAGTCCGGTTTCAAGCTGACGCAGAGCATTCTGGATTTGGATGAAGTCAGCAAGCATACCAATCATTTAATTCTGGACAACAACGGAAGAATTTCATACAGCGAACTTCAAGATATCTTTCCTGAAAATTCATTTTTTTCGGACTCACCAGAGCCTTCGCTGGTAACAGGTATTACTTCCGACTATTATTGGTATCGACAAGTCAGCAATCAGGGCTGGAGTGTGGTCTCACTTATTGCGCAATCCGACTACAACCGCGAGAAAAATCGCTGGATGATGCAGATGCTGGGGCTGGCGCTGCTGTTCGCTGTAGTCAGTCTGACGATTGGCGGGCTGTTATGGAAAATGGTGTACCGGCCGCTGTCACACTTCAATAAGGAGATCAAATCGATTGCGGGCAGCAATTTTAATGCGGCTGCCACCCATTCGCGCATCCCGGAATTTGAGATGTTGTTAAATCAATTTCAACATATGAAGGTTCAGATTACGCAGCTGTATTCTGAAGTCAAGGCCAAGGAGAAGCGCAGAGCGGATCTGGAGATCGAGAAGCTGCAGTATCAGATTAATCCGCATTTTCTAATGAATACGCTGGATACCGCACACTGGCTTGCCGTTATGAACGGTCAAGAGGAGATCGACAGGCTTGTCACTTCGTTGAACAAACTGCTTTACTACAATCTCCGCAAAGACAACAGTGTCGCGACGATCAGGGATGAGATTGACTCATTGAAACAATATCTCATTCTTCAGCAGATTCGATACAATTTTCAGTTCGATGTCCATATTCACGTGGATGACGCATTGCTCGAAGAGACAGTTCCTAGATTCATTCTGCAGCCGTTGGTTGAAAATTCGCTGTATCACGGACTAGATGACAACGGCAGGATCGAGGTGGAGGTTAGAAAGAGTGATAGACTAGAGATCGAAATTCGAGATAACGGTGGGGGGATCTCTAAGGATACGATTGAGGCATTGCTTGAGCAGGAACAGGCTGAACACCATCGAGTGGGAATGGGAATCGGACTGAATTATGTCAAACGAATGTTAGAATTTCATTACGAAGGGAAAGCGAGTCTTACGGTAACAAGCGAGCTTGGCATAGGTACCCGGATCATCATTTCGATTCAAATCGGGGAGGGGAATTAAACGAAATGATCCATGTTCTCATCGTAGACGACGACAAGCTTGTACGTAAGGGATTGATGTCCTTTTTGCCCTGGGAATCGTTCGGAATGAGAGTTGTAGGCGAAGCCGCTAACGGGGAGAAGGCGCTCGAGTTTCTGAAGGCGAAACGGGTGGATTTGTTAATGACCGATTTAGCCATGCCGGTGATGTCGGGCATCGAATTAATTCGGGTTGTACGCAAGCAATATCCGAATATCGCGATCGCCGTGCTGACGCTTCATCAGGATTTTGAATACATCCAGGAAGCGCTGCGACTGGGTGCCATTGATTACATCGCCAAGGTAGAGCTTGAAAAAGAACAGTTCGAAGAAGTGTTTCGGCGTATTCACTCGCGCATTGTGGAAGAGAAGCAGAAGCACAAAATTGAGTCGGATTCGATAGTAGAGGCTTGCTCTTGCGATACGGCCTATGCGCTGCTGAAGTTCCCGGATGAGCCATTAACAAGCAGAATGGTTGCGGATTGCGTTTCCTTGGGCTGGATAGCCGAAGCGGAAGGCTCTATTCTGTTGTGGTTGACGGATCTTGCCAAGGAGGCTCAGCCTCAAGGCAATGACAAAGAAGACCCGTTGCCGCCGCTTCCAAACGGAACGCGCAGCACCGGATGGCATATGGTGCGGCTGCGGCATACAGCCGATTTATCTCCATCCGATCTGCATCAACGGATACGGGTCTACAGGAGAAGAGATTTTTTCTACGACTGCGACGGCAATGAGACCTATCCGATTGAGAAGTCTGTCATGGAGCTGCTGGTGGAACATCCGGAACCGGGAGAAGAAGAGACGGACACTGTGAAGGAATTACTGCATGGCTTCACATGGGTTCATGACGATGAGGCCTTTGATAAGCTTTGTAGTCGATTAAAAGAGCTGCGTATCCCCGTCTCCAAACTAATGCAATGGATCTACGGATTTATGGTTGACTGGAACCGGCTATATAGAGCGATACAACCGGATGATATCAAGCTGCCTGACACATTTACCTGCTGGCGGGAGTTTGCGGACTGGATGAAACAATTCAGGGAAAATGGGATAACGCGCTCAGGCAGCCTGCAGCTGAGCCCGGAAGTGAGCGGCAGCATTATGTCCGCGGTCAAGATCGTGCACGACGAACTTGAGTTTCCGTTATTCGCTATCGATGTTGCGAAGCGGGTCAATCTGAGCCGAAGCTACTTCTATCAATGTTTCAAAGAAATCGTAGGCTATTCCTTCAATGAATATCTGCGCAAGGTACGGATCGATAAAGCGCGGGAATATCTGGAGCAGACGGCCAGGCCCATTGTCTGGATTGCCAAGCAAACCGGATACGAGGACGAGAAATATTTCAGCAGAACTTTTCGAGAACAGACAGGCATGCTGCCGAGCGAATATAGACAGCGGTATAAGTCGAGGTAGAATAAGAGCTTTAATAAGGAGGGATGGGCAGCCATGTCTGGATCGGCTCAGCAAGCAGCTGGAAATCGTATGAATAGTATAACTAAAATGATGACAACAATCATATCTCATGTGAACAGCTTTCTGAAAATGAGATTAAATCAGTAACCGATGCCCTAACAAGAGAGTTGGGGAGGCGAATTCAAAATTTAATCCCAGAACTCACAACATTTAATCAAGATGAACTGGTTGTCATTAGTAATGTAATCGGCTGCTTTATTCTGTTAAGAAACGGGAGAATCCAATGTAATTACAACTCATATTTGAGGCGAGTATTTAAAACACTGGTTAATGCCCTTGAAGGAATGAGGGTGCTGTGGAACCCTGTATTGAATGTTTGGCTGCGACCTATATAAAGAGCGAACCGGTCTTGTGACCATCTATAAAATGCAAAAAAACGGGCCGAAAATTCACGTTTCTGCCCGTTTTTTGCTCGATTTTTGTTTCAAGGATAAAGTAATGATGAATATATTTTCCTGCTAAGCTCCTTCAACCATATCCCGCTTGCGATATCCAATATAGCCCATGACCATCAAAGCAATACTGATCGCTGTGATCGTCATAAAGGTTGCAGCATCAAAAGGATCTACCGGCATCCGCGGAATCCAACTTTGAACGGCTGTTTTCGAGAACCATTCGGGCAAATCCAAAATGCCGCCAAAGTAGTTTAATGCAAAAGAATAGCCAAGATACGCATATACGGCTTTGCCTAGTCTTGGTGCCCAACCTAAAGCCAATGCGGCAAGTCCGGTAAAGAACAACACGGAAGGAAGGAAGTTATAGCCAGCAATGAAAAAATCCCACATATTCATGGGCGAGCCGTCACCCAGGGCAGAAATGGCCGTCCCGCCAAGTCCGCTTGATGCGAGCAAAATGCCAACGAATCCAGCAACAATGGCCAAAATGACACTCGTCCAATAGAGCTGAGCTCGGGTCACTTTGGTAGCATAAAGCTGGCTTAAATGCAGCCGTGTTTCTTCCGTGAACAGTTTGTTTACGATCGCAATCGGCAAAATGGAAACCAATCCAATCATGACCATCATAACGGTCCCGGTAAAGGCTTCTTCGATGGAAACGCCGGATATCGTAAACATTTGACTCATAATTTCATTGCTCTCAAGGAACGTCTGCATATCTCCATAAATCGAACCATAGGCAGCTCCCATGATGACGAAAGCAATCAACCAGCTGACCATTATGCCTTTGTTCAGCTTGGTAAACAGGCCAGGTACGGACAGCAATGATTTTTTTGCCGATTCCCGGCCTTCTCTTTCAGGCAAATAACCGGCACCCATATCCCGACTGCCTTCAAGGGCAAAAGCAATGATCACGACAATGATGCTGAATACTATAGCCAACATCAGGGGAGCCCCATTATTTTCAGTAAATGGATAAGTCAGATAAGTCCACCCCATCGGATTGATCATGGAGAAGTCAACATTCGACACATCTGTTCCGGCGCGGAAAATATAAAGCAAGCCTACAATTCCGAGCGATGAACCGGTTGCACCGGATGAAGTCGGCATAATTTGCGCCATGACTAAGGCAATTGCCGCTCCCAAAATCCCGGCCATCCCGATGGATGCACCAAACAAAAAGGATCCTTCGGCCGAAATCGTATCTACGCCATAGCTAGTCATCATTCCGCCAATCACGAGCGCTAATAGAATATTGATCATGACGACCTCGGCAATTACCGCAAGCGAATTGGCTTGACGGCCTACTTGAAAAGAGCGGACAAGTTCAGTGAGCCCGAGATCTTCTTCTTTGCGAGTATGGCTTACCACATGTAAAGCAGCGATAATCATCGCAAACAAACCGCAGAATAACAACATTTCGTGCGCATACATTGCACCCAAAGTATAATCCGCTGCGGTCTCAACCGGTGTCGGACCAACCATGGAAATCATGGCAGGATTTTGCAAGGTTTCATACATTCCCTCCAAACCTTGCCCCTTGCCGATTTCTTCAAAAGCAGGAACAAAAGCGGCCGAAAACAAGCTTAAACCTAAAATCCAGATGATGTTTTTTTTCCAATCACGTTTCAGATATTGGACGAATAGTACACTCGAACGTGCAAATTTTTCTTGCATCCTAGTCTCCTCCGTTTCCGCTCTTAGACTTCATAATGACGCATGAATAAGTCTTCCAGCGTAGGCGGCACGGACACGAACTTCATGACCCCCAATTTTGCCGCTTCGGACAAAATATCATTGATACATTCGTTATCCGCGGAGAATGTCGCTTGATTGCCGGATTGCTTGAAATCATGGACACCCTTAACGGATGCCATTATAGTCACATTGCCTTGCGTTACCATCGTTACTGTAGAACGGGTTAAGTGACGCAACTCATCCAAAGTCCCGGTTTCAACCACTTTGCCTTGGCGAATGATAACCACTTTATCGGCCAGTCGTTCCACTTCGCTCAAAATATGAGAGGACAGCAAGATGGCTTTTCCCGCAAGCTTGATTTTTTCGACTTCATCCTGGAAGACGGCTTCCATCAGCGGATCAAGGCCGGAAGTCGGTTCGTCGAAAATATACAAATCGGAGCTAACGGATAAAGCCGCAATCAAGCCGACTTTTTGCCGATTTCCTTTGGAATAGCTTTTGGCTTTCTTCTTAGGATCCAATTCAAACCGTTTAATCAAATGGTCGCGTTTATTCTTGTCTCCGCCGCCATGCAATTTCATAAATAAATCAATGATTTCGCCGCCTGTTAAGCTGCCCCATAGAGACACGTCCCCAGGAACATAAGAAATTCGTTTATGAATCTCAAGGCTGTCTTTCCATACATCCTTGCCAAAGATCTTCGCATCCCCGGCATCCCGATGAATGATACCGAGCAAGGTGCGAATCGTTGTGGATTTCCCCGCGCCGTTCGGCCCGATAAAGCCGACAACTTCCCCGGCATTTACCGTAAATGACACGTCATGCAACGCTTTGAATTTCCCGAATCTTTTTTGCAAGCCTTGCACTTTTACAATTTTTGACATAGCACTAAAACTCCTTCTTATCCAGTTTTAGTAACGTGCTTTCCAGTTTAAACCAAAGCTTCATTTCAATAAAAAAACGAACTATTAATTGATGATAAGTTCGTATATTTATATTATTTGCTTTGTTTTAAACCAAAGTTCATTTACAGTTTCAGTTATACACCCGATTATGGTCATAGTCAATGCAAATAAAACTAAATTAAGAACTCTGATTCGTTTGATAATTCATTATTTCGCGATATAATAAATAGGAAGGAAAAATACGAACTAAATCCTCCTTAAAATATTTTTTAGTCATAATAGCCAGAAAGCAGGAATAAGGAATGAATGGTTTTGAAAGAAGGACGCAAGAGAAGAAAAATCAAGTGCTAGAAGCAACTTTTAACTTGATAAATACCAATGCGGGCATCGAAAATGTAACGGTGGATGAGATTGCTAGATATTCCAATGTCGGTAAAACGACGATTTTTAAGTATTTTGGGAGTAAAGAGAACCTGATCCAGGAGGTTTTTAAGTATTTTTTAACTCAAATGGGGGAAACGGCCCGAGAAATCATGGCCAAGAATAAACCTTTCGAAGAAACGATCATTGCCATGAGCCAGAACAAAATTAATTATCTGGAAAAAATCAACAAACAGTTTTATTTGGATTTAATGGATTATTTTACGAAGAAGGACGATGACGGATTATCACTGATGATGCAGCAATACGTCAAGGAAAGCTACAGTCTAATGTTGGATTTATTTCACCGCGGGCGTAAAGAAGGCAAGGTTGATCTAAAATATTCGGATGAATTTCTTCTGATTTATTTCCAAGCCCTGGTTGAAGGAATCTCCAGCCCCCATATCTACCCGAAGATTCTCCCTTACACCGCCCAATGGACGGAGTTGCTGATAAAAGGTGTTGCACCAAGCAAATAAAGGACTTAAAAATTCCCGCATGAAAGGAGCTTTCGTCCAACGACCAAACCATTGAAAATCTACATGGTGCTTGCCAAACTCCCGTGGTGTCCCTAGTGCAATTCCCCGGAACTGACTGCACGGGGGACATTCGTTTCCTGAGGCCAAAGACATATCCCCATTGAAAGTCGCTATATCAGCGGCTTTTTTTTATTTTAAGTACCCAGGATAATTTACACTCCAAGAATACTGAGTTTATATTTAAGAGTTATATTAAATTGGAAATAACATTTAGGGAGGGTAAATAGTGAACAAATTCAAAAAAAATGTAGTAATGATCGCGGCAGCTTCTGTCATCGCGGTAGGAACTTTTGCCGGGACCCATTTGCCGTTATCACATGCGAAAGCCAACTCAAATGATAAAGGCAAAGCTAAGAATGTTATCTTCATGGTTCCCGATGGTTTTTCCGCTTCCTATGCAACCAATTACCGTTGGTTTAAGGGTGAAGAAACCCTTTTGGACTCCATGCTGGTGGGTATGCACCGTACCTATTCTGCAAACTCTGAGATCACCGATTCAGCCGCTGCTGGTACAGCATTTGCGGCCGGAGTAAAAACAAATAATGGAATGATCAGCACTTCCCCTGAAGGTAAAGAGCTGAAAACGATTCTTGAAACCGCTGAAGAAGAAGGTAAAGCGTCTGGATTAGTTGCAACTTCAACGATTACACATGCGACACCGGCTGTGTTCGCGTCACACGTGGCTACCCGTGCGGATGAGGCGGGTATCGCACCCCAACTTATAGATAATGATGTGGATGTCATCCTGGGCGGAGGAAAAAAGTATTTCCCTGAATCGCTTCTAAAGCAGGCGGGAGAAAAGGGCTACCAGTATATTTCGAGCAAAAATGACTTAGGTAAAGCTGAAGAATTTGATAAACTAATTGGTTTGTTTGCTGAAGATGCCATGGCACCGGAATTGGATCGTGATACAACCAATCAGCCAAGCCTAAGAGAAATGACGGAAACGGCATTGGAGGTTCTTAACAAGGATAAAGATGGTTTCTTCCTAATGGTTGAAGGAAGCCAAATTGATTGGGCAGGCCATGATCATGATGCAGCCTGGGCAATGAAAGATTCGGAAGCATTCGAGCAGGCATTGGAAGCAGCATTGGAATTTGCAAAGAAGGATAAAAACACCTTGATTGTTGTAGCAGGCGACCATGATACAGGCGGTATGGCAGTTGGTGGCTATGGTCAGGGAGATGTGAAACTAGAAGTCCTTCGCAACGTAACGGCTACCGGCGATTTTATGGTAACGAAGCTGAATGCAACCCGTAGTAACTTAAAAGAGGTAGTGAAGCAATATACAACCTTTGATCTTACCGATGCAGAGGTTCAAAAAATTAAATCCGCAGAAAAACCGGATATCGCCATTAACGAAGTGATCTCGGAACGGGCTAATATAGGATGGACAAGCTATAATCACACAGGTGTAGATATTCCGCTCTACGCATTTGGTCCGGGCGCTGATCTCTTTAGAGGTCTGCATCAAAATACAGATTTACCTGTGTTAATGGCCCAAGCTATGAAAATTAACTTTACACCGGGAAAATAAAATCGATCGGGTGATAGTATGCGGCGCTGCGGAAGTCAAAAAAGTTTTGTAACGAATTTCAAAAATCAAACGGTAATTATCGATACACTTAGCGAGATTGAAATCGTACACGAATAATATTTTTAAATGAACGATTCTTGGTTTCAATGAACCCGGGATCGTTTTCTTTTTTGATATTTTAAAGTGGTTTGGTCTTGGTTTAGCTATAGTTATTATACTTTTAATAAGCAGCTTGGTGTATTAGCAGGAATCAGAGTTCTTGAGGGAATCGATTGATCAAATTCGCCTAATGTTAATCATTTCGGACATGGCATTGGTGTTCATGCTGACGGTCAGCTTGGGGGTGATTATGGAGCAGGTATTTTTGTCGGTGGTCATCTCGGGAGCGGCCATGGAATAGGAGTTCATGCTGGCAGCCATCTCGGTGGTGACTATGGAGTAGGAGTTCATGCTGGCGGCCAACTCGGTGGTGGTCATGGGATGGGAGTTCATGCAGGTGGATATCTTGGTGGAAAATATGGTATCGGCGGTTATACCGGTGCACATCTTGGTGGGGGACATGGTTTTGGCTTCGATGCCGGTGGCCATTTAGGCGGTTATAGTGGTCAGTTCGGCTTCCAGTTTGGCGGACATAAGGATGGGTTCCAGTGATAGAAAAAGGTTCATAAAAGAAAACAAGCTATCGTTTATCGGTAGCTTGTTTCTTATTTATAGCACACACAGGTAAACTTCGTCCTATTGTAAGATTCCAGCATTACTGGAAATCGAACCGCAATAGCGGGGGCAGCCGCTTAAAACAAAACCCACCGAAAGCGGTCTGCCTTGAGCGGTGGGTTTAATTTGGTTTTTATCCGATCGGCGTACCTTCGGGCAATTCAAAATCAGGCTTTAATAGAACAACATCTCCATGTTCTGGCAGGCCGCCAAGAACTAAAACCTCCGAATTGAATCCCGCTATACGGCGTGTAGGAAAATTAACTACCCTATGATCTGTTTCCCAACAATATCCTCAGCCGTGTACCTTTTCGTAATTTGCGCGCTGGATGTTTTAATTCCGATATCCGGTCCAAAATCTATCTCCAGCTTGATGGCAGGTATTTTGGCTTTTGCAAAAAACTCAGCTTTGGTAATTGTGCCGATACGGAAATCCAGTTTCAAAAAATCGTCGAAAGTTGCCATTTCAACATTCACCTCATTCATCATTTTTCTAAATTTACTGCACCGATCCATGCGAAGTATATTGGGCAGCTGAATACTTTAAGGTCTGCAGCCAAAAATAGGTCAGCATACCCAGCAGTGTAATCATTCCACCCACAAATTGAAATGCGGAGATCGTTTCTCCCAAAAACAGATAAGCCAGCATAATGGCCAAAACGGGCTCGCCGATAATGCCAACGGAAACCGTTGTTGCGCCAATGGACTTGAGCAGCAGGTTGAAAACATATTGGCCAAAGATCGTGGGAATGATCGCAAGCAGAAGGAAGTATGTCCAATCTGAAGCGTTGTAATTGGTCAAAGAAAAGTTATTCAACAAACTGTAGACGAGCAGGACACTCCCACCAATAAAGAAGACGACAACACTGTATAGGTTTGCATTGATTTTTTGGCTCACTTTTTGTCCGACGAGCATATAAGCTGACACCAGTATGGTTCCTATCAGAGACAAACCGTCCCCGATCAAAGCCTCTCTTGAAACTCCAATATCTCCCCAAGCGATAATGATCGAGCCAAACAGGGCGGCAACCAAGCAGAGAACGGTCAGCATACTGGCTCGTTCCCTGAACATATAGTACGAGCCGATCATCACAAACATAGGCTGTAGCGCCAGGATTACCATGGAACTCGCCACGGAGGTATATACCAGTGACTCCATCCAAAACAGGAAATACAGTCCCAGAAGCAGGCCGGCTAATATAACGTTTCTCCAATCCTTTGAGTCCAGTTTCGAGGAGCGGAGCGTTGTCCAAGGGACAAATGGAAGCATGATGATGGCCGATAGAAAAAGTCTGTACATACCGGCAACAGCTGTTGGTGTATCCGAAGATTTGATCATGATCGAAGATACGGATACCGACAGAATAGCGATAAACAGCAGTATATAAGGATGAAGCGGTAGCGATGATTTATATCTTTTCAATTATAACCCTCCAAGAGGGCCTATCCGATCGACTGTGCACAGGCTAGTGATAAGCCAAATTCATGATATAATAATATCATCGCAATTTATTTTTTTGTGCAATTATATCTTTCATTAATATAGATATATCGTCATAGAAAGGAGCTTCTTGGAATGGCTAAGCCGCTGCATGAGACTATTTCGTATCCCGACGATTCGTTTCCTTATATCATGTACACGCATACGATTCATAAAAGTATTCCCGAAGGCAGAGGATTCAACGATCTGCACTGGCACGAAGAACTGCAGATCACTTTGGTGACGAAAGGGAAACTGAGTATTCAAGTAAATGGGGTTGATCATGAGCTGGAAACCGGCCAGGCAATTTTGATAAACAAGGGAGTTCTTCATGTGACGACGCAGCTAACGCATGACGGGCAATATGTGAGCTTCAATTTTCCTGAAAAACTGCTCGCCTTCTACACGGACAGTGCCATGGAAAAGAATTATGTGTTCCCTTTTACCAATTCTTCTTTCGTTTCGCTGGTGATCAAAGGAGGCGCGGAGTGGGAGAAGCAGGTATTGGAGATGCTTTGGGAAATGAGAAAGAAGTTCAATATAAAAAAAAGCTGGGGATGGGAGTATGAGATTTCGATTCAAACCGTACAGCTATGGTTCGTCTTGATTTCCAATATGTCGGTCTCTCCCGAGGAAGGACCGAAACACGTGAAGCGGCAACAGGAGAGACTGCAATTCATGCTTAGCTTCATACATCAAAACTACTCGTTTCCTGTAACGCTGCAAGAAATAGCCGATGTTGCGCATCTGAGCATCTCGGAGTGCACCCGGTGTTTTAAAAAAACGGTTCATATGACTCCCTACGAGTACCTGATCAAATACCGGATAAAGAAAAGCAGCGAATTATTAATATCAACAGACGATACTATAACCGAGATAGCCGGCAGGGTAGGCTTCAATCATGTGAATCATTTTATTCAGTCTTTTAAAAAGTACCACGAAAGAACACCCAAAGATTTTCGAAAGCATAGAGTTGAGATGAAATAGTCCAAAGTTTAACGCCAACTTGGCTTGTCACGAAACCTAACGACATCTTTTACGTATATCCATTCAGTTTCATACTTTAACAGAGAAACGATAGAGAAATTGATAGGCTATCGTGAGGTCACGTGTATGTCAGTTTTGAGAAAACGAAAGTGGATGATATGGTTGTCAGCTTTTGTCCTTATCGTTGCAGTTCCAATAACAATTTTCATGCAAATTATCATTCATTCTAATGTACCAGAGCTTGCAGAAGGAAGCATTGAGCAGCGGTATGCACAGAAAGGAAGCCATCATGTAAAGGTAGAAGAAGTTAAGAGTATGAGCGGGGAGGCTTTATTTAGAATATACTACCCAGCATTTCAAGGAGACGAATCCTATCCTATTATTTCATGGGGGAATGGAACAGATGCCACGCCAGATCGTTATGATGAGCTCTTAACTCATCTAGCAAGCTGGGGATTCATTGTAATCGATTCCTATAGTAAAACAACAGGAACAGGCAAAGAAATTCTAGAGGCCATTGATTATTTGACAAATGAAAACGAACAAGCAAACAGCTTGTTTTATCAAAAAATACAAATGGAACATATTGGTGCAGCTGGACACTCTCAAGGGTCAACAGGGGTTATTAATGCTCATACCAACTATAAAAGTGGATCGTTGATTAAGACGGTTGTATCCATCGCTCTCCCGGATTTGAAGCATTGTGATCCAGAAGATGTGTACGATACAGCACGTATTACCGTTCCTTTTCTCATTATGGGAGGTACACGAGATTTTCTAATCTCACCGGTATCAACGAATCAATTAGCATTACATAGCACTAACGCGGGCACGCCTGTTATGATGGGGATGGCAAAAGGTGCGGCTCATACCGCGATTGAAGGTGATGGTGGCAATCATAGGGGGTACTTGACGGCTTGGATGAGATATCGGCTGCTTGATGATCAGGAAGCCATGAAGGCATTTCATGGGGATTCTTCCGAGATGATGCATAATACAAATTGGGTGGACGTTGAACAAGCTAATATGGATGATAATGATTTCGTACATCCATAACATACATGTTGGTTATATCCCCTCGTGGGACTCATCCACAGATGCCTGTAATCAGGGTCAAATAGCATGGGACGAGAATTGTGTATATGTTTCGTTACCGAAAACAAGCGGAAAAGAACAGAGCTCTCGTCGTGTTAACATTGGTATGAGAGTTCGTATATATTGGAAGATAGATTTTGAGCACAACAAGTATGCAATAAGCAATTGTTATTGAACTAACTGGAGACGATAGTCTAATAGAGACAGAAGGCAGCTGGTCAGAGGGCCTTCACCTTGAAAATAATCTCCTAATAATATTCCTACTTCCAGCTCCACCGGAAGAACCGCGTAGCAAGCACAACAGATACAATCGCAATGCCAATCAAAACAGCAGCTTCAAAGCCATATTCCGTAATGGGCGCTTCTGTCCACGTCCCACGAAGCAACTGAATGACGTAATAAAGCGGGAGTATTTTCGCTGCATATTGAAGAACCGTCGGCATCATCTCGAGCGGAAATGTCGCCCCTGACAGGAACAGCATCAGGTTTAGAAATAATGAACTGATTGCGGAAGCAGTCTGAGTGTTTTTTGCTAAGGAAGTCAGAAATAAGGCAAACGGGAAAAAGGCCAGGATGCTAATAAGCAATGAAATCAGGGTGCTTCCGATATAGGCAGGCAGGGTTAAGCCATAGAGCAGCATGCCAAAAACCATAAGTAGCATGGCGGATATAGCAAAGATGACGGTCCCTTGAAAGGTATGGGCGGCGAGGATTTTCCATGGCTGGAGCGGTGTTGATTGATATCTTCTTAATACGCCCGTTTCCCGGTAATTGGTTAAAACAGTTCCCAGTGTAAAAAAGGAAGTGGTTACGATATTGACGCCAATCCACGAAGGAACAAAATATTCCGCAAAAGCCTTTTGGCTCATGTTATCTCCAACAAACATGGATCCAAACAGTCCAATCATCACAACGGGAAAGAGGAATGTCCAAAACATGCTTAAACGGTCTCTAAAGAACATTTTCGTTTCTAAACTGGCGAGTTTTACGATTGCCTTCATCCGATTTTCTCCTTTTCCAGGTACTGGATAAATAAATCATCGAGAGAGCCTTTCTCAAACCTGAAGCTGGACAATGGGATGCTTTTTTCCTGGCAGTAGCTGAAAATGTGATAAGCCGTTGTCTGTTGGTCATCACAAAACACCTTGAATTCGTCTTGATTCTTTTCAACGCGCTCCACTCCGGGAAGCGAGCTTAAATATTCGGGGCCAAGCTCTTCACTGACAAAGGCAAGACAGCCGGCAGCAACTTCGTTTAATAATTCACGAGGAGAATTTAAAGCTTTTAATTGGCCGCCGTACATCATCGCCACCCTGTCGCACAGCTGCTCAGCTTCTTCCATATAATGCGTGGTTACCACAATGGTACTTCCACGGTCCCGTAACAGCTGAATCAATGACCACATTTCCCGCCTAGTTGAGGGATCCAGCCCCATGCTCGGCTCATCAAGAAATAAGATTTCAGGCTCATGCAGAGTAGCTAAAGCAAGAGTTACCCGCTGTTTCCATCCGCCGGATAAGTCATCGAATTTTACGTTCAGCTTTTCGCTTAAGCCAAGCAATTCTATTAAATAATCTTTTTGCGTGGCGTTATCGTAAAATGAAGAAAAGAGATCCAGCGCTTCTTTTACTTTCATTTTCTTCTGGATCGAAGTGGCTTGAAACTGGACACCAATTCTCTTATTTAGTTCCCGGAGCTGCTTATTGGGAACAAGTCCAAGGACTTCAACCGCTCCCTCGCTTGGATCAGAGATGCCTTCCAGAATTTCAAGGGTGGTCGTTTTCCCAGCGCCGTTCGGCCCGATAATCCCGAAGATTTCTCCTTTGTAAACATCAAAAGAAAGATTCTTTACTGCCTTGGTCCCTCCAAAGTTTTTCGATAGATTGTTAATTGTAATGACACTCTCCATGCGTATCCTCCTTTGATTCAATGCCTTCGAAGGTCGTTATTCAGCTTTTTCGATTCCTTCTTAAAATAAAGATAAAACCCAATCCATCCGATGGCGTAAACGAAAATAGAGATTGCCAGGTATAACAAAAAGTTCTTTACAGCAAACGGGATCCAGCCAACCCATAGGCTTAAAATAAAGTAGACGATGGTGACGGTTAGAAAGTGCAGAGCGGTCTGCATGGGCAGGGCAAGTGAGCGGATTTCAAAATAGAGGGGGGTGACAGTAAACAACCAACCGCAGAATATATAGCCAAATGCATTTTTAATAAAACTCAGTCCGTCTATTGCCGATTGACCTCCAAAATAAATAAGCGCACTTGTAGTCATTACAGCAATAAAGGCGCCGAAGAATATACCGATCAAACTTCTGAAAAAAAATGCATTCATTTCGTTTCCCTCCTGTTCATTTTTAAAACTTCTTTAATTCGACCAATGTAATGACGCGAAACATATTCTTTCTCACCTGATTTAAAGTGAACGCAAAGGGTCCCGTTAAATGATGGTTCGAAATGGCTCATTGCATAAAGGTTTGCAATGACGGACTTTGAGATCCTGATAAACCGGTGGGAGGGAAGGGAGTTTTCGAGCTCATACAATTTTTCTTTTACTTTAAAGATTCCTTCTGAGGTGGCGGCTGTGACCACATCGCCTTCTGTACGAAAGTAGTGTACTTCCTCGTGCTTAATTAAGTGCTGGTTCTCTCCATCTTTTCCGACGATCAAATCCGTGTCATTCTTATTGAGGTAGTCGAGGATCTCCTGGATGGCTGGGGTCAATTCTTTGCAGTGAATCGTCACCGTGGTTTCTTCGTTGCGCGGGTCGATGTCGAGTAAAATTTTCATGTAAAGACGGCTCCTCCATTCCGTACGCTTTATAAGTTTAGTATAGATGGCGACTTTTCAATTGTCATCAAAACAAAGGCGACCCGTAGGACGCGGACCGTAAGATGCATGTATATGCGTCCGTCCTGCAGGATAAAAGGGTAACCATCCCTAATCAAATGAACCTGATGGAGGTATAGAACGATAGTTGAATAAAGAAAAGAAGACAGCTGGTCAGAGCGATCAGCTGCCTTTATAAGTTAACAGACATGTTAGTTGAACTTGACATCACATTAAACTCGATTCATCTCTAATCATTTTAATGCTGCAATTGTCGGAAGACACGATAGCTTCTTTGCGCGGATTCGGAGATGGCAATGGGGTGGAAGCCACTGACATCGGCAAACAACGTATCGTTTAGCGGCGAGATCCACTTCTCGGGAAGCACAGCCGCTCCAAGCGATGCGCCAAGAATGGAACCGACGGTGGCGCCATTGCAATCGGTGTCCCAGCCGCCGAGCACGGCTGTCGTAATGCCTTTCTCGAAATCGCCTCCGGAATGAATGAGCGCAGCCGCGCATAATGCAGCATTATTGTTGGTATGAACAGGGTGATAGTGCTTAAACGCTTCCCATATTTTACTCACCAATTCTAATGTGTCTTCCGTTTCCTCAGCAATGTTGACCGCTAATGCGATATCTTCTGCAAGACGGCTGTGTTTCGGAATTTCACTCAATCCGATCTCAACAATTCGCTTCATGTCACTTTCAACGAATGCGGCGGCAATCATAGCCGAGCAAAACATGGCGCCGTAAATACCATTCTTCACGTGGGAGAAGGAAGCGTCCCGCCAAGCAAGCTCAGCTGCAAGCTGGGGCTGGCCGGCAGCACCATATGCATAGCCGTCTACACGGATTTGGGCGCCGATCCATTCGCGGTAGGGATTTAGATAAGAACGTCCCCAGTGGATATGTTTCTCCCAGTCGTCTGGCTGATCGCCGCTAATATGTGAAGTGACACGAGCGAAATTAAGATAGGACTGCGCTTCAGCCGTGAATACCTGCCCGAATGACAAATGACGATGCCAAAGCTTGCCCACATCCCAAGAGTTGAAATCAAGCCCGTGTTCCTCGAGCATGAGCAGACCGAGAACGGTATATCGAACATCATCGTCTGTTTCCATATAGCGTATGTTTTCCCGGCAGCTGGCCAAGCTGCTCCACCTTGCGATCTCGATACCGTACTCGGCTTCTGCAGTTGAATCGCCCGGTGTATAGTGGCGAATCGGCCATTGCCCTGCGCCTTCGAACCACAACTTAATATTGTGCCAGCCGGGTCTTCCGCCCGAGCCTTGCATGAAAGCAGGAGCTTCGAGAGGTTTTCCGAGCGCGCAGCCAGCCGAACGGCCGAGCCATGCACCATGAAATTTATCCTGCCATTTAAGCTCATCCCAGTTTCCGGACAGGAATCTCGGTCCATCCGGACGTTCGGCGCGAATGGCTTCCAATTCCGACGGCTCAAAATACTTGAAATCCGCATGTGGTTCAAGAGCCATTAAAGCCTGGTATACTTCCATTAGCTTTGCTTCGTCTGTGCCAGCTGCTTCCAGACGCTCAGCCATCCCCTCTACATGACAGCCTTCTTCTCCGCGCTGTTTGATTTCATCCCGAACTAATTCCCTCAGTCCAATCCATTTCGTCATCAAGGTTGCCCTCCTGAAATCCATGTAATCAAAATATGCCTTGATTATAACCAGCCATGACGACAATGGCTTCTCAAATTAGGAAAGCATTATTCTCATTATTTGCTCATTCCGTCATCCCTCTAGATTGCCGATAACGGATCGGAGACAGGCCGACAGTCTCTTTAAAAACACGGTAAAAGGTCGGAAGGCTTTGAAAGCCGCATTCGAATGCAATATCGGCAACAGCTTTGTCCGTTCCTGCCAATTCCCGCTTGGCAGCCTGAACACGCAGCAAGGAAACATATTCCGAGAAACGATAACCGGTCGTTTCCAGAAACGCCCGACTCACGCGCGAGACGCTTATACCAAGTTCATCAGCCAGTTCTCCTAAGCTAACCGGCTCGTGGTAACGATGCTCAACCAAAGCGGCCAGCGATTGCGCCTGGCGAACGGAATGTACCATATGATGACGCTCATCATCGGTCAGCAAACCGTCGTAATGTCGAAGAAGACGACCGCACAGCTGAATAAGCGCGCTTTTGGCCATTGCCAAATAACCCGGGGACTTCTCCCGCAGCTCTTCCGCTATAGCCAGCACCCAAGGCGTAAGCTGTTTGGCGATCGGTGTGCCGCCCATAATACGATTGCAAAAATGAGTGGAGCGATAGGAGAATGGCAGCAGAAGACCGGGCTCCTCCGCTAGCAGCAGCGCGGGATCAAAATTAATAAAAAGATAGCGGCTCGGGTCGTCGGGGGCAGATTGGGCAATATGCCGTTCTTCATTATTGACCAGGAATAAGTCGCCAGGATTAGCTGCATATTGTTTGTTGCCAAAGAAAAAATAGCCTTTCCCTGTTAAACAGAGACCGATCTCCAGACTTGCGTGCACATGAGGCGGCTGCCGATAAGTGGCAGGGGTCCATTCGAAAGCATTGATAGCAATGGGATGGTCATAGGCAATATGAAGTCTCATTATGTCCAACGCCTCCAGACAATCATGAATTTATATGCTAAGTATATAGACAAGGGATGCCTTCAACCAGATACTGTTATTTACTTTCATACATACATTTTGAGGTGTTTCAATTGAAAAGTAAACGCCGCCGCTGCAAACGTCAATTCACGGTAATTATTTACTTTTTGCCTGGTGTCAAGAGGTGTATACGAAAGTAAAGACTAGTATATAGAACAGCGGGGGGCTTCTTTCTATACTGGAATTATGAAAGACTGCAATACAATTTGCAGAAAACTAAACAAAATGTACCGGAGGGGTAAAATTTGAAGAGCAAAAAAGCACTTGTCATGATCTCCTTGACGCTTGCATTGGCGATTACAGGCTGCGGCTTCAAAACGTCGTCTGAGCCAAACCAACCACCTGGAAATTCCAAGGAACCGACCCAAACGACAGGCACAGGAAACAGCAAGGATATCATTGAGGTTTCAACGGTTTCGCCAAGCGATCCTTACTTGAAATTTGACGAAGGTGAAGACTTCGACAAAAACTCAGTGTATGACGCTTATGAAAAAGATATCGGTGTCAAAATTACAAACAAGTGGATTGCAGATATAAGCCAATTTAAAGAGAGAGTAAAAATTGCGATTGCTTCCAACGATCTACCGGATTTCTTGCTTGTAAACGCAGCACAGCTTAAGGAGCTAACGGAAGCGGATATGATTATGGATTTGACAGAGATTTATGATCAGCATGCTACGGAAGAGACGAAAAAGTTTCTGACCATGGACGGCGGCATGCAGATGAAAACTGCGATGATCGACGGGAAAATGATGGGGATTCCAAGCTCATACAACCCGTTCAACTATCAATACTTGTTCGTTCGTACAGACTGGCTGAAAGAACTTGGCTTGCCTGAGCCTAAAACAATGGATGATTTCATAAAAATTGCCGAAGCGTTCAAAACCAAGAATCCTGGCGGCACAAAACAAGCTTACGGTATTGCGGTCAGCAAAAACCCATTTAGTATCGAGACAGGCGTTACGGGTCTGAGAGCGTTCTTGAACGGCTATCACGCTTATGAAAACATTTGGATGGAAGATGGGAACGGCGGTTTGATGAACAGTGATATCCAGCCCGAGATGAAGCAGGCGCTTGCAGCGCTGCAAGACATGTTCAAAAAAGGGTTGATCGATCCTGAGTTTGCGGTTAAAGATACGGAAAAAGCCGCTGAGCTCATCTACGACGGCAGCATCGGCATGGTATTTGGTGCTTCCTGGACACCGGCGCAGCTTGTGCAGGGCGCTGTGAAAGACGGGAAGGTTGTTCAAGAATGGGGAGTGTTCCCTATCCCTTCCGTAGACAACAAGCCTACATTGAATCAAATTGGTCTTGGTGTTGACGAGTACTATGTGATCTCTAAACAAGCCAAGCATCCTGAAGGCGTTATCAAATTGCTGAACCAATGGATCGTCGTTGATAATACGATGGATCCGACAGATGAGCAAAAAATCTATCTGTATGGTAAAGACAAACAAGAAAAAGGCAACAACTACTGGCTGCTGAACCCACTTCGCGTAGGCAAACAGATGGATAACAACGGCGAAATTCTGCCGAAAGCGATCGAAACGAAAGATCCTAGCATTCTTCAAACTGCAGACCAGAAGGGTCGTTATGAACGTGCGATGAAATTTATCGATGGTAGCGATATCAATATGTGGTGGGAAGTGCTGATTTCGGGGCCGAACGGAGCGGTATCGCATAACCCAAAAATCCAGCAAAACAAAGAATACCTGCAAAACAAATTCTACGGCGCCCCTACGCCGACGATGGCAGACCGTCAAGAAATCTTAACGAAGAAACGTGATGAAATATTCATCAAAATCATGATGAACCAAGTATCCGTAGACGAGTTCGATACATTCGTTGAAGAGTGGAAGAAGCTTGGCGGCGATGAAATCACGAAAGAAGTTAACGAGTGGTATCAATCGCTTCAATAGGATCTGTAGCGCAAAGGAGGGATTGAATCTATGCAATCCCTCCTTTTTTTAAGAACAATCAGGTTCTTGAGCAAGGGAATGCACAGCATGATAAGTGAATCAGCGAGGTGAGAATATGAAGAGTCTGACGCGCGTGTGGAAGAAGGAATGGCCGCTTCATTTGATGCTGCTGCCGGGTTTAGCTATGATTGTTATTTTTAGTTACATTCCTATGACAGGAATCATGATGGCTTTTCAAAAATATGTGCCGAATAAAGGGTTGTTCGGCTCCCCGTTTATCGGATGGAGGAACTTCCAGCTGTTAATGGATTATCCGGATATCGGCCGTATCTTTTTTAACACGGTATATATTGCCGTAATGAAAATCGTTGCCGGTTTGTTCGTGCCGATCGCCATCGCTATTTTGCTTAATGAATTGCGCAGAGAATGGATGAAAAGAACGTTTCAAACCCTGGTCTATCTGCCCCATTTCTTATCCTGGGTACTGCTGAGCGGTATTTTGGTCGATATTTTGTCTCCTTCCTCCGGCATATTGAACCAGCTGCTTGGATGGTTCGGCATGAAGCCGATCTTCTTTCTTGGCGACAATAACTGGTTTCCTTATGTCATGGTTATCTCCGATGTATGGAAAGAATTTGGATTTGGGACCATTGTTTATTTGGCGGCGTTGACAGGAATTAATCCTACGCTTTATGAAGCCGCTGAAATCGATGGTGCGGGCCGCTGGAAACAAACGCTTCACGTGACGCTGCCGGGCATGATGCCGATCATCGTTTTGATGCTTACGCTTAATATCGGCAATGTGCTGAATGCCGGATTTGATCAAATATTTAACCTGTACAGCGCGCCGGTTTATGAAAGTGCCGATATCATTGATACTTTCGTCTACCGCATGGGGATACAGCAAGCCCAGTTCGGATTTGCCACAGCTGTCGGCTTATTGAAATCCGTCGTATCCTTTATTTTCATTTCCGTATCCTACGTACTCGCATACCGACTAGCGAATTACCGTATTTTCTAATGTCGGAAAAGTCGGTGATTCAGAAAGGAGACAGACCGTGGTTATTAAACCCTCATTCGGAAGAAGGGCTTTTCTCGTTTGCAATCTCATCTTTCTTGCGTTTATATCATTTTTATGCTTAATGCCGATCATTCATATTTTGGCGATTTCCTTTAGCTCGGGTTCGGCGGCGGCAGCCGGCAAGGTTGCGCTGTGGCCGGTAGAGTTTACAACGGCGGCTTATGATAACGTGTTCGGCAAGCCTGAATATGTAAGAGCCTTTGGCATTTCTATTCAACGGGTTGTGGTTGGGACGGCATTAAGCATGCTGTTAACGATTGTTACGGCGTATCCTTTATCCAAGGACCGCCATACGTTTCGTCTAAGAACCGTTTATGCCTGGATTTTCGTATTTACGATTTTGTTCAACGGCGGACTCATTCCTACCTATTTGACGATTAAAAGCCTGGGACTTATTGATTCTCTCGGAGCCCTGGTGTTTCCTATGGCGATTAACGTATTCAACGTCATCCTGCTATTGAACTTTTACCGCAATTTGCCCAGGGAGCTTGAGGATGCTTCACGGATAGACGGAGCCGGGCATTTTTCAACACTTTGGAAAATATATGTTCCGCTATCGTTGCCCGCACTGGCGACAACGGGGCTGTTTACGATGGTAGGACATTGGAATAGCTGGTTCGATGGTATGCTTTATATGAATCATCCGGAAAATTATCCGCTGCAAACTTTCTTGCAAACCGTTATTATTAAGATGGATTTCCGATTTCTTAAATCGGAAAATGTGGAACTCATGCTCCAGCTGTCCGATCGTACAAGCAGGGCGGCACAAATCTTCGTAGCGGCTTTCCCGATTCTTATTGTCTATCCATTCTTGCAGCGGTTTTTCATCAAAGGCATAGTAATGGGAAGTGTAAAAGAATAGACAAAGAAGGTCGTAGATCTCAGACACAGGAGAACAAACGATGAAAAGTATATTCTTTTTACAGGATTCCTCTATATTCAGAAAAATAATGGCTGCCTTTTTGGCGGCCTTACTGCCGCTTATGGCATTTACCTGGATGATGAATGAGCAAGGAGCCGATCATATCCGCAGTGAAATATCCGATTCAATATTGAATACGACGCGGTTTTATTTAGACTCCCTGGATCAGGAAGCAGACCGGATCAGCCGATATTTGCCTAACTACGTCATGGACAGGGATTTAATGGAAGTGGCGGCTACAGGCGAGCAGATGAACTCCTATGAGCGGTCGTATAAAATATTGGATATTCAGCACCGCCTGGATTTAATGAAAAATTCCAGTCCGTTCATTCGCGAGGCGAAGGCGTACATTCCGCATATCGAGCGCACGGTGCTGAGCAACAGCTTTGAAACCAGTCTGGATGCGGAAGAATATGAAGCGATGCAGCCAGACAAGAAGCTTTATACGGAGCCCTTTATTTATTGGCAGGACCGGCTGTTTATTACGATGCAGTACCCTGCAGGCAAAGAAGACCCGCTCTATGTGGTAGGCGTCGAGCTCTCAACCGGCAAAATGAAAGAAACCTTAGCGCAAATCGGCAATAGCAGGGGTGGCCAGACCGTATTGTTTAATCTGGAGCGCGGCTGGGAAATCAATAGCGGCTCCGACCTTGAATTTCATGATCTGATGAAGCAGCTGGCTTTTGAAAAGCAGGCGGCGAAAATGGATGAGGGCTATGATACGATTCATTATAACAACAAGCGATATCTAACCGTATTCAAGTATTCCAGCCTATGGAATTCATACATGGTAACGAGCATACCGGAGGAGATGATTCTCGGTTCGTTGCAGGTATATAAAGCTTTGTTCTGGTGGGCTTGCGCGCTTGCGGTTTTAATTTTTTTATTTTTTACCTATTTTTTAATCCGGTTAATCTACCGACCGCTGATCAAGCTGGTGCGTTCCTTCCGCCGCATGCAGCAAAACGAGCTGGAGCCGATCTTGATCGACCGCAGGAAGGATGAGTTCGGCTATTTATACCAGGCTTTTAACGATACCGTGAAATCTTTGAAAACATTGATTGAGGAAAATTATGAGCAGCAAATTCGCAATCAGCGTTCGGAGCTGAAAAGATTGCAATCGCAAATTAATCCTCATTTTTTATATAATTGCTTTTTCGTGCTTTGCCGCTTGATTAAATCCGATCACCAGAAGGAAAAAGCCTACCAGTTCTGTTTGTACATCGGGCAATATTTTCAATTCATTACTCGGCAACATGATGACGACATCCCGCTGGAGATGGAGCTTGAGCATTCCCGCATTTATGTGGAGATGCAGTCGATTTGTTACGGGGATCGAATCCAAGTGCTGTTTGAAGTCGAAACCCAGCCGATTGAAGTCCCCCGATTGATTTTGCAGCCTATTATTGAAAATGCCTACAAGTACGCCCTCGGCAATTTGCGCGGCACGGGCGAGCTATGGGTGCACAGCAAGCTGCGAAATGATGCTTTATACATTTATGTAGAAGATAACGGCGAGTTCATGACGGACGAGGAGATCGAAGCGCTTGGCAAGAGGCTGCGTTATTCAACGAACCAGATGGAGGAGACAACCGGCCTGCTTAATGTTCATCGCAGAATTCAGCTTCGTTATGGAGAAGAGTATGGGATTGACGTATCACGCTCTGAGCTTGGCGGGCTTCAAACTATTATTAAACTGAGCATGAGCTAAGGAGGAATCGCCATGTACAGGCTTTTAATCGTGGATGATCTGCCGATTATTGTAGATGGTCTTCTGGAGTTGTTCGAGAAGACGGAGCATTTGGCGCTTGAAGTCATGAAGGCCTATTCCGGCGAAGAGGCGCTTGAGGTGCTGTCACATCACCGGATGGATATTGTGATTTCGGACATTAAGATGTCCGGCATCGAGGGCATTGAGCTGCTGCAGGAAATCAAATCGCAGTGGCCGGCGTGCAAAGTTATTTTATTGACAGGGTTCAATGATTTTCACTATGCGAAGAACGCCCTTACGTTTGGCGCCTTTGATTATTTGCTGAAAGTGGAAAGCGACGAGAAGATCATTCATACCGTTGAACGGGCGATAGAGGAAATTGAAGAGGAGCAGGGACAGGCTCAAATGATCCTGCGTGCCCAGTCCAAAATGAGAATAGCGATGCCTTCCTTGCAGAAGGAATATATTTGGGGCTTATTTCAAGGCAAGACGATGACGGGGCAGCAGCTTCGGGACGCTTTTGCGGAAATGGACATTCCGCTCGACGCATCGCTGCCTGTCTATTTACTGATTGGCCGGATCGATGCCTGGAAGGAAATGTTCACGGCGCCGGATAAGGCTTTGCTCGCTTACGCCCTTCAAAATATCGGCGATGAGTATTTATCCGCCCATGTGCGCTGCTTCTCCGTCGTATTTGATATGAACAAAATGGTATGGATCTTCCAGCCTAAAGCCGGCTCAGAGATAACGGAGGATACCGGTACGATGGAATGGACCCGGGCATACCGCTATGTGAGCGGCCATTTGGAGACGATACAGGCAACCAGCAAAAAGCTGCTAAGCCTCTCCGTATCTTTTCTTATTGGCAGCGAGGCTGTCCCATGGAATCGGCTGTCGGATCGTTTTCATGCGATGAAATACGGTCTTATGCAGGGCCATGGCTTGTTCCATGAGGTCATCATGACCGATCAAGATCTTCAGAAGTCCGAAGAAAAAGAGAAGGTGAACAGCTATCATGACAGCTTTTTTCACGCTCGCGTACAGCTGCTGATGAGCTGTCTTGAAAATAATCACCGCGAGCAGTTTAATCATCTGTTTATTGAATTGACAGACATCTGGAACGAACCGGATACTCCTTATGAGCGCAAGGTGGAGTTGTACCATTTCCTATCTGCGGTATTTCTGGCTCATTTGCACAAAAATAAAGACATGCGAGACTATATGAATACCCAGATGAATATGGACATGCTGTTCCGCCAGGAGGAGACCGCTTCATGGACGGAGCTCATTCCATATTATTGGCAAATCGCGGACTGCTTTTTTGAATGGAATGCGATTCGAGGGACAGAGCTGCCGGCGGAGGTCGTCAATAAGGTGCATCGTTATATAGAGGAGCATATTGCGGATGATATATCCCTAACCGCGATTGGGGATTATGTCAGCTTGAACCCATCCTATTTATCAAGGCTTTACAAGCAAATAACGGGAATCGGACTATCTAAATATGTAAATGATTACCGTAATGTCATTGCAAAGGACATGTTGCTCAATACATCCATGAAAGTCAATGAAATTGCCGCCAAGCTCGGCTACAATTCAGCGCTTGCCTTTATCCGTTTCTTTAAGAAGCAAAATGATATGACGCCGCAGGATTTTCGGACGGCCCGCACCGAAACGATGCAGCAAGGTCAATAAATGTATATGGAATGTAAGCAATGATCTATTTTGATGCGCGGAGTCACCCCTTACAATGAAATTATAATGCAATTGTACATGCAAGGGGGACTAACATTGAGAACATTAACGGCTGTACTATTAGGCGCAGGCAGTAGAGGAAGATACATCTATGGACCGTATGCGGAAAAATTTCCGAATGAGCTGAAGTTTGTTGCCGTAGCCGAGCCGGATGATGAACGCAGACAACGCTTTGCAGAGATTCATGAAATCGCTGAGGAGCATGTTTATCATTCTTGGGAAGAAGCATTCGAGCAGGGAAAAATAGCCGACGTGATGATCATCTGCACGCTTGATCGGATGCATTATATACCGACATTGAAAGCGTTGGAGCTGGGCTACCATGTCATGCTGGAGAAACCGATGTCACCGAATATGCGGGAATGCATAGAACTGGAGCAGGCTTCCCTTAAGTTTAAGCGTTTGCTGGTGGTCACGCATGTGCTTCGTTATTCCCCGTTCTGGTCGGGCATCAAGAAATGCATTGAGGCTGGGGAGCTGGGTGCCATCGGCACCATTCAGCTGACAGAGAACGTAGGCTATCACCATATGGTTCATAGCTACGTACGCGGTAATTGGCGCAATTCCGAGGAAACAAGCCCGATGATTTTGGCCAAATCCTGCCATGACCTGGACCTCATCTCCTGGCTGATGGATGAGCCGTGCACAGCGGTCAGCTCCTTTGGCTCATTGCTTCATTTTAAAGCCGAGAACGCGCCGGAGGGTGCAACGGACCGCTGCATCGACGGTTGCGAAGCTGAGAGGGAATGTGCCTTTTCAGCGATTAAAATGTATTTGGAGCAACCTGCCGATCATTGGGCGCGCTATATGACGCACGATTTGTCACAGGAAGGCATTATCCGGGCACTTAAGGAAGGACCGTTCGGGCGCTGCGTCTATCGCTGCGATAACAATGTTGTTGACCATCAGGTCGTCAATATGGAATTTGCCAGCGGCGCTAACGCTAACTTTATTATGTCGGGATTAACCCAGAGAGGTACTCGCCGAGTGCAGATTATGGGCACGCAGGGAGAGATCATCGGCGACATGGATAAGGGCTCATTTACGCTGTACCGCTATGCAACGGGCGAAGAAATTGAAATGAAATGCAGCGTGCAGGGAGACGGCCACGGCGGAGGCGATGAGCGCATGGTGAGCTCTTTCCTTAAAAATGTATATAAGTTCGATCGCAACCCGTCCCAAGGACTTACATCGGCTACAGCTTCCTTGCAAAGCCATTTGATTGCCTTCGCTTCCGAACGATCCCGTTTACAGCAAGGCAGAAGCATAAAGCTGACCGAGATGTATCACAAGGAAGAAGCGGGCGTTTAATTGTAGAAATCTTCAAAACGATGTGTGTGTGGGATAGGCAAAATTGAACGGAATCACTTGCTGCGCCGTAATGATGGCGGACATCCACGGCGTCCGGGCTTGGAAAGTGAGTACCCCGGATGCCGCACAAGTTCGCGAGCAAAGAAGGAAATGGGGAATGAGAAATTTTTGTTTTTGAAAGCGGTTCCAAATGAGGCTGATGCCATATTTCATGAAAGGGGGGATCCATTCAGGTATTCTTCACAATGTGGTAATGATTTTAGGCATTTCTACAACACTCGAGAGTAAAAAAGGAGTTGACCAGATGATTTCAAATAAGAAATGGGGATCCGCCCTGCTGGCAGCCGTATTGCTGATGGCCCCGGTTTCCGCGGTGCAGGCGATATCGCCTGTTCCAAAAGTGGTTCTTGCGCAGGCGGGAGCTGCAGCGCAGATGGAAGGACAAGATGCAGGAGATCCACAATTCGCACCGGATCAGCCGACGGATGCCGGGGAACCGGAAGCGGAACAAGCATCCTCAGCGCCGAATACAAACCAGAGGGGTGCATCTTCGGCAGTGGAGGAGATACAATTCCGCAATCTGGCGGCCGGTCTCCCTTATGAATGGTCCGAGGAGCCAGAAGCGTCGCGTCCAGACGGCGGGTACAAGCTTACGGATGGAAAATACGGTACCTTGGATATGAACGACACGGCATGGGTAGGACATGTGCGTGGAAAAACGCGGGAAGTCGTCTTTGATCTCGGTGAGGAAAAGTCAATCGGAAAGATTACGGCTCACTTCTTCCAAGACTATCCTGCCAACTCGATCCTCGTTCCTTTAACCGTTTCGATGTATGTTTCCGACGATAAAGAAAATTGGGGACTGCTGTCCCATAACGCCACCCAGCTGCTCTGGGGGGAAGGACCGCCAAGACAGGAAACCTTTGAATGGGACGGCAGCCGGGATGGTATCAAAGGCGGGAATACGGACGGCAAGCTGGCTTATGCCCGTTATGTTAAAGTAACCTTTACGATGCATCCTTCGCAATGGGAATACATTGACGAAATCGAAATTATAGGGACGGATGGCAAGGCCCAGGGGGCGGTAAAGGTTCCTGCCGAACCGCCTCGTTTTTTGGAGCCGGGAGAAGCTACGGCCGGTATCCGGAACCTGAATCTGCTGTATAACGGACAATATGCAGATGGTTTGGGTGATTGGAACAAAGAACGGATTATCCCTAATATCAGTTATGTAAATCAAGATGGCGAGCCTGTCGACTGGCTTTTTGACGGGATATTATATCTCGGACTGGCTTCGCCTGCCGGCCGTGACTTCGGCGTCGGACAAACGATCCTGGAGGACTGGAACTGGTATTTGGATAAAACCTTCGCAGCCGCAGGGGATATGCAGCAGCTGAATGAGGCTACTGTGGAAGTCGGGGCCAAGCTGCACCAGCCTGATCATAAGATGAAGGTTGTACTCATGATACCGAACCCGGGGGAATACGTAAACGACTTTGGCGACATTGACGGTGACGGGGTATCCGAAAGCTTTAACGACTCGGTTGTCGGCAAAGAGAAAGCGCTCGACAATCGGATAAAAGCGATGCAGTGGTGGCTCGATCAGGTCCGCCAAAGATGGCAGGAGGCGAACTATTCCAATCTGGAGCTTGTCGGCATGTATTGGCTGGAAGAACAAATCAGCACAAGCGATACAGGTCCGGATTTGCTCAAAGCTGTAAGCGGCAAAGTTCATGACATGAACTTGAAATTTTTCTGGATTCCTCACTCTTTGGCTTATAAAAGCTTTATGTGGAAAGAGGTAGGGTTTGATGCCGTGGCGCTACAGCCTAACTATTTCTTCGGCGAAATGGATTCCGACCGTTTGGAGGATGCCGCGAACCTGGCCAAGCAATATGGGATGTCGATCGAGCTTGAGTTCGATGACCGGATGCTGACGGAGGGCGTATTCCGCGATCGTTATATCGAATACTTGAACAGCGGCGTTGAAACCGGCTTGATGCAGAATGGATTTAGAGCATATTACCAAGGCAATAATGCTGTATACAACTTAGGGGTTAGCAAGGACCCAAGCTTGCGTTTAATGTACGACTGGCTGTACCAGTTCTTGAACGGAACGTACACGATTGACAGCAGCCCGACGCCGGAGACAATGGAGGAGCTGGTACGGAGTTATGTCGCATCGAGCGAGATCGATTCGGTTTTTGGCAATGAGTTGTTGTATCGTTTGCAGAACATCAAGCAGCTTCTGGAGCAAAACAAGCCGAAGGACGCCGTATCGTATATGCAGGATTTCCTCGCGCACATTCACGACCCTGCCGTGCAAGCGCAAGGATTGATATCGGCACCGGCAGCAACGGTGCTTGATACCTATGCCCAAGTTCTCATGGAAACTTGGTCTGACGACTGGGGCCTTAGCAATCTGGCTCAAGGTCTAAGCTATACCATTTCGCGACCGCCGAACAGCAACTATCCCGATTCCGGAAATGAACTGACGAACGGCCTATTCGGCGGAATGGATTTCAGTAACGAGCAGTGGCAGGGTCATGCGGGAAGCGCCTACCCTGAGGAACGAAGCCGCACCATCACATTGGATTTGGGCCGCAACAAATCGATCGGATCCATCAGAGCCCATTTTCTTCAGGATCAAGGACCCGGCATCTATTTCCCTCAGAACGTCGATTTTTCCGTTTCAACGAACGGCCAAACCTGGAGTACACTGGCGACCGTTTCCCCACCACCGGCACATGATACTGTCTCTGCCGAATTCGTGAAATGGAGCGGGTCAGCAGACGGCGTACCGGGAAAAGCGGGAGCCGATAAAGTGTACGCCCGCTACGTCAAGGTCGAATTCCCGGTCAACGTCTGGGTCTTCCTTGATGAAATCGAAGTTCTTGGCCTTGACGGCAAGGCGAATGGAGCCGTAGTTTTGCCGCCGACGCCGTAAAAATCTTATAGACTTGTCTCCTTTTTCAAAGAATGGATCAATAAACTAACGGAAGACGATAGCCCGGCGTTGGAACTCGCCCAACATATTGGACAGACGCATGGGAAACTTCATCATTATGGGCCCTTTATAAAGTATATCCATGCTGGCAATGGACAACGCTTAAGGTTAAAGATTATCTTATGCGGGAGGTCATCGCTGCTTGAAATTTGAACTAGGACGTTGCTTACTGAATGAACGATTGATGGAATCCGGAAAGTCAGCGGAATGGCTGGCAAAAGACTTGCGTTTCAAACCGGAGCGGGTTTACGACTTTATTGAAAACAAAAGAGTGATGCCACTCAAAATGGCCATATCGATCGCCGATTCCATCGGTTGTGATGTTCGTGCATTGTATGAATTAATTCCGAACGATAATGAAGTAAAGGGAGATTAATTCTCGAGGACAAAAACATGGTCCCAAAGAAAGTCGCTATTTTTAGCGGCTTTTTTTGTAATTCGACAGCTATTTCATTAAGCTAATGGGCAGATTTGCGTAATTTCCATTATATGGTATAGCATAAGGAGTGAAATGACGGGACGAACGGTTACAGTGTGAAGAGTGAGAAAGGAGCGAAAATGTGAGGATGTATTCTAAAAGCAATAGAATATTGATTAGTGTGGTTTTTATAGTTTGTTTAGTAGGAGGTGTAATGGTATTCCAAAACACATATGCTAAAAGTACGACTAGTCAAAGCCACACAAATTCTCCTAACTATCCTGAAAATGAACATGGACAGACATACGGTTCTGCTGAAGAAACCACCTCCGTTGAAATGCTACCAGATTTAATCCATGCGGGAAGTGTGAATGGCATTAAAGGGTATTTGCTGAAAAAAGATTATCTCGGTGAACCTGGTGACGTCCCACTGTATGATGTTTATGGGAAAACCATAATTGGTTCTTTTCATATTAGCGATAAGCATATGAACTATCCTAAAAATAAAAACGGACAGACATACGGTTCTAGCTCAGATGCAACTTCTCCAAAAACGGAACCTGAATTAATTAGTGCTATAGGTGTGGATGGCACTGCAGGATATGTGCTAAAAAAAGACTTAGACGGCGAGCTGCCAAAATCACCCGAGGAAGCCATTGCAATACAGAACAGAAGATCACCAGATGGTCACGATATTCCGCTGTTTGATGTTGATGGTGAAACTGTAATTGGTGTGTTTCATGTTGGAGGAAAGTAATAAAAAGGGAGGCCGGTTGAAATAATTGCCTAAATCTAGGGGGGATTTACCATATGGAATTGACGGAGGGCAAAAACGTTGTCCCATTGTCCATGTCGAGGGATCTGAAAAATGGTCCCATTGAAAGTCGCTAATTTAGCGGCTTTTTTGTTTTATCGGTACAAGTTTTTGTCCCGAGCCAAGGAGAAGAACTTGTGCCTATTACCGTAATGGACATCAAGTTGGTCCGATTACTGATTCGGTACATATCTAATTAGAATTCAACAGCCTTTTTATTAAGCTTATGGGCAGTTTTGATTAATAAAGGAGTTAAATCCGTCCCTGCCGAATCATGTAGAGGAAATAATGCCAACTTACTTGTGCATAAAAAGTTGCGATACAAAGTCGCTGTTACTCTATACTTCGATGGAGAGGAGGGTAAGAAATGGATTGGCTTACGAGGATGAATCGGGCATTGGATTATATCGAAATGAATATATCCGGAGAAATCGACCTGACGGAGATAGCAAGACAAGCTTGCTGTTCGTGTTATCAGTTTCAAAGAATGTTCTCCTTCATTACGGATGTTACACTGGCGGAATATATACGACGCAGACGGCTTACTCTTGCAGCGATTGATTTGTTGAATAGCGATACGAAAGTGATTGATATTGCCATTAAGTACGGTTATGATTCACCGGTTTCTTTCGCGAGAGCTTTTCAATCGATGCATGGTGTCAATCCAACTACGGCTCGTCAAGAAAGCGTCGCGTTGAAAGCATATCCACGGCTTTCCTTTCTTATTTCAATCAAAGGGGTTGAGGCGATGAATTATCGGATCGAAACCAAGGAATCTTTCCAAGTATTTGGTATTGAAAGAGTGTTTCAAACAAGCGGAGATGGCGATGGACCGACTACACCGGGGGGATTATGGCAACAATGCCATGCCAATGGGGAGGTAGAGAGACTCGCTACCAATGCGGGTGAATTACCTTATATCTGAGTAAGGATTTGTATAAAGTGCATGCAGTGTGCAGCTATCGAAAAACCGAAACGGATACGTTTCCGTATATGCTGTGTTCATTTAAGAGCGATTCCAGTAAAACGGAAGGATATTCGGAAATCACGATCCCTTCACACACGTGGGCTATATTCCCATCCGAACTGTTTACATGGGATCAATTTAATGATTCCATTGAGTCGTTATACCACCGCTTTTATTCAGAATGGCTTCCAACAGCAGGTTACGAACAGGTCGATGGGATGGAATTCGAAGTCTATGGAGGCAGAGATGGCCTTAATTATGTTGAATTGTGGTTCGCGGTACGAAAAACCTCCTGAATGATGAAGACAGACAGAACGTTGGATCATCAATAAAGGGATAAATACGTCTTTGTTTCGGTATGAGGGATCATTGAAACGGGTAACGTTAGTTCAATAAAAACAAGAAGGCAGCCGGCCAAACAAGCATTTTTTAAATTGGTGGTTGTACAATATTCCGTTAAAAACGCTTTCGGATGATTATCTAATGTCTGGCGCGATTCCAGTTTTTATTTTATATTGACTAAATGTTCACTCAATAATAAACTAATACTAAAAAAACAGTAGAAAATGGAGCGTTTGCATTGTTTTTATATTTTGAGATTACTTGCACTGATGATCCTGTTGTCATGGAAGAAGCACTCACCTTAGATACACCTAGTAAACAGCTTGAACTTGTAGTCAATGGTCCCATGGATAATATCAACAAAAAACCCGAATTCTATCGGTTCTATTTACATTTCTACTTATCTACAGTTTCCTAAAGAAGCAGATTAGAAGGGAGTTTGTATCTAGTCTACCGTTTAAAAGGGGCAAATCTCAAATTAGGAGATGAGCGGAGATGGAAACACGTGTGAAGCAAATTGAATTGAATGGACACACTTTTCAATATCGCGAGAGCGGGGAGCCTTCTGCACCGCCGCTTGTTGCACTTCACGCGCTTGGAACAAGCGCAGAATCATGGGATCAAGTCGCTTTTGCATTAGGAGACAAATTCCGCGTTTTAGCTTTAGATCAGCGGGGTCACGGGGGGAGTGCAAGAATAGGTACATACTCTTTTGAACTGATGTGCGATGACTTGTTTCATTTTGCAAACGCCATGAATTTGGAACGATTTACGCTTCTTGGCCATTCCATGGGGGGAACCGTATCTTATCTTTTCTCGGAATTCTATCCGTCGAGGATAGAACGGTTGATCGTTGAAGACACTCCGCCTCCTTTTGCGGATAAGCCGATCCAAGTTCCTGCCAAACCTTCTGATCCCCTGCCGTTTGATTGGCAAGTAGTGCCTTCGATTTTACGGCAACTTAATGAACCCAATCCCGATTGGTGGTTGCGTCTTAATGACATTATCATGCCTACTCTTATTATAGGCGGAGGCTCCAGTCACATTCCTCATAACAAATTACGCGAAGTTTCTGAGCTTATTCCGAATTGTGAATTGGTGATGATACAGGATGCCGGGCACTTTGTGCATGATGATAATTTACCAGCTTTCTTGGCTGCCGCAAAAAAATTTCTTGATTCGTAAATATCTGTACGATTACACTGTACCCACTGCTTGTTCTAGCCAACTAAATGATCAAACTCTTGGGCTATAGCTCCGGTAGCTTAATTCGTTCGACGTTGGATAACAACCGGCTTTACCGTTAACAAACGAAATTGATCTTTACGTTCAGAAGAGGGGGCCGGGGAATCCGTTCAGACGAGCGATGACGCCGATTTGACCGACGTGATAGGACTCATGATCGAAAACATGATGAAAAACCCATTGCAGTGTCGGCGCCGAAGGCGGTACCCAACCGTCTGAAAAAGGAGGGAGCTGAATGGCTGGTGCACATTCATCGTAAACCATGGATTTGAGCTTGAGGTCTGTTTGGTTCCGAATGTCGATATAGGCCTGTAAAATTTGCTGCGGATGATCCATAGTCTTGGAGAGTTGACACGTTCCCTTAAAACTAATGACGTTAATCCATTCGTCTTCACTGCGTGCGATGTGCTCAACGATCCAGGCGATAGAGTTGGGATGGGCGGGATGCGTTGCATACCACTGTTCTTCCGTCAATTGGTTTAAATAAGGGATCAGGATCTTCCTCACATCATTTCGATAAGGAAAAAAAGCAACTAGTTTCATGATTCCTCCGGTAAGAAGATAGAATTAGTATAAGTTGAGTGTCTATCATCATAGGGATTCAACTTATATTTATTTTATGGAAGGAAGAACGGAAACTCAAGTGATACCCATTCTATATAAGAAAGACATTTATTCTTAGCAAGGAGGAAAATAAAATGATGGAGGAGGAAATAATCTCCTTTTGCCTAACCTACCCCGATGTTTATAAAGACAAACCGTTTGATGATAAATGGACTGTTTTACGTCACAAGAAAAACAAGAAGATATTTGCAATGATTTTTAACCTCGATGGACATCTTTGCCTTAACGTCAAGTGTGAACCGAACAAAGCCGATTTCCTACGCAACATTTATGAAGATGTTAAGCCTGCGTATCACATGAACAAAACGCACTGGAATACCATTATTTTAGATCGTAACATGGAAGAGGATGATATTTTCGAAATGGTGCATCATAGCTTTGAACTCACGAAACCTAAGTCAAAAAAACGGACGTAATTGGAAACTATAGCTATAAATAAGGAACAGCAGGTTCGACCATTTGCTGTTTTTTTAAAAAAAAGGGGTTGACATCAAAAGAGTGATTGGATATATTTGTAACATACCAACCGAATGTATGAAAGGAGGGGGCAAATGGCAAGAAATAAATATCCTGAAGAAACAATCAACCAAATCCTAACCGTGGCTCTAAACCTGTTCATGCAAAAAGGATACGAGCAAACCTCCATTCAGGATATCATTAATGAACTGGGCGGGCTGACGAAAGGGGCTATTTACCATCACTTCAAGTCGAAGGAAGAGATCTGGCAGGCTGTCATCGATCATGCGTTCAAAGGCGTTGACGAAATGCTGGCCGGCATCCGGGATGACAATGGGCTGAACGGCTTGGAGAAGCTCCGCAAGATTTCCCAAGTCTCCCTCGACAATGCTGCCCGCAACGAACTGGCATCGGTCGGGCCGAATCTCTTACGCAATCCGAAGCTGTTGGCGGCGCAGATCGAGAACATCATCGAAAAAGCCGTACCCGTCTATATCCAACCCATCATCGAACAGGGTATGCGTGACGGCTCGATCCGAACTGACTATCCAAGGGAACTTAGCGAAGCTTTGGTCATTCTCACCAACCTGTGGCTAAACCCGGAGGTCATCCAGGCTTCGCCCGAGATGATGTTGCGCAAGGTAAGATTCTTCGATGAAATGTTGAAAGGCTTGGGGCTTGACCTATTCGATGAGCAAATGTATCAACGATACGAGGAGCTATTTCGTGTGTCAGCTAGAGAAATCATCAAAGAAAACTAACTGCCGAAAGGCAGCTTATTTTTCAACCTATTCATACCAACGGTTGGTATGAATAGGTGATCCAGTTCATAAGCTTGTTAAAAACTTAATTATAAGGAGATGTGAATGTTATGAATCAGACTATGAACACCCGCTCGCCGGAACGGCATGCACTGACAAACTTTAGCGCAAGCAACCTGGTGAAAAGCGATTTTGCAGACGTTACGGCCCATAAAGGACAGTTTAAAGGCAGCGGATTGCACGGTTCCGACTTTTTGGGCGCAGATTTGACCGGCAGTACGTTTAAGGGCAGTGATGTACGGGAAGCCAATTTTGATGGCGCGAATCTGACGGACTGCAGCCTATCCATGCTTGACCTGACGAATGCAAGCTTCAATAAGACGATCCTGGTACGAACGAATTTCAGCAAGTCTGAGCTTCACGGAGCCAAATTCACAGGAGTAAGACTGACCGACGTCACGTTAACGATGACCGATCTTAGAAACACGATGTTTGAAGATTGCTTATTTGATGGGGTTGACTTCAAGGACTCCGATCTGAGCGGGAAACGTTTGGACGGACAGACGTTTATCGGCGTCAAGTTTGAGAAAGCTGCATTAACCGACGTTTCGTTCAAGGGCGCTACTCTTCATCATGTTTCTTTCCATCCGGGGTTTACATTGACTAAAAAGTACTATCGTATGATCAAAACCATCTGCTTTGACGGTGCAACGATGGATAAATTAACCTTTGCTCTACTGAAAGGCATGGATGCTGATTTGTCAAAAGTTACGGTCATTTAAGGAAGGGGATCCGATGCCAAGCTTGCAGGAAAGCGATAAGCAAGGAGAGATTTTGGAGTTTAAACAATAGGACTGAAAAAAAAAAGTAAAGTGAGGGAAACTTAATGATAAAGATGATGGAACAAAAGAGTGGAGGCTTCTCCGAAACAGGGCTGCACAGAATGCGCGACGTGCTGGCAAAACATGTCGATTCCGGGAAGATTCCAGGGCTCGTCGCCCTAGTCAGCCGGAACGGGGAGACGCACGTCGAAGCGATCGGCACGATGCGCCATGACGGTGGCGCGCCGATGCGCCAGGACACGATATTCCGGATGGCGTCCACTTCCAAGATGGTCGGGGCCGCCCCGGTGATGATCCTGCTCGATGAGTGTAAGCTGCATCTCGACGACCCAGTAGACACATGGCTGCCCGAACTTGCCAACCGGCAAGTGCTGAAACGACCCGACGGCCCGCTGGACGACACGGTGCCTGCGCGACGGCCGATTACCGTGCGGGACCTGTTGACTTCTACGTTCGGACTCGGAGTGGATATGACGCTAATGGGCTCACCGATCCAAAACGCGATCTTCGAGAATGGATTATTTGATACGCCAGGGCAGGAGATGCCTGAGCCGGATGAATGGATGCGCCGCCTGGGTACGCTCCCGCTATGCTACCAGCCCGGAGAGCGGTGGCAGTACCACATGAGCAACGAAGTGCTCGGCGTACTCGTTGCCAGGGTCACGGGTCAGACATTCGAGACGTTCCTGCGCGAACGCATCTTTGAACCGCTGGGGATGAAGGATACCGGCTTCTACGTGCCCGAAGGCAAGATTGATCGGCTGCCGCCTGCCTACGTCCCTGATCCGCAGACCGGAGAGTTCATCGTGTGGGACGAAGCGGCAGGCGGACGCTACAGTAAGCCTCCGGCATTTCAAGCCGGAGGTGGTGGGTTGCTCTCAACCGTTGACGATTACCACGCGTTTTTACGTATGCTACTGAACCAAGGGATGCACGGGACCGAACGGATCCTGTCCCGGCCCGCCGTCCAGCTGATGACAACGAACCGTCTGACGCCCGAGCAACAAGCATTCCGGGACGACCTGGCCAAAAACAATGTCCATTTGTCGCATGGCCAAGGGCAGCACGGCGGCTGGGGCTTCGGGATGGCCGTACGCACCTACCGCGGTGACTACGCGTCAATCGGCCAGTTCGGCTGGGACGGCGGAAGCGGTACCTCGGCGTACGCCGACCCCGACAAACAGCTCATCGGAATCCTGCTCACCCAGGTCGGGATGTCCACTCCGGATTCTGCGCATCTTATCCACGACTTCTGGACCATGGTCTATCAGGCTATCGAAGACTGATACCGAACCCGCGCATGGTACGTCGGATATCAACCCACTTCAGCCGCCGAACCGTCGGACGCTTCCGCCATTGGTCCTGATTGCCAAGGGTGGCAGAGTATTTATCACTGTTTTTGATGCGTTACTTGCAAGTTGCCTTCGGTACTTCCGTAGACGCTAGTGGTTTTAAGTAAATCAGGATTAAGTTACAAGAAGCTATAACGTTCTTTCTTCCTGCGTCAAAACAGACCGATATCTATATTGAATCGGTCTGTTTTTCGATATCACCAATGTTATCATTCTTATTGATCCACGCTGCAGGTGGTGTCAGCTTGCTGGTATCACCACAAGTTGTTAAAATTTCAGGAAAAATTCAAATCGCAAGGGGGCTGAAAGGCGAGATTCGGGTCATAGTAGTCAAAATGATGACAACGAACCTCTCGAAGATTTAATATAGGTTTAGGAGCGTGAATAATAGATGACCTATGAAGAAATCATGGAAGCATTGGCTGGCATGGGTAGTGAGCAGACGAAAAGCACTTATATTCGCCATGGTGCGAAAGAGCCGTTCTTTGGCGTCAAAATTGGGGACATGAAGAGGCTCGTTAAGCATGTGAAAAAAGACCAAGCACTCGCTCTGCAGTTGTATGATTCCGGCAACTATGATGCGATGTACCTGGCGGGGCTAAGCATCAATCCGAAGACGATCACCAAAGAACAGTTGCAGCATTGGGTAACGGGAGCCAATTGGCATTCGCCCGCCGAGTATACAGTAGCCAGAGTGGCCGCAGAGAGTCCGTATGCGCATGATCTGGCGGTGGAGTGGATTGATTCGCCGGAGGAACTGGTCGCTGTAAGCGGATGGAGCACATATGCCAATTATGTATCGGTTGCGCCAGACGAAGCGCTCGACTTGGAGGAGATACGCAGTTATTTAACCAGAGTGCGCGACACCATTCACGGTGAGCGCAACTGGGTACGCTATGTTATGAATACTTTTGTTATTTCGGTCGGCGCATACGTTGAGGCATTAACAGAGGAAGCGAAGGCTGTCGCAGAGTCGGTCGGCAAGGTGCATGTGGATGTCGGCGATACGGCATGCAAAGTTCCGATTGCAACGGAATATATCGGCAAGATCGAGTCGATGGGCCGCATCGGCAGCAAGAAAAAGACCTGCATTTGCTAACCGCATTAGCGGAGGCCGAGGCGGTCTAAGCTGTAGAGTTCCGATCATAGTGTGGCTGGCAAAGAAGCAGTGTCCGGTAACGAGAGGAAAACCACTCCACCATGGGGAATCGCGACTACGGTATATTTCGATTATCATGTTCATGTCATTTATGTTATTAAGTGTCGGGTAACAAAAACATAGTAATATAAGCAGCCGCTGAATGCGGCTTTTTATATTTATGATTACATCGAGGGCGGCAGACGAGCCGATTGAATTTGTCGCAGATCACTTAAACCCTGGATGAGTGGAGGAATGGAATGAACATTTGGTTATGGCTTGCCATTTCCGTTGTGGTTCTTGTCATTGAATGTACAATAGATCATCGAGAAACGTCCGGAAGCGGGACTTCCGGAACTTGAAAGTATGGAAAAGCTGAAGTGAACTGCTGACATGTTATTTTCCCTGATGAGAAATCAGATGACAGCAGAGAGCGGATTTACGTTCAGAAGAGGGGGCCGGGAAAGTCGTTCAGACGTGCGATGACGCCGATTTGACCGACATGGTACGATTCATGATCGAAAACATGATGGAAAATCCATCGCAGAGTCGGCGCCGAAGGCGGTTCCCAACCGTCTGAAAAACGAGGGAGCTGTAAGGCTGGTGCATACTCATCGTAAACCATGGAATTGAGCTTGAGGTCCGTTTGGTTTCGAATGTCGATATAGGCCTGTAAAACTTGCTGCGAGTTCTCCAAAGTCTGGGAGAGTTGACGCGTTCCCTTAAAACTATTAGGAGGCGACCATCTTCCGATATTCGTTCGCGCTTACGCCGGTATAGGATTTAAATCGCTTATAGAACCAGTCGATTTCCGTATAGCCCACCTCATACGCAATTTCGTAAACCTTGAGATCCGTTTGCTCCAGCAATATTTTCGCTCTTTCCATGCGCTGGATGAGCAAATATTCGTTAAAACTCATATTTTCATGGTTCTTGAACTTTTGACCAAGATAGGAGCGGTTGAAATGGAATTTGCTCGATAAGTCTTTCAGGGTAATATTTTCGTGAAGCATTTTTCCTACATATTCCTTCACTCTGTGGATCACGTCATCCTCAGTGCGGTGATGGTTCGCCTTTATAGCTGCTACGCTCTTCACCAATTCCTCAGCCGGCAACGTGCTCGGCAAGTAATCACTGACCTGAAGCTGCAGCGCTTTTCGGATGACGGCAAATTTCATGGCATCCTCGATGACGATGATGGGCAATCGGCTGATCCTCCGGATCCGACCGCACAGTTCCAATCCTTCTGTAGGGTTGCCGTTCATGTTGATGACGGCCAGCGAATAGCCATTCTCCTCGATCAGATGCAGCGATGCGTCGCAATCATGTTCGCAGATGTCCATGTTGATCCCGCATTTGCCCCAATCCTGCAGGCGAAACATGTCGCTTTCGGAATAGCAACTTATATTGATATACAGCATCTTAGATATGTTGACTCCCCCCCCGTACATTTCCTTAAACGGAATATCATTCAAAAATGTTTACGCTTTCATTATGTTGCCCCGATCCCGTTCTTCACAATGTGCTTTTCTTTGCATAGCTAGCCGTTCTTTACTTCTTTCATAGCTGGGTTATAAAGATCGGTGAACATGCCGCAGAACAAGCTGGCTATCTAGCGTTTCACAGGTTGAACATCCCGATTTCCCCAGGTTGTTGCATGGAAATGTAAGCGCTAAACTTTGGATGAATATGGACCAAACATCAATCGTTGAGGGGGATTAAAGATGCGTGTTCGCAAATTAATGGTTCTGTTATTAGGATTGGCGCTGCTGCTTGCAGCCTGCAGCGGAGGCTCAGGCAGCCCAAGCAGCGGCAACCAAGAAACCGTGGAATCGGAGACGAATAGCGGCACTGAAAACGAGACGTCGAAGGGAACGGACGAGACCGAAAACAGCGGCGAGGAAGAAGTCTACAGAACGCCGGATATGGATTTTGATTTAGGCGGCAAGACCATCAAAATCGTCTCTTGGTGGGATATGACAATTCCGGAGGATACCCCGGACAATATCGAGCGCAAGAAGAACCTTGAAGACCTGATGAAAAAGCATAATTTTAAAGTGGAGTACGTGGCGATCGATTATGGCGAGTACCAAGAGAAAGTTACCGCTTCCCTGATAGCCGGTGAGCCGATCGGCGATATCGTTCGACTTGGCAAAACCTATACGGTGCCTACCTTGGTTAAACAGGATCTGCTTTGGCCGATCGACGAATACACCCAAAACCCCATCGCCTTTAATCAAAAGGTTACGAAGGAATACTACACGTATAAAGGCAGGGGGTACGGATTTACCGAAAACCAAGCAAATCTGGTTCAAGGCATCTTTTACAATCGTACACTTATGAACCAGCTTGGCTTAAAGCCGCTTCAAGAGTACGTGAACGAAGATAACTGGAACTGGGAAACATTCATCCAAGTGGCTAAGGAAGCCAACAAAGATACGAACAACGATGGCAAGCTGGACACTTGGGGGCTAGCAAACTCCTCGCTCATGGACCATGCCTTGTATTCCAACAATACGGGGCTGACCAAAGAAGATAAGCAAAATCTCGATGATCCTGCAACATTGGATGCACTTCAATTCATTTCTCGTATTGCCATCGAGAAAATAGCAAGACCGACCGAGGGCGGCGACTGGACGGAGCCAGGGCAATTTTTTCGTCAAGGCAATACATTAATGTACGCCGGTGCCCTCTATGAGATGAGCGGCTTGCAGACGGATATGCCGGATTACGACATCGGTTTCGTACCTTTTCCAAAAGGGCCGAACGCAACGGAATACCACTCTGCCGAAGCACTCTTCCAGGCGCTTACCATTCCGAAAGCCGTCGAAAATCCGGAACAGTTGCTGTATATCTGGGAGAAAATCAACGACATTGATTCCGTATACGATTATCCGGACCAAGGCTCATACGAAACGATATTCTCGAATGAAGACGACTTGAATAACGCCAAAATGGTGGCGCCAAACATGATGATTCTTGACCACAATACATTCCCGAATTTGAAGTACTACGATTTCGTCGGGGAGCTGAATGAAGGGATATCCGTTTCCACCGTTGTTGAGAAGTATAAGTCAACGTTTCAAGCGGCCATCGACGAAGTATATGGTCCTTGACCTTGAATATTAGCCGAAGACCGATCGTCCCTGCGGAGCTCATTGCTGCGGCAGGGGCGGTCATTGGATGGATTAACCGTGTGGGAGGGAGAGAAATTGAACACCAGGAACAAGCGTTTCGGCAGCGCCATACTTGTCATCGTCCTATTTTTTTTGTCTCTATGGGCCTTCTACCCTTCGAAATCGACAAACCAAGGCACCGTTCAAGCGACCGCCGACTTTGAAGCGATCATGGAAACGGAAGGGCAGGACGGGTACAGCCAGTATTTAGACGCCCATGCATCGGCAAATCGTCCGGACCGCATTGTCCGCATCGAAGGCGAGTCTTTTGTATCAACCGCTGGGAAGGGATTCGAGATCGCGGAGAAATTACACGGTTCCGAAGGCAAATCCGTGATCACGCCAGAGGTAGGTTCCATCACATGGGACGTGAACGTGGAAGAACCGGGCTTATACCATATACGGATCCGATATTATCCTATTGAAGGTAAGAGTTCGGCGATCGAAAGACAGTTCTCTATCAATGACGAGGTGCCTTTCAAAGGTGCGGATATCGTGTTATTCGACAGGGTATGGGGAAATCGGGACGAAGAAATCAGGCAGGATAACCGGGGAAACGATCTGCGGCCAAGGCAGGTCGAAAAGCCTTCATGGCAGCTTGCGCCGCTCTCCGATCGGTATGGCTATTATGATGAGCCGTATTCCTTTTATTTTGACAAGGGCAAGCAAAAGCTTACGCTAACGTCCTTGCGGGAGCCGATGGCCATTGATTATATCGAGCTGTACCAGGATCATGCCTTGAAAACGTACGAGGAGCTGGCGAATGAATTTGAGTCCGAGGGCTTGGAACCGAGCCGGGATCAGTACATTCTGATCCAAGCGGAGGACGCCAAGCGGAAATCGTCGCCGACCTTGTATCCAACATCCGACAGATCCAGCCCGACCGTGGTGCCTTACGACGTTTCCAAAATCAGAGTCAACACCATCGGAGGCGTCAACTGGAAGCTGCCGGGGCAATGGATCGAATGGGAGTTCGAGGTGGAAGAAGACGGATTATACCAAATCGCCTTAAAGCAAAAGCAGGACCAGCTCCGCGGCGTCTTCGCCACCCGCAGCCTTATGATTGACGGGGAGTTTCCTTTTCAGGAAATGAAACGAATCCGCTTTCATTACGACCGCGATTGGCAGATGAATGTGCTGGGCGAGGAAGAGCCTTATCTATTCCATTTCACCAAAGGCACGCACCGGGTCCGAATGATGGTGTCTCTTGGCGAGATCGCACCGCTCTTGCAGACGATTGAATCCAGCGTGCTGGAACTGAATGAAATGTACCGGAAAATATTGATGATCACCTCCAATACGCCGGATCCGTTCCGCGATTATCAATTGGAGAAGCGGATTCCGGATATGGTGGAGGTGTTCGCCGAGCAGGCCGAAATCATTCAGAGCGTGGCCGATTACCTGGAAGAGGCTACGGGCGAGCGCAGCGACAAGGTAGCTGTCCTGCATTCGATGGTGCACCAGCTGAACGAGCTTGCCGAAAATCCCGAAACCGTCGCGAAGCGCTTGGATACGTATAAAGTGAACGTAGGCGGTCTGGGAACCTGGATGCTGCAGATTAAAGAGCAGCCCATCTCGCTCGATTACCTTATCATTCACTCGCCGGATCGCAAGCTGCCCAAACCGGACGCGTCGTTTCTCGAAATAACGGGCCATGAGTTAGGCGCTTACGTGGCTTCATACACGGAAGACTATGACACGATCGGCAACGCCGGCGATGAAGAAGACGCCTTTACCGTTTGGGTAACGACCGGACGCGATCAGGCCCAAGTACTGAAAGCATTGATCGACGACACGTTTACGCCTGAATCGGGCATTCCGGTGCATCTCCGGCTTGTTCCGGGAAATATCCTTCTGCCAGCTACGCTTGCCGGAGAGGGTCCGGATGTCGCGATGCAAATCGGCGAGGATGTGCCGGTCAACTACGCGATGAGGGGCGCTGCGGCCGATTTGACGAAATTCGATGATTTCGAGCAGGTGGTTACCCGGTTTCGCGACAGCGGGCTGGAGCCTTATAAGTATAACGGCGGAGTATACGCCTTGCCTGAGCAGCAAACCTTCCCGATGTTGTTCTATCGGAAAGATATTTTGGAGGAACTTGGTTTAAAGCCGCCCGCGACCTGGCAAGAAATCTATGACATGATTTCCGTGCTTCAGAAGCACAACATGGAATTTTATTTGCCGCTGGAAGCCACTAATGCAAGCCTGGTCCCGAATGCTACGTTCGCGATGCTGCTGTACCAGAACGGCGGGCAGTTCTACCGCGATAACGATACGAAGAGCGCGCTCGATTCCGACATCTCCATGGAAGCCTTCAAGAAGTGGACGCAGTTCTATACCAGCTACAAGTTCCCGCTTCAAGCGGATTTTCCGAACCGTTTCCGGACCGGAGAGATGCCGATCGGGATTGCGGATTACACGACGTACAACATGCTGACGGTTATGGCCCCCGAGATTAAGGGACTGTGGGATTTCACGATCGTGCCGGGCACTGAACGCGGGGACGGCACCGTAAACCACGAGGTTGCCAGCCATACGACCGCCGTCATGCTGCTTCAGAATTCGAAGAGCAAAGAGGCCGCTTGGGAATTTCTGAAGTGGTGGACCGGCAAGGATACGCAAATTGCGTATGGACGAGAGATGGAAGGCTTGATGGGTGAGGCGGCCCGCTATCCGACGGCCAACATCGAAGCGCTGGAGGAGCTGCCATGGCCGGTGAAGGATTACCGGAATTTGAATAACCAATGGAGATGGGTGCGAGGCATTCCGCAAGTGCCAGGAGGATATTTCACGGGCAGGCATTTGGACAATGCGTTTAGAAAAGTGGTGAATGCCAGCGAAAATCCGCGAGAAGCCTTATCCGATTATATTCTGTACATTAACGATGAAATCGAGATCAAGCGGAAGGAGTTCAATTTGCCCATATTAACAGGGGAGGTGCGGTAGTCGATGCAACCAGGAATTCAAACCGTGAAGAGCCCCAAATCGAATGTGCAGAGGAACAGCCGTAGGGTCTCCTTCATAAATGAGTTAAAACGCAGCAAGCATTACTATTTGCTGATGAGTCCGTATATGATTATTTTCTTTCTGTTTACGGTTATTCCGGTGGTCTTTTCCTTTGCCCTAAGCTTCTTTTACTTTAACATGCTGGAATTTCCGAGGTTCGTCGGTTGGCAAAACTATTCGAGACTATTTCTGAATGACGATATCTTTATGATCGCCTTGAAAAACACCCTGATGTTTGCAGTCGTAACCGGTCCTGTCAGTTATATCGCCTGCTTTGTATTTGCATGGATCATCAATGAACTGTCGCCCAAAGTGCGGGCGTTCATGACGCTGGTCTTTTATGCGCCTTCCATATCGGGAAACGTTTATTTCATTTGGCTCATCATCTTTTCCGGTGACAGCTACGGGTATTTAAACGGATTTCTTATGAAAGCCGGCTTTATCTTGGAACCGATTCAATGGCTTCTGAATGAAAACTATATTCTATGGATCGTGATTATCGTACAGCTTTGGCTCAGCCTGGGCACCAGCTTTCTGGCTTTTATCGCCGGTCTGCAAACGATCGACAAGTCACTGATCGAAGCCGGGGCGATGGACGGCATTAAAAATCGTTGGCAGGAGCTCTGGTATATTACGCTGCCGTCCATGAGGCCGCAGCTGATGTTCGGGGCCGTCATGCAGATTACAACCGCATTCGCGGTCGCGGATATCTCCATCGCGCTCGCCGGGTTTCCGAGCGTTAACTATGCGGCGCACACGATCGTAACCCATCTGATGGATTTCGGCACGATCCGCTTTGAACTCGGCTACGCATCAGCCATTGCGACGTTCCTGTTCCTGCTGATGGTAGGGACCAACAAGTTAACGCAAAAAATGTTGAGAAAGATAGGTGAGTAACGTTGGCTGCGAAAATGATTCGATATTTCCGGCTGCCGAGAACGCTGAACCGTTCTTTGCCCGTTAGCATTTTGCTGTTTGCGCTGCTCGCCTTGTTCGGAGCCTTCATGGCATTGCCCTTGATTTACGCGGTGAACAACGCATTCAAGCCGCTGGACGAATTGTTCATTTTCCCTCCGCGGTTTTTCGTAAACAATCCGACGATGGATAATTTCCTGGACTTGATGGTGTTAATGGGGAATTCCTGGGTACCCTTATCGCGCTATTTCGCAAACACGCTATTGATCACCATCATTGGAACGGCCGGACATATTCTGCTGGCGTCCGCGGCAGCCTATCCGCTAGCCAAATACCGGTTTCCCGGCTCGAAAGCGTTGTTCTCCATCGTGGTGCTCGCCCTGATGTTTTCGCCTCATGTAACGGCGATCCCGAACTATATGGTCATGTCTTGGCTGGGGTGGATCAATACGCATGCCTCCATCATCGTGCCTTCCTTGGCTTTTCCGCTCGGGCTGTTCCTGATGAAGCAGTTTATGGAGCAAATTCCCGACGCGCTGCTCGAGGCGGCCAAAATTGACGGGGCCAGCGAGTATCGGATTTACTGGTCCATTGTGATGCCGAACGTGAAGCCTGCCTGGCTGACGCTTATGATTTTGCAATTTCCCGCGCTTTGGGGCAGCGACGGCGGCAGCTTTATATACAGCGAGCATCTGAAGACGTTACACTTCGCGCTGGGACAGATCACGGAAGGCGGAATCGCACGAGCCGGCGTCGGCGCGGCCGTTGCTTTTCTCCTGATGATCGTTCCCATCACGCTCTTTATCATCTCCCAGAGCAGCGTCATGCAGACGATGGCCACTTCAGGGATGAAGGACTAGAAAGGAGGCATGACCAGATTGATCAACAGCTTGCGCAAACTGAAAACGCCTCTCCTCATCTTGATCTGCTGCTTATTGGGGGTTGGCGCAGGAACGGGGAACGTAAGCGCCGAGAGCGCCGCGGACTCCTACAATTATTCCTATTGGGGCGATGCCGTCGCAGCGCCGGCCGCTTATGTAGCGACCGAATGGATCAGCGGCTCGGACCTGGGGACGGGGGCTTTCCAAGAGCCGAGTGATCTCCACGTCGCCGCCGACAATCGCGTATACGTACTGGATTCAGGCAACAATCGGATCGTTGTGCTGGACCATGATCTAAAGCTGGTAACCACCGTGGATTCCTTCACGAGAGAGGGCAAGCCGGATACATTCCTTCAACCGCAAGGGATTTTCGTGACGGATGACGGCGATGTGCTTGTAGCGGACACGGGTAACAAGCGGGTGGTTCACTTAGATGCGGATTTTCAGCTGGTCAAGATCATCGATTCACCGGAGTCGGAACTATTGCAAGATTCGTTTAAATTCGAACCCGTGCGGGTCGTAATGGACCATGCGCAGCGAATTTATGTCATGGCTGTCGGCGTGTTTGACGGGTTCATGGAATTCAACGCCGAAGGGGCGTTTACTACTTTCATTGGCGCGAATCGCGTTTATATCGATCCGATCGAATATTTCTGGAAGCAGGTGTCGACCAAAGCGCAGCGCAGCCAGATGGTCATGTTTACGCCTACGGAGTTTACGAATCTGGATATTGACTCGGAAGGATTCATCTATGCCACTAACGGAGACCAGTGGGGGAACAACATTAAGAAGCTTAACGCGCAAGGCAGCGATATTTTACGAAGAACAGGGTATTCCGACCCGCAGGGCGACATTCTTTACATCAGCAGCGAAGGTCCTTCTAAGCTGATCGATATCGATGTTACAGACAGCGAGATTTACTCTGTTCTCGATGGCAAGCGAGGGCGGGTGTTCACTTACAACGGGGACGGTCATCTGATGTACGTATTCGGCGGGCTGGGGAACCAATTGGGCCAGTTTCATACGCCGGCCGCCATCGATCGAATCGGCGAGGATTTTCTTGTGCTGGATAAAGCGCTGGGCGAAATCACAGTATTCCGAACGACCGAGTACGGGCGAACGCTGAATGAAGCAGTCAATAGCTATTACCGTGGCGAGGAAGAAACCGCTTTTGCGTTGTTTAATCGAACGATCGCCATGAATGCCAATCTGGATTTTGCCTATGCGGGGATCGGTAAAGCCTTGCTTCGTCAAGGCGATTATAAGGACGCCATGAAGCATTTTAAACGCAGTTTGGATCAGAAAAACTATTCCAAAGCATTCCTGCTATATCGAAAAGAAGTCATGAGAGAGCATTTTCCGTTGATCATGACCGTGCTGTTCTTAGCCGGAATCGGTATTTTTGTTGCGGCAAGGCTTCGGAAAGCGAAGGAACGAAGAAAGGGGGCTTCCGCATGAGCAGGGATTGGATTCGATTCCCCCTAAATCTCATGGTTCATCCCTTTGAAGGCTATTGGGACCTGAAATACGATCGCAACCGAAAATTCACGTTGATCATTTCATTTTGCGTATTGTTCCTGGTGGCCGTTACGAACATTTTGGGGAGCCAGTACAGCGGTTTTCTAGTCCATGTGTACAATCCAGAGACCATGAACAGCTTCATGGAAATCGTGTATGTGATCGTGCCGGTATTGTTCTGGTGCGTGGCCAACTGGTCGCTTACGACCTTGATGGACGGAGAAGGCAAATTCGTCGAAATTTTTACCTCGACCTGCTTCGCGCTCCTGCCGCTCGTGATCATTCAATTTCCATGGATTTGGCTCAGCAATCTCGTTTCGCTGCAAGAGACCGCCTTCTATTATTTTTCCAACTCCGTTGCGGTTCTTTGGTTCGTATATCTGCTGTTTATCGGCAATATGACCGTACATCAGTTTTCCCCGTCCAAAACGATCGGAATTATGATGCTGACCCTGGTCGCCATGGGGTTCATGGCTTTTATCAGTTTGCTGTTTTTCAGCTTGGTCCAACAGATCGTGGCCTTTATATCCGTCATCTATCAAGAATTCGTCATGAGAACTTAAGGAGGAGGAAAAATGGGCAATTTCGCTAGATATATGCTGCTTGCTGCCAGTGTACTGACAGCGCTGATCATGGCCGGATGCACGGATAAAGGACCCGATGAGGCAGCTGGCGATCAAGTCAACAGGCTCACCGAAACGTTTAAACCCGATTCAACTCTTAAGGCGTCGTTCGCCAATCCAAGAGTCCAAGGCATGAAAGGCATCGCCGAGAACGATCAACTGCAGCTGCTAGCGGACGATCAGACGGGGGCGATCGCCGTCGTGCATAAAGCGAGCAGGGAAGTTTGGCACAGCAATCCTCCCGGGCGTGAGTCGGATCCGCTGGCTGCAGGCGTGAACAAGAGTTTGTTGTCCTCTCAGTTGAAGCTTGATTTTTATAATAGTTTCGGACAAATAAACTCCGTCAATTCGCACGCCGATAGCGTGGCTTATAAACAAATCGGCATGGAGGAAATTGCAAATGGCGTTCGCGTAAACTACCGGTTCGGCTCGGACAAGAAAACAATCGACGACATGCCCAAGAAGATCAGCAATTCGCGCTTCGAGCAGAACCTGTTAAGCAAGCTGGACAGCACGGGCCAGCGAACGCTGAAAATCGCGTACACCGAGGATGCGGAACAGGGGATGTATGTCCGGTCCGACGGCGCGCTTAAAGGCCTTCAGCTGGAGCGGGCGCTTAAAGCCTTTGAGGATGCCGGGTATACCGAAGAAGATTTGCTGGTCGACATTGAGGAAAACCATTTGGATCAGACCAAGCCTGAACCGCGGGTATTTCATGCTTCGGTTGAATACACGCTGGACGGCGACAGTCTGCTCGCCAAGATCCCGGTTTCCAGCATCGATTTCCCGGCTGAATATCCGGTGAACACCATATCGTTCCTGAGGTTCTTCGGTGCCGGGGGAACGGAAGAAAAAGGCTCGATCTTCATTCCGGACGGATCGGGGGCTCTGATCCATTTTAATAACGGCAAGACCCGGTATCCAGCCTACCAACAGAACGTGTACGGAACGGACCGAACCGTGAGCCGCATCGAAACGGCAGAAATCAGCCAGGAAATCAGGCTGCCGGTGTTCGGAATCATCCGTCAAGCCGGGGCATTTATCGGCATCATCGAGGAAGGGGCTCCGGCCGCGACAATCAATGCCGACGTTAGCGGCAGACTGAACAGCTATAACTACGTTTACCCGACGTTCACGGTGATCAACAAAGGCGACTTAAGCCTGGATGCGAACGGTCAGCAGCGCTCGCTTCCGAAATTTCAAGAAGCTCCGATGCGAAGCGATTTTACGGTCCGATATGCCTTCGTGGGCAAGCAGTCGGCTTCCTATCAAGGACTTGCTGCCTATTACAGGAAATATTTGGAGCAGTATGGCGGTCTTCCCGCAATTGCCGAGAGGAACAGGGAGAATATGCCGTTCTATCTGGAGCTCGTAGGCAGCATTTATAAGAAAAAGCATTTTGCAGGAATTCCCTATCGGGCGCTGGAGCCGCTCACGACCTTTGAACAAGCGCAAAGTATTCTGACAGACATGAGCCAGCGTGGAATCCATGACATCAAATTGAAATATAGCGGCTGGTTCAACAAGGGGCTGGCTCATGAGGTACCTGGCAGCGTCTCCGTTGACCAGCAGGTAGGGGGAGAGAAGGGACTTCGGCGTCTGTTATCCTATGCAAACGAGAATGGGGTAACGCTATATCCGGATGTCGCCATCCTTACCGCATTGTCCGGTTCCGGGTTCAACGAAACGAAGGAGGCGGCCAGAACGCTCCGAGGCGTCCCCGCAGAGCTCTATTCATTCAATCCGGCATTGAATCGCCGGGATCGGACCGGTTCGCCGACCTATGTCATATCGCCGCGGTTTATAGGTAGTTACACGGAAGCTTTCTTAAAGGACTATGGCAAATACGGCGCAAATGCCGTTTCGCTGAGTGATCTGGCCGCCGAGCTCGATAGCGATTTTCGCAAGCACCGCCAAATTGACCGAACGGAGTCCGAGCAGCTGTCTCAGGATGCGCTGAACAAGATTGAAGATGCCAATCTTCAGGTCATGGCTGACGGAGGAAATGCTTATGCGCTGCCTTTCTTAACCGATATCACCCACGCGCCCATGGCAAGCAGCAGGTTTAAAATCGAGGACGCGGAAATCCCGTTCTATCAAATGGTCGTCCGCGGTTATATCGATTACACAGGCTCACCCTACAATCTGACTGCGTATACCGATCCCAAACCGTATATATTGAAGTGTTTGGAGTACGGTTCCAGCGTGTACTTCCAATGGATCTTTGAACCGAATCACAACATAAAGGACACAGCGCATAACGACTTGTTCTCCGCCAATTACGAGATATGGATCGATGAAGCCGCCCGTATCTATGAGGAAGTGAATGCTTTTCTGAAAAAGGTTCGCCATGATCGGATCATCGGACATGACGAATTGGCTGACGGCGTATTCAAGACGATATATGAGAGCGGCGTTTATGTCATCGTGAATTATAATCATGTACCGGTGACGATTGACGATCTAACCATTGAAGCCGAAAGCTATGTGACAGGTGGTGAAGCGCCGTGAAATTCATAACCCAGCGATTGGGGGGAAAGCAAAGGAGCTATGGGAAACAGAAGGCTTTATGGGGCATTGCTTATGTTATGCCTTGGCTTCTCGGCTTTATATTTTTCTTCCTGATCCCTTTGCTGACTTCCCTGATCTACAGTTTTAGTACTGTAACCGCGAATTCCGAAGGAATCGGCATTACCCTAATGGGGATGAAAAATTATGTGACCGCCTTTACGGTCAACACCAGCTTTAATCGAATGCTGACCGAAGCGATTGTTAATATGGTGGTAAACGTGCCCCTGATCGTTATTTTCAGCCTCTTTCTGGCTGTTGTCCTGAATCAGAAATTCCTTGGCCGTTCCTTTGCCAGATCGATATTCTTTCTGCCTGTCATTCTTGCTTCCGGGGTCATACTGACCCTGGAAAGCAGCAGCCTCGTTCAGGCGATCAATGATCAGAATGCCGGTTCCGGAGGGCTGATCAACGCTTTGGGAAGCTTTGAGCTCGAGCGATTAATGCTTCAAGCCGGCGTAAGCGAGACCATCGTAAACTATTTAACGGGAGCCGTGGATCGTATTTATGATATTGTAAGCCAATCCGGCGTACAGATTCTCATATTCCTGGCTGGCATCCAGACGATATCTCCCCAGCTGTATGAAGCGTCCAAGATGGAAGGGGCAACGGGTTACGAAGCCTTCTGGAAAATCACGTTTCCGATGGTTAGCCCGCTAATCTTGGTCAATATGATTTATACAATTATCGACTCGTTCTCCCGAAATGAGCTGACAGAGTTAATCCGTACCACGGGCTTCGTTCAGTTCGATTTCGGCCTTAGCTCAGCGATGGCCTGGATTTATTTCTTAGCCATTACTATCATCCTATTAATCAGCGCATATTTGGTATCCAGAAAGGTCTTTTACCATGAATAGAAGAAGGTGAATGCAATGCCGGTATCTCGGTTGCTATCGCTCGAACATTGGAAACGATGGCTCTGGTCTTTCATACGTTTAACATTGATCGCAGGCCTGTCCTTTGTCATTCTGTATCCGATTCTGCAAAAAATCTCGACGGCCGTCAAAGACAAGGCCGATCTTTATTCACCGGTCGTCGTATGGATTCCGGAAAATTTTACGATGAGCAATTTCCTTGATGCCATCCGCATTATGGATTACTGGGAAACGCTCTTCAACACGTTTGCGCTGTCGGCGACGACGACGGTCTTGACAGCCGCTTCTTGCGCGCTTGCGGGATACGGCTTTGCCCGTTTGAAGTTCAAGGGCAGCCAATTTATGTTCGCTTGCGTTATCCTGACGATACTGGTGCCCCCAACCACGATTCTCATTCCCATATACTTGAATCTGAAAGATTTTACGCTGATGGGCTTGATCCCGCTCATAACCGGGAAATCCGTCAATCTGTTAAACAGCTATTGGCCGTTCATTCTGACTTCGCTGACGGCCAATTCCCTCAAAGCCGGTTTGTACATTTTTATATTCCGACAATTTTTCCGCGGCATTCCGAAAGAAGTGGAAGAGGCCGCTTATATCGACGGCGCGGGCGTCGGAACCACCTTTACCCGCATCATGATGCCGAACGCGATTCCTGCCGTCATTACCACGACGTTGTTCTCCTTCGTCTGGCAATGGAACGACAGCTTCTACACGACGACGTATCTGACTTCAAGCAAGGTCATGTCCACCCAGCTTTCATCGCTGCCGTACAATCTGTCCGTCATGCTGGGCGGCGATCCGTCGAAGGCAGACCCTTTTTATTTGAGTATGGTGCAGGATACCGGCATCTTGCTGGCCATCCTTCCGTTGATCGTCATTTATTTGTTCGTCCAGCGATACTTCGTGGAAAGTATCGAGCGTACCGGTATCGTAGGCTAACATTTCAAGATGAAAACCGCCACCCCGAATCTAGGGGATGGCGGTTTTTGCTTGCATGCAGCAACAAGTAAATAACGGGATGGAAAGTAAAAAAATGTTTATTGTGGGCCTGGTCCTTTAAAGTATAATAATACAATTAATCGATAGGAAAGGGTGTTATCTGTTGCTGATCATCGTAAAGAACTTATCCAAGGTCATGCTAAGCGCTTTACTGTTTGGTTCAACACTGGCGTCTTGTCACCAAAGCAGCGGTATCGACCACAATCGGGGGCCGGAAACACGCGGGGAGGGCGTATACAACGATAAGTCATTAAGCGCTTATCATCCGCCGATCGAAGTCACGCTTGTTAGAGAAATCGGCGACGGCTTGGAAGATATTCTAAAGGCATTGCCTGATGAAACGCTGGAGGACAATCGCTGGAGTCAGTTGTACGAACAAGTTCTTGGCATTCAAATCAAATACAAATGGGCTGTGAGAAGCGAACAATACCACAAAAAGCTGGATATTATGCTGGCTTCAGGGGACATTCCGGATATCGTCAAGGTCAATGCCCAGCAGCTCAGGCAATTAAGTCATGCCGGTCTGATCCAGGATCTGACGCAGGCTTATGAGGAATATGCTTCAGCGTTGACTCGGCAAGTTCATCGTCAGGAAGGGAGCGGCACCCTGGAATCCGGCATAATCGGTGACAAGCTGATGGGCATACCAGAGACCGATTCCTCTATCGAAAAGGCGATGTTTCTGTGGATTCGAACGGATTGGCTGGACCGATTGGAGCTGTTGCCTCCGCAAACGATGGATGATGTCCTGGTAATTTCGAAAGCGTTTACAGAACAGGATCCCGACGGAAATAGCCAACAGGACACCTATGGAATAGCGGCTACCCAATATTTGTGGGACCCCGTCATGGGTTTAACCGGATTCATGGCCGGTTATGGAGCTTACCCGAACATATGGCTTGAAGACGAGAGCGGCAAACTCGTATACGGAGGCATTCAGCCCGAAGTGAAACAGGCACTCAAAGCGCTTCAGGATATGTATCGCAACCATGAAATCGAGAGTGAATTCATTTTTAAAAACGGAAGCAAAGCCAAACAGCTCATAGCCGATGGGAAGATCGGAATGGCCTATGGAGAGCAATGGGGAGCGTTCTTGTTTCAATCCAGCCGAAGCGGCGATTCGGATGCAGAGTGGCAGGCTTTTCCCATTGTTACTGACTCCGGCAAGGCGCCAAAGGTTCCGCTTAAATTTACCACAAGTTCTTTTTACGCCGTAAGAAAGGATTTTGCTCACCCGGAAGCGATTCTGAAATTGTTCAATTTGCATCTTGAAAAAAATTGGGGCAAAACGGCCGAGTACGGGACTTACTACAACGATTCCTCGCCCGTGTGGGGTCTATCTCCCGTGACTCCTTTCCCTGCTGATAAAAACCTCGAAGCCTACCGGCAAATCGCCGAAGCGCGTCGAAAAGGCTCGACGTCACAGTTACAAGGTGAGTCCGGATTCATTCAAGACCGAATCGATCGGTATATGGATAAGAAAGAAAACAGCGAATCCGACTGGGGATGGGAAAAAATCTACGGGTCATCCGGTGCGATGAGTATCCTGGACCAATACGAGAAAAACGATCAGTTGTTATTCGATGCATTTGCCGGCGCTCCGACCGAAACCATGATCGAAAGAAGAAACATTCTGGACAATCTTCAGCATGATTACTTCGTTAATATCATCCTCGGCGAACCCGTTGACCAATTCGACCGGTTTGTCGAGGAATGGTATCGGCTTGGCGGCGCGGACATTACGGCCGAAGTGAATCAATGGCATGAGGAAAAGAAAGGCCGTCCATAGAACCATGAGCCCCGCAAGCATGATTGGCTTCAAAGGCCATCAGGCGGCTAATCATCAAGCATATTCACACGCATCGGAGGAGTTTAATTGCTTAAGTTACCCGTGAATTCCATTCGTAATACCATCTTTATTCGATTGATTGCTACCTATCTATTCGTTATTCTTCCGCTTATCATTCTCGGTGTTTATCTGTATAACTGGAGTTACCAATACGCTAGCCAGGAAATATCCAAAAATTCGCAAGCGCAGCTTTCGGCTTACCTGGACGGGTTGAACCGGGAAATCGAATGGTTGGAAATTCAGCAATACGATATTTTGCAGGACGGGGAACTCAACAAAATGGCGCTGACATGGGAGATGATGAGCACGGTCGATAGAAAAGCAAGCCTCCATTATTTGCTGCCTCGACTGGTCTCCATCAAAAACAGCAGTGTCTACATAAAAGATGTATTCGTTCATATCCGCGGCATGGATAAAACGATTTCAGCCATGACCGGGATAAACCCATTCGACTCGAGACGGTATAACAATGTCCAAGCAGGAAAGGCGCGCGGCAATGCGAGACTCTTGCAGATCGACGATACGCTCCATCTTGTAGCGGCTAAATACGGAGCTAGAAAAGGGGAAGAGCCGTTCCTGATCGTTCAGATCGAACTGGATCCGAGCAAACTCAGGGAATCCTTGATGCAAATCAGCGTATATCCGGAAAGCGGGGCTTTTATCGTCTCCGAGCCGTCCGGATTTGCTCTGGCCAGCCATGAGGAGGCGGATCGTTTAATGGGAGGGGCCGTGCAGGCCATCCAAAATGCGAATCGCCAACTGATAACGATCGGTACAGGCAGGTATCTGATTGATAAGGCGTATTCCGACAAGCTGAAATTATCCGTGTTCACCTACTTGCCTACCAAGGTGGTGAAGCGGCCGCTAAGTAAATTTTATGTCTGGGCCTGGCTGTTTGCAGGCACGACGCTCTTAGCCATCGCCATCTATGCCGTATCGACATACAAGCTGGTTCATAAACCGCTGCTCCTGCTTGTCCAAAGCTTCAGGAAAATGGAAGATGGCATGTTTAATATCCGGATCAGGCACGGACAAAGGGATGAGTTCGGCTATTTATACGATCGATTCAATCATATGCTTATCAAGCTGCAGCATTTGATTGATCAGGATTTCAGGCATAAGCTCATGATGCAAAGGGCGGAGCTGAAACAGCTCCAATCCCAGATCAATCCCCACTTTTTATATAATAGCTTCTTCATCTTGAGCTCCCTGGCCAAAACGGGGGATGTCGCGCAAATCGAGTTGTTCACGAACATGCTTGGAGAATATTTTCGATTCATTACCCGCAATGATGCGGACAACGTTCCATTGCTGGAAGAGACGAGGCATTCCCGCATTTATACCGAGATTCAAAAGCTCAGATTCTCAAGGCGGATCCGCGTTCAATTCGGGGAGCTGCCGAAGGATATGGAGACCATCAAGGTGCCGCGATTGATCATTCAGCCTATTATCGAAAACGCCTATGAGCACAGTCTCGAAAAAATGCAGGATGAAGGTTTGCTGCATGTAGCGTTTCATTTGGATAATGACGAAGCCTCCATCGTGATTGAAGAAAATGGGAGCGGGTTGACGAATAACGAAATCGAAGCGCTAAACAGGCGGCTTGAACGGACATCCGAATCCGCTGAATCCCCTGAAGTGACCGGCCTTATCAACATCCATCGGCGAATTGCCTTAACGTACGGGGAAAGCAGCGGATTAGTTTTTTCAAGAAGTCCATTGAATGGATTGCGAGTCCAGATTCGAATCAGGCTGACGGAGGGGAATGGACATGTATAGACTGTTGGTCGTCGACGATGAAGAGATTATTACGAACAGTTTGTTCGAAGTATTTCATCAATGGATGCCCGAAAAGCTTGATGTTTGCCGGGCCTACTCCGGCAAGGAAGCGCTGAATTGGATGTCGCGCACGAGAATCGACATCGTTCTGACGGACATACGCATGCCGGGCATGAGCGGATTGGAATTGACGGAGAGCATTCGCGCTCTTTGGCCAAGGTGCAGAATTATCTTTCTGACCGGGTACAGTAATTTCGATTACGCTTATCAAGCGATCCAGATGCCCAATATTCGCTATTTGTTGAAGACGGAAGGTTTCGATAAGGTCATGGAGGTCGTGAAGGAAGTTATCCATGAAATCGAGAGCGGCAACCGCATGAAAGAATGGCTCAAGCAATCTCGCATGCAGATCGAAGCGCTGGAGTGGATGGAGCAGGGGGAGTACTTCCGGCAATTCGTAGCGGACAGCAGCTTGCTTGGAGCGGATAACGAAGCGATGATTGACGATTTCCAAACCTTGAACATTGGGCTGGATCCTAAACTTCCTGTACTGTTAGCTCTTGGCCGCGTAGCGTATTCAGCAGGCAAAGCATATACAGAAAAGAAAAATGGCCATCGATCGGTAAGATGGATATGGAATTCTTTTATGGAGGAGCATGTCCGCAGCATCGGCGTCGTGGACAAACACGGGGATTTATTATGGTTGCTCCAGCCGCGGTCCGAGAACCCAACCGGGGATCGTCTGGTTCTTTATTTGGAGGGTACGCTTGAACTCATCCAGGAAGCCTGCCTTGATTCTCTTGAACTTACCGTATCATTCACCATAAGCGGCTTCCCGTGCCGGTGGGAGGATGTGACACCACAGTATGAACGGCTGCGAAGGCTGCAGCAGCTAAAGATGGGCGACGGAATTCCGATGATTCTGAAGGATCAAACCGACTCTGACAAATCGCCGTACTGCAAGGAAGGAGTGGAGGCGAGTCATAAGGCGGACATCTTGGAAGCACATTTGGAGGCCGGAAGGGAAAATGAATTTATGGAAGAATTGGAGCAGATGTCGGAAATCGTGCTGAACGTGGACGATCTTCATCAGCACGCTGCCCAAGCTTATTATTCTATTGCGCTGGTGCTGTATGCGAAGCTGACCCGGCTAGGTCTTCAGGATCCTACCGGTGAACGGGGAAAGCTGCTGGACTTGGAAGGCCATGATTCCATAAAGGAAGCTTTTCGGTATTTGAGGCGAACGGCCGAAGACATCTTCGCTTTCAAACGAATGGATGAACGAGGCAAAACGGCGCATGTCATTGATCGGGTATGTCAATATATCGAGGAGCATTTGGATCAGGACGTGACCCTTGTGCATCTTGCCGAACGATATTATTTCAATCCGTCCTATCTATCGCGCTTGTTTAAGCAAGAACGGGGAATCAACATCTCCGAATATATCGAAAAATGCCGAATCCGAAGAGCCAAGGAGCTGCTTAAGGAAGGGGATTTGAAGGTAAGGGACGTGGCTCCTCTTGTCGGATACGATGCAGCCCATTCCTTCACCCGCTTCTTCAAAAAGGCGACGGGGTTAACGCCGCAGGAGTACCGGGACAATCTCGTGAATTAGGCCGGCCACCTACCATTAGTCCGGTGTTTTCAGATGGAATGTCGGGTTGTTGCCTTGCTTAGCAAGCGGTACACTTTTTACGACCACTTCCGGAATGTCGACCCGTAATGGGAATGACAGGTCGCCAAGTAACGATGGAGGAGGGCGTGTTCAGGGATGAAGCCCGTAAAGCCGTTACTGGTCATATCTACCGTATTCGCGTTCGTTTGCATAATGTTTGTCTTTGCAAACCTTGCGAATCGTGGCCAAGACGATCCAAAACTGTTAAACCAGGAGTTGAGTGACAAGATGGGTGATGAAATCAAAGCAGGCAAGGCGGGAACTGAAATGATGGACCAGGGCAGCAGCATGGAAACGATTCGGGATGCGGACAGCACCCGCAGCGAGCCGTATGCGGTCGCGATCGGCAAGATTCCTCCAAATGGGAATCCGGTCGTCTCGCATAAATTCGGCGCGGATCCCTATGCGCTGGCAGTAGACGGACGCGTTTATTTATATAACACGTACGACGCACTAGAGTATGACGGTGACGGGAACGTCAAGGACAACAGCTACAGCACGATCAACAAGCTGTCCGTCATCTCTTCTTCGGATTTGGTCAACTGGACCGATCACGGCGCAATCCAGGTTGCAGGACCGACCGGCGCTACCGCATGGGCAACGCAATCATGGGCACCAGCGGCCGCGCACAAGGTGATTCACGGGGAAGATCGATTCTTCCTCTATTTTGCCAACAATGCCAGCGGCATCGGTGTACTCACGAGCGACAGCCCCGTTGGCCCGTGGATAGATCCTATAGGAAAGCCGCTGATCACAAGAAACACGCCAGGCGTGGAAGGAGTCACGTGGTTGTTTGATCCCGCCGTGCTCGTCGACGATGACGGGAAAGCCTATATTTACTTTGGCGGCGGCATTCCGGAAGGCAAAGCCGAAATGCCGGATACGGCTCGCGTCATGCAGCTTGGCGAAGATATGGTCAGCGTGCTTGGAGAAGCCGTCACGATTCCAGCTCCTTATATGTTCGAGGATTCAGGAATCAACAAGTTTGGTGGAAGGTATTACTATACGTACTGTTCCAATTTCTCCGGAGGAACGCGGCCGGAGAACAGTCCTCCTCCAGGCGAGATCGCTTATATGGTCAGCGAGCATCCGATGGGACCCTGGACGTATCAAGGGACTATATTGAAAAATCCAGGGCATTTCTTCGGGGTCGGAGGGAATAATCATCACGTCATCTTTCAGCTCCGACAAAACTGGTATATTGCCTATCACGCCCAAACGCTGTCGAAGTCCATGGGGGTTCCCAAAGGCTATCGCTCCACCCATCTGAACCGGGTTTATATCGAGCCGGACGGTACCATCAGGGAGATTGAAGCTGACATGGAAGGCGTGAAAGGGATCCAGCCGCTCAATCCTTTCCAACGAACGGAGGCGGTAACGATGGCATGGAATGCCGGAATTCAAGTCAATACGTCTACGGCTGCTGAGGACTCGCAGGGCGGCCCGATACTGACGGTCACGGACATCCATGACAAGGATTGGATCGCAGTGGCCAATGCTGATTTCGGGAAAGGAGCATCTGTGTTTACGGCTTGGGTCTCGGGTATAGATGCGGGAGGGCAGCTGGAGCTTCGGCTGGATCGTCCGGATGGAGAACGAATCGGCACGGTGGACGTACCGCCTTCATCCGGTACGGAACAGCGAAGGGAATTCTCCATAGAGGTTTCGGGCGCGTCCGGCATCCATCATCTTTACTTCATATTTACCGGTCAGCGGGATCAGAGGCTATTTGATTTCGAAGCATGGAAATTTCATCATTGATTGCTGATATTGCCTGTTCGTTAATAACATGATTGCAATCTAAAAAGGCGCTCCCGAAAAAACAGCGCCTTTTTTAGGTTTCGAGGTTATAATGTACGTACAAGTTAATGCTGGCCAGAGGCGATCTGAACTGTCTGCGATCCATGCATTTTTCTATACATGTTAGCGCTTACGCCGGCATAGGACTTGAATTTTTTATAGAACCAGTCCATATCGTTATAACCCACCATGTCAGCGATTTCGTATATCTTCATGTCGGTGTGCACCAGCAAGAATTTCGCTTTCTCCATCCTCTGCTGCAACAGATATTCGTTAAAGGTCATCTTCTCGTGGAACTTGAATTTTTGGACTAAATAGGAGTAGTTGAAATGCATCCGCTCGGCAATTTCTTTCAAGGTGACGTTTTGATACTTCGAATCTTCCAAGTATTCCTTGACCTCTTGAATGACCTGATCCTCCTTTTCCGCATGGTCATGGGACACTCTAAGACACGGATTCCCGTCACCGGAATCGGTTGCCGGCGTGATCATCTGCAAGCTGGAGCTGAGCTCTTCGATCGTGAACGGTGCTGGCAAATAATCGTTGACTTGCAGCTGCAAGGCTTTCCGGGTCCAATAAAAGTCCGTGCTGCCTCCGGCAACAATGATAGGGACTCGGCTTACGCACCGGATTTGTTCGCATAACTCCATGCCTGCGGAATCTGAACCGAACGCATGGATAATTACTACCGTGTAAGGCTCCAAGGCAACGAATTGCATAGCGGATGAGGAGGACCTGACGCAGCGGCACCGCAAGCATCTCAAATCATTCCAATCCTGCGGGCTTCCCGGTGTTTCTACATCATGAGTTTCCAGATCAACAAGCAGAATATCATGCACAATGCTTCCCCCTAACTTCTTTGTAATAACGCTTACATACGGTTTGATAACATTATGGTGAACGGAAGGCTGGATCACAATGTGCCGATCTTTATATTTCTAACCGATATTTACTTCTTACTGAATATAACCGGTATGTGAACGCGTAAGAAATTTTGACAACCTGAGATTGGACGGGTGAAGGACCCCAATTTGGCAGGTTGTTGCAAAAAAATGTAAGCGCTAATATGGAGTTATGACATTTCGGGCTGGGTTCCGTACCGAATCCATGTTTCCTTGCTCGAAGCGGAAAGGAGGTAATGCTTTGCATCGTATGCCTAAACGCGGCCGATGGGCGGTAACGGCAGCGGCAGCTGCGGTGACAGCGTCTGTTGTTCTCCTCTTAATCGTGTCCTATATGGACAGCCGCGACAAGCAGGCCGCTGAAAGTCTGGCACCTGGGACACTGGAGGAAGGAGTAGCGGAGATAAGGGGGGATTCCGAAGCGTTGAACGGGAATACGAGTGCCGAATCGCCAGCCAGTACGAACAAACCCGCATCTACTGAACCGCAGGTACAACCGTCTGTACGGCGGGATATTCCCTCGCTTCATGAACTCTACAAGGAGGATTTTCCGATCGGCGCCGCGATCGAACCGAATCAGACCAACGGCCCATCATCGGAGCTGCTGAAGAAGCATGTCAACTGGCTGGTGGCGGAGAACGTCATGAAGCCGGATGCGATCCAGCCATCGGAAGGCCAGTTTATATGGACGAATGCCGACCGAATCGTGGAATTTGCCAAGGATAACAACATGCAAGTCCGTTTCCATACGCTGGTCTGGCATACCCAAGTTGGCGAGTGGTTTTTTCAAGATGCGGAAGGCAAACCGATGGTGGATGAGACAGACCCCAAGCGCCGGGAAGCGAACAAAAAATTGCTGCTGGTACGCCTGGATACCCACGTAAGGACGATCGTCGGCCGATATAAGGACGAGATTACGTCTTGGGACGTGGTGAATGAAGTCATTGAACCCGGGGATCCGGACGGGATGCGCGCGAGCGAATGGTATAAAATTGCCGGCACCGATTACATCACAACGGCATTTCGAGCGGCTCGGGAAGCCGGAGGACCCGAAGCGAAGCTTTATATTAACGATTACGGTACGGATAACCCTGTAAAAAGGGACCGTTTGTTTCAGCTTGTGAAAGATTTGCTGGAGCAAGGTGTTCCGATCGACGGTGTCGGACATCAGACGCATATTGACATCTATGGTCCATCGGTGGATTCCATCATCACGTCGATGCGAAAATTCGCGGAGCTTGGCCTCGACAATCTCGTCACCGAGCTCGACATGAACATTTATGCCTGGAACGACCGCAGCGATTACGGCCAAGATCTCCCGCAAGAAATCCTAAACCTGCAAGCCGAACGATATGGCGAGTTGTTTAAGGCATTCCGCCAAAACAAGGACATCCTTAGCGGTGTCGTCTTTTGGGGCATCGCCGATGATCATACCTGGCTTCATGGTTTTCCGGTCGCACGCACAAATGCGCCTTTGCTGTTCGATCAACAACATCAGCCCAAACCGGCGTTCTGGGCCGTTGTTGAGGCGGCGAGGAATGAGTGATAAATGGACGTCTTCCCAGAGCCTGGCGGACGGTTATGGATAAACCCAAAGCTCAATGCTGCTTACTGAAAAAAACGTTGATAAGGAGAAAGCCGAGTTATGAGAATAAATGTGAAGAGGCTGCCCAGCCTTCATGAAGCCTATGGAAATAGCTTCAAGATCGGTGCTGCCGTGAATCCGATCACGATGGTGACCCAAAAGGAATTGTTGGCGCACCATTTCAACAGCGTTACCGCGGAAAATGAAATGAAATTCGAGCGATTGCACCCATCGGAAGAGGTATATACATTCGATCAAGCCGACCAGATCGTATCGTTTGCCAAGTCGAACGGAATGGCGGTGAGAGGGCATACCCTCGTATGGCATAATCAGACGCCGGAATGGGTATTTCAAAACAGCTCCGGAGGGAAAGCCGGCCGCGAGCTGGTACTTGCGCGGATGAAAGCGCACATCCATGAGGTGGTTGGCCGTTATCGCGGAGATATTTATTCCTGGGATGTCGTGAACGAAGCCATTGCCGACAGCGGAAGCGAACTTCTTCGTTCCTCCCCGTGGCTTGCTTCGATCGGGGAGGATTTTATCGCCAAGGCATTTGAATACGCGCACGAGGCAGATCCGCAAGCGCTGCTGTTTTATAACGATTACAACGAATCCGTACCCGAGAAGCGGGAGAAGATTTACGCGCTCCTTAAATCATTAAAGGAGCAGGATGTGCCGATTCACGGCGTCGGACTTCAAGCTCATTGGAATCTGGAGTTTCCATCGCTTGACGATATCCGCAGGGCCATCGAAAGATATGCCAGCCTTGGCCTGATGCTGCATATAACGGAGCTTGACGTATCCGTTTTCGCGCATGAGGATAAGCGGACCGATCTGGCGGCGCCGACGGAAGAAATGCTTGAACGCCAGGCGGAGCGTTACGGACAATTGTTCCGGCTGCTTAAAGAGTACAGCGGCAGCATCGCTTCCGTAACCTTCTGGGGCGCGGCGGACGATTATACCTGGCTGGATCATTTTCCGGTAAGGGGCCGTAAAAATTGGCCGTTCGTGTTCGACGAGAACCATCTTCCGAAGGAATCCTATTGGAACCTGTTGAAGGAAGCCAATCCCGAAACAACATTCCAAGATGTACGATCGTAAGTCGTATTTCGGCAGTCGCCATGGGTTGAAAGGAGAAATCATCAGATGAACAAGACGCAGATCACGAATCCGATCATGTGGGCGGACGTGCCGGATGTGGATGCCATTCGCGTAGGGAACGCCTATTATATGGTCAGTACGAGCATGCATTCCATGCCGGGCTGCCCGATCATGAGTTCCGAGGATCTGATGCATTGGGAAATCGTTGGTTACGTATACGATACGCTCGAAGACAACGAGGCCCATCGTTTGGAAGGCGGCAAGAATATATACGGGCAAGGCTCTTGGGCGGCCAGCCTTCGCCATCATCAGGGGAAATTCTATGTCTGCTTCTCCAGCAACGATACCGGACGGTTTTATGTGTACCGCACGGATGACGTCATTCAGGGGCCGTGGCAGCGATCCGTCATCGATGGACTGCGGCATGATCCGGGCCTGCTATTCGATGATGACCGGGTGTTCGTGATCTACGGCAACGGGGATATTTACATCACCGAGTTGACTGAGGATGCAGAGGCCCTTAAGCCGAACGGAATTCACCAGCTGCTGTTCCAAACGGAAGTGGAGGGCATCGGACTGCGCTGCGAAGGCTGCCATGCCTATCGAATCAATGGTTATTATTATTTACTTTTCATTGAATGGCCGAAAGCAGGTTTCGGCAACGGCCGGCGCAGACAAATCTGTTACCGGTCACGGGAACTGCTCGGCCCTTATGAACGAAGAATCGTATTGGATGATGATCTCGGCTACCATAACAAGGGAATCGCACAAGGCGGGATGTTTGATACGCCGGATGGCAAGTGGTACGCGATGCTGTTCCAGGATCATGATGCCGTCGGCAGAATCCCGTGCTTGGTGCCGGTAGTCTGGGAAGAGGATTGGCCGGTGTTCGGCAGGGAAGGCAAGGTGCCGGAACGGTTTGAAGTCGACTTGCCGCAAGCTGCTGCGAAGCCGCTCGTAATCAGCGATGAATTCGAATACGAATCGAATAAACTGGCGCTGAATTGGCAGTGGAACCACAACCCGGATCATCGGCTATGGTCGGTGACCGAACGCCCCGGTTTCCTAAGATTGACAACGGGGAGCCTGGCATCGAGTGTGCTTCAAGCGCGGAATACGCTGACGCAGCGTACGGAAGGGCCAACATGCTCGGGAAGTGTCTTATTGGACACGGGGGGGATGAAGCCCGGCGATCAAGCGGGGCTTGTTGCGCTGCAAAGCCATTTCGGCACCATCGCAGTCAAAATTGTGGAGAGCGGCGACAAGTTCATAGTGATGAGCGTGAACGGCGGGAATGGCGAAGAAATAGAGCTGGAAAGGGTTCTTTATCGCGGCAGGGATGTGCACTTGAAAATTGATTTTGATTTTGAGGACAGCAAAGATGTGGCTTTCTTTCAGTATTCCGTCGACGGGGCGGAATGGATTCCGATCGGAGGGGAGCTGAGCATGCGCTATACGTTGGATCACTTTATGGGTTACCGCATCGGGCTTTATTATTATGCGACCGGGCACATCGGCGGTCATGCCGACTTCGATTATTTCCGCTACGAAAAAGCCGAGCGATAAGCAAAGTAACCAAAATAAGAGGAGCCGATCGATGTATGAAAAGAGCCGGCAAAGTGAGGAGGAGGATGAACCCTGACAGGCCATTTCACGCCAAGGGAAATTGGAACGGAAGGTCCTGTGGCGCCGCAGGATCCGGCAGTCAAACGTCGCGGACTGTACATCCTGTATGAGACGATGATCGAAGCGACGATTCGTCCCGATGGAAAGTACACGCAAGAGATATACCTAGACGGGAGCCAGCTCGTCGATAAAGCCCGATTTACCGGGGGTGTGACGGATGAAGCCATTCTAGAGCTGCTAAAGAGCAGCAGCGGTCTTCGCCGGCTGGTGGACTGCATCGGGATATCCGTTCATGCGCATGAACGGGACGTATCGAGCGCTCTGTTCACATTTTGGAATTGGGGAAAAGCGAAAGCGAATCCATACGAAACGGGATCCCGGCTGAGCATAACCTGTCCAACCGACGGCACGGAAACGCTCTTGGTTCTGGATGACGACGAGGGTCGATATCCGGATGACGATGTTCCCGGCAAATTCGTCTTCGAGTTTGAGCGAGGGGGCGTGTTGGCAACGGCCAGCATCGTATTCTATCTTCGTGACGGTTACCAAGTCCCCGAGGCTGCAGACGACCCGCCGGTCGATGTGGAATCGCAAGCGTACAAAGAGATGATTAAGAAATCGCTCATAAGCCCGGGTCATAACAAACGATTAAAGTCGGCGATCGAAAAAGCGAAGCGAGGCGAGCCCGTAACCATCGCCTACATCGGCGGTTCCATTACCCAAGGGGCCGGCGCTGTCCCGCTCCATTCCCAATGCTACGCATACCAATCCTATGACCTGTTCAAGCGAAGGTTTGCACCGGCCGCAGATTGCCCGATTCGTCTAGTCAAAGCAGGCGTAGGCGGCACGCCGTCGGAGCTGGGCATCGTCCGCTATGATCGGGATGTGCTTCGAGAAGGGGAGGTACGGCCGGATATTGTGATTATCGAGTTTGCCGTCAACGACGCCGGCGACGAAACGAAAGGAAATTGTTACGAGAGCCTGGTGCTCAAGGCTCTTCGCGCCGATCACAAGCCCGCGGTAATTTTGCTGTTCAGCGTCTTCGTGAACGACTGGAATCTTCAAGACCGCCTGGCCCCGGTCGGTTGGCATTACAATCTTCCGATGGTCAGCGTGAAGGATGCGGTCACGGATCAGTTCCGATGGACCAAGGAGCAAGGGAACGTGATTACGAAAAGACAGTTTTTCTACGACATTTATCATCCAACCAATGCAGGCCATCGGGTGATGGCCGATTGTTTGGACTGGTTATTTGAAGTAACCGATCGTTCCTCCATCGACGAGGAAGACCTGACATATGTGCAGCCTCCGCTGATCGGAAATGACTTCGCCTTAACGCAGCTGCTCGATCGCAGGAATGGCGATCGCATCGCCCGCATTGATCCTGGCGGTTTTTCGGACACCGACATGGATCTGCAAATGGCGGAGCTGGACGATCATGCATACGGCACGCCGCAATTTCCGAATAACTGGATGCACACGGCTGATTCCGGCGAGCACAGCTTTAAGATGACCATCCGGAGCATGAGTCTTATCCTTGTTTATAAAGATTCGGGAAGCCGGGAATTCGGGACCGCGAAGATCTGGGTAGACGGGAAGCTGAAGAAGACAGCTGATCCGCATGACGTCAATTGGACGCATTGCAGCGCCGTGATTTTATACAACGAGTCCAAGTCAGAAGAACATGCGGTAGAGATCAAAATGGCGGAAGGGCGCGAGGATAAGCGGTTCACAATTCTGGGCTTCGGTTACGTCCCGTAGGATTGCGATAGCTTAAAGTTCCAAGGGTAAGCCTGATTGGACATTAACCGGCGCTAATTCAATAAGAAGGGGAGAGGAATATGAAGGAGACGGCACCGGCATTGGCTGGATACGATCGGCCGCGGGAACATATCGACAGGGGAAAAATGGAAACCGTGGGATATGCATCCGAAACGGTGGGCAATGATCGAAAGGCGATGATTTACACGCCTCCAGGGCATGCGGAAGACAACGTGTACAACGTTCTTTATTTGCTGCATGGCATCGGAGGTGATGAAGCCGAATGGTACCGTCATGGCGATCCTCAGACGATCCTAGATAATTTATATGCGGACGGGAAACTCGCGCCCATGGTCGTCGTGTTTCCCAATGGCCGTGCGATGCCAAACGATCGGGCGGAAGGGGACCTGTTTGATCCGGACAAAATAAAAGCGTTCGAGACGTTCGAATTCGATCTGCTAAGCGATCTGATTCCCTATATCGAGTCGAGATATTCAGTATCGACGGGTCGGGAAAACCGCGCGATTGCAGGGTTATCCATGGGCGGAGGGCAATCCTTGAATATCGGCTTGAAGCATCTTGACCGCTTCGCATGGATTGGCGCTTTTTCTCCGGCTCCGAATACGAAATCGCCGGAACAGCTCGTCCCGAATCCGGAAGAAACGTCGTCAGGGCTTAAATTGCTGTGGCTGTCATGCGGTGACGAAGACAATCTTAAGCCTATAAGCGACCGGACGCATGCGTATTTGTCGGAGCACCAGGTTCCTCATATTTGGTTTGAGGAAAGCGGGGGGCACGATTGGCCCGTATGGAAGAACGATTTGTATCATTTTTCCCAGCTCCTTTTTAAAGATAACTAATGTTGAAGGAAGCCTTGCGCCTATTTGGCCGGGCTTTTTACTTTCAGCCAAAATGAACGAAAGGGTAAAATCATGACGTTACTGCCGAAGGACATCGTGTCCATGTTGGACCGAAACGGTACCACCGAAGCTGCGGATCTGGTGCACTGGATGGCGTGCGACCGGTTGCCGGACGGCGGATTTGCAGACAGCTATCTCGTCTTGTCCCGGGAATATCTCCACATCTTTCGAGGCACCAACATTTCGAAGGAGAAGACGTTTTCGGGTTATGCAGCCAGAAGGAGCAAGGACGCTGGCAAGCCGGGGCAAGATCGTTCCGGCGATTGGGCTTGGGAGCGCATTCCCCTCGAACGACTGGAAGCCTTGACCATCGTCAATCTGGTCGCTTCCGGCATGGTCGTTGCCAAGGAGCAGGAGGAGCGAATAATCGGTGCATTTACAAGCGGTCAAACGAATCAGGCCGTCCGGTTTGCGCAAGCCTTCGATAAATTGAAGAAAAACGAGTTGTATGAGCACTTTGACCATGGGGAGGAATCGGTTGAGGCTTCCTGCCCGACATGCGGATTGATGTACCCTGAAGAAGGCAGGCCATTTTGCCCGAAATGCATGAAGAGGCATGCCGTCTTCGCACGTTTGCTGTCGTTTGCGGGCAAGTATAAGCTGTCCATCTTTTTTATCGTGTTGTTTATGCTGCTCAATTCGGCGACCGGTCTCGTCATTCCTTATTTTCAAGGCACGGTGCTCTTTGATCAGGCGGTTGCCGGAAGTGGCGCTTTTGCGGGGAAGATCGGTCTTGTCATTGTGATCATTCTCGCATTCCGAACGCTATCGCTGTTATTCGGGGTCTTGTTCGGCACCATTATCGCAAAACTGGCGGCAAAGGTCGCATTCGATTTGAAATCGGCCGTATTTACCGCGTTGCAACGGTTGTCGCTCGATTTTTTCATGCGTAGGCAGACCGGTCATCTCATGACCCGAGTGAATAACGACGCACAGGAACTGCAATATTTCTTCGTAGACGGGCTTTCTTATTTCATAGTAAATGCGTTGAACATCATCGGCATCACCGCCGTGCTTCTTTGGATGGATTGGCGGCTTACGCTGATTTGCCTGCTGCCGATGCCACTGGTCCTCTGGCTTGTCCGGAGCGCGTTTCCGAAGCTGTGGCGCTTGTCCTGGCGAAGGCACCGCAGGGTGAGCGCCCTGAATTCAATCATCAGCGATTCGGTTCGCGGCTCGCGGGTCGTCAAGGCATTCGGTAAAGAAAAGGTGGAGATCCGCCGCTTTCAGCGGGCGAACGATGCATTCTCCGGGGCCGAACAGCGTTTCAACAAATTGAGCGGAACCGTGTTCCCGGTGCTCAATTTCCTGACGCAGGCGGGCGGGATCTTGATCTGGGCGTTCGGCGGTTGGTACGTGATGCAAGGCCGGATGTCGTTCGGCGCCGTGCTGACGTTCGTCAACTATATGATGATGCTGTACGGGCCGATTCAGTTCATGAACAATATCGTCGGCTGGTGGTCCAATTGCATGGCGGCGGCGCAGCGTATCTTCGAGATCCAGGATGCCGTGCCGGATGTAGCCGAGCGTCCTGGCGCCGTTCATTTGCCGGCGATGAAAGGCGATATCGTGGTCGATAACGTTTCGTTCGGCTATGAGCCGAACAAACCGATTTTGAAGCAGGTGTCCTTTTACGCGAGATCGGGGCAGATGATCGGCGTTGTCGGCCATTCGGGTGCGGGGAAATCGACGCTTGTCAATCTGGTGTCGCGATTGTACGACGTAACCGAGGGGGAAATCCGGATCGACGGCGTCAATGTCAAGGATCTTTCGACAGCTTCACTGCGGCGTCATATCGGGATCGTATCCCAGGATGTCTATGTGTTCTCGGGCAGCATCGCCGAAAATATCGCGTACGCCGATCCCGATTGCCAGGCTTAGGACATTCTGCATGCGGCCAAAATCGCGAATGCGCACGATTTCATCGAAAAGCTGCCGGACGGCTATGATACCCAGGTCGGATCGGGCGGTTACAGCTTGTCCGGCGGGGAGAAGCAGAGGCTTTCGATCGCCAGGGCCGTGCTGCACAACCCAAAGGTGCTCATTCTAGACGAGGCGACCGCCTCGCTCGATACGGAGACGGAGCTGCAAATTCAGCAGGCGCTTGATTCGCTTGTCAAAGGACGGACGACGATCGCGATCGCCCACCGGCTGTCCACGTTAAGGCAAGCCGATTTTTTGGTTGTGATGGATAAAGGCGTCATCGTCGAAGCGGGAACACACGACGAGCTGATGGCGATGGAGGGGGTCTATAGGGAACTGGTCCGCAAACATGACGAAGCGCTCAGAATGAAGGGGGAGATCATCGCATGACGACGATGGACGAACATCGGGGGACAGAGCTGGCGGATGCGGCGGGCATCCGATATTTGACCCCGGGCAATACGGATTTCACGAAGACGAACGGACGTATGCTATCGGTCTGTACCGGGGGCGAAGTGCATTCGCCGGTTTACGTGCATTGTTCCTTTCCGCATACGAACCAGCGCTCATTCTTGTCGATTCGTACGGCGGATAACAAGGAGATCGGCATGATCCGCCATCTTGACGATTTTCCCCAAGGCACGGCCTCCCTGATTGAAAGGCAGATGATAATCCGCTATTTTACGCCGGAAATAACAAAGGTTATTGCCGTAACCGAGGAGTTCGGCTATTCCTATTGGGAAGTTGCAACGACTGCCGGACTGTGCCGGTTTACGGTGCGAAACGGCAGCGGCAACGTCAAGTTCGCCGCGGAGAACCGCCTGCTGATTATCGACGTCGACGGAAACCGATTCGTCATCCCGCAGGTGGACCGTCTGAGCGACAAGGAATACCGAATGGTCGAAATGAGATTGTAAACGGCGGTAACGGAGGAAAATCGATGAATTTGAATTTCACGCTTTCAGAGCAGGATCTAGCGGCGGTACGGCAAGTCGTCGGAGCGGAGATCGCTTATTGCGTCCCGGCCGACCTGTCGCTGGAAGGGCGGCGGGTGGAAGGCTATCTTGCGATCGGCGGTGGCAGTTGGGCCTATGTGCAAGACGGCCAGGTGCGAGACGAGGGAAACATCGCGGACGCCAGCGATTATAAGCTGGTGCCGTTCGTTGGCAATGCAGTGCTCGAAGCCACGGAGAACGAGACGAAGCGAATCGTCGTCCGGGTGACGATGCAGCATGCGGCCAGGTACGGCTATATCGCCCAAATCTTGAATGACATGGCTGCCGCTCGCCCCATCCGTATTTATCATGATGAAGCGGATCCGGTTTGTGCAGCTTGCGGACGATCGCTCGTCCCGGGTACGCGGGTGTGTCCCCGATGCATGAGCAGAACAGCCGCTTTCAAACGACTGCTTCTCGTGTCGAGAAGGCACTGGCGAGGCTTAATGTTTGGGCTTGGCGTTCTGATCGTCGCTTCGGGACTGGCGATGGCTGGACCCTATTTCCAGAAGTTACTCGTCAACGCTGCGCTGCTACCCCCCGCCGGGCAAGAAGCGAACGTTAGGGTGTTCTTCCTTGCCCTCGCCGGGATGCTGTTCGCCCTGGCCTTCGGCGAGCTGCTCGGCATCGCCAAAAACCGGATCATGGCCAGCGTCAGTACGGGCATTGCGGCCGATTTGCGCAAAACGGTATTCGATCGGATTCAGAACATGTCGCTCGGATTTTTGACGTCCCAGCGAGCAGGAGACCTGATGAACAGGGTGACGGCCGATACGGATCGCATCCGTCATTTGATTCAGGAGATGTGCACAACGGCCATCTACCAACTGATCATCCTGGTTGCGTCAGCGGCTCTGCTCTTTACCGCCGATTGGCGGCTAGCGCTGGTCGTGCTCCTTCCCGCTCCGTTCGTTGCTTATCTGCACTACCAAATTTGGAGACACGTGCTGCACAAGCTGTTTCACAAGCAGTGGCGAATCTCCGATAAGGCGAGCTCATTTCTTCACGACGTTCTAAGCGGCATTCGGGTCGTGAAGGCGTTCGGCCAGGAAGAGCGGGAAATCCGCAGATTCCGGAAATACAACGGCGAATTTGCCGCAGCCGCGATCAAGAGCGAGCAATTGTACAGCGTTTTATCGCCGATCTCGAATTATTTGATTCAGATCGGCCAATATCTCGTCCTCATGATCGGCTGCTACATGATTATCGGCCGGGAAATGAACGTTGGCGAACTGATTCAGTTCAGCGCTTACGCCGCAATGATATTCGGGCCGATCTCCTGGTTGATGTTCATGCCGCGCTGGATCGCGAATGCCGTCATATCAATGCATCGTGTATTCTCGGTGATCGACGAGCAGCCGGAAGTCATCGATGCAAAGAACGCGGTGGGCCACCGGATTCGGGGCTCGATCGAGTTCCGCGACGTTTTTTTCGGTTACCGATCGTATGAGCCTGTTCTGAAGGAAATCAACCTCACCGTGAAGCCGGGGGAGATGATCGGACTCGTCGGCCATTCCGGATCGGGCAAATCAACGACGATCAATCTGATTTCCCGTTTTTATGATGTGAACGAAGGGGAGATTCGGATCGACGATATCGATATCCGGATGATCCGGCAGGAAGATTTGCGCTCGCAGATCGGAGTCGTGCTGCAGGAGACGTTCCTGTTCAGCGGGACGATCGCGGAGAATATTCAATACTCGAAGCCGGGCGCGAAGCCGGAAGAGGTTATTGAGGCGGCCAAAATCGCCAACGCGCACGATTTTATCATCAGCTTGCCTGACGGTTACGACACGAGGCTGCAAGAGAACGGGAACAATCTGTCGGGAGGCGAGCGTCAGCGGATCGCCATCGCGAGGGCCGTGCTGAACGATCCGAGAATCCTCATTCTGGACGAGGCGACGGCTTCGCTTGATATCGAGACGGAAGCGGCCATCCAGGAGGCACTGAGACGGGTGACGAAGAATCGCACGACGATCGCTATCGCGCATCGTCTCTCTACGCTGCGAAATGCCGACCGGCTTATCGTCCTTGACAAGGGGCGGATCGCCGAAATCGGCACGCATCGAGAATTGATGAAGAAGCAGGGAATTTACTACAATCTGATCTCCGCCCAGCGCGGCATGTCCCGCAAGAGGGACCCTTCCGTGGTGGTATGACGCCGCCAGATGCTTACTGTGAAATAGACGATATGGAAAACACAAAGATGGATCTTTATGAACGTTGGAGAAATTGAGCCAAGTTTCCTATTCTGAGCTGCTGCCCGACATAGTAAAGATTACACTGAACTGTTCATCCGGGTGACCCTAAGTCTGCAAGATAGCCTGGGAAAAAAACACGCTGTCGACCGGAGACAGGCTGAAACGGTTTAAGGGAGGGCTGAGAGGATAACGGGCTGATCGAATCTATTTTCAATTCGGCCGATATTTACTTATTACCTCCAGCCAGCCGGGAGTGGATGGATGATTATGAGAAAGTGGTGCCGGGTCATCGCACATTTTTCATTTGTTTGCGTTTTATCCGTGCGAAGGTATTAACGTGAATTCCACGCCCGAGCTGATTGCAGCGGCTCGAACGACTTGGATCGCAGGCTGGCTAACGGCGTCGGACATACCGCTGGAGCCGAGCGTGGTTCATCAACTTCTGGGTACAACCCTTAGATGCCGACAAAGCTTACGAATACGTAAGAGCGATGCTCCACCACTCCTCGCTGGTTTGATCCGTCTGCTGTCCGTTTTGCGTAACAGCTGGAGCGATGGGTAAGTTAGAGGGCTGCTGTCACGCTTATCCCGACTTTTCTCGGCAAATGGTGGTCGAATCCAACAGTTATTTGCCTTTGATTTTGCCAGCCTGGTTCGGTGGCGGAGCGTTTAACATTATATTAATAAGGCAGTTCATAGAACGATCCCTAAATCACTTGACGAAGCAGCTCTTGTTGACGGAGAAGGTTATTTTTACATTTTCACGCATGTTATTTTTCCTTTATCCAAATCGGCCGTCATTGTGGTTGCGCTGTTTCAGTTTCTGAGTGTGTCGAACGATTTTTTGGGCCCGCTTGTTTACATCAACAAGGAATCTAAGTTCACGCTGGCGCTTGGCCTGCAGCAATTTATTGGCTATTACACAGCTCAATGGGAGTTGTTGATGGCGGCGGCCACGATGGTTCTCGTTCCGCCTATTATGCTGTTTATGTCAGGACAAAAGTACTTTATTAAAGGCATTGCGGTATCCGGGCTGAAAGATTCCGACATATCGAAAGGAGGAACTCAATGAAAGCATTGAGAGGCAAACAGGTCATTTTGAAAGAGCAAGAACTGATTCGCAGGGAACGAGCGAACAGAAGCTATCTGATGAAGCTGGACAGCGGTCATCTGTTGTTTAATTATCATTTGGAGGCCGGAAGATTTCATGGAAGAACGATTCCCGAAGGTGCGCACGGCGGTTGGGAAACGCCGGTCTGCCAATTGCGCGGCCATTTTCTTGGTCATTGGTTGTCTGGTGCGGCGTTGCATTATGAAAAAAGCGGCGACATCGAATTAAAGGCCAAACTGGATGCTATTGTGCATGAATTGCATGAATGCCAACGCGATAACGGCGGTCAGTGGGTCGGTCCGATTCCCGAAAAATATCTGCACTGGATTGCAAGCGGAAAAAGCATCTGGGCGCCCCAATACAATTTGCACAAAATATTAATGGGGTTGGTCGATGCCTGGCAATATGCCGGTAATCGGCAGGCCCTGGATATCGTGGATCGGTTCGCGGACTGGTTTGTCGAATGGAGCGGCACATTCACAAGAGAGCAATTCGACGATATTCTCGATGTGGAGACAGGCGGAATGCTTGAGGTTTGGGCCGATCTGTTGCACATAACCGGAGCGGACAAATATCGTGTGCTGTTAGACCGGTATTATCGCAGTCGGCTGTTTCAACCCTTGCTGGAGGGCAAGGATCCGCTTACGAATATGCATGCTAACACTACGATACCGGAAGTGCTCGGCTGTGCGAGAGCTTATGAGGTTACCGGAGACGACAGGTGGCTGTCCATCGTCCAAGCGTATTGGAATTGCGCTGTAACGGAAAGGGGAAGCCTTGCGACAGGCGGTCAAACCGCTGGAGAGGTCTGGATGCCGAAGATGAAGATGAAGGCCCGCCTAGGTGACAAAAATCAGGAGCATTGTACTGTCTATAACATGATCCGACTAGCAGATTTCTTATTTCGTCAATCTGGCGACCCTACCTACGCGCAATATATCGAGTACAATCTATACAATGGCATTATGGCGCAATCCTATTATCAGGAATATGGTTTGACTGGTAGTCAGCATAACTATCCTAGAACCGGCCTGCTGACCTATTTCCTCCCCATGAAGGCCGGTCTGCGCAAGGAGTGGAGCACGGAAACCGACAGCTTCTTCTGCTGCCACGGCACGATGGTTCAGGCGAATGCGGCCTGGAACATGGGAATTTATTATCAGGACGGGGATATCGTCTATATCAGTCAATATTTCGATTCCGAGTTGGACGCAAGTATCGCTGGAACCCTCATACGTATCGTACAGACGCAGGACAAAATGAGCGGTAGCCTCCTATCCTCGTCTAACACGGCCGGGTACCAAGCTATTAATGATACAGCGTCGATAAATGAAAATATACCTACTTTTCGCAAATACGACTTCATCGTATCTGCTGCCGCACCGACAACGTTCACGCTCCGCTTCCGCATACCTGAGTGGATCATGGCGGGAGCATCCGTGTACGTCAATGACGTTCTGCAGGGGACGACTCTGGACAGCGAGAACTTCTATGACATTCACAGAGAATGGAAGGAAGGCGATACCGTCTCGATTATGCTGCCAATCGGCATTCGGTTTGTTCCGCTACCGGACGACGAACGAACAGGTGCCTTCCGATACGGGCCAGAAGTGTTGGCAGGCTTGTGCGAATCAGAACAGCAGCTCTATATGAGGGATGAGAATATTGCGTCCGCTATCGAGAACGAAAATGAACGTGAATGGGGGAGTTGGCGGTATTTCTTCAAGACAGTCAACCAGGAACCTGCCATCACGTTCAAACGAATTCGGGATATCGGGTACGAACCTTATCAAATTTACTTCAAAGTAACGCGTACAAAATTATAGTGAAGAGAGAAAAATAAAATATTCTGTGTGTCCAGCCGATCAACATCCATTCCTGCGATAGATCTAGGCTGATGACTAGTACGATCAAACAGGCGGATACTGAGATCGGTAAAATTGCCATTTCCGTAATGGAGATTTGAGAGATGTAAGCTGTCGGAGTCTCATATAACGTTCATGTTCGGCGGGACGATCGGAGTGAATATTCATTACTCGAAGCCGACTGCAAAGCTGGAAGAGATTATTCTTGAAAAGCCTTATCCGTTAGGAGGGAAGGAGCAGCGTATGGAAAATGAAATTCTCAGCGTTCTCTGCTATACGAGAGAACCGCTTGAACCGGAAATCTATTCCCCGAAGCTTGCATATAGCATGCATCTCGCTTACACCGAAGACGGGATGAGTTATCGGGAGCTTAATCACAACTCGGGGGTGCTGTTCGCTAAAGCCGCCGAGCTCTCAAACGCCACGCTGTCCGCCAAGAGTTTGAAGAATCCGTACCTGTTCCACATGGCTGACGGAAACTTTGGCGTACTGGCCATTCGGACGGAAGCGGACGGTTCTCCCGATCAGCAGAGCAAGGGCTCGGTGCTTTTGTTCACTTCCCCGGACTTGCTGCAGTATCGGGAGCTCGGTCTGTTGAACCTAACGAACGGGCTTCATGTACAAGATATCATGTGCGAATATGAACATGCATCCCGAAGGTATATCCTTCGTTGGCGTGAAGAAGACGGAAGGTATTATCAAAGGGAAATGGCGGACGTGACATGCCCGGACGACGCTGCCAAGCCGAAGCCGTGCGAAGCTTTCACGCTAAGCCCGAGACGCGTCGACATTGAAGGAGCAGTGCCCCGCAATGCGATACGTGTATCGCGAGGCGTGGCTCAGAGGCTGATTCATAAGCTTACGGTACCGGTTCATGTGCGCAATGAACTGCCGGAGCGTGTGGCCGTTACGTCCAAAGAACAGTTACAAGCCGTTAAAGTGACGGCGATATACAGTGATGGCACAACCGCGATCAAGCCGATTGAGTGGGATGCGTCCGAGATCGATTGGAGCCGTCCCGGAACTTATCGCATTTCTGGAAGCATTCGGCAGGATCGCTATACGTTTCCGATGGCGACGAACCGTGCCGACCCTTGCATTGCGCAGTGGGACGGAAGGTATTATTTTGTCGCGACCAATGATGCCGACGGCAACCATACGATATCGATCCGGGAGGCGGATTCCATATTCGGTCTGGTCTCGGCAGAAGAAACCAAAATCCTGGATACAGGCATGCATGATCATCTGAAGCGATTTCTGTGGGCGCCTGAACTTCATGGCATCGGCGGCGATCTGTATATTTTTCTTGCCGGCAGCAGCGGCGAATTCAAAGACATTCAATCGCATGTTATGCGGTTAAAGAATGGCGGCAATCCGAGAATGGCTGCGGATTGGGGGACCCCAATCCGGGTCGCCAGGAATGACGGAAGCCCGCTGTTTCAAGCCGGCATAACGCTGGACATGACCGTATTAGAGCGGAAAGGCCGTTTATATGTGCTCTGGGCGCAAAGGGAATTGGTACCGCATGACCTGGGCTCGTGGATCTATATCGCCGAGGCGGATCCGAGGGAACCGTGGAGACTGATATCGGAGCCTGTCCTGCTGTCCAAGCCCGATTACGGCTGGGCGAACAATCAAACGTTCGTGGAGGAAGGGCCCTTTGCACTCATGACAGACCGGAGGATCTTCGTGACGATATCCGGTGCTCTGGTCGATGCCACGTATTGCGTCGGCATGCTCAGCGTCAATTCTGACGCTGATTTGCTTGACCCGAACCAATGGACGAAGCGAAATTACCCACTGCTAACCTCCAGAAGCGTGCCGGGCGAATACGGGCCAGGACACAATTCTTATGTGAAGGACGAGGAAGGAACGATCTGGAGCGTATATCACGCTCGTCCAGGCATCGGCCAACCCCGCTGCTCGGGTCTCCGTCGCGTGCATTTCGACGTTGACGGTGAACCAATGCTGGGCTTGACGGAAGAGAAGGACCTGAATCCAGCGCTTGCGTCCGTATACCTGGATGTGCAGGTGGAAGCATTGGTGGAAGGATGACGGAACAACAACTTTTCTGGGTTTGTGCGAATTGTTGAACATGAAGAACAAAAGAAGCGCCGTGTTCCCGTGTGCGGGTACGCAGCGCTTCTTTTGCGTTTTGACGACGTGACCCGAGGTTAATCCTTTGCCAATGATGAATTTAGATTGGGCACACCGTCTAGCCGACGCTCATGCGCTTTCCACTTTCCGGCCCTTTGCGTTGCCCAGAGCATCAACACTTTTAGTAATTACAAATCATGTTTAGTTTCTCTCTGGTCCGTTAACGCAAGCAGTTATATGATCTTGGTAGCTACAAAATGTAAGCGCTGCAACATGAATGCAGCCATGACCAAGGGAGGGGAATAACGCATGTGGATGCGAAAGATCAGCCTGCTGTTCTGCAGTCTGATTCTGGTGTTCATGATGGCATGCAGCAGCGGTTCGGGCGGTGATCTGAAGTCGAGCGAACCCGGCATAGCGAATGAGGCCGTCAACGAGCCTGCAGTGAAAGACGAGGAACCGGCAGACCAACCAAGTGGCCAGGAAGACATAACCGGTACGCCGGAAATGGATTTTGATATGGGCGGCAGCACCATCAAATGGGTGTCCTGGTATGACGAGTCCATTCAGGAAGACAACCCTGACAACATTAATCGGAAACGAAATTTGGAAGAGTTAATGGAAAAGCATAATTTTAAAATGGAATACGTAACCGTGGATTTCGGCGAGTATCAGGACAAGGTGACAGCTTCGCTGGTAGCGGGCGAACCGATCGGCGATATCATCCGGGTTGCAAGGCCATGGATGATTCCGACGCTGGTCAATCAAGGTTTGTTCGCGCCAGTGGATGAATACGCCAAGAATGAGAAGGTATTCATCCAGCAGTATACGAACGAGTACTCCCAATACGAAGGAAGGGGCTACGGGTTCAGGACGGGGATCAACGGCGCGTCATCCGGCATTTTCTATAACCGCACGTTAATGAATCAATTGGGCATGAAGCCGTTGCAGGAATACGTGAACGAAGACAAATGGAATTGGGATACGTTCATTCAAGTCGCGAAAGAAGCGAACAAAGATTCAAATAACGACGGCAAGTTGGATATTTGGGGTCTTGCAACCGCTTCCCTGCTGGTTCCTGCAATGGCTTCGAACGAAGCGAATCTGGTCATTCTCGATAAGCAAGGCATTGATGATCCTAAAACCTTGGAAGTGCTGAACTTCTTGTCGCGCCTTGCAACCGAGGCGGTCGGGAGACCAACGGAAGGGGGAGACTGGACCGAGCCGGGCCAATTTTTCCGCCAAGGCAACACATTGATGTTTGCAGGCAGCGATTATGAAATGGAAAACTTCAAGAAGGACATGCCGGATTACGATATCGGCTTTCTCCCATTCCCGAAAGGGCCAAGCGCAGCAAGTTATCATTCACATAATACGATCCCAAACTACTTGACGATTCCAAGCGCGGTGGAGCATCCCGAACGTCTGGTCTACATTTATGAGAAAATCAACGATATCGACTCGATCTACGACTATCCGAAACAATCTACGCTGGAGACTTTATTCAGCAACGAGGACGATATTGAAAATGCCAAGATGGCCGGTGAGAGCATTAAAGTGATCGATACCGACAGCGGATATCCATCGATGCCTTATTACGAGTTTATAGGGGAAATCATGGAAGGCATCCCGGTTTCGACGGTCGTCGAGAAATATAAAGGACCGTTCCAGTCAGCGATTGATGCGGTTTGGAAAAAGTGAGCAGGGATCGTCAAGCATAACAGCTGCCCTCGCATCCTCTTTCGATTAGGAGGGCGGCTTCAGGAAAAGCCATTCGTGTTGGAAAGCGATTTCGATTAATGCCTCTTAATGGCAGAGGGAGGATAGCCTTTCGATTCCTTGAACACTTTGCTGAAATAGGAAAGGTCATAAAAACCGCAGCATTCCGCGGCTTCCGTAACAGTACAATTGCCGGTCGCCAGCATGATTTCAGCATTATTTACGCGAACGCGCTGCAGGTATTCCTTGTAGGTCGAACCGGTGTTCAGCTTGAATAGTTTTCCAAGGTAGACGGGGTGGAGATTGAGCTGCTCGGCAAAATCGTTTAACGTCAAGTCTTCCGCATAGTGCTCTTCGATGAATGCTGTCAGTTTCTTGATCCGCGGATCCATCTGCATCGTCGTTTGGCGATGCATGCAGCGGAGCAGCCGATGGAGAATGAGTTCGAACAATGCGCGCGCATGGATCATATAAAACGGTTGTTTATTCATCCACACGAGGTTGAACTCACGGATGTAGGCAAGAATCTCCTTGGTGATCAATTTCTTTGTGACCACGCCAAACGGAAGCCGGATATAATTATGCGGATCGGCCCAGAAAAAATTGAACGGATACGCATGCATGGGCGACTCCTTACATGTATGGGCTTCTCGTACGCTTCCTCCGGGAACGTATACCAGGTCGCCTGCTTCGACTGCAAATTTTTTGCCGTCAATGTAGTAGTTTGCCCGGCCCTCAACAACGAACGTCAAATCATGAAATCCGATTCGGGACTTCTGAATTTTCCAATCCGGATAACATTTACGGTCTACGAACAGAAAGATATTCGGTACGAGATGAGGGTGATATTCAAGCTCCATGCGAAAATCGCCTCCTTTTAAAAAAATTGTAACGTCCTAATGAACTTTTACAACCTGTGATTGGATTGTAATTTTACCATGGAATCGCCGCTTGCTATTATCGAAATTTTCAGCTAAGAAAGGGAATGGTCGAATGATCACGTTAACCGGGTTTGCGGATGAGATCTCCCAGGATTTGGAGGAACAGCTGGATGTCCTTGAATCCGAAAGCATCCGTTATCTTGAGCTTCGAGGCGTATGGGGGAAAAACGTGCTGCAGTTAACGGAAGAAGAGTTGTCTGGCATAAAAGAACGATTATCGCAGCGGGGGGTCGGAGTCTCCTCAATCGGATCGCCGATCGGGAAAATCCAAATCACCGACGACTTTGAATCTCATCTCGAACATGCCAAGCATGCCGTTCGTTTGGCTAAGTATTTCCAGGCGCCTTATGTCCGCGTGTTTTCCTTTTACATTCCCGACGGAGACCACGAGAAGTATCGGCTAGAGGTAATACGGCGCATGCTTCGGCTCGCTCAGTTGGCAGAGCAGGAAGGCATTGTACTGCTTCATGAGAACGAAAGCCATATTTACGGAGACACCGGCGAGCGATGCTTGGAGTTGCTTCAATCAGTTTCGTCCCCCCATTTGCGGGCGGCATTCGATCCGGCGAATTTCGTGCAGTGCGGCGTGAAACCCGTAGGCGAGGCCTACCCATTGGTCGGCGACTATACGGCGTATATCCATGTCAAAGACGCCATGATGGGGAAGGGGATGGTCGTGCCCGCAGGCGATGGAGACGGCGAGCTACGTCTGCTCCTTCAAGAGCTTAGCCGCAGGCGGTATTCCGGCTTTCTGTCTTTGGAGCCGCATCTGCGGGCCGCTGGAAGGTTCGAGGGATTCACCAATCCCCAACTATTCGTCGAGGCTTCCAAAGCGATAAAGCGATTGCTAACTGAGGAAGGGATGGAGTGGAATTGAAAGGTCGGATATGAATTCAACCGAGTGCATCCTGACACGAATCCAAAAAAAAAATTTTGGGAGGAGCAGTCTCATGAATCGTTTCTTGATTTCACGTTATAAGAAAGCCATAAGTGCATGTTTGGCCCTTGTCCTTGCGTTGTCTCTCATGGCGGCACCTGGCGATGTTGCCGCAGCCAGCGACGCCGTTGTGAATGTATCGTCGGAGAAACAAGTGATACGCGGTTTCGGAGGCATCAACCACCCGGCATGGATCGGAGATTTGACGGCAGCACAGAGAGAAACCGCATTCGGAAACGGAAACAACCAGTTAGGATTCTCGATATTAAGAATCTACGTGCACGAAGACCGAAATCAGTGGTACCGTGAACTGGATACGGCCAAACGAGCGATTGCCCTTGGAGCTATCGTATTCGCTTCGCCATGGAATCCGCCCGCCGACATGGTCGAGACCTTCAACCGCAACGGCGATACGTCGGCAAAGCGACTTCGTTACGACAAGTATGCCGCTTATGCCCAGCATCTTAACGATTTCGTAACCTACATGAGAAACAATGGCGTGAATCTCTACGCGATTTCCGTCCAGAACGAGCCCGATTATGCGCATGACTGGACGTGGTGGACGCCGCAGGAAATGCTTCGCTTTATGAAAGAAAATGCCGGATCGATCAACAGCAGAGTGATCGCACCGGAATCATTCCAATATCTGAAAAATATGTCGGACCCGATTCTAAATGATCCCCAGGCGCTTGCCAATATGGATATTCTTGGCGCTCATCTATACGGTACCCAAGTTAGTAATTTCGCGTATCCACTATTCAAACAAAAAGGAGCGGGAAAAGACCTCTGGATGACCGAGGTGTACTACCCGAACAGCGAAAACAACTCGGCAGATCGCTGGCCCGAAGCCCTGGATGTGTCCTACCATATCCACAACGCGATGGTAGAGGGAGATTTTCAAGCTTACGTATGGTGGTATATCCGCAGATCCTACGGTCCGATGAAAGAGGACGGCACGATCAGCAAACGCGGCTACAATATGGCTCATTTCTCCAAATTTGTCCGTCCCGGCTATATCAGGGTGGATGCTTCGAAAAATCCAGAAACGAACGTTTACGTATCAGCCTATAAAGGCGACAACAAAATCGTTATCGTTGCCATAAACCGGAACAACTCCGGGGTCAATCAAAACTTTGTCCTTCAGAATGGATCCGTTTCGCAGGTATCCCGATGGATCACGAGCAGCAGCAGCAATCTCCAGCCAGGAACGTCTCTCAATGTAACAGGGAGCAATTTCTGGGCTCATCTTCCCGCGCAAAGCGTTACGACTTTTGTGGGTGTACTCGGACGGTAACACATCGTTTACGGTACTGTTAACAAAGCGTATGATAAGGGCTGTCTTCAAGTCACAAGGGTGACTTGGAAGGGCAGCTCTTTGTTCTGGGCTGGTAATCAGTAAGGAAATCCACGAAGTGCCGACACACAGCTCGCAGTGGTTCCTGCCAAACCCCTTAATGTTTATATTAGCTCTGATTGATCATATTGCCTCGTAAAGGAATTTGCGTCCTTTCGCTCCTAGCCTATTGCCATATCGTATGCAATTGTACTCCGAGGAAGGAATTGTACCTTTTTCTTGCGAACAGTCAAGTGTATCATCGAATTGCTTCAGTTTTGAAAACGCTTTCTATTGAGGAGGGTACATATGCAGCGTTTATGGTCCAAGTTCTCCCCCGTGTTCCGCAGATTTCTGATTTCCTACCTGATTGTGCTGTTAATCCCCCAAATCGCAGGTTATGCATCGTACAGGGCTTCGATTGAAGTAGCAAAATCAAGCTCGATCGAAAACAGTCTGAGTTCATTGAATCTGGGAAAAGAGATCATCGAGCGGCATCTGGTGGAGGTGGAAGCCTTCACGAAGCAGCTTGCGATCAATCAGGATTTATATCGTCTGATCGCCGATCCCAAGCCGCTCGACAGCAACAACGTTTACGGCTTGGGGAGGATGCAGCGCAGTCTGTCCATGTACAGCAGCACGAACGATTACCTGTCCAATTTCTTCATCTACATACGCAATTATAACGCCATTATTACGCCGAGCACCGTCTATTACCGGCCTGAGCATTATTACGAGGCGAATCGGCTTGAAGGAATGACGTTCGAGGAATGGGAAGAGGCCGTATTAAAGAAACCTCATCTAAATGAGTTGATTCCGCTTAAGAAATATAGGCGGGAAATCCGCGATACGGTGTTTGTCGAAATACCGGCAGTCACGTTTCTCCAGTCGATACCGCTTAACAGCTTCAACAATCCACAGGCGATGATCGGCGTTATGATCGATGAAGATCATATGGGCAGCCTGCTGCAAAACATCGTGGACCAATACGGCGGCTGGGCGGTGGTTGCGGACCGGGAAGGCAGCTTGATCCTGTCCCGCGGCATCGGCGAAGAGGAAGCCAAGCGCTTCACCGAAGCTCCGGGAGACGAAAACGGCGAAGTCAGCCCAACGGGCGACGGCAGACTGTTGATTTCCATCCGGTCCGACCTGAACGGGTGGACCTATATGGCCGGAATACCCGAGCAGGTGCTGTTGACGAAGGCCGACAAAATCCAGCGGGTCACGACGACGTTTACGCTGGCTGCGCTGGTCATCGGTTTGCTGATCGGACTTGTGCTCGCGTACCGGCACAGTGCTAAGCTCCATTCGCTCCTGTCCGTGTTTCGCGAGCAAAACCACATTTCTCGGGAGAAGATCGGTAACGAGTATGATTTTCTGGCCGGCAATATCGCGGCGCTGATCGCAAACAATGAATTGCTGGAGTCTTCACTGAACGATCAGCTCCCGCTGCTTAGGGATGCGTTTATCAAGCGGCTGCTGACAGGCGACTTCTATACGCTGCGCGAGATCGAGGCGGTCTCCGGTCAAACCGGAGTCCGCCTCCGCGGCGAGCATGGACGTGCAGGGATTCTAAAAGTTGCCGGATATGGCAGCGCTGACAGTGAGGAAATCATCCAGGAACTCAGCGTCGCAAGGTTGATCGTCCGGCAGGGCTTGAGCCGGCTGGAACCCGATGTGCTGGTTACGGACTGGGGTTCGGACCAGATCGCTTTCGTGCATGCGCTTGCCGGAGAGCCGCTGGACGATTTACATCGTCGCCTGGAAGCCGGTTTGCTCGAACTGGTCGATACCGTATATCGGCAGCATCGATTGTCGATCACGATCGGGCTGGGTTCGGTGTTCGACGCGTGGAACGGCGTAGCTGACTCGTTCAACGAAGCGCAGCAAGCGTTGGAATATGCCGTCCACACTGGGGCAGTCGGCATCACCCGGTTCGAGGATGCGATGAAAGCAACGGAGCTGTACTATTATCCGATTGAATCCGAACAGCGTATGCTCAATACGCTTAAGGCGGGTGAACTGGAGGAAACAAGCCGCCTTCTTGACCAGCTGTTCAGCCGGAACTTTGAAGAAAGGGAGCTGTCGTACGATATGACGCAGCAGTTTGTGACGGAGCTCAAGGGAACCTTTTTGAAGCTGGCCGAACAAAAAATATTCCACGACGAGTCGTTGACCGACCATATCAAGGAACAGATCGCGGCCGTTACGACGACGGACGGGGTCGATCAGCTCAGGGACAGATTCGGGAAGCTCATTCATGATATCTGCATGGACGTCCGGAAGAAAAAATGCGACATGCATGCCGAGACCGTGGGTGAGATCATCCGCTATATCCACGAGCGTTACTCCGACGCAGAGTTGACGCTTTATCGTATCGCGGAGCATATTGGCAAGCCCGAAAAGTATATCTCCCAAATGTTCAAGGAACATACGGGAACGAATCCTTCGGACTACGTTGAGCTGGTGAGGATCGGCAAGGCGGCCGAGCTGCTGCAGGAGAACCTATTGACGATTGACGAGATCGCCGCGCAGGTGGGGTATAACAGCGCACATTCATTTCGGAGGGCCTTCAAGCGGGTTCGCGGCGTGTCGCCGAGCACATTCCGGCAAATGGCCGATTAAGGAGACGGCGATCTCGCCAATCTTTTACGTAAAAGGAGGTCAGCCGTCTGCTTAATCGAAGGGGATCGAACGTGTTGGCGGACGCTTTTTAATCGAATCCGCCTAATGAAAAACCTAGTAAAATCAAGGCTTGGAAAGCATCCGTTTCCGAAATTGTACGGCAAGGGAGAAAGTGTGCCTTTACGAAGCCGAGCGTGCAATTTTATGATTACGCACAAGAAAGCGCTGCCAAATTAAGTTCTGGCTTCATTGGCAGCTACTCATCGAAGGAGGGATGGAACTGAGTACTCTATTTTCCAAGTCCAAAACGGTCAGAGCCCCGAGCGGCAAGCGCTCGGAAATCGGAAGAGCCGCCTATCGAAGCTTCAGAAGACATTGGCAGCTGTATCTGCTGGTCATTCCGCCGGTCTTGTACTTCATCATCTTCAAGTACTCGCCTATGGCAAACACCGTGCTAGCATTCAAGAATTATAACGTAATGAAAGGGATTTGGGGGAGTCCATGGGTCGGCACACAGTATTTCGAGATGTTTTTTCGCAACCCTGCGTTCGTGACACTGATCAAAAATACGCTGTACATTTCGTTCTATCAATTGATCGTCGGGTTTCCGATCCCGATTCTGCTGGCGTTGGCCTTGAACGAGGTGAAGAGCGCAAGGTTCAAAAAAACCGTGCAGATGGTCACCTATGCGCCATATTTTATCTCCACGGTGGTCATGGTGTCCATCATCATGCTGTTCCTGTCCCCGCGTCTTGGGATCGTGAATACCATTGCTGGCGCGCTTGGCTTTGAAGCGGTCAATTATCTTGGAGAGCCTGGCATGTTCCGCACGATCTACGTGCTGTCCGACGTATGGCAAACCATGGGCTATTCCGCGGTGATTTATCTTGCTGCTCTGGCGGGAGTGGACCCGTCATTATATGAAGCGGCCAAAGTGGATGGCGCCAATCGGTTCCAGAAAATCCTGAACGTCGATCTTCCCGGCATTCTGCCGGCCGCGGTCATCATTCTGATTCTCAGTGTAGGCAACATCATGGCACTCGGCTTCGAGAAAATGTACTTATTGCAGAATCCGCTGAACTTGTCCTCGTCCGAGATCATTTCCACGTATGTGTACAAAATCGGATTGCTGAACGCGAACTACAGCTTCGCCACGGCGGTAGGATTGTTCAATTCATTGATCAATCTGGTGCTGCTCCTAGTCGTCAACGCCATTGCCAAGCGGGCATCCAATACCAGCCTCTGGTAAATTTCACAAAAAGGAGTGAGTGACATGAACGCATTGCGGGCCCATTCCGGAAGCCGACGGAGCGTGAGGATCAAGGAGTCGCTGGGGGACCGTATTTTTCTGAGCGTGACCTACATCTTGCTGATCTTGGTTTTAATTGCCGTCCTGTATCCGCTTATTTACATCGTAAGCTCGTCCCTGAGCAGTCCAAGCGCCGTCTCTGCAGGCAAGGTGTGGCTGTGGCCGGTCGACGTATCGCTGGCAGGGTACGAGGCGGTGTTCCGAAACGGCCAGGTGCTGACAGGCTATGCCAATTCGCTGTTTTATACCGTTGCCGGTACGTTCATCAGCGTATCCCTGACCATCATGGTCGCTTACCCGCTGTCGAAAAAGTCATTCTTCGGCCGCACGCCGCTTATGGTTTTCATTACTTTCACCATGCTGTTCTCCGGCGGGTTGATCCCGACCTATCTGGTCGTCAAATCGATGGGCATGATCGATACCCGCTGGGCGCTGCTCATTCCGAATGCCGTTTGGGTATGGCAGGTCATTATCGCCAGAACCTTCTTCCAGACCTCGATCCCGGATGAGCTTTCCGAGGCGGCAGACATCGACGGGTGCAGCGACATCCGCTACATTTTCAGCGTCGTTCTTCCGCTTGCCAAACCGATTATCGCCGTGCTCTCGCTTATGTACGCGGTGGGGCAGTGGAACGCCTATTTCGATGCCTTGATCTACTTGAAATCGCAATCGCTCTATCCGCTTCAGCTTATTCTCCGCAGCATTCTCATCCTGGGAAGCGGAACGGGCAATATGGACGCCGGGGAGATGGTGAAGCAGCAGCAAATGGCCGAGCTCATGAAATACTCGCTTATTGTGGTGGCAAGCCTTCCGGTGCTGGTGATCTATCCGTTCGTGCAGCGCTATTTCGTGCAAGGCATGCTGATCGGCTCCGTGAAGGGCTGATCGTGGGCAGAGCCCGTTATGTTGCATTACCAATTCATGAGGGGGAGATTGATTTGAGAAAAAAAGCAACTCGTCTGCTTGTTCTCATACTGATGCTTAGTTTTGTGCTTGCCGGATGCTCCGGCGGAAATGACAACCCGGGAAGCGCAGGGAAGGAAGGCGGCATGCCGGACTCCGGCGAGAAGGTAACGATCAACGTTTTTGCCCATCAAGGATCGGATATGGATCTGAAAACCAACAAGTTTACGAAAAAAATGGAAGAGCAATTCGGCATCAAATTCAATTGGACAACCGTTCCGTTTGACGGCGCGGCCGAAAAACGGCAAATCTCGCTCGCGTCCGGGGACTATCCGGATTTGTATATGCTTATTCCATGGGTAGACCGTTTCTCGCAGACGGACTTATTGAAGTTCGGACAGCAGGGAGTGATCATCCCGCTGAACGACCTGATCGATGAGCATGCTCCGCACATTAAGGAAGTGCTGGAGAACAACGAATATTATAAAGCGATGAACACCGCGCCGGATGGCAATATTTACGGATTGACCGGCTTAAACGAATGCTTCCACTGCTCCTACCCGAATAAAATGTGGATCAATACGAAGTGGCTTGATCAGCTCGGGCTTGCGCAGCCGACGACGCCGGAAGAATTCAAAGCGGTTCTCGAGGCCTTCAAGACACAGGATCCGAACGGCAACGGCAAGGCGGACGAAGTGCCGCTCAGCGGATCCGTCGAAAATTTCGGCGTTCACGTAATCCCGTACCTTATGAACGGCTTTATATACAACGACGACAGAACGTATCTCATCATGAAGGAGGGCCAGGTAGACACCGCCGCGAACAAACCGGAATGGCGGGAAGCGCTGGCCTACATCAAATCGCTTTATGATGGGGGGCTCATTGACCCGGGAGCCTTTACGCAAAATGCAGGCGCGTACAAAAAAATCGGGGATAACGCGGACGCACAGCTGTTGGGCGCCGGGGCCGGCATGCATCCCGCCTTGTTCCTGACGACGGGAGAAGACGCGCCGTACAGCAAGGACTATAACCCGCTTCCGCCTTTGCGAGGACCGCATGTCGATTATGCAACATTCAACTATCCGATTGATCCGGGCGCATCCTTCGTCCTGACGAATAAAGCGAGCAAAGAGGCCCAAATCGCCGCCATTCAAATGCTGGACTATTTCTACACGCAAGAAGGCGCGATGCTTTCCTACCTCGGTGAAGAAGGCAAAAGCTGGCGCAAGCCGCAGGATGGAGAAATCGCGCTGAACGATAAAGTGGAGCCGCTCTATAAAGCGATCCCGCTTGAACCCGGGGAACAGCCCCGCAATGACAATTGGGGAGCATTAACCCAATATAACCATCACCGGGCATACCGCGATGCCGAGGTTCAGGGCACAGATATTTACGCCGATGACGGTTACGAACGCCGCCTGTACGAGGCAACGCTATTGATGGAAGGCAAGGAGCCGCAAGGTATCTTCCCGCACTGGGCGCTATGGGTCGACCCGCTGGTTGCCGACGAAGCCAGCATGATGCAGACGAACATCAAGGACTATATTGACCAGAACGCCTTGCTGTTCATCACCGGTGGCAAGAGCCTGGATAAGGATTGGGATGATTATGTAAAAGGGCTGGAGGGTCTGAACATGCCGCGTTATATTGAAATCATGCAGGCTGCTTACGATTCATCGACAATATCGAAATAAACCGTGGCCCGATAAGCCCGGCTTCTTGGAGACAGGAGTCTTCGCTCAGAACGCGGGGGCTCTTGTCTTCATTATTTTTAAAGTTCGGCGTTTAAGTGATCTTCGATTTGGGACCGTGACATCAAAAAAAGGTACAAATATGCGGGATTCGGCAATTTCTATTCGGTTATCGGATGTTACAACAAGGTGGAATGGAGGTTGTGTTCGATGCGCATTGACGCCCATCAGCATTTTTGGAAAATCGAACGCAACGATTACGGATGGATGACGCCCGAAATTCCGGTGCTTTACCGCGACCATTTGCCTTCCGGTCTCAAACCGCATTTGCAGAGACACGGCATCGGCCATACGATTCTTGTTCAGGCGGCGCCGAGATCGAGGAAACCGAATTCACTCTGAAATTAAGCGAAACGGCCGTACGGGCAGCGCCTCGTCGATGGAAAGCGCCTTTGGGCTCGTCGGCCACGGCGGTTCCTAGACGTTTGTCGGGTTGGTAAAAAGCACGATTACCTTTAACGATCCCGATTTTCACGCGCGCGAAAAGACGGTGCAGGGCAGCCGTAATGCGACGCGGGAGGACTTCGAGCGGGTGATTGCGGCCATAACCGGCGGCTGCATTGACATCGCCGATTACATTACCCACCGAAGCTCGCTCGAGGACATGATCGACAGGTTCGACAGCTGGCTCTTGCCGGAATCGAAGGTGATCAAGGCGTTGGTGGAGCTGAACTAGTTCAAATAGCGATAGCGGATTGGAGGAGAAGTATGACAAGTTTGAATGGCATGGAACTGAAGCATCGCTTGTGGTATAGAAAACCGGCGGCCGAATGGAATGAGGCGCTGCCGATCGGAAACGGCCGGCTGGGCGCGATGATCTTCGGCGGTACGGCCGAGGAGAAGCTGCAGCTTAACGAGGATTCGGTATGGTACGGGGGCCCGCGCGACCGCAACAACGAAGATGCGCTGCCCCATTTGCCCGAGATCCGCAAGCTGATTATGGAAGGCAGGCTGCAGGAAGCGGAGGAGCTGGCGGCGATGACGATGGCGGGGCTGCCCGAAGCGCAGCGGCACTATGTGCCGCTCGGCGATCTGCTGCTGTCGTTCGGCCAGCATGGCCAGCTTGCCGAGGATTACATGCGGGAGCTTGATTTGGAGCGCGGTGTATCCCGGGTCAGCTATCGGATCGGCGGGATCAGGTATACGCGCGAGCTGTTTGCCAGTTATCCGGATCAGGCGATCGTCATCCGCATCACCGCCGACAAGCAGGATGCGGTCACGTTCAAAGCCCGGTTCAACCGCCGGAACTGGAGGTACGTGGAGAAGACGGACAAATGGGAGGCGAGCGGGCTGGTCATGCGCGGGGATTGCGGCGGCGAAGGAGGCAGCTCCTTAAGCGCCGTCTTGAAGGCGGTCCCGGAAGGCGGCGTCTGCCGCACGCTTGGCGAGTATTTGCTGGTGGACGGCGCAAGCTCGGTCACATTGCTGCTTGCCGCCGGAACGACGTTCCGGCATCCCGACCCGGAGCTTGACGGCAAACGGCGGCTGGAGGAGTTGAGCCGAGTTCCGTATGCCGAGCTGTTAGCCCGGCATGTCGCCGATTACCGCGAGCTGTACGGACGGGTCGAACTGAAGCTGCCCGAGAATCCGGACAAAGCCGCGCTCCCGACCGACGAACGGTTGAAGCGGTTCCAACACGGCGAGGAAGACCACGGCCTGATCGCGACCTATTTTCAATTCGGGCGCTACCTGCTCATTGCCTCCAGCCGGCCGGGCTCTTTGCCCGCGAATCTTCAAGGCATCTGGAACGATAGCTTTACTCCCCCATGGGACAGTAAATTCACGATCAATATTAACACGCAGATGAATTATTGGCATGCGGAAAACTGCAATTTGGCCGAATGCCACGAGCCGTTGTTCGAGCTGATCGAACGGATGCGGGAGCCCGGGCGGGTTACGGCCGGCGTCATGTACGGCTGCCGGGGCTTCACCGCGCATCACAATACGGATATTTGGGCGGACACGGCCCCGCAGGATACGTACCTTCCCGCTTCCTTCTGGCCGATGGGCGCCGCCTGGCTGTGCCTGCATCTGTGGGAGCATTACCGATTCGGTCAGGACCGATATTTTCTGGCGCGGGCATACGAGACGATGAAGGAGGCGGCGTTGTTCCTGCTCGATTATTTGGTGGAAAATAACGAGGGTGTTCTGGTAACTTGTCCATCCGTCTCCCCCGAGAACAGCTACAGGCTGCCAAGTGGCGAGACAGGGGTTCTCTGCGCCGGGGCCACGATGGATTTTCAGATTATCGAAGCCCTGTTTAAGGCTTGCATCCGCAGCGGAGAAATTATCGGGCGGGATGAGGCGTTCCGCGAGGAGCTCGCTGCCGCCTTGAAACGGCTGCCCAAACCGCAGATCGGCAAATATGGACAAATTCAGGAGTGGATGGAGGATTACGAGGAGGTGGAGCCCGGACACCGCCACATCTCCCATCTATTCGGGCTTTATCCGGGCGAAGGCATTAACGTGGATTCCATGCCGGAGCTGGCCGCAGCGGCTCGGACGACTCTGGAACGCAGGCTGGATAACGGCGGCGGACACACCGGCTGGAGCCGGGCGTGGATTATCAACTTTTGGGCTCGGCTGTTGGATGCCGACAAGGCATACGAAAACGTAAGAGCAATGCTCCATCACTCCACGCTGCCTAACCTTTTCGACAACCATCCACCATTCCAAATCGACGGTAATTTCGGCGGCACGGCGGGTATTGCCGAGATGCTGCTGCAAAGCCACGCCGGTCGGATCCGGCTGCTGCCCGCCTTGCCAGACAGCTGGAGTGATGGGGAAGTCAGAGGACTGCGGGCACGAGGTGGCTTCACCTTGAATTTCACCTGGACGAAGGGACAGGTAACTGAAGCGGTCGTGACCTGCGCGGTTTCCGGTCCGTGCCGATTGGAAGCTCCTGGACTTGACCCCGTTTCGTTTACGGGAGAAGCCGGCCGGTCTTACACGTTCACCCAGAAAAGGGATGAGAGAGCAACAATTAACTTTATTGCTCGTGATACGCATTCTTCATGAGGTTACTGATCCGGCATAAGCTAATGACCGTTGCTGGACTCAGTTTCTGTATTCACTGGGCGCCATCCCTGTCCACCGCTTGAACTGGCGGCTAAAATGCGCATTGGTCTTATATCCTAGCATCATCGCGATATGGTCCATGCTTAAATCCGTTTGCTTTAACAGCCGCTGAGCTTCGCCCAAAAGGGTTTCTGACAAGAACTTGCGAGGTGCTTTGCCGTACACTTCACGAAAGATCCGATTGATCTGGGAGGGACTAAGATTCAGCGACTTGGCGATGTCCTGGATCCAGGTTCGCTCGCTTTCCTGAATTTCACCATGAAGATGAATATATCGCACGGAGTCCTCTATTTGGTCGGCCACCTGACGGGCAATGGCTTCTTTTCTTGTCAAGGTTACGGATACGTTCTGAGACAACTGGCCGACCAGGGTGCCGAGCAGTTCAAAGACGGCTGCATGCACTTTCATCTGTTTGAAGGCCGGTAATGAGCTGGACAAGTGCTCTCTGGCCAGATCAAATAATGTAGATAGAGAGGAAGACAGTCCCTGGGCCAATGCCGAATCGGCCGAATAATAAATGTCCTTGCAGCGGTTGAGTTCTCTGCAAAACGAAGTATCGTGTACGCTGAAATGAACGGAAAAGTAAGTGAAGCCCTGCGTTCCGGCGCCGGTGCAGGAATGAGTCATACCGGGATGGATGAACAACAGGTCTCCGGCGGACTGTCTGTACAACTGTCCGTTGACCACCATGTTCATCTCGCCATCCATCAACCAGTGGATCTCATACATGGAATGCTCATGAGACGGATAAGTCCAGTGGGAATCCACCTTTCTTGCGTGCAGTCCTAATAATTGAAAAGACATCCGAACATCGGGCAGACGGCCTAAATATACAGCTTCTGAAAGCTTGGTCACAGCAACCTCCTCGAAAAAATCTGAATTCCAGATACGGATACATTTATATTAACAGAATTACAATGCGTGAAAAGGATAAATCGACGTCATGATTAGCACATCGTCAGGGACCATCTGTGATGCTAAGGTAATACTATCAACCCAAAGGGGAAATGGGAGGCAAGCCTGAATGAGAATAATTCGATTTCTGGACGGGCAACAGAAGCGGCTGGCAGCAGTTACGGATGATGAAAGAGTCTATCGTCTGCCACAGCCGGATTTTATGACTCTGATCCATCAAGCCAGGGAGCGTGGGATCTCTCCTGTCCAACTGGTTGAAAGCGCTTTTAGTCCGGTGAATGAGTTGGCTGGTGACTGGACTTCTCTGCACCTTGTCACGCCAGTGGAAGCACCGGAGGTATGGGCGGCAGGCGTAACGTATCAACGAAGCCGCGAAGCACGAAATTATGAAGCAACGGATGGAAAACTGGATGCGGAGACATTTTACGATAAAGTTTATGAGGCTGAGAGGCCTGAGATCTTTTTCAAATCCACGGCTGCCCGCACCATCGGACCGAACGAGGCCGTCACGCTGCGCAGTGATTCCACATGGCAGATCCCTGAGCCTGAGCTGGGATTGGTGCTTGGGGCAGACGGCAGCATTGTGGGATATATCGTCGGCAATGACATGAGCTGCCGCGATATCGAAGGGGAGAACCCGCTGTACCTGCCGCAAGCAAAAATATGGCGCAATTCCTGTTCCATCGGACCGGCCATCCGGCTTGCGGAAACGGTACAGAATCCATATGCATTCAGCATCGTCTGCGAGATTTATCGCGAGGGTCGCATTGTCGTTAAGAGCGAGGCGAGTACGAGTGAATTAAACCGAAAGCTGGATGAGCTGGTCTCGTTCTTGGCAAAGGACAACGATTTATTCGATGGTACGGTGCTTTTGACAGGCACAAGCATTGTGCCGCCTAATGATTTTACGCTTGAGCCCGGGGACCGGATTGCCATTTCGATCAGCAGTATCGGAACGCTGGTGAACCGTGTCTTATCAAATTAGTTTTTAATAAGGAGGACATATTTCCATGACGGCATTTCAGGGAGAGCAAGTATACAGGAACTATATCAACGGAGAATGGATAAAGGCTGCGTCCGGAGAAACCGAACCCAGCATCAATCCGGCGAATCGGAATGAGGTAGTCGGTTATGTACCGGTTTCCGGTATAGAGGATCTGAACCGTGCTGTCGCAGCGGCCAAAACAGCTGGCCGAGCCTGGCGGAGATTAACCGGCGCGGAACGCGGCAATGTTCTGTTCAAGGCGGCGAATGTGCTGGAACGCCGGGCCGAGGAAGTTGCCGAGGCGATGACGAGGGAAATGGGCAAAACGCTAGCCGAAGCCAAGGGAGAGACGATGCGCGGCGTCGCGATCCTAAGATATTACGCCGGTGAAGGGATGCGAAAAGTCGGCGATGTCATTCCTTCGACGGACAGCGAAGCACTGATGTTTACGACTCGGGTACCGCTTGGTGTTGTGGGCGTGATTGCTCCATGGAATTTTCCCGTAGCGATTCCGATTTGGAAGACGGCCCCGGCTTTGATTTACGGCAATACGGTTGTGTTAAAGCCGGCACAGGAAACAGCGGTCACGGCAGCCAAAATCATGGAATGCTTTGAGGAAGCGGGAATTCCGGCAGGCGTTCTCAATCTTGTATGCGGCAGAGGATCGGTGATCGGATCTGCGCTTGCCGAGCATCCGGATGTCAACGGGATCACGTTCACGGGTTCCAACGAAGTCGGAAAGCGTGTCGGCGCAGCCGCATTGGAACGCGGGGCCAAGTATCAACTTGAAATGGGCGGCAAAAATCCGATCATTATCGCGGCAGATGCCGACCTGGACTTGGCAGTCGATGCCACCATCAGCGGCGGCTTGAAATCCACCGGCCAGAAATGCACCGCCACCAGCCGGGTCATTGTTGAACGAAAAGTATATGAAGCCTTTAAAGAAAAGCTCCTGTCGCAAATCCGGGAGATCCGATTGGGCGACGGCATGTCATCCGAAAGCTGGATGGGCCCGTGCGCGAACGAAGGACAGCTCGAAACGGTGCTGAGCTATACTCAAAAAGGGCAGGATGAAGGTGCCGTACTGCTGACCGGCGGAAAAAGAGCGGACGGTCCAGGGCTTGAAGATGGATTTTATGTCCAGCCGACCGTATTTGAGGGTGTCGAACCGCATATGTCCATCGCCCGGGAAGAAATCTTCGGCCCTGTGCTTGCGTTGATCGTAGTGGATTCCCTGGAGGAAGCCATAAAGACGGCCAATGACAGCGACTATGGCTTGAGTGCCTCCATCTATACGCAAAATGTCGGGGCAATGCTGTCTTTCATCCGGGATATGGATGCCGGATTGGTCAGGATCAATGCGGAAACGGCCGGCGTAGAGCTGCAGGCACCGTTCGGCGGGATGAAGATGTCAAGCTCGCATTCCAGGGAACAGGGTCAAGCGGCAATCGAGTTTTTCACTACCATCAAAACAGTCTTCGTAAAGTCATAAGTTGCAGGAGGGTGCCATGCACGAACCGATTATGTCGATTATGGGGGAGAAGGACTCAAATTGTTTCGATATTATAGCGCAAGCTCCCGGGGCATCGGGACGTCTGCCTTTAACCGATGATTTGCTGCGGAACGCTCCGAGCGGCGACTTGTTCGGCATGTCCCAGAATGTGGGAATGGGCTGGAAGCCCGGGGAATTGAACGGAAAACAGTTTCTGATCCTGAGCACGCAGGGCGGAATTCGCAATGAGGACGGCAGTCCTGCAGCCCTCGGTTACCATACGGGCCACTGGGAGGTCGGCCTGCTCATGAAGGCTGCGGCGGAAGAGATAGCGAGCCGCGGCGGAATACCGTTTGCCGGATATGTCAGCGACCCCTGTGACGGCCGATCACAGGGCACGACAGGCATGTTCGACTCGCTCCCGTACCGGAACGATGCCGCTCTCGTGTTCCGCAGACTGATTCGTTCCCTGCCGACGCGCAAAGGCGTGATCGGCGTCGCCACCTGCGACAAAGGTCTGCCGGCGATGATGCTTGCGCTTGCAGGCATGCCGAAGCTGCCCGGAGTGATCGTTCCCGGAGGCGTCACCCTGCCGCCTGTCGATGGAGAGGATGCAGGCAAAATTCAAACGATCGGCGCACGGTACGTCAGCGGCGAACTCTCGCTTGAAGCGGCGGCGGAGCTTGGCTGCCGGGCATGCTCTACACCGGGGGGAGGCTGCCAGTTTCTGGGCACGGCGGCAACGGCCCAGGTCGTCGCCGAGGCGATGGGTATGACGGTGCCGCATGCCGCGCTTGCGCCTTCCGGGCAGCCGATCTGGATCGAAATGGCGCGCCAATCCTCACGCGCACTGATGGTGATGGAGTCCGAAGGGCTGAGAATGGCGGACGTTGTCACCGATGCGGCGATTCGCAATGCGATGGCTGTTCATGCCGCGTTCGGCGGCTCTACCAACCTGCTGCTTCACATTCCGGCCATTGCCCATGCAGCCGGTTTAACCGTGCCTGCGGTGCAGGACTGGATCCAGGTCAACAAAGATGTGCCGAGATTGGTCAGCGCCCTGCCGAACGGCCCGATCTTCCACCCGACCATTCGGGTGTTTCAAGCTGGAGGCGTGCCCGAAGTGATGCTTCACCTCAGGCAGCTTGGCGTACTGGATGAGTCCGTGCTTACCGTAACAGGTACGACGCTGAGCGAGGTTCTCGACTGGTGGGAATCGTCGGAACGCCGTCATCTGCTGCGGAAGCAGCTGAAGGAGAAGGACGGGATAGATCCGGACAGTGCCATTATGAGCGTTGAGTATTCGCAGCGTCTTGGCATTACCTCTACCGTGACATTTCCAACAGGGAATATCGCTCCGGAGGGCTCTGTGATCAAATCCACGTCGATCGACCCTACGGTACTGGATAACCATGGCGTGTATCGTCACAAAGGAAGAGCAAAAGTGTTTACAACCGAACGCGAAGCGATCCGTGCAATTAAGACTGGCGGTGTTCTGGCAGGCGACGTCGTCGTACTTCTCGGGCGGGGGCCGTCAGGGACCGGGATGGAGGAGACTTACCAGCTTACGTCTGCGCTGAAGTATCTGCCATTCGGCAAATACGTGTCGCTCATTACCGATGCCCGGTTTTCCGGTGTTTCCACCGGGGCGTGCATTGGCCATGTTGGCCCCGAAGCGCTGGCAGGCGGGCCGATCGGCAAGCTTCGGAACGGTGACTTGATCGATATTGTCGTGGATCGCAACACGCTGGAAGGCAGCATGAATTTTGTCGGTGAAGGGGAAATCGAGGTTTCGCCAGAGGAGGGAGCTCTCATCTTAGCACAAAGGCCCTTCCACCCGGATATGCGGCCTGATGAAGCTCTGCCGGATGACACCAGGCTGTGGGCTGCGCTGCAGTCCGTCAGTGGAGGAACATGGAGAGGGAATGTGTACGATGTGGAGCGGATCATAACCGCTCTGGAAGCCGGTAAAAAAGCACTGGGCTGGCATTGAAATCAAACATTTTTGTACAAACATCATTTTCATACCGGAGGTTGCTTCATGCATATGATCACGAACCCCGTTCTTCGCGGTTTTCATCCCGATCCGTCCATATGTCGGGCGGGGGAAGATTATTATATCGCCACGTCGACCTTTGAATGGTTCCCGGGCGTACGGATTCACCAATCCAGGGACCTGGTTCATTGGAAGCCAATACAATCTCCACTGACCCGGACATCGCAGCTGCATATGGATGGCAACATCGATTCCGGAGGAGTATGGGCTCCCTGCCTTAGCTATGACAACGGTGTGTTTTACCTGGTTTACACGGATGTCAAAAGCCGGATCGGCGCTTTTAAAGATACCCATAATTACCTTGTGACGGCAACGGATATCGAAGGCCCTTGGTCCGAGCCGGTGTATTTGAACAGCAGCGGATTCGATCCATCCTTATTTCATGATGAGGACGGACGCAAGTGGTTGGTCAATATGATTTGGGATCACCGTAAGGGAAAGAACCGGTTCTCGGGCATCGTGCTCCAGGAATTTTCCGTTAAGGAACAAAAACTGATCGGGCCCGCTGTTAACATATTCAAGGGCACAGAATTAGGGCTGACGGAAGCGCCGCATCTGTACAAATATAACGATTTTTATTATTTAATAACGGCTGAAGGGGGAACCGGTTACGAGCATGCGGTGACGGTAGCACGCTCCCGCACGTTAGAGGGACCTTATGAAGTCGATCCTGCCAATCCGATTCTGACTTCATACGGCCGACCGGATTTAAAGCTCCAGAAGGCCGGTCACGGTAGTCTCGTCGAAACGCACACCGGTGAATGGTACATGGCCCACCTGGTCGGCCGGCCCGTCAATGTACAGTTTTGCACACTTGGCCGTGAGACGGCTCTGCAGCAATGTATTTGGAGCGAGGACGGCTGGCTGCGCCTTGCGAGCGGTGACCGTTATCCCGAGGTTCAGGTGCCTGCGCCGAAAATCAAGCCACACCCTTTTGAACCGGCACCGGAGATGGACCACTTTGATCAACCCATGCTCCGGAGCGATTGGAATACGCTTCGTATTCCGCCGGATCCGACTTGGCTGAGCCTTGGGGAACGTTCCGGTTACTTGCGCCTGCGCGGCATGGAGTCGATGAGCTCAACGCACAGGCAAAGCATGGTCGCCCGAAGACAGCAGGGTTCTGCGTGTGAAGCCGAAACTTGTCTGGAGTTTGAACCGGACCATCCGCAGCAAATGGCAGGGCTGATTCTGTATTACGATACGAAAGACTATCTTTATTTACGAATAACGTATCACGAAGAGAAAGGAGTGTGCCTCGGAATCATTCAGTCGCGATACGGGTTATACGACGAGCTGCTGGAGGATATCCCGTTGAAATCGGTGAACGGGATCCGGTTAAAGGTTGTGATCGATCATGACCGTGCCTGTTTTTACTATGGGTTACATGATGATCCGTCCTGGCATCCGGCAGGCGGATGGTTCGATATCACGCATCTGTCGGATGAATCCCCTGAATATATCCGGTTTACGGGAACCTTCATCGGTCTTTGCGTGCAAGATCTTGGCGGGACTCGGAAACACGCTGATTTTGATTATTTTGTATATAAAGAAATGTGAATGGCAATCATCGAGATCATTCGAAAGCATCCAAAGGCATTGTTGATGCTATCGTGAACAGAGAGGATCTTGTGAAAAGGGGTTAAAAACACTCAAATTGAAAAAGAAAAGCGAGAGCAGTTGAAACGCAATTTCAACGTAACGCTGACAAAGATCTCGGGATACCGCTCGGACATGCTTGGAGTAGGGCTGTTGTATTCAGGGCCAGAACCAGGGAGGCAAGCTGTAGAGAAGGTAGGAGACGGCAGGAGCACGTCAGCATATAAAGACCATATAAAGACCATATCAAGTTGGTGATTGTGGCTATCAACAATGCCGGACGGGCCAAAATTTCTGGGCAACCTCTCCACAGGCGGTATCAGACCATTAAGTGCACCCCTTAGAATAGACATTGGAATCTCCTGGCGATTCCGATGATTCTAGGGGTGCATTTATGATGCAAATAAATTACAAAATTCAAGCATTTTCAGAAGACTCAAGTAAGAAACCACCGTCTCATGTGTAGGAAAGTGGAGCTATCGACAAATCAACGAACTCGGCCACTAGTTAGCATGGTTGCATTAAGACAAAACGATTTCAGCAACGCAGCAGGCAGGAAGGTGCACATCCAGACGGTTGTCCTTAATTGGATTGACCGGCATCTTTTTTATTTCGACCTGTGGGGGATGTCCGAACGCGTTGTGGCTCGTCATGGTCCCAGAAATGTAACGAACTTCGGCAGAGGAAAACGCTTGACCATCTAACACGCAAAGGAGCTGCTGTGACTCATCTGCGGACAAGTTCACCACTGTGGCGTGAACGCGGTCGTCCGCCCGTTTCGATGCGCTGACGTGCAGAGCCGGCACCTCGGCATCGGTTGTACCCGTTAGCTGCTGCTGGATATAGCTCTCGATCAGTGTCGAATCTTGATGCCCTTTATAGAGATCGAATACATGGTACGTCGGTGTGAGCACCATTTCCTCACCTTCCGTCAGGATGACCGATTGGAGCACATTGACCAGCTGTGCCAGATTGGCCATTTGAACCCGATCGCTATGGGCGTTAAATATATTCAGGGACACCCCGGCGACAATGGCGTCTCGCATCGAATTTTGCTGGAACAAGAATGCCGGGTGAGTCCCAGGCTCCACCTCATGCCAGGTTCCCCATTCGTCGATAATGATCGACACCTCGCCTTTGGGGTCATAGCGATCCATGACATGTTTATGCCGGGTAATTAATTCATCCATATACAACGCCCGGCGCAGGGTTCGATAATATGTCGGCTTATCGAACTCCAGAGCCGGACCTTTGCGCTCCTCGGGATATTCGTCAAATTTGTAATATCCCGGCATGGTGTAATAATGCAGAGACAATCCATTCATATGGGTGCCCGCTTCGCGCATCAAAGTTTCCGTCCAGGCATAATCGTTACCATCGGCACCGCAAGCAACCCTGAAAATCCGATGATTGCCGTAATTGCGAACATAAGTGTTGAATTGCTTGTACACATCGGCATAATATTCCGGCCGCATTTGCCCGCCGCATCCCCAATTCTCATTACCGATGCCGACATATTCAACCTTCCACGGTTCGTGCCTGCCGTTCTGGCGTCTCCAGTTCGCCATTGGCGAGTCTCCGTCAAAGGTCATGTATTCAATCCATTCGCTCACTTCTCTCGGTGTACCGGAGCCGACGTTGGCCGCGATATAAGCCGAGCAGCCGATCTGCTCGCATAGATCCAAAAACTCGTGGGTGCCAAATGAATTGTCCTCTACCACGCCGCCCCAGCCTGCATTCACGATGCGCTTGCGCTCAGCACCGACGCCGTCTTTCCAATTGTAATATTCAGCGAAGCATCCTCCTGGCCAGCGCAGCACCGGCACCCGGATATGCCGCAATGCCTCCACAACGTCGGTGCGTAACCCGCGGATATTGGGAATTGGGCTGTTTTCGTCGACATAAATGCTGCCATAAATACCTCGTCCCAAATGCTCTGAAAAATGCCCGTAAACATTTTTGTTGATTTTTCCGTACTGCCGCCCTGAATCAATGAACAGTAACGCCATTGCCTTCCTCTCCATTCGGAATAATATATGTTGCCAGACCTGTGAACTTCCTTGCGATGTTCCATTATAGCGCTTTCATTTTAACGGTTCAACCCGATTTCATGCTCCCGAACGAGGTTGTAAAAAAATGATAAACTTGTTGAAAACTGCGAGCATGGGGTGGGACAAATGCGTAAACAAATGTTAGAAATGTAACAGCTCGCCTGTATTCATCCCTAAATTTCAGGGTTAAAATGAAACGTGATTCAAAGCAAAAACGATTTCAAGGGGGTTATTAGCATGAAACGAAGGGTTTACCCGAAAGTCGTCCTCATCTTAGCGACAATACTTTTAACAGGAGCGATCGCCGCATGTAGTTCCGACTCAAACAATCCACAGTCGACCAATCCGTCAGGAAGCAGTTCAGGCAAATCATCTGAAGGGGGAGCCACCGCAGCGGAAGGACCGTTCGGCAAATATGAAGAACCGCTTACGATTCGATTTGCCCGCGATGTAGACAACGATATGCAGGATAACATCATACCCAAAACACCTGGCGAAACAGTGGAAGACAACCGTTGGTTGAAAGCGTTCTCGGAAAAACTAGGAATCAACGTAAAATACGATTGGACGGTCAGCGGTGGGGATGCTTATACCCAAAAGGTTAACGTAACGTTGACATCTGGGGATATTCCGGACATGATTCGCGTCACAGCCGCTCAAATGAAACAGATGGCTGAAGCAGATATGATCGAGGATCTCACACCGTACTGGGACAAATATGCTTCTGACCAAATAAAGGAATTGTACTCGGTGCAAGGGCCTGCGGTCCTCCAGGCCGCTACAGTTGATGGTAAGATGATGGGCCTTGGTCCGCCGGAGGTATACGGAGACGGTGTATTTATCTGGCTTCGTGCCGACTGGTTAGAGAAACTCGGGCTTACAGAGCCCAAAACGATGGATGATGTGATTGCAATCAGTAAAGCGTTTACCACGCAGGACCCGGACGGGAACGGGGTCAATGACACCTACGGTCTAGCCATTACGAAGGATCTGTACGGCGGAGCCATGGGGCTGGAAGGATTTTTTGCCGGATACCACGCGTACCCGAACATGTGGATCGATGACGGATCGGGAAATCTGGTTTGGGGCAGTACGCTTCCTGAAGTAAAGGAGGGATTGAAAGCGCTGTCTTCGATGTATAAGGCCGGTGAAATCGACAAGGAATTCGGAGTTAAGGACGGCGGCAAGGTGGCTGAGACGATAGCCGCCGGCAAGGTGGGCATGGAGTTCGGGCAACAATGGAATCCGATGTACCCGCTCATCAGCAACTATCAGAACGATCCGGGTGCAGATTGGAAAGGCTACGCCTTGGTTTCGGTGGACGGGGAACCGGTGCTCTCACCTCAGAAATTTGCTGCATCGGAGTTCTGGGTCGTCAGAAAAGGATTTTCCAATCCGGAAGCCTTGGTGAAAATGTTTAATTTGCACATTGAGTTGAATTGGGGAGAAAGCGGAGATTTCGATTATTATTATATGCCTTCCGCCAATGACAGCGTAGGCGTGTGGAAATATTCGCCGGTACAACCCTACCCACCATTTAAAAACGTGAATGCGTTCCAGGAAATCGAGGAGGCGCGTAAGAATAAAACCTTGGATCAGCTAACCGGTGAGGCACTGTCGATTCAGAAAAATATGGAAGCCTTCAACAATGGAGAAACCACTTTATGGGGATGGCCTAAAATTTATGGGGAAGACGGCGTGTTCCAGCATAGCGTGAAATACCTGGAGAACGACCATTTCATGCTTGAGGCGTTTGCCGGACCGCCTACCCAAACCATGGCGGAAAAGCAGTCCACACTAAAAGCACTGGAAACCGAGGTGTTTGTCAAAATCATTATGGGCGCCACTTCGATTGATGAGTTCGACAAGTTTGTAGAGAACTGGAATACGCTTGGGGGAGCCGATATGACCAAAGAAGTCAATGAGTGGTACGCATCTGTAAAATAAGTGCCTAGGACCATGAGAAAGGATGCTGCATTGACCAAGGGCATCCTTTCCATTCCTCATTCTCATCTTAAGAAACGGGTGATTTATGATGCAAAAAAGAAGCTGGAAAAGGGAATTGCCTCTGCATGTTATGATTTTGCCGGGTTTTCTATTTTTGCTAGTATTCAATTACCTTCCCATTGGCGGAATCATTATTGCGTTCCAAAAATTTATACCGGCGAAAGGTTTGTTCGGCGATCAGGATTGGATTGGTCTGCGCAACTTCGAATATGTAATGAACCTGCCGAGCTTCGATAACATCATGTGGAATACGTTTTATATCGCGATGATGAAAGTCATTCTAGGACTGCTTGTGCCCATTGTGATTGCTATTCTATTAAACGAGGTCCGGCATATGGCATTGAAGAGAGGTGTGCAGACCGCCATTTACTTGCCCCATTTTTTATCCTGGGTAGTATTGGGCGGAATTTTTATCGAAATTCTGTCACCGAATGACGGCTTGGTCAACCGGGCGCTTCAATCGTTCGGGATTGAACCGATCTTTTTCCTTGGGGACAATCGGTGGTTCCCAAACACCATGATTTTGACAGACGTATGGAAAGAGTTTGGATACGGAACCATCATATATCTGGCCGCGCTGACAAGCATCAATCCGAACCTGTATGAAGCGGCGCAAATCGACGGAGCGAGCCGTTGGAGGCAGACGCTTCACGTGACGCTGCCTGGGATGCAGATGGTTATTGTATTGCTTATGGTTCTTAATTTGGGTAATTTGCTGAATGCCGGATTTGACCAGATTTTTAACATGTACAGCCCGATGGTATATGAAAGCGGGGATATTCTCGATACCTTCGTGTACCGCATCGGACTGCTGGATGCGCAGTTCGGGGTTGCAACCGCAGTAGGATTATTCAAGTCCGTTATCGCGCTTGTTCTCGTGTCCGTCTCCTATTACATCGCGTATAAAGTTGCGGACTACAGGATTTTCTAAGGAGGGACTGATATGCCTGTAAAAAAGAGGCTGGATTGGTTTGTTGTGTGCAATAGTATATTCTTGATCGCAGTCGGAATGCTGTGTCTGATTCCGATGATACACATCCTGGCCGTGTCATTAAGCTCCAGCGCTGTCGCTGCAACAGGAACCGTAACCTTGTGGCCGAAGGAATTTACGTTGAAATCCTATGAATTTGTCGCACATCGTTCAGCCTTTTGGCAATCGATGCTCGTTTCCCTGGAGCGCATCGCTTTGGGAGGGACGCTGAATCTCGTTTTGATCGCTACAGTCGCATATCCACTTTCGAAAGAAAAGGGAGAATTCCGGCTGCGCACCTTTTATTCATGGGCCTTTTTTATTACAATGATATTTGGGGCTGGATTAATTCCGTCGTATATGGTTGTCAAACAGCTCGGGTTGATCGACACGATCTGGGCGCTGGTCTTCCCAACTGCGATTCCTGTATTCAGTGTCATTTTGCTGTTGAATTTTTTTCGAGCAGTACCAAAGGAACTGAGTGAGGCCGCGTTTATCGATGGTGCCGGACATTGGCGAACGCTGTGTCAGATTTACGTTCCGGTATCCTTGCCGGCTCTTGCGACCATTCTGCTATTTTCACTGGTCACGCACTGGAACAGCTGGTTCGATGGGTTAATCTATATGAACGATCCCAGCCATTACCCGATCCAGAGCTACATTCAGACGATCGTCGTTCAGCGCTCGTTAGCCACGATGACGCCGGAAGAGGCCAAGCTGATGGCGGACATTTCGGATAAGACGCTGCGTTCGGCCCAGATTTTCCTTGGAGCTCTGCCGATCATCTGCGTGTATCCGTTCCTGCAGCGTTTCTTTGTCAAAGGAATTGTACTCGGGAGCGTGAAGGGATAAACACGAAAGGCCGACCTCGTTTCCCGTAATAATAATCGTGAATAAGGGAGGGAGGGCAGATCAAGAACAGCATTTTCGCACGATTGATCGCGTCCTTCTTATTGGCGATCGTCCTAATTATTTTCTTGGGCATCTATATGTACAATTGGAGCCTGAACACCGTAAAAAATGAAATTATTAATTCTTCGACTGCACAGGTTTCGTTTTATCTTACAAGCCTGGAGGAGGAGATCGAACGCATTAAAATTTTGCAACACGAAAGCTTGACAGATGAATACCTGGGCAAACTCGCGGTACGGTATTCCATCATGGACGAGTATGAAATCATGGAAAGCATGCGAAAGCTCCATCAGCGTCTCGTCACTATTCATAACAGCAGCTCCTACACCTCAAATGTAAGCGCACACATTTTGCCGATTCAAAAAACCATTTCCTCCACCGCTACCGTAAGTCCGATCGATATGAACAAATTCGATCAGATTCGCGTTCCGGCGGGGGAAACTGGCGCGCAGCTGGTACAATACAAAAATAATCTTTACATAACCACTCTACATACCGGAAATGCCGGCTTGCCTCAAAAGTACATGATCGAGATTGAACTCGATACGACGGCGTTTCAAGAGGCGCTGGGCCAGTTTCATACTTACGACAACAGCGGATCCTTTTTAATTGATCTCACGCACGATATCGTCATTAGCGGCAAAGGCAACGATGCAAATGTACGTTTACAAGATTTGGCGGGAAACTACCATGAACTTAAGAGCGGGAACGTCATATACAGCAACATAAACGGTCAGAAAATGTATGTGGTGTCTGTCAAATCGGATTATTTGAATATGCTCTTACTGCGTTATATTCCCCAAGAGCTCATCTTTGTGCCGTTGCGAGATTTTTATATCTGGCTGTGGGTATTCACCGGTGCAGGCGCAATGATTATGTTGTTTTACTCTATCTACACCTATAACTTAATTCATAAGCCCATGCGTAAGCTTGTCGGATCGTTCCGACACGTCGAGAGCGGAAATTTTAACGTCTCGATCCACGTAAACAGCAAAAACGAGTTCGGTTATCTTTATCAAGGCTTTAATTCGATGGTACAGAACGTATCTGCATTGATCGAGCAGGTATACAAGCAGAAAATTCTAAACCAGAGGGCGGAGCTAAAGCAATTGCAATCGCAAATTAGTCCGCATTTTTTATATAACAGTTTATTTTTGATTAACACGATGGCCAAACTAGGGGACGATAATTTAATCCCTTTTACTAAGCTGCTGGGTGATTATTTTCAGTTTATTACAAGAAATGCTTCGGATTTTTTGCCGCTGCGTGAGGAAGTAGAGCACGCACGGACCTATAGCGAGATTCAGTTCATGCGTTTTCCGAGCCGGCTGACGATCCATTTTGAAGATCTTCCGGATGAGGTCAAGGAAATACAGGTGCCTAGATTGATTCTTCAACCGATTCTTGAAAATGCATTCAAATATGCTGTGGAACAAACCAAAGTCAAAGGCTTGATCACAATGCGCTTTCAGCAGGACGATCGCGCTTTGCGTATTATCGTAGAGGACAACGGAACGGATCTGCCGGAATCCAAATTATCCGCGCTCCAAAAGCTCCTTTACGATTCGACCAATATCGAGACCTCAGGTCTGATTAACATTCATCGCCGGCTTCGTTTGATATATGGCGACGAACACGGCCTCATTTTGGAACGAAGCGCAATGGGCGGCTTGAAGGTGACGCTGCAACTTGACCCGAAAGCGAGTGTGTAAGGGATGTACAGACTCCTGATTGTTGATAACGAAGAGATCATAGTGAATCATCTTTATGAAATTTTTCGAGGATTTGACCATTTGGATCTCGATGTCTATAAAGCCTACGGTGGAGAAGAAGCCATCGAGTGGCTCAACCGAACAAGAATTGATATCGTGTTGACCGATATCGATATGCCCCATATTGACGGTCTGCAGCTAATGGAAGAGATTTTTCGAAGCTGGCCTCAGTGCAGAGTTATTTTTTTAACAGGGCACAGTGAATTCAGATATGTGTACAAAGCGATTCAGTATCAGGATGTCAGCTATATCTTAAAGACCGAAAATATCGACAAAGTGATTCAAGTGGTCGAAGAGACCGTATCAAAAATCCGCCAGGAAATTAAAACGGAAGATCTGATCCGGGAGGCCAAAGAGCAAATAAACATCGCGCTGAATTTGTTTCAAGAAGATTATCTTCTAGGCATGTTAAAAGGCAGCCGCGGGTTGCAAGCCAGCCAATCACAGTTCGAAGAATTGTCGATCCCGCTGAATGTTAAGTGGCCGGTTGCCCTGGTCGTGGGCAAGATCGACAAATTCCCCGACTCTACCGGTTATATGCAGAAGATGCAGCAAATCTATGCCGTACGTCAAATCATGCACAGGTACTTAGCCACCCGTGTCAATTTTGTGATTGTGCTGGATGATAGTCGCAGATTCGTGATTTTTATTCAGCCTAAGGAGTCGTTGTCCGCTACCGGTATTGAGAATGCGGAGACGATCCTGCAGACGTTCAATAAAACAGTGTCGTTCCTTAAAGGAATATTGGAGGTCATCCAGTCGGCATGCCAGGAAAATATCGGAATTCCGATCAGCTTTACAATCGGCAGCCAAGCGGATGGGTGGGAAACGGTTTCCAATAAGTATCACTCGCTCCACCACTTGCTCAATTACCGGATCGGACTCGAAAATACAGTTCTTCTGATCGACGATGTGGTTAGTCATGATGAACCCGATGAGGCAGGCAATGTTCAGGGTTTGAAGGAAGAGGATCTCGAAGGAGAAAGGCTTGCGCGGGTGCTTAAGTCCAACGATCTTTCGCTTATCGAGCAATATCTGGAGGCAGGACAAAGGAGTAAGTATTTTGAAGCCTTGGAGCTGCTTCTTGCTCCTATCAGAGACGTTCGCACGAAGAATAATGCTTTTGCCCAGGAAATTTATTACACCGTGTCCTTATATTTGATGTCCTATATCAATCGATGGGCACTCAATGAGAAAATTGAAGCTCAGGTGGGTCAAAACAGACTGATGCGGATCGATTTTTTTGACAGCTGGAGCGAAGCTTCCTTATATTTGACGGAGTTATCGTCTGTGTTGTTTGACATGCAAAAAGTAGAGCAGAAAAAACGCGCGGATCATATCATCGATTTTTTGCAGGAATTCATTCGGAATCATTTGGATGAAGACCTGTCGTTGGTGCGATTGGCGGAACAAGTATATTTGAATCCGTCATATTTATCCCGCATCTACAAACAGGAAACCGGAAACAATCTGACGGAGTTTATCGACTCCTCCCGTCTTATGCAAGCGAAGCGTTTACTTCATAGCGAGAATCTCCGAATCGGTGAAGTTGCCCGCCGTGTGGGCTACGAAACCGCCTCCTCTTTTACTCGTTTTTTCAAAAAGGCTACCGGCTGTTCACCGCAGGAATACAAGGAAAAGCATTTGATCCAAAAGCCATAGCGGCATGCCAGGCGGGGTGGATAGAGCTGTTGCTCCACATCTAGTGCAGCGGGGTGAGGGGTTCAGCCGATTCTTCATTCTTGAAATATCCGTAGCAATATAATCCAATCCGAAACAATCTAACTTATAGTTGAACCGACATAATGCCCTACATGCTTGCAACTACAAGATCAGAGATTAGATAAGTATCTAGCTATGTTTCCATACACTTTCATTAAGCTAACGGGCAGGAAAGCGGAACACGATGCCGAATACCTAGTTTTAAGTTGACTTACCTGTTGATTACTGGTAAATCAACACAAAGATGCGATAGCCTGTGTTTATTAAAGTTTATGAGTACCGATTCAGTTTGACAGATAAGAACTGTATTTGGACAATCAGGTAAACCAATGATCAATAGATTTAAGACAAAACCAGCATATTAAATAGGAGAGTTCATATGGGAGATAAGCTGAACTGGGCTGGGAATTATCGCTACTGTTCGATGGAGTTGCTTGAGCCCAAAAATCTAGAAGAGGTTAAGGACCTGGTAGTTAGCCGTACAAGCATACGCGTGCTCGGCTCGCGTCACTCTTTTAACGGGATTGCCGACACCGGGGGCTGCCATCTTTCGCTTCGAAAGATGAATCGGGTAATCGATCTCGACCGTGTACAGAGAACCGTAACCGTCGATGGTGGCATTCGGTATGGCGAACTGTGCCGATATTTAGATGATCATGGCTATGCGCTGCATAATTTGGCATCGCTGCCGCACATAAGCGTGGCTGGCGCCGTGGCGACAGCCACGCACGGCTCGGGCGATCTTAATGCAAGCTTGGCGTCTTCTGTACGTGCTATCGAGCTAATGAAAGCGGATGGAGAAGTTACGGTCCTCACGCGGGGGATAGACCCCGAGTTCGATGGGGCGGTCGTCGGACTTGGCGGACTGGGAGTCGTCACAAAGCTTAAACTGGATTTAGTACCCTCGTTTCAGGTAAGTCAGACCGTATATGATCGTCTTCCTTTTTCTGCACTGGATCATGGCATAGACGAAATTTTATCTTCAGCATACAGCGTCAGCTTGTTTACGGATTGGGCAGAGCCCATATTCAATCAAGTGTGGGTTAAGCGAAAGGTGGGAAATAACGGGGAGGACGAGGCATCTTCCGATTTCTTCGAGGCTTTGCCAGCTCCGGAAAAACGGCATATGGTACCTGGTCAATCTGTGGTGAACTGTAGCGAGCAGCTAAGCGTTCCTGGACCATGGTACGAACGGTTGCCTCATTTTCGCATGGAATTTACCCCCAGCGCGGGCAACGAACTGCAAAGTGAATATTTCGTTCCGAGACGGCATGCGGTCGAAGCGATGCGTGCGCTAGGTAAACTTAGTGATAGAATTGCGCCTCTGCTTTTCATCTCCGAGATACGAACTATTGCCTCGGATACCTACTGGATGAGTCCATGCTACCGACAAGACAGTGTTGGTTTGCATTTTACATGGAAGCCGGATTGGGAGCGCGTGCGCCAGTTACTTCCGCTTATAGAACGTGAACTCGAACCGTTTGGAGCACGCCCACATTGGGCGAAACTGTTTACGATGGAACCGGAAATGATGCAGGCTCGGTATGAGCGGTTAGCGGATTTCCGTCAGTTGCTGCTTCGATACGATCCAATAGGGAAGTTTCGAAATACGTTTCTGGATCATTACATTATGCATTGATGGTCCAAAATGAGTTTTTCGCATGGTCTAATTTGTTCATAAAAATCGTGTACTTAGTTTTACTGCAAAGTTTTCAATCTGAACTCCTGTGTTTTTTAATAGGTATATGATTTAATGCAGCCTAAGATCAGGATACAGGTTCACTATTCTTGAAATTTGCAATCAAGTACAGAAAAAGGACAAGGGGACCCCGCCCTGTCCGTTCTTAATAGATGAGAGTAAGTTTACGGTTCGATCTAGGTTTACAGATCTACTCTCCAATTGCCCATCATCTTGGCTACTTCGGATCGCGGTATGATAAGAAAAGACTTTTCCGCGTATCGAGATTAGAAATTTGTTCGATATCGTCTGCGCTCAACTCAAAAATCGAAAAGGTTGAAGTTTTCAACGATCCGCTCTTTGCGCACCGATTTTGGAATAGCAACGACTCCACGCTGAACAAGCCAGCGAAGCACGACCTGGGCTACGGACTTGTTATGTTTTTCTGCGATTGTGGCCAGCACTTCGTTGCCGAACAAGTTGTTAAGTCCTTCAGCAAACGGGGCCCACGACCGGTGCCGCACTCCCTGCTCTTTCATAAAAGCGACGCTCTCGATCTGGTTGACCGCGGGCAAGATTTCGTAATGCACGATGAGGTCCATCAGACGATCGGGCAGGAAATTGCTGACACCGATCGGCTTGATCTTGCCCTCGCGGTACAGATCTTCCATCGCATGCCAAGCGCCGTAGTAATCGCCGAACGGCTGGTGAATTAGATATAGATCGAGATAGTCGAGCTGTAGCTTCTTCAAGGATGTGGCAAACGCCAGCTTGGCACTCTCGTAACCGGCATCCTGAACCCAAAGCTTGGTTGTGATGAACAGCTCCTCACGCGGTACGCCGCTGCGCTTGATCGCGCGTCCGACCGCTTCCTCGTTTTAGATAACCGGCGGCGGTGTCGATCAAGCGATACCGGCCATCAGCGCTTCATATACCGCGTTCTCGCATTCTTCCGAACCGGTGATCGTCTTGTATTTAATCGTGTCGTACCGTTACAAGAACAATGTTACATTACCGATATGACTTCATCGACGGCTGCAGATGTCAAGTGGCAGGCATTAGACCCGGTTCGTTTTCCGGTAAGCGGAAGGACTGACTTTCATCAGCTTCGTGAACACGCGGCTGAGGTAGAACCCATTGTTGAAGCCGCAAGCTAATGCGATCTGCTCTAAATTCAGATGGGTATCGACGAGCAAGGACTTTGCTTGCTCCAGCCTAATATGGCTTAAATAGCGTGAAGGCGTCATCCCCACACTTCGGTTGAATCTGCGGGTGAGCTGAACGGGACTGATGCCCAGCTCGTCCGCAAGCACCAGTAAGCTCATGTCCTTATAGGCGTTCTGCTGGATATAGAGCCGTGCTTGTTCCATCAGAGGATCGGCAGGTTTTTTGTCATCGCCAACCACACCGACCGCTATCGACTGCAAACAAAAGAGCCAAATATCGTTCAGCGCATGGTTTTGCCAATAGCTCCGCTGATCGATCTCCGCGGCAGCTTCGTCCTGCCTCTTGAAATATCTCAAATTATCGGCAAACCTCTCCTTATGCGCGACGGCGGGCTTGTAGGCAGAAGCCGCTAAACGATGGTGGACGTCCTGCACTGCCTCTTGCCCTTCAACCGCCTCTCCCGATATAAAGCCTAACGAAAATCCGATGAAATGAAAGGACGGCGCATGGATAACGTCGCGATGAAAATCGATGCCCGGCGGACAAACGATGACGTCGCCCATCTGCGCCGTACCTTCGCTATCGCCGATCCCATAACGGAAGCTGCCGCCCTCCACCGCAAATAGAACCCAATGTCCGTAGGTGTCCACGCTGTATTGAAATTGCTTCTTATGATTCCAAAAGACATGATGCATTAGACTAGGATATAGGATGGGGCTTCGATGTAACATCATCACGGCAATCAGCCTCCAGAATGAAATAAAGTATATGCCAATATGATAGCGCAGTGCATGTTAAATAACGACCCCCTCGATTAAGATGATAGTAATTCTAGGCATGGGGGGATTCGATTGAAGTTTGAATTAGTAAAATCCGACATTACCGTTATTGGCGGAGGCCTGGCTGGCGTATGCGCTGCCGTTGCAGCGGCACGTCTTGGCCAAACCGTGTCGCTCGTGAACAACAGACCCGTACTCGGAGGCAATTCTAGCAGCGAGGTACGGGTGTGGGTATGCGGTGCTACGGCGCATGGTACGCAGCGTTACGCGAGAGAAACCGGCATCATGGGAGAAATGTTCGTCGAGAATCAATTCCGGAACCCGGATGGAAATCCGTATTTATGGGATCTCGTCGTACTCGAGACGGTCCGAGCAGAGCCGAACATTGCCTTGTTTCTCAATACGGATGTGCACGAGGTCGAAGCGGAGGGCACGGAGGAGGAGCGCATCATTAAGTCGGTCACGGGCTGGATGATGGGCTCCGAGCGGAAAATCCGGTTTGAAAGCGATATGTACATAGATTGTACAGGAGATGGCCTTGCGGGTTTTCTGGCAGGCGCTAAATATCGGATCGGCCGCGAGGCCGCAGAGGAATACAACGAGGACTGGGCACCGGAGACGGCGGACGATATTACGCTTGGCAGCACGCTCCTGTTCTATACGAAGGAAGCCGATCGGCCGGTCAAGTACATTCCGCCGAGCTTTGCGAAGGACATTACGCAAACGGCGATCCCGATGAAGCGGGTCATTCGCAGCGGCGACTCAGGCTGCCACTATTGGTGGATCGAATGGGGCGGCGAGCTGGATACGGTGCATGATAATGAACGAATACGCGATGAGCTCTGGTCGGTCATTTACGGGGTATGGGATTATATCAAAAACTCCGGCAATTTCGATGCCGATCGCATGACGCTGGAATGGGTCGGGTCGCTCCCTGGCAAACGGGAGTATCGCCGATTCACAGGAGATTATATGTTGAACCAAAACGATATTATCGAGCAGGTGCCCTTCACCGATCGCATCGCCTTCGGAGGCTGGTCGATAGATCTTCATCCGCCGCAAGGCATGTATTCGACAGAGAGCGGTTCAAAGCATTTATTTTCGGACGGCATCTATCATATTCCATTTCGGTGTCTGTACTCCAGCAACGTCACTAATCTGATGTTCGCAGGCCGCGATATCAGCGCAACTCACGTCGCATTCGGTACGACGAGGGTAATGGCAACCTGTGCCGTCATCGGCGAAGCAGCCGGAAGCGGTGCCGCACTGTGCGTGCAGAAAGGGATATCGCCGCGTGTGTTGCACCGTGACCATATGAACGACCTGCAGCAGACGATGCTCAGGCAGGATGCGTCGATTATCGGGATCGCGGCAGACGACCCTTACGATCTCGCCAAATCGGCCCGCATTACGGCATCCAGCACCATGACCAAAGTGTCGCTGACGGACTCAACCTATACACACCCGTTGGACAAAGAACTGGGCATCCTGTTTCCCGTGAATCCCTCGCTTGAATCAGTGGCGCTGCTGATCGATGCGGCAAAGGCTGCTACTCTTGAAGTGGAGCTGTGGCATACGGAAAAAGGTGAAAATTACGTGCCAAAGCAGATGGTGGCTGAAGCATCGGTGTCAGTAGCCGAAGGTACCAGACAGTGGGCTAAGCTGGACTTAGTTTGGCAGCCCAATGCACCCTGCAATGCATTCCTCATTATTAAAGCAAACGAAGCGATTCAACTTCACGGATCGGATTCTCCGATGACCGGCGTGCTGTGCTTTGAGAAAGGGCCAAAGCCGATCGTCTCGACTCTTTTAGAGGATCGTCAGCCGGATCAACCGGTCGTACAGTGGAGCATGCGCCGTTGGAACCGTAAGCCGCTATGTTTGCAGGTTACGCCAAATACGGAAGCGTACGCTGCCGCAGCGGTGACGGACGGGTATATTCGGCCGTTCGCCGGTCCGCATTTATGGATGTCCGAGCCGATGTCTCCAGGCAATCCGGAATGGCTGCAGCTGGAGTGGGCTGAAGTGCAATCGATCGCCGAGGTCCACGTCACCTTTAACGACGACGTTAATGAAGACTTAATAAATTTGCACCATCATCGCACCGCTTTCGAAGCGATTCCCGAGCTCGTCCGAGCTTATCGGATAGAGGCGCTCATTGGTGAGGAATGGGTCACGCTGGCTGAAGAAAAGCACAACCATAAGCGCAAAAAAGTGCATAAGCTCAGCCGTTCCATCATGTCACATACGATTAGATTATGGATCGACGAAACGAATGGAGGACCACGCGCGGAGGTTGCCGAAATAAGAGTCTATGCTCTATAATGGAATAAAATATTTGACAGCGCTTTCATTTTATGGGCATTAAGGAGAGGATATCATGGCCATAAAGCCGCTTGGCGTATTGATCGTCGAAGATGAAATTCCTCTGCGGCAAGAGCTTCGGGTATTTCCATGGGAGGCGTGCGGAGCCGAATGGATAGGGGAAGCGAGCAACGGCTCGGAAGCGATGCAGCTATGTGCTGAACGCACGCCAGATGTCGTGATAACGGATATTACGATGCCGGTTATGGACGGTATTGCTCTCATTCGGGAGCTCCGGAAGCGGCACCCGAACGTACAGATCATTTTGTTAACCTGTCACAGCGATTTTCATTACGTACAAGAAGCGCTCCGTCTTGGAGCGCTTGAATATATTTTGAAGGTGTCATTGGAGGAAGAAGAGCTTAAGCAGGCGATGGACAAAGCGAGAGCTGCGGTCGTCAAGGAGCGCATGGTGCAGGAGCATGCGAGAAGGGAACAGAGGCAGCTGCAAGCCGCCTTATTCGGCAAGCTGCTTCACGGGCAAGAGCCAGCCGGCTCCGATTGGCAATCGATGACGCTAAGCGTAGATCGTCCAATTCGACTGGTACGACTTCAGCTAGACATTCCTCCATTAGGCTATTTGCCTGTGAAAGACACGGTTCAACAGAGGCTGACCGAGGAGGAAAAAAGGGATCCAAACTGGCTGACTTGGCTGATGGTACGGGAGCGGGAATATTTTGTTCTGCTTGAAGGCAGAACTCCTACCCATGCTGTTCTTGAGTCACTCCGCACGTTCGTTCAACACTTGACGGAGCTATTGAATCGGAAAGAGCCCAAGCAGGAGCGCTGCGCGACAGTATGTGCCCTATTTAGCCAACCGCTCACATCGAAGGAAGAAATTGCATCGGCGCTCGCCTATTCGAACGAGTGGAAAGTTGCGCTGTTTTACGACCGATGTCCCGAGGAAAGCGCTGTGTACGCGCAGCATTCGTTGCCTCTAACGGATCTGACGGAAAAGAAAACGAAGGAATTAAACGAGCTGCTTAGAAAAGCATCATTGTCTCCTGCGAGCTTGAAGGAATGCTTGCTTGGCGAGTTCAGGGATTGGTGCATCGCAGAGCGAGTGAAGCCAAGTCAACTGAAGGAACGGATACTCCATTGGCAGGTTGATTGGCACAGGCAGCAAGAGGGCGCTGAGTTAAGCGCAGCCCGAATGGGGATTTTAATGGACGCAGGAACGTTAGCTGAGATGATCGCCAATATGGTTCAGGATATGGAAGCTGCCGAGCTAGGGAAGTCGCGTTCGCGCTTTGAGATTCGTTTGGCGGTGCAATGGATCAAAGACCATCTCAAGGAGCCGATTTCGCTGCCCATTATCGCAGAGCAGGTAGGGCTGAGCCCACATTATATCAGCAAATTGTTTCGCGAGGAAACGGGGAGTACGGTCAATCAGTATATAACCCGTCTTCGTATGGAGAAGGCGATTGAGCTTCTTAGGCATTCGAATAAGAAGGTATATGAGGTCGCGGAAGAGGTCGGCATTCCGAGCTACCGCTATTTTACCGTTACGTTTCGAAATTGGACTGGGGTATCGCCGACGGACTATAAACGGAATGGCTGATAGCACGGGAGCGTGAGAACGGGCGCGAAAGAAGGGGGATAATGACGAAACTGTTTCATTGGTATGCCAGCCTTGGTCTCGCTACCAAGCAGTTTATTTATTTGTTCATCGTGACGCTGCTGCTCGTTCAAGTGCTTGCATGGCGAAACCTCAACGAGGCTGAAAGTCTGCTTCAGAATCAAGTCATTCGCGATGCAGAGCTGCTCGTCAGCCGGACGAATCAATATATCGATGCAAGTTTGGACAATGTGGAAAATATGCTGCTGCTACTCTCGACCCGCGCCGATTTGCTGGAGGAAGGAAATGAGGTGGCAGCCGTCGAGACGCTTCGCAAGTTTGCGGGAATTAACAACTCCATCGCCAGAACGTTGTACATGATTCGAGCTGACGGCCAAGTATTTGCAAGCTCACAGGTCGTTTATGACATCATCGGCAATCCAAATCTGAATCAGCTCTATGAGCTGGCGCTTATTAACTACGGGGCCATTAACGTGAGCGAACCTTATGATTCGCCAATGTCGGGGCGAACGCTTGCTTACGTACTGCCTATTGCGGATGCTGGCAAAAAGGTGAAGGGTGTCGTCGTCGCCGAACTTAATCTCGATTTGCTCACGGAGCGTATTGCGCCGATGATCTATCAATCTTATATACTGTTCACGAAGGAAGGCAGCGTCATTAATCGGCTGGATTCCCGCGATAAGCTGCTCCCCTTCCAAGCCGCCTCGTATCCGCCGAAGCTGGAGGAGAGCTTTCGCGGGCAGCTCGCCTTGCTCAAAGTCGGCGTAAGCGGCATAGAAGGGGATTCCTTGAATCCGCTCGTTGCCGTGAAGTCGACCAAAAACCGTCTAGGCTGGTCGCTTGCGGCGTTCATCGAAGAGGATTATTTCTATCAGGACCTTCAGAGGCTGAACAACAACTACCGGACCGCGAGTATCGTATGGATCATTATGCTTCTGATCAGTGCGTATCTGCTCAGCCGATCGTTCACACATCCGATTCGCCGATTTGTCGAGAAGATGGACCGTCTTAACAACTTTGAGGTTGTGGCGAAGCTGCCTGTTACGAGAATGGACGAAATCGGCAGGCTAACGCAGAGCTACAATGCCATGCTCGAGAGGATTCAGAGCCTGCTCCAAAAGACGAAAAATGCGGAGGAGCAGAAGAAGGAATATGAGCTGAAGATGCTTCGAAGCCAGATTGCACCCCATTTTCTCTATAATACCCTTGCCTGCATAAGCAGCTTGGCAAAGCAGCAGCGGATCGACGAGCTGCGCGATACGATTCGATCGCTGGTCAAGCTGTTGAGCTTCAGCTTCGACAAGCAATCGGAATACGTATCGCTTGAGGAGGAGCTGGAAGGGCTGCGAATGTACATGCATATTCAGCAGGTGCGCTATGGGGAGCAATATCGGTTTAGGATTGACATCAATCCTGACCTTCTGCAGTATCGCATCCTTAAGCTGACGCTGCAGCCGCTCGTAGAAAATGCACTCTTCCATGGACTAACGCCGAATCACGGCGGGCTTATCGTCGTGAATGGCGGGCTGAGGAAGGGGATTCTGAGACTCTATGTGCGCGATAACGGGATAGGCATCAGGCAGGAGAAGCGGAGGAGGCTGCTGTTGGAAAATCAGGACGGTGGGCAGGGCTCCATGTACCGGTTTACGGGCATCGGGCTGCGGAACGTACATGAGCGGATTCGGATCCATCACGGAGAGACGTACGGCTTGCGGATCGGCAGCGCGGAAGGGGCAGGAACTGTTGTCCGCGTCGATATGCCCGCCCTGACGGAAAGCGACGAACGATTAGGTATTTGGCGTTAACCATAAACGATACCAAGGCTGTTACGTGGTTTCTTCAGACCATTCGTGACAGCCTTTACTCATTTATCGTTGATATTGATGCAGATGGATCCATGATCGATGTTAATGATGATGAAGGAAATGCTTACATTTTTTACGTTTTTGTGTATATCGAGGAGACGTCAGGACCTTTATACTTACCTTAATTGGAAGCGCATTCAAACTAGGGAGGGATACGATGGAAGCCAATCATAGCCTAACGCCAGCCCCTCGGATACGGTTATCTCCGCGGACAAGGCTGCTCATGTTTTTAAAGTTAGCCTGGCGGTTTAAAGCCTTTTACGTCATGCTGCTGCCCGGCATTATTTATTTTGTCATATTTCGGTACTTCCCGATGTACGGAGTCATTATCGCTTTCAAAGATTTTGCGATCCTGGACGGCATAACGGGCAGCTCGTGGGTTGATCCGTGGTATAAGCATTTTCAGAGCTTTTACGAGTCGCCTTACTTCAGCCAGCTGCTGACCAATACGCTGTTGATCAGCCTCTACAAGCTGTTATGGGGGACGCTGCCACCGATCATGCTGGCCGTACTGCTGAACGAATGCCGCGTTCGCTGGCTGAAGTCGATCGTACAAACGCTGACCTACATGCCGCACTTCTTGTCTTGGGTCATTATTTTCGGCATTCTTTTGACGCTCTTCTCCCAGAACGGCGGTCTCATCAACCGCTGGATTGTAGAAGCGGGGGGAAGCTCGATCCCGTTTCTGACCTCGACGGAATATTTCCGCAGCATACTGGTCGGATCGGAGGTATGGCAAAATCTCGGCTGGGGTGCGATTATCTATTTAGCCGCGATGGCAGGCATCGATCCGACGCTTTACGAGGCGGCGAAGGTGGATGGTGCGAGCCGAATGCGAATGATCTGGCATATTACGCTTCCTGGCATTAGAAGCATTATCGTCCTGCTGTTCGTTCTGAAGCTTGGCCATCTGCTAGACGCAGGCTTTGATCAAATTTACATTCTGTACAATATTCAGGTGTACCCGGTTGCGGACATCATCGACACATGGGTTTACCGAACCGGTCTGCAGCAGCTTAATTTCAGCTTGGCGTCGGCAGTCGGATTGTTCAAATCGGTCATCGGACTCATCCTTGTGCTAGGTGCTAACCGTGTGGCTAAGAAATGGGGTGAGGGCATATGGTAAGAGGCCTCGATGATAAAATTTTCAACACAATTATATACGTTATTCTCGGACTATGCGGACTTGTCGCCATTCTTCCTATCCTTTATGTCGTATCCGTTTCCATCACTCCGTTCGGAGAAGTGCTGCGTAACGGCGGATTCATATTGTTCCCGAAGGAAATTACGTTTTCCGCTTACCGCACGCTGCTGACGGAGTCCAATATTCCGAAGGCGTTCCAAATAACCGTTCTCATTACGGTGATCGGAACAGCGGTCAATCTTGTCTTGACGGGACTGATGGCGTACCCGCTCAGCCGCCGGAATTTGCCGGGAAGAAACTTTTTTCTGCTCATGATCGTGTTCACCTTGTTGTTCAGCGGAGGGCTTATTCCGACCTATCTGGTCGTTAAGTCGATGGGACTGCTCGATTCTATCTGGGCGATGATTTTGCCCAATGCAATCTGGAGCTTTAACGTTCTTATTATGAAAAGCTTTTTTGAAGGGCTGCCGGAGGAGCTGTTCGAGTCGGCCCGAATGGATGGAGCCAAAGAGTTCCGCATCCTGCTGCAAATCGTTACACCGCTTTCCGTACCTGTCTTGCTGACGGTTGGCTTGTTTTACCTGGTCGGCCATTGGAACGAGTTTTTTCAAGCGATTTTTTATGTGACCGACCGCACGCTGTATCCACTGCAGGTCGTCGTCCGGGAAATTCTGATGCAAAGCCAGCAGCCGCTCGAGAACGCGGAAAATATGATGCCAACGCAGACGATGCAGATGGCATCCGTCATGATTGCGAGCTTACCGGTCATCGTGATCTATCCGTTTCTTCAAAAGCATTTTACAAAAGGGATGCTGCTTGGTTCGATTAAAGGTTAACCGATGAAACCATTCAGAGAGGGGTTAAGTTCATGAAGAAATTAGGGACTTTGCTAGTAGCCGTTTCATTAGCGGGAGCCATGCTTACGGCTTGTTCGGGGGGGAACAGCAGCGATAATCCGGGAAACCATTCGGGCGTTTCCGCCAAGCCCGGAGCGGAAACGACGGAGCAGCCTAGCGGCAAACCGGTTAAGCTCGACATTATCGAGACGGGGAACAATCTTCCGTCGCCCGATAAAGACATGATTAAGCAGGAATTGGATAAGGCGCTGAATATCGACCTGAACCTGACCGTGTATCCAGCAGCGGACGATTACAACAATCAACTAAACGTTCGGATGTCCTCGGGGAACTTTCCCGACCTGTTCATGGTCGACCGGCAGCAGCTAATTCAATTTTCCAAGCAAGGGCTGCTGCTCGATCTGACGCCGTATATGGATAAGCTGGAGCAAACGGTAGCGTTCATAGGGGAGGACAGCGTCAAGAAGGGGATGGTCGACGGGAAAGTATATAGCATCTCCAAATCTCCGCAAATCCCTTACAACACCTTATGGATCCGGAAGGATTGGCTCGACAAGCTGAAGCTGGAAGTGCCGACGACCGTGGAGCAGCTGGCTTCCGTAGCGGAAGCGTTCACGAAGAACGATCCGGATGGAAATGGCAAGCCGGACACCTTCGGTCTAACGGGCGGCAAGCTGAGCGCATTCTCGACCGTTTTCGGAGCCTTCGGCGTCGGAATGCCAGGCAACTTCTACGAGAAGGACGGCAAAGTCGTCAATGCGCTGCATGAACCGGCAATGAAGGATGCTTTGGCCTTTATTAAGGACATGATCGCATCCGGATCGGTTGATCCGGAGCTGCTCGCCAATAGCGGATTGCAGCATCAAGAGAAGGCGATCAAAGGGCAGGCAGGCATCGTCTATATTGATTGGCCGAACATGACGAAGGAGCAGTTCGTGGAACAAATCAAAACCGTTAATCCGAATGCGGAATGGCTGCAAATCGCCGCTCCTTCGGGTACAGGAGGACAATTCGACGGTTCATGGGATATCGGCGCGGCGCCTGGGAGATATGCCATTCCGAAAGCGCTTGAGAAAGACCCTGAGAAACTGCAGCGGGTGTTCGATCTGCTCAACTATATTTCGAATCCGGACGGAGGCTCGCTTCTCGTGCAGTTCGGGGTGAAGGATACGCATTTCACACTTGAGGACGGCAAGCCGAAGATGACGGACAAAGCGGGCGAGGTTGGCCATTCCTGGCTGTACCAATTCACCGGCAGACCGGAAATGGAGTATTTGCAAGCGAAGTTCGCCGCACAATCGGCTGCAATCGAATTCGCGAACAATCAACCCCGTATTGAAGCGTTGAACGGATTTGTCGACAATCCGGAAGGGTATAACCCAGCCGATGCGAACCGGTACATGGAAGAGGAGATCGCGAAGTTTATCTACGATAAACGTCCATTGACCGAATACGATGACTTTATCAAGACGCTGGAAACGTCTATGAACTACAAAGCGTTAGTGGACAGCGCCATGGAACAGCTTAAGGCGCTCGGTTACGGGGGCTAAATAACGGGAACGAAAGGCCGACCTCATTCGATGCAGGTCGGCCTGTTCATCATACGCTATGTGTTTTTCGGTACGACGAAGGATTGACGCCGCACAGTTTTTTGAAGCTTTTGCTTAAATGATGTTCGTCGGTAAATCCGCAGTGCTCAGCGATTTGAGCAAGGGTAAGCGAAGAGTAAACAAGGAGCTGCTTCACCTTGTCCATTCTAAGATTAGTCGCGTAGGCGCTTGGCGTTATGCGGAACTCGCGTGTAAACAGTCTTGTCAGTTGAACCTGGGTAAGACCAAGCTCCACAGCGACCGACTTCAACGATAGGCCGAATTCTGCTTGCTGCTGAAGCAGATGCAGGGCTCGCCCAAGGGTCGGATCCTCGCTGAACAAGGTCATCGTATGCTGCTCGGATTGCTCGATCTGAAGCAAATAGAGCAGATCCCTGAGAAGATGTTTCTTGTACGTATGACCAATCCCTGCATGCAAGTATTGGGCTTCGCGAAATTGAGAGAGGGTGGATTGGAAGCGTTTGTTGTTCAATAGCCGAAGTTTGCCGAAAGTCGGAAAGTCCGCCGCTCGCGGCGGCTCCTCTAGGGAATTGATCCATTGAAACCCCATGAGATGGAACGATAAACCATCCGTTTGCCGGTAGAAGGTTAGATCGGGCGGGCATAACACGATGTCATCCTTGACCGCCCTTCCGCTTTGGCTGCCCATTCTGTAATTAAAAGCGCCTTCTTCGACGATGAACAACGCCCAATGATCATACGTATCATGCGTTTTCTGAAATTGAGGGGTATCCTTCACGTAGACATGGTATTGCAGATCGGGATCCAGAAATCGGCTGAACTCCATTGCATGACAACACCTTTTCATAGATTGAAATTATATACAAGGAAAATCGATTTTTCTTACATTATAACATGATGGTTCGCCAAATATAATTAAATAAAATACAAGTAGGAGGTATAAAGGATGAAGACAGCCCATTTGGAAATACCGAAATTAATGGAGCAATTTCATGAACAGGGGTATTTGGTTATACCAGATATTTTGTCGCAGGAACAGGTGAGTCGGCTGAATGCCGCGATCGACGAAATTGTCTTGATGGAACCAGAAGCGCTTTCACATAATATTTATAACAGCGTAGAACGCCATGCCGAGATCGCTGCATTAATCGATCAGCCTGCCATTCTTCCATTAATCGTTAATTTGCTTGGCCACAACATTCAGCTCCACATCTCCCACCTCACGATCAGACAACCGAATCCAAGCGAAGCCCAAACGGCCACGCACAGCTTTATCGATTGGCATCAAGACGGTCCGCATCCGCAGTTTCCTGTCATTAACGGCTTGACAGCAACCTATTATATTAAGGTTTGCTATATTTTGAGCGATATGTCGGAGCCGGATCGCGGCAATACGAAAGTGATTCCGGGTAGTCACAAGCAGCCGTACAACCCGAATCACAAGGATGTGCGCCAGCAGCTTGACGGGGAGGTACAAGTGTGCGGAAAACCAGGTGACGTCTTCGTGTTCGCCCAAAACTTGTGGCATGCTGGTTCGCCGAATCGTTCCGCATTCACAAGAAGACAGCTGTTCCTCGGCTACAGCCCGATCTGGATGCGTCCAATCGACTATCATTCGGCGTCTGAGAGCCTGCTGAAGGACGCCGATCCGATACGCCGCCAGCTGCTTGGGCAGATCAGCGAAAACAAATTCAATTATTACGTTCCGCAGGATTCGATGGTGCCTCTCAAATCCATGCTGATCCATCCATCCTCGCAGTAGCTATCACGATCCATTCGAATGGGAAGGATGAACGATGACTGTAGTCAATATCGCTTCCTGTTCAGCAAATCCGCAATTGTATTGAGCTGACTGCCCTTATCTGGAGGGGGTTCTGCCTCATATTCACTAATTGTCAAGAACAAGACAAGAACGGAATAACATTCTCGATACATTTTTCATCAACGACGGTAGACGCCCATTTATTAAACTAACGGGCAGAATAATATAATACGTTTAGAAATATAGCTAACTGCTAAGTGTTCATGAACATGGGATGCTACGAGCGACAAATCGAACGTAGATATTACTCATGATTAGGAGGTCTTCGACCTACATTAGCTTTGTCGGATATATCCTGTATTGTAATTTGATCAAAACTCTTTTCGGCTACTAGCCCAAACGGTAGTTTCGTTTAAACAGATTCGCTAGACATAACGAGAAGCGTTATTTAAAAGTAAGAGTCTCATAGCGAGGGAATGAAGGCAGCCCATTAGGGCTGTCTTTTTTTACGCGGATCTCCGTCCGGATATGAGGGAGCGGCGGCGTGCCGGTTGCCCGGGCTTCAGCCTGTGGGCGCACGCTTGACCCTTAAAATTTTAATTAGGACCTTCCTTATTGGCAAAGGGACGACAGTGCGTACTTTTTTCTAAATAACCTACCTTACCGTAAAGTAAGGTAAATGTAAGATGAACCATTGGTTTGTTTTTTTCTTATTCAATATGATATTTACAACCATGGAACTGAGTTGTACCCAATTCCCTTCTGAAGGCGTATTACATTCAAAAAATTAATCGTTTGCTTCATAGCAAATCGCATGTAAAAAGCAAGCCAATAACATTAAGAAGGGATCAATTATGACTAACAACCAATATATTACAAATGCCATAAATAAAGCTAGTAAAGACAGAGACAAAACAAGGAAATAAAATCATTCATTTTCGATTTACAGGTGGAACCGATGTGCAAAACATGTATCTGTCCATACCTGGTGGTCGTGTTCAAAAAATAAAAGTTGGTGAAGAATCCTTTACCATAGCTAAATCAATGGAAACTTTTTATTACAAACAAGCAGGTATTCCAAAACAAGGTTTGGATGTCTTTGTAGAAGTTAAAGGGAATCAGCCTGTAGAGTTTACATTTGGTTCAAAACAACATCCGGATCCAGAAATTCGTTCCAAACGTCCGCCACATCTAATTACAAGTGGACTGTTTGATGAAAGTATATTTGTGATTAAACGTGTAACTTATTAATCCTTAAGCAAAGAAGATGTTATCCTGATTCTAAAATTTTACCTTAGGAGCGTGACATTATGAATGATACATGGAACCCCGAATCGCCAGGCGTGCTGCGCCTTCCTTCAGGTCGACTTGTCCGCGGCCGAGCACTAAGACATCCTCTTCCCCAAGGGCTTCAACCCACTTTTGCACTCTATCTGCTCGGGCGACCACCAGCGCCCGTTACCTGGGAAAGCCGCTGGATTCCTTGGCCGGATTTCTGGCTGCCAAAAAACAAGCTTGCAGCCGCCGACGCGCTTCGCGAAGCATGGACTCGCTCTGAAGTTGAACGGGTTGAAATCGCCTGTGGGGGAGGGGTTGGACGAACGGGTACTGCATTAGCCTGTCTCGCTGTGATTGATGGCTTACCAAATCATAAAGCTATCGACTATATTCGCCAGCACTACACACCGCGTGCTGTTGAGACGCCTTGGCAACGCCGCTTTGTCTCTCGTTTCTGAGGTCCTGCATGGTTTATCCTACATAATAGAGAAGATATATGGGGGGATTTCAAGTAAAGTGATCGAACTATATAATCATAGAATACTAATATCGATTTGATGTTAGGCAGACGGTTAAGGGAAATCATACGTATTCGGCACGGTCAAGGAGAACATCTCGAAACCATCGGAAAGAGTCTCGATTAATGGAGTGAATGCTATGAATGGAACAATAAAAATATTGGTTATCGAAGATGATAATGAAATTAATCAGTTATTATGCGAGATCATAACCAATAGCGGGTACGTACCGCAGCCGGTTTTTTCCGGCACAGAAGCTTTGTTGTATTTGGCCAATGATCGGGAGTGGAGCATGGTATTGCTCGATCTGATGCTTCCCGGTCTTGCCGGGGAAGAAATCCTTCGGAAGTTGGGACCGGATCGCCGCCTGCCGGTTATCATTATATCGGCCAAAAACGAGCAGCAGTCCAAAGTCGCCGTTCTAAGAATGGGAGCGGACGATTACATTACTAAGCCATTTGATGTGGAAGAGGTAGCGGCCAGAATCGACATCCATCTCGGCAGATATAGACGTGCAGCAGAACCCGATCTGATCCGTCAATTGACGTACAAGGACATTCATTTGGATAGCGATACGAAGGCGGTCACGGTTAACGGTTCCGATGTGGTGCTGACTGCGAGGGAATTTACATTGCTGGAACTCCTCATGTCTTATCCGAAGAAAGTATTTACAAAGCAGAATCTATTTGAAGCGGTGTGGGGGGACGCCTATTTGGGTGATGACAACACAATTACGGTACATATGAGCAACTTAAGAAAGAAGCTAGCGCAGGCAAACCCGGAGGCCGAGTATATTGAGACTATCTGGGGAATGGGATATCGGTTGAGAGGATGAATTAATGATTTCTTAAGATGTTGGTTAATATCCTATTAGGATCTGATGTTTAGAATGAAAGAACATCATATCGTATAGGAGAATGTGCAATGAAAAAGATTTTAATCGCAATAATAGCAACAATAGCGCTTTTGGCCCCGTTTCTGTATCTTCCTCCGTCAACCCATGCCGCGTCTGTTCTCGACAAGGGCGCAGTGGACGACTATGTTGAACGTTATTTGAATCGAAACGGGCTGCCAGGCGCGTCGATTGTTATCGTCAAGGATGGCGGGATCGCCCATGCGCAAGGCTATGGGCATGATTCCGAAGGAAAACCCCTGACGGAGCATTCCTTACTAAGAATCGGTTCCGTCTCCAAATCATTTACCGCCTTTGCCGTACTGCAGCTCATAGATGAAGGAGCTTTCGGACTGGACGATCCGATCGTCCAGCATTTGCCCGATCTGAAGATGAACGACCAAAGATTCGGGCAAGTCACCATCCGCCATCTGCTTAGCCATACTTCCGGGATATCCACCCCGACCATCGTGTCCAAGGCGGATACCTTGGAAAAAGGCGTCAAGCGTGTGCACCAGTGGCAGCTCCAGTCCGATCCTGGTGAGCGGTACTCCTATAGCAATGCGAACTATTGGATCCTGGCATGGCTGGTGGAGAACGTAAGCGGCATGGAGTTCGCTGCGTATCTAGACACGAAGGTGTTCTCTCCGCTCGGCATGGACGATTCCCTCTCGCCCGTGAACTCTGGCGATTCGGTTCCCGGGCTGCCGCGCGGGTATGTTACGGCCTTCGGAACGGCAATTTCCATATCCGAAATGGAGCAAATGTTCACCGGTTCGGGGGGAATCGTAACGACAGCGGCGGATATGGGAGAATGGCTTGCGATGCACACCCGTAACGGCGTAAGCGCATCCGGAGAAAGATTATTATCCGAATCCTTGCTGGACGATTCCTATTCCCCGCAACCCGGAAGCGAGCATTATGGACTAGGCTGGTCGCTCAGCGCTTCGGATATCGCGCCGAAACGCGTGCAGCATAGCGGAGCCTTATCCAGCTATCAGGCTCAACAAACCATCGTACCAGAGAGCGGTTATGCAGTAGCGGTCATGCTTAATAGCTTCACCACCACTTTCGAGCATGCGTATGCGATAAGCGACGGCATTATCCGACTCACCGAAGGACAAGCGCCCACAGTGAAGACACCAATACCGACAATTATTGATTTCTCCGTTGGATTACTGACGTTGCTGTATGCTGGTTTGGGAATCAGGGGGATCCTGCGCGGCAAGAAGTGGTCCGATCGACGCCGACACTATTCAGCTCTACGCTATTATCTGCGGTTAATCCCGCAAATCATTCCGATCGCGGGGATCGGTTGGTTACTGTTTATCGTCCCGGAATTACAGGATAACAGTACGACGATCCTGGATGTATTCCGCCTGTGGCCGGCCTTGGCGATTCTATTGTTCGTCATCTTCCTATGTGCCGTGTCCATCACCGGGACACGAATGTATCATCGGATCAGAGGGGGTATCTCCCAGTGAAGGAATCTGTTTTGACAACGATCGACCTGACAAAGAAATACAAAGAACAGACCGCCCTTGAACGTGTTAACATGGTTGTCGAAAAAGGTGATATATACGGTTTTATCGGGCAGAACGGGGCAGGCAAAAGTACGTTGCTGCGCATGGTGACCGCGCTGGCCCGGCCAACGAGCGGAACCGTCAGCTTGTTCGGGGAAAGCAATGAAGCGGGGTTGATTGAAGCCCGAAAGCGCGTAGGAGCGATCATTGAAAGCCCGGCATTACATCCCGATATGTCGGCCCACGATAATCTGGAAGTCCATCGATTGCTCCGGGGGATCCCTGGCAAGGCGTGCTTAGCGAAGACGCTTGCGCTCGTCGGACTGCAGGATACGGGGAAGAAGAAGGTAAAGAACTTTTCACTCGGCATGAAGCAGCGATTGGGGTTGGCTATCGCTTTGTTGGGTGACCCGGAGCTGCTTATACTTGATGAACCGACAAATGGCCTTGACCCAGGAGGCATCGTGGAGCTTAGAGAGCTGGTCAAGAGGCTGAATCGCGAGATGGGACTAACGATTCTGATTTCCAGCCATATCTTGAGCGAGCTTCATCAGATGGCAACGAAGTACGGCATTATTCATAGAGGCAGACTGTTAGAGCAATTGACCCATGAAGATTTAAATGAGAAGTGCAGACAGCATCTTCGTATCCGGGTCGATGATCCAAGCAAGGCAGCAACGGTTCTCGAAATGGAACTGGGCACACCCGATTATGAAGTTTTGCAGGATGGCACGATCAAGCTTTACAGCCTCGATCACGATGTCAGAAGGGTATCAATGGCTTTGACAAGCAGCGGTCTGGTCATCGAATATTTTGCGCCAGGCGGGGATGACTTGGAAAGTTATTTTACCAAACGGGTCGGGGGAGAACTTCATGATTAATTTATTACGTGCGGAGCTGTTCAAACTCAGCAAGAATAAAGTATTCTGGACACTGACCATCACGGTAACCGTTGTTTTTGCCCTCATGCACTATTTAATCACCATCGGATGGTGGAAGATGAATAACTTGTTCATGGATGCGGGACTGGAGCAGTTCTCATCCCTTGCGCTGGCTACAACCCCGTTCTACTTCATGTTATTCTTGTGCACATTGGCCGGATTTTTTGTTGCGAATGACTTTACGATAGGGGTCGTCAAGAACATGGTCATGAGCGGGAATCGCAGAAGTCATATCTTTTTAGCTAAGCTCGTCATATTGGCACTCGGTTCCGTGATTCTGGCTGTGGTGTGCCCGTTAATTGTAATCATGGGCGGAAAGCTATTGTTTGGATTTGGCGAAATGACAAACCCGTCGTCATTGGGCTACTTGGCAAGAGCACTGGGTTTGTTCCTCATTCATTTGATGGCCCTCGTTGCCTTGTTGATGCTGATCGCGCTGCTTGTGGAAGATAGCGGGAAAACCATAATTATCTCCGTCGTAATCGCATTATTCATTTCCGTAGCAGAAGTTCTGAGACCGCTGCCGGGGATCTTGGAAACATTGTATCATTATTCAATATTCCATCATCTTATTGATTCCTTCCGAATCAGGATGTCCGACGCTGATATCATCCAGTCTTTGTCGGTTGGAATAAGCACCCTTCTAGTTCTGATGTTGTGCGGGAATTTGGTGTTTAACAGGAAAGAGATTAAATAAAGGCCGTGAGGTGGAGAAAAATGATCTATGTAACGATCACTGCAGTTCTGCTTATGTTCATTTTTCTCCTTCGTCTTGTATGGATCAAGAAAGAAATGAGACGTTTATCGGCCCAGGTCGGACGTTTTCATCAAGGCTTGAGCGGGAAGAAGGTCGATATTGCTTTACTGGACAAAGATATCGAAGAGCTCGCTGGAAATATCAATCAATTAATCGATCTGGCGGTCCAGTCGAACAGGGATCGAATACGCAGTGATCGCGAATTGAGACAAGCGATCGCTAATATGTCCCATGATTTGAGAACACCGCTAACGGCTATTATCGGATATACCAAATTATTGGAAGTCAGTTCTGTCACGGACGAGAAACGACAGGAGTATATGTCTATTATCAGAGCCACTGCTGATCGATTACATACCTTACTGCATGAGTTTTTCGAGTTGTCTCTTGTGCAATCTACAGAGTATCACCTTAAGCTTGAACCGGTGCAAATGAATGCATTGTTGTGGGAGGTGCTGACCGGTTTTTATGATCAATTTATTGAGAACCAAATAGAACCCGACCTACAAATAACGGAGGAACCGCTCATTGCCGACGTGGATCCGTCTGCAGTCAAACGTGTATTCGAAAATTTAATCAGTAATGTGATCCGTCATACGACAGGCACTGTAGCGATTGGTTTGAAGGAGAATGAAGGGAATATTCTGCTTATCATCAAGAATCAAGCGGACAACTTAAGTGAGCAAGACATAGACAAACTGTTTGATCGCTTCTACACAGCGGATCGGTCAAGATCGAGCCGAAGAACTGGTTTGGGGTTATCCATTGCCTATAGTCTCATGTTAAAGATGAACGGGCGATTGACTGCTAGGCTCCAAGATGGATGCTTGGAGATGAGATGCGAGTGGAAGCGAAGCTGATTCGTATTTACAGGAACTCACTCTAACGGGCAGGATTGCGTGACTCAAGGGCGAATAGAATAAGCAAAAAAAAATTTATCTAATCAGAAATGGAAGGATGAGCTGAGCGGTATGAGCCTATCGGCAACAATCAGCAATTTGGAAAACGGCAAACATCAGCACATCGTCGTTTATGGAACCAGCCTAACCGAAGGCGGCGCTTGGGTCAGCGGATTAAAGGAAATTCTGGATCGCCGGTTTCCGGGGCAAGTTAAGTTGACCAACAGTGCCAAAGCTGCACAATGGTCGGGCTGGGGACTCGAACATTTGGAGGAACGTGTTATCGCTTTCGCTCCCGACGCCGTTTTTCTGGAATTCGCTATAAATGACTCTTATTTGCCTTATCAGACGAGCATTACGAAATGCGGTGAAAACCTGAATGCTCTTATTGATCGATTACGTGCTGCCAACAAGAATTGCGAAATTCTGTTGATGACCATGAATCCGCCGGTTCGGGAACACCTAGAAATTCGTCCTCTGATTGAGCAATATTATCAGGTGTACAGAGTTACGGCTCGCTTGCGCGGACTTTTGCTCATAGATCATTACCCGGTTTGGCGGAGAATGTTAGACGAGAACCCCTCCGAATTCGACCGGCTTATTCCGGATGGAATTCACCCTTCGGACGAGGGCTCGACTACAATAACGCTTGCCGAAATCGAGAAGACCTGGTTGTAGCAACATGAGGTATTAATCATTGGGAATAGAAATCATTACGCTAACCGGTAACGGTAGCTTAATAAAACCATTAAAGCAGCTGGCCAAACGTGATCAGCTGCTTTTGTTCAACTAACGGGCAGGCTAGTGGATCGATTTGATCAGCAGGAACTCGTTTTCCCTTCGGATGTTGCTTTCAGCACAGGGGAAGATAAACCTTATGATATATATGGTAAAGGATTAGCATGTGCTAGAATACTGAATTGAAAAGGGATAGGTTCCGTAATCCTAATAAGCGGGTTCTCCTCCGCTTGCAGGGAAATATCTTCCATGAAACGAAAGGAGCACGCGTGATCACTTTACTTCGGAAGTATTCCATCCGCGTTCAGCTGCTTACAATCGGTGCAGCCATGCTGTTGTTATTGTTCGGAACTTTTCTATGGAGCTACGACCAAATGCGGGGAATCACTTATAAACGGAACAGCGAATATACACTGGAGCTGATATCAACGATTCAGAAAAATATCGCGGATAACGCCGACTCCATTAACCGCATTTTGCCTAATATCGCTTATAATGAGACGATTCAGCGGTTTTTAATGGAGCGCGAGCGCCTGGCTCAGTTCGAACTGCAGGGAGGGGTTGAAGCACTGCTTGTTAATCTTCAGTCCATGAAGCAGGGAATTGACAGGATCGTGCTCCTCTCCACGGTAGGGGGAGGCTTCTATAATTGCGTAAATTGCAAGGATTATATCCCCTTTTCCGATATTCCCGACCAGACTAACGCGTATTATTCTGGACTTTACCGCTTTAAGCTCTCAAGTCCGACAAAAAATGTGGTGTATGTGGGAACGCCTGTGTATGATAAGAAAAACGTTGTGACAATCGGGAAAAAAATCGGATATGCCGTCATCGTTCTGGAGGCCGATGCGATCGCACCTCAGCTCGGCTCGATGTCGACCCATCTTGCCGGGAGATTTTATGTACTGGATCGTAACGGAATCGTGGTGACCAGCAACGATGCTTCCAGCATCGGCCAACCGATTGGCGGGATGGCAGAGGAGGTAGCTCAAGCGCTTCAAGTCAAGGAGGGTGAGCCCGTTAAGTTTCAGAACGAAGAGGGAGATTTCATCCTGCATGCCAGGCCGGTGCCGGCGATCGGCGGAAGCATTATCAGCGTATTCGAAACGGCTGACCTCTTCAGCGGATTAAAGGATATGCTAGTCCTTGTTCTCGGCATCTTTGCGTTGTCCGTTGTAATCTTATATGCCTTCTACACCGCTATAAGCCGCAACATCCTCAACCCGATCCGTGCCTTCATGAAAATAATCAGCGGCCTGCGATCGCAAGGATTAGATAATCCCAACAAGCGTGTATCGCTTGACGGGTATGCGGAGATTAGCATCATGGCCAGGCAGTTCAATACACTGCTCGATGAGATTGACGATCTGGCTGCGAAACTTGTCGATTCAAAAACATATATTTATGAACTTAAGCTTCTTAGGAAGCAAGCGGAGCTGCAATTTTTAAAGAATCAAATTAATCCCCATTTTCTATACAATACGCTCGAAACCATTAAAGGAATCGCATATGTGAAGAATGTTCCCGAGATACGGGAAATGACGGATTCTCTTGGACTCATCTTCCGCTACAGCATCAAAGGCGGGGATGATGTTCGGTTCGAGGAGGAGCTTGCGATTGTCAACGCCTATATCCGAATTCAACAAATTCGATTCCAGGATCGGTTTGACGTTGTTTATGATGTGGATGAGCGAAGCTTGCGGGTGTCGGTCATCAAGATGATCCTGCAGCCGCTGGTGGAGAACGCGGTGTTCCATGGAATCGAACCGAGCCTTGAGCGCTGCCGCCTAACGGTAGGAAGCCGGATCGAAGGTGGCAGTATGCTGATATGGGTGCAAGACGACGGTGTTGGCATCGAGCCTGCCCAGCTGGATGACATCCGCACTCATATAGAGGACAAGTCTGGCCCGGATCTAACCTCGGATATAAAATTTATCGGCATGTTAAACGTAAACAACCGAATCCGATATGCCTATGGGCCGGCGTACGGCATCGTATCGGTCGAAAGCGAACCGTCGAATGGAACTAGAGTAGTTATCAAGGTTCCGTGTGGAGGTATGACGAATGCAGTATAAAGTTTGGCTTGCAGATGATGAACCATGGATCTTGGAAAGCTTGAAACGTATGCTGGATTGGACGTCTCACGGTTATGAGATTGTGGGGGAATCCTGCAACGGGCTGGATGCCTATCGACAAATGAAGCACCATCGGCCGGATGTTGCGTTCATTGATATTCGGATGCCGGGCATGAACGGGATCGAATTGATCCGCAAGCTGTATGAGGAAGAGACCGGGGTCTGTTGCGTGGTCGCCAGCGGATACGCAGAGTTTGAGTATGCCAAGCAAGCTATGCATTACGGGGCCGGTGGATATATCCTTAAACCGTTTCAGAACGATGAGATAACCGAGGTGCTGCAGAGTTTAAAGAATCGCCTGAAGCGGGACAAACAGCCGGAAGCCATTTTACCATCTCCCGAGATCCCGGACATTGCAGATTCGCGATCGGGGGACGATACACTTCGCTCTATCGAGCAGTACATTCGCGAGCATTTCCGAGACCCTCTAACGGTACAGGATATTTCCAGACAGTTCTTTCTCCATCCCAATTACTTAAGTTCGCTGTTCAAGCGGGAAATCGGGGTTAATTTTACGAAATTTCTGAACGATATCCGAATGGAGCACGCTTGCGGCTTATTGCTCAACAGTCCCTTATCCGTCCGCGAGGTGGCTGAACGGGCCGGGTACAAAGACTATTTCTATTTCGCAAAAATGTTTAAGCGGCATACGGGCTTGACGCCGACCGAGTACCGATCCATTGATGCATCGACAAAACCATAGATTCGGGTAAGCCCCGCTGAATGCCTCGGAACACCTAGTGTGTCCGGGGCTTTTTCGTGCGACTGAACAAATTTGAGACGAAAGCTTTGAACGAATGATATTAGAAAAGTACATAGTATAGCTGAGGATCGTACATATGGTTTGACAGCGTCGCACCGTATACTTGGATCATTGAAAGATAACGCAACGAAAGAGAGGGCCGATGCGATGGAGAAAAGCTTATGGGCGCGGATGGTGGAGCATAAATACATGTACTTGCTCGTGTTCCCGCTGCTGATGTTCTACATACTGTTCGAGTATGTGCCGCTGTATGGCCTGCAGCTTGCCTTCAAGGAGTTTAATTTCGCCGAGGGTGTATGGGGCAGCGAATGGATTGGACTAGCTAATTTTCGGGAGATCTTTTTGCTGGATGATTTTTGGACCGCCTTCCGTAACACGATCATCATTGCACTCGGCCGGCTTATCTTCGAATTTCCGGTACCGATTGTGGTTGCTCTGCTTCTGAACGAGGTCCGAAAGGCGAGACTAAAGAAATTTTATCAGGTCGTTTATACATTTCCTCACTTTTTATCCTGGGTTATCGTCAGTGGAATTCTCGTTAATTTTCTGGGCTCGTTCGGCGTGCTGAATCAACTGCTGGACATGGCGGGGTTCGAAAAAGTCAACTTGCTGGTAGATCCGGAATCCTTCCGGGGCCTGTTGTTCGGCAGCAGCATTTGGAAGGATATGGGATGGGGGACGATCATTTATTTGGCGGCTATCGCTGGAATCAATCCGTCACTTTACGAAGCCGCCAGCATCGATGGAGCTAATCGGTTTCAACAGATGCGTTATATTACGTGGCCGTCACTCAAAAGCACGGTTGTGATTCTGTTGATTCTGCAAATCGGAAATACAATGAGCTCCGGGGGCAGCGGTTTCGACCAAATCTTTAATCTGTACAATCCGGCTGTTTATGAAAAAGCGGATATTCTCGATACCTATGTCTACCGAAGGACGTTTTCGGTCGGGGACAGTTATGGGACGTCAACGGCCGTCGGCTTGTTTAAATCCATCATCAATCTTGGACTGCTTGTAGCGGCAAACCGGGCGGCCAAGAAGTTGGGTCAGGATGGACTCTATTAAAGCGCGCGAATCTACGTTGCTGCTTGTACTTCGGCTGAAAGGAGGACGCCAATGAAACCGAAAGCGAACGGAGCCGATTACGTTATTCACGTCTTGCTGATGCTGATGGCCATCTTGACCATTTTGCCCTTTTACAATGTGTTCATCACCTCGTTTGCCGATCCGGCGGCGGTCGTGAAGCAGCAGTTTTATTTAATTCCCACCAGCTTCAATCTCAGCTCGTACCGAATGCTGCTTGACGGCAGTTATGTCGGGAAGGCACTGTTGAACTCCCTCATCGTCACGGTGTTCGGAACATCGGTTAATATGCTGGTTACCACATGCGGAGCTTACGCCTTGTCCAAGAGATCCATGCCCGGCCGCTCCATCATGATGGCAGGCATTGTGTTCACGATGCTGTTCTCGGGAGGACTCATTCCGTATTATTTGACGATTAAAGGCCTGCATTTGATCGATCATTATGGTGCCATGATTTTCCCCGTAGCTGTCAGCACCTTCTTCTTGATCGTCATGATTAATCACTTCCGCACGATCCCGCCTAGCCTCGAGGAGTCGGCCAAGATCGACGGGGCGAATGATTTGTATATTCTCATTCGCATCGTTATTCCGATTTCCAAGCCGACGATTGCTGCGATTACCTTGTTTTACGCAGTTGCCAGATGGAATGAGTGGTATAATGCGATGCTGTTTATGACCGACACCGATAAACATCCCATGCAGCTGTTTCTAAGGAATATGCTGGCAGACGTAACCAAGATGGCCAGGGACGATATGGGCGCGGCCATGATATCGCAGCTCAATCAGGGGTACCCTGACGGGATCAAAATGGCAAGCGTCATCATAACCATGGTGCCGATTATGCTGGTATATCCATTTTTGCAGCGACATTTTTCAGCCGGCGTTACATTAGGTGCTATTAAAGAGTAACGCATCATAACGCGGGATAAAGTTAGGAGTCGGAACAAGCGGTTCACGAATATACTTGGGGAGGTTGTACGATGCAAAAGGTTCGATGGCAAGGAAGATCCGTCGTGATTGCGATCATGATCATCGCACTTGTAATTTCAGGCTGCAGCGGGAAGTCAGGCAATGGCGAGGCTGGGGGAAACGATGGATCGGGGGAAGGGAAGAACGGGAAGAAACTGGACATATCCGTCTCATTTTTTAACATCGGGCTGGCCTTTCCAAACCGAGAAACGGACGAATATTTGAAAAAGCTCGAAAGCAAATTCAATGTCCGATTCGTTGACAAAGTGATCAGTTATTCGGATTACAAGGAGAAATATCAGCTGTGGAGCGCCTCCGGCGAGCTTCCCGACGTGTTCAGCCATGATATCATCAACTCGGAGACGTATTATTCCTGGATTAAGCAGGGGATCATACGCGCACTGCCGGACGATCTCAGTCCCTATCCGAATGTAGCTAAGGTGCTTTCGCTGGATGAAACCAAGTCGCTTCGGGTGGACGGGAAGGCCTACATGATTCCGCGTCTGACATACCGGGACTATGATACATGGGCGATGGAACGTTCCTTGATCGTCCGCAAGGATTGGATGGAGAAGCTTGGGATTGCGGATCCCGTTACCTACGATGATTATTTGAATATGCTGAAGGCCTTTGCCAAGGATGACCCGGACGGAAATGGCAAAAACGATACAGTTGGGCTTACCTTCCGGTCGGCTGCGATGCTGGCTCCCATCGCCGGAGGCACCTTTCCACATCTGCTGAACAGCTCATGGGTGAAGGAGGATGGAACGTACATTCCTTACTTTGCCTCCGATAAGATGAAGACGGTGGTCAAGCAGATGCGCCAGCTGTTCACGGAGGGCGCGATCGATCCGGATTTTGCCATCATGAAGACAAATGACGGGATTGAAAAATTCGGTCAGGGTAAGGTGGGCGCGATTTCCATGCAGGCAACCCCTAACGGTTTAGCCAAGCTCAATGCGGCATGGAGCAAATACAACAAGGACACGAAGTTTGAGGATATTGCCCATATCATTCCGGTGAGCTGGCAATCGGATGACGGCAACCGATACCGCTACACGGCTGTTACCTTTTGGTCGGAAAGCTATTTCAGTGCTCGAGTGAACGACGAGAAGATGGACCGAATCCTGCAAATCTATGACTATTTGCTTTCTGATGAATTTATCAGGGATAAGCAGTATGGAATTGAAGGAAAGGACTATACCATGGAAGGCGAGAAGATCACGATTACGCGCGAGAAGAATGAAGAGGGCGAAATTAAAACGATTGGCAGCTTGTATCCGTCCTTCAACCTGTTTGGCTCGCTTGCGGCTTGGGGACAAGAGCTCGAATTCGTAGAGAGTGAAGTCAACAATATCGCATATGGAGAGAAGCTGTCGAGGATGTCGAGGGAGGGACTGAAGCAGCGGATTGCCGAGCATGTCCCTGTGCCGACCAACTATCAACTGGAACTGCTGTATACCCCGGCCAAATCGAAGCTGAGCGCCATAAATCCGTCGGAGGATTTGACGCGGGTCATGCTCTCCAAGGAGGACCCGGTAGCCATGTGGGAGAGCATAGTGCAGGGGTACGAGAACAAGGGCCTATCGCAGGCCATTCAGGAAGTAAATGAGGCTGTACGGGAGCAGGGGCTCGACAAATGAGCCGCAGTATGACCAAGGATTATCCGATTGCCTGCACTGACCAAAAAAGCCATCGAATCCTAGTATTTTCACCGTCGGCACTCGATTGGAGCGCAGATGAATCCGAGATTTGGTCCTGGTCTCTCCTTGACGTGGATGGATGCAACGAGCTCCTCCAGGCATGGAGGCTGCCGACCGAAGCCAAGCTTCGGCATGATCCGATCCGCGGGGGACAATGCATGATCGTTACGGATTCTCGCGGACTAGCAGCGATCGTTCCTTATCCCGGAGGAGAATCTCTCATATGGGGTGCCCATGTAGGAGGGAATCCTCATTCCGCCGAGCTGCTCCCAAACGGGAATTTGGCCGTAGCGGCCAGTACAGCCGGATGGGTCAGAGTCTACGCTTCCTCGCAAGGGCCAACTTGTGAAGATTATGCCGAGTTTCCATTTCTAGGTGCGCATGGCGTGCATTGGGATTCTCGAAGAAGCGTGTTATGGGCGCTAGGCGATAACGAATTGGTCGCTCTCCGGCTGGAAGGAACGGATGATCAACCCAAAATCGTGGTGGACGATCGAGTCCCTCTGCCGACCAAGTATGGCCATGATCTTCATCCCGTGTGGGGAAACGACGATCGTCTATGGATCACTACAGTTTCGCACGTTTATCAGTACGTAATATCATCCGGACGGTTTGACCGTGAATATGCTGATTGCTCGTTTATGGATCGGCATGATGTGAAGAGCATCGGCAATCAGCCGTCGGGCTTGATCGTATCCACTTCGCCGAAGGCGGGGGGGCTTTATGAATGGACGACGGACGAGATCCGATTTCACGGAGCTCCGAATCGGATGCGCCAAGGAGCCGCGATATACAAGGCAAGAATCTGGACGCCGGAATATTCGTCCGACAAATGATTGGAAATGGAGGGGATCTCATGACCTCAGGACAGAAGATTCGGCAAGCTCATTCTGTTCATCCTTCCGGATGGCCGCTTGGAACATCGCTGTCGTTAAATGATTGGGCCAATGGTTATGTCGATATTGAAGCTGTTCGTCAAGCCGGTATCACGTGTATCGAGCTGGCTTGGCGCAACGATGCCTTCGATCTGTTCAATCCGGCGAATGAAATCATATGCAACTCCTGGATCGAGAACATGCGAGAGCTTGGGATGAACATTTGGACGCTGCATCTTCCCTACGGACCCGTCTTTGATATATCGACCGTCGACGAAGCGGCATCGGCAGAAGCATCCCGCTTATTATGCCGGCTGATGCGGCTTGCCCATGAATGGGGGATCCCCATGGTCGTGCTCCACCCGAGCTGGGAGCCGATTTCGGAGGAGGAACGTCCCGGCCGGCTGGAAGCGTGCAGGGGGGCATTATCGGTGCTGGCAGATGAAGCGGAAGCCCTTGGCATACGGATCGCGGTTGAATGCTTGCCACGCACATGTCTTGGGAATACGGGGCGGGAGATCGGTAATCTGCTCGCTGCAGATCCTAGGCTAGGCATATGCTGTGATGTCAACCACCTGCTGAAGGAGGCGCCGGAGGCTTTCATCCGCGAACAGGGCCAGCGGATCTTTACGGTTCATATGTCGGATTGCGACGGTAAGGATGAAAGACACTGGATGCCGGGCATGGGCTCGATCCGGTGGAACGAGGTGCTGCGAGCTTTGGTTCTGCATGATTATCAGGGCCCGTTTATGTTCGAGGTTCGCAGACCTGATCCTTCGGAATTGGCAGCGTGCTGGGAACAGCTGATCAAAGGCTATGATCTTGCTTATCCGGAGGCTGCTGAATATCCATAATCCCATTAGGAGAGGAAGGGACCATATGAATGAGCGGAAAAAAATCGTATCCCGGCTGCGTCATATGCAGCTTGCTGCCGGCTTCGCGCTGACAGTCCTGATTCTGTTTCTTGTCGGAGATCACCAGAGCCTTAGGTGGGTGGACGCATCCTCGTCTCTTCAAGAGGATTATGATATCGCCATGAGCGACCAAGCTTCCCAAAAAATATTGGTGATGGATCCCGGCGTCTCCGATTGGAATGATCCCAGTGCCGTCAAATGGACTTGGGCCCCCAGTGCCTCCAATGGCTTCGCTGAGTTCACCGCCAATTGGGGGCTGCCGACGGAAGCGCGGATCCGAAATAGTGATTTCTTCGGAACTCAGGTTATGCTCGTTACCGATTCAAGGGGACTGGCCGCTATCATTCCGTATCCTGCTGGAGACTTTAAGCTATGGGCAGCGAACGTAGGAGGCAATCCCCATTCCGCCGAGCTTCTTCCTAATGGCAACATTGCCGTTGCAGCAAGCACGGGCGGCTGGGTACGGATATACACGTCGTCACAGCGCTGCCATTCAACGAAATACGCAGAGTATCGTTTGGAGAGTGCACATGGGGTATCCTGGGATCCGCACAATGAAATATTGTGGAGCCTGGGAAATGGGGCGATCGTTGGGTTGAAGGTCGGAGGAACAGCCGCGAACCCGACGCTGACCGAGCATGTTCGGCTGGATGTTGCTCGCTTGAATGGACATGACATACAGCCGGTATATGGGGATCTTGACCGGATGTGGGTGGCATCGGGCGGGAAGGTATATCAATATGTCAAATCGACCAATTCACTCGACCTTACGTATCCGGGAGCAGACGAGATCAGCCGGGTAGGCGTGAAAGCCGTCGGTAATCAGTCATCTGGCCAGGTGGTGCAAACGGTCGCGGATGTTGCGAAAAATCCGGTCGGCGGGTGTACGCTGTACACGTGGTGTACGGACTCGGCAGACTTTTTCCTTCCGAGTGCAACACGTACCAAGACCGGTGCTGCATTTTACAAAGCACGGATCATGAATCCGAACTATCAGTAGGTGAAGATCTGTAGTTAAAACAACCGGCTCGCCAGTGTCACCACAAGTCAGAGTCTATCAGGCGTACAGGAGCATATGCAGGATTAGGATCGTTCAAGCAATGTGCTTGAGCGATCTTTTTGAGGCAATCGAATGTTGATTATTGACTGACACAAATGACGAGGGACAAGAACATATTTCCATAGAAAGTCGCTATTTTAGCGTCTTTTTTGTTTTATCGGTATAAGTTCTTGTCCCGAGTCGAGGACAAGAACTTGTACCGATTGCCGTAAAGGACAAAAACATGAGCCGATTACCGATTAGATTAGTATCTAACCATATTTCCATACAATTTCATTAAGCTAACGGGCAGGATAGCGTGGCTTTTGTGTAGAAAATTAAAAACGAACGAATCCTTTCACGATCCCCCGGACAACAAGCGCTTGTTGTGCAACTAGTCTGTATAAAGGATCACGAAGAGAAACAGTGGAATCATTCATGAATCTTGAAAGTCTTATGGCTATTACTATTTTGTTATTATAGATGATCTCACCGCTCTTACTACCGCCCTTCTCCGTAGAGGAAAACGGCGGTATTTGTATTGTACAACAGCTGAGCAAACGGCATAATATGAATTACTCCCCAAAAAAATTTCTGCATACATGCAAAATTCCCTCGGCGTAAGGATAAGGGGCAACGTTGTTGTGGCATGTCTTTGCCTCTGCCGTAGCGTTCTGGAGAAGATATCCATGGGCAACCATCCGAAGCATCTCGATGTCATTTCCACTGTCACCGAAGGCCAATGTTTTGGACAGGAGTACCTGACTATAATCCATCAGGAATTGCACAGCCGCTTTCTTTCCAGTTCCTGCGGGGATAAAATCGACATCATATGCGTGCTCCGGATCACCCGCCTTAGGATTGCAAATATTGATATTAATTCCGATCCCGTGATTTGCAGCCAGGTGCCTGATGACACTAATATCATATTGGGTTCTGGCTGCTGATACCGGATAATAATAGTAGTTCATTTTATATCCGGATTGACCAAATTGAGTCTGTTCGTGAAGGACAATGTTGAATGTTGATTTTAATTCGCTAATTAAATCTTCTACATCTCTTCGAGAGAATCCGGATGCCCTTATAATTTTTGCCCAGGAAGGAACAGTGACCAGTTGTCCGTCAGGCTCGACTTCCCACATCTCTGTGCCCAGATTGCTCGATATAAAATGGGGGAGCTGCGTCATACCGGCTATTTTCATTTTTGCTTGTATTTGCTGAACACTGCTTCCGGTGACCCAAGCTATCTTTACTTGATGATTTCTGGCAAGCTGCTGGAGGTATTGTTCCAGTTCGTACACCATGTTGAGTTGTTCAGGCAAACATTCATGCGGGTAATACGTTTCGTCAAAATCAAACAATATCAGATATTCGGTTACAGCGGGGGTATAGATGACTTCCATGAGTGTGACTCCTCCTACAGTTTGTTAACGATATCATAGTTGCAGGGAACGTTCCCAGGTCAATACTTTAGATGAGGTGTTAATTTTGCCCACCATAATTGATATTTCACGTGTAAGCGGTCTCTCCAAGTCGACGGTATCACGTGTGTTAAACGACCATCCACACGTATCTGTTGAAAGCAGACAAAAAGTACAGAAAGCCATTACGGAGCTAGGATATGTCCGCAATACGCAAGGGGTTCAGTTGCGTCTACAGGCAAGCAATCATATCGGTGTGCTTGTCCCGGATGTGGAGCATCCCTATTTCAGTCAGCTTGTTAGTGCATTAAGTCGATCTTTAGGCTCAATGGGGTATCAACTTGTCATCTATCAGACCGAATTATCCCGCGAGCATGAACTTGATGTGTATGCCCGATTGTTACGTCGAGAAATGGATGCTGTGGTTATTGCTCATTCCCATTTCTCGGAGAGAGAAATTAAAGAATATATAGGTTCTTACATTGGAATCATTTGCAACGAAGCGATGGACGGAGAGTTTCTCGATGTCTTTCGATTGGATGAAGAAGATGCGGTCTTTCAAGCGACAGCATATTTGCTGTCCAAGGGGCGCCGTCATCTGTTTTTCTGTATGGATCACCTGACACTATTGCAAGAGAAAAGATGGAACGGGTTTCAACTGGCTCACCAACAATTCGGCCTAGAGTGTACGAAATCACAATGTTATACGGGTCTGGTGACGATGGAAGATGGTTATGCCTTGGGAGAACAATTATTTACTTCTGATCAATTGCCGGATGGAATGATAGCAGGTAGTGACTTTGTAGCTACAGGTTTATTGAAAGCAGCAAAGCAAAAGGGGATATCCGTGCCTCAAGAAATGTCCGTCATCGGATTTGATAACCATCCTGTGGGATTGATGACGAATCCGGAACTGACCACATTAACCAATTGTATTCCCGATATGGTCAGGGATGTTACAGAATGTCTTACCCGGAGATTGAAGGGGATGCGATCTGCTCCTATCGCGAAAACCTACAAGAGTTCGCTGATTATACGTAATTCCACTTAACAAAAGTGAAGTGAAAGACAAAAAAAGAAGGATAGCGAAATCCTTCTATCGGTCAGGAATGATACATGTCGGAAGAGGAATTGAACCGTGACTAGATCTCTCGTTGTGGTACTTGAATGTCTAGACAAAATGGAGCATTTCTAAACAAGAAGATATTCAGTGGTTCTTTTACATTGATGGAGAAAGGAGATGCCAGATCCTGGAGACGCTTAAGCTGCTTCGCCAATCCATCGATTATGCGGAACAACATCTCCACTCGCCGATTGAGATTGAGGACATTGAACCGTAACCTCAATAAATCCTTCTGCTCTCCCCAGGTGGTTTTTTTCATTTATATTGACCGACAGGTCAGCATCCTGTATGATCTTACTAACCAATTGGTCAGCAAATTCAAAAAGAGGTGATGAATCTGCCGATACAGCTCTACGAACGGGAGAAGATTTTGCAAGCCTGCTTATCCGTGTTTGCCCGCAACGGTTACAAGAATACATCAACTGAAATGTTGGCGGAAGCTGCTGGTATCTCCAAAGCTTTGATCTTTCATCATTTCACGAGTAAGAAGAAACTGTATCTTAGCTTAGTTGACCACTGCTTTGAGAAAGTCCGAACCGGCATCCATTACGATGAGTGGACGGAAGACACCGATTTTTTTACAGCCATTTCTCAGTTAAGCCATGCGAAGCTCAACTATTTTCGAGAGCATTCTGATGAATGGAAGTTAGTATTTGAAGCATTTTATGCCACACCCGATGGCTTGAAGGAGGAAGTCGAGGATAAGTACGGTCAGGTCAGCGAAACCCGTCAAGCGATGCTCGTAAGGCTTTTCGACAAGGTGCCGCTTCGCGAAGGCATAAACCGCAAGCATGCATTCGAGCTCGTCATGGCCGTTACCAGACATTTCGAAACGAAGTTTCTGGAGGAGACGAAAGGTAGGAACCATATTGATGAAACCTATACCTGCAGCCTTATGAAGGAACTGAACGCTTTTTGTGACATGATCCGATTCGGTATGGAAAACAAAGTAAAGAGGTGATCAGCCGTGAAAGGCATAACAAGCAACGATTTTGTATCGCCGGACACAATGCGTGATTTTAATGCGTTTTACCAAAAGCTGACCCAACATCAGGAAGGACTTTATCGGCTTGATGACTTTTTTGGCATGGGCGAAGCTTGGGTAGCCTTTCGGTATGAGGATGTCTCGGTAATTTTAAAGGACCCCCGGTTCCTCTCGGATCGGCGAAAGTACTCTTCACCGCAAAAAGCCTCACCCCAGAACAGCTCCGTCAATGAATTGCTTGAATGGTTCAAGAATATGCCCAATATGCTCACGGTGGATCCTCCCGATCATACCCGGCTGCGGCGTTTGGTCTCCAAAGCATTTACGCCCCGTATGATTGAAGAGCTTCGTCCGCGAATCCAACAAATTGCCGACGAGCTGCTGGATAAGGTAGCCACCCGGGGCAAGATGGAACTCATTTCGGATTTTGCTTATCCGCTGCCTATCATCGTGATATCGGAGATGCTGGGGATCCCCGGCCATCATCAGGCACGTTTTCGCGAGTGGACCCAAAGGCTGGCCCGGGCTGCGCTAAACCCCGGCCAAGAAAGTTTAGTTCAAGGAGCCCTTCAGGAGTTTACTGACTACATTCAATCTTTGATTTCCGAAAAGAGAGAGCACCCCGGGAGCGATGTCATCAGTGGGTTACTCCAGGCTTATGACGAGGGAGATAAGCTCAACGAGAACGAGCTGCTCTCCACCATATGGCTGCTCATTACGGCAGGACATGAAACGACCGTGAATCTGATCGGTAACGGAACCCTGGCGCTGCTTCAAAATCCCGAACAAATACGGCTCCTTCAGGAGGAACCGGCCCTTATGCCGGCTGCGGTTGAAGAACTGTTGCGGTATGCGGGTCCGATCATGATAACGAGCCGGGTCGCGGTTGAAGATATCGAAATACATGGCACACAAATTCGAAAAGGCGAGATGGTCGTGGTTTCACTGGCCGGAGCGAATATGGATGCAAGCCGATTTGACGGGCCTGAGTGGCTGAACATCACAAGACAAGAGATCGATCATTTGGCCTTTGGTAGAGGAATCCATCTTTGCCTAGGGGCGCCCCTTGCCCGTATGGAGGGGCAAATCGCGTTCAGCTCTCTATTGCGGCGTTTTCCCAACCTGCGTCTTGACGTTAATCCAGAGGACTTGACATATCATTACAGCACGCTGCGATCTTTGGTGAGCCTTCCAGTCCGTTTCTAATGCTGTTTCATATTCATATTAGTGGAAAAGTCCGCGATATGCTGCGGACTTTTTTATTTTTTGGAGTTCATTTCTTGTGGAGGGCGCGCCCAAGCGCTCTCCGGTATTTTCCGCCTTTTATCTATTTAAGGTTGCTGTAAGGTTGGGATTAACATGCTGAAAGGTTCGGAATATAACATGAGGGGTGTAAGCGATAAGTTACGAATACAACAAAGCTGAAGCAGATATCTCATGAAAACAATACTGCAAGCGGAGAACGTCAATAAAACCTTTGGCACGCAAAGGAAACCAATATACGGCACTACACAATATCAGCCTTAGCATATTGAGTCGGAGGACAAGTGTCGGGTGACATAAACTTTATAACATTGTGACTGCAGTTCAAATATAATCCTGGATCTATTAATTTATGAGTAAAAATATTCATACCAGAGAGTCAGAGATGGCAGTAAGGTGGTACCGGTGATAGACAAGTGCAATTCCATGTCAAGCGGAATGGCAATCATTGGCCTGACGTCTGAAAGAGAGCTTCTGCAGGTGGATGAATTGGGGCTCGCATCGAACACAGGTGCATGCGAGACAACGGGGCGGTATCAACATTAGCAGAGAGAATACCCGAAAATGTTAAACCGCTACTGACATACTGTTGTCAGTAGCGTTATTTTATTATCGATTATGTTAAACATAATGGGGTGGAGAGCTTGTTCTTGCCCAAAAAATGATATGGTACGTATCATTTATTATAGAAGGTAGGAAGGATGGTATTTTATGAATTTTGCTTCTGTACGTATCATTACCGACGATGTGGATCGTCTTGTTGAGTTCTATGAGAAAGTCATGGGTGTTTCGGCGGAACGTCCCGCGGCTGCCTTTGCCGAACTCGTTGTGCCATCGTGCACTCTGGCGATCGGTCACTCCCAGACGGTGCCACTGTTCGGCATTGGTTCCGCAGTGGCGGCCGACAATCGCACTGTCATCCTCGAGTTCCGAGTCCACGATGTCGATGCCGAATACGAGCGCTTGAAGCCGTTTGTCGACGAGTGGGTAAAGGAACCGACCACGATGCCGTGGGGGAACCGTGCTGTGTTGTTCCGTGATCCCGACGGCAACCTCATTAACCTCTTCCAGCCGGTGACTGAGGAAGCGATCAAACGGTTCAGCGGCAGGGGGTAACTCTTGGGGTCATAACCGAACATCATGATTCAGGGCACCCTTGCGAGGGTGCCCTGAATTTTTTGTCAAGACCCTTGCTGTATAAGTACTCCGTCATGCTACCAAGCGGCAACTTCACTTTGAGCGAATCCATGTATTCGTGACCAACTGACATCACGGTTGTTCTCGCAGACGGAAATTTGTTCCGTTAAGAAATCAAATCAAGATGGGTTAGCATTGTGTGAGCTCATGTTTCTGCTGAGTGCGAGTTCAAGTTCTTCTTTTTCTATCCTTGACCACAAACCGAAATAAGGGGCGATCGGAGATTGCGCCTGTATGCTAACCAGCTTTTGAGACAGGAAGCTCCCCACGGCTAAGCAGCATCTGGCTTGCGAGCAAGGTGCGAATCAACTCGCGGTTACTGAGTACTTACCTTCAGTTAGCGTTTCTTTTACTGAGTCCATGTTAATAGCTCCCATCCTTTATACCCCTCAATATCGTTAAGTGTTAGCGAAATTTCTGGAAGAAAGCCTGGATGTCAGGGATTAGAAGGTCCGGCGCATCCATCGCAGCAAAATGGGTTCCGCGTTCAAATTCTGACCATTGCAAGATATTGGTATTGTCACGTTCAGCAAAGCGCCTTATCGATTTAAAATCATCTCCGAACACAGCTACACCTGTCGGAATCGTATTCGGCCCCTGCGTCTCCTGGCCGTGGTTGTGCGCATTCTCATAATACAAGCGAGCGGATGATTCCGCCGTATTCGTCAGCCAATACAAAGTGACATTCGTTAGGAATGCGTCACGGTCAATAAAGTCCACATGGTCCCCGAAACCGCAAAATAACTCGGCAATCCAAGCAAGCTGACCTGACGGCGAGTCCGCAAGTCCATAGGAGAGTGTTTGCGGGCGTGTGGATTGGATCGCATTGAAACCCGCCCTCATTTGGAAATTCGCTAGAAATTGAAGCTTCAGCTGATCCTTTTCCGATAAGTCCACCATCTCCGCCGGATCTCCCGAAGGAAATGAAAACAGCTGCAGCACATGTATGCCCCGAAGACCGTCCGGCTTCTGAATTCCAAGTTCTCTGGACACAAGGGCACCGGCATCGCTGCCATGAGCACCATATTCGGTATATCCCAAGCGCTTCATTAGTGTATCCCATGCTTTAGATATGCGGGTTATATCCCATCCGCCTTCAAGGAATGGCCCCGAGAACCCAAACCCAGGAATGGAAGGGATGACCAGATGGAATGCTTGGGTCGGATCACCGCCGTGACTACGCGGATCGCTGAGCGGTCCGATTAGCTCCAAGAACTCGACAATCGAACTGGGCCATGCGTGTGTAAGCAGTAGTGGAAATGCGTCAGGCTCAGGCGAACGAACATGCAGGAAATGAATGTTGGCACCATCGATATTCGTAAGGAACTGTGGGTATGCATTCAAGCGAGCTTCAAACTTACGCCAATCATATTCCTTCTGCCAATAGGCTGCTAACTCCTTCACATAATCCAGCGAAACCCCATATTTCCAGCCAGCTTCGCCCAACGCATCCGGCCAACGAGTCTGGGACAACCGATTTCGAAGATCATCAAGATCTTCTTGCAGTATGGAAATGCGGTAAGGATGAATTTCTGTTCTTCCCTCGGAACTGATTTGTCTTGAATTGGTCATGGAATTTCCTCCTTAAAATGAATTACATTAATTTTATTTACTATATCTATATTAAATAACGAACCCTGACAACGTTATGTCAGGGTTCATACAAGGCATAATATTTCTTATTAAATTTGAAATGCGTATACTTTCGACCTCCCTCTCACAAGCTTTTTCGCTGGGGCTAAAACCATTTTTAACGGCAGAATTAAAAGGGGACCTGGGAGGGTGCCCTTTCTTGTATATCTTCATCCAGTCGTGCTGGGTCACGGCAAGCCGTTCTTCGGCGGTCCGTGGCCGCCGCTGCGCCTCGTGGCAAGCGATCGAACTGGCGAGCAGGTGATCAGGTTGTCCTATACGTTCCAGCTTAGTTTTGCGGTTAACCCAGCGACCTAAAGGGGCGAAAGTTCAATAAAACAGCGTAGTAAGTGCTGCATGAATTGCAAGACGACAAGAACATACTCACTTGATAGGCATTTCGGAAATTTTGTACGCTGAGCGATTTTCAGCCAAAAAGAGTCAAATCCCTGCCACTCACTCTTAGGAAACGACCGTGCTAATCTCGTGCGCATGATTTCGTCCAACAAACCTATAGAACCACTTTATCCAAACCAAGTACCGACAACGCAACGTGGATTGTTCTTAGCTTTATATTAATCACCTGTAACAGAAGAAGGGGGCGTATCTGTTGCTCGACCGGCCTTAAATCCGGAAGCGAGCAACAGGACCAAAAATCCCACGGCGACGCCCCACAAAATCAAGGCGTTTGAGTGAGCTGCGTCCAGTCCGCCGAAGTACATTACTTCCCTTAACCCTCCTGCCGCGAACCGCAGTGGCGTCCACGAATAGATCCAATCTCGCGTCGTCTGTGACAAGAACTCCGGAGCCATGTTCAGCAGCGGCATGGAGAAGAACATCAGAAGTACGAGCAGCGGTATTGCCCGGAATCCGATCCAATTCAGCAAGGAGGATTGCAACAAGAAGAACGCCGATCCAGCCAACCATAAGAACAACCACGTCTCCCCGACGTTCGCCAGTTCCATGCCGTACCACGACGAAGCCATCCATATGGTGAAGCACGAGGCGATGCCGACGATCACAAGCCCCCCGATAGCTTGCAGCGCGCTGACGGTCCATCTCCTTGAACCCGCGGCGACCGCCTTCTGGCTAGCCAGGAACAAGACGACTCCGGTCACCATGCTGCCGATCCATATAATCTGGGTAAACAAACCCGGCGCATTCCCCGACGCATTATTCGCTCCCGGTGGATGCACGACTTCCTCCTGAACGTTCACCGGTGTCATTAAAGCTTTAGCCGATTGAACCGGAATATGCTCCGTTTGCTGTCCGATCTGTCCAAGCAGCTGCTGCAACAGTTCCCCGTTGATCATTTTCAACGCTTGCCCCATTGCCTGTCTTACGACCATCGAGGCTTGGGGGTTCATACCCTCGTTAGAGATGATTTTCACATTAGGGTGAATCGGCGAGTGAGTTGCTAACGAGAGTAAACCGCTGCTCAGATCCGCCGGAATCACCATCGCTCCGTAATATTCGCGTTTATCCAGTCCTTCCCGAGCCTTTTGCTCGGAATCCACGACATGCCAGACGAAGGGGTTTGCCGGGTTCGTCAACAACTTTTCCTGGATTATTTCCCCAACCGCAAACGTTCCTCCAGTCGACAGCTCCGTCGGCTGGTCCAGGATAACGAGGGCCACCGGGAGCTCCTTTGACTTCGATCCAAGCACCGATCCCATCATCGCTAACCCGAATACGATCAACACGATCAGGACGAGCACCATTCCCAGCCACATCATTTTTTGTGTCAGCATTTTCATGATCCTTTACTCCTCATTTCTTTATAATGAACAGATTGTTGATTATCAACCGCAATGTTCATTTGTGAAAGGTTCACCATAAATATGGCTGCATCACACGGTCACTTCATTGCAATGAATAAAAATAGCGTTGCTGCAGCAACGCTTCTGTATCCATTTGATTACACGATTTATCACTCAAGTACATTCGTGAAGCGAAAGACATCACCGTACTTCAATTCGGCGATGTCTTTCTTCCGATTCAGCTACACAAACTTCAAAATCTACTGTTTGAATTTTTTCGTTTTTCTGCCGGCAGTATGGCCTCGATTACGTCCCAATGCTCAGCGATCTTTCCATCCTCTACGCGGAACAAATCGTAGAAAGCAGTATGTTGACCATCAAATAGACCTTCACTTACTGTAAGAACAAAATTGCCTTGTCCGATTACTTGATGGACATGAGTATATTCAAACTCAATATTTTTCTCCTTCAGAGCCTGCAAAGCAGCGTGAAGACCGGAAAGACCGTCTGCAATATGCGGACTATGCTGAATGTAGTTATCTCCATCAAAGTAAGAGGCAAGCAGGTCTGGGTTCTTCCCGAGCAAGATGTTCTCAACATAGCTTTTGACAAATGCTTTGTTGGCATCCGTCTTGTCGATATCCTTAATCGTAACCGGTCCGTCAATCATCGTATGATTGCTTGGTGTCTTCTCCACCATCTCTTGCAAATTGTCCCAATGTTCAACGATTAGTCCATTCTCAAAACGGAAGATATCATATACGATTTTAGGGCCGTGAAAATCATATACAGAATGAAGAGCAACATAATTTCCGTCGACTAAAGTCCGCTTAATGCTTACCTTTGTACCAAGCTCCTTTAAATGATCAAGTGCGCCAAGCATGGCTTCACTACCATCGAGTAAGGCCTGATTGTGCTGAATATATTGATCTGGATGAACGTAAGCCGTAATCGCTTCGGGGTTGCCGCTCTCAAAACTTTCCAGTACGGCGACTGCCTTACGAACAAGCTCATTTTGATGGTTGGATGTCATTGAAATATCCTCCTTGGATTTTTTTAGTCATCAGATAAATAATGAACAATATGTTGTTTATTTATCTGATGCTCATTATAATAGAGGTTAATACAACGCTCAATATTCAATATTTTTAGTTTTGAAGTATAACAGACAACTCATAAAACTTTGTCGCTTAACGACCTAAAAATATATTTAGGGGGAACGAAAACAATGAACAAGAAAACCGACCTAAGAATACTGCGCACGAAACAATCGATTCGAAAAGCGTTTTATGAGCTTATTCGGAAAAAGGGATATGAAGCGATAACGATCCAGGATATTGCCGATCGGGCTATGATCAATCGAAACACTTTTTATCTCCACTACCAGAATAAACCTGATTTATTAGATACATGTATGAATGAATTGTTGAGCGAATTAAAGGATGCGGTCGTTCTTTGTCCCATCAGCATGAATCCTTTCAGTATTTCGCTACTCGAAACAGTCATGCAAACTGTACTGGAACATATTTCCCTAAATATGACCTTTTATCATTCCATGTTAATTGAAGAGAATAGAATCTATCAGTTTCAAGCGAAAATGGAGAATATCATTAAAGATAAATTAATGGAGGGGTGGAAACCTGCTCAGGGAAACTCCCCATTAGCGATATCCAAGGAATTGCTGATCGAATACCTCGGATCGTCTTTCATGGGGATTGTAATTTGGTGGATTAAAAACGATAAACCCCTTCCTGCAGATGAAGTTTCATCTCAGTTTAGCAGAATCGTTGCCTACGGGCATTTAAGAGCTGCCGGCATCGCAGTCGAGGAAAAAAATTAGCGAGGGTAATCCTTGATCGAGGCACAAAACCAATACGCCCTTTACATTTGAACGACATGGTGCTAATATTGATTTCGATAGTTATAGAACTGACGAAGATGTTCGGGGAGGTGGAAACAGTGGGAGAAAATCAAGAAGATATCGGGCAAGCGGTTAAAGTGTATAAAGCTTTGGGGGAACCAACCCGGCTGAAAATCGCTTTACTGCTCGCGAAAGAGAGCAATTTATGCTTCACCGCCGTCGGTGAAAGGCTTGAATCGGTTGCAGGCTCGACGCTATCGCATCATTTAAAGCAATTGACGGACTCTGGCTTGATTGATTCTCGCAAGAATGGATCGTTTATTCACTATAACGTCAATCGAGAAGTAGCGGAAAAATTTGCGCCCTTTTTGTTGGCGTAATTTTTTTGAAAATCATTTCTATATATTTAGAACAATGGAAATGATGGGACCCATACTTAAATGTAATTTTAGCGAACGAATCGACTTGGAATGATCCTTCAATGATTTTTGCTAATCATCCCTATTCCATATTAAGAAGGAGCGAATAACTATGAGCGGTCAAATGAATACGATGGAGATTGGAATGAGCACTTTCCTCCATGCAAATGCCGGAAATGGCGGTGTCTCGCATGCCCAGAGGCTGCGCCAAGCGATCGAAGAAATCCAATTGGCAGATCAGGTGGGCCTTGACGTCTATGCCATCGGCGAGCATCATCGCATCGAATACACAAGCTCGTCGCCAGCTGTCATTCTGGCAGCTGCCGCAGCTACAACGAAGCGGATCCGGCTCACAAGCGCAGTGACAGTACTATCATCGGACGATCCGGTGCGGGTATATCAGGACTTTGCAACGTTGGACGGACTGTCGAACGGGCGAGCGGAGATCATGGCCGGACGGGGTTCGTTCATCGAATCGTTCCCACTATTCGGTTATGACCTGAAAGATTACGAGGAATTGTATGAAGAGAAACTGGAACTGCTGTTGAAGATTCGCGCTTCCGAAAAGGTCACATGGCGTGGCGGTCATCGCCCGGCGATTGACAACATGGGCGTCTATCCTCGTGCACAGCAGGAGCCTTTGCCTGTCTGGATCGGAACAGGGGGCAGCCCGGAGTCGGCTGTTCGGGCCGGCCTGCTGGGACTTCCGATTGCCTTCTCTATCCTGGGCGGAGCGCCGCAGAGATTCGCACCCTTAGTGGAGCTTTATAAAGAAGCCGCCGTGAAAGCTGGTCACGATCCGAATAAGCTGCAAATTGCTACACATTCGCATGGCTTTATTTCGAATACGGCACAAGAGGCAGCTAAGCGGTATTATCCTGTCATGGCTGGCCAAATGAACCACATTGGACGGGAACGAGGCTGGCCTACCTATACACGTGACTCGTACGATTCAGCCCGCAGCCTTCACGGCGCTCTTTACGTCGGAGATCCCGAATATGTCGCAGAAAAAATCGTGCTTCTGCATAAGAATCTTGGCTTGACTCGCTTCATGATGTACAACGATTTCAGTTCGTTACCGCATCGCGACTTGCTGCAGACGATTGAGCTTCTAGGCTCCAAAGTAGCGCCGATTGTCCGTAAGGAGCTCGCCCGCCAGACGTTTGGCCGTAACGCCTAAAGCAGAGGATGAACGCTTGAAACGGGAAGGCTTGATTGGGCCGAGAAATGAAGTCGGCAAATGGAGCATTATTTTTTTAACTATGATTTCTATAGATTTAGAAATATAGAAATAAAAAGGGGAGAAACATATGAGAAACTCATGGAAAATTTATATTCTGGCTATTGTCAGCTTTTTAGTCGGAACTTCGGAGTTTGTGATTACCGGCATTTTGGATATGCTTGCAAGCGATATTGGAGTGTCGGTAGTAGCGGCCGGGCAGTTGATTACGGTCTACTCGCTTGCTTATGCCATCGGCACCCCGATTCTTATTGCACTTACGGCAAAAATGGATCGAAGAAAGCTTATGCTATCGGCTTTGGGATTATTTTTCGTTGGGAATTTGATCACGGTCACAACTACAGGCTACGGCATGCTGCTCGGAGCAAGAATTATTTTGGCGATCAGCACGGGGGTATTTATGGTCGTCGCCATGACGGTTGCCGCCAAAATGTCTCATCCTGGAAAACAGGGCAGCGCTATCGCCACGGTTTTAGTGGGCTTTAACCTCGCACTTATTCTAGGGGTCCCGCTTGGGAGGATCATTGCGGGCTCACATGATTGGAAAATCATCTTCACGGGAGTCGGGGCCCTAAGCTTGGTCGCGATGGTGGTCCTTTTGCTTACGATTCCGAAATCGGAAGGAGAGGCTCCCGTTCCTATTCGGGAACAGCTTGCCTTATTAAAAAGCCCCCGAATCGCTGTCGCGCTTTCCATCAGTTTTTTCTGGATATTGGGCTATACGATGCTGTACACCTATATAACGCCGTTTCTTCTGGACATTACGGAGATGAGCGAAGGGATGGTCAACGTCGGGTTGTTTGCGTTTGGACTGGCCAGTCTCATAGGCTCCCAAGTTGGCGGCTACGGTGCAGATAAATGGGGTATCCCCCGTACGATGATTGGGGGCCTGCTCTTTCACTCCGGAATATTATTGTTACTGACTGCGTTCTCCCACTCGTCCATGTTCGTGTTGCCTTTGCTTATGTTATGGTCCTTTTTTGCTTGGTCGATGGGGCCGGTTCAACAGGTTTATTTAATCGGCATGGCTCCTCAGGCTTCGGGGATCGTCCTGAGTTTGAACAATTCGATCGTGCAGTTGGGCATGGCCGTAGGGGCTGTAATTGGGGGTATCGTTGTAGAAAGCATCTCTCTTGCAGCAGTTGGTTGGTTTGGCGGAGTTGGCGTCGCAATGGCACTCATCCCGGCTATTATTTCTTTATCCATGCGTCGCCGATCTGCAGCGGCGGAACAAAGCGGAGCGTAAAGTACCTTCTTTCTCAGAAATGAAAATACCGCCTAAGCGTTGTTGAATAACGCTTAGGCGGTATTTTCATACTCATGGAGAACATTGCGTTTTTTTGAGTGCAGCGTACCGTGATTTTAGTTCATTCAGACGCCCTAAATACAAGTTCACCCCATGGGAAGGCGGTTACACACCTCAAACGAATTACTATACGGTACTGTCTCCGCACCAGCGAGTGATTCCTTCATTTATGGTTTGCATTGATTTGGATCGGATAGAGAAATCGCCCAGGCAATATGTCCATCCGGCCGAATCAGCGCCGTGTGGACGTCGTTCCAATCCGCGTCAGCCTCAGCCAAAGAGACATGTAAAACTTGAGGGTTGCTATACGTTTCCCATTGACCGCTATGCTGTTCATTAGAATGGAAATGCACCAGAAGAAAAGTACCTTTGTGCAGGAGCGGATAGGAGTTAATCAATTGTCCATCTTTCAGCTTTAAGCTGAGATCCTTGAATCGTTTCCCGTTTAAAGGATGGGAAGGCGCTTCGGAGTCGGGTGCATAATGTACATCCATGGCGGTAATCTGCAGCAACTGCTAATCGATTATCAGAGCACTTCAGAGGAGCATATCAGTTGCAGTGGATGTCGAATTCTTTGGTGTCCTCTAAAATTGTTTTACCACATCATCTGAATCAGTGGAGTGGGCCAGCTCTTTCTGTGCTTCCAGAGCGGCGAGTCTGTCCAGCAGGGCTGCCCGGATTTGCTCATAGGCGTCACTGCCCAACGCCATACGTATCGGACCCTCTCCCTGGTCGATTCGGCGGATAATCTGCTGCGCCATTTTATCAGGATCGCCGACAACCATTTGATTAAACATGCTCATATCTATACCAGGCAGTTCTCCCTTCATCAGGCTAACGAATTGGCCCGCCTCCGTATCCCGGTATTCGTCCATCCGCTCGCCGAATACGGCGTTGCTTGTAATGAAATTCGTTCGGATTCCGCCGGGCTCCACCATAGTGGTCTTAATATTGAACGGAGCCACTTCCTTAGCTAGCGCTTCAAAGGCTCCTTCGACCGCCCATTTCGTAGAGCAATACAGTCCCATACCCGGAATAGAATAATGACCCGCCATACTCGAAATCTGTACCATGTGACCGCAGCCCTGCTTACGGAAAAAGGGCAGGACTGCACGCGCTGTACGCAGGGAGCCAAGCACATTGGTCATAAACTGATGCTCAATTTGCCTGTCGCTTGCTTCTTCCACTGCGCCATACAAGCCATAGGCTGCATTATTGACAAACACATCGATCGTGCCCAGTTCCAAAAATGCACGTTCCACCACTTCAGCAATTTGCTGAGAGTTTGTCAGATCTAAATTAGCCTGCCAAAGTTGTGAGCCATACTGTGCCTGCAGATCATCCAGCACCCCCGGCTTGCGTACCGTTGCGGCTACACGGTCCCCTCTATCAAGCAACTGGCGAGTTATACGTGAACCCAAGCCTCCTGATGCTCCTGTAATGAACCAAGTTTGCATGCTAAACACCCTCCATTCGTTGTCATCCACTGAATTATACAAACAACTAGAGGGAGCTAGCCACAGCACGTCTATTCTATTAACGGGAGTAACAGTCTACGGTAGCTGCCTGTCCTGCTCAAGTAAACGCAATAATCTCTCCTCCGTACCTGAACCGGGCACCGGAACAAAGAAACACCAGTGCAGTCCCGGGTCATTATCGATTACAGCCGCGGAATGGAGCTCGAACTCCATCTCCTGTGCGTCAGGAACACGGAATAAAGCGGTGGCTACGCGTTTTTGTTTGATTTCATATAGCTCCCAGAAATGTACGAACTCCACGCTTTCCCGCATCAAGCGTTCAAACCGTTCCATATATAACGGGTTGTTCTTGTAAAGATCGAAGCCTGCCCGCAGAATGGCTACAGAGTAACGGGCAGCGCCTTCCCAATTCACTAGTCTGCTGCGGTAATCAGGCTTTAAAAACATAATGTCCATCATATTCCGTTCGTTGTCCGGCAGACTGCCGAAATCGGCTACGATCAGTTCAGCCGCCCGATTCCAAGCGATAACATCCGTACCTTCGTCTGTGATAAAAGAAGGATAATGCAGTTGATTTACGATTTTCTGCAGAACTCCCGTATCCGGCCCACCGTTATTTGGCACTGTGACGAAGCTCGCCACATCTACATTGGCCAGATCGAATAGATGCTTCTGCTCGTCTTCGTCAAGCTGAAGCGCTTTGCTGATACTTAGCAGCACTTCCGGCGAAGGATTAACCTCCTTGCCTTGCTCCAGCCAGGCATAGTAAGTGACGCTTATATTGGCAAGATAAGAGACTTCTTCTCTTCGAAGTCCCGGAGTGCGTCTTCGTCCGGGCAGCGGCTGAATCCCGGCCTCTGAAGGCTGCAACCGTTCTCTGCGCGATTTAAGGAAGTCACCCAATGCGGATGAGGAACGATTTATTTTCATGTGGGTCACCTCTATTTACTCATATGGAAGATACATATCGCTATTAACCAAATAGACCAAAAGCACTCTATACATGATTATTATAGTCTCTGTTGAATGTCGTTTCTACAAAAGAGAACCATAACGAGTACCGAGGCTGTTAATCCGCTGAATTGTTCTAATGTGTCTTGTTCCAAGTAAACGGATTTTATTTCAATGCCTGACGATTGTTGATCATGTGGTGTTGCCGGCAATTTTATATTTTTCTAAACCGTGAATTCTCATCTGGAGCATAAATGGGTTAAACTTACCGGGTACAAGAACTCAATAATCATAAAGCAGCTTAGTATTAATTCGGTTTGAAAAAAAGTCGAGTCTGTGCTACTATCAGAAAAATAAAAATATAGCGAAGAAGAGAAGGCTATGCAATAGCGTTTATGTCCAGAGAGCGGAGGGATTGCTGAAACCTCCGTCGTAATGCATGTATAGTGTCGTCTCGGAGCTGTTGACCGAACGCGGAAGGCGTGATTGCACGCCCGCAAGTAGGATCAACCGGCCTGGCATCCGTTAACATGCTGCAGGTATAGCATCGGCTTTACCTCATGAGACTGCAATTGCGAGATTGCAGTAAACCTGGGTGGTACCGCGAACATTCCCCTTTCGTCCCAAGGCTTCAAGCAGTAGCTTCGAGCCTTGGGAAGGAAGGGGTTATTTAATACCAACAGGCGATGAAGAGAAAGCCGGCAAGGGCGGTTATGCCCAGAGAGCAGAGGAAACGCTGAAACCTTTGCCTTAACCCTTTGTATGGTGTCGTCTCGGAGCTGTTAACCGAAAGCGCGGCTGGTCTCTTTCCGTACCCGCAAGTAGGCTTAACCGAAATGGTGCTCGTTAACGCGCCGCAGGTAAGGCATTGGCCTTACCTCATGAGGCTGCATTCGCGAGGGTAGCAGCGAACTTGGGTGGTACCGCGAAAAAATCCCCTTTCGTCCCTGTGTGAGCTGACCGCTGTCAGTTTGCTCAGGAGGAGAGGGGGTTTTATTTTGCAAAGGAGGCTGCCCAATGGAACAGCAATTAGGAATGAAGAATGAAACAACGACGCCATCAGAGGAATATATCACCGGTTCGGAGGTGCTTTTGCGCGGCTTGCTGCAGGAAGGCGTTGAGTGCGTATTCGGTTATCCTGGAGGAAATGTGCTCTATATCTATGACGCGATGGTACATCAGCCGGATTTCAAGCATATCTTGACCCGGCACGAACAAGGCGCGATCCACGCGGCGGACGGCTATGCTAGGTCGACGGGGAAGGTTGGGGTATGCATCGCGACATCCGGTCCAGGAGCAACAAATCTGGTGACCGGGATTGCAACCGCCTATATGGATTCGGTGCCGCTGGTGATCATAACGGGGAACGTATCTACGAATTTCATGGGCACGGATGCTTTTCAGGAAGCGGACATTATTAGCATCACGATGCCGATTACGAAGCACAGCTACATGGTTCGCGATGTACAAGACCTTCCTCGCATCATCCATGAAGCGTTTTACATTGCAAATACGGGCCGCAAAGGCCCTGTCTTGATCGATATTCCAAAAGACGTGACCAACCAGCGGATGGCGTATCGACCAGCGGACACGGTTCAGTTGCGCGGATACCATGGAGCCCCGGAACCGAATCCGGCAGAAATGGATGCGCTGCTTGAGGCGATTGCAGAAGCGCGCAAGCCGGTTATTATCGCGGGCGGCGGCGTTGTCTATGCGAACTCCTCGCAGGAATTGATCAAATTCGTCCACACTACCCGGATTCCGGTCGCGACGACCCTGCTTGGCCTCGGCGGGTTTCCGAGCGATGACGAGTTGTGGCTGGGCATGCTCGGACATCATGGCGTATATGCTGCGAACATGGCGGTGCAGAATGCGGATCTCATTATTTCGATCGGCTCGCGTTTCGATGATCGGGTCACGATGAGACTGGACGGATTTGCGCCCCAGGCCAAACGTATCGCCCATATCGATATCGATCCGGCGGAAATCGGCAAGAACGTCAAGACAGATCTCGCGTGCATCGGCGATATTAAAAACGTGCTGGCTTATGCGAACACGAAAGCGCAAGCAGCCCAGACGGTCACCTGGCTTGAGCAGCTTCAAGAGTATAAGGTGCAGCATCCGCTTCGGTATACCGATTCGGATACCGTCATTAAACCGCAATATGTGCTCGAAATGATTAGCGAGACGACGCAAGGAGAGGCAATCATCACCACCGATGTAGGCCAGCACCAAATGTGGACCGCTCAGTTTTACCGCTTCAAGCATCCTCGCTCGCTCATCACGTCGGGCGGACTTGGCACGATGGGCTTTGGCTTTCCGGCAGCGATCGGCGCTCAAGTCGGAAATCCAGATCGTCTCGTCGTCTCGATCAACGGCGACGGGGGCATGCAGATGTGCGCGCAGGAGATGGCGATTTGCGCGATTCATCAGATTCCGGTCAAGATCGTGGTCTTGAACAACCAGGTGCTCGGCATGGTTAAGCAGCAGCAGGAATTGATGTACGAACGACGCTACAGCCAGATTGATCTTTCGGGCAGTCCGGACTTCGTCAAGCTTGCCGAAGCATACGGAGTCAAGGGATTAAGGGCAACGAACAAGGCTGAAGCCACCAAGGTCTGGCTTGAGGCGCTGCAGACGCCAGGACCTGTGCTCGTCGAGTTCGTCATCCCAACCAATGAGAACGTGTACCCGATGGTGCTTGCCGGCACGCCGCTGGACCAAATGATTCTAGGGTACGACGAATAATTGCGCTGAAGAGAGTCGTTACGCCTCCGGACCGCTCCCGCGGTGCTCAGGCATGGAACGTGGTGGGGATAAGTTAACGGGGATGATAGCTCGGAAACATACGGCAGCCGGCAAGGTGATCGGCTGCTGTTTACGTTGAAGTAACGCGGAGGAGAGCGAAGTAGCGATACGTTTGGTGAACTTGAGGGAAAACCTAGGGGCGTAAAAGAGTTTGGACAGTTCAACTATACGAATACACCTCTGAAGGAAATACAAAGCGGACAAGAAATGGTTATAGAAAAGAGGGGCAGAGAACCCTCTTTTTTCATCGTTGTAAACTAGTGGGCATTTGCCCATTTTGCTTACCTGTAACTAGGCAGTTGCATAGGATAAATGGTCAATAAGAAAATCACTAGAAGGAGTATAAGTATGTACCCTAATTCAGGTTATCAGCATCCATGGCAGTATCCAATGCAATGCTATTGGTATAACAATTGGAACCCCCACTATTTCAATTGGAACAATCGAAACCATAATCCATTTGGAAACATTACACTACAGGATTATGGAACAAGACCATTTGTTGTGAATATTGACCAAGCAACCAAACAAAACCATAACTACCGTACTGCTATTTGGACAGGCAAGTATTTTCAAGTAACTTTGATGAGTATTAATGTTGGTGAAGACATAGGTTTGGAAGTTCATCCGACAACTGACCAATTCATACGGATTGAAGAAGGTCAGGGACTTGTTCAAATGGGTGACCGCAGAGAAAACTTAGATTTTCAAGTGATGGCGTACGATGACTATGCAATTATGATACCTGCAGGAAAATGGCACAATATAACTAATACAGGTAATCGCCCTCTTAAAGTTTATGTTATCTATGCGCCGCCTGAGCATCCATATGGCACAGTTCATGAAACAAAAGCAATCGCTCATGGAACGACGTAAGTAAACATAGCTTTTGGAGTATGAAATAAAAACGTTAGATTCGTTACTGGAACGTCGCTTTTCTAACCGCTCGTTAGGGCGGTTATTTACGTTCGGCAAGCATTTTTGAAATATTTCAGACGTGGATTACACCCTTAAAGTCTTCTCTATGCCTAATTTGCAAACGACCAGGCACCGCATGCTTTTATTCGTTGTTCTTAGTTTTAGCGTCCGTCCCAGATTTATCATGGGAGGTTACATTCATCAAGGTGCTCATGATTCGTCTATTCACGTTCAGCGTAACGCTCAACTCTTATGGGAAGACGTCTAGCAATGTAGTCCAGACGGAATCGGATATGGACGCTTTACTTACGAAATGGCTTGCAAAATATGAACGATCTTCCTTTCCATATCGGAGTCGTCAATCATCTTCAGATATTCAGGTTTGAGCAATTGATACTGCTTCATGTAGTAGAAATCCATAATCGCTCGTTTCACAGTGATATCATACTGAATCGAAAAAGATGGCTCGATAAAGCGTCGCAGAACAGCGTCATCTTGAACCATAAACAACACGGCATTCAATCTGTTGAAAATCTGTTGCTCCATACCGGATTCAAAAAAAGTTTGTAAGCTTTTATTCCGATTTTGCAGGGCAACGGACAGATTCTCAAAATGCTGTGGATAAAATTCCTTCAGATCTTGCAAGAACAAATCAGAGATATACGCGGCACACATTAAAGATTGTAAAAATGTTAATTGAAAACGATCCAAAAAAGAGACGGAATCGTCTTTCACAACGGTGTCAGCCTTCTTCGAATAATCAATGTAATAATCCACGACTTGTTCGATGATGTCGTCTTTGGAGGAAAAATGCTTATAGAGTGTCACTTTGCTGATATCCATATATTTTGCGAGATCGTCGACTTTCAGTTGGCTGAATTTTGTTTTTCTTATAATGGGTTTTATTTTTTCCACATAGGTATCTACACTCACAGCTTTTCTCACGGATAAGTACCTCCCTTTGATGCCTATAAAACACATTATAACAAATTTGCTGACCTTTATGTATGAAGTTAATTAAATGAACTAAATTAATTGATTTTGTTTACTTAATAAATTTACTGATGTATAATCGCTCCTGTACCTAATCATCCGATTACGGATTATACAAAGGGAGGACGATTTAAATGGAACCATTCAGTAAGGGCAAATTCTCTGACAAAAAGGTCGTGATCACGGGAGGCAGCAGCGGAATCGGCCTTGCGACGGCGAAGCTGCTAGTGGATGAAGGCGCACACGTTCTGATTACTGGACGTACTCAGGCGACGCTGGATACGGCTCGTGAACAACTCGGAAGCCACGCGATCGCGGTCTTAAGCGATGCCGCCTCATTGAAGGATATCGCCGCATTAGCCGATCGAGTGAAGGCTGAATTTGGAACAATAGATGCCCTGTTCGTTAACGCTGGTGTCACGGGGTTTGTCCCTTTCGAGACAATGACCGAAGAAAAGTACGACGAGATACTTACAATCAATGCCAAAGGGCCGTACTTTACCGTACAGAAACTCGCTCCGTTGCTGGGCTCAGGTAGCGGGGTAGTCCTTACCACCTCAATCGTGAACGTAGTGGGTCTCCCAATGCTCAGTGCTTACGCAGCTAGTAAGGCAGCGCTGCGCTCCATGACTCGAGGTCTGGCGCGCGAGTTATTACCTCGAAATATTCGCGTCAACGCAGTCAGTCCCGGCGTTATTGACACAGGCATCATGGAAAAGTCTATGCCGGAAGAAGCTGCCGAGCAGACAAAGGCACAGATGAGACAGCAGATCCCAATGCTGCGATTAGGCGATCCAGTTGAGGTAGCCAAGGCTGTTGCATTCCTAGCATTTGAGGCCACCTATACCACCGGGGCTGAGTTCCCTGTCGATGGAGGCGGCTCCCAGATATAAGCTCCTCAGTTCGAGCACACCTGACTATTAAAGCGAGGGCAGGGGGCATAGGTTCCCCTCATGACCCCCTTGCCTTCTAGTGAACTTTATAGTTTAGGATTTCTTTGTTTTCCTTGGAAGACCGTTCGAAATCACAGAGAACGCGATTTTATCAGAGCAAAATGGAGGGGAGATCACAATGGAGAATACCATGCGGACAATCCGGTTCCACGAATACGGAGAACCAACAGATGTCTTGTGCTTAGATGAGGTGGCGATCCCAGAGCCAGGGCCGGGACGCATTCGCGTGAGAGTACGCGCTTGCGGCTTAAATCCGGTTGACTGGGTGACGTGTCAAGGCCATTTTGCCGCTCAATTGCCCTTGCCTCGCGGAATCGGGCTGGACGTGGCTGGTATTGTAGACGCAATCGGAGAGGGCGTAACCGATGTTGCCATCGGCGATTCCGTTCTGGGTGCCGCAGATTTCATGAATGGATCGAGCGCCGGTGCGTCGGATCAAGCGATTATGTACTACTGGTTCCGCATGCCGGCCGGACTCGACTTTGTTCAAGCTGCAGCGTTGCCAATGGCAGTCGAAACGGCTTACCGTGGCATTGATACTCTTGGGGTGAAATCGGGTCAGACCGTACTCGTGCACGGAGCCGGCACCACGGTAGGGTTCGCTGCCGTTCAAATTGCCCTCATGCGCGGTGCCAGTGTGATCGCAACCGCTGGGCCCACCTACGCCGACAAGCTCCACGCAATGGGGGCGTTGGTGACCTCGTACGGTGATGGAATGGTCGAACGAGTGACCGAACTGGCAAAGCAGCCGATTGATCTTGCCCTGGATGCTGCACCAATCAGCGGTTCATTGAAAGATCTGGTCCAAATCGTCAACGGGCATCCCCAGCATGTCCTAACCGTCAGCGATTTCGCCGCAGCCGTTGAACTTGGCGTTCGCACCAGCTATGGAGAACTACATACCGCACGGTATGACGTTGTCGGCGACTTTGCCGGGTACGCAGCGGACGGCAAGTTCACGATTCCGGTCGCGAAGACTTTCGAACTCGACGAATGGCGTTCAGCTGTCGAAATCAGCCAGAGCGGAGGCGCCCATGGCAAACTGATCCTCCTGCCCGACTCCGACTGATGAGCACATATAACCGATGAAATTCTGAATGAAGGAGGACATGCATTGAGTAAGAACCAACGAGAACATATTGCACTGATTACAGGCGCAAGTAACGGGATCGGGTTGGCATTGACCCGGAAAATGCTGTCGGAGAACTGGCAGGTGGTTACTTTGAACCGGTCGGATTTTCCAGCAGACGATAAATTCCTACAAAATCATCTCAAGGAAGGACGCCTCCGAGCTTATAAAGTGAAGGATCTCACCGATTATGGCAGCTTGAGACACGCTTTGGACGAAATAAAAAGCAAGGAACAACGGATCGATATTTTGTTTAACAACGCCGGAGGAGGCTTAAGTGAGCTGCGCTATTCGAAACAAGGCCGCGAATTGCATTATGAATTGTTGACGGTTGTTCCTTTTATTACTCTGATGGAATTGAAGGAGCTGTTGAAGAACGGCCGCTTAAAAACGGTGATTAACACTTCGTCGCAGGTGTTTAGATTTACGAAGGAGTTTTCGATCGAAAAATTGGAGCGTCCCAAAACTTTCCGCAAAATGTATGGACCCTATGCGACATCAAAGCTGGCTCTTTCGTTGTGGACCCAAGCCGTCGCACCGCAGCTTGCAAAGGAGGGCATCAAGATCCGCAGCGTTGACCCGGGCATAAACAATACGCTAAGAAAAGGAAAAGATTCAGGACTGACCGCAGGGTTTGAACTGTTTATGAAGTTTTTTTCCTCTCCGCCTACTCATGGAGCCAACCTATTATATGAGGGAGCCCTAGGCAAACACAGCAATGAGACCGGCGTGTTTCTGTTCAAAGATCGGATTACGGACGTGAAATTTACAGAACATGCACAACGAGTGCTGGAAAAAATCACCTATATATATAGCCATGAATTTCTTGGCGGGAGTTTTGAAGTTAATGGCTGAGTTCCAAAAGATTGTTGCTTACAAGTCCATCTACTTCGTAGTCACATCGCGGAAGAAGTGAAAGAAGGCTTTGAATCGATCGAAATAAGCGTTCACGTTTTGGGTATCATACGGAGCAGTCATTATATTTATAAGCTCAGTCAGTTTTTACTGGTTGAGCTTTTCGTTATGTGCCCAACTGCCTGCCAGCGTACCAATTATTTTCTTTACTTACGAGAGGATCGAGGCGTATAATTCGTTCAGACATCGGAGTGAGAAGAGGAGAATTAATTATGAACAATGGGTTGGTCAACGCTATTATCGCGTATATCATGTGGGGGGTCCTCCCGCTTTATTGGAAGTTGTTTGACGAAGTACCGGCAGGCGAAATTCTATCACATCGGGTTGTCTGGTCGTTTGTCTTCATGGGGATTCTCGTCGCCGTCCAGCGCCGCTGGGGTGACATGAAGCGGATTGCGGCTAGTCGCTCGCTCCTGCTGTCGCTCGCCGCCAGCGGACTGCTGATCGCAGCTAATTGGCTCATCTTCATCTGGGCGGTCAACAATGGCCATGTCGTCGAGACAAGTCTCGGCTATTATTTGAACCCGTTGCTGAACGTGCTGCTAGCGGTCGTCTTCCTTCGTGAGAAGCCAAACCGCGGCCAATGGCTCGCGATTGCCATCGCTGGCGCTGCGGTGCTTATCATCGCCATCGACTACGGGCGGTTCCCGTGGATCGCGATCTCGCTAGCCGTGTCGTTTGGCTTGTACGGCCTCGCGAAGAAGAAGATCGTACAAGACGCTTCTGTAGGCTTGCTGTCGGAGACGGCTGTAGTCCTGCCCCTCGCGCTCGGCTACTGGATCTATTTGGCCGCCGCGGGAAAGACGACGGCATGGACGCTGCCTCCGTCCATGTTCGTCGAACTGCTTCTTTCCGGCGTAGTAACGGCGCTGCCGCTGCTCTTCTTTGCTCGGGCGGCTGCCCGGATGACGCTGTCTACGCTCGGCTTCGTACAATACATCGGCCCGACGATCATGCTGCTACTGAGCGTATTCGTGTTCAAGGAATCGGTCTCGCCGGTTCTGCTCGTCGGCTTCGCGCTCATCTGGACAGCGCTCGTCGTATACGCTACGGCATCGGTTCGCAGCACGAAACTCGCGAAGGTGAGCTGACTTCAAAGGCGCCCCGGTACCGTCATAACAGCCATTTCCGTCCGATGGGGCGGAGATGGCCGTTTTCCGTTTGTGGTGTTATCTGGCATACCTGAGCACGTTGCTGAACAAACGGGTACGATAGTTCAATAAGGAAGTTGACAACAGAAACACTGGAGGAGCTGCCGTAAAGCAGCTCCTTTTTGCGAGCTCACAAATTAAGTTGTTTGGTAACCATTTGTCCTGCCTGGTGATAAGCTAACGGGCAAATTAGTGGAACAAAGAGGAGGAAGGCTGATTAAGGGAACATTGTAATTTAAGAATTACGCGACCACGGCCAACCTTAGTAAAAACTATAATTTATATAGATTAAGAAAAGGGTTGGTTTAAAGCCGATAAAAGAAAAAACAAGTGGAATCGGTATATTTTATCCAGAAAAAACACCAACGCAAAGAATAGGAGTTCAGCCTGATATTCGTCTTGATCCAACCCTTCGAATTTTTAAAACCCGTTTGACTTCATCATCAACGGGTTTTTATTTTTGCTATTAGTAATAGAACGTATATATATAATTATTAATTAAAATCACTACGGCTGTGAGTGAGAACAATTATTTTTTTATACCAGTTCACACCAAAACAGATCCGTCGAGTAACAGCTATCGGGGGGACAAGAACATAGTCCGATTACTGATTAGATAAGCATTTAACTACTTTCTTGGCTCTAATCTTGAAACGACTAGACAGAAGGTGCAGCGGAGGGACGGGTCAAGTATTTCTTCTATGAGACCATCTATTGAATAATCACCCGTAATGACGATGCATGCATATATCTGCAGTTTTCGAGGAGCGACGTATTCGGGTTTTTTGGGGTATTCCGAACAGGATTATATATATTTTTTCCTCAGCCCATTTACCTAAACTACAAAAAACCACACCGCATTGTTGCGTCCAACAATTGGGGTGCAGTTCATTTGCGTTCTGCTTTTTTGTTAAGGATGGATATGATCCGAAAAATCAACTTAGTGAGCAGAGTCCTTTATCAAATATTCCATGTTTAGCATACCCATTAATTCGGTGACTGCACCGCCGAATGCCGTGATGCCATGCTGGACAATACAAACACGGCAATGATGGCGATGAGTACGCCGAGTACCCCGAACCAGGTAATGGATGCCAAAGAAACACGGTTAACGATCAGCCCTCCGATTCCTGCGCCGACAGCCATGGCAAGCTGCATCATGGAACTGTTCAAGCTCAGCATGACACCCGAGGATTCAGGAACAAGCTTGACCAGGTTAAATTGCTGCGCCGGAGCGGATGACCAGGCGGCAAAAGACCAGAGGATCAGAATGGCGAAAACGGCAATGACCGACTGTCCGACCAAGGATAGCAAAATCAACGAAATGACGTGAAGCACCATACCTGAAACGAGCGTGAATATAATGCCTCGTTTATCCGCGCTGTATCCGCCGACTTTCGAGCCCATCAAACTGGCAATGCCGAACACGAACAGAGCTGCGCTAATCAATGATTCATTTAAATGAGTCACCTCTAGCAGAAAAGGGGAGATGTAAGTATAGGCAAGGGAATATCCGCCCAACCAGAAAAAAGTAATCGCTAAAGCAACCAAAACCTGTGGTTTTTTTAACAAAGCAAATTGATTGATCAAAGGGACAGGTTTGTCGCCCTGCATACGTGGAAAAACCGCAGCAATGACAAGCATGGCAATGACCCCGACAATTGCGATGGTCAGAAATACCGCTTTCCAGCCAAAAGCCGAGGCTACCATTCTGCCGAGTGGGACGCCGATGATGAGCGATGCGGTAATGCCCATGGTGACATTGGCGATGGCGCTGGCTTGCTTGCCTGGCGGAGCGATTTTGGCGGCGATACTGAGCGCGTTAACGGTGACCACCCCGGCGCCTAACGCCGTAATGATTCTGGCGGCAATGAAGAGGCCTAAGCCGGACAATATAAATGTCAGCAGATTTGCGACAATAAAGAGGCCCAGCGAATAAAGTAGGAGCTTACGCCGGTCCATTTTGGCCGTCAGCGCCATTAAAATAGGCGTGCCGACCGCATAGGCCAGGGAATAGACTGTAATGAGCTGGCCTGCTGCCGCAACGCTTGTTCCCATCGTCTCTGCGATCCGGTCCAATATCCCGGAAATGATGTAATTGGATGTTCCAACTAAAAAGCTGACCAAGGCTAGAACGTAAACTTTCCATGTGCTCTTCATAATTCACTCTCCTGATGTGTTTAAATAACTATGTTTTCAAAGATATCGAAATATAAATCGAAATATATGCGTATATCAGCATATACTCATATATTGGTTAATTGTAATCATCAAATCAAAGAAGCCCCCAGCTTGTTGACTGGCTCCTCTGCTGCTTCTGCTAATTCATAGCATTATTCAGATTGAATGCGATCGGAAGCAGCCTCTGCTTCAGCTCCGGCGAGTCGATAACGAGAAACCGCCACGGCTGCAGGTTAGCGGCTGAAGGGGCCAGTGTGGCTTGCCGCAATATTTCGGTCAATTCCTCCCGCGAAATCTTGGTCTCGGGATCATAGCTACGAACCGACCGACGTTCTTGGATAACATCAAAAAAAGTTGGTGCTCCATCGTTAGTGACGGTTGTGAAACCGACATGGTTCTCTCCTCCTTTTGGAAAAGTGGTATTCTGCATTTTGTTTCAATACAACATTAGTTGTATGAACAACACTTGTTGTATTTATATGTTATGATAACAACCGAATGATACGCAATCATCAATAACCATAAACCGTTGTATAGACAACACCATTTCCATAATGTCGTTTTATTAGGGGAGATTTTAACTATGACAATTAAAAAGAATGATACTGATCCTCGTGTGATACGTACACGGCGACTCCTTCAAGACGCGTTTGCTTCATTAATTCAAGAAAAAGACTTTGAATCGATAACCGTTAGGGATATTGCAGAGCGGGCTACTGTTAACAGAGCGACTTTTTATGCGCACTTTGTAGATAAATTCGAAATTCTAGAGGCCAGACTAATGGAATCCTTTATGACAATCATAAATCGTAGAATAAGCGGTCACGAAGTATTAAATGAAGAAACCATTCAGAGTATTTTTCTGGGTGTATGTGATTTTCACAATAGTCTAAGCACTATGTGCAAAAGAAGGTATACATCGCTTGGAGCTGTATTCGAAATTCAAATAAAGGAAAAAATTCAAACGATACTTCTTTCCTTTATAGACAAAGACAAGATGCTATCGAGTCCAAACGCGCAATTCTTAATAAATACAGCTTCTATCATGTTAAGTTGGGGGATGTATGGAGCGGCTTACGTTTGGAACAATGAGGGGCGTCTAATAAGTGCGGAATCATTCGTTAAACAGACTATGCCCTTAGTGATGAACGGAGCCAAAGAACTGCTCGGATAGGTCCTGTAGGTCTACATCGGCAGCCTGTTAACCTAACGGGCAGGAAGTGCGAGGAGGATGTGGAATAAATATACAAACGTTACTGCATAAGGAGGTCGTAATTTCCAACGCATATCGTAGCCACAGGCGGATTTGTAGAAGATGGGCAAGGAAATATACTTTTAGTAAAAACTCGTGACGGTGGTTGGGTTTACCCTGGTGGACAAGTGGAAGTTGGAGAAAATCTGATAGATGGTTTGATTCGTGAAATCAAAGAGGAAAGCGGAATTGATGTTTCTGTTGGCAGTTTAGTTGGTGTCTATTCGAATACAGGGATACAATGTTTCTCGTTGCTGAACAAACGGGCAGAATACCCTTAACGAACAGAAGTTGCCTGCGACTAATAGCTGGTTGGTGAAATATGAAAGGAGTTGAATGTAAAAGATGCCAGCATCATTTACACATAAGCCCGAAGGATACGAATGTCCATTTTGTCGTGTTTGGGGTATCGAGGGACCTAATCAGGGAACAAAACAAAAGGAAATCATCTATCAGAATGAAAAGGTAACGGCATTTATAGCGAGCAAATGGTGGCCAAACAATAAAGGACATGTTCTTGTTGTTCCTAATCAACATTTCGAGAACATCTTTGAACTCCCTGCGGATTACGCTGTTGAAATTCACCGCGCGGCTCAGCTTACCGCGTTTGCAATGAAAAGTACATATGGATGTGATGGGATTTCTACGCGGCAACATAATGAGCCTGCTGGCAATCAAGACGTGTGGCATTATCATCTCCATGTTTACCCTAGATATGTGAATGATCAACTTTATCTGACAAAGGGTTCTCAGACCGATCCAGATGAACGTTCTTTCTATGCTGATAAGTTGCGTTCTTGGATAAAAGAAAACATTTAAGGTTAGGAGGAGCGAATGATAACCATAGGAGGAGATAAACCAGAGACTACGTGGGCCCTTGCTAAAGGATTGGGAAATAAATAAGGTTCTCTCACTAGGCTAGCGGGAAACGTTTGTTCAATAAAAGACAAGAGAAGGAGCCGTTTACGAGATTGGCTGCCTTTGTTAATGTCGAACGACAAGAACATATAGACATTGAAAGCCGCATAGGTTGCGGTCTTTTTTGTTTTAAGTATTGTTCTAGCTCAATGACAAGAACTTATATATTTTACCGAATAGATGATTATCTAAGGTCAGATGCGATCGCACCTTATTAAGCTAACGGGCAGTTTAGAACAATATTACAGAGGAGGACATAATGAAAAAACAATATGTGTTGATATTGATTATGATTTTAACTTTGGTCGGATGCAATAATAAAACAATTTCGCTTACTGGGGAGAGTGATAGTTGGAGTGGCGAATACACAGCAAACATTAATGGAGATAAGGAAAGTGGAAATTTCATTTTTGGTTATAAAAATGCAACTGGCAAAGAACTTAATAATTTAGAAATTACCATTAATGACGGAGAACGCGTCCTTAAAGAGGGGAACCACAGAGGAGCAATAATAGAAATGCCTTCTAGTTGTTCAGGCTGTGCAGTAACGAACGAACTATGCCTATTAAAGTAGAAATTAAATGGGATGACAAAGAAGAAACTTTTCACTTAAAAACAAAAGACCGATAGAGAAATCAAAGGAGCCTTTATAGTCATATTTATCCTTGGGACGAATCGAAGAGATTGAAGTCGGAGACTATGACGAGAACTTGGACCGATTGCCGAAATGGACAAGAACAAGAAAATGTTACGATTACCGATTAGATTAGCAATCTGTAAGAAACAATCCGAACGGAAATGTACTATATTGTAGTTTATGTAGGCCCCTCTAAAGTCTAATAGAATAAACGACAGACGCACACAAAGGAGTGAAGTTATGAAATTATTGCTCACATCTGCAGGCATTAATAACAAAAGCATACACGACTCGCTAGTTGATATGCTGGGTAAGCCGATCGCAGACTCCAACGCCCTCTGCATCCCCACCGCGATGTACGGACACCCCTGGGTAGGCCCCGGCGTCAAAGCCTGGCAGTTCATAAGCGGGAATTCCGAGAATCCCATGGTCGACCTGGGCTGGAAGTCCGTCGGCGTGCTGGAGCTCACAGCGCTGCCAAGCATCGACAAAAACCGCTGGGTGCCGCTAGTCCAGGAGACGGACGTCCTGTTGGTTGCGGGCGGCGACGCCCTCTACCTGTGCCACTGGATGCGGCAGTCCGGACTGGCAGACCTCTTGCCGTCTCTGCAGGCGGTTTATGTGGGACTGAGCGCCGGGAGTATGGTGATGGCACCTAACATCGGGGAATTCTTCGTTGGCTGGACTCCACCCACCGGTAGCGATGAAACGCTGAATCTGGTTGATTTTGCAATATTTCCGCATCTTGACCACGAGATGCTGCCGAGAAACACCATGGCTGATGCAGAGAGATGGGCCGCTGGGATGCAAGGGCAGACGTATGCGATTGATGATCAGACCGCCATCAAAGTGATCGACGGAGCGGTCGAAGTTGTCTCCGAAGGGAATTGGAAACATTTTTCGCCCTGATATACTCCGCTGTGGAGCTAATGGGAAACACTAGTTCAAATCAGAAAGATTAAAACCTTCTATTAGAAGCAAACTAGATTTAATAGTTCTAATAGGAGGTTTTGTTATGATTTTAAGTGAGTTATGGCGATTGTATGAGAATGATAAACGTATCCAAGGATTTAGTCCGACAACATGGAAAGCACACGCCCTCCAGCATAAATGCTGATGAAGGAACTCGGTGACCTGGATATAACCGAGATAACTTTGACTCTGCAGAAGGAGCACTTAGCGAAGCAATCTAATCGGTTGAAGCCAGTCGGATTCGGTTTATTCGTTCCCTCAGTTTATAATCGATGAAGATGTATTTCACTTAAAGATCGATTTCAATCACTGAGGGAAAGGGCGCTACTAAGTTTCTCTACAGTACGGGCTGCCGGGTTGGAGAAGTAGAAAAGATAAATATCGAGAATCTTAACTGGGAAAACTTCTCCGCAATTGTTAATGGCTAGGGTTAAAGCAGAGAGAGGTTTATTTCACGACAGAGTGCAAAGTGTACTTAAGAAGTATCTGGCCAGCCGTGAAGACAACTGTAGAGCCTTATTCGTAACCGATACACATCCGAGTAGACGAATGACCATTCCAATTTTCGAGCTTAGCGCTTATAAGTACTACAAAATCAGGTTAATTAAGCTAACGGGCAGTTTAGTAGAATATCAAACTAAGAATTTTTTCTGGATTAGTAAAATACTCCATTTGTGATTAGCAATCCATAAGAAACAACCAAGCTGAAATGTCCTATAATGTAGTTAATGTTGAGATCCCTATGAACAAAGGAGAACTGAAAATGAGAAAGCTTGTTCTATTTTTGCACGCATCGCTTGACGGTTTTGTAGAAGGTCCGAACGGTGAAATGGACATTGGCTGGGTTTCCTACGATGCTGATTTGGAGAAACACGCAAAAGAAATTCTGAGTACTGCCGACACTGTTATTTGGGGACGTGGGACTTATCAGATGATGCACAGCTACTGGCCATCTGTGCCTTCGAACCCATCAGCTTCGGAGCATGAACGGAATCATGCCGAGTGGATCGAAAAGACAGCCAAAATCATTTTTTCCACGACGCTGGAGAAAGTCGAATGGAACAATTCCAGACTGGTGAAAGAAGATGTCGAGGAAGAGATCAAGAACCTCAAACAGCAACCAGGCAAGGATATGGTCATCCTCGGTAGTCCTAGGTTCGCACACTACCTTATGCAGCTTGGTTTAATAGATGAGTATAAAATTACGGTTTCTCCCGTCCTGATCGGCAGCGGGTTGCCGTTATTCCAAGGTATCAAGGAGAAGAGCAATCTTAAACTTATCGAAAACAAGACATTTGATTCTGGAGCCATAGGCCTCGTTTACCAGACAATTAGATGACCTTGTCTCCAGAAGTAGATTATGCTAACGGGACACGTAGCTCAATGAAGACATTTGAAGGCAGCCGAACCAAAAGCCGGCTGCCTTTTTCGATATCCATTACCACAGCAGTGGTAAATAGGCGCACTAATGTATAATAAAAAGACTTCAAGGATTCGGCCCGCAAATATAAAGATATCAAATCCATCCTCGAATCATTCCTTTGGATCCATGGACAACCGGCGAAGTATCGGAAATAATGGGAGAAGCGGGGTCCAATCAACCGGGAGAGGTGGAAAAGGATGAAACTAAAATTGATCAAGGCATTGTGGGGCATGGAGGGTACGGGCACATTGGAAGAACAGATAGCGCGCATCGCTTCCGTCGGCTACGATGGCGTTGAGGCGCCCCTGCCGGCACCTGAAGACGAACAGCGGTTTAAGGAACTCCTCGCAAGCCATGGGCTTGATTACGTGGGGATGATTTTTACCGAAGGGCCAGACCACTATGCTTCTTTCGAAGCACAATTGGAACGGGCGAAGTCATTTGAACCAATCCATGTCACTGCCCATTCCCTGAAGGACTATCTTACTCTTGAAGAGCAGATCGATTATTTCCGGCGAGCCGTACAGCTTGAGCAGCAGATGGGAGTCCAGGTAGGCCATGAAACCCACCGGGGAAGAGCATTATTTAATCCTTGGGATACGGGGAAAGTGCTGAATGCTGTCCCAGGGCTCGGGCTGACGGCCGACTTTAGCCACTGGTGCTGCGTTACCGAATCCACGTTGGAACATCTGGAGAGCGAATTGGATCTGGCAATCGCCCGCAGCGTACATATCCATGGGCGTGTCGGGTATGCGCAAGGACCGCAGGTCCCGGACCCGCGGGCACCCGAGTACGCGCATGAAGTCGCGCGGCATTTTGACTGGTGGCAGCGAATCGCCGAAGCGAGACAGCTTGCTGATGCTACAGAGTTGACCTTTACTCCGGAATACGGTCCCCCGGGATATCTTCATACGCTGCCTTTTACCAATCAGCCGGTTACGGATTTGTGGCAGGTATGCAACTGGATGGTAGAACAATACCGCGAGAACTTCGAACGAATCCAATCCGTGAAAGCCACCTGACAGACATTAGACATGACTGCACTAAAGAAAAAAATGCAAGGCTGCCGCATTGCTTCCAAAGCATGCGGCAGCCTCTTCATATTTGCTGGCGTGGAGGCGGATATTTTCGATAGAGCTTTGATCAGCTGCTCAATGGCGTTAAAATATGGTCCCATAGGGTGGAAGTAAGTAAGGCGAATATCAAACAGGAAGGATTTCTATATAACGTATCAGTTTTGTGTAAGTAAGAATCGGAATAATATCCTTAGACGTTCAAAGATTCTCTCTCCAGAAATCCAATTCGGAGAAGAGACAGCCCAATTTAGGGGTTCATTATTGACTTTGTCTCACCAAATTGGAGTCAAGAGGATCCCTATTTAAGAGTTACATTCTATTAAACTATATCTAGAAATTAATAAGGATATTGTGGACAGTGGGACTGGCTGCTTATAGTGGACAGTCAATCTTACTCTTGATTGTATCAAGCATATAGCTATAATTATGTTTAAGTGATTAAACGAATGAACGGAAAGGGCCGATCGAATGAACCAGCGAACCGAGCAAGTTCTTCAACAATTCAAAGAGTCCATCCCGCTGTTGGATGTGCTGACCGATGAAAACCGTCAAGCTATAATTATGGTGCTGGCACAGAACAAATCGGGACTAAATGTAAATGCGATATCAGGTCATATCAATTTATCTAGACCGGCGGTCTCCCATCATCTGAAGGTGCTGAAACAGTCTGGTTTTATCCAATCCGAGAAAAAGGGCGTAGAAAATTATTATGTATTGACTGTCCGCAAACCGCTCGAACAACTCAAAACCTTGATTACTGCCATTGAAGCAGAGTGCACTTGGCCTCAGTGATTCCCGAAAGACTTACGTGGAATACTGTAGAACAGATCATTTTTGTCATATTGGTCCATTTGTTTAAACCAATAATCATAATAGGAGTGATATTACATGAAGGCTATAACCATTGAGAAATACGGGAAAAATGTTCCCTTAGTTATGACAGAACAACCAGTGCCTCATGTCGGAGAACATGATGTGTTAGTGGAAATTCATGCAGCAAGCTTAAATCCTATCGACTATAAAATTAAGGAAGGGAAAGTAAAACCCCTGTTGAGTTACAAGTTCCCTCTAATTTTAGGCAATGATTTCTCCGGCGTTATAGTTAAGGTTGGCGAACGGGTGAGTGCATTTAAGCCTGGTGATGAAGTTTATGGCAGACCACGCAAGAGCCGTATCGGCACATTGGCGGAATACATTGCTGTACATGAGGATGATATATGGTTAAAGCCGCAGAATTTAAACTTTGAAGAGGCTGCATCTATTCCACTGGTCGGACTTACGACTTACCAAGCATTTACCGATATTTTACATCTCCAGAAGGGCCAACAAATTCTGATTCACGCAGGTTCAGGAGGCGTGGGGACGTTCGCCATTCAACTGGCCAAATTGATGGGAGCTTTTGTTGCAACAACAGCAAGCGATAAAGGTTATGAGTTGGTCAAATCGATGGGCGCTGATCTGATCATTAATTATAAAAAAGAAAACTTTGAACAAATACTTTCTGGATATGACGCTGTTTTTGATACGCTAGGAGGAGCGGCTTTAGAAAAATCGCTCCGTGTCCTGAAGCCAGGTGGACAAATCGTATCCATCTCTGGATTGCCAAACGCAAGATTTGGAAAAGAAACAAAATTGGGTTGGATGAAAACGGCCATTTTGTCTATCGTGAGCCGTAAGATCACAGCGCTAGAGAAGAAGTACCATGCAAGATATCATTTCCTTTTTATGAAATCGAGTGGAACACAATTGAAGGTTTTAAAAGATTTCATTGAAGGAGGACACATTAAACCCGTTATTGATAAGGTGTATCATTTGGAAGAGACTGCGCAAGCATTCTCGTACCTGCAAGGCGGAAGTGCCAAAGGAAAGGTGGTCATTAAAATAAAGTAACTCCTATGCATATTGGCTATGTATGCGAACATTTTAACCATCTATGATTCGAGAAAATGCAGGTATTAGTGAAAAGAGTGTTCTAGATTGATCTCTGGAAAGACAAGAAGGCAGCCGGTCATTGTGATCGGCTATCTTTGTTAAGCTAACGGGCAGGACTGCTCATGAGTCGGTTTTATGCATCATACGGTTATTAATTGTATTTTATATTTCAATCCTTGGATGCCACTTCTATAATGATGCCTATAAGAAATTTGTATACAAAGTAAATTGGAGGACTATTCAATGAGGGAAGAATCGGAGTTAATAAAAGCCATTGATTATTTTGTTCGAGGTGAATTTTATTGTAGTCGTCAAGCTGCATCCCAAGTATATGATTACGATTCTATAAAACATCTTGCTTTTGGTGCAAATGTGGATGGCAGAACAGACGAGTTTATCGTTTATAATTCAAATCCAGCCCACGTTTTCGATACCATAAATAAACTTGACATTAGAAAGGACTATTGGATTACTGTGTTTTCAGATGAAGAACTGGATGAATATGAAACGAAAGGGTATACCATTAAAAGCAAAGAATTTCTTATGATTTTAAATCTAGAAAGCGGGTCTTTTGAAACAGATACCAAGATCATCAAGCGTGTCAAAACTGAGGAAGAAGCTCAAAGCATTAATCATTTTTTTAATAAGACTGTTATCGAGCCTGAGAAATTAAATGATCCCAATCTGCATTTTTACATTGCTGAGGAAAACGGGTATCCTGTATCTCATGGAAGTTATGCACGAGTAGATCAAACCGTATTTTTGAATAATGTTTTTACGTCAAAAGTACATAGGGGTAAAGGAATGGCAAAAACTCTTTGCCAAAAAATGCTTATCGACGCCAAGCAGGAAGGCGCCGTCCAGAGTGTACTTATTTCTAGTCAAATGGGACATCCTTTATATCTAAAAATGGGTTACCGAGATGTATCAAAAATGTGGGTATTTATGTCGAGGGACAAGAACATGGTCCCATAGAAAGTCGCTATTTTAGCGGCTTTTTTGTTTTATCGGTACAAGTTCTTGTCCCGAGTCAAGGACAAGAACTTGAGCCGATTACCGATTAGATAAGTATCTAACTATGTTTCCATGCAATTTCAGAATACGGACCCTTAAGAGTAGGTTAGGTCAGCCTGTCTTTAAAATAGGGCGTAATCCCTCTTGAATATAGGTTTTCCACTAACTTGAAAAACTCTTCTGAGGATAAATCCTTTTGACGCTGGAGCCAAAGGCGAAATAAAGAAAGGGAAGTTGTCAGGTAAAACTCAATGAAGTATGGCGTTAAGGAATGGTTTTGCAGAACGTTTAATTCTAATTGTTCCAAAGTGATTTCTTTTTTTAAGCGTTTTAAAAAACGGGCACTTCCATAATCACCCAAAAGGGCATTAAGAACCAGGAGATGTTCTCTTTTGTCCAGACAATAGAGCGTATCTTGAAACGTATGCATCGATAGTTCTTTATTCGCCAACTCTATCTTCATTTCATTTAACAAGTCATTTTCAACAGAGTCTAACAATTCGTAAATGTCAGTAAAGTATTGATAAAAGGTGCTGCGGTTATATCCTGACTTATTCGCAATTTCCTGAACCGAAATTTTCTCAATCGGCTTTTGGCTATATAACTCACAAAAAACTTCTACAAACTTTTGTCTTGTTTTCTCCGTTATTTGGGGTTGCTTTTTCATGTTTCCCTCCTACTAGCGAATAAGAATATCATCCGACAAATCATAACAAACTGATGGTTGATCAAGGAATAATAAAGATTTAAACTCACATCATACAACATGTTGTCTGGTAATCAAAGGGAAATTTTACTAAGTAGGGGTGGTTTTAATGTCAGCAAAACAAGATAGAATTTTAATTTTTGGGGCAGGTGTTATCGGGAGCATGTACGCAATTAAGCTCATTGAGGCGGGGGTTGACGTTACCCTGTTTGCACGTTCTAATAGATTTAAATCATTAAGAAAAAATGGCCTGCAATATAAAGAAAAAGGTACGGTTAAATCGATACAGGTGAATGTCATTGATACGCTCGAAAATGACGATGTATACGATTATATTTTCGTTACCGTTCGTTATGATCGGTCTGAATCAGCGTTGTTAGCGCTAAAAGATAATCAAAGCAAAAATATAGTTACGATGACTAATAATTCAATTGGATTTTCTTCGTGGCTGGATATCGTAGGGGATAGGCTTTTACCAGCCTTTCCCGGCTTCGGCGGACAGATTAAAGATGGAGTATTGCATGCTCGATTTCTACCAAAGATTATAGTGGCAACTGCATTTGGAGAAATTAATGGTGTATTGACAGAACGCATAGAAAGCCTTGCAAAAATATTTAAAGCAGCAAGGCTTCCCTACGTTATTAAAAAGGATATGCAAGCGTATCTAATTACACATTCCGTATCAGACATTGCCATGTTGAGCGTTTTGCATTCTGAGAATAAGATAATTGACAAAAAAACAGCCAGAACCAGAAAGACGGCACGCAAAATAACAGTCACTTTAAAAGCGTATCTAAGGGCAATACAAAAAGCTGGCGTTTCAATTGATCCACCAATGCTTAAGCTGGTGCTTAAATTTCCAAACTTATTATTGGATCTTTTCTTTATGACATGGCTACGAACTAAAATGGTTAGGGATATGATGTTGCCGGATTATGCGAATAATGCTAACAATGAGATTGTGCAGCTGAGTAATGATTTAATGATATTTTTAAGTCGAAATGATATCAAATCGGAAATACATGTTCAGTAATTTTTTTGTTAAACTATCGGGTATCCAGTATGAAGTGACAAACACTGGCTGGAATACGTTCCTGGTCAGCGGGAAGCCGCCTACTCCTTGGGTATGACGAATGCACAGCCAGTCAAAGTTTCCTTCATTATTGGGCAGCAGAGAACTTGCGGGAGATTTCCCGATATGCTGTTGGTGACATGCCCTTTTTAGCCGTAAATTGTTTGATGAAGTAAGTGTCATACTCAAATCCGGTAGCACGTGCAATTTCATTTAAGCTCATGTCTGTATGAGTCAGAAGATTCCCCGCAACCTTCAAGCGGTGCGACAGTAAGTAACCCATCGCTGTGCACCCGCATCTTTCCTGAAACATCTTATTGAGAGAAACGCGGTTCAAGTACGCGCATTTTGTTAAATCTTCCAGGATGATTTTGTCCGAATAATTGGTGTGTATATATTCCAGAACTAAATCCACAGGTGATTGTTCGCTATGACGGTTTAAATCTTCAAGCACCCCCAATATTTGTATAAAATATTTTTTTATTCTACATGCCCAGAGTGCATCGCTTTGCGCATACACTTCTGTGCCAAGCACAAAAAACCACTCAAATAATTGTGGGTATGCCTTCTCGGTTATGCGAGGTATCCCCGTTCGTTCGGGAGACTTACGAAACAGCGAAAGACCTGTTTGTATTTTCAAATCGGTCGGAAAGTAATTTTGTGTTTCAGAATGGGGGGTTGAGTTAAGAAAATCCGGATGAAAACAAAATGATGATGCAGAAGCGTTGTGCTTATCTAAAACTTGTATCGTATCCTCTGCAGACAAACAAAGAATAGCGGGTGCTGAAATGGTGAACGGGCGTTCGTTCAATATCCCTTTTATACTTCCATTCGTAACAAAAACAAGAGTAAATCGCTCCGGGTAGGGGAAATGTGCAAAATCCTCGGCAGCTACAAATTCGATATTTACCGTTCTGTTTTTATGGCGGTCAATTTGTGGCATGGTTCTCACCTGACAGATAGTATAGTTAAATGCTTCACTTATGACAGTGTATCACAAAAATTCAAGGGATATAATTTGGATATTGACAGAAAGGTGGTTATGATGATGGCAATTAACATCGCAATTAACGGTTTTGGCAGAATTGGCAGACTTGCATTTCGGCAGCTTTTTGATACTGAAGGATATAGTGTTGCAGCCGTCAATGATCTTACAAGTCCGCAGATGCTTGCGCACTTGCTTAAGCATGACACCACGCAAGGGCGTTATGATGCCAAGATTTCTTATAGCGAAAACAGCTTGAACGTGAACGGTGTGGATATTCCGATCTATGCCGAAAAAGACCCCGGAAAGCTCCCGTGGAAAGAACTGCAAATTGATGTTGTTCTGGAATGCACTGGCTTCTTCGCATCAAAAAAAGCGTCAGCAGCACATATTGAAGCAGGCGCCAAAAAGGTGCTGATCTCCACCACTGCCGGGAAGGATGTTCCCACTATTGTTTTCGGTATCAATGAACATACGTTGGCTAAGAGCGATATCATTGTTTCGGCTGCTTCCTGTACGACGAACTGTCTTGCGCCAATGGCGTATTTCTTGAACGAGCTTGCACCACTCAAAAAGGGCTTTATGACCACCATACACGCTTACACAAACGACCAGAACACCTTGGATGGACCCCATGCCAAAGTCGACCTGCGGCGGGCGCGTTCTGCGGCGGGCAACATCATCCCAACCTCAACCGGAGCAGCAAAGGCAATCGGGCTAGTGATCCCGTCCTTGGATGGCAAGCTGGATGGAACATCGCAAAGGGTGCCGGTCATGGCAGGCTCACTGACAGAATTAACCGCAGTGGTAGGCGGCTCCGTGACAGCAGAGCAGGTCAATAAGAAGATGGAACAGTCCCAATCGAATGAATATGGGTATACAGATGAACAGCTTGTTTCGTCTGATATTATCGGCATGACTTACGGCAGTTTGTTTGACGCAACACAGACAAAGGTAACAGAGCTAGGAACAGATACATTGGTGAAAATTGCTGCGTGGTATGATAACGAGAACTCCTTTACCAGCCAGTTAGTACGTACCGCAAAATACCTGGCTAAATTATAATGTTTAGCGGGCTAGAGGATACTAAAAAATGAGCGAATACCCACAAGAGCTGCCATAAGCAGTGAAACAGGGCATATCACACGGGAATAGGGGCTGTACCCAAATTGTTCGCATCACATGGGAACATAACATCTAAAACATAAAAAAGGATCTCAAATTCACTGAATAGTGGAGACTGGCCCCATAACGTGAGACAAATTAAAAACACCTTCAAGAGAATGCAATCATGTCGTAAGATATGAAGACTACTTTGGAGGTGTTTTTGCATTGATTGTTAGTATTTTTTTCAACATATCAGACGATATGAACATCATTACTTACAGAGTCGCATAGAATGCGGCTTTTTTGATTGGGGTAATTAGTGGATCCGATCCCCGGATAAATAAAGCTCTCGTGCAGTTTGAAGGAACAGTTTCACCCCGTGTGAAGCCTCCTTTAATGAAGGAACTGCCAAGTGAATGTCTCTAAAAGGTTGCGGATTAATTGTCCGGATGCGGACATTCGGTGGCAGTGTCGAAAGCGACAAAGAAGTTTTCGATACGATCGAGATTCCCAGCCCTTCTTGAATCATGCTCAACGCCGTGTTTATGTTGTGGCCGTTATATTTGGCGTACAAAGTGGTTCCAAACTGCTTAAATAGCTCAAAAATGGGTGTTACAAACCCACCTTTGCACACAATCATAGGTTCATTGTCCAGATCCGTAATATGAATGGTTTGGCGGCTTTGCAATGGATGATCATCCCGATGGACCAGGCATAATTCATCTCGAAAGAACGGAATCGTTTCGAGTTCGTTGCTCGGCGGTATAATCCAACCGACATCGATTATTCTGGAGTCTAGCCATTTTTTAATCTCCTCGATGGTTCCTTCATAAAGTTCAAATGTCAGCCCCGGATGGTTCTCCCCAATGATCCGCAATATTTTCGGCAAGAAGTGCGCGGACACAATCGGGAACACCCCGACACGAACGGAGCCAACTTCAAACCCTTTTTCAGCGGTTACCTCCTGCTCTACCTTATTGTATCCTTGCAAAATCTCTCTGAATATGGCCAGTAAGCGCAGGCCGATATCGGTGAGAATAACTCCGCTTTTTCGTTCCCGTATCATAAGAGTGACTCCTAATTCCGATTCAAGCGTTGAGATGGCGCGGCTGACGGCAGGTTGTGTCATATTTAAGTGCTCACCGGCTTTGGTAAAGCTGCCAGTCTCGACTATTTTCACAAACAACATCAATTGCGAATGTGTCATAACAATTTTGATATCTCCTTCATAATAAACATGCATTTTATTTATAAGTTGATCCATTGTACCATGGTAATCACCATTACACAAAGGAGCGATGAAGATAAATGCAACTTTCGCGAACACTTACTGTTATCCTGTTAACCTTTTTAGTCGCAATGTGGGGGGTGAACTGGCCGTTGTCCAAGTATGCACTCGAATTTGCACCCCCATTGCTTTTCGCCGGCTTGAGAATCACGATCGGAGGTCTCATTTTGCTTCTTATCGCTTTACCGCGTTATAGATATCTTAATTTGAAGCATACTTGGAACATTTACCTGATCTCCGGTTTGCTGAATATCATTCTCTTTTTCGGTTTTCAAACGTTCGGACTGAATATGATGCCTGCCGGTTTATTTTCGACAATCGTGTTCATGCAGCCCGTTCTTCTCGGAATCGGAGCTTGGTTGTGGTTAGGTGAATCCATGAACGGTTTCAAAATAGTCGGCTTGATTCTAGGCTTTATAGGAGTCGCTGTTATCAGCATGAACGATGGCTCTGGAAATATCTCGACCGTTGGTGTTTTGCTTGGCTTAGCCAGCACGATTACTTGGACATTCGGCACAATTTATATGAAGAAAACATCTAATAAAGTCGATGCGATCTGGTTGACTACCCTTCAGATGATTTTTGGTGGAATTGTATTGTTGATAGCGGGTACTACCATTGAAAACTGGACGGATATCGCTTGGAATCAGAGGTTTATCTCGACGTTATCGGTTATTGCAATCTTCTGTACGGCCTTGACCTGGCTCGTCTTCTTTCTGCTTGTCAGATCGGGCGAAGCCGGCAAAATCGGGTCGTTTAATTTTCTGGTCCCGCTCATTGCGATCGTGATCAGCGTTCTCTTTTTGGGAGAAACGATTACTATCAAGATGGTAGTGGGACTTATTCTAATTATCATTGGTATTGCGCTTGTAAACCTCAAAATGAAATCACTGCAAAAGCGGGGCAATATGTTAAAGGGGGATATGTAGGTAAGGCAGGGTAACGTACAATCGTTATTACTCATGATATTGATTAAATGATCAATTGGCTTAACCTAATGAATTAAGATTTATTGAATTATCAGGAAAGGGTATCCCATAAAGAAGTAAAGGCAGTCGACCAAGAGGTCGGCTGCCGTTGCTTCTTTAACTAGGGATAGAATAGAGTGGATCATAGGAAGCAGCTCGTGACAATAACATGGTAACTTATTGTAACTCAATATTAGTCCAACATAGCTGACACTATCCTTAGACACACAATATGGTCGAATTCGTTCGAAAACGGCCCCAGTTTCACGGATTGTCTTTGCTGCCATTACTTGCGATCAGATGTTCTGACCACCCGAGACCTCGATTCTCTGCCCGTTAACCCAGCGATTGTCGGAACCAAGTAAGCTGGCGACTGCGGGACCAATGTCCTCGGGTACCCCAACTCGACCAAGGGTAGTCATCGCGGCAAACGTTTCATTGTAAGCAGGTATGTCGCGTACAGAACCTCCTAGAAAATCGGTTTCGATTGCTCCAGGTGCAATGGTATTAGCGGTGATACCTCGGTGACCAAGTTCTTTGGCCAAATAGATGGTTAGAATCTCGACCGCCCCCTTTGCGGCAGAGTAGGCAGAGAATCCAGGAAAAGAAACGCGAGTAAGACCCGTTGAGAAGTTCACAATACGACCACCATCTGCAAGAAGCGGCAGAAGGGCCTGAGTCAAGAAAAACACACCCTTAACATGCACATTAAACAGGCCGTCGAACTGAGCTTCTGTAGTTTCGGTAAAGCCGGTCATTTCTCCGTAGCCGGCATTGTTCACCAGATGATCGAAAGTGGTGCTATTCCAGGTTGACTGCAGGGTCGAACGAACTGTCTCAACAAAGGCAGTAAAACTGGAAATGTTCCCCATATCAAGTTGTAGAGCGACTGCTTTACGCCCTAGGGCTTCAATTTCAGCAACGACAGACTTTGCTTCTTCTGCTTGGCTACGATAGGTCAGGATGACATCACCGCCATGACGTGCAATACTGATGGCAGTATTGCGACCAAGTCCGCGGCTGCCGCCAGTAACGATTGAGATATTTGCCATTGTAACTTCATCCTCTCAGAAATCATTTTAATTTACATTGGTATCATAGATTATAAAGTTCACTTTAAGTCAAGACTTTTTCACTGAAAAAAAAGTGTATAATTAAACCGTGAAATCTTTGGTTTAATTATACCTTCCTCAAATTATATAACCTAAATTTGGATGTATTAATTATTATTATCCATAAAATCAATTAAAGTTTACTTTAATAGGAGGCGATGAGTTTTATTTATGTTGACTATAAGGGAAGTTACTGAATTGACAGGAATAGCGGCGTCCACACTTCGATATTACGAAAAGGAGGGACTGCTTCCACATGTGAAGAGAAATGAAAATGGGAAGCGGTTATATGACGAAGATGATTTAAGCTGGATTCACTTCGTTACTGCGCTTAGAGCAACAGGAATGCCGATTGCTCAAATTCAGAAGTATGTAAACTTGTATAAAGAAGGGGATTCGACGATTTCGGAACGAAAAATGATGATGCTCCATCATAAAAAAGAAATTGAGAAAAGCATAAGGGAACTATATTTTAACTTGGATAAAATAAACTATAAGCTTGCTCTATATGATGTATTAGAATCTCAGATTGAACGAACTAACATTAAAATTTGATTATGCCCAAATACAAGGTCGCTAATTTAGCGACTTTGTATTTTTTTATAATTGTGATTTAATGAACTTCTCCATATGTCAATAGAACAATGGATATGGTTGTAACAGTCCTGACGATGGACAAGAACATGTTCCGATTGTCGATTAGAGAATGCTTTAGGCATATATAAGAGATAAGACATCTATCATTTCAATTGTTGTCTTATCTCTTTCGTATTAATTTTCACCAAGAATTTTAGTTGGATCAAGCCCTGGAGGGAATATTTCTTCAAAATGGTCCTTTTTCTCATATAAATTATACCAAGCATCCGCTATAACATCTGGGTCCCCTGTTGTTCCGGGTTGTATCATGGCTCCGATTGAAAGATGTCCGACAAACACACCTTTTTCTTTCAACTCATTGTGCAGGTTCGCGGCATAATTACGAATACCAGCCCCAACGATTCCGGCATTCCCGGCATAAGGTAAAGGGAACATAGTAGATACGTGTCGTACAGCAACACGACTTTGTACGCCTTTTGGCAGTCGCCCAAGTCCAGCGATTCGACATACTCAGGGTAACTTCCCACCAGTCCACCACGCTCGGGTTTCAAACCAACGTAGCTGAGGTCGCGAAGATTGTCTCCCGCTTCGAGAACAACGATGTAGCCGCTCATTCCTAGTCGAAAAAGCTAAAGTTGTATTCGGTCGGGTTGTGCACATTAGCAATCCATGAGAAACCGGGCATGCTGTTGGATGATAAAATGAAGATCTAGAGGAGGCTGCATATGGAACGTGTAATCCTAATGATGAATGTGCGAGAAAACCAGAGAGGAGAGTCAGTCTCATGGCAAAGATTATTTTTGCGTTGAACCAGTCTCTGGACGGGTTCGTCGACCATATGGCGTTTCAGCCCGACCCTGTGCTATTCCGTCATTTCATCGAAGACGTGCGCGGTCTGACGGGTTGCCTGTACGGGCGCCGCATGTACGAGACCATGCGGTATTGGGACGGGGATGGAGACCATTTTGAATGGGATGCGCCGGAACGGGAATACGCAGCTGCGTGGCAAAGCAAACCGAAGTGGGTGGTGTCGAGGACGTTAAAGTCCGTCGGTCCGAACGCTTCTCTGATCGAGGGCGACCTCTCAGCGGCCATACGTGGGCTGAAGGCTCAGCATGAAGGGGAAATTGAAGTTGCCGGGCCAGAGTTGGCGCACAGTCTAACGGAGCTCGGTCTCGTTGATGAGTATCGACTCTATCTCCAACCAGTCGTGCTGGGTCACGGCAAGCCGTTCTTCGCCGGTCCGCGGCTGCCGCTGCGCCTCGTGGCGAGCGATCGAATTGGCGAGCAGGTGATCAGGTTGACCTACGTTCCAGCTTAGTTTTGCGGTTGACTCAGCGACCTAAAGGGGCGATAGTTCAATAAAACAGCGGCGGTCTATGACTTTATTTTTTCATTCTTGCCGCTGTTTGGGTTACTGTGTGTTAGTCTAGAACTTATTTTTCAAATGCTGACGACTTTCCAACTCTATAACGGCGTCAAATCAATAACCTCAGTCTAACACTTTATTATCTTCGAACAGAAATAGATTACATGTCCAACATATACCAATAGAAATCAGGAAACAGGTCATGGATGAATTAAAGACTTATGTTTTAAGAAAACGTATAGAAAATGGCTTGAATCATTATATGATAAAAAGAGCAGTCGCTCTTAAGTCTAAGGAAATCGATCCAGAAGGAAGGGGAATTCAATATATGTCGGGGGACAAGAACATAGTCCCTTTGAAGGTCGCTATTAGCGGCTTTTTTTGTTTTATCGGTACAAATTCTTGTCCCGAGCCAAGGACAAGAACTTGAGCCGATTACCGATTCGGAGGACGGCAAACTTAAGCTGATCATCAGCGAAGGAATTTCGACCACGGCCCCATTATGCGGATCTGCAATACTCAGACCCCCGATAAATTCAGGCAGAACCGGATGACTATATGGCCAGTTAGTTTGCTGAGGCTCCGACAGACCGCTGCTCGTTGCAATGCTTCTTTATTTCAGAAAGTCGGTGATTTCATGCGTCTGTAACAATTCACGTTGTGAGAAAACGGGTCAAATACTTTTCATTCTCTTAATGTTCTTATCGTAACTCAATATGTGTCCGACGACATGAACATGATGCACTTTGAAAGTCGCATAATATGCGTTTTTTTTGTGGGCTGCGATATTCGGGTTGCTCTTTTTTCTACATTGCATTTTCATTTTGTCACATTTTCCGCCTCCTTCCTGTCTTGTTTAATGACAGCGCATGAAGGAGGTTTCTTCGAATGGTTGCAAAGTATGATGTGGCGATTGTTGGTGGAGGTATTGCCGGACTGACCGCAGCTCTTTATTTAGCAAAAGGAGGAAAACGCGTCGTCGTTTTGGAAAGTCAGAATCAGATGGGGGGAAGGGCGATCACAAACATGAAGGACGGAATACGCTTCAATTTGGGTTCGCATGCACTCTATGCCGGGGACGCGTTCGACATTTTTCGGGAATTGAACGTAAATCCGGATATTTTTCGGAAAGTCGACGAGTTCACCCCGTACGGCATCTGGAAAGAGCAGGTGCACCCATTTCCGGCTGCGATCCGTTCGCTGCTTAAGACTTCCTTGTTATCGTCGACTGACAAATACAGGTTCGGAGCCATCCTCTTGAAGATCCTCAAGCTTGACACGGCCACGATTCCACACATGAGTCTGCGAGACTGGATGGAGGAGCACGTGAGAAGCCCGATGGTACGTCATCTTCTGTACGTGCTGGCCCGAGGAGGAACATACGTGCAGGCTCCGGATTTACAAGTGGCAGGACCCTTGTTCAGGCAGATGCAGCGTTCCATCACGGGAGTGTATTATTTGAAGAAAGGATGGGGATCCCTGATCGAAGAGATGTGTTCGGAAGCACGTCGGCTCGGCGTGGAAGTCATTACAGGTAGGAAAGTCATTTCCGTTGAGCATGATGACGGACGGGTGCAGCGGGTTCGATGCGAGAATGGCGAAACGATTGAGGCTCCTTATGTGATCCTGACGACAGCGCCGAAGATATCAAGCCGGTTGGTTCCATCAGCCGAACTGACTTCCCTGCGGACGTGGGAGCAGCAGGCCATTCCGATTACGGCCGCTTGTTTGGATATCGGGCTCCGTCGACTTCCCACACCGCAGCATCAATTCGTCTACGGCATCGATCAACCGGTCCTTATGATCAACTCCTCCCGAATCAAAGGGCTAGAACTCTGTGAGAACGATGACGTTCAAGTGTATCAAATGATCAAGTTTCAAGTGCAGGGAAGCCATGCGCAAGAAGACCGCAGCCAACTTGAACAAGCCATGGATCTCGTTCATCCCGGTTGGAGACGGGAAGTGGTGGCGGAGCAGTATTTGCCCAAGATGACGGTCGTTCATGACTTTCCACATATGAAGCGGGTCGAGAATCCAGGTCCTGCCGTCCCTCAGATTAAGGGTTTATACGTGGCTGGAGATTGGGTGTCACACGGTGAATATTTGGCAGGCGGGGCGGCAGCAAGCGCCAAGCGAGCTTCACTTCATATTCTCGCGAACTAAACGGACGATATCGAGAAGGAGGTCTGTATGGACACGGAACAACTATATGAAACTTATCGGACATTATTGTTCTCCTTGGCATATCGAATGCTCGGAAGCGTCATGGATGCGGAAGACATCGTGCAGGATGCTTTCCTGGCGATGAACCAATTGTCTTCCGACGCAAATATCAGGAACGTAAAGGCATACTTGTGCAAAATCGTAACGAACCGTTGCCTGAATCTGTTACAATCGTCCGCGAAACAACGGGAAGTTTACGTGGGGACTTGGTTGCCAGAGCCGCTTGTGCATCTTGAAGACGCCAGCTTGGACCCTTCTGAAATTTATCAACAAAGAGAAACGATCTCAACGGCCTATTTAATGCTTTTGCAACAGCTAAGCGCGGTCGAGCGGGCCGTCTTTCTCCTGCGGGAAATATTTCAATACCCGTACGACGAGATTGCAGGCATGGTGGGGAAAAGCAGCTTCAATTGCAGGCAAATTTTCCATCGGGCCAAGAAAGGTATCCGCCATGAACCGCCGGACATAGCAAAGAGCACCGTTACGGAGACGCAAGTGCGGCAATTCATCCAAAGCGTGATCGCCGGGGATGCGAACCGCCTGTTGCAGTTGTTGTCTCCTGACGCCATCCATTATACAGATGGAGGTGGCAAGGTGCCGGCCGCGCGGCAGCCCGTCGTCGGAGCGGCGCAAGTCATTCCGTTTTATATGCAATGGATGGATTGGTTCAGGCGTCCTGACAGCCACTATTCCTATATCATCACTACGGTGAACGCAAGCCCGGGAATCATCATGATGATCGGCGGACGTATTGCTTACGTTTACTCGTTCGAGGCTTCGGACAGTAGGATTCATTCCATCTATGCAGTTGCAAATCCTGACAAACTTAAGTATCTGGAGGAGGTAGTAAGATGAGAATCATCGAATTGGAACTCAGAACTGCCCGGTTAGCTGAAATGAAAGTGTTCTACTCAGAAAGACTTGGATTTGCTCTAGCAGATATAACGGAACATTCTATCACGATCATTGTCGGGGGAACGCGATTGACTTTCGTTCACGAAGAGGAGGGAAGGATACTGCCGTCCTACCATTTGGCAATGAATATCCCTAAGAACCAAATTCGCGAAGCAAAAAGCTGGCTTCTGGACAAAGGATGTCAGGTGCTTTCCGCTGCGTCCATTCCTTACGCAGGAATCCAGGCAAACGAAGATATCGCTTATTTCGAAGGAACGGATGCGCATGCCTTCTATTTCGAAGATCCTTCGGAGAATCTGGTGGAGTTCATCGCTCGGCATCGAATGGACAATGCCTCAACAGAGCCTTTTGATCATGAATCCATTCTGAATGTCAGCGAGATCGGCTTACCGCTTCACGGCAGCGTATCGGAAACAATCCAACGTCTAAACTCTCGGTTTGACGTCACGCGTTATATCGGGGACGGAAAGACGTTTCAGATGCTCGGTGACGAGTACGGAATGTTCATCCTGGGGGATATGGCCATCGGATGGTACCCTTCAATGAAGATTCCAGAAGTTCACCCGATTCGAATGACGATTCTCGATCCTAAAGAAGGGGAGTTTCAATTGGATCCGTACCCCTACACCATTCGTGCGGTTTCCGAAAGGCCAGTCTAAGGGAGGGATTAAACGATGAAAGTACAAAAAATGACCGCAACCCGCTCTTTGCTGTCGGCAGCGCTCAAAACGCGCGGCTAGGTTTAAGCATATTGAATGCGTACAAGTAAATCTATGGTACTCTGAGAGCTGAAGGATTAGTTTGCCACGAACGGGACCATTGTTGAGTAAACATTTGATATCAAAACTTTAGGAGGATGAAAAATGAAGATCAAACGAATTGTTGCAAATATTGAGACGCAGGATATTTCCAAAGCTTCGTATTTTTACGGGGAAGTACTTGGACTTGATCAACTAATGGATATGGGATTTATTGCAACATACGGTTCGCATGAGAAAATGGGCATTCAGCTTAGTTTCCTATTAGAGGGTGGCTCTGGGACACCTGTGCCTGATCTGTCAATTGAGGTTGATGATCTTGATGACGCGTTAACTCGTATAAAAGAAGCAGGAATTCCAATTGAGTATGGACCAACTGAGGAGCCATGGGGGGTTCGGCGTTTTTTTGTTAGGGACCCATTCGGGAAACTTATCAATATTCTTATCCATCTTTAAACATTAAATTTAGTATATATAGTTGCATTTGATAATCTTCTAAAGATGAGTTCGAGTGGGTGACAAATCGAATAAGAAAGCAATATAAATGTGTCGGAGGACAAAAACATTGTTCCATTGAAAGTTGTTATTTTTTTAGCGGTTCGTATTATCAGGTTAGCCAGAATTTTCTGGTTGGCCTTTTTTGTGTTCGTTTTACGATGGGGGAACCGTGAGAATGTGACGGCTTTAGGGGCAATGATCCCGTTAGAAAAACTGTTCTCTCACGATCACCAAAGAACCATATTTGAGCTGCTAGGTGCGGTAGACCCCGTATCACGAACGAAGCTATGGGTTTGGAACCATCGTGGAAAAGGCCTAACAACGTCATTAACGGTGCTAAAGGAGCGGAACGATAAACTCGATTACTTTTTCCTCGCCATCCTCGATTAACAGGGTATGGCTCATAGCGTCTCACCGTCTTTCTCCACATTTTCTTTTCGTCCATGATTTCTGCTTCTAAAATATCTTTTTAAAAATTCACAGATACCGCAACTCATTGTCATAAGTTCACAATATTCGTCTAATATGATCTTTACATGAACGAGTCACATGTAGATCTATTGAGAATAAAAGGAGACATAGGGGAGACTTAGGAATGAAGAAGACAGGAATGCTGTTTCTCGCTTTTGTTGTTGGCATATTAGGAGGGTTTACCCTTTTTCAATTCATCGTGCGGATCGTGTTGCGGCAAATGGACGCGTTTCCGGTAACGCTCATCGGAGCTCTTTCTATGATATTGCCTTTAGCCGGGGGTTTAGCCGCCGTCATGCTGGCCAGACGTTTTACAAACAAAGCCGGACAAGATTGAGTGTTATATGTGAAGGAGAAAAGATTATTACCGCAATGCCATTTGGGGATTATGCTCAGGATTGATTGCAATAGCAATTAAAAATGCACAAAATTTAATTTGATTTCAACAACGATGAGGAAAGCGAGTATAGAAAAATGAAAAAATACCTTCAACTGTTCATGCTGATGCTCATTTTATCAGCATTTTCTTTAGTCGGATGTGAAGGGGATACGACCACTAACGTCGGTAAGCTCGAATTTAAGAATCCATTGCAAATTCCGCCAATACTTGAGCCAATCACAGATTCGGAGGGGAAGAAACACTTTGCCTTAACCATGCAGCCAGGATCAACCGAGTTTTTGGAAGGAAAGCAGACACCGACTTGGGGGATTAACGGATCTTATTTAGGGCCGACCCTCCGAGTTTCGCGCGGCGACCAAGTTTCTTTCGATGTGATCAATCAATTGAATGAAAGCTCAACCTTGCACTGGCATGGCATGCGATTACCCGCAGTAATGGACGGCGGGCCGCATCAGATGATCGAAGCAGGAGCAACCTGGAAACCTTTTTGGACAATTGAGCAGCCGGCCGCGACAACATGGTATCATCCCCACTTGCATGGGAAGACAGCGCAGCACGTTTATCGCGGTCTTGCAGGACTATTTATCGTGGAGGATGAAGAGTCTAAAAAGTTGCCTTCGGAATATGGAGTTAACGACATCCCGATTATTATCCAGGATAAATTATTTAAGGGCGACGGGTCTTTTAACGAGAATATGAGTATGACTCCGTTTGGATTGTTGGGCAATCAAATCTTGGTAAATGGGACACTCGATCCTTACCTGGAGATCACTGCAAGTCAGGTTCGTTTTAGATTACTGAATGGTTCGAATGCGAGAGCTTATAATATCGGCTTTTCAGATAATCGTTCATTTTATCTGGTCGGCAATGATGCGGGACTTTTACCCGAACCAGTTTTATTAGATCGTTTGTTGCTAAGTCCGGGTGAACGTATAGAGATCGTGGTGGAGTTTGAAGCTGGCGAAGAAACGATCTTGCACAGCTTTGCAGGCAAAGACGGAATTGAAAATGGGGAGTTTGATATCGTAAAGATTATCGCTGATACAAGTTTATCTGCTTCGTCGCAACTCCCGGATCAACTTACCGCTGAGCCGCTCATCGATGTGCCCGGAAATGTAAAGGTACGTAAATTCGAACTCACAACGAAATCTGCAATTAATGGCAAGGAAATGGATATGAATCGTATTGATGAGGTTGTTCCGGCTGGGGCACGTGAAATATGGGAGATCACGAATAAGGGTTGGGATCATAACTTCCATATTCATGATGCAGCATTCACCGTATTGGACAAGAATGGAGAAGTGCCGCCATTATATGAGCGTGGGAGAAAAGATACGGTCTTTATTCCGAATGGCACTACAGTCAGACTGGCCGTCGACTTTGGAAGCTATCCTGATCCCGATACGCCGTACATGTATCACTGTCACTTATTGTATCATGAGGATAGCGGTATGATGGGGCAGTTTGTCATTGTCGAACCAGGCACCGAATCCCAAGTATCGAAAGAGTTAAGCAAGAGAGGTCATGACCATTAATATAAGACACGGTGGCAAGCCATTGTAAAAGGAGTGCTCCATTAGGAAGAAACGGAGTTAACCGAAATTTTATATATATGTTCTTGTCGGTTCTTCTTATGTCTAATGACACAAAGGTGTCTACATTTCTTAAAGTTAAAAAAGCCTGACTTATCAGGCTTTTTTGCTGCTATAGAAGAGAGAGAGATAAAAGCCTTACCTGAGCCAAGAAGAGGATTCCGCAATATCAGAGGTTGTGCTGAATCGGGCATGCTTGAATATAAATAGGCGCATTCCCGTTATTTAGGTACTCGTCCATTTTTTGCGATATTGATGCGGCGTGATTCCCATATGCGTTTTAAACCATTTGCAAAAATAAGAGCTATTTGTTAATCCAATCTCCTCCGCAATAAGCGAGATCGGTTTTTTGGTAGTCGCAAGGAGCTGTATGGATTGATGAATCCTTCGGGCTGCTATGTATTCCGTGATGCTGATCCCTGTCGCTTCTTTAAAGAGATGTGACAAATGGTAGGGAGATAGATGCAGCGACTTCGCCATATCGTCCAATCGGAAAGGAATCGTATAATTCGTTTCAATCCAGGTTAAGATGTGCTCCACCCGATGATTTTTACGGGTTTGGTAAGTTGAACTCCGTTCTTTCCGCTTATCCCAGATTGGTTTCAAGGAGCGAAAAAGTGCGACAAGAAACAGCGAAATTTCTTCATATTTTTCCGTGTCGGACAGCGTCGGGAATCGATCGTTCATGCTCTTGTATGCACCGTCCAGGTAAGGGTCGTCGACCTCATATAAACAAGGGAAAGGAAGATTGCCTAGATAAATATAATTGTAAAATTCATGGAGAGCGGGCCACTGTTTAAAATAAGCATCAAACACGGTCGGTTCAAAAATCGCAATCGAACGTTCGAAGCATTGATGATCGTCGTATTCAAGCTTTAGGTGGTGGAGTTGACAGGGCTGAAATATACAAAGCATGCCTGGCTTAATCTCATAGCTATGGTTGTTAACGATCATGGTTCCCCTTCCTTGATGAATGTACAACACTTCAAGGCCAAGATGGGAATGGAAAGTCTCTTTATGCTCGTAATTTTCGCTTTTACGTCTATAGGCAAAGTACAAGGGAGAGATACTGTAGTTGCTTGCAACCAATGACAACTTGTTTGCCTCCTTCTTCCTCGTCTTCGTACATGCTTTGAATATACCATACAATCCGCAATCTAGCGTTATTTTTCCCCCATAGCCAAACACATTTACAAGGCTGCACCGGATATAATTTTTATATAAAAAATAAAGTTGGGAGGCAAAAATAACGTATGTTAAAGGTTGCGATTATAGGTACGGGTGCAATTTCGCCCAGTCATATCGAAGCCTATCTGCAGTTTAAGGACCGCTGTAAAATTGTTGCCTTATGCGATCTTTACCCAGAGAAGGCTGAAGTGAGGCGGGAGCAGTACGGACTGGAAGCTAAAATCGTACATGATTATAAGGAACTTCTTCAAGACGGAATCGATCTTGTGTCCATTTGTATGCCTCCGTACGTTCATGCGCAGGTTGCGGTCGATTTCCTGAACGCAGGAAGCCATGTCATTGTAGAGAAACCTATGGCAGCGTCGCTTAAGGAATGTGATGACATGATCGAAGCGGCACGGAATAACGGCAAGGTGTTGTCCGTGATCGCCCAGAATCGATTCAGAAATCCGATTATGAAGCTTAAACAAGTGCTGGATAGCGGTCTGGCCGGCAAGATTCTACATACCCAAGTGGATTCTTTCTGGTGGCGGGGCCATTGTTATTACGACTTATGGTGGCGCGGCACTTGGGAGAAAGAGGGGGGAGGCCCCACTCTGAATCATGCCGTACATCATATCGACGGATTGCTGTGGATGCTAGGTCGACCTAGCCACGTACAAGCTTACATGGCTAACGTTGCGCATGACAATGCCGAGGTTGAGGATTTATCCATCGCGATGATGAAATATCCGAACGGAGCTTTGGGACAACTTACCAGTTCGGTCGTCCACCACGGAGAAGAGCAGCAATACGTCTTCCAAGGACAGTTTGCACGGATTTCCGCCCCATGGCGGGTAACGGCTTCCACTTCCTTGCCGAACGGATTCCCTGAACGCGATTTGGAACTGGAAGAAAAAATTCAGAAATACTATGACGAATTGCCGGATTTGCCGTACGAAGGCCATGCCGGTCAGATCGACAATGTGCTGAGCGCGATCGAGAAGGGAACGCCGGTGCTCATCGACGGAGAAAACGGCCGCAGCACATTGGAGTTGATCATGAGCATCTACAAATCCGCAAGCATGGGAGAAAACGTACAACTTCCTCTACGAAAGGATGATCCCTTCTATACACAAGAAGGTGCCCAACAAAATATTCCTTATTTTCACCAAAAGGGCAAGAGCGTTGAGAATTTTGAGGATGGGAAGATCACGACAGGAAGCAATTATGGCGAAAAACAATGATGATGGTGGAGGCTTATCGTTATGGAGAAAAGCGACGGAATGAACTATGCCCCGAAGGGGAAGCCCAGTCCGGTGGTGAAGCCGGGCGAATGTATCATCGCCGCTGTTGCGCTCGACCACGGACATATTTACGGTATGGTGAACGGGCTGATCGAAGCGGGAGCAACGTTAAAGTGGGTATATGACCGCGACCCCGCCAAAGCTGAGGCATTCGCGCGGACCTTCCCTCAAGTTAAAATAGCTTCATCGGAAGACGAGATATTTTCCGATCCGGACGTTCTCCTGGTTGCAGGCGCGGCAGTTACATCGGAACGCTGCGCGCTCGGTCTTAGGGTCATGGACGCAGGTAAGGATTATTTTACGGATAAAGCGCCGTTTACGACGCTTACGCAACTGGAATCGGCCAGAGCAAAAGTTCGTGAAACCGGAAGAAAGTATATGGTGTACTACAGCGAAAGGCTGCATGTGGAATCGGCGGTTTATGCCGGACAGCTTACCCAGCAAGGCGCGATTGGCCGAGTAGTCCAAGTGACAGGGTTCGGTCCGCACCGCCTGAATGCACCTTCCCGGCCGGAATGGTTCTTTCAAAGGGAACGCTACGGAGGAATCCTGTGCGATATCGGCAGTCACCAAGTTGAACAATTCCTCTTTTACGCCGGCTGCGAGAAGGCGGAGGTGCTCCACAGCAAAGTCGGTAATTACCATAGTCCTGAATACCCGGAGCTTGAGGATTTCGGCGACGCTACGCTGTTAGGGGATAACGGAGCCACGCATTATTTCCGAGTTGACTGGCTCACACCGGACGGGTTAGGTACTTGGGGGGACGGTCGTACGCTCATTTTGGGTACGGAAGGATACATCGAGCTAAGAAAGTATATCGATATCGCCCGCGACCGTGCCAGCGATCATGTTTATCTAGTCAACAAAGAAGGAGAGTATCATTTTCAAGTGTCCGGTAAGGTTGGATATCCCTTCTTCGGCGAACTGATTCTCGACTGCTTGAATCGAACCGAGAACGCCATGACCCAAGCGCACGCTTTTATGGCGGCAGAACTGTGTCTGAAAGCGCAGCAGAAAGCTATGCGGATAACGTAGTGAATTCAAGAATGTATATAGAATAGATGATTTTCTGTGAGACTTCACGGGGTTCACTAAGATATCATCAAAAGCACGGTCTAGGCAGAGAGAGCCTAGACCTCTTTTTAATGCTTCTCCTGAGTACGCCGCCAACATCGGTTCGACTAGTCAGACAGGACGAACAGCAATCGCGTTTGCAGCTTTAAATGGCCGCTCAACCACAATCCATCCTGCGAACGAAACAGCGACTGCCATGGACGAGAAAAAAAGTCCTAGACTGTCGCTGTTTCATTGAACTAATGTTACCGGTTAGTTAAGCGACAGGTTTTCCTGCACGCTGAACTTGATGTTAGCTGCCTGACACTGCGCGAATATTCATAAACTTCCGGTTGTGATTGCGCCTGCACGCTCGTAATTCACGACAATAACGCCATTCGGGGCGACTTTGCTTTCCGTCACCTTAAATGCTGCCGGGGTAGTGCCATCAGCAAACAACCGCTTTCCACTGCCCAACGTTATAGGATATATCATCAGCCAGAACACATCCACCAAATCATGCTTGATAAGCGTCTGGATGAGATCACCGCTTCCCCAAACGTGCAAATCTGGTCCTTGCTGTTGCTTGATTTGAGTGATTTTTCCCGCAATATCTCCACTTAAAAACACGGACGGCTGCCATACGCCAGATGTCATGGTGTTCGAGACGACGTACTTGGTTGCCTTGTTGGCCCTCGGCCATACGTCCGCATGTTGCGGCCAATACGGTGCCCAAATTTCATAGGTTTTGCGCCCTAACAACAGATCGAACGGCATGTTCATCTGCCTTCTCAGTAGCGTTCCAACAATCTCGTTAGAATATGGCGCTGACCACCTGCCATATGCGAAACCGCCGCTGATATCTTCGTCTCGCTCGCCCGGGGCTTGTATGACACCATCAAGGGAGACATGTTCAAGCACAATAATTTTTCTCATAATTGAGTTCCTCCTACATCTGGATTACTGACTATTTTAGCGTTTTTTTTATTTTATCGGTACAAGTTCTTGTCCCGAGTCAAGGCCAAGAACATAGTCCGTTTACCGATTAGATGAATATCTAAGTATTTTTAAAATTGTCTTAAATGGAAACCTTATTTTAGATTGTGTTAATCTGTCTAATAGAGAACACCGTGTAGAGAGAGGGATGTTAATTGAAAAGAAGCGTGTTATATATTGAAGATAATGAAAAAATAGGCAGCTGGGTCAAAGAAGAGCTGGAACAGCGAGGGTTTTCGGTTCAATGGCTGCTTTCTGGGGAAGGTGCCGAACAAGAAGTAAGCCCGCATGAAGTAGTTATTTTGGATATCATGTTACCCGGGTTAGACGGATTTACTGTGGGAAAACGATTAAAGAAGGCAGCCCCTGCTGTTCCTATTTTGCTGTTATCTGCTCGAACATCGATCGATGACAAGGTAGATGGATTGCAATTTGCCGATGACTATTTAACGAAACCATTCCATACGGATGAATTAGTTGCAAGAATAGAAGTATTAATCCGTCGAAGTGGTGGAACGCATTCCGAACGCATTTCATTAGGGGATCATATTGAAGTAGATCCAGAAGTTCAAATGGTATATGACAAACGCACAGGAGAAGAAATTATATTAACAGGGAGGCAGCATCAAATATTAATGTACTTCTTACGCCACCCTAATCAAGTTTTGCCCAAAGAACAAATCTATGAAGCGATTTGGCAGGAAGCTTATATTACTGGTGATAAAACCATAATGGTACATATCCATCGATTGCGTCAAAAGCTGGAACGTGATCCCGATTCCCCGGAGATTATTGAAACGTTGAAGGGAATAGGCTATCGGGTGAAACTATGAAACAGAATAGATCCTTATTTCGTCGTTTTCTAAAAGTACATTTTCTATTTATCTTTTTACCTCCCATTGTGCTTATTTTCTTCAGTGCGTTTTTTGGGGTTTCTGATATTAATCAAAAAGAAATGAATACGTTAGATCAATTCTACATTACCGTGTCACTATTTGGTTTTATTATGGTCGCATTTGTTGTAATATCTTGGCTGTTCTTCTTGAAACTTCGCAATCGTCTCACCCGCTTACAGAAATACATGTCATTTTCAGTTGAAAATAACTCATTTCCCAAACCCGTATCAGTTCAAAGTGATCGTATGGATGAAATAGACCAGCTAGGAGCTTCTTTTAATTGGATGATTCAACAGCTTGAAGACAGTCGCAAGCGAGAAAATGAAGAGGAATTGCTACGACATCGGCTCATTGCGAATTTATCACACGACTTACGAACGCCACTTACCATTTTGAGAGGTCATGTCACCAGATTAAATAAAGAATCCATGAGCATAGATGGACAAAACTCGTTAACAGAGATCAACCATACGATTACAAGAGTTGGAGATCTAATGAATGATTTACTTTCCTATACACTGCTTACTTCAGGGAAACATCCTTTTGGGCCTGTTTCAACAGATATTGTGCGTTTAGTAAGAGCATCTGTTGCTGCGTGGTATCCCGTTTTTGAAGAAAAAGAAATTCAGCTGGATGTTAATCTACCGGCAGAGGAGACCTTTTATTGGGAAGCAGATCCTACATGGATGGCACGGGTTCTGGACAATTTATTTCAGAATATTCTTCGCCATGCAGCGGAGGGGAAATATGCCAACATTGTGGTTGATGTAGAACAAGAACAGATCATTGTTGCGGACAGAGGTCCAGGTATGGATAACTCTTCCTATGAGCTTGGGGCGGGGATTGGTTTATCGACATGTAATTTTATGTTGAACAAAATGAAGCTGATGGCTGACATTACATCCAATGAAAATGGCACAAGAGTAACTATTGGTAGAGCTTAACTTAAAGTTAATCCAGAATTAAACAGGCTGATAAACGTGATGTAACTTTGCTTCTTTATAATGGAAACCATAACAGAAAGGGAGTGTTATGGTTGATTGAAATTAATAACTTAGTCAAACATCGCGGAAATCAAGAAATCTTATCAGGTATCAGCTTTAAAGCTAGGCCAGGTAGAGTAACTGGTTTTTTAGGTCCAAATGGGGCAGGTAAAAGTTCTACACTTCGCATATTGCTTGGATTAGATCGTGCCACCTCAGGAAGTGCACTAATTAATGGCAAGCCATTCGCAAAATTATATAATCCTGCAGCAACAATAGGTGCAACATTGGATGGATCTGGAGCTCATCGTAGGCGAACAGGGCGGGCACATTTACGATGGATTGCTCGTGCCGCAGGATTGTCTCACTCACGTGTCGAGGAAGTTCTGAACATGGTAGGTCTTACTAAAGCAGCTGACAAAAGAGTCGGGAATTATTCTCTTGGTATGGGGAGAAGACTCGGAATGGCAGCTGCGCTACTGGGTGATCCCAAAATATTGGTTTTAGATGAACCCGTGAACGGGCTTGACCCGGAAGGAATTCGCTTTATTCGGACATTTTTACGTGAACGTGCTGAGTCCGGAAACACGGTGTTACTATCCAGCCATCTAATAGGAGAGCTTGCAGAGACTGTTGATGATGTGGTGATTATTAAGCATGGGAAAATCGTTGCAGATGGAACATTGGAGGAAGTAATGGGTAACCATTCCTCGCTGGAGGAAGCCTTTTTTGCCCTGACATCTGACAAAGCAGGTGTCGTTGTATGAGAGCATTCAACGCAGAACTATCTAAATTGTTCTCCCTGCCCGGCATGTGGCTTGCCTTTCTTATTGGAGCATTTGCCCCAGCGTTCATATCTGCCTTGGACAGTATAGCACAAAAAGAGGAGATTATAGCTGGGGTTAGCGCACGACTATTGGAAGTTGGCTATATTGGACTAGCTCTTGGTGTGCAAGGTGTCATTATTCTAGGTGTGCTTGCTGTCAGCAGTGAGTTTTTGACAGAGAGTAGTGAATCTGGCGGAGGTCAACAGATTACAACAAGTTTAACTGTTGTTTCATCAAGGCTTTATTTTTTGCTGGCAAAAGCAGGCGCTGTGACAGTAATCAGCATACTGTTTTGTGTTGTGGCTATAATGACAACTTTGACAGCTACGCATCTGGTTCTTGGTGAATATACCCCTGCATTTGAATGGTCTAAACTGATCGGTGCAGTTTGTTACTGGACATTCACTGCTCTTTTGGCATTTGGGATTACTGTTCTAACTAAGAATGGCACGATTCCGCTTGCTGTGCTCATCATAAATACATCCGTAGTATCATTCAGTTTCCTGCTTTCTAAGGTTACAAAGTTGGCGTTATACTTACCAGATAGGGTTGGCCTTGAAATGTTTATGTTTCTGAGCGACAGATTTCTCTCCCCGTTTACAGGCGGCTTAGTCATGTTTGCCTGGGTAGTCGTTCTTTTCATTGTTGCAGCTATTGTATTCCATAGGAGGGACGTTAACTCATGAGTGTCCTTTCCAGAAGAAACAGAACACAGATCCTTCGTGCTGAACTAGATAAATTAGTTACATTACCATTGACATGGCTCACTCTTATGGGTGCATTCATTCTTAATTTACTTTTAGCCGCAGCTTTTACTTCGGTTGGACTACAAGGTGCAGCAGGGACGCAAAGTATACTGAATATAGGGCTTGCTACTATGGGATATCTTCAAGCAGGGTTCATTATTCTTGGAATCCAAGCTGCTTGTTCGGAGTATACCGATGGACAGATTCGAACTACATTAATTACGATACCTTGGCGTGGGCTTCAACTATCCACGAAGTATTTGGCATTGGCAATCATAACCATTCCTGCGGCTTTTATTATTACTGCATCAGGAGTACTTTATAGTTTTATTAGGATGAGAGACACAGCAGTAGGGTTTGAAATAGGCATCATGATCGAAGCATTAGCAGGTGCAACAGGCTATCTAACCTTAACCGCACTTCTCAGTGCAGCTATGGGAGCTTTATTAAGACGCACCACACCTGCTTTAGTGGTACTGCTTGGTTATTATTTCGTTATCAGTCCATTGACGAGAGATTTCCTGCCTAGGTTTAAAAATTATTTTCCGGATACGGCAGGGTATTATATGTATATGATGCCTTCTCCTGATGAAATAAACGCCCTTACACCAATGCAAGGGACAGGTATTTCAATATTATGGACAATAATCTTTATTACAATAGCTATTGTATTTTACCGTAGGCGAGATGCATAAGTTAAAGTTTCATCAATTCAAAAATATAACGGTAGTGATTTTTGATTATCGATTAGATGAATATCTAAGTATCCCAATGCTACTTGGAGGAGGTTTAAGTTCAATCTCAGTGAACCGTATCACAAATTGAGGCAATACTTCTGAAGAAAATTTGCAGGCCTGTATTTACAGAATGCGGACGCTTAAAAGTAGGTTAGGTCAGTCTTTATGGAGTATATGGTGTAAACAAGCTTATGCCGCTTTTTTATTGTTATACAACATATGGATTTGGTTTGAATGACAGATTCATTCTTTAAACTTTTGTCTTGTTTTCTCCGTTATATGGGGTTGCTTCTTTATGTTTCCCTCCTGCTAGCGAATAAGAATATCATCCGACAAATCATAAAAAACCGAATGAGATAGGGATTTATTCAATTTAAGTACGCATAACTAACTGGTTGAGGGACAAGAACATGGTCCCATAATAAGTCGCTATATTAGCGGCTTTTTTTTGTATTCAACGAAAACTAAAAAATTTCTGCACAAACCGTATTGACATTATTGAACTACAGTTGTAGTATTAATTTACAACTACAACTGTAGTTTGCAAAAATAAAAATTAAATTATAGGAGAGGAGCATTACCAAATGAAAGCAGCAACGAAAGTAGCAATCGCGACACTAAGCAGCATTTTATTAATGGGTTCTTCCGTAAGCCTCGTGGCGAAGGCGCAATCCTACGAGAAATCCCAAGAAGCCGCTGTTAAAAAAACAGCCGAAGCAGCCAAACCTATATCTGCTGAGGAAAAAAAGTTTATCGAACAAGAGATCCAGAGAGTGAAGAAGTTGACCCAAGAGTCGGGTGATATGTATGTCCTGTATCATAAGTACCCAAAATTAAATAGCGGATTTGATATTAGCTATTGGGGAGGGGTACATGAATTCGCTACATACGAGGACTACTTGAAAAAAGCTTCAACCCTGAAGGGGTCCATTCTGCAGGAGCCTGCCAACCTGCCAAAGGGATATAAGTTTCTATCAGCGGTCATTGAAGGTCCGATCGAAGGAAAGTTCGTTGATGAAGTAAGGGCCGAAGGTAAGAAGAGCGGAAAGCCCATCTATGTGAAAAAGATCGATTGGAAAGAGGCGGCAACCATCCGTATTAAATATGCGAGTGGAAAAGACACGCTGGGCTTTTCCAAGTATACGGTAGATTCGAAGGGAAGCAAGAAAAAAGGTTTCTTTGACGATAAGCTGCCGAAGCATGTCTTTCCAAAATACGTTTTTTGGAATGATGGCGGCAAATTCGAATACAGCATTTCAACCTCCTCTTTGGATATGTCCAGGAAACAGAAGATCGAAGTGCTAAAAGCAGCCGTGAAAAAATAACATTTTGCGCCAGCTATATTTTTTCTCGGACAGGCGCTCCAAAATACGATGACATGGGTTCTTTTGCAGATCATCATGCCGGACAGGCGGGGCGAATCATTTTTTCGTGTAACAAAAACGAGAAATTACGGTCTGCCAAACAAGTTGACATTACTAAACTACAAATGTAGGATGTGTATTATTACTACATATGTAGTCTGAGTAAATTGACTTTGGAGGTTTCATTCATGAATCAAATACCACCGATTACGGATGCAGAACTGGAAATTATGCGCGTATTGTGGACAAATCCGGACTGCCCTTCCAGCGAGGTCGTAAAACAAATGACGGATCGAATGGGGTGGAGCCCCAATACGACCCGGACGCTCCTAAGTCGTCTGGTGCAGAAGGAAGCAGCGGGTGCGAAATTGGAAAAGGGTTCAAAGCGCACCCAACTATTTTATCCGATCATCAGCGAGCAGGAGTATCTGCAGTTCGAAACCAAATCTTTCATGAAAAAGCTTTATGGGGGAGCTTTAAAGCCGATGCTGGCTAACTTTCTGCAGGATAAAAAACTGAATGCGCAAGAAATCGAGGATCTAAAGGCTTTGTTTGACGATAACCGCAGCGACGGGGAAACAGAAAAGAGAGAGCCCTGATGAGTTTTACATTGTATGAAAATTTATTATCTATTTTCGGCTGGTTAATTCGCGGATCGTTCATGGCCTCCATCCTGATCGTACTTGTCCTGATCCTGCAATTTCTATTAAGAAACAAGATTGAGGCCAGATGGAAATATTGGCTATGGCTTCCTGTGGCCATACGCTTGCTGCTCCCTTGGGCTCCGGAATCCTCGCTTAGCCTATACAATGTTTTGTCTTTGGAGGCCATAGCACCCGGTATTCATCAACAAACTCAAGTTTCATCGGGTGGGAAAGAAGCGGGGAGAATAAGCGAGGCGACGGTTCATGTGGAGCGCTCTACAAACCCGGAAGCAAGCGGGACCTCGGAAGTACCTGCTCCATCCCTTGAATCGGGACTCGTGCAGGAGAGAGGCTTTTGGTGGAAGGGGTTCAACCAAATAGGCTTCACCAATACGCTGATTGCGGTTTGGCTTGCGGGGGTGCTGCTTCTTGCCGCGAAAACGGTATACGACCAGCTTCGATTGAAACAAGCCCTGCGCACGGGCCGAAAGATAGATACGCCTTTTCTATCGGCAGTGTTTCACGAGACGAAACAGCAATTAGGCGTGAAGCAAAAAGTGCAATTTCTGTCCAGCGAGCGAATTCCTGGACCTGCCGTGGTAGGATTTAGCAAGCCGGCGATCGTCATTTCGCCCAGTCTGCTCATCACGCTGAAAAAAGATCAACTTCAATATATTCTGGCGCATGAGTTCGCACATATTCAGCGACGGGACATCGCCGTGAACTGGTTGATGCATATCATCCTGATCATCCATTGGTTTAATCCGTTATTATGGCTAGCCGTACGTAAAGCAAGACAGGATCAGGAGATGGCCTGCGATGCATGCGCCTTGAATCGGATGAGCCCGCAGCAAAACAATGCATACGGACAAACGATCATCCATGTGTTGGAGCATTTTTCAGGAAACCAACGCCAGCCGGGGCTTGCCGGCCTGTCTGCCACACATAAACAAATGAAAAGGAGACTTACGATGATTAAACATTTTCACAAAAAATCATACCGCCTGTCCATTCTGGGGCTGGGGATGATTCTAGCGCTTGGCAGCGTGACATTGGTTAATGCCAAGGAAAGCGATGCGGGGAGCGTAACACCAAAGGCTTCCGTACAATCGGAACAGGATCTAAAAACTGCTGGGAATAATGATCAGGATATTATCTACCCCGAGGGGGATGTAGACCGTGAGTTCAACAAGAAAGAGCTGGAAAAGGCCCGAAAAAAAGCAGAAGCAGCAGCCAAGGCTCTAACTCCAGAGGAAAAGAAGTATATCGAAGATGAGACCAATAGAGTGAAGAAGCTAAGTAAAGAGACCGGTGATATGTACGTTCTGTATCATAAATATAAGGATCTTAACAGCGGTCTCGATCTAAGTTATTGGGGAGCGGTAGAAAAATTCTCTGCTTACGAGGACTATTTGAAAAGAGCTTCCACTCTGGAGGGTTCCATTCTGAAGCAGCCCGCCAACCTGCCGGAAGGATATAAGTTAGCCAAAGCGAGAATTGAAGGTCCAACCGAAGGAAAGTTCCTTGATGAAGTAAGGGCCGAAGGCAAGAAGAGCGGAAAACCCATCTACGCGAAAAAGATAGATTGGAAAGAGGCGGCAACCATCCGACTTGAATATACGAACGGGAAAGATACGCTGGCCATTTCTAAATATATGCTAGAAGCAGAAGGAAGCAAGAAAAAAGGTTTCTTTGAGGATGACTTACCGGCACATATCTATCCAAAATACGTTTTTTGGCATGAAGGCGGCTTCGAATACAGCATTTCAACCACATGGGATATGTCCAAGGAACAGAAGGTCGACATTCTGAAAGAAGCGGTGCAGAAATAATATTTTGAGCAAGCTTTGGTCTTGCGCGGGTAAGCCCATGCAGTCCTAGAAATAGGATTGCATGGGTTATTTTATTGATCATGATTTCCTTGTAAATTGACACAAATCCCTCCTTGTAATCAACGGTAGGGTGTTTCACACTTTTTAGAAGGCTTTTTACATATCGAGCTTCCTGTCGGAGGACAAAAACATAGTCTCATTGCAAGTCGCTATTAAAGCGGCTTTTTTGTTTTATCGGTACAAGTTCTTGTCCCGAGCCAAGGACAAGAACTTGTACCGATTGCCGTAAATGTTTATTAAGCTAACGGGCAGGAATGTTGGGAAATGGAAACGAATACATAATCTAGCTTCCCAAAATAGGTTAATTACCGTGATTTCAACATTCGAGTAATGAAAGCATCATAAAACTAAAAGGGGTAACTTTTAATATGAAGGATTTACAAAGTTTTGTTTCAGATTACACGAAAGATAAGAAACATTTACATCTTGCTATCGGGATTATTAGGGAGGGAGATATTGAATACTTTTCGTTTTGTAATAGTAAAAAGAAAAGTATGGTCCCTCCTGAGAATATGTTGTTTGAAATCGGATCCATAACCAAAGTTTTTACATCAATACTTTTATTAGAAATGGAACAGGAAAAACTGCTTTCCTCGGATGACATAGTTGGTAAGTTTGTGCAGAACACTGAAAACGATTATTTGAATAAAATTACCTTGAAAAGCCTTGCTACTCATACCTCTGGATTACCTATATTGGCAACCAACCACATTTTGGCTAAAAAAAGATCGAATCCTTATTCAATGTATACCGAGGAAGATTTGACTGCTTTTTTAGCTAATGCTGACTACACTAATAGCATTGGTTCGTTTGGATATTCCAATATCGGTGTGGCCCTGCTGGGAAACATTCTATGTAAGGTGTCAGGAAGCAAGTATGACGAACTGTTAAAAAAATATATAACCAGTCCATTAAAGATGAATGAGACAGCCGTTATGCTTGATACAGAACAGGATGGCAGGTTTTTGAATGGACATGCCTCAACTGGGAAAAGAGTCCCTCACTGGGATCTCGGTATACATGAAGGTGCTGGTGGTATTAAGTCCTCTGTTAGCGATTTGAGTTTATTTGTCCAAGCCAATCTAAATGATGATAATCCGATAGCCTCTATACTACAAAAAAGTCATCTCCCGATATGGATCGGAAATTCAAACCGTTATTTTGGCTGGGGTGAGGATAAACTTCTAGATAAAGATATCCTCTGGCATAACGGGGGTTCAGCTGGTTTTAATAGTTATCTAGCTTTCAACAAGGAACTCCGTGTAGGAATTGTGTTGCTATCAAACTATTCTTTTTTCTCCAATGTTCTTATGGATTATTATTTTGCTCAAATAATAAAATGGATTACTAAAAAAGAGCCTTCTCAAGGAACGATGATAGACTCTACAGGTAAAAAAATATTTGAAGCAATCATACATAGAGAAAAGTCATTAAAGTAACGGGAGACGATAGTTGAATAAAGCCAAGAAGGCAGCCGGTCAGATTGATCAGCTGCCTTCCTTAAATTTATGGGCAGGATAGCGTGGTGCAATGGTTCATTTGTTTAGATAATGTGAAAAGTCAAGAATGGTTTACAAGGTGGAACAGATATGGATGTCGAATCCAGATGCGCAGGCGGTTGAACTGCTGAAGTAGCTAGCGTACAACCACAAAATATACGGACAGGCAGTCTGAAGGCTGAAACGGGCCCAAAGGCTGCCTTTTTGCTCCCTACAGAAAAGCCCGACCGCTGGGATTGAAATGCGCCATTAAAATTTGTATGTTGGATTCATACCATTTTTTAAGCAAAAGGAGCCATGGCCGGTGAGATTGGCAGAGGATTATCTTAGGCTGCGAAGCGCTTATTCCGACGAAAAAGAAGGGGAGCCGTTCCGGGTGACGATCGACGGGCTGGCCGAGGCCCTGTACTGCACGCCCCGTAACGCCAGGCTGATCCTGCGCAAAATGACGGACGCCGGCCTGGTCCGGTATGCGGCCGGGCAGGGCAGGAGCCATCGGTCGGAGCTGACGTTTCTGGCGGACAAGCGGGAGTTCGTGATTCTGGAAGCACAGCATTACGTGAGGCAAGGGGACTTGCAAGGCGCGCTGCTCTGGGTAAAGGAGCAGGCGGGCGAACCCGAAGTGAAGCAGCGGTTCATGGCCTGGCTGACCGGGTATTTCGGATACCGCATGGAAACGATTGGGGAGGGCCGTATTGTGGAGACGCTTCGCCTGCCGATATACCGGCCGATCGTGACGCTGGACCCGGCGGACGCGATGTATGCTTTCGACACCCATATGATCCGCCAGATCCATGCGACCCTGGTCGAGCTGGATAGGGCAACCGGCAAGGTTATTCCGGGCGTCGCACTTCATTGGGAGCCCAGTACGGATGCCTGCTGTTGGACATTCTATTTGCGGAAAGGCGTGACGTTTCACGACGGCACGGAGCTTACGGCCGATGACGTCAAATACAGTCTGTTCCGCGTTCAGCAGGAATCCAAAAATCATTCCTGGCTGTGCAGGGACATCGTTGAGATCTACGCTGAATCCCGCTATATAGTCCGCATGGAGCTGCGTCAGCCCAATGTTCTGTTCGCGGTATTTATGTCTCACACGGGGGCAGCGGTCCTTTCCCACAACACTGGCGAATCCGGGACCGGAAGTGTTCCCGGCAGCCTGCCCGTCGGGGCCGGGCCTTACCGGATCGCTAAGTTTACGCCGGGGATGTGCGTTCTCGAGGTATTCCCAAATTATTATGCGGCCCGGGGCCAGATCGATCGTATCGAAGTGATGATCATCTCGGACACCGGTGGAGAATGGACGGTAGAGACCAATCCGGGGGTACTGGTCGTCGAGACGGGAGAAGCCCGCCGTCAGGAGCTGAAGACATGGCGGCGCAGCCGTCTCGTCACCGGATGCAGCATGCTGACCATAAACCTCGCAAAGCCGGGAATCCTGCAAACTGGTTCCTTCCGCAGAGCACTTGGACTTGCGGTTGACCGGAGCCGCATGGTTCGGGAGCTGGGGTACCCGTACTCCTTTCCATGCCCCGGTTTTCACCTTGAGCCGAAGCCGGCTTCCGCTGATCCAATGTATGATCTGGAAGAGGCAACCAGGGAATTGAAACGGTCCGGATACAGCGGAGAGGGGCTGAAGCTGTACGCTTACCGGCGTCATGAGCAAGCGGCTTACTGGCTTCAGCAGCAATATGGTCAGGCCGGGGTCCGGCTGGACGTGCATATTGTACCCTGGGAGGACATGATGAAGGAAGAGCGGATCCGGGAGGCGGACCTGATCCTGTTTGAGGCGTTGCTGAGCGAGGGGCTGCTTCGGCAGATCGAATATTTGCTGTCCCGGTACAGCTTCATTCGCAGCATGCTGGATCCCGAATTGCAGGCGGAGGTAGATGTGCTTGTGGGGCAGCTGCTTCAGAAGGCGGAACCGGAAGCCCGGGACGAGGTGTTTCAGCGATTGGAGACCTGGCTGATGGAACGCGGCACGGCCGTCTATTTGACCTACAATGAAGCCCGGGTGCTGTTCCATCCGGCGCAGCAGGGTGTAAGGCTGAATGCTGCCGGTTGGGTAGATTTTAAGGACATCTGGTTTAAAGGAGAAGGGTAATGGCGGGAGAGCTATAACGGATACGGTACGGGAAAACATGACATGTGACGAAAGGGGAAATGTTTCCCGGAAAGATTACCTTTTTCTTAAACCTGTGCGGCAGTACAATGATCACAGCAGATGAGATGAAAATTTACCAACGAAGCGAAGGTGAACGGTATGGAAATTATGTTGGATGATTTAAGAGGGCCGGAAATTGCCGCGTTGATCCGCGAGCATCTTCAAGGCATGGCGGAGGAGTCGCCGCCGGAGAGCGTGCACGCCCTTGATCTGGACGGGCTCCGCCGGCCGGACGTGACGTTCTGGAGCGCGTGGGAGCAGGGAGAGCTGCTTGGCTGCGGGGCACTTAAGGAGCTCGATCCTGGCCACGGCGAGATCAAATCGATGCGGACCGCATCCGCCCACCTACGTAAAGGCGTGGCCCGATCCATCTTGGCCCATATGATTGAGGAGGCCCGGCGGCGGGGATACCGGCGGCTGAGCCTGGAGACAGGATCGATGGCGTCGTTCGAGCCGGCCAGACGGCTGTACGCGGCCTTCGGGTTTGAGGAGTGTGGGCCATTTGCGGACTATACGCTCGATCCTTACAGTACCTTTATGACCCGAGAGCTGTAACCTAAACTTGCGGAGCTTGATGTAAAAAAAAGGACATGCTTCCTGCCACCAACTCACGTCGGAGGACAAGAACATTGTCCCATTGAAAGTCGCTATTTTAGCGGCTTTTTTGTTTTATCGGCACAAGTTTTTGTCCCCAGTCAAGGACAAGAACTTGTACCGATTGCCGTAAAGGACAAGAACAGGAGCCGTTTACCGATTAGATAAGTGTCTAACTAAGCTTCCAAGCAATTTCATTAAGCTAACGGGCAGGATTGCTCAATACAATCATAGAATACCTAATCTAACATCGGATTTGATGTTAGGAGGGCAGCGCTATTATCCAGGCAATGATTTATTATCCATGTACGATTCCCGGTTGATGGCGCAACATGTATATGATAATAACTGAAGTTATGCCCACAAAGGTGACACTTTGGTACGATTATGGGTCTACAACCGTGAAAAAAACTGCGAAAGTCTAGCGGATTTTGTGCAAAGATGAATTAAATCAACTTATACATAGCAACCGCACCTCTAAATCGATAGACTCTAGTTGAGGTTGTAGTGATGAAGGACGGCCGTCTCATACGAAGGGGTGTAACAAATGAACGAAATCATAAAGAAGAAGCTGCTGGACAAAAATGAACTGCTGATCAACATGGTGATCGAACGCGCAAGAAGAGATTTTCTAGACGATATCGCAATTATTGGGCTTACTGGTTCGTTTAGCACCGGGGACTTTCACGAGAAGAGCGATCTTGATTTAATTATCATAAATAATACAGAAAGGGGATGGGGAATATCCGATTGCTTCATCTTAGATGATGTTGGCTATGACATCTATTGCACACCATGGGATACAAGAATACACGCACAATCCATCTTAGAGAGTCCCAACGTATCGAGCCTAACCGAGCTCAAAATTCTCTATTATGCAAAGCCTGAGGATTTGGAGAAATTGAACGACTTTAGGCAAAAAGCTCTTGATGCGCTTGCGGAGCCGATAGGAGAAGCGTGTCTTAACCGAGCAAAAAAATGGATCGATCTGGCTAAGCAAGCATACAGCGATACGATGCTGGGTGATAATATTGGTTCAGTGAGACATGCATCTGCCGGCGTTCTGTACAATCTGGTCAATGCCTTGGTCAGCATGAATAACACGTGCATCAAACGAGGAATCAAGCGATATTTAGAAGAAATACGCTCGTATCGCTATGTTCCAGATGATCTCGAATACTTATACATGTCAGTCATCGAAGCTCATACCATTGAAGATATCCGAATGGCTTCTTTTAATATGTTGAACAGCGTTACGAGGTTACATAGCAAGATGTGTGATAACTTCATTGCTAAACCCACTCCGACATTTGATAATCTGAGGGGAACTTACGAAGAATTGTGGTGCAACTACCGCAATAAAATCTTGAACAGTGTTAAAACGAACGATGCCTCCTATGCCTTTCTTTCGGCCTTTGGAGCACAAGGATATCTTGATGAAATGGCTGCGGAGAAAGGAACCAAGAAATTTGATCTCATGCAGTACTTTGATGCAAGTGATTTACCAGTAATGAAAGAGAAGTTCCTTGAGATGATGGATGAATATGTAGACGAATATGGTAAGGTCGGCAGAGAAGTCGAACGTTTTACAACCTTCGAGCAATTATATGCCCATTATATCAATCATTGATCTTATATCCCAGTTCGTAATAAGTCCGCGGAAACGTGACGGTTGACAAATATATCCAATAAAATGGGATTGTTGAAGGGCAGTGTAGAATTAATTTCTGTGCTGTCTAATACGAGTTTTATTAGAAATCAACCCGCCGGACAATATATGTCTAATGACACAAAAGTGTCTATATTTGTTGAAGCTGAAAGCCTGACTTATCAGGCTTTTTTATTTTTATGTAGTCAAAGTTGTGTCATAAAAAATGCACAAAAGTGACCACATTGTTGGAATTTGACACAAATAAGATTACATTATAGATAAGACGTTATACCGAGGGGGAAATGAAATTAAAGTTGATTTAAAAATTCTAGTTTTGATTATTGGTATATTCTTAATTTCATCATACTTAATTGGATGTACAATGAATAAGGAATCAAGTGGGGAAACAAAGATTTTCGAAATTGCCAATACAGAAGAGGTTTTTGGTAAAAAGGATGAAGAAATGGTGACTGTTAGAAAGCACTATATGATTCTAAATCCACCGAAGGATTTAATACAATTGAAAGAATTAGTTGAAAAATACAGTAAGGATCATCCAGTTGAAGGCGAAATTAAAATAATAGAAGGAAAAAACCGGATTTTTTATATGTACTTCTATAGGGAAAGCAAGGATTTTCCAAGAGACTGGCAGCCCGATGAAAGCTACATGAATACAGATCGGATAGAACATCATAAGCATGATCTGATTACATCAATAATTTGGTCAGATGTAGACTCACAAAAAGAATACTATAGTTATGACAAAAGTAAGGAAGGGAAGGTAATTAAGAGAATGCATTTTATTGAGGATCAGCTTGTTGAGTGATACACTATCCATCCACTAAAATATAAAACAGATATGCAGCAGGTTACATTCTATACCGTGATGGCCGGTTGATATATTAAACGTGGCTTTATTTATCCTTGTAGATGTCACATATTCTCAGCTCCTTGCGTTTAGCGATCATATAGAATTACTGTAACATGGCTGAACGGAGACGACAGAGAAACTTATTTGTCAAAGGACAAGAACATAGTTCCATAGAAAGTAGCTAATTTAGCGGCTTTTTTGTTTTATCGGTACAAGTTCTTGTCCCGAGTCAAGGACAAGAACATCAGCCGATTACCGATTAGATAAATATCTAACTATGTTTCCATGTAATTTCATTAAGCTAACGGGCAGTTTATCGTTAAAGGATCTCGATATGGATTTTGATAACATCAGATTCTAATTAGGGAGATTTGGAAGAGGAAGATGGAATTCATCGAGTTGTAGAGCGACTGCTAGAGTCTAGCTGTAATGTTCGGATGATAAATTTCAATTTTGAACGGATGCGCCCCTTTTACACTCAGGCGCATCCTTGGATATGCTAAACTGATATTGTCTTTTATTATATTGAATTGTTGAGTAGTGGAATTAAGCATCAACATGAGAAATTTAATCCAGTGGAAAATATGAAGCGATTCAAAGAGATAGAAGGCACATTGAGCGTGCATCATCTCCTTCCAAATGTATTTCTATTCAGAAGTATTTTCTAGTTAATCATCGTTGCTCCCTGTTTTGCAACCATTTAACCGTCCCAATGAAGCCTGCCAGTCCTATTAAAAATACCAGAAAATAACTGGTATTTGCCAAGGGAAATGATGCGATGCCGTTTTCCTGCAAATGCAAAGCAGGTACAGACCAGGGCAGATACGTGCCAATGGCAGTAGGCCCAAATACCAATGCCAGCATCAAAGTTGTAAAAGCAAAGCCGATCGGCACCAGATAACCGCGCGATATACAGGCCAATAGGGCAAGAGGGGCACTTAATAATAGGTGGAGAGCACCAATGATAAGTATTAGGAACAAATAATGTTGTACAATCGCGAACGAAAAGCCAGGAAGTCCGATAGCAAAACCAAGTACTAAGGCATAAGCAAAGCTGATCAACATCATTACAAAACACCAAAATATAATTGCGACATATTTGGCAATCGCTATTTTACCGCGCGATATAGGCAAACCGAGCAAATCCTTAAGCGTCCGATCAGAATACTCACGGCCAAATGTCCAGCTTGTCACCAATCCAAACCCCAGCAGCCCAAACACGGATGCATACAAAAACGCAGTCCGTTTAAGAAAAGAAGACCAATCGGGCTGTCCCAAGAACAACGTGATGACAAACAATATAAACAGAAGCGTGCCCCATAAAACAAAGGATCGACGCAATTTGTAAATTTCAACGCTACAGGCTGTCAACAATGGTCTCATTTTCGTTTTCCCTCCTGGGCTCCGATTACTTTGAGAAAATAATGTTCCAAATTCTCTTCTTCAATGTTAAGCATGGTGAGCGGCACTTCGTGATGAGCAAGCAATCTCGCAATATGTTCGGGATGCTTCACGGCATGATCATCCGGTAGTGCAAGGCAGTTATCCGGAATCGAATGTACCGCATACCCGGAGTCTGAAAGAATAGCTTGAGCCTTCCGAGCATCCTTCGTACCGATCATCAACTGCTTTCGGCGGATGGTTTCAAAGTCTTTTGTTGTCAGTTCTTCAAGCAATACGCCTTTGTGAATAATGCCGATTCGAGAAGCCATTTTGGACATTTCCTCAAGGATATGGCTCGATATAAACACGGTAACCCCTTGTTGAGAAGCTAGAGCTTTCAGCATCTCCCTTATCTCGACAATTCCGGCAGGATCAAGCGCATTGGTTGGCTCATCAAGAATCAGAACGTCCGGCTTATGAATTAACGCTTTGGCCAATCCAAGTTTCTGCGCGTTACCAAGTGACAAATCTCTTGCCTTACTATCCGCATATTGGGTCAAATTCAATTGCTCCATAATTTCGTCAACTGCCCTCGGAACCGGTAATCCTCGCAACCTGGCCATCAAACTCAAGTTTTCCCTAACCGTAAAGTTAGGGTAGGCATAAGGAACTTCCACCATATAACCTACTCGTCTCGACAAATCTGGATTCCCATTCGCCCAGCGCTGACCAAACAAATACACTTCTCCGGAAGAAGGCTTACTCATTCCGAGAAGAGCTCGAATGGTTGTCGTTTTCCCTGCGCCATTCAACCCCAGGAATCCATAGATTTCTCCTTTTTTAACGGAAATCGAAACGCGATCCACAATGACTTTATTCCCGTATTGCTTTGTCAGGTTAATGGTTCGAATAATCTCTTCCATAGAAACAGTCCTTTCCGTATCATCAATTTAAACTCAGTTCATTAATAGTGCCGGCAGTCACCTGAGATGTTCTAAAAGATCGCCGCAGGCTTATCCAAATCAGTTTTCGCGATAAATGAAATTCAAGTAATTCAAAATCGATGTGGTATCATCAAAGGAGGTACGCAGTGCGATGTAACCATCGGGACGAATCAATACGAGTTCTTCACTTGCTACATCATAAATTCTATAGGCATTCCCTGCTGTGTCTATTATGCCTTCCGCCCCCTCCACGTTCGATGGCAGGATATAATGCACATGGAGTTCGTCGTTGGTGAAGTTCTTCAGAGAAGGATCGATGCAGTTTGCAAAAGCCAAAAGCGTCCAGTGCGGACCGCGCAATAGGTCAAAGACACTTCCTGCAAACCTGGTACCTTGCAGGCCCGTAGCATTAGGAGCACGATCTCCAGGAAATGAACGGTTAGCATTTGTTCGAGCAGACGGACGGGTAAGCGAACTTAACCGATAGGAAATGAGAAGCCCACTCGTCAGATCGTCGGATATGGTGCTCAAGGATTGGGACAATGTTCCACCTTCAGTCGCCGTTCCTACAACCTTTCCCATCTTTTTCGTGCTGTCCTCGAGCACGGCTTGAGCCACAGGGCGGCGCTCCTCATCGTACGTGTCGAGCAAGGCGATGTCCGCTCCGCGTATGACGGCCGCCAGCTTCCAGCCGAGGTTGTAGGCGTCCTGTATCCCCGTATTCATGCCTTGACCGCCAGCTGGCGAATGAACATGAGCAGCATCGCCGGCAAGAAAAACCCGTCTGTTGCGGTAACATTCAACCATACGGACGTTGACCCGGTAGATGGACAGCCAGGAAGCATCCGTGAGCCGAACACGTCCGGCCCCGGCGCGACGGTCAAACATGGCTTGATACGCCTCTAGCGACGGCTGCTCTGGTTCTTCGATGTCTGCCGGAATTGTAGCCTGCAGTTGCCAAATATCGGATTTCGGCAGCGGTGTCACCCCGACCATCCCCTCCGAAGATGTCCAGATATGGATATGGTCACGATCCAACCCTTCCAATCGTACATCGCCAAGATACCATCGCTCATCATCGTGTGTTTCTCCAACCAGCGGCAACTGAATAAACTTGCGGATATTGCTTTTGCCCCCGTCAGCGCCGACGACATAACGAGCGCGAATTTGCTCTTCTCCTTGCGGTGTATTCACGGTTACCGTCACACCATCCAAATTCTGTTCAAGCCCTACAGCTTCCACGCCCAACTCGACTTGACCGCCAAGCGCCGCATAGCGGTCGCGCAATGCTTTTTCCACATCATACTGAGCAATCCAGACCGGATCACGATAGGGTGTCTCCAGTTCGATGCTGGCTGCAACGGTAATAGCCGGCTTGTCCACACTCCTGCCATCTGCGTTATAATAACGTACAGGCAAATCCACGACCCCTGTGTCCATAATGTAACGAACGGCCCCCAAATCATCGGCGACCTCAAGCGAGCGGGGCTGGATTGCTTTGGCGCGAGACGCTACGTTATATAAGGCACTTCGTTCAATAATACGATGGTCGACGTCTCGACGGGCAAGGTCGCAGGCAAGTGTAAGCCCTGTTGGTCCGGCCCCGACAATGAGAACATCTACAAAAGACTGCACGGTTTTCATGGATAAAATCCTCCTTGATCATTGATTTTGATATGTTGCATTAAATACACTACACCGTGCAGTGTAATTTGTAAAGTGGAACTCATTTTTGATAGTATACCTGTAGGGGGGAAACGTAAGCATGGATAATACGGAAAACAAAAAAATCCGCAAAGGCTCTTCAGACAAACGAGCTAAAATTATTGCAGCGGCACGAGATCTGTTTCTTTCAGATGGGTTTGATCGCTCCAGCGTCGATGCGGTCGCAGCTAGAGCGGGGGTTTCCAAAAGGACCGTTTATGATTATTATGGCGACAAACAGAACTTGCTGCTTGCTGTTGTGGAAGAAACCAGTCAGGCGGTTCTGGACATGATCAAGCAAGGGATATCAGACTACCTGTGGGAATTCGAGGATCTGGAGCAGGCGCTCATCTTATTCTGCGAACAATTCGTAGCTTCTGCGAACGGTTCGTCCGATTACAGCGCTCTGATCCGTCTGGTTACAATGGAAGCCGCCAACCTGCCAGCCTCGTTTTTAGAAAAGCTGGATAACGCAACGGAAGAGGGGATTATCAGGAGGTTTACCGAGTTTGGACAAAACGGACTGCTCGATGTGCCAGATCCTGTAATGGCTACAAAGCACTTCGCTGCCTTAACGTTTTTATTGGTATTTGATCAACCGATAAAAGCAGGGGATCTGGAGAAGGAACAAACCAAACGTATCATCACTGAAGGCGTACGCGTCTTTCTTTGCGCTTATGGAAAACGCACCGTTCAAAACGAAAATCAACCATCATACTGATTGCGATTTTGCTTAACGATAAAAGACTAGTGGGGCCACCAATTTAACGTAAATATACGCTAAGGTTGTGTAGGCACTTCAAAACTGATTTCCAAGTAAATGACCGTTAATGTTCAGAAAATGTTGGCGGATGCAATATAAAAACAGAGCGAAGTCCCATTGGGAGGGATCGCTCTGTTTTTTATACCCGATAGCATGGGGTGATACAGATCTCGCCTGTCGCCGGCGTGTCTGCTGTGGCCCCTGCAGCTGTAATTTGTATGGAGTTAAAGGTCAATTTGTCAGCTTTCTCAAAATGCTTGCAGATAGCCGCCCCACCAAAATGCAGATAAACCCTTACGAAAAAAGGTTTTTTTATTTTTGTTTCTCTCTGTACGTTTCGGTTTTTGCGTTCGTAACATTTTTGGCTTGTGTCCTCACTTCTTGAAAAATTGATTTTTTAGTCGTGGCCACACATTGGGTTACACTAAGATATTTTTTGGCGGCGTTGCGACTTTTTCGGAAGCGAGCATGCTCCGTTCAGACCATTATGTTTCCTTAAAGCAAAGCAACCGCCCTATCCTCTGTCGAAGGCAGGGCGGTTCAATTTGTTCTGCTCCGAATACTCCGCGTAAAAGGCGGTCAGAAGCTTGAAGGCGAATTATTGAATCGTCGTTGACGATTCAGAACTGGAATCGAACAAGCTGCTCGAATGCGTTTCTTTATGCGTCTTAAACCCGAATTATATAAAGGAATATTTCAAACTGACGGAACCTATAGAAGGATTCGATATTCCATAACATGAAGAAAAGCCACTTCTATCTAACGAGACTCGAATAGTACTGTGTCCGAGTTTAGTGGAAAGCGCCTTGATAGTGGCACCAGCTATGATCGAAATGCTGGCATGCTTAGCCTTGATTCACCGTAGAAGGCCAAATGTCCACATTTGTATATGGAATGTAAACACGTGTATATGCAATGTAAACACATGTATATGCAAAGTAAACACATGTATATCGATGCTTCATTGCCCTCTACTTATAATGAAGTTGCCGCAGCAAATAGCATGGATGGTCATGCGGGTTGCTTGTGGTAAATCGTGCAAATTACAACGGGAGGGATATTCGTGGGTTTACGGCAGAGGGTTATTTTTTTAGTCATATTTGTTACCGCTTTCATAATGGTGACCACCCCTTCGGAGAGGTCCAATGCCGCAACAGGGAATATGGCTCTAGGGAAGGCGGCTTATTCGTCGTCGAACGAAGTGGATTTTTTCGGACCTGAAAAAGCGGTCGATGGGGGCACCGAAAATGCAAGCCGCTGGTCTTCCGAAAGAACGGACGATCAGTGGTTTTACGTTGATCTGGGCGAGGCTGTAGAAATCGGAAGAGTCATCATCAACTGGCAGACTCCGGCGGAGCAATATCAAATTCAAGTATCCGACGATGCGGTTTCCTGGCGGAACGTATTCGCGGACAACCGCGTGCTCGTCGCGTCCGGGCCGGGTGAAGATACGATCGATTTCGAGCCGACAGTGGCGCAATACGTCAAGTTTCAAGGGGAGACGCGACGTCCTATTGAAGGCGTTTATTACGGATACTCCTTCTGGGAATTCGAGGTATACAAAGGCAGACCGCAACTGCAGCCAATCATGGACGCGGTGAAAAACAGCATCGTCGTCTCCGAAGGGGATACCCTGCTGAATCTGCCCGCTGTACCGGAAGGTTATACGCTGACGCTGGTGAACACGGACAGCTTGCCGGTGATCGACGTGCAGGGCAATATTCATGCGCCGCTTGTCGATACTCAGGTTCAGCTGCTGCTGCAAATCCAGAGCGACAGTGATCCGACATATCTCTTAACGGATAATGCGCTAGTCATTGTACCCGGTCTCTATGAGCAGACGAGCGAGCGGAACCCGGAGCCGCGCGTCATTCCTTCTTTGCGCGAGTGGCTGGGCGCGACCGGCGAATTCCGCTTGTCGGAGAAATCCAAAATCGTCATTCGCTCAGATGATGAAGCGGCTCTGCGGGGGACGGTTGACATTTTGCAGCAGGACTTATTGGATTTAACGAAGTTGTCACTGACAGTTGAGGTTGGTTCTCCTCAAGAGGGAGATATCTATTTGATGCTGGATGCCGCGCAAGCGGGATTGGGGAGAGAGGGATATGAGCTGAATATCAGCGAGTATGCTTCTGTTGCTGCGTCCGAGCAGACGGGAGTCATGTTCGGCACGAGAACGATCTTACAGCTTCTCGGCCACGCTGCCGATCATAAGGCGATGCCTAAGGGGCAATCGCGCGATTATCCGAAATACCCAGATCGGGGCTTTATGCTCGATGTGGGCCGCAAGTTTTATACGATCGAGTTTTTGCAGGACTATGTCAAGCTGATGTCCTACTATAAGATGAACCGGTTCCAGATTCACCTGAACGATGATGTCGGCGATGTCGGTTACTTCCGTCTGGAGAGCGAGAAATTTCCGGGAGTGACGAGCAAGGACGGCTACTATACAAAACAGCAATTCAGAGACCTGCAGCTGCTTGGGATGGAATACGGCGTAAACGTCGTGCCGGAAATTGATACGCCAGGCCACTCCGGCGCGTTCATCGCCTACGATTCTCAATTGGGCAGCAACAATCAGCTGGATATCAATCGTCCAGAGACGCTCGACTTCATTAAAGCACTCTTTGACGAGTATCTCGACGGCAGCAATCCGACCTTCGTCGGCCCGGATGTGCACGTCGGCACGGATGAATATTTCGGCGACGACAAGGAGGCGTTCCGCAGGTACGTGGATATGCTCCTTAACCACATTAACGGCAAAGGCAAACGCGCCCGTCTATGGGGCAGTCTGTCCGCATACGACGGCACGACGCCGATCAGCAACAATGCGACGATGGACATCTGGTATGAGCCGTACGGAAGCGCTCAGCAGGCCGTGGAGCTCGGCTACGATATTATCAATACCAATACGAATTTGCTCTACATCGTACCGCAGCTGTACCGCAGCTATTTGAATTACGATTTTATTTACAACGAGTGGGAGCCTAACGATTGGCTGGAAACGAAGCTTCCTTATGCGCATCCGCAGGTCAAAGGCGGCATGTTCGCGCTCTGGAACGATGTGTCCGTAGAGAAAGGCGTATCCATGGCGGACTCGCATCAGCGGATCTTGCCTTCCATGCAAGTGCTGGCGGAAAAGCTGTGGAGAGGCAACCGCATCAATCGGAACTTCGCAAGCTTCCAGGCGGATGCCGCAAGGTACGTGGACCCGCCGGGTGTTCATCAGTCCCACCAGCTTCAAATCGACAATGAGCGGCATCTCGTGCTGGATTATACCTTCGACGAAGGCTTCGCGGACCGTTCGGGGAACGGCTTTGACGGCAACGCGGTGAATGCAGGCACAGAGAAGGGAATCTTCGGTCAAGCCGTGAAGCTAAACGGCGGGGCCAGCTACGTGGAAACGCCGCTTCGCACGCTTGGTTTCGGCTGGACGATGTCCATGTGGATCAAACCGGACGCTGACAACCCGCAAGGAGCTGTGCTGCTGGAATCTCCGGACGGACAGCTGAAATACAACATTGGGGGCAGCGGCAAAATCGCCATCACAAAAGAAAATTACGTCAGCGAATTCAATTATAAGCTGCCGACCGATCGCTGGACCCATGTCATGATGATCGGCGACGACACGGGGACCTCCATCTTCATTAACGGCAGTGAATATACGGCTACTCTCAAAGACGGCTCCAAGCTGGAAACATTCGTTCTGCCGGTAGCCAAAATCGGCAGCGAAACGAATGCTTTTAAAGGCTTGATTGACGAACTCATCGTAAGGAACACCTACTTGGACCTGCATGGAAATCTGGCTTTGCATAAGCAAGCTGAATCCTCGCAGCCGGAATCCTCGTCCTACACGGCGGATAAAGCGGTGGACGGCAGAGGGGATACCAGATGGTCCAGCGAATGGGTGGACGATACCTGGTTCATGGTGGATCTAGGTGAAGTGAAGAACATTGATGCTGTATCTATTCTGTGGCAAACGGCTTATGGTTCGAAATACCGCATTCTCGTGTCCGAGGACAAGGAGAACTGGACGAACGTTGTGAAAGACAGCAACGGGGAGATTAACGGAAAGCCGGGACGAGTCGTGACTACCTTCCAGAGCACGCCAGCCAGATACGTGAAGTTCGAAGGCGTGTCCAGAGCTACTATGTTCGGCTATTCCTTTGAGGAATTTGAAGTGTACGGCGAGGAATATAAACTCGGCAATCTACGGCCGATTATCGACCTGTTGACGGCTATCGAGGCCGACAAGCTTGTGGAGGACAATTACTCACCTGAGGGCTGGGCACAGCTTCAGCAAGCGATTGGGCAAGCGACTGCGGCTATTCAAACCGCCCAGCTGTCCCGTCCTGAGGCCGAACAGGCGTATGCAGCGCTGAGCGTTGCGCGTGATCGTCTAACGATCGAAGACGTAATGGGTCTGATCGAGCTTAATGTAAACGGAAGTATCGCATCCAACCTTTACCTCCCGCAGAAAGGGCAGTTCGGTACGCGCATCGTCTGGAGCAGCTCAAAGCCCGACTACCTGAATGCGAATGGACAGTTGTTGAAACGTCCGTCAAGCGGGTCAGGCGACATGGAGGTCGTGCTGACCGCGACGATCAGCAAGGGAGCTGCATCCGCGGAGAAAACGTTCAAGATCAAAATCAAAGCGCTGCCTGGCTCCGGCGGCGGAGGATGGGTTCCGACTCCAGTAACTCCTGGTCCGGAAGGAGGCCAAAACGGCGGTTCGAATCCGGGAGGTGAAGATCCGGGCAATGGCAGCGAGAACGGCAGCGGCAATGAGAACGGCAGCGGCAACGGCGGGGAGTCCGGCGGCTCGACAACGGTTCGGCTGAACGATATTGCGAGCCATTGGGCAGAAGCGTCCATCAAACGGGCGGTTGAGCTTGGATTCGTAGCGGGCTACACCGACAAGACGTTCAAGCCGAATAAGACGGTCACAAGAGACGAATTCGTCGTCATGCTGATCAAAGCGTTGAAGCTGCAAGGTGCGAACAGTTCGCTGGACTTCGCGGACGCAGGCTCGATTCAAACCTGGGCGAAGCCTTATATTGCGCAAGCCTTGGAATCCGGACTGATCAGCGGCTATGCGGATGGGACATTCCGACCGAAGGTTTCGATTAGTCGGGCAGAACTGGCAGCAATGATTGTTCGCGGCTTGGGTCTGAAGACTGCAAAAGGGCATGAGCTCTCTTACGCGGACGCGGATCAAATCCCGGCTTGGGCGAAGCCGTACGTGGCAGCAGCCCAGGAGGCGGGAGTGATGAACGGTCGCGGGGACAACCGGTTCGCGCCGGCCGCCTCGGCGACGAGAGCTGAAGCAGTGACCGTTATTCTGAATATGCTTGATGCGCTTGCGGAGTTGAAGGAACAGGAGCAGAACTAATTATGCATAGAAAGAGAGCGTGAGATTAGGTGAAAACTAGACGAAGTTTGACTGCTTTGCTGCTTGTCCCGGTCATGCTGTTATCGTTAATATCGTCTGTGAATGCGGAGGAGGCGGGCAGAGAAAGCGCCGGCTTTTATAATCTGGCTCAAGGGAAAACGTACACATGGTCGGAACAGCCGGAGGGCGCTTTCCCGGATGACGGGACGAAGCTGACGGACGGAAATGCCGCCGACCCCTCGCGTGACAGCGGCAACTGGGTGGGCCACCTGAGCAAGAAATCCCGTTCGGTTGTGTTTGATCTAGGCGAGCAAAAGACGGTTCAGGAGGTGAGCGCGCGTTTCCTGCACGATTGGCCGAACAACGAAACGCTTGTGCCGCTCACCGTTTCGTTCTACGCGTCGGACGATGGGGTGAGCTGGGGCGTATTATCTCATAATGCAACTCAGTTGTTATGGGGCGACCAGACCAACATCGAGACATTTGCATGGGACGGCAGCCCTGAAACTGGAGCTGTCAAGCGTGGCGATTATACCGAAGGACTCGTATACGCTCGGTATGTGAAAGTCGTGTTCTCCATGCATCCGAGGGCATGGAGCATGATTGACGAGGTGACGATTACCGGAGCGGATGGCTTGATCGCCGGAGCGCAGCCGGTACAGCCTGAGCCATACGCCCTCCTGCAGCCTGGAGATGCTACTGGTGGAATTCAAAACCTGGGCTTGCTGTATAACGGACACTACGCGGACGGCACAGGAAATTGGACGAAGGAACGGGCTATCCCTAATATCAGTTATGTGAACGAGCAGGGAGAGCCTGTCGATTGGCTGTTCGACGGCGTGCTGTATCTGGGCTTGACATCGGATAACGGCAGAGGCTTCGGAGCGACAGAAGCGGCCGGCAAAGCCAGAAAACAGGAATGGGAATGGTATTTGGATAAAACGTTTAACGCTGGCGGCGATATGAGCGCGTTGAACGAGGCGACGGTCGAGGCAGGCGTGGAGCTTGGCGAGCCCGACCATAAGACGAAGGTTGTTCTGATGATTCCAGAACCGGGCGAGTATCAGTCCGACTTCGGCAGCATTGACGGCGAGGATCTGAACTTCGATGTAGGTGCGGTCGGCGATGCCGCATCGCTGGATAACAGGGCCAAAGCGATTCAGTGGTGGGTCGATGAAGTGCAAGCCAGATGGACGGCTGGGGGCTACTCGAACCTGGAGCTCGTCGGCATGTATTGGCTGGAGGAACAAATCAGCACGCATGCAACCGGGCCGGAGATGGTCAAGAGAGCGAGCGACATCGTTCATGACGCAGGCCTGAAGCTGTTCTGGATTCCTCATTTTATGGCCTATAAGGCATTCATGTGGAAGGATGTCGGCATTGATGCCGTATCTCTGCAGCCGAACTATTTCTTCGAGAAACTGGACCCTTCGCGTCTGGAGGATACAGCGGATATGGCGAAGCGGTACGGCATGTCGCTGGAGCTGGAATTTGACGACCGGATGATCAACGACGCCGTCTTCCGCGAGCGGTTCATCGAGTACTTGAACAGCGGCGTGGATACCGGTCTGATGCAGCATGGATATAAAGCTTACTATCAAGGCAACAACGCTGTATACAACGCGGCGAAAAGCACAGACCCTGCTACCCGCGTGCTTTACGATTGGCTATACCAATTCTCTAAAGGCACTTATCAGAAGCAAGACGCTGCTCCGCCCGATGTTGTAGCGCTCATGAACGGGCAGCCGATCTCGGAGCATACGATCGTGCCTGATACGACACAGGCCGCCTTCACCTGGACCATTCCGGGAGATGATGGGAGCGGGATTGTTAAAGTTACGGCCAAATATGACGGCAAGCCTTATACGGAAGGAACTGTTGTAGATCTGACGGGTAAGCCGGGTAAGCATGTGCTGGAGCTGACGGTGGCGGCTGCCAAATCCAAGACGGTTAAATTCGTAATAGAAGCTCGTTTGGGCGCTGAAGGCCTATTGGCTCTTGTTGATAAGTACGCGGACAACAAGCAGCTTAGCAATGCCGATTCGGTACGCGCTATGCGCAACGCCTTGATCATGATGGAGCGTACGCAAGAGAGCCACCCTGAGCAAGCCAGAGACTATTTGCTGGCATTCAATGCGAAGCTGGAAGGAGCTAAAGGCCTTGAGTTTGTAACGGAAGGCGCTTATACGGCGCTGAAGGAAGGTGTGTATTACGAGGCTGGCAGCATCGCACAAGATAAAGAAGCAGAGGCATCCTCGACGGAGGCCGCAGGTCTGGAGCCTGCGAAGGCGCTCGACGGCGCACCGGCCACACGTTGGGCGAGCGAAGTGCGCGATACGGCTTGGTTCCAGGTTGATCTGGACAGCCAGCAAACCTTCGATACGATCCGAATCGATTGGGAATATGCGCGTGCGGACCAATACCGTCTGAGCGTCTCGGATGATAAGCAGACGTGGGAGCCCTTGAAAGTCGGCAACAATGGCGTGGTTAAAGCTGCCGACGGCAAGAACACCCTGGTATTCCCGGCAACGACGGCAAGATACATCAAGTTTGAGGGATTGAATCGGGCAACGTTTTACGGTTATTCCTTCTATGAATTCGGCGTGTACGATCTTGCCCCGCAGCAAGAGTTAAAGATGTTGGACGGCATACAAGCCGCTGTGGACACTTCCACGAAGAAAGTCACGATTGACGGTCTGGTCATGAACGGCAAGAAAGAACATTTGTATGTGAAAGTGCTTGACCCAAAAGGCAACATTCAATACACCGGTCAGACGGGCACTGAGGATGACGGAAGCTTCCGCATCACCTTTACGTTGACCGGAGAAGAGCAAGGACTGTATACGGTCGAGCTGGAAACAGATGACATGATGACTCCCGAGCTGGTAACCTTCGAATACCGCAAGCTGCCTACGACTGGTGGAGGCAATGGAAGCGGCGGTGGTGGCAACGGCGGAGGCGGCGGTGGAGGCAACGGTGGTGGCAACGGTGGTGGCAATGGTGGAGGCGGTCAGGCGCAAGATCCGTATACGTTGCAGGTGGACGGTTCAGTCAAAGCCGTGCTTGTCCCGACGATGAACGGTCAGCAGGCTGCCGCTACAGTCGGGGTGTCGGATCTAAATGCCGCCATTCAGAGGGCAGTGGCCGACAGCAAAGGTAATAAACATGTTCATGTTGAATTGAAGTCATCGAACGCGGCTGGGAGCTATGCTTTGGAGCTTCCGGCGGCTAATCTGACGAACCAGTCTAATCTGATTTTGCATATCTCCACGCCGTACGCTCAGCTTGTTTTGACTGGTGACATGCTGGCAGGAGTCAAGAAGAATGCTGGAAAGCTGCTCGTAATCGTAAGCGATGATGCGGGCGAGTATCGCAGTAACGAAGCGGCCGGGCGGATCGGCAACAGGCCAATCGTAGAAGTTGCATTGCAACTGGACGGTGAAGCTCTGTCTTGGAAAAATGCGAAGGCACCGATTTCGATTGCCATTCCGTATTCGCTTCAAGCGGGAGAGCAAGCTGTTGATTTGCAAGCTTTCGAGCTGATGGGCGACAGCGCGGCGGCAATGAATGACGCGTCTTATGACAAAGACAAGGATATGCTGCGATTCTCCATCGACCATGTCGGCGTCTATGCTATCGGCGGCAAGAATTCGGCTGCATTTACTGACCTTGGCAAGCATGAATGGGCGCGCGAGGCGATCGAGAAGCTGGCCGAAAGAGGCATCGTCAAAGGCACCTCGATCGAAAAGGGTACTTTCAGCCCCGCAAATCAGGTAACGCGAGCTGATTTTATCTTGATGCTGGTGAACATGCTTGACCTGCGTGCCGAAATCGCCTCGACGTTCGCCGATGTGAAGCCGAATGATTATTACCACGATGCGGTGTCCATCGCCAAGCAATTGGGAATCGCTTCAGGAGTGAACGAAGTTAACTTCGCTCCTCGTGATTCAATCAGCCGCCAGGATGCTATGGTTATGCTGACCCGAGCGTTGCAAACGACGGGGGCCATAAAGCCGTCCGCATCCGGTTCAACGCTTGAGGGCTTCCGTGATGCGAGCCAGATTGCGCCATATGCTGCGGACAGCGTGGCAACGATGTTCGAGTATGGGCTGGTTACGGGCTTTAATGGCTATATGAAGCCGAAGAGTACAACCAGCAGGGCTGAAGCGGCGACGTTCTTGTATCGCGTTCTTCAATTAATCGAGGGGCAGCAGCAGTAGTAGACGCAAACAATTGATCTAAGCACATTCCGATTAGCGCGGCAACGCGCCCGGGGTGTGCTTTTTCGACGATACAGAATAAAACTTCGTAAATGGACGGATGAACCGGTAAGCACAATTGTCCGTATCAGGATGAACTAAGCAAGAAAGCAATCCAATCTATGTTTTCATTTACACCTCAGAAAATTGAAATGTTAGTCAAGAGCAAACCAGATGATGAGAATAAACAACTCCAAAAATCGGTTGATCTATATGTTAAAAAATTGAATTTTCAAAACCCGTTGATGATCAATTCCAACGGGTTTTTATTTTTAATAAACGATAATGGAAGAAATCTAAGAGGGAAAAGGGCAGTTACACGGCAAAAGGTACAAGTTCTTGTGTCCTCCGACACTTGAAAAGCTAATTGTAGGAGAGAATGCCAGGCTGGCCATAATCATGTCTAATGACACAAAAGTGACCACATTGTTGGTATTTGACACAAATAAGACCACATTATAGGTGATATATTCAAAAGCGCATGCTTATTGAATCCTGGCCTGTTATGTACGTCATTCTGGAAACTCAACTCATCAAACATCATTTCTAGGTTGTGCTTTTGACGACCTTTAGGGTGTCGGGAGTAAAAAACATTGCCCCATTGAAATCGCTCATTATTAAGGGGATCTCAAGAGTGCTTCTTCATTTTTAAAGGATAGCTGAATATTGTTGCCAACTCAAAAACACCTCCAAGGTTGTCTCCATATCTTAAGACATGGCTGCATTCTCTTGAAGGTGTTTTAACAATTCCTTTTGACATAGATTATGTTTAATTTGTTGGTATTACTTCACCACCATTACTGGACACTGGGCTCTCTTGACTACTTTATGGCTGACACTTCCTAAAACAAATTCTTGAAATGAATTAAGGCCACGACTTCCTATAATGATCAGATCAACATTTTTCTTTTTCGAGTAATCAACAATGGTGGGACCAGGGTCTCCAATAACTATTGTGATTTGATGATTCACGTTTTTGTTTCCTAGTTCCTCTGTAACCGGTAATAATTTCTGCTTTCGTTTGAACTCAATTTCTTCGTGGTTTTGTTAATGAAGTACCTCTTCTTTTATTTTAGTTGGATCTACAGCGAAGAAAACTTCTACTGTTGCACCTTCAATAAGAGATGCGATTCTAGCAGCTTCAGTTGCAGCCCGAACAGAGTTTTTAGAACCGTCTGCAGCAAGTACAATATGTTGATACATAGATATCACTCCTGTTCTAATGTGATTTTAATTGCGCGTTAGAATCATGATACACAGCTAATCTATTTACAATTTTTTCACTTGATGCATTGAGTCCTCTAACGATGACATGGTTATGATTGGCACGGTATTTAATCACAACTTTATCTACGGCACCGACTCCTGAGTCATCCCAAATGTGTGCATTCGAAAAGTCTAGAACGATGTCTTTGTCTTTCACATTATAATCAAATGCGTTGACGAATCCTTCAACAGATGCAAAAAAGAGTTGGCCTGAGATCTTAAAAGTTGTTTTATGCCCCTTGTTATCGCTCGTAACACTTACTTTTGATATTTTAGAGGCGAAGAATATGGCACTCAGGATGATTCCCAAGAGAACCCCAATTGCAAGGTTATCGGTAACAACGACAACAATGACCGTAGCCAGCATGACAAAAGCATCACTTCTAGGGGCTTTTCTTAAATAGGTGAATGATGACCAATCAAAGGTTCCAATGGATACCATGATCATAATCCCAGCCAATACAGGCATTGGAATTTGTACCACAACTCCACCTAGAACAATAATCAGAAACATCAGAAACACACCAGCTACAAATGTCGACAATCTAGTACGTCCGCCCGATTTCACATTGATGACTGACTGTCCGATCATCGCGCAACCAGCCATTCCACCGAAGAAACCGGTAATGATGTTTGCAATGCCTTGTCCACGAGCTTCCTTATTTTTATTACTGTCTGTTTCGGTCATATCATCTACAATCGAAGAGGTTAGAAGAGATTCAACCAAACCCACAACGGCTAGGGAAATCGAGTAAGGGAAGATGATTTGTAACGTTTCAAGATTAAATGGAATGTTAGGGATTAGAAAAGAGGGTAAGGATTGATTGATGACTCCCAATTCACCGACAGTTCCCAAATCTAGATTGCCCCATATAGCTGTGGCAGTGAGCACAACAATAGCGATAAGAGGTGCTGGAATTGCTTTGAAGAAACGGGGTAATACATATACAATAATGAGAGTAACGGCAACGAAAATATAGGTTAGCGTTGAAATCCCTGCAAAATGCGGTACCTGAGCCATGAATATCAGAATAGCAAGAGCATTAACAAAGCCAATCATGACAGCTCTCGGTATGAATTTCATGAGTTTACCGATTTTGAATATTCCAAACAGCAATTGAATTATACCAGTGAGCACAGTTGCAGCCAATAAATACTGCACGCCATGTTCTTTTACTAGCGGAACCATAAGTAAGGCCATGGCTCCGGTAGCAGCGGAAATCATCCCTGGCCGACCACCTATAAAGGATATAATTACAGCAATACAAAACGAAGCATATAGTCCTACCATTGGATCAACACCAGCAATAATTGAAAATGCAATCGCTTCTGGAATAAGAGCCAAAGCAACCACGATACCAGCTAAGATGTCGCTTCTGGGGTTAGAAAACCATTCTTGTTTAATCCGTTCAATCACTTGTACTTCCACTCCTTATAATTTGCTATGACTTTTGCTTTTTAAAGTCATGACCGCTTCAAGTACATTGATATTATCACGGATCGTTCCGAAATGGAACCTTTTTGGTCCTTTGTTTGTGTTATAATTTTATAAAGTCATACGTGATTAGGAGTTTTAATATGATATTTGGTTACATGAGACCCTCCCAGGATGATCCACATTGTCAAAATCAACTTGAAATTTTAAAAAGAAAGTCCTGCGATCACTTATTTAAAGAAGAGCACTCATCCGCAAAAAAGAGAATTCAATTAGAATCGATGTTGGATAGGCTTATGCCTGGAGATACAATCGTCGTAACCAGACTATTTTCGCTTGCTGACTCGACGAGGCATCTTAGTGAATTACTGGATCAATTTCAAAATCGACAGGTCCATTTGTATTCATTGAATGAAAATTTAAACACCCGAGAAGATTCTGGCCGTTTATTCCATAAACATGTGGAAACTATCCTGGAATTTCAAGGGGATATAATTAGTGAAAGCACCAAAAAAGGGTTAGATGAGGCTAAGGAAAAAGGTACGAAGTTAGGACGTCCTCGTAAGCTTGATGAGAACGTGATGAAGGCGATCCAAATGTATGAAAGCAATAAATATACGCTTGCGCAAATACGTGAAGAAACCGGGATTAGTAAAACAACCTTGTATCGATACCTCGAAAATTAATTGTAACAACAGGGACTGTTTAATTACCTGGGGGTAGGTGTATTAGGTGGGGCATGTGAGACGAGGTTGGGTTTGAAAGTAAAATGAACACGAACTGAACGTAAGTTGACTTTGCTTTCCCGTTTAACCTTAGTACTTTTGGTGATTTGGATTCATCTTTGGAACGGCGACTCATTATTCCTGAGACAAAAAGGAGAGTCACTCGTAACTTTCTTATGGAAAGCATGTGTCAGAGAATCTGTACAAATGTCGCAAATGTGATGGTGATGTTAAGTAAGATCGGCTCAATGCGGAATATATGAGACCTGTGTTGGAGAAATAGCATCCTTTGGGGTGCTTTTTCTTTTACTCCCAGAAGACAAAATGTAAGTTGGTTTAAGGCGTGTTTCATTGTTTGTCATAGACAAACTACCATCTCCTGTAAAATTTGACTGTACAAAGGAGAAGAAAGCAGTCCAGTTCCCAAGCTAAAGTCTTTACGAGAACAAAATATCCGTACGTAATTATGTAATAGGCGATACAATAGGACATTAATAAGAAAATGGCACCCAAAGGGTGCCGCTTGAGCGTGTTATGGTTTTAATAACTGTTATATTTTATATGGGGGGATTATGTCTTTCACACCGTCGAAGACGCTGAGTTTAAGGCTCAATTACTCAATACCGCCAGATCAAGCTGGCGTACGCGTTCTGGATCGGAGATCAGGTCGACCTCGGCAATCTTCCCGTGACTCATTGTAAATTTGAGTACATAGAGCAATCTTCCTTGAGGGGCCGCAATGATTCCTACGGTTCCATTTACCAAGGCTAGTTGGGCTGCTTTCTGTGCACGTCCCGATACTTGTTTTGCTAAAGCGATCGCTCCTCGCGTTACTCTTGAAGATTCAGTTGGACGATCGTCTCGAAGTATAACGTCCGGATCAAGCACAGCTATTAGCGTATCGAAATCGCCTGCATGCGCTGCAGCAAGAAAAGCTTGAACAACTTTGCGTTGATGAGCAATGTCGACTTCCGATGCTTTCACCCCTCGAACCCGGTGACGTGCCCTGCTCGCAAGCTGCCTTGTCGCGGCTTCCGATTTTCCTACAATAGGAGCAATTTCATTAAAAGGCATGGCGAAAACATCGTGCAGCACGAACGTAATGCGTTCCGCAGGTTTCAAATTATTGAGCACGACTAATAGTGCAATACCGATAGAATCAGCTAATATGGCCTCTTGTTCAGGGTCGATTATATTTTCTTGGCTGTTGAAAGAATCGGGCAAATGAGCTTCGATCGATTCTTCGCGCCTTGATTTACGCAATCGTAGCATATCGAGACATACACGCGAAACAACGGTGGTCAACCATCCCCCCAAGTTCTCAATGCCTTTTGCATCCACACGACTAAGACGCAACCAAGACTCCTGTACCGCGTCTTCCGCCTCGCTTAATGATCCAAGCATTCGATAAGCAACAACCTGAAGGTTCTTCCGATGCGTTTCGAATGTATTTGCCAACCAATCCTGTTCGCTCATCCTTCAAACTCCCTCGTACAAAAATAATAAACCACTATAAGTACTGACGAATGTAAGCTGAACAATGTGACAAGACGTCGCATTCAACTGATTTTTACATTTCTCATGAAATAATGTCACACATCCCAAGGTCTGATCCGTCAACATATTGGAGAGCCAAAACCGGTTCTAATCTTAATTAAAGGAGTTTTTCATTTGAAATCAAGAATAGATAGTCCTGCTACGATCGTACCCGATGCGACTCAAGCCTTACAAGCCCTTGGCAAAGCCCTATTTGTATCCGCAGAGCAAACAGGTATTCCCAAGCGCACGCTTTTTCTCGCATATCTTCGGGCAAGCCAAATTAATGGGGATAGTGTATGCGTCGAACTTCATTCGCGTAATGCATTGGCGACAGGTGAATCTGCAGAGCGACTTTTGGCCGTGTCGGCATGGCGTGAGACGCAATACTTCAATGACTCCGAGCGTTCTACACTTGCGCTCAGTGAAGCGGTTACCCGACTCAATGACCGAGTGGACCCAGTGCCGGATGAGATCTTTAACGAGGCAGCCCGACACTTCGATGTCCAGGCATTGGCCACGCTGATCGCCGGGATCTCTACGGCCAATCTCTGGAATAGACTAAACGTCTCTACAAGGCAGATCGTAACAGTTTCCGAGAGCAAATAATGAGGAGGGTATTGCCATCATGGCAACAGTTCTGTATATTACGGCAAATCCACACGATCATGAAAAATCATACAGCATGTTAGTAGGTAATGAATTTGTACAGGCTTACCGATCTGCCAATTTGAATGATGAGGTAATTCATCTTGATCTATATAAAATGGATATACCACAACTGGATACTGATGTTTTTAACGGATGGGACAAACTGAAGGCGGGCACTACATTTGAAAAATTGACCGAAGCAGAGAAAACGAAGCTGAGCCGAATCAATGAATTGGTTGATCAATTTGTTGCTGCAGATAAATATATATTTGTTACTCCAGTTTGGAATTATTCGTATCCACCCGTTATGAAGTCATACATTGATTCCATTTGTATAGCAGGCAAGACTTTCAAATATTTACCGGATATCGGCAGGATCGGCTTGTTGAGTGATAAAAAAGCCGTCCATATCCAAGCTAGCGGTAGCTTCTTGTCACCAGGCTCAGATGATGCAGACCTAGAAATGGGTCATCGCCACCTGAAAGTCATTATGGATTTCGTTGGGATTCCTAGCTTTGAGGGGATTTTTGTTGAGGGAATGGCTGCAAAAATCGATCAGGAACCTGAGATCAAAGTAAAGGCGATACAACAAGCGTGCGAAATCGCCTTAAAATTCTAAGTGTTTGCCTTTAATTATCTCATAAAGCAGACAGCAGGAATGATACATTCTCATCGATAGACAGTATATCTTACCTTTGAGGAAATCGAACTCTTATCCACAAGAAGAGTTCATACTAAAGGAACGAGTTACGACAAATAATACACGGATAGATCAAAGGGGTATTTTACCTTCCGAAAAACACGACATTCGTGAGTATAAAGAGTGGCAACCCATGGTCAATTTGGCTCCTACGGAATACAAAAAGGGAGGCAGCGCGCCTATGGTTACCGGACAGGAACAGCTTCAGCAGGTTGTTCAGGCGCTGAAAGAATGGATGAAATCAGTACAAAAATAAAAAAAGGACCGTAAGTGTTCATCTTCCATCGATGAATGCTTTCGGTCCTTTTATATTTATCCTGTACCTTTATGCCCTGGCAGCATCCGCCAATCACCGGCCCCCTTGGTCCCAGCAATACTGTTCCTAACCAGGAACCGATAAAACCCGCAATAATGTTCCCAAGTACACCGCTCGGTTACGTCCCGCTCCAACAAGTTGCCGCTTAACCAGTCAATAAGTCCACCAACAATGAGTACCCAGAGCAGATCCATGGATTGTCAGTGGAATATACCTCATCTTCCAGTTGGTAGAGGAATCTAAAGTGTCTGTGCTAAGATGAGGGTAAATGATGATTCAAGCTGGTGAACAAGGCTAGAAGGGGTGCACATTGAAGAAAATACTTGTCATTGACGATGAAGCCGCAATCAGGGATTTAATTGAGCTCGTACTGAGAAGAGAAAACTACGTCGTTCAAACGGCTGAAAACGGAAAAATAGCCCTGCAGCTGCTGGATGCTTTTGGGCCGGACCTGGTGGTGCTTGACTTGATGCTGCCTGACTGCTCCGGATATGACCTGTGCAAGGAAATCACCGGGAAACGTGCCGTTCCTGTGATCATGCTCTCTGCCAAAAATGAGGTAATCGACAAGGTGTTGGGACTAGAGCTAGGGGCGGAAGATTACATGACCAAACCCTTTGACAATCGTGAATTGCTCGCTCGGATCAAGGTGATTCTGAGAAGAAACGAGAGCAAGGAGGAATCAATTGAAGGAACAGAAGTGAAATCTACACGCATCATTCATGAAGAGCTGACATTTGATCTGGAAAGCCGAAGGGTGCTGAAAAACGGTGTACCCGTGTCTTTAACGGCCAAAGAGTTTAAGATTCTGGAAACGTTACTCAAAAGGCCAGACAAAATCTTTACACGGGATGAGCTGCTGCAGATCGGATGGGGATATGACTTTATGGGAGACAGTCGCAGTGTGGATATGACCATCATGCGATTACGGAAGAAGCTGGAGGATAACGCGGACGAACCGAAGTATGTCAGGACGATCTATGGATTTGGCTATCAACTTGGAGGTGACGAGGCCTGAAATACGCAACCCGGTTACTGCTGAATTATTTATTTTTCTCCGTGCTGTCCTTTGGTATCATCATTATTGCGGTGAATAAAGCCATCGATTACTACAGCTTCATTACCATTGAAAAACAGATGATGGAGAAGGCGGATCTGTCCGAGTTGTCCTTCCGTGAGGTGTTGGCACAGCATAGATCATCGACAGGAGAACCGCAGACAGAAGAAATCGTCAGACTTGCTCTGGAGAAGCTGAAAGCTTCAGGCAAGGAAGTACGTATCTATGATAGCTCCAAGCAGTTGCTGGGCTTGGCTGTGGATGGCATCATCATTAATGATGGCAAACCTCTTATTTTTGACAAAAATATTGAGAAAGCCCTGAGCGGCAATTATGCCTACACTGTAACGGAAGATCATCTGCTTTATTTTGCGACTCCCATTCAGAATCAATTTTACGAAAACGCTTATGTGTATGAGTTCGTGGACGACATTTCCTACTTCTATGCGATTATGGATCAAATCCGTTATATCCTGTTTGCGGGTGCAGGCGGATTTATTGTACTGATTACGTTATCCAGTCTGTGGATTGCCCGCAACACAACCAAGCCGATTAAGCTGTTGCTTGGCGCTGCGCAAAGTTTCTCTAGACAGGAGTTTCGGAGAGTTCATCTAAACCGGAAGGATGAGCTGGGCATGCTGGCAGATGGGCTGGATTCCATGGGACGGCAGCTTCATGATTATATTCAGTATCAGAAACAATTTGTCTCCAACGTATCTCACGAGTTAAAAACACCCTTGGCAGCCATTCGTGGTTTCTCTCAATACTTGGTTGAAGGGGAGAACGAGAACAAGGAGCTGCAAAAAATTTATGCTCATCTGCTGCAGGAATCGGATCGGCTGACGCGCTTGATTAATGAACTGTTGTTGCTATCCCGATTCGACAAAGCTGGTTCTAACGAACTGGAATCCAAGAAGACGGAAATGAACGAACTGATTCAGCAAGTCGCAACGAGTATGGGTGCCAAGGCCAAAGATAAAGGAATCGAGATTCTGTTCAGGGAGGCGGAAGCGGAGGATAAGCTTCTGACGAGAGTCCACTCCAACGTGAATCCAATGCTAATGTCCCATGCAATCGCCAACCTTGTGGACAATGCCATCAAATATTCAGGCAGTCCATCGCTAATCGAATTGAAGCTTACACATACGCCAAGCGAGGTCGTTATACGGATACGTGATCAAGGTATCGGTATCGCGGGCGATGAGCTGGAGAGAGTGCAGGAACGCTTTTACCGGGCGAAAAATGCAAGCACGGCGAACGGTTCAGGTCTTGGGCTTTCTATTTGTAAAGAGATTGTAGAGCGGTTTAATGGATATATCGACATGGAAAGTCAAATCGGGGAAGGAACGACCGTTACGATTGTGTTACCCCGTGCGTAAACACGCGCGTAAATAGTTAACGTTACAAGATTGATACAATTCTGTTATGAGACTAACAAATGCTTTTTTTATAATCACTTCATAAGAAGAAACCACACATTTATGGAGGGATCATGATGAAATTGATAAACAAAGCTACAGCTGCTATCCTGCTGAGTATTTTTCTAACGATGGCACTGACGGGCTGTCAGTCCAATGGTGCCAAGTCGCCAGAAGCGGCACAGAACTCGTCTGAAAAAAATACGCCCGACGAACAGGCCAAAGGCGAAGGAGCATCCAATTCTACTGCGCCTGCTTCAGAAAATTCGGAAGGACAAAGTGCTGAAGCTATTAAGGAAGGTTCGATCGAGAAGGAAGGCAATGTGGTGCTGAAGGAGCTTGCTTTTGTCTATAATGAGCACACCATTGCGATTTCGGATACAGCGAATGAAGATCAGATGGAACAGATGCTGGGCAAACCGGATAACCTGAAATCTCATACGTACCGTGCCGGCGATGGAACAAACATGGATACGTTAATCGGTTTTACAGAAAAGGTGTATACGTATCCTGGTCTGGAGATTAAAACAATCAGTATACCGGAGGGGAAACAAGACTCCATCTTTCATATCGAAATTACAGATCCTAAGTACGCGACAGTGCGAAACATTAAAGCAGGAGATAGCCTGGATACACTCAAAAACGCCTACCCTGAAGGGAAACTGCTTGGTGATGGAGCCCCTAATGAGGAGGATGACTTCCGTTACGAGCCATCCAATTATGTGGATGTGATGTCGTTTCATATCAAGGATGCCAAGGTGGAGAGCATTCAGATCTACAGCCTTCTGGACTAATATTTAATGATCGATGTTGGTAAGCCATTCATACGATTCACCTATAATACCTGCCCGGGAGAGGGGCAGGTATTTTCTCGTTTATTGTCGGTAGACAAGAATATAGACCCATTGAAAGTCGCTTTATTAGCGGCTTTTTTGTATTATCGGTACAAGTTCTTGTCCCGAGCCAAGGACAAGAACTTGTACCGATTGCCGAAAAGGATAAGAACATGAGCCAATTACCGATTAGACTATGTTTCCATGCAAACTCATTAAGCTAACGGGCAGGATAATTGAAGTTCAAACACATTGAGCCTTACCACAAGTGACGGTGAAGTTTTTGGCTTCACCGTGTATAAAAAGGCAGGAGGTGCCATTATCCTGCCTTCTTGCGTGTTTTAGATTTTGGTTTCTACTGTACTAAATTATCAAAATCCGGCTGCAATTTGTTCCGCAAAACATACAGCATGATGGCACCGACAAGGAATGCGACGACATCCGCAATGACGAGCGACCAGATCACCCCGTGAAAGCCGTTCATCCAATTGGCGATATAGAGCACAGGAATCAGAGTAACTCCTTGAATAATGGACATAATAAACGCGGCCGTTCCTTGCGCTGTTGCTTGGAAAATCCCCGTAAACAACGTGGTCATTCCTGTAATGAACAAGGATAAGAATGTCACATGCAAAATGTAGCTGCCCATTTCAATTAATTGCGGGTCATTCGTAAATAAACCGATTAAGTGATCGGAAATCAGATAGACGATGACACCGAATACGACGGCTAACGCCACAATCGTTTTGATCGTAAATCCAATGGTTTGCTTCATCCGTAATTTATTCGCTGTAAAAGAAAAGGCAATGAGCGGCACGACTCCCTCGCATAAGCCCATCAGAATAAACTCAGGAAATTGCAATAAACGTGATGAAATTCCGTAAGCCGCTACGGCTGGATCTCCATATTCAATAAGAAAACGATTTAAGATGAGCGACATTGCACCCAAAAAGATACTCATAATAAAGACGGGAACTCCGATTTTGAATACATTGCTCAGAATCTCCTTGGAAGCCTTGAACCATTTTACGGAGACGGTTAAGAATTGGCTCTTGTATCCAATATGGAAGGCGTAGAATACACTCGCAACCAAGTTGGAAATGACCGTAGCAGACGCTACACCAATCACATCCCAATGAAAAACGAAGATGACGAACGAATCGAGAATAATATTGACGACCACACTGAGAATCATACCGATCATCGATGTGATGGCTGCACCCTCCGAGCGCACGATATTCTCCAGCGTGAAGAATAATACGACGATTGGTGAACCGATAAGCATAATCGTGACATAGTCCTTCGTGAATCCGAAGGAGTCAGGCGTTGCCCCCAGACCATAAACGATGGGATCGATCAACGGAAGACCGATGGCCATCACAATCAGACCGAGAACCAAACTGCTGTAAAAAGCGAATGAAGATACATGCTTTACATCATCATATTTTTTCTCACCCAGCAAACGGGAGATGAATGTACCGCTACCCATGCCAATCAAGTTGCCTAGCGCCATAATAATTGCGAATAACGGCAAGGTTAATGCGAGTGCGGTTAACATGGCGGTATTGTCAAGTGTACCAAGGAAATAGGCATTCAAGATGGAATAGATGACACTCATTGACGTGCCTAGCATCATAGGTACAGCGAAGTGAGCTACGGCTTTTGCGACCGGGGCTTTTTCAAAGTAATGGAGGTTTTCTGCATCCATGCGGGTCACTACTTTCTTTATTTATTCTAGATCCACTCTTACAGTGTTAGATTGAACCTTACAGTGTTAGATGATATCATGAACCTATGAACCTGTAAAGAATAAACTTACACTATTAGATAAAAGGACGGATAACGATGAAAAAACAGCAACCTCAGATTTCGGAGGATAGGATTTTGGAAGCCTCGTGGGAGTTACTTGGTGAGGAGGGGATCGAGAAATTCAGCATGAGACGATTGGCCGTTAGGCTAGGGATTCAGGCTCCCTCTATATACTGGTACTTTAAGAGCAAGCAGATTCTCTACCAGCGTCTGGCCAACCAGGTATCGAAAATCATTCTGGAGGAGTACCACTCCGAGGGGGACTGGAAGGAGCAGCTGAAGGGACTTGCGGTAACGGTCCGAAGCGTGCTCAGCCGGTATCCTTGCTCCACGCAGCTCATGATGTCGACGCTGCCCCACGAACCGGACATCATCCGGTTCACCAACCGTATGCTGCTCTGCGTGGAATCGACGCCGCTTGAGCAAGAGCAAAAAATACAAACGGTTCTTACGATTATGAATTATGTCTTCAACTTCGTTCTGGATGATTATGAGCACCAGCGCAATGTCTCCGCGATTCTTAAGGACCATGGAGCGGGAGCGCTTCCGGGTGAGGAAATGACTCGCCTTCTGGATTCCATGAGCGAGACGGATGCGGGACTGTTCCGGAGAATGTTCACGAACGGGCTGTTCGAACTAATGGGTACCGACAAGGCGTTCGAATTTGGCTTGAAGCTGATTCTGCTCGGGATTGAGCAGGTGATAAAGGAGCAGGAGAAGTAGGAAGTAAGAAACGCCCATCCGGTGATCGGATGGGCGTTTTTGAATAGGCTTACCATTTAGTCGCACCAAAATTCGCGCTATAAATGATACGTTGAACCGTATCATAAGTAATGGCAAGTTTTTTGCGGAATTTCTAGTAAGCTATGGATTTGTATATATGTGTGCAGGTTCCGGGATATGGTAACGTTTGAAAAGGTACATAGGGTTATCGTATTTTGGAGCATCCTCGTTACATCGCATTAGGGCCCTTTGTGATTAGAGCCATCACAGTGATGTTCATCTGAATTTTAGAAATTAAATGATAGGTGGATTAATGAATCTTTGGAGGTTCAGACTTCATCGTATCGTTAAGGTGGGTCACAAAAACACCTTCATTCGGGCCAGGGTTATTTCGAAACATTTTCGCTTCTTCGACCAGAACTTCGTCTGTATCCGTACCAAGTACCTTTATCGTCGCATCAATGAATGACGAAAGTGGCATCGCACGCGGTTCATCGTTATTGCTTTGAACCCACGGTGGCACCATTTCTATCACTTTTACCGAAGTGTCTTTAAGCATGTATCTTTGGGACAGCGTATAGGTATGAAGCGCTGCCTTCGTTGCGGAATATATAGCAGTTGCGGCTAACGGTACAAAACCAAGGATCGAAGTCGTGTTGATGACAATAGCTTCTTCTTTGGACTTCAGATGAACGATTAATGCAGATGTCAACCGAATTGGGCCTAACAAGTTTGTCTCGACCGTCGAAATCAAAACATCCTCATCGATCACGCCCGCCGCGTCATCGGGCTGTATGATGCCGGCGTTGTTAATCAAGACATTCAAATCCGGGAATTCTTCGATTAGCTGCTTGGCAACCACCTCTATGCTGGCAGGATCTTGTACATTCAATTCCACTGCGGACATACCGGGATTCGCTTGGATTGTCTCATCCAATCGCTCTTTACGTCGACCAGAGATAATAACTTTGTTTCCAAGATGGTGGAGAGCTTCTGCTAACGCACGTCCAATTCCCGAGCCGCCGCCTGTAATAAAAATCGTGTTTCCTGTAAGTTTCATGTTGTAAACCTCCTCTTGAATTGATCACATGTTGATCTATCAACATGAGTTTTATATAGTGAAAGTATCAGAGCGATAAATGGGGTTCAATGGTTAAAACAAGCTCAGTTGTTGATTTTTCAACACAGGACTTCAAAGTGACCATTTTTAGGATAGGTAAAGGGGAGAAGGATTATGACCAAGCGTATGCCAAAATCAAGGCAGGCGATTAATGATGCTTTTATGAGGCTAATGTCAGAAAAGGAATTCGAGCGCATAACGATTAATCAAATTGCGGCAGAAGCGAATGTCAATCGAGGAACGGTGTATCTGCATTTCGATGACAAGTACGATCTGCGCGAGCAATGCATAGCAGCTGAGATTAACCAGTTGCTTCGACATTGTATGTCTGGAGATGACCTGGCTTATCTTCCTTCCAAAACCGCACTACTTCACACTTTTGAATATTTGGAGCAGCATGCTTCTTTCTACTCGATTATGCTGAAGAGCAAGGGAAGCATGGTATTTCGAAACCAAATGGAGACCATGTTCAGAAAAAGTCTGATGGAACATCTGGATTCAATCAATCTCGATCAGGACAGGAACAGGGACATTACAGTACAATTTTTAATTTCAGCATCAGTGGGTGTATTGGAATGGTGGATTATCCGTTCGATGCCGTATCCGCCATCCGTCATGGTTGAACAATTTTGGAATTTGCTGAACCCAGTTGTCGAAGGACACGAACATCGTTCCATTGGAAGTCGCTAATTTGGCGGCTTTTTTTGTGTTTTCTTATGTTTGAGAGGATAGGAGGTGATAAACATAGTAAAGCCACTGAGGTGCAAGAGCACAACATACAAGTCAGTCAAATTCGAGTCAACCTCGAACTGGGAAACGCCCTTCTTGCTTTGGCGTTACTGCGGTCATTGCGGCGCCAAGTAGAGGAATAGGGCTTGGTGGATGAACGGGGGCATTCGTATCTTCCTTGACGAAGGTTCGTCTATCTACACTTTGCTTTAAGAAGCTAAGTGTCGGAGGACAGAAACATTGTCCCATGGAAAGTCGCTATTTTAGCGGCTTTTTTGTTTTATCGGGACAAGAACTTGTACCGATTGCCGTAAAGGACAAGAACATGGTCCGATTACCGATTAGATAAGTATCTAATTTAAGTTTCCATGCAATTTCATTAAGCTAACGGGAAGGTTAATTGAATAAATTGAGGAGAGTAGGTAGGTCAACGTGTCGGATATACACAAATTAGTTGAACAGTAACGAGCCAAAATCATCATTCAAAACAACTACTGAATTTTCATTCAAGTTCTGCTCATTATTATGAAACGCATTATAAATACACCTGTACAACGTAACGGGAAACGCTAAATTAATAAGATAATGAAGCTAGCTGGCTACATTCGGCTGCATTTCAATGAGATAATGGGCGTCACCTATGATAGGTAAATAAAAAACTCGGACTGTAGACTGAGCTATGAATCAGACTCAAGGTTGTTTTGGGGCACTCCATTCTCCAAGTAACATAAAGATACAATTCAATGGAAGGGAATGGTTATTATGTTCAACAAGAGGATTCCGCCTGATGTTAAAAATCTTATCTGCTTTGGCTTTTTGCGATTGCAGCAGGAGTTTTCGAAATGTTTATAGCTGTTGCTCAATTGTTATCCAACGAACCAGAAGTCGGAATTTTAATGTATCGTCCGGCTGCTAATTTCAAGCAGTATGCCATTTAGTATTATTAGTGGGTTTCGCAAGGCGAAAAGCAAATAAGAAAAACATCATATAAAAGGGGGAACAACATGAACAATCGTCTATTTTATATGGATCATCTGCGGACATTTCTCACGATTCTGGTTGTGTTCCATCATGCAGCGACGACATATGCTGTACCGGGTTCGTGGTATTTTTTTGATACGCTGCAAAAGCCAGATGCGAGTTTTGTGCTGATGCTGTTGTTTGTCTTTATCAACCAAGCGTTCTTTATGGGATTATTCTTCTTTATCGCGGGGTACTTCGTGCCCTCATCTTTTGATCGCAAAGGACCAAAGCCTTTTCTCAAAGATCGGCTGATGCGCTTGGGGATTCCGTTGATCGTTTATATCTTCCTCATCAGTCCAGTGATTTTATATACCACTACGCTCCACTACAACGCAAACGCTAGCAAAGTAGTGTCATTTTGGGAGTTTTATCGGACCCAGATCCTCAGCTTTGCAATCACAGAACCTGGACCACTCTGGTTTCTGCTCGCACTGCTTGTGTTTAATGCAGTTTACGCGCTTGTAAGTATGGTAAGGAAAGAGAGTGCACCGAAGAAGAGTATCCCTTTTCCATCGGTGAAAGTGCTTTTGCTTACTGCCACGCTCATTGGGCTTGTAACCTTCGGAATTCGGCAAATATTCCCGATTGGTACGCTGATATTTGGATTGAACTTTGGTTATTTTCCTGCATATATCGTACTCTTTATTGCAGGGATCATGGCGTACCGCAATCTTTGGTTAACGAGTATTCCACGTCGAACCGTGAAAATCATGGGCATCATCGCACTCGTTTTCCTGCCGATACTTCCGATCGCCGCTCTCATCCTCAATCCGACATTGAGTACCGGAGGGGGACTAAACACAAATGCCTTCATTTATGCCATGTGGGAGCCCTTTGTCGGATTTGGCATCTCGCTACTATTGTTGGCAGTGTACCGCAAATATAGCAATCAAACGAACGGATTTCTACGTAGTGTGGATGCTACCTCGTATACGGTTTATATCATCCATTCACTCGTATTGATCGCTTATAGCATTTGGTTGCACAGCGCGCAAATGCCTCCGTTTATTGAGTTTCTGATATTAGGTGGGTTAGGGACGATCACGAGTTATTTACTCGCTATGCTGATTCGGAAAATCCCTTACGCCAAGAAGATACTATAACCATTTTTAACTGGACAAGAACATGTTCCGATTACCGATTAGATAAATATTTAACTACTTTTCACTGCTCTAATTCATTAAGCTAACGGGCAGGATAACGGAATGAACCCGTAACAACCATAAAGAACTAATCAAAATCATCTGTATATCACATTAAAGGAACATCTTATGATTATATTTTCTTAAAGTCACACCAAAAGATCAAATGTATTGTGAAGCCATAATGACAAAGTTGATTACATCGTATGGCAGTCAGAGCAAGGCGACGCTTTTCTCTTCCGTCTTCAAATGCCGAAAGGGGAAGAGGCTTCCGACTTTGCCGGTCCCGTGCTCGTATCACTATCCACCGTTCAAAGCGAATCAGAAAGATATATAACATCAGCAATTCGGTCAGGTGATTACCTGGAATATACTTTAAAGGAGCCACGTGTTGTGTGGCTTCTTTTTGTATATCAAGTTGTGTAAATCTAGCGGATCTCCACGGCTACTTATGCTAATTTATGTTAAAATCGAAGCATAAAACTACAATTCGCATGATCGCAAAGAAACCGCAACAAGCGTATATCCCTGTTCAGGAGGAACTTAAATGCAAAAACGAATATTGCTCGTTGAAGACGACAACGACATTCATCAATTAATCGAGAGTCAGCTGCAACAAGAGGACTACTCCGTAGTTTCCGCACGTGATGGAGAGGAAGCCCTTGCACAGTTTCAAAGTGAGAAGTTTGATCTCATATTGCTCGATTTAATGCTGCCGAAGATCAATGGTATGGAATTGCTCAAGCAAATTCGAGGGACAAGCAAAGTCCCGGTCCTGATCATCTCAGCGAAAGGCAGCGATTTGGACAAGGCTTTAGGCCTTGGGTTTGGAGCGGATGATTATATCAGCAAGCCATTCTCCATGATCGAGCTCACAGCCAGAGTCCAGGCAGCTATTCGAAGGGCGACACTGTATGCGGAAACGGACAGCAAACCGGCCAAGCCTCCTGTGCTCAATTATCAGGACCTAGTTCTGGATCTGCATTCGTTCTCCGTAAAAGTCAAAGGAAACAACGTTTCGCTGACATCCAAGGAGTTTCACATCCTAAAGCTTCTGATGACCAATCACAGCAGGGTATTCACGAAGGAGCAAATCTACCAGCTCATCTGGAAAGATGATTACTATGGGAATGAGAACGTCATCAACGTACATATCCGCAGATTGCGGGAAAAAATTGAAGTTGATCCGTCCAATCCGCAATACATCCGGACAATTTGGGGAATCGGATACAAGTTGGGGGAGTAGGCCATGATCCTTTTTTTAACCGTCACGATGGGGCTGTTGATCTTGGTAATTGGCTGGCAATCATATCTGCATTATAAACGAAGTCAAAGCATTCTTGAAATCTCAAACCGAGTATCTGACATCCTGCAGCATGAAACGGCCGAGAAAGTGCTGGTATCGACAGGGGATGATCCGGTTCGTCAGCTGTTGATCCAGATCAACCGCCTCCTCGATAACAAGCAGAAGGTCTTTGCGGACTATGCCCGCACGAAGGACAGCCAACGGAAAATGATCTCGAATATGTCCCATGATCTGAAGACGCCGCTGACAGTCATTCTGGGTTATACGGAGAAATTAAATCAGCAGCATGCGTTAACTCCGCAAGAGAAGGAGCAGCTCATGGAGCGACTAAATGATAAAGTAAACAGTCTAATCTCATTGCTGAATCAGTTCTTTGATCTGGTCAAGATCGAATCGGAAGACTATGACATACCGCTTAGCAAAATTTCTCTCAGCGAGGTATGCAAGAGCAGCGTGCTCGAGTATTACGACCTGCTGGTATCCAACAACCTGCAGGTTCAGATCGACATACCAGAACGGCCATGCTTCTTCCTTGGCAACAAGGATGCTCTGCAGCGCATACTGAGTAATCTCATCTCGAATGCCATTCGCTATGGCAGTGACGGCGGAGTATTCGGGTTGACGGTTCGGGAAGAAGGAGGGTTCGTCGCTGTCGACGTGTGGGATCGCGGCAAAGGCATTGCAGAGATTCATCAGGAGCGTGTATTTGAGAGGCTCTATACGCTGGACGATGCGCGCAACCCGCAATTTCAAGGAAGCGGGCTGGGACTCAGCATTACGAAACGCTTAACGGAGGAAATGAATGGGTCCATCTGCTTGAGCAGCTCACAGAGTGAGCGAATGACGACCTTCACCTGCAAATTCAAGCAGTTAACCTACTGAAGCTAAACAAGAGAGGTTGTTCTTTCGTTCAACGTCTCTTTTTCTATGTGGTTCGTACACAGATTTCGATTCTTAAGAAACATGTAAGGATTGGGAAAGGAATATCTTCAATCTCTGGTCTATCCTTTAAATAACAAAGGAAACCAATCGTAAACAAGGCGGTGAATCTCAATGAATGCCATCATACAAACCTCCAAGCTGACGAAGATCGCAAATGGCAATACCATCGTATCCGGTGTCAATCTGAATGTGAGAAAGGGCGAAATTTTTGGTCTGCTGGGTCCCAACGGTGCAGGTAAAACGACAATCATGAAAATGCTCACCGGACTCATCTTGCCAACCTCCGGGACGATCATGCTGTTCGGCAAGCCATTCTCCGAAACCGCGAAGGAGGGACTGAAGCGAGTCGGAAGCATCATTGAATATCCCATCTTCTTCGAGCACCTGACAGCCGTGGAGAATCTTCAGCTTCACTGCGAATACTTGGGTTACTATGATCAGCAGGGGATGCGCCAAGCGTTGGATCTGGTCCAATTAACTGGTATTGAAGGTAAAAAAGTAAAGGAATTCTCCCTCGGCATGAAGCAGCGCCTAGGTATTGCACGAGCAGCCGTCACCAAACCGGAGCTGATCGTGCTTGATGAGCCCACAAATGGGCTGGACCCCATCGGGATCAAACACATGAGGGATTTGATTCGAACACTAAATCAGGAATATGGGATTACGTTTCTGCTGTCGAGCCATATCTTAGGCGAAATCGAGCAGGTGGCGGACCGGATCGGTGTCATTCGGCAGGGACAGTTGGTCGACGAAGTTTCTCTGCAGGAGTTACGCCGACATGGGACCGATTATATTGAAATACTGACCTCGAATGTGCAAAGATCGGCCTTCTTGCTGGAACAGCAGCTGCAAATTTCCAATATGAAGATTGTACATGGTCAGCGAATCCGGATCTATGATGCCGAGATATCGCCTGGACAGATCACGAAGCTGCTCGTAGCCCACGAGATCGAAATTGAGGAGATTCAGAAACATACCAGTACGCTCGAAGACTATTTCTATCATCAAATTCAGGGGAAGGGGTGAACCGATATGATGAAACTAATCGAGCTCGAATGGATGAAGCTGGAGCGGAAGAAGGTGATCGGCGAAGCGGTGATATACTGGATCATTCTGATGTTCCTGCCTTTCCTGATGCTGAGAGTAGTCTTTGCCGACATGCCGACGATTTCTTTTGGCGAGAGTTACGCAGCCGCCATGGATCTGATGCTGCCCATCCAGCTGGGGTTTCTCTTATTCGGCGCGTCCTTGATCAATCATGTATTCATTGAAGAGTACAAGAATAAGACGATCGCCCTATCATTCGGATACCCGATCAGTCGAAAAAGACTCGTGACGGCGAAAGTGCTGTTTATCTTCCTAGCTGTATTTCTCGGGACGATGATATCGTTCGTGTTGAGCGGTATTGCGACATATGCGTTCGATCAGGTGACGGATATCATTCCTGGAACGCCTACAGCAGCGGATCTTATGCATTATGCCGCTCGAGCGGTCATTCACTCCGTCGTTGTCGCACTTGCCTCGCTGGTTCCGCTGTTCTGGTTCGGCATCTGGAAGCGAGCGGTCATTCCGACGGTCATTTGCGCGATATTCATGATGCAGTTCCCGAATTTCAGTGGGTTGTTACGTATCACGTTGAACCATGATCTTCTTTATGCTTTATTCTGCCTGTTAGGCTTGGCAAGTGTCTTCTTGTCCGTAAAGTTCGTGAATAAACTAGGGGATTTGTAATGGAAGGATGGGGCAAAATGGCAGTTCATATAAATTCAGTCGAGTTGTCTAATGGAGAAAGAGCAAATTGAGAATGACCCTAGACTTGCCATGACGTTGCAGGCTAATCAGAGACCGAATCGGGATTATTTTGATCAAGCGATGGGCTTCCTGATGTTCAGTCAAAGCGCAGCGAAAGACCAGACACTAAAAGTATGCCTGGTTTAATTATTGGTTTAATAATTATAGATGTTTTAATAGCTGTAATTTTTGATAGATAGATCGTAATTGGTTTAGACAATCGTTGTAGACATAAATTTAGAGAATAATTACTTTTAAACGACAAAATCAGAGCTTATTTAAGTGGTGGGTTGCCGTGATTGTGAGTGGATGGAGTATCATAGAAGGAAAAAAGCAGAGAAGGGGCATAGCGTTGGCGTATGCTCCTATTTGTCGGGGTGTATATGTAGAAACCAACTCAATTTAATTCTTAACTCGAAGATATCTCACTTAGTCAAAAATGATTTTAATATCATATGAATATATTACTCTTCTCTTGTTTGTTATTTTCTTCTGCCCTCCTTTCCCACCGTGACTGTTGCGGTTAAAGAGTGGATTGCAAGGGCTGCCGCTGCCCAAATAAAGCGGCGTTTTTTATTTTAGGATTAAATAAAGGGGCACCCCATGGATATCAGAGGTCTATCAATAGTACGACTCTGAATGGCTTCGACATAGACGGAATCGCCGAGATCGTACGCCACCCGTAGGTCGCCGAGTCGTCAAAACGTAGGAAGCAGGACGACCTTCGGTCCACCTGCATCAAGACGTGCTTACAGATTGAAAAAAAGCTGATTTTCATGGTCAAGTATCATGTTTTATCAGTTCGGAATAAGCTACAATCATCGATCAGATTGGAGGCTTACTAATGATAAATAACCCCTATTTATGCTCATATAGTCGATTCCCTCAACCATCTTATTATTATCCGTATCCTGCACCATATTATGGCGTTTATTCTCCTAATGGCAACCATTTCGGGCATGGCATTGGTGTTCATGCTGGCAGTCAGCTTGGGGGTGATTATGGAGCAGGTATTTTTGTCGGTGGTCATCTCGGGAGTGGCCAAGGAATAGGAGCTCATGCTGGCAGCCATCTCGGTGGTGACTATGGAGTAGGAGTTCATGCTGGCGGCCAACTAGGTGGTGGTCATGGGATGGGAGTTCATGCAGGTGGATATCTTGGTGGAAAATATGGTGTCGGTGGTTATACTGGTGCACATCTTGGTGGGGGACATGGTTTTGGCTTCGATGCCGGTGCCCATTTAGGCGGTTATAGTGGTCAGTTCGGTTTCCAGTTTGGCGGACATAAGGATGAGTACCGGTGATAGAAAACGGTTCTTAAAAGGAAACAAGCTATCGTTTATCGGTAGCTTGTTTCTTATTCGTAGGGTTCCAGCCATATGTCGAGGGACAAGAACATGGTCCCTCGACATTTTCGAGGAGTGCCACCGAAATGTACCGACGCGGTTACGTCAAAGTCCTGCCTTGTCTTGATGATTCTCATTCTTACATCACCTTAGAATTAAATTGACCCCTTGAAAAAGGGGTCTTGGTACTAGGTCACGAATATGATATATATTCCAAAATGTGCTAGAATCGGTTCTTGCATGGCGTGGATTCGTATATATGTATGCAAATTTGCTGGCAGGACACAAAACAACAGACTAGTAGATCTGGCAACATGTTTGAGGGGGAATCAGTATATGATCCGCTATCCATTGTTACAGAAAGGGACGACGATAGGCGTCACCGCCCCATCATCCGGCGTAAAAGGACCTTTACACGAGTTGGTAAAACAGTCAATTGGCCGTTTGAAAGAGAAGGGCTATCCGGTGATTTGCGGGGAAACAGTATGGACTCAAGAGAAAGCAAAGTCGGCATCTGCCACTATAAGGTCTACAGAACTTAACGCTTTACTGCAGAACGAAAAGATTGGAATGATCTTCCCGCCATGGGGCGGAGAACTGTTGATCGAAATAGTGGATCGAATCGAATATGATCATATTCAGCCCAAGTGGATTCTCGGCTACTCAGATACGAGTGTTCTATTACTGGCTGTTACGCTCGCTACAGGAATAGCCACAGCTCACGGTACGAATCTGATCGATTTGAGAGGGGAATATGCGGACGAGACAACTGCAATGTGGGAAACCGTGCTGGCGACGCGGGTCGGTGAATCCGTTCAGCAATTTTCGTCAAAGCTGTTTCAAAAGACATGGGATCACGAAAATCCTTCGCCATGTGTTTTTCATCTAACCGAGTCTACCGCATGGCAAACATCAGGCAATAATGCCCGTGTACGCGGGCGTCTACTTGGGGGATGTATTGATGTCATCCGGCATTTGATTGGGACGCCGTATGGCAATGTACGGACATTCCAGAGTCAATTCATTCATGGCGAGCCGATTCTTTGGTATCTTGAAAATTGTGAATTGAACGTAACCGACCTTCGGCGTTCACTTGTACAAATGAGACTGGCCGGTTGGTTTGACCATTGTAGCGCCATCCTATTCGGCAGAAGCGATGCGAACAAGCCCATCGACGATTATGAAGTATTGGATGTGTACCGAGAGCTTGCGGAGGAGCTAGGCGTTCCAGTAGTCTACGATATCGACTGCGGTCATGTGCCCCCACAGATGACGTTCGTCAATGGAGCACTAGCGGAAGTCGAAGTAACGAATGGCATAGCCTCCGTAATACAGTTTTTCGAGTCGTAAGTCTTAATTTATGAGTGCCTAAAATTCATAGATGGATAAAGTAAGATCAAAGAAAGGGCCATCCCTCAGAGGATAGCCCTAAAACTTGCCGTTACAGACTAGGCGGTTTATGTTGGCTGATCAAGACATTACATTGGCTTGTCTATGGTGGGACAGAAATAATCCATGGCTCAGAAACTTGGATACCTGACTTGTTAAAAGATTTAGAGGATCTTTACCAGGAAATTGTGTAGTATCTTTAAGCTAACGGGAAACGATAACGAAATAGACACGTAGGCAGTCGGCGACGCGATCGGCTAAATTAGCGGCTTTCAATGTGAGCATAATCTTGTTCCCCGACAAATCATTATAGAATGCAAATTAGCGAGTAAATGTCCACACCAACTGTTTATTTGTTAACAAAAAAGGTATCGTTCCTCTGCAACGCATGTGAATTAATTTTTCTTTTCTCCTTCTTGCTACAATCCGTTCATCTGAGTTTACACTCTTAACGATCCCTCCTTAAAATATTTATCATGAAACAAAGCTAAAGTAGTTTTTGCATCTGTTATGGCCTCTAATAATGGTTTGCCTAATTGATCCGTTATTGATACGATATCTTCTTCATCTATTGGTGTATTTAAAATGGTGAAAATGTCAGATAATGGTTGATGAATTTGTTTGAGTGGACGTAAAATGGCATTAATTGAGTAATGGGCACTTCTCAAAGTACGAATAACTCGTAGCTGTTCAAGTTCCCGTTCTCCATATGCCCGATTACCATTGTTCATTCTTGGAACGGTAATAAGTCCGTTACGTTCCCAATTACGTACAGTTTCAGTTGTAGCATCCAGAAGTAGTGCTACTTCCTTTCGAGAATAAGTACGTGTACTGACCGTAGGTTCCTTTCTCAACCATTTTTCAACAACTTCTGCAGCAGGGGCCTGCCGGCAGATTTCAGGCAGGCGTTATTTCTTTTAGGTGAATAGTGCCATTATGTTTCTAGCACTTTGCAGTGAGCTGGGCCGGTCGCAAATAAAGATTAAAGTATCACAACATCGTAAGTAATGGAGAATAGAAGCGGTTGCTCTTATCATCGACGGAGGGTATTCCGTAAAGTTTTGCCCTTTGACGCTTGAGGAGCTTGCAGCAACCCTGTTGATTTGTTCCGGAAGCCATTGTATAATGATTTAGTTATTGATCAATCACTTTTGATAGGAGGAAGAAGAGGATGGCTAAACCCGAAACAACGACAGTTAATCGCAGATCCGAGATTATCTCCGCAGCGATCGAAGTGTTCGCAGAAATCGGATACTACCGAGCTACGACGGCGCAGGTGGCGGAACGGGCGAAAATTTCGCAGCCTTACGTCTTCCGTTTTTTCGCGACTAAGGAAAATTTATTGCTGGCCGCCCTGGAGGTTTCTTGGTCCCGGGTCATCGAATCATTCCGTAAGTTGGTGGAGACGACTTCGCCAGAATTGCTGGAGACCAAGCTTATTCAGGAGTACATGAACATCCAGGAGATGTACCAGAACGAGGTGCTTTTGCAGATGCAGGCGCAGACCATTCGGGAAGATGCAATCCAGGAGACGATGCGGAGCGGCTTTAAGGAAGTCCGTGATATGGTGCTGACTGCCTTCCGCGAAGCTGGTATTGATAAGCCCGAAGAGAGAACGATGCTGTTTCTCGCCCGTGGAATGCTGTGCAATGTTGCCGTTGCGATTAATTTGCCTGAATTGATGAAAGGATGAGGAGGTGAAATTTGTTCCAAATGGTTATTGACCAACTGATAACGATCTGATATAGTGAAATCACCAAGTTAGTAATTGATCAATCACTAACAGAAGAAACGAGGAGGTGAGGAAAGTCCCACCTATTGGCACAGACTCGATCGAAAGTGATCAAAGGGACTATAACGAAAACCTTCAAGAGGTTTGGCGGATCGAATATTTTTTTAACAGTAAGTAATTGATCAATCAATAACATAACAGGAGGAAATTTTTATGAATTCAATGGTTCAACCGGCAATCGCGAAATCTCGCCATATGTCGCTTCGGTGGTGGGCGCTAATCGCGCTGGCTTTAGCTCAATTTCTGGTCGTGCTTGATGCATCCATCGTTAATATCGCGCTTCCCTCTCTCGGCTCAGAACTCCACCTAAGCACAAATACGCTGAGCTGGGTCATTACGGCTTACGTTTTGCCCTTCGGGGGCCTGCTGCTTCTCGGTGGAAGGTTGTCGGATCGATTCGGACATCGAAGATTATTCATGACCGGAGTCGCCGGATTTGCGCTTTCTTCGGCCGCAGCCGGATTGGCAAATTCGGGAGCCTGGCTGCTCACGGCCAGAGCGATCCAGGGCGCATCGGCCGCTCTGCTCGCCCCGGCCGCGCTTGCTCTTGTCACCAAGCTGTTCGCAGATCCTCAGGATCGGGCGAGGGCACTCGGCATTTGGGGTGCAGTTGCAGGTATCGGCAGCGCGGCGGGTGTCTTGCTCGGAGGCGTGCTGACGGCTTCGCTTGGCTGGTCCGCAGTGTTCTATGTGAATGTTCCTGTAGCGGCATTGGTTCTGGCGGCAGTTCCCTTGCTCATCACCAAAGATTCGCTCGGCGAACGCATAACTCTGGATATGACAGGCTCGGTTGCGGTAACGGGGGGCATCGTAGCGCTTGTGGCCGCGCTTTCCGGAACAGAGCGGGTCGGCTGGACGTCCCCGCAGACGCTGATTCTGGCAGGCTTGGCAATTGTGCTGCTGGGATCGTTCATCTTCCTCGAGAAGCGTGCTGCGAATCCACTTATGCCGCTGGACATCTTCCGTAACAAATCGGTTACGGGCGGCAATCTGGCGATGTTCCTCATCGGAGGGGCGACAACGGGATTATTCTTCGCACTCTCGGTTTACATGCAGCAAGTGCTTCATTATGATGCGTTAAAAGCAGGGCTCACCCAGCTCCCGTTAGCCGGCGCACTGGTCGCAATTGCCGGAGTCGTTCCCACGGTGGTTAAGGCAATTGGTCCAAGCAAGACGCTTGCGACATCGCTGATCCTGCTGGCCTCAGGGCTAATCTGGTTATCTCTATCGCCTAGTGACGCTACGTTTGCTGCCAATTTGTTAGGACCGTCCATTTTGATCGGAATCGGTCTGGGAGGCGCCTTCGTCTCAGGAACAGAGCTTGCGGTTCACGGTGTAGCGGACGAAGAAGCTGGGCTTGCCAGCGGCTTGGTCAATACGAGCCAACAGATCGGCGGAGCCATTGGACTTGCGGTGCTGACAACGGCGGCATCGGCTCGAAGCGATCGCTTGTTGGGCCGCGGCGTATCCGAAGCACAAGCGTTGACCGGAGGATTCTCCTGGGTGTTCCTTGGAGCTGCTGCGTTCGCGATTATCGGAGCGATAGTGGTCCTCGCGGTTGTAAGGCATCCCCGTTTTACGAAGTAAGTGACCAATCAATCACAAGATGTTTGCGACGCGCAGTTAGTTAGGAACCAAGTCAGATAATCTTCAGGATATCAATATAACTCTTACAGAAAATGTTGGATCGTTATGAGCGGCTTGGCGACGATCTTGGAACTTTTGGCACAGAGTATAGTGGCGTATCGCCAACATCTTATAAAGAGGGTATAACCTCTACGATAAAAAGCATGATGGCAAAGCACAACCATGGCTATTAACTATTACTTATTAAGCGTTACATGAAATCCAAGTTCGTAATCAATTACAAATCCAACGAAATGAGGTCAATGAAATGAAAAAGTTGATGGTAAATGGGGTAGCCAGCATAACGGGATCGGAGAACACGGAAGAATTGTTCGTACTGGAGGGCACGGTCGACGTTGACCGAAATGCACAGGTCATCGTTGACCTGTCCATTGAGATTGAAGCTTCGCAGGAGATCGTATGGCAAATACAGACTGGCGTCGAACAGTGGCCGACTTGGCAAAAGGATATCACGCAAGTGCGGTTATCCGGTCCAATCGCGATAGGAAGTACGTTTTGGTGGGAGACTCATGGGCTACAAATCGTCTCCACAATCCTTGAGGTTGAACCCATGAAACGTATTGTATGGGGAGGTCCAGCACATGGTATCGAAGGCGTTCATGTATGGAGCATCACCCCCACACCTAAAGGAGTAATCGTGCACACCGCGGAATCCTGGGACGGTCCGCCAGTAGCAGCTGATCCCGACGGCATGAGCGCTGCACTTACGGCTTCGCTGAATGCCTGGCTCGCCGCCCTCAAATCAACAGCCGAGAGCTTGCAGCTGACATCGGCGGAATAGTAATTAATCAATCATACGAGGTGAAAATAATCTTGAATAAAAGAAAAATCGTTAAACGCCTGATTTACTTCGGCCTTCCTTTAAGTTTGGTGCTTCTGGTCGGAGCGGTTCTTGTCACTTATTTTTGGCAAATGCGACTTCAGAAGCCGGAAGAAATCAACATGGCTTACCATCAGATGGGGGCCGACATGACTCGAATGGTTAACATGACCCATATGGAGGGCATGGAGCATATGGTGGGCATGGGGAAATCTTCCTCCGAAGAAGGCGCTGTGTCTTGTTCCTCAATCACGACCCCGGAGTCATCGGCTCCGATTCGCAAGTTCGATCTGACGGCCGCCCGGACGACATTAAAATTGGACAACGGTAAGACCATCGATGCTTGGACTTTCAACGGCTTATCTCCGGGTCCGGAACTTCGCGTCACGGAGGGCGACCAGATTGTTGTTACTCTACATAACCAAGATATTGAGGACGGCGTTACCATTCATTGGCACGGAATTACGGTTCCGTGCTCGCAGGACGGGATTGCGGGAGTAACGCAGGACGCCGTTCCGCCTGGGGAACAGTTCACGTACACCTTCATTGCGACGACTCCGGGCACGTATTGGTATCACTCTCATCAGATGAGCTCGATACAGGTAAGCAAAGGACTTCTAGGCGCGCTCATCGTCGAGCCGAAAAACGGTTCTGAATCCGATCCTTCAACATCGGAGACAACAGCCTTTTATCAACAGCTAGGTTCTTCCATGCTGGTGAACGGAAGCGAGAGAGGACTGACGATCCCGGGCAAGCCAGGCGAACGGGTCAGACTAAGGCTGATCAATTCGGGCAATGAAACGATGGAATTTGGCGTCGACGTGGCTCCCTTCCGGGTCCTGGCGATGGATGGCCACGATCTGCATGAACCCGGTCTGCTGGAAGGGACGATAGTTCCGATAGGGGCGGGCCAGCGTTATGATCTGCTTATCCAAGTTCCAGGGTCGGGTAAAGTCGTCGTCAGCAGTTCCTCGGCTAAGGGTTTACCGATTATGATAGGCAGCGGAAGCCAGCCGCAGCATAAAGAAGACGGGCAGCTCTTCTCGTTTCTCGATTACGGCAACCCGTTGCCTGAAGACCCCGTCTTACATGTCAAGCCCGATCGGCATTTTGAGCTTAAGCTCGGCCAATCTCTTTTCACCAAGTCAATTAACGGAAAATCCTTTCACGATATTCCTCCGATGACCGTGAAGGAGGGCGACCATGTTGTCATTACTGTCTCCAACGAAGGCGGAGGCGATCATCCTTTTCACCTTCATGGGCATGTGTTCCGAGTCTTGAGTAAGAACGGCGAAGCTTTGCAAGGCAGCCCGGTGTATCTCGATACGGTTCTGACGAAGAAGGGTGAGACCTATGAGCTGTACCTGGAAGCTGACAATCCCGGCCTCTGGATGATACATTGCCACAACCTCAAGCACGCCTCGATGGGTATGAGCATGATGTTGAATTACGAAGGCATTACGACGTCATACCGGGTAGGAACCAAATCAGGCAATGTTCCCGACCTATAACGAAAGTATTACCGTTAATTCGCAAAGGAGCTCAAGTTCATGAACAAAGACGCGAAGACATCCATCAACCGCCGAACCGACATCATCTCTGCGGCGATTGAAGTGTTTGCCGAGACCGGTTACTACAGAGCCACTACGGCCCAAGTCGCTCAGCGGGTTCAAATCTCACAGCCTTACGTGTTCCGCTTCTTCGCTACGAAGGAGCAGCTGTTGTTGTCAGCGCTTGAAGTATCTTGGTTGCGAATCTTTGAGTCATTCCACCAAGTGATCGAGTCCGCGTCTTCGGAGCGGTTGGAAGCTGAATTGATCGAAGCTTACGAGTACACCGAATGGTGCTCGAAGCTTTCCGTCAGGTGGAGAACTCGAATCCCGAAGAGAGTACGATACTGTTCCTTGCCCGCGGGATGCTATGTAACGTTGCCGAAGCTATCCGATTGCCAGAACTGAAGGAAAGTTAAAAGAAACGGTTGTACTTCATTATCAAGATTAAAAACGCAAATTGTGATGATCGATAAATTACAAATTGAAGGTAATGGTGATTGGAGCAACCGGCGGAACGGGAGCCGCGATTACGGAAGAACTGGTTAGACGAGGGATTCATACGATTGCATTCGGGCGATCACGTCAGAAATTAGAGCAGTTCGCGGTTCGGCTAGGGAACCCTGCACATCTGACGCTTGCCGTAGGGGACGCAATGAAGCCCGCTGATATTGCGTCTCAAGCAGGCGACGCGGACGTCTGGTTCCATTGCGCGAATGTTCCTTACCATGAGATGTCAACCAAGTTGATTCCGCTAGGCGAGTCGGTGATGGAGGCGGCTTCGCCTACGATCAGAATTGGAATGTACAAGTGCCGAGGGACAAGAACATATTCCTATTGAAGTCGCTATTTTAGCGGCTTTTATATTTTATCGGTACAAGTTCTTGTCCTTGGCTTGGGACAAGAACTTGTACCGATTACCGATTAGATAAACAACTAAATATGAAGATTGTCTAATGACACAAAAGTGTCTACTTTGTTGGAATTTGACACAAATAAGACTACATTATAGGTGATATATTCAAAAGCGCATGCTTAATGAATCCTGGCCTGTTATGTGGGGCATTCTGGAAACTCAACTCATCAAACGTCATTTCTAGGTTGTGATTTTGAAGACCTTTAAGGTGTCGGGAGTAAAGAACATTGCCCCATTGAAATCGCTCATTTAGGCATTTTTTTCTTTTAACGGACGATTGGACTTAAACTTAAAATGTGCAGGAATAGACAATATCGTGCTGAGACCTGCGTAACTCTTCTCGCTTTTTCTTTTGTTGAAACAAAAAAAACAACACACGTTCTAATACACCTCTAATTCTAGTTTTAACGGGTTCACTATAACTCTTCGTATCTAGGGATTTTATTGGGGGTTTGAGGCGTTTATATACCTATTTAAATTACTCTCATGTCTATATTGACCCAGGGTTTTTGGTCGATTATATTTATCGAGAACGCGTTCGATATTAAGATGAGATATTATTTAGACAGAGGGAGAAGATAGGATGGAATTTGTTTGGTATTTAGTTCTTATTTTGCTTTTCACTAAACTAGCTGGAGACTTATCAGTACGTTTAGGTCAACCAGCTGTACTTGGAAAACTAATTGTCGGGATACTTCTAGGTCCTGCCGTACTTGGTTGGATAGATAGTAATGAATTTATCCATTACGTATCAGAGATAGGAGTATTGCTGCTTATGTTTATTGCTGGTTTGGAAACAGATGTAGAACAACTGAAGAAAAATTGGAAATCAGCAGTCGCTGTTGCTGTTGGTGGAATTATATTACCTTTCATCGGAGGGTATGGAGTTGCAGAGTTATTTGGTTTTTCAGTTAATTACGCCCTTTTCATGGGAGTATTGTTTAGCGCAACTTCCGTAAGCATTTCTGTTCAAGTATTAAAAGATCTGGATCGTCTTGGTTCGAAAGAAGGAACGACTATACTTGGGGCAGCTGTAGTAGATGATATTTTGGTCGTCATTCTACTCGCTTTCATGATGAGTTTCCTGAGCACGGGTCAGGAAATATCCATGGGCCTTCTTATAGGTAAGAAGGTGTTATTTTTCGTCGGTGTTATTATTGCAGGATGGCTTATTGTTCCTCAGGTCATGAATTGGCTTTCCAATTTAAAGGTTACAGAGCCTGTGATTTCAATTGCACTTGTCGTGTGTTTTGGATTTTCTTATTTCGCAGATTTGATGGGGATGGCCGGTATAATTGGTGCATTTGCTGCGGGAATAGCGATCTCACAAACGGCCTTAAAACACACCGTTGAACAAAAAATCGAGCCCATCGCGTATTCGATTTTTGTCCCCGTCTTTTTTGTAAGCATTGGGCTCAATGTATCCTTTCAAGGGGTTAGTCAACAAGTAGGCTTCATAGTAGTATTGACCATAGCCGCAGTTCTGACCAAATTGCTGGGAGGTGCTCTTGGAGCGAGAATTACAGGTTTTAATAACTTATCATCGTTTGCTGTCGGAGCTGGCATGGTATCAAGAGGGGAAGTTGCATTAATCATTGCTTCCACAGGCCTACAAGCAGGACTTCTACTACCAGAATATTTCACATCTGTTGTCATTGTCGTTATTCTGACGACATTAATTGCTCCACCGTTGTTGAAGATCCTATTTCAACCACAAGGTAAATTGAATAGTTCCAAAAAAATCGGGCTATAGTGGGCTTTAAGGGGTTGATTTAAATATCGAAGCTCTATCTGTTTTCATATAAGCCAAAGAACGAAGGTTGGACTGAAGATTGCGTTAATTTTCATCTGGATAGTTTGTATGACATCAAACATCTTCATGATCGTGTATACCTTATCAAGACGGATGATGATATTGATTTATTAGATAAGTATCTCCTTGAATGTTTTAGGAACAACGATAGTTACTTTCTGTTGCAAATTAGTGAGATGCCTATTAGGCACCGTCATCAAGCTCTCGTTTCTGAGGATCTTTCCACGTGGTTGCAGCTTTAAACGAGGTGAGAAAAGCGAACTATCAGATGATAGTTCGCTTTTTATTGATACAATGAGGAATCAGAGAATGTTCCGATAAGCACAAATCTGAAATAACAGTAAAAAAACACTGAAGGAACGCTCTAGGTTTTTTTAGATATTAATTAACTTCTCCATAATCTTAACATCCACATATTTGCCATCCAAGATCCCTTGGTTTTCGAAAACCCCCACGTCACGGTAACCAAGTTTATGATATAAGCCTTGACCATTATGATTAAACGGAAAGGTGAACAACACGATTTTGTAAAAGTCTTTCTCCTTAGCGATCTCCTCTAGACGCTCCAGAAGAATGCTTCCAACTCCCTTACCCCTAAAGGCTCTGTCAATGTAAACGGATAGGTCGGCAACGCCGTCATAAGCACATCGCAGTGAGTAAGGGTTGAGGGAAGCCCAGCCGATTACTACACCATCCTGCTCAGCAACAATGACTGCATAACGCTCCTGGTGTTGTTCGAACCAATTATTCATATAGGCAATATCTTTTTGATCAACTTCTAGTGTCGCAATGCGATCCTCGATTCCTTGATTATAAATATGCAATATACGTTCCACGTCGCCAGTATCTGCTTCTCTAATCAAAGGGGTTTTCATTGTTAGTTCCTCCTATGTAGAAAATATAAGCTTAGCAGCAGGTGACACAGCAGGTATTTATGCGTGGTTGTCTTGAAAACGAGAAGGCTATACGTGTTTGTTTTCTATTGAGTTCTTTATTGGTTATCTCTCGGCTTTTTTGAATGTGAAGGTCATTTTTCATTAAATACTGCAACGTAAGAATGTAGCAACATCGTAATTCATCTCCTATGTATCAAATTTATTATTCAGATAATGAGCCGCAGCATTTATTAGATTTCGCCATCGCATCGTTAAAAATTTTAACGGAGTGTAGCACGGTTTCTTTTTCAAACTCGGTCATGTACGAAAACACTTCGTTAAGATAGTCATTCATTTGTTGATCAATGGTAGTCGCTATAAACTTTCCTTCCGTCGTAAGAGCCAGTGTATAAACTCTTCGGTCCTGTGGATCCTGAGTTTTTTTCACTAAATTCATTTTGATTAAGGATTGGACCTGTCTGCTAAACGTTGTAATATCTGTTCCCAAAGTTTCAGCGATTTGTTGCATCGAAGGGTTGTGCTGCCGGTCAATCTCATACAAGATGTGGCTTTGTACTAACGAGACATCGTTTCCTCCGACGCTGCAGCAGGTTTTATTTAGAAGACCAAATCTTCGGGTCATGATCTGAAACAACTCACGAGCATTTTCCATTTCGAATCACCTCTTGTCATAGTTATACAACATATATTTGCAACATGCAAATATAACACGGGATCCATATAAGATTTTGAATTTCATTTCATATGAGTTGAGTGAATGATTATTAATCAAAATATTTTGATTTAGTCCTTGAACATACAATTTTTTCATGTTATGCTTCATTCATCAAATTTTATTGATGGATGGTGGGACGTCCAATGATGAATTACTACACAATGGAAAAATTGATTGAATATCAACAAAATGAAATTGAGCTGAAGGCACGACAAATGTGGAAGTCGTTGAATTCACAACACTTGAAACAGACGACGAGCATCTCGGCACCTATCACTGTTCAACCAACCACTGCTTGTTGCCATTGCTGCTAAATGGAGGTAAAGTGTTTATGATCAAAGAACTGAACGTTATCCAGCCATCCAGCATGAATGTTGATTTTGTCCAATACGAAACTAAATTCAAAGCGTTGGCAGATCAGAAAAGACTGAAGATCATGCATGAGCTCAGTCAAAAAGGTAGTGTTTGTGTCTGTGACCTGATGGAAATCATGGAAATGCCTCAGTCAAAGCTATCGTATCACCTAAGAATCCTACTCGATGCCCAGATGATCACTCTCGAGACGAGAGGGACTTGGAGCTATTATGAGTTAAATCATGCTGTAGTTAATCGGCTGCTTTCTCCTGAGTTATGTTGTATCTTTCGTTCGATAGACGACAAGCAGAATGGATGCTGCTCATAAAGTCCAAAGGTCTTCATTCACTATAGTACTACTTTTGTAGCTTATACTTGAAATATGCAAATAAGAAGATTAGAATTCATTTATAGCACGAACTGAATTTTAAGTGTGCCTTTTCCAGACTGGTGCAAGTAAATTGGTTCATTTTTAGTTAATAAATCAAAAAAAATTGATGTATATCAAATAGGAGGGCTTACGAATAAAAAACATTGAATTTGACGATCCTGCCAAGGCTCAGAGTACTGACGAAGAAAAATGGGCTGTTTTTCAACGTGTTCGCGATCAAATCGACGAGCGTATTCAAAAATTCGCTGAAACCGGCGAGTAATCAAGTAGGTTGTAGGAGCCGGGAACTTTTCTCGGCTTCCTTTATTACTAGAGGGGAAACGACATGACATCCATTGAAATTTATGAGCTGGCCATGTGCTGTTCTACAGGAGTATGTCGGCCCCACAAAAATAGCAGGCAACGAAGAACATGGAGAAGAATTACCATGCCCTACATGAAGATAAGATCTATATGGGCGGAGCCGCTGATGTCGAAGAAATGGTTACACAGGAAGGTGTCCAGGTTGTGGTGGATCTTCGAGAAGAAGCCACGGAGTGCGCATCAACTGATGCCAACGTGAAATGGATTAAGACCCCTCTGGGCGACAATGCAACAGAGAGCGAGGAAGTTTTATTTAAAAAGGCGATCGATGAAGTAGTAAGTGCCTATCACAATGGCCAAAAAGTTGCTTTTCATTGTGGGGGAGGTAAGGGAAGAACAGGAACCGTTGCCATTGGAACTTTGCTAGCCATAGGAGAGGCCCAAACCATTGCCGAAGCTGAGGAAAAAGCTACGATTATTCGTCACATTATTCAAATAAAGCCGACGCAAAGGGAATCCCTCGCAAAAATATTTGAAGCATAGTCTTATGATAGCCACCTGTTTTACAGGCGGCTATTTAAATGGACTCATTTTAAAATTAAAACTTGCAAAATACAAATATCTGAGTTATAACTGAGCTAAGGTTAGATCCATACAATGTGAGTGGGTTTTAATTTCTATGCTTCTTGAAGTGAAATAAGGGACGTATTCTAAGAGTTATTACTTGCATTTTGCAAATAATGTAATTTCTTTATTATTCCAAGGGTACGTGAAATCGACACTAAGCTACTGGATAGAAATGCGGGATTTTAGTGCTTTATCTTTATTAAGTTCGATTAGTGCTGCAACGTTAACAGGAATACTACTCACCCTCAAATTAGCTGCAGATCCTTTCCTTGGTTATTGGGTTGGAAGGTTTCGTGATATCAGGCAGTCGAGAACAGAATGGTTAACAGGAAATATCATAGTGGTTGGTATTCTATTTGTTATCATCGCATTCCATCTTCATACTATTGTGTGGCTCTCAACGCTTATCTTATTACTTCTCGTATCTTCAATCGTAACTACATTATAGGATGCTGATGCTGCTCAATATGCAGCTGATTCATCCAATAAACATTACGTCGTATCTTCATATTCCATGACGGTTGATATAGGTGCCGCGTTAGGTCCGTTTCTGGGTGTCACACTGCTCTCTGTAATAGGAGACGCCGCATTGAATGTTGGAGCTGCTCTATTGTTAGTTTTGTGTGGATTCGTATTGCTTCGAGTGAAGAAAAGGGATCGGAAAAGTGAAATCCTAAGTGATGTTGATAACCATACATAATGTGGGAGGAGAGAATGACAATGAATCATGTTTTAGATGTCCTAGTCATTGGTGGCGGGCAATCGGGATTAGCATCAGGGTACCACCTGAAACAAAGAGGTTTATCCTTTTTAATTTTGGAAGCGAGTGGGGAAGCTGCAGGTTCGTGGCCGAATTACTACGATAGTTTAAAGCTGTTTTCGCCGGCTAAATATTCATCCCTACCCGGACTATCCATACTGCCTCCAGGTGATCGATACCCCAATCGAGATGAGGTTGTTCAGTATCTTAAAAACTATGCGTCTCACTTTCAGTTACCGATTACCTTTCATCAACGTGTTGAGCAAGTTTCTAAAGAATCAGGTGTTTTTCAAGTTCGTACAAATTCGGGAGAGACATATACAGCACGCAACGTGATTTGCGCTACCGGTTCTTTTAACAAGCCATATATCCCATCGATACAGGGCCAGGAAGATTTCAAAGGTACTATCGTACATTCCGCCTTTTATAAGAAACCGGATCCCTTTCGGGATCAATCGATTATCGTTGTTGGTAGGGGAAATTCAGCCGTGCAAATCGCAATGGAGTTAGCGGAAATATCCAATACCACGTTAGCTGTTCGTGAGCCGGTCTCGCTTGTTCCGCAGCGTTTTTTAGGAAAGGATATTCATTTTTGGTTTATTATCACCGGTATCGATTCTCATTGGCGGATAGGGAAGTCATTAGCCAAAGCATCTTCCGTCATGGACCTGGATGGGTATAAACAAAGGTTGAAGGATGGCAATCCAAAGCAAAAGATCATGTTTACATCGTTTTATGAAGATGGGGTGATCTGGCCAGATGGTTCAAAAGAGAAGGTGGATAGTGTTATTTTTGCAACTGGGTTTCGTTCCAATCTTTCCTTTATCAAAGATCTTGAAGGGCTTGATTCTAAGGGAGATCCATTACAAGACCGAGGCGTAAGTACAGTTGTACCCGGTCTATATTATGTGGGCCTATCCGGACAACGAACCTTTGCTTCAGCAACCCTCCGCGGGGTTGGTCCGGATGCAAAGTATGTTGTGAAACATATTCATAAAAATGCTAAGTGAACTTTAATAGCAGGTTAGCAAGTATCATAAGAAAAGAGATTCAAATGAAATTTCATGTGATTAATTCTTATCCAAATATCCAGCATTCAAACAAACGTTGGGAAGAAGAACTGGATGAGAAGGAGCATTTAAAATTCTAACGGTCAAACCATATATCAATTTGCGGAAAAAGAAAATCATAATTGGATGAATCCAAGGCTTTTATTAGAATATTAGGTTCAAGGATCAAAATCGAGAATTACATCGTAATAGTTATCTGATTAACGACATGATATAAGTTAAAAGGCTCCAACAAAATTATCTGGAGCCTTTTTTATGATTCATATAACCCTCTAACATTTTTTTAACGAAGGAGGCAGATAGAGGGGACAAGAATATGGAAGCTTAGAAAGTCGCATGCGGGAAGCGTCTTTTCTGTTGTATTAACTGACTGCCCTAAGAAATTTGGTTGTAATCTGAAATCGCTGATTACTAGAACAGATATAGGCAAACACAGGGTTCTTAGTATTTTATTTCTAGGAAGAATATTGTAAAATTAGGTTGTTAACGTGACCCCATGCAAGATACATGTACAAATAAAGTTCTTCAACATTTGAATAATCGCTCTGCTAGAAAAAATAAACTGGGAAACGCGTTGGAAGAATGTTTGATATTGATTTGAGAGTAGACGGCCTAGACCAAGAGCAGAGAGATACTGCAACAAAATCTATATATAACCTTGCCCTTCATCTAACTTCAGAACTAAATTCTGAAGGATCTTGATTCAATTGTTTACACAAGTGCATTTAAAGAGGATATAATTTCATTCCAACGGTCAAAGTACGTTCAGGAGGGGCTTATGTCGTTAGACAAGAACATAGCCCCATTGAAAGTCGCTATTTTAGCGACATTTTTATTTTATCGGTACAAGTTCTTGTCCTGAGCCATGGACAAGAACTTGTACCGATTGCCATAAAGGACAAGAACATAGTCCGATTACCGATTAGATAAGGATCTAACTATGTTTCCATGCAATCTCATTAAGCTTACGGGCAGATTAGTTCAATCAAGCCACTGTAATTTTGGAACACTTAACCTTAAGTTTCGTATAAAGGAAAAGAAGTCCGAGGGGAGTGGTAAATGATGAAAGTGGTCATTATCGTTATTGTATTTGGACTGATATTTGCAGCATGTAGTAGTTCAGATGGAACAAGTAAAATCATAACTGATTCCATAACCAAACCAACGATTAATACAGTAACCAAAAATGAGTTAGATTCCGGGCAGGTCATCTACAATCATAACTATGACAACATGGATCGTGGGAATTATGATTTAGAAGGTCAGGTTGTGGTTGATTTGAAGTATTACAATGATCATGCGATTAGTCGCGGTGATATCGTATACTTTACAAATCCTGAAACTAAAAAGAATCTTAGTGAGTACAGTATTTCTAGAGTAATCGGGTTACCTGGCGAAAAAGTAAAGATTGAAAAAGGACAGATCTATATTAACGGGAAATTGCTTGATGCCTTTTACGGAAGAGCACATCGACTGGGTGCTGATCTCGATAGTTTGAAAAAAGCTTTAGAGCGTGTTGATTTAGAAGATTACATACGAAAAAACATTAAAAACAATGTGGATTATTTTCAACAACTGAGCATGGAGGAAATCGAGATCCCCGAAGACAGCGCTTATCTTGTAGGTGATGATTGGTTACGCAGTAATGATAGCAAATTGTTCGGCTCATTACCCACAGATAAAATTGAGGGGAAAGTGGTTGGGGTGATCGGTAGCCCGTAAAGCTAACGGGAAACGTTAGTTCAATACAAACACAGCGATTGTAATTTGCTATTAAATGAGCTGAAAGTGAAATTTTGAAAAGCAAACCTGCGGAAGATCGCTCTATATAAAGATAAAGATTATTTTATTAAAATATTTTCTAGGGTATGTCGATTTTTTTATATACCGTTCGTCAATTAAATAGAGGCAAGAAAGAATGCTTCAAACTCACACGTTAAAGGAGAAATGAAAAAATGAAATTTCTGTGCTTGGGTTACTTGGAGTCAGATAAAATGGATGCCCGCCCAAAGGATGAGATTGATGCTATAATGAACGAATGTCCACCCCACCTAGAAAATTTCTACAAGAGCGGCCAGGTGATTATCGATGCTGGTCTCGCATCCGAAACGAAATGCTTGCGGCGGGCGAATGGGAAAGTGAAGGTTATGGACGGTCCTTTTATCGAAACGAAGGAGATGATCGGTAGTGCTTTTCTCATAGAAGCACGGGACATGGAGGAAGCTATCCGGATTGCTTCCTTACATCCAACTGTACAAGTGGCATCAGGCGAGCAGTTTGGATGGGGGATTGAGATCCGGCCGATCAATTACTTTGAATCGAGAGACTAGAATCAACTGTTTTACGGAAAAGATCGTTCAATATATGGAAGTAAGGGCCATTCCGCAAGGAGTGGCCTTAAAAGTTGCCGTTACAGTCAGTGTGGAGATCCCTTCCATAAGCCATTGACATGGGATTAAATGGTATTTGAGTAAATGAATAATGAAGAAACTGAGCATACGATTCTTATGACACAAGTGGAGATCTTAATGAGATGGCATCGTTAATGAGTGCTAGGTCGCCATTAAAAAATGAAAGGGGAAGGAGCTGGGCATATACACACCTTTTATATCCGTTTAACATAGACTTACTTATTGAATTGATTGAATAAAAACTTAGGGAGTAACTACTCGCACTAATAAACAGAAAATTAACTGTCGGACTTGTTTATCGAATGACGTCGATCCTCTTCGGCACTATGAGTATAGATTACAGTCGTATTCATATCGGAAGGCCGAGCTGCTCCATTAACTTGACAAGATCGGCAGCCTTGAAGTTATTCAACGTAATAGATCGAGGCCAGAAGTCTGAGAATTTCTTTCAAAAGTAATTATAATTTTGAACAGTTTCGTCCGTTGTTTGATTGGATTACGATCTTTAATGAAATGAGGAAAACCCTGCCAGCGATGAAGCCAGCAGGGTTTTGGTATTGAGGGAGTGAATTGGGGAAACATCACTCCATATGAGTATAGCCGCTCACCACTGATTTATACCTTCGTGTATATGCGGCTTTTTTGCTTGCCGAAATTGACAAGAAATCGGTTCCTTGAGGGTCATTTTTTGTACGAAGTCCCATTCTCTCTTCCTCGAACACTACCATTACCGGTATGGTATCGATATCTGTTATCCTCATCATGTCCGATCCCATTGTATTGTTTTAACCAATGAATTTAATCAGTTGGGTTCATCCATTGCTATTCCCTTTAACAGCAGCTTGATCGCATTGACATGCAGGGCTGCGTATTCGTCCCCGCTTAATTTTGGCATCGTTAGGCAGAGCTGCGTCGCTCCAGACAATGTGGACATCACAGTAAAACTCAACGTTTCGATATCTTCTTGAATGAAGACGCCCTGGTCAATCCCTGTTTGCAGCAATTGTCTTATTGCACGATAGGCTGCTTCTGTAATTTCTCTCAATGTAACCAATGCCTCGGATTCGCTGGATAGTGTTTTGGCATACTCTTCGAGTGCAGGGAGTAAGGGACTTTCACAATCTCTTCCGAATAAATCAGCCATTGCGATCAACTGTTCGCTTGGAGACGTGGATTGCTCGGCCGAACGAAGCCACTTTTGTGACATTTGTTCGGCATGCTGGGCCAGCAATTGGAGAAAGAGCACCTCTTTATTTCTAAAATGATGATACAGGTTGCCTTTACTCATCTGCGTCGAAGCACATATGTCGTCCATTGTGGTCCGATCATAACCTTTTTCAATAAATAATAACTTAGCATGGTGTAAAATAATCGTTTTTGCTTCTTCTGCCGGCAATCGTCTTCTGGTCATAAAGCTCCCCCCGGAACCTTACGAACGGTTCCTTTTATATTTAAAAAACTGAAAAACGCCATATGAGACAACGATAGCAAAAATCCCAAAGAATGCAAACGGCATATTCAGCGTGTGGCGATAAACAATACTTTGCAGCCCCATGTTTTCTACCGTAGATGCCCCATATGACCAAATGGTTGTATTAAAAATATTTGTGGCAAAGTGGATTCCGATGGGAGCACCCAGACCATTGGTGTGATAAGTAACGATTCCCAGAAAGAATGCCCCCAACAGGTAATAAAGCGGTCCCCAAATTCCGTAACTTAGCATCTCAGGGTTAAAGCCATGGACCAGGGCAAAGGTCAGGGATGTGATGAGGATGGACCAGAAAGCTCCGCCTCTTAATGATCTGAACATACGGTACATATAGCCTCTGAACAAAATTTCTTCAGCAGCGCTTTGAACCAAAATCAAAGGAGTGACAATAATGAATACGCCTAACCACGGCAGCGGATCGAAATGAAGCGTAAAGGCTTGAGGATGAACGTTTATATCGATAATCAAGTAGAGGATAAGGGCTAAAAAATACAATGAAAAATAAATCGCAAACTTTCGGAAGTCGAACCTTTTGCCTTCAAACAGAAATGTGCGAAAACGAATCTTGAAGAAATATCTAGTGATAAGAAAGACTCCGAGAATCAGGAAACAAAATGACAAAAAAAGCGTGATAAAGCTAGGTAAGCCTGCGCGGGTAGCGGGAATCATAATATTCGTTAGTTCTAACCACATTAACGTGCCGCCTTGCCAAATCACAAAAATGAGGATGAATCCTGCTAAAGATTTAAAGCTGAGTGGGATCGGCGGTTGAAGGCCATATTTCTTTACCATGACATGCACCTATCTCTCTTTTATAATACCGACTATTTAGTCGGTAGTTACAATATAAATGTTTAATAAATATCTGTCAAGATTGAACAAGATCGGGTGGTTGCAATCGGTAATGGATTTATAAGCGTACACTGTGTTTTTATCCGTGAGCCCAATGTTGAAGTTAACTGAAAAAAAACAGCCTGACCTCGAATGAGGATGGACTGCTTTTTCAGTAATGGCATCTCCCTAAAGAGAATATGAGTTACTTCAGTGTCACAATAGGTACATGCTGGCCTCCTCAGATGCAACTGGCGGGGGAGCCTGCGGGGTACTAGGTGTTTTCCCTAGTCCGATATAAGCGGTAATGACCGTAACAGTCAATAGCAGAACAGTTAATAGCAGAACTGCGAGATTCGTGCGAATCCATTTCTTCATAAATGATGTCTCCTTGCCTATTAGATTTGCCTCTTAACGATCGGCTGAGCCCAGTATGGCAAAGGAGTTGTCACACCAACAAGTTGCATTTTGTCATCCATGGCATGCAGCTACTTTGAAAAAAGTCATGTGACAATTCGGCACTAGGTTTATTGACAAGGGAGGAATTAAGATACCTGTAAGGGCAATGAATCCTTGCCCAAACCCATTAGAACTGGAGTGTGAACATCATCGCTTTCTTACAAGATATCGTTATCCATTACGGTTATATTGCCATCTTCCTATGCCTTGCGCTTGGCATTATTGGTTTGCCTGTGCCTGATGAGGTTCTTATGACGATGGTTGGCTATCTTTCGTCAATGGGGCTGCTTGATTTCCCGGTATCCCTAGTGATCAGCGTCCTCGGGGCTATGAGTGGTATGCTCTGCAGTTACGCCCTTGGGCGGAAGTTCGGCAAGCCGTTGCTGTGGAAGTATGGAAAATGGGTAAGGTTCACGACCAAGAGGATAGAGAAAACAGAGAGCTGGTTCGAGCGTTACGGCCCCTGGGCGATATGCATCGGTTACTATATCCCAGGGCTCCGCCATCTGACCTGTTATCTGGCAGGGATGAGCGCCATGAACCCACTGAAATATATACTCTACTCGGGCTTGGGAGCCATGTGCTGGTGTGCGATTTTTATTTCAATTGGGTATTTTCTAGGGGGAAATATTGATTTTTCGGATTATTATGGTTCTATTTTGGGGTTGTTTTTCTCTTGAGAATCGAGGGCTTTCAACAGAGCTAAATACTTGCCGTTACAGATTGCGTGAAGAACCTTATCCTAAGTAGTGACAAGTTTTGTGAAAAGGTAGTTGGAGGCGATTCAGAGACTCTCTTAAAAGAGTATACCTCCGGGCCGGAGGTTCATGCGCTTACTGCCGTTTATAGTCCTGAATGATGGTGTCCATCACGCTTAAAAATCCACATCTCTACTGCATTTTACTGGAGACATAAAATTCTTTTTGCTCTGCGTTTAATGGAATATCAAATGTTGAAAGGGATTATCGAAAGTGACGAGACCTTCTTCAAAGAGTCTTTACAAGGACGCAGAACACTGGACAGGGAACCCAAGAAACGCGGCGGTAGAGATAAAGTGAGAGGGATTAGCAATCTTAAAATTACTGCCCGTTAGCTGAATAAGCCTCTCTTTATATAATACCATGCTGGTATTCCCCTCCATGACGTTCATTGTAGCATGGAGAACAAATTGGTTTCTCGATGTTTATTCTCCTATCGGCGGAGAAATACGTACAAAAGCAACCAATCACGTTGATCGGCTGCCTTCTTGTTTTTATTGAGCCCCGTTAGCTGAATGACCTGTCTGTAAACTATGGTACGGTTCACCGTACCGCTAAAGCCCCGAAATCCCTGAAACCTTAAAGAAGGCAGTAGGAGATTCGTTTTCTTTGTTCCAATTGTGCTGCAAATATTTCGTTTAAACTGTATTTGAGAAATCTTTTATTATTCACCCTTTAGATTTCCTGTAAGATGATGATATGAGAAAAATATTATCTTTCATGGATTGGGGTATATTCGCTCTTCGTTTATACCATTATATTTTGCTGCTGTCCCGGGTTTTGGCAGTAAATGAATTTTCGAACCGAACGTTATTGAACGTAATCTGGCTGTGCATAGCTCTTGTCGTCCCGTTGCTGTTTTGGTTTCCTGGGCGCCGGATGAACAAAGTCTGGTTTTGCATACTGGAGCTATTGCTTGGCGGTTCTTATTATGTGAATTCTGTCATTCATCCGGATCTGACTTCAAAAGCGGACTATTTACTGCCGAGTCTTACAATGGGGTACTTATTGACTAAGCAAACCCTTTGGATCATTCCCGTAGTTGTTTTCATTCCTTTTTCCTTTCAGTCTTACCTAAGATTATCTTGGGAGAAAACCCTAAGTATCGGAGCAGACAATCTGCTGTTCTGCTTCATCGGCATATGGGCAAGCTTCGTCGCCAATGCATATGATCAGAAGAATAAACTGGTAGCCGAAGTGGAGCAGCAAAATAAGTTGTTAACTCACTACACGGCCGAGATCGAGAAAATGACTTTGCGTGAAGAGCGCAACCGCATGTCCAAGGAACTTCATGATACACTGGGGCATTCCTTTATCTCACTCATTCTGAGTCTTGATGCTTCTATTGCCCTTATGGATAGCAAGCCTGCCGAGGCCAAAGATCGGTTATTTCGCTTAAGAACATTGGCTGAGAAAAATCTGGACGAAATGAGAAACATCGTACACGAGATGGGGGAAGAAGAGGAATCAAGTCTGATCCGACAGGTTGAATCCCTTGTGGTCCGTTTCCGGGAGCACACGGGTACGGCCCTGACTTTGAGTCTGCCGGAGACAGAGCGGTCCATACGTTTTGAAGTACGGCAAGCGGTCCTTCGGGTCATCCAGGAATCCTTTACAAACGCACTAAAACATGGAAAAGCATCTCAACTGCATCTGGAGCTTAGATTTTCTGAGAGCAATCTGCAATTGTCCGTTCGAAATGACGGTATACCTATCGACAAGCTAAATTATGGCTTCGGCTTGACCACGATGAATCATCGGGTCGAGCGGTTGGGAGGCAGCCTACACCTAACATCTGGAGAGGGAACTCCAGCGATAACCGAAGTCAGATGCGAAATCCCGCTGAAAGGAGTGATTCCACATGGTGAAAATTAAAGTGCTGCTTGCTGATGATCAAGAGTTAATTCTCGAGAGCTTACATATCGTCCTGTCCATGGAAGAAGATTTGGAAATTGTCGGTTTAGCCAAGAATGGGGAAGAAGCAATGAAGGGCTGCGAGCAGTTTATGCCGGATATTGTGTTGATGGATATCAATATGCCAATCATGGACGGCGTTGCCGCAACGGCCCTGATTAAGGAACGAATACCTGCAACCAAAATCATCATGCTGACTTCCTATAAGGAAGTAGAATATGTGTTAGCGGCGTTAAGCTATGGAGCAGAAGGTTATCTGCTCAAAGCTCTTCATCCCAAAGACCTGGCTGCAGGCATACGGGTGGTTCAGGCGGGAGGGACTTTAATCTCGCAGGAAATGGCGAGTAAAATGATCAAGAGCATCAACAATACCACCCCTGCGAAAAATAATGAATTCGGGCTCACTGCCCGTGAAATAGAAGTGCTGCATAAGCTGGCTTCTGGCCTGCGTAATCAAGACATTGCCGAGGCGCTGTATCTTAGTGAAGGGACGGTTAAAAATTATATCTCAACGATTTATTCGAAGCTGAATGTGAAAGGAAGGCGGGAGGCCACCCGTAAAGCCCGAGATTCGGGAATTATGGATCATTAAAAGTCGATCCCCAAGAAGCTGGTAACTTATTAGGGGTTGCCGGCTTTTTTTGAATATAGCCATAGAATAAATTATGACAAAAGCGCACTGTCTGTTTATGACTTTTTCAGCCTATACTCATAGCATCAAACAACAGAAGAGGCGATAAGATATGAAGAAAAAAATGTCAAGAAATAAAGAACTTCTGAAGCAGAATGGCAGGAAGTTAAGTGCTTGGAGTTCATTTTGGCGCTTTCCTATCGTCTGGATGATTGCGGGGGCTATCGGCATTATTCTCATCGATACGTTATTCCGGCAGCTGTCAACGCGAGTAGAGGGGACAGTTTCCCTTGTTTGTACACTAGTGATGGGATCTCTAGCCATCTTAGTTTATAAGCTCACGCTGACATACCTGGCCCGGCGGTCCACTCCAGAGATATCCAGACAGCGTGCAGGGATCGAAACGGTTCTGGGCGTACTAACCGGGGCGATTTTTATCACAGGGTCCGTTTTTATTATTATGGCTCTGGGAGGGTACTCCTTTCAGTGGGCAAGTTCTGCGGATACGAGTTCTGTTCTAATCTCCTCCCTTGAAGCAGCCTTAGGAGCAGCCATTGTCGAGGAACTTATCTTTCGTGGACTTATGTTTCAAGCCATTGCTCAATTGGGGGGAAGACCGCTCGCGCTTGTTGTAACCTCTCTATTCTTTGGAGTTGCCCATCTTGGAAATCCAGGGGCAACATTATGGAGCGCGTTCGCCATAGTCCTGGAAGCGGGTGTTCTGCTCGGGGCCGCCTTCTTGTGGCGGCGGAACTTGTGGTTTACCATGGGACTGCATTTTGCATGGAACGCCATTGAAGGCTTGCTTGGCATTCCTGTTTCCGGACACCCTGCTGCCGGTCTCTTTACCGTAAAGGTGAATGGTGCCGCACTTCTCACAGGGGGCGACTTTGGACTCGAGGGCTCTATTGTTCCGGTTGTAGTCAGTCTTCTGATTTCCATTCCTATGCTAATTGGGACTGCACGGAAACGAGGGGATGTGGCCCGGAACCTTCCTGTATCAAAGTAAACGGCAGATGAATGAATGCAAACATCATTGTGGTTGATTGATTTGGTGATTTTCGGGTAGATGCCTGAACCTGTCTATACGAAAGTGATGTTGGACTTTGTCTGTAAGCCCGTTGGTGGGCATTTATGTACATCCGAAGAGACAGCGGATTGCCATTGGGTTGAGCAACAACGCGCTTATCATGCCGATCACTGTCGGGGGACAAGAGCAGACTCCCATTTGAAGTCGCTATTTTAGCGGCTTTTTTGTTTTATCGGTACAAGTTCTTGTCCCAAACCAAGGACAAGAACTTGTACCGATTGCCGTAATGGACAAGAACATGAGCCGATTCCCGATTAAATAATCATCTAACTATGTTCCCATGCATTTTCATTAAGCTAACGGGCAGTTTAGCGTAACTATTGCAACTTCTAGACCGCAAAGGTTTAGTAGCGTGCTAAATTGATATTCAAAAAGAGAAAAATGTTTAAGTATCGTATCCAAATATTCGGGAATAGCAATCCATGAGAAATCTGTTCACATGTCTCAAGCTAAAATATATTTCGTGAACAACGAAAAATGCAAGTGCGGAAGGATTAACCAAGTCGTGGAAATAAAAAAAAATGGGACTTATCTTCGCGGGACTGATGCTGGGCTTGTTTATTGCGACAATACCTGGTACATGTCAGCATTACTCGTGCTATCGTACAATCAGACAGACGGATAGTATTGATAAAAAAGGAGAATGAAAATGAGAAAAGTAGTTGTATCTGAGTTTGTATCGCTGGATGGCGTCATGGAGAATCCGCAGTGGACGATCCAATTCCGTAGTGAGGAAACAAAGCAATTCAAGTTCGATGAACTGAAAGCAAGCGACGCTCTTCTGCTTGGACGCGAAACGTATGTTAATTTTGCAGCGGCTTGGCCTAATTTGATCGAGCAGGAAGGGGAATATGGCCGGATGATGAACGGTTACCCCAAGCACGTGATTTCAACAACTCTGGAAAAAGTGGAATGGAACAATTCTTCGCTGATCAAGGGCAATATCACGGAGGAAATATCCAAGCTAAAACAGCAGCCTGGTAAGGATATCTTGGTATTTGGCAGCTGCGCGCTCGTTCAAACGCTGATGCAGCTTGACCTCATCGACGAATATCGGCTCATGGTTTTCCCAGTTGTGCTTGGAAACGGAAAACGTCTCTTTGGAGAAGGGATCGATAAGAAAGTGCTGAAACTGGCGGAAACAAAGACATTCGGTTCAGGTGTCGTTGTTCTGACTTATCTTCCGGCAAGATAAGATTGATCAGGAAAACAACTACGAGCTTGCGGAAAAACCGTCTTTCGGCAACATGGCGTGATGCTGACGGACTGAAAACTAATTACCAGTTACTGACTTGAACTGCGCAGGTCATGATAAGAATACCCTCAGGGAATTTTGCTCTGACTTTCCTTTTGAGGATATCCGAAACACTGTATTCGTACCCATGCACTCCTTTTTAATCCTCCGGGTACATTTCTCCTCCACACTGTTCACATGAGAATTTAGGTGGGACACCTGGGTCTCCTCCATCCATACGGTCATAGTCCTGCTTATTTCTCCACCGATACCTTCACCTACAGCGATCTGAACGCAAAGGTTTAGTAGCGGTGCTAACTTGATATTTTTATATCAATACTTATCGTTATTGTCGCGGGCTTGGTGGCGGCTATCTTATTTAGAAAAAACTTAACAGATAGAAAAATCATGGTTCATTGGTTTTGAATTTATTTTGCTTGGATTTATCTTTTCAATGATTGTAGATTTTCAATGTCATTATCCAAGCTTATTTAACATTACAATTCTCCTTGGAATGGTTATAAGCTTAATTAGATTAATAAAGAAAGGGTTAGCACAAGATAATTATCATGGAGGAGTGGCTTCGTATGGCGACTTCTCTTTAGTTTATTGAACTAACGGGACACGATAGTTGAATAAAGAAGAGGAGGCAGCTGGTCAGAGCGATCAGGTGCCTTTTTAAGCTAACGGGCAGGATAGTTGTAAACAAAAACAGCATTGATTGGTGTTTTAAGCTTTAACTAGACTAGCAAGCACGGTATCATTGGTTTAACGAAGACGGCAGCGGTTGAGTGCTGCATCAATAATGCTTATCCACTTTAACAAAGATGAGAACACAGTTTAATGAGTAAATATTGCCAATGCAAATCGCCAGCCCGTTAGGCAATCCTGCACACATGAGACTTATGAAAAGTACAGTTGAGGGTGGGAAATAGTACCATCAGGACAGATTATCACGTTAATTTTTGTTTTAATCTTTTACGACTACTTATGCTAGGATATTGAACTAACGGGAAACGATAGTTTAATAAAGAAGAGAAGGCAGCTGGTCAGAGCGATCAGCGGTCTTGTTAAGCTAACGGGCAGTATAGTTTGATAACTGTATGGGCAAAATAGCCAAAAAAATGGAGGATATTTCTAGTCACCAACTATGAATAATGTCGACATTCAATATAAGAGCTTGGAAGAAGTTCTTATTTTTGAACTTCGTCCAAAGATCATGGACCGGCGGATGTCGGAGGACAGAAACATTGTCCCATAGAAAGTCGCTATTTTAGCGGCTTTTTTGTTATATCGGTACAAGTTCTTGTCCCGAGCCAAGGACAAGAACTTGTACCGATTGCCGTAAAGGACAAGAACATGGTCCGATTACCGATTAGATAAGTATCTAATTGTGTTTCCATGCAATTCATTTCATGTCGGGGGACAAGAACATAGTCCCATTGGAAGTCGCTAATTTAGCGGCTTTTTTGTTTTATTGGTACAAGTTCTTGTCCCGAGTCGAGGACAAGAACTTGTACCGATTGCCGAAATGGACAAGAACATGAGCCGATTACCGATTAGGCAAGTTTCCAAGCCAACGGGCATATTGGTTTGATATTACCGTAAGATGAGCTGGGGACGCCGCTAAACAGCTACTCTTACGATATTTGGGGTGGTCCGGTTGAAACCGAAGAAACCCGTCCCGAACGTAATGCGGTATGCCGGCGAGTATTGGGATGAAACGACGGGCCTGCAGTACCTAACAGGAGGCAGGATAGTTTAATCCCATTAAATAACATAAAAATGTTATTATTATACTACTTCATCAATAAATTGGTATTGGATATCTAATTAAAATTATTAACCTAAGGGGTAGGTAAACAATGAGCAATGATTATGAAACTCCTGAAAGAACAAGAGAAAGACTAAGACAAGAAGAATTGGAAAATAATCCATTTGGTCATATGAATCACGGAAATAGTAGGGCTCGGTATAGTATAGTCGATTTAGGTTGGAAAGGCACCTTAGTATTAACTATTGTTATTATTGTCGGTCTTATAGTTGTTCAATATTTTTATTAATGGTTTTAATATTTGAGAAAGCCAAATTGTTGAGATACAAGAAAATGGTCCCATTGAAAGTCGCTATTTGAGCGGCTTTTTTATTTTATCGGTACAAGTTCTTGTCCCGAGTCGAGGACAAGAACTTGTACCGATTGCCGTAAAGGACAAGAACATGAGCCGATTACCGATTAGATAAGTATCTAACTATATGTTTCCATGGAATTTCATTAAGCTAACGGGCAGGATAGTTTAATGATTGGGGCTATAAGGCTGTACTAGATAGAACAATGTATAGTGTACTGTTGAGCTATGGGAGACCATAACAAAACCACCTTCGAAGGTGGTTTTGTTATGGTCAAATACTAGTATCAAAATTTAACATAGCCTAGATTTTAAATATTGCACCCACATCCCGTGCAGCTCAGCTTCCGATACTTGAAATGCGCCTTGAAAATCAGTGGCATCGCGTATGAATTTGTTGAGCGCATCTAAACTGTATGAATGGATGAGATATTCGACGAGCAAGTGCGAGAATCCATATCCCCCTATCTTCTCGAAATCCCAGGTATCATTAGTTAATGCTTGAAAGCTAGGGACAGCGTTATTTTGAATCGATTCGGAGGTGCTATACTGGATATATTCTTGTGACATTTGTTTGCCTTCATGCCCGCCGAGACCGTGTGTAAGCCATTTCGGTGCCAACGGATTAATATCCTTCACTAACCACATCGTAAACAAGCTTATAGTGTGCCGTAGTATCGATTGATACGTATGTTCAGGGCCTGGGTTGAGTGGGGATACGATTTTAATTTTATTGTCTTCATAGGTTCCCATAAACCAATTGGGCGCATCCGGCTCGTTTATTGCTTGATGAAAAGTGGGCAGATCCGGATAGATCTCAATAGCGATTTTCTGAGAAGGTCGATGACGATAGGTTGTAATAATTCGATCTACATTGCTTTTCAACTCTTCAAATAAGTCATGGTATACCTTGTTCATACCATCATTCTTGGAGGGAGCCTCGCTTTTATCCACAATTGATATCAATTCTTTAATAGACATGATTGTAATGTCACCCCATTCTTTTAATTCTTTTTTTAGTTTGTTTAAGGCACGATAGAGTCTGTTCTTGACTGCGCTTTCAGGCATCCCGATGATTTTGGATATTTCCAATAAAGTGCAATCGACGAAAAAACGCAATGATATGATTTGCTGATCTAATTCATTCAATCGGGCTAATGCAGCACTAATATCAAGACGGATATCGACATCTCTAGCAATATCGAGGGATATCGATTGGGACTGAAAATCGATTACTTCGTGCACCATTTCTTTATTTCGTGATCTCGTACGATACTCGTTTTTCACAATATTTTGCGCGATTTTGAATAGCCAAGTAAAAATACTGGAGTTACACTTAAACAAGTGAAAGTTTTCCATTGCTTTTAAAAAAGCTTGTTGCGTTAAGTCATCGGCAGTTGCCGAATTTGTCTTTACTGCAATATAATTTCGAATCCTATCTCGATATTGATTATAAATGGCTTCGAAATGCTGGATGTGCTCCTGCTTCTCCGGAAGAACAGGGATTTTCTTTTTGTCTTGAGCTCGTGACACCAGTAGTACCTCCTCCTGAACTTACAATTCATTAGACACCGAAGGGAGGTAAAAAGCCACATCATTTTAAAATAATTTTACACGACGCCACTCCACTTTTTTTTAAACCCCGAAAAAGCAAAGCGTAAAGGCAATTCAGCTATGTGGTATTAAGTGAGGATTACCAATGGAGAAAGAGATTCAGGAGCTTAAAAAACGTATTGGCTTTTCTGGAAAAGCAAGTTCAGAACAAACAACTTCAGTCATCTAATATATTGAGGTTGAGCTTAACTTTTATAACAGTACTCGTGACTTTGCTCATCTAGATTGGAATCTTTCAATTTATAACCCCCAACCAATTGAACTAACGGGAAACGATAGTTCAATAAAAACAAGAAGCAGCCGATTAACGGGATCGGCTGTTTTTGTTCAACTAACGGGCAGGATAGTGCAACAGGAGATCAGTTACAAGTGTCGAAAATTAAGATGGTTGGTGGAGGTTTGGAAATAGACTTTGAGGAGGAGGTTCAAGATGAGTCAAGAACATGAAGTTCTAAAGATCAATAAGGATGGATGGAATAAAGTTGCTGACCAATTCTTTGAAGGTACATTTAACACTTTAGGATACGGTATGTATTCTCCCGTGGAAGAGGAACTTAAATTATTGGGTGATTTGAAAGGTAAAGTGATCCCGAAGATAAAAAGGGGATGAAATAGATGTCTGAATATAAAAAACCAAAAGTGGAAATTTCAGAAGTGAAAGCTGTACTACGTAAGCATTTTAATTCAGATGTAACAGCAATAACGCCATTAGAAGGTGGGAATATAAGCACTGTATTCTCCTTCACTTTTTTTGATAAGGAATACATAATTAAATTCTGCGATTTAGCTGGGAGTTTTGAAACAGAAAAATATATTTCAAACCTCTTATCTTCACAGGGAATTCCGTTTCCTCGCTGCATGGGGCTAGGGAATTTTAAATCATTGAACTACTTGATTTCAGAAAAGATAGGTGGACAGATTCTGAACAGTTGCTCGTATGAGCAACAACAGAGAATGCTTCCGGAGGTCATTCAGATATTAACACGAATGAGCCAGGTAAACTTAGGAACAACAAAAGGATATGGGATGATAAATTCTAGTGGTGATGGTACTTATCATTCCTGGAGGGAACATATTATTGCTACCTATTCTGAAGAACAAGCGGATAGCTTTTGGAAAGGTTGGCACAGCTTATTCAAAACATCGTGTCTGGAGAAGGATGTGTTTGATGAATGTTACAAAAGATTGTTAGCTTATTCTACCTACAATGAACCTTATCGTTATTTTATTCACGGTGATTTTCACCAGTACAACATTTTATCGGACGGGCAACGAATTACTGGAGTCATTGATAGCAATGGCAATTATGGAGATTTTCTTATCGACCTTGCAACATTAGACTGGCACATAAAAACACACTTGAAGCTCGATGTGGTCCAAATATACCAAAATTATCAGCAAGAAATGGGTATTACTATACCGGATTTTAAAGAGAGATTAATTGGTGCTAAATATCATAATGGATTGATAGGATTACGCTTTTATGCAAAGATGGGATGGAATGATTCTTATTACGAACTCCGTAATGAGCTATTGAGTTTAATATGATCTTGAAAAAGTAACTCATGGTTAAGCCTGCTCATTTTTATTAAAGCTAACGGGAAACGATAACGAAATAGACACGTAGGCAGCCGGCGACGCGATCGGCTGTCTTTATATTTCAACTATGGGCAAATAGGCTGCAAAAAAATTCAACAATCTGGATAGGTCTTTCTTTTATCAAAGATCACGCATCTGGTACGAGAGTGCAGTACTTCAACGAGTCTTTAATCTGTGATTTGCTGGAGGAGATAGTGCTATCGTTCATCTTGTAATTCATTTAGTATGATGTAATCTGAGGGGGACATATGAAAAGAGGAAATATTATTTTCCTGAATGGTATCAAGCTCGGGGAAGACAACACTAGCCAAACAATTACTTAAACGGCTACCTGATTATTACCATTATAGTATCGACGATTTTGATCTTGTCATTGAACGAATGGAAGACAGGGACAATCATCGGCTCATTTCGGTTGAAACCGAATATTTTTTCCATCGAACGATCGCCATGTTTTCTGATAAAGCAGTTAATCTAATTATTGACCATGTTATTCATGACGAATTTACAAGAACGGATTGCAAAGCAATTCTATCCGGGTATCCTATATTGTTCGTGGGTGTTCATTGTCCAGCAACAGAGCTTGAACGTCGAGAAAAAGAAAGAGGGGACCGCAGAATAGGATTATCCAAATCACAATTGGACTTTGTACATAAGGAAGAGACTTACGATATTGAAGTTGATACCTTTACCAATGGACTAGAAAATTGTGTTGAAAGAATAGTACAGAGGGTACAAGAAAAAGATTTCCCATCAGTGTGGCCTAAGCAGAAGTATGGATAAATGAATCTGAATCTTTAGAGAAGAATTGCGTTGCAGAAGCGAAAGGAAGGGTAACGATGATTATGACACAAAAAGAAATGCTGTTCATTGTGCAATCACAACTTGCTATTGACCTGAATTGCTCTATCGATGACCTGAACGGCGAAAAGGATAGCATTATTTTTGTTGAAGCTAAAGAAAATCCAGGATGCAGACCGTTTCCAAGGAAGGCAAGTTATTTCGAGATCCTTTCTATGGGAAAATCAATTGTAGTGTCGGCTACACCTGAACGGTTGTTTATTGCCAAAACACAGATGCAGGGAAAAACCAGGGATACCATATTCTCCTTACCATTTATCAGAGGTCTTTACTTGCATTTTCTGCCTGATGTAAAAAGAATTAAACCAATGTCACCGCCGAATTTTTTTTCATTTGAACTGATTAAGCGAGAAGAAGTGGTCAGTTTATTTGATGTTACAAGATTCAATGAAGCTATTATATATGATACGAATCTTCCCTGGCAGACTGATCTAGCAGTGCTTGCAAAGCAAGATGGGGAAATTGTTGGTGTGGCAGGAGCAAGCAAAACCTGTACAAAACTGTGGCAAATTGGCATAGAAGTATTACCCAAATATCGTAATTTGGGATTGGCTAGTTATCTTGTAAACAGGTTAACTTTTGAAATATTGGAACGTGGAGAAATACCGAGTTATGACGTAATTGCAAGTAACATTGCTTCACAGAGAGTAGCTCACCGATTAAATTATTTTCCCGCATGGGTGTCTGATTGGCGATGCAATTTTGAAGGACTTGAACAATAATCGTATCACAAGAAATGTCCCCTAAAGCATATCATGGAGCCTCTCCAGAGAATCCGACGATTCTAAGCTTGAAGTAATGTTTGATCTAATGTCGGGTGACAAAAACATAGTAACATTAGAAGCCGCTGATAATGCGGCTTTTTATATTTATGTTATCAAGTTCTTGTCAAAACACAATGACAAGAACTTGATAACATTCCCGACTGATGACAAGAACATGGTTACATTCCCGATATGATTTCATAGACGGCTGCAGACGCCCTTTTATTAAACTAACGGGCAGGATAGTTCAATAAATTCACGAATACTCTACATATGGAATTATTTACGAAGTTCGTAGATAAGACGTTATATGAAAGATCGGCCCAGAATACCATTGTGGAAGCTAATCAATCGCCCCGTCCATGGGGCTGAAGTTATTGTTGTATTTATTTTCCATAAGTGTTATGTTAAAACCATAAAGCCAACTAATTCAGTTGGAATTGACATTGGCGGAGGGATAACTTTGTCTAGAATTGCAAAGAACCTTACAGATCTTATAGGTAATACCCCATTATTAGAGCTAACCAACTTTTCGCTGAAGCATCAACTTGAGACAAAAATCATTGCTAAATTGGAGTACTTTAATCCTGCTGGAAGTGTTAAAGACAGAATTGGATTCGCTATGATTAAAGACGCTAAAGAAAAAGGATATATAAATAAGGATTCAGTAATAATAGAACCTACCAGTGGGAACACTGGCGTGGGTCTTGCCTTTGCTGCAGCAGCTTTAGGATATAGATTAATGATTACTCTTCCTGAGAGTTTTAGTGTCGAACGTAGAAAGCTTTTAACTGCTTTAGGTGCAGAATTAATTCTAACCCCTGCCCAGGAAGGCATGTCCGGTGCAATCAAGAAGGCCGAAGAGATAGCTGCTACAATTCCTAATTCATATATACCTCAGCAATTTAATAATCCAGCTAACCCAGAAATACATAAGAAAACAACTGCTGAAGAAATCTGGAGAGATACAGATGGAGACATTGATATATTCATCGGTGGTGTTGGCACAGGAGGAACAATTTCTGGAGTTGGAGAAGTACTAAAGGCAAGAAAGCCTACAGTAAGGATTATTGCAGTTGAACCCTTTGATTCGCCGGTTCTCTCTGGAGGAAACAAAGGAGTACATAAGATCCAAGGAATCGGAGCAGGATTCGTACCAGATAATTTTAATAGATCAGTAGTAGATGAGATTATTCAAGTAAAAAATGAAGATGCCTTTGAAACTACAAGGCAGTTAGCGAAAAGCGAAGGATTACTGGTAGGGATTTCCTCGGGTGCTGCCGCATTTGTTGCATTACAAACTGCTAGAAGACCAGAAAATAAAGATAAAAAAATTGTTATACTACTTCCAGATACAGGCGAGCGATATCTCTCAATAAATGCTCTCTTTCCAGAAGCATAAGCCATAGAACAGAGCAGCTAGAAGAGGTTTCAAGGAGGCAATTACAGTAGCAAGGAAGCGGAATCTGCCGGACACACCCGCACCACCCAACCGCATCGCGGCCAGTCACTTCGCTCCTTTAGGGTGGTGGGGCGTCGTGAATACAAGAACGTTATCTGAAAGCATGGCAAAACCAATTTGGGCGGTGAAGTGATGGAGTTAGCAATTCGAAAATATCGAGAAACCGATCATGAACGAGTAATGCATTTGCACATTGAAGGACTTAGACAGCACAATGCAAGCATCGGTGACCCGAGTATGGATAAGGATATGCAAAACATTTTGACAACATATATTGACAATGATGGTGATTTCTTGGTTGGAATACATGATAGCATGATCGTATGCATGGGCGCATACCGTAAACGAGATTATTTGACCGCAGAAGTTAAGAGAATAAGAGTAGATAGTGCTTATCAAAGGCGAGGATATGGTCAAGATATATTGACTGCGTTAGAGAAGTCGGCCAAGCAAAAGGGATTTGGAAGAATTATTTTGGATACAACCACTAATCAGGAGCCAGCAATATTACTTTTCAAGAAGAATGGATATCGAGAGTATACCCAAAAGAAATTCGGTGACATGAATGTCGTGTTCTTCGAGAAGGAAATATAAAAAAAGGAGAGTGATAAATCGATTGATCGTAGCAAACACGCCAATTGTCGAGGGACTAGAACATGGTCCCATAGAAAGTCGCTAATTTAGCGGCTTTTTTGTTTTATCGGAACAAGTTCTTGTCCCGAGTCGAGGACAAGAACTTGTTCCGATTGCCGATTAGATAAGTATCTAACTATATTTCCATGCAATCTCATTAAGCTAACGGGCAGTATAGTTCAATTTACAATGGGCATAATATCCCAAAAAGTATGGAGGGATATCATGTTTAAACTCATTCTTTCATTCATCGCAATTATAATCCTATACGTGGGTTCTAATGAACTTGTAATAGTATCGGGCGAAAATTCATCCGTGATGAACTTGGAGAAGCTACAAGATGCCACAGATTTTAAATTGCTTGCTCCTTCTTTGGATGAATATAAGCTAGAAATTAAAGAGCCGTATCCTTTTCCTCTTAAGTCCCAAGTTACAAAAGTTAGACTGCATTACTTTGATAAAACGGGACAAACTTACCTATTTGGAATAGAAGAGCATAAAGCTTATGATTACACTATCAAACGGGAAGTAACTATTATTGACATGCAAAATAAAAGTAGTAAAAACCGAACTATAGTAGAGGATTTTAAATTTGATCTAAGTGGAGAGAAAATAGATCTAAATGAAGTGGAAGCAAGATATGTTCCTTGGGCTAATCATAAACCTGGAGGATACTTACGGTGGATTCAAGATGGTACTTACTTAGAAATGGACAGCGGCAACTTATCTAAGGAAAAGATGATCGAACTGGCGAAATCATTTAATTGATTCAACTAACGGGACACGATAGTTAAATAACCGACTAGGAAGAAGCTGCCGGTGCTGATCGGCAGCTTCTTTACGTTAACGCGCAGTATAGTTTGATAACTGTATGGGCAATATAGCCAAAAATAATGGAGGATATTTCTCATGTGGTGGAGATGTATTATTTTGATTTGGCTCATAGGGGTAATCAACTTTACAATATTGGATAGTGTTGATGCATACAGCGTTGATTCGCCAACTATGAATAATGTCGACATTCAACATAAGAGCTTGGAAGAAGTTCTTATTTTTGAACTTCGTCCAAAGATCATGGACGTACTTAGGAAAGAGTATGCTAGTAACTTTTTCATCGATAGACAGCATATCTTACCTTTGAGGAAATCGAACTCTTATCCTCAACATGAGTTCATACTAGAGGGACGAGTTACTACAAATTCTTTCTCGGATATAGTTCAAATTACTTTTAAAGCTAATTTTGACGGATACAAAGTGAGTGGTTTTCATGTTGTTAATCATTCATTGAACTAACGGGACACGATAAGTCAATAAAAACAAGAAGGCAGCAGATCAATGTGATCGGCTGCTTTTGTTCAACTAACGGGCAGGATAATTGAATAACCCTGCGGAATAGTTGCAAGTTGAGTCCCTATGCTAAAATAAGGAAACTGGAAAGGAGAGTGGTGTGACGCAATGCAGACGAGAAACTCTACATACAACATTCAAAATGCAAGCTTAGGAATAGAACGAGAGGTTGACCGATTAAAAGCACAAGCATCTATGGGATGGGAGAAAGAATATAGGAATCTGAAATGGTATGGATTAAAAGATGGTATGGATATTTTGGAGCTGGGGAGTGGTCCTGGGTTCTATACGGAACAATTGCTTAATAACCTGCCCCAAAGTCGGGTCACAGCACTTGAAATTGATAGCTTACTACAAGATAAAGCAAAACAAATGCTTTCCAATGTCTCAAATTCCAAACTAAATTTTGTGCAAGCCTCTGTTTATGATACAGGACTCCCTGACAATACGTTTGATTTCGCTGTTGCAAGATTGCTCTTTTTGCATTTACATCACCCAGTTGAAGCTGCAAAGGAAATTTTTCGCGTGTTAAAGCCTGGAGGAAAACTCGCTATTATTGATATTGACGATGGGATCTTCGGAGTCATTCATCCCGTTGTTGAATCTTTACATTCAATTGTGAAGAAACTTGCGGATTTACAGGCTTCGAAGGGTGGGAATCGCTATTTAGGAAGGATGCTTCCTCGATTGTTAAGGGAAGCTGGTTTTTTTGATGTGGACATAGATGCGACTTTACAACATAGCGATATTCACGGTGTCGAGGGGTTCAGGAAACAATTTAACATTCAACGTTTCAAGGGCTTCTTTGAAAGAGGAATCTTGTCGCAAGATGAGTTCGAGCAAATTAGAGAATCATCCGAGAGATTAGATACTTCCGAAGATGCTTACGCTATGATGACTTTCATTTTGGGCTGTGGTACAAAACCCACGTTCAACTAACGGGAGACGTTAGTTTAATAAAAGACAAGTAGGCAGCCGTTAACGAGATCGGCTGCCTTTGTTAAACTAACGGGCAGGATAGTTTAATAAACTCACGAATACTCTACATATGGAATTATTTACGAAGTTCGTAGATAAGACGTTATCGAAAATCCTTGCAAGATTATAAACCATAGGAGCTGAAGGCGTGGACATAAAAGTCAGAATGGCAAAAAAAGATGACGCATTTGAGTTGTCTGAATTGTTCGTTGAGTTTATTGGAACGAGATCTAACATTGAAAAGATCCAATATCAGTTAGACCTATTACATAAGCAACCAAACTACTATGTTGCAGTAGCATGTTTAGAGGAAAAGGTAGTTGGAACAGCCATGGGAATTGTTTGTCCAGATATTGTAGGTGAGTGTCAGCCATACTTGCTTGTAGAAAATGTAGTTGTTTCATCTGTGTACCAGGGAAGTGGAATTGGTAAGAAACTCATGAATGCACTCGAGGATTTTGCTATGGAAAACCTATGCTCTTATATAATCTTAGCTTCTAGTAAAAATCGTGAACAAGCCCATAGATTTTATGAATCAATTGGATATGAGGGAAATAAGCGTGGATTTATTAAACGAATCTGATTTGTTAAATACTAAAGTGCTCTCAGCAATTTCGAAGATGGTAAGGACATCTGATAACAACGTATTCACGTATCGGTCTCCCGAGGTGGAAGCAGGGGAGCATACTCAGGGACAACCCTGCACTGGCTAAGTCTTCGACCCAGTAGGCCGATCATTGCGCTCGATCGACCGGCTGCTTAAGCCAGTGAGGGTTCGTGAATGCCCTAACGTTAGACGAAATTATTGTATGATAAACATCTACATGTATCCAAATACTATCAGCAATAATATGAACAATAAATATAATGAATTTATGAAGGAGACTAACAATGAAAGATCCTAGAATGGAACAACTCGCTAAAAATCTTATTCAATATTCGGTGAAGCTACAACGTGGGGAAAAAATATTAATTGAGGTTGATGGTTTGGAAATTCCCTTGGCCAAAGAATTGGTAAGACAAGCTTATCTCGTCGGTGGAGTTCCATTTCTATTAATAAATAATCATGAGATATTAAGAGAGATATTAATCGGCTGTACTGAGGAACAATTAAAAGCAATGGCATCTTACGAACTAAATCGAGTAAACGATATGCAAGCCTATATACTTATTAGAGCTGGGGAGAATATGAGTGAATTAAGTGGTATATCTCCTGAAAAAATGGCGTTGTACAGGAAGTATTACTCTCAACCGATCAATGGCAGACGATACAACAATACAAAGTGGTGTATTCTTCGTTACCCGAATCATGCCATGGCACAGCAGGCGAACATGTCAACGGAGGATTTTGAGGATTTATATTTTAATGTGTGCAATCTAGACTATTCAAAAATGGATAGAGCTATGGATAATCTAATTGAGTTAATGGAGCAAACAGACAAAGTTAAAATTATAGGAGAAGGAACTGAACTAACATTTTCGATTAAAGGCATGCCTTGTTTTAAAGATGCAGGAATTATGAACCTTCCAGATGGTGAAGTTTATACGATGCCAGTTAAGGATTCAGTCAACGGAGTTATCTCGTATAATACACCTTCTTTAAAAGAGGGATTCACTTACGAGAACATTCGTTTTGAAATTAAGGACGGCAAAATTATACATGCTACCGGAAATGATTCAGAAAGAATTAATAAATTATTGAATACGGATCAAGGATCGAGGTATTTTGGTGAATTTGGAATTGGACTTAATCCATATATTGAGAATGTTATGAAAGATACTTTATTTGATGAAAAAATATGGGGAAGCTTTCACTTTACACCTGGATGTGTTCCAGTTAGTTCACCTGGAAATGAAAATTGGTCCGAGCTTCACTGGGATATTGTTAATATCCAAAGGCCTGAATATGGCGGTGGAGAGATATGGTTTGATGATATATTAATCCGCAAAGATGGACTGTTTATTCCTGATATTTTAAAAGGATTAAACCCTGAAAACTTAAAGTGATGATATTGACTTCAAATTTACATCCTTTAAAAAAACTGGATTTGAAATCATGAGTTTGGGGGAGAAATACCCTGGTGTTAAAAGATTTCTATGCACTCTACCAATGAATAAGATCATATAAGAGATGATTCAGGAAGCCAGACTTCAAATAACACAATAATCACGCTTCGGGCAGAAAGGAAAAATAGATATTGATGACCGTAATAACACAACTACAAGGACAATTGTCGAAGAATATTTCAAATTTAATACAAGTTGTGAAATTATTAAAATTAGCGGAATGGAAGCACGGTTTATCCCTGGGTCGAATAACACGATTGGCGGATTTATACGATGGGTACAAGATGGTACTTATTTTGAGAAGGATAGCACCTAATTGTGCAAGAAGGATATGATTGAGGTAGCCAAATCGGGAAAATGAAATATTGAACTAATGGAGAACGTTAGTTTAAAACATTCATGGAGCAGTTTGCCGGTTAGCAGCTGCTCCAATTTTCAGCAACGGCATGTTAGTTGAATAAAAACAGTTAGAGCCGAATACGCTCCTTTTTTAAAGCTAAGGGCAGATCCTAAAATTAAGCGAAATCATTATCATTATATACGAACGAATATTCTGTGAAATGAGGTGTAGCAAATGGATTACTTTAATGACTTGAATCAATATACAAATGAAATTAAAGATCGCATTGCTGCTTCGGCTGCTGCAATATGCGTTATGAAAGACAACAAAATCCTTCATGAGTGGTATTCTGGATATCATCATTTCCATAAGGGTGCCAGAAAGGTGGATGTGTTTTCTCAATTTAATGTTTATTCAACAAGGGTTACATATGCAGGTCTAGCAGCTGCTATTGCTATACATGATGGCGCAATAAAAAGTCTCGATGAGCCAATAAGAAATTATTTAATGACTTATGATAGTAGCATTCTAAATAACACAACAATTAGACACTTAGTTACAAGGACAATGGGTTTGCAATTTCAAGGAGACGGTGTACTACGTAGATTTGAAGCAGGTACGTCTTTTGAAGGAAAAAGACCTGAAATACTAGCAGCAATTATCAAAAATGCAACCGGAAAAACTGTAGCTGAACTAATAAACAAGCGAGTGTTTGAACCGTTGGGTATAACGGAGACCGAGTGGAGAACAGCAGGTAAAGCAGGTAAAGAATCTTTAGTTTGTGATATAAACGATCCTAATAGCTACCCCAAAGGTAGTGATCGTAATCTTTATGTAAGCGCAAGGTGTAATGACATATGTACAAAATACGAGTTTTGTGAAACAGAGCTAAGGAAAAACTCCTTAGAAGGTTTTCTGAACATGATTTTTCTGATTTACTGCTTATTTCTTCATTATTAACATTTACATATTTATCGTTTCTCTTTCGTTTTTAATCACGCCATTCGTTTTGTTTTTAATTTCTTATCTTTCGAATTTAGTTCATTCGTTAAGTCTCATTTAAATTTCTTTTGAATTCTGGCTTAAACCAATATCAATCATCGATGATCGTCGCGTCGGTCGGTTTAAACATTTTCACTTCGTAGTTAATCATAACTTCAATTGATCATCCCGAGCATCATAATCAATTCATAGCGCTTCCTTTTTGTTGTAATGATGATCGGTATTATTTTTCGCATTGCCTCCCTTCTACATTCTTATTATTTACCATTTAATGTAATTTTATTAGTGGTTTCATTATCCACTTTATGTACTGAAATCCATGATGGCCTAATCTGGAATTGGTCAGCATAATCACAAAAAAACCGGCCATATCGGTCGGTTTTTTTTCGGACATTATCGGGATAATGCACGTTTTACATAATATTGGAATATATTGTGTTGTTTGACTCATATAATCATCATGATTAGGCCTGTCTCTGCAGGGATAGGAACTTCCTTAGATTTCTACAGTCTGTTCATACGGGTAAACTCGCGATACCGTGTTACTAAACGTTCCAACCACGCCAATGCGCACCCTGTGCAGTCCCCTCCTGATTTACTTCAGATTTGCCGACCATTTCTCAGCACGAGCCTGCAGATCATCCAGAAACTTCTGAATATCCGGTGCATTTCCGGATGCAGCCTGGCTTATAAATCCGTTTATGGCTGGAGCGATATCGCTCATATAGAACGGATTGGCTTCATCCATAAGCTCCGAGTGGCCAACATCTGCGATTTCGAGTGCTTTTTTCACAAACTTGTCTTCCGGTGTTACGAAATCAGCGTTTTTAAGTGTCGGGGTACTGGAGAAGTTCTCATACATATATTTTTGCGTCATGTAGCTGGTTAAGAACTTTAATACTTCCCATGATGCATCCACATCTTTAGCATTCTTTGCCATGATGAACGGGTCAACCGCCACCCAGCCTTCGCCCTTAGGCCCCATGTTCAGCACAGGTTCAAAACGGTCCAGCAGCTCTTTGTTCTGCTTCGACCGGTATTCACTCATTGTTGAGCCGCCGGTGGAATCAAGGGCGATGGCGATATTGTTCTTCTCCAGACCGAAATTCTCAGCTCCTTGGGCATTTACGAAACCTGCCGGCGGCAGTTGTGCGGCTTCTTTCAGCCATTCCAGCACTTTGACCATTTCCGGAGAATTCAGGTGCCATTTGATGTTCTTGATATCCTTCAGCGATCCTTCCGCTCCTTTGGCGCCATAAGCAAGGGTTAACGCCACAAAGGTGGATCCGTTTAACGAGTTGCCGCTCCAATACAGTCCGAAATTGTCTTCACCGGTTTTCGGGTTTTTGCCGGTCATTTGTTTGGCTTTCTCCAGAATTTCATCCGGTCCCGGCTGTGCCGAGAGTGTTTCAACGCCCCAGTCTTCGAAGAGCTTCTTATCATAAATCGTCATCCGGCGGCCAAGAACGGCAGGAATGCCAAACTGCTTGCTTCCGTCAGGCGACTTGGTGCTGTAGGAGTTGTTCATAATGCCTTCCAGATAAATGCTCGGGTCAAACGAAGTATCTTTTTCGATCAAGTCGTCCAGGTCACGCAGCAGCCCTTCCTGGTACCATTGTGATGCGAAGGCTCCACCGGTATACAAGACATCCGCATCGCCGGAGAGCAGCATGGCCGTTTGTTTGGCTTTTACGTTCTCCCAAGGGATTTGATAAACCTCCAGTTTGATGTTGGGATACATTTTTTTGAACGTTTTATCCAAATATTCGTTGAGTCCGACGGTCGGGTTGCCTGTCAGCGCATCAATTCCGTTATCCAGCTGCCAGCCTGCCAGTGCAACGCGGACCGTTCCTTCCATATCCGATACCTTTTCAATCGTAACGCCGCCTGTCACATCTTTTCCCGAACTGCCTGAACAAGCGGCCAATGTAAACACCAGCACGAATGACAGAATAAGCAGCACCGCTTTTTTCATCACATCAACACCCCCGCATAAATTTAGCTTCAATTCTGAATTACTGCTTGATACCGGACAGCGCAATGCTTTCGATAATATAACGCTGCAGGAACATATACACGACGATAACCGGAATGAGGCTCGTAGTCGTTGCTGCCATAATGATGGATGGCTGCTGGTTAATTCCGTTGTTATACGTAAACATGGCCAATCCAATCTGGATCGTGTACTTGGCAGCCGATTTCAAGATCAGCAGCGGCCACAGCATATCGTTCCATACGCCTAAGAACAGCAGAATGACCATGGTGGCGATAATGGGCGTACACAGCGGCAAATAAACCCGGCTGAATACGGTGATTTCCTTGGCGCCATCCAGAACCGCAGCTTCCCTTAAACTGCTGGGTAATTGATCAAAGAATGCTTTGGCTAAAAAGGTACCGAACGCATAGTTCATCGCCGGCAAATAAAAAGCCAGATAGTTGTCGACCAGTCCGAGTTTACTGAACAGCAAATACTGCGGAATCATCGTCATTTCGAATGGAATCATCATTGTGCTTAGCGCTAGTAGCAGGACAAAGTTTGCTCCTTTGAAGCGGAGCTTGGATAAGGCATAACCCGATAAGAGTGCGGACAACGAGCTGATGATAATGACCCCTGCGCTTACAAGCGTGGAGTTGCCGATATATCGAAACATATTAATGTTGGTGAACGCGGCTTCATATGTTCGGATCGAAGGCTCCTCCGGCCATATTTTCGGCGGGAATGAAATATTTAATCGTGCAGCCCAATCGAAGCTCGTGACCAGCATCCATAAAAATGGCACAATCATGATGAATGAACCTACCAACAGAACCAGCGTTAGTATCAGCTGTTGAAGTGTGATTCGTTTACGGCGCACAGGCTCCTTGGGCAAGGCTGAACTGCTCATAGTTACCCTCCTGTCTTCTGGAATAAGGTTCCCCTACGGACCCGGAAATGGATAATGGATTATGGCATTAGTCCAAACTGTCTTTGCGGCGGTTGAGCAGCATGAGGAACACGGTTAGGATGAGTATGATGACGAATAACAGATAAGATACGGCCGTGGCCAGCCCCATCTGCGATGAGAGGAACGCGTTTCGGTAAATATACAGCACCACGGTCATCAAGCTTCCACCGGGATTACCTGCGGTTCCACCGATTAACCATACATCCGTAAAGCGCTTCATTCCGCCGATGGTTCCCATGATAAGCATGAACACGAAGATCGGACGCAAGTATGGAATCGTAATATACCACCATTTCCGATAGGTGCCGGCCCCATCCACTTCGGCTGCCTCATAGAGATCCCGCGGGACGCTTTGCAAACCGGCCAGAAAAATAATGGTGTTATACCCAAGGGCGCCCCACAAGCTCATAAGCACGATACTGTAACGCGCCACTTCCGGGTTCGTGAACCAGCCGACAGGATCGATGCCAAACAAACCAATCACAAAGTTGATCAGCCCTTCCTTGGACGGAAAAAACAAGAAGGAGAACAACAGGCTTGTAGCAACGCCGGATACAACATTGGGCAGAAAATATACCGCTTTGAAAAAATTGCGTCCCAGATGCCATTTCAGATTATTAATCAGGCTCGCCAAAACAAACGATAGTGCGATTCCAAGCAGTACAGACCAAATCCCCATGACAAACGTATTTGAAAGCGCTTGCCAAAATAAGGAATCTTCTAATGCGTAACGGTAGTTGCTCAGGCCCACCCAGGTGCCGGATAAATTGAGCCCGGATGTCTGATGAAAACTCATAAACAGTGCGGCGAACATGGGATAAATGGCAAATACGATGACTCCGATGATCAGAGGGGCGCTGAATAGATAACCCATCCAGTCATTACGCGTAAATCTGAACTTTCGTTTAGACCATTTTCCATGTTCCGCAGTCCATTTCCCTTCTGGGGTGGATGACAAACCGATCCTCCTCCTTTCATTAATAGCCGGATCCCTTCCGGTAATCGGACAAGACGTTCATGTCCATTCTGTAAATGGTTATGTGGACGAATCCGGATTATGTGTTATTCTTTTTTTCACAGACATGAATGGAAGAACAACACCTTCAGTGATTCCTTTATCGGCAGTGTATGCAGCTGCCCACATCCGGGTGTATGCCTAGTTTTGAACCCTATATCGACGCACAAATAAAAGCACAGCCTATTTAAGGCTGTGCTTTATATATGCAAAGGGGCTTATACTTCGATAATGATGGGCAGAATCATCGGCCTTCTCTTGGTCTCGCTGTATATGAATTTGCCGACATGATCTTTCAAGGTCTGCTTGATCAGATTCCATTGGGTAGACCCGGTTTCCGTTAAATCCTTCATTGAAGACGTGACGATATCGTGGATTTGACCCATGAATTCCTCCGAGTCTTTCACGAAGATGAAACCTCTGGATATGAGCTCGGGCTTGGCCACGATCTGCTTTTCCGTTTTGCTGAGCGTGGTTACGATAATGAGCATCCCGTCGGAGGACAGCTGTCTACGGTCCCGCAAAACGATATTGCCTACGTTTCCGATCATCAATCCGTCCACCAGGCTGTTGCCTGAAGGGATTTTGGGACCTAAGGATGCCATGCCCTGCTGGATTTGTATCGTGTCGCCATTCTGGATGATGAACACATTTTCATTAGGGATCCCCACGGAATCCGCCAGCTGCCGGTGCTGATACAGCATTCGGAATTCACCATGAACAGGAATCAAATAGTCCGGTTTCATCAAGGTGAGCATTAATTTCAATTCTTCTTGGCTGCCATGACCGGATACGTGCATCCCTGAAGCTGAGCCGGACCCATAGATGACCTGGGCACCCAGCACATACAAATTATCGATCACATGAGCAAGGTTCCTTTCATTTCCCGGTATAGCTCCTGCAGCAATGATGACGGTATCGCCAGGTAAAATCTCGATATGGGGATGCTTGGAGTTGGCTAATCGCGATAATGCTGCCATGGGCTCGCCTTGACTCCCCGTGCATAGCACAGCGATTTTGTCTGATGGATAGCGCTCGCTGTCGCCTGCATCAATCAGTAAGTCATCGGGGATGTTTAAATAGCCATGTTCCTTGGAAACGGTAACGACATTGACCATGCTGCGGCCGAGCAGAATTAGTTTTCGTCCTGTTTCAGCGGCGGCATCGATGATCTGCTGAACACGGTTCACGTTGGAAGCAAACGTTGAGATGAATACCTGCTGTTTGGCCTGCGCAAATGCTTCCAGGATGTGTCCGCCAACGAGACGTTCCGAAGGTGTAAATCCCGGTCTCTCGGCGTTTGTGCTTTCGGACAATAACACCTTAACCCCCTGCTTGCCGATTTCAGCCATTCGATGCAGATCCGGATAAGGCCCCTTCACAGGAGACATGTCAAATTTAAAATCCCCTGTGTGGACAACATTGCCTTCCGGGGTCTGAAAAACGATGCCCACGCAGTCCGGGATGCTGTGGCTGGTCGAAAAGAAAGAGGCATGGATGGCACCCGCTTGAATGGTGGAATTTACATCGATCGTGTGAAGCTCGGATTCACGCAGAATGCGATGCTCTTTCAGCTTGATTTTAATCAGCTCCATCGTGAGCTTCGTCCCATATACAGGGATCGGGAGCTGCTTCAGTAAATAAGGTATCCCTCCGATATGGTCCTCATGTCCATGGGTGACGATAAGAGCTCTGACTTTATCCGCATGGTCCAGCAAATAGGTAAAGTCAGGCACAATCAAATCGATGCCGGGCAGGTTTTCGTCAGGAAATTTGGAGCCGCAATCAATGACCACGATATCTTGATCGTACTGAATGAAGTACATGTTTTTTCCAATTTCATTAACGCCGCCCAGAGCTGCGACCAGCAGTTTATGTTCAGCTATATTCATAACGATGACGCCTCCTTCTCTCTATCCACGAGTCCAATTCTTAGATGCTGTCGGTTCTCCTATATTATTGAAATTGTCACAAAACTTATGCACCCAGGTAAACAATGGCTCATGCAGCGTATGTGGTACGGAATACAGCAAAAAACCCGCCATCCGAGGCGGGCTATCCTTGTAATCTCGATATGCTGGTATGAATCCGGGTTTTAGGTTAAAAACCGAGCAGATTTTTAACCGTAAGGAATACGACGGGGATCAACAGCGCCGGCGTGAGATTCATGGTTTTGAAGTTCCGTATGCCCAAAATGTTTAAGCCTGAAGCAAATATTAAAATGGCGCCAATAATGGATATTTCGGTTAACAGCTCCGTCGTGATCAAGCCAGAGGCTGCGCCGGCTATAACGTACAATAACCCTTGCCAACAAAATGTGGCCACGGCAGATAAAACGATGCCAATGCCAAAGGTTGAAGCCAGTACAATTGACGTCACGCCATCCAGGATGGCATTGGTGAACAGATAGGTATGATTATTGTTCAAAGCGCTCTCGATCGGTCCGATAATAGACAGTGTTCCTATACAGAACAACAGAATGGCCGTTGATAATCCTTCAGCCAAATTTCCCTTGGTAAACCTCGAAACCGCTTTTTTAAATCCCTGCTCCAGATTCAGCTTCTCCCCGATAAGACCACCTATGGCGAGACTTACGATGAATAAGACGGGATAATGACTATCGGGCATATACTTCACGATCGAATGCACACCGAGTGCCATAACGGCCAAACCCATCGCCTGCATCAGGATGTCCTGATAGGTCTCGCTCATTCCCTTTTTAAATACATTTCCAATCGTGCTGCCTACAACAATGGTTGTTACGTTTACAATGGTTCCTATCACAGTCGTTCTCTCCTACTAATATGTTTTGATACAAAGAATAAACCCTCCAGCAGCTGGAGGGTCAATCGTTTATTTAGCGAGCATTTGAATTTCGGTTACGAATTGTGAGGGATCACCGGTAAGCCCATAATCAATGTACGTGATCTCAAGCGCATCCTCAATCAGGCTGTATCCTTTTTCCTCGATATAATCCAGGAGCTTTCTGTAATAAGGCGCTGCATCTTCGTGTGTCCCTCCAAACCGAATCGTGATGTAGGTGCCTTCCGGCCATCTCTTCTCTTCGACTTCGGAGCTGCTGCGCGCACTTTCCTGCTCGACAATCACAAAAATAGAATCGTATTCATCAAATTTGCTTTGCATTAAACGATCGATCGAGATCGATAATCCTACTTTGCCAAGGAAAATGGTGGACTTCATCTTCGTGCTGTTCTCCAATAATCGGATCGGCATATCCAGATTGTCGCTTTTATGTATGTTCTGTTTCAGCAACACCATCACTCTCTCGGGAAGCTCTACTTCCCGAATTTTGTAGAGTTCTTCCTTATTCGAGGCATCTTCAATCTGATCGATTCGGCTTTTAATCTTCGCCTGGATTCTTTGATATTCCTCAATTTTCTCCTCAGTTCTGCGCTGCTGCTCCTTGAGCAGGGTTAATATATGTTCAATCTCCCGATCATCCAGAAAAAGCTTAATGTCTTTTAAAGGAATGCCAAGCGCTTTGAGATACAGAATGGTGTTCAGCTGCTCGAATTGATCGACCGCATAATAACGGTAACTGGTCAGATGATCCACGGATGCCGGTTTAAATAAATCAATATCGTCGTAATACCGGAGGGTGCGAATATCGATCTGAAAAAGCTTGGATATTTCACCGATCGTAAACATATCATCTCTCCTCTCCTTAATAGCCTATACGCTTCGTTCAATTTGCACAATAAAATGATGGGATATGTCAACAAAATTACAATCCAATGTTTATCAGCTAGATTACGATCATCCTTCATTATACTGCGTGTGAATAAAACAAAAAGACCGCCGAACCATCGGCAGTCTTCTGAATCGTGCGCGAGCCGCGACTTACGGATGCTTCCCCTGTTTGTTAGGGGCTTTAACCGGCTTGTCGTCAACGCTAACAAAGATCGGATTGGAGTAAAACCACAGGTCGCTGTAGTTCCGTTTATTAATTTCCGCAAACCGCTGCTCGTTGTCTTCGATGTCCGTTTTTAGATCCATCAGTGGATCGCCATTGCTGGTTTCTCCAGTAACATTCACGCTAAGGTTAGTCCCTCTTAATCGGAAATATTGATCCTTCGTTGCTGTTGTCCGATACGTAATCACATTATATCCATCCCGATCGGTTTTCCAATCCTTGCTCGTAAACCGTTTAACCACTTTGGTCGAATCGTTGGTGCTCTTGCTGTAAGCGGCCGTACCTGGTTTCGCTTTACCGGTTACGTCGCCTGAGATCAAATCGACATGATCTACGGATACAGAATCACCGTTGTTGTTTTGGTCCGGGCTTTTGAATCGGATCGTTATTTCGATGGGGTTCCCTTTTTTCACTTGCAGGTTACTTCCCATCTCGGCCTGCTTGTTCCCATGACGAACGCGAAAATCCAGCGCGTTAATTAAATCGCCGTAAACGGAGAATGATTTACCCGAACGCATACCGTCCAATACGCTTTGCATATCTTTTCCGTTCACCCAAGTGTAGTTCTTCGCATATTGTCCCGGCCAATATCCACTGGAGTATAAACGGTTTTCACTGATCTCAAAATGAGAATCCGAGTTCGCAAAGTTCCAAAATTCGCGCCCTTCGCCAAGCAGCGCATCCCAGACGCCGCCAACCTTGGCAATCATGAAATCAGCACCGCCGTAGGTTCTGTTTTCCGGTGTGGCTAAATTTAGTCCGCCACGATCCGGTTCCATCTGATTCCCGGGCATGCCTTCCATTCCAAATACGACATCCGGCGCAATATTGTTGAAATCCCGTATATCCGCGATGGTGTACACGGTTTTTCTAGAAGGATGGTTGAGCAATGCATAACTGCTGTTCCCGTAGTTTTTCTGGAGCCAAGCCAGCGCTGTTCGGGCATCTTCGGGTGTAGTATAGGCCCGGCTGTCATGTTTGTTCCATTCGGCAACATCTTTGGGATCGAACATCGCTTCCTCGCGATCGGTGAACAGATACTCGAACTGACGAACTGCCTTCAGGCTCGATTCTGAACCGAAATTGCCTGCTATAATGCCGACTCCCACATGTTCATATGTAGGCATGTCCCACTCAACACCAGAAAAGATCATTTTGTTCTTGTATTTCCCTGCTTTCTGAAGCTGCTGGATCTTGGGGATTTGGTACTGAGCCATTCCCTTAGAGAACGGAATAGCTCCGCCGGCCAGAGGATTTCCCTCGTCGTCCCGTTTAGAAACTCTAAGATGGTCGGAGACCGCGATCCAATCCAAGTGATACTTTTCGAATCCGTTGTCCAGCAATTCCTGCAGCGATTGACTGGCATCATCGGATTGATACGTATGCGCGTGATACTCACCCGTCATCCATTTGCCGTTTCCTTCCGGCTTAAACCTCGCCCCGTCTTCCTTGGCATGAACAATCATGCCTTGCGAAAGAATGGACAAGCTGAGCGCCAAAACCATGATGGTTTTCTTCTTTAGCTGCATTTCATGGCACCTCCGAGTTGTTATCATTCATCAAACTTCTCAAGTGTAAGCCCTCATGATTAAGAGAATGTCATCGTAAATCGTTGAATTTGTAAGAATGAAGCTCCCCTACCTATGTCCGATAGAAAAAGCAACCGGCTTTGAAACTCGAAATACGCAAGTTTTTCGGTTAAAAGGTTACATATCATACATTATGTAAACTAAATTAATGAAATGACTACAACCTGAACTCGCTGTAGTCATTTTCAGAAATATCTTATAAGATTATATATCTTTGGATAAGGTTCGACGAACCAACTTGACCTGTCCGTTCATCCCTGAAGGCAAAGCAGACTTTCCATACAAATTCTCCAGCGTATTGGCTGCACGGATGGTAAAGTGATTGTTCCCCTGCTCAACATATGGCGTGATGTTCCAGTGATAAGGCGGCCACAACCGGATCCCTGCCTCCATATCATTCACGTATAAACAAGCCGTCTCTCTGATATCTTCTGCTTCCAGCCATAATTCCTCATCTGGAGCCAAGTTAAGTTGAGTTAGATCCACTTGCTGTGAGTACTCTCCCGCTCCCGCATAATAAGGATAGCCGGCAGATGACCAACAACCAAACGCATGTTCGCGACCCGCATTTAGCCTCATCTGATCCTCTATAACAAAGGGTCCGATCAAAAATGCAGGGAATGAAATCGCCGGCATCGGCTCCAGCAATGAAACCGTCAGAATCTCAAGTTCGTTCTCGCCTGCTAACAAATGAGAGGTGACATCCACGCTGGCATAGTGTTGATCCTGCCAATTTGAGGGCTGCAGCGCATTCTGCCTTACGCCATTCACGAAGATTTCAAGATTGCGCCTACGCTGCAGAAAGCCGATATGGGATGGTATTTTCTGCTCCACATCGTCCAGAATTAACTCGATCTTCGGTGATGGGTTGATATTGGATTGATCGGGAAGCCCCCTATCGCTCGGTGATTGCAATCGTTCGATCAATTCCTGCGTCATGGTAAACGTTGTACGATACGTGTTCACTTGCCCAGGCATCGTTGCGTTCATCCTGGACTTTCGGTCATTCAGCGTGACCTGCCATTGGTCCAGTAATAAAACGTTGGGTTCAAGGGTCTGAAAACGCCACATATCTTCAAGAACGATTACATCCTTGGATTTTCGATCCGAATCGAACGTTTGTTCTTTTTCGCCGATTGGGCCTTGCTCCGGTACAAGCGAGAGAACTCGCAGCTCTCCGGGAGCATAGGTAAGAACGGAATCGCTGGTTAACCGGCGTATGTTCCCGCTTTCCAAGTCCCATTCTTCAATACGGTGCTTCGCCTCTCTTGCATCAAGCTTCAAGGAAACAGGCTTCTCCGACCAGTTCATCAGCCACACAAATACTTGATTATCGAACACACGTTCTACACTGATTAAATCCTCATGTTGACCTTCGATCAACTTCCATCGTAAAACAGGAGACTTCCTTAATAACCCGCCTAAACGTTCACACAACGAATCCAATGAATCGCGATCCTCCAGGGAATAAAACAGACTATAACCCTTGCCAATGGGTCGTAACGCATCATGCTGCGGAGTCGAACCAAATAGCGCATGCACATGCTTCGCCAGTTCCGGATCATGATGCAAAGACTCGCTATGCCGCGGGATCGCTCCTACAGCCACGAGAGTACCGCCTTGCTTCACATAAGAAACGAGTTGTGCGGCAATGTCCTTCGACATGACCTCAATCTCCGGCATAATCAAAACCGAATATACGTTCCCACCCTCGCTAAATCGAACCCCTTCCCCATCCATAAGGGTGGCTTCGCGAAGCTGACATTCATCTACATAGTCGTAATCAATGGATCTGCGAAGCAAACGATCCGACAGGAGCGAGAACATAGCATCAGAAGAGGGATGTCTATTCGATTGACCGGATTCGAACATATTTTCGTATACCGTCTGAATAGGTGACAGCAGAAGAACCTCCGGTGTACGTTTACCGGACGCGCCGAGCAGACTCAGTCGCCCGATATAATCGGCAAAAGCACGATAATGCGGCCAATGCGGCGCGTGTTTGAATTCCGTCGGCGGAAAATCGGTCTTCCGATACCCGGCAAACGAATAATAGAACGCATGCGGGATAAACAGATTAACGCCCAGGAATGCCATGAAATTCGCATCCAGTCGCCGTTGACGCATGGAATAGCCGTGACCACTTGCCCCAAACGATTCGCAGATTACCCGTTCCTTGCTGTTCAGCAGCGCGACAGAAGCTGCCGTCTTCACGGACACTATCCGATGGGGATTCTCCTTCGTACCGATTCCGGGCGTTAGATAATCCACGCCTGCGTAGTGAAACTGCTGCAGTACCCGGGTCTGATTGCCTTGCGATCTGGCCTGTCCCCAGACCGGCTCTTCAAGCGTATGACCGATGTACAGGAGTCCATGCTCTTCACACCATGTACGAATCGCCTGATGATAACCCTCAACATACCAGCGCGTTATCGTATCATAATATTGCTGTTTCGTTGATCGGCCGCCATCAGCCATGTTGTATAACAATGCGCCTAACCGTGGGATGAGATCATAACCATTCTCTTGGCGATACCGCTGTGCCATGCCCTGTGTCCAAGCAAAGACCATGCCCGGCAGGGTAGCGGTCACATCGTGAACGGTCGTACGGATCGCTTCCACGCCAAAGAAACCATCGTGGATCATGAGCCCGGGTTCGTCGGTGAAAACACCTTGAATCGTTGCGCCAAAGTATTTCTGTAAGGACTGAAACGGATCATAGGACATTCGGATAAAAGCCTGGACGGCTTCCGGATTCAACGTATCCAAGTAGTACCCTTGGGCAAACGTGATGCCTTCCGCGATCTCACAGGACCAGCAGGCCAGCACGATATAAGAATCCTCCGTTGTCGGCGTCCAATCTCCTCCCCATGCATGCGTGAGATCCTCGGGATCATCATAGAGCAGCCATTCCCCGTCCTGCTCCACAGCGCGATAAGCCAGAATGACTATAAGCTCATTATGATCATAGCGTGCAAAGTCCAGCTTCAAGCCTTGCTGCTGTCCGTCGTGCGTATATCTTTTCTCTTCGACCCTTAAGTATCGCATACGATATTCCGGATGCCGACGGGTCAGCTTGCCGCCCAGCGTTCCGCTTGGCCAATTGTCCTCATCGTACAGCCAGACGACCATGCTGCGCTTCTCGCACTCCAGGGTACAGAACTCCAACGCTTCCATAAATGCCGGTGACAGGTACGAGGTTTGCATCCCATGACGAGCATGCAGAACAACACCGCCGACACCCGCTTCATACATCGATTGTATCTGGCTTTCCAGCTCCGGCTTCGTGAGCTCATGATTCAGGAACCAGAACGGCTGCGGGCGATACGTGGCATCCGGATTCTCGAATTGCACCTTCAGCTGCGTTAGCTCCTGCTTTAGATCCTTATGGGCTACTTCGTCCTGAACATTAACGTTATTCACACTGCATCACCTGTCTTTTCACGAATTTAATCCAGACCGGGACATCAGCAATTGGATGAAAAACCCACCGACAACGGAGCGGTTCTGGAAATTCATTTGCTTGCCGCTCATCGTGTCATACCAATCGGTCACCGGAACGCGAGCAGAGGTTTCATTCATGAAATCCCATAAGGGCGCAATCATGGCTTCGAATTGGGATTGCGTAGCACTCATAGAGGCACACCATACCAGCCAATCCGCTTTTGTATACGTATCGCGGCTATCCAGCGGAAGACCGTATCGATTCTGTTTATGTTTATAATATTCCAGCTCTTGGGCTGCAACTTCTTTTGGAAACAGGTTTAATCCCAGCAGGCGATCCCATACCAGATTATATTTCATGCTCCAGGAATCATTGGCACTGTCGAACGTAAGCTTATAATGGTCTCCTGCATCGGCCATGGATATCCATTCATTCGCCATGTTTCGAGCGGCTGCAAGATAAGTGGCTCCTTCCTGCAAGCCCAGTTGGTCGCACATGTACGAATACGCTGCAATGCCCAAGATCGCTTTAATGGACAAATTCGCATTATGCGCCAAATGTCCGGCGAAATCATCCGTGCACAGCTGATTATCCGGATCGAGCCCATGCTGCAGTAAATACCCCGCCCATGCGGTAAGAGGTTCCCAGTGTTCCCGGGCAAAATCCGTATCTCCTTCATATTTGCATACCGCGGCAGCCATCAAGAGCATATTCCCGCATTCCTCAATCGGCATCTGGTATTCCAGTTTATTCTCGCCATACACCTGACCGTTGGCTTTGGGGTACGTTCCCACGTCATGAGGCGCAAAATCGAACGGCCAATCAGGGCTTGTGGCATATTTATAAATCGGACGCATCATGCCCTTGACCAGTTCAGGATTGTATCTTAAGAACAATGGAATCGACGGGTAACTGACATCGACCGTAGCGATGCATCCGTTACTGAAATTCTCCTTGGAAAAAAACAACACGCGTCCCGCTTCATCGGCAACCAATTTATGCGCGGCAATTGCCTGTCGATAGGTCAACGCCAAGATATCCCGGTACTTTTCGCCGCCTGCGGCAAGACTCTCGGCCATGAGCTGACGATTGAAGCTCTCGCATTGCTGCATGATGTCTTCATATTGGTCGGCTGACTGCAACAGCATGTCATGGAACGTCGTTCCGTTTCGCTTCCAGTAAGCATCCAGCGGCTGGTTAAAATACTCGATAGCATGAATATCGTCATAAGCAAGCATCAGATACTCGGATACCCATTCTTCCCGGACCGGACCCAATTCGATTTCAGCGGCCATAACGGGAACGTTATCGGATACCGGTCGCGGCTTCTGATGATCATCTTCCGACGGTAATTGACCGGTTCGTACATATGATTCACGGCTTGTCACAGCATGAATCACCGTCTGGACACGTTCCGTACGGGGGACCGCCAAAACCATGTACCCCCAATCGATCCTCGTATCGTCTCCGGCAAGCTGTAGAATGGGCTGTTCCACAGTGCCCATCGACATCATATTCAAGCGTCCATCGATTAGGCGATGCTCCCAGGTCACTTGCTGATCCGGTGTATGCACGCACCACTCGCCTGTGACATCGAAATAGATCTTAACATCATGGGCACCCCCATCCATCGAACGAACCTGTACCGTCACATACGTGACGGGCCGGGATAACAGATCAAGATGATCCAGCAACAAAGGCGTGGTGAACTCAACCTGAAGCTCAATGCCTTTCCCCTGAAACGTATAACGGGTGGTTAGCGGCTCAACTGTCAAATCGATTTGCTCAAGCGCTTCAGGCTCAAGTCGTTCTGACGCATCCTGCGTGATAACTTTTCCCATGAATCTTCGCGGGGCGCCATCAATGATGGCTAGTCCCGTCATGCCCTGAATCTTGTTCGTCCAATGCCGGGTATGATCATCGTAGAGATGATTTGCAGCGGACCACACGCTAAAATATGGATCCACGGTGACCAGGGGTACGGATGGAGGTCTGAATTTCGTTGTCATCTGACTTCAACTCCTTTATTCTTCTTTATTCTGGATAATGCCTTTCATATCCTTGCGATTTGGAAACAAAAGTGAGAAGAGCGCAAAAGGCTTCGCCCCCTTGATTGCCAAGGTGCTGCGAAGCCTTTCGTATTACCGGGCTCCCTTGATGATGGACGTCATCAGTTCGGCATCTGAACGGTTACCACGTCTTTCCCCTTCAGATTTTCGTTCGTGAACTGCATCGCCTTATCGTATCCGGTCTTGCGGAGCTGTTCGCGCAGTTCGTTGATAATGCTCATGGCGGCTTCATCCGATTTGGCAAAAACCGCTTCCTTCCAGGCATCGCCCATCCGATCCATCGATGGCTTCAGCATTTCCCATTCCGGCGCTTTCGTGATGACATCGCCCGGGTTATAGGCGGTAATCACGTGAATGCCGTTCGGTCGGAGGATTTTGCGTGCGTTCTCCATGGCGTCCAGCCGTTCCTGTTCAGCCCAGATGTCTCCGCCAGCAACCGAATTGATCCGGTCAAGACCCGTCAGCGACTCCAGGCCAATGCTGATGCCTTCGTTCTTGCGCAGCTTCATGTTGGTGTCCGTGCTGAATTTGTCAAACCATTCTTGATTGGCAACCGGCTTGCCGTCTTTCATGTCCCAGTGAACGCCCTGCACTCCGTATCTTGCCAGCATGAACCCTTCGTCCGAGGCCATGAAATCCAGGAATTTCAGCGCTGCGTCGACGCAAGCGCCTTTACAGTTCTTCGTGATCGCCGTCACGTTGTTGCCCTGAATTCCGAGATCAACAGGCCTGTCCGGCTCGACGTCAGCGCGCTCCAATGGGCCGAGAGGAATGTAGTCGCTGCCCGGATGCGAGGAGACATACTCCTTGGAAGCATCCAGAATGGCCGGATAGTGCGCGGCAAGGATAGCGATGCGGCCCTGATTGATTTTTTCCTTGGCGATCGGGTCCGTCTGGGTGAAGGTTTCCGGATCCAGCAGCCCTTCTTCAACCAGCTTCCGGTAGAACAGCGTGTACTCTTCATAACCCTTCGTGAAGAAGTTATGTTCAACCGTGCCGTCACCTTTATCTACATAACTTGCACCCGGGTAGAACATAGTGTTGCCGATGCCAACGGCCCAGCCGTTACTGAAACCGCCCAGCGGAAAGACCGGCTGGCCGTTCTCTTGCAGATTGGCATCTTTGATTTTTTTGAGGAAGTTATAGAAATCGTCCTTCGTGACAACGGATTGCGGATCGACGCCGACTTTCTCGGCAATGTCTTTGCGCACATAGAAGCCATAGAGCCAATCCATACCGTCTTCGTTCGTGGCCGGCTGATTTTGCAGCAGCAAATATTTTTTGCCGTCGTAAGCATCAATCGCTTTCTCATATAATGCCGGCGGCACATTTTCTTCCGCAATGGATTTGGACAGGTTCGGATAATCCTTCAGCTTGTCCGATATGTCCACCAATTGTCCCTCGTTGGCAGCCTTAATGATGCCATCCAGTTCCCCGCCCCAGGCAGGTCCGGTATAGATATCCGGCAAATCCTGCGTGGCGAAGATCTGGTTGACCTTCTCCGTCTCGCTGCCCTTGGTATATTCCCACTCCAGGGTAACGCCCGTCTTCTCTTTGATGACTTCCTCCACCGGTGTCATGGCATCGGAACCGTTTGAGCCATTCCAATTGTGTAATATTTTGAGTTTGTATGAATTCTCTCCTTCTGCCCCTTCTCCGTTATCTCCGTTCCCTGATGAATTCGTGCAGCTGATCAGCAAACCTCCAACCATGATGGACACGAGCAATGCGGATACGCCTTTCGACCAAACCCTCTTCAAACCAATCGCCTCCTGGAATATGGATATCAATGATCTTGGTAAAGCTTTGGACAAATTCCGGGTCAGGATGACCTAACCTTTAACCGAACCGATCATAACCCCCTTTACGAAATATCGCTGCAGGAACGGATAAATGCACAAGATCGGGAAGACCGTAATGACAAGCAAGGCCATCCGGAGCGATTCCGGAGTTGCGCCAGCACCGCTGGTTCCACCAACCGTCTGCCCTCCCTGCTGCGCGGCCCGCTGCATGGAATTGGACAGTGCTTCAGCTTCCGTCAGCATTTCTTGCAACAGGGTCTGCACGGGTATCAAATCTTTGTTGGATACGTAGTACGCCCCCGAGAACCAATCATTCCAATGGGCCACTCCAATAAACAGGGAGATGGTGGCCAGCACCGGTCCCGAAAGCGGAAGTATGATCCGAACGAAGATTTGAAAATCGCCGTACCCGTCAATGCGGGCGGACTCTTCCAGCTCTTCGGGTATGCCTTGCAGAAAGGTCCGGATAATGACGATGTGCATGAAATTGAACAGCATCGGCAGAACATACACCCAGAAGCTGTTGATAAGATGCAGTTTTTGCAGCGTGATGAAGAACGGGATGAACCCGGCACTGAAAATCGTCGGCAAAAAGATGTAAAAGGTGAAAAAAGTGCGGCCTGGCAATGTTTTTTTGGAAAGCGCATAGGCCATGAGCGTACACAGCACAACATGAAGGAATGTACCCAGCACGGTGCGCATGAGCGTAATTTGGTACGCTTTCCAGATGCGGGCATTATCGAATACCTGGGCGTAGTTCTCCAGCGTGAATTTACGGGGCAAAAAATAGATCGCCCCCATCATGGAATCCTTCCCGTCATTAAGGGAATACGCCAAAATATAAATAAACGGATAGATCATGGAAAATCCAATGATGGCAAGAACGGTGTAATTGAACACCGAGAATAATGACCATTTACGTTTCATAACGTCACCTCCTTAGAACAGGGATACATCACTGACTTTGCGGGCGATTCGATTAACGGTCAGAACCAGAATGAGCCCGATGATGCTTTGGAACAGTCCGACCGCAGCGGCGTAACTGAGACGCCCTTCCCGGATACCGGAATTGATGGCATGCACGTCCAGCACGCTGCCCATACTGGCAGTCGCAGGACCATTCAGGAGAAGGAGCTGTTCATACCCGGCGCTCATCAGATTCCCCACGGCGAGAATGAACAATATGATGGCCACATTGCGGATACCTGGAAGTGTCACATGCCACATCTGCTTGAAACGTCCTGCGCCATCCATCTTGGCAGCTTCATAGAGCTGCTGATCGATACCCGCAATGGCGGCCATAAAAATAATGGAATTCCAGCCGATGTTCTTCCATATGTCCGACCCGACAATCATCTGGTAGAACCAGGTAGGGTTGTTCAGGAACTGGATCGATTCGGCTCCGAATGACCCCAGCAAGTCATTGACCGGACCCCCGTATGGAGTCAGTAAACGCTGCATGAGAGTAACAACCACGATCCACGATACGAAATAAGGTAAATAAGAAAGAGTCTGAATCGTCTTCTTGAATTTCATTTTCCGAACTTCATTTAACAGGAGCGCAAGCACGATCGGCATCGGAAATCCGATCAGCAGCTTCATGAGACTGATGATGACCGTGTTGCGAATGATGTCACCAGACTGATAGTAATTGAAGAATTGTTCAAAGTATTTAAATCCTGCCCAGGGACTCCCGGTGAATCCGCCAACGAAGGTATAGTCCCGGAAAGCAACTTGAATTCCGTATAAGGGCACGTAAGAGAATAGAAAAAACCAGACGATGCCTGGCAGCATGAACAAGTAAAAGAGCTTGTGCTGCCAGATTCGTTTCATGAATCGGTTGTTGGTTAATCGTGACTTGCTCACATTCCCACCTCTCCTTTCAGTGGGGCGGATGGACCGCCCCGGTTATATTAACGGAATCTCAAACGCAGCGTGATGATTTCAAACGGCGTGAAGGAAAGCGCAAGGGTATTGGATATTTTGTCAATCGGCAGCGCAGTAAGGATGTTTTCCATCAGATCCGTAGTCCAGGCTTCGGCCGCTTCAAATCCGAAATGAAGTGCCGTGTTGGCATGTGTTCCCGATGTTTCGTAGAGACGAACCACGATGTCGTCGCCATCCTCGGCTTTCTTGACGGATTCCACCATAATGTTCGGATGATCCGGCCGCAGAAATGCTTGGGATGAAGGAAGCTTTCCTTCCTCTTGATCAGGCTTGGAAGGCAGGGTCATCGTACGAAGCGGGATGTTCAGTTCATTGCCTCTTCGGTAGATTTCGGCTTGGACATGGTTCCCTTGATGCGGATATAACGAATAGGTGAATCGGTGCTCCGCGCGGTCCGCTTCCGGATCCGGGTAAGAGCTGCTGCGGAGCAAATGCAGATCCAGCACGTTATGGATCGCCCGATGGCCGTATTTGCAATCATTGAGCAGCGCGACACCATAATCCGGCTCCGATAAGTCAACCCATTGATGAGCGCAAATCTCGTCTTTCGCAAAATCCCACATCGTATTGCGGTGGGTCGGCCTGCTCAAGCTGCCGAACTGAATTTCGCAGTGAACCTGATCCGTGCGTATATTGACCGGGAACGAGGTTCTTAGCATCCTGCCGTTCTCTCTCCAATCAACGACCGTCTCGAAATCGATGCGTCGGCTGCCCTCCGTTAGCACAACGCTCTGAGTCAGCGTGGATTCCCCATAAGCGTATTCGAAGACCAGCCCGATTCGCGGGCCGTCCCGCAGCTCCTGAATATGAAGGAGATTTAACGGCTTACCTGGATTTGCCGAATAATCATGACGGAAATCCCAAGCATCCCCGTCGTCATGATACACGCGCAGATCATTACCCGAGCGGCCTTGCTGAATGACTTCGCGTGCTTCCGCCTTATCCAGGATCGATACAATGCCTCCATTTTGATCAAATGTAACGATCAATTTGTCATTCTCCAGACTTCGTTCCGAGGCTGTAACGTCTATTTCCGTCTCCGGTGTTTCCAGAAGCATTTCGATCCCTGACGCTACTTCATCTTCGACTCCAAGGCCAGGATCGGCGACATCTGATATGACGGCGTAGCCCATCGATGGAACCAACACGTTATGCCATCGTCCATTTGAGCGCAGCCACTCCCGGCGTTCCCAAGGCAGCGAATTGAACACGACAGTTCCAGAAGAAGCCTCGGCATCGTGTGAAATGTGGTCTGCCAGATAGCGGTAGGTTTCAGTAATCATGGCTTCCGTTTGTGAAAGGAGCTTTTCATACCGCTCTAACGACTCATCGTACACCCGCTTAATTGAAGATCCCGGAAGAATATCGTGGAATTGATACAGCAGGACTTCCTTCCAGATCGTCTCCAGCGTTTCGGATGGGTATGTCTTGCCTAACCGGGCAGCCAGCACGGAAGCAAACTCCAGCTCGCGCAGTGCTTTCTCCATCTTTCGGTTGTACCTTTTGCTTCGGGCCTGGCTGGTCAGGGTGCCTTGATGCTTCTCCAGATAAAGCTCACCGCGCCAGGTCTGGAATGACTCGCGTTCTTCATTCAATCGCTCAAAGAACTTCCATGAGGGCTCCTGCCTGACGGGGGACAGGCCGAGCAGGTTCTTCTCGCGTGCCAGCCGCTCCAAATGCTCTTCGCCCGGACCGCCTCCGCCGTCGCCAATGCCAAAGAGCATCAGGGCATGGGCGGATACATTTTTATCTAAATATTCCCGCTCCGCTTTGGCGATGGAACGCGGGGCCGCCGGGCTGTTGTACGTATCTTCAGGCGGCATATGCGTTAATACGGCGGAACCATCAATCCCTTCCCATAGAAAGGAATGGTGAGGGTGTCGATTATACTCGCTCCAGGAGAGCTTCTGGGTCATCATGTAATCCACGCCCGACTTCTTGAGCAGCTGCGGCAGGCTTGCGGAGTAACCGAATACGTCCGGCATCCAGAGCGATTTCATCTCCAAACCGAATTCCTGCTGAAAATATCGCTTGCCGTACAGGATCTGGCGTACCAGGGATTCACCGCCCGGCACATTGGTATCCGATTCCACCCACATGGCCCCCTGCGGTTCCCATCTGCCTTCACGTACCCGCTCCTTGATCTGTTCATATAGCGCGGGATAATGCAACTTCATCCAGTCGTATAGCTGGGGCTGGCTTGCGCCGAATACATACTCCGGATAGCGTTCCATCATGCGAAGTGCGGTCGAGAACGTTCGGGCACCTTTCCGGATCGTTTCGCGGATGGGCCACAACCAGGCTAAATCAATATGTGCATGACCCACCGCGCTGATCGTTAAGACCGGATCGCCCCCCTGCAAGCGTAATTGTTTATCCAATTGCCTCTTCGCTTGATTGATCGGTTCCGGCGAGAAATCCGTAAGCTGCAATGATACGTCATACAGCGCATGATAGATTCTCTCTTTGCGTGCGGTTCCGGCAGGGAGCTGCTCCGCAGCTTCCAATAGCACTTCGACATCGTAATAGAGACCTCGAATGTCTTCCCGGCAGATCGCAATGACAGCCTCTTTCAAGGTTCCTCCCCGATATTTGCCGAAGAGATCGTTATTGCCTGCATCTGCCCATACTTCAATGTCAGATCCGTTCATGTACATCTCATGAAGCCGGACAACACGTTTGCCGGGGAGTCCTAATGAAAAATCGAATTCCGAATTCACGGTAGTCAATCCCTGAACCGGCGAACCTTCCTGGTCTACCAGACACAACTCGCCGTTGATGTCGAGTAAGAGGACGACGTTTTCCTTACGGCAATTAGCCGGAAGACTCCCGGTAAAACGGAACCAGGCACAGTCCCACAGTCTGCCCCATCGTTCTCCATGAACAAGCGTCATTGGCGTGCCTGTCATTCGATCCATGTACGATACGGGCTCGGGCGTAACCCATGCCGTCACTTCCAACTCGGCAACGGGCTCATATATAGCTTCCCGGAGATGCTTTAACATTTGTTTTAACGGTTCCAGCCTTATCGGTTCGTATGGCATGATGATTTGCTCCTCTCTATGGCATCAATCGGTTGCAGGCTCAGGTATGAATTGCGCTGTCCAATCAACCTGGATCTCTGCCAGGTTCGCGCCGCCATGTTCGTACTGCAGCAGGACGGTTAGCGACTGCGGATCCCATGCCCATCCGGCAGGTACGGCTTGATCCTGAATGATGTACTGGACAGATATCGGCTCTGTTGGGCAGTATAATCTCGCGCTTGCCTGCAGATTGGACGGCCCTCTCGCAATGAATCGGAAACCTGATTCCGTCTGGACAAGATTCTCGATCCGGGAGGAAGCGGCAATAACGGATACCTTGCCGTCCGAAGGGCGTCCGGCCTCAACATCATAGAGCAGTGCTTGTTTCCCTGGACTTAACATAACCTGAGGCAGAACGGATAGCTTTGGATCGAACAAGTCCACAACCGGGCCTGCGATGTTCAACGGCTCATCGGTGATCGATTCCTCAAGAACCGAAACGATAAGATAAGGACCTCGTTTGAGCTTGAAATAATGTTTGGGAATCACCGTTCGTTCTGTGCCTTGAAGTGCCTCCAGCGTGGCTTGGACAGCGTGCCGCAGCCGGTCTGCCCCGGCTTTGGATAGGGCAAGTTCAGTCGGATGTTGATCCAACCAGCACACGACGCCTTTTCCTGCCCGATGGATCCCTTCCGCTTTCTCCTTCAGACCAAGCTGCTCAAACAGATGCTCTCGCGGTGAGTTGTACTTCGAGCCAAACGGTTGATCCTTATGATCATGGTTCCACCATGAACGAATGCCATGATACGGGTCGCTGTCATCGCCCGCATAGATCAGCGCCCCGCCTTCGTGCACCCACTGGGCAAGCGCATTATGAATGTCCGGATACTCCGGTTTGAAGAATTCATAGCTCAGAACCAGCACTCGGTATGGAGCCAAATACCCCGGATACCGCCTTACATTATCCAGCTGAAGCGGACGAACGGGTATTCCATGCTTCAGCAGCGGCAGCGACAGACCGTAAAAAGGGGAAAAATCAAGAAGCTCCGTGTCCCCTTCCGCCTGAAATCCTTCAGGGTCGGTACCGTCGTATTTGCCGGCATCGGGCGCTTCCGGTTCCGGCTTCATCCGTTGAAACATAGCGGAGTCGGCAATAAGGACGCCAACTTGGATTTCATCTTCCGCCGATACGATCTCTTCCTGGCCCATGTTGCCCAGCGTATGCATGACCTGGAGCAGCGTCGTTGCATAGTCCGACGGGATGGACTCCTTACCCGAGCCGTCATCGGATGGATAAGTTCCTTTAAAGATTCTTCGCGGCCAGGGTGAAACTTCGTAATGGGCAACCCCGGGATGCAGCAGTGAGGCGACAACGGTCTTTAAGTAGTTCTGTTTGTAATCCGCCCATGTGTGGTTCGGGTTATCTTCGATCGGATCATGCAAGAACCACATGCGTCTGTCAGTTCCGCGAACCAGCTCCTGCATCACACCATATTCAAGGTAAGCGGTTTCAAACGTTCGTTCCTTGCGTTGCCCTTCATACACGTTTGGCGTCCTTGATGTACCCGTCCAGATCTGTGCAATGTATCCGTCAATGGATGGAAGCTCAACGAGTCCGGATTGCGGGCTGACGATTCGCCACTGCGTATAATTGATCAGACTATGGGTCGGAACGTAAAAGCGAAGGACTCGGCCGTAACGAGTTAGTGCGTAATCCTTCATCTCTGCACATAACCGGTCCAGCACACGCGTGTATAAATGCGCTTTCAATTTGGAGGCTCGGTATTGTGCGTCAGGTGAAGTGTGCGGTGGAATCCATGGCTCTTTGTAAAACAGCAGCCATTCCCGCTTAAACGCTTCCGAATAACCGCCATTCACCCAGAATTCCGGCTCCTCCAGATGGATGGCCTCGACGCCCGCATCAACCGCGATCCGTATTCGATCCGCTAGATAGCGGCCAAAGGAAATCGTTGGCACCATGTAAGGAATAACCGGTCGTTTGCCATGCAGGATCATCTCCCCGTGACGATCGGTCTGAGCTTCATCCCAATGGGATAAGCCGTCAACCTCCCCGTCCAGATAGTTGTTGTATGTCCCCCATGCGACGCCTGTCATCAGATGGACGATATATCCCTTTTCCTTCCATTGCTGAATGCGCTCCGGCATCGATTCGTCAATTCCGTAGACCATCACAAAGTCAGTCTGAAGATCATAGTCGGGATGATACGGAGCCGATTCCTGAAACCCGGTTCGCTCTTCTCTGCGATCTTTTGGCACGTTCTCAACCTCCCTGCTCAGGTTAGATGTACTTGTGCTTCTAGGTAATCCATCATTTTCTAGAATATAATATATAATATTAATATATTCAATATGTTTTTTAGAGAGAATTAAAAAAAGCCCTCTCCGTTAGTTAACGGAAAGGGCTCTTCCTTAGCGTAATGATTAAGTTTGTGGAACATGACCCGAAGTTTGGCGGATCACAAGCTCAGGCTCAATCAGCAATTTGCTGTAGCTCTTCACTTCTCCATGACCTCGTAAAACTTCGAGCAGTTTGCCGGCAGCCTGATATCCCATATCCCATTCAAACTGCTTGACATGGGTAAATATGCTGAATTCCTCCACGATGGAAGTCGGATCGTCGAAGCTGACGATCGAAACGTCTTCCGGCACGTTAAGCCCCGCTTGCTTAGCCATCTGATAGATTTGTACGCCCAATCTCCCGTTCAGCGAAATATAGGCGGTAACCATACGATTTCGGATATACCGGTACAGTGGATGAGCTTCGGCATCCTTTAGCACGCTCAGCGGTTTGAAATCCGTAATCATATGCGCCGGATTGATTAATGCGCCTTTGTCCTTTAATGCATCAATATATCCTTCGATCCGCTCCTGAACGGTGACGGTTTGAAGGGGAGAATCGGAGCATATGGCGATGTTCCGGTGTCCCAGCTCCCATAGATGTTCAACGGCGAGTCTCGTGCCGCGCCTTCCATCGGCGGCAATATAATGCGTCTCGACCCCAGGCAAATACCGGTCAATCAGCACAAAAGGAAACCCGGACAGCTTCATACCCAGTATTTCCTCGTTGTAGTTCTCCTCGTCGACCGGGAAAATTAACAGGCCTTCGGCTCCGAGTGCCTTCAGCTCTTTGATGGCGTCCTTTTCTTTTTCCAGCTTGCCGTCAGTCAACATGATCATGCTCCGATAACCTTCGTCATTCAGTGCCTCTTGGATGCCCTCGATAAGTCTGATCGCGAAATAATCATGGATGGTGGGCATAATCACGCCAATCATGCCCGTGGCCCGTTTCCCGTCTCTTCCCTTAAGCGGCGTCGTCGATGCCTGGCCCGCAGGTAAGAAGCTGGCCTCCTCTGCTACAAAACTGCCTTTGCCCGGGACGCGGGCAATTAATTTCTCATTCGCTAATCCGGTCAGGGCGTTGGCAACCGTTATTTTACTGACATGAAACTGATCCATCAGCTCCTTCTCTGTCGGAATACGATCACCTGGCTTCATATTTTCTGTTGCTATGACGTGTCGGATATAGTCCTGGATTTGCTGATACAACGGAATTCGATCGTTTACACTCATTCTAATCACATCACCAATTCATTCATAATATTTGAAATATATAATATATCCTTACACATACAAGCGCAATAAACAAGCATGAGTCGATCAACAGCCCATGACGACAAACCCTTGCTATACCTGTGTTTAAATTGCCTAATTTTCAAGAATTATAGGAGGTTTTGTCGAACCACTTGTAAATCTATATTTGAATATATTTAATATGTGTTGATAAGCGTGTTGACCTGCTAATGGGCCGCAAAAGGAGGATAGAGGTTTACGGATGAACACACGCTTCAATTTCTGACCATAGACCATAACAAGGAGTGAATTCGCCATGGCTCGTAGATTCACGATTCTCTGTTTAGCCATCCTATGTGCTTTTTCATTAACGACCGGCGCAGCTTACGCTTCCGAAACGGATCCACAGTCAGCGCAAACTGACGGCTCCAATCATCGTGAACTGCCAAGTTTCAAGAAGCCTAAGCATTTGGACGCCGCAGATATTTATGATGCGCCAGGTGACAATAAATTGTTGTTAGGGACCTTGCAGGGAATCGTTAACAGGGAACAGCCCCGGATCTATTTGATTGAATCCCAGGAAGAAGGGAAAATGACCTGGCTTAACGATATAAACGTGCCTTACACGCTTCATGAAGATTATTGGGACGTGTTCTCCGCTTATCGCAGCGAGGCAAAAGGCATGATTGTATATGATCCGGAAGTTCCTGACACGATTAATGTCGCCACCACGCTCGCAGGTTTGAAGAAGGCGGTCGTTGCCAGCCCTGAGCTGGCCGATAAATTGTCCAAAGCTCCATACGACTTGAAGATTCTGGACGATCTTCGCGGCAAATTCGATAGCCGGCTTGAAGCATACACCTGGCAATATGAGCATCTGTGGAAGCAGACAACTCATCAGATGCTGATCGGGCTGGATCCGGATACAGCGATTCGTATTCCTTCCGGACTGCCTGAATCGTTCGTGACAATTGCAGAAGAGAAGCAGCAGGTGCGGGATGCAAGCAACCGTGATACTTATAACCTCGACCTCTCCTCCCTCTTGGGAGAATCATCGGTTTATTTGCGCTTTGATGATGCTTTCACCCAGGATGGTTGGGGACCCGCGGTACATGAAGTGACGGTTAAGGCAGACGGCAAAGAGATAGCGACCTTCATCGCAGGAACCCCTGAAGAAGAGACTTATCTCTATGATCGGCAAAACTCCAAGTTTAGTGAAGGCTCAGGCGGGCACCGCTTTGCCGATAACGGCAGTTATTTTGTATATGAATTCACCCCTCCTGCGGGAACTGAGAAACTGACCGCTGAAGTCGATATGTGGAACCAGTACAAGGTTTCGGCGGGGAATATCCGCCCTCCTTCTGCCGAGCAGCAGGAACCCTATGGCTATTTACGAGATTACGCCGTTGCCAATAAAGCGATGGTATTCTGGCTCGATTCTAATGTGCCTGAGCAAAAAGCGCTCTTCGAGAAAATCATGTCCGATGTGGAGCCGGGTACTCCTTACCTTGGCTGGTTCAGCAATGATGTGGAGGGCGAGTTCAGCTCGGTCGAGATCGCTTCCCGTTATGGCGTCTATGTTCTGGCGGCCGATTGGTTCAGCAATCTGACCGTTTTCTCCGGAACCAAGCCGAAGTTCAAGCTCGCGAAAACACCTCCACAACCGGCACTTGAGAACAAAATCTACGTGACCTATACCTTTACGGAAGGAGACAATTTTCAATATAACCAGCATCGCATGCGCGTCATGTGGGATGACCCGGCGAGGGGCAAAGTTCCGATCAACTGGACCTCCAGCCCGCTGCTCTATGAAGGTGCTCCCGCGATTTTGAATTATTATCTCAACTCGGCTACAGAGAACGATTTGCTGATTGCCGGGCCGTCTGGTGCCGGATATTTTTACCCTAGTCCTTGGCCGGATGCAAGCTTCCAGCAGTTTTTACGGCAAACCGAGAAATATCTGAAAAAGACGGGAATGACGATCCCTTATGTTCTGAACCGAGTCGATAGCGAGAATGTGCCGTTATCTCCGTTTAAAGCAAAAGCATATGAGGAGGAATATAACGTACCCGGTTTATTTATTAGTTATGAAGACAAATACGGGGTTGAAATCGTTGGCGACAGCCTGCCCGTATCCACGATCCGCGGGATCAGCACCGTTCAAGACGGATTGCAGGTGCTCAATGAAGCCAAAGCGAATTGGGACGGTAAGTCACCGTTGTTTGTCTCACTCGGTATGCTCGCATGGAGCATGACCCCTTCCGATGCGCTGGCCCTAACCGAACAGCTCGGGGCAGATTTCAAAGTCGTTCGCGCCGATCATTATTTCTCTCTGATCCGTGAAAGCTACAACTTGCCGCCAATTAAGAAATGATGATTCCTGTTAAACAAGTGACAGATGTATAGGGGCATCGCAGGTCCGATTAGGATTGGACCTGCGATGCTTTTATGATGTAATAGATATCCTGCCCTCCCCCTTGTTTGCGGCCTTTAGAGAAAATATTTAACGTCATTAAATATAATTAGTTAATGGCATTAATTATCTCCGCAATCACTATTCATTGATGGTGTTTAATGCCGTTAATTAATTTAGTTAATATCATTAATTAACATCGTTCAACCCTCCTCTCCCCCATCAATCGACCCGATTTACGATGTCAAATTAATCTGCAGCCAGATGATTTCCCCTGATTATTTCTTGGGTAATCGCAAAAACCACATCCATTCGACAGATGCTCGAACTAGTTATGAACTTGAAGGACTCTCTGCTGTACTTCCTTCTCTTATACATAAAATGCGGCAAATGGTGAATACTCACTATATCGATTAGCATGTATTCCCTTGTATGGAGATTAGTATAATGCCCACTAGCAAAAAGATATCATTGATTGAGGTCTACTTCATCATGCTGTTGTCATTGGGTATCACCAATCATGTTATCCTGATTCCGCTTATTCTGCAGTACGCGGGCCGTGACGCATGGATGGGTACCCTGCTGACGATGATCCTGCATATTGGCTGGGTCTACATTTTGTTCTTTATCATGAAACGAACGCAGCAGCAATCGATATTCACCTGGTTCAAGGATTGTTTTGGTTCGGTCGTCGGTTGGATATTTGTGAGTATCATGACACTCTACTTTTTTTGGATGTCCATGGTCATTTTAAGAGAAACAGCGACTTGGATTCGGGTCACCTACCTACCGCAAACGCCCAAAACGGTCGTCTCGCTGGCCATTATTCTGTTATGCGTTTATGTGGCGAATAACGGCATTCGCTCAATAGCCATTATATCCGGAATCTTACTTCCCATCGTGTGGGTATTGGGCCATTTTGTAGCTGTGTCGAATCTTCAATATAAGGACTATTCCTTGTTGACACCACTATTCGTAGAAGGTTACACCCCGATGCTCAAGAGCATGATGGTAGCCGGCGGCGGTTTTATGGAGATGATTGTGCTGATCTTTCTTCAGCATCATATGAAACGAAAGATGAACTACCTCTCCATCGTTATATTATCCGTCCTTCTCGGCGGGCTCACGCTTGGACCGTTGATGGGAGCGATCGCCACATTCGGTCCTGTTCCTGCGATGGAATCCCGCTATCCCGCTTACGAACAGTGGATGCTGGTCACGATTACGAAATATATAACGCATGTCGATTTTCTGGCTCTATACCAATGGATTTCAGGGACATTAATCCGTATCTCTCTTTTCCTGTTTATTATGGCGGATGGCATATCCTTTAAAAAATCCAAGCGGCGCTTTTGGTATTTGTTAGGGCTCGGGGTGGCATTGTCTGCCTTCTCTTTAATTCCGGTAATCGATAGACAAATCGAGTTATTCGTTCTGGGCAAATATTCACTTGCATTCCTTGGCTTCCTATCTGGGCTGACACTGTTCATTGCGATCGTAGTCACATTTAGACCTAAAACAAAAGGGGGCGGGTAGACGATGACACATCACAGACCTCGAAATCGAATGTTCCGTCGAAATTCAAAACAAGTACGGGGTGCTGTTGACCGTCAGCCCACTTTCGACACATTGGATGAACATACCCTGCGTTCCATGTTTGCCTCTTCCGCAGACGTTGTCATCAAATCCTTCCCGGCAAAGAATGTTAGTGCGATTCCTGCTTTGCTGATCTACAGTGAAGGTATGGTTGATGCCATGGTGATGACTCAATACGTGCTGCCGGATCTGGAAGAAAAGCTGGAGCACTTCAAAGATTGGGAACCACTTGCCAGAGAACTGGATAAATCGATGGAATGGAGTGAAGTTAACAAGCATGCCGATGTTGTAAAGCTTCTCTTTGAAGGGCGATTGATACTATTTTTTTCAACCGAAAAATGCTTTTATTCCATCGATATCGCCGCGCGTCCCAATAGACAGCCTGAGGAATCCAATACCGAGGTGGCCATCAAAGGCGCAAGAGACGCTTTTACGGAGGATATCATCACGAACGTGGCACTCGTCAGAAAAAGACTGCGCACCGCCACGCTCCATAATGAACAAATGGTTATCGGCGAACGCAGTCAGACCCGAGTTTCGCTGCTGTACATTTCCGATATCATACGCCCGGAAGTAGTCAACGAGGCTAAAGAGCGATTAAAAGGCATCCAAGTCGATGCTCTCGTAACCAGCGGTCAACTGGAAGAAGCCCTTTCCGACTCTACTCTCTCCCTGTTTCCGCTGATGGACTACATTGGCAGACCGGATTTTGTAGTGGAGTGCTTGCTTCGAGGACGTTTCGTTATTCTTGTGGATGGTTCGCCAATGGCATTAATAGCCCCATGCAATTTGATGGAATTATTAAAAACGCCAGAAGATTCCTATTTTCCTTATTACTTTGTAATCTTTGAGCGACTTCTCAGGCTGCTGGGTCTCTTTCTCGCCATTATGCTGCCGGGATTTTGGGTAGCGCTGACAAGCTATAACATGGATCAGCTCCCCTTTCTGCTTCTAGCGACCGTTACCGTTTCCCGGTTCGGGCTTCCGCTGTCCGGGCCGATGGAGATCCTGTTAATGCTGGGTATGTTCGAACTTTTCAGAGAGGCTGGCATCAGGCTGCCCAAAGCAGTCGGTCAAACCATCGCAGTGTTAGGCGGTCTGATTATCGGTGATGCCGCCATCCGCGCGGGCCTTACATCACCAACCATGCTGGTTGTATCTGCAACGACAGCGGTCGCAACTTTTACTTTGGTTAATCAGACGCTAAGTGGGACGGTCAGCATTATCCGAGTCTATGTGTTAATCTGGTCCTCCTTGCTGGGGATGCTTGGATTCTTCATTGGAGTACTAAGCCTCATTGCATATCTCTCTGTGTTGGAATCCTTCGGTCTTCCGTATTTAGCTCCTTTGTCACCATTAACCATCAAAGATCTGATGAATTCCCTCTTGAAAAAACCTTGGGCTTTCAACAAAAAACGACCGCAAATGTATCAAACGATAGATGACACATCTGAAGAAAGGGAACCTACATGAGATGACAATTTGCGTCAGAATCCTAAAATTAATGTGGTTAATGGTCATTCTCAATATGTTAACAGGCTGCTGGGACATCAAGGAAATACAAGACATCAATTACATCACGGCCATCGGAATCGATCAAGAAGGGGATCACTTTGTTGTTTACACTCAGATGATGGATTTTACATCCGTTGCCAAAACCGAAACCGGTAAGGCGGAAAAGCCCTCCCAAATATGGACTTCCAAAACAAAGGGCAGGACCTTGGACATGGCGATCAATGCCATCTATGATTCTTCCCAGGAACGAACGGTCTGGAGCCATATTTCCTGTATACTCATTAGTGAGAACGTATTGAAATCGAATGTCCTAACCAAATTGGATACCATCGGCCGTTATCAGGAGGTTCGAATGACCCCGTGGGTATTTGGCACAAAGGATTCGATCGAACAACTATTGAATGTCCCGGCGTTTTTCAACCTTTCCCCGTTAAACACATTAGCCCATGAACCTGTTGAGGAATATAAACAGAGATCCTATATTGAACCCATTCGATATTTCGATTTCATGGCGCTGATGACAGAACCAGGCTGGACGATGCTGCTTCCAAATCTCACGATTGATAAAAAGACATGGAGCCTAAACCAAAAAGAAAATCCGAAGTTGGTGGTTAACGGAGTATTTCCTATAGCCAAAGGGGAATCGAAAGGCTTATTCACCAATGACAAGCTCACCGGTTTGCGCTGGCTAGAAGCCGATACGAAACGTTCACACATCCTGATTACAAATAAGAGTGGCGAATTAGCTGGAATCTTGGTTTTATCGAACCCCAAAATCCGCAGGAAACTAAAGATTGTCAACGGCATGCCTAAATACCACGTTAGCGTCAAGTTAACTGGAAACGTGGTGGAAGCGCTCGATGATATGAACAAGACGGATATGGAACTACAGGCAGCTAAGGAAGTACGCAAGGAAATTCTAGCTACGTTTAAAAATGGGGTAACTTCAAAAACGGACCTCTTCGGTTTTGAGCACGTATTGTTCAGGAAGGACCCCCAGCTTTGGAAAAAAATCAATCAGTCCTCTGCCCAACCGATTGAAGCAGACGCTCTGGAGACCGTTCACGTCGAAGTCCATCTGGAGCACGCTGGCATGAAATTGCTCCCCCATCAAAATGGTCCAATGACACCTACGACCAAAAACGAAGCAGATTCCTGACTCTTGCCATAAAAAGAAGCCATATCAAAGGCAGCCTGTTCTAATGGTCAAGAACGGCTGCCTTTGTATTGAAGTGGAACCTTCATGTGCCATATATGAAAAAGATAAATAAACGTTTTTTGGATCGGTTTGTCCCAACACGCTTTGTTATACGATAACTTCCACGTCTTCATCCTCGAACAAGTCATCGTATGCAACGTAGAGGCCTATAGCTGAGGCAATTAACACTAAGATAGCTGCAATAAACGCCAATTGTTTAATCGTAGCTTTATGCGAGGTTGTTTGCTGTCTTCGTTTTCTTTGCGTTCGTTGGCCCATGCCACATACCTCCCGCTTCCATGCCATTACAATAAAATATGATTCGGACATGAAAATGTTGTTAGGCAAAGCACGTTTGTATATTTTTCATGATATAGGGCCCCAAACCCTTCTAATGATGCTCTTGTTTTATACCGATTTCACAACGTGCCTAAAGCCAGCGAAGCTTGCTGAAAAATACTCTGATATCCTCAATGAGCGAATCCGGGTCTGCCATGGCAACCATATGACTACCACTCTCTCGATTTGACCAGTGCACAATGTTGTTTTTGGCTTCAGCAATACGCCGGAAGACAGAACCTCCCCCGTGTGAAACCCCTGTCGGTACTTTCATTTGATTTGCTGGCATCCCGGCTGCCCCTTCATAATAAGTCCAGGACGAGGAAGCCGCTGTCTGCGTGAACCAATATAACGTTGCGTTGGTGAGCAGCAAATCTTTATGGATCGGTTCTTGAGGTAGCTCTTCTGAGTTGTTGGGCCATCCGTCAAATTCTTTAAACCGCTCGACAAGGTAAGCAAGTCCAGCTACCGGTGAGTCAAGAAGCCCATAACTGAGTGTCTGCGGCCGATTGGACAGATAAGGTGCATAACCGCTTCCTCCTGCAAAAAGCTCGGCAAGACGGGTGAATTCGGCCATTTCCTCCTCACTAAGTCCATCCAATTCATTCGGGTCTCCCATCGGGATACCCAGCCCTCCTGTAATATGAACACCAATCGTATGCTCAGCATCAAGGATAGCCAACTCGGGGGAAACTAAAGCGCCCGCATCGTTGCCATGTGTCCCATAAGTTTCATAACCGAGTCTGCGCATCAGCTCAGCCCAAACACGGGCTACGCGTTTGATGCTCCATGGTCTCTCATCTGCCGGCTCCGGAAAAGTGGAAAAAGCGAACCCTGGAAGTGAAGGTGCCACGATATGAAATGCCATGCTTGGATCTCCACCGTATGCTCTTGGATTGGATAGTGGTCCAATCATATTTATGAATTCAACAATGGAATTTGGCCAACTATGCGTCATGATCAACGGTAGGGCATCAGGCTCGGGAGATCGTACATGTAGAAAGTGAATCTGCTGACCCTCAATATCCGTTATAAATTGCGGAAATGCATTAAGCTGCTGCTCATACTCACGCCAGTCATATTCATTCTGCCAGTATTCCACCAGCTCTTTAAGATACGCGACAGGAATCCCCCGATTCCATCCAGCTCCAGGTAATTGAGAAGGCCACCGGGTCTGAGCTAAACGAGCTCGCAGCTCGTCAATGTTCCGTTGAGGGATGTTCATATTGAAGGGACGGATCGAGATTTTATCTTGGTACTTGGTATCGTGATGATTGTTAGACATGGGATAACCTCGCTTTCGAATTTTTTCTTCATTATAGATGCGAAACACTGACGACAATATGTCAGTATTTCGTGGAAGGATTCCCCTAATTATAAGGATGCCTCATCATTCCGAAATCAAGAAAGAACCCGTGATATACACGGGCTCTGGGAGACCATAAACGCTTTATCGATTGACCATCTAAGGGCTGTTAAAGTGAAGCACCATACCTGTTTTATCATCGGATTTTTTAAATCTTGCATAGGTTAGGCATTCAGGGTCAGCCTCTTCGATCTCTAGCAATTCATGTGCATACTGCTCAACACCCATTTCGAGTATACGCTGCACGGTATAGTCCCAATAGGATCGATCACTGGGCACATCCTTGGAAGGCCAGAATAAACCATCCGATAACAAGATCACGTGCTTCAATCGTGACCTGTTGATCTTTCCGTATTCGAGAAAATGGGCGGCTCGGGCTTCCCCGTTCAATACGCCATAGCCTCCATTCGTGTTACTCTGAAAGCGATTCTCCCTGATGATATCCATAACCGTCCCGTGGAGGTCTTTTTGATTGGACAATCCCTTATTCACGCCTTCCTCCCATTTCTCGATGGCCGGAGATTCTAAATGAGCGACTTGTCTCCAGGTCAACGGGCGAACCTCTCCATCTTGGTATACGGCAAGAATCATGCAGTCGCCTGTCTGTATAAATTCCACGCGATCCTCTTGAATTCGTACAAGAGCAAGAGCAGTACCCCAAAGCCCATCTTTTTCCTCCAGGTTGATATTGGCTTGCACCATAAGCTCTCTTAGCTTTTGGTTCGCTGCCGCAGCATGCTCCGTAAGCTGTTCGACCCGGTCCAGTGATTCGAAGTAGTTTTTCACGGCTTGAGCAGCGATGTAACCTCCGGTTTCCTTCTTGTCGCTAAGGTATGGGACGATGGATGAAACCCCATCTAACACGCCATACACGGCAGCTCGCTCGTTTACGACTAGTGCATCTTCATTTAAGAAATGGATTCCCCTATGCGTGAATTGCTCAACGGTTACCATAACCATCCTCCTGTTAATTCCGATTTTGTGTACTAGATATGCTACTTACCCCTTGCAGCCCGCCAAAAGACAAGACAAGCTACAAGTATTGCAAGCAGAAAGCTGCTGATGGCCGGAACGACAAGGTGTAATACCAACGTCATCCCATCACCATCAACAACTCTCAACATGGCCATGAGCATAACCAGAATATAAATCACCACAAATACGCCCCAAAAAGGTAAAACCGGATACGAATGCTCTCTTCGCGTTGATGCTACATACAAATGGCGATGAATCCACCATACGATCAGAATCAGCCCCAACAGACTGCTGCCGTGCTGACATAATTTATACACCTGTATTTGTACGGAGTCGATATGTATCCATTGGGTAAGTATAGGAATCTGATTCACGATCCAGGCACCTTTGTGCGTAAACTGATCCCACAGCAGGTGCGTGCCAACGCCCACCAATCCCAAGAGGGTTACGGTAAGCCAACCTTTAAGTGAGGTCGGGAGCTTCCCTTCCCGATCCCAGCGGTAGGGGAACCATGAAGGCAAATATACGAATAGAACGGGTCGTACCACGGTCTCGAATAAAACGTACAGGAGCAAGATCATGGGAAGATTAAACAGCAAGATACCAGGACCCTCATGGCTCCATATACCAGCTGCCCGAAATCGGACAAAATATTCAAAATCCGGTGCCATGCAGCCGATAATGAGGGCTGACACCGGCAGCGATTTCTTCTTCCACCAAGGCATCGTGATGACGGGGTGAGCGAATGTAAACGGCATAAGATCTCCTAACTGCTGTGTGAATGATGAAAATAGCTAATTTTTTACTATTCTAACAGATTCACTCTCGTTAGGGATCAATAAAATTTCACCTTTATAAAAAGGGACAGGCATCCGCCTATCCCTAGTCTACTTTATAGTATTACAGCAGTTCGCGTGCGAGCAAGCGGTAAACCTCCAGTCGCTTTTCCTGCGTATGCGGAATGCTGCATATCATGGCTTCCTGAAACCCGTAGTGGGCTTGCTCTTCCTGCAAGCGTGCCGCGATATCTTGAACCGCTCCCACAAGATGAATCTTGCGGCCTTCCTGGATAGCCATCCGGTCGATTTCCGTTAAGGACACATTCTGAGCTTCTTCGGGCGTCAGCACCTGCGTAATCCGACCCTTGCTCATCATCAAACGGAAAATATCCTGCGGCAGCGCTTCATACTCGGCTTCTTCCTTCGTTTCGGCCGTAGTCACCATATAGGATACGTTAATCTCCGGCTTTTCCATGAATATGGATGGCTGGTAGTTATCGCGGTAATGATCCAAGATCTCATTGCTCATCGCTCCGTTAAAGAATTGCGCAAAGGAGTAGCCAACCCCCATCTGAGCCGCTTTTAACGCACTGTTGCCACTTGAGCCGAGCAGCCATACTTCCGGCAGCGCAACGCCGGTTGGAGCAGCAGCGTTTTGGGCATACAGCTCATCTTCCGGGACCTCATCACGAAGGAGTTGCATGGTAATTGCAAGCTTATCATACATATTATGAAGCATCAGCTGCCGCCCTTCCGACAAAGCGTACATGGCACTTGTATCGCCGCCCGGCGCTCGTCCTACACCGAAATCAATCCTTCCCGGAGTAAAAGCGCTTAGCGTCTTAAACACTTCCGCGAGTTTAAGGGGAGAATAATGCATCATCATGACGCCGCCGGTACCGATGCGAATCCGGTCGGTTTTGGCCGCAAGCCGGGCTGCCGTCACTTCGGGTGCGGAGCTGGCAAACGTATTTCCTCCATGATGCTCGGCCATCCACATTCGGCTGTATCCCAATTCATCTGCCAGGATAGCCAGTTCTTCCGCTTTTTTCAAGGCGCCTTCCGCCGTGTTCCCGCTTGTTACGGGTGCCTGATCCAATACGCTTAATCTCATGCGATTTCATCCCTTCCTCGGTTAAATGACCATTTTGTTATTGATCCATTCCTCTAAAGCCGCAACCTTGTCCTTAAAGCGTTCACCGCACATTTCCTCTGACAGTGAAGCGATGGTCTCCCGCTTTAATACGGCCTTCCAGGAAGACTCCGCTTCCTCCATTAAATCGGATAACAGACAGCAGCTTTCTTCTTTCTCCAAGTCCAGCAAATCTACTAGAATTCCGTTGGATGAATAGAGAGATTGCTGCCCTTCCACTGCGAGGTATACGTCGTATACTCGGATATCCTCCGGTTTCTTCTTTAATCTAAAACCGCCCTTGATTCCGGGCACAGACGTGATGATGTCTGCTGTTACCAGCTTTCTTAACAGTTTCTGAAAATAGGTTACCGATGTCCCCAGCTGCTGGCTAATCGCTTCCCCAGGCAGCACCGCCTTGTCCGGCAGCATATTCAATAGAACCAGGGCATACACCGACTGTTCCACGCCTGTTTTCATATGCATAAGCAGCACCTCAATTTACGAAAATATCGGTTCATTATCTTAACAACACATCCATACATCTATTCGCGATTAAAGCGGATAAACATTATCCACGTTATATCTTATATGAATTCGAAGCGAAAGTAAAATCAAAGCCTACCTGATGCAGATGAAGAATGAAACCCATCCATAACCCACGCACCATGTTATTAGTTAATATGATGAAATAAATGTCTCGAAGTCGAAGTATAATAAATAAAAAAGTCGCGCTAGGCGCGACTTTTCTGCTATTCTGTTATTCCATATCTGTTTCAATATGATAATATTATTTCTCTTACGAAACCACCTAGGCTTCGTCCCATAACCGCTTCAGATTGTCCAAGCCCAACCGGGTTCCTTCCCTGCACTCCTCCATGCCCTCAAATTCCAGCGTAATATCTCCGTCATAACCGGACTGCTTAATGAGTCGGAGAATTCGTCGCACATCAAGATCCCCTTGGCCGAAGATGGAGCCTCGAAGGTAATTGCCATGGGAGGTTCGGAACCACTTTCCCCCGCCCGGATCCTGATCATATGGACGATAATAGAAGTCTTTCACATGAATGAGCGAGGCAAACGGCAAGTTGCGTTTCACGCCGACCAGCGGCTGCTCGTCAACGCATAGAAAGTTGCCGATATCCAGGGTCGTTTTGAAGTTCGGGCGATCGACAGCCTGCAGCACGCGCTGTACCCGGTCGCTCGCCTGTACGCTCACGCCGTGGTTCTCGATCGTGGTCGTAATACCGTAACGGCCTGCGTAATCTGCAATATGGCGACATCCTTCCACGATCATATCCAGGTGGGTTTCCACATAATCAATTCCCATCTTCTCCGGCGGCAGTGTGAACGCCGTTACGTCATGCCTCATATGCTTCATTCCCAGCTGGTTGACCGTATCCACGTGGCGCTTGATCCTCTCTACCTCCGCATCGAAGTCATCCCGGCTCTCCTGGACGAAATTAGCGGGCATGGAGTAGTTGGATAACGCGATGCCGACTTCCGCCGCCCGCTCACGCACCGCATCGGCAAGCCCGGGATTGTCCTCCAGCGTAAATCCGTAGGGTACAATCTCCATGTGCTGGCCGCCGTTCTCCGCGATCCAATCCACCACATCCAGCACCGTCATTTCTCCTGCGCGAATAGCCGGCAGCAAGCTGTAGGTGCTCACACCAACCTTCATCCTGCAATCCCTCCTTTATTTGCTTCTTCCATCATAAGCTTCCTGGTAGATTTCCAGGTAACGGGCTACATTCATCGCCTCCAGCTGCTTCACGTAGCTATCCCAGTCCTTATCCAGATCGGCATCGCCGATCACGAAGCGGGCCATCATTTCATCCACGTAATCGTTGATCGTCTTGGACAGATCCGCTACCTCGGACGCCTGCTCGTTGGTTAGAAATAACGGCGGCACGGTGCTGACATCGGTTGGTTTGTAAGGTTCGTATTTATTTTTCGTTTCGTTGTACAATACGACTTCCAGGTCGTCGTCTCCCTTGGCAACAGCGCTCAGGCGGAAATCATTTGTACGCAAACTCGGGCCGGTTTGAATCCAGGCAATATTTTGGACCGTACCGTATGACTTCAACTCAGACCAGACCGCAGGCTCCCCGTTAATGCCGATCTCTCCGTCCTTCGCTTCCCGCCATTCCTGGTCCGGGCGGCCATACACACTTCGCAGCGTATGCTCCCGCTCGTACAGCCCATCCGCCCACCTCAGGGCGAGCTCAGGATGCTTGGCCTTCTTCGTGATGACAAATGCACCCGGGTTCATTCCGGTGGAATCGAGAGCCGCATAGCGAACCCCATTCGGTCCCTTGAGCGGCGGCACGGTCTTATATTCCAACCATCTTCCGCTTTCGCCGAGGAGTTGGGTAAATATACCCTGATGGCCGCCGGTTGAAGCACCAAGAAGCACGGTATCGGGATTCTCCCCGATCTGGATCAGCTGATTGTCATCCTGCGTGAACGACTCCGGAGCGAGCAGCCCTTCAGCATACAGCTTATTCATATACCGCAATCCTTCCCTCCACTCCGGTTTGTTGAAGGCAACGTCAAGCTTGTCGTCTTTTATGAATATATGCTTGTAACTTGAGCCATAAACCGGATTATAGATGAAAGAGTTCAACAAGAACGCATCGATGGAGGAGCTCCAGGATTTCGGTGAAATCGACAGCGGAATTTCATCCTGGATTCCATTGCCGTTCGGGTCTTGTTCTTTGAAAGCCTTCAGCACCTCGTACAGCTCATCGGTGGTTTCGGGCATTTTGAGATTGAGTTTCTTCAGCCAAGGCTCATAAATCCACATTTTCTGGCTCATGGAGCAATGATAACATTCATTCACTTCCGGAAGCGCATAGATATTGCCGTCCAGCGCCGTAATCGTGGATTGGATCTCCGGGTTCTCCTGGAACAACTTCTTCGTGTTCGGGCCCTGCTTCTCAATCAAATCATTTAATGGAAGAAAGGCGCCCTGCGAGCCGTAAATCATCTGCTGCGCCGGCGATATGTTCAAGCCCATGATGACATCGGGATAATCCTCGCTGGCAAGAACGAGATTCAGCTTCTCCTGCATGCTCTGCTCCGGAACGACCTCCCATTCGATATGCACATTCGTTTTTTCTTCGTACCATTTGGTGAATTCATTCGTTTCGAAATTCTCGACCAGTGGATTTCCCCGCACCATTACCTTCAAGGTGGTTTTCTCTTGAACCAGCGGATAGGTTCCCGGTTCGGATAATGCGATAGGCTCGGTGCCGGCTTTCTGCTCCTCATCCGTGCCCTTCGGGCTCTGTGAACCCGTACAGCCTGCAAGAAGGATACTAAATGCGGTGAAAGCACTCATGATAACCCGTGTTCTTTTTCTCATTACGTCCCGCCCTCCTGAAATGATGGATGTATTATCCCTTTAACGAACCGATCATGACCCCTTTGACAAAAAACTTCTGCAAGAATGGATAAACAATCAACAGCGGCACTGAAGTGACCACGATCAGCGAATATTTCAGCAGCTCCCGCAGCCCTTGCCGGGCCGCAGCGGTTTTGGCGTCGCCGAGCATTTCGATATTGACCTCGTTCTGCACCAGAATATCGCGGAGCACCAGCTGCAGCGGGTACAAATCCGCGCTCTTCAAATAGATCATGGCGTTGAAATATTGGTTCCAGTGTCCAACGGCATAGAATAGGGCAATGACGGCCAGAATCGGACCCGAAAGCGGCAGCACGATGCGCCACAGAAACCGGAAATCCGTACAGCCGTCCAGCTGCGAAGCCTCCAGCAATTCCGGGGGGATTGTCGTCTGGAAGTAGGTCCGCATGATGATGACGTTCCACACCGATAGCGCCCCGGGAATCAGCATCGACCATACCGTGTCAATCATGCCGAGATCCTTCACCAGCAGGTAGGTCGGAATGAGCCCCCCATTGAACAGCATCGTGAACACGAACAGCAGCATGAACACGCTGCGGCCCCGAAAATCCTTGCGCGACAACGGGTATGCCGCCAAAACAGACAGAATGAGATTGATCGAGGTGCCTGCCAGCGTATAGAACAGCGTGTTCATGAAGCCTTTGGCGACCATCGTATTTTTGAACACTGCACGGTAACCCTCGAGCGTCGGGTCGACTGGCCACAGCCATACCTTTCCCGACAAAACCGCGCTGCTGGAACTGAATGAGGCGCTGACTACATAAATCAGCGGATATAACACAACGATTAGGAAAACGGATAATATGATGTAGTTGACCACCGTAAAAACGCGGTCCGAGCCGGATTCCTTCATGGCAGGTGATTGCATACATGTCCTCCCTTCCTTACCAAAGACTTTCCTGCTTCAGCTTTTTGGCCGTCTGATTCACGATCAGCAGCAGAACGAAACCGATAATCGCTTTAAACAACCCAATTGCCGTGGCATATGAGAAGTTCATCGCTTGAGATACCAATCCAACCTTGTACACGTACGTGTCGATGACCTCGGATGATCGCAAATTCAGCGCATTCTGCATTAACAGGATTTTCTCGAAGCCGGTCTCCAGCATTTGACCCGTATTCAAAATGAGCAGAATGATGGCGATGGGCATAATGCCCGGGAGGTCAATATGGCGCATCCGCTGCATCTTCGTGGCTCCATCCATGACAGCTGCTTCATGGAGAGCCGGATCAATGCCTGAAAGCGTTGCCAAAAAAATGATGCAGGAAAACCCGACATTCTGCCAAATATGGGACCACACATAGATCGACTGAAACCAGGAAGCCTCCGCCATGAAATGAAACGGACCTATGCCGATCCAGCCGAGCATCGTATTGATGAGTCCCGTTCTTGGATCCATAAACTGCAGCATCAAGCCCACCAGTACGACCAGAGAGATGAAATAAGGCGCGTATGTAACCATCTGGACGGTATTCTTGAATCGCCGGTTCCTTACATAATTCAGTCCAAGCGCAAGCATAATGGGAAACGGAAAACTGGCTATCAGCGTGTACAAGCTGATGGAGAATGTGTTCTTCAGCAGTCGCCAGAATTCATGCGATTGAAAGAAGCGTTCGAACTGGGCAAAGCCTACCCATGGACTTCCGTTGATTCCCTTCGTGACGTTGAACTCTTTAAACGCAATCTGCGCGCCGTACATCGGTACATACTTAAATATGATGATGTACAACAACGGGAGCAAAAAAAAAGCGTACAGTTGCCAGCTACGGATGATACTCTTCCAGCCACTCAGCAGTTACCACTCCAATCGTTAATGAATTCGTCCCAATCCGGTCCGTGATTGGAGTATATACAGCCGGATTGATCGGCGTAAATCTTCATGTTTCCGGTCGCTATTCAGAATTTTAGAATGGGCTGTTATTCACCAATCCGGCATTACGCATTTCTTTAGATTAAGCATGTTCTCCGGCCCGGTGAAGGCGTCTATACTCGGTAGCGCTGATGCCATTTACCCGTTTAAACGCCCGACTGAAGGTGTTGAGCGACAGATAACCACAAGCTGCAGCGATGTCACTTACCGGCTTCTCGCTCGCCGCCAACTCCCGCTTTGCCTCATCCATTCGGAGCTTCTCGAGATACTCCGAGAAATTCAAACCCGTCTGCTCCTTGAAGAAGTAAGATACGTAAGCTTCGGAGGTGCGGGTTTCCCGGGCGAGCGTGGATAAACTCAGATCGCTCTCTCCATAGTGGTTCTCGATATGGGTAAGCAGCCGGTTCGTTAAATGATCATTGTGGCTCTTCTTCCTCTCCTCGTTCTTCAGGCAGAGCCGAGTGAATGCGGTGTAGAGAATATTCATAGCTTCGGCAGGCGGCATGACCGGGTTTATTGCTCGGATGACAGCGTCCATTTCTTCCGTTCTTCCGCTTCCATCATTTCCTGTCTGTTCGCAGCATTTCATCAAGGTACCGCTAAGCTCCTGGGCAAGGAGCTTCTCCACGGCCATCGGCAATTGCCGCTCCGATCTATTCTTCTCCTTGATCTGCAGCAGAAGCTGCTGCGTCTCATCCAGATTACCTGCCTTCACAAGCTGTATCAGCCTCATCTCTTCATCGGCCGGGTAATAATAGGAGAAGGCCGGCATTTCCATTTCAGCATGATATAAGATAGGAGTCTTCTCGCTCCATCCTGCGTGATGAAGCACAAACCTGGCCTCCCCGTAGGAACGGTACAGCTCAGCAACGCTGGACTGGCATTCTCCTACAGCCAGATACAAACCCGTATCTGAGATTCCGCTCAAATGCTCATAAATTACCTGTACATTCGCTCGCATCTGTGTCGTAAAATCCGCGTTGTCTGCTGCTGTTCCCGACAGGATCAGGACCAATTGGTTTTCACCAAAATCATGCAGCAGCACCCTCTCCCCGCATAACGCTTGAATCCGGTCACGGATGTTGATTTTTACAATATCGAGTTCCATCAGCATCTCTTCCATAACCGGCTCCTGGTATCCCCGAATATGAAGAAGAGCTACCGCATGGTGAGATCCCCGAAGTTGGACTTGTGCGTGCTCCATGGCAGCATCTATCTCCTGCATCGATGTGAAGCTTCCTTTCAGAAGCCTGTCAACCACGACATTTCGCAGCATCGGAATCTGTTCTTCTAACCGTTCCTTCAGCGTATCATGGCTTTCAATCAGCTCGGATACGGAATGTCCAATATAGTCAACGGCGTTACGAGAGACAGCAAGCCTTACATCCCGACGCGAAGAGGGTAGAAGCTGGAGGATCTTAAGGAATGGCCTGCTGCTTCGATAAGCGAAATAGCCGGCCATGCCAAGCCCCAACAGAAGAGCCGTGATAAAAATCGTCAATGTCAGCTGTTTGATATAATTTACCTTTTGGAGCACCACGGATTTCGGTTGAGCGGATACATAGCTCCAGCCATTGTATTTGGACGTGGATTGCGTCACCAGCATTTCCTGACCGCTCCTTCGGATATGGGAGTAGCCCCCTTGTTTGGGAAGCGCTTTCAAAACGTCCGGTTCTTTCAAACCAATAGAACTGATAAGGTTGCCGTTCTGATCCGCGATGTAGGCAAAACCCTCTTGTTCCGGATCGACTTTGCGAAGCATGTCCTGGATCTGCCTGTTGTTAATCAGAATCGTGACCACCCCGCTGCTGCTTTTATTCCCGAAGGATTGCATATAACTCACGACCGAGTAAGGTTTACCTTCATAAACAACCGAATGCCCCGGCGCATACGTTTTATAATGGTACTGCCCAAACAGAGCTTGCTTCCACTCGCTTAATGATTGACCTTCATAGCGCAGCAGCGAACGATAATACTGATCTGCCGTATACACCTTGCGGGGAGAGATGATCATACTGCTGTTCTTGTACGCGATGTAATAATCCACGATGAAATGATTAAACAATTTGTAGTTAAACAAACTCTTTTCTAAATCCCATAGACGGTACGGACCTGTCCCGGCAAATGGTTCTTTCTCGAATTGAAAGGATTGAATCTTCGATTCGCTCGACATCTGCCTTGCAATGTTTTCGATTTCGGCAAATCTCTGATCGAGCGCTTCCTGAATTTGCTGCAGTGCCGCGGAGGTGCTCCTCACCGTCTCGTTTTCAATCAGATTTGAGGTTTTCCCATATGCAAACCAACCAACCAATAGCGAGCCTACCAGAATGACGGCATATGGTATAAAAAATCGAAACAACAGCCCAGCCTTCTCCCCCGAAACGGATTTCACCGGCATATTCCCCCTTTCTTCCTTTCAGATATGATCCAATATATCAAAGAACTGTGCGCATAGTCAGTAGACCAAAAGGCACTGATTTCTCCCTCCAGAATCGTAACGCAAACAGACCTGCTGGTGCAGGTCTCCGATACGCCCATTCGGTTTAATCGTTATTTCAACGTTGCGTCATATCCCTATGCCCGGCACCTGAACAAAGGAAAAAAGGCATCCCGCCGCTGCTTTGATCACAGTGGCAGGATGCCCCTCTTCAGCTACTCCCCATGAACCCACAATTCGATGATGCTGTTCCAGGTGTTGATCTCATTCCCTTGTCCGACATAACGAATGTATTTCGCCTGAACCGGCGTAAAGGCAAAGGTTTCGAATGCTGCCTGTTTCTTGCTGGAAACGCTGCTGAGCACCTTCTGGTAGTTGACTCCGTCGGTTGAAACTTCAAGATCAAAAGCATTCGTTCGCGTATGCCCGTTGTAGAACAGGATGCTGACTTGATCCACCAGCGTCGGCCGCTCCAGCTCCAGCTGCAAATATTGCCCTTTGCCATCCGCGGACCACCTGGAATCCGGATCGCGGTCCAGCGTATGAATCGGCAGGTTGCCGTCGTCAGCGCTTGCAGTAACCTTGGTTACAGCGGCCAAAGGGCCTTCCGGCTCCGCCATCGGTTCTTTGACTTCGAATCTTTCGCGTGCTTCAACGGTCACTCCCTGAAACACGCACCTTGCAATGATGTCGACAATGCCTGCTTTCGTGGCATGGAATGTATTCCCTTCCGTATATCCGATCGTTTCGTCGCTTGATGTGTACGTTACGGGAATGTTCAAATCCGAGATTTGGACCACTTCCCCGTTATCAAGCGTGAGATAGGATGCCAGTTCACCGCTCCGCCCGGCACTAATTGCATTTCCGGCGACTCTCCACCCCGGAACGGCTTTGTTGGGTGTAATCGAGATATTCTCCGGCAAGACCGGCGTCGCCGCTACATTAAAATTCACCTTTACTTTCCGGGTATGCCCGCGATACGTTATGATAATCTCGCCTGTGCCGTCAGCTCCGCGCGGCTGCCTAATGCTGATTTTAGCATCCCTGGAAAAAGGCGTTGCAGCGATGACCGGAGGCTCCGATGTTCCATATGGCAGCGTATGGGCATACTCCGTTCTTAAAAACTGCATGCCTGCTATAGGCTCGCCATCAATCAGCAGGGATTGCAAGCCCAGGTTGATCTGATCCATTCGATTCTTCGATTGGTCTTGATATAAGCTCTGTGGCGACAGACGTGTTCCTTCGCCAATTCCCTCAGCCATATCAAACGGCTGGGTATTCGCATCCGGAATGGAGCCGACAATATGGACGTTCACGCCGGTGACGCTGCCTTTCGTTCCGATCACGTAGCCGTTGCCGAATTGTTCCGATTCCACGATGACTCCGGGTTTGCTGCGATGTGCTGCCTGTCCGGTTGTATTCCAGAATACACTCTCCGTGGTAACGACACCGTGGCGGTTCGTCTCCGATGAACCGTAGTCTCGCGTAATCGCCGATATCGCATCGCCGTTAACGACCAGATTGTCAATGAGATTCGCCATGCTGAGATACATGTGGAAATCGGTCAGAAGCGAAGGATTTTCGGAGTACGCACCCTGCAGCACATTCCCGTTCGCGGAGAAGTTGGCATACGTGTAGCTGTGTCTGGCTCCAACCGCTTTGCTGTTTTTGATGAGATTATCATTGCCGATGAACTGATATAAGTAACCGTTCCCGTTCGCTCCCCGATACTGCGGGTACTGCATCGTCACATCCTCGACGGTGACATTTTTGGTTCGGTCCAGTATGATCCCTTTGGACAGAATATGATAGTCTTCATTGCCAGACGGCTTATAGGTGTTAACATTCCGGATCCAGCTGTTGGCCGCAGCCACGACATTAATTGCTTTGGCATTATCGCTTTCATAACCGGCCGTTCCGATGACCTTGAAATCATCCTCGCCAAGCCCCGGCTTGGAATTCTGAGCGTTGGCCAACGAGAAATCCTCCAAACCGATTTCAGCGATCGGATCTTCCGTCTGGCTAATGGTGATATTGTCTCGAAGTTTCATCGGATACCGGGTTGGAATATCCAAGGTAAGCGTCTTGTTCTCAGGATCCACGGCAACGATTTGCCTGTAGAATAACGGCTCTACCTTACCAAGACGGGAAGACCACTTGTTCTGCATGCCGAGTTCGCTCAAGAAGCCCGGGGTCGTTTCGAATGTGATCACCACGTAATCGTTCACCGCGAACCCGCTGGTATCCTCAACGGGCAAGAGCGCGGTTGGATCGGTAAGGGATTTCCGAAGCTTCGTGGAAATCCCTGTTTTCTTCCAATCTCCGCTGCTGACCCGGATGATATCCTTATTCTTCATGTTTTCCTGCGCATTATAGATATGGGTCTTGTTCATGCCGTCGCCTTTCAGGACAACATGGCTTGCCGATATGTTCAAGGAATAATCCCTGCCGGGCTGTGGAGCGACTTGATAGGTGCCTTTTGGAAGATACACTACGCCTCCACCAAGTGCTGATGCGTCATCGATCGCTTTTTGAATAGCCGCCGTCGCATCGCTTCCGCCGGACGAATCCGCATGATACGGCGCTTTTGTCACATCGATCCGCTTATTCTTTTTCGTTCTCGGAATCTCTTCTTCCCCGCGCCGATAACCGGCATAGGAGAAATCGTGCAAAAATCTTCCCTGCTCATCACGATATCCCGGATACCAGTTCTTAGGATAGAGTCGGCTTCTGCCATCCTTGTTCAATGACATACCCTCACTTGCGCTCCCTTGCGATGGTTGTTGATCCTTCACCGATGCCTGAACCTCATTCGTTGCCGGTACGGATATTCCAACAGCTAAAGTCAGCGCCAACACTAGGAAGGGCCATTTTCTTTTCATTGCCTCATTCTCCTCCTTGATTACGATTTATTCGGATGTGAACGGTTACAACAAGCTGTGTTTTGCACCTCCCATCGCTGCTCGGCAAGATTCACGGCAAAGCCATGTCGGCATTTCACCTTGATTGTAGGGCATGAACGAATGGAGTCCTATGTTCAAAAACTACATTCCGATGCCCATTTCCTCCACTGACGGACTTTACCTGACAGAAACGGCCTGATTATAGCGATCTAAAGCCTGCTGCTGGATCTGTAGGGCGCGATCGATTTGGAGCGACTTCATCTGCTCAACGTAGATATCAAAGGACTCGACCGGTTCGGTGCCAAAAATAATCTTCAGCGACATCTCATCGACAACCTTGTTCACTTCCTGCATGATGACCGACATCTCCGTGTTTTCCTTCTCCGTTTTGGGCAGCGTTGGCAAGCTATGCAGCGCCGCATCCGTGCTGGACCATAATCGAACCGCCTCCTTCTGCTCCGGCAAATTATAGTACTGTTCCATGTACCGCGTATCTTGCACAAACGGGCCGAAGTAGCTGGCTCTGGTATACATTGCGAGAGCTTGGGCAGGTGCCAGCTTGTCAGGATTCTTCAGGATGGTGTCGGTATACGTGGGATAGCCGTCCTTCATCACATAACTGACTCCCTCGATGCCGAAATTAAACAGCAAATGACCCTCCGGCCCATAACCATAATCCAGCATGCGAGCCGCCTCCTCGACGTGCTGGCTGTTGCTGGAGATTGCGACTCCGCCGCTGGAGCCTATGGCTGGGGCGAGCTGGCCGAATTTCGGTCGGTCACCTTTATTCAGGACAGGATAAGGCGCCGCAACGAGCTCCGCCGATGGATCGTTTCCTTGCAGAATAGGCAGCCAGGTGCCGATGCCTGCGCCTGCATTCCAAATGCTTGCACCGCTGCGGCCGATGATCATGCTCATATCCTGCGTTTCGGAATCGACGGCAGCCCAATTTTTATCGATGAGGCCTTCGGCATACCAATCGCGGAACAACGTTAAAAATTCCTTGTATTCCGGCTCTTGGGCTCCGAATTTAATCTTGCCGTCCTCCTGGTAAAACCCCTTCTTAATGCCATAAGCTCCAATAAAGCCGCCGCCTTCGATGCCGAACAGCGGATTCGGTACGCCCAGGAAGGTCAGCGGTGCTTCAGCACCCTTCCGTTCCTTGAAAGCGGTCAAGACATTATGCCATTCGTCGATCGTCGTTGGCACTTCCAGTCCAAGCTCGTCCAGCCAATCCTTACGGATGATCGGACCTTGGTAGGTACGCAGCTTGTCGTCTCCTTGAATGAACGGAAAAGCGTAATAACTCCCGTTGGCCGTCCGGATCTGCATGTCGATATCCGGATGCTCGTTCAGGTACTGCTTCAGATGGGGCGCGTATTGATCGATAATGTCGTTCAGCCGCAAAATATAGCCGTCATTGATCGCTTTCTCCGGTCCGCCCGGATAGTTGATCCATTCGTATTCGATCATGTCCGGCAGCTCTCCGGAGGTAAGCAGGACATTGATCGCTTCCTTTGCTTGGTTGGTCGGCGGCTGGATGAATTGAAGCTTGACCCCTGTTCTGTGCTGCCACTCCTGAAAGAAAGGCACTTCGTAGAAGCTGGACTTGACGCTTGCGGCATTGCCGTTCAGCTCAGCCCAGTACGTTAAAGTCAGCTGTTCGTCCGAAGCAGGAGTGTGGGGCCCTTGCTGTTTAGAAGGAGACGATCGGTCACTGGTCTTAACGGCCGAATCGGTCCCAGGGTGTTCGCAAGCTGTCAACAGGCAGGTGAGCGCAATGAAGACAACCATCAACGCCATCCGCGTGCATTCGCTCTGCAGCTTCATACGCATGCCTACTCCCTTCATCAATAGATTTCTTTGTATTTGCCGGGCGTAATGCCCTCGTATTTCTTGAATACCCGAATAAAAGTCGCCGCATCGTTATAACCGACCAATCGGGATATTTCGTTGATCGATTCCTGCTTGTGCCGGATCATTTCTTTGGCTTGTTGGATTCGATATTTATGAATGCAGTCGAGCAGGCCTTCGCCTGTTTGATTCTTAAAGAGCTTGGACAAATAACTGCCCTTCAGTTCAAAATGCTCGCCGATCGCATTGACGTTCAAATTCGCATCATGATAATTGTGCTCAATGTATGACGTAACCTGCGCGACGAGATGGCGGATGGCGTCCTCCCGCTCTTGGGATACGTTGTTTAAGCGCTTCTCGGCGGCGTAAGCGCAAACTTCCTCAAGCAGAGTCTGCAAGGCTGTCTGCATCTCCTGAATGGTATCACATGCTATGATGTCGTCCATTCGCTGCGAATAGTTGGCCAATGTGCTGTTCTCGCTGTCGCCCAGCTCATTCATGGCCTTGATCATCGTGCCGACGAGATTAAATATTAGACATCTTGCCAACGTGAGCGACATCATCGGCTTATCGAAATTTCGCTGCGTGATCTCTTGCATGTAGGCGCTGGCCTGGCCGATGTCACCGGCCTTAATGAAGTTAATTAACTGCTGCTCCACCTGAAGCGGATAATCGTACCCGAACGAATCTTCTGCCATCGCATCGCTTCGGACTTCTTCATAGGTAATGATGCCTTTCTTGCCGAGCACCATTTTGTACTCCATTGCATCCACGGCTTCTTGATAGGCCTCTGCAATACCGATCCACGACGAATGTATTCCGCTGATGGAGACCGTCAACTCCATGTCATACCGGTCCAAGAAACGCTGAGCTTCAGCCGCAATGGTATGCAAATCGTGATGCTTGTCGGAAGAATCCGCTTTCAAATTCACGAGGCAAACCATCATATCGTCTACTTCGGCTACGTACCCCGCATGGCCCTGCTGAAGGGATAACTCCTCCACAACGTTGGAAATGATGAGGTGGATCAATTTGTTTCTTTCATTAATATCAATGCCCGGCAGCTTCGCATACAGATTCTCCTCGTTTTCGATCACGAACAGAATGACGGCGAATTCACTGGAATAAAGCGGCATTTGGAAGGAGCGGAAGGCTTCTTCGTAAGGAACCAGCGTGTCCTGCTTTCCTTTTAACAGCCGGTTGATCATATTGGACCGAAGGACATGCTGATGTTTCTGCAGCTGCTGGGCAATTTCGTTATTCTCCGATCTCGTGTTCATGATGACCTTCTGAATAAACCGAAGCTCGTTGCGTTCAGCGGGCAAGCTCTGCGTACCTTTGTCCTTCAACGATTCCACGAGCTGCTGGATCGGCGAGTAATTCCGACGCATGAAGAACCAGGTCAGCACGCCGGCGCCGATCAGGCTTACCAATATGCTGATATAGGTGAAATTCCGGACATAGACGGCTTTTTCCCAATACAATCCGCTGGGGATGATTAAGGCATACTTCAAATCCGACACCGAGGAGTCCATGTAGAACAGCTCCGATTCGCCGGCCCTCGATTGATCCAGCATAACCCGGCTTCCGTCCATGAAGGGCTTCAGCTCCTCCGATCCTGGTCGATTGCTCATTAGAATCTCGTTGTGCTGATTCAGGATCATCAGCGTCCCGCCGCTAAAACCCGATATGCTCTCGATCGCTTCCTGAAACCTGCCGGTATCCGCCATAACCACGACCGTACCAGTCTCCTGTCCATTCAGATCGTTCGGCAGTTGAGTAACGTAAGCGATGGATGATTCGGCCGGAGCCGCATTCAGATGCGGCAGAAGCATGAATTGATTCGTACCCGCGCCTAGGATCCGTTCCCTCCATGCGTCATAAGCTAGCGCTCCCGTATTATGTATCGTATGGAATGCCGTTTTCATATCCCGGATATTGCCGGAACGTAGAACGGAGTTGTCTTTTTTCCACACCACATAGAATTCGTCGATGGATGCGTAAGACGTTTTATATAAGCGGAACTCCTTGACCAATTGGTAAGCGGTATAGGGCGCTTCCTTAGCCGGTTGATTGGAATACATCAGCGTTTGGAGTGTCGGGCTCCACGTCATCTCCATGTTGAGCCGCTTCATGAGATCGATCTGCGTATCGATGGTGTAGCGCATCTGCTTCAGCAAGGAATCGTTTGCCCGGTGAATTTCGCTCTTCAGCGTATCGTTTGCCTGCGCGTAAATGACCAGGCTGATCAGAATCGGCACAAACAGAACGGCACTGTACGATACGAGCCAGGTCACGATAATGCTCTCCCGTTTCTGCCATAAATATTGAATGTTCAGCAATAGCTCATCACCCATATCCTCGTAAATTGTCTATGTGTAGATCAGGAGTTTATTATACGGCAAGAGCTTGCATTGGCATATAGATAAAAAGTTCAATTCGATTGACAAAAAGACGATCCGATAATTCGATGCGCCCACAGCCACAGCACAAATAGCCCGGATAGACAGCTTTCGTCTATCGGGCTTCCTATGCTCAGCAGCAGGAATCATTCCATCCCGGCACCATTTCATTATTAGAAAATACGATGCTGCCAGCCGTTTATTTTCGCTATGGCCTCCACGTAAAAATAGTCTCCGTAAATGAGGGACACGTTCACGTTTTGCCCTGCCGGTTTGTGGCCGGTGCCTTCGAGTAGAATGCCTTCATGGTCAGGTTCGTTCCAGGTTCCGTAATGTTCGTGCAGCGACGATAAGATGCGTCTTGCGGCCGCGCTATACCCCCCGCCTTCCGGTTCATGCAGCGCGTCGGCAAGTTCCAGCAGCCCCGAGGCGGCGATTGAACCAGCCGAACTGTCCCGAGGAATGTCCTCTGCTCCTTCTCGCTCTGCCCGAAAATCCCAAGAAGGCACATGATGGTCGGGCAGGCTGGCAATGAAGAAGTTGGCTACGCGCTGCGCGGCTCCCAGATATGCCGGGTTTCCCGTATATCTATACGTATTCGTTAAACCGTATAGGGCCCATGCCGCCCCCCGACTCCAAGCGGAATCCGGCGCTGCTCCCTGTCCGCCCATAGCTTCTGCCCGTTCACCGGTCACCGGGTCAAACCGGATGATATGATGGACGGATCCGTCTTCCCTTATGAACTGTTTCATCACCATGTCTGCATGGGCTCTTGCGATATGGGCGAATCGGGGATCGCCGCTTTCCTCCGATGCCCAGAACAGCAAGGACAGGTTCATCATGGTATCGATGATCGACCAGCCGTGCTTATCACCATTCCACGCCCGAATGAAGCTGCCTTGGGCATTGAACCGGCCCGCTAGAAAATTGGCTGCGAACAAAGCGCGCCGGGCTGCATCCGCATTTCCCGTCAGCTTGTATTTGATTGCTGCGGTCGGCAGGAATTGAAAGCCTACATCATGGTCGAAATAGTGATTCTCAAGGAATCGCTCCGACAGTCGTTCATCCCAATCCCAAGCTGCATTCTTGTATCTCTCATCACCGGTCATATCATAGACGATCCATAGAATTCCCGGCCAAAAGCCCGATGTCCACCAATCGAGCCTCATGTCGTCATACCTACCGTCCGCGCCGGCAACGTGCGGAGATTTGTCCCCGATTGCCTCCAGCATCCGATCCGTTTTGCTCTTGATTTGGTTCCAAACCTCTTGCTTGTTCTCAATCATGCTGTTCATTAAAGCCAGACCTCCTTACCCTTTATGCGATTGCTATGATTCATGGGATTAACCTTTCAACGATCCAACCATGACGCCTTTAACGAAATAACGCTGCAAGAATGGATAAATGCACAGGATCGGTATCGTAGCCACCATAATGGTTGCATACTTAATGGTTTCTCCAATCTGGAACCGATCCCCCGCCGATGCGCCGGCCGACATGCTCTCCGTGGAATTGGCAATCAGGATTTCGCGCAGCACCAATTGCAGCGGAAACAACTCGCGGCTCTTGATAAACACCGACGCGTAGAACCAGCCATTCCACTTATCTACCGCATAATACAGAATCATTACAGCAATGACAGGCATGGATAACGGAATAATGATCCGGAACAGAATCGTGAAGTGATTGGCTCCGTCAATCTTGGCCGACTCCTCCAAGCTGTCCGGGATGCCCATAAAGGACGTTCGCATGATGATCAGATTGAACGTGCTGATGGCGAATGGCAGAATCGTTGACCACAAGGAATCCAGCAGGCCGACTCCTTTTACGATTAAATACAACGGAATCAGCCCGCCGCCGAAAAACATCGTGAATACGATAAAGAACATGAACACTTTGTTCCACATCACGTTTTTGCGGGACAGCACATATGCTCCCAGCGCCGTCATGAAGAGGTTGACGATCACGCCGAACACCACAATGAATAACGTGTTCCGAAAGCCGATGCCGATACCGGGATTCGCAAGGACGCTCTTGTAGGCATCCAGACTGAAGCCGACCGGCTTCCATAACAAACCCTTGTTGGCCAACAGCTGCGACGAATCGCTGAATGACGCAAACAATACGTAGAGCAGCGGATACAACGTGGCAATGACGAGCAGTACCAGAAATGTATAATTAATGACATTAAATATCCGGTCAAACCAACCGCTTTCCTTCTTCAAAAATACCACCTCACCATAAGCTGTTTTGACTCACCCTGCGGCTGATGTAATTCGCCGAAATCAGGAGCACCAGATTGATAACGGAGTTGAACAAACCGACCGCGGAGCTGTAACTCCAACCGAATTCCAGCAATCCCTTCCGGTACACGAAGGAAGAGATGACATCGGCCGTTTCGTACGTGACCGGATTATAGAGGAGAATGATTTTCTCAAACCCGACGTTCAGCATATTGCCCATGCGCAGAATGAACATGATGGTAATGACGGGCAACAGCCCCGGAAGCGTAATGTAAAACATCTGCTTGATACGGCTCGCTCCATCCATGCGAGCGGCTTCATACTGCTCCAAGTCGATGCTCATCAACGCGGCGATATAGATGATGGATTCCCAACCGATTCGCTGCCATATTTCGGACAGGACGTAGATGGGCCTGAACAGCTCCGGCTTTTGCAGCATGGCTTGACCGTCGTATCCCAGCAACATGAACAGTCGGTTGATTAATCCGTCGGCGTTCGTGAAGTCCGTAATAATGCCGCAGATTACGACCAGTGATATGAAATAAGGCATATAGGTTATCGTCTGGACGACCCGTTTGAACTTCTTCTTGCGCACTTCATTGATCAACAGCGCCAGAATGATCGGTGCCGGAAATTCAAAGATCAGCGTATACAAGCTGATGAGAATGGTGTTCTTTAAAACGCGTAGGAAATAATAGCTGTTGAAGAATTCCTCAAAGTGCTTGAGTCCGACCCAATCGCTTTCCAGAATGCCCTTCATCGGAGAATAGTCTTTGAAGGCAATGATCGCGCCGTACATCGGACCGTAATGGAAAATAAGGTAATAGCCGATGACGGGAATCATCATGATGTACAAATACTTGTTCATCACGAAGTCCCGGATGAACCGGCTCTTGAAGGACAGACGATCATTCATGATGTAGGGTTTCACCTCGTTTCAAATGGGGAGGGCAGGAGCGCCCTCCCCTTGTATTGTTTACCGGTTGTTGTAACGCTCCAGCGCTGCGGCCTGAATCTCGATGGCACGATCGAGATTCAGCGACTTCATTTTGGCCACATAGCCTTCGAATTCATCCACCGATTCGTTCCCCAGAATGATCTTGATGGTCATCTCATCCACAAGCGTGTTGATGTCGTTCATAATCGTTGCGTATTCAGAACTCTCTTCCGGCGTTGGTGTAATCGGTGGCAGGCTGTATTTGGCTGCATCCGTATTCTTCCACACTTCAATCGCGTCCCGCTGGGTTTGCAAGGCAAAGAACTGCTCCGCGTAACGCTTGTCCTGGACGAACGGTCCGTTATAGCTGCTGCGGGCATACAGCGATATCGCCTGCGCCGGAGCCAGTTTATCCGGGTTCTTCATTAACAGATCCGTGAATTTCGGATAGTCGCCTTCCAGATTGTAGCTGACGCCCTCCTCACCGAAGTTGAAGAACATATGCCCTTCCTCACTGTAGCCGTAATCCAGCATGCGAACGGCAAGCTCCGGATCCTCCGCCGCAGTCGTGATGGCGACCGTCCCCTCCGAGGCATAGCCTTGGTTGCGTTGGCCGAATTTCGGCACGTCGCCCTTATTCAGCACCGGGTACGGGGCTGCTACTAGGACCGCATCCGGATCGTTTGCCTCTACCAGCGGCTGCCACTTCCCGATACCTCCCCCGGCGTTCCCGACGGTAGCCCCGGTAGCGCCGGACGCCATGTTTCCATCAACGGCTTTGGTATCAGCTGTTGCGATGTTTTTATCAATGAGTCCTTCCTTGTACCAATCCTGGAACAGTTTCAAATACTCTTTGAACCCGGCCTCCGAAGGGCCGAATTTGATCTGCCCGTCTTCCTGGTAGAAACCGCGATTCACGCCGAACGCTCCAATAAAAGCGCCATTCCCGGAATCGTTGAAAAATCTTGGCTTGCTCACTACCGAGAACGGAGCGGCTGCCCCTTTCTTCTCTTTGAACGCCCGTAAGGTTGTCGTCCACTCATCTATCGTTTCCGGAACCGGAAGTCCCAGCTCGTCAAGCCAATCCTTACGGATGATCGGTCCCTGGAAGACGCGAAGGTACTCATCCCCGCGGATGAACGGGAATACATAGTAGCTGCCGCTGTCGGTTTTGACCATTTTGTCGATATCCGGATTCTCCTCCAGGTACTTTTTCAAGTTGGGCGCATATTGGTCGATCAAATCGTTCAGCTTGAGGATGTAACCGTCATTAATTGCTTTTTCCGGCCCCCCCGGAAAGTCTCCAATGAAGTTGTACTCAATCATGTCCGGCAAATCCCCGGAAGCGAGCATGACGTTCAGGGATTCCCGGACCTGACCCGTAGGCGGAGCTGTGAATTCCAGCGGAACCCCGGTTTTCTCCTGCCATTTTTGAAAAAACGGAATTTCGCTGTGCGAATTTTTGACTCCGATCAGATTGCCGTTAATCTCGCCCCAATACGTAAGCTTCTTATCTGTTTGGATCGGATAAGTCGTTGCTCCCGCTTCGGTTGTACTGCTGGGGTCCGTACCTCCCTCCCCCGTATTCGTTTCGCCCGTTTTGCCTCCTCCTGACGAACAAGCCATGAGTATCGTGCCTAATAACAAGATGATCAAACTCGTGGACAGTGCTTTTCTTCTCATTGACCTAACCCTCCAACGTTTCGAATGTTTGTGTCTATCCCAGATTAATGGAGGGTCCGCCGGGGCGATATTCGCAAAACATACAACGGCATGTTGATTTCATCTTAAGCAAATGACGATTTATACAATTCGATTGGCATATTGCAAAAAGTCTTGAGCTAAAAAACTCAATGATTCATTAACAGGAGACATGAAGGAACTGGAGACTGGCGTCATTTCAACCGTAAATTGGTTATCCTTTTCGCCATCCCTTATACTGGATATGAAACTATCATTTTCGAGAGGAGACCATACCGATGAATGTGAACGAATCTCTGAAAAATGCGTTGTTTACCCAAGAATTTACCCATAACCCTTATCCTGTGTACGAGAAATTGAGGCAAAGCGATCCCATACTGAATCTGCAATTTCCGGATGGACGTTTCGGATGGCTGATCAGCAGTTACGCTGATGCCGTTGAAGCACTGAAGGATGGCCGGTTCAGCAAAGACATCGCGAAAGCAATGGGTGGGGAACAGGCCAGCGTGTTCAGCACCAACATGCTGTTCTCCGATCCGCCGGATCACAAACGGCTTCGAGGATTGGTCCAGAAAGGCTTCACGCCGCAGAGGATCTCGGATATGCGAAGCCATATTCAAGAGATCGCGGACGGCCTGCTGGATGCTGTCTCCTCCAAAGACACCATGAATCTCATTGACGAGTACGCGTTCAAACTTCCCATTATTGTAATAAGTGAAATCCTTGGCGTTCCTACCGAGGATCAGGACAAGTTCCGGGTATGGTCCAATTCCATCATCGGCGCTTCCAACCAGGAAATGAACGAGCAAGTAAGTCAGCATATGAACGAGTTTATCGCTTATTTGAAGGGCTGGTTTGCCAAGGTTCGCAAAAATCCCGGCGATGATATGATTAGTCAATTGGTCATTGCCGAGAATCAAGGTGAGCGCTTATCGGAACAAGAGCTGTATGGCGTCGTTACCTTAATGATTATTGCCGGCCATGAAACAACGGTGAACCTCATCGGAAATGGCGTGCTTGCGCTACTGGAGCATCCGGAGCAACGCCGGCTTCTGCAGGCGCAGCCCGAACTCATTCATGGCGCTATTGAAGAAATGCTGCGCTACAACGGCCCCGTTGAATTCAGCACCTCCCGCTGGGCGGCGGAGGATATGGATTTTCATGGCGTTCACATGAAGAAAGGCGACTTGGTTGTCATTGCTTTGAATTCCGCAAATCGGGATGCCTCCCAATTTGCCGACCCGGATATCTTTGATATCACCCGGGAGAAGAGTCAGCATTTAGCCTTTGGCAAAGGGATTCATCTCTGTCTGGGAGCCCCCCTCGCCAGACTGGAGGGTGAAATCGCAATCAACACGCTGCTCCGCCGCTACCCCCATTTTGAGCTTCAACGGGACATCGATGAGCTTGAATGGAGACCAGGTATGATTGTCCGCGGTGTAAAGGAGATTCCGATATCGCTTCATGGCTAATGCTCAACATGATGAATTTTGCTGCTACCATGAAAAAGGCGAATCCCGTTAGGGATTCGCCTTTTGACTATGTTATTTATTAAGACAAACAAAGTGTATTGAATAGGGCCTTTTAGAACATAAGTCTACCGGACAACTTCGTCAAAGGTGCGTTCAATGAGGTCCGCTTCAGCTGAAACCGCGAATAAAAGGAATCTGTCCTTGGCTTTTAATACATGGTTTTTTACCAATTTATATTCATCCGGACGATAGTCCCTGAATTTTGCCTCCTGTTCTTTGATTCTTTCGTTTAGTTTGGCTATGGCAGCGTCCGCATCCGCCGCATCGCTGAATTGCATGACTGTCCATTCCTCTGCTTTCACATTCGACGAGGACGTATACAGTACAAAATCTTCAACTTGTTCGGCAGGGATACGGTATAACTTCTGGAGTTTTGCCAGATCCCCTTCCTTCATATGATCGAACGCTATTGTTTCCTGAATGCGCCGACCGACTTCGGTCGCAGACCAATTCCCGGTTCTGTCATTCATGTTTGAGCAGCCGGTGAATATGCCGGCCATGGATAACATGATGCAGCAGCAGATGATGAACCATGGCATACGGCCTAGTTTAAGCAATTCAACCATATTTCTCACCTTCTCTATTTTCTTATTCTGCCAGTTTCTTAACGAACGGATCTTCAAAAAAAGTTACAGCATTATACAGCAGCAGCATGTCCTGAATTCGGTGCCGTTTCACCAATGATGTCAGCTCTTCATCATAATATCTAAGGTCTACGACATAGATTTCGCCATAGTGAGGTGTTAGAAACGGAATCATGCTGTTGGCATAGGAATCTTTGACCACAAGCAGCTTCTTGTTTACCTGATGCTTGGTCGTTATTTTGATTAAAGAATGATTTCCGCCGAGAAAAAGCGCGTATTTGTCTTTCTTATTGAGATGACTCAGCTCATAAAAAGATTCTGCGGTTGTATGTTCATCAACATACTCGATGCGGTACTTCTCCTCTTTCTTCAGTTCATAAATTTCGATCGAGTCCGGACTGGAATGTCTATAGCCGCTCTTCGAATACAGAGAACCGTAGAAATCCTCCGTCACCGTTCGCACGTTGAAATCCGCTTTTTGTTTTGGCGTCCATCCCATCGCTTGGCTTAACTCCTGGTAGGCATAAAATGCACCTTTAGTTGTCCAATGATGATCGGTTCGATAATAAATGTATTCTTCCTGTTTAGCGAAGAGTGCCGGATACACATCAATCATCGTGATTGCAGGTGAAATCCTTGTGCTTAATTGGTCTATATGCGCTAACTCATCGTCATTATCGACAAAGTCCGGCAATTGATTGGAAAGCACGCTCACAGCGGTGGGTATAAGCATGGCATATTTACGAAGTTGAGGCGTATCCTCTGCAAACGCAAGAAGGGCAGCCGCCTTCTCTTCAAGCTCTTCGTTCGTTGGGGGATTAAATTTTTGGATCAGGTAGCCCTGTTTACCCAAATAGATCCCGTTGCTCTCCTTCTTGCCAATCCCCCGTTCAATCCCGGACTTCCATTCAATCCATCTATCCCGCAGAACAAATTGGTCAGAAACATATCGCTCATATTGAGATGTGAAATGGCCTGTCATCATATGCTGGAACGTTAAGGTTGGCCGCTGCTCCAGCACCCGATTCTCCGACTCCGAGAAAGATCTTACCGGTGTCCACATTTGCAGAGCCATGATTGTTCCCAGAAATAACATAAAGGCGATAGCCATTATGCCGTAATAGAATGGGTCATGCTTACTCAGAAAGATCACCTCCCTTCAAAACCGGAAGTACAGGAAGGGGTTATAGGTTTCATTGACTAAGAAGGCGGTCGACATGAAGAACATCACAATATAAAGGCCGCATACAACGATGGCCCCTCCCATCCCCGACTTTTGCCTGAATAATAATAAAGCCTTCTTAGGATACGGTGTTGCGCACAGGGACAAAACAAGCAACATTACAACATTCGTAGACAGATCATACAGGGGGTCGGCATTGTAGAACCCTTGTCCTCCAAAACCGAACATCGCGCCCCAATATGCAGCCGCTGCTGATATTTGCTCAAACTCAAACAGTACCCATCCGATAATCACGGCGAAAAGTGTATATATATGACCAATGAAGCTTGGCAGCCTGCTGAGCCATCCGAGAACGAACCATTTCTCCATCCAGATCAAGAAGCCGAAATATAACCCCCACAAGATGAAGTTCCAGCTCGCTCCATGCCAAAAGCCGGTTAAAAACCAGACAACCAGTAAGTTTCGAGTCTGATTCCGTATACCAGCCCGATTACCGCCAAGCGGAATATAAACATATTCCCGGAACCAGGTGCCCAGGGAAATATGCCACCTCCGCCAAAATTCCGTAATGCTCACAGACATGTAGGGATAATTGAAGTTTTTCAGAAAATCGAAGCCTAGCATTTTACCAAGTCCGCGCGCCATATCGGAATATCCGCTAAAATCGAAATAAATTTGGAAGGTGAATGCGATAATGCCGAGCCAGGCGGAAGCGATCGTCAACTCTCCTGCAGGCACAGCCTTCACGCTGGTCCAAAGTAGTCCGATATTATTGGCAAGCAGCACCTTTTTGGCCAGCCCTCTAAGGAAGAGCTCCGCCCCTTCGCCGAAGCGGGCCAGTGTTACCGTACGACAGGCTAGTTGCTTGGCAATATCACCATATTTAACGATAGGACCCGCTACAAGCTGAGGAAACATCGTGACGTAAGCACCGAAGGATATAAGGTTTTTCTGCACAGGTACTTTGTCACGATAGATATCGATCACATAAGACATCGTTTGAAACGTGTAGAAAGAGATTCCTATCGGAAGCGGAAGCTCTGAAGCCTCGAGCTGGAAACCAAACAGCAGGTTCAGGTTGTCGACCAGGAATCCAATATATTTAAAGAAACCAAGAACGCCTAGGTTTACGAAAATAGAGCCGATAAAAATCGTGCGGGCTAATCCTTTTCGTCCCCTGAAGTGATGAATGAGCAGCCCATTCGCATAATCGAAGACGGTGGAAAAGACCATGATCCCGATATACAATGGCTCACCCCAGGCGTAAAACACCAAGCTCGCAAGAAGCAGGACGGCATTACGAATTCGGCGTGGAGCCATATAATAGAGGACAAGGGTAACCGGCAGAAAGACGAACAGGAAGGTTAGACTGCTAAAGACCAAATCCCCTCACCTCCCGGACAACCAGCAATACATGCCGCCATTAAGTTAACTGATCCTTGAGAAAATCCAGCAAAAGCGTATAGAATTGAGCTTTAAAATGGATCCCGTCCGTATCGTGCAGTCCCTGCGTGTTATTGAATATCGGAGACAGATCGACGAATCCTACCTGTTCGCTAAGAGCAAGCTCTTGCAGTTCTTGATTGTAATCCCCAATTTGTTTATAACGAGGCTCCTTCTTCTCCGCCTCCGGCGTAACCGGGGTTACGGACAGCAGGGTAATCGAGGCATTAGGAAGTTCATCCTTGATGCTGCGGATTAATTTCGCATAATGGGACAACGAATAGGGTATGGGCTCATCCGTCGGCCATAGAATGTCATCCGACCCCAATTGAATAAACACCCGCTTCGGATTTCTGCTTGCGATGTCTTTGACATCCTTCATGGCCATCGAGATTTCGGCTGTTTTCCCGGCACCCGCTATGACATTGGCTTCATCCAATACATCATGAAACGAGAGTCCTTCCGTTATAGAATCTCCAAGAAATACACTGTCTTGGAAGATGGATTGATAGGATTCCTCCTCCATCACTTGTTTTTGATTGCCGCAAGCCATCAACGTTAGGCTGATTATTCCCGTAACTAGAATGGCCATCATCATCTTTCGCATTGCAATACTCCTCTCAGGTTGTGTAAATCTTCTACACGTCAGAGTTTAATGCGGCTCGATAAAGATTAAATGCAGATTATATTGATATCGTTTAAAAATGGGTGCGCGACATCGACTTCATGATGGACGGTCACAGGTATGGCATGAACAACAAAAAACACAGAACCGAAGTTCTGCGCCCTTTACGTGAACATTATGTTTTAAATGCATTTCATGTGAAAAACACGCCATCGCGGCATCAACCTGTAGTTAATTAAAAAGGGTTAAAATAACGATACCCTGCTTCCTCGAATTTTACCTCAAGGGCATCCCTCAAATTTATATCCCGAACGAACGACGGTTACAATATGAATAGCGCTGGAACCTAATTTCGTGCGTAGATTTCGAATATGACTATTAATCGTCCGTTCATCCCCGATATAATCATAACCCCAGATTCTAGTTATCAATTGCTCTCTCGTAATAATAACGCCTGTATTCTTCATTAAATACGCAAGTATCTCAAATTCCGTATAGGTTAAATGAATGTTTACCCCTTGTGCCGTGACCGTACGGGAAGGAAAATCCACCTTGATTCCGCCGCTTGTCAGCGTATTTCCTTGATTTCCTTGATTTTGCTTACGCTCCAATAGCCGTTTTACCCTTGCCAACAATATGGGAGGGCTGTATGGCTTGGTTACATAATCATCCGCTCCTAACTCAAAACCGAGTAATGTATCGTCTTCATCGACACGGGCGGTCAGCATAATGATCGGGACGTTCGATATTTTGCGAATACGCTGACAGACGGACCAGCCGTCCAGTTCAGGCAGCATGATATCGAGAATGATCAAATTCACTTCATGCTCTTCAAATAATGTCATTGCTCTTTTCCCGTCAACAGCTTCCAGAACTTCAAACCCTTCATGAAGCAAATAGTCTTTCATGACTTCTCTTAGAATGTGTTCATCTTCAACGATAAGAATTGTTTTCTGCACCGTTCGATCTCCCGTTCATAAAATAGATGATTCTGATCTTAATAGAATACCATGAGCAGATGCAGATAAGATGCAGATATCTCATGAGTAATCTCTAAGAATACTCTATATGGTTACATATTAATTATTATGTAAACTAAACCTCATAATTGACATTTCTCCTTTAGTTCAAATGCAGGAGTGAATAATAGTTAATTCCACCCTTTTTATCCAAACGGCATCACTGTATTCTATTTAAAAGCCATTTTCAAGGAGGACTTATGTAATGAGACGTATTGGTATCATCGGCTGCGGTACCGCCGGAATCCAGCTTGCCTATTCTCTGAAAAATGATTTTGATGTCACGTTGCATCATTATGAAGAGCCGCAGAACATCCTTGATGGGAGAATTCGATCCACACAGGTTCATTTTCATCCCACACTGGAACGCGAACGGCGTTTTAGCATGCCTGCCGAGGATAACGCGCCTCACATCCGCACGATTCACTTTCAGTTAGGTCAACAAAAACTGTTCACGGGCAATCTTTCCGGAATCGCAGCATCGATGGACCAGCGCTTACGCTTCGCCGAATCGATGAATGATTTAGCTGCGCAGGGCGTGAAGTTAATTCACGGGCGTTTGAAGCCGGAAGATCTTCTGGACCTAATTCCATCCTACAATCTCATCATCGACGCAACGGGAAAGGCCGGGCCGCTGGCACCATTCCCTGTAGAAACGGGACTCACTCCTTACCAAGCGCCTCAACGGAAATGCATTGTTGGTTATTTTACCGGAGTACGACCCGTGGAGCCTGAGGGTATTTCCATTACGGTTCTTCCGGGGAACGGTGAAATGTTCGAGATTCCCGCTATGACCGATTCAGGGCGTGCCACCATCTTATTCATTGAAGCTGTGCCTGAAGGAATATTGGATGTTTTTAAAGGGATTAAGAACACTTCCGAATTTGTAGCACGTATGGCGAATGTAATTGAAGAGCACTTTCATCCTATATATGAACGAATCGAATTGGATCGATTTGCACTCATCGATGAGAACGCCTTTCTACAAACCGCGATTACGCCTGTCATTCACAGGCCATATGCAATAATGGACGGAACGCTGATACTTGGGTGCGGTGATAGCGTCTTTCTCAGTGACCCGATAACAGGCCAAGGCTGTAATACCGCTTCTTATGCCGCTGAACAGTTATATGAAACCCTCATAACACATAAGGAATCGACTTGGGATGAAGCTGTTGGTATAGACTACTGGAACCGTACCAAGCAATATATTACGGCTGTTACGGAATGGACCAACGCCATGACGGAGCCGCTTCCTGAGCCTATCGCTGGACTGCTGATGCAAGCTGCCTCCGATCAAATGACGGCGGACGGAATTGCCGCCTGGTTCGAAAATCCCATCAAAGCTTATGAAGCATTTCATAAACATCCAATAAACCAACCGTTTCCCCGTTAATCGGGGAAACGGTTGGTACTGTTCTAGGGATACAACCGTGTTAAGCAATCGAACTGACGTTCCTTGTGGATGACAGTTTGACTTTACCCCGCCTCAGAAACACACCGTAACGTTCATGGAATCGCCGCAATCGAGGAGGTTCCCACCCGTTTGCACTTCCGGCAAATTTCATGAAGAATTGGCATAAGTACCCATCTGATCGAGGTGACATCGATAAGAACATACCGCTCTACCTCTTCTGGTTATTGATATGGTAAAAATGGGTAAACTTAGATAATGGCACCCTTTTAACCGATACACCTCGAATTTTTATAAACTGGAAGAGGATGAACCGAATGAAATCAACAACAGCCAAAGGAAACCAATTACAGCGCATAAGATACTCCGCGCGTAATGTATGGGCCGGAATCTTATTCGGATTAGGTCTGGTCGGTTTTATCGATGAGGTTGTGTTCCACCAACTGCTGCACTGGCATCATTTCTACGATAAGTCTACAACCGAGATTGGACTTGTATCTGATGGATTATTTCATGCGTTCAGCTGGTTTGCTACCATCGGGTCCTCATTCATGCTTGCCGATCTGCATCGCCGGAATGCATTCTGGCTTAAACGGTGGATTGGAGGCATTCTGCTTGGAGGCGGCGCCTTCCAGCTGTATGACGGCATCATTCAGCATAAATGGATGCGGCTGCACCAGATTCGATATAACGTCGATATCCGTCCCTACGATTGGGTCTGGAACCTGATTGCAGCGGCCATGATCATAGTTGGGATGATACTCATCGTGCGAGCTCAAAATCGTGACCGTTCCAGGGAGGCCTAATCCTATGATGAGTAACCATTCGCTTGATCATGGGGCTGGAATGTCCGTGGCCTCTGCTTCATGGACCTTCTGGGAATGGATCATGGGTGGCTTAATCTTTGCGTTTCTCATTCTTCTATATATCATTGCTGCTGCGGTCTCCAATCGCAACTACCGAATGTGGCCGATCCATCGTTATGTTTGCTGGGTTGCGGGTATGCTTTGCATGGTTTTGCCGCTGATCGGTCCGCTAGCGCGACTCGCCCCTGAGAACTTTACGGTCCATATGCTCGGACATCTGCTGCTCGGTATGCTGGGACCGCTGCTGATTGCATTCTCCGCGCCGATGACGCTGCTGCTCAGATCTACACCCGTTCCAATCGCCAGACAAATCACTCGTTTGCTGAAGAGCAAACCGGCCCAAATCATTGTTCATCCGGCGGTAGCGACCTTGTTGAATATCGGTGGATTATGGATCCTGTACACAACCAGCTTATTCATGGCCATGCATCATAACCTTTTGCTGCATATCGTCGTGCATGTTCATGTTTTTGCAGCCGGGTATTTATTTACAGTATCTTTGATTTACGTGGATGTGGCTCCGCACCGTCGCAGCTTTCAGGCTCGTGCGATCATCCTGATGATCGCCATTGCCGGACATGGAATACTCTCCAAATACCTATATGCCCATCCACCCGATGGCGTATCTTCGGAACAGGCCCAGCTCGGCGGAATGCTGATGTATTACGGTGGCGACGCGGTTGATCTTATTCTAGTGTTTTGGTTGTGTATGCAATGGTATAGGTCAGCGAGCCCGCGACCTGCTGCATCCATCCAACCCTTGGATTAATCACCATTAACCGGATTGTGCTTGTTGTCACTCGTCTCCTCCGGCAGCATGTTGGAGATGCTCGGTACGTTACGTGGCTTATATTCAATGAGTTCAGAAGAGTATATCGCAACGGTCATTCTTCCCCCATTACCGAATGCCCGGATGAGGATAGGCTGATTATAGGCGTTCTCAAAAACAAAATCAGGTCCTCCCCAGCTCACCGTAGCATCGCGCCCGGGCAGCACATACGGGACGTTCCGGCTGTGAGAATAGCGCTTTACAATCTGTAAGCCTGCACGGTCAATGGCATTATACAGTGTGGAGGAGACCTGACAAATCCCTCCTCCCACTCCCTCTGATAATTCGCCCCTGACGATAACGCCGGCACGCTTGTAACCTCTGTCCACTGTTCTCATGCCAACCACCTGATTAAACGAGAAGGTTTCTCCGGGGAATACAACTGCACTGTCTATCGCCTGAGCAGCTAACGCGATATTGTGGGAACGATTTTTGTTGTTGGAATTAAAATAGGTGACATAGTAACCTATCGGTTTAACCCGAATGGAGGCCAGAAGCTCGGTATCCACCTTCGGATAAATCGGATACCTCGGTGCTTCGACGGAAGCACCCCCAGTGCCGTACCAATATGAATAATATTGTTCCAGCAGCTTGCGTCGATCCAGTCTATGACCATTCTGCCCCGGAATGATTTGGCCACTGCTGCCAATCCGGGCGTTCCGGGCTTCCAGATAGGTTTTCCGATCAAGCGCATCCACCCATTGATCGTATTTATCCATATCCAGCAGCGGGAAAACATCAAGCGCATGTTCGCTTCGGTTCACGCTTGCCATGACTTTGCCTTCTTGCGTTATCATTAAATTGTTGTTTTCCGGTTCATCCCCTTGCATGAGCATAAACAATAGACCAAGGACTGACATCCATTTCAAGCTGGTTCACCTGCTTTATCTTTGTGTTTTTCTCTATTTTTCGCGTTTTTGTACATATCCAGTTTCGTTCACTCTCTGGTATTATGATTGCATTACAGGTAATTCATTCAGATTGTTTTATAAACAAAAGAACCCGCACCACCATGAATGTGCGGGTTCTCTATATGTCATGACTTTCATTTACAAGGAGACAGGAGTCTCTTTCCTATGACTAAAGGGCAAAACAAGGAACAGAAACGAGCTTACGGCCAGCAATTCTGCGATCCCGATGACCGTTCCCATGGGGGCCGCGGTTGTTCCGTCTCCCAGGCCCACGAGTGGACTTGCGGCTGCACCTAATAACAATGGCAGTAATCCAAGAAGTGCAGACGCACTGCCTGATGTGTGGGCTGCTTGCTTCTGCATCGCCAGGGATGTAGTCGTTGCACTGACCATGCCGACGGCAGAAACAATCAGGAACAACATGGGTGCAATCAGCAGCAATCCGCCGCCGAGCCATGTGATCGCGAACAGCGACGTACCGCCAAAGGCCGCAATGACCAGACCCGTTGTCAACAATTTGGTTTCCCCTGTGCGGGAGGCTAATCTGCCCGTAATTTGAGAGAACAGGACAATACCGATCCCATTTACCGCAAAGAACAGGCTGTACATTTGAGGGGATACGCCAAAGATATCCTGCAATACAAATGGTGACCCTGAGATATAAGCAAACATCGCGGCTGATACGAACGCTTGGGAAAGCGCATAGCCGACAAATACGCGGTCCCGAACCAGCGTACCGAAGGTACGGAAGGTTTGCTTGATCCCGCCGTTGGCCCTTTTCTCCCGATTGAGCGTTTCCGGAAGACCAAACCATACAGCGAGCAGCATAAGCAATCCAATCAGGAACAGGACGACAAAAACTCCGCGCCAAGAGACGAAATTAAGGATAAACGCTCCGAATACGGGAGCGATAATGGGTGCTAAACCATTGATCAGCATCAGCAATGTAAAAAATTTGGTCAGCTCCGAACCGGTGTATAAATCCCGGACGACAGCCCTGGATATGACGATACCGGCTGCTCCGCTTGCTCCCTGTACAAGCCGAAGCACAACCAGAACCCATATCGTTGGGGCAAACGCACACAGCAAGGAGGTAATCGAATACATAATCAAGGATATGATGAGCGGTGCTTTTCTCCCCCGGATATCGCTGAGAGGGCCTGCCACAAGCTGTCCCAGAGCAAGACCAAGCAAAAACGCCGTCAGGCTTAATTGGGCCAACGATGCTGGCGACCCCAAACTCTCGGAGAGTTTAGGCAGTGCAGGTAAATACATATCAACGGAAAGCGGCCCGAAAGCCGAAAGAGATCCGAGAATCAAGGCAAACTGAAGCCTCTTCCTGCGAGTTAGAACCATGGCTGAGCCGGCTTCATTTGTGGTCATCGACATACGTTTTGTTACTTCCTTTCCTGCAACACATTGATGCATAAGTATAAAATTTCAGCAAACCATCTTAGGTTGCTAAATAACTATCCTATCATAGGATATATTTCGGTAGATTGCCATCCATTTTTTCTAAGCCAATGGAATTCGCAAGGTAAATGTTGTGCCAATACCCAGCTCGCTATGCACTGTTATTCTGCCGCCATGGTCCTCTACAATTTTTTGACACAGGGATAACCCAAGGCCGGTCCCTTCTTCTTTGGTTGTATAGAACGGATCAAAAATCTTGGCCAAATTTTCATCGGCAATGCCTTTACCGGTATCCTCAACTTCGACGACAGCCATTCGTTCTTCCGCCCTGAGCGAGATTCGGACGGAGCCGGTGTGCTCCATCGCTTGAAAGGAATTACGAATCAGGTTGATTAGCACCTGGATGATCTTATCACGGTCCATGACGATCTGGATCGGTTCATCGCTTATGTCCAGCATAAATAAATGTCCATGCGAGGCTGCTTCGGATTCACACAATGAATAGACTCGAGTCATGCAGTCCGTAAGTGATTCTACCCTCATATTGCTGGCATGGGGCTTGGAGAAGTGCAAAAATTCTGCCGTCAGCTCCCCTACCCGCGTAATCTCCCCCATAATGACTTCATACCAGGGCTGAATGTTATAACTTTGAGTTTTGGAGAGTTGAATAAACCCTTTAATGGAGGTAAGAGGATTCCGAATCTCATGGGCCATCCCGGCAGCCAATTCCCCCACCATTTTCATCTTTTCCGTTCGGATCATTTCCTCCTGGCTTCTCATCCAGGAATTGCGCCGCATTTGAAAGATCCGGTCCTCTGCCGTGCTGATCATCTCTTGATAATTTATAGCTTCATGCGGGTAACAAGTGATGCTATAGGTCACCTGTACACCGATATGTTCAAAATGGAACATGCTGCTGTCGATGTTGACGTGCTCGGGTAGCAGTATAGCAAAGCGGTCTCCCGCATATCGGGAGGCTGCCAGCATATCGTTCAGGAACAGTTTGCGCACGGCCCGTGAGAAACTGATCAGAATCTCATTGGCTGTTGAGATATCCTTGGCATTTAACGATTTGAAGTTGTTGATGTCCAGTAACACCAACTGAAAGGGCTTGTTCACCTCAATGAGATGCTGAACTTTATGCAAATATCCATCATAATTCAGAAGTCCCGTCAAGGGATCGTGATAGGTCAGGTAATCGTTTTGCTTATATAATTTCTTCTTCTCCGATTCGAGAAAGTTAACAAAATGAAAGGAAATGACGACGACAAAGGATGCTAAGCAATCAAACACGGAAACCAGAATATGGTATTTTGTAAAAGGTACATACGTCAGACGAATGATGGAATATTGAAGGACCATAAGAAGGCACAGCGGCATCGTTTCTATGAAACGCTCTTTTTTATGAATGAGATTGATGATTAGTATGTAATACAGCAAGATACACCAATTCAATTGGCTGACATAATGAAACGCCCCGAGAAAGAGAAATTGTATACTGCGAAGCCATTCGTACTTTCGATCGAAAAAAACGGATGCATACAGTAACGATGCCGTGACCAGCATCAAAGGGATTGACGTTTGATATCCAAGATAAACTGACGACACCATGATAAAAACCGATATCATTGGTACAAATAGGAGCTTGAGTACTATAAACGACAAAGCGAATCACTCCTAAATCACTATTACTGGCGCAAAATGTAGAACGGAGGCAAGTTTCACCAAATATGGTACACCATATGCATGCTTCTGAACAGCAGGAAAACACGACACTCAAAATAGCAAACGTGAATCTCTATCTGAAAATCATGTGTATTCCTGCTATCCAGCTCGAATTCCAGCTACAATTCTTCGTACCGAATCGATATGAACTGATGAGTTGTCGGATGAAACGAAACGGTTACGTATACACCGAATTCACGAGCCCCTTTCTTCAGCCATAGCTTAAATTTCTCCTCCGCCATTTCACTGGATATCGTGGTTCTTCCCATATAGAGGTAGTCGACGACATCCATATTGTATTTACGCTTCGTTTCCGTCACCGCGAGAGTTCCCCATGTGGCGGAAGCAGGGTCTTTACTGTTCACGGCATGGATCAGGGACTCTGCAATTTCCGTCAATTCCTGCTGCCTGATTTTTGATGAAGTGCGATTTGCAGCAGTTAGAAGGTATTGCCAGTTTCCCTTTTCGAGTACGAACAGCTGAAGCGTATTGATCGGTCCCTTGTAGAACTTTGCGGTTGTATGATCTGCCAGCTCCGATTCTTGAAAGGATAGATGGTTCAGCTGCTGTTTATTTTCCAGGGGATATAACTCGATTTTGTAGTCATGTTCAGGTTTATATCGGTTTTGGTAATGAACCTCCAAATGCTCGTCCAATCCGCCCTTCATGTCATAGCAGCGGCCATACTGATGCGTGAAAGCTACAGGCGGCAACTGCGGCGGTAAGAAGATGGCTGTACCGAAATGTTTCTCACAGGTCCTCACAGCCTCCTCCACAAGCTCACCGCGAGATTCAAAGATAGCCTGCTGAAACTGATTTTTCGAAGACTCTTTTATTCCTTGATCATCGCCAGGACTTATCCCAAGCGATAAAACACCGGCTAATAAGATGCTGCCCAGCATAGTAAACCTCCTCTTTACACCTCTAGATAAATCTGGCGCTTGTCTCTCATGCCTAAGATTCCCGCTTATGTTCATCCTAATTCGACATGGGATTCGTTGGATAAATTGAGGGAAAAGTACACACACTGTGACAGACTATGCAGGAATCCGAGGTGAAAAGGCGTGAGGATGAAACAGAAGTTAAAATCCATGTTTCTGGTTAGCCATGAACATTCTGAAGAAGGCCATACTCACGAAAATCAACAGGACCCTAACCCCCAGGAAGAAGTTGCACTAACGCTGCAGCATATCATGGATCAATTTGATAATGCCGCCGATTTTGTCCATAAAACCTATCATAAGGAACGTTTGCATGTACTGTATTTCAGCCATTTGGTCAATGAGGATCGGCTGGAGCGTGACCTGCTCCCTCCATTGTTGAAATCTGAGACGCCGTTGGAGCTGTTAACAGAGCAATCCCAATTTAAACAAGTAACGGAAACCAAAAAATGCGTGGAAGGCATTCTTAGCGGTATGGCGGCTATCTTTTACGAAGAAAATGCATACCTGATCGATGTTATTTTCCCGGTATCACGTACGGTTGCCGAATCCGAAACGGAGTCCATCATTATTGGTCCGCACGAGGCGTTTACGGAACAAGCTTATACCAATCTTTCGTTGATCCGGAAGCGAGTGCAGAGTTCTCATCTCAAAGTCATTAAATTGTCCGTTGGTGAAGTGACCAAATCTGATGTCTATGTTCTTTACATCCAAGACATCGCCAATGAGATCTATGTAAAAGAAGTGATAAAGCGAATTAAGGATATCGAAATCGATGCTATCCATGATGCGAACATGCTGATTCAGTGCATTGATGATGATCCGTATTCGATCTTTACACAATTTCTGACCACCGAGCGGCCGGATACGATCGCATCCAAGCTGGTATCGGGTCGTATCGTCGGGATTATGGACGGGAGCCCCACCGCCTTCAGCGCCCCGGTCAACTTTTTTGAATTTTTCTCGTCTTCCGACGATTATTACCAAAGGTGGAGCATAGGCACGGCAACCTTGTTCCTGAGGTTTGCAGCGCTCATGATCACGGTGACATTGACGGCCCTTTACGTCTCGGTAACCTCCTTCCACTATGAGATGATTCCGGAGAATCTAATCCTGACACTGACAGAGTCCAGAAGTAAAGTGCCCTTCCCCCCGATTTTTGAAGCGCTCCTGATGGAGACTACCATTGAGCTGCTGCGGGAAGCCGGTGCCAGACTACCTACCAAAATTGGACAGACCATCGGCATCGTAGGCGGTATCGTGATAGGTCAGGCTGCCGTGCAAGCGGGATTAACCAGTAACATACTGATCATTGCTGTTGCCTCTTCTGCTATCGCTTCCTTTGTTATACCCAATTATGTCATGAGCGCATCCTTTCGCCTCTTCCGTTTTGGGCTTATTGTAATGGCTGGATTATGGGGGAATATGGGGTTGGCTCTTGGCTTGGCCTATATCGTCATTCACTTAAGTGGTTTGACGAGTGTCGGCTCCTCCTATTTGTCACCCATTGCTCCTTTTGAGCCCTATGACTGGAAAGATGTATTCTTGAGACTGCCTTTTTCCACTTTGGCCAAGCGGCCAACCCAAGTCAAAGCAAGAAATAAAGTGAAGTTAAAAATGAAAAGGTGAGGACAATTGAAAGAAAAACTATCCCAATTCCATACCGCGATCCTCATCTACATGATTCAAACGGGTGTCTATGTATTCAGCATTACCCAGGTAGAAGCCCATTATTTCGGAACAAATGGTTGGCTAATCACCATCCCGGTGTCCCTTATGGTCTGTCTGAATATCTACATGATGTATTGGGTGTATCGGCTGGGCCAAGGAAAGTCCATTTTCGAAATATTAGAAAAAAGTATTCCCAAGTTCATTCTGGTCCCCTTCTATCTGGCGATTAGTACGGTATGGGCACTTATTGGCTGTCTCGTTGCCAAGGAGTATGTACTGATCTTTCAGATGTTCGCGTTCCCAACAACCAACCCCATGGTGTTCAAGATTGCGATCGATGTTCTTGCATTTATACTGCTGACCAAAGGGCTCTATAACATTTCCAAGGCTTCGACCGTTTTCTTCTGGACCACCATCTGGATGAGCTTGCTTATGCTATATTACGTTGGGGAATTCAAAATCGAGAGATTATCCCCCTATATTTTTAAAGACGGTTACAGCATGACCGAGGGTCTTTTTCAAATTTATTTGGCGTACTTGGGTTATGAGCTGTGCTTACTTTTGTTTCCCTATACCGATAAGAAGACCAAACTGTTCAGAGCGGTATTTTATGGAAATTTAATTCGTACGGTATCCTATACGCTCTTGGGTTTTGTTTCGTTTGGCGTAATTGGCTCGGATATGCTTAAAGTCATGTTATTCCCGTTACTGGACTTGCTGGCTTATATCAAGCTTCCATTCGTTGAGCGAATCGAGAATCTTTTCTACGGCTTTTTCTTGTTTACCACCCTCATTACCCTGGTCCTTTACTTCTGGGCGGCTGGCGAAAGCACCCAAAGAGTTTTTCCAAAGGTCAAAGTCCATGTCCACTATTTTTTTATCATTCTGGCAGCTTTGCTCATTTCCTACATTCCAACGGTATTGAACACAATCCGGGAGTGGCTTTTGTTTCTGGGTTATATCCAGATTGGATTCGCCTACATAATGCCGTTGATATTAATACTTCTGCTGTTATGGCAGCGGCGCAAAAAGGCAGCGTGATGTGATATGTTAAAAAAATGTACGTGCTTACTCCTACTGCTGTGTATCATCCCTGTATCCGGCTGCGGGGATCAACGCATTTTGGAAGATCTAGGATTCATCCAAACGACAAGCTATGATTTGCTCCCGAATGGCGAGTTAAGCTTCTCAGTCTCGATACCCCAAGCCGATCCAGAGACATCCGCTAAGCGTGAAGTGCTGACGGCAACAGCCAAGAGCAGCAAGGAAGCGAGAATGATCATGTCCAGACAAACGGGGATGCTGCTGGTGAGTGGACAATTGCGTAATGTGCTGTTTGGTACTTCGTTGGCGGAAAGCGGATTGCACGGTCATCTGGATACCTTGTTTCGGGATCCCTCCATCTCTTCGCAGGTAAAAATCAGCGTGGTTGAAGGCAGTGCAGGTGAATTGCTCATTGACGATTACAAGCAGCACCCGCGAACCGGCAGATATATCGATATGCTGCTTGAGAAGGAAGCACTCGGGCAGACTATTCCCAAGGTCACGTTATTTAATTTCGCCAGGGATTTTTTTGATCAGGGCGTAGACCCTGTTGCACCGATTCTTAAGAAGCATGAGAACAATTACATTACAACGGATGGTATCGCCTTATTTAGAGATGATCGTTATGTTACGAAGATTGAACCTCAGGACGCATTGGTCTTCGCTTTTCTGAAAGACAAATTCCGAGAAGGCCAAATTAATATTGATCTGACGGAGATTAACGGCAAGCAGGAAAACGTCATGTTCAGTTCATTAATCAGCACGCGAAAAGTCAAGATCACCCGCGGAGTACAAGGCGTTGAGAAGGTTACGTTTCATGTCAAGGTTACCGGCTCTGTTCTGGAATACATCGGTGATGCCAGGTTAAACAACGAGCGGGAACGGCGTGAGCTGGAGCAGCGAATCAGTCAATATATTTCAAAAAAAAGCGATGCCATGATTACGTTGATGAAAAAACATCAGGTGGATAATCTCGGAATCGGCAGTCATGTTCGTAATCGGGTTGGCTATGAACAATGGAAAAAAATGAACTGGCGGCAGGAGCTTCAAAAGATTCCGGTGGAATGCTCGTTTGATGTGCACATTAAAGATTACGGGAAGTTTCGATAATAAGGAAAAGGCCCTTACTAAGGTTTTTTTCGTATTTTTAGGTCAGCCAGAGGTTTCTGGTTGGCCTTTTTGTGCCTAACAAAATCCTCTATCACGCTTGGAGATCATCAGAAAACGAAATGAATTCAATGTTATATAATATGACATTGTTGTTGACTATTTTTTTGTATAGTGCTACATTTATCCAAAATAAATGTCTTATTACTTCAAACAGTCTCTATTCACCTCATTTAATGTTATGTATTGTAACGCTAATAATGCAAAAGGAGTGGCTTGGATGCACCTCACTTACCAAGAAAGAGACAAATTATTGCTTTTTCTCGCGTCGGAATTAGCGCAGAAACGTTTAGCCCGCGGGTTGAAATTGAACTATCCGGAAGCGGCGGCACTCATTTCAGGTTTTGTTGTTGAAGGAGCTCGTGATGGTAAGTCTGTAGCCGAATTAATGGAGGAAGCGCGTCATGTGCTGTCAGCCGATCAAGTGATGGACGGGGTGGCCCACCTGCTTAGAGAAGTTCAGGTCGAAGCCACCTTTGTGGACGGTACCAAGCTGGTCAGCGTTCATGACCCGATTCAAGGCGCTAACGTTTCATCCGGCATTATTGCAGGCGAATACGACCTCCGAGATGAGCCGATCGAGCTGGTACCCGGCCGCCCTCGCATTACGCGCGAAGTTACGAACAGCGGAGACCGCCCGATCCAGGTAGGGTCGCACTTCCATTTTTACGAATGCAATCCGGCCCTGCAATTCGATCGTAACGGCACGCAAGGTTATCGACTCGATATCGCTTCCGGATTATCGACCAGGTTCGAACCCGGGGAAGCCTTGGAGGTCACTCTTGTTCAAATTGGCGGCAGCCAGGAGATTCACGGTTTTGCAGGTTTAACGAACGGAAAAACCAATGGGGTGGTGAGCTTATGACAACAATCGATCGTGCTACCTATGCCAGCATGTACGGGCCTACGACAGGGGATCGGGTTAGACTCGCCGACACCTCCCTCTGGCTTGAGATTGAGAAGGATTATACCGTCTATGGAGATGAATGCGTGTTTGGCGGCGGTAAAGTGATACGTGACGGCATGGGCCAGCATCCTCTCGCGACCCGCGCGGAAGGCGTCCTGGATCTGGTCATTACGAATGCCATCATTATCGATACTTGGGGGATTGTTAAAGCGGATATCGGGATCAAGGACGGGTTCATCAGCGGTATCGGAAAAGCGGGGAATCCACTCATGATGGATGGCGTCACCGACGGGATGATTATCGGTGTAGGCACGGAAGTCATCTCCGGCGAGAACTTGATCGTAACAGCCGGCGGCGTGGATTCGCATGTGCACTTTATCAGTCCACAGCAAGTCGAAATCGCGCTCCAAAGCGGTGTCACTACATTTGTTGGTGGAGGTACCGGGCCTGCTACGGGAACACTGGCAACCAATTGTACTTCTGGGGTATGGAACCTGCAGCGGATGCTGCAAGCAACAGATGCCCTTCCCATTAATATGGTTTTTCTGGGCCGCGGGAATAGCAGTCGTCCGGAAGCGCTGGCCGAGCAAGTCCATGCCGGTGCGGCTGGACTCAAAATCCACGAAGACTGGGGCAGCACGCCCTACGTAATCGACAAGTGCCTGAACGTCGCCGAGGAACTGGATGTGCAGGTTAACATCCATACCGATACGCTGAATGAAGCGGGTTTTGTTGAAGACAGCTTGTGCTCCTTTAACGGCCGGGCGATTCATACCTACCATACCGAAGGTGCAGGAGGCGGTCACGCCCCGGATCTGCTGCGAGTAGCTTCCATGCCGAATGTCCTCCCCTCCTCGACCAGTCCGACCATGCCCTATACGGTGAATACGATTGACGAACATCTGGATATGCTGATGATTTGTCATCATCTCGATCCGCGTATTCCCGAGGATGTTGCCTTCGCCTCCTCTCGGATTCGGGCAGAGACGATCGGAGCTGAGGATATTCTACATGATATAGGAGCGATTAGCATGACCAGCTCCGATTCGCAAGCGATGGGCCGTGTTGGCGAAGTCGCTATCCGCACATGGCAAACGGCGGACAAAATGAAACAACAGCGCGGCCCGCTAGGATCGGATACGAAATCGGACAATTTCCGAATCAAGCGCTATATTGCCAAATACACCATTAACCCTGCCAAGACCCACGGCATATCCGATTACGTCGGCTCCATCGAAGTCGGAAAAATGGCCGATCTCGTACTCTGGAAACCCGCCTTCTTCGGAGCCAAGCCGGAGATCGTGCTGAAGAGCGGCATGATTGTCCATGCCGTCATGGGCGACCCCAACGCGTCGATCGCCACACCGCAGCCTTATATGTATCGGCCGATGTTCGGCAGTTATGGCGGAGCCCAGGCTGCGCTAAGCGCTACTTTCGTATCCCAATCCTCCCTTCAGTTGGGTACGCTTGATCCACTGGGATTGCGGAAGCAGCTCCTGCCTGTCCGGAACTGCCGAACTGTGAGAAAAACGGATCTTATTCACAATGGAGAGACGCCGGAAATTATGGTGGATCCGGTGACCTATGCGGTAAGCGTTAACGGAGAAAGGCTGACAAGCGCCCCATCTTCCCACCTGCCGTTATCGCAGCGTTATTTCCTGGTTTGACGACCTGGTTTGTAAGTCCTGTCAAATGAAGCGAATGAAGACATCTCTGTCAAAGCCAAAAACATAAAAACCATGAGCTGCCTGGTATGCAGCCCATGGTTTTACTTCGAACTAGCTTTAGTTCTCAATCAGAAGCTTCTTAGCAGCGCATGCGAGCATGCCGTCTGAAGGTCCCTCCAGCAGCGATTGATTTCGGCGTCTTCCATCGCAGCCGATAAACCCAGCAGCGGGAACACCTGCTGGCCGCAAGATAACGCGGTTTGGGCTGCTGTTATGCTTCGGGCGGTTATCTCTGCTTCTGTTGCATTTGATAATTCACCGTTACGCAGCAGCTCCTCCCATGAGCCTTCCACCGACTCATAAAAATCCGAAACAGATTGCTCCAACGCAGCTTTACGCTCCTCCAGCTTGCCGACCACATGAGAAGAGCCTCCCCTCTGTGTCGCAAGTGATTCTGCAGCCTCAAGGAAATGCTCAGCGATGCCGGCGGCGACTCCGGCAAAAGATACTTGAGCAAACGGAAGGAAGGGATATTGATAGATCGTTTCGTTCTCATACCCTTGGGTTTCCGTAAGTGAGAACGTCATCTCAAACGGCACGAAAGCATTCACAGCGGAAATCGTATGACTGGCCGTTGCCCGCAGCCCAAAGGCATTCCAATCCTCCAGAATCTCGATTTGACCAGGATTCAGGATAAAGGATCGAATTAGGGACTGATTCTGATCTGCAGTCAGTTCGCCAGTCGCGTCTTGTACCGTGAAACCCGGTTCAATTACTGCGTTGGCTGTAAAGGTCGTAGCATAGGTAGAACCGCTGCAATACTTCCAGCTGCCGTTCACAATAAATCCGCCGTCCACTTGTCTTGCCGTACCTGTCGGCATCCCGCTGCCCGCAATCACCGCTTCTCGGTGTGCGAATACGCGGCGGCTCACCTCCCGGCTCATCAGTGACGCGAAGAATCCTCCGCCTGCTCCAATCGTAACCAGCCATCCTAGGTTACCGTCGATCCTCGCACTCTCCTGAAAAATGCGCGCAGCCTCCGGCAGCGAGGTCATTCGTCCCTCAAGCTCATCGGGCACAAACAAGTGAAACAATCGATGATCATATATCGTTGCCAGCACTTCGGGTGTTACTTGTCTGTGCTTGTCCATCCCAAGTGCTTGTTCTCTTATGGTTTGAATCTGATGTGCTGTAAATAACATAACTCCACCGCTTTCCACTAACATTTCTCTGTCAAAATAATATAATGATTCCGACCTGGTACGAATGTACTTAATCTATTCTTTCGGAGCCGTATCATCGATCTGGATTAACACCTTCTCCAGGGATCCCATGAAGGACACGCGTTGTTCTTGATGATGTTGATACACGACCAACAGGCTGTCGATTTGAGATTGCAAGCTGCTCTTTAAGGCTTCCGGCTTGGAGGATACAGATAATCCCAGATCATCTGCATCCAGCTGCCGGATTTCTTCCATCAGAGCTCTCTCTGCATGGTTGATCTCCACCATCTCAAGCAGCAGTGACTTCAGCTTCACGACCTTCGCCAGGCGCTGTTCATTACTCCACTGCTCCTCGGGGGTCGAAACATCCACAAGCGATACGCTGTAGTGTCGCATGGCATCCAGCTCGCCAGAGTAGGTTAAAGCTCCTTCCTGAATCAGATGACGAACCCGATACTCGATAAAGGAGTCGGAAACGGTTAATTCACACATTCCGATCACCTCGCCAATAATGCGGGCTGATTTCTTGAAGAATCCATGTATGGCCTCAAGACGATAAACGGCTTGCAGTATATCTGCATCATAGTAAGATTCAGGAACAGTGTACAACCGCTCGCCTTGAAGGACGCGCAGGAACCCATCGTCGTTTACGAGACGCTGCCAATCCGCACGATAGCCAGCCTGATCCTGCGGCGACAATGGAACTTGCTCGGCAGTATCCAGCACGTTTTGAAGTTTATCCATAGCTAACTCAAACGTACCTCGATACGAAATGTTCGGGTTTTGCTTGTGAAGAAAACTTGTCGCATTCACCAACCTAACATCGAGATGGTCCGGAATCAGTGATAACAGTCTGCGCAGACCAAGTTGTTCCGAGGCGGAATCCCCTGCCCAAACCAAGCACGGCACCTCCCTCAGCTGCTCGGGCCAAGTAAGCCAAGCGAAGGCTGCTTGCAGCATCCCTAACTTCCTGTCATCCGCATGCCCAATGCTATACCGCTCCATAAACCATTCATTTCGGATGGCAAACGAACGGGAGAAATCCTCATCTTTCGGAAGCGGCCCAACCATGAGATCATCGCCCAATGTAACTACGATTTCTCCTGGTTTCGATCGCAGCATCATCTTTAACGACCCTGCGGTTGAATCGTCGAAGGCAATATGGACACGCGAAACATTCCCGCGATGCATCGGGGATTCGTGCAGGTAGGCTTCATTCCCCATCGCCCACTCTTTATCGAATAACTGGAGAAAGAGTTCGAGACTCTGATGCTTGCCTTCTGCCAGCAGCCTTGCTGATTCCGTATTCATCTTGTCCTTCAGCTTCAGAAGCTTTTCATAGAAATGGTTCATGGCTGTGCTTTTGCCCTTTCGATATTCCTCTCGTGTCATATGCTCCCGAAGGGGAATGAATGGATCATACATGCTTTGCCCCTTCCATCCGGAATAAGCAAATGTTCGGGCAATCCCAATAGCACCTATCGCATCCAGACGATCTGCATCCTGTACAATTTGGCCTTCCAATGAACGCATTGTACTTCCTGTTCCGCCCGAAAATGACATCGTACTGATAATCTCCAACACGTTCTCCTGGTCGGAAGCTTCCACACCGACTTGTTGCAACCAATGCTGAACCCGTTCGTAACCCGCTTCCTTCGATTCATTCAGCTTCTCGTCGGCTACATCATGGAGCCATGCTGACAATTCACATATGTATGCATTCGCACCTTCAAGATATGCCAGGATTCGCGCGATTCGGGTGACACGCTGAACATGCCACCAATCGTGACCGCTTGAATCCTGTCCGAGAACAGAACGCGCAAATTGTTGTGCTTGCTGAATGATTTGACTATATGTCGATTTCATCTGAATCATTATCCCCCATCCCTGGCTGTCGAACTCTAAACTCTATTATTCCCGATTTACCAGAACGTCGCAACAAAGAGTCGGTTTCAGGCAATAGTTTGTATCCCGCGCGTGCATATGGGCATATGATAAACAGATTGTGCTATCCATTCGTTTAAATCCGTATACAAGCCGTTTCCATAAGGATCGAGAAAGGAACGATAACGACCATGCTCGTGTTTATTCTTCCAGGTTTAAATCCGCATCTAAGCGAGTATACATTATCCACGGTTAAGCGATTTATTTCTAATGCGCGTCCTATCGTGGTTCAAATCGAAGAACAATCTGCAGCTATAATGAATGAAGCCCTATCCCGGGAAATGGATCCGTGGTTTATGACACTCTATGCCGGAGATGCTGTACAACCTCATGCCGAGAAAGAAATCGAACGGTGGCTGCAAACCTGCACTGACCGCTCACCTGGCTTTAGTGTGAATCCCGTTACGATCATAGATCAACCGGCCGCTAGTTACAGACCTGTTCCATCCTTCCGTTTTCCCCGCGGTCCCCTGTTATGGCGCACGAAGATTGTAATGAAGGAACAGACACCGGGTTTTACGACGAGGGATCTGCTGCCATTCCAAAAATACGTGTTGATCGATAAACAACTCCAGTTATCAACCCGATATGAGTGGACGGAAATGGTTTCCGATGGAATCTTATATCCTCATCGCATCGCCCCTGCCTGGATGAAAGAACCGGAAGAATGGAACGCAGTATCACCAATTCTTCAAGCTGCAGCCCAAGGACATACACCAACATTAAGAGCCGCCACTCCTCCAAAGGTGACGATTGCTCTGTGCACCTATAATGATGGCGAATATCTTCCTTGGGCTGTCCGATCCGTATTGGCACAGACCTGTGGGGCTTGGGAGCTTGTCATTCTGGATGACGGTTCATCCGATGAAGAGACGACAGCTTATTTGCAGAGACTGCCTGTGGATCCCCGAATGAAGTTGGTCCGTTTGGAGGAAAATTCAGGGAAGTCCCGAGCACTGAATCAAATTCTGAATATGGCGACAGCCCCCTGGTTATTGGAGCTTGATGCCGATGATTGGCTGCCCCCCCATGCACTGGAAATTCTCTTACGGGAAGCAGAGAGTGTGCAGAACGCTGCCGTCATCTATGGTGACCATATGGAATGGCTTGAACGCTCAAATAAAGAACTGGTATATCAAGGAGTTAAGGCTGCGCCTTTTCCCCTGTCTTCCCTATTGCTGCTGAACGATGCCCCGGCTGTTGCCCCGCGCATGTTCAATGTCTCTATAATCAAGCAGCAGAAAGGCTGGGTCCATAATACCCTCTATGAAGGAAGACTGTATGAAGATATTGGGCTTTTATTCAAGCTATCCAAAACCAGCAAGCTTCACCATGTCCCGGAGGCGCTTTACCACCGAAGACTAAGAAAAGCCAGCATGACCCATCGCTATCCCCACCGCTATCTGGCATGGAAGAGCTCTTTAATAGACAAGTTAAATGAATCGGAATTGGCAAATCACTCAGAGGGGCAGAATGCGCACATATGAGATCGTATCATTAAATACGGTGACCACTTGTGAGGTAGGGATATAATTCGAGCTCACAACCTCCACCGTAATTAATCCGTTTGCCGAGGAACGCAACTGCCCCTGCAGAAATTGATTGGTCTGAATAACCTCTACCGTCCTGCCCACGAATGTAGCCAGAATTTCTGAAAAATCCATTCTGTTCTCCCTCCTCTCTTTTATCTAAGCGATAGACAACAGACTGCGGAACGGAATGATGTCTATGCTGCCGTTCGGCTCGGCAATCTGTATATAATCCTCACCGATGGCTATGAGCGTTCCGAATACGGAACCTGCCGTGGTTACAATAGTAATCCGAGTATTCAGCCTTCCTCTTAATAAAGCAAGGACACCGCTGCTTTGTCCTACTTCTAAACCATTCACCTGCTCCTGCAGCGCATTGATGCGTGCACTCACCTGCTCCTGCTGCGCGATGATGCGTGCATTCAACTGAGCAATCTGTAATCGGATCTGTACAATGCTGCGTATGAGTTTGCGACGTAGAATCAGGATTTTCCTCCACACCGAATGAGAAGGTTTCGCCTGCTTTTTCTTTCTTCGGCCAGTGATTTCCTTGCACTCACAATCATGACCAAGGTTCCAATATCTCCTCACAAGAGCTTCCTCCCTTTTTGTAGTTCATTGGTACCTTATGTTAGCGTCGGGACAGTGGTAACTCGGAATGTACAAAGATAAGAAAATGGCCTAAAGCTATAGGCTTCAGCTGTCCATGGCTCGAGGAATGCTTCCTGATCATTAAAGGATTTTCCGCTGCACCTGGTGTTCTACCCATACAGATGTTTGGGATGATACATATTTTGTTAAATAGACCATTGCACCAGTGAGGAGGCTAATCTTGAATAAAATCAAGCAGCACCGCCGACGCAAGTCTACAACCCATCGAGCCGCATCACGTCGCGGGAAACATCGCCGCCTGAACCTGAAGTACAACCGCAAGAAGCCAACGGCTTCCCCGCTCGCTCCCGCGGTCTCATTCCCAACGACGTACTCGCGGTCCGTACAACACATGGAGCCTGTCTCTGTTCAGTCAGCCACAGCGGCGGCTACGCTGACTGCCGAGAAGATCGGGCCAAAGACCAAGGCCCTATACGATGTTATACGTTTTCCCGTTATCGATTGGCAGTTTCGATGGCAGCGGCCCCAACAACTGTCTGAGCAGTTTGCGCAGCAGGGGAACCGGGTGTTCTATGTAACTCCGGAGATGATTAGCATAGGTAAAGAAGATACATCCAGAGAAGAAATCAGTCGCCAGGTAAAGGTCAAAAATATTGATCGAAATATATGGCTTGTCACCTTATGCGCGAATCGGCCGTTAAATCTATACCAAGATGAAATGGATCGTTGGGATATTCAGTATTTAAAATGGTCGGTTGAATATGTTCGGGATAAATTCGGACTATCCCAACTGGTCTCGATTGTGGATCTCCCGTTCTGGACTCCGCTCGTTACCGCGATGGATCAGCATCATATCGTCTACGACTGCATGGACCATCATGGCGGCTTCTCAACGAACGACAAATCCATGCTCCTGCTGGAAGAACAGCTGCTTCGGGAAGCAGAGCTTGTGGTGACAACCTCTCAGCATCTGTATGATTGGGCCGCCCATTACAATCCGGCCACTGTACTTATCCGCAATGCAGTAGATTCCGATTACTTCTCGAAGCCTCCGGATGAGGTTCTGCCCGAACTTGAATCCATCCATCAGCCCATCATCGGTTACTACGGGGCTATCTCGGACTGGTTTGATATTCAACTGGTGGAATCACTGGCCCGAAGCCGGCCGGAATGGACGTTTGTCCTCATTGGACACACCTTTGGCTGCGACACCTCGGGGATCGAGGAGCTGAGTAACGTATTATTGCTGGGAGAAAAACCGTATCATGAACTTCCGGCGTACCTGCATCGGTTCCAGGTTGCTTTAATTCCGTTCAAGAAGAACCAACTGACGTTAGCGACCAATCCCGTCAAGCTGTATGAATATTTGGCAGCCGGTAAACCCGTCATTTCTACGGAACTTCCTGAAGTAAGGACGGTTGCAGGTAACATCGTCACGATTGCCGATACGGAAGTGCAATTTGAAGAGGCGATTGAAGCAGCTCTGCTTGAGTCCGAGAACAGCGCAATTGAACAGCGGCGGCAATTTGCCGAATGCAACAATTGGTCTCAACGTTATGAAGCACTTCATGATTATATTGTGCAACATCTATATCCCAAGGTCAGTGTTATCCTGGTTGTTCATAATAACTGGTCCTATACGCAGCAATGCCTTCAACGACTCCTCCAACCGGGTCACTATCCTAACCTGGAGATTATCGTTGTTGACAATGCCTCGAAGGATCAGACATCCTCCTATCTCGAGAGCCTGCGTCATCCGTTGATCCAGGTGATAACCTCGTCTACGAATCTTGGTTTTGCCGCCGGCAACACCCTGGGGTGTGAGCACGCCAACGGAGAATTTATCGTCCTGTTAAATAACGATACACTTGTTCCCGACGGAAGCTGGATCTCTCGTCTGCTCAGACCTTTTCAAGAGGATGCCAAGCTTGCTATGACAGGTCCGATGTCCAATCATGTGGGAAATGATCAAGCGCTGGATCATTTTATAGGGGATGCTGTTCAAGGTGCCCATCCACGTTGGCTTACCGAATTCTACGAACGTTATCGGCGAAAATACCGATATACGGATCTGCTTGGATTTTTCTGCGTAGCCATCAGGCGGAGTGTGTGGGAACATGTGGGTGCACTGGATCCCGCTTTCGGCCTTGGAATGTTTGAGGACGATGATTATTGCGAGCGCGTCAGGAATGCCGGGTACCGCCTGGCCATCGTTGAAGATGCCTTTGTATATCATCACGGCAGCGTTACGATCAATAAGCTGAATAATAATGTCTATAACGAGTTATGGAATAAGAACAAAGCTTATTATGAACAAAAGTGGAACAAACCGTGGAGAATGCCAAAAGGGCCGAATAGTATTTTTCATTTAGTGGATCGACCGGCCGAAATCGCCTCCAGAGTCAACCAAACCGGGAAGAAAGTAGTCCTGGTGCTCGGACTTACCGTATGGGAAACCAATTCCAGGCGCTGGCAGCAGATCGTGAAGGGATTATGCGAGAACGAGGACCTCTTGGTGATCGTGTATACCCATCTATTTCATGGCAATCAAATCGTGGGAACTCGAAAAATAGGACCCCAGCTGTATTTTACAAACCGGATTGATTTGTTCTCTGAGGTCAGGTTTGATCTAGTCATTTATTGCGGCTCTACGGATATCCACCCTCAGGTCCATTCCGTTCAATACTGGGCCGATTCCTTAAGCTATCATGAACAACAGCTCAATTCCCTGCATACTAAAGTATCGAAGCTGCAAGTATTGGAACCGATCGGTGTATCTCAAGCGGTTAGCCATCTATGCTTGTCTGTTCATGAGGTAATAGAAAGATAAGTTAAAAAACAGCCCCTTCATGATAACTGAATGTGACGTTCAGATCATGGAGGGGTTGTTGTTGTATAGATTTATTCGGTTGATTCCTGGTCTTTCCGCCGACTCAAATAGTTCATGACCACTTCAGGATGATGACCCTCATAAGGCCGTGTGACGATATCATATTGTTCGGGTTTGAAGTTCCAATCCGGCTGTCCGAGATTCATCTGCACATTGACATCGCCTCTTCGGTTATCGTTGAACTTGATTTTGCTGCCGAGTGCATAGTGGTAATGATACACGTTCACATCGCTTCGCCCGCGGGGTATGCTCCATATACTCTTGCCTTCTGCCGCCTCCAGCGTGCAGTGATGCTTCTCGTCACGATAGCGTATTCCTTGTTTGCCCCGCCACATTCTGGTGATGTCGTTTGACCAGCGTTCATCACCGGGACTGTTCACCCGGATCGTCCATGGATCCCCCCAGAAATTAACGAAGGGAAACTGATAGATATCCACATCGGATCGGTTCATGAGTTCCGGCAACACTTCAGCAAAACGATCCTCCATCATTTCATCGATATCCAGATTCATGATCCAGTCTCCTTGAGCCTGGTCAATCAGAAAGTTACGTACCACGGACTCGTTCCAATCCTCGGTGTATGGCAATCCGCTCTGCTGGACATGAAACAGTCGGATCGCATACCGATTCTGGAGACGTTCAATCTCTTCGATGGTTCCATCTGTACTGCCGCCATCGGCAATGATGATTTCATCCGCGAAGCGGCTTACGCTTTCTACATACAGGGGAATGAAGGTGATTTCATTTAATACCGGTACAATAACTGACAGCTTCATAGCGATTTGCTCCTCCTTATTGAGAAGATTGTTCGAGTATCAATTTTCGCATCGCATTAACATCGCCTCTTGCTAGGCTATACCGCTGATACAGCGCGTAATTGGAATCGTAATTGGGATTCCCGTCAGGTCCTACGAATGGATGCCAAAAATGAACCATTTCCCCTTCCAGGCGGATATGGCTGCCGACCAAGGTATCCAGCGCATAGGCAAAAGCCTCATCTTCCCCGCCCCAACCGACAAATCGTTCATCATATCCTCCTACCGCTTCATAGGCTTCGCGGCCAAGCACATTAAATCCGCCAACAAATGCGGTCGCCTGCTCCGCGGCTGTTTCAGTTTTAACGGTCAATGGCCATATGTTTTCTTGCTGCAGCAGCAAATGCGATTTTTCTTTGGATAAACGAAGGATCCGGCTGAAGGGAATGACCCACTGCCCGCTATTTACGTAAGTCAAGGACTCCTTCAATAAAGCCGGATCGTATACAATATCGCTATCTGCAATGACAATAATGTCTTTGTTAGCCTGTTGATAGGCACGATTGATGGCTTTGGATCTGCTAAAGAGCTCTCCGGAATCCGTTATTTCGCCTACGCATACTTCGACTTCCGGCATAACCTGCGCGTAGTAGCCCAATACCCATTCAAAAGCTGAATCCCTGGGTCCGTTACCATCCGATTGATACGGAATCAGCACGGATACTCGATTTAACACACGCATCCCTCCTTCATAGCCATACTACCTATCCAATTGGAATAATACGCTTAACCAGCGCCCAATCCCCTGCTCTATCGTCCAGAATGACTCAATGTAATGTCTGCACTGCGCTCCAATGTCATTCAGCTTGCGCTTTTGTCCTATCCATGAATGGATCAAGTTCATAAAATCTTCCGGATTGTCGCTGTCCAGGATCAAGCCATGCGCTTCCGGGTGAGCCGCTGCCTTGACGTTGCCCACATGGGTCCCTAGTACAGGTACCCCGCATGCATAGGCCTCCAGCGCTGTTGCTCCGCTTCCCTCATTCGCCGATGTGATCAGAAGAAGATCCAGCTGATGATAAAAGTTAGGCATATCTTCATAAGAATACGCCCCGGACGTTTCCATAAATGTAATCCTTTCATCATGACGGAAGTGGTCTCGGATTTGCTTATATAATGTAGTGTAATTTTTAGATCGTTTAGCAGGATCACCGGCCCAACCGATCACAAGCGGGCTGCTGCTCCTGCGTAATCGGGTTGATGGTTGAAAGATTCGATGATCTACAAAATGCCCGATATATTCCACGTTCGCCTCCGGCGCAACCTTTCGCAGAGCTTGATTAAGCTTTTCGTTCATCGCGCCAATAACCCCGATTCTAGGGATGACAAGCCTGAGAAACTCCGGGTCGGGGACAAGTTCATCTAGTTGCCATTCCCGAAGAGTCTCATAATTCTGACTGAAGTAATAATAGGAGACAGCGGCTGAAGCATCGATTCGAATATGCTTGAATATGCAGTAAGCTGCGATCCCCAGGCACAACGAACCTATTCGTTCATAGGCCTGATTGATATCATCGCTGCTGTGCTGTTCCAGAAACCGATCCAATTCTCCGATGGACATCAGGTCCAGAGCGGGATGATGCTGTTGAATGACCTTTGCATGCTTTCCTAAGATCCACCACTCCACATCATAGATCAGCAGATGCCTTCCCATAGTTCGAACACTCCTTTATGCTCATATTGGATTATATTCGTTCCCAGGTCTCCAAGTTTGTCACCGCGGCATAAATGATGAATTTGTCCATAATTCACGAAAAAAAGAGCCCCCCATACAGATAAGTTCTGTATTGGCATGGCTCTTCGTACGGATTGTAGTTCATGGAGGATCGAGATCGACTTATGCTCTTTTATCCACGATATGTTTGTTCTCCTTAAACTCATTTACATCCTTTCGAAGCATTCTCATCTCTTGAAGCATGGCATCCATTCTAATGATGATTTTGGATGAATTGATCGCGTAACGAATGACAATGATGGCAACGACGATACTTAACACGGTCATGAAAATCCCAACAAACTCCATAAAATATGAAACCTCCATTAATTATACTGAATAAATCCCTTTAGCAAACCTTGCATCATCGCAAAGACCAGCTCGGAGTCCTGAAGCTCATTCTCCTTAATTCGGTGCAGGCATTCCGTTACGCTCATTCTTACTACGTCGATGTGCTCGTATCCCTCGAGCTGCTGATCCGCTTGACTGATTACCTCATCCGTATAATAAACATGGGCAATCTCATTGCATCTCCAGGACGCCGGATACAGCTTGCCCAGATAATGAAGCTTGCCGCAGGTGCAGCCCGTTTCCTCCATCATCTCACGGCGTGCTGCCGATTCCAGGTCCTCCTCCTCGCCTACGCCACCGCCGGGTAACTGAATGACGTAGTCATCCACCGCGGCGCGATATTGACGGATCAGCAGCAGTTGATCGCCATGCTTAGCCAGAACAACAACGGACACATGATTTTCTTTCGTATAATACACTTTACCTGACGCTTCCTCGTAAATCGAAATTCCGTTATGACGGATCAACAATTGGGTATTAACCATGCAGGCAGAAGCTCCTTAACAATAAGATAGATTTATACTTCGAATTCATCTTTGAGGATGGAGAATAAATAGGAATCATGGTAAGCCCCTTTAAACCACAGGTGCTGACGAAGATGTCCTTCCTGCTTCATTCCGATATGGCGCATAACCGCAGCTGACCCGATGTTTCTAGGCCGGCAGGTGGCGTAAATCCGATGAACTCCCAGCTCCTTAAAACCAAAACGGCACATGACGCTAGCCGCTTCCGTAGCATAACCCTGTCGCCAATAGGCGGAATTCAAGCAGTACCCAAGCTCTGCGTTTGTCTTGGATCGGTGAAGACCCACACCGCCGATTAAATGGCCGCTATCTTTCAGTACGATCGCCAGTTCATAGCTGTCACGGGGGCTCTGCTCTTTCATTTGTTGGATTTCCTTTAAATATTCTAAAGTTTCCTCTTCCGTATTCGGTCCCCACATCGTATACTCGGTCACCAATGGGTCAGAGGCGTAAGCATGAATACTAGCAAAATCCTTCTCCTGAAAATCCCGGATCACCAGTCTTGTTGACTCCATCTGCATATGTACTCACTCCTTGAAATTAACCTTCATCACAACACGGCATTTTTTCCTGATTATACCACACCTTGGATTTTGGAAGACAAAAGAAGCCTGGGCATCTCATCGCCCAAGCTTCATGGCAACCCTTATATTAGGATACACCGTCCAGTTTCTCTTCGCTGCCGTACGTATGAAATTTATGAAAATAACGGGAGAGCACGCCATGTCTCGGAGAGATCAGGAAGCTGAGAATAAATACAATACCCGTGGCAAATGCCATAGAGCCCGAGATGGAGGTGTCCAGCCATAACGCGACATAGTAACCCATGAATGCAGAAATGACGCCGAATGCTCCGCTTAATACCAGCATGATGGAGAGTTTATCCGTCCATAGATAGGCTGCTGCGGCAGGTGTTATAAGCATAGCTACCACCATGATTGCTCCCACGGCATCAAACGATGCAACCGTCGTGATGGAGACCAGCGACATAAATACATAGTGCATGAGTACGACAGGAATGCCGATACTGGCTGCAAGGGCCGGATCAAAGGACGTAATCTTCCATTCCTTGTAAAATGCCAGTATCACGAGGACCACAACGATGAGTACGGCTGCAAGCATGAAGGTAGCTTTTGGCACCTCCCCTAAAAGGGGAACGTGCATCACATCCCAAGGCACAAACGTTATCTCTCCCATAAGGGCATGCTTGGTATCCAGATGCGCATTGCCAACCTGAGTTGCAATCAGGATAACGCCAATCGCAAACAAGGTGGTAAAGACAACACCGATCGATGCATCCTGCTGAACGCCCCGGGAATGAAACCATTGAACGAGGACCGCTGTCAGCAATCCGGCAATAATCGCACCGATCAGCATATGAGGTCCGCTTAGTTCTCTGGTGACGATAAAAGCCGTTACGATCCCTAGCAGCACAGTATGACTGATCGCATCGGCCATCATCGCCATTCTGCGCAATATCAGGAACACGCCGACGATGCCGCAAGACAATCCGACGAGAGAAGCCGTGAGCAATATCCATCCTGTATAGGTCATTGATTGCCACCCCTTTCGGATAGCCGTGGACTAAGAACGGCTTGATTGCCCGCGTCCAGATGTTCTTTTTTCTGGGACCGGAGCTGCAGTGCCTGAATCAGCAGGCCTTTCTCGGCTCCGAAAACCAGGGAGATCGTGAACAATACGGAAGAAGCCACAACGATGAACGGCCCTGTAGGCCACCCTTTTCCTATCGTGCTGACCAGCGTCCCGACAAACCCGGCGCCCCCTCCAAATATGGCTGACAGAATGACCATCATTTTGAAGGATTGAGTCCAATATCTTGCGCTGACAGCCGGAATGATCAGCATGGCCGCCATCAGAATAACGCCGACAGCCTGTATGCCGATGACGATGACGAGAACGAGCACCCCCATATAGAAAGTATTCATCAGACGGCTATTCAACCCTAATCCCCGAGCAAAATCGGGATCAAACAGAAACAGTTTCCATTCCTTAAAGCCAATCGAGACGACCAGAATAACTAAAGCTGCCAGGATGAGCATCGTAAAAACATCCTTACGAACCATGGACGCAGCCTGACCGAAAATAAAGTTATCCAGCCCGCTCTGATTTCCGCCCGCTGTACGGTTCACTATCGTAAGCAGCATAATGCCCAATCCGAAAAATACAGAAAGGATCATGCCCATGGCCGTATCTTCCTTAATGCGGCTGGAGGTGCGGATCCACTGGATCATCCAGGCTCCGATTAAAGCACTTGCAGCAGCTCCGAGTATCATCACCAGCAGATTCTTGCTTCCGGTCAATGCAAATGCAACCACGACACCGGGAAGAGCCGCATGAGACAACGCGTCACTCATCAAACTTTGCCGTTTCCAATAGGCGAGACAGCCGATCATGCCGGCTGCCATGCCCAGGATTAACGTGCTCAATAGCACCCATTGCGTGTTTGGTGATAGTAATGAATTCAGCATGCGTTACGCCTCCTTCATCCAGCGAAGCGAACCGCCGTAGGCGCGGTATACATGTTCCTTCGTGAATACGTCTTCTGTCTTCCCATGCGCAATGACCGTACGGTTCAGGAGCAGCACATGGTCGAAATAATCCTCAACCGTCTGGAGATCATGATGGACCACCATTACGGTTTTACCGGCCATTTTCAGATCCTTCAGCGTGGTCATAATCGCCCGCTCGGTTGCAGCATCCACACCGGCTAACGGCTCATCCATGAAATAGAGGTCGGCATCCTGGACAAGCGCCCTTGCGAGGAATACGCGCTGCTGCTGTCCACCGGAGAGCTGGCTGATCTGCCGGTCGGCAAAGTCCGCCATGCCCATTTGATCCAGCGATGCCATCGCTTTTTCCTTATGGCTCTTATTCGGTCGCTTCAGCCAGCCTACCCGGCCGTATAAACCCATCATGACAACATCCAGTGCATCGGTCGGGAAATCCCAATCCACGGATCCGCGCTGCGGCACATAACCGACACGAGTTTTGGTTTTGCTTAAGCTTGATCCAAAAAATGAGACATTACCGGACAGCTTGGGGTGAAGCTCCAGCATGACCTTTAACAGCGTTGATTTACCGGCGCCGTTCGGCCCGACAATACTGGTTAAAGAGCCTTGTTCCACATTAAAAGAGACATGGTGGAGCACTTTATTTTTACGATAGGATGCATTGAGGTCTTGAACTTGAAGTACAGACATTTTATTCACCACTTCCTGTTAATGCATGATAGATGGTTTCAACATTATGACGATACATTCCGATATAAGTTCCTTCCGTTGTTCCCGCTTCGCCCATAGCATCGGAGAAAAGCTCTCCTCCAAGCTTTAAATCCAGCCCTTTCTTGGCAGCACCTTCAATAACGGCATTAATCGATGCTGGATTGACACTGCTCTCAACGAATACAGCAGGCACCTTGTGCTGCAGGAGAATATCGATCGTTCCGTTGATATCCGAGAGGCCGATTTCATCCTCCGTACTCAGGCCTTGCAGTCCAACTACCTCCAGACCATGCAAGCGGCCGAAATATCCAAAGGCATCATGAGCGGTTACCATGACCCGTTGCTCTTGCGGAATCTGACTCAACTTATCATTGGCCTCCGCTTTCAATTCATCCAACTGGGCAAAATACTTCTGCTTGTTCTCTTCAAAATAGTCGGCATCATCCGGGGCCAGGGACTTCAGCTTCTCTACAGCCGAATCCAAAGACGCTTTCCACAAATCGATGTCAAACCATACATGGGGATCGATGGCCTGCGTATCATTCTGCAGCAATTGATCCTTCGGGATGGCATCCGCAATCGCCAGTACAGGTTTGTTCTTACCGATCTGTTCGAATATTTCCGTCATGTTGCCTTCGAGATGAAGCCCGCTATAGAAAATAACATCACCGCTATCCAATTTCTTGATATCGCCTTGGGTTGCATTATATAAATGCGGATCGACGCCGGGCCCCATCAAGCTCAGTACCTCGACCCGATCTCCCCCGATAACGGAGAGGGGTTCCGCAATCTGTCCAATGGTTGTAACTACGCGGATTTTCTTATTTCCCTGTTCACCCGCTGCTCCTTCCTGTTTCACTTCTCCCGAAGCGCACGCGGATAACACCAGCAGCAAACTCAGAATGGCGGCTGCCCCTATTAATATCCTGTTTCTACTAGTCCTCTTGTTCTCCATCTTCTTCTCCTCCACTCCACATCAATAATGAGTTTACTCAATCCTTAGACAACCCGGGAAAATCTCAAGCCCCGTCCTGCCACGAACCAATTATTTTGCTCAAATGCAACTTTAATTCCTATGTACAAAAAATAATCCATCTTTAGGTATTTGTCAATGTAATTTTGTGAATTCGAACATCCAATTCTGATGGAGCTCTCCATTACCCCTTGATTTTATTGATAATATACGTACATGAAGGGCTCGTTTTTCATCAAGGCAAAATATTTAGCTATATATAAAATATTTTAATGATTTGATTTTTGTTTTCTTAAACACACAAAAAGACGACTTCTCTATAAGAGAAATCGTCTTTTCTTTTGTTAATATTCCCGGTATCGCTAAAACTCTACACCACGCACTTTAGAATATACCTTTTCCACTTGTTATCCAAAAAATCGGATGTGCGCAAATTTGGTTTTCATTCGATCGAGTTTCTTCTTGGCTGAGCTGCGATGATCTGGCAATAACTTCACATTTGCCCATGCTGCGATACTCTCTACCACTTCATCAATCGATAGGTGATCCGTGTCGATATGATGCTGGAACACTTCATTCGAGAATCCGCTAATGCACCGGTCAATTTGTTGTGCGGCCCATGAGTTCGGGCCTTCCCCTCTGCTGCGCAGTCGTCTCAGGAGTACTTCCTTGGAAGCACACAACGTAAAATGATGTACCACCACGCCATCACGTCTCAAATTACCAACGATTTGATCAAAATATTCCGCGTTCGTAATGGTCATCGGCGCAATGATCAATTGATCGGATTCCTGGTTCAAATACTTAAACATGGAGTAATTAAACTCCCTCCACATTGGATAATGCTGAAAGTCATCGCGTTTCGCATCCCTCGGCACATTATCGCGAATGAAGTAACCTGCATTCTCCGGATCGTACACGTACGAGTTCGGGATTCTTCGCTGAAGCTCATGCGCAGCCTGGGTCTTCCCTGAACCAAATGCGCCGTTTACCCATATAATCATAGATGAATCCCCCTTCTTAACAGGGCAAGCTTTTATAAAGCCCTTTAATGATACGGTCCTCATATCCGAGGGATTAATGGAAATTCACCGATTCCTTTGCCTTGGTTAGCACGGGATACGATTTATTTTCAATTAATTTTTCCTTAGAAAGTCCGGTATTCGAGTCAACGTTTTTCCGTGATCACGGACAAAACCGTATGGTTCATACAGACCATGGGCATCCCGCGTAGACAATATGCCGAATACATTTCGGTAATCCTCGTGGGTAGTAATCGTTTCGATTAATTTCTTCCCCACTCCAAGCCCCCGATAAGCTTCATCCACATACACATCGCACAGCCAATAAACCGTTGCGCCATCCGTCACCACGCGAGCAAAGCCGATCTGTCGGTTGTTGTAATATGCGCCGAAACACGTAGAGCCTTCTAGCGATTTTTTGATTTTCTGGTCCGAGCGCTCGTTAGCCCAGTAGCTTTCCCGCAAAAATTGTACAATGGCGTCCAAATCCAAGAGGGAAGGATCGCTGCTAATAAGGACCTGCATTATATCGATGTCCGTCATCGCACCCACCTAGTTCTTTTTCCCGGAGCCGAATGCAATCACGTAGCCGTCCGGATCTTGAATCGCAAAATCCTTCCACACGCCCCAGTCCGCTTCCATAAATACAGGTTCCTGTGCCACTTCGGCCCCCCTGGAGGTCAGTTCCTCATACAATGCATCTAAATCGTGATGTGTATCCACGTAAGCATAGGTATCCCATCTCGTCACTTGGTCCTTGCCTACTGGATTCGGCGTGACATCTGAGCGGGATTCTGCCTGAATCAGTTTGAATCCGAGCGCAAAATCATCCCTGACCGCCCAAACGTCATTCACTTCACAACCCAGCACTTCTTGATAGAACTGTTTGGAACGTGTTAGATCGGATACCAATCGAACTTGGACTGAGAATTGAATCTTGTTCATAAGATCATCTCCGACTAGTTTTATTCCATATTACAACCGTCCAATTCGCTTAACAAGAGCTTTTCGTGAGCTTATTCTCAAGGCGATTTGTTCCCGTAATATTTTTGCAAAATCGGCGCGACTTTGTTCACGACATACCCGCTGCCTCCCCGTCCTTCAACATGCTCTACCATCATCGCGAGCAGGAGCTTGGACTCCGTCGTGTCAAACGCAACGAACCATCCGTTCTCCTGTCCTTTTTCGGCTTTGCTGATTTTGAGTTCGGCGGTTCCCGTCTTGCCAGCAAGCTCAATGCCCGAAATATCAGCACCGTGTCCGCTGCCTTTTGGATCCTGAACCACATCTACGAGCATACTCTTGATGATCTCGGCAGTATGCGAATCCAACACCTCTTTCGTCTCACTAGGACGGATCTCCTGCTCAGATGAATCCAGCACAGGCTGAATCAGTTTCCCGCCATTCATAAAGGGGGTATAGGCTAGTGCCAAATGCAGAGGACTCATGAGCACTTCCCCTTGACCATATCCGGAATCCGCGAGTTGAATTTCGCTTTTTATCCCCTCATTAGCTAGGCTTGCTTTCGGGAAAGGGAATTGAAGCGGCAGTCCCTCTTCGAAGCCGAACTTTACAGCTTCCTTCAAAAAAGGATCCGCACCAATCTCCAATGCTTCCTGCGCCAGATAGATGTTATCTGAATACACAAGAGCATCTCTTAGATTCAGGACAGGAACTTCCTTCACGCGTGTCACGTAATAATTTCCCCAGCTCGGATCTTTGGACCAACGCAAGCCGTGGATCTCCCTTACTTTTCCGGGGGTAGTGACCCCAAGCTTCAGACCAATCGCAGCCGTGATCGGTTTGAATACCGAGCCCGGAGCATACAGCTTAGTAAAACGATTCAATAGCGGCTTATCCGGATTATGGTTCCACTCATCCCACTGCTCGGTCGATAATCCAACAATGAAAGCATTAGGATCATAGGACGGGCTGTTAACCAATGCCAAAATTTCTCCGGTCTTAGGGTTGATGGCCGCTGCGGTACCTGCATCCTCACGAAATGAAGCAAATATGGATTGTTGTAGTTCAGCATCAATGGTTAGCTGAATATCCTGACCATCTACGGCTTCCTTCTCGGCTACGATATCTTTGACCTTACCCGAGGAATCCACGATTGATATCCGTTTACCGTCCCGGCCGCGCAGCACCTCATTATATACTTGCTCGGATCCTGATTTACCGATAAGTTCATTCGTTCCATACTGCGCTTCGGGCGCATTGGTCAAATCCTCCTTCGTCACTTGTCGGATGTAGCCTGTTAGATGTGCTGCTGCAGCACCGTAAGGGTAGACTCGAGCACGTTCATTCTTCTTTACTACGCCTGCCAAATCACTGTAATCCATTCTGCTCTGCTGCGCATTCAGGTTTAGGATGGGTACGAACAGATCATCCTTCACCCACGCCGCATCAAGCTTTCGCTTTATAATCTCGGTCGATACTCCCAATCGCTCAGCCAACTCAAGCAAGATCTGTTCTCTATCGTCACCGAGCTTACCCGGAACGATACCGATGACCTCCATGGTGCCATTAATGGCCAATCCGTGACCGTTTCGATCCAAAATCTCCCCCCTGCTGGATGGCAACGTCTGTACGTTCACTTTATCCCCGTCATTCATGGCTGGTAAAATCAAGGATGGATGCCACACTATTCGCCAAGACAGGCTCTTACCCTCGGTTTCATCGTCCTCTTTTGAAAGCTCAAACGAACCTTTTGCCTGCACCCGGCCTGCCGATGTTTCCAATTGGATATGGTATGGATAGAGTACTCGCTCATCCGTTGTTTCTTCAGTTACTTTAGCCGTAAAGTCAGGCGTTATGGTGAGGTCTGCAGCTCCAATCCCTTCATAAATAGTCTGAAATCGTGTTATAAATTCCTCCTTTGTCATCTCCTGTCTGGATTTGTGTGACAGCAGATCGTACATCGATTCATAGCTGCCTTCCTCCCACCATTCAACATACCGTTTTGCAATCTCTTCCGGATCCGGTTCTTGGTTGCGGTCACAGCCCGTATGTATTAGCACCAAACTCAGGCACAAGAAGACCCATACCCACTTCAAATGCATCGATTCCACTCCTCAAACCCCATATCATTAGACGTCATTACATCGTTCTCCTAACCATGAAAAGTATCATGATCAGGACACAATCCATCCCAATCAGCATCAACAACTTGGCATGCCGTCTCCGATGAATCGTTATCCCGGTTTCAATGAGCGAAACGGCAAGCAAGCTCCACCTCCACAATGAGACCTCCATAAGCGGAATAAGGAGAACAACCCAGAAAAAAATAATATCTAACCGAAGCATGCTGTATTGTAGAGTATACTTATAGCGTATCGTTGTGAGAATGCATGTTTTCCGACTCTGTACCCGTACAGATCGATTGGAGGTATAACGAGATATGAAATACACCGACATTATACAGTCAATAGAATGCCAAATACTGAATGGATTATTGAAACCAGGCAGCAAGCTGCCATCCATCCGTGCTTTGACAGAATCCTATTCTTGCAGCAAAAATACAGCCATACGGGCTTATGCTGAATTGGAAAAGAGACATATCATCTACGCTGTTCCCAAGAGTGGTTACTACATCGTTGAGGGCAGTGTACGCACAAACCGCCAGAACCCCGCGGACCAAGTGATCGATTTCCGATCTGCGGGACCTGACAAAGCGGTCATGCCCTACCGAGACTTTCAGCATTGCATGAACCAAGCGATTGAAATATATAAGGAAGAGTTGTTCACCTATTCCCAGATTCCGGGTTTGAAGTCACTTCGTGTTGAGTTAGCCCGACATTTATTCGATTTGCAGGTCTTCACGATTCCTGAGAGGATCTATGTTGTATCCGGTTCGCAGCAAGCGCTGCATCTGCTTGTCTCCCTCCCTTTTCCTAACGGAAAGAACAATATTTGCGTGGAGCAGCCCACGCATTTTAGCATGATGGACTCCCTCAAGATCCATCAAGCTGTGACATACGGGATTGAGGTTACGAACGACGGAATCGACTTTGGACAGCTCGAGGACATTTTTAAAACTCGCGATATCAAGTTTTTCTATACGGTCTCAAGGTTCCATAACCCTACAGGCTACAGCTATTCCAATGAGGAGAAGAAGAGGATTGTAGAGCTGGCGCAGAAGTATGATGTTTATATCATCGAGGATGACTATATGGGAGATTTGGATCGGGATTCAAAACATGATCCGATGTTTGCCTACGATCCGTCCGGCAGGGTGATCTACACGAAGAGCTTTTCCAAAGTCTTGCTCCCGGGACTAAGGCTGGGCTTGGCCGTGATCCCCGAAGAGATGAGTGAAATGTTCCAGCGGGCGAAGCACGCTGCAGACATACATAGCCCCGTGCTCATGCAAGGCGCACTCGAAATTTATCTGAAGAACGGGATGTTCCGTGCACATATTCAGAGGATGCGGCAGACCTATAGTCAGAAAGGAGCTCTGCTCCAGCAGGCTTACCAAACTCACCTGCCGCCCTTCTTATCCTTTACGGGTTCGCCATCCGGGTTTTATTCCACGATTCAGCTGCCGGTGCCATTGAAAGCATATCAGTTGGTTAGCCATCTGGAGAACGAGAACGTATATGTTCAGGATGCCAGCAGCATGTTCTTGCCTGAGTTTAAGAACGAATCCATGATACGGCTGAGCGTATCTCAAGTGAAGGAGGAACTAATCGAAGTCGGTGTTCAGAAAATTGCGGAAGGAGCCGCGGAATTGTTGAAAAGGCGTAGCGAGGTGAGGTTCATCTAGTCGGACCAGGTCGAAGGCGACCGGACCGACCGATGAAATAGGTTTAAGCGATGGGCGTTCCATTTGGCAGATCGACATCCGGTTTCAGAAGCACAACGTCTCCTGGCTCCGGTACCCCGCCGAGCACAAGCACTTCGGATTGATAGCCAGCTATGCGTCTCGGCGGAAAATTGACGATAGCTACCACTTGATTCCCTACGAGGGTGTTCGCATCATATCGATTCGTAATCTGGGCACTTGTGCGTTTGATCCCGAGCGGGCCGAAATCAATCTTCATTTTGATAGCCGGAACGCGTGCTTCCGGGAAAGGCTCTGCCTCCACGATCGTCCCGATCCGAATATCCAGCTTGGTCAAATCATCGATGGTTGCCATGACTATATCTCCTTACAGCTAGGTTATGTAGCAATTAATGATGCTTCACAACACAAATTTTATGTTTCATCTTATCACCTGCGTTTTCGGGAATTCAAGTGACAGATTGGTTTAGCGTGTTCTATACCGCTGGGGATCAGCTCGAGAACCAAATGGAGGTAAAGCATTCGACGCCTTCTATATTGACTCATTCTCCATAAGCTTCTTCCAATTCTGATGCTGCCTATATACCTTCTCCCATATCAGGTCCCGTTCGAATGTGGAATAGTTGACGAGCGGCTCATTAAATATGTCCGCCAGGATCTCAAACCATTCCGACTTCGATGAAATCTCTACCTTATCCAGGGCGTTGCCGCTCCACTTTCTCCATATGCAGCCTTTGAGTTCATTCATACCCAACTCGTGCCGTTGCCTGATAATGAACAGATCCATCCATGGAGATTCCGGTGATCGGCTATAAAATGCATGATTTGATTTAAACATATCCAGGCTGTTCACCACATCAGGAGCATAATCTACGCCTACAAAAGAATAATGGGGATCATGAATCAGCCTCCAGCCACGATCCGTTATGCGAGACGGCTCAAGCACATATTGAAAAGGTCCCTGTAGGTATTCTCCGAATTTCAATGGGATCGGCTCCCAGGGCATATCGCCCAGACCGACATCTACGAGCCACCTCTCTTCTTCCCCATGTTCATTCAATAGACATACGGTTATCCCGAGATGGAAGCCGTTAATCCGAGGTTCTTGTCCTAAGGGCTGGACTCCTGCCTGATGCCAATATGCCTTATAACCTAAGCCTCGAAGAAGCGCGGTAAAGGCTCCATTTAGATGAAAACAATAACCGCTTCGATGCTGGATCATAAGTTGTACCGATTCTTGTATATCGATGGATGTCGGTTTCCCAGCAAAAATATCCAAGGTCTGCCAAGGTATTCGCGCCACGTGTGCTTTATGCAGCTCGAACAAATATTCCTTCGACGGAGCCTGAATATCCGAGATGCCTAAACGGTCTAAATATGCCCTTACCTCACTTTGGCTGATCATAAGTGTACACTCCTACTTTTTTGCTTTATCATAAACAATAAACTGACCCTGATGAAATGGTCAGTTTCAACGTTTTATAAAAGACAGGTTAAACATTAACCGTGTTCAGCCCATGTTCCAAGCCTTTTGCAGAAGCCGTATTCCTGATTCCATTTCAACTGCGTTCAAGCCCGCAAATCCCATGTATAACCTCGGGTACTGGTTAGCATCTTGCTGGTGGTTCATCCACATTTTTCGCAGGTCATATACGACAACCCCGACCTTCGCCGCCTCCTGAATCAATTCTTCCGAGGACACATCTTTTTTAACGATCAGCTGAATGTGGAGTCCTGAATTCTGACCCGTAATTTCAACAAACCCGCCAAGATAAGCTTCGATCAACCCGATGAACTGATGATGTCTCTTCCTGTACAGATTACGCACTTTACGAATATGACGGTACCAGTGCCCCTGTTCAAAAAACGCAGTCATTGCCCACTGTTCCACGCGTGAAGGGGCAAAGAACACTTCCTGACGCATGTGGGATATTTGATTCAGCAGCGCCGGCGGCAGAACGAGATAGTTCATTCGCAATGTCGGAGTCAATACTTTCGAGAACGTGCCGGCATATATGACCCGCCCGTTGTTATCCAATCCTTGCAAGGAAGGAATGGGTTTCCCCTGGTATCGAAACTCGCCGTCATAATCATCCTCGATAATGTATGCGTTTTTGGCATGGGCCCATTCCAGTAATCGCTCCCGCTCCGGATATGGCATAATGCTTCCTGTCGGGAATTGGTGAGAGGGCGTGACATATACAAGCTGGGCATGGCTGCGCTCCAGCTGGTCAAGCGAGATTCCTTTATCATTAAGCGTTATCGGAAGTAAATGGCAGCCATTCAGCTGAAATTGATCTCGTACCAAGCTGTAACCCGGTTCCTCAACAGCGATATGTTTAATCCCTTGCAGCACTCTGGAAAGTAGCCCCATGCTATAAGCCGTTCCGGCACCTATCACAATTTGCTCAGGTGTTGAATTAACCCCTCTGGAATTCCGCAAGTATTCGGAAACCATGGTGCGAAGCCCGTATTCACCCTGCGGATCTCCATACATTCCAATGTCACTCACATGCTGTTCCAGCGCTTCCTTCAACATTTTATTCCAGGTTCGCAGCGGAAAAGACGCTTGATCTAATCGAGTGGGATTAAAGTCAATAAAACCTGGATTCAAGCGCCCATAGGAATGCATGACAGACATCGTGGTTATAGGGGGAATCTGCTGTTGATGGTGGTGTGATAGTTCCTGATATGGGTTCATGACATATAGCCCTGACCTCGGCTTGCTGGTCACATACCCTTCTGACGTTAACATTTGATAAGCTGTTTCTATCGGCGTTTTGCTTATATTGAGTTGAAGCTGAAGAGAACGAACGGAAGGCAATCGTTGTCCGTCGGGAATGGTGCCATTACGGATACCCTCACGAATTTGAAGATATAACTGCTGGTATAACGGGAACTCGCTTTGCTCGGGTAAAAGAATATCAAACAATTTGGACCACCTCAGGCATTCTTTATAGCTAAATAGGAGATACTTTTACTAGATTATACAATAAATCCGGTCCACGTTATGCGCATCCCTAGTCACGAAACATTTCTTTCGATAATACCACTTTTATAATATCTGACTTTCATAAACAGATAAAAACTGACCATTTCGGTATGGTCAGTTTTATTTTACGCTAACGATAGCTTGGATGTATATCCATATGAATCTGTTACGAAAGGACGTATGATCCCATGACTCATTCCATCCGTCTCCATCACAAAATCGGCCAGGGTTTAACGCCTCACCAATTTATGGAGAATATGAAGATTCGAGAAATGAAATTGAGTTGCATCCCAAACACCAAGGAATTATGTCGACAAGTCTATGATCGCTTCCAATGGGAGAACGAAGAGGCTGAGCGATTCTTCACTTCTGAGCTGCACATATTCAAGCAACTGCACTGCCTTATTCTCTGTACGGATTGGTGTCCGGATGTCATATGGAATGTTCCTGTACTATTTAGAATATTGGAATATAGCCGTATTCCGACCGAAGTGCTCATCATGGAAGATCATATGGAGACAATGGATCTTTTTCTCACGGATGGCGGACGCGCACAGCCGATTGCAGTCTTCCTCCATGCTAGCACCGGAGAAGTATTCGGAACTTGGGGCGCTCGACCGGCATACATCCAAAACGTCATGGACGAGTTCAAAAGGAACCACCCCGATAAACAAGCTGCAGGATATCAAGAACAACTGGACCAAACGTACAAGAAGATTGGCGAGCTCTACCATGACGGTAATGAATATCAGAGAGTCATGATTCAGGAAACAAGGCAACTATTTACTTCTATTACTGTATGAAATAAATCACACTCCCGCTGCTTAAATCTTCCTGAATATGTTATCATTACTATCGAAGATGCCTGAGGGAGTCACTGTTCGAGCAGCGGCTTATGAGGGTAAGTAAAATAGAGGTATAACCATTCACCAGATTTCATTAACTCAGTACAAGGAGAGAAACACTTATGACAAAAAATGAAGTTCAGCGTCCGTCCCGCGTGGTGGTCATTGGTACAGGAGCTGTAGGAGCAACGACTGCGTACACCTTATTTTTACGTGAGAGAGTATCTGAACTGGTATTAATCGATGCGAACCATGACAAAGCTCTTGGCGAAGCCTTGGATATGAATCATGGCCTCCCTTTTGCCGGAGGCGTGAAGCTTTGGGCTGGAGATTACAGCGATTGCAAGGATGCAGACATCATTGTCATTGCCGCAGGCTCCAACCAAAGACCTGGCGAGACGCGAATTGACTTATTGAAGCGAAATACGGCGATATTTGACGAAATTATCCAGAACATCGTGAAATACAATGATCACGGCATCATTCTCGTGGCCACGAATCCGGTTGATATTCTGTCTTACGTCACCTTGAAGAAGAGCGGCTTCCCGGTCAATCGCGTAATCGGTTCCGGTACCTTGCTGGATAGCGCCCGTTTCCGGTATTTGATCGGACAAAACAAAGGCATTAATCCGCGCAGCATTCACGCCCATATTGTCGGAGAACACGGCGATTCCGAGCTGCCGCTTTGGAGCATTGCCAACATCGCAGGGATCGGGATCGATCTGACAGACGGCGAAAAAGAGGATATTTTCGACCGCACCAAGAATGCGGCTTATGAAATCATTAACGCCAAGGGCTCCACTTCCTATGCGATCGCATTGGCGCTTGATCGGATCATCGTCTCCATTTTGCAAAACGAAGGTTCCGTTCTCAATGTATCCACCCTGCTCACGGACTACCACGGTGTGTCCGATGTGTACTTAGGCGTACCATGTGTGGTTGATCGTACAGGGGTTCGTGAAATTCTGAATCTCGAATTTAATGACGAGGAACTAACCCAATTCCATGCATCCTCCAACAAACTGAAAGAGCAGATTTCCAAAATTTACGAATAAAACAAGGCAAGGCTTTCCGGATGAGCGATCCGGGAAGCCTTATTCTTTTGGCTAGGGCGTCGATGACGCGCGAAGAAGGGCATATCAGTCGGCGGTATAAATAGAAATTGCACTGTAAAGCAGAAGCAATCCCATCGATATATTAAACAGGCGCTCATACCGGGACAACAGATGCTGGAACAGCGAGCCGAACAACGCCCAGGTCATATTGGCACAAATGCCGATGATCGTGAGCAAGAACGAGTATGATAACAACTGCGCATGGGATGTAGAGATCGGCATTACGAAGGTCGATATGGCCGTAATCCCGTATAAAATAACCTTCGGATTCATGAACTGAAAGATGAACCCGAAGGAAAAGGTATTGAATCCACGCGCCTTATCATCTGCACGATGCGGCTTGCTCTGCATGATTTTAATGGCCAGATAGATCAGGTACAGGCAACCGATGATATTCATAACAAACCTGATCTTCGGGATGAATGGGGATAATACCAGATTGAAATAGCTGGCCAACAGCATAATGACCAAGCATCCAGCCGCTACACCTCCGATAAAGCGCAGCGTTTTTTTAAATCCGTGACTCCGTCCATTAGTCATCGAGATGATGTTGTTGGGGCCGGGCGTAAATGAAGCGACAATCGCATAGGTCAACAGCGGAACGATCAACATGCTCCCCCTCCTTTCTTGTGTGTTATAATGAACAAAATTGTACGTTATAGCGTTCATTTGTTATAATTATACATTATGTATGTCATAACGCACAATATGTGCAATATGGAGGTCGATGATACCTTGAAGCCTATCAATCTAATATTGGCGAATAACTTGAAGCTGCTAAGGGAGCAAAGGAAGCTAAGCCTAGATAAAGTCGCGGAGATGACTGGAATCAGCAAGACGATGCTGGGGCAGATCGAACGCGGAGAATCGAGCCCCTCCATAACAACCGTATGGAAAATCGCGAACGGATTAAAGCTTTCTTTTACGTCATTGATCAATGAGCCTCATTCTGAAACGGTCGTGGTATCTCAAGAAGAGATCCAAGCGCTGGTGGAGGATAACGGAAAAATTCGGATTTATCCTTATTTCCCCTATGAGGACGGACGACGCTTCGAGATGTATTCATTAGAAATGGAGCCTGGCGGTTATTTAAGTGCAGAGGCTCACATCGAGGGGACGGAAGAGTTTATTACTGTTTTCGAAGGTGAGCTTACCATTCGTGTCGATAACGAGGAATATACGGTGACTCCAGGTAAATCCATTCGGTTTAAGGCCGATAAACCTCATGTTTACCATAACTCCGGCGCCTCCATAAACAGGTTAAGCATGGTGATCCATTATTCCAAATAACCAGGAGATTTAAAAAAGCAGCAGCCCCCTCCATAAGAGGGAACTGCTGCTTCGTATATTGCTCCACGTTTAACGACGCAGTGAATTCGTACTAACCACCCCGTAACGGGACAACAGCTTGCGCCCGAGCAGACCCACGACACGGTCCGTTATGAACCCCATCAATCCCAGACAAATCAATCCGACAAAAATCCAATCTGTGCGGAAGAACAAACGTGAATTCCAGATCAGATACCCCACGCCTTCATTGGATGCAATCATTTCTGCCCCGATAATCGCCATGAACGAGGTTCCCATGGCCAGCCGAATGCCGGTGAACATAAAAGGAACCGTTGCCGGAATGATGACATGCTGCACAATCTGCCACTCGGATGCCCCCATGCTGCGGGCGGAGCGAATCTTATCCTCTTCTACGGATAGGACACCTGTCAACGTATTTAATACCACAATGAAGAAGGTTGCATACAGAATAAGCATCACTTTCGATGTTTCCCCGATGCCGAACCAGACCAGAAACAAGGTGATGAAGGCAATTGGCGGGATGAACCGGATGAAATTTAGGAAAGGTTCGGCGAAAGCTCGAATCGGCCCGACCTTTCCGATGATGAGTCCGACCGGTATCGCAATCAGACTGCCAAGGGTCCAGCCGAGCAGCACCCGGTATGAACTGATCCCGATATACTGAATCAAGGTACCGTCCGTCAACAATTCATATCCGCCCTTGGCGGTATAGATAGGGCCCGGCAGTATTTCAGGCCCATACGCAAGGGAAAGCAACTGCCAGACGCCAAGGCCGGCAATCCACAGCAGGATATGAAGCGACCATTTCTTCATTTTCTCGCTCATGGGTCTCCTCCCTACTCGTCAAAGTGCGATTGGATTTGGTAATACAGCGCATGAAAAGCCGGATCTGTTAAATCTCTCGGGTAAGCGAGAGGCACCTCGTAGATATCCGTTATTTTCGAGGATGGTCCCGCTGACATGATGCCGATGCGTCCTCCCAGTAGAAGGGCTTCCTGAATATCGTGCGTCACGAAGATGACGGTTTTGTCGGTGTCCTGCCATATGCGCACCAACTCCCTTTGCATGGTCCGCCTTGTCATCGCATCCAATGCGCCGAACGGTTCATCCATGAGCAATATCGCGGGATCATTGGACAATACCCTTGCCAGTTGTACCCGTTGTTTCATGCCGCCTGAGAGTTCGCGTGGATATTTGCTTTCATGCCCCGCAAGACCCACTAGTGAAATAAACTGGTTGGATATGTCCTTTCGCTTCGCGGCAGGTATGCGTTTCATGCGAAGTCCAAATTCCACATTTTCTCTTACGGTCAGCCATGGGAACAGGGAGGAATCCGCTTGCTGGAAGACAACGGCGCGATCCTGGCCCGGACGGTCCACCTCCTTCTCGCCTACTCTCACCTGCCCCGATGTCTTGGATACAAAGCCGGCGATCAGACTAAGCAGCGTCGACTTCCCGCACCCGCTTGGACCCAGAAGAACAAAGAACTCGCCGCCTTTTACCGCCAGATTGACGTCTTGGATAATATAGTGCAAGTCACCTGCCGAGGGTTGCTGTGTGTAGCTTTTATGCAACTGTTCAATATGGATTTCATTCTGCCTTGACGCTGCTCTCATCATCTTCATCTCCTCACTTCAATTCAATGACTCGATCCGGGAATGCTTCTCTTACCAAATCTAGATTCAATTTCTCATTCAGTTCGAAATCCTTCTCGATGATACCGTTATCCACCATATATTTCTTCTGTCCCTGTAATCCTTCGTAGGCTTTATCCGTAAAACCTATGTTCCATGGATTCTTCGGCAGATCCTTTAGGGTCGCTTCTCTCGGCTGCTTGACTTCTTCATACATTAGGTCCGCCGTTTCCTCCGGATGCGCCTGGGCATAGGCTGACGCTTCATCCAGCGCTTTCAGAAGCGCTACGAAACCTTTCTTGTTGCTGTTGATCAATTCATTCGAAGCGATCAATCCAGTACCCAGCCTTACCGGTGTCTTGGACATATCCGACAGTTCTTTAGCTTCGGTAAGCGTTCCGAACTTCTCGTTCAGCACTGCCCCATATACCCAGGCGGCGTCAATATCGCCTTTTTTGAGGGCCACAAACGCCTCGTCGAAACCTCCCTGTCCGATCAGTTCCACATCCGACAACGCAACTCCGTTTTCGGCCAAATAAACATCCCATAGATAAGGGATGAAAGTGCCTCTTGAGAAACTTAACTTTTTACCCTTGAGATCAGCAGCGCTCCCAATTTCTTTACGGACGAACAGCTTCCATTCGCTCGCACTTACATCCGTTGCTGTTCCTGATGAAGCGAAGATGGAGTAATCGCCTTTGCTGACAGCGTTCAGGAGCGGGAAGTCCGCACCGAATGCAACGTCTGCCTGTTTAATGAATAAGGAGTTCACGCCTTCAGCCGGCGTAGCGAAGTTTACCAATTCGGCATCAATTCCGTGTTTGTCAAAGAACCCTTTGCTTTTAGCCACACGAAACACGGTATTGGTGGAAATATCCGCGATTTTCAATTTGAGCCGATTCCCCTGCTGCTCGCCCGAAGCATTTCCACACCCGCTTAGCATACTCATGGTGAGAATCATTGACAGAAACCGAAAACTCCATTGCTTCAAAGATTGGTTTCTACTCATTGCGATCCCTTCCTTTTTGCACGAGTTCATCCGTTCTGGCCACGCAAAGCGCTCCCTCTCCATACGAGATCGTGCCTTCTACTTCCACGCTCGTAACGGCACCTCTTTGTGCGGCCCCCGGCAGGCGGAAATCGGCAACATCAAGCGGAGCAATCTCCGTCTCAACAGGCAACTCAAGCTGAGGTACCCATTCATACGGAACCCGGTATGCGCGATAGACCATATTGGAGTTGCGGGTGTTTTTATAAGGCGAAATATATTCCCACACCAGCTCGAATTCTCGTGTCACTTCGAATATTCGCCCGTCAGCCCCCTCGGTGATCAAGGTGTTGCCATTGGGGAGCCGCTGAGCCGAGCTGATATATGGACTGTAAAAACGGTATGAGTCAAGCGGAGCCTGGAATCCGGCTTCCGTCGGCGTATATTGCCATTCAATCTCAAAAGTAACGGGGTTGATTTCCAGAATGCGCGAATGGTCACGCCGGGCTATTTTCAGGCCGTCTCCCGCTTCCGGATTCGGCTTTCCGTAACCGCCCCAGCCACCGTTATCAAAGATGAGAATGTTACCTTCGCCCGGAAGGCCCTGTGGAATGAGATGAGCATGATGCTGACCGATAATCCAGCCGATATGCTTTGTTTCCTCCGTGGAATAATCGGGGCCAAGCTTCCAGACGATATCCCCGGTTTTTTTATCAATGATGGCAATAATATTCGTTTCCCTAGCATCCCAGATTATATTATCGGGATGGAAGCGTTCGTCCCCCGCATCATAGAATCGGTTAGGCCCGAGCACCGATGCCGAATTAATGTGCATCCAATCGCCCGCATGAGCGCCAAAGCCGCGCGTATTCGGATCGCGGGATAATGCGTGCTTCGCATCCTCATCAAATCCGAGTTCATCAAAGTGATCGCTGACGGCCCACTCCCACACGACATTCCCTTCCCAATCCACTTCGATCATCGTGTCGTCCAATAGCTCAATGTCGGATATTTCGGGACGTTTCACATTTTTGTGGGCCAGAATGAGCGTATGGCCCGAATCGACTTTCGGATCTTGCCCTGGAACATAATAACCGACGGGATTGCCTTCCCGCTGATAGTCATGATGCTGGCGTGCCATCCACTGCGGCGGATGCCCCGGATCCTCTATGTATTCATAACGGTCAAATTTCCAGACGATATTACCGTCCCAGTCGACCTGCACCAGATTGGTCTCATCCTGAAACCCGTATTTCGGATCGCGCTCTGACGTGCTGCCAAGCACGTAACCACCCGGAAACAGCTTGTTGGGAAAACCTCGAAGTCCTTTCCACAAATGAACCTCTTTCCCATTCATATCGATGAGGAGAGCCCCTGTATCCGCTGCTTGATAAATCGTGTAACCGCTCCAAGCCTTCTTTGGGTTATATACCGTTGTACCTGTTGGATAAATCGTCGGATGTCCCATGTCACAACTTCCTTTCAAATTTGAATTTAGTAAGAAATAAATGCATTCGAACGTTTCAAGGCGCCGCGATGACCTTGAACATTTCCTTCGTTGGGTTCGGTGGATAATGCGCACTGTCGCTGCACGGAATCCGAGAAACCCTCAAGATGTTCATGGAGCCGTTTAAAATAATGAATCTGTTCCCTGAGCTCCTCGTGCGAGAATGCGCCGAAGATCAGCTCAATCATGTACCCGCCAACATTTTCGTTACGCTGCAGCATCTGTCTTCCTGCTTCTGTAATGTCTAAGGCAATCGCTCTCCGGTCTGTCTTGCTTCGCCTTCTGATCGCGAATCCGGAAGTCTCCAGCTTGTCGCATATCGCCGTTACCGCTCCAGATGTGAAATCGAGCTGTTCCGCCAGCTCGCCAAGCCTTTGCTCGCCATTCCGGAATATCGTGTTGAGAATCAACAAGCCTGGCAGTGAGATGCCTTCTACCGAGATTTTGTCACGCTCTTTGACAAACCTGCGTACCACTTTACGAAAATGCCAATCAGCCTCCTCCAATAAATCCCAATCCTTCTCTTCCATGTCGCTCCTCTCTCGGGTCATAAACCTCCATATGCAGTCCTTATCTCCCGCAGCTAACTCTTGAAATACAGAAAGACCCCCATCTACCCCTTTTGTCGTACTAACGACAAAACGAGTAAACAGGAGCCTTTGGTGGACCAATCGGCTGACCGTATCGTTCAATGCTAAGATAATGAATGATCATTTAATGATCATTGAAGGGAAATGCCTGTGGCTAGATTAAACCAATTAATACCACCTGTCAAGTAGGATTTATTCTACATGGTTCGAAAGAAATGAATAGTTAACTAAATGAACGACAACCGCGCACCAATTTGACGGATATGGTTGACGTCAGCGAACAAGATAAAATAATTGTAGAACGTTTCCCCAATTTGGACAGGGCGTGGGTATCTTACGATCAGGGCGGACTGCTTATTCATCTCCGCTGGTTGGTCGGCTGACGGAAAAATGAAACACGCTTCTTGATTTTGTATCTTCACAGGAACAATTCTTGGTGATGAGCCGTAAGGCATCAATGGGTGAAAGGCTTCAGAGTGGCACACTTCGGTAATACCTTCACTCGATGAAATGGCAGATACCTGAAAAAAACCGTCGGCCCCCTCGTATCTCTCTTCACTGACCCGACGCCAGCTTGCGGGATATGGAAAGGATACCCGGTACACAAAGCTGGTGAAGATGTTTTCCGAAATCCTTCTGGCTCTGTGAGACCACTGCAAAGCTGTAATCCAGCCGCCACTGACAACGTTCATCGGCACCTGATCCCTGAGATCCACAATCCAGAGCTGACTTGCGCTTTCTACACCTGCGCATCCCGATAAATACGCGATTTTCATACCGTCCGGGGACCACCCTACGGGAGTGGCAAAACAGTCGGATACCGCTATCGTTCGTTGATTCTGACCGGTGCGGCTGTCGATCTGGATAAGAGAATAATAATTAGGCTCTTCATAAGCGGTTGCGCTGTAGGCGATGCTCTGGGAGTCCGGGGACCATGACGGAAAATAGTTTTTGGCGAGCGGTCCGCCTTCCAGCGTATAGATGGTACCCGTTGCCAAATCCACAGTTGAAATTATGGAGATGCTTGCACCAGGGAATGTATACAGTGCGAAGGTTCCGTCCGGGGATATCCGAACGTCGTGGAGCGGTCCGTTCGTATTTTGCGTGATTTGTCTCCGGTTCGTGCCATCGGTTCGCATGCGGAAGAGCTGCGTGATGCCGCTGGCATCGGGAGCCGCAAAAAGAAGCTCCGTACCCGAAGGGAACCATTGGACATCACTAGCTCCTGGCTCTGAGAAGGTATAGCTCCGATGCGTGATCGTATCATAAACGACGATGCGGTCGTTTTTAACATACACCAGAGACCGGTTGTCAGGAGACCAGTCCAACAGCGTGAAGGGGGCGATTTGGTCAATCCTGGCTACAGTACGCGTGGCGATACTCAGCAAGTAGACCACATTTCCAATTCCGATAAATGCGATCCTCCTGCTGTCGGGCGACCAATAGGGAACGGAAAATTCCGCGCCAAGTCCCCGAGTAAGTTGAACATGAAGTCCGTCCTGCGGTCGGTACAGCCAAATGTCGAACGGTCCGCCGCGATTCGATGTGTAGGCAATCCACCCTTGATCGAGAACATGAGAAACTGCTTGCAAGGCCAACATCCTCTCTTGAATCATCTGATACTTCAGATATATTCAGTGGATGGCGGTTAGGCGACCGTCCCGGATGGATTTATGACACTTCTTCATTTCCATTTGTCTTCTCCTCTGGAAAAGATAACGCTCCACCAGAAACATGATGGCCGATTCATGCCGAAGAGGCGTATCGAGCATCGCGACCCTGAACCAGGGGTAACGATGCTCCATAAGTTCACCTCAAATTACGATTGGTGTAATCAGTTCAAAGGTTCCCATCGGTTGACGTTCAAGAAATTCAATCATAAAGATTTCTCATCAATCCTTATGCATAAAATTCAATTGCAGGGTTACCTGAGAACATGGTATTGGAATATTCGCCGGCCTTGTATTCTGAGATGACTTTTGTCCAAAAAGCTTGGGCTGACAGATTTTTTTCCAACCAAGCGATACTCCAATTGCCCTTAAACATTTCGAACACTTTGAAAGCTGCCTCTTTACCAATTACTGCTTTCGGTATTTTTTCAAGATGAAAAATTCCGCCATGGAATAGTTTGGAGTTGCATCACTTGCTGTTTTGATTTCTCTCACCAATACAAATCCGGCCAGCTTCCCCGATTGTATAACAAGGTAAGGATACCGCCCCTCTTCCGTCCAGTAATGGTCTAAATACTTATAATCGTACAGGCCAAATTCGTTAACGTCATTCTCACGCTCATCTTCATATGGACTCATATCGTATTGATAGAGTTCCATCAGGTTACGTAATATTATTTTCTGCTCATATGAAACCCTTAGAAGTTCCACCTACCCACCACCATTCCTCCGTATGCATGTAAAAATATTCAATATGGTTATGGATCAATCCTGCCTATATTTGAGAATACCGCAGCCAAAAAAACGTTCCCTCATCGGTTAATCATCCGCGTTTTTCTAGTATTGCCCAACATCATAAAGGTTGGTAGAATATAACAGTTACACTATCGCACATACATAAGGAGAGGAACACAATGACAGTTCAACCACAAGCAGCTAAGGATTCCATGATCGAATGGCTGGCAAATGAACAAGAGCTCGGCCATAAGCCCAGCAAAATCGAATTAGCGGGAGAATTTGATCTCCACGACATGCATTATTATATTTTCAAATATAAGAAGACCCTGTTTGGCAAATGGCTGGTCGGCGTTTGCGGCGGTTATGAAAGTCCGTCAGACACCGAGCATTGTGGACATGTATTCAGTGAGATGCAGCCCTATCATCCTTCCACCGCGGAACAGGAAGCTGTAGCCATGGTTAACATGATTCGTGAGTATTGGATGAAGCAGGCTGCACAATATGAGGCAGGGGAAGCTTCAGAGGATAACACGTTGGATTCCAATGAATCATCCGGGATATTTAATGGCTTCGTTCTGTTGAACTCCCCGGAATGCGACCTGGAACAGATCAAAGCAAATCTTCTGCACGATTGGAATATTTCCTCTTCCCCGGAGGATGGCAGCTCCGGAGAGGAAAAAGAAGGAATTCTGGTCTTTGAGTCAGACGGCTGCATGATCGCGGTCAGCTTCGTTGATGCTCCGGTACCGGATGGCGAGGCTGAGCATTACGCGCAAGGCAACTACCTGTGGCCAGAGGCTGTGGAGGTAACCAAAACCCATGTCAGCCAGCTTATTCTGGCGGTGTTTTCGCGTGCTGCCTCCCCGCTTGATAGCGGCAGGGTGTACACCAAGCTGGCGGCGAGCTGTTTGAAGCTGCCTAATGCCGTCGGACTCTATTCATCCGGCACGGTATTTCAGCCTGAGCTCTTTGTGGAAATGGCTGAAACCATGAAATCCGACGATCTATTTCCGCTGTTAAATCTGGTATACTTCGGGCTAGTTCGCACGGAATCCGGAGTCAATGGATATACATATGGGCTCAGAGCCTTTGGTAAAGACGAGATCGAAGTGCTGGACAGCCAGGTGACACCTGCCGAGCTTCGTGAATTCCTTATGGATATTTCTTTATACATCGTTGAACAGAACGTCACACTAAGAGACGGGGAAACCATTGGCTTTTCGGCGGAGCAGAAGCTGCCGATTATGCGTTCCGAGGGTGTCTATCTGGATGGTGACACGCTTAAAATCAAGTTCTGATTCCATGTGATCTTCTCCAATAAAAAGGCTCCCCAAGTCATTCAATTAACTTGGAGAGCTTTTCACACTCCACAGCCCGTAAGCTTACCGTAACATTCCCTGTTGCTTACGGTTGCCGCAGAACAGCCACACACAAAAAAGCCCCCTGTCAGAAGGGAGGCTTTTTTCGCGGTTATGAGAATAGCATTACGCCTGGATAAACAGGCTGAATTCTTGGCCGTTTTTGACCGGCTCCTGTGCCATGGTGTAGCCGTGTTTTACGACTTCTTCCGGCACGTTGCGAAATGCGGACGGACAGTCCGAAATGACCTGAAGCGTTTGTCCTTTTTTCATATCACGGAGTGTTTCGAGTGTGTAGATGACCGGGTATGGACAAGATTCCCCCCGGAGGTCCAATGTGAAATCAACGGACATGGGTTGCATCCCCTTTCTTGAATCCTACGCCGAAGCGGTAGTTTTTTTGCCAGTATGCGGCGACAGCGAATCCGCCACCGAGTACGAGCAGCGTAACAATCAATGCAGCCGCCGGACCCATGACGGTGATCAGGTTAATAGGCGAGCCGCTCTTCACGAGAAGGTTAAATACTCCCATATGATCCCATGCATATGCCAAAGCGGTTGCGCCTATAATGTTGCCGATAAACACGGGTAAAAAGACAACTTGTCCCTCCATCAGCCGGTACATCATGCCGGTTTCGCAACCGCCGGCCATGACAATACCCAGGCCGAAGAGCAATCCGCCGATAAAGGTGCTAGGGGCGGCAATTTTTGTAATCGGGTCCAGACCGTATACAAGAATTACGATAAGCGTAGCGACGGAGCTGACTGCCATACCGACGGCAATCGCTTTTGTCATCGTGGCCCGGCCGCTGATCCACAGATCGCGGAAAGCGGAAGTAAAGCAGATCTGCCCCCGCTCGATCAGGATGCCGAATGCCGCTCCGAAAAGGGCGGCTGTCCCCAGCATCGTGCGGCCAGTTACATAGAAGTATACGATCAGCGCGATGTACGCAAGACCTAACACAGCCCCTAGTAGAGGTTGCCGGTTCTTACCCGTTTTAACGGACGGCACGGTACCGCCCATTTTGAGTACGGGCTTCCCTTTCCACCATCTTGTGTTAACCAGCCGAGCACCCAAAAACGTGCCCGCACCGGTAGCAACGATAAAGATCCAGGAATGAAGGGAGAATTGAGGCACGCCGGTAAAAAAGGCTGCCAGATTGCAGCCCAGAGCCAGCCGGGCTCCAAAGCCCGCGATGATTCCGCCGACAAATCCTTGAACGTACCGCCGTTTCTGTCTCGGCATTCGGATCTTGAAATTGCTGCTCAGCAGAATCGTAATGAGGGCTCCGATAAACATGCCCCATACGATCCACCCGTCGGTCCGCGTCCATGTCGTTCCGTCCATATGGACGAGTTCGAAATACGCCCAATCCGATATATCCACCCCGATGAATTCCAGAATATGCCCTCCGAGGCGAGTAAACTCACCGGTTACCGCCCATACCGTATGGGTGATTCCGAAGTAGACCGCGCTGAGGATACCGGCCAGAGCCATAACGAGATAAGGACTCCAGTAGCTTCCGAACCATGTTGAATATAACTTTTTCACTTGCTCAATAACTCCTCTTCCGCTAAAATCACGATTCTAATCTATGGTAAAACCCACAAATTCCATTTTACTATAAAAACTTCAATGCGGGGATGAAATTTGTTCATGATCTTACATCGTAATAACAAAAAAAGCCGCGATGATTCGCGACTTCCTATGCGTGTATGTTCATGTTTTCCGAGCTCATTCATGTTCAAAGCGGCGGGTTTTCTACTCCCATTTGTATCCATCCTTCCTTTGAAGGACCATATACCGCAGGGATATTCAATCCCGCTTGACGCATCAGGACGGTAACCTGTCCTCGATGATGAGCGATGTGCTTAATCAATCCCATAAAAATGGTAGCATTGGATTCCTGACGTCCAAAGGCATTTTGAAATTGTTTTAAAGTCTCATCCGTCCATTGTTGTTCAAGAGCTGTTTCTACATCAGAACTTATTCTTCTAAAAGTCTCGGCGATTTGGTTCGCGGAGGGTACTTCAGCAGAATCTTGTACCTGATCGACGACAAGCCCGAATTCAGTCAAGTATTCGGGGGTATTCGTTACGAAATGCCATGCAATTCTTCCCAGATTCCTGCCTTCTGGGTATACTTGCTGCAGTAATGATTCATCCGTTAAACTGTCTAACACCCTTTGTGTTAATTCTGCTTCTCTTTTCCATTCTGTAATAAAATCTGAAACGGTTATATACATGATTGGTTCATCCCTTCTTAAGAAACTCGTTCAATATTTGATGGTAATCGTTAATTCTACATCTTCCCTCCCCATTGAAATTGGATGTAAGAAATTCATCCTTAACTCCATCCTATCTGCTAATAGTGACAAGGATTGTCATAGTTATATTTTTTAAACCTCCAAGCCCGATACACGGCCTTCCGCCCCTATGCCCTCATTGCATTTGCTCGGGATTATCGTCATGATTACCTTGACCGACATGAATTCAGGGGCGATTCGCAAAAAACTCGTTTAACCGAAGCCATGAATAAGTTTGGAAGTATCCTCCATACTAGTGAAGAACCACACAATACAACCAAGGAGGAACCATGATGCTCGACAATCTGGAAAGCGACTATGACTGCGCGAAAGCCAGCGACGATCTCCATCGGCTCAAACAGGAGCTTACCGCTCTGCGGGAACAGGGTGCTGAAGACAAGGAAACACAGGAACAACTCAACCGACTGGAGAATCAAATCTCCTTCATTATGAACAAATGCGATATTAACCATTAACGTTCAATCCAATCTCTCTTCGAGATCTGCAATGATCTCGCCATGAACTCCCTCCATGATTTAAAAAACCCGTATCCGTGAAGGATACGAGTTTTTTTTAGTTTCGATTGGTTAACCTCCGCGGTTATATAGGTTCGCAACAAACGCATACACAGACGGACTGTATAATAGTTAAGTAACCGGGTTGTCCCCCCCCTACGGAATCGTTCTCGAAAAAAATAAATAATGAAACCGAACCTTTTTTTGATAGAGAGACAATATAGTGTGTAAGCTTACCCAGGAGGGCCCTCTGAATGCAAAGTGAATATATGTACCAATTGCTCAAACAAATGAAGGATGGTGATCAACAGGCGTTTCATACGATGTACGATGCCACCTATCAGGACGTCTACCGGACCGTTTCCTTTCTGGTGGATCATCAGCAGGATCGGGAAGATGTCATGAATGAGATTTATATGCAAATGTGGACGTCGCTTGCCAATTACGATACGAATCGACCTTTCCGTTTCTGGCTGCACGGCTTGGTCATCCGTCAAGTGCAGAGATTTCGGGTCAAGCGCTGGCGGAGATTCCGAATTTTTGAACGCATCCGTGCCTTCTCACGGGAAGAGTCGCATTGGGATCAACCTTCTGTGTTGATGGACGGCTCGAATCAAATGATATCGCAGGCCATCCAGAAACTGACTGATAAACAGCGAATGGTGATTATCCTCCGCTTTTTTCACGACTATACGTTGGAGGAAATCGCGACCGTACTCGACATCCCGCTGGGCACAGTCAAGTCCAGATATCATGCAGGCATCCAGGCGCTTCGAAAAAACATATGGAATCTCCCCCCGGAAAGGATGGAAAAGATCAATGACTATTGAACGCAATATCCGTGAACATCTGCGCAAAGAAGCAGAGACGTTGGATTGCCCGCCGGCAATTTCCAACCGAATAGCACGATCCTATTCACAATATGTGCAACAAAAAAGGAGCGGGAAACCTATGAAAAAACGATTAATAGCTGGAATTGTTGCGACTGCGATTTTGATTCCAACCGCAGCATTTGCTGCCCCTACGCTGATTGAAATGCTGACTAGAACCCCGATGACTGCTGAACAAGTCAAGACGGATGAGGTTGGCAAAGCAACTCTTGAGAAGCTGTATCGTGCATTTCCTGAAACCAAATCGTTTGAGATTATCGAGGCAAGCAACGTCCAAGGTGTCCAAACAAGCATCATTCTCCAGGAAAAAGGGGGAATCGGCAAAAAAATCACCCTTCATACAAACAGTACGACGGGTGAGATTGAACATGTGATTCAAGAGAATTGGGAGCCTAAGGAGAAGCCACTCACGGCTTTAACCGATCGGGAAATCAAATCGAAGGTTGATGATCTCTTGGTTAAAATGTATGGCAACATCGAAGCGTATGAGTTTGCTTTGGAGCAATTGGAGAACCCGGATCAGAAAACGTTGATGTTGAATTACACCCAAAAGGGATCAAAAACACCGTTCTACCAGGTTATGGTGCAGAGTAATTCTATCAGTGTTTCTCTGATTGGAGGAGAGACTGCTTCTTCAAACGGTAAAGTGGAAGGTTTCTTCACTACAAATGGTAAGCCCGATTATTTTGCAGACGCCTTTTTAAATGATGATAAACTCTTTTCTTTACTTAATATGAATCCAACCGAATTAAAACAAGAATTAGCAAAAGGTAAATCTGTAGTGGAGATTGCAGCAACTAAACATGTCTCGAAGCAGCAAGTTGTGGATGTCATTGCAGAAACACAGGTTGATTTGCAAATCCAAGCTGAAGCTAATGGCGAAGTTCCTAACAACAACCTTTCAAAAGAACAAATGTTAAAAGCTGTCGAACCAAAAGTATTGCAAGTCATTGAATACAAAACAGTAACGCCATCGAAGAAATAACTTTTTGATCCAACAAAAAGCCGGATTCCTTAAAGAAGGAAAACCCGGCTTTTTAATATGAATCCCGTTCTCTTCGTATATTTTCGTTAAAGGGCTGGCTCCCCTTTTACTTCTTTCATAAACTCTCTAAATTTTTCAGCAATTTCTTTGAATTTGGTATGATGCAGATAATGTTCTCCTTCAAGTGGTATTACTTTTCCATGGTCAGAATCCTTGACTTGCTCTTCATGCAACGGAATCCAGGTTGGAAAGTCTGGATTATCCGCTTGTACAAAGAGTAGAAGTGGAAGGTCTTTAGGGAATGTTAAGCCTTGAGCCTCTTTAAAATTGGAAGAAATATGGTCCATCTCACTTAACATCGTGGAACTATTCGAGTTTTTATTCGACAGCATTTTCATCTGCTCTACGGTTTGATCATCAAATGCGAGGTCAGCATAGGGGTCGCCACCAAATTTGACCGCCAATCTTTGGAGACCTGAATTTTTAAGAAATGCAAACGTTTTTAACGGGAATTTAACATCCATACCCGGTTGTGTTGGAACACTGCTATCGATGCCGACAAATGCAGTGACCTCATTCGGATATTTGTTCACATAATCAATGCCGTAAATGCCTGCAATCGAGTGGCCCATGAGCATATATCGGTTAATGTTAAGTTGCTGTAGCGCTTCATGAACTTCACTTACGATATTCTCTATGGTTCGTTCTTTTTCAGTTCCATCACTTAATCCATAACCGAAAGGCTCAACCGCCACAACTTTGTAATATGGAGATAGCTCATCAATGAGCAGCTTAAAATCAAGCGCTGGTGCAGCTGTTCCATAACCTGGAAGAAGCACGATCGTTTCCTTACCTTCGCCTTGAATGAACACATTCATATTTTTCCCGTCTACAGACACGTGCTGGCCGTAAGGCTCTATTCGTTTCGCCTCGGAATGACTGCTGATCACATTGGTGATATAAACAATACCTAGAAAAAGAACAATGGCGATAACGATTGCTCCTATGATTTTAAGTAAAACACTTCGTACTTTCTTTGATTTCGTCCCATTCCTCGTCGTCATTTTCTCTGTTTGTGTCACGCTCATCTTCTCCTGTCCTGATCTGTCTATTAGGCTTCCTCCATACGCCGCTAATGGAATCTTAACCAATGAAGATGTACTCCCCGTGACGTCAATATGAACGGAGTATGAACTGGCATAAAAAACTACGGTCTCACATGCAAGGAAGTTTGCACATGAGCCGTAGCTGTGAGAATACGAAGTAGACAATTGGAATTTTACTATGAATCTATTGAATCTGACGGCATTGTCAATGGCAATGTGACAATGACGGCTATAAAAAATCTGCTATGGGTTAAGGAGCGTCGCTGCATCGCGTAACAAATATTCCGCAGCTTCGGCGGAGATATGATTCCCTTTTTGTGCATGGACTTCTGAAATGAAACTGCTTAGGTTTTGTTTTTGCAATTTTTTCAACAGACTGTTAGCAATCCCTTTGTTGTTAATTATGCCCTCGTCTGCAAAACGTTGAACCAGTTCCTCAAGAGCAGCATAACTTGTTTTTACTTGAAAATCTACGGATTGCGTCGATGAATTCCCTGCTGCATCCATAGCTTTTACCGTAAACGTATGTGTACCCAGCTCAAGTTTGTATAAAGGAATATCCATTAGATCCGTTAGTGCTTTTCCATCCAACATGACTTCGGTTTTTGCTTGGTCGACGCCTGACAGCGTGTCTGCCACTTCAAATTCGGGTTGAAACACACCCGTGTTGAATTCAGATGTTACCACTTGATTTATCGTAATCTCCGGAGCTGTCCAATCCACCGTAATATGGCTGGAGGCCTCAAAATCACCGTCGTCCGTCGTGGCCGTGATGACTGCCCTTCCTTCCCCTACGGCAGTTACGATTCCATGATTGTCTACCGTTGCCACCTGGACTTGATTCGTGCTCCATGTCATATTCTTATTGGTTGCATGATCAGGCATAACCGTTGCATGGAGCTCTACGCTGCGGCCGGAAGAGGAATTAAACACAAGCTCTGGTCTATCAATCATAATTCCAGTAACGGGTACGTTATCAGAGATATGCTCAACGATGAGTTCATTTAACGCAATGTTCCCCCAGATCCGATTCCCGTCATGAACCTTTAATCGAAGTTTATAGGCGTTTACCGTTGGAAAAGAAACGCTCTGGTGTTCTTTGGTGCTGTCGTTAAGCTCCCATTCAACCGATGCGTCGGATAATGCCGTCACCCACCGGCTTCCGTCGTAATACTCTACATCAAAATTTGTAATGCCTTGGCCGATTCCGAAAAATGTGACCAATGTAACCTTGTTGACCGGAACCTTATGATTGCCGTAATCAAGGGTAATATAACCAGGAAAACTCACATCTCCACTACTTCCCCATGCAGAGTTCAAATTGTTGTCGATGATATTAGTAATGGTGCCTGCTCCTGTAGCAAAGGTTGTGGTTACCATATCTTTGGACAGTTCAGGATTGTTATACAATTCAAGTTCGTTCAGTGCGATTCGCCCCGATTGGCCGGCTCCGTCATGGACCTTCAATCTGATTTGAGAGAATCGAGTCAGTGGAAATTCCACGGATTTGATCTCATCCGCGCCCGTGTTCAGATCCCAAGTGAGATTGATGTTCGTGCGTAAGGGAATCCATGCCGAACCATTGCTGTATTCAAGATCAAAGTTCGTAATCCCCCTTTCTTTTCCGTATCTAGTATTTAACTTCAATTGGTTGGCCATAAGCGTTTGACTGCCAAAATCGAGCGTGATATCGTTCGGAAATGCTGGCGCAGCATCGGTTTCCCATGCCGTGTCATAATCATTATCAATAATGTTTTCGACCGGTCCTGTTGATGACGTTTGAAATGTCGTACTTGCAACAGCCTGCGTAGCTAGATTGTCAACAGGTGTGCTGGCTGGCCGTTTCGGAACGATGACGATCGGATCTGGCATATTCCCGGCTGGTGGCACACCGCCCTCGTATTCGTGGGCACCGATATCGGGAGCACCATTATATAACGGGTTGCCGAAATAATCCCTTCCTCCGTTATCTTTTATGCGAATGCCTGCCCCTAGGAGTGGTGAATCCGCTTGCAATTGGTACCCATTCACCGTACCCATGCCATTGCCACCGCTTCCAGGATCAACGAATCTCGGATCGTCCGTGATTTTATGTGCATCGGCCTGCACCAATGTGTTTCCTCCGTAATATGCATTGTAGTCAAATGTTTGACCCGTCAAGTCCCATCCCTTATCACCGACGCTGTAGTACACATTATTATAGTTATGAATGTTGCGCGGAGCACCCGAAGCCTTGGTGAAGTAATCGCTCATTACCGGGTTGCCTGACGATTTTCCTACGTAAATCGTATTATTGTAGTTATAGACATGATCAATGGATCCGCTGTATCGGAATATACTTTTCCTGTCGTTTTGGCTTATGTTGTATCTGACGATGGTATTGATTGTGTAGTACGTGTCGTTTACGAACAGCATGAAGCCGCCAGCGTTATCATGACTGTAATTGTACTGAACCAACGAACCGATGTTTCCTGCATCCACGTCGAAGCCATGCCCGTCTTCCGCGCCGTTCACACTGGCAAACGATTCGTTGAATTGAACGAGATTATTGTCCGCATACGCCCACCAAATGGAAGCATTGGTTGCCAGATACGTAGCTTGTTGGACGGTGTTGCGCTCGACCACCGCTCCATCGGTGACATTCCATGCGATCCCGCCTGTTGCAGCTCTAATGACGGTATTATTGGATATTTTCACATGGGTAGACGGCGTCCATGGCCCGTATGGTTTAGGTACCCATGGCCATAAATCACCCATTCCATACCGCAAGATACAGTTGGAACCTATATAAATGCCATAGGCATCCACATCCGTCAGTATATTTCCGTCAATGAGAATATCGTTAAATGCGCTGGGTGTAGTCGACCCAACCGAATCAAAAATGATGCCCCCGGAGCGTGTGGTATATGATCCATCAACATCATGGATGTTCATGTTTTTGATATGGATGTGGTTCAATAAACCTGCTTCCTCATTTAAGATATAAACACCCCGTCTTTGGCCCCGCGGATTCTCCCAATCTCGATCAAAAGGCAGCGGCGAGCTGTTTGTCACCTCCAGGTTGTTGATTTCCCAGTACTCCTGGTTTTTCAAGAAAACGGCTTCCAGTTCGGTCGTAATCCCTGCGATTAATGGTTTGCTACCGGAACCGTACATATCGATAATAATCGGATGTTCGCTTGAACCTGAACCTTTAGGCCACAGCCTGCCGTTCCAGCTCTCCCCAGCTTTAAACAAGATTTTGTCGCCTGGGGCAAAGGTAGTTGCGTTAACTTTATCTAACGATCTCCATGCAGCGTCTTGACTTGTGCCGTTATTCCCGTCATCTCCTCCTGTGCTGTCCACATAATAAGTGGTTCCGGCTGCAGAAGCAGTCGACGGTGAAACGGTAACCCAATTGCAAACGAAAGATAAAATCGAAACCATACAGATAAGCTTTTTGAAAAACGATTGGCGCAATCAACTTCATTCCTTTCATTTTTATTTATGTAAATGCCAAATTGGCGGTTACATTTGGAATTTTCTGTACAGCTCCTCATTCAATACAACCTGCGCATCGGTTACCCGCTCACGTATGTATTCCTCGTATTTGTTATCGATAAAGTCCTTTAACACTTGTTCTCGAATTTCGTCAAATGCCAGATACTTGGAACCCTTCTGACCTTTCTCCATGCATTGGATTAGATAGAAGTGGCCGTTCTCTTCAACAATTTCGCTAACCTCTCCTGGACGAAGGTTGGCTGAAGCTTGAGCTACCGGACTTCTGGCGTTGTGCCTGTAGCTGTCCAAGTTATATAACTGCTCCGAAACCTGGTCAGCTTGATTGATGTCCTTGGCTGCTTGCTCAAATGAAATCCCGGATGAAATTTTCTCCCTGGCAATCTCCATCTTTTTTTTCTCCTGCGTCTTAAGAAGTGGATCGACATTCCGACTTGCATCAAGAAAGGATAACGATAATTGTCGTACCTTCACCGTTGCAGGGGCATCGTAAAGCCGGCTCTTATTCGCCTCGTAAAACGTAATCAGCTGTTGTTCATTCGGCTTCCAGTCATGTTCCATCAGCTGGTTTTTGACCGATAAGGTTGTATTTCCCATCACATATTCAAAATAAGTTTCCTCCGTATATTGAGCGGGTCCAAAAACAACCTGATGATTCTTGATTGCTTTTTGCCTTCTCTCGTTTTCAAGGTTGAAGTTGTGTACAAAACCGTCGTAACTGATATCGGAAAGCACTCCTTGCTCTTTGGCAAGGATCTGTCGAATTTTAAGATTCATGCTATCTTCCAGCGCCTTCTTTTTGATCAACTCAAGCGGGATTTCATTTCCGTATGGCGTGGACCAAAATGCGGCCGACTGGGCAGCATCATATTTTTCATGGAAATAGTTGATAATTCCAGCTCTATTGGCTTGAATGGCTCTTTGAAATTCGCTTATATGAATCTCTATACCGTCAACAGTCGCGATATAGGTGTCTTCATGATGTGTTTGTGTAAATTCAGGCTTTGTGATAAAAATGATAATCGCGATGATCAAGATTAAGATTCCGGCTAGGAACAGCCATTTCAGACTGCAAAATTTATGTATCATCATACCCATCAGCACCTTCGTCATTAGGATTTTTTAATGAACACGATCCTACCTAGACCACTGCAAATTTATGTATAATTCATTATAATTTCCATAAGAAAGCGCTATCAATTTCTCCTTTTTTACATTCCTTTCACTTTCTTTACTTGTTCCCACGCATAAAAAAAGCGACAGAGGATTCATTCCTCTGCCGCCTTCTCTTTCGTACTTTCCGTTTTCTTAATCGCAGCCATGCGGTTCACAACCGGATCATGACACATTTCCGCTTGTCCGATGACCATGAAGTTGAAGCCCGACATCCATTCCGTTATCCGCTTCTGCTCTCGTTCTTGAATTTCATGATGGACCAGACAACCAATAACAGCAGAACGGACAGACATACACTGATGCTGACCCGATTCTGTCCATCTATGAGGAAAAGAACCGTGATTACCGAAAGGCAAAGCGCAGTAATCCCAGTCACATAAGGGAAACCCCACACCTTGAAGCTGGGCTGCATCGGATATGCTTTGCGAAGCTTCAGCTGCGAGAAACAAATGCAGATCCATACCAGCACCACAACGAAGCCCGGAACCGCCATCAAGATCCGAAACAACTGGTCTTGCGCGATCAGTCCCAGCAGGGAGCCCGCCAAAAGAATGATCGCGCAAAGTTTCAGCGTATTAAGCGGAATGCCTTTGCTCGTGGTCTTGGCCAGGCTCCGGGGAGCCTCCCCTGCGGCTGCCATGGAATAAATCATGCGCATCGCACCATAGATGCCGGAGTTGGCTGCCGACAGCACGGCCGTTACCAATATGAAATTCATAATATGGGCCGTGCCCTGCAATCCCGTAGCGGATAACACCTGAACGAAAGGACTTGCCTCTCCTCCCAGTTGGTTCCACGGAATCAATCCGCATATGATCAGGATGGGCAGTGTAAAGAACAAAATCACCCTTAAAATAAAGTTGCGCACGACTTTAGGCAGGATTTTCTCCGCATTTTCGGTTTCGGTTAATGTGAGACCGATCAGCTCTGAACCTCCATACGAAAAGGTAACGACAAGCAGAGCCGAGAATATGGCGAACCACCCATTTGGCAAAAATCCGCCGTGAGCGGTGAAATTTTGAAGATACGGGGTGTCCGAACTTGGAATAATGCCAAACATAAGAAAGCTTCCCAATACAATAAAACTAATTATCATGGCGATTTTGATCCCGGCAAGCCAGAATTCCACTTCGCCAAAACTTCCAACACTCATCATATTGATTAAAATAATGAGCGCCGCGCTTGCAAGGCTCAGCAGCCACAGCGGAACCTCCGGAAACCAGTATTGCAGAAAGCTGCCTGCCGCAATCACTTCAATTACGCATACTGACAGCCACATGAAACAATACATCCAGCCCATGACAAAAGAAACCCGTTTTCCAAAGGCTTCCCGAACAAAATCTTTCATATTGCGGCCCGGATATACCGTTGCCATTTCCGTCATGGCTCCCATAACGACCAGAAGAAGCAGTCCTGCAAAGATATAAGAGAAAATAACGCCCGGACCGGCGAGACTGATCGTCTCCGCACTTCCTTTAAATATGCCGGTGCCGATTACACCGCCCATCGCCATAAAGCTGATATGCCTTGGCCTCAATTTCTTCTGTAATGAAACTTCATCTTGTTTTGCCATTCACATATCCTCCTGATGACTTTCAAATTAACCTATTGATAAGTATAACCTTTTCGGCTAAGGAAACAACTTAAGAAATTCGCAATCAAATAAGGAAGCAGGTATAGCTCTAATCCCCCTTATTCTTAAACAAACGGTAAATAGGTTGTTATCAGGAGCGGACAATAAAGAGCCCGGGTGGTCCCAGGCTCTTTATTCCTTCGTTATGATTACCGCTTAGCCCATGCTATCAATGCGGAAGAGCACTTCATCGTAAAATCATCATCGCATTACATTCACTGCTTCCCCGTCGAGACGATTCGGACATTGCTGATTTTGGACATGTTGCCGGAAATATCGTACGCAACGATAAAATATTGATACGTTGTATTTGGCGTCAAGCCGCTATCCTTATAATCCGTCGTGTTCGACGTTCCAATAACGCTATTATTCCGATAAACCTTATACTCCGCAATTCCCGTATTATCAATAGATGGAATCCATTTCAGTTCCACGGATGAATCGGATACGGCTACCGCTTCTTCGATGGTTGGCTGCATCGGCGCTTCGGTGTCCGCGATGGTCGGTGACCACCAGTTACCCGAAACGACAATCATGCTTAGAAGACGCAGCGTATTCCCAAAGTAGACGTCATCGTTCGTGGAGATGGAGGCATTGTGGTCCCATAATCGGTTAAGCCACGCTTGATTGGCCGGATTTATCATGGCGCTAACCATCATCGGCGCAGAAAATGATGTATCCGTATAATCCACGAGTGCTTTGGACCCGTCCAGCTTGTATCCTCCATATATTTTGCTTGGATCATCCCCGGTCGCTTGGCGAATCCAAGACGTCATTTTATTGAGCTGCTCCTTGGCACGAGTTTCCCCAGTCATAAGAGCATCCGTGCCGATCCGCCAAGGAATACGCGAAGAGTTATAGCTGAAGTCTCCGTCTGTTTCAGACTCGAGGAATTCCGGATCTGCCGGTGCATAGCTGCCGTTTTTCTTCTCCACAAAGTCGGGCAGCAGCCCCGCATTCGGACTGTACTTTTTGTATACTTCTTCGCTAATGGAATAGGTTTTGTCGATGACCCGGTCCCAATTGGCGTCTCCGCTCGCGTTTTTAAAGTCTTTCACATGCTGAAGCATAAAATCGGAAGGACGCGTAGCACTGCCATATTTAGCATCGTTGTCGCTCACCCAATCCGCAAGCTTCAACGTCCACTCAGCGTGATTGACATCGCTCTTCATGATCGCGTCGATTACTTTTTTGGCTTCGGCCAAGTAATTGATCTCACCATCTCTTCCCCACTGGCGATCCGCAAGGAGCAAAGCGTATGCGATATCCATATCACCATCCGTGGCCGAATCAACACCGCCGACATTCACGACGGCCTGACCTGTATCGCCCTGCTTCCAAGCCATAAGGTCCGGGTTGATCTTGCTCGGATGTGCTCTGAAATAACGATATAACCCGTCAAAATAAGCCTTGGCCTTAGGATCATGGCCCGCCATATGTGCGGTGATCAGCATCCCGTATCCGTGCGCTTCCGAAACGGTCATCGGTTGATACTTGACTTTAAGCTCCTCGTCATATTCTTCTTGGAACCAGTCCCCGTCGGCATACCAGACGTAGTACTGATCCGGCTCCGAAGATTGAAGATACGGCTTCTTTTTCAAGTATTTCTGCTTCCATTCATCATACAGCCGGGCAACGGTCGCATCCAGCTGCGCTTGTTGCAGATGATTGGGCTTGATCGAGCCGGCGGTGTAAGCCGTATGCTGCGGGAACGGCTTGTAAGGCCCGGTGCCTTGCGAAGAAGGCATCGTTTTCAAGCGGATTTCTGCAGACGGCAGCGATTCGACTCCTCCCGCGGAGACGGCCGTCACCTTGTACCGATATTCCGTGTCGGGCGTCAGCCCGGTATCGATATACGTTATTTCCTTGGTTGTTCCAACATGACGATCGTTGCGGTAAATATGATACCGATCCGGTGCCTTGCCGGAAGGCGCTCTCCAGGTCAGGTCAATTTGGAAAGGAGACACGCCTTTGCCCGCCAAACCATCCACAGCAGATGGAGGCTCATTCCCCTCGGCATGATCCGACGTGCTTACCGTGACTGGACTGGAATTGTCTCTTCTGCCAACAGATTTGATCACCAGATTATATTGGATATCCGGATTTAATTTGTCGATGACGGCACTGTACTGCGACGTTCCCGACTTCACGGGCACATAGAGGCTCCAATGCTTGCTGATCTTGTCATCCTTTTCGTAAATACGGAATCCTCTTACCTGCTCTTTGCTGGAAGAAGGTGTCTTCCAGGTCAACGTAGCCTTGGTACCTTGGAGTTTAACCTGAGCTCCCTCCACCGGATCCGGTTTGGTGTCAGTTCGTTTGATGCCGTAATGATCGTATACCTTCAGCCCATTTTTTCCGTATCCGCTCTTTCCTTCATCTTCAATAGCGGCCGTATAGGCATCGAATTTCAGAATTTGATCCGAAACCGACACATCCGTAAACATTTTTTTCTTCGGCTGGTTGTTAATTGCCGCGAAGTAATCGTCATACGGTTCGTTCTTGTAATAGAATTTGTTTCCAAATGCATTGGACATCAGATACACCGTTCCTTGAGGATTGACGACGTTGCCAGCTTCGTCTTTTTCCAGTTTTTTCGGATCGATGACCTTGTCCCCATACATTTGGAAGGAACGCATGTACATATGATCGTGAGCCTCGAACACCATATCGATGCCAAGCTCGTCAAAAACAGAAATCAGATTTTTTCTGTAAAATTCAACGCGATCTCCTTCCCATTGAGCCGAATTATCGCCGGCTGCATAAGGCGCTTTGTGAAGCGTGACGAACTTCCATTTCTTGTCGGTCTTCGCCACCGTGTTCCGCATCCAATCAATCTGGTTCCAAAACTGTTCGTGCTGATCATCATCCCAGTCGACGGAGCCGTCTTCGTTCAACTTGCCGTCAAACTGCGAGTTGTAGACCATGTAAAGCGCATCGCCGTATTCAAAAGAATAAACCGAGCCGTCATGTGTTGCATCCACCACTTTCCGTGGCAGATTGAAATGGTTGTAAAAGTTGTTATTCGGCGTCGTGGCATCCCCGTCCCAATCCGACACTTCGTGTCCGCCTAGTACGGGTACAAATGGCACTTTCATCAGATGCTCCTGCGCGAGCCCAAGCATCCACTGCCACTGCTCTTCCAGGTCGCCATTATCGACCAGATCGCCGGCATTGATCAGAAATTTGGGGTTGCCAATATGTTCGTAGGCTTTCTTAAAGGTATCTGTCCATGGTTCAAAGCCTGATTTGCTCGAGGCCTGAGAGTCGGCTCCCACGATAAAGCGATAAGGCTGCGGTGTCGCCGTATCAGTTTTAAACGATCCAACAGAGCTCCATATCGAACCATCGCCTACCCGGAATACATAATCGGTTCCCGGCTTTAATCCATTCGCGCTTGCTTTATGGCTGAAAAACGTTTTCTTCTTTCCGGTCGTTCTGTCACTCTTGGTCATATAAGTCGAAATTTCTTCCGAAGATCCGGTGAATTCAAGAACCCCCTCTTTCGGAAACAGGTTTCCGGTCCCCGTTGATTCGGCAACCTGGACTTTGGTTCCGGCCGGCGTATCCGTGTACCAAGCGAAAGCCATGCTCGTCCTTGGATCGCCGTTCAAGGTCATGTTAATGAGTTTCGGCGAAGAGACGGTTCCTACAGTCGTAAAACTCCACTCGATATTTCGAATCAGGGGGGAGCCGTCTTTTCCTTGGACCGCGGTTTGGGGAATGGTAACCCTGTAGCTTTTCCCTTGACCTAAACCTCCATGCCCCATGCGTAAGGTCGTTTGGTTTATAACTTCGACGGCAAGACTTGGAACAGCCTGATTCTGGCCATCCCGAACCGTGATGTCCTGTTTGGCCGTTAACGTGATCGGTTTGTTGAACTTCACCTCAATCGGCGTCGTCACGGATACCTTTTCCGCACCTTGTTCCGGTACATAAGATAAGTCGATGGTAGGCTGTTCAGGCGTTGTTCCGGATATCGGTTCCCCGGTTACGCGAATGTTCCGAATTTTACTGGAACCTCCCGATCCTATGCCGTTCGGATTATCTTTGGGGTTGGTTGGCTTATTGGAGTTAACCACCCAACGGATATACAGCATTTGCTTATCGTCTGCATTCGGCAGGGGGATGTTACGGAGTATACAGGATTGATTCGGACAATTGTAACTTGAAACCATATTCATCTGTACAGTGCCTCCCGGTACGTCCGTCCATACCGTTCGGTCGGTGCTTACCTGTACTTTGAAATCGTTAGGAGCGGAACCCGAAGAGCTTTGCTCCGAGGATAGTTTGACATTCTTGTAGGCTGAAGTAGAAACCATGGCCAACCAATATTTCTTGCCCTGGCCATTGTCCCAGCCCTGATAGCTGATGTCTTGGGCTTTGCTGTCGTAGTATTCGAAATATCCTCCGACCTGTTGGAGGATGGAGGAAGACATGTTTTGTCCTCCGGTTGCAGGATGGATGCCTCCTTCTCCCTTGTTCTTGAAAACCCATTCAGCGATTAAGGCCTCGGCCGCTTTCCCCGGTCCATCGGAGGCTAGCTCGGGCTTGGACGTCACGGAGTCGGCATGGGAATTTGCCGGCAATGTCCAGGGGATCAACAATAATGCTAAAAACAATAAGACCATCCGCTGTGGATTCCTTCCTCTTTTCTTCTTGATTCGCATGCTTTGCAACCCCTTTCCCGTTCAACATGAACGGCTTGGCTTGAGGATTCGATTCAATCCCGCCTTCTTGAATATATCCCATGTTTTCTCTGGATTCTCGCGGGATCTTATCTAAAAATGGCCATTTTCAACATATATTGCTGTGATTTTGATTAACAATTCAAACGGCTTCGGGTACAATGAGGACATCATGACCTAGCTGGATTCCGTGAGAGGTGATATGACATCAACTTTTTTTGCTCCGATCCCTTTTATATCAGTCGAGAGAGCAAATCCCGGTCAAGCATTCCTTCACTCCACTATCACGACGCTTATGAAATTTTGTATATTGTCTCGGGCGAACTGCATTATTGTATTGGAAGCCAGCCGTTTCAGCTCGTGGGCGGTTCCATGCTGCTCATTCGCAAGAATGACGGGCACCGTCTGATCAATCCTAACGGGGCCCCATTTGAAAGAGTAACGCTGCTCTTTCAAGAGGAATTTTTAGGCGGGTTATTAACCGAGGATTCGTCTTTTCATCCCCTCTCCCCATTCCAGGCAGGTTCCGGTTCCGTCCGGTTAAAAGGCCAGGAGCAGGGGTATGTCGAAGGGATTTTTGCGAAGATGGCCGCCGAATCGGCAAACGGATTCCCAGAGTCGAATTTCTATCTCAAAATCCTGCTGTCCGAGCTTTTGGTGTTCATCCACCGCATTCTAAACAGTGGTCGTCAATACATAACTGTCTCAACCAACCAGGTTCATCAGCGCATCTCCCATATTGCCCACTTTATCAATCACCACTACGATCAGCGCCTGACATTAGAGGAACTCACCAGCCGATTCCATGTAAGTCCCTCCCATCTTAGTCGAACCTTCAAGGAATCAACGGGATTTACCCTGATCGAGTATGTGAATAACGTAAGGATCAAGCAAGCATGTCAGTTGTTGAAAGAATCCAATTTGCAGGTTTCCGATATCGCCGAAAGCGTCGGCTTCGAGAATTCTACCCATTTCGGCCGCACGTTTAAAAGCATAATCGGTCTCTCTCCTCTGAAATTTCGTAAAAATCATCAGACGAATATACGGCCGTAAAGCAACAAAGAGCCTGAATTCCTTCTAGGGAATTCGGCTCTTTGTCCTATAACTCTTCCTCACCGCTTTGACCATTCACATGATGAGGCAGCAAATGACACAACCTACACGCACTTTTAGTTTACATAATATTTATTACGTAACTATCAATTTCCGGGGTACAATTCATGGATTTTGGATACCAGATCTACTGAATTGGTATGGAACGCTTCGTTTGAATCCGTCCAGGCCGATTTCAGAAAGTAAGAGGCATGAAACCGCCATCCCTGATGATCCGGATTAAAATCCAGTTGAACCTCGCGCCCCGGCCTTCCGCGGTACACCCTGGAACCCGGCTTGCGCCAACTTCCAATTCGGGTGATCCTGTCCGGATTCTGGCCCGTAATATATGTAAAGCGGTCGTTATATGGAATGTCCTTCAAATAAAACTTTGGGCATCCCACAGCAAATACATGGATTCCTCGAAAGTCAAAATTCTCCTCCAAATATAGCCCAACCTTATAAGCAATAACGCCTCCGGCGCTGTGACCGATCAGGATCAGTTGATCTGCATCTGCTGCATGCTTGCGGAGGATCTGCCCTGCGTTCACTACCCGACGAGAGTACTCTCGAACCACGTCATAACCGACTTGAGTAAGCTGCCGGGCTAGTAAACGGATCAACGCGGAACCCGCTATGCCGTTTGCCATCCCATACGGAAAAATCACCACTATTTTGGCATCGGGATATCGAAGGGCGATTTCGCTTGCAGCGTCTTCAAAATTATTCCGATAGGTGAGGATGCCGGCAAAAAAGCAAACCACCGTTCGGCACTTTATTGAACATGTGCTATAGGAGGATACGAACGCCTCTGTCATGACTTCACAGTCCACCTCCAAAAAAGTGTTCCATTCTTACGTTGTAATCATATGAAGAAACCCCCATGATAACAACGCAATTCCTATCTGCATTGTAGCATGAGGGTCCTCATATTTCATTTTTAGTTCACCTTATTTTTTTGCAGCCAGCCATTGGGACAGCACATTAATTTCGTCTTCCGTCAGCTTGCCTTGGAATGCCGGCATTCCATTGCGTCCATTCGTAATAATACCCGCAATTTCGCCAGCATCATACTTGGACCCTACGTTTTGCAGGCTTGGGAAATTTCCGCCCCCGGCCAAGTCTGTTGCGTGGCAAGCCATGCAGTTGGCATTGTAGAGCGACGTTGCTTCAGCATTGCCGGCATCTCCGCCGGTTGCTCCTTCTTGTGGGGCCTGTCCCCCGTTTTCAGCAGGAGCAGGCTCGGATGTATTGCCGCCGCCGCATGCTACCGCTGCAAAAGCAAAAGTTGTCAAAAGCATAACAAACAGTAACCCTTTTTTGAACATGTCTGAAACTGCCTCCTTTTGTAAAATGCGGGCTACACTAATAGCCCGCCCTTTTTGCTGTACTCCAGAATTCCATCCACGGTGCGATAAGCAAGAGCTCCGACCGTTCCGGTCGGATTATAACCGCTATTATGTGGGAAAGCGGATGCGCCTACTACAAACAAGTTTTCCATATCCCACATTTGCATGTAATTGTTGACGGCCGAATTGCCAGGGTTCTCTCCCATAATCACCCCGCCGGTATTATGAGTCGATTGGTATGTCGTAATTTCGTAAGGTCCCAGTTCCTTCAGTTTCATTATGTTCTGGCCTCCCATCTCCTGCACGATCTCCGCGCAGCGATCGGACAGATACCTGGCCAACTGGCGGTCCTGCTCTTCGAAATCAAACGTGATTCGAATCAACGGGTCTCCGAATGCGTCCTTATAGGTGGGATCCAAATCCAGATAGTGATGCCGAAATGGCATAGAAGAACCTTGAGAGCCCACGGACAGCACGCTGTTTGCATACTTTAAGGAATTCGCCTTAAACTCTTTTCCCCAACGCGGTGATTCCTCCGGAACCGGATTGTTTTGGATTGGCCTTTGTCCGGTTACCGTATGGGCAATGTTCCCTCCATGAATGAACTTCAAGTCCGAGTGATCAAAATTGTCGCCGTTAAAATCGTCCAAGCTCATTCCCAGGCTTCCCGCACCGGCAAATAAATTGAATTTATCCTCAAAAAATCCGGCGGCGTTCCCTTTGATAACCTGATAGGCATAGTTTTTGCCAATCACACCCGTCCCGCTGGACGAGTCGTATGGTTTGCCGATTTTCGAGAGGAGCATCAAACGGGTATTGTTAAATACATATCCCGTAGATACTACGATATCCGCCGGCTGTTCGATTTCCTCTCCGGTCGTTAGGTCCGTGTACATGACACCCGTTGCCTTACCGCCCTTATGCAGAATTCTTCTAACATAAGAATGGGTACGGATTTCGAATTTCCCGGTTTTTTTCGCAACAGGAATCACGGTAACGACAGGGTCCGCTTTCGCTCCGTATTCGCAGCCAAAGCGCTCGCAGTATCCGCAATACTGGCAGGCCGCTCTGGAAATGCCATCCGGGTTCGTGTAGCTTTCCGACAGATTGGCTGAAGGCACCGTATAGGGGTTGAGCTTCAGATTTTTCGCCGCTTCTGCAAACATCTTCATAGATGGCGTGTGGAGCATAGGCGGGGTCGGGTAAGGATTCGAACGTTTCCCTGCCATGGGATTTTCCTCGCCGGAGATACCGGTCGTTTTCTCAAACTTATCAAAAAACGGCTCGAGCTGATCGTAGGTGATACCCCAGTCCTGGATTGTCATTTCCGGCGGTATTTTATCTTTCCCATATCGTTCTTCCGTCATGCTCCGGATTTTAAAATCGTAGGGCAGGAAACGGAACGTTTGCCCGTTCCAATGCACGCCGGCCCCTCCGAGCCCCTCCCCTAACAGGAACGAACCATACTGCCTCATCGGAAGCGCACGTATTTTTTCGGTGCTCCGAAAAGTAATCGTTTCTTTGGAGAGGTCCTGCATCAAATCGTACCGAAGCGCGTAACGGAGCTCATCATGAGCCATGTAATAGTCTTCCGTTACCCTTTCTTTCCCTCTTTCTAATCCGACAACGGATAATCCCTTCTTGGTCAATTCCGAAGCGATAATCCCGCCAGCCCAGCCGACGCCGATAATGACAACATCCGTTTTCGGTAATTTTTTGGCCATATCTGTACTCCTTTCGCTATATATGAGCGGTTATAGGTGATCCTTTAAGCTCTTCGGCGGGATCACGGTGAAATCTTTATCAATGATGTTGGTATAAGCCATTTGGTTACCCGGATATTGACGCATGACCCAGCCCTGCATGTTTTTATTGCCGCCGTACAGCGGATCACTGTATACCCCTTCCAATGTGCTGCTGCGCAGCAGGTTAAAGAACCCGCTGGCTGAGATCGTTGTCAATTTGACCTCATCGTTCTGAAAGGCAGTTAACACGGCATCCTGTTCCTCTGGCGCCAGGCTCGGGAAATCTTTTTGATACTTTTTTTGGCTGTAGTTCTGAATCTCGCGGAGACCAATATAGAATATCTCACGTCGTCTTAATCGACCCTGATAGCCTTGCGTTTTCTCTCCAACATAGAAAGGGGGCTGCATATAATCTCTTGCATTGAAGCCCCAATCACCGGCCAACTGATGGTCGATGAAGAATGCCGCACCCAGCTCTTTGGCGCCCGGACCATTCTCATCCGCAGGAAAAATGCGCTCTACGGCTGCTTCCGTGATCCTGTATTGTTCCTGGTTAAAAAACATTAAGGCTTGGTTGTAGTTGTTTTCATTCTGCTCAGGCGCCGGCGCTGCAGGCGGGGTTTCCCGCTTCGGCAGCAGATAACCGAGCACACCGCCCAGCACGACCCCTCCCACGGCATAACCGGAGTTTCTCAGAAACTTCCGCCGTGACATGGTCTGCGAGCTGCCAGGCTTCGATGGTTTGGTTTGTTGTTCGTCTTGTTCGCTCAAACTCTCTGCACCCCTACTCTTCTTCATTTTTGAATAATGGGTATTGTCCCCATCAAAATTTCATTCATACATTATTCTCCATCCGGGCATGATAAAATTACTAACCGATATGGAGGCGAATGCTCATGAATCAATTGTGGAGCAGGTGGAAAGGCCCGATTTTGGGCTCGGCACTGCTTCTTTCTTTAACAGCCTGCTTAAATCAAACCGACGACAATCAACAAAATGCACAATCCATGGAGCAGCGTAATGCCGATGCCGTGCACTTGCACAGTACCGATGTCATCCCAAGCTATCATGGGCCGAAAACCGAAACGACCAATGTCCATGGCAATACCACAAGCGGTATGGGTATGTCCGTGTACAGCATGATCGGTTCATCCAGCCTGCATGAGGGCGGTGTCTCTTCCCATGTACAGTCAAGACTTGCAGGTCTAGGCATTGATGGGGTGAAAGCTTTTGTCCTTAATGACACGATTGTTCTGGCACGCGCAGAATCACAGGTTTCGTCCAACCACTATGACAACATGCAGCAAAAGGTGTTAAGTCAGACAGAAGGAATGTCAGGCAAAGGCGAGCCGGATGAAGGCGTAAGCGGGGCAAAGATTGCGGACAACGATAATATGTCGCAAGCCAAAGAGCAAGTGAAGAGCATGTTTAATGAAGAAGTGCAAATTCTAACGGTAACGAATCCGCAAGCTCCTGCGCTGATCGACCGAATTGCCTCGAAGCTGCATGATGCACCGCGCGACGAGTCGATAGCCAGAGATATTTCAGAACTGCTTCGGATGGCTTCGGATACAAAATAGGGTAAAGGAGTTGATCATATGCCTTTAGGAAACATCGGCGTGACAGGGCTGATCCTCATTTTGTTGATCGCCTTAATTATTTTCGGTCCTTCGAAGCTGCCTGAACTGGGCCGTGCCTTCGGTCGAACACTGAGCGAGTTCAAAAACTCAACACGTGAACTGGTTTCAAGCGAAGATATCCAGGATGGAGATAAATTGAAATGACCCCGCACGAGCAGGGACACGAACAGGAGCAGCATATAATAGAGCACATAACAGAGCTCCGCAAGCGGATTCTCATCACACTGGGCACCTTTTTGGTAGCCCTTTGTGCCGCTTTTCTATATGTCGAACCGCTGTATGAAATGCTGACTCGCGACGTGGAGGGTCAGCTTCAAGTGCTGGGACCGACGGACGTGATTTGGGTATACTTCATGATTGCAGGGGTTATAGCTCTTGCGGTGACGATGCCTGTTGCCGGATTTCAGGTATGGCGATTCGTTGTACCCGGCTTGAGTACCATTGAGCGGCGTGCTTCACTGGCGTATATCCCCGCAATCGGTGCCCTTTTTCTATTGGGCTTGGCCTTTGGCTACTTTGTCATTTATCCCATGGTCCTGTCCTTCCTGGATTCGCTGTCGCACCATTTCATAACAGCATATACCGCCGAGAGATACTTCCGTTTTATGGTGCACATGACCGTACCGTTCGGTGTGCTGTTCGAAATGCCCGTTGTCATCATGTTCTTGACCTCGATTGGCATTCTGAACCCGCTCCGCTTAGCTAAAATGCGGAAAATCGCCTATTTGCTGCTGACGATAGCAGCCGTTACCATTACACCGCCGGATATCGTGTCGGACATCCTCGTTATTGTGCCCCTGTTCCTTCTATATGAGATTAGCGTTGGATTGTCTCGCATTGTATATCACAAAAGGCAGACCAAGCTGGAATTGATAGGCGAATAAAACCCGGTTCACATCAGGGACGCTGCTTACGGATACTAAAAAAAGCTTGGAGATCTGTTTTAGATCCCAAGCTTTAACTATGTGCAGACCTATTTAAATAAACGTTAGAAAATCGTAGGCACCATTCCCCCATCCATCCGGATTGGAGAACCTTTAAACGCGGATGCGTACGGACTGCTTAGGAATGCAGCCAGCCTACCTATTTCGTTAGGCTTGATAAATCGCTGTATTTCGGATTGAGGCAGATTCGTAACCATAAATTCTTTTTCTTTTTCAGCAAAAGTCATATCTTTATCAGGGTACATCCCTTCAATGATTCCGTACACATTCTCAGAGAGGGTGGGTCCTGGCATGATCGTATTGACCGTTACTTCCGTTCCAATGGTTAATTTGGACAAACTCTTTGACAAGGATAACAGCATTGATTTTGTCATGCAGTACTGAGGCATTTGTCCGGATGGCATAACGGCTTCTTCGCTTGCTATAAAAATAATGCGCCCATCATCACGCTTCAACATCTGAGGCAAGTAAAATTTAGTTAGTCCATTAGCAGCAAGAACATTCGTACGGAAATATTTCTCCCATACCTCATCATCCACATCCTCATACTGCATAATCTCATAAATCCCCATGTTGTTAACTAAAATATCCACTGTGGGATATTTTTCAAACAGTGCTTCTCTTTGCTTCGAATCCACGATATCGGCGGTAGCATTTTGAGGAGAAGTCGCCGGGAACTTGGACTTGATGTCATTCACGGTTTGCTCGACCTCTTCATGATTTCGTCCATTAATGAGTACATGAACACCTTCTTTAGCTAGTTCAAAGGCAATGGCCTTACCTATTCCTTTTGATGACCCAGTTACTAGAGCCGTTTTATTGTTTAATCCCATATCCATAAAATAATCAATTCTCCTTTGCGATCCGGATAGTGATTATATTACTTTGTCAGGAATGAAGAGTAACTAGCATATAACGCCAAAGTACTTGTACAACACGCCAATTGTGAATACCAAGGAACCTGCAACCTCTAACCGGTACTGAAATGTTCAGTTCGCCAATTCGATGGAGTATCTCCTTCCCAAAGACGGAAGGCACGGTAGAACGAGTTCTGATCCTCATATCCGATCAAAAAGGCAACTTCTTTGATATCGAGCGAAGGGTCTGCCAAGTACTCGATGGCCTGTTCATGTCTAGCTTGTGTCAACAGTTGCTTGAAGCTCGTGTTTTCATCCGTTAGCCTGCGCTGTAAGGTGCGATCGCTCACATTGAGCTCCTTCGCCACAGACTGAATGTCAGGGCGTCCTGCTGTGAGACAGCGTTTGATGATCCACTTGACCGTCTCGGTAATGGAGCGATTACTCTGAAGTTCATCAAGCGATCGGTCCAGTGCGGGAGTCAGAATCTCCAGCAATTCTTCGTTGTACGAGAGAAAAGGTCGGTCCAGATCTCTTCGAAAGAGCGTCAACCGGTTACGTTTTGCGCCCGTCCGGATCCGACAGCCAAAATAAGCTTCAAGCGCCTGTAGATCGCCCATAGGCTCCGAAAATTCGACCAACTGCGCGGTCAAAGGTTGACCTGTGCCCCGGCGTCCAAGCTCCAAAAGACATGCCAGTGTGATACCAACAAGCAGCGATGGACCGGGCTGCTCGCCTAGATTCAGCCATTCCAGGTCGATGGTACAGCGTTCGCCCTCCTCGTTGATAAGCAAGCCTTCGGGCGGACATAGTTGTTTATACCGAGCCATCCGGTTTAGAGCATCGCGGTAGTCACGAGCGTGGTAAGGCGCTAAGACGGTCGGTGGGTACTTCGCCGTTTCAAAGACCGTCGCAAGTTCGATGATGGCTTGGGCAGTGTCCCCAATGAGATCGGAATAAGCCTCCCAAATCGCGAAATATTGGGCGGTAGTAACTATAGATTCCGTAATGATGGTAAGCGGTAATTGTGCTTGTCGAGCTACGTCATGGGCGGCAATCCCTAATTGATGTAATCCTTCCCAAAATCCCGGCGGGATTTTAATTTGGTCAGAGGTGTAAGACTTCATATATAGGGCTCCTTTAGCTACTATGAATTGTAATTGTTAATATGAGACGTTATTATACATCAAAACCATGAATATTGCTGACAATATTGATCGTTGTGCCTTTTTTCATCTGTTTGACAAATGAAGTTTATTTTTTTACATTAGAGTTAGTTGTTTGAATAACTTACTTTATAGGAAGGTGAAACGTTCATGGCGAAACCAAATGTAATTAGCAAACAAGAGCTTCTCGAGGCTGCCCAAAAGTGTGTTTCAGAAAAAGGTATGGATAAATTAACTTTGAAAGCAGTGGCCGATCAGGCTAATGTCAGCCAGGGAACGGTCTATTATCATTTTCGAACGAAAGAGCAATTAATAATCGAACTTGTTGAGAGTCTATGTAATGCTTCATGGGTTTCGCTGGAGCAAAACAATCGATCAATTGAAGAAGCCATACAAGAAGCCAAGGAAAGATGCGATTATCATTCTGTTTATCACCGATTATTTTTTTCGTCATTAGCTGCAAGCTTTCAGATCCAAGAGAATCGCAGCCGAATGGGCGCCATGATTCAAGAAGAAAACAAATACCTGACTCAAATTCTTACTGCTCGGTGGGGTGAATCACCAATAGAGGAAATGTCCATGGAGCACTGGGGCATTTTAATGAACGCATTAATGGATGGGCTGGCCGTGCAAGCTTTGCTTAATGAAGAATTTCCAAAAGACGATATCTTTCATGCATTACAACTGTTTTTTGACTTCATGTCCAGCGAGGTGAAGAAATGAACAGCATTCCTATAAACAGGCAGCGTCATGGATTTTTTCTGGCATGGGGTTTCGTCCTTTGGCTGGCAGCGACAGTTATCTTTCATTTCTGGGGTGATTGGTTGATTGATGTCAGGCATCCCATGAGAACCGCCGTCAGCTTTCTAATCGCGATCCCCTTGATTTATGGATGTATCGCTCCTTTGTTCTCCTATCTCGATATTCCGAATTCAGATCGCCCTCGTCTTTCCGTCTACATCGCTTTGCCTGGCATGCTGCTGGACATTCTGTCGCTACTCTTCCACTCTGTCGTATTCCCGGTTATTTCAGAGCAGAGCATCCACGTTCTGGCTGCCTGGCTATTCTGGGCATACAGCTTGATATTTCTGGTAGGGCTGAGACCACCTATAAGGATGGCTCCTCGGCGCCATTCATGAAGGAAATGAACTTCTTCAGAGAAGCGATACGATAGTCGGCTCGATCTCTAGCGGATCCGTCACAGTTTCATATCGCCCCGCTACGTTACCGTTACGGTCGATCAAAAATTTTGTGAAATTCCACTTGATTTCGTCACCGGCGTATATATCCGGGTATTTATCCAGCAGGAAATCCTGCATCCAGCGCCCGCTCGAGGTTTGTGTGTCGAAGCCTTGAAAAGGCGCTCGATGCGTAAGATATGGAAACAACGGGTGAGCCGACGGTCCGCGAACCTCGACTTTTTCAAACAAAGGAAACGTCACTCCATATTGCCCCTCGCAATATTGTTGAATCTCCGCGTTGCTCCCAGGCTCTTTTTCATTGAATTGGTTGCACGGAAAACCGAGTACTTCAAAGCCCTGTTCACGGTGAAACTCATAAAGCTGCTCAAGATCAGCAAATTGACGGGAATAGCCGCATCTGCTGGCAGTATTAACGATAAGAAGAACCTTGCCGCGGTAGGTTGATAATTCTACGGGTTGGCCGAGAATGGACTTGGCTTGAAATTGATAAATGGACATCGGTCACACTCCTTCTTGCTTTTTATACAAAGATCATAGAATTAAGGCGGTTATAGGTCCAATATATAGTTTGAATAACGCTTATAGATATACACAATAAATCAATGCGCTAGGTGCTCAAACCAACCGAATATTAAACCAGAATTAGGGAACGATTAGATCGTATGAATCATTGTTAAAGCGAGCTGATCACATGCCATTGTTCAAAAAATCAAAGCAAACAAAATCCAAACCAGATCGATCTCAACAAAATCATCAAACGAATCAAATGCCGTCCCCTTCTCCCCTCTCTGATCGCTTGGACCAGAATTTGCATAAGCTCAGGGAGCAGACCGGTAACAGCCGAGATATCATTATTCGTACGTTACAACATAGTTTCGGAAGCGACCATACCATTGCGGTCATTTATATCGATGGGCTGGTTGATACGCTTACGATTAATAACTCGATCATGCAATCTTTAACACCAAAAGACTACCATGAAAAGCTGCACACATCCGACCCAACTGAGATCCTCTCTATGATCAAAAACCGCTTCTTATCCATCGGCAGCATTAGCGATTTGAATGATCTGGGTCAACTCATCTCCGCCGTGCTTGAAGGCAATACCGTCATTCTCATAGACGGATCATGCCACGGCATTATGGCAAGCTCTACAGGAGGCGAAGAGCGGGGCGTAGAGGAGCCCCAATCTCAAACCGTGGTTCGCGGTCCAAAGGAAGGGTTCACGGAAAATATCCGCACCAATACGGCTTTAATCCGTCGGAAGATTAAAAGCCCGAATCTCTGGATTGTAGATCGAAAGATTGGCCGGGTCACCCAAACGCATGTTTCCGTCATGTATTTGCATGGTATCGCCAATGATAAGGTAGTACAAGAAATACTGAATCGATTAGACCGAATTGATACCGACAGTATTCTGGAGAGCGGCTATATCGAAGAATTCATTCAAGACAATACGTTTACCCCCTTTCCTACCATTACTAACACAGAGCGCCCCGATGCGATCGCTGGTGCGATTCTGGAAGGGAAAGTGGCCATATTGGTTGATGGAACTCCCTTTGCGCTGCTCGCCCCCATCACCATTTTTAAGCTTTTTCAATCGAGTGAGGATTACTATCAAAAATTCGATATCGCCACCTTTTTGCGTCTCTTACGCATCATCTCCTTTGTTGTATCGATGCTTCTTCCTTCACTTTATATTGCTATCTCAACGTTTCATCAAGAAATGCTGCCAACAACTTTGCTGATTAGCCTTGCGGCCCAGCGGGAAGGCATCCCCTTTCCGGCCGTTGTCGAAGCGCTGGCTATGGAAATTACATTCGAAGTATTAAGGGAAGCCGGCGTTCGAATGCCGAGAGCTATGGGTTCTGCGATATCCATTGTAGGCGCTTTGGTGCTGGGACAGGCGGCAGTCCAGGCCGGTTTAGTATCTGCTGCCATGGTGATCATTGTTGCATTCACGGCCATTGCCAGCTTTGTGGCCCCGTCCGTGAGCATATCGAACTCGGCCAGATTGCTTCGTTTTGGTTTTATGATACTGGCAGCGACATTAGGGCTGTTTGGCATTATGGCTGGATTAATCGCGATGTTAATTCATTTATGCGGTTTACGTTCATTCGGCTTGCCCTACCTTGCCCCGTTCGCTCCATTTATCCCGTCAGACCAAAAAGACGTGTTGGTTCGTGTTCCATGGTGGGCCATGCTGGCAAGACCGACCTTAATCAGTCAGAATAACCGGAAACGTCAAAAAATGAGTCCGCGACCATCGCCTACCGAAGACAGGAAGTAGTCAACAACCGGTAAACTAGGAGGTGAAGAATTAGATGAACCGTAAACTTAATCTCCTGATTCTCACCTTGATCCTCCCGTTATTGCTAAACGGTTGCTGGGATAGCCGGGAGCTTAACTCGCTCAGCATTGTATCTGCGACATCCATTGACCGAAGCAATGACGAATGGGTCATTTCCTTCCAAGTCGTCATCCCGCAGTCCATTGCTACCCAGACAGGCGGTGGAGCCGGCGGCAGCCAATCTCCGATCACCATCTTTTCGACGAGGGGTAAGACGATTCGTGAAGCCATGCAGAATGCCAATTTAGAAGCACCTCGAACGCTCTTTTTTGCCCATAACTCCATTTTGATATTGAATGAGCAGGTCGCGCGGAAGGAAGGAGTACGGCAAATTCTTGATTTTTTCCTCCGGCCCTTGGAAAGCAGGGAAACGATGTCTGTTCTCCTGACCAAGGGCAAAGCCTCAAATCTATTAGAAGTACTAATTCCATTAGAGAAAATAACGGGAAACGCGATTCAACGAGTCATTACGCAAGGTCAAGAGAATCTGTCCCAGGTTAAAAATATTAAATTGATCGATTTTGCATCGATGATCGCAAATCCTTACCGAAGTGCCGTCGTTCCAGAGCTAAAGGTTTCCGGCGATCAAGAGGAACAATCCACCCTGGATGCCCTCAAGTCAACCCGGAATAAAGCGGTAATCAAACTTGGGGATCTGGGGGTCTTTCGAGGGGACAAGCTGGTTGGATGGATGAAGCGGGAAGAAAGCAGAGGGGTTGCTTGGCTGTCGAACAGCGTCAAAAACTTGATCATTGTTTTTCCTTGCAGTGATCGAGAAAATACTCAACTATCGAGCTATCGGGTAGTCCATTCATCGACCCAGGTGGAGCCAGTCATGGTAAACGGATCTATAAATATGCGGGTACACATTGAAACGAAAGGTGCCCTTGATGAAACCAGCTGTACGATGGATTTAACAAAGCCGGATGTCATAACGAAACTTGAGGAGACGATTACCGAACAAATCAAGGACGAGATAGGGACAGCTTGGAAGAGGATGCAGGAATTGAATAGCGATCCGGTAGGCTTCATGGATATGATTCATAGAAGGTACCCTTCAGTAAGCAGACGATTATCAACGTCCGAACAACCGCTTCAGGAACTGGAACTTAACCTGAACATCAATGTGACCATTGAGCACACGAATATGATCAATAAACCATTCTCAAATTTGATTGAACCGAAGAATTAACCGGCATTCGATCCCATGAATAAGGAGGTTCAACATGGAGAAAATCGGTAAATACCAAATCATTGCCATGACCATCTTGTTTATGATTGGCAGTACCCCGTTGTATGAACTGGGGATCGAAGCTAAGCAAGATGCATGGCTTGTCATGCTGGCTGGTATGATCGCGGGATCATTGTTGCTATATGTCTATCTATATATTCAAAACAGAAATTCGGATCTTAGTCTCCCCCGAATATTGAATCAACACTTGGGCAAGTATCTAGGCTCATTCATTACTGTAGCCTACATCGTTTATTTTTCGTATGAATCCATGAGGAATACCCGGGAGTTCTCGGACATTATCAATATCTCCTTTCTCCCCAGTACGCCGCTGTACATCCTTATTCTTTTGATGATCGTGCTGTCCGGCTACGCGGTATCAAAAGGCATTGAGGTTTTCTTTCGTGTCGTCGAATTCATGCTTCCTTTCACTCTAATAGGCTATATCCTCATCATCATCATGTTCATCGGCTCGAACATCATTCATCTTGAGCGTCTTATGCCCATATTAGAGAGTGGCATTCTGCCGGTGTTGCGTGCTTCCTTACCAGAGGTGATTAGCTTTCCCTTTGGACAAATCGTGGTATTTCTCATGTTTTGGAGTCATCTCGACGACAAGAAAACGCTGTCCAAAGCATCTGTTTCTGCTTATATTTTCGTCGGCATCTTTTTATTGCTATTCAACATTTTAAACCTTGCTATTCTGGACCCTTCGATTACAAGTATTTCGACTTTTCCGCTGCTTCGTTCTGTCCGTCTCATCCAAATCGCCAATTTCCTTGAACGTTTGGATCCTTTGATTATCATGCTGATTTATATTGGAATTTTCGTTAAAATGACGGCATTCTACCTTGGAGCCGTGCTTGGTCTTTCGAGTTTAATCAAAGTGAGCCATAAAAAATTAACAGTGATCGTGGGTGCCTTCATTTATACCATTTCGTTTCTTTCCCCCAACTTTATATATCATATCTGGATCGGATTTAATCAAAATTTGAAATATCATTTTCCTATTTTTCAGATCTGGATACCGCTGATTCTAGCGTTGATTATTCTAGTCAAAGGATCTCGTTCATCCAAGCCCGGGTGATCAGCATTGTCCACAACGACACTTTCATGCAAACCAAAAAGCCTCGTTGTCGCGGCTTTTTTTAGCGTGTAACAAATCGTGTGTACTAAAGAACATCCACACCACCCATCTGCTCAGATGCTGCTGCAGGTAACCATCCTTCAAGCAGTGCTCCTCCTTCCGGATGATTGCCTGCAGCAAGTTCGCCTCCGTGCTGCCTAACAATTCTTCGTGAAATGGTTAAGCCTAATCCGCTGCCACCGGTTGAACGACTTCTGGATGCTTCCCCCCGATATAGAGGTTCGAATACGCGCTCAAGTTCTTCCGGAGAGAAGCCCTGCCCGGTATCGCGTATCGTAAACTTAACCTTATTGCCATCCTTGTTACAATGGACTTGGATTTCACCACCTGCTGGCGTGTGTCTGACAGCATTATCCAAAAGATTGTTCATGGCACGTTCTAATAAATGCATATCTCCATTGATAGTGCAGCCATCTGTTACATGGAATGAAATCGAGATGCCTTTTTGCCGAGCCAGCGGACTTAGACTGTTCCTTGAATTCCGAATTACCTGGTTAAATTCAACCGTTTTATGGTTCAGTTCCGACTCCACATACTCCATTTTTGTGAAGGTGAAAAGGTCCTCTACCAAACGATCCAATTGTGCCGATTTATCCTTGCAAACCGCCACATATTGGGCCATTTTCTCCGGGGATTGTGCGATCCCTTGCTCGAGTCCATCCAAATAGCCACGCAAAGCGAACAACGGTGTCCGTAAATCATGCGCAACAGCAGCAATGACGAATCGGCGTTCCTCCTCCAATTCGGCCTGTTTCCGATAGGACTGCTCCAGTCCCTTCACCATAACATCGAATCCGTCGCGGACTTCAGCGATTTCGGTGACCCTGGACATAGGTAACCGAACATCCCAATCCCCTGTTGCAATTTGTCTAGCTGCGATTCCCATCTTCTCGAGTGGTTTAAGAACGAATCTTCTCATTTCCATTCCGACAACAAAGATCGCAAGCAGGAGCCCGATAAAAGCCGACATGACTTGAACTTGATTGGTTTGAGGCAAATACAGAATAACCCTTCCCAGCAATTGGCCGTCCTCTATGACAGAGAACCGCTCGGTCGATAACGTAGTTCCTCGTCGTTCCGGATTGGAACGATAAATTTCCTGATCTGCTGCGGATTGAATGAGAACATCCATCTTCGCTTCGCGCAGCGCTGTATACAATTGGTTTTGCCAGTTCGGATCCGACCATTGGTCTGTGTCCGTTTCAATTCGCTGAGTTATTTCCGATATATTTCGTTGCAGCGTTTCGTTTTGCAGCCGACCTTTTTCGAAGCTGAGCGTCTTGGTTTCCATAAAGTGTGCGGCAACAAAGAAGATCCAAGGCAATAAGAGGATAAAGAAGAAGCAAAGCATTGTAAACGTACGAATGCGGAGTGACCTCATGTTACCCTCCCTCAAAGCGATACCCTACTCCCCATACGTTGACCAGGAATATCGGTTGGTTCGGATCGGCTTCGATTTTCTCGCGAAGCCGGCTGAGATGGACCCGAATCGTATGCCTATCCCCCACCCCATCCCAAAATTTCGCAAGTAATTGTTCATAGGAGAAAACATGTCTCGGGTGTTCGGCAAATAATCGAAGCAACTCATATTCCTTGGGTGTGAGCACGACGTTATTTCCATCCACTAGTACTTCTCTTGTGGACAGGTTTAACTTGATACGGCCGTAATCCAAGACCCTACTATCCATTGGCTGCGAGGAAGCGGAACGCCGCAATACGGCTTTCACTCTAGCAACGATCTCTCCCGGCGAAGCCGTTTTGACGATGTAATCATCGCCTCCGAGAGTCAGGCCGCGAATTTTATCCACATCATCGCTGCGAGCACTCAAAAAGAGGATGGGAACATCGCTCTCCCCACGAATCCGGCGGCAAAACTCAAATCCATTTTGTCCCGGCATCATAATGTCAAGAACCATACACTGAATGGAGTTGTGCTTGAATATGTCCCACGCTTGAGCGGTATCGCATGCAGTCATTACTTGAAAGTTGTCATTCTCCAGAAAATCTCTTAATAGCTCAACAATACTTTGGTCATCGTCTACAACCAGTATCGTCTTTGATCCTCTCATGTTTATCCCACCTTTGCTTTCCTAGTTTATCATTTTTTTAGCAAGAACCAACGCAAGCTTATGTATTGTGATGGTTTGTTTATACTTTTGTGACCTTTCTACATCTTCGTTTGAGATATTCGTTTGTTATGCTTCTACTTGCGCACACGGACAGCCCATATTTCGGGTGATTGTCGGGCGCAGTCATCGATAAAGGAGGTTTACATATGGGTTTGGAAAATAGCGCTTTCTCGTTCTTCCCTTTCGGCGCTTTGTTTTGTCTCACGTTGTTTGCTTTCCTGGCGGTTCGAGTATACGCGATTCGTCAACGTTACAAAAGCGATCATCAAAAGGATGACATCGCTATGATTCTAAAGAATCGAATGGCCAAAGGTGAAATTGATGAGAAGGAATATCGCATGCTGAAAGATCTTCTGATCAAATAGAGACTAGGAGGAATTATGGAATGCTAAACGTTCAAATCGTGTTGTTTGACGGCTTCGACCTTCTGGATGCAACAGCACCTTACGAGGTCTTTTGCGCCGCAGCCATGAATGCTGAAAACGCGTTAAGCGTAGAACTGGTCACCGCCGAAGGTCCAAGATCCGTGCCTAGCGGCATCAACGGGTTGAAGATTGAAGCGAGTGGCAGACTGAACCCGGAACGTGCGGGCATCATTCTCGTACCTGGCGCATCCGGCGATGTCGTAGATGAAGGGCCCGATTCGATTCCGGCTATTCTAAGCCGGGCCATGAGTACGGGATTGACCGATTTGATCAAGCAGGCGCTCCAGCACAAAGACATCATCGTCGCTACGGTCTGCGGCGGCTCCCTGGTGCTTGCCATGGGAGGCCTCTTGGAAGGCAGGCCGGCGGTAACCAATCACCTGGGCATGGATCTACTTGGTGCAACCGGTGCAATTCCCGTCTCGGCTCGCGTCGTGGACGATTGCAATCTGGTTACCGGCGGCGGCGTGACTTCAGGACTCGATGTTGCGCTATATCTGGTGGAACGTGAACTTGGGCCTCGTATCGCTCACGCGGTAGAGCAGTTGTTTGAATATGAACGAAGAGGAACGGTTTGGAAGGATAAAGGGATTGCGCCTAGCGTTCACAAACCATTGACGAGTGAGGAACCAAGCACCGCGGTGAACAAAACAGCGATGACAACCACGCCCAGCTCCGTGCATAGCAATAGCACACAGACATCGGTCTTCGACGGGGATTGGGATACCACCCTCGCTACGCCTGTCGGGAAGCTGGAGGTCAAGCTCTCCATTGCGACAAGACATGAGATGATCCATGGCACCGCAACGCAAGGAGATGAAACCATCGAGTTTATAAACCCCGTGCTTCTGGATAACAAGCTGACCTGGTCGCTGCGAATCACGAAACCCATGCGCTTGAACCTCAAATTTGAAGTTGTCGTCGATGGAGATCACATGATCGGTATGGCCAAAGCCGGCCTCCTGCCTGCATCCAAATTAACAGGAAAACGGGTTTTCTAATCCTATGAAAAACCGCGGCCTACACGCGGTCTGGCTTCCATGAATGTACATCGATCGAGTTTTTTTCAGGAATGGAATGTATCAAATATGGCGCTTCGGGAGTTGGGAACGGATGAAGAAACGGAAATCGTTATACCTACTGCTGGCCTGTGTCAGTATTCTATTTATACTATACGCCTTGGTTAAAAACTACTGGATCGATCCCGGTGCTGCGGGGTTTTTAAGCCATAAAACCGGGCTGAAGCGCGAGCTTAATCTCCCGGTTTGGTTAAATGTCATGTACGTTCATGTTGCATTCGCATGTATGGCCATGGCATCGGGGCTGATTAACTTTTCGAATCGGACTTTTGAAAAAAGCCTCAGGCTCCATCGCATAAACGGCTATGTATATATCGTATCCGTACTGCTAGTTGTGCTGACTTCCGGCTATATGGCCCCCTACGCCACCGGCGGAAAAATAAGCAGCATGGGATTCAATCTGCTGAATATGATCTGGCTGGTTATCACCATTACGGCGCTCGTCCAGATCAAGAGGAAACGGATCAATCGTCATCGCAACTGGATGATTCGTAGTTACGCCTTTTGCTTCACGAACATGTTGATTCATCTCATTACTTCCCTTTTTCATCAGGGGTTTGGGTACGTTTACGCTACCAGCTACACCATCGGCGTTTACGGTTCGATTGCGCTGCTGCTAGTTATTCCTGAAATGATCATCAGAACGAATCGAAAGGAATTGATGTAAGGATGAAAAAAATACTTAGCTTACTCATGTCGTTCACGCTCATTCTAAGTCTGTTAGCCCCCGCAGCAAGCGCGGAAAGCACTAAGAAGCAAGATCCATCCAAGGACAAAAGCATACATGTACAAATCGTATTATTCGATGGGTTTGATCTGCTGGACGCATTAGCGCCATATGAAGTATTTGCTGCCGCTGGCATGTATACTGGTGGAAAAGTCACGGTTGAATTGGTATCTGCAGAAGGTAAACGTTCGGTCCCGAGCGGACTGAATGGGCCTACCCTCGAAGCGCAAGCCGTATTAGACCCTAACCGTTCCGGAATTATAGTGGTTCCTGGAGCGTCGGGAAAGCCGGCGGGGAATTCCCAAGACGCTATTCCCAACATTTTAAGGCAGGCTAAGGATACTGGTTTAACAAGTATGATGAAACAAGCGATGAATAATAAAGAAGTCACGGTGGCTACCGTGTGCGGAGGTTCATTGCTGCTAGCTATGGATGGCTTGTTGAAAGACAGATATGCAGTCACCAATCAGATCGGCATGGGGGCGCTAGGAGCTCTCGGTGCAGTTCCGGTTGAAGCAAGAATCGTGGAAGATGGTCCGCGCTTGGTGACTGGCGGAGGTGTCACTTCCGGACTTGATGTGGCCTTGTATTTGGTTGAGCGCGAAGTCGGGCCGCAGATTGCGAATGCCATTGAACAGTTATTCGAGTACGAGCGTAGAGGTACAGTATGGCAGGCAAAAGGCATAACGCCGATTAGCTTTGAGACGAGCCAGGAAACATCTAAAAAAGCACCCCCGGCTGCACCGGAGAAAAAAGCCGACAAGTGAGGAGCCGAGGCAATCGGGGGGCGTGAAACCGTCTCTCTCCCATCTTCCGTTTATTGGACAATAACAGTCGCAATGAATAAAAGTCATTTCACTTACTCGTTGAGAAAAATCGCGTGAATTCATCAAAAAAGCCGCATTTTGTGCGGCTTTTTTAAGTGCAATCTTTGGTCACTCTACCAAGCAAAGCGCCTATTTTTTTATTTGTAGTTCTGCCGGATGAGTCCCTTTACCCTCTCGCTAAAAATGTAAGAATCAAACCAGCCAGTTCTTCTGCGTGCGTCAGCGTGATCATATGGTCAGCCCCCTCGACTACCTCGAAACGGACGTCTTGAACTCGCTTGAACTGTTCCGCAATTCGCTGCATATCCTCCCATTCGACCGTCCCCTGAATAAACAGCGTGTTTGCAACAAGCTCCTCCAACCGCTCGATCGCTGGCGGCATCGGCCATACCACCTCGAAGCTCTTCCACTCACTAAACACTCTGGTCATATACAACGTATGCATCTCGCGCATAAAATCCCGTTCAGAGCTGGACATCGTCACCCGATAATTCGGCCCGCTTAACGATTGTTCAACCAGACGGTTGACATCGGGTGCACAAGCATTAACTTGGGCCATCCAATCGATGAAGGGCTGGGAGTGCTCGAATCCGGTTAGCGATGGTGCGATTAATACCAACTGGTCGACTCTAGAAGGGTAAGTCAAGGCAAAATTCGTAACTGCCTGCCCTCCCATGGAATGACCGACAAGCGAAACGCGGTCAATTTCCAGATGATCAAGCAATGACCGTAGGTCTTCAACCAAGCTGGTTGGCTTTTGCGGCGCAGGGGATTTTCCCGTTCCGCGACCATCATACGTGATGACTTGATGATTCCGGGCTAACTGCGGAGCAATATACTTCCATTCTCTTGAATCTACACCTGGGCTGTGTACCAACACAACGGGTGTCCCACTGCCTTGAGTCTGATAAGCTAAATCCATTTGAAAACTCCTCTCTCCTATGGATGATGATTCAGATTATGCTTCTAATATAATTTAAGACTGAACATTCGGTCAATAGAAAAACGCGTGAAATCCAAGTGCCTTTCCTTACATGGGGTAAGAACTGTCCAAATCAACACAAAAAGCCGCCCATGGCGGCTTCTTAAACATGCGATAAACCTAGCCAGAATTGATGAGGATAACCCGGTAAACCCTTGAACGTTAAAACACGATCATTGACCAAACTCCAGATTCTGTAGATGATAAAGGAATAGCTTATACGCTGCTGTGAGCTCTCCAGTATTTTAGTCACGACGTCTCCAGCCTTAACAAAATTACCAGGATTGAGTTTATCTTGCAGCTCCATGACCGATTTGACGATAACCTCGTCCAGTTTATCCTCTTGGCAGCCTATGATTTTTCCCTCTTCCCAGAGTCGAAGCACATCATCCTGTCCAGCCAACTCCAACCATTCTGACTCATAACGCTTCCTCAGATCAGAATTAAGAGGGATTCCCTCACCATAATTTCTGACGATTTCGATGTATTTATCTCGTTCGACCAATGCCTGCGATACTGGAGCATTACCCTGCGCCGTTTCTGTGAGTATTTGTGTCACATTGACCATATGGACTGGACTCGTCCGCTCCCTCAGCAGATACATTGCAAATCGAAGCCCCGTTTGATCATGGGCATTATCCCCGCACCATATCACAACGGTCTTGCTCTCCGGTATATTCTTCAGCGTATCGATCATACGCTCGATTTGGTGTTCCTGGTTTATACTGTCTGAATAATATGAGTCCCTGTCATGTTCCATCAACCACATTTGCCTTCGGAGCTGCCCCTCCTTTGTGCTTAATTCCGTGATGGGACCAACTGAAAACCAATCATTAAATGCTACTACCCGAGATTCCTCCCGTTTACCAACTTTACTGAGCGCAACTTTTAATGAACCGGCTTCAGAGAGACTGAACACAATATGGACGTGAGTTTGAAGTTTCTCTTCTTGCAGTCTCTGGTAGCTAACGGTATCTATGTGCATTTCCATCAAATTATACAATCTTTGACCGAACATTCTATCTTCGTGCTCACCATGCGTAGAATCGTGTATCGCTGTATTCACCAACTGACGAAGTAAAAGCCAATGCTCTCTTTCTCCAAACCCGCTTAATTTCTCAAAGAGTTTATCGATTACAATCCCTCCCAAACTTTCGGCTTGATGAGAAGTTACCTTCATTTCATGTGCACATGTATTATAGACTTAATGTATCCACATTCGGAATGCAAGAAGTTCATCACTTCTTGTTCTCAGCACAGCTGCCACGTTTTGATGCCGCGTCCAATACCGACTGGATCGTTTGCTCCTCCAAGTATCGATTCAATTGCCGTTCGGCACCGTCCATCACCTGTTTGACCAGGCATACGCACTCACGGGGATGGTCCTCTTGTTTCTCGGCAGCCTTCTCTTCGGTCAGCAAACGATGCTGCCGCGAATTCATATTTGAGCATTCAAAGAGCTGCTGCCTTCCTTCGATCACCTGTATCACTTCAAGGAATGTAATCTGCTCGGCCGTCTTTGCAAGCTCGTAGCCTCCGTTCACGCCCGGCACTGCCCGCACGATTCCATCCTGCCTCAGCTTGGACATGATTTTGGACAAATAGCTTTCCGAAACGCCCAGCGTCGCAGATAACTCCTTGATTCCGATGTTCTGGTCACGCTCCGAATGAGCCAAATGGATTAAGGCGTGGAGAGCATAATCAACGCTTTTGGAAAACTGTATGGCGGTTTCCTCCTTTAATTTCGAATTACATAGACCTATGATATCCATTATATTAACTCGGATTCGTTTTTGCAATGAACCCAGGTTATAGGGTGGGTCTTGGTTACATTTACCTTCTGATTCTTTGAAAAGATTTGTCCGCAAAAAAAGCCGCCAACATGGCGACTTCGCAAGCAAACTCATATGATAGCCTTACGGTCAACGGGGCATGCAACCGCCGAAATTTGATGGACTATTTCAGCGTGTTGTTATTCCGAGGATCATATAATCCCGATGTGTCCTTGAACCATTCGAAGATATGGGATACACAAACCTTGAGGACCGCATAACCGGGAACGGCTAACAGAATGCCAACCACACCGAACAGATTACCGGCCGTCAGAATGACGAAGATAATCGTAATGGGGTGAATCTTAAGCGTTTTGCCCATGATTTGCGGTGAGATGAACTTCCCTTCGATTAACTGCACGATCGTCCATACCGCCACCATCTTCAGCAGCATCATCGGAGAAGTGACCAAAGCCACAATGAGCGCAGGCGTAATCGCAATTGCGGGTCCCAGATAGGGCACCACGCTGGTGAACGATGCAATAATCGCAAGAATCAACGCGTAATCCAGACCGATGATCATGTAACCGATATAGAGCAGAATCCCAATGCAGAAGCTCACAATAATCTGCCCGCGGATAAACGAGCTGATCTGATGATTGATATCCTGAAGCACATGCAAAATTCCGGAACGACTCTTCGTCGGCAGGAAAGACAATATTTTCAGAGGGAGCTTTTTGCCGTCTTTCAGCATATAAAACAGCACAAAGGGTACGGTCACAATCGACAGCACAACCTCCGTAAAAGCACCCAGAAACCCGCCCACTCTGCTCCATGTATGGTTCAGAATTTCCGTTGCCTTCTGCGTGACGGTTGTCCACCATTCTTGGGAGTTAATGTTCATGGTTTCTTGAATCTGATTATACAACTCGCTGCCCGTTAGATCTTCAAACTGCTGTCTAGCCTTTTCGCTATATGTCGGAAAATTATCAATCAGCCCCATAATCTGGTTGCGCAGCACCGGAATGACCGCGAGCACCACGATCGTTAGAATACCGGCAATAACCAGATACAGGATCAGGATGGACCATCCGCGCTTGATCTTCCATTTTTCCATTACATCTACCAGAGGGTTCAGCAAATAATAGAGAATTCCTGATAAAATGATCGGCAACACGATCGTCTTGATTAACACGGCGAGCGGATGCAGCACAAACGAAATCTTGCTTAGAACCAACACATTGAGTCCAACCAGCAACAGAACAAGCAAAAGAAGCACAAACTTATTGTTCAGAAAAAAGCGCTTGAACCGATCCGGCCAAATACGGGGTTGCTCCATACATGTCCTCCCTTACTTATGTATACATATTCAAGATGTAAAGCTGATTATTGATTCACGACACCGAAAAAATCCGACAAAATGACGTGATCTTCATTCTTTTAACTATAATGTTTGAACAGGGCACATGTCCAGTTTACCAAGAAGGCATTTCAGGTATTCACTGACATAAATACGGGAACAAGCCCGCATGTCACAAGGACACGCAGGCGGAAGCTGTTCAGTATGATCTTACAAGTACCGGGAAATGATGCGCACCAATTTCGCTGGCAGCTCATTCAGGTTGGTCATATCCAAAAACCTCTCGGCACCATAGATCTGACTAATGACATCCTTGTCTTGACCGATGGCGGCCGCCAAAAATTTGACTCCTTTTCTTTCGTATTCGGATAGCGTCTGCTGCATGTCCTGAATAGCCAGATTTCCTGTATAGTCTTCCATGGCTTTTGGCTGCCCGTCGCTGATGCTGATCAACAGCTTGGTTTGCTTCGGTGAAGCTGCTAACCGTTCCGCCATAATTCTTAAAGCCATACCATCCCGATTATTACTTCTGGCACGGATCCCCATCAACCTGAACCGATCCCGAACATCCGGTTGATCATAATCGGCATATGCGAAGATGGACATTTGTTCCAAACGGGAAACATCCGCAGTATCCCCGTAAATTAAAACAGGAATATGGCAAATTTGGCAGAATTCATAGACAGTAATGACCGCCCGCTTGGCCGCCTCTAATCTACCGAAAGCAGCCATCGATGCGGATTCATCCACCCTCAAACCGACCACAAGACCAGGGGATTCCGTCGGAGGACGTTTCTTGGCAAAATACTTGAAATCGCGATAGGCCACGCTGTCAGCCTGAAATTTAGAACCATAGTAATGGTTTTTGGCATATTCCGCGGTGATCTCATGCTCCAATAGCGGCAGCGTCTTTCTGGCGATTTCCCGAACGATGGGCATAAGGCCCTTACTCAGACTCGAATATTCCTCCTGCTGATTCGGTTCGTATTCAGGACGGTGAACGATCAGCTTAACAGCCTGATGAATCGAGTCGGACACGATGGCTCTGGAGACTTGATTCAGTTTTTTGCGGAAGTCCCGCTCCCTCTGCTTCTCCTCCTCCGACATGGGTGCGGGATTGGCCTGATGATATTGCGGTGATCCGTCCTCCCCTGAATCCGTACTCTCCATATCCGCTGATTCATCCGCGAGGATGGTTGTGCTGTTTTCGCTTTCAGCGGACTTTTTTAACCGGAGCCCTTCTTCCTCGGCTTCCCCATCAGAAGTGGAGTCCGGGTCTATATCGCTGCCCCATGTCGTGATCTCCACTGCATCTGCATTCCGCTTTTTATTATTTTCAATCGGGACTTCCTCCAACGTATCCAATAAGCCTTCGCCTACCAGCGCTTCTTCCAGCAGTTTGATCTCTTCCGAATCGGTAGTTATCTTGTAGATCACTTTATGGTAAAGTGCCTCCCTCGCAGGAGCACCTTGAGCAACGGCATCCACCCAATAGAAGTAGGAGCGCATGCCAGCCACGCCTTTAATGGCATTAGCCCGGGCCGTTTTATCCAATAGAATAATGACGCTTGCCAGCACGTCCAGCATTTCTTCGTTCCGATAACCGGTTTTGGCCATTGCCCGCTCCATCATGATCTCTTTGGTCGGCAGGTCCATCTTCTCCGTATGCTGCACTCGGTCGCGCAATGCCTCGTTAAGCGGCCTGGATCCCGCATAACTGCGGTTTGCCGTGATCACGGCTATGAAATCCGGATGCCGGTGCACGATCTCCGTTGGGAGATTAAGACTGCCGCCCGGCTCCAATGCGGAATTTAATGCCATCAATACGCCAGCATCCCGAATCACGTTCGGTTCCTGTATTTCCAGCAGATATCCCTTTTGAAAAGCTCTGACGATCTCGGAAGCGTAAAATCGATACTCTACAGCTCCATCCTGAGCGTTATTCGCAGCCAGCTTCAATAAATGCTTTATCTTGGCGGCAGCCATCTCTTGTGGAATCTCCAGCGCCTCCATTAAAATCTCCGTCGAGCTTCGAAAGCCATCGCTTTCGTATAATGCTTTCAAGGCCGCTTGGTCGGCGGTTTCCAGCTGCTTCATTCGATCCGATGAAATAACCGGTAAAATGGCGCCAAGAATATCCGATTTATCCATATCGGCAAAACAAGTTACTTTGGTATAGGGTAACCTGAAGTTTGCAGACAGCGCCTTGGCGAGCTGTGTTTTTCCGGAGCCGGCATCTCCTTCCAATAGAATATTGGCGATTTTCATCTCGCCGCGATGCCAATTACGCTTAATTTCATTCGTGATTCGGCGTTCTTCCTCGCTTACTTTATGCGTTAATGGTTTTTTCCAGACAAGGCTCTTTTCTTCGTCAGTCCATTCTCTCCCAGGAGACAGCACGCAAGATTCATTGTCATTCTGGTCGTTCATGACCGCTCACCTCCAAACTCTCGTTAACTCTGAACACGGGAAAAGCCTCTTAACTCCCCGTTTGACGGGTTTCTCATCGTGCATAACCCAATTCCTCTAACATTCTCGTTAAAGTGCGCAGACGTTCTCCAATCATCTCACCGTTATCGCTCAATGACTCGTTGAACAGCTTGATATCCTCATGAATCTCTTCGTTATCCGTACAAACAGCCACCGTCATAGCGTTCCCCTGCAATCCGATCCGGTCGATCACAGGATGTTGTGGATCATATAAATGTTCATATCTATAGGCTTCGCTAAAATGGGTCAGGGCACTGCAAATGAGAATGGACAAATCTAGAATTCGATGGATGGGGATCTCATCCGAAGATCCAATCCCTTGTCCCTCGGCAGTTCTCCATACTTTGGCGGCAATATGCGCCTTGCCATCCTCATTCTGCCCGCTCAATCCCAAAGATAGGGCTCTTACATCTGTCTTATATGCGAAACGTCCATCCACTTTCCCATAGTTATCCGAAATCATCACGGGTTTATGATTTGTAGAAGCAGGGTTTTCCATGGTCTCTCCTCATTTCTAAACATTTATAAACGTATTTACGTTTTGTCTATATATATAATAGACATCTTCGCTATTATTGTAAATACCAACTTCCATGCTTCAAGCCAGAACAAACGAAAGGCTGCCGCTCTATTCCCGCGGCAGCCTTGGTACAGCTGAGGTATCCCATGATCTTCCTATTCTAGATGAAACGCTGCTTCAAGCTCGCGAATCCGGTCGTCATCGATGTGTATAACATTGCCGAGCGTACTTGCCGACAGAATGGACTTGGCGCTGTACTCGGCAACTTCCAATCGGTCAAACGCGTTGAGCAGGCTCTGACCGGTAACAATTACACAATTATTATTTACAATGCCAATCGGCGTATCGGCTTTAAACAGTGAAGCGGTACGCTCAGGTTCATTGTAAACCGCATGAAAAGGAAGCTTTGGCATTCCGCGAAGCAAGATATAACTCTCCGGAATCGTTCTTGAATCGAATGCGGTATCGGTTACGGCAAATGCCATGATGTTGGGAGGATGCGCGATAATGACCGAATGGACATGCGGCTGCATTTGGTAGATCGCTTCATGGAGAAAGACAGACTTGCTCGGCTGTTTGCCAGCCTCGACTTTACCGTTCTCAATACGGACAAGGTCACCTGGTTCCAGATCGTTGCGGTCTTTGCCGTAGGGTGTGATGACAAAATCATTTCCAAACAATCGATGGGAAAAGGTGCCCTGCGTGCTTGTGAACAAACCTTGTTTATACGCACGCCGCATGAGTGCGCACATCTCTCGGCGGATTTCTTTTTCCTCCGACGTGCAGGTGTCGTAGATATACGTATCCAACTGCAGCGTGCTTTTGTTGCGGACGGTATCGTAATCCTCATCGGTCAGCAGGACGGGATTTCCGAGTCGACGCGCCTCGATCTCCAGCCGCGCACAGAAGTCCAGGGTTTCAAACCGGTTAAACGCTTGAGAAAGGTCCCCAGCTCCGACCACAACGCCATGGTTCTCCAGCATAACCGTGTCGATCCCGCGCTTGAAAACAGCCGCAATGTTCTCCCCGAGCTGCTCGCTTCCAGGCAGGGCGTAAGGCGCGATCCCGATCTCGCCACAAATCTGCCGTTCGTTCGGAAGCAGCCTGGTATCCGGAATGCGCCGGACGATGCTGAACGAAACCAGTGCGGGCGGATGGGCATGAATGATCGCTTTCAAGTCCGGACGGGCTTGATAGATAAGCCTGTGAAACGGAAACTCGCTGGACGGCTTGTGAATGCCCAGGACCGTGCCGTTCTCCTTCACGCATACCATATCCATCCGGGTTAAAGAGCCTTTGTCCACCCCGGCCGGCGTGATCCAAATATCTCCGTTCTGGTCCCTGATTGACAGATTGCCCCCGGACGTGGTCGTCATGCCATGGTTGTAAATACGATTGATAAATTGAAGGAGCTGATCTGCCGGATGCAAAAAATTCTGATTCATCCCTGCCACCGCCTTATCCGAATGTTTTTGTTTAGTTTTGTTTGTTTTTATTATACTGTTTTTTCTATTGATATTCGAGAACAATTGTGGCAAAAACATAACAATAGCCGAATATAAGGATGATGCTAATCTTGAACCAAAAAAAGAAAAAACAGGGATGATATCATCCCTGCTATCCCGGTTGTGACATAGTTTATCTTCAACTTTACGACCTAGGTACCGCCTTCCAGATCTCCTTCAAGCTCCAAATAACGATCCCGCAACACACCCAATTCATCCTCCGATGCGTTCCAATAGTTCCGTTGATGGCTCTCCAGCAGAGTTTCCAGCATATGGTGATATGCCGAACGGTTATTGTCCCGCATTTGCTTGCTGCGCTGTTCGTCCGCAACATATTCCTTGTGAACCGATGAGAAAATCCAGGAGTCCACCTGGTTCGTTGTTGCTGCCAGACCGAGCAAATTTTCCGTCCGGTCGGCTATGTTCTGTACACCGTGATATTCATGCTTCAGCAATCCGTCCATCCACTTGGGATTGAGCAAGCGGGTTCGAACGCCTCGCTGTATCGATTTGCGCACTTCCTCCGTTAATGCCTGCTCGCGCGTGGTATCGGTGATATACATTTCCGCTCGACTGCCCTTGACGATCTCAACCGATTTCGCCAGCCCTCCGAAAAATTCGTAATAATGGTCCAAATCCGTAATTTCGTGTTCATGATTGCTCCGGATTTGCGAAACGATATCCACGGCAGCCAAGTTGGACTGATACAGCTCAAGCATTTCCTTGCCTCTGTGGTTGGAACTGTACACATGCTTCAGGCTGCTCATAAATGCCGTCCCAAGCTGGCTTTCCTCTTCCCACTGTTTGGTCTCGATCAGCTTGGTTACAGACGTTCCGTATTCCCCTTCGGCAGGACCGTAAATACGGGCGCATGCCAAGTCCCAAGCCTCGTCGTGCCCGGCGCCGGCATTGCGCAGCTGTCGGTACAGTAACTCCGAGTGCTGTTTGAACCCATTTTGATCCAGCGGCTCCTCCAGCTCGGATACTTCTCTAAAAATGCGATGAAGCGTTGACAGCTGGTCCGGAAACATATCGCGGAAAAATCCACAGATATGCACGACTACATTGATTCGCGGTCGGTTCAGCTCGGAAAGTGGAATGATTTCATATCCCATATGCATGGAATGTCCCCGTTCCTTGATCCTGACGCCGAGATAAGCCAGAATCTGGCCTAGCGTCTCCCCTTGGGTTCGCGAAGTTTCCAGCCCCCACATCACGAGTGCCGTCGTTTTAGGATATGTCTGATGGGCTTTATAATACAGCTTCAGGGTATTCTCGGCGATTTTCGAACCGCTTGCAGCCGCCGTCCGGCTTGGAATGGATCTCGGATCAAACTGAACCAGATTGTTCCCGGACGGCAAGACCTCCGGATTGCGAATGCTATCGCCGGCTAGACTAACCGGTAAATATGCCCCATCCAGTGCCCGCAGCAGGTTCTTAAGCTCCATATCCGCTTTGGTGGAATGATAAGCCGTTAAGCCAGTATTCCAAATGTCCTTCCAGCGTGCCATCATTTCATCCGTCAGCGGCGGTGGCTCTGGGATCATTTCATTTTGAATGAAGGATAACACGGCATTTTCCACACTCGCATCCAGTTGTTGCAGTCTTTCAATGTCCGTGTTTTCCAGCAGGTCATCATAATCCCAAGCCATGGAAGCTGCAAATACTCTTTGCAGTGAACCAAGCGTTCCCTGATCATGGCTCACAACCATTTTCATATGCCCTGCCGCTTGTTCATGGTCGTAGCCCTCACCGACAACATGCAGGCCGTTCGGGATCATGGATCTTCGAATCCGATACAGCTCGATTTCGAGCTCTTCCAGATCAGCCGTTTCCATCGAAAGCGATGCAGCTTGGTCCTGTATCCTCTTCTTTACGTCGGGAAGACGCATTGGATTCAGCCGTTCCGTTTCCCGGTACTCATGCAGCATCGCTTCAAGCCCGGCATATTCGCCATATAATCCACTTGTCGCGAAGGGCGGGGATTGATAGCCGATCAAGGCCGCATGCGATCTTCGCTTCGCAATCATTGCCTCGGACGGATTGCCAACATAATACGCATAAAAATGCGGAAGATCTTGAATTAGGGCATCCGGCAAACAATCACCGGACATTCCGCTCTCTTTCCCCTCTAGAAACTCAATGGTACCGTGGGTTCCCACATGCAGGATGGCATCCGCCTTGAATTCGTCCCGAATGTATTGATAAAAGGCTAAATACTGATGGTGCGGAAGGAGGCTCTTATCATGGTAAGCAGCCTCGGGATGCTCGTGAACGCCCCGGCTGGGCTGAACCCCGATAAACAGGTTTCCGGTGAGCAAACCAGGGATTTTGAATGCGCCATCCTCCGTTGTCATGATATTGCCCGGCGCCTCACCCCACTGCGAAATAAGCGCGTTCCTTCGATTGGCAAACACCTTATTATTCTGCTCATAGGCCTTATTGTCGAACTTAGGAAGCTCAACGGACCAACGCTCGTCCGTCCAGACTCCGGAATTGACTGCTCCCTCCCGAATGAAACGCTCCCTTAATTCAGCTCCGGTAAAAACCTCTGTCGTGTATCCGTGATCTTTCATCGCTGTCGCGATTCGGGATATGGATTCGAACGTATCCAGAAACGATGCCTGAAATAAATGCCCCTCCCCGGGAGGATAGTTATAGCCGATGATGGCAATACGCTTTTCGGATGGCTGCTTGGTTCGAAGGTCCAGATATCGCTTAACCCGGCTGATCAATCGCTGCGCTCGTTCCTCTATGACCTGCAGTTCCTTCGTATGCAGCTGCATTTCCTCATCGTATTCACGGCCGGATAATGCGGCAACCGGAAGCATGTCGATGCTCCCGTCAAGTTCGGGCAGCATCATTTGGACCAAAAATTCGGAAGGCGATAAACCCTGCAGCGAGCCTTCCCATTCTTCCCGTTCCCTTCGTGTTAAGAAGAACGGATGGAACATCGGCGCTTCAACATCCTTTAATAAGGATAGGATCTCATCGCTCTTCCCTCCGGTTGGTCCCGCGCCAAGCCGGAACGGAACAAAATTTACGATCAGATCGATCTTCCCACCCTCGGCGCCTCCTTGCATCAGTAAATTTCGCAGCCGTTGGGGATCGACGCGTACCAAGGAAGTGAGTGCGATGGGTAGGACGTTCGCAAATTTTCGAAGGTCCTGTATGATTCCGCCAACGATTTCCCCGGTATGGAGCGGATAGCTGTACCCCATAAAAAGTACGGCTACCGTCGGCACATTGTTCCGAACGGGTGCGAAGGTCTGATACGCCTTCAAAGATTCATACGATCGCTTCAAGAAGGGGTCGTAAATACCTAACGTCTCTAGAACAAAGGGCCGTTCCACCGGTGGCCAATCCGTTACCTTGCCAATGGTTGTAGCGATGTAGCCAAGCATATGCTCCAAATTGTCGATACCTGAATGTCTCCAGTATTCGAGTAAGGTTTGGTAATGCTCAAGATCTTGTCTTTTATCAACCTGAACGAAAGAAGCCGACGGATCCCCCCGATGACCGCTGCCGGCAATATCTTCATAACGCAGCGAGCCCAATCTGAACATATCTTGAATCCCATCCGCATTTCCTCCTAGAATCACCTGCTCGGCCTCAAGACCTGCACAAAGATCATGAATGCGGGAAAGGGTTAGAGCTGGCGTGCCGTGCGGATCATGAATAATGAACTCCGCTTCTTCTACCTTTGCTTTCAGCCGTTTCCATTCTTCTTCCGATAACGTTCCTTCTATATTAAACACGGATAACGATAGACGACTGCGAAGAGATGCGTCCCATTTCTTATATAGCTGCGACAAATCCCTCATCGCTGCATGCGATGTCGTCAAAACAGCGATCTTCACTCCTGTCGCCTCCCCTCTATATTTAACGCGATTTCGGTTCATTTCATGGTGGCGCGGACGGCCCTTGCAATCCCTTTGTCATCTACGTGGTCAAGGAATCTGTATTCCGCACCTAAAGCATCAGCCAGTTCTCTCGAACGTCCCAATTTGACAAATCCCTGCTCTGTATCAAGCACCAGACAGCGAATCCCGGCGGCGTGGATCAGCTTTGCTGCCTCCAGACATTCGTTCCAAATATCAGCATACGCGGTTAATCCGATGGAGCTTTCATTGGCTCGGCCATCCGTTACGATAATCATGATCGGCAGCGTATCGTTATTTCTGCGTTTCTCCGTATGGAGCACCTTGTACGCATGGACAAGCCCGTCTGCCAGAGGCGTCTTTCCACCTGTGGGAATTTCCCGAAGTTGCTTGGACGCGGCTTCGATGCTGCGCGTTACCGGGAGAATGAGCTCGGCTCCGTTATTTCTGAAGGCGATCATGCCAATTCGATCTCTCTTCTCATAAGCATCCTGCAGCAGAGACAGAATAGCACCTTTGACGGCGGTCATTCGCTTTCGAGCCGCCATGGAGCCGCTGGCGTCAACAACGAACAGTAAGGTTGCCCCAACCCGATTCTCCCTTTTCTTTTGACGCAAATCATCAAACTCAATGGCAAACGCCACTCCCTTTCTTTTGGTTCGGATCGTCTGATAGGGAGCCGCCGCGCGGATCGTGGCATCAAAAGCCACGTCGGTTCGCAGGTTCCTGCTCGGGTACATATATCCCATAGCTCTGCCTTTCTTCTGGTTGGCACATGATTTATTTCGTTTACCCGATCCCTCATGATCGATCTTACGCATCCCTTCGAGCTGCAACGGCTTAATTTTATACGTTTCGTCAGGCAGCAGGACCCGTTCCTCCAAACCTTCTGATACGCGCTGTCGATCATCCGCTTGCTGATCTGTCGTACGGCTATTTGCGTCGTGGCTGGCAGAAGAATCGTTGCCGGGATTATGGGGATTCCATTTTTGTTCAGGACTTTTCTGCGGAGGCATGTGAGAAGAGCGAGCATGATCCTCAAGCGATTGCTCCGGCTGCTTATTGTTACCCTGGTCAGGCGAGCCGCCGCTAGAAGCACGGGGTTTCTCCATTGCATGTCTCATTCTGTGGGGAAGCACAAATTCTGCTATCTCCCGGATGTCGGCCGAAGTGACCTCGGTACGACCATCCCATGCGGCGGCAGCCTTTGCCCCTTCAATGAGACTAAGTTCAGCTCGGGAGCTGCTGATGCCAGCTTCTCTAGCGATGGAGGCTGACAATTGAATCATGTCAGCGCACACCTGGACCTGGGTAAGAGATTGTGCGGAGGCTTCGACGCGAAGACGCAGCGTTTCATCTAGTGGCCGATATCGGTTCTGGAACGCCGATGGATCACGCTCAAACTGAAGACTTCGGCGAATAATTTCTGCTCTAGATATGGGATCGCGGATATCGTCCAACGTAACGCTATAACCAAAATGGTCCCGTAGGGGAGGCGATACACTGCCTTCATTGGGATCCATAGCTGCAAGCAGCATGAAACGGCTTCTCCGAACCGCGGATACCCCTTCTCTTTGCAGATATATCCAGCCCGTAGACAGCGCGCTGACAATCTCCTTCAAAATCGCTTCAGGTATTAGATTCATATGATCCGCAAGCAGAAGCTGTCCATCGGCATCTTCCAGCAATCCTGAAGCAAGCGCCAGCTTTCCGCTTTTCATGGCGGCTGCCATATCCAAAGCGCCGAGCAACCGGTCCGGCGTAACGTTGACAGGTATGGATATCATTCGGCGCGGCCTGACCAAAGAAGAGGCCGCGTGCAGCAGAGCGCTTTTACCCGACCCGGGATGGCCATTAATGAGAATGCCTCCGATCGCTGGATTGACAAGAAATAGCAGTACCGCTCGTTTGGCCCTCTCTTGGCCCAAAATCGCACTGAATGGGTAAACTGGAGCGGCGCTCTTCAACTCTTCCGTTATCATGACGGTACCCATTCGACTGATGTCAGCATCGCCTGTAATCGCTGTTCAATGCCGCCGGTATCTTCAAACGGCTGCCGTCTCATGCGATGAGGCAAAACCAAGTACGCCGCTTCTTGCATATGCTCCTTGCTTACAGTCCCCTTCCCTTGCCAGGCAGCCAGAGTAACCGCTGTTTTGATAAGGGTGATGTCGGAACGGTGTCCTTCCACCTCCAGTGCAATGCCGATTTTCGCTGCCAGCTCGAGCACATCGTCCGAGATCGGGATATGGTCCAGACGGTCCCGGGCTTGTAGGATCTGGTTCAACACCCGCTTCTGCTCCGGCTCATATCGCGCAGCAAATGCAGCAGGGTCACGTTCATATTCCAATCGTCTGCGGATTACAAGCGCGCGCTCTTGAACGTCCCTTTCCCCGCCGATCTCCACCGACAGCGCAAAACGGTCCAATAGCTGCGGACGCAGGGCCCCTTCTTCGGGATTCATCGTCCCTACCAATAGGAACCGTGACGGATGAGAATAGGAGATGCCTTCTCGCTCAACGGTATTAACCCCCATGGCAGCTGCATCCAAAAGCACATCCACAATATGATCATCGAGCAGATTAATCTCATCGACGTATAAAATATGGCCGTGGGCCGCAGCCAGCAATCCGGGTTCAAATTTCTTTTCTCCCTGCTTGATCGCATGCTCGATGTCTAAAGCACCGACTACCCGGTCTTCCGTCGCACTCACCGGCAAATTGACAACGTTCAGATCAGGCACAAGCCCCGATAAGGCACGTACTGTGGTTGATTTCGCCGTTCCTTTCTCCCCTCGAATCAGAACGCCCCCGAGCTTCGGATTCACGACATTCAGAACGAGAGCCAGCTTCATTCTGGATTGGCCGACAATGGCTGTAAAGGGATATTGCTGATCTATATGTTCCATTGCGTTCGCCTCCTTATTTCTTGATTAATCCGGTAATCCGGCAAATGGGCTTGTCACGAGCCGGGTCGGTTTCCACGGAAGCTTCAACACCGAACACCCTGCCCAGCAGATCCGGAGTCAAGACCTCGGATGGTGAGCCATAACCTTCCACCTTTCCTGATTTCATCGCCAGGATATAGTCCGAGTAGATCGAAGCGTGATTCATATCATGCAGAACCATGATGACGGTCATCTTTAATTGTTGATTCAATCCCCGTACTAGCTCCAAAATCTCTAATTGATGGGCAATGTCCAAATAAGTGGTCGGTTCGTCCAGAAGCAGCACGCCGGGCTGCTGAGCCAAAGCCATGGCAATCCACGCCCTCTGTCTTTCCCCGCCAGACAGCGTATGCAGAAGTCGATCCTCATAAGGCGTAAGAGCGGTTACTTTCAATGCCCAATCCGTGATCTCACGGTCCCTGGCGCTAACATGATTCCAGTAAGGCTGGTGCGGCGTTCTTCCGTATCCGACCAATTCCTTCACGGTGATTTCAATGGGCTCTTGCGATTGGGCCATATAGGACAGCTGCCTGGCCACATCCTTCCCGTTCAACTCGGATAACGCCTTGCTATCAAGCAGAACCTGCCCTCCTGCGGGCTTCAGCTGGCGCGCAAGTGCTTTAAGCAATGTGCTCTTTCCGCATCCGTTCGGCCCGATAATGCTGTATACGGATCCCGCCTCAAAGGAGATGTCCAGATGTTGAATGATAAACTTATCCTGATATTTCAGTGAAAGATCGCGAATCTCCAAACGTGTCATGCTTTCCTCCTCCTTAACAGATAAAGGAAAAAGGGTGCGCCTAACACCCCCATGATGATTCCAACCGGAAGCTCAATCGGCGTGAACATCATTCTTGCCAGCGTGTCGCAGAACGTCAGGACTGCAGCGCCTAGCAAAGCAGAGGACGGGATGAGAATCCGGTAATCTCCGCCAACAAGCAGCTTGGCGATGTGTGGAATGATCAGCCCAACGAATCCAAGCAAGCCCGCGATGCTGACGGCGCTGGCTGCGAGCAGCGTGGCTATTGCGGTTATCAATAAACGGGACAGCTCTACCCGCGTCCCCAAATTCCGTGCGTTGACGTCACCCAGCATCATAATATTCATCTGCTTGGAGAAGATCATCGCCAGGAGAAGGCCGATAAGCGAGTATGGCAGTATGGTCGAGAGATCCGGCCAGCTTTTGGCGGCAAGCCCGCCGACCATGAAGATCAGGGCACCATGCACCCGATCGCTGTAAAAGGTAAGCATCGCCGAAATCCCGGATCCAAGAAAGGCTGAGACAGCCACCCCGGACAGAACGATTCGCAGAGGGCTTACGCCATCCTTCCATGACAAGAGATAGATAATGAACGCGGCGAGAGTCGCTCCAAGAAATGCTGCGGGCGTCAGTAAGTAATCATACTGCGGTACAACCACAAGCAGGAAAATCCCGAATAATCCGGCTCCGCTGGAGACCCCGATAATATGGGGGTCAGCCAGAGGATTGCGCATGACGCCTTGCAATAGCGCCCCGGAGACCGCCAGGTTCGCGCCTACAAGCATCGCAACAAGCGTCCGCGGAAGCCGGATGTTCCAGATAATATCCCGATTCATCCCAGGCAGTTCATGATGCAGGATACCCGTGATAATGTCCCGAAGCGGAATCATGACGGCCCCTGTAGCTATACTGATCAAGCACGCCGAAACTGCGGCGATCGTGAAAATAATGATCAGGGATACATGACGGACCCTTTTATTCACCATCACCGAAAATCTCCGGATACACCAGCTTGGCTAAATACGCCAAAGACTCATCATAGTGAAGCCCCGGATTGGTAAGAAACAGATCGGATGGTACGACAATGACGTGCTGCTTCTTGACGGCTCCGATGGAGGCCCATGCCGGATTGTTCTCAAGCTCCTCTTTAATCTTCTTCTCGCCAACGGTCTTTTGTCCGTGGATAATCAAAAAGATATAATCCGGATTCTGCTTCACAAGCGTCTCCATGCTGTAAGGCGTCGTGGTTGGACTGTTAGGCGACGATTCCAGATTCTCGGCAGCGTTGGTCAGACCCAACATCTTCGCAATTTCGAGACCCGATGTGCCATTCTTCTGAATCGAAATTCCACCCGGCGTGACATTCAGATTGATAAAGGTACGATCCTCATCCGGCAATTTTGCCAGTATTTCGTTTACCTGCACATCCAGGGCTTCAAGCTTTTCCGGGAGCTGCTCTTCCGTACCCGCTATCTTCGCCATCCATTCGGCTTTGGACTTCATATCCTCATAGCTGGACAGACTCATCAAGGCTACAGGAATCCCGCTGCTCTCGAGCGATTGTACAAGCTCTTTATGAAACCGTACCTGCCCGATAACCAGATCGGGTCTGAGCGCTACAACCTGTTCCAGGTTGATCTGGCTGACGCTGCCAACGGACGATATCGCTTCAGCCTGTTCAGGAATCGAAACGCCGGTAGCCTCCATCCGTCCTACAGCCTCTCCGCCGACCTCGTATAATAGATCAAGGAATTCGGGCGATAGCACGACGATGCGCTCAGGCTGCTGCTGAAGCGTAATAGTGCGATCCGTCGCATCCTGGAATGTTATGTAATCTTCCTGAACTGCGGAAGTATCGGTATCGGACGGTACCGGTATCGATGCATTGTCACTTTGCTTGGTATCCGGACTGCTGGAAGTCTCATTCCCCCCACAAGCTGACATGATGAATGCGAAGAATAAGAGAAATGAACTGACTGCTACGACATAAGCTGTTTTCTTGCGTTGGTTGAATCTGAAGTACATGGATTTACTTCCCCTCCCGATGATAAGTTTGTCTCTAAGCTACCAATCTTGCGTTTGGTCTTCAGAGGTAATATTATTCGTAATTATTACGATTAACAAAATATACTTTATCCCGATTATACGTTTATGTCAATCATTTTCAGAAAATCGTAATCATTCTTATTAGTTTAGGTCATGAACTGATATCGAGAAGAAAAACGTCTATCGACGTACATTCTATAAGTAGACAGACCGCTTTTAGCTGAAGCTTTTCTTGCGAGTTAAGGATGGTTACGCCCCCGAAGTTATACTTTCTTTATTCATAAAAAAAGCCGCCAAAATGGCGACTTCGCAAGTGTGTTTAATTTGTGCGGTCAGCAGCGCCACGGCGCTTCAGGCTCGACATTATTTAATAAAATCAACCATAGGATAGTCTGCAGACGGGGAGTCCAGCAGTGGCTGTGGAGCACCCTTTAAATGAAAATCGAAAAAGGCAGCGACATAATTTCGATGGGCAGCGATCGTCTGCTGTGGGTCAGCTGTTCCGATAAACTGCTGGACAACTCGCGGCGAAAGACTGAGCTTCTCTTGAAGCTGTGGGAGAAGCGACTGATAATCTGTAAACGTATAATGTGCTCCCTCGGGTATGCTTAAATCGAGCTTCCACCCGGTCGAATGCTGCCAGAACGATTGACGGTCCATCGCGGTAAGATGGGAATCGACCTCGCCCTCCTTATTGTAGCCTGAATTCATGAGCATGAACGGGCGATCCAATCCGTGCTGCGCCACCGGCAGCGGGTTATCGGGCATGTGGCCCATCGTTCCATCCATATCGATGCCTGCGTCAACCCGGTCATCCTCATACATCACCTGAGCAGCGGTAGCCCCGCCGGCGGAATGTCCGAATATTCCGATCTTTGACAGGTTCCATGTTGTTTGAAGTCCAGCGGGTAAAGGTTGATCGCCTGGATGACGGCCTTCCTTAATGAGTTCAAGTTGGTCCAACACATATTGGATATCATCCACTCTTACCTCTAGCATCTTCAGTATCACTTCTGCGCTGAAAGACGGTAATAACTCGGTTGCCACACGTCCATCGGGAAATTGGACCGCAGAGGCTTCATACGTATGATCGACGGCAACAACCACATAACCTCTGCTGGCCAAATCTTCGACTACAGCCGTCCCGAAGTTTCTTGGAACAGATCCTCCAGGTGTGTAGATGAGGATAGGCCACCCCTCCCTGTTGTTCACTGGAGGTGCATTCACCCAAGAATGTGTCCCGATACCGGATAGATCGACCCTCCCCGGATCCACTCCGATCGTTGAAATCGTGTTTTCATCGTAATACTTTGCTGCCCCGGGCTGCATGTACAAAGCCTTCTGCTCGCTTTTCCCCGAAGCAGGGTACCATATGCTGACCATCAGCTCCCTGTCTCTATCCTGTTTCCATGGGTCCACCCGGTTGTCATCCTTGAAGTGCATCTCCATCGTCCCCACAGAATATTCTCCAGTAGGTTTCGGAAGCTGTAACTGGATTTTCTCTGCCTGCCCCCTCTCATCCTGCGTTGTCGGGGTTTCCGTGCCGAAGAATATGCCAATCAGAACCAGTAGACAGACCATGATTGCAATAGCCGCAATTCTTACCACGGGGGCCGCTTTTCCATGGACGATCCTGCTGATGGAGTTGACCGTGAGCACATAATAAACCGAATAGATCAGGACAAACACAGCGACGCAGATCAGGATGGGCAGCATGAGACTGGCGCCTGCCATATTGCTGAATAACCTTTTCAACAATTGCAGGATGACCATGTAGTGAGCAAGCCCGATCGCGAGCGGCAGAGCAAAAATGAAGGCGTTCTGTTTGATAATGGCCATGCTGATTTCTTTTCCGCTTACGCCGATTTTTTTAAGAATATCGAACCGAGGTTTGTCTGCCGCCGCTTCGGTCAATTGCTTGAAATAGATCATGCTTCCTGTCGCCATGACAAAAACGAGCCCGAGAAATCCCAATATAAACACATTAAAGGCCGCTTCTTCGATTCCTAGCCGGTATTCGGAATAAAAAGAAGACAAGTTCGATTCCGGTGTCTTCAGCGCCGCGAGCGCATCGGCCGTGTGTTTCGTCGTCTTCTGTTCCTGCACGGAATAACCGACATAGCGGGTCGGCGAAACTTGCGCCTCGATGTTGTCGTACGTGCCGTTACTTACAACAATCATCACATCCGGATAACTCCAATGGATGATTCGTTCTTCGGTCATCCCCGCAAAAGCAAGGGTTATCCGTTGATCAGGCAATTCGATGTCGATCGTTTCGCCTTCATAATCCGACCATTCATAGTCCGTATACATGGGCCGGATCGCAACAGCTTCATCCTGTTCGATCGAATCCATTTTCGGGAGACGCAGTGCCTTGGCCACCTGGTTGTATTGATCGATTGAAACCACTTTGAGCGGGGTTTTATCTGCTTCGATCATTCTCTCCGGAAAGATCTCGGGATCGGAAGCCTCCCCTTTCGTCTCCAGCACCGGAATCGTCATTTGCGCTATAATCGGATGCGCTTCATCCCCGCGTATGACATCGTCTACCTTCTGATTAAAGGCATGGTCCTGGGCAATATACATGTAGCTAAACGGTGCTGTGAGCTTCGATGTTTTGTCAAAAGTGAAATACGCACCTAATCCGACGCTGAAGGCGCACAAAGCCGCAGCGGATAACAGGGAAATGACGCTTAACAAACGAGCGTTTCCTTTAATCCGGTACACCAAATTAGAGGTGATGACCAGATTCATGCCTTTATAGTAACTTCGTTTTCTCTTCTTGGCGGTTCTTAACAAGACAATGACCAAGGAGGAAAAGAGCAGAATCGTTCCAGCTACAATACCGACGGTCATCACGCTCAGATTGACTAGGATTTCTTCGGTGACGGAAAAATCACGGAAGGCGAATCCGTATCCCGCAGCCAGACAGAGGACTGCACCCACCGCCGAGAGAAATGACGCTTTCGGTTCCTGCTCCCCTTCCTGCTCCGCGCGAAACAATTCGATGAGTTTAAAGCTGTAGATCAATCGATAGCCTTGGATCGATGTCGCCAAAATAATCACCATAAACACGATGAGCGTATGAACCAGCGCGCGAAGGGAGAAAGCCATGCCTACCTGTACCGGCGTCCCCAGCAGCTTGATTAATATCATGGCAAACAGCTTGGACAACAATGTGCCGATCATGATTCCTATGATTAAAACCGTCACCCCAATGATCAGGTTTTCATAAAACAGCATTTTTCCGATCTTTTTTTTGGGCAAACCAAGTAACGCGTACAAGCCTACTTCCTTTTTACGCTGTCTCGAAAAAAAACGGTTGGAGTATAGGATAAAGACGGCAACAAACACAATCAATAGGATGGACGCTATCATGAAAACGGATTGCATGCTCTGCGACGATTCGATTGAACTCGCAATTTCTTGGCTGTATTGCAAAGAAAGAAACGTATAATAGATGATGACGCTGAACAGGATGGAAATGAAATAGATCGAGTAGTTTTTGAAGTTCCCTTTCATGTTCTTTTTCACGATGTCAAACAAGGTCACTTGCATTCCCTCCCAGAGCGGTCAATACATCCAATATTTTTTTGAAAAAGTGTTTGCGGGATGTTTCGCCTTTCGTCAGTTCCGTGAAAATGCGACCGTCCTTAATAAACAGCACGCGCTTGCAATAGCTTGCCGCAAACGTGTCATGAGTGACCATCAGAATCGTTGCCTGATCATATTCATTCAGATCCTTCAGGCTCTCCAGCAGGTCGGTCGCCGATTTCGAGTCCAGAGCGCCGGTCGGCTCATCGGCCAGCAGCAGGCTGGGACCGGATATCATGGCGCGTGAAGCCGCCGTCCGCTGTTTTTGACCTCCGGAAATCTGATACGGGTATTTGCCCAAAATCGGGGTGATGCCGAATTTGTCCGCGATCTCCCCCACCCTCTGCTCCAGTTCTTTGACATCCATCCTGGCCAGCGCCAAGGGCAGCAAGATGTTCTCCTTCACCGTTAAAGTGTCCAGCAAATTGTAATCTTGAAAAATGAATCCCAGTTTATCCCGGCGAAAAGCGGATAGTTGTTCCTCATCCATCTTCAGCACGTCGACCCCGTCAATGACAACGTCTCCGGAGGTAGGCTGATCGATCGTCGCAATCACGTGGAGCAACGTCGATTTGCCTGCGCCCGACGGCCCCATGATCCCCACGAACTCTCCCTCCTGCACGGTCAAATCGATATCATCCAGGGCGGTATAGACATTTCCTTTCACGCCATAAACCTTTCGTACCTGAGCCGCGTTCACTACCATTTTCATGTTGATCTATCCTTCCTGATTATCAATATGAAACAATATCAGCACGATTTCGAAATCATGATTGCTTATCCTAATCTTAATACAGGTCACCTTTACTTTAGCTTACAACTTCCCCCTCTACCTTACATTCCTGTCACATTAGACAAAGGAAGCAGCCCCGGAAACTTGCTTGTCTGCCGCGGGAAGATCGTATACAATGTGTTTAATTTGCCGCTAGTAACGCCCGGGAGGATCGTTTATGAAAATTATGATCGTAGAGGATGACCCGACCATTCGCGGGATGATCCAGTTAGCATTGTCTAAATGGAGCCTGGAAACGGTCATCGTCGAAAACTTTGACCATGTTGTACAGTGCTTTATTCATGACCAGCCCCATCTTGTGATCATGGATATCAACTTGCCATCGTATGATGGATTTTACTGGTGTCAAAAAATTAGGGACATCTCCAATGTACCGGTGCTCTTTCTCTCGTCCCGCGATTCGCCCATGGATGTTGTCATGTCGGTGAATATGGGCGGGGACGATTATATTCAGAAGCCGTTCCACATGGATGTGTTGACCGCTAAAGTCAATGCGCTGCTGCGCCGAACGTATTCCTATTCGGACCTGCTTTCCAATGTGTTCGAGCATGAGGGGGTCATGTTCCTTCCGGACAAAGGGATGCTCACTTATGAAACCGAACAAGCGGAGCTTACCAAAACCGAAGTCAGTATATTGAAGATTCTGATGCAGCAGAAAGGAACCGTTGTAGACCGCAAGAAAATCATGCGTCATCTTTGGCAGGATGAAAGCTTCGTGGACGAAAACACGTTAACCGTCAACATCGTCCGCTTGCGCAAAAAACTGGCCGGCATCGGCAAGGAAAACTGGATTGTAACCAAGAAAGGGCAAGGTTATATGATCCCATGAGTTTCATTCAATACATAAAGGACAAACGTTATTTTTTGTTGCTGTACGCGGGGATGATGGGCTTTATTTCAATGATCCTTGCCCTGTCGGTCACCCCGGGTCAAGTCGCAGGCAGCATTCTGTATATTCAAATCGTTTGTTTTGCCTTCACCACAGCCTACTTACTGATTGGCTATGCTTATCGCAGATCCTATTACCGCAAGCTGCAGGAGCTGATCGATCTTGACCGCGAAGATTGGCCTGTCGCTGCCCCTGAACCGCAAAATTCGCAGCAACGGCTGTACCTTGAGCTTTTTGCCAAATTGCGCCGTCAACATGAACGAGACCTCCGGAAACTCAATGAAGAGAAAATAGATCACCAGGAATTTATCATGTCCTGGATTCACGAGGTAAAGCTGCCGATTGCAGCAAGTCGTCTGCTCATGGAAAACAGCACGGGGGAAACGGCAGATTCCCTTGCCGATAAGCTAGAGGATGAACTGGATAAAATAGAAAATTACGTGGAGCAGGCACTGTACTATTCTCGAATCGATTCGTTCTCCAAGGATTATTTCATCACGGAAGAACCGTTAGACTCGATCATTAAAACCTGCGCGAAAAAATTCGCCAAAACCTTCATCAATAAACAGATTCGGATACAGATGGAGGACTTTCGGCAAACCATCCATACCGACCGCAAATGGCTCGGATTCATTCTGGATCAAATCGTTGCAAATGCGTTGAAATATACGGACGAAGGCGGGAACATTACATTCACGGTCGAAGAAGACCGTAAAGAAAAACGCTTGAACATTGTAGATACCGGGATCGGGGTCCAGCCGGAGGATCTTCATCGCGTCTTTGAGAAAGGATTTACCGGATCTATCGGAAGAAGCCATCCCAAATCGACCGGCATGGGACTATACCTTGCAAATCAATTGGCGCATAAGCTGGGTCATAATTTGTCTATCCAGTCGGAGGCAGGAACGTATACAAAGGTCACAATCCATTTTCCTAAAACGGATACGTATCACAGCTTACTGTAACCGTTTGAACCTGCACATGAATGTATATCAATAAACCAAAAAAAGTCGCCCTAAATGGCGACTTTTTTACCTTTTATAATCGGATGCCCACATCACTAAGCAGTATGGTTCCCCGCTCGTTCAGGTTGAACTCCATACGGATCTTGTTTAGCTGCTCCGGATTGAAATCCGGATTCATTTTGTAGAAATCGCCTAGCTGAAAATCATAGCTTTGAAATACGGGTTCCCAGGTATTCCCTGCTTTAGAAAATGGCCATTTCAGCAGTTTACCTTCAATGACAGGCGGCAGTTTGGATATATGGCTAAGGGGAAGACTTGCCTGATGGCCCTTCTTGTCTTCGACGGTAATCGTAAAATTGATAAACTCTTTCGGGTTGCCGTTTTCCTCTTTCCTGCGGGCATCCGCAAGCGAAAATACGATGGAGCTTTCCTTCCCTGTTTTTGCCCCCTGATCCGGCAAAGTAACGGTATAGGATGCCGGTTCAGTCGATCCGTTTGAATTCCAGCCTAAGCGAACCGCACTGTAAGCCGCTTCACCCATCTTGACCTTCACCTTTTCCTCCCTCCATTGCCGGAGGTTCTCGCCCATCAGGCTGCCGCCGGGAATCGTGGTGCTCTGTAAATCAATATCTTCTTGATAATCCGCGAGTAAGATCGTTTGCGAATCGTAATAATTGCCGATGTACAGGGTATCGGGGAGCCATTCTTTGGCATAACCCAAATCTCTGAACACCTCGCGATATTGCCGCTGGTCCTTCAGCGTGGCATCCAGAAAAGAAGATATGAACACTTTTGCAATCGTTTCCTGTTCATCCCGCGGCATAATTTGACGCAGGTTAAACAGTTGGTTCCCCAAGCCTGCCACATCCCCTCTGCCCCAGCCTCCGTTAAACTGGCCGTGGTTAGCTCCATAAATATAGACCAGCGATTTCATGTAATTTGTGCCCTTAGTATAACGAATCCGGTGATATTGCTTCGCGCTGTCCAGGCTGTTGACATCCATATCATGAGCTCCATGCAAAGCCAGATAATTCACGTCCTGCAGCGGTAGCGGTTTGCCTTGAGGTTTATACTGCCCGTCCGTACCCGCAATGGAAATGAGCGAGCGGATCGAGAAGTTATAGTCAAACTTGACATGGCCGTGATCTGGGTGATTGCCGAGTTTGTTGAAGGCAGCCGCAATAGCGATCGCTTCCCCGCCTCTGGAATGCCCGATGAGGGCGATTCGTTCCATATCGACCTTTTGATAAAACGGATGGTCCGGTTCACTGTTCCAGCCTTTCCAGGTTTTCAAATGCTCCAGCAGCAGCAAGCCTCTTGCCGGATTTTCATTCTGCGGCGGGCTGATCAGGAAAAGATCTTCATAAGGGGAAACATTAAGAAAATTTTCATCCACGGAGACGAAAATATACCCTTTGCTCGCCATCAGTTTGCCCAGGTATTCATAACCCGGATCGGAGTAATCGTTCATTAAGTGGTTTCCATGTACAATCAGGACAAGCGGAAAGATGCCTTCCCCTTCGGGATACCACACTTTACCGTTTATCGGCATGGCATCCGGTCCGAATCCAAGCGATTTCGTTCGCACAGAAGACCATTTCGCGACAAACTCGGAGGCATCCACCGTTTTGGTAGCCAGGGATCCGCTTTGGTTAAACTCTTTCCTGTAGTTGTCGGGGCTTCCGTATAACAGGCTCTTAACGGGATATGCGCCTTGTTCGGCAGGGTTTTTCCTCGCCGTACCATCATATCGGGCTGAAGTTTTCAGCTGTTTCAAGGTCACGTCCGGAGCGGCTTCATCCCCGGCCCGAATCAACCAGAAGCTGCCGGCGCCGATCACGACAGTGATCAGGGATAAACAGGCCACGGCGCCGATCTTCCTAGTGTTGGACGCTTGCTTGTAACTTCCCGTTGCAAATTTATAAACCAATGCACCAAACAAAGAAAAAACTACGGCAAACAACACGATGAAAACGAACGATACTTCCAGCGGCCCAATGAAACAGAATAAAAGCATGATCAGGGAGTACAGCAACACCCAAATATAACGGCTTGGCAGTTTCTTGACTCCGTGCAGCAATAATGCAGCCAGGCCGCTTATAAGCGCTGCCGCTAAGACAAACAGGAATGTACCCACGATGAATTTACCGAAACCATGCCCCGTCAATAGATAATTGGCCTGTATCAGAATCAGGGTAAAGGCGATGGCGCCAAGCCCCAGTGACGCACCCTTCCATCCAGGGGATAACGGCCCCCGGCCCTTCCGGTTTGCAATGATTCCTCGAAAAAAGGTACCGCCCTTCTCAAATTCTTTCTCTTTTTGTGTTTCCAATCTCTCCAGTCCTCCTGTATCCCCATATCGTTATTGGTTCTACTTCTGATTATATCGGAGAATTCGTTCTCTACACTTTCCTGAACCTTTCAGTAATCTTACAAATGATCAGGCAGAAAAAGAACGAAGTTCGTATGCCCGTTCGTGGTCAGCGTGATGTTACCCCCATGTTTTTCTATCACTTGTTTGGCAATGGCAAGACCTAGACCCGTACCCCCATCACTTTTACGGGCTTGGTCTCCGCGGACAAAGGCATCGAAGACCTTTGCCTTCATGGCATCCGGAATTCCGATGCCATCGTCTGAAACGTGAATTTCGACTCCATTTCCCCTCGTTGCCAATTTCAATCCAACGGTTGTGCCAGGCGGGTTGTATTGGATGGCATTGGACAGAATATTGGAAACCGCCCGGTATAACCAGGTCGCGTTGAAGGGGACGATGATTACACGATCGGGAATATCATACTGGAATAGAAACTTTTTTTCTTCGAAAACCTCGTAATACTCGGCTGCGATTTCCCTCATAAATTCCGTAAGGTCGGATGCCTCAACGGCAAAAGGATAGTCGGGACTATCCAGCTTGGACAGTTCGAAGATGCCGTCAATCAACTCCGACATCAGACTGGCTTTGTCGGAGATCATACGCAGGATTTGCCGCCTTCTCTCTTCCGAATCAACGAGCCCCACTTCCATCGCTTCGATATAACCCTTAATGGTGGTCATCGGTGTCTTCAGGTCATGGGAAATGTCGATCAGCATGCGCTGCTTGCTCTCCGCAAGCTCCCGATTTTCCTTCTCCATCCGTTCAAGGCGTTCCGCCATATCATTAAAATCTTCCTGGATTTGCGCCAGTTCGTAACTCGCTCGAAAATTTAATCTTTGGTGGTAGTGCCCACGAGCGATGTTTCGGATGCCGTCCGTAATCGATCGAAGCGGGGTTGTGAGCCGGGAAGCCGTCCATCTTCCGAATGCGTACACGGTGATCGCAAACAAAGCGAGAAACAGAAGCAGGGTTTGAAGAGCCATTCTATAAAACACCAACTCGTGCTGATCGCTGGGGACGTCAAGCACGGCGGTAGGAGTGCCAAGGTCGGTATCCTCTGCCTTGATCTGTCCGGATATATCCATAAAATAATTCAAGATTTGCGCATTTAATATATACAGAGAAGCCGCAGCGATGAGTGCTATGGTAACAAAAAAATAAATATATTGGCGAATCAGCGAACGCTGCAGGCGATTAGGGGATTTCATGGCTGCAACTCATCTTTCTTCGAAAATCGGTAACCGAGTCCGCGAATGGTCTTGATATAGACAGGCTTCCTCGGACAAACTTCGATTTTATCGCGCAGCCTGCTGATTTGTACCATGACGGCGTTATCGTCAGCCAGATAATGCTCGTCCCAGGCTTGTTCGAAAATTTGTTTTTTCGTAAATACGCGCCCCGGTTCCCGCATAAACAATTTTAACAATTTGTACTCAATAGCGCTGAGTGAAATCGGTGTTCCCTTGATGTACAACATGCATTCGCGGTGATTCAGCAGCAAGTCCCCGACGCAGGTTTCGGATAACGGCAGAGCTTCCGAAGACTCGTTAAACTCATAGAAACGTCGTAACTGGGCCTGAATTCTCGCCATCACTTCAAGCGGACTGAACGGCTTGGACACATAATCGTCTGCCCCCAGCTTGAGCCCGGTTATTTTATCAAGTTCCTGATTTTTGGCCGAAATGAGAATGACCGGAATTTTATAATCCTGCCGCATCATGCGGAGCAGCTGGATTCCGTCGATGAACGGCATCATGATATCGAGGAGTGCGAGATCCACATGCTTGCTTTGTAGATGCTCCAGGGCTGCTTTCCCGTCGAAAGCCTCCAAAGTCCTATATCCTTCTGCCTCCAGATAAAGTTTAAGCATATCTATAATATCCGGATCATCATCGACAACAAGTATGGTTTTAGGCATAAAAAGCATCCTCCTTCAAGTAGTATATGGTTCTCCTTGGGAGGCTAATTTCCTTTTTTGCGTTGTTTCCGTAAGCATCGTTAAGCGTAAATAACCTCCTGCCTGGATCGTCGGAGGTCATTCTATGATTCATTTTATTGGCGTCCAATAAAACCAAACAAGAGAAGCTGGTTAAGTTCAGCCATCTTATTGGTATAATTCCCGGATTTTGCCCAGGAAGCTTGAAGTGTCCCGACAACACTTAATAATTCCAAAAGAGTCTCCAGAGAAACAGAGGAATGAATCGCCCCTTCCTTCTTCCCCAGCTCAATAAGTTCCCGAATAAGCTCCATTCTGATTTTATTGGTGTTTTCACTATATAAGCTCGCCAGAACCTGATCCTCAACTGCACCCGGTGTACCCAGCAATTGATAGTCTTGGTCAGCACAGATCTCCAGCACTTGGGACAGCTTGTCTTTAAACTCGATATTTTGTTTCAACAGCTCCTTGGCCATATGGATGGTATTTTGCATCAGAACGTTCGCACATTCTTTGACCACCCCTTCTTTGCTGCCGAAATAGTTATACAGCGATACAGACGATACACCGGATTCTTCGGCAATGTCCTTGATGCTGACATGGACGAAGCCTTTTTCTTTAAAAAGCTTTAACGCGGCATGAATGATCGCATCCTTCTTTTGCTGCGTTCTGATTTCGAATTTATTCATCCGTTTTCACTCACTTCCCGTATTCGTCGCTACAAGTAGTTTACCATAAAAAGAGTGGTTTTTAAATTTTGGGATCGATATTTAAAAACTTCTTGACAGTCCGGCCGATGTCCATATAGAATCAAGCTGTAATTTTTAAATATCACGACGATTATTTAAAAACTATATTAACAACAAAAATAAGTGTTTGAGAACACGGTTTGATCAAATCGTATAACTCGAATGGAGGAACTACTATGAAAATATTGGTTTATGGCGCTGGGGTTCTTGGCAGTTATTTAGCCCACGAGCTGGTGCGTGGAGGTCACAACGTCTCGATGCTGGCCAGAGGACAACGAGCGGATGAGTTGGAAAAGAGCGGCAATGTCATTCGGCATTATTTTCAGTTCCAAACAACGGCTCATAACGTAAGGGTGATCCGGGAACTACAGCCTGACGATGTTTATGATCTTATTTTTGTTGTGATGAAATATCCGGATTTCGAAGCGGTACTGCCTGCACTTGCAGCGAACCATAGCAGCCACATCGTTATAATGGGCAACAATGCGAGTCCTGGGGAAATGGAGGAGTATTTGCAAACCCATAGCCCGGTAGCGAAAAAGGTTGCTTTCGCTTTTCAGACGATCGCTGGCTGGAGAGAGAATGGCCGGGTCATTAGCGTACGCGGACCAAGAACCAAAATCAATATCGGCGGTTTAGGTGAGGAGCTGTCTTGGCGTTCAGTGATCGATCAGGCTTTGGTTAACACCAAATATAAGTGGACCTACCAGAACAATATGAATGAATGGCTGAAAAGTCATTTTGTCATGATCTTGGCATTGAATTCCATTGCTTCTACCTATCACGGGGATTTGCGCAAAGCCGCAAAAGACAAGCAGCTGCTGAATCTTGTCATCCATGCTGTTGATGAGGGACATCAAGTATTGGAGAAAAACGGGTTTACAATTACGCCTGCCGCTCAAAAGGAATTCGCCCGTAAAAAAAGAAAGCTGTTCTACATCCTGTTGAAGATGATGCTGTCGAACCCCATTGGCAGAATCCTGTTAAGTGATAAGGCGGTGTCAGCAAACGAGGTGACTGCTTTACAGCAAGCTTTTGATCAATTGAAAATTCGCGCGAACATGGCGACACCCCATTGGGATGAGCTCCAACATTATTCCGCGCCTGTTCAGAGATCATAATGAAAGAATTGATGTTCATAAAAAATCTCTGCTCAACCCACGAGCAGAGATTTTATGAACCTTCCGGCGGGCCTTGACTGATGCTTCAATCACAGACATCCACCGCCAGCCTTGAACATACCTAAACAGCTAAGCATCCCCTTCACTCTCCCTTGCATGGTTTTGGTTCGAAGCAGCCAAGCTTCCTCTTCGCTCGTACGCAACAACAACCATAATCATGCTTAATACAGCGCAAATCATATACATGACGGAGTATGAATAATAATCGGCGATCGGTCCCATCACAACCCCGCCCATGGATACCCCAAGGTCAGCCATTGCAATAAACAGTCCGATCAATACATTGCGGTTTGATGGGGGAAGTACAAAGGACAAATAAGTAGTTAACGCCGGGTATAGGAGCGCCTGCGCAATGCCCATAAGAATCGCGCCGGTATATAGAAGAACCGCTCCCTGTTCTGAGGAAATGCTAATGCATACTGCAGCGAGGGTGAGCAGAAGCATGGTACCCATGATAAAAAACGAATGCCATTTACCATCCGACGGGATTCTTTTTCTTAGAAGAAACCGGGAAGCGACAACGACAGCAGCCTGGAGCATCAAATAAATGCCGGCACTGCCGCTGCGTAACTGCGAGCCGTATAAAGGCATAAACGTTGTTACGGCTCCAAATACGATCGATGCCGACAACATTAAGACACTGCATTTGAACAGAAACGGGTTCTTTACGATTTGTCCGAAGGAGTGAAACATGCCTGAACGGTTTGCCGATTGCTCCGCTGGAACCGTTTCTTTATCCATCTTGACGCTATATCCGAATACACCGGTACAAATGGCGATAGCTACGAAGATGATGGTGAATGAATCCATGCCTCCGGTCTGCCAGAGGCCTAATGCGACAACGGGACCAATGACGCCGGGAATATACGAAAACAAGGAATAAAACGAGATACCTTGCGAACGTTCCTTCTCGGGCAGCGCATCGATGATGCCGATCTGGAGTGCCATCGAAAAAAAAGCCGTCGATACCCCTTGCAGTATTCGAGCAATCAGATATCCTCCTAATCCCGTACATGTGTACAGAATTAAGGCAGCGCCATTGACCAAAAGGATTAGGCGCAGCACCTTGACCGGACCATGCTTTTGAATCAAATGTCCGGCCCAGGGCCGAAAGAACATCGTCGTAAACATGTAAGCTCCCATGACGAGACCGATGGTAGAGCTGCTGGCTCCCCAAGCGGCTCCTTGCAGCGGAATTAATACATTGAGTAACGCATTCGCACTGAAATAAAGCAGCGCCAGCATATATAAACGCAAAAATGGCCAAGACATTGCTCCACTCACTATTTCTCTCCTCCTGCTAGCGACTGATCCTTAAAACGTAATCAAATGCTCCATTAATTTTTTGGCATAGTCCGACTGGACGTGCTTTAATTGCTCCATTCGAACCGTTTCCTCGACCCTGCCGCTTTTGAAAAACAGAACCCTGTCGCATAGATAAGCAGCAGCTTGTATATCATGCGTGATGAAGATGTAACTCATCTTATAAATGTCTTTAAGCTCCTTCAATAATCGAAGGACTTGTATCTGGACGGACACGTCCAAAGAGCTGATCGCCTCGTCGAGTACGATGCACTTGGGTTCCGTAGCAATTGCCCTGGCAATGCAGACTCGCTGGGCCTCACCACCGGACAGCTCATGAGCATATTTCGTTTTATAGGAAGCGTCCAACCCGACCTGATTCAGCAGCAGATCGATTTTGGCCCTATGGTCATTATTCAATGACCCCTGCGCCGTTAAAGGCTCCATGATCGCTTCTTCCACAGTAAAGAACGGGTTGATAGACGAAGTATAATCCTGAAATACGGCACTTATATTGCCAAATCGCACATGGCGATTCATGACATGTTTCCCTTCAAATAAGACGTGTCCAAGGTCCGGTTTTTCTATTCCCAAGATCAGTCGTCCAAGGGTTGATTTACCGCTTCCGCTTTCACCGATGATGCCGAGGCATTCCCCGCTTCCGCATTCAAAGCTTACATCCTCCAAAATGCGTTGCCTTTTCCCCGAAAACAAGCCGCCTACCCGGTAGGATTTATGGACGTTCTCGACTTTCAGCACGTTATAATCCCCCGTTCATGATCTTATTGAAATGGCTGCTGAGCTCTAGGCGCGTAGAAACCAAGTATTGCGTGTAAGGATGCCGGGGTTCCGTAAATACCGATTCAATACTTCCGCTTTCTACAATAACACCGCTTCTCATAACCAAGACTTCATCGGCGATTTTCTTCACGACACCCAAGTCATGCGAAACAAAGATCATGGAGCCTCCCATTCTTTCGCGAAGCTGGATGAATTGTTCCACGACCTCGTATTGCGAGATTGTATCCAGTGCGGTCGTCGGTTCGTCAGCGATTACGATATCGGGTTCCAGCACCAGCGTGAGCGCGATCATCAAACGCTGCAGCATGCCGCCTGATAGCTGGTGAGGATACTTATTCATGATCTCCATAGGATGGGGAAGCATGACGCTCTCCATGGCTTTTTTCATGTTGGTTTCAGCCTCGCCCCTGCTCCAACCGAAATGCGCCTTCAACGTTTCTTGGAAATGAACGCCGACGACGCTGGACGGATCGAATGCTCCCATGCCGTTCTGCATGATCATGCCAATCTGCTTTCCCCTTCTTTTCCTCATGTCCCTTTCTGAAAGCTGATTCAAATGTTCTCCCTTGAAGATAATCTCCCCGGATTGTCGAATCCAGGGTTTATGCAGCCTTATGATCGATCGGCACGTCAGGGATTTTCCGCTCCCGCTTTCCCCCACAATCGCCAGGCAGGTTCCCGCCTTCAATTGAAAGGAGCTGTCATGGATAATCTCTTTTCCCTCGTTCGCATCCCATACCCTCAGATGATTAACCTCTAGCATATTCATAAGTCGGTTTCTCCACCTCTGTTGTTCGCGGCTGTTTACCGGAGTTCATCCGTTTGGGATCAAGCGCGACTTGAAGCCCATCCGCCAGAAAATTAAAAGCCGATACGGCAATCACGATAGCCAAGCCGGGTGCTAACATGAGCTCCGGGCGTGAGAACATCACTTCTCTCGCTTCATTCAGCATCATCCCCCATTCGGCGTTAGGAGCCTTGATGCCCAGCCCTAAGAATGATAATCCGGAGATCTGCAGAATCATGGAACACATCGAACCGCTTGCAATGACGGCAATATCCGAAAATGTCACGGGAACGATATGCTTCAGAATGATCCTTCGATTGCTGATCCCGGCTGCTTTTGAAAATTTCACATAATCCATTTCCGCGTACTGCAGGACCGACGTTCGGATAACGCGGGCAAACCACGCCCATTTCATCGCGACAAAGGCAATCAGGATGTTCTCAAGCCCTGCTCCCAGAATGCCGACAACCGCCAACGTCATGACATAGCCGGGAAATGAAAGCATGATATCGCAAATTCGCATCAGGATTGCGTCTGTTTTTCCTCTGAAGTAACCTGCGATGAAACCAACGATCCCTCCAACTCCTACCGACGCCAACAAAGCTGCCAGAACCCATAAAATACTGGGACGTATGCCATAAATCAGCCGGGATAAGATGCATCTTCCCAGATGATCGTTACCGAACCAATGCGACCAGGAGGACCCGGCATAACGCAGCTTCATATCGACTTGATTCGGATCGTGCGGCGCAAATACAGGGGCGAACAGGCCGACGATTACGATGGCGGCAATGATGACCAATGACAGGCTGGCCAGCTTGTCTCTGCTTAGACTTTTAAGTACGTTCATCAGATTTCCTTCCTTAGTTTCGGATTCAATGCAGCATTGATCATGTCCGACAAGGTGTTAAATAGTACAAAGGCTACCGCCAAAATAAGAACATACGACTGGATGACCGGAAAGTCCCTGCTCAGAATGGATTTAACGCTCAGCCGCCCAAGTCCCGGCCATGCAAATACATTTTCGATAACGACGGTACTGCCCAGAATTATGGGGATGGCCATGCAAAATATGGATACGGCAACTTGAAGCGAATTTCTCAGGATGCGCAGGGTAATCTTCTTTTCGGGCAAACCGCAGGCTCTCCCGTATACAACATAGTCTTCATGTAAGTTATTCAGCATCGAACTTCTGACGCTTCGGAAATATATCCCGACATAACTCACCGATATGACCGTCACGGGAAGGATATAGCTTCGATAGGAATCCATGCCACTGGTGGGCAGCAAGTCCAATCGGACGGAAAAATACCAGATCATGATCGATGCCAGCCAATAGGAAGGCATCGCCGTCAGAAAGAAGGAAACGCCTCTCACCGATCGATCCCATATTTTGCCTTGGTTTAATGCACAGACAACCCCCAAGATAATGGACATGACGATAATAATGATAGACGAAACCATAGTCAGCTTTAAGGTATTGAGAAATGCCGGGCTGATCATGGACCAAACCGTCTGTCCCGTCACGTAGGATTCTCCAAAGTCCAATCGAAGGCAGGCCATCACCCAATCGGCATACTGCTTCAAGAACGGCTGATTCAGCCCAAGCTCTTCACGCGTCTGTGCGATCAGTTCTTCCGTGATTTCCGGAACCTCCTGGGCGCGAAGCACCACTTCGGCAGGATCCATGGGGGACAGATTGATCAACAGAAAGGTCAAAAACGAAATGATGAGCAAAATCGGAACTGACAGCAACAACCGTTTAACGATATAACTTCCCATAACGACTCCTTATCCAATATTGAGTTCGCGACCTATTCAAAATACATTAACTCAAAGGGCAGCTCAAACTGGGTTTGTTTGAATGCAATGCCTTTTAAATCCTTGGGTGCCAAAACCGTGACGCTTCCGCTTGAAATCGGGATAAATACCGCTTCATCGTGAACCATTGTCATGATGTCAGCGTATAACGACTTGCGGGTCTCCTCGTCCTTGGATACCATAACCTCCTGAATATGCTCATAAAGATGATCCGCTTCCGCGATCCCTTTGGTTGTATGTAGATAAGAAGCCTCGGAAGTGAAGGCAGAGATGGTGCTCTGAGGGTCATACGCCAATCCCCAGGTTTGATTAAACAACAGCTCATAATCCCCCGTGGATCTTCGATTCGCGATGGAACTCGACTCTTCGCCGATGATATCCAGCTTGATTCCGATCCCTTTCACCGCATTTTGGATGAATTCCGCCTGCGTTTTTTGCGAAGATGAATTACTGTCATAGTATAAGTTCATGGCCAGTTTCTTCCCGGCTTTGATCCTGGCCTCGCCGTCGCTGCCCTTCACCCATCCGGCCTGCTCCAGAAGTTGCTCAGCCCTTCCCGGGTCATATTCGCGTTCCTTCAATTGGACATCCGCATAGTTCACGTTGGACGAGAACAATTGATTCGCTTCCGCCTCGCTCCCCTCGAATATGTCCTTGCTGATCGTTTCGCGATCGATCGCATGCCAGATCGCTTCACGCACGGCGGTTTCGCTTACCGGACTATCCGACTTACTGCTGTTGGCCACAATCATTTTCGTATTCATGGCTCCGCTGCGAACCAGCTGGTATGCTCCGGATTCAACCAGGCGATTCATTGCTTGCACATCGATGCTGTCAGCCCCCCGATCATCAGTGAATACAAAATTCACCTCCCCTTTTTGCATAGCCAAAAATGTCGTCTCCCCTGCAGGCAGTACCTTGGCCGTAATTTTTTTGATTTTTGGCGGACCTCCCCAATACTCCTCGTTGGCGGTAAAGGTAGCGTACTCATCGATTTTATGTTCCGTAAACCGGTAAGGACCGGTACCATGGTGTCCGTTAACGCCATCCTTCGTTTCCCCTTGAATGAAATCCTTGGGTGAGAGGAATACATACGGCCGCGTCATGGACAGTTCGACCAGTGCAGGGTAATAGGCTTCGCTTAAAACCAATTGGACGGTGTAAGCATCTACTACCTTCACGCTCTTAATTTTGGTTGACAGCTTAATCCAGGCGTGTTTTTCGGCATTATGCTGCACGGCGTCGATATTCAGTTTGACAGCCTCGGCATTGAACGGTTCCCCGTCATGAAACTTCACGTCTTTCCTCAAATGAAAGGTATAGGTTTTCCCATCTTCCGAAATGTCCCAGGACTCCGCCAGCAAAGGCTTAATCCCTTCTTTTGTGTTCTCCACCAGCGATTCATATACCATACCCTGAGCCGGCATGGATCCGGTGTATAAATGAGGATTCATATCATGAATATCTTTTGCTGTTGCATAGATGAGTTCATTCTGGTTTGCCGATTCGGCCTTACTTCCCTGATTCGCCTCGCCGCACCCTGCCAGAAGCGCGATCGAGATCATCAACAACAACCATAGCTTGACACTTTTTCTGTTCACGGTTTTCCTCCTGCTACCCACTTGTTTATTGTTTCGTTCATCTGTTTGATAATTCCGTGCATATCAGCTCCAGATCATGCCCGAAGCTCTGAACCGTGAATGCAATGGATAACAACCGGTTCTTGTGAGCAAGTGAAACATTTACGATTTTGTCTTCATACGTTTGTATGAAATGATCAATCGTCGGACAATCCACCTTTAAGAATCCGGCTATTCCTTGAATGATCTTGATCCGATAATAATCCTCCTTGGGCATTCTCGGGATATCCAAGCAGCCTTCCTGATTGATAAACAAACTCCTGATCGGAACTGCCGAAAAATCAAAGTACTTTCCATCTGGATCCGGCTGGGAAAAAGGATCAATTAACAATGAGGCGTAACGTATATACAATAAATACTCCTGATGAATCGTTTGTAATTGATCAAAGCGAACGATATCCTGGCGCGATAAGCTCTCGATTCTCACCGGATAGTTGTCATCCGTCATGAACTTTAGCAAATTGATGCCCGTCATCCCTAATTGGTCTAAGATGTTCATCATCTCTTTCCACTGGGATAACATATTGCGGATCAGATCTTGCGTAATCGGGCCTTCAGGGAAAAGCTTGTAGACGTACTTGCGCGAACCCGACTCATCAAAAATGGCGTTTAATGAGAAGTCATTCATGAACAAAGCAGGATGAACATATAACGAAATATTTCTCGCCTCTGCTTCCAGCGGCGTCTTCATGACTTCCAGAGCAATATCCAATTGCTCATAGAGACCGCAGAGACTGTCAACTAGACCGGAGCGCCCCCGTGTCGAGCCGATATAAACCTTTTTCTTGACCCCCGCGGTGATGACATGATTAGAAACTCGGCCCCCCATCCATCTTGTGTCTCCATAATATGTAGAAAAACTAATGACTTCCGCATTCGGATTCAAGCTTCGAATATAACCGGATATTAAGCTGTTGGAACCGAAAGTCGGTGATATCAGTACGAAACATTTGACCTTACGTAGAACGTTATGGTGAATCTGTCCCATGACTTCCATATAAGCGTCGGTGGTCACCGCCAAAAATAAAGTGTCCCATTCGCCTTCAATGGTTTCAAAACCCCGAAACACATCGTCAATGCGACACTCGCCTTCCATGGAACGATGCTTTTCATTTTGGATGCTTGCGAGAACCCTTTGATCATTTGCCGCAAGCGAGTCGAAGAATTCAGCAGACCGGACCGATTCCCGTCCGGCAATCCCCAGACGACAATGGAATCCCTTTTTTAGAGTTACTGCCAGCTGCAAGGCTGCAGGGCCTGTTCCCAACAACAAGACATGCTTCATCTCTCTCATTAGACACCTCACTTCGGTTACCGTTAGCTAAGCTATGATTTTTTTATATAAAGCAATGTCAAATATATCGTCTCGGCGTAGTACGTTATCCACTAATTCCCATTTGCGATCATTCGTCTCTTTCATGGGATAATTGAATAAAGACTTCAATCGGTTTCCATACCTCATGGCGACTACAACCTGTTCATTGGTCAATGGATATAACTGTTCCAACAACGCGTACTTATCAGCCACCGTCGAGCTAAAAATGATGTGGGTGATCTCTTTCAAATCATCTAGGAATTCAACCGATGTCTTTTCCAAACGGATCTTCAACCCCGGACCCAATTTCTCTACAACCTTCTCACCAAGCTCAATTGCCTCAACATCAATGTCGATCCCGACCACCGGAGCACCTGTACGCTTTGCGATCAATAGCGCCGTCATCGGGAAAGAGCCAGAGCCAACCAGCAACACTCTCGATTTAGAAGTGATCAGGAAACTTCCAAACTCTTTCTCGATGCAATCCTCGATATTTTTGAAATAATCGGTGATCTCCGTATCTCCCTTTTGCAATTTGAGCGCACGATATTTCTCCAGGATCGCGACGCAGCGCGCCGAATTTTTTCTTAGTCCATCGATCAGATCGCTTATTCGGCCGATCCCCTGTTGCTCCAGTTCATCCCATACTTTGATGTTCGTTTCGTCTGTAATAAACGCCGAGTATTGGTCAATTAGACGTTCCAGCTCGGTTCGATGACGATGAGAATAATCGAATCGGTCAGCGAAGTACTCAAACCTAGTTAAGTAATCACGTAAGGATTGCTCAAACGTTGCTAATTTCATGAATATCCTCTCCCACAGACAGGTTAAAATCCATATCAATAAACGCTGTGCCTTGTGCTACGATTCCAACGGAACCTTCGATTTCCAGATGGGTCAGTCGGTCCTGGTCATACAGTGCCTTTACAAGCATCGTCCCGCCAGGTTGATGGATATGAGCTTCGATATTGCGCCTATTCTTCCAGGCTAAGTAAGCGCCTATGGAAGCCGTACCGGAGCCACACCCTCTTTCCCACACCGCACTATTCAACTTCGGGACGTATATAAGCGGTGTTAGCTGACTTGAACTGGTATTGTATAGCAAAATCCCAAGCATGCTTGTATCTACAAATGGTCCGATGCGCTTGGCCAAGGATAACATTTGGTTCTTCATATTTGCATCGATGTGTTCCACTTCAATCACGAAATGAATAAAGTCGCTGTACCGGACGGCAACCGCGTTAACAGGGGCCCCCCCTTCCTGAAGAACCGTTTGATCCATTTTCACCGGGAGCGGCATGTTGACCCGGCAGCGATAATCCTCCCTGTTTTTTGTTATGCGGCATGCCACTAATTGCTCAGCTCCTGAAACCTCTAATCGAAACTCGGTTGTTTCATGACGATTCATCTCCTGCAGCTCAGCGAGGTATGCCGCCAAGGCCATGCAGGCATTACCGCAAAATTCACCTCCCGCCATTTGCAGTAACGCGTCAGCTTCCTGGTTCATGGATGGCACAATGAAACCAACTTGTTCAGCATAAACGTTGTCATATGACATAATTTTAGAAGCAATGCGTTTATGTTCATCGGACGGAAGCATGGTGTTAATTAGAATCGTCATATTTTGCGTCGGATTACATTTCACAAAATTGATCTTCTGCTTCATCACGTAACACGGGCTCCCCTCTACGCCGAATGATGGTAGTTGGCTTGACCAATTTTTTAATCGTAATTATTACGATTTAAACTGAAAAGAATATAGCATGGCATTTTGTAATAGTCAACAATTATTTCCATGGATTTTGCATTAGCATCATTCCGGTAAGACTTGATATCGTATTTGATTTCCCCATTTGACCTAACAAAAAAACCACTGAATTCCGTATCGAATCAGCGGTTTAGATAGTTATATGGTGTTTTTTTGTTCCGGGTCTCTTCACGACGTATCGTGATTTTTTCGCAACGCTTCAATCATTGCTTTCACTATAGGAAGGTTTCGAAATTTGATAGGATAAGCCAGATACAGCTCGTTGCTTACCTTGAACGAAGGAAAGATGATCTTTACCTGATGATTGTGTAATGGTTTTTCCAGCATATAAGTGGGGAGGACACTTATTCCCGAACCGTGTTCTATCGCGGCTAATATGGAATGAAGGTCCGGCAGAACGTGCATGATTTGCATATGTGGCCTTTTCTTGAAGTGCTCCCTCCATAATCTGCGTATAATCGGTAAATCACTGCCATAGCTGATCCAATCTTGAGCGCACAGCCAGGCCTCGAACCGGTCGGGATCTTCGAAGTTGATTTCTTTAAAGGTATAAGGTGCAACCAGCACAAACTCTTCTTGAACATAATGGATATATTCAATGCCGGGGGCAGATATTTTTTGGGACGTTATGATTATGTCAACCTTTTCTTCCAATAATAACTCCAAAATATGTGAGGCAACGCCAAATTGAGCAATCATTCGAAACGGAAACTTTCCCAAACGGGGAGCAAGATTCTCCCGAAAGTATTCGTGGGCTGTCCCAATTCGGATGACGGGAGCTGTTGCAGAAGTGTTCATCATGAATGTTTGCGTTGCTTCTTCCAAGGCTTCGATCAGCGGAACCACTTGAGTATAAAGTTCTTTTCCTTTCTCGGTCGGAACCATCTTTCTTGAGGTTCTCGTAAACAATGTTTCGCCCAGCTCGGCCTCCAATGCGGCAAGATGCTGGCTCATTGCGGGTTGAGTCATTAACCGAGTTTTGGCGGCTTCCGATACGGATCTATGTTTATAGATACTGATAAAACTTCGGTACCATTCAAAATCCACCATTATTCTTCCCCCTTTGCATATAGATACAATCGTGAATGCCCCTAATATCAGCGCAATGTCGGTCCATGCTGCGCTTTTCGATACCGGCTTGTTTTCTGTAAAGAATGATTTCCTACTCATTTTATACAAAAGAAAAGCATGAAGGCCACTACTTTATACAAGCAGCAGCCTCCATGCTTCTTAGCCGAGTTTATCAATAACAGCTTTGGTCACTGCCAGGGTAGACTGAGGATTCTGGCCTGTAATCAAATTCCCGTCAACTTCATGATGTATAGTCCAGTTTGGCGCAGCCACAAAAACGGCTCCCAGTTCCCGAAGTTTACTTTCAAGTAGAAAAGGAAGAATTTCGCTTAGTCCGGTTTCCGCCTCTTCCCTATCTGTGAAAGCATTCACCCGTTTCCCAGCAACTAGGGGCTGTCCATCCGATAATGTGACTCCTGTCAATCCCGCAGGACCATGACACACTGCAGCGACTATTTTTCCAGCTTCATAAAAGTCACGGACTAATTGATGAAGCATTTGTTCATCCGGCAGGTCATACATCGTTCCATGCCCACCCGGCAGGAAAACAGCATCGAAATCATTTGCAGAAACATCACGGATACGAACCGTGTTTTCAAGGTGTACTGCTGCTTCCCATATATCCTTCGGGGTATCCTCATTCACGCTGTTCGGATCGATTGGACTTTGTCCGCCGAGTGGACTTGCCACGGTAACCTGATAGCCATTGTTAACAAACTCAATATAAGCTTCAGCGAACTCTGATAACCAGATGCCCGTTTTTCTTCGGTCTTGTATATCTGAATGATTGGTAACTACAATCAGTATGCTTTTCTCCATTTTTTTCTTCCTCCCTTATTTTGTTGGCTGTTTACAGAGATTATTCTACAATCCGTTACTCGATAAGACAAATTAGGTTATTATAGTGCTTCCATAATTATATTTATAGATCGATCTACCGACCCATTGTTGAGTCCACTTCAGTGCAAGAAAAAAACTCCCCCAACCTCACGGCGAAAGAGTTGCATCTGAGAACAGAACTGACTGGGTTATCTGTGAACTCACGACAAAGATCATGATTATATACCTTTATCAACGAACAGCCAATGGGCTATTCTGGACGACCCTCAGCCATTCACGTGAGATCAATCGATGCCCGGCTGTCGTGGGATGAATGCCATCCCATATCCAATATTCGGCGCCTGATCGTTTTGCCGCATGATCAAACGCTTCTTGCAGTGGGACAAACAGCGTTTCATATTCTTGAGCCAATTGCCGGACAATTAGGCTATATTCATCCAACCGTTGACGCCATTTGTCCCAATTTTGCACGGTGGCGCCCGTTTTCAGCACGAATGGCTCACATAACACCAGCCCCGTCTGTGGAAGCACTTCTTTCGTTTCCTCCAGTATGTTCCGATAGGCTTTTTCGAACCTGTCGGTAGCACCGCTTGGCGAGCCTTCGATGATCCGACCTGCGTCGTTAACTCCAATCAACATACTGATCAGGTCAGGTCGCAGACTAATTGCATCTTCATTCCAACGCGCGTACAAATCCGAGACACGATTGCCGCTAATCCCTCGATTTATGAACTGAGGTCGATTTTCCGCTAGTTCAAATCCCAGCTCTGCGGCAATCAGATAGACATAGCCATGTCCATGGATATGATTAAGGTCGTTGTCGCGCCCCCAATTCCCGTCCGTTATGGAGTCGCCTTGAAACAGTACGGTTTTGCTTGTCTTTGTCATCACTTCACTGCACCTTTCTTCCAATAGCTTCCTGAGAGCTATACGGAGCTTGGATTTCGTTGCATGCTATTACTTTCAAAACTACCCTTTACCTGATGATAAACCATGCAGCGAAGCGAAAATACCCTATCGATTGGCTTAAAAAGCATATCAACATTAGATAATGAACCGGATCATCATAGGTTTGCGTGAATTGCTCATGTCCTTTGGTCAAAAAGGAGATATCGTTTACCTAACAAAAAGCAGAAATACATCATCGATGCATTTCTGCTTTTCTGCTTTATTGGCGCCTGTATATAAAAGTTAAAGTATAACAGGAGATTCTGACTTTCTATTGCTTGTTTTCTTTGGCATACAGGCTTTCTTCAGCAACCTGCGCTAGCTCCTCTGCTTTGATACTAATCTCATGGATCGTTGCCGAGAATTCCTGGATCGTCCTTGACTGGGTATCGGTTAGGGTATGGATATCGGAAAAAGCATGATTCAACCGCTGCAAAAATTCCTGAATGTTCTTCGTAATGCCATTAATCTGATCCACGTTCTCTTTGGAGCTTGTCGCTAACTTCCGAATCTCATCGGCAACAACCGAGAAGCCCCTTCCGACTTCCCCCGCTCTTGCCGCTTCGATCGAAGCATTAAGACCTAGCATGCTGCTCTGATCCGAAATCTCCTTAACAACGCTGGAGATCTTCCCAATCTGCTGCGCGCTGGAGCTGACGTCCGTCATTTGGTTCGTTACGTCGGTTACACGTTCGGTCAGGTGAGCAATCGATTGGCTGATATCTTCAATGGATGCGGTGGTCTGTTCGACAATTGCGGAAAAACTCTCGGCCATCTCAAACAGCGCGTTCGCTTTCTCAAGACTTGTCCCCATGCCGACACCGCCGATAACCCTGCCCTGTTCGTCGTGCAGCGGGATCGCGCGTGCAGCTAGCGGAAATCCGAACAGTTCTTTCGGAACGACAGCCGATAAAGGTGTATTATTTCGAATCGCATTGGTGACAATATCGCCCTCAACCAGCGGGTCTCCCGGGCTAACATTCAGTGAGAAGGTTTTGCCCGGAATATTAATGATCAGCTTCTCCCTATCATAAATGCCGATCGTGATGTCATCATTCGTAAGACTTTTCAGCAATGGAGCTACCTTTACAAAAGCACGGATCAGCTCATGCTGTGTTTGCTCTTCAGTCACATTATTCATGCCTATCTCCCCCAACCCTTAATACGGGAATTTCCTTTGTCCGTAATGAACCGATATCCACTTCATGGTCGTAAATTCATCCAGGCTCCATTGCCCATTCAGACGACCCAACCCCGACTGCTTCTCTCCGCCAAATGCTACAATCGGCTCGTCGTTAATCGTGACATCATTGACATGGATCATGCCTGTATGGACCTTCTTCGCCATTTCAACCCCACGTTCAAGATTGGAGGTGTGAATAGCCCCGCTAAGCCCAAAACGTGTATCGTTGGCGATTGCGATTCCTTCCTCTTCCGTTTCGAACGGGATGATACACACAACCGGGCCGAACAACTCCTCTTGTGCTACCTCCATATCCGGCTTGACATTGACGAGGACGGTAGGCTCCACCATTCTGCCGGTGATATTCCCTCGCACCAGTGGAACTGCGCCTTGCTCGATGCCCTTCTCAATCAGCTTCTCCAGTGTTTCTGCCTGCCGATGGTTGATGACGGGGCCGATAATGGTCTGCGGATTGCTCGGATCACCTGTTGTCAAGGTAGAAACCTTCGCTTTGTATTTATCTAAAAACTCCTGATAGATCGATTTCTGTACAAGAATCCGATTGGCCGACATACAGATCTGGCCTTGATGCGTGAATCTGCTGAACGTTGCCGCTTGTACCGCGTAATCGATATCAGCATCTTCCAGGATAATGAACGCGCTGTTCCCGCCGAGCTCCAGCAGCGGCTTTTTAAAGTGCTTGACGGCCAGCTGGCCAATATGGCTTCCGACCTTGGTCGAACCCGTGAACGAAATGATTCTCGGAATCGGATGCTCGACGAATGCATCGCCAATCTCCTTGATATCTGTTACCACAACATTCAACAGGCCCTTCGGTATACCCGCTTCTTCGAAAATCTTGCCGATCAGGGTTCCGCCCGTAATCGGCGAATCCTCATGCGGCTTCAGCACGACGCCGTTGCCGGCACCCAGTGCAGGGGCGACGGACTTCATGGACAAGAAGAAAGGGAAGTTAAACGGACTGATAACCCCAACCACGCCAGCCGGAATCCGATACAGGCGGTTCTCCTTGCCATCCTCTGTGGAAGGTAAAATCTTTCCCTCCATTCTAAGGGGGAACGTAGCCGCTTCCTTAATCATATTTTTCACAAGGCCGATCTCGAATGCCGCCTTCAGACGCGTTCCGCCCAGCTCCTGAACAATAATGGACGAAATGTCTTCCTCATGCGATTCAATATATTTAACAGCATTTTCAAGGATATCGCGTTTATGGTAAGGATTAACCTTGTCCCATTCCAGCTTAGCTTGATAGGCAGCTTGATATGCATCATCGATGTCTGTAACGCTCGCGATTTGAAATGCGGTAATGACCTCATCATTATATGGATTAATGTCCGGCAGCGTTTTACCGCTCTTGCCGTCTCGCCATTGCCCGCCTATGAATTGCTTTCCTAATTTCGAATAATCCATATGAACCCTCCTGTGTCGAATAATTCCAACTGATCTATATAATTATCGACTAAATACAGGTAATTGTTAAGTGAATTTTCTTTGACCTCTTCTTCCTCTCAGAGCATGGCAATGAAATACCCCTTCCTCACCTAGTGAAGAAGGGGTATTAATCAAAGCTATACCGCTTGGCGCAACCGCTCAAACAATATGTTGTTTTCCAGATGGATATGCTCGAAGGTGTCCTTTTCCAGCATGGCTAACCGTTGAAAGACCAGCCGATACGTACCACAGGCATCAGCCGGAAGCTCGAAATCGGATGTTACGTCTCTCAGCTCCTGCAGCAAGCTGCCGGCATGAGCATGTTCATCTTCCAGTTCGGATACATGCGGCTTAAGCTCTGCTGCCGCTTGGTGGCTGGGATCTGCTACAAACTTCAAAATGAGCGGGAATACAAGCTCGTCCTCGTCCTTCGTATGCTCCAACAGCTCCTTTTTCAATTCCGAGAAGAGCTCCTGCACTCGAAGAAGCTCGGGGTGATGCTCTCCATGCACACGGGCCAATTTCGTGACATATGGCGTTAATGCCGGTAATTCATCACGCAGGAAGGCATGATGTTTTTGTTGGATGTGATCAATCAATTCGGATTCCTTCAGTGAAGCAGGACGGCTTTCCTGGTAATTGGCAAACTTGCTCTCCACGGACCAAACTTCCTCCAGGACGGCGGCTGGATCCAACGAACGCTGCTTGGCCGCCTCTTCCAAAGGCACCTGGCCACCGCAACAGAAATCGATGCGGAGGGATCGAAATAAATCCGCGGTTTGCGGGATGGATGTTACAATATCGGATACTTGGCTCTGAAGCGTGAATGAACTCATATTCAAACCTCCCTAGACTAAATACGTGTTTGTGAACTTTTTCACTCTTACAACTCAAGTATAAGAAACTCCCATCCCCGCATATGTGATTGCAGTCATACTGAAATGTAACACTATGTGAACGATAGTATCGGAAGGACTACGGGAATCCGATAAGAAATCGTCGGGGAGGGCCCAATGACACAAGCTCTTGCGAAATCGCAAGAGCTTGTTAAGCTACAGCCATATATCAGACTGTGCATTCCCTTATTCTGCAGAGTCAGTAACCGCACCTCTAGATGCTGAGGACACTAATTTTGCATACTTGTATAATACGCCCGTGGATACTTTGAGTGGAGGCTGGTGCCATGCTTGTGCCCTTGCAGCCAATTCGGAATCCGATACGTCGAATGTCATTTCTTGCGTTTCACTGTCGATGGTGATCATGTCTCCATTCCTCAACAGTGCGATCGGCCCACCTACCTGTGCTTCAGGCGATACGTGACCGACTACGAACCCATGCGAACCGCCAGAGAACCTGCCGTCCGTTATCAGCGCAACCTCCCCGCCGAGACCCTTTCCTACAATGAGGGCCGTGACCGACAGCATCTCCGGCATCCCCGGTCCGCCCTTTGGACCGCAATAACGAATGACTAACACGTCGCCCTTGCGTATTTCATCTCTCAGGATCGCTTCGGTTGCCTCTTCCTCGCTGTCATACACCTTGGCCGGTCCGACAAATCGGAGCTTCTTCATGCCCGACATTTTGGCAACCGCACCTTCAGGTGCGAGGTTGCCTCTTAATACAACCAATGGCCCATTCGGCTTCAGCGGCTTATCGATGGGGCGTATAATTTCCTGGCTTCCCTGTAACGGCGCTGCTTCCGCCAGATTCTCTGCCAATGATTTGCCTGTGACCGTCAGACAATCGCCATGCAGAAGTCCTTCGGCCAGCAATAATTTCATGACGCCCGGTATGCCGCCGACTTCGTTTAAGTCCTGCATGGCATGTCGACCGCTCGGCTTCAGATCTGCAAGGTGGGGAACGCGCAAACGGATTCGCTCGAAATCGTCTAACGTCAAATCAACGCCTACCGAATGAGCAATGGCAAGCAAGTGCAGGAACGCGTTGGTTGAACCGCCCAAAGCCATGACGACCGTTATCGCATTCTCAAATGCCTTTTTCGTCATAATGTCTCTGGGATAGATTTCTTGCTCCAACAGCGATATGACCTGCCTTCCAGCCGCAGCGCATTCCGCTGCTTTGTCAGGTGAAATAGCCGGCGTGGAGGAGGAACCGGGCAGGCTCATCCCCATGGCTTCTGCCGCCGCGGCCATCGTATTGGCTGTATACATGCCCCCGCAAGAGCCCGGTCCCGGGCAGACGCTGCATTCCACCTTATGGAGCTGATCGTCCGTCATTTTTCCGTCATGATATTGCCCGACCGCTTCGAAAGCCGTGACGATATCCACGTTCTTACCTTCGAGCTTCCCGGGTTGTATCGTGCCGCCGTAAACGTAAACCGCAGGAAGATTCATCCGTCCGATCGCCATCAGGCAGGCGGGCGTATTCTTGTCGCAACCGCCGATCGCCACAAGACCATCGAAACGTTCGGCCCCCGTTACAATCTCAATCGAATCCGCGATGGCTTCACGGCTGGGCAGGGAGAACAGCATGCCGCCATGTCCCATTGAAATGCCATCCGAAACCGTGATCGTGTTGAAAATAAGCGGAGCGCCGCCATGGTTGCGGACCCCTTGCTTGGCCTCTAAGGCTAACTTGTCTATATGCATATTGCACGGAGTCACCTCGCTCCAAGTGCTGGCTACGCCAATCATCGGTTTCTTGAAATCCTCATCCGTAAAACCAACAGCCCGCAGCATCGCTCTATTCGGTACCCGATTGACACCCTCGCTGATTACCTTACTGCGAAAGCGTAAATCTTTTTTGTCTGACATTCTTCCCTCTCCCTTCTATTTAAAGCAACTCATGGAGTTCCTGCATCGGACGCATAAAATTTTGTTTCATCATGGCCTGTGCCCGATCACTGTCTTTCTGCTCGAAAGCGCTGATAATCGATGCATGCTCATCGACAGAAGCCTGTGCAGCCGCGATCGGCTGTTTTAAGAACACGTACTTAAACCGCCGGATATGCATCTGTAGAGAAGCACTATATGCAGCGACATAAGGATTATCTGAGAGCTCTACGATGAAGTTATGAAACTGTTCATCCATCTCCATGGCTTGATAAGCTTGCCCGCTCTTCATGGCATTTTCAAAATCCAGATTCATCGCCCGCAATTGCTGAATCTGCTCCGGAACAATAAGGGTAGCGGTCACTTCGGCAGCTAATGCTTGAAGAGCAGCCATGGTCGAATACATCTTAAAGATATCTTCCCTCTCAATGGCCGTAACTTTTGTTTCTTTCCCAGGGTGCGTGGACACGAGTCCTTGTACTTCGAGCAATTGAAAAGCTTCCCGGATAGGCGTCCGGCTTACGCCAAGGGATTCCGCCAATTCGGCGTCGAGCAATTTCTCGCCGGGCTGCAGCGTGCCATCGATAATCCATCGTTGAATTTGGGAGAAGGCTCTTTCCTTTGCAGTCATCCGAACTGGAGAGACAAAATTCTTAGGTACTGGCATCGCTTATCATCCTTACTATTCATGTTTGTTATATGCAATATATCGCATTCATATATTAAATACAACACATTTCAGACTGCTTCCATTGATAAAAATAACAACCGGAGGAAATACTTAAGCAAAATATCCAAATGCTGTGAGCCCGTTGAATCAGGAGAGGTGTTGGTACAATGTCATTTTCCACATGGGCGGGTTCGAACCAACCCAACAATAGCGATCATATTTCTGTCAATCCAAATGGGAAGAACTCAGAGGATATGGACATATCGGTGAACCTGGAAGAAACCATATCCGAAATCAAGCAAGTCCTGGGTGATAGTGACGATTTTATGGTATATGGCTTCCATGTGTTCGGCCAGCATCCGGCTGTATTGTTATATTTCTCCGATATGACGGATCATGCCGTTATCAATAACACGATATTGAAGCCTCTCAAATATGGGCCGCGCCATATCGATGTTCATAACCTCCCGCATGATGCGTTAATGAAAACCATAATGAAAGATACGCTTTATCATAGCGAGGGTTATACGGAAAGAAAAATATCCGTTCTTACCGACAACCTGCTAAGGGGGCAATCCGTCGTAGCCATTGAAGGGCTGGACGAGGCGATTATCATTGACACACGGCAGACCACGCAGCGCTCTATTGAGCAGCCGGCGACGGAACAGGTCATCCGCGGGGCCAGAGAGGGATTTATAGAGTCCCTGGGGACTAATATTTCTCTACTCCGCTATCGGCTGCAAACGCCGGATTTTCGAGTGAAATCCATGGAGATCGGAACGAAGACCAAATCCAAAGTTGCCCTGTGTTACATGGACGGCATAACCAATCCCGGAATCATAAAAGAAGTACAAAAGCGGCTGGATGCCATTGAAATCGACGCTGTTCTGGATTCAGGTTATTTGGAGCAATTCATCGAAGACAACCATTGGTCTCCCTTTCCACAAATCCAGTATACCGAGCGCCCCGACAAAGTCGTGGCGAATTTGCTGGAAGGAAGAGTCGCCGTTTTAGTGGACGGCTCCCCTCTGGCCTTAATCGCGCCTACGGTGTTTAGCCAGTTCTATCAGACCGTTGAAGATTATACCGAACGCTTCGTCCTGATGAGTGCGATCCGAATGTCCCGTCTGGTTGCTCTAGTATTTTCCTTGGTTTTTCCCTCGCTGTATGTGGCGATTATTTCGTTTAATCCGGAGCTGATCCCCACAGAATTTGCGGTCGCCGTTGCTGGCGGGCGTGCGGGCGTACCCTTTCCAGCCGTGATCGAAGTGCTTGTCATTGAAATCTCGATGGAGGTTTTAAGGGAAGCAACCATACGCTTGCCGCAACAGGTAGGCGGGGCATTATCCATTGTCGGCGTGCTTGTCATCGGGCAAGCCGCTGTAGCGGCCGGATTCGCAAGCCCGATCACCGTCGTTATTATCGCTTTAACGACTATCGGCTCTTTTGCAACGCCGGCCTACAATGCGGCTCTGGCTCTTCGCTTGCTTCGTTTTCCGCTGATCATTTTAGCCGGTATCTTCGGTCTATATGGTGTCATGGTCGGAATCATTTTGATCACCAATCATTTATTGTCACTTAAATCGTTCGGGGTCCCGTACTTAAGCCCATTTGTGCCTGGCAACTTTCAAGGCATGCGTGATCTCCTGACCCGTGGGCCGTTGTGGAAAATGAAGAACCGGCCTTCCTTTCTCCATCCGCTTACCAAGACAAGAATGGGTGATCAAATGAAGGAACAGGTGGATCATTCTTCATCCCATATTATGGATCCCGTCCATCCTAACGACGAGAAAGGGCGTTAACGATGAAAGAACAGCACCAAATCACTGTCTTGCAGGCTTCTGCCGTTACGATCAGCACCATCGTTGGAGTAGGCGTTCTTGCACTTCCGTTAGCTGCGGTGAAGGCCGCGGATGCAGGAGCTCCGCTAGTCACTTTTTTGGGAATGCTGCTAGCGTTTGTCGGACTTTTTTTCATGACCCGGCTTGGCATGCGGTTTCCGAATGACTCTTACATCGAGTATAGCGAGGTTATCATCGGCAAATGGCTCGGGAGAATCGGAAGTCTTCTGTCGATTCTTTTCTTTGCTGTCTTAAGCTCTCTTGTTGCAAGAGAATTCGGAGAGGTCGTTGTCACAGCCGTATTGAAAAACACGCCACTCGAGGTCACTGTATTGGTCATGCTGCTCCTGGCTGCTTTTTCTTCACGCCGAAATATCATGACCTTTGCTTACATTCACTTATTTTACAGCCCCTTTATCCTAATTCCTGCGCTGTTGATCGTTGCCCTGTCGTTAAAAAACGCGGACATGATTAATGTTCTCCCTGTAATAGGGAACGAAATTCGAGGAATACCGGCAGGCATTATTACGTTGTCCACTATGTTCCAGGGATACTTCATTATAATGATGGTCATTCCTGCCATGTGCAAACCGGAAAGAGCGATGCGGTCCAGCATATGGGCAATGCTGATTACCGGAGTGCTGTATATATTAATCGTCACGGCAACGGTCAGCGTGTTTGGGGCGGAAGAGACAAAGAAGCTGTTATGGCCGACGCTGGAGCTGGCAAAAGCAACTTCATTACCTGCCAATATACTGGAACGCTTGGATGCAGTCTTTCTAGCCGTCTGGGTAACGGCTGTCTTTACATCCTTGTTCTCTTGCTACTACTTTACGATTTACTCGATAAGCAAGTTATTCCGATTAGCGGATCATGGGATGCTGTCCTTTTTCATCCTCCCCATTCTGTTCGTTCTGGCCATGCTGCCCCAAAGCTTGATTCAATTGAATGAAGTGAACAGCTTGATCGCCAAATACGGTCTGCTGATAACGATCGTATATCCTGGAGTGCTGCTTATCATCGCCATGCTGCGTAAAAAAAGAGGTGCGTCCAAATGATCGGAAATCTATACAGCGGTTATTTGGATGTCGCCATCCTGATCTGGGTGTTATCCGGCATGTTCAATCTGTTCATCGATAAATATAAGTATGAACAGTCGAACATGGCCAAGGAAAAACAGGTATCTCGTATACTGGGCTGGATCCATATCGTGATCGGAACGGTATTGTTTCTAAGTGTCATACTTGTCAAAGTCCTAGTGTGAGTGAGCATGTTACAAAGTTTAGGAGGATTTCAATGAGGAAAAGAATAAGCGTTAGCCTAAACGTAAAATTCATGATCGTCCTTCTTCTATCCTGCTCACTCCTAACAAGCTGCTGGGATCGGATGGAGATTGAAGAGCGTGCTGTCGTTCTGGGAATATCGATCGATACGGCGGATAAGGATGCTGAGGCACGCGAGGATGAAATATCTCATCTTCGCGGGAAGTACCCGGCACCTAAACAGGAATTAATCCAACTATCCGTGCAAATTGCTCTTCCCGGCAGAATACCGCTCGGGCCAGGTGAAGGCGGCGGTTCGGGACAAAGTGAGCAAGAAACCGTGTGGGTGCTTGATGTTGTAGGACACACGGTCGACGACGCCATGATGAATTTACAGCAGCAAATATCCGGAAAATTGTTTTTTGGTCATCTGCGCGTCATTGTCGTATCGGAAGAGTTTGCCAGAAAAGGATTACAGAATTTGAACGACTATCTTCACCGTAACGCGGAAGTTCGCCGTATGGCCTGGTTGATGGTGTCGAAAGGGAAGGCAAAAAATCATATGCAGGCAGCACCTAAATTGGAGCGTGTCCCTGCGCTGTATCTAGCGTCCACATTGGACGATGCCGTAAAACAAGGCAAATTTCCGAGTAACTACATTGGGACGTTCTGGAGCAATTCTTCAAAGAAAGGTCAGGAAGGATTTCTGCCTTATATCAAAATTATGAAGGGAGATAACGTGGAAATCAGCGGAATGGCTTTTTTTAAAGGCGCCAAATTGGTTGGCGTGACAAAACCGTTTGAAATTGCCGGATACCTGGTCATCAAGGGAATTAGTCCCGCAGGATACCGCGGAATCATTCATTTAGGAGACGATTCTCAGGTAGTAACGATCCATGCTACGAACCGGGAGTCGGATATCAAAGTCGAAATTAAGAACGGTATTCCCCATTTTACGATCACGGCGCTTACGGAGATTAATGTCGAAGAAAAAAACACGGATACCATCCCGATCAATCACTCGAAAATTCTGGAGGAAATTGCACGCGAGAACGAGCATTCCGTTAAACAATTATTAATCGGATTAGTCCAAAAGACGCAAAAAAAAGAATCCGATATATTCGGATTCGGCGAATTGGTACGTGCCAGAAAACCATCCTATTGGAATAGCCATGTTAAATCCGCGGAACAATGGAGTGAAATCTATAAAAACGTAACCTTTGAATTCCGTGTAACGTCCAAAGTTCGAAGAATCGGGATGAAGGCAGAATGATGGTGCCGTTTGTCATAAGAATACCGAAATTTAAGGAGCGGGTAATCATCCGCCGAGCAGACTCACCTTCACTTCGTCCAGGCTTCAGGGCCTACATCATGGACGGTAAGCGGAGGATTGGACCGCTGCTTGCCTGGCGCATATTCGTCTGCCCCCACGTCAGGTATATAGCGGATCTGACCATCCATGTCGTCCGCTGCAGCGTATGGAGTCAGGGCAGCGTCCACGGCTGGGCTATAGACGGATAAACGGATGAGACCGTCCCTGCTGCGCACCAAATGGAGCTCTTGTTTGGTCATCTCCCTGTCCACAATAGGATTGTTAGAAACCGGTGCGTTCCCCGAGAGCATATTTCCCTTGTACACAGCCCGTTCCTGATCGGGTGCTTGGATCACCGCATCGGTTTCATGAAACATCGTACCTGCATGGCTAAATATCAGATTGTTGTAAATCTTAGTCCCTACAGGCTGATAGGTTCTGCCGCCCAGATTGAAAGTTGTCGTTTGATTGCCGACATTCACGATGGTATTATTGTAGATCTGGACGTTATACTGCCGCCAATGTCCGCGCAAAAGCTCCGTTCTTTGTTCGGCCGGCAGATCGCCAAGCCGTGCAGTTTGCTCTTGGTTTCCACCCCAACGAACGATTGGATTCGTACTGCCTTCCGGTCCGCCGTCATGTGTTCCTCCATCAAGACGAATCACTTTGTCCGTAAGACCTTCCATGTAATTGTTATAGATTTTGTGATCGTTGCCATATATCCGGAACCCGCTGCTGCCCGGTGTCACTCCATCGCCAATCAGATGGTTGCCGTAGAAGCTGTTGCGGTTTCCATGTCGTGACACAATCCCGCCGTATGAATGACGAATCGTGTTGTACCGAATGATATTGTCACTGCTCTTCACCGATATCACTTCATCTTCACCGTTAAACCCGTCAAACAAATTGTATTGAACCGTAATATAACCAGAGGAGAGCGAGGTACTGGAAAGCCCGAGCCTGATGGCTTCCAACCCGTTGGTTACCCGGGGACCAATCTCGTGAAAATAGTTATACTCGATGACGTCGTATTGCGATATATGCTGTCCGCTATGCCCTTCACCATCATAAATCACGACTGCGCCAAAGCCCTTCTTCGGTCCAATATCATTATAAGCGATCCGGTTATAGCTGCTAGTTCCTTCGACTCGGATATAATGTCTGTGCGTGCCATTGTCCGTAATCAGATTCGAATCTTCATATGGCGTTAATCCCTCATATACTTCTCCGTTCGGGTCATACCGTTCTCCACTGTACCGACAGCTGTTCTCCACATTGAGCAGGCACCATACATATCGGTTTTGAGCTTTAAATCGATAGGGCTGACCTGTTTCATCCAAGGCAAAAGTGTTGCCCAAAATGGAGATTCGGCTGGAGCTTTCCAGCTGAATCCCTGGATGAACTCCTGTAAGCGCCCGATGTGCCAAGCCACGGTCATTCAAGGTCTGCTTTCCATTCTCATCACCGATCCCGTTCCGGAACGTGAGTCCGCTCACTTCAATATAACTTGAATTTTCAATGTGCATATAACTATTCCCACTAATGATTGCCTTGCCGGGCTTCCCGGTAATCCGAATCGGATAGACCGCAGAGCCGTGTTTATCCTTCACAACAAACGGACCGTTCTGCTCATAGGTCCCATCCTTCAGTTCAATCAGCGTACCGGCCACAGCCTGATCCAGTGCCTGCTGCAATTGTTCCGCCGTACTGACCGAAACTCGCTTCATCTCCGGGAGCTTCACGTCTTCCTCCTTCTCTTCGCCAGCGTTTGGAGGGAGCGGTGGTTGTGGCTCTTCCGGAGGCTCACCCGGCACTTTCCCTGCGTAAAGCTCTACTTCCATGATGCTGTTCCAGTTTCCTGAGCTTCCGCTGGCGTTATTGCCATATCCGATCAACCGCAAATATCTGGCCTTCGCCGGACTCTGTAATACATAGGTTTGCATGATGCTGTCTTCCGGTTTCAGCTGCCGGCTGAACAGTCGTTCGAAAACAACCGTGCTGGATTGGAAATCTTCAGTGTTCGAAGCTAATATCTCAAAGCTGGACTGACGCTCTCTAGCATTCAGAAAGGCAATGTTCACATAAGTGACGGTTTGTTCCGTGCCTAGATCAAACTGCAGCCATTGACCTTGACCGGAAGCGGACCAGCGGCTTTGCTGGCTCTCCGTGTCCTCGCCCCATACCCCATCCAGTACATTCCCCGGTACGTAATTCGTGCCTGGCTGGTAGCTGCTTGCCGTTACCGTGCTCTCAATCCGCTTCATGCTGCTGCTCCCTCCTGCATCGCTCGAAGCCCCCTGGGCTTCTGAAGGCGACATCACCAGTGTTCCGATCAAAAGGATCATGGCCAGCCCCATACTTATCAATCTGTGATACCGTTGGTTTAATGCGTTTAATAACGTTTGCATATCCGTTCACCTCTCCTCGAATATTAACGTCCCATAACCAATCAGAATACGCGATGGGTCCAGCCCCGAAGCTTCGCGAGAGCCTCGATGTAATAATAATCCCCATAAATAAGCGACACATTGATATTGGTATCCGCCGGCTTATGGCCGGTTCCGCCAAACAGGATCCCCTCATGCTCAGGAGCCTGGAATGCAGCATACTCCGTCGACAAAGCCAGGACGATGCGCTCAGCGGCTTTCCGGTAGACAGCCCCAACCTCCGGAGTTGTCAAGGCCGCAAGCTCCAACAACCCGGAAGCGGCAATGGCCGCAGCGGAGGTGTCACGAGGCTCGGTATCGGGATTCGGTACCCGGAAGTCCCATGGCGGTACCCCGTAACTCTGTAAGGAAGCTATAAAATGATGAGCTACCCGCTTCGCGGCATACAAAAAATCCTTATTCATCGTGAAACGGTAAGCGTTAGCCATCCCGTACAGCGCCCACGCATTCCCTCTCGACCAGCAGGAATCCGGGGCATAGCCCTGCCATCCCTTATATTCCAGCAATTCCCCGCTTTCCGGATCAAACACAGCAACATGACAGGTGGATCCATCGGCACGGATCATATGCTGCAAAGCCATATTCGCATGGGCATTCGCAACGTGGCGGAATCTCGGGTCTTCTCCTTCTTCGGCAGCCCAGTACAAGAGGGACAGGTTCATGAGGCAATCGATAATAGCCCAGCCCGGGAGATCCTTGTTCCATGCCCTGATGTACTGTCCAGCCAAGTTAAATCGTCCGGCCAGAAAGTTAGCCGCCGCAAGCCCTCGCCTTCTGCCGTCTTCATCGCCGGTTAACTTGTATTTCAATACGGCTGTCGGCAAATACTGAAACCCGACATCATGATGGAAGCGACTCTCTTCGAGCGTCAATCGTTCCATCCGTATATCCCACTCCCAAGCCGCTTCCAGGTACTTCGCCTCTCCAGTCATATCGTAAAAAATCCACAGCATGCCCGGCCAAAACCCGGAAATCCAGTTGTCCAGGGTTAGGCCGTCGTACTCCCCGTCCTTGGCCGCATGCGGAGCAAGTTCAGGCTTTCTAGCCAACATCCGGTCCACCTTCAACCGCGCACCGTTCCACCACATATCCAGGTCGAGTTCATGTTGAATCTTTAAGTTACTCATCATATCCTCCTGTCGTTATCCTTTAATGGCTCCAATAAGAGCACCTTTCACGAAATACTTCTGTAAAAACGGATAGACCAGCAGAATCGGCACCGTTGCTACGATAATGGTCGCATGCTTCAGCGTTTCGCCGATGACGGCGACCTCCCCTCCGCTCGCTCCGCTTGCCATGGAGCTTGCATCATTCAGAAGCAGCAGCTCTCGCAGGACGAGCTGAAGAGGATACAGGGAGCGATCCTGTAAATAGATCATGGCCTGGAACCATGAGTTCCAGTGGCTGACACCGTAATACAGCAGCATGACGGCGATAACCGGCATGCACAGCGGCATCATGATCCGGAATAGGATGACGAATTCATTGGCTCCATCGATCTTGGCCGATTCCTCCAGACTATCAGGCACCGCTTCAAAAGCCGTTCTCATGATAATCAGATTAAATGCGGATATGGCCTGCGGGATAATTAAGGACCACAGCGTATTGGTGAGCTCCAGACATTTTACTGTAAAATACAGCGGAATCAAACCGCCGCTGAAGAACATGGTGAATACGATAAACAGCATCAGCTGCTTTCGGTAGCGCAGTCCCTTACGGGAGAGAGCATACGCCCCGAACGCCGTCAATGTGATATTGAGCACCAAGCCGCCAGAAACGATAAGGAACGTATTCAGGTATCCTTGAATAATCATCGGATTATCAAACACCAGCCGGTAAGCATTAAACGTCATATCCAGCGGCTTCCACAGAATCCCCGAATGCTGCATGTAACGGGTAGGATCACTCAAAGAAGCAAACAGCACGTAAATCAATGGGTATAACGTACATAACGTGATTACGGTCAACAAGACGTAATTAAAAACATCAAACAGCTTTTCACCGACCGACCTGTTCCCAGCTCTCCATTCCATTCCTTTAACCTCCTACCACAAGCTGGTTTTGTTCATTCTGCGGCTCAGCCAGTTTGAGCCGATGACAAGCGTGAAATTGATGGCCGAATTGAACAGCCCTACTGCCGAGCTGAAGCTGTAATTGAATTCCTGCAGCCCGACCCGGTACACATAGGAGCTTATGACATCAGCGGTATCGTAGATTGACGGGTTATAGAGCAGGATGATTTTCTCGCTGCCAACGTTCATCAGCCTGCCGATCTCAAGAATGAACAGGATGATAATCGTAGGCATGATCCCAGGCAACGTCACGTTCAACATCTGTCTCCACCGATTGGCTCCATCGATCTTCGCGGCCTCGTATTGTTCCTGGTCGATACCGGCCAGGGCTGCAAGGTAGATGATGGTCCCCCAACCGATGTTCTGCCAAATTCCGGAGGTGACAAAGAGGGTCCGGAAATATTCAGATTCCAGCAGAAGGGAGACCCGTTCCCATCCGAAAAAAGCCAACATATCGTTAATTAAACCGTCACTCATCGTGAATTCCTTAATAATGCCGCAAACAACGACCAGCGAAATAAAATGCGGCATATACGTTATGGTTTGAACCGTGCGTTTAAATACGGTCTTTCTCACCTCGTTCAGCAGAAGTGCCAATATAATGGGCGCAGGGAAGCCAAAGAGCAGTTCATAAAAGCTGATTAACAGCGTGTTTTTGACAACCCGCCAGAAGTAAATGCCGTTAAAAAACGATTCGAAGTGCTCCCAGCCGGCCCATGGACTTCCCATGATGCCAAGGCGTGGTGAGAACTCCTTAAAGGCGATGGACGCCCCGTACATAGGGAAATAATGAAATACCGCGAAGTATAGAAGTACCGGAATTAACATGATGTACAGGAAACGATTTTTACTAATGTCCTTCAGCAAGCCCCAATTTCGAGGATTCAGTCCTGCTGAGTTCGAAGGAATTGACGTGCGTGTCGGAGGCGGAAGTTTCGCCATGCCGTTCTCACTCCTCTTGTGCTGTCTATTGAAGTATCAAATTATTGGGGGAATGCCGCTCCATTCCCCTCGCCTAAGATTTCGTTATCGGCTGTTGTATCGATCCAGAGCGCTTTGGTAGATTTCAACCGCGCGCTCGATCCCCAGCTTCTTGATTTGCTCCACATACTTGTCGTAACTCTCCATCGGCTCCCTGCCGACAATGAACTTGACAAACATTTCCTCTTTATAGTTGCTGACTTCGGTTAGAATTTTACCAAGCTCCTTGCTTTCTTCAGCGGTTGGCGTCAGGAAGCCAGGCAGTATATGCTTCTCGGCATCCGTCTTCGCCCACACTTTCACGGCCTCATCCTGTTCAGGGAACGTATTCCAGTTCCGACGTTCATCCGCTTCGTAGGGACCATTCGGCTTGGAATACTGCGATACCATCTGCTGCAGATTGTATTTTTCATTGTTTTTAATCAAATCGGTATACACCGGTGCACCGTTCTCCATCACGTAGCTCTCTCCTTCAATGCCGAAGTTGAAGAGCATCGCGCCTTCATCGCTGTAAGCATAATCAAGCCAGCGTACGATCAGTTCCGGATTTTTCGCAGCGGTTGTGATGGCTTTGCTTGGTCCCGGATTGTACTTGAAATCCCGTTGTCCAATAAAAGGAACTTCGTCTTTAAGGAGCGTTGGATATGGAGCACCCACGAGCTTGAATTTCGGATCCTGCTCCTTCATGGCATCCATCCATTTTCCCATACCGCCGCTGAGGAGATTTACCGTTGCTCCCGTCTGCCCGGTCAGAATCTTGTTATCCAACGCTTTGGTATCGGTGAGCGCAAAATCCTTGTCAAACAATCCTTCCGCAAACCACTTGCGGAATAAGGCCAGAAAATCTTTATACTGCGGATCTATGGGTCCATACTTCACCTTTCCTTCATCGTCCACATAGAAGGAGTTTGATGTGCGGTAAGCTCCGATGAAAGCATCGCGGATCTCAAAATTCCCTCCAGTGTAAGTTACACTGAGCGGTGCTTTGGCCCCCTTCTCGTCGCGAAAAGCGATTAACGTCTTCTCCCACTCCTCTATAGTCGTTGGAACTGGGAGACCAAGTTCATCCAGCCAATCCTGACGGATCATGGGGCCACGGAAGACCAGCCCGGACGGATTGCGAATCATGGGAAATACATAATATTTGCCGCTGTCTGTCTTGACCATTTGGTCAAGCGTCGGATCCGCTTCGAGTTTCTTCTTCAGGTTCGGCGCGTATTGATCAATCAGGTCATTGAGCTCCAGAATGACGCCGTCCTGAATGGCTTTTTCCGGTCCGCCCGGATAAGATCCCGCACTTCGTCCGGTCCAGTCGTATTCAATGACATCCGGAAGCTCATCGGACGCGATCATCAGATTAAATTGTTCAGCCGTCTGCTGATCATTCGGATGAATATACTCCACCTGAACACCTGTTTTGTCGGCAAGCGCTTTCCCAAACGGCGTATCTGCAAGGTTGGAGTAGAAGGTTACCGCATTCATGTTCAAGATTTCCCATGACGTGATCGATTCGGTTGTATTTAGCGGATACGATGAACCGATTGCAGTAGATGTACCCTTCCCGGCCTCGTTCGGCTTAGCGTCCGGCGTGTTATCCTTACTTCCTGACGAACATCCCGCAAGCACCAGACTTGTTAACAATATGGCGGTCAGTCCTGACTTTACATTTCGCAACAAGCTGTCTTTGACCAGCAAACGTTGAACCATCATCATTCCCCCGATTGTAAGATTAGGTGTCGGATAAAGCCTGCATGCTGCCCTATCCGATGTCATTGTTCAATAAAACCCGTGTTCCTTACCATAGACAAAATCTAAAATCGCAGGCAATTCCTTAAAAATCGATGGTTTTTTATGAAAAATCCGGTTTACAGTGCGGCTTTCTGATATTTTCCCGGGGTCACGCCTTCGAATTTTTTAAAGATTCGCAAAAACGTGCTGACATCCGCATAACCGACCCGGCTGGCAATTTCATTGACGGTAAGCTTTTGCAGAACGAGCAGTTCTTTCGCCTTAGACAGACGGAGGTGGTTAATGGTATCCAGCAAGGCTTCTCCTGTAAATTCCTTGTACAGTCTCGATACGTAAGAGGGGGTCATTTGAAACGCGTCGCCAATCATTGAAATATTCAATTTCGGGTCATACAGATGCTCTTGGACATACTGCCGGACATCTTCGATTAAATAACGGTGGTGATTTCGTTTCTCGGCCAGGATCCATTCACACACTTGCGCAAGCAACTGTTTCATCCGTTCCTTCATCTCCGGAACATGATCGCACTCGAGCAATAGATCCGCATCGATGAAATTTTCTTCATATGTTCGCTTGCTGCCCGCTCTCACTTCCTCAAGCGTATTCAGCATCGTGCTTGCCAGGTTGTACATTAGGCATTTGGCGAGTGGAACCGAAACCGGTTGCTTGGAAAAGTTGGCTTGGAATATTTCATCCAAAGTGGCTTCCGCTTTGTCGTAGTTCCCGCTCTTCACCAAGCCAATAAACTGCTGCTGGACACTCAAAGGATAATAAAATTGACGGGTTTGGGTGCTCCTGTCCATAAGAGTGTCCGTATATGGGATGAACTGTCCGCTCCCCATCACAATCCGGTATTCAAGCGCGGCCTGCGCCTCTTGATAAGAAAGAGCGATCTCGTGCAAATTCGAATGAACCTGGCCGACAGCCACCGTAAGCTCTGCTTCGATATGCTTTCGCATGAAATCTTGAACCTGAGCCAGTATTCGATTCAATACGTTTTGCTCCTGCTCCTCTGACATACTCGCTTTGAAATTAACGACACAAGCAAGCGCATCGTTCATTTCTGTCGTGAACACAAGCGCTTCATCGGCAGCCGTATCCTCAAGCACGTTTGTTAGTATGAAATAAAGCATTTGCTCCTTCTGATCCGGGAGTCCGCGAATGCCGAACTGCTCAAATTTGCCATAATGATCGATCGATATCAGCAGGACGACCGACCGGTCGGATTGAAACTGTATATCGTGAGCAGGCAGCGTTGTATGGAGAGACTGATCATGATCGGCATACCCCTTTAACAGACGCCGCAATAAATGCGCTCGGATTGTGTTGCGATGTTTGTGAAGCGCCGTTTGCATATCTTCCTTTTCATGAAAATATTGCTGAATCGTCCCCTGCAGGAACGAATATTCATTGGCTCCTCCGTCAAACCTCAGACCGAATTGCTTGGATAAACTTTGCAGCATCACTTGAACCGGCATATAGTTTCTGCGTAAGAACAATACCGTAACAATACCTCCGATAAACAAGCTCAGGGCGATGCTGATCCATGTCAGATGGCGTAAATCTTTCATTTTCTCATTGAATAATGCCGCTGGCAGCACGGATACATATTTCCATCCGGTTACTTGGGACGTGATATAGGAAACCGCGAACTGCCCCGCGTCCGAATCCATATAGATCATTCCGCTGTCTCCTTGAAGCTGCTCATAACTCAGTCGAGCAGGTACGGCCGGATCCTGTCGTGATGCGGCGATATACCGGCTATCCGCATCTATAATGAACATGCTGGCATCTTTTTGCCGGGGAACGCTCTCGATTAGTTTCGAATCCTTGATTAAGAACAGAACCACAGCCGGGGGCTGGGCCGGTGAATTAAATACGAGAGAATGAGCAAATACGACCACCGGGAAGCTCTGAAGGCCATCTTTAAACTCCATCGACTTGTAAACGTTTACATATCTTTGCTCGAACAATCCCATCCACTTCTCATAGGAGGTTTCGTCATTCTGCCTCAGCTTCTGATAGAGCCCCCTGCCGCTTGTATGACCATACGTTGAAATCACCGTATCACTGTTCAAATACATCACGTAAATATCCTCAATCGAATCGTTTGCATTTTTATAGGTTCGCAGGCTTTCCGAAATGTTGAACACATCGTAATACTGAGAATCACGAAGCGGTAACTCCACGCTGGAAAAAGCCGAAATTCCCTTGTTCAGCGCGATTTCCAGGCTTAAACGCTCCAAACTCTTCAGCTTGCTGTCGATGGACATCTCCATCTGCTGAAGAAGCAATTCGTTTGCCCGATTGGTCTCGCTCTTCACTTGATGGTATGAGAATGAATACAGCACAAAGCTGATCAGAATCGGCACCATTAATACGGTGACATAAGAGAACAGCCATGCCACAATGACGCTGCGGTTATATTTACGAAGGATGTTGAACATGTGATTTTCCTCCTCCTTATTGCCTCCTGTGATAACAAGAGCAGCCTTCTAGGGATAAGGCTGCTCTTAAGACGAATACGGTTGCAGGGGTATGACTGATTACGGTTTAATGCGGAATCCCATACAATCTCCACGGTTTGCGACTGCCAAACAGATTGCATTTGGCCTTCTCAGCAGGAACAGGCGAGATGTGGAATAGAGTGGACCCGCCCCAATTGGCCCTGTAAATATAGGCTTCCTCACCAGGCTTCAAAGCTAGATCGATCACCCCATCTGCCTGGATAACACACTCCTTGGATATTCCCCCGATGTCAATAACCAGGCCGTCGTCCGGAGATGTGACCATATCCGTTACGATCCGGCAGGGCTCTCCGGCAAGACTGCAAATATGTATCCAAGCCGTGCGACCCTCCTCCCGAACGGCGCTAACAAGGAAGCCTCCTTCTGCCCGCAGCTGGTGGAATACCGACTCCGGCCACGTTTTAGGCACTGCCGGGAAAACGTATATCCGCTCTCCTATGCTCTGAAGCAGCATATCATGGAGCGATTCCGCCCCGGCGAGCGGCGTTTCGATGACCGGTCCCGCTTCTTTATACATGGTGTTGGGCTTTATGAGATGCATTAAACTTTGCAAATACGCGAGGGCTTCATCTCCTAAACCTAACTTGGCTGCGATGGATGCGGCTCCGGTAAAACTGAATCCGCGCAAATCTCCTTCAAGGCCGATCCAATGCCGGAGCGAGCGAAGAATCAGCGCCTTCTCCTCTTCGGTATCGCCGACGATATGCAGCGGAAAGGCCGCCAGCAAATGGCTGAAATGGCGGTGTCCGAATTCCATACGCTGTCCCTCGCCGATCATATATCCGGATGAATCCACCGGAAAAGGTACCAATCGCTCTAGGACTTCATGCCAGCGACCGTGCAGCGGATCATGAACACCAAGCTGATCCGCCATGCGGATTAAGGTTTCACATCCCCAGCGCAGCAGCGCTAAATCATAATGAGAATCAGCTGTCTTCACCTGCTTGAAAGACCCGTATTCCGGTGAGACTGTGGGAGGTAAATGAAGGTGGCCGTCCTGTCCTTCCTCAAGAAGGTGCAAATATAAACCTATACTGCGCCGCAGAAGAGGATATACCAAGCTTCGCAGCATTTGATCATCCATGGCATAACGGTAATGACGCCAGCAGTTATGCATCACCCAAGTTAAATTCCCCACCTCATCCGTGACCGGACTGTCCAGATCATAGCTTGAGCTTCGACCGAGTCCTGCGGAGTCCGCACGGTAAGCTTCGGGAACATTACGGATCAGCTGGTTCTGCTGCCCCTGCAAGGAACGAATCAGCGACATGCCCAGATGGAGGCGATTCGCTGTATAGATCGGAGAGTAGCTCATCTGAACGTTCATATTGAACCATAATCCAGGCCAGGGTGTAGATGTGAGCCACGGCCCCTGATTATCGATAGGGAAGGAGTCCGCCCGGGTCGCAGACGCCAGCTTATACATCTGTATCCAGTAAAAGCTTTCCAGCTGGGTATCCGGTATGGAAATAAAGCTTTCCGGATAGTAATGATGCCACCACCTGCGATGGGCATGTATCCAGGCTTCCCATCCTGAAGCTGAGTTCGGCACTGCCCGAAGCTCCTGTACCGCCTGATCACGAACCGAATCGTCCATGCCATTCATCACCGTTAAGATACAAATTTGCCGATGCCGGCTTCCCGGCGCCTGTTCCGTCTGGTCAGGACCGCGAGTTAGCCAGGCCGTCGTGCAGCCTTCACCGCATCCATATTCCTGAACGCCGATCGATACCTCACCGGATTCCAGATGCTGAACGGTGGTTTCAGGAATATATTGGTTGAGATTGATCCCGTCCGCGTTCTTCAAAATAGGATCAACCTCCGGATAGGCGTACCACTTCAGCTTCGCATCGCGTTCGCCTTCATCTGCATCCAGCTCCAAGACAAGTACGGGAGCTAATGCGTGAACAAACGCGCGAATTCTGACTTCTCCCTTCGTTGTCGGTATAACCGCCCGGAGCTCCGCGTTCCATAATTCCAACCGCATTTCGTAGGGTTGATAAATCCATCCCTCCAGCTCCAATGCAAGCTCGCCAATCGGTACGCGTACCGGGAAAGCCTGTTCACCCGGACGTGATGCGGTGATATCGGAACGTCCAAGCACAAAGCGCAGCACGTTCCGTTTATCCCGATGTTCTTCACTATAGATCATCGCTCCGAGCATGCCGTTTCCAAGAAAAGCCCCTTCATCCCAGCTGATCGGACGCGTCGTCCACAACATATCGTGTCTGGACATAAACATCGGCCAGTCGATGGTATTCTCTATGCGGGTAGTCACGATTCCCCTCCTATTACAATGAAATGTTGTTTCTTATGTGCGCCTGCTTGAATTCCGATGGTGTCATCTGCGCATATTTTTTGAACACGTCGGTAAAATAGCGCCGTTCCTCATAACCAAGCGACTCCGCAATCTCCTGGATTTGCCGATCCTCCAAGAGCAGCCGCTTGGCCACCTCCATCCGTTCTTGAGTGACAAATTGACTGAATGCCATTCCCGTCACTTTCTTGAACAAACCGGCAAAATAACTTGGGCTCAAGTGAACTACCTTCGCGCAAACACTTAGGCTGAGGTCCTGATCCAGATTGGATTTCACATAATGAATGGCTTCCTGGATGATCTGTGCAGCGGCGGAGCGATTCTGATTCTCTATGCGTTCGCAGCCCAGCGTCACGATGCTATGCAGAATCTTCTTCATGTCGGTTAAGGACCTCTCCGAGCTGACCCGCCCTTCCCGAACGATCATGTTCAAATCGGACAGTTCATTCATCGGTACCTTATCTTGAATCGCCCTTAGCATTATGTAGGCAAGCTCATAGTACAGGCTGATGAAGTATTCCGGCTTGGGAAGCGGCGACCTGTCCGTAAACTCATTCAGGATATGATCGAGCGTGAGTGAGGCTTGGTTGACGTTTCCGGATTGCAAGGCATATACCATTTCCTGCTCTGCGGTCCGTATGCTTCGCGGCAAGGAGATTTCCGTATTTGCTATATCCTCATATGAGATCACCGCGTTGCCTCCGGTATAGAAATGGTATGACAGGGCATGCAAAGCTTGATCATACGATGAGTGCAGCTCATGGATATACGTTACGGGTCTGCCAACTCCTATGGATATCGTTAATGAAGTATATAATCTGACATGCTGACAGCACGCCTCCGCTATAGCTGCCGCTGAAGCTGATAACGGTGTATTCAGCACCGCTACTAGGCGGTTAGCCGAATCCCGGAATACCATCCCCTTTGTATACAAAGCGATGGTCTCCTCCGTAATATTCTTTAATGCAAACCGGGCGAGCTCTATTTCATTCATCGGTGACTCTCGATGCTTGTCAGTAAATCCGTCGATTTCAAGAATCATGACGAGCAGGTCCCTAGACTCCAAATCCGGCTTTACATAGTCCCACCGTTGCTCCGCCTCCTGTTCGTTCACCTTATGATGTAACAGTAACGTGAACAATTCCTGACGCAGGAAAGGCATACTCTCCTGAACGCGCTGCTCCAATTCAGCGATATGATCCTCTTGGTCTCGTATCGCTTCAATTTCTTTTTTGGCCTTTACAACAATCTCCTCAATATGAGCCAGTGAAAAGGGCTTCGTTATGAAGTTAAACGCCCCAAGCTGAACCGCTTGCTTGGCATATTCGAAATCGCTGAAACCTGTCATCAATATGACTTTGCTGCGGGGCAGCATTTCTTTGACGCGTCGGGTCAATTCCAGACCATCGAGCTTCGGCATTCGAATATCGGTCACGATGATATCCGGTCTGCACGAGGTGATCAACTTGAGTCCATCTTCTCCATTGATTGCCGTTCCGCTTACGGTTATCCCATGACGTTCCCAGTTGATTTGCTTGGATACGCCATCGACGACACTCTGTATGTCATCAATAAAGCAAATCGTTGTCGTTATTGTGCTCATCTGCTTGGGTCAACTCCCTTCAAGTCGTGGGTAACGAGGGATGATAACTGAAACTCGGGTACATACATTAGGTTCGCTTTCCATGTACAAATCAGCCGTGCTTCCATACTGAAGCTGTAATCGCAATCGGACATTATTTAACGCATAACCCGATGTAGCCGAGGATGCCGGTTGTCGAAGTAGTGGATCGGCTGGATTCTTTTCGTTCAGCCCCATACCGTTATCTTCCACGTTGAAATACAGATAGGTGCTATCCTGTTTCACCTGAATTCGAATGAAACCACCTTCATTACGATCGTTAAAGCCGTGCAGGATTGAATTTTCAACCAGCGGCTGCAGCATAATTTTTAAGATCGGGTGCTGCATATCCACTAAAGGATCAACCTCGATGGTGTAGGTAAACAGCGTTTCATAGCATTTCTGCTGAATGTTTAAATACTGCTCTACGTGGAGCAGCTCATGTTCAAGCGTCGTCATCTCATTGCCGCGATTGAGGCCGAGCTGAAACAGCTGTGATAAGGACAGCACCATTTCCTGCACATCCTCCAATTGATTCAACTGGCACTTCCAGTAAACCGTGTTCAGCGTGTTATATAGAAAATGAGGATCAATTTGAGCTTGCAGGGCTTTCATCTCGGACTGTCGTTTATCCTTCTCAGCCTGCTTCACAACGTCAAACATTTCATTAAGCTCTTCCAGCATCCGGTTAAAGCGATAACCGACCTGTGTAATCTCATCATTGAATTCGCTTTCATAACGAACGTTAAGATCGTTCATCTCCACCCGTTTCATTAGAGATTGCAGGTGGCTTAACGGTCTTATGAGCAATCGGGTCAACATATTCGCAAAAGCAAACGACACGAGCAAGCATCCCGTGATCACCCCGAGAATGGTTAACTTAATGCTGTCCATCTGCTTCATCAATTCTGATTTGGGCAGAAAGCTGAACAGCGTCCACTCCTTCACTCCACCCACCTTGGTAAAGTTAACCAGGTACTCATAACCTTGGTCCGAATACTCAAAGCTTCCCTGCTCAGCTGTTAAGGCCTCCCTGTATTTAGGCTCAAGTTTCAGCGTATCCGCGATGATGGAATCGTTTAACAACACATCGCTTCCATCGGATGAGGCCAGGAGATGGAATTGTTTGCGATTTTTATCCTCCGAGGCAATTAATGATCGAATCGAGTCGATTTTGACATTCGCTACAACGAAAATATCTTCGATGTAATGAGAGGGAATGCCCTCCATCACAAAGGAAATGACGTTCTCCCTGCTGGAAAAGAAACGGTCCTCATGACCGGCCACCCATAATTTGCGCTTCTCGCTTTTGATATGCGTATACAGCTCCGAGTCATAAAACGAATGGGAGAAGTTACGCTGCTGACTTGTTTGATAATAGTCACCCTCAGGCGTGGCGATCAGAATGGAATCGATAATGGGTTCATACAGCTTGGTCTGCACAAAAGTCGATTGCAGTCCGGACAGATGGGTATAGTAATTCTCGACCTCGGAGTAGCTGCTGTCCATCCCTAACGCTCTTCGGTAAGCCGTATTGACCATCATCGAGTAAACCGCTTGCGTGACATGATTCAGCTTCTCATCCAACACCTTCGATGTTTTAAGAATCGTTTCCTGACTAAGCTGGTACGCGTTGTCCTTCACAACTTCCTCCGCGATCATGTAGCTTAACGCGCCTGCGGTTGTAACCGCAAAAATGACAATGAGCATAAACGCGATCCAGATTCGGCGTCTGAACGATAGTCGGTAGAGCATAGATCAACATCCTCCGTCTCTAAGTTTCGGCTGTGGCAGCAGTTGTCCGTTTTTAATGATCAATCACTTTGCCATGAGACGTCCTGAGGATGCAGCGGATCAAATGACGGAATAGCTTGTATATTCACTCTGCCGGCGGCCCGTTCCTGATCTAATGCTGCATTGTAACGCTCGTTCAGATCCTCAACCAATCGCTCCAGATCTCCGCCGATCATGATGTACTTTACAAATTCGTCCTCCCACTCCCTTCCCTTTGGTTTGAATCCTTGAGGCGATGCAGGCCATATCCCGTCATAATCACCTGGGAAAAAGCTGGAGATGCCTTCGATGTCGGGTTTCCTGGCTTTCGCGGCTATCGCATCCACCGATAAAATGCCCAGTCCGGCCTCCTGATACCCGATCAGCACTTCATCGCTGTACATATAACGGAGAAACTTCCAAGCTTCTTCCTTGTGCTTCGACTGACTGCTAATGGATAACCACCTCGTCGCTCCAACTCCCTGGTTGATCACTCCTTTATAGGTTCCGTCAATTGATGGGGGAAGAGCAGCTCCCCAATGGATCTTGGCCGGAAACTGAAACTTATAAATGCTGGGTTCCGATGAATAAGACAAATACATCCCGATCTTCCCGTCGGCAAACTGTGCCCGTAGCGGATCGATGTCCAGGGATTCCGATCCCGGCAGCGTACTGCCGTTCTCCATCATGGTCCGGAATGCGCTAATAATCGGTATAAAGCCTGTAAAATCATAGTTGCCTGTCGAAAAGTCATAACCATCGCCGCTGATTCCGCTTATTTCCGCAATCGGAACGGCTGAGCGGCCGAGAGCGCTGGCAGGAATCTTATAGGGTAGCGCAAAACCGTAGACGCCATCCGCCTTTCCAATTTCGGTGATCCGGCTCGCGGCTTCCACCAACTCGTCAAGCGATTTCGGAGGTGAGGTTATGCCGGCCCGCTTAAACAGATCCACATTATAAATAAGCCGCAAGGTTGATCCGCTGTTAGGAAGACTGTATATGAATGGATCAAACACGTTATATCCTTCGATGAAGGCTTGCTTTCCGAACCTGTTTCTGATCTCGGGCGTTAAATATTCGTTTAATGGCTCCACATAGCCTTTTCGGGTCATTTCAGCAAGATCGATCGGGGTGAAAATATCAGGTGATAGCTCACTGGCAAATGACAAATCAAGCGATTGGGAAAAATCATCTGCCATTACCGTCATCTCAACCTCAATATGATCGGCGTTCTCTTGGTTATAACGATGAATAACCTCTTTGATATAGTTCGCGTCATGACGCCCCGTTGACCAGAATCTCAGCTTTGTCTTTTCTGCGGCACCAGCCATATCCGATGCCGTTGAGTACGAAAATATACGATCAGAGCCCTGCCCTTTGCCACCCTGCATGCACCCTGTTACGGTTATGCTCAAGCACATCAATACAACCAGCGGTAATCTCCACGTGATCATGCACACACCCTCCTTGTGCTTGTATCGTAGCATAACCTATTTTGTGGATATAGACAGAACGGTAAAAAAACTGTAAAGGGAAGAATATCGATTCATCTCCCATACGAAAAAGGCTACCCCAAGCAAATGCCTGGCGGTAGCCTTCTCATGATTCTTATGTCATGCTTACGTCTAGCTTGAACCTAATTTTAAGCCCACCTCAAGGTCCTAACGCTGGAATGACACATCGGCTGCGATGGGCAGATGATCCGAAGCTTCCGTATGGATCACGCGCTGATTCGAATGCTGAACAGTTGGAGAGGTCAGAATGTAATCGATCGTTGCCGACGGATTAATTACAGGAAACGTATAGGCATCGTCTATTCCCTGAAAGCTGTTCACGAATAAACCGCTGTCGAGCAGCAGCTGAAACTCTGAACTGTCAGGTTCCGCGTTAAAATCGCCCATCAGCAGCACCGGTCCCTCAGAGACAGAAGCCGCCAGGTCAATGATTTCCTGCGCCTGTGCCGTTCTGCTGGTGACATCCAGTCCAAGATGCGTATTGTACACATCGACGTGAATCCCCTTCAGATTGACGACAGCGTGCAGTACACCGCGCTGCTCCTTCCCGAAGCTGCTTAACAAAACATTCTCGGATCGAAGGATCGGGTACTTGCTAACAATGGCAGTTCCGTACTGACGGTTGTTCGTCTGTCCCTCCGCCGGCTCCAAATCAAGATTGGCACCATAAGCATAGTGATATCCGAGCAAACCCGCCAGTTCCTTCGCTTGGTCTTGAAAGTCGCTTCGCTCCCCGTAGTACCGGTCCACTTCTTGAAGGCCGACAATTTCTGCGCCGGAATCACGGATGACATCGGCGATTCTTTGCAGGCTTAGCTGCTCATCCAATCCAACCCCGTGATGGATATTGTAAGACATTACGGTCGTGCTTACTTCTTTGCCTTGTCCTTTTCCAGCCGCCATCACCCCCGTTGTAAACACGGGAACAAACAACAAGCAAGCGATAAACGAGATCAAGCTTTTTTTCATGGACGACTCTCCCTTTCATTGTCGAATGCCGAACGATGCTAACTTTTCTGTTGCTACAGCTCTCAGAGGCTGACCCGCGTGGAAGTTAATTAAATATGCTATCCGGAACGTAATACACTTTTTGCGTATCTTTTTTGTTTACTGGGTCCGTCACAATCGTAAAATAAACGTTGCTGTTCTTTGTCTGCACTCCCTCGATTTCATGGTTTCCCACATTCGTGATTTTCACGAGGGTTTTGAATGTCCCTGCGTTTGTCATCATGGCAATCTGCGGGATGTCACCTTCCGCTCCGCCTGATGTATATATTTTCGTCTGACCCAGCATATCGGCCCCCTGGAAGGATCCGTTCGGCCTTACGATCCCAGTGCCCGACTGCGTAAAGCTGCCAACCGCTGCGTTCACCGCTGCTGCGCTGTCCATCCGCACCTGTTCATTGCTATCAAGAAGCTTATTGAGTGCGACTGTGTCATAAATGGACCAAGTTACCGTCCCCTCTTTTGTTTGTACGCGGAACACCGTATGCGTACTGTTGCCGCCGCCATCCACACGGTAGGTCTCGCCTAGCCTTGCCCCCGTTTTATTGGCGTAATTCATATAGGTAAACCGATGCAAATCCGTATAATCCACAGTTTTGCCGGCCGAATATTGTAGTCTTGCTACCTGCAGCGACCAGTAATAGTCCGTCGAAGGATCTGCCTTTGAACTGAAATAAAAGTAATTGACGCCGTTGTAGGTATACATATCCAGCGTTTGGCAGTGACCGGTATTCGTGACGGTCATTTCATCTACATAGGTAGCGTCTTTCCCGTTAATGAGCAATCTTGAAAGATAGCAAGTTCCCTTAGAGCGCTGTGTTACATACAGATACTTATCCGCAATGTAAGCTTTTTGAACCGCCACGTTGTGATTAAGTCCCTTCAGATTGTAGGCGAGCGTTGCTGAAGCGTTGACCGTTTTCTCAGGTGTTGCCGCGAATGCCGGCAATCCGGACAAACAAAACACGAGCGCTGCAAGTATTGCTGACGCGAGAATTTTTAAATGCCTTTTCATATGGTTCAACCCTTGAACGTCAACCATCAATACACCTCCATTAATAGTAGGAATCAAATTGGACTGCCGCCGAAAGCGTGCTAAAAACATGGTTCAAGCGGGCTTTACTGTCATGGCTATAGGATACATTCCTCCTCTCTTGTTACAGAAACATCGCTTCATTCAACTCAAGTTTCTGCTTCTCTACAGAAAGTGGGGGATCCACTATTGAGTTTATCATTTACCTCAAGAATTTCCCGTGTATAAAATACTTAAAGTTAGATGAATCGCCTGGTCCTTTAGCCCTTTTTTTTACGTTGGAGCGCAGAATATGTCGGAAGAGATTTGTATCGAATGTTCATCCGAAACAGTCATACGAAAAACAAAAAAACCGCGAATTAACGCGGCTCCTTGGTCTCAAGCAGTTTTGGGATGAAGAACAAAGGATATAACATGAGGTACAGGTTTGGCGCCCACCACATGATGTCGAAATCGGATTTCATGATCCAAAAAACGATCGCCTGAAGCCCGGAACAAAATGTCAGGATAAGCGAAATTAAGGCAAAACTTCTCCACTTTACATTCATGTGATTATGTAAGTATAGACTATACATTCCGGTGATGGAAATGAGTATATCCAGCGGGAAGAACGACCAATTCCATACCACCAACAGCTCATTGGTATAATCCTGATATAAATATTCCTTGGGAATTAACGCAAGTGCGGTGACGACCCAATACAAAATAAATCCGATATCCGTAAATAAAAACAAACCTTTTAACGTTTTACTCAATCCATACCCTCTCCTCTTGTTCAACCTTCCTTCTTGATAATACCGGATAAAAGGATCTCTCCCATATCCCGCAGACCCTCATGAAGCGTAATGCTGCTCTTATTCTCAGACGAGTCCTCAATTAATCGATAAAGACCTCCTACATACAAATCAATAAATATTTTAGTATTAAAAGGGCGTAACCAATCTTGATTGATTCCTTCATGAAATAGTTCTGTGATGCTGTCCCATTGTTTATTTAGAAATTGATCCAGCGTCTTCCATTGATCAGGATAATAACGCTGGAGCTCGGTTATGAGGTTCAATCCGATAAACTGAAAATCAGTCGGGATGAGGATGAGGCATTGCTTAAGTTTATCGAGTGTCGTCAGGTCAGGATTACCCATGATCTCCTTTTCTTTTTCTTGAAGTTCGACAATGGCATCATGAAGAATCGTTGCAATAAGCACATCCTTCGAAGGGAAGTATCCGTACAGCGTCTTCGTGCTCATACCCAGCCGTTTGGCAAGATCACCCATCGTAAATCGCAATCCTCTTCTCCTGATTTCATTGCTTGCCGCCTCAACAATTCGGTCTCTCAATAGGTACACTTCCTTGTCCGGAAAATTATAAAAAGATGATATTTTCCTAAATTTCTAAAATCATATCCTAATTCCTTCCTCATGTCAACGAAAGCGCTCATTGTACGACAAAAAGAGACAGCCATAAATGCTGCCTCCAAATGATCGATGCTCCTTGCTAATGTTATAAGAATATCCTTCTGTTTTCAGCTATGTTTTAGGACTTTAACCTTAATTCAACAACGCCGGTTTCCCAATCCGAATGAGCTCCCGCAACGATGTTGACTCTGCAAGGGACCACTTCGAATTCCATGTTTCGATTCCAAATAGCCAACTCCTCGAAGCCGAGCTCAAACGTGACGGTGGTTATATCACCGGGCTCCAGCGCTACCTTTTTGAATCCCTTCAATTCTCGCAGGCGGCGGGTGATCCCGGATTGATCGGCTTGTATGTAGAGCTGTACCACTTCGTCCCCTTTCATCTTTCCGGTGTTCTTCACTTCCACGCACACCTCGACACGACTTCCGGATCGAAGCTCCTCAAGCGTCATTTCTCTCTGCGAGATGGTCGGAGAACAGTAATCGAACGTGCTGTAACTCAAGCCGAATCCGAACGGATATAACGGCTTGGACGGCATATCGACATAAGGGCGAGGGCGCCCTGCATTTTTCTGATTATAATAAACCGGCAATTGACCTACGGAGCGCGGGATCGAGACGGGCAGCTTGCCGCTCGGGTTCACCTGGCCGAACAGAATTTCTCCGATGGCACGGCCGCCTTCGCTGCCGGGATACCAGGCGCACAGCAAAGCATCGCTGAGTTCAGCCACCTCGTCGATAGCCAGCGGACGTCCCTGAATGAGTACCGTAATCACTGGTTTTCCGAGCGCGTGAATTTCCCGAACCAATTGCTCTTGTATGCCGCCTAATCGGAGATCGGCTAGATCGACGCCTTCACCGCAATCCATTTCCGTCGGATCTCCTTCAGCTACGATGGCTGCACCATTACTATCAAACGTATCTCCGAATTGACGGGCGCTGCTGCCTCCGAGTACGAGCACGACCGCGTCCGCGGAACGGGCGGCTTCGATCGCTTCTGGCAAGCCCTGCGTGGACATGCCTCGGACGCTGCATCCGGGAGCGAAAACGATGTCCGTACCTTCGGGGGCAGCCATCCGAATGCCTTGAAGCGCCGTGACTCCGCTGCCCTCGCGCTGAACGCTGGTGTAGTCTCCAAGCTGGTTGTAGAGCCTGTCCGCGTTAGGGCCGATAACCGCCAGTCGTTTGATGCTGCCGCCATTCAGCGGCAGTACGTCTTTATCGTTCTTAAGCAGTACAACCGCTTCTCTCGCGACGGATGCATTCAAGTCTTTAGCGGCTGCGTTGTTGACGGTTATAGCTGCCAAGCCTTCGTCAACGTATGGGTGCTCGAACAGTCCCAATCGGAATTTAAGCCGAAGTACTCGAGCCACCGCGCGGTCAATGCTCTCCATATCGGCCTTCCCTTGTTTCACCGCTTGTTCAAGCGTTGTGAAGGACTTGTCCCACAGGCTTAGATCGACCCCGGAGGAGAGTGCAAGCGCCGCTGCCGACTCATAGTCTCCCGTAATGGACACCAAACGGTCGATGGCCGTTCCATCCGCCATGACAATCCCATCAAATCCCCATTCATCTCTCAGAATGCCGGTTAACAGCTTATCATTGGCATGGCATGGAATGCCGTCGAGTTCATTATAGGCCGCCATAACGCCAGCCGCTCCTGCCTTGATCCCCGCCTCTGCGGCAGGCAGGTGAATTTCCCGCAGCTCCCGCTCGCCTGCGGGAACCGGGCCTGCGTTCCGTCCGCCCTGCCCTGCTCCTTGTGCGCATAGATGCTTGAGCACGGCAGCTGCCTTATTGTGACTCTTCCATTCTTCCGGGTTTCTTCCCTGCATGCCAAACACAACCGCTTCCGTCATTCGTGCAGCCAGGTAAGGGTCTTCTCCGTAACACTCCTCGGAGCGTCCCCACCGCGGATCCTGCAGGATATCCAATACCGAGACCAACCCTAAATGCGCGCCTCGGCTGCGGATCTCGGAGGCTACCTGGGAATAGGCTTGTTCAATTAATTCGGGATTCCAGGTCGAACCGATGGCCGTATTGACCGGCAGAAGCGTTCCATCAAGCGCTTGATGGCCATGGGGACATTCCTCCGAGAGCAGGACGGGAATGCCCAGCCGGCTGTGTTCGATCACATAGCGCTGGATCGCATTCGCTACCTTCGCATTGTCCTGCGTAGGAATCCCGTTCTCATAGGTCACCCCGGACCAGGGATCCGCCCGGAACAGTCCATACAGCGCCCCCATGCCGGCCCCCCACTCGACATGATCCTTGAATAAGTCGGTCAGTTCAAACTCCGGTTCATTTCCTTCGCTTCGACGATAAGCCATCCAGCCGTACAAGTGCTGATTCAGCTGTCCGACCTTCTCCCTCAGCGTCATTCTGGATAACAAATCCTCTACACGCTCGTCTACCGGTAGCGCAGCATTCCGATATTTCTCCATATTCCCATACTCCTTCCATCCTGGTCGTCATACTTCTGATCATTCTTTGATATTCAAGACCCGATATTTCTTGGGCGTCATGCCCGTGTACAGTTTGAAGACGGATACAAAATACTTGTATTCTTTATAGCCGACGCGGTCCGCAATCTCAAACACCTTGTCCTGCGTCGTCAGCAGCAGCTTTCTGGCCTCGTTGATGCGCAATTCGTTCATGTATTCGCTGAAGCTTTTTCCCGTGCTTTGTTTGAAAATATTGCTGAAGTAGCTCGGCGTAATTTTCAAATACGCCGCCACTTCCGACGCTTTCAGGTCGCTCAGATAATGATCCGCCATATACTTCTTGGCCTTCTCAATGATCCAGAACGATCTGTCGATGCCAACTTTGTCGATCAACTGCAGCAGGTCAAACACTTCCGTGGATATCGCCTGCCGGATCGCATCGGGATGATTGAACACCTCCAGGTCGATCGTTCGCTCCAGACCATGCTCCAGCTGGGTCAGGCCGCTTTGACGAAGTCGCTGCCGCAGCATGATGGATAGTTCATCACACACTTTGACCATATCCGTCAACAGGTAGCGCTGATCAAGGAATAATAGGAACATGCCGTCGATAAGCTCTTCCAGCATATCGGCATCCTGCTTGAATAATGCCACGGACAGTTTCGCGACCATCTCGGCACTGTCGAAATCGTGCATGGCCCGCCCGTTATCCACCTCAGTCTTATATTCGCGATCCAGCAAGGAGTGCTTCTCCAAGGCATAATAAGGCAGTAACGCGCGCACCTCCGCACATATGGCTGCCGTTTGGTCCAGGGAAACATAGGTATCCGATACCGCGCCATACAAGCGATGCTCTTCTGGCCAATCATCCAGCATCGTTTGCAGAATTTCATCCCACTGCCGCTTTGAGCGTGGTTGATCCGTCATCAGCAGGGTCATCAGCAAATTTTTATGCACAAACACGGATACTTGACGGATACCGCTTTTTTCCAGGCTTTCGCGAACCGTCTGGAGCCACAAACGCTGCAGCATCATAAAATCCTGTTCCGTCTGGGAAGCCGCAAGGATCGAGAACTTCTCCAGCTGCGTGGCTATGAGTTTATACTCGGCACTGTTTAACAGATATGGAGGTATCGACTTGGCTAATGAAGTTTCATAATGCGCGGCCATCTCGGAAAGCCAAAGCTCCGCATCCTTCGTTGGACTGTTGACACGGGTATCCCTGCTGCGAATGTCTTCCACGATTCCGGTCACGGCCGCCACCAATTCGTCAATATCGACGGGCTTCAGCAAGTAATCGGTTACATCAAGCTTGATGGCTTGGCGCGCATATTCGAATTCCTCATAACCGCTGATCATGATGACCCGAACCTCAGGGTGGCAGCGCTTCAGCTCTTTAGCAAGCTGAAGCCCGTCCATTCCCTCCATCCGTATGTCCGTAAGAACCAGATCAATCCCGTGTTTTTGCACCACCTGCAAAGCTTCATGGCCGTCATAAGCCTCCGCGACGACTTCGACTCCATAATTCGCCCAGTCAATGGTATAGTGCAAGCCTTGACAGATCACGGGTTCATCGTCAACGATCAGCATTTTTACTGTCTTCACGTGTTGCATCGTACGATTCACCACCGTAGGTTTCAGAATATGGGAGCTTGAGGCGAATCAAGGTTCCTTGAGGTGAAGCCTCAAGCACTTCCAATCCGTAGCGTTCTCCGAAATATAGATATAGACGTTCATGAATGTTGCTGAGCGCACCTCGTTTGTGACCGGCTTGAACCCCGTTTCGAAGGGATTCCCGAACTTCCTCTAAAGTAAGTTCGTCCATTCCGCGGCCGTTATCCTGCACGTCGATCCAAATCTCATCCTCCCGCTTATACGCGATGACCGATATTCTCGCTGCCGGTTCGCGCCGATCTATGCCATGTTTAAGAAAATTCTCAACCAAAGGCTGAATGGTAGCCTTCAACGTAAGCGAATTCGCCAGATCATATTCCATATACAGCGCGTATTTCAGTTTTTGACCCAGCCGCCTCTGCTGCAAATACAAGTAGGAGCGCACAAACTCCATTTCTTTAGCGAGACTGGTCTCGTAATGACCATTGTTCAGACTGGAACGCAGGAATCGGGACAAAATTTCGATGAGCTGGCTGGACTCGCTGGCCTTCTCCAGCCTGGCGGTCCAGCGGATCATATCCAGCGTATTATAGAGAAAATGCGGGTCCATCTGCTCCTGCAGCAAGCGCAGCTCGGATTCGCGCTCCCGCAGTTCCAGCTTGTATTTATGCTCGATCAGTTCCTGAATCGTGGATACCATATCGTTAAACCTGCGATTCAGTTCGGAAATCTCGTCCTTGGAACGAATAGGTACCCTCGCGGAGAAATCGCCGAGCTTTACGCGATTGGTCTCAATCTTCAAGCGCAGAATCGGCCTGATGATCGTATAGTGGAAGCCGATCAAGGCCGATAAACCCAAAAGGAGAATGCCGACAAGAATGACTTGCATCAGAATTCTTACGCCGCGTATATCCTGATCCAGCGCAGCCTTGGGCACCATGGAAACGATATTCCAGTCGGTGTTTTCCATCCGTTGGTGAAAGGTCAAATACGCTTCCCCGTCGTGGCGGTAAGTGGAAGTACCCATCGTCCCTGCGGTCACGATATCCGTAAATTCTTCCCCTTCGCCGATATTCATGGGAAACATTTCTTTGGAGGGCAGTACGATTTGACCTTCCGAATCTACAATAAACACCATGCCCTCGTCCCGTGTCAACCCCCGCTGCAGCTGTTTAAGTATACTGGCTTCATCCATGCGGATCACAAGCCGGGCAAGCGGCAATGTGATCTCGTCATAGGAATTCAGCACACGGAACAATGAGACGAGGTTTACTTCTCCATACCAGCCGCTGGTTGAAGGATAGCCGTTGCTCCATACGATCCCGCCTTTATGCTCGTCCGCAAGGCGGTTCCATGACTCTTCGTTGCCGTGAATCGGCTCGCCCATCTCTATGGAATTGCCGTTAAAGCCGGTGATGGATATCGATTTGATATAGTTTTTGGACATCAACTGAAACGTCAGAAATCCTTCGAGATTTTGCTTCAACTGCTCTGCTCTCCCGCTCTCGGGCGGTGGGTTCAGCCGCAAATATTGGCGCATGTCATTGCTGAGGATCAAATAATCGGCAATATCCTCAATCATGGTCGTTTGCTCTTCCAGCTGGTTCGTTACGATCTCCAGGCTACGCTGGCTTGATTGGATAAATTGGCTGCGCAGTACTTCGTTCAGCTTGTCTTGGGCCAGGACGCCGACCCCAAGCGTAGGCAGAATGACAAAAAAGAGGAAAATGACCAGAGCCTTCTGTTTCAGACCATAATTCCCGATCCAGCCAAAGCCGCTACGCATGTCCATTCCCTCTTTCGATGTCTTCATGATGTTGAACAGTAACCGGATTAGCCTTTGACTGCGCCTGCCGTCATGCCGTTAACGAGCTGTTTTTGCAGGAGCAGGTAAAATATAATGATCGGTATAAGCGCGATCGTCAGTGCAGCCATTTGCAGCGTCAGGCTGGCCGTTTCAATGCCGACAAAGTTGGCGAGCCCCAGCGGCAATGTTTTCAGCGACGACGAACTGATCAAGACGAGTGCGAACAAGTACTCGTTCCAATTATAGATAAAGTTCAAAATCACGACGGTTGAAATCGCTGGACGCGTAATCGGCAAAATGATCGACCAGAAAATCTTGAACACACCCGCACCGTCCATGACGCCCGACTCTTCCAAATCCTTCGGGAACCCTCTCATAAAGCCTTCCAGAATAAAGATCGTCAACGACAAATGGAAGGCCGTGTAAGGTAGAATCAACGATAAGTGGGTGTCCAGCAAATGCAGATTCCGCATGATCAAGAAGATCGGAATCAAGGTCGCATGGATCGGAACGACCATGCCCAGCAGAAATATCGCGTAAGTCGCACCGCGCAGCTTAAAATTGAACCGGGCTAAAAAGTACGCCGCAAGCGATCCGAGCAGGACCGTCACGATCAATGACACGACCGTTACAATAATGCTGTTAAGGAAGTAGGTATCCATATTCGCCACTTCCCACGCCTTTGCGTAATTGGAGAATTGCAGTTCAGTCGGTATGGAGAACGGGTTCGCCGCATACTCCTGCTCCGTTTTGAACGAATCTACGATCATCCAAAAGAAAGGGATTATATTAATAATAGCGAATATCCCCAAAAAAGTGTATGCCGATAAATGGAACCATTTCGTTTGTCTGTACATCTCCTCCCTCTCCCTTCTATTCTTTTTCTCTTGCCAATCGATTTACGATCGTGATGACGATGAGGCTAAACAGCAGAATCAATACGGATACCGCGCTGCCGTAGCCGAATCTCATATTCATAAACGAGTTGTTATACATATAGACGGTCATAACCTCCGTCGCATGGGCAGGTCCTCCGCCCGTCATGATCTGGATCAGATCGAACACGCGGAACGAATTGCTGATGCTGTAGACAACGGAGACGAGCAATGTTCCCCGGATCATCGGAATGGTAATCCGCATGATCCGGCTTAGTCCGGTCGCCCCATCCAGGGCAGCCGCCTCATTGACTTCATCGGGGATGTTCTGCAAAGCTGCCAAAAGAATAATCATATACAGTCCGCAGTTTTGCCATATATAAGCGATGCTGATAGAAATCATGGACCAGAACGGATCGCCCAGCCAATTCTGCTGCCAGCTCTCAAGCCCCAAAACGCCGAGCAGGTTATTCAGCATCCCGTATTCCGTGTTGTAGACCATGCCCCAGATCAGGGATACCATAACCGATGAAATGACGACCGGCAGGAATCCGATAGTCCGGAAGAAACTGGAGCCCTTGAGCCCTCGATTCAGCAGCAGGGCCAGCAGCAGGCCAAGCGGGATCTGACCCGCTATCCCGGTAAACATGATAATGACGTTGTTCTTAACGGACAACCAAAAGATATCGTCCTTGAAAATATCTACGAAATTGTCCAGCCCGATAAAACGCATGGGCGTGATTCCGTCCCAGTTCATTAATGAATAATAAACAGATAAGCCGATGGGAAATATGGCAATACATATATAGATAATGAGTGCTGGCGCCAAGCCCAAGAAAATAGCCCATTTCGTATGCTTAAGCGTATGCATTGGCGTAACTCCTTTCATTCTGCCTTTAATAAGAAAAACCCGCTGCCGGGTTTTTCTTTGTACCATCATAAAGTTGACCTAGGGAAATTTATCGCTTATTTCATGCTGTCGAAAGCTTCCTGCACCTCTTGGGCGAGCTCCTCCGGCGTACCTCTGCCGATGGTTAGAGCCTGCAATCCGTTCTGCATGACGTCGGTAACTTGCGTCGGAATGACACTGTCGAACACCGGCGCCGTTCCCTTGTTTGTCAGCTCCAGCATTTCCTTGAGATACGGGCTCGCATCTTCAGGGATTTCCACGTTGGCCGGTACGACAACGCCTTTACTGATCAGATCTTTGTATAAGTCCTCATTAACAAAAAACTTGATAAATTCCTCGGCCGCCGCTTTCTTTTCATCGCTCAATCCTTTTTTAATGGAGATCCCGTACTGAACGACGCCCGCGCTTTTCACCGGATCACCGGATCCGCCAGGGACGCTCGGGAAGAGCGCAATGCCGAATTTGTCCCCTTCCTCGTTGTTGATGCGGATTCTTCCGTCAACGGTAGAAGAAGAGATATGCATCGCTGCTTTGCCTTGAATGAAGTAATCCTGACCCTGCACGGAATCCATGTTGTTCGCATCCGTATTGAAAGCCTCCAGCTTGGCGAGTTCGTCAATGACGGCAATCGCTTTCACATATTCGGGATCGGTAAATTTGGCTTCCTTGTTCAGGATTTTCTGCAAGAAATCACTGCCTACGTAACGGTCCCCGATAATCGATAAGAAGGACGATTGCAGTGGCCATTTCTCTTTATTGCCCAAGGATATCGGCGTGATGCCGGCTTCCTTCAGCTTTTTCACCGCATCGATGAACTCTTCGTAAGTAGCCGGAAATTGGTCGTAACCGACCTCTGCGAACATCTCTTTGTTGTAATAAATAATATCTACGAAGGTTTGTTTGGTTGGCACGGCAAATTGACTGTTGTTCTGGTTAAACCCGGCTAATGCGTCCTCCGGCAAAATATCCTTCCAGTTGTCCATCAGGCCATCCAGCGGCATCAGCAGATCCCCGGCTACCAGAGGAGCCAGATCGGCACCGGGCCATACGACATTGATATCCGACAGGTTATTGGCGGCAGCCAGCGTTCGCAGTTTCGTTTTATACTCGGTTGCCGCTACCCCGTCCTGCTTGATGATAATGTCGGGATGCTGTTTTTCAAATTCGGCGATCCGCTCCTTGTACACCTCGTTATCCACGTTCGGTGAGGTCCATGGATGCATGATGTTCAAAGTAACCTTTTCCGGTTCGGCAGCATCTTTCTCCCCGGAACCGCAGGCCACCGTTGACATGAGCAGCAGTGCAGCTGTTCCAGTGAGCAGCATCGATCTAAGCTTCTTAGACGTTTTCATGTTCGTATACCCCTCTCTATATATGTTACATATAATGTTCTTATATTTGACAATATAAGATATGTTAATTATACAATTGGGCTGCAGATCCCAATATCCATTAAAAAAACGATTTCATCTAATTTTTTTAAGTTGTTTCGAATAAGTGGAATTTATATAATGCACAATTTTGTTGATATACGTCAATATTGATGACATTAACTTTACAAATTTCCAAATTAATGGTATCGCTTACATATTAGGTTCTATAGAAAGCGTGGCGGAGAAACCAATTTTAACTCTGCCACGCCTTCACCCTGCGTTATTGCGGTTCGTTCAAAATATAATCTACCAAATCATCCAAAGGAACCGTTGCGAGCGCGATCGCCGTATCCGTCACACCATAATAAATATAGAGAAGCCCGTCCTTGACTACATTGCCTGTCGGAAAAACGACGTTCGGAATCTGATAGCCGAACTTCTCATAATACGTCTCCGGCTCCATAATGAACCGGCGGGTTCTGGCGATGATTTTTTCCGGATTTTCCAGATCCAGCAGCAAGGCCCCAACGCGATACACCGTATCTTGGTCTACGCCGTGGTAAAGGACCAGCCAGCCCTTGTCCGTTCGTATCGGAGGCGTCGAGCCACCGATTTTTTTGTACTCCCAGTCGTTGTTTTCGGCTTTTGCCAGCAGCTTGGGCTCATCCCAATGCACCAAATCATCGGAGTAGCTGATCCACATCGCTGCTTTTTCGGTACCGTACTCCTCCCCTACATATTCTTCCGGTCTGCGAAGCAGCACATACTTGCCGTTGATTTTCTCCGGGAACAGAATATTGTCGCGATCATTAATATCTAGCGGCGTCGTATCACAAAGGTATTCCCAGTGAATGAGATCCTTGGAGGTCAATATCCCGGAGCGCGTCAGCCAATGGCCTTCCTCTTCGCCCCAGCCGTCCGGATATTCGGGAATCGAGCGTTCAGGGATGCCGGCTCCCGTCGGGTAATAGTTCATGGCGCACGGACGCAATGCATAGTTCAAATAAAAGGTATCGTCGATTTTGACGATTCGCGGGTCCTGGATGCTGCCGTAAGGAAATCCCAGCTGGTCCGGTGTTACGACGGGCTCGTCCAGCACATGGGTGAAATGCACGCCGTCCGTGCTCTCCAGGAGACCCAAGTAGTTTTTGCAGGGAGTCAGGGATCCCGCCGTCCGTTCAATCATATAAAATTTTCCGTTATCGATAATGACGGCCGGATTGAATACCGTCACCTTTCTCCAGTCGTAGAGTCCAGGCACTACGATCGGATTTTCCGGATGCCGGGTAATTTTCATGGATAAGCCTCCTATGATCGTTATGTAAGTGTTATCAATTTCTTCACTTCATTATAAGAGGCTTGGCCCATTCATAATATCCTGCAAACTTTCAATATTATCCGAATTATTGTTATCAGTGATGTCCTGGCTGTTAAATAACATAAAAAAGCGGTTCAATAATGAACCGCTGGACTCATATTTTTCGCATTAAGAGCACGAATGCGTATTTTCCTGTAACATCGCTATGTATTCCTTTCTTTTCACTTCACGCTGCTGTTCATTCAAACGCGGGCATGTATAACAGTAATCGCTTCCTTCCGTGCGGTAATAAAGACAGCAGGCCGTTTTCATCGGTGGCCGGTAGTCGGGGTCAACCAACGGCGGAAGCGGACGAATTTTCACTGCGAAGGGATTTTTCTTCCGAGCAAAAGCTGCCTCGGGGTCCAGCTCTTCACGTAAAAATCGATAATCCTCATGAAGACGGTTCTTTATCGCTTCGTTGTGCTGCTCCTCCAGCCATGTCTGATGTTCCCGATAGAATCGGGATGGCCATTGCCCCCAGAGCTGTTGGGTGTGGAGTCCGCTTGCCGCTGACAAGCTTTCCAATAGCGGTCTTGCTGTAGCGAAGTAGAATCTCTCCATGACGCTCTCTAACCAATCCCGTCGATCCACTTCGTTCTCAGGAGCTAATACAGCCTGCCAATGACTCATCTCTATGAAATAGCTCGTTTTATGGTTGTTGGTCGTCCAATGCAGAGTCATATACGGTATTGAAAAATCGGGTGCGATTTGCCAAACGGAAATGGCATATTGCAGAGCCAAGGCGATTTTGCTCAGCCAACCCGCGCAAAAAACAGCTGCGACTGCTCGATCCTCCCCACGAATAACGACATTGTATTCATCGAGAAACCGTTTCGCTTCCTCGTCTTGCAGCAGTAACCGAAGCTCAATTGAATAACTGCCCGTCACGGCATCCGTCCGAATGCCGAACTTCTTTTGTAACTCGTCCAAGCACTTTGGTTCCATATCGTTTGTCCTCACCTCACTCTGTTCGTATTCAACCTTCAACGGATACCCGTACCGATGCAGCAAGTATGAAAGACCTTCCTACAAACAACGATCCAAACAGGGACGCTTAAAACTGCCCGATAATTCTACCCTTTCCCCTAGGGATACACAGCGGCGTGCCGAACAAGGGATCCGGTATGACCTCGCAATCCAATTGGAAGACGTCTTTAACAGTTTCCGGCGTCACGATTTCCTCAGGTGCTCCGAACGCATAGATATTCCCCTCGCTTACAGCCACCATGAAGTGTGCATAACGGCAAGCTAAATTCAGGTCATGCAGCACCATGACGATGGTGCGCTGATCCCGCTCATTCAGTTCATACAGCATATCCAATATCTCTACCTGATGGGACAGGTCCAGATATGTCGTCGGTTCGTCGAGCAGCAGCATACCGGTTCCTTGAGCCAGGGTCATGGCAATCCATACCCGCTGCCTCTGGCCACCGGAGAGGGAGTCCACGGTCTGATCGGCAAAAGCTTCCACGCGGGTAGACTGTAATGCAACGTTCACCATCTCTTCATCAACCGGTGACCACTGCTTCAACCAGCTCTGATGCGGGTATCTTCCCTGGCGAACCAATTGACGGACAGTAAGGCCTTCCGGCGCCGATGGACCCTGAGGCAATATGGACAAGCTCTTGGCCACCTCTTTGGTCGACATCTGGGCAATTTGCCTGCCATCCAGCAAAACCGCGCCGGTATCAGGCTTCTGCAATCGGGCAAGCGTGCGCAGTAAAGTCGATTTTCCGCACCCGTTTCCACCAATGAATACGGTTATTTTTCCTTCAGGAATCGTCAGGTTCATACCCTTGATAACCGTCTTGGGCCCATACCCTACGGTCAGCTCTTTTACTTGCAGCGTTGTCAAAACGGCTTCCCTCCTTAGCTATATCTGATTGCGGTTCCTGAACAGTAAATAGATGAAGAACGGAGCTCCTATACCGGCCGTGAAGATACCTGCCGGAATATCCAGCGGATAGAACAGAGTGCGGGCGATCAGATCGGCCATGAAGACGAGAAGCCCGCCGATCAGACCGGACACCAGCATCATTCCCCCATACAATCGGCCAACCAATCGCCGCGCGATATGCGGCGCGATCAAACCGATAAAACCGATCGCGCCCGCGACGGATACGCTAGTCCCCGCCAGAACTACGCTGATGAGGATGAGCAGGAATCGATGCCGCTGTACCTTGACGCCTAGACTGCTGGCAATATCATCGCCAAGCTCCTGGGCATTCAGGCTTCGGCAGAATGCCAGGGCAAGCAAAGTACCAAGCACAACAACCGGAACAATCGTATAAACGTTTTGCCAGGAAGCCCCATAAACGCTACCGGTAAGCCAAAGATAAGCTTTGCCGGCCGATATGGCGGGGCTCATGACAATCATTAGCGTCGTTGCCGCTTTAGCGTCGTTGCCGCTTTAGCGGCAGCAGATAAGCCGATTCCGATCAGCACCAGACGAATCGGCGTAACTCCCTTTTTCCATGACAGGCCATACACTAGCAAGGAGATCAGAAGCGCTCCCGCAATGGAGGCTACCGGCAGGAGCTTGATACTTACGACACCGCCGGCAAACGTAATGAAACTCACCGCGGCTACCGAAGCCCCGCCGGTAATGCCTATAATATCCGGCGATGCCAGCGGATTGCGAATAATCCCCTGCAGAATGGCACCGGCTACGCCAAGGGCCGCTCCGACGAACAATGCGGTCAATACCCGCGGCAGCCGAAGCGTTAGCAGGATAAAATCGTGCTCTCCCGATCCCGTGCCGAATAAGGTTGAAAGGACGGCATTCGGCGATATGTAGGTATCTCCCCACCCTGTTCCCATGGCAATGGCCACGACAAAGGCCAATAAACCCAGTAGTATCCAGATCAAACTTATCGTCTCGAATTGTAGGTCCATGCTTCCCGTTCGACTTCGAATATGGGTATATCGTTTCACTTCCACGCCCCTCCCTTACGAGCGACATGAATGAAAAACGGAATTCCGATAGCCGCCGTCATTACGCCGATCGGAATTTCATTAGGCATAATCAACAGCCGTGCCGCTATATCCGCGATGATTAACAGCAGCCCCCCCAATACGGCAGAGAAGGGCAAAGCCCAACGGTAATCCCGTCCTGTCAAAGAGCGGGCCAAATGCGGAACGAACAGGCCGATAAAACCCACCGCGCCGACGATGGCTACCGAAGCGCCGGCAAGAACGACGATCAGGACGCCGAGTATCAGTTTCACCTGCACGGTGTTTTGTCCGAGTCCTCTCGCAACGTCCTCCCCGGTCGTAAGGAGGTTGACCGCCCGGCCCATGAACAGGGCTGCCACGCCCGCTGCCGCCATAAACGGGAACAGTGGCAGGACCTGATCAATCGAGCGGCCGCTCACGGAACCTGCCAGCCAAAACAACACATCCTGCAGCCCGTTTTCATTCATGACAAGAAGAGCCTGCGTACCGGACGAGAATAAGGCGGTTATCGCTGAACCGGCTAGAACTAGCTTAATAGGAGTGAGCCCGTCGCGTCCCAACGAGCCCAGCCCGTACACGATGAATGCGGACACTGTCGCACCTCCTACCGCGTAGAAGGCCAAATGCAGCATCGGGCTGCTTGGATTGAGGAGCGTTGCCAGCACGACCAGCAGGATCGCGCCTGAGTTAATGCCGAAAACGTCCGGGGAGGCAAGCGGATTCCGGGTTAATGCCTGCATCATGGCCCCTGCCAAGGAGACCGCAGCCCCTACCGACAAAGCAATGACTGCCCGGGACAGACGCTCAGTCCGAATAATGAGATGGTCGACCTGTTCCGGATTATAATGGGTAAACGAAGATACGAGCGTAACCCAAGAATAATTCGTCCGCCCCAGCAGCAGGCTCGCAATGAACGCGCCGGCCATCAGAATGAATACGCTGAGCAATAACAGGGCATTGCGCTTGTTCATTTGTCCAACTCAAACAAATCGTACAGACTATCGAGCATTCGGTGCGCCGACAGAATGCCTCCGGCCATATTCCAGGAGACTTCATCAACCATATAGACTTGGTTGTTCTTGACGGCATCCAGGTTTGCCCAGAGAGGATGGCTTGTCCAATCTTTGTAATACTTCTCTACCGCTGCCATATCGTCACCCGAGTTGAAATTGAAAATAACGTCAGCATTCATATCGGGTATGCTCTCCTTGGAAGTCAACTGAACGCCCCATACCTCCGCATCGTGTCCCTCAGGACGAGCGAATCCGAGTTCTTTCAGAATGCCTCCGGCATAACCCATGTAGAAGATTCTCGCATGATCCGCCCTGAAATTAGTGATGGTCGCTTCGATGGGGAGGCGATCCCCCATTTTCTGTTTAAAGTCGTCAACTCTGGAGTCCCATTCTGCCATAAGTTTTTTGGACTTATCTTCCTGGTTCAGAACCTCACCCATCAAATTGACCGAGGCTTTCCAGTCGTATACTTCACCGATCATGACCGTGGGTGCAATCTGGCTAAGCTGATCATAGATGCCTTCATGTCTCGTTTTCGTTGCGAAGATAACGTCTGGCTTCAACTTGTAGATTTCTTCAAGATTTGGCTGAACCTCCGTGCCGAGCTGGGGAACGTCGCCTAACTCATCTCGCAAATATTCATACACCGGTTTTTGTAGCCAGGATTCGACAATGCCGACAGGCCTAATCCCATAAGCGACCGCTGCATCGTTCGCTCCTTGATATAAGGTGATGATGCGAGTCGGGTTACCTTGAATTTTGGTCTCGCCCATCTCATGTTTTATGGTACGCACTTCCGATTCGTTGGCCGGGGTTATCGCTTCGCTCTGGCTGCCTATTGTTGGCGATCCGCTTTGTTGCGAAGCAGGTTCCTTCGATACACTTCCCTGATTTTGTCCACACCCCGATATAACGAGTACAATCACCAGCAACATGGCAAACAGCCACGGTTTTTTCCAAACTTGCATCTGTTTCTTCTCCCCCGTCATCTCTATGAATTAATAAATCAATATCATTGATATTGATTCTCATTATTAATTATAAAAAAAGCCTAGGGCATGAACATAGGTAATTACGTCCACTCTTTGGACAAATCCGACACAAGCAAGTCATGCAGACGGTCCAGCAGCAGATCATGCGAATAGGCAGTATACATTGTATATAAATGCTGGCTCTCCAACAGTGAGTATACCTCCTGATTCCGCACCGCCCTTTTCGACTTCCATCTCGGGTCCCGATACCATTGATTTAAGGTCTGCCGGATGGCCGTTTTGGTTTGTTGCGAGCCATCATTTCGAAAGCTGGTCAAAAAAATGATATCGGGATCGTAATCGAAAATATCCTCATAAGCTATCTCGCGGTACAGAGGAATGGAGCCCAAGCCCGAGGGCGGCTTAAGCCCCAAATCGTCATAAACCACCGCACCTACGTTGCGCTGACCGAACAGACAGAGTATACCGTTGCCGAGACCGATGATCAGGGCTGTTTTTCCTTCGACATACGGCTTGATGCTGGTGCGAACACTCAGGGATTTTGCCTGATACCTTTCAAGCCATAGCCCCGCCTCCTTGTCCTTCCCGGTTGCCGTGGCTATTTTACAAAACTGGGTACGCCAATCGTCATAGAAAGGAATGCTTATCGTTTGCGTGATATGCTCAAACATTTTTGCCTTGGCAGAGGTTTCCTCGTCATAGATATCGCATGTAAAAATGACATCGGGGTTCACCGAGGCCAGCTTGTCCAGATCAGGTCGGAAATGACCAATTTCAATCGTATTATGTAACGCGATCGGATAATAGGAATTGACGATGGCAGCGTAAGGCTCAATTCCAAGCGCAAGCAAATGGCCGGTCAGATGGTGGTGAAGGGATACGATTTTATCCGCCTTTTTCATTTGCTTCACATACATGGACGGCGACATGCCCGTCATCATTCGGAATTTGCGGCTAAAATAAAATTCGTCCGCATAACCGATGCGCTGGGCGATCGTCCGAAACGAGTCCTTCGTTAATAATAGCTCTTGCTTTGCGTGGTTCAGCCTGACCGCCGATAAGTAAGACATCGGCGATTTTCCAAGCTGCCGCTTGAAGATTCTTGTGAAATAATCGCTGCTAAGACCTGCACGCTCTGCCAAATGCTCTCGGCTGATATTACGATGATAGTGATGATGAATGTATTCAACGGTTTGCTTGACCAGTCGTTCATGTTCGGTATGAGGTTTTTCGGCTGCATTCTCCATGATCATTATTAGCAGCTCTAGAAACATATGCTGGGCCTTCAGCTGATCCACACGTTCCCCACGCCACTTGGTTCTGATATCCAGCACGGATTGGTACAACGACGGGAAAGGACCCAGCTCAACCTCGATAACTTGGCTTAAGCTTACAGGCGCATAATGATTAGCTTGCGTTTCTTCCAGCATGACAAACTCCAATGCCAAACTGCCCATCGATTCGGACTCATCCTCAATCCAAAGACCTGCCGGCAGCAAGATGACCTTATGAGGGCCGACATGATAAGGCTTCCGCTCAATTGTTATCTTCTGCTTATCAGAGAACACAAGAAGCATAAGGTGATTGTTGTTATCAACTTTCATACCGGGCGTATCTTCCGGAGACCGTGCATGGACAAGCTTGTACATATAACCATGCATTTCCGTTAACTCCTCGAACATATCAACTTCCCCCTTTGTTATTGAGAAACATTCTCATTATATTCTATGGGTGAAGGTATGACTTATCAATGCAAAGTTTTTATCCTTTTTGAAGTGAAGCATCGCTGAATTCACTGCAAACCCACGGAACGAAAAAAAACCAACCGCTATACCGGGTTGGTTTTCCATCATAAAAGAGATTAACTATGAACCAATGTTTTCAAGCTTAAACCTAACGTTTCCGAAGTTGAATCTTGAATTTCTTCAAAAAGAGCCGGATTCTTCGCAAGTGACATGCCGTAAGAAGGAATCATTTCTTTTATTTTCGGCTCCCACTCTTTCATCTGTTGCGGGAAGCATTTCTCTAATACCTCTAGCATAACGTGAACGGCCGTCGAAGCGCCAGGGGAAGCACCGAGCAAGGCAGCGACCGATCCATCCGCGGCACTGACCACTTCCGTACCAAATTGAAGCGTTCCTTTACCGTTAGGAGTATCCTTAATCACTTGTACGCGTTGGCCCGCTACAACGATTTCCCAATCCTCGCTTTTGGCGTTCGGAATAAACTCGCGTAATTCTTCCATGCGCTTTTCATTCGATAACACCACTTGTTGGATCAAGTATCTGGTCAATGCCATCTCTTTTACCCCGGCAGCCAGCATGGTGAAAAGATTATTCGGTTTGACGGAGCTTATCAAATCAAAATTCGACCCCGTTTTTAAGAACTTAGGCGAAAAGCCGGCAAACGGACCAAAGAGCAATGCTTTTTGATTGTCAATATATCTTGTGTCCAAGTGCGGAACGGACATTGGAGGAGCGCCAACCTTGGCTTTTCCGTATACTTTGGCATGATGCTGCGCTACTACTTCCGGGTTCTTACATACCATGAATAGTCCGCTTACAGGGAATCCTCCAATATGCTTTGACTCGGGTATACCGGTTTTTTGCAACAAATGCAGACTTCCGCCCCCGCCGCCGATAAAGATGAACTTGGCCGTATGATAGTCGGTTTTACCGTGCTCGATATCATGCACTTTCACTTTCCACGAACCATCTTGTGTGCGTTTAATATCCTTGACGCTATGTCTGTAGTTGATCTCAACATCTTTGCTTCTCAAGTGCTCAAACAGCATGCGCGTTAAAGCGCCAAAGTTAATGTCCGTCCCGGAGTCAATTTTGGTTGCCGCTAACGGCTCATTTGATGTACGCCCTTCCATAATAAGCGGAATCCATTCCTTCAGCTGATCCGGATCCTCGGAATATTCCATCCCTTGAAAGAGCGGATTGTTTGACAGCGCTTCAAAACGTTTTTTCAAAAAAGCCACGTCTTTTTCGCCTTGCACTAAACTCATATGAGGAATAGGCATGATAAAGTCCTGCGGATTGCGAATCAGATTGCTGCTGACCAGATAAGACCAGAACTGTCTTGAAACCTGAAACTGTTCGTTAATATTGATCGCTTTGCTAATGTCTATAGATCCGTCTGGTTTTTCGGATGTATAGTTAAGCTCGCACAGTGCGGAATGGCCGGTCCCCGCATTATTCCATTCGTTGGAGCTTTCTTCCCCCGCGCTTGCGAGTTTCTCAAACACTTTGATCTCCCATTCAGGCACTAACTCTTTCAGTAGGGCTCCCAATGTCGCGCTCATAACTCCGGCACCAATTAAGATTACATCTGTTTTTTTCTCCATGTTGCTCATTATAAACCTTCCTTATCCCATATATTTGAAAAAAGGGTAGGCGTCCCTGCTAAAATTGTCATTAAAAAGCAAGGCGTCCCCTGAAAACACACCTTTTCTGTGTCAATTATCACCATATTATAGTCTATTATAAATATTGATAGATTAAAATATCTACTATTATCTAATCATTATAAACCATTTAAACTTGTTAACAAAGTGAGAAGATCCTCCACAAAACCTAAACGCCCAATAAACATAGCATTAACTTCGTTTCATACGGGGGATGAAGTCCATTTTTACCGTTATCTGTGTTGTTCTTCAGCGGGATTAGACATGTGCTAACCACTTCATCACAAAAAAAAGCCGCAAGATTCGCGACTTTTTCTGATGCTGTTCTTGTCCTCCGACACTTTATCATCTAGCTACTTCCCGCTGCCCAGGAGCAGATTCGTCTGGATCTCCAATTGCTTCTCAAGCGAGATGAGATCGCCTGCCGAAAATTGATTGATATCCAATGTGTAGATACGATTGTTTTTGTAAGCCGGAAGTGACTTCCAGATGGCGCTCTCCAAAATTTCCTGGGCACGATCCCCGCCTCCGTCCGCATCGTAGACCGTTACGAACATATAATCTGCGGCCATCTCCGGCAGCGATTCCAGGGAAATGTCCAGACCGGCTCCTCCATTTACGATCTGCTCCTTCACGGCTTCTGGCGGCTGATAACCAAGGCCCGAATAGAGGTTGCGGGTACCGCGCCCAAAGCTCTCTCCCACAACCCAGAAGTTTTTCGCCCAAATCTCATAGACGCCAACCGTTTCCCCTTCCTTCACGACTCCGTTCAGCTTCCCTTTGGCCTCTGCAAGCTTCTCCTCATAATGACGAATCGCTTCCTCCGCTTCCTCCGATTTCCCGAGGAATTCTCCGAAATCCCGCAGCTCCGCATACAGATCCTTTGCTCCCCAGGGAATAACGATCGTAGGAGCGATTTTGGCGAATTGCTCATAGTTTTTATCCGACGGTCTAATGATGAGATCCGGGTCAAGAGAAACGATTTTCTCAAGCGCCGCCTGATCGTCGCCGATATCCTCGATGCCACCGGTCAGGTCCTGCAAAAAATATTGATTCAGGCTGGCCGTTCCGGCGCCGATTGGTTTAACTCCCAAGGTCAGCAGATGGCCGAGATATTGCGTCGCGACAATGCGCTTCGGATCCTTCGGAATCTCGATCTCCCCCATGACCGTTTCATATTTACGTGTTGCCCCTGTTTGCGGGGCGCCATTGTTTTCGACAATTTCGCTTTGCTGCTGCGTGTCTCCGCAGGCTCCCAGCACAATGACCATACTTCCGATCAGAGACAACATCAATCCTCTAAGCAACCACATCTTTGAACCCTCCATCTTATTGATAATGATTATCATTATTATCATACCGACAAGGATGGAATGCGTCTATTGCGTTCCGTATGCGGTTCTATGGACATTTGTTAGAAGTTTCGTGAGAATGGACAATTGCTGCTCCAAAGCAAGCGGATCATTATATTTAAACAACTCCAGATCGAGAAAAAACACGTTCCCGTTCCGAACGGCAGGCAGACTCCTCCATTCTTTGCCGTTCATGACACGTTCTGCATAAGCTGCACCGCCACCAGCCTCCCAGATGGTTACGAACATATAATCTGCGGCATACGCTGCCAGCATGTCCGGCGTTAGCTCCAAGCCGATTCCGTCACCTAACACGTGTTCTGCAAGCGGCTCCGGTGGCCGAAACGAGAACGTCTGGTATAAAATGCGCAGGCCTCTGCCATACGCGATATTAACTGCCCATAGCCGATCTGCCCAAAACTCGAATACGGCTGCCGTAGCACGTGAACCGATCCTTTCGGCTACTTGAACGGCAGCTTGTTCCTCCTTCGCTCGAAAGCCATCAATCCAGTTCTTCGCTTCAAGTTCGCGATTGAGTGCTCTGCCTAATCGAAGCAGTTCGTCGAAGGTGTCTTCCCGCCCCCAAGGAATTGAAATGGTTGGAGCAAGCTGGGATAAGGGCTCGTTGTTCGGTTCGGACGTGATGATCAGATCGGGTTGCAATGATGAGATCGCCTGGAGCGACCGTGCGTCTCCTATATCCGCAACATTCCCCAGTTTTCCGCTATAGGGGCGAGCCCGCAGCAGATTGGTCGAAGCTGCCGCGGGCGTAAGTCCAAGCACCAGCAAATGGCCCAGGTATTGCAGGGCCACAATGCGTTTCGGACGCTGGATATAATCGCGCGGAGAGTGACCGAAATGCTGCTTGAACTTCCGGCTTAAATACAAGCCATCTTGATAACCGACTTCCCGCGCGATGCGGTCAAGGTTGCGATCGTCGCCGCTGAGCAATTCCTCTCTGGCTTTCTCAAGGCGGATCCGCGTCAGATACTCAGCAAAACCAGATCCCGTTGCTCTTTTGAACGATACGGAGAAATGTTCCGGAGTAAGTCCTACCCGCTTCGCCATGTGCTTACGCGTAATCGACTCGGCAAAATGCTTCTCCATATAATCCACCGCAAGTCTCATCCGCTCCAGCCAATCCTCTTCCCGCTCCTCATCCTCCGTTGACTGCAGCACCGTACTCAACAGTTGTTTGAATATCGCGTCTATGCGAAGGTTTGCATCAACTCTTCCACTGACGCCGGGAACTTGCTTGTATTGGTATAGTTCTTGGACCAGAGCAAGAGCTTCCGGAGTAGCGGCAACCGGAAGCTTACCGACGTCCATCAGTGCGGAGATTCGCTTGCCGTAGACGATACGGCTTGTTGTCCGCTCCTCGAACTCCCATACGTCGTATTGCAATTCATAGACCTCGAGCGGAACCGAGGAGATTGGCGTCCGGCGAATGTCCGCCATCGTTCCCGGTGGACAATAACAGATCGATCTCGCTTTCACTCGGTGCCTCACGCCATTCAAATACAAATCACCGGAACCTTTACTTACCATTAACATGGTATGCGTCTTCATGAATCCGCCGGCAGCCTCTTCGGTATGACCAAGCTTCATATAGCGTACTCCCAACAGCGAATAATGTGTTTCTTCCATGCTGACGGCCACCCCTTCAGACTGTAGCTATTGTTTTATCCTATTATAATTAGAATGATAATCATTCTCAATATCAATCCAGTCGCCGAGGCTATGTATGGCTCCATCTTTGAGAAAAATAAAAAAGCGCCATGTCCCTAAGGACGTGGCGCTTTGATTATTAGTGAGGGGCCATTTTGCCAGGCATTTGCGGCTGCATCGGTGCGCTGGCGTAACTATTTTGCATATACTGCATATCTTGCTGAGGCAGCTGCGGCACTTGGTAGTAGCCATGCTTATTTTGATATAGCGAAATCTCATATGCCATTTCAATGCAGTTAGGCAAGGAATCGGCTAGCACGCGGCGCACTACCGGATTCGTAGATTCCATGGCAGCATTGGTTTTCATCGTAGCACCCGATTTCACTGCATTTAACATGCTGAGTGCAATCGTTTCATCGTTGATCTCGGCCGTGGATTGCATCGGTTTTTTCGGTTGGCCTGGTTTCATGCCGTAAATAAAGTCATTACCCTGCTTCATTTTATAGCTCTGCGTAGGCTTTGACGGATCTTGTCCGGATTTAAAACACTCTAACGTGATGTTATATTCATCTGCCATAAATTGTTTCTGGCGCTGCAAGATATCCCCTAGCTCCGGATCCTGTACATGCCCGCTCAGCATGGTATACGTGTTCATGGTGTTGATGGCCCCTGCCAATACTTCGTGGACATCAAACATTTCATGGCCGCCATGGTTCAATTGTTGTGGAATCATACCGGTTTCCATGTTTTGGTGATTTTGTTGTTCGAATTGCATTCTCGTACCTCCTAATATGGTTTGCCTAGATTTCAATCAAGTAATGATTTAACGGGGTGGTAGCTGCAGACGGCTTCTTTTTGCAGTTCAGGTTTATTGTTAATTAAACAAGCCAAAAGTATTCAGGGTATTTTCATTGATGATGTTTTTCCATCTTTTGTCGGATCCATATCGTAAAGAGCAGCATCAACGGCAGCGCTACTTGGAAGATGGGTGTTACATAAGTAACGACGACCTTGATCCCAAGCCATAAATGATGTGGGTAATTAGGGGACAGAAAAGAAAGTATATATAAGCAAACACCTAATAAAACGGTACATATCTTATAGGGTATTCCCGTAAGTTTCGTGAGTCCGACTACAGCTCCCATATAAAATGCCGTCATTTTCGCACCCAACCCTAGAAATAGGACAAGAACGAATAAAACATCAATGCGCTCAAAGACATCTGCAATTTCGATGAGCTGCACCACTTGCAGCAGCGGAAGCGTACTTCTGGCTGCCAGTGTCGGCCCTAAGACCAAAATATTGACTTGATTGATCATCACTAAACATATCACCGTAATGATATATGTGATCATCACGCCTTTCCGCAGCTTACCCTTCTTTTTAACCAAAGGAAAAAACACAAGGAACAGGAGCGTTTGTCCGAACGGAAATGACACCAGCTCCGGTATGGCCGCAGAGAGTACTGGTTTGAAACCATGCTCTAGAACCGGCAGCATCATCTCCGTTTTAATAAGTCCTGTCGAAATCAGCAGAGAATATATAATGATATAACTCAAAACAACGATGGGCAGCAGGCCACTGCTGACCAAAAAGACAACACGCGGACCATACATCACCGTACTTGCTATAACTATAATGGCGACCAGCATGATAAATGCAAGCGGCGTTCGGTTTAACAGCGTCAACACCGTAAGTTCTCCTAAATCCCTTAGATTACGGGAGGCTTCATAAGTAAAATAAGCGGCAAAGGCAAAGTTTGCTGCATAACCGATGACTTTACCGAAATAACGTTTACACAAATCATACAAATCGAGATCGGGATCTGTCCGATGGATCATCAGATACATACTGAGCAGGAGCAGTCCAATGCAGGCGGCTAGGGCCATAGCTAACCAAGCATCCCTCTTGGCTTCAGCTCCCAAGAAAAACAAGGTTGTGCTTCCAACCTCAAAAAGAGCCAGATAACACACTAATTCGGTAACTCGAATGGACTGTTTCATAAGCAGCTGTCCCTTTCTGTGCCCTTACCATCGAAAGTGCTAAGTGCTAAGGCTTACTAAGAGCTCCCGTCTATCGAAAAGACGACAGTGACATGCCGGTTTGGCTGATCGTTGCATCTACCTCTAGTACTAGTTGGATGGATTGCATCTCCTCTTCTTCCCAACGGTCCTTCAGCTTCTGCCAATCCTTCGGATATCTGCGATGGATCTTATCGGCAAAATGCGGCAAATCGACTTTAAGTCTTTTGGCGGCTTTCCATCCCTGTTCCATATAATCCTTGATGACTTTCTCGATTTCCTTCTGTGCCGCATGCAGTGTAGGTAAGCTGGATAGGTTGCTGCGACAATGAGACTCCGATATTGTACCTTTGACTTTAACGGAGACCCGCATCTGATAACCGTTAGCCGTTCTGTGAGGTGTCACTTTGGTTTTTGCAGAAGCCGATTGAAATGATATTTGTTCTCTTTCTGTATTGGATTCTGGACAAGGAATGGATAACGTACTAATGCTCACTTTATCGGTCAACCAGGATATTCCGAAGCTTTCATTCCGTGTTAACGTTCCGACCCTCCGGTCTTTTTCAAATACGGATAATCCCGTAATTCTGAGCTTCCCGCGGGTTGAGGTTTTATGTAGTTGATCAACGGACTCCACTTTAGCCTCCGGCCCACCCACTAATTCAATCTGGGGAACACCGGCTGCTTGCGACTCCGAATCCAAACTAAAAGCTAGCTGATACATTTTAGTGGATGGGTAATTCCCGTTAAATTCATCCGTTTTCTCCAAAATATTGGCGATGGCTGCCCCCGGTAAGCGTTCTGTCGGTACAAGTTGCTTTAACAGCTCGCTAGCCTGCCCATTCGTTACCAGCACATTAACCGTCTCGCGCATATAGGTGTTTCTCCAATAGAAATCAATGATTTCGTTAATCCCCTTTTCCGTTGTCTCCTGACCAAGCACAAGGATATCCGTATGCGGAAAATATAGACGCCTGGCTGATTCCGTATAACTGACATCAATCGCTTCCCGAAGCGTTGGACCTGTTGAGGAAAATACATGGATCGGAGAGTTCGAACCGCCAGCTTTGCCAGCACCACCAGCACCGGATGAAATCGCAGACGGGTTAATTAACTGATAAGAAACGATCCACTGATCCCCTGACCGATCTATACCGATCGCTGAGATGAGACCGATCTCGTTTAACTCGGTTTGATTCCAGCAGCCAGTCATTGAAAATGTCATGACCAGTAAAAGTGTTAAATGAGCGAAAGTGCGCATATTTCACCTCTTGTTACTTGAAGTCACTTACTCCGATCCTCTGTTGTATCCTTAAAACGTTGTTTCTCTTTCTGTCTAACAAGGTTTCGTTGACTGATCTCCTTAGGTCTGGTCTTAAGCAATGGCCATGGCAGACGGACAATCAGATCCTTCATTTCAGAGAAGCGGAACGGTGTAAAAGGCGATAGATACGGAACGCCGAACGAAGTCAGGGACACCAAATGAACATAAATAGGCACGATGCCTGCCAATATACCGAACAATCCAAGCGTCCCTGCCAGCAGCATCAAGGCAAAACGAATTAAGCGAATAGCTGCAGCCATGCTAAAGGCTGGGATCGCGAAATTCGCAATAGCTGTAAAGGAAACTACGATCACCATCGCACCGGACACAAGTCCCGCCTGTACTGCAGCCTGTCCCAAAACGAGCGCCCCCACAATCGATATGGCCGGTCCGATGACCCTTGGCATCCGAACCCCCGCTTCGCGAATGATCTCAAACGTTAATTCCATCATGAAGGCTTCAATCAGCGCCGGAAGCGGAGTGCCTTCCCTTTGTGCTGCCAAACTAATCAAAAGTGGAGTCGGAATCATTTCCTGATTAAACGTCGAGAAGGCAATATACAGGGAGGGAAGCAGCAAGGATACCACAAATGAAACAAAACGAATGGCCCGCAAAAATGTGCTCAAATCATATCGTTGATAGTAGTCTTCACTGGAATGGAGGAACTTAAAAAAAGTAACAGGGGCTATCAGTACAAAGGGTGAACCATCAATCAAAATAGCAACTTGACCTTCCAGCAAGCTTCCAGCCACTGCATCAGGTCGCTCTGTGTTAATCATCGTTGGAAAAGGTGTCACTGAAGCGTCTTGAATAAATTCTTCGATATATCCGCTTTCCAGAATGCTATCCGTTTCAATGGAATGTAGCCGTGACATAATCTCCGATACCACATTCGGATCCGCAATACCATCAATATGAGCTGTCGTCACTTTGGTATTGGTATATTTGCCGATCACCATGGTTTGAACCCGTAAATCCGGCGTTCGAAGCCTTCTTCGGATGAGCGATAGATTGGTCGAAATATCTTCGGTAAACCCATCCTTAGGACCTCGGATCACCGTCTGGGAACTCGGCTCAACAATCGATCGCTTTTCCAGACCCGCGATCGAAGCTGAGTAAGCGACTTGCGAACCATCGATTAGAATAACGGCTTTACCTTCTAACACGGCAGGAATTAAGGCATTAACGGTTTGTAACTGACTGACTTGTCCTGCTGGCAATACTTTTTTCAGTAACGAATCCATACCTGTGGTTTCAGTGACATCCACTGTAGCGGTCAACCATGCATCCATGATGCTGTTAAGCTGATCCGGATCAACGAGTCCCTCTATATAGCACAGCGCAATTTCCGGTATACCGTCACGGCCCGGCACCTTTCTGACCATAAAATCAGAACTATTCCCCATTCTCTGACTCATGATTTCCATGGTGTCTTGAAGAGAAGGGGGTATCTGATGTGGTGAAGCTGTTGTTTTTTTTGTTCTGTTCTTTGGGCTGCTTCGTTTCAGCACTTTTATCAGTAATCGACTTAACATTGTCAGTCACTCCCCATTGATCCTATAGCTATTATGGGGACTTACAATTTAATTATTCCAATAATGGTTAATCTGCTCAATGCATCACCCAGATACATACTCCGTACGACACATGAACATTTTAACCATAGAGGAGGTATGTGCTATGGATTCACCTGGGTGTGCAGAACCGAACGATTCCACATCGTCGGATCAAAAGAGCAATAAAGGCAGCTTAAAGTGGTGGCAGCTTTCACTGCTTGGCATCGGTTGTACGATTGGTACGGGGTATTTCCTAGGTTCCGGCATAGGTATTAAGCTGACGGGACCTTCCATGGTTTTATCATTCCTTATCGCTGCCATAGGAACCTATATCGTCTTTCATTTTTTGGCTAAAATGACGACGGCGGATCCTCAAGAGGGATCCTTTTGTTATTATGCGGGAAAAGCGTTTGGGCGGTGGGCACGTTTCGGAAGCGCATGGAATTACTGGAGCACGAAAATTCTAATCATGGGCAGTCAGCTGACGGCTCTGTCCATCCTGACCAAGTTCTGGTTCCCTGATATTCCGCTATGGATATTTGCAGCCATCTATGCCGTATTATCGATTGCCGTCGTTCTGCTTGGCACAAAAGGCTTCGATAAGGTGGAAAATGTATTGGCCGTCATCAAAACCGCGGCGATTCTCATGTTCATCCTTCTTTCTACTGCTGCGCTTATGGGCTGGATTCGCGGGGGGAGCGATGGCAGACCGGGTTTTCCCGACTCGATTGGACAAGTGTTCCCCGGCGGATTTCCCGCATTCTGGTCCTCGCTCTTATATGCTTTTTATGCCTATGGGGGTGTCGAAACTATCGGTTTGATGTCCATGCAGCTCAAAAACAAGAAGGATGCTCCCAAGTCGGGAAAAGTCATGCTCATTGGACTGACCGTGATTTACATGATATCCATCGGGCTTGCTGTCTTCATGGTTTCCTACAAACTCTTGAGCGAGAAAGAAAGCCCATTCGTAACAGCTCTATCCAGCTATCCGCTGACTTTCTTTCCCCATGTATTCAATGGAGCGATCATTATGGCCGGATTCTCGACGATGAGCGCCTCCTTGTTTGCCGTGGTGAATTTGCTTGTGACGATGGCCAAGGACGGCGATGCACCGATTATCTTTACGAAGAAACTGGAAAAGTTCCGGAAGCTGCCACTCCCTTCTCTGGTGCTTGCTGCGGTCGGACTGTCCGCTTCAATCGTCACGGCACTCCTATTGCCCGGAAAAATATACGAATATATAACAACCGCGGCCGGCATCCTGCAGATGTATAATTGGTCGTTCATTATCATTTCGGCTTACAAAATTCTAAAAGTCAGAATGTGGGATATAATTCTGGGTGGAATCGGCATCATTCTCCTGCTGGGTGCCGTAACCGGAACCATCATGGAGAAGAGCATTCGGCCCGGTTTTTTCGTCAGTTTAATCTTGGCTGCGCTAGTGGCTATCGTGACGCTGATCATGGTTAAGATATGGAATAAGATGCAGACCAACACAATCAGCAATGAATAAAGAAAGGATATCTTCTTAGTAAGATACCCTTTCTTTATTGCTACTTATAGGAGCGGGATGTTCCCCTCTTCGCATTCTTTTAGTGTTTTCTCATTCCATACGGAAACCTGCACTTCGCCGATGTGGGCTTTTCTCAGAAGGAACATGCACAGCCTCGATTGTCCGATACCTCCCCCGATGGTTGGCGGTAGCACTCCTCTTACGATGGCTTGGTGAAAGTCAAGACGCAAACGTTCCATATTGTTGCTTGCGTGGAGTTGTTGACACAGCGATCGAGCATCAACCCGGATTCCCATGGATGATATTTCCACCGCGCAATTCAATACCGGATACCACAAAACAATATCACCGTTTAAGGTCCAGTCATCATAATCCGGCGAGCGGCCGTCATGCACCTGGCCGGACTTCATCCTTCCGCCAATTTGCATAATAAATACGGCACCATGCATCCTGGCAATTTCATTCTCCCTTTCCTTCGGCGTTAAACCAGGAAAACGATCTTCCAGCTCCTGCGTCGTAATGAAGAGAATTCGCTCCGGGAGGATCGGCTCCAGGCAGGGATGGAGTTCATAGAGGTGCTTTTCCGTGGACCTGATCACATCATATATCCTTACAACTTCGTGTTCTAAGGTGCCGAGGGTACGCATGTCGTCGCATATCACTTTTTCCCAATCCCACTGATCGACGTAGATCGAATGCAGATTATCCATGTTTTCATCCCGTCTGACCGCTTTCATATCGGTGTATAAACCTTCTCCGCTCTTAAAGCCGTATTGGGCAAGGGCCGACCGTTTCCACTTCGCAAGAGATTGCACAATTTCGACTCTGCCTTCCTTCATATCCATCACATCAAAAGATACGGTCCGTTCCGTACCGTTCAAATTGTCGTTAATGCCTGTGCCTTCCTTTACCATAACGGGTGAGGAGACTTCGATTAAGCGGAGTGCCTTCTCAAGCTCGGTCTTAAAATACGATTTGGTTTTTTGTATGGCGACGGCCGTTTCCAACCTGTTTAGCCTGGATTGGTAACGCTCAGGAATCACGATAGATCTCAGCAAGTCGACTTCTCCCCTTCACAACATATTGAAATGTAAACTTCTGCCTAATTGACTGAGAACAGTTTATGTTTACCTTCCAATACTGTCGCTTTGTCCAATGTATATTGAACATAATTGGGCAGATAACCACTCGGTTATCCTGTTACAGCAAGAATGCCCTGAATACCAAAGTACACGCCGAAACCGATCAGTGATATACCCGATATGACCGATATAACAGTCAGCATATTCTCATTCAGGAAGCGACGAAGTCCCGTCGTTAAACCGGCAACGCATAGATCCCATAGGGTCAAGCCCAAAAAGATCATGCTGCTATACAACAGCAAATGGCTCGTCCCAAACGTGGAGGCGGTCTTCGCCAGGATGGAGCCATAGATCCCCAGCCAAAACAAAATCGATAACGGACTCGTAATGGACATGAAAAATCCGAGCAAAAAACAGCTTAACAACGAATCCTTTTTTCTCGCTGCCGAACTGATTTTCAATTTATTCACTTTCATAATGCTTTCAACCCCGCTGTAAATCAGAACGAATCCGCCAAAGAGCCACAAAAAGATCTGAACGATCGGAATATTGAGAAATTGAACGAGACCTAAATAAATGAACATCATAAAAGCTGCATCTGCCAGCATGGATCCGGCTCCGACTACCCAGGCATGCCAAAATCCGTTCTTGATGCCTTTATCAAGCCTGGCCGAGTTCACGGGCCCGATGGGAGCGGCCAAAGTTAATCCCAGAATAATGTAGCTGATCAATAAATTCACATTCAATCGCATTCACTCCCGCCCACAAATCCAAAGCTTGTACATTTTATGTGAAAAAAGCGGTTGGTTATGACTTCTAATTTCCCTCACCCAATAAAAAACCGCCTATGGCGGATATTATCCCCAAGGCATTTCATATCGCCAATTCAGAAAAATTAAACAACCGTTCCCCGGTGGAATCCCGAGAAACGGTTGCTGCTTAAAGCTGTCTTTTTTAGTTCGGTCTATTTAACAGGGGTATGACTATATGAGTTGGCTTTTTAATACGATCTGTAGTCCGTTCATTATTTGTTGATCCGTTGGCCTGCATATGCTTGCACATTTAGCGGAGCTGTCAGGAATTTTGGAGCTTTGGCTACAAACCCCTGAAAATGGCTACTCGCATTGTGGAGCCCCAGAGCTTCCTGGTCTGTCCACTGTTCAACCATGAGATACGTATGATCCTGCTCCGTATCTTTGAGCAGCTTATAAGATTCGTTTCCTTGTTCTGCACGGGAAGCCTCAATAAGTTCTGTTACGGATTCCAGAAATTCTGCCTCTAGTTCACTGTTTACTTTCATTTCTGCATGAATAATAATCATCTCTATGACCTCACTTCCACTCTGCAATGCGATCAATAGGAAGACGAGTCGTCAAACGCGCTTCTTTGGCAGCTTTACCTACAGAGATGAGCATTACCGGCACGTAACGTTCTTTCTCCATACCAAATGCTTCTGCAATTCGGGATTTGTCGTATCCACCAATTGGGTTGGTGTCATATCCACGGGCACGAGCAGCAAGCATAAGCTGCATGGAAACCAAGCCGCTATCGATCAGGATCATTTCACGGAAAGCCTGTGCCGGAATACGTCCGAACAGATCGGTATAGTTTGCCATCATCTGATCTTTAATCTCTTGTGGCAGATAACCGCGTTCCACAGCAGTACCCATAATTTCATCTGCATTGTCGAATGCGTTCATATCCCCAAATACAGCTATGACTGCAGAAGAAGTTGAAACTTGTGTTTTGTTGCCTGGTGCAAGCTCTTCAAGCGTTGCTTTTCCTTCTGGGCTATCAACGACAAGAAATCTCCACGGCTGAAGATTAACGGATGACGGTGCCAAAGTCGCTTCTTCCAAAATTTCAGTCATTTCCTCACGGCTGATTTTGACCGATGGGTCGTATACCCGCACAGAGCGACGGGATGTAATAATTTCTTTATAATTATTGTTAAGGGAAGTTACAGTCATGATATTCTCTCCTTTAATCTCTATAAGTTAATTGGTCTTACTTGGTTCTTTCATCTGTTGAATCTGGCTGTTCAGCTTCTGGAGAGCTTGAACTAACACAAGTCGTTCGGATTCAGTGAGATCTGCCTGCAGCTTCTCCATAAATTGATCTTTCTCCGCCTTAAACGCTGCTACTTTACTTTTGCCCGCTTCGGTTAGTTGAACTAACGTTATCCGGTTGTCATTCTCACATCTGGTGCGCAGAAGTATGCCTTCCGCTTCCAACTGCTGAACATGACGGGTCACCGCAGCTGGATCAATAGACACTGCCTTCTGCAGATCCGACTGGCTAATTTCGCCACCCGTTAGTTTGCAGAGGAGTTCCAGCCGATTAGGACTAACTCCAGCACATCGTTCAAACCGAGTCGCAATATGCTTATTCAGATGCATTAGCAAGTACAGCAGGTCTTCTGTATGACATGTAGAAATGGTAGAGACCTCCTTCAATTCATTGATCCCTCAATGTTTGATGGGTCAATGATATACCTTTGATTTCTGAAAATCAAGTCTTTGCATAAAAAAACCGAATGATTTCCGTGAATGGAAACGATCCGGTCTATTAATAAGGTGCGATTATGCCGCTATTCGATTTGCATGAACATTCATGCAAATTGCGTTTAATCAAACGTCACATTCCTTTGAAACTCGTTGCATTGAAAATGGCCCGCTTCGGCGTTCATGATAGGCTCACCGTTGATACGCAAATTCCGGAAATGAACGCCTGTCACCCTTCGATTCGCGTCGTATCCGGCAATCGCTCCCTTGTGTCGACCATACCGATCTGGTATTTCTCGCGTTAAGCCTCCTATCGCATGCAATGTCGCGATCCTTATGCGCTTGTCTGATTTAGCCATAATCTGCACTGCGTTCATCGGGAAGCAGCTTCTTTTAAACAAAAATCCCTACCTCTAATATAAAATCGACCGTTTCTCCTTAACGGGAAACGGTCGACTCCCAAAATGCTCTTCGGTATAGCCGCAAATACTTATGCCGAAGGATCGGTCCTTGCTTCGTCTTCACTCACAACGATATCACATAAGGTTCGCAGCCCTGTCGTATAACCCAATCGCCCTTGCGTATGATCCCAATAGTAGTAATCCCCGTGCATCCATATCAAATCATACGCTTCGCCCAGGGCTGCATTGCGAACGACAAAAGGTCGAACGTTGTTTTGGCTCGAGTTTTCGGTGACTTGATTTATTGTAGCGATCGTCCCGTCATCCGCGATGACGCAATGATGAATTTCGAAGACCTCACCGTGTTTACCCTGTACAGGGATTGACATATACACGGTGGAAGGGTCGTTATGATCCAATGTCATGCCTCCGGAATAGCAATGTTCTCTTTGATCATTTTGGTGGAACCAACGTCCGCCATCCGCCAAGGGAGTAATTCGCCACTCGGTGCCTGACCACTTGGCGTAACAATAGTGGTGGCGGTCCTTCTCTTCATGGATCCTAACAAACAAGATCACCGGGTATCCCTCTTTATCCACGGCAATATCCCAGTTCCAGTTGCGTATGCCCGGCTGGCGATCCACCAAATGGGCCGGATCCGTTTCTTTGTTATCCAGCTTTAGCGGCCCACGGTTCAGATCTGCGAGCTGATGTCCATCAGCGCCGTGCAGCGTCAGGGTATTCACGTCCAAATACGAATAGTATAACGAATTCGGAATCATATTGTCCGGATGCGTATAGGTATACGTCATCATAATTTTGTCTTTTCCGTTCGTTTCGTACTTGGCATACGGCCTTTTTCCGGTTTCTTGTTCATGGCTCCTAGAATCCACGATCTGCTTCGGTTCCATGTCGCATGAGACGTCGCCATCTGGATCCGGCAGCGTGTACCTGGCGACGGTCGGGTGCCAGTTCACGCCCCGCCACAGCAGATAGAAATAACCGGGCTGATCCGTCATCACGAAGGGAGAAGGATAGGTGGTATTCCCATATCCCGTGGTATCGATGATTTTTTCTGGCCCTAACGTCTCAAGATCGTCAGGACGGGTGGTTACGCGATAATAGAAATACGGGGTTGTCGAGTGCTCGGAATAAAAAATCATCACCCGGCCGTCAGGCAGTGCCAAAAACGTTGGATTGTTATGGTCATCCTGCTGAAAACCCGTTCGCACCTGTACCTGCTTGCGTTCTTGGGTTATATGATCATATTGAACCGCCTGGATGTTACCCGCAACATCGATATATCCGATATACGTCTTGTCGCTGCCTGTCGCGGCATTGACATATCGCATCGCCCTCGGATCGGCAAACCAGCACCAGGCACCGTCATCGGTAAGGGTTGAAGGGATGCGTTCAATGCGTTCAGCATTAAGGTTACTATTGGAATTCGTCATCTGAGAGACCTCCTCGCTTCCTTGTCGGATCACTTGATTGTTTCATGATGATCCACTATCATTTCATCCCAGCCAATGCATCCAGCTGATTCTGCAGCTCCTCCATGAAGCTCGGAAATCCAGCTTCGTTCATCCGCCGCCTCGCAAGCGCCAAATCCGCTTCGATGTCTTCGGACATGCCGACGGACAGCGGTACGATGTAATGCGATCTGACTGCCTCCATGGCTGCAAGCTCCTCCGTTATCGCCCCCGTATCGAAACGGAATGCCGCCAGCGGGCTCTCACCATTCGCTTCGGCCCGTTTCGCGCCTTCCGAATGCAAATGCTCGACGATGGCCTGCCATTCTCCCGGATATATTGAGACCACCGCCATCGATCCAGCTTTGTTTAACTCCATGGATTTGCCGATGTTAGAGGACCCTGGTTCCGCTATTTCTTTGTTTTACCTATTTCACAGTAATATGCGGACAAGAGATCCGCTATTGCAGGATTTAGCCTGGAATCATTCGCGATTATGGTGCAATAACGGATCCTGTGTCCGCAAGATCACCATAACGAGCTCATTTCGGCGAAATAGCGAACCCTCTGTCCTCATGTTTACAATATGGGGCAATTCAAGCACGAAGCGAATCCTCTGTCCTTATGTTTACAATATGAGGCAATTCCAGCATGAAGCGGATCCTCTGTCCTCATGTTTTCAATATGAGGAAATAATGCCACTCATCTCGGAATTGGTCTGCAATATTCGGGTATAATCGGTAATCCGCTCAAATGACGATAGCTGTTCCCACACCTGCATACGCTTCGGCTCTTTTGAGAAATTCTCGTTGATCTGCTCGTCTCATGATCATCAACGAGATATCTTCAAGATGGGTGAACTTGGCCGACAGCAACGACTGCCTAAAAGATTTCTTGTATGCCCAGCCGCTTCCATTCGATCGCCTCAACGAGGCCCTCCCTTGTGTAAACGTCGTCGTCGGCAATCAGCACTTTCACCGAATGGCTCCCTCCCCTCCCCTGTATTCATAAGTTCCTCAGATTCGTAAAGACAACGCTTTCAACTTATCGGATGGCTCTATGCTTCCATGCCTTCTTGTCCGTATTTTATATCATCGCATCTCTCTTTAGCTACTATATAATCGGCACCGATTCCATCTTTTTTGCCAAGACCAGTAGGATTAAGATAAAAAAAGCTGCCATTCAGCAGCTAATCTTTGACTTATTTAATGTAGGCAGCCTGTTGATATTAAAAAAATCGGCTGAAATGAAATGGATGACTTGCCGCTCTAAGCTGCCAGCCATACTCATGTCTATGTTTTTACAACGCATGCTACGCTAGTGGACACGATTACTTCCGACGAGCGGCCTCCGCCAACTCGGAGAGCCACTGTGCCCTCTCCCCTTCGGCTTTGGCGGCTATCTTCTTCAGCTTGTCGGTTCCGCCCCAGATCAAATATACGATATGCTCCACCCGGTAATACGGGAGGTCGCGAACTTGATCGAGCAGCAGCCTGACGTTTAGACCGTGTTCCATGTCCGATTGGACCTTCAGTTTCATCGAATCGGTGCAGTGCAGCATGCACTTTACCAAGGTTGGAACGGTTTCCACGCTAACACCATGCCGCTCAATAAAAGATACCGTGAAGTGGTTTTGAACGGATTGATGTTCGTCATCGACTTTGCCCATGTATTCTTCCACCAACGGGAAATACGTTTGATCCTTCAATCCGAGGCCAAAGACAGCGTAACTTCCCGGCATGCAATTGTTTTCCCCTTCCGTATCCGCATACCATTCAAACGGCTCCATCGCTGCTTTGGCATACTCCTCCAAGTAAGGATACATATCCGGGTATTCCACGGCGTTGGCGAAGAACCGATGCGTTCCCGACTTGGCCAATCCTTTGATCGGCAGCCACTGTTTGACCGAGGATTTCAGTTTGATTTGATAGCTTTTCGGGAATCCCAGGTTAAAGAGGCGTGTCAAAAACCGGAGCGCGCGAGCGTAACTCTCCCCTGTTTCCTGTTTAATGGCTATGGAGACCTCGGCAAACACATCGTTAGCCGTACATTCCACCATCTCATCACGCAAGGAGATGTCTTCCTTCACGAAAGTCCCGCTTCCTTCCTTGGCCAATCGTTTGGCCCGTACGCTCCCCAGTTCCTTGGCACAATCCAACATGGCCAATCCTGTGCTTCTGCTATAGGAGGGCTCGTATTTCAGAATTAGGATGGCGGCATAGATCAGCAGTTCGATTGGACCCTGCTCGGTATTTTCCAAATGAATGTCGATTTTTTTCTTGTATTCCCGCTGCCATTGCGTCCCGATATTATCGAAATAACGCGGAAGCCAACACTGCTCAGCCCAATTCCGCAAAGCCGTGATTAGAAAAGAACGATGCTCTGCGAGATGTTGGTTCCCTTTGTTCAATTGCTGAACCCGCTCAAAAACGGCAATGATCCATGCGGGATCCGCGTCAGGAAACAGTCCCTCGTCCAGGATGTGCCTGGACAGGAAAAACGTCTCCAACGGTTTCGTCGGATAGGTTCCCGCTTCTAGCTTATTGGCAATATAGATTGAGATTCGTTCCTGTAATTGCTTCTTCTTTGTCTCATCTACGTATGTAAGAATACAAAGGTTCAGGTCGCCTTCCCGTACTCGAAACTTGCCGTTAAACGTAAACTGATAATCGATGAACGAGCTCGGAACCTCGTCCAATTTATCCTGCATATAAGAGGATAGCTCAGGAACAATGTGCTCTCGCACATGTTCTTCAGTCAACGGCTCACCAGGCATGCCCTTGTCTACCGGCATCGATAAATCCAGCTCATCATCCGTCATGCTCACCCTGCCCTTGTCATATTCAAGCAGCGCATAGTCGTGAATCCCGATCTGCAGCGGAGTACGCTTCACGATTTTGTCCGCGTTTTTATCGCTGATATAGGCCATCCATTTGTCGATCTCCTGTTTCATTTCGTTCAAAAGTGTATCCAGTGTCTGATCCATGTTCCACTATACTCCTTTATATCATTCCGTATTGTCCCTCATCCACCCTTACACTTTCCATGATCATGACTTAAACCTCTATTCGCCGCCCCTTCATGGATTTGACCCCATACAAATCTTGGAATCTATTGCTTCATCTATGATACTATAAAACCGTCTCAATTAAAGATCATTTCTAAGAGCATACATGCGATTCTGGAATAAGGAGGTTGTTCATTGAGTGCAAAAACAATGGATCGAAAGATGGGATAAAGAACAAACCGCCGAAGTGAATCAGGCTTTGGCTGCCGTTACAGTCAAACAAAAATAAGCATAAAAAAGAACGGAGTTTCCCTTCCTCTCCCTTTGGCGTGACAGATGCAGGGCAAGAGGATTTCAGCGGAGTCACCTTGAGTGAAATTATCCAGTAGCTGCATTAGATGCAAAAGCCGCCATTTCTCGGCTTCTTTACTATCGCTGAAACATCCTCGTGCTTGATGCTACGTTGATCCATGATCTGGTCGAAACCGTACTTACCCATCAGGTTAAGCTGATGACCAGCCTATCAATCCATGCCAATTCGCCTTGAACCTGGGAGATCGAATACCGCAGAACTTCGTCCCGGAACAACGCATCTCCGCCTTCATCCAGTCTTCTCTCGATATCTGACAGCAGTTCTACCAAGTCCTTCTTCCTCCTATGTAAAATCCGAATCCGGTCCTCCTTAGAAATACGATCGAACAGGGACACTCTTACCATGAATTCGATTTGATGTTTTGCATCTTTTTCGGTGAATTCGTTAATGAGGTTTGCGATTTTTTCCCTCCCTGCTTCTGTAATTTCATAAACATACTGATTCGGTCTGCCTTCCTGCTCATTTCGATGTTTCCGAACAAATCCCTCATCCGTAAATTTTCGCAATGTTGGGTATAACATGTTGTGATTGACGTCCATCAAATAACCGAGATCTTTTTGGATTTCTTTTTTTATTTCATACCCGTGTTTCGGGGATTTTTCGATTTGGATCAAAATAAGAAGTTCAAGATACATGATCGTTCAGGCCTTTCGTCAACAGATTTGGCAATATTGCTGAAATGCAGCACACCTCTAGCGTATATGTTCTACTAAAATCCGACAAGGAAGAATATAAACGGAACTTTGGACATGGGCCATTGGAAACTATGACCATTTACGATGTTATGTTAAATTATCATATGTTATATTAAACTAGCATTGGAGGGAATGTAATGAATCATGATATCATCTCCTTAGAGGAAATCACGCAATTCCATTCACCGACCGAAGAATTCAATCCTTATGATTGGTACAAGCACAAATTACAGCATGAGCCCATCGTTTATAACCAGGCGACCAATACATGGAACGTCTTCCGCTACGATGATGTAAAGAGGGTTCTAAAGGACCATGAATATTTCTCTAGTGCAAGAACCCGAACAACGATTAGCGTCGGCGCCGACAATGCTGAAGGCCAGAAGATGAGTAAAATCAACCTTCAATCCGATCCGCCGGAGCACCAAAAAAGCAGAGCATTGATTTCTGCAGCTTTTACCCCTCGCAGTTTAAAACTCTGGGAGCCGCGCATTCAAGAGATAGCGGAGCAGCTTCTGAACGAAATGGGAGACGCCGATGTCATTGATATCGTTCAAAATTACGCGAGTGCGCTGCCGACCATCGTCATAGCGGATCTGCTCGGCGTCCCTTCGGAAGACCGCTTGTTGTTTAAGGAATGGGTCAACCATTTATTCCTCCCCTTGCCTAAAAACCATTCGGAAGATGTACAGGAACTGAAACGTCAAGCAGCCAAGGAATATTACAATTATCTCTACCCTCATATCGTCCAAAAAAGAGCAAATCTATCTGACGATATCATCTCCGACCTCATTCAAGCCGAGGTGGATGGGGATCGATTATCGGATGACGAGATCGTCAGAACGACGATGTTCATACTCGGTGCGGGTATTGAAACGACGACCCACCTGCTTGCCAACACGTTCTATTCCTTCTTATATGACAACAACCAAATTTATGGAGAAATTCGAGCCGACCGCGAGCTTCTTCCTAATGCCGTAGAGGAAATGCTCCGATATCGGTTTAACATTGCCAAAATGGACCGGACCGTAAAACAGGATAACGATATACTCGGCGTGGATTTAAAGCAGGGCGATGTCGTCGTCGCATGGATGAGCGCTGCCAATATGGATGAAGAGGTATTCGAGGATCCCTTCACCTTGAATATCCACCGCGCCAATAATAAAAAGCATTTAACTTTTGGTAACGGTGCACACTTCTGCCTGGGAGCTCCGCTAGCACGACTTGAGGCAAACATTGCGATAAGCAGATTTATGGATTACTTCCCGCGTATTGAGCCCATTGCCGATTTTAAACTGGAGGATAACCTGAGTCCGTCTGCGGCAGGACAAATGTTGACGCAGCTTCCAATCCGTGTTCATCGGTAATGCTGACCTATGTCCATTCATGATGTACGATCAAAAAAAGCCCTGCACAGCAAGGGCTCATGGTATCAAGAGACCCTGTCTATTTCTAAAGGCACAGGGTCTCTCACTTTTTATGCACTCATTCTTTCACTTTGTTCCTCTTAGGTTCATACCAATAACCGGGACGCCCGTTGTTTAAACGCATGAGCGCTTCAAGAAAGAAATAATCCCCCCATATAACAAAATCGTCCGGCGCGATCCCTCCCCTGACAAAATACGAACCATGCCGCAGAAAACCTTCTTCATCCGGGTTACCGTCCGTAAAATAACCGTTAACCATCGAGACCATCGAACGCCGAACGGCATTTATGAAAAATTCCCTGCGGGGATCATCGCCTGGCAGCTGATCCGCGATTTCCAGCATCCCGCATGCCGCAATGGCAGAGGCAGAGCTGTCCCTCGGCGTTAGCGCCGATGCCGGGACGTCGAAATCCCAATAGGCGACCTGATCATCCGGAAGGTGGTCGATGTAATAACGCGCCATTCGAATGGCAGCGTCCAAATATTGCGGCTCTTGGAAATAACGGTAAGCTAGCGCGAATCCGTAAATGCCCCAAGCCTGCCCCCGCGACCACGTAGACCCATCCCTGTATCCTTGGTGCGTCCCGCCTCGCACGGAATCGCCAGATTCCAGATCAAAATAAAAAGTATGATAGGATGAGCCGTCTCCGCGCACCAGGAATTTCAAGCTTTTGTCAGCGTGAATGCGTGCGACATCGGCATATGCAGCATTTCCAGTCTGTTCGGTGGCCCAGCATAACAAGGGCAGATTCATCAGGCAGTCGATGATGATCCTTCCGCCGTTTTGAGGATCATGTTCAGGACCCCATGCCTGGATAAGCTGAAGCGAGGGCCTCCATCGTCTCATGAGCGCATCTGCGGCTTGCAGTGCCGTGTTCTTGGCAGCCTCGTCTCGTTCCACGAACCATTCCGCCAAAGCGGATAATGAATACAAAAAGCCGATATCATGATGCTCCAGCTTTTGGTTTTGCGTTAATCTCTCTTGAAACGAACGCACGGATCGGATAGCTGCCTCACGAAAGCAGGGATCCTTGCCGTACTCGTAACTTAGCCACAAAATGCCAGGCCAAAATCCCTCCGTCCAATCCGTATGATTCACCAGCTGATACTTGCCGTCCCCGTTTCCGACATGCGGAAACCGATGTTCAAACCGGGCGATATTCGCTTGGGTTGTGTGTAAGGTTCGTTCGATGACAGCGTTCCAGTCCATAATGCCCTCCCATATCCATTTTGTTTCATCTGTTCTGGCTCCATCCCGATACCGATACCGTCTATAGTTCGACTATTTCGGTTCGACTTCATCCAGGGTCATGCGGTATTCCAGATCCTTCATGTACGTCCCGTCCGCGTGCAGAAAGGTCATGCCGAAGGCAATATCCTCGCCGGTTCCGCAGACGATCGCGATCAGCCGGTTAAGTCCGCCCTTCAAGACAAGCTCGCGCTCCGGTTCACGCACATGCTCACCGTTCAGGTAAATGGCATACGGCACATTGGTATGAACTCGCAAACGTCCCGTGCTGACTGGCTTAGCACCTCCAGGTACCTGCACAAAACAGCTCATAAACCATGGCTCATCTCCGGTGCAGGCAATCCGCATCATTCCATCCTCGGGCTGCCGCTCTTTTTTCTGCATCCAGCCGTATAGGCCTTCACCCAAATTGTTCAACGAAAATTCGGGATCGGTATAGTAGGTCTTCATCGCCTCGTAATCGACATGAGACGGGCAAGGCAGTACCATAACCGCTTCCACGGCCCACGCCCCGTCGTCTTTCTCGCTCTCCAGCAAGCCGTCATCAAAGACGGCACCCTGATTGGCGAGCAAACGGGTATAGAGTCTCAGTGCTTTTTCATTGTTGGGGTCTAGCAGAAGCTGGGAGCACAGGATGGAGCCTGCCCCCGTCCTCTCTTGGACCAGAAACGCTCCGGAGGAACGGGCTTTCCTGCGGTTCAGTTCGACCAGTGCGAGACGGCTGTATTCGGATGTGTAGCCATTCGCAAAATAATCCTTCCAAGCGGTTCCCTCGATGCTTACGCACAAAGCGTCCGTGCCCTGCACCTCAAGCCGGTTACTGGCCAGCGGCCGGTTGGTGACATCACGCGGCGAAAGGAACACTTTATCATAGCCGAACAGGTCAACCGGGCTGAAGCCGCGTACGGCCTCGTTGGTGTAATCCGCCGCTAAATGGTACGTCTCGTGCGGCTCCGCTCGCACCGGCCGATCCAACAAGCGGGCTAGCGTGTTCTGCTGACTGCTGTCCGCCGGCAGGACAAGCACATGCCCGCCGGCTTCGGCATAACGCCGGACGGCCTCGGCTGCGCCAGGAGCCGCAAGCAGGCTTGCTTCGGCTACCAACAGGCCGAATGAATGCGCAGCCGATACGGGAAGGTCGCCCCATCCATTTTCGTCGTGAGTCGCGTCTTTATTGATCAGCGCATCGGCATCCAGCACCGTGCAGTGCAGCCGAAGCCGGTCGAGGAACGCAGCCGCTTCCCCGCCGGGACGGACCAGCGCACCCACCGGCCGCCCAGTCGCACCGCGAGCTATCTCAGTACGACCGGTGTAAGCCAGCAGGTTGCGCAGCAGCAGGCAGGCTTGCGGAGCGCACCGAAGATTAGCCATCAGCTCCAGCTGATTGGCCACAAACATGCCGCTTCCGCTTCGGTACTCCAAGAGCGGTGTCCATAGATCCCCACCGTCGCCGAAGTCGCCGGCGCTGCATTCCAGCAGCAGGGTGAAATCGCCTTGGAGCGGCTTTTCGAATGCGGCGTGAATGATCGGCAGCGGGCCCTCTTCGCGAAGCTTTTCGTGCCAGAACATCAGATCCGGGTCGCTTAAACCCTTCAGCACCGGATGTTGGTAATCGCCGGCATGGGCCCGAAGAAACGGTCTTCGCGACAGCCTCAGCCGGCCGCCGAGCGACAATCCTGTCTGCTCCAGCAGCAGCAGGCGACCGCCGCGTGCGACGAAGCCTTTTAGCAGCGCCTCCAACCCGCCATCCGGGTCCTCCAACTTGCTCCCGATGATCAGCAACTGATCGCATGACAAGAGAGCAAGCCCTTCCCGGGCTACCCGCTTGCAGCCGGGAACAAGATTTCGAATCTTGAAGTAATCTTCATCCGATCCCCAATAAGCCGCCGGACGATCAACATCGACCGGCTCGTGAAGCAGGGTTCCCGACACAAGCCGGTATTCCTTCCGCAGCTCATGCATAAGCCGATCGCCGTGGAACAGCTCTGCCGTCAATACTATCGTTCCTTCCGTCTCAACGGAGAGCGGTGCCCACGACATCTCGATAGTTTTCTGCTCGGCCGGCTCCTGACGGAAAGCGAAACAGCGTTCATGAACGACCGTTTCCCCTTGCCTAATCACGCACTCAATCCGAACATCCTGAGCGGACAACGTGTCGTTGAAGACGTCAAAGCTGCGTGTAATGGTTGCGTCGTCGAAGAAACAGCGGTTGTATTCGGCTGCAAACATCGTGACCGGCTTAAACGCCTCCCCCATGATGGCAAATGCCGGATTAGGCACGTACGTCGGGTGTTCCGGCAGCAGGCCGTTATTGATCGTAAGCGAATAGGCCGGTATCACCTTGGGCTTTACCCCCGGCAAGCCTGGTCCGGACGATGGAACAGCGACGTCGTTCTCCGGCATTGACCGCATGAAATAATGAGCAAAATTGAACGTAGCTATGCCCGAGACGCCTTGCCGCCGCGCATACTCCACGAATAGGCGTTCCTTTTGCGCCAGCCCGGCCGTACTTTCGTCCGTACTCCGATATGCCTGCAGCCCCGCATACATGCTGGCGTTTTGCGGGCATATGTACCACCAGCCACCGTGTTCACCGAAGGTCAATGGGACCGAACGGTCCCATTGCGCGATGGTGCCGTCAATATTGTAATGGCGGCTTTCCACCTCCGTATGGGCTTTGGACACCAGTCGGTTGTCGCCTTCGGCGACGATCGGACGCGTGGCGTCCAGTTCCCGGATCGCCTCCATGAGGCCTGGAATATGCAACTTATAGCCGTCCCGGCCGTCCACCCAGCGCATTTCGTTCTGCAGGCTCCACATGATGACGGAAGGATGATTCTTATCTCGCTTCACGAGCCGCTGTACATGCAAGCGGCAGTTGTCCAAGTAATCGGGATGGTCGGCGAGCATGGATTTGCCCGATCCGTATATCGCCGTTTCGTCGATGATCAGCATGCCCTCTTCGTTGGCGATTCGCACATAATCCTCCGGATAAGGCTCAGCATGCAGCCGGATGCTGTTGATTCCGACGGAGCGGCACATCCGGTACCAGTTGCGGATGTACGCTTCGGTCTGCTGCAGTCCGCCTTGAAAATGCCACGAATCGCCGCGCAAACGGATCGGGATGCCATTCAACATGAATTGAGGACCTTCGCACCAAAATTCACGGAAACCAAACATTTCCTCGCGCCGGTCCAGGACCTTCTCTCCCTCTACAAGTTCAAGCTCCGCCATATATAAATACGGCGTATCCGGATCCCATAACATGGCGTCACTCCACTCCAAATTAAAGGAAGCGCGGTAGACCGCCCCGCCGCGTTTGTTTTCGCACAGCCTAACCTTCACCGCAGCCGCTGGATCGATGCGCTGTGCCGTCTTCTCTGCCTGGAGGACAGGCACGGCCCGCCCTCCGTCTCCGAATCGCAGTCCGCCTCCTTCCCCCTCCTGTGCACAGAATCCCTCCGTTTCACTTCCAAGCCTACGGCTTTGCAATGACTTCTTCTCATCAGCCGCATACCGGCTGCTGCTACTGCTTATCGAGTCTGCAACTTCCCTCGTATCTGACTTTTCTTCCTCTTGCCTTAGCACGCCAATCTCCCGTATGTTCAACCTGACGTGAAGGGGACCATGCTCCCCACCTATTTCCGCCGTCCCAGCGGTGACGTCCAGTTCAAGCCGCCCTCTCCGAACGGATGTGCGGATGGTTACGTCCTCTATAGACAGGACCGGATGGCTTTCTAGGTAAACGTCCTGCCATATTCCACGGGCAACATTGCCGAACCAGGAGCCCATCAGCCCGGTCACCTTCACCATGCCGTTTGCCAACGTTACTTTATCGAAGCTGCCGCATACGACATGGAGATGATGCTCGCGCCCCCGCTCGACCCAAGGCGTGATATCGAGATGCAGCGGCAGGTAGCCGTCTTCCCATACGGCGACTTCTTCCCCGTTAAGAAATAGGACGGCCTTTTGCATGATGCCGTCCATTCGCAGCACAATCCGCTCCCCGGACATGGATTCGGGAATTTGAAAACTTCTATGCAACACGCCCGCTTCCGCGCGGTCCCATTCTTTCGGGTAGCCGTAGAGATCCATCGGGGCATACCCATGCTCGCAAATTTCGCCAAACGTTCTGCCGTTCGCCTGCACATAGGACCGTCTCCAGCTGGAAGGAACCTGGATTTGCTGCGGCTCGTAGACGATCTCCTCCGGAAGCTGCCGGCACTGCGGCTGCCCATAGAGCGGCATGAAGTCCCAGTCCCCGTTCAGGCATAACCGGTTACCCATGGTGTGCTCCCTTCCTTTCGAAGAAGGAGCGTGCATCCAGTACAAGCTCCAACTCCCGCCAGATCTCCTGACCGGAGGGAGCTTCCTCCCACTTCATAAAATGCGGATCCATCACCGCCGCCCAATCGTTCGGCCGTAGCGTCGTTTTCAGTTTTCCTTCATAAGGGGCTGGCTCGAGAGTGGCTGGAAGCTCTGAGTAAAAAAAGAGCAAATTCTCATGCAAACCGATGATGCCAAATTTATCTCCGTCGCCCGGCCGTTCTTCCTGGTACTGGTAATGATAGTACACGTAGCTTGACACCTCTTCGGGCTTTAGCCGGGCAATCCTTCCATACGGTACACTGTGAACATTTCCCCGTACCCAATGCTGCTCGGAAACGGGTGCTTGATAATGGAAAATGTCGGCCATCGACGTCCACCTGCGTCCCGGATCCCCTCCTGGCCAAACGGCCAGCCATGCCTCAGCTTGCGGCAGCAGACTTTCCGGAAGGACCTTCTCCCCATGGCATTCATAATAAAGAAACAACTGGCTTCCGTCTGCAAACAAGCTTAATCGGGACACGCATTTTTGTTCCATCGCCGCATGGACCTCTTGTGAAATACTTTCGCCCCGTAACAGCATAAGGATATCTTCCTCGATTCCCTCCGCCCTATATAGGCATCGTTGCATGATGAACCTCCTCGTGAATTTTGAAGCTGTGGAGATCAAAATTCGTATCCTTTTTATTTGACGATTGTAAAAGGCGCTCCCCCATATACCGGGAGGAAGCGCCTTCATACCTTAAGGCACCACCGTGAACCGGATGTTGTCAAACAGCATGTAGTCGAATCCGCTCACGTAGAAGCCAACTTTGCCGGATGGCCGATGATTCAGATCGGTGCCGGCAAGCTTCGGCTCGCCGTCCACATAAATGGAGACGTCCCCGTCCTTTACGCTGACCTTGACTGCATATTCCGTTTCCGGCTGCAGGTCTCGATTCGGCAAGACGGACTCGGCGATCTTCTGCCAGGCCGTGTCGTAGAGAATCCAGGCGGATGTCCCATCCACGCGGGTCCGATAGCCGATCCGGATGGAGCCGCTTGCATCCTGCCGATCAAAGACGTACATCGTGCCGTCGTCCGGCATGACGGCCGGGGTCTTCAGCGTGAACTCCAGCTCATACGATTCGAAGACTCGGTCCAGGAGGCCTGTTGCCCCGTTCATAATTTTGTAGCGGCGATTACCGTCCGGATCGGCCGCGATGCTGCGATTCGGGTCTACTGGCCAGCCGTTGCCCCCCGATTCGAAGTCGGTCTCGTGCATGATGTTCGAAACGGTCACGGCGATATCCGCTTTGATGAGCGGGTTGACCACGGACACGGCTGTGATTACGGTCTGGCCTTCATAAACGGCGTTAACAACGCCCGTATCGCTCACCTCAGCCACCGCCGGATCGGCGGATTGCCAAGTAACGCCGGTATCCGGGGTATCCGCGGGGTCGAACGTCAGCTGCAGCTGATGCTGCTCGCCGGCGGTAAGCCGCACTCCGCGCTCCGACGGAATGATCCCGGCCAGCTCCGTGCTCAGTGCCTTGAACCGGATGTCGTCAAACAGCATGTAGCTGACGTTGTTGACGTAGAATCCGACCTTCCCCGCCGCGTTATGTCCGGGATCGGCGGCCTTCAGGCGGAATTGGCCGTCCACGTACACGCTGATATCGCCTCCTTTGACCCGCATCTTGATCTCGTATTCCGTATTCGGCTGCAGGTCGTGTCCGGGGAGTTTCTCTTCATGCAGTACGGTCCAGGCTGCGTTATATAGCAGCCAGGAGGAGGAGCCGTCCGGACGGGTTTTGTATCCGACGCGGGTCGAGCCGCTGCCCGCCTGTCGATCGAACACGTACAGCGTTGCGTTTTCCCCGATCGACTCAGGCGTCTTCAGTTTGAAGCTCAGCTCATAATCGGTGAAGGTTTTGTCGCTGAGTGCGGTAGCGCCGTTCAGTATTTTATACCAGCGGTTGTCGCCTTCCTTGGCGATGCTGCGGTTCGCATCCTGCGGCCAGCCGTTAGCACCTGACTCGAAATCGGTGAAATCCATGATCCCGTCTCCGGCTTCGACCGTGACCCCCACCATTGCTGTGAGCTGCGGATTCTCCGCCGACGCCACCGTGATGACCGTTTGACCCACCGCCTGGCCTGTGACGATGCCGTTAAGGTCAACCGTGGCGATGCCGGGATCGGCCGACGTGAAGACCAGCTGCGGGTTATCGGCGTTCCACGGGAGAACCGCCGTCCGCAGCTTCACGGTTTTCCACCGGTCCACCGTGATTTCGTTGTCGTAGACCACCACGCTTTGCACTGGGTAGCTGTCCGGGCTGTTGGTCGTGCCCGCTTTCCCGTTGATGCCAATCTCGTGAAATGGGATATCAGGGAAGCCGGGGATGGCCTGAAATACTTCCGCATCCGGACGCAGCGACAGATCGCCTCCTGCCAAATCGACGAACCCGGGATCCTCGTCGGTTACCCAGTTATCGGCGTATTGGACAAGATTGAATTTGTCGTACGCCCCCTGCTCGTTCGTTGTCGTGCTGCGTGGAACCGTCGGATTGTAGACGACGTTGCCGTGAAACGTATTCGTATCCGGATAATAACGATTTTCCGTGAAAAAGTTCGCCAGCTCCGGATATTTGGCCAGGTACGGCGTGCCGACGAAGTCGTTGTTGGCCTCGAACAGCGCCTCCCACTTCGGCATGTAATTCAGCGGAACTTGATCGTCCGGCTCATCGCCGAGAAACAAATCCGCGTAGTCATATGGAACCTTGCTGTCCACGAAGATATTGTTGCGGGACAAAATATGCGCGCCTCCGTTGTTTTTGATTGCCGAATTCCCCATACGATAGAAGATATTCTCATCGATCTGAAGCCCCATCGTGAAATTATCAGGATAGACCCCTTCTACGCCGGGTTTGCTTTCTCCGATGTTGTGGAAGTAATTGCGACGGATGACGGTGCCCCGCTGCTGGGGCGTTTCGCCTGCATTCATGTAGATGGCGCCGAGATCCGAGAAGGTTTTGCATACGTCGTAAATATCGTTGTACTCCACAAGATGATCGTTGCCGAATATCAGCACGCCGGGATGGGGAGCATCGTGGAGCTCGTTATGCGACATGCGGTTGCCCACTCCGGACAGGAGGACGCCCGGGTTGTACGCCTTATGATAATAGGCAAAATCATGAATGTGCGAGTTCTCCACCGCGTTGTTGCCCGGCGAAAGTGTTGTCTTGTCGCCTCCGGTAAGCGTGACGGCGGTTCCCCCGATATGGTGGATGTGGGTAAACTCGATCTTGTGGTCCGTTCCCGGAACGCCGGTAAAATCGTTGTAATGGAACCGGCTCTGAGTGTTGACCAGCACGCCGCTATTGGTGAAATTGCGTATTTCGCTATGGAGGACGCGCATATGGCTGCCGCCCATGAAGACGACCGCCGAATCGCGCCCGTTCTCCAGGATCAGCTCCGAGAAATCGATATAAGATGCGTCCAGCGCATTGATCATCGGCGTCTTCAGCATCGTCACTTCAATGGATGGATTCGCGGTCATGAATTCGGCGTTCGGCAGAAAATAGAGCTTTCCGGCCTGGCGGTCGATGTAATACTCGCCGGGCATATCGATCTCCTCCAGCAGGTTTTGAGCGAAATGGAAATCCGGGTACCAGTTCTTGAAAATGCCGCTCATTTCTCCATACCGGAGCGTAATGCTCTTGGCCTGGGTGTCGATGGAAGCGATCTTGTTATAGGACCATTCCCAGCTGTAGCCGAAAATACCATCCAGCCAGATGTCGTCCGCCTGCGTCCAGTATTGCGGTCTGTCATATGTGTACGTAAAGGTCCCGCCTCTCGTATGAACCTCCCCGTTTGGATCTTTCCGCGTTGGTCCCGGATCGAGAATTTCGTCCATTTGTACGGTTCCCTCGTTCGGCCAGCGGGCCAGCGTCATCCCTTGCCCGCCCACGTACAACTCCATCGGCGGTACCTTGCTTAAATCGTTGGCCAAATAATAACCATGCCGGCTCATCTCGCCGTAATCGGTAATGCCGAGGGCGGCCAGATCGGCGACCAGCACTTCGTTTCTTGCCTCTTCGCTGATCATACGGTTCAGTACGGCAGAATCGGTTACCGGAACGAATGCGGATTTCTCCAACTGCTTAGAACCCGACAAAATAACCGTTTCACCTGGATAGGCCGTATAGGTGACCGGCTTACCCGATTCCCCTGAATCCTGCAAACCCAGCTCGAAGCTGGTTGCCCGCTCATACCGGCCTTCGCGAAGATAGACCGTGACGCCGCCGCGAGGCAGTCCTTTCTTCGCTTTCAACGCCCGAATGGCGTCACGCGCTTTTTCCAACGTTCGAAACGGTTTCTTGATCGTCCCTTTGTTCGAGTCATTTCCGTCTATGGCCACGTAATAAGCCGTCCCGTGCGGATTTCCATAAGCCGACGCCGTCTCGGCGGCCGGTAGAAATGGATACAGCGCGAACAACAGACTTGCCGCCAGTGCCGCAAGCACAAGCTTCTTCATAAATCGCTCCCCTTCCTCCAGCGTGGAATCCGGTCAGCTTTGCCTACGCCGTGCGCAGTGTCGGCAAAGCCCACCCAGGCAGCAGGTTTCTCCCGTTTCGTCTCCATCCGTCTACAAGCCTACGGGCCGATTATTTCAAGCCCTTCTCTTTTAGGAATTGCTCGAACTGACGCGTCACCTCCTCGACGTATTTATCTTCGCCCGCCTCCTTCAGCTTGCCGTAAAGAACCGGCCAGGTTTCCTCAAAATCAAGCGTTCCGGTCACGAGTCCCCGTTTGTACTCGCCCCATACGGCGTTCAGGTTGGCGATTTCCGTGCTGACTGGCTCGGAATTGAACTTGAATGCGCCGACCGGATTGATTTCGGAGCTCGTATTGATTTTTTTCGTTTCCTCCCAGATATTTTCCGGTTGCCCTTCCTTCAGGTAGGAATTGAACACGCTGCCGAACACCCAATCCATGTTCGGACGATACCTGGAATCCGGCATCGCTTTGATATAATCGCCGCTCAGTTTCTCGTAATGCACTCCCTCTAAACCGTTGATCAACAAATTGTAGAGCTCCTTGTCGGTGTTGATCAGATTGAGCAGCATCAGGGCCCGTTCCGGATTCGAGGAAGTTCGGCTGATCGACTGGTTGGTTGTGGCTGAATAGCCGTTGGAGAACCAATCGCTGAGCGGAATGATGATGACATCGTTGCCGCCGTTCTTCGGCTTGACCTCCGCCTCGACCCCCGGCTTCAGCGTGACGTCGAACTCGACCGCGATCTGGCCTTTGGATTGGTAGTCGGTCATTTTTTCCGTAGCCGCGTCCTTGTGAATGTACCCGGCTTTATACCATTTGCTGGCCAGTCTGAAATTGTCCAGCTCCTCTTCGGGATAGCGATGAAGCGTATAAGACGGGTCATCGGTCTTGATGTAGAAGTGATCGTCAACCCCCGGAACGACCCAGTATTGATCGTCATGCGCCTGCGGATTGACAAACGAGCCGCCGAATAGTCCGATCGGGATAATCCCAGGCTCGTTCTGCTTGATTTGCTCAAGGAACGGCTCGATATCCGCTATCGTTTTGATCGTGGTAGGATCCAAGCCGTATTTGTCGGCAAACCGCTTCTGTACGATGAAGCCGTATCTCGAACCATTGATCTGCTGGTTCGGAATGCCGTAAATTTCCCCGTCCACCGAGAGACCGTCCCACATTACCTGAGGGACATCCGCCTTCAACTGAGGCGCGTACTCATCCAAGAGCCCGTTCAGCGGTTGAATCGCTCCCTTTCGTACCAGCTCTTCCGGTTTCAGCATATAACCGGTCCAGAGAATGTCGAATTTCTCGCCTGCTGCCAGTACGGTATTCATCTTCTGCACGTAATCCCCGATTGCAACCGGCATCAGTTTTACGGTGGCGTTCAGCTTCTCTTTCACGATTTTGTTGATTTCCTCTTCGACCTTCTTCTGGTCGGGCTGCAGCTGCAGCAGCGGGTAATACCAAGTCAGCTCGACGGGATCAAGCGCGTCCGTGCCGCCTGTATCCGGTGACGATCCTTGCGTGTCCGGCGTTCCACTATCCGTCGCGCCGTTACCGCCGCAGCCGGCAAGCGCGGACATCACGATGAAGATGATCGCCAAGAGCCCTAGCAGTCTTTTTTTCATAACATGACCTCCTGAGTGTTTAATTGGTTTTGTATGTTAACCCTTGAGGGAGCCAACCGTAAGCCCTTTCACGAAAAACCGCTGGAAGAACGGAAAGATGATCAGCATCGGTCCACCAGCCAGCACCGCGATCGCCATTCTTGCCGAGTTGTTCGGAAAGCTGGATAAATCGATGCCCAGCTGCTGCGCAAATTCCGAATTGGAAGTAATGAACTCGATGCTGCCAAGGGTCCGCACGAGCAGCAGCTGCAAGGGGACCTTGTTCGGATCGTCGATGTACAGCATGGCATTGAACCATTCGTTCCAGTACGTGAACGAGATCAGCAACCCAAGCGTAGCCAAGGCTGGCGTTGACAGCGGTAATATGATCCTGAAAAATATCCGCAGCTCCCTCGCCCCGTCGATTTTGGCGGATTCCACGATTTCTAACGGAATTTTGGACATGAATCCTTTCATGACCATAATGTTGAACGGCGAGAGCAGCACTGGCAAGATCAGTGCCAGCAAGCTGTCTTTCAAATGCAGGTACTGTGTGATGAGAATATAGGAAGGAACGAGCCCTCCGCTAAACAGCATCGTGAAAAATACGTAGAAAGTCGTTGCCCGGTTGTAGCGGTAATCCGGCCTTGAGATGACGTACGCGGTCATGGCGGTGAGCAGCAGGCCTGCCAGCGCTCCGATGGCGGTCACCGTAATCGTAACCCCGTAAGCCCGCAGCAGAATGTCGGGTGCATCCAGAAGATAGCGATACGCCTCCAGACTCAATGATTCGGGCAGAAACTGATACCCGTTGTCGGTTAGCGACGCTTCATCCGTCAACGACACGGCGACGACGAGCAGAAATGGCAGGACAACCGCCAGCGAGAGCAGGATGAACAGCAGATGGATCAACAGTTTGGGTAGTTCGAACTTCTTAGGCATCGGATGTCCTCCTTCTTACCACAGGGAATGCTCGGGATTGATTTTGCGAACGATCCCGTTCGCCACCAGCACCAGTACGAAGCCGACAACCGACTGATAAAAGCCCGTAGCCGCCGACATGCTGACGTTGCCGATCTCACGGAGCGCACGGTATACGTACGTGTCGATAATATCCGTGGACCCGTACAGGAAGCCGGAGTTGTTCGGAATGAAATAATGCAGCCCGAAATCGCCGCGGAACATGTTGCCGATGGACAATATCAGCAAAATAATGACCAGCGGAGCCAGCAGCGGAACCGTAATTTTCATCGCCATCTGCCATTTCGTCGCTCCGTCGATCCGCGCTGCCTCGTAATACTCGCTGTTAATGCCGAGTATGCCAGCGAAATAGATAAGTGTATTGAATCCGACCGCCTTCCATAAATGAACAAGAATGAGGATGGCTGGCCAAGTCTCAGCCGTCTGGTACCAGCTGACCGGCTCCATGCCGAACATCTGTAAGGTTCGATTAATGAAACCGTCGGAATGGTTCAGGAAGGCATAGGCCACGTATCCGACCAGCACCCAGGATAAAAAATGGGGCAAGAACAGCGCGGTCTGATAAAATTTGCTCCATTTCGCCCTGAGTTCGTTCATCAGAATGGCCAGAAGCAGCGCTGCAGCGGTGGTAACTACAATGTAAGCAGCATTGTACAGCACCGTATTGCGCGTGATCCGCCAAGCCGTGTCGGTCGAGAACAAGTAACGGAAGTTTTCCAGACCTACCCATTCGCTGCCGAATATGCCGAGATCGTAGCGGTAATGCTTGAAGGCAATGATCAATCCTACTAATGGGATATAGGCAAAAATCAGCTTGTACAGAATCCCGGGCAGCGATAGCAGAAACAGCTCCCGGTTGTTGCGGAAATGGCGAAGTTCTCTGCGAAGCGCCGATTTTTTTGGGCGTGCGCCGGCAGGTCCAGGATTCGGTTCCGATTCGGGTCCCGAACGGTTAGCCGGGTCTGCATCAATAGAACCCGATAGTGTTACCTTCTTCAACATAGCGAAAGCCCCTTCCTTTTCTTATGCACTCCTCGCCTGCATCCCAGGCTTTGCATGATTAACGATAGCTCAAACCCGGGACTCTGCGTTACTGTACAATTTCAGGATTGCTGTACGGGCGGGCTGTAAGGATTACGGAATGCTGTACAGCCGGCTGTATAGAAACAGGATTGCTGTACCTGGATCAATCGGAACCAGCGCAACTCAAAAAAGCCACCGAATCACCCACTACATAACCGCGGCATACCAAAGACCCGCAAACGGTAAATTTCATCTGCGGGTCTTATGAAACATCATTTTAGGTACTGCGGTCGATGGCTGATTTCAGACGGTACTCTTTCGGCGTCGCTCCGTAGCGGCGCTTGAACAGCCGATAGAAATAGCTTTCATTGCCGAAGCCCACCTTCTCCATGATTTCGGCCACGGTCAAATGCTGCTGCTCCAGATACTGCTGGGCTCGGGCAAGTCGAGTCGCATTGATCTGGTCGACCACCGTTGTCCCTTCCTGGGCTTTGAACACTTGGCCCAAATAGACGGCGCTCATCTTCAGCATTTCGGCGATCTTCTGAACGTTCAGGTCCGGATCGGCGTAATGCTTCTCGATCATTTCTTTGACCGTGTCCACAAGCAGCCGGTTTTTGTCCTCCCTTCCGCTCCTGCGCTGCTCGAATACATCGCGCACGACGTCCAGGAGCACGCCCTCGATCTCATCCAGCGTCTCTTTTTCGAGAATGCGCCGATTGATAGCCTGCAGATTAACCGATACCGGATTCAGATTATTGTTATTCATCTCGCCCAGCGTATGGCTCAGTGTCATGGTCAAATGCAGCAGCGCCGAGAACATGTTATCGAAGCTGAACTCGCCCAGGAGCCCTCTCCAGCTTCGAATCGCTTGCTCTGTCTCCTCCGAGTCTCCGCTTTTCAACCCCTCCGTCAGCCGGCGCTCCAGCTCTTTCGGAATGGCGAACGACTCGTTCCCCTCGTTACGGCGGATCATGTCAGGCTGGATCACGGCCCCCTTGCCGAAAATCATGCGATAGTTGGAATGACGCATCGCCAGGTTGTAATGTTTCATTAGCCTGCGGTAATCTTCGAATGCATCGCTAAGCGTTACGGTGAACGTAACCCGATAAAAGCGGAGTATGGTCTCCTGAAGCTCCCGGAACCGTTCATCCAGCATCTCGAGGTAACCGGGATTGCCGCTGGCGATAAAGACAAGATGGCCGCTCTTCATGTCCGCGGCTTCGCACGAACCGCCACGTTGCAGCAGCTCTTGGCCGATGTTCGCGATAGCAAAGTAATACAGGGCCTCCGTCTGGGAATCCGGCTGCAGGAGAAGGCTCTGCAGATCGTCAAGCTGTACAACCGCAAGCCGGAGCGGCGATGGATGCGTTATATCAATCGCATACTGCTCCTTAATCCGTAGAAATGCATCTTCGTCCATACTATCGCTGAGGCTGATCAGGCTCCGCAAATGATAAACCTTGGCGATATTCCATTGCGTCGCCCGTTCCTGCTCCAAGCCTTTGAGTTTGCCTATCATCTCCGTCACATTCTCCGCGATGAGGGACAACTCATCTTTTGCCCTGCTATCACCGCGCCCGTCATGGGGAACCAGCATAAGCAGACGGCCTACCGGTTTATACAGCCTCAGCGAGATTAATACGGACAAGAGCAAGGCCAGCAGGGCAACGGACAGCGTCACGGCCATTTCGGTCCATCTCATCTGGCGTACGCTGCCCAGCACGTCATCGTAATCCTGCAGGCTGATGATCTGCCAGTTGTTCAAGCCTTTGTTCAAATAGGTTACCTTATATTCCTTCTCTCCTTGTTTATGGATGAAAGAGTCCGGTGCATTGTCCGTCGAGCCCATTCGTCCCAGTAAATCCTTCTTGATGTCCAGCCCGGGCGGCAGCTTGCGCTCGCCTGCCATAAGCACCTGTCCATCGCCGTCGGTGACGAACAGGACGTCGTTTTCCCGTTCGGCCATTCGATTAAGCGCTTTCACATTGTCGAGCATCCAGCCTGGCTTCACTGTCAAAATGAGGGCGTTCCGGTTAACGGAACCGAGGGTCGGCCCGTCATAAATGAAAAAAGCGAATACGTCGATGCCCTCATTCTCCCCGTCGAGATCGAGCGGAATGAGCTGCAGCTTCGGCAGATCGGCTCGGGAAGCCATATAATCTTCAAGCGCGCCGTACAGGGCCCGCGTGTCCATATCATGGCTCAGCGACGAGAAAAAACGGTTCTGCTTGCCGTTGTAAAAAACGGCGGCGTGCAAGTACGGCGAAGCGGCTACCGTCCGGTTCAAACGTTCGATTTTCAGAATGCTCTGCTTATAATCCGCCCCGGACTTCAGCGCGATCAGCTCTTCGTCATTGTACAACGACACCGCCAAATCCTTCACGATCCCGTTCATGTTCTCGATATTGTAGTTGATTTGGGTGAGCAGCTTGCGATCGGCTTCGTGTTGGAGGCTCAGGACTTTATCACGGGCAGCGGCGTTCAGGAAGAGGGAGGCGATGGCGAGCATGGCGACGACGAGCATAAAGCTCAGAATAATCCGCTGCAAATATTTGCGAGAGCGGAGGGTTTGCAGCAACTTCATGGGACCACTCTCCTGCAAGGTTAGGTGGCTTTACTATAATCCTGCGGGTTTTTCGTTGTCAATCGGCATTTTCCAAAAAATAGCCGTCCCTTCCCCCGCTTCTTCCTTCATCTGCCGCAGCATCTGCCGATACGCGCCGGGCGTCATGCCAAGCTTGGCGGTAAACAAGCGCGTCATGTAATTCGAATCGCGGATTCCCACCCTTTCAGCGATCTCCGAAATGCCAAGCACCGTGCCGCCGAGGAGTTTTTTGGCTTCCTCCAAGCGCAGATGAAGTACGTACTGGAGCGGCGTTTTGCCGATATGCTTCTTCATGCATCTGGCGATATAACTCGCCTGGAAATGCAGCTTCTCCTCCAATGCGGCCCGTTCAAACGGCTCCCTCCAGTGTTCGTTTAAATAAGCGGCAGCGGCTTGTGCCAGTCGGATGGAAGGCTCCGGTTCGGTCATCCGCGCGCAGTCAGCCTGCAGTGCGGCGAACAGCTCGGCCAGCAATAAATGGAGCTTGAGCGCATTCTCCCCGTTCAGCCGGTTGTGGATATCATTCAACCCGCGCAGCATCGGCTCTACGGTCTGCACCTCGACGGAGGCAAACTTCGGTATGTACATGCGCTGCTGCGTGGACGGTTCGACATCCTCGACCGTGCCTTTGGACAGCAGGGCCGACCAAGGAATATCCTCCTGCGAGATGTATGAAGCTGGATGTCCATGGATGAAATGCACCCAATAAATCTCCGTATGCTCCACGCAGGCCCGATGCCCGAAATGCCGCAGTCCCGCTTCCAGCACGAGCAGCTTTCCGGCACAGACCTCATATTCGGTCTGTTCTTCCGTCATATAAAGCGTTCCCTTAGTTACCAGCAGCAGGTCGTAGACGCCGAAGGAGCGGGCGAAATGCCGGTCTCCGGGCTTCCAGACGGCATGTCCCGCCGTTACGAATTGCGGCAGCGGCGGAATGGCGAATTCTAAGCACAGCACAGCGGTTCTCTCCTTTTCGCAAGTCCATTTTGTGCTAATCAAAGTCTATATTATCACTGGTTACCCGCGTATTAAAGAGGTACATTGAACAAAAGAAACCGTTATCATCATGCGGCAAAGGAGGCTGTTCACACATGCGATTTCGTCAGGTTCATCTCGACTTTCACACATCCGAGGCCATTCCGGGCATCGGAAGCCAGTTTTCAAAAAAACAGTTTCAGAACATGCTGCGTGCCGGGCATGTCGACTCCATTACCGTTTTCTCTAAATGTCATCACGGCTGGGCTTACCACCCGAGCGAAGCCAACGAAACGCACCCGCATCTTTCGTTCGATCTGCTAGGCGAAATGATTGCAGCCGCCCACGAAATCGACGTCAAAACGCCTGTATATTTGTCCGCCGGCCTTGACGAGAAGCTGGCGCGTCGCCATCCCGAATGGCTGATTCGAGATGCGGAAGATCGTACGCGATGGGCCAAAGATTTCATGACGCCCGGGTACCATGAGTTTTGCTTCAACACGCCTTACCTGGACCTCTTGCTGGCTCAAATCCGCGAGGTTGTTTCCCGCTATGATGCGGACGGCATTTTCCTTGATATCGTCGGCATCCGAAAATGTCATTGCCAGCATTGTGTGGCAGCGCTGCGATCAGCCGGCCAAGATCCTCGGGATGAAACGGCCGTTGCCGCCTTGGGCGAGGCGACCTACCTAAACTATGCTCGCCGCGTACGGGAAACGGTGGACGAGATTAAGCCCGGTCTGCCGGTCTTTCATAACAGCGGGCATCAACGTCGCGGCCGCCGCGACCTCGCCCATGTCAACAGCCATTTGGAGCTGGAATCCCTGCCAACCGGGGGCTGGGGCTACGATCATTTTCCGCTCTCAGCGCGCTACGCGCAGACGCTGGGCATGGATTTTCTCGGCATGACGGGCAAATTCCACACCTCTTGGGGTGAATTCGGCGGGTATAAGCATCCGAACGCGCTGCGATTCGAAACGGCGCTCAGCCTCGCGCACGGCGCCAAGTGCTCGATCGGCGACCAGCTTCACCCATCAGGTCTGATGGATGAAGCCACCTACGCCTTGATCGGCACCGCCTTCGCGGAGGTGGAAGCAAAGGAGCCATGGTGCAGCGAAACGACGTCCGTGGCGGACATTGCCGTCTTGTCGCTGGAGGCTGCTTGGGAGGCTTGTCCGGAAGCGCGGAAATCAGAAGACCGGAACAATCTGGCGGATGCCGGAGCGGTGCGCATCCTGACCGAAGGGCATTACTTGTACGACATCGTGGATGCCAATGCGGATTTCGGTCGTTACAAGGTGCTGATATTGCCGGACGAAGTGCCAGTATGGCCGGCATTGGGAGAAGCCATCCGCGCATTTACCGCAAGCGGCGGCAAGGTTCTGGCCACGGGCCGCTCGGGTTTGGATCCAGCCGGCAACGTGTTTGCGCTCGATCTTGGACTGAACTGGAAAGGCGCCAGCCCTTACCACCCGTCGTATTTCCGACCGGACTTTACTCCAGGCTCCCTTCTGCCTGCTTCGTTTGTCATGTACGGCGAGGGACAGCAGGTTGAATTGAATGGCGGCCAGGCGCTTGGCAGTCGGGAAAATCCGTATTTCAACCGGGACGTATTCACGTTCTGCTCACATCAGCACACGCCAAGCGCTGGAGAAGACGACGGCCCGGGCATGATTGAAAGCACAAACGGTATCTACATCACTTGGAATGTGTTCGGCGACTATGCGGACAACGGCCATCTCATTCTGAAAGAGATGGTATTGCACGCGATTGACCGGCTCCTGCCGCAGCCTACTCTGCACTGCGATTTGCCTGCACGGGGCATAGCGACGCTGCAGTATCAGCCTGTGGAAAATCGCTATGTTCATCATCTCCTGTATGCTTCCCCCGTAATGAAGGGCCGCGTGGAGGTCATCGAGGACATCGTTCCGCTGCAGAATATATCCACCAGCTTGCGTCTCCCATCTGCCGCTTCGATCAAGCGGGTTTACCTGGCCCCCTCGATGGAGGATCTTCCCTATCAGATTCGTAACCAAGGCGAACTCAGCTATACGGTTCCCTATTTGGATAATCACCAGATGGTTGTGCTGGAGTTGGCGTAGATATCCTGCTTGCTACATCGGAGCGATGGCAACAACTCTGCCTATAGAAATCGCCGCAGTCCCTGGACTGCGGCATTTTCATATTTTATCATTTAGAGCTCGGTTCGCATGAGCATACGCCTCGACCAAATCATTCATGAGGACATAACGCATGACAGGGAACTCGCCCTGCTCATCCTTGGTGGAGGTATCGAAATAATACACCTCATCCTCGTGATCGTGACCATAGCCTCACGGTTTATTCGTTCAACCATTCACGGTTATGCGGTTCTTATCCCATCTCTGCACCTTAAGCTGCAATCTTAGCGCATTAGCAACAACAAGCACGGAGCTTGCGGCCATGCCGATGCAAGCGATGCGCGGGTCCAAATAACCGCATGCGGCCAATGGCACGGTTATGGCGTTATACAGTAGAGCAAAGAGCAAATTCTGATGAACATTCCGCATCGTTTGGCGGCTCCATCTATAAGCATCGATAATGTTGAAGAGTTTGTTTCCGATCAGCACGATGTCACCGGCCTGTTTAGCCGCATCCGCTCCACCGCCCATCGCCATGCCGACATCCGCCGCGGCTAGCGCAGCCGCATCGTTTATGCCATCGCCAATCATGGCAACGGATCGTCCTTGATGTTGAAGCTCGCGAATGAACGCCAGCTTGTCTTCAGGAAGCATGCCCGCACGCATCTGATCGATCCCTGCAGCGGCAGCCACCGCCACGGCAGCCTGTTCCTCATCACCGGTTACCATCCACACATCGGCTCTGCGCTTTAACTCCTGTACCGTCTTCTTAGCATCTTTTCTTAGCTTGTCAATCAACACAAGCGATCCGATGCACTTCCCGTTCACGGCGACAAAAAGTCTGGTATAGCCAGGTTGGTCTGGAGGGCTCCCTAGTTGTATGCCCTGCTCCAGCAGCCATCTCCGGTTCCCCACGCATACGTGCTCTCCTTTGACATAGCCTTCCATCCCTTTCCCAACCCGCTCTTGGAATTTCTGTGCTTCCAATAGCGGGGAATGTTTGTCTTGGGCGGCTCGTACAATGGCTTGTGCTAACGGGTGATTGGACCGTGAAGCCAGTGCAGCCGACATGGATAGCGCGTAGGCACCGTTGCTGCCTTCCGCAGTGCGAATCGCTGTGAGCTGAGGTCTTCCTTCCGTCAACGTGCCTGTCTTATCCAGCAATACAACATCGGTTCGCCGCAAGCTCTCCAGGGACCGGCCGTCTTTGAATAGAACGCCTCTTTGGGCGGACGATCCGGTTGCGATCAGGATGGATACCGGCGTAGCTAAACCAAGCGCACAGGGACAGGCGATCAGTAAAACAGACAGCGCATGGCGCATGGCCGTTTCGGATGCATCGGGAGCATGGAAAAACCAGAGCCATCCCGCATAGGTAAGCGCAGCACAACCGATCATCATGGGAACAAAAATTGCCGCTATACGGTCAACGGTTAGCTGAATGGCCGGTTTCTCCTGTTGTGCGGATTCGATTAGCCCGATCATTTGAGATAGGCGGGTTTCGTCATGATGCTTATCAACCACGATGTCCAAACTTCCGACCAGACAACGCGTTCCGGCGTAGACTCGATCCCTCATGCCCTTGGCCACCGCTGTGCTCTCACCTGTCAGCATAGATTCATCGGCATCCGCCGATCCCGACTGAACAAAACCGTCAATGGAGATCCATTCCCCATTGTTCACCCGGATGCGGTCCCCGATCTGCAATTGATCCGCAGAAATCCATTCTTCCCCATGACTGCGTATGACTCGAACCCGTTTAACCTGAAGCTCATATAAGGCACTAAGTTGTTTCAACGCTCTGCCTTTGGCCATGGTCTCAAGCCATTTGCCCAGCAGAACCGCTGTCATCACCATCGCAATCGTATCGAAGTAAAGCATGGGATGCGTTAGGCTCTGCCTGGATTCAAACATGACATAGTGGCTGTAGAAATAAGCCACCGAGGTACTTAACGCAACGAGGGTATCCATGTTTGCCGTACGATGGATCATAGCCTGGTAAGCTCCATAATAGAAAGGATATCCCACACCAAACTGAAGCAAGGTAGCGAGCACCCATTGAAATACAGGTTCCATCAGTAAATTCGGCGTCCATTGTGCAGGCCAATTGGCAACATGCGCCAACATTGCCCATATGAGCGGCATGGATAAACAAGCGGCGATGATGAACCGGATGCGATAAGCCCCCGTCTCCGATTCGATCCCTGCCTGCGGATGCGACAGCCTGTCGGTCGCTCCATAGCCAAGTTTTTCGATTTTCTCCGTGATCTTGTCTAATCCAATCTGCGTCGGTTCATACTGGATCGTGGCTTGAGACAAGGCAAGACTGACACGGGCAGATTGAATGCCTTCCACTTTACGAAGAACTTTTTCGATCCGGGCTGCACAAGCCGTGCAAGTCATGCCCGTCACATGGATTTGATGCAGCTTCACAACGGTTCCTCCCCACCCTCTGCATATTTCTGTTTTCGCTTGTCCATACATTGTATGAAAACACATGTAACATCAGAATGGTTAAGAAGGGCCACTGATAGCGATTTTTGCCTGAAACAGTGTGCAGTAACGATAAAAGCCGCCAATTTGGCGGCTTCATATGCGCAGATATTCTTGTTCTTTTGACATCATCAATTAGTTGTGCGCAAGATAAGAGATTAAGATAGCGGGTACATATTTAGTCGAGGATCGCCGGGATTATGCTTTCTTTAATCAGTGTCCATCGATCCCGAGGATTGACGGTAAAGGCCGATGCAATGGCTACGACCAAGTCTTTTTCCGGAATGCAGCAAATGATATTGCCGCCGTCGCCTACTGCCGAGTATGCAGACACCCCGTCCTCATCGCGCAGCCACCATAAATATCCATAATGGTTGGAATTCATCGCCGTTGATTGGTCCACCCATGCCTCCGATATAATCGGTTGATTGTCCCATATGCCGCGGTTCAGATAAAGAAAGCCAAAACGAGCCATATCTCGAGGACTTAACGTAAGCCCCCACCCTCCAGTAGAGTTGCCGGCCGGGTCTTTGACCCATCCCCTGACGTCTTTCCCGAATAAATCATCAAATCCGAATGAGCTCATGTCATAATCCGGAATTTCGTTCATGCCGATCGGCTTAAACAAGTGTTCGTTTGCAAACGCGCGGGCACTTTTTCCGGTGCTGCGAGTTAGGATAGCTGAAAGAAGATGCACCCCTGCGGTGGAATACTTAAATGCTCCCAGGCTTCCACCGATGCCCAGCATATCCAGCGTATATTGTACCCAATCCGATTGCATGCACAGTTTGTCCAGGGGTTCGTGCCAGTCCTCAAATGGATAAGGAGCCGTCATCGTGAGAAGATGGCGTATCGTAATGTCTCGTTTTTGACGAGCGGCAGCCTCTTGTTCATATTCGGGAAAAAAATCCAGCACGCTCTGATCTGCATGTTGAATATAGCCTGCATCGATAGCAATGCCTATAAGTGCGGATATGATGCTTTTCGTAACCGATGCAACGTGGTGCCTATCCTCGGGACCATATCCATGATCATATTTTTCATAAACGATGGCTCCGTTTCTAACTACAACGATACCATTAATATTGGGATATTCGGTATTGATCCATGAGTCCAGCCCTGAAAGCTTGTCAGCATCCATTCCCAAGGTCGCGGGGGCTAGGGTTTGCCACGCTGTTGTTGGCCAGCAGCTTCTTTTCATTATAAATACCTCGCAGAATTTGTTATTCAAGCCATATGGTATATGTAAATATTTTATTTTTTTGTCACGGGAAAATATACTTCAGTAACCATTTCCTCGGCAGCCAAGGCTTGATAGGGGTCGGTTACATAGACTTCGTAGGGTGATTGTGTCAATGCATATCCTTCATTTTCTACCCATTCCCTCAGCTTGGCATATACCGATGTTAAATTAGAATAAGCCCCCTTTAATACAGACCTCGCACAAAGGCCCCCACACCAATCTCTCGTTCCCTTTACAGCCTCCTTGATCGGGAGGGCAAACTCTGTGTCATTGCCTGCGGGATTGAATTCCGGGCTGTGATATATCGTCATGGGCGTTCCAACCAAGGTGAGTTTCTCCCTGGCAATCTTCTCGTATAATCTGCTGTAATACCTGCCATACCCTAAAGCATAGTCATCACTGCTCATCATCTGACGCATATAAAGGATGTTCATAGGCCCCGTTTCAACAAGCTGTACTTCGATATCATCCAGGTAAGACATCAAATGTATGCCCTGCTCCAGATTCAAGATATCTTGGTTCATTTGTTTCAGGGTATATTCATACGTGTTTAACTTCTCCTGAATTTCCCGACGTTTGCGATGAAGGGCGAAGCGAAGCTTCTCTTCGGATGGATCCGCTTCCTCGTCCAGAAGCTCTTTGATTTCTTCCAACGAAAAATGATAGGACTTCAAACGGTTGATATAGAGCATTTTCTTTAATTGACTGATGGAATAATATCGATAACCGTTTTCCGGATTGATCTGATCCGGATGAATTAATCCGATTTCATCGTAATATCGAAGCGTCTTTGTAGATACTTCGCATATTTTGGAGAATTCTCCAATCGACAGCAAAGGTTCACCTCATCTCTGGTTTTGGATCTTGGTTCAAGATCACTATACACCTTCCCCCAAGGGAAAAGTCCACAGCAAATGATGAGAAGGGGACTTGAATCACTCAGCCACCCCTACTATATATGAGGAATACCTTCCGGAATTGTACCGGTGTTAAGCCAATGGTCCACTACCCGATTAAACAGTGCCGGATCGGCAAGCGGTATGCCATGCCCAACTCCGGGAAAGATAATCCCGTCAGCGCTTTCGCTCATCTGCACGAGATCCTCAGCCGATTTCTTGACACTGCCTCTCTCCTTCTCCCCAACCGTAACCAATAGCTTCGTTGTTGATTCTTGAATCCTTGGAGAGATGGAATAGGACATATTCTCCTTCAGCACCGAAACCAGCATCTCCCGTTTCATATGCAGAGTTTCCGCGTAATACTGTTCAAAATCAACCTCGTTCACGTACAGCGTGCTTGCCTGCCATCTGGAGAACCATCTGTATTTTGTCAACGGGAAGCTTATTCGAACCGAAGGTTCAATCAGTTTAAGCGCTGCCGGCATCGGCCTCAGCAATGCGCTGTTTACGATTGCGTAATCAATAAGGCTCGGTCGTTGACCTATCATCTCCACGAGAATTTGCGCCCCTAGTGAAAATCCGAAAACAACAACCTCCCGTCCGTCAGCCTTAGTCGAAATGACCTCGTTAAGATGCTCCGCGGTGCGGCTTATGGAAAAAGGCGAATTGCCGGGGCTGCGCCCATGTCCAGGCAAGTCGGGTATCAGGCAGAAGTGGTCTTCAAAAAAGGCAATCTGCTTGTTCCACATCCAGCCGCTCACACCTCCCCCATGCAAAAAAACGATCATTCTTGCTGCCTTTTTGTTTCCGCACTCCTTGATGTATAGATTCAGAATGTCCATCCCCAGTCTCATGAATAATTTATACTATTATAAATTATATAGTATATAGATCGATATTTTATTGTTTATATTAAATTTTTATTGTACTTCAACATAATTTTTAGTATAAATTTAGACGGTTGGCTTCACATTTATTCATCCCCCCTGGACCAAAGTCCAGGCCCGGTTCCCGTCGAAAAGCCAGTTAAAACTCATTCTGCGGACGGTTCTTCCTTCTCCCTCCATCGTCTACCATGAAATGGAAATCAAATGCGATGAACAAGGAGAGGAACCCATGAAGCTAAATAAACATAGTAAGTCTAGAACCATTCGTGTACTGGCAGCCTCCGTGCTGTCCGCTAGCCTGCTGGCTTTCCCTGCCGATATCTTTGCCGATACGGCGAAACCGTCCACAGGTACAACCGCAACACAGCTTACGGGAACACCGATACTGAGCTCCAAAGAAGTCAAGGCGTTCACCGATGCTTATTTTGCCAAACCCCATGTTTCGGACATGCTGGCGGGTGCGCTTGTTGTGATCGTAAAAGATGACAAGGTGCTGCTGAATACGGGCTACGGTTATGCCGACGTTGAATCCAAGAAAAAGATTGATCCCGATCGAACCTTGTTCCGCATGGCCTCGATATCCAAATCGATAACCGCGACGGCGGTCATGCAACTGGTAGAGGACGGAAAAATCGACCTGAAGCAAGATATCACTGAATATATACCGGATGTTAAGATCACCAACAACACCGGGACGCCCGTCACCGTTGAGCATTTATTGACTCATACGACAGGCTTCGACTTTACGGACAACTACTCGGTTCCGCCGCATATCGTTCAGAAGGGGGAGGTGCCGCTCGCTGACTTTATCCGGTATAATGCGCCAGCTGTGGTTCGCACGCCTGGAGAGGTTTATCGGTATGATAATCTTGCCTCCTCCATGCAGGGCTACATTGTCGAGCAGGTATCGGGGGAGCCGTTTGAAGATTATGTAAGGAAGAATATTTTCATCCCATTAAACATGGAGCACGCTGCATTTCGGATGAATGAGGATATCATCGCGAACCTTGCCACAGGCTATAATGTCGAACGTCAACCGTTTAAGGCATACCAAAACATACCTACCATCGCACCGGAAGGCGGCATGTTCGCGAGCGGTACCGATATGGCCAATTTCATTACTGCCCATCTAAACAATGGCCAATTTGGATCTTCCCGCATCATGAAGGAAGAGACCCTGCGTTTGATGCATCAGACGCATTATGATGCAGCTGGCATTCCGTTGATGTCATACGGTTTCGAGTCGTTTATGCACAGCAGCCACAATGGCCAAACCGTGATTGGTAAGGGCGGCGATTTGGATGGCTACCATTCCTGGCTTTGGCTCCTTCCGGACCAGAATGTCGGAGGCCTGATCGTTGTTAACAGCGACACGAGCACATCGATCCGAACCGAATTTTTCACCGCATTCATGGATCATTTTTATCCAAAAAAGCAGGTTCAGCAGAAAGACTTCCCGCTTAATCAGGAGCAGCTCAAGAAATTCGAGGGCACGTTCAGAAGCTTAAGAACACCGATTATCGCCACGCAGGTGATAGCGGGCCAAGGCGAGCTGCAGGTTACCGATGCCATGGGCGAGCATAAACTCACGCCGGTGGGTCCGCTGCGATTCGTGGATGAGAACGGTACGCCGGCCGCCTTCAAGGAAGATGATAACGGCAATGTGGCATATATGTATTACACGGCGATAGACAGCATGTCCGAGAAGCTCGATGAGCCTGCTGCTTATAACGACGTCCCGGAAGGGAGTCCTTATGCCAAGGATATCTACTTTGTTCAGTCCCTCAAGGCTTTTGACGAGAATGAGCAATCCAGCTTCCGACCGAATGAATCGATCACGCGGGCAGAGTTTGTCAGTGCGATCAGCCGACTGGCCGGGATGAAGCCTAGCGAAGGCCCGAGTTCATTTAAGGATATGCAAGGGCACCCACTCGCTGGTTATGTGCAGAATGTCGCGGACATGGGGGGCGTCACCGGCACTCCGACCCAGAACTTTGAACCCGATCAGCCAATCACGCGCCAAGAGGCTGCTGCTATCATATGGCGTGTGGCACACAACGCGCTTGGCGCCAAGGCGGTTCCGGCTAAACTCAGCTCAAAACCGGCTGCCTGGGCAGATGAAGCCGTACAGTTCATGGTCGGCTCCGGGATGCATGGACCCGAAGTGACAAAAGACGCAAACGGCGCCGCGGACTACCGTCCGGCCGATCAACTTCTGCGCAAAGAAGCTGCTGCCATCTATGCGAGGCTGATTCAACAGGCTTTTGGGTTTTAATTTAGTCCAGTCTTACTCGTTGAATCGCTTCCAATCGATAGAAATTAACCTTAGATTTAGCACTCTGCTGACTTCGAACATAACTAAGAAGGGGGATGTCCCAAAAGATCTTAGATTTGGCGGGATGCCACCTTTTTCCTGTTAGGAGACGCTCCGTGTACGAATCGTTCCTCCCATCGCTGTTGCTCCCAAATTTCTTGGAATGGTTTGAAGCAAGGAAGAAATTCGGGGACAAAGGCGACCGCTCTCGCTTGTCCGGAATCGTTTCGTCCTCTCCGCTGCGTTGTGCGAAAACATACGTTAGACATACGAAAAGAAACCGTTTCTTGGTAAAATGGAAGTGTGACCCACCATTTACGAAAGGTACGGTTTCTTTCTACATTCAATATACCATGAACCATCCTCATCTCTAATGCACTTGGAGACGATATTCGTCCGCATCATTTTGTTCGCGTCGTTCATGAAGCGGTTAATCGCTTCGGGGGCGAATGAAGGAAGAACACATGGTAATGGTCAACTGAAGCCAGGCTACAATGTGCAGATTGGAACGGAAAATCAGTTGATTGCGGTAACAGTCTTCACCAACTCCCTACGGATACGCTTTGCTTAAAGCCTCACTTAGAAAAAGTCAACGCCGCTCTCTGAAAACTGCCGAATACGTCGGTGCGACAAATGGTCGAACCGGAGAGTGCGTTTGGGCAGTTGAAGAATAACCGGAGATTCCGGCGATTTCTGCTTCGAGGACTGACGAAAGATTTCGCTTGCCCATAATCTGCTCAAGCAAGCGGCAACGGACCGAAAAGCAAGAAATGGCGGTGCAAGGATAATATCCTGAGCACCGCCATTTCTACATTTGACACATTTTTTAATCTGACGAACCGTCCGTCAAGTGGCAAACCTACTTATGGGACAGCTCCTTCTCGTCTCTTTTTTTGCGTATCAGGATTTATTCCAGCTTGAAGTTTCCAGAGCCTGTGCGAACCTTCAGCAGGACCTCGCCGCTGCCCAGCGTTCCCTTCAGTCTTCCTTTGTCTTCGTCCTTAACCTCATAACGCATTCCGTCCAACTGAATATTCCCCTCACCGGAACTTCCTTGGAAATCGACTTCCAGCGATGTAGGCTCTTCATCCAGATCAATGCTCACGTTGCCGCTGCCGGTTCGCAGGTCGGCATCATGAATCAATCGTTCCATATCCACGCGTATATTGCCGGATCCCGTCTTTCCTTGTAAAGCCGATTCTCCATCCTTCAGCTCGACATTGCCGCTGCCGTTTTGAAAGTCCAGCTGCGTGGCATGATAGCGGTCTGCTGAAATTTGGCCGGACCCTGATACCAACGAAACCGATTCGGCTTCAATCTCCTCGGCCTCGATATTGCCGCTGCCGGTCTTCACCGTCAGCTCGCCAGCGTTTACATTCTGAACAGTTACATTGCCGCTGCCTGCCTTGACCGTTACCTCGTCCCCCCGTATACTCCCGATCTCGATTTCGCCGCTTCCACTTTCAATATTGGCCGCTGCCCATTGCTTTTCCGGTAACTCCACAGATAATTCGATATCCATAATATTTATGCCCAGATCGATACCGTGATCCTCATCCACTCCAAGCACCAGCGAATCTCCGTTCGGCTCGACCTTCAATTTCACTTGGTCCGCATATTTCGAACTTACCTTTCCATTCAGTCGAACCTTGATCTCGTCTGCATTTCCTTTTGTGACCATAATGTCAGTGCTTCCAGTCTGGAGGATCATATCCTGGAAATCATCAGCGGCCAATGTTGTCTCTTCGTTAATCTTCTTGGTGTCAAAGGAAAAGCCGAAATGGACATCCGAAAAAATGTTCCTCGGGTTCATCGTAAAGATCAACAGCAGAACGCCGGCTGCCACGATCAAATATCCCGTTCTCTTCTTCATAACGTGTTCCTCATTCCTTCCATCGTCCCTTTATGAGCTTTCTTTATTTTCCAATTCCTAAGTCCTGTTCAGTATAGCATCCCTTAGAGGAATGAGCATTGGGCCCGCGAATGAGATTGAAACCCCGACCTTAGTCTAGTAAAGCTCGATACTTCACAGCCGTTTGGCGCCAATTCGTTAGAACTGAAGTCCTCGTATGGAAGCCGGCTCATCGGGAATAAACCGCAGACTATCCTTGAAAACAAAAAAAGCCGCAAATATCGCGACTTTTCCTCAATAAAAAGACACCTATCCCAATGCCACATCAAGAATCATCATCAATACAAAACCGAACATCAAACTCATGGAAGCCAAATCCTTGTTGCCTTTTTCTTGCGAGCTTGGAATTACCTCTTCGGCTACAACGAAAATCATGGCACCGGCCGCAAAGCTCAATGCGTAAGGCAGCATGGGTTCTATAAAGGCGACAGCTACCGCGCCGATTACCGCGGCAACGGGTTCCACCATACCCGAGAATTGTCCATAGAAAAAGCTTTTTCTTTGAGACATTCCGTCACCTCGCAGGGGCATGGAAACCGCAACGCCCTCCGGGAAGTTTTGAATGCCGATGCCCAGAGCCAGCGTCAAAGCGCCTACCAGCGATGCTTCAGTCCCTCCGTTGGCAAGCGCGCCAAATGCAATCCCGACCGCTAATCCTTCCGGAATGTTGTGGAGGGTAATTGCGAGTACCAGCAGCGTACTCCGTTTTCTGACTTTTGGATTATACCCTTCCGCTCCTCCAATCGGAGAATTGGGATGAAGATGGGGTAATACCTTATCGATTCCCCATATAAAGATGCCGCCTAATAAAAATCCGAATGCAGCCGGAAACCAGTTCCCGATCGCATTGCCTTCCGACATCTCAATGGCTGGAGCCAATAAGGACCAGTAACTGGCCGCAATCATGACACCGCCAGCAAAACCCAACATACTATCCAGCAGGCGCTGGTTCAATGTTTTTGTAAAAAAAACAAGAGCCGCCCCTAACGCCGTCATTCCCCAAGTAAACAAGGTGGCAAGTAATGCTTGGATAATGGGATTGAAATTCATAAAAAAATCTACCATTAAACAAGGACTCCTTTTATAAATAATATGATACAAATAATATCACCTAATATAGGCCTTACATACGTGTAACGATTATCTAGAGAGTAATCTAAAGTTTATGTACCCGCGAGAGTTCATTCTAATAACAGTCAGTGCAAATTATTATATATCATAATATGCCATCATGGTTGTTATTTATTTTTCTGTAACTCAGGAATTTATAAACGCTGTTTTCCTCCACAGCACTCACCTTTTGGTAAGTACCTGTACTAAAAGTGCATACTTACATCATGGCTGCGATCCCTTTATACTCAAGAAAATAAATCATGCTCAAGGAGGACAAATCTTTGAAAACTCTTGTTATCGTTACACATCCAAGCCTGGAAAACTCGGTTATAAATAAGCGCTGGGTCGAAGAACTCCAAAAATATCCGGAGCGGTATACGGTTCACGAATTGCATCGGGTTTACCCAGACGGAAACTTGGATGTACAAAAAGAACAGCAGCTCATTGAATCGCATAGCAATCTTATTTTACAGTTTCCAATCTATTGGTTTAATTGCCCGCCGCTCCTCAAAACATGGCTTGACGAGGTTTTGGCTTACGGGTGGGCTTACGGTTCAAATGGAGGGGATAAGTTAAAGAAACGCAAAGTTGGATTAGCAGTATCGGCCGGCATAAAAAAAGAAGATTATCGGGAAGACGGAAGGTATCGCTACACGCTTGCACAGATACTAACCCCTTTTGAAACGACCTTCCGCTACTGCGACGCAGATTATCGTTCGTTCTTTGCTTTTTACGGGCAAGAGGCTGCTCCTGGCGGGAACACGCCTGACATGGACCTATCGCCTCCTGATAACGCATTGGATATCAGTGCACGAGATTATTTGAAGTTCATAGACAACCTGTGATGAATGAACGGAATGGAGCCGTTAAAAAAGAAGTATTTCCTTGTTCAGGAAATACTTCTTTGGATATAACCAATCTTCATGCTTCCCGCTGCACAGCTTCCAGAGCCGGCAAACTGTTCTTCTCTCCCCACTCGCACATCATATGTAACACAGGAATGAGGGAAAGTCCGCGTTCCGATAAGGTATATTCGACTTTTGGAGGGACTTGGGGAAATTCCGTTCTAACGATTAGCTCATCCGCCTCCAGCTCCTTTAACATGATGCTTAGCGTTTTAAAGGATATGGAACCAATGCTTCGCTTCAGCTCATTATGCCGCATCACCTTATTTTCAGACAGCCAATACAAGATGATCATTTTATATTTGCCGCCGATCAAGGATAACGTATAACCAAAGCCGGTGTCTTGGGGTTTCACGCCAGTCGGAACACAGGTCTCAGTCTCACGCATAAGTCACACTCTCCTTCTAATCTGTTCCATTTATCATGTACTGATCATCTTAACATAAAAACAGTACGGGATCGCAAGGAGATCGTAGTCTTAGGGTGCGATTTCCGCTGGCATGATGATTATCCGGCCCAGACGTCTTTTACATATTGTCCCGAGGCCTCCAGTCCGGATAACCAGGCAGCAGCCTCTTCCGCATTCACGCCATGTCGGTCCCGATAGGAACGGATCAGCGTTTGTTCCACCTCAGGCGCCATCCGGGAGCCGTCGCCGCAAATGTACATTTGCGCTCCTCCCTCAAGCAGCGACAACAATAAAGCTCCGTCTTGTTTCATTAAATGCTGGACATAGCATTTGTCTACACCGTCAATCCTCGAAAAGGCTGTATGCAGGGTGACCAGCCCTTCTCGCTCCGCCTGCTCAAACTCCTCGCGGTAAAGATAGTCCTGCTCCGGATTCCGGCAGCCGAAATACAGATGCGCGGCACCCAGCTCTTGACCAGCCTCCCAAAGCGCTTGTCTTGCCTGGATGAACCCCCTGAACGGAGCCACGCCCGTACCCGGTCCGATCATGATCATGGGCGTCGCCGGGTCCTCCGGCAGCGCAAAGCCCGACTCAGGAGAGCGTATAAACATCAAGACCTCCGCGCCTGTTTCCATCTGGGCCAAATAGTTGGAAGCAACGCCCCGATATTCTCCCTTGCCGCTCCAAGCACTACCCCGCACGACACTGACCGTGATGCTTGCCGTATTCCGGCTAACTTTCGGTGAGCTGGATATTGAATAATATCTCGGCTTCAATGGAGGCAGGAGCTCAAGAAACCGCTCAAACGGCAGCTCGCAGGCTTCATATCGCTCCAGCAGGTCGAGCATGGTGATCCGTTTGGCCCGTACTTCGGCCTGATAGTTCGCTTCCGCAAGCAGTTCCTGAAGCTCCTTGGCATGCGGCGGGCATACCGTACAAGCGGCCATTTCCCGAATCTGCGCTCTTGTAGCCGGATCCTGCAGCTCCACGCTGCGGGAGAGCAGGTCGTCCAGGCGGACAGGAATGCCTGTGGGCAAATGTGCACCGCTTCTTCCTTCAGCAGACAAAATAAGGTGTGCACCCGCGTCCAGTTTGAATCTTCGGAGAACACGCTGAACCAGTAACATCGGATTGACCGGAAGCACCCCTAGATGATCTCCTTCCCGGTATTCCGTTCCCGGAGGCAGCGAGATTTCGATATGCTGCGTGATCCTTCCGCTGTCGTCATGCTGTAGATTGCGGCTGTGGACGATACGCCCCGTCACGGCGTGGTAGGTTTCCGCCAGCGGAACGGCGGCCGCACCCTGCACGAACTGGACGGACAAAGCACTGCGTTTGGGCTCATTTACGGACATAAGAGGTAGTCCTAGCGATTGCATCAGATCCGGCCATAAATGCTCCGTCCATTCATCGACTTCCCGCTCAAAATCGCCGCTTGCATCACTTTCGCCGCGCTGGAGCAAACGCTGCGCCCCTTTGACGGCAAGCTGCTCGTCAATGAAGCGGGGAATACGCTGGTACGTGCTTGCCCAGTTGTGATCCCCGCAGCCGAATACCGCGTAACGGACGCCTTCGATTTCGGATTCATCCGCCGTTTCCAGCCATTCCATAAAAGCTTTGGCATTGGATGGCGGTTGCCCGTTGTACGAGGCAGAAACAATAACTACGACCCCTTCCTTCGGAAGCTTTCCGGCAAAGTCGTCCAGTGCACCGACCTGGCTGTCGAACCCTTGGTGCTTCGCAGCATCCGCCACCTCTCTGGCAATTCCCTCTGCCGTGCCCAGATTGGAACCGTACAACGCGAGCAGTGGTGTATGATGTGCATGTGCCGCAGAGGTTTCGGACGTGACGTACTCCCGCTTCTCCGACTCGGGTGACACCGTCTTACCTCCTCCTGGAACCAAAAGTGCAGTCCCGTCTTGACGGCTTCGAACTTGAATATGGAACCCTTCCGGCTTCAGTGTGAGTGTTTCCTTCACCTTCAGCTCATAAGGCTGGTTCTCGATCAGTTCAAAATATTTGAGCACTAACCCAAGCACCAAGGTTGCTTCCTGCAGCGCAAACTGCTGCCCGATGCAAGCCCGTTGTCCGTTACCAAACGGTTTGTAGGCGTCATGCGGCACCTTGCTCGGATCCTCGAAGCGTTCGGGTCTGAACGCTTGCACGTCGTCTCCCCACACACGCGAGTCTCTATGGAGTCCTGGGATCAAGACCGTTACGCTATCCCCCTTCTTGATCGGATAGGTTCCGCCGATCGCCGTATCTTCCTTCGCATATAACGAGAAAGCAGGAGCCGTAGGCCATAAGCGCAGCGACTCGTTGAGTACCATGCGGACGTATTTCAGTTCCCTCACCTGGTTATAGGTCGGAACGGGATCTTTCAGGACGCGGTCCACTTCGCTTATCGCCTTATGCAAGGTATCCGGATTTTTCATCAAAAAATAAATGGCAAAGGACAGTAAGCCGCTAGTCGTCTCATGCCCCGCGATAAGAAACGTGATGATCTGGTAACGGATGTTCTCATGATCGAGGCGCTCGCCTGTATCAGGATCGACGCCTTCCAGCATATGCGCGAGCAAATCCCCCTCTTCACCGCCATGCGTCTTGCGATCTTGGATGAGTTCATCCACAAGGGAGAACATGAACTGAATATCCTCCTGAAACTGCCGCTTCTTTTTAATCATAAACATGTCTTGGATGCCCAGACGATGAAGCTGGTTCATGCCCTCATCAAGCGCCCGCACCATGCTATCGATAAATGGATGGTTGTCTTCGCGGTAGAAGCTGTTAAACCGGAAATTAAATCCGCACAAGCCGATGGTATCCAGCGTCAGGCGCGTCATGTCAGCAGGAACGTCCACGGTTTCGTCGGGATTGAGCCGAGCCCATTTCTGGATGAGCTGCATGGCAATATCGACCATTTTTGTATGATAGCCTTGCATTGCGCGCTGGCTGAAGCTGGAGAGCAGAATGTTGTGGGCTTTTTTCCAGTTGGGCTCCTGCGTTGCGCTCGTAAACAGTCCATCCCCCGCAAACGGACGAACATTCTGAAGCGGTGCCCAGATTCGTTTATCAAAACGCTTCTCGTCACAAGCGTCCTTGACATATTCATGTCCCGAGACGTACAGCTCCTTGCGTCCGCCAGGATATTGAAATTGAAAGATCGGTCCGAGCTCCGAGGCCACCTTCACAAGCGATTGGACCGGAGCGGCGGAATCCAGCAGCGGCAGATTGCCGAGTGGACCGTAGGTTTTAGGTTGAGGCACTAACTTGGTTTGTGTCATGCTATCTCCCTCCATTATTCCTTTAATCTCTTTGTATTCGCCCCTATACTGGGCGGGATGAATCTCGACTAGAACCAAATGACCAAAATCGTAATGTGGTCATTTTAAAATAAAAAAGGAGGATTCGACGCTGCATCGTTCGTTTTCACTTACAATGGCTGCCTGATCCTGCCTTTACCCTATCATGATCTGGATATCCCGCACATCTGCCGGAGGTCCGTAATATCAATTAGTTCCGCTGATATTCGATTATTACTTTTCAACCAGGATATGATCCGTTATTGAAACTTTAGGACTATGAATGAAGAATGTTGTTTGAACCGAAATGGCCATAACCTACATGCAAGCTGACATTCACGGATCTACGCTGAGTGGATCCTAGCCGTAATCCTCATTTTACGCGCTTTAGAGATACGATATGATTAATGCCTATTTTTCCTGCTTTCTTCGGGGGAATCGTGGTCCGTTTGTATTCCTCAAACCCCATCTTTTCGTAGAGTCTCATCGCTGGTATATTCGTATCGGCTACCTCTTCTATTAAAAACTCACGGTATGGAGAAGCTTCAAGTATATGGCCTATGATCAGCGAGCCTACCCCCTGTCCTCGATATTCCGCGGCCGTCCCTACAAACTCAATCGAACACTTTACCGGAGACGGATTCGCAAGTGGTGTTTCAAATTCCTTTTTCAAAAACATGTGCGCAAGGCTGCCCTTATATAATCCCAAATGCTCCCGCAGCTCTTTTTTGTTGAGTTTCACGGATAAAGAGGTGCCGTCAGAACATGCAGCCATCCCAGCCACTTTCTCGCCGGCAACGGCAACATAAAATTGATCCAGGTTAAACATGTGCGCAAAGGCTCTGGCGATTTGCTCCTTATCTTTAGAGAAATATCCAAGCCATTGCGAGAATCCTTCTGCAAAAATACGGGACATTTGAACCCTTGCATCCATTCCTAATTGATCGGCTTTCCTAACTGTAAACATAGTCAATCTTCCTCCTTGAAAAGGAATAATGTGAGTACGCGCGTGGATGGCATAACAAAGTTGTTCTTCAAAATCACTTTCATATCAGCCAGGCCCTGCAATGCCGAATAAAACAACACGGCCATTTGATGAGCATCTCCGGAACGGAAATCGCCTGACTCCTGTCCCTTCTTAATAAGTTCGGCGGTAGAACGCAACAGCCGACCATTTACCTCTAAAACCTCAGCTTGTTTCCGATTGGTTCCATCACCGGAGAAAAACAACTGATTCATGAGTATCAGCAAATTGGCAAGCTCTTCCCCATCTTGCATATCGCGATATATTTCGTCAACGAACTGCGCCAAGAGTTGTTTCGGTGAATCAGCGTTCTCGAAGGTTTGGATGATTTGGATCAAGCCGTCAAGCGCAAATTCAACAAGTTCATTAAACAAGCTTTCTTTTGTTTTGTAATGCCGGTATAAAAGCCCAATGCTAATACCGGCTGCATCTGCTATGTCCTGCACATTCGTGGAGCCGAACCCTTTTTGAACAAAAAGCCGCATCCCGGCCGATTGTATTTTTTGTCTGGTTGCGTTACGCATTTCTTCGTATTGTTCCTTTGTACGTGGCAAGCTGCTTCTCCTTTTTATGAGTGAGTTTTTACTCATTATAAAATATTGTGATTGTATCAACAAGCCAACAGTGAATGTTTTTTTGTAAAAAAATAGGCCGACCAAAACTGCTTGGTCGGCCTATTTCGGCTGAATATATATTCTGAATGGAGTCGTGCACAAACCGGATGATATATCCGTTTTCTTCCTCCTCCGAAATGGTTTAGACTACCGTTACATTCCGTAAATCGGCCTTGCTGCCTTTCAGCAGGGCATAGGTCAGTTTATCCATGGTCGCACCGTCGAAAATTGCTTTCTTTGCATTGGTTTTGAATAAGACATTGTGAAACACGGCATTTCGGAAGGAGGTCTTTGCCAAGCCTGTATAATTAAAATTGGTGCCCGTAAAGGTTTGGTTATCAAAACTCACGCCGGATACATCCGATTTGCTGAAATCCGTTTGATCGAAAATGCAGCCGTTGAAGCTTGCGCTCGTCAAGTCGGCCATCGTGAGTTTGGCGTGCGAAAGGTTTGCACCATCAAATATGACGTTCCGAAGATCGCTGCACTTGAAAGAGCTGTGGGTCAAATCCGCGTTGCTAAAGTCCGACCCGCGCAGGTTGCTGTAATTGAATTTCCCATCATGAACGGTTACCTGCTGAAAATCGGAATTCACCAAATTGGTTTTCGATAAATCCATACCTATCTTCCGTTGAAGTTCCCGGGTTTTAACCGTGATGCTCTCGATAATTTCCGACACGTCTCCGATGGAATTGATCGTCAGCCGGTATGCTTCCGCTTCCCCATAACCTTGAGCCTTCAAATCAACCCATTTCTCGCTCAGATCAAGGAACAATTCCTCTTTCAAATCCTTGACTTCGTTCAAATCCTCATACGGCGAAAAGATGCCGTCCAAATACTTTCTTAATTGATCCTGCATGGCATGTTAACCGCCTTTCTTTTTAAAGTAAATGATCCAAAATGCGTTTAGCTGATTCCCAGTTTTCCTTGTTCAATTCATACGTTTCCCGTCCTCTAGCGGTTACCTTGTAATACTTCCTTCTTCCTCCTTGGGTCTCATCCCCCCAGTAGGAAGTTATATTCCCGTCATGTTCGAGTCGCTTCAAACTTGAATACATGGTGGCTTCCTTAAGCTCGTACTCGCCTCCGGAATTGGCATGTATTAATTTCGATATTTCATAACCATACTTATCGCCGCTCTGGAGCAGCTTCAAAATAATCGTATCCGTATGTCCCCTGAGTAGGTCCGAGGAGATTTTATTTACCACGGCGATCACCTCCACGTATAAAATGTACATCACATTACTATGACTGTCAAGGTATCTCGCCAGTTGTATTATTCAATTGATTATTATACTCAATTTTGAATCGGTTATCAGCAGAAACTTTTTCAGTAAATGTTCACATAATGTTCACTTACGAGGAGCTTTTCCCCATCTCTATAATGACAAAGGTAACTAGAAAGGATGAGGAAATTGCCAACAACGAAGAAAGAGAATTTTTATTTTGGTATGATGATGTGTGTGGGGATGGTCATCATGATGACGACTTACAATTTGATTACTAACGGATTGATCGGACGAATATCACTGGTAGCCCTGCTCATGCAATTCGTTCTGGGCTTTATGATTGCCTTCATGCTGGAGTTGTTTGTTGTCGGACCCGCCGTCAAAAAAATCGTGTTTTCATTAACGCGCAACAATTCCAGTAAAATCATCATGATCGTGGCGATGGCATTTTTTATGGTGATAGGAATGGTGACCTTTATGTCCATATACGGACTGGCGTCCTCCTACTATGCAAACGGCCTCGGAGGAGAATCGCTGCTTGGAAGCTACTTCTCCATTTTCATTAAAAATTTTGTGTTTGCTTTGCCGCTTCAGCTCCTCATTGTAGGCCCGACCGTTCGATTCCTGTTTGGCAAGCTGAAAGCAAGCCGCATGAACGAATCCTTCACGACCGTTTAGAGTACGGAAGCTTCACCATAACAAATAAGCCGCGATTTATCGCGGCTTATTTATATTCAAGTATGCATCTGCACTTACATCCACATCCATACGTGATCCACACAAACGGAAACTTGCTATGACTGATTCATGGTTTCGATCAGCTGGACGGCCATGCTTGGGCTTCATCCATAGCTTTACGAACATCATAATCCCGGATGTCGATATCCAGCGGCATTCGAAGCGCCAACTTTGCAAGTTGGCTCCCGATAAATGGACCCATCGTCAGTCCGGACGCACCCAACCCGTTTGCCGTAATAAGGCCTTCCCAGCCAGGGACATCACCGATAACCGGAAGAAAGCCGGGTGTAAACGGACGAAACCCGACTCGCACTTCCTGAAACGTGCTGTCAGATAGTCCAGGCGCCAAGGCCAATCCTTTATTCAGGATTTCCTGCATGCCGCCGGCTGTCACTCTCGTATCGTAGCCTTTGACATCATTTTCGTGAGTCGCCCCGATCACAATCTTCTGGTTATCAAAAGAGAGCAAATATTGATCCGAAGGCGGCATGACGACAGGCCAGCTGCCTGTATCTTCTTGCTCAGCCGCCTCTACATGCATGATTTGGGCTTTTTGAAAACGAACCTGAAAGTGAATGCCTAATGGCTGAAGCAGTTGGTTAGCCCATGCACCGGCGCAAACAATAACCTCATCAGCTACGAAGCTATTGGCTCCGACAGCTGCTCCGGTTACACGATTTCCTTGATATAACAATGCGGCATCCCCGTTTATAAGCTTGGCCCCGTTCCTCTGTGCGGACCGGATCAGCGCATCGCGCAGCGCACGACCATCAATACGGGCGGCACCGCTAATATGAACGGAATGATAACCTTCACCTAGCAAAGGAAAACGTTCATGGGTTTCTTCCTCATTCAGCCGGGTAATCTCACCGATTTCCGGAGCATCTGTTTTCCTAAATTGAGCCCGTTCCTCCATCTTGCGGATTTTATCCAAATCGTCATGAATGCTAAGAGCGCCGACTTGTGCGTAGCCTGTTTCTGTCTCGCCTTCGCTGATGAGTTCTTTCACTAACTCAGGGTAAAAACGTGCCCCGGCCTTGGCTAGTTGGTACCACGCCTGATTCCGCCTTTGCGACAGCCAGGGGCAGATAATGCCTGCTGCGGCATCCGTAGCCTGTCCTTTATCTTTGCGGTCTATCATGAGGACTTCCGCTCCCATTTTTGCCAACTGATAAGCAGTCGATGCCCCTAGTATTCCCGATCCAATGACAATCACTTTCTTCATGCATGACATCCCTTTCCTTAAATCACTGTATCCATTATAGCGAATACAGGAAAAAAGTATAACGTCCACCATCTAAGGGTTTGGAACGGCGGCTAAAGCATGTCAGCAGGAACATTTCTTCTATACAAAAAAGCCGCCATATAGGCGACTTTACATCCATACCTTCTATAGTTGATCGTATGGCTCGGTTACTCTTATTTTTCCATGACAGCAAAATAGTTTTCTTCATAATCCGCAAAGTTGAAAACTCTGCCGGAAGGCATAGTCACCACTTCACCGACCGCGATATTGTGGCTGGTTAAATGGCTGTGCAGCGCCTCGAAATTTTCCGTGAAAAACATTAAAGAAGGTGTGCCCAAATGTAATCCTGGCGACATTTTGGCTACGAGTTCCTTATCATGCAGAATGATGCTTGTTTCTGCTTCCTTCGTAGGAGCGATTTCAATCCATCTCATTTCACCGTTGTTCTCTTCAGCTATGACTTGAAATCCTACCATTTCAGTCCAATACTTCACAGCTTGATCCTGATCATTTACATACACCATAATTTGACCAATTTTGCTAATCATCGATTGTTGCACTCCCTCGCATTAGTAAGATAAATGTCATAACCAGCTTGCTTCTATGATTCCTTTTCTCTTCAGATCATAACATGCCAGATGCATTTATATTTCTTATCCATTGCGATTTTTGACTTCACGATCTCCTCGCTGTGCTCTCTTGACTTCATGTTCCAATTCTCGCACGATATTCATCTCCTTTTGAGGGCCCTCTATAAGATTAGATGGACGAGTATATCGAAATGTTATTTTTTCGATAAAAAACTTGATGGGTACCCGTTTGACACATCAAACGTTCATCGTTACTATTATATATGACTTATTGGTTTTTATAAAAACTAATAAGTTCTATTTTGCGAATTTTCAAAGAAAGTAGGTTCACCATCATGTCAGATCCATCTGCAATTGTTCGTAACACCCCGGAAGAAAGAGCTTTTACAATCAAGGACATTATGGCGCCATTACTTGCCGTCATCATCGGCACCTTCATGGTCCTGTTGGACAGCACCGTCGTAAATGTCGCTGTACCTACGCTAGTTCAATATTTTGATAGCCCCCTGCATACCATTCAATGGTCGATAGCCGCATACACTCTTGCATTGTCAGCGGTTATCCCTCTCGCGGGTTGGCTGTCGGATAAATTTCAGCCCAAACGGGTGTTTCTCATATCGATCGGATTGTTTACGATAGGATCCGTGTTATGTGCTTTTGCCCAGTCAGCCGAGCAGCTCATCGCCTTCCGGGTTATTCAGGGAATGGGGGGCGGCATGGTATCGCCGATCGGAATGGCCATGGTGTACCGTTTGGCGCCTCCGGATAAAAGAGGTTCTATTATAGGAATGTTTGGAATACCATTACTGCTTGCCCCAGCGCTCGGTCCCGTATTATCCGGATGGTTGATTGAGTTTGTCAGCTGGGAATGGATTTTTCTGATCAATCTCCCCATTGGCATGATCGGATTATTCGTGGGAATCAAACATCTGCCTTCCTTTCCAGGAAAGGAGGCTCCGTCCCTGGACATGGTTGGCATGATACTTGGACCCGTGGCTTTTGCCATGATTACTTATGGGGTCAGTGAGGGAGGGGTAAGCTGGACTTCTACCAGAACGTTGTCCGGAATCATCATCGGCGGAATCGCGCTGCTCCTCTTCATTTGGTCCTGCTTACGGCAAAAACAACCGTTGCTTGAACTGCGTGCGTTCAAATCGGTTGATTTCACACGCGGTATCATCATCTCCTGGATCATGCAGGCCGCCATGTTCGGCTCCGTGCTTTTGTTCCCGCTGCTGCTGCAGCAGATTAGAGGTTTCACTCCGCTGACGACCGGGCTAATCCTGCTGCCACAGGCAGTCGGTTCCATGATCTTTATGCCTATGGCAGGCAAGCTGTTTGATAAAGTGGGAGCACGTCCCCCGCTTGTGGCCGGAATGACACTGATGAGCATTGCATTGTTCACGATGTCCTTTGTTCGAATCGATACCCCTTTATTCCTTATCATGATCGTGCTGTTTCTAATGGGCTCCGGCATGGGGTTATCGATGATGTCCCTGAATACGCATGTATTAAATGCAACGCCTAAGCACCTTGTAAGCCGGGTTACTCCACTTACAAGTGCGTCGCAGCAGGTGATCGCTTCTTTTGCCGTCGCCGGGTTCACTGGATATTTATCTTCCCGGATGACATCAAACCTGCCGAGTAACCCTGTTGGAACCAACCCGCTGGAATCCCATGCAGCCTCATTCGCGGACACCTTTTTCCTGGCTGCCTGCATCGCATGTATGGGACTGGTTCTCAGCTTATTTCTTAGAAAACCAAAACAAATTACCGATGAATCTTCGTTCGATTAAAAGGCGGATATCGAATCAACCACAATAACCGTTAAACATAGGAGGAACTTACTTGAGATTCGGAGAAATGGTTATCATACTATTCATTATCGCTCTGGCTATAGCAACGATTTGGGGACCCCGATCGAAGAAAAGCCGGTTGATCTACTCGTTAATCGCGTTATATATCGTTACGGTTGTGCAGATCATCGTGGAGGATTGCCGATGGCAAATGATTCCTTGTTATGCGGCTTCCGTTATCCTGACAATTTGCATCATTTTTAGAAAACATGAAAAACAACAACGCAGTAAGAGCAAGAATAGGTGGATAGCCTGGTTCTGGACCACGGTGTTGTTCTTTTACGCATCGGTCATGGTCGCATTGCCGCTCTTGCTCCCCGTATTCGCATTTAATCAACCTCAAGGGCCCTATTCTGTGGGAACAGCGGTATACCACTTTGTTGACTATGAACGGCCCGATGAGTACTCTGCCGATCCGACGGATCACCGCGAGCTGATGGCACAGATATGGTATCCTTCCGAACCCGACTCGGGTGAAGAAGCCGAACCCTATATCCGTGACGCAGCAGCCATTACGCAAGGTCTTGAACAGGCATTGTCCTTCCCTGCTTGGACGTTAAGCCATCTGGGCCTTGTGGAGACCCATGCCTACAGCAATACCCCGCTGTCTTCCATTGAGGGGAAATATCCGATCTTGATCTTTTCACATGGCATGACGGGTTTCCGCAACCAGAATACCTTCCAGATCGAAGAACTGGTCAGCCATGGATACATCGTGGTCGGAATCGACCATGCCTATGATGCGGCTGCCACGGTTTACCCGGACGGCCGGAAGATTTTGATCAACCAGCACACTCTTTCAGGCTTTACAGCGCTTGATGAGCACATGACACTATGGACTCAGGATGTATCCTTTATTTTGAATCGGCTTGAACAAATGAATGAACAGGATGAACAGGACCGTTTTACCGGCCGGCTTGATCTGGAGCGAATCGGCATGTTCGGGCATTCTTACGGTGGAGCCACCGCTGCCCAGATGCTGCTGAAGAATTCTCGTATCAAGGCTGCGATCAATATGGATGGAACCTTATATGGAGACCCGATGCCCGGCACGGGGCTAAACAAGCCATATTTACAGATGAATGGTGAGAAGAGTATCGATAAGTCGATATTCGATAACTCGCTGGATCAAGCCATGGCACAAAGCGGCCAAACACGGGAGTATTACGAAGATTTTTGGGAGGAAACGGTAAGGCGTCGCATGAATGCTCTGCAGGGAGGCGGATACACGATGACGATTCCGCATACTTCCCATATGAGTTATACGGATTTTCATCTATTCTCTCCGCTGCTGCCTAACCCGGGAGAGGATCCAAGGTCGGTTCATCGCATCATAAACGAGGTAAGCGTTGCTTTCTTTGACCAGCATCTCAAGGGAATACGGAATAACGCCATGGATGAACTGTCGAAGAAATATCCGGATATTATGCTCGTTCAAGAATAAGGTGCCTTTTTTGTGCCTGTGGATTAGCTCTGCAAAAAACGATATGATAATGATCGAATCCGTTTTTTTGTACATCGTTAAGGGGGCCACGCTATGAGCTTGTTAAAAGAAAAAATATTGCAATCGGCTATTCGTTCCTTTGCCGAAAAAGGATATCAAGCGACTTCGATTCAAGATATTGCGGATGATTGCAGCATCGCTAAAGGCTCAATCTATAAATACTATGGTTCCAAAGAAGAGCTGTACATCCGTATTCTGGAGAAACGACAGCAAGATATGATTGATGCCGTAGAGAAGATCCGCAAAAAAGGCTTATCCCGCAGGGAAACATTTATTGAGGAGATCGCTTACCAATTCGATTTTTTCATCGAGCATGGATATTATATTTCGCGTGATCACAACGAGCTCCCACCGGCGAACAGTGACAAGATCGGCACCGTCATTCATCAGCTCCAATTGAATATGTTTCGTTATTACCAGAATATTTTGCTCCGTCATTACGGGGATTCCATAGCGGAATGGAAATGGGATGCTACGGCCGTCTTTAACGGATTGATCCGAGAGTATACCTTTCATGTATTGTTTGGATTCAAACCGCTCATTCAAAAGGAATTGGCTGTTTTCATCGCTGAGCGAATGGATGATCTCGTGCTGGGATTGGAACAACGTGCTCCCCGTCCCCTGCTCACCGACGAACTCATGAAGGAATATTCGATGGTTGATTTAGAGGCACTTACTCATACGCAAGAAATACGAAGAACGGCGTTGCTGGATACAATCGAGTCGATTATCCCGGATATGTCCATAACGAACTCCAGAAAAAAAGACTTGTCTGAGGTAACGGCGATGCTGCGGGAAGAGTTCACCGCAGAACGTCCCCGACACTTTTTGATCCAAGCGCTGCTAAAGGATCTCTATTCGGAGAATGAGCTAGCTTTTTACACGAATCAACTGCAGCAGTTGATTCGAGAAAGTCATTGAGAGGATAACCAAGGAAGCCCTGTCTGTCTATTCACATTGAATCTGTACCTTCGAATCATTCAAAGAAAAGAAGCTGCATGTTTTGCGGCTTCTTTTCTTTAGGTGCGTATGATGTCACTTGTATTCGACCTTCGCTTGATCCCCATTTCAATGATCTCCCCGCATTCTGCTTGTTCTAACTCCAGTTCCCTGCACGTCCCCATAAGCATAATGCTTGTAATTGCAAATAAAATCATCATCACATTCCTCATCCTACATCCCCTTCTTATATGTTCAATTAACTCCAGTCTAAACCATAATGAAAGATTCTCTTATCGATTAACCTTTCTACAAGCTTACATTGTTGTAAGACACGCTGATCAAAACAGACGGTTCCCTATTTATGAATGTCCATACGGCTTGAAAACAGGCTGAATACGATAATTATAGATGTACATGAGAGAGTGGTGACGTTGTGAAGCTGATGGATGTAAAAGGCGCCTACGATATGATCATTAGCTTGGGCAGCTGGTGCGGGCCATCAGTCAATTTACGGCAACGTCAACGAAGACGCTTTTCTTTCCCGCTTGATTGGATGATATCGAGCTCGATTTCGGATGTTACCTCGGTTATTGAGCTGCAAGAATTGGATTGGGGGATCGACGGCGTTTGCACCCTCCAGGCCCCATCGACCGTCCAAATGATGAGTCCTTTTGGAATCAAGCGATGGAAGAACTGTATTTGACCGGCTACTGGAAGGTCTAGGTATACTGTAAGAACGTCCAGTTGACATGACAATGAAATGTAAAAAAGCTGCCGCTAATCAGCGGACAGCTTTTTTTTGAAATATCCTCTTAAGGAACATTGACTAGCTAATACATACTCCCGTTCCTTCTCGGGATAACGGTCTTGTTGTTCCTTAAATTTCTTGATTGCCATCAAGCTCAACGATCTTTGTGGCCACATTGTCGCAAAATGCACGATCATGCTCCACGAACAGAATGGTCGGTGCAAACTCGAGCAATAGCTCTTCAATTTGCATACGAGAGATAACATCGATAAAATTAAGCGGTTCATCCCAAACGTACAAATGAGCATGCTCACTAAGGCTTTTAGCGATCAGCACCTTCTTCTTCTGTCCCCCGCTATAAGTCGAAATATCCTTTTCAAATTGAAGTCTGGAGAAATCGAGCTTTCGCAGTATGGATTTAAACAGGCTTTCATCAATCCCGCTGCTTATGGCATAATCCGTCAAACTGCCTTGAAGGTGGGACGTGTCCTGAGATACATAGGATATCTTAAGCTGGCTATCCCTGCTGAAATGACCCGTGTATTGCATCTCTTCTCCGCATATCAGCTTAAGGATACTGGATTTACCTGAACCGTTTTTACCCGAAAGGGCAATCCGGTCCCCTTTTTCAATCGTAAAACTCAGGTTTTCACACACCGTCTTAGGGCCATATGAAAGAGAGACACGCTCCAGCTCGACCAGCTGTTTTTTATGATAATCGAGTTGGAACATCTGCAGACTCTCGGAACTCTCGATATTTTTAAGCAGCTTCGATTTTTCCTCAATGGCGGACTGCTGTCGCTGCTCCAGGTTTTTGGAGCGTTTCATCATTTTAGCTGCCTTATGGCCGATATAACCTTTATCTACTTTGGAGCCTGAATTTCTGGTGCCGTTTTTGGATTTTTCCACTTCGTGCGACCAATTCCCCGTTCTTCTGGCAGAATCGGTTAAACGTTTAATATCTTTCCTGAGTTTCTCATCACTGGCAAGCTCAAATTGATCCTGTCGCTTTTTATTTTCCCACCATGCGGAAAAATTGCCTTTTTGGATCTCGATATTGGTTTTATTGATCGACAGGATGTGGTCTACACAGTGATCCAAGAATGATCTATCGTGAGATACCAGAATAAATCCGCTTTTCTTGCTGAGATAGTCGCTGACCAATTTTCTCGCATGCATGTCCAGGTGATTGGTTGGTTCGTCAATCAAGAGGAAGCGGTTTTCCTTGATAAACAACGCAGCCAGCATTACTTTGGTCTGTTCTCCGTTGGATAATGACGCAAAAGGCCGGTACAGTACATCTTCCGAAACCTTTAACAAGTTAAGCTCGCGCACAATTTGCCAATGAACATACTCCGGATAGATCTCCTCGATGATATCCAGAGTGAGATATTCCTTGTTCTCGACATGGTAAGGGAAATATTCGAAGCTCACGGAGGCCGAAATATTCCCGCTGTACTCGTACTTGCCTAGCAGCAGATTGAGAAACGTGGTTTTTCCCCTGCCGTTTCTTCCGGTAAATCCTAATTTCCAATCGGTATCGATTTGAAAGCTCACCTGTTCGAATATTGGATCATAGCTGCTATCATAAGCAAACGAAAGGTTAGAAACATTGATTAATGACATTTTCATCTTTCCTCTACGGTAAAATTTCAGAACGAAAAAAAGCGCAGAAACACCAGAAATCCGGTGCGTTCTTCGCTACGTTAACCAACTATACCATAAAGAAACAAGCGAAGATCAAGCTATCGCTAAATTGCCTGCGTATAAGTATAGAAGGATAAAGTTCCGGTATCTGATTGGTTATGGTGTGAACCTTGTCTTATGCTTCCCAGTATCGACAGGTTCACATAAACATCTACAACCTCTAATTCAGTCATCGCTTTATCCCTCCTTGAACTGATCCCGTTATCGTGTGAATATTAAAAAACTTAACATGAATGCCGCCTGTTGGTCAACCTGTACGTGCAAGCGGCCGCTCGCCTACGTTTCCGTAAAAAAATACGACTTAACGATCTTGCGCATTCCACTAGTAGCTGATAGGATATTTCAGTGGTAGATTAATGGCCGCCCTACATTTTGGATTGAAAAGGTGACGTATTATGAATTTGTTAAAAGAATTTAAAACCTTTGCGCTTAAAGGTAACGTGCTGGATTTAGCCATTGGGGTTATCATTGGTGCTGCTTTTGGCAAAATCGTATCCTCATTGGTGAGTGATATCATTATGCCGGTGATTGGATTGATTCTTGGCGGGGTGGATCTATCAGGACTAGAGGCGACAATCGGGGATGCAACCCTGACGTATGGAGTATTTCTTCAAACGGTCGTAGACTTCCTGATTGTCTCCTTCTCGATCTTCATGTTCATCCGTACACTGAACCGCTTTAAACGTAAGGAAGTAACGAAGGCGGAAGAACCGCCGGCTCCATCAAAGGAAGAACTGTTGTTGACAGAAATTCGCGATTTGCTGAAACAACAAAATAAGGCTTCCGAAAAATAATATGCATCCGATCTGGAGAGTGTGTTTTCGATACGAGAACACGCTCTCTTTTTTTCTCCTTCTTCCAGTTCTCTCCCTTAGGAATACAAACGCCCGCCATATCCTCCCACTCATGTTTGATTGACAGATCATGCCAAATAGAATTATAATCCTTACTAAACCTAGTAATATAGTATAGATTTTCATTGAGAGACAGATCACCCCCACCGTATGGGGCTGTCCATAAAGGGAGATGTGGTATATGCCGAGTGTTCAAACGTTCAAAGCAACTGCCCATTTGCAAGAAGGGGTCAAGGTTGTTACTAATGTAAGGCAGTTCGAGTTAGTCATCGATGAGCCGAAGAGCCTTGGAGGTACGGATACCGGAATGAACCCCGTTGAAGCTCTGCTCGCCTCCCTGGGGGCATGCCAATCGATCGTGGCCCGTGTATATGCGCCAAAATTCGATGTGATCCTTGAAGATTTCAGAGTTGAGGTAGAAGGCGACCTGGACCTGGACGGATTCTTTAACCGCTCGGACGTACGCCCAGGATACTCCGATATTCGGTACACCTTCTACATCAAAACCCCTTCGTCCGCCGAGAAGGTTGAGCAGTTCGTTGAATTCCTGGAGCGTAAATGCCCAGTGGGCGACACGATAGCTGCGCCGGTACATTTGAAGCTAAATCGCATCGTCATCGAGAACGAAGTGACAAATTCTTAATGCATCTACATATATGGGCTGCCAGGTTGCACAAAGCAACTTAGCAGCCCTTCTTTTTCATCGTCATCTATACGATGGATTGTCCCATGGATCATTGGGTTATTTGTTGTGAACAGCATAAAGGAAACGGCAATAACCGATCTCAGCCGCATTTTTCATCAGTTCTAGATTGAGCCAGGCTGCCAATTCATGAAAAGGCTTATCAATGAAAGGCCATAACGTTCGTTCCGTAGAAAGGAGCGCTTCGTCCGTCAAAGCCGACATTTCCCGTTTCCACTCGCTGCTCAATTCATTTATTCTATCCCTGGTCTCTTGGATGTTACCCTTAGAATGGATCTCTTCACGGGCCAATGTCCCACTGCCGAACGAATGATTCAGCACCATAGACCACCAGTATGTGATATGCCATGTCAGCCATGATATATTCGGCGGGCCCATTTCATACTCCTCGGATTCCGGCCATTCTGCCAGCCAGATTTCAGATTCACGGTAAACGTGGAGCCCCTTTGAAGCAGGTCGCCAATGAAACTCCTCGTCTTGAAGCCCCGCGAGATGCAAGTCGAGCAGCTGCCAAGCGATTTGGAACTGGAAATCAAGAGTACTTCGAATGACTCCGGTCGGATTAGTTGAAAATTGTCCAGCTTGCATTCCACCCCTCCATTCTGCGCAAATTTATAAACATTGTTTGTTTTTGTCTATTGAATTGTAAACATAATAAAATAATGTTTGTTTAATGTCAACGTATATCCGTAGAATAACTAATACAAAAAAGCCGCAATTATTATGCGGCTATTATCTGGTGCCTATGCCCGATTCGGATAACCGGGTAGCTTTTACGATATAGGAAGCCAATCCTGGAATCATCCTGGCGATACCTGGATAGAAGCGATTGGTTTTGGCGAAAGCGAGGTTCTGAATTCTCCTTGCCCTTCTGAGAAGCTCCGTAAACGTACGATTGGCTTCAAGTGTATATTGTTTTCGCCATTGAACGAAGTTTATTTCTCCCTTTAAATATTTGTCTGTCCAGCCAGAGCATAGCAATGATGATCGCAGAGCAACCGACATCCCGTCCCCGCACAGCGGCGGAAGCATCAGCATCGCATCGCCGATGTGAGGATATTCCGACCATGGATGCGGTGTATGGGATAAACGAAGCGGAGCAATGGATACCTGCGTTCCCGATACAGGCTCTCCTTCAGCCATCCGTTCAGCCAACCTTCTGTTCGTCCGTGAAGCGGCCCGGAGAATGTCAGGCACCGATTTGCCGCTGCCCTGCACGGAGTTCAAGGACAGCAACGCGGCCACATTGACCGTTCCATTTTCAATCGGCGATATCCCGACATAACCCCCATCGCAAAAATACAGTTCAACACGGGCCGGTATCGTAATGCCGCTAAAATGCGATTTTACGCCGACATAGACGGTGTCATCCCGATATTCCTCGGCAGCGGCCACGGTACGCGGCTTTTTTGTACCATATGCACCAATGACGACCCTTGCCTCATATCGAACGCGCTCGTTCCCTTGCCTCGCATCGACTTCATACCCATGATCACCCAGCTTCTGAATACCGGTCACGGTTGTTCCCGTGACAATTTCCGCACCCGCGTTCACTGCATTCTCATGAAGAAGGCGATCGAGCTCATAGCGGCTGATGCCGGTTGCCTGTCCCGGTAACGGAGCGTTAATCTCACCGCCGTGTGACATCACGATTTTGGCATGATCCATGGAACTAGGCTTAACCTCTTCACCCATTAGATGGACGCCTAGATAATCCAGCATCTCTTGGGTCTCTGGCGACATGAATTCACCACAGGTTTTATGGCGCGGAAATGATTGCCGATCCAACAATATCGTACGATGCCCTTGCTTTGCAAGCTGTAGTGCACAGCTGGTGCCGGCTACTCCCGCTCCGATGATTATGACATCCGCTTGCTTTGACATATATGAACACCTGCCTTATAGCTTTACCTGAAGAACATTGGCTTCCGAAACGAGTAGATGACTAGGGTGTCCGATGTTTCGGGATAACAACGGAATAACGGAATAGTGGCTTCCATTCATAGGTCATGGTGTCGAGATTAAGCTGCTTTTTCAACTCTCTCCAATCTCTCCCTTTAAATCCCTTTGCAACCGATAACGGACCATCATGGCGAATATAGCGATTGCGGGAAATGATGCGCGTCGTAATCCAGACAGCCGTGTAGGGTACCGGATGCCGATGAATATCATTGATTACGACCCCGTGAATAGAGGCTCGCAGCATATGTGTCACCATCTCCACCAGCTGATCGCCCTGGAAATGATGGATGAACTGGGAACCGGTCACGATATCAGCTGATGCACTGGGGACATCTTTAACGTCGGCGCGCCGAACTCGAACCCTCGGTTCGTTTTGAAACAGTCGTCTAGCCTCATCGCATGCCTCTTCCGTCATATCGACCAAGGTAATATTCAGCTTGATGCCCCTTTGATCCGACCATTGCAGCAGCTTCTGGTTTACATCGCCTGAACCGGCCCCTACGTCCATGATGCTAAGGGTGCTCGGGCTGCCCATCGATTTCCAAAGCTTTTCCACGCCGTTCAGGGTAGGTCCCGGCGCCGCGAAGATCCGATTCAGCCGCCTTAAGTGCTTCAGCGCTTCAATTAACTCTTCCCCTCCCATGGAGAAGTCATCCATCAGCTCATCTTCCTGCGCCCGGATGGACAAGGTTCTAAAGAAGGACATGGTCCTGCTCCTTAACCGATGACGCATAAGCCTTTACGTAGGTAAAACGCATGAGCTCCGCTGTCAGGCCTGGCCCGAAGGCCATAGCTACCCCTTCCGAGGAAGCTTTGTCCAGCTCTTGCATCTCTTTACGCATCGCACTCAGCACAAACATAATGGTCACGGAGGAGAGATTCCCTGCCGTTCTTAAGATGTCCCTGCTGTATTTGGTTTGTTCATCGGTCAAGCGCATGACTTCCTGCACGGAATCCACGATGCCCCGTCCACCAGGATGGATGGCCCACAATTCCGGAAGCTTATCGTCCTTCAGCAGAATACGCAGTTCTTCCTCCAGGTGAATACCGAGCAGCTTCGGAATACGCGGCGATAAAAAAAGATCAAAGCCTGTATTGCCTACCTCCCACGTCATATCCTCCGTTGAATCCGGGAGCAGTACCGAATAACCCGGGCCGAGCTCCAAATAATGCCGATGATTCGTTTCCGGAAGACCGATAACACAGGATGAGGCCCCATCCCCGAAAAACGAGGCTGCAAACAGCGCTTCCCTCTCCTTGACCGGCTGAAAATGAAGGGTACAAAGCTCCACGCACACAATCAAAACTTGCGATGCCGGCGCTCCCCTTACAACATCCCTTGCCATTTGAATCGCCTTAAGACCCGCAGCACATCCCTGAAATATCAACGGCAGACGATTGATCCGGGGAGCAAGCCCCAACTGACGGACCAGCAGTACATCCATACCCGGCTGGTATTGACCCGTGCAGCTGACCGTAATGAGATGCGTGATTCGATCCGGTGACATACCGGCATCTTTCAACGCCTTCTCGGCTGCTGCTACGCCAAGCGGAAGGGCCTCCCGCTTGTATGTATCCATTCGTTCCTCGGTTGTCGGGATATCTGACTCGTCATGGGAAGGCAGATAGCGGCATTCTTCCAATGGACCAAGGTAGTTGGATTCGCAAGTATAACGAGTTTCGACACCGCAGGATCTAAATACTCTTCGAGCAAAGCGGGCCAAATCGGGTTTATCCTGCAGCGTAGAGGCAATTAAATCCGCAATATCCGACTGTGCGACTGAATGTGCCGGCAATGCCGTACCCATCCCGAGAATTGCAGCATCGGACATACCGTTTGTATGTTTCATGCTAACCTCCTGTTTCGTCTTGGAATTATACTTGATTACCCTTCCCTGAGCATTTTGAATTCGTTCAAAGATATACTTCTTGCAATTAGGATATCCCGAGCATAGCAAATTATATCCAATTCAAACCAAACGCTTCATACGCATGTCCGCCATCGCAAAAAAAACCACGATTCCCGTGGTTTCGTGAGCTCATTATTAAGGATGTGACCGATTCATCCATCAACGGAACGTTGTTAAAGTACAACCACTCATAGCCTTTCCCCATGGAACGGCAGAGTAATAACATACTCTTTCGATCACCTATACTCCTTCTTTATTGCCAAGTTCAGCTTCGTCAAACGGACTTCCCGGAATTTCTGTTTCGGTAAGAAGAACCCATTGGTTTACTTCATCGTAACCGGATACCTCAGCAATGACCCGATAACGAGGATACATCCATTCAGCAGGGGCACTTGCTTTCAGATTGGACGTGTCCGCCAAGCCTACGGCCCCCGGCTCCAGCAGGTTAATCAACGTGCCTTGCGGAAAAAAGGCCTCGATGAAGCCTTCCACTTTAGCGCCGACTGGAAATAAACGTTGGGTCCGATGCCAGTCCATCTGGCCAGCTTGCAGCTGTTCCATCCAAAGCTCTTCGAATGCCGCTTGACTGATCTCTGTATAATAGGGTTCCTCCGGATCAAGAGGGTGCTCCGCCAGCATGAAATGATAGGAATCGTGCTTCCGGTTGGATGTAATGCAGCTGCCATCCTCATCAAGAACGATCTGCCTATAAGCCGTGCCGTTGTTGTCTATTTCAAAATACCAGGTTCCCATCCCCGGCTCCTGAATATCTTTTAGATATCTCATAGTCGTCAACTCCTATCAGTTAAAACAAGCATTCAAAAAAACGGTCATATTCCGGCCGATCTATTTGTTCTTCTATCAAGCACTGGGTTTATTTTACCATACCCAGCCACTTGGCGTTGTGCCTTAGAGTCTTGCATCGAGTGGTGCCTATTCCTTGTCGTTAAAATACAAAAACAAGCCCGATTGCAGCTGCAATCGGGCTTGCGTGCTACACATTATTTCCCGGGCATCGTGCTTACTTGCGTGTTGAACTGCTGCTCAAATTCCTTTATTGAGATGACCTTCCCATCCACTCTCGACTGCTCAGCGGCAAACGCCATGAGATGACTTTGAACGGAACGACTTGCCGAAGTCAGCCCTTGATCGCTTCCCCCTGTCTGTACCAGCCTCAGAAAATCCTTGATCAGACCCATATCACCGCCGCCGTGGCCGACATGCCCGCCCCTATCCTCAAATGTTATCCGCTCGATCTTGCCGCTGCCGAAATGAATGATCTCTATTTCGTTTTTCTCCATGGCTCCGCGGATTTCCCCACGGGTTCCCATCAGCTTGATCGTGCGGCTGACATCTCGCGTAAACGCACTCATCGTAAATGCCGCCGTCACGGTATTGGCAAATTCCAAATTAACGACCTGATGGTCCACCACGTCATTATCGCAATGGTATACGCAGCGGCCATATGGTCCCTCCAGCAACGCCTTGTAACGGGCATCATAACTCATATCATCGCTGATCGCCGACGTTGGCCAATTCGTATCCTCTGTCAAATATAGATCAGGCGCATAATAGAGGCACTGGTCCGAGACCGGGCATCCGTCCAAACACCGTTTGGGTGCGCCTTCCGGTGCTTGCGCAGCCGTAAAATGGCTCAGCGAACCGAAAGAGGATACCCGGAGACAATCGGCATCGGCAAGCCAGAGCAAAATATCGAGATCATGACAGGACTTGGCGAGAATCATCGGACTGGAATCTTCCTTACGACGCCAATTTCCCCGCACAAAACTGTGCGCCTGATGCCAATAGCCCACGTTCTCGTTATGCTGGATCGACATCAATTGGCCAATGGTCTCACGCTCCAGCAGTTCCTTTAAAGTCGTGAAGAACGGCGTATACCGCAGCACGTGACAGATGGAAAACACCAGGCCGGCCTGCGAAGCCATCTCGCCCATCCGGATGCACTCTTCGGGATCCGGTGACATCGGCTTCTCCAGCAGCACATGGTAACCGGACTCTAGCGCCCGGATTGTCGGCTCGAAATGCTGCTTATCCTGGGTGCATATCAATACCGCGTCCGCGAGTTTGGGCCCTGCAAAGAAATCATCCCAATTCTCGAAGCACGCCGCGTCTTCAAGACCATGCCTAGCTTGAAACTGTTCCCTCCGCTGCCGATTCGGTTCCGCGACGGCAACCACCTCCAGCTCATGGGGATGCAGCAGGGCATATTCCATATAATTGATGCCTCGCAGTCCTGCTCCGATGAGGGCAACCTTAACCTTATTCATCCGATTCTTCTCCTTTTTATGCAAGCACTTATTCTTTGACGCTTCCGACCGTCATCCCTTTGACAAAATACTTCTGCAGGAACGGATACACAATCATGATCGGCAGCGCGCCCATGAATATTTGGGCAGTCCGGAGCGTTTTCTCGCTCAAATTCTCCATTGCTTTGATCTGTTCGATCGATATCGAAGTCATTTGGGAATTGATTGACATGATGAGCGTGGACAAATAGGTTTGCAGCGGATATTTATCCGGTGAATTCAAGTATAGAATTCCGTCGAACCAAGCATTCCAGTGTCCCACGATGGTAAACAGGCCGATCGTCGCTATGGACGGAAGCGAAACCGGCAGGTAGATACGCCATAATATTCTCCAGTGTCCGGCACCGTCAATCGTTGCCGCCTCCTCCAGCTCCTTCGGAATCGTTCGGAAGAAGTTCAGCATCAGGACCATGTTCCATACATTGAGTGCCCCAGGCAGAATCAGAGCCCAAACGGAGTCAATCAAGCCTGTATTCTTCACGATCATGTAGGTGGGAATCAAGCCCCCGCCGAAAAACATCGTAATGGCAAAAAACCACACGTACGGTGTTCGAAACTTAAATTGATGATTCGATTTCGATAAGGGATACGCGGTGATGAATACCAAAAACATATTCACTGCCGTCCCGAGCACGACCCGCGTTAGCGAAACTCGAAATGATCGAAAAAACTCGACCTTTTCGCCCAAGTACCGATAAGCATCCAGGTTAAAGCCGACTGGCCAGAGCCTCACTTCCCCCGCCATCGCCGCTGTATTCGAGCTTAACGAAATCGAGAGCAAATGAATGAACGGAATGATACCGAGCAAGGTGATTGCGGTTAGAACCAGCGTATTCACGATTACAAACAGCCTTCTGCTGATCGTTGGTTTGTGCATTTTCCTACCTCCACTCCAGCCTAAAAGATCCGATAATTGTTATATTTATAAGCAGCATAGTACGTCACAGCCACGAGAGCCAGCGAGATGACCGATTTAAAGAAGCCGACTGCGGCGGCAGGTCCGAATTGCTGACTGAACATTCCGAGCCTATAAACGAAGGTATCGATAATATCCGCCCCTTCATAAACCGTCGGGTTGTACATGATCAGAATCTGTTCGAAACCGGCGTTGAGAATTCCGCCAAGACTTAATACACCCAGCAGGATGAGAATCGGTGCCATGCCTGGAAGCGTAATATGAATCATCTGCTTCCATCTTCCCGCTCCATCTACTTCAGCAGCTTCATACAGCGTGGCATGGATTCCTGTTATGGCAGCGAGCATAACAATCATGTTATAGCCCATCCCTTTCCATACGTCCGAACCGATGATGATCCCACGGAACCAGTGGTTATCCAGCATAAACATGATCGGTTCCATATCCAGTGCACCCACCAAGCCGTTCACCGGACCATTCAAGGAGAACAGTTCAATGATGACGCCGCCAAGCACCGTCCAGGACAGAAAGAACGGCAGGAAAATGGCGGATTGGATAAAACGCGAGAACCATCTTCGGGTGACTTCATTGAGAAGCAGTGCCAGGATTAGAGGCACCAGTAAAAACAAAATCATTTTAAATACGGAAATGACAATGGTGTTCCACAATACCTGCTTGAAATCGGGCAGTTCAAATACATAGCGAAAATTATCAAAGCCAACGAATTCCGAGTGGAAGAACCCAGCCAGCGGCTCAAATTGTTGAAAAGCCATGACAAGACCGGCCATAGGTCCATAAGCATAAATCAATGTGACGATAACTCCAGGCAGCAACATCAAATGCAGCAGATATTCTTTTTTTAGCGTTCTCACAGATGAACCTCCCCGTCCATTTAAAACGGGAGGAATTTGCCAACTTCATCAAGGCTCATCCTCCCGTTCTATCATTCAAAGATTATTTGGCACTCTGCTGGCCGTACCAATCGTTGACCTCTTGCGTAATCTGATCGCCGCCAAGCGACTTCCAGCTCTGAACGAATTTATCGAATTCATCCAGTGAAGCCCCCATGACAATCTTGGTGAAGGTTTCCTGCATCAGTTTATCGAGCTGGGATCCCTTTTCCACCTGCGTTGCCGTAGGAAGGCCGTAGAATTCATTGTTCACGTAAGCCTGACTCTCTTTGATTTGCCGCGTCATTCCCCAGCCGCCGTCTTTCGCCGCCCGACTGAAATACTGGCCCCAATTCACGCCTTTCGAGGCATCTGCGGTATTTCCTGCAAGGTAATCCTTTGTTGCTTTGAAGACGTCCGCCACATTTTTGTAGTTCTCGTCATCCAGCGTAATTTCGGATTGGTTCGCGTCAAGCGCTTTGTTAACCTCCGTATAGATCGTATCGATTTGGGCCGGATTATAAATCCGTGGGTTAAACCAATTGTATACATATCCTTTTTCCGCTTTATTCTGATCCATGTACTTCTTGTTGCCCATCTCGATGTAGAAGTTGATCATCTTAATGGCGGCTTCCGGATTCTTCATTTTTTTGTTCACGACCACGAGCTTATTGCTGCGAATCTTGGGTACCATCGACTTCCCGGGTCCATCCAGTCCAGGAATCTGAAGGGCAATCCATTCTGCCTTAGGATCTTTATCGACATTGAGATTCAATGGCCAGTTCGGATACCACCATTCGCCGTAGGAAATACCAACCTTGCCTGCGGTAATATCTTCAACAGACTTGTTCTCATCCTTCAAGGCAAATTCTTTATCCAGAATCCCCTCCTTGTACCAGGACTGCAGCTTGCCCAGCGCGGTCTTAACTTCCGGTTGAATGAGACCAGGTATAAGCTTGCCGCTGTCGTCCTTGATCCAGGCCGACTGGTTGTCCCCGATGGACGGGTAAGCACCAAACCCATTGAAGAAGCCCCTCAGGTCAAAGCCCCAGAAGAACAGATTCTTCTGCATCGCGATACCGTATGTGTCACTTTTACCGTTTTGGTCCGGATCCTGCTGCACAAAGGCTTTTGCAACCTGTTCCAGCTCATCCATGGTTTGCGGCGGCTGCAAATTCAGGTTGTCGAGCCAGTCCTTGCGGATCCAGAGCAGCTGAGTGGACAGGAACGGATCCTCAAATCCGGGAATCGCAAGCAGCTTTCCTTCCGACGTAAACGTCTTCATCGCAAAGCCGCCGTCAGACTCCATGTATTTTTTCAGTGCCGGCGAAGCGTAGTCGTTGTAAGCTTGGGTTAGATCGGCAAGCATACCCTGCTTCTTCAGCTTCTCGAAGTTCTTCTGGTCCAGTTCCATAATATCCGGCAGGTCCGCCGAAGCCATGGCTAACGAAAACTTCTGTTCGAACTGACTGGATGGCACCGTCCATTTGTACTGAACCTCAATGTTCAGCATGTCTTTGAGATCTTTGAAGTAAGCATTCTGTTCAGGTGTAATCCCTTGAGGCGTCCGCGGGTCTTCCGGCGGATTGTAGCCGAGCACTTGCGTGACCGTTACCGTTTCAGGATATTTGCCGAGAGGTTCGGGCGGTGCAGTATTGGTTTTTGCATCCTCGGTAGAGGTTTTGGCCGGCGTCCCCTCAGATTCTTTTACCTTATTCGAACATGCAGCCATTACCGAAAGCGTCATCGTGCTAATCAACATCATTTTCGCTAGCTTGATCCATCTCATGATTGCTTTCCCCCTTTATCTGACGTAATCTGGATATCTGTGTTGCTTAGGTATCATTATAGTTTTTATTGGAAAGCGCTATCAATTTTAAGATTTTTACTTCTCTTTCACTTTTTTTACTTATTGGGAATTTCGGTATTCCTGTGGGGAAACACCCATCTTTTTCTTGAAAAATGTCGTGAAATAGGAAGGAGATTCGAATCCGAGCCGCGTGGCAATCTCCTGCAACTTCATATTCGTATGCTGCATCAGGTGAAGCGCCCCCTCCAGCTTCTTCGCCTGGATATACTCCAGCAGGTTGTGCCCTGTCAGCTGCTTGTAGTAGCGCGAAAGATAAGATGGGTTAAAATGGACTTCCTCCGCGATGGCGGTCAAGGAAACATCCCCGGATAAATGCTCCAAGATATATTTATGGATCCGGTCGATCACGTCGAATTTCATATCATCCTGCTTGAACCGGTCATAATCTTGGTTCGGATCCTCAAGCTCTTTAGCCTTTTCAATGTCCACAATGACCATATTTTGACCAAGCGCAGCCCTGCTCTGCAGCATGGATCGTAAAACATCAAGCTGCTGTCCCGAGGTATCCCACTTATGAAGCAGATTGCCTGATATTCCGAAAGAAACATGAACACCGAGCAGTTCTTCGCATTCATTTTGGACCAGCTCCAGGATGCCTCTCATATAGGACATAACCCCGTGCCAATGAAGCTCACTCTCCGGCTCATCACCGCGAAAACGGTTCCGAAGCTCCGCATCCGGCTGCAGCAGCCATACCTGTAAGGCATCGTCCAGAACAGCATGCTCACATGCAAATGAGGCAGGCAAATCGTTAATAAACGTCATCTGAACAGCTTGCGCCACATCCTTGGTTTTTGACTCCGCCGCTCCATTGATCCTTCCGATGATAAAAAATGCCGGCTGATCTACATCAATGCGGAACTCCACCTCTTCATAGCGGGGATCGGACAGCAGGGAATGGACGGCTTCTCCTTTCAATACCTGTCGTATCAGCTCCCGTTTCAGCAAAGGCTCGGCGATTTGAAAATGCACCTTTGCCTTTTCTGCCTGAATTCTGCGACGGTTTTCCTCATCAAGCTTAGATGAAGCCTCTTGGACAGCTTGAAATATCGGATCGATTCCTTCGGTTTTCAGGATGTAGTTATCTACGTTTTTGCGCAGTGCTTCATGCACATAATCAAATTCACTGTAACCGGTCAGGAAAATAATTCGGCAATGCGGCCAATAGTATGTAATTTCATCAATCAGTTGAAGCCCGTTCTTATGGGGCATTCGTATATCGCTGACCAGGATGTCCAGCTTCACTCTCATGGCAATCTCCAGCGCTTCCTTGGCGGAATAAGCTTTACATACATCCAGTTCCAATTGTGCATGCTCCTGAAAAAGCTGAACCAAGCCGTTAACGATGACGGGCTCGTCGTCCACGATCAACAGTCTGTACATGATGATGCCTCCTCTATCCCATCGATGATAATGATCAGGTCTACCTTTAAGCCGCCATAGTCGCTGCGCGAGATGAACAATCCGCTTCCGGGTCCATATTTAAGCTGGAGCCGGTTGTTCACGTTGATCAAACCTGTTTTTTCAATATGCTTTGAATCCATGGCAAGCTTGTCCCGCAAACACTGCAGCATCTCATTCGTTAACAGCTTCCCGTTATCCTCTACCGTGACACGCAATTGGCCTTCCCGGTAATCGCTGCTGATGTACACTTCCCCCTCCTCCATGCCGTCTTCGAACGCGTGTTCAAACGCATTCTCTACGATAGGCTGTATGATGAGTCTCGGAACGGTTATGAACGGCGGGATGTCCGAAATTTCCTTATGCTCGTATGTGATCCGGTTCGAGAAGCGGATGCCTTGAATGTCGCAGTAATCCAGCGCATGCTTATATTCCGTATAGAAAGGAACCTCGTCGGAGCCGCTTCTCGTGATGTATTGATAGTAGCTTCCGAGCTTTTGAGAGAGCTCCGCCGCACTGTCCGAGTCTCCAACCTTGCACATCATGTAAATATTGAAAAAGCTGTTATATAGAAAATGTGGATTGATCTGGGACTGCAGCTGCTTCAGCTGCGAGTGCTGCAGTGCTATTTTTTGCTCATAGTTTTCCTCAATCGAATGTTTGAGCTTAAACGCCATCCTGTTGAACCCGTTAAATACGTAATGAAACTCGTCTTTGCTTCTGGACTCGATCATGATGTTCAAATTATCGGTTTCGATCATATGAAAGGCTTTGACAAGCTTGGACAGAGGCCGGTGGATCATCAGATTGACCGAGAACGAATAGAGCACCATGACGGTTACCGCCAGAATAAACAACGTATAAAACCATGTAATGAATTGGCTTAAAGGCCGCGTAATTTCATTTTGGTTCACATACATAACCAGGGACAGATGCAGCGCGCTAACTTCATTCTGGATAATAAAATAGTCTACGCCATCCAGTTTCCCCGTCGCCGGCACACTTTGTTCCGGGCTGGGATTGTCCAAGATATGGCTCAAAATCTCGGATGACTCATCGGCCCGCGGAGCCGTCGTCAATATGGTCCCCCCTTCTATACTCCCGAGTAATACTTCGGATTCCGGATACAGCTTGGCGATTTCGCTTAAAGCCCCCAGCAGCTTAGTTCGTGAAATTTCGATATAGGACCAGATGCCGCCGTTGTTTTCGGTTTCAATCAGGAAAATCCGCTCACCGCTTCGATAAAAAGAAGGCTTGGGCATCACCGCCATCATGGAAGATATCCGTTCCATTTCCTTATTGGGCGTATTGGTCACGCCCGTTGTGGTCGAGATCGTTTTCCCGATATCCTTCACGTAAACGCCGGCGCTAACGATGTACTCGCTGGAGACCATAAGGGTGGCAAGCCGATCCCTGACCTGATCGATGAGCTCCACCTCTTCATAATTCTCAAGCATGCTGCCTCGAAAGCTCAGCTTCTGCAGATCCTTGTCATTTAACAGCTGCAGCTGTAAATTCCGGATAAAATACATCTCTTTATCCAGCTGCTTGGAATAGAAAGACGCGCCTGCTGTCGCGGAGTTCAAGAGAGACTCCTTCGTCACGGACATCCCCTTATAATTCAACCAAATATTCATAGAGATGAGAGGAAGTAATAATAGAATAAAAACGATGACGATTTTCTGATACACAAACCATTTCGATGCTTTGCCCGGAGCTTGAAGTTTCATGCTTTTCCCCCATTTGGTATCAACCGATCTATTATCATCTAGTATAGGGGGGCCGGCTGACATTACAACGAATTATTTTTACATATTCGTTGTGAACCATGACAGGCATGGGTTCCAGGCATAGAAAAAAGCCCCGCAAGGGGCTTTTAAGCTATTTTAGAATTCAGTATAGGCATCGGTACTATTGGGTGGTCATTTCGCACGGATGATTTCATATTTTGGCTTCACGTTGTTGAAATCCGGATTGGTTCCGCTTACCATTAGGCCCATTCCCCAATCGAAGTGAACATCCGCCGTAGGTACGTCCGCAGCGTCACGATATTGGAACAGGATGTTTCTTCGCGTACGATCGCTCCGGTTCACGTCCGAGCCATGAATGGTCAGGTAATTAAAGAAGAGTACATCGCCCGCCTTGGCTGGACACGGGGTTCCCGAGGATAATGGATACTCCTTGTGGTTCAAATAGTAAGCGCCGATATGCGGCAAAACGCCTTGTTTATGGGATCCCGGCACAACACATAGGCAGCCATTCTCCATATCGGCATCGTCGAGATGAACGCTGGCGGCTAACATGGTATGATCGCGATGCGGGAAATACGGATAATCTTGATGCATGGGAAAAGCGGCCCCGTTAGCAGGAGGCTTCACCAGCATTTTCGAGTGATGCAGCTGCACGTTGGGTCCGATGATTCCGTTCAACGCTTCTGTCATTCGAGGATGGATCGCGGCTCGCATGAAAGCGGCATCATGGTAGTGCACGTCGTGAAAGCCTTTCAGAACCAGCTTCTTAAGCTGCTCAGGCGGCAGGAAGTCGCCTTGCCATGCATGGTTTTGATCCGATTTAGCGCGTGCCGCCCTCTGGATAATCCCTTCAACTGCCGCTCTCATATCCTCTACTTCCTGTTGATTATAAACGCCTCGGACCAGCAGGTACCCATTGTCTTTGTAAAATTGCACATCCTTTTCGTCCATCGTCACCATGCACCCTCTCAATATGTTATGGTTTATCTAAGTTCATTATAGTAAGGGCGAGCGAAATCGTATTTGCACGGGAATGACGACGTTTTGCAAAATTACGCCAAAGGAGCTGCAAATGACTTGTACCATTGGAGCAAAAGCGAGGAACGCCTTAATCGTTATGCTGGACGGCTTGAAGGCGAAAGCCTCTCGTTCCTTGTCCATTATTGGGGGACCGTCCAGCATTTGACGGCCAATTCCATACATCGGCATTCATTCTATGAGATTTGTTATGTGGACGGCGGAACCGGCATATATACGGACGGCGATCAGATGTATCCCTTATATGAAGGGGTAGCCTTCTGTACAGCTCCAGGCCGGTTGCATCAGATCAAAGACGTAGACGGTCTGAATCTGTTATTCGTCGCGTTTGAACCAATGGAGAGACCGTCTGCCCAAGAAGTAACGGTGAAATACAGCGAGGCTCTTCAGCGATGTGCCGTTTGGACCGAGCACGCCAGCGATTCGCCTGCCATTCAAATATGGAAATCCATGCTGCTGCGCTCGGAATCCGACACATCGCTGCCTGCATCGCTTTTGCCGAAGCTAGCAAATGTACTCCTGCAATCCTTTCCTGGCCTGTTCGGGGCTTCCGGCAGTTTCGAAAGCGCTCCACTCTTATCCTCCGCGTTACAACTCGTTCAAAAGGCAAAGTTGTACATAAGAGACAACCTCGGCGGGCCTGTGTCACTACCCGAAGTGGCGGCTTACCTGAATGTGTCCGAGCGGCAATTATCCCGATTGTTTGCGGAGAGCATTCATGAATCCTATTCCTCCATGGTTCGCACCGAACGAATCCGGGCAGCCGAGCTAATGCTCCAGCACACCCGTGATCCCATCAAGGTGATCGCAGAGCGAACCGGGTTCTCATCCGTTCATTACTTCACGAGGCTGTTCACGAAGTTCAAAGGCATCCCCCCCGCCGCTTATCGAGCGAGATGGGCCTTAGAGGCGGATCGCCAGGAATGATCTCTCCGAGAGATAAGCGCAAATCGGCAACGAAACAGCCCAACCATGTGTATTTTATAGATGTTAGTATATAGATCCTGCTGATTTCTCAAGTATATTCCAAGCATATGACTGCCTTGCGCAGCTCCCTTGAGTAGAAAAGATACAACGTATCAGCCCCGTAAGCCTGAAAGTAATATCCCGTTAACCGACCTATATATGTAAGAGTCTCTCCCTCCGGTGTACGGGGCACGTGCAGCAGATTGGTCTGTTCAAACCTGAGCCAATCTTCCAGTGCTTCGCCCTCTTCCAGCATGAATGACGAGCAGACCGTTCATCCGGATACCATACGAGCTCGGAGATCGAAACCGTTATATTGAGATGCTCAACATACTGGATATTCTACCATATATCATTCCTGAGTTTGAATTTCAGACGCTTACCCACGGTAACTTGGCGTGTTATAATTTGTTTAATATGCTGGAGGGAATGAAATTAATGCTGGAACTGGAAGCAGCTTTAACTAGATTCATAGAACAACAGGACTTATATAATCGGGATTTCGGGCTCTTCACCGATCATGAATTACGGCAGCGGTCCGAGGTCCAGCTGCCGCCCGTGGATGACCGTATCACGCTGTCTCCTGAACTGACTTATCTATATAGCCATTATGAGATGATTGACGCTATGGCCGAAGGAACCCACAAAATGAAGAACGCGGCGGTTGAGATCGGTGAATCGGCTGTCATCTACTTTGTGTCTCCTGAGCATCTGGTCCGGCAGCAAATGGGCTATCGCTGGATTTACGTCGGCGGTGAAACGGCAGAATCGAGCCTTTGGCCGGCTCATCACGTCGTCATTGCCAATGTAAACGATGATCCGCTGATCGTTGATGTCCAAGCGAGTGGTTCACCCGTATATGCCGCATTCGAAGGCGGCGAGCCGAAGTTGATTGCGACTTCGCTTGCGGATTGCTTTGACGCGCTGTCCATTCTCATCGAAGGAGCTCGGCTTTTCCAAGGGGAAATCAGCGACGAAGAAACCTTTGAAACGAAACCGGAATATATCTCCCATGTGATGCCATCACTGACTGATCTTTTGGGAAGCGAGCAAATGGATGCGCTTCTTGAATATTTATCGCTTCAATAAATGGAATGGCTGCGGATAACATAAACAAAGGACACACCTCTAAGAGAATGTGTCCTTTACCCATTGATCAACTGGGAATCTGGATATCTGATCCTTACCGTTCAGGACCATACACCTCAAATTCCCAAATCGAATATCCGTATATCGTGGCCCGAATCGTGCCGTACATCCGAACATACCGTGCTTCCACTTCGTCAAAAGTAATCGTCTCAAGACCACCCTTGCCTGTCGTGGTGCTGTATACATCTCTCCAATTAGCCTCATCGCTCGGATCGTCGGCTATCTGTATTCGGTAGCTCTTCCCGTAAGCAGCCTCCCAAAAGAGCCTGACTTCGTCTATCGTTTTGGTTTCTCCGAGATCGACATAGATCCAACCGGGATCCACTCCCCGCTTCGATCCGAAGCGAGTTGTTAAACTTCCGTCGTTCACGTACGGCGCGGTGTCTTCCAGTCCGTCATTGGATGAAGCCACAGCTGGACGGTGTAGCGCCAAATTGGTTCTTGGTAGAGGTTCCTCGTTCTGAACGGGCCTGATCGTGACATCGCCGTAATGTTCTTTGCTCAGGAAGTTCATCTCGTGAAGCGTAGTCGCCGGTACGCTTGCTCCAGGCATATAGACATTCTCAAACATCAGATCCGTAATCTCGGCACCTTCCACACCCTTGATCTTCGCAAAACTTTCACCCGCGTCGCGTACTGTAATATCCTTCACTTTAACGTCTCTCACAGGTCCCACGCCGTTATTGCTTCCATTCACTGTGAACATGGTCATCCAGGCGCTATTGTCTTCGTTCTTGCCGCTGATATCTTCAATGTCCATCGATTCGAATCTTACGTCACTCACCGTGCCGGTGCCGTATTTATGATGAATGGCAAACCCCACTGCGGCTTTGTATACGACTCCGTTTCTGAACACGATATTGGATTGATCCTGCATGATGCCTTGGCCGATCTTATAACCGTAGCATAACGTCCACGCGATCGTATCCTCGAATAACACATTGCGAACGGGTTCCGGATTGCCCGGCCAAGGCACTTTACCCGAAGCGATATCGGTATCCTCTTTCCAAGCTTTCGTGGAGAACGGATCATCCAGCGAAATACCGATCGCATGTTGTACGACAACGTCTTGGGATTCGCAAATATCGATCCCGTCATTCTCTCCCATCCCCAAACTGTTGAACAGCTTCAGATTTCTGAAGGCCAGATCATTCGAGCGGACCGCGACAACCGCCCAGCCCGATGATTCTCGAATGACAATGCCATCCATCACAAAATGGGACGTATCAATCGGAACGACCAGATTATTAATCATTCCCTTGCCGTTGGTTCCTTTGTCGTCGTGCAGGGCCTGCCCATTGCCATCGATTGTGCCCCGACCATATATCCGGATATTCTCGGATTGAAATGCGGTTGAGATCCACCATGTAGCCGGTCGTCCCATCGAATCCTTGAACCAATGCTCCGTGTAATCGTCTGTTCTTCCCGTGCCGACCAAGGTGGCTCCCGGTTCCATGTAGACCGCCGTATTGCTTTTTAATACCAAATTGCCGATTTCATAGGTTCCCGCCGGTATGTAAACAATGCCCTGCGCACCGTCTCCTTGCGTGGTGCCGTACTGACTGGCATCGTCAATGGCCTGCTGGATGGCCCGCGTTCTTATGGAAACTTCGGTTGTTGATGAACCCGAGGATACAACATCATACGGAGTGGACGTTACATTGAAGATTCCCTCACCGGTTGAGGCAGGTGCATCTGATTCAAGCGGATCCGCAGCGATGACCATACGCGTCTTGCGGTTATTCATCATTACGATTAAGTATTCGTCCGAACGGGTCGTGAAGGTGATGGTTCTTCCCTCAATCTTGTCGGCTTGAATGCCGAGTTTCTTCGGACTTATCGAATACTCATGCACCTTATCTGTGTTGAGAATGGTTAATTCATAAGTGACAGGACCGTCGGACATGGAAAAATGTGCATAGTCATAATCGCTGAATCCCTTCACCACCGGGACGGGTACTCCGTTCGCTTTAAGTGTGTAATTCATTGAGCTTGCATATCGTTCCGAAGGCTCGTAGGTTACGATTGAGGCTGGTGCCATTGGAGTAAATGCATCCCCTCCCTCTGATGCTTCCACTTGAAGATTCGCAGATGGTGACAGCAAGGCAGCAGCAAGCGTAAATCCAAGTGCGGCACGAAACCATTTGCTTACGAATGTCATCACATGTTTCCTCCTTTTCGTTCGATTATTTGAAAGCCGTTTCAATATTGTCTGAATCAGCATTCCGCCACTTCATTATAGGCTGCATGCAAAGGGAAAATAATGAGGGTAATTCCACAAAAAGGGCAGATTCTATATACGAATTTGTTCCGGGGTGTTTCCTCTTCAGATTCATATCCCGGAAACCAATCTTGGAACATGTGACAATCCGAACCGAACGAAAGCATATCGGTTTTGATAGATCGGGGTGTCTGGATCGAGATCCTTATCCGTCCAACCGGGTTTATCCTTAAAGCTGTGGGGACCTACCTTAAACGGCTCCCCTTTCACATGGTGGTGCGGACCGAGCAAGTTTCTGCAGCTCCCGATCAACTCAAGCTCAATCAGGTTCTCTCCGGTTTGGAGATATCCTGAAATATCCGCCTCATACGGCTCCCATAAGAAGGAGCGAATTTCTTTCCCATTGATGCTTAGTCGCGTAACAATTGCATTCGGCCTAGAGCCAAACTGCCATAACCAGCTCGCTCGATTATCCGGTCGAATCGAAATCGTCTGCACAAGCCGAATGCTTCCTGCAAAGAACGGCAAGCCCTGACGGACCAGATCATCCGCCAGCGAGCATTCTTGCTGAGGTTCGGATAGCTTGAACGGACCATCCGTATAGAGGACGCCATCTCCCCCATCAACGAACGCAGATTCTGATGTTACCGCAAAATCCCCGATGATATAAACGCTCTCGAGCTCCGTATCAAACGTAAGCTTATTCGCTTCAGCTTCAAATTGATCGGCACGCTCCATTGCCGCATACGTTTCGGGCGCGTTCCAAAAATCCAGGGCAAGCCTGATGGTATTACGACCGCGCTGAAGGCAGCCTCTAATATCGATCTTCTTGAAAGCAACGTCTCTCCACCAGCCACAGCTATGAGATGCTACTTCGTTTCCGTTCACCCGGATATTCGTTTTCTCCGGATTCTCCATGACAAGATACAATTCCCGTTCAATGACTGGATCGAAAGTTACGGCAACCTCGAATTCCAATTCGATATGCACGGGCGCTCCGATCTTGAGCAGAACGTCCTGAATAAAAATAAGGGGCAGAGGTTCAGACCACTCGCCATTCTCCACCCGATACCTGCACGTATCCAGCGTTAAGTTGTTATCATCGATATAATCGATACTCCACTGCTCATCCAAGTGTTGAATATGAGTTTCGGCATTTCCGCAATCGAGTTCAGTTACCGTATTGGAATCGGAATCGTTCAGGGCCTCATCATCCGGCACAACTCGGATCATATAGGATTGCGCTGGGTGCAGCGTCAAGTTCAGCCGAATGCCGTCCGCCATTACTTTATGGTTCAACGGTTCGATCCCGCCGCTCTCCAAATGAATAAGAAAGGGCCTACCCTTTCGATAAATAGTTACCTCTATATCCGGATATAGCTCTTCTCCCGAATTCACCAGATAATAGAGATAAGAGTCGTCCAGCTTAAGGGTCTGAATGTTAAGCATATCCGATGCAATGGGATTCCACTGCCCGTCATTTACAGAGATCGAAGGGGAAACGATGCCGGACATCATTTTCGCCAAAGATAACCGGTTCCAGGCGGGTTTCAATGCAGCTCCTATTAAATTAATAATATCTTTGCTCTGTTCTCCATTGATCAGGTACGGATAAGGCTCGAAAGCGATCAACGTTCCTCCCTGAAGAATAAACTGATGGAGCAGATTCACGGTTACTTTATTTAAGGTAACACAAGGAGGTATGACAACAATCCGATAGTCGGCCTCTCCTACAATGAATCGTCCACCCGCTACCTTACCATGACGTTCCATGATTCCCTCGCTGCCGTAATCATGCTCGATAAACGATTGGCACAGCCAGCGGGACAACTGGGCAAACGATTGATGATAAGGTTCAATCCGGCTGGAGTCTGAGCCCGCTTGCTCCACCCAAGCGGTCCGGATGGGATGCAGCAGCAGTACATCGGCCTGCCGTGTGCCCTCCACAAGCAGCATGGACAAACGGGCAAAGTAATCGTTAAAGTGGTGATAGTGCTCCCACCAAGGCTGTTGATAGAACAACGATGGCGGATAATCCCGTTTCCGCAGCCCTCTAAGCGAATAGGCCTGCAAATGCTGACACATGAGATTCATCCCGTGAACGAATTGCCATTCCCCGATCCGCTTTAAATCCTGAAAGCTGATATTCCATCCGGTGCAGCCATAACTCTCGGTGATGGCTTGTTTTTTGCCGAGCTGACGTACAACGGAGCTGACTTGCTTGGGAACAAGCGGCTCTTCGCTGACCGAACGGCCGAGCCAGTCGCAGCCGGGGATTTGCAGATACTCATAGAAGAGCAGCGGATCGCCTACCGAAGTCGCTTGGCTCATTAGCGTTTGCTCGTCCACGACATGTCCGGCCGAGGACCACCCCCGCTCCCCGCACCACGCTCCGATCTGCATGGCATAGGCTTCAGTGAATAATGCGGTAACGCAAGACCAATAATCATACCTTATCTTGCGACAGTCATTCGTTTCCAAGAAGAGTCCAGGTAGTGCTTCAATCAGGGAATATCCATAATGGGTTTCAAAAGCTTCTTCCAGCTCCAGCGACCACGGAAGATCGCCCCGGCCAAATTGCGGTTCATCCGTGAATATCCCCTTTAGAACCGAACCGTATTTATTGCCGAACTTCGTCCAGTAAGCTTCGTAGATGGTTGTAATGAACGCCTTTACAGCCTGTTTGCTTAGCGTGTCGATATAGTAAGGATTGATCTCGTAATATACACGAAAGTCAGGACTGCGAGGATCATCCGGAGTGAGTAACCGCAGCTCTTCACCGCTCAGAACGTAATAGGCTATCGTCACTTCATTTCCGTCCTTAAACGGAGCCCATTCATAAGCCAGCCGCTTCTGCTGATAAGCAGGACCAAGTGCGGGCACCTTTCCGTCACCGAAACCGCTGGGCCAGCCGTTTTCGTCGTACAGCCATGCCTCCAGCCCGAGCTCCTGACTTTTCTCGATGCAGACCTGTATGGCCTCCATCCACTCCTCACCCATATAAGGTACGGTAAGTCCTCCCCTGGCATGTATGAAAAAACCGCCGATACCGGCCTTGTGCATCTCTTCGATCTGCCGTAAGAGTTCATCCTTATTCAGATCGTCATTCCAGGACCAAAACGGCACCGTTCGATAACGAGCAGGAGGATGCTGTAGAAGATTCCAAATCGTCATTTTCTTATCCTCACCTCGCACTAGTCATTCAGACATAATGTAATCAAATCATCGATATGTGCCGTGGCCAAACATTCCACCGCGTCCGCTGAACCGTAATAAATTTTAACCTCGCCATCATCTTCAAGTATCATGCCGCCAGGAAAGATCACGTTGTTCCGGAAGCCCCCTTCGGTCTCGTAACGAACCTCAGGTGCCAGTAAGGGCTCCTTATACAAACCGATGATTTTTTTTGGATTATCCAGATCCAGCATCATCAAGCCGGCGGTATAGCGTTTTTTCCAGGAAGATTCCCACCCGTTCTTGCCCCTTTCGGGATCAAGATCCACCGCATGAAATGTTGTAAGCCAACCATGCTTTGTCTTGATCGGAGGAGCTGCTGGGCCAATCTTGTCATTGGCAAATGTGACGTCCTCGACCGCTAGAAGTAAATTGGAATTTCCCCAATACTTCAAGTCCGGCGATTCCGATATCCACATATCAAACCGATCGACTCCTCCTCGGCTGTACACCGTGAAGGGCCGCTCCAGCCGCACATAGTTGCCGCCAATCTTCTCGGGAAACAGCACCATGTTGCGCAGATCCGGCGTCGACAAACTCAATATTTCAAAATTCTCAAAATCGTCCGTAACCGCGACGCCTCCGCGAATGCCATGCTGCGTGTCCACGGCAAAACACATGTAACAGCGACCGTCGATAACGGTGAGCCGAGGGTCATACGCCCGAATGATCTCTTGGTCATGCAGCTTGAAGCACGGCTTTGGCTGCACCTCCCAATGAACCCCGTCATCGCTGAAGGCGACGCCAAGGTCGGTGGTATGATGGGGATCGAGCGTCTGGCGTTCTGCACTGCCGTAGTCGTTACGAAACACCATCACGTATTTTCCGTTGAATTTAGTCACGCCTGCATTGAATACAAGCGCAGTCGGGTATGGAACGCGGGCCGCATCCAGAATCGGGTTACTCGGATGGCGCCGAATCACGGAACTAGAGATGAGATTTCCAATATGAACTGAATTCATAGCATGAGCCTCCTGGTTGTGGATAGGATGCCGCTAGCCCTTTAAAGAGCCGGCGGTCATTTGCATAAAGGATTTGTTGGCAAATATATAAGCGATAAGGATCGGGAGAATGGACAGGCACGCCCCGGCCATCATGAAGTGGGTCTGTGAAGCGGCTGCGACACCGTACTTCAGATTGGCAAGGCCGACGGTCAACGTCTGCAGCTCCGGTTTGCTGAGCGTAAACACAAACGGGAGCAGATACTCGTTCCAAGCACCGCGGAAAGCAAACAGTGCACACACGCCAAGCCCGGGCGTAAGCAAGGGAATGATGATTCTCCAGAACGTTCTGCCCGGCGAGCACCCGTCGATACGCGCGGCTTCGTCCAACTCCTTGGGGATCCCGCTCATAAAGCTGAGCAGGATGAAGAATGCTGAAGCATGAGCACTGATTAAAATTAGGATTACGCCCCACAGCGAGTTATGCAGATGAAGCTGAACCATGAGGTCGAATTGAGGGCGCAGCACCACGGCGCCGATGGCGACAAACATCGTAAATGCCTGCAGGCCGACGTATAGCTTTTTACCGATAAAGTCCATTCGGTTCACGACGTACGCCGCCATGGAAGCCACCCATAACGTTCCGAGGGTCGCGGCCCCGGCAACGAACAGGCTGTTCAGCGTGTAGGTTGAGAAATTCGCTTGTTCCCAGGCTTCGATATAGTTGGAGAACTGCCATTCAGCCGGCAGAAATGTGGCTCCCGCCGTAAGCTCGGCATTAGTTTTGAAGGAGCCCAGCAAAGTGATCACCACGGGAAACAGCGTTAAACATGCGACGACGAACAGAAACGCCCACAGTATAGTATTCCATGCGATTCTCATGAACGTTTCCCCCTTATTCGTTATGACTCATGCGTTTCGAGCCATAGAAGTAAAGTATCGTAATGACGCCGACGATCACGGCCGTAACAAATGCTACCGCACTGCCATAGCCGAACTCCTGGATTTGCGTGGATGCCGTGGAGCCAGCCGGCGGGAAGAACAACTTATATACGTATAGGAACATGACATTGGTTTTTCCGATCGGACCGCCATCGGTCATCACCATGATGCTCTCATAGCCTTTTAGCGCATTGATGATGGCCAACATGATGATCATTTGCATCACAGGCCCCAGCATCGGAACGGTAATGTACCGAAATTGCTGAAATTTGTTTGCCCCATCCAGCGCCGAGCTTTCGTAGACATCTTCGGGGATGTTTTGCAGCCCCGCCAGAAACAAAAGCATGTAATTGCCAATTGCTCCCCACACGGCTACAAGAATAACGGTCAGCATGGCATAATCCACGCCCAGCCAATCGATGGCATTCCCGATGATTTGATATTTCAGCAGGAACTGATTGAGAATGCCATTATAAGAATTAAAGATCGTAAAAAACACGACCGCCATCACAGCGGTGCTTATGATTGTCGGCATAAAGAATATCGCTCTCAGCAAATTTCTGCCTTTGATCCTCCAATTCAGAATAACGGCCAAGATCAGGGCGAGCGGTATCGACAGCAGGAGTTTGCCTCCGGCATAGATGAACGTGTTGGCTACGGATTCCCAGAATTGATGATCCCTCATGACGCGTTCGAAATTGGCCAATCCTACGAATCGTTCGGCGCCATATCCTTTATAATCGTAAAACATATACCTCATCGCCCACATGATCGGGTAAATGCCAAGAACCATGGTCAGAATAAAGCTCGGCAACAGAAAGCTGTATGAAAAAGCAACACTCTTCGCTTTATTCATATCCTCTCAACTCCTTGCGGTCTCTTTAGAATGTAAGAAAGGATGGAGCATGCCCCATCCCCCATGAATCTATCTATTTAGCGTATTGTCCGGCAAGATCCAACGGATTAAAATCTGTCATCGGCTCCGCCTTCACTTCTCCGCTCGCAATGGCAGCGTCCAAGGCGGCATTATAGCGGGTATTCAAGTCGTTGATGATGGAATCCAGATCGCCTCCGCTTAGGATGTATTTGAAGAAGGCGTCATCCGATTTCATGCCTTGTACCGGCACGGTCGGATAGACCGGCCAGACACCGTCGTACTTGTTGGGCAGGAATCCATCGATCCCTTTCACTTCGGGCTTCGCCGCAACCGCGCTGACCGAAGGAACCATCGATATGCCGAATCCCTTCTCTTGGTACTGTTGTAGGATCGACTCATCGTACATATACGTTAGGAATTTCCATGCCGCTTCCTTGTGTTCCGACTCCGAGCTAATGGCCAACCACTGCCCGCCAAGGAAGCCGGAAGCGCCATTGAATTGACCGTCTATGGAAGGAACGGGTGCCGCTGCCCAGTCGATTTTTGCCGGGAATTGCGATTGGTAGACCCCAGCCTCAGCGGAAAAGGATAAGTACATGCCGATTTTCCCTTCGGCGAATTGAGCACGCAATGGATCGATATCAAGCGATTCGACACCCGGCAGCATGCTTCCGTCGTCCTTGATTTGCTTGAAGGCTTCCATGATCGGCTTAAAGCCGCTGAAATCGTAACGGGCCGTCTTAAAATCATATCCAAACCCGCCGTAACCGCTCACCTCTGCGATTACTCGGGCGGAACGCCCCAATGCACTGGAAGGATTTTTGAAATTCTGGGCGAATCCATAGGCTCCGCTTGCCTTCCCCACTTCGGTTATTTTCTTGGCTGTCTCGACCAGCTCATCCAAGGTGGTTGGCGGCTGCTCAATACCCGCTTTGGCAAAGAGCTCTTTATTATAGATCAATCGCATCGTTGTGCCGTAGTTCGGCAGGCTGTAGCGTTTTCCCTCAAAACGGTTCAGATCCTCCATCACCGGAAACTTTTCTTTCATTTCGTCCGTCAGGAACTCGTCGATCGGTGCCAGAAATCCTTTTTTATAGAACGTCTGTATGGTGTTTTCTTTCACGCGGATAACATCCGGCGGCTCTGAAGTCTGAAAGGACATGTCGAGCGCTTGATCGAAATCATCACCCTTGATGACCAGCTCCACCTCGATATTGTCCTGGTTCGTTTCGTTGAATGTCGCGATGGTCTCTTTGACAAATTCAGAATCATGGCGATCTCCGGTCCAATAAGTGATCTTTGTCTTGGCATCGGTTTTGGAATCCGCTCCTTGATCCGTGGATTTCGGGCTACCGCAAGCTGCTAGACTTCCCGAAAGCACCAAACACATCGCGGATATAAGGAATTTCTTGCTTAACTTCATCCATGTTACCTCCCTTTTTTTATCTACGGAATCTCGTTCTTTCTCTCTCATTATAAGGGCCGCCTCTCACCCGCATAATGCGGGTAACCACACATCGAGGGCAGGTTTCCCCATGAATCCGTCCCTTCACAAAACAAGCCCTGCATCCAATAAACACGGAAACAAGGCTTTATCGAAATATGATGATTGACTCGCAGTTAGTCCAGGTCCATCGGTGTGCTGACCTTCCCCGTACTATACAGCTTGAACTCGGATGGGGTCATATTGGTATGTTTCTTGAAGATTTCGCTAAAATAGCGCCGATGCTCATACCCAAGCTCCAGAGCGATCTCCTGTACCTGATAATCATCGATCAGCATTTCTTTGGCTTTTTCCATTCGCTGATGAATCACGAATTGTTGAAAGGAGATATTCAGCACTTTTTTGAACAGATTCGAGAAATACCCTGGACTGATATTAAACTGCTTCGCGCAAACATCCAGCGTTAAGTTTGTATGTAGATGCGCACATATATAATCCTTCGCCTGATAGATCAATTTCGTTGATTCGTCCGAGCGCTCCTGCTCGACCCAAGAACAAGCTTCAAGGCATATCCCTTTTACCGTATCCCGCATGATCTGGAACGAAACAAGGGTGGAACTCTTTACCGCGTTCCATTGTTCCTCAAGCCTCTTTACTCGTTCGTGAGGGAATAACTCCGACATGACCCTGCATATCTTGGATGACAGCTCATAACATAAATTTTCGACTTGCTGCGGCTTGGGCAGCGGGTCACGCTGCAATATATCATTAAAAATTTGCTCCAGAATCAGCCGACATTTTTCCCGATGCCCGGATCGTAAAGCAAACAGAAATTCTTGTTCGGTTGAAGCCGTATAATTCAGCAGGGTTTTCTCCTCAACCGAGGAACCGATATATCTGTTCACGCCATTGCCAACCGTATAGAAATGATATTCCATTGCATTCAGGGCCTGCTGATACGAATCGGGTAACTCATCAATCGAAGTGACGCACATGCCAATCCCGATGGAGATGGTTGAATGCGTAAATTGGTAAATGTTCAGCCGGCACGCTTCCGATATTTGCTCCGCCCTCCCCATATCCTCGCAATTGATCAGGCAGACAAAACGGTTCAATGCCTCGCTAAAGACGACGCCACGAGTAAAAGTCCCTATCGTTTCTTCCAGAATATTTCGGAGACTGAACCGGATCAGCTCCACTTCGCGCGCAGGCTGCTCTTTATATTTGTCCATGAAACGGTCCAGTTCCACGATGAAGAGATTGAAATACCGCGGCTCAAGCTTAATACCGAGTGTTTGCCATTTCTGATAGGCCGCTGCAGCATTCGTACGGTGATGGATCAACAAAGATAAATATTCCTGCTGCAAGACCGGCAAGCTTGTTATCATATTCTGCTTCAATTCCATGAGCTTGCTCTGTTCCTGCCGTTCTTCTTCGTAAGCTGCCTTTGCCTTTAACACCACCTGTACGATTTCATCCATGGAGAACGGTTTCTTGACAAAATCAAATGCGCCTAGGCGAATGGCTTGCCTCGTAAACGAAAAATCGGTGTATGCGCTGAGAATGACAATCTTCGTGGAAGGAGAACTTTCGAGAATTTCTTGCGTCATGGCCAAGCCATCCTTTTTGGGCATCCGGATGTCCGTAAGGACAATGTCAGGTTTCATCTCCTTAACCAGGCGAATCCCTTCCTCGCCATCCAGCGCCGTACCAACGACCTCAATATGATGTTCCTTCCATGGCGGCTTTCGGGCGATCATGTCGACCACGCTTCGAATATCATCGATGATGCATAACTTAATCACGGGTGATTCATTCATCATGATTCACTGTCTCCTTCTCTAATCGGCATCCATATTTCCGTTCTTGATCCTTTGCCAGGAAGGCTGGTCAGTTCGATTCCGGCTTCATCGCCATAGAAGAGACTGAGCCGGTTCACGATATTATTCAAGGCATAACCCTTCTTGGAGACCGGCGGCTGCAGCATCCCCTTCCTTACCTTAGCCGCATCCATGCCGATCCCGTTATCCTCTATAATCAGGTGCAGCCGTTCGTCTTGCCTGTAAACCCGCACATGGATACAACCTCCAGCGCTTATATCCTTAAAACCGTGTTGAATGCTGTTTTCCACGATTGGCTGCAATAGAATTTTGGGCAAAAGGCTATTTAATAACGAGTCGTCGGTCACGGTAACTTCAAACTCAAACAGACCTTCATAACATTTTTGCTGCAGGACACAATACTGCTCCACATGCAGCAGCTCATCCTCCAGCGTGTTCCAATCCTTGCCTCCGCTCAGCCCTAACTGGAACATCTGGGACAAGGACAGAATCATCTCATTGACCTCATCGTTCTCGCCTAATACCGATTTGCAGTATATCGTATTGAGGGTGTTGTATAAAAAGTGCGGCTCCATCTGCGCGGTCAAAGCCCGCATCTCCGCCTTGCGTTTCCCGGATTCGCTCAGCCGTACATCATCGATGAGGCGGTTGATTTCATCCAGCATTCGGTTGAATTGATAACCCACCTGCGCAACTTCGTCGGTAGACCGGCTGGCAAAGCGGACATTCAGGCGGTTGTCCTCGACCTCCCGCATGAGCCGTTGCAGTTTATATAACGGATTTAGCAGGATTCCCGTCAAGTTGGTAGATAGAAGCCAGGTTAGAAGCAGAAAGATCAGCATGATATAAAAGGTGGTTCGCTTGACGCCGTTCATTTGTTCGAGCAATTTATCCTTCTGCTGAATGCCGAACAGGCTCCAGTCCTTGACCACGGCGGATCGGGTGTAATTCACCAGGTAATCGGTTTCGTCAAAATGATGAAAGAATGAACCTTGGTTACCTTCTGAAACATTGTACAAGAACGGTTTATCTTTCATAAGATTGTGGTTGGACGACCATGCCGTCCGAATCACTTCCTCGCCTTTCGAATCGATGACAAAATAGTCGCTGTCATCGTTCGATGAATGCTGGTTGACCGTGCCGATCAATCCGCTTTCGTTCACGTTCACCACGATGAATACGTTGGTATTCGAAACGTTCTCCTGCGTTCCCTTGGTAACAAAGGAAAGCGTGCGGCTGTCCCCGGTAAAAAACTTGTCGGTGTGCCCCTTAACCCAAATCCCCCCATAGCTCTCTTTCACATCGTAATACATGCCGGATTCATAAAAGGACTGCGTCTGGGAACGGCGCTGCGATACCGGATAGAAATCTCCGATAGGTGTGGCAATGAGAATGCTTTCGATTAGAGGTTCGTTAAAGGAAACTTGCGAAAACACATACTGAAGCTCAGACAAATGCACGTAATAATTTGAGATGTCGTTGCTCTGCACATCCAGCATCATTTCCTTGAAGGCGTAACTGAACATCAGGGAACGAACCGAATTGGAGATGCCGGCCAGCTTATCGTCCAGAATCTGAGTCGTTTTGTTCACGGTCTCTTGTCTGGATTCAAATGCGTTCTTCTGAAGCTCCTTGGAAGCGATCCAATAGGTTGTCATTCCTACCGCTCCGATTGCAAGCGTTATCATAATAGCGAAGGACAAGCGAACTCTTTGTTTAAACGAAATGCCGTAAATCCATCGGCTGAACTTTCCCGTTACACGTTCTAACCTCCGTCGTCTCATCAATGCTCGATCAACCTCTCCTGTAATAACATGAAGACTTGCCATGATTAAACGAATCTATTGCGGATCATTTTACAATAAAATATCAAATTAGCAATAGCATATTTATTCCCTCTCCCTGTTAATTTCGCAGATCGATCCATTTCATGATATGGAAGGTAGCGATAGTAAGCTTTCTTATTGGTGCCGTGACGGGTTTGTGCTACCATTTAGAAAAAAGTAAGGATTCAAGAACCCGAGCCGCTCCAGTGTTTACCGGATTCGGATGCATTGCTGAACAATCCGGACTCGGAGCTTGCGATTTATCTGGATACGTTAAAATTAGATGAGTTTGCACCGCTGGAATTTACGATTACCCAGGGTTATAACGAGAACTCCAGAAGCCTGGATGCAAGGCTGTATTATTCTGAACACCAGGAGGTGAATGATAACCAGGGACGTATCGAGTATAGAGGGAATGGCGTATTTTACGTATATTGGATTGGATCAACGATGGATGGCAACTATTATGACGGCAGTAAGCCGGATACCCGGCTCGAGCTGGAAGGCGAGTTTACGATGGAGAAATACGAGGATTGGATATAAAGAGATACATACATAAGCTGCAGTAGAACCTCCGACCTCGTAGAGCCAACATTCATGGTGTGCTGGCTCTGCGAGGTTATATCTGCATCATGACTACATAGGTTCTTGAGCCTTATACGCCGAACTGTTTTAAATGATGGTCCAGATGCTTGTATAATCCTACCCCCCATTGCTCCGGGGTCATTTTACCGAAGAATGGATGGGGATGTGTGGTACATTTCTTGGGTCCGTTGTTTTGGAACGCTATAATTTTTTCTTTCAATTGTTCTTTTTCCGTTTCAAATTCTCTTGGATCCGCAATCAAAATGTCCGGAATGGTAGACATATTGCGGGGTAACGACTTTTCGTTATAAAACATGGGCTTCGCGAATTTTCCTACCAATATACCTAACCAACCTCTTGGAGGATTCGTGATGCCCATGGCTATGTCTTGGAACGCGGAGCAGTGAGACAGCATTTGGGCAACATCCATTTTTCCCCATAACGGCTGTGCTTGAGAGCTTAATGTGTCGATTCGGTTTAATATTTGGGTCATATCCAAATGATTGTACATATTATTCATGATTTCTCTCCCCATAATGAAGTTCATGGCTAAACACCTGATTACATTATAGCTGACCCATCTTCGTGACATTTCTTCTTGATTGCTTTCTTGATTTTATTTTTTAATAAAAGAATTAATAGCATTAAACCTGTGAAGCAAAGTGAAACTGCAGCCAATACATGAACAAAGTGGGATACTAGTTCCCTACAACCATCTCATAAAAAATCCTTTTGAAACCTTCACCTGTCTTTCTTGTGCCCAGGTCTCCAACTGCCTGATCCCTTCCACTTGCTCCTCCTCGAACGTAAAACATAACCTTAGAGGTACTATTGCACGCCCTTTCGGCTTGATCCCGATCACCGGTTTCCTGTCATGATTGATCAGTAAACATTTCACAGCTTCAGCGTTAATAACTGTACCGTTTATGACGATTCCTTCTTGAGCCATTTCTATCACGCCTGGTTTCATTAGATAGGTTCGATATACGGAGATGATGAAAACGGCCGAACAAAAAACTGACCATATGATACTGAAATAATAAAAGACATCCTTTTCCCCGTGGTGTCTCATGATATTTCCAAGAAGAATAGCGATCAAAATCAACATCGAAATCATCAGTCTGACCCCTGACGGAGCAGAAACTCGAAACATCCTCTTCTTATTCATCTTATCTCCTATCCTGAAATCATGATGGTTCTGTTGTTCATCCTTATGTATAGGTTCATTATACTTGAACTAACAAAATGTGGTAACCGTATGTACAAAAAAACAATAAAAAAAGCCCCGATATAGCGGCAGCTCATGTCTATGTATTCACATCGTCTCATATAAAAAGCAATCAGGAATTACATGAACAACACCTCATTCTCTATAAATTATCGATAATTATTCAATCTTACTGTTGTATTCCCCGACAGCCAAACGATTCGGTTCGATCGGTTTGCTTAGCCAATGCTCATCGGTTTGTACGTGATTCTTGCGCACGAACTTGGCAACGCTGCGTTTAAAATCGTCATAAGCGAATGAGGAAGCCAGCCGAACCACATAACCTTCCTGTTCCCCTCCGCAGTTTGACTGCTTCGTATAACATGCCTTGGCGGCACCCTCGTCCCAAAGTCCCCGGTACAAGACAGGAACTGTTACTAGCCCCAGACGTTCCGCCCAAGCCTCCGTCTCATCCCACGACAAGCATACATTATCCTTATTCCACACCGAAAACAGCATGTAATATGCAGGCAGCGCTCCATACGAGAGCGAATGCTTGGCATATACGTTTTCCCCGCAGAGACGATAACCTTCCGGAATTAAATACTTGATGCTACCATGCAGTGTCTTCACATAATGACGGGAAGAATGATCCTTGCTGTCCAGGGACCTGGCATGGATGAAATCGGGGTACATCGTGGTGTTCTCCCCGTCCATTTTCTCGGTAATGACAACTTCCCGCCCCGTAAAATGGTCGGTATTCCGTAAAATCTTATCGTCATCCGTATAACCTCTGGACCATGGCAAATGCATCGTTTTGGGATATTTCATTTTCATCGTTGTTCACCTCCTTATTTGCCGTAGGTATCGGCTTCCGCGAAGAAATACAGCTCAGCCAGCAAATCTTCGCCTAACAAATGATAGATTTTGGATGCCCCGGCATCCCCTCCATGCAAAATTTCCATATGAAAGCTCACTAGTTGAACGACGTGCTGAATAAATGCATGTTCATAACCGAGATCCTTCAATGTATGGCAGGTTATGCTTGCCGATACATGCTCGTGCCCATAATAGGAATAGTACCCTCTTGCCTGCTTCCATACTTTGCAGAACGGCTTGCCCGCGTCATGGAACAGCGCAGCTAATTGCATAGCCAGCAGATGCTCGCCTTCATAGAAAGCATTAATATATTCCAGCACGGCAAACGTGTGCTCCGACAACGTCTTGGAATGATGCGGATTCTCCTGATCATATCCCAGCATCATGTTGAAATAAGGAGATTGGGACAAGTAGCCGAATAACTCATCATGACCCGGTTTGCTTGTTAGCAGCACTTCCAGTTCTTCTCTTGTAAGCTGAGTTTCGCCCTGCTCGTGAACAAGATGCAAATCACTGAATCCTTCTCCGATGACAGGAAATTCAAGATTCTTGGCATACTTCGTCATGATCTTCTCATCGAGCCGGCGTTTTCGTCGTTTAACTCTTTCCAGAGCCACTTCATAAGGGGCTGTGCAAATATGGCATTCCACCGATCTATCGCCAAATCGCTTCAGAAACTTCTGTCTCCGCTCCCGGCTGACATTGGTGGCATCAAATACGACATTTCGCCTTGACGCAAGCGCCTGTTCGATCGCGGCGAACGCTTCGTCAAATACCAGATACGTGTTTTTCTGTTTGGATTCGCTGCCGAACAATCTTTCACGGATCGAGTCCGTCGCAACGATGACGGCCCGCTCGCTTTTGCATAATTGTTTGGCATGATAGCTTTTTCCGCTGCCGGGTATCCCCACCAGCATATGAATCGTACACATGCTGTTCACCTCCTTTCATGTCTTGGTTCGCTTGGTGTCATGTTTCGCTTATCGGACTCCTTACCTCTAAATAATGTACCATCCTTGCAGCGTGTTTGAGTAAGTAGAGAATTTTTATATTCAACTTTTACATGCCTATAAAAAGGCTGATCGCGCAGGTAAAGAATCTACCCGGCAATCAGCCTTCATATCAAATCTACTCCGTGACTTTCCCTTTTGGAGGAGGAGCGGTTGTATCACGCTCTACCAGCTTGACGGGGATCAATGTCCGGTCCGGCGTCTGTTTCCCTCTCTCCAGCCAGTTTACAACATGTTCGGCCGCTTGGCGTCCAATCTCATAAAAATTCTGCTCAACGGTAGTCAGCGGGATCATGACATGCTCTGTGACAGGGTTATTATCAAAGCCTATGATCGATATATCCTCCGGAATGCGGATCCCTCGTTCCAAACAGCGGTTCAGCAAGTTGGCGGCGATCAGATCATTCTCCGTCTGAACAGCCGTTACCCCTTCCACCTGATAAGAGTCGAGCAGCTCATTATAAAATTGCTCAAAGCCAACCTTCTCCCGATAATCCTTCATATTCAGCCTGATATAACGGCTATCGACGGGAAGCCCGTGGTCCTTCAGCGCTTGGCAGTATCCGAAATAGCGGTTGCGCACCGATGAGGTGGATTCAATGCTGACCGCTGTCAGAAACGCAATCTTTCGATGACCGAGCTCAATCAGCCTGGATACGGCTTGATAGGAACCGCCCAAATTGTCGGAAACCACCGCCCCTAACGGCAGGCTGTCAAAATATTTATCGATGGTCACGATCGGATAATCTTCAAGGCAAAGTCGATGCAAAATGTCATAGTTCGTCTGATCGTTCCGCGGATACAATATGATGGCCGCAATGCCCTTTCGGGTCAGCATTTCCAGAAGATCGCGTTCTTTCTGGGAATCATAATCGCTTTGGTGAATGCTCAAATAGTAGCCGTTCGCGTTGAGCCAATCCGAAGCTCCGCGAATATATCCCATCGTACCGCGGTCGTCTTCGGAAGGCAGGATAAGCGATATCATTTTTTCCGTTCCAACCGACCGCTGCTCCTGTCCACGTTGCCGGGGTTTAACAAAGCTGCCGCTTCCCTTGATGCGGTAGATAAACCCGTCCCGCTCCAGTTCCTCGAGCGCTCTTCTTGTTGTAATACGGCTCACGCCGAAGGCGGAGCTCAGCTCGGCCTCTGTTGGAAGCTGGGCTTCAGGAGGATAGTGGCCTGATGAAATTTGCGATTTCAGCTCGTCCATAATCACGCGGTACAGCGGTGGTTTATTGTCTTTGGTCAACTTGGTTCTCATCCCATCTTTATCTATTTTCCAGTGTTCATCTTGTCGTACTAAAATTATAGCGTTTGCATCATTGGCATGTAAACCGCTCCTATCCTCCGTTCTTTGCGCCATTTCGGTTACTTTACATTGGAATAACGTTCATACTGCGCCCGTTTGATATCCAGATAGCTCTGGGCTCCCATTTTATCCAGGGTCTTGACGTAGTTATCCCAGTCCGTGTCCAAGCTGGCTTTCCCCGTCACAAACTTCACCCGCATCTCCTCAATGTATTTATTAATATCGGTCAGGATCGCGCTCGTTTGATTGGCTTCGTCATCCGTGGGAACGAAATCCGGCCAAAGCTCTTTAGGCGCCAGCTGATCCAGTTCAGCCGGATCCGCCTTAATCTCGTCGGCTACCGTCGTCCCGCGCGCCGCCATCCGCAAATCGTCGTCAGGCTCAACATACGGATAATAAGCACCATACACATTATCGACATATTGGAAAGCACCCAACTGCACGCCACCCTTGTAGTTTAAAATCTCGTCCTTGTATTTCGGTTTGCCGTCAACCAAATCGTAGGTTTCGCCCTCAAGTCCAAAGGTGGCGAAGTTAATCCCTTCCTCTCCATAGAAATAATCAATCCACTTGATGGTTTCAACCGGATATTTGTTTTTGTTCGTGATGACGAATCCAAAAATTCCTTTCGCCGGCGGTCCCAGCACCCCTGCGACTTTATCCCCATTAGGCCCCTCGAGGGCATGAATGCCCACATAGTTCTCCGCCGCATCCTTACCGATATATCCCGGCCCTTCCCAAACAAACGAACCGATAAGATTGTTGGAACCGTCCGTAGACCACTTCGCATAATCGTAGCCCGTCGTGAAATTCTGCTGGGCCAGCGACCCGTCCTTATACAGATCGCTCATGTAGCGGAGCAGCTCTCTGTACTTTGGATCATTAAACGTCGTCTTGACCTGTCCGTCCGCATCCTTGTATAGATATTGGCCGAATGCCTTGGCACCGCCTTCTCCCATACCAAAGCTGCCGGCCAGGAAGCTCTCCAGGAAAGTCCAATAAGAAGACTCGAGCACCCAGCCCAGACGCGAGCTGTCCTTCTCCCGCACCTTTTTCAGCGCCTGGCGAAACTCCTCGGTCGTCTTCGGAACCTCAAGTCCCGCTTCATCGAGCCAACCCTTGTGGATATACAAACGAACGGAATTAAACGCTTTCGAGAAATCAACGTACGGCAGGGCATAAATATGTCCGTCCGACATCGTGATGGCTCCCCTGATGTCTGGATTGTCCTTCAGCAGCTTGTTCAAGTTCGGCGCATGCTGCTCAATCAGGTCTTCAAGCGGAACAAACAAACCCTGTTTGCCGTATTTCATCAGCTCGTCGGTGCCAAAGGCAATGCGATAGAATGCATCCGGCAGGTCGTTGGAGCCGAGCATGACATTTTTCCTTTCGGTCACGGCGGAGCCCGCCAGCTCCTCAAATTCGACTTCAATACCGGACATTTCTTCGTATTTTTGCCACATCCATAATTGATCGGCCGGAGGATGCACATCGGTATATCCGCGCTTAACGATCCTTAACTTGATGCTGCCGGGATCTCCGTCCGTTCCGGCTGGTTCCGGCTCTGCCTTCCCTCCCGAACCGCTGCAGGCGGAAAGCGTAAGTGAGAACGTCATCGTTAAGGCAAGCAGAAGCTTCATTCCTTTTCTCATTTCCGTATCCCCTCTTTCCATGAGTTATGAGTTCCAAGCGGCAATGACCGCTCCCTTTATCGGCTTTACCCTTTGATAGCTCCCACCATGATGCCTTTCTCAAAGAAACGCGACAGCAGCGGATACAGCAGGAGCAGCGGCAGCGCGGATAATACGACGATCGCATATTTTAGGCCTTCCTTGACCATCATCTGATCCGCATATTCGGCACCGACCGATATTCCGGCCATTTCCTTGAAGTCGTTCTGAACCAGTATTTCTCTTAAAATCAGCTGCAGCGGAAATTTATTTCGATCCGTCAAATAAATCATGGCGTCAAAATAAGAGTTCCAGTGGCCGACCCCGTAGAACAGGATCATGACAGCAATGATCGGCATAGACAAAGGCAGGACGATTCGGTACAGCATATGAAAATCGTTGCAGCCATCGACATAGGCGCTCTCTTCAAGTTCCAGCGGAATCCGGGTCTGGAAGTAGGTTCGCATGATAATCATGTTGTAGGCGCTGATCGCACCAGGGAGTACCAAGGCCCACATCGTATTCAGCAAACCAAGCTCCTTGTTTACCAAATAAAGAGGGATCAACCCACCGCCGAAAAACATGGTAAAAGCAAACAGAAGCGTAAACAGTCCCTTGCCGTAAAAGCGCTTTCTGGACAGCGGATAAGCGCCAAATACCGTCATCATAATATTGATCGCAGTCCCTATGAATGCGTAGAGGAGTGTATTGGCATACCCTCTCCAGATCTCGCTGTTCTCGAACACTTTGGCATAGCTGTCCAGGTTGAAACCTGCCGGGAACAGCAGCAGCGGCTTGTCCCATATTTGGCGCGGATCGGAAAATGAAGCAAACAAGACAAAGAGAAGCGGGTACAAAATAATGGTGATCACGAGGACGGACAGCACTAAAATGATGATATCGGCCAGCTTTTCTCCAGGCGTTCGTTTGACGTTCAGCAGCACGGCTTACATTCCCTCCTTAATCCTGCACGGACGAGTCTTTACCATAGGCTGGTCTCCCCCGCCTTGCGTGCAACCGCATTGACGATGATCAGGATAATAAAATTGATCACATTGTTGAACAGGCCCACGGCCGCGGAAAAGCTGTACTGGGTGTTAAGCAGCCCGCTCTTGTACATGTAAGTGGAGATCACCTCGGAGGTTTCCAGGTTCATCGGGTTTTGCATCAACAGGATTTTCTCGAAGCCGACACTCATGATGCCGCCGGCGCTCAAAATGGACAGGATTACGATGGTCGGAACGATACCGGGAATCGTAATATGCCATATTCGCCGAAATTTGCTGGCCCCGTCCATATAAGCCGCCTCGAACAGGTCAGGCGAGATGCCCGATATGGCAGCGCTGTAGATGAGCGAAGACCAGCCAACTCCTTGCCATACACCCGACCAGACGTACAGATGCCAGAATTTCGATGGCTCTGCCAGATAATCGACCGGTTCCCTCCCCAAGGAAACAAGGATGGAGTTGAAGACGCCATTCGTCGGTGAGATGAAGAAGAACAGAATACCGACCGCGACCACAACCGAAATGAAGTGTGGGGCGTAGGAGATGCTTTGGGCGAATGAGCGGAATTTACGATTTCGAATCTCGTTGAACAAAAGCGCAAGCAAGATTGGAGCGGGAATGCCAACCAGCAGTCCGTATAAACTGATCCCGATGGTATTCTTCAGAATCGTCCAAAAATAATAAGCGTCAAAAAGCCGCTCGAAGTGCTCGAACCCGACCCATGGACTGTTCCAAATGCCAAGCCCGGGCATAAAATCCTTGAACGCGATCTGGACGCCGTACATCGGCCAATAATGCCAGATCAAAAAATATAGCACCGCCGGCGAGATAATGATGTACAACCCGATATTTCGCTTAAGCTGCCTTTTTACATGCGTCCATTTGTTGGACTTTGGAGCGGGCTGTGGGGAAGCCGAGTTTAATCGGGTGTCCATGCTTTGTCATGACCTCCTTTTTCTCGATCAAATTGCGTCAGCAATATTAGCCATGTTGGGGCACTAATATCGGCTTGCTTGGTAATGCACCACCTCCTTCCCGACAACTTGTATTAACATTTTTTATGAACTTGATTATTTGTTATAACACATTCTAGTTAGGTTTTATTTTCCAGTCAATATGACATCGAAAAATTGCTACTTTAGATGTATAAACCGCACATTTGTTATGACAAATTTCGACGACACCGCATTTCCAAATCATAACGGAAGAGAAAACATCGTTTTATGCTTGTTATATGAAGAAACTTGTCTTTATGGAATACAAAAAACAGCCGCGTGATTCATGCGGCTGTTTCTAAAAAATATGGACGAAGATATAGAAGCAAAGTATCGTGTTTACGAAGGACTAGAGCTTTCGCCCGCTTACAGGTGACCTGCCAGTTTGGCAAGCACTTCTGCTTGTTCACCCGTTAATACTTTGCCTGATTGTGCGCTGACTTCATGGGAAAAGGCATTCAGCATGCCTTCCTTGGCAGAGGAGTCTCCTCTATTCTCGGCCTCTTTGGCATGGAGGAGTTTCGTTGACAGAGATTGTGCGAGTCCCGGGTGACTTGCGGCAAAATGCTCTGCAAGCGCGGACAAGCTATCATAAGTCACGGACACCTCGAAACTAAAGACCGCTTCCGTTTGATTTCCCGCCAGATCGATTGCCGTTACGGAAATATCATGGGATCCCGGCTCGAAGGAATAGGCAGGACGTTCAATCAGTGGACGAAGACATGGATTCTCAGCTAACCCGGACAAGCTATCGTCGGCGCTGCATGAGACGTATACGGAATCGGTAACCGTGTACTGTCGTTCCCCCGTGAATTCTACTACCGGAGCCGTCTTGTCAATCTGCACCTTCAGCGTCCCCGGAACCTCAGGCACGCCTGAGAAGTTGGTGGCGGAATAGGTGACCGTCGTGACGCCTTCCTTCGTGATTTCAAGCTGAGCCGTACTCCCTTTTACTGTGGTTTTCTCAATCGGTTGTGCCCCTTCCGCGTAATATTCGATCGAATAGGCACGGGCGGCAGAGATGGACAACGACACATCGGAATTCACCCAGCCGTTCTCGTTGGGAGAAGGCGATGGGTTTACCGTTGAGACTGGCGGCACACTGTCTTTTACCGTTACATAGAAATCGTCATAATATGCGGCTGCCACATTGTATCTGGAGGTTACCGCGATCAGTTTAGCATAGGCTGCATTGGCCGGCGCCTTGCCTCTAAGCGTCACTTTCTGCCACTGGGCCAATCGCGATTCATCCAAATGGGTTTCCAAGGTGGAGATGGTCGCGTTATTGCTATCAAAGAATCGGAACATAAAGCCCGGCTGGCCGGATTCAATATAAAGATTCATGCCCGCCGTATATTCCTCTCCCGGGATAACGGGAATCGGATCACTCTGAACGGCAACGGATGCCGTTCTCAGCGTGTCCGTAATCTTCAGGCTGTTCGTTCCTGTGAAACTGCGTTCTGTACTGAGATCATAGCGGTAACCGTTACCGGGAGCGAATAGCGGGCTCCATCCCTTTAAAGCCTCTTCGAAGCCCGGATTGGTAACAGGAACAGCCGTATGCGGCGGTTCTTCCACGACTTCTCCGTCAACTTCCATCCGATACAGAATCGTGTTGGTTTGCATATCTGTGAAATACAGGTTCCCGTCAGCATGCAAATCGAATCTGGAGGTATCGGCCAATGTCCGATGTTCCAGCGTTTCAGGGTCTATGACCGTCAATTTGTTGTTAAACAGCACATAGAGCAACCCATCCTCAGACCAACGCAGCGGGTGATGCGCCCATTGGCTGAAGTTTAAGCTTGGATACACCTTTTTGCTTTTTACTAATTCATAGGTATCGGGATCAATTGCAAAAATGTATTCATAGGATGCCCCCCAGATCAAACCGTCCGGACCGGCGGAAAGATCGCCGATGAATATCGGTTTATCCAATCCGGGAACCCTGAGCGGGAATTCGGTGATTTTTTGCTGCTTCTCCTCATCCCATACAAAGATTTTCGCTTCCGCCTCGGTCGGTTCGGAGCCGAGTCCGCCCCGAATCGTCGTGGAGCCGAACACCTTGCCATCATAAACCGTGGTGCTGAGCACGCTCTGATTCTGGACGACATTGCGGTGAACGTTTATTTCACCGGTAGCGGTGTCATATACGGTCAGGGAGCCGCCCAAGGTTCCGTAACCGGAAATCGTTGAAATGTACAATTTGCCCTTTGAACTGGAAATATCCACCAGCCTCTCCTGATCATTGCCCAGCACGGCCAATCTCTTCGGATTGTTCATTCCAGGTGCTGTCGATAAATCGAACTCGTACAGTCCGCCCTCCGGATACACGCCCATATACACCTTATTGCCCACGGCATGAACACTATCTGCTTGACCGATGCTGAACGGCGTCGCCGTTTTATCCGTCAGATCAACGAGCGAAGAACGCGCCTGCGAGCCGGTGGTGATCAACTCTGTATCGGATACGCTTTTCAATCGGTTTACAACGCCGGGCAGACCCGGAATGACCGGCGGCATCAGGTGTACCTGTTTGGTGTCGATGTTCATGATCGTAACACCGCCGTCATATCGGACGGTAACCAGATTTTTGCCCGGGTATTCCGGATTGTTCGGAAATTCCACCCAATCTACTCCCCGAAATCCGCTGTTGTACTCCATTCCGGTCAACTCGACCTCATGCGTGGCAAGATCAAACGTTTTCAGCTTCTTGTCGGACATATAATACAGTTTTCCGTCAAGCGAGTCCGTTGCGTGCAGTCCCGTTACGTTCTCCAGCACAACATCCAGCCAGCTTTCCGTCTGCGTATCGTAGATAAACGCCTCTCCAGGAATGCCGCTTCCGTCCGTATATCTGGCAAACAAATAACGGTTATCAATCGTGCTCAAGTCATATACGGTGTCTTCCTTAACCGGCAAGGAAGCAGCGATATTCGTTTTCTCACCTGTCGTTAAATTCACGCGTACGATCTGCTTATGTGCGGTACCGGCATAGATATTGCCGCCCTGGTAAGCAATGGAGCGCACATATTCCTGATCAAGCAATCCGATGACGCGGCCATAATCTTTTGTCTGCTTTGTAGCCGGGTCGTACTGGTACACTTTGCCGCCGGGATAGGTTCCGACATACACACGGCCCTGTTCATCCGTAGTGATGCTGTTCGGGACCGACTGTCCGTCAAACTGCGCCACCTGCACAGGGACATGAGTAACCGGAGAGTAACTCCACAGCCTTGCTCCGCCGCCGTCAGCCGCAAGGAACAATGTTCCGTCCGGTGCCGTGGTATGTGCCCAGGAGCTTTCAGAAGGTCCGATCGGAATGCTCCGCAGCAGTTTATAATCCTCCAGATCAATGACGTTAAGATGACCCGGCTTCCCTTTACTGGTCGCGTAAAGCACGTTGCGGCCCTCTTCCTTGCCGGTGGTACCGTTGAACACGGCCACCGTATAGTTGTTAGGGACCAGAATTTCTTCCGGTGTCCCATACGTTTTTTGAGCCAGCCTGCTCTCCCCGGAAGCAGCTGCGACACCACCGCCTCCCGAGCATGCCAATATAAAACAAATTGCAAACATCAAGACTTGGTACTTGCCACCCTTTCTAATTCTCATAAATAACCTCCTTAGATTCAATCGTTGTCTTCCCGAAAGATCGCTCCACATGCAGACGGATATCGAACGGGCGTTCAGTCTTTTGTTTTTGTATACGGAGCCTCCTTTTTCGATGGATTGATAAGCCCCTTGTAAGTAGAAGATAGAACATGGACGGGGGCCGTCTGGCCCGTATATTAGGCAAATACCAAGATGGTGTCAATCGATATTTATCATGCTTCATTACATTTGTCCTGTTAGGGGTCCATGTGGATTTTGCAAAAGAAGTAGAATAATCGCAAAGCCTTCATTGCATTTTCAAGCTTTAAACCCAATAAGAAAATATCAAAACGCAGCGGGTTAACGACAAAAAAAGCCGCAATTTAAGCGGCCCGGCGTAAAGTAAAGATTCATATCACTCGCGGCATCATTCCCTCTTTAGGGAGCTCTTTAAGAATTTCCTCAATTTGCGTGCATAACGAATTTCCTGAATAACTTGATTGATTCATATAAAATACTGCGAGGGGATAAAAAAATAAAAGACTGCCTCTCAGCAGTCCGACTTGGTACTTTTGAAGATTACTTAGGAACGGCAGCAACTCTTTCTTTCCGTGTTCGTCCGCCACGATTTGTGATAAATACACCGGATAAAATGATAATCAAGCCGATAATCAGGCTCCATCCAATCGGTTCATCCAGCAGTGTATATCCCCAGATCATCGCCGTTGCAGGAACAAGATAGGTGACGGATGTGGCGAACTCGGGGCTCCCTTTCTTAATACCTTCTTTCTATATTAGGGGCATCCTTATAAGTTAACATCTCATCAGGGAAGTTGTACAGAGCGATTCTAAACGGAGCTCTTGCATGCAGCTTCTCTTGGAATGATTCATTCATAGTACTTAAGCCAAGCATTCATGTAGGCTTGCACGCCTGGCGGTACTGCCTTGGTGAAACCCCGTACTGTTTGCGAAACTGATCGGCAAAATGATTGTAACTGTTAAACCCGACATCCTGCGCGGCTTCGTTCGCCGTACGGCCGGAATGGGTCATCAGTAAGGCGGCATGGCGAACCCTCATTTGATTCAGATGCTCCAAGATGGTGTACCCCGTTTCTTGCTTGAACAAATGGGCCAGCCTGGACCCCGATATTCCGATCTCTCGCGATATGGCGTCAATTCGAATATCTTCTTTTAACGAACGGGACAACAGACCGAGGGTCTGCTCGACTCTGGGATCGAGTCTTTTGTGCGTGCGCTGTGCAAGCAGAAGCAAAATCTCACGCAGGGCGTTCTGACACAGTGCCTCCCACAGCTCTAACCGGTCCAGCGAATCTTGCAGCACATTCCGAAATGCTAGCTCGACACGTCTTCGGACATGTTCATCGGGCAGGGCTTCAACCAGGAACTCCTCGTTTCGCAGCAGCCTGTTTTCCGGAAGCCCGGGATAATGGATCCACAGGAAGTTCCAGCGTTTCCCCTGCACAGTCCCGTATTCGTGAGCGATGTTGGCTTGCAGCAGGCCGAGCTCCCCGGGCCCACAGCGTTTCTCCCCGGCAGGCGTCCGGAAATAGCCCTCTCCATGCAGCGTGTAGACAAGCAGCCAATCCTGCATCCCGTGAGGACGACGCAGCCGATAAGCATCGTCTTGATCGAAATGGTCGCCGAATATGGTGCCGGTACTTTCTAAGGATATGCCTTCCCGTCCGTCAGGCGTTCGCACAAACCTCTCCTCCTCTGTACCTCGAATAGCAGAATCCCGGTAATTATAAGCAGATATCATACTTCCTCTCAAGTTAAGCAGACCTTATTCTATTGTCAACAGGAAAAAACAATAATCTTACGGGAGGAAATCGTATGCGAGAGAAGTTAAAGGTATTGACGGAAGAGCAGCTGCACAGGTTCGAAACAGAGGGGTATTTAATTGTAAAAGGGCTCTTCCGCCAAGAAGAGCTGTCGGAAATCGAAGCGACGTTTGAGGAGATCAGCCAAACGACCGTTCCCGGCCACTTTGAACCGGTGTTGGATGATGAAACTGCCGAACCGCTGAAGCGTTATCCCCGTGTGATGCATCCGCACCGCTTTAATGCAACCGCGAAGAAATACATGCTGCACAAGCCTGTCATGGAGGTGCTGGCCGATTTATATGGCGAACCGGCGCTTGCGGCTCAGAGCATGTTCTATTACAAACCTCCGGGTTCCCGCGGTCAAGCACTGCACCAGGACAACTTCTACCTGCAGGTCGAGCCTGGCAACTGTATCGCGGCATGGGCTGCAATCGACGCGGCTGATGAACAGAACGGCGGTTTACTGGTCGTTCCAAAAACAAGTGATTATGCCCTGGTGTGCCCGGAAGAAGCTGATTCAAACGAGTCGTTTACTACTCATTTCGTGAAGCCGCCCAAGGATAGACAGGTCCTCCCCGCGATCATGGACAAAGGCGATGTGCTGTTCTTTAACGGCAACCTGATCCACGGCTCCTACCGCAACAAATCCAATCGGTTCCGCCGCGCCTTCATCTGCCACTACGCCAACGCTTCGGCTACCAAGATCGGTGCATTCTATCGGCCGCTGTTCCGGGAAGACGGTACGGAGATCAATCTGGACATCAATCCGAATGGAGGGCCGTGCGGCGTCGAATTTGAAACGCCTTATCCCCATTGATTTCATTGACCAGCGCACATCATGATGGCGCTGGTCGCGCGTTTATAATCCTAGTCTTCCCACACATTTTGCAGCGGAAGACCGAGCTCCGTTCTGGCCGCATCCACAACCATCTGAATAAAAGCGGTTTTCTCCCTTGTGTATGCTTCCATGGATTTTGCGTTCCGGGCAGCCTTCCTTTTTATTTCACCATACTGCTCTACAAGCTCCCGATGGCTGCGCAAATAATCTCGCAATAAAATTTCATTTCTCGTATGGAATAATTCGTCATGCTTCATAAGGTGGACATTGTGTGTCCACCTTCCTTCCGTATGCTTGGCGAATAAATATCTTCCTTGCATTCCGGTTTGAATATGCGAATAGCTTACGGGATCGAACCGTGATTCGTAATAGTCGATCGGCTGCAGCTGCGTTACGCCGACAAAGATATCGATCACCGGCTTGGATGCCTGCCCGGGAATCGCGGTACTCCCCACATGCTCAATTGCTGCCGCTTCGGTACCAAGGCTCGATATCAACGCTTCTTTTTCGGCTTGAAAAGCCTCAGGCCAGCTTTGATCATACTCTACAATGGTGATGGCATTCTCCATCACGCTCACCTCACTCTGATTTTATTAACCCAATTGGTTTATGAAAATGTGTAATGGCTCTTAGATGTACCCAAGAAGGATAATAGGCATTCGAAAGCATCTTGAGCCGGGGACTTTGCATCATCATTTCCTGTTGCAGGATATGAATCAGCTCATCGTTATCGTAACGGTATGCAACAAAACCACGGATAAACGTTTCAAGCGCCTCGACCGGTTCTTCCAAGTTAAAGGACAGATCCGCAAAATGATCATTAAGCGGTTCGAACAAAACATAGAGCAGCTTGTCCTTTCCTCCGAAATGGTAGAATACAAGCGCTAATGCGACACCTGCTTCGTCACAAATTTGCCTGACGATGGTGCCTTCAAACCCTACATGTATTTGCTATTCCAATTATCCGATAATAATCCTAAATTTTGAACGTTCGTTTTGAACAATTGTTCAAGCAGCTGCAAATTCATTGTACTCCTTGTTTTTTACATGCCAAATCCGTATGCAGCTCATACTATCTCGTTCTTCTAGCCTTTATCCATAGAGTGATTCGCCTGGTTCTTCCGATCATTTTAGGGAGCAGCATCAATGCGACGATACAAGAAATGATCAAATACACGGTCTGGACTCCCCTCTCTTCCGACAGCATCTGCTCAACACTCGTACCGATCAGCAGGACAGACTGCTTCGTATCGTCCCCCGGTAAGTTGAAGGCTTCCAGATGGCCTTTGTTAGCCCGGCCAATTACCGTCACCCAATCTCCGGGGGAGACAGCATAATAACCGTAAGCCGTGCCTTTGGGGCTTTCCATCAACAGCGGACGCGATGAATTTCCTTGGTAAATCAGGGATAATTGTTTTGGTTCAACCGTCGCGAAATTCAGCGGAAGCCAGTCCTTGTAGAACCTGAACCGTTCCGCCTGAACCGTTACTCCGTTTAACTCTGAACCTCCCCATAATCGGTGGCTTCCGTTATCATCCAGCTTGTATTCGCAACCACCTTTGCCGCATTCCCAGCGGAACGACTCTTTCTGAAGCAGAGCGTAACGATCCTGAAGCTTGCCTTCATCCGTGTATACCGCTTCTCCTCCTGCCTGACCTTCGAGCCGTACATAGCCTGTCGTTTCGGATGTCAATTGATGGACCGGCTGAGCTTTGAATATAATGGCCGTGAGCCGGGCGGAATCCCAATACATTAGAAATGATCCGAGCAGGATGATCCATCCGACCGATTCCACAATACGAAACCAGAACCGATCGAAGCGGGTGTCTTCGGATCGTTTGCGGTGTTTTCTCGCATTCCGCTTATATGTATGTATACCTGTTCTACTGGGTTTATTTTTACGTTGCTTGACCACGGGTTTATCTCCTCTCCCTGTTAACAATGTCAGAGATGACAATGTATCATATACGACTGCAAGGTACGTGGGGTTTCAGTCGGCATCAATCTTGATAGGATGTGAGATATCAACTCGGCTATCTTGTTTGTAATGTGTATATATTGTGTTGACATTGTGTATTCAAATTGAATACAATAGATGTACTACGCTAAGGAGGCTTTACGCCAATGGATACCAATCTGCACATCCGTCTATCCAAAGACCTCAAGGAGAGTTTTCAAGAGATTGCGAAGGACAATAACACAGACCCTTCATCTCTTGTTCGCGACTGGATCGGCAATTATGTAGCTGAGCATCGAGGAACAGATGAAGATACAGCTGCTGAGTTATATTTGGCTGGTTACCAATTACAGCAAGCACTTGGAGGAAGAGAACATGTTAGCAAGGAATTCGCCAAACAATTGCAGGAGTTTTCCTTGACGAACCAGAAGGAGTTCACACAATTAATCTTGACTACCTATATGGATCTGAATCTCACGATTCCTTCGTGTTTATCCAAGACCTATAAAGGTTACGCTTATTCTCAAATGTTTTTGTTGGGCTTGATCGGTGATAAACCTAAGGATTTGGCATAGAGGACAATAGTCTTCCTGTAATGCAGCCTGAGCGATTTCATAACATGACGGCGCATCATGAAAAGCCAGCCTGGAAAGGCTGGCTTTTCTCCTGTTACAGCTTACTCCATACGTCTTAAGATCTCCACAAATTCATCTCCATCCATCTCACAATACCTTGAATTTTAACTGATCCACAATCATCCAAGTCCCGGAGCGTTTGATGCCTTTAATCGTATGTGTGCCTTCCTTAAGCCCGTTCAGACGATAGACACTTTGGATTGTCTGGCGGCTGTCATGGTGAGCATTTATCGTCTTCATAAATTTGCCGTCCACGTACAGGTCAATCTTTCCTTGATCCGGTCCTTTAGGTGTCAGCAGCTCCACTCCCGTGCCTTGGAACGTATACTCAAAATAATCGCCATTTTGCCCAGTAGCATTCACGTCATTCAGGTAGTCGCCACGGAATTGGAACTCAAACACATTCGTTCCGGTTGGCGCTTTCGCCAGGTAAGATTTCTTAATCCTTACTTTTTCTCCTGATACGCTATAATCTTTGCCTTCCTTCAAGACAGTGGAGCCGTGACGGATCGCAAGCAGATTGGTGTCGTCAATGTGAAGGCTGATCTCGATATCCTTCTGTTTGCCGCCACTCTTGTTAAAGACGGCCGAATCCGGCCCGATCAAATCGGCAACCCGATATTTTAAACGGTCGAGCAGCATGTAGTAGCCGGATTTTTTAACCACTTTCACCGTATGCTCTCCGTCCGGCAGGCCTGCAATATGATAAACGCTCTGCTGGACCCTCTTCTCTGCAGCATATGTGCTTATCGTCTGTTGGAATTCACCGTCAACATAGATATCCATATCGCCTTGAGCGTTATCTTTCTCAGTGATAATCTCGATGCCGGTTCCCTTAAACTTGAATTCATAATAATCGCCGTTCTTCTCGGTAAAATGTACGTCGTCCTTGTAATCGCCCAACCCCCGGTTTCTATTGTGCTGCCATGCGCCCACATACTTCACAGCAGGATCGTCATCGTTAACGGTCGCATAGCGTCCTCTGGAGGTATCGATGACAACCACGGCAAGCTCCTGTGGTTTGCCCGAGCTAAATCCTAGTTCAAGCTTCGCTGTCCCCAGCGGCAGTTGTTCAAGAAACGGCGTCAGGATGGTAACCTCATTACCGGAGACTATATAATCTGTACCCGCCTCCAGTTCCGAAGATTCATGAATGATACTAGCCAATTGATTGCCGTTAAGTTCCATCGTGGTTGTAACGACATTCTGTGCATCAGCATTCTTATCGAAGCTGCCCAGGTTAGGCATTATGGTGCTGTTCGGCGGTGTTGTATCCCGTATTTCAATAACCAAGGTTTGCGGTGCACCCCCACTGAAGGAGAACTTCAGATAGGATTGACCAACCGGCTGTGCTGCAAGATAGGTTTTGCTCAACACGATTTGATTGTCTTTTACCGAATAGTCCGTGCCTGAGTCCAGATCGTTGCCTCGCTGGGATACACCGGTAAGCGTGTTTCCGTTCCAAACCACTTCGACCGCGATATCCTGCTGGGTTGCCTCATTTTTATCGAACGACACTTCCATCATGTCCAGCAGACTGTTTTGGGCCGCGCTATCCTCCACAGTCAATGCAAGTGTTTGCGAAGCTTCTCCGCTGAATGAGAACAGAAGCTCGGACATGCCGATTGGTTGTGCTTCCAAATAAGACTTTTTCAAAAGCACCTGTTGATCGGATACCGTATATTCCTTGTCTTTTACAAGCTCTATTTGACCATTCGTGATCCTACTCAACGTATGTCCGTATGTGTCAGCCGTGACGGATATGTCACCCTGAGCTGAACCCGCCTTATCGTAACGAACGGCAGACGGCGTAATCAGATCGGGTACCAGAATACGGATTTGGTCCAGCAGCATGAACGTGCCGGATTTTTTTACCGCTTTAACCGTGTGCGTCCCGTTCTCCAGGCCGGACAGATGGTAAACCGTTTGCTGGGCTAACCGACCGGCATTCGAAGTATCCACCGTTTGAACAAAAGTTTCGTCTACGTAGATATCCATTTCGCCTTGTGAAGGATCCAGTTCCGTTACAAGCTCAACGCCCGTGCCCTGGAACGTATATTCGAACTGTTCTCCATCCTTCTCGGCAAAATGAACGTCGTCGCGGTAATCCCCTAGCCCCCGATTATAGCTGCGGTTCCAGGCTCCCGTATACTTAATGTTGGGATCGTCATCGTTGAGCGAAATAACGCCGCCTGACGAAGTATCTCTTACCGCTATGGTTATACGTTGTGCCTTACCGTTCGTAAACGTGAAACCGAGTTCGGACATTCCCACAGGCAGAGAAGCCAAATACGCCTTCTTCAGCAGCATTTGATTGCCTGAAACCGTATAGTCCGTACCAGACTCGAGCGTTGTGTTGCCGTTCGTGACGGCACTCAGCGTATTCCCGTTCCACGCAATGGCCAGATGGGAATCGGTCCGATCCGAAGCTAACCGTTCATTTCGGTCGAAGCTGATAACAGGTGGATATACCCTGCTATCCTGTACAGTCGTATCCTGGATCGTAAGTACGAGCTGCTGCGCTGCGCCAGCGGGGAACGTGAATGTCAGATTAGTTGTACCTACCGGAAGCTTCGCTAAATATGCTTTATGGATGCTGACGCTGTTACCGTTCACAGTATAGTCTGTTAGAGGCACCAGATCATGGCCGCCGTTGGATATTCGACTAATCTCATGGTTGTCGTTCCAATCAACGGTTACTTCTACATCCTTTTGTTCAGATGCCATCTTATCGAAGCTTGCCATTGACGGATAGATTGTACTTCCATTCACTTTGGCGTCAACCACGTCAATCACGAGATTTTGCATATCCGCCGCCAATTCCAAACCGCGGTTACGTGACCAATTCCCGCTGTATCTCATGCCGGTATCATCATCATTCACAGCAACCCAGCCATCTTGCGCCGAAACGCGGAACAATCGGGAGCCATGCGAAGGCAATTCGACACGATATCCATCCTGAAAAATGCCGAGCTCGGTGTGGCTCCACAGGTCGCGTACGGATGCAGCGCCTTCTAAACCAATGGCCTTCCAGTCAACGACAACCTCAGCGCTCTTGTCTCCAAGGTTGAACAGTCCAACGGTATAACTGCCGTCGCCGTTGTTGGCGTACCATACCTGCTGGTCGGATTCCGTGGATATGGGATGCGCCGGACGGCCAGCCTGATTGACAGCTATCACTTCTTCGTTGGTTAACAGCTCAATGCCATAATCGTCCAGCTTCGTCATATCATCTCCAATGTAGAGCGGTGCGGAGGATATCGCCCAAAAGGTCATTGCCGATTGGCGTTCATCCTTTGTCAACCCATCCATTTCGCCATTGCCCACATTCAAGGAATCGAAATCGTTCCAGCCTTCGGGTCCGGCATGCCGCCACCACTGCTCCGCTTTCGGAAACAGACGGGCTATGCTGGGCCAGGTCGTAAGCGCTTCCGATCCGCAATAGCATTCGATATCCCAATCCACGCGCCAGCCGTCGGCATACTCTTTCCAATAGTCTACGTAATTGATATCCAATGCCCAAGATAATTCGAGCCAAATATTGTGGCGTTTGAGTGCTTGCGACCAAGCTTTTACATCGTCGCGGGCATCCATCGACAAGTCGGATATACCGGAGCCCGGCGTTACACTGTCAAACTTAATAAAATTGACTCCCCATTCGCCGAGTTGATCCGCTATGGAGTCGATATATTTTTGCGCGCAGGGATTCGAGAAATCGATCTTGTATCCGAGCCCCCAATAATCCGACTTTTGCAGTGGTTGAGCCGCAATCTCCTGCATTCGGCAGGTCGTGCCGTAAATCTGAAGATTATCCTCATACGCTTGCGGGGATAGTCCCGGAATAAGATACAGTCCAAACTTCTGGCCGTTGGCATGGACATAATCGATCACGTCCTGAAGTCCGTCCGGATATAGCGTCGTACTCGGAACGGGTCTGCCGTACTCATCCATGCTGCCGTTCCATCCCGCATCAACATTAATGTAATTGTATCCATACGGCTGCAGCTTCTCATGCATCGCATCCGACTGCGCTTTAATATGATCGGCCGTGATCCAACTGCCGGTATGGTACACTTGCAGGCTGTAACTGCTCCACCCCATATAAGGCTTGCTTGCAAGGTCGTTACCCGCCGCATGTACGAGGGACGTTTGGAGTGGAACAAAATGAGTCTGAGCTGCCACTAGCAGGACAGCCAGCAGCATCAAGAGCACGCTTTTCTTTTTCTTCATCACATCTTCTCCTTTTCGCGTATAATAGGCCTCGCTTTCCGAATTCATTAGCAGCATTCACCATTCATTCGGACTAAAGCTGATTAGTTATTACTTAAGTAATCGCCTCCTCCTTTCATCATTGCCGCTGATGTTTGTTAGCGCTTTCCCATTTGATCATAGAAGATCGATGGACTTCCAGATAGGTGCACTTCAAGAAATACCATCCCGATTTCCTCCACATGGAAGGTACCTTTTCCCGGGTCACCGTCCTTTTTCCCCGAATTGATTGCAATATAAAAAACCGTCTATAACTAGACGGCTGCCATTCAACGGGTTCGTTATCCTGCACCTATCCCTAAAATAGTTTCAGACGGAATCCGAGTGCTTTTTGGTTTTTTTGGACCGGATTTTCTGCAACCCATGCATGCAGAACAACAGTAGCGGGAATATAAATCCGATCGTAATTGTATAGGGTATCCAAGTCTTTGTATCCCATTCTACCTTGAATGGAACATTCGGATATATGAAGACGGAAACCGCAGCCAAAATCCAGCCTAACGGCACGACCAGCGGCTGATAATTTTTGATATTAAATATCTGGCTCACGCCGATCGCAATGGCGTAAAAGTACAAAGAGATTCGGAAAAATAAAGTGATAAACCACATCACCGCCATGACTGCTTCAATACGCTGAAGAAAATTACCGATATTGATTTTTTTGGCCAGCATATAACTTGGGTACATATTTCGTGCAGTCATGTCCGGACCCAAGACCAAAATCGCTAAACCAATAATCGTAAAAAGCACCCCCGCTCCGATTAGGCTTCCGATATATACGGCTTTGTATGCCTCCGCCGGGCGGTTAACGGCCCCCGGGTAGATGATCATCAACACGATGTGCGGCAAAAACGCAGTACTAACGAAAGAGATTGCGGCAGGGAAGATAGGCTTGGCACCCGATTCGAAAATGGGAAGTGCATTCTCCCATTTAATCTCCGACAATAATAAAATGCTCATGGACAGAAACAGAAGAAGAAACCATGGAAACAGTATCTCCGCAGATCTGGCCAGCACTTCGAGCCCCAAACGCACCCCCAGGACAACAAGGGCCCCGTAGAGGAAAATGATCGCCTGAATCGGGGTTTCGGGCAGCATTTGGATGGTCATGAAGTCGCTAATTTCGTGTAACACCCAAGCGGGGCCGCTTAGGAGTAATGTAGTTAATAACAGAAAGTTTACCGTTTTGCCGATCCATTTCCCTAAAAGCTTCTCGGACAATTGCATCAAATTCGTTTCCGGATACTTTTTGGACAATTGCAGCTGCAGCGCCAAGATAATGAATCCGAGACCGATCCCGACCAAAGCGGCAATCCATGCATCTTGCTTAGCAATGTTAGCCGTACCCGAAGGAACGATAAGGATAGCGCTTCCGATCGTATACATGGCGGTTAAAATGCTGACCTGGCGCAATGAAATTTTGACTACGGGCATCTTGTCCGCTCCTTTTCTTATTGGATCAAACCGATGGCCGAGAGCCAATCACTGAGCGGCTTGAATACGATCGTTAACAAAACCAGAGGGGTTGGAATATCGTTCATGATGGTTTGGGCCACGCTAATTCCAATGCCCATGATCATGAATACAGTAAACCCCCAGATTTCCCTGTATTCTTTTTCCCGGAGCATCCTCGGCAGCTCCAGCCAGGTTAGGATGGTGGCCGAAACGGCAATAATCGCGATATTCAACATCAATTCTCCTCATTCCTTTAGATCATTTAGAAAAGAATCATTGGTTGTACCGGTTCGCCGGATTTTGTAATCCACTTGAATATGGGTCTCGAGGTTCGGAAAATATCGGTCGTTCCACTCGTCCTTCATTTCTTTCCATGCCTTCGGATGCGAACGGCGAAGAGCTTCCCCGAAGCCGAATATGTCAACTTTATACTCCGTTTGCACTTTGTTGATAACAGACTCCAAGCTTTGGGTTATTTTTTCTTCCATGTCGGCTTCGAGATCCCTCACGGTCGCAGGTTGCGACAGATCCAAGCCGCTGCACTCCACAGAGCCAATGTTTCCCTCCATACGAATCTTGATATCCATTTCGGGTCGGGCTTGAATGATTCTTCCCTTCAACTTGGCATCGGTCCTTAGCGTCTCCAAGATAACCTTTCCGTCATTCCGGCAGGGAACAAAAGCTACAGAGCTTTTCACGTGCCCCTTTATGAGTCGATAACCTCTGCTATCCTTCTCGTTTAACCAGCCAATCAGTTTGTCAAATTTGAAAACGGCAAGCCCCGAATATTTCAATTGGCTTGGTGTTTCAATATTTTCTACGTTTTTCTTCGTTTTTCCGAGATCCCGATTCCCTGTGATCACCAGTCCTGTGAGAACGGGGTGTATTCCGCTGCTGGTGATGTCGTTTATTATTTGATCCAGCGTTACAGCCATGCTGGGTGACCATACCTTTTCTGAGATTTGCAAGGAATCGTAGAGTTTATTCGCAGGGATCGTTTCCATAGACGTCATGATTTTCAAGGTTTCCTCCGCCGTTGCTCCTTTGGTAACGACCAGGTAGAAATCGGGTCTGAATTCGTGATCTCTAGACAATAGGTCAAGAACTTTGCCTATCCCTTCCCTTCCCATCGCCTCATCCATCAGAAACATCCGTAAATGGGAAAAATAAATTTTTCGCGGGCTGATCTGGGTGATCCTACGCGCCGCTTCAAATATGGTATCTCCTTCAGCTGTAAACAGTGTAGCCGGCGCTTGGGGACTTCCGCTTCGTTTGGCGGTAAGCTGCCCGGGAATGGCGACTTGGACCGATAAACGGTAGCGGCCGTCCACCCAATCAACCCCTGCGGCTACCGCTATGGCCAGTTCGTTCAATTCTCTCCGGTTCCAGCAACCGCTTAAAAGAAGAGTGATGACGATATGTAGAAGAATCAACGCCACTATCCGTTTCATCCATTTCACTCGCTTTCCCGCTGGTCTGCATTTACTCCCGCGATTTTTGGGGAGGTGTGCTTGTTCTGCGCTTTTCGTTGTTCTGATTGATCAGTCGGGGACGGTTCATCAGCATCCAATGGGGCAGCCGCAATATCGTATCTTTTTGCCCATCCGGAATTAACGGTGCGAAAGGCGACATATACGGGATTCCGAACGAGCGGAGACTGCACAAATGCAGAATAAGAGCGATGATCCCGACAAGGATGCCGAACAGACCAAAGGATCCGGCAAGCGCCATTAACGGAAACCGGAGCATCCGAAAAGCAATGGACATATTAAACGATGGAACGACAAAGCTGGAAATGGCCGTTATGGCAACCACGATGACCATGGCGGGAGAAATGATCCCCGCTTCGACGGCGGCTTGCCCAATGACCAATGTTCCTACGATGGAAATAGCGTATCCGATATTTTTGGGAAGCCGCACGCCTGCTTCCCGCAGAATCTCGAAGGTAACCTCCATGAGGACGGCCTCGACAAAAGCGGGAAACGGGATTTGCTCACGTTGTCCAGCCAGCCCGAACAGGAGCCGGGTCGGTAGCATTTCGTGATGAAAGGTGGTTATGGCGATATAGAGGGAAGGTCCAAGCAACGAAACGAATATGCTCAGGTAGCGCAGCATCCGCAGGAATGAACTGATATCCGCGCGCTGATAGTAATCTTCCGCAGCATGCAAGAAAGAAACAAATAGGGCCGGAACGATCAGAACAAATGGGGTGCCATCCACGATGATCGCAATCTTGCCTTCCAGCAGCTCGGCAGCAACCACATCGGGACGTTCGGTATTGTACACTGTGGGAAATGGAGTCAGGGTCTTATCCTGGACCAGTTCCTCGATATATCCGCTCTCCAAAATGCTGTCTACATCGATTCGTCCAAGCCGGGTTCGGACTTCCTCGACGATTTTTTCGTTTGCAATGCCATCGATGTACATCATGGCGACATCCGTTTGCGTAACTCGACCGATTTGCTTTGTTTCCATCCACAGATGGGGATCCTTGATCTTTCGACGAATCAAGGCCGTATTCGTTCGCAGCGACTCCGTAAAGGATTCGCGCGGACCGCGGACGACATTTTCCGCCGACGTTTCCATGACCCCGCGGTCCTTCCATCCCCGTGTACCTGCCGCGATGCCTCGATCCAATCCATCTACCAGAAAAATGGTGTCTCCCGACAATAAGGAATGGAACAACTTTTTATAATCATAAATGGAGTGAATCTCATGATTGATAAATGAAATGTTTTCTAATATCTTCTGCCCATCGAAAGGCTTCGGATGTTCCGTATCTTCCCTCACCAGGGATTTAGCAGTATCAGCTACGACCATCATGATGGATTCCGAAATGATCTTTTGATCAGCCAAGCCGTCCGTATAGAGGATAGCGATATAGTGTATCTCCTCTTCATCCAGCGGAATTTCCCTGATCACGATATCGGTACTGTTACCGAGGGCTGCTCTGATATGCTTTAGATTGCTTTTTATGTCCGGGCTTAAAGCATCGGGATCTGATGTCGATGTATTAGCCGGTGAGGTATCTTTAGCGTTGTTTTTGATGGAATGGCCAGTTCTTCTTCGATACCGCATAGGAACATCCTTTCTCTCACAGATGCTATTCCCACATTATTACCGAAGAAAACAAGCTGTAAACTTACATTGGATCGCTTTCATAACAAATACAAATATCCCCCATAGTCACAATGTAGAGTTCACTGGGATCATGATCTCTTTCTGCCATGAGGGGACAATCGTATATCTATAAAATTTAACTATTTCATTTCTTTAGCAGCTCTATAGCCTGACGATCCTTAATCGGAATCCAGTATTGTTTGACCCCTATCGTAAGCGGTTGCGGGTACTCAAGCGCGTCCTCCCCAAAATTATAGGTCGTATTGTCTTCTATGGTATCGTTTTTAACCGACGTCAGGAGTCCGCTGTGACTGCTGCTTTCTGGCGATAACCTGTTATGTTTCTCCCCCGAGGCATCGGTGAAGCTGTCCTCCAGCCACATCCCGAAGCTTTCTGCTGCTTGAGCTTCTTCGAGAATGCGCTGAAAATATACTTCTCCTGCGCCAGCTTCCTGATCGGACGGGAGCATTCGCAGACGCTCGTCCGGTGCATCGATGATTTGTTTCTTCTTCAGATCAACGACGATGTTCATCTCGTCCTTTTTCACGGCCGCGATGCCAAACGTCTTGAATGAGGTCGTATCCAATTGATCCAGCTGGCTGTTCTTGTAAACCAGCGTAACTTTGGTGTCATCCTTTGAGATCGATTGAGGATAATATAACTTCTCGGTATGCTCCCCGCTTTTTCCGATTAGAACCGGATTAAGCAATTTAAAAATCTGTTTCTCATTGGCTTGGTCATATTCCAAATCCACATAGGTGTTCAGAGGCGTAAACAGCAATTGGCGAACGTTAATCCGCTGTCCGTCTACCTTCAATGTACGATCCGGGTAATAAGCTCGTTCATTGTCTTCAAACATATTGGGTTCGAGTTCCAGAGAGAAGTCCATGCTGGTTAAGTACTTCTTACTGCTAGAGTTCAAAGCTCGATCCGATGTATCGGATAAGGTAATATGAATGCTTGCCTTATTCGTGTAAGGATCCGTTGGCAAAAGATTCGTGGAATAAGCATAATAGGAGTTCTGCCCTGGGGGAATCTGTCCGCTCCCGCTCATATTGGCTATCATGGCTCCAACTGACGGGGTTTCGTAACCTCCATAATCAAGCGTGAAATCCCGTACGATGATCTCTTTGTCACTATGATTAAGCACATTAAAGAGAACAAAGGACTTCCGGCCGTCGGATACAGCACCCAGAATCTCGACGCGATATCCTTTTTCCTCCATGGCCTGGTTAATTGGTTGTATGAGACCTCGTTCAAGCGCGCTCCTCAGCGAGGCATCCTTAATCCGTTCAGCCGGGAACGATTCCAGACTATGGACGCTGCCGATACTGGACGTCAGGACAAGACGGTCCTGCTTCCCCGTAAATGGAGATCCGTTCCCCGTGAGCATGAGGAGAGCTGCTGCAGTCATTGCTGCCATGGCTCCCAATCCGTAAGAATACATGCGCCGCATTTCGTACTTCCTCCCCCGTTCCATTCCCCCCCGCACTGCAGTAGAAAGCTTAGACTCCGGGAGGGAATTGGCTTTCTCATTCAATATGGTTGAATCTTTCATAAGTACGCGCTGTTCTTTGTCCAGCATGGTATTATCGCCTCCCTATCCTTACACGTAGTTCCGAAGCTGCTTCAGCCCTTCACGCAGCCAGGTTTTAATCGTGCCTTCCGGTTTTTTGAGCACTTTTGCAATTTCTGCCGTGGTCATATCCTGGTAATACTTCAGCATCACGACGTGTCGATATTTTGTCTTCATCCGATCCAATGCCTGCTCAAGATCGATCCGATCATTGCTTTGCATTTCCTGCGCAGCCTCTTCCCTCAATGCCTCGACCGGAAATACGCGTTTTTTACGCCGGAGCTCGTCCATGCAGCAGTTGATCGTGATCCGGATCAGCCAAGGGGAAAACGCCTGCTCATCCTTCAGCTTTTTGCGCTTCATCCAAGCTTTGCAGGACGCTTCCTGCACGATTTCCAGCGCATCGGCCTCGTTTCTCATATAACTGAATGCTATGGAGTATAATTTCCGTTGTTCGCTTGACAAATGGTTGAAAAAAGTTTCTTCTTCCATCTCCTTTGAATCCGAGACCTTGACTTCCTTCATCGTATTCTCCACCCCACCGTCCCCCTTTCTTATGTCTTTGGGTAATGGGAAATTAGCCGCCATATCATCTACTCATAAAGTAAGACGCGGCTCACCTGAAAATCGATTGATTTTTCGTTAAATTGTTTCGCGGACAAACGAAAAAAACGACATCCAGAAAGTCGGTTGACCCGGACATCATTCTTTTATTCGTCATCAAACTTAGATGCAGGGTACTGCGGCCCCCACGACGCTCTAGTATACGCATATGCTTGTTCTTAAAGGCCTAAGCGCCCTATTTCATCATGCGTTTCAGTTCCTTATACAACATGTGATTTATATATTGGATCAGTTGGGTCAGCCCATATATAATAATGACAATCAAGGCGTTGAAAATGGCCGCTAGCACACTTCCGCGAAGGGATAACGTTCCTCTGAAGAATGTGATCACCATGAATATGAAATACGTATTTGGGCTTCATGCGCAGAACTCAGCCTGAATGAATCGGCACAAACATTGCGATTGGTTCAACACCAATCGATTCATTCCTAAATTATACCAGATAACTTGAGATCATATCTTTTCTGGCAACGAAAAAGAAGGCAACCCTGTGGAATCCAGGCTTACCTTCTCCTATGAATGAAGCGATTCGTATGGCTAAGAAGAAGAGAAATTGTTGTTCTCCATAACGATTACGGACTCCGTTCCGGACCTCGCGGCTGCGGTTTGTTTGGTATGTAGAACCAGTTCACGGATGCTGCTGCAGCATTGCTTCGCGCCTGCGACCAATAAAGGATCGCCGACAAAACTCAATTTCAATCTTTTGGTCAAAAATCCCCCGATCGTCATGACCAATGGAACGGTAGGTGAAGTGTTGGAATACACGATGGGCTCCGTGTTCTGATATTTGTCTTGAAGGATCAGACTCAGGTTTTTTAAAGCTGGAATGACAACCTTGGATGAGCCCCGTCCCAGTGTGTACACCGGATTCCCGTTCTCATCCAGCCCGTGAAAAACAAGTTTGCCCATGTCGGAAGTATTGAGTTTATTGAAGTAGTCCACCGCCAGAATCTCTTCTGTTGTAAGCTGCCGATTCGTGGGTAATTTATTTAGATGATACGCTGCTGCCAGCGAGGTTGTATGCGTTCCACCGTAATCATTATAAATAAATATCATTTCATATACCCTGCCTTCGCTATGTCATGAGCTTATTATTCCCGTAAATCTATATCTCATTCCACCGAAATACATAACCCGTTTGCTAGATTCAGCATGTTTCGAATAAAAAAAGCCCTGATTCTCAGGGCTTTTGCATGATTAAATCATCCTATGAATATAAAACTTAGTCCAGGTAAACGGCTTTGCCGAGTTTTGCGGATTCGTATAGAGCTTCCAAAATGCGAGATACAACATAAGCCTGTTCCGGGGTAACGACAGGATCTTTATCCTGATCGATTGCCTCGATCCATCTTCTCATCTCAACATCCGGAGCCTGCTCCTTCTTACCGTCATAGAACGCCACTCCGCCGGAATTCAATTCGATTTCGTTTGTGTATAGACGACTGAATTTCTCGCCGTTGATGCGAAGACCGTTCTTCATGTCGGCTCCGCCTTCCGAACCGCTCAGCGTACATTTGGCTTCATCGATATCCAGCGTATTCAGCGCCCAGCTGGATTCCAGCATAATGGTCGCGCCATTCTCCATGACAATCATGCCGAACGCGGAATCCTCTACGGTGAATTTTTCAGGATCCCATGGTCCCCAAGCGTTTGCCGCGTTCTCCTTGCGGGACAATTCATGGTATGTGGTACCGAGGACAATCTTCGGTTTGTAATTATCCATCATCCAGAGGGTCAAATCGAGAGCATGCGTACCGATATCGATAAGCGGCCCGCCGCCTTGTTTTTCCTCATCCAAAAATACGCCCCAAGTCGGAACAGCTCTTCTTCTTACAGCATGAGCTTTGGCAAAATAAATATTTCCGAGTTCACCAGCTTCACATACTTGTTTCAGATAAAGACTATCTTCACGGAATCGGTTATTGTATCCAATCGTCAATTTCTTGCCTGTGCGCTTCGCGGTTTCCATCATCCGCTTGGCATCCGCAGCCGTTTTGGCCATCGGTTTCTCGCACATGACATGTTTACCTGCTTCAAGCGAAGCAATGGAAATCTCGGCATGCGAGTCATTAGGCGTCAGAACATGAATGATATCGATGCTTTGATCCTGCAGCAGCTCTTTATAGTCGCCGTACACTTTTGCTTCCTCGATACCGTACTTGCTAGCAGCCGCTTCCGCCCGGTCAAGGACGATATCACAGAATGCCACGAGTTCCACGTTGTTTAATCTGCTTAAGCTCGGCAGGTGCTTCCCGTTTGCGATACCGCCGCAGCCGATAATTCCAATACGATAAACTTTTGACATGAATCATCACCATCACTTTTCATTATTTTTTAATAATCAATTATAAAGTCCTGCCTATCCATGACGTCTTAAAGAGCAGGCGGGCTTTTATGTATGTAATTCTGCCACAACGTCTCTTCGGTCTCCGGATAAGAACTTAGCGGCCATGACATCCACATATAAGGTATCACATCTCACTCATTTTTTTAGTCCAACTATGCGACAAATCATATATAAAATTACGACATCATCATGATGATAACGTCACCGGCAAATGGTCTCTTGCCACTCATTCTAAGTAGTTTACATAATATAATTTATGGAAAATTGAATTCTACCATATCTACTTACAAAGCCGGCGCTGAACCCCCGTCAATATTAATGGAAGTTCCAGTAACATAGGAGGCAGCATCAGATGCCAAAAAAACGATGACTTTTGCCGCTTCTTCCGTGTTTCCAATACGTCCTAGCGGAATATTGTGCCGCTTGTCCCTTGCGTACTGTTCCCATGTCAGTTCGGGTTCTTCCCGTTTCCATCGCTCTTCAAGCTGTGCGCTGCGGATCATTCCGATACACACGGTGTTTACTCTGATATGGTCAGGTGCCAGATCGCGACTCATGGCCTTGGTCATGGCCTGCCCCGCCGCTCGGCTGACGCTGCTGGGCATGGACGCAGCAGGCGGCGTCTTGGCCCAGGATGTGGTAACATTAATAATCACACCTCCGCCGGACTCCCGCATAGGAGGGACGGCTGCACGTGCAAATCGAATCGCACCAAATAGCTTGAGATCCAGATCAGATGCCCATTGTTCGTCATCGATCAGCTCAAACGGCTTCGCAGCAGCGGTTCCGGCATTGTTCACCAGAATATCGAGCTGTCCATAATGCTGCACGGTATCGGTTACCGCTTTCATGCAGTCCTCCGGTTTCGTCACATCCGCTGTTATGGTTAGCGTTTCGATATCCGCTGCTTGCCGGATATGGTCTGCCGCAGTGGCTAACTGCTCCTCGTCTCGTGCACAAATAGCAACCTTGGCACCTTCGAGCGCAAACGTCACCGCGGCTTCAAGGCCTATGCCTCTGCTTCCTCCGGTGATTAACACAACCTTTCCTGTCAGTCCCAAGTCCATGTTCTATCGGCTCCTTTACCTTGATTTATCGGACAATTACTCCTAGATAGCTTCAACATCGAGGAGGAGTTTTCCTCTTTCATTCCTTGGATTCTCCAGCTCTATTCCCCTGTTAGCCTCATCCACGGCAGCCTGTCAAGACAGCAAAAAAGCCGCGATGAAATCGCGGCTAAATAATTACTTCTATTGATCTCCAAGCTCATGATTGGATTCTCTTCTTGCAAAATCAACGAATTGAAACTTATCCAATCGATGTCTCGATTCCGTATATTGAAAAAGCGTGGTGTCTTCCAAATGTACGTATCCCCGGACGACGACAACATGCGTATCATTTCCGATATCCATATAGGCTTGGTCCATGGCCGTGGCACGCTCAACAGAGATTATTTTTTTCGAGTAGCTGATTTTTAGATGGAGTGTATGCTCCAGGTATTCATAAATGGAATCGCCGGTAATTTCCTTCGTTAACCCAGAAACGATGTCGGCAAGCAAGTAATCGATATCGAGAATGATACGCTCCCCTTCGATTTCCCTGGCACGGATCACCTTCCATACGAGCTGGTCCGGACGGGTATGCAGCTCCTTCGCAATGCTCTCCCCTGCAGGGACGCGTTCTGTTGCGTAAACAAGCGTTCGGCTCTTTCTTCCTAACCGTTTGGCAAGCTCTTTATAACTGACGAGCCCCGTTACCGGGAAGTTCATTCTTCCTGTATCCAGCACAAAGGAACCTTTACCTTTTACTTTATGGATGTAACCATTTTGAGCCAGCAGATTAAGTCCCTTGCGCACCGTTTCCCTTGTAATTTGATAGGTTGCCGCAAGCTCGTTTTCCGAAGGAAGCTTGCTCCCGGGTTGGAGAGCGCCGGTTTCAATCTGATCGGCATAATCTTTGTATAGCGTCCAATAAATGTTGTTTGTCATCCCATTATCACCATCAGCTATTGTATCATGTTCCAGCGACGATTACATGTAACAGAGGAACCGTCAGATTCCATTACCAAGAGACACTTGCAGTACTCGGGTTTCCCCCGGGATCGCTTCACCTTCAAACTCGTGAACCTCTTGAATGTCTTGTCCATCTGGTATAATAATCGGCGTAATGACGGGCAATCCGGCTTGTTCAATACGTTCGATATCAAATTCAAGCAGAAGCTGTCCTTGGGTTACTTCGGCCCCAGTTTCCACATGCGCGGTAAATCCCTCACCTTTTAAAGAGACGGTGTTAATACCCACATGAATGAGAACCTGTACCCCGTTTTTATCGGTTAAAATAATCGCATGTTTACTTTTCTTGATCAGATGCGCGACTTGTCCGTCAAACGGAGCATACACTTTCCCTTCGGACGGGATGATGGCGATGCCCTGGCCCATCTGTTTGTCCGCAAAGGCAGGATCCGGTACCTCAGACAAAGAAACCACAGTCCCTTTAATCGGCGCCATGATATCGACTGCAGCCTTTTGGGGAGCTTCCGTCGTTGGGTTATGCTCCGTTAACGATGACGCTGATTGACGGTTGTCGTTTGTTTCAGCCATTACCGCTTGATCTCTAGTGACGGTGTCGGCCGCATTCTCTTTCACAGGACGTCGAAGCTGCTTGGACAACTGGTAACGCCCGAACAACAATGTGCCTGTGAACGGAATGACCAGTACAATCGCCATGCCAATGAAGAAGACGCCCCACTGGTTAGGGAAGATCGACAGGAATCCCGGGATTCCGCCCACGCCGATCGACGAAGCCAGAACGTTGTTCATGGCCAGCAGCACCCCGGCAATCCCGGATCCGATCATACCGAAGATAAACGGATATTTATGACGAACATTGACCCCGAAGATGGCAGGCTCCGTTACCCCCAAGAAGGCGGAGATGGAAGATGTAACAGCAAGCCCTTTGGCCTTCTGTTCCTTCATAATGAACATCATGGCCAGCGCTGCGGCGCCTTGAGCAATATTAGACAATGCCAGCATCGGCCACAAGAACGTTCCGCCTTCACTGCCGATGAGCTGAATGTCCACCGCAAGGAAGGTATGATGCATCCCCGTAATAACAAGGAGTGCATACAGTCCGCCGTAGATCAGTCCGCCGAGAGCGGCAAAGGAATCAAATATGCTGACAAGACCTGAAGTGAGGACATTGCCGATGGCAAACGTGATCGGCCCCACCAGAACGAACGCAAGGAATCCGGTCACCAACAGGGCAACGGGCGCCACGACAAGCAGCTTGATGGAGTCATGGACGCGTTTGTTCAGGAGCTTCTCGATTTTGGCCAAAATATAAGCGGAGACGAGCACAGGCAGCACCTGGCCTTGATAACCGATTTTCTCCACTTCAAAGCCGAACAGGTTCCAGATCGGAACCGTGCCCTCCAGCTTGGCATCGGCATATTGATAAGCGCTGAGCAGATCCGGATTTACCAGGATCAAGCCCAGCACGATTCCAAGCAGCGGACTGCCTCCGAACTGGCGTACCGCCGACCAGCCGATCAGGACAGGTAGAAAAGTAAAGGCGGTGCTGGCAATCAGATTGATGATCGAGGCTACGTCCGCCCACTCGGGATGGACCTGAATTAACGATTGTCCTTCATAGAAAATGCCCGGTCCCGTAAGCAGATTGTTAATCCCTAACAATAAACCTGCCATGACGATTGCCGGCAGAATCGGTATGAAAATATCCGCAAGCGTTTTGATTGCTCGCTGCAGCGGATTTTGCTTCTTACTTGCAATGTTCTTCACTTCGTCCTTCGATACTCTGGCACCGCCGGTAATCTCCATCATTACATTGTATACCTGGTCTACAAGACCGGGTCCGATCACGACCTGGAACTGACCCTGAGAAGAGAACTGCCCTTTCACCAGGTCGTTCTCATCAAGTGCCCGGGAATCCACCTTGCTGTCGTCCACCAAGGCAAATCTTAATCGGGTTACGCAATGCGTAGCGGCTTCGATATTGTCTTTTCCGCCGACTGCCTCGACAATGCGCTCCACGTTTTTACGATCAATGGCCATAGCTCTACGCTCCTGACATTTATGAATTTAGTTATTGTGAATAAGCCACATATAGGAAGCATACGGTCGAAGTGCAACTGTTGGCATGAGCTTGGGTTCTTCCGTTGTGTTGCCAATTACCAGTTGAACCAATCGGCTTTCGGTCAGATTGTCTTTCATCTTCTCGGGCAGCTCGAACGATACATCTCGGTCGCTGAAATTGGAAATGACAACAAGCGTCTGCTCCTTGTTTGTTCTGGCATAGGCATAAATTTCGGGATGGCCTTCATCCAGACGAACATATTCACCGTCCGTAATCACCGGAATGTTCTTTCGCATTTCTATCAGCTTCCGGTAATGATGATATATTGATTGCGGATTTTCCACCTCGGATTGCGCATTGATGATCGGATACCGCTCATCGATCTTGATCCAAGGCGTCCCCGTTGTAAAGCCGGCTTGATCGCCGTCATTCCACGGCATAGGCAATCTGGAATTATCACGTGAGCGTACCTTGACGATGTGGGCAGCCTCCTCCGGCGTTTTACCCTGCTCCTGGAGAATGGTGTACATGTTTAAGGATTCAACATCCCGAAACTCGGATATATCATTCCATTTCGGATCAGGCATGCCGATCTCTTCGCCTTGATACACATATGGCGTGCCTTGTAACCCGTGAAGTGTCGTGGCCAGCATCTTTGCACTTTCCGTACGGTATTCACCATCATTGGTGAACCGGGTCAGTGCGCGTGGCTGATCATGGTTGTTCCAGAATAGGGCATTCCAGCCGCCCCCCTTCTGCATGCCGATTTGCCAATCGGAGAGCACGCTTTTCAACTCCTCGAAATCATACGGCTTAAGCTCCCATTTTTGCCCGTTGGGATAGTCTACCTTCAAGTGGTGGAAGTTGAACGTCATGGAGAATTCATTCTCCTTGGGGTTCGAGTAACGAACGCAATGCTCCAAGGTTGTGGAGGACATCTCGCCCACCGTGACAAGATTGTAAGGCTTGAACACTTTTTTGTTCAATTCCTTGATGTATTCGTGCACTCGGGGGCCGTCCGTATAAAACCTGCGTCCGTCACCGGGCGCTACGGAACCGTCATCATTGGGATAAGCGGGATCTTTCGATATTAGATTGATGACATCCATCCGGAATCCGCTTACGCCCTTGTCCGCCCAAAAGGTGAGGATATCCACAACCTCCGCACGGACCTTCTCGTTCTCCCAATTGAGGTCTGCCTGCGTTTTGTCAAACAATGTCAGGTAATATTGCCCTGTCCCCTCATCATACTGCCAAGCCGGTCCTCCAAACTTGGATTGCCAATTATTCGGCGGGCCGCCGTCTTCTGCGGGATCCCGCCAGATGTAATAGTCTCGATATGGGCTGTTGCGAGAAGAAATTGCATCCTTAAACCACCGATGCTCGGTCGAAGAATGATTCACGACCATGTCGATCATCAGATGCATGCCTCTTTTTTTCAACTCGGCAACAAGCTCGTCGAAATCGTCCATCGTCCCATATACAGGATCTATGCTGCAATAATCCGCAACGTCGTAACCGTTATCATTTTGCGGAGAAACATACACCGGCTGGAGCCACACAATGTCGATGCCAAGTCCTTTTATATAATCAAGCTTCTCCATGAGCCCGCGTATATCGCCGGTGCCTTGGCCGGTCGTGTCGTTGAAGCTCTTCGGATATACTTGATAAACCGTCGATGTTCTCCACCAATCGGGAGACTGGATTCCTGAGTTTTGCATGTGACTGGGTCCTCCTCGTCATCTTGTATATACAGGTTGCACATAGGAAAATCATATACATGTATATACAGGTTGTCAACCGTTTAACAATTAATACCCACTTCTTAGACGTTTCGACTACAAAACTAACAAATTAATTGGAATTTTCTTCTGATTCCACGTAAAAAAGACTCCTTGAAGGAGTCTTTTTTTCAACTTCGAATTGTACGGACACAATCGAAAAGGTATGCATTATGCCGATCAAGTCTTAGATTCCCCAGCCGATTCCCTCACCAGCCTATAGGTTATTCCCTGTTCTGCTGCAAATGAATACACATCTTTACCGGAGAGCTGTACGGGAATCCGGGCTTCGCCTTGGTAAACCGCAATCAAATCTCCATGACCTGCGTCTACGCTGCACATATTGCCACACCGGGACATGATCTCTGCCTCCGTCAGTTTTCCATCCTTCCAGCGAATGTTGACTTCATAGCCACCTCTTGCCCGCAGTCCACGTACCTCGCCTTCCGGCCATGCATCCGGCAGTGCCGGCAGCAGCATGAGTACGGAGCGATGCGACTGCAGCAGCATTTCCGCAATTCCCGCTGTAGCCGCGAAATTGCCGTCGATCTGAAAAGGTGGATGCGCTCCTAATAAACTTGCATATACGCCTCCGTGCTCATAACGCTCCGATTCGCCGTCCTTCACTAATCTCAGCATATGATTTAACAGTTGCAGCGCTCGGTTGCCGTCCCCGAATCGGCTCCATAGCGCAACTCGCCAGCCCAGGCTCCAACCCGTGCTTTCATCCCCGCGACGCTCCAAGGAAGTTCGGGCTGCTGCAAACAGATCAGGGCTTTCTTCCGCAGATAGCTGTCGTCCAGGATAAACCCCGACCAGGTGGGACGTATGCCGATGAAATACGTCCTCATCCTCGAAGTCATGGGACCATTCCTGCAGCTGACCGTATCGACCGACCTGCAGTGGCAGCAATCGTTCTCGTTTGTTAATCAATTCCTCTCGGAAATCCTCATCCGCGCCGAGAATGTTGGCCGCCTCCATGCAATTGGTGAACAGCTCCCAAATGAGGGAAATATCCATGGTCGCCCCTTCGCTGATCGCAGCTGTCCCATCCGACGTGCGGAATTTATGCTCCGGTGAGGTCGACGGAGATGTCACGAGATGACCTTCGTTATTTTCTATAAGCCAGTCCAAAGCAAATAAGGAAGCTTCCTTCATGATAGGATAAGCAACGGCGCGCAAATAGGCTTCATCACCACTAAATGCGTAATGCTCCCATAAGTGCTGCATCAGCCAGATTCCCCCCATCGGCCAAAGCGCCCATGAAGGATCCCCGTCCCCGTAATTGCCGACCGGAGCGGTATGGGCCCAAATATCCGTATTGTGATGAACGGTCCAGCCTCGAGTACCGTAATGAACGGCGGCGGTGTCCGATCCGTTCACCGACAAACTTCTGATGAGCTCCAGCAGAGGTTGATGGCATTCTGCCAAATTGCATATCTCCGCGGGCCAATAGTTCATTTCCGCATTGATGTTCAAGGTCCAATTGCTGCTCCACGGCGGCCGGGTTGATGCATTCCATATTCCCTGGAGATTGGCGGCTTGCGTTCCGGGTCTGGAGCTTGAGATCAGGAGATAGCGGCCATAGTGGAACAACAGCTCGACCAGGCCTGGATCCCGGGCACCGAATTGCTCGATTCTCCTCTCCGTGTCCATATCACCGGAAGCTAGTGACTCGCCTAATCGGAGGCTTACGCGATCATATAGGCTGCGATAATCGTTGATGTGCCGCTCGCGCAGCTCTGTCCAAGCGTGGCTTCTTACACCTACCATACAAGCCGCAGCTTTAGCAGCGGCTGCAGCCGACGGATGGTCTCCGCCATCGCGGTGACCGGGAATTTGATCGAATCCGTTGAAGCTGGTTGCCGCAGTAAAGTAGATGACGGCTTCGCTGGCATCCAGTACATGGATGCCAGCGGCGTCCACTGTAACGCGGCCATCGGTTTCAGCCACTGCCAGCCGACCTTCGAAAGCCATGGCGGCGGTATGTTCAGGATCGCCGTAACGTATAGGACGATCAGACGACACGTAGCTGGGCTCGACGCGTTCCGGTGCAAATCCCGACATGGAGTACATATTTTCTTCGGTCTTTACGGTATAGCGCAGCGGACTTTCCAGATGTGCATGGAAGTTCAGCGCGCCAGGGGTGCTTGAGGTTAACCGCAATGCAATCATCTGATCCGGGCTGGATGCGAAGCATTCTCTCGTGTAGGACACCTCTCCGATAAGGTATTCCGTTCGTTGAACGGCTTTAGCGATATCCAGCGTTCTTCGGTAAGAATGAAACACGCCTCCATGATCAAACCTGAGGCATAGGTCTCCAAACGGGAGGTAAGATTCCGTATAGGGCCCCATCATCTTGCGCCCTAGCTGGTCAGCCTCCGAATAACGCCCCTGGCGTATCAGCTCCCGGATCGCCGGCAGCGCATCCCGGGCTGACGGGTTGTTCCAATCCCTGGGATAACCGGACCACAGCGTATCCTCGTTCAAGCTAATCGTTTCACGTTCCACGCCGCCGTAAATCATAGCTCCAAGACGTCCGTTGCCGATCGGCAGCGCTTCGGTCCAGACTGACGCCGGCTTAACATACTGCAATTTCATATTTTCTCCCACTCGCTATCCCTCCTTTAATTCAAATCGTCATACTCCAAGTCGTTACACAAAATATCCGCTCCAATGCAGGCTTCCAGCTTGACGCGTTCTTCCAAAGGGACATTCCCTTCACGGTCGTATTTCTCCTGCATCCGAATCACGTTATTTTTAAATATCAGTCCCTCCGTGCTTCTTGCCATTAACCAATCTTCTCCGGTCGTTTCAAAGCGGTTGCCTGTAATCCGGACATTGCGATGAACCGATGCATGGTGATGTTTATTCTCAGGCGCAATCCGAATCACGGAATGCCCGGGGCCGCCGCAATTCACAAACCGGTTATCCAAAATGTTCATATCCGTTACAGCGCCGGATTCGTACCAGGATGAGGCGTCCGCTGCGACCAGGATCGCGCTCATCTGCATATTCATAAAGGTATTATCCCGGATCATGATCCGCCGCGGTGTCGTGGTTAGAATGCCCCGCGTGGGAATTCGGACGAACGCATTGCCGACAATATCGACCTCCGGCGTCCAAGTCACATTTTCAAGCACGTCCCGCACTCCGACGACCGCAGGAACCGCCTTCTCCAACGTAAGCAGCATTTCGCGTGGCGACTTCATACCGACAGCAGCCACACGTCCGAAAGCGTAGGTGTTCAGCGTATCCGCATCCACGAATGCGACCTCATCACCTGGCAGAAAGGCCAAAAATCCGTAGGTCTGCGGATGCATAAACCTTACAAGCAATTGATTGGTGGCCGGTCGATCAACGATCCGAAGGTAGGTGCCGTGAACATTGATTGCATCATCATGCGCCCCTGCAAACCGGCTATTCCGGATCGAGACCTTCCCCCTGCAGCCCGACAGATGGATGAAATCGGCAAACCCCGCCACCGTTCGGCCGGTCTCCGGACGCGGCGTCAGATCCAAACGTTCAAAGATCAGATTTTCGCTGAACTGTCCAACTACGCCCAATCCATGCATGAAATGTATGCCCACGTTGCTTAGCGTCACCCGGGAGCTTCCGGTGATCAACATGCCAACCTGGTCCCGAATGCCGTCGCGCATTTGCACGATCGTACCGGGAGCCAGATGCGGGGAAGCATGGTTTCCAAAATGAAACCGAAGCCGACGAGGAGATATCTCCTCTGTATGTAACACCCGTTCCAGCCAATTATCCACGCGCCAGGTAGCACTCAAATCTGCACTGCATAACTGCATCGGCCCTTCACGAAAACGCCAGCCTTCCCCAACCCATTCGAATTTACCGTCTACGCAATCATAGCAAGAATCCGGGTGAACGGTCGTCTCAAGGTAAGCATCACCGCATCTATCCACCGTCATTTCGGTCACGGTCGGCGCGGCGTAATCCCAGTGCAGATTGCGGATTTCAATATCCGTACAGCCATCAAGCACAAGCATCGTCTGCTTCCCGTGAAAAATAAACAAGGCGCCGTTCCCTTCGAGTGTCATATGGTGAAGATCCTTAAGCCATATCCCGATCGTTTTGGTCACATCCGGATTCTCTTCCTCGCTGGTGGTATTCGATATATGGTACGCTTCCCGAACGGCGGATTGAGGATAAAAATGATAGCACCCCGGCGGTACGTCCAGAATGACCGCGCCCTCCATTGCTCTGACGGCTTCAATCGCGCATTTCATCGCAGATTGCACATCCGGGTTATTGGGGTCCTCGTAATCCCGTAACGAAAGGACGATCGGAGTTGTTTTATCTTGATTACCAGGAAAATGCAATAACAACACCTCCATCACGAATAGCAGCTCTTTTCAAGCTTGGTATAACAATCGCAGGAGTCCGCCTAATTCGCAAGCAGCTTCAGCACGCGCATGCCCGTACCCTGGCTTCGCTTATCCTTGAGTCCAGTGTTTCGAACCATGATCGAGATCGGCCCGCGCAGATGATGTCTCGGAAAGTGTACGCTGACTGGCCGATAGGCGTTCAAGCACCACTCATCGAAGGGATTGACCCGTACGAAGGACTGTCCGTTGATCGAGTACTCAAAGATTCCGGTGTCGGGTCCGCATAGCAGCAGCAGTCCGCCGCTTTGTCCTTCCACAGTAAACGTAAACGAAGCGTTTGGATGATCAGAGTACCTATGCTCTGTCGCATAACGCCAATTCATGAGCTTTGAACCTTGCGGCAGCTTCCCGATATGATAATCCCCGGTATAATCGGCAAGCTCATAGGAGAACATGTCGGCATATTCGTAATTCCCCGTCATCAGCGGTTCTTCGGGCAAAGATTCGCAGTGATCGAGCATCAAAGAATCAACCTCGGTCGACAGCAGCTCATTCAAACCTCTTCGCAAAAAACCGGCGTAGATCTCATGCCCGTCATCATTCGGATGATACCCATCAGGTGCAAGCGATGCCCACACGGCCTCACCATTCTGCAGCATGCGATAGATCCCGGCAGCAAAATCGACAGAAGGGATGCCGTAATACTCGGCCACTTCTTCGTGAACGGCAATGGGATACGGCCGGATACAGGTCAGATTTCGATCCGCCCCGGTATAAATAAAGCATATATCGGTGCGGGGGGACAGACGCCGGCATTGGCGGACAATTCCCTCCATCCCTCTGATGGATTCCTCCCGATCGCTGCCGTCATTTACGCTGAATTCCACGAATAGCAAATCAATGTTCTCAACGCGCAGCACATGCTCGCGAAGGCGGTGAGCTCCGAGCGTCGAATCCGTCCCCCCGACCCCTGCGTTAATGGAGCGAATCCGCGATTTTCCGAAGCGGTCTCTTAAATAATGAGCCGTTAAGGCGCGCCAGCTGGTCTTATCCGCCGCTGAGGCACCGGCTCCCTCCGTAATGGATCCGCCCAAAAAGGCAACCGTAACCGGGGCTTCCCCTGCAAGCTTGGCCTTCACATTAGGCAGCCCTCGGCGATGAACGATGAACGCGGCACGATCCGTACCTTTGTTATAATGGGACATATGATAACCTCCCCTCGTATAATGCCTATTTCTTTTCGCTAGTCACCCGTAAAACAGAGAAAATGCGGAGTGGCCGATCTCTTTAGACCGGCACCCGCATATGGATATTCGTATGGCTCTATAGTCAGCCGCAGCTGCGAGTTGCCCTTCTATTATTTGGCGGATTGATCGTAAGCCGTCTGCAGAATTTCAAGATAACGATCCAGTTTCAGATCCTGCAATCCCTTGACGTAAGCGTCCCAATCCTTGTTCAGATCCTTATTGCCGGTAATAAATTGCAGCTGGTTCTGCTCAATATAGTTTTTAAGGTTCGTTTGAAGCATGCTGGCTTCGTCGATGACGCTCGGATCGATCCAGATCGACCAGATCGGGAAGATTTCCTTCGGCTCATGTCCTTGATACAGCAGGGACGCATTGTACAATCTGCGCTCATAGCCATCAGATGCATAAATGTCGGTTCCCTGCACCCAAGTATCGCGGTACTCCTTCGGCATATAGAAATGGCCCATTCCGCTCCAACCCGCATTGTGCGGTGCTTCGCCTTCCTTCATCGGAATGGTCTTGACCATCGGGGTCACGCCCTCGCCGAGCGCTTGATCGCCGGGCTCGGGATCCGTCCAATCGATCCCTTTCATGCCGGTTGCGGCATTGGTTTGGCCTTCCGGCGTAAACATGTAGTCCACCATCTTGATCAATGCAATGCGGGCTTCTTCACTGGCTTTGTTCGTGATCACGAATTTTGCGCCCGGTGATACGCCCCCCGCATCATGGGTTGCGTATGAAATTCCGTTCGGCCCGCTTAACGGCGGAAGCGGATTGTAATGCGCCGAGCGGGTGTTGCCCGGATCGATGTTTACGAAGATGGCCGGATGCATGCCGGCACCGGCGCCGAGAATTTCCGCATCCGCGTTCTCTCCGATTTTCTTGAACGCCTCCGCATTTTGGGTGAATGCGCCCGGATCGATCAATCCCTCGTCATACAACGATTTGATATAGGCGAGCCCTTCCTTCCATTCCGGCGTGATCGCCGCGGACTCGACCTTGCCGCCATTCATCGTCAAGTAGTTCCGGTCATCGTCGTAAACGAAGCTGTTCATCAAATAAGGGATGATACGGACGCCGAAATCCTCCGTTGAACCGCTGAGGGGCACCTCATCCGCTTTCCCGTTGCCGTTCGGGTCCTGCGTTTTGAATGCCCGCAGCATGCTTCTGAATTCCTCCGTCGTTGTCGGTTCCTCGAGATTCAGCTTCTTCAGCCATTCGGTATTGATCCACATTTTGTTGGGATAGGAGCAGTGAAAACATTCCGTGTATGCGCCTAGCCCATAGATATTCCCATCCGGGGCCGTAACAAGCGCCTTCATTTCCGGCGTTGCTTCCATGGCCGCTTTAATGTTCGGTCCATGCTGTTCAATTAGATCGTTCAGGGGAACGAGCACCCCCTGGTGTCCGTATTTGAGCACATCGGCTTGGGAGAATTCATCGATATAATGCGTCAACAGGTAAGCATCCGGATAATCGCCGCTGGCCAGAGAGATCTGACGTTTCTCCTTGGCGCCGTCGGAGGGATTGATCTGCCATTTGAATTTGATGTTGAACTGTTCCTCCATATGCTTGGTGAATTTGTTGGCCGGAATATCGATGCCTGATTCCTGTACGGCAAAAACGCTGATTTCCACGGGTTTCGAGTTGTCCGTGCTGCCGGACGAGCTTCCGCCCTGCGGGCTGCTCGGGCTTTCTGTATTTTTGCCCGAGCAGCCTGACATCACGATGCTGCTCGCCAATAGCAGCATAAACAAACTTAATAGGCCTCTTTTCAAATTGGATCGCTCCCTTTTTCATTAAAGTGAACACGTAAACGTCTAGCTTCGCACGTAAAGAGAACATCACCTCCCTTCCATCATAAGATCAAATCGCTTTGCGGAATTCAGCCGTCCCCTCGAAAGTGATCAGCCCTTCACAGAACCCACGAGCATCCCCTGCACAAAATAGCGCTGAACAAACGGATATATGACCAGCACAGGCAGGGTGGCAACCACGATCAGCGCATATTTCAGGAGCTCGGCCAGCTGCTGCCTCTCGACCATGGCTAAAGCATCCATCGTTCCCGAACTGTTATTCTGGATGATGATGCTTCGAAGAATCAACTGAAGCGGGAACAGGTCAGCGCTTTTCAAGTAAATCAACGCATCGAAGTACGCATTCCACTGGCCAACCGCATACATGAGCACAAGCACGGCCATAATCGGCTTCGACAGCGGCAGGACGATGCTCCAGATAAAACGTATATCGCTGCAGCCGTCCATCTCGCTGGCCTCCTGCAATTCGTCCGGAATGGAAGACTGAAAAAAAGATCGGGCGATAATCACCTGCCACACCCAAATGGCATTGGGAATGAGCAGCGCCCAGCGGGTATCGATCAGATGAAGCTCCCGCACGACCATGTAGGTTGGAATCAGTCCTCCGCTGAATATCATCGTAAATGTAATGATCATCATCAACGCGTTACGTCCGAAAAATGACCTGCGCGACAGCGGGTAAGCAATCATAATGGTCAACAAGACACTGATGATCGTGCCGGCGGTCGTGTAGAAAATGGAATTGGCGTATCCGGTCATAATCTCGGGCGTTTTAAAGAGGACCCGAAAGCCTTCGAACGAAATATCGACCGGCCACAACCATACCCTGCCCGAAGTAACGGCCGCCGGGCTGCTGATGGAGCTGCTGATGATGTAAATCAGCGGATACAAAACCGCAATAACGACCAGAAAGAGAACGACGTATACCGTTGTCAGGAAGATGCGGTCGCCAGCGGACTCCTTGATTTTTCTCGTACCTGTTTGTTGAACTGCCATGCCCTAGCTCCTTCCTTACCAAATGCTGTTATTAGTTATTCGTTTAGCCAATCCGTTCACGGTCAGCAGCAGAATAAGGTTGATCACGGAATTGAACAGGCCGACCGCGGTTGCAAAGCTGTAGTTCGCATTCAGCAGTCCGATCCGATAGACATAGGTTGCAATGATCTCCGAGTTCACCTGATTCAGCGGATTTTGCAGCAGATAGACCTTCTCGAATCCGAGTGCCATCACGTTACCGACATTCAGAATCAAAATGATGACGATGGTCGGCACAATGCCCGGCAGATCCACATGGCGGATCTTTTGGAAGCGCGAGGCGCCGTCCACCTTTGCCGCTTCATACAGGGTCGGGTCAATGCCGGCCAATGCCGCCAAATAGATCACCGCGCTATAACCTGCCGTCTGCCAAATATCGGACCATACGTAGATGGAACGAAACATCCCCGGATCGCCGAGAAAGTTCACGGACTCCAGTCCGAAAAAATTCAAAGCCACGTTGGCAAAGCCCAGCCGCGGAGCCAGAAACAGCATGATGATCGACACCATGACCACCGTGGAAATAAAATACGGCGCAAAGGACACCAGCTGGACGAACTTTTTGAATCGACCGCCCCGGATCTCGTTGATCATTAACGCCAGCACGATCGGAATCGGAAATCCGGCTAAGATGAGATAACCGCTGAGAATAATCGTGTTTTTGACGAGCGTCCAGAATAACGGATTCTCGAAGAACAGTTCGAAGTGCTTGAAGCCTACCCAGGGACTGCCCCATATTCCCTTGATGACGTTGTAGTCCTTGAAGGCAAGAACGGCATTCAGCATCGGATAGTACTTAAAGATCAGGAAAAACAGCAGCGGCGGAATCACGAGCAGGTACATCTGCCAATGCTTCCTCAAACTCTTTCGTGCAACATGCCAATAGCCTGTGCTGGTGCCGGTATGGATAACAGGCTCCGGCTCGATTACCAATGGCTTCTCCAGAATAATCCCCCCTAATGTAATGACAACGGATGTGTCGGCATTGAAATGACAGCGTTTTCTTTATGTGTCGATCATAGGGGAGAATTCCGGTCCTTGAACAGGTACACTTCGGTTGTTTGGCGTACAAATAACCGCTTTTCCGCAGGGCATCCTGTCTCGTCAGGGGCCAAATCCCGCGTATTCGCGTTTCTTTAGCCCAAACAGCCGCATCGTCCTAAGTGACAATGCGGCTTGTCAGGATCAACCTATACTACACGACATCGTGAGACTGACGGTAAGCGCTCGGTGATATGCCGATGAGACGCTTGAATGCCCTGCGAAACGAATGGGAGCTGTTGTAGCCCACCTGAGCCGCTATTTCATCGACCGTGAGGTTGGTCTCCGCAAGCAGTATGGCCGCCCGATCCATCCGCACCTTGATCAGATGATCGGAATAATTGACCCCGGTTACTTCCTTAAACAATTGGGAGATGTATTTCTCCGGCCGTTCCACGTGCTCGGCCACGCGGTATAAGGTGAGATCCGGATGTGCGTACGTCGCTTCCGTATATTCATAAATCTGCTTGATCAGTTTGGCATGGGAGTCCTTCTTTTTATTGGCAATATATCTGCACAGCTCTCCCATGATCGCATGGATTTCGTTATGAATGGATTCCAGCGGCCCGGATAACCCGATATCGATGATGCGCTTTTTTATGCTTTCAAACCATTCCGACTCCGCAAAAATTTTCTGATCCATTAATTTAAGGAACGTTCCTTTGATTTCACCTACCAGCTGATGCTTCATCTCGACCGATAACTCGCGCTGTTGGAGATTATGATCCATGATCAGGTTGACGATCTTCTCGGCTTCTTCCAGCTCTCCTGCCCGTACCGTGCTGATCAAGCGCTGCTCGGTGTCCAGTGGGTAGTAATATGTTGTGTTGACGATTCTGGCTTCGCGGTACCACATCGTCTCTTTTTGATTCAAGTAGACGGCATATTCTAGGGCTTGCTTGGCCTGGTCAAAGGACTGCCCCGCCTCTGAGACCGAATCGAACGGATCGCCAAAACCGGCTTGGAGGAACATTTTATATTCATGCAGAACCTGATTCGTCAGCGTTTCGATCAACCTCGTAATTCGAAGCTCTTCATCCGGCCCAGGCTCTCTTTCTTCGTCGGTAAAGAACAAAACCACCATTTTGTCCGAGCCCAGATCCGTCATGGGCAGCGACCCGGCGATTTCGGAAAAGGCCTGCTTCATGAGAAGCCGGGCGGCGTTAAGCTCATTAAGGATCTCCACGCTATCCATGCCGGCATATCCTTTGATCTGCAGGATGCCGACATAGCCTTTTCCGTTATGCAAGGCAATATCAGCTTGCTGGGCAGCGGAAGCAATTTCGTCCCTCGATTGAAACTCGCCGGCAATCAGCCGTCTCAGGAAAGCATCCCGGACAAACGGAAGCTGACGCGTCAGCTCGTTTTCCAGTTGTTTGTTTTTGCTGATCATATTGGCAATATTGCCGCTCAAAAAGTCGAATTCATTGCGCTCCGTCAGCTCATCCCTGCCGAACTGCTCTTTCATGATGCTAATCATGCGATGGATCGGCACGCTGTTCCGATGAGCCCAATATAACCCGAACAGCAGCCCCACGATCATGGCGCCCCCGGTAATGAACCAGGACGCTTGTTTAATTTGATCGGCATTCTCCATTAAGGCGCTGCGGGGGATGCCGGCCTGATAGACCCAGCCGCTCTTATCCGAGCGTGTGGTGATCACAAGGTCATTCTTGTAGAACTGGCTGGCTTTGCTCTGATCGAATGCCGGATCGTTTATGATTTGGCTCACATCAGATTCCATGTTTCCTTGAAGGGCAAGCGTATTCCCTTTCCCGTCGTGGATATGGACCCAGCCGCCGTAATTGTCGGTTAACCCCGAGAACAACCCGGCAATCGTCTGTTCATCAATCACGACCACGACATTGGCCGGGGACGAATCGTTGAAGCTGTCCAACGGGAGCGACTGCATGTACGTGATGACCGAAGTTTCGTTGTTCCTATCCGAGAAGGAAGAAAGCGGTTTGATTTCACTGCGATGGGCTTTCTCCAGAATCTGTTGTTTCCATTCCTCAAACGTGAGACCGTCATAATGAAAAAACTCGTAATAATGCTCCGGCCGATAAGAGGAGCCCGACGTTATAATCAAGTCGTAATTCGCCAAATAGATGTAGTAATGCTGAAGAAAATCGTTGGTTTGACCGAAAGTCAGCACATTGCGCATCGTTCTCCATATGCCGTAAACATCCCTTTGGGCAAGATGATCGTTGAGCAGCACGTTAAGGTCTGGATTAATCGCCAGCTGCCGCGTCATCCCTTCCACTTCCGCCATCCGGTGTTCCAGCAGCTCCTGGCTTTTCTCGAGCTGAATCATGCTATTCTCAATCGAAACGGATTGCGTTACGGAGATGGAGGTTAAGTAGGATATGTATCCTCCGATAGTGGGAATGAGCAGAATGGCAATATAGGAGATGAGAAAGCTGCGAAATACCTTCGAATGCTTAAGAATAAATATCCCCCCTTGTGTGATAGCGTTTTCAAAAAATATCGACTCAAATTCTCCCGCCAGCTAATAAATCTGATCATAATAGATGTTGGCGGCGCATGGGTAGGTACTTCTGCGTATAGAAAGGTACATTTTTCCGCCTCGATACGTGCATGCAGCTAAATGACAGAAAGTAACTCCATATTAGGGTAATCGGTGAGCTTGGTAAATATCCGATTGTTAAGGATCATGATGCTTTATGACAATAACGGAAAATAACCATGCTTTTGAATATTTTGATCATAGTCCGCAAAAAAAAAATACAAAGAGGACAAGCTATACGCTCGTCCTCTCGATCATGTACAGCCATGTCCATGCTGTAAAATATTAATTTAAAGTCAGGGCCGCATCGGTTTCTCCTGCCCACTCGCCTACCGGTTTGATGGTATACGTCGTTCCCGACTTCAGTTTACTCTCCTGTGTCAGATCAAACACGCCTACGGCTCCTTTGCGGCTTGAATATTTGTAGGTTGCTATGTGCTTGTTGCCGTCTGCTCCAGTCAATTCAACGCTCCGGCCGGAGAAGAGCTCGTCCCCAGGATCCTCGGACAGGGTAATGGCAATGGAGCTGTCGCTGATTGCCTCGGCTCCGATGATTTCCAGCGGAGCAAACGCTCCTGCTACGAATGTCGGGTTGGCCATCTGTGCCCAATCCGAGGTAACGGTATAAGTAACACCCGGCGTCAGCGTCTGGCCTTCCGGCAAACGGAATTTCGGTTCTTGTTTGCCATCCGTGGACTGGGTAAAAGGTACGTATTTGGCCACGATAGGTTGTCCGCCTGCAGGCGTAATCGTGACTTCCCTGGCTTGGCCAGAGGATATGATCTGATAGACTTTTCCATCGGCGCTGTTGTTCTCATCCAGCACGAATGCATTGGCTCCGCGACCTCCGCTATAGGCGGAAATAACGTAGCCGTAGTCAACGACGCCATTCTCTTTAAGTGCCTCCAACTCAAACGTATCCTGAGCGACTTGTCTAGCCTCTGTCATGTCCAACTTCGCGCTATTGCCTGCGAATGTGCCTGCTGTTTTCCCTTTATAGGTAAGCGTATACGATGTACCTGGTTTTTGAACTGAGGTTGGGACGATGTAAGTGGAAATCGAGCCTGTCTTCAAGCGCGGCATGTTGGTGAGTTCCAGCCCGTCGTTAAATTTAAAATCTTCTTTGGCTTTGGCAAACGCCTCATTCTCTGCCGTCAAGGGAGCATCGAAGGTGACGATCAGGGTTATGGCATTCAATGCACGAATACTCGTGATTTTAGCTTTTTCCGACGGAATTGCCTCATGGGCAACGCTTATCAAGTAGGCTGCTTGACCGCGAGTCGTATGGCCTTCCTCGGAGTAAAAACGTTTCGCCCAATCATCCACGGACTTCGCGTCTCGTTTCAGAGCCTTGGACACCATTTGTACAAGCTCAGCGTGGGTAACCATTCCCCGTGGATCAAAACGTCCTTCCGGTGCCTGCATGATATCCTTCGCTACCAGCTCAGCCGCGTACCGTTCATACCACGCGTTTGGATTCACATCCGTAAAGCTTGTCTTTGCATCCCCTTTGCCTTCAAGTCCAAATGCAAGAACGAGCATTTTCGCCAGCTCTGCCCGCGTGATAGGACTGGTTATCCCCATCGTGCCATCCTGGTATCCCTGCATCACGCGAAGCTGGGACAGCTCTTGAGTGGCTTGCTCTATATCTTGTGCAGCCAGTGGGACTTCCGCAGCCTCAGCCTGCAGAACATGAAACGGAAGCGAAGCGGTCGTTCCCAGGGCAGCCGCCACCATCATGGCCGCCAGTTTATTAGAATATGTTTTCATTTGTAAACCCTCCCTATTTCGATGAGTATGAACGTGGATCGTCATATCTCCATGATAGAAGAGAGTCCTAAACTCCCAAGAAAGCAGGGATTAAGCGTTTCGAAAACTTTTATTAACAAATTCTAAATTGTTTAAACCGAAAAGCGGTAGCCAGCCCCCCATACGGTTTCAATATACTGCGGATTGGATGGATCCACCTCCATCTTTTCGCGCAACTTACGGACATGGACGGTTACGGTTGCGATATCCCCGCTGGAATCCATGCCCCAAATCCGTTCAAACAGTTCCGTCTTGTTAAACACCCGGTTCGGATGGCTTGCCAGAAATTCAAGCAAATTAAACTCCCGGGTCGTAAACGTGACTTCCTCATTTCGGATGAACACTCTTCGCGCCGATTTATCGATGACCAAGCCGCGAATATGAATTTCTGAACTTGGACTTTGGCTTTGTTTGCCCATAAGCCTTACATATCTCATCAGATGGGCCTTGGCTCTTGCAACTAATTCGCTCGGGCTGAATGGCTTGGTAATGTAATCGTCGGCACCGAGATTAAAGGCACGGATTTTATCGATCTCCTCATTCTTGGCGGATACGATCAGAATGGGAACCTCCTTGTTCTTTCGGATATGACTGCATAGTTCAAAGCCATTCATACCGGGCAGCTGGAGGTCGACAATGATAAGGCTGTAGTCCTCGTTAAGGGCAAGCTTCAATCCCTCATTGCCTGTATGGCATAGATCTACGAGAAAACCGTTCAGTTCAAAATAATCCCGCTCCAATTGAGCGATCGTTGTCTCGTCTTCAATGATGAGAATGCGTGTTGTCATGGGTTATTACAGCACCTCCTTTGTAATCGCTCGTTTGAGGGTAAAGTACAGGCTGGTGCCGACGCCGGGCTCGCTTTCCGCCCAGATCGCACCTCCGTGTCCCTCGATGATCTGGCTGGCAATTGCAAGCCCCAGGCCGCTGCCGCCCGTAGAAGAATTGCGGGATTGCTCCGCACGGTAAAACCTTTCGAATATATAAGGGATTGCTTCCGGCTCGATGCCCATGCCATTATCCCGTATTTCAACCGTTACCCATTCCGGAGAAAGCTGAGTGGAAACGTAGATGGTTTTGTGCAACTTGTCCATAAAATTTTGAGCATTCCCGATAATGTTGAGCACCGTTCGTTTTAATTTTTCCAGATCGGCAATGACCTCGACAGGCTGACCGGTGCGTTCCTTCCACGCCAGCCGTATTCCCTTTTCCTCCAAAACATAGCGCTGCTCATCGATGCAATCGTCTATAAAACCGATGATATCGACATGCTCAAACATGAACGGAACCTGCTTTAAATCTAGCTTGGAATAAAGAAACAGCTCATCCACAAGTTTATCCAGATCGATGGTTTTGGTGTAAATGATGTTCACATATTTATCCATCTTCTCCGGTGTATCCGCAACGCCGTCGCGTATGCCTTCGATATACCCTTTAATATTTGTTATGGGTGTTCGCAGATCATGAGAGATATTGGAGATCAGCTCTTTCCGGTTCTCTTCATCCTGGAGCCGGAGCTGAATCGATTCAAGCAGGCGTTTCCTCATATTCTCAAACGTCTCGTTTAACTGGCCGATTTCGTCCTTGGAATGCAAATCCAGAGAAAACTGGAGATTTCCCTCCTTGATGTGTTCCGCCGAATGGCGGAGCAAATCAAGCGGTTTGACTACGCTCCGCGTGATCCAGCGATATAACAATACATTTGCAACGACAACGATGCCAACGAGACTCAAGACAAGAATAGGCAGCAGCTTGCGCGTGACTTCGCCGAAAGGACTTCGCTCTCGAATAACATACACACTCCCTCTGGCACCATCCGAATACCGGAAATCATATTTGGCATAAGCATAAAACCGCTCACCGATGTTGAGGGTATTGCGAATCTGATTGTTGTTCAGGTCATATGATGGTAGATTCGCTTCCAGTTCAGGCTGGTTCATCGTATGGGACTCAAAGATCTGGTCGTTTTCTCTGCGGACATACAGGCCCGCTCGTACGGTTCTCAGCTTAAAATCGTATTCCGTCAGCAGCTCTTTGTTCTGCAGCTCATCCGGCTCGTTCTTGGCAAGATATTTTAATTCGAGGAAAATAGACTCCTCTTGTTCCGTGAGCGGGTTAATCTGGTAGTGCACTTTATAAAAATCCCGAATACCGTGAATATCGCCGGTAGCCGCAACGGTAAACAAACTGGCAGTCAAGACAAAGACCAGCAAGCTGATGACCAGCATACCGGTATAGGACAGCAGCAACTTAATCCGGATGGACATGAAATTCGCCTAAAAAGAACCGGAAACGATGTTTCCCTGAAACATCGTCGCCACGCGTTTGAATCTTCTCGCAACGGCTTCAGCCGAACAAGAAGCTTCTAGAAATACGATGCTGGCAACGTCTCCGACCTGCGGCCATACCTGTTCCCCTTCATGATTAAGCGGTGTAATGCCACCGGTAATATATTGGAGCGTTTGCGCTAAAGCGCGTTCATCCACCCATCTGGATATTTCGGCCAGTCGGCCGGCGCGCTCCAACACATCCCCATTTCCGAATGGCGACCATACATCAAAGATGTTGTCGCATCCGACGGCTACTTCTACACCGCGCCCGTGCAGTAAGCCAACCGGCGGAAACTTGCGGCCAATGGGCACACTCGTAATAATGGCGACCCCCGCATCAGCGAGCAAGTCCCCCATCTCTTGTGCTTGGGATGGTGGAATATCACCCAGTCCGAAGGCATGGCTTATCGCCACCTTGCCTTGCAGACCTGCATCAATGGTTAACTGAGCTAATCGCTTCATGGTGAAGATCCCTAGATGATCGGCATCGTGCAGATGAAGGTCAATGCCCGCATGGGCTTCGACTGCGAGCTCCACCATTTCCTGCAAGGATGCCTCGATATCGCCATCCACCGTCGCCGGGTCAACCCCGCCAACCAAGCTTGCTCCGCTGCGAAGTGCTTGTCTTACCCATTCCCTTGACTTCGAGCGCAGCAAACCATGCTGTGGAAAAGCAACGATCTCATAGGATAACTTTCCTTCAAATGTTCGTAATGCCTGTTGAACCGCTTCTAAATGGTCTAATCCCACTTCCGGATAGATATCCACATGCGTACGCACATGCGTCACGCCGAACTCCAGGTAAACATCAAGCAGCCTTTCTGCACGGTCTTGCGTCAAGGTATCCAGCGAAGGAAGCGTCGCTTTCTCGATAGCCAAACGCTCGAAAATACTGGAAACCGGCGTAACGGCACGCCACTTGTCACCGAGCAGCGTTTTATCCAAATGGCAGTGCTTTTCGATAAAGGATGGCAGGAGCAATAAACCCTTCACGTCGTGTTGCGGCCACTCGTCTGTTATAGTTGTGTCCGAAGCTACGATTTTCGCGATTTTCCCATCATCTATGAATATATGGCGAATCTCCGTCTTTGTTCCCGTAATAACGCCCTCTTGTACTTCATAACCACTCTCTAATCGGGCATTTGTTAACCAAAATGCTGAACTCATATCCATCATTCCTCTCTCCCCTTGCTAGACATACGATTATGCTATCACAGGAAAAATGATATGGATAATATTAAAAAAATAGGATTCACTTATGTTTTACATATACATAAAAAAAGAAAAGCCACCCGCTAGGATGACTCTTCTGGTTATGCTTGATAATCTCCATATGTAAATCTCCTATTATTGAATCATGGGATGTATTCTTAAATCATGGTCCTTTGGTCCAGCCATACCTGAAACTGTTCCAGCGTCCTTACGTTTTCTTCCAGAACCGCTGTATAAATATCGAAACTTCGCACCTTCTTGCCATAATCATCACGGCTTGCCCAACTATGTTTGATTCTCAAAATAGCTTCCCGGCGTTCCTCGGTCAGCCGTTCAGGCATCGTTACGATATGTTTCAAGTCGGGCTGTCTTTCCGGTTCATCCACGAACCAAATGTCCATTTTCCACTCCTTCCCCTGCTGAGACTTATACTTTAGGCCAAAGTACAAGCCATCCGGATAAGCGGGATCCGTATTATAATCGCCGGTATCGTTGATGAACTTCAGCTCCCGTACACCAGCTTGCAGCATGAGCTCCATTGCGATCTGTGCAATTAATTGCTGATTCAGCCGAGAGCATATTACCGTCATGTCCAGGTCTCTCCATACCATCAACCCGAGGGCTGAACTGCCGACACGCACCGGTTCGCCTGCTTGACTTAATAACTCGTAAAGTCGAAGTTCCTCTGCCACCTCAGAAGCCTCGTCCTGGAGAGCTTTTTGTTGCAGCAGAAGCTTGCTTTCCGCCATTTGGTGTTCACCTCTAATCTTAAGTCGTATACCTCATATGGTATCACCCGATCAGCGTCCATACCAAGGGATTGAATGCATAAATGAACTTTCACGGATACTGTCAGATCCGTCATCGAACTATACAGAATAAAATATGCGTTCACCCGACAAATAGGCTTACAGTAATCGGCGCACAGCTTCGGCATCCGTTCACGCATCCATGCATGCACGGATTCATTCTCCATCTGAAAGACGTAGTATCCGATAATGGCCAGCAGCATGAAGCCTTCTAACAGAACAAGCTCATCTTGTCCCGCATGATCATTCCCATAATACCCTTTCAGGAATAAATCCCGAAGCTCCGAAGGAACCATCATCACACCCATAGCAACATCCGTGTAATAATACCTGGGTCCGAAAAAACCAAAATCGATAAAGCTCAGCTCTCCATCCCGGGTCCTGATGATATTCCCCAAGCTTAAATCACCATGGATGAGCCCCCAGGCTTCTTCGTTGCGCCTGTCCTTAAGCCGCGCGTTAACTAACGATATCGTTTCTTCAATGACGGAAACATCGGAGAAAGTAAACAATTCTTTTGTTAACCCTTGCTTGATAACCTCGATCATGTATTGATTGTAAGCAATCCCCTGACTCGGACGCTTATCCAAGCCCTCCTGCACGTACTGACCATAGAATTGGTGCAGCTCTGAAATACTGGCCCCCAGCTTCTCGACCATGACCGGCTCGCTTAGGTCATCCTTCTGCAGGTCTCTTCCTTCCAGCCAGGTAAGCATGGAGCTGTTCCAACGCTTCCCTTCGTGTTCGATGATCGTAATCAGTTTGCCTTCCCGATTACGCAGCGGCCTTTGGACAAGCAGTTGATCCCGGCCTGACAAGTGCTCCAGCATTTGGAGTTCACCCAGCAAACCGTCATAGGTATGCTGCTGACCTGCCATGCCGTCTTTTACCGGTTGATGAATGCGCAGCAGATATGTACTTCCGTCATGGTCTTCCACCTTATAGGTTCGATTTTCATTATGCCGAATAAACGTAATCTCGGGTTCCCGGATGCCGTATTCGTTCAAAATTTCTTGCAGCTGTTCATTTTGCATATGAAACTTCTCCTTCTATGTATAAAATGGACCGCATCATCCTTCAAGGAACGTATGGTCAAAATACGCCTTGAAATCAGGATATAGAAATACCAGTGACTTTTGAAGCTCAGCCCGATCCGTTTGTTCTTCATCCAGATCAAAACATATTTCATGTTCGATCTCATAGATAGCCCCGAAGCCATCGCCCGCGTCTTCGTTTACATCGATACACCATATTTTGCCGTATTCGGAATCCCATGTGAAAGGAAGATATCCCAGCCGGCATAACAAGGGATTGTACATGTCCCTGACGTTATCCAGCGGCTCGTCCACAGCTTGTTCTGGTATGATGTCAAAGTAATGATGGTACGTGGAGATGAATGCTTTATACCACTCAGGAAAAGTCAATCCATACTCTTGTTCCATCGCCCCAATATGAACTTCGCTTATAGTAGAAGGCACCAACTTCCATATGGACCACTCCTCACCCGTATCGACGGCCTTCATCTCTGCGGGAACGTCCGGGCGCATCCACCTGCAGAATCCCTCCTCCGTAACTTGACTGTATTTGGCGTAATAGGTCTCAAACCCTTGTTTGATATAATTGCGTATTTCCATCTAAAATGTCTCCTTATGTAGAAATTGGTCTCTATTTCATATCACTATCATCTATTTTTGGGTTATTATTAGATTCGATCTATTCTATTTTGTTTACAATTCAGAAACAAGTCAGAGATTCTATCGATATAACTCTCTTATATACTCAGAGATAGCTAACGAGGAGGGACTTCAAATGCACAAAAAAATCGTCAAATCCATCATACCCACGGTCATCATAGGTTCCGTTGTCACAAGCCTAGCCTTATCTAGTGTTCTCAGCAGCACAGGTATTGGTAAGGTGGAAGCTGCCGCTGCATCTTCTTCCAGCTTATCATTTACTAAGTTTTTGGAAAACAACGCACCTCACCGGACTTTAAAGACCGTTCATGGTATAAATACGGTCACCAATCTATCAAGTACCGTTGTACTCGTCAACAAGCAAAGAAATCTACCATCGAGTTATGTTCCGCAAGACTTGGTTGTACCCCATATTCCGTTCAGCTTCTCGGGGCCCAGTCCTAAAAAACAGATGAAAAAGGTAGCGGCATCTGCGCTGGAAAAATTGTTTGCGGCAGCCAAGAAAGACGGGATTGACCTCAAAGCCGTGTCGGGCTACCGGTCCTATGCCACCCAAAAAGCCATATTCGAACGCAACGCCCGTAATAAGGGCGAGGCTGTCGCTAACAAAACAAGCGCGCGTCCGGGACAAAGCGAGCATCAGACCGGGCTCAGCATGGATATATCCAGTGCTTCCGTGGGGTATGCTTTGGAGCAAAGCTTCGGAAATACCAAGGAAGGCAAATGGCTGAAAGCCAATGCACCGAAATACGGATTTATCATTCGTTACGGAAAAGGCAAGGAGAAATTAACCGGCTATTCTTATGAGCCTTGGCATGTTCGTTACGTTGGCGTCTATATAGCGGGAGAAATCACGAGACAAAACCTGACGCTTGAGCAGTATCTGGGCCAATCCCAATAATCGCACAATCAAGAAACGGACCATAATGGGTCCGTTTTTTTTGCCTGCATTTCTTGGCTTAAGCTTCTAAGGTACATTCGCATATTTTACTTCGTATCCGGCGGACAACGTACTTCGTATAGAATAAGCACGTACATTAACAGCAGTAGACAGGTTCGTTAGCTATGATTTTCGCAAATGGGGTGAACAACGTGCCTATTAAATCGGGAAAGCAGTATATCGAACGGATTGACCGACAGAATATTAACATTTGGTATAAAGGAGAGCCTATCCAGGGACCTTTATCCGAGCATCCTGCATTCCAAGGTCTTATTCAAACCCAGGCCGATCTATACGATATGCAATGTGAAGCAAGTTATATCGAACAGATGACGTACCCCTCACCCGATACGGGCGAACGCGTAGGCTTGTCTTTTCTCCCGCCAAAGAACGCTGAGGATTTGCAGAAACGCAGACTGATGATGGAGTTATGGGCGAACAGGCACCACGGATTTCTAGGGCGCTCTCCCGATTATATGAACACCGCGATCATGTCCTTATATACCGCTGCCGATATTCTGGAGGAACATCACCCGAAATATGCGGAAAATCTCCGGAACTATTATAAGTACTGTCGTGATCATGACATTACATTATCTCACGCCTTCATCCAGCCCTATGCTTGTAAGATGTCCGGTCAGCAAGATGCTGCTGAAGACTCTATCGCAGCTAAAGTCATAGAGATTAACGATGAAGGGATGATCATAAGCGGAGCCTTCATGATGGCAACACAAGGCGCAACATGCGAAGAAATGCTGGTATTCCCGACACCGTCCACAACGTTGTCCCAGGATGTGAATCCTTCTGCATTTGCATTTGCGGTTCCCAACGATTTACCGGGGATGACTTTTATATGCCGCGAAAGCTACGGTGCCACTTCTTCCTATGATTATCCTCTAAGCGCCAGATACGAAGAGATGGACACGCTTGTCATCTTCGACCGCGTGCTGGTCCCTCATGATCGAATATTTTACTATGGGGACGAGACTTACGCCGGGCGTTTATTCGGCGAGAGTCACTTTCATACGCATATCGCCCACCAAATGGCCATCCGATATATCGTTAAAACCGAATTCATGCTCGGTTTGCTGGAATCCTTGGCAGATGAACAGAACGTAGGGCTCGAGCCCCATATGGTCTCGAATGTTGCGAAAATGATTACATTTCTGGAGACCTTCAAAGCATTAAGATTGGCGTCCGAGCAGGGGGCCAGCCAGGATCCATTCGGATATTTTGTTCCTGCCGCCGGTCCTCTTCTCGCATCCAGCATCCTCTTCCCCAAATTCTATCCCGAGATGGTAGAGATGATTCAGCTGCTAGGCTCCAGCGGCCTGATTATGATCCCTTCCGAATTGGATTTTCAATCGGATTCCGGACCTTACCTTAACCAATATTTAAAAGGATCCACTACGGAGGCTTGGGATCGAATCGCATTGTTCAGGCTTGCTTGGGAGCTTGGTGCGAGCTCGTTCGGTGGTCGGCAAACCCAGTTTGAACGATTTTTCTTCGGAAATGCGCAGACGGCAGCTTATCGCATGTATAACCATTTTGCACAGCATGGGCAGCTACGAAGCAGGATTATCGATTTTATTACCAAGAACCATCCTTCATCATAACTTGATCGACGGATGATCGTGCATATATAAAAAAGATGCGAGTTATAAACTCACATCTTTCCGTGTTGTTTTTCATGATGGGCACATATAGCTCACGAATGAGAATGCAGTCTCAATCTGAACCGATACTTCATATCGTCTTCGAACCACATCATAAAGTTTGTACCCCAAATGTTATTGTGCAGATTGAAATGGAATCCACCGGTCAATGAAGCATAGGAGTTGTCGAATTGCAGCAAACGCGGTTCCCCCGGGCACACAAGCGGCGCGTCCAAGGTTTCAATAACCACCGTTCCGTCTGCCCCCTCATAATAGAGGCCGGAATTGACACCATGCATGTTCCGGTTACCGTCCTTCACGACGAATAACGGAGATATACGCTGGCCCAGCTTATCCATCATCCATGCGTTGGGATTATCCACAAGGGGGGCAAACGAGAACCAGCTTGCTTCCGGAAGACGGCAGGCTGGTTTGCCCTTCCAGCTCAGACTTACCTCTATGACGGGCTCATTCGCAAGGAACGTATAGATTACGTTCAATCGGCGGGGAGCCCCATAGTGATTGCTGAGAATCTCCGGCAGCTTCATTTCCGCCGTTACGATATCATAATCGGCGTTCCTCTCCAGGTGCAACGTCCGCAAGGACGCAGTATATCGCCGATGCTCCGGCCGCGGCTTGACATACTCGATTCCCGGCTTGCCGAAATCGTTGTCTGCCCAGCCATGATGGATATCCAGATTGGTCATGTATTCTTTGAAGAAACGGTCGTAGTTTTCTTTGCTGAAGGTTTCATACCTATAAGTGCCCAGTCTCTGATGGTCATCCGCCCACGCCTTCCCGGATCGATCCAATAATCGGTTTATCGAGCCGTCGGCGGCGAAACTCACCTGAAACTGACCTAATTCGTACAGCTCGTTTGTCTCGATCGGTTGTTTGTACTCCATCGGCTCCGATCCCGGAAGGGGATGATGCTGGCTCATCCGATCCAGCTCCCTTCTCGCTTCAGCTGCCAACGACTTCGGCAGCGATTGAACGGCCTCCTCAAGATAATCCCGCTGCTCCTGCCAAGAGCTCTCGTAATGGCTGTACGACCTGGTATCAATCGCCTGCCGGCATAGGTAGTCATATTTTCTCAATGTATTGTCTTCAACGATATCCCGTGCTCTTGCAGCGGCTAAATCCGTGGCGGAATAATGAACAAAATCGGCGAGATAGACGGAATTGTTCAGCCCCCAGGTATGCTCGGGAATCAGCATCAGACGGTTGCAAAATCGATCGTACGCATCACTGTTCTTGTCCAATTGACCGGATTCGATCCAGCGATCCCGGAGGCGAAGCAATTCTCGGTAGCGGGAAATTTTCCAAGGATCCGAGGCAATGCCGTGTATCCACGAATCCCCGATTTCTTCGCTCACGACAGGCAATCGGCCCTTCACGATTTGAAGCCGCCGGGCAAATGCATCCAGTGTCGAGGCCATGATTTCCGCCCCTGGATAATCCCGCTCCAACTGTTCAAATAAAACACGGATCTCCTCCATAGAAGATGGACCATGATTATCATGAGTATGGGCAAAATACAAGGCATCTTCCAGCCCTTCCATGTGAAACGGCTTGCCGTAACTATCCGCATAGTGAACGATGATCTCCGAGCCGTCGGAAGCCCGCCATACAAACATCTCCGGCACCTTGGGATTTTTGGACACCATATTAACGCCCAAATGCAAATATTGTATGCCGTGTTTAACCAGCAAAGGTACCATGGCAAGGGTATGGCCCGGGACGTCCGTCATTTTAGCGGCAACCGTGGTTTTTCCATACTTTTGGTCCAAGCCGCCCGAAATGGAGATTCCAAATTCGAATAGCCGGGCATCCATGATCTCCGTATGCGTCGTAAACGGCAGCCCATGCCAAACGATGCGTCCCTCCCCAATGGCATGTTCCATACGCGCCCGCATGTCAGGAGAAGCCGTTCGCAGAAATTCATCGATTAACCATGAGCCGGTCGTCCATACGAATTTTACGTTCCCCTCTTCACTTGCCAGCTGTTCGGACAGTTCCAGAGCCTGGGGTATGAAATGCTCCATATAACGCTCGATTACGTTCTTTCCCAAATCGGTAAACCCGATGTCCAGATGGGTCTTGAATACGACATGAACTCTTTTGATTGATGTTGCCATCCATGACTTCCCCTTTCAACAATAAACGGCTAACGCCGAACTTTGAGCCCCATTTTACTAGAGCAAATCGCACAAGTCTTTGCATGAAAGGGTCATGCTTTTGCAAAAAAAGGACACCTGCCATGAATCGCGCCGGAGCTTTAGGCATTCCAAAAAGCCCCTCTCATTTCGGCTGGGAATGGGAAGGGCTTCGGAAGGCAAATTCGGATATCAGAAAGTGCTCACCTTCGTTGTGTCCGGACACCATCTGGCCGGTCGATAATATCGAATCAGGACATCTATCGCTTCGGGTGTCCGCAGATGGGTAAGCGTTTCGAAGGCATACGCCCTTACATAACGATCCTTGCTGTGAAGCGCTTGCTCAAGCGAATGGATAATAAGGGGAACATCAGGAGCCTTGGCGGTACGAAGCAACGACAAGGCCGCAGTGTATCCCATTTTATTTAGGATATAGCTCTGCTGGCTGAAGTCCGTTTCATCGGTTTCCACGGTTCCACTTCCCTCTTGCAGAAGCGACTGTTCCAATACGTTTGCCAAGGCCTGACACACATCGCCTGCCTCGCTCCCCATCATGCCCAGCGCTTCGACTGCATTTCGGCGAACCCAATCGCTCGGGTCCTGCAAGCACGCGATCAATGCCGATGAAACCTCATGCGTCGAAGGTACCATCGCTCCCAACGCGAAAGCAGCAAGCGCCCTGCGCTTCTCGTTTGCGTGTTTCAGCAGTGCAAGCAGTCCTGGAACGGCACCAGCGCCGGCACCTTGCAGTCCGTAAGCCGCTCTCTCTGCGATTTGCGTTGTTCCTTCGGAAATGAGGCGTATCAATTCATCGATGCCGGCGGAGCCCAGTTGGCCAAGCGCATAACCGGCATTCAAAGCTACCGGCTCCCTATCATTCAACATTCGGGCCAGTTCAGGAGCCAACGAAGCGGCCTTTTCTCCTAGCAATCCAGCTTGATCCGCGGCCCTTGCGCGAACGGTCTCGTCCTCAGACTTTAGATCTTCTGCCAATTGCTCTATTTGAGCTTTGCCTCCCGTTGCAGTGGGAATCCCCTGACCCGGTTCGCCGCGCATCCAATTCCATACATCTCTCCATAGATTCAAATGCACGTAAGGTGTTCCGCCCGTAAGGCTCATCTCCTTCTCTTGATGATTCCAGCTCGGCGATTCCGGCGCATGCAATCGAACGAATTGAAACTTTAACATGTAACGATCCATGTCGGAGACATTAAGCGAAGCTTTATGCCATAAATCAAAATGAACCAGAACCATCGTTCCGGCTTTGCCGGTCGGCAGCAGCGTCTCGCCTTGATCGCCTACAAACTTTTCGTAATATGCGGTACCGGGCATGATGGCGGTCGGTCCCATTTCCTCAGTGATATCCTGCATGTAATAAAAAATCATCGCCCACCAAGGCCGGTGGCTGCGCATGCTGGACCAGTAACCGTCTTTGTGCCACTGCCCGCCTCCCGGCAGCGGATCGCCCGGCTGATTGTAATGGCAATGCCGATGCGGATGCATATAGTAATCCGGTCCGAGTACACTCGTCAAAGCCCCTTTAACGACCGGCGTTTCGAAGAACTGCTGAATCTCGGGCACACGGGGCAGGATGTTATTGCCAGGATTTCCTTCCTCGTGCAATACAACATTCATTTTATCCCTGACGGCAGCATGAAGCTGATCCGGCAATTCGTTGTGAAGCACCACATACCCCTTCGTAATAAATTGAATGATTTGTTCATCCGTCAACAGGCATTCACAATCCAACATCTTAATTCCCTCCTCATGCATGAAATGAATTCAGTGTTAGTATAGCAATGGTGACGATCGCTGTATTTACATAAACGTCAGGCTTTTGTACAATCGTCATGCGAATATTTATAGAATCTTATCTTATAAGGATGTGGAAATAAATACGTGGATTTTGCCGTCTTCCATCCCTATGTGTTTTATGCGACACGGTATCCCTTTTCCAAAGGTCAAAGTAATAACAACCGGCACTGCTATTCGTCATCGCTTTATCTAATTACCGAGGGTAAGGGCATTCTTCGCACCAGAGGCCGCACATACCATACCGACCCGGGTTCCCTAGTCTATATACCGGCAGGACAGCCGCATGATTGGATAGCGGACAGCCAGGATCCCATGGTACATGTCTGCTGTTATTTCGACTGGTCCTATGTGGACCGCCGGGCTATGGCGGATCATCCCAGCGTGATCTGTTATGACATTGCCCAGCTGATTCCTTCCTATGTAGGCCCTTCTTTTCCCTATGCCATACCCGAGCTCATGAGGGTTGAGAAGATCAACGTATGGAGCGACCTCTTTGAAAAATTCTACACCGGGAACCAATTCGAGAATGAGCATACCTACATGCGCAGCGTAAGGACACAAAGCCGGTTCCTGCAATTCATCGAGTATTTTCTTGCATTCGCATTGCAGGATGAAGCCATTCCCGATCAGAGAATGAACAAACTACTGGAGCGACTGGATCAGGATATCCTGCACGGCAAGCTGCGTCCATTGGAGTCGTATTACGAGGAACTTCGGGTCAGTAGAGGTTATTTTTTCGAATTGTTCAGAAGATCGACAGGCTTACCGCCAACCCAATACATTAACCAGTTCCGCATCAATCGGGCCAAGGAGGATCTGCGCAATATGGACCTCAGCATCACGGAGATCGCCGAGAAGCACGGCTTCTCTTCTATCCATTATTTTTCGAAGCTGTTCCGGCAACTTAACGGCTTATCTCCGCTAGATTATAGGAAAGATCGAGAGGATATCGATTGACCAGCAGAGGTTCACCCTAATCCGGCAGGATATTCCCTCTATTCGTCTAATCCATTCAAAAAGCATATAATGTACGATAACAAGGGATCGCACTTGCTATAAACATACTAGAGGGACCAAAAGGAGAGATTTGGAATCGATATGCGTTTTTTTTCATACCTAAGCTCCTTTATAAACAATTGGCGGGATTACCCGGCTGAAGAAAATACGATACTGGGGAATCGTTACACCGTTCAACAGAGGATAGGGGAAGGCAGTTACGGCATCCTGTATAAATGCATGGATCAACAGAGCGGCGATGTGGTGGCGGTCAAACAGTCACGACCCAGCAAAGGCGATTATGCCAGACAATTGCTGGATCGGGAGGCAGCGGTATTAAGATCCCTTCAGCATCCGCAAATTCCGGCATATCGGGATTTTTTCACGAACAACCGCGATCGTTATCTGGTCATGTCTTATATGAACGGTGATACGCTTGAAGATTTGATATTTGAACAAAACATGAAATACGAAGAAGACGAATGCATCGAGATCACACAGCAGCTTCTGAAGCTGGTCCGATACCTACACGAGCAAGGCTATGTTCATCTTGATCTGCGGATTCCTAACGTACTGTTTAAGGATGACAGGATCAACCTTATTGATTTTGGCCTGGCGAGAAGGATCGGTGAACCCCCTCCGCTTCAAGTACCTGTACGGAAAAAGTTCAAGCGAGGCAGCTCGGCGTCCTCTGTTCAATTTAAGGATTCGAAGGAAAGCGAGGATCTTCGGGACATTGGTCACTTTATGTTGTTCATGCTCTACTCCACCTATGAACCGGATCACAATCGGGGCGCAGCCGTGGAGCGAAGCTGGCAGGAAGAATTGCATCTCTCGACGGGACTGCAGCATATGATCAAACGCTTGCTGCAATTGAGTGAACCTTACTCAAGCTCTTTGGAGTTCATGCACGAGCTGCAGTCGCTCGCTGAAACAAGAAGCCACCCCTCGGATAAGAAGGGCAGCCTTTAATTTGATTATGGGGTTTCATTTATGTTACGATCCGATTAAATTATATGGAATGATTACGAACGAGAAAGGAGGATGTTTTCACATGTTAAGAAAAATCATGAACAAGCTTCTCCACTCTACTTCCCATAGTCATGGCCGTAAGCGTTACAGCAGTTCCGCGAAGAATTATGGAAGAAAATACAGCAGCAGTCATGGCTATTCGCGTCGTAAAGGTTCCTCGTCTGATTACAAGCACAGGCATGGCAACCAAGGCCATGGCTATTATAAGAACAGAAGAGGCAGCTCGAGCTAATCATTAAACATCATCATGGAGTACTTCACTTCATCCCTCAACTTTTTTGAGGGATTTCTTTATGGCTTCATACAGTAAGGAGTCTACGCTGCCGGGCATCTCATCTGATCGTGAAGTTAACCCCGTAATAGGATAATATTAATTTACTTGCGACTCTCCGGGAAGAGTTATTCTCCCATGAAGTGCTGTACAACGGCAGCGCGCCTCTCTTACGCACCTCTATTGCCCATCCGGCAACAACGGCAGCCGCATAACCTCTTCCGCGAAATTCCTCTAACGTCTCAAGCCCGGCTTCGTGTGCTCCTTCCGTAATCCGAACGCTCCGGCAAACCGACACCACCCTGTTTTCATGAATGAGCGCAACGCAAGGCTGGCCGTAATCGATTTCCGGGATCAGCCATTCAAAACCGGTGAGCGAATAGTCGTTCATATTTTCTCGAGTGATCCATACCGTCTGTTTGGCCGGTGTTGTTTTGTCAGGTATCCGGTAACAGGGTCCGCTCGTATAGTGCTCAGTACGAAGGAGATTCATATAAGCGGCAACATGTTTAGGCTTCGTCGGAACCTCATCGTTTACGATCGGCTCATCTTCAACCAGCGCCTTCAATTGGGCGGCAATTCTTTCGGGAACATCATGACGAAACCGGCAGATCGCGGAACCGTCTATCGTGCGACCCAGGAAAAATCTGGGGGCAAGCTCCTCTCCCGGCCAAGGCTCGTTGATGGTGCGAATTCGCATATCGCGGTCATGCGTAAACATTGCCCGGACATGCATTTCCATCAGCGCCGCAGCCGTTGGCTCTTTATCTATCCAATGGTTCATGCTTATATCCCCTCCCTTAGAATTGAATCCACGAAGTTGGCTGCATATCACTTTCCATCGTAACAGATAAATCCAAGAATAGGCTGGGTATGAATCGCTTTAATAAAAAAAGACCCTGTCTCCCCCTATCCGGGAGGCAAGGTCAACATTGAGATTAGGTTTAATGGGTAACCGTTATATCTTCCTTCCCAGCGAATTCCGCTGCAATCGCGGGATCAACGCATAGGCAAACGTGAAGAGCGGGCTTAACCATAAGAAAGCTGCATACGGTGCATACTCAATGACCGGTACGCCAAGCGTAGCTGCGAAGAAGGCACCGCTAACCCCCCAAGGAATCAATGGGTTAACAAGCGTACCGCAATCCTCCAATGTACGGGACAACGTCTTCGCCGGAATATCTCTGCGGGTGTATTCTTCCTTGAACATCTGACCAGGCAAAAGGATCGATAAATATTGCTCGCCCGTCATGCCGTTGACCGCAATCGAGGATGCCCCCGTCATCAGGACAATGCTGCTCTTCCGCTTCAGCGGTTGCATGACTTTGCGGAAGAAGGCTTCAATGACGCCGCAATGCTGAAGCAGCCCTCCTAAGGCTAAAGCAATCAAGATCAGCGATACAGACCCCATCATCGATTGTAATCCGCCGCGGTTGACGATGGAAGCAACGGTTTCGTTGGCGATCGTGCTCTTGTAGCCGCTCTGCATGACGCTGAACCAGACATCGATCGCCGTCTGCTGCTGAACGAAGGCCGTTACGATGAGTCCGGTAACAATGCCGACAATAAGCGTCGGGAGAATCGGAATCCGTTTGATGGAACAGGCAATAACCGCAAGCGGAGATATCAACGTTAGCCAATGAATTTGAAATCCGCCATTCAGAGCAGCTTTGATTTGATTTATCGATGATAAATCAAGGGTATTCGTGGTTGGTGCAAGCAGGAAAAAGAGCGTTGTCACGATTAGGGCCGGCACCGTGGTGTAGATCATGTTGCCTATATGGGTGAATAAGGATATGCCCGCGACCGCAGGAGCAAAATTCGTTGTGTCGGAAAGCGGCGACATTTTATCACCGAAACAAGCGCCGCAGATTACCGCTCCTGCTGCCAGTGTCGGAGAAATCCCTGTCGTTACGGCGATTCCCATGAAGGCAACGCCAACCGTACTGACAGTCGTGAAGGAGCTTCCGGTAAACATCGAAACCACGATCGTCACATACAACGCGCTCACCGCAAAATAATGAGGTTCAATATAGTCCATTCCATAGTATAAAATGGTCGGGACGGTACCGCTCATCATCCATACCGCAATCAGAATACCGATGAGTGAAAGGATGAGAATTGGCATAATCGCCGTTTGGATGCCTTGAATGATCGCGGATTCGAGCTGCTTCCAGGAAAATCCGAACAACCGCAGCAAGGTGGCGATGCCCACGGTCGTTGCCAGGAGCGGAATATGCGGCTCTGCCTTAAAAAGAAAGATGGAGACAAACAGTACTGCCAGTATAAACGCGATAAGAATGATGCTTTTTGAGAAACTGAGATGTCGTTCCATGGTGCTAAGACTCCTTATACATGGTCGTGGCGGGAGATCCTTCCCGTCCGTTTGATTATGAATGATTCACTTTTTCGCTTTTATGCTTTTCGGCTTCTTTGCTTCTGTGCAATGAAGCACAAAGTAACACTATAAACGATAAGTACAAACTTCGTCAATGTACGAACCATGAACAAGACCACAAAAAGGCGACTGCACCCGAGCAGTCGCCTTTGTCTAACAAGTATATTTATTATTTCGCTTGAATGTAACCTTCGGCTTTCAGTAATTCGGCGATTAGAACAGCTCCCCCTGCCGCGCCACGCAGCGTATTATGCGAGAGTCCTACGAACTTGTAATCGTAGAGGGAGTCCTCGCGCAATCTGCCCACCGATACGCCCATGCCGCGCTCGATGTCACGGTCCAGCTTCGTCTGCGGCCGATTCTCTTCTTCGAAATACGTTATGAACTGTTTAGGCGCACTCGGTAGATTCAGTTCTTGCGGTCTACCTTTAAACTGCTGCCAGCGGTCCAGGATTTCATCCTTCGAAGGCTTGTTCTCGAACGATGCAAATACGGTGGCTAAGTGGCCGTCAGTTACGGGAACGCGAATGCATTGCGTCGTAATCAATGGCGATTGGGCTTTCACGATCTCACCGTTCACAACGCTGCCCCAGATGCGCAGCGGCTCCTGTTCGCTCTTCTCTTCCTCCCCGCCGATATACGGGATCACATTGTCCAGCATATCCGGCCAATCGGTGAAGTTCTTACCGGCACCCGAAATCGCCTGATAGGTGGAGGCAACGACATGGGTAGGTTTGTAATCAAGCAAGGCGTGAAGCGCCGGTACATAACTCTGAATGGAGCAATTCGGCTTTACCGCAATGAATCCGGTTGTCGTTCCCAGACGTTTGCGCTGTGCGGCAATCACGTCAATATGCCCCGGATTAATTTCCGGAATGACCATCGGAACGTCAGGCGTCCAGCGATGAGCGGAGTTATTGGAAATGACGGGCGTGCCCGTTTTGGCGTAGGCTTCTTCCAATGCCTGAATCTCATTCTTCTTCATATCCACCGCGCAAAATACAAAATCAACCTCTGCTGCTACTTGTTCCACTTGCGAAGCATCCTGCACAACAATGCCCTTCACCTGCTCGGGAATTGGCGTCGCAAGTTTCCAACGGCCCTGAACGGATTCTTCATACGTTTTGCCGGCTGAATTTCTGCTGGCTGAAATGGAAGTGACTTCGAACCATGGATGACCATCCAGCAATTGCATAAAACGTTGACCGACCATACCCGTTCCACCGACAATACCGACTTTAAGCTTTTCTGACATTCGTTACTCATATCCTTTCAATAGTGGCGTCATGTTCCCCATACATCGACTCTGATCTACCGTACGGACAATAGCATGCAGTAAATATGCTTCTTCTAGATAACTATTCAATCCGGCGCGATCCGTGTAGGATTCCTACCCAGAAGCTTCGTATTTCTTTTGATTTAAGAATCACGCTATCGACTTACTTTCTCAGAAGACAGACCGCATACAGCTGAAATTTTTCTAGCGGCATAAGGACGGCAAGCCTCTGAAGTTTATACACTCTTATCTCTTAACAAAAAAATCCCACCCCCAAGACCATAAGTCTTAGGGACGAGATTGTTATACTCGCGGTACCACCCCAAATTTGCCAATATGTCACCATATTCGCCTCATCGAGTACGGCATTACACGGTAATGCAGATACTCTAGCTCTGTAACAGGAGCTCCTGGCACACCATCCTCCTCACAATGAGGGTTCCATGTGCTGCTCTGAGTCTTTTTTCAATAAAGAACGCTTTGCCCCTTTTCAGCTGCCGGAGCTCTCTGTACAAGAATTCGTTTATTTACTCGTCTCTTCATCGCATTTGTTATGATTATTATATATAAAACCATTTCGGTGGTAAACCTTATTTATAAAATTTTCTGGAAACTCGGCTGATTTCATGAGCTGTTATCCTATCAACGCTTTACGGAACCATTTTATGGCTGAAGTCGCCGTGCCTCGAGTTCCATTTCCCGATGTATCGCCATTTCCATTCTCGTTCTTAATCATATGTATGGATTCAACAACGGGTGATCGTATGCCAAAACATGTTGGATCCGGCCAGTCACGGAATCATCTTCATACTCGTTGCTCCATGGGAACAATTGCGCGTAGAGATCGGAGAACAGTTACAGTTCATCATTCCTCGCAGCAAAACGGAGGGGGTGAAGATCAGCACTCAGCTTCACATCCAGCTTAATCATGCAGCACCTGCAGCCTGTGAACGATCAACGACTCTGCCTCTAACATCTCACCCTGATGTAAATCCAGCGGCATCCTATCCATCATATCTGAAATAACCCACCTTGACATCGTTAAAAATCAACCATAAAAACAAATCGAGCAAGTCCATTACTGGACTGCTCGATTGGATCATTTACTGCATGTAACCGATTTCCCCATTGACAATCGTCATTCTGATCTTTGCCTTCAGTAGTTCATCCGGATCCATATCATCCTCCAAACAACGATCCACAACGGTAAAATCAGCATATTTCCCTAATTCAATCGTTCCCCGCTGCCCTGCTTCTCCCGCCGCCTTGGCGCCGCCAAGCGTAAACAATTCGATCGCTTCGGTTAAGCTCAGCTTCTCCTCCGGCATAAATCCATCGTGAGTCTCTTCCGGCTTCCGTCTCGTGATTGCAGCATGAATCCCGAGCAGTGGATTCAGCGGCTCGATAGGAGCATCGCTGCCGCCGGAACAAGGCAGCCCGGAGCGCAGCCACTTTTTCCATGCATACAAATAGCTTGTCCGATCAGGACCTACACGCTCCAGCACCCATGGGAAATCGCTGGCTACAAATCGGGGCTGCAGGTCAACGGCCAAATTCTGCTTACTCATTCGCTTAACCGTATCCGGGTGTACAATTTGGGCATGGATAAAGCGGTCCGGAAGTTTCGCTGCCTTCCTTAATGGTAAAAATTCAAGCACATCCGTCATCATCTCTGCCGCGCCGTCCCCAATCGCATGAAAAGCAACGGGAAAGCCCATTTTGCGCGCGCTGCCAACAATCTCCCTTAACTCCTCTGGAGTATGCATAGCCAGCCCCCGGGTATGAGGCGCATCATGGTAGGGTTCCTTCAGCAGTGCCGTTCTTCCGCCAACGGCCCCGTCCGCGAATAATTTAACGGCTCCGATACGGTCCCATTCGTTGCCGCTGCCTGCCTGGAGGCCAAGCTCCTTCATTTCATCAAGATAATCATGAAACATCAGCTGATGGGTACGGAAGTACAGTCCCTCCTCCCTCAGCTCTCTATGAATCCGCAACATGGCTTCAGCACTTCCCAGTAGACGGAGATCCTCCGTATGAGCTGCCGTAAGGCCTAAACGAAGCGCATCACGGCATGCCTCGAGCATCGCTAATTTCAGCCTGAAGGGTTCAGGCTCCGGCTGAACCCTGGCAAAAGGTATCGATGCATTCTCGTAGATGCAGCCGTTTAAACGCCCATCGGCATCCCGGCCGAAAGCGCCGGAATCCGGGTCTGGCGTATCCGCTGTAATACCCGCTCTTCGGAATGCTTCCGAATTACCGAGGAAAGCATGGAAACAGGTCCTTGTTAGATAGACCGGATGTTCCGTTGTCATGTCGTCGAGTTCCTGCATGTTCGGAATCCGCTGGTCTGGAAAGTTATGTTCATTCCAGTTCAACCCCATGATCCACTCGCCAGGCTGCGTAACCGCGACCCTCGCCCGCAGCATAGCCAGCATCTCTTCCTTCGAAGTCGCCTTGGTGAAGTCAAGCATGCCAAGCTTCAGTCCATGCATACCGAGATGCATATGCGCATCGACCAGGCCAGGTAATACACAGGCGCCATCCCAATCCACCGTTCGATAATGCCGATCCGCCAGCTGAAGGCGCAGCTCGGCTGAGCTTCCAATAGCACGAATGATTCCGTCTTCCACATATATAGAATCCGCCAATGAAGCAGCATGTGGTGAAAAAAGATTACCGTTCGTAAAAAGGATAGGTTGCACGTTTTTATTTCCTCCGAATTTTTCCCATTATTATACCAAGACAGACATGCAGCTCGTCAGCCGGAGCAGCCCTAAGTCAACCTTCACCCAAACCAAACAAGCAGCCCCTCACGGAGCTGCTTGTACAAGTTTAGTTAATTTTGGTGAACAACCACTTCTGCGCATCCGTACCATTGTCCGTCCACTGTTGGACAGCAGCCCCATCTGCTGTGGAAGCACTGGCTACATCGACTGCCAGTCCGCTTACTTTGGACACAAGTTTGTAATACCCTCCGCCAACCTCAACGATCCTCCAACGCTGCGCATTCGATCCATTATCGTCCCATTGCTGCAGCTGAACGCCAGTGGAAGTGGACGAATTCGGTACATCGAGGACTTTTCCGCTATGCACGGCTGTGAGCTTGTAGTATCCGTCTCCGGTGCTTTCTACTCTGAACCTTTGATTATTGGCGACGTAGTTGGTCCACTGCTGTATCTTGGCTCCGCTTGCCGTGGAGACATCCACAACATCCATCACTTTCCCGCTCGCCTTGGAAGCAATCGTGTAAATCCCATCACTAATAACGTTCGATGCACCCGTGTCCTGATACACACGTACATAATCCACCAGCATCTGCGATGGGAACGGCGTGGAATTGTTCGGACTTCCCGGCCAATTTCCGCCTACTGCCAAATTCAGTAGTAAAAAGAACGGGCGCTGGAATTCCTCGGTATTGCCGGTTCCGTTCTCAATATAGAATTCATTGAACTGCTGACCGTCCACGAACCAACGGATATATTTGGAGTCCCACTCGATGCTATAGACATGGAACTGGGAGAAATCCAAATTGCCGGACACTCGTCCAAATTCGGCATGCCCTCCTGCATCCCAGTGCACGGTACCATTCACGTAAGGGTTATGGTTTACCCGTTCCATAATGTCAATTTCTCCGCTTTTCGGCCAGCCAACCGAGCTGATGTTGCTTCCGAGCATCCAAAACGCCGGCCAGAGGCCCTGACCCGATGGCAGCTTGATCCGAGCCTCCACTTTCCCGTAAGTAAAACTCTTCAAGTCTTGGGTTTTGATCCGGGCAGAAGTGTAATTCATGCCGCCATAGGATTCCTTCTGTGCCGTGATGACAAGATTTCCGCCAGTAACCTGCACATTCTGTGCCCGGTCGGTATAATATTGCAGCTCATTGTTTCCCCATCCACCGCTGCCGGTACCGATCTCCGGAGTCCAATTGGCTCTGTTGAGCGAGGTTCCATTGAACTCGTCACTCCATACCAAATTCCAGTTCGGTGCGGCATTGCTTTTGTTGACAGGCAATAGAACGACCAGAAGACTGAACAGTAGAACTACACATATTCCTTTTCTTAGCATCATGTTCCCTCCTAATTTTCATCGGATTTAGGCTTCATGGACACTTTGTGTATTTGCATAGCTGTTCATTGCGCGAACCGTCTACTGAAACTTCGAATCACCCCTCTTTCTGTTCTCTATTGTTTGCCGTACAACCAATCTATGATGGTAGATTCACTTGTTGTTCAAGAATATAACATATGAAATAATGCGCTTACATTTCCATTATAGAACCATTATATACCACGATCAACCTTAATTTATATTTTTTTACATTTAAAATCTGTAATTTATGCATCCCTATCCTATCAAAAAAAAGCCGGCTGCAAGCATTTCCAAAATCGTAGATCCATTCAATTGACAGGTCCGACGGTTGGACATCAAAGTTCCATCTGACGGAACAAGAATAACCTGAACTCTCGCAGGGAGATTCAGGTTATTTGGGCCATATGATTTCATCCAGACTTATTCACGACATATCATGAGTTTGTTTCCATCGGGATCCTTCACGACGAACCAATGATTATGTTCAATCTCCGTCACGAGTTCCACTCCGAGCTTTTGCATGTATGCTAAAGATCCTTCCAGGTCCTCTGTCAGCAGCATGAACGCAGGAGTATCGATAGAGGGTGCTCCCCCCGGCTGATCTCCTCCCCATTTCGGCATGGTATCGAGGATCACTCCCGTTCCTTCCATCGGTAAAGGGCATAGATGACCATTCATAACCTGGCAATCATCTTCCACTATTCCGAGTACACGGCAGTACCAGCTGCGCGATCTTTCGATATCCCGAACCGGAATGAATATGCTGCCCACTTTGTTCTTAATCGGGCTAGCCAGAGCATGGTTGTGACGATCCTGCATTTGTTCGTTCATTGTTTTGCCTCCATGTATCATTTTTAACACGCGGGGTGTCATAAACGGACGATACCCTTCCGGCTGCACTCTTTCGATAGGCAATCGGCTCATGAACTCCCTCCATTCTTATGACTATGACATGATTTGAACAGGAACATAACACTTCACTTTGATGATCCCGTCATCCGCCTCTTCCTTAGGTAAGTAACTCGCGTACCAAGAGCGCGCTGGATCTGGCCTATACTCGGTTGACATATCGAGCCACCGATCCACTCTTTCAAGTACACCCGTCATTGTGCCATAAGCACCTGACTCCAGACAGGCATACCGTCCACCTTCCAGCTCAACTTGTAGATCTACTTCTTCACGGGAAGGAAGGAACTCCTTAGGAGGAGCGATATAAACCTCGTAGGTAGAGCTTTCGTCCAGCAGTCCACCGTCACAGTGCATGAACACGCGAATTCGCGAATCATCAATCAATCCATTTCGGCATAACCAGGAAATGGAATCTTCATCCGCTTGTTTCACGCAGTCTACACCCGTCCTTCGAAAACGCATCACCTTCAGCGAAGACAGCTCCACGATTTCGATACGCTTCACCAGCTTGCTTCGTTCCACCGGAAGATAAAGCTTCATGCGAACGATTTGATCCCGGTTCAGAACATATTCTTCAATGAATTCATGCTTTCCTTGCTCAAACACGCTGCGGGGCAGCCATTCGGAGAACAAACGGTTCCAGGTGTTTTGAATACTGTCTTCCGCCACCGATGGCGTTCGAGCCACCGCATATAGACCGCCGTTATGAGTTATGGAATATAGTTCGCGATGCTTTAAATTCTCGACCTGGTTCATCAGGTCAACAGCGAGCAGCTGATAACCGAATGGCTTGGTTTCATCTTCCATGTCCACGTTCCAACCGAAGAGCCTCAGCCCATTGAGGTCGACGCGGTGTGAAGACAATCGTTCGCGAAAATGATCGATCGCAGCAACTTCTATGCCATTCTCAAATTCGGAAACAAACAGATGGCCGATCCCTTGCTGAGAATTCAGACGGATAACCCTTACTTCAGGAAATCGTTCTGATAACTGCCGCTCTTCTAAATAGCATACATGTTCATTCAGATTCATCCGTTCGAAACTATAAACCAGCTGAGATCTCCGCTATTGTCCTGGTGTCAGTCCCGTGTGCCTCTTGAAGGTTTTAATGAATGTCGGGTAGGACTCAAATCCGCAGCGGTATCCGATATCGATTGTTGGCAAATCGGTATCCCGCAAGCAGATGGCGGCTTCGTTGATTCTGCGTTTACGTATGTACTCCTTAATGGGGTGTCCCGTCAGGCTATGAAACAATCGGTATAAATTGGGCAATGACATGGCCGCCACGCCGGCAATTTCCTCGAGTGTCAGCGATTCGGTAAGACGATGTTCGATGTAATCAATGGCGCGTTGAACGATTTCACTGCTCTGCATTTCAAATACTTTTGCCCCCTATCTATGTGGATTGGTCATGAGGTCATCATATCAAATTCCAAGCCGGAAGAACTGTACTTTTTTATCAAAAAATGAGAAGCGTTGCTATGACAACCGTTAGCGTAGCAAGTTTCCAAACCGGTCGCCGGTTCGAGGCTAACCCGTTAGTTAAGCACCGATTTCTAGGTTGAGCCGGAAATCCTTCAGCTAATCTCTTGTTATTCACAAGCCGATGTTTTATATTGACATAAGAGTAGGTCAAAAATAAAAGAGGTGAACGGACGAGGTGACTCCACGCACGAAGGAACAAAACGAAGAAATCCGGCTGCGGCGTCTGGTGCAAATCCGGAAAGCCGCTGCCGATGTGTTTTTGAATAAAGGGCCTTTACTGGAAATCCGCGATGTGGCCGTGCAGGCTGGACTCGGCTATGGCACGGTATACCATTATTACAGCAATAAGGGCGATTTGCTCCACGATCTGCTATGGGATGCGTTGGATCGGGCCGGGGAATGGCTGGAGGCCCCGCTGGAGGCAGCGATAGAAGCTCCGCTGGAGATCCCGCGAGCTTCGGCTTCGGGGGAGGCGCCGGCGGGCGGGCATTTCGGCTTGTCGGCTGCGGTAGACACCGGGAACCCGGCTGCCGCGGATTCCCGAGGCGGAAGCCGTGAAACGGCCGCTGCCGCAGAGCTTGCCCCCGTCGCCGCCGCCGGCGTCCGGCTGCTGCAGCTTTGGGCGGAGGACCACGCCCTGTACCTGCTGTTTAAGCTGGCCGGTGAGGGCTTTGCCTCGCTGCCTGAAGCGCGCTCGGTCCCGCTCTCGGCCGCCTTTCGCCGGGAGGTGCTCGCGCCGCTTGCCGCGCTGCTGGAAACCGGCCGTGCGGCGGACGGGGCTGCCGCTTCTGGCGGAAACGCGGCGGAGCCGCCGCTGCTACTGCGAGCGGAAATGCTGCTGGCCGCCTTGGTCGGCTGCGCCTCGCTTTCGCTCCGCCGCGGAAAGCTGCATGAGGAGGCCAGGGATATCGCCCGGTTTTTAAAATTATAGAATGGAGCGAATATACAAAGATGATCATTTTAAAATCACCTAGAGAAATCGAAGAGATGAAGCCGGCGAGCCAAATTGTTGCGGACTGCTACCGCGAGGTGACCAAACTGATCGAGCCTGGGATCACCACCCGGGAAATCAATGACTTTGTAGCCAGACACATCACCAAGCTGGGCGGCAAGCAGTTTACGAAAGGGTACAACGGTTTCCCCGCCGAAACCTGCACTTCGGTCAACGATGTGGTGGCCCACGGCATTCCTTCGAACCGGGCGCTGATGGATGGCGACTTGTTGAAGCTCGACATCGTCGTGGAATACGGCGGATGGTTCGGCGATTCGTGCTGGTGCTATGCGGTAGGCAATATCCGGCCGGAGGCGCAGAAAATCATGAAGGTGGCAAAGGAATGCTTGGATCTGGGGATCGCCCGGGCAATCCCCGGAGGCCGGCTCGGCGACATAACGTCGGCGATTCAACAGCATGCGGAAGCGAACGGGTTCTCGGTCGTACGCGATCTGCTAGCGCACGGGATCGGGCGGAGCCTGCACGAGGAGCCGAACTACGAGCATGTCGGCGTAGCCGGCAAAGGCATTCGGTTAAAGGAAGGCATGGTGTTTACGATTGAACCGATGATTAACGAAGGTACGTTCCGTATCACGATTGACGACGATCAGTGGACGGCGAGAACGGCCGACGGCAAGCTGTCGGCGCAATATGAGCATACGATCGCCATCACGCCGGACGGACCGCTGATTTTAACGGCCCAGTAGAATCGAGGCGAACCGACGGGAATGCGTCATTTTAGGAATAAGTCGCCAATCCGGCCTGCTAACCCTTCTTTACTTCGTTTTTCATTTGTCGAATGATCCTTAATGGGTTGCTTCCCAGTTCGTTGATTCCGTAGCAAAAAGGCATTCCGGGTGGGATGCCTTTTTGCTCCTCCATTCAAACTGCTTGTGAAGAAAGCTTGTGAGTAATGGCAGCAACAATTCCGGATTTGGCATATGGTCTTGACCCTATATCTTTTGGGAATACGCGGTATTTCTTCTGGATTGCTGCTTTCACAAACCATCCTTGTAACACGCATGGCCTTAACGAATGCCGGAACAAAAAAAGTGCTGGCATTCACGCCAACACTTCCACCCGGGATATTTTCTCTACATTCAACAATTTAGTTATAGCAATTTAACGTTCTCGATTTACCATGTAATTTAATAAATGCTTGAGAAACGCCGTATTGCGCGGTACCTCCTGGAGCGCCTCCATGGCAAGGCAATAATGCTCCCACATTTCCCGACTGGCGCCTTCCTGACCCAAAATGCTCACAAAGGTCGATGTGTTGTTCTCCACATCCTGCCCGCCGGGTTTCCCGAGCTGCTCCAAATCCCCCTGCACATCAAGCAAATCATCCTGGATCTGAAAGGCAATGCCCGCATGGTAAGCGAATTTCTTCAGTGTCGCAATTTCGGTCTCCTTCACCTGAGCAAGGATGGCTGGCATAACGAGAGATGCCTCGAACGCAATGCCCGTCTTGTAATAACAGACCGTATTCAACTCCTCCAAGGACAATGCCTTTCCTTTTGAATTCAAATCCATCGCCTGGCCCGCACACATGTCACCCGCTCGCTGGGACGAATATTGAATCAGGTTCAGCACTGTTTTCGGATCAAACCCTTCTAGGGACGATTGTTCCTCGATGGCCTTCTGAATCAGGAACAGGCCGGTGATTTCCGCCGTCGCGCTATCATGAACCCGATGCAACGTCGGTCGTCCTCGACGCGTAGAGGCGTTATCCTGGGACGGCAAATCATCGAAAATCAAGGAAGCGGTGTGCATGTATTCAAGCGATCTCAGCAGCGGCACGATGGCGGAAGCTTGCAGTCCGTATTCGTTCACGCCCATGACCCAAGTCAAGATGGGTCTTAGACGCTTGCCATCCCCTTCGAGCGTATAATTGGCGGCGTCAATGAGCGACTCTTTCATTGGTGGAATGCCAGGGGACTTCGCGATTTGCAAGCTGTTGTTGATCTCATTCCGAACGGTTTTGAAGGTATCGATAAAAAAATCCTTTTCCTTCCGCTCGTTTCGGAGTACCGAAATCATCTGGTCCCGCAGCAATTTATCGAAGAAATCCACCTGATCGGCTTTGCGAACCATTTGCTGGATAAGCCGATTAAACTCCGGGATTCCGGATGCAAAAACACCCATGATTTCATTATATTTTTCTGCCCCGACACGTGCTTTGCAGCGCTTCAGGCCATTAATGGCCCGGTCCAGCATCACCTCTCGCGTCTTGGCGTCCGAATGATACACGTCATGAATCAGATGAGAGATGACCGCCCAGTACAGTTCAAACGGATTGATAAGATCCGTACGCTGACCGCGATATTTTAAATAGTACGTGTACGGTGTTACCGCCCCGTCCTCCATATCCTGAAACATATCGGCAAAATCATCGGCCAACTGGTTGTAGATACCGTAGAAGAACGTCCGGTCCTCAAAGCCTTCGTCGGCCGATGCGCTGATGACGGAGCGGACGATCAATCGGGAGGACGATGATTTCAGGATGATCGGCAAATATAATTCCTCGTTGCTGTAATTGGGATTTGCGAGATCCTTAATGCGGTCAATGTGCTGAGATTGAAAAAACACATTAGACTGCTCGAAAAAAGCATGCTGCGTTTCCGGGCGTTGGTGCCCCTGAATATACTCAAATGCCTCCCGAAGCTCCGTATGAACGAAATGAACGAGATCCATGTTCTTACCGCTCCACTGACCAAGCTCTGGTACCGTTCCAGTGAGTAGCGCCTGACGTATCATCTGGGAGTACTGTTCCTTCTCTTGAGCGTTCAAGACGCCTGAATCGAGCAGATCGTCTATAAAAGGATAGGTCAACCCGTAAGAATAACCCAATCGGATGGCATCATCAAGGCGAGCCGAACGCTCTGCTGGCGGAGTCTCAGCCCCCATATCTTCAATGACATGCAGGACAACGCCAACAATAATTTTGATCAATTTGCGCTGGGCTTGCTCCGCATCCATCTCCTCCGGAATATGGGTCGCCACATGCTTCAGTTTGTTAATGACCCAAATCACGGCATTTTCTATGCCTTCCTTCTGGGCCCAGCGGTACAGCCCGGCCAAACTCATATAATCCGGCGTGTCCCCTCCATTCGCACTGGTGGAGCGAAGGAGAAGTTTTTTGGTATCGGCAACAACGCGCCGAATTCTGGCCTTCGTGTCAGACGAGTCCAGAGCCATACCCAGATCTCTCATATAAATATAGGAAATGCTTCGATCCAAGTAATCTTCCAATCCACCGGTATAATGGAGCCATCCGATATATCTATGATAATCCCGGGTATCCGGTTTCTTTTTACTCGGCGATAAAAAAGACAGCCATGAAGGACGATGAATATGCTTCCTTTTCCACATTAGAATGTCTTCTGTCAGGATCGGCACATAACTCTTTTCCTTGACCTGTACATAAAGTGATGCAAAATACTGAGCTGCCTTCTGCTCAGCCCGCCGATATCCCGTATCGGCATAATCTGTATACGCCACATTCATATGATGGAATCCCTCAACTTCTTTAAGTGTTTAACATGTACCCATGTTTATAACCTATATACGTAGAAGTTTCAATCGGGTTACATTTCAGTTTCAGCGTTGAAACGAATCGATAGCCTGTATCCAGATGTCCATAGCCTCCGTCACTTCGATCAACTGCTCTTCTGGGGTTAAGGAAGCTTCATTGTCTCCCTTCTGGAAACCGTAAGAACCGAATTGTCCGTGATTGCCGCCCGCAATATCCACGTATGTCGTATCGTCCGGCAGATTCTCTCTTGCAGCTTCCCATTTTGTTCGATCAAGAACACCATCCTGCGTACCGGTCATCTGAAGCGCGGACATTTTCAATGCGTTTAGCTTGCCTCCATCATCCGCATATGAGGCCATAAAATATACACCGTCAATAACATCCGCATGTTCAGATGCATATCTGGCAGCAAAAACCCCGCCTAAGGAATGCCCACCAATGACATAACGGTTGCCGGGATGCTCCGATATAAACGCATCCGCCTTATTCTGTCCGAACACGGCGAGATTCAAAGGCATGGATGCAACATACACACGGTGCCCCTTCTCAGCCATTCTCTTGGCAAAAGGCGCATAACTTTCGGGCTCCACCAAACCACCCGGATAAAATATAATGTCAGGCTGGATAACCTCCCTGCCCGCTGGCTCGAAACGATAACCGTCTTTAAGTTGTTCGATGGTTATTTTGGTATCATGTTGAAACACCGCTTGCGCTTCATCCAGCGGTTCATAGGTGAGGGAGTCCAGCAGGACCCCAGCCGCTATAATCACCATGACTAAAATGCATAGGGTCCATATGCAGAATCTGCGCCACCTCTTGCTCTTCGGTCTATGGTTTGGCCTCATTTCCATCACGTTCCCTTCCATCTAGGTATGTCAACCACTTAATTATACCGCAGGGTTAATTAAATGCCTATGAATCCGTTCAGAGATATTCTTATCTTCATTAAAACAAAAGAAGACTGCCGATTGGATCAGCAGCCTCGATAACCCGTGTATTATGAACCTGATCGTACAAACCGGAACCAGCCAAAATCAAACTGGCTTCCCGGCAGGAAGATGAACGTCACCTTCTGTTTGCCAGTCACATGCTCCAGATCGAATACTCGCTCTTCGTATCCATCAGACTGCGTAAATTCAACAAGCTGATTGCTTTCCCCTTCCGAATGGGCAAACCGGATATGAATCGTGTTCTTATCTATGGCTGAACGGCCGTATACCGCCAGTTTCGATGTACCTGCTTCTGAAAAATCCATAGAGTCAAACTCAAGGGAAACATTATTTCCTATACCTTCAACAACCTTGTCATCCATAATCTTAAAAGTATCTCCATAGATCCGATCGCTATCTGCGGCAAAATTCTGCTCGAACGCTCGATTCCCCGCTTGAAAATAAAACCCTTTGATATGCACCTTCTGACGAAGGACAAAGCATATTGACGTGATGCCACGCAGCTTCTTGGACAACCGGTAGGTTTCTTCCTGATACACGTTCCACTTGGACTCTTTCTGATACATACAATCGGCCAGCAAAGAGCTGCCCTCCTCACCGGGCATGCCTTCCCAGATTTGCAGCGAGTACGCTTCGCTTGATAGTGCAAATATCGGAATGGTTATCGTATCGGAACCATGGGGACCAAAATCGATGTCCCGAAACCCGACTTGCGTCTCGCCGTCTCTGCTCGTAGCTACGCCTCTTTCGTTCCCGTTTCCAACCTCACCTTGACTGTAGTCATACAGTCCTGCAGAAATGAAGGAGTATGGGTCTTTGTACGCTGCACCCAAACCGTCGACTTGAAATTCAAGCTGAGAAATAAGCTTGGTTTTATCCGTCCCGTTCCGACTCGTACACCTCAAACGAAACTCACCGTCGCCAAGAGCAGTCACGATGGCTTTATGCCCATCGGCTTCCACACTGGCGATGTTGGATTCGATGCCGGCATCATTCACGACAGCCCATTCGACCTCTTGATATGAGGTTTTTGGCGGATGTAAAATGGCATGCACCACCATTTGCCGATTGGACGGATGAAAGGTTTGACCTCCTTCGCTGATCAGTTCCATCTTGCGAAGCGGAAGCTCCAGCATACTCCCCGTCAGGCACGGCCCCTCTTCGTTATTCATGCTTGCCGATATGCCCTTCCTCACTTCATCCCGTGCAGGGACGGATGTCAAATGTAGAACTCGGCTCTCCATACCAATCGAAGACACTTCGATTCGGATTTGGCCTGGCTCCAATGTTGCTCCGATGATCGCCATCAGTTTACCGCTGAACAACCTTCTGCTCCGGCCTTTGTACGGATCATAATCCGTGCTGTCCCCATTATCGAGTCCAAGCAATCGCCCGGCACCCGTGACATGGACCTCCACCCGGTTATTCGCGTTCTCGACGGCATGGCCGTCCTTATCTTCCATCGCGATTTCAACAAAGATAAGGTCTGTTCCGTCGGCAGTTAATTCTTCTTTATCCGGGCGCAAAACAATTCGCTTGGCATCACCAAATGAGGATCGTATATCCGTAGCCACGATACGGCCTGCTTCGTCATAAGCGATCGCTTTCAATTCGCCTTTCACGTAAGGAATCTTCCACCAACCCACCAGCTCTCTTCCGTGTGCATGGTCAATATCATGCTTACCCATGGTTTCCCCATTAAGCTGCAGTTCGACGCTGGGCGCATTGGAACAAATGCGAACATCGATCCATTGACCATCGTTGAAATCCCAATATGGCAGCAGATGCACCATAGGTTTCACTTGGTAATCCGTCCAGGCCGCTTGATAGATATAATAAGAATCCTTCTTAAAGGTGGCCGTATCCACCTGTCCGAAATAAGAGTTTTTGGTATGATACGGCGTAGGCTCTCCAATATAATCGAATCCGGTCCATATAAACTGTCCCAGCGAGAAAGGCATATCCCGCTCAGCCAGTATGCAGGCCTCCGCCGATTTGGCCCCCCAACTTGTCGAGCTGTTTCCAAGGGAGGAACACTGCTCGTCATCATCGGCCAGAATGGATTTTTCAAACGGAAAATGATAAATGCCTCTGCTTTGTACAACCGACGCGGTCTCGCTGCCATAGATGATCCAATCCGGATGTTCCCGGTGATGCTTCTCGTAATATTTCTCGGCATAGTTATAACCTGCCACCTTTACGATGTCGGCACATTGTTGAGCGTTCTCCCAAGGCATATAATTGGACCCGATGGTAACGCTTGCATTTTGCTTGGGATCGTATCGTCGGACCTCTGCCATCAGCATTCTTGTTATATCCTGCCCCCTCTCATCCGCATGGGTATCATATATTTCATTACCGATACTCCACATCATGAGGGACGGATGGTTCCGATCCCGCTTGACCCAGCTCTTCACATCGCGCCGAACCCAATCCGGGAAGAACCTTGCATAATCATAAGAGGTTTTCGGTCGTTCCCACATATCAAAGGCTTCCGATACGATCAGCAGTCCCATCTCATCCGCAAGATCCATCAATTCCTTTGCAGGCATATTGTGAGCGGTGCGGATCGCGTTAGCTCCCATGTCTTTCAAAATGGCCAATCTTCTGGCTAGGGCGGTTTTGTTGAAGGCTGCTCCCAAGGCTCCGAGATCATGATGCTCGCAAACGCCGTTCAATTTCAGTTTACTGCCGTTCAAGAGGAAGCCCTGATTGGGATCAAGCTGAATGTGGCGGAGTCCCACGTTGTGCGATACCGATTCTACCATTTCATCGTGCGAGTCTGCCGGTCGATCTGTTCCAGTCACCTTCATTTCGGTAACCAACTGATACAAATGAGGCTCATCCGGGCTCCAGAGCAATGGACGCTCTACGGCTAAAGTTTGCGTATTCGTTATGCTGCCAGTGCGGATTGCGTTGACGCGATCTGACACCTCTGCGATCCTCTGACCATCCTTCATGATCACGTGGCTGATAAGCACATCATTTACGATGTTCACTTCCGTGTCGACTTCGACCAACCATCCGTTTTCCTGATATTTTGTCGATATGTAAATACCGTCCGTTGCGATATGGTTCGCTACCCTTGTCTTTAACCACACATTACGATAGATGCCCGCACCCGAATACCAACGGCTGTTCGGACTTTGATGCACCACCTTCACAACGATGACATTCTCCCCTTCTACCAGGACATCCGTTATTTCGTGTTCAAAGGAGGAATAGCCATACTTCCATTCACCCACGTAATGACCATTGACATAGACCGAAGAATCCATATACACGCCGTCAAAACACAGCAGAACCTGACCGCCTTCGTTATTCCACGACCATAGCTTCCGATACCAGCCTATGCTGTTTTCATATAAATTCTCCGTGTTATAAATAAGCCAATCATGGGGAATATCCACGGGTTTGAATTTTAGATTCGCCGAATCCGTAAGGTCAAGACTGCTTTTTGCAAATGTCCATCCATCATTAAATAATGTTTTTTTGTTCATGGGTGGTATCACCTTCTTCATTTATTTAATCATTCCATGTTGGCAGCATATTGAAGCCTGTCTATCCTACTATATCAGGATGCTTGATCATTTGATCCCGCTTTTACAAAAGTACTAAAGTTTTCAAAGGATATTCTTTAATTGCCATATTTCTTTTCTGCCCATACAAAAAAGGAGCCCTTTGGCGGCAGCATGCCTCAGAGCTCCTTTACTTGTTATGATGGATATATGAAAAAGAGATCAAGAAAACTTGATCTCCTCGAATAGCGCCGAGTGTTAGTGCAAGTACCCTGTCTCCACTTCGTCCAAGACTTTTCTTGCTTGTTCAATCCACATATCATCCACCGATGCGTCAGGGTCGATCGGAGCCTGGAATTGATCAAAGAGAGCTCCCATTAAACGAGGTACCGCATGCTTGTCGGTTCCCGTATTGTATATATGTCTGAACACGAATGGACGGCCAAGCTTTATCGTAGCATGACAACCGCCGCATTCGCCGTCCAAGCTGCCTTTGGTGACCAGAAAAGGGATCCGAAGCCACACCATCCGCTCCTGGTCCAACCGCCGGTCCAGATAGCCATGCTTGTAATCCCAATTGCCGGCTAACGTAAAATCATGTTTACATAGATAGGTATCAATATTCACAAAACGGTCTTCAATATTCTCCAATCTCGATTCCAAATTAATCATGTGCGCCCGCCTTATCTTTTTAGTCCTAGCATGGGCTTGAATTCCAAGCAATATACGGATCTCATTTTAAGATTTCAACATGACAAATCGTTTCCATATATGCGGAGTCTCGCGGTCCAAATCTGACGAGCCGCTCCTCTCCCTTAAATTACTAGTCGCTATGATGTAAGCTTTCAAATCTCCTCCATAACCCATAAATTTAATGAAGTTTTTTATTAAAATAGTGACACTAGGCCATATCGAAGTCAAAAACACAACTTTTTTCCTAAGCAGTTAGCCTTAATCTTGTTCAAATTCATATAATTTAGTTCATTTAGTTAAACATTTCCAAATATAGAGTAGTTCCTTTTAAACCGATCATTCGTTCGATGTAATCCTTGCTCCCTGTCCCGTGAGAACAAGGGCTCATCTTTTTTTGAGGTATCAATGCTATAATAACCCCGTTTACTAAATAGAGAATACGTGGAGTTCTCGCAGAGAAACGGAGGAAAAACATGAAAGTAAAAAGTTACCCGATGCTTGCCGGCCTCTTGGCTGTCATGCTTCTGGTGGGGCTTCATACCCCGGCTTATGGAGAAAATGCTACAAAAAAAGCAACTTGGATCTGGCAGACGAATCTGATTCAGGATGGCGGCGAAGAAGTGCTTCGTTTTTCCAGAGAAGAGGGAATTAATCTAATCTACTTACAGATTGATCGTCAACTGCCGTCCGAGATTTACGAGGCATTTATACAGCGTGCGCATGAGAATCAAATCGCGGTGCATGCTTTAGGAGGAGATCCAAGATGGGCCCTCACCGAACATCGGGAGGATATGCTCGGACTCGCTGATTGGGTGATCAACTATAACGGCAAGGTTTCGGCTGGTGCCAGATTTGACGGAATCCATCTTGATATAGAGCCGTACGTGCTTCCCCACTGGGAGGATGAGAAGGACAAGATCATCAGCACCTGGGAACAAAATCTTAAGGTATTCCTGAATCAAGTATCCGGGAACGACCTGGAGCTCGGAATCGACATCCCCTTCTGGTTTGATCCATACACCTTGGGTAGTGGAACCAGTCTGAATGAATGGCTGATCGGTACATTTGATCATGTTACCGTGATGGCCTACCGGAACGAGGTAGAATCCGAGCATGGGATTCTGGACCTGACGCGAGATGAGCTTGAGCTTGCCAACAGGCTTGGTAAGCAGATTCTTATTGGGGTTAATACGAAGGAAATGCCGGGTGAGTCTCACACCAGCTTTTATGGACATGGTAAGGAAAGAATGAACGAGAAATTGGAGCATCTGTCCAGTGCGCTCAGTTCATATGCATCCTTTGCCGGAATCGCTATCCACGATATTCGCAACTGGCAAAACATGTCTGATGATGAGAGCGTACCGCCAGACGATAAGGAACCAACTTCTCCATCGCCGGCCCCCGATCCGGATCCTGAACCGGGAGAAGGCGGTCGCGTGCCCGATGCGGATCCGGTTACACGGGACCCTATCGTAAGAGGCACCTATATATGGGAAGCCCATGAGGTGATTCAAAACAGTCAGGAAATACTTGATTTTGCGAAAGCGAAAAACTTGAACTGGCTGTATGTAAGGCTGGACCTGGAGCAGCCTTACAGTTCGTACTCATCGTTTGTTAAACAAGCGGCTGCAGCCGGAATTGAGGTTCATGCCATGGGTGGCCATCCGATATGGGCACTTGAGGAGAACCGGCCCAGAATGCTGCGATTGGTCAATTACGTGAAGAACTACAACCGCGCAGTGGAAGGCAATGAGCGTTTTCATGGCATTCATCTGGACATTGAACCTTATGTGCTGCCTGCATGGAGGGAAAATTCGCAGCAGGTTATTTCCGAATGGACCGCGAATCTGGATGTCTTTGTTACGGAATTGAAAAAAGATTCCAACCTGGAAGCAAGCATGGATATGGCCGTATGGCTGGACAAATATAAAGTTACCGGCCAAGATATGTCGCTCAGCAAGTGGATGATCAACCGTATGGACCATGTTTCTCTCATGGCCTTCCGGGATACAGCGGAAGGATCGAACGGGATTGTCGGGGTCGCTAAGGAAGAGATTGCATTTGCCGATGAGCTGGGCAAGCCGATCAAGATTTCTGTAGAGATCAAAGCCAGCCATGAAGGCGATCATATTTCCTTCTATGAAGAAGGAGCAGGTTACATGGAGGAAGAGCTTGCCAAGCTGCCTGATTTATTGAAGGATTCACCTTCCTTTACCGGTAGCGTGGTGCATGCTTATGCTTATTGGAAGAATGCTAAACCGTGAATACCGTAAGTTGAGGTGAAAATAGCCCCGCTGCTCTATTTGAGCAGCGGGGTTATTCTATATGTTCCCGCAGACTCGTCCCCTTTTGTCCATTTCCAGAATCCTACCTTCATCCCCTTCATGTTTAAAAGACTACCTATCGCATGCACGACCCTACAATCGCGGAATATCGCGCGATCAAGGCAAATCCATTAGAGCAATGCCAGTCCTCGATACATATAAATAGAGTATATCTATCTACTAATTATGAATGGTAGGTATCTTTACAAAAAATGAATAAGTGACGGCGAGGAGTGATATTCGTGATCGTGCTCATTGTTATTTTGTTGGCAGGCTGGGGACTTTACTCTCTACTAACGCCTCCTAAACAGATTCCAATTGAATCTATTAAGGATGAGGCTGCAAGAGAGCAAGTTGCTTTTATTAGTGTCGTGATCCCCGACAATAAGGATACGTAACCATTGCAAACGATCAATGATAGAAGGGAGTGAGACACTCCATGCTCAGTCCAGCAGTGATCACACTAACCATTGCAGCCTTTATAATCGCCATGGTTCTAATCATATGGCGTCCGAATGGATTAAATGAAGCCATACCGGCTTCCGTTGGTGCTGCAATCGTTGTATTAAGTGGGAGCGTATCGTTGCCGGACCTCCTAACGATCGGGTCAACCTTAAGCAGCGCTGCCATTACGATTATAGCCACCATTGTCATGGCCATCATACTCGAGAGTTTCGGGTTTTTCAATTGGGCTGCCGAGGGCTTGGCGGCCAGAGCTAGAGGGTCGGGAATTCGGCTGTTCTGGTATGTCAATTTATTATGTTTTCTAATGACGCTATTCTTTAACAATGATGGAAGCATACTCATTACAACGCCGATCCTCCTTATTCTGCTCAAGCGACTCGGACTCAAAAACCATGAAAAAATCCCTTATCTACTCTCAGGCGCACTCATAGCCACTGCATCAAGTGCACCTATAGGCGTCAGCAATATCGTAAATTTAATCGCTTTAGAAATTGTGGACATGGATCTTTACATGCACACCATGATGATGTTCGTTCCGGCGACCCTCGGGCTTTTGCTGCTCGTATTTCTGTTATTCCTCTGCTTTAAACATCAGCTGCCGCGTAGGCTTCATGTGAAGAAACATTTGGGCGAAGGTAAACATCCGCTAAGCAGTTCCCTGAAATCTCCAGCAGATGTTCACATACGCAATTTGTTTATGCGTAATGTTCTCCTGTTTGTTTTTACTGTTCGAATTGCTTTATTCGTTGCTTCCTATCTAGGAATACCTATCGAAATTGTTGCCATCCTAGGCTCAACCATTCTATTGTCCTGGAGATGGGCCGTTCTGAAAATCCCCCCAAACGATTTATTGAAAAAAACACCCTGGCATATTCTTGTCTTTGCCTTCGCGATGTATGTGCTCATCTATGGACTTCATAACATCGGTTTAACGCAGCTTTTGATCCAATTCTTCGAACCTATCGTTGCAACAGATCTACTAAACGCCAGCTTGTTAATGGGTGGCCTTCTCTCTTTATTATCGATCCTCTTTAACAATCACCCTGCCCTGATGGTAGGCACCATCACGCTAACCAATATGAACCTTGATCCGCTAACTCTCAAGATTGCTTACCTCGCAAGTGTAATCGGCAGTGATATTGGAGCGCTGCTTCTCCCGATGGGTACTCTCGCTTCCCTTATATGGATTCATATTCTGAAACAGCACCATGTCAAAATCAAATGGAAGGATTATATCAAGGTCACGATATTGACCATCCCTCCTACCCTTATATTTACGCTGGTGATTCTGGCCTTTTGGGTTCAATGGCTATACTGATGCTGATGCGGCAACTCGAGGAGAGCATTGAAAATGATGTGGCGCGCCGTTCATCGTTCTTTAAGAACGATGAAGAATACGCACATCATTCATTGCTCTCTCTTTTACGTCCAATTCGTTCCGCTGACTATGTACATATCATGATTTCGAACGAATATCAGCATTCCGTGTGTGTTCGTACAGACCTTTCCACCACTCTATGAATAATGTGTTACTAGAAAGGAGTTGGTAGAATATGAAGCAGCCTCCCATCGTTATCAGCATACTTGGGAGTTCCGGCGGAGTGGCTAAAGCAATCCTCTCGCTTTTAGAGAAAAGCCTTGGCGATATCCATGACCCCATTCATATCTTTATGAAGCACAGCAAGATTCATCTGATCGACCTGAAGCAGGAAGAAGCGGCACATTATCGAACATTCATGCCGAATTTGCTCAAGCATGCGACACTGCACCAATTCGATTTGAACCATTTGGAACAGTTTCGCCAGCATTTGCGCTCGACCGGCACCACGCATGTCATCGATGTATCATGGGCGGATACGGTCGATATGCTTACATGCTGCCAAGAAACCGGCGTACACTATATGAATACCGCGCTTGAAAATCCGAAAGTGGATGAGAATGAGAGTCTTGCAGGATATACGCTCTTGGAAAGGTACCGAATTTTCCAGGAAGGCCGAAATCAACCCTCACGATCTGCCGCCATCATCGGCACCGGTATGAATCCGGGTGTCGTCCAGTGGATGGCCATCAAGTTAATGAACGAAACACCTGGCGAGAAACCGCTGGCCTGTTATATCGTTGAACATGACACTTCACTATACAAAGACCCTTCTCTTGTTAAAGAGCGCACGATTTACTCCACTTGGTCGCCAGAATGTTTTCTCGATGAAGCCATTCTCAACTATCCAATGTTCATGAAGCATCGGTTTCCGTTCACCATGCATCTTCCGGTATACGAGCTTGAATTCAAGGTCACGTTAGGAAAGAAACAATTCTATGGATCATTAATGCCTCATGAGGAAGTATTGACCCTCGGCAAACTCTTCGATATGGAGACTGGTTTTATCTACCGCGTAAGCGACCATACCATTCATTTAATCCGTTCCCAGCTTGAAGATATTGACGAAATATGGGAATGGGATCAGCAGGTGCTTGATCCGGTGAATGGTGAAGTCGGAGGAGAAGATTTAGTGGGGGTTCTGCTTGTTTATCCAGACAAAGAGCGGTATATGTATAATGTTCTGAGCAGCGATGACATTTTCCCTCAATATCATATCAACGCCACCTATTTTCAGGTCGCCTGCGGCCTATATGGCGCATTATGCACGCTCCTCAAAGATGAAATTGCAAATGGGGTTTATTTCGTGGATGAATTACTCCTTCAGACCGAAAGTCGATACGGTGACTATCTGTCCTATTATATGAAAGATTTTGTGAGCGGCGAGAATCCGAGCACGGATGGACAACTGCTCGATCGCATGAAAAGATACCCTCCTCCCTCTTAAGGAGAGCTTCATTGATTAAATAATGACTTCATTAATATGAGTACCGACTCATATGGCATTTCTCAGAGCTTGTTAAATAGCAACCCCACCGCCAGATGAACTGTCAGTGGGAAGTCTGAAACTTTCTAAAAATTTAGCGTATCAGCTTTAGGGCAGATGGATCGATTTAATGTGATCCATATGCAGGTAAATGTCGTCTCCGCCGGCGAGAACCAATTGAATGATTTTATCATTGACGGATTTCAGCAATCCTTTTTTGTGGGGATGTTCGCCGAGATCGAATATGACGAGCTGCCCCTCAAGCTTTTTTAATTGCTGGTCCAAGGTGCGGGACAGTGCAACACCGGAAGGCTGTACTGGAAAATGTTCTTGGCTGAGACTGTAAGGGGTCATGTTGGGCGGATACGGTATCAGATATTTGACGTGGTTAACCGGAATATAAACCGCCTGATGCATCGGTGAGTGATACACAAAGAAATCGTTCATAATGCCCGTCACATAACCATGCAATGAATGTGAGCCTCCCAAGTATATTTCCGTAAAAACGCCCCTGGAATTCATCAACATTTTGCGATATGAAATATTGGTGAGATCAATCTTAGAATCAGGACAGCTATCCATTGCAGGGTTTTCCCATTCTTCATATAAACGTAAATGCTGTAAATGATGGATTGGAGTATATATATATTTTGAATTGGAATATAACACCAGAACGTCGCTTCCCATATCAATGAATTCTCCATGAAGCAGCGTCTTGCAGCCCGAAAGCTCCAACTCAACACGTTTGCCTATCATTGAACGTAATGGCTCCATCTCTTCCCTCCTTACAAAAAAACTTCGCTGCGTAACGGATGGCTTCGACATCATATAACTAGATCTTAAGCATCACGAATCACCATCACCTAACGCCTGCGCCTGCATATATTGTTGATATCGAACGACAACGTGCATGCTTATAACTGCAATAGTCGAACTGGATAAACATTCCCCTGAAGGAAGCATTGGATGCCTTCGGCAGCCAATGCTCATTCAGAGGCAAGACATGAATAATGCACGCACAATGATATCGGTAAGGGGCTGAATCGGGGGAATATTCATGCAACTCACCTTATAAAAGAGGAGAACGCAATGATTCATGTGAGGTGTTTCGCTGCGGAGGACTAACATTGGTTACGTTTAAATTCCTATTGCTTCCTATATAAAATGAGTGAGCAGAAGATGGCTGGAATTGGATGTTATTACACCGTTTGTAATGGAACGATAAGTTACTCGCCGCCATTTCTCCGTTTTCCGCTGCGATTCCGGTTGCCGGAGCGGTTATTGGAACGGTTGCCGCTGCGATTGCGCTTGCCGGAACGGTTCCTGGATTGGTTGCCGCCTGTCCAATTCATCCAGTCTCCGCCAGTCTGGTTGCCTCTCGTTTGGTTACCTCTCGTTTGGTTACCTCTTGTTTGGTTACCTCTTGTTTGGTTACCGCCTGTACGGTTTCCTCCTGATTGGTTGCCCCCCGTACGGTTTCCTCCTTGGTTGCCTCCCGTACGGTTTCCTCCTTGGTTGCCTCCCGATTGGTTACTGCCTGAGCGGTTGCCTTGCGATTGAGATTGGTTGGATTGGTTGCCTTGAGAGTTGCTATTTTGATTCTGATTTTGATTTTGATTGCCGCCGGATTGGTTATTCCCTCCGCCACGAACAACCGTGATCGATTTAATATGGCTAACAGGGATGTGAACGACCTCTTGACCTTTTACGGTTAAGATCAGATAGTTCTGGTTCACGTCAACGATGATACCCTCCAGTTTTTCTGGTCCGCCGCGATTAATTTTAACAAGGCGATACCGAAGGGCTTGCATGACTCCTACGAAGTTGTATGCCGTGATCGGATTTACGATGCTTTCTCTCGCTCCACCGGATTTACCTGTATCCGTAATGCTCTTGACATGATCGTCTTTAACATAAACGAAACCGCCATCAGCAACTGCAACCAGGTAGTCTGACTGAGCATCGAGCAGAAGACCTTCGATTGAATCCGGTCCGCCGCGGTTGATCTTCACGTTTCTTCCTACCAGATTCCCGAAACCAAACCTGTTATAAGCCATGTTCATGCTCCTTTCGAGGATTCATATTTCGACAGATCATGAATGGTATATTTCAGGTGTCATCTTGACCGCATTGGATACCCCTCAATTGTCCATCAGGTCTATCGGTAATATATTCATATGTTTCCCGTAATAGAAAGGAACTGGTTTAATATAATCGAATCATATAAAATCAACGATAGTCTACCAGTTTGAAGGAGGTAGCTTCATGCCCTTGCCTGTGTATCGCGTAACTATCAAAGACAAGGATTATGAACAGTTAAAAAGCAATATTTGGTCAAATCATTTTGTGCCTGCACAGCTGGTTAGCGGTGGAAAAAGAATACCCATACGTATTCGCTATCGTGGAGGGCATACACGTGAATACCCGAAAAAATCCTATGAAATTAAAACCTCAAAATATACCTACCACTTCAATGCCGAATATGATGACCCTTCCATGATTCGAAACGCCCTCTCCTTTCATTTTTTCAATTCCATCCATGTGCCAAGCCCGTCGACCCGCCACTGCGTGCTGCATCTGAATCATGAGAATCTGGGGGTATACCTTAATATTGAGGCAGTCAAAACTCCCTTTTTTCGTAAGCGGGGAATTCCCGTGCGCAGCATTATTTATGCCGTTAACGACAATGCCGATTTTACGGATAAGCGTTCATCCGGTAAATCCTCCTTCTCGGGTTATAACCTGATCAAAGGTTCCGAACGCGATCGTGTGAAGCTATCCAACTTCGTACAGCAGATTCATCTAAAAGTAGGTGCCGAATTGCAGCAGTATCTCCGTAAGCACCTGGACATCGAAAATTATTTGCGGTGGTTATGCGGCGCGGTATTAACCGGGAATTATGATGGCTTTAATCAGAATTACACTTTGTTTGAGCATGGAAAAACTCGAACTTACCGCATGATCCCGTGGGACTACGAGGGAACCTGGGGAAGGAATTGCTATGGAAAATTAGTAGATTCTGACCTCGTGAAAATTCAAGGTTATAATAAGCTGACCGAGAAAATATTATCCTTCCGTCCGCACAGGCAGAGGTATAAAGCTCTCCTGTCAGGGTTTCTTGAGTCGGTATTCACCGTGAGGCGCCAACTGCCGATCGTATACAAAATGCACAATGCGATTGCGGACCATATCTATAAGGACCCTAATCATAAGTGGAGCGACAAGGTGTTTGACTCCGAACCGGATACGATACGTAAATATATTGATCAGCGAAGACAGGACATCATGAATCAATTGGGCAGATTGGATTAAACGTCAAAAAAACAAGGCTGCCTTCATGATGATATTATCCCCTCCAAGTAAACGATTGTGCGCATTCTTCGCACTGCCTACTAAAGGGTTAATATCATTTTCCGGCGGCCTTGCAGTGGTCTTATCGTTCAGTATCCTGCTCCTTTTATGATTTTAGGCCACTATCCGTGGTATGCAGAATAGGTGTGAAACACTCGATCGCCGACCCGGAGAAACCAGCTTCTTCCTGGCAGCTCAATCGACTGCTTGCCTTCAAAGTCTAGTGGATTACCTTCCTGCTCATACTCCGCTTTGGTGCGGTAATTATATTCTACAGGAGTCACGGCCTCATCCAGCGTAACGTGGAAATCGTAGTTGAAATCACTGCCATACGAAGAGTACCAAGGGAAGCTCCAGCCCTTGCGGTCTTTGTATGCCTCGATCTTTGCCAGTGGTGCACGGGAGATGTATACAAAAGAGGTGTCACGGTCATGCATCAACTTCAGGTGGTCATCTGAAATCTCGGCAGCACCGGCTGAGCAGCCTGGGCAGCCCTGTTCCCAGTCCGGGTCAAACATGAAGTGCCCGACGATGAGTTGACTTCGACCGTCAAATAAGTCCAGCAGTCTTGCCTTGCCGTCAGGACCTTCGAAGATGTAATCCTTGTCCATCTCGACCATGGGCAGGTTTCTTCGTTCAACCAGCATCGCATCCGGTTCATGGGTAACTTCGTTCTCTTTCGCTAACAATGCCTTACGAGCCACGAGCCACTCGTCCCGTGACACGATTTTGGGAGATTCCTCTCCAGTCTCTTTGGCCATCAGTTCCTTACGATCGAATAGCCACGCATCCGGGGATAGGACTTTTGGAAGCTGCAAATGATTTTCTCCATTTTTCATAATGAAATTCTCCCTTCATGTATTTTCTTAAGTTTATCTCTAATAGCAGCTGAAAATTTCTTCTCAATTGCTCAAAAATCAAGAATTATAGCCTTGCCCTTTCAGCAAAACCTTCTTTTCGATATATAAAAATAAAGAAGCCTGATTTCAGGCTTCTTTTCGGATCGCGCGTTATGTGTTTGTTTCATAGATTCCATTCTGGTTTTACGAGGCTCGCTGTCTTTTTTTAAACAGATTCTCGCCCCGAAGCCACATATGATATAAATACTCAAAGCTTCCTGCAAGTACCGCGATTAACAGGACCTCCGAGAAATTAAGGTTCCAGTTCGCAACGCTGCCAATGATCCACAGCATAACAAATACTAAGCCGGCATCCGCGATCGTAGCCATCATATTGCTGGTGCGGGGCAGAATATATAAATCCCCCACCAAATAAGCAACGATACCAATTCCTAATGCCGTCAATATAGCCCCTGTGAACGAAGCATCGGTAAGCCCAACAAGCAGTGCCGTAATCAAAACTCCATGCACCAATAACTTAACAAGCAGTTTCATAAACTATACACTCCTTTTAACGGTAGTGTAACCTGCTTGCATCATTATTACTCTTAACCAAGATCCCTAACCGTCGGAAAACCATCATGGATATCGGACGCTCTAAGGACGCCCCAGTTTGATTTCCATAACCGTGCCTTGGTCAACTTTGCTATGCACCTGAATATGTCCTCCATGCGCGATCACAATGTCATGCGTAATGGCCATGCCAAGACCTGATCCCTTATGGAGTTCCCCCGTATGGGTCCCACGGTAATAGCGATCGAAGATCCTTCCGAGCTCCTCCTGCTTAATGCCTTTTCCATTGTCTTGCACACGAATCCCGATCTGCTCTTCCTTCTTCTCGACCTCGACCTTGATTGAAATATCCTCGCGGTTATGAACAATCGCATTATAGATCAGATTGCTTATTGCTCTGCGTATCAGAATATCGTCAACCTCGATTTTAATGACCTCATGACTGCTCTTAAAATCAATATCCCGGTTGGCGTACCTGGGGTCATTGAGGGTATCGATCACGACATTGCGTACCAGGCTTACGATGTTTACATTTTTCATATTTAACGTCAGCTCTTTATTCCTCAAGCGGGTGGACAGATTCAAGTCTTCGATCACGTCACTCAAATATTTGGACTTTCCTTCAATGATCCCGGCGTAATCCCGTATTTCGTCTATGGAAAACTGATATTCCGTGTCCTTTATCATCTCCGCATAGCCTTGAATCGAAGCAAGCGGCGTTTTGATATCATGCGAGATATTTCCGATCCACTCTTCCTTCATCGCATCCAATTTCTTTCTTTCCATCTCGCTTGATTTCAGCTCTTGGGACAAAAGATTGATATTGGCGAACACGTCCTTATATATCCCCTTAGGTTGATGATAGACGGTATAATCACGCCCAGCCAAACGCTTAATGCTGTCGATTAAGATAAACATGGGTTTGGTCAGCCGCTTGCTGAAGATATAAGCGATACATAAGGCGATGAATCCGTCAACAATGATAATGGACACACTAAAAACCTTAAACGTCTGCGCGAAGTTCCGTGAATCGATGGTTAACACTTGCCGCTCCAGGTATGGGGTCGTAAATCCAACCAAGTAACTGTAACGATGTTCGAAGCCTGTCTTTTCACCAATAAAGACGGTGGAAAGGACTTCCTTCTCGACATACTTATATATCTGTACAATATCGATGGGGGCGTACTTGGTTTTGGCCTCTTCCGGAGCAAGATAACGGTAGATTTCCTCACCATCCTCATCCAGAATTTGAACCCACGCCTGATTCTTCTCCAGAATCTCCTTGCCCTTCTCGCTTATGGTAGCACCCGATTCCGATATTACGATATGTTCCTGAAAGGATCGGGATATCGATTCTGCTGAGGTTTGCCTATTTAAGAGAGGGAGATCCTCATTTACCGCTTGTAGAATGAATAAGCCGATAATCACCACGATGTTCATAATAATAACGATGACGACGATAAGAACCACGGAGACCAGATACCTGCCTGTCAGCTTCCACTTCATCCCTTATTCATCCTCTACGACAAGCTTATACCCAAGTCCTTTTACCGTGAGGAGATACCGGGGATTGGAAGGGTCCTCTTCTATTTTCTCCCGCAGCCTCCTGATGTGAACCATCACGGTATTATCAAAACCGAAGAATTCCTCACCCCATACCTGATCATATAAACTTTCCTTGCTAATGATCTGGCCCGGATGTTTAAGCAGCAGCGTAAGCAGCCCCAGCTCTTTCGGTTTCAGTGGAATGACCTTCCCGCTCTTCTTCAGCTCCACCTTCGCTTCATCTAATTCAAACGGCCCTTTCTTAATTACGCGATTCGGTTTGTCCTCATGCTCAGAAACATCCGGTCTCCGAAACCGGGCTTTGATCCGGTAAGCCACTTCCTTCGGACTAAATGGCTTGGTAATGTAGTCATCGCCGCCGATGGCGAAGCCCAGGATTTTATCAATTTCTTCTGTCTTCGCGGATAAGAAGAATATCGGAACATTGGAGACGCTTCGGATTTTCTTGCACACTTCGTATCCTTCTCCGTCCGGAAGCATGATATCCAGAATGACAAGATCGGGCTGCCATTTCTGGAATTCAAGCCAGGCCGCTTCCGCTGTTCCCGCAGTATACACCTGGTCGATGCCTTCCTTGATCAGCACGGTTTGAAGAAGCCTGACAATATCCGCCTCATCATCAACGACAAGTACCTTTTGATCAAACGCCAAATTCGTTCACCCCCTGCTATAACCAACATTTTTCCCACCTGCCAAGCTGCTATTCAACAGCGTTTGGAGAGTCGAGAAGGGAACTTCAAGCTTACTCCTCCGCAAAAAACTTCGACAGCGGATTCTCCACTTTTTTATCTAACACCACCTTGCCCTTCTTGTCCAACACATAATACTGATAATAAGCGCTCGTGAATCCGATAGATTCCTGCATGTTCGCCATGTAGGTCTCCAAGACCTCGTCTGTTACATGATCACCATTCCAAAAATAGTGAAGCATTAAGCGATTTTGATTGAATGGATGCTTGATCGCATATGCCCCGGAAGCACTCGGTTGATTCATGGTATCCTTCCAGGCAAAGCCCATTTTGTTCGCCCGCTCGATAATACCGGATTTCAGCGCCTGCACCACCCCGTTTGATTTACCGTTGCCGATCACGATCAGATTGCTTGTCCCCAGTTCCTTCTTCAATTTCTTTTTTAATACCTGGCGATCCCGAATAACATCATATTTCACTCCGCTGATATCCAGAAGCATCGTTAGCTGGTTCACCATGGCTTCTTGCTGCTTGCGTGTTTGAGTGCTTACTTGGTCGCTCAGAACGATCGATAACGGCTCTCCATGAAGAGCCTTCTCCATGATGCGGCTCATCGTTTCGTAGGGCAAGCCTGGAATTTGGGTTAGGGCTGATTGATACAGCAATTGAAACTGATCATGCAAATATGCGGTTTTTTCTGCGTCCGACAGTTGGTATTCAGGCTTAAGAACAAAACCCGGTTGATATAAAGCCGTGGCCATTTCGTTTCGCGCCTCTTTTCCGAGCACGTCTTCAATCGTTTGGAGAAGTCCCTCAATTGTGGCATTTTTATATACATAGCGTTTGAAATATTCCCTCATCAAGTGGTCAAACTTCTCTTCGCCAACGGACCGGTACAATTGGTATATCGCTTGGCGACCTTTTTCGTAATAAACCGGACTAGCCAAGTCCCCCACCTCGTCATTGGTCGATGCAATAGCAAGTTCCACCTTGGAATCGTCAAATTGAATGGATTTAAAACCATTCAGCTTATCCCCCAACTTCTCGGCAAAATACACCTTGGAAAAATCGGCAAAACCTTCGTCCAGGAACGATTCCTTCTCCGAATCGTTCCCGATCAGAGCGTGGAACCACTGATGCGCGATTTCATGAATGAATACCGTGTCCTGCGTGGGATCGGCTTTACTGTGAACCTGTCCCATCTGGATGACCCGCGAATATTCGATAGCCACGCCTTCCACGTAAGACTCGACAATACGGAATTCCGGATAAGGATAAGCGCCGTATTTATCACCAAAAAATTCGATCGCTTTAAATGCCTGATCGATATACCGATCCATGACCTGTTTCTTTCCGGGTTCGTTATCAAAATAAAAATATTCGATCGTCAAGCCGTCGCGGGTAGCGCTGTTTACTTTGAAATTGGGACTGGCAAAGAATACGAATTCCCTTGTATTGTTGGCAACAGTGGAAACAACCTTGCGGCCAGGTTCCACGTTATTCCGTGTCGTTATCGTGCCTGGCATCGCCACCTGATAAGCGTCGGGAACGTTGAACTCTACTTCATAATCTGCAGAAGTATAATAATCGCTTTCGAATGATGGACTGTAAGGGGTCGTATTCCATTGATGCTTCTCTTCATCATAGACCGACAAAACCGGAAACCAGTGAGCGCCATTTACAATATCTTGATAATACGACAACCGCTGCGAACCATACGGAATGTTCAGAGAGAAGTCCATATGTACCGTTATCGATGCGCCCGGTTGTATGGGCTCCTTCAATCGAATCGTCAAAGCCTGATCTTCATTATGGAAAACAAGTGATTGGCCGTTTGCGTTCACTTCCTGAATATCAATACCTCCAAGAAAATCTTCCGGCTTCTTATCCGGATGGTTCTTGCTGATTTCTTCGTTTGATCGTTTAAACATGGACGTCTGTGTCGATTTTGAACGGTTCGCATCCGCATAGGTGTGGAATACCAGCTGATTCAACGTATCCTGACTGGTGTTTCGATAGGTAACCATGCTGCTTCCCTGTATGGTCATGTCCTTCTCGTTCAGTCTCGCCTGAATGTGATATTGAATCGGTGCATGCGCTTCGTCGCTCTCTGAAATTCGTGAAATTGCAGTAGGGGAAATAGCTTTTGCCGCTACACTACCCGCGCTAATGAGCGGGCATGCAGTCAATGTCAATGCAAGTGAGCCGATGATAACCTTTTTCGATAGAATCGTCGTTCTTTCTTTTACATGAGTCACGTTAATCTCTCCCTCTGATATCGTCCTTATTTTCCTAACGTTTCGAGCTTTACTTTGGCTTGTTCCGGAAGCTTGTCTGCCTGTACCTCTTGATAGGAGCTGACACCCTTTTCTTTGACGTATAAACGCAGGTACGCTTCCTTGCGCAGTTCTTTGTTCGCCGTAAAGGTCAACGTCTTCGCTTTCCCTTCTTTGTTGAATCCCTCCAAGGTGTACTCATAGTAGATGTACTTCTCCCCGTTATCTGCTTTGTCTTCCACTTTGGTTCCATCTTGAATTTGCACATAATATGAATCGGTCCCGAAGCGGTTAATGTTCACATTTTGAATAAATACAACAAATCCAATGAGGATGGCGACAAGAATGCCGCCGAAGATCATCGTTTTTTTCATGACTCTACTCCTTTATGATAGGTTAATTTGTTTTGGTTACAATTTTATAGTAGGACCTAACGGTCACGACGTAATAGATCAAATAAACACAGGTATAGACGCCCATACAGATCACAACTGGAATCACAAGATTCATATGCAGAAGTTTGGACAAAGCTGAAAGCGCGACAGCGCAGTGGGCAATGCCGGCAACGAGCGGCAAAGCAAAGATGAACAGGACTTGCTGGGCTATGCTCTTTTTAACCTCACGCCGATTCACGCCGATTTTGTTTAAAATCTGATATCTTGCCTTGTCCGAATTGGCTTCGGTTAATTGCTTGAAATAGATGATGCTGCCGGTCGCCGTGAGAAACACAAGCCCCAGGAATCCTCCCATAAAAATCAACAGGCCTGACGATTCCATTCCTCTTGCATAATCCTGATAATAGCTGGCGAATGCCGCGCCTTCCGGCAGGACGCCTTCAATATCCTCCGTCAGCTGCTTCGCTTTGTCTTGATTCGATAGGCCATATGCCTCCAGCATGAAGGTGTTTGTCTGCTTCTCCAATTGCGTAAACAGCTCATCGCTTACCACCATAGTAGAATAGACCGTTCCCATATTCAGCACGCTGTATTTCTTCAATTCCTTAAAGGTAATTTGCTGCTCCTGCTTGTTTTGTTTGAGAGTGACTGTAGAACCCACATACGCCGGTGATATTCCTTCGAAATAGGCCGGGTCCATGGCAACTGCCTCTTCTCTCCTTAAAGTAATGGTGTCTTTGCGGCCCTGCGCCTTCGCCAGCTCGTTGAAATCATGCTGGGATATAATGCTGAATGTTTGAATGTCATGCAAGAATGCCTCGCTAAGACCTCTAACATCAGCATCCACTTCCAAGACAGGGACGGACACATGATATAACAGCTCGTGATGCGGAGTAGAGTCTATCAACTCGTCGACTCGCTTCGTCATGCTGCTATCCCTATCGCGGGAGATCCACATCATGCTGTTCGGATTCGCTTGCTGTGCGCTGCTTGCATTGCTGTAATAGAAGCTGTACGCCGTCCCAACAGCAGTCAGTGTTGTGGCGCTAAGCACCGCAATGATCGTCAGCGTCCGCGCGTTTCCTTTGATGCGATATAGAAGCTGGGAGACGCCGATCATGTTCATCCCGTTCCAGAATCGGTTCTTGTTATTTCTGGATAATTTCAACAACGTAACGGTCAGGGTACTGAACAGCAGATACGTTCCAATAATCACCGTCATCAGGATAACGAGTGGCGTTAGCATGAATCCCATCGCCGCCCAGGCCTTGGATTGCAGCAGGTTCTGCAGAGCAAGCCAGTATCCGGTGCCTATGAATGCCAGAGACAATAAGGCGGTGATCCATGAAGCCTTCGGTTCCCTTTCTCCCTCCTGATCCGCATGAAACAACTCAATCAATTTGAAACGGTAGATCAATCGGTAACCTTGCAGTGACGTAATAAGCGTAATGATCATGAACACGATGGTGGTGTTGATGATGGCCGCAGGCGATATCGAAAAATTCGACACTGCGTCATAACCCATGACCTTCATTAATAGGGATACAAAGAAACGCGTCAGCACCGAGCCGAGAGCAATCCCTGCCAGTAGAGCTAGCACACCCATCAGAAAATTTTCATAAAATAACATCCGGCCGATTTGTTTCTTCCGAACACCGAGCAGCGAATATAATCCGACTTCTTTCTTGCGCTTGCGGGTAAAGAAGGAATTGGAGTACCAAATGAATATAGCCACGAATATGATCAGCACGACGGCCGCAGCGCTAAAGGCCGAACTGATTTTTGTCGACCCTTCCGTTGCGGACTGGATCGCAGTATCATATTTTAGTGAAACAAAAGTGAAATAAATGACGATACTAAAGATCATCGAAGCAAAGTACAAAAAGTAATTCGTGAAATTTTTGCGGATGTTTTTTCTGGCAATGCTAAACAGTGTCATCATGCTCACCCCCAAGTGCAGCCAGTACCTCCAGGATCTGATCAAAAAACACCTTGCGCAGTTGGTCTTCTCTATGAAGCTCCTGGTAGAGCTGTCCGTCTTTTATAAAAATGACGCGTTTGCAGTAGCTTGCGGCATAAGCATCGTGAGTGACCATCATGATCGTGGAGCGATGGAACTCATTCAGTTTCTTTAAACTTTGCAGCAAGCTTGTTGCCGACTTGGAATCCAGAGCCCCCGTCGGTTCATCCGCTAATATGAGGCTTGGATTGGCAACGATAGCGCGTGAGGCTGCGGTACGCTGCTTCTGACCACCTGAGATGTGATAAGGATATTTATCCAAGATATCGCGAATGCCGAACGTATCGGCGATCTCGTTAACCCGTTTCTCGATTTCGGCCGCAGGCACCCTGGACAACGCCAGGGGAAGCAAAATATTTTCTTTGACAGTGAGCGTGTCCAGCAGGTTGTAGTCCTGAAATATAAATCCGAGCTGGTTCCGGCGAAAATCGGACAGCTGCTCCTCGTCCATCGACACGATATGTTGTCCGGCAATCGTAATATCGCCTGCCGATGGTGTATCGATCGTCGAGAAAATATTCAGCAGCGTGGATTTGCCTGCCCCGGAAGGTCCCATAATGCCAACAAATTCGCCTTCCTGAATTTCAAGATTGATATCTTGCAATGCCGTATATTGATTCCCTTGAATACCGAAGGTTTTTTCTACATGTTTTGCTTGTAATATAGTTGTCATATTGCGTTCTCCTTCAAGTCGTTGTTAGTTGAGCACAGTTGTAATTATAGAAGGCGAACCTTACACGATTTTTATACGAACCTTACATAAAGCTTAACAAACTAGTGGAGAACACTTACACGAACCTGCTTGCCCAGAACAAAACATAAAACCCGCAGCATGGACATGGCCATGGCGGGCTAAAGCGTTCTATTATAAAAGTCTTCATAATCCTTGTTCGAGATTCTGAATGGTGGAAGGGGCTTAAGAAATGATGTCACCCGAAATCGAAACCATTAGGCAGCAGCTCCCCGGCTGGCTGGAAGGCAGCTTGCCCTGTGTCGGCAGAGGCAAAGTCGCCTCCTACATCCCCGAGCTATCCAAAGCTCCCCATGCTGCTTTGGGCATCACCCTTTTGAACACCCAGGGCGAATCCGCTACCGCCGGGGACTGCGGGCTGCGCTTTACGATGCAGAGCATCTCCAAAGTGTTTACGCTAATATTGGCGCTGATGGATAATGGAGAGGATGCCGTCTTCAGTAAGGTTGGCATGGAGCCGACCGGAGACAACTTTAATTCCATGCTGAAGCTGGAGTTAGTAAGGCCCGGCATTCCCTTCAATCCGATGATTAACGCAGGCGCGATTACCGTTTCTTCCTTAATTCGCGGAGGCAGCCCGAACGAGAAATCCGACCGAATTCTTCAGTTCCTTAAAGAGCTCTCAGGCAACGCTGGTTTGGAGTATGACTTGGGGGTTTACCGCTCAGAATCGGAAACCGGGAATCTGAATCGTTCCATATCCTTCTTTTTGAAGGAAAACGGGGTTCTAAGCGGCGATGTTGAAGAGGTGTTAGAAGTATATTTTCGACACTGCTCGATCCATGTGGATTGTGCCGATCTAGCCAGAATGGCCTTGGTGCTAGCCTGCAACGGTTCGGATCCGCTAACCGGCAAAGCGCTCATACCTCGAAGATATGTTCAAATCGCCAAGACATTCATGACGACATGCGGCATGTATAACGCATCAGGAGAATTCGCCATTCATGTAGGATTACCCGCCAAGAGCGGCGTTTCAGGGGGCATTTTAACTTTTGTGCCGGGACGTTATGGAATCGGTGTGTTAGGCCCAGCACTGAATGACAAGGGCAACAGCTATGCCGGCGTACATTTGCTGCAAACCATATCCCGGGAAATGGACTGGAGTATCTTCTAATTACAATAATCCCCCTGGAGCAGTTACAGCCTCAGGGGGATTGAATCCGCCGTATATGTTCTGAATATAGCGCTTTGTTTGATAAGAGGGTAAGAAGGGAATGCTCCTAACCGTTTTGAATGGGGGCGGTTATCCTATTTTCTGAAGAACAGTCGCCCAATCCGGTCCGCAAATTCCTGCATATTCACACTGGATGGGTCAAGACGGTAATATCCGTTCTTCACGGCCTCCAATACCCAGAGCGGTAACTTCTTGCCCTCAAGCAGCGGATATACGTTGTCGTATGCCCACACGAGATGCTCCCATCGCTTGTCGTTTCCATCCTGAATATACTCTGATACATCGAGTACCTTGCCTCGGCCTTCCTGCAGCAGTACATTCTTCAAATGAATATCCCGCGGGTTTAAGCCCTTGCTCCGCACAAAGGAGCGTGCAGCCTCGACATCATCGATGACCTGCCTTGGAACGGATACACCATAGAGCAAACAATCGTACAACGTTAATCCGGATTCATGGCTGATCGCCACATAACGCTCACCTGCTCCAAAAAATGCAGGAAAATAGGGGCTTCCCACCAATTCTTGATAGACCTTAATCTCCGCTTCCTTCTTAGGCAGCGCCTCCGCAGCATACAGTTTAAACGCATAGGCAGGCAATGGTTCGTATACGAATACCGCAGCATCCGTACCGATTCCGATGCAGCGCAGGTCATCCGATTCGCCTTCAATCGTTACAGGGTCGTTTTCACCGTTCTTGATAACTTCCATGCAAGCCAGTGCGGTTTCTGCCTGCTTCCAATGTTTGTGATTCATGGGCCACCTCATTTGGTGTTACTGGACTTAAATCAGTATGATATTACCACACTCACGCCATAAGAAAAACGTCTATCGACAAACTTTCACAGATGACAGACCGCAATTAGATGAAGTTTTTCTTGCGAGATATGGATGATAAGCCTCGGATGTTTATACTTTCTTATCTCTTAAAAAAAATATGTGCATGTTGTGGCTGATCCTAAACACAAAAAAACCGCGAAAGCTTCTCGCGGTTTTCATGCTTGCTGCCTGATCGTTATTCCGGTTTCACGAAATATCCGATACCAGCGGCATACTCAATCATTTTTTCAAATAACAGCTTGTCCGGTACAGCACATTTTACTCCCGTGTGCTTAAGGAATTCCGATGTTTGCGGACAAGTATACCGGTAGATGGAATTCTTCGCACCGTCGCCTTCGAACTGTGCCATCGCCAGCTCAAGGCCTTCCTTATCCTTCGGCTGCTGCGGGTCCAATAACCATGCCTCGTATTCCTTCCAGTCCATCACCGAAATGTCATATCCATGGGCTTTAAAATGCCCCACCATGTCCTCATAAGGAATGGCAACCGGGTTACAGATATGGAACACTCGCCCGACCGTTTCTTGCTGAAGCAGAAGAGCGGTAATGGCTTCCCCGGCATAGTTAATCGGCGTAATATCCACTTCCCATCTCACGCCAGGTGCTTTCTTCAACAGCAGCATCGCTTTTAGCATGCGGTAAAAAGCGTTGTTGTCGATGTTTTTCTGGAAAATCCCATTCTCCGAGTTACAGGACAAATTCCCCACGCGATAAACCGCTGCCGGGATGCCTCTATCAGCACCGGCTTTAATGACCAGCTTCTCTGCCTCCAGTTTGCTGTTCGTGTAGACATTCTCGATGGACGACTCTTCATATCCCGTTCCGGCAACGATGGCATCCCATTGACCGCCCAGTGCCAAATCTTCAGGGATCCCTAGCGTAGATATAAAGTGGAAGCGGATATGCGGTCTTCTCTGAGCCAATGCTAACAGGCGGTCCGTACTCTCGACATTGACTCTCGCAAAATAGTCGGAATCGCCAAAATGCTTCACTTCAGCTCCGCAATGAATGATGGAATCGATGCGCGCTTCAATCATTGCACGGTCTTGGTCTCCGAGCCCGAGGAACTCCTGCTCCAAGTCACCCTGTATCGCAATCACCCTTTTATCCATTCGAGACTTGACATCTTCGCCAAAGTATCCGGTCATGATCTGCTCAAGGCGAGCATAAGGCTCCATCAGCTTCGATGGTCGAACCAGGCAGTACACGGTAGCAGTCGATTGTTTCAGTAGTTCATACAACAGATGTGATCCCAGATATCCTGTGGCACCTGTCAGCAAAATATGCTGCTGGGTATAGGTGGGTTGTGCCGAACCATGATGGATAGGGAAAGAGATCGGATACTCAGCCAAATCCTGAATCGGAAGATCCCTATCCTCTGTTTGATCGGATGGTTTCGTTTGCTGCCCCAATTCCTCTACTCGCTCCGCTAATTTTGCAATCGTCGGATACACAAAGAAATCATTGATCTTCAACTGTGGATAAAGCGGCTTAAGGAGCACCAGAATCTCCAGAATTTTCAGTGAATAACCGCCAATATCGAAGAAATCGTCATGGATGCCGATTTTGGTTTGGCCGAGTGCTTTTTCCCAGGCTGCAGCAATATCCCGCTGAATATCGTTAACCGATGCCTCATAGTGGGAGTCATCCTCTTCCATCTCCATCGACAACTCGTATAATGCCAGCTTCTTACGATCAATCTTGCCGGTCGGGGATAGCGGCATTTCTTCGACGAAACACATGTATTTAGGAACCATGTAACTAGGCACCTTCTGACTTAAAAATTGCACCAAATCCTTAGCGGAAGCCGCCTGTCCATCATGGGTTGTATAGAATGCCGCTAACATTTTGGTTCCGTCCTCGTCCATTCTCGGAATGACCGCGATGTCCTTTACGCGTTCATGCTTCGCCAGATTATCTTCGATCTCCCCAATCTCGATCCGAAAGCCTCTAATCTTCACCTGTGAATCTTTACGTCCCCGGTATTCCACTTGTCCGTTCGGCAGCAGGCGAACCAAGTCTCCGGAACGGTAGTATTGTTTTCCGGATTCCGGTGTTATCGGATCCAGTATGAAGGCTTCTTTGGTTTTCTCAGGCTGATTCAGATACCCTTTGGCTACGCCAACCGAGCAGATTAGCAGCTCTCCGGTTACGCAAGTTGGACATAACTCATTATGTTCATTCACAATATACAATTCATAGTTGGCAAAAGGCGTCCCGATATACACGGTGGCCAGATCGTCCGGAACCGGATAATCGACGACATGCCCTGTTGCTACAACCGTCGTTTCCGTTGGTCCGTATAGATTCACGATTGGAATCTGCAGCTTCTTCTGGAACATACGAACGGTTTCTCCAGCCAGTGCTTCCCCACCGACCACGATCGTTTTGATATTGCGGTATTTGTAAGTATCTTCCATAGGTAAATAGGCTGCCAATTGATTAAAAAACACCGTAGGCAAAATCGCGACACGCGTTGCATTGGTTTCTACCACGGCCTCCGTAAAGGCGTCTATGGAGAAACGCTGCTCATCGGAGAGAAGATGCAGCTGCGAACCGCAAGCCAGCGATCCGAATATATCGTAAACGGAAGCATCAAAGCTGAATGTGGAATATTGAAGAATGATATCCTGTTCACTCATCTGTAATTTCTCTTGATTGGCCAGTGCCAAATTCACGACGCCTTGATGGGCGATTAAGGCACCTTTCGGTTTGCCCGTAGAACCGGAGGTATAGATAATGTATGCCAAATCATCGCCTTCAACGCAGACGCCACAGGCTTCGGCCGAGTATGAAAGGAATTGTTCATCAAGACAGAAGTACGCTGGCTTCGGTTGAAAACCAGCCAGGAGTCCATCCAGCTTTGCCGTGAAATCCTGATGCGTAAGAATAATCGCTGACTCGGTATCCTCGATAATATAGGCATTTCGTTCATCTGGATGTGATGGATCCAGCGGGATATAGGCTCCGCCGGCCTTAAGCACACCGAGCATACTGATAATTGTATCCAGGCCCCTCTTCATAAATATCGAGACGAATTGGCCTTTACGCAGCCCCTTGTCTATAAGCATATGTGCAATTTGGTTTGACAACCGGTCAAGCTGTTCGTACGTTACTTGCTCATTACCCGACGATAGTGCAATTCGTTTCGGAAATGTCTCCACAATGGAAGCAAGCATCGACACAATGGTAGGATCCTCCGGGAGCTCCTTCTTTGTGTCATTGAGAATCGTGTACGCGTTCCGGTCCTCTTCTGTCAGCATAGGCAAACGGCTAACCGGCATGTCTCCATGCTCAAGAGCCGCGCATGCTAGCTGCTCAAAATGCCTGCTGAATTTTTCGATCGTTTCTTCTTTATATAAAGGCTGTGCATAGGATACGTAGAGTGTCCACTCGTCCTTTCTTTCCTCCTGAACCATCCAGTTCAGCGAGCTGGAACTATAGGCATAACCATTCCCATTATTGCCATAGACCGTTTGGAGAGTGAGCGGTTGACCAGTGAATCCTTCTATATCCTCAAGCGAAAAGCTGCTTCCTTCAATCTGCTCCATTTTGACGGAAACCTGCTCATAAATCTGTGCGAATGAATCGTCACCGCTTAAGTTAACTCTAAGCGGAAGGAGATTGCCCTTCTCATTGTTTACGCCGATCAGCAAATCGGTATCGTGTGTCATTCGGTACAGAAATACCACATAGCTTGTGAGCATCCACGCCTTCAAGTCATATGAATCGCGGAACCGCTTGATCTTACCGGTTTCGATACGAAGGTTAATCGCCATGCGATCAAGCTCTTGCTGCTGAAGATGCGCTGGACCATCGGTGTACAGATAGAATCCCGGTAAAGGTAGCTGCAGTTCATTCAACCAATATTCTTTGCCTTGTTCGATCATCAATGTTGTATTCAAAGGTTTCAGCTCCATCTTTTTTCTCTACTGTTTCTGTTCTCGAAAGCATTACACACTACACTTGCAATTTGTTAACAAGGGCCTCCAACTCAGCGGAAACCTGGTTGATCTGTTCTGCAGACTCGAAGATTTTGGCGAAGGAAGCCTGCTGTTCCTGGGCACTGATCCGGATCTCACCCGACACGGACGAGTTTCTCTCCGCAAGCTCTGCCAGTTGTTTAATAGCAGCGGTAATCTGTTCGGTTTCGGCAACCATTTGCTGTGTAGCCGCAGACACCTCTTGAATTTGACTGGTCACCGTATCGGTTGCCACCAGCATGCCTTTAAACAGCTCACCGGTTTCTTTGACAACCTCAATCCCCTTGGCGACATTGTATTCTCCTTCGCTGATCGCTTCTACCGCAGATGCCGTTTCATCCTGAATGTATCGAACCAACTCAATAATTTGGTCCGCCGATTTTCTTGATTCCTCTGAAAGTTTCTTCACTTCGCTGGCGACGACAGCAAAACCACGGCCCTCTTCGCCCGCTCTTGCCGCCTCGATACCGGCATTGAGTGACAACAGATTCGTCTGAGAGGAAATTTCGGTAATAACCTGCACGATTTGACCGATCTCATGTGAGCGATTCTGCAGCTTCTCGATGATATTCACCGAGTTTTTAACCGAATGATCGATCGAATTCATCTGCTCGATAACCTGCTCCACATTGTGATTACCACGTTCCGACTGCTCCTTCATCTGAATGGATATCTCGGAAAGATCCGATGTATTGCCGGCAATCGTGGATACGCCGGATGAGATTTCCTCAAGCGAAACCACGCTTTCGGTAATGGACGTGCTCTGTAAAGCAACTCGTTCCGACATTTCCTCCATGTTTTTAGTAATAGCAGAAGAGTTATTGTTATTGACTTCCACTGCCGAGAAGAGGAATTTAGACTGCTCTGCGGACTGCTCCGATACCGTTTTGATCGTTGTAACTAGTTCATTAATATGATTGACGGTTGCATTGAACTTGGCATTAACCTGCCCCAGCTCATCTTCGCCGGTTTTTAATTGGACGGTGAAGTCACCTTTGCTCAGCTTGTCAAGCGCCCCCATTAATGCTTGAATGGGTGCGAATGTCCGTCTAATCGTGAAGTATTGCAGTGCTAATACAATCAGCAAAGTAATCAGCAGCGCAAAAACCGTATTGGTGATCAATTCCTGTTTCCCGGAAGCGATTAAGCTTGCATCCACGTCGATCCCCATGTAAGCAAAAACTTCGCCGCTGGCATCCTGGAAAGGATGCAGCACGGTGATCCAGGTACCATAATTGTCTGTATAACCTTTGGTGTAGACGGTTTTTTTCGTTTTTAGCATTTCTCTCACGGCATCGGCATGGATCTTCGGTTGTTCGTATAAGTCCCCGAGATTCAAGTCTTCTTCAGCAAACATATCGAGCACTGCCGTTGGCATGGCAATAATCGAGGTCTTGTTGCCACCCTCGAGCTCCGGTCCAAAAATATAGCCTTGTGCAATATTGGGATGACTTAGGGATAGGTCATCAAACGTTTTGGTTAGTTTCTTTTGGATATCCGCATTGCGGTCAGTCTCGCCTTTCACCGCTTGAGCATCTTCCAGCGATACGGACTTAACCAAGGTATCCATAATTTTCCCCGAATCGGATTGCAGCTGCTTCGTCAGTACGCTGTCCTGGATATAATAGCTTGAACCAATCACAATGGCACCCGTAATAATGATATACAGGCTCGTCCATAACATGTTTTTTGTAACAATGCTCAGATTTTTAAAACGCGTTCCTCTTGATAACGTTTTTCGCTCACTCACTTGGTGTCTCTCCTTTGATATCTCTTATGTATCTTCCATTTAAAATAGGGATTTCTTTAGCGAACCTGTCGCATCACCTACTTTCCTGGAAACATTGAATATTTCCGGAATTTCTCATGAATACATTACATTTTTCAAAAATGTTCGTCTTGAATGAACCGCCTTCCCCCTCCATCATTCTTCTGACATAGGTTCATTCCACATAATGTTCTTGTTATGTGAAATTTCAGTTCAATAGATCCATATTCACGTTATGATTCCATAAACCTTGCATCTTTTGTACTATTAATAAATCGGCATTCTCCCTTATATTTTTAATACTTTAGTAATATTTGAATGCAAAATAATCCTGGCTTTCGACAATTATTTGAATTTTCATTGAAATTTCATCAACTGGGATCGCTGGATCCACATCACCGGAAACGCAAAAAAAGGCGACATTCCGATTAGTCAGATGACTTTGGAATATCGCCTTATGGCTTCATTACATGAAGAGGAAGCCTAGTTAAAGAAATTCATTATATTGTTTAATTTCCGCTCTAACTCCCCGAACTGTACAAATCGATCTTCCCTCAGATACTCTTTGCCCTCAACGAATAGGAGAAGCGAGGGGGCGGTGAATATCAAATATCTTGAGGCGATCTCCCCTACCGCTTCGGCCTGAATATGTCCCAGTGAGATACTCGGGAACCGCGTTAACCGTTCTCGAAGTTTCGGTAATATCGCGTGGCATACACTGCAATCTGCCCTGGATACATATAAAAAACTGAAGGTGTGATCTTGAATAAATCGTTCGATCGCCTCGATCGATGTCAGTTGTTCCAGTTCTTTCATAATGATCACCTTGCTTTCAGGAGACATGCAGGTTAATTGTTCAGTCCAGAACCGCTGTGATGTGCGCAGACGTAACCGCCCAATGTGAAGCCGTCCAGTACTTCGCTTGGTCCTTCACATAAATAATTTGCGGCGATTCATGCTTTACGTTCAAATCCTCGGCGATTTTATTGGAAATCGGACGGGATTCGATGACTTTTACCAATGTATAATCCACATTGCCGTTTGGCGCCTTTTTCAAATAAGATTCATACTCTGCCAAAGCATTGGAGCTAACCGGGCATGTCGTGCTATGCTTCAGAATGACTTGACCGCGTTCGGAAGATTTTTTCAGAATATGATCCCATTCTTCTAGTGTTGTGATTTCATTCCATTGCATATGATTTTCTCCCCTTAGATGTGATTTATCGCATTGCATTCATTATACAACCAATAGCTATTATACACATAGATTCCGCTATTTCATATTTATAGATTAACACTCTTCATCCGACACTCGAATTGTATTACGCCCGGAGTGTTTAGCTTCGTATAATGCACGATCCGCAAGTTTCAATAATCTCTTAAGCTCTGCATCCCACTTTACTTCTTCTGCATCCACTTCAATCGTGCTGTTATAGAAGCTTGCCCCTATCGATGCGATGCCAAAGCTGGCTGTAATGAACAGGGGTCCTTGCGGCGTAGCCATCGGTTGTGTTCTTAATTCTGCACGAATACGCTGTGCCGCGGCTTCAGCTTCTGTCGTCGTCCGACCCGGCATGGCAATGACGAACTCTTCGCCGCCATAACGCGCGAACAGATCCTCTGACCGCAGAGACTGTCGCGATAACTCGACAATGTGCAGTAAAGCCTGATCGCCCATATCGTGGCCGTAGACGTCATTAATTCGTTTAAAGTGATCGATATCGAACAGCAGGATGGCCATAGGTTCACGAGAGCGAACAGCCTGGCTTAAAAGTGTGCAACTGAGCTTCATGAAGTGCGCACGGTTATAGATGCGTGTCAAGCCATCATAGTAGGCTCCCTGCCGCAATTCCTCCTGAAGACGTGTCCTTTCGGTTACGTCAATGAGGACAATCAATCTTCCAACCTCCCGTCCTCCCTGATTGCGCACAACGGAAGACCTGATCTGATAGTTGAACGATTGGTCCCCTAATTGCCACCGCATTTCCTGGATGTCCGACTCTCCAGCATCCCATCCTTCCCGTTGCTCCATCCCGAAGATGGGCTCGGTCGTATGAAGATGCCACAATTCAAGCAGCGGCCCTCCAATGGCGGAAGGGCTCAGTTCCGGCATCATAACTGCCGCAGCCGGATTAAAGTCAACCAAACGGTTGTCCAGATCCAATACGAGGACGCCTTCCCGCATGCTCGAAAAGAGATTATCCCTCGCAATCGGCGCCACATGAAACAAACCCTTGGATGTCAGTGCCCAGAGATAAAGGGCCGAGGTCAACGTCATGATGACGGGAATCGGATCCATCCCATCTGGCGTAAGTCCGCCAAGATAAAGAAAATCGCCTATAAGGGGCAGAACAAGACCGATCAGCATCGTATTCAGTTGAAACCGGTAGGACGGCATCTTATGCCAGCTCCGCAGCAGTAGAATAACGCCTCCGATCATGCAAGCGAAGGTATAGGCGCCCTGAATGATGTACCATGGGCCGGCAACCACGTCTACTTTCAGACTGGAAATGCCTGAGTGGAGTCCGATGTCGCGATAGTATAAATGATGCATTTCGTTTGTCATGACGAGCAGCATGGTTACGACTGGAATAGCAAACATCCCAATCAGCAGAGGACGTCTCAGATATCGTTCCATACCAAGATAGGACAGAATGATCAGCAGATTAAGGGGGGGCAGAAATGGCATGCCCAAATATTCAAACTTGATCCAAAATTGAATCTCATGAAGCGAATTGCTGGACAATTCCAGTGCAGCGCCGAAAGTATAGATCGATGCCAGCATACTGAAGACGAAGAAGGGTTTGACCATAGCAAGTTTCGAACGCCCCGACAGCGCGTAAAGACCCATGATGATGTTCAATACGCCTGCCGTGACAATTAGCGTAATCATAGCGGAGTAAGGTGTTCCCATGTTGTAGGCTCCAAGTCTGCATGTGGTTAACCGGTCATCTCAACCGATCGAATCTTTAAACCGATGTTACCACAGTGCCCCTATCGGAACAATGTTCCATCTGTTGGAAGCTTCATCCTCCCAATAGGAAAACGGTTCGTTCCCGTATCAGTACCATGCCTCGATTGCAGTCATGCGTGAATATCATGTCTTAGCCTGGACCGGCAGGTTTGTTATCCCCTGCTCTTCCGAGCATTTAATGCCGAAATGAAAGCAAAAAGAACCGCGATGTTCGCAGTTCCCCTTTTTGCGGATGTTAGTTGGTTTGGTTGGAGTTGGTTCAATCCCGTACTATTCTTCCATGTCTCCTTATGCATAAGGTTTTACAACGCCATTTGTTGATGGAATCCATTATATTATTTTGATTTCCGTGCCTTCACGATCAAGAAATGAGGATTTGTCATTAATCGCTCATACCATTTTGCCATCCAGGCCCCCGCCTCTGGCTTGTCCTTATGCTCTAAGCTAGGCTGCGGCTCAACAATCTCTTCTATGCTGAAACAGGAGGAAGTCACGTTGATGATTTCTTGCATCGGCCTTCTATAAAAAACAACCTCGACGGGTCCGGATTCCGGTTTGTTCCAAACTTCCCTCAATAGCGCTCGGGCGAAGTAGTCCTGCCGTTCAACCAGTTTATAATCCATAAAGGGATGATGAACGGAGAAGATCAAGCTGCCTCCGGGTTTCAGCACCCGCTGGAATTCGCGAAAGGTTGGCATCCACTCCTCAATATAATGAAGCGTCAATGAACTTACGATGTAATCAAAAGCTTCATCTGCAAATGGCAGGGCCTCGGTCAGATCGCATTCAACGATGGTCGCTTCACTGCCCACTCGCCTTTTGCAGGCTTCAATCATCGACGGACTCAGATCGATCGCCGTCACCCGAGCCCCGCGTTTAATTAATTGCTCTGTGTACCACCCAGCGGCGCATCCGGCGTCAAGCACGGACATCTGCTCCATCTCTTGTGGCAGCATCCGGAGCATGGCCGGCCTCTCGTAAAAGGCATTGTGCCCGCTCTGCGAATCCACATGCCGTTCGTAGTCTCCAGCCAGCTTGTCGTATGCCTTCAAAACCTTCTCCTTCATGGCTTCATAACCTCCATATGTACCTGCTGAATTCCTACCCATTGCTGCGCCTTATAATCGCACTAACTCGTTTGATTACGATCAGCTTGAGTACAGGGAACAATACGTGCGCTCGAAATTCTTGGCCAGCAGATCTTCTTTTCGAATGAAAAATTGCAGTTCTCCCGCATCCCACCAGCAAAAACCGACATCGTCGTCCGAATCGACAGCCAGCAGAAGCACCGTATCCTGAATTTCCTGCTGCGCGCGTTCCGCGCTGCCGCCGCAATGCTTGGTAATCTGCTGCATGGCTGCATCCATAGAGTAATTGTACTCCGAACCGGTTAAGAGCATTAATGCAGCCTCAAACTCACAATCGCCGTGCTGGGTCGAAGGATAGCCAAAGATGGTCCCGAGGTCGCCGGAATTTAGACCCGTCAATTGAAAGCACAGGTCCTCGTATGATTCAAAATCGTGCTCCTCATCCTCGATAACCTCATCATCCACATAAGCATAATTAGGAGGCTCAAGCGTGGCTCTGGCTTCCATACGGTAGCCGGTAAACACCTCATCTAACGCGGTTTCCTCGGGCGCGCGGCGGCGGACCGCTGCCGAACTCTGACCCTCGGGAAGATAGAGCACACGGTGCTCAAGGTTATAGGCGGGTTCATCCACGCCAACGAAGAAATACAGCATTCCGCTTGTCGGGAGCGAGCTAGTGGCGTCCTGAGCTGCTACATCCTTCAACTGCAGCTGTGCCAGAAACGTCATTGGTGTTCCCTCCGAATTGAGCGGCCACTCCACCTCTTGGGGAAGATCCGGGTCACCGCCAAACCGAGAGTTGTTTGACTCGGCATAGTCCTCCAGCTTCTTTTTGGATAATCGTACGCCTTGCCGCGTATGCTCGATTAAATAGTCTGCGGCATGTTCGAATTGATGCTCCTTGATGATATTCTGCATTTTGCTCAAATTTTGTTCGGTTAGCTTCATCGTCCGGTTCCTCATCTTTTCATGAATTTTATTCTGCCATGATTGCGAAATTGCCCTAGTCTGAAGTCCCCTGTTATTCTTCCTCAAAGAGATCTTCAATGATCGACTTGTCATAGCCATTGGTGATCCTGTAACTCCAAGTATATTTGTTATGTATGCCTCTATTCGGAGAGATTCGGATGATATCCGGTTCCGTATAATGTATTTGAAAGGGCTTGTATTCAACATTAATCCAGATCCAGTACTCCGTCCCCCTTGGGTAATTGTCCGTCCTCCATAACTTCGCGTCGGAGAAGCTATTCATGATGCGCTCGATGGTTGCCGGATCGGTAATTTTTAGTCGCTCCTCATCGTACGAACTGCCCCTCTTCTCAATGGTTATATGATCTATCTTCTGTATGTCATGGATCTGATCGCCCATCAACTCCTTGTAGGTCGTTCTGGATTGAACCAATGAAAAGACCAATCCCGACAATATGATCAACGCCACGATTGTAAAAAAAATTCGCCATGACCTGTCACTCATCGTGATACCGCCTTGAAACCCTTTAGGTTACGGGTTATCTCATTCACTTTTTTCATATCCCCCTCCACTTATGCATGTTAATGGCACGGCACTCTCATCATATAAACCCCATCAGCCAAGGTTTGGTTGCGGGATAATTTAACATCTATTGGTTTGATCTGTCAATCCTCTCTTTGAAAGAATACCGAATCTCTAACTTGACATGATTGTCCTCTGGAATCCATGAAAAAGCGGCAGACCGAACGCCTATCGTTCAATCTGCCGCATCGCGGAGAATCGCTATGGGTGGTGGAAGATACCTCAGCCCTTTTACTTGAGTTCGATTATAAATGGCTGTTGATCCGAGGGTTCGATCGCAACAGGCCCCTGCTGTTTGGAATAATTTTTGCGGCCATTCACGAGCAGCCGGCGATGGTCCGGACTCCAATACATCTTAGAAGGGATAACCCCATGATAGATGGGTTCTGCGCTCAGTATATTTTTTCCTTGAAGCTTACCTGCATAAATGGTATCTTCCCCGTTCTGGGAATAGGCGACATACTTGCGATCCAGCGAGAACTCGAAGCTATCCACCTTCTCCAACAGAATGGACAGCTCGTGATTTCTGCGGTCATACACATAGAGGGTTCCCTCCGTTCCTAAGAATACAAATTGGTCATTGTTTAACCATGCGGCCTGGTCTGTGCCGATTTCATGCTCATACTGAACATCAATCCCGTTTCCGTTGACGGCTCCCAAAGCTATTCGACGACGGTGACCGTATTCATCCAGAATGATTAGCGCCATCTTCCCGTCATCGGAGACCATTACCTTCATGGGGAGACTTTCCGTTTCAAGACCTTTTAGCCTATAAACTCGTGCCGCTTCCGTTTCCGTGTCATAAATCCCGATGCTCGACTGCCTGGTGTCTGATTCCATGACAATATAACTTACGAATCGGCTGTTGTCGGACCAAGCCGGTTCCTCAAACCCTAGCTGCTGATTGGCATCTGTCGTCGCCACAAGGCTTTCCTCCTCCCCACTCGGGTACGCAATCAATTGCAGTACAACGCCCTCATCCGTTTTGGCAATTCCCGAAACAAATTTTCCATTGGGCGACATTTGATAGGAAAGCTTATTCATTTGTACCTCAAACAAATGGTCAGCGCGATCGTATGGGGGTGAAAAACGCTCCAAGATCAATTTCGCCTCGTCTGCTGCCCCGGTTTCATATAAAAGACCGATCACCGACTCCGATGATGACCAGCCGAGCAATACACCTTCACCCCTGGATTCTGGCATTCGATAAATCGTCTTCACTTGGAATGGCCGGCTTCCCTCAACCACGGCTTGATCCGTTTCCGTGCCGGGGATGATGACGGTCTCTGATTGCAGTCCGCTTGCACAGCCGGTCAGTAAAATCAAGGCAAGAGCATAGCATAAATTAAACCGTTTATATCGATATCTCATTGGACAGCCCCCGCCTTTACATAAGGAATCTCCACATAGACGACAGTATGAAACTTCTCGCTGACGATACGGATGGTTCCGTCGTGATCATCGACGATGGACTTAACGATACTGAGTCCCAAACCGACGCTGCCCTCTTCCTTCTGCTTCAGGCTCACCGAGTAGAATGGCTGAAAGACGTTTGCAAGCTGGTCCGCCGGTATGGGTTCTCCGGGATTATCGAAGGTATAACGGACGCTTCCGTCTGCACGCTCAGCCTTGACGGTAATTTCCGATTGGGCGGCACTATATTTGATGGCATTATCCAGAAGATTGATAAAGAGCTGGCGCAGCCGGTTAGGCTGGCCAAGCACGAAGGCTCCCTCTTCCGCCTCGCAAACGATGCTCTTTTTATACCGCTTGGCCCGAAATGACATCGAGTCGCATACATCGCGCAGAATAGCCCCTGAATCTACAAGCTCCATATCCTTATCGCCAGCGTTATGCTGCGACACCTCCAGCAGTTTCAGCACCATGCTATGCAGCCGTCGGCTCTCTTCAACGATGTGATTCATACCTTTATCGAAGAACTCCCGATCGTTATCCCCTTTTTCCCGAATGATTTCGGCATAACCAAGTATGGACGTCAGCGGTGTTTTAAGTTCATGAGTCACATTGTCAAAAAAACGCTTCTCCTGCTCGTTAAGGGCCTTCAGACGATCCCGATCACGCTCGATCATGGAAATCTGGCTTCCGATCCGGTCAATCATGTCATTGAAGTTCAGGGCCAGTTCGCCAATCTCATCTCTGCGCCGGAACGGGATTCGAACATCGAGATTCCCGTTCTTCACTTCCGTGGATGCACGGGTGAGCTTTACTAATGGAACGGTGATATGCCTGGATAGCATATACGAGAACAGGAACGCTGCCCCGAATATGGCAAGCGCGATGTAGAAAATAATGTCCATGATGCGCCCGCTTTGATCATAGAGCAGGGTAAAGTCTTTGGTAAATCTTAAGATGCCGACCTTGACACCATCGATGATAACCGGGTATGAGTATAGAACGGTCCCGCTGTTCCGGCCATAAGTGATGGTATAAGCTGTTTTACCCTCGATGGCTTGCCGCAGATCCTCGTCGGATGACCCGGAGAACTCTTGCTCATCCGATGAGAATAATAACTTGCCGTCTACGGTGTACGCACTAACATCGCTTGACGTAGCATGCTTCAAATCATTCACCATCTCTTCGGCCATCTGTCCGAAATAAAGCTTATTGTTCGTGAAGTGGTTGATAAGAAATGCTTGCCTTACATATACGTTGCTGTTGTTTTTGAGCCCGACCAGATCGGAAGTCACGATTTTCTGATTGCTTGTCCGAATGATCTCCTTGACAGTTTGATTGAGTACGAGGAACGACAGACTGAAGATCACAAAAAAACCAACAATAAACTTGGCTCTGATGGTCCGGATCATCTCTTATTCCGCCTGTTTCTCGAATTTATAGCCGATGCCGAATACGGTTGTGATCAAATCGCCGGCATCCAGTTTTTTGCGGAGCCTTTGAATATGCGTATCCACGGTCCGGGTATCCCCCATGAAGTCATAACCCCAGACTAAATCCAGCAGTTCCGAGCGGGTATAGATCTTCCCCCGATGGCCGTACATGGTCATGAGCAGGTCGAATTCCTTCGGCGTAAGGTCAACCGGTCTTCCGTCTTTCTTGACCAGCCGCTCTTCCATTACAATTTCGATGCCCCTAAAGCGGATCACGGCTTCCGGCGTTCCTTCCCTATCCCCTTGGTTCGCCTGATCCAGTCGTCGGAGGATCGTGCGAATTCGGGCGACAACCTCCCGTAGATCGAAGGGCTTCGTAATATAGTCATCGGCACCAAATTCAAGCCCGAGGACTTTATCTGTAATGTCGGACTTTGCCGTGATCATGAATATGGGGATGTTATAGTCCGTTGTTACTCTTTTGCATATATCGAGTCCGCTCTGATCGGGCAGCATCCAATCCAGCAGGAGCAGATCGGGATGAAATGACTCAAGCTCCCTTAAGCCCGCAGCTCCGCTGGCCGCAATACGGGTTTCGAAACCCTCCATATGGAGACCATAGGCAAGCAAATCGGCAATCGGTCCCTCATCTTCGATAATGAGAATTTTAGTTTTTTTCATGAAGTCTCCATTCTTTTTCCATAACGCCTATTTGATGAATCGATTTTAGCATATACGGTTTGCAAATGATAAGTCTAATCCGTTACAGGCTTATTAAGACTGCGATTCGGGCAAATGCAGCAGATCCGGGACCGTGACGAACGAGTAGCCTTGATCTTTCAGATCCGGTATGAACAGTTGGAGTGCCTCCAGCGTGTTGGCAAGATGGTTCTTACCATTTGCGGTATGCTGAAGAATGATGCCTCCTGGCTTCAACTGCTCGTCAATGGTCCTGATGATCTCCTGCGCGGGCGCCCCCGACCAATCCATCGTATCCACGGACCAATTCACGATCGCTAAATCCATATTTTGTATAGCTTCCACTTTGTCCTCATCCAAAGCGCCATAAGGCGGCCTAAACAAGGATGGACGATAGCCGATAATGTCGTTCAGTTCATCCTGCGTATTCTTCACCTGATTTAGCGCTTCCTCCATCGATATTTCGGTAAAGTTTGGATGTGACCAGGAATGATTTCCTATCGCGTGCCCCTCCTCTGCAATCCGACGCACAGTCTCAGGATGGGCCTCAGCCCGGTTTCCCAGAATAAAAAAGGTAGCTTTAATATCGTTTTCTTTCAGGATATCAAGAATTTTAGGCGTAACCATGGCATCCGGTCCATCATCGAATGTAAGTGCGACCTGTTTACCGTCCTGTGCTGATCCATTAAAATACACCTTTTTCTCCCCGCTTTGAGAAGTGCCCAATGATTTTTCTTCATCTGAACCATCCTTCGCTTGCTGCTCAAGGGAAAGTTCCTGCGCTCCCGCAAAATAGTCCTTGAGCCCTTCAACAATGGCTTCAGCCGCCAGCTCTTGTCCTTCATTACTTAACAGGAATCGCTCATCCTCACCATTGGTAAGATACCCGACTTCGATAAGCACTGCCGGCATTATCGGCGTTGAAAGCACTTTTAATTGCTCTTCCTTTATACCGCGATCACGAAGGTCGATCGCCCTCACCAAATGCTTCTGCAGGGTTTCGGCCAAAGGAATGCTATCCGCGTGCCGGTATAGGGTTTCAGTACCCGATGTCATAGGATCGGTATAAGTGTTGCCATGAATGGACACCATGGCATCCGCATTCCAATCATTCGCGATCGCTGCCCGTTCATCCAATTCAATGAAACGGTCATCCGTTCGTGTCAATAGAGGCTCAAACATAGGATCCTCCTCAAGGAGGGCAGCAACCCGTCCGGCGAGGGACAGGTTGAACGCCTTCTCATATGCGCCGCTGACTCCTGTAGCTCCAGGATCCTTTCCCCCGTGGCCTGGATCGATGACGATCCGAAATATCTCTTGATGATGGGGCACGGTAGGAAGCGTCTTAAAGGAATCCGCAAGTTTGGCCGATGATGCCGGTACCAGCTCCATAGTAGATGCACCTGTGTTTACTACCATTTTGAAGCCGACAATAGACATGATGGCAATCAGTAGAATATAGAATAGGATGACAAATTTTTTGCGTTTCTTGTAATATTTCATGGCTCCTCCTTCTGGGTGATCGTGCTAGATACGATTCCATAAGAAGAATATAATCGCCGGATGTGACAACGATTTTACCAAGTTGTCAACAACTTGTGTCCGATACTGTACTATAGATACAAACAAGAGTATTTTCATAGATTCATGACGAGGCAAAACTACCGCGCAGAAAAAAAGCCGCACGTGTGCGGCTTTCTCGAAATCATACACTTTTAAATTTATAAACCCGTTGCGACGTGTCTCCTCCCTGATTCTCCAATGACAGATCGACGTCAATCGTACAGGCAGAAGGCTTGTGTCAACGTTACACGTTCAGCGAATAGGACGACCGAGCGATCTCCGTGGCTTGGACCATGTTACGGAGAGATGCGACCGTTTCTTCCTTACCGCGTGTTTTGAGACCGCAGTCCGGGTTGATCCAGAACAGCTTCGGATCCAGGACCCGCAGTGCACGCTCGATCATACTTGTCATCTCTTCCACACGAGGTACCCGTGGACTATGGATATCATACACGCCAAGTCCAATTCCTAATCTGTAGGTATTGACTTCGAAGCTATGGATCAGTTCGCCATGACTGCGCGAAGTTTCAATCGAGATGACATCGGCATCCATCGCCTCAATCGAATCGATCATGTCATGGAACTCGCAATAACACATATGCGTATGAATTTGCGTGGTCGGCTGAACCGTGCATGTAGTCATACGGAAGGCTTTAACAGCCCATGCAAGATACTCCGCTTGGTCTTCCTCCTTCAGCGGCAGCCCTTCGCGGACCGCAGGCTCATCCACCTGAATCATTCCGATGCCCGCCTGCTCCAGCGCCTCTACTTCCTGTCTTAAGGCATAGGCCAGTTGATAAGCAATCTGTTCCCGCGAGATGTCTTCGCGGACGAACGACCAGTTCATGATCGTAATCGGGCCGGTAAGCATCCCTTTCACGGGCCGGTTAGTCTTCGATTGTGCATATTTCGTTTCCTTCACCGTCATCGGTTTCTCGAATGCCACATCCCCGAAGATCACGGGCGGTTTCACGCAGCGTGAGCCGTAAGACTGAACCCATCCAAACTGAGTGAAGGCAAAGCCCCGAAGCTTCTCTCCGAAAAATTCAACCATGTCCGTTCTCTCGAACTCGCCGTGCACAAGCACATCCAGGCCGATCTCTTCCTGCAGCTTGATCCAAACATCGATTTGCTCCTGAATGAATCGCTCATACTGCTCATGATTCCATTCTCCCTTACGCCACGCCTGGCGTGCCTTGCGCACCTCGGCTGACTGAGGGAAGCTGCCGATCGTCGTGGTCGGAAGAATAGGCAGCTTCCACTTATTCTGTTGAGCGACATGACGCTCTGCGAACGGCAGACTGCGAGCCGGATTCTGAGCACTAATCTCGGCAACTGTCTGCTGAATGTCATGTCGATTGCGCTCTTCGGATTGTTTAAGTGCCTGAAGCGCAGCCTCGCATTCCTCCAGTTCCTTGGAGATTCGGGCTGTGCCTGTAGAGATTGCTTTTGTCAAAAGTACCAGTTCATTCAGCTTCTCGTCGGCAAAGGCGAGCGCCCCTTTTAGTTCAGGCTGCAGTTTCGTTTCATTGTTCACCGTCACTGGAACATGCAGCAAGCTGCACGAGGATTGAACGATCAACCGTTCAGCGGCTACGTATGTCGTCAGCTCTTCCAATTGCGACAGCTTCTCGCGAAGCGACGCCTTCCAGATGCCCCGTCCGTCGATCATACCGGCGCCCAACACTTTATTCGGAGGAAACCCTGACTGTTTAATGGCTTGCACATTGCCCTGGTAACCATGCACCAGGTCAAGTCCGATGCCGCTAACCGGAAGCTGAATGATATCCTGATAGTTTTCTACGGATTCAAAATAGGTTTGCAGCATGATGTTTAGGCCAGGCGCCGAAGTCGCAAACGTTTCATAGATGGTTGTTAAGCGCTTCAGATCGGCTTCGCTTAATTTCGTTACCAGGATCGGCTCGTCGATCTGTACCCATTGAACGCCTTCTTGAGTGAGCTCCTGAAGGATCTGAACGTACAGCGGCAGTAATTTATCAAGCCAGGCATCCGTTTCCGAGGCTTGGTAGCCTTTGGACAACTTCAGGAAAGTGAGCGGACCGACAATAACCGGCTTGCCTTCTATCCCGAGTTTCTCCTTGGCCTCTCGATAAGCTGCCAGCGGTCTGTTCTCCGTCAAAACTGGAGCCGCCCCATCCAATTCTGGTACGATATAGTGGTAATTGGTGTTAAACCACTTGGTCATTTCACTTGCTGTAGCGTCCTTCGTTCCGCGAGCTATACCATAATATACTGACAATGGCACAACACCGCCCTCGTAAGCGAAGCGCTTCGGTACGATACCGAACATCGTCGCGGTGTCCAGAACATGATCGTAATAACTAAAATCATTGACGGCGATCAAATCAATTCCGCTCTCCTGCTGCTTGCGTAAATGATTCAACCGAATCTCCTGCAGCTGCTTGTGAAACTCCGATTCTTCGAGCTTGCCCGCCCAGAATGCTTCCAGGGCTTTTTTCCATTCCCGATCAGCGCCAATACGCGGATATCCCAGTACACTGCTCTTTGCCATCTATGTAACACTCCTATACAAATTGTTACAAGAAAGATATCACGTATTGATCGGTATAGTGTAACTCATATAAGCTATATCTAGTTATAGCCTACGGCTATAGCTAGACAGGAGTATATGTAAGCTTGTTTCACGCCAATAAAAAAAACGTGATATGGACACGTTTTTTTTCATAAAAGTGTTTCTATGGCTATTAAAGGCGATTTAAGTCAATCACATGCGATTAAATCACGAATGATGGAGTCCGTTCGCAAAAATTAGTCCTATTCTCTGATCCAAGCATCCAATAAACGGAAAGTTTCTATAGCCGAGTTAATAACCACGTCCGAATCCTCCGTGGCATTGGAAAGCAGTACTTCCCGGAATTCGGTCCATCTTAACTTGGTCTCTTGACCATATGCATAAAAATAACGGCTGCCCGACTCGGGGCCCAGTGGCAAGAACTTCATCAGCTGTTTCGTAATAACTTGGCCACCAAGTGTAGATCCCTCCAAAACGTACAAATACCCCAATATTTGCGCACGGGTTCTCAGCTCGGGCAATCGGCTGCACGGCGGCAAATGTGTAATCTCATCAGGAGTCATTCCCAGATGGATAAGATCATCTTCCAATAGCTTCGACTTCATCCGAATCCCCATATCCAATCCCATATGGTTCAGGGCTTCATCTTCCATAAGCTGCTCTTCGACTGGTTTAATGAATCCGTAAAACTTTGCTAAATAAGACCGATATTGATCAATGGTCAGGGTCTGATCGAATGCAGCTTTGGCGTATGGATTCTGTTCGATTCGTTCATGCTGCGCTGCCGTCTCTTCTCGTAACCGTTCTAAAATCCGTGTGCTCATGGATAACCCCCTCAATGTTTCGAGCTGTAATGCCAGGACAAGCACATCTGTTGCAAACCGCGAGTTTTAGGTGTCGGTCCGTCGATGAACCCTGCGATTAATATATCATAACGAGAATAATATGAATACTTAGCAGGCTTAACGGTAGCCTGGTGATCCTTTCTAGACCAGAAACTCAAACTCTACCTTGCAGTCTCTCGGATGCGAACACCATGGATCGGATACGGAGATAGCATTTGTTATGCATGTTGAAACACCCTATAATGGGTTTACTTAGGATCGCAAAGGAGCTTATCTATGAAGACGATTGGACTTATCGGGGGAATGAGCTGGGAATCCTCCATTGAATACTACAGAATCATAAATGAGCAGGTGAGATGCCGCTTGGGCGGCTTCCACTCGGCCAAATGCCTTATGTACAGCGTGAATTTCGAAGAGATTGAACGCTATCAATCTGAGGGGAACTGGAAAAAAGCCGGTGAAACATTGGGCGAAGTTGCGCTTTCTTTAGAAAAGGGCGGCGCCGATTTTGTTGTGATATGTTCGAATACGATGCACATGGTACTAGAGGATATCGAAGAAAAAATAAATATCCCTGTGCTGCACATTGCCGATGCCACGGCAAATCAAATCCGTGAACAGGGAATTCGCACAGTAGGCTTGCTTGGAACCAAATATACGATGGAGCAGAATTTTTACAAGCACAGATTAGAATCTACTCATATCAAAGTGCTTATTCCCAATGAACAAGATCGAGAGATCGTAAATAAAGTGATATATGAGGAGTTATGTCTCGGTAACATCCAATCGGATTCAAAAGCTTACTATAAAGAGGTTATTGAACGGCTGATTCAAGATGGAGCCGAAGGAATTATTCTAGGCTGTACGGAGATCGGATTATTAATTAAACCCGAGGATTCCAAAGTTCCTCTGTTTGATACAACCTTCATACATGCCATTGAAGCTGTTCGTACATCGTTGGAAGGCTGACTCTTCATGGGCTGACCTTCCCGATTTCGAGGGAGGGCGCCGATGCTTCTCGGCCCTCTCTCATCCAGCGAGTTCTTCATTCAAAATCGGATTTCTTTACAAGTTATCCATGCTGTTCAGCAACAAGATCAGCCCGGCGATGCACAGCACCCATGACAGAATCGATCCGGAGCTCTTGGCGATTCTCAGGCGCAGCTTCTCCAGCGGACGCTGCATCATGCGGCCTAATACGAGGTGTAAACCGAGCAAAATGAATGGAGGCAGCACCATCACGATATTGTATGCTGCCAGGATGGGCATCCATTGAACTGTAGTTAACTGCGCCTTAGTCATGAGTCCGATGGCCGCAAAATACGGAAGGGCTGTTGCTACCTCCAGCAGGGAGGTCGTGAAACCAAGCCCGATCATGGCCCCGAAGCTGTTGGATCTTGGACGGCGCGGCTCGGACGATTTTTTTGTTGGGATAAAGAAGCTGGCAACAAACAGGACTCCGCCGATCACGGCCATGACCCAGCTGACCGTTCGATTCTGAAAGATGCCGGTTACGGATTGCAGAACAGCATCCAAGCCCAGCATAAGCGCTGCTCCAACAAGGAAGTAGAAACCCGCTACTGTGAATAAATAAATGAATAAACGCGGGATTAACCGGTCCCGTTCGGTCAAGAGCAAATACACCGTTACGCCAAGCGTGGCTGGACTCAGCATGTCCAAGAGTGATAAGGCTCCAAAGGAGAGCAGAAGTTCCAGCGTCAAGTAGTCTCCCCCTCTTCAACTTGTTTTTTATCCTTTCGCAATACATAAATTTCAAAAGCCTGTTCCATGAATTGAAGAAGTTCATCCTCGATGGGATATAACCCCATCTGCTCCGACTGTGCCCGGGATTTACGGATTTCCCACAGCTTATCTACGAAGGGATCTTCATCTTCAAATACCTCCAGTCGTTTCTCATCCATCCGACGTACAATTCGTTGTACATCCGGTGAGTCGGGTCCGTCCTGCATCCGCCGTTTGAGCTGCCCCAACAGCGCAATCCACTCGAGAGAGTCGGGATCGGTGCTGTTCATATTGGGAAGCAGACTAAACAACTCTACTTCGCGCTTCTCAAACATTTGTTGCCTTAATGAATGCTTTAACGAGGGGTCTCTTCCGGAGAGGTGTATTAATTTCTGAATAACATCCCAGCTTGTCTCACCTTCCACCGCGATGCTATGAAGCACAGCCCGCAGCGCCGATTCCATCTGGTTCAGCTTTTTTTGTTCGTTCAACACGAAGTCCAACTGATTCATCAAACTGGTGGACCAGTTCCATTCCGGATTTGAAATCATATCCGATATTTCTTGCAAACTGAAGCCCAGCTTTTTTAGAAACTGTATTTGCTGCAGCTTCTTTAATTCATCATCACTGTATATACGATGTTTGCCCGGTGTTTTGGCGGCAGGAATCAGCAAGCCTATCTGGTCATAATAGCGCAGCGTTCTTACCGTAATCCCCGTCTGTTTGGATAATTCTTGAATGGGAATCGACTTCATCACCTGCTTTCTTAATCGTCTTTGATACTTTCAGTATATAAGATGACGTTACGTCACTTTCAAGCTTTTTAACAAAAAAATAGTGCATTTGTGGGATTCGATGCAGCCGGCACAAAAAAAAGCCCGAGGTATCGGGCATGGTTCTAATACAATCTGAAATTCACTTCGATTTGAGAATTTTCGTTCTGGTTAACCCGATCAGATAAAGACCCATGGGAATCACCAACAAGTGGAGAAGGGCGTAACTCGACCACACATTCTGAATGATATCAGCAACATAAACGGTGTTGATGTATGTATTCCAGGCCACGATGATAAACAGCACGGACAACGGATAGATCAGCGGATTTTGTTCCTTCAGTCGGAACACGGTCTTCATTCCTTGAAGAATGGAAAGATACAATAGAGAGATCTTGATAAAAAAAGTCAGGATCCAAAGCGTAATCAATATGCCTTCAACACGTTGAAAGAAGTTTCCTAGGTTAATCGTCTTCGCGAGTGCAAATGCCGGAAACGTGCTATTCTCCGTCTGTTCAATTCCCAGAATCAGCACACTGAGCAGGACGATGATGCTCAGCACGAATCCGCCTGCAGCAGCTCCCCCCATCCATGCCCTCTCCCCTTTTTTCTCCCCCTTGACCAGAGGCAGGAACACCATCAGCACAATCAGTTCCTGAAACATGGAGGCATGATATCCGGCCTTGGCAACAGGCATCCAGCCTTCCTCAAGCATAGGTTTGATATGGTTCCAACCGATCTGGGGAGTGAGCGAGAGGACAAGAACCATAAACAGAAATACAATCCACGGAAACATTAATTCACCGACACGGGCCAAAAGAATGATGCCCATCCTTGCACACATGACGGCCGCTATCAAAAACAAGATTTGAATGGCTTCGATCGGCGTCTCCGGCATCATTTCGCTGCTCAGAAAAAACCCCAAGTTACCGAGCAATGTGCCCGTAAGAATTAAAAAGTAAAATAGATAAATCAGCGAGAGGATCTTTCCCAGCAGCTTCCCGAGCACCTTCTCATGGATCTCGAAGATCGTTTGGCCTGGATAGACACGCGCGATGGCAATGTACAGCCCAACCATAAGGAGATTGATGAAGATACTGAAGAGGGAGGCCATCCACGCATCTTCCCGTGCGGTATGTGCTAACCCGGAGGGGGTAACCAGGATCGAGGTTCCGATGGTCAAGCCGAAAGTCAGTATAAAAAATTGTCGTGCGGCGATATCCTTGTATTTGATCACGTGTTACCATACCCTTCTTCATTATGAGATTAACCTGTTCAGCGGCTGCATCAAGGCGCGGATCCAGTCCAGCGGCCTTAAATAAGGGACCTCCATCATATCCCCGAACAAGGCCAGCAAGGTTACTCCCCATACCGCATAGAACACGATCGTGTCCCTAAGGGAGCGCAGCTTCATAAGATGCCGGGTTTCCGTAATGAATACGATGGATAGGAACAATATGAATAACCAATGCCAATTCACGGCTCATCCACCTTTTGGTTTAAGGGTTGTATGATGGATCCGATCCGGCGGATCGCTACATCGGTATCCACGCGGATCCTCATCGTTTTAAAGGTTTCTCCCCAATGATTCCGGTATTTTTTCCAAATGTCCGGATATTTTCGGTGCAGGACCTCGCCGAATCCAAAAACATCGGATCCATAACGCTGCTGCACCAGCCCGATGTGCTTCCGAATGTTGGTGCTGTATTTATCCTCGATATCCTTCTCTAATTCGTCTATGACAGCTGGTTGACTGATATCAATCGGACATTGAACGGCATTCACGTCGGCCTCGACCTCCAGTTCGGCTGAAAATTCGGGAATCCCCTCCACATTGAGCGTAACATCAAGCGTTGTGTCTGCCCGGTTCACCGCGAACCCGACAATGCCGCCATCCGGACACGAAATATATCCCGCTGTATTGTCGACTTTATTGAGGACATAATTGACGGCCTTGCTGGGCGGTTCCCCCAGCCATCCTACAAGCCGGTCCCCTTTAAACACGCCGAGGCCCGTATGTTGAAGAAGCGTTGAGGGATTGATTTCCTTCACATTCTCCATAGACTGTCCTTCGGCTAAACTGCCGTTTAATTGGACACCGGATAATACAGGATCTGAGCCGCTGCGTTTTAACTCCGTCACAAACTGCTGCAAGGTGACTTTCCCCGTCGCTGCCCATTTTTTTTCCGATATCAGAATGGAGGAATAGAGCGAGTTCGCCGGAACATACTCAAATGGCGTAACGACCTCCAGGATCTCCGCGGCCTTTCCGTTCTTCGCAACGAGCATGAAGAAATCCGTTCGAAGCTCATGATTTCGGGAGATATAATCGAGGACATCGCTGACCCCTGTCCGGGCCATCTCTTCGCCAAATACCAACACGCGAACGTGGGACAGATACAGTCTCCGAGGTGCCATGCTTAACATGCGCTGAAGGGCGTCGGGGATGGTTTTGCCGACTGACTTATAGGTGACGACCGGAAGACTCCCCATCGATCCGCCTTTTTTGGAGCCCGCCTCTGCGGAATTGAGCACTTGAGCAGAAATGGCATACCCATTCTCATGCGTATCAATTCCAAGTGCCATGACGACGGCAAGCTCATTCAATTCTTTTCTGCTCCAGCATCCAGGTGTTACGGCCAGGCTTAATATGAGCAGGACTGAAAGTATTTTTCTTTCCAACATACATAACCAGTCCCATCTATATGAAATAGAGAACTCAAGTCATAGCTAATTGACGGCTCATGTCTTGGATTTGGTTAAATATTTCTTCATGCTATGACGCGACATTCGCAGCAAAGCATCCTTTTGACTTCGCCAATGTAAAGGCGCAAAAGTAGACATATAAGGAACCCCCATGGACTGCAGGCTGCATAGATGAAGGCCAATCATAATCATGCCGATAATCATCCCGTACAATCCAAACGACGCTGCTATTCCCATTAGTCCAAATCGCAATATCCGCACCGAGATTCCAATATTGAAGGATGGCAGCGCAAAATTGGCAATCGCTGTCATGGACACAACGATAACCATCGCAGCCGATACGAGACCCGCTTCGACAGCGGCCTGCCCAATAACCAAAGTGCCAACGATGGAAACGGATTGGCCAATCGATTTAGGCAAGCGAATGCCGGCCTCACGCAGAATCTCGAACGTGATCTCCATGATCAGCGCTTCGATAAATGCGGGAAAGGGCACCCCTTCCCGCTGGCCGATTAAGCTGGTCAGCAAGTTGGTCGGCAGCATTTCCTGATGAAACGTGGTAATCGCAATATATAATGAGGGTGTAAGAAGCGCTATTCCGAAGCAAAAGTATCGAAGAAGTCGAACAAGGCTGGCGAAATCCCATCGCTGGTAATAGTCCTCACTCGATTGAAACAGTTGAACGAACAGCGCCGGAACCACCAGCACAAATGGCGTTCCTTCCACAAAAATCGCAATTCGTCCTTCCAGCAAAGCGGATGCAATGACGTCAGGCCGCTCTGAATTATATACCGTCGGAAAAGGGCTGTACCGATGATCCTGAATCATCTCCTCGATATAATTGCTCTCAAGGACGCTGTCCAGCTTGATTCCATCCAATCTTCTGCGCAGCTCATCAAGGACATCGATATCATATAATCCATCCACGTACATCACCGCCACTAGCGTATTGGTGTGCTCGCCTACCGTTCTTTCTTCAATACGAAGCTTAGGGCTTTGAATTCTTCGCCGGACTAGAGCCGTATTCTCGCGGAGTGATTCGGTAAAACCTTCCCTCGGCCCTCTTACTACGGATTGTGAGCTGGCTTCCTCAACTCCGCGCTGCTTCAGCGCTTCAGTACCAACGTACAGTGAGGTTGATGTTCCATCCATGAAAATGATTGTATTCCCGGACAACAATTTCCCTTCCACTTCTTGAAAGGTGTTGGCTTCTCCCACTTTCCCCATTGTGATCGTGAGTTCTTTGAGCATGTTCATGCGTACTTCCGGTGACTGGTTTGGAAATTCAATAAATAGAGGTAAATCTGCATGAATCGCTTCGATTAGCAAGCGGGGATCTCCCATCCCTTCAATATAGACCATCACAGTAGGGATAGCGCCCAAGGTCAACTCCCGGTAGATGATATCTCCGCTCTGCCCGAATCGATTCTTCATATTTTCGATAAATTCCGCTATGGAAACCGGCAATTTTTCTTGTGAAACATGATTGCGCGTGGTTTTATTCGTCATGTAAACGACTCCTCGTTTTTCCCTCATGGCCAGCTTTGCCTTACAAGGAATTCAATGACCTTCATTTATCTTTTCCTCTACTGTTCCCGCAGCTGGATATTATATACTTTTTATACGGACTACTGATTTTCATTCGATATTCAGAATGAACTTTTAAATAACAAATAACGCCTACCGAAGACTCGGGGAGTCCGCAGCAGGCGTTATCTGATCGAAATTTTCTACCACTTTAAAGTATTGTTAATTGTTAATGCGTCTGCCCTTTTGCCTGCAGATACGCTCGCTTGTATTCGGCCGCTTTTTGGGCAATCAAGCCGTAGTCCTGCCGCTTCAAAGCTTCGCTTGTCAGATCGGAGCCAATTCCGACGGCTATCGCCCCGGCCTTGACCCATTCGCCAAGGTTGTCGAGTGAGACACCACCGGTCGGCATGATATTCGCCTGCGGCAGCGGACCCTTGATCGCCTTGATCATGGATGGATCATACAGGTTGCCAGGGAACAGCTTGACAATGTCCGCCCCCAGTTCCAGTGCTTCCTGGATTTCCTTGATTGTCATTACCCCCGGCATGACCGGAATCCGATAGCGGTTGCACAACATCACGGTATCCCTGCTCAGGCACGGCCCAACAACAAACTGGGCACCGCTCAATATCGCAGCACGTGCTGTTTCCGGATCAAGCACTGTACCTACCCCAATGATGGCGTAGGAGGAAGGGTCTTGGGCGTTCCATGAATATTTACGCGATAGCGTTTCAATAGCCCGGAGCGCAAACGGTACGGTCATCGTCACCTCAATCACTTTGATGCCGCCGGCAATCGCCTGCTCGGCCATCTCCACAACCTGCTCCGGCGTATCGCCGCGCAGGACGGCGACCACGCCTTCTTCCGCAATTTTTTGAATCAGCTGCAGTTTCTTCATCTTAACTCCTCTTTTCTATTCGATAACTACACAGAATACAATTCAAACGTACACTCCGCTCCATTTATCGTTCTCGCTGAGCTGCCTGAAGCCATAACCTTCAGATGTAGCCGATCCTCGGTCATCCATCCTGTATACACAACCTCATGCCCGCCGTCTGTTTTGAATTCCGGTCTGTGTTCGGACATCCGCCGCGCAAACGCCGCTAGCTGTCCGATGCCCCTGTGCTCCGCTTCTTGAACGGACACCGCCTCTACGGTAAGACCGATTCCTGCTCCCTGACAAACAACCAAATGATAGCCGGACTGTTCCCTAATATCATAAATAGTCCCGTCACTCAAATGAACGGCAAAATAAACATCATCTACTTTGCCGTACAAAGCTTCTGCCTCATACAACCATTCCCCTTCCGGTAGAACGCCAACAACTTCTCCGCCCCCATCATCAGCTGATTCCGGCAGCGGATAAACCGCAAGCACCACATTTTTGTGGTACAGCACCTCCATCCACTCGCTTTGGTGACGGGGATCGCTTCCAGAAGGATCATATCCCTCTCCCGGGTGAAAAAAATACAGCTGATTGGCCTTGCCGCCGGTGCGGACAGGGAGGCTGAACATCCAGCGCAGCTGCTCGTTGTCGAACTCACGAACCCGCTCCCACAATCCGCCCGCCGCAAAATATGCCGTCACATAAGCATAAGAGTGCAGCTGCCTCATCTCGCCGTCAACCGATTTCATCATAGCCTTGCGCACTTCCGTCGGTTCGCCTCGATTGAGGGCTAGGCGCCGTTTAGCTTCCGGCGCTTCGTGGAACAGAAAACCGGCATACTCCGTGCGCGGCATCTCCTCCGGGAGGCTGAAATCACCGAACTGCACATAGTCGTGAAGCACATTGGCATCCCTCGGCGCATCATGCGGCCATTCCCTGGAGCGGGCTCCTACCCAAGCCCCTTTCAAATAATAGGCCGTGCGCAGGCTCCACAGCTCATCCAACAGTTCATTAAGCTCCCGCTTCAATTCCGGCTCATCCGCTAATTCCAGCGCACAGGTGAACGCCTGTGTCCAATGCCAGAACCACGGCAGGCACCCATACTCAGCCATACCTTCCCGGCGGAGCAGACTCAGAGTATCCCGAAGACTTTGTTTTCCGTCTTCCAGAAGTTCCGTATCGCGAAAGAGCTGGCCGAATATTAACTTGGCCGCTGTATATTTAGCCTCATGATGATTGCATACGGTGAGCGGCTTGCGAAAAAAACCTCCGTGGTAGATGTGTTCCAGCGCAGCCTCAAACTCCGCCGCCAAGCTCTCGCTCATCTCACTTTCAAACTTACGATGGAACAAAACCATCAAGCTCCCCATCAATTCTACCGGCAGCGCATGCGGACTCGCCTCTTCCGGCTTCGGCCCAAGGTTCAGCGGCCAGTGTCCGTACATTGGACTCTTCGCGTCCCTGTTCTGCAGCCGAAGCACACGACCCAGAACCTCCTCTGCCATCCCCTTGCCTTCCTGCCGGTTGAACCGCGGATCATTCTCAAAGTCTACCGAAGCAGCAAACAGATAGGAGGCATAATAGAAGTTATCGCGCACATCCCTATGAAACCACAGCCCGCTGGATTGCAAAGGCTGTCTCCATGCTTGTTCCGCAACGTTCTGGACAATCCGGTTCATTCTATCTTTATAATCGTTCATGTGTTCTCCTTTCCCAATCCGATAGGTAAAGCTGCGTCCCAACATAATGTAAAATTAAAACGAACATAAAGAAACATCATTTGAACCTATATAAACATTAAATACCTAAATGAACAAAAAAGGAAGCTATATTTCAGAACCCATGCCATCATTTATCTTATTTGCAGCAAAAACCCAACCAGAGAGCTTCTCTGGCCGGGCTCGTTGAACTTGGTGAACCGTACGATATCGGTGTCTTTATGGACTATTTGTCTTCTCCGTCCTGTACGAAATTGAGCACAGCTTCGTCCACCGCCGCGGTCTGTCCAAGGTCCGGTTGATCCGACAGTTCTACTTCGCAAGATTCGGGACGGCCATGCAGTTCGAAAAGAACCAGTTCGTTGTTCCCTTTACGCAATAAAGGGCCGGGAATATACAATGCCTTTTGCGGCCCCGCCTTCCAGTACCGGCCGAGATTGAAGCCATTGATCCAGGCAACCCCCTTAGTCCAGCCATCAAAGCGAAGAAACGTATCGCCGATGTCCTCCACCTCAAAGCAGCCGCGGTAAAATCCTGGCAGGCCCGCGTTTACTGACTCCGGCATGGACAGCTCTTCTTGCTCCGCCCGCCCTTCATCCATAACCGGTTTAAAAGAGAGTGAAGCCAGCATTTCTGGCTCCAGCGGCAGGGTCCGGATCGTCCAATCATACAGGAACTGGTTATCGATTCTCACACCTTCCGTGATTCCCTTGGGATCACGGATAAGCGGCCCATAATTGATCCGGCCCATGTTTTCGACGAGAATATCCAGCCTTGCTCCGTTTGCGGGAACGGTAATATCGAGCGGCTCTGAATTCCAACGTTCAATCACGCCGAGCGGCCGACCGTCCAGAAATACCTGGGCACGATCTCGGACCTCCTGGATATGCAGCTGCTGTCCTTGACGCGGTCCCTGAAGAAAGGTGCTGTACAATATAAAGCCATAGGACTGTCCGAATTTTTCCATCGGCTGGATGCATACGCTTTTTATCGGTTCTGAGAGATGCTGTAGATTGGCTTCCGTAAATAGACCGGCCATTTCAGACAAAGCAACCTTTCCGTAGGCTGCCTTAGGAACGGTCTCCGGGAAGACACCACCTGGCGCAAAACCATGCTTGCTGAGGACCGACCGTACCGCCTCATATTTCTCTGTCTTATCCCCCCATTCCGTCAAAGGGGCATCATAATCATAACTTGTCGTTGTTGGCTCATATGCCTGGATGTGATTCGCTCCACTGTAAAAGCCGAAGTTGGTTCCACCATGGAACATATACATATTGATCGAGGAGCCCTTCTGGAGCATTTCATCCAGTACGCCGGCGACATCCGCCGCATCCCGCACATGATGGTCCTCCATCCAGTGATCAAACCAGCCGTTCCAGAATTCCATGACCATCAGCGGCTCTTCCGTTCGATATTCCCGGTATTTGCGGAAGGATTCTTCTACCCTGGAACCGAAATTCACAGTCGCATGCACATCGTCAAGTGACCCGCCTAGCAGCATTTCGTCGGTTGGCCCGTCGGAGGTAAAGAGAAGCACATCAACGCCCCGCCGGACCAGCCCTGCGCGCAAATACTCCAGATAGGCGTGATCGTTGCCATAACTACCGTATTCATTTTCGACCTGCACGGCCAGAATCGGCCCGCCGTTTGTGGACAGCAGAGGAACCAGTCTCGGGATCAGCTCATCGTAATAATGATCCACCTTGCTCAAATAGAGCGGGTCACTGCAACGAAGCTGGACTTCTCCATAACCTAGCAGCCAACCCGGCAAACCTCCAAATTCCCACTCCGCACAGATAAACGGGCTTGGTCTGACAATAACGTGCAGGTCTAATTTCCCGGCTAATTCGATAAACGATACGACGTCGGCCATACCGCTAAAGTTAAATTTCCCTTCTTTGGGTTCGTGCACATTCCAGGCGATATATGTTTCAACGGTATTAAAGCCGCAGGCCTTTAATTTTAATAGCCTGTCCTCCCAATATTCAGGAACGACACGGAAATAGTGAATCGCTCCCGATATAATCCGGTACGGCTGCCGGTTCAACAAGTATTGTCCGTTCTCCCAAGTGAGCATTCCCATTACAGATCCCCTCCACCTCATGTTTAAAACCCCAAATTTATTGCCCGCAGCGATAAACCGCTATATTTTTGATTTTCGGACTTGCTGCATATTGCAGTACCCGTAAACGCACCTTGTCGGCAGATACTGGAGAGAACGCATCGATTTTTTTGTGACCGATCGCGCTGCCGCGTGTAAGCTCAAGCCACTCTCCATCGATGAGGGCTTCCAGCACATATTGACTTACCCGTTCTCCGTAAGCAATGTCCTCCATGACAACAACATGATCGATCACGCATGCTCCAGGAAGGGGGAACTCAACGACCTCACCCGATCCCGAGCTTTCAGCCAGGGCATGTCCAAACCGACGCTCGATCTCTCTGCCAAATGCCAGAAGCCGCTTTACATCGGCTTCCGGGAGCAGCCCTCGATGGTCTGGAGCGACATTGAGCAGCAAGGTCGCCCCATGTCCGACCGATCGATAATAGATTTCCATTAACTGATCAACGGACAACAACAAGTGTTCTTCGTCTGGATGCCAGAACCAGCGGTCTTTGCGAATGGGAACATCACATTCCGCAGGTACCCAGCCGGGCGTCTCCGGCAGCCACTTCAGCGATTCTTCGCTGAACATGCTGCCCCGCGAAGAATCGGCCGTGTTCCAGCAAGGATACGGAGCTACACCATCCTCATTGCCGACCCAACGGATCGTCGGCGCGCCCATATTAAACACCATGGCGCTGGGCTGATACCTTTTAACGAGATCCATGATTCGGGGCCAGTCATATTCGCGGCCTTCCGACCCCGCACCGTCAAACCATATTTCCACCAGCGGACCATAGCCGGTTAAGAGCTCCTCCAATTGTTTGCAGTAAAAGTCATCATATTTCTGCGGGTCGGCATAACATGGCTCATGCCTGTCCCAAGGGGATACATAAATACCGAATCCGATCCCCTCTTCCCGGCAAGCATCTGCGCATTCTTTTACCACATCGCCCAGCCCATCCTTCCACGGGCTCGAGGCTACGGAGTAATCCGTTGTCACCGTCGGCCACAGGCAAAAGCCGTCATGGTGCTTGGCCGTCAATATGAAATAACGGAATCCCGCTTCCTTCGCGGATCGGACCCACTGTTTGGCATCCAGGCGGTCTGGATTAAACAAAGCCGGAGCATCCCTCCCTTCCCCCCATTCCTGGTCACAGAACGTATTGATTCCAAAATGGCAGAACATCCCGAGCTCCATGTCCTGCCAGACTAGCTGCTCTGGGGTCGGCAAAGCCGCAAGATCATCCGTATGCTGCTTCAAATCATCATTCATCTGTATTCACTCCCTCACATGAGTTTTGCTTCAGTATGAAACTTAGATCGAATAGATTAAATGACATGGTTCATTATCTTTTTAAAACAATCTGATAGGTCTCTCCCCCCTCAGCCGCAAACGTATATTGATAACCCAAGCCTGAGCTTAGGCATGTTACAGGTACAGGAACATGCGTGGAATCAAGTATTACAAGCTGCTGCCCGCTAAATAAAACACAATCCCGGAAATTCTCCGAATAAATCTCAGCCGCTTCAAGCTTGCCTTCTTTCCAGCTAATATTTACGGTATAACCGCCCCTAGCACGCAGTCCCTTCACCGAACCACTTGCCCATGAGGACGGCAGAGCAGGAAGCAAACGAACTTCGCCGCCATGGGATTGCAGCAACATCTCCTGGATCGCGGCCGCTCCGCCGAAATTGGCATCAATTTGAAAAGGGGGATGGTCACCGAACAAATTCGGATGTACGGCCTTGACCAGCAGCTCGCGAAGACTGTCATGTGCTTTCTCTCCCTCGCCAAGTCTGGACCAGAAATTCGTGATCCACGCTTGACTCCAACCGGTATGTCCTCCGCCATTCTTCAAGCGCCGTTCCAGCGTTGCCTTGGCAGCCTCTCCTAACTCGGGCATTTGATGAGGGATAATCTGTTCTCCCGGGTGCAGAGCGAATAAATGTGAAATATGGCGATGACCCGGCTCAAACTCTTCATAATCAACAGCCCATTCCATGACCTGTCCGTATCGGCCGATTTGAGGCTGAGGAAGTTTCGCACGCGTACTACTCCATTGTCTACTCCATTCCTCATCCAGCTCCAGAATCTCCGCTGCTTCAATACAGGCGGTAAATAACGCATATAAAATTTGTGAATCCATCGAAGGACCAGAGCATAAGGAACCGATCTGTCCTTTCTCGTTAATATAGCTGTTCTCCGGTGAGAGCGAAGGCGAAGTAACCAAATAGCCGTTCTCATCAAAAACAAGAAAATCAAGAAAGAACAAGGAAGCCTCCTTCAGAACTGGATAAGCCCGTTCACGCAGGAATGACTCTGACAGGCTATAGCGGTAATGCTCCCATAAATGAAGTGCCAGCCATGCCCCGCCCATCGGCCAGAAAATAGCGGGTGTCCATGCTCCAAACAAGCCGCTCTCTGCCCACAGATTTGAAGAAGTGTGGGCCGTAAAACCTCTCGCCCCATACAGAGATTTCGCGGTCTTCCGCCCGTTGATGACCAAACGATCGATAAAATCGAACAAAGGCTCGTGACATTCTGGCAAATTACCTGTCTCGGCAATCCAATAGTTCATCTGCAAATTAATGTTCAGATGATAATCACTCTCCCAGGGTGGCGTGAAACTTTCATTCCAGATTCCCTGCAAATTGGCAGGTAAACTCCCCGGTCTCGAGCTTGCCATCAGTAAATACCGGCCATATTGGTAGAACAACGCCTCAAGCCCAGGATCATTAACCCCTTGCCGATAAAGCTGTAGTCTCTCCGAAGTAGGTTTATCAACAAGTGCATCTTCTGCCTCTGAAGCGCTCTCTTCCGTTACCGGAGTTATCCATGTATCAGCCGCTTCGATTTCCAGACTTACTCGCTCAAATAAAGCGCAATGATCAGCAATATGCGCTTCCAGCAATGAGCCATATGGCAGCAATATAGCGGATTCCACTTGTCGCAGCGCCTCCCGGTAAGGCTCATCACAGCGGAACGATGTTTGAGCGGCGAGCAGCAAAGTAACGACATCCGCAGACTGGATATTGAGGTAATTGCCAACCGTTTGACATTTGCCGCCAATCGTATAAGCATGAAGTACTGCCGCGTAATTAACACCATCCGGCCCACATATGCCCTCCATCGCCAATGTACGTTCATTTTCTCGCTTTATGTTTCCATCGAAGGGTCGCCTGCTTAACCGGGCTGATACATGAATAGCTGCAGGTTCCGATGCGGAAATACGAACGACCAGCACTTGATGAACAGCGCTAGCAAAGACTTCTCGATCATAGAGAATGCCGTTGTCTTCCCAGCTTACGGAAGCAACGCCCGTCCTCAGATTCAGCTCCCGCCTGTAATGATTAACTTCTGACGTGCTGGATTTGAACTGAAGCAGCAGCTCCCCCAACGGTTGGTAAGGTCCAAAGTATTGCGGAGCATTCGTAAAATGTGTAAGCGCCAGCTGCTCCCCCTCTTGCAGCTCCCCACAGCGAAGAAGAGATCTGATATCATCCAGCTTTTCTAACGCCTCTGGATTGTCATGCTGTTTCGGTCCGCCATACCAGACGGAGTCTTCATTCAAACCGATCCGCTCCGTGGAGACACCACCAAATACCATCGCTCCGAGTCTCCCGTTACCGATGGGAAAAGCCTCCGTCCAGAGCTGTGCAGGCCGTCGTTCTACAAGCTTTCTATTATCGTTGATCATCGCTTTGCTCCTATTTTTGAATATCACAATAGAATAAGGGCTGCCTCAGATGTATGATCACTGAAGACAGCCCTTCCAATCCATAGCTAAGCATCAACCTTGCGGTTTTTGTCAAGGCCCGATTATTTAACTAAGCCTTTTTCGTTGATGATCTTCGTTGCTTCGTCAACCATCCATTTCTGCACTTCATCAATCGGCTCATTACTGAGCATGAATTTCGCAAAGCCGTCATCAATGATCTTGGTCAATTCCGAGGTAGCCGTCATCATGACTTTGGCTGCATCCAGATACTGGATATCATCGCTGAACAGCGTATATTTCAAGGAATCCATGTCGTACTTATCCTCTTTACCGGCAACCAGCTTCGTCAGTAATTCTTCGTTATTCGCCTTCTTGTAGCCAGAGAACTCAAGTCTGTTGTCTGAATCGGCTGTTGTCATGAATCTCATAAGCTTGAAAGAAGCTTCCTTGTTGGCGGAATTGGCGCCCATCGCCAGCATGCTGCCGCTCGTGAAGTATTTGCCTTCATACTCTTTAGGTTCCCAGCCAGCAGGAGGCACAGGTACAGGAGCAAAGGCTGTTTTGAAATCATGTGGATATTGCTCTGTGTTGCCTGGATCCGCTATCGTAAAGTTGCCTGTAAGAATCATAGCGGCTTCTTCATTGAAAAATTCAGTACGGTAGTTCAGCTTCGCGGCAAGCACGTCACTGTAAGGTTTGGCCGACTTGTCCGTCTCCTCCATATCTTTGCGGAGCTGGAAGAAATACTTGTAAGTCGGATCGGAGAGAATGGTCGTTCCGTCCTCGTATACGAACGGATCTTTCATCATGGTTTGCGCCGGAGCATTCATATAAAGCTCCCACGTGTGGAAGTAAGACCCATAACGCTTGTCAACGCCTTCGCCCTTGGTCAGCTTTTTGGAGTATTCGCGGTAATCATCCCACGTCCAGCCGAATTTCGGAACTTCAAGTCCCGCTTCATCCAGAGCATCCTTGTTGAGCATCACATAGTTCATGCTCTTGGTGTACTGCATGCCATAATACTTGTCATCTACCTTGGCATTTACGAAGTACTCGTCTTCCGGAACCAGACTTTCTTGCTCATAGAACTCGTTCAGGGGAGCAAGAGCTCCGCGTGTAGCCCGTTCGAGAACTCCGCCCAAGCTTGGGAATTGAATAACGTCGATCGCTTCACCGGAAGAAATCAGGAAATCAAGCTTTTTCAACATTTCCACGGAATCGCCGGGAACCAGAACCACGTGTTCGACCTTGATATTCGGATTCTGGTCCATAAATTCCTGGAGCATGGCGTCCGTACCCGCCTGTTGGGCTTCGTTATCCCAGTTGTAATACTTGACGGTAACCTGCTTGTCCGTCTGACCGTTTCCGGCGTTTTTGCTGTCACCGGTTTCTGATCCGGACTTCCCGCAGCCGCTTAATACCAGGGTGCTCGCCAGGATCGTGCTAAGAATGACGGATAATCTGTGTTTGCTTTTTTTCTTCATCTTACTTCCCCCTGCACAGATAAATTAGTTGTCGTGCTGTTTTCATGTTCATTATAGGCACCAGCAAGGCCGATCAAGTGCAAAATTTTGAGGTTCTAGGATTACATTTTTGACTTTCCGCAAACTTCTGATTTTTGACTTTAGACATAGTATCAACCTTTTACCCCGCCTAAAGCAATGCCGTTTATGACCTGCTTTTGCAAAGCGATGAACACAATGACCAGCGGAATGATCGCCGATACCGCCGCCATCATCATAATGGCATAGTTGTTGGTGTAGTCATCACGGAACAGCGTCATACCCAGCGGAATCGTGTATAAGTCCTTGTCCAGCAGGAAGATCAGCGGATTCTGGTAATCGTTCCAGGTCCAAATGAATTTAATAATCGCTACCGTAGCCAGCACAGGCTTGCACAGCGGAACCATAATGGAAGCAAATGTCCGGAGATGACCCGCTCCGTCAATTCTGGCCGCTTCCAAATATTCATCGCTGATCCCGATCATAAATTGTCGCAGCAGGAACGTGAAATAGATCGAGAACATACTCATGAAAATGATGGCCGCATGCGTATTGTAGAGACCAAACCAGCGAATCAGCAGAAATCGCGGAATCAGCGTCGCCTGATCCGGAATGATCATGAACGAGAGCAAGGCCATAAAGACCAGATTCCGTCCTTTGAATCGAATCTTCGTCAGCGCATAAGCTGCCATGGATGAGATAATCAGCGTGATTAAGGTCGTAATAATCGCTATTTTAAAAGAGTTAAAATAGAAATCATAGAAGGGAACTCTTCCCATCCAGACCATCTTGAAATTGTAGGCCAGATTCACCTTTTCCGGTATCCATTGAATCGGGAATCTCATAACATCCTTCTCATATTTAAAAGCCGCGGAAATCATCCAGATGAGCGGAACGAGAAACACGATGGACAATGCCCCCATGAAAAGGGTGATTACCACTTTGGACATGTTTTTTCGAAGCAGCTGCATGTACATTCCTCTCCCTCCTTATTCTTCATTTCTCATTTTCCAGGTCAGCGCGGTAATCAGACCGATTATCGCGAACAGCAGCCAGGAAATGGCCGAAGCGTATCCCATATTGTAGTATTTAAAGCCTTCCTCATAGATGCGGAATACCAGCACGGTAGAAGAATTGTTCGGGCCGCCTTCCGTTAAAAAGGCAATGATGTCAAACACTTTAAACGAGCCAATCAGCATCGTAATCAACAGGAAGAAGGTCGTCGGACGGAGCATCGGAACCGTGATCGCAAAAAACTTTTTAATTGCACTGGCACCGTCAATATCCGCCGCTTCGTAAATTTCATTCGAAATGTTCGTGAGCCCGGCCATATAGATAATGATCGTGTAACCCAGGCCCGCCCAGGAACTGATAATCGAAATCGCCAAGAGCGACGTTTTCGGATCGACCAGCCATTTCGGCGGACTGCTGATCCCGAGTTCCATCAGAAACTGGTTGATCGGCCCCAGCGATGGGTGGAATAATGCGCTCCACACCGCAGCAACTGCAATGATCGATGAGATATAAGGAATAAAGAATGCAACTTTAAAATAACTCTTGAAGAACACGCTGTTGTGAATCAATACCGAAAGCACCAGAGCGATCGCAATCGGGATCGGCACTGTAAGAACCATATAAATCAAATTGTTCTTTATCGCTTGAATAATGGTCGGATCATGGAACATCTTGATGTAATTATCCAGTCCGGTAAACTCAATACCCTTGACGCCCGACAGCATATCCCAATCGGATAAACTCAAATACAAAGAAAATCCAAGGGCGAATACGTTTAATAGCAGCATCCCGACAATCTCCGGGGCCAGAAACAGCCACCCGATCAAAGCCTCTTTCCGTTTGGGAGTCCAAAACTTCCGCCGGCTCTTGGGCACTGGTTGTTGTACAGCCTCCATGTAGCATCACCTCAACAATTTGTAAGTTGTCATTATAGTAATACATCCGCCATCGGCAAGAAGGAGGGATTATGACCAGCCCTGTGCAAGATTTTGACCTAAAAAATGCCCCACAAAGTGGAGCCCCATGCCTCGATGCTGATTCTAAAAACTTAAAAAAACCGCCCTTGTCGGGCGGCTTACTGCCGTATATGTTAATTGGGCTGTATCGGTCCTCTTATTTTCGCGCGGTGTACTTCGCTTTATATTCGCTGGGCGTGGTCCCCACGTATTTTTTAAACACCTTTGAAAAATACGTCCGATCCGAATAACCTAATCCCATGGCCAGTGACTCCAGATTTTGTCCGGACATTCTGAGCATTTTGGTGGCCATCTTCATTTTGTATTGATGCACGTAATCCGTGAAGGTCAACCCCGTCATCCGTTTGAAATATCGCGAAAAATAGCTCGGATTCAGAAACAAATAGCGTGCCATGTCGATCGACGTGATGTTATCGTCAAGATGCTGATCGATATATTGCTGGATCACCTGCAGCTTCGGCTCATTCGGAGAGCTTCCCATTCCCGTATGCCGGGTTCCGATCATCTGGGTCAGCTTTCTCTCCACCAATTCCATCATATCCTCCAGGGTGCGAGCCAGAGCAAGATAGGCGAACAGATCCTCATCGAATTTCAGACTGGAAAACATCAACTCGATACCGCGAAGCATGGAGGATAGATCCCTGGTAAAGTCGCCCGGATCAATCGACAGCTCTTTTGCGGTCCCGGCGATCTTCTGCAGCGTGGCGCGTATACCATCTAGATCCTGCTTGATGAGCATCCGTTCCAGCTCTGGAACATAACCGTCAAGAAACCCCTGAGGTGCGGCTTGAAACCACCGCGCCCTTATTTGCGAAACTTCGGATATCGTATAGTCGGTATTTTCGTAGAACTCGCACTTGCCATGAAGGATTTCCTGATAGATGGAGCCAATCGAGCTTAATTCCATTTTGTCCGTTACCGTGGTCACGCTCGGTTGAATTTTAAGAAAGTGGACGCACTGATAACGCAGCCGCTGCAAATAATTATGCAGATGCAAGCTGGCATTCTGTGCGAGATTCACCCTAAAGTTATGCAGAATTACAATGTTCCCCTGCTCCATGAACGGCGTAATTCCTTCATACGATTCGGACAATTCCATCGCGATATTGTAGACAGCGTATAAAATCAGCGGAAATTCCGTTTGCCTGAAACGCTTGTCAAAGCTGGAAAGCTGAATGCTGACCAGCCCCAGCATAAACCACGGATAAGTCCAGGAGATGCCGATCTGCGAAGCGTAAGCCAACGTGGCCTCGGACGGCGAGCCCTTGATCACCCTTTGCAGTAAATCCTGCCGAAAGAGCTGGCTGTTGTAACTCGCCGCCTCGCGATGAATCAGACCGGCCCGCGTCTTTAACAAGTTCATGGATTTGCCAAGGCTCTGTTCCAGCTGCTCAGCTGTAAGCTGATCTTTGATCAAATAATCATCCGCTTGCAGTTTTACGGCTTGCTGGGCATAATGAAAATCCTCATGACAGGTCAGGAAGATAATCCGAACCTCCGGCTTCATGCGAATAAAATGGTCCGCCAGCTCCATGCCGTTTTTCTGCGGCAGTCCGATATCCGTAATGACAATGTCCGGCCGGACTTCCTCAAACATATGCAGCGCTTTCGCGCTGGAATACGTACTGCCGGCAATCTGCAGATTGTTTGCCTCCCAGTCAATCATCTGTTGCAGTACCTTGAGCATAGGAACATCATCGTCAATGAGCATTACTCTATACATCATTCTTCCTCTCCCTCCGGTAAAAAACCATGATGATGACTTAGGGGCAAGTACAGTGAAACTGACATCCCTCCCTGCGGAAGGTTGGCGAGTGTCAAACTTGCTTCCTGTCCAAAGGTCAATCGGAGTCTTTGGACCACATTCATAAGACCTACTCTCTCATAAGCCCCATCCTGCTCGCCGCTTGCTGTTCCCAGCCTACGGTTCAGACATTGGAGCATTTCTTCTTCGGCCCCGGAGCCGTTGTTTGCAATCTCAATTATGATTCCGTCCGGGTGGCTTCGGGAACGGATCTCGATGCGTGGAGTCTGATGATCGACAAGCCCGTGGACGATGGCATTCTCAACGACAGGCTGCAAAATAAGTTTCGGCAAAATGAGCCCCTCGGTTTCCGGATCCAGATCAACCTCTAAATGAAGCGGGATTTCATTGCGGATTTTCATAATGTCGACATAATGGCCGAGCAGCTTGCATTCCTCGCGTAAAGTGGCAGGCTCATTGACCTTGAGATAGGCTCGGAGCAAACTCATCAGTGAATCTATAATTCCGCTGTGAAGCGTATCCTTCGTCAAGATCAGGCTGCATTTGATCGAATTCAGTGTGTTAATCAAAAAATGAGGACGAATTTGCATAAACAAGGCTTCGAGCTCCATCACCCGCTTCTGTTCCTGCTCCTGTTCGATATCGTGAATCAGCCGCTGTAATTGATCGAGCATCGTATTCAGCGTCTGCCCCAATTCGGCGATATCATCCTTGCCCTTGACCTCCAGTCTGACATCCAGGTTTCCCATTCCGAACTGGCGAACAACCCGCTGCAGCTTGAGAATCGGACTGTGCAGCCTTTTGGCGATCAGGATGGACATCCCGGAGAAAACGAGAAACAGCAGAAGAACCCCGGCAAGACCGGTATAAAAAGTCCGGGATATCTGCCCCGACCACTCTTTTTCCGAAGCCTCATAGGACAGCTTCCAGTTCGATTTCAAAATGGTCCTGTCCGTTCGGACACTGCCCTTAGTCTCCGTATGATGCGGGATCAGCCCCGAATCGCCTGCGATGAATTCCCCGGCTGTATCAAAGAGCGCCACCTTGCCAAAGTCGACCGTACCGAGCAGCCTGTTGAAGTACGAATCGGAAATGGCGCTGAGCAGAACGGACACTTGCCTCTTCTCGCGGCTGTCATAGATGACCCTGGCGATATAGTAACTTTTCCCCTTTCCTGCCGAGTCGCCGCCCGCCATCCCAAGCCATTGCAGGCTTTCCGGTTTATTGAGATCGACGCGCTCCATGAGCTTGTCGACACTTCCGTTAATGGCGGTTAAATCCTCCGTACCGGAAGAGATGACGAAATGCTGACGGTTGACCAAGTACATGCGGACGTTATTGTTCAGCGGCTTGGAGTTAATCAGGGAAAATACGTCCTGAATTTGTCTAAAATGCACATAATCCTGATAAGTAGCCAGCCGTGTTGTGTCTGCAAATGACTTCAAGATATTGCGCACATTCGTATCGTTCACGATAAAATGGGAAGCAAACGTGACATCGTCAATGGTCTTGCTCAGCTCATCCGTCATGACGTTCAGGACATTCTCGTTGCTGAGCTGCAGCTTCTCTACCATCGTATCCCGGATCAGAACAAACGAAATGATAGAAACCGCAATCAGCGGAATAAAGATCAGCAAAAGAAACGACAGCTGGATGCGTTTGTAGTAGGTAAATTTAAACATTTTTCTCTGCGCCTCTCTTATGCTCTTGTCCTCTTTATTCTATCAGTCCTCTGTGTCGGAAGCATTCATTAAATGATCACGGTTGCTTGCTTTTTTCTGTCTTGAAGGATTATCAGCACAACCTCTCCGAAGATCTGCATGCCCTCCACTACATAAGAATCATAATGGCCGGACGGCGCACGGTGACTAACAACGAGAATAAACTCCACTTCCATACCCGGGAGCTGCACCCCGCATGCCTCAGCTTGTCCGTCATGAACCCGCTCGCCCGTATGACGATATACAGACACTTTACGGACTCGAGGTAGGACCGTTTCGCCTGGACGATGTGGATACAGTACCTGCATGATGCTGATGAGTCCTTTCCCTGTCCGGGAGTATGAGACATTCGAATTTGGTTCCAGCAGGTTATATTCGCGGGATATCAGGCCCTCGCCCACTTCCGCATTCAGGCCGTCTGTGGTTACCGGGATAATGGATAGATTCGCCTCCCCGAGGGTGTTTGTACGGCATATCAATGACTCCGCTTCCACCCCGACTTCTCCGGGCGGGTGCGGAAAATGAAAATGCTGAGTAAAGGTATGCTGCTCAAGGCACACCAAGCTGTCGATCAGCAGCCAATAATACGGCTTGATAAAGATGATCCTTCGGCGCGGATACAACGGTTCATTCCCATAGAGATAGCCGTCATGCGCCCCCTCGACATAGTCAAACTCCGGTCTGCTGATCCATTTGCAGCCTAGCGGCCCGGCAATCCGGTCGAAGGACCAGGTGTCCTTGACCCCGGTAAATCCGATTCCGTCGACAACCGTTGTGTTATGGGCTGCGCTCTCCTTTAATGCTTTTCTCAGCGGTGTATGATCGCTATAATTGTATCTTCCTACATCGGTGAGCAGATCACGGCCGTAGGCATGGAGATCCATATGAAGCATATCGGCATGCCCGTGGCCTCCCCCGAGCGGACCGCAGTGAAAATAAAGGTACAGTGCTTCTTCGTCCCAGCCCGTTCGCATCGTATAATGACCGGAATGGGTAAAAGCTCGGCTCAGGTATGGCGGCTCCGCGGGAGCCATCGCTTGGTAATCCCGGATTCCCTCTATGCCGAACAGCCAGGCATTATCATAATCGGGCCGGGCATTACCGCCAAAGCGCAGAACGGAATCCCCAAATAACCACGCAGCATAGGTCAGAATGGAACGGATATCGCTGTCGTCGCTGTCTCCCAGCATCGGCTGCCTGTGATTCGGCTTCGCCCAGTACAAGGAGGCTCCGGCCATCTCGCGGACCGTACGCCGAAATGGACCATCAAGCTCCAACCCGTTGAGATTGGCGAGGTGAACGCAGTCAAGATAACAAGCCAGCACCTCATGATGGTACGTGGGCGATTGCTCCCAGTGAATGCCATCCGCCATGATCTGGAGCCGTGCCGTTTCCTTCAGTCTCTCTTCCCCCATTTCCCGCCACCGTGCCGACTTGCCGAACTCGGGGAAGAACAGTGCAATATGGTATAAACCGCAAGTTTCCAGAACACCCCAGTTGCTGATATGCTTCCAGCTGGTGAAGGAAGCAGCCAGATACTCCCCATGCTCGTGAAGCGAAACCAGCGCTTTACCGAGCAGCGACGGAGTCAGGGATGGACTGCCGATCATGTATCGAAGTGCCTTGATCCAGTTCACGCTGCGCAGACCCGCTTCGATCGGGCGCCATGTCAACGTATCCGTCGTAGGTTCTCCAGGAACAGGATTCCGATTGATCCAATCTTCAAGCTGGCGGCAAAATGCCGCCGCATACTCCTCATCGCCTGTCATCGCATACGCTTGTCCCAGCGCCACCCAATAGCGGTGGCGATTCAGCATGTAAGCCCACTCCACGTCTTGATCGGGAATATGGCACCAGTCTATATCACCGTCAAATGTAACCGGAATCACGCTCCGTTCCATATCCCATGGAAAGCGGAACAGGAACGTCTGCCGCACCACCTCATCCGCCGTCTTCATCACGGTTTCCAGCTCATCTCCACAGTATTGCTTCACATAATCCGTGATTTTCTGCTTATCCTCACTGCTCATCCACCATCCGGGTGTCCTCCGGCAAGAGAAGTGTTGATGCAGCTTACACAGGATATCGTACCGATGGCCTTGATCGTCTCCAACTTGCATCGGACCCATAGCGGGATCCTCCAGATTCATTATCGCCAAAACGGCATCCACCGAAGCTTCCGTGGCATCAGCGTTCATACCAGTACCCCTTGCGCCCGGTCTCCATCCGAATCAAAGCTTCCAGGTAAAAATAATCCCCCCAGATCATGAAATCATCCGGGGACAATCCGCCGCGCACATGATAAGAACCATGCTGCAGCAGGCCCTCCGCCTCTTTGCCGATCGTGGAATAATCTCGTACCAGCGAGGTCATGGAATCCTTCAGTCCTTGTTCGAAGCCCTCTCTTTCGGGATCCTCTTCTTCCAGGTGTCCAATCAGTTCCAGCAAGCCTGCTGCCACAATGGCGGAGGCCGAGCTGTCGCGATAGGTTTCGGCGGTTACGGGAGCATTAAAGTCCCAAAGGGCGACATGATCCTCCGGTAAGTGCTTCAAGAAATACCTCGCCATTCTTTTAGATGTATCGAGGTATACAGGATCTCCTGTATATTGGTAAGCCAGCGCGAAGCCGTACACCCCCCAGGCTTGTCCCCGCGTCCAAGTCGAACCGTTCGTATAGCCCTGATGCGTGGCACCTCCGATCGGCTCCCCGGTACGCGGATCAAAGAAAAAGGTGTGGTATGAACTGTCATCTCCCCGCACCAGATAACGTCTTGTCTTCTCCGCCTGCATAATTGCAACCTCCCGATATACGGGATTGCCGGTTTGCTGTTCCGCCCAGAACAGCAGCGGCAGATTCATCAAACAATCGATGATGATCCGACCACCCTCCTGTTCATCTCCTTCAGGACCCCAGGCCTGAATATAACCTCCGCCCGGACGCCAGCGTTTCAGCAGCAAGTCCGCAGCCTGAAGCGTCAACTGGCGGGCACTCTCGTTCTTCTCAACGATCCACTCCGCTTTGGAGGACAAGGAATACAGGAATCCGATATCATGATGATCAAGCACCTTCTTATCCGCAAAGCGTTGGCGGAAATCTTCTACCGTTCGCACTGCCCCCAGTCTGAAAGCCTCGTCACCTGTGTATTCATAACATAGCCAGAGAAGGCCGCTCCAGAAGCCGTTCGTCCAGTCGTCATTGTCATTCAGCAAATAAGATCCGTCCCTGCTGACGTGGGGAAATCTGGTCCCGAAGGTATCCATGTTTTTTCGGATTTTCTCTACGGCATCTTGAATCGCACTGCTCCACATAACCTCTTACTCCCTTCAAATCGATTCTGATTACGATTCATGATAAGGAGAGTGACCCGGTTCTTGTAGAGCCGATTTTTGCCTTGATGTGCAATATTTTGACTTCTGTGTCCCAAGGGCGGTAAAAAAGGATTAGATCTGTCCCTTTTCGCTGGAAACCGACTAAAAAAAGGGGCTATTCCAAAGATCCTAGATCTTGCGGAAGGCCCCCTTCTTGCTGTTAGAAGACGCTCCATGTACGAATCGTTCCTCCCATCGCTGCTGCCCCCAAATTTCTTGGAATGGTTCTGAGCAAGGACGAAATGTAGGGACAAAGGCGAGCGCTGACGCTTGTCCGGAATCGATTCAATATACCATGGACCAACTCTATCTGATTAAACTGAAGCCATAGCGGTGTGGGAATAACATCCTGAGCACCACCATGGCTTTATTTGACACACTTTTTGTTTATGAGAGCCGTTCATCAGGCAACTAAATCTATATAGGACGGTCCCATATGTCGCCAAGCGATATGGTCTAGCCGTCGTACTTTTTCCACTTTCTGATTTGGGTTCTGAAGCTTTTGAAAGGGGCGGCTGAATTGATATGCAGCCATTTCCACATCGGCCAGTTGGCACTGGTTGCCGTCCATTTTCGAACGCCCGGACGAAACAACTCTTCCTCGGTCAACCGGTTGATCCATTCGCACCATTCATCCGTCCTCTGCTTCAGCATGAAACGCAATTCTTCCAAAGAATAGGCGTCATACGCAAGGTAGAATTGCTCATACAACGCTCCCAATTGGTTCCATTTATAGTCAGGGGCCGGCGTCGTGACTTCTTTGCCCGCTAATTCATCCTTCTCCCAGCTCATCACCAGCGTTAGCCATCCAAGCTGATAGGCGATCATCTCTTGCGGCGTTCTATCGACTTCGCCAATGCGATGATTCTTTTTATCCTCCGGGACATCATCAAATTCCTGGTCAAACAGCTTATACGTTTTTTGAATTTCTGCGATGAAAGCCTCTTTGCTCTGATACGTTTGCAATGTACCCTCTCCTCCATCATTTACATGTTCCACTTAACAGGCACATCCAAATTATACCATGCCCAGGAACCATGTACGGTGATGGATATCATCTATGCGCTTTTCCTCCGGTAACACTGTAAACCTAAGCATATATAAGCGACGACAGCTACTAAACCACTTACTCCAGCAGAGATTGAGAAGGATCTTTGAAAATCTTCTATTCAACAAAAGATTTCACCGCTCAAACAATAGCTTCATTCAAACAGCTGACAGACCTCTTCTTATTTCCTAGACTCTATCTCGTTCCGAAGCCGTTCGATTACTTGATCTATGGAGCTTTCACCAAGTTCGCCCTCGCCCCGTTTACGGACCGATACGTGATCGGAGTTCATTTCCTTCTCCCCAAGGACCAGCGTGTATGGCGTTTTCAGCAAACCCGCTTCACGGATTTTATAACCCAGCTTTTCATTTCTTACATCGACGTTCACCCGGATGCCGGCATTCTCCAGACGCTTCTTCACCATTAACGAGTAATCGATATAATGGTCCGATACCGGTATAATCATAACCTGTACGGGAGCCAGCCACATCGGGAAAGCCCCGCCGTAATGCTCTGTAAGAATCCCGATAAATCGCTCGATCGATCCAAATACCGCCCGGTGAATAACAACCGGCCGATGCTTCTGGTTATCTTCTCCGATATACGAAAGATCGAATTTTTCAGGGAATTGGAAATCCAGTTGGATGGTGCCGCATTGCCAGCTTCGCTTTAAGGAATCAAGGATATGAAAATCGATTTTCGGTCCGTAAAACGCCCCATCCCCTTCATTAATCCGGTACGGCAGCCCTAGTTGATCCAGCACCTGCTGCAGAGAGGACTCCGCCTGCTCCCACAATTGTTCAGACCCCATGGAATCTTCCGGCCTTGTCGATAACTCGATTGTATATTCAAAGCCAAAGACTTGATAAACCTGGCTGATAAAATCGATAACCAGCTTAATTTCTTCCTGGATCTGATCGGGTCTTACAAAAATATGTGCATCATCCTGACAAAACGTACGCACCCGCATCATGCCGTTAAGAGCGCCTGAGAATTCATGTCGGTGCACCTGACCAAATTCGGATATACGAATAGGCAGCTCTCTGTAGGAATGCAGCGAATTTTTGTAGACTAACATATGCCCTGGACAGTTCATCGGCTTCAGCGCGTACTCCGTCTCGTCTACCTGTGTGAAATACATATTGTCTTTGTAATGATCCCAATGACCGGACATTTCCCAGAGCCGCTTGTTCATCATCAACGGAGTGCGCACCTCATCATAATCGCGATGGAATTGAAGTCCTCTTGCGAATTGCTCCAGCTCATTGCGGATGATCATCCCGTTCGGCAAAAAGAAAGGCATGCCCGGTGCTTCCTCCGAGAACATAAAGAGCCCCAGCTCTTTTCCCAGCTTCCGATGATCCCGTTTCTTGGCCTCTTCAAGCAGTAACAGATGTTCCTCGAGCTGCGACTTCTTAGGAAACGCCGTTCCGTATATCCGTTGCAGCATTTTATTATCCGAGTTCCCCCGCCAATAAGCTCCCGCCACACTCATTAATTTGAATGCCTTGATTCTACCCGTTGATGGAAGATGCGGCCCCCTGCACAAATCAACGAATTCCCCCTGCTCATACACCGAAATGACCTCGTCCTCCGGCAATTCACATATCAGCTCCATCTTGTATGGGTCATCTTTGAAAATACGTTTGGCCTCCTGACGACCAACCTCCCTGCGAATAATCGGCAGGTCTTCCTGAACGATCTTCTGCATTTCTCGCTCAATGGCAATCAAGTCATCGGTTGTAATCGAATGCCCCAGATCCATATCGTAATAAAAACCATCCTCAATGACAGGTCCTACCCCAAAATGGACAGATTGGCTGCCATACATCCGTTTAACGGCCTGGGCCATCAGATGAGCCGCGCTGTGCCGATACACGTACAACCCATCCTCTGAATCCAGCGTGATGATGCTTACTTCCGCATCCTGACGCAGCTCATGATTCAAATCCACGAGTTTCCCATTCACTTTGGCTGCAACAGCCTGTTTCCTCAGACCTGAATGAATGGATTCCGCGATCTGGCTCATCGTCGTTTGTGCGGGATACTCCCTTTGGCTTCCGTCCGGCAGCGTTACTATAATTGACATTGTTATCCCTCCATCAAATTTTGATTGAACGCAAAAAAGCACTCGATCCCTAAGGGACGAGTGCGTTCAGCTCGTGGTTCCACCCTAATTTGATCGAAAGTTGCATTCGCTCATACGGCCAGCGTGCTCTTTTCGATCCTCATTCAGACATCCGATAACGGGGATGACTCGGTGTTTTCTAGTTCCATATCTCGATAGTCAAACGACCGATCAGGGTTCAAAAACACAGCTACAAAGGGGTAATTCAAGAAGCAAGCACGGAGGAAGCTTTCACCAATCGCTTCCCTCTCTGGGCAGGTTGTTCCAAGAATCATGTCTTTGATCGTTGCTGATAGTAAAGTACTATAAGTCAGTTTTTTCTAATTGTCAAACAATAATCTGACTGCTATATCCATGTTAACATGCATAACTTAATGTCTCCTCTAATACAACTTATGTCAACATCTCTATCATGGTTACTTTTCTTCATTGTTCAAAGATATTTTAAGCAAATACCCAACACCTAAACCGACCAGAACTCCTGGAAATGCACTGCCCAGCGCTAAACCGATCCCCGCTCCAATGATGACGCAAGCGTAAATAATGACATCTCCCTTGTTCATTCCGACCATCTCCCTCTGTATGTATTTATGACGTAGACCGTAATTTTCTATGACAAATACATCTTACAAGATGACGTCGCGTCGCTTTCAAGGGGTTAGCGTAAAAAATTTAGGTTCATGAATGAATCCATTGCTGAACAGATCAAAAAAAGCCGCTGCTAACAGCGGCTTTCGTTCATTACAGATGATCACGGGATGTTGTTTATTACACCGATAAATTGTTCTTGACTCTGGGAGTTATAATGCTGGGGTAGTTTCTCCAACAACTGATCGACGCTGCTTTGCAGCGCGATGAACCGGCCTGTCCCACTGTCTTCTAACAAGTACACGGACATTTCGTTGAACATCGATTCTTCAATTGAAGAAAGTATGATTTCAACACCATTCATATTCAAATTCGTAGTAGACATCGAATATTTGAATTCTATCAATGATCTGCTTGCCAGATGTAATCTCTCATCTGCATTAATCAATAGATTCATATTTTTCTCCTTCACCTGATCGTCATCCAATTGACTAAGAAATTGACTATAAAACTTTAGTCCGTGAATAAACGTTCTGTATGAACTATTATCTCCCACAGCATGTTTGTTATGATCCGTTATGTAATGGTTACCGAAAACCAAGACTCCTAGAATATTAATCATAGCTGATATAATCAATACCGTTCTCAAAAAGCGATTCTTCACGATTCACATCCCAGTCCATTAAAAACTCCCGTTTCCCGGTGCTCCGACCAGCTGAATATACCAGAGAGACAGTGCGAGTCATCGTATCACAAGCGGATATTCCTTATCAACAGGAAAGGTTTCCCTATCCGGTTAAATCTCCCTTGTTTCTGCTTGAAGCCAAAGCGTTTAATATCTTACCATATTACATTAACGCTGAAGGAGGGTTGTCCATGGATATGTTTATCGATTTAGGAGTCAAACTGATCATCAGCTTTTTCGGGTTATGGATCATCACGTTTGTTACGGGGAGAAAAACCATCAGCCAGCTTACACCGCTTGACTTCTTATCTTCCTTAATTCTGAGTGAAATCGTCGGGGCAAGCCTCTATGATGATAAGGTAAACATATATCATTTGTTATTCGCTCTTGCGCTTTGGACGACGATGTCTTACCTCTTCGAGAAGGCAACCACCCACTTTGTTAAGTTCGGATATTTAACGGAAGGCCGGGCGGTACTTCTGATCGATAACGGTAAACTCAACCAAAAATTGTTGAATAAATACGATATGGAATATAAACAGCTGTTATCCATGCTGAGACGGCAAAGCATTTTCTCGTTAACTGAAGTTAAATACGCCATTCTGGAAACGGACGGATCGCTGTCTGTCATGCGCAAACCCGAGTACGAGCCGCCAACAGCCCAGGATATGGGCATGGAAGCCAAGCCGGACACCTTTACGGTAACGGTCATCGACAAGGGAAAGCTGCTCGAGGAGTCGATGCTCGGCAAGCACATTGAACACAGCGTGATCCAATCGAAAGCGCGGGAACAAGGTTATGACTCTCTGGAAGATATCGCTTACGCGGAATATGGAGATGACGGGAAGCTGTATGTTTATTCCAAGCGGGAGGTTCAGGATTGAACCTGTACGCTCCGCTAAAAAACAAAAAAGCCTGAGTTGTCAGGCTTTTTTTTGTTTCGTCTCTACTAACTACAGTGCGAATTCAACGATAGATTGTTTGCACACCGTAACATATCCCAGGGACTGATATAAACATATCGCGTTTACGTTCTTCTCCAGCACTTTCAGATACACATCGGGAGTGATTGCACGCCCCTTACGGGTCAATTCCGCGCACACTTTCTTGCCGTCCCCTTGTCTTCTCCACGCCGCATCCGTGCCGATATTGCCAAGCTCCACATAATCATCGCTCCGAGAAGTCGTAGAAAGCTCTCCACATTCTGAGAACTGCCCATAGTGAACGGTATGTTTCTTCCGGAACGCCAGGTAGGAATAATATAAGAAATGCTGCTCTCGGTTTATCGTTTCTAAGAGACCCCCCAGTTCTCCAGGCAACAGTCTGCGAATCACCAAGTCTTCTCCCTTTCTCAAAAGAAATCCATGAGGTAGGTTTGACCTGCGGGGATCATCGTCTCCAATTGTGTTATGGCCTTTGGATTTCCTGATAGCCGGTGAATGGCATGTAGCGCCTGCGGCCTTTTGTATCCCGTAAACAGCGCCGACAACGTCTGAATATCGGTGGACAGGTCAGGCTGCTCCCCATGATCAGACGGAAGCTCCGTCAACTCCGCTTTCCCCTCTTGATTAACTGATAACCTCCATAGGCCCGCATTCCAAGGCGCTGCGGAATCTTCCACCTCTATGGACATCCCGGCTTCCCGATGCGCTTCAAAAGCGTACTGCTCCACAAAGGATTTCAAATCCACGATGCGTGCCATGAAGTATGGGACCACCTCCTGGGTAACGCGTGGATCCGGCAGCATGAATGGCAGCTGATCATCCCCAGGCACCATTGTCATCGTAACCTGCTCAATCCTGGAATCATGGTTTCCAAAGAAGGTCCAGATTGCGCTTCGGGCTTCTTCATTCAGGTATACAAATTCGTCGCACACGAGATCTTTGTCTTTGAGCTCATATAACGCGTAGCCCGTTGGTTTGCCCTCAGCTGAATAATAAACAACGCTGTGACTGTCCCCCTGCAGCACGAATCTTGTCCACCAAGTGTCATCCCGCACAAGCGTGCCGTTATAGCGGCTGGCATAGGCTTGATACATGCCGTCCAGTGTTGGAATATCGGTTACGCCTCTTACAATGCGGCCAGGCACTTCCACCTTACGTGGGAATTTAGGGACCGGAATGATGTACTTTTTATATTCCGCGTAAAGTTCCCAGCCAAATTTACGATAGAACGGGATCGAAAACGGATGCAGGAAGGAAAGGGTCTGGCCTTTGCCCTTCATCTCTTGCAATGCATGCTTGAGCAAGGTGGATACATGCCCCTGTCTGCGGTTCTCGGGCCAGGTTGCCACACCGGCAATACCGCCCATCTCGAAAAGGTTTCCATGCAAATAAACTTGCAGCGGGATGATGGTCAGTTTCGCTTGCAGCTCTTCTCCGTCAAAAATCCCCCAGAAGCGTTCAGGTTTAAAATGCTTTTGATTGGACTCTCGCTGCTCTGGTGTCAGTGTATATTGAAAGGCATATTCGGATAATTTTGTGCTGATCTCAAACTCGTCGGACCTTAATTGTCTCAGTTCCATACTTGCTTCACCTCTCCAATCTTTATATGTACTATAAGTGCTGAATTACGCGTGTTTTCTCTGCACGGGAATTTTATTCCAGGGCACATGATCAGTATAACATTGCTGCTGCCTATACGGTACAAAACACGTCCGAATCAGGCACATATCCAACCGTACTTGGAAGCACAAAAAATCGGAATATTTTACACAAACTTTTTGTAAGCTACTTGACAAAGTTAACCCCCTAAGATTATGATTAGCTCATGCAAAATAACAAACACATCACGATAAAAATATATTCAGAATGATCGGGAGGTAAGAACAGTGTCCAAATTGAATATCGGTATCATTTTAGGCAGTACGCGTCAAGGCCGTTTAAGTCCACAAGTAGGTGAATGGGTTAAACGTATCGCTGATGAACGCGGAGATGCAAACTACGAAATCGTAGATATCGCTGATTACAAGCTCCCGCTTTTGGGCGAAGCTGATGCTACAGAGCAAGCTACCGCTTGGAACAATAAGCTGAACAGTCTTGATGGCTTTGTCTTCATCGTACAAGAATACAACCACAGTATTTCTGGCTCTTTGAAAAATGCACTCGATTTTGCTCGAGAGCCATGGAACAACAAAGCTGCAGGTATCGTGAGCTACGGTTCTGTTGGCGGCGCTCGTGCTGCCGAACATCTGCGTGGAATTCTGGGCGAATTGTCCGTAGCGGATGTTCGTGTACACCCGGCGCTCTCGTTATTCACGGATTTTGAGAACGGTTCTGTGTTCAAACCAGCTGATCTGCATCTCGTAAATCTGAATGGTATGCTTGACCAAGTGCTTGCATGGAGCGGAGCATTGAAAACACTCCGTTAATCTCTGATCCAAGGACTGTCCCCTTCATCTTCCGATGAGGCGAGGGCAGTCCTTTTTATTTTTCGGGTACCATAGGTCTTTCAGCGACCATAAGTCTATACCGCAGCCCGTTCCCCGTTCCTACTCCATATCAATCTGGAATGTTTCTTTCAATCCCTTCTTGCCTTCAGACGTGATGGTTATGGCCCTTGTTCTTGGCAGGCGTTGTATCCAATTTAACTCCAATAACCTTTCAAGCAAGGCATGGCCTAATGCGCCGGCAAGGTGATGACGTCTTTCACTCCAATCCAAGCATCGATGCGTGAAGGAGCGGCGTTTTCGCTTGACTTGTTCCAGATCAATCTGAAATGCCTTAAAGAATACTTCCCCTTTTTCTGTAACCGTAAATTGATTTTCCGTTTCGGATACGACTCCTGCGTTAAGCAGCGAATTCGTCAGTTGGATTCCCAAGCTCCCTGCAAGATGATCGTAACAAGTTCTTGCCTGACGTATGGCTTCATGCTCCGTAGCTTGGTTTAATGATCTTATTTCGACAGGAGGCGTAATGGACAGAAGGGTTTCCAGGATTTGCGCAACCTCCTGGTTTCGTATTCCGTAGTAACGATGCCTTCCCTGTTCATCGACGGTGACCAGATTCGCCGCTACCATTTTCGATAAATGGAAGCTTGCCGTTTGCGGTTTGATTTTTGCCATGTACGCCAGCTCGCTTGCCGGATGATATCGCCCATCCAATAAGACGGTTAATATAGCCGCTCTCGATGCATCGCTTACGAGTGAAGCTACTTGTGCTACGTTTGGATTCGCATTCATCTTCATTCCTCCTGATGTAATCCATATTTCGATGTGCATCGAATCTTTTCTATTTTACAATGATTTGAGATAGAACAGCTACTTAGGAGGAAATTTTATGAAGGAACTTACTGGCATGATTAACACGGACATCATTAAACCGACAATTCTTTACTATGGAACCCCGGTTATTTTACTCAATACGCTAAATGAAGATGAAACCGTCAATATTAGTCCCATATCCTCTTCATGGGCGCTCGGGGAATACATTATTTTAGGAATCGGACTCGGGGGTAAAGCGATAGAGAACTTGGAAAGGCATCCTGAATGCGTCATCAACATTCCCGACCCTTCCTTATGGGAGAATGTTGAGCAATTAGCCCCTCATACAGGAAAATATCCGGTTCCTGATTATAAGGCAAAGAACGGATTTACTTATGAAAAAGATAAGTATGCGACAAGTGGATTAACTCCTGCGGATTCCGTCACCGTAAAGCCTACTCGCATCATGGAGTGTCCTATTCAAATCGAGGCGACAGTGAAAAACATTCGGGTTCCTGACTATTCTTCCATGTTTGCCATTGTCGAAACTCAGGCGATCCATGTTCACGCCCATAGCAACATCATCTTGAATGATCATCACATTGATCCCGGCAAATGGAGTCCGCTTATATATAATTTCCGGCATTATTATGGCCTCGGCAACCCGTTAGGCAAAACATTCCGCGCCGAAACATAACCATCGTGATGATGAATGAAAGAGAGGCCCGCAGCATATGCGGGCCTCTCCCTCGTACACAACCGGCTCGTGTTGATAGCGTCGCTATCGCAGCTACAGCTTGGGATAACTCTTAACATAATTCAAGAAACGCTTCGTAGCTGGAGATATCTCCCGCATGGAGTTTACGGCAATGCCGAGCGATCTGAAGCTCTTCTCCTTCAATTCGATCAACCGTATATTCCGTTGCTGCCCTCGCAGCACAAGTTCTGGAAGAATGCTGATGCCAAGGCCCTTTTCGACCATGGCCATAATGGCATAATCGTCACCAAGCGTATATTTGATATCCGGCTTGATCCGGGCCTTCTCCAGCATTCGGTTCACATCATAATCGGAACCTTGGCTGGGCATAATAAACGGTTCATTCTCAATCTGGGACAAGGTAATCGAATCCTCCGAACGGAGCGGATGTTCCATCGGCAGCAATACAAGCATCGGGTCTTGGTGCAGGGGAATCACATCGAATATATCCGACGTTGGAAGTGACAGGAACCCGCAATCAATCTTGCCTTCAGCGATCCAATCCTCAATTTCCCGATAGTCTCCTTCAACCAAACGAATCTCGATATGGGGATAATCCCGCTGGAAATCCTGAATAATGCCCGGCAGCCAGTGAACGCCAACGCTGGTGAAGGTCCCGATGTGTATGGTTCCCAGCTCGATTCCATGAATGGAAGCCACCTGCTGCTCCAAATGTTCGTTCCATTTCAATATTTCCCGTATCGTCTTCAGAATCTCCTCGCCATTGGTTGTCAACTTGGCGCCCGACCGGTTCCGGACCAGCAACGAGAAGCCGAATTCATCTTCCAGGCTGTTGATCATATGGCTGACACCGGACTGCGTAAATCCCATCACTTCGGCAGCTTTGGTCAAGCTTCCGAGCTCGACGACCTTTAGTAGAACTTTAAATTTATTGATACTCACGGGAATTCCTCCTGATCGCTAATGCATGAATTTTTCTCATATATATTATGAAAAACATTCGTTTTACTTGTCTATTGTACGTGAGTATACTGATTCTGTTCAATCACTTGAAGGAGGAAAAAGAACTTGAAACCGCTGAAGGCCGATCTTATGATTTTGTTCATCACCATTTGTTGGGGCTCGTCCTATCTTTTTATGAAAATGGGACTGGATTCGCTAGGAGAGTTTAATTTGATAGCCCTACGCTTTGGATTGGCCTTTCTACTTGCAGGAGTGATTTTTCTCCCCCGCTTGCGCCAGGTTAACGTACAAACGATTCGGTATGCCATGCTCCTGGGCTTTATATTATTTATTATGTTCACGGCGCTTACCTTCGGTCTGAGGACCACGACCACATCCAATGCCGGGTTTCTGGTCAGTCTAACGGTGGTGTTTGTCCCCTTATTACATACGTTTCTATTTAAGAAAAAAATAGAGAACAAAGTGGTTGTCAGTATTTTGCTAGCCTTAATCGGCATCGCGCTGTTAACCATCCAGCTTCCTTTCACATTGAAGATTGGTGATCTGTTCTGCATAGCGGCGGCATTATGTTATGCGCTCCATATCAATATGGTAAGCACTGCCGCGCAGAAGGTTGATACGCTAAGCCTTGGCATCCTACAGCTAGGGTTCACGGGATTGTATGCGTTCATCTCATCTCTGCTCTTTGAAACTCCAATATGGCCAAGCACGACCAACTCGTGGATTGCTGTCCTTGTTCTTAGCGTGGTATGCACCGCAATCGGGTTCATCTTCCAAACGATCGCCCAAAAATATACAACCGCTACCCGGACGGGACTTGTATTCTCCCTGGAGCCTGTATTCGCGGCATTGGTCGGGTTCTGGTTTGCTCACGAGATCATGAATTCCAATCAATATGTGGGTGCTGCCCTTGTGTTCCTTAGTGTTGTATTATCGAGCGTTAATGTAAAAGTGAGACAACGCTCTACCATCAAGAATAGACCCGTTCCAATGGAGACGTATTCTGCTGAATTCAAGTAAAAAAGCTTGACTTATTCCTCAAAAATTTATATCTTTATATCACGGCTTAACTGATGACGATATCAGTTATGCAGGAACGTGATTAAAGGGGAGTAGCTGACACAACAAAGTCGTCATTCCGGGAAAATTCCCCGGCTTTGTTGGCAACGATACGTTGTTTGCGAGACCTTTACCACACTCTGTGGTGAAGGTCTCTTTTTGATTATGGAGGGCCTTCACCTGCCGGTGGAGGTCCTTTTTGCGCCTTCAATTATACAACTAGGAGGAATTGGTATGGAGCTTTTATTGGAGTATGGGTGGGTGCTGTTGGTGCTCATCGCACTGGAGGGGTTGCTCGCAGCAGATAATGCGCTGGTCCTTGCCATTATGGTAAAGCATTTACCTGAGACTCAGCGTAAAAAGGCTTTGTTTTACGGGTTGCTCGGAGCGTTTGTCTTCCGCATCGGATCGCTGTTCTTAATCTCGTTCCTGGTGGACGTATGGCAGGTGCAAGCTATTGGCGCACTCTATCTTCTCTACATTTCGATCAATCACACATTGAAACACTTTATCAAAGGCAAGAAACCAACGGAAGACGCCAAGCCGCTACCGGACAAACCTAAGAAGCAATCCGGCTTCTGGATGACCGTCTTCAAAGTGGAAGTTGCAGACATCGCGTTTGCTGTAGACTCGATACTTGCAGCCGTAGCACTGGCTGTGGCACTGCCGCCAAGCGGTCTGGCGAACATCGGCGGCCTGGACGGAGGTCAGTTCATCGTCATCTTCCTGGGAGGATTCATTGGTCTGATCATCATGCGTTTTGCGGCATCCTACTTCGTGAAGCTGCTGCAGCAGCGCCCCGGACTTGAGGTGGCAGCATTCCTCATTGTCGGTTGGGTTGGGGTCAAACTTGCAGTCATCACCCTTGCGCATCCGGATGTGGCCCTTATCGACCATCACTTCCCGGAAAGCTCGATCTGGAAGGCATCCTTCTATATTGTTCTTGTGCTGATTGCCGTTATCGGATGGTTTAGTTCATCGAAGGAGAAAGTGCAAGACGAGGACAATGCAATCAAGGAAGTGGAAGACCAACAGCCTGGGAAAACGCTTCAAGGATAAATTCGGTTTCGGATTGGAACAGGACAACGCAACAACGCAATCTATAGATTGATCCAACTACAGACAAAGGCGATTTGCTGACGGTGCATAAACCGTTCACAAATCGCCTTTCTTCCTGCTTATATGGTTAATTGCATATTATATAAATTCGCATAAGCGCCTTGACGGGCAATTAATTCATCATGCGTGCCCTGTTCCTCAATTCCGTCCTCGGATAACACGACGATTCGCTGCGCATTCCGTACCGTTGTCAGGCGATGAGCGATGACAAGCGTTGTGCGATTATTGCTCAACCGTTCCAGCGACTCCTGGACGGCTCGCTCGCTTTCATTATCCAGGGAACTGGTCGCTTCATCAAAAATAAGAATCGGCGGATTCTTCAGGAACACGCGTGCAATGCTGAGCCGCTGCTTCTGTCCTCCGGACAGCTTGACGCCGCGCTGCCCGATATCCGTATCATAACCGTCCGGCAGTGCCATGATGAAATCATGGGCATTCGCTCTTTTTGCCGCTTCAATGATTTCCTCCTCGCTGGCCTCCATATTGCCATACCGGATGTTATCAAAGACGGTTCCCCCAAACAAATATACATCCTGCTGAACAATCCCGATATGTCTCCTTAACGAGTGCTGCGTGATATCCCGGATATCGCGTCCATCCAGCATAATGCATCCTTCACTTACTTCATAAAAACGCGGAATCAACGAACACAATGTCGTCTTGCCGACGCCGGAGGGACCTACCAATGCCACATACTCTCCGGGCTTAATGTCCAGCGATACCTGTTTTAGCACATAGCCATAGTTATCTTTGTATCGAAAGCTGACGTTCTGAAATGTAATATTCCCCTGAACCTGCGTGATGGCCGCAGCATCAACGGAATCCTCGATATCCGGCTCTACCTCCAGAATCTCCATGAAACGGTCGAACCCCGTAATGCCCTCCTGATACAGCCTGGCGAAATTAACCAGTCTCTGGATCGGTTCGATCAGGATGCCGATGCACAAGAAAAAGGTCAGCAAATCCGCCAGTTCCAGCGAGGCATCCACGATTGCGGCTCCGCCAAACACAATGACCGCTATCGTAATAAGTTGGGTAAACCCGACCAACCCTTCGTGAAAGTAGGTTTCACTCTTATACCCTTCCCTTCTGCTGTCCACGAACCGCCCGTTAGCATAGGCGAACTTTTTCCTCTCCACATGTTCATTCGTAAACGACTTCACCACGCGGATACCCGATAGAGAATCCTCCACCTGGGCGTTGATATCCCCGATCCGATCCTTGCTAACCCGCAGCGCCACATTCATCTTCTTATTAAAATAAAAAGCAAACACAGCCATGACCGGCAGAAAGAGAAATACGATCAAGGTAAGCTTCACGTCAATATACATTAAGATGATGAATGCACCCAGGAACTTCAGAACGGAAATGACGATATCTTCGGGCCCATGGTGATACAATTCGGTTAGCGATAGAATGTCATTAGTTGTGCGGGTCATGAGCTGTCCTGTTTTGTTCTCATCGTAGAAACCAAAAGACAGCTTCTGAAAATGGTCAAACAGCTCCCGTCTCATGTCACTCTCCATATAAGCCCCCATCATATGTCCTTTATAGGAGATGAACATATCGCAGAAAGTATGAATGAGGACCATGGCCAGCATGATCGCACCCACCGCATAGATTTGGTTCAGCGGATTCGGGGAATTCCCTTCCAACACGTTAATGGTGATATACCTTATACACAGCGGAAGCATCAGTGTAATTGCCGAAACAACAAAAGCGCATGCCAAGTCTGCAACTAACAACCCCAGATACGGTTTATAATAGGACAAAAATTTCTTGGTTCGAGAATTCAAATATATCTCCTCCATAATGTCGGAGGGTTAAATGCTCATATCCCTCCAAACTTGATTCATGATGTACTCGATTGTTTTTCTCATTCCCAACACCCTTCCTTTTACTTGATGACTCCATCATACCCAAAAACGGTACCACCCCGGAGTGTAAGAATCATTTATAATCAAAAAATCCCCTAAGGGTATAAAAAAGGCAGACATGGATTCTAACCAAGCCTGCCTTTCGCATATTCATGTTTTAACGATTCCAGCCCAGCGTTCGTTAAGCAGCTCACCATTGATGGCTACAGCAGCCATAGCTCCCATCGAAGCCGCGGCTATGACTTGATACATTTCGGTGGCTGCATCACCGGCGCTGTAGACGCCTGGCACGCTCGTTTTGCCGAAGGCATCAATGACCACGCTTCCGGCTTCATTGATATCACAGCCCATGGCGCCCGGCAATTCAGAGCCGGAGACCAGCTTCGGCGCGAAAAAGATACCCGTGCAAGGAATAACCTTTCCATCCTCCAGCACGACTTGCCGTACCATCCCTTCGTTCGACTCAATGCGATGAATCGGGGAGCTGAATACGGGGATGTTATGCTCCTCCAATTCTTGTCGTTGTTCATCCGTCAGTTCATCCGGTCCATGGGTACAGATTGTATAATGATCACTCCAACCTGCAATGACTTTGGCAAGGTGCGCTGCACCCGCCCCCTTGGCAATCACGACAAGCGGCTGATCCCGCAGTTCCCATCCATCGCAATATGGACAGACAAAGGCACTTTTTCCATATACGTCTGCCAATCCGTTAATATCCAATGGGCTATCTTTCTTCCCGACGGCAAAGAGGAGCTTTTTACTGCGGTATACCGTCCCTTGCCTTGTTGTAATTTGAAAATCACCATCAACACCTGTAACCGAAGCGGCAGTATCCTCTACAAAACTTACAGAGGGATAAACGCTAATCTGTTCCCTTGCGATCCTGCGAAATTCCGATGGGCTGACACCGTCTCGGGTAAGAAAACCATGGGACTCGCGGGTAACCCTATTTCGCGGCTTCCCTTCATCAATCAGCACCACATGTTTCCTCGCTCTCCCCAATACCAATGCAGCATTCAAGCCTGCCGGCCCCCCGCCAATAATAAGGACATCATGCATTTGTTCACTCATTTATACCAACACCTTTCTGGATCTTTAATGTCCATAATAAGAACGCAAGAAGACAAGACTTCTTGTTTCTTTCTCCGCGCCCAAGGAAGATTGCCATGGACAAATATCATTATAGACTTATGACATCCATTATAGACAAACAAAATCTATAATGCAATCCAATTTCTTTATTACGATTTAAGAAGCGAATAAAACCTCAGCCATTCGTCGTAACCTGAACGGTTTCCGCAATCAAACGCTGTAGATCATGCATTCGATTGGGTGTGGCCAAGCTGGAATGGGTTAACATATCGCACAAGGCAACCAGATCCTCAAGCTTGGATAGGATTGTCCAGTGATCATGCAGAACCGCTCCTCCCTCACGATATGCACGAATAAAGTTCGTTTCAAATACAGATCCATTGCGTTCGTATCGAAGCATATTGGCAATATCTACGTATCGGTTCCATGAAAAAGCCTCCTCCCAATCAAGCACTGCCGAAACCTCACATCCTGCAGCACCATTCCGCATCAATATATTTAAGCCGTTATAGTCCGAATGAACAAGAACGGGTGTATCTTCAATCTCCGACAATAAATGACTATACGTTCGGCTGAAGGACCATACCGATTGAGCCAACTCTTCCCCGAGCCATTGGCCGCATGGATCCTGAAAGAGGCTTTGTTCCATAAATACGAGAAACCGTTCCCCGTCCATCCTCATCGGATCCTGGACTTTCATGTCCCCATTGATGAAACCGGACTCCGTAAATGTGTGCTTGTGTATGTTGGCGAGAATGCGTCCGGCGGAGGCTGCGGCGGCGATGAGATCCTGCTCGCTTCCGTCGCGCATCACATCACGAAGAAGAACGCCTTCCTTCCACTCCATTACCGCCCATGGTTTATCGAATTCGCTGCAGGTCATATCGGCATAGAGATAATCAGCAACAGGAACGGTTTGGCGTACCTTTCGAATGATAGCCAGTTCTTTGTCGGCAATCTCACGACCTTTCCTGAATAAGCGCAGCACGTAAGGCTCTGCACTGTCTTCCAGACGAATTTTGTAGTTGGTATTGCTAAGTCCGGTACCGATCCGTTCAGCGGCTGCTACTTTTTTACCGGGGAATACGGGTGCCATCATATCTTGAATTTGTGTGATGTCTAGTTGCATCGGGGGAACTGAGCGTTCCCATCCCTCTTTCATCTTGATGCCCTCCTATTATGAAAAATTTAACAAACCGCAAGGCGTATCCGTTATTACCTGTACCAATCGCCCTCTCGCCTTACCAACAAATGGCCAACAAGCATCGAAACATACAAATTCTGGCGATCAGGTTCTGGCGTGTAGTTTACATAACTGAATCAGAAGAATAGATAAGAGCCACTCCATCAAGTGGCTCTCATTCATACAAAGCGAATGGTTGTCTCATTTCACATAAACACCGTAGTCCAATATGACATTCCCCTGTTCGTCCGGCGTCATGAAACGGATATGGTGATAGCGTTCGAAGAACCACGGGTTCTCGTCCAGGATCCAGCCTTGTTCGGCGATTTTAGCCATACATGCGTTATGGGGTTCCATACCGAAGAGCTCACCGTTATCCCTATTGCCGTATAACCAACAGATCCCCACATCGCCTTCCGCCAGATCCGCATAATCAAATCCGTCCGGAGCTTCCGTGTGCTCCGGGAACAGCATCCCGATCCAATATTCAAACTGATTTCCGCTCATTCGCATGATTCCGTATGAAGAACCCTCAGATTCAGGCAGTGCGCCAAGCTTCCCGATCTCTTCGAACCAGCCATTGGCGGACCATTCATCCCATCGGTCCGCGAAGCTTCCTGCCGCATTCCGGTGCTCATCGGAATACCGTTTGCCGATCAAGCGTGTTGACGGGATATGTTCTTTATATACTTTGGTTACTTCTGCTGTCACGATCCTCACCCTCCTGCTTCATTTTTCGTTATGTACATCTAATTGAATTCTCGCGCTAGCCTGAGAATCCTGCAAAGGATAGACCCAATATTTCAACTCGAGATGGGCTAGTCTTTAGACATGGGAGTAAAAGCTTGGTTTGTTCAAATCGGATGAGAACGGGTAAACAGAATTATCGGCTTTCAATCTGATCTATTCGAGACGCGTCTATTGGGGGAGCGAGCGATCTGCATGCGCGGAGAAGAAGCGGCCAGGCTTTTTTATGACCAGGAGAAGTTTGTTCGAAGCGGTGCAGCGCCGAAACGCGTGCTGAAAACCCTGTTCGGTGAAGACGGTGTACAGACGCTGGATGACGAAGAGCATCATCATCGCAAAGCGATGTTCATGTCCTTGATGTCCAAGGAAGCTCTTCGCAGCATGAGAGAAATCACGCGTAAACATTGGGAACTGGCTGTAAGTCGATGGGAATCCGAGGATAAGGTCGAGATGTATGAGGAAGCTCAAGAAATGTTATGCCGGGTGGCCTGTGAGTGGGCGGCTGTGCCGCTTCCTGAAGCTGAAGTGAAAGAGAAAACGGGCTGGCTAGCTGCTATGATCGAAGCAACAGCCGCTTTTGGAATCAAGCATAGGAAAGGAAGAAATGCCCGTGCCAAAGCGGAAAAATGGATACAAGAGCTCGTAGTTGACGTGCGCAGTGGAACAATAGACCCGAAGCAAGGCAGTACCCTGCATACGATGTCCTGGCACCGCGATCTTAGGGGCGAGCTTCTGGATAAGGAAACCGCAGCGGTAGAAATCATTAACATTCTCCGCCCTATCGTAGCGGTTGCCATTTACGTATGCTTTACTGCTCTAGCTGTCATTCAGCAGCCCGAAGAGCGTGAACAATTGATGACGTCCGACGAGAAGCAGCTCAAGAATTTTGTTCAGGAAGTGCGGCGGTTCTACCCATTCTTCCCCTTTGCGCCTGCGCGCGCACGGAAGGATTTTACCTGGAAGGGATATGCATTTGATAAAGGTGTGCTCACGATCCTTGACTTATACGGAACGAATCATCATCCCGGTCTGTGGGATCAGCCGGAGCTGTTCAAGCCGGATCGTTTCGATGATTGGAACGGGAGCCCCTTTAACTTCATCCCTCAAGGAGGCGGAGATCATCATACGGGACATCGCTGTGCCGGGGAGTGGATTACGCTTGAGATCATGAAGGAGAGTCTGGACTTTCTGGCGAACAAGATGAGTTATGAAGTGCCTGTACAGGACGTAAGCTTCAGCTTTCACGATATGCCGTCTCTTCCCCACAGTCGAATCGTTATTCGGAAAGTCAAAGCGTTGTAATAAAAACTACTAGGATATGAAGCGGTAGTCAGGGGTGACATCATGCGTGCCTACTTAAGCATTCCAACTACCGCTGACTTTTTCCTTTAGGCGTTAATGGTTATGGTTTAACCGACCTTATCCTCATCGCTCAATCCGCTGGCTTGAAACGCTTGTTCTTTCCCATCATAGCGAGCCAGGGAATGCACCTTGCGGTCTTTAACGCACAATACCGTAAATACGATCGCTTCCCCCTTGATACGGCCATCCTCATCAAGCCAAGTCCCATGCTGCTCCAGTACGATCCATTCATCCTTGGCGTAACGATTTAGCGTAGCCATCTGCAGATTCGCTCGTTCCAGCCACTCTTCCAAGTCCGCATTATTCATGAACCCGGCGCCTCGTGGACCTGCAATCTCAATTTGGGGTGCGGTTAAGCCAAGCAGTCCTTCCAGATCTTTATGGTTGGATCGATCCACCCATTGTTCCGCCGTTTCAATCGTCATCAACGTCTGATGGTGTGCCGAATTACATTCCATTCCAATATCACTCCTTATGCTCGGATGCCGTTCAAATAATGAAGCGTAGTATACTTCACAAAATCTGCATGTGACATGCTATCTTCCCTGACCAGGATGGAGTACACAAGAGGATCCAGTAATTGCATAAGCTGCAAGGCAGAGAAATGCGTCGGCAAATCTTCGGTGAATACCCGCTCCTTCTTCCCTCGCTCAATGATTCGCTCCAAACAGTCGATCACTTCATCCTGAACGCTCTGGAGCTCTTTAGCCTTTGCATCCGCGAAGATGGCACCCATATCCGGAAAACTCGTCAGCACAAAGGTAAAAAACGAGCTGGATAAAGCTTCGTCTATGATCCGTTCCACCTGTTGAACCGGATGGAAATCCTCGCTAACCGTCGATTCCACGATCTGCCGGAATTCCATTATTTTAGGTTTAATGAGCTCAAATACAAGCTCCTCTTTGGATTTATAATGCAGATACAATGTACCTTTTGCTATCTCTAACGCATCTGCGATGTCACTCATTTTTATGGCATAATAACCGTTGTCCGTAATTAGCCGCTCAGCTGTTTGAAGGATTAGCTCTTGCCTCGCCTCAAATTTCTGTTCGCGTTTACTCAACACATCACCCAACTTCTCATTGAAATTGACCCTTCAGTCATTTATGACTCGTGGGTCATTTTATTTCAAACGAACTCTCTTGTCAAATTTAAGCTTGTACACCTTGCCCCCTGCATGTCACAATAAACTAGAGACTGACAGCACAATCAACCTATTTTGAACGGGAGGACCTTAATCATGAAAACGATGAAGCTTGGAAGCAGTTCACTGGAAGTACCTGTTGTAGCCGTTGGTTGCATGCGTATAAATTCGCTGGAAAAAGCGGAAGCCGAGCGTTTCGTGTCATCCGCACTTGAGGAAGGCGCTAACTTCTTCGACCATGCCGACATATACGGCGGCGGAGCTTGCGAGGAAATTTTTGCAGATGCGATACATATGAATGCAGAAGTCCGCGAGAAGATCATTCTGCAATCGAAATGCGGGATTCGTCAGGGCATGTTCGATTTCTCCAAAGAGCATATCTTGAATTCCGTCGATGGCATCCTGAAAAGACTCAAAACCGAGTATCTCGATGTACTCCTTCTTCACCGTCCGGATGCGTTAGTTGAGCCTGAAGAGGTGGCTGAAGCATTCGATAAACTCGAAAGCTCCGGTAAAGTGCGTCATTTCGGCGTATCCAACCAGAATCCGATGCAAATCCAGCTTCTGAAAAAAGCAGTGAAGCAGCCGCTCGTAGCCAACCAGCTGCAGCTAAGCATCACGAACACCACCATGATACAGAGCGGGATCAACGTCAACATGGAGAATGACGCCGCAGTTAACCGTGATGGCAGCGTACTGGATTTCTGCCGACTTCACGACATTACGATTCAGCCTTGGTCTCCTTTCCAATACGGGTTCTTTGAAGGCGTATTCCTTGGAAGCGACAAGTTCCCTGAGCTTAATCAGAAGATCGATGAAATTGCGGAAAAATACAACGTAACGAATACCACAATTGCCATCGCATGGCTTCTTCGTCACCCTGCACATATGCAGCCGATCATTGGGACGATGAATATCAGTCGTTTGCAAGACTGCATTAAAGCCGGTGATGTAACGCTCACCCGCGAAGAATGGTACGCGATTTACCGTGCGGCAGGCAACATCCTGCCTTAAGGCCCGTTACAACACAGCCTCCTATCGACTACGATAGGAGGCTGTTTCATTATAATGCCGCGTTGTTTGAGGATGACGAAGGTTTGCGCTTGTTCACCGAGCTTAGACAAACAGGTATCATCATCAGCGACAGCAAACCTCCCGCTATCGAGAGTGTACCGTAACTGGTATGGGCAACCACCATACCGGATAAAGCGCCGCCCGATGCTCCCGCTAAAGCAATCAAGACATCCACCGTTCCCTGTGTTCTGGCGCGGGCGGAAGGATGGGTAGCATCTATGATGAGCGCCGTTCCGCTGATGAAGCCAAGGTTCCAACCCAGCCCCAGCAAAGCCAGCGCCGTTATGATCAGCGCCATGGATTCGGCAGGAGCCAAAGCGGCTAGAATCCCGGAGCTCAGAAGCACGGCTCCGGAAGCGATTGACATGCTGATGCGGCCAATTTTGTCCACGAGGAAACCTGTGATTAACGAAGGCAGGTACATCGCTCCGATATGAATGCCTATCACCAAACCGACCGCACTCAGGTCATGGCCGTGATGTTTCATATGGACGGGCGTCATGGTCATGATGGAGACCATGACCACCTGAGTCAATATCATCACGCAGGCTCCAACCAAGATTCCCCGTTTGTTTCGTTCTGATCCGTTTACCGTTCCGGCCGAAGAATCACCGGAAATTTTAATTTTAGCTTCCTCAATCGCTTGGGCAATCGCATAGGGGTCCGGGCGCAGGAATACTAGCAGGATCAGGCCTGCCAGAATAAAAGCCACGGCTGCCAGAATAAACGGTCCCGCCAATCCAGGAATCCCGAAGGATTCCGCAACGTTCCCCATAACCCCCACCAGATTCGGACCCGCAACGGCACCAAAGGTGGTGGAAACCATCGCCATGCTGACCGCTCCCGCCCGCTGTGCAGGTTTAGCCAAATCCGTGCCTGCATAACGAGCTTGCATATTCGTTGCGGTACCTGCACCGTATATTAACAACGAAGCGAACAGCAGATAGATATTTTGATAAACAGCAGCCAATATGACTCCGATCGCGGCAATCCCACCCGCCAGGAATCCGGCAGCCAAACCCGGCCCTCTACCATATTGCTGGGTAAGCCGGCCAATATACCAGGCACCCAGAGCGGAACCGACCGTGATTAGGGCAACAGGGATTCCTGCATAGCTGTCGGTCTTGAGCATATCCTGTGCCAGAAGCGCACCGACCGTCAATCCAGCAGCCAAGCCAGCCCCACCGAATATTTGCGAGAGGATCACAACGATAAGGGTCTTTTTATACAGCTTGTTCTGCAAATCTGGCGAATCTATGTAAGATTGAATATGGGATAGCCGTTTTGTCTTGGTTTCAGCAATATCCTGATCATGGGACATGGACATTCTCCTTTCATGTGCTACCAAACAGAATACCATAAACGATCTTACGATAAGAAGAAATTTTCATTTCACTTGACAAGATAGGAATTGCCCGCTAAATTAAATCTGCCGTGCGTTAGCCGAAACATGAATGCCCTATCATCAGAGCCTCGCAATGCTCCGGCCCGCCTGTCTCCCTGTGAACAGACAGCCTCCCAGAAACGTTCCCTCCAATGCACGGTATCCATGAACGCCTCCCCCTCCGAATCCCGCAACTTCTCCAACCGCGTAGAGTCCGGGAACCGGCTCGCCGTTTGCATTCAGTACCCGGCCAGATAGATCCGTCTGCAGCCCGCCCAACGTTTTCCTGCTAAGAATATGTAAGCGTACCGCGATCAAAGGGCCATGGGCCGGATCCAGAAATTTATGCGGCTTGGCTACGCGTACCAGACGATCGCCGATGTAATTCCTTGCACCTCGAAGCGCCGTAATCTGCAGATCCTTGGTAAATGCATGGTCCATCTCGCGGTCTCTCGCAGCCAGCTGACGCTCCATGTCCACCTGCTTGATCAGATCGCTGCCTGTCATTTTATTCATGCCATCCACTAGCTCGGGCAGTGAATCGGCAACAACAAAGTCCTCTCCATGATCCAGGAATGCCTGCACCGGCCCCGGGATACCTGAACCTACTCTGCCTAACACCTTGCGGATGCTCTTTCCGGTCAAATCCGGGTTTTGCTCTGATCCGGACAAGGCGAATTCCTTCTCTATCACTTTTCTGGTGAGAATGAACCAGGAATAATCAAAGCCGGTATCCTGAATGGCTTTCAGGGTTCCCAGCGTATCGAAGCCCGGGAAATTCGGGGCAGAGAGCCTTTGCCCTTTGGCATCAAGCCAAACAGAAGAAGGGCCCGGCAGTATCCGGATTCCGTGCTTTGACCAGACCGGGCTCCAATTCTTAATCCCTTCGGTATAGTGCCACATCCGGTCTCTATTGACGACCCGCCCACCTGCTTTCTCCGTTATTCCGAGCATCCGTCCATCCACATGCTCGGGAACGCCAGAGAGCATCGTTTGCGGAGGATGACCGAGCCGAGATGGCCAATGCTGCCGGATCAGCTCATGGTTGGCACCGATTCCTCCGCTGGAGACAACGACGGTCTCTGCAAAAAACTCATAGTCGCCGACCACCTCCCGCGTGCTTGCTTCGCCGCGATAAGCCGAACTCGGAGCAAGGACTGAGCCTCTTACGCCTGTAACGGCACCCTCCTGCGTGATAAGTCCATCCACTTGGTGACGGGGGCGATAATCAACCATTCCTGAGCGTATGGCGTCTCTGACCCTGGACTCGAATGGTTGCACGACTCCAGGACCTGTTCCCCACACAATATGAAAGCGCGGCACGGAATTGCCATGCCCCTCCGCGAGATACCCGCCACGTTCGGCCCAGCCTACAACGGGAAAGAATCGGACCCCTAAAGAATGCAGCCATGCCCGTTTCTCGCCGGCCGCAAAATCGACATAGGCCTCTGCCCATTTCCGCCCCCATCGATCCTCGTCATCCTCCCGATCGAAACCAGCGGCTCCCAGCCAGTCCTGCCACGCCAGTTCACGGGAATCCTTGATGCCCAGTCTTCGCTGTTCCGGCGAATCAACAAGGAATAACCCGCCAAAAGACCACCATGCCTGCCCGCCCAGCGAGCTTTCCGGTTCCTGATCAAGCAGCAGCACCCGCTTGCCGGCCTCGGCTATCTCCGCGGTTGCCACAAGACCGGATAACCCCGCTCCCACCACGATTACGTCATATTTCATACGTGCACCCCCGTTTATCGGATATAAACAAGCAGGACCTGCAACACTCTGGCAATAGCACGTCTGGTTGTTTAAACATGATATTCTCCGAATTGGAAGCGTTTCCCTCTTGCTGCGAATCGGAATCGCAGAACCTCATGTCGTATTCATATAGTGTATGCCTTCCCTGTGCCACAAACTTGTTTAACACCAAAAAAAGTGAACCCCAAATGGATAAGGGTTCACTTTATGGTTAGCGTATCTGCGTTTCGTTCCAATGGATTAAACGATGTTCATGCTTCGTCATGCGATCGTCCTCACGCCTGCATAAGCTTTATCCTGTCCGTTCCTCCGCCTCCGCAGCCAGTTTCAGGAGCTGATCCCTCACTCGTACAACTTCGCCGATGATCAGAAGCGCCGGATTCTTCACGTTCATAAGATGGGCAATCTTGTGGATGGTTCCGAGCGTTCCCGTTATGGTTCGCTCCTCTGCCCTTGTCCCCTGTTCAACGATAGCAACGGGAGTTGACGACGGCTTGCCATGAGCGAGCATCTCCTTGCAGATGTCGTCCATTCTGCTGACGCCCATGTACACCACAAGTGTATCCACACTGTGAGCCAGCAAGTCCCACCTCACGCTTCGCTCGTTTCCATGGCAGCTCGTTCCGCTGACAAAAGCTACCGAAGTGCTGGCTCCACGGTGGGTCAGAGGTATCCCTGTGGAGGAGGCTGCTCCCAATGCCGAGGTAACGCCGGGCACGATCTCGAAGGGAATGCCTCGCGCAGCCAATTCGCACGCCTCTTCGCCACCTCGTCCGAAGATCAGCGGATCACCTCCCTTGAGTCTTACGACATCATGACCGGCAAGGGCATAAGTCACCATGTTCTCGTTAATTTTCTCCTGCGGAAGGGAATGGCTGCCGGGTGCCTTACCGCAGAATACGAGCAAAGCATCCTTTTTTGCGTAACTCAACAGCTCATCGTTCACCAGTCGATCGTACATAATGACGTCCGCTTCCTGAATACGCCGAAGGGCTTTCAGCGTAATCAGCTCCGGATCTCCCGGACCTGCGCCAACAATATACACCATGCCCGGCCTCATCGTCTTTTATCGACCGGAACTGCCGTCGCCTCCATAACCCTGAGTCCATGATGGGCCTTCGCAACCGGATGAACCTCGCTGCGCTTTCCGAATCCGAATTGGGATAAGTGCAATATCGCCCCGGTAAATACCGCTCCGCCAATAAAATTACCTATTAGTACGGGGATTTGGTTCCAGAGCCACCAATCGGCCACACTGACATCCGCCCCGAGCATCATGCCCGCCGGTATCACAAACATATTTACAACCGCATGCTCGAATCCTTGACCGAAAAAGATCAGGATGGGCAGCCACATCGCAGCGATTTTTCCTATCGTTGAGCTTGATGTAAACGCCATGACAACGCCTAACGCCACCATCCAGTTGCAGAGCATAGCCTTGATCACTACCAGCAGCATGCCGCTCACGCCCAGCGCCTTATAGCCGAGTGTCTTTGTCTCGCTCGTGTCGACAATCATCTGAATAAGCGGATGGCTCATATCCGTCCCCATCTTGGTCGCGGTAAGCGCATAGAGCCCCCCATAAATCAGACAGCCTATCAGATGTCCGAGAATAACCCATCCATAATTCGCAAGCATGGAGGCACTTGAAGCTTTCTTTTGCAGGACGGCTAATGGCAAGAGCGCAAAGCTTCCAGTTACCAACTCTAGGCCCAGCAGGACAATCATCACAAAGCCAACCGGAAACAGGACTGCGCCCACCATCGGGATATTCGTTTGGTTCGAAGCCGTAAAAGCTAGCGTGGTGGCGCACGCCAGGATGGCGCCTGACAGCATGCCGCGGGTGAGCATTTGCGAAGTCTTCAGCCGAGCTTTCGCGGCTCCGGCCTCGATCATGTCATACATGACCTGATTCGGTTTCACATAATCCATATCGTGCACCCCCTCTTATGGAATCCATCTTTCGCGTTTAAGCCGTACGATCCTGAAGGTATATCGCGCCGCTTACCGGATCAACTTCAACCTGATAGGTGTTTACGTTGCCCGTATCCGGCTCTTGAACCTGCCCGCTGCATAGGTCGATCTTCCAATCATGCAGAGGACAGTGCACCTGCTTCCCGCACACCATTCCCTCCGAAAGCTTGCCTCCTTTATGCGGGCACTTGTTCTCCACAGCCAGAATATCCCCATCCGATAAACGAAACAGCGCGATTTCCGTTCCGTCGATCTCAATGGTCCTTGAGCCCTTATGATCAATTTCGTTCACGTATCCTACATGAAGTTTCGTCATTTTTGGATTCCCCCTATTTCGTCACAGGTTCAGCATCAGGCAAAGGCACGAAGTTTTTACGAAGCCCGCTGTCCGACGTAATTTCCTTCCACGGATCCTTCTGCTTGCTTAAAGCCAGCTTTATTCTCGAGAAGAGCGCGACGCGGTCCTCCTTCTTCTCTAATGCTTTTTTCACATGGTCCAAGCCTACTCGTTCGATCCAAACCGATGTCCGCTCATTCCACTGCGCGTTTTCCCGATAGTATTGGATAAATGCCCCGGCCCATTCGAGCACCTCATCTTCCGTCTTCACGATGCATAATAACTCTGTTGCCCGAACATGAACGCCTCCATTGCCGCCGACGTGCAGTTCCCATCCGCCATCAATCGCTACGACTCCAAAATCCTTGATGGTCGCTTCTGCGCAGTTGCGGGGACATCCGGAAACCGCGAGTTTTACTTTGGCCGGTGTGCTCAGCCGCTCAAACTCTTTCTCCAAGCGAACACCCATGCCAATGGAATCCTGGGTGCCGAATCGGCAAAACGTGGACCCCACGCAAGTTTTAACGGTACGGAGGGCTTTACCGTAAGCATAACCGGAAGGCATATCCAGCTCCTCCCACATCTTCGGCAGATCCTCCTTCTTAACGCCAAGCAAGTCGATCCGTTGTCCGCCTGTAATCTTGACCATCGGGACATCGAATTTTTCCGCAATCTCTGCGATTTTCTTTAACTCCGAAGGTGACGTCACCCCGCCATATATTCTGGGAACAACGGAATAGGTGCCATCCTTCTGAATGTTGGCATGGTATCGCTCATTCGTGAAGCGGGATTCCTTCTCATCCACGTAGGATTCCGGAAACAGCATCCCCAGATAGTAGTTCAAGGATGGGCGGCATTTGGAACATCCCTCCGGATTGTCCCATCCCAGCACATTCATCACTTCTTTGACGGTTCCAAGTCCAAGACGGGTTATCTCGCTGATAATTTCATCCCGTCCTAGCGATGTACACCCGCATATCCCTTCTTTCACGGGCTCCCCTGCTGCATCTCCGGCGTATAACTGAACCAGTCCCTCAACGAGCGGTTTGCAGCCGCCGCAGGATCCCGATGCTTTTGTACAAGCTTTAACGGAAGCCACGGTGTTGCAATTTTTCGTAAGAATGGCATCTTTTATCGCTTCCTTCGATACGCCGTTACAGCCGCAAATGATCTCATCATCCGCCAGCTGAGCCAGCCGCTGTTCCGTCGATACGGTCGATACGGTACCGGCATGACCCGTGAAGCCTAACAGAAGCTCCTTCTCTCGGCCCTTGATGGATTCGCCGCTTTTCATCAGCGAGAACAGCTTGGGTCCATCCCCTGTATCTCCGAACATAACGGCTCCGATGAGCCGGTCTTCGCGAATCACGATTTTTTTGTATACTCCTTCAACTTCATCTTGATATCGCATCGATCTTGTTCCTTCCGGTTCAGCAAAATGACCTGCAGAGAACACATCCACGCCGGATACCTTTAATTTCGTTGACGTTACGGATCCGGCGTACCCGCTCGTCTCCACACCCGCCAGATGCATGGCTAGCACAGCCCCCTGTTCGTATAGCGGTGCCACAAGACCATAAGCGATTCCGCGATGCTCTGCGCATTCACCCACCGCATAGATGCCGGGAATATTCGTCTCCATATAGTCGTTAACAACGATTCCGCGCTTGACTTCAATCCCGGAGGATTGTGCCAAGGAAACGTTCGGCTTGATTCCGACGGCCATCACGATCAGATCGGTCTCGACACGGCTCCCATCCGTAAATTGGAGTGCCTTCACCCGCTTCCGCCCTGAGATGGACTCCGAATTTTTATTCAGCAGAAATTTCATTCCTTGGGTTTCAAGTTCACGCTGCAGCATTCTGGCCGCCGTTTCGTCCAATTGTCGTTCCATCAGATAGGGGTTAAGGTGAACCACGGATACATCCATGCCCAAATGCAGAAGCCCTCTAGCAGCCTCCAGACCCAGCAGACCCCCGCCGATAACCACCGCTTTCTTGTATTGCTGCGATGTCTTCACCATCGTTTCACAATCCTTGATATCCCGGAATGCGATAACGCCTTCCTTGTCGGCACCAGGCAAAGGCAGCATAAATGGATTGGAACCGGTGGCTATAATCAATACATCATAGTCAGCAGCAGCTCCTTGATCGGAAAAGACTTGACGATTCTGGGTGTCGATCCGTGTCACCGTATGACCCGCATATAACTGGATCCGATTCTCCTTATACCAATCCCAATCATTAATGATGATTTCCTTCATATCGGTGCCTCCTGCGAGGACAGATGACAGCATAATCCGGTTGTAGTTCGGATGAGGCTCCGATCCGAATATCGTAATCTCATAAGCATCCGGCGCAAGCTTGATCAAATGCTCGATTGCCCGTACCCCTGCCATACCATTCCCGATCATTACTAATTTCTTTTTTGTCATGGTTTGCGCTCCCCTCCGTCTAACACCTTAGAATATACTTGTTCATTCATCAAAAGCCTTAAAAACCAAAATAGCCTGCATTCGCTCCAGTAGAGTAGGCACACTCTTACCGGGAACGAAAGCAGGCTTCTTTGCCGCTAATGGGATACACCGTTGTATCCGGGAGATATAAAGTTTCTTGAGGGAAATATACACCACATCCGATCTGACTGTCAACATATTTGACATGAAACGAAGAAATTTAATTAAATATCGACATCACCCTGTGATATATGTTATATAATTTAACATAATAACTGCTTTGTGCTAACTGCTTAACCCTGAGAGGATATCATTTATGAAAGGAGCGTCAATCCATGCGTTCATTGCTGGTTATCCACCATCCGGTCCCTGCTTCAGAGCGAAGCGACACAGATGCCAGGGCGCTTCTTCCGGAGTTTATCCTTCGTTCATACGGCTACAAGGTCCACCTTGCCCGCAGTGAGAAGCAAGCGCTGGCCGGCATCATGGAAGCAGACGGAACGGTTCTCCACCTCCCGGTTGCCGCAATTAAATCGTGGTCCCGCACGCTCGAACAACAAAAGCGCGTTCCCGTTCTGTGGTGGTGCAGCGATCATGCCGCTTCGCAATCTCTCGAAGCATGTGAAGATGATGTTATAATTGATGGACTTTTATTCCCCACCATGAAGGAGCATGAGCTGCATTGGACACTGCATTTTAGTTCCAAGCATTTTTACGAACGAGAGCAGTGGCATAATGAAAGAACGCAGCTTCTTGCCCGCATTGAAGAGCGAAAATGGATTGATATGGCCAAAGGCATTCTGTGCAAGATGAAAAATATTTCGGAATCCGAAGCATACGATGTCCTGCGCAAACAGGCGATGAATGAAAGAAAAAGAATGGTGGATGTCGCAACCTCGATCGTCAAGTTGTATCAATTGCTTCAGGAGACCGGCTCAGGAGGTGCAAAAAAATCATGATCCACTTATTAAAAGAAGTCGGCCGCGGCAAACGGGGTGCACGGGACCTGACTTACGAGGAAGCGCTGCAGGCTGCAGAATCGATTCTCGGATTGCAGGCAACCCCTGCACAGATCGGTGCCTTTTTCATTGCGGAACGCATCAAAATGGAAAGCGTGGAAGAATTGGAGGCATTCGTGAAGGTCGGCCGTGAATATGCAGACCGTTCATTTGTACATGAGGGTATAGATTGCGCAGGACCTTATGATGGCAGAAAGTCCTCCTTTTTCTCTACGTTAGCCACCTCGTTTGTGCTGGCAGCCGCCGATCTGCCTGTCACTCTGCATGGGACCGCATCACTGCCCCCGAAGTGGGGGATCACATTGTCGGATATACTTGCGGCCAAGGGGATAATCGGACCGTTACTGGCAAAAGCATCATGCGTCCGCGCTGCCCAGCAATCGGGCGTATTATATGTACATGCTGAAGAGTGGTGCCCCCCGCTTAAGAATCTTCGCCCGATCCGGGAGGAGCTGGGTATGCGGACCGTGCTTAATACGGCCGAAAAGTTTGTGGATTACTCTCATTCCCCTTTCTTAACCTTCGGTGTATACCATAATACGGTCTTTGACCGTTTAAGCCGACTGATCATGAAACTCGGTTATCGGAAAGCGATCATCATTCAAGGCAGTGAAGGCTCGGATGAACTATTCATTCACCGGCCCACGCGGACTTACCGAGTTGAGAAGGGTGAAGCCAGCCTCCAGATCATCGACCCGGAAGCGTACGGACTCGATACGCCTGTTCCAGACATAAGCTGGACCCCCTCCGAACAAGCTGACGTTACCGAGCAGGTTCTGCAGGGTACGGGGGACATCGCTTTTATCTACCAGGTTCTGCTAAATGGAGCCGTTCGCTTACAGTTGGCGGATAAGGTCAGCTCCGTCGAGGAAGGGATCTATACTTGCAAGGCTCTGCTGGACTCGGGTAAACCGTGGGAGTTATATGACAAGTGGCTGTCCTTGCTGTTAGAACCCATCCCGAATGACGGTTGGACTTCACCCATCGTCAGACATGTTTCGCATTGAACAGAAGAAACCCGCACCGGGCAAGCGGTGCGGGTTTCTTTTACATTACCTATTAAACTCCAAATCCAAATCCGAACGCAGAAACGATGATGACCAAGAGAATAAAGAGAACCAGTACTGCTCCAACGGATCCATATCCTCCGCCACCGTATCCAGCAACTTCACCCATTGTTCCAACCTCCTTTACTTTTCCGAACACAACATCCTATGCTCGTAATATCAAAGAGCGTAGACTCTTGAGGAAAAAATAAAAACAGACAGGAATTGGGTCAACATGAATCTGGATCTTTTAAGAAGAAGCCTTATTTCGCAATCATTTTCTTGGCATAGTTCAGCACATCCGATTTGGCGCTCTCCGCCCAAATGCTGTACCGAATCTGCTGCTCTTCATCCACCCAATCCAGGTGATCCCTTCCCTTGGAGTCGGTTGTGTAGATGCATTCCACTCCGTTAATGACGATGGTTTCCTTTTTCTCGTTCGGTTTCTTCTGCGGCACTGGCGTTCCGCCCATTGGCTGTTCAGGTACAATATAACTCGCAACGACCTGAAGCTTTACTTTTCCCTTATCAAAATTCAGGATGGCTGCGGATGCTTCATTCGACTTCATGATGTCGGAGTACACGAACTTCTCCCCGCTTGCGGCCTTCGCTCTCAATTCCTTGTCCAGCTTCTCGTATAGGCTCGACGTTCTTTCAGGACTCTTTAAGTATATAATCGCGTTCTGGAATGAATAACTCTTCGGCAAGTCAGAAGGTTTGGTTAGCGTTGGAGCGTTCAATGCCTTCGCCTTCGCCACATAGTCCGCATACTTGGTATTAACAAAACCCATGGACGTAAAGTAAATTTCATCTAGCCGGTTATATTCCTGGTCCGCAACATAATACGCAACCATCTGCCCTGCTTTAAGTTTGTTACTTAACTCCTTGATACGATCATCAAACGAAACGGATGTCTTCTCCGGTTTGGCAGTAGAAACCGCTACCTTCGCCTGTGGAACAGACGTGCTTGCATTGCTTGCTGCGTAAACATTCGCGGATCCGACCATCATCGTTGCTGCGAGAAATAAAGCGACCTTCATCTTGTTTTTCATCATGGTAAAATTCGTACTCCTTTCGGCGGTAAGGCCTTTTAAGTTAATTTATAAATACATCACATATAACACCTTACCGACAACAAAAGGGACATTTTGTAAAAAATGAAGGGAAACCGTTTATTCCGATATAAGACCGGCTGCAATCTTCGCAAACTCATCCTTGGACAGTGGATCCTTTGGATCATCTGTAATCACATACAGAATCTCTTCACTGTCGCTAAGCCAAGTCAAGCTGCGAGTTTCAGTAGTCGAATTGGCGGACAGTATCATTTCTTTCCCGTTCACCGTCAGTTTTACGGCTTCGTTTGTGAGCACCCCAGCTTTTGAGCCTTTCTTTCGGGCAAAAGCCAGAATCGTGATCCGATTTTCGCCTTTACGATATTCCATTCCCGTAGAAGCAATCTCGAACCAAGGAACAATCTTGTAGAACAGTCCCTGTTCTTCATCCGACTTTCCAGCCTGCTCTTTGAGTTCATTCAGAAGACTTTCATACTCCGGTGTTCCCCATACAGGTTCATTTCTAATTTGAATCCTTCCAAAATCAAATCGATACCCTTCGGGAACATAATCAGGTTCTCGAAGTAAGGGCGCACTCTTCTCTTCGATTTCTTTTGCGAGTTCTTGATAATTCGGATGCTTTGTCGCCATATAAAAATAGTTCAGTGGATATTTTTTAGTGGATGAAGTTAGATGCTGGTCCTTGATATAATATACCGCCTGTTCACCCGGCTTTAACCTCTTGCTCAGCTCTTCTTCCGTCTCTTTTCTCCGTTTAGCGTTATATTCCGATTCGGAATATTTCCATGGCTTCATGGTAGACAGAATGACTTCGCCTTCCTTGTTCTTGATCTGAATCAAGTATTGGTTTGCATAAACGCTAATTGACGAAAGAATTAGAATCGCAGTAAGCATCGCAATAATCAAGGTTTTCTTACGATTGCCGTCATTTCTCCCGTGTTTCATCCGGTGAATTTGACGCACCTTTTGCATGATGGCGGGGGTCACATCCAACTCTTCTTCCACGGAGTGCAATTCCATGCTTCTCAGAATTCGATCTTGCTCCGGCTGTCCCGAATCTCGCATAACCCCGTCCCCTCCTTCTCCTGGATCAGCTTGATGACTTTCTGTTTCATCCGAGCATACTTTTTCTTCACTGCACTAAGATTCTTATCCAGAATCTGTGCGATCTCCGTGAACGGTTTATCTTCGAACACCCGCAGCACGAGCAGATTCCGCTCCTCCACCGAGAGCTTCGTCATGGCATATTCCAGTGGTTCGCTGAACCACCGGCGCTCCAGCGACTGTTCCACGCTATCAGCATGCCCTGTCGATCGAATGAGTCGGCTCACTCGCATGCGAACTTGTCGCTTGCGAAGCAAATTAAGACAATGATGATAGGCAATCTTGTATAACCATGATGAGAACGAAACCTTCGCTTCATAGGTATGAAGCTTGGTGAATGCTTTAATGAAGACATCCTGGACGGCATCCTGCGCGTCCTGCTTGCAGCCGAGCATCCGGCAGCAATATATGTAGATTTGTTTTTTGTACGTTTCGACGATAGGCTCGAAACCATCCACCTCACCGGCCTTAACGCGCCTCACGCACTCCTCTATCGAATCCAATTCGAAGACGCACCTCCGCGTAAATCTTATTTACGTATGTATAACACCTCTTCTTCCAATAAAGGGACTCTATATTAAAAATAAAAAAACAACCCATACCTTAAGTATGAATTGTTTTGTTGTAATGTCGATCTTTTCTTTTATCAGTAACGAGATCTTCGAACGTCTTGATTATCCCACGTCTCGCTTATATACCTGAGGGCATATACTCCTGCCATAAAATATATTTTTAATTATATTTCTTACCATCTAAAATGAAATTACAGATATCAATGGATAGGATGAAGAGGTCTCGGCCCATAATGCAGTACAAATAACAGGAGGTTATATGCAATGTCCAACATACATGAAATTCACAAGGGACTAGAGGAGCAGGAAGGTCGCATCATTAGACAAACGATTGCCGAAATGGAAGCTGCATTTAATCAACATGATGCCGATGCCTTGGATCGTCACTTTAGTCAAGACTCCACTTGGGTCAATGTCATAGGGGAGATGCTCTCAGGCTGGGAGCAAATAAATAACGCACATCAAGTTGTTTTAAAGGGGCCGCTTCTTCATGCATACGCAAAGTATTTCATTGAGAAACTTGTATTCTTGCGCCAGGATGTGGCCATCGCGCATATACGTCAGTATCCGGCTACATCGAAGGGGGAACTCATCGAAGACGGACAAGGAAGTCTGGCCATCTATGTGATGGTCAAGAACCAAGACACATGGCTCCTGGCTGCTGGTCAGAATACTTTAATCCAAGCGCACCGTAAAGGATGATCACATTAAGATGGAGTCTATCATCCAAGCAGCTTACACATCATTCCCATGGTAAAACCCAGGTTCTCGATCAATAGAATCGGGGACCAGGGCCATCATCTATGCCCGCGATGATTCAAACTGAAAGATCAACTTCTCACTGTCGTCCCTCGCAGCAACAAATTCCTGCACGCGTGAGTCCGAAACATAGTTGTTCATCGTCTTTCTCCAGAATGCTTGCGCCCGCTTATTGCGATCCGTGGCATTCGTCTGGACTTCCCAGCTGCCGGCATGCTTGTTGAACACTTGTGATGCAGCATTCTCCGCAACATGTTTGCCTCGGAAGGGTTTCATAACAAAAAACTCATTCATGTAAAATTCACTGCCAAAAGTGTACGGCGGGGTTGCTACCAGAGCAAATCCTGCCGGGATGCCATCCACCCGAATCAGGTAAGGAAACAAAATCGAGGGCTTCTCCCACCATATATCAAAAACTTGGATCTGGTCATTCAAGGTTTTTGTGTCATCATCCTCATAGACGCCATATCGATTCGGCTTCCATCCCCATATCCCTGATAAATCATGCAGATACAGCGGATATATATTATTAATGATAAATTTGGTGGAAGTATCGCTTAACTCCACGGTAACTTTCATATGTTTTCCTCCGTCCTAGACATAATCCAATCTCTTGAAATCCTGCATTTTGCTATCTATAAAACCTTCATTGAAGTCGGCAATCCCCACAAACTCCGAATCTTGAAAACATAGACCTAAGAGCCATAGCTGCCGAATGGCAACAAAAACTGGGACCGCAGCAAGATCATTTTCGCTGAAAGATCTGACACTACAATACCCTCTCAGAAAGGCGTCCCATAATCTTTCCACTTCCTCCGGGTCATGTCCGCTGTGTATTTCTCTGGCAAGCCTAAACTCCGCAACATCGTAAGCTCTCCAGCCGTAACCGCAAAAATCAAAATCATAATGGGTCAGCTTTCCGTCCTCTGTAAATGCAGCATTCGTATTGCCATGCAAATCTCCGTGGCACACGCCCCAATCTAAACCACGAACCTTGAGTTCCGAGGTTCGTTTCTTTAGTTCCTTTGCCATTTCACTTAGGTAGTTATAATCCGCCAACCGATGCTCCATATAGGGTCTGATAATGGATAAAGGCTTATCTATTAGAAACTCCATATCCAGTTGCTCCCTTGTATGACGACTTTCAAAATGATCCATCGCCTTATGCATGTGGCCGATGGATTCACCGAATCGGTAACTGTCGACTGCGGCGTGAATCGGTCTCTCGTGCCCTTCCGCATATTGAAATAGGACCCCGTATCGAATTCCCTCCATAACGTTAAACCCTCTAAGGTATGCTCCGTCTTTTCCCGGAATCGGCTCTGAAACGATGATCCCCTTCGCACTGAGAAACCGGAGCAACTCCAATTCAAACTCGATGTCAGACCCGCTTCTTCGATCAGCCCTGTAGATACGGAAGATATACTTATCAACATCCGTTTCTACTTCGTACGTATCGTTCATGCCCCGCAAAAAATACTGAATTTTTACAACGGAACCGATCTCATAATTGTGTTGAATATGTAACCCTACCGCTTGTTTAGACAAAAGCGAGTAAGTGACAGGAAATAAACGCAACCCCAATCCCTCCTTGCACTCAAGGGTATCATCCTCGACAAACTCTTACATATAGGCTGTATGATTATAATTATTTTTTATATAAACCGCGGTACGTTGTAATTACAAAAAAAAAGCAATAAGCTCTGTCTTCTTTAAGACAGGCTTACTGCTTAAAATCAATTAGTCTTCAATCATGATTTGCTTGTAAATCCCATAAGCTCTTTCACATGCAGGGTATTTTCCAAAGATGTCAGCTTTTCCAGCAAAGTGAAAGCCACATCAAAAGCCGTTGCCGGGTTACATGAAGTGATCAGATTCCCATCAACAACGATCTGTTGTTCCATGACATGGGCACCGAATTCTCGCAGCTGTGATTTTCTGATGCTGGTTGGGTGATCATAAGTCGTGGCTTTTCGTCCCTCCAGCACGCCGGCTTTGCCAAGCGTAAGGGCTGCAACGCAAATCGTAGCAATCCATTTGCCCTGCGCATGAAACTCCTGAATGATCTTGGAGAACCTGGAGTCGTATGCATCGTTATAAAAGCCAGCTTCCTCGAACCCGCCGGGAATCGCCAGCGCATCATAATCGTCCACATTAACCGAGTCCAGCGTGATCTCAGGAATAACGGTAAAGTTCCACGTGCACTTCAACCGGTCATGCAGTCCCGCGGACACAACCTGGGTTGTCCCATCCCCCTCCAGCTTGTTCCAACCCAGAACATCGGTAAACACACTCGCCTCCACAGCTTCAAATCCATCCGCCAACAGTAAAAGCACTTTCTTCATAAGCCATCCTCCCCCGTCCTTGTCACTCTATTATCATATGAAAAGACATCCCGATCTTTTGGATTGTGTACTATCATAACTACACTTATCTCTAAATTCAACTGAAAAACAAATGAATAACAAAAAGAAGCAGCCCGATGACTGCCTCTTTTTGTTCAATAACCTGCATATCGGAACGGATGCTGAATTAATGATTTAAATCATATAACCCAGGTGCGTGCTCGTTCGCCAGCTCAGGCATTACAGGTAACGGAAACCCTTCCGGAGGTTGAACCACTTGCAGCTCCCCGCCATTTCTGCTTGGTGTTTGACCGCTAAAAATCTCGCCGATTCGCGTATCATCCAGCCTGAAGTTGAACTGTGCGTTATGGAAGCCCATATCTACGTATTTTTGGCATTCCGGATATTTATGGATGTCGTAATTCGGAACAGGGAATATTTTACCCCATTCAACGCCTAGCGTCTCCAGTGCTTTGGCAAACGCATTTTGATGCGCATTATCCCGCACAATCAGGAAAGCCAACGTCTCACGGAACGTTTTGTTTGTGCTCATCTCATAGATTCGCGTTTTTTGAAGTACTCCCGTTGATTCCAGAACAACGTTATCGAGCAAGTTACTAACCAAATTACCGTGATCATAGACGTAATTTCCCTGCCATGGGTTTCCTGCCGCATCAACAGGTAAAGAACTTTGGGCTCCCATGATAAAGTGATGCGGATTCGCAAGCTTGATCGCTTCATCGAGCGGGGCCTCGTCCATACCGGAATTACCGGCGCCTTCAGCGCCAGCGCCGGTAAGCAGCTGATTGATTGTATGTTGAACCAACTCGACATGGCTTATCTCTTCCAAGAAAACGCCACGGATCAGGTCGCGATATGGAATGGCATTCCCACGGAAATTGTTGCTCTGGAAGAAGAATTGCATCATCGTCCGCATTTCGCCGAATCGGCCGCCTAACGTTTCCTGCAGCACCTTTGCAGCTGCTGGATCAGGTTGATCCGGAACGATCAGATTGATCAGATCCTCTTTATAAAAATACATGTAATATCCTCCCGCTTCCTCAATATAGTCACGAATCCAGTTTGCGTTTACATCCCATTTTCCATGCACTGCATCCGTCACAATAATTTCTTGGAAATTTGCTAGGTGCCTATTCTGCTTATTTCGAAAGAATTAAACAACTATCTCTTGCACATAATGACTCTGTTTGAATAAATCTTAAAGGAGCGAATAAGATTGGGAATTTTAAGCGGTAATCCTAAAAATGAGCCCATGCATTATGGGGAAATATTTAGCGTATGGTCAGCATCCATGTTGGCAAAAGGTATGGTATCCTGCTACGAGGCTTATTTGAATCATGCAGGCGATAAAGATCTCAAAAAAATTCTGAATGATCTGCTGGATCAATCCAAGCTTGAGATTAAAGAATGTGATGAATTGCTTACCGACAACGGAATCGCCCCTGCACCGGGACTTCCCGAAAGACCCCCGGTTAAACTCGAGGATATTCCGGCTGGCGCAAGATTCACGGATCCGGAAATAGCAGCCAAAATCGCAGCTGATACATCACTCGGATTGGTATCATGCAGTCAAACCATGGGACAATCCATCCGGGAAGATATCGGCGCGTTATTCGCTAAATATCATCTCACCAAGACGGCGCTGGGTGTGCGTATCCTTCAGATGAATAAGGAAAAAGGCTGGCTCATTCCGCCGCCGCTTCAACTCAAGAGACCTGAATGAGTATAGTGTAATCAATCAAAAAAAACACTCTGATCTGATGTGGCTCAGAGTGTTTTTTTGATTTAATCATGTATTCGCACATTGAGCTTCTACTCGCTAAGCCTGCTGCTTCTTAACAGGCTGATGATCTCGAAGGAGCCAAATGTGGAAGAAATATTCAAAGATTCCAGATAAGAAGCAACGCCTATCCCCAGTGCAGCAATCACAGCTGATGCAAACGTGGCATTCGAAAGCCCGACAATGATGGCCGTAATCATGGCGCCATGGAGCAAAAGCTTAACCAGTAACTTCTCCATCCTGATCACTCCTATTATTGGTGTAACAACATCTGCTTGTATAATTTATAACCCCATTTTATCCTTTCAAGCTTTTCCTTTTCTATCTGTCCTTGGATGCTGCTTCTTTTTTTGTTTTTAACTCATTCCCTGACCCCGCCGATGATTCCAGGTTCCGACGGGAGTTGTTGGGGCAACGGGTTGATTGCAACCTGTTGCCTACCAATGAGGAACATGCCTAGGATGACCAAGATGCCGCCGCACCATTGCTCCCATCCTACGGATTCTTTTAATACGATGACCGATAACAACAAAGCCGTGAAAGGCATCATGCCGGAAAAAGCAGCAGCTGTTGATACATGGCAGCGCTTGATGCCGGCATACCACAGCATGAAGGCCACGGCCGTCACGATCGGTCCATACCAAACCAGCGCAAGCCATTCCTGCAATCCTATTGCTGCCAGTGAAGCCACCGGATCCTCGAACCATGCGGGGATCAAGCATAGCAACAAGGCGATCACCGAGACCAGCGTCGTCTGGACCATAGGATGAATGGCTTTGTTTGGTGAAGCCGTTCGCTGCATCGAACCGATGCGGGAAAGCAGATTAAAGCCGGATTCACTCCATGCAGCGCAGAGCACAAGCAGGTTACCGTACAGATGTTGTGCCTCGAATGCATGGCCCGGCGTGAGTACCCCTTGTATGATCATAATGCCTACCACCGTGGTAACAATGCCTACCAGCTTATTGCCGTTCACCGATTCTCTCAGGAGCCCAAATGCCAGCATGACGGTAAAGGCGGGTGTAGCGCCTGTTAGAATTCCTGCTTCTGCCGTGCTGGTATGAAGAAGTCCTTGCAGCAGCAGCATCCGAAACAGAAACATCCCGAGTAACGCCTGAAAGAATAGACCCCCCCAGTCTCGGAATGTTAACTGTCGAACCGTCCTCACCAGCTCCTTCCTACATAGAGGAAGCAGACATAGCAGAGCCAATACCAAGCTGGCGGCTGTTATCGTAAATGTCCCTAATTTCCCGTTCAAAAACCACGCCGTGATGACAGAAGTCCCTGCAAGCGTGAAAGCCCCGCATAAATAAAGCATCCCTTTCCATCGTTCCAAAAAAATCACATCCCCCAGTTATTACAGATCGACAGCGACTGAATCTATGCTACAATCATAGGGAAAATACTGGTATGGTTACAGATCCAGTTAAGCGCAAATTTATGCAGACCAGTTGGAGGATGCTCTCATGTTGGGAATAAGACTGCACCGTAGCAGCGAAGTATCGCTTAAACGACAAATTTATACAGCCATAAGGGAGAGGATTGTTCAAGGAATCCTGCAGCCAGGAGAAGGCCTGCCCTCATCCCGTCAGTTGGCGAGAGAACTCATGGTATCTCGTAATACGGTCAATGAAGCGTTTGACATGTTGAGCGTCGAAGGCTACGTTATAAGCCGACAAGGGGCACCTACACGGGTCGCTAAAGGCATTGCACTGGATATCCTGGCTAACCTTGAACCGCCGCCGCGGAAAGAAGCTCCTCCTGATTTCGCAGCAGATTTCCGCACGGGACAGCCTGAACTCCGGCTATTTCCACGGTACGCATGGCAGCAGATTTCAATGAAAACCCTTGGCGACATGAGCTCTGCTCTGCTAGGTTATACGGGTCCTCAGGGGTTGCCTGCACTTCGAGAAGAAATCTCATTGTGGCTTTATCGTTGCAAAGGCCTTAAGGTATGCAGCCAGGATATATTCATAACGGCAGGTGCAACACATGCGCTGAATATCCTTGCCGACTTACTCTTTCAGGAAAATCAGGAAATTTGGTTTGAAGATCCCTGCAACATCGAGATGCTGCAGACGTTCATCAACAAAGGATATCGAATCCATCATGTTCCCGTAGATGAACACGGGATTCAGACCGATCACTTGACCGACAAGTCTGGATGTCCCGTTTATGTTACACCCTCTCACCAATTTCCGCTTGGAGGCATTCTGCCGGCGGATCGGCGTGCTGCGCTCATCCGCTACGCCAGAAAAAACGGCAGCTATATCATCGAGGACGATTATGACAGCGAGTTCCGATATAGCGGAGATTCGGTCGCACCTTTATATGCCATGGATCCCGATAGGGTCATTTATGTCGGCACGTTCAGCAAAGTTCTGTTCCCGGCGCTTCGGATCGGGTATGCGATTGTGCCCCGTAAGCTTCAACAGCGCTGGGGGCATTTGCGTACCCATACGGATGTGCAGAATCCCCCTTTTGAGCAAGCTGCCTTAGCCGAGTTTTTGCGCACCCGGAAATTTGACAGGCATATCGGGAAAATGCGAAAGATCTACGGCGAACGGAGGCAGGTCCTGTTATCTTCGCTACATGAGTTTTTCGGAGATACATGGCGTTCCTGGGGCGATGCAGCCGGTCTGCATCTGGCTGTAGAATTTCCCGGGGCGATCTTTGACGAGGCTTTCAGGCAGAGGACCCGGCAGGATGGGATACGCATCACGCCACTGGACTATCATGGTATTCAAAAAGGGATCCATGCAAACAAGTTATTGTTCGGCTACGGTCACCTGGAGGCAGGCGAAATCCGCGACGGAATATCCCTGCTGCATGCTTATTTGAAGGATCAAGGCTGCTTATAACATCTTCAAGATTTCTTTATGCTTCCATCCAAACAGTGAAGGCTGCCATCAGGCAGCCTTTTTTATGCTTCGTCACCGTACTCCATACATCGCATTCCTATTTAATCTTTATCGCAGCCTCCGTGCTCGCCAGCCGTTTCGCAGCTTCTTCGGCTTCCAGAAAGGCCTGTTCCAGAACTTGGTTCCGATCCAGAATCGCATTTCCCTGTGCCCGAATGATCTGATAATCCATTACTCCCATAAAGTTAAACATGGACTTAAGGTATTTATGCGAGTACTCCACCTCGGCGTACCAGTCATGATTTGTGTAAATGGCGTCACTTGCCTGAATGACCAGCAGACTGCGGCCATCGGTTAGCAAACCTTCCGAGCCGTTCTTCGTATATTGGAATGTCTCACGCGCAATGAGGATATTATCGATATAATCTTTAAGCTTGGACGGAACGTTGAAATTGTGCATCGGCAATACGATGACATACTTCCGTGCCGCCTTAAATTGCTGCAGAATGGCGGACATGCGGTCCGATATCTGCTGCTCCTCTTCGTTAAGCGGCTCCCCTCTACCCTGTTTGTTCCAAAGCTCTAAAACCATATGGTCTATGGCAGGTATAGAATCACGGTATAAATCGATTTGTTCTATAGCACCTGCCGGGTTGCATTTCGTGTACGCCTCCAAAAAATGCTGAAGCACCCGCAAGCTGACCGAAGTCGCTGACTCCACCCTCGGATGTGCGTTGATAATGAGTATGTTCTCCATCTTATATCTCTCCTTTTTCGACTATTTCATAATGTAGACAAACAAGGCGGTCCAAGTGTGACATCAATTCTGATTTTATGCATAAATCAAAGGCTGCGATGGAAAGGATATCTAATATATGTGTCGGGGGAGTGAAGTTATGGATCTCAAAGAAAGCCTGGCTGAGTATTTCAAAGCGAATGCTGATTTTTTCAATGTTGAAATTCAATTGCTTCAGTATCAAGTTCAAGTGATCGGTTTAGATTCTTTAGTTGATCTTCCCCAGAGTATCGCTTCACTGCAAATCCAAACCTCAAATATGATTGAAAATTCCCTGTCGCCCGCTTCACTTCTTAAAAATCTAGGCGAGCTTGTCGAACCCAAACTGGAAGCGGTTATTCCTGACATCATGAAGGGCAACCTGATCGTCCTGGAACCCTTGTCTGGAACTTGCAGCGCCGTCCTTCCGATATCGAAAAGTGTCACCCGCTCTGTCTCATCGCCAGAAACGGAAAATACGTTATACGGCTCAAGCAGCGCTTTTCTGGAAGATATCAATACGAACATCGGCATTCTTCGAAAACATTGCACCGGATCCTCCTTGCAAGTCGAAACGTACACCGTCGGGAAGAGTCATCCCAAATCCTTATTGTTAATCTATCAGGAAGACCGAATCGACCCCCGGTTACTGCAATCCATTCAAGCGAAAATCAAGGCGGGTCTGGATCAGGAAGTTCACCATATTCAGCATCTCGAGAATATGCTGGGCGTAAACACGTGGTCGCTCGTAACCAACTTCACCATGACGGAATTGCCGCAAAATGCGGCTCACTCCCTTCAGCAAGGCAAGGTTGTGTTCATGCTGGACCGTTATCCGTTCGCAATTATTTTACCCAGCCTTGTCATGGATATGTTCTGCATGAAGGACGATCATAATTATCCTCTCCCGTTCATGTACCTGATCCGACTCCTGAGAGTTGTCGGCGTCTTGATCGCGACCATTATTCCCGGGCTTTATGTGGCCTTGGTGTCCGTTAATCCTGAAATTCTGAGGCTTCAGCTGGCCTTATCGATTGCGAACAGCCGGCAGGACGTCCCTTATCCCGCCTTTGTCGAGACGCTGCTGCTCCTCATCGTTCTGGAGCTCATCTTGGAAGCGAGTGTCCGTCTTCCGAAAAGCGTGGGACCCACCATTACGATGGTGGGCGGTATTATACTGGGCCAAGCTGCCGTATCCGCCAAACTGGTCAGCAACCTGCTAATTATCGTGCTGGCGGGTACAACCATTGCTTCTTCCACGGTAGTGGGATTTCAGAACTCTGTATCTGTTCGCGTGTTCAAATATCTGCTGATCATTTTATCCGCCATCTATGGCATGTTAGGGCTGCTTGCTGGAATCGTTGTCGTCTGCGCCTATATGGGTCATCAGAAAAGTATGGGGATTCCTTACTTATCATTACCTACATTAAATCAGAAGGATGAGCGAAATGGATAAAAGTGGTTATCATGCAACCATCCTGTACGTGGTTTGTCATATGGGGCTTATCTTTTTTCTCTATCCCTCCGATTTGTTTTCAGGCATGAAAATGGGGCACTGGATCGGAATCTCCATAAGCTATGCGCTGCATGCAGTCGCCCTCTTCATGTACATTAAAGGCCTGCAATGGGCCGCCCAGCGGAATGTCGTGAATATCGTGGATGTGTTCCGGAGCGCCGGTAAATATCTCGCGTGGATCTTTTTGCTTCCTGCCTTCTTTTACTTTGGTATCGCTATTATCATCACGCTTAGGGCCTATTCCGAGATGTTGAACCTGGTCTTTTTATCAACCACGCCGCTGTGGGCGATCCAGTTGTTATTGATTGCTATTGCTTTTCTCATGGCTTGGCAAGGCATGGCCAGCATGGCCCGAACCAGCATCCTGCTGGTCATTCTGTTCACATTCCCCATCATTTTTGTTCTCTGCTTTAGCTTTCAAAATTTGGATTGGTATTATTTGATGCCGATCATAGACCCTGAACAATCGTTCCAATTTCTTGCGAAACCCGATTTTCTAGTCAGTTTATTCGTCTATGCTGGCGGCTTCTTTTTCCTGGGACTGTTACCGCCATCCATACATATTAGCATCAAGAAAATGATGCTGGGCTGTCTTCTGCTGCTTCCCATGTTCTTGTTATCGGTATATTTGCCGCTTCTGACCTTTGGGCAAGCGACCGCCGAGTTATATCAATTTCCCATGCTGATGACCATAGACACCGTGAATATCACTTGGCTGTTGTTCGATCGGGTCACGATTTTTTTCTTATTGAGCCTGATGGCGTTTGCGCTGCTGTACTTGGGAGTGACATTATGGGTTCTCGTTACGCTTACCAAACGGGCTGCCCCAATGATTCCCAATATCTATCTACTGATTGCTCTGACCGCCGGTTTGTTTGCCATATCCATCGCCATCCCCAACTGGGATTTCCTTAAGAAGCTGCAAGTGTGGATTATTCCTCTGCGACTGTATATTTTCCTGGTGCTTCCGCTGATCACGTTTATCATCGGATGGCGGCACAAGCATAAAGCAAACCGTGCAACGGAGGTAACATAAAATGGACAACCCGGTCATCATCCGCCATGCCTTGAAGTGCTTTCTCATGCTGGCCGCCCTGGTTCCCTTGCTTACCGGCTGCTGGGATATCAAAGACATTAATCATCGCTCGCTTCCGGTGATCATGGGCATTTCGTTAACCGAGGAGAATCAATACAAGGTGTTTTTGGATATCCCGGCAACGAATGATACAAGCACCGTAAATATCGTTTCGGATACGGGCGATACCATCAATGAAATCATCGATCATATAAGCATGAACATGGAGACTCAAGTGGATCTGCTGCATTTGAAAATCGTCATCGTGGATAAAAAATTTGCCCGAAACGGCATGGAAGATATCATTTCCGCATTTAATCGTTCCAGAGATATCTCCTCCAAAACGCTTTTTGCTATCAGCGATCAAGGGCTGGATCAATTCTTTTCGGATATGGCAGCGAAATCCGAACACAGCGGTAATATCGTTTATGACTTTTTCGAAAAAAACGCCGGCTGGAACCCTCAATTAGCGGATACGAGGGTATGGCAAATGTTTCGCAGCATTCATTCCTATACGCATGATGTCATCGTCCCCATTATACGTTCAGGAAAATCCACAAGCATCGAATGCATGGGTTCGGCCATCATCAAGAATGGCAGGATGACGGGCCGAATCGGCCCCGATGAAACGCTTGTGGCTAATGCCTTTTATGGAAAAAGCGCGTTCGGCAAAGTCGAGGTCATGGAAAGCGCCACCGTACAAATCATAAGCAACAGGCTTACCCATCACAGCTGGATGCAGGATGGCAAACCTTATCTTCGAAGCCATCTTAGACTGAAGGTTACCATCCTGGACTCTAGGGGGCATCCGACGGAAGGGCAGATCACCGAGAAGCTGGAAGAACTGCTCACCCTCCGGCTGAATCAGATGTTTCAAGAGACGCAAAATGAACAAGCGGATATCTTGGCTTTGGGCCAATTTTTCAGAAATCATCTGACCCGAGAACAGCTGCGGGATTGGAGAACGACTTACTACCCTAATCTGGATTTCAAGCTGCGAGTAACGACCGTCATTGAGAATCGAGGTAATCTTAAAGATTTGTAAGTCCAGGATACGGATTGGACCACATAACAATCCATCAAAAAAAGGACCGCACCTGCGGTCCTTTTGATATTTCGCATACCTGCTCTTGCTGCTGGCTTTTTTGCCGGATGACCAGCATCCCCTTTAACGCTTCATACTTACCATGGGTTACGTTGTATGCATTAAGACTTCGCCCAAAGCATCCAGCAGCTCTTGATTTTCTTCCGCCGTTCCTACCGAAATCCGGATATGCCCAGGCAGTCCCCAACCTTTGGCGTATCGGACGATAATCCCCCGCTCCAGCAGCTTATGGTACAGGGCATCCGCATGTTCTCCAAGCTCTGCCAGAATGAAATTGCTCATGCTCTCGTCGTAAGGAATCGATAACCGACTCAGCCCCTCATAGATTTGCTGTCTGCCTTGTTCATTCATCCGGCATGATGCCTGGACGTGTTCCTCATCCCCAAGTGCCGCCGATGCCGCTGCTTGTGCCAACGCATTGACATTAAACGGCTCTTTAACCTGAAGCAATGTGCGGATAATGCCTGCTGAAGCTGCTCCGTAGCCGACGCGAATACCCGCAAGACCGTAGATTTTGGAGAAGGTATTCAGGGTGATGACCGGATATCCCATCTTGATGAAATCGATCCCGTCCGAGTAATCAGGCGCTGTCGCGTAATGGCGATATGCCGTATCGATCACAACCAGTACGCGAGTAGGAAGACGGTCCAGAAGCTTTTTCATTTCAAGCTCGGGAATATAGGTGCCTGTTGGATTATTGGGTGTACACAGATACACGATTTTGGTTCGTTCCGTAATCACGGACAGTATATCTTCCGCAGAGAAGGCAAATTGTTTGCGCAGCGGTACCCTAATGACCGTACTGGACATAAGAAAAGCACCAAACTCATATTCGCTGAATGTTGGATCAGGAACCACGATCTCGTCGCCAGGCTCAAGGTATGCCCGAGAAATCAGCATGATCAGTTCATCGCCGCCGTTTGTCACAATGAATTGATTCGCCGCCAATCCCAAGTGCTCGCCAAGCGTTTGCGCGAGACCCGAAGAGCGTTCGTCGGGATAACGGTGCAGATCAGACAACCGCTCCTGAATGGCTTGCAATGCTTTGGGCGAAGGACCGAGTGAATTTTCATTGGAAGCCAATTTGATGACGCGATCCAAGCCGTATTCCTGCTGTACTTCCCAGATGGGCTTTCCTGCCGTGTAAGGCTTCAACCGTCCTAATGCCTGCCGCGGCGTTACCTGCAACTCTTTATCTTCCTCTGCTTGATTCAATGTGTTCTCCCTCCGTTACCGTGTATTCATCTTCTACACTTCGCTGTAATCGATCTCCAAAAACTGTTCCACTTCCTTCTTCCAGCGGTTCTCGACGAAATCAACATGCTGCGGATGCACATTATAGGCTTCATAATCGGCTTCGTTATCAAATACCATCGAGAAGCCGAAATCATATGTATTTTTAGGACTGATTTGTTTAAATACCTTAAACGCTTGAACCGTTGGAATCGTACTGAGGGCAGATCGTCCATCCTCCAAAAAACGATGCTCCTCCGCCGATCCTTTCTCATGTTTAAGTGAAAAAATAACGGAATGAATGATTGGGTTGGTTGTCATGTTTGTCCAGCTCCTTATTAAGATTCGTATGAGGCTGATGATCTTGTATAACTTGAAGTACTGTGGCTAGAGTTACATCATATTATAACGTCAATCGTCAAATAAATTCCTACGAAAAAGGCACCCTTTTCCATGAAAATCGAAAAAGAGTGCCTACTATCTTGCAAATTTCAACAATGGCATCGTCATAAAACATGACTGTATAGCCTTTGCAAATTATTTAGTCTTCTGAATGTGATTTGTCAACAAATCAAGTAGATATGCTTTTAGATCAACCATTCGTAAATTCGCCGGCTTTTCGTTCGTTCCGACAATGATCAGTGGGACAAGCGACTCCATACGTCGGATCGAGCCATGGCCCCCGCCCCCCTCATGCGTTGGTGAACTGCGGTCCGCCAATTCGTATCCCGGTTTAGCCGTCACGACCAAAAATTCACCTTTATGAGAGTTCAGCGCCCCGGACAGCCTCTCCAGCACATCGGGATACTGCCCGTAATCCAAGGTCCGATCATCGGCATTCAATTTAAGGTCCAGCACCTCGGCATCCTGCTTCACGGTCCATGTCTGTTTATAGCGATCGACCAGGTTACCTTTCGCCTTATATCGGAGTTCTTTCGAAGTAGATCCCTGAATGGCATGAATCCATTCATTTTCTTTCCAAGCAACAAAATCGATGCGGTCGTCCTTGCTTAGGATATCCGCTAAGCTTCTCAAAGAACGACTCGATTTGAAATTATATACATAAGCCATCGTTTCATTGACTGCGAGGGCGACCTCGGTCTCCGCTTTCACCTCTTCGCCCGGCTTTAGAACGGAGATGCCTTTCAGCATAGCGGGCATATCAATCTCCGAACGTTGTTCCGCCGGAAGAAGCTGTGTCATTCCGCTGTCCCCAGCGATGACGAAAATCGCTTCGTTAAACGCTTTTTCCGGGGATCCGAAGGCATTTAATAAGGATTGGAGCTGCTGATCCACCTTTTTGACGCCTTCGAGCTCTGACGGACCTTTTTTATGAAGCTTCTGGTCCAGGTCCGGTAAATAAACATACAAAAAATCCGGAAGCTTGTTGGCTTGAATCAGATAGCTAACGGCTTCGATTGCATACTTATTGTTCAGCCCCATCCGATCGTTGAGATCATCAGGCAGATTCTCTTTACCTTCTAGGGGGTTCGACAAGGCTCCCAAGGTTAAAAAATCCGGGCCTTTGACTTTTATTTTTTTCTGCAGGGAAGTCGGACCTTGAATCCAATCCGGGATCGTCAGCGTATGCTCGGTCGTTCCACGATAAATCAGGCCGTTAATCGATCCTGATTTCAAGCCGAGCCGGGCTAATTCTTCGTGGATTGTACGTGAATTCGGATTTAGATGTTTTCCGTTCAAATGGATTAAAGCATCGGTCAGGACCGGATTGATGCCTTGCCTGAGGATTTCCATCGGTCCTGTTCCGTAGTTGATCATCTTTTTATCGTCGGATGAATACCATAAAAGCCCCGGTACGCTATGGCCATTCGGATATTTTCCCGTCAACATCGTGCTGTCAATCGTGACGGACATCGTAGGAAAAGAGCTGACCAGATCCTTATAGTATTGTCCATGTTCAATCAAATATTGAAAGGTGGGCAGCTGTTTTTGAGATATGCCCTTATCGATCGCCTGTGCCATTAATGAGTCGACCATCAGAAATATGACTTTCTTATGAGTGTTCCCTTGTTCGGATTTAACCCTCAGCAAATCCTGTTCGGCAGGTTTTTGATGCTGGCATCCCGTTACCGTGATCAGCACAAGGGACAGCATTACGATGAACATCCTGTTTATCCGCATTTCGCATTCACCACCTTAGTACATTTTGTCACTAAAGCGGACATGTCATTCGAGGGATATTTTGCATATTTTCTTATGCATGCAAATCCAAAAAAGAGAGGACTTTCGCCCTCTCCCCAATCACCATATCAGCTTTCCACTGCTCTCCCCTGTGGTTTCGTCAGTTTGAAAAACGATGCCGCACCCAGCACGGACGTAGCAAACAAAATGGCTCCCATCGGCACAGCTGTGGATTCGTCAATGCCAACCAGCGGTGACACGATCGAACCCTTAAATAATAGAAGGATTAGCATTGCGCAGCATTTAATCAAGATCCCACCAATAAAGACATCTACTGCTTGCCAGCATCCATCAGGTGGCGGGGTAAAAGTTCATACGTTTATACTCATAGGTGCATGTGCTCATTAAGCTGTAGCCATTTTGGTTGGTCATGTTGAGCAGATTGTTGTTGATCGGGTCAAACAGGAGGTCGCCGCCGCGGCGACTGTAGCTCTCTTGGTGATCAGTGCGCCCCGCCTGACTACCAGCAAACATGTTGAGCCTATAATACATAAGCTGATCCAATGAAGGAAGGTACTTTTATTTTTAGTTGTTAGTCGTTAAGCATTATGCTAAAGTTCTCCATATCATTTTTACATGCTCACTTCGACGTTCAGTGTAAGTAACGGTAGTGACTGGAACAGGAGAAAAAAAGCGTCCACAAGCCTTAAATAAAAGACTTGTGGGACGCTTTTGCTTTTTATTGCCGGGTAAATTCTGCCCGGTCAAAGTTTCCGATATATTTATAGGTGGAGTTGGTTGATCCGGTCAACACAAAATACACATCATGAACGCCGCTGAGCGCCTCGGTCAGTTGCCCGGTGGCGGTTTTGTATGTTCCCCACCCGCTTGCCGTTGGAGGCACCGGTATCGTTCCGATCAAGATGCCGTCCACTCCGCCTAGCCGAACCTCTACAGCGGATTCCGGGGCACAGTTCGTGCTGTTGCTGGAATACTCAATGGACAGCTGATTCACGCCCGCGCTGCCAAAGTCCATTCCTTTGTAAGCCAGCCATGCCCCGTCAAACGTATTGGCAACCTGCAACCCGCTTTTTCCCGATTCCGTCTTCAGCGGACCACGGTTAGACGGGTTAACGTCGGAGGACCACTCATCATAGGTTTCAAGCTCGAGTTTGGCATAGTCGCTGCGGAGCTTATGGTAGCCCCAAGTGAACGAGTCGAAATTTCCGATATAAGGCAGCGAGCCTGTGGTGCTGCCTTTCATTACAATATACAAGTTCTGCTTGCCCGTCAGCGTCTGGTTCAGGAGCGCATCCGCCGTTTTGTAATTGGTCCATCCGCTGCCGGTCTGCTTGAGGGCCGCCGTTCCGACAAGCTTGCCATCTACGCCTCCGAGCCGGAATTCAAGCACAGCGTCAGCCGGTGCTCTGTTGGAAGGCGCCGTGTATTCCACGGAAATAAGGTTGCCTCCCTCCGCCCCGAAATCGATATCGTCAAACGACAGCCATGCCCCGTCAAATGTATTGGCAACCACCGTCCCGGCATTGCCGGTTTCGGTTTTGAGCGGATTGCCGTTGAACGTATTGACCGCCGAAGACCAGCTGCTTCGGTCCTCGAACTGGATCGTTCTGGTGTCGCCGACAGGCGGTTCCGGCTCCACCGGATCATCCGGCAGCACCGTCTCCGGATCTGGGATCGGTAGCGGATCAGGCTTCGTTCCAGGCTCTTCGGGCTGTTCAGGCTCCGGATCGGGAACCGGTTCAGGCTGCGATACAATCGGTTCCGCCAGCCACAGCGAATTATAAATATTGCCGTCATAGGCATCCACCAAGTAGATGTTCACCTGAAACTTGCTAGCGTTCACGTTAAACGTTTGGGAAATGTTAAAGTCTCCCGTGTCGACCGGGATGCCGCTTGAAACCACCGGCTGGCCGCTGCCGTCCATCAATTGAATGACGGCAAGGGCCGAATCGACATAGTCTCCTTTTAATGTTCCGGCCACTTCGACCCGCATGTTGCCGGTTCGCTTCACCTCGGCGTCCAGATCGAATACATCCCACTGGATGTCCGACGTATACACTTGATCCGATAACAGCGCATACCCGGCGGCCAGGCCCAGGCTTTCATCCGCCTTTACCCGGACCTGTACTTGACCCGCATCGTACGCAACCGGCCCAACGGTCTGAGGGTTCGCCGTCACGGATCTCCAGCTTTTGCCTCCATCGGTGCTATATTGATAATCCGTCGCTTTCTCAAATCCCGGCACATAGGTCCAGCCAAAGGTATTCGCCTTGTCGTCCACAACCGGTTCGGTCGGTGCAGCAGGCTTCTCCAAACGCTTCACCGCATTCAGACTGAATTCGAAGGCGAGGTCTGAGCTGGTGGCATTCACCTGATGGACCTCGGCGGCCAGCACGTTTGTGCCTTTAACAAGATATGACGGATCGATCCGATAGACATTAGGGTCGCGTTCATTGTTCACAGTCGCATTGGCGAATGTGTCATAGGATACCGGTCCCTGCGGCATGTTGGTCCGGATGATTTCGTGTCCGTTCAAATACACGACGGCTCCGTCATCGCAGATCAGGCTGCCTTCAAGCTCCAGAATATCGTTCACATCCGTCATCTCAAACGTTTTGCGGAAGTATGTTGTGGTGTATTTACGGTTGGCATCCGGGCCGTAGCTAACCACTGTTTTGGCATAATCCGTATTGTCGTAGCCAAGCGGCGCCTGTCCTGAGCTCCAAGCACCATCATCATATGCTACACCGGTCCAGTCATCGCCCGCGTAAAGTCCCTGGTCGAAATACTTCCATTCCTCTTCCTCGGCAATTAGCTGCTTACGCGACATGCTGTTATCCACCTCCGTACCGTAATCGTGCGTCGGCGGTGCCGCCTCCGGGGATGCACCCCACTCCGTATTCGGCTCCGATCCCATATCAAATGCCAGCACGCCGCCTTTCATTATATCCTCATAGCTGATCCAGGCTTGATCGAAGGTTTGTCCGTTCAGCGCCGCCGATTGAATGAAACGATTTTGGCTCGAAACGCCGTTTGCCTTGATCGTAAACGTCTTGCCTCCGTCCAGATGCAGCTTCAGCTCCGAGAAGATCGGCGATCCGATCAGGAAATTAGCGTCGCCCGGATTGCCAGGGAAGAGGCCCATCGCGCTGTATACGAACCAGGAGGACATCCCGCCGGCATCATCATCCATGGAGGGAAGATAGCCTTCGGGATCGTCCCGGTAAACCCGGGATTTGATCGGGTATGCATACAGACCGTGGTTGTGATACCGCTGGGTCACCGCTTCCGTTGTGTACTGTCTGGCATAATATTGGGTCAAATAAGGCATGCCCAGGTAATTAAACAGGTACGGGGCTTCCAAATCGGGTTCATTAATCGCCACGTATTCGTTTCTTTTAAAGAAATCTTGAAGCTGCTTCGCCATTTCTCTTTTGCCGCCCATCAATTCAGCCAGCCCTTTTATATCCTGGGAAGCCGACCAGCGGTAAGTCCACAGATTGCCTTGATAAGCATACTTGTTCACAGTGGTGATATCCGCTTTGCTGACGCTCGTACCATTTGGAGTGAAGAAGCCGTATTTGTCTCCATTTTCGTCGACCTGGTCCGGATTCCACAGCTCCTTGTAGGACAACGCGACTTGCTTATATTTATCGTAAGTGTCGCGGTCTCCGAGCATCTCGGCCAGCTTCATCGGGAAGTACCCGCTTCTGGCTTTCTCTAACTTGCCGGAAATTTCGCCGTCGTTCACAGAGAAGTTGTCCGCATCCACCGCCATGCCCTGAAGAGCGGCGTAGGCGTCAAAGTCTCTGAATCCCTTCGCATAAGCATCCAGAATGACGGCACCGTTGAATTCGTTTCTTACGGTAGGGCTCGGCCAGTAGCCTTCTCCCCACTGCGTATAGGCGCCTCTGGTTTCGTACAGATCAACGAGAGATTTGACCATGTTGTTATAGGTTTGCGGCTCCAGCACGGAGAAGAGCGCGTACTTTCGAAAATCATCCCATGTGGTCCAGCCGTTGTAATACTCGAAATCATCGCCAAGCTCGGCAGTTTGACGGATCGAGTTCTCGTCTCTGCCCGCCTTGAAAGTGCCCGAGGAGCTGCTTACCTTATTCGGGTGGAGGAACATATGGTACATTTGCGTGTAAAAGATTCGCTTGTTCCGCTCATCGCCGTCGGTAATTTCAATTTTGCCCAGCAGCTCGCTCCAAAGGTTTCGCACTTTGGCATGCTGCGCATCAAAATCCCAATCCGCGATATCATGCTCGCGCTCGTATTTCGCTTGTTCGATACTCACAGGAGAAAGTCCGACCTTGGCTTGGACCACTTTGTTTGCAGCCGTATTGAAATTGACCCATACTCCGCTGTTGGCACCCGTGCGTACAGCCTCGGTACCCACAGAATCGCCCTGCCAGGAAGTGTAAGAGTCAAAATCATGATCAAACGTGATGGAGAAATACATCGTGTAATAGCCATGGCCGCATACGTTCTTCGACTGAACCATGCCTGATATTTCACGGTTGTTCTCTACTTTTAGATTGGCATTCACCATGCCTGCATAAGCGTTGGAGAGATCCACCAGCACCGAGCCCGTTCCGGCCGCATCCGGAAACGTGTACCGATGAAAGCCGACATTGTCCGAAGCGGATAGCTCCACGCCGACTCCGGAATCCAGGTTCACGGCATAATAGCCGGGGGATGCCTGCTCGCTGCTTTTGTCATATTTTTGCTTGTACTCGCCGCTGTTTTTGGTAAAAGCACTGGTCTGCGGCATCATCAGAATGTTCCCGCCCCCGCCGCTGCAGCCAACGCCGCTGAACCGCAGATGCGAGAAACCTTTCAAATGCTTGTCCTCGTAGTAGTAACCGCTGAAAGCCCCTCCATCGCTGTCCGGGCCCAGGGACACCAATCCGAAAGGCGTTGTCGGCCCCGGGTTCGTCTGTCCGTTGTCCCCCAGCGTGTTGATAAACGGATCTACGTAATCGACGGGAGCCAAACTCACTGGCGGGTAAGCCGGGGTTTGACCGGCATCCACGCCATGCAGTTCAAGCTCATACAGACGGACCGTGTTGCTGTCGTATGCCCCCTGGCTTACGTAAAATCTGAAGTAGCGGGCCGTTACGGGCTCGGATAGATACCGGTCCACAATCGTTTGCGCGTTGTTTTTGACAACATCGACATCCTTCCAGCTCGTTCCGTTATCGCTTTTTTGCAGTCGGAAATCCCTGGTGTTCCAGAACGGAGCGTTGCTTTTTTCGTGAATGGCGGCATTTTGAACCACCCATTGGTTAATGGTATATTCCTTGCCCAAATCAAGCTTAAGCCATTTGATTTTGGCGTTGGTATTGTCGCACCATTTGGTGTCCGTTTTGCCGTCAACGGCAAATCCGGGACCTTCATTGCTGTTGCACTGTCCGGATGCGGTCACCTGGGCTCCCAGTGCCACGTTCCTTGTCTCTGCGCCCGCAACCGCCGTGGATGAGGAAGCTGCCCATGCGAAGCCTGCGGATAACGCAGGCTCCATGAAACCGTACAGCAGCAGTACTGTCATGAGCATTGAAATGATCTTTTTTCCCATTATGCTTGGTTCCCCTCGCTTTCAACTTATCAAGACCGATCTGCGATCAACCGATGAATCATCACGGCCACTTCGGCCCGCGTTACCGAACGTTTCGGGTTGAAGCTCATGCCGTCCCCTTGAATCAAGCCGAGCGTCCAGGCTTCATGCACAGCCGCCATAGCCCATGTGGAAATCGACTCTGCGTCGGCAAAGGCCGACTCGCCCTGAGTGGTTTCCTCCAGGTTGAGATATGCCGCCGCACGGATAAGGGAGACCACCGCCTCTTCCCGTGTAATCGGGTCGTTTGGTCTGAACGCCCCTTCATATCCCGACACAATGCCAAGCGCTGCAGCCTTTGTCACAAACTCCGTGTAATAGCGACCGGTTGGTACATCCTTGAACGGATTCGCTCCGTTTACCGCTGAATTGTTCCCTTCATGTTGAATCGATCTCATGATCAGGGTTACGAATTCCGCACGGGTGATGCCGCGGTTCGGTTCATAACGTCGTTCATCTACACCGGTAACCAAGCCCTTGGCCGCAAGAGCTTTCACGGCGTCTTCGGCCCAATGCCCAGCCATATCGATAAAGCTTTTGTTATATTCCAAAACGGCATAGTAGGAAAAATGATCCGCCATAAAAATGAAGGTACCGTTCTTTAGCGTCCCAGGCACATGTTCAATACCGCTGCCGTCAACGTAATACACGCCGGCAAGATCGGAAGAGATTTGTTTCTCCTGTGCCTCCGTCAATTTAAAGCTAACCACAGCCGGTTTGGTCAGATTATGGACTTCCGTCACGTTGTTCCCCGAGACGATCTGGATGACCACGGAGAGAACGACATCGGTAGCGGAATAGTCTGTTTTGGATGATAAGGACCGCTGAATCAGGGCCCGCGCTTCCTCCGTATAAGCTGCCTTGAGCACTATGCGGATCAGGGCTGACTTGTCATTCGGCACAGCGATGGAGCCTGCAGGGAGCCGAACCGTCCGGTTTCCTGACGTGACGATCAGATCCAGATTCCGCTTCACGAGAGCATGTATCGATCCTGCCGCCAATTCCAGGGCGGAGCCGGATTCGCCTGCGGACGCGGGCAATTCAATCGTCACCGATTCCTTGGCCTGGTTAACAGCCTCTGCCATCGTGTCTTCGCCGACGATATACCGCCCGTCCGAGGTTAGCTCCGGATGGATGATCGAGCCCGGTGCGGAGCCGGCACCGGCTGGAATGCCGCCGGACGAGCTCGGCGGAGGCGTTACGCTGCCTCCACCGCCGCTCGAGCCGCCGGAGCCCGGACTACCCCCACCGGGATTCCCGCCACCATCGCCGCCATCGCCGCCTCCCGGCGGATTTACAGGTGCTCCGGCAATTCTAAACGTCCTTGAATCCGTGGAGGAGCCGGTGCCTGCCGTGACCGTATAGACGCCGGAAGGCGCCAGGTCTTCATCGGCCGGAATTCCTACCTTCGTTGAGTAACGGCCAGCCGCTGCTGCGATAACATCGATATACAGCACCGTTTGGCGAGGCGTTACCATCTTGACCACCACATCCCCAGCCTCAACCGGAACGGTGCCGGAGATCGTGATTTCGTCGCCCCGCTTCACTTCCGATGCGCTCAGCGACAGCGAGAAGTCCTCCGCCGCGAACACCGAAGCCGGCGAGAGTATGAACAGCAATATCAGCATAAGTGCCACGTTTTTTTTCAACATCGTCAATCCTCTCTTTCTGTCCGTCATCGAAGCTCGACCGGTTTCGCCAAACGGACCGGCACCTCAGGATCGCTGTTAAATTCATCGAATACGAATACTTTGACGCTGTATTGATCCCCGCTCACGTTAAAGTATTGCGAGATCTCAAGCCGATCCCGTTGAATCGGGATGGCGTTGATCAAGAGTGGTTTGTTGCCGTCCATGAGCTCAAACACAACATAAGCATCGCCGCTGTATTCTGCCGTCTGTTCCACGACGACATCTACCTTGAGCTGGCCTTCTCTTGTAAGCTGACCGGATAATTGGTACGTATCATGGACGCGGTTCTCCGTAAACGGCTTATCGGATGCCAGATGTATACCGGCTGGTCTTCCGCCGGCTTCATCCGCCTTCACGCGCACCATAACCGTTCCGGCAGGATATTGGCCATCCCCGACAGGCTGCGGATTCGCGGTTACGGGTTTCCAGGTTGCTCCGCCGTCGGTGCTGAACTCGTAATCGGAAGGCTGCCCATATCCCGGTACGTTCGTCCAACCGAACGTATTACGACCGTCGTCCACAACCGGGGCCGTAGGTGCAGCCGGCTTGTTGCCCGAGGTGGTGACCGTCGCAGCTGGCGAATTGTCCCGCTTATCAACCGCTTTAACGGCGAATTCATAGGTCTGGTTCGGGTCGGTGCCTTCTACCAAGTACTGATAACTCGTTTTGTCTCCATCAGCCGGAACGTAGGCGCTCCAGTTTGGACCAAGCTTCCCGTTCACCTCATAAATTCTATAGCCCCGGACGGCATCTTCCGTGTCCGTAACTTTCGGCGAGCTCCAGGAGAGCACCGTTTTTCCGTCTCCCGATTTGCCTGCGGACAACCCTTCCACGGCTTCCGGTCGTGCGTCATTTCTTACAATGGTGTACGTGTCCATCGGCGTCGATTCGCCTGCAATAAAAGACTGCATCGTCAAGGAAGTCTCCGTTACCTGAATCCCTGTGTACACCGGCTTGTAAGGCTGGCTGTACTTGGCTGCGTAATATTTGTCCACATCGTCTCTGACGCCGTAATATTTGCGCCCCGCCGCGTTATTGATCAGATAGAGCGTCCCGTCCGGATCGATGACGCTGCCGCTTGCGTCCGTAACCACGTTCTGGACCGGCTTGTCATTATACATTTGATAGGATCTCATGAAAGTGTGATCGTGGCCTTGAAGAACGAGATCAATCCCCAGCTCATCTATGATCGGATACAGTTTTTCTCTCAGCTCTAAAATATCGCGGTCGACCGCATGGCCGCCAACCGAGTAAATCGCCTTATGGAAGGCCACAACCTTCCATTTCTTGTCGGTCTCGGCGACTTCTTTTCTCAGCCATTCGATCTGTTTCTCGAATGATTCATGTTGAGCGCTGTCCCACGGAATATCGCCGGTGTTCAATACCATGAAATGCACCGGTCCGTAATCGAACGAATAAACCGCCCCCTTCGGTTTGGAATCGGTAAACGATTCGTCCGGCATGTTGAAATGATAATAAAAATTGTTATGGTTAGGTCCTTCATGGTTCCCGATGGTCGCCATGAGCGGCAGATTCATCAGGAGATCCTGAGGCTGTGTGAAATAATCGTGCCACTGCTCCTCGAGATCGCCGACGTCCACCATATCGCCGGGCATGACCAAGAATTTCGAATTCGGAAATTGCTGAAGGCCTGAGCGGAGCGCACCCGCCCATGTTTTGTAATCCTCGGTGTTGCCGCCCTGAGAATCGGTCATGTACAGGAACGAGAACTCCTTCTCGTCTTTGGCCTTGGTCGTGATTTGTCCAGTATTGCTCCAATATCCGCCGCTGCCAACCCGGTATTGGTACGTTACTCCCGGTTCAAGGCCTTCGGCGAGCACCTTATGCGACAGATACGTACCGCTTGTGGAGCGGGTAATGCGGACATGGATCACCTCGCTCGTTCCGCGAAAGGACTTCATCGCTGGTGAATCAAATGCTTGTCCAGCCGGCACGATCTGAACTTCGCTGTTCAAGATGCCCGCCGGTGCCGAATCGGGATTCGGGTACTGGGTGTACCAGGCGAAACTGCGTCTGGTTCCCGCATCACCATGAAGAGACATGGCAATATCAAATGGCGCATAATCAACGACTTCCGACCGATTATCCGCATGAATAGCAAAGCTGTTCACATTCGTGCCGTCGATCAATTGCAGGCCGGCTTGCCCATCATACGTCACGTTCACGGTTTGAACCGGCGTTATCGGTTCCGCGACCTTCAGTGATATACCGGACGGATCGCTGCCTTGCTTCACTTCCAATATGGAAAACGCCTGACCGTCGGCCGTCACCGCAAGGTGATCCTTTAACGTACCTGGCAGCGAGTCCAACTCCGACAGCATGTCAAGCGAAACATTCAGGCCATCGGCCGTAACCGTCGCCCGGGCGGGACCGTTATAGTCCTCCGGCAAATAAAAGACATGGTCGGGAACGATCTCTTTGGCCAGCGACGGTGTAGACCAGCGCAGATACAGATTGGAGCCGCCAAAATCTTCGAAGTACTCCACTTTGAAGCTATATTTCACGCCTCCTTGCAGTGTAACTGGATTGCTGGTCTGTTCCTTATCCCAATCATTCACCCAATGATCGACGATCAGTTGATCATCGATCCACAGCCGGAAGCCGTTGTCGCCGATCATGTGAAAGGTGTAATCATCCGTTTGAGGCGGCATGATCTGACCGGTCCAGCGGACATTGGCTTTATCCGACTGGCCGGTCAGCGATTGCAGCACCGGATCCAGGTTCGCAAATTCAATCCGAGAGTCGATAACCGTTCCTTTATAATCGCCAAATTCAAAATTGCTTCTGCCTGTGTAATACTCTCCAAGCAGCCCCTGATTTTTGCCGATAACCGGAGGCAGCGTATCCGAGCCCTTCAGCTCCAAAGAAAAGAAAAGGTCGGAGCTGGCTCCGCGGTCCTGGTGCACTTCGGCCGCAATCACGTTCTTGCCGTCCACGAGCAAAGCCGGATCGATTTCGAAAGCATTCTCATCGCGTTCGTCTCCAACGGCACTGGATGCCGTAGTTGTGTACGTAATTGCCCCGGACGGCATATTCGTGCGGTACACTTCCTGTCCGTTCAGGTAGATGACTGCCCCGTCATCGCGAATCAGTGACGCTTCCAGTTGTTTGATGTCGGCAGCGCTAGTCACCTGGAAGTCATGGCGGAAATACGTTGTCAGATACTTGTTGCCTGCATCGGGACCGTACTCGATGCGCGTATTCAGGTCCTGTCCTTTGCCGCTTGATGCATATCCGAGCGGAGCCGCCGCTTTCTTCCAGCTGCTGTCATCGAAATTTGGCTCTCTCCAGGCTGTACCCTGATTCGAGCCGTTATCGAGATAAATCCATTCGCTATCCTTCGCGATGAAATTCAATAAAGAAGCAATGGACGCCGCGCCAGCTGCCCTAACCGTTACGGTGGCGGAGTCCTGATGCGCCCCATCCTCCGTTGCCACCCTAATTTCTACCGTTCCTTCGCGCAGGCCCGTAACGACCCCGTCTGGGCTGACGGAAGCGACGCCCGGATCATCCGATGTCCAGATCAGGGCTGGTGGTATGCCTTGCCCTTCCGGTGAAACCGTGGCAGAAAGCTTTTCCGTCTCCCCTTCCGTCAATTCCAGCTCCGGCTTATCGATACGGATTCCGGAAGGCGTGATAGCGGCGCCAGCCGGCGAACCTATGGCTTGAAACTCGTAAATATTGGCCGTGTATGAACCAGTTACACCATTCGGTTCGCCTGGATGCGTGATGTTCAATTTAAAATATCTAGCCTCCACCGGTATGTCCAAGGAATGTGTAGTTTGGTCATATGTGTTGCCGGTGACCGTGACGACAGGCGTCCAGTTTATATCATCGTTACTGATCTCGATCGTATAATCCCGGGTATTGTAGCTTACCGGCTCACCTGCCGCTCCTGCGTGAGACAGCACAAATTGGCGCACGAGAGCTTCGGCGCCTACATCAACTTTTATCCAATACGGGCTGTCTGTTTCGAGCAAGTTGGAGTCCCCCGCATAACTCCATTTCCCGCTATCCTTGCTGCCGTCAATAGCTTTGGACGGAGCAAATGCCTCTGATATGTATCCGTTCGCCGTTGCCTTCACCCCAGCACCGGCAAACACGTTCGAATCCGCTGCCGAAACGCCCGTGATCGACATCGGGCTGTACCCTGTCGACAACAGCGAGGTCAGCAGCATGATGAGGGCAAGTACACGGCTTGTCAGCACAATCCTTTTATTCAATTTTCTATTCCCTCCCTTATAACATATAAATGTACGTATAAAAGGATACGGGCTTGCCCCCAGTCATTCAATCCATGCATGGTAAAGGGAGGATTAAAACTTTGTAAAACCTTTGATTTATTCATCAACTACGAATGCGTTAGATAGAATCATGGCAGATTTCTTGGTGCTGCATCCAGACAAACCCGCTCCCGGAGAAGCCGGGCTTGGGTTGTCCGTAAATTTCGGTCACTACTTGGAGATCGGAAGTGAGCTGAGCGTCCTCGCCTTCAATTGTGAAAAGAGGGGAGCTTGCATGAGCGGGGACTGTCATCCATCCAAGCAGCAGAGAATTCGCCCTCCTTAAACAGAAAGGCATGGGAACCGTTATACCGGCATCCATGCTCCGAGGAAGAAAACGAGGCAGTTGAGCCATGATATAATTCTCTCGTCCAACGATTGTACGGCCACGATCTCGGTCAACCGCCTTAAATGCTTTGTTCACAACATGAATCGGCTCCATCCGCTTGTTATTCAAATGATCCGAATTAAACAATCAAACATTTATTTATTTTGTTTTAAAAAAAAAAGACTTTCTTCACTGGTCGAGAGAAAGTCAGGTCGTCCTTGACTAAAAAGGACTCATAATGATATTTCTTAACTGAACCAATAGAAAATCAATGATTTTGGCCAGAGAGGTCATTGTCGGGAAAATAATGTACATGGATGCGATCACCCACCCCATGCCCGTCAGGGTTGCAAAGGCGGCTTTTTCTTTCCTCTCTGCTGATTTTATTCTCGGCAATTGATAGAAGAGCATCAACAGGACGAGGACTGTTATACCGACGATATAAACCACTTTCATGCTTTCACCTCTTTGCTTGAGAAGGCTCAAGACGTCCCGCCTTTTCCTGTTCTTAAAACATGTGCCGTAATATCAAAAATCACATCAACTGTAGGATATCTATCATCCCATTCACCTTTTAGCTCCCGCCACTCGTCCGGGTATTTGCGCCTGAATTCATCTGCAAAACCGATCACGTCCGCTTTCATCTCTTTTTGCACGATTTCAAGCGTGGCCGATAGACGCCCTTCAATCTTTTGAGCCAATGCATCTTCCAGCTTTCTAATGCTTTCCACTTCCTTTAGGTCCAAGTCCGTTTGATTCTGAATGATATCGTCTACGGTCTCGATCCTTATTGTCATTGTTAATTGTTGTCCATCGATTTCCGGAATTAAATCGGCGTTTCCCTTGATTAAATTCATCGATACATACCCATCTGCTCCCTCAGGCTTCACTGTGACAATCGTCTCTTTAATCTGATTTCTATACCACATTACTCCTCTGGTCAGCTTGTCATCGATGGATCCGATCATTTTCCCTTGCCTTAAAATAGCGGAACGATTGATATACGCGATCGTTTCTCTCGGTGACTGCCCTTCTTCCGGAGGCAAGATATCAATCATAGGAAGAATGGCATCCCCGGACTCACCCTTTAACATCTCCATTAAGTCTAACAGTGTCGCTCTCATTAGCACGTCGGATTCAGCCAGTTTGATCAGTGCCTCAGATGAGCTTCTTTCCAACGGAGGGCTTAAAGCAACGATCTCTTTGGCACTTCCTTTACTAATGAACACATAGCTTCTCAAGCGCGGCTCAGGATGGCGGACAAAGAAATCCAATTCGCTAACAATTCCTGTCTCGGCAAACGCCTTGCTGATCACGATCGCCTCCGCATGGCTCCAAAGAATTTCACGGGACATCTTCTCATCAAGATCCTCGATCGCATCAGGTATTGATACACCTGATCCCGTCCGAAGAATGGTGCTGCTGCCTCCTCCCTGACTCCCGTCCTGTCCGCCGCTTTTATTGCCGCCAGGGGAATGTACTTCAACGGTGATTTCGATATTTCCCTCTTCCGTTTTATCCAGAGCCACTCCGGTAACAATCGCAAGATCATTGGTTTCCCGTCGATCCCAACAGCCCGTAAGCAGCAACAAAATTACACAAACGAAACAAAGGGTGATGACCCGTCTCATTTCTTTGACGCTCCTTTACGCTTGAAAAACGTAGTACGTATGTATGCTGCACACAAAAGAAATACGGGAATCGCTACCCCATATACTAAAGTATCCATCACCCCGCGTGAGACGACTTCAAAATGCTCCGCCGCCTCCGCTGAATTAAGAAATGCCTGCATGGCAAATACCCCAACCAAAAACCCCATTGGCAATATAAGCAATCGATAGCTGGAAAGGTTAAGCCACTGGGCAGTTCCCAGTACCACGATATAATAAAAAGCACAGAGCTTGATGAAGGTTCCCGCAATCCAAAGCGCCATAACGAGTGATTCGAGATGAGACAAAAATTCAGCAATGCTAATATACCTGGAAGCGCTCATGAGTGGAGCATTAAAATTCGCTGTCACATCCCCGAAAACCCAAATCACGATCAGATTGGTCACCACCAGCGTTAGCGTAACAACGAATACGGAGAGCATCCCAAATTTCATCCCTTTTTGACGATCGGTTAGGAAGGGGAGAAAAAAATAAACGATGCCGAATTGGGCGAACCATGTGTATAACACCCATGACCCCTTTAATGCGGGCATCCATCCATTTTCCATCACGGGGAGCATCCGCTTCATATCGACATCCGGCAGCAACAGAATAATAATCACTAGAAAAAGAAAGAAAAAAACCGGAAAAACCATTCCGGAAAGCCTGCTAATAACTTCAAGTCCCCCATGTAATGCAAATGCGCATAACAGTAGCATCATGCCGATGATGACCACTTTCGGGGTATGCGGCAGAAATTCACTAACCACGAATTCTCCGTACTGCCAGAACATCACACTTAACGAAGTCACCAGCAATATTAGCAGAACCAGCCCCAGTACTTTGCCGAGAAAGGTTCCAAGAATATGTTCGCTGTATTGCATAATGGTCGCTTCCGGATAAAGCTTGTTCAACCTGTATGCGATATATATACTTAAAACCCCCAGCGGGGAAGCCAAAATCGGCGAGATCCATAAATCCTGCTTAGCCGCTTCAAAGACGGAAGCCGGAATAAAAAGAATTCCCGTTGCCAAAATAGCCTGGTACATCAATATTCCCATTTGCAAGGCAGATATTTTTCCCTTTTCCATCATGAAACTCACCTCACCCTTGCTCTCCATCGCCTCCCCGATCGGAAGTCGGTTTCTGATTAGAACTTTGCCGATATTTATTATATTCCCCTGTAAGATGGGGACGCGTATTTAATTTCCATAAAGGGGCGCGCATGAGCGCATCTTTCATATCCCTTCCTTTCATGGGAGCGGCCGGAGAAAGATAAGGAACGCCGAAGGAACGCAGCATGCTCAGATGTGTCATGATGGCCAGGATTCCTGTCACGATCCCTACAAGCCCAAACGTCCCAGCCAGCAGCATGACCGGAAAACGCAGCAGCCTGATAGGGATTGCAAGATTGTAACGCGGAATGGTGAAGGAAGCGATACCGGTAATCGCAACGACCATAACCATATGATCTGATACTAAACCGGCGTCCACAGCTGCTTGGCCGATCACCAATGCTCCCACAATGCTAACGGCAGCCCCTACCTGTTTTGGAAGTCTAAGTCCTGCTTCCCGCAACCCTTCAAACGTGATCTCCATAAGCAGAGCCTCCACCAGCGCCGGGAAAGGAACGACTTCTCGGGAATCAACCATCGTAAGCAGCAATGTCGTAGGCACCATCTCTTGATGGTATGTAATAATGGCAACATATAGCGACGGGAACAAAAGAGAAATAAAAAGAAATAGATAGCGCAGCCAACGGGTTGCCGTAGCTATCATAAAATGATGGTAATAATCCTCTGCCGATTGAAACAAAGAAAAGAATGTTGTCGGAGCAACCAACACAAAAGGCGTACCATCTACAAGGATAACCACTCGTCCCTCAAGCAGACTGGAAACCGCCGTATCAGGCCGTTCCGTAATAAGCACTTCCGGAAAAGGGGAGTAAGAGTAGTCTTGAATCAGTTCTTCAATATAACCGGATTCCAGAATCCCGTCGACATCTATTCGTTTAAGGCGGTTAGTCACTTCTTCAACCAACGTTCCATCGGACAGATCTTCAATATAAGCGAGGGTAATCGCGGTTTGCGTGTAACGGCCCAATTTCAACGATTTCATCTTTAATTGAGGGCTTCTAATCTTTCTTCGCAGCATAGAGGTATTGACCTCCATGGCTTCCGTAAACCCTTCACGCGGCCCTCTGACAACCAGTTCACCTGTAGGCTCTTCGATGGATCGCTTCTCCCATTTAGCCAATCCCAGGGCAAACCCCTGCCCATGACCCTCCAATAACAAAATTGGATTCCCGACCGATAACTGTTCGATACAGGCATTAAAAGTCGCAATCTTTGTAACCTCCGCCACGGACAGCCTCTGCTCAATCAACGTTTGTGGATGAACCGATTTCCGTTCCGCTTTTTTCATAAGCGGTGTTAACACGTGGCTATCCATCTCTTCAACATTGGATAGACCTTTTATGTAAATTAATTGGGCCTGTATATGACCAGCAATTGAAAAAGAGCGAAAAACCACATCAGAGCAGTCTTTATACAGCAATTGCAGCACGTCCAGGTTTTGGTTCAAGTCAGGGTGAAGCGGTTGTGGGTCCTGTGCATCCGTCTGTTGTGCTTTATGCGTTTTGGACGCTTTGTTGTTGTTTTTTCTGGACTTGAACTTTCTGCGAAACAACACCTCTATTCCACTTCCTTCATGGTGTAAGGGTATGAAAAAGTTGTCTTTTTCAAGTTACACTTAGTATCCCGTTACCTTATCAAAATATACCATTACAGGAGTCGGAAAAGGATAGACGTTAATGAAATGAAGTCCCCGACATTTCATATGACAGAAACAGAAAAGGCTCTTGATCTCCTAATAGGAGAGGCAAGAGCTTTTCTTCATATGAGCTAAGAGTGAATGGCAGAGGCTCTGCTCAAGGCATTCCATTACTTTAATTCCCGAAAAAAGCGTTCGATCCTGGCTCTATCCGGCAATGCAGGGATTCCTCCTTTTTGGGTCGCGGCCAGCGCGCCTGCCGCGTTGGCGAACCGGGCGCATTCGGCGACGTCGTCAACGGTCATCCCTTTAAAGCCGCCGGGGATTTCCAGGATTTTGCCGATTGCCGCGCCGAAAAAGGCATCGCCCGCTCCAGTCGAATCGACCATGTGAACCGAGTAGGCTGGCACCGTGCCAACCGCATGCATGTAGCGGTAAAACATCCCCGTTCCCCCAGCGTCACGAAGATCAAGGGAATATCGAACGCCCGAATCAGTTGCAGGGTGCCTTCGCCAGGGTCTTCCTTGCCGGTCAGAAACACCAGCTCCTCCCGGGATACCTTCAGAATATCCGCATAAGCCAGCCCCTCGTTGATCGCCTCCTTGGCGTCCGCCAGCGAATTCCACAACGATTCCCGGAGATTGGGATCGAACGTGATCAGCAACCCGTTGCTTTTGGCGTGCTTCAAGGCTTTGAGCGTGGTGGTTTTCGCCGGTTCCGCCGTCATGGATAGCGAACCGAAATGAAACACCCGGGACTGCTCGATGAGGCCGTAGCTCAGTTCTTCTTCACCCAGAGAAAGATCCGCCCCGGGATTGCGGCAGAAGCTGAAGGAGCGCTCCCCGTTCCCGGCCAGGTGGACAAACGCGAGCGTGGTATGAACCTCCTTGAAGAACCGAAGTCCCTCCGTATTGACGCCGTAATCCTGCAACGCTTCACTCATTGGCGGAGCAAGCGCAGAAATTTCGTCTCAATCTGGGAACCTAGCGAAAGCAATCGGAACGGAGGAGCAAAAATCTATACTAGAACGTCCGGTAGAACAGCCGTGCACTTACCTTCTCCGGAATCGGCAAGCGCAACGAGACGGGCAGCATCTGCGGAAAAGCCTTGTGCGGCTCGCGCTGATACCAGTAGGCGACCGACGAATAGTCGTTCGATTGGGCGTTTCCGTGCCCGTGCTCGATGCTGAAGCGCAGCGAGTTGCGGAAAATGATGGGGTCGACGATATGAAAGCGGTATTGCGTCATTTTCCCGGAATAATCATTGAACGAGATGGTATTGCTCTCTTTCCAGGCATCGCCGTTTTCCCGGATCGGGGCGTACAGCGACAAGCCGTGGTAGGGCGCATCATATTTCCCCGCCGGATATCCCCAGGCGGCACAGAAATAATCCTCCGTCCCCGTCCCGTGCAGCCGAGGCGGCCAAGGTTCACCGTCGATGAAGAACATATCGTCCCCCTCCCCCGGCCAACTGAAGCCCGGCATCGGATTCAGGTGGTCGATGCTTAAGTTGCAGCCCACATAATGGCCTTCGCCCACCGCATCGAGCAGCACGTAATTGTCGTCGCCGGTCAGATTTTTCAGCTCATATACTTTCTGGTCGGCATAATTGGCCTTCTCCTGCTGATCATGTTCCGCTTTCAGCGCGGACAGGTCCACCAACCCCTTCGTCGGATTCTCCCTGCGCCATGAGGCGTGGAAGTAGAAGCTGTCGTCCGGCACCGCTTTTTCCACATAATCCACGTAATAGTACAACACGATTTCGTCTTCGCATTCATTGACGATTTCGATCCGGGCCCCTTGGCGGAACGGCATTTCGAAAAAACAGTTCATGGCGGCCTTGTCATCGATCACGCCCTGGGTCGTAATCATGTTGAGCGGCATGGAGACATAGTGGCTGGCTACGCCATGCCCGACGCCGAAAAAGTCGCCGACCGGTGAGTCCACGCTGGGTTCCCGTTCGTCATCCCAAAACATGCGGATCAATACTTTGCGGAACGCGTATTTGTTCCTGGCCGCGATGGTCATCCAGATATGCTGGATCACGCCCGAGCCGGCGATTTCCGCAATCCCCGCCGTTTGCCCGGCCCCAATCGCAATGAAATCCCGATTGCCTCCAGTCGTATCCCAGCTCGATTGCCGCCGGGACGTCCCTTCCTTACGCAAATATAACTGGTCCATGCTAACTCTGCTCCTCCCTCGAATTCCAAATCAAGCCTTAATCCCTGTTAACGTAATGCCTTCGATAAAATAACGCTGTCCGATAAAAAATACGATAATGGCCGGAAGCAGCACCACGGTTGCCGCCGCCATCATCAAATGCCACTCGGCCGAATACATGCCTTTGAACTGCTGCAGTCCAAGGGCCAGCGTATATTTTGTTTCGTCGTTCAAATAAACGAGCGGACCGAGGAAATCGTTCCACGCGGCCAAGAACGAAAACAAACCGACGACGATCAGCGCGGGTTTGGTGAGCGGCAGGATGATCGAGCGGAATATCTTGAAATGGCCGGCACCGTCCACATAAGCCGCTTCATCCAGATCCCGAGGGATGCTGAGATAGAATTGACGCAGCAGAAAAATGTTGAACGCGCCGCCGCCAAACCAAGCCGGCGCGATCAGCGGGATGAAGGAATTGGTTAACCCCACTTTGCTCCAGCCGATAAACGTCGGGATCAGGGTCACCGCGTACGGCAGCATCATACTAGACAGAAGAAGGCTGAACACCAGATTCCTGCCTCTCCAGTTCATCCGCGCGAAGCTGTAGGCGCTGATCGAGCTGGTTACGATGACGCCCAGCACCGAAAAGACAACGATGATCGCAGTGTTCACGAAATACCGGCCAAAAGGCAGGATGGTCAGCGCCTCACTATAATTGGAAAATTGAACGGGGTTAGGAATCCACACCGGCGGCAGCTCGAAAATTTGCCCCATATTCATCAGCGAACTGCGGACGAGCCACACCAGCGGCAGCAGGCTAAAAATCCCCCCGGCCGCAAGCACCAGGTAGATCAGGCCTTTTTCAAACCAAGCCTTGGCTCTCATCGCGCACCATCCCCCTCATAATAAACCCATTTATTCGATGTCCTGAACACGACGTACGTCAACACCATAATGATCAGGAACAGCACCCAGGCAATCGCGCTGGCGCTCCCCATCCGCGAAAACTGGAAGGCTTCCCGGTACAAATAAAACACGTAAAATAAGCTGGCGTTATTGGGTCCGCCATTCGTCATGACATAAGCTTGCGAGAACACCTGAAAGCCGTTGATGATGCCCATGATCAGGTTGAAGAAGATTGTCGGCGTCATCATCGGAATCGTAATATGCCGCAGTTTCGCGAGCCTTGATCCGCCGTCCATCTCAATTGCTTCGTACAGCGACCGGGGAATATCCTGCAGACCCGCCAGAAAAATAATCATCGTCCCGCCCGTGGTCCACAGATTCATTAAAGCCAGGGAAGGCACAACCGACTTCTCACCGAAAATCCATTGGCTTCCCGGAAGGCCCAGGGAGCGAAGCAGCTCGTTGGCAAGACCGAGATCGGGATTGAGCAGCCACAGCCAAATAAACGAGATCGCGATGATCGGTACGATCGACGGCAGATAGAAGATGGTGCGGAAGAGTGACTTCCCTTTCACATTCTGATTCAAGATAATCGCCAGCAGGAAGGAATAAACGATGCCGGTTGGCACACTAAGGATCACGAAATAGAAAGTAACGGCCAGCGACTTGTAAAAATATTGGTCCTCGCCGCTGAACAATCGTCTATAATTGTCGAGACCCGTAAAGGTCGGTGAATTCGATCCGGTATAGTCGGTAAAACTCATGTACAGGCTGTACATCATCGGGCCGAGCGTGAAGATCAGCAAGCCCAAAATTGCCGGCAGAGCAAACAACCAACCGTAAAGCTCTCTTTGTGTGCGGCGTTTCTTTCGCATACGGTTCCCGGTATGGGAAGAGATGGCTTCCATAAGCAAGTCCCCCTCCATCGAAACGCTGCCGAGGGACGGCGCCGCTTCATGGGGACGCGGCACCGCCTTCGGACATACGCTCGTTATTTCAAATAGGTGCCCTGTACCAGCGGCTTCACTTTGGTTTCCACTTCTTTCATGGCTGCTTCCGCCGTTTTCTCGCCGAGCCACACCTGATCCAAAGCCGCGGCTACCGCAGCGTCGATTTCGACGAAGTTTTTGACGTTGTTTTCCGGCGACGGCTCCGCATGTTCATAGGTGGAGCGCATCACGGCATCCTGGAAGCCGGCCGGTCTTCCGGGGAGCTTCTCATTAGCCCACTTGTTGATCAATTCCGGATCCTCGTACCATTTATTGAGCTGCGGCATCCATAAACCTTGGTGCAAATCGAGCACGTTCTGAGGATCGGTGAGGAATTTGGAGAACTCCCACGCTTCCTTCGGGTGCTGCGAGCTTTTGAAAATGATCAGGGAACCGCCGAGGAAAAACGTTTTGTAGTCCTTGATGACCGGAAGTACGCCAACGCCCCAGTCCATGTTGGTTTTGCTCAAATCAAGGTGGTTCCAGCTGCCGTCGATGATCATCGCCACTTTTTTGGACTGCAGCGCGGTCGCCGGAGCGGGAATGCTGCTGGCCTGGACCGGTGATGGCGAGACGTGGTGCACGTTAATCAAATCGGCTATTCTTTGCAGAGCTTCGGTCGCTTCCGGTTTGGACAGCCCGAATTCCTTGCCGTCCGCCGTCAGATAATCCCCACCGTTTGAGAGAACCATCGGCATATAAGACGACCAACCGAGGCTCAGTTTAACGCCGTATTGCTTGATGTTCTTCGGATCGAAGCCTGGATCGTCCGGATGCTTCCCATTCCGGTCTAGCGTCAGCTTCTTGGCAGCGTCCACAAACTCATCCCACGTCCACGCTTCTTCCGCTTTGGTAGGCGGAAGTTCCACTCCCGCTTCCTTGAACATATCCGCGTTGTACATCAGGGATGGGACAACGGAGGCCTGATACGGACCCGCGCTTTTATCCTTGTCCCAGTTCCACCAGGCATACTCCAGGTAATCCTCTTTCTTGATGCTCGGATCATCTTTCATTAAATCGAAGAAGTTGTGGATCAGCCCTTCCTCGCCCATTTTCAATTTCCAGGCGGCCGAATAGCTGATGTCCGGCGCTTCGTTGCCGGCGATCATGGCATTCAGCTTCTGCAGAAAATCCGTGCCCGGAATGTGTACCGGGTTGATGGTGATGTTCGAATTTTTCTGCTCGAAGGCTTTGATGGCCGATTCGACCGCTTTCTTTTCCTCCGGGCTGCCCCAGAACGTGAATTTTAGCGTTACTTTTTCTTCGCCGTTCGTCCCGGCGTTATCTCCTCCATTTTGGCCCGCGTTCGTTTGCGAGCCTCCGCCCCCCGTTCCGCAAGCGGTTACAAATAGCGCCATGATCGTTAGGAAAATAAACATCGCTTTTAATTTGCCGGATTGTGCTCTCATATGCTGATCCCCCCGCCTAGAAATGTAAGCGCTGCAGTCGCTTGTATTTATTGTAGAATCGCCGCTCCCGGAAGCCTATAGGACGTTTTTTCGTTTCCTGTACGATTTTTCGATCAATCCGTTTTCTTTAAGTGCAAGTTCAAAAAGTCGGGTTTCCAGGACCGAGAAGGTTGGATGAAGCTAGGGACTGAGGAGCGCAGCGTACGTATTGGGTACGTGAGCACCGGAAGGCCCGGCTGAATTCAAGATTCGACGTCGATTCCGCTCCCTGAAACTACTTCGTCATGGGAAGACGACTTTTTGAGCATCCTCTTTAAGGCTTTCGGTACGGGATAACCAGCTTTACCCGCGTCCCCAGATCCGGAACGGATTCAATGCTGATGCCGTAACGGCTGCCGTAAAGCAGCTTGACCCGCTTATCGACGTTTCTGATCCCGATGTTGGAGGAGTTTTCAGCCAGCACCTCCTCGAGGCGCTCCGGCGTGATCCCGCAGCCGTTGTCCTCCACGTAGAACTCGATATCTTCCTCCTGCCGACGCCCGTAGATCGTAATCAGTCCGCCGCTCTCCATATCTCCGAATCCGTGTATGATCGCATTTTCCACCAGTGGTTGCAGGAACAGCTTCGGTACGTTGGCTTCCATCAGCTCCGGCTCGATGTCGAAGTCAACCCGGAAACGGTATTCGTAACGGTTGGACATGATGACGATATAATCCCTCAGCCAGCCGATGTCCGCAGAAAGCGGCATCGAATCCTTGCGGTTGTCCGTTGTGTAATGCAGCATGCGCGACAAACTGACCAGCATTTTGCTGACCTGTTCCTTCTCCCCGTAAATGACCGTCCAGTTGATAATATTCAGCGTATTGTACAGAAAATGGGGGTTAAGTTGAATGTTAAGCACCATGATTTCCGTTTCGCGCTCCCTTAGCTTGACTACATAATTTTCTTCGATCAGCTGCTTCACTTTCTCGTTCATGCTGTTGAACTTCATCAACACATGCCCCAGCTCGTCTTTCCCTTCCACCTTGATTTTGGCGTTGAAGTCGCCGCCCCCTACCCGTTTGATCGCAAGCAGCAGCTTGCTTAACGGCGAGGAAATCCGCATGGAAATCAAATAGGCAAACAACAGCGATAACAGCAGTAGCGATGCGCCCAGCGTTATAATGAAAAAGGTGATCGTTTGTCCAATGTCCTTCGTTAGCGCACTGGGTGGAATCAGCACGGCTGAGGTCCATCCCGTGATCCCGGATACCGCGTAACAGGCGATCATACGTTTTCCGTCCACCGTAACGTAGGAAGCCCCGGCGCCGCGGCTTTGCAGGTCGGCCAGCCAGGGAATGGACAGCTTGCGTCCGACGAGTTCCGTTTTCGTATGAGAAATGATCGTGCCGTCGTCGCTGGCCACCACAAATACCGCGCCATCGATCGGAACGCTGCCCCTGAAAATGTCGGCATAGACATCGTCCCGAAAATTCATCACGAGAATCGGCTTCTCCGTCCCTTCCCCGGCCCGCACGATCGCATCATTACGAACGCAGGATGGATTCATCTGCCGGACGGCGGAAAATAAATAGCGGTATTCGATGTCGGCGCCGGCCAGATCCGGCAATTGGTGCATTCGACTGTATTCGTAGGTCGGCACCCAGACGATCCTCCCTTTTTGCTCGGCCGCCCGCCTGTACAACTCGGAATCGTAAAAATGATCGGGCGGATACGTATTTCGCGCCTTGCTGCCGTAAACAAAAGCCCGGGTCACAAGCTCTATCGAATACAGATCCCTGGATTGCGAAAAATAGCGGCTCAAAATTTCCGTAACCCGTTTATTTGTCGCTAGCAGTTCACTTTCGACCGGGGCGGGGCGGTTGAAAATTTGAAACAATTCGCATTCCACCATCAGGGAAAGACTGTCGTCCTCGATGATTTTCAGCCGTTCGTCGATGATCTGGTTGTTTTTTTGCACGATTTCCGTCACGTTATCCCGGGCAAGCTTGAGCATCATATTTTTGCTTGCATAATAGGATCCTGTTCCCAACGTGGCGAGGGGCAGCGTGATCAGCACGATGTAGGATACAATCAGTTTATTTTTAAGTCTCATGGCGTCACCTATAGCAGGTCTTTCTTGCGGAATTCCTCCGGTGATAAGCCGGTTTCACGCTTGAAGATCCGGGTAAAGTATCCTGCATCCTTGAAGCCCACGCTGAGGGCGATCTCCGAAATTTTCCGGGTCCCGTCCTTCAGCATTTCCTTGGCTTTGTCCATTCTGATCTGAAGCAAATACTCGGTAAACGTCATGGACGTGTGCGATTTAAAGAGACTGCTGAAATAGGCCGGACTGAAAAAGAACCGCCTCGCTACCGTTTCGAGCGAGAGATCCTCCATGTAATGTTCCGCCAGATAAGTCCGGCACAGCTCGATAATCCGCTCGTTTTTATGGTTTTTCCGGTTCTCGATCCCGTCGATGATCCGGCCCATATAATCGGCCGCTTTCGACTGGAGTTCATCCAGCGTGGAACAAGCCGGAATCCGAAATTCCATCTCGGAAACGATATTGCCCGCTTCCTCCCTCCGCAATGACGCTTCATTTGCCTTAACCAGGTTGACCAGCACATACAACATGCTGCGCTTGAACTGGGCCGGAGAAGGATAGCCGCCTTCCAAAAGGCGGCGCACCAACAATTCCAACGCCTCCAGCGCTTTGCCCCGATCCCCGCCCGCCACCGCGGCCGCGATGCCGAAATCGTCCGGCCCCCAGGGCAAAAAGGTTTTTAGCGGATTGTAAGCGATTTCACTTCTAACGACAAGTTTCCCGTTCCCGCAATAAAACGTAAAGTCCAGCGCATTCAAAGCTTGCTTGAAGGAACGGGGAGCTTCGCGTTGCAGATCGTTAACCCCTTCCCCTACGCCAATGGATATGGTAAGCCCGAATTCCATCCGAAGCTGCTCGATAAATTGAGTTAACCGTTCAATTTCCTTTTTCATCAGCCATTCTAAGGAATGGATGGGAGTGATAACGGAAACGAGCATATGCTCGTCCCCTTCCAAGTAAAATGAAATGGTCGGGCCGATCGGCTCGGTGACCTGGTGCATCCAGCTTTTGAAGCTGGTTTTGACTTCGGCGAACTCCTCGGCAAAATACATCTGTTCGACCTCGGATTTGGAAAACCTGGAGATCCATACAAATCCAACTTGTCCCTGCGGGACCAATCGTTCAATTTCCAGCAGCTCGTCTTCATTCGCCATCGACCGCAACCAGCGGCTTAGCAGATGCTGTTCGTAGACGGGGATGACCGAGCTCAGCTGCTCCTTCAGGCTCACTCTATCCTGAAGAAGCATCCTCTCTTGCTCGATGGCGGCGTCCAGCTTGTCCAGCATTTCCGCCATATCTTTGAGCTCCAGCGGTTTGAGCAGGTAATCGAACGCGCCGAGCTTAAGGGCTTGTCTGGCATAGTCGAAATGTCCGTACACGCTCAAAATGACAATTTTCATTGACTCGCTTCTTGTTTTTAAATGCTCGATCATCGTCAGACCGTCCATATTAGGCATGCGAATATCCGTAAATATCATATCAATCCGGTTATCCAGAGCGATGCGCAAGGCCTCCTCCCCATCCTTGGCCATAAAGATACGGTAGTCCGGCCGAAGCGTCTTGATCATGTCGGCAATGCCGCGGCGATGCCGCGGCTCGTCATCAGCTACAAGCACATTGAACATCATTTTCCTCCCCTTCCATGGACCCTGCCATGCCTTGAACTCATATCGCCAAGCTGGCAGCCTCGATTCCCAGCGCCAGCGCGCCGGACAATCCGGCGTTGTCGCCAAGGCCCGGTGGTACAATATAATTGTCCATATCATCAAGAATCGCCGGGGATGCAACGTATCCGTTCAAGTTCTGTAGGACTTGCTTGCGGATCAGCGGGAACAACTGCTTCTGATGCATGACCCCACCGCCAAGAATCACTTTTTTCGGCGATAACAGCACAATCACCCCCGAAAGGGCCTGCGCCAGATAGTAAGCTTCCATATCCCATGCTTCATGATCGTCTGGCAATTCGTTTCCTTTCACTCCCCAGCGTTTTTCGATCGCGGGTCCGCTGGACATGCCCTCCAGGCAGTCGCCATGAAATAGACACGTCCCTTTAAAATCGTCCTTCGGATGCCGCCGGGTCAATACATGTCCACCTTCTGGATGGACCAGACCATGAACCAGATTGCCTTCCGCGTATACACCTACACCAACACCTGTCCCAATCGTATAGTAAACACAGCTATCCAATCCATTGGCAGCTCCCCACTTTACCTCACCGAACACCGCAGCATTCACGTCGGTATCGAAACCGATCGGAACAGGGAAATTTTGTTTCAAATAACCTACAAAGTCAAACCCCGTCCATCCCGGCTTGGGCGTCGTGGTAACTTGCCCATATGTGACGCTGGAACGATCCAGATCAAGCGGTCCGAAGGAGCCGACTCCAATTGCCTCAATGTCTTTGTCTCTAAAGTAAGCCACAGCCTGCTCAAGTGTCGGTTCGGGTAAATCCGTTGGAAAATTGATCCGGTCCAGAACTTCACCTTTCTCATTGCCAATCCCGCATATGATTTTTGTGCCTCCTGCTTCAATCGCACCAACCCTCATGTTTGTTCCTCCTGAATTGTAAATGTTATCGAATATCATTCTACAACTTTGGCAAACGTTTTACTATTCTATTTTTAATAATTGGTAATATTTTTATATGATCATAATTAAACAAAGGTTTTGTAAACGTTGACAACAATAAAATCCGTGTTAATATATGTTTGTAAAACGTTTTACTAAATGGAGATGACAAAATGAAAAAAGTATTTTACAAACCGCAAGACGGATGGGTCGGCGACGTGATCCCATTCTATGACAATGGAGAGTACAAGCTCTACTATCTCCATGATCAACGAGTTGGTGGAGATTACGGGAATCATACGAGCTGGAATCTGATCACCACCAAGAACGGCTTGGATTTTGAAGATCATGGCGTATCTTTGCCAAACGGTAGCGAAACCGAGCCGGATCGTAACGCATATACCGGTTCAGTGATCAAGGATCGAAACGGTAACTATCATCTTTTCTACACCGGTCATAATCCCAACCCTGAATTTTGCGTTGATGGAAAGCCTTTACAAGTCGTATTGAAGGCTACCGGTACCGATGGAATCCATTGGACGAAAGATGAAGATTTCAAGCTTTATGGCGATGGAATCATCTATGAGCAATTCGATTGGCGTGATCCGTTTGTGTTTTTCAACGAAGAACGGCAAGAGTACTGGATGCTTGTCACCTCAAGACAAATGAATACCTCTGAAAGAAGAGGCGGCTGCGTAGCCCTTCTTACATCCGATGATCTTGAAAACTGGCGTTATCGGGAGCCATTTTACAGTCCGGACAAATACATCACCATGGAATGCCCGGATTATTTCAAAATGGGAGACTGGCACTACTTGGTCTACTCGACGTTTAGCGAAAAGTTTGTGACACATTACAAAAAAAGCAAAACTATCGAGGGCGTATACTCTTCACCGATTCTTGACACCTTTGACGGCAGAGGCTTTTACGCCGCGAAGACGGCCACGGATGGCCAGCAAAGATATGCTTTCGGATGGGTTCCTTCCAAGCAGGGAGCAAGTGATTTTGGGGATTGGGAATGGGCTGGAACACTTGTCGTGCATGAGATTTATCAAAATAATGACGGCGATCTACTTGTTCGGATGCCTCAATCGGTTTATGAGCATTTTAATACGGAAGCAGACGTCATTCCAGAATCAGAGAAAAATTGCCGCCACAACGATGAAAGCGGATTCGAACTGGAGTCTCCCGATGGATTGGCTTACCGTGTATTTAATGAAGTGCCTTCCCAGGTTCTAGTCGAAGCAGCGTTTACCGACTGGAAAGACATAAAAGACTTCGGAATTGCGCTGCGAACCGACAAAGATCTTGATAAGGGTTATTTCATTAAATTCGATCCATTTCACAACCGTATCGCTTTTGACATGTGGCCAAGAACCGAACCCGGATTCTTTCAATGGCAAATCGCTGGTGACAAACCTCAGATGATCGAACTGGAAAGACCGTTCTCTTTCTCTGAACAGAACATGATCACGGTAAAAGTGATTTTGGAAGATGATATCTTATGTCTGTATGTAAACGACAAGATCGCGATGACCACGCGTGTCTATAACTTCAAAACTGGCCACCTCGGTTTTTTTGCTAACGAGGGCTCCGTTAAAGTTAGTAAGGTCAAGCTCAAGACAGCATCACTGCGTTAACCTGTTTCTTTCAATTAAAGTTTCCTTAAAAGAGACTTTAATTGAAAAAATAAAAAATGAAGGGGTATTCACATGACGACAAAAAAGAGAAAAATAACAACGGTTCTCTCGCTTATCGCAATCTTTTCATTAGTTGCAACCGCTCTCGCAGGTTGCGGCGGCTCGGAAAACAATAGTGCTGGAACTAACGGGGATAAAACGATTACATGGTTAACAGCCCGCCCGGAAAACGGAGCAATCATACAAACGGTTCGAGAACTGGCGGATCGCTATTCGGAGGATCATCCCGAATTCAAACTGGATATACAAGTGACCGCTGACAGACCTTCCTACCTAACCAAATTAAGAACGCTAGTTGCTTCTGGAGAACTTCCTGATTTTATCGATACGGACGCCGATCCGTACGCCCAGGAACTGGCGGATGCCGGAATGCTCGTTGACATGAAGCAATTCCTGGAAGAGCAAGGTTTGTATGATCAGTTCTACGAACCAGCACTGAAATACCAGGAGCTGCCCGATGGTAGCCTGTACCTTCTCCCTTTGGAGTACCATCTGGAAATGACTTGGTACAACAAGAAAATATTTGAGGAAAATAATCTAACGGTTCCGAAAACGATCGATGACATGCTTACCATCAGCAAGGCGCTGAAGGACAAGGGCATTACTCCGATTGCGGTAGATGGTGTTGACGTCTGGCCTGTACTGCGTTACGCAGCTATGATCCCTTTCCGTACCACAGGAAATGAATTTGCACGAAATCTGAGTCAAGGTAAAGCCAAAATGGCCGACGACGTCGGCATGCAAACCGCGAATTTCGTATCCGATATCGGGCAATACTTCCAGAAAGGATTCGCCTCGACAGATTATACGACAGCCAAGAATATGTTCCTTAACGGCGAAGCCGCCATGTATTGTATGGGTACTTGGGAAATACCAGCCTTCGTAGACGAAAATTTACCGGAGCAACTCAAGGGCCAAGTGGATTATTTCTATCTACCGACCATCAACAATGCCAAAACACTGAATAACGAATTTTTCGGAAACAGCGGGATCGGACTGGCCGCCACGACCAACAATTTCGACGAAACAACCAAGGACTTCCTTAGTTACGTCTTAAACAACTATAGCGATGTCTACGTAGCCAAGCAGCAGATGTCTCCGCTTAAATTCACGATTGAAGATGAGTCCAAGTACTCCGAACTATTCCTACGAATCAAAAAGGATATGGATAATTACGGTTCAGAGTTCGCCAAACCATGGGATACCTTGTTGGATGCCGATACCAACTCTGTCATGAGTGATTTGATCATCAAGCTGGCAATGGGGACAATTTCGCCGGAAGACTTTGCCAAACAGATTGACGACGCCATTGCCCAAAACGCTAGCAACTAATCGTTGCTCGAAACATACTGTCATCCACCCGGGCCAATATTGTCTCGGGTGGATACCTCTCAATAAAAACAAATGGGGAGATTCACATGAATGTGCTCAAGGACAAGAAGGCATGGTTAATTTTCATCACGCCTGCTTTGCTGTTTTATTTAGTAACTGTATTTGTTCCGATCATTCAATCACTGAATTATGGTTTTCAGGATTGGAACGGAATCAAGGACGCGAGTTATATCGGATTAGGCAACTATATTAAAATGTTCCAAGATCCCTATTTCTGGAATGCCGTTAAAAATAACTTGGTGTATGTTGTGATCGTCGTACTCATGCAGGTATTTATCGGGCTGTTTTTTGCTCTATTACTCTCGTACGTCAAAAAAGGAGCCAGCCTATTTAGAACTTTGTATTACTTGCCGGCAGTTGTGGTCACGGTTGCCATCGCTCAGATGTTTCGTAACTTTTATTCACTACAGCCACTAGGCCTACTCAACATGTTTCTAGAATGGATCGGATTAGGACATTTGCAAAGCGCGTGGTTATCGGATCCGCACACCGCATTGATCGCAGTCTCCATTCCCGAAGGATGGCGTTTTACCGGGATGTACATGGTCATTTTCTACGCGGCCCTGATCGCGATCCCTAAAGAAGTAGAGGAAGCCGCAAAAATCGACGGCGTAAACGGATGGCAGTTGATCCGGCATATCAAATTACCGAGTATCAAGCACGTGCTCAGTTTGGCCCTCATCATGTGCACCACCGGGGCGCTAAGAGGTTTCGATATCCCTTATATCATCGGCGTGCAAGGGTCTACAACTGAGTTGGTTACGACTTATATGTACAAAAAAGCGTTCACTAGTATTCAATATGGCTACGGAAGTGCGATCGCCGTATTTATCGTCATCGAAAGTCTACTGGCTGTACTCATTATTCGAGCTATATTCAATTCCAGGAAAGGAGAAGCATAACATGCTATCCAGAAAAAAAGCTTTATCCTTCCTATTGTACTTTATCGTTATCGCAATCCTTGTCGTCCAAATCTACCCGGTTGTCTGGCTGATGTTGTCCAGCTTCAAATCGAGCATCGAATTAACGACAAAACCGTTTTCGTTTCCGACATTATGGTCATTCGACAACTATGCCGCTGTATTCCGAGATAGCAGCCTGCTGCTCTATATCAAAAACACGGCCATCGTTACGTTCAGTTGCCTGCTGCTCATCGTCTTCTTAAGTGCTACTGCTGGCTTTGCTCTCGTCAAAATGCAGTCAAGGCTGAATTCAAAGCTGCTGCTCTTCTTTACGATCGGAATTATGATTCCGATTCAAGTTACCCTAATCCCGCTTTTTATTATGTACAAAGAATCTGGGCTGCTGAACTCATATCTGGCACTGATCCTTCCCCAAGTCGGATTTGCCTTGCCTCTATCGATTTTGATCTTCACCAGCTTTTACCGATATGTCCCCAATGAATTGATTGAAGCTGCCGTCATCGATGGATGTAACATTTATCAGGTCTTCTATAAAGTCATATCTCCACTGACCATCAACACTACAATCACGGTCGCTTCCATCAATTTCATTTTCATTTGGAACGATTTCATATTTTCAAACACTTTTACGAACGACAAACAATATAAAACCATTGCCGTCGGTCTTCAAGAGTTCATCGGTGCATTCGGAGCAACGGATTGGGGACAGACGTTTGCGGCCATCTGCATCAGTATCATCCCGATCATCGTCACCTACTTGTTATTGAATAAATACGTGATGGCTGGCGTTTCCGACGGTGCGGTTAAAGGATAAAGGATAAGGAGAGATAAACCATGCAATCGATGAATCAACTTTTTGGTAGAATGAAAGGAAAAAGCAGAGCAATTACAGCGGAAAATCCGCATGGCTTAAAAGGTGAAGGAGGAAAAGCAGCCGGCCCGCTTGGGGTTGCTCGAAAAGGCAACGCTTTTATCTCGTTAGCCCAAGGCGAAACCGCCACACTCGTCGACATCGAAGGCACTGGTATCATTCAGCACATCTGGATGACCGTGACGGACCAAACCGAGACTGGTTGGTTTGTATTGCGTGACTTGGTATTGCGGATGTATTGGGATAATGAAGAAAGCCCCTCTGTGGAAGTCCCGCTGGGCGATTTCTTTTGCAACGGCTTCGGCGCCAGAGCTATCGTCAATTCTTTGCCGATTGTCGTGAATCCGGTTGGTGGCATGAACAGTTACTTTGCGATGCCTTTCAAAAAAGCCGCCAGAGTAACTATAACGAATGAACATCCCCAAGAGATTGAGGCGTTTTTCTACCAGTTTGATTATATGCTTGTCGACGAACTTCCTGAGGATACGGAATATTTCCATGCCCAATTCCGGAGAGAAAATCCAACCCAGCTCGGGCAGGATTATACAATTATTGATGGAATTAAAGGAAGAGGAAAGTATATCGGCACCTACATGGCCTGGACTTCCTTATCGCGTTACTGGTATGGTGAAGGGGAAGTGAAATTTTATCTCGACGGCGACCAACAATGGCCTACCATCTGCGGGACTGGTGCGGAGGATTACTTTGGTGGTGCATGGGGTTTCGTGAAATACGATAACGGTAACCCGGTGCATGAACAAACCTACTCCACTCCCTTTATGGGTTTCCCGCACTTCCAGGTAACGGACAATACTAGATCCCATGTATACGATGGAGCTGCCTGCCCGATGCGCGGCTTCTATCGTTGGCATTTTCTTGACCCCATTTTGTTTGAAGAGGATTTACGTGTCACTGTCCAACAGATCGGACATGACGGAAAGGCCTTATTTGAAAGAAGTGACGACGTGAGTTCCGTTTGCTATTGGTATCAAACCGAACCGCATCAAACGTTTCCTGCACTACCAGGTGTTCTAGAAAGACGTCCGCGCTAACCGACGATAAATTCGCAATAATATAAGTAGAGGTATAGAAATGGCTAACAAAAGGGTTACTTTAGTTCAAGTCGCAAAAGATGCAGGAGTTTCTCCCGCAACGGTTTCCCATTTCCTGAACGGAAATTTTCAGAAAATGGGCTCGGAGACAAAAGAAAAAATCAATCTTTCGATAACCAAGCTAGGTTACCAAGTGAACCCTGTTGCCAAAAGTCTCATCACGGGCAGAATGCACACAATTGGACTCGTTTTATCAGACAGTACGGACGACGGTTATTTTGAAGACTTATACTTCCTGCATTTTGCACAAGTCATCAAACAACAATTAAAAGCATTGGGATATAAGATTATCTTGCTGGATTTTGAAGAAATCTTCATGAATATCCAAATGGTCGATGGAATTATCGTCAAAGCGACCATGGATACGGAAAAATTTATGCCTAGGTTAATGAACCTTAACGTACCGGTTATTACAATAGGACGCCACAATTTATCTTACGGTGCTCACATGCTACGCGTCGACGACTATCTAAGCGGTCAGACCGGTGTGAATCACTTATTATCCCGCGGCTATCAAAATTTGGTCATATTGACTTATCCGCACGGTCACGTTCCCGGATTCGATGATCGGCTGAACGGAGCCAGCGAGGCTTTGCAGCAGAACGGCAAACTAACGACGGTTATCACAGGAGATATGACGGAAACATTCGGATACGATACTGTAGTGAACCTGGCCCAAAACAACCAGCTGCCTCAAGCGTTGTTTTGCTTGAATGACATATCCGCCATCGGGGCCTTAAGGGCATGCAACGATTTGAACATTTCCATTCCAGATAAGCTCGCCTTGTTAGGCGTCGACGACATGCCAACCGTCTCCGAACTGCTAGGCTTATCGACTATACGGCATCCTATCAACAAATTGGCCGAAGCCACTGCCAAACTGATGATCAAATCGATCGAGTCTGACGGTCAGCGCATCGAACCTGTCGAAGAAGTATTTCCGACAGAACTGATGGTCCGGCGAACCAGCTAGTTGTTTTCTAGGAATGCAATCCGACAATTTAATTCAAAAAGTCGAGCAGGGAACGATGAGGTCATCTGCTCGACTTTTTCTATATTATCCTCTGGTCTCGATTTTAACATCGTTGAATTGAGCACTGCCCTGACTGACAAACAAGCCAAGCTTGCCCCGAGGGATATCGTACATTCTGGCACTCATCGCTATGTTCTCATCCACGTAAATTTCGCAAATTGATCCGTCCACCAAGATTTTGATTTCGTAAGGACGGTCGGGAATAAGTTCAATCGGACGTTCCAGTTCTACCTCATAAGGGAATGTTTTTCCCCCTTCTTCCGACTGCATAATCGCCCCTCGGAAAGTAAGGCGATCCCGCTGCGGTTCCAGGGTAACGTAATAGGCTTCATCCAACTTATCTTCCGTGCGCAGCATCACCCCTACACCTTGCGTTTGCCCGGTGAATGAGACACTGACGGAAATCTTGCATTGATTAGGCAATTCCTCCCGAGTAGTGCATCCGGCAAAGCCGTACGGGGACTCGCAGGAGAGATTGCGATCCGCAGCGAGCCAAGCTCCCTCAACACGATTAAAACGCACGGGCATCGGTTCATTAAATGCAGTATCAACCGTATCCGGCACTTTGACGCCGAGGGTGCCATCCGGACGCTGAACGATCTCATGCACGATCAGATTCCCACCCCAATCCCAAGTGTCGTAATCCTTGCCATGGGACTTCGGTGGATTCCACCCGAATAAATCGTCGTTTTTTGTCGGATTCCAACCAAACAGGTAGCGTTTCTGTCCGTCAGCCACGGATTTGGCCGCATAGAAGGCCCTCCCGTCAAAAGTATCCTCCATCGGGGTAATCCAAGGGCCATTCAGGCTACGGCTCATTCGGTAAAATGTTGCAAATCTTCCCGTATAAGAGGAGTAGATCAAATACCACCAATCCCCGATCCGGAACAAATCGGGGCATTCGTGAGCCCCCACGTGCAGATTTGGCGCGTACAGGGGTTCGCGGTACTCCCAGGCTTTCAGATCCTTGGATGACAGCAGCGCGGTGCACCCTTTCCGATTGGTCGGCCCTTTCGCCATCGCCGAAAGCAGCATCCAATATTGGCCTTCCTCTTCATTCCAGAACACGAAGGGATCGCGCCAATCGGAAAGCTCATAGATGCGGTCGTCAGCTGCAAAGGTATCCTCGGGAATGGGCTCCCAGGTCTTCAAGTCTCTGCTGATCGCATGACAGACCAGCTGCTTGCCCGGTGGAAATATGCAATAGAACATATGATAGATGCCGTCTACTTTCAGAATGTGACCGGTGCCGCCTTCGATCTTGCAGGCCCCTTCTTCACGATAATTCACGAAATCCTTCGTTCCTACAAGATACCAGCCGTGATCTAGGCCCTCCCGGTAATTTTCCCGCCAGCCGTGCAGATAGAACAACTTAAACTCCCCATCTTCATAATAGGGAATAACGTCCCCTACCCAGGCATTCTCCGGTCGATAGAAAAATTCCTTCATCTTCATCCCTCCTGATGGTTTAAGTGGCTTAATCGTTCATCCAAGGAAACCGGCATGCACGCATCACTTGTGCCCTGCTCCTGGTACCAGTAAACGGTGGCGGCAAACAAACATCGATTCTTTAGGCCCCACTGATCCCCCTTATATTTCTCAATAAATCCCTCGAAGGAGTTCATGAAGGGAATATTGTCGCAAATATGAAAGCGGTTGACTGAGGTATGTCCGTTCGCATCCAGCTCTATGAACGGCTGGCTGGCGAAGGCACTGTCAAACATCGGAAAAGGCGGCTCAGCCGCCCAGGCATAGCCAATATAATCCTCGCTGCCCGTTCCAAACGTCGATGGAAAGGTTTCGCCATCCACGAAAAACTTCTCGTCTCCTTCTCCCCACCACCAGTCGATTGTTTTTCGATCCCAAAGCCCGTACCACCAGGTTTCGGATTCCTCATTCGGTGTCTCCCAGGTATTGTACACATGCAGATGAACGCCGCAAAATCTTCCCCGGCCTTTCGTCAGCAGCAGAGGCCAATCCGGCCAGCGATCTCCTTCTTCCTTGAAGCGCTCCGCATCCAGATCCAGATGTTGATCCCGGTGCCATTTGGCATGAAAACGCAGAAGGTTTTCTGCATGAGACTTAGGCAGCGGTGAATACCGGATATCCGCCTGAAGCTCGCATGCTTCCCGTCCCTCATTTTCAATTTCAATCCTCGCGCCCTCTGAGAACGGCATGTACCAGTAACTGTACATTTCATGCTCATTCATCCCCAGGGGCAGAGAACGGTACGGCTTGATCCCCGGTGCGCTGCCAAAAAAATCGCCCAATGGGGCCCATACCGAAGGCGTTGTCTCATTGTCCCATTTCATCGATAAGGTTAATTGTCTGGCCAACATCCGCTGTTGTTCCTCGCTCTTTCGTCCAAGATCCGTTCTGATCCGGATCATGGAGATCGCACCGGCCTCTTGTTTATCAAAAAGCACCGCTTTACCGCCTGCCGGTACGGTTACCGTAACGGTTTCGTCGGTTAGTCCCTCCTCTTTCATAAAGGAACGGGCTCCCCTTTGCTGTAAAACCCGGTCTGCTTCGGCCAGCGCAATGGCAGACTCCTTGTTGAAGCTGCCGTCAAAGGAAGGCAGCCTGACCCCGGCAGGAAAGACGGTGTACGTGATGTGGTAGTAAGCCCCCCAGCCTTTATCAAGCAGCACCTTGCAATGTTTTTGAAAAGGGATCGGTATAAAGCAGTTTCTGCCGCGGGATAACGTAGGCGACAGATTCGGAAAATTGGCCGGCGGCCCTTCTTGATTAAATTTTTCAAAATAATCCCGGAAAGGCTGATCGATCACGGGGGTGTCGGCATGATCCACAAAAATCCGAATATGCCCCTCCTCGGGAAGCGCCGACCAAACTCTCCAGATCACCCCGGGTCCGTCAAGTTCCATGGCGACAATGCTGTCTTCTTCTTTACGAAGGTAACCTCCCCCGTCATCATTAGCTCCCCAGTTCTCGTACAGACCTGTCTCGGCATTATAGACAGAGCTTCGGTCAAAGCTTGAGAAACACCCCGATTTCTCGCCAGCCTGCGGTGGCATCGCCAGCGCTTCGAGATCATATAATCGCTTCACGAGGTCTTGATAGGAATAAGATTGTGGTTCTGTTGAATTCATGTCAGGCGCTCCCTTCTTGCCAGATCGGCTTCATATCCCATACTTCCAGCGACGTTACAGTCAGGCCGCCGTCTCCCCAAATCTCCAGCCCCAAAGCATCCTTGCGGCTGGGGTATACCCGGGTCGTCAGGCTTTTCAGACCGTTGGCATAAGCTTCGACCATGGAACGGTCCAGATAAAGATGAAGCTTCAAATTTTCGCCCGCCAGCTCCAGCTTGCCGCCCTGGATCCCTCCGCATCTTTCCCCGAGATGCAGCGTCGTTTTCGTCCGGTCGACCAGGAACAGCGATTGCTTCGCATCGTAATACAGCAACGTTTCTTCTTCTCCGTCCTGGGTGCGCCGGAGCTTGATTCCAAATTGCCGGGCGCTGTCCGGCTCGATTTCCAATTGAATCTCGAGCATGTCGCCTTGAATCTCCCGGAGCCGCACATTCGCCTCAGCGAGCGGCTTGTCCCGAAGCGACAGCCGCTTCTCCCCGCGCAGCGATTGCAATTCCTGAATCGGCTCGATTCCCAGCCGTCCGTCCTCCCGCAAATATACGCTGAGCGGCAAGCCGCCGTTATGGGCCCAACCCGATTGATATTCCAGCTCGGGCGTCCGGTCGCCTTGGGCGATCGTAAAGATAATGTTTCTGCCGGTTTTCGGATCCGCCATTCCGCTCGGTCCGGTAAAGTGGAAATCGCCGACGTCGATCAATTGCGGCTCATCCTGATCGGGAAGGAAAGTCAGATTTTCCTTGTCGAGCTGCCCGATCCAATAGAACACCTCCACATCCGCCCCCTTTCCCACCGGGCTGACCAGCAGAAGATGTTTGTCCACCCCTTGCTTGTCGGCACCAAGAGGAAGAAAGACGGGAAGCTCCCAGATCGGGCCAAGATAAGGAAACTTCTGAAGATCCGCTTGATAAAAGGGACCTTTGTACGTCCAATTCAGCATATCCTGTGAGGCAAACGCCAGGGCAGCCCCGCCGCCTTCGATTCCCGATCCGACCAGGGCATACCAGCCGTCATCGTCCTTCCAAACAAAGGGATCCCGGAAATCGCCGAAGGCGCCCATGCCCTTCTTCTGCACAATTAAAGGCTCCGGATGCTTCACCCAATGAACCAGATCCGAGTCTCCGTCTTGAGTATAAGTACCGCGGGCAAGCGCCACACTCTGATTCGGCGAAGCGCTGTCATTTCCCGCCGTAAAGAACAAGACCGGCAGGCCGTCCGCATCATAAGTCGCACTGCCCGACCAGATTCCGTCCGGCGCAAGTCCATCCTTCTCCGGCGCAAGCGCTACGGGAAGGTCGCGCCAATGCACCAGATCTTCGCTGACCCAATGTCCCCAGTGGATATGATGAAAGAAAGGGCCCAGCGGGTTATGCTGATAGAACAAATGATATTTCCCCTCAAAATAGATGGGCGCATGGGGTTCGTTCATCCAATGGGCCGGCGGGCTGACATGGTATTGCGGCCGGTGTCGGTCCGATAGCAGCGGCGTTCGGTCCAGCTTGATCTCATCGTATTCTAAGGACGGATGGGCGCCTCCGTGGGTTGAATCCAACACTTCCCGATAAGCGGCGGCTACCTCCTCCGCGCTTAGGGCTCGATGATGGATCTTAAGCTCATCGATCATTCCGCTGAACATATGCAGGCTGAAGGCTCGCGCCAACCGGCTGCTATGATTGTTTTTGCCGATGAGCAGCTCCGTGCCCGACGCCTCGACCAGACGGGAGCCTTGCGGCAAGGAAGCCGAAGCGATTTCGTTGCCGTTTAAATAAAGCTTCATCTCGCCCTGATTCCCATCGAACACCGCACTTATGTAAGACCATTCATTTTTGGGCAATTCATAGCCGTCAGGGGACCAAAGCTCTTTCCATTCGCCGCTTTCGAGCCCAAGTTGAAAGGACCAGGAGCCGTGACGGAACATGCCAAGCAGATACCCTTGCTTGCTCTCCCTGTTGTAGCGGTTTACGATTGCGGCGAGCTTCCCTCCTTCCCCCCATTCATATGAACGGGGCGCAACCCATACGCCAATGCTGAGCGCTGAAAGATATGCCGGCTCCCCGTCGGAATGGTCCTCCTTTAACGAATGGGCAACATAAGTCGAGTAACCGTCGAACAGGAGCCCGCTGCCCATTACGCCCTGTCTCCATTGCGGATCGCGCGGTTCGGCAAACTCCGCTTGCTTCAATACATATTGAATATTATCCCGGGATTGGGACAGGCTCTCCAGAGCGCTGTCCCCCCCTCCTTCGTCGAAAGCCCAATACATCATTAGTCCCCGATTGTCGGTACATTGGCTCACGCGTCATTCCCCCTTGAAGGCACTTCATCGGCACCTATAGGAAAAGGAACGGACTTAAGCGCATGAATATGGAATGAGTTCAATACAACCTGCCCCGAATTTGCGCTAACCTCCAACCGTTCGATCGGAGCCTCGGGGAAAATCTGATCTGTCAGCACAACGAGCCCTTCATTCGCATAGATCTCAACCGCATTGCGATCCAGCCAGATCTGAAGCTTAATTTTTCCATTGATCGGTGCCAATCTGGCCCCATGCTCGCAAGCGAACGAGGAATGGAAATCGGTCAAACCCGAGTTCGAGCGGTCCATGAATAGCCACTCGCGCTCCGCATCGTAACCGATCCTCGTTTCGCTCTCTCCGGAGGATTTCAACCGGATCTGAACTTCGTTCCCGGACCGGAGATCGATGTCCGCTTCAATTTCCAGGAGATCGCCATTCGTCTGCAGCGTAAACGGCGTTTCCGCCATCACCGTGATGTTATCCCGGCTCACCGAGGTTTTGCGGAGTTGCTCGACTTCCCGCACCGGCATTTGCGTCAGTACCACATCCTCGTCGCGGCTCGTCAACGACAAGACTCGCGGCAAAGTCATTGCGCCTCTCCAAGCGCCGGTAGGCGTCTCGTTGGCATATTTCCAATTGCTCATCCATCCGATGATCACGCGCCGACCGTCTTGCTCGGGTATATCCGACCAGGTGACCCCCGCATAGTTATCCCGACCATAGTCCAGCCACATGATATGATCAGGCCAATTGTCGTTGATGAATGTGTTTCCGTCAAACTCTCCGATAAAATATTGCGTGCGTGATCCTTCCGGGATGGAAGGGTTATCTCCAATGCTGATGATCAGCACCCATTTGGATCGACCGCTGTCACCCACGGGCAGTTCAAAGAGATCCGGGCATTCCCACACACCGTCATGCGATCCCTCCCCTTTACCGAATTCGCCGGTCAGCGTCCATTCAATTAAGTTTTTCGATCCATAAAAACGGGCATGGTCTCCCGCCACAAGCACCATCACCCACCGCTCGCTTTGCGGATGCCAGAACACTTTCGGATCCCGAAAGTCGATCAGGTCCTCCTCGGCGAGAACCGGGTTCCCCTCATATTTGTGCCAGGTTCGCCCTTTGTCGCGGCTGTAAGCCAAGCTTTGCCGCTGGCGAGGTTGCCCCGTCTTCGGGCAGGTGTCCGCATGGGTGAAGATCGCGACCAGACCATGCGAACCTTCGAACAGTCCGCTGCTGTTATTCCAGTCCACCACGCAGCACCCGGAGAAAATAGCCCCATGCTCATCCGGGAATAAGGCGATCGGCCGGTGCTCCCAATGGACTAAATCCGGGCTTACCGCATGTCCCCAATGCATCGGCCCCCACTTGTTGCTATAGGGATGATACTGATAGAACAGGTGATATTCGCCTTCGTAATAAACTAAACCGTTCGGGTCATTCATCCAATGCGACGGAGGCGAAAAATGAACCCCCGGTTTGTACTTATCCTCGTTCCGTATATTTGTCTCGAGCAGCTTATGAATTTCTTCTGTTGTTGGCATAGACTGAAGAGCCCCCTTCCGTGTTGTCACTAATGCACCGCCAGCATTGGCAAAAGTCAGCATGCTGATGATTTGCTGTTTTTCTAGTTTATTTAAAGAATTTCGCATTCCAGTATTTTATATAGCAAACAGCCTAGAAAAGCGTCGCCGGCCCCCGTCGTATCGATGGTATTCACTTGGAAACCCGGGACATAACCTTCATGAGCAGCCAACCGGTAATAGCAGCCTTGTTCACCTATCGTAACGACAATGAAGGCGATACCGAATTGTTGCTGTAACATGAGTGATCCCTTTTCAACATCGGTTATACCCGTAATAAAGCAAAGCTCTTCTTCTGATATTTTCAAAATGTCTGCATGCTTTATACCCCACAGGATATTCTGCTTCGCTTCCTCCTTACTCTCCCATAACGCAAAGCGGATGTTTGGATCGAATGATAGCAGAACTCCAGCCTCTTGGGCCTTAACGACTGCCGCTCTTGTTGCTGTGCGTGCCGGCTCATGGGTCATCGACAATGAACCATAGTGGAGCACCTGGCAGTTCCTAATCCTGTCAAACGGGACATCCTCCGAGCGCAACAAAGTATCCGCTCCCGGCTGCCTGTAGAAGCTGAACGATCGGTCTCCGCTGTCATCCAAATGGACAAATGCCAGCGTTGTTTTGGCTTCATCCGTAAACGAAAGAGCGCTAACGTCGACCCCGCAGCTAAGCAACGCGCCTTGCAGCAACGAACCGAAGTGATCCTTACCAACCTTGCTGATTAAAGCAGATTTGGCTCCTAAACGGGCTAATGCGGCTGCAACGTTAGCTGGAGCCCCTCCGGGATTGCATTCTAACTGCTCGTTGCCCCCGTCTGAACGCCCTGCCGGAGTAAAGTCTATCAATAGTTCCCCAATGGCTATTACATCAAGCACAGTTTCTCCCCACCTGTCGTTTGATTATTTATCTATTTAGATTTGCACTATAACGATCCAGCCCATTTTGATAGATTTCCATCAACTCGTTCAAACCCATTTTCTCCAGCGTCTTCACATAGCTGTCCCACTGTTCATCCACACCGCCATCAACAATGAATTTTCCTCGTTGGGTATTAACATACTTAATCAATTCGGGCTCAATTCTATTAATTTTGTCCAGTTCTTCCGGCTCAAAGAAGATACTCGGATAGTTTTCCTTTTCCATATAAGGATCATAATATTTCTCTAAGTCTTTGATGCGCTGCTGGGCTCTAGGTTCCAGATCAACTACTTTTCCCAAATCTTCGATCGTAATGACGCCAGGTCCGCCTGCGCCCGGAGCCACTTTTTGACGGAATTCGCCTGCGGAAGTACCCTCAGGAAGCGGCAGGTTCACTAATTTCCCATTCTCGTCCTTTTCAAATACGATATCCAGCGGACCCCAGTGGATTTGAGCAGCCATATATGGCTCATACTGCTGATCGATCCAACGCATTGTAATCTCCGGATTCTTGTTCTCTTTTGTAATCACGAAAGCGCCGCGTCCTGGGCCGCCACCGTTGCCGCGACCGATCAATTGATCCCCATTCGGTCCTTTGAGCGGAGACAGCAAAGCATAATCCTCACTTCGCTCCGGTCCGACCACCTCATCGACTTCCCACCAGATATATGAGCCGAGCGTTTCGACTGTTGTTTTCCCTTTAGCCAGATACTGAGCAGCATCCTGGGTGAAAGATTCAGGATCAATCAAGCCCTGCTTATACCATTTTTCATGGAAATATTTCAACGCTTCCTTGTATTCAGGCTGCGTAGCGGTAAAGATCACTTTTCCGTCGCGCACGATTCGATGTTCCATATTATCCGGAAGTCCGAAAGCTCCGAATATGCCAGCAATATCCATACACCACTGCATGTGCATAAAGCTCAACGGAATTTCGTCGGCCTTGCCGTTGCCGTTTGGATCCTGCGTTTTAAAGGCAACTAGTGCTTCCGTATATTCATCCAGCGTCTGCGGCATTTTCAGCCCCAGGTTGTCGAGCCACTTTTTATTGATAACGTGAAAGAAAGGGTTTGTTCCAAGGTTGTTCTCTTCCCACGAAGGCAGTCCGTAAATATGCCCGTCCGGTGCCGTGATCGAGGACTTGATGTCAGGACGGCGATCTAAGAGCGCTTTCAGATTAGGCGCATATTGATCAATTAGATCTTCAAGTGGAAGGATCGTGCCGTCCGTACCGTAATTAACTAGCTCGTAATCAGAAAATCCGGCTCCGTAAAAAGCATCCGGTAAGTTGCCGCTGGCCAGCAGCAAATTTTTCTTCTCCGCAAAGTCAGTGTCCGGAATGTTCTCCCACTCGATCTTAACGTTCGTTTCCGCTTCCAATTGCTTGAAAATTTCCATCTGTGAGTACTCCGGCGCCAATGCAGCTTTCGGGGATACCATCTTTAACGATACCGGTTCATTCACAATCGGAAGACCCGTTTTGTTGAAATTCGCAGCCTGATCGGAATTTTCTGACTGGTCTTTGCTGCCCCCTGAACATCCACTCAGCACAAACGCTCCGGCCAGCATAAGAATTCCCGCTTTTTTAAATACAGATTTCATCGTACATAACCTCCCTTTAGATCGTGGCACAAAACTAAATAACTTTCTTTGTTCTTCTAGAGTGGTCTGGATGCAGATATATCGATTCTGCTGCACATCCCCCCTTTCAAGTACCATGACCACATCATCCCTTGATCGAGCCGATCATTACGCCTTTGACAAAGTACTTCTGCAAGAAAGGATAGAGGATCAGCAGCGGTAGACTGGATACGATGATGACACCGTATTTAATCAGCTCCGTTACACGCATCTTCGCCGCGTAGGATTCCACGTCCACCATCATGCCGGAGTTCACCTGATTTTGGACGAGAATGTTGCGCAGCACGAGCTGCAACGGATATTTACTTTCGTCATTTAAATAGATCAAAGCGTCAAAGAAACCGTTCCAGAAACCGACGACATGATACAGCACCATGACGGCTATTATGGACTTGGATAAAGGCAATACAATACTCCAGAAAAATCGGGTGTTGGAACAACCGTCGATCGAAGCAGCTTCCCACATTTCATCCGGAATGGATGACTGGAAGAAGGTCCTTACGATAATGACATTCATGATGCCGCCGGCACCAGGGATCACAAGGGCCCAGATCGTGTTCAGCATGTGAAGATCCTTGATTAGCAAGTACGTAGGGATCAACCCACCACTAAAAAACATGGTGATCAATAAAAACCACATGATAACAGGTCTTCCAACCAGATCCTTACGGGCTAGCGGATACGCAGCAAACACGGTAACCGCTACTCCGATCAAGGTTCCAGCACCCGCGTATAACAGGGAGTTGGCATACCCGATCCAAATGGAGGAGTCGTTGAATATTCGTTCATAGCCATCGAGCGTGAAGCCCTTCGGAAATAACCATACTTCCCCCGAATAGATTAGATTGGGATCACTGAATGAGGCAATCAGCACAAAATACAGCGGAAATAATACGATCAGCATAACTACGGTTAAGAAGAAATAGTTGATGGCGTCGAACCATGCATCTCCTCTGCTTTTTCTCTTCAATAACTGGTTCAAAGTGAATCCCCCCTACCAAAGACTGGTTTCCGTTAATTTTTTGGCGATCCGATTGACGGTGACAATCAGAATGATATTGATGACGGAGTTAAACAGCCCGACGGCCGTGGAAAAGCTGTACTGCGCCTTCTGAATCCCCAATTCATATACATAAGTCGGAATAATATTCGAAGTCGCATAGTTCAGATCACTTTGCATAAGAAATGCTTTCTCGAAACCGATGCTCATGACGTTCCCCAGTGCGAGAATTAACAGAATGACAATGGTTGGCAAGATGGACGGAATGTCTACGTACCATACACGCTTCCATTTACTTGCCCCATCCATAATCGCGGCTTCATGCAGTTCGGGATTGACCCCGGCGAGCGCAGCCAGGTATATAATCGTGGCAAAACCGGTCTCTTGCCATATGCCTGACAAAATGTACAATGGACGGAACCATCCTTCGTCAGCCATAAATAGAATGGGTTCACCACCGAACCAGGTAATGATGAGGTTCACGAGTCCGCTGTTTGGCGATAAAAAAACATGGAGCATACCGACGAGCACAACGGTAGAAATAAAGTGCGGTGCATAAATGACGGTCTGGATAAATTTCTTGTATCGCTTACCCAGCATCTGATTCAGCATGATCGCGATAATAATCGGAGCCGGGAAGCTGAACACTAGCGATAGAAAACTGAGTGTCAGCGTATTTTTCATGATGGTCCAAAAATTATATGAATTAAAAAAATCAATGAAATGCTGAAAACCCACCCATTCGCTGCCCCAAATCCCCTGGCTCGGTGAAAAATCCTTAAATGCAATTTGTACTCCGTACATCGGATAGTACTTGAACAGGAGATAAACCAGAATAATTGGCAGCAGGAACAGATACAGCTCATAGTTGCGTTTGACTCGACTCCAAGTTTTACGATTTTCTCTGATGAGGGGTTGTTGTCCCCCGGAATCTCGTGAAATCACCGTCATACTCCCCTTCTTCGTAAAATGATTATATATTATTGAAACGTTTCCAATTTAATTGAAACGTTTCCAATTTTGCATGAGAAAAACACCACCCGGTTAATCCACCTGTAAAACAGCCGTGGCAGTTGATGTTTTTCCAATACTAAATTAAAGGGTACAGCTTTTAATTCTCTTGAACAATCAAGTCGTTTCACCTTGCCTGAACATGATCGGAAGACGATAAACTTCCCGGTCCAATGTTACGCCATCAATCTTTTTGAAGAGAAGTTGTATCGTTGTACGAGCCATCTCCTCAACAGGTTGTCTGATCGTTGACAATATTGGATGGAAATACGGATGATCCTGAATCCCGTCATACCCGATAACCTTTACATCCTCCGGAACGCGAATGCCCAGCCTACCTGCTCTTTCGATATACTTGGCAGCAAACATATCCGTAATGGCAAAAATACCGTCCACGTCCCGATACTCATTAAAAAACTCGTTATAAAAGGCATCATCGTCTACAACCGGGTCTGACTTTTCGTAAATAATATAGTCGACTCCCATGGCGTTGGCTTCATGAATAAAACCTTCTCTCCGGTTCATAGTTTCACTGAAAACGGAAGTGACGCTTCCCATAAAAGCCGGTTTACGGGCACCCGCCTTGACAAGCTCCCTTAATGCCAGACGCCCTCCTTCATAATTATCCGAAGTAACGCATGTAATTTTCTTGTTGAAATGCCTGTCGATACTGACAATCGGGATGTCATTACTCACGTCATTTTCGATATCGTTGTAAGTAATGCCGACAATACCTGCCACTTTGTTTTGCCGAAGCATATCAAGGTAATACAATTCCTTTTCTGGTTTGCCGCCGCTATTGCAAAGCATGAGCTTAAAACCTTCCCGATCTAACTCATCTTCAATATAATAAGCGAGCTCGGAGAAAAAGGGATGCCAGATACTCGGCAGCAGCAAGGCTACCATCTTGGACTTCCGCATTTTAAAATTTCGGGCAATTTCATTAGGAATATAATTCAACTCTTGTATGGCCTGCTCGACTTTTCTGCGAGTTGCGGGTTTAACGGCGCCCGAATTGTTAATAACGCGGGACACAGTTCCCACAGCTACGCCAGCTAAATTGGCAACATCTTTAATACTAGACATCTAACCCCCCACTTATTCTCTCTTTTATGGAAATCATCATAACACCAAATTGGAAACGTTTCAATATCATTTTTGGAAACGTTTTTTTACAAAAGAAGAGCCCGGTTCTAATCAAACCTGGCTCTTCCTGCTTTGATAAAGGATTCGGTTCACCTTCTCAGAGCTCAGCAGCATGATCAGTGCAAACAACAAAATGACGACGGGAAACAAACCTATCGATACATATGCCGCAACGATACCAAACAGTGGGGGCAATATCGTGGTGCCGGTATAGGCAACAGCCATCTGATAGCCCATGATTCTGGACGATTGGGCTTTGCCGAAGCGGGCCGGCGTTTCATGCAGCAAACAAGGAAAAATGGGGGCAAGCCCAAGTCCGATGACAATGAGTCCGATGAGAGAAAGATAGGGATGCAGTGGCAGCAATAACAGGATAGCACCGGCAATGGCCGTCACTTGCCCTGCACGGATGAGCGTCCGATTGTTAAACCTCAGCGTTACGAACCCTGTAATGAATCGCCCGAGCGTAATACCTCCATAATACAAGGATACCCATACTGCTGCTGTTTCCGGAGGCAGATTTCGGGTTCCTACGAGAAAGCTCGCTCCCCATAAACCGACGGTCGCTTCCACTCCGCAATAGAACAAAAACGCCAACAGGGTTATCTTTACTCCTCTGATGTGAAGCGGCTTTCCTTGCTTCCGGACCATGGCTTCATTGCTATCCGTTGATTCATTCCCCGTTTGGGCTTCAAGATTGCCTTGAGGCTGCTGATGCTTGCCCGCCACGATCCTCCAGAGTGGGAGCGTGAGCAGCAGGATGAAGACCAGAGCGAACTGCAGCATCGATACGGTATAATATCCGTCCCTCCATGCATCGTTAGTTCCTATGGAATAGGACATGATAATCGGCCCTAACGTTGCGCCTACACCCCAGAAGCAGTGCAGCCAGCTCATATGGTGGGCCTTATAGTGGTTTGCCACATAATGGTTCAACCCTGTATCGACCGCCCCTGCACCTAAACCAAGCGGAATCGCCAGTAGAATGAGCCAGAACAGCGATGGCGCATACGAAAAACCGAGCAGCGCACTCGCCGTTAACAAACAGCTGACAAGCGTAACGATACCCGTCCCGAAGCGTTCGATCACGCTCCCACTAAATAAGCTGGACACAATCGTGCCTCCGGTTACGACCATGGATAGCAACCCTGCGGATTCGAAAGCAGCACCGATATCCGGCTGCATGGCCGGCCAGGCGACCCCGAGCAAGGAATCCGGAAGCCCTAAACTAATAAAGGCCAAATAAATAATAAGAAGAAAAAATGTTACCACAAATGAAAGTCCTTTCTACGCTATGATCATGAACATAAGTAAGGAGAGTTTTCATCTATTCTAAACCTTGTTCGGTCATATGGAAAGATTCGGCACGGCTTTAATTCTAGAAGATGAAAGGTTAGGCATGAAACGCATTCCAGAACTCACCCTCGGTATTGATCATATCCTTGATCTGAGCAAAAGGAATCGTGAACGTCGGAAAACCCGCTGCGTAAGGGGCGATCTCATAGGGTACAAACACCAAATGAAGCGCGTTCTCAGTCACATAGAAGGTCTGATCGGCAGCGATACCCGTATAACTGTCCGGAAATACGTACGAATACTGAGGATCCTCTTGTATCTGCTTGCCAACGATCCGGCTGAGCTCCTTCACATAAGCGCTGCCCGGCTTAAACAAGTCCTTCAATTCATACATCCTGCCGTTCTCCAGATTGATAATGGCATATACTCTGGTTGGCATGCCATGCGCGGCACCGAAGGGATATTGATAACCGTTCAACTCCAGTTCGAGCAGGTTCTGCTTATAGAAAATGACGTCAAAATCGCCTGAATAAGAATAATCAAGCTGTTGATTCTCAGGAATGAATTTCACCTGTGACATTTCCTTAAGCTTCGTATTCAGCGTTTGCTGAGATGCTTGATCCCTCATTCCTTCGATCTGTGGATAATAGACCAAGTAATCCGGATTGGGTTTATACTTTTCTTCCATGACCTTATATGGTTGTTGCAGCGGAATCACTGTATTCTGCTCCCATATGACCTGGCCCGACCGGTTCAGGTAAGACAAACGCTGATCGACCAGGGCTTTAATCAATCCGCCTGCTTCCAGCGTAAGCGAACCGCTGCCGTTCACTCTGGGATACCTTGGCGCCGGTCTGCCGGTTCGATCAATAAAATACGTCTGCTTCGCATCATAAACCGAGGCCAATCCGTGCCTGTATTCAGAAACTTCCTTATATACAAAATCAGATAGCTTCTTCCCATCCCTATCTGCAATGGCGTATATCGAGCCAATATACGGCTGCGCAGGATCCATCGCACGTCCAAGCGCAAACCGGTCTTCATTCAAATCCCGAATATCATTATATTCCGGCTGGATTACCCATTCGCCCTGCTTATTAATGACGCCATACTTCGACTTGTAATCTTCAGCCATGTTGACGATGGCTCTGCCATGATGAAAAGGAAATGCCGAAGTATATGTCGGCGGAATGACTATGTTCCCCTGCTCGTTGATATAGCCGTATTTGCCAGTGCTATCCTTCTGAAAGGCAAGCAAGCCATCGCCTGGCGGTCCGACATAGGCGAACGGATAGTTAGCCAATCGGCGGCCATGGAGATCAATGAGCGCGTAATGATGGTCTTTTATTTTCACAACAGCTTTGCCATCGACAAAATCATTCGCTTCCTCATATTGCGCCGGGATCACCTCTTGGCCCGCGGAGTCGAGGTATCCGTAGCGGCTGTTTGCGCCATCTCCACTGCCATTATCGGATACATAGTAAACCGCCCTTCCTTCTTTAAGCTCTGACATATACGGATATCCTCGTCGTGTCAGCACTTCCCCTTGTTCGTTGATCATCTTAAACCCTTGATCATCGATCACGGTCGCTCGATGCTCCGAGAACGGGCTGATGGACTGATATATAGGCTGTACTACGAAACGGTCAGACCTGTCGATGAGACCATACTTACCGTTTACGCCTACAATCGCGAGACCATTGTTCTGAAAATCCTGCGCATCATCATACTTAGGTTGAATAACCAAAATTCCACTACGATCCATGTATCCCCACTTCGTTCCGTCGGTTGTCTTCACAGATGCCGGAAATATGCCGACAAGCTGCTGTGGCTGCCCTCTGCTTGCCAGCATCTCCTTGATCCGCCTCTCAAGTTCAAGCAGCGTTTCACGCGCCGGATAGGGTTCTGCAAACGTGAGTGCTTTGCGGACCGACACAAGGGCCGCCTCCGGCATCCTGGCCCGATATTGTGTATCCGCGAGGTAATACCAATAATAAGAATAATCCGGATGTTCTTGCATCAGTCTCTCGTAGTACCTTACAACGACAGGGAAATAATAGGGGTATACATCCGGTGCAGTCACTAACGCCCCCTGGCTCCATCTAACGACCTCGACTCGATAAGCTTCGCCTGTATCGTGAATCCAAAGCGCGATTTCAGCCTGGCCATCCGGGCCTGAAGTACCCGGCATATCCGCAATATCGATATAACTGTAATATATATCAGCAGGTGCGATATCTTGAAGGCCCTCTGGCGTCCAGGCGTATATCGACAATTTTGACCAGATGGAACCGAGCTGCCAACCTACGATTAATTGATTCATACCTGGGTTCAACACAGGGGCCGCCGTCAATGAAGTAACCCCATATCCCTGTCCCAAGACGTTGGCAACGACCTCATATCCGCCATTGCGGTAAAGCAGCACAAATAAATAAAGCTCATGATCCAATCGGGACACACCGGTTATCTCTGGTATGTGATCTCCCGTAACGTCGGCTGCGATAACTGCGGGATGTTCGATAGGCTTATCGATTCGTACAAGTTCAGCACCTTGTGGCAGATAGGCCATAGCTATTTGTGCCAGCTGCTGGTCGTTAACAGACATTTGGACATCCTCCCTTGTTCAGAGCTTTCTCGCCTAATCGTATGCAGACGATGGTCAAATATGCACCTGAAGGCGTTGAGGGGAAGCACTTCTGACGCCCTAAGTTTCCATTGTCGGTTGACAGGCAAATCCAAAAAACGACCTGATCACCTTAGGCAATCAGATCGTTCTCTTCGCTTCAAAATGGCTTGCTGACCATGAAATACAATATAACGACCGGCAGCAGCGTGGCTATCGTCCCGCCTACCGCCCAATATACCGATGCTCTTTTATAATTGACTGAAATGACCCCATCCGTTATGGATTGTTTACTATGCCGAATCATCCCTTTTTGCAGCGGAATCAAAAAACCAGCCCACAGGATCCCCGTAATGCCAAACAGGATCAAGGAAGCCACCAGCCAGCTCATTCCGCCCATACCATATCCGGCTTGAACAGCCATCACAACGCCTGAAATGATGATCAGCAGCAAACCTGGCAGGGTAAATACCATATCGGCTAACATGACATTCTTAACCGTGTTATGGATTTCTGCCGGATCCCCTTTCAGATCAGCTCTTACTTTCCAGAAAGCCGCCGTAATGATATTGCCGAGGAATAACACACATCCGGCGATGTGCAGAAATAACCATAACGTCATAAGCCATCCTTCCCCTCTTCTTGGTGATTGGGACGGAGAATGTCGATGATGAAATCCGCATAATCCTTCGTGCTGAATACATGACTATCTACGCCGATAAGCCCCCGCATCCGTAGTCCGAACGATAACAGCTCAAACAGCTCAGCCGTCCGTTCCGCATCGATGGATTCCGGTATGACCCCTGCTTCCTGGCCTGTAACAATCCATTTCTTCGAAGTTGCAGTCGCTTCCCTATAGAAGCCAGCCACAATATCGGCGATCTCGGGCTGATCGCTTTTGCCAATAAGGTACATTAAGATCAGGTTGCTGACATCGTCACGACTTTCCAGTCTCGACATGCTGTTGGTAATGGTATTCATCGGTCCGTCAAACTGCTTGATGTCCCCCTGCTTATTCACTTCGCTCATGAACTGCTCGTTCTGCTCGGCAAGTTTCGCTCGTAATACGTGCACAAACAGCTCATCCTTGCTTGAAACATAATGAAATATGGCCCCTTTGGACAAGCCGGAACGTTTCATAATGTCATTAAGGGTGGTTTGGCTGCAGCCTTGCTCCCTTATCAATTCTTCCGTGGCTTCAAGCAGTATTCGCTTGGTATGCTCTCGCCTTTCTTCCTGCTTCATCTCATAACTCCTCCCTGATGATCATGGATTACCCCTGTGGTGGAAGCCATCCCGCTATGAGAACCGCTGCCAGGAACACGATTTGCAGCATCGTTCTCGGCCCGATTGGAGTGACCGGCTTGCCGCCGAGTGACAAGTGGTGATTCGCTGCGTATACATTGGCAGGAAACATGGCTGCCAGCATCAGGGCCAGACCTGCAGATGCCAAAGCTGTGGTAGCCGGAATAACGATGAGAATCGCGCCTGCAATCTCCAGCACCCCGGTGATGGTAACCATAAGCGCAGCTTTCGGTATTCCCGGCGGGATCATGGCGATCAGATCGGGTCTTCGTTTTCCCCAGTGGGCAGAAGCTGTTACCAGAAATAGGACCGCAACCGCCAACCTGAGCGAAATGACCCAGTCATTTACATACTCCCAGCCTGCGAAACCCAGCGTCCGAAACAAAAGAAACGAAACCAACATGGCAACAAAGGGAATCATCAACCTCACCAACCTTCCGAATTTCGTAACCTCATTATATATACCGACCATCGGTTTGTAAATATGAATTTCAAATTTATTCCTTTGAAGGCTTCTGGCTCGTTCAGTATCTCATTCAAAAAAGAGAGCAAGCCTGCGGCTGTTTTCCAACCGGGCCAACTCTCATTTTCTACTCTCATATCATAGACCTGTTATGCAGCGCCTTTTTCTTCTACATATATTCGAAATAGCAGGATATACAATACCACGCTGATTAATGCCGATATCAAGATGATGCTGAATATACCCATTGGCGGCAGCCAAGCAGACAGAAATACCGTCACCGGCGCCAGCAATCTTCCGATCGTATACTGCAAGCTGTCAGCTCCCATATACTGCCCTCTTGCATGCTCAGGTGCATAACGGCTGATAAAGCTCTGCGTCACCGGTGAACGAACCATTTCTCCGAAAGTGAAGATAATGGTTACGAAGAACAAAAACCAGATGTTCGTGTTCAGCCCGAGTGCAAAAGTACCTACTCCGGATAACAAGGAAGACAGTACGAATACGTCACGCTCCTTCCAGTTCCGAAACCACTTGGTTACCGGAAGAATAAATAGAACGAACAGGAGCCCGTTAAGGCCCAGCACCCACCCTAAAATCTCCGTGCTCGATAACATTAGCGAATGGCCGTTCCAGGAGAACAGCGTCTGGGAGGGCACATAATCGATGACATATACCGCCAAATACAGGTCCAGCTGCATGATGGTCACAAGGGCAAATATCCCTGCCAGTATGTACACCAGAAACACTTTATCCCGAAAAATGATGCCATATCCCTTCCACTGTTCCTTGAATACCTGAAGAATCGAACCCGTACCCGTCGGCTCTACGCTTTTCGCAGGCGCTGGCAGGGTTTCATGAACGATGAAGTAAATCGCGATGAAATAGATCAGCAATACGAAGGAACAAGACCACAGAAGCTCTTGCCGATACTGAAAAAAGAAAATGGCTCCAAGAGCCGGACCAAGCACGGCCCCCAAGTTGTTCGCTGTCGTGAACGTTGCGAATACCTGCCGTCGTTCTTGAACAGGAACCAAATCGGCGACCATCGCGGAGCTGGCGGGTCTATAGATGGCTCCCCCGAATCCGATGCCGATAAAAGCGGCATAATCGATCCAGTGCGAAGGCGACAGCGCGAACAGCGCAAACATGACCGTCTGCAGCGAGGCGCCAAGCAGCATGACGGGGCGACGTCCTAGCCGATCGGCTAAAGCACCGCCGAGCAGGCTGCCGATGATGCTGAATATCGGAGGAACCGTCATGAGGATTCCCGCGATATGATTGCCTAAAGCCGCTCCGAAATAAACCGTTATGAAGGGAAAGTACATCCAAAACAGCATATTAAACAGCGCTTCACCCAATAATCGAACCTTTAAATTGTTATCCCATAATCGTATTTGCACAAAACTCCCTCTCTCCATCCGAACAGCACAAGTTAATAAGCTTACGATATAACACGTTTCCCGGCCGGGTATTACAAACTATAAAACATTTCCCTGGCAAAATATAGACTTATAATGAGCGCTGAGCTATACTAATAATATGAAAGCCGAATACTGTCCATTTCAATTTAGATGACCCACAAAACGAACATTTGTTCCATATAGAAAAGACGCTCCCGCGGGAGCGTCTTTTTTCGGTGCATGGATCTGTTGATGTATCCTTCCGTTGGACCGGTTTGGATATAGAATACGCTCATCAGGTTGGCAGCCTGGATGCAGGATGCTTTTCTCAATGGGGCTTAATCAGCCAGTTTCTTCAATTCATGCAAATGATCGAAGATCATCTGGCAAACCTCAGAGACCCGCTCCCGATCCTTATACGTTAGCCAAGCCAATTCTTCGATTTCCGAAGCCGGACTTAGCTCTCCTTCATACTCCGCCGTGTAACAGGACATCGTTACTCGAACGCCCTCCGATTTTCCGTGAGCGCCCGCTCGGAAGCTGCCTGCATTCGCCGCGGTCTCCGGTTTGATACGAACGGACAGCTCCTCCTTAATTTCCCGCACCAGTGTATCGATATCGGATTCACCCGGTTCCCGTTTTCCTCCCGGCAGGTAGTACGTATCCTTCCCTTTGGAACGAGCGCCCAATATGCGTCCATCCCCAATGTGGATCCAGGCGACTTTGTCAATCTCCGTTATCATATGGATTCCTCCCCTTATCATGTAAACTTCATGCTAAGCCGTTTCTTGTTGTTCCCGTTTCCCGCCTAATTTAAATACGAGTATCCCCCCGACAATCACAAGAACACCGATTAGCTGATTCATGGTAAACGAAACCTTCTCTAACCCTAACCATCCCAAGGAGTCCCACAACAGCGCGAAACCGAGCTGCGAGGTCATGACAATTGAAATGGCGAACGTGGCACCCAGCAGCCTTGTCGCATGCACCAGGCAAATCACCACGCCGACCCCAATCAACCCGCTAATCCAGTACCATGGCTCCATGTTTTGAAACGCGAACGTTCCTTTGCCTTCTACAGCAAGACTCATGCCGAACGAAGCCACGAAGCCCATGCCTAACACCAACGTCGTTGTAGACCAGGAGCCTGTCTTCTCATTCACTCTATTATTGAAAATGTTCTGCAAACTAACCAATGAACCCGCGATGAGGGCCAATACCAATCCTGCTAACATGTTCCATCTCCTTACTTCATGATTCATCATCACTGTGTGTTATTCTTCGTAAATATTGCCCCCCGCCACACGCGTTAACGCATCCCGGTCTTTGATCAGAATGTACCCCTTATGACGCTCGATCAGCCCTTCCTGACTGAATTTCAGGATCACCCGGTTTAAATGCCGATAGCTGGTTCCAAGCAGATTCGCGATATCGGTCAGGTTGAACGCGGCCGGGTTATGGGTAGCCAACGTATCCGACTCCTCCTCCGAAACGGACAATAAATAGCTAGCCAGTCGTACCTCCACCGGATGCAGCAAATTAAAACTCAAAAAATTGGATTTAATATAAAATTTCCGGGTAATGATCCGCAGCAAAAATTGAAGCAGCGGCGGATGCTCTTGTCCGTATTTGCGAAGCCAGCGATAATGCACGCCGATCATATAGACCGATGATACGGCCTGTACCGTATTAATCAACGGATTGCCTTGAATGTATTCAATATCTCCGATCACCTCTAGCGGTGTTTTGAAAGATAGAACAAGCGCTTTGCCTTCCGCTGAGGTCGTGAAGATTTTAATCTTCCCTTGAACCAGGATATACAGCATCTCGGCCGGCTCGCCTTGCGTGCAGACGATGTCGCCCTGATCGAAGTGATATAACACCAGATAAGGCATTAAATCATCGTGAAATACGGACTCGATCTGATTGCTCATCAACAAATGCTGCATGAGCTCCGCATTATGAATTTCCTTCACGTCCCTCACTCCTTTCCCGAACACTCTATCTAATGAACCGAATTTTCCATATCATAATTTGATAATCACGACACCGGCGATCATCATTCCGATCCCGATGAATTGTGGCAAGCTCATTCTCTTTTTCACCACGCCAAACCATCCGTTGCTGTCGATCAGGAACGTTAAGAATAACTGGGCGATCAATAACGCGGATATCGTTAATGTAACACCGATGTTCTGAATCGCTGTCACCTCGCTGAATATAATGGGTGCCCCCAAGGCTCCTCCGATTAGATAGAGCGGCTTCACTTGTCCAAATCCTTGTCTGCTTCCGTCGCGAACGAACAGCAGAATAATGAAAGCCATAATAAATCCGGTCAACTGCGTAACCGCGGCAGCTTGCCAGGTGCCCATATCCTGACTAATTCGGGCATTGGCCACCCCTTGCAGCGTAATGCAGGCACCGCCAATGAATGCAAATAAGATTCCTCTCACGATACATACTCCTTCTTCTATAGGTCTGTATACTATTAAAAGTGAATACCCTAAACTCAGGAAAGGACATATGTCCTGAAATGACGTAAATTCCAAATAAAGCGATGTCCCAGACACGAATTTCATTATATACTATCGGTCGGCGTGGCAGGTAACATACAAAAAGCTGCCGGAATTTCCTAGGCAGCTTAAGGGATTATCACGATGACTTGACTTATACATATTCAGGATGCCCATGCCGCTTGCAGCCGAACCAGTAACATGCGGTTAGCGTGGAGGGCTGATGATGATCCGTGATGGGATAATCCCCTTCGGTGAAACGAGAAAAAATCGTTTGGTAATATGAGTATGGTGCATTACAGCATCTGGGGTTTCTGATTTTAACCCATTCCCGAGGTATAAAACAGTTTAAACCAAGATTGCATCTATGACTCTATGAACATTTTGTTTTAAAATAGAACTAGATGTCACTCATTGACGTAACACCGACTTGGAAGGAGCTCCTCTAACGTTATGCTAGACAAACAAGAACAAGTCCCCGATGAACAGGGCGGATTACAATTACAAGCGCATTGCGAACGCTGCTTTGGATTATGCTGCGTCGCTTTACCCTTCGCCGCCTCCACGGATTTTGCCATGGACAAAGACGGCGGAACCCCTTGTCACCATCTGCAATCCGACTTCCGCTGCGGCGTGCACAGCAGCTTGAGGCAGCGAGGTATGAGAGGCTGCACCGTATACGACTGCTTCGGAGCAGGCCAAGTGGTTTCACAGGGTACTTATAACGGTCGCGACTGGCGGCAAGCCCCTGAGACCGCAAAAGAAATGTTTGACGTATTCCCGATCATGCGGCAGCTTCACGAGCTGTTATGGTATCTGAACGAAGCCCTGGCTTTGCAACCGGCTCAAGACATTCAACCCGATCTGAGTTTATCGCTAAAAGTGACGCTCCGGTTGACTCAGCTTCCTCCCGAATCCCTGTTACGGCTGGATGTGGCAGCTCATCGGGCAGAAGTGAATCAGCTGCTTCTACGAACCAGTGAGCTTGTGCGGGAGGATGCGCGAAAGAAGCATAAAGGGCCACCTGTGCGTCAAAAGATCGGAGGCCGCGGTGCTGACTTGATGGGAGCTAAGCTTAAAGGAGCAGACCTGAGATACGCCAATCTGAGAGGAGCTTATCTCATTGCCGCGGACCTCAGAGGAGCCGATCTGCGGGCTGCCGATCTGATCGGTGCCGATTTCAGGGACGCAGACCTTAGGGGGGCCAATCTAGCAACCAGCCTCTTCCTTACGCAATTCCAGGTTAACGCAGCGAAAGGAGACGCCAGCACCAAGCTGCCCCCCTCCTTATCTCGACCGGGACATTGGACGCGTTAACGCTCAATATATTAGGAAAGAACAGATGATGATTTACTATAAACACTAAAAATCCGGCAGCTGACTGGCTGTCGGATTTTTGATGTTGGCCAAACGCTTATACTCAACGACTTTAAGCGCGCTTCTTCCATGAATCCTTCAAAGGAACGATACGGTTGAACACCAGCTTGTGTTCGGTCGTATATTTGGAATCCACGCAGAAATAGCCGTGTCTGATGAATTGGTACGTTCGGTTCATCGTCGCTTTCAGCATAGCAGGCTCCAATATGGCGTTTTCGATTCGAATCAATGAATCGGGGTTCATCAGATCCTCCCAAACGTTATTCGATTCTGATAACTCGGCTGATTCCTTCAGCAATTTTTCATACAAGTGAAGCTCCGCCGGGATCCCGTGCTTCGCGGATACCCAATGCAGCGTTGCTTTCACCTTCCGCTCATGAAATCCGCTTCCGCTCTTCGTTAATGGATCATACGTGCAGTGAATCTCCATGATGTCTCCCGTTGCTGGATCTTTCACGACATGTTCGCATTTGATGAAGTAGGCTCCTTTCAGGCGCACTTCCTTGCCAGGGGATAACCGATGAAATCCGGGAACCGGCTCCTCCATAAAGTCCGCTCGTTCGATGTACAGCTCTCGTGAAAAAGGAACCTGCCGCTCACCCAACGTTTCATCTTTTTCATGATTCGGTATAGCAAGCATCTCGGTGCAATCTTCTGAAAGATTGGTGATAATCACCTTCAGCGGCTTCATGACGGCCATCGCATTAAAACACCGTTCCTTCAAGTCTTGACGGATATAATGGTCGAGCATGCCCGAGTCCACCAGGCTGTTGCCGCGAGACGCCCCGAGTTCTCCCAGGAAACGCCGGATGCCCTCAGGAGTCACGCCTCGCCGCCGTAATCCTTTCAACGTTGGCAGTCTGGGGTCATCCCATCCGTCGACAAAGCCCCCCTCCACCAGTTCCCTCAGGTATCGCTTGCTCGTTACGTATCCCGAGATATTCAACCTTCCGAATTCCCGCTGCTTGGGAGGCTCCGTCACTTCCAGCTCCGTAAGCACCCACTCGTATAACGGTCGATGATCTTTAAATTCGGCTGAGCACAGCGAATGGGTAATTCCTTCAATCCAGTCTTGGATCGGATGGGCGAAATCGTACATCGGATATATACACCACGTTGTTCCCGTACGGTAATGCTTCGCATGAAGGATACGATACAGAACGGGATCTCTCAGGTTCATGTTGGGGGAAGACATATCGATTTTGGCTCGAAGTACTTTTTCCGACGTTTGGAATGCCCCTGCGATCATTTGCTCAAATAACGCCAAATTCTCCTCGATGCTGCGCTCCCGAAACGGGCTGTTCATGCCGGCTTCGGTCAGCGTCCCCCGGTATTCCGTCATTTGTTCAGGCGTGAGATCACAGACGTAAGCCTTTCCTTTGGCTATGAGTTTCTTGGCGGCTTCAGCGATTTGATTCGCATAATCCGACCCGAAATAAACGTTCGGCTTAAGTCCAAGCCACTCGATATCCTCCTGAATCGCATGCACGTATTTGACATCTTCCTTCAACGGATTCGTATCGTCGAACCGAAGGTTGAATGTCCCGTTAAACCGGCTGGCAATGGAATGATTGATGTAAATTGCATAGGCGCTGCCGATATGCAGATAACCGTTCGGTTCCGGTGGGAACCGAGTAGCCACCGGCCTGTGGTACACGTTGTTCTCTACATCCTCCTTAACCATCCTGGTCAAAAAATCCACCGTTTCTTCTCCCCTGTTTTTATTGTCGCTCATACCTAACTCCTCCTTACGTAGTTTTTTCAGCCGTAACTCCGTAAAAAACAAAAAAATCCCGCCTCCAAGACATAAGTCTTGGGGACGAGATTGGTTTCGCGGTGCCACCCCTATTCGCCGATATCTCACGATACCCGCCTTATCAGGTACGGCCATCACGCGATCGCTTATACCCTAGCTCTGTAACAGGAGCTCCTGTCGCACCATCCCTTATCCATAAGTTCCGATGCGCCGCTCAGAGGCTTGGTTCAATGAATGGCTTCCAACTCCTTTTCAGCTTACCGGAGCTCTCTGTGGGGATTCCTGTTCATCTACTCTTCTCTTCATGGCGTTTACAATTTGATCCATAGTATCATCTAAATATAAAAAAGTAAACCATGGCACTTTGCTAAAATGAAACGCCTGAACATGCGTTCCGTCAGCTTAGTTCGGCAGCAGCTTCACCGTAGCCTGCTTGCCGCTGACCTGAATACCCGTCTCCTTTTTGCCTGCCTCAGCCAAATCTTGAACGAGTCGCTCCAGCAGCTTGCGAGCGGCTTCGCCCTCCTTGCCTTGAATACGAATAACGGGCTGGACAGCTTTGCCCGCTGCCAACAGCTTATGCATTTGCGACAGCTTGGTGTCATAATCATGCTCTTCAATATGTACGGACAAACGGAATTCCTTTACTTTCATCGGACCGGATGTAGCTGATTGGCCCTTCTTCTCTTTTACGGCCTCCTGCTTCGCCTGACCCCGGCTTACGAGCTTGCATGGCGGGGGACTGCTGAATAACGAGGTACACACCAAATCGGCTTTGTGACTTTTCGCCAGCGCAAGCGCCTCATCCCTGGAGACGACTCCCAGATCTTCGCCGTTTAGGCCGGTCAGTTCTACTTCGCGTGCTTTTATCTTTTCATTCATAACTAACATGAACAGATCCTCCTATCGAAAGTCATGTAGATATTCGTTCATTTCATTTCTCTTCCTCTACGTTCACATCATTGCGAATGAAGCGAACAGAATGCGTTCGGTATTCCTGCTCTTCCGTGATTTCCAAGCAGTTAAGCTGTTTACCGTACACGCACGCTCCATCGATACCGATTTTGTCCCCTTCGTCACAAAACCATATCCCCTCCGAATCATGCAAGTTCATGGCCGGCGTATGCCCGAACACTACCGTTTTGTTAAGTCCAGTTGGATAATTAAAGAATAGATCGCGAATCCAGATGAAATCATGATGAGGCTGCAGCTTCCAGTCATCCACACCCGGATTGATCCCTGCATGCACGAATATATGGGTGTCTGTTTCATAATAGAGGGCCAGCGTATCGAGAAAGGATAGATGGTGCCCAAACTGTTTTTTAATATAGGCTTTACCTTCGTTATATCTGGCACGATCCATTTCACCCTCAAAAAAATCGGCGCCGCAGTAGCTTTCTATCGTATGTCGAGCTCCATTGCGAATCCAGCGTGAGTTCACTTCATCCGTATCAAGCATAATGGCATCCAGCATCATCTGATCATGATTTCCCCGAAGAGTGACAGCCCCTGCATTCCGCAATTCCATCACTTGCTCAATGACTTCCCTGCTTCTTAATCCGCGATCCACATAATCCCCAAGCAAGATCAGCTGGTCCTTAGCGGGATTGTACTGCACGTCAGACAATAACTGGTTGAATTCATCGTAGCAGCCATGAATGTCGCTAATTGCTAATATTCGAATCGTAGTCCCCTCCTACCCTAGTCATAATACCACTCTGTTCTCCAGCAGGTTCTTCAGGCTGATTCATGATTTTGACGGACCCATGCCTGCAATCGAATCCTGAAAGTCAGCAAGCTTTTCAACCGATGTTACTCCTTGTCACCTTATAATTTAAGGACATCCACTCCGAGTTACTTTGCTATTTAGGTATAATAGCATATTCTCCTTTACACCAACATCACTTGAATACGGAGCAACGCCTTGTGAGTAATTGAGCACCCTCCCGCTGGGCGAACCTCCGCTTCTGGTGAAAAATGCACTCGTGTACAGCCCGAACGATGAAGTAATTGAATTGTTAGAGGAGGCTCAATTCATCGTGCACCCATAAAGATCGAGCTAAAAAAGCCGTGCGTTCTGCCATAGGAAATGGTTGAACGCACGGCTTTTCACTATTCAATAAAACTATATTTAGCCATCACGTCTCCCCAAGGGGCAATCCCGGCTTCTTTAAATCCGATTTGGGAGTAGAGTCTTTCCGCACGCTCATTCTCGGGTTTGTAACATAGCATAACATCATCCGTCGTATCCGGCGAGCTCCGAATCTCCTCAAGAACCAAACGAATCGCGGGTTTGGCATAATGCAGTCCCTGAAACTTACCGTCGATCATAAACCGGTATATCCAGTAGTTATCATCGTGCGGGTGCAGACCATACATTACAAATCCAATCATCTCTTCATCATGGTAGATCGCACGCGTTTCAAAGCCCTCCATGAATTGAGCTTCCGCTATCGAATATAGATTCGGGGCAATCCACTTCTCCTGTTCAGGTGTGGGTTTAAGACGGATGCAATCCTCCCAATTGTCTTTATCTATGGCATGAAGTGTTATCAAATGCAAGACTCCTTCATATAGGGTGTATGCCTTTATCCTAATCCAATGCCGACCATTTTTCACGGTATTAAATATGTAAACTCAAATAAGACGCTGCACGCTGCCGGATATAGAGCAAGATAATGAATGATTATAAGCATTGTTTACATATTCCGAGTATCTCTCAATGGATAAACTAGAAGTAACTTTATTATTATGGAGGCGATATTGATGCGGCAATTGAACGATAACATCCAACGGAAAGGACAACTAACCATGAAACGAATGAGGGTTATGATATATGAAGAAAATATTGAATATTGGAGTTTTGGCCCATGTTGATGCCGGTAAAACCACACTAACGGAGCAAATCCTGTTCAGATCCGGCATTATTGATCAAGCGGGCTCCGTTGACCAAGGCAATACCATCACGGATTCGCTGGACATTGAACGCAGACGAGGCATCACGATCAAATCCGCTGCGGTATCCTTCATGTTGGGGGATCTAAAAATCAATCTGATCGATACGCCGGGACATGCCGATTTCATCTCGGAGGTCGAGCATTCACTAAGTATGCTGGATGGCGTCATTCTGGTGATTTCCGCGGTTGAGGGCGTCCAGGCCCAGACACGGGTGCTCATGCAAACACTGAAAGAACAAGGGATTCCCACCCTTCTATTCATGAACAAAATCGATCGAATGGGCGCGAATTACCAGAATGTCTATACCATGATACGGCATCTGCTGGATGAACATATTTGCGAGATGAGCTCTATAACTCATGAAGGCAGCGCAGCCGTTCGGGTGGACGTGGCCGATCCCCATAGCGTCGGCTGGATCGAAATTTTGGCATTGGCCAATGACGATCTGCTGAACGACTATGCCCAAGATATTCCCATCACTCGCGAGCGGCTGCAGGAGGCATTACGCAGGCAAACCCAGCAAGGTAAAGTGTACCCCCTATTTGCAGGATCGGCAGCCAAAGGGATCGGCATCGAGCCGCTGCGCCAAACGCTCGGCGAGTTTTTCCCCGTTAACGACGCCTCGGTGCTTCAGCATGAAGCGTTATCCGGCCTAGTGTTCAAAGTAATCAAACTTCCGAATGGGGAACGGAACGTATACCTCCGGCTGTTCGCCGGCAGTATTCAAGCACGAGACGAGATTCCGGTGATAACGCAGAACGGCAACACCACCATGTTCAAGGTAAAACACCTACATGCTCTGCACCATGGCAAATCCATGCCGGTGAATCAGATCGATGCCGGAGACATTGCGATTCTCATGACCGATGAACTCAAGGTGGGCGACGTTATCGGCACTGTTTCCGACAGGATGAAGAGGGTCCACTTTCAGAAACCGCCGATTCAAGTCCAAGTCTCGGCCAAGGATCCAGAGTATGAGCATCAACTTCATAATGCCCTAAGCGATCTCACCGAAGAGGATCCGTTCCTGCAATATATCCGCGATTCGATAACCAAGGAACATATCATCCACGTATTCGGCAAAGTCCAGCAAGAAATTCTGCTGGAAACGATCCAGCAGCAATACGGCATCGAAGCTGTATTTTCAGCTCCGCGGGTCATTTGTATCGAGAAGCCTGTTGCGACCGGAGAGGCTGTTGAATATATGGGCGAGTGTCCTTTTTATGCAACGGTGGGCATACGGGTCGAACCCGGCGAGTCAGGAACCGGACTTCAGTACCGCCTGGAAGTGGAGCTGGGCTCCCTCCCCCTATCCTTTCAAAAAGCAATTAAAGACACGGTGTTCGAGGTGCTGCAGGAGGGGCTGTATGGATGGTCCGTGACCGATATGATTGTCACGTTGACGCATACCGGTTACGCAAGCCCGGTTTCGACGGCAAAGGATTTTCGCAGCCTGACTCCGCTCGTCCTCATGTCTGCGCTCAACGAAGCCGGAACGGAAGTATATGAGCCCATGAACGTGATCCAATTCATTCTGCCGGAAACCAGTTTAAGCAAAGTGTTATCCAAGTTGGCGGCACTGGAAGGGACCTATCAGGAACCAACATTCCACAATAATGCTGTACACGTGCATGGTACCATCCCCGTGCGGACAACCGACTTGCTGAAAGCCGAAGTCCATTCTCTGACAAGCGGTGAGGGCATGCTCTCCGTTAAACCAGGAGGCTACGTGAAGGCGCAGGCCCCTTTCCCTGTGAATAAACGGCGACAAGTCAACCCGCTGAACCGCGGTGAATATATGCTTTACTTGAACAAGATTATGTAAGAATCCAGGTGGAAATGCGGCTGATGGAATTGAATGTTGGTATATAATTCAGCGTATTTCGCGTAGGCGGACCACCCGCATAGGATGTAAAGATTGATAGCGGTGTCGAGAGAGGATCTCGCCCGCTATTTTTCTTCTTCTACTACTTCCCGCACAAAATAGCCTGCGCATGCCCGCTATAAGCGATTGCATGCACAGACTAACTCGAACCCATCCCCGTACCTTCTCATTCAGGTTCCCAGATGCAAATAAAGAATGATGGAGAAATCAATCTTCCAGATGCTTTACAATTAACGCCTCGATCACCATCTCGCCATGTCCCCCGCTCCACTCGACGGTATTCTCATTCCCGGCATTCAGCACAACCGTAATTCCCGTGTATCCTGTTCTTTCGTGGATACCTCCCGTATCCAATGCGTTAACAAATGAATAATCTTTACCGTTAATGCTCAATCTCAGTTTAGCCAAACGTTCCGCTGTACCGTAGACGATACCAACTTCAGCCCTACCCCTGTCGAGCCGCCATTTACATCTTCAAAACGGCAGCATGCCGTATCGGATTGCAGATTGGTTGCAACGGTAACACCATCTTCGTTCCGCCTAAGCTCGGCACCGCCGCCCACCAGGCATATCGCTGCGTCATATACCTCCAGCTTCGGAAAAGACGAAGACCGTCCCGGAACGGACTTAACCCCCTCGATCGTTTGGCCCACGGTCTGGATCGTGCCATCCTCATTGAAGTGAAGCTCGTCAATACATACGCTACGGAGAGTGCCCTCACCTGATATCGCTTGATTATGATAGAACAAATACCAGCTTCCTTTGAACTCGACAACGGACCCATGGGACGTTGAACAGCCGGTCGGCTCCAGGAATATGCCCTGGTATGTCCACGGTCCAAGCGGATGGTCACTGATGGCATAACGCATTCGGTTATTTCCTTCCAGATTGTCCGCGTAAGTCAGATAATATAGGCCCTGTCTTTTGAATACCCAGGCTGCTTCGTGAAAATCCTCCAGCCCTTCCATAACTTGAACGTCCCTATGAATCGTCATCATGTCATCGTTCAACTCGACCCCGGCACACACGCCGCCCCCGCCGTAGTACATATACGCCCGGTTGTCATCGTCAACAAATACGGCAGGATCAATCATCGCAAAGCCTCCCAGACCTTGGATGTATCCTTGGTCGATAAACCCGCTGGCAGGTTTGTCGCTCGTGGCGACTCCAATCTTCCAGGTGTCGTTCCAATCCGATCCGCTCGGGTGAGGATAATAGAAGTAATAGGTTCCATTTCGATAAGCGCAGTCTGGCGCCCACATAAATCCGCCTTCCGGCCTACCCCAGCTCACTTCATCGGAGCTTAATATTTCACCTTCATCTTGCCAATGCACCATATCCTCCGAAGAGAATACGTGATAGCGGTCCATCAGGTCACAGCCTCGGGGTGGATCCACATCATGCGAGGCGTACACGTAGATTTTGCCGTCATTCCACACATGTGCCGAGGGATCGGCCGTATAGATGCTGGTAATAACGGGATTCATCGAACTTGTTTTATGCTGTGTCGTTGCATATGAATGCATGTACATCTGTTTCATAGGTGAGATCCTCCTCCGGATTCTATTGATGAAGCCTCTTAAGCGCGCACAGATGGCAGCTAAGGCTGGGTATAAGGATTACATGTAGCTTGGCAACAGATTATACAAGCGGTACAGGAGCACTGCCGTCTCTGCCCGGGTCAGCGTTTTTTCCGGATGAAAATATCCGTTTGCTCCCTGCAGCATTCGTGCATGCATCAAGATATCGACGGCTTCGCGCGCATAGGCTTGGATTGCTCCCGCATCCTTGAATTTTGGTAGCGCGGATTCAGATTCGGCATTGGAAGGCATATCGATGACTTGCATCGCGCGATGGATCATAACGGCAGCTTCCTCCCGTGTAATCGGGGATGAAGGCAAGAAGCGATTACTGCCATCGCCTTGAACGATGCCGAGCGCTCTCGCAATTCCTGCAGCACGACCATAATACACGTGCTCCGGTACGTCGGCAAAAGACGTTCCAGCACTACCGTCATCCACGTGTAACTCGAAGGTTTCGACTAGGAGTATTAGAAAATCCGCTCTGCGGATCGGCGCTTGCGGTTGATATTCTTTATCCGTTATCCCGTTAATGAGACCCTTGGCGGCAAGCACCTCGATGGCATGCCGTGCCCATGTCAGATGGTCGATATCCCGGAACGTCTGCGTATGGTGTGTAATGGCGTATGTTCCCGTCCGCTGCGCATGGAACCCGACTTGTTTCGAAGACTCGATATATCGGCCACTTGGAATGGAAGTGAATTGCCCCCGATCTCCGAGCAAACGCACGGAAAGCCGCTCCGTGTCTTGGATTTCGCTGGAATTCGGCTGATAAGGGATCCTAACCGTCATAGGAACCTCCGCATCTTGCCATTCCACGGGCTTGCCGCCCGAAGTAACAGACAGCGAGATGGCGGGTCTCTCTTCGAACCCGGCTTTTTGTTCCATGCTCCACTTGCTTCGATCCGGTTGGCTTAGAGTCAGGGTGATTGATTTCCCGGGTAGTTCCGGCGTGTTGGCAAGCAAACTTCCCGGAAGTAACAAGCTGCCCCATACGGTTCTCATCTCCAGCCATCCAGCATCGGACTGCTCCTTCACAAGCTCAACCGGAAGTATAAGTGCATATCCCTCGGCTCTGTCCACCCTTTTGACATCGATAATCAACTTCTTCTTACCGTCTGAGCCTGGCTTGATCCGCGCAAGTGCCTGATCTGCGTCTTTACGGGCGAGTTCGACAGTCGCCAACTTGTTGGCTGGATCCAGTGTGGGCAGCAGCCGCATCGGACTATTCGATTCATGGTCGGGTTTAGATGCCGGACCACTTGGAACGCTGCCGTCGCTTGATCCCGTGCCTCCGCCAGTCCCTGATCCGGAACCGGGGCCGGGGCCCGAATTTGGATCGGGTCCCCCGGGATTCGGATTTGGCCCTGATGCTATCACTTTTAGTCGTGACTGCAACCCGGACTTCAATGAACCCTCCAAAAGCAGATTGACGAAGTTGGTCGCGGCATCGATTGAAGTAACGTCTTTTTTATGTTCGGCTGATTGGACGCTGGTTAAAGCAGATGATTCCAGCAATTTCGAATAATCCACGGAGAGCAGGTGCAGATTGCCGTACAATCTTGCATCCTTGCTTGTGCCGATGCCCTGATTAAACTCCATGAAGCCCGAGCGGCCTTCCCCATCATTTTCATTCACGAGCAATGCAAAGCCGATCGGTTGGTCCATTCGGAAGCTGTATCCGTCGCCATGCAATGCTTCGAATGGAATCGTAAGATCATAACGCGTTATTTTCGAGGTTTCATCGCGTGTAACGTTGGCATGCGTGGACTGCAACGATCCAGGTGCAATCCCATCCGGCGCTCTCCATCTCCACTTGGTTATGGCACCCGCTTGATTCAACGCAAATCCAAGCTCATTGACATGCTTGCTAGCCGCACCGTCCTGTTTGGCCAAGTCGATGCCGAGCTGTAAGCTGTCCCCCTGCCAAATATCGCCCTGCGTTAAGGTTTGATGGTGAACATCGTCTTGAACATCAACCCTTACATACAGGTTTTCCTCATCCCAGCTGACTTCGGAGAGAATGCCGAGATCGTCTGTACCTCCCCAGCTTCCGCCAACGCTGTTGTAATGTTCAGGGCCGGACACTTCAATAGAAGGAACAGAGCCGGCCGCATCATGCCTGGTTGCGAAGGATTGCGAAAGCTTGACCGAACTTTCATAATGGTACCCATTCTCGAGCGTTACTCGGAACGTGAGCAAGTCACTCGATAGATAGGGCAGCGGAATGTCCAGACTCTCACCGATCCCCAGCCCCTCGAAACGAATCGGAGTAAAGTTCTGATGATACACACTCGGCTGAATCAACTCGATCTGCCCTTTAAGCGAAATGGTGCCCGCCACATTCGTTAAGGACAGTTTGGTTCCGGTATTACCGGGATCAGCAGGATTAAATCCTTCCTGGATCAGCTTGAGCGCTACCGGAAACAGGTTCGTTCCCGTTACCTTTCCAGGAGGCGCTTCATTCCGTATCTGAAAGCCTCCCTTGAACAAGTTGTTGGAAATGGCCAGCTTCTCAATACCCGGACCTGCGTATACATGATCGGTACGCGGCTGCTGAAAGAATGAATTATACAGCCGGATGTCACCACCGATAGCATGGATGCCGATTTCGCCGACATTCGTGAAGTTGGCTTGCTGAATGCGAACATCTCCACCGTAAATATCAAAAGAACGCGTTGTATCCCCCCACATGGATGTATTAAAAAACACCGCTTTGGAGGCAAAGCTGTCCGACACCTCCACGTATACCTTGTCTGTGGTGCTCATGGATACCAGCTCCGTGTTGATAAACGACAGGCCTGCCGAGCCAGCACCTTGCAGCACCGCTCCCTTCTTGCTGCCATCGGTGCCATGGCCGATCACGACGGCTTCCGGTCCATTGCCGTTCTGTTCTTCAAAATGAATTCCGAATTTCGAACCATAAACAAACGTGTTGAATATGATCTGATTTGTAACGTCCCCAATCCGGAACGCATTCAGGTTTTCCTTCTGATAGTTCCAGATCATGTTGAACTCGGCGTCGTTCGACGGGTGGTTGGGATAATTGCTGCGTCCATAATAATGCGGGTTGAACTGGACGTTCCGCATATATCCGCCGTCAGACCCGCCGCCAAGGTATATGCCTTCCATAAGCGGCGAGCCTGCGACGTAATCGATATAATGGCCGCTTGTATCATGGCTCCCGAAGTCAACGGCCTTATACGGATTGACCAATGTCGTATCGATCAGATACACGCTTTCCCCCAATCCCTGCACGGTCCAGGCGTATGGTTTAACCGGGTTCGCTTCCGTCCAGGTCTGCTGATCGTAATAGACGGACAATCCGCGAAGTCCCGCTGCAGCTTCCAATTGTATAAAGGCATCGGCTTCCGGAGCGTTCTCCCCGTAATTCGTAAAAATCACCGTGCCGTTTCCGATCGTATGATGCGGCACATCATAATTGCCACGCAGTTCCACGCCGGACGGCACGACCAACGGCTGCTCGACCCGGTAAATGCCGGCAGGCATATACACCGTGCCACCCCCTGCCGCCCCTGCGTCGCTTAAGGCGCGCTGAATGGCTTGCGATGAATCCGCATTCCCTGTAAGGTCCGCTGCATAGGGCTCTTTCACCACGTTATACAATTCGTGTGTTCCAGGTTTGGGCCGTCTAGCGATCTCCACAGACGGAACATCTGGAATAGTCTCTAATGCAAACCCTTCATCCTGATGGATGTTCAGCTCGGCCGAGGCACTATCATCGTTCACCGTAAGTTCCCCTTGATAACCTGAATTGATGGCATGGATCGTTTCCACATTCCCCTCAAGCAAAAGATGCCGATCCGGTTTAGCGAAGCTGGAACCGCCTAATATTAGCGAGCCGTTTTTAGCCGCGATGGCATATTCGCCGCTGCCTTCTCCCCAATTCTCGAAGGTGCTGCTTTCAAAGGACAATGTCCCGCTTCCCTCATTCACGACCGCATTCGATGGAGTGCCTCCCACCGTAACGCTGTTAAACTGTGCGATGGAGCGGAAGCCTTCCGATGCGTAGATGGCAACAGGGGCATCTCCAACACTTGCTTCGAATCGACTGTCAGTCACGAGTAATCCATAATCATTGACTCCTTCTATTTTGAGCGCGACATGACAATCTTCGATATGGATCTTATACAGCTGGGCATTCGCTGTTTCGAGGCTTCCCGTTCTTGTTGTAATCCGCATTCCAATCTTATATCCAGAGATATGGATACTCGACATATACTCCCAGTCGGAACGGCCCATCACGATGCCCTCGGATTGCCGGGTCATGTATTCACGCAGTTGAGTGCGTTCGGGTGAACCTGCCAAACCTGAATCGGCCCATACGTCCGGGGACAGGTGAAGCTGTTCCAGTCTCCCGATGTCTGTCGTGAAATCTAGGAAAATACCGGTTTTCAGCGTGGTGCCGTATAGGTCCTTCACATAATGGAGTTCGTTCCATTCCGGCCCGATTTTGATGCCTTGATAGGCGTTGACGAGTGTCACATTCTTAACGGTGGCACTGTCGCCAGGAAGCTGCTCAATCGTCCATGGGTAAGCTACCGGTGCAGAAACGTCCTGCTCGGGATACCAAATGGACATATGCGTAACGCCGCTGGAGGGCTCAAGCTTCATGAAGCTGGTTCCGTTTTCTTGTCCTTTGCCGCTATATACGGCAATAATCGTTCCTTTCACCAAACCTCCGTGCTCGTCCGGATTCCCCCAATCACCGCGCAAGGTAACCCCGGTAGGAATGACGAGCTCACCCGTCAGTTTGTACGTTCCTGAAGGAACGAAGACCACACCGCCCCCGCGATTGCCTGCCTGCGCCAAGGCATCCCGGAACGCTTGGGTATCATCGGCGGTTCCGTCTCCCTTTGCTCCATAATCCGTTACGCTCCGGTCCGCAATCACGATATCTGACGTTGGGTATTCAGTATCGTAGACCTTGGTTTCGGACTCACCGCCGCCAAGCCGCGGTTGTTTTTGAACGGTCACCTTAGCGATATAAAGTTCCGGATTCGGCTCCGGGGCTCCTGCGCCGCTTACCCCGATCCGAAAATCTCCTCCATGGGTCCGATTTCCGAAGTTGGCGTCGCTCAGCTTGAAGGTATACGTGTTCCAGGTTTCGGTGTTCCCGTACCGGAACAGCGCCGCATCCTTGAAGCTGGATTCCTTCGAATCATACTGAAGCACCATGGCACCGCTTCCGCGATCGAAATAATCAACCGATACGAATACATCCTGATCGGTATTTTCGAACAGAAAGTCATCTGCAACATCGAAATAGAAATATAATATGTTGTCGCCCGGGTTGTTCGGGTTAACACTTTGATTGGTTTGCCAATACCCTTTGCCGTCCAGCGTTCCAACCTGCAGCCCTTCCGGCGGGCCATCGCCAGGACGCCCGGAAATACCTTCCTCCAAGGGCGTCTCACCCAGGGTTATCTTTACGGATTCCTCCGAATCCATAGGGGGCATCCCATCTGGCATAACGTCTCCACTTCTGCCGGCTTCTTGCAGCTCTGCGGCTGCAAATGCCGGTACAGGTGTAACGAAGACACCCGAACATAACATAACGATAACCACCATTCGCGCGATGGCGCTCCTTACCTCTAACCATAATCGACTGTTCACGATTATACCTCCCATGCTTGATCATGATATCAAGCTGCTCGAAAACAAGCCTGTTCGATGCGGGATCATGATTGTATTCGCTCTCGATCGGCAGCAAAGGCGAAGCAGTTCCCATGCAGGTCTGCTTCCACAATGGAATGGACGACAGGATTCTAAGTTTTCCAATATAAATGGTCCGGGTCTTGGTTATTCCTCATTGCATGTCTTGCTGTCCAACCGCTTCCCTCCATGAATGCACCGGCTTCCAGTTCAGCCGCTCTCGCGCGCGCCGATTGGATACGAAAGCGGTCAATTCCTGAATAGAGGTCCCTGACAAAGGTACCTGTGGATAATATTGCTGTGCCAGTTCTTCCAAACCAATATCGCTGAGGATATCGCTGGACGTCACATCCAGGCGGCAGGACTCCAGCGCTTCATTAGGTCCTGTTTCTATCGCAAGACGGCATGCAGTGGCTGCATCTCTCGCATCGATGTAACTCCATAGAATGCGATGATGCCTGGAGGTATCGGAGAAAGCAGCAATCTCGCGGCTATACTCTTCCGGAGTCAGAACCAAAGAAAACCGCATAGCGAATACTTGCATGTCCACCTGCCTGGCAAATGTGTCGCCAATCAGCTCGTTGGTCTGTTTGGATAGTCCGTAGCTCTCCTGTGGCAGTAGCGGATGTCCTTCGTCAACGGGAAGATAGTGAGGCGCAAACGGATGCTTCGCCCAGCAAAAGCCGTAAGCCGACTCGCTGGACCCGAAAACGACACGCTGGATACCCAGCTTTGATGCGGCCTCCATAACGTTAAAGGTGGACATGACATTGTTAGCGAATATCCGCTCAGGCGAATAACTGACAGGATTCGGTATGGCCGCCAGATGAATCACGGCATCCGCCTCGGCTAATAATCCATATACCTCTCCGAGTTGATTCAAATCCCCTTGAACATAACGGGCATACCGGTTCCTTCCGCTGGACGGCCGGGTATCCGTGCCAATGACCGTGTAACCCGCCCGGTTCAGCTCTTCCACCACGTAATGTCCGAGTTTGCCTTCCGAGCCTGTGACGATGATTTTGTTCATGATGATGCCTCCTTGTCATTAGCCTTACGGCCGAAGTAGCGTTCCGTCCGGCTTGCGGTCCAGCTTGTATGGGTGGTGATAGGATGTGAGGCGTTTTGGATCACGCAGTAACGCTGTCGCTTTGGCCTCATCGATATCGATCCCGAGCCCCGGCTTGTCGTTAACCTGCAGATGCCCGCTTTTCAGCACCGCATGTCCGGGAAAGACTTCCTGTTCCTCTGCAAGGAAATGATTGCTTTCCTGCACGCCGAAACTCATGATGGCCATGTCCAAATGGGCTGCGGCCGCTTGATTCACGGGATCATTCTCCCCGCCTTCCTGCCATGCGGTCCGCACGCCGAACGCTTCGCAGACGGCGGCGATTTTGCGGCAGGGGGTAATCCCCCCGACCTTGGAGACACGCATTCTTACGAAGTCAATCAAGCGCTCTTTGACCAAGGGCAGCCATTCCAGAGGATGTACGAACAGCTCGCCAACGGCTTGCGGGGTTGTGCTGGTCAACTTCACGCTGCGATACCAGTCCGTGTGCTCCGACGGAAGCAGATCCTCCAAGAAGAACAAGCGATATGGATCAAGCTGCTTGGATAGGGCAACCGCACCTGAAGGCGTTAAATGCTCATGCACGTCATGCGTAAATGACAGATTCATGCCAAACCGCACACGTAATTTATCAAACATGGCCGGAATGGCCGTGATATAACGGGCTTCATCAAACCGGTTGGCAGCAGGGAATCTGGACGACTGCTGTCGTCCGGATACAAAACCGCCGCCGCCGTATCCACCAAGCTGGCAGCGGATCACGTTATATCCTTGCTCTTGATAAGCCAGCACCTCTTCCTCAAGCTCCTCATAGGAGGAACCATTGGCATGCGCGTAGCAAGGAACCGCCGTCCGGACAGCGCCGCCGAGCAGCTGATATACCGGCAGCCCCGCCTCCTTGCCCTTGATATCCCACAGCGCCATATCAATCCCGCCCATCGCCGTATGAAGCGTAGAACCGTTGCGCCAATACCCGCTGGTATACATGGTTTGCCAGATGTCCTCGATCTGGCTCGCGTCCCGGCCGATCAGAAGCGGCTTCAGCAATTCTTCGATAACGCTGACAATCGCCCCGGGCTGGTATATATCGCTGGCAGATCCGATCCCGTACAGGCCGTCCTGGTCAGTCAGCACTTTGACGATGACCCAGCTTCCGTCATGCCGGGTGCGAATACATTGAATGTCTGAAATGATAGCCATGCCCTTCCCTCCGTCATTAAAAGATTCCATCGGATCTGCATGCAGCCGATTGAATGCCGATGGTCTGGATTTTCGCCGGGCCTACCTTCAGCACGTAACCGGCTTCATCCCGACTAATCGGTCCTCCCTGATCTTCCATAATCGTGCTTTCATATACCTGATCGACATTGAATGATGGAGTTATCTTCATCCAAGTTGCTTCCGAGGACACATTGAAGGCTCGGAACAATATATCATCGCTCTCTTCACCCCGTTTTAACGCACTAAACGCGAGACCTTCCCCTTCCCATCGTAAAAACGCGTGTGACGATGGCAATGGACCTTCATGCACTCCTGTCTGCTGCACCGTCCATGGAACCGAGAATTGATATGCCTGCACATAGGCACCGGAGTTGACCACGTCCAGACCATGCGGAATCAGCTCCATCTCAGCGATGTGCTGCCCCAGGCACTGGGCTTCTGGCGTCGCGAATACTCCCCAATCCCCAAGCTCACGCACTCCGCGCAGCAGCGTGATCGCGAGCACGTTCTGATCCGCAAGCACTTCATACTCGTTTAGACCCTTGTTTGCAATCGTCAGTCCCTCATGGCCACTGCTTATGCTGACAAACGAGTTCTGATGCTGGGTATTGCTCGGATTGCTCCATTCCGCCTCCGGTTGAATTCGACGTTTTGCCAGCTCATAGATGGAGTCAACCGTCGCATGTTTTGCCTCAAGCCCAGTTCGAAACAGCATACGGATGCGATGATCCCGCACCGTATTGTCAATGTAACTCTTGATGCCGACCGAACGGCTATCCTTCTCAAGGGTCAGCTCTGTTACAAGCCGGACCTCCGCCATTTCGCTCACCCGCCGGGATTGACGGAACCGGAACGGTACCATGGACCGAATCTCTTCATCCAGCAGGTCATCCGCACGGGTCGGAAGCTTCCAGGTGTGTTCGATCCGGTATACCACCCTCAGCCCTGTATGTTGCATAAGCTTAATGTTCGCTGGGAGCCCTTGAGTGGTCAGTGGAACTTCGTCATCCGGCTGCCTGTACATATATTCATTTCCAATGTCGCCGGTATCCTCATAGATGCCAAGTCCCTCATACATGCGGTCATTGATTTTATCCGATAACGAAAAAGATCCGTCTTTGGCAATCACGATACGGAGAAACTGGTTTTCCATGACCTGATCGCCTGCGGCCAATTGAGAGGATACGGGCGCTCTACACGCCTTCTCACCTTTGACATCCTTGCGGACTAGGGCAAACGTGCGGTATCCGATCCCTGGAATATCTTGAACGTAAAGCTCCACTTCCACTTGATAAGCCCAGTAAGGCTGACGGAATCGGTCATCCGGCAGATCATAGCCAAACACCGGACCTATTGAAATAATCACGGCCTCCACCTGTTTCCCGTTCCCGTCTGTTACGATCCACTCCTTCGGATCAAATGTTTCAAATTGCTGTTTGAACTCCTGATACTTCAAATGTGGCGGCTGGTGGTCAAAATACCGCCGCTCCACATCCACTTTTGCCCTAACAACTCCTGATCGGCTGTGCCCCGAGGTGTTGAATACTACGAATGGGCGGGCCGCTCTCGGATCGAAACCGGAGGTATTTACCGATTCGGCTATCCAAGCCGCACTCTGCGCCGCAACCGATTCGGCAACCTGCTGGGATTTGGCAAACCTCGTCATCATCTCCCGGTGCACCTCGTCGATGCTGCAGCCGCAGATGCTGTCATGCGGATGATTCTGAAGCAGCGTCTTCCAGGCATATAACAGCTCATGCCGCGGATACGCCGCACCGGCCAGCGATGCCATGACGCCCAGCGGTTCGGCCACTTTCTCCAGCAGCGTTTGCGTTTTCGCATTTTGCTGCTTGATATATACACGGGCGGACGCCGTATTCACGAGCGTAATCCAACCGTCGGTCCATTGGCTTCGAAGCTCGCCGCGGATGACGTCCAGCGATTCCGGGCTCGCACTCCGCAAGGCGGCGATATACTCCGGAAAGCTGGAGTGACGGAACGTCACGCCAGGCACGAGGTTGGCGGCCGTTTGCAACGCCAGCGTCAGATCCTTCTGGAGCGGCTGATGGTCGCAACCGTTCATGAACAGCAGCTCCGGGCTTGAAGCGAATTCCTCGGCTTCGGCAAGCTTCTGAGTCCAGTACGCTTTTGCCTCATCAGGCTCCGCCGGAATCTCCATCCCGTTGTTGTACCAATTGGCGAACAGAATCGCCAGCACCCTGGAACCGTCCGGAGACTCCCAATGCATCTCCGAGTATTTGGAGGTATGCTCGCTGCCGGACTGGATTTCATTATTGAATCCCACGGGCTTCACGCCGCGTCCATAGACGGCTACTTCTATGCCCGCCTGACGAATCAGCTGCGGCGCCTGCCCCATGTTGCCGAAGGAATCCGGAAAATAACCGATCCTCGGGTAACCGCCCATTTTCCTTGAAGCGATGATGCCGATCAGCAGGTTGCGGGCGTTGGCTTCGCTGCTGACCAGGAATTCATCCTGGAGGATGTACCAAGGGCCCACGATCAGCTTGCCCTGTTCAACTAAGGATCGGACCTGATCCGCCCTGTGCGGCATGATCTCCAAATAATCCTCCAGCACGATATATTGGCCATCCAGGTGAAAGCTTGTAAATTCCGGGTCCTTTTCAAACGTCTCGATTAAATCTTCCATCAGCCGAACCAGCTTCAGCCGGTGCTTCTCATATGGCAGATACCACTCTCTATCCCAATGCGAATGCGCGATAACGTGCGCTGTTTTTGTAGTCATCCAGTTCATCCCAATCTTGTAAGGTTTAGTTCCGGTTAATTCATTTGTCGATGATTACGAATCCAAGCATTATTACATTTTGACCGAGCCGACCGTCATCCCCTTGACGTACATCTTCTGCATGAACGGGAACGCGACCAGAATCGGAATGACCGTAATCAAAGCGCCCGCCATCAATTCATTCCATTTCTTGAATGAGGAAGAATCCAGGTACATCAGGCCCATAGGCAAGGTGAACATATCCCGGCTGTCCACGATGATCATCGGCCACAGGATATTGTTCCAGCTGCCGATGAAGTTCAGGATGGCAATCGTCCCGATTGCAGGCAAAGCAAGCGGCAGGTAGATCCTGTAGTAGATTTTGAAGTTGTCGCAGCCGTCCAGCACGGCACTCTCGTAGAGCTCATGCGAAATCGTGCGGAAATAGCTGGTGAACAGGAAAATGGCAAACGGCGCAGCGCCGTTGATCATGGGCAGGATCATGCCGACGTACGTATTTTGCAGCCCCAGATTTGTCATGTTGATATAAAGCGGGATCAGTGTAGTTACCCCCGGAACAAGCAGCAGCGCAATGAACATGTAGTAGATGAATTTTTTGCCTCTAAATATAAACTTCGCAAACGAAAATGCCATCATGGTGTAGATCAGGATGACGCCGACAATGACGACCGCACTCACGATCACGCTGTTGACAAAAAACTGATAGAAGTTCAGTTTGTTCCAGACCTCTCCGAACGTGGACCAGGCCGGAGCGGCTTGCGGAAAAGGACTTTGCGGATTGGCCAGCGCATCTTGCGACGTTTTCAGCGAGGTGCCGATCATCCAGACGAAAGGATACAGGCAGGTCAATCCGTACAGGATTAGAACGACGTGTTTAATAAGTTTGACCATGTGATCCTCCTTTAGATGTCCGCCTGGAAGGAACGGATGCTGAAGATGGCGATAACGCCGGTAATCAGAAAAGATACCCATCCAATCGCGCTGGCCAGACCGTAGTCATTGTTCAGGAAAGCTGTTCGATACACCAGGGTGCCGATAACCTCCGAGCTTCCGGCCGGTCCCCCGCCCGTCATGATGAATACATTCTCGAAGGCCTGGAAGGCACCGTTCACCATCTGGATGACCGCAATGAGCGTAATCGGCTTCAGCAGCGGCCACGTGATTCTCATGATCATCGTAGATTTTTTGGCGCCGTCTACGCTTGCCGCTTCGTAAAGGGTGGGATCGATGGACGTCAGACCTGCGTAATACAGAATCAGCGTTCCAGGCAATCCGCCCCATATGGATGTCAGAATAATGCCGAGCAAGGAGGTCGATGAACTACCGAGCATCCCCCCGGGCACCGCCAGAAAATCCAGCCCCAGCCAGAGGAACAGCGAGTTGAACGCTCCGCTTGGTTCAAACAGTCCTTTCCATACATAGAAAATCGCTACGCCGGATGCAATCATCGGCAGGAAGTAAATCGTCCGGTACCAGGATGCCGCCTTCGTGTTTTGCAGCACAAAGGCCAGGACAAGCGCGATCGGTACGACGACTATGACCTGGGAAACGGCAATCACCAAGTTATGGAGCACCGCGTTATAGAAATTCCGGGTTACGATCGGATCATCGCCAAGCAGGAATTGACGGAAATTCGCGAGACCTTCAAACCGCGCCGTTGAAAAATCAATTCCTGACCAGTTATAAAAACTGAGCATGATCGAGAATCCGACCGAGTAAATGCCGATGGCAAGAAACAGAAGTACGCCGGGCAGCAAAAAAAGATAAGGCACCCACTTATTTCGACTCTTTATCATGATCCATCACCTTTGGCTTCTCAATTTAGCGATCGACTGAACCCGTAGTGGGTCCGGTCGATCGCTCCGGTATGCGGCTTAGTTGCCGCTGGCTTTCAGACTTTCCATCGTGTCGTCGAATGTTTTGGCCACTTCTTCGGCCGTCATTTTCTTCTCGATCATGGATTGCATCGATTGGGCGTATACTTCCCACTCTTTATGCTTGCCGCGATACGTATTGATCGCCGGGGACGCTTGGCTGTACGGCCCAGGCTCCGCTGCGAACGCATCCGATATCGACTTCAGGTTCGGGTCCAGATCCTGCGCGCGGTCACCCAGATTCAGTGCCGGTACGGTATACGCTGCATTAGCAAACGCAACGGCAGCATCCGGATCGGCGGTCAGGAATTTAATGAAGTCGAGCGCTTGATCCTTGTTCTTGGAATCCTTGTTCACAGACAGCATCGTCAAAGTAAAAGGATCCGTCGTCCAGCTCGTAATTTTCGATCCTTCCAGCGGCGGCACCGGGAAAGTAATGATATCCTCCGGATTCATCCCCATGGCCAGCAGCGTCGACATCGTGAAGGAACCACCCAGGTCAAAAGCAGCTTTGCCTGCGGCAAATGCCTGATCGGCACCATCGATATCCGTCGAAAGAATGCCCGGCATTAACAGATCTTTATTGGCTAACGTTTCAACCGCTTTCACCACCGGTAAATTAGCCGAATCGCTCATTTTGGACTTGCGTTCGAGCAGATCGATATAACCTTGCGGTTCATTCAGCATGATGGACAAAGCCGATCCGGCCCAGTTCTCCCACAAATCAGGAAGCTTGGCTCCGAATACCAATCCGGGCGTTCCCGTCTTCTCTTTGATCGTCTCCATCATCGTGACGAATTCCTCCCAGGTCTTTGGCGCTTCCGCCGTCAGACCCGCTTCTTCAATCAGCTTCTTGTTACCATAGAAGGTAAAGAATCCGCCGATATCCAAGGGCAGTCCGTAGAACTGGCCAGCCTTCAGCGACTTTTGAATCGTTGTGGCGTTCTTGTCTTCCTGCCAGGAATCAACCTGACTCTGCGTGACGATGATCGGATCCATAGCTGCACTGTAGTAGGTGCTCAAGATATCGTCACCTACCTCTCCCGAGAGCTCCATTACAGAGTTCTCGATGGAATCGCCGGCAGTTGCCCACCAATTCACGATATCCGGCAGATTCTTGGAGTTAGCGGCAGCCTGAAATTTCTGGCGGTACGTATCGTCCGGCGTGAACGTCTCCAATTTTACTTTGACGCCTGTTTTCTCCTCGTACAGTTTCGCGGCAGCCTCGATTCCCGGCGTATAAGCCACCTTCCAGGTCCACATCGTCAGTTCTTTATTAGTGCCCGAATCAGTTCCGCTTGATTGGCCTCCACCGCAAGCGCTTACAAATAGAGAAAAAACAGTCAACAGCGTAATCATCATTCCTGCTCTGGCTTTCATTGTGCAACCACCCTTATCTTCGATTTTTGAATGTCCTTCAGTTACGAACTCATTATGACTAGCCATATCCGGATAAAAGCTGCTACACCTCCTTTTGATCTCAAGGAACATTCATGCGTCCTGTCATTCATATGAGATGAATACGTCGTATTGGAAACGTTTTATCCAATAACTTTAATAACAATATAAACAACATATTTTTTGATGTAAATGTTTATTTTTTAATACAACCTAGGAGCTGGATCCATCCGACATTTTCTTTAACAATAAGACATCTCAGGTTTAACAGGCATAAACAAAGATTGATTCTCATTTTCATCCTCATGATAACTTGATATAAATAAACAACACTTGTATATGTTGTATTTTTATAATATATTTAAATCGGATCTATTAGCGATTGGAGATAAATGCCATGGTAAAAAAATTCACGCCCATGTACAAGAAAATCGAAACGTTTATCATTGAACAGATTCAAAACGAATATTGGAAACCTCGCAGCCGCATTCCTTCCGAGAATGAACTCGCAGAACAATTCGGCGTCAGTCGAATTACGGTGAAGAATGCACTGACGACACTGGTGGATAAAGGAGTAGTCTACAGACTGCAGGGCAAGGGCACCTTTGTGTCCGACCACCACCCGGAGGATATATCAAGTATCTCTTCAGACGAAAAAGCGACTCACACAGTGCCGACAATCGGTTTTCTCCTGCCCCGTCTGGACAACCGGTTCACCGCCAATCTGCTGAGCGGAATCGAAGATACCCTGTCCGCTAACGGATACCAGCTCTTATTCGCGAAAACCAATGACTCCCAGGAACATGAAATTCTGAGGATCCAAGAAATGAAGCAGGCCGGAGTAAAAGGTCTCATCATTTATCCCGTGGAAGGAGAGCACTACAACAACGAAATCCTGTCGCTTACGCTGAACCGCTTCCCCCTTGTCCTGCTTGACCGCGAACTAAAGGGAGTGGACACCAATTCGATCAGCTCGGATAACTATGCGGCGGCCATACAAGCCGTCAACCATCTGCATGAGCTCGGTCATAGCCAAATTGGGTTTATCTCTACACTTGTTGAAGGAACTTCAAGCATCGAAGACCGGTTACACGGCTACGAAAAAGCCCTTGAGGACCGCCACATTCTCATCGATCGCGGCATGCAGATGACAAAACTGACGATGACCAGCAGTGACGAGGAGGTTATCGCCATGATCCAGCAGTTTTTAAAGGCGAATCCGCAGATGACGGCTCTCTTGTCCTCTAATTTCAGCCCGCATGTCATTCAAGCTGCTTTACAACTCGGCATCTCCGTGCCGGAGGATCTATCGGTTGTATTCTTCGATGATGTGGAGTATCCGGACTTCTGCATCATTCCCCCTACGGCCGTCGTCCAGCAGGAGCTCGAACTCGGTCGTGAAGCCGGCAGGCTGATTATAAAGCAAATAGAGAATCAAAGCAGCGAATACCAGCAGATCAAGCTGCCCACGGTTCTGGTTCCCCGCCAATCAACGGCAAAAGCGAGGGAAACGAACCGAACGCCATAACATGTCGACTATCCATCATCAATGCGTGTTCACTCTCGATTCTGTGGACCTACTGAGCCTAACAACCCAAGCACTGTCCTTCCATCGTGAATAATATGAATGCGTAGCCGATGATCCATCATGAACCTTCAGGGGGCAAGAGGCCTATGCATGCCATAATCGGGATTCTCTCCATCATGCTGATGATACGCATTATCCGGCGCAAATCCCGGAAAAATAATCGATAACATACGATAGGTGGAAACTCGATTTGGAGGCTGCTTATCGACGTTTGATATATAATTACAAAAAACCGCCGGCCTGCCGCCAGCGGTTTTTGTGTTTTATTTGAATCTATCTTTCTTAGTCTGGTGCAACTCTTTTTGCCCCTTGTCACTTATTAAGTGATAGGAAAAAACGTTGCTCTAGACCCACCCCTGCTCTGCTTGGTAATATAGTCAGGTACTATTTTTGGGGGCGTGCGGGAAGGAGTCGGCCAGATTTGGAACAACAACGTTATCAGGATTTAAAATTGGGTGAAAAAGGTGCGATCATCAGTATCATTGCTTATATCTGTCTATCTGCAATCAAATTATGGATAGGTTACACTGCCAACTCCGAGGCCCTGCGGGCGGACGGATTAAATAATGCCACAGACATCGTGGCGTCCATTGCTGTATTGATCGGACTGCGATTATCGCAAAAACCTGCGGACCGGGATCATCCATACGGTCACTGGAAAGCGGAAACGGTATCCTCCTTGATTGCTTCCTTCATCATGATGGCCGTCGGGATCCAGGTCCTGTTCGGGGCCGTATCTTCCATGTTTGAAGGAAACCATGCATCGCCTGATCTTATATCCGCATGGACCGGCATGGGCTGCGCCATTGTGATGTACTTGGTCTACCGCTACAATAAGCGCCTAGCCGCCAAAGTAAACAGTCAGGCCGTTATGGCGGCTGCCAAGGACAACCTGTCGGATGCCTGGGTCAGCATCGGTACGGTCGTCGGTATCATCGGCGCCCAATTTCATCTGCCATGGCTCGATCCGCTTACCGCCGTATTGGTAGGCTTCCTGATATGTAAAACCGCTTGGGATATATTCCGGGATGCCTCTCATCATTTAACCGATGGCTTCGATGAGAACATTGTCAAAGACTATAAAGAAACCGTAAAACAAGTGGTTGGCGTTAAGGGAGTCAAAGACATCCGGGCAAGGAATTATGGCAGCAACACGGTTGTCGACATCGTCATCCTGGTCAGGTCGAATCTGGATATCCGGGTCGCCCATGATATTTCTGACCAGGTGGAGCATGAACTAAAAGAAACACACGGCGTTTATGACGTACATGTTCATATTGAACCGAGTTAAGCCTCCAACATTACCAAGTGACATAAGCAATGAAAAAGGTCCGGCCACATTCCTGTTGGCCGCACCTTTCACTTTATTCATTTTACTTATTGCTCCGCTATATGTTCTAGGATTGATTTATTCTTCAATTGAAGCTTTTATCATAAATCCTTATAAAGAAATTCTCTATATCTTTTAAATCCTTCATAGAAACTCTTAGCAACTTCATTATTCGCCCAGTAATCTAATTCAATTTTCTTTACTTCGCTACTTTCTGCCACTTCATAAACTGTTTCTATCAATCGTTTTCCTACCCCAGTGCTCCTGTATGCACTTAGAACATTAAGATGATGCAAAAATATGGATTCATATGAATTACAAAAAAGCATTTTCTTGGTGTTCTCTTTTCTCCAACCATACATACCCCATATCATGATCACCGTCTCTAACCACATAAAAGAAATTCGTATCTTTTGTCATGATTTGTTTGAAGAACTGTTTTACAGCATTTCCGATAACGTTCGCGAATTCACGACGTCCATCCCCCTTTGATAGCTCTTATCTAAGGGGGATGGATGTGTCCAGCTGCTCCCGCTTCCTCGAAAAACCTCGGCCGGACCAAGGGATGAATGACCCGAAGCGTGAATATATTGTTATCAGATGTCCGCGTCTTCCTTGAACTACACGCCACAATTAATCTTTATTTTTAATCACCAGACTGAAAGTCCTGTCCTTGTATCATTTTCATCAGTTATATATTCTAGAGATTCAAACCCCTGTTTCTTTATATGATTATATAAGTCTTCAAGCTTCTCAAGGTCTTTGCAATAAACGGTTATGTATACACTATCAATCACTAGAAGAACAATCTGACACTCACTCGAAAGATATTCGTCATATGATATTACATCTTTTATATTTGATCCTTTTGGATAAGCCTTTAAATTAGCAAATATTAAGTAGTACTTGTCATTTTCAATAATCTTTTTAAGGTCTTCTCCATTCATTCCAATAACCATGTCAGGAAATAGACTCTCTCCTATATTATTATCAACAATAAAATATGACTCTTCTCCACCAATAAGCCAATTGAAGGTAGTTATATCGATTGGTTTTAATATTTCTCCAAGAAAACTTCCATATGAATTTGGGATTTCAAAACTTATGCCTCTTTTCATTTATTCACCATCTTTACGCTGATTTCTGATAACATTCCGTATTCACAACATCGATCTCCCTTATATAGCCCATATCTTCCCTTAGTATCTGCACTCCAAGGCTCTTAAATCGCGTGTTTCTTCAGGATATTTTTTATTATTCGTTCTATTCCAAACTAAGTTATCAGTCTGGAAATGGGGTATCCCATATTGTTTAGATAGCTGTTTAGCTATAAATGTCTTTCCACTTCCACATCCGCCAATAATTCGTATTTTCAACTTCTTGACCAACTTTCAATAAGATTTGCGATGATTTCACACTTAATGTTTAGGCATTCACGAACCCTCACGCGAGCCACAGCGTGAATGTATTGTTACCTAAAGTATGCGACTTGATTGAGTAACTTTCATTAGTTCTTTCTTAATTAGTTCATTTGCTTCTTCCTTGCTATCTGCTGGACTAAAAATATATCCTTCTTGAATACCATACTTTTCATTTATGTCATTCAGCGCCATCCCCGAGTTTACTTTCATTGACGCGTTATCCAATCAACAAGTTTATTTATTACTTCTTTTGAATCCCCGTTCATTCTATATTCCTTTTCATGACTAATAATGATCCCTAATTCACGAATATCAACAGAATAGTTATTACTTACTCCATCCTCTTCCCTATACACGACTGTCATGATAATTACATCACCAAACCCACCTCGAAATGTATTAAATTTTCTAGTGTATGTAATCGCACCTAATATTTGAATTACCTCATCAAAGTTTATCCCCTGATCTTTGGCTAACAAGTATTCAGTAGAGTTACCATTAGAAATATACATAACATGAATTCTCTCAATATTATCCGTATGTTGTAATACATTTTGAATCTTTAATGGGTAAGTGAAATAGAGGATTAATCCGAGTATAGACAAAACAAAAATTATTATGAATATCCGTGATACTTTGAAAAAACACCTTAGTCTCTCCAGGATTTCCATCTCCTTTTTGCATTGATTTCATATATTGTTTGACCTAACATGGCATAACGTTCTCGCATCTACGTGCGCGACCCGGCCTTAGATAGTCTTATCCTAGGCCGGGTCGTGTGTTGTTATAATATTCTTCTTGTTAAACCGTCCAATAATCAAGGGGCGAAAGCCCTGCAGCGTAGATGCATTGTTAAGTGATGTTACTGCCTTTCTTGTGATTCCTACAAATACATACTTTTGTTATTCAATCTTTTATTTTCTCAATTAGTAATTCATGATCTTATCATCTCCCAGAAGGGAGGTGATGCCCATGGAGGTCAAAGATGCACTTTCCTTAATGTTCATGTTCGGCATGCATTTTGGCATTGCTTACCTACATGAAAAAGAAATAGACCGCCCTCGCTAAGGTAACGGTCTGTTTCTCGACCTAACTCCTGTGGCCGACTGTTCTTCATGCAGTTATTGTGCTTTGGAGTCGTGTTCCCGAACGGCTTCTTACTTATTCTTACCTCAGTATAACTCAATGTATAACACTTTTATAGGTTATGTTTGTTTATTTTTATTTATATAAGGTCTGTAATGCTGTCTGCAATAATTTCACTTAACGTTCTTGTATTCATGGCGTCCGACACGGTCGGATGTGTCCGGCAGATTCTACTTCCCCGAAATTAGCGTTCATATAGAATGAGTGAAATCTCTTTTCCATGCATCACACTGCACCTCACCGATAACAAAAAAGAGCCTCACACAAGTTGTATAAACTTATGTGAAGCCTCTCTCCTACCTCATGTTTCCTACGACTTTCACTCTCAGTCTCGTCGCATTTCCCGGATGATAAGCCAGCGGGGTTTCTTCCACTTCCACGAGTTCTACCGTAGCCGGATCAGCGCCAGCCAGCACCGCCTGCTTCACGGCTTTTTCTTGCGCATCTCTTAATGAATCCTCACGGGGCTCTGTAGAATAGATATAAATTTGTTCATATTGTCCACTAATTTGAGCAATACACGCACCAATGGCGTTGGCTACGCCCCCGTTCTCAGGCTTAATCATATGGGATACCCCGCGAATCGTATCCGGTATAACGACACTGCCGCCACCTACCAAAACAAGCTCAACGTCTCCCAACGATGTCTTCATTTTATCAATGGCCTGCTCAAGGATGTTTGCAATTTCAGTTTGCACCTTTTTAGCGAAGTCTTCATCCAGATGCGCTACCAAGCTCATATCCCCGACATCCGCGAGACCCAGCCGAACGGCAATGTCTGTTGTAGTCAGCGTATGCCCGCCAAATACCAGCGCTTCCTGTCCAATCTTGTATCCTACGCTGTCAGGGCCAACCGTAATTTTGCCGTTCTCCGAGCGCACGATGCTTCCGCCGCCCAGCCCAACGGAGATAATATCCGGCATGCGGAAATTCGTGCGGATATCGCCAACCTCGACCGCAACCGAGGATTCTCTCGGGAACCCGTCCTGCAAAACCCCGATGTCCGATGTCGTCCCTCCCACGTCGAGAACCATCGTATCCTTGATCTTCGCCAAATAAGAGGCACCGCGTATGCTGTTCGTTGGCCCGCATGCAATGGTTAAGATCGGAAATTGTTTAGCGTAATCGATCGACATTAAGGTACCGTCATTCTGGCATAAAAACACCGCTGCGTCTGTGATGCTTTCTTCTTCTAACGCCTGCACAAATCCTCGGGTCGTCGTTTCAATAACCTTGCACAATGCTGCATTGAGTATGGTTGCATTTTCCCTCTCTATTAAACCAACCGAACCGATCAGGGAAGAACAGGAAACAGGGAATCCCGGTCCATACACTTGATGGATGAGATCGCGAATCTGGAGCTCCTGATCATTTTTAATGGATGAAAACACCCCAATGACGGCGATGGACTCGACACTGCTCCCCCATTCCTCTAAAAGAGCTCTAATTTCAGCTTCATCGACTTCTCCAAGCACTTGGCCGTCATATTCATATCCGCCATGAACGAGAGCATATTTTCCCGACAGCTTCTGAACCATATCCTCTGGCCAGGACGTGTACGGAGCAACGGAAGCCGTTGCCGGATAACCCAGACGAATGACGCCGACTTGGGCCAGCTTTTTGCGTTCAACAATGGCATTCGTGCACTGGGTTGTACCTAACATGGCATGCGTGATTTGGGTTTTATCCATATTCGATTCCTGCAGCAAATTCCGGAGCGAGGTTTCAATACCCGTTTTAATATCTAGACTTGTTGGTGATTTCACCGCATGAATCAGATGATAATGCTCATCCATAATGATGGCGTCCGTGTTGGTGCCGCCTACATCGATCCCGATTCTATACATTCTCAGGCACCGCCTTTTTCACCAAATTCTCGATAGGAACATAATCGTAATCATATCCGAAGTATCTTGGTCCTGCCGTCTGGATCCCTTTTTCCGTTCTCCACTTTTCATGAGCGGGCAGTCCAATAACACGTACGCGTTTACCGTATTTCAGGCTCTCCGTGGTTACAGGCGACAAGGTTTCGTAATCAACCAGACAGATCAAATCGGGGGTCATCGCTACCACTTGACCGTTCTTTTCAGCAATCAGGTTTTCATTTTGAAAATGAACCTTCATCTCTCCGCCTTTAAACGCCTCGATTCCTTCGAGATGCATTTGACCGAGGTTAAATCCTCCCTTGGTTTCCCGGATGACATCCACGATTTTACCTTGGAAAAGTTCATAGCCGGACACAAGGCTCAGCAGCTCTTGAAGCTTATCGCCCGCGTCCCGATTCTTCGATGTAATGATTTCTCCAATCTGTTCGGAGAGAGTCACAATATGATGAACGCCGCTTTGCTTCATTTGAGCACCCGTTGCCGGGTACAGGCTTACTAAAGCACTGGCGCCCATTTCAACCGTGGCCGCTCTGGCGAGCCGTTCCGTCCATTTATTATCAATGGTTTCAAAGATGCCGATGTTTCCTTTTTCATCCGAAATCGCCATCGGTGTCGTCGGAATGCCGTCCAGGTTAAACGTCACCATTTGAAGCTCCGGGAACGCCCTCCCCATACCGTCACAGTCGATCAGAGGCAATCCCAGCTGCGCCGCAACGACGATGGGAATCATGGAATTGACGCCTCCCGCTTCCATCGGAAACGTGCCGGCGATTTGTTCTTTTCCCAAGTAATTCGCTAATTTTTGAAAAACCTTAACAAACTCGTCCCCTTTAGGGAATTTCTCCACCAATACAGAAGGCGCCCCCATCATCGCGGCTGGAATGAAAAAGTCCTCATCCTGAATCTCATCGACTGAGCATAGTTTTACAGGTCCAAACTTCTCAATGGCCGAGAGAGCCATCAATTTCCCGATGTAAGGATCTCCCCCTCCGCCGGTTCCTAGAAATGCTGCGCCGACGGCGATGTTTTCAACAGCTGCTTTATCTAAATATCTCATTCATTATTCCTCCAATATAACGGTTTTCTGATCCGATAAACGATAGTCTGTATAATACACGACAAAAGAGATGACAATCCCGATCAACGACTGATTCGGTACCTGTGGCAAGCTTGGGAACAAGGATCACACACCGTCGTCCTTCCTTATTCCGTGCTTTAATTACCCCTGGAAAATCATGAGCAGCACACTCATGGAGCAACCTGCTAACGTAACAAGCAATGCCTTCGATAGCCCCATGCATGCAATAAGCACATTCCCTACCGACAAACTCGGGATGCTGATTATTCGAATACTTTTTCCTTATTGTAAAAGATGAAGGTGGTCAGCGTCTTTTTCAGAAAACAAAAAAAAATCCGATGTTTTTGTCTGATTGGACAAAACATCGGAACTTTTTAGTTATGGATGAGACGGTGGACCATGCAGGCGGTATAAACATCGTACGATTCCGAGTTTATGGTCACATCATATCCTATGAGCTCACAAATTTTTTTAATGCGATATTTCACCGTATTTTTGTGGACGAACAACAGCTTGCTGCAGTCATCCATATTCCCCTTCGCATCCAGAAGAAAAGTCATCAGGGTTTTCAATGCGTCAGGGTCGTCCATAATCGGCTCGATGACGGACAAGCATTCTTCCGTGATCTCTTCCCCTTGTTTACTGAGGTCTATAGCTCGTTTCATGGAACGGACTTCAGCCGCGGTGTATAGTTTGCGGTGATGATAGATGCGGTGGACCTCTTTAGAGACTCCGTTTACGAGCTGGTACATTCGGCGTACGTCCTGGGTGTTCCGCATCCTCGGAGAATAAACGATGCTTGGTATTTCAGCGATGAGACTCGTGGTTTCGATATATTCCGCTGCAATTTCAAACTCATTGTATTTATATGAACAATTCCCTAGCAACACGACAACGCAGTGATCGATCGTTTGAATGACCGCGGTTTTATAATATTGCGAGAGATGCGCTTTTAAGTCTTCTCTTATCCTTCTTTCCTCCGACAAATCCCGAATGTAAACGAGCCACATCATTTGGATGGCGGAAACGTCAATATAAAGCAAACTGGCCAATCTGCGCATTTTTTCGCTTTCATCATTGACGATGGCTTTAACCAAAGCGTATTCGCTGACCTCGTTATGCTTGTCTCCCCACAAATTGATGGCCACCTGCACCACCTCGCTGATTTGATCCATCGTCTTCGGAGGCAGCTTCGTATTCTCTTTAATGAGAAACAGGTAGAGGACCTCCCCGTTTTTTTGGTGAACACGTTTGTATTCAACAAAGCAGGACGAATCCAGCTCTTCTCCTTCTCCCACTCTACCGTTCAAAATGGAAGGCGCCATGGACCGGATTAGACTCGCAACATCGAGTGATGAATTACGCGGCCACATGACACGATTGATGATATCCAGGTTGCTGTTTGTCAGAACGATGTTCGCTTTCATCCGGTCCGACAGCAGTTTAAGGGTAATTTCCACGCTCCGCAAATGTTCCGGCAGCAGCGAGACCTTTTCCAGTGATTCATTCACGAAATGCTCATTCACATTCTGATTGCTTACGATCGCCTCCATGACTTCATAAATGACTTCATTATACCTAAGAGAGTAATCGCTTCTCGGCATGCAAATGATAATAAAATTCAGAGATTCGGCCAGCTCGAGCACTTCATCGTCTATATCTGGCATGACAATGCCAACATAATACAAAATCAATCCCACTTCACCAAGGTCATGCAAATATTGAACCGTTTTGCATTGCTGCTCCACGCTGTCCTTAATGGAATAAAAAGAGCTGATGACCAATTCTTCAGCATACCACTCTTCTTGAACGGTTTGAATAATTTGCGAGAAGAAATTGACATCCGCTACCTCTAACACAGATAAAGAGGAAACGGTCTGATGAAGCCTGCTTGTTCCAGTGACCACCTGAGCTCCTCGAAATGAAGGCAGCTGCAGTAAATCTTTAACGGTTACCCCAATTCAACCACCACTTTTTTGTTCGATTCATGCTGCTCTTAGTCTTCAATCTGCACGCAGTCTACATCTACAATAGATCATTCATCCAGTAGTAGATCCTCGTAGAAATAGCCTGTTAAAACCAAGCTATGATGCTCGCATAACGTAGCAGCCTATATGAAATTTTTGCATACTCGGTCGGGTCCACTAAGATGCTGAGTCCCATTCGACTCGTACCCATATTCATCTCCTGTTAAGGATTTCTTATAACGTTCCTGTATTCACGAAATGACCCAGCCTTAGATAGCACTTATCTTAGGCCGGGTCGAGTGTTGCTGAGCTTCTTCCATGATTGATTATACATCTGACAACCAAAGGGCGTGCCGCAGCGTGAATGGATTGTTAACTGAAATCAACGACCTCTTTGAACAACTATATCCTTGAACTAAAAAATACCCTTCATACAAACTTTAAATGTTTATAAATATCAATTAGACAATTCTCTATTAGCAAACACTTCAGTAATCATTTGAGCACCCATTTTAAAACCATAGATGAAAACCTCTGTTGAATATATTGAGACAGATCTGTTAAGTAAATCAAATGTTTTTTCAAGAAGTTCCATATCATTTTGTGATAGCTTCATCTTAAGGTGATTCTTCGAGTTGGAAATTTCGTTATTTATAGATCTGTACTCAAGATTCTTTGGCACAATCATTTCTTCAGGTTTAATTTCTCCAAAATATAATTGCTCCAATATACTGTTCATTCCCTACCTCTCCCTCCAATAAGTTAATCACAGAATATTTTAGCGAATAACTCGCTAGATTATCTTGGTTATGGAGGTGTTAGGCATGTACCAAAGAATCCGAAGCCTACGCGAAGATAAAGACTTGACGCAGTCACAAATTGCTGCTTATCTAAACTGTTGTCAACGTATCTACAGCAATTATGAACGCGGTGAAGTTGACATCCCTACAGCAATACTAATTAAACTTGCCGATTTCCATCAAACCAGTACGGACTATCTTCTGAACAGAACCAACATCAAGAAGGCTTACCCTACTGATTGAAATAAGCGTCAATATGATTCTTAATACAACTTTCGTTGATTTTCGCTTAACGTTTTTGTATCTACGAACCCGAGAGGCTTAAGGCGAAAGCGCCGGGTCCGACGGACTTAGCCTCGCAGGGTTGTTCGCTGAGTCTTCTCCTATGCTCACTACATATTGAGAACCAAGGGCAAAGACCGCAGCGTAGATACAGTGTTATCTGGAGTCATAGCCCTCAACTCAAATAACTAAACATTTTTATGACAGAAGTATGTATCTGCAGTATAAAAAATAGCCATCAGTTAATTCCCTATTATTCGATATGTGCAATTATACCTACTCAACACGTCAAGCCATATAAGACTATATACTCAGTCGGGTGAATATGTTACTATTGTAATTGTCAAATTTAACCTACGGGGGTTTATAAACATGAAGAAGAAGTTGTATCATTTTTTAAGTTTCGTATTATTGCTTTGCTTGGTCTTCCCTGCAACTGGACATGCAGCATCTAAGTTTCAAGTATTTTTAGATGGAATACTTGTTAATGCAGAAGTAATAGAAAAAAACAAAGTAAATTATTTAGATATCAAAGCTCTTGCAGAGTCATCTGGAATTACATACTCATATGATGCAAAAGCAAAGAATTATACGGTTAAGAAAAATGAAAATACTATTAAATTCAAATTGAATGATAAGACATACACCCTAAATGGAAAGAAAAAACAAACTACTTACCCTGCTTTCTCAAGTAAAGGTAAGACTATGGTATCCACGCAATTCTTCACGGCAATAACTGGTAAGGAATTCAAAGTGTCCAAAGAAGATAAAATTTTTAGTTTCGGTAACTACTCTCCAACGGAAACTGGTAACATCAAGGGCTCAATCACCTGGCAGTACAATCAGTACATTGGAACAAAACCGGATATCGGTGCTAAAGTGGCGCTTATCCCAACAACCACGAACAACAAAATAAATAGTCCTTTTTTTGCATTAACCAACAAACAAACTGAAGAAGACAACAACAATATTCATACAGCAGTTGTGGATGGCAATGGTTACTATAATATCGACGATGTACCAGCTGGTAAATATTTTTTATATATTTATTCCAACAACACAAATAGCGACATGACAGTCGATAGTTATGATTATGCTCAATTTAGTAAGATATTTGATCATGAAACCATGGAAATCCTTGAGAACCATCTGAAATTGCAGAAGTATAAACTTAAAGAAGTAACGATAAAACAAAACAAAACGATAACTGAAAGCCATGATTTCGGTTATACTTACTTCTGATTTACCTTCCCACTTAACCAGTGGGATTTTTCTTTGAGTGGGCTTTGATTATTCCAGCTTTCGTTTCTTGATTCTCTGTTGACTAGCAATGAAAACCGCATGTCCCGATACGTTCATTATTCTCTTTATTAAATAACCCATATCTACAGCCTGAATCGTGTATATGGAAAGCAATAATCTCCTCTGCCTCTCGCAAATCTTTACATACCTCAATGTCCATAAATCTTGTTACTTCTGGAAATGAAAAATGTTTATAAACTGCTTCAACATCATCTAAATTTAGTTCTCTCATGAACAGTCTTTCGGTTTCAATATTCGGATAAATCACTATAAACTACACCCTTTTTTTGGTTTATTCCTTTAGTTGTTTATTAGATTTACGGTAAATTCATATAACGTTACTGTATTACCGACGTCCCACCGACTTAAGGACCCGCCTGGTTCGGATGCGATGCGGTTAGTCGGTGCGGATGTGTCCGCCTGAATCCACTTCCTTTCCAATCCCCTTCGGGCGGATCGAGGAGCCGTCAGGCTCCGAAGCGTGGATATAATGTTATCGGGAGTTTCCCGCTTCCTCGAATCACCCTAAAATGCCTTTATCGTATCTAATACATCTATAATAAAGAAAGACAAAACTCCATTAATAATACTTAGAAACAAAATTGATATAGAATTATCTTTTAAAAAGGTAGATGTTAAAAATTTAAACTTCGGCACTTTAAAATCATCCTTCACCTGAAATAAACAATCATTAATATCTATTAGAACCTCTAAGTATACAAAAAAGAATGCTGAAAGAATGATCCAGACATTCTGTTCGAGCTGTTCCATTGAAGAAAATTGAACAATTATTACAATCCAAACCGTAAACATTATCTTTAATAATGACTTCACTAAGACAATAAAAAACTTTAAATTCATATAACAAAGACCCATAAATAAACCAACAGCCATTAAATTTATTGTAATAATAGTATCCAGCAAATCGTAATAAACAGTTCCACTAAGTGACTTTGCCCATAATAAGATTGAAATCATATATGCAAAAAGGCTGATAATCAGGAAAAATAGCATTCTAGGTATACCTAAAATTTGCTTTTGCAATTCTTTTTTTCTTTTTTTATATTTTTCTACTCTTGTTTCCACGAACTAAAAACCTCTTTCATGGGAAATTTCCGATAACTTTTCAGTATTCACGACGTCCAACCGACTTAAGAGACCAACGGGAGCGGCCGCGATGCGCTTAGTCGGTGCAGGTTGTCGCCTGGTTCCACTTCCTCGAAATGCCTCTCGGCGCCATGGGGCAGCTTTCTGGCACCCAGCTTGAATGAGTCTTTTATGATGGGAATGCCTTCTTCGAGTTTAAGACAATTTCTTTACCCAGTTTGGTATGTGATGACCAAAGTATTTAGTAATTTTCTCAGCTTCTGTTAATACATACTTGATACCTTGGTCATTTAAAAACCAGTTATTCTTGCTTATTCTAAAATCATCTTGCTTTACTTGGAAAACGATATCTGACGAGAATACTGTTTGATAAGTCATTAATGCACGTCTTGAGAAAAATGATTTACAAACTATAATAGCTCGAGTGACACTAATGTTATGTTCTTTTAAGACTTGCCATGAGTTTCTTGCATTATCGAATGTGTTCTTAGCTTGATCCTCTTTAAGAATTGCCTCTTTAGGAATTCCAAGTGACAAACCAATGTCTCTTTGAAATTCCCATTCAGTGATTGCTAACTTAGGATTATGACCACCGGATGGAAGTATATATGGTGCTAATCCAGATTTATATAAATCACATGCAATCTTCATCGGCTTTGTATGACTTCCTCCGGGAACAAGGATGACATCTGCCGGTAAAAGCTCTTCTTCTTTTACAAATACTAGTTGAGTAATGCAATCAAAAGGATATTGCTTCAAGGTGACACCTCCAAATATGCATTCCTTTCATATAACGTTCTTGCATTTACGCCCCCTCACTGCCTTAAGTGACCGAAGGGAACGGCCGCGAACCCGTTAGACAGTGCAGGGTTGTCCGCCTGATTCACTTCTTCGAAAACCCTCGGGAGGACCAAGGGGCGACAGCCTCGCAGCGTGAATCGGGTATTATATGACGTAATTGGCTTCTTCGAGTTACTTTCACACTGCTTATCTGTTTCAATTTATACTCCAGCCATGTATATTTCAGTAAAGGCTTTTATAATTATAAAACGTCATTTGCAGCTGCTTATTTGTTACCGAGTTGTTCCGCCAAACCGATTAGAAGTCCTTCGGTTCCACGAATGTAGCAGAGCCGATACGAATCTTCGTACTGAACCACTTCGCCAACGAGCTGAGCACCATGCTTAGTAAGTCTGGATACCATCTCGTCAATGTTTTGAACTGTGAACATGACGCGTAGATAACCAAGGGAGTTTACAGGAGCCGTCCGGTGATCTGATATCGTAGGTGGAGTGAGAAATCGCGAAAGTTCAAGTCGGCTGTGGCCATCCGGGGTTACCATCATAGCAATCTCTACACACTGAGAACCTAGTCCGGTTACGCGACCAGCCCATTCACCTTCGACAGTGGTTCGCCCTTCGAGGTTCAAGCCAATCTCCTCGAAGAAAGAAATTGCGTCATCAAGGGATTCTACAACGATGCCGATATTGTCCATTCTTAGTAATTTATTATTTTCCATAGTTTTTTCTCCTCGTGTACAAATTTCTCACCTGATTATCTTCAAGATTATTTCATTAAAGAATGGGTTTTCGGGGTGTCCAGTCTGATCCACTTCCTCGAAATGCTTCGGGCGGACCCAGGGACGGCGTCAGCCGGCCCGCCGCGTGAATATAATAATATAAGATGTACTTGCCTTCTTTGAGATGCCAACAATATTTCATTTAATTTTTTCAAGATTTCACTCTATCTTCTAATTGTTTAAATAATGTATTTAAGCTTTCTTCCACAGTTTGATGGGCTGTATCTATGACTATGCGATCTTGGTCCCAAACATCATACTCTCGATTTCTGACCTGCTCCCATGTCGGAAGAACAAAGCCTGGAATATCGGCTGCACGGGTTTCAATTCGATGCCTATGTTCATTATCGTCAGAGCAAATCACTTCTATTTCCACATAAGGAGTTCCAAGAGAATCCGCCACGTTGCGCCAAGCATGGCGCGTAATCTGAATGGGGTTAACTGTGTCTGCAATCACGTCTAGGCCCAATTGGAGATTCTGCGATGCAATTGCATAACACACAATGTAGCCCTCAGGTCCTTCGATTCTCTTTCCCGAATCCCGCATAGCCTGCTCCACGACATCGACCCGAAGATACGTAGCACTTATTTCTCGTGCTAAAGCTGATGATAATGTGGTCTTACCGCTACCCGGCAGTCCACTAAATATATAAAGCAATAACCTCATCTCCTTTCGATTTTAATTTTTTTGTATTTGTGCTGATTTCTTATGACGCTTGTGTATCTACGAATCCAAGAGGCTTAAGGCGCGCCGCGCCGGGTCCAACGGACTTAGCCTCGCAGGGTTGTGAACTGATTCAGCTTCTCTGCCTACCACTTCTCGCGAACCAAGGGCCGAACGGCCCGGAGCGTAGAGACGATATTATGTGATGGGGATGCCATCTTCGAATAACTTTCAATATCAGTCTATATGCCTCTTCAACAATGTTTTCTAACTCAATTAGTTCTTTGATTCTTTTCAAGTATGGTATTATATATTTAATAAAGACCAAGTGCGTTAACACTTGGTCCATACAATTGGCTTGGATGGGTAATCCCTTCTTAGTCATTTACGATCGGAAACCCACCTTCGGCGGTCAACCTTAGGGTGGGTTTTTACTTTCTCTTGTTATTATTATTAATGTAAGTTAAAAGTGCAAGAATGAATGATCCAAATAGGAACATATCGTTAGTGTATCTTTCACTTTCATGGCTTCACCTCCTTTCGAAGGGAAACCATGACCGCCCAAGATTCAATTGTAGTTATATTTTACCTTTATTTACATCTGCGTACAAGCGTTCTTATTATGAGTTTGGTTTTTCGATTCTAAATATGGATTTATAACCATTGGCTGTCCTTTCAGATAACGTTGTTGTATTCACGACGTCCCACCACCTTAAGCCACAAGGGCGGGCGCGATGCGCTTAGTCGGTGCGGAAGTGTCCGGTTGAGTATGCTTCCCCGTTACTGAAATACCTCTTCGAATCACATCTAACTTCTGCCGGACCGAGGGCCGAACGGCCCGAAGCGTGAACATTGTGTTATATGCTGTGGCTGGCTTCTAGAGTTTTCCTTCAAATATCTTCTTTATTTCTTCTCTATCATAGTCTAGGATCCATTCATTGAACTTAATGTATATATCCTTTAACTGTAAAATTGAGCTTGAAATCACATCACATCCACGATCATCATAAATATGAAAAATCAAACCTTTGTTAATATTGATGAAAAAAACATCATGATGTATTGAAGGTTTTATTCCTACATCTTGATTGCAGATAGCTTTGAGTAAACTTAAGTTGTCTACATCGCTTACTTTACAATTTATAATATATCGGTACGTATTATTTTCTTCGTTAGGCTCTTCATCATCTTCAGCATAAATATCAGGAATTATAGTCAGTTTTAAATTCTTTAATACCTGTTTGTTTCTAATGTATCTACTATAAAGTTTCAACTTCTTAACCTGATATTTATATCTATAAGCGAAAATGGCATTGGTAACAATAAAAATATCATCATCTTTCATGAACAGTGCTCTAAATAATTCTGTTGTTCTACTATAGACCTGTTCCATGTAATGACTTACATCCAAATCATATAAATGTGGATCACCGAGTTCAAATCGAATACCAGTATTCCAATTATAAAGTAGCGGCGGTCTCACAATCAGATTAGGAAAATAATCATTAATAAATTTATCAAATGTCATTTGATTTCTCCTTTAATTCGGGTTTCCAGCCATTGCATATAACGTTCTTGTATTCACGAAACGACCCAGCCTTAGATAGCTCTTATCTTAGGCTGGGTCGTTTGTTGTCTGAGTGTTCTTCCATGATTATACATCTGACAACCAAGGGGTGGTAGCCCCGCACCTTGAATACATTGTTATTGCGCCGCTACTGTCTTCGAAGCATCACCTGAATACCTTTGATCAAGATTCCAACTCTAATTTGCTTTGGTATAAAAACTCAACTTCACCATCTAGCAAATATCGATATTCAAATAATTGCATTGTTCTTTCCCTTATTCTCTCCATTATAACCGTGGCTAGGCTTACCGATCCTTGTGATCCAAGGTAACCATTATTAATAAATGTCTTCTCTACAAATTTTGTTTCCCTTAAGTGATACTGTAACCATTCTTTCTGCGATTCAATTAGTGCTTCTCTTGGTTCTCTATCCAACTTCGAAAGAAGCTTTTTATATATTTGGTTCAACTCTTTATCCCAAATCTCTGTATATTTGCTTTCCAACGCCCCCCATCCAAATGTTGAAAACTCTTTGGAATTTTGAAATTCATTAAATTCCACTTCATAATCATGATCTATAGGATTTCGAAGCATTTCATCATAAAATTCTCCAGTCAAATCATAGTTCCCAATGCTCATGGATAACACTTCATTGTTAGAAGGATCTGATCGACCTTCAGTTATTTCTTTCGGTTCTGTTCCATTACCTGTACTCACTACATCAGGAGGCAGTTCAGAATTCATTATTGATTTAGTTTCGCTGTTCAAGGTAGTCGATTGACTAATAGTTTGACAAGATGAAAACACTATCGTAATAAAAAATAATAAGAGTATCTTACCTTTCATAAATTATCTCCTTAAATATTATCTTTAATATTTACCGGTAATGGCGCATAACGTTACTGTATCCACTACGTCCCACCGACTTAAGCGATCATCGGGAGCGGCCGCGATGCGGTTAGTCGTTGCAGATGTGTCCCGGCAACGACTTCTCCGACTTATCATCCGGGACCGAGGCAGCTCGTCTGCCGATGCGAGAACACATTGTTATATGATTGATCGGCCTTCTTGATTTACTTCAACAATTAATGTTTTTATACGTTTTGTTAGTCGGTTTAATCTACGAATAATAGCCACCATCTAATAAATAAGTTCTTGTCTCTTTATAGTGTTTGTAGATCTTACTAAATGCCCTGTTTGCTTTATGCTGATAATCTCCATCACTTAAGCATGGTTTAATTACTTTCACTACTTGGCTCATGTTTGTATCACCTGGAATCTCGCCAGATATTAATTTTTCTAAATCTAGTTCAAATATCCCCTCAAAATTTTCCGAACAATCCCCATATACATATATTGCTTTTGTATCATTCATTTTAAGTAATTTGAATTCGATACAGAATGCCATAGAATTACCGTCTTTCTTTGATTTGATTATTTATTTGCCAATCTTTCATATAACGTTTTGTATTGACGACGTCCTGGCCCCTTAGAGTCGCTGCTTATAGTTGTGAGGCTTGCCGAACACCTAATGCAGTGACGTCCCGACGGGCTTAGGGGGCTGGATGTGGTCACTCGCTTCTCAGAGTGACCAGAAGCGTCAATATGGTGTTAGTCGAAGGAAGTTCTGGAAGCAGCCATTGCAGTTAACGCGTTCTCAAAATAGCTATATACTTCATCTGCAATTCCCAAAAACTCTTCAACAATTACATTACTATCCAAGTAACAAGCATACAGATAATCAACTAAAGCGGAGTCAATCTCACAATAGTTTAATATGGCATTCTTCATCTTAATAATGTCATCTTGCCATACGCCCGTATCTTCTAAAACCAAAGAGTATAATGCACGAATTAATCTCTTAGAGTAACCTTTAATATATCTAATTTTCATTGTGTTATCACTAGCATTAGTAAGTAAACTATGTATACGATCTACTTCCTCCTTCGTCTCTGTATTTAAGTCTAAAATGAACTCTGGAGAAATAATTATCGGTGGTACTTTTTCACCAACGTCATGACCATATATACAAACACAAATTATCTTAACCCAAAAACCCCACTCATTCGGTTTACTTAATACATCGTCAATCGAGCAAATTATCGTATCAATCTTAGTTACTACTGGATACTCTTCCAAAAGCCTGTCTTTAATATTTGATAATCTTTCGTAATCAATATCTTTGGGATTTACACATACAATAGTAAAGTCTGCATCTGACTTAAATGGTTTAGCAGTTCCTTTTGGAATCGAGCCACACATATAAATGCTATGAATCTTACCTTTAAATTCGGTAAGTATATTATCTATATACTTATCAACAAAATCCTTATATTCACTTTGTATTACAATTCTATTTATAACTTTTTTTAATATCATATAGACTCCTCCTAAACTAAGAACTTCTTTCGGCTAACGATATTGTATTCACGACGTCCCACCGACTTAAGGCTCCGTCAGGAGCCGGTCGCGATGCTTAGTCGGTGTAGATGTGTCCGGCTGAATCTTCTTCCCCGCTACTGAAAATCCTTCCCCGAATCCACTTCTAACTCCTGCCGGACCGAGGGCCGTATGGCCCGAAGCGTTAATATGATGTTAGACGAAGACCTGACTTCTTGAATGACAATACAATACTTCGGATATCCTCCAACTCAAAAGGACCATCAGGCGAACTTTCCTGACGCCTATTTATATGAATATCTATACAGTTCAAGTAAGTAACTGGAATTAATCTTCAGACCGTCAGCACCACATAATGTTGCCGAAAGACAGTTTTCCCGCAACCTCGTAGTTGATTTCCTGATCAATCTTATCTATCCGGAAGATAAGTCAGAACAACTACGCCTGAACCGAATGTCTTTGTTTCCGCCAGTTTCAACACTTTCTTGTCGATCCCTTCACCAAAGAGACGCTTTCCGTTTCCAAGCACAACTGGGAAAACCATGAGCCGTTATTCGTCGATGAGGTCAAACTTGATCAGTGTTTGAACGAGCGCACAACTGCCAAATACCAAGATATCCTTACCAGGCTGCTGCTTCAGCTTGGATATTTCCTCCGTGATATTGCCCTTGATCAGCGATGAATTGTTCCATTCCACTTTTTCCAGGGTTGTTGAAATCACGTGCTTGGGGTAACCGTTCATCATCCGGCCATATTCCCCTTCTTGCTCAATCATATTAGGCCAAGTCGCTGCAAATTCAACATATGTTTCACGTCCAAGCAGAAGAGCGTCGCTTGCTTTCAGTTCATTGAACTTGAATTGCTTTGTTTCCTCACTACGAAATTGGATCGTCCACTGCGGATTATCCATGACGCCATCCAGCGAGACAAACTCAGATACAACTACTTTTCTCATTTTCATTCTCCTTTAGTTTCTTTCAATACTATCCGTCTGTCAGAGCTTAATGATTCGATTCTTCATTTTCAAATTCTGTATTTGATAAATGACTCCTTCAAAGCGTATGAATGAGTAGCAATTAATTTTATTTAAATATATTGCATCAGCTCTTCAGGAATTTCGTCTAACGTTTCGTATGTTCACGACGTCCGACGTAGTCGGAATGTGTCCTGGCTGCACCTACTTCCCTGCCAATAACTTCTGTCCGGACCGAGGGCCGAATGGCCTGACGCGCGAATATGCTGTTAGATGATGGATACGCCCTCTTCGAATTATCTAAGATTTATATTGTTTTATTCCGTTATTATATTTGTTATTTTATGTATGAATCTTGCAAACTTTGACTTTGCTTCAACTTCAATTCTAGCTTGAACACTTCTAATAAAATTCTTATTAATCACTAACTCTGCATAACCTACACGTTCATGAGTACTTTTTATGTAAAGTGATAGGTGCTTTGTTGTTGGACTTTCTCGTTTTACTTGCATTAAAAAGTTTATTTTTTCAATATTTTCGAATGTTTCACCATCTAGTTCTGCTTGAAGGATTTCCCTTGGAAATCTGTCTTGCTCAATTCTAAACTTAACATCGACAAACTCAGTTTTAGATTTACCTAATGTCACAATATTTGAATCAAAAAAAGATAACCCAAATGGAATTTGTTCTCCGCCCTCACCTTTAACAGCTTTAACTGTTGCAGTAATACTGTTTTCTAAGTCTTCTGACTTTACTTGCAAAGTATCATATTCAGTGGATACGTAATCAAAAGCTACAACACTAACAATAAAACTCAACACAACAGACAGAAGAATAAACTTTGACAGCTTCCAAACATGACGAAATATAAATCTTACATTTCTACTAAATACAATATCACTTCGTTTTTTTCTTAAATTTTGTTGAGATTCTTTTCTAGTTTGAGTAATCATAGTAGGTGCCTTTCTGTGATATGAATATAGAAATTTTCAGTCTAGCGTATCTTTCATCTAACGTTTATGTATTCCCGAACCCGAGAACCTTAAGGCCCGAAGGGCCGGCCGCCGCGCGGTTAGGTTCGCAGGGTTGTCCGCCAACGCTTCCCTGTACCTCTGAATTCGCTCCGTAGTGAAATCCCTTCGCTCTTGGCGGACCAAGGGGCGAACACCCCACTGCGGGAATATGGTGTTATGTGATGTCTGCCTCATCTTCGAAAAACTTTCAAAACTTATAAGTACTTCTTAAAGGCTTTACTCGAATCACCGTCATAACCTAACTTTGTATAGAACTCGTGTGCTTGCTTCCTCGAAGCTCCGCTGGTTAAAAAGACCTTAACACAATCCCTTGAAATACACAGATCTTCAATATGCTTCATAATGAGCGATCCATAACCTTGACCTTGTCTGTTTCCAGATACAATTACACGTTCTACAACCCCAAAAGGTTGTGACTCTATCAACGAATCTAAACATAGATGCAGATGTGCAGTTGCAACGATCTCTTGGTCTACTTCGCAAATGAACAAGAAACTATTAGGATTTTGTTTAATTTCTTCTATTCTATCTTCCAACACTTTTATTTTTGTGTTGTTTGGAAGCAGCTCTTTATATAGTCGTTCAATAGCTTCGGTGTCATTTGTTTCAGCTTCACGAATTATCATTCACATTCTCCTCTGTATTTAGGCTGATTTCACATAACGTTTGGCATTCCTGACGTTCAAACAGCTTAAGTGACCGTAGGAAACGTGTCGTCAGACTTAGCTGGTTGAATGTATCGCTTGAATAAACTCCTTGGGAATCCTTCTTAGCGATCAAGGGCGAATGCCCGCTGTAGGAATGCTTTGTTATCGGATGTCAGCGCCTTCTTCGAAATACCCCTAATCTTCTTTAAAGATCTGAGAAATCAAGATCAGACAAAAAATATGATTTTCACATTTTACCTCTATTTTTTTATAAACTGCTTCTAATAATTCCGATTTTTTTAATATTAATTATTATCGTTAAAATACAATTGATAGAAGTAACCCCCATCCAAATAAATATTGAATACGACATCCACACCCTTATCATTAAATAATTATAATCTAATATATAAGGCCAGATCATTACCAATACCAAAAGCATAATACTTAAGATTAGTGCGATACTACTTCCTGTCATTTTTCTGAACCTTGTCTTTTCATCTTTAATATTTAGTTGTATTCCTCTAACCAGTTTATTTGCTTGGACACATAAGATAACCACGGCTATTATTACTAAGAATGAAAATACTAAATCAATTAATAGATACACGTCATCATAATTAAATTTATTCATATGATTTTCATTCATATTCTCATAAATATTATTAGCAATTAGCGATGGTACAGTTGAATTCAAATTAGCCAGAACAAAAATGGCTTGCTGCTTTTCTAAATCAATAAGAACCTGTGAGGAGTAATTAGGATTTGATCCATTATGACTAACAACTCTATTTTTCGTATCAATACTCCATCCGAATGAATAGTATTGATTTTCACCTTCGTATCCCGCCATTTTGATGTCGACTTGATGAGATTGTTGTATCGCTTTCAATAAATTATCTGGTATATCGCCTATCCCCATTTGTGCATTAATCCAGTGTTCTAAATCTTTTGAATTCGTTACCAAATATCCTGCAGCGATATTCCCATAATATCTAGGGGCATCATATTCTAAGCTCCTTCCAAAAAATACACGATATCCTTTGGTAAGTTTATCAGATTCCTTTTCCTGACCTGTTGAAAAATAACTGTCAGTCATTCCTAAAGGAACCAGTATGTTTTCAGTCATGTAATCCTGATAACGTTTGCCTGTAACTTTTTCAATAATCATCGCTAAAATATCATAATTAACTGTTGCATAATTATATGCTGTCCCAGGATACGTATCTAATGCAATGTCTGACACATTATGTATCGTTTTTTCAAGCATATCCTCCGTGGTACCTTCAGGAATTAACCGAATACTCCAAGGTGGAATTCCACTTGTATGAGCTAACAACTGATGAATCGTAATATTAACTTTCTCACCCTTAATGGTTGGCTCAAACGATGGAATATAATCTGTAACAGAATCTGAAAGAGATAAGTAGCCCTCATTTTCTAATAAAATAATGGCCAAAGCCGTAAATGCCTTTGTAGTCGATCCCAATTCAAACAATGATTCTTCAGTTACCCTCTTCTTATTTTTAGCATCTGCATATCCGTATTTCTTATATTCTGTCTTGCCCTGCTCTGATACTACCGTAGCCACCCCTGGAGTCGCTGATTTGGCCATTATGATTTCCACCATATTATCCGTATTATCATAATTTCCTGTCCTTACCAAACTCCCAAGTTCATCCCAGCACGCTATAGTAGTAATGATTGTGATAAGTAGGATGACACACATTGTTGATGTGCCTGTTTTACTTAGTATTTTCTTCATTGTGGTTCTCCCAATTGTAAGTCTTCTAAAAAAAATAATGGACCAAACTATATAATTAAACACCATCCACAAATACCTACTTTGTGCCGTTATGGCTTAGAAAAAAATAGTTCTTAAAACCATTTAATTCTTTGCGCTGATTTCCGATAACGTTCCTGTATCTACGAACCCGAGAGGCTTAAGGGAGCGTCAGTGACCGGGTCCAACGGACTTAGCCTCGCAGGGTTTTGAGTTGAATTCACTTCTCGCTTACCGCTTCTAGCGAACCAAGGGCCGAACAGCCCGCAGCGTAGATATGTTGTTATGTGATGTCATCAGCTTCTTCGAGATATCTTTTAAGTACTTCTTTAGGAGAAATAAATCTTCTTTCTACATCTTCTTTTTCTAATGCTTCATCCCAAAACATTTTTACTTCTGCAGAGGAAATAATCTTACTATCAATTATTTTAGTTACAAAATGACGAATAAGATTACCAATCAGAGCATAGTACATTGCTATTGCATGCGGGAGAATCATAAATGAATTACTGTATGCGCCCTCATAAACTAGTCGTTCTTTACTTCCGAGAGCATAAGAATACGCTAAAGATCTATAAGTTCTATGATTTATCTTAGACAATTGTTTATAATAGTTTTTTAGTTTTTCCCACTCTACTTCATCACTTTGTTTTATAAAATCTCTATAAACACTATTAGGTACGACCTTATCGTTATACCAATCATTTAAGTACTTATTCCTTTTTGTATCATTAGAACAAAAATAAGAAGCAGTATCCATAGTCTCTGCAGCATCTCGAAGCAACCTACCTGCAATTCTATGTTTCTTATCCTTTAATAGTTCTAAACAGTCCTTCAAAGATTCTAAGGAATCAAGAAAAAGCATCCAGATAGCTTTTTCGGCGCTCCGATCATCACGTGTATACGTACCTGATCTTTGCATCATATGATCAAATAAGAATTGCAGTAATTTACTCGCCTCTCTGTAAAACTGATCTTGAGCCTCATACTCATAAGGATTTTGATATGCTTCTTGAGGATCTCTTTCCCAGATAAAGCTAGTCATCTCGCACCTCTTTATATTTGTTGATGATTTCACATAACGTTTCTGTATTCACGACCCAGCATATGCTGGGTGTCCGGCGAATGCCGGACCAAGGACGTATGTCCGCAGCGTGAATATTATGTTATCTGTTGTAGCCGCTTCTTAGAATAATCACTCATAGGCTTCAAAACCAAGTTGTTTTAGGCTTTGCTGGATCTTGAACTCCTGTTTCAAATTCAATAAATACTCCGAATTCATATGCAAGCCTATTATGCCTTGATTTATCCGTATAACAATTAAGTTTTGTCAGGTCAAAATTTTTTTCTTGAAGATTGTTATTTGTCGATTTCTTTATTTCTACAATCAAATGATTTCTTAAATTTTCTCCTCTTTTATGAACTATAATATCTGGGAAAATTGATAGTGCCATATACTCTATATTGTCTTGGATAATGTCGGCAGAGAATGTTCTTTTAAGTCTTTTGATTTTCCAATACTCTTTTTCTACGATGTAAATCATCTTCTTCTTTTTCTCTTCATCAGCGTTTTTGTTATATTCACAATCAACATCATATTCACTGAATTGTTCTTGAAGATATGTAGCATATTTATGAGCGATTGTTCTTTCATTTAAATCATTAATTAATAAATATAGATCACGTTCAAAAAGTTTTGTAATCGCTTTATCTACTTTCTGCTTCACATCTCTTAGTTGAGCGTTTTTATCCATTCTATATCTCCTACCTTCGTATTTAGGCTATTACAGATAACGTTCCCGCATTTCTGACGTCCAAGCGGCTTAAGGCACAAAGTGCCGGGTCGTTAGACTTAGCCGATTGGATGTGTCGCCCGATCCTACTTCTCTGGCATACTTTTGGCGACCAAGGAGCGTCAGCGACGAAGCAGAAATGTATTGTTATAAGATGTTGGCGTCTTCTTGAACATCTTACATAACCATTTTCAAACAAAAATAGCCCTAACTTTATTGCTAGGGCTCTGATGTTATTTATATATGTCTCCTCTAGGTCCTATACGAACTACAAAAACGATTAATTCATTATTAAGAACCTCATAGATTATTCGGTAATTCCCCACCCGTAATCTATAGATGTTGCCTTCTTTACCCTTCATTTTCTTCGTATTCGGGTTGTTAAATGGGTCATTACATAATTGCTCAAGGGCTACAAAGATTCTTCTTGCGATGGTTCGGTCTATTTTCCCTAGGCTCTTTTCTGCTTCACTTGAAAATGTGGCTTTATATTTCAAGTTCACGTTTTAGGTCCTCCAAGGATTTAGTCTGACCATTTTGAAACTCTAGGCGTCCCTGTTCTATCGCCTGAATATCTTCTGGAGTCAAACAGTCATCTTCCTCATCAAGCTGTTTCTCAAGTAACCATGATAAAAAGCTCTTTGCGACAATCTTATTCTTATCATTTAAGTTTTCTAATATGTTTTCCAGTTCATCATTCGGGACACTCATCAACTGTACCCCCTTTTATTTAATCATTCTTATTATACGCCAATATATAAGGATGCTCCAGACATTGCTTTTTTTATACTACATCGAAGTATTAGCCTTCACAAATCCGCTTTTACGCCAATTTCTTATAACGTCTTTTTCACGAACTTCTCAAAAACATCATCTCTTGAGGTGTTTACGAACTTCGTGAACACACCTTCAACAACCAAGTTTACGACTCCTCTTCCAATTGATCTAACGGACTTTTAATCCTTCTTATGTCCTTCACACTCACATGTGTGTACCTTTCGGTGGTGCGCACACTTTGATGACCGAGCAACTCTTGAATGAAGCGAATGTCAATTCCACCTTCCAATAGATGTGTAGCGAATGAATGGCGCAAAGCGTGAATACTAACCTTTTTCTGGATTCCAGAAGCAGCACGTGCTTGTTCGAACACTTTTTGAACCGTTCGTTCAGTCATATGGCGCTCTGGGTGTTGACCTGGGAACATCCACTTCTCAGGCTTTTCTTGTTGTAAATACGGTCGAACCATATCCATAGCTGTATCGGAGAATAGCGTAAGACGATCCTTTCGACCTTTGCCTTGAGAAACTCGAAGTGTTTTTCGCTCGAAATCAATGTCTTGAATTTTCAACCGGACCACTTCCCCTACCCGTAATCCTGAAGAATAGGTAAGGTATAGGATCGCACGATGTTTCAAATTTTGGAGTGCTTTTAAGATCAACATCACTTCGTTCATCGATAACACATTCGGCAACTTCTTTTCTTTCTTAGGGCGAACATAAGAGACTGTTTCCTCAAGCAATAATACTTTTTGAGCATAGAATTTGATCGCGCTGAGCGCTTGATTAACATAGGAATGGGAACATTTCCTATGGAGTAAGTGTAAGGAATAACTCTGAATCATTTTCTCGTGGTCCATCCCATTATTTTGCTGCTGTACAAAAGCATGAAATCGATGGACTTGACTACAATAAGCTTTTATCGTTTTTTTACTATAACCTCGAAGCTGCAGTGCATGAACGAAAGACCTTTTTATCGACTCATCCCATGAATAGATTGGAATGTGATCCTGTATGTGAACTTCATTGTTAAACAAGCTGCACTCTTTCATCAACATGCTATCAACATGAATCTCCGTTCCTTCAAAAAGTGTATACAACTGTTGAATGGATTCGGGCGTAAATGGAATCATCCAGACCTTTTTATCACGGACCCATTTCCTTCCTGAAATTTCTCGAATCTTCATCACCATTTGTTCATCATACTTAAAACGAACATATAAGGAACCTTCATCATTTCGAGACACCCATATACCCACGTCGTTCCCACCCTCTCATTATAGCAGCAACCTAATTATTGGAAAGCAAAAAGAGCTCACAATCGCCGCAATCGACGTTGTAAGCTCCCGATACTTTCGGTGCTATCCATCACCCTTTATAATCTAGCCGCATTCAATTCAGTAATATTACGCTTAGGGTTTAAAATTCTTATAGCCATTAAATAGATTAAACCATAATCAAGGCAGCCATGGCTACTTCATTTCTCACCTTACTTCAAGCACGAAAATGTAGTGCAAGCGAAATCTTCGTACTGCACTTCGTGTGTAACATGATGACGAGTAGCGTAGCGAATCGGTCTTGATGTTTCACGCCTCTTCCGAGTAACTCACATTATCTTTTGCTACGAATGCACCAGTACCGTCAACGCGCCTTACTTCTATCCAATAAGCTGGAACATTTGACTCTTAAGATATATAACCATCTGAGTTTGGTGGCGATTCTTAGATTATACTTGGATGTAAATACTCGTGGAATTAAATATAATATCGGTGACTAATGTCCCAAGAAAGCAAACTATTAGACTTGTAGCAGCGTTATGTAAACAGGCTGTATAGTGGAGTATGCACTACTTCAATCTATACAGGGTCAATGTACCGGCTGAGCCGTAAACTACTCAAAAGACTGAAAAATAAGGTTAATTAAATCGTTATGAATCCAGCAACAACAGTTGCAGCTACTGCCCGGATTCAGTACATAATGATGTTTTGTATATTAGAGAGATACTTATTGTGGAACTGCGAAGGAGTGGAACTATCGTCATGAAACCGGAGTTAGATCCGAGAGAAATCAGAACCCTGCAAAAAATAAAAAACGCTCTCCTACACATGATGGCTTCCCGAACCGATCCCATATCCATTACGGATCTATGTACCGAGGCACAAGTGACACGCCCTACCTTTTACAAGCATTTTAGCAGTGTTGCCGAGTTAATGGAGGTCATGTCCAAGGAGACAATGGAAGATTTGGAACGCCGCATCGTGATCGAGAAAAAAATATCCCTTCAAGAGGTTGATTATGATGAACTGCCCTCCAATATGGTCGCGTTATTCAACCATGTGCTGGAGAATCGGCAGTTTTACGAAGCCTTCATCTTAATCCATCCGGACACGCCATTTACGCGTTATTTCAAAGCCACGCTATACCATTTTGTAAAGGTCGGGCTTGAAGCTGCCATCGAGACACGCGCCGAGATCAGTGTTCCGTCGGAAGTGGTGATCAACTTTATGACGGGAGCGTTTCACGAGACCATCTTGTGGTGGATGTTAAAGGGGTATCCCTACACTCCACAGGAAATGACGGCCATGGCATTGCGATTGTCCATTAACGGCCCCTATCAATTCTAGAACATGAAGAAAGAGTAGGACATAGTAGTCAAGAAAAGGATTACTCTTTTTGTTAACTTCATATCAGAAGGAATATTTGTCCATTTCATCGAAATACAATGTACTAACACGAAATCGATAGAAAGAGATGTGTATGAGATGAATGGAATTCTGGGTGTATCCGGATTATCGTTCTTGCTGGTGATACTGTTCACGCCGCTGCTTATCTGGGGATTGCGTACGTTAAAGCTTACGCAGCCGATCCGGACCGAGCTGCCTCCTGATCATCAGGCCAAACGCGGGACGCCGTTAATGGCAGGTCTTATATTGATGATTGGCGTTGCCATTTCACTGCAATTTCAACCTACGCCGCTTACCGTTTTTTTATGCGCGACCTTCCTCTTGTTCAGCTCGATCGGGTTTATGGATGACTTCAAAAAAGCTGCGTGGCAGGACCCGTCCGGAATCTCCGGTCGGATGAAGCTTGTATTTCAGTTCCTGTTTACCGGCGCGTTGCTGTATGTACTGTTCCATTCCTTTTCACTGACAAGTGATATCCGACTCTTCAACGGGTTCCAGCTCCATTTGCCGGTTAGTGTGTACGTCATCATCATGCTGCTGTTCATTGTGGGCTCGGCGAATGCCATTAACTTTACCGACGGATTGGACGGACTGTTAATCAATGTAGCCATACCTACCTATTTTTTCTTCTTTTTAATCTCCGACAAACCGGAGGTTCAAATGTTCTCGCTGGTTATGATCGGTTGTCTGCTCGGCTTGCTGATCTACAACATTTATCCGGCCCGGGCTTTCATGGGCGATACGGGATCTCTCGCCATTGGTGGCTCCCTATCATTCTTAGCGGTGATCGAGAAGGTCGAAATTCTGATTCCGCTGCTGTTCATCATCTATTTGGCTGAGCAGCTCTCGGTTATCCTGCAAGTATGGTACTACAAACGTACGAAGCTGCGTCTGTTCCGAATGGCCCCGATCCATTTCCACTTCAGTCTCAAATACGGCTGGAGCGAGAACAAAATCGTCATGATTTTCGGTTTTGTCTCCTGGTTTATGGCTCTGCTCTGTTGGGTACTTGCAATGTATGTGATGTGAAACATTGGGATAAACAAGCAAGGAAAAGCCTCCTGGTAGATGTCCGGAACTCTACTGGTTGGCTTTTTTACATGTTGAGACCCAGGCTTTGGATTTACGGCGTAATCCCTTCCAGCTCTTTTTTCAAATGGTTGAGGGTCGTTTTTCGATCCGCGTCCGCCTGATTATCGTAGAGCAGCTGCTCCATGAACTCCCAGACATCCTCCAATTTGCGTCTCCCTTGATAAAATGTCAGCGCCTCGATGTTCACCTCATACTGACTCTGCGTATTCGCATAAATTCTCATGAATTCTGAAAAATAGGGCTCATCCACAAACGACATCATATCGGCTTCGACCGGTGCCAGCTTCAGCCCCTCCCAATCAATCAGCTTCAGTTGTTGTCCGTCTGACATCAGATTCCATCCATGTACGTCGGTATGGCATAATGCCATTCGCAGATCACGATTCTTTAGCGCTTCGGACAGCTCTTCAATTTTAAGCATTAATTTCTTCAAGCTATCGATATGATGAAGCAGCACTTTCCCGAGGTCATACGGAAACTCCCCGTCCAACGTGCTCCTTAGCTGTTCAAGAAACGGCACCGTAAAGCTTTCTTTCATCGCACTTGTCACCAGAGGTACCTCTTCACCATAACGATGGAGCTCTGCGATCATCTCTGCCAATTGTCTCACTTGATCCTTCGTCAGCTCGGTATCGGCGATTGTATCCCCGACGATATATTCATACAACAGATAAATTCCTTCGTCATCCTCGCATTGATAGCAGCCGTCTTGTGTGAGAATCGGAACAGGAATCTTACCCTTTAAACGACTATGCTCCTCAAGCCACAACAGGACAGGAACGTAATCATCAATGAGCGCAGTCCATTTGGGCGTAGAAGCCCGGCTCTTCTCATAAACCTTCAGGAAATAGGCCTGTCCATCCATCTGCACTTTATAAGCGAGCGCTGCCCAACCACCCTTCTGTGGTACAACGACGGTATGATCCAATCCGTAATATTCCTTCAATATGCCTTGTAATTGATCCATGGGTCCTCCTATCAACCTTCTTATAAATCTTGGTGCTCCCTTTCACTTTATCATAACGATCGTGCAGATAAGTTATAAAGTCCATCATTCATGACAAGATGCTCATATCAGCTAAGAAACATTGAGCCTGTTTTACCTCATATAAAAAAACAAGGATGCATCTCCTGCATCCCTGTCTCGCCTGCAATGTCTTATTTTATTCTAACGGCCTGCCTTCTTTATAATAAAGACTCCGCTGAAGAATCACGAAGAAAATATGTACGTTCCGGTACCCGTGTTCCGACAAGATGTCGTGAATGCGGGCTGCAACAGCATCATGAATCTCCTGAGATCTCTGGAACATGAGGATTTCCACGGATAACGGCGTATTGGTTATGATCTGATAAGGAAGCAGTTCGATCTTCACAATTTCCTGCGGTATTTGAACAATCCCCGCGAATTCGGCAACGACCTGTGGCGTGATTTCTTCAAGAAAAACTTCGGTAAATCCTTTAAAGCGTAAATATGGCACTCTGATCCCTTCATTTCGTTGAATTATTGTCTTATAGATGTTCTCAAGTGACTTTTATCTCTCTTCTACTATACAATATTGTTATTGTGAAAGGAATCACTATGATACAGATACACACTTTCGCTGGTCATTTTCAACTATAGTTATACTTACGATTGCCTGTACGGAGCGCTTCCGTTAGACTTGATAACATCCGATTCATCATACGAGAAATCCATTATGGAGGTGAAGGTCACCATGGGACGAAATCTATGGGATGCCGAATGGGAAGTAACCGAGTCGTTAGTGCGTCTACTGCTTACCCGTCAATTTCCCCAGTTGTCCGCTCTCCCGATCCAGGAAATTGGCAACGGATGGGACAACACCGTTTATCGCGTTGGCGATGCGTATGTATTTCGCTTTCCTCGAAGAGGTATTGCCATATCTTTACTTAATACCGAAGCAAAAATCCTGCCCAAGCTTGAACACTACATAACCGTACCTTATGCGAAACCCCTTTTCTTCGGAAAAGAAAGCGAAGACTTTCCTGCACCTTTTCTGGGGTATACCTATCTTCCAGGAAAATTTCCGATTGGAATTTCAGATGAAATGCGGATGCTTTCGGCGTCAACGCTCGCCTGCTTCCTGAAGAATCTCCATGCTTTTCCCGTGGAGTTAGCGCAGCAGGCGGGAGTATTGTCTGACCAGCGTAATCTGACCGATATCGCCGGCCGCAAAGACAAAATGCTGAATCTCCTCTCCAGTCTTACCCACTATATTACGCAAGAGGAAGTAAATGAGATTGCGGACTATTTGCGGAGCATCCAGTTAGATCGGGCCAGGCATCGACACGTTCTTATCCACGGCGATCTCCATTTTAAAAACATGTTGGTCGACGATTCCGGCAAGCTTTCGGGCATTATTGATTGGGGTGACGTCAACATCGGCCATCCAGCCTGTGACCTGAGTATCGTTTACAGCTTCCTGCCACCGGCCTCCAGGGAGGATTTCTATGACATCTATGGCGAAGTGGACGACGAAACTAAGATTCTGGCACGGATGATCGCCGTATATATCCCCATGTTAATATTCATGCAGGCCATCGATGATAAAGATGAAGCCATTGCACTGGAAGCCAAATCGATTATTCAGCGTGCCATCGCCATGTAATGGTTCGATCGTTATGGCGGAAGCATATCTCATATAAAAAAAGAAGCTTGAAAAGCCTTCAAGCTTCTTTTTCTTCGTTTCGTGATTTGCCAGACGTTGCAGCAACGTTATATTTTTAACATTCCCATCAATGGCATAATGGTTTTTATCACATTCATGCCCAGTTTAATGTGTGGCACGATTTGTCCCAAAAAGCCCAAACCGCCTACAGCCGCAACTCCCTCTCCTTCCTCAGCCCCTTCGGCTGCCGGAGTGCTTGGAGGACCTCCAAACAAATCGCTTAAAAATCCGGAAATCTGCGCTTTATCCCCGCTCCGAGCAATCGAAGCCGGCATTTTTTGGTTAGCACGAAGTCCGGATAGCGTCACTTCCCGGCCTTGAATCTGATTCAGTTCTCCGATATAGTAGCTGCCGTCCTTCAGAACAACCACGACCGGTTGACCTACCCAATGCTGCGGAGGTCTCGATTTTGAAGCGGTTCTGGATTTCCTTGCGCGTTTCGAAGACATATTAGGATCACCTCGCTTCCCTATTCATCATGTAGACATCATATGCAGAGCCGTCTTTCATTCTTGTGCCTTTATAGGATGATTGATATAAATGCGTCAATAACCTAGATTTCCGGCCAGTCAGCATATGAAAAATGAGGAGAAATTATTTCCGTCGAATGTGGCTTTTTACATCCCTCCGGTGTCTAATAAACTGTAAGGTCAAGAGGAGGTTCTTATTCATGTCAAGAGCTCATGACAATCTCCCTGTTTATCCGGATAACCAGGGAACCCATCGTACATTTGAAGAGGTGTATGATGAATACCGCCTGAGGATTCGCCATTATCTCGCACTGAAAGTGAATCCGATGGCTGCAGATGACTTAACACAACAAGTGTTCTTAAGGGCAATGGAGAACCTCGATAAGTTTAACGGGAATTCCAGTCTGTTCACCTGGATCTTCAAGATCGCCCAGAACACGGTTAAAAACGAATATCGAAGTATATCACGTAAACATGAGATGCCTTATGACTTTACAAGTTATGAATCACAGTCCATCTCCCTTGATTTTGCCAGATATGTTGATATTCGAATCGATATTAGCACGGCACTCAAGCAGCTGAATGAGCTTGATCAACAGATTGTATCCTTACGATTTTTCGTGGATTGTACGCTGTCGGAAATATCCAGGATCGTGGGCATGCGCGAGAGTGCGGTGAAAAATCGATTGTACCGGTCCTTGGAGAAGCTAAAGAAAGAATTAAAAGAATGGGGTGACATCACGATTATGTCAATTCTGGATTTGATATCCTTTGAAAGCAAAAGTGAAGTTAGTCATCGTCAGAGCAAAGTGCATCAGGACCTGTTTGAAGAACTTAAGAACAATGTAGAACAGATTGCAGCGAAATATAATCATCAGCCTTCACGTAAAATCGTAATAGAAATCTATCCCGATCTGCCAACATTCCATCAAGCCGTTGGAGAATCGGATGCACCGGATTGGTTCATGGGCACGTTCGATAACAACACGTTAAAAATCGTCTCACCCTTAAACCCGGGGCCCGAGCATACGTATCAATCGATCCTCCGGTCCACCCTGCACTTGTATACCATGTGGTTGATCAGCGACATCAACCCCCTCGCCCCCAAATGGATCCGTCAGGGCATCGGCGGGTACGAAGCGCAGCAAATGTCCGAAGATTTCATTCGAAGCACCACTTCGGAGGCCATCAGCAATCGGGCAGTTCCAAGTTTCGAGGATCTCAATGATGATTCCTGGGATTTTGGCAAAACGGGATTTCAGTTCTCCTATCTGATCGTTGAGTTCATCATTAAAAAATACGGGTTAGGCCCATTAAATCAACTCATCCGCAATCCGGATGGTTATCATGACATTTTCCAGCTTTCCGAAGAAAAGCTTCATGAACAGTGGGCGAAAGCCCTCCAAGATCAGCTTGTTTAGGTCAAAAGAAGAGAGCGTCCCAAAAGATCTTAGGATCTGGCGGGATGCCCTCTTTTTTCTGTGAAGAAACGCACCGTGTACGAATCGTTCCCTCCCATCGCTGAGGATTCCGGCTTTTACTGCTTCGCGGGCTATGTAAAGTGAGCCTGGAGTTCGGATGGCATCGCTTCCCCATAATCCAGGTATATATTAGAGCTTCCACCACATGAATCTACGGGGCTTTATCAGCAGCCTCATCTCCCCTCATAAACTTCCTGATTCGTGAACACACCTCTTCGATCTGAGATGCATCACCACGAGGGGCATCAGGCCATCCGCTAATTTTGAATCCCCAGAAGGACGAAGGCGTATTCGGATAACGGGGGATCAGATGAATATGCAGGTGCGGAACATGGTCCCCTAATACAAATGAGTAAATATGTTCTGCGCCTACACAGGCTTTTAATGCTCGGCTCACCCGCGTAAGCATCCGTCCAACGGCAGCCGACTCATCGTCTTGCAGCTCTGCCAAACCGGGTACATGACGCTTCAAATCCACGATTAAATATCCGAGATACGCCTCTCCAGAATCCGATGAAATATGGCCTACGTAGAGCAGCTCATCCTCATAAATCGCTCCACCGGAAATTTCGATCTCTCCTCGATGCTTTCGACAGATAAAACAGTCTCTCTCTTGTTCAAACGGGTTAACCATAACAAAGCCCTTCCCTTCGATAAAATATAAAAAGCCTGCCATCTCCATGAAGAGACGACAGGCTTAACGCCCTCGCGGTACCACTCTACTTGATCCGGTATGCATCGGATCCGCTTTTACGGCCAGATCACGGAGGCCAACCGTCGGAACATACTTCGCTTTCTGTCCCACCACTCATGGGCGAGCTTCGGATTTTTCATGGACTGCATTTCACCATCGCTGCAGCTCTCTGAACCATGATCGTCTCCTACTACTCCCAGTTATCGTGTTTACCTTATCATTAAAATTGTTATTATTATAAATTTCCATATTCATCCTGTCAATGAAGAGTTAGCTTAAGAGTTCGACATTACTCCTGCCTCAAAGGCCTTATCCGGACAGCGGATGTCTTGAACCCGGGCATTTTACAGAACGGATCGAGTTCCGGCCGGGTCGCGTAATTGACATTCTGCACGCCGCCCCAATGCATGGGGACGAACAAGGTGTCTTCTCGGATATGGTCTTTGATTCTGCTTCGAACGGTAAAACATCCATGCTCCGACTGAATTTCTACCCACTCACCGTCCTGAATTCGGTGACGCTGAGCGGTAATCGGATGGATCTCCACGAAATTTTCCAGCTCGCGTGCAAGCAAAGAAGGACTCCTCCTGGTCTGCACGCCGGTCAGATAGTGGGACAGAACACGACCATTGGTCAGAATGAGCGGATATGTCTCAGATACCCCTTTCCATGGATCCCCTTCCGTTACAGAGAACACGGCCTTCCCGTCCGGATGGGCGAACGATTGTTGGAACAGGAGACCAACCCCTGCCTCTTCTGGTGAGGGGCACGGCCAATATACGCCCTTCTCCTGGCGCAATCGGTCATAGGTAATACCGTAGTAGTCCGCAATTCCACCCTTGCTCGCAAGCCGCAGTTCATTGAAGATCTCCTCAGGCTCGTTAAAGTGAAAATAATGCCCCTTCCCCAGCATGTCTGCCATGGAGCACAGAATCATCCAGTCATGACGCGCCTCACCAGGCGCCTTGCGCCCTGCCTCTCGCAGAAGAACCCGTCCCTCCAGATTCGTCAGTGTTCCTTCATTCTCCATGTAGGAGGTGACCGGCAGAACGAGATCAGCTAAATGAGCCGTTTCGGACATAAACATGTCGGCAACTATTAGAAAATCAAGCTTCTTCAAGCCTTCCTCCACAAGCCCGGCATTCGGATTCGACACGATAGGATTGGAGCCCATTACAAAGAGCGATTTAATCACTCCCTGATGAATCAGCTCCATCATCTCATAGGCCGAGACGCCTTTCCCGGGCAGGCTTGAAGGATCCACACCCCACACGGAGGCAATATAAGCCCGATCCTTTTCATTCTCGATCGACCTGTAACCCGGCAGCTGATCGGCCTTCTGTCCATGCTCTCTTCCCCCTTGTCCATTCCCCTGACCGGTGATGGCTCCGTATCCGCAGCCTTCTCTCCCGATTTTCCCCGTAGCCAAGACCAGGTTCAGAAAATGACGAACCGCCAGATGGCCATCCGTCTGCTGCTCCACCCCTCGCGCAGTCAGCACCATGCCTGTATCCGACTCACCATAAGCTAAAGCCGCCTCCCGGATATGCCCCGGCTCCAATCCGCATATACCTGCAGCCTCCGAGAGATCGAAGCTGTTCAAATAAACTCTAAGCTCATCGTAACCGTTCGTTCTTGCTTGAATGAAGGTCTCATCGATGAGCCCTTCATCCATAATGATCTTAAGCATCGCATCCGCCAGTACGGTATCCGTTCCCGGTCTGATCGGCAAATGCATATCGGCCATTGTGGCGGTGGCTGTTTTCCGCGGATCGATGACAATGATCCTCGCCCCATTCTCCTTAGCCTGGTTGAAGTAAGGCAGCAGCGTAGGCTGGCATTCCGCTATGTTGGTGCCGGCCAGCACGATGCAGCGGGCCTTAGGAATATCAGCCAATCGGAACGTCAACCCCCGGTCGATCCCGAAGGTTTTGCTCCCGGCAGAGGCTGCGGCAGACATACAGAAGCGGCCGTTATAATCGATATGGCGGGTACCCAGCGCCACCCTGGCAAATTTCCCGAGCAAATATGCCGTTTCATTGGTCAGCGATCCACCGCCGTATACGGCATTGGCATCAGGTCCATACTGCTCTAATATCCCCTGCATATGTTGACTGGCCACGGCAAAGGCTTCATCCCATGAACATGGAACGAGCTCACCTTTTGAACGGATTAATGGATGCGTCAGGCGCTGCGATTGGACTGCATGCTGATGCGCATGCATGCCTTTGACGCATACCCTGCCCTCCGAAGCGGCGTTCGGAACTCCTTCCACCTTATATTCAGCCCGGCGCTGACCCGGAATGCCGTTCTCACCTTCGGTAACCGTCATCTTGCACTGTACACTGCAGAAAGGACATTGCGTCTCGATTACGGGAGCAGTTCTTGTCGCTTCAGCAGTTGCTTCAGCACGATCCGATTGAAGCATATCCAGACCACCTCTTCCTATTATTCACCTGTTTTAACCGACTTGGGCCTCCCATACATGGCGAGACAGCTTCTCTGCAAGTTCTCTTCGCAGATCATCGTCAAGAACATTCTCCCGGATCGCCGTCACGCCTGTACGTTCCACCCACCTCCACAGCGGTTCCTCATACATGCTGTTCTGACGGTACCACTGCAAACAAGCAGCTACGAGCTGAACGACATCGTCCTCGCGTTCCGCAACACCGATCAGCTGCCCTTCACGGACAGGATGCTCCGCATGTCCGCCGAGATAAACCTCCCAGCCCGCGGGGGAAGCAGAGATTCCGATCCCCTGGACCAGGATGCTGACGGACGATGCCGTGCCATCAGACACTCCTGCACGAACCGGGGAAGGCAGAGACACTTCTCGCCAGGCACTGCGAAGCCATTCTCCGATTCGAAGAATGCCTGCCGCCTCCGGGTTAGAGCCTTCTGTGTCTCCAACCCATACCCTGACCCCTTGATAAGAACCTGAGCCCCCAAAAGAAACATCGTCAAGGGCTTTAATTGCCAGCGCCCGTTCATCATCGTTAACTACACCCGTCATTTCCATTTCAAAATAAAAGCTTAAGGCTGGACGGCACACCTCACATCCGTCCCGCTTCTTCCAGCCCTGATGTAACATGAATTCCGAAATGGAATAACAGCCTTGATCCACGGCATGAACAACCGCTTGCTTCAGTGAAGATTGACCAAGCACCGTGCATTCACATACAGGAACCTCAACTTGCGTTCTGACTGCCGTATGTGTGCCCTCTTTCTTTTTGCCGCTTCGCGTATATTTGACAAGGGCATCCACCATAGGCCGGCAGCCACCGCAGGAACCGGATGCCCTGGTAAACGCCTTCACTTCATCCGAGCTTTCCAGATGATGTTCGGTAATAGCCCGCATGATCGCCGCTTTGCTGACACCGTTGCAAGCGCACACCGTTTCATTGTCAGGGAGCGCCTCCGCAGCAGATTCGGCTGTGGTGGCTTCTCGGCTTTCAGAAGGAATAAGCTCCGACACAGCCGCACCCTGCTGCACCAATGACAGAAGCGAGGACCCCTCAATCGTATTTCCGAACAAAATAGCACCCGTAACCCTGCCTTTGCGCATCGTCACTTTTTTGTATGTGCCGCGTACGGCATCGTATTGCTGAATAGCCGTTTCAGCATCTTCTCCTGATATCAACCCGGCGGAAAATACATCCACGCCCGATACTTTAAGCTGGGAGTAGGGAATCGACCCGCAATAAGGTTCAGCCTCCCGGCCGCAGATGACACGGGCAAGCACCTTCCCCTGCTCATACAGAGGAGCGACCAGACCATAACTAATGCCCCGGTGTTCCGCGCACTCTCCCACGGCATAAATGTTCGGCTCGCTTGTTCTCATGAAGTCATCCACCAGAATCGCCCGCTGCGTTCGAAGGCCGCTTCTTTGGGCAAGCTCCACATTAGGCTTGATCCCTACAGCGAGTACGACTACATCCGCATCAAGCCGCGTCCCGTCCATAAACCGAAGGCCTTGCGCCCGGGTACGGCCAACAATTCGCGTGGTGTCCTTTGATAAGTTAAATCGCATCCCCTGAGCTTCAAGTTCCCGCTGCAGCATCATCGAAGCCGTTCGATCCAGCTGTCGGTTCATGATGTAAGGAGCATTATGAACCACTTGGGTTTCCATCCCGAGATGGAGAAGCCCGCGGGCAGCCTCCAATCCCAGTAATCCTCCGCCAATGACAGCCGCCTTAGCGTACATCTTGGACATGTCGGCCATTTGCGTACAGTCGTCCACGGTCCGAAACGAAATAACTCCTTCCTTATCCGTTCCCGGGATCGGCGGAATGAAAGGGGATGAGCCTGTTGCTAGAATTAAAGCATCATACGTTTCCCGTATACCGGAGGCTGTCTCAACAGAGCGGGATTTGATATCGATATGACGAACGGTCTCCCCCGCCAACAACCGAATGCCATGCACCTCATACCAGGACCAGTCGTTCAGAATGATATCCTGAAGAGAATGTTCACCTTGAAGAACTTTGGATAAAAGGATCCGATTGTAGTTGGGACGAGGTTCCGCACCGAATATCGTAATATCGAAGAGCTCCGGGTCCAGCTTGAGGATTTCCTCTACACATCTTATCCCCGCCATCCCATTGCCAACGACAAGTAGTTTCTTTCTCATCATGAATTCCCTCCATTCCCGCCATGTCATTTTCATGTGAGAAAATGACAAACGCCCTTCCCCCGTGATCAGGGAGAGGGCGTCATTGCCTCGAATTCGGCACATCATTGTGCCGGATTTCAATAATTATAATACATTCAGATTAGTTGATGAACAATTAAATGTCAATATATATAACACTGAATTAATTTTATTGCTGGATAAATAAATTTTTAGATAAATTATGTAAAGTATATTGACATTCGTTTAACCTCTTCTCTATAATGTGAATCATCAAAATCATATGTTATTTTACGGACGGGGACACAATGCTGTGTCTTTAGTCTTGGGCAATGAGGCCGCAAATCGTCTTGGCAAAGGGCGAATTGCGGCCTTTTTATGCCTGCAGCTGTGCGTCGACAACGATTAGAGAAAGTACACATTTGGATAAGGAGCGATAACCATGGAGAGAAAAGGATTTTGGCAAAGCGGGCATAAGCCCTCGCTGTTCGGTGCTTTTCTGTATTTTGATATCAGCTTTATGATATGGGGCATGCTTGGACCCCTTGCGGTGGTCATCGCCGCGGATTATCCGATGGACCCGGTGCAGAAGGCAAATCTGGTGGCGCTTCCCGTTCTGGGCGGCTCCATACTCCGACTCGTATTAGGTTTCCTGGCGGATCGCCTCGGCCCCAAACTAACAGCCCAAATTGGAATGGTCGTTACGCTGCTCCCTTTATTATTAGGCTGGCTGTGGGTCGATTCCCTGGATCAATTGTATGTCGTTGCTGTTCTGCTAGGGGTTGCTGGAGCTTCGTTCGCCGCAGCTCTGCCGTTGGCAGGACAGTGGTATCCCAAGGAACATCAAGGTTTGGCGATGGGGATTGCCGGGGCCGGTAACAGCGGCACCGTCCTCGCAACCCTCTTTGCCAATCGGCTCGCCCAACATTTCGGAAGCTGGGAGATGGTGTTCGGACTCGCCATTATCCCCATTGTGTTGGTCTTCATCTATTTCTCGCTGTTTGCGCGCAATAGTCCGAATCGTCCGGCTCCCAAAAAATTATCCGAATATGGAAATGTCCTTAAGCAGCGCGATGCCTGGGTATTCTGTGCCCTGTACTGCGTAACGTTCGGCGGCTTTGTGGGACTCGCCAACTATTTGACGATCTTCTTCAACACCCAGTATGGTCTCTCAGCGGTTCAGGCGGCGGACATTACCACGATCTGCGTCATAGCAGGGAGCTTCTTCCGCCCTGTGGGCGGCTTTCTGGCTGATCGAATCGGAGGCTCGCGCATGCTGATGTTTCTCTATGCCGGGGCGTCCATCATGCTAATCGGCGTCTCCTTCTTGCCTCCCCTTTGGCTGGTTGTCACGCTGCTGTTTATCGGCATGATGTGCCTGGGTGCGGGAAACGGTTCGGTATTTCAGCTCGTCCCTCAGCGGTTTGGTGGCGAGATCGGTTTGGTTACCGGCATTGTCGGGGCCGCCGGAGGTCTGGGCGGTTATGCTCTTCCGCTTATTCTTGGCCGGTTGTATCAAGCGACAGGCTCATATACCGCAGGTTTCATCATCTTAAGTTTCATTGCCGCGACTTCGCTGGCGCTTACGGTCATAATGCAGCTGAAATGGCGGCGAAGCTGGCTTCGCAGCGTGTCAGCAGGCCCGCAGGCCGGTTCAGCCAAGATCTAGATGAAAGACGCTCAGGATATAACCCCGTCAAACGATATGAAGGTTAAGAACATGTTAAAGCTGCGACCATTACCCGGTATAATACTGGGTAATGGTCATGCGTTCTTTCTTTATTTTTCAGATACCCTTCTATCCAATCCACTTCCATTCCCTACTTATTCGTTCCCAGTTAAAGGCTTATCCGTTCTTCCTCTTCTCTCGTCAATAGGAAGAGTTGTTCCCGCTAAGGTTAGTTTTAGCATGAGAAACACGCCGTAACCGAGCACCCCACCGGCTGTATTCAGGATTAAATCATCCACATCAAAACTTCCCATTGAAAAAACGAGCTGGGAGCATTCCAGTCCCAGGCTCAACCCCAGGGATGTCGTGAAGGAGCCGATGAATCCGAAGAACTTGTTCCTAAGCATAAAACCGACGAATATGCCATTGGGCATAAATATGGCGATATTCCCGAAGAGATTGATCACGTCATGCCCGCTTGATAGGTGCTTCATATTCATTCGAATGGATTCAAAGGGCGTGAAATTGGCAAATTGCAATCGATTCTGTATATATTCCGGGATCTCGGTGGCTCGATGCAGCTGCTGCCACAGAACCGATAGATCTACGGAACCAAACTTGAATAAAATCACCTTGAGTAAGACATAGAGATACAGCGCATATAGTAATACAAGCATCCATTTATACGATATTTTCATTCCGCATCATCCTTGTTTAGCCGTACCGTCACAATGATTCCGTCGATATTGTTTCCGGATATCTCATACTCGCTTCCTGCCGGTATCTCAATCTCCATATCTTTGGACGTCACGGGTACATACTTTATTTCGTATTCCTTCCCCTCTACGGTTGTTCTATAGCTGGATTGTTCCTTCAGGTAATCCAAATATTCCTCCAATGTAAGATTCAATTCCTTCATGATCATGCTGTGCGGCTGCCCAACATAACGAAAATGCCACGGTTCATACTGAATGCCTGTAATCTCTGTTTTGTCCTGAGGATAGCGAAGAATGAAGCCGTGCGCCCATGCATGCTCCTTCAGCCACTTCCCTTCGGGCGATCGGTCAATCGATTGCTGCGTCGATCCGATATCCATCGAGAGCCCGAGATTATGCTCGCTGTAGCCTGGAGGCAAGGCGTAATCGGAACCTTTTTCACGATATAGCTGTTCTTGCTCGCTCTCATCCCGATACCCGCTGCTGATCATAAAGTGATTGACTCCGTCTTGTCCGGCGGCTTCAATCATATCTCCGAAATTCTCCGCCACACTGCGCGATAACCGGATCGTGTTGTCCAGAACCACATAGCCATACATTAAGTCGTTATGCTCAAACAATGTTACGATATCCTTCGGCACCGCTTCCGGATCAAGCGGATGATCCTTATTGACCAGGACCAAATTTCCACGTGTCACTTGTTCTTTTGTTACACGGATCGTCTGCTTAGCTGATGGATGATTCGATGACGTGCCGGAATCCGCTTTTGTTTCCTGTCCATCTCTACTGTCCACCCTATCCTTCACGTTCGGCGTCTCCGTCAGAATGGACTCGCATCCGACCAACAGAAATATAACGAGCATGATTAGACCCTTTTTCAACTTCAACAACTCCCTCTAGCTTGGTCTATCCAGATTAATGAATAGAGTTTAAGGAAAAGTAGGAAAAAGTTAAAGTTTTTCTTAAGAGAGGTGAATCGCGCTATCCCTTTTCCCTTTGACAAGATTGAAGCCTATGGCTTAACTTGGTATTTAGACTAAAAAGAATAAAGAAGGTGCCATTATTCTTGCTCAAATTATTTCGTTATTTACGTCCCCACTGGGCTGCGGCCCTGCTTGCACCGCTGCTTATGCTGCTGGAGGTTGCCATGGATTTGCTCCAGCCCATTCTCATGGCCAGCATTATTGATCAAGGCGTCATGCAGAACGATACTTCACACATTCTCCATACAGGTCTCATCATGCTGGGTGCGGCTGCCATCGGGCTGCTAGGAGGTCTCGGATGTACGATCTATTCTTCCATTGCCTCGCAGCGTTTCGGTGCCGACCTGCGCGGGGATTTGTTCCGCAAGGTTCAAACCCTCTCGTTCCGTAATTTGGACGATATCTCAACCGGTTCACTTATCACTCGGCTTACGAGCGACATCGTTCAGCTTCAGACCATGATCCAGATGCTGCTGCGCATCTTCGTCCGGTCTCCATTTCTCGCGATTGGAAGTATCATTATGGCGGTGATCATTAGTCCCAAGCTCGCCATCATTCTCGCCATTGCCGTTCCGTTATTGTTCGTTGTGATGTTCTTCCTGATCCGGCACACCCTCCCTTTATTCGCCACCGTTCAGAAGAAACTCGATAAAGTGAATACGGTCCTGAAGGAGAATTTCGCCGGCATCCGGGTATCCAAAGCATTCGTGCGAGCCGGGTATGAGCAGGATCGATTCCATCAAGCGAATACCGATTTCACGCAAGTTTCGGTTAAAACACAACGGATCGTTGCGCTGAATATGCCTATCCTGACCATGATACTGAACATCAGTATCGTGATTGTCCTATGGCTCGGCGGGAAGAACGCGATTGATGGCTCATTTGAGGTGGGAAGCCTGGTAGCCTTTATCAACTATGTGACACAGGTGCTGTTCTCCGTTTCCTCCGTGGCGATGATGCTGGTTCGAATCTCTACAGCCAAGGTTTCCGCTGATCGTATCCAGGAAGTCATGCATACAGAATCCGAGATCGTGAACGTTGTTCATCCAACGGTGAACGCATACAAGCAGGGAGAAATCGTATTTGACCAGGTGACTTTTTCCTATAAACCGGAGATTCAGAAGCCCGTTTTACATCATGTCAGTTTCAAGGTTCGACCGGGGCAGACCGTCGCGATTATGGGGGCAACCGGTTCGGGAAAAACCTCTCTGGTATCCCTGCTCCCCCGCCTGTATGATGTAACTTCCGGGCAGATATTCATCGATGGAACCGATGTGCGACAATACGATTTATCGGCGTTACGCGAACGAATTGGCATCGTACTTCAAGAATCTATCCTCTTCACAGGCACGATCCGGGACAATATCCGCTACGGAAAAGCGGATGCTTCCGATGAAGAAGTGATTGCAGCAGCCAAGGCTGCGCAGGCGCATGAATTCATTTCGTCCATGCCGGATGGGTACGATACGATCCTTGGACAAAGAGGCGTGAACCTCTCCGGCGGCCAGAAGCAGCGGATCTCCATTGCACGGGCATTATTGCTTCGTCCCGCCATTCTTATTCTTGATGACAGTACAAGCGCCATCGATATGGGTACGGAGTCCAGGCTTCAGAAAGAGTTGGCCCGGCTGATGAACGGCCGCACCTGCCTCATGATTGCCCAGCGGATCTCTTCTGTAATCGATGCCGATCTTATATTGGTGCTGGATGATGGGAAATTGGTAGCGGAGGGTACGCACAGCGAGCTGCTTGCTTCCTGTGAGTTATACCAGGATATTTATCAATCGCAATTCGGCAAGGAGGTGTCTTCCCATGGCTAAACCGGATCAGGGATCAAAGCATGTCCATGCGGACGCTCCGGATCTGAGCATGCGCGGCGGCAGCCCCATGCGTGGAATGACGATGGCCAAGGCCAAGCCCAAAAATACGATGGGAACGATACGCCGGATCTGGAGTTACATTCAACCATTTAAAGGCGGTATGATCGCTGTTTTCATGTTCACGCTTATCACAACGATTCTGTCTCTGGTTGCTCCTTACCTGCTGGGAAATGCGGTGGATCATTACATCATTCCCGGAGATTTTAAGGGACTCATGGGGTTGTGTGCGGTGCTTCTTGCGGTTTACGCAGGTACCGCACTCACGGCATGGCTGCAGCAGCATGTCATGGTTAAGGTCTCCCAGCTGTCTATTCAGGCTATGCGGAGGGATATTTTTGAAAGACTTCAAGTCCTTCCGCTGCGATTCTTTGACAGCAAGACGCACGGCGAATTGATGAGCCGCACAACCAACGATATCGAGAATGTCTCCGGGACATTGAATCAGAGCGTAACCCAGCTAATCTCAAGCGTACTGTCCCTAGTTGGATCGCTTGCCATCATGCTGTACCTCAATGTATGGCTGACGCTGCTCAGTATGGTGACCATTCCGCTTGTCATGCTGTTCACAAAGACGGTAGCAAGCCGGACAAGGAAGCATTTCTCCAAGCAGCAAAGCACGCTGGGTGAGCTTAATGGCTTTATCGAGGAAACCGTCTCGGGTCAGAAGGTCGTACAGGTATATCGCCGGGAGCGGCATGCCGCTGCGCAGTTCGATGTCATGAACAAGAAGCTGACCGATGCCAGCATTCAAGCTCAGATCTACTCGGGTACCGTCGGTCCGGTTATGAACGTGCTGAATAACGTCAGCTTTGCTTTAATAGCGGCGGTTGGCGGGTACATGGCATTCAAGGATTTTACTACCGTTGGGGTTGTCGTTGCATTTCTGAACTACTCGAAGCAGTTTCAACGGCCGCTGAACGATTTGGCGAATCAATTCAACCTGGTGCAATCTGCTGTGGCGGGTGCTGAACGGGTCTTTGAGATTATCGATACCGAGTCCGAGTACCAAGACAATCAAGACGAGAATACAGCAGATGACATGTATGGGGAGGTACAATTTGACCGAGTCTGCTTCAGTTATAAGGAGGGCGTCCCGATCCTGAAGGATGTTTCACTTACCGCTCGGCCGGGTGAGACCATTGCGCTCGTCGGTCCGACAGGCGCCGGCAAAACCACCATCATCAATCTGCTCACCCGTTTCTATGAAATCGATTCTGGCGTGATCACCATTGATGGGGTCGATATCCGACTGCTTGATAAGGACAATCTGCGGAGCAAGCTGGGAATCGTGCTGCAGGATGCCTATGTATTCTCGGCATCGATTCGGGAGAACATCCGCTACGGCCGGCTTGATGCCTCGGACGAAGAGATCGAAACTGCCGCCAAGCTTGCCAATGCGCATGACTTCATTATGAAGCTGCCCGAAGGCTATGATACGCAGCTTCTCTCGGGTGGAGGCAACCTGAGCCAGGGTCAGCGGCAGCTCTTGACGATCGCGCGCGCGGTGCTTGCCGATCCGGTCATTCTGATTCTGGACGAAGCTACCAGTAGCATCGATACGCGGACGGAGATGCATATTCAGACCGCCATGCGCACCCTGATGCAGGGCCGAACGAGCTTCGTCATCGCTCATCGTCTAAGCACGATCCGTGAGGCTGACCAGATTCTCGTCATGAATCAAGGCGGTATCTCGGAGCGCGGCACACACGAAGAGCTGCTGACCAAACGCGGCTTTTATTACGAGTTATACAACAGCCAGTTTAAGTTAAGCGGTTGAAGTGGCCTTGCTTACAGGCTGCTGACAACAAACAAGAGAGCCGGTTCATGAAACCGGCTCTCTTGTTTTCTGCTATAAGGATAAATGATCTGCGTACAAAAGCGCAGTCTACCACACAACTTCCTTCCCCTTATAACTGAAGGGGGCAGATGCAGACCAAGATAAAGCATCTGTACCAATCCAAGACTAATGGGGATGAGACTCTTACCATTATGCACGACCGGACCCAAACACCTCTATTTTGATCACCCCAGCTCTTTTCGCGAATCAAACAGACACTAGGCCCCTTCATTTCGATCATAAAAGCTTGATCCGCCAATCGAGCAGACACTAGCGCCTTCATTTCCATCAAAATCGCTGAATTCGCCAATCGAGCGGACTCCAGGGCTTTCATTTCGATCAAAAAAAACCGATCCGCTAATCGAGCAGACACTAGCGCCTTCATTTCCATCAAAAAAACCCGATCCGCTAATCGAGCATTTCGATCAAACCTGCTCAATCTACAAATCGAGCGGACACCAGGTCCGTTATTTCCATCAAAACAGCTTATTTCGCAAATCGAACGGACACCAGATCCGTTATTTTAGTTACCATAGGGCGAAAATCACACTTTTACGGCGAATAACGTATCTTATGTCCGCTAAACTGGTTAAATTCATCTTTTTTAACTAAATAACGGAAGCTCAGTCCGTTAGCAAAACTAATGCAATACAAATGCAATACAAATGCAATACAAATTCGATGCAATTCACGGCAATGCAATGCATTTCAATGCAATGCAAGGCAACCATCCCGTCGATTTCATCATTCCAACTCAACCCGACTGGCATTACTCACGATCCGTTTTACAGCCCCGATAATCCATTCCATCTCCACATATTGGTTGCGCGGCGCATTGTATTCGACGCCCCAGTAACCCTTGTATCCGCCTGCGAGCAGGCTCCGTACCTTCTCCTCCGCATCGGGATGAACCGCTGTTTTCGCGTCAAAATGAGTATGTACCGTCCATGGGGCAACCATCACATCACCTTCAGCCTCATCTGCCTTCCATCTGCCAAGATGAAGCAGAAAACCAAAAGCCGGATGATGGACTTCCTCGGCAAGCCGTTTCATTTCTCGCGGAAGCAGCGATGCACCCATATGATTTTCCGGACCAATGGTATAACCGCCATCCGCTGCACGATCCGCGTATTCCCGGTAACGCTTAACGGTGTACTCGAACTGTTCATAAGTCATCGGCTCCGATTCCTTATAACTGCCGCCGGTGTCGATCCGCACGGTTTCGGCGCCCAGGATTTCAGCGGCATCCAGATGAACCAGCGCATTCTCATACAGCCTCTGTCGAAGCTCCGGGTCAGGATCCCATAGATGCGCTCCGTCCACAGCAAAGTTGGCCACCCTCATCTCTTTCTCATCCAGTGCCTCTCTGATTTTCCGGATGTAGCTCTTATCAGCAAGCTTATAAACGCTGTCGCTGCGATCGATAAAAAAACCGTTCCACAAATCAACCGCATCCATGCGGTACCGGTACTTCACCGTCTCCAAATAACCGAACACATCCATTTTGCCTTCCAGAAACGTATTATAAAAAGAATAACCGCCAATCGAAATGTTCAACTGAATACCTCCTCAGAGAATGGATGAAAGAACTAGCTTCCGTTTACCATACTTCCAAGCACCCTACGCAGCATATCTCACTCGATGGTGTATTTTAGATGATGATATTCCCCGCCGGAGTGAAAACCTTTCTTCCTATACAACTGCTCCGCGAGATTTCCCGTCGTTACAAAAAGACGCAGCACAGGATAATCAGGCTCCAAGACGGTTAACGCCCTATCCAGCATCGCGCTCGCCAACCCCATTCCTCGATGTTGGGGTAATACTGCGATACTATAGACGAGTGGCAAGCCCTCCCATAAAGAGATCAAACACACGCCGACGATTTCTTCCGTTGTTCGGTCATATACTACGGAAGATGCTCCCAACAGCTTGGAGGGCACTACGTCAAAATATCGTGCCGCATCATCAGCATAAACCCCGACTTCCCGCTCATCCGGGCCATTAGCATATGCTTCCTTAAACACCTCTGCAATCTTAGACACATCATCTATTGCCGGTTTTCTATGCAAATAATTGAGACTCATCGATGCGTCCAGCTCTTCGGTAGGCCGCATCATGCATTGCCTGGATTCAACCCGAACGAAACCGGTTTCACGAAAAGCGATCTCCTGCTCAGCCAGAACGTTATATGCATGCAGATCCTCTGTCAAATTCCAAGATTTGATGAGATGCCTCTTGATGTCATCGATCATCTTGGTGGTAATTAAATAGGGGGGGATGCCAAATACAAGTCCGATGGAGTTGTCAGACAAATAAACCCCAGCCGCTTTATCGTCACCTGAGATAACCCAGTAACCGTCGTCCGAAGCCGATAAAACCTTGGTTAAATCACCCCAGCTCGGTCTAAACCAATTATTCTTATAATAGGTAGCAAAATATTTCGAGAACACCTTGCGATCCGCCTTTACTAATCTGTATTCCATAACTCCCCCTCCTTATACCCTTTTGAATTAGGCTCATTATATAGGTTGGAAGAAAAGTGGGCAAAGGGATTTATCATCTATAATAAAAAATCAGGCATCGTGTCCAAGCTAAGATAGAATCAAACGAACCCCCAGGTATACAGCTGTTCCCCACATAATCAACGCTGATATTCGGTTCAACGTGGACAACCATGTCCCTGATGGATCCATCCTTCCCGCTGCCCTGCCTGCTATTCCAAGGCCCAAGAACCACAACCATGAAACTGCGATGCATACAACGGCAAAGACCACTTTATCCATCCCGGCATATTGGAGCGAGCTTGTGCCAATGACCCCCATCGTGTCCAGGACGGCATGCGGATTTAACAAGGATACGGACATGGCAAAAACAATCTGCTTCTTCGAGGTAAACGAACGAGCCTCTTCTTGCGCTTGACCCGAAGGTTTACTCTTCCAGGTCACGATCCCCATATAGACCAGGAAACAGATCCCCAATGAAAACAACACCGTTCGGATCCACTCGTATTCCAGAACAACAACGGATACTCCCAGAACCGCTAATGAGATCAGCAGCGTATCACATAGCGATGCGGTAATCATGGCGGGCAGTGCCTTGACGAAGCGGGCTTGTACCGCTCCCTGATTAAATACAAACACGTTCTGCACGCCCAAAGGAAGAATAAGACCTAAAGCTAGAATGAATCCATGTACAATGACACCTATCATATGCAAATAAACCTCCAACAAATATTTTCACCATTGTAATGGAGGTTTTTGCTTGCGTCTCCAACCAATTGGTTGGCGTTTGACCCAACCAATGAGTTATACTGAGGCATATTCCTACATGAAAGCGGGTTTATCTCTACCTATGGCTGAAGATTGGAAATTGAATAAGCACTCCGATGTGCCACTTCATCAGCAAATTTATGATGATATCAAGCGCAGAATCATGAACGGGGAATGGCCGGTCGGAACCCGGATTCCCACGCAGCGTGATCTGGCTGCCAAATTTCAAGTTAACCGCAGCACCATTGTGTATGCGCTTGGTGAGCTCGCCGCAGACGGTTTAATCGAATCCCGCGTGGGACAAGGGACCGTAATTATCAACAATACCTGGAGTTTACTCGCTGCGACACCTCCGCCTGATTGGAATCAATATGTGAAATCCGGCTCCTATCAGCCCAACATCCATATGATCCAGCAAATCAATCGTGCGGAAACCGATTCGGACATGATCCGTCTCGGAACAGGCGAGCTCTCGCCTGATCTCCTTCCGACTGACCACATGCGGGAGACGTTTAGCGGCAAGATGTCCGGCCGTTTCACCTTGGGCTACTCGGAACCGAAAGGGAGCCTGTACTTAAGAGAGATCATCAGTGAGCATCTGAAAAAGAAAGGGATTATCGCCTCCCCTGCTTCCATACTCATCGTCTCCGGCGGGCTGCAAGGCTTACAGCTGATCTCGCTGGGGCTGCTGCATCACGGCTCCTCCATTTTGGTGGAGAATCCCTCTTACCTGAACTCGATCCATGTGTTTCAATCCGCCGGCATGCATTTGCACGGCATCCCTATGGATGAGAACGGAATCCGAACGGAAGCCATCGGAAGACTCAAGCGCCAACACAGAGCTGCCCTGCTTTATACCATCCCTGCCTTTCATAACCCTACCGGAACGCTGATGTCTGCCGACAGGCGGGCAGAGCTGCTTCGGATTTGCGCACAGGAAAGGCTGCCCTTAATCGAGGATGACGTGTATGGGGATTTATGGCTAGATTCCCCCTCACCACCCCCTCTGAAGGCTTCGGATCAACAAGGCCTGGTGCTCTATATGGGCAGTATGTCCAAAACCCTGGGTCCCGGGCTGCGCATCGGATGGATCGTCGGGCCTGAGCCGGTAATCGACCGGCTGTCCGACATCAAAATGCAAACCGATTACGGCTCCAGCTCACTTTCCCAGCATGCCGTCGCCGAATGGCTCTCCAGCGGGTTATACGAGAATCACCTCGATCATATCCGGGCAGAGCTGATGAGACGCCGAGACTTTACCCTAGCGTTATTGGAGCAATATTTCCACGATATCGCACACTGGAATATCCCTCAAGGCGGATTCTATATTTGGCTTCGCATCAAGAACCTCCTCTCCATTCGCCCTTTATTTGAGCAGGCGCTGAAGGAGAGCATTTTGCTTAATCCGGGAAATATTTATGATCGTAACGACCAGCAGCATCTGCGCCTATCCTATGCTTACGCCTCGTACGATCAGCTGGAGAGCGGGCTTATCCGGCTTGCGGAGCTTATCCGACTCCATGCGTTGTCATGAAAAAAAGGGCTCTCCCGAGGACTTTGATCCACAGGGAAGGCCCTTTCCTTTTATCAGCGTGCCCGCTCCATAATCGTTAATCCACACCTGTCACCTACACATGACGCCGTTCCATCAGATTAATCCCTATGCCCATGCACAATACCCCAATGAGAAGCAATTTGGAAATCGGGATCCAGAGATCCGCGATGCCATAACCGTACACAGCTATTCCCGTTAATGCTTTCATGGCATGAGTCAGCGGTATGACTTCCGCGATGCCAAGCAGAATCGGATTGGTGATCGTGCCTGGCGGCATATATACCCCGCTGATAAGCGGCAGGATCGGAATGATGGACGGAAACAGCGTCCCAAACTGCTCGGGCGACTGCAATAGGCCGACGAAGAGCATGGATAACGCGACGATAGTCAGTATATAGATCACAATGACCAGCAGCAGCAAGCCGTAATGGTCTCCAAGGTCGAAGCCGAAACCATACCGAAAGATGAGCAGCACGATGATGATCTGCAAGACGCCGATCAACGAGCTGTATAGCAGGTGACCCATATACATCTCCGTTTTTCGGACAGGAGACAGAATCAGCCGATTCCAAACGCCGGAGGTTTTATCCTTCGTAATCGTGTTCACCTTGAAACCAACCGTAAACATGACTAAGAATAACGAAAATCCAAACAGCAGCTGAAGTCCCATATCATGACGAACGAGTTCTCCCCCACCCTGCGACTCGGATTGGAGACGCAAGGGTGGTTTCTCCATATAAGCATATACGTGCTCGCGGAATTTCGCTTCATCTCGCACGTTTGCCGCTGCGGCCCGAAGCTGCTGCTCTCGTTCATATACCGTACGGAGATGCTGATCAGCCAGCTGGACGTATGGGTTATCCATTGCGGCTATGATGCGATAATCGTCAGAGACCAGCTTCACGGCGAGATCTGCGCGTCCCTCGCGCACTTTTTTTCTTGCCGCCTGTTCATCCTGAATTCGAAATTCGAACGTATCGTTTTGATTCAGCAATTCGATCCACTTGGCCTCAGACTTTTCCACCGCCCCGTCTTCGGTGAAGATGTCAATCTTGATCTTGCTGTCAACGCTCCCTCCGAACATAAGCGTAGCTAATATGCTCAGACCGATGAACATGATGATCATCCACGGATTTCGCTTTTCTTTCATCCATTGCGATAATAAGATGGGAGCCATCAGATCCGCCCCCTTCTTGGAAAGATCCATAAACTCGCAGCTAGAATAACGATGAAGAATACCCCTTGGTACAGAATCGGCAGCCATAGCTCTTGAAACGGACTGCCCTGAATCCACTGAATCATGGACATTAAGGCCAAGCCGTTGGGGGTTACGCTGCCGATGTTCATGAGCCAATCCGGCAAAATATAGATCGGCACCAGATTCCCTCCGATGACGCCGAGCACAACAAGCAGTATGAATGAAATGCCGGTTGCCACATCAGCGTCCTTCATTCGGAACAGCATCGCTGTATAAAGCGCGGATAACGCCGCGACCGTTAGGCACAGCATGAAGATGAGGAGGGTCAAACCGATCCAGAAGATCAGGGATTTCCCCGGAAAAAGCTGAAACAGAAAGTGTGAGACCATGATCAGTACCCAAGATTGAAGCAAAGACATGCACAAGGTCGACCCAACCTTGCCGGACAAGTAGCGAAATGGATGGGTTCCGGCAAGAAGGAGACGCATAAATACCATCTCACGCTTTTCCGTGATCGATTTGGACGCCGTTGTTGTGAAGACGGACAGCGCAAAAAATATACTGACCGCCAGTGCGTAATATTGGAACGAGGTGATCATGTCCACACCTTCGATTTGTTCCAATCCGCCGACAGGGCTGTTCGCCAGTGCAAACTCGCCCTCCCCCTTGCTTTCCTGTCCTTCCATTCCGCTGTCCAGCGCAGCCTGATAATTAACGGCACCCAAAAATCCATCCAGCATATTTTGCAGAATATTCACTTTCATCGAATTCTCTAGCGCCGTTAAAGTCAGAACCGCACCGTCCCCCTCATGCAGGAGAAGCTTGTTAAGTGCAGCCAGCGTATATGCCTCAGGAATGGTTATGATGGCCTCCACTTTCTCTTCCTTCAGCTGTACTTGGGCAGTCTGGTCATCCAATGCAGCAACTTGAAGAAATTCTTCAACCTCATCGTCACCGAACATATTCATTAATAGGGCTTCCGGTTGGAAATTCGCGGCTGCTTTACTCAGTTCGTTCTTCTCTTCCGTACTGATCGACATATTCTTTAGGCTTTCTTGAAAGGCATGGACTCCCTCTTCATGTCGATCCTTCACGACCAATGCGACGCTCATCTCAAGGGATTCATTCGAATTCTCTACCCAATTCGGCAAGGCAAATCCGAGAACCAGGATTAGCGCTAATGGCATAAACAAAGCAATCAGCATCTCTTTCCGGTCTCTCCAATAGACGAGAAAGTCTTTTTTGAAAAATACGCCCAAACGTCCGTCCCTCCTCTCAATCCCGAAGCTTGCGGCCGGTCAAATGAAGAAATACATCCTCGAGACTTGGCGACTGGATATGAATATTCTGAATCTGTACCCCAAGGCGTTCCGCAGTCTGCACGATCCCGGACAGAATGTAACTGTTCTTCATGACAATGAGCTTCAGGCCATGTTCCGTCTCCTCAACCTGCCTGACGCTTTCAATGGATCGAAGCTCCTCGGCCAGCTCCGGATTTGGGCGATTCAGCTGGATGATCAGCGTATCCTCACCGGACAAGATGTGCTGCAGCTCCTCCTTCGTGCCTGAAGCGATAATCCGCCCGTGATCCATGATGTACATCCGGCTGCACAGCTGCTCTACCTCTTCCATGTAATGGCTTGTGTACAGTACCGTTGTCCCATTGTCCCGGTTTAAACGCCGGACGGTTTCAAGAATATGATTGCGGGACTGCGGATCAATGCCTACGGTCGGTTCATCCATGATGACGATTTGCGGATCATGCAGCAGAGCAGCTGCGATATTGATCCTCCTCTTCATGCCTCCGGAATAGGTTCTAATTAACTCCTTCTGGCGATCCCGAAGGCCGACCGTCTCAAGCAGCTCCTGAATTTTTATCTCCAATTCCTTTCCGTTCAATCCATATACGCGCCCGAAAAATTTAAGGTTTTCATACGAGGTCAATTCCTCATACAAGGCAATTTCCTGAGGCACCACGCCTAATACGGTGCGAATGTCCTGCGGATGCTTAAGCACGCTTTTGCCGTTCAGGCGTACATCGCCGCCCGTCGGTTTCAGCAAGGATGATATCATGGAGATGGTTGTCGATTTCCCGGCGCCGTTCGGACCGATCAATCCGACGGATTCCCCCCGGTCCAGATACAGGCTGACTTCCTCCACAGCAGTCTTGCCCTTAAACACTTTTCGAAGTTCTACGGTTTCCAGCATCATGTCTCCCCCCGTTCTCGATATGAACACCCAAGCTGCCTTGGTGCCCTTCGTTCATATCGTCCACAGCTACAAGTGTATATGCAAAAAGGCAGTGCCATCACTGCCCTCGGTCATTGCTTTGATTCCGAACCATGACTTCCGTCATGTTAGATTCGGATTTAACAGGGTATCTCCTTTTCTCGCGAATCAAACCACATTATGCCGTATGGCATAAATCGCCAGCTGCGTCCGGTCTCTTACATCAAGTTTGTCCATAATCTGGCTGACGTGATTCTTGACCGTTCCGATCGACAAACCCAGCTCGTCTGCGATTTCGCGGTTGCTGCGCCCTTCCCCTACCAGACGTATGATGGACAACTCCCGCGGGGTAATCGAAGCATCAACGACGGGTGCTTTCTTCTCTTCCAGAAGTTTAGGAATCACCTTGGCCGCCACATCCTCCTGGAGCGACAACCCGCCGCTCAAGCAGCTTCGAATCGAGCGAATCAACGCCTCCGGCTCCGCCTCCTTCAGCATGTACCCGCTAGCCCCGCTCTTTAGCGCCTCGACCGCATACTGGTCGTCGTTAAACGTCGTCAGCATCAGCACTTTCGTCTTTGGCCATCGTGAACGTATGATGCGAGCAGCCTCCAATCCGTTCATCTCCGGCATTCGGATATCCAGCACAACGACGTCAAAGATATGGTTTTCGCATAATGCTACAGCCTCTTTGCCGTTGCCAGCTTCACCGGCAACCAGCATATCCGAATCGCTTTCGATCATCATCTTCAGACCTTGACGAACCATGGCCTGATCCTCTGCCAATAATATACGTATCAGCGGACTCCCTCCTCTATGAACTTGGACATGAATAACGTTCCGCGAACGATAAATTGGTTGTCGTACTGAGAGATTTGAAGCTCGCCCCCAGCCTCTTCCATTCGCTCTCGCATCGCTTTTAAACCATAGCCCTCCCGGTATGTATCGCGTCTCCGGTGATACGGATTGCTTACCTCAAAACGAAATATCCCGCCTCCAGGCGCTTCAAACAAGATATGCACTTCTCGAGTGCTCCCATGCTTCATCGCATTGGTCATGGCTTCCTGAACCGCACGGTATACCGCAATGGATTGGATATTGTTTAAAGGCACAGTAAGTGCTCCATGCCGCGCCGTTAGCGTTACGCGCATAAAGCTCTCGGATTCCAAGCGCCGGAGAAGTCCAATGATCGCGGGCAGTCCGCTGGTCTCCTGCTGCTTCATGGATTTCACTGCATTCCTGGTCTCCTCCAGACTTTCCTTGGCAAGGGCTTTGAGCCCCTTCAGAACCTCGGCGGTTTCCCCGTCTGCCTGCATCCGGTGCATCTCCAGCTGCATGAGCAGCGCCGTTAATTTATGCCCGACGGAGTCATGGATATCGCGCCCGACCTGAGCCCGCTCCTCCTGCCTCGCATGCTGCTCGTCCGTTATAAGACGACGTTTCATATTACGGTATTCACTGAGCAGCGTTTCATTTCGAACAACTGATTCTTCATAACGGGACCAGGTGGTGCGAAACAGGGTAAGAGCAATCGTGAGAATAACAGAGTAAAGCGCGAGAAACAGCCATGGTAATCCGGAGTATCCTAACAAGCCGGGTGCGATGGCACCTGCGGTCAGGACTAAACCTATGCAGGCGGCATGAACGGCGGAGAGCCGATACACGGCTTTTCCCGCAAGAATGGAATAAACCAGCAGAATATACGGGTCAGTTGCACTCGTAGTGGTCGGCCATAAGGAGATCACGGAACATAATGACGCAATGAGCAGTGTGATAAATAGCATTGCAGGCTTGGCGCGGTATAACGGCGATAAAAAAAAGCCAGTGAAGAAAATGGCGCTGCTCCCCAATCTCCAAGGCAATTGATCCGGATTAACATGCTGGAGTACTGGAATGAAGGCGCATAGCCAGCTTAAAAGAAGAAATAAAAACCATATCCAGAACGACCGCACATGCTCTCCTCTCTTTCCTATCAAGAGTTTCACAATTTACAATAAAAAATATCGTTCCAAATTTTAGTTATATCATATCACAAGCCTATTCGATACTTTTGGGGAAATAAGTAAACTGGAAATAAAAAATCGCTTCGAGATTATTGTGAAAAAATATACATACAGGCCTAAACCCTTATCAATACTGGGATTTATTCGACAAGCTCAGAGGGCAATCACAGCGAAAAACAGGCCTAAAATTGTGACGAAACTGGTAACTCTCGTGAAAGTTTGAACAATGTATGAACTACCTCAAAACCGCGCCACTACAATGATTTCGCTCACAACCATCCCCTTTTGTAACAATTTGAACACATAAAATTACATACATTGACACGAATATGGATTTATCTGTTAATTATACAAGTTTATGTGTTTTGCAAAGCCGACCGGAACTTTCTACTATAGATGTGTCAGTAACATTGAATCGAACGAACGTTTCAAGGAAAGGGGTACATCATGAACAAAAGAGGGCCGTTATTTGCATTGTTTTTAGGCTTTACCTTGCTCTTATCGGGATGCAGCTCGCTCACGGTATTAGATCCGAAAGGACCGGCTGCCAGAACCCTATCCGATACAATCATATTCTCCATTCTCATGATGGTCGGAATTCTAGCGGTAGTTTACGCGCTCTATATCTACATGCTCACCAAATACCGAGCCAAGAAATCCAACGAAGGTTACGAACCGCCTCATGAAGAGGGTAACAAATGGCTGGAGATTCTGTGGACTGCCATTCCAATCCTGATCGTTGCCGTGCTATCGGTCGTAACCGTCAAAACGACGGTGGCCGTCGAGAACGTACCGGAAGGTTATGAGAACCAAGAGCCTTTGGTCATTTACGCTTCCTCTTCGAACTGGAAATGGCATTTCAGCTATCCGGAAGAAGGAATTGAGACCGTCAATTACGTCAACATTCCAACCAATCGTCCGATTGAGTTCAGACTGTATTCATTCGGTCCGATCACGAGCTTCTGGATCCCTCAGCTTCACGGGCAGAAATACGCGATGAGCGACATGATCACGAAGCTGAACATGGTGGCCGACGTACCGGGTTCCATGATGGGCCGTAACGCGAACTTCAACGGCGAAGGCTTTGCCCATATGGAGTTCGAAGCCCTTGCCATGACCTCGGCCGAGTACGATGAGTGGGTTAAGGATGTAAAGGACACCGCGCCTGAACTGAAGGAAGACGAGTTCAAGAAGCTTCTGGACACCGCGCATGTCGGACGAATGACCTTCTCCAACACGCATCTGGAATTCAGCCCGCCGCCATCCGAAGACCATCACCATGGCGGTGATGTCAACGGCAATGAGGAGCATCAGGACCATAAAGACGTCCACCCGGATCCTGCAACAACGGAAGAAACGGAATTTGACAGCGAAACGAACGTGGATCCAAACGAACCGCTGCCGAACTTCCCGGCTGAAGAAAGCCCAAATCATCAACATGAAGGACATTAAATCGGTGAGTGAATCATGGTTCGCCCGATCTACTTCATACATCCAGAAAGGAGCTAGGCCTTTATGAAATGGGACGAATTTTTCGTTACCGGTGATCCGCTAATATACGGCGCCATGGTGAGTATCGTGCTCGTCTCGCTCGCAATCCTCTTCGGTTTGACCTATTACAAGAAGTGGGGATATATGTGGCGGGAATGGCTGACAACCGTGGATCACAAAAGAATCGGGGTCATGTACATCATCTGTGCATTGATCATGCTGTTCCGCGGGGGCGTCGACGCGATCATGATGCGCGCGCAGACCGCCGCACCGGAGATGAAGTTTCTGACCGGTCAGCATTATAATGAAGTATTCACGACTCACGGGGTCATCATGATCCTCTTTATGGCCATGCCGTTTATCTTCGGTCTGATGAACGTCATCATTCCGCTTCAGATCGGTGCCCGTGACGTAGCTTTCCCTAAACTGAACGCAATCAGCTTCTGGCTGTTCTTCGCCGGAGCCATGCTGTTCAACATTTCCTTCGTTATCGGAGGTTCGCCGGATGCCGGCTGGTCCGCTTACTTCCCGCTGGCCAGTATCGAATTCAGTCCGACGGTCGGCAACAACTACTACTCTCTGTCGCTACAGATTTCAGGGATTGGTACCTTGCTGACAGGCCTTAACTTTATCGTAACGATCCTGAAGATGCGCGCGCCGGGCATGACCCTGATGCGCATGCCGATGTTCACATGGTCGGTATTGATTACTTGCGTCATCATTATCTTTGCTTTCCCTGTGCTTACGATTGCGCTCCTGCTTATGATGTTCGACCGCATCTTCGGTTCGCAATTCTTCACGATGGCCAACGGCGGCATGGATATGCTATGGGCCAACCTGTTCTGGGTATGGGGACACCCTGAGGTATACATTGTCATACTACCGGCTTTCGGTATTTTCAGTGAGATTATCTCAACTTTTTCCAAAAAGAACTTGTACGGTTACAGCTCTATGGTATTGAGTATGGCGATTATTTCCGGCTTGTCCTTCCTGGTATGGGCCCACCATTTCTACACGATGGGTCAAGGGGCCATGGTCAACGGCTTCTTCTCCATCACAACGATGGCGATCGCCGTACCGACCGGGATCAAAATATTCAACTGGCTCTTCACGCTTCGGAAGGGTCGAATCAGCTTTACGACGCCGATGCTCTACTCCCTTGCCTTTATTCCGATCTTCACGATCGGCGGCGTAACCGGCGTCATGCTGGCGATGGCCAGTGCGGACTATCAATATCACAATACGATGTTCCTGGTTGCCCACTTCCACTATGTGCTCATTCCAGGCGCCGTATTCGCCGTCATTGCCGGTTTCCATTACTGGTTCCCTAAAGTGTTCGGCTTCCGTCTGAACGAAAAGCTTGGCAAAATCGCATTCTGGTTCATTGCCATCTCATTTAACGTAACGTTCTTCCCGATGTTCTTCCTGGGACTTATGGGGATGACCCGTCGTACGTACACCTATTCAGCTGAAACCGGCTTTGGCCCGCTGAATATGCTGTCGATGGTCGGCGCCGTCGGCCTGGCGATCGGATTCATCATTCTGGTATACAACATCTACTGGAGTACACGTTACGAGCCGCGCGATAAAACAGGAGATCCATGGGATGCACGCGCACTGGAATGGTCTACGCCAAGTCCGGTTCCGGTATACAACTTTGCAGTAACGCCGAAAGTCAAAGGCCGCGACGCCTACTGGTTCTCGAAGAAAAACAACGAGCCGCTTTCAGATGAGAAAATTACGAAAATTCACATGCCAAGCAACACCGGTAAGCCGTTTATACTGGGTATCGCCTTCTTCTTCCTTGGCTTCTTCCTGGTATTCAGCTGGTGGATTCCATCCATCGTTGCCGGTATCGCGGTATTGATCATTATGGCTACCATGTCCTTTGACCGTGATCACGGGTACTACATTCCGGTTGAAGAGATTGTTCAAACCGAACAGAAACTGCGGGGTGATACGGTATGAAAATAGATGCCACTCAGCCGCTGGAATATGGAACAGAGGAAAACCGTAATCGTATCTTCGGCTTCTGGCTGTTCCTCGGAGCTGAAATCGCGCTCTTTGCTACCTTGTTTACCGTCTACTTCGTTCTCGTAAACCGCTTTGCCAGCGGTCCGAGCGGAGCGGAAATCTTTGAAATAACACCGGTCCTGCTTGAGACGTTCCTGCTCTTAACGAGCAGCTTCACGATCGGTTTGGCTGTTCATGCGATGCGTCTGGGACTGAAAAAGCAGACGATGATCTTTATGGTCATCACCCTGCTGCTGGGTGCGGGCTTCCTTGGGATCGAGATCTTCGAATTCTTCACCTATGTACATGAAGGAGTAACGCTCTCAACGAGCGCCTTCTCCTCCAGCTTGTTCACATTGCTTGGCACGCACGGAGCTCACGTTACCTTCGGTCTCCTGTGGGGAACTGCCATTCTGATTCAACTTAAAAAGCATGGGCTGGATCATTCCACAGCCAACAAGTCCTTTATCTTCTCGCTCTACTGGCACTTCCTGGACGTTGTGTGGATCTTCATTTTCAGCTTTGTGTATCTGAAAGGACTGATGTGACATGATAAAACAGCTGTTTCCAATTAAGCATGTAGCGGGTTATATATCGTCTCTCGTCCTTTCAGCGGTTGCGCTCGTCGTTCTGCTGGATATGCCGGCAGCTTCGAAATTGGCTGTTCTGCTGGTTACCGCGATCCTGCAGGCAGCCGTTCAGCTTATGCTGTTCATGCACGTCGGGGAAAGTGATGACAAAAAGTCCGTTTACATCAACATTGCCTTCGCTTTGTTTGTCGGCCTTGTCACGATCTTCGGAACGCTGTTCATCTTCATATGGGGCTGGTACGCTTAAGACCCGCGAGTCTTTGTGAACTTGTAACGTAACGATGAACGTCCGCATCCCGATAATTTCATCCAATAACAAAGAGGGTGTTCCAAAAGATCTTAGATCTGGCGGGATGCCCTCTTTTTCTACTAAGAGACGCTGCGTGTACGAATTGTTCCTCCCATCGCTGTTGTCCCCAAATTTCTTGGAATGGTTTGAAGTAAGGAAGAAATTCGGGGACAAAGGCAACCGCTCTCGCTTGTCCGGAATCGTTTCATCTTCTCCGCTGCGTGGTGCGGAAACATACTTTAGACAAACGAAAAGAAACCGTTTCTTGGTAAAATGGAAGTGCTACCCGCCATTTACGAAAGGAACGGTTTCTTTACATTCAATACACCATGGGCCAACTTCACCTGCAATGGACTTGGAAGACGACATTAGTCACGCCCTGCATCCATATCCAAAATTTCATCAATCTCACTCTGGAGCTTCGTGGTCAAGGTCTGTTCGTCTCCAATGATCCAAGCGTGATTATAAAGAGCTTCCAGCGGAGACGTGCCGCTCTGATGCCGTATGGATTCTACATACTTCGTAATGGAGCGTGGCACCCCGTCGCGTTCCGTAAACAATAAAGGTGCTCGCTTACCCATATGGGACAAAGGAGCAGCTGCTATGGACAATACGGGTGAATAAGGTGTCGAGAACGAGAGACTGTATCCGGGCGATTGAACGCCCCAACCAAAGCCTGTTGCGGGATCATGGAACTGTGCAAAATGAATGGCGTTCTCGAATGGGTCATCCCCGGATATTCGCGTTACCTTCCCATATTGCCGCAGCTCGTCCTCTACGGCCCGGGATACCACCTTTTCCGGGCCGATAATATAAATATTCGCTTTGCCTTTTCGCTTATGAAGCGCCTGTACCGTCTCTTCAGGCACATTCTTCTCGCGGACATACAGCATCGTTTCCGGCATATGCGCAATCCAGCTCACCGCAGGGAGCGTATAGTCCGGACGATCCATCGATCCGACAATAACCGAGGTGGGTACAGATCCGGATACTTTAGCGGCGTATTCATCGATAGCGGCTGCAGCTTCTTCAGGTTCCCCGGCAGGAATGTGATCGGTCTTATATTCAAGCCCGTTCAGCTCCTTCATCACCCTGTCCGAGATCGGGCCGACGGTGATAATCTCAATGCCCTTGTTATGCTCCGATCCCCTTGGCTTCAACCGTCGCAGCTCTTCCAGTGTCTCCTTGGGAATCCCCTCTTCTTCCACAAACAGCAGAGGTCCCTCGTTAAGCTGCGTCAGATCGACGCTCACAGCCGCTATGGACCAATGAGCCGAATCCACCAGGGTCACCGTCTGCGGACGACTATGCTCATTCGTGGACTGCCACAGCGTCTTGGAGGTCAGTACGGCCGCACTTACAGGATCGGATGTATTCAATCGGATGGTGTTCTTCGTAGCAGACCAAGGTACAGGAACATCCTTCAGCAGCTCTTTGCTGTGAACAGCCGAGGGAATGGAGGGCTCGGAATGACTTTGCGTTTGACTCCATGCGAGAATGCCTGCCGTTAACAGGGCAAGAGCCCAGCCGGCGATCATTTTTTTCACCGTAAATTCCTCCTGTCTCACAAAAAAGGTCTCTAGGATAGATCTCTTCCACCCTTGATGCTGTTACAGCTACAGATCTTCCATTAACTTCTCCTCATCCATATCCAGTGGCAGACCCAGGCGGTCATTGGATCGGTTTCGCATCCATTGTTCCTTCAGCATCTTCACAAACACGTCATCCCTGGACAGCCAGACGCCATACTGTCGCTTCATGTGCCGCTCTGCCTCCTCGAACGATCCGAACCGGAATGGGAGGGGTTCTCCATTCCACTCGACAATCCATTCTCCGGCGTTGGCATACACAAACAGCAGATCCTCGCCCCAGCTTTCGTACAGAACGCCGGACTCCGCCCCCTTCATGTTGAACTGATTCCTCGAAGCATCGAACCGGATCGGTTCCAGCTCGAACGGATCAGCAGCAAATAACTGATACACTTCCTCCGTAATCGTGCACCCCGCTGCTTTGGGATGGCCGCCTCCTCCGTACCTCATCGCCACTTCGGACACATCCACGTGATCATGAATCGTGCGAAGGCTCATTTTCCTTCCCCCCATGTTCAAGATGGCAATGTAGTCAAGGTGGGGATATGTCGTTCCCAGCTCGCTGGCAAGTTCAGAATGATAGGATTCGGCATAAACGATGCCTACGCAATGCTCACCCACGAAGGTCTGAATGAGTTCTCGCTGCTTGCGGCGGATATAACGATCAATTTTATTCTCTTCCATGTCCAATATTTTTTCTTCAAACTCATCGAAGAAGAAGCCCCCTTGCTCCCGCAGACGCTGCGTCATCTTGCTCTCAAATTCGTCAAGGGACAACATAAAGAACAGATCATTCAGGCGTTTAGCCTCAATCTTCTGGTTCTCTTCCCATTCCCACGTATCATAGAGGCGGACGAGTTCTACGAATTCGTCCAGCGCTTCACTTCTGCCCAGATGTCCATGCTCAATTAAATATTCGTAAAATAGTGAGGTTGCCGATGCCAATCGGCCGTCCCGATGCGTGATGTCCACTTGGCCCCAGCTATATTCATTCAAGTGAAGAGCCGTTTTGTGGTGATCGATCAGCTGCACCTGCCCTCCCTCTTCAACAAACACGTTCAGTTCCTTCTCCATATCCGGAGCGACCGACAAATCCGTAATAAACAACACATCATACGGATTTTCCTGCACGGAAGTCCGGTTCAAATACCTTGCAACTTGTTGATTCAAACCGTGAATGGAGTTGTAACGGACATCAATTCCTTCACCGAAAGCGCATTTGGCGATAATGCCGCAACCGACACCATCCAGATCATTATGGCTATATAGATGATACATAGGTGACTTCCTCCAAACAGTAGGTGGAATGATTAGCTGATCCTGTCTTTCATCCCTTTACGGTTCCCTAAAATCTGTCGTTTTAACCCTTTTAACCCTTGTTGGCCCCACCCGAGGTTACCATGGAACAAAAAAAGAAGCGGTTCTAGCAGCCGCTTCTTTTTGGATCATATAATATTATGCCTGTTGGACAGGTCTCGGTCCTTTGGATGCCTTAACCTCATACATGCCGTGGCTGGAGCTGATCACATGCTCCGGCTGCGGCTTGCCGCGGTTATCACGGTGTCCTTGAATATGCGCGGGACTGGTTTCCCAGCGTTTCCACGCTTCTTTGGATTCCCAGCGAATCATGACGATGACTTCTTCGGTTTCGTCGGTACGCTTTGCATTCTTAACAAGGACGCTCAGATCGATGAAACCTTCAATTTCTTCAATAGGTCCCGGCTTGCTGAAACGCTCAACAACCAGATTGGATGTGCCTGCTTTAACAATAATCGTTTTCGTCTCGATCAACATATTCAACGAACACTCCCTTAGCGAAAATAACCGTACAAATGAACGATATTTATCCATTTTAAATGATAACGATTATCATTGTCAAATTCTATGCCTCAACCGAAAACTAAAAAAATCTGACCAGCAAAAGCCTGCTGATCAGATCATCATTAATTCAGTGATGCGTGCTGCATGGAATGGCAAGCCGTACAATCCTCCTGCAGATAAAAAAGCGAAGTAAAGCCGGCCTTCTTCAGCTTGCGCGCAGCGAGAATTCCATCCGAGCGCTTGGGCGTTACTATCACCACGGAGTCATCAGGTTTCAGCTCCTGCTCCCACACATACGGCAATCTGCCGAGAGAGATGTTAATCGTTTCTTTCCGCGGACAGGCCATATATTCGGATACATCGCGTACATCGAGCATTTTCAGATTCGGACACTCCTTCCGAGCCTGTCGAAGATCACTGCACTTCATGAACCGTAAACCAGTTATAGGTACATACCTGCGGTAATATAAACTGAATATAAATATAATCACAGCGGCAGATGCAATCAGCACAAAGCATTCCCCCATCATTGTCAAGTGCATCAGCTTGATGCTTGGTGGGAAGAGCATGGGACATTCCGTCCCCATTCCTACCCCTACGGGTATATAGTATGTGCTTCATGCATAAATGTCAATACATCATGACAGAGCGCATTCCTCAATTTCAAACCCTAGATCTTCAATCAATCCCCAGTCTGCGGTATGGGCCTGGCCTTCTGTGGTTAAATAATCGCCGATGAAGATCGAGTTGGCTGCATATAATCCCAGCGGCTGCAAGGAGCGCAGATTCACTTCACGTCCGCCAGCAATCCGAATCTCCTTCGTGGGGTTAACAAACCGCATCATCGCAAGAATCTTCAAACACATCATCGGCGTCAATTCCTTGCGTCCTTCAAGCGGAGTGCCCTCAATCGCATTCAGAAAATTGCAAGGAATCGAATCCGCTCCAAGCGATTTCAGAGCAAACGCAATTTCCACCCGTTCTTCCAGGCTCTCGCCCATTCCGAAGATGGCTCCGGAACATGGGGACATTCCGGAAGAGCTTGCCTGCTTCACGGTATCTAACCGGTCATCGTATGTATGCGTGGTCGTAATCTGCTCATAGTTATCTTTGGAAGTATTCAGATTATGGTTATATCGGTGCACGCCGGCATCGGCGAGCTTACGCGCATGGTCCTCATTCAAAAAACCCAGACAACAGCACACCTTCAGCTGTGTCGTTTGTGTAATCTCCTTCACCGCTGCGACTACATGATCAATCTCCCGATTGGTAGGACGACGACCGGAGGCAACGATGCAATAGGTTCCCGCCTTTCGGCGAACCGACTCACGCGCGCCTTCCAGAATTTTGTCTTTGGTCAGCCATGCGTATTTATCAATAGGTGCTTCCGACACGATGGATTGGGAGCAGTATCCGCAATCTTCAGGACACAGCCCGGATTTGGCGTTTACAATCATGTTGAGCTTGACCTTATTCCCGTAATACTCGCGGCGGATGCGATAGGCGGCCTGCATAACCGTCAGCAGTTCTTGATCCTCGCTGTTCAGAATTCCCATAGCCTCAATCGGCGTAATATCATGCCCTTGCACAACATGATCAGCCAGCGTCGCCCAATCATAATGGGTTTGAGTCGTCATATCTTCCTTCACCCTCTCCGTTTTATTGTCAACCATTTTTATTAATAATCAAGTTAACAATATGGGTAATAATAGCATAGATGACGAAACTGAGGCAATCCTCAATCGCAGCTTTACAAGAAAAAAAAGGACTGCTTCATCTATGCCTGCGTCAGGCAGGCTTGATGAAACAATCCTCTTCCTCGTTAACCACTCATTGGCTTTACGGCGCCCGTTTGGGCAGCATTTTCACGTATTCATCGGACATTTTCATCAGCTGCAATATATAGTCATAATCGCTGCGATACTGCGTGATGTCCGTTACGGGCTCGAGCGTCTTTAAGGAAACCGCCGTGCCGTCCTCAAACCCGTCCCCTGGCACAAACAGAATGTCGTTATTAAAGAAGGAACCCGTCGGCAAATAATATCTCATCCCGATTACATTGCGGTCCACATTCAGCAGGTCATGCCCAAATGCGTTAAAGCCTTCATCGTCAAGCGATACGCCTAAAAGATTTGCGACGGTTGGCAGAATATCGACCTGACCCCCTACCTGCTCGATGACCTTTCCTTCCTTCATGCCGGGTACATGAATGACAAGCGGGATGTTAAATCGGCTGACCCGCTCATGGTAAGGAATACCTAGCGTGGACGAGATCATATCGGCGTCGGCTTCTGCCGGATTGATGCCGAAGTGATCTCCGTACACAACCAGTACGGTATCATCCCACAACCCGTTCTGCTTCAGACGGTCAACCAGTGTTCCGAGTGCATAATCAGAATAATTCACCGACTTCAGGTAATTCCCCAGATGGGTCCCTTCCAGCTCAGCCGGCAGGGTGATCTTTGCAAATTCATCCTTCACATGGTATGGAGAATGGTTGGATACCGTGATGTAGTGGGCATAGGTAGGCTTGTTCTGCTGTTGATTCTCCAGCAGCTTGTCCACGCCTACACGGAACAGCTCTTCATCGGAAGGTCCGAATTCATTGAAGTTATCATTCGTGAAGTACGGCTTGTCGTAATAATGTTGAAAATCAAGGGCCGGGTACATCTTGCTCCGATCCCAGAACTTCACATCATTCACGTGGAATGTCGTCGTAACATAACCGTGCTTGTTCAAGAGCCGCGGCAGACCCGGCAGCTCTTTATGTCCGAACCCGGTGGACATCGCCACCGTTCCGGTTGGATAAATCGATGTATTGACCGCAAACTCAGCATCCGACGTGTTGCCTTGTCCAATCTGTTGGAAGACATGCGGGAAATACAGACCGTCATCCGCAAGCTGGTTCATCACCGGTGTCAGCTCCTGGCCATTCAGGGATTGACCAACCGGAAAATTCTGCAGCGATTCCATCTGAACGATGATCAGATTTTTGCCTGTGGCAGCGCCGAAGTAATCCGGCTTGTCCTTAGCTTCCTTAACGTAAGGATAGGTCGCCAGCAGCTGCTGGGACCGCAGAATGGTGTCTTGCAGACTCCCTTCGGCCAGCGCACGATTCTCCTGCGAATTCCGGATCACGGCGGAAACCTGATAATTCATGAATCCCATTTGCTCCGCTCGCACGATTTCATTCTCAATTCCCCATTCTTTGCGCATGATGAGTCCGGACAGAACACCCGCAATGACCAGTACAACCGTCATGGATATACGCCACTTCATTCCAGGCCTGCGCGAATAGGATGCGGAATAGCTGGAACGGACTCCGCCGAAATGCAATCCTCTTTGGGAGTGCGAACGAATTTTTCGAATCGCCCATATGACCAGTAGAACGAACACATCCAGGAAGAAAAGAAAGTGCTCCGGCTCTAACAAAGCCGTAATGCTGGCTCTCACCTGGTTTACTTGACCGATACCCGCAAGCGCGGTATACGTCGGTATGGACCCAAAATGAACGTTATAAACAGCGGACGCAAACATGATGAAAGATAATACGACATTTAGGATCACATAGACCATCTTTTTCCCTCTTACCGGCAGGATCAGCTCCAGAAAGCTAATCAGGGCCATCAGAGATAGCGCATCGGTAAGCACCTTACCCCATGCGACCCCATTAAACAGAAACACTCTTAGAAGGATCAACTTCAATAAGAGCGTCAAAAAAACGAGTATGCATAATTTCAACCTTTGTTCAAGGTAGCGTTCCATTTTCCATTCCCTCTTCTGTGTAAAAATAATGTTAAATTGCAGCTTCCATTATAACAGGAATGTAAACGTCAATCTAATCTGCCCATTCCTTCGCGCCCCCTGTCAATTGTCCAATGCATGATCCTTCCGTATCACGTAGGATAAAGCATCCCAATCAAAAGGCTGGAGGGTTTAAGACATGAAGATGGTTGTAACCGGCGGAGCAGGCTTTATCGGCTCCCATCTGGTGAATGGACTTGTTAATCAAGGCTATGAAGTCCATGTGATTGATAACCTGACAACCGGAGATCCAGGTCGCCTTCACAGCGAGGCGATTTTACATGTAGCCGATGTAAACAGTCAGCAGACCACGTCGTATATCTCCGCGCTGAAGCCGGACGTCGTGTTCCACTTGGCCGCACAGGCTGATGTCCAGCGGTCGATCCAGGAGCCTCGGCTTGATGCGGATGCGAATGTGATGGGCACCATCAATATACTTGAAGCTTGCCGTAAGGCAGGGGTCCGTAAGATTGTGTTTGCTTCGACGTCAGGCGTATATGGAGATCTGGAGAAATCTCAGCTGACGGAGGATGATCCGGTTAATCCGATCTCCTTCTATGCACTATCCAAGGTGGCAGGTGAGCAATATATCCGTTTATACCACCGCTTCTTCGGCCTGCAGTACACCATTCTTCGTTATGGGAATGTCTACGGTCCGGGTCAGACGGCGAAGGGAGAAGGCGGTGTTGTGGCGGTGTTTGGTGACCGCCTGCGTCAAGGGGCTCCGTTTCATATATACGGGGATGGCGAGCAAACCCGGGACTTCATTTATGTCAAGGATGTGGTTGAAGCGAACCTCGCCTCCATCCAACACGGGGATGAGTGCGTTCTTCATGTTAGCACCGGCACCGGCCATACCGTCAATTCCCTCGTCGATCTCATCAGCAGGCTGCATCCTGACCGCATTGATGTCAACTATCTGCCTGCGAAGAACGGTGATATTCTGCACAGCTGTCTGAATAATGAGAGAACCCGGGCATTCCTGAAGTGGAGCCCATTATTTAGCCTGGAGGAAGGAGTGGAAGAAACCTACCGCCACTGGCTTCGCACATCCTAGTTAGCCAATGAACGGTAGGTGACAACAGAAAACAGCCTTGTTCCTCGTTCATCTCAAGGAATAAGGCTGTTTTGTTATACGTACTGAATGTTAAAACCATGGGATTACAACCCTATCGATTGAAGCAGGCCGGCAAAATTCATCGCATAGATATGTGGATTGAAATTGTGCTCGACATGTCTCATCGCCTTGCTCCGAATTTGTTCACGCAGATCCGAATCCCTCATGAGTTCAAGCGCTTCGTTAACGGCATGGTGTACGTTCCCGAGCACGTAGAACTTGCCTGTGGAATTGTGGTACACCGAGGTAGATACCCCATCCGAATCGGTTGTCAGCACCGGGCAGCGGCAGCTCATCGCCTCCAGAACGGCATAAGGCGCTCCCTCTACCTTGGAGGTGCAGCACAGAAACCCGCCGGAATCACCGATAACCGAATAGTAGTAAGGCATCTCTGCATTGGGCACATTGGATCGAAGGGTTAACCGGTCCAACAGATCCAACTCATGAATGAGTGCGAGGAACTGTTCCCTTTCTGCCGGCTGGCTGAGCTCAATATCCTCGAACATCCACATTTGCAGATCAGGAACATGCTCCTTAAGCGCATGACCGATATGAAGAAATTCACGCCAATTCTTGTTATCCTCAATCCGCCCGAGCCATGCCATGACCGGGCTGTCTGGGGAACTCGGATAATGACTGTATGTGAACTCCTGACTGTCAAAGCAATTGTTGAAATGAAATTGAGGCTTATGAGGATACAGTTGCTGGAATAGAGCGGCAATATGAGGGGTATTGGGATTCAGCAGCGCGTCAGCATACTGGTTCACATACGGCGCTGCCTGTGTAAGCTGCGCATGAGCCACACTCTTTGGTCCATAGCCTTGAATCTCCAGCACGAATTTCCCTTTAAAACCGAGCATTCGAAACCGCGGAAAACTGGCGTGATCCGTCGTAACGACGATGACGTCAAAATTATTCGAATCCAAGATGTGCTTGATCTCGATGTCATTGCGGGTTACGTAGATGGGGAAGTCCGCAGCATTCTGCATGCCCGACCCCCACTTATAATACAGACAATGCGCCTCAATCCCGGCAAGTCGCAGTGCACGGCATCGCTGTCTGTTTAATGTTTCGACCCCACCGCTCGGCACATAGTAGACGAACAGCACCTTCATGTCGCACACCTCCCGTTATTCGATAACTTGAAAATCAGAATGTGAGTAGACGGCCACAAGCTGTCCTTCGTTCTTGGCATGCACGGTTACCAATGTGGAGTACGAGTAATTAATATTGGTCACGAGCAGCAGGCTGAACGCAATATTATGATTCATGATATTGGGCACAAACACCGTGGAACCGACCCCTACATGTACTAGGCCGACATGGTAAACTCCTTGGGGGTGATATCCATGCACGAGGACATCAAATACATCAGGCCCCGCATTCGTAATGGTGAGGTCCACGGACTGGATATACCGCGCGTCAATGTTACCGTATTCCACTGCATCTAAACGAAAGATGGACATTTCATTCCCTCCTGGCTATGGCAGCTTCATTAATATCAGGATATGTAACTACCGCTGTGCCGGTAAGGGCATATCCATAGTGACGAACATCCAAATGCGTGTGACTTGATCCCCGGTCCAAGCCGCTTCTTTCCGATTCGCATTTAATATGATGAAGAATAATTTCGATTGGAAAGGTTGGTGACCATCGTGATGACTCTGCAGGATCTGAAGGGACCCTATTCTGCCATTTTCAGCTTGGGGATAAACTGTTTGCCCGCCATGGAACTGAGGGCACATGGACTGCGTAATATGGCTGGACCTCTCGATTGGATGGGTACCCCAGTACTTCCTAATGTTACAAGATTGCTTCGCAACCGATTTCAAGGGATGCTATCCTATCCTAACCTAACGACAATTGACAAGGCTAATGATGAGCTCTATAACGTGTGGGATCGGGAATATGATCTATATATGAACCATGATTTTTATATACACAGCAACTTCCCGCCTCACCTTGCAGCCTATCCGGAAGTCAAAGCTAAATATGATCGAAGAATTTTAAGGTTCTTGCACAAAGTAGAAAGCGGAGGACGTATTCTCTTTATCCGAACCGATTCCAATTATGAAGATATCAAAGAGCTTGCTGTAACACTGGAGCAGCTAGTCACAGGTCCATTCCATCTCCTCGTTGTTAACCATTTGCCGGTTCCGGAGCTTGAATTGCAGGACTGGAAGCTAAAGCATGTATGCGTAGTCAACATGCCGAATCAGGACGTTTGGTATAGCAACCGCCATCGTTGGTCTTTTATCTTTGATGGAATGTGGCTGATCTAACCTGACATATTTCACTTCATGAAAAAACAATGATCAAAACAAAATGGCCGGGCAAGAATCTCATCTTGACCGGCCATTCATCCTTAAATATTCGTGACAGATTCGTCTGGCAGCTTATATTCTTTAGGAAGCGATTGAAATATCCGGTTCCATATTACATAGTCGACAACAAGCTCCGGAGTTGACACCTGATTCACAAATAGTCGGTTATATAAATCACTCATAACCGCAAATCCTTGCTGCTGGTTCATATCTCCACTCCCCTTTAAGAAGAAGATTTTTGCGAAATGGCGCTGTTATATATGGCTAGAAGTCGTTCAATCATCAGGTCCATGGACCAGTGATTGATGGCAAACGCCTTTGCGTTCTGACCAAGGAACTTACGGTACTCATCATTTCCCAAAAGCGCGTTTAATTGCTGAGCTGTGCTCAGGGCATCTTCCACTGGCACAAGCAGCCCGGTATAGCCATGCGTGACCATTTCAGGCAAACCTCCTGCTGTCGACACAACAGAAGGCAATCCTGCCATTTGCGCCTCCATTACGGAGAACGGCTGATTATCCTGAATACAGGTGTGTACAAAGATGTCAGCCTGGGCGAGCAGCCCCGGAACGTTGCTTCGCTCGCCTAAAAAAAACACATCTTGTTGCAATGAGGCATGTATGCACTGCTCCTCCAGTTGTCTCCGCATACTCCCATCCCCTACAATCCAGCACACCCAATCACTGCGCATCTGCTTTAATATGGCTAATGCGGACAGAAGCACGTGGATTCCCTTAACATATACCAGCCTGGCAGGACAAATGATCACTTTTTTTCCATACGGCCGAAACACCGAACTTCCTTGGTTAAACTTTGCTTGGAATCCGGCAGCATCCAGCCCATATTGGAAAACGGCTACTCGATAACTAGGCACGCCAAATTCCCCGACCAGAATATTTTTGGACCACTGGTTCGCAGCAATCGTTATATCTGAAGACATGGCAGCATGATATTCAAGTGCAGGAAAGTATCGCCATGCCGGACTTCGTTCGTCTACGCCTTCGGAGGGATTCTTGCGAAAGTGGTCCATCATTTCTCGAGCTACGGAGCCATGGACATGGGAAATAAGCGGGGTACGCTTTGGTTTTACTCTGCTTAAGGAACGAGTGGAGAATATATCCTGGGTATGGATAATATCATACTGATTCAGCCCGAAATAAGATGCTGCAAGCTCCAAGCAGTACCGGTCCATCTCATAAGAGCGTAAGGCAAAATGTTGATTTAGTCCCGGTGCGGTTTGCTTAGTGAGTTTGGTTTCTAGCATGGGCAGCAATACGTCCTTTGAAAGTTCCTTTCCTCGATTAACAATATGGATTTTCTTGTAATCGGGACTGTTTCCAAGCATATCCACTTCATGTCCAAGCCGCTCCAAATGATTTTTAAGCTGCTCCATGAAGTGCCAAACCCCGCCGACGTGAGGGATTAACCAATGGGTTGCTAGCAGTATTTTCATGGTATCCCCCATTAACCGCCGTGCTGAAGTGCGTAATGCTCAAGCACATGGCGGTAATTATTTTTGACCATTTCATATTCCCGAACAATGGTTGCTTGGTGGCGGATCGTTCCCATTTGAGAATGCTCCCGGTACATGGTCAGTATATCCGGCAAAAATCCAAATTGGGCTCCGTTCAAGAGCAAACGAATCCAGAGATCGTAATCATGGGTATAAGTAAGCTGTTGATTAAACAGACCTACCCGGTGCAGCCAGTCTTTCTTCGCAATCACCGTACAACCATTAATTGGGCTGAAATGGATAAACTGACGACATAAATCTGCTGTACTTGCCATAGGAATCCCGCCATAAGGTTTCGTGATTCGGTTGTGCTCATCGATAACACAAAAACCGGTATACGTGACATCGAGTCCCCTGCTCAGCATAAACGACATCTGCCGTTCAATCTTTTGAGGGACAAAACGATCGTCCGAACTGAGCCAGGCAATATATTCACCGGAAGCATGCAGAATGCCATGATTCAAGGCGCTGGCCGTTCCGCCATTACTCTTGCCCATATAGTAGACTCTGTTCATGTAAGGTGTAATAAGATTGGAATTTTGGGTTGACCCATCATCTACCACAATGATTTCTACGGCAGGGTACGTTTGGTGTACCGCACTTTCCAATGCTTGCTGTATATACTGGCAGTTATAGAAAGGTATGACTATCGTAACCGTCGGCATCATCCCCTGTCTCCTCCTTCTGCCTATCTTGATATATGATCTCAATACATATCATGGGTTAGTACACCATATGCAGTGCTTACGCATTCCGAAAGGGACCCCTGTCCCCTGACATATGACCAAATAACAGGCAGAAGGCATATAAAAGGACAACCATAGGAACAGCTTTTGTAACATCGTGCGCCCTGCTCCCTGTAGGCACGTGCATGGTTCAGGCATGCTGGCATTTCTGTCAACCCTAACAAAAACAAGCTGTCCTCCCGCTTGTCAGCTGGGAGAACAGCTTATGCATCATGCGACATTTAATTAGAAAAACAAGCGGAGCCCCACCAAAGTCAGGATCCCGACGATGACGGTGGCAAACAGGCTTTTCGTGAGAAAAGCGGTTAGGAATGCAGGCACGGCCGCAATCAATTCGAGTGAATGCCCCCCTGGATCTATACGTCCATCCGATAGGAGCAGCTCTTGGGCTAGCAGTGCTCCCATGACAGCAATCGGTACATGATTGAGCCACCGGATCATCATCTCCGGGATGCGGAGCTTGCTCAGGATCATAAGCGGCAGGACCCTGGGAATGAGGGTTACGACAGCACAACCGATAATCAGTATGGCGATAGGCCATCTTATTTCCATCGTTCGATCACCATCCCTGCTGTGGCCGCAGCCATAATCGCGACAATCACCGCCGCGCTTCCCGGCATAATCGTACTGACAGCTACCACAGAAACGGCGGCAATCATAACCACCATGAAGTCGAGTTTATACTTCTTCCGGCTGATCCATTGCAGAGCCAGCAATCCGATAAACATCCCCGGCAAAGCAAAATCAAGGCCAAACTTCTCCGGCTCCGGAATCCACTCCCCGACTAATCCGCCCGCTATGTTGGCTGCACACCAGAACAGATATGCCGTGATATTCAGACCGACCATCCATTTATAGCCGAGTCTCTTTTGCTCGGTGGCCTTAGCTGCCGCAACGCCAAACGTCTCGTCGGTTAACAGGGAGCCGATGAAGAAGCTTTTTCCCGAGGACAGCCCTTTAAAGTACGGGGCAATCGCGGCGCTTAACAGCAGATGCCTGGCATTCACGAAAAATATCGTAACAATAATCGATAAGACCGGGCTTGCAGCGGCTACCATCCCTGCGGCTATGAATTGCCCGGAGCCCGCATAGAGCAGCAGCGAAATGAGTGCGATTTCGAGCAGGCTGAAACCTGCGGTACGCTCGACGACGCCTGCCGCAAAACCGATGCTCAGGTAACCCAGCAGGGTTGGAATACAATCTTTGAAGCCTTGAAGATAGGAGTTTCCCTTGGGCCCCTCAAGACTAGTGGGAAGCCTTTCTGACTTGGTGCTCATCTGTATTTGATTCCTCTCTCACTCTACAATTCTATTTTTAATTACTATGAATTCTTCCTGCACGATTGTCAACGCTGTTACACCATTTTCCCATCAAAAAAAGCGTCCCGGGAATGCTGCTCATTCGCCAAGAACGCTTCTTCATTCGGTTTATTTGGCTGCTTAAGGCTTCAAGATGACTTTGATACAGCCATCCTTCCGCTCATTGAAGATGTCGTAGCCATGGGCAGCCTTCTCCATCGGGAGCCGGTGTGTGATGATATCCGAAGGGTCTACAGTCCCTTCTTTCAACATTTGATAAAGATGCGGGATGTAATGAATGACGGGTGCCAGCCCCATTTTTAACGTGATATTGCGTTCGAACAGCTCCCCTAGCGGGAACGCATTATAAACAAGCCCATATACGCCGGTTAACTGGATGGTCCCGTATTTGCGAACCATATTCACAGCCATGCGGAAAGCACCCAAGGAGCCCCCCTGAAGCTTTAGCATGCTTCCCAGCATCTCAATGCCGGTCCGTTTGGCATCCAGGCCCACACAATCGATGACAACATCGGCACCGCCCTTGGTAATCTCTCGAATATAATCCTCGATCTCGGGTATCTTCTCGAAATTGTAGGTTTCCACGTGATTGGTCCGTTTCGCATGCGCCAGCCTGTAATCCACATGATCAATCGCAATCACCCGCTTCGCGCCTTTCATCCAGGCAAACTTCTGCGTTAACAATCCTATCGGACCGCACCCCAGGACCACCACGACACCGCCGGGCTTAACCCCTCCGTTCTCCACGCTCCATATGGCTGTGGGCAGCGCATCGGACAGCATGAGCAGCTTCTCATCTTCCATCTCGGCATCCTCAGGAATGACAAAGGGCATGTAATTACCGTAAGGTACCCGCAGCAGCTCCGCCTGCGCGCCTTGAAAGCCACCGTACGCGTCGCTGTATCCAAAAAAACCACCGGTATTCTTGCCTTCATTCGCATAATCGCATTGGCTCTCCATTTGATTCTGGCAGAAGACGCACGTTCCGCAAGAAACGATGAAAGGAATAATCACACGGTCGCCCGCTTTGACCCTGCTTACTTCCGGACCTGCATCCACAACGATTCCCATCGGCTCATGGCCGATAATGTAATCATCGTTAAGCGGCTTTAGCTCGCCGTTATATAAATGCAGATCAGATCCGCAGATGGCCGTGGTGGTGACTCGAATCAGGACATCGTCGCTTGCCGAAGAACGGCGTCTTTCATTTCCTTCACTTGGATCCGATGTCTGCCTTGATAAGTGACTGCTTTCACGTACGAAACCCCTTTTCATATCAATATCCATTTTTGTAAGGATTTGTATTTTTAGGATCAGTGTACGCCATTTCAATCAGAACTACTCCGGCAGGGCAAAAAAATAAAGCGACATTCACCCCAGCGCTTCGGGTTGAATGTCGACAGGCTGCTTTCTCGGTTTCCCGACCTTCAAGAATAATACCAGCCCTAACAGCACAAGCGCTCCCCCTGCCGCCTGCAGGGAATTCATCGACTCATTCAACAGGAGAAAGGCCAGTAAACTCGCTCCAACCGGCTCTCCGAGAACGCTCATCGATACGGTGGAGGCTGTGGCATACTTCATCAGCCAGTTAAATAACAGATGGCCGAATACCGTTGGCACGACAGCCAATAAGGCAAATATCCCCCACTCACGTCCGGAATACCCCGTCATGGGAATGTTCATTCCCACGTTGTACACCGCCAATACGGATGCTGCCACCGCAAAGACAAGCCAGCTGTACAGGAATGACGGCAAACGCCGTAGCAGCAATTGACCCAGCAGCATATGGACGGCGACCGCAGCCGTTCCCATCAAAGACATGATATCACCGGTCAAATGCCCTTTGCTCCCACTGAGCCCACTGCTTCCAATGAGAAGGAATACGCCGAGAAAGGCGATGGCCATGCCTCCGATTGCTGCCAGCGATGTTTTCTCCTTAAACCAAAAGTAAGCACCCATCATCACGAATACCGGCTGAAGGGCAAGGATAATCGTGGAGCTGGCTACGCTTGTCCATTTCAAGGAGCCCATCCATAACAAAAAGTGCAGGGCCAGCATCGCTCCGGATAGAAGGAGCAGCAGCAGTTCAGAACGCTTCAGCGATTTGATAGCCGGCACATATTTACCCGCGAAGGGCAGCATGATCAGGAACGTGATCACCAGTCTATACATCGCCTGGATGGAAACGGGGCTGCTGGACCATTTTACAAAAATCGAGGAAAAAGAAATAGCGATGATGCCGATAAATAGAGGAATAAATACGGGAATCGGTGCTCGGTTCGAATTCATGATGGTTAAATGATTCACCTTTCGTGTTATATTAGAGAATGATTTCAAAATTAAAACATTCGGAAAAGGATAATTGGCATGAAAAAGAAAGACCTTCGAAACCAAATGACCCCTCCCAAATTTCTGGCGATCGGCTTTGCGTCGATTACACTGATCGGGACATTCCTGCTTAAACTTCCCATCGCTACTGCGGACGGGACTTCTACCCCGATTGTAGATGCTCTCTTCACAGCGGTTTCCGCCATCAGTGTAACGGGTTTAACCGTTGTGGACACAGGGACTCATTGGTCCATATTTGGACAAATTGTCATGCTCATGCTCGTTCAGCTTGGCGGGTTGGGCTTTATGACCTCAGCCACCTGGATTGCATTGATGTTCAATCGCAGAATCTCGCTTCGGGAGCGCATGATCCTTCAAGAAGCGATGGGTCAATACCAAATTCAAGGCATCGTGGATCTCATCCGGAGAGTGCTGGTCTACACGCTGATCATCGAAGGCGCAGGGGCCTTGCTGCTGACGTTCAGGTTCTCTGCGATTATGCCGCTTTCGGATGCAGCTTACTTCGGCATATTCCAAAGCATCTCCATATTCAACAATGCAGGCTTTGACCTCTTTGGTCAAATTCACGGACCTTTCTCAGGGTTTGCAACCTATGTAGCGGATCCTGTTGTCAATATCATTCTCATGTTTTTGATCTTCCTTGGGGGAATTGGCTTCATCGTCATCTTTGATCTTATCGAATATCCGAAGTGCAGGAAACTGTCGCTTCACTCCAAGGTTGTATTAACCGTGACTTCACTGTTAATCGTAATCGGGGCTGTCATGATCTTTATTCTGGAGCACAGCAATCCCAAAACACTAGGCCCGCTCTCATACCCGGTAAAAATCATGGCGTCCTTATTCCAATCGATCACTCCGCGTTCCGGTGGCGTCAGCACCTTGGACATCGCGAGTCTGGAGCAATCCTCCCAGTTTTTCATGATTCTCCTCATGTTCATCGGGGCAGCGCCCGGATCGACTGGAGGGGGCATTAAGGTGACCACCTTCGCCGTGCTCATTGGTGCCGTCGTCACGATGATCCAGGGTAAACGCGATGTGGTTCTCTATCGCAATCGAATTTCCCAAGCCCTGGTTTATCGTTCCATTACGCTGACGATACTATCGTTGCTGCTATTGGTGGGAGCTTCCATGTTTCTGTCCGTTACGGAATCGGGTGAATTCTTAAGAATTCTGTTCGAAGCCGTATCCGCGTTTGGTACAGCCGGGCTATCGATGGGACTTACAACCGAGCTGTCCGGGGTTGGCAAGGTCACCATTGCCCTGCTCATGTTCCTTGGCCGGTTGGGTCCGCTAACCCTTGCGTACGCGCTTAGCCGCAAGAATAATAAAGAACTATACCGCCATCCGGAAGGTCGAATTACGATTGGTTAACTTGTTATTCTCCCATGTCGGCACATATAAGAAAAACATCTATCGACGCACTTTCACAGAGGACAGACCCCGTTTAGAGGATGTTTTTCCAGCGATTATCGAATTTGTTCACCTTCGCTGAAAACTTATACATGCTTCAATCTTAAACAAACCGTACGCTTCCCTTCCACGGGAGGTGCACGGTTTGTTTTCATTGGAATACATTTTGGATTGGTCTCTTATTCCCCGAACTCACTCGCATCGATGGCTGCATCCAGCAAATCATCAAACAACTCGTTGTCGGCCTCAATCCGCTCGTCAATCTGAAGAAACTGCTCCTCGATTCCCGGCTCGCCGGCGAAGTTCAGGCTGTAGTCCCAATCCCGGCCATTCTTGCTCAGGAAGGTGATCTCGTAGGCTGATGCATGTCCATCTATAGAAAATACGGTATATCCTACGAACTGATCGCTATCATCCCGCTTCATATCCGCACGCTCGATTCGGACTTCTGACACGTTTCCACGCTCCTTCATTACGTTGTAAAGCACTCACAAGACTCAGTATATCACTTTTCTTGGCAGCTGATTATTGTTTTTCTTATACGGCAAGATCTAGTATAATATGGGTTGGTAAATTAAATTGCATTGGAGGGTACCAAATGTCCGATTTCCATACATACTTGGACAAATATGCCGAGTTGGCTGTAAAGGTTGGAGTTAACATACAGGAAGGACAAACCTTAGTGGTTCATGCTCCTGTCGATTCTGCCGAGTTCACTCGCTTGATTGCCAAAAAGGCATATGAAGCGGGTGCCCGCCTGGTTAAGATCCTGTGGACCGACGAAACGATAACAAGACTACAATTCGAAAAAGCTGCGGATGACGTCTTTACCGAAGCGCCGAAATGGTATGCCGGCGAAATGACGGAATTGGTGGAGAACGGCGCAGCCATTCTGCACGTGCTTGCCGAAAATCCCGATTTGCTCAGCGGCATTGATTCCGAGCGTATCGGAAACTTCTACAAAGCGCGCGGTGAAGCATTGAAGACATATCGCGCCTATCAACAATCCGACAAGTTTAGCTGGTGTCTGATCGCTGTGCCTTCAGCAGCTTGGGCTGCCAAGGTATTCCCGGATGTGCCGGAATCCGAACAAGTCGGCAAATTGTGGGATGCTATCTTCCACACCGTACGTGTGGATCAGGATAACCCGGTTGAAGCGTGGAACAAGCACCTCGAAGTGCTTGAAGCAAAATCCTCCGTGCTGAACGCAAAAAAATACAAGAAACTCCACTATATCGCACCGGGAACCGATCTTACCATCGAGCTGCCGGAAGGGCATATTTGGGCGCAAGGCGACAGCATCAACGAGCGCGGGCATGCCTTTGTGGCGAACATGCCGACAGAAGAAGTATTTACCGCTCCTCTCAAAACAGGAGTCAACGGAACCGTACACAGTACGAAGCCTTTGAGTTATGCCGGAAACATCGTGAACAACTTCTCCCTTACTTTTGAAGAAGGTAAAGTGGTCAGCTTCACGGCAGAGCAAGGCTATGAAACACTTGAGCGTCTTCTGAACATGGACGAAGGTGCCCGTTACCTTGGAGAGGTGGCGCTGGTGCCGCACCAATCCCCGATCTCGGAGTCAAACATCCTGTATTACAATACGTTGTTTGACGAGAATGCTTCCAACCACCTTGCACTTGGCAGCGCTTATGCTTTCTGCTTGGAAGGCGGAAAAGAAATGAATCAGGAGCAGTTGATTCAGAACGGCCTCAATACGAGTGTAACCCATGTCGATTTCATGATCGGCTCCGGCGAAATGGATATTTACGGAGTAACGGCAGATGGCCAGGAAGAACCGGTATTCCTGAAAGGAAACTGGGCATTTTAAGAAACGATACAGTATCAGCAGCTATTTCTTATGAAGTAGCTGCTTTCTTGAACTTTTCCGGCCTTTAATTGACCTGAGGTTGATTTACAATCCGAAAAATGGTGCGATAATCAAGAAAGCGAACGAAGATACTTAAAATGCATGTTCAAAAAGTCGGCTGTCAGCACCGAAGCTTATGCTTCGCTTCCTGATCATCTACCTCGTGATCAAAAGACAACTTTTTGAACAACCTCTTAAAGGTAGCATAAAAGAAATGGAGGGTCTGTCATGTCCAGCTTTGAGCAAAAATTGGAACGCTACGCGGAGCTTGCCGTCAAGGTGGGTGCCAATGTACAGCCAGGACAAACGCTGGTAGTTAACGCGATGATCGATGCTGCACCGTTGGTACGTCTTATCGTGAAGAAAGCTTATGAAACGGGCGCCAAGCAAGTTAAGGTGAACTACAGTGATGAGGTTGTGAACCGGATTCGGTACGATCTGGCACCAGATGAGGCTTTTCTGGAGCCGCCGACATATTATGCGGAGGAAGTAACCGAGCTTGCCGAGCAAGGGGCTGCTTTCTTGACGATTCTCTCCTCGAACCCTGACCTGCTTAAAGGCGTTGATCCGGAGCGTATATCCAATTATCAACGTACATATGGCGCAGCCATGGCGAAATACCGGCAATATCAGCAAGCCGATAAAATGAGCTGGACCGGCATTGCCTACCCTTCTCCTGATTGGGCTGCCAAGGTGTTCCCTGACGTTCCGGCCGAGCAGCAGGTGAACAACATGTGGGACGCAATTTTTCACGCGGTTCGCGCGGATCTCGAAGATCCCATTGGTGCATGGGAAGAGCATATTACGACCCTTCAGCACAAATCGGATGAGCTCAATGCCAAGAAATATCATAAGCTCCGCTTCACATCACCGGGAACGGATCTTACGATCGAGCTTCCGGAGGGGCATATTTGGGCCCAGGCGGGCAGCCACAACGAGAAAGGCGAGCGTTTCGTTGCCAACATTCCGACGGAAGAAGTATTCACCGCTCCTCTCAAAACCGGCGTGAACGGCACGGTACGCAGCACGAAGCCTTTAAGCTACGGCGGTAACATCATCGACAATTTCTCGATCACGTTCGAGAATGGCCGCATCGTCGATTTCTCCGCGGAACAAGGCGAAGATACCTTAACACGCCTCATTTCCATGGATGAAGGCTCGCATTATCTGGGCGAGGTTGCTCTTGTGCCATATCGCTCCCCGATATCGGAAAGCGGCATCTTGTATTACAACACGCTGTTTGACGAAAATGCCTCCTGTCACCTGGCTATCGGCAGCGCGTATGCTTTTAACCTTGAAGGCGGCAAGACCATGACGTCCGAACAGCTTCAAGCAAGCGGTCTGAACACCAGCATTACCCACGTCGATTTCATGATGGGCTCCAAGGAGCTTAATATTACCGGAATCACGCATGATGGCACGGAGGAACCCGTATTCATCAACGGGAATTGGGCGTAAACCGCTGCCATTCCGTTATGTGCGTGACAAACACATCGCAATGTGATCGAAACTATACAACAGAGCAGTCTTTTAATCAGAGGCTGCTCTGTTTTTTTTTCGATTAATACCAATAGATTGCCGAGCATAGGATGAAGAGATGGACGCATGTCTAAGAATTGCCTTTTTAACTCATAAGCTAAAGCGCTTCAAACACATAACTTCCTACAGTTAAACCCTTTTCCCGCAAACCGTCTTCAGAGCCGGCTGTTATTAGAATTAATAGGGCTTTTTCACCCGATATGTTGTAAAATGATGAGAGAAATAGGATGGTTACACCAGAGAGGGGATTATCGCGTGTCCAACCGATTACAGCTCCTCCTTGCAGCAGATTTCGCTGATCTGAGCGAACCTATTCAGGAAGAAATCTATTATGAATTTTATGATCTCGTTTATGGGCAGATACTGTATGTCGTACGGGATCATGCTGCTGTTGAGGATATCATTCAGGAGTCCTTTATAAAAGTGATTACAAGTAAGCCGAATTTTGAAACCGAAAGCAAGATGCGGGGATGGCTCCGTGTCGTTGCCAAAAACTCAACCATGAATTATTTAAGAAAAAATAAAAAATACCGTAACCAAGTGGATGTCGAGAGTGTTTTTATTAATGAAGAGGACGTGGTAGTTTCTTCCACGAACGTAGAACATCAGGTGGAGTCGAATATGCTGGAGGAATCCATCGAGCATTACCTCGACCAATTGAAGCCTGAATACAAGCTATTGATTGAGTACCGTTGGAAGCATAGTCTAACGTACAGGGAAATCGCAGAGCTGCTGAATACTCGCGAAGAGATCGTGAAGCAGCGCTTGTTCCGAGCCAGAGAATCCGTAAAAAAAATGCTGTATAGAGAGTGGGGTGAATTGGATGAGCAACGAAAAATACGATGATTGGTTTGATGAGGCCTTTGACGAAGCCTTTGATCGTGCAGCCTCACGTTCCTCACTCCCTACTGACAACGAATCCAAACGTCAATCCTGGCAGCAGGTCAAGCTGCAAGTCGAGAAGATAAACACTCGGAAACAGCGCAAACGCAGATTTCAGTTAGCCGGCGTCATCGCAGCTTCCATGCTCTTTGGTGCGTTGATATTCTCTCCATCCTCTGTAACTCAAGCGGTAACACCGGTTTATCAGGAAATCAAGGATTGGGGAAATGGTGTGGTGACTCAAATTTTCGGCATGCGAGAGCCTGTCGATAAGAGCAAGGCATTAACTGCTCCCCCACCGGAACAAACAGTAGAGCCGGAAGAAGAGTATGTACCGCCGGCTGAATTAGTGGACACCGAATATATTCCTTTCACAGATACCGATGAATCTTTGACAGAGTCGCAAAAACGTGCCGTATTTAAAATACCAAAAGTCAATTATCTTCCGGAGGACTACAAATTCCATGAGGCTACCGCATTAACAACCGATGAAACTGCCGTTTTTGACGAGCTCCATCTTCATTATAAAAATTCGGACGAAAAGTTTTTCCATATTGATCTTATCGGGATGCAACTTGGCAAAATGATCAATCTCAATGGAGATATCAATAAGACTGTTGTTCTTGATTCCGGAGCGAAAGCCTATCTAACCGAGAATAATCTTCGCTTCTTATATGATAATGATCAAGTGGTTGTATCCATCAGCGGATTCTTCACAGAAGAAGAATTCATAAAAATTGCAAACAGCATACAATGATTTTGAGATGATCTTAAAAAGAACAGACCGGATTTTCATTCATGCACCGTAAAAGGTCGAAGACAGGCTCAAGTTGAGTGCTGGGTCTTCGACCTTTTTGCTCCATGGTTGCCCACATCAACAGTTAGCGGGCCAGCGATGGGTGGGACACGTCCTACATGGAGCGTCTTTCAGCGCAAAAAAAGGAAGTGCCCCGCAAGATCTACGATCTTTCGGGACACCCCCTTCATAAATCCATATTCGTATTATAATTCCACCAATACCGAGCTCGTGTAATAAGTCCCTTCTTCATATGTACCGCTCTCATTGACCCAGTGAACTGTCTTGGCCCGATAATAATAACCTGCCTGTACGTTGAACGTTTTGCTTCCGCTCAGAGAGGTCTTATTCGTTCCGTTATCGTATGCAGCTCCCGCATCAACCCAAGCGGAGCCCGTCCAGCGTTGAATAACATAATTGATTCCCAGAGAATCTACAGCTTGGGAAGCACTGGTAGTACCGTTTATCCCTACTTGAGTGCTGCTTACTTTCCCTATCGAAGAAAAATAATTCATCAAATATTTATTGGCTAAAATGTTGAGAGAAGAATTCAGATTCATTTCAACCGGAGGCGGTGTCGTTAAGGCGCCGGGTGCAATGTCTGGTGCGGAATCCGCGTAAGCCCCTCCTGCCAGAGACAAACTTAATAGAACACTGACTGCAAGTGCTGAAGCTATACGTTTAGGACTGCGTACTTTCGACATAACATCACCTTTCTTTCAATATAATAGGAACATCCATATTTTAACACGCAGTAACAGAACAAAAGTATCTAATTCTTCATGGTTTGATATATTTTTTGAAACTTTTCTGCAAGCAAAAAGAAGTAGCGGCATAATATGTCGCTACTTCTTCTAATATCCAGTTTACGCGCCTGCTTCTTCCTGAATCAGCTGCTGCTGCTGCCTGATCAGACGAATCCGCGAGATCCGTTTATTCTCGGTTTCCTCAATCACAAAGCGATAATCCTCATACATGACAGATTGACCTTTGTGCGGGAGCAGCACCTCAAGACGTGAGGACAGCCATCCACCGATAGTATCATAATCCTCTGTATCCACATTCAGACCAAATTGGTCATTAATTTCATCGATCAGCATCAATCCATCAATGGAGTATTCATCCTCCCCCACCTTTTCAATGCCCGGACGCTCTTCGTCAAACTCATCTTGAATTTCACCGACGATTTCTTCCATAATGTCTTCCAGGGTTACGAGTCCTGAAGTCCCGCCGTATTCATCAATAAGAATGGCAATTTGTGTCTTGCTCCGCTGCATTCTTCGCAGCAAATCACTGATCTTGATCGACTCAGGAACAGCAATGATCGGGCGAATCAAGGAAAGCTGGTCACGAACGAATCCGCGCATCAGATCTTTAATGTGAATAAAGCCAATGATATGATCCTTGTCTTCGTCACAGATCGGATAACGGGTTCGCATCCCCTCGCTTGCGATCTTCAGATTTTCTTCCAATGAAAGATTGTTGTATAAACAGATCATTTCTGTTCGGGGGATCATGATCTCCCTTGCCGTCGTATCGGCAAATTCAAAAATGTTGTCTACCAATACCATATCCGTGCTATCCATCAGGCCGCTCTCACTGCTCTCTTTCATCATATCCCGCAGTTCTTCCTCGGTATGAACATTCCGTTCAACCACCGGTTGCATCCGGAATAGGCGGAGAACGTTATTGGAGAGCCCATTCGCAAACCAGATAAACGGGAACATGATGGTGTAAAATACCCGCAGTGGGCCTGCTGACAGCAGCGTAATTTGTTCCGCTTTACGAACAGCCACCGTCTTGGGCGCCAATGCACCAAATACAATGTGCATGAGTGCAATCAGGATGAAGGCTAATACCAAAGACACGGCATGAACGGCTGTATTACTCCAGCCTATGCCATGAAACCAAGGCGTAATCATAGCGGATATCGTTCTTTCGCCGATCCATCCGAGTCCAATGGACACGATGGTAATACCAAACTGGCATGCGGATATATATCCGTCCAGATTTTGCAGTATGTTCTGCGCAAATTTTGCACGTCTATGTCCTTCTTCGACCAGAGCGTCAATACGGCTGCTTTTGACTTTAACGAAAGCTAATTCAGCCGATACAAAAAATCCATTTAACAGGACGAGAATCAATACCAAGGTTAAACTTATCAAACTCGGTAAGGGGTCACTCAATCGATCTCCTACCCGCCATACAGCATGCTATGACGAATAGGAACACCTCCTTCGGTTATTAAAAATGTGTGGTGCCATCAAGCATAACAACGTGTTCGGACTACGCATCAACTTCCCAATGGTCTCATCTCCTTATCTTATTCCGACTTAGGCAAGCTATATAAGTAATTATATAGTACTACGATACACAGTCAAACGTTGTCTTATGACATTAATCAGCGTTGTTATAAGCTTTAATTTGATTCTCAGCCGTTAGCACTCGTTTTTCGATGAATTGATATATTCTATGAATAAACATTCAAAATGTTAATAGAATACTATGTATTCAGACATCCGGGCGGAAAAAATTCGCATGACATTGAATATTTGCCATTTGAAACATAATGAAATAACCCCCGTCTACGCTTAAGTAAACGAAGGTTATTATGCTGATGCTGCTAGAAGTTATCTTCCTGTCGGAGGCGGGTTGCCGATAACGCCTGGATATTGATATTGAAGCGGCTCGTCGAACACGACATAATCCAGATTTACCATCAGCAGGATGATACGGCGTCCTGTCGACCGTTCGCTAATTATGATATGATCGCGCCCAGCGGCTTCCACCACGCCTGTGAACACCTTGGCATTCCATTGTGAATTGTTTTCATATGTCATGTAGAAGGTTCCCTGTTTACCCAGATTCAGTCGAAGAATATTCTCAACGTAAGATTGCTCGAATTGCGGGGCCGGAACAACGGTGCCTCCTGGAGTCATTGGGCTTCCGCTAGGTACCTGCGGTGGAACGTTCGCCATATAACCAGCCGTCCCGCGGCTCGGCACTCCCGGATAGCGGACTCCATTCATGAAGTTCACAGGTGGCACACCTTGATTGTACATAAGTAATTTCCTCCTTTAATTTATAACTCCCGCCTAAGCGGTTGTATAACATGAATCAAAAAACAGTCGGGCAATCGGCATATGTCGGGGTGAAGAAGCAGTGTGATTTAAAACGACCTGTGTTCTGCTGATTGTACCAGGTAGCCGGGCAATCCCCTGCCGGGCGGAAAAACCAAAGCGCGTTGCTCGCTGGCCATATACGTTCCCCATTGATCACTCTTCGGGCAAGCTGACGATCCCGCTCCCTGGCCCGTTGATAAAAATAGCCCTTTTGTGTTGCTTCAAACCCTCCTGGGCTCTGGAACACCATATCATTCATATTGCGGACGTTTTGAAAATCCAGGCAGTTGCCCAGTATCCGATTCACGCCGACATTCCCGACCATGAGCATGCCCTGCTCGCCTTCACCTTCTGCCTCTGCGCGGATCAATCTTGCCAGAAGATCCACATCATTCGAATTCGTTTTGATGACTGCCACAGAGTTCCCCTCGCTTCCTTAAGATCACTTTGTATTTGTATGTGCATTCGCCCATAAATGTGACTAAGTGAAGAGAAAAAAAGTTCCTTACCGCAACTCACCACGGTAAGGAACTTTAGCTCCCTGCATCTATTCATCACTTCACAGCATGATCGGAATAAACATATCTGAACGTATACTCTCCTGAGCCCGCTTGAATCACAACGCCCGCTTCCCCATCACATGCAGATTGGATCCCGTTCGCTTGGTCTAGAGGTATCGCCTCTCCTTCTGTAACGCTGGATGCATCAAAAGCGCCTGGCAGACGGATTTCCGCCGTTGCATTTGGCGGGATGGTTACCTCCAGTTGAAACTCTCCACTTTCCATTCTCCAGCTTGACCGGACGGTTCCATACAGCGTATCGATCTTGCCTTCAGCCCATGTCAATCCTTCGCCGGGCACGGGCGCAATCACGATATGCTTATAACCCGGCGCCTCCTCCACGGTTTGTATGCCGGCAACCGTACGATACAACCACTCCCCGATGGCTCCGTATGCATAATGATTAAATGAATTCATATCGCGGCTCCAGAAGCTGCCGTCCTCCTTTATTCCGTCCCAATGCTCCCATATCGTGGTAGCGCCTTTCGTAATCGGATACAGCCATGAAGGATAGTCCCGCTGCAGCAGCAGCTTATACGCCGCGTCATGCATCCCATGCTGACTTAATACATGGTTAATATAAGGTGTGCCCACAAAGCCTGTCGTAAGATGATGCCTGCTCTCCTCCAGCAGTGAACAGAGACGTTTCGCTGCCCGTTTTTCGGCCTCTTCATCCAGCAACCCAAACATGAGCGCAAGCACATGCGCGGTCTGAGTCGAAGCCGCGAGCCTTCCGGACGGGGTCACGAATTCGTTACGAAATGCAGCGACAACCCTTTCCTTAAGCGTGGCATACGCTGCCGCATCTTTTTCTTGTCCCAATACCACGGCCGTCTTCCTAAGCAGTTCTACCGAATAAGCATAAAACGCCGATGCGATAAAATCCCGCTCTGTAGCACCCACATAGTCACCGGATTTCGCATCAAGCCCCAGCCAATCACCGAAATGGAAGCCGGTATTCCACAAATATTCATTCTCCCCTTGTGCTTGGATGTAGGAAACCCAGTTCTTCATACTCTTATATTGACGCTCCAATATCCGTCGGTCGCCATAACAGACATATAGGGTCCACGGGCATATGACCGCTGCATCTCCCCATGCGGCCGAAGCATATTGACCATCTCCGAGTACATGAGGGACAACGAACGGAACGGCTCCGTCATCGCGCTGCTCTGCAGCCAGATCGGATAACCACTTGGTGAAGAAAGGAGCCACGTTGGCAAGATAAGCAGCTGTACCTATAAACATCTGCGCATCTCCCGTCCAGCCAAGCCGCTCGTCACGCTGCGGACAATCCGTGGGCACATCCAGGAAATTTCCCTTAAGCCCCCATCGAATGTTGCTCTGCAATTGATTCACCATAGGTTCCGAGCATTGGAAAGTCCCGGTCTCTTCAAAATCCGAATGAAGCACAACCGCTTCGAAAGCCCCCCGGTCCAGCTGCTCCTCCGTAAAACCGTCTAAGCGGACATACCGGAAGCCTTGGAACGTAAAATGGGGTTCGTAGGTTTCTTTCCCGCCACCTTTTAACGTGTACTGAATCGTTTGTTTAGCGGTTCGAAGGTTCTCCGTATAAAAGTTACCCTTGGAATCCAGTATCTCCGCATGCTGCAGCGTCAAGATAGTTCCCTTGTCACCGGACACGCTAAATCGGACCCATCCCACCAAATTCTGTCCGAAGTCGATGACGGTTTCACCTTTAGGCGTGGTCAGCCATTCAACGGGCTCCACCGTTTGGATGGCTCTTACAGGCTCGTTAATCTGAGGCTTCAACATGTCAAACCCGTGATCGAGCAATTCGACACCCTGCCAATCATTTGAGTTATAATTTCCTGAACTGAAGCCTTCCAGCTCCAACCGGGCATCGTAGGTTTCACCATGATAGAGTTCCGACATTCTGATCGGGCCTATGGCCGACTGCCAGCTTGAATCGGTTGCCATCACTTCTTCGCTCCCGTCTGCATACGTAATATGCAGCTCCAGCAAAAGGGCTAATCGATCCCCATAGATTGAACTCCGTTCCTCCCATCCCAATTGACCCCTGTACCATCCATTTCCGAGCCAAGCTCCGATTGCGTTTAGGCCAGTGTTCAGCATGTCCGTCACGTCATAACTTTGCGTCTGTATCGTATGTTCGTAACTCGTCCAACCGGGTGTGAAATAACAATCTCCCACCCGATGTCCGTTCAGTTCCAGTTCATAAAGGCCTAAGGCCGAGGCGTATATTCTTGCCTTCGAAATGGGCGACTTCAAGCTGAAGCTCTTGCGAAGCAGCGGTAGATGAGCAGAGTCCGCAGGCAGCAAAGAATGTGGTGCCGATATCCATTTCCCCACCCATTTCTCCCCTTGCAGTTTACCCGTCTCCCAATAGGCTGTATCCGACCATTCCGATACGTCCCCGACTTGATTCCAGACGCGGACTCGATAAGTATAGCGCTTACAAGACGATGCACGCCATTCGCTTAATTCCACATGAACGGATTGTGATGACGCCACTTTCCCTGAGGTCCAAAGGGGATTGGCAAAGTTATTATCATTTGAAACCTCAATCTCATAGGCCGTTTGACTAACCGCTCTTTCGTCCGAGACCAACTTCCAGCTTAAACGCGGGTGTTTCTCCCCGATTCCTATCGGATTATGCTGATACTCACATCGTAAATCCGTTACGCTGAACATAGATCATTCCTCCGTTCCCTTTCATAAAAAAAGTTATCACAACAATCAAGTTCTATAGGCCGCAATCCGGGATGTTCGCTTCCTAACCGTGCCTATTTCAACTATTATTATAAGTGAACCTGAACGTGGAATTATGGGGATATCGGACAATAATATGAGGCATAACGGACATTCTTCCCCTATTAACGATGAGGAGTATGATGATGAAGCGACCGATGGAAACCTATTATGGAGATACCTTTTTCCAGAATGACACCTTGATGTATGTGAATCGAAACGCCGAGAATTTTACAGGCTCTTATCATAACCATGATTTTCTGGAGATTGCTTATATTGCGGAGGGTGAGGGCTTTCATCACCTGGAGAACTCGGTTCAGCGCGTACGCAAAGGTCAAATGTTCTATATACCACTCGGAATATCTCATGTATTCCGGCCCACTTCTGCAAACGGGAAACCGCTCATTGTGAACAATTGCATATTCTCTGTACAGCTGCTGCCCAAATTGATAGCTTTTGCAACAGATTCGGAGACTGCAGCCTTTTTGAAACGCATGGAGGATGGGTCCCTTGGATACCACGCGATTATGGACCGACATGATCGCTTCGAGAGGCTCTTCGGCTCCCTCTATGAACAAAATGCCATGCCAGGCAGCGGTTCTGCCGTTTATCTGCACACGCTGCTGTTACAGCTGATCATTGAATTCTGTCGTGTCATTGAGCATTCCCATACTATACCTTCGGTGCCGCAGCACCATTCCTTCCAGGATGTCCTTCAATACGTGGAAGGGCAGTACATGCATGAGCTCACTTTGACACACCTTGCCCAAATCAGCGGATTCAGCGAGCGCCATTTGCAGCGATTGTTCCGCCGGTATACAGGCCAGAGCTGGCATCATTATCTGCAGACCGTGCGGATTCGAATAAGCCGCGAGCTGCTGCGCACCACCACAGACAAAATCAGTACGATTGCCGAGAAGGTCGGTTATAAGGACATGCATTCTTTCCACTCGGTGTTTAAGCGAAATACAGGGCTCACGCCTGGTCAATACCGGAGCGATATTCAGCATCATTCATCAACGACCTGACTCTCCTGCAAATAAACAAAGCATGATGATCCTCAAGGTATCCAAGGTCATCATGCTTAGGAATATGCTCCTTCTTTTCCATTTCTTATTTGAAGTATCTTGCGTGCTCTTCCGCCCACTCGGCAAACGTTCTTGCAGGACGTCCTGTGATCTGTTCAACCTTTTGATTGACGGTATATGCTTCGATCGGTGGATTCTTGTACCAGTTGATGACGTAATCGATGACACCCTCATCGACTCCAAGTTCGGCCATTCGTTTACGCTCCTGTTCTTCGGTTAACTGGATAAACTTTATATCTTTACCGATAAAGCGGCTAAGAACCTGCACCTTGTCAGGAACCGTTAGCGCCTCGGGACCGGTTAAGGTATACATTTGGCCCGCATGGACGTCCTCCGACAGGACCGCTGCAGCCACCCGTCCGATATCCTGCTCATGTATCGAAGCATTTAACGAAGCACCAAACAGATCGCGTACTACACCCTCTGTTCGTATCGATTCTCTCCAATTCATAACATTGGACATGTAATCGACCGGCTGCAGCTGTGTCCATTCCAGATGACTCGATTCTACTGCTTCCTCCACCGTCCCTTTCTTTCCGTCCCATAATATGCTTACACGCCTTACTCCCGCAGCCTCGGCGATCCGTATAATCTCCTCCCCTGTCGTAAGCGGGACGTAACCTGCTCCAGTCGTGATTAAATGAAGCCCGGTCACACCCTCTAATGCTGGAATCAGCGTGTCGGGGTTACTCAGATCACCGGCAACCACTTCTACGCCAGCAGGTAATTTGGCAGAAGCAGGATAACGGCTGAGTGCCCTGACGCTATGTCCAGCCCTTAGCAGCTCATGCACAACATGACGACCTACTTTGCCTGTCGCACCTGTAACTAGTATTGTCATGGTTTATTCCTCCTTTATCTCAATAACAAGCCTACAGCAGCGGTACTTCCTTGTAGTTCCATTTAAACGTAATTCCAGACCGGTTACGTCCAGCTCTGGTCTACATCAGCCATACAAAAAAGGCCTTATCCGAAGATAAGACCTGTCACTACGACTATAGTCTGATGTTTATGTGTTGAACCAATGGTTCCTTATCGCGTACAGCGCTGCCTGGGTACGATCCTGTACCTCCATTTTTCCCAGAATATGCGTGATATGCGTCTTTACCGTTTTCTCGGCAATATGTAGTTCTGCGGCGATTTCTTTGTTGCTCCTGCCCAATGTAATCTGTTCAAGAACATGCTGCTCACGGATCGTCAGAATGTCGATTCCTTTGACAACCTCGGGATCTGTCGCCACATGGGCAATTAATTGGTTTGTTACCTGAGGATGAAGCATGCGGTTTCCGTTTACAGCGGCAATGATGGTTTCGACCAGCACTTTAGGCTCGATATCCTTCAGTTGATATCCAATCGCTCCCGCTTTTATCGCCGGCAGAACCGAATCCCGGTCGGCAAAACTGGTGAGAATGATGACTTTCATATGAGGAAACTTGCTTGTGATTCGCTTTGTGGCTTCAACTCCGTCCATCTCCGGCATTTTCAGATCCATCAGTATCACATCAGGCAGCAGCTTTTCTACCTTCTCCAGAGCCTCCAGCCCGTTCAGGGCTTGATCTACGATTTCTATCATGGGCTGTGTCTGCAGGAAATAACGCAACCCCCTTAATACGACAAGATGATCATCAACGATGAGAACTTTAATCTTCTTCATTGATCTATAACCTCTTCCTTTGTCCACAACGGTATCATGATCGTCAGCATCGTCCCCGTACCTTCCTCACTGCTAATGCTTAATGTTCCTTGTAGCTCAGAAGCCCTTTCCTTCATGCTGGTAAGCCCAAACGAGCGGGGACACAGTTCGGGCGATCCGGGGTTGAATCCTCGGCCTTGATCCGATATTTTCATATAGAGATAGGAGCCGTCTTTTTCCATTCGGATCCATGCCCGATTCGTTCCCGCGTGTTTGCTGATATTGTTTAATGCCTCCTGCCCAATTCGATAAAGGGTCTCTTCCACCCGGTTCGTCAAAACAGGGATTTCCTTCATGAGAAACGTCAGCTGTATGCCAAGTTTCTCGGCATAGTCCTTCAGCGATGCCAGTATCCCTTTGGCCTCTCCCGAAGGTCTGAGCTGCCAAATTAACGTCCGCATTTCGGTGAGCGTTTCTTGAGCCAGCTGCCCAATGTCATGTATAGCCTCAGCCGTATGCGTGTTCTCATGTAAGGTCGTCTCGCGAACGCCTTGAGCAAGCAATGAAAGAGAGAACAGCTTTTGATTGACGGAATCATGAAGATCCCGTGCCAAACGGTTCCTCTCTTCCACCAGCAATAAATCCTGCCACTCGTAATATAAACAAATTTTTTCAACCGCTAGTGAAATATGCTCCGCCAGCACCTCTAAGATTTCAACCTCCAGTTCACTGAAGGGACCACTCTCCCGTCCAATGAGGAGCACCCCCATCGTCTCATAGGTTTGAAAAATGCGCTCAAGATGCTTTAATGGTATCGCTGCCGTATACGAATGGGGCTGAATGCCGGGAAGCACCCGGAGAAGGCCTTCCTGAACCACCACGCTTTGTTCCTCATATGCACGTTGTACGATTCCTGACTTTCGCGTGGACTTTTTGGCATCCTTACGCACCAGCTCCTTGCCGCTCTGCGTCTGCCCATTCTGATGGACTGTACGAAGATACAAGTTGTCATCGTCAGACGTAATCATGGCCACGCACGGCCAGTCAAATGAATAAGCAAGCTGCTCCACGATCGCCACAAGCATTCTCTTCATATCGTTAATTTTCCATAGATATCTTGTTACTTTGCTTGCCTTGGCATAATAGTCGACGATAAAACGGGCGATGCTGTCCACCGCCTGTTTCTCCTTTTGCTCGGACAGTTTTGTTCGCTCGACCGCAGTTCCAATTTGATAGGCAACGGATTGTAACAACGCAAGTTCTCCCTCGCTAAAATGCGCTTTGCCCGGCGAACCCACATTCAGCAGCCCCAGTCGTTTACCTTGAACCGTAAGCGGAATCGTAGCATGATGGGTCAGATTGCGAGTTTCTCCCCAGGACTGCTCTTTGGCATTATGCAGACGTTCACATTCAATAATCGTAACCGGTTCATTTAAAGTTCCTTCCCAATACATGCGAAGGCATAGGCAATCTCCGCATCGCATCGGTTTTTGATTATCCCATGATAAAGCAGGAGGAAGGTTGAAATCAGCCATCTTGGTATAGTCAGGTTTATCCTCGACCAGAAAAAGCCACCCTGTCTCAAGATGGGTTAAATCCAACAGTTTTTCGAGTGTCGTCTGCAGCATTTGCTTCATATCGTTGCTCTGATTCAAATTTTCCGCAATCGTCTTCAGAATGAGCAATTCTTCAACGTATTGGTCTTTATCACATAACATCAGGCTCACCTCCATCCCATTCCGAAAAGTGAAATATTATGGGTTAGATTATACACTCACGCAACCTATTACCCCAGCTCTTTCTCCAGAAGCACTTCATCCTCCCGCGTATAACCTGATTTCTCATATGCTCCGATGGCTTGGTGATTATCCTCCATTTGAAGAGTAGGTGCAGGCGTCCTTTTACTCGCCAGTATACCATCTTTATCCAGCCTTAACTTCCATCTCCTATCATAAAAAAAAGATCCTGCCGCGTAAACAGCAAGGACCTTATAAACTCAAATGATATTATACTGCGGTAACCGAGAACATCAGGCCGCAATAGATGAACACAACTGCGCCTAAAGCGCTTAACAGCGCGCCTGCTGCGGCCCGGTTTCTGCGAAATACATTCACGACATTCCACAGTAGAACAAGCCCGAGACACAGACTAAGAATGCCTATCCAACTCCACGTAAATGCCAGTTCACCAATCGCAAACCCGGGATGGAACCAAACAAAGGTTGCAGCAGGACCATATGAGGCCAATGTATCCATCACCTCATGCGGAGCCGGCTGCTGGTTCATGTATCCGGTAACGATATAAATCAACCAGATCAGAACTCCTTCACTTCGTGCCCATGCCACCGGATGGTAACCGGAATCCCGGCGCAGCTTGCGCTTTACGAGATGACCGTTTACAAACGCGAATGCCAACAGCGGCAGAATGAGAATATGCTTAACCAGCAGAGCCTGTCCATAAGACAACGTCCAGCTGTTTATGGGCTCCGGCGTCACGGCTGTCATCAGGAACAGACCCGATCCGATGACCATGATGACACAGACGATCGCTAATGGATGGAACCATCCGAGAAACGCACTCCAGCGGCTCTGATCCGTAGTGAACCATCCTGTTATCAGCAATGTTCCCGTCCAGATCGCCATCGCTGTGAAATGGCCGAAGAATGCAAGCTGTCCTGTGCTTTCAAACAGGGAGGCGGCGTGGTTAAACGAAGACATCGCCACCGCAATGCCCAGCAAGGCAACGGGCATAAGCCAGCGTAATGCGGAACCCGGTTTCCGGCGGACGATCATGGTCAGAATCCCCAATAGGATCGAAAGAACCAGAATCCAGGCGTAACGCTCACCCTCGCTGAACTTGAACATGATGCTGTTAAAAGACTTCCAAAACCCGATATCATCCTTGAAGAACATCATGATCTGCAGCAGCGGCACAAATCCGAATACGAGGATGGCCGCTGCCGCCAACGGACCAAGCCAGGCCGGAACCGAAATGTCCGGTTTATATGCTTTCGGTACCAGGGAGAGTACCGTGATGCCTGCCAGAATGGCGTAGGCTAAATATAGAAACGGCTCACTTAACCAATAGTAAGACATTTATTTTTTCTTCCGTGATGCTCGAATTCCAAAGTAACCTGCAACAAGTGCGACAATCACGATGACCACGATCCACACGGTTGACCCGCTGCCTCCCGATTGTTCGGGAGCTGAATTGTCCGCTTGCTGATCCTGGCCAGCCGTTTGATCCGCGTTGTCTGCGGAGGTATCGTCTGCAGGCGCTGTTTCATCCTGTGTATTTCCTGTATCCGCAGGCGTTTCTTCGGTATCGGCTGGTGTCTCGGGGGGAGCTTCCGCTTCCGGGGCATCTATCTCGAAAGCGTATGTCCCATCCACGGGATGTCCATCGCCGCCGACGATTTTCCATTCGACCGTGTAGGAGCCGGATGGAAGCGGTGCTGCTAGCGTTCCCAGCATGGTATTCTGGTTGACCTTGACCTCGGCTACTTCAACCGATTCGCCTTGCGCATTTTTAACCTTGAGCGTGCTCAAGTTTTCATCGATATTTTCATTAAATGACAGGCTTACTTCCTGAACGCTTTCCGTCAGCTTGGCATCCGCCGCGGGCGTACTGGTTTCCAGCTTGGAATGGGCCCACGTTGCTGTCGGGAACACCAGTATTAGCAGCAGACCCAAGGTCAGCAAGACTGAAGTTTTCACATGTTTCAACACGCATATCTCCTCCAAACCATTTATCTTAAATTTGAATCTTCCTCATCATAACAAAGACATCCTGACAATGCTAATGTGTATATTGTGAACAATGATCCTATGATTTTTTACATAAAAAAGGGAATGCCGCATAGAACGCGACATCCCCGGAATGATTCATAGATTCAATTATCTTGACCTCTCTCATACCAATAGCCAGGTATCCCTTTGGTCAGTCGCAGCAAGGCTTCGAGATAATAGTAATCGCCCCAGACCATATAATCATCCGGTCCGACGCCCCCTCTGACGTAATAGGAACCATGCTTGATCAATCCTTCCTCACCCGCCTCACCGATGGTAGAATATCGGTTTACGAGAGATATCATCGACTTATCGACGGCTTCTGTCAATAGCCCTTTATTGTCATCTTCTCCGTCCAGATGCTCCAATATCTCCAGCATGCCGCACGCCGCAATGGCGGAAGCGGAGCTGTCGCGAGGTGTTCCCTCTTCAATCGGAACGTCAAAATCCCAATACGCAACATGATCCTCCGGCAGATATTCGATAAAGAAACGGGCGGCACGTAAAGCCGTATCCAAATATTTCGGATCACGGGTATAGCGGTAGGAGAGCGCAAATCCGTAGATGGCCCATGCCTGGCCGCGCGTCCATGTAGAGCCGTCATGATATCCTTGATGCGTTCCTCCTCGGATGGGGGTTCCATCCTCCGGATTGAAGTAAAAGGTATGATACGACGAATCATCCCCGCGCATTAAGTAACGCCGGCTCTTGTCCGCGTGCGCTACGGCCACGCGCTTGTATCGCTCATCACCCGTCTGATCATATGCCCAATACAGCAGCGGAATGTTCATCATGCAATCGATGATAATGCGGCCGCCGTTCTTCTCGTCGCCTTTCCGGCCCCAGGCCTGAATATACTGACCTTCTTCCCGCCAGCGCAGCATCAGATGATCCGCTGCTTTCAATGCGAGCTGTTTGCCTTCGACATGTTCATCCACGATCCACGCGGCCAATGCAGAGGGCAAATACAGAAATCCGATATCGTGATGGTCCAGATGCCGCTTTTCCTGCAGGCGCAGCTTGTAATCCTCCAATTGGGCTATTGCCGTTTCCTTAAACAGTGGGTCCTTCGTATATTCATAACACAGCCAGATCATCCCGGTGTAGAATCCTTCAATCCAGTCATTGCTTTCTCCCCACTCGTAACGCTTCTCTTCCGTGATATGAGGAAACTTCATCGGGAATTGTCCGATATTCCGCTTTGTTTTTTCTACCGCATCCCTAATGGCTTGCTCCCACATGAGTCAACTACCTCCTTATTCTTTGATAGCTCCGATCATGACGCCCTTCACGAAATATTTCTGCAAAAATGGATACAGAAACAAAATCGGCAGCGTAGCCACCATAATCGTTGCATACTTAATCGTTTCGCCAACCGGCATCCGATCTCCCCCGCCTACCGAGGTCATCATGCTGCTGGTATCGTTTTGAATCAGAATTTCGCGCAGGATCAGCTGCAGCGGAAACAAGTTTCGATCCCTTAAATAGATGAGGGCATCAAACCATTTATTCCAGTGCCATACCCCGTAAAAGAGTACCATGACGGCAATGACCGGCAGCGATAGCGGGATGATGATCCGGAACAGAATGGTCCAGTCGCTGGCTCCGTCGATCCGTGCGGATTCCTCAAGCGCATCCGGTATCCCTTGGAATGCCGTTCGCATAATAATCAAGTTCCATGTCGTCATGGCGCTTGGAATAATCAATGCCCAGTACGTATCAAGCAGACCCATATTTTTCACGAGCAGGTATTTCGGGATGAGCCCGCCGTCAAAAAACATCGTCATTACGATCAGCATCATGATGGTGCCCTTCCACATCACGTTTTTCCTGGATAAGCCATAGGCTCCGAGAGCCGTCATCAGAATGTTCAGCGTCGTGCCGACCACCACATAAAATATTGTGTTCAGGTAGCTTCGGATAATATTGGGGTTCTCAAATACCATACGATAGGAATCCAGCGAGAAGCCCTTGGGCCACAGCAGGATTCCCCGGTGCTGAACGAAATCAGCCGGCGTGCTGATTGAAGCAAACAATACGTAGAGAAACGGGTATAACGTGACAATCGATAGCAAGCACAAGAGAATGACATTCGCAGAATCAAACAGGACTTCACTGACAGATTTTGAAGTACGCATAGATGCCCCCCTTTCTACCACAGCTTCGTATCCGTAAACCGCTTGCTGAGATAATTGGCTCCAATAAGCAGCATAAAGTTAATCATGGAATTAAACATGCCGACGGCGGCACTAAAGCTGTAGCTTGCTTCCAGAATCCCCTTACGGTAGACGTAGGTACCGATCACGTCGGCCGTCTCATAGGTAACCGGATTGTACATAATCAGGATCTTCTCATCCTGCAGCGCCATAAAGGAACCAATCCGCAAGATGAGCAGAATGATGACCGTTGGCAGAATGCCGGGCAGCGTAATTTGAAGCATCTGCTTCCAGCGGCCGGCACCGTCCACTTTAGCCGCTTCATAAAGGGACGGATCGATATTGGAAATAGCTGCGAGATATATAATGGAGCCCCAACCGATTCCCTGCCAGATGGCGGATGAGGTATAAATGGTGCGGAACCATTCCGGCAGCCGCATGAATGATATCGGTTTGCCGCCGAAGTAGGTGATGATATGATTAATCAGCCCGTCTACCGACAAAAAATCGACCAGCATCCCGACAACCACAACTACAGATATGAAATGGGGAATATACGTAATGGATTGTACCGTCCGCTTAAATATGCGATGTCGTACCTCATTCAGCATTAACGCGAGCACGATGGATGCGGGAAAAACAAATATGAGATCGTACGCGCCCAGGATAATGGTATTGGTAACCACTCGTTCAAAGAAAAATCCGTTAAAGAAATCGCTGAAGTGCTGAAATCCGACCCACGGGCTATTCCATATGCCGAGCCCTGCCGAGAAGTTTTTGAACGCAATCTGCAGGCCATATAACGGTCCATAGTGAAACACGGCATAAAAAGCCACAACCGGCAGCAGCATCAGGTAAATCGTGGAGTTCCGGCGAAAGTCCTTCGCAGCTCTTGCGCTGAAGCTCTCTGGCTTGCTCTGTATCGTAACGCGGTTTGTCTCTTTCTTAAGCTGCACCGTATGCCCTCCTCTGACAAAAAGATCATTTACAGTTAGAGGGAGAATCCCGAGGTATTCTCCCTCTTCATGCGCCTACAACTTAACGGCTGTTGAACCGGTCCAGCGCGGCTTGCTGAATCTGGAGCGCTTCCTCAATGCCCATACCTTGAACCGTTTGGACAAATTGATCAAACCCGCTGATCGGCTCCACGCCCATAATGAATTTGTTAACCATCTCTTCGTAGTACGTATTAATATCGTTCATGATCGAGGCATAACGTGTGCTTTCTTCAGCCGTTGGCGAAATAATCGGCATCAAACGGTCATTCTCCGCCTTCATCCATGTCTCAATGGCCGCTTTCTGCTGAGGAAGCGCGGAATACTGCTCGATGTAACGGCGATCCTGGACGAAAGGTCCCGAATAACTGGCCAGATTGTATTTCGACAACGCCTGGGTGATCGACAGCCCATCTGGATTTTTCATTACTTCGTCGGTATAGGTCGGGTACCCGTCCTTCATCTCGTAGCTGACTCCCTCGACCCCGAAATTAAACAGCATATGCCCTTCTTCCCCATACTTGTAATCGAGCCATTTCACCGTTTCCGCCGGGAACTTGTTCGCTTTTGTAACAGCCGCCCCAAATCCGTTGAACGGCGAATCCTTCTGTCCAAGGAGCGGCGTGTCCCCCTTCTTCAGCACAACGTTCGGAGCGCCCACCAGTTCGACGTCAGGATTGCTTTTTAGCATGAGCTCGGAATAGCGGCCGAGGCTGCTGCCCATGTAACCGGAGAAGGCACCCACTTGATTGTTGGTCACTTTGGCATCTTTGAGTGTCCCGTCCGTTGCCGCATAATCCTGATCGATCAGGCCTTCGGCATACCATTTGCTCATCGTCTCCAAATACGATTTGAATTCGGGTTGGATGGGTCCATACTGCACCTTCCCGTCCACCTGATAAAATCCGGTCGTAATTCCCCACGCGCCGACAAAGGCATGGTTGATGCCCGTCATATCCATATCAAGCAGGAGCGGGATTTCATCCGCTTGCCCATTTCCGTTCGGATCCTTGGTCTTGATCGCCTTCAATACTTCATACCACTCATCGATCGTTTCCGGAACGGACAGCTGAAGCTGGTCAAGCCAGTCCTTGCGAATGATAAGGCCGTTAAAGGTCAGCAAATATTCGTCCCCGCGGATAAATGGAAATACGTAAATGTTCCCTCCGTCTGTCGTGATCAATTTTTTGTATTCCGGATGCTCGTTCAACACTTTCGATAAATTCGGCGCATGCTCTTCAATCAACTCATTCAGGCGAATGATCGACCCGTCCGAAATGGCTTTATCCGGGCCTCCTGATACGTTGGCCCATCCATGCTCCACAACATCCGGCAAATTGCCTGACGAAACCATGATGTTAAAGGCGTCTGCCTCCTGGCCCGCCGGCGGATGCTGGAACTTCACTTTGGTGCCTGTCGTTTTCTCCAATTCCTGATATGCAGCGATTCCGTTCATATCCTGCATTGTTGCTGATGCATTTGCATTCAGCGATACCCAATAGGTCAACTGTTCAGGATATCCCGGGTCACCTCCAGCGGCCACGCCTGTTCCTTCCTTACCTTTTTCGCCGGCAGGCTCCTCGGCCCCCGAGCTTTTTCCGCTGCATCCGGCAATCATAGCCACAATCAGCATAAAGATCGCAAGTCTCGCAACACGTTTCCGGTTTGTTTTCAAATCACGACGCCTCCCTTTTTTCCTAATGAATGATCATCTGATAAGACTAGGCCCAAGTTATTCCAACCAGCCCTGCCACAAATATTAATGCTGAAGCGCTTACAACGTATACCGTACAGTTTCAACATTCATAAACAGGGATTAAGAATTGAGATGATCATTTCTTAAGGTCGATGATAGGGAATGCAGGGTTTCCTTGTATTTTCCCGGGGTGATGCCTTCGTATTTCTTGAATACCCGGATAAAACCGACGTCACTGGTATACCCGACGGAACGGGCAATGTGCGATATTGTATTTTTGGCATCCCGCATCATTTCCTTGGAGCGCTCGATCCGAATCTTGGCCAGGTAATCCGTGAGATTGGTGCCGCTGTTTTTCTTGAAGAAAGCCGACAGATAGGGCGGCGTAATATCGAACTGCTCGGCAATGGAAGACAGACTGATCATGGCATCGTCGTGGTGATCCGCAATGTAGCTCTTGATCTTCTCAAGCAGCAGCGAAGAGGAATCTCCCCTTTGATCTCTTACGTAGAGACAGACCTTGCCGAGCATCCATTTCACTTCCCGGTAGAGCTCCTCTACCGTACTTCCTTCCGTAATTTCCTCAAGCGATTTCCCCGACTCGCCGAATATATCCTCGTACTTCAAATTCAATGCATTCAGCAGCTTGAACATGGTGCTGAGCAGGTTAGCGAACATGAGTCTGCCGAGTTCAGGTGAGATGGATTGTCCATTGAAGTTATTGTGGTACAGACACTGGATGATATCCTGCGCCTTACCCGTATCCCCGCTTTTCATGGCGTTAATGAGCTGGATTTCCGTCTCAATGGGAAAATCATAATACACCCCCGTTTTCTGCTTCATTTCTTCGTACAATAAAATCGGTTTATACGCAGTAAAAATGGAATATTCCAACGCCTTCAAGCTTTCGGTGTAACCGCTCGCCAAACATCCAAGACCTGTGCGGATGTCGCTGATCCCGATTGTTATCTCGGATTTAAAGCGCTGTTCAATCACCAGCTTCACTTCCTCTGCCCAATCGTACAGCTGGGCTGCCTTGTCATGCAGCGGTTCTGGCATGTTTAGAATAATGGCAACCACGTTCTTCTCCAGCTCTACGGAATATGCGGTAAAGGGATGAATTTCTTCCGCCACCTTCCCGGTGACAAAACGGATCAGGGCCCATTCGCTTTCCCGCTCATTATGTATGAACCCGCTGGCATCCCTCAGCTCGATCAAGGCAACAACAAAACTCGAATGCGGGAATGAGATCCCCATGAAATCCAGAGCATGATCGGACATATCCGCCGTATCCACGTTCCCCTTCAGTAAACGCTGCAAAAAGTTCGACCGGATCACCGGTGTCTGCCTGGACAATTGCTCTTTCATCTCCGTTTGCTTGCCAAAGGAATCCGCCATGGTCGATTTGATATAATCATATTCGTTACGTACCTTTCCCTCTTTAACCGGATGGGATTGGCGGATGAAGCGGATAATGTCGCGCAAAGGGAAATACGCGCGGTAGGTCATGAACGCACAGGCGGCAATCCCGGCGACAAGACAGATGACCAGAACGCCAACGGCCATTCGTTTGACCATATTGACCTTTTCCATAAACACTTTTTCCGGCACGGCCGATACGTACTCCCACCCACTCCGCGTAGATCTAGTCGATACTGTCATCACACGCGGATGATCCGTGGTTTTACCCATGCGAACCTCGGATTCACCAGCACTCAGAATCACTTGGCCGCTGGCATCCTTGATGTAAATGGTTCCGTGGTTTGTTTTCACAATCTCCTCAAGCAATCCCGCGATCTGCCTCTCCTCAATCAGCATAACAAGCGCGCCTTTGGGATTAGCCTTCTCACCAAATGGAAGCGTTTGCATATATGTGAGCATGCGTTTCTGATTTAACCCCTTGCCAACTTCGGTCACGGGCAAATACCGATTAAAGTGGACACCGTGAAGAACATCTGTTTGATACTGTTGAAAGGTTAATTTTTCGTATCCGTAAATATCGGAAAACAAGACACTGGACGTTGTCTTTAAGGATGGGCTGAGAACCGTATCACTCTCCCGTAGATATACATAAAAATCGGTGATGAAACTGCTGCTGTTACGGTATCGCTGCATTTCCTGCATAAAAGTGTAGTAATTGTAGTTCTCGGTTCCATTTTGAGGGGAACTTGCCTTTAGCAGCGCATCCAGTCGCGGATGCGAAGTGATGTTCCGGGAAATCAGATGCATTTCATCCAGTCGGCTATCCACGACCTGCTTCGCCTGTTCGATCAGTGCCATATTGGAGTTGTTGGCATTCTCGATCATAATCCGCTCGATTTGCGTATACAGTCCCCAGAACACGATGACCGGGATCAGCAGTATCACAAGATAGGACATGAGCAGTGTAACGAACACGGACACTCGATTGGAACGTTCATTTTTTGCGCTGGTTGTCGTCAATTTCCCCATACCCTCATTCCTTCCCATTCTTTAGATGTGACTTTTTCGTACTTACATTAATTACATCATACTGTTTTTATTTATCATGAACAGGTTTTCTTCAAAAATGTTAATGCATCACGAATTTGTATCATATACGAGACGATCGACCCCATGACCATCAAGAAGAAGAGCGCCTTCCATGGGAAGACGCTCTTCTTATTCAGATGAACTAAGGCTCATATATCATTTTGCGGGTCATGCCGCCATCCACAACCAGATGGGCCCCCGTCACGAAATCATTGTCCGGATCGGTAAAATAGAAGCAGGCTTTGGCGATATCGGCCGGGATCCCTACCCGTCCGGCAGGGTGCTGTTTATGGTCCACTGAACGAAGCTCATCATAGTTTCCGGTTTCAATCCAGCCTGGACTTATACAATTCACCCGAATCCCATCGGGTCCCAGGCTAACGGCCATGGCATGGCTCAACGCGACAATGGCTCCCTTGGAAGCTGCATAAGCCTCCGAATTCGGCTCGGACATGATCGAACGCGTGGAGGACATATTGACGACAGCCCCTCCATTCCCAGCCTTTTTCATATGTACCGCCGCTTCACGCGTAGCCAAAAAGCAGCTTCGGGCATTCGTGTTGATCACATCGTCCCAGTCTTCAACCGTAAGCTCATATGGTGATTTCCACCGGGAGACCCCGGCATTGTTAATCAAAATATCGATGGTGCCGGCATATTGAACGGCTTGGTTCATCAGACGTTTAATATCTTCTTCCTTCCTTACATCGCAAGGGACGAAAACCGCGTTCAATCCTTGTTCCTTCAAGATGCTTGCTGCCAGGTTGCCCTGTTCTTCATGAACATCGCTTATTATCACTCGAGCTCCGCTTAGAGCATAAGCCTCAGCCAACCCGCGGCCAATCCCATTGGCAGAGCCCGTTATCACGACCGTTTTATCCTGGAATTTCATATGCTGCCCCTCCTTCTCCTTCATTATATACCACAAGAGAAGGCGGATATAAAAATCAAATCCGACACTTATTTAGGTTGGTCATAACCCCGGACCACGCTAAGATGCGCCCTCGGGTGCCTAACGAACCCGTAATAACGGGTTCCCTGAAAACGCAGCAGTCCCTCGTCTCCTTCCGCGCACATGCCGAATTCCTCCCCATTTACAACAAACTCCATGCGGTCCCCGCTCTCTACTTCAAATGTCAGATAATAGGTGGTACGAGTACGGCTCGACATCGTATCATCTGTCTGCTGCGTATGTTTCACTTCCGTTCGCTTGCTCACAATCTTGGAATCGACCGATAGCAAAGGCTGTCGGTTATTCTGACTCCATTGCAAGATTCCCTTACCGGCCGACAGCAAAATGATCCCGATGACGACGATGAAAAACACGGGCATTACGCTGCCGAAAAAATCGAACATCCAAACTGACCCCGATCCCATACGGCTCCCCCCTCCACCTTGTCTTGAAATATGTATATGCTTTATTTCGGACAATTTAACTCATACCTCATGGAAAGTTTGATTGAAATTTTAAAGAACTTGTCCCTTTCTGGAAGCACCAAAAAAGCCGATGTCTGCACTTTGCCAGTCATCAGCTTCTTCGTGGGACTAGAACGTCCTGTTCCATTCCTTCTCTTCATTGTCTTCATTTCCATTCAATCGTAAGCCAATCTCATCCATTTCATCGTTTCTTCTTGTCCTGTCATTTCATGCTCCTGCGGTGTCATTTCCTGCTCATTCCAGCAAGCCAGACACTGCTCCTCGGTGTCGCATAAACATGCATCATCACAATGGTAGCAAAGGCGGAGGAAATTTATCGTCATTTGATCGGTATGCATATGGATCGTCCCCTTCCAAACAATTTGGAGTATCTGATTACACCTTTATCGTAGCATACATAAAGGTTAATGTTTGTAATTTATTTCACAATATATATTAAAAAAAAGCTTTATCAGAACTGCTGGTCACAGTCGATAAAGCTTTTGATCTGGTCTTGGCGAATTCAATTCAGGTATTCTCACCCTACATTATAGACCCTGCCAGGTTTCTCCGCCGTCACTGCTTTTCATCAGACGCGATCGATTCTTGTCCGTTGTTTCAATCAGCATCCAACCGACATCAGAAGATGTAAACTGCAGTTTTACCACGTTCGGATATTTGGCGAGATTATCGTTCAACAGCTTGCTCCTCGGAAATGGCTTCCAGGTTTTGCCCATATCGTTCGTATGATAAACAATACCATTCACCATTCTCCACCCGTCATGAAGGCGGCGGAAAACAGGCTGAATGGAACCCTTGCCGGTATCACCCGGCATGGGGAATGACACCAGATTCCATGATTTCCCACTGTCGGCAGTAAAGTAACCCAAATAGCTCGCCTGATCATCCTTCACGCAGGTAACCGGTATATAAACCTCGCTTCCGCTACTGCCTCTGCCCAGAAACTTGGGGGTGCCGGCAAAGATCGAACCGCACGAATCCAGCAGCTTGCTCTTGAATATCTGACCGGAGGACTTCCATTTCTGACCTCCATCACGGGTAATATACAATTTGGAGGATTGCATTTCACGAATGGTTGCAAATCCGACAAGCGAATCCGTGAATGTTAAGCCGATGATGGACCCTGTTCGTGGAATCACGCTGCCGGGAACTCGGGATGTAGGATACTCCGTATTCTGCATGACCTCTTCCCATAATCCGCCATTGTTGTTGGTTCGAAATAGCGACTTCTCCTCGGAGCCCCGCGAAAGGTCGCCTTTCGCCATAATCCATCCCTGCTGAGATGAAACGAAGGACATGGCCGTGACGACGCCTGTCTCCGGCAGCGAGGAAAGCTTCCAGGTGTCTCCCCCGTCCGTCGTATTGAGCAGGATCGTTTCGGCTGATCTCTGCTTGTTACGTATAATCCAGCCATGTTTCTTATCCGTAAACACGATGTCTTTCCCATACTCCAGCTTGTCAACGAATTGAACGTTGGATGAAGGAGAGATATCAACCCACGTTTCGCCATAATCTTGGGTCTGGTAAAGGCGCAGTTCCGTGTTCGTTATTCCCCATGCAATCCCCGTTGACTCATTTAAGAGCTGGAAATCCGTCAACCGTGTATGTATCTGATATTTACTTTTTTCCTCAGATGCTTTCATCGCCGTATCCGGCGTTACTAGTGTAATGGTCTGACCTTCTTCTTCATCTTCAACCGATTCAGGAGGGCCTTCTACTGTAGAAGTTTGCTGTTGTTTTATCGGTTCTGAGGTACAGGCTGCTAACATCAATGTCATTATCATTAGCATACTGAGCCAGAATATAAAACGACTTGATCTCAAGAATTCTTCCTCCTCTTATTTCGATGTCATGCTGCAAGTCTGCTTTTTCGACATTATAACATATTACGTCCAACGGAAATGTAAAGAACTGACTTGCAAAATTTACAATACTGTAGCTTTTTTGATAGTGTCAGTCTCATATGTATAAGGATGTTTTTATTATGGAAGACTTTTGGGGTGTGTAATTTTAGCAAGGCAGTTGAATTTAAGGAGGTGAACACTCATGGCTAAACCCGATAATCGCGAAGACAATGTAGAACATTTGCAGCAGGCAGTCCAGAACACGATTGAGAACTACCGTGAAGCCGAAGATTATCTCGAGGAGTTTGGGGATGAGATTCCGGCAAGCGAGAAAGAACAGATTCAAGATCGCAATGCTCGTCGTGAAAAGAGTATTTCCGGCTTCCGGGAAGAGATCAAAGACGAAGCTGCCCATCAGCAAGGAGAATAATCCGTAGATCACATAAAAACAGGAGGAGCATCATGTGCTCCTCCTGTTTTGTACATATCGCCTACTTGAGATTATTCCTTCTCCACGAAATTCTTTTTGACAATGACTCCCTTATAATCCTTTAAATACTCGGGCGCACCCGTAATAAAGTGTCTAATCGCCTTCACTCTGGATTCCAAATCCATGGTATCGTTCGGACCCACCTGTACAACCGATGCAGATGCAGCCGCTATAATTTCGAGGCATCCCACATGAATCTTCTTATGGTCTTGTATAATGTTGAGCTCTACGTCTGACTGTGACGGCCATGTCGGTATGGATCTGGAAAATATCGAGTAATCCTCATAATTACCCTCATCTTCAAAAAACACCGGGACCTGCCGCTGAACCGCCAATGCACGCGTATTGGCATCGATATGTCCCGATTCACCGCATATACATGCTGAACTATTTGATATATTGATAATATACATATGATCAACATGTGAATGACGTTTCATGGTGCCGAGCCCGGGGATAACGGAACAAGCGGGCTGATTTGCAGTGATTCGGAAGGCGTATCGTACATGGAGGAGCTATTAATGACATGGGTATCTCCAATCAACAGTACGGACGAACTTGAGATCGCCGTAATGCGAATCGAACCAACCTGGAGCTCTTTATTGACGACTGTCATTTTCATTTGAATTCCACTTCCCTCGTTGCAAATTAAGAAGATGCTGTTCAACTGCCGTAACGATCTCACTCTTCACTTGTTTGATGATCGATTGCTCTACGTCTAGCGGGTTCATGCCTTCCCTGTTCGTTTGATATTGCTTCAGATACACCGTAATACGGTCTCCGAGTTGTTTACGAATATCTTCTATCATAACCGCAGCATATTCATCACCAGGTACAAGATTGGCTTCGGAAATCACGCGTTCGATCTGCTCGGGTACGATGTCTTCTAGATAACGTGATACATTCTGATATATGTTCGAGTACTGCTCACCGTCGGCATATCCCGACGAGGACTGTGCTAACGGCTGACCATTCACGGTAATATCGTCCAGGGACTGCCCCTCTTTAGGCATCAGTCCAATATTTAAGGTGCCTTCCAATTTTTCAATTTTCAATAAATCAAAATTATATTCCACCCGATCTATCGTTTTCTCGCTTCCCTGTCTTAATCGATCTATTTCACTGCGCATTTCCTTCAGCATTTGTTCCATTCTACTCAGCTGGTCTGACTGAGTACGAAGAAGACAGAACAATTGCTGTATATAATAGGAATCGTACATGGAACCGCCTCCCTGCTCCTTATACAATCTATGCGCAGTCAATTCACCTCATTCTTGTTGGTACAGTCCTTCAGTCGGCGCAGGCAATGGAACCAAGGGATTGTTATTATTCTGAGGCTCAAACTCAGGCGCAGGACCTGTAAAACCGCCTGTGTTATATATATTGGATAATGCCCGGATCTCTCCTGCGGTTCCAATCTGCAGCACCGAAGAGTTTGTTACCGCTTCAACCCGAAGCTGCTGTATATTAATACATTGATGTACTGTTAGATTCACAGTGGATCACAACCTTAATTAAGCATTAGGCGAATCAATCAGGTCCGGATCAAATGTATTCGTACTGTTGGCCTGGTTGTTTGTTATATTTGTGCCAATACTGTCACCGGTGGTGAACGAGTTGGCGCCGGAATACGCTTTTGTGGTGCTGTTTAAATCAATGACGCCTGTATTTCCAACCAAGACCGTAGAACTGGGGCCCACGTTAACAATTTTCATATTGCCGATAATCGAAACCACAATTCCACCTCTTCATTCAAAATCATACGCTTGGGTTTATTCTATGTGGTTGGATGCCTAGATGTCACTATAACATTCCTTCGCCCATATAATGAAATTACAGAACGAAGGAGGGATATCTAGTGAACTCAAGATCCAAACGACCCGACTGGTTAACGAAGGACTCTTTTTTCAACAACAAATCTTTTCCATTCAAAGATCTTAATGACCTCAATGAGGATTTTCAGCTGGATCCAACCGTGATTGAGGATTATGTGAAGGATACGATAAGACAAGCAACCGCTGGAAATGAAATGCTGCCTAACCCTTCCACACTTCGATACGAAACGTTTGATACGCATAACTTTCTGGTTGTCAAATGTTATGTACCCAAACGTGTCCATCCGGAAAATTTAGGGATCAAGCTAAATCGAACACAGATCATAATCCATGGTCTACCCAAAGATCAAAGCCAGACCATCATCTTACCGGTCCCCATTCTTCCTGCGCAAAGCATTGCGACCTACAAACAGCCCACACTACAAATTAAGATGCCAAAAATGTCAACTGGCCGATTTCATGATGTCAATATTCGTTTCTTATGATCTGGCCCTTTCCCCACCATTTTCACTATTAGGCTAGGGTCTATACAGGAGGTTGGGGTGGAATTAGATAAAAGTAGCTAGATATATTGAAGTGGTTCTCTTGTTGTGAATTTTTCATATGATGCATTATTCATTTATGAATACGAATTTTCCGCATTAAAATAAGCTGATTTCATGATGAAATCAGCTTATTCAAGGATCTATGTGAAGGTTGTGGCCGGGCCTATTAAGCCTCGGATACTACCGTATAACGCTCATTGATATGCTTCGGCTGTTCAAGTTCATCCAATACCGCGATCGCGTAATCCGCGTAGCTGACATAGCTTTGGCCGCTCGAATTGACAATAACATGGTCCTTGCCTTCTTGATAGCTGCCGGTCCGTTGACCTTTCGGATTAAAGAATGCAGCCGGACTAAGATACGTCCATTTCACATCGGAAGCCTGCTCCAGGTCTTTCAAGTTCTCACCAGCATGAAATGCCGTCGGATAATATTCCTTAGGAAAATCAGGAGTTTCCATGAGCCGCAAGGTTTTGGCTTCATCTACAAACAAGCTTCCGGCACCGCCCATCACAAACAGTCTGGTACTCGTCCCTTTCAGGGCTTCTATCAATACCCGGCCTACTTCCACATATTGAGTTTCCTGCCCGGGCGCCGCCGCAAAGGCATTCACGACGACATCGAAGCCCTGAAGATCGGCATTCGTCAATTCCAGCACGTTCTTCACCAAAATGTTAACACTGGAATCGGAGATCTTGGATGCATCACGTACAATAGCCGTTACTTCATGACCACGTGCTTGTGCTTCCTTGAGAATCAGACTTCCCGCTTTCCCTGTTGCACCGATAATACCAATCTGCATTGTGAACCTCTCCTTTATCAATTGTATATGCAAATGAGGGAGGAAAAAGAGGCTTTATATTCCCTTTTTCAATATTTCACTGGATTCATGGAGAAGTTTAGTTAATTGTTCGCTATGTTCCTTCCCCAAGAGGGAAACATACTGTCCATACAGCTGTTCAAAATATTGGTTTAGCTCCTGATACAACAGCTTCCCTTCATCCGTTAAGAAAATATGCGTTTCTTTCCATTCGGATTTGCGCTGTACCAACCGCTTCTTCTCCAGCTTATCAATGAACCGGGTGCTTGTGGATGGAGCAATCGATAACTTATCGCTTAGCTCCTTCTGCGTAATGCCGGGATATTGATGGATTACCACCAGCACATAGGAATACGTTGGCGATAAGCCCGCTTTGGCAAAAGCATCCTCCGCCATCTTGGTCATCGAACGAGCAAAGCGATTCGAAGTAAAAAACAAGCATGAGCTTAGTATGGAATCATCGATGTTCATAACCAGTCACCTCTCATTTGTATATACAAATTAACATGCTGCTAATATTTTGTCAATAGCTTTCTTTTGGTTAGTTTGTTGATTCATTTTATCCTTTTCGTCGTTATTAGGTACGGATGCAATCGTATATAGCTTGCTTGTGAGATAGGGAGCGCTTTTCTTCATTATTATGAATTTTTCATATAATGAAATACTCACCTTATTTTTAAGATAAAAAAAACGATTGACCTTGACATTAGTGTCAAGGTCTACACTATATTCGAAGCTAACACCTAAGGAGGAAACAAAGATGGAACCATCCAAACAAAATCAAGGCCAAATGATCGAACCTAAAGTTCGTGAAACTCAGCACAACACCAACAAGGAGCATGTGACCGTGCTCGGGCTCGGCCCTATGGGCCAAGCGCTTGCAGGAGCTTTTATCAAGAACGGCCACGCTACAACGGTGTGGAACCGGACGGCTGCAAAGGCCGACCCACTTACAACACAAGGTGCAGTGCTTGCTCCGACTGTTACGGAAGCCGTACTTACCGGCCAGCTTATTATCATCTGTGTACTCAATTATGATGCAGTCCGCTCCATTCTCTCTCCTGCGACTAGCGCGTTGAAAGGGAAAACCCTCATTAACCTGACAGCCGACTCCCCTGAACGTGCACGCGACATGGCGGATTGGGCAACCGAGAACGGCATTGACTATATTGATGGAGCGATCATGACGCCGATAACGACCATAGGGCAGCCTTCGGCGGTTGTTCTGTACAGCGGGCAAGAAGACGCGTATCGCAACCATCGAGAAACCCTTTCCAGCCTGGGAGGGACCGCTTCGTTCCTAGGCGAGGATCCTGGTCGTGCCGCGGCATATGATGTCGCATTACTTGATGTGTTCTGGACAGCCATGAGCGGCTATGTGCACGCTCTGGCTATAGCACGCGCTGAGAATATTCCCGCAAAAGACATCGCTCCCTATGCGCACAATATCATTAACATTATGCCGGATATCATGACCTATATCGCACAAGATGTGGATCAAGGCGTATACCCTGGTGAGGGCTCGAATCTCATCTCCAATATGACAAGTATGGAGCATATCATCCACGTGGCTGAACAACACGGCATCGATAGCAGTGTCTTAAACGCTGCAAAAGCTATTGCCCAAAGAGCGATCCAAGCCGGTCATGGAGGAGATGGCTTCTCACGCTTAGTCGAATTTAATCGCCCAACTGCTTAAAATACGGATCCGACTATTCTGTTGATTAAAAGTCTAGATGAAATATAACAACGAATAGGCAAGTCAAACAGGTGACGAAAGCGTCCCCTCTTGACTTGCCTATTCGTTGAGTTCGCTGTCTCCTTAACCTTTGACAGCTCCTTCGGTCAAACCTTTCTGAATATACTTCGAGATAAACAGGTATACAATCAGCACCGGAATAACGGTCAACGATACTGCCGTAGCCATCAGACCAAAGTCTGTTCCGTATTGGGAGCTGATCTCATTGAGCAACGCAACGATCGGACGGACATTCTCTTTGTTAACGAAGATCAACGCTGAGAACAAGTCATTGTAAGCCCACATAAATACAAATATGCTTGCCGATGCAAATACGGGCTGCGAGATCGGCACGAAGATCTTAACAAACATCTGCCATCGGTTACATCCATCCATGAAAGCCGCTTCTTCAAGCTCCTTCGGTATGGTTGCCATATAACCGGCAATAACCAAGGTCGCAAACGTCAGATTGCCTGCCGTTTGAGGGAAGATCAAGCCCCAATAGGTATTGACCAGACTGGTTTTGATCAGCAGCTCGTATACCGGAACGACGGTGGCAAACGCCGGGATCAGCAAAGTCGCATACAGAATGGAATAAATGGTGCGCTTACCTCTGAAGTTGAATCTCGACAACACATAAGCGGCTAATCCCCCAAGCAGTAACACCAAAAATACGGTGCTGAAGGACATCACCAAACTATTGATATAACTTCTTCCGATATTGATGCGGTCAAAAGCGTTCTGATAGTTAACAAACACCGGTTCCCATGCGATACCAAAGGAATTATTCATCACATCGCGCGAAACCTTAAACGAGTTGTTCACGATCCAGAATAACGGATAGATGGTTGTTAAGGACCACGCTGTCAAAATCACGTACATCAACGTGGTGCCTAAACTAAACCGACTTTTCCTAACGCGCTGAGTTTTGTGTTCAACGACGATGGTTGGCTCCATAACAGTACACCCCTATAATGCTTAGTATGTAATCTCGTCTCTTTTCAACAAACGGTTGGCAATTAACGCAAGTAGTACGCCAAAGACCACCATGTATATCGCAACCGCTGATCCGTATCCAAAGTTCTGATCAACCATGGCCTTTTTGTACATGTACGTTCCCAGCACTTCCGTTCCATTCTGGCCGCTTGTAATGACCCAGATGAATTCGAACACCTTCAACGTACCTGTAATGGCAAGGGTGATAACAACCTTGATATCACTCATGATGAGCGGAATGGTAAGCATCGTTGTTTTCTTGAGCCCCGTGATTCCTTCCAACTTTGCAGCCTCATAATAATCCGCGGGGATTTTGGACATGGCGGTCAAGAACAGAACGAAATAAAAGCCCACATAATGCCATACCGTTGGAATCGATACCGCCTTAAGCGCATTCTTCGCATCCAGCCATAAAATCTTCTCAATGTTGAAATTGGCCAGCAAATTGTTCAGCAAACCGAAATTGTAATTGTAGAACAATACAAATAATAAGGAAATGGCAGTACCGGAGATGACTACCGGGAAGAAAAAGACAGTCCGATAAAACCCTTTGAGCTTGGAAATGTTATCTACCAGGACGGCCAACACAAGTGCAATCCCAACCTGAAACACGATAACATACAGCATGATTTCCAGTGTGTGCAATGTTGCAGCGCCAAGCAGTTTATCCGTAACAAGTCTCTCATAGTTAGCCCATCCCACAAACTTTTTGTCAAAAAAGCCGCTTGTGCGATAAAAGCTGAGATACAAACTCTTGAAGAACGGATAATATAGAAAGATTGTCATGATGGCCGCTGCGGGTAACAAAAACAGCACAATGTACTTGCGATCACCCTTCATATTAATCACCCTTGATGTTTATTTTTCTTCATCGTCCATGCCTCAAATGACTACGCCGCCCAAATGAAGCAGAGGGGCGGCGTAACGTCACTTTTATTTCTACCGTTTCTTATGAAAACTATTTTTTGTTGGCATCCTCGGTTTTCTTCGCTTCTTCGATCGCTTGAGTAGGAGTTTTCTTGCCTTCCACTACAGGCTGAACGCTAGCGCGAAGGTTACCAAACGTTTCTTGCGAAACTTTGCTGTCAACCGGAGCGCTGATGGAAGCTGCTTTAGCTGTCATAGCAAAACCGTCAAGAGCTACTTGCGGCAATCCAGTCACTTCAACGTCAGCAGCAGGTGTACCGCCGTTAGCTGATGCGATTTTTTGAATGGAGGCCGGGGAAGTCAGGTGCTTCAGCAAAGCGATTGCCGCTTCTTTTTTGGCTGCGTCATCATAAGTGGCCTTGGAGAGGTAGAAACCGGAACCGAAACCGCCTACGATATCGTTACCGCTGCCAACGCCGCCAGGAACCGTAGGGAATGGCAGAACTGTAGAGTTGTCACGAGTATCATCGCTCCAGCCGCCAACTGCCCAAGATCCTTCGATGGTCATAGCAGCCAGTCCTTCACTGTAATAGTTGCCGGACATGCTCAGGTCGATCGTTGCCGCATCTTTAGGGAATGCGCCAAGGTCATACAATTCTTTCATAGCCGCATACGCTTTTTCCCAGTTTGGATCGATGCCGTCAAGCAGACCTTTGTTTTGTCCTTCAGGACCTGCCGCAGACAAAATCGTGTGCTCGATCAGGTAGTGGGATTGGTCAAATGGTACGGACAAAGGAATGATGCCTTTGCCAGATAACGTTTTCACAGCTGTGGTCAATTTCGCCCAGTCTGTTGGAAGCTCCAGACCGTTTTCTTCGAAGATTTTTTTGTTAACGAACAAGCCTTCATAGAAACCGGTCAATGGTGCAGCGTAAATGTTACCGTCTTTTTGCTTGGCAAGCTCAAGCGCATCAGGAATGAAGCCGTTCTTCCACTCAGCGTCCGCGTCGAGAATTTCGTTCAGCGGGACAACCTTACCGGCATTGACGAAACCTTCTGCATCAGCCCCGATGAAGTAGAACAGCAAGTCAGGCTCGTTGCCGCTGTTCATGTCGGTGTTCACTTTCGTTCTGAAACCGTCATCATTTGCTGACATGGTGTCGTTGTCTATCTTCACGTTCGGATGCTCCTTCGTGAATTCATCCAACGCTGCCTGGAAGGCTTCGCGAGCCGCGTCAGTTCCTCCGAAAGTCGAGAACACGCGGAGTGAAACCGGAGCGGCTTCATCCTTCTTCTCATCTGCCGGCGGAGTCGTTTCCGTCTTCGGAGTATCTCCTTCAGCAGCAGGAGTGTTGGTGCCACTGCTGTTACCGCATGCTGCGAGGAACATGGAGAGCAACAACATCACACTCATGAGTAACATGGAAGTCCTTTTCATTTCTAATCCCCCTAAGTATTTTTTCAGAACCTTATGTAAATACTTGCTGTCTACCAGAATTTTATTCCAAGCCCTACTGGTTTCAAAGGGGGACATTCATCTTTGATAGGGGGAAATTTTTCCATATTGATTTTTATCCGCTTCCTAGCTCCCTTTTTAGAGTAGGAAAATGCGCTAGGTACGGAGAAGTTAGGCTAAAACTAAGAGTGGTTAGATAAGGATTGGTGATAGATTTTTTCTATTGTGAATTTTTCATGTATTGAAATATTATGATCTCATGACTTCCATATTGACTTCTTTCAAAGCACAGCAAAAAAAGACCAACCCCTTCTAAACGGTTGGCCCTACCCCTGAATCCCCTCATATTCATTCATCTATTCTCGGATGAGCGAATCTAATCTCTAACCCTGCTTAATCTCACTCGGCAGAACCCCCCAATACTTCTGAAATACCTTCGAAAAGAAACCGCTATTGATGTACCCAACTTGTCTCGCAGCCTGTCCAACCTGTCCTCCCTCCTGGATGAACTGCTTGGCCAGCGTCATCTTGCGTTTAAGCACATATTGGGAGAACGACTCACCAACTTCATGTTTGAATAATCGGCTTAAATAGGACTTGTTCACATATAACCGATCCGCGATCAAATTCAGGCTTAGATCCTGACCGATTTCCTCGTCGACAAGGACAAGCAGACGCTGAATCAATTTATGTCCGCTTGGCTGAGGGCGCTTTTGCGAATGGGTCGTAATCTTACGTACGATCCGGTGCAGGGTTTGCTGAATTTGTTCCCTTGAATGAAGGTTCAGCACACTGTAAAAATATACGGCATCCTCCCCCACCATCTGGCGCAGGTTCCACTGTTGTTCGCGAATGACGCGAAGCAAACCATGCATGAGATAAAGCAGCTTCTCCTGTACCTCCTCTACCGCAGAAGCATGCCCGAACACCTTCTCCAACAATCGATCAAGCGCCGCTTCCGCTATTTGAATATCTCCAAGCTCGATTCCTGTTTCAAGTGCTCTTTCATCAGAGGCAATCGTTAAATTCGCCGAACCATCTTCCCCGAGTTCATCCGCATAAGGGATCGCAAGGTCATGTCCGTATACGACCCTTTTCCGAAGTGCATTCTGCGCCTGGGCATATAACATGGGCAGATGCTGCAGTCCAGTCGCGATACTGCTGATTCCCGCACTAGCTGTCACTTTCAGACACTCTTTTAACGTGGACAACACTTTGGTTGTGGTAAAGCTGACACGAAGCTGGAATTCACCTGGGACCTCCTCCGGCCTGCTATGAAAAATAATGACCGTAGAGCCCTTCGCATCCTGAAACAATTCGGAATCCATGCCTGATATCACGTCAAACGCAATGCTTCGCAGTGAAAATTGAAGCAGCGGTGTGTCCTCTGCCCGAAATCTCCCCCCGTCAATCAATGGATCCGGCTCCAAGACAACAACGGATAATCGTCGTTCCGCTTCAAACGGGATCAACAATTCCTTGCTTCGGCTTTCATATTCCCAATCGGCAAAGGAACCGGAAATGCAATGATTATAAAAATTTTCCTGCAGTCTCGGCAGATGATTCCTCCATTTCGAGAACAGCATCTCATAGTTATGCCGCTTCTCCAACTCGCTTTTCAGGATAGCTGCCGCTTCCAGAACGGCCTGCAGGATCTCCTCATTGCTTGCAGGCTTAATCAGGTATTTGAGTACGCCGGACTCCATGGCAGAACGCGCATATTCAAAATGTTCATAACCGCTGAGGATGATCATTTTCACCATTTCGTTGGACTCGTGAATCCGCTTCGCCAATGTGAGTCCATCCATTTCCGGCATCCGAATGTCCAGCACAATGATATCCGGGCGGGTCCGTTCCATCATTTGAAGCGCTTCACTCCCATTCTCCGCAAGAGCAACCACGTCGATGCCGTTCTCTTCCCAGGGGATGGTTCCCGCCATTCTTGCCCGGATACCGATCTCATCTTCCACGATCATTAAATTCATGCCCCGTCCCCCTCCATGTACCGGATACTTCCGCATTCAACCCGCGGTATATACAATCGAATACGCGTTCCTTCCAGTTCATCACTATCAATCACTAGATCTGCCTTTTCCCCGTAGTGCAGTTTCAGCCTGGATTTCACGTTCCTCAAACCGTATAGTTCCGCGTCCATCCGGTCCCTTCCCGCTGAGAGATCCAAATTCATCATGGAGATTCCATCCAGTTGCTGTTGAATATACTGCAGACGATCCGGCGCCATTCCAACACCATTATCCTTTACTTCGGCAACGAACCATTCCCCGTCGTTCACTGCAGAAATTTCGAGTGCCCGGCCGCCATGTTTGCGCTCAAGCCCATGCAAAATCGCATTCTCCACTAACGGCTGGAGCAGCAATTTAAGCAGCAGGATATCTTCCGTACCTTCTCCCATCCGATAAGTGACTTCAAAGTCAAATCGTCTCTGCTGCACTTTAATATAATAGGTCAGATGGTTGAATGTCTCCGAGACCGTGTAGTGTTCCTTTCCCTTACCCAGGCTGTATCTCAAAAACTTGGACAAATTGATGACCATCTCTCCCACATCGTCGGCGTCGCTTAATACCGCTGCCGAATAGATCGAATCCAGCGTATTGTACAGAAAATGAGGATTGATCTGCGACTGCAGCAATTTAAATTCCGTCTTCGTCAGCAAAATCTGCTTCTCATACACATCTTCGATCAGGTGCCGCTGCGCACTGGCCAGATGATTGAACGTATCCATGACATACCCGAACTCATCCTCCCTTCGATGGATGATCTGGGTATCGAGCTGCCCCCTCCTCATTTCCTTCATCGCGGCAACCATCTTCTTCATCGGTTTGGATATGCCGCTGTAAACGATCCACGATATCCATAACGATATCAACACGCTTACGGCGATGATCAAGTACGTCCACCCTTGCAACGTATGCGATTCCTGCAAAATATCCTTCTCGGGCTGTACCATGACGAGTTTCCAGCCCGAGTCCTGTGACGTTACCCGAACCATAAGCATACGCTCAGGGTAACCCGGGAGATGGGCTGCAATCAAATCCTTGCCTTCGTCCGGCCAGGAGGGAGGAGTCGCAGTGCTGCTTGTCGTCGTAGCAATTAATTTCCCATCCTGAGTAAACAGAAAAGCCTCTGCACGACTGCTTGGAAGCAAACGCCTCAATTGGCTCACAAAATAATCCTTGCTTAGCGGCAGTATAACGATATTTTTGTTCCGTTCAGGATTGAGTAAACTCATCCGCCTCATAACCACCATGACGTTCTCGTTATAGATCGGGTCTATCATATGGTTCGCATTGTACCGGTTCTCTTCCGGGAAGAATATCGTGATTTTCCCATCGGCTTCGATGGCCTGCTTGACCCATTCCAGTTGCTCCGGATTCTGTTCTTTTTGATACCCGGTGGTTGACAATAATATGCCGGAATCATAATGAAATAGGGACGCCTTCGGAGCCATCCGGTTAACCGAGGAGATGGCGGCGATTTGCTGATCAATCCACTGGAAATCCAAAATCGACTGCGGCGTGAGCACTTTGCCGGCGTATTCGAATCTGCGGTTAATGTCATAATTGTTCGCAAGGACCGTTGTCAGCTCATACACCCCCTGCATCGTAAGGTCCACATAATGGACAACGGATTGCATGGCGCTTTGCGTACGATCGCCAATCTGATTTTTTAGAATCGTGCGCGAGCGATGATTGGAAAAGGTGGATATCACAACGAGGGGGATAAGGATCAGAATAAAATAACCGGTAAGCCGCAGCTGAATCGATTGCCTGAAACGGTTTTTCCATGTTCTGATCATTTTAGCATCATCCTTGTCTACATAAATCAAAGTGAAGGTGCCTCTAGAGGAAGCCCCTTCACTTTGTTATTCAGCTTATTTGTTCATCTTTGCATAATTCTCGTTCACCTCAGCGGTGATGGATTCACCGCCCTGGCTCTGCCACTGCAGCACGTATTGATCGAATGCTTCGACCGGCACAGTCCCCATGATGATCTTCGTAAATGTCTCCTGCATCAGCTTGGTCAATTGCACCCCGTTCTTGCCCATGCTTGGCGTCGGGGGTCCATTGTATTCGTTCTGGATCAGGTTGCTGCTGATCCGTGTCACGTTATCCTTTAGCTTGAATTCAGGACCGAGCGCATCAAGCCGCTGATAGTCAAGCTCCTGATCCCATGGAGCGGCATAGTCCAAAATGTTGTTGCGGTAGACGTGCTTGTTGTGCTCCTCAAAGTCCATGACCAGCTTGCCGTTTTCCCTCTTCGATATGTTGTGCTCAGGCAAGCCGAGTTTGATTGGCTCATGGCCTTCGCCATTGGCAAAATTGAACATTTTGATGACGTCATTCGCCTTCTTGCTCTTTGCAGGCACGATGCTGTAGCCCATCACCATGCTGGAGGCAAGGACGCCTGACTTTCCCTCCTGGCCCACCGGATATTCAAGAGGGATCCATTCCGCCTTTGGATCGTTTGTCTTATTCGTCAAGATCGGCCCCCGCGTATCAAACCAGGTTGCCGAGAACAGGCCGGCTTTGCCGCTGGCTACTTTCTCTTCGATATTGTTGTTCTTGTTCAGTGCCCATTCCGGATCGATCAGCTGTTCTTTATAGAGGTCCGCCAGAAACTGGAGAGCTTCCTTCGTTTCTGGCAGAATGGTGGCATTCACCAGCTTGCCGTCTCTCATCACCCATTGATTGACCGCAGACGCACCATTGAACGGTACACCGAAAGAGCCGAAGAATGGCGCCGATCGGATGAGATTTTCCCCCATCAACAAGCCGACCGTGTCATCCTTGCCGTTACCGTCCGGATCATTCTGAGCAAATTGACGCATCACATTCACATATTCATTCAGCGTCTTCGGAGGCTGCAATCCCAGATTGTCAAGCCAATCTTTACGCACATACATCAAATCGTTACCTAGAATATAATTGACCGCTGGCACCGCGTAGATGTTACCGTCCACCGTAACGGAGTCCCACGCTTCCTGTGGAACCGACTTCTTCAGATCGGGACCTGACGCCTCGATAGCATCATTCAGCGGCTGCAGCGCCTTTTGGTTTACCATGTTAATGAACCAGGAAGCATCCTGTGTAAATACCATGTCGATATCGTCGCCGGATGACATCATCACATTCAGCTTGTCCTGATAGCCGTCGGAGGGCGGGTATACCACATGCACGTCGATATTGACGCTATCATTGACGTATTTTTGATAGGGGTTGTTGTTCTCGTTCATACCGTCCAAAAATTTACGACCAAAGTTAGGCTGCACAATATTGATGGTCTGCCTTTTGCCGACTTCTCCTGAATCGGGACTGCCAGAAGCCTCCTTCCCGCCTCCGCATCCACTGAGCAAACCGGCCGCTATAGCGGAGATCACCAATCCTGACAACATGTTTCGCAATTTCATACTTTCAGCCCCTTTATATAAAAATATTACGAAATGTAAACGGATACAAGCACAATATGTCCTATTACCCCTTGACCGAGCCGATCATAATTCCCTTCACAAAATATTTCTGAAGGAACGGATACACGAGCAATATTGGCAATGTACTCGCTATCAATGCTGCGGCTTTCAGCGACTCCACCGCCAGGAGCTGACGTTCCAGGCTATCCGTCGTATTAATGTTCGATTGCCCCGACATCACAAGCTCCCGCAAATAGATTTGCAGCGGCTTTAAAGAAGAATCGGTAACGTACATAACCGCATCGAAGAAGGAATTCCATTGTCCGACCGCATTAAACAAGGCGATTGTGGCAATCACCGGCATGGACAGCGGTACTACGATGCGAAATAAAATCCCGAGATTGGACGAACCGTCGATTCTTGCGGATTCCTCCAGTTCATTCGGGATGGACTGAAAGAAATTTTTCATGATGACCACATGAAATGCGTTAACAGCACCCGGAATGACGTAGGTCCAGAAGATGTTCATCAGATGCAGCTCCTTGATTACCAGGTATGTCGGGATCATCCCGCCGCTGAACAACATGGTAAAGACAATGAGGAACATGATAGGACCGCGGCCTTTAATGTAATATCTTGATAGAGGGTACGCAAGCAGCATGGTCATGACTACGCTGATGAGGGTTCCCACAACCGTCCGCTGCACGCTGACGAGAAAAGATTGAACGAACCCGGGGTCATTGAACACCTTCACGTAAGCTTCCGTCGTCCATTCTACCGGCAGGAAGGAGACTTCGCCGGATACAATTGCACGGTAGCTGCTGAACGACTGGGCCAGAATGTGAATGAAGGGCGCCAAAGCCAGAAGCCCAAAACAGGCAAGCGCAAAGTGATTGATGCCGCTGAACCATTTTTCTCCCTTTGACATTTTCATAATCAGTAGATCCCTTCTTGACCCGTTCTTTTAACGGCTTTGTTGACGATAACGACCAGCACCAGACTGATGACGGATTTAAGCAATCCAACCGCAGTCGAATAACTGAACTCGGACTGACCGATACCAATCCGGTACACATAGGTCTCAATGACGTCGGCAACATCATATACGAGCGAGTTATACAGAACGAATATTTGTTCAAACCCCACATCGAGGATGCTGCCAAGTCTAAGCAGGAACAGCACGATGATCGTTCCTTTAATGGAAGGAAGGGTTACATGCCACAGCTGCTTCCACTTCCCTGCACCGTCCATGACGGCTGCCTCATACTGCTGCTGGTCGATGCCCGCGAGAGCAGCAAGATAGATGATGGCCCCCCAACCGACCTCCTTCCAAATATCGCTGATGACCAGCACCGATCGAAACCAAGCCGGATCCGCTAAGAAAAACACGGGTTCGAATCCAAGCCATTTCATGATTTCATTGACAGCTCCCGTTGCGGGAGACAGGACGTTTACCAATATACCGCCTAAAATGATCCAAGACAGAAAGTGCGGCAAGTAAGCAAGCGTTTGGATCGTCCGCTTGTAAAACATGCTGCGGATCTCATTGAGCAGAAGTGCTAGGATGATGGGACCCGGGAAACCCCAGAACAGCTTATATAAACTGATAATGACCGTGTTCCAGAACACCTGATAGAATTGGGGATCATGAAACAGCCGTACAAAGTGGTCGAGTCCTACCCATTCGCTGGCATTAAATCCAGCAAATATGCTGTAATCCTTAAAGGCGATCACAATCCCCCACATCGGAAGGTACTTAAAAACGAGAAAATACACGATACCAGGAACCATGATCAAGTACAAATCCCAATATTGCCTGAGGTTTGCGAAACGTTTTTTGTTTAAGACCGTATCGGTGCTGGTGCCGGACGGTCTGGGCACGGTGACAGCCTTATGTTGTGCCACGGCATTCACCTCTCTTTTGTTGTCTTGTCGCTATGATAAAAGAATGGATTCGCTTCCGCCTAAACTTCAGCAAGCTCGCCCAGCCAGGCCCCTTGCTCGATGAGAAGGCGCTGCAATTGTTTGATATCGACATCCCGGGATGTACCGCCCGTCTTTGCACAGATGGCCGCGGCTGTTCCCGCTGCCTGCCCCATTGCAAAGCAGTTCGGCATTACCCGAAGCGAGCCCTGTACGACTCGGTCAGCGGAGGCGGCCCGTCCCGCAACCCACACATTTGCCAAACCTTGAGGAAGAAGGGAACGGTATGGAACCCCATGCGACCGACCGGGGGGAAGATGGCGAATTTCCATGTTTTCTTTGCTGGTTGCCATATGGATATCAATAAAATAAGCATTTCTTGCAATGTCGTCTTCAAAGCTTCGCATGGATATAAAGTCATCCTGAACCAGCATGTAGTCACCGACGATGCGGCGGGTTTCACGTATACCGATTTGTTCGCCTGTGCTGACCAAATGGGCGTCTTCAAATCCGGGTACATACTTCCGCAGAAATTCGACCTGTATTTTGACCAGCTTTCTGCCTTCTACCGCAGCCTTCGTGAGATCTTCCGCCTTCGTTCCGTCCACGCCGAACACATGCCCGAAGTTGACCCCAACCAAGTAATCGGACACCCAGGCAAAGCCGGAGACTTCTTTCCGGCCGGGAGGCAGATCGCCGTTGCTCTGCGCTAACTGAACCGCTTGCGGAATTTGTCCGGTGTCACCGCTATCCCTCATATATTGCCTGAAGCGCTCCCGGTTCACGTTGGTTAACAGGTAGCACATCGTCCCCGGCTGCAGTTCGCCGCCATCCCCGCCTTTCTGGAACGGAGCGCCGGCCAGCGCCGCAATATCGGCGTCACCTGTGGCATCTATGACGTACTTGGCCTCGACGATCGATCTTCCGGACTTATTCAGAAGCACCAGACCGTTCACACCATGCCCCCCAGAATTCATGACCAGCTGTCCAACAAATGTATGGAACAGAACCTTGGCTCCGCTCTCAAGCAGCGCTTCATCGTACACCCACTTCAATACCTCAACGTCAATCGGAACCCAATCCAGCTGTTCTTTATATTCCGTGACATAAGAAGGTTTACAATTCGCTTTCATTCGCTCCATCAGCTCGAGCCCGATACCGCGAATGACAGGCTTCTCATGGTCGGTAAAAGGACAAAAGGCAGGAACCAGTGCCGTCGTGCCCATACCTCCTAGAAATCCCCTTTGCTCAATCAGCAACGTATTTGCTCCATTATTGGCGGCAGCGATGGCAGCGGCAATGCCGGTCGGCCCTCCTCCGACGACGACGACATCAACCTGGTTCATAATAGGCAGTTCTTCCGGCGGCAGCGTCCATGTTCTTTTCGTTGTCATGTTTAGACCCTCCAGTTGGTAAACTCGAAATGTCCCGATCCATTCGGGTATACCTACATTTTAGATCCCCATGGCGGTCATGATTAGCACACGCTGATGACATTCACTGTTCGGATCATGACCTTTTCATGGGCTTAAAATAAAAAGAGCTGATTCACAGGCAGGAACCTGCGAAAACAGCTCTTTAACGAACACACTCATCCAAATTCGTTAGAACCTTATTTTCCTTTTATGAATGAACGCTCCCGGGTTTATCTTTGCACGGTTTATCCTTGAGTTTGCTTCCGTGGTTAGTTTGTTGGTTACTCGGCTTGCCTCTATCAGGCTTCTCGCCGCCTGGGCAGCTGTTACCCGGACGATCGACTTCCGGCGTACCGGAAACCGTGACGCCAGGAGACTTATTCCCTGCCTCATCCACCGTTCGGATTCGATACGCGTAGTCCGTCCCATTCACGAGCCCGTTTATTGTAACGGTTTGTACGCCTTTGCCTACATGAACCGCTTCAGCTTCGGTTTTTGCTGCACCTTCTTCCAAAACGACGACTTGGGCGAAATCGTCATCCTCCGGATCCGTCCAGTATAAGGTCAGCTGGCCGTCTTCTTCCACTACCGCCGCGTCATTCACTTCCTTCGGTGCCGTGTCGTCGTTGTAGCCTGTCTCCATGTCCATAACCCTGGCGATTTTATCATTCGGATTCACCGGTATCCCTTGCCATGAAGGCTTCGTAATATTTATGCGCAAGGCTGTCGTTTGAAGTGCTTCGAAGTGCATATCATTATACTCGCCATAAAAGCCGTCCTTGTCATTATCGACAACGGATGCCACCGGCACCCATACGGTTCCGTCCCAGTAATCTACGCTAAAATCACGGATATGCCATTGTTCACCGCTCGCGGCTCCACTCCAAATTTTTAAGTAGTTGAGTTTTTGCGGAACCGTCCATTCCATTTCAATAAAATGGCTCTCTTCCTGCCCTTGAGACAACCAGCGGGTGGATAGATTTCCATCAACGGCATATTCCTTAACGTTAGATCCGTTCGTTGAATCCACAGTCAAAGCTGCGAGCTGGGCTATGTTGCGAACGGTTATCGGTCCGAATATTTCAGACGGCTCCGAAGCACCGCCCGTGTTTTTGGCCGTAATTCGGTAATAGTACGGTATGCCGCTGCTTGCGGACGCATCCTTGAACGGTTGATCTGCTTCCTCGAGATCCGCCCCAACCACCGACCAAGGTCCATTTGGCGCTTCAGCCCGTTCGATATCATACGATTCAGCCCATTCTACCGGGTACCAGGTCATGGAAGCAACTGAGGTAAAAGGTATCCACATCGGCTGATCCGGTACTGGTGGGACGGAAGAGGCGGTAATTGGGCCAACGACATTCGAAGGCTCCGAGATTCCGGCTCCGTTCATCCCTTTTACCCGATAATAATAATTCATTCCTTCCGCAGCCGTCGTATCTTGGAAAGGCCGAAAAGGAATATCACTATCCAGTACCTGAGTGCCTATGATGGTCCATGGCCCATCCAGGTGTTCTGCTCTTTCGAATTGATAGGATTCCGCCCCCGCAGATCCTCTCCAGGCGATGCCAAGCACCGATTCGATCGGCAGAACCTGAGGTGCGTCAGGTAATGGCATCGGCGGGACCGGCAGTCCGCGGATTTCATGGGCTTTTTCGCGAATCATGAACATAATCGCCTTTTCGTCATAGGTTTCACCCGATGGAAAGCCTGGCCAACGGAAATCACCTTCCTTGTTGTAAAAGCCGCCGTCCTTGTTGTGAGACTTCAACGTCCATAACAAGGCTCCGGATGTACCATTAGCGATCGCCTCATCAGCCGTTCGGGTCAGATTTGTCCTGTTCGACTGTCCAAACTCCCCGATGACAAACGCCTTTTTACCCAAACTCAAGTTTCGGTCCGCAGCAGCACGCAGCGCATAATCAGCTCCTCCGCTCTCATAATAATGATTGGATACGATATCCACATTGGGATCCTCAAGGGAAGCCTGACTGATACCGTACCGTCCATCCATTACGATGTGATTAGAGTCCATACTTTTTATATAAGCACTCATCTCCTGTGTCCAAGCATCCGTCGGGTATAACTCATTGCCGGTTTCCCAAGCAAGGATGGCTTTGTCGTCTTTATATTTGATGCCGGTATAAGTATTCGTCCTGTTCAGCACATAGCTAACCAGGTGTTTATAATCTTCCTTCAATTCGGGATCAGTGTAGAACTCCTCGGCGGTCTTCCCCCGAAAACCTGCAAACTGTTTTATTCCTCCGACATGCTCCCATGTATCGATAAAAGGAATAATGACGCGGATATGATACTCATTTGCCAGTCTCAGCACATGGTCCAGGTCCCGAAAATAGTCTTCATTATACTGCCTTAAGCCGGTTACATGACTTGGCTGATCCCCATTGGCGGTTCCCCCTTTGATCGTGAACGTATAAAGTCTGACTACAGTGCCACCTATTTGCTGCAAGGATCTAAATACATCCTCCTGTTCCCATGGATCAGGGCGATGCCATACGGGAGCTGGCATATACGTGAGATTTGAGCCGTTCAGGGATATGAACCGGAACTCCTTCTCGCCATCCATCAATCGATCCCCGCTGCGCGTGATAAAGTTCCATTCTTTTGGCGGTACGCCATCCGCTGCGGCGGTTAAACCTACACGATCCATTCCTCCCAACATAAGCAAACATACAAGCATGACAGAAATCCAATGTCTTCGCATTCTTCTTCATTCCTCCTGTCCCTACTTTGATTTGAACAAAAATGGCTTCCCGTGATGTAAGCGGTATCATTTTTGTTGTTGATCTAAATTATAGGGACACTTGCGCAAAGTTGTTAGGTTACGTTCATGACTTGTCCTGTTCCGCTGATGACTTTTTCGGAATGCAGCTATTGAGGAATCCCTTATATGAACTGGTGGTTCGTGTCCATATCAAAGATACAAAGGACTGCCCTTCCGTTAGAGCTGTATCTTACCTGGTCCAATACATATCGACACCCCGCTCCGTTCCGCGAAAAAGAGCCTGCCGAGAGATCTCGACAAGCTCACCTTAGACCATTTCTATACCTTGCCCACCCAATCCTTACCGGCAACCTCTCGCCAGCGGTTGCGGATCGACTCGTAAATCTCCTCCGGCAATAGCCCTTTTTCCAGCATTGCGGCATTTTGTCCCCACCGGTCCGGATTTGCCGTGCCAACGATGGCAGTTGCTACACCCGGCGTGCTCAGCGTGAATTTTAATGCCGTTTCAACGCCCTGCTGAACATCCGCGAGAAAATCGTAATTCAATTCGCCTAACCGGACCCAATAAGGGTAAGCATAATCCTGTTCGCTCAGCGATTCGTTCTTCCAGGCAACATTGGCTACCGGACGTTTAGCAATAATCCCTATTTCCTGCTGCATGGCAAGCGGAAGCGTGAGATCGATTGCCTCTTGGTCGGCAATGTTCAACGAAGTTTCAAAGCTGTCGAATACGCCGGTTTGAAGGGCATAGAGCGCATCGGTTGAATCGCCGCTATAGCCGATGTACCGCGTTTTGCCCTGCTCCTTAGCTCTTCGTAACACCTCGATCACTTCGCCCCGCCGCAGGATCTCTTCAGAGCAGCTGTGAAGATGGATGACATCGACGTGATCCACCTGCAGTCGCTTCAAGCTGCGGTCAATGCTCTGCGCAAGCATCACGGGATCCCAATCCGGATAGTCCAAACCGGCAGCATGGCCGCATTTCGTAAACAGGTAATAATCATCTCTTCGACCTGACAATGCCTTGCCGATCAATTCCTCGCTGTGGCCATAACATTCCGCGGTATCAATCATGTTAAGACCCGCATCAATAGCGCTGTGCAGCAGCCGGTCCACCGTCTTCTGATCCGACTGGCCGATTTCGGCGCCGCCAAATCCCAGCACACTAACCTGCATGTCCGTACGTCCAAATGCTCTTCGTTCCATTTTTCTTCACTCTCCTCCCTGTTAATCCCATTCATCATTACCCGATCCGAATAAACCTGAAAGCCTTTTTTTCATATCATTCCGATTTCACGATTTTCTTAAGTTTGAAAGAATACTCCCCTGCTAAAATCCATATATGCTAAGTCCGCCATCCACCAGCAGCGTTTGCCCGGTCATGTAATTGGCAGCCTCGGATGCCAGGAAAACGACAGGTCCCACCACTTCTTCCAGACTTCCCACGCGCTTAAGCGGTGTACGGTCCAATATGGACTGCATATAAGCTTCATCACTAAGGAGCTTCTCCGTCAGCGGAGTCCGGAAATACCAAGGTCCGACCGAGTTGACCTGAATTCCGTACTGCGCCCACTCCATCGCAAGCACCTTGGTCATATGGATGAGAGCCGCCTTCGTTGATCCATAGACAACGCCTGTGCGAAGGGCCGTATGTCCGCCTACGGAGGAGATATTGATAATTCTGCCATTTCCCTGATCTTTCATAAATCGAGCAGCTGCTTGAGAAGCTACAAAAGCCGACTTCAGGTTGGTTTGTACAATCAAGTCCCATTCCGAATCCGTCACTTCCAGCGCAGGCGTACGAATGTTCATGCCGGCGTTATTCACCAGTATATCGATCCGTCCTGTCTGATCTACAAATTCGCGAATCGCTCCCTCGATCTCTTCCCTTATGGTCAGATCACCCGGCAGCACAAATGCTTGACCCTGATTCAAGCCATGGATCAGATTTGCGGTCTCCTCCAAATCGCTTCTCGTTCGGGACATCAAGCCGACATCACATCCGGCCTCTGCCAAACCTACGGCAATAGCGCGTCCGATTCCACGTCCCGCCCCTGTTACAAAAGCTTTTTTTCCTTCCAGATTAAAGCTCGGTAAGTACATCCGAATCCCTCCTAATCATCTTTTTGTAACCAGATTCAATAATCCATGTTGAGCGTTCATTCGATCCGTGTAAACATGCTAGGAATTGAAATATTGCGAAGGATTATGACGAACCGGATCAATATATTCCTCATATCGTCCGCCCGTATAAGATTCAATGACCTTTCGCCAAAAAGCCTGCGCTGGCAAATTGCTGCTGACTTGCGTCACCTTCCAGCGTCCCTGGAACTGATCAAACAGCCGCGTTGCCGCCCAAGTCCCCAATCCCGTACGCCGATATTTTTGCATAACAAAAAATTCCGTCATGTAATAGTCCGCTTCGTCGGCGTCATCCATCCGCTCGATCAAGGCAAACCCGGCTGGCCGTTGATCAAACGTAATCAGATACGGGTATTTCCGTTCCCTTTTTTTCCAGAATTCATCCAGATCCGGATAGGGCAAAAACAGCCCTTGATCATTCACCGAAATATCCAGATACTTGGTAAAATCATATAAGTACAATTGCATCAAGTTTACGATAACGGCTTGTTTTCGCTTGGGAACCAGCTCAATTCCCATGCGTTCCGATCGTTCTGAAATCATGCTGCCGCCTCCCTGGGCATATCATCTATCATTTTCATGCTTCATATCTTCATCATAGTATCCGCTCATAGTGAAACACAAGCGCAATATCGATCCGTGAGCACGGTGATCTGACACCTTCAAGCACGATAGACTTTCCATATGTTACACTAGTAATTAATGACAAAGGTCATCGCTATAAAGACAATCATTCGAGGTGGAACATGAATATACAAAAAGATATCGACCGTGCAAGACTCGATGAGAAATCGCCGGACATGCCTTGGTTCGTACAGCAATTTATCGACTACAAGCTCCCGGATCTCTCCCCCTCCACCCTGCTCGAATATGTAAGGGATTATGAAACGTTTTTTAACTGGCTCCGGTCGGAGGGGCTGTCCCAAGCAACCTCTAACCGAGAGGTGACGCTGCTTGAGCTGGAGACGCTGCGCATGGACAGCATCACCAGTTATCGATTATATCTGACTACGCGCCGAGAAGGGACCAACTCCAGAATTACGGTTTCCCGCAAGCTCTCATCGCTGCGCTCCCTGTTTCATTATTTAAGCCAGATTGCAGAGGATGAGGATTTTTATCCGCTTCTCAAGCGTAACATCATGGCTAAAGTGGAAATTAAGCGAATTCATAAACCCAAAGATACGGCTGCCAAGTTAAAAGGAAAAATATTGGAAGAAGAAGAGCTTCAGGATTTCATTACTTACATTCACGAAGGTTATGGGCTGGATGTGGAGCAGAACAAGCAGGCGCTCTATGCGCATGAACAAAATAAAGTCAGAGATGCCTGTATCGCCAGCCTCATATTAAATTCCGGTCTTCGTGTATCCGAAGTGGTCAATTTGAATCTTGCAGACATCGACCTGAACAATAAAATGCTGCATGTCTATCGTAAAGGGAATAATGACGAAACCTTTAAAACCCCGGTCTACTTCCGTGCTCAAGCCAAAGACGATCTTGAGTATTACCTGCAGCTTCGGCAGGCTCGCTACAAGGTGCCAAAAAAAGAAAAAGCTCTGTTCGTTGCACTGCGTAACGGCCAGAACGAAGGGCAGCGCATGACCAAACGGGCGATTCAGGCGATGATCATCAAATACGCCAAGCGTTTTGGCAAGCCATCCCTGACCGTGCATAAGCTGCGGCATTCGTTTGCAACCGACTATTATCTTCAAAATGATATCTACAAAACCAAAGAACAACTGGGACACGCTTCTACCGAGACAACCGAAGTGTACGCCCACTTAACGGACAAAACCATGTCCGAGGCGATTGAACGCCGCTCTGAAGATTAACCACAGCTTGTTTATAATGACAGCAGCAGCGACGTGACCCGCTCCGTGTCATTCCAAGTAAACAGGGGAACCGCTAGCCGCTGCTGTATCTCATGCAGGGCCGTCGGTTCCTTTAGCATTTCAGGACGCACCACGATACCCCTGATCTCCTCAACTTGATCCAGCAGCCCAATGTCCTCCGTTCCCCGCAGCAGTACGAGCTTCGGATAAGGCTGCATCTTATAACCTTCGACAAGCACCAGATCAAAATCGCTGTACAAATGGATCAACGACGCAAGTTCCAGCTCCGTTTCCATCAGCATCGCCGTACGCCCCGGTGAAGCGATGGCGATCCCCTCGGCTCCCGCCTCACGGAATTTGTACGTGTCGGTCCCTTCGTGGTCCATTTCAAATCCGTGGCCATCATGCTTGATGACGGCTGTCCGAATGCCGTGCCGTTTCAACTGTGGAATCAAGCTGGCAATCAACGTTGTTTTGCCGCTGTTCTTATAACCGCAGATCTGGAAAACCTTCATGTCCAGGCTCCCGGCAGAACGAGAACTTGTACGGTTTGGCCTTTAACTGCACCTCGAAGCTCTGGCGGAATTACAATTAAGCAGTCACTGTCTTTGATCGTGATCATAACGCTCGATTCATCAAGGGATGCAGGTGTCGCTATAAGCTTTCCATTTGATACCTCAAGGCTCCCCCGGACGAAACGGGTAAAGTTATTCACTTTCGAGTAATCCGAACCCAACTCTGCCGTCCATTCGGTTAAAAACAACTGCTCCATGCCAAGCATCTTTCGGATCGCAGGTCTGACAAACAACAGAAAGCCCACATAACATGCCCCCGGATTACCCGATAGCGCAAAGAGCAGCTTACCCTCCTTCACAGCCGCGGTTGTCACACTTCCGGGACGCATTGTGACTTTATTAAACAGCATGTCCAGACCGCCGGATGTCACCAGCTCGCCCATAATATCGTAGTCGCCTACAGAAACGCCGCCTGTCGTAACCACGATGTCATACACCTGGAGCGCTTCCTCCACCTTCTGGCGGGCAAGCTCGATATCGTCCGGGATCGCCTCCATAATCACCGGCACACCACCGGCTTCCCGAATTTGCGATGCAAGCATATAGGTATTGCTGTTTCGGATTTTACCGGGTTCAAGCGGCTCGGTGATGTCCAATAGTTCGGTGCCCGTTGAGAAAATCCCTACTACCGGCTGTCGATACACTTCTACCTGATGTATGCCGAAGGTAGCCAGAACCGAAATTTCTCCAGGCCCGATGAGAGTTCCCCAGCGGAGGATCAAATCACCTTCCTGCAGCTCGAATCCGAGGGGAGTGATATTCTTTCCCTTCTCGATGGACCGCTTGAAGCCTACATGGGTCAGGCCATCATCTTCCACTCGAAGCTCCGTCGCTTCAAGCATAACGACAGCGTCTGCCCCTTCAGGGACTTGAGCGCCTGTCATGATGCGGGAAGCCTTGCCTTGCTCGATCGGGATTGCAGATACATATCCGCACGGGATCTGGTCGACAACCTCAAGCCACACCTTTTCCCCTAGATCGCATGCCGCCAAATCCGCTGATCGAACGGCATAACCGTCCATGCCCGAACGGGCAAAAGCCGGAAATGGGTGGGGGGCGATGACATCGGAAGCAAGCACACGTCCATCACTGTCCTGCAGCCGAATGAGCTCCTCCTGACCAAGCCCCGCATAAGAAGCGGCAAGCGCTTGCGCGTCCGCTACCTGTAATGCGCGCCGATCAAATTTATGATTTTGTTTCTTAGGCGATATCGAATGATTATCCTTCACAACGCATCCCTCACTTTCTGACTCAAAGAAAACTGACATTCTTACTGTACTACATTCTGAACAATCTTCAAACCGAGCACCAGGTCCCCTCAATGCCTCCGGCTCTATAAGCAATATAGGAAGACACCAATCGGGTGTACAATTTTTATCTGGACAAAAAAAACGCATGGTCACCAGACCATGCGCTTGAAACTTCTTGCATTACCTTCGTCCCCTTCGGGAGATTTTGCCGGAGCCGATTCGGGTCTTCGGCTTCTTGTACGATTTCTTCGGCGAATCGAACAAACCTCCGCCGCTTTCGCCGCGCTTGATCGTGCCGCGGTCTCCGCTTGTATCCGGATTTCGTCGGAACAGGCTTCCGCCGGTACCGGCAGAATCCTGACCGCGCCGGGTAATTTTACCGCTCCGGTCCACCGTCAGCGGCGGAGCGATCTTCTTATCCTGGCTTGTCGGCTTCTTATAGTTACCTTGTGCCGGTTTATACACATCTTTACTTGTATAACCGCGGTAACCTCCGCCGCCCATCGAATCAAATAAGTTCCCGATCAGAACGGCCGTTAAGTAGCCTTGCAGGAAACTTGAATCATAGTTGCGCTGAACGTACTCTTTGGAATCGATTTCAATCAGCGTATCGGTCGGCTTCTGGGGATCCTGCTGCAAATGGTAATACTCATCCCCATACACCAGAAACATCCGCTCGCTATCCTCAGGAGACGATTGATCCGGCGTGTTTGCCGCCATGAGCTCGCCTGCAACATCGGGAACGCTTTTATCAGCTGCCCGGTACACATAAGAAGTTGCATTTCCGTCTCGATTGACGGATTCCAGCGGATAGGTATCTTTGATATTCGGCGCTCCGCATCCACTCAATAATGATACGAACAAACTCAGCACCAATATGATTTTTATAGATATAAAAGAGCGTTCCTTCATGCCACCACTCCTAAGTCGCCCGGATAACTCGAACGTCCCCCGGTATCACTTTCTCGCCTTCATACAACATAAACCGTCCGTTCTGCCATTCAATTCGCAGCAGTTTGTAATCATCCGATTGGTATTGCCATACATGCTGCTCCCCACTTTGAGTAAACGCAGTGCGACCGGTAATCGAAACATGTCCCCCGTATTCCTCTTCCAAATGAAATACATGATCGTCCAAATCGATGATGGAGGGTACCTCATCCGGAGAATCCAGCCGTCCATCAATCGGCGAATACAAGGCATACTGAACCGTCTCGCGCTCTTCGATATGAAGATAAGCAATGGTGCTGCCATCCTGCAGCGTTAAGACGACTGCATTGCGACCGCGATTGTGCACGCGACCCGTGACTTCATAAGTGACCAGAGACACTTCGCAAATATCGCCGGGAGCCAGCTGCAGCATGCTTTTCTCTACCTTGGGCGGCTCCGGCTTACTAAATAAGTTGCTGATTCTTTTCCACATACTCATCTTTCCTGTCCCCTATCTCCATTATGCGTTCTATAGGCAAGCGGTAATAATTAACGCTCCAACCACATGCAGCGATCCTGCAAACAAGCCGTATCCCGTCTTACCCTCGCGGGTGCCTTTATCAAGGTTCAGCTTGCCGAAATTACGCAGCATGAGCTCTGTCAACGATTCGAGAACCAACAATATGATAAACGAAATGATCGATACCACAATCGCCTCAAGCAGATGATATGATGTTCCGATCGACACGGATAAAATATATCCTTGTGCGAACAGCTTCAGTATCAGTCTTGTGGTTACCGCCATATTACCCGCTTTCACTTCTTCAAGATCGTTATATTTCGTGAACAGGGAATCCACAAACATCAAAACAAACAACAGCAGTCCACCGACAGCTGTCCAAAGCAATACACGCAAGATCATATCAAAATCCATCGCTAAGCCTCCACATTCAACATACGAAAAACTCCTTAAGCCCCGGACTGCATCAATTAAAGACAATCGTCCAAAGGGATGTTCCCCATGTATATCTACTATCAAACAAAAGCGAAGGAGAAGCACAGCTGCATTCAGCCCTGCTGTTTCTCCCTCGCCCCCTAAACTATATACCTGTTAGACCGTTGAATCCGTTTTTACTTGTTCTCGTATTGTTTCATCAAAGCTGCCAGCTCATCCTCAACGACTTTGTCCTTGCCAAGGTTCTCAAACTCATCATCAAGGGATTTTTCACGTGTCGACATTTCATTGCTTGCTTCCGCACGAGCTTCCATAGCGAGCATCTTTTCTTCCATTCGTTTCAAACCGGCAGACGCTGTGTCAGACCCGAATCCGTTCATCGCTTTGTTAATCTCCGTTTGCGCTTTAGCTGCATTATAACGGGCGACCAAAGTTTCACGTTTGTTCTTCATCGCTGTAAGCTGCTTACGCATTTCTTCCAGCTTGCCGCGCAGATTGTCGGCTGCCAGTTTGTTCTGATCGTAGCTTGCTTTGTACTCATCACGTTTGGCCTCGGCGGCCTTCTTCTCTTCCAGCGCGCGGCGGGCAAGATCAACGTTTTGAGCTTGTGCTGCGGTATGAGCCTGCTGTGTGCGTTTTTCGACAAGCGCAGCTTGCTCTTCATAAAGTGCTTTAAAGCGTTTCTCGATGGCAATTTGCGAAGCTACCGCTTTCTCGGCATCCTCAAGATCTTCCGTCATATCCCGAATGTACTGGTCCGTCATTTTAATCGGGTCTTCCGCCTTGTCGATAATGGCGTTAATATTGGACATGGTCAAATCGCGCAATCTTTTAAATATGGACATCGTTCTCTTCCTCTCGCTTTCACTTTTAAATACTGGTATATGATTATTGTTTACGTTCCATGATCCCAAAACGTTTCAAAATTTTTTTAGAAGTTGTTCATTTTAATACCCTCGTTCATATTGCTTGGGAACTTTCTGTCCGCCATCAAGCGCCTTGGCTGCATGAACAGCCCAGTAGGGATCGCGGAGCATCCCCCGGCCAATCGCCACCAGATCCGCTTTGCCTGACAAAATCACCTCTTGCGCGGCATTGTAATCATCCAGCAATCCTACCGCAATAACAGGCACCTTTAACAGCTGCTTGAACTCTGCTGCCAGATCCACCTGATAACCGGGCTTCGCTTCCGGGCCGCCATTGGCACCGACCTGGCCTTCTCCCCCCGAGGAGATATGAAAGATATCGACACCGGCATCCCGGTAACGTTTGCAGATCTCCGCACAATATTGCACATCGTAACCGCCGTCCACATATTCTTTTGCAGATACCCTCATCATGATCGGCATGCCTTCAGGCAGCACTTCCTTAACGGCTTGAACAACCCGCTCGCCGAACAGAGGAAGGTCTTGACCATATTCATCACTGCGCTGATTCGTCAGCGGCGAGTGAAACTGATGAATGAGATAACCATGCGCGCCATGAATCTCAACGGTATCAAACCCGGCTTCAACAGCTCGACGCGCGCCTTCCTTAAAGGCTTGAATGAGCTCTTCCACTTCCGCCCCGGAAAGCACCTTTGGCATTTTGTAATGAGAGCTGAACGGAATCGCAGAAGGGGCTACCGACGGTTCAGCATCCTGCGCTTTTCTTCCGGCATGCCCAAGCTGGATACCGATCTTGGTTCCATAAGAATGCACGTTCTCCACAATACGGCGATAGGCTGGAATCTGATTGTCGTCCCAGATCCCCGTATCCTGATTCGTAATGCGTCCATCAGGATGGACACCTGTCATTTCCACAATAATTAAGCCAGTACCTCCTACGGCACGGCTGACGTAATGAACAAAATGCCAATCATTCGGAATCCCGTCCTCAGCTTGAACGGAATATTGACACATCGGTGGCATAACAATGCGATTCTTGAGGGTCAAATTCTTGAAATTGTAAGGTGTAAACAAGTCTGCCAAGCGATTATCTCCTTCCATATCCAAATGATCAAGATGTAATAAAATCTGATACCGGTTATTATACACCTTTCTGCGGGAAAACTAAAAAACATCGCATTCCATATTGAGGATAATCGCCCGATCAACTGGGCATACCATATTAAAAAGCGAAGGGGGCCGATCGAGATGTTCAAACGATACTGCGCAGGAAGCTGCCTGTTGTGGATCATGTTATTCTTTTTTATGGTGCCGGACATCCCGGCAAACGCGTCCGCTGTACATAGTTTGTCACTTCACCCCCAGGACACTTCCGTCATGTCGGAGTCCGGTCAAATCATGGATCATGCCAACCGCAATAAGACCCAAAATTCAGACGATGCGCCGTCTTTAAGCCAATTGCTGAGAAAATACCCGGATACCTTTCGCTCCAGCGGACCCCGGATCAAACAGATCGCTCTGACCTTTGATGATGTTCCGGATCCCCGTTTTACCGGAAAAGTACTGGACGTCCTCAAAGAGTATCAGGTAAAAGCCACATTCTTTGCAGTGGGGGAACGCGCCAAAAAACACCCCGATCTCGCGAAACGAATCCATGAAGAAGGTCATGCCATTGGCAATCACTCTTATAATCACGCACAGCTGAACAAGCTGAGCCTGGACAAATTCAAAAGCCAAATCGAACGTACCAACACGATCTTGAAATCCCTAACCGGAGTGGATCCTCGGCTAATCCGTCCGCCTTATGGCGATATTAACGAAGAGCAGCTTCAGTGGGCACGCAAAAACGGATACAAAGTCGTGAATTGGAATGTCGACTCTCTCGATTGGAAAGGACTGCCTAAGGAAGAGGTAAAGCGCAACATTTTATCAGCGGTCGGGCCAGGCTCGATCGTACTCCAACATGCCGGAGGTGGCGTGGGGTCGGACCTAACCGGAACGATCGAAGCGCTCCCGGATATTATTGCCGAATTGCGGAGTAAGGGATATAGCTTCGTGACACTCCCGGAGATGTTAGGAGTATCAGAGTCGAGATAAATCTGCATGACATAAAAAGACGGCTGACTGGAGTTTTGCTCCAGACTAGCCGTCTTCCGTATTAGAATTGTTATTTCATGAGGATGAATTGAATTATTCGATAATGAACAATTTGATGTCCTGAATGCCGAATTGCTTCACGGCCGATTGTGAACCCGGAATGAAGATATCAATCCGATTCCCTTTAATAGCCCCGCCGATATCACGAGCTTCTGCTACAAATGCCTTTTTCGGCAGTCCTGGATGCTCATGTCCTGTTACAAGCACCTTGGTGCCGAGCGGAATGATCTTGGGATCCACCGCAATGGTACCGAGCTCAAGGGAATTTCCGAAGTAATCAACGGCGCCCCATTTCCCGTTCTCACTTGCGGCAGCAGAATAAGCAGTCGCCTTGACCGACAATGTTTTGCTGTAATTAAACGTCTTGCCCCATGCCTCCACCACGTTCTTCTCAGGGGAAACACTCAAGGTAGGCGTAAACCCGGAGGCTGGAGCGATGGGTGCAGCAGACGCCGTCGAGTTCATCGATACCGAACCGGGGATGGTGATTTTCAGACCCTGGTATATATTTGTTGCTTTAATCGTCGGATTAGCCTTCATCAGCTTGTCCATGTTAACGCCGTACTGTTTGGACAAGAAATAAAAGGTATCGCCGTTCTTGGCCACATGCACTGCGCTTGCATGCGCCTGCAGTCCCCCTCCGGCAAAAGTCAAGCCAAGGGCAACGGCTGTAATGGTAAACCATTTTGCAGTTTTTCCAGCGATCTTATGGTTAAGTCCACGATTTTTAGTCCATGATTTCATTTGTTGTAACATCTAAAGATGCCTCCTTATATGTAACTTGGTCATTCGGATGTAGTATGTCAACGAACATGAATATATCACAATTTTGTAACCTATACTGCAAGCAATTGTTACCAATAAACAGACAAAAACAGCGCCAATTCCTGAAACAATCAGGTATGGCGCTGTTTTGGTTTGTTACAATGCAGATATAAAAGTTACAAAACCTTACTTAAAAACTCTTGCGTACGAGGATGAGTCGGATGGCCAAACAGCTGGTCCGGCTTGCCTTCCTCAACGATTTTACCGCCATCCATGAACAGGATCCGATCTCCCACTTCCCGAGCAAAGCCCATCTCATGGGTGACGATGACCATCGTCATACCGCCCTCGGCAAGCTTCTTCATCACTTCCAATACCTCACCAACCATCTCCGGGTCCAGTGCGGAGGTCGGTTCGTCAAACAGCATGACATGCGGCTGCATCGCGAGCGCTCTCGCTATGGCAATTCTCTGCTTCTGTCCTCCGGACAGCTGGGAAGGATACGCCTCCTTCTTGTCCTGCAGGCCAACTGACTTCAGCAGCTCGTCTGCAGTCGCCTCGGCTTCCTTCGCCGAGACGCCCTTCACCTGAATGGGAGCGAGCGTAATATTATCAATGACCTTCTTGTGAGGAAACAGGTTAAACTGCTGAAATACCATGCCCATTTTCTCACGGGTAGCATTGATATTGTGATTCTTGGCGGTGATCAGCTCACCCTCGAACGAAATTTCGCCGCTGGTCGGCACTTCAAGCAAATTGAGACATCGTAAGAAGGTACTTTTACCGGAGCCGCTCGGTCCGATGACAACCACCACTTCTCCTTTTGCAATCTCGATGTTAATGCCTTTCAATATGTCCAGCTTGCCAAACGATTTATGAAGATCCTTAACGGTTATCACTTGCACTCAACTTCCTTTCCCAGACACCCAGAAGCTTCGAAAGAACGAATGTCAGTATAAAGTAGATCAGGGCAGCCACAAGCAGCGGATTCAATGCCGCAAACGTCATGCCGCGCAAAATCTGAGCTTGATACATAATGTCCACCACACCGATGAAGGAGACGATGGAGGATTCCTTGATGATGACAACAAACTCATTGCCGATGGCAGGCAAAACGCCTTTTAACGCTTGCGGCAAAATAATGTGGCGCATCGCTTTGCCTTTGGTCATTCCGAGAGAGCGTGCAGCCTCCAATTGACCGCGGTCCACGCCTTGAATGCCGGCACGGAATATTTCAGCCAGATAGGCAGCGCTGTTGATAGAAAGCGTCAAAATACCCGACTGGATCGGTGAGAATTTAATATCAAACGCCGCCAAGCTGTAATGGATAATAAACAACTGGACCAGCATCGGGGTACCACGGATGATCTCAATATAAGCGGTAGCCAAAAACTTAAGGATTTTAACACCCGACATCCGCATTAAAGCGATAATCAATCCGAGAATGAAGCCGAAAAACACACCAAGGGCCGAAATAAGCAGCGTAAACTGGATTCCCTTCGCATAATAATCGCGATATTTCCAGAAAAATTCAAATGTGTTCAGATTCTCTGCCTTACGACCGGCAGCCAGGTCACTGGCCTCGTCGACAAACTTCTGGATCTGGTCATTTTCCTTCAAGCGCTCGAGTGTAGCATTAATGCTCTTGAGCAGCTCTTCGTTCCCTTTGCGAACCCCGATGGCATAGGCATCGTTCTCAGCCGTTGGTTTGGCGTCCGTGATCACCATGGTCGCTTCATTCATATTGGTCTTCGCGATCGGATACTCGGCGAGAACAACATCCACGCGCTCGGATTCCAGCTGCAGCAGCAAGTCCGGGATTTTATCCAGTGATACTACATTGGCTTTCGGGATGGTCTTTGCAATGGACTCCTGAATGGAGCTCTTCTGAACCCCGATCCGGGCTCCCTCCAGGCTTTCAAGCGTGTTGAACTTGAGTGCATCTTCCTTACGAACGACAACCGATTGTTCCGCAGCATAATATGGCTCGGAGAAATCAATGCTTTTTCGGCGCTCTTCCGTCGGATTCATGCCCGATATAACGAAATCCACGCGGCCGCTCGTCAGCTCCGGCAAGAGCGCATCAAAGGAGGTGTCCTTAATTATGAGCTCGGCACCAAGATCCTTGGCGATTTCCTTCGCAATATCGATATCAAATCCGACGATGGTATCCACGCCATCTATCGTTTTATGGAACTCATAAGGTGCATAATCGGCACTCGTGCCGAGAATCACCGTTTTCTTCTCACCCTCCGCATGGACGATACTGCCAAAAGATAGCACGACCACCATGAATAGGGTCATCCACGCTGTAAATTTACGTTTCATATGTCTCGTTTCTCCCCTAACTATTACAAATAGATTCAATCATAGAAAAAATGCAACTGAGTCATTATAAAACAGGATGCATGAATATGCAATTAAAATTCATGGATTTTCAATTTGAGCACAAATGCTTTTTAACTTGCACATGGCGCCTATTTCACTATTTTAATACAATGGTCAATTCATCATACCCCTAGGATTATGTTACTCATGATTCTTTTAACCATTTGGTCAAATAAATTAGAGCGCTGAATCTTTTTAAATTCTATATTGTGGAAATCAGTCGGTCATTTTTAGCATTACGGGCCGTTCGTTTTTTCCTACATATAAATGTACATACAGGACTTTAGAATCACGCATGAAGTGAGAAGAGGATCTGTAGTGAACGCTTTTCCGACGATGCATAAACTATCCGTTCCTTTCCCATCTTATAATAGCGCATAAAATCCCGGCACTTGATAAATGAAGGCCAGCCGGGCTGTCTCTTTCACTCCATGATTCATGCAAGCCAGCAGTTGGTTATTAATTAGCTATAGCTTTACTCATATAGGAGGTGTAACCATGCTGTTAGAAGCACTGTATCATGTTCCAAGAGATAAATGGGCTTATGCATATGATACAAAAACCATTCATCTTCGGATCCGAACCAAGAAAAACGATATTGATTCTGTTGTGGCCATGACCGGCGACAAATATGATTGGGACCGTACGTACTTCGAGATCACCATGGAAAAGGCCGCCTCGGATGACATGTTTGATTACTGGGAATGCGGAGTCAGGCCGAAATACAAAAGACTGTCCTACGGCTTTCGGATTCATGCCGGAGATGAGACGGTTTATATGGTGGACAGCGGAATCGGATGGGACTATCCTTATCCGCCTGCAGGTTACTTTGAATTCCCGTACATACATGAAGTCGATGTATTCAAAGTACCGGAATGGGCTAAAGAAGCCGTGTTTTATCAAATTATGACGGAGCGCTTTGCTAACGGAAACCCTGCCACCAATCCTGAAGAAACCGAGGCCTGGGGCGGCAAGCCGGAGGTGGATAATTTCTTCGGCGGTGACCTGCAGGGCGTACTGAATCATCTGGATGATCTCGTTGACCTGGGCATTAACGCCATTTATTTTACTCCGCTCTTCCTCTCCCCCTCCAATCATAAATATGACACGGTTGATTATAAACAGGTGGATCCGCACTTTGGCGATAATGAATTGTTGAAAAAAGTAGTAGATACTTGTCACGCTAAAGGCATTCGAGTGATTCTCGATGCGGTTTTCAATCACTGCAGCGAAGAGTTCCCTCACTTTCAGGACGTGCTGAAGCACGGCGAGAAATCCAGATATGCCGAATGGTTTCATGTGAACCAGTTTCCTTGCGAGGTCAAGGATGGCATTCCCAGCTACGATACCTTCGGCTTTTTCGGAAATATGCCGAAATTCAATACGGCCAATCCCGAAGTTAAGGCGTATTTGCTGGGTGTAGCCGAGTACTGGATCAAGGAGATCAATCTCGACGGCTGGCGTCTGGACGTTGCCAATGAAATTGACCATCATTTCTGGCGGGATTTCAGACAAGTCGTCAAGAAGGCCAACCCTGAGGCTTATATCGTGGGCGAAGTCTGGTCGGACTCCTTAATCTGGCTGCAAGGTGACCAGTTTGATTCCGTCATGAATTACCCTTTTGCCGATAAGGTGTTGGAGTTCTTTAACGGCAACATGGACGGGCTCACTTTCGCCAACCGGATCGGCTCGATCCTGATGCGATATCCGCAGCAGACCAACGAAGTGGTCTTTAATCTGCTGTGCAGCCACGATACGCCGAGGCTGCTTACCCGTGTGGGAGAAGATATCCGGCGTATGAAACTCACCGTTGTATTTCTGTTTACATTCATGGGAACGCCGTGCATCTTTTATGGCGACGAAATCGGATTGACCGGGGACGGAGATCCCGATTGCCGGAAATGCATGGAATGGGATCCCAAGAAACGAAACCAAGAGCTGTATAAGTTTTATCAAGGGATGATCGCGCTTCGAAAAAAACATAAGGCGCTGAGACAAGGGCGCTTCCGTTTCCTGCAAGCGAATCTCCATGATCCTTGCATCGTGTACGAGCGTGCGGACGAAACCATGCATTTTATCGTCTGGATGAACAACAGCGACTCCAAACGCACCATATCGCATCCTATCGTCACGACCGATTGGATTGATGCCCAGACCGAGGAGCCTGTAAAACCGGTAAACGGTACGATGCATATCGATTTAGAACCTTATGCATATCGAATTTTATGTCGGCAATTGAAACATTAATAAACTCCACTTATGTGATACACACTCCTAGATCAGGGATATGAAGCCTCAGACCAACTGGCACCATAGCATCCATACCGAGCTTCAACAAGCACACAGGGGTGCAGGGATAGCAGCGTTATTCGGCTATCCTTGCACCCCTGTCTTCTTGTTATGGTTCAAGCGTGTGATTTGGTGATTTGATGGTATATCTCCTGATATTCCTTCGCTGAAACGTTCCAGCTGTAATCCCCGCCCAAGGCGTTCTTGCTCACTTTACGCCAGTGCTCAGGCATGCGGTAAATAGAGGTTGCGCGCCGGATCGTGTTCATCATATCATGCGCGTTGTAATCCTTGAAAGAGAATCCGTTCCCTTCCCCCGTATACTCGTTATATGCATGAACCGTATCGTTCAGTCCGCCTGTTTCGCGGACAATCGGAACACTGCCGTAACGCATGGCGATGAGTTGGCTGATACCGCACGGTTCGAATTTGGAAGGCATCAAGAACAGGTCGCTGCCAGCGTAGAAGCGCCGGGACAACGGTTCATTGAACCGAAGCTGGGCCGACATTTTATTGGGATACCGATTGGCCGCTTCCCGGAACCAATGTTCATATGAAGGGTCTCCCGTTCCCAGAACGACAAATTGAATCTCATCATAGTACAGCAGCTCATCCAGAATCCGGATGACCAGATCGAGTCCCTTCGAATCGACCAGCCGCGTCACCATCGACATCAACGGAATATGCGGGGCCACCGGAAGATTCAACTCTTCCTGCAGGGCAATTTTATTCTGCGTTTTCTTATTCAGGCCGCTCCGGAACTTCATCGCGATGTGCGGATCGGTCGCCGGGTTGTAACTCTTGGTATCAATGCCATTCACGATGCCGCTCAATCTCGAACCTTGGGCTGACAAAAGCCCGTCGAGTCCGTATCCGTAATAACCGGTCTGGATCTCCGAGGCATATGTCGGGCTAACCGTCGTTACATGATCTGCATAGACGATTCCCGCTTTCATGAAATTCACGTTTCCGTAATATTCCACGCCGTCCGCTGTGAAATGGCGGCTGTGGATTCCAAGCAGATCAACCAGCACCTCGTATGGATATACGCCTTGATACAACAAATTGTGGATGGTAAATACGGTTCCAATCTCCGCATAGTAAGGATCATGGCGGTAGACATCTTCAAGAAGCAGCGGAATCATGGCCGTATGCCAATCGTGGCAGTGAAGCACGTCCGGCTGAAAGCCGATAACCGGCAATATCTCGAGGACGGCGCGGTTGAAGAACGAAAAGCGCTCGCCATCGTCCATGTACCCATAAATGCCGTCGCGGCCAAAATAATATTCATTATCTATGAAATAGATCGTGACCCCGTCCTCTACCAGGGATTCGATGCCGCAATACTGCTCGCGCCAGCCTACCCGCACCCGGGTTTCCCCTACATGAGTCATACGCTCCCGGTATTCCTCAGGAATTCCTCGATATTTGGGAAGAACCACCCGAATATCCTCGCCCATGCCACGAAGGGATTTAGGCAAAGCAGCGATCACATCCGCCAATCCGCCTGTCTTGATGTACGGTCCACATTCTGAAGCTGCAAATAACAATTTCAATCCTGCTTCCCCCTTTGATTTCGCTTGGTTCTCCGTGCCGTCTTCTCTGTTACTGCTGCCTCCTTGAGTGAAGCGTCCTGTCGAGCCTGCGATTTTCTGGAACGCGGCTTTTTCTTTAACACGACCATGCCTAACGGAGGCAGCTTGATCTCCAGGCTGTGGGTTTGGCCATGCCAGGCCTTCTTCTCGGCTTTCATATCTTCGTTGTTGACCAGTCCGGAGCCGCCATAATCGGTGTGATCGGAATTCAATATTTCCACGTACTGTCCCGCTCTCGGTAAGCCGATCCGATATTGGTCATATGCCCGGGGCTGAAAATTAATGACGACAATCAGTGTATCGCCAGGTTTTGTGCCCATTCTCATGTACGATAGTACACTCTGCTCATGATCATCGGCGCTGAGCCACTCGAAGCCTTCCCATCGGTGATCCTGCTCCCATAGCGCCTTCTCCTCCACATACATGCGGTTTAACGCTGCCGTATAAGCCAGCTGTTTCCGGTGGCTTTCGTAGTCCAGCAGCAGCCAATCCAGCTGCTCCTGATCCTTCCATTCAATGAACTGACCGAACTCTCCCCCCATAAACAGCAGCTTCTTGCCGGGCTGGGTAACCTGATATCCGAGCAAAATTCGGAGTCCCGCAAACTTCTGCTCATAACTTCCCGGCATTTTATTAAGCAGTGATTTCTTCCCGTGGACGACTTCATCGTGTGACAGCGGTAATGTAAAATTCTCTGAATAGGCATAACAAATGGGAAATGTTAGTAAATTATGATGGGTAGGCCGCTGATCGAATTCTTTCTCCACATAGGACAGCGTGTCATTCATCCAGCCCATGTTCCATTTGTAATTAAAGCCGAGGCCTCCTTCGTGCACGGGTGCCGTAACCCCTGGCCATGCGCTGGACTCCTCGGCCATCATCAAGGCATTCGGGTAATAGCGAAACACGGCTTTATTCAATTCCTGCAGAAAGGATATCGCTTCGAGATTTTCCAAGCCACCATGTTCATTAGGGCTGTATTGACCTTCGCGCTTCTCAAAATCCAACCGGATCATACTTGTCACAGCGTCAACACGAAGACCATCAATATGATACATATCCATCCAAAATAAGGCATTGGAGATGAGGAATGAAATCACCTCTGGCTTGGCATAATCGAAAGACAGTGTTCCCCAGCCCGGTTTCTCTGCTTTTTGCGGGTCTGCGTACTCGTAAAGAGCCGCCCCGTCAAATAGTCGAAGCCCGTGGGCATCCTTGGCAAAATGTGCGGGCACCCAGTCGAGGAGCACGCCAATACCAGCTTGATGCAGCTGATCCACAAGGTACATGAAATCATGGGGACTTCCGTATCTGCTCGTCAGCGCATAGAATCCGGTTCCCTGATACCCCCACGAAAGGTCGTACGGATGCTCAGCCAAGGGCATGAATTCCACGTGGGTATAACTCATCTCCAGCAAGTAGGGGATCAGCTGGTCCGCCAGCTCGCGGTATGTATAGAACGAGCCGTTCTCCTTTTGCCGCCAGGTTCCAAAGTGCATTTCATATATGTTCATCGGCTTGGTGTAGGGGGATTTGTTCTTTCTTTTCCAAGCAGCATCATTCCAATGATAACCAGAGAGATCGGTCACGACCGATGCCGTTGCAGGCCGAATTTCGGCATGAAACGCGTACGGATCCGCCTTCAAGAACGTTTCTCCATACGGTCCGGTGATATGATATTTGTAAAAAGTTCCAGTCTCCATCCCAGGGAAAAACCGACTCCAAATTCCCGAATCGGGCATCCTATATAACGTGTCTTGGGAACCGTCCCAGCCGTTCCAGTCTCCGGCAAGACCCACCTGCCTTGCATTCGGAGCCCACACCGTAAAACGCACGCCTTCTTGTCCATCTTCAGTAACACGGTGTGCGCCCATGCATTGGTAACTGTGATACCAGGTTCCTTCATGAAATAAATACAATTGTTCCGGAGTCATGTTTCCTTCCCTAACTGCTTGGTTCAATCATCGTCACCCGCTTTTTCTTAAAAATCCATATTATTAGTGCTATTACCCCATTCTAACCATGTTGAAAATAAAAAATGTCCCTGAAAAATAATTTTGTAATTTTCAATTTACTTTTTCAATATAATCGTTTCAAACCCCGGGAATGTCGTTTATGTAATGTACAACGTGAAAATACATTGGGAGGGAAACGTGATGAAGAGAAAAGACTGTATTGCTATGCTTCTGGCCGGTGGAGAAGGTAAACGATTAGCTCCCCTTACGTCTAAGCTGGCAAAACCCGCCGTTCCTTTTGGCGGACATTACCGTATAATCGATTTTCCTCTCAGCAATTGTGTGAACTCCGGAATCGATACGGTTGGAGTGCTTACACAATATGAGGCAGAATCATTACACGAACATATCGGTGAAGGCGAACCCTGGGGACTAACACATACAGGACGTGAAGGCATTGCTCTGCTTCCATCCAACAGCACACACCAAGACGGATACTTGGGTACAGCAGACGCCATTTATAAAAACATTCCATACATCGACGATCAAAATCCCGAACATGTCCTTATTCTATCCGGGGACCATATTTACCAGATGGATTACCGCGAAATGCTTGATGCCCACATGAAACAAGCGGCACCTGCCACGATCTCCGTGATGGAAGTACCTTGGGAAGACGCCAGCCGGTTTGGCGTCATGAGCGTTGATGACAATCTCAATATCATTGAATTTGCCGAAAAGCCGGCAGAACCACAAAGCAACCTCGCCTCGATGGGCATTTATTTGTTCCGTTGGGACTATCTGAAGCAGCACCTCATTGAAGATGCGGCTGATCCAAACTCCAGCCATGATTTCGGGAAGGATGTCATCCCTAAGATGCTGGTCGGAGAAGAATCACTGCTTGCGTTTCGCTTTCAGGGCTACTGGCGCGATGTGGGCACTGTTGAAAGCCTCTGGGAAGCCCATATGGATGTGCTTAGCCAAAACGAGCTAGTCCTGGAGAGATCCGATTGGCCTATGTATACCCGAGCATGGAAGACCAAACTGGCGGCGGCGCGGAACCGCAATACGGAACACACAGACTGCTTGATTCATGACCAATGCACCTTCGAAGGAAAAGCCAAGAGCTCCGTTATATTCTGCGGTGCGGAGATCGGCAAATACTCCATCGTCAAGGACAGTGTGGTCATGCCGAATGCCAAAATCGGCAAGGGCGTCCATATCGAGCATGCCATCATCGGTGAGGGAGCGATCATCAAGGATGGAGCGATTGTAAAAGGGGCTCCCGGCAACGTTGTAGTTGTTGGACCTTACGAGGCCGTGCTTCCGAAACCAACCATTCGTACCCAGCCGTCCCGACTGCTTCAGGATGTATACGAAAAAGGACGCTTGCGGGCTAATGTCTCTTCATCTTAAACGAGTTTCTTCAACAGAATATTAGCTCTGAGATAAATCCCTTCAGACTTTTATACAAAAAAGCGATCCGTGACGGATCGCTTTTTCTCATGTATCGTGCCCTGCTGACTGTATCTCAAGCGCATGCGACTTAGGTTTTGTAACACGTAAAATTATGAAATAAAACGCTTCTCATATAAATTCACGAAGCGACCACCCATATCCTGCTCAGCCACGAACTGAAATCCTTGGCGCTGATAAAATTGGTTCAGCGTCGGCAGATGGGATACGCAATCCAGCCTGAAACCCTGTTTACCCTTGGATAACAAATACGATTCTGCAAAAGAAATCATCTTCGTTCCAAGCTCCAGTCCCCGATAGAAGGCGCGTACGGTCAGCCGATGAAGATAACCATAGGCCGGATCGTCCCGCTCTCCCCAATAGGCTGGGTCTCCATACTGCAGCGTGAACATGCCGATGGCCATGTCTTCATGCCACAGAATAAACACTTCACGCTCCGCCAGATACTGCTCCATCAAGTCCAAGGAAAAGAGCGATGGACTCCACTGCTTGCGCCCTTGCTGTTCCATCACCTCCGCCGCTTCCTTGAGAAGCGACAGCATCTCCCCTGCCTGTTCTGCTTCAGCCCGTTTTAATTCAAACAGACCTTGCTCAGTAGAAAATGTTGCTTCTGTGTCCCCCACTTTCGCTCTCCCCCTTTTAACAGCCCCACAAAGTGGAGTCTATGCTTCGAAACTTATTCCAAATACTTTGCCGGGGCCCCAATACAATACCCCACAAAGTGGAGCCTATGCTTCAGAATTGCTCACGCTTCGCTAGAAACTTTTGAATTCTGTTAATCTTTAGAAAAAAGCTTTGCCGGTAACCCGGCAAAGCTTATACTGTCGGTCCGGCTTCGTCATCCTCACCGTTCTCTAATCCGCCGGCCATCGGTATTTTCCCTTCAGGCAGCGGCAGCTTGACGATAACGGATGTTCCGTGCCCGAGCTCGCTTTCCATCTCCATCGTGCCTCCATGAAGCTCAATGAGCTGCTGTGTAATCGCGAGACCCAGTCCCGTTCCCCCGTTCAGCGGATTAACCTGGAAGAACCGATCCTTTACCCGCCGCAGGTGTTCGTCCGATATGCCAATTCCGTGATCCTCCACGGTTACGACAACAAACTTGTCTTCCATAGCGAAGGACAGGTTGATTATGCCGTTCTCATGCGAGAATTTAATCGCATTGTCCACAATATTCAGAAACACCTGCTTCAACCGGTTGGCATCCCCATAGATAATCGGTTTTTCGTCGGTCTCCAGTTTGATCTGGATGCCCTTCTTCTCAGCCTTGGTCCACAGATTGAGCATAATCTCTTGCAGAAGTTCCCGTAAATTCACGATACCCTTCACAAGTTTCATCTCATTCTGCTGGAGCTTGGAGAAGTCGAGCAGCTCTTCAACAAGACCGATCAAGCGATCGGTTTCCTTCGTAATAATCTGCATCCCGATCTTCGTTTCTTCCGGATCATAGCCGCCGGAGTCGAGTGTTTCACTCCAGCCCTTTATGCTTGTGAGCGGAGTCCGCAGCTCATGCGAAATGGATGAAACAAAATCATCCTTCACCTGGTTGCTTCGAACAATCTCCTGCGCCATGTAGTTCAGGGTTGACGATAACTCGCCAAGCTCATATTTATAGTCGCCTTTGATTCTGACGTTAAACTTGCCCTTGGCCATCTGGGCGGATACCGTCGTAATGTTGTTGAGCGGCTTTACGATGGAGTTGGCCAGCCCAATGCTGAAGGCAAGCACTAGCGCTAACACGGCCCCTCCGATGCTGACGGCAAACAGTGTGATTTTCATCAGTTTGTCGTTAATGAACTCAAGCGAAGTCACATAGCGAAGAATGTAGGTTTTCTCAAAACCGTTCGAAACGGTTTGGGATACAGCCATAACGATCTGCCCCGTACCTTGCTGCTTGCCAATCCAACGGCTCGTATTGCCTGCAAGCGCTTGGGTGACATCACTGGTATTGATGGTCTGTTCTATTTCGAAGCCGGTAGAGGTTGAGAGCACTTGACCCGCCGGATTCAGAATTTGAAGCTCCGTTGTATACAATTCAAAATGGCGAACCATCTCGCTCAGCTGGTTGACGTTGTCCGACGAAGTCAGTCGAAAGGGCTGATAGAAATCGTTGGCGGTATTAATATGATTCACAATATGATTGTATACCGTATCGTAATAATACGATCGTAAAGCGATTAGAAATATAACCTCAATCAGCAGCAAGGCGATGAACACTACCAGGAAGTAGTGCAGCACGATTTGCCGCCGAATGCCTTTTTTGATGATCATTGTCCCTGACCCTTCCATTTATAGCCGTGTCCCCATACCGTCTGGAGGTATTCCGGCTCGGAAGGATTGCCTTCGATTTTTTGGCGCAGTCTCCGAATGTTCACGTCCACGATTTTGGGGTCACCCATATATTCTTTGCCCCATACGTGATCGAGCAGCACATCACGACTAAGCGGCGTGTTTTCTTTCTCCAGGAAAAACTGCACCAGCGAAAATTCAGTAGGCGTCAGCTCCACCGGCTGCCCGTTCTTCTTAAACTGCTTGGAGATCAAATCCAGCGTAAAGGGACCTGATTGAAATGATACCTTGGCGGCTCCCGCACGCTGGACATTCACCCTCCGCAGCAGAGATTGCAGCCTGGCGATTAACTCCGTCGGACTAAACGGTTTGCTTACATGGTCGTCGGCTCCGACGGAGAGGGCATACACTTTATCCTGCTCCTGAACTTTTGCCGTCAGAAAAATAATGCCGATCCGCTCGTTCGTTTCCCGAATTCTGCGGCATACTTCAAATCCGTCAATCCCCGGTACCATGACATCAAGCAAAGCAATATCGATATCTGGCGTCGTTTGCAGCATACGAAGGGCTTCGTTGCCGTCCCCAGTCTCCAGAACTTCAAAGCCGTTTCGTTTCAGATTAATTACGATAAAACTGCGGATAGATTCTTCATCTTCTAATATGAGCACTTTACTCAAGGTCTAGTTCCCCTTTCTTTCGATAGGAGCCACATTATTGCTGTTTGGCTTTTTATCTTTTTTACTCAGTTTCAGATCGCCATGACTTCGGTAAGCAATCACGCGGTTTTTCTCCTTCACCAAAATCTCCCAATCAGATTCGGCTTTCTCCCACTGGGCCGTCGAAAAGAATTTAATCTCTGCAACGGACTCTCCCGTATCGGTCATGACAAAGTTTAAATAAGCATTTTTGTTGGATTCCGGCGTGATGGTAATCTTATTGTACATGTCTGGCGGAAAGTCCAGATAGAAGTGATTGTTCATATCGTAGTACCTTTGGAGTACGAATTGAAGCCCTTCTTTTTCATTGCTCTCCCGTACCTCTCCGTCCCACTGGAAGTACGTGGTGAAGAACGGGATCTCATCCAGGATAAGCCGATCTTCCCAGCCGCTTGGCCTCATAAGAACACCAAACTCCAAAATACCGTCATCATTCACATCTTCGCTCTCGACAGGCAGCTCCTTGTAGGTAAGCAGTTCATCCTGGAGGACGTCAATAAACTGGTTTTCCTCCATAATAATGAGCTTGGAATAAGAAGAGCTGGATACAACCGAAGCGTCCAAGATGATACCTTCTTTGTCCTTGGCCACTTTACCTGCGACAACATTGTAATAACTTTCGATATTCGGTCCCAGTTCCAGCTTGTTCAGCTCGACAAAGGCGTCCTCGAATTTGTCATATTGATAGGTGCTGATATACGAGAGCTCTTTCTGCTGAAGATAGACAACCGTAATATCGTTGATCTTATCCCCGTTCATGTCTCCGATATTAAAGTGTGTATATGGCAAAGCCGGTATTTTTTCGAGCGAATCCCCGGAGAATGAATACACAGCAAGCAGGTTCTGAAGATTCTCTTCGCCGCGGGAGAATCCGGCTACGATGTCGACCTTGCCGTCATTCGTAAAATCGACGAAATCAAACGACTCCAATACCGTCCCTTCTCCATCGAAATCAAGCTTCTTCACCCATGTATCGCCTTGCTGCTGCATGATCATGCCATGGATCTTCACTTCATCGTCCGGCGTCTGATAGAAGACGACCGCTTCCATGATCCCGTCGTTGTCCAGGTCATGAATACGGATGGAACTGCTATCCACGTCACTTCGCGGCCGGATAATGGCACCGGCATTCAGCTTTTTCTTCAGAAGCGCAGATTGAATAGCGCCATTCAGTGTCGCTTTATCCGTCGGTAAATCCGGTCGCTTCATTAAAGACACCGGGTCCTGAATAAACGTGCAGCCGCTTAGGATAAATAGTAACAAGCCTGCCAAGAGGGCTTGCATCACTCTATATTTCAATAAGTATCAACTCATTTCTATACATTCACCTGGCGTCTTTGGTGATCGATAATTACAGTCTTGACTTCTCGCCATGGGTTAAACGTCTTCCGGTCACATCCACGGCCAGTTCTCCGCCGGATAGACCCATGATCCGGGTGCAATACTTCTCGGCCAGCTCCAAGGGAATCACGGTAAATACAGTTAAACGTTCTTCCTCGCACAAGGTTTTAAGTGTCTTCAATACATGCTCGGCCGAAGCCGGATCAAGTCCCGTGACCGGCTCGTCCGCCAAAATCACCTTGGCACCATGAACGAGCGCGCGGGCAATCGCAATCCGCTGCTTCTCGCCGCCGCTTAACTCGCCGGCCTTTCGTTTGGCCTTGTCCAACAAGCCCAGGTGCTCAATCGTATCCATAGCTCCCATATAATCATCAGACCGGACCATTCCGGTTACCATCCGCCACAGCGGTGTTTGGCTGGATTGTCCGATCAATACATTCTTAAGCGCCGTTCGATTCACATTCAAGGACGGGTTCTGCTCAAGATAAGCCCATTCCCGGCGAATTCTCCGTTTTCCCGCAGGATTCATCATATCTTCGCCATCAATCGTTAATTTGCCGCCGTCCCATTTTTGCTGCATGGATAGACAGCTCATCAACAAGCTTTTCCCGCTTCCGCTCGCACCGATCAGACCGATCATTTCCCCGTGCTCCATCTGAAAAGTGATATCCTTTAACACCGGTGTGCGTTCAGGACCCATCGTTTTCTTCAGCCGATCCACTTTAATCATGTTATCGTCTCTCCCGTCAAGTGCATATTCCTACTCTCTAGTTTAGAAGAAAGCGAAAGCAATTGCCATGAGAACACACATTCCTATTTTTGTGTTGATGCTGTTGTGACTTTAAACCATAATCCCGTACACGCAAACAGAATATACAATCCACCAAGCAGAACGAAGATCCCTCCGTTCCACCCCGTTTCCATGATAGCGCCCCCCGCATTCGGACCTGCTATGCTGCCCGCATTAAAATGGAAGGAAGCCACGACGTTGGCCGCCGGCAGCAGCACTCTGGGAAGGATATCCGCCGCATAAGCCAACCCGAGGGAGAAGAAGGATCCAACCAGGCCGCCGGCCAGCGTTAGTAATAGTAAGGTTGCCCAGAAATTCGTTCCTGCTGCAGGAATGAGCAAGAAACAGCACCCGCCCACAATACCGGCGATTGTCAGCACCCGTTTGCGTCCGAATTTATCACTCCAAATGCCGAGGGGAAGCTGCAGCACCAGACCGCCGATGCCGACAAAAGGAAGCAGTGCCGAAATTTCGCCCAATGTAAACCCGCTTCTTAGCCCGTAGACCGGGAAGTTGCTGTTAATGCCTGCTTCCATATATCCGTAGAGGAACGCGGGAATCAAGGCAAACCAGGCCAGGCGGTAGCTTTTGAGATAGCGTCCAGCCGGCTGCTGCTCCCCATTCTCGTTTTTTTCCGGCTTCAAGTTCGGAAGTTTAAAGAGCACGATCAACAGAATGAACAAGAACAGCACGGCCAGAATGATAAACGGTACCGCCTCGCCATACTTTAGCAGCGGAATGCCCAGCGGCCCTATACTGAATCCCAAACCGTAGGACATGCCGTAAAAGGATATGCTTCGCCCCCGGTTCTTAACCGTTGACATCATCAGCACCCATAGCTGTGCCGCATAATGAAGTGCGCTATCGCCAATACCCACGAGCACGCGCAGTAGAAACCAGACGGCCACGCTCGGAATCAACGGAAAAGCGACCAGCGACAGCATTACCATCACAAGTCCCGAAATGATCAGTTTTTTGAAACCGACCCATCCGAGAAGTCTTTCCGCAACGAGCGTCATGGCAAACGAGCCTACATATAGCGCCGCCGCGTTCAATCCGTTCATGGAGGATGAGATACCCATCCGTTCCAAAAAAATAGCCAGAACCGGTAATAACAGTCCCTGACTTAAACCTGCCGCAACCACGACGGCAATTAAAATGAAATAATGAGTTCTCCCCTGACGGGGGGTTACAGCTTCTGTCACTGAAATATAGTCCTCCTCTAATGTGAAAAAACGATGAATTTAAACAGCCAAATGAACATTATAGTGGACAAGCCCAATCCATACAAGCCATAATAATAACAATGCCATCAATTGGGAGGGTATCCGTTAATGAAATATAAAGTTAGTATCGATGTCTCTATGGTGTACGAGCTGCTAGGCAGCTTCATGATATATGCAACAAGGAAATGGACCGATAATCTGGATATCGGAAAACAGCTGATAACGGAGATGGACGAGCGTTTACCTCAGCCTGTTCGTGTCCAGTTCAGTCGAGCCCGTTCATGGCCACTCGGAGATTATGATGTGTTATACGCTTTGATCATGCTTCGGGGAGAACACCTTGAAATCCCGGATTTTCTGAACTGGATCGAATCTTCCGCCGTGGAAGAGCTGCATGACCTGCTTCAGCCTCACTTGCCGTCTCTCTCACTGGATGAAACATCTAGAATTCGAGAAAACTATACACCGCTGATGAAGCTTTGGCACGAGCACTACTTCTCGGAAGTGGAGCCTGACCTGTACCAGCTTCTGGAAGAAGATGCCGAAGAGAAACGAATGCTCCTTCCGAAAATGGACGACGAAAACTTGATCGAATATGCCTCAAGCGGGGTTATACTGGATGACGTGCCTCAGGAGAACGTAGTCTTATTCCCGGGCACGCATTTCCGGCCGATCAATACCTATTGCTTCTATGAGAACGTACTCCTGCTGCAGTATCCTATCGATATCCCGGAAGAAGAGGAAGATGAGCCGCCCGTCGTTCTCCTCCGCATGACCGAGGCTCTCGCGGACCCTGAACGCCTGCGTCTCCTGCGATATATTGCAGATGAGCCGAAGGCCGTGTCCGAAATGGCGTCCGAGTTGGGTCAGCCTTATGAGGAATTGATGCACCACTTGATGATATTGAGGGCGGCAGGCTTGCTGCGCTCCCATCTGAAGTCCGAGAATAACGAAAGATTCAGCCTGCGGCCGGATGGGGCTGCCGAGCTTCAGATGTTCCTGGAGACTTACATTCGACTTTCATAGCAAGAAGGAGTGAACCATGAGTAAAACATCGCAGCATATTATCTTCGACATGGATGACACATTAGTACATTGCAACAAATATTTCAATCTGATCCTCGGTGATTATTTCGAGTGGATGACCGAATGGTTTCAACATGTTGGCTTGACTACTGAAGAAGTCCGGACCAAGCAAATGGAGATCGACGTAGCCGGCATCGATAAGCTGGGATTTGCAAGTGCGAACTTTCCCCAGTCCCTTATCGATACGTATCATTATTTCGGCCGCATTCACGGAAGAGAAAGCTCGCGCAAGGAAGAGAAGCTTCTCTACGAGTTAGGACTCAGTGTGTATGAGCAGGAAATCGAAGCCTACCCCGGCATGGTCGAGACGCTCGAGAAGCTTCAGGAGGATGGACATTGCCTCCACCTCTATACAGGGGGCGAGACCAGAATTCAGAAACGTAAAATCGAACAGATGAAGCTGGCCGATTACTTCAAAGACCGTATCTACATTCGCCAGCATAAAAACATTTCGGCATTGGAAGAAATCCTCACGATGGGGACATTCTCCCGTTCCGATACGTGGATGATCGGCAACTCGCTTCGCACGGATGTCATTCCGGCGCTGACGGCTGGCATCAACAGCATCTATATCAAACAACAGCGCGAATGGCAGTATAACCTGGTCGAGCTGAAGCAAGAGCCGCATAATGTGTTATATACCGTTTCGGCGCTGACCGAAGTGCCCGAGGTTATTGAAGAGCATTTGGATTAATCAAAATAAACCGAGCCGAAATCAAGGAGCAACTCCCTGATGGGCTCGGTTTTTTATTTAACTGTGCCGTCTCACGATTTCACGGCTTCACTCGAGTCCTCTGCCTGAACAGCAAGCTTTCCGTTCCCTTCAGCAGCTAGGACAATCCTGCCTTTATACGTGCTGCCGTCCTCGTTTTTAAAGGATAATACCTGGGTCTTGCCTTGAAGCAGCAAGGATTTCAGCATCGCATGCGAAACTTGTTTACCGGCAAATTCCTTCCAGATGACATAACTGCAGCCGGTTTTGAAACTGGCGCAGCCATAACCTTTGCGACCTTCAATAATATGCCCTTCACATCCGGGTCTAGGGCATCGGCCTAACGAAGAGCGTACGGACGACGCTTCGCTTGAAGTAGAGGCATCTGATTTCGGAGTCCGCTTAGCCGCCCCCTCTTCCTTGTCACGCGAGGTTGCGGCAGCTTTTCCCGCACTTCGCTTCCCTCTGCCTTTGGACTTGTCCTCATCCCCGCCGAATAATGACGAAGGCGCCGGTCGCTGCGAGGATACCTTATTGATGATCGAAATGGTAAACTTCTGCACGTTTTGCATGAACACGTCTGCGGAAGCCTCGCCCTTGGATATTTGGTGAAGGCGACGTTCCCATTGACCCGTCATCTCAGGCGAAGCGAGTAATTCTACGCCTGCATGCCGGATCAACTCCACCGCCGTCCTTCCTTTTTGGGTAACGGTGATTCTTTTGCCCTGCATCGTAATATATCCGACCTTCTTCAAGCGCTCGATGGTCGCTGCCCGGGTTGCCGGCGTTCCCAGCCCGCTGTCTTTCATCGCATCCCGAAGCGCTTCATCCTCAATGGATTTTCCGGCACTCTCCATCGCCTTCAGCAAGGTTCCTTCCGTATAACTCTTGGGCGGTTGGGTTGCCTTTTCTTTCACTTCGGATTTTTTGCAATGTACCGGCTTATCGGGAAACAGATCAAAGGAACGGTCGTTCCATTCCTGGGTCTCCTCTTCCTCGTCCTCTTTCCCCTTCTTGGAAGATTTGGCTTTCTTCTGCTCTTTGTCCTGGACAATCAGCACCTTCCAGCCAAGCGATAGCAGTTCCTTGATTCCCGTCTTGAACGTTTCCCCCTCTACCTCGGTGAGCACCGTATGCTGCTTATACATCGCCGGCGGGTAGAAATGCGACAAGAACCGGATGATGACCAGATCGTAAATATGCTGCTCTTCCTTGCTGAGTGTGCCCGGACGCTTCAACGTCGGCAAGATGGCATGGTGATCCTCCACCCGCTGTGGATTACATACCGCTTTATTGTTAATGTGCACCCGGCTAGGATCTGCTCCTTCAGCCATCGAAGCATAGGAGGTTGATTTCAACATATGAAGTGCCTTGTGCATGCCTTCGATATTCTGTTCATTCACATAATTGGAGTTGGTACGCGGATATGAGATCACCTTATGACGCTCATACAACGCTTGCGCAAGATCCAGCGTTTTTTTGGCAGAGTATCCGTATTTGGCATTGGCTTCACGTTGAAGAAGGGTCAAATCATACAATTTGAACGGATATTCTTTCGTTTCTTTGACCTCATATTTGGTGATAACCCCATTCTTCCCATGAACCTTAGATGCAATCGCCTCTGCTTTCTCCTGTGATGTCAGCCGCTCTCCCTGCCATGTTCCGTTATACTCCAGCTGCTCTTGTTTAAACACGGCCTTCACATCGTAAAACGTTTGCGATTCGAAGGCTTCGATTTCCTTCTGTCGATCATAGATTAGAGCCAGAACCGGCGTCTGGACCCGCCCAACCGATAGTAATGTCTGATGACGGGTTGTAAAGGCACGCGACGCATTCATGCCGATCAACCAATCGGCTTCACTGCGTGCGCGCGCAGCTTGCGTTAAATTCTCGAATTCAACCCCATCCTTCAGCTCCGCGAAGCCACGGGCGATGCTTTCCGCCGTTAAATCCGAAATCCATAGTCTTTTTACAGGCTGTTTCAATTTTAATTGCTGTTGGATCAGAGCGAAAATATATTGTCCTTCTCGCCCCGCATCACATGCGTTTACGATATGGCTGCAGCGCTTGGCGACCTCTCCAATGACCTTCAGCTGATCCTTGGTTTTCGGATTCGGGATGATTTTGAATTGCTCCGGAATGATGGGCAGGTCCCGTAAATTCCAGCGTTTGTACTTCGGATCATATGCATCCGGCTCCGCTAGCCCAACCAGATGTCCGATAGCCCAAGTTATGATATATTGCTCACCTTCAAGATATGTACGGTTATTCTTGGCCCGCGGCTCGATGACCGCAGCGATGTTCCGTCCCATATCCGGCTTTTCGGCAATGACCAACGTTTTCAAATGACATTCTCCTCCCCGATGAGTAACCATGTCGCGGTGGCTAACTCCAAAAAGGACTTCGCTCTCGCGAAGTCCTTTTAACTACTATTAGTATGATAGCATATTTAGGAGAAGGATTAAACCAGTACGGTCGCACCCATTAAATATTTGTCTACCTCGCGCGCCACCTCACGGCCTTCGTTGATGGCCCATACCACGAGGCTTTGTCCGCGGCGCATATCTCCGGCGGCAAATACTTTATCCACATTGGTCGTATATTTGCCGTACGGCGCTTTTACATTGGAACGGCGATCCGTTTCAAGTCCAAGCTGCTCGACCAGCGTATGCTCCGGTCCATCAAAACCGATAGCGATGAACGCCATTTGAGCAGGAAATACTTTTTCCGTACCCGGAATCGGTTGATACACTTTACGGCCGGTTTCATCTACAATACGCTCGATTTGAACGGTATGAAGCTCTTTCAGATTGCCCTCTTCATCCCCGACAAATTTCGTCGTCATAATGGAGAATTCGCGTGGATCGTTGCCAAACAGTGCTTTCGCTTCCTCATGTGCGTAATCGAGCGTGTACACATTCGGGAACTGCGGCCAAGGGTTTGCAATGGGGTCACGCTGCAGCGGAGCCTGTTTATGCGTACCGAACTGGGTGACGCTGCTGCAGCCGTGACGGAGCGCTGTAGCGACGCAGTCGGAGCCGGTGTCGCCGCCGCCGATGACAATGACGTCTTTGTCTTTTGCCGACAAGTAGTTGCCGTCTTCAAGACCGGAATCCAGCAGACTCTTGATGGTTCCGTTCAAATAATCCATTGCATAGTGAATGCCCTTGAGGTCACTGCCCTCAATATTGAATTCACGCGGCTTTGTAGCACCGCCGCACAGGACAACGGCATCATAGTCTTCCATCAGCTGCTTGGCGGGAATGTCCTTGCCGATCTCGGTGCTGACAACGAATTCGACGCCTTCAGCCGCGAGCAGATCTACACGGCGCTGAACAATACCCTTGTCCAGCTTCATGGATGGAATCCCGTAAGTCAACAGGCCGCCGATCCGGTCGGCACGTTCATAGACGGTTACGGAATGGCCTGCTTTGTTCAGTTGAGCAGCTGCAGCCAGCCCTGCCGGACCGGAACCGACAACGGCTACGCGACGTCCCGTGCGCTTCTCAGGCGGCTCGGGAACAACCCAGCCTTCTTCAAAGCCCTTGTCGATGATCGCTTGCTCGATGGATTTAATCGTAACCGGCTCCCCGATCAAACCGACGGTACAAGAACCCTCACAAGGGGCAGGACATACGCGTCCGGTAAACTCAGGGAAGTTGTTTGTTTTGTGGAGACGCTCCAAAGCTTCTCTCCATAAGCCCCGATATACAAGATTGTTCCATTCCGGAATCAGATTGTGAACCGGGCAGCCCGAAGTGCCGCCGAGCATATCGATTCCTGTATGGCAGTATGGCGTACCGCAGTCCATGCAGCGTGCTCCCTGGGTCTGGAGCTCTTCTTCTTCTAAATGTTTATGAAACTCTTCCCAGTCTTTAACTCGTTCTGCCGGGCTCCGGTCTGCCGGAAGCTGGCGCTGATATTCCATAAATCCTGTTGGTGTAGACATACTGCTTTTACCCCCATCCGTTCTATCCATGCTGGTTACCATGTACAATTTATCATATCATAAATCATCCGACATCGATCTTCAGATGACCCAAGAAACAGGTTTCAGTCTGATTTATTTTTTCTATTTATGCTAAAAAATTTTTTATCAGAGCTTGAACCCCCACGATTAGCGGCTATTTAAGCAGCGATTTGTATAAACATTAAAAATATAGTAGCATTTCGCTTTTCACCTGTTAAATGGACTATATGCATGATCATTTGTATTATCCTACTATCAAAGCGTTGCCAACATGAATGGATTAGGGTATGCCTATCCCTTGTAAGCTCACCATCAAGCTCTTTATTTTCGTTCAAACGTAACAAACCGGTAGGCATACGGATTTTTCTCGTCCGTTATGCCGGGAATTTCTTCGATAATTTCCCATTCATCCCAGTTCACTTCGGGGAAGAACGTATCCCCTTCAAAAGTCTCATCAATAAACGTACAGTACAGTCGATCCGCTTTCGGAAGCATCAAATCATAAATCTGCGATCCGCCAATGACCATCAGCTCTTCGTTCTCCGCATAGGGAAGGGCTTCATCCATATCATGGATCACCATGCCCTGATCGTCCGACAGCGCGAAACTTTTGTCTCTCGTGAGCACGATGTTCTTTCGGTGAGGCAGCGGTTTGCTGCCAAAGGAATCCCAAGTCTTGCGCCCCATCAGAATGGTTTTATGCAGGGTTTTCTCCCTGAAGAAGGCCATATCCCGCGGCAAACGCCAAGGCATCGTACCGTTCAGCCCAATTACTTGATCCTTGCCCATTGCCCATATCATGGATATCATTGCACACTCACTCCTTCCTTGTACGAATGGATTTTACCGAATATGACTCACAACTTTTTATTTACACAGCTACGGTCGCTTTAATGGTTGGATGATACTGGTAACCCTCGAATTCAAAGTCTTCGAATGTATAATCAAAGATGCTCTCCGGCTTGCGCTTGATGACCAGCTTCGGCAGCTCATAAGGCTCGCGTTCAAGCTGCGTTTTGACCTGTTCCATATGATTGGAATAGATATGCACATCGCCCCCGGACCAGATGAATTCACCCGGCTCCAGGCCGCACTGCTGGGCAACCATATGGGTAAGCAGCGCATAACTCGCGATGTTGAACGGCAGTCCGAGGAAACTGTCCACAGAGCGCATAGTAAGCATACAGGAGAGTTTCCCGCCCGCCACGTAGAACTGGAATACAAAATGGCATGGAGGCAGCTTCATGTTATCGATCTCTGCCACGTTCCAGGCACTGACGATATGCCGCCGGGAGTCCGGATTGTTTTTAATCGAATCGATGACATTGGCAATCTGGTCGATATGGCGTCCATCCGGCGTTTCCCAGGCTCGCCACTGCGAGCCGTAAACCGGCCCCAAATCACCGTTCTCATCCGCCCATTCGTCCCATATCCGCACGCCGTTTTCTTTTAGATACCGGATGTTTGTTTCCCCGCTTAAGAACCACAGAAGCTCATGTATTACCGATTTCAGGTGAATCCGCTTGGTTGTCATCAGAGGGAAACCTTTGGCAAGGTCAAAACGCAGTTGTCTTCCAAATACGGATAACGTTCCCGTTCCCGTGCGGTCCCCTTTCTCTACTCCATGATCAAGTATGTCTTGCAGCAGCTCCAAATATTGTTTCATGTATAGTCACCTCACTAGAATCTCATATCAACAGTCTATCATGTTCGTGGAATGTTTGGGATGCAAAAAAACAGGAGGCAGAAACCGCCTGCGCGTTCTCTGCCTCCTGGCCGAATATATAATGACTCGAAAAATACGTCTTGGATTAACGGGCAATGATGTGGATCGGATGACCCATAACCAATTCCGCAGCTTCCATTACGATTTCACCAAGCGTCGGATGCGCATGGATGGTCAAGGCTACATCTTCAAGCGTAGCGCCCATCTCAATCGCAAGACCGAGCTCTGCAATCAGGTTGGAAGCTTCCAGACCTACGATTTGCGCTCCAAGAATAAGTCCTGTTCCTTCTTCAGCCACGATCTTCACGAAGCCTTCCGGATGGTTCAAGGATACGGAACGTCCGTTACCAGCGTAAGGGAATTTGCCAGCTTTCACTTTATGGCCTTTTTCCTTCGCTTGAGCTTCGGTGTAACCTACGCTGGAGCATTCTGGATCTGTAAACACAACCGCTGGAATACATTTGTAATCCACAACGGAAGGCATTCCGGAAATGGCCTCAGCTGCCACTTTACCTTCATAGGAAGCTTTGTGTGCAAGCGCCAGACCGGACACGATATCCCCGATTGCGAAGATATGAGGAATGCTTGTGCGTCCTTGATGGTCAACTTTCACGAATCCGCGCTCATCCATATCGAGGCCGATCAGGTCCAGACCGAGCTCTCCGTCCGTGTTGGGACGACGGCCAACTGTAACCAGCAGGTAATCTGCTGTTACTTCTTTGGTTTCGCCATTCACGGAGTATTTCACGGTAACTTCTTTATCGTTTTGCTCAGCACTTTCAGCTTTAGCACCTGTGATAATTTCGATACCGGTTTTCTTCATGTTTTTCGTAACGAGGCTTGTCATGTCTTTGTCAAAGCCAGCCAGAACGCTGTCCAGACCTTCGATGATCGTTACTTTGGAACCGAATTTGGAGTACATTTGACCAAGCTCGGCACCGATGTAGCCGCCACCGATTACGATCATGCTTTTCGGTACCTCAGGCAGGTTCAATGCTTCGGTAGAAGACAAGATGCGTCCGCCAAACGGGAATGGCTTCAGTTCGATTGGGCGGGAACCTGTAGCAATGATGCAGTTCTTGAAGCGGTAACGCGGAGATTCATGATCATTGAATACACGCGCTTCGTTTTCGTTGATGAACATGCACTCGCCGTTGAAAACTTCCACTTTGTTGCCTTTCAGCAAACCGGCAACGCCGCCAGTCATTTTTTTGACAACGCCGTTTTTGAATTCCTGCGTTTTTGCAAAATCAACGGTTACGTTCTCCACGGAAATACCGAAGGCATCGGCATGCTTAGCGGATTCAAACTGATGAGCTGCAGCGATCAAAGCTTTGGAAGGAATACAACCACGGTTCAAGCAAACACCGCCGAGTTCCGATTTATCAACGATCAGAACCTTTTGACCCAGTTGGGCGGCACGAATCGCCGCCACATATCCACCAGGACCAGCACCAATGACTAGAGTATCAATATCTAAAGAAGCATCTCCAACTACCATTAGTTACACCTCCATAACAAGCAGCTCAGGGTTAGCGAGCAGTTGTTTAATATAGTTCATAAAGTTTTGAGCCGTTGCGCCGTCGATGATACGGTGGTCAAAGCTCAAGGACAATGCCATAACAGGTGCTGCTACAATCTCGCCGTTCTTCACAACCGCTTTTTCGCTGATGCGGCCGGTACCGAGAATAGCAACCTCTGGGAAGTTGATGATTGGCGTAAAGAACATACCGCCTGCGGATCCGATGTTCGTGATGGAAATCGTACTGCCCTTCATTTCGTTAGGGGACAGTTTGCCTTCACGGCCGCGAGCAGCCAGGTCACGGATGCTGTCAGCGATCATCCAGATGCTCTTACGATCCGCATCTTTGATAACCGGTACGATCAGACCGTTATCTGTATCTGTAGCGATACCGATGTTGTAGTATTTTTTGTACACGATTTCGTTCGCTTCTTCGTCGATCATAGCATTCAAAGCAGGGAATTGACGGCTAGCCGCAACGAGTGCTTTAACGATGAACGGCAGATACGTAACTTTCGTGCCTTTTTTCTCCGCGATCGGTTTCATGCGGGTACGGAACGCTACCAGCTCGGTTACGTCAACTTCGTCCATGATCGTAACGTGAGGAGCTGTGTAAGCCGATTTAACCATGGCGTTCGAGATCGCTTTACGGATGCCTTTGAATGGTACGCGCTCTTCTTCTGCACGAGTATCCACCGCTGCGGATGCTGCAGGAGCTGCTTTTGCTTCGGAAGCTGCTTCTTGCGCTGGAGCTGCTGTCGCTTGGCCTCCACCGTTTTTGAAGGCTTCAACATCTTCGCGAGTCACTTTACCGTTGTTGCCGGAGCCCTGCACTTGTGCAATGTCTACTCCTTGCTCGCGAGCGAATTTACGAACGCTTGGCGTAGCCAGAACTTCACGGTTAGGTGCTGCTGGTGCAGCTGCTCCACCGTTTCCGCCTTGTTTAGCGTCAGCCGGAGCATCTTGAGCCGGGGAAGAAGTTGTATCCGCGCTGCCTTTCGCTGCGTCAGCTTCTTGCGCCGATTGCTCTTCAGCAGGAGCTTCCTGCTCAGGAATGTCGCCTTCAGCATCGATGATAGCAACCACTTCACCGACACGGCACACTTGACCATCCTTGGCAAAAACTTCTTGAACCGTACCGTTCACGGGACAAGGAACTTCTACGACTGCCTTGTCGTTCTGTACTTCCATGATGATGTCGTCGTCTGTTACTTTGTCGCCCGGCTTGATATGCATTTTGATGATTTCACCTTCATGCAGACCTTCACCCAGCTCTGGAAAACGATATTCAAATTTTGCCAACTGAAAAACCTCCCTAGAAATTGCTGCTATTAGAAATTCAATACTTTATTGACGGCATCCACGATACGTGCCGGAGTAGGCAACCAAGTGTCCTCGATTTGCGCGAATGGATACACAGTGTCCGGTGGAGTCACGCGAAGCACTGGAGCTTCCAAGTGCAGAATCGCTTTCTCATTAATTTGAGCGATAACTTCTGCAGCTACGCCGGCAGATTTTTGCGCTTCTTGAACCACGATAGCACGGTTGGTTTTCTTAACCGAAGCAAGCACGGTATCGATGTCGATTGGAGAAATGGTGCGCAAGTCGATGATTTCCGCTTTGATTCCGTTCTTCTCAAGTTCGTCCGCCGCTTTCGTTGCGGTATGAACCATCAGGCCGTAAGCGATAATCGTAACGTCGGTTCCTTCGCGAACCACGTTAGCTTTGCCAAGCTCAACGGTGTAATCACCTTCAGGAACTTCAGCGCGGAACGCATGATACAGGTTCAAGTGCTCCATAAAGAACACAGGATCATTATCGCGAATCGCTGCGATCATGAGTCCTTTTGCATCATAAGGATTGGAAGGTACTACAACTTTAATACCCGGGGTTTGCGTGATCAAACCTTCGAGTGCATCGGTATGCAGCTCAGCCGCTTTAACCCCGCCGCCGAATGGCGTACGGAATACGATTGGGGAGTTGTAACGTCCACCGGAACGGTAACGCATACGCGCTGCTTGAACAACGATTTGGTCAAGAGCTTCAAAGATAAATCCAACGAATTGAATTTCAGCGATTGGACGGAAGCCTTGAATACCGAGACCTACTGCCAAACCGCCGATAGCGGACTCAGCCAGCGGCGTATCGAATACGCGCTCTTCCCCGAATTCTTTTTGAAGGCCTTCCGTTACCCGGAAAACACCGCCGACATTACCCACGTCTTCACCGAAGATGACAACGTTAGGGTCACGGCTCAATTCAACGCGCATGGCGTCGCGAATCGCTTCTTTCATGTTCATTTGTGCCATTGCTTCATTTCCTCCTTAAGAAATACAGTTCACTAAAATTCCAGTGTTATGCCTTGCGGCTATATATCGATGTCAAAACGTTATTCAAAAACAGACCTGTTGCAGCCATGACAAAACCGGATGATTATCCAGGATCAACCTTTGACAATCATCGGCCCGTCATTTTTATTGGAAATCAGCTTTCTGCTCTTCCAGATGCTTCGGCGTTTGCTCGAACATGCTGTCGATCAAACCAGGTACCGTCATTTTTTCCGTTTGCTCTGCTTTTTTAATTTGCTCGTTGACTTTCGCTTTCGCTTCTTCTTTCACGCGAGCTGTATCTTCCTCTGTCCAGAGGCCTTTTGCTTCCAAGTACTTCGCAAGACGTGCGATCGGATCCTTCTCGTTCCACTCGCCCTCTTCTTCCTTCGTACGATATTTCGTAGCGTCGTCAGACAAGGAATGCGGACGGAAACGATATGTCACGGCTTCGATAAGCGTTGCGCCTTCGCCGTTGCGGCCGCGTTCTGCAGCATCACGAACCGCTTTGATTACCGCGAGAACGTCCATGCCGTCAACTTTAACGCCCTTGATACCGGCTGCTACAGCTTTATGTGCGATAGACAATGCTGCAGTCTGCTTGGAGAATGGAGTTGTGATTGCATAGCCGTTGTTTTGTACGAAGAAGATGACCGGCAGTTTGTACACGCCTGCATAGTTCAAGCCTTCGTAGAAGTCGCCTTCGGAAGAGCCGCCGTCACCGGTATACGTAATAACCACTTGTTTTTGCTTCTTCAATTTGTAACCCATAGCGATACCCATGGCATGCAGGATTTGCGCGCCAATGATAATCTGAGGCATCAATACGTTAACACCCTCCGGAATTTGTCCGCCATGCTGATGTCCGCGGGAATAGAGGAATGCTTGATAAAGCGGAAGTCCATGCCATACGATTTGCGGCATATCACGGTAGCCCGGGCAGACAAAGTCGTCTTTTTCAAGCGCGAATTCGCTACCTACCATCGTTGCTTCTTGACCGGATACAGGAGCATAGAAACCGAGACGTCCTTGGCGGCCGAGATTTACGGCACGGTCGTCCCAAGTGCGGGTAAATACCATACGGTACATAATTTCTTTCAGTTGATCGTCTGACAATTCAGGCAGAAGATCTTTGTTTACGATTTTGCCATCCGGGGAAAGTACAGATAGAGTATCGACTTCCTCGGTATATACTTCATAAGGAACCTTGGTCATTTTTTTCACCTCAATAAATATTTGAATATCAAGTTCCGCTGTTATAGAATTATTATACACCTGTTTTACTCCATTCGTCAAAGAAATAGCAGATAAAATTTCATATTTCTTAACGTTTGTATGTATAACAGTTAATGAACAATACTATAACAGTATGACAAACATCATAGAACAGCAGCCAACTTCAACATGTCAGGGTAATTTTAACTTATTGTTTACCGCATTTCAAAAACTAACCCGAAAAAGGTGACGAATGATGACGAATGAACGTTTATTGAAGCGAACCATCGTAAAAGAAGTAATTGAAAGCCAGTTTCTGCAGGAGAATCGAACGCTGCGCATTTACCTTCCTCCCGGATACAATGAAATTCTCAGCTATCCCGTTGTTTACTGTCAGGATGGAGAGGAATTTTTCAATTTTGGCCGCATTGCGACTTGGGCCAATCAGCTCATTCTCGAAGAAGGTGTGGAGCCGTTTATCATTGTAGGCGTGGAAGTGAACACCAAAGTTCGCACCGAGGAATACGCGCCATTCGGCAACCGTTTCGACGCTTATCTGTCCTGCTTCGCCGAAGAGATTATTCCCTTCGTAGAACAAAAATATCCTGTGCGCAAAGAGCCTGCCGAAAGAGTACTCGCCGGCGACTCCCTTGGCGGAAGTGTCTCCGTGCATCTGGCCTTGCGTTACCCGCATCTCTTCACCCGAATCATCAGCTTGTCCGGCGCCTTCTATGAGAAGTCCCAGCATATGATCAGGGAAGAACCGGATTTGTCCTGGCTCGACATCTATATGATTGTAGGCTTGCAAGAAGACAACTATGCAACCGATACAGGTGTCTATAACTTCGTTGAATTGAATCGTTCAACAAAGGCATTGCTGGAAGAACGGGGTGCCACAATATCTTATCTTGAAAAAGACGGCCGCCACCTTTGGGGCTTCTGGCAAAAAGAGCTCCCTGCTGCTCTTATGTACTTCCTGGGCTAATCGATTGATTGGCAAAATCCATTGGCTATATAAATGACCTGTTACATCAAAATTCTTTGCCTGTCCCACCCGGGACCTTACGCGTTACGCTTGAAAGCAGTTGGCAAAAAAAGAATACCCGTGAAGCAAAGTAAGCGCAAGCTATACGCCCTTTGCTTCACTTCAAAAAAAGATGAACAACCGCGCATTTTTTATGGAATGTGCATTGTTCATCTTTTATGTTCAGCAGCCCGTTCTTCTTGGTATCGCTTTCAATTATTTTCGTCAAAAAAGCGGTTGACTCACCGCTTGTTCGAATCGATTATAGCTTTTCTTTCATGATTTTGTCCAGTAAGATGTCACACCCCGCATCAATAAGACGGTACACTTCATCAAAATTTCCAGTGAAATACGGATCCGGCACCTCGCGCAGCTTTTCATCCGGCAGCAAATCCATAAACTTCAGAATCGCGGCATGGTCGCCTCCCGCTAGCTTGCGCAAATTCGCCACATTCGAATCATCCATGCCGATGACGTAATCGAACTTGACGAGGTCCTGGCTTTCCACTTTGCGAGCGACCATACCTTCGTAGCTGATTTGCCAGCTGTCCAGCAGCTTCCGGGTTCCTTCATGGGGAACGTTTCCGATATGCCAATCTCCTGTGCCGGCTGAATCCACGCTTATCTTATCCTGCAGTCCACGCTGTACAATTTTATGTCGCAGCACCGCTTCCGCCATCGGCGATCGGCAAATATTGCCCAAACATACAAACAAAACGGATACCATGGTCCTCTCTCCTTCACGTTATTCTTAATCGTCATTTCACGAAAAATTTCATACTCATGAATGACGTTGCCTACCTTCCATTATCCCGAACTGACTTTTTTTCCATTGGCTGCCGCAGGATGGCCCTCGTGCAGCGACCTTCTAGGCAACCTCCATTTATAAAGCACGGACAGCATCCGGAACACGATCACCACAACAAACAAAGTAAGCAGTTCCCATGTCTTGGTGGCTACACCAAGGCCGATGGCGACTCCTGCTATCATGGCCCAAACCGCATAGATCTCATCACGCAGCACCAGCGGTTTCCGTCCAGCCAATAAATCACGGACCATCCCCCCGCCGCTTCCGGTAAGCACGGCAGCCACAATCACCGCGCTCATGGGGTGATTCATTTGCGTAGCATATAAAGCCCCTTGAATTGCAAAGGCAGATAATCCGATCGCATCGAACAGAGCCTCCGTTTTCTTCCAGTGCTGGATCAAACCGAGCGGCAGCACAAACGCTACAAATACCGAAATCATCGCGAGCATGATTAAATCGCCCTGTCCCCACAGGGTGGTAACCGGCACGCCGATGAGTACGTTTCTTATAATACCCCCGCCGAAGGCTGTGACTAGACCCAGAACCACAACCCCCAAAATATCGTATTCCTCTTCCATAGCTACAAAAGCTCCGGACATGGCAAACGCAATGGTGCCAATGATACTGAATACGTCAAACACATGCATGTCCAAAATTCAGTTCCCCCGCTCCCCCGTCAATTTACATACTACATTGTAGCCGTGCCTATTAAAATTGTGCAAGCATGAAAACTGCTCTATACTAGAATACAATGACAATTCTCTCGAAAAAGGAGGAATTTATATGAACCATACTCGCGTCCTGATCTTTACAGGTGGGGAGTTGTCACCACGATTCCTGGATGAGGTTCAAAACGGAGACTTCATTATTGGGGCTGATCGCGGAGCCCTCTACCTGATTGAACATGGAATCGAACCGGACCTGTCCGTTGGAGATTTCGACTCCATTTCGCCAGGCCAAATGGATCGAGTACGATCCATGAGCGGCAAGGTGATTGACTGTGATCCCATCGATAAAAATTTAACCGACACCGAGCTTGCCTTCGAACTGGCACTGGAGCATTCCCCCGAATCCATCATGATTCTGGGAGCTACGGGCACGCGCCTGGATCACACGCTGGCTAATATCCACATGCTGATTCGTGGGCTCCAGCATCATATCCCGTGTTCTATATTAGATGAGAACAATTTTATTACCCTGACAGGCTCCAGCTGCATTGTCGAGAACAAAGGGTTTACATATGTCTCCCTCCTGCCGTTGACTACGGAAGTTACCGGGATCCATCTCGAAGGATTCGAGTACCCGCTCCACGATGCCACTTTGCGATTGGGGCAGTCTCTTGGAGTTAGCAATAAGCTGGCCGAGGATAAAGGGACGGTCCGGATCGAAGGCGGTCTACTGCTCATTATTCAAAGCAAGGATCACTAATCGTTACTATTTTGTCATCTTTGATACGGTCATGTTAACAATCAAATTCATCGTTAAAAACCCTTGTGTACAAGGGTTTTTTCTCGTTTTCAACTCATCGTCTGTACCCATTTCTTAATATTTTGTAACTTTTAATCATATTTTAATAATCCGCTTTCATTTCATGCGGCCCAAGGGTTTGCGCCGATTAACCAAAATATAGTCGGTTTCAAATCTGATATACTCGGTTCATCGCAAAAAACAAAACTGCTTGGAGGTAATAACAACATGAATCGACAGCATTGGATTAAGAAGGCCGTAGTAATCAGCTTGAGCGCAACTTTGGGTGTAGGAGCAGTTCTTACTGTTGCACCACCGGCTCCTGTAGAAGCAGCATCGGTAAGCACAGGAACTCGAGTCGTTAACTTCGGTAAACAATATATGGGAACACCTTATAAATTCGGAGCATCCACATCCACTACAAGAGTATTTGATTGCTCTTCCTTTATGAAGCATATCTTCAAAAAATACGGTGTGAATCTGCCTCGTACATCTGCTGCACAATCCAAAGTGGGTAAAGCGGTATCGAAATCGAACCTGAAAGCCGGCGATTTGGTATTCTTCTCGAGCGGAAGCCGTGCCAATGGTCGAAACGTGACTCACGTTGCCGTATATATGGGTAACAACAAAATTTTGCACACTTACGGCAAGCCTGGCGTAACAATCTCCAGCCTATCCGGCAACTGGAGCAAAACTTACCTGAAAGCTCGTCGCGTACTGTAGTTTAATCACTCCATTGTTACTATGGAATTCTATCAAAGACCGTCTTCCTCACGGAAGGCGGTCTTTTTTGCTTGCAGCATTGATTTCTTCCTGCGATAGCAGTTTATATCCGGTCCCCCGAATCGTACGCAGCAGCTTTTGTTTGCGCCCTCTATCGATTTTCTCTCTCAAATGAAGAATATAGACATCTACCACGTTGGTGCCCGTATGAAAATCGTAATCCCATACCTGTTTTAATATATCCTCACGCGTGCATACCTGGCCCTGCCTTCTAGCCAAAAACAGCAGCAGATCATATTCGCGATGAGTCAGCTCGATCGCTTCCTCTGCTCGGGATACATTCCGGCTCAGAGGATCAATCACCAGATCTCCGATTCGGATGACTTCCTCCTGTTCCATGCGACCCGTCTGAAATAGTTTCAGAAAATTGGCAATACGCGCCAAAAGCTCCCTTGTATCTCTGTCATTAGGGATATAGTCATGGGCACCTGCCTCCAATGCCTGAATGGCTTCATCAGAACCGTCATTTCCGATGACGATGATCGGGACCTGTTCCCTTTTGCCTGTCAACCGCTCCACGAGATTGAATTCGCTCATGCCCGGCAATCTGCTGTCGATAAGCAGCAGGTCTGGGCCTGAGCGCTGCAAAACGGCGACTACCTCCGAATAATTCATGGCATGTTTAACCTTATAACCCGCTTGTTCTAAAAGCTCCATAACGGTCTGGACCCGATCTTGATTGTCTGCCGCGATCAAAATTACTTTCTCCACGGGTTCCCCCCCGCTTTCAACGCTTAATAATGTAAGTATGTCTGATTCATCCTGTTTTCACTCGAAAAGATGCTGGGATCACATACGATTTCCGTAGAATTACATCTTATCTCCGATGCGACGCTATTTTTATAATGGGATAAAGGATTAGGAAAGGGGGATATCTTCAAAATTCCGCTTGTTCAATCGGAAAGGAAAGTATGGTGTGAACACACTTTGGAGGAGGAAAATAACATGCGCAACAAACTCGTGGTATGGCCTCTTGTCATGGCTATGCTGATTTCTATCGTATGCACGGCTGCAGGGCCGCCCGCACCGGTTTCAGCCGCAGGCGAAACCAACCTCTCGCTTGGCAAAGCTGTAACAGCAAGTGGTCAATCCCAAACCTATGGGCCGGCTAACGTTAACGATGGCAATCAGGGCTCATACTGGGAAAGCACGAATCATGCATTCCCGCAGTGGATTCAAGTCGATCTCAGTGCTGACACCAGCATCAACCGGATCGTCCTTAAACTTCCTGCCACCTGGGAGTCACGGACACAAACGCTAACTGTGCAGGGCAGCTCGAACGGTTCCACATTCTCAAATATGGTGGACTCGGCCGACTATGAATTCAACCCGTCTACAGCAGGAAACTCGGTGACTATCCATTTTGACGAAGCAAGCACGCGATATGTTCGCCTGACCGTAACCAGCAATACGACTTGGCCGGCAGCACAGCTGTCGGAGTTTGAAATTTATGGACCATCGGTCTCCCCGCCAACACCTCCGACGGGTAACAACATCGCGAGCGGCAAACCGATTACCGCCTCCTCAAGCACCTTCACGTATGCAGCAACCCATGCTAACGACAACGACATCCAAACCTACTGGGAAGGCGGAAGCAATCCAAGCACCCTGACGCTCGACTTGGGAACCGATCACGATATCACTACCATCGTACTGAAGCTCAATCCGTCTCAGGCGTGGAGTTCGCGCACCCAAACCATACAAGTGCTCGGGCATGACCAGAGCACAACGAATTTCAGTAATTTGGTATCGCCACAGTCATATGCGTTCAATCCCGCGTCCGGCAACTTTGTGACGATTCCCGTAACGGCAACCGTTAAACGCCTACAATTGAACATAACGTCCAATTCCGGCGCACCGGCCGGGCAGATTGCGGAATTCGAAGTGTACGGCACAGCCGGCGAGAATCCGGACCTGACCATTACGGATATGTCCTGGACTCCTTCTTCTCCGATTGAAAACGATGACATTACACTGAGTACTACAGTTAAAAACATTGGGAACGTGGAAGCTGGGGCTACGACGGTCAATTTTTACCTGAATGGCGCTAAAGCAGGCTCCTCCCCGGTAGGTCCGCTTGCGGCAGGAGCATCCACCACGGTAACATTACAAGCCGGAACCAAAGCGGCTGGATCCTATTCCGTCAGTGCGAAGGTCGATGAGGATAATGAAATCATGGAACAGAATAACGAAAACAACAGCTATTCGCATACATCCCCTCTGGTTATTGGTAGCGTTGAAAGCTCTGATTTGATAGGAACCGTGCAATGGTCACCCGCCACTCCTGTCGCAGGGAATGCAGTAGCCTTTACCGTTAATCTTAAGAACCAGGGCAACAAAGCTACGGCAAGCGGATCCCACGCGATTTCCGTCGCTCTGAAAAATCCGGCCGGTTCAACGATTCAAACCTTCACCGGTGGTTATGATGGCGCGCTTGCTGCAGGTTCCTCCGCCGCTGTCCATATTCCGGGCACATGGACAGCGGAAAATGGCAGCTACACGTTAACAACCACCGTGGCACCCGATGCAAACGAAGTACCCGTCAAACGGGAGAACAACGTCAGCCAGGCCAATCTCACGGTATATTCCTCCCGTGGCGCCAGCATGCCATATACCCGATACGATACGGATGATGCATTACGCAGCGGCGGGGCTCTGCTGAAGACGGCACCGACTTTCGATCAAGCGCTCACAGCATCGGAAGCATCCGGCCAACGTTATGTAGCACTTCCTTCCAACGGGTCCAATCTGGAATGGACGGTTCGGCCAGGTGAAGGCGGGGCCGGCGTAACCATGCGTTATACGATGCCGGACTCACCCGACGGCATGGGATTGACCGGCTCACTCGACGTGTATGTAAATGGCACAAAGAAAAAAACCGTTCCATTGACTTCCTACTACAGCTGGCAGTATTTCTCCAGCGATCATCCTGCAGATGAGCCTGGGGGAGGACGCCCTCTCTTCCGGTTCGATGAAGTACACTGGAAGATGGATACGCCGCTCCAGCCGGGAGACAAAATTCGGATTCAAAAGTCCAATGCCGATAACCTGGAATATGGCGTTGATTTTATCGAAATCGAGCCGGTACCGACGGCTATCGCCCGCCCGGCCAACTCGGTATCCGTAACGGATTTCGGTGCAGCGCCAAACGATGGCCAAGATGACCTACCGGCGTTTGAAGCTGCTGTGCAGGCTGCCGCTTCAACCGGCAAAACCTTATACATTCCTGAAGGGACATTCCATCTGGGCAACATGTGGAAGATCGGTTCGGTTGGGAATATGATGGATGACATCAAGATTATGGGCGCAGGCATCTGGCATACAAACATTCAATTTACCAACCCGAACGCCGCTTCTGGCGGGATTTCACTTCGGATCACGGGCCAGCTTGACTTCAGCCATATCTACCTCAACTCAAATCTGCGGTCACGTTATAATCAAAATGCAATCTACAAGGGATTTATGGATAATTTCGGCACCAACTCCAAAATACACAATGTGTGGGTCGAGCATTTTGAGTGCGGCTTCTGGGTAGGCGATTATGCGCATACCCCAGCCATTATCGCGGAGGGTCTAATCATTGAAAACAGCCGGATCCGCAATAATCTGGCGGATGGGGTCAATTTTGCCCAAGGAACCAGCCATTCAACTGTTCGTAACAGCAGCATTCGAAATAACGGAGACGATGGTCTCGCCGTATGGACGAGTAACGTCAATGGCGCACCTGCGGGCGTTAACAACACCTTCTCGTATAATACCATCGAAAATAATTGGCGTGCGGCAGCCATTGCATTCTTTGGGGGAAGTGGTCATAAGGCTACTCACAACCTGATTGTTGACACCGTAGGCGGATCTGGTATTCGAATGAATACCGTGTTCCCGGGGTACCATTTCCAAAACAATACCGGCATTCTGTTCTCCGATACAACGATCATGGGGAGTGGAACCAGTAAAGACCTGTACGATGGCGAGCGCGGCGCGATCGATCTGGAAGCATCGAATGATGCGATTCGCAATGTCACGTTTACCAACATCGATATCTTGAACACCCAGCGCAGTGCCGTTCAGCTTGGTTATGGTGGCGGCTTTCAGAACATCGTATTTAACAACATCCATATTGACGGTACAGGGCTTGACGGGATTACATCCTCAAGATTCTCGAATCCTCATCCTGGTGCGGCGATTTACACCTATACGGGCAATGGGTCGGCAACATTTAACAATCTGACAACGCAAAATATCGCTCATCCGGATCGGTTTTTCATTCAGAACGGTTTTCAATTGATCGTGCAATAATCCGGCTTATACATCAAAAGGAGGAGTCTTTTGCGACTCCTCCTTTTGTAACTGACGGATATATAGATTAGTAACGCAAGTTGTCGCAGATTAACCACCAACGTATTGATTATACAGCGACCTGGCCTTAGCGATATCCGATGTGCCATGTACCAGGGTTCTCCCGTCCCGGAATATAACCAGACGATGCGGAGTCACCTGATAGATGATCATATACGGCGTTACGGTTGCTTTTCCCTGATGAAGCCTGTTCAATCGATCGGCCATTTCATCCAGCTGAAGCTGCATGGGGCTGGCAGGCCTGATCTGTACCGTATCCCTACCGCACAACACTTCGCTTTTATCAGCAAGTTCAGCCGTCAAATAAGGATATTTCGGATGCTCACCGCATGTGGGGCAGTCTGATTGCTTCGCTCGGTCTACGCCAAACTCCACCCGTTCATTACGCCATAAGTCGAATGACAGCATCTTTTTTCTAAGAACTTGTCGGTGTCCCGATAAAAGCTTCATCGCTTCCATCGTTTGATGAGCAGCGACCATCTGTACCGCTTGAGGAAGAATTCCGTTAATGTCGCAGGTGTCACCGCCCAAGGGAATCGTTCCTAGCAAACAGTTCAAGCATGGCGTCTCTCCCGGCAAGAATGTGTAACTCATTCCTGAGCTTCCGACGCAGCCTCCGTATATCCACGGGATTCCATGCTTATATCCGATATCGTTCAGGATCAGCCGGGTTCCGAAATTATCGGTAGCGTCCATCATTAAATCAACGCCTTGACAGAGTACCGCCAGTTCCTGCGCCCGTACATCCATAACGATACCATCCACGATACCGTCTGAATTAATTTCGGATAACCGCTTGGCCGCTGCTACGGCCTTCGGCAATCGATCGATCGCGTCCTGTTCGGTAAACAGCTGCTGACGCTGCAGATTGCTCCATTCCACGTAATCCCGATCCACGATAGTTACATGCCCGACACCTGCGCGAACCAAAGTTTCCGCTACGGCGCTTCCCAGCGCACCAGCTCCAAGAACGAGCACGTGACTGTCCCGGAGGCGAAGCTGGCCTTCTTTTCCAAATGGCGTAAACCGCTCTTGCCTAGAATACCGATCCTCTCGTTCCATATGAACTGTTACACCACGGTCCGTGGACTCCGAGGCGGCCATGAAGAGAGGCAACGTACGATTTACTTCCTCCCTGTTATCGCTTAAACCAGACATGAATTTTCCTCCGATCAATATCTGCAAATCTTCTAAATAAAAGAAGACTTCATGAAGTTTTTAGACGATGACCCATGATTTAAAAAAAACCATCCCACGAAGAGGATGGGCTGTTTAACTATTTCAACCTAATACAACCTAGTATTCAACGCCTTCTCCAGTATAGCGCGATGACGCAGAATCCAGGCCGCACTCCGCGCCCTCCAGGCCAATCCCCACAGAACGCCTTCCGTTTCCGGCGTGACCTGCAGCTCAATCGCTTCCTCTGCCGTTTCCCGAACGACCACCTCCACGATCAAATCAAAGAGGGCAGCCCTACTAGCTGGATCGACGCCATATGCGTCAACCAATAGACGGAGCTGCCTTGCACGAACCTCTGCGTTTGGCAAACCAACCCGTTCAGCTACATCATCATCATGCAGCTGAGGAAAGAGCCAACATACGCGGGCTAGTTCAACATGTGGATGTACAGGTCCGGCGTATTCCCAGTCAATTAGTGCAATCGGCATCCCATCACGGGTAACCATGTTCCAAGGAGCCATATCACCATGGCTGTATACCACCCGGGTATTACCCAGTTCCCGCAGGAACCACGGTTTCCAGACCATCCCGGGTTGCGGATTAAATGTAGCCGAAGCGTCATGAAGCCGACGCAACAATTGTCCTACCTCGATGATACCTTCGTCGCTCCATGGTCCGGGATGAACAAATTCGCCTTCGATATAACTTAACATCTCTTGGTCTTTCTCATTACATCCTGAGCCTATAATTTCCGGTATCGAGGTAAACCCTGATTGCCTCAGGTGTCTCAACAAAGAGTGTACAGCCGGAGTCCAGGCTCCGGATGGTCGGTACACAATCTGGCCCCGCCGTACAACTGACTTCTCGCGAGAGAGTATGACGTCTTCTCCCTGATTTGAGTTGTTTTCCGAATTCATTTAATACGACTCCCTTCAGAAGGGAATTACACAGGTCATGGGGCTAAGGATGCGAATCCCCTTCATATAATAATGCCCCGATGGATAAGTCCATGTCTTCCATCCATTCGTTTCAGGTTATTTCTAGCATATCACAAATGCGCTTCCTCCATAAACCATTTCCGTACGCCCCATTTGCCGGATATACCAAAGGAGGACAGGCAGCAATTTGCCCATCCTCCTTATGATACTAATAAACTCATTCTTATTAAGATTTGATATATCCTGGCAGAGAGCAGGATTATGATTCTGATAATCAGGAATTCTGATTGGACCAATCTTCGACGTTCCAGATCTTGGTCACCCAATCCTCGTAAAACTCAGGTTCGTGGGAAACCAGCAGGATCGTGCCTTTATATTCTTTCAAAGCACGTCTTAGTTCCTCCTTAGCCACAACATCAAGGTGATTGGTCGGTTCGTCAAACAGAATCCAGTTGCTTTCGCGCATCAGAAGTTTACACAGACGGACCTTGGCTTGCTCCCCGCCACTCAGTGCCTTCATTGGACGGGTAATATGCTCGTTTTTGAGTCCGCAGCGTGCAAGCGCTGCACGAACCTCGTGCTGGTTCAAATGTGAAAATTCGTTCCACACATCATCAATCGGCGTAATATTCCCTGGACGTACTTCCTGCTCAAAATAAGCAGGCACTAGGAAATCCCCTTGATACGTCTTCCCGGAGAGCGCCGGGATTTTGCCTAATATGGTCTTCAGCAGCGTTGATTTACCTACGCCATTACAGCCTACAATGGCAATTTTCTCTCCTCGCTCGATGAGGATATTCATTTTGGGGAGCAATGGTCGATCGTATCCGATCTCAAAGTCTATTCCCTCGAATACCGTTTTACCGCTGGCACGGGATTCCTTGAAGTTAAACACAGGTTTAGCCGCTTCCTCCGGGCGGTCAATCCGCTCCATACGATCGAGCTGCTTCTCCCGGCTCTTCGCTCGGCCAGAGGTGGAATAACGGGCCTTGTTCCGCTGAATGAAGTCTTCCTGTTTCTTGATGAACTCCTGCTGCTTCTCGTAAGCATCGATATGCTGGTTCTTATTGATATCGGCCATTTCCAGGAACTTCTCGTAGTTTGCTGTATAGCGAGTTAACTTCGCAAATTCCAAATGATAGATCACATCCACCACCTGGTTCATAAATTCCGTATCATGGGATATCAAAATGAAAGCATATGGGTATTGCTTCAAATATTGAGTGAGCCATTCAATATGCTCAACATCCAGATAGTTGGTGGGCTCGTCCAATAACAGTACGTTCGGCTTCTCCAGAAGAAGCTTCGCAAGCAATACTTTGGTACGCTGTCCCCCGCTTAACGTCGCAACATCGCGATCCAGGCCAATGACGGATAACCCAAGACCATTCGCCATCTCTTCAACCTTTACGTCCAACATGTAGAAATCCCCAATATCCAGCTGCTCCTGAATTTCACCCATTTGCTCGAGCAGCAGCTCCAACTCTTCAGGAGAAGCATCACTCATCTTATTGGTGATCTCCAACATTTCCTTTTCCAGCTCCAGCAGGGGCAGGAAGGCATCCTTCAGTACATCGCGAACCGTTTTGCCGGGTGTCAGCTTGGTATGCTGATCCAGGTATCCGTACCGGATTTTCGGTGTCCACTCCACCTTGCCGCTGTCTTTCAACAGCTGCCCGGTCAAAATATTCATTAGTGTTGATTTGCCTACGCCGTTTGCTCCAACCAAACCAACGTGTTCGCCTGCCAACAAACGAAAGGATACATTCTTAAATAGAGTACGTTCCCCGAAATTATGCGATACGTTCTCTACAGTCAATAAACTCATGGCTATAGTAACTCCTGTCTGTATAAAATGAACTTATTTCATGTTAATTTAGCGAAATATACACAGTCAAGAGTTTATTGTATCACATCATGGAGTCCGGCAGAAACCATAACTTTCAGGGATTAGGGGACACCGGGATTGGAACAGCTTTTCTCCTGATAACCGGCGGCCGCTGCCTCCTTGGCACTCGGAAACACTTCTTCCACGCGATAGTTGTATTGGCAGACATCACGATAATAATATTTGAGTCCCCTGCTGTCCACCCCTCCGAAATAGACCGGGGCTTTAACGAGTCTGCCGCCTCCAAGGGCATAGTTATTATAATACTGATCGCCCATGGGGATGCCTTGAATAAACGCCATCATGCCGATATCATCAATCGTATTCACCCACTCTTCCTGGGATATCAACGGAAGCGCGAACGTATAGGATATTCCGTTCCGGAGCGCCATTTGGTTGTGCCGCTGTATGTAATAAGCAAGATGATCTTGAACGGCATTCACAATCGTGATTCGCCTGACTTGTTCGAACATATCCTTATCTTCCAGCAAAGCTACACCCGTCCTGCCGGCCAGATCCTCCCGAAAGCCAGAGTGCCAGAGGGAGGATCCTCCACCTGATTCATGTACCTGTACGAAGGAATCCAATGTAAACTGGAGGCTGTTGCCCCTGCCATCATTCCAGGCATAAGGAATTTTGGGTGTCCATCTGTGTTCTATGAGCTCCTCCCCATACGCGTTGGTGAAGGCTTGCGAAACATACATATAATACCCGTCATAATCCAGAACCACGATGGCAGGTATGTACCACCACAGGGCATTCTGCGCAGCCGGATCATCCGCGATCCCCATATTGATGTACAACGTCCGGGAATAGGACTCCAGCGCCCGCTCTTTGTCCGCACGCATAAACTTTAAAGAATCATATGCCGACTCTTTGTCCTGGGTCTCATTCTCGTTCAGCATCATCCCGCCGTCTTGGACGGCAGTGCGCAGAGCAGCCGAGTATTTCATCTCTACGTACCGAACATCCTCCAGACTCTCAGCACGCATGCCCAGGATGAGAAACATGGGGAAAAACACGGCGGTAAATACGATGGCAAGATCAGTAATCTTCATTCAGAACCAAGCCTCCGTAAGGGAATGCGATTGCTGATTTTCCACCTGAATTTGATCCCGTCAGCGCATCGAACATGATCAGTCCGGGCGTTCGATTCAACGTACTGACATTTACCTGGAAGTGATCACCGGCCGTTAGACGGTATCGGCGACTGTCATCGTTTTTATCAACATTCGACTCCGGGAACAGATAGTCCATAACATCTTCCTGATAATAAGCATCATATACGACGGAGTAGCGGTTCAGGAATGTTCCAGGATCTGAAGGATCGGCATATTCGGGGTGGTACTTCTTGTGATGATGCTCCATCTCCACATTGTAAATGTTCCCGGTAGCTGCCAGCTCTTGCAGGAAGTCATTGTACATGATCGGGGTAATATACCCCTTCGTACGAACACTGTCCACGAATTTGGTGACGGATTGATAAACAACGAGCCGTGACAGATCATCCTGTCTTCTGGCCATCTCGCCTGCGGGAACCAAATACAGCAAAAGAAGCGCCAGAAAGGCAGCAAACCATTTCGAAACCGAGTTTGACATTGTTGTTACCTCACTTTAACAAACCGGATGCTCTCCACGAATCCATCGATTCTCCGAACGTACTCCGCATCATAACGGGCGTTCGTATCAATGATCGAAAGATCCAGCTCCTCCGGATTACTTCCGGATCGGAATCTTACACCATCCACATACATATCGAAGCCGCCAGCTTGAACCTCTCGCAGCGTGAATAATACTTCGCTTCCCTTATAAGTCAGCTTCCTGAGCTCGTTTGCCATCTCTACGGTGATCACACCGGCATGCTGCTCCTGAGTCATTCTGCCTGCGGCTGATATACCGCCATCCACCATCGTCTGAATATGGAATGCATACAGGACAGCGCCAAGAAATAATGCCACCCCTGCTGCCAATTCAAGTGCGCTTATGGTTTGTTCACGCAAGGCAAGTCACCTTTCTGTTCAGAACTATTGATCGAATTTGATGCCTCTGATCACGTTGGAATCATCCTTTACGATGGTGGCCTTAAATTTTCCGCTTGGATTGACGTATTCTGGGCTTTTCTCATCCATAACGAAATCGATATTCCCTTGTCTTGAATCCGGATTGAGAATCGAACCGTCCTTCTCCAATACATTGCCGTACCATTGCCCTGCTTTGTTTCTCCCTGTTGCTATGAAAACGCCGAATTGATCCTTGTCCTTGTATTTGCGCAGTGCGTTCGTCACCTGAGAACCGCTGATTGTTGTTCCGTCATACACGGTAAATGCTGCCTGGGACAGCTCTGTCTGAATATCCGAAAAATTGTTCTGAGCAGTTTTGGTTGCCTCCTGCGCCGAAATGAACAAAATAACAACAATGGTAATCAAAGCAATGGTCAGAAATATACCTGCCGCAACCTTTAAAGCGGATGATGCATTATTCATTGAAATCCCCCTCATTCTCTCATTTATTATTTGAACCTATGGATATAATTCCGCGTTGACAATCCTTGTATCGTTATAACCGTTGAATGTGCTCATAGTACGTTTCCATTTGGGAGAAACTCATGCCGATTAGCGGGATGACAAGATACATAAAGATCAGCGCATACATCGGAGTAAAACCGATCATTCGCCCCCATGCGGCCTTCGTGTCGATCATCGCTTCATACTCCTGCTTGCGCTGCTCGAAACTGAATACCATTTCTCCATCGAGGTCATCAAAAACATCCTTGATCGGTACTTTATCTACCGCAAGCAGCAGCTTGTCCACCAGCCGCTGAAATTCAGGAAACCAGACGTCTTCCTTCAGCTCCAGCAATGCCAACTGTGCGCCATGTTCGTAATGAAGCAAGCTTTTTTGAATGGGAATCTTAAAAATAACTGCAAACCGATTTAACCATTCTAAGATGGCCTCAACCGAGATACGCTCCATTCCGCGCAGTATGGATATGACTGTCTGAAACTGATAAATTTCATGCCGCATTTCCATATTGCGTACTTTCCGGTGAAAATGCAGCAGCCATAATGGCGCCGCATATGCAGTCACACCTGCCAGAAAGGATAGGAGCAACTCCCACCATTTCAAATACTCGCTATCATAGCGCTGCAGTTTGGTCATAATTCGATCAGTTGTGATCTCAACTTGTTCCTTGGTCAATGGAGTAGGTTCTGTCTCATTAATCATCTGCTTGACCTGATCATCGGTTACATCCGGCGACATATGCAATTGTTCCATAAGCAGCCGATCGCGCTCAACCGTTTCCTCTGCCTGCTGACGCTCGATCTCATTCATCTGGCCGAACAGAGAAGGGTTCAAGGAAACGGGGGCATACAGCAGATGATGTTTAGCCTGCACATGCAGGCCTATTGCCAGCGATAACGACAGGAACAAAGCCAGGAAAAAGAACGTCATTCTTCTGATATAGAGCCATTCGAACTTGATTCGCGCGTTGCTTTCCTTTAGTAACCGCACCTGCCTGTCATATTTCACCGTACCAGGTGTTGGAGCCATCACCTTCACAAGCCAGCGTATCATAGGAATCCGGTACATCCTTTCTTCCAAGGTCATCTTCTGAACCTCTGCGCGGTAGTCCGTTTCCCGATTTTGCTGAAGCTTCTGAAGCAGGATGTAAGAAATGAGAATAATAACATAAATCGATATCTTGGTCATAAAACCGAGCTTGCTCATATAAAACTCGTCCATCGACGGAAAACTGCTTCTGGCCCAGCGTTCAATCGGTTTGGTGAAAAAGACCGGAGCCAACGCAATCACATTCAAGCCCTTCATTAAATAATCCAGCTTGTCTCTGCGCAATATTTCCAATTGGATCTCCTTGGTCAATCCGCTTAGTCCATGCAGATAGATGGAGCCCTGTTTTCTCGCATGATCGCCAAACTCCATGACAAGATGTGAAATGCCCGCAAACGCTTTAAGATATCGGTTCGGCGCTACCTCATAATACCTCTCCAGCTCGTCATCAGGATCGTTTGATACCAAGGCATTGTAGATCCGATGAGCATGCATAGAGATTTCATGTCCTGAAGTCTCAGCCCCTTCGTACAAAGCTTCCTCTACCATTCCATGCTGCTGATAGTGATGGCGGACCGAGGAGAACAATTCTACCGATTGGATAAGGATTCTTCGTTCCAGTCGGTTAATGAACATCTCAACGAGCATATTGTTAATAACCACTGCTGCGAGAATAACAATGACAATAAACCCCGGGTCCGGATGACTCCATATAAGGAGCATGGCGGTAAAACCGATCGTGCCGGTAATCGCGAAGGCTAATCTCACTGTTTCAAACCGGAGTGATATTTCGTCGTAGGGATGCAAGATCGTGATTCGCTGTCTGATCCGTTTAAGATAGGCCTGGATTATCGGGAGCTTCATCCCATACATATAGGCCAATTGAAACCATTGCCGGTACATCCCGCGCAGTGATCTTACCTCGCCCGCGCCCACCTTTACGGCCGTTTCCTCACGATACCCTCGTCTTCTGCTCATGCACGACACGATACCGAACGTGATGGAAAACAGCGCCAGGGATATGATTAAAATCAGTATCAACACATCTTTAGAGGTCACTTTGATTCCCCCACCCTGAAGCCAGAAACATTCTGAATTCTTCGGCATCTTCCGGATGCATCTGCTCCGTCATTTCGCGAACACTGCATTCGGATAACTTGGCGGCAGCGATATAGGTCCCGTCCCGATATTCAATCACATTACGGGATTCGAAATAACTTACCTCGTTCAATCTCCGCATATGTTCTGCACTTAACTGAAAATACTGCTCCATGCTGCTCTTCCAGCTGTTTTCTGAAGTTCCCTCGAATGGTGGCAGGGATCCCTTCTCAACCGGGATGCACTCCGTAATACGCTCTATGTAACGGTTACCGTAAGCGTCTCTTCTTAGATGTATATCAAAGTTGATCACGCTGACCACCTGCTGCTCAGCAATATGCTCTTGCCTGAAAACGCCGCTCTTGAGCAGGGAGTTGCGCAAGGATTGTACAAGGTCTTTGAATGTCTTGGCATGATGGGTAAACACGGTAAACAAACTTGCCACTTGAGACATCTGTATCATCCATGACGCTACCTCGTCGCTGGCAACCTCACCAAGAATATTAACTGTACCGTCCGTCTTCTTCTGCAGATCCAGACCGGCCTGCCCACTAATATGCTCGGTTTCCCTGAAGCTGAGAATGTTCCTGCGGCTATAGATTTTCCTTAAATGCAGCTCAAAGGCCATCTCCTGAACCCGAAGGGTATAAGACGCATAAATATGACCAACCATCGCCATGAGCAGGGTTGTTTTTCCGGAACCCTGAGCACCGGTGATTGCCGTAATCCGGCTGCCTTTCATTAAATACCTCAACAAACCGATTACCAATTCCGAGCCGTTTCCCGTAATTAACTGATCAAGCGAAGCCTTGGGCAGATCAAACTTGCGAACAAAGAACGCCCAGGACTCGGCAAATGGTGGCCGGACCACAACGACCCTGGAGCCATCCTTCATCTCATTCACTTTATAACCGCTAGCTTCTGAAAGCTGCCCGGGATGATTGTACTTGTATATGTTTTGACATACCCTCTTCAATTCCAGCATCGAACCAAACGATAAAAAAGCTAGATGCAGCGACACCCCTCGATAAAAAATCCATACACTCTCACAGCCTGTCGCTGGCGATTCGGGATGCGAAAAACTTAGCCCCAAGAACACATCCTGGGTGTGAAAGATATCCTGTCTGCTGTCACTGTTGACAGGAATGCCACTAACCCCGCCACTGATCCCGTCGATCCGTTGATCCCTGATTTCATCCACAACGGAAAAGCCTTTGTACTGCTGATAAATGCGCTGGACGACGATGTCAAGCTTCTCCTGAAACAAGAGCGGACGCTGCTCTGACTCATAGATATATGCGATGTCCTCCGCGGTAACCGCATACACGCTGCCCTCTCCGTAACCAGGTATCACGCGCGGACCTGCAAGATCGTAGGTTTCAAGAAGTACGGATAAAGCATCCTCCCCATGCCTCTGCTTATACAGGTATAATATGATCTCGAATTGATCCTGGGCTGTTAACTCGGTCAGGTTTTCGAACGGAATGGCTGCATGAATGTTGGACTCGTTCAAACCCAGATCTCGGACCAGCAGCTGTTTTAAAAAGTCCTTTACATAGGCTTTATCCAGCACATCTCCGGATACGCAGCCCTTGAGAGCACTTCGCAATTCACTTCGCTTGTTCAGCCTTCGGCGATACTCCTCCTCGTGTAGCCCTAAATCAGATAACTGGCTGTGCGTCAGCTGATGAAGACTATCTTTAACAAACGCAGTCATTGCTTCTAGCGAATATGGGTCGGATCTCCGTGAAATCGTAGCCGCCGGCTTTCGGGTATCCAAATAACGCAGATATACAAACAGCAATCCAAACAAAATCATGACGATGATCCATATCGTATTCAAGGAATTACCCAAGAGCATGCAGGCCTCCCGCTTTCGAACCGCCGGAAGGAAGACCAAGGTGTTCAGCCGCGGCATCCGCCAGATTACGAACAGCATCATATAGTGGGCTCATGCGTTTGAGGTCAGCGCCTCCTCGACTTCGCTGCATGTAGGGCATAACTGAGCGCATATTCCATGCATCCGTCATACCGGAACAATACGGGACACCAAGTACCATCGCTTTGATGCCAAATCGGCGCTTGATATTTTGCAGTGTACAATGGCTCTCCCAGTCATATTTGCCGACGATGTACAAGCATTCCTTGTCCTTCACTTCAGGGGGCAGCTTCACCTGGTTAAGCTCACTCTCCAGGACATGCATATTCTGATTCAATCCAACCACGATTAAGTCTGCCGCTCGAAGTATCGCACAATCTGCCGCTCCAGGGGCTCCATTGCCTGCATCGGCTATCGTGACGTCGTAACTTCGCTTGGAGGACTCCATAACTCTGGTCATAAGTTCAGCCTGTTTCCCGTCCCCCCCACTTCTTGCGGCATGTATATCATCGGCGGACATGCGTTTCGGTCCACATAAAAGATCGAGCCGATCAGACAGGAGCGGCAAGGTATAATTACGTACATTCTCCGGGTTCAGTCTCCCGCTTGTACTAAGCCGTTCCATGGCATCCATTCCGGTATCTTGAAAAGCCGTCATATAATCTAATGATTCCTGCTTATAGGTAAAGGCTTGTTCTACTCGTTCCCCAGCATGTCCACCATGGGCGAGCAGCACTTTGACCTGATATTCGAACGCCAATACGATAGGTAAACTCGAGGCTAACATCGTACTGCCGCTGCCGCTCTTCAAGGGACTCCATACAGCAATCAGACTCATGCATGCCTCCTTCCTGCTTGCCGAAGTGCCCGGCGAATATGCCGTTGCTCCATTTCCGTTAACCTGCGGAGAAGTTCGGTAAGCGATCGTTTATACTGTCTGGACAATGGCTTGATGCCCAGTCTTCCCGCATGTTCATTTTTTATTTTCAAAGCGAAAAACAATTCATCCCATGGCATTTTTACGGGCGGACCCAGCCACTGAATCCGGTTGTCTTCCAGATAGCCTTCAATGTAGGTTTCATCCATCAAATCTTCAATGACCTGAACATATACCCGATGGAAAGGCGGCAGCGGATCATCAGTTCTTGCGGCTCTCAGTTCATCAAGCAAGGCCGTGCTCTTACGCAGTCCTGTTACCTCGAATCCGCTAACCCAAACATGGGCATCTGCTGTATCCCACTGCATCTTGTCCAGAAATTCCGACTTCTCCACGTCCATGATGATATAGTCATACTTCTTCTCCTCTGTTTCTTCCAGATAGTCCATCAGCGACGTATAGTTCTCAAATCCGGTTGCCACGTCGAATCCGGCAAACTCCATAACCGGCAGCTGCGGATGTATCACGCCTATGCAATGTTTGTACTTCGCATCCATCGCACCATCCACAAGCAGTACCCGGTTGTCTCCATTAGCTAATATTTTGCACATGTAGAGGAGCATGTCGCTCTTATCACAGATGCCTGTAAATATCCACGTCTTCATTTTGATTTCACTCCTTCACTTACCATCTGTTCTTCGGGCTTTGCCTTGTATTTACTAAGGACTTGAGAATATCAAATCCGCTTCTTGTGATTCCTTATCACTGCTCGCCTCGGAATCTGCCGGACCGGTTGACCCCAAAATCTGCTCCGCTTCTGAATCCTGCTCTTCGCGGAGCGGAGGAGTCTCTGAACTTGCCTCATCCTCTTGACGGATGTCAGCGGTATTCCAATTCGTATTATTTGAAGAATTCGCTTGGGAGCTTATATGGGATGCCAGGCTCCATGAATCCGGACTCCTTGCACCGCCAGCAAAGAAAGAGTTATGATGCATGTCGGATACCTGGGCCTGCTGATTCGGCTGCTGATTCGGCTGAAGCTTGCTTAAATCCTCTTCCAGCGTGCTTCGCAGAGTGACCTCCAAAAACTTCTCGGCTTTCTTCACAATATTCGGGTTGCTTGCAATCAGCTTCGTTACTTCAGCGTTCGGAGGATAGTTAGGAATCGCTCTCTCTTGCAGCTCCGGCTCTACATAGGTAAGTGCATAGAGCGTTGCATCATGCAGATAAGCATCCACCAAAGCGCTGGAAAGCAATAAAATCTCCTGTTCGCTTAACGTTGTCCAGAACGCTGGATGCTGAAGCCTGTCGATCTTCTTCTTGGATAAAATGATGTAATCCTGTCCGGTAGGAAACTGGACCCTCACATCGATAACGTCCCCTTGGCGTAAATTGCTTGGCAGATATACGGACTTCATCTCCCGATGACGAAGATCGGACGGAGTCGGCTCTTCTTCAAAGAGCATGGAGCGAGTTATCGGTGTTCCCTGCAGCAGCTCGATCTTGGCTCCCTTCCCTGCAATCTCTTCCTTGACCGAGAACAGATTCCCGGCAGAACCATCATCAGGCAAACGCACTTCCTTGATATCCTTTGCATCTATGAAATGACCGGGCGGAATATCTTTTAACGGAACCCATGCAACCTTCATTGAATTGAGCTGCTGAAGCTGCGTCTCTTCAAGCTCCGTGATTCGCTGCTCGTATTTAGTACGCTCCATACTCTGCTGCTCTTTATAGCCGTGCACATAATACATCATTGCGCCGGCACATACGGCACCTGTCACAGCTGCGCCGGCAAGTCCGGCAAATATCTGTTTGCGGCTACGCCTCCTGATAATCGGCATTGCTTCATCTCCTTCAGTTCATATGCAGTTAATTCTTTAGAAACCTGAATCTTCGCTTCCTTTCTGCCGGCGGCAAGTAGTCCTGAAATAACTGTGCAAAAGCCTCACGGCTGCTGTCCGGCACTTCAAAAGGGTCCAATTGCAGGGGCAATGAATGAACTTTATTCGTCCCTAGCGTTCTTCTCATCTCTTGAACCGTTTCTTCGCCTGCAAGAGGCAGTGCATAGATCCTGGCCGGCTGTGGATGTCTTGACAGCATCCGGGCCAGCGTCACCACATCATGCTGTCGCCACTCCGCTCCTGATCCGATAACGATAGGAAGATCGGCCCGAAGGAACTCCTCAAGCCGTTCGCTGTCCCGGTATGCTCCCAAATCCAACACAACCGCATCGTAACTGCCCCCGAGCAGCGAGATCACTTCCGTTCTGGCTGTTTGCCGCCAAAAGTGAATCCCGTTAATTTCGAACTTTCGGATAGACCCCAGCTTCCCGCCCTCGGCAATCTCCTGAATCCGGGTAAAAGCGGTGGATTTTGCGCTCATCTCTACGATCGCTACCTTCCCGTACCTTGAAGCCAAGTAATGCCCAAATGCGATGCAGCTGTGCGTTGTTCCTACACCGGACGATGCCCCCAATACGGCCGCCACAAGCGTCCCGGCCAGCGTGTTGGACTGAACACCCGATAAATTTGCCGTTATCGGCTGCTGCCTGCTAAGCGCTGAACGAACGTCCAAGGCGGATTGATATCGGTGCTCCGGAGCATACTGCAGCAGCTTTCGGATAACGGGCACAAGCTCTCTAGGTAAATCGCCACGAATATGCCGCTCCACGCCCGTTATCCATTCACTGAATTTGCCGCCGGTTGAGAGATAAAGCAGAAGCGCTCCAAGCCCATACAGGTCCGATCTTGCATCACTTTGCCTACCTCCATACTGCTCCGGCGCTGCAAATCCAACCGTGCCTAGCTTGACCGTATCCTCGCCGCTCTCCTGTTTATAACTTCTCGCGATTCCAAAATCGATGAGTCTAACCTCCAGCTGATCGGTCAGCATAATATTCGATGGCTTTAAATCTCGGAATATAACCTGGGGTTCGTGGTTATGGAGATACTCCAGAACATCCAGCAATTGCTCGGTCAGTTCCATAATGAAGTCCGGATTTACATTTCCCCGATATCCCCGGAAGTACTTCTCCAATGTCATGCCCTGAATATAATCCATAACTAAATAGGTGTATCCGGTAGCCTGAGCATGAAAAAAATCGACAATGCGCGGCAGTCGCGGGTGACTGAGTTTAATCAGAAGCTGTGCCTCGTCCTGAACAGCGCGCTGCATCCCGGGTTCAGACAAACTCTCTTTCACTGCCCATTTCTTCCCGGGCAGCTTCAGATCCTCGGCTAGATAGACACAGCTCATCCCCCCTTCACCAATCACGCGGTCAATCACGTAACGCTCACCCAACACTTCCCCATGTACCAATCTGCAAGGCTGATTCATGTCAACGCCCTCTCCTCTGACTTACAAGCACAACAAAAAAGGAAAGCACTCCGCCACATCACTGAATCGTGATGAAGAGCGGGATGCTTTCCCTGTTGTTGTCGTTGGTTAATTTTGGAATCATTATAGAACATGATACATTCACTTGTAAAGACTTTTTTAATACTTAATCATATATAGCGTAATCTCGTCCCGATTATGGAACAGCTGCTTCGCTCCCTGAATCTGCATTCTGGACGCTTCAAACACCGACATGATTTCTTTCACCAGCGCCATCGGTTTCTTAGTCAGCAGCTTTACCGTGATGACAGCCGTGCCGCCCGTCTGAAGACTGTACAGAAGCCCGGTCACCATTCTGGCCATCAGTTTGGGGCTCCAGCTCATGTCGCATACCAGCAGATCGAATTCATGCTCTCTAAACGACACGTCCGCCGCATTCTTATGGACGACACGAAGGTTCTTATGCCCATCCAGTGATGGATGCATTTTAGCCGGATCAACTGCCGTAACTTGCAGGCCGCGCTCTAATAGAAAGGATGTCCATCCGCCAGGCGCTGCTCCGATATCGACAGCCTTGCGGAAGGAATCAAACGGAATCCCGAACTGCTTCTCCGCCTCAAGGAGCTTGAATTTGGCTCTTGAGATTTGTCCCTCTTCCCGTTGAAAGCGGACGGCGCCTCCGTTCCAATCCGACAGGTTGTCCTCCGGCCGCGACACGCCAACGTACCAGACGCCGTCAGCAGCGAATAGTGAAATAATCCATTCCGGTGCCTGGACCGTGTATTCAAGTTCCATTGCAGCCAAGCGATGCTGTAATTCATCCCGAAGCGCAGCCGGGTTATCCTTCCACGAGCTGTTCTCGGTCTTGCGGATTTGGATGGACACGCGGCTCCGACCGATCTCCTCCCGCTTCATGACATGCTCAACGACCCCATGCAATGCTTCGACAGCGGTATCAGCTGTTATTTCCAGATGTACTGGAAACAGATGCCGCAGAAATATAGGCGGGGAAGACGCGATTAGCCGCCTAGCCTCATCTTCGGAACTGCCGAGTGTCGCCAAAAACACCTCGCCCGGCATCAACATCGTGCTCTTTACACTGCCAAACATCCGCCGCAGCTCTTCTTGGGCGTAAGGAGCAAAACCATGGTTTGCCGTACATACCCACTTGCTGTGGAAATCTCCGCGATTTTCATTCTGTTCCTCATGCTCTTGCATATCTTTTAATTCGTCCAAACGGATTAACCTCCAGAAATAACTTTGATCCAGGGACGTCCGCCATCCCATTCCAGCTGAGCGTCGATATCATAAGTTTGTTTGATAAGTTCATGGTTCAAAACTTCTTCTTTGCGTCCCGCGGCCGTCAACCGTCCGTCTTTAATAAGCGCCACATGAGTAAATAAAGGGACAATCTCCTCGATATGATGCGTGACGTACACGACCGTAATATTACGCTGCCTCAGCCGGTCAATCTCATGCAGCATCTTCTCCCTTTCATACAAATCCAGACCGGCGCACGGTTCATCCATAATCAGAATCTTTGGATCGGCCATGAGGGATCGTGCCAGCATCACCTTTTTCCGTTCACCCTGGGACAATATCCCGAGAGGCTGCTCCGCCAAATGGCCGAAATTCATTTCGTTCAGCAGGGTATAAGCTAGGTTTCTGGCCTCTTCCGGTATGTCCTGGTAGAAGCGCAGAAAGGCGTAAGCCCCTGTTGCCACAACCTCCCAGACCGGGTCGCTCAGCGTCAATTTCTCCAATAACGACTGGCTAATATAACCGATCGATTTGCGGACCTCCCGAACGTCACATTGACCGTATACATGGCCAAGAACCTCAACGCGCCCGCTGGAAGGAAACATATAGCCTGTCATCATTTCCAGCAGCGTCGTTTTGCCTGATCCGTTCCTGCCCAAGATAGCCCAGTTCTGTCCCGGCTTCATCTCAATACTAACATCATGCAGAATATGACGATTCCCTCTGACGAGCGACACGTGCTGTAGCGAAATCACGGCTTCACGCTCCTAATAAAACTTACGATATCCTGCACGGAACCCATCCGGTACAGCACCTCCGGCTCAGCGAGGGGGCTGGACTGGATGGCCAACAATGCAGGTACGCTGCGGATTTGATACCGTTCCACAATGCCCGGAAGAAAGTTCACATCGGCTTCGAGCAGCTGTACATCCGGCACCACATGTTCCACGATGTTGATCATCTTACGCGCAGCGGAACAAGTGCCGCATAATGGCGTATGTAAAAATACGATGACAGGATCCGCATTCGCATCCCGTTTCGTCAGACGCTCGTGCCATTCAAGCCTCTCCGTCAATTCACGCTGCGTAACCTCAATCATCTTGCACCCTGGGCAACTTCCCGCAGCACGGATTCGGGCATCGGTCCATTGTGGACCTTGACGCTTTTCGGCATGTGCTCATAGAGCAGCTCATACATTTTTCTTCGGCCTGACGGACTTGAGGTATGCAAATATATTTCCTTAGCCTGCAGGTTTTCGGCGATCATGGCTGTAACCACGTCTCCGCCGTTCATTTGGCCATGCCCCAGTTCAAAGTCAAGCGACAGAACGTCCACTTCGCATTCACGGAGCATCAGCAAACACTCTTCCCCGTTTCGAGCCAGCGCAAATCCCTTCGGATTGGGACGCCAGTCGTCTAAATACAGATGAATCATATTCCTCTCTCCCTTAATCAGGACCAGGACAGCACCTTGGCGATGTCTTCCCGATGCGTGCCGTCAGCCCCTTTTTCACTTTCCAGGACAAATGCTTTGCCCGCAAGTTCCGGTGCCAGAACCAGACGCTTCAGAGCTTCTGTGCCTATCATACCTTGTCCGATGCGGGCGTGGCGATCTTTTCTTGAGCCGGCCCCATATTTCGAATCGTTCAAATGAACGGCAACGGTAGATTCCCAATAAGCTAGCGACTTGCCCCTGGCAAGGAGCTCATCCGTATTCGAAATGTCCCATCCTCCGGCGGCAAACAAGTGGCAGGTATCCAGGCAAAAGCCTATTTTTTCCGGATAATCGGCAAGCTGTCTAACCTTCACGCTCTCTTCTAGCGTCATCCCCATGGACCCATGGTCGCCCGCCTGATTCTCGATCAGCAGCTTGGCCCTGCCCGTCCAAGAAGACAACACATCATTCATGCAGCGAATAATATTCTGATATCCTTCAAGAACATTCTGACTCTTGAGATGCCCAAAATGAACCACGATACCCAGCGATCCGCAAGCCTCCGCAATCATGAGATCGTTCTTTAGGGAATCTACGGTCAATTGGTAAAACGCTTCTCCCCGGGTTAAGCCAACCGCCATATTCGTCGGATACGGTGTGTGCGCGATCGAAACGAGTCCTTGTTCCTGACAAAACGTTGAGCATGCGGCGGCATTGCGGACGTCCGGCGTCTTCAAGTGAAGACTGCGTGGATTTTTCGGGAAATACTGATACGCGAGTGAACCGATGCCGGCTGCATGCTGAGCTGCTGCGAGAAATCCGCCGCGTGTGCTGACATGGCTTCCAATCCGGACTTTAGACTTCATGCTGACAGTTCGGACAAAAGAACACTTTGCGCGAGGTATGCTCCGCCTTCACGATCGGCGTGCCGCAGCGAACACAGGGCTCTCCTTCGCGATCATAAACTTTGCACTCGTCGTTATAAGCCCCCGTCAGGGTGTCCCCTTCCTGAAACGGCATTTCCATATATCCGCCGCCATCCGTTGCCTCGTGCATCACTTTAACGGTACTCTCGTATAACTGCTCTAAAGACTGCTCCGATAGATCCTGAATTTTGGACAGCGGGTGGATTTGGGCATCGAAGGCAATCTCATCCGCGTAACAGTTGCCGATTCCGGCGACAACCTGCTGATTGACCAGCGTTGTTTTTAAAGCGCCCCGCCGTTTTCCGATCAGTTCGACAAAGCGCGCTTTGGTCATTCGCCGATCCAGAAGTTCAGGTCCAAGCTCTTTAAGCGCATTTTCCGTTTCTCGGGCCGTTAGGAAGTGCAAGTAACCCAGACGCAGACCGATAAAATACAGCACCTGATCACCAAATGTGATCTCGACCTGGGTCGACCTTGAGGGACGCTCCTCATCCCTATGCCCTAAATACAAAATGCCGCCCAGCATGAGGTGAAGCAGCAATCTGCCTCCGTTATGCAGATGGAATATGAGATGCTTGCCTCGACGTTCCACAAAAATGACCTTGCTTCCCTTTAGCACGGAAGTAAAGTCTTCAACCGTCACATTTAGTGATTTTTCACGGTTCACGACGACATTCGTGATTGGCACATTCAAAATGCTCTGTGATAACAATCTTCGGTAATTTTCCATTTCCGGCAGTTCCGGCATGATTCATCTTCCCTTTCGTCAATCACAAAAGTTTATGTACACTCTCGATCATTATGAACACAGCAGATTTTTCACTTCGCTCAAATCCCGGCAGATAAAGTCCGGTGTAACCCCCGTGGCTTCCATATGCGCCTCCATATTGTGATCGGTCGTGATTCCGGTCATAACGAGCACCGTCTTACAGCCTGCATGCGCGCCAGCCGCGATGTCCGTACGTATATTATCTCCGATTACATAAGTTTCCTCCGGGGCCAGACCGAGGCGATCCGAAGCAAACTTCATTAAAATCGAGGACGGCTTTCCGATGACCGTCGGTTTCACTCCGGATGCGGCTTCGATCGCAGCACCCAGCGAACCTGCACCGGGCATCAAGCCGGTATCCGATGGAAGCTGCAAATCCGGATTGGTCAATATCGACACGGCTCCCTCCTGAATCCAGCGAACGGCACGTGTTAACTTCTCGTAATGGAACGAGCGGTCGATTCCTTGAATCACATAGTCAGGGGACTGCTCCACGATGTTCAGACCTGCAGACAAAAGCGCTTCACGGAGCCCCTCTTCTCCGAGCATCGCCACTTTGGCACCCGGCGACTTCTCAGCGATATATTTAGCTGCAGCCAGGGAGGAGGTGCATACTTCATCCGGTAAGGCAGGGATCCCCATCTCCATCAGATGCGCCGCAACCTGTTCGGGTGTCCTTGATGAATTATTCGTTACATACAGAAACGGAATCTGCAATTCCTTCAGCCGCTCGATGAGAAGGTCTGCCCCCTCAATTCGATGCCGGCCATGATACAACGTTCCATCCAGATCAATTAGTAATCCTTTGGGTTTTGGTTTTTCCATAAGTTGATAGCACCTTCTTTATTTCTTTCCTTCACGCCATAAATGATTCATCGGCTAAAGTATGAGCTTTCTCGGCATCGCCGTGATGTCAATCATCGCATATATCGGTATAAATATGTATAACCATGGTTCATACACTGCGCTGAAGTTTGCTTACGCTGAAACCCCAGTTAGTATTATTGTAAAGAAGGCTACTTCCGGTTGCAAGGTTCATGGCGAGTATCGCAGCCCGGCGGCAAATCAGTCGAAAGAGATCGAAGACTGTCCAAGCGTTAGTGATTATAAACCGGTTTGTCATTTCCTGCGCTTTCCCGGAAAATAATTCACTCCATCACTCGATATTTCCCTGTAAACAGCAGCTTTGTCCACTTATGATCTGCGCTGGATTGGGTACAATCCGAAATCCTCTGCCAGGCGTGTATTTTCAAAAATCTCCTGCGCTTCCTTGAGCAGCGGCTGCAAGTGTTCAATATCCTTATACCGGGAGCTGAAGTGGGTCAGGAACAGCGATCGTACTTCAGCCCGTTTGGCTGCTTCCGCTGCCTGTTTAGCCGTACTGTGATAGTATTCGTGCGCTAGTTCCGACAGATCCTCCATAAAAGTGGCTTCATGAACCAGAAGATCGGCACCTTTGGCCAGAGCCTCCACTCCAGGGCATGGCCTTGTATCCCCGAGAATCGTGACCACTCTCCCTTTTTTCGGTGTCAGGAGCACATCAGAGGCGTGAATCCATCGCCCGTCGCCGAGTTCCACGCTCTCCCCTCTTTTTAGCTTGCCATAAAGCGGCCCTGGCTTGAGTCCATAATCCGCCAACCGTTTCAGGTCCAGACTGCCGGGGAGATCCTTCTCCACGATACGGTAGCCATAACTCTCGGCCCTGTGATCCAGCTTTGCCGATTCCACGAGGAAGTTATCATCCTCAAACAATATGCCACCGGTGTGCTCAATAACCTCCATCGTATATGGGACACGTGATTGGCTGATGCTCAGCGTAGTTTCAATGAAAACCTTAATACCTGGGGGACCATATATCGTCAGGGGTGAAGTTACCCCTTGGGCACCTCGGCTGGATAGCAAACCTGGCAAACCGAATACATGATCACCGTGCATATGGGTAATGAATACCTTTTCAAGCTTGGACAGCTTGAGCGGGGACTTCAATATTTGATGCTGCGTGCCTTCTCCACAATCAAACAGCCACAGACTTCTTCGTTCTTCCAGCATACGCAGTGCAATCGAGGTCACGTTACGCTGCAGCGTAGGAACCCCCGCGTTTGTTCCTAAAAAATAGAGTTCCATCCCTCTTCTCCCCTTTCGGTTGTAAACCGGAGAAATCCCCCGAAACATTCGGAGGATTTCAAACCGGCTGTACCGGTATTCAAATGTTAAGCTTTATCCACGTTAAAATAATGAGCCTCCGGATGGCTGAACACCATGGCGGATACTGATGCCTCCGGTTCCATCATGAAACCTTCGGTAAGATGAACGCCGATATCTTCTGGCTGCATCAATTTAAATAACGGTTCCTGATCCTCCAGATCCGGACAGGCCGGATACCCGAAGGATACGCGAATGCCTTGGTATCTCGCACCCAAGCGCTGCTTCATCGTCATGTCAGCCGGATCGGGGTATCCCCACGTATCCCGCATCATATGGTGAATCCGCTCCGCCAGCCCTTCTGCCGTTTCCAGTGCGACGGATTGAAGCGCATGGGAGCGCAAATAGTCACCCTTATCCTTCCATTCCCCGGACAATTTTCCGACGCCATGTCCGGCAGTAACGACAAGGAATCCAACGTAATCCATTACCCCGCTGTCTACGGATTTCAGGAAATCCGCCAAGCACAGGTACGGCTCAACCTGCTGTCTTGGAAACGTAAAGGTATGCAATACTTTTGTTGTATCTTTCGGATCGTATATGAGAACATCATTTCCTCTCGACTGTGCCGGGAAGAAACGGTACATCGCATGCGCCTGTATGATCCCCGATTGAACGGCCTCTTCCAGAATACCATCAACGGTTTCCTTAAGCGATACCGCCTTCGGGTCATTGGCTTTCAGCAGCTGTTCCACTGAACCTTTCAGGCCTAAATGATGTCCCAACAGCATCTGCATGTTGATATAAGGCAGGATATGCGAAATCGGGTAATTCCGGAGCACATGCCGCTCCATATCCGGCGGTATATAGACGGGAGCATCGGTCGATATTTTGGAACGCAGTCCTTCAGACAGCTTCGGCATTACTTTTACTACCTGAGGTGCCGCGGCATCCGCTTCTTGCTCCGCCTTAATCTCTTCCGCCATTTGGGTCCGCAGCACCGGATCGCTCAGCTGGTTGGCCAATGCGAGCCCATCCATCGCGTCCTTCGCGTAGAGCACCATCCCGTCATACTCGGGGCGAATGCGCGTCTTCGTGAATTTCCGCGTCAGAGCGGCCCCGCCTACCATAATGGGAACGCTAATGCCCGCGTTTTTCAAATCCTGTGCGGTGGATACCATCTGCTGCGCTGATTTGACCAACAAACCAGACAACCCGATCGCATCAGGCTGCTCACGACGGTATGCCTCGATAATTTGCTCCGGTGGTACTTTTATACCCAAATTAATGATTTGATAACCATTGTTGGACAGGATGATCTCCACCAGGTTTTTACCGATATCATGCACGTCCCCTTTCACAGTGGCCAGCATGATTTTCCCTTTGACCGACGATTCGTTTTTCTCCATAAAGGATTCCAGATACGCCACGGAGGCTTTCATCACTTCGGCACTTTGAAGCACCTCAGCCACAATGAGTTCGTTGTTGTTAAACAAGCGTCCAACCTCGGTCATCCCGGCCATCAGCGGGCCATTAATGATCTCCAGCGCGCCGTATTTGGTTAATGCTTCATCTAAGTCCGGAATGAGGCCTTCCTTGGAACCTTCCACTACATAGGATGCAAGTCGCTCCTCGAGTGTCAGATTGGATACCTTCTCCTTCTTCTCTACCTTTTTATCCCGGAATGCCGCCACAAAAGCAGCCAACGTCTCATCGTTGGTGCGGTAAATCAAATCCTCTGCCAGTCGGCGCTCTTCTTCCGGGATTGAGGCATAACGCTCCAGCTTCTCGGTATTCACGATTGCGTAATCCAATCCCGCTTTGGTGCACTCGTACAGATACACGGAGTTCAAGACTTCGCGGCCCGCTTCCGGCAATCCAAAGGAAACGTTACTGATGCCGAGGATCGTATGCACTTTTGGCATGGCTTCTTTTATGATGCGGATGCCTTCAATCGTTTCCTTCGCTGATCCGATATATTGTTCGTCCCCCGTACCTACCGGGAATACAAGTGTGTCGAAAATAATGTCCTCAGGCGAAACGCCATATTTGTTCACCAACAGATCATAAGAACGCTGGGCTACCTTCAGCTTGTCGTCACGATGGATCGCCTGACCGGTCTCATCAATGGTTCCTACAACAACCGCGGCACCGTATTTATGCACCAACGGGATCACATGCTCAAACTTCTCTTCACCGTCTTCAAGGTTAATGGAGTTAATAATCGCCTTCCCTTGCGAATATTGCAGCGCCAGGTCAATAACGGCCGGATCGGTGGTATCAATCATGAGCGGCACTTTAACCTTTTTAACTACTAGCTCCAGAAACTTAATCATATCTTCCGATTCTTCACGATCCGGGTCCTGTACGCAAACATCAATGACATGTGCCCCATTCTTGACCTGTGCACGTGCGATCTCGGAGGCTTCCTCATATTTACCTTCTACAATTAATCGTTTAAACTTCCTGGAACCCAGAACATTCGTTCTCTCCCCCACCATATACGGTCGGTTTTCCTGCTCGATATAAACTGGCTCGATACCGGATAATGCCGGCAAATGTCCACCATCCAGCGGTCGTGGGGAGAAGCCATCCATCGTTTGTTTTAAAGCGCGAATATGGTCGGGTGTGGTCCCACAGCATCCGCCGGCGATGTTAAGCCAGCCTTTTTCAGCAAAAGCCCCCATCTTTTGAGCCAACGATTCAGGGGATTCGTGGTACTGCCCGTTCTCGTCTGGGAGACCTGCGTTAGGATAACAGCTAATGGCACTTCTCGACATTTCGGATAAGGAGCGAATATGGTCACGCATGAATTCCGGGCCCGTTGCACAGTTAAGGCCAATGGATACGGGATTCAGATGTTCCAAAGAAATGTAGAATGCCTCTATATTTTGTCCGGCCAGCGTCGTTCCCATCGGTTCAATCGTACCGGATATCATGATTGGAAGCGTGACGCCCGTTTTATCAAACGCTTGGCGAATCCCAATGCTCCCGGCTTTCACGTTTAATGTATCCTGCGATGTTTCGAGCAAAAGCGCATCAACCCCGCCTTCAATCAAGGCAACGGCTTGCTCCTCGTAGCTCTCGATCAATTCGGCAAAGGTCACACCGCCGGTAACCGATAGCGTCTTGGTTGTCGGACCCATCGCTCCTACCACATAGCGCGGGCTGTCCGGCGTGGAATATTTTTCAACCGCTGCACGGGCCAAATGAGCCGCTTTCAAGTTGATTTCCCGGGCAAGTTCAGGTATATCGTATTCAGCAAGCACAACCGAGGTTGCGCCAAACGTATTGGTTTCAATCAGGTCGGCACCTGCTTCAAGATATTGTTCATGTATTTTCTGAATGACATCCGGCCGATGAATGACCAGCATTTCATTACAGCCATCAAGGTCCGGACCGCCAAAATCTTCAGCTGAGAGGTCCTCCTGCTGGATCATCGTACCCATGGCACCATCAAGAATTAATATTCGTTCTTTAAGTACTTCTTGTAAGCTAGGCTTGTTCAACTCGTAAACCTCCCCCGAAAACGTTAAATCTTAGTGTATCAGAATATTTTTCAATAGAAAAGCTGAAATATTGCGCAGCAATGGGTACAAATCCACATTTTCAGATGACAAATGCTGTGAGGGGGGCTATAATACATATTAATCCAACGGGAGAAAGAGGGTTAAAGCTATGGCAGAGATTGTGATTCGCAACACGAACGAACGCATTACTGGAGAAGAAAATGTTCGGGAATTCCTGAATAACCAAGAGGTTGTTTACGAGCACTGGAATATGGAAAAACTCCCGGCAGCGCTTCAAGAAAATTTCAAGCTTAGTGATGACGATAAGAAGCGCATTTTGGACATCTTTGATGAAGAAATTCGCGACTTGGCTGCAAGACGCGGCTACAAAATTTGGGATGTCATCACACTTTCCGAGTCCACGCCCAATATAGAGGACCTGCTGAAAAAATTCGAAGAGGTTCACACCCACTCGGAAGACGAAATCCGTGCGATTGTCGGCGGTAAAGGAATCTTCATTATTAAGGGCTCCGACGATGTCGGTTACTTTAATGTAGAGCTTGAGCCAGGCGATGTCATTTCCGTACCGGAAAATACGCCTCACTTCTTCACATTGATGGAGAACAAGCAGATCATCGCAGTTCGTCTTTTCATTGAAGAGAACGGCTGGGTTGCTACACCGGTAGAAGATCCTCAGTTCCAATAAGCCTGAGGGCAGATTGAATAGGAAAATGGAATAAGGCAGCGCATCCATCCACTTGCGGATCATGCGCTGCCTTATGTATTAGCGAAACGTTACTCCGTTACCTTCAGTTCCTTTAGCGGCATAGAATGCTGTCCTCTCGCCGTGACATGTGAAACGATACGATAGGTTCCAGCCTCATCGAAGGTTTTCTCCATTTTGTAAACCCCGCCTTGATCATGCTTGACCGGGACCTTCGCCTGAACGCCTCCGCCTTCCAGCGTGACTTCAAATTCCACATCGTTCGCATCTTCCACCGGGCTGCCGGCTTGCGTCACCTTCGCTTCGATCAACACCTTCTCGCCAGCCTTAATGCTCTCCGGCGTCAGAGACAGCTCAACGATGATCGGTTCCGCCATCACATCATCTCCGGATTCCGCCTTGCTGTCATTACATGCAGCAAGCGCAACCGCCATCAGCACCATGGCTGCAATTAGGGCCATCTTTTTTCTGGTCATGCTCTACACCTCTTTTACAAAATAGGGCTATGTATGGTTCATTCACGTAATGGTCATTTCCAAACGACGTAAGTTTCCTAATCCATTATATCGCATAATTCTTTTACTTCTATCTCATGCAGCTTACAATTGTGTGACGTTTATCATAGCCAAGGGGCAAGGTTGAATTCAGATCGTATAACCAACAAAAAAACAGCCCATAACCGCTGAATCTGCTGTTAGGGCTGTTTCTATGTACGTTTAGCGTATCAATTATTCGGCCTAGCTCTTAATTGTATGGTCTATAAAGATGCCACGATGGCATGAAGCTCCGATAAATGTTTAATCTCAAACTTCGGTTGAATGGACGGATCATGAGGTCGGTTTACCCGATTGATCCAAACCGTATGCAGTCCAGCCGCATTTCCGCCTTTAATGTCTGTGGTCAGCTTATCTCCCACCATCACGGCCTGATCCGCCTCGACACCTAACAAGTCAAGTGCATGCTGGAAGATGGAAACATCCGGCTTCCCTTTGCCAAAATCACCGGAAATGATGATATGATCAAAGTAAGGAACCAGTTCCGGAACACCATCCAGCTTCTCCTGCTGCAGATCCGGACTTCCGTTCGTAAGAAGCAGCAGCTTCACATTCCCCTGCAATTCCTTCAAAACTTCAAACGTTTCTTCATATACGTATGGTCTTGTTCTGCGTTCAGCAGCGAATTGGGCAGCCAGCGTCTCGGCCAATCGTTCATTATCAACGCCCAGGCGCTGAAGTCCGCGTCGCCATGATTCCTTGCGGTATACGGGTGCCAGCTCCTGCAGCTTTCTGAATTCAGGCTGCGAACCAGCCGTAAAATTAGCCCACAAGCCTTCAAAAGGGTTAATTCCGATCATTTTGGTAAAAGCAAAGGTATCATATGATTCATATAATGCTCTCGCTTCTTCCCGTACTGCGGCCAAAAGTGATTGGGCATCTACGCCGGTCTCGTCCGCTCCGGCCTGGCATGTCACTTCAAACGCTTCCTCCACACTACGTTCATCCCACAATAACGTATCGTCCAAATCAAACAAAACCGCAGCTATCGGCATGTCTCTCCCACTCCTCATATATACACTGTGATCTATTCTATATGTTAATTATGCTCCACTGGAATTTGATGAGTCTTTGCGAACTCTTCCAATCTTTCGCCCATCGCTTTTGTATCATAAAGATTCATCATACGCGAGAATACCCAGTTGCCTGCTTTCCCCTTGCCTTGGATCACGACGGAACCCGAAGCCAATTTGATCTTCTCGATATCCGATACAGCCAAACGACGTTCCCGATTGAACTTCATCGTGGAAACGGAAGCACGCTCAATCTTCAAATAAGGTTTGCGTAGGAAAATCATGAGCGCTAACAGGATATACAAGCTGACACCAACCCAATTCAACACGTCATTGCTTCCGCCGGCTGCCTGGGATGTCGCCGTTCCGAGAAGCGCATACAAACCAGCCAGTGCAACGAGTACTAACGGAAGAACATACTTACGCCCCTTAAACACGTCATGCTTATCATTGACGGCAGAGCCTTGGTATGAGGTCAGTCCCTGCTTTTTACGCTGCTTGTTCAGCTGTGACATATTTTTGTTGACTTTTCTTTCCCATGATCGTGACATATAGTTCCCCCTGAACTCAATTTCAAAATATTACCAATCCATATATAAACTTGGGGTAACCGTATTCGATTCCACGAATAATCGGCACCCCAAGTATTATAATTCTATCCATCTATCTGGTCATGAATCCACTGTTGTAGATCCATGCGACAGTTGATCGACTAATGCTTTAATCGCGGGCCGCCTTTTTGTTCATTTTCATCAACCCATTCGATCGAATCCAGCTGTTGTCTAAAATTACTGCGAATATTATTAAGGTATATTTCCCGAAGCTCAGCCCGTTCTTTGAGCTCTTCCGGGGTCAATCCCTCACTCTTCTGTTTTCTTGCTAGTACATTGATGCGTTCAACCAAAGTATCGATGTCCATGACTTCTCCTCCAATTCCGATATCATGTATAACTTAAACATGTGAAAAAGAGCTTGTCAAGGCAACAGCACCCTTGCAAACTCTTATTAAGAACAAATATGAACATATGATGCCATAAATGGGTTCCTCTATGTTAAGAAATCAATAGTCGTCTATTATAAACACGCTTATACTGCGTGAAATCACTTCGTTAGGCAAGCTTAGAAATATAAAGCGAGAAGTAGGGACATATATAAGGAAAGGTTTGCTCTTAGCGTCGTCCAATTACCAGACCGGTAAAGACAACACCTCTCCGGCCTGTATATCCGGACCTTTCAATCCGTTAATTCTTCGGATGCTATCCAGATAGACTCTCGTATCCATATCTGCCGGTTTATGAAGGGAAGCAATTCGCCACAAACTATCACCATATTGAACAATAACCTGCTTCTCCCCAGTGGGCTTGTCCATCCCCCCGGCAAAAACGGAATATGCTCCTGTCCAAAATGAAGCTACGATCAAGAGGATGAATAAAAGCTTTATAAATGGAATGGATGCCATTCTGGACTTCAATTGATTGCTCCAAGTCTCCGAGGAATTCTTCGTTTGCACTGGAACGTTCTCATAAATGCTGCGGTATGTACTGTATTTCAACATGGAATCATCATCTCCCAAACAAGTGTTCTCTTATGGATTTATATTAACACGAACACCTGTTTGATTCAATACCCAAAAGAACATTTGTTCTATTTTTATTTAGAACTTATGTTTGTACGAACGGAAGTTCTATGTTATAATTTTCCCAAACGTTACTAAATGGGGTTGATACGGCATGTCGAAAATATCCAGCCGCCAGCTGGCGATCTTAGAGTTTATCCGCAACGAAGTTCGTAGCAAGGGTTACCCGCCTTCTGTCCGGGAAATCGGCGAGGCTGTCGGACTAGCCTCCAGTTCAACGGTCCATGGACATCTAGACCGTCTGGAGAAGAAAGGCCTCATTCGCCGTGACCCTACGAAACCAAGAGCCATCGAGCTCCTTGGCCAAGAAGAGTCCGATAGCGCGAACCTGTTTACCCACACCATTGCCAGAGTGCCTGTTGTCGGTAAAGTCACTGCAGGTGTTCCTATTACAGCCATGGAGAACATTGAAGATTATTTTCCGCTCCCGCAGCATTATGTAGGCGACGATAAGGTGTTCATGTTGTCGGTTGTCGGTGACAGTATGATCGAAGCTGGCATTCACAGCGGCGACTATGTCATTGTTCGCCAGCAGCAAACTGCAGACAATGGCGACATTGTTGTAGCGATGACCGAAGAAGACGAAGCAACGGTAAAGACCTTCTACAAGGAGAAGGATCATGTACGATTGCAACCGGAGAATCCTACCTACGAGCCACTGCGCCTCAACCATGTTACGATTCTCGGTAAAGTAATCGGACTCTTCAGGGACGTCCACTAATTTCATATATCTATGAATATAAGAGGTTACCTCCCTTAATTGGATGGTAACCTCTTTACTTGTTTTATTTAACTCGCAGGGGATTTCATTGTATTGCCTTGGACTAGTACCATAGCATTTTGCCTAAGATCCAGCCGATACGTTCGCGTGAGTTTAAAGTCTGAACCTTCTCCGCCAGGCCCCTCCGTGGACTCTAGAACAAGCTTATTATCTTTCACCATAGGAATCGTGCCTGGTCTGTAATAGGAAGTGTCGGATACCATCATTTCTTCCTGGAACCGGAGCTGCACTGCATGACCCGTTTCATGATCAACGGCGAATGCGTAGATTTCTATCCCATGGCAATCCTTATATTGCGGTGCAAGTATAAATACATCAGCATCCTGAAACGGCAAACGAATCATATCGACTGCTGCAGAGGTCGGTTGAATAAAAGTAATGTCCTCCAGCGTGGCGACTTCACCCGTAACGCCATGAGAAGGATATCGTACGCTGTAGTTTCCGGTAAACGACAGGTCGGTTTCGAGGCCGAAGCAGCTCGGTGCTCCCAATGTCGTTATTTTTTCCTTTTCTACAGCAACCACACTCAACCTTCCCCTATCTGTTACGCCTTGTGCTCGGATCGTCTCTTCCGTACCATGAGGTAAAGTCCCTGCTCTCTGTTGTTCCTCTCTGCCAAAAGGCAATTGAAAGGCAATTAAAATAGTCAGAAGCATTAATCCTCCAGCAAATCCAACTTGTAAGTGCTTCCGACGTTTAGGCTTGCTGTCGGTGAAAATCACGGACCTATGCACGTTTTTTTTCATTTCGGATGTGAACTTTTCATCTGAAAAGGGAGCGTTTTTAGCCCGGGAATACCATTCTGGTTTATCCTCATTCATCGCCATTCTCCTTCAACAGGTTCTGTACTTTTTTCCTTGCTCGATACAGTCTTGATTTTACGGTACCCGCTGCTAGGTTAAGGAACTCCGCAATCTGATTTATTGACATCTCATAGTAAAGATCCAGGATCAACACCTCCCTGAACTTCCTGGGTAAGGTCATAATCATGGCCCATATTTCATTGGTATACTGCCCATCCAAATACTCTACTTCCGCCGACCGGCTTGAGGCATCTGTGAGCAGCTTGTCCTTGAGGGTCACCTTCCGAAAGAAAAAAGTTTGTTTATATCGAAACGCGGTATGTCTTGTAATTGTAAGCAGCCACGTTTTTAGCGTCGCCCGACCGCGAAAGGTATGTATGCCAAAATAAGCTTTAATAAACACCTCTTGAGCAATATCGTCAGCCAGTGCTTGCTGTTTGGTCAGAAAATAAGCGTAATTCCAGATATCATTTCCGTATAAGTTCATGATTTTATCCAGTGTCTGTGTGTCCATCACCGTCATCTGCTTCAAGTATTCCAGCTCCAACCGATTCACCTCGTCTAATTAGAGTCATGGAAGTGAGCAAAGGTTCCCTTTTTTCGAAAAATAAAAAAAGAATCTCCCCTTTTATGGAGGGCGATTCTGTATTAGCTGCATTCCATGAACGGTTCTACAAAACCATAAACCAAAATCTATTGCCATTGCTATGAAACTAACGGAGCCTCTTCCCAGGCCTGTTTAAATTGAGAACCGAATCTTCGAATGGATTCTTTGTCGGACGTTAACTGAAAATCCTGTTCAGACCCGTAAAAACGCAACTGATATATTCCTTTTCGATCCATCTGTTCCCAGCTCAGATGGTATAAATGTTTTTCAAAAGATATAAATAAGCCGTCTAATTTAAAACCATTTAAATACTCAAGCGGAAATTCAGCAGTTACCGAAACAAAGTTCCTTATTGTCATATTGGTCCACCCAAAATTCAAATCATAAATGATTCGGTTAGCTTGAAAGAACTTAAAATTGATCTGGCATCCTTCATCCTCACCAGCAATACGAGATATAAACGCGAACGCCGCCCGAGTTCCTTTCTCTTCGCGGTCGCTTAGAGTTGCCATTTACGAGCCTCCTTCGTTGTTCCACTTACCAGCTTTTCACCTACTCACTAATTTTATTTGAAAGCCGACTAATATGCCATAAGTCCTGTTGGATCAATTTCATTGGAAAAACAAAAAAACCCTCACGCCTTACGGCGCGAGGGATTCCTCTATTAATACATGGTAATGTACTGATCGCGTTCCCATTGGTGAACTTGCGTTCTATACATATCCCACTCGATTTCTTTCAGTTCATAGAAGTGAGCCAGCGCATGATCACCGAGTGCATCGGAAATGACTTCGCTGCGGATCAATTCGTTAAGAGCTTCTTTCAGGTTTGCCGGCAAGCTAGGGATGCCTTCCTCAATGCGCTCTTCTTCCGTCATCACATAGATGTTACGGTCAATTGGAGCCGGGAGCGACAGCTCGCGCTTAACGCCGTCCAAACCTGCTTTCAGCATGACAGCCAGAGCCAGATACGGGTTCGCCGCTGGATCCGGGTTACGCACTTCGATACGCGTGCTGAGGCCACGGGATGCAGGGATACGAATCATCGGGCTGCGGTTACTTGCAGACCATGCTACGTAGCAAGGTGCTTCGTAACCAGGCACGAGACGCTTGTACGAGTTCACCGTTGGGTTCGTAATCGCAGCAAACGCGCGTGCATGCTTAAGAATACCCGCCATATAGTTACGAGCCGTTACGCTCAAGCCAAGCTCATCACTCTCGTCAACAAACGCGTTCTCGCCGCCTTTGAAGAGCGATTGGTTACAGTGCATGCCGGAGCCGTTTACGCCAAAGAGTGGTTTTGGCATAAAGGTAGCAATCAATCCATGCTGACGAGCGATCGTCTTAACAACCAATTTAAACGTTTGAATCTGGTCAGCCGCTTTGATCGCATCTGCATATTTGAAGTCGATTTCGTGCTGGCCGGGAGCAACCTCATGGTGAGAAGCTTCGATTTCAAAGCCCATCTCTTCCAGCGTCAATACGATATCACGGCGGCAGTTCTCGCCAAGATCCGTAGGCGCGAGGTCAAAGTATCCGCCTTGGTCATTGAGCTCCATGGTCGGGTTGCCTTTTTCATCGGTTTTGAACAGGAAGAATTCCGGTTCCGGACCGACATTCATGGAAGTGAAGCCCATCTCTTCAGCTTCCTTCAATGCTCTCTTCAAAATGCCGCGCGGATCTCCCGCAAATGGGGTGCCGTCAGGCATGTAGATATCACAGATCAGACGAGCAACGCGATCCTCGGATACCCAAGGGAAGATCATGAAGGTATCCAGGTCCGGGTACAGGTACATATCGGATTCTTCGATACGTACATAGCCTTCGATGGACGAACCGTCGAACATCATTTTATTATCAAGCGCTTTAGGCAGCTGGCTTAACGGAATTTCAACGTTTTTAATTGTTCCAAGCAAATCTGTAAATTGCAAGCGGATAAATCGAACATTTTCTTCTTTGGCAATGCGTAGAATGTCCTCTCTGGTATAACTCACTTTATCCTCTCCTTTTTAAATAAAAAACTAGTTTAATGAAGAATTACAGCATGGCAATCCTTATTTATTAAAAAACCGGGATAATTCCCCTTGAATCAATGAAACCTGACCCGGTCTTTTAGCGGTAATCAATTCCTGCTTCAGCAAACGTCGCAACTGGGACTCTGACATCTCACGGCGTCTGTTCTCGGTATCAGGAGTAATGACGGTAGCCTCTTCAGACTCTTTTGTGACTGGGTTCATTACTTGCTTAATGCCGGCGATATTAACACCTTTTTCAATCAAAGCCTTAATCTCTAGCAGTCGCTCCACATCATTGAAGGAAAACAGGCGTTGGTTGCCCGACGTTCGGGCTGGGACAATTAAGTTATGCTGCTCATAATAGCGAATTTGTCTGGCAGATAGATCCGTAAGCTTCATAACAATGCCTATCGGAAATAACGCCATATTCCTCCGAATCTCATCACCCATATCTCATCAACCTTCCAAGTGGTCTATTCTGATCCTATTGTACATTTCCTGATCAACCACGTCAACCGCATGTAAGGATAACTCACAACAATTTACGATCTTTCATGCTTTGGAGGGCCATAAGCACACCATATTTAACATGAGAGTAGGTCAAGCCGCCTTGCATATAACCGATATATGGAGCTCGGATCGGCGCGTCCGCTGATAATTCAAGGCTTCCTCCCTGGATGAACGTACCTGCCGCCATGATGACGGGATGTTCGTATCCAGGCATATCCCAAGGCTCAGGCACCACATGACTGTCGACTGCCGCAGCCCGCTGAATCCCTTGAACAAAAGCGATTAGATGATCCGCTCCGGTAAACGATACGGCCTGGATCAAATCGGTCCGTTCATCCTGCCAGCCCGGCTTGGTTGTGAACCCTACCGCCTCAAACATCGCGGCAGCATAAACGCTGCCCTTGACCGCTTGTCCAACCGTGGATGGTGCCAGGAATAATCCCTGATAGATGCCTCGGGTCGTTCCCAGCATCGCCCCCACTTCTCGTCCGATTCCGGGAGCGGTCAGCCGATAGGCTGCCTTATCCACATAGGCAGCTTTACCGCATATGTAGCCGCCGGTTTCGGCAATGCCGCCGCCAGGGTTTTTGATAAGAGAACCCGCCATCAAATCAACGCCAACCTCCGTCGGTTCCAATCGCTCCGTAAACTCGCCGTAACAGTTATCAACAAAAATAATCAAATCCTGACGGATGGACCGGATCCGGCTGACCATGTCACCAATCTGGGAAACCGTGAACGAAGAACGCCAATCATATCCTCGAGAACGCTGGATACCGATAACCTTGGTTGAAGGCGTGATTGCCCTCTCTACCCGCTCCCAATCAATATCCCCTTGTTCTGTTAGCGCAACCTCCTGATAACCGATTCCGAAATCTCGAAGGGACCCGGTGCCGTCGCCGGGTTCGCCAATCACTTTATGGAGGGTGTCATAGGGACGCCCCGAAATATACAACAGCTCATCTCCTGGCCTTAACACACCAAACAGTGCGGTTGAGATCGTATGGGTACCCGAAGCAAAATGCGGCCTCACCAGGGCAGATTCGGCTCCAAATACGTCTGCGTAGACTTCATCCAGCACTTCGCGGCCGCGATCATTGTATGCATACCCGGTGGAAGCCGCAAAATGAAAATCACTCACCTGAAACTTCTGGAAAGCATCGATCACCTTCCACTGATTAAAATCAACGATAGCGTCGATCTCCCGTAAACGCTGCCCAATTTTGGATTCAATCTCACTGCTCAATTCAAGTATATCTTGCGAAAATCTTGCCATGACCAACTGCTCTCTCCTCTTTTACACATGATGTCTCACATCTTAACACATATTTTTATTTCATAGAACTCTGCAATGGAAGGACACCCTGAACACGCAATATAAGCCCCATAGAGGGGCTTATACGACGATTCCTATGGATGCCTAAGATCCATTCTGAACGTAATCATGAAGCAAATAACCCATTTTCTCATAATCGGCTTTATTGATTCGAACTTCATAGAGGATATCATTCTCATCAAAAGACTGCTCCAGCACATCTCCGACTCGGTATACAACCGAGTTCAGATCGCCGCGGTCAGCCGGAATCCGGAACGTCACGTTCCCTCCGGACAGCTGGTCCTGAATCGCTTCACGAACTATTTCCAAATCCTGATCATGATACGCACTAATCTTTAATTGACCATCCCCGGTAGGCAGCATCTCCAGCTGATCCGGTTCACATGCGTCCTTCTTGTTAAACAGAACGATCTGCGGTTTATCTGCCGCCCCCAAATCCTGAAGTATGGATTGAACGACTGCCATCTGTTCGTCCCTCATAGGGGAAGAAGCATCTACGACATGAAGAATCAGATCGGCTTCGTTGGCTTCTTCCAGCGTCGCACGGAACGCCGCTACCAGATCATGAGGAAGGTTCTGTATAAATCCTACGGTATCCGTAAGGACAACTTCTTTGCCGCTCGGCAGCTCCAACACACGCGACGTGGGATCCAGCGTAGCAAACAATTGATTTTCGATATAAACGTCTGCGGCCGTTAACCGGTTCAGCAATGTTGACTTGCCGGCATTGGTATACCCGACCAGGGCAACCTGTACGGCACCGCTCTTCTTCCGGCGCTCCCGATGAAGCGTCCGATGCCGGGTGACTTCATCCAACTGCCGCTTCAGGTCACTGATTCTGTCCCGGATATGCCTGCGGTCGGTTTCGAGCTTGCTTTCCCCTGGTCCGCGGGTCCCGATCCCCGCTCCGAGCCTGGACAGATTCTTACCATGACCCGACAACCGCGGGAGCAAATAAGTAAGCTGAGCTAACTCCACCTGGATAATCCCCTCACGGGTCTTCGCTCGCTGAGCGAAAATATCCAGTATCAATTGAGTGCGGTCGATTATTTTCACATCGAGTGATTCTTCCAGATTTCGAACTTGCGCGCCGGATAATTCCTGATCAAAAATGGCCGTTGTTGCACCCAAGCCATCAATCGCCATACGCAGCTCTTCAACCTTCCCTTTGCCGATGAACCACTTGGAATCCGGAACTTCGCGATTCTGTGTAATGACATCCAGCACCTCCACTCCAGCGGTTTCAGCTAGCTGAACCAACTCCTGCAGCGAGTGTTCCGGATTCATTCCTGAGCGTTTAACCGCATCCGTCACCAAACTGACCAAAACGGCTTTATCTTCGATCTCTGTCCGGGTATCATGCGTTATATTTGTCATATAGCCAACTCCTTCTAACATTACGTCTCCTAATTTAACTAACCGCTGCTGCCTGCAATAAACATTATGATCCAAAGAAAGCAGCGTTACCCCTTCATTATGTTCGAAGACAAGCTTAAAATCATTGTATTTTTCCGTTTAACTTAAAGTCCTCCGGCCGCAGGGTCATAAGCTCCAGCTTACCGGGATTTCCGGTTACGTACTGATTCAGCAGTCGAACCGATTGATTCCTTATCGATTTCTCGATAACATTCCGTACGTAACGCGCATTACTGAAGGCGTGTAGTCCGTGATCCTTCTCCAACTGCAGGTGTTCCTTCAGCTTGCTCAGCGACTGCGGCATCAAGATATAATCCCTCTCCTTCGCCATCAGCTCCGAGATCTGGATCAATTGATCCAAATTGTAATCCGGGAAGTCCATCTGGATCGGAAAACGGGAATACAGGCCGGGATTCGAATCCATAAAAAAATCAATCTCATCGCTGTAGCCTGCCAAAATAAGAATGAACTGATTTTTATGATCCTCCATCGCCTTGACCAGTGTATCGATCGCTTCCTTGCCAAAATCCTTCTCACCGCCGCGCGCCAAACTGTAAGCCTCGTCGATGAACAGAATTCCTCCGAGCGCTTTTTTGACCAATTCTCTGGTCTTCTGTGCCGTGTGACCGATATATTCACCTACGAGATCTGCCCGTTCCACTTCGACCAGGTGACCCTTATTAAGCACGCCCATCTTCTGAAACAGCTTTGCCACGATACGGGCGACGGTGGTTTTCCCAGTTCCGGGGTTTCCTTTAAAAATCATATGGTACACATGACCGCCACTTAATAAGCCTGCTTCCGTACGCATCTGGGCCACTTGAAGCAAAGCATAGATTTCAAATACCAGGTCCTTGATTTGTTCGAGACCTACCAGTTGATCCAGCTCTTTCTGTATTTCCTGGAATAGACTGTGCTGGGAAACAGGGTTTGGCGAAGGGGCCGGTTCGCGTTCCGGAACCGCACTGCTGATGAGTGGAGGTTCCGCGCTGCGGAGCACGACATTAATCTGCCTGGATGGCCGTCCTTCAGATCGGCCGTTAGCGGCCGTTACACGCCCGTTCATTGCTCCTCACCTCTTTATCCAAAGGGCTGACTATCTATTCCAATGTATTCTATTTACAGCCTGCTTATTAGAAGTTTCGTCCTCATAGGACACCCATGGCGATCAACAGCCGATCGGCCGTCCATTTCGTATAAGCCAGCACTTCTCTAGACTTGTGTTTGGCCATCGGCAAAACGGTAGATTCCGTTAGCGACATAGAAGGATGATCGTAACCAAGGGTTCTTGCAACCTCCATCGCCCTCGTCCCGTGATAGTCATGGGTTATTATAATGGCGGTGTTCCACCCATGCTCCTCCATCATCGCTTGGCTGAAGAGCAAATTCTCATAAGTGCTCGTAGCTTCGTTCTCCAGGAAGATCCGTTCCCCGGGTACGCCCGCTTCGACCAAAAAATTTCTCATCCCTTCGGCTTCGGTATATGGATATCCGGGCTTATCGAGGCCGCCTGAAACGATAAAGGTATCAAAACGGCCTGCATGGTATTCAACCAGTGCATGCTCAAGCCGTTCCCGAAGCCCCGGACTTGGCTGATCTCCCCACATGGAAGCGCCCAAGATGATGCCGACATCCGCCTTCTCCGACGGACTGCTGACGGCGCTTTCGATCTTCCAATATGCATAACCTGACCATAGCAATCCAAGAACAACGAGAGAGAGCAAGGTAATCATCCCTCGCCGATACCATGCTCTCTTCTTAGTGCCTGCTTGTGGCAAACGCTTATGTATTTCCTGACGCATTATTTCTTCCTCCTGAACTCTCCGTTATGAAATAACTGGTCGCGGTGCTTCAGAGACATCATAAAGTAAGGGAATTCATGCGCGTCGATGGCCCGAAGCAGATTCCGTGCAGTCACCTTGGCAAGCCTGTAATCATCCCGGGTAATGTCATTCCGCCCTAGGGCATCCTCAAGCTCATCTTCATCCAGCAAGAACACTTCACCATTCTTGACAACCACAACGTCCAAATACAGATCGTCAAACCAAGGGACACCCTGATCCGTTACCCCTTGTTTCTTGCAAATATCGATATACCATTGAACAATATTTCGTTTGTCATCAAACATGGCTGTCACGATGAAATGGCTGTCCTTCGGATAATACTGCAGCCATGAATAGCCTTTGTCCGCGATTCGGTAGGTATGACGGCCATACGTCTTCCACAACGGTTCTTTCAGGCCATATATGGTATATAACGTGAGATACCCTGTAAATTGCTCACATTCCACATACCGGGAAGTGAAGTGCCGGCGGGTGATACGGCGCCAATTCGCCCGATCTCCGAATTTACGTTTCATGGAACTTTTCCTCCCCATTCGTATTCCCAGCTTACCACATTTGGGTTTCACACTCAAAACAAAGAAGCCTCCGCAATCATGCGGAGGCTCTCAAGTTCATTATGGGCTGTCTTGGAACTCGTCAGATCCGTCAACCGGATCCGACGGATCCACAATGGTGCCCGGTACCGTAGGAATATTGCCCGAATCGGTGTCGGTTCCTCCAGTGCCTGTGTCACCATTGCTAGATCCATCTCCTGAGCCATCAGATCCATTGCCAGGATCTTGACCATCTTGGCCATTCCCGGCTCCGTTTCCATCCTCAGGAGGGTTCGTTCCATTACCATTACCGTTACCGTTACCATTGCCTGGGCCTTCACCATTCCCATTGCCTGGCTCGCCATTACCGTTGCCATTTCCGTTCCCGTTGCCATTCCCAGGAGGAAACTCGTTTCCTGCTCCGTTGTCACCTTCATCAACCGGAGGCGGTTCCTGGGTGTCCCCCGGATCGGGTTCAAGATCCTCAGGCGGCAATTCCTCGGAAACGGCCACGATTTGCAAAATGTTCGAAGGTTCCGACTCTTCGCCGGTTGATGGATCGAAGGCCGTCACGTAATAGTCGTAAGTCAATCCTTCCATCGCACTCATATCCTCTATAGCGGTTCCTCCCAAGGAATCGAGAATGCGGGAGTATTCCGATTCCGACGTTTCCTTACGGTACACGCGGTATTGAATGTTGCCCTGAACCGGATTCCAGCTCAGTGATACGGTCTGAGTCTCCCCATTATAGGAACCTGTCAAACCGCTGACTGCGGCTAATGTCGTTTCTTCTACAGGCGGCTGAACCGGCTCGGTATTCGGGAAGCTCTTCGCTTCATAGCCCTGAACCGCCTTCTCCATCACTTTGCCCCATAAGGAAGCGGAGATCGAACTGCTTCGTTTCAGCAGATGCTGCCGGTCAGGGGTATCATAACCCATCCATACCGCTGCCGTTAACTCCGGCGTATATCCGACAAACCATACGTCGCGGTTTGAGCTGACGCCCTTATAGCCGCTCTGCGTGGTTCCGGTCTTACCGGCTACCGGACGACTGATCCGAGCATTTCTACCCGTTCCGTCCTCTACGACACGCTTCATCATGTCTGTCATTTGCGAAGCCGTCGAAGCGCTCATCACGCGCTTCCCTTTGCTGCCTTTATTCTCAAACACAACCTTGCCTTTGCTATCTTTAATCTGTTTGATCGCAAAAGCCTCTTTGAATTCTCCGCCATTGGCAAAGGCGCTGAAGGCTTGTGCCATCTCGAATGTGTTCGTACCGGTATCCATGCCGCCGAGGGCCAGGGATAAGTTCGCATCGCCTTCGGTCATCTTGATGCCGAGACTCTGAGCGAACTCAAATCCGGTTTTTACGCCGATTTGGTTCAACAGCCATACGGCCGGAATGTTCTCGGAACGCTGAATCGCTTCCGGCATACCAATCGTTTCCGAATATCCGTGCAGGTTATTTGGGCAATAATTGGTGCCAAAACATTGCTTTTTATTACTCAATCTGGAGTCCTTGGTAAACTTTCCGGATTCCAACGCCGGTGCATACGATACAATCGGCTTCAAGGCGGATCCCGGCTGACGACGGCTGTCGGTAGCCCGGCTGAACCCGCCTCGCGTATATTCCCGTCCACCGGACATGGCTACGATACCGCCGGTTTCCTGGTTAATGATGACCATAGAACCTTCCACCGGCACGTCGTCTGGACTTTCTTCAAAGTTTTCCGGATTCTTGAACTCTTCTTCCATTGCAGTCTGGGCATTCACGTCCATCGTTGTGTAAATCTGATATCCGCCAATGTTGACATCGTCCTCGGTGAGGCCCCATTTTTCTTCGGCTTCTTCCATTACATAATCGATAAACGCTGTATACTTCTGCTGTCTTTCTGGCGGTGTATAAGCATAGTCCACTTTCTTGGCTTCCGCTGCCTCTTCGGCCGTGATATACCCCTGCTGTTCCATCAAGGTCAAGACAACCGCACGACGCTCTTTGGAAAGGTCGGGATTCTTCAGCGGATTATAGCGGGATGGCCCTTTCGGCATTGCCGCTAGTGTCGCCATTTCCCATAACTTCAAATCATTCAAATCCGACTTGCCGAAATAACGCTCGGATGCGGCTTTGATGCCGTAATAAGGTCCCCCGAAGTTAATCCGGTTCAAATACATCTCAATAATTTCCTGTTTGCTGTGCTGACGCTCAAGCGCCAGCGCGATCGACATTTCAGTAGCCTTCCGGAAGAATGTTTTATCCCTTGTCAGGAATATATTCTTCGCCAGCTGCTGCGTGATCGTACTTCCGCCTTCGACCATGGAACGGGCCATGATATCCTTTACCGCTGCGCGGCCGATCGACCACATGTCCACGCCGTTGTGCTCCATGAACCGTTTATCTTCTGTTGCAATGAATGCTTGTATCAATTTCTCCGGAATATCCTCATACTTCACAGGATCACTCTTCTGGAGGGACAGTTCGCCCATCAGCGTGCCATTACGGTCATATACCTTGGAAGTACCGTAAGCGGTCAGCTTATCCTGATTCTGCTCCAGCAGCTTTTCGCCGCTGATCAAGATGAACAAATAACCTGCAAGCGCACAGAAGATCGCAATGACGGCCGTGAAAAACAACGCCCATGCAATTCGCTTTCCTTTGCCTTTTTTCTTCTTCGCATTCGGTTTCGTGGTTTTCGATGTCTTCGAGTTGTCTTTGTTTTTGTTCAACCGTGACATCTGATTATCTTTTCCAGCCATTTGTCCCCCTCCTTACTCCCTTGCGGGATCAAGCCTTCTGACTTTGATTCATGCCTCGGAAAGAAAAGAACAACCTTCTCAGGTTGCTCTCTGCACTCCTTATAAGCTAAACGAATTATAAACCAAAAAGTTTCAAATTAATCAGTTGACGGTATGATTCTGCTCTTTATAAATCCATTCTAAAATCTATTGATCGCTGCTGTTTTCCTGCATCAGGGACACATTACGCTGCGGCATGAACGTGGAGATAGCATGCTTGTACACCATTTGCTGACGGCCGTCGCTGTCAATCACGATGGTAAAATTGTCAAAAGCTTTGATCGTTCCACGGATCTGAAAGCCGTTTGTAAGGTATACCGTGGCCGGAATGTTCTCTTTGCGCAGTTGGTTCAAGAACGTGTCTTGGATGTTAATGGACTTGTTCATTAGCCGTACCCCCAATGGTTCATTTAGATTGTTTTGAAATATATTCAAGATTTCAGTGAAACTTTCCTGCTATTATAGCACGGATTTTTTGATAGTTTGCAGAAAAATTTCCCGAGTCGGTGACGTCTACCCACTCGATGTCCTTCATGTGGCGAAACCAAGATAGCTGCCGCTTAGCGAACCGGCGTGTATCGCGCTTGAGCAGCACGACGGCCTCCTCGTAGCTGAACTCCCCGCTAAGGTACGATACGATTTCTTTGTAACCCAGCCCTTGCATGGATACAAGCCCCGGAGCGAACCCTTTGTCCATGAGCGCCGCTACCTCATCAACAAGTCCCTGGCTCAGCATAAGATCAATTCGCTCTTCAATACGGTTATATAGCATTTGCCTGTCCATTGTCAAACCGACCAAGCATAAGTCATAGGGAGATTGCTTGGTTTGAGGCGCCAGCTGGGCCGAAAGTGGGACACCGGTCATATGAAATACTTCCAAAGCACGAACGACCCGACGTAGGTCATTAGGGTGAAGCCGCTCGGCCGTTTCAGGATCAACCTCTGCCAATTTTTGATGAAGAGCCTCGGCTCCATGTTCATTGGCATAGCGGAACTGCTCTTCCCGAAAAACTTCATCCGCACCGGTCTCGCTGAACTGATAGCCGTAGCACACCGACTCCACGTAAAGCCCGGTTCCGCCAACAATGAACGGAAGTTTGCCCCGCTCCGTGATCTCCGTAATAAGCCTTTGGCTCTGCTCCTGAAATTCGGCTACCGAATAGGGGTGATCGGGCTCATGAATGTCAATGAGATGGTGGGGAACGCCTTCCATTTCCTCAGCGGAAATTTTGGCCGTTCCGATATCCATGCCCCGGTATACTTGCATCGAATCGCCGGAAATAATCTCACATGCGAATTCCTTCGCAATTTCAATGCTCATTTTGGTTTTACCTACTGCTGTAGGCCCGATGAGAACGAGCAGTTTCGGTTTGGTTTCATCTGTCAATGGAAATCACTCCGTACGTTATTTTCGATTTTCCCCGTTCAGGCAAAGTAAAGCCAAGCCGCTCAAACTCTCCGCTGGATCGCGCTTCCTTCATCACGACGGTTTTGCGCGCGACCCTGACCGCTTCTCTCACACTTTCCATTTCCAGCGGCTCCCCATTTGCATAATGTCTCAGAGGATGGATGGAAGCCGATTCGGCGATCGGTTCACGGAACATCGGATCAAAATAAACAATGTCTACGCTCCGGTCCGCCAGCGACTTCAAATAATCCAGGTGATGGCTGTGCCTGACTTCGATTCGCCTCATCGCCTGATCACTGGCCTCCAGATGGCTTTCATAGGTCCGGAGCCCTTCTTTTAGCAGCGCATACAAGGGCAGCGAGCTTTCCAGGGCAGTGACTCGGCTGTTGGCCCCGCCCTTGCCCGAGAATACCAGGGAGTCGGCTCCAAGCCCCGCCGTACAATCCAGTACGGAATCTCCTTCCTCCATTCCGGAAGCCTCCAGCATGGGATCGGGTTTTCCGCTCAGCACGCGTTTCAATCGGACAAACCCCATACTGGGATGAAATTCCATGACTGAGCCGCCCGGTCCGCTTAGACGTACATGTCCGTTCAGTACGACCAGCACGTCGTCGTCTCCGAACCTGCGGGCTAATTTTCGCAATGAATGACCGCCGCGCTGAACATAACGGCAGCCGGTTTCCTGGGCTAAACGTTTCGCGCGCTCCACAATGTCCGGCGCTTCCGCTTCTCCAGTTGTAATAATCATGAAGGTCCTCCTTGCTGTTACATCACGCGCTTAAACATTTTTTCCAAATCATAAGCTGAAAACGAAACCACAATCGGTCGTCCATGCGGACATGTGTATGGCTGCCGGCAGGCGCCTAAACGCTGAATCAGCGTCATCGCCTCCTGCTCCGTCAGCTTCTGATTGGCTTTAATGGAAGCCTTGCAGGAACACATGATCGACGAGGTTTCTCTCAGCTTGGCGATATCAATATTTCGTTCGCTCAGCACCCATTCCGCCATCTCCTCGATAATGGCCTTCTCGTCGCCATTAGGGAACCAGAACGGATGTGAACGAACCAGGAAGGTATGGCCGCCAAAAAACTCCATATAAACGCCAACCTTCTCAAACCAGTGCAGCCGTTCCTTCACCTTCTCCGATTCCGATGGCGTGAATTCCAGCGTAATCGGCAGCAGCAGCTCCTGGGATGCATCTGCCGGGTTGCCAAACTGTTCGTAGTAATACTCGTAGTTAATCCGCTCATGCGCGGCATGCTGATCAATCAGGTACAGCCCGGTATCATTCTGCGCTATGAGATAGGTACCGTGATGCTGGCCGATGAGCGTTAGCTCCGGAAAAGGCGGAATCTCGGGAGCCGGTCCTGAGGCCGCCTGCAGCCACTCCTTCGTTACGGCAGGAATTCCGGCATTCCCTCTGGTCTCATTGCGGTAATCACTGCGGTAAGAAGAAGCTGCTGCCGTTTCACGCATTTGCGAGGTGGCAGCTGTACCTGCTGCTCCGTCCCCATAAGTGCGCTTGATATCCGACTCTGCCTGGGTGAAGACCTGCCCCACAGGCCATGTCGACGCAGACGGCACCTTGAGAGGCATGTTTCCACCAGTTGGAGGCTCGCCGCCGCTTCCTGGGATCACGATATCCCGTTCATTGCCGCTGCCGGTCGCCGAGGCATGGCCTTGCGCAGGAGAAAATTGCAGCTGTTCCTGGATATAGGCGTTGTCGCTTTTGCCAATATTTTGTTTGGCCGGACGTGGAATAAGGATTTCCTGCTGCAGCACCTTTCGAATCTCTTCCTCCACAAAAGCAAACAGCTCCTGCTCTTTACTAAACCGCACCTCCAGCTTGGATGGATGCACATTCACGTCGATCAACGAGGGGTGCATGGACAACTGAATAACAACAAGCGGAAACCGGTTGATCGGCAGCAGCGTATGATAACCCCTCAAAATCGCCTGCATTAAGCCGTAGTTCCGGATGTACCTCCCATTAATGATGAGCGACATGCCGTTACGGTTTGCCCGGGTATAATCCGGGCGGCTGATATATCCGCTTAACGTATAATCCATATTCTCCGCTTCAAACGGCAGCATGGCTTTGGCCGATTGGGTACCGTATATGGCCGCAATGACCTGAAGGGCATCGCCGTTGCCCAGCGTCTGCAGCAGCGAGTTTCCATTGTGCCTGAGCGTAAAGGCAATATCCGGCCGGGAAAGGGCCAGACGATACATATAGTCGGATATGTGCCCCAGCTCCGTTTGGATCGTTTTCATATATTTCAGCCTTGCCGGCGTATTGAAGAACAATTCCTTTACGAGGAAATCCGTTCCTCTAGGTGCGGCCGTCTCTTCGTTCACCCGCAGATGACCGCCTTCGATTTCGATCACCCGTCCGCGGCCATCCTGAGCATTGGATGTAACCAGACGCACCTTGGATACGGCCGCAATGGATGGCAAGGCTTCGCCCCTGAATCCAAGGCTGGTGATTTGGAACAGATCGCGGCCTTCGACGATTTTGCTCGTTGCGTGGCGGTAAAAAGCCGTTTCGCAATCCTCCGGATCAATACCGGCGCCGTTATCCGTTACGCGAATGCTGTCCAGTCCGCCTTCTTCGACCGTTACGTCAATCTTGGTGCTCCCGGCATCAATGGCGTTCTCAACCAGCTCCTTCACAACGGAGGCAGGCCGCTCCACCACCTCACCGGCAGCAATCTGGTTTGCAATATGCTCGTCCAAAATCCGAATAATCCCCATCGTTCCTACCTCCGTTTCATTTCATTCCCATGCCAACATCACATATCCTTCGCTTGAAGCTTCAGGTCATTCAGGAACTGCATGGCCTGAAGCGGTGTCATATTCATCACGTCCGCGCCCTTAACGGCATCAATGAGGCTCTTGACGGCAGGATCTTGAGACGCTTCCGGCGGCATGGAGTGCTGATCCTTACCAGGCTTAGCACTCGGTTCAGGCACTTCCTCCTCGCCAAAAATGGAAAGCTGCACCACGCCGCCCTTCTGGTCGGCGCCGCTCAAGCTTTCGATATACGGCACCCTATCTTCACGAAACTCATGCACCGTTTCCGGTCCAATTCGTCTCTCATCGGAATGAGCTGCGGCAGCCGGCTGCTCGCGCTGCATCACAACCCCTTGCTCCGATGCCACCGCGGCCAGCGAAGCCATCTCCAGGCCCTGCAGCAGACCATAGGCACGGTCAATGATACTGCCGGGCAAGCCTGCCAATCTCGCACAGTAAATGCCGTAGCTGCTGTCGGCCGCGCCAGGGATCAGCTTGCGGAGGAAATGCACTTTGTCTCCGCTTTCCTGAACCGCCATGGAATAATTTTTGAGACCGCCAAGGCTTTCCTGAAGATGGGCAAGCTCATGGAAATGCGTCGATACCAATGCCTTGCAGCCGATGTGGTCATGCACATACTCAATCACGGCTTGCGCGATTGCCATGCCTTCACTCGTCGACGTACCGCGTCCCAGCTCATCAATGATGATCAGGCTGCGGGGCGTTGCTTTTTCCGTCATGACCTGAATATCCGCCATTTCCACCATGAAGGTGCTCTGGCCGCCGATCAGATCGTCAGCCGCCCCGATGCGGGTAAAGATACGGTCCACCAGCGGGATAACCGCGCGCTCTGCCGGAACAAAGCAGCCCATCTGGGCCAAAATCGATAACAAGGCCACCTGGCGCATGTACGTGCTTTTTCCAGCCATATTCGGACCGGTAATAAGCAGGATCGAGGAGCCTTCCTTGCGTAAATCCGTTCCGTTCGCGATAAACGATGAATCTTTCATGACGGCTTCCACGACAGGATGACGGCCGCCTTCAACGATATAATCATAACCTTCGCTCAGCTCCGGTTTCACGAACCGGTATTCCGCGCTGACCGCAGCCAACGATTGATAGACGTCAATCTCGGCAATCCGCTCAGCGAGCTTTTGCAGCCGGCTCACTTGGGTATTCAGCTTGTCCCTGAGCTCGGTAAAGAGGGCGTACTCCAAATCCACCATCTTCTCCTGCGCCTCCAGGATCAGACCTTCCTTCTCCTTCAGCTCGGGCGTGACATATCGCTCTGCATTCGCCAGTGTCTGTTTGCGTTCGTACCGGCCTTCCGGCAGGGATGACAGATTGGACTTGGTCACCTCGATATAATAACCGAACACCTTGTTGTAACCGATCTTCAGCGACTTGATCCCCGTAGCCGCGCGTTCCTTGGCTTCCAGCTCCGCGATCCAGCGTTTGCCGCTGGTGCTCGCTTCGCGAAACTCATCCAGCCGCTCGTGATAGCCCGGTTTGATGATGCCTCCGTCACGCACGGACACCGGCGGTTCATCGACAATCGCATGCTCAATCAGTTCACACAGATCGTCGCAAATATCCGTATCCGCAGCCACCCGGCGCAGCGTCTCGGAAGCCGACTGGGCACACAGCTCTTTCAGGGAAGGTATTTGTCTTAATGACAGCTTGAGCGCGTTCAAATCCCGTCCGTTCGCGCTGCCGAACGCAATCCGGCCGACCAACCGTTCCAGATCGTAAATCTCTTTCAGCGCCATCCGCAAATCTTCACGCAGTATGTACTGGTTATACAAATGCTCAACAGCCTCCAGCCGCTCTTCGATCCGGCTGCGGGACAGCAGCGGTTTATCGATTCTCCGCCGCAGGAGTCTGGCTCCCATCGAGGTTTCCGTGCGATCCAGAAGCCACAGGAGCGAACCTTTCTTCGAACGCTCCCGAACCGTCTCAACCAGCTCCAGGTTGCGTCTGGTGAACGGATCCAGCACCATGTATTGTCCCGGTTCATAGGAAGCAATCTGCGCCAGCTGTCCCAGCGACCGCTTCTGTGTCTCGCTTAAATACGAGATCAGCAGGGATATGCAGGCCCTTCGCTCCTCTTCCAGGCGGGCCCATGCCGGTTCTCCGAATTGGGTGCGAACCAATGCGTCCTCCCTGCGATCCCATGCCGTATAGACGATGTTCCGGCTGCCTGGAAGCGCCTGAGATGAAATGATATCAAGAAGGGATGCGTCCCCAATGATCTCGGAGGGCTCATACAGGCCGATCTCATCCCGCAGCCATTCCTCCGAAGATGGGACCGACGTCACATAAAGCTCGCCGGTTGACAGATCGCATGCCGATAAAGACATCAAGCCGCCCGCTTCCGTGACACAAACCATGTAATTGTTCGATTTGTCGTGCACGACCTTGCCGTCCATGATGGTCCCCGGCGTGACGACCCGGACGATTTCCCGCCGGACCATGCCTTTGGTGACCGAAGCATCCTCCATCTGTTCGCAGATGGCAACTTTATACCCTTTCTCAATCAACCGCTGAATATAACCCTCCGCGGAATGATAAGGCACTCCGCACATCGGTATTTTCTCTGCACCGCCGCCCTCGCGGCCGGTCAGCGTAATCTCCAATTCCTTCGACGCGAGGATCGCATCATCAAAAAACATTTCGTAAAAATCGCCTAAGCGGAAAAAAAGAAACGCATCGCGCGCTTGTTCTTTGACCTTCAAATATTGTTCAATCATCGGCGTATATTTAGCCATGACGTACCTCCATTACCTTCTAGCTTGACCTCCATTATAACAGAAATTGATCGCAAGGCATCACGGTTTAACGTGCGCGTTCAAAAAGGTCGGTTTTCAGCACCGAAGCTTTTGCTTCCGATGTGCGTTTGTTCAAAACGCTTCAGTTGGATGAAGCTAGGGAGTGGAGCGTACGTAGTTTGTACGTGAGCACCTGAAATGTTTCCGTAGGAAACATACTTCGGAAGCTACTACTTAGGCCCGGCTGAATTCAAGATTCGATGCCGAGTTGCTTCTTGATTTCACTTCGTGTTAGATATAGGATTTATAAGTTATCAACGGAGTTGATGAAATTCTATATCGCAAGAAAACCTACTTCCGAATCGCGGTCGCTCAGCCTTGAATTTGCCTCGATTGGTTTTCTTATCAAAATCGGACTTTTTGAACAACCTCTTAAACGGGAATATTCCACAGCGGCCTGATATCTCTGCTTTCATCCCAGGCGCGCCCCGCCTCCATGTGTGCAAGAGCCAGCTCGATTTCACGAGCAAAGTCCGAATATTCCGGCAGTGCCGACAGATCCCTGTGCCAGCCTGCGATGCATTCTTTAAGCACGGACTTGTCGCCTTCGTAATAGGCGCGATGGTAACGTTCCGTATTGAAAGGTCTCGCCAGCAAACGGTCGCTGTATCGAGCTGCCAGATAGGCAACATACAGCGATACCTTCGCCACAAGCGGCGAAACGAGAAAGCTGGGAAGCGTACGGTATTCAAATCCGCCATACGGCTGCCTCCGAAAATCGCCCAGGAAACCATAACGGGGTCGGCGAAGACGCCCCTTGGGGTCTTCGAGCAGCGCCAGCGGCAGAGCCAGATAATTGTCAAGGGTCTGAAGAAGGGACAGGGAGAGCGGTACGCCGCTGAAATGTATATGGCCACCTAGCGGGAAATCATCATAAGGCAGAGCTCCTGCCCTCCAGGTTAGTGAACGATCCGTAATCAGGCTCTGGGCTTGGCGCAGAGCTTTTTGCATTTCAATCATTAACGCCTTCGGATTCGCTCTCGGTAACGGCCTGAGCTCGGCAATGGGGTAAATGACCTCACCCCGAAAACGAACGGCGTCACTGCCGACCGATCCGCCACGCTCCATAAATTCGGATGCAAAAACAATGTCTCCGTTATCCTTCATCAGCACAAACTCGGGATCCATCCCCATAAGCAGCGGCGGAGTCAAATGGGATTCACCGTCTTCGTTAAACGCGTGAAAACCTGCCGCCTGCTGGCCTTTGGCACTCATAACGGTTTTATTCCGGCCCGCTTTCATGCGGACATTCTCGACTACATATCTGCGCCCGGGCCGGGCCGTGATGATGATCTCCCCTTCATCCGCACCCAGCGTATACAGCGACCTTAGGGCCGCTTTCTCCAATCTCCGATGCAGGCCATCCTCGTACCTCCCGTTCTCGGGGTCGGGCTCATACATCACTTCACTACCGCCGAGCTGGTAGGATCGGATCGAGGCTGCGGACAGCTGCTCGACATGAACCGCGTACCTGGCCGTGTAATGCTTTTCCTCAACTGAGCTCAAACCCAGAAGGCACGGTATCCCGGATCTGACCAGACGTGCTTGCGCGAGGAGCGCGGCCGCTCCCTTCAATGGTACATATTCTTTTACAGCAGCTGGTTTTACTTTATCATGAGCCATCTCCTAGTCCCCCTGTAAAAAAAATAAAAAAGAGGGCATCCGCCCTCCGCAAAGCTGCCCTCACTGCATATGCTAAGATTAGAATCACTCCTACAGGAGGGTTATCTTACAGTTCATCCTCCAGACCTTCGTAATCAAGGTCTTCATAATCATCGACTTCGTCTCCCAGGACGTAATCAAATTCTTTGTCTTCGTAGTCGCCGTGATGATGGCTGCATACTTTGACAACGACCTTGGTTTCCGCAATCAGCTCCACCGCGTACTCTCTCTCTACCCGCAGAATGACACTCGTGCCATTCGAGGATACGCTGGCCTCAACGCAGCTCGGCTCCTGTGTCGCTTCAGCCGACACTTCCACCGTCGATGCACGATGCTTCGGATCCAGATAAGAAAGAGGCACGCGTTCTACATACGATACCGTTTCTTTCGCCACATCGGTCTGTGAATTTTTGTCATAGGAATACCAGATGTTAACATCGTAAGTACCAATAACTTCAATTCCGTCTCCGGCGGCAACCGCCTCGTATTGATGGTTTATAATCCAAGCCCCCAAAATACTGGTCGGATTATTAGGCGGAGTCACGGTATGTGTTACGGTAGAGAATTTACGACCCTTGCCGCAGATCGCCTTCGTGATGATTTCTCTACATTGGTGTTTATGACTCAATGACATCTTCGAACCTCCTCCATACAATCATTCCATACATGTGTATGCAAGACATGGGCGAATGTTGAATGAAGTGGTCCAAATAAATTCATATGATGCTAAAAATATCAGATTTTTTTTTGCAAATCCCTGAGCTATACGGCCGAATCCGCGTGCTTCTGCGGTTTTTTCGCCGTGGGCGCCTTATACTTCTTCGAAATATTCAGATAGTATTCCAGTTCATGGCATAGCTGGAGAATGGCGGACCGGACCTCGAATTCTTCGCGGGTTGTCGGCAGCTCCATCTCCTTGAACCTGTCCTCCAGCTCAATCAGCAGTCCTTCGGACTTGCCCGTATATCCTTCGGCAACGACATCCTTGCTTAACTGATCGAATATTTCCGCCGTCAGCACGCCGTGCGGAAGCCGCTCGTACACCTGGGAGATCTGATGCATCATGCTCTGGATATTTTCCATCTGTTCCTTCCGCATATAAAAATATATGTTCCAGGAGCCGTCCGGATGAATCATCTGATTCTCGGAGGCCCGCTTCGCTTCCTCAATTCCTTTTTCAATCTGCCGGTTGGCCTCGATCAGCTCTTTACCGTCCCATATATGTTCGGGATCTCGAAGTGTAAGCGAGAAATGATGGAAAATGACAGAGAAGAGCCCGTCCACCTTCCGGCGGATCTCCATCATCGCTCCCTCGCTGTTTGGCATATAAACCAGGTTCACAAGCATGGCCGATCCGAGACCGATAATCAACAGTTCAATTTGGGTGAGCAAAATGTCCACCCCGATCTCTTCGCCCTGAAACACCCGAAACACCACAACCGAGCTGGTTACAATGCCTTCCTTGAAGTTCGCCTTCGAAATCGCGGGGAATGCAAGCAATATGTATAAAGCCAGTACCCAATAATGAAAACCGAGAAAATAAAATAGCATACACGCCAGCACCAGGCCCAGCAATGAAGCGAACAATCTGGACGATATGGAGCGCACACTCCGTTTTCGTGTGACGTCAACGCCGAGTATAGCAAGAAGACCGGCGGACGTAGCCCCCGGTATGTTCAAGGCATCTGTAATTAAGATGGCAAGCAGGCTTGCCGCAGCCGTTTTGATGACACGAAATCCCATGTGATGAAGAGCCTCCAGGCGAGTTGATGATGATTATATATGTTTCCTTTGATGTGACCACATATATAAGGTATCTTCATCCTAGCTTATTTTTATGCCATAAACAACCATGCCTGGGGGCTGCAGACCAAGCCCATTAACGATGAGTCAGCAATTTCCTTTCTATATATACCACCATTTGATACATAGCTGTAGCCACTACAGCGATAATGAGCAGGCTCGACAGCACAAGCGTGAAATTGAATACCTGAAAGCCGTACATAATCAAGTAACCAAGACCCGATTTGGCGACCAGGAATTCGCCGACAATGACGCCGACCCACGCCATGCCCACGTTGACCTTGAGCGTTGACACGATCGCCGGATAGGACGCCGGCAAAATAACTCGCTGAAACACCTGGCGCTTGCTTCCGCCGAAGGTGCGGACGACCTTGATCAGATTGGAATCCACCTCATGAAAACTGTTGTAAACGACAAGCGTGGTCACAATGACCGTGATGGATAACGTAGTGACGACAATAGCGGTAAAACCCGCGCCAAACATCACGATAAATATGGGACCCAGCGCCACTTTCGGCATACTGTTGAACACAACCATATAAGGATCCAGAACTTTGTTGAGAAACGGTGACCACCAGATCAAAACGGCCAGCAGCGTGCCTACCAGTGTGCCGAGCAGAAATCCGACAACCGTCTCCCCTACCGTGATCCCCAAATGCCCCCATAACTCGCCGCTGATCATGTTCCCCCATATGTTGGCAAAGATTTTGGTGGGATAGCTGAAGAGCAGCACGTCAATCCATTTGAATCTGCCCGCCGCTTCCCACCAGATAAAGAATAACAGCAGCAAGCTAAGCTGAACGGTCAGCACGCGTGTGCGTATGCTTTTCTTTTGCTTCATATGTTTAACATAAATATCCTGGAGCCAGCCCTTCGAAGAAGAAGCAGAAGGCTCATCCCTTGATGTCATAGGCTTCACTCCTTCCCGATCGTTTGCATTTCGCCCCAGATCTCATGAAACAATTCGTTGAACCCTGGCTCCTTACGAGCAAAAAAAGGCTGCACCCGGCGTATGTTCTCGGGAATATTGAACATGCGATGAATCCTTCCCGGGTTGCGGTTCAATAGAATAACCCGGTCGCTCATCGCAATCGCTTCGGACAAATCATGGGTGACCAGGATGGCGGTCTTCCCCCGCTCCTTCAAGGTCTCCACGATCAGATCCTCAAGCTGCAGCTTCGTCTGATAATCCAGTGCGGAGAAAGGTTCATCCAGCAGCAGCAGTCCCGGGTCCGTCGCCAGGGTCCTTACGAGTGCAACCCGCTGTCTCATTCCGCCTGACAGCTGGGCCGGATAGAGATTGCCGCTCTCTCCGAGACCCATCTCCTTAAGCAAACTCTGGACGATACCTCGGCTTTCCGGATTCAATCTCTCCGTCAGTTCCAAGCCGATCAAGGCGTTATCCATAATGGTGCGCCAAGGAAACAAATAGTCCTGCTGCAGCATGTACCCGACCTCCGGCGACGGTCCGTTTACAGGTTTGCCGTTCACGTAGGCGGTTCCTTTGGATGGCTGCAGCAAGCCGGCAATGACAGACAAGATCGTTGTCTTGCCGCAGCCGCTGGGTCCAACCAGGCTGATGAACTCCCCTGGTTCCACTTTCAATTGAATTCCTTCCACAGCCAGAGAGGCTTCCCGATCCGTGACATATACGTGAGCGATATCGTTCAATTCAACTACCGGTACCATTGGTGCTCTCTCCTTTCGTTCTATGGATTAGGAGCACTTCATTATTTAGCTTGTTTTGCTTTCTCGGCAAAGCTGTTGTTGACGATCGTGTCAGGCGCTACCCGTTCTTTCAGCTCCCCGGCTTGCTCCATCACGTCAAGCAGATTGTTCCATTCCGCCTCGTCCACGATCGGATCGGTTGCATAGCTGCCTTGCTCTTTGTAGCGTTTAACGGAAGACACCACGATGTCGCGGTCGCTATCCTTAAAATAAGGCATGATCGCATCCGCGATATCTTCCGGGCTGTTCGCATCCACCCACTGCTGTGCCTTGTAAAGGGCATTCGTAAACTTCTGCACCGTTGCATCGTTTTTGTTGATGTAGCTCTGCTTCGTCATGAATACGGTATATGGCAGACGTCCGCTTTCTACGCCAAAGGAAGCGACCACCTTGCCTCGGCCTTCTTTTTCAAATATGGAGGCCTGCGGCTCAAAAAGCTGAACAAATTCACCGGTACCGGAAGCATAGGCAGAGGCGATATTCGCAAAATCGATATTCTGAATCAGCTCCAGGTCCGCGTGCGGATCGATCCCTTTTTTATTCAAGGTAAACTCGCCTGCCATCTGCGGCATTCCGCCTTTACGCTGTCCGAGGAATACTTTACCCTTCAGGTTGTTCCAGTCAAAAGCACCCGATCCGTCTCTGGCCATCAGAAAAGTCCCGTCCGTCTGCGTCACCTGTCCGAAGTTAATGACCGGATCTTCAGAGCCCTGTTGATACACATAAATCGAAGTTTCCGAGCCGACGAGTGCCACATCGATGGCTCCCGACAGCAGGGCCGTCATCGTTTTGTCTCCGCCAGGAGTCGTCTGCAGCTCGACATCTAGACCTTCTTCCTTGAAAAATCCCTTTTCCAATGCGACATACTGCGGCGCATAGAAGATCGAGCGCGTCACTTCGCCAATCTTGACCTTCGTAGCCGATCCGCCGCCACCGCACCCGGCAAGCGCCACTCCGCAAACAAGCAGCATGGTTAGCGCCAGCCCCCACCATTTTTGACGCTTCATCGTAACCCTCCATTCCCATTGACCCTTTGTTTCTTTTCAGCATATGCATGTGCCTGCCCAAAGGTTAAACGTCTGATAGAGTATGCCGGCGGATGGTGATGGGCACTATGGATATTTGGAAGGAAATAACATCTGCCTGTGAAGCCTTCGAAGGTGATACTGTGTTAATGCAAAAAAACGCAGCCCCTTGGGCTGCGTTTATCGTGATGCTTAAAGTTTGTAAATCTCTTTATACTTCTCTTCGAGATAGTCCGCCAGATAGTCCGGATTCAGTTCTTCTCCGGTGACACGTACGATGATCTCGGACGGCTTCTCGCTTTTTCCGTACTTGTAAACCTTGTCCGTCAGCCATTCCTTAATCGGAGCCAGGTTCCCTTCTTCGATGAGCTGGTCGAGGTTCGGCAGTTCTTTGCGCATCGTATGAAGGAACTGAGCCGCATACATGTTGCCAAGGGAATACGAAGCGAAATATCCGAAATCGCCCCCGGACCAGTGAACATCCTGCAGAACCCCCATTCCGTCGTTCGGCGGCATAATGCCGAGGTATTCTTTATACTTCGCGTTCCATGTCTCCGGAAGATCCTTCACCGCCGACCCTTCGTTAAAGAGCATTTTCTCGATCTCATAACGAATGATGATGTGCAGATTATAAGTAAGTTCATCCGCCTCAATTCGAATCAGAGAGTTCTCTACCTTGTTCGCGGCCAAATAGAAATCCTCGATGTCCACGTCCTTCAATTGTTCGGGGAAGTGCTGCTGCAGATCCGCGAAATAACGGCGCCAGAACGGACGGCTGCGGCCAATCATATTTTCCCACAGACGGGATTGAGATTCATGGATGCCCATTGAGGTACCGCCGGAGAGCGGCGTACCTGCAAGCTCCTTATCGATATTTTGCTCGTAAAGGGCATGCCCCCCCTCATGCAAAGAGCTGAATACCGCACTTAGCACATCATCGGGAAGATACATGGTCGTGATGCGCACGTCACCCGGGTTCAAGCCCGTCGCAAATGGATGCACGCTCTCGTCCAAACGTCCCGCTTCAAAGTCGTAACCCATTTGCTCCAGCAGGAACAAGCTGAATTTCTCCTGCTGCTCTTTCGGGAACAGCTGTTTCAAAAAGTCCGTTTTCGGCTTGAAGGGCGAATTCTGGATCGCATGAACTAGCGGTACCAGACGCGCTTTCAGGCGTTCGAAGATGGCATCCACCTTTTCCACCGTTAAATCCGGCTCATACATATCAAGGAGTGTGTCGTATCTGGTGTTTTTCACGCCCCAATATTCAATAAACTCTTGCTTGAACGCAACAATCTTCGTTAAGTAAGGTTCGAAACCTTCAAAATCGCTGTTCTGCTTCGCTTCCTCCCACTTCGTCTCCGATTGGGCGGCAAGAATGGAATACTCCTGGAAGCGTTCAGGCGGGATGGATTTGCTCTGATCGTACACCTTGCGTGCTTCGGCAATCATGCGGCGTTTGCGGTCATCGAGCTGTTCTGCCTGTTTCGGCTCCGTAAAAAACGATAACAGCTGTCCCATTTCTTCCGATATTTGCAGTTTAAATGCTTCTGTGGATAGAACCCCGATCGTTTCCGAACGAATTTCGGTTCCCTTGCGTGGAGCACCGGTCCGTAAATCCCAATGAAGTAGGCCAATAGCTTCGTAATAACTCATGATTTTGCGAACCAATCGATCAAATTGTTCCCATTGTGGTAAATGTTGTACTGCCATTCCGGCACACCTTCTTTTTTTTATAATAGGATTCTTCTATACTCTATTGATGATACTTTTTACAAGGTATATAATCAACTTCCAGAAAGAATAAATAATAATATACATATAAAGGAGTGTCAGGATGCCGTGAAAATTCAACTCACCCCGCAAGCAGAGCTGAAGCTGAAGGACAAGCTCGGGGACAAACCGGGCGCAATCAGGCTGATCTATGACACGGAGGGATGCGGATGTGCCGTCAACGGCTTCCCAGGCCTGCGTATTGTAGATGAGCCGACGATGGAAGATATCGCTGTCGAGACAGGCAGCCCGGTGCCGTTTATCATGAACCGCAAGCAGGCCGTTTTTTTCGAAGAGAAGATGAGGCTCGACGCCGATCCAGCCACTTACTCCTTTCGCCTGGACAGCAGCGGACAGAACTACGGTACCAACATTCAAGTATTAGATGCCAGAGCATAAGAACAACAAATAAACAATAGATACAAAGGAGAGAAAATCGATGGAAAAACACCTTAACAGCATTCTGGAACACAATCGCAGCTTTGTAGAGAATAAAGAGTACGAATCCTACCTGACAGGGCGTTTTCCTGAGAAGAAACTCGTCATTATCACTTGTATGGATACACGTTTGGTCGAGCTGCTCCCTAAAGCGATGAATTTCAAAAATGGCGATGTCAAAATCATTAAAAACGCCGGCGCGATCATTTCACAGCCCTTCGGAAGTGTTATGCGAAGCGTCATGGTTGCACTGTACGAACTGCACGCCGAAGAAGTCATCGTTGTGGGTCACTACGAATGCGGCATGGCTTCCCTGAACGCCGAGGACATGATCCAGCATATGAGAGACCGCGGCATATCCGATGAAGTGTTATCCACGCTGGAAAACTCCGGCATCCGGTTATCCAAATGGCTTCGCGGATTCGATAACATTACGGACGGCGTAAAAAATACCGTAAACCTGATCAAAAACCACCCACTTCTTCCTCCAAACGTACCCGTTCATGGCATGGTCATCGACCCCAACACCGGCGCGCTTGATCTGGTCGTAGAAGGTTACGAGAACGAATAATTCAACCAAAGTCAAATGGAAGCACAAACGCTTAAGCGTTTGTGCTTTTTTAGTCACAATTTTGCCAAATGCAGAGAGAAAGCCCCCTCCCCCGGTTGTCAAACCATACAGTTTCAGTGTACACTTTTTATCAACCGGACCGATAGGCGGATTTTCATTCCTGCCTTAGCGTCCACGATATGCGTTTCAAAGGGAGTTATGTCCATGAATACGTTGTCATACGGCTTGTTAGGATTACTAGCAAGAAGAGAATCATCGGGATACGATTTGATGCTTCGAATACAGCCTTTTTGGCAAGCCAAACACAGTCAGATCTATCCACTGCTGTCCAGCATGGAGGAGAAACAGCTATTGTCCTCGCACTGGGTCCAGCAAAGTGATAAACCGGACAAGAAAATCTATGCGATTACAGAAAAAGGCATGCAGAAGCTGCGTGAATGGATGTATCAACCCATCGCGCCTGCAGTCACCAAGGATGAACTTTCTCTTCGAACCTTTTGCCTGTGGCTAACGGAGATCGGCATCGCCGTCGATATTTTCGAGGACCGCAGAATCGGGTATCTGGAGAAAAAACGTTATTATGAGCAGATATTAGAGGGAATTCCGGAGGATACCCGCGAGATTGGAAGCAAGGCTTTCAGCAATTATGTACTCGCTACCAAAGGGTTGATGATGGCTGAAACCGAGCTGAAGTGGTGTGATTGGGTACTGGAATTACTGAGACGGCAGCAGCATACAACAGCCTCAAAACATGGTCGCACAAATTTTGAAACCTTATCGTGACTCGTCCGTATTACTCTTTATTACTCTAAATTTACTGGGAGGTTCGACAGAACACGATGAAAAAAGTATTGACTATTCTTGTAGCGATTACACTGTTCTTTGTAGCGCTGACGCCTGATTCCGCAGATGCCCGCAGAGGTGGCGGAGGTTTCAAATCCGGCACCAAGTCATACAACAGCACTCCGAAAAAGGATACTAATAATGTTCAACAAACGAACAACCGTTCCAATACGACAGGAGCAGCCGGCAGCACAAAAAAACCAGGATTTTTTAGCGGCGGCAGCTTGATGAAAGGACTTATGATCGGTGGTCTGGCTGGTTTGCTCTTCGGCAGCATGTTCGCCGGCATGGGCTTCATGGGCGAAATCATGGGATTGCTCATTAACCTGATCGCAATCTGGGCTTTGATTATGATCGTTATGGCTGTTGTACGCGCCGTGAAGAATCGTCGTAAACAAAACGAACCTCGCGACAACAACAATAACAATAATCGGTACTAATCCATGGTTCTGAGCATGGATGAAATCGTCAATGCAGTCTGCCTTCATCAGGCGGAACGCAGAGGCGTCAAACCAACCGATGTATCGCTTGAGCTTAGCTGGGACGAAGATACCGGATATACAGCCGAAGTATGGGTCAGCGGAAGAACGCAATATTTGATTGAGGCTAACCTCATCGAAGCTATTCTCCGTTACCTGCACTCCGAGTACAATATCCGCGCTTACAGCGAACAAGTACGACTTGAGCTGGAAGACGAAATTATCGCAATCGTTCAGCAATAATGTTATGAATTGATAAAGCAGCCGCTTCGCTACTATGCGAAGCGGCTGCTTTTTGATTACAAACAATAGGATCAGTTCGTACACCGCACCAGCTTCAGAAGAACCTAAATAAAAGAAATAAGCCTTCCATAATGAAGGCTTATTTCTCACTAGGTACGCTTATATCATTTCTCTACCAATACTTCATTCAAGAAATTCCCCGTTTAGAAGCACTTCCCGAAACAGCTCATTATGATATAAAACCATATCAACGGCCTTCATGTTTTTGCCCGGCTAAGCCGTAAAAGAAAAGCTCCAACAAGGTCTCCATGCTGCCATTGCCATATTCCTGGTTCCCCGAATCCCAGCGTCGCCCCAGCTCATTCATGAACATCGAGAAGTACAGCATCGCGACCTCTTCGGTTTGGTTCTTATGTATATAACCTTCTTGTTTCCCAAGCGCGACAAATCTCATGAAAAAACCTTTTACCTTCTCCTCGCTATACTGTTGGATCGTCTGACTAATGCCACGCTCCTCGGAGGTTTGGAATTTCCGGAACTCTTCCGACAAAAAGGTCAGATTCTTAGCCTCCAGCTGCATGATTTCTCGGGTCTTCTCGGCAAAAGAGCGCGCGGAATCTAAAATGCGCTCATACACCTCCAACTGCTTGTCCGTCCAATCCTTGATCATTTCCATATAGAGCTGATCTTTGGTTCCAAAATAGTTATATATCGTCGCAGGTGACACGCCTGCCTTTTGGGCGATTTCGTTAACGCTAACCTTTTGGTAACCGTGCCTTGAAAATAGCTGGAAAGCGGCGTCGAAGACTTGTTCGATTTTTTTGTGCTTTCTTCGTTCGTACCCGTTCATGTATTCTTCACCTCAAGTGAAGTATATATCAAGTTTTAGAGCAACTCAATGCTTTCACTATAAAACAATTGACAACCACCTACTCGAAGTTATATTGTTTTTGTAGTAATTCAATTTAATTACTACATAATATCAATTTAAATTAGAAAAGAAATGAGTGTTTTATGTAATGAAAATCGTAAAGATTCCTTCGATTCTGCATGATGTTTTTGGTGAAAAGCAGTCCGTTGGCTCTATTCTGGTCATACTGCTCTTCGGTGGACTTCTAACCATCGCGATGGGCCTCATTTATCCTGAAATCACAAGCTCTTTGCCTTTATGGCGCAGTACCCTTGCCTTATTGCTCATCTTCGATATATTTGCCGGCTGCATTGCCAATTTCACAATCTCAACCAGTAATTTCTACGCGTCCCGAAAAACGAATCGCACAGTGTTCATTGCGATACACGTTCATATCATCATGATTGCGGTTCTGTTGAATACCGATATTGAGTATGCCGTCGGTATATGGGCATATACAATCGCTGGAGCTGTGATCGTAAATGCGTTGATCGGGAAATCATCGCAGCGTTTTATAGGAGGCTTGCTCCTGTCGATCGGCATAGGAGGTACGTTCTTGCTGTCCAACATCCAGCCCTACATGTTATTGGCCGGCACCCTGTTTATGCTGAAAGTATTGTTCAGCTTTGCTGTCGATCATTATGGCGAAGCTGTAGAGAAAGCATGAACACTTCATGCAGAGTATCCAAGCTGACCAAATCGGATAAACTCTTATTTTCATCCATTATGAGCCTGGCATTTGCCCGGGATCCCTTGTTTCTGCATGCATTTGGCGATCCAGAACTCGATCGTAAATCAAGAAGCAGAGCGGCCGCATTTGTCTCCTTCATGTTTGATAAAAGCTTTCTGCTGAATGAAGATATATGGGGCTATTTTGAAAACGAAATCTTGCTCGGTACCTTTATTGTAGAGAAACCAGGCATAAGCAAGCTTAAGCGTTTTAAGGGCGCTTTTTTGCTGATTGGAAGGCTATTGCCTTTGTTATTCCAACTACCAGTCAAAACATTGGGGTTCCTCAATTCCTATATGGAAATTACGAGATCGGCTGCACCTTCTTCTCCACACCATTATCTCATTATGATCGGAGTGAATCCGGAGGTCCAAGGCAGGGGAATTGGAGCAGCAATGCTGCTGCACCTGCTCCAAGTGGTTCATGCGGATAACAAGTCACATGGAATCGCGCTCGATACGGAAAATAAGGGGAATGTAAATTTGTATCAAAGGTGGGGATTTGCTTTAAGGCATGAAGAGAATATCAACGACCTGACCGTGTATTGCATGTTCTATCAGAAATAGCTCTCCGATATGCTATGATCTGCGATTGTGGTGGTAGTAAGATGATGCATCGTAACGGCACGAGGTTGCAGGATCATATCCCGGCAGCGCTGAAAAGGCTCGGGCTGCCGGCGAATACGTTCGATGGCGCAAACCCGATCGCCTTGTCCTTTGCTTCATGCTTTGGACAGGGCGATTTTTTTTATGATGGAGCCATTCGTCCCATCTATATTAGGTGTCATTGACCTGTGCTGTGAGATTGTCGATAATAGTAGAATAAGTTCACTATCTTCAAGGGATTGGAGCTATGTAATGAAATATCATAATCTGGAAGAATGCGTTATGGATCTGGAGAAACACGGGCATTTGGTTCGTATACATGAAGAGGTTGATCCTCATTTGGAAATGGCAGCCATACATATGAAGGTATATGCCGCAGGCGGCCCGGCGCTGCTATTTGAAAACGTTAAAGGTTCAAGATTCCGCGCAGTATCCAACCTGTTCGGTACGATCGAGCGCAGCAAATTCATTTTTCGGGAAACCTTCGAATCCACGCAAGACGTGATCGCGCTGCGCAACGATCCGATGAAGGCACTCAAAAATCCGTTCAAGTATATCGGGACGGGATTGGCAGCTAAAACCGCATTACCTATCAAAAAAACGGGGACTGTCCCACCTGGCTTTCAGGAAATCCAAATTTCCGATATGCCGCTAATTAAGCACTGGAAGGAAGATGGGGGTGCTTTTGTCACCCTGCCTCAGGTCTATTCGGAAGATCCGGAGAAGCCAGGTGTCATGAATTCCAATCTGGGCATGTACCGGGTGCAGCTCACAGGCAACGAATATGAAATGAACAAGGAAGTCGGCATCCATTACCAAATCCACCGGGGTATCGGCATCCATCAAGCGAAGGCCAATAAATTGGGGCAGCCGCTTAAAGTCAGCTGTTTCATCGGGGGTCCCCCTGCGCATACGATTTCAGCGGTTATGCCGCTGCCGGAAGGCATGAGCGAGCTAACCTTTGCCGGCTTGCTGTCCGGACGCCATTTCCGGTACAGCTATGTTGACGGCTACTGCATTAGCCACGATGCGGATTTCGTCATTACTGGGGAAATCCATCCGGGTGAAACCAAGCCGGAAGGTCCCTTTGGCGATCATCTGGGCTATTACAGCCTTGTCCATCCGTTTCCTGTCATGCGAGTGCACAAGGTCTACGCCAAACAACAGGCCATCTATCCATTTACGGTCGTGGGAAGACCTCCGCAGGAGGATACGTCCTTCGGCGAACTGATTCATGAGCTCACCGGCGGGGCCATCCGACAAGAAATCCCGGGTGTCAAAGAGGTTCATGCGGTGGACGCTGCTGGGGTTCACCCCTTGCTCTTTGCCATCGGCAGCGAACGATATACCCCTTATCAACAAGTGAAACAGCCGGCTGAGCTTCTCACGATTGCCAATCGGATATTGGGCACGGGCCAATTGAGTTTAGCCAAGTATCTGTTCATAGCGGCTGAGGAGAACCAAACCTTAGACACGCATCAGATCGAGGATTTTATGTCCTATATATTGGAACGTATCGACCTGCACCGGGATATCCATTTTCAGACCAATACCACGATCGATACACTCGATTATTCAGGCACCGGACTCAACACCGGCAGCAAGGTCGTATTTGCGGCGGTCGGGGATAAAAAAAGGGATTTGTGCCAAGAGGTGCCTGAAGCCTTGAAGGATCTGCCCGGGTACTCGCCAGCGAAATGGATCATGCCCGGCATTGTCGCGATCCAGGGAGCCCCTTTTACGAGTTATGCCGAAGTGCGGCAGGAAATGGAGCATCTAAACGAGGAGATCCGTGCGAGAGGTGCCCTCTCTTCCTGTCCAATGATCATTCTGTGTGATGACAGTGAATTCATGAGTGCGACGGTGAATAATTTTCTGTGGGCAACCTTTACGCGCAGCAATCCTTCCCATGACATTCACGGTGTGAACAGCCGCTATGAGCACAAGCACTGGGGTTGTGATACGGTCATTATCGATGCCCGTACGAAACCTCATCAAGCCCCTCCATTAATACCGGATGAAGAGGTTGAACGCAGCATCAAGCGTTTGTTTACGGATGGAGGCAGTTTAAGTCGTATTCCGATACGATAAAGTAAAGGATGACCCGCGGGCGTTATTCCAGAAATGAATGAAATTTATAAGGGCTGGTCTCTAGTCAATGCGACTTTGGGATCAGCCCTTATATATCTTCCTAGGAACCACGATGATGCAAAAAGAGCGGTAGTTGGGATTCAACTTCAAGTGCCATTCGGTTGTCCGCTTCCTATACCAGCACGCTCAGCACATCCTCAATCTTTCTCCCGTGCGATATGATCCCATAATTCATCCAGGTGAGAAAATCAACCTCGTACACACAGCCACTCTTAACTGCCGGCAGTGACTTCCATTCCGGCGTATCCATCACGCTTCTCTCCTCGCCTTCCCATGAAGAATGGCGTTTATCGAGGGTAATAAACAAATGATCGGCATCCAATAGTTTCATGTATTCCCGGGTTAGAATCGCATTTCTGGCATTCCCTGACAACCGCTGGACGAGCGGATGCGGGGTCAGCCCAAGATCCCTGTACAGGATCGGCCCGGTATACCCGTGATCTGGGCCCGAATACAGACTCATTCCCAATGCCGATATACGAAGACAAGCCACGGTTTGTGTTCGGACGGCTCGTTTCAGAAGCGCCTTGGCTCTACTAGCTTTATATTCATACTGTGCAATGACATCCGATACCCGATCCATCCGGCCCAGCAGGTCTGCCGATGTGCGAAGCGTCTGGCGCCAATCCTCGCCTGCGTGCGGAAACTCGTATGTTGGCGCTAACCGTCCCAAGCCGTCGTCGGACATCCAACGTGTGAAGCCCTGATCCGTCATGATCATATCCAGCTTATGACGGGAAAGTTCATCAATATCCTCACGCTCGATATCGATGACAGGAACATCGTGCAAGCCAAGGTAATCCTGCTTTCCCCACCGCGGGTGGGTGCATTGTACGACGGGCTTAATGCCGAGAGCTACCAGAAAATCTTCAAGGAATGGCGCAAACACCCGCATAGTATCGTGGTCATGGTGACGACGTCGATATTGACCAGGAGAAACGCCGACCGTCTGTTTGAATCGACGATTAAAATAATATTCGTTGCTAAACCCAACGAATGATGCAATATCCAGCAGCCGATCTTCCGTTGCCAGCAGCAATTCTTTTGCACGCTCAATCCGGATACGGTTCAGATAATCAAGCGGATACTGGGTCGTTAACTCTTTAAAAATCCGCGTATAATGCCAACGCGCAACGTCCGCACGTTCAGCCAGTTGTTCCACTGTCCACGGCTTCCGGTAATCTTCTGTCAGATGCTCGATCGATCGCTCCACTGCCTGACGTATATCGATGGTCTGTGAATCGTTCCGGTTCTGGCTGCATAGAAACAGCATAAGCTGCTGAAATCGAACGTGAATCTCGAAGTCTTCCAACTCGCACCTGATTCCCCGTTGCTTCCAGAGAGCTTCCAAATAGTCAAGGCACTGGGAGAACGGACGACAGGACAGCACTCCCTGGCGCAGGCAGGATTGGAAGCTTCGCACTGGCTCAGAGTCGGTCTTCGTGCCATCAATCCTCCAATATTCGTAAGTTAATCGATAGTAAGCCAAACCGTCGGATTCAGAATGAATAACGGCAGTTGTGCCGGGGACAATGTAATAACATTGCCCTCGCCGTATGGCATGCTCCGAATCCCCCAGTACTAATCGTCCGGTCCCGGCAGTCGCAATAAGCAGCGTGAAGTCGTTCCCGCACACGGGAGCCTCCAGCCCATTTATGGAACGAGAACGAAACCGAATATCCTTAAGCCTATAAAAAGCAGTATCGCGCAGCAACTTGATCTCATCGTTCATGTCATCTTCCCCTACCGAAAATCATATGTATAGCGCATAGAACAAAAAAGCATATCAACTTGGTTGACAGCTTCCTGTTCATTCTCATCATGCACGGTTCATCTGATTATTGGACAAACCAGTTCAAGAGGTCATCGGCTTTCATCATATTCGCTTTAATTGCGCCCGATTGCCAGTGGGTTCGATCCGCTCTGTACACATGACCGTTTTTGACGGCGGGTACAGATTTCCACAACGGACTGTCAAATACCTGCATTGCTTCTTGATTCTCTTCCGAGTCCCAGCTGCCGTTCGAAGGCAAAATAATGATATGGTCCGCATCTAACTCCGGGATTTTCTCTTCGGATAGAATAGCTTGAAAATCGGTCATGTCACGCGCAAACGGGTGTGGAGTCAATCCCATTTCTTTGTAGATATTGCCGATAAACCGGTTCTCGATACCAAACAGGGCGAGCGTTTTATCTCCGACATTTAACCGGAGCACCGCCACGGTCTCTTCCCCGACAGCTTGTTGCAGTTTCATCCTCGTTTCCTCGATTTTCTTATGATAGTCGCTCAACACGCCTTCGGCTTCCTCAGGTATGCCGAGCACATCCCCTATCGTCTTCATAATGTCCGGCGGACTTTGTAAAATCGATTCGGGCAGCCGATAAGTAGGCGCTATTTTGGAGTATAGTTCATACTTGGCCGCATCCACCGCGCCGTCAACAATAATCAAATCCGGATCAGCTTCCAGCAGCGATTCTATACTTCCCGTTATATCAAAGGTCGGAACTTCGAGTCCCAAATAATCCTGTTTCCCCCAGCTTGGATGATACCACTGCACAACAGGTGTAATGCCAAGGGCCAGCAGATAGTCCTCCAGGTAAATTCCTGCTACCCTCTTCGGATTTACTGGTATTTCGACCTCGCCGAACTCATCTTTCATTACTTTGGTTTCACCAGCCTCTTGTTTTGTCTCGTCCTGGGCGACCTGCTCCCCCACCTTTTCCGTGAATTGCTCGGAAGGTGCTGCAACCTCCTTGTCCTGAGGTGTTCCGCATCCAGCCAGAGCAATCATCAGTACAAGTAATGCTATCATCCATCGGGTACTCTTATGATATGACCTTGCCATAAATCGTTTCTCCCCTTGCCTGTTGTTAAAAGGTACGAAAGAGTTTCTTCCAATTACACTGATTATGATAATCATTCTCATTTCGTTCAGGAACATTGTATCTCACTCCATGTGATCAAACAATACATTTTCTCAAATCATTTCTTATACAAACGCGAAATAAGAGCCCCCTGTCAGGAGCCCTCTTCTCTTCCTAGATCAATCTCAATATAATGAATACTATATCTTTTTGGGAGGAAGAACATGTTTCCAATACTAGAGACCAAACGATTAAAGCTGAGGGAAATCCAGCATCAGGATGCCGGGGCCATCTATAGCTGCTTCTCGAATGATGAGGTGACTCGCTATTACGGACAAGACACACTGACCACCCCCGAGCAGGCTATCCACATGGTTGAGCTCTTCGCTACCAACTACGCGGAGAAACGCGGGATTCGTTGGGGCATCGAAAGGAAAGATACACAGGGTCTCATCGGCACCATCGGGTATAACGTATGGTCCCCGCGGCATAAGAGGGCCGAGATCGGATATGAAATACATCCAGAATCCTGGGGGCAAGGTTATGCAATCGAAGCTGCCTCCGCCGTGATCCCATATGGTTTTCAAGTGCTTGGCTTGACCCGCATCGGTGCCGTTGTTTTTCTTGAGAACCAGGCTTCCCACGCCCTGCTGACCAAACTCGGTTTTGAAGCGGAAGGTATCCTTCGCCAATATATATATCAAAACGGCGTGGCACACGATACGCGGGTGTACTCAATATTAAAAACTAACCACTTGCGTTAGGGGTTCTGCTTAAACCTCTCTAAGTTTCATTCTTCCGGGGATTCCTTCGCATCCAGAAAAGGTTTGTTCACAAAATAATACATAAAACCCATCAGCAGCACGCCGCCAATCAAATTGCCAATCGTTACCGGGATCAGGTTATGCAGTACGCCTTCCAATGAAATCGTGCCGGGATGATTCAGCACGAGCGCAATAGCAAAGGTGCACATATTTGCAACGCTGTGTTCATATCCGGAAATGAAGAAACAGAATACAAACAGCATCATGGCAAACATTTTGGCGCCGTCGCCCTTCAGTGACATCGGGATGAAAAAGGCTAGGCATACAAGCCAGTTGCACAGAATTGCCCTGAAAAACAGCTGCACCGTCGGAGTGGTCATTTTGTGCTCAACCACATCGAGCAAAAAACCGTTCACGGATGAATCCATGAAAAGTCCGGTCAAGAAAATCAGCAGCGCAAACGTGCACGCCCCCAAGATATTCCCCGCGTAGCTGAAGACCCACAGCTTGACGACCTCCAGCCATCTTAGTTTCTTGCGCAGAGCGGCATACGTGTAGTAGAACGTGTTCCCCGTAAACAAGTCCCCTCCCCCATACGCGATCAGAATGATCGCCGCGCCAAACGTAAGGGCGGCCATCGGGTAAGTCAGGGGGGAATGCTCCAGATAAAAGAAGTTGCCTGTCTTAAAAGCAACAATGACGCCAAAGCCGATAAACATGCTGGCGAGCATGGAGCGGGCGATGTAACGAAGATGGCTTTGCTTGAAGATTTTGTGTTTTTTGAGAGCAAGCTGCTCCACCTTGAGTAATGATTCGGTTTCCATAATTCCTCCTGAAAAAGTCGATTCTATATAGATTACACGATTTTTCCAATAATTCATATCACCTTATGTATCATTACCCCATTTCACCTGACGAAACATTCATGGGGGACAGAACTCGATCCGGTCGGGGTATCAAATCTGATATTTCATCTTCATAGAATCGTAACCCAATGTCGTTAAGCTTCCACTATCATAAGAAGATAAGGATGACACACTTGTTTGATGCACAGCGCAGGTGGTAATTAGTTGTTACAAAGGAGAGGATGCAACATGAACTTGAAACAACCAGCAAAAAAAGCAATCGTCGCCTTGACCATGGCAGGAGTTTTCGGCGTAAGTGCAATCGGTGTAAATCATGCTGTTTTTCCGCTGCAGCAAGCAGAAGCGGCTGCGGCGGCCAATGCCGGCGATTATGCTGCGGAGCACGCGCTCAAGACGCTCAACAGCTTCTATAAACCCGCATTAAAGGGACAATTTCCTGGTGCCGTCAGCGGTTTAACGATCGGTAAAAGCACAAAGCAGGATGTTTATAAAGCCATTGGCGAGCCTTCCGTGGCAGGCAAGCATGCCGACGCCTTCGATGTATACGGGGCCAACATGGGGAATCCTGGCTACGCCTTTTCCTATAAACTGAACAAAATCCGCGAGATGCGTTATTTTGGCACGAACGTGGAGCGGCAGACGAACATCGGCGGCATCACCATGAAAATGCTGAAGCAGAACTGGTTTGCACCGGACGCCACAACCACTTTCAAAACCGGAAAAATCAAGCAAACCAAGCTCACTTACAACCGTGGAGATTACAAATTGGAGTTCATCTTTAACAGCAGCACAGAGCTGGACCATATTAATCTGCTGAAAAAATAACCGTGATTAGAAACTCTCACTCCCCAATTTATGGTTAACCTGTCCACCATAAAACATCAGAAAAGCCCGGTCTCTTAGAGACCGGGCTTTTCTGATACAGCACCCATTTCTTACATCAAATACTGAAACAACATATCATCCAGCCACTTCTGGCTGGATTCCATCCGCTTAAATCCGGCAGCTAGCATATTGACCTGTTCCCTTAACACTTGAGACTCATCGGTCCCTTCCCGATAGCGGCTCAAAAAATGCAGAAATACATCAACCATACGCAAGCGCATGAGAACCGGAATTGCGGCAATCTCCTCTACGTTCAGTCGAACGCGGCTGGCAAATCCTTCGCAAAACTGCTGTATGGCCTTCCTCTCGTCCGCGATTCCCAAAAATCCCGAGATGACGACCGCAGGCTCCATCGCTCTTACATCCCGTGTGCAAAATTCAAAATCAAGCAAAGCGGTGACCGTATGCGGGTGCTCTGCGTCTACCAGCAGGTTCGATAGGTTCAGATCACCATGCACCAGCTGCTGCGGCAGATTTTTTAGAGATTCAAGCCTGCTGCATATATCGGCGTATGCTTCTTTTAGTATATGAAGTGCCTCGATTTGATCCTTAAACTCCATTGGCGGCTGCTTGCAAAAATCTAGAATGAACGCTTCGCTGCATGCAGGATAAGACTGGAGCAGCTCGAAATAAGGTGGGTACACCGGCTCCATTCCGATTGAACAAACCGCAAGGGCATTTACCAGTTCCCCCGTCTTCTCCCCGAAGGAATACGCTGCTTGAGTGCTGCCTTCTTCCGGACGCACTCCTTCAATATATGCAAATAGGCAGGCGTAACGATCACTCCCATCCTGAACCCGAACCATCTTATCGCCAGACGCGGAAGGAAGAGGAGCCGGAATCTTAAAACTCAGCGGCACCTGCTGCAGCGAGTCCAGAACCGCAAACTCGAATTCGATTCTTGCCTTATCTCGATGTGTATTGTAAATACGCATGACCGAGCGGCGTTGTTCGTTATGAATAAAGTGGGTCGTATTATTCCAGCCCGTCGGACCTTTAACCCGTTCACCGTTCCACTCTGGCCAGTAGACTTGCAGAAGATGCTGAATCATGATTTTACCTCTCTTACCCCTTTAAATCTTCAGTTATATCAAATAGAGCGTCATTTCTGTGCAACTTCTTCCGTTTTCGCCACAATAACCTTTACGCCAAGCTCCTGAATCCGGTCCATAACCTCCTGATCCGCCTTTTGATCGGTAATTAACACATCCAGATCTTCGACGGAGCCGGCTCTGGCAAAGCCATCCTGTCCGAGGATCCGATGCGTTGCCATGCCAATTCTGCGGCGGGATACGGCAGAGACCGCGCGACCAAAAGCGGCAACTTCAGGAGTAGCCACGAATATTCCCTCATCGGAAATACCGCCACCGCTAACGAAACTGATATCAAATTTAAATTGACGAATAAATTCGTTAGCCAGCACGTCCGTAATATTTCCGGAAGGCTTCACCCGCCCGCCAATCAAATAGGTGTCAATCCATTCGCGCTCGCGCAGAGCTTCTGCTACACGCATGCAGTTGGTCACGATCGTCAAGGGCGTTTGCTCCGGAAGATGCTTCAGCAGTAAATAGGTAAGCGAACTGCTGCCAATGAATAACGTATCTTTTTCTCGGACGTATGAAACGGCTAATTGAGCAATGGCGTTCCCTTCCGGAGAGCCTTCACCATACCGCTGTTCCGGGACCGGGGGCGGTTGTCTGACTTTCATGGATGGAATGGCGCCTCCGTGCGTTTTCTGAAGTAAGCCTTGTTCCTCCATGATCGTCAGATCCCGGCGAATCGAATCAATCGATATTTCAAACCGTTCGGCCAAGTCCTTGGCAATCACCCGCTTATCTTGATGCAGCAAAGCAAGAATTTTCTGACGGCGTTCCTCGGCGAACATTCCTGATTGATCTTGCACCATACATCTTCCCTCCTGAATATTCATTAATTTTCCACTCTACACCTCGATTATATTCATTTTTATTCCGTTTTTCAAGCGTTTATTATCATTATTATTCATTTATATGCGTTTTTAATCTTGTTTTTTCGGGTTTCGTAATGATTACAGAACAAGTGAAGGCATTTCCTTCGTGTCCCTCACAACACGGAAACCGCAATTGCCCGTCGAGCTGTCGGGCGTATTCCCGCTGCGTGCCGCGACTCGGTACCGGTTGCAGTAGGATCTGTGGCACAGGTACGAACCGCCGCGCATCGACCTTCTGCCGCTTGGCTCCGCGAAGAACGGATTTACATCCGAGGTTTGTTGATGATAAGACGGGCTGAACCAATCGCCGCACCATTCCCATACGTTGCCGGACATGTTATACAGTCCGTAACCATTCGGTTTATAGGCATCCACCGGCGCGGTTCCGATATAACCGTCGCTGGCGTTATTTTTGACCGGAAATTTGCCCTGCCATATGTTGCATCGATGTTCTCCGTCCTGCTTCAGCAGATCGCCCCATGGATAGGTCCTGCCCTCCAAACCGCCGCGAGCCGCATACTCCCATTCCGCTTCCGTAGGAAGCCTCACGCCTGCCCAATGGCCGTATGCCATGGCATCGTTCCATGATATATGTACGACCGGATGGTCCATCCGGTCTTCGATGCTCGAATCCGCTCCCTCGGGTGCTGCCCAATATGCACCTTCGACCACCAGCCACCAGGGCACTTCTTGCGGAACTTGTGCGACTCTTGCCTTTGTCTCCTCCGAAGCCAGCAGTTCAAATACAAACGACCATCCGAAATGCTCCGCTTCCGTAACATAGCCGGTTGCTTCCACAAAGCGTTGAAACTGTTCATTCGTAACGGCATACGGTGAGATTTCAAATCCGGAAACGGTTACGCTGCGAGCCGGCCCCTCGCCGTCACGCGGAAAGCCTTCTTGCGAATTCGTGCCCATCGTAAACGTCCCTCCAGGCAGCATGACCATGTCGGGATGGAGATCAGAAAGCGACTGTTCATGATCCTCATCTTCTCTAATATTGCCAAGCTGCTCCTTCTGACCGGTTTCCGCTAACTGCACGTTCGCTCGGGAGCCGGCGCAGCAAGAATGTTGTTCTCCCATGCTAAGTTCCTCCTATGCTTGATACAGAGAACAGGACAACCACTATCGGAGCGGTTATCCTGCTTCACCTTGCTATGATTATTATTACACGAACTCCCGAGGATGGCGACGCATCAATTCCGGAATCGCTTCACCTCGGCCCGTGTTCTTCAAACGCTCGATATACCGGGGCAGATGACCTTTGGCATGGTAAGGTCCCCCCTCCTTCATGACCGTCCACAATGGATCTACGTCAAACGGCATCGTTGACATCATATGATCATGCCACTCATTCAGCAGGTAGACGGCTTCCCTGCAAAGATCCGGCCTTTCAGAGGCCTGATTGTGCTGTTCATGAACGTCCTCGGTGATGTGGAACAGCATTTCTTTGTCGAACAGATGATAGCCGTCGTGATACGTTCGAATGTAGAGCCATTCTCCAAATCGAACGCTTCGCTGACAGACATGGGCGCATTGAGAGACCACCAGATACTCCCTGCCTCTGCCTTTCCCGCTTCGCAAGCTCTCCGCATAACTGATGCCATCCCAGCTTCGTGCCGGTGCAAGGTTCAAATATTCCGCCATCGTAGGCAGAAGATCCAGATGATAGTGGAGCTCGCGATCCGTTACTCCCTTCATGATGCCAGGCCCCCGAATAATCATCGGAATGCGGCAGGTTCCCTGATCCGCTGTGCCATGTTCACCATAAATCCCAAGCTCGCCCATGTTCTCACCATGATCCGCGGTAATGATGACGATCAGATCATCCATCACTCCCTTGTTCTCCAGCAATTTAAAGATGGCGCCGATGTGCTCGTCCATATGCCGAATGCCGCAATCATAGCCGTCCACCATCGTCCGCAAATCCTCCATCGTCCGAATCTCTCCGGGATGACGCGGAAAATCGGGAGATACTTCACTATTATACATGTTAATTTCATTCACTCCATGCGGGCCGACCTTCTTCTGATGCTCCTGAAGCACCTCTTCGGTAATCCAATCCGGGAGAGGATCATGCTCGAACGGGTTTCCCAGCGACTGCGGTGCCCGATAAGGTGTATGCGGATCCCAGAAGTTCACATAGAGCATCCAGTTATCTTCATCAGCGTTACGATCCAGCCAATCCAGCACGACCGGAGATACTTCTTCTGCCGACTCCAAGCCGCCCTTACCTGTATTATACATTTCATTGAAGCCCGCATAGAAGGTCCAGGCGGAATGGCGTTCTCCGAACGGACTGATCAACGCGGTTTTCATGCCGGCCCGGCGGAATATAGCGGGAAAACTCTCCGAAGCGAGTTTATCGCGGAAATCCCGCGTAATGCCTTCATGCCGCACATCGGCTGCCGAGCCCCCATGGCCTACGACGCCGTTATGAATGCCGAATTTGCCGGTCATCAGCGCGGTTCTTGAAGGAAAACATGGAGCGTCCGAGGTATAATAATTGTCAAAACGCACGCCTTCCGCCGCTATTCGGTCAATGTTCGGCGACGTATTCCGGTGATATCCGTAGCATCCTAAGTGATCCGGTCTGGTCGAATCCAAATCCAGCAATAATACTCTCATATCCTCATCGCTTCCTTCCTCGTCTGAATTCACTTAACCTGGATATATGTCAGCGTTTACAAAACGACTGCAGTTGACTGAAATTATAGGCCAATGCTCTGTCCGGAGTCGATGTACATTTCGTTAATTTGTTGTACGATTCTACTACGATTTTAATTAGCAGGAGCATAAAAACTAACAACCCCCTACTCATTGAAAGCATGAATATGCTAGGCTATAGGTATAAAATCACTGCGAGGTGTTTTCATGTGATCCAGCTGATGAGCGTGAATTTTGATGATGATATTCCAAACTGGCGGACTCAGCTTGAGACGATTGAGTACAATGTCCTTGTTGTGGTTAGAGAAGGTAAAGTGAGGTATGAAATCAACGGGGAGGAGATCATTGCCGAAAAAGAAGACGTGCTCTTCATCCCGCGATCGACAAGGCGGAGCGGCGGCAACTGGAATGGCGTCCCTCATCAGAAATACACCATTCTCTTTACGATGGATCCGCATGAATCCACAGGCATCCCGTTTCTGGATGAGGGACGATGCCTTAAATTCAATCTCGCGCATATTCAATATGCCTACCGTCGCTGTGAGCGCTTATTCGAGGAAATGCGGGGCGGCAAAAGCTACCGCGCCATGATCTGTCAAGGCATCATGCAGGAGCTGATAGGCATGCTGGCCCGTGAACTCGAGAAGACCGAGCTGCCACCAAGCAAAAGAAACTATGCGGATACCATCAAATCGTATCTGTTGGAGCACTACCGCGAACCGATCGAAATCGATAAACTCGCAAAGTTAATTCATCGTTCCCCGAATTATGCCACCGCCCTCTTCAAGGAGGTGTACGGTCATTCACCGATTCGGTATATGCACCAGCTGCGCGTGCTGGAAGCGTGCAGCCTGCTGCTTCATTCGGACATGACGATCGCTCATATCGCCCACTATCTGGGTTATTATGACACGTCCTATTTTTATCGCATGTTTAAAAAATACACCGGTCTGTCACCCTCCGACTATGTGCAGCAGGGCGATCGGTCCGATGTATCCAAGCTCTTCACCTAATCCTCTCTGGTTGTCATACCGTTGTTGGCGGCTTCTGGCCTGCAAACTGAATGACATGAGACAAGCCTTGATGCCCCTGCCCTTCCTGCCTGACGACTTCACCCATGAAAAAATGGACAATCCGCCAATCCGCAAAAGTTTCGAGGAAATCCCCAGGGGCGTACAAAAACTGCTGATCTTGCGGCCCCCCGCTGCGATAAGGAATCTGGTACGGGGAGTACACTTCAGTGAGGAAATATCCTCCAGGCTTCACCGCTGCCTTCACGCCCGCTAAAGTCCTCGTTCTTAATTCCTTGGGAAAATGTCCAAACACGCATATAACCTCATCCCATTGATCCTGCTTCCACTGCGCATCGTGCAGATCCACAAGCTCGGTACGAATCTTAACACCGCTGGCTTCCGCCAGTCGATGGGCTTTGCTAAGACCGGATTCCGCGTAATCCCATACGGTTACGTTCATCCCTTCCCGAGCCAGGAACACCGCATTCCGTCCTTCTCCCTCCGCGATCGCCAGTGCGTCGCCCGTTAAGCTTAATTTCTTATGCATGTCGGCTATAAATACATTCGGATCCGTACCAAATACGTATTCATCTCCCTGAAACCGTTCATTCCATGGATTCATCGTTTGAGCACCTCTCTCTTTTGAAATCAATGTAACCCTGTAGACACGAAATCTAACTCCATCTTACCATTCCTGCCGCATCGATGATATTGTACGAACTTCAGAAATAACCATACTGCTTTCCGGAGCCCGCCATCATATCATAGAATGTCCAGCCAAATTTTGATGGCCGTTGCCAGGATCAAGACAGCCAATATGATCTGCAAGACCTTTGTGTTCATCTTCTTGCCTGCCGCCGCACCTAGAGGGGAAGCGATCAGACTGGCGGCAACCATGATAAGAGCGGGGATATAGTCCACCTGGCCAGTGGTCAGCTTGCCCACCGTCGAACCGATGGATGAGATGAAGGTGATCGCAAGCGAGGTTGCAATGGTCATCCGGGTCGGAATTTTCAACACAACCAGCATGATCGGAACGAGCAGAAAAGCCCCTGCCGCTCCGACGATACCCGCTCCGATTCCGACCAAAAGCGCCAGCCCGGCAGCCAGCCATTTGTTGAATTTGACCTGATCCAGCGGGATATCGTCCACCCCTTTGTTTGGGATGAACATCATAACGGCGGCGATAAGCGCCAATATTCCGTAGATGAGATTTATGCCGCTTTCGCTCATCATTTTTGAGCCGAAGCCGCCGATGAAGCTGCCAAGCAGAATAGCTGAACCCATATAGATGATGAGCGTTTTATTCAGATATCCGCCTTTGCGGTACGCCCACACGCCGCCGATCGTAGCAAAGAATACCTGTACGGCACTGATGCCCGACACTTCATGTGCCGTGAAAGCCGCAAGACCGAAGAGCGGCGGAATGTACAGCAGCATCGGGTATTTGATAATCGATCCGCCAATGCCAACCATGCCTGAAATATATGAGCCAATGAATCCGATTAAAAATATCGTGATGATAAAGGTTATATTGAGTTCCATTCGTGCTGCCCCCTTACTTCTTTAGAAAAGGGAACCTGTTCGGGTTCCCTTGGTTCACTTTTTATCTATCTCAATCCGTTCATATCCATCACCAAGCTTGTTTTCGACCTCTGCAAATTGAGCACTTTATAATGATTAGCTCCACCGCTTAGCATCGGATGGTCATATCATTAACGCACTGCGCAGCGGTTCGGCCCAATCTCCATCTCACGCTGACGCTCCGTGTCAGGATTCAATTTCCCCATATTCGTTTGACGGATTTCCTGATAGCTGTTTGGCTGTGGAGGTAAATTTTTCGTAACCATCGTTCGAAATTCCACTTCGTCCGCTATGTTCAGGCCATGGTTCTCCCGGTACAGTTCTCCCAGTTTCTTCGCGACCGTTCCGTCCTCATTCAGTTCGTCCATGATCATGAAATGAGCCGGCAGCACGACCAGATCCTCTGAGAGATGGGTATAGCGGGCATATAGCGTCTCTCGCAAATCGCCAACCCAATCGTCTGCAAGCCCTGCCAGGTCCGGACGGCCGATGGAATCGATAAACAGAATATCGCCTGTCAGCAGGTATTGATCGTCAATGACAAACGATGTAGACCCGATGGTATGGCCCGGGGAATGGAGCGCTTCAATGCGGATTGTGCTGCCCCCAATCGCCACTTCGCCGCCGTTCTTCAGCGGTTCGTACTTAAACACAACCTCGCTGGCATCCTTTGGCGGAAGCCAGTATGTGGCTCCTGTCTGCTCGGCAATCGTTCGACCGCCGGATATATGGTCCGCATGCAGATGGGTATCCAACACATGTTTGATTTCCGCATCCAAGCGGTTAGCAAATTCAAGATAAACCTCCGTCATGCGGGTTGCATCAAACAATGCCGCTTCTCCATTGGATACGGCCATGTAAGACAAGCAGCCTTTTCCTAAACGAACGAATTGATAGAGCGCGCCGCCATCTGTCAGGTTACCGATCTTCAACGGCACAAGGTGTTCACTCCAGGCTTTCATTCCGCCTTTCAAGTACGCGACATTCCGGCCGTGCTCGGCCAACATCTCAGCCACCATCACCGACGATCCTTCCTTGGCGCACACGACGAGCACTTCTTGCCCCTTGGGGAGCCGATCCAAAATATCTTCCACCCCGTCAATTAAATCAAAGTAAGGGATATTCAAATGCTGGATTCGTTCGCCTTCAATCTTCCAATCCTCGAAATCCGTAGCATTCCGCACGTCCAGTATGAACAGACTCTCTTTGCGAATCGCCTTCATGGCCACCTCTTGTGCTTTCATTTCTCTTACTGTCATGTTGTTATTCCTCCTCGTAAGTTCAGTCATGATTTCCAGATCTTCAACCTTCATTTTTTATTGTCTTGGAATCCATCGTCCAGCATGCTTCTTTACAGACAGACTTTCTATTTATTCAGGTTCATGAATCAAGCCCTTCCCTTGGACCGCGCCAATCGCTCATGCCAGGCACAACGTTCACAATACCGGTAAAGCCGTTAGCTGCAAGCTTTTGTGCAGCCATGTCACTGCGGGTTCCGGTACGGCAGATAACGTAAATTTCGTCTTCCCGGCTCAGCTCACCCATTCGCTTATCCAGTTCGCCAAGCGGAATGGATACCGCATTCGGAATATGCGTAAAGGCAAACTCCGCCGCTTCCCTCACATCCAGAACAACGATGGAGACACCGGACCGCAGCTTTTCCTCCAGCTGTACGTTAGACGCTACATGCGGATAGGTCCGTTCCGCCGTTTCTTCGCCGGAAGATTTGCGCAGATAATGCTTCAGCACCTCCCCCTCTTCAACCGTTCCTAGATATTGGTGTCCTGTGCTTTCCGCCCACGCCTTCATGTCGGCCTTCGACCCTTTGTCGGTCGCCTCAACCTCCAGCACTTGACCGGCTTCAAGATCCTTCATTGCTTTTTTCGTACGAACGATGGGCATCGGGCATGCCAGCCCTTTCGCGTCCAGCTTTACATTCGAATCCATTGTCGTCATATCACATCGAACCTCCATTGTTTTGTTTGTCGGGTCGTCATATACCCCAATGGGTATATCTCATTTCAAAAAAAAGGGGGCCAAACACACCCATTTTTTTTCAAGGAAACCTGATTACTCTGTTGTGCCTTCCCATTCGAGCATGCCCCCCGTCATGTTGACGACTCGATAGCCTTGGCTCTCCAAATATTGCGCTGCCCGGCCGCTGCGGCCACCGGAACGGCATACCATTACATATTCTTTCGACCGATCAAGCTCCTGCTTGCGAAATTCAATCAAACCGAGCGGAATGTTGACGGCGCCTGGAATTTTCCCTTCTGCGACTTCTTCCGTTTCTCGCACATCGATAATATTCATAATAACCCCATCATTCAGCTTCTGCTCAACTGTTTTTGGAGAAATCTCTCTCATGCTGATAAACAACTCCCTCTTACAAATTTAGGACCAGGCACTCATGCCGCCTTTGACATTGGTCACCTTCTTAAAACCTGACTTCCTCAAAGATTTGCTGGCTTTATTGCTTCGCATACCACTCTGGCAGATCAATACGACTTCCTTCTCTCTTGAGAGCGACTCGCTGCTCAATAAGAGCTGGTCCAGCGGAATATTGCGAAAACCCCGAATGTGATTTCCCTTGAATTCTCCCGTCGTCCGGACATCGATGAACTGTTTGTTTGCGTTGACGTCCTTCAGCTCATGCTTCAGCTGTGCCGCGGTAATCTGTCTGACTCCTTTGGCCGGGAGAATTCTCCATACGATAAACAGAATCATAAGTGCAATGAACATGATATTGAGTAGCTCCATCTTTATTCCCTCTCTTTATGCACGCATTCGTCGCCACTGTTTTCGTTATATAAACAAGTTGACATTGCCATCCTGGGCATCGCCCAAATAACCTGCCACCCCCGCATATTCAATATCTTCAAACAGCTCTTCTTTTTGCAGACCGAGAAGGTCCATCGTCATGGTGCAAGCAACCAGTTTCACATCCTGCTCCTTCGCCAGCTCGATCAGCTGCGGAAGCGGTACGGCATTGTGTTTCTTGATCACATCCTTTATCATTTTGGGACCCATGCCGGCAAAATTCATTTTGGAAAGTCCCATCTTATTGGACCCACGCGGCATCATTTTCCCGAACATTTTTTCCATGAAACTCTTCTTCTTGGGCAGCAGCACGTCTTCGTCCTTGCGCAGGGCATTCAATCCCCAAAAGGTGTGGAATATCGTCACCTCATGGTCGTATGCCGCAGCACCGTTCGCGATGATATAAGCAGCCATAGCTTTGTCATAATCGCCGCTGAATAATACGATCGTTGTCTTTTTTGTTTCCGTCACGTTAAGATCTCCCCCTGTAAAAAAATAATGAAATTCCGTTCTTGGATCAGACATCACACATACCCATACGGGTATATTGTAATTCAAAAAAATTATCCCTTCCTAATCCAAAATTTCTGTACGTCGCCTTCCTCCTGATAGTCCAGCAATTCATGGCCTGTCGATTTGGCCCATGCCGTCAGATCGCTCTTTGCGCCTTGATCCGTCGTATGAATCTCAAGGACCTCACCCGGTTCCATCTCTTTTATTTCTTTTTTTGTTTTCACGATCGGCATGGGACATGCCAAGCCCTTCGCATCCAATACTTTATCCGCGTTCATGATAATATTCCTCCTTCGATTTAATGGACGATTATTTTGTATACCCATAGGGGTATGTTAAACGATGTCGAATATCATGTCAATCTTGTTCATATTCCCATTCTGGAGCAGGGTGTAGGAACCATCCCTTCAATTATCTGCTTCTAACGAGCAAATTTACCGCTTCGATCACCAGCTTCTCTGTATCCTGCCCGCTCTCTTCGGCTTTCTGTACACATTCGACAAGATTGGAGCTGACTACAACGCCAATCGTCCGATCTATAGCCGACCGAGTGGCCGACAGCTGGGTTATGACCTCCTTGCAATCTTTGTTCTCCTCCATCATCTTCAGAATGCCGCGCAGCTGACCTTCAATCCGTTTTACCCGATTCTTCATTTGATCATCGTAATCCATCTCGAACCCCTCCTATCTGTACACATGTCGTGTCTGATATTTGTCACACCATTCGGTGCTGATACATGTTATAATACCCCATAGGGTATAAAATAATCAATTCATAATACGCTCCAAATTCAGGGAGGAATATACGATGGGCAAAAAAATCATCATTGTCGGCGGTGTGGCCGGTGGGGCCTCCGCAGCTGCCAGGCTGCGGAGATTGGATGAGAGCTCTACCATTATTGTAGTGGAACGCGGGGAATATATTTCGTTTGCAAATTGCGGTCTCCCCTACTATATAGGAGAATCTATAAAGGACCGCAATAAGCTTATGGTGCAGACCGTGCCCGGCCTTAGCAGCCGCTACGGGCTGGATATTCGGAATCTTAGCGAAGTTACGTCCATACTGCGTGATGAGAACATGGTTACGATTAAAAACCTTAATACTGGCGAAACCTACACCGAGAGTTATGATTATCTGATCCTGTCACCCGGCGCAAAGCCAGTGGTGCCGGATATTCCCGGCTTGTCCGAAGACCGTAACGTATTCACATTGCGGAATATCCCAGATACAGACCGGATCAAGCAGTTCGTGGATGAAGCCCAGCCGAAGGAAGCCGTTATTGTCGGGGGCGGGTTTATCGGGCTGGAAATGGCCGAGAATCTGGCGGATCGCGGCGTTCAGGTGACAGTCATCGAAAGGGCGAACCAGGTAATGGCTCCGCTCGATTACGAAATGGCCGCGATCGTCCAGTCGCATCTTCAGGAAAAAGGAGTCCGCTTGATTCTTGAGGACGGTGTACAAGAGTTTCATGACGGCGGCCAACAAATTGAGCTTTCCAGCGGCAAACGTATATCAACCGAGATGACCTTGCTTTCGATAGGCGTTCGGCCCGAGAGTGTGCTGGCGTCAGATGCTGGACTTCCCGTCAGCGACCGCGGCGGGATTCAAGTTAACGAATTTATGCAGACCTCTGACCCGAACATTTATGCGATCGGCGATGCAATCGAAGTGAAGGATTTCGTCCTTCAGAGCCAGGCCTTTATTCCGCTCGCAGGGCCTGCCAACCGGCAGGGCCGACTTGTTGCAGATCATATCTATGGTAAAAACAACAGCTACAAGGGTACGCTCGGTTCGTCGATTGCCAAGGTCTTTGAGCTGACGGTCGCGGCTACGGGTATCAATGAAAAACGTCTCAAGCAGGTAAGTGCACCTTATCAAGCTATCCATATTCACCCCTCGTCGCATGCAGGGTACTACCCCGGGGCGTATCCCATCTCCTTGAAGCTGTTATTCCACCCGGAAACAGGTCAAATCTATGGGGCGCAAGCGATTGGAGCAGATGGCGTGGATAAACGGATCGATGTCATTGCTACAGCGATCAAGGGGAATCTGAGCGTTTGGGACTTGACGGAACTGGAGCTCTCTTACGCGCCCCCTTATTCCTCCGCCAAAGACCCGGTAAACTATGCCGGATATGTTGCTACCAACATCCTGGATGGCTTGGTTGAAACGGTACAATGGCATGAAATCGACGACCTCGTTGAAAACGGCGCCGCCTTGATCGACGTCCGTGAACCTAAAGAAAGGGACGCAGGTTATATCCACGGTTCCATTAACATTCCGCTTAACGATCTGCGCAGCCGGCTGAAGGAATTGCCGGAGAATGAAACGGTGTACGTGACTTGCCAGGTTGGGCTGCGCGGATATTTGGCGGCGCGTATTTTGGCCGAGCATGGATTCCGGGTGAAGAACCTGGACGGCGGCTGGAAAACATATGCATCGGTTTACAAGCCATCATAATCGCTCCTAACTAAATCGTTCTGAAAGCGATGGATATGCTGCCTGCAACAAAAATACAACATGCAAAAAAGCCCCGGAATTCCGGGGCTTTTCTTCTTTATATGAAATAGATAATAGCTTAAATCAGCTTGTGCGCATACCATTTCTTGCCGCGGAAGCGCCATAGGAAGACCGCTCCCCGGACGCCCCATTCACAGTTCATGGCTAGCCATACGCCAAGAATGCTCCAGCCCAGAACGATCCCCATAATATAACCGAGAATCACCCGGAACAGCCACATGGTCAGCATCGAAGTGATCGAGGTAAAACGCGAGTCGCCCGCCGCACGTAGCGCCGAAGGCAGAATAAAGCTTATCGACCATAGCGGAACCTGTACAAGGGTGTTAATCAACAGCACCACAAACAGATCGTTCACGATTTCCGGAGGCGGGTTAAACAACCCGACCAGCGGCCGGTAGAGCGGCATCAAAATCAAACCCATGAAGGCGAGCGAGATTGCGCCAAGCCACAAAAAAGATTTGATGAACTTCCGGGCATCCGCTATATTTCCGCGGCCAATGCATTGACCGACGACGGTCACAATCGTTAAGGACAACGCGCTGGCTGGAATTTGGAAGACGGCCGCAAGTGAAGACCCGATCGCGTTCGTTGCAATGGCGTAAGTGCCTAGGCTGACGATAAACACTTGGGTCAAGAGCTTTCCCCCGTTAAAAAACATCTGCTCGGCTGCGAACGGAAGCCCGATAAACATAATTTTGCGCAGCATCGATATCGGAAAATGAAACAGATCCCGCAGGCGGATATGCAGTGTGGCATCCACTCTGAACAGATAGTAGAGCGCACAGGCCGCACCGGCAAAACGGGCGATGTTAATCGCCAGCGTCATGCCCATAACGCCCATATTCAGCAGGGTGATGAAAACGATGTTCAGCAGAACGTAGAGCAGGTTCATAATCAGGGACAACGCCAGTGATGCGCGGGTCTTGCCGATCCCTCTCAGCGCCCCGCAAACGGCCTGCACGATGGCAATTCCGATGAAGGAAGTACTGCTTCCGATCAGATACACTCGCGCACTCTCCAGCACCTCGGGTGACGCTGAGCCGAATAGCAGATTCAGCACCGGCTGGTGAAGCCCAATGATCAGCAGCGCGATCGCTAATGCGATCATGGCCACCGATGTAACGGTGGCCGCAGAAGCCCGGGATACCATCATCGCGTTGCCGCTTCCCTTATACTGCGCCACGACGACGGTGCCCCCGGTTGCCACCGCCACGAACACATTGATGAGGAAAATGTTCAGAGAGTCCACCATGTTCACGGCGCTGACCGCCGATACGCCCGACGAACTGATCATGGCCGTATTGACCAGGTTCAAACCGATGATAAATGCCTGGTCGATCAATATCGGGAAAAATAAAGCAAAAATCTGCCGGTAGTCCATCGACTCCCCGGTTAAATGATGTTGAAGCAAACCGTTCATTTGGGTTCGTAATCGAACCAACATCTGTCATCACATTCTTTTCGTTGTAATATAAAAGAAAAAACTCTTCATGCGAAGAGCTTCAGGCTTACGGTATTTAGAAATGGCAGCCGTAACCGTTCCGCTTGGGAGAGCTTACTCCCTCGCCAAGGGGACAATACGGATTGATTCATTTGATCCCGGATTAACCCCGTCTTTGATTGGAGGATATCACCAGACCCGTGATCTGTCAACGAATGCAAGCCGCAGGAAATGACCGTATACTGCTGATAAACGGAGCAACATGTGAGCCTGCAGGTTGTAACCCTTTATATAGGAGCACAAGAGGCTTCACCTTCTGTCAGAGCCTTTAGAAGGTGGCCTCTTCTGTAAAATGTTATGAATGTAATCAACTTGATCGTTCAGAGCACAAACGTGTCGGCGTCCTTTTTCACTCACGCCATGTGAGAATTTATTTGCTGTTATCGATACTAGCGATAAGCCGTTTCTCCACATCCTGGGCAATGCCCCGCAGGGATTCAAAGAATTCATTCTCCACCATGCCAATAAGCGCCGTGGGCCTCGGGAGTCCGATCTTCGTTCCCTCTTCAAACTCATAAACGGCGATTTTACAAGGCAGGAAATACCCGGCCAAGTCATTCTCGCTCAACACTTTTTTCGCCTCAACCGGATTGCATACCTCCAGTATTTCGTACTTCTGTTCAAACTCGATGCCCTTCTCATTCAATTTGTCCTGAATGCTGAATCGCCACAGCACACCGAACTTCTCTTCGGCCAACGCTTGTTCCAATGCAGCAATGGCATCGTCTACTGACTTATCCGTTTCTACCGTATAGTGAAACATGTTTATCCCTCCAGAATGGTAGTCATTTTATAATACGGGTGCCGATCGCACTCGACTAGCCTTATGGTAGCCAATCCGGTATGGAAATACTTCCGAGACACTAAATAAATTAACCTGAAATAAAATCATGAATCATGGTTCTGGATATACCGAAGGGGTCCACCTAGGAGGATGATTTGGACGCATGGAAGTCTATTCTCGGAGGATTTCCGCTCATTTCAGGGAAATAATCGTTTGACAAAACCAAAATCCTCCTGTATTTTCCACAAAAAAGTGAATCGGATTCTCTTCATCCTGGTCATGCTGAATGACGCGTCTTGCCGCCTCGTATTGCTGCCGGGTGACCTCGAGACGAAGCAGCGCACAGCGCGTGTCAAAAGCACCCTCCCAATTGTCTGCTGGAGCAAGCTTCTTGATTATTCCGACTTGTTCCAGCGATCATAAGCATCCTGATAAATCTTCAGCATTTCATCCAGACCCATCTTGTTAATCATCTTCACATAATCGTCCCACATCGTGAGCGGCTCCTGACCAACGATAAACTTCGCTTCCATTTGATCGACATAGGTTTTAATGTCCGTCTTAATGATATTCAGCCTTTTTTGCTCTTCATTGCTGAAATATACGTCCGGGTATGCTGGCACCGCATAAGGGTTCAACTTCTCGTCCACCATTTTGTTGTAATCCGGCCCTTTGCCGTTGTCACGCATAGCGTCAAATTTTCTTTCCTTGATCAATGGCAGCTGTCCACCACAATCCGGGGTTAACTTTGCCCGATATTCCTCACTGTTCATTCCTTCAGGAAAATCGAACTCCCACTTCGTTTTGGCGTCATCCAGCCATTTGATGCTGTTTCCGTAAATCCCGAGCTTGCTGCCTTCGGAGGAGTACAAATAATCGACCCACCGCATCGTCGCCTCAGGATACTTATTCTGACTCGTAATCGCGAATGTGCCACGGCGGATTTTAGATGATTTCAGCGCCAGCTTCTCGCTGTTAACCGGACTGGTCAGCGTCCCAAGCATCGGGTGCTTTAAATTGTCTTCCGGTTTGTCGACCTTCAGGACGAGATCTGGAGAGGAATGGATGAATGCGCCGATTTGGTTCGAATTGCCTTTGGCCGTCATTTGCTGGGACGTCTGTACAAAGGTTTCCCCATCCATCAGCTTCTCTGTGAACAGTTTGTTCAAGTAAGCGAGATATTCCTTGTACTGATCTTGCACCGGATTGAAGCGGACCTTCCCGTCCTTTACCTCCACTTCACGGCCAAGCAGGCCGAATGCTGGCAGCAGCACACTTTGGAAGCCTCCCAGTTTCTCGCTGGATAACGGGATTTCGTCATTTTTGCCGTTCTTGTTGGGGTCTTCGTTTTTGAACCGCTTCAGCAGCTCATACAATTCATCCGTAGTCGTTGGCTCCGTCGTAATCCCCAAACTCTCCATCCAGTCCCCGTTCAGCCACAGTCTGCTCGGAACAAACGCGCGCGGCTCGTCGATAATGAGCGGGAGGGCGTAGATATGTCCGTCCACGGTGGTGATCGACTTTTTGATATCCGGATTATCATTCATCAGCTTTTTGAAATTCGGCGCGTACTTCTCGATCAATCCTTCCAGCGGAACCAGATAACCTTGGCCGCCGTATGTAACTTCATCGTCAGGTGTAAGACCAGCATTGAAAAATACATCAGGCAATTGCTGGCTTGCGAAAGCCAGATTCTTAGCCTCTTGATAATTAGCTGCTGGAGGCGTATTGAAATTAAAATGGATATTTGTCATTTCTTCCATTTCCTTAAATAGTACCATGTCCTCCCAAGGCCCGTGAATGGCCGCTTTCGCTCCCATCATCGCCAACGTGATTTTGTCACCTACAATCGGGTAGCCGCTGGCATTGAAATTTTTCGGTTCTCCCCCACTCTCATTCCCAGCATGATTCGCTTTATTGCCCGGGCTGCACCCGGCTAACAGGATTGCGCCGCTTAAAATGATACAGATACTCCCTTTTAACCATGTTTTCATAATTTTGTTTCCCCTCTCTATGAGTTTATATGGTTCATCATTGTGAAATTCCGGGTTTCCCGTTAACCCTTAACGGAGCCTATGAGCACACCTTTCATGAAAAAGCGCTGCATAAACGGATAGATGACGATAATCGGCAAGCTGGATACGATCATGACGGCATACTTGATGATGTCGGCAATTCGGGCTTGTTTGGCCATCGCTTCCATGTCATCTCCGGTCATCAGCATCGTATCGTTCATCTGATTCTGTACGAGTATTTCACGCAAAATTAATTGAAGCGGATACAAGCTGCGGTCCTTCAAGTAAATGATGGCACTAAAGTAACTGTTCCAGTGGGTCACCCCATAATAAAGGGCCATGACCGCGATGATTGGAGCAGAGAGCGGAAGCACGATTTTCAGAAACAGAACGGTATTGGAGCAGCCATCGATTTCGGCAGATTCCTGGAGCTCTTTCGGAATATTGGATTGAAAAAATGTGCGGCAAATAATCAGGTTATACACTGCAACTGCATTAGGAATCAGCAGCGCCCACACGGTGTTCAGCATTCCAAGCCAGCTGACGAGCAGGAAAGATGGAATCAGCCCGCCTCCGAAAAACATCGTGAATACGATCAAACCCATCATGATCCCGCGGCCTTTCAAATCTTTGCGGGAGAGCGCATAGGCCCCTGGAATCGTAAACAACAGGTTGATGGCTGTTCCTGCAACCGTATACAAAATCGTGTTCAAGTAACCGGACCAAATCTCCGGATTTTGAAACACGCGCTGATACCCTTCAAACGTAATGCCTCTGGGATAAAGCCACATCGTCCCCTGATTCACATAGACAGGATCACTGATCGAGGCGCTGATAACGTATACGAGTGGGTATAAAACGATGATCAGGATGAAGAACAAAAATATGAAATTGATGATTTCGAACACTCTGTCCGATCTGAGTTTCCTATTCATGGTTGTCTTCCACCCTCCTTTACCATAGACTTGTCTCGTTTACCCTCTTGGCGATCCGGTTAACGGTAAGCAGCAGTATGAAATTAATGACCGAGTTAAACAAGCCAATCGCAGCCGAGAAGCTGAACTGGCCTTGCACAAGCCCGCTTCGGTATACGTATGTGGAGATAACGTCTGACGACTCCAGATTCAGTGGATTTTGCAGCAAGAATACTTTTTCAAACCCGACGGACATAAAACTCCCTACGTTCAGAATGAGCAAGATCACCATCGTAGGCAGGATGCTCGGAAGATTGATATGCCATATGCGCTTCATCCGGGTGGCTCCGTCGATCATCGCCGCCTCATGCTGCTGGGGATCGACTCCAGCCAGCGCCGCCAGGTAAATAATCGTCCCCCAGCCCATACTTTGCCATACACCGGAGAGTACGAACACAGATTTGAACCAGCCCGGTTCGCCCAGAAATTGTACAGGTTCTCCACCCAAAGCCTTGATGGCTAAATTGACTAAACCGGTTCCCGGAGACAGAAAGGCGATAATCATGCCACTCATGACAACTACGGATATAAAGTGAGGTGCATACGTTACGGTCTGCACCCACTTCTTGAATGCCCCGTTCTTCAGCTCATTGAGCGCTAACGCGATCAGGATCGGGATCGGAAACCCGACGATCATTTCATACAAGCTGATGCCAACCGTGTTCCGGATCAGATCCCAAAAATAATAAGAATCGAAAAAGCGCCTTAAATGCTCCAGACCCACCCAAGGGCTGTTCCATATCCCCGAACTGGGGGCATAATCCCTGAAGGCAATCTGCAGGCCATACAGCGGGAAATAATGAAATACAATGAAATAGGCCATCGTGGGCAGAACGAATAAATACAATTCCCAATTTTTGAGAACCGACTTCCATCCGTTTTTCCTGAGCCCGCGCCCCACCCTTTTGGTAGCATGCAGTGTCTTGGCTGTCATGACCCAACCAACCCCTTTCTCAAAATTGAACTGGCGAACCGCAGTTAATAAATCCCATGCTACCTGTTCGAATATGTAATCGTAAATCTGTAGAAATTGTTCTGTGGTTGTTACTCTTTACATTGCCTGCCGCGACAAGGCGGATCCATGTAAATTTGTCGTTCTTGCTCTGGATTGTCGATTCTTTACAATTCTGTACATCCTTCTTGATCAAGGCTTATCTTCTGCCCGACCCAAGCCTAATGGACAAAAAAAGCGCGTTCTCTCGAATCGAAGGTTTCGAGTAGAAGCACGCGTTTTATCGAAAGGCTATACGAAGATTTATAGCTTTGTACTCACGAATACAGTTTCCGGTACTGTCCAAGCGTAATACCTTCTGTATTTTTAAATTTGCGCATGAAATTGGAGACGTCCGAATAGCCAACACTGGCAACAATATCTTTAATCGTCAGGTCGCTGTTCTTTAACAGCCGTTTGACCTCCTCCATGCGAAGATGGGTAACATATTCGGTAAACGTATATCCCGTCTGGTCCTTCATGTAACGGCTGAAATAGGATATGGACATCTGGAAGTGATCGGCGATTTTCTCCAAACTCAGGTCATATTCCTGGTAGTGCTGCTCAATATATTGGAAAATCTCTGTTCCCATAGCGGTGTTCTTGCTTTCTTTATTGGCCTGCACATAATCGCATATGAGGTCGATGAGTCCGGTCATCCCCGCATCCAGTTGTTTCAAGGTCGTGAATTCCGCCAAATGGCTTCGATACTCTTGCGGAATACCCAGTTTCATTTCATTCATCGTTCTGAGAAACGTGTTGATCAGATCAAAACTCATACAGCGGAAGTAAAACAAGGATACTTCTTTTCCTTCTAAATCATGCATGATGTTAGCCAAAGCGGTTTTGGCCGCTGTATCATTGCCCTGCTTCATGCTTTGCACAAGGCGGATTTGCTCTTCGATCGGGTACCATTCACTGCCTTCCTGCCACTCTGACATATCAGCGAAATATACGATCTCCCCTTTGCGAATTCGACCGCTTTGCTCCATAGCTGCAGTAGCTTCAATGTAAGACCGATTCACATGAATCAGCCCGGATACTGGGCTGCCCATACCGACCGTTGGCCGAAATCCGCAGCAATGCTCGAACAGCCGAGCAATTTCGTCTGCAATTTCCTCTTGGACTTGGCGCAGACATGATTCGTTGCAGCCCGTGCTAATCAGGATGGCGATGGACTGATCTGGTATGAGTTCTACTCCATACCCAACCGCATCTGTCATGGATATCTCGGACAGCAGCCGCAGCAGCTCTTCCCGGTTCTGCGTGGATATGTACTCACTCCCGTCCATGGGGATAACGGTCACAAAGCAGTTCTCTCCGGGAAGCGCCAAATTTTCCCTGGACAAAAAAGCTATTGTCTCCTCCTCATCCTTGATCGAACCTAATATCAGTCGGACGAAAAACTGCTCCCGCACAATCGGACGCTGTTCATCGATTCTCTTCATCAGATCGCGCGTCGCCTGAACGGAATCGCGTATCAAGTCGAGTTCATTATGGAGGCTGTCATCGTTTCCATGCGTCCATACCTGTAAAGTCCGTACATAGTCTGCGATGTTCCGGATCGGACGGTATTGCCTAGTCGAGAGCAGTACAGCGATCAGAATCCCGAAGGCCACAACTGCAGCACAAATGAGTAATACAAAGGTCCGCATTTCCAGTACCCTTCCCAAAAACTGATCGGTTGGCATAACGATGACATAAGACCAACCCGTCAAATTTGATTTAGCCTGCATTAGAGAATAATGTTCGTCGCCTAGCTTGGCATCGTGAATGCCATCCTGGGTCTTGGAGACAAGTAACTGTTTGGCAGCCTGTTCCGTCAGGTCATTCTCGCGGCTCCTTGAAGCCAGAATGTTGTCCTTGGAATCCAAAATGTAAACGCTACCATAAAAGTCTCCTAAAATAGGACCCACCAGTTCGGTCAGCATCGATTCACGAATGAAGAAGCTAACCGTGCCGTAAGGCGATTGGCTATTGCGTGGAATCGGGAACATATACATCAGCACGTTTTGCTTCTGGCTGCTGCCCGAAACAGTAGTTTGGGTACGACGGATTTCAGGGATCTGAAGACGGCTCATTTCCTCGTCCAGCCGGATCCCGTCCAGGTCACTAAATCCGTACACCCGTTTCGCGAATGTATCGAACGAGTTGATTCCGGACGAAGTATACAGCCGCTCATCCCCATGGAAATAAAGCGCGACTTCATCGACAATCGTGTTATTTGCCTTATATTTGCCCAACTCATCCACAACTTCAATTTCTTTGTATTTCCCGCTCTTCACTACGAATGAGGTTAGTTCGGAATCAATCGAAATCCTTGAAGCGGTGTTGTCCAGACCGCGTGCCAATAAGTCGAATGTATTCTTGACCTGGTTCAGCTTGTATACATTGGATGCCTCAATTTCACTTTTGAACCGTACGACCGCATTATAATACACCACACCGCTAAGTATAATGAACGGTATGGCAAAAATCAGTACATGCGACAGTAGAAATTGATAGAACAAGCGAGAATTGGTTCGTTTGCGCCTCATTGTTCTCCCCCAGTATTTAGTTATGGCAGCAAATTAGACTGGAATGCAGTTTTTCTTTAAATAATACAACTCCTTCCATTTATTATTCGTACAATATAGGCGTTATTCGTGAGTTAGTCAATACAGAAGTGGCAGCTAACCATGACGTATAATTGGCTTATTACCCAAAAATCCCGATCTCTCCGCTGTTACAAGAGAGATCGGGATTTGGATCGCCAGTGTGCTTCTATGCTTTAGATTCGTCTGCTTTTTTTCCCGATATAAGCCAATGTGTAGATCACACTTCCAGCTACGATAACCAACGAAAACAGAAGCAGCAAGTTGCTGTACAAGTCTGCCTCAGCATTCCATACCATCGGAAGAAGCGGGAAATCCAGCAATCGTCTGGAAAGCAAACCTCCTACGATCGCAACTCCGATCCCCTCGGATAAGAAGCATGCAAAATTAAGCATTCCCATCCCTGCTCCGGCTTCTTTCTCTTCCAGAGCAGCGGAAACGACGGTTGAAATCACCGTCTTCACAAAAGAAAGGCCTCCAAATACAAAAATCAGCATGGCGGCAACATTCCAAGGTGATTGATCCGCCAGCATAGCTATGGTTAAAAAACCACCGATAATCATCAAGGATCCTATATAGAACACAAAATGATGACCTTTTTTATCGACGAGTATGCCCCCTAACATGCCAAACAGCATGACGCTCATGGCACCAGGGAATATAATACCCGCGCCAATCATGCCTGTTGACAGATGATGGACGCTTCTCATCAGATAAGGCACCATGGACAGAAATCCGGCAACCATGCCCAAAATGATGCAGCCCGTGATCGTTCCGGCGATGAACTTCTTCCTTACGAATAAATACGGTTCGATAAATGGATTTGAGGCACGCTTGATACGTGCGGCGAATAGTACGAGCGCTGCTAAACAGCCAGCCAGATACATCCACTGCTCATTGGTTGTAAATAAGGTAAATAGCACTACGCCAACGGAGAGCAGAGCTGCTCCCGTAACATCCATGTTCCCTTTCCGTTTGGTTTCATCCGGCAGCACTTTTAAAAAGAACGGAATCGTTGCAAGCGTCATAAGAGGAAAAACAAACAACACGGACCAGTGCACATAATGGGCAACGACGCCTCCGATGACAGGCCCGATTCCTTCGCCCGTTGCAACCAGCGATCCTATAAGACCAAAAGCTCTGCCGCGAGATTTTGCATCGAAATAACGCACAATCATAACCATGACCAGTGCAGGGATGGCAGAGGCTCCCGCCCCCTGAATAAATCTTGCCGTAATCACAGCTGGCAAATAGGCATGCGCCGCTAATCCCAGCATAGACCCGCTGCCGTACGTTACGATGCCTATCATGAGCATTTTTTTGATCCCGTACAGATCCGATATTTTTCCGTACACAAACGAACCTATGGCGAACGACAGTATAAAGCCTGTATTGACCCAATTGGCAGTCGATGGCTCCACATGAAATTGCCTGGCGATATCCGGTAGTGCCACATTAAACACCGTTTCATTCAAAACGCTGAAAAATACCAAAAGTCCCAGCCAGGCAAACGCGCCTTTCACATTTGTAATCCGTAATTTTTGACTTGGTTGAGTAATCTCTTCCACTTGGTAGTTGCCCCCATAAAATTAGGGGAATACGCAGTTTATAGGGTCAATGATGCGATTTCCCTCAAATTTTGTACCCAAATCAATGCTTTTTGCCGCATGTAATAATCCTCCTTAGAAATTTCTAATCTTTAATATAACATACGGTTTAGGAAAATTTGTAATCCGTGAATTTCCCTAAATAATCCCCCTCTCCCCATCCCGCCATACCTCCACGCTAACCTCTTTCTCCAGCCAGTCCTTCATACTCGCTAATTCAAACACTTGTTCAATATGGAACACCCCGCACGCCATTTTCCCACTGTACACAGCATCCGCAACCATCGCCGCTACCCTAGCCGTTAATTTGGACTGGTCCCGCCCGACCAGCAAGCATTCAACCGTACTGCTGTTGCCCTGGCGCTTACCCTGGGCTTCAACTTTTAAAGCAACATCATCGGGTCCCATTTGTATATTCATAAAAGCTTGGACGGCAGCTTTCCGTATCCATTTCACTTTAAGCAGATGGTACAGACCGGATGCACAGAATCCTGCCAGTATGGAAGTTAGAAGGGAAGAATCAAACCCCAACCGGGTCGACACGGTGGGGACTTCCAAGGTGTGAGGCAATGTTGATTGATCCGAGAACGGGAATCGATATACGGGTTTACGTCTTATTTTTCCGCCAAAATGAACCGACCTTCCCTCCGAGAAACTCGCAACCGTCCTTAGGCGATGGTCCTCCATCACCTGAAAGTTGGACAGGAGATTGTCCACAGTCCACTCTACGGCAGCCTTGCCGTGCCGATCCCCTAAACCCAGCATAATCGAGATATCAATCGACTCTGTTACATCCAGACCTTTGCTCGCCCAGCTCGCCATTAGATTGGTTAACCCTGGGGCCAGTCCTACACTCAGAATGACTGTCGATCGGGATTCCTCTGCTGCCCCCTTCCACTTCGACACTTGATTCAAAAATTCGGCTTTGGCCGATATATCCACATAGTTGGTCCCGCTCCGGATGCAAGCCCCGACCCAGGCATCGTCCGCCTGATCCAGGCACATGACCACGAGTCTGATCCGTTCCCACTCACTCTCCATGACCGGCTGCTCCATATCCAATCGCATAGGGAGCACCTTTCCGCCTGTTTCCCGACTGAAACGTTCGGCTCGCTCCAAATTTCTTCCTGCAGCGTATACAAGTCCGGGATACTTCTCCCCTAACTCCTCGCATAGGATCCTTCCTACATGCCCATATCCGCCTACAACCACAATTCGTTCCTTCATGATGCTTCCTCTCCATCTCTAAAAAATTCTATATAAGTAACAGTCCAGCTCAAACTCGATAATCCTCAGTATAAGTCCTCCTTTATTTCAACATGGTGCAAAGGTGCAGATCTCTTTCATTCCTTCTCCATTCATGACATAATAAGAATCATTCTCAATTATAAGGATAGAGAACGATAACCCTATCCCATAAATGTGGGGTTTTTCTTAGACTGATGGTGCAGGTGACTCCATATGGACACGCAACTTAACAGCTTATTAAATAAAATAACAGCGCTTGGCGGGGCTTTATCAACTTCCCAGACCTACCGGAGCAGACTCATCAAGCAATTGCGCAGCTGGATTCCTTTCAAATCGGCTTGCTTTACGACGGTAGATCCACGCACATTGCTCTCGACCGGTGCGATAACGGATGAAGACATTGAGGCAATCCATGATGGCCTGTTCAAGTACGAATATCTGCACAGCGATTACAATCACTTTCATGAACTGGTAAACTCCACGGAGAAGGTGGCAACGCTAAGCGGGGCTACGAACGGGACTATGAGCAAAAGTCCTCGCTATCTGAACGTGCTGAAGCCGGCAGGCCTTCATGACGAGATGCGTGCCGCCTTGGTAGCGAACGGCATGTGCTGGGGATTTCTAACCATTTTCCGTCAGGAGGGCCAGCCCTTTTTTAGCGAGGAGGAACGGCAGCTTCTCTCTTCCCTGGCGCCATTCATGGCGGTCATGCTACGTGATCGAAGTCTTCCGCGATCCACTGTCACTGTAGATGGAATGTTTCCTATGCCTGAGCCTGGTTTATTGCTGCTGTCCGAAATGCTTGATATTCTTTCTTATAACGCTGCTGCACGGCAGTGGATGTCATTGCTCCAGGATGCAGAGGGATTGGATGCCGCTTCACTCCCCCGCCCGCTGCGGGCAGTCTGCTTCCGGGCTTTGTCCGAGAACGACCGAGGAACGGTCTATTCAACGAGTGCCCATACTCGCGTCAGGCTGAGAGACGGATCCTTTGCCAGCATACGGGCAAGTTTTCTGCATGGCCCTGATGCTCTTACCAAGCTTGCCGTAACGCTTGAGCCTGCCAATACTACGGATATGCTGCCGCTAATCTCGGATTCGTTAGGATTAACGGAACGCGAGAACGAAGTGATCAGCGGTATTCTGCGAGGATTGTCCACCAAGGAGCTTGCTCAATCGCTGTTTATCTCCCCCTACACGATTCAGGATCATCTGAAGTCCATTTTTATCAAAACCGGCGTCAACAGCCGAAGGGAATTAATATGGCAGCTTCATTCAAAATATAGCCTGAGTCCTTCATAATGGGGTCGTTTTTCTTTCTTCGGGCAGACATCCATTCCCGAAAATATAAATATATGAAAAACGAAGCGCGCTTTCCTTATTCGTGCTTCGTTTTTTTTGTGCGGCACCCTCTGCTCAAAGTATCAGCCCCTTCAGCCGTAAGCTTAAACGGTGGCTGGCCTCTGCTCTCCACACCTACCATGGTCACTACTCCATACCAACTCTATCTATTTGCATAGGATATCTAATGATAGATTCAAGGAGGTCTGGAAGCATGACAACCCCTATGGAGTTTGATGCCATTTTCAGTCTGGGTCACAACTGTCAGGTTGCCGCCCAGCTAAGAAGAAACAAGCTGCGTCATGCAGCGGGTCCGTTGGACTGGTTCAACTTCGCTTCGACACACGAGTTTTGTAAAGTCATTAAACATCAATTCAGCGATTTCATGCTCCGGGATAACCTGGTCATATATGGTAAATCGGTAAACTGTTACTATGTACGAGACAAACGATCTTCCTGTTTATCCTTCCATGATTTCAAGAACAACCCGGAGGAGCGGCCGTTATATGACTACCCCGTTTTTCGCGAACGGCTGAATCGAAGAATCGAGCGCTTTAACCGCAACTTGAATTCTGAACAAAAGACTCTGCTCGTGCGGATCATCCCGCATAAAAAGGATGCTGAGACGATTGATCAGGTTATTCGTGAAACCTACTCCAATCCGAACGTAACCCTGTTATTTGTCATGCTTAGCAGCAGTCCGAGTATTGTAACCCTTCCCTCATTCTCGGATCTGGTGCTCATCAAGCAAATACCGAAAGGACCCACATGGGAAGGAGATTTGGAGGCTTGGAAGACTATTCTTGGAGAATTTTCGCTCATTTCAGGGGAATAAACGTTTGACAAAACCAAAATTTTCCCGTATATTTACAAAAAAAGTGAATCGGAGCTCTTACGAAGGAAGCACCCGTAAGTCTGGCGTTTAACAGCGCCTTTCTACGGGTGCTTTTTGTCGTGAGTCCGGTCATCCTGTCATGATGCGCTTACCGCTAATGATGATTATTATTTTTAAGGAGAGATGTTTATGTTTAGAAGATTACTGACTTCATCCCTTGTCATGGCACTATTTCTCACTTTAATTCCCATGCCTTTCGCAAATGCGGCCGCGATTGAGTTCACCGATACGGTTCAAGCCCAATTGAATGCCACGGCGGACCGGGCCGGCGGAACTGTTCGTGGGAAGCTAATCAAACAGTACGATGATTTTAAATCCGAACGAAAGCAGGCGATGGATTGGGACGATCGAATCTCATCCCTTCGTTATGCCAATGAAGCCAAAGCTTCGGAAACCCGCAAAAGAATCAGCGAAATCGATAAGGACAAAATCCGCAAGCTGGAAGATCAGCTCCAAGCAGCCAAAACCAAGTACCAGCCGCTGTTTAACACCTATACCGCTCTCAATAAGCAAATCGCCGCTGCTAAAAAACTCAAAGACAAAACACTCTCCAAGATGCTGCAGTCACAGGCCGGTGGCATGAAACTCCTGGTTACCCTGGGACGTGAGGATATTAGAAATAAGCAGGCCGCCCTTACGGCAGCCAAGAAAGAGAAAACTTCCAAAGCGGCAAAGGTCCGCACTATCCTCTCCGAGATTGAATCCTACAAAAGCAAGATCAAGGGCGATAAAAGCGCAATCTCTACACCGAATAAACTGATGACAACCGAGTGGAAAAATTTCAAAACCGCAGTAAAGGCCAATGAATCGGCCAGAATCAGCGATACCCTTTCCAGGCTGTTGACGCTCTCCGGTCAGATCCTGACGAAAAAGAAAAGCATTTACAGTCACGAACAAAAAATCGAGTCTATCATTGCACGTGCAAATGCACAATTAAAATAACGATTCAAGAATCTCTCGATACAAAAAATAACTTCTGCCGAGGGCAGAAGTTATTGTTCGATATGCAACAAGTCAACTCAACTTGAAGCCGTTTGTAACGGGTATTGGAATCCAGCCAACCTGGATTGATCCAGCAATGGATAGTCATATAACATGCCTTCGTAAACAACCTCGAACGCCGGATGCTGAAAGAAATCATTCGGAGTTACTGCGGAGGAAGGGCGATCCCATAGATGGATTCTGCTTTGCTTCATCGCTTCCGCTACGAATTGTGAGCAGAAGTAGGATCTTTCTCTCGTAATATCAAGTCTCATCAGAACGCCGAACATACCGATGAGATTGTACCCGTAAGCATCCTCTTCATCCTTATAATTTTGAATCACGCGTCTTGCCGCCTCAAATTGCTCCCTTGTGATCTGGAGACGGAGCAGAGCGCAGCGCGTGCCAGGAAAGTGACGGAAGGTCCCTTCGTATACATCTTCCTCCACAAATCCTCCAACCCAAGGATTGTTGGCGCATTTGCGGCCGAAACTGAACACTTCGTTCAAATTCTCGTCCAGCGCCAGCGAAGCATGATTATAGGGCGCTGCCGTAATTCGTTTGATCAGTTTCGTAAACATCGTACCCGTATCAGTCAGTAGAACATATATATTTTGGTTATTGGACATTTGGCTTTCCCCCACATACATTGATTACATATTTCATTGAATCCGGATTTCGTCAAATCCTTCGTTAATTCCATTGTAGTAGAGGCAAGCCGTTTCCATAACCGACTATAGGTGTGAATAGAACCTGGACCTAAGTCGAGTTCTCACCTGACCTTGCGACATGAACCCCCTAACTATACCCCATATAAGCGACGATAGGAAGATGGCGTCATGCCTTCATGCTCCATAAATCGCTTGTTAAAGTAACTGACACTTGGATAGCCCGCTTCTACTGCAATTTGTCCGATGGTTTTTTCTTTATGGTCGAGCAGCCACTGCTTTGCCATCTGGAGACGGCAGCGCGTTACAAAATCCATCGGAGTCATCTCCATGACATTGCGGAATAATTTGCAGAAATAGTAAGTGGTTACGCCGAGTCTGTCCGCCCACTCTTCCAAAATAAACGGCTGTGCCGCTTCCTGCTGCATAATCGGCAGCAGTTCAAGAATCCGGTTGGCGGAGTTGTTCGATTTATTGTCCGATAATGCGGACGCCTGCTCCACGAATACCGCTAACAAGGAATACGTAAGCGTGGATAATTGCGCAGGCTTAAGCATCCGGTGGGTCTCCGCCTCACTTAACAGCGCTTCATGCGCTTCCTCAAAAGCAGACGGCTGCCGAATGCTCCAAAGCTGGCTTTTATGAAATCCGCGTTCGATGAAATAGTTCTGCAGACCGCTGCCATAAAAGTGAAACCACCGTACATCCCACGGATCGTCCTCGCTTGTGTAATAACGCTGTGCCTGCATAGGAAAATACAGCACGGCTTCACCTGGGCCAAGCGTATGGACTACATTTTCGATTTCAACATACCCTTTACCGGAAGCCACATAGTGAATATTGAAATTGTTTAAAGACCCGGCTGCCCGCGTAACCGTATGGTCCGGTTCATCCCGGTAAATTCCCACCGATTCGGGCAGGCAGAAGAACGGCATTTGCGGAAGGGTCAGCAGATGACTTTGTCGTTTCATCATAATACTCCTCGAATGACAATATTGTTGTATTAGACTACAAAATAATATTATATCAATTTTATTTCTTGTCTTTTATAATCGCAATATAATCTTAATAAGTTGTATAGGAGCTGATGAACATGACTCAAAAACTTCGTTGGGGAATCCTTGGCTGCGCCAGCATTGCCAAACGCTCGGTCATACCTGGTTTACAGCAATCCCGTCTCAATGAAGTCGTTGCCATTGCCAGCCGCGATCAGGCAAAAGCAGCCCAAACGGCAGAGGAACTGAATATACCGACTGCATACGGCAGTTACGAGTCCTTGCTCGAGGATTCTTCCATAGATGCTATCTATATTCCGCTCCCTAACCATCTACATAAAGAATGGAGCATCCGTGCGGCGGAAGCCGGTAAACACATTCTATGCGAAAAACCGCTTGCGCTGACGGAAGCAGAAGCAGCTGAAATGGCAGAAGCAGCAGCTAAGGCCGGGGTAGTACTGGCCGAAGCCTTTATGTATCGCTATCACCCGCGGTATGACTTGATGAAGGAAATGATCAACGCCGGTGCCATCGGGGATATTCGGGGCATTCGCAGCGCGTTTACCTTCAACAGCTCAGCCAATCACGGCAATGTCCGTTTCCGCAAGGATTGGGGCGGCGGCTCGATTTATGATGTCGGCTGTTATCCGATCAATGCCGCGCGGATCCTGCTGAATAAAGAGCCGGAAGCTGTTACCGTTCAAGCTTTCTTCTCACCTGAGCATGACCATGTCGACATGATGGCATCCGGATTAATCGAATTTGAAGGCAATGTCGCTCTGACATTTGATTGCGGAATGTGGGCGGCGTATCGCAACCCTCTTGAAATTGTAGGCACGGATGGCCTGATTGAAGTCCCTTACGCATATAGCCTGCCTGAGGACGGAGCGAACTTCATCTTAACGACAGGCGAAGGACGTAAAGAAATCGAGGTTCCTCGTGCAAACGCATACAGCGAACAAGGTGATCATATGGCCGAAGCTATTTTGAACAACAAACCCCTCCGCTACTCCGCAGAGGACGCCATTCACAACATGAAAGTCATTGACGCTTGCCTGCAATCTGCCCATGAACGGAAGCGAATTGTATTGTAATTACACCCAAGGAGGATATGAATATGAAATATATATCAATCAAGGGATTAAACAAACCCGTCTCAGCACTAATGAAAGGAACGGACTACTTCTATCATGATTCGTACGAGAAAGCTGCCGCCAATATGGATGCTTACCTTGCGATCGGCGGCAATTCCGTTGATACCGCCCACATCTACTGTGGAGGTCAAAGCGAAGAAGTCATCGGCAGATACATGCAGGAAAGAGGTAACCGGGATCAGATCGTCATCCTGACCAAGGGTGCCCATCATGATCAGAACGGCCCGCGCGTGAATAAAAAAGATATCAAGAGTGACATCACAACGAGCTTCGAAAGACTGCAAACGAATTTCATCGATCTGTACGCTCTTCACCGTGACGACCCTGAGGTTCCGGCAGGTGAAGTTATTGAGGCCCTGAACGAATACATTGCCGATGGCAGCGTGGGTGCCATTGGGGTATCCAATTGGACATGGGAGCGCATCCGGGATGCCAATGCCTACGCTGAAGCGAATGGACTGGTCGGTTTCTCCTTCAGCAGCCCGAATCTCAGTCTGGCCAAGCCAAACGAGCCGTTCTGGAAAGGCTGCGTCTCAGCCGATGCAGAGACGATTGCGTGGCATGAGGCCGAGCAGTTCCCGCTGTTCTCCTGGTCTTCTCAAGCGAGAGGATTCTTCACCGGACGATTTACGCCGGAAATTCGAGATAATGCGGATCTTGTGCGGGTATTCTACAGCGATGCGAACTGGGAGCGATTAGAGCGCGCCAAACAACTGGCCGCAACGAAGAATGTGACAGCCATACAGATCGCGCTCGCTTACGTGCTGAACCAGCCATTCCCGACCTGTGCGCTGATCGGTGCGCAATCAGCCGAAGAATTAAAATCCTGTGATGAAGGTTCAACCATCCAGTTGACAAGGGAAGAAATAGACTGGTTAGACCTAACGATCGATCAGTTGTCTACAATCTAAATGTTAAAAGCGCCTTGTGCCAGGATAATTCCATCCTGCTCAAGGCGCTTTTTATAGGCTAATGTACCGTCTGAAACCCATCGCTAGGACGAAGCCATCTCCTTGATCGGTAGAATCCGCGCTGATGAGTTACTTCCTACTCCTGCAAACTCCGAAGATATGCTTCATATTCAACCGTAAACTCGAGCGCTTCCTTAAAATCCGGGGACTTGAGCGAAAGGGCTGCGACGACTTCCTCTTTTCCTGTCTCATGCAAGGCTAGGATACGAGGCTGTCTTGGGACGCGAAACTGGGTATGATCGTGATATACGATGGTGACGATGGTGCCAAGCGGCTCCTTCTCGGTTGAATAAACCGTGCTCCACATCCAGCGCTGCTGGTCCGTCCCTTCCGGGCTTCCCCATTCTCTTGAAATGTCAAAGTTCCCCGGGAAATTAGGTTCAGGACGTATTCCCAGCTCCTTGAGCTGTCTATGAATCGGCAAGAATAACAGGTTCAAAAACGTCCCATACGCTGCATCTCCACCCTCGTTGTATGCCCGCATCAGTTTTTCATGATTTACGGTAAGTACGGTTTTCCAGTTTCGTTCAATGTATTCGGAAACATAGCTTCCGATGGCTTCGATGGGATGATCTTGATGATCTTGGTGCTCTTCCAAAAATTCCTGCAGCGGTTTCATTGGTTTCATGGTTTACCCCTTCCCATTTCATGGATTTTTTGATGTACCTCTCCAGCTTACAACATGGATGCAAATTGTAAGGTTTGTAGGATAACCAGCCCATATTAGGGGTAAACCTTATCATGTACTTTAGTCTCTTACCCTGAACCCTTGTAACATACCGGCAATCACATCCATCGTTTCCTCGAGGCCTTTATCGGTTTCCGGCATTTGAGCGACCCAGAGCGAGCATTCGTTTAATGCGCCGGACAAGGCATGGGTCATAGCATCAACAGGAATTCTTTTCATAATCCCCTGTTCCTGCATCAAGGTTAACTGCTCCCGCAGATGACTCATCGAATGCAGCTCGTCCATTTCTCGCCAAGATTCCCAGCCTACGACACTTGGACCGTCAATGAGCATAATCCGCTTATTCTGCGGTTCGACCACGGCTGCAACAAAAGCCCGGCAGCCAAACAGGAGCTGCTCCCAAGGATCCTCGGAGCTATCCGCTTCCGTCTCGACGCGCTGCGCTATTTCCGATTGCACTAATTCAAGCACGGCCAGGAACAAACCTAGTTTATTCTTAAAGTGATGATACAGTGCGCCGCGGGTAACTTTAGCTTCGTCGGCAATCTCTTCCAGTGCCGCATTGGCGTAGCCTTTTTCCGTAAATTGGGTTCTGGCTACCTTCAGCAGCAGCTGTATTGTCTCGTTGGTTTCGCTTTTGCTTCTTCTCATATTTCGCGTTGTTCCCCCCTATGCATCATTCTCCGGGGTCAACCCCGTTTGGTGACCACACTTCTTCATTATACTGCTCGAGAAAGGCCTGGGAAGGCGGAATAATCTTGATCATGTCAATCAGTACCCCATTCGGGTCACTAGTAATAAAATGCCGCTGACCAAATTCTTCGTCCCGCATATCCTGATGAAGCTGCAGCTTTTCGTGGATGACCAGCCTTTGGTACTCGGCATCCACATCCTCCACCTCGAAATTCAGAATCAATCCCTGTACAGGTTTCTGAAAAGCGGACGGTACCGTGGGATGGTCTTTGGACAAGATGGCCATTTCATAAGCGCCTTGTCCTTCGTCACCCTTCTTCAGGCTTACATACCAATCCGCTTCAAAAACAATCTCAAAACCAAACAACCGTGTGTAAAAGTCTGCGCTTTCGGCAATCTTCTCAGTCATGATCACGGGATAAAAACCTTGCAGCTTCATATGGAAAACATCTCCTTCTATAATGGGATGCATCCAATTTAACATACATACAGTTTGTATGTAAACATGTTTTTTTTAAAACTTACCATAAAAAAAAGAACCTGCTGATCGGACCGCAGGTTCTTCGTTTGCTACCACAACAAGCTAACAGCCAATAGATTGAACAATGCTAACGGCAATATGACATTAGGATTGGGCCCGTATGGCACAAATGGAGGGTATCCCGGGAAGAAACCTCTGTTCCCTTGTTCTACAAGAATGTACACATTCTTTGCATCAACATTAATGACGATACCTTCAATGGCTTCATCATCCATCGTATGCACTCTTACCTTGCGATTGACTACGTTTTTCATGGCCGAATGGGCGCTTTCTCTATGTTTCTTCATGGAATGTACCAACTGGTGGTCGCATTGAAACAGCATTTGGGGTTGGGTTGAATAATGGCTCATAATGCTCCTCCTTCATTCTCTTCTATTCGCATTGTATGCAAATGTCCCGTCAAGGGTGTTTGCCTATCTGAAATCCGTTTAATGCATAGCGGATACGGGTATAGTACAACCAGATGAAGGAGGGTTAAACACCATGGACAAACGAAATATACAGACAAAGCCCGGAAGCTTTTTTATTGAAGATAACGGAAAAAAGGTAGCCGAAATCTCCTACTCACCTCAAGGAAACGGAGTGATTAGTATCGATCATACCTATATTTCACCCGGCCTGCGAGGCCAAGGAATCGCCGACGAACTCGTTCGAAAAGTAATAGGATACGCTCGGGAAGAAGATTTGAAAATCATCCCCGTTTGCTCCTACGCCGGACATTATTTTGACAAAAACGTCGAAGATCGTGCACTGCTGCACAAATAACAAACGATGATTAAAACAACATATGGCATTAGGAATCGGATATACCCGTAAGGTTTAACTCGCCAGCCATAAGAAAGCTCCTCTTATCGGTTGGCTTTTACGCGCCATTATTTCCAAGTTCAAATGTAACGTTGGTATTTTCTATTGCGATAGAGTGATCCTATCCTCTATGATCAAATGGTATAGCTTAAGTTAGGGAGGCAACTATAATCATGAGGCAAACAGCGGAACATTGGGTCTGGGAACAGATGTTTGATAACTTGCCTATCGGGGCACTCCTGATTTCTGCGGTTGACGAGCCTGTGGCCAAGGTTAATGATCGTTTTTGCGAACTTATCGAATCCAAACGTTCAGATCTGCTTCAGCTCAAACCTTCCGAAATCCAAGTTCTATCCAACTTATCGATTCAACAAACATTACAATCATTGACATATGACCTAACGTCCACGATCAAAAAAAACTCTTACTTTATTCGCCGTGACGGAAATCAAGTTCAAGTCTCTGTGACGATTTCCCTGTTGAACCATCCCGCCCCTGGAGAGGCTCCATGGATTTTATGCTGTATTGAACCAGGGACCGTACAGGAGGAGTCGTCTTTGCCGCCGACCATTAAGAATGATGAGCTGCTTGCACTCATCTCCAAAAGCGGACAAGATCTTATATCCATTAGCAACGCCGACGGCATCATCGAATACATCTCACCTTCTGTAACGGAAATCCTCGGATACACCCAAGAGGAAATGACGGGCCAATGCCGGATCGATTACTATCATCAGGTTGATTCCGAGCAAATGAAAGAACCGGGCAAACTATTCTCAGAGGAAGATAGTTTCGTTCGACGCATACGCCATAAGGACGGGCATTATTTATGGTTTGAAACGTCTTTCCAGCTGGTACGGGGAGCGCAAGGCGAGGTTACCAAGGTCTTGGCCATTGGACGAAATATTACCAAACGCAAGACGGATGAGGATACGCTGGCGCATGCGCAGCGGATTGCCAAGATTGGTTCCTGGCGTTGGGACTTGATTACGCATACGCTAACCTACAGCGATGAAATGAGGCGAATTTACGGGTATCAGATCAGTACTACCGAGCCAAACCACAACACGCTGCTGTCATTGGTCGTTCCGGAGGACCGCGAGCGGCTGGAGGCGGAATTGAGCAGAGCCATTCTAGGGAAAGCGAATGAAATCATTTACCGGATCCAGCTTCAGGACGGGCATATCCGAACGATTCGAGCTCAATGGGAAGTCTCCGTTACGAACCAAGGCAGACCGATGGAGATGGTCGGCATGGCCCAGGATATCACCGAGCAGGTGCTGATTGAACAGCAGTCGCTGGAGAATGAAAATAAGTACAAGCTCATAACCGAAAATTCCCTTGATTTCATATCGAGCAGCACCATAGGCTGTTCCACGTTTCTTTATTGTTCACCTTCCTGTTATTCTCTGCTTGGATATCGTCCGGAGGAGATGGTTGGCACCAGTATATTCGATTACGTATACGCTGAGGATATCATCCCGCTCCAGGACTATTTCAAGAATTGCCTGGACGGCAAATCGCTCACACCCATTACCTTCCGTTATATACATAAGGATGGCAGGCACATCTGGTTTGAAGTCAATTGCAAGTACATTGGCACGCAGGACGGCCAAAAGAACGAAATCATTTCGATTGCCCGCGACATTTCCGAGCGAAAGATGATGGAATTTAAGCTTAAAGAAAGCGAGCAGCGATATCGTTCTCTATTTGAATATAATCCGTCGGCGGTATACTCCCTGAATTTGGATGGCGACTACTTAACGGCCAATCAGAATTTGCAGGAGCTGACGGGATATTCCCTGGACGAGCTGATCGGAATGTATTTCGGACCGATTGTAGCGGAAAATGACATGGCTCGAACGTTGTATCATTTTAATCAGGCGACAGAAGGCATACCGCAGAGCTATGATCTGACGATAATTCATAAGGATGGACATCCCATCAACATCAATACCATCAACATCCCGATTTTCGTGGATGACGAAGTGGTCGGCGTCTATGGCATTACCCGGGACATTACCGAGCGCATGCGAACCATGGAAGAGATTAAGAAACTTAGCCGCGAGCTCACTCTTTTGCTGAATACGGTATCCGAAGGCATTATCGGGCTGGACATTCACGGACATGTCGCTTTTATCAATCCGGCAGGCGCAGCGATGCTGGATTATGAACCGGCCACCACCATCGGAAGACCTTGCGACCAGATTATCAAAGAAATTCACCATGACGGCACTTTTTATCGGGGGGATGATTCACCGCTTGTTCGGGCCGTCAAACAAGGCGTACCGCTGTCCAGAGCCGAAATTGTGCTTTGGCGAGGCGACGGAACCAGCTTTCTGGCAGATTATCAGGTCAACCCAATCTGGGATCAAGGAGAGCGTAAAGGCGCCGTTATGGTGTTCCGTGATATCACCGATGAGAAAGAGATCATCCGGGCGAAGGAGAATGCCGAACGGGCAGATCAAGCGAAAACGGAGTTTCTGACCATGATGAGTCACGAACTCCGTACACCCATGAACGGCATCATCGGTATGATTGAGCTGTTAAGAACGACCGAGCTTGACGAGGACCAACAGAATTATACCGATATTTTGATGGAGAGCAGCAGCTCGCTGCTGCACATCCTGAACGAGATCCTCGATTTCAGCAAAATCGAGACCGGCAATATGACCCTCATTCACGAACCGATCGATTTACGTTCCTTGCTTGAAATCGTCGTTGATTTATTTTCGGCCAAAGCCAAAGAAAAAGGATTAACGTTATCCTGCAGCATCAACAGCTCCACGGTTCCCGATGTGATCATCGGCGATGCCCTGCGGCTGCGGCAAGTGCTTGTTAATCTTATCAGCAATGCTATCAAATTCACCCATGAGGGCAGCATCGTGATGAGTGTCGAGGGACTGCGCAGGACGGGCACCCATGAATTCACGCTTGCTTTTCAAGTAAGGGATACGGGAATTGGCATCCCTGCTGAACAGCAGCATCAGCTGTTCACCTCCTTCTCGCAGCTTCATCCATCCTTGAATCGCAAATACGGCGGTACGGGATTGGGGCTGGCAATCAGTAAAAAACTGGTTGAGCTGATGGGAGGGGTCATCGGCGTCGAGAGTCGTGAAAACATCGGTTCCTCCTTCTACTTTACGATCCCGACCCATACGCTGCATGATGATATCACGGACAAATAAGCTTCGGTTTCACTCCAATATCCTCCACAAAAAAAGGGTGATCTACAGCAATGAGCTGTGGACCACCCTTTTCTCATATATGCAAATGGCACTATTCCTCGTACAGAGACTCTAGTTCGTCGACGAGTGATCCAACATAAGCTACCGCTTTGGAGATCGGCTCGGAAGTGGACATATCGACGCCCGCCATCGCCATTAATTCCAGTGGGCTCTTGCTGCCTCCGGTTTTGAGGACTTGGAGCCAGCGGTCTACAGCCGGTTGTCCCTCCTCGCGAATCAATTGTGCTGCAGCTGTTGATGCAGTCAGTCCTGCGGCATAAGTATATGGATAAAGACCCATATAATAATGCGGTTGTCTCATCCAGGTCAGCTTCGCTCCTTCATCGAGCTCGACCGCGTCACTCCAGAAATCGGATAGCACGGCACCCTTTAGCTCAGATAGCTTATCTGCGGTAATCGGCTCATCAGCCATCGCATGGCGGTATACCCGTCGCTGCATTTCCGCTTCCAGAAGATGAGTCACGTAATTATGGTAATACGTGCTCAGAAGCTGAAGAATAACAGAGCGTCGCATCCGCTTATCCTCGGATTGGCTGAGCAAGTGATCCGCCAGCAGCAGCTCGTTCATCGTTGAAGGCGCTTCGATAAAATACAAGGAAGGACGCGCATTGGTAATACGCTGATTCTTCGCTGCCAGCATCAAATGACCGGCATGCCCGACTTCATGCGCTAATGTGAAGGCATTGCGCATATTATCCGCCCAGGCCATCAGGATATAGGAATGTACCCCGTATACGGAGGAACAGAACGCGCCTGTAGATTTACCAATATTATCGGCATAATCCACCCAGCGCTTGGAGAACGTGGATTTAACGATCTCGCCGTATTCAGGACCCAGAATCGACAAGGCGCTCGAAATCGTGGAGCACGCTTCTTCATAAGTAACGCTTGGATTGAAATCCGAATCCATCGGCGCTTTCAAATCGCAGAACAGCATTTGATCCAGCCCAAGCACACGCTTCTTGAGCTTCATAAGCCTCCGCATATGCGGAGCTAACTCCGTCAGAATGGTATCATGAATATGGTTGTACATCTCCATCGTCACTTGCTGCGGCTTCAGCAGCATGTCCGTTACGGAATCATACCCGCGAAGCCGGGACATCACCACTTGCTTCTTCACTTCGGTGGCGTAAGCCTCGGCAAATGTATGACGCGATCCCTGCAGCGACTTCGTGAACGAGGCATAAGCCTCCCGTCGAAGCTGCGTATCCTCAGACATTTCGTAAGAATTCTCGTACAGACGGAACGAGACCGGTTTGTTTACGTCATTCACTTGAATATCGTCAAAGGTCATATCCGACAGCTTGCTGCGCAAATAGATGCGGTAAGGCGAACCCAGGACCTCTCCCAGCGATGCTAGCACGCTTTCCGTCTCAGGACTCAAGCGGTGAGGTTTGGATTCCAGCAACAATTTTAAGCTGCGGGCATAAGGTTCAAGCCCGTTTTCCTTCGTTATGTAATGTTCGATGGCTCCATCTTCGAGATCCAGCAGCTCCGATTCAATGAACGTCAGAGAGGATTGGATGCGTGAGAGAACATCGCCCGTTTTGGCCGAATTCGCCAGGTTAGCCGGGTTGGTTCCGTCCTCCGATTGTCGTAATCTGGCATACGCCCCGACTCTGCTAATGCTCTCCATCAAAACTTCCTGTTCATTCAAGCATTCCAGAAGAACAGATGCCCCTTCTCCCAGCCGGCCTTTGAATCGCGTCAATTGAGCAGCTTGTGATTCAAGCGCTTTTAAACCCGCTTCGAATTCTTCTTGCGAGACAAACAAATCATCCAGATTCCAGGTTGCCTCAATTGGAACCTCACTTCGTGTCAGCAATTTCCCCATGGATACAGCTCCTCTCGTGTCTTATCCTCTCATGATTGACTACCGCAACTACTAATGATTAGCAACAGCATAACAATTCCATCATATCACAGTTTTTTAAGGGATCGTATCCGCTTTTCCACCTTGACTTCTGACCATATTTATGGATATAGTTATTGCATACTCTTATCTAAAGGAGAGATTTTGATGTCGGTGGTCGTTCTTAACTAACCAAATTTCATATGGATTGAAATGTAAAATTTTGGGCATTTCCTGTAATGGGATATGTTTATTTTTTGATGGATTTTCATTTCGTCCGTTGAATTAGTTAAGAACTGCGGATATCAATTGAAGCCCCTTTAGGGTTTATTCAGATATGATATGGTCATCCGTGCTGAGTTCAGCACGGATTTTTTGGGTCTCCCCCTCTTTTAGCAAAAGGGTTATTTGGAGCTGTCCCATAACGCCATGCCATCGGAATAACGGTCTATGGGCGGAAAGCGAACCTTAGTAGTTCGCTTTCCGCCCTTTTTGTGTTGTATAACCATCCATTTTATAGTCAAAAGGAGAATATCACCCATGAAACCATTCGCATTAAACAAATTGGAGTACGAGAAAATTCGCACCGAGCTTGAACGCTTTTCCGTATCCTATCTGGGAGTCGAGCATATCCGGAAGATGGCCCCCCTCACCCAGATGAAAGCCATTCGCAATAAGCTAAATGAAACGGAGGAAGCCAAAACCCTGCTGCAAACCGGAGCTAGCGTCCCGATTCCTTCCCTGGAGGGAATCGAGATGATCCTGGATCTGCTCGGCACCGGTTATGTGCTGTCTGAGCGCGATTTCGGGAATATGGTCCAATATCTGAGAAGCTGCCGCCAGCTCATTCAATATATGAATGCCAAGGACGGCATTGCTCCATTGATCAGTTCCTACGCCTCTTCTATGCATGAACTGCGTCCACTTCTGTCCGAAATCGAACGCAGCATTCACGGCGGTCGTGTTGTGGATAGCGCCAGCAAAGATCTGGCCAAAATCCGCAAAAAAATCATCGTAACCGAGGAACGGATCAAGCGTAAGCTCGACAGCCTGATGAGCCGTTACAAAGGGATCCTGCAAGAGAATGTCATCAGCAAGCGCGGAGGACGTTACGTGCTGCCCATCAAGAAGGAGCACCGTAAATCCGTAAATGGCTCGATTCTGGATGAATCGGCCAGCGGGCAGACGGTATTTATCGAGCCTTCCGACATGCAGGCGCTTCAGATGGAATTAACTCTTCTGCACGCCGAAGAAGTCAGGGAAGAAACAAAGGTGCTGAGTGATTTGACCGCACTGGCCGAGTTATATCAATTCGAACTGAGAACCAATGCCGACATTGTTGGAATCTACGATTACATCATAGCCAGAGGCAAGTACGCCATTTCCATCGGGGGGCGCAATGTGAGCCTGAACCAGGATGGGTTCATCCATCTAAAATCTGCGGTGCATCCTTTAATCGGCTCCTCTATGATACCGCTGGACTTCACCATCGGGAAACAGTACAAAACCTTGATCATTACAGGACCTAACACCGGCGGCAAAACTTCAGCGCTCAAGACGGTTGGACTCATCACCGTTATGGTTCAATCCGGTTTGCTGGTTCCTGTAGCGGAAGGCAGCCATTGAGCCATCTTTGATGAGGTTTCCGTCGATATCGGAGATGGGCAGAGTTTGGAGCATGCCCTCAGCACGTTCTCTGCGCATATTCGCAACATCCGCGACATTTTGCAGACGGCCGGCCGGTCCACGCTGGTGCTGCTTGATGAAATGGCGTCCGGAACGGACCCTGGTGAAGGCGTTGGATTGTCGATCGCCATTCTGGAGGAGCTGAGTCAACGTCAAGCAACGGTTGTGGTCACCACGCATTTTACCGAAATCAAAAATTTTGCCGAGCGCACAGCCGGCTTTGAGAATGCCCGGATGGAATTTGATGCCGACACACTCGAGCCGCTCTATCGTCTGCGGATCGGTGAAGCCGGTCACAGTTATGCCTTTGTCATTGCAGCAAAGCTGGGCATTCCGGAGTCGATCATTGCCAGATCGCGTGAAATCACGGAAGCGGGAACGGCAAGAGGTGACACGCCCCTTAAATATGATGCTGGATCAGAGTCCGAAGAATGGACAGAAGCAGCGAGTCCGGTAGACCAAGTTACCTTACCGTCAGACGAACAGGATAAGCTTAAGAATGTTAAGGATCATGAAGATGAACATGAAGCCTCTCCCTCTTCCTTCTACCAACTTGGTGATCGTGTCTATGTGCCTTATTTGAAACGAAGCGGAACCGTGTATGAAACCATGGACGGTAGAGGAAATATCGGTGTTATGATTCAGAAGGACCGACTGAAGATTAACCATAAACGGCTGAAGCCTTATATCGCGGCCAAGGATCTATACCCGGAGGATTATGATCTTGATATCGTTTTTGAGAGCAAAGAGAATCGGAAGAAGCGTAAACTGATGAACCGCAAACACGTTGAAGGACTGCAGATAGAAACGAAGCCGGAGTAACGAAACTCTTGATGATGGGTCGACCAGGATATCAAAAAAGAATCCTAAGGATTTGCGAAGGAGAGATCACGATGAACTTACGCACAGAAACCAAGAACGATTATGAGAAGGTCCAGGACCTTCTCACCCGTGCTTTTCCCGGACAGGAAGAAGCGATTCTGGTACAGCGGCTGCGGGAAGACAAAGCCTTTCAACGGGAATTGTCAATCATAGCGGAAGAAGATGGGATTATCAAGGGCCATATTATGTTCAGCCGAGCCAGCCTTTTTGACGGGATTCATAGCCATCACGTGGCTGCACTGGGGCCGCTGGCCGTGCTTCCGGATTATCAACGACAAGGGATCGGCGGAAAATTGATTGAAGAAGGCAAACGGCGGTGTCTCACGCACGGCTATCCCCTTGTTTTTCTATTCGGCCATCCGGCGTATTATCCCCGTTACGGTTTTGTGCAGGCCAGAACCTTTGGGATCGATATAACCCAATTTACTGTTTCCGATGAAGTGTTCATGGTTGCCGAGCTTCAGCAGGGCGCACTCGATCACCTGCATGGCGAATTCCGTTTCCACTCCGCATTCGAAGATTTGGGGTAAGTCGCCGAGCTTCAAAGTCTATATCATCCGAATAGCTTTGATCAAGCCGGGCAATCCTTGGTGGCATTCAGCTTCTGATATGTTGTACAATAAAATCTAAATGACTATTTGAAGGATGGTTTTCAACATGTATGTAGCTCAGGATTGGCAAGATTACGAGGTCATCGATACCGGAGGCGGGGAAAAGCTGGAACGCTGGGGCGACGTGATTCTCAGACGTCCGGATCCGCAGATCATATGGCCGATTGAACGTGAAGATGGACAGTGGCGCAGTGTTCACGGACACTATCACCGTAGCTCGTCCGGCGGCGGGCAATGGGACATGAAAAAGCAGCTTCCGGACCGGTGGACCATCTCATACGACCAATTGAAATTTCATATTCGACCAACCAATTTTAAACATACCGGCTTGTTTCCGGAGCAGGCAGCCAACTGGCGCTGGATGATGGATAAGATCGCTTCAGCCGGACGTCCGGTCAGCGTGCTGAACCTATTCGCCTATACCGGCGGAGCAACCGTCGCGGCCGCCTCGGCCGGAGCTCAGGTTGTCCATGTGGATGCTGCGAAGGGGATGGTTCAATGGGCCAAGGAAAACGCGGCATTGTCCGGCCTCGCCGACCGTCCTATCCGTTATATCACGGATGATGTGTTTAAATTCGTGCAACGGGAACAGCGTCGGGGGAACAAATACGATGCGATCATTATGGACCCTCCATCTTATGGCCGCGGACCAAGTGGAGAAACGTGGAAGCTTGAACAGAGCTTGTACCCATTCCTCGAAAGCTGCATGAGCATCGTATCGGATCATCCGCTGTTCATGCTGATTAACTCCTATACAACCGGCATCTCTCCTACTGTTCTGAATAACATGCTGACCATGACCATGAAGCCGAAATACGGCGGCACCATCAGTGCGGGAGAAATCGGATTGCCGATTACCCGCTCCGGCATGAATTTGCCATGCGGCATCCTGGGTCGATGGGAGTCCTGATTCGATGAGCAAGCGGGAACCTGCAGCATATCCGGTTGTGCCGATTCTTTTCGAGGATAATCATGTGTTAGGTGTAACCAAGCCGGTAAACATCCCCTCCCAGGAGGATGCTACCGGCGATCCCGACATGCTGACCATTCTGAAACAGGACATCAAGGAGCGCTACAATAAACCGGGCAATGTATTTTTGGGATTGGTGCACCGTCTGGACCGTCCGGTTGGCGGAGCGATGGTCTTTGCCAAGACCTCCAAAGCCGCTTCCCGATTATCGGAAGCCGTCCGCAGTCGCAGCTTCCGCAAGCAGTATGTAGCGGTCGTTCACGGGATTCCTTCGAAAACTTCGGGTCGGCTCGTGAATATGCTGTATAAGGATGTAAAAACCAATACTGTCCATGTCACCTCTAAAGGTGCGGACGGGGCCAAGGAGGCCATTCTGGATTACACCGTGCTCCAAACGGCGGAAGGCTTCAGCCTCGTCCTGATCGAGCTGCACACGGGCAGGCCGCACCAAATCCGCGTACAGCTCAGTCATGCGGGACATCCGCTGTTCGGAGATCAGAAGTATGGAAGCAAGGTGAACAAAGCCGGCCAGCAGATTGCCTTATGGTCCGTATTGGTCGGATTTCCGCACCCTGTTACCAAAGAGGAGATCTCCATTCGTTCCATGCCGCCCTCAGTCTATCCCTGGAGCCTTTTCTCCATGGACAAGCTGGAGTCCACACTACGGTCCTATCAATAGAACTCAAAAAAACGAAATCCAATCTTGGATTTCGTTTTTTATATGCCTCTTTCACAGTGGCAAATATTGTAATATTTTATCCCTCTTCGATAATATATTATCCCTTTACTTTTATCAAAGAATGCCGAAAAATAGTAACTAGATTAGTTTAACATTTTTTAGATGATTTGTACAATCATGGTATAAACTCTAGTTTTGAGTTTATATAAACCAACGGCTGCCAAGGAGGAGGATGATCAAAGCTGTTCATGAATGGTAACACTGTCGGCTCGGTTGTTCATGATGTTTAACGGAGCAAGAAAACTCACAGTTCAGGGAGGTTTGATCAGCAACAAGTGTCCGCTGAATTTCAAATTAAATATTCAAGGAGGAATTTGTTATGGACCAAGTTCGATGTCAAACAAATCACCGCTTGTATTTGAAACCGCTGTGGATTTTTTTAGGAAGCACACTGTTGTTCTTCACCATCATGATCATCACAGCAAGCAGCGTCTCCGCTCATGGTTATGTCGAATCACCAGCCAGTCGTGGTTATAAGTGTAAGCTCGGAGAGAACACCAACTGCGGCAGAATCATATATGAACCGCATTCCCTGGAGGGAAAAGGAAACTTCCCGATCGGTGGACCGGCGGATGGTCAGATTGCTGGTGCTGGAATTTTTCACGAGCTCAATGAACAATCACCTACCCGCTGGAGTAAAGTGAACATGAACGGCGGACCGAATACGTTTAAGTGGGTGCTGACCGCTGCTCACGCCACATCCGATTGGAAATATTATATTACGAAAAAAGGCTGGGATTCCAGCAAACCCCTCGCACGCGCAGATCTCGAATTGTTCTGCTCCTTCAATGACGGTGGTAAACAACCGCCGAACACCGTAACCCACACTTGTAACGTACCTACCGACCGTACCGGCTACTATCTGATCCTCGCCGTATGGGAAATCGCCGATACAGGCAACGCCTTCTATAACGTAATCGACGTGAACCTGAATAACGGCAGCGGGAATCAGGACACGCAAGCTCCAACCGTACCGGGTAACTTGAGATCCACAGGCGTCACCAGCAGCAGCATAACGCTCTCATGGAACGCTTCCACGGATAACGTAGGAGTAACCGGCTATGAAATCTATCAAGGGTCCAATCTCGTAACGACCGTATCCGGATCAACCTTAAGCCACACTGTAACCGGTCTGCAAGCGGCAACCTCCTATACCTTTACGGTAAAAGCACGTGATGGAGCAGGCAACGTTTCACCAGCGAGCAGTCCGTTAACTATTGCCACATCGAATCCCGTCCCGGACACTCAAGCCCCGACGGCTCCTGCCAATTTACGGTCTGTAGGTTCTACATCGACCAGCGTATCACTAGCCTGGAACAATGCCACGGATAACGTCGGGGTCACCGGTTATGAAGTATATCGGGGCACAACGCTGGTGACCACGGTATCCGGCAGCACGCTTTCCTATACGGTCAGCGGGTTGACGCCAAACACATCTTATAACTTCACCGTGAAAGCTCGTGATGCGGCTGGCAACGTCTCTCCTGCAAGCAATCAGCTGCAGGTCACCACGACGGACGGCTCCACACCGGAAACTCCGGCCTGGGCACCTAACACTTCATACCAGCAGGGAGCTTTAGTCACATATGGAGGCAACACCTATGAGTGCCGCCAAGCCCACACGTCCCTGCCTGGTTGGGAACCCTCCAACGTCCCGGCTTTATGGTTGCTTAAGTCATAATTTCATGACGTCTTGTAAAAAGTTCGAAATCATGGATTGACCATGATGTTTCATGCGTATGAAGATATGTAACAACCCCTAGGGTGAGCTGCCGTATGCAGCCGCCCTGGGGGCTTCTCTACGTTTACAACGTTTGCTTCAGAACTTAGACCTCAACCAGAGCTTCCTTTGGAGCTGTATTAATCTTTCCTAACAGATAGACAAGCAGCTGTTGATTATGCGAGGATATACGGTTCAAAATCTGGGAAAGGTACTCATCCCTAACCTGTAATCCGCGCGTATACTCCTCACGTCCTTTATAGGATATCGTCACCCAGACGATCCGTCTGTCATTTGCGTCACGTTCCCGTTTGATCAGTCCATTCTTCTCCATCCGGTCCAATAGCATGGTTACGGCTGCCGGACTTGTGGCCAGGTAAGGAATGAAATCGGAAGGTTTCATTCGCTTCTGTTCAGCCAGCACCTCCAGCACCATCAGTTGCGATTCCGTCAATGTCGGAGCTAATCCGGCTTCCATATGGAGCTTATAATCCTTGGCCAGCTTGGACCACACCTTGGCGAATTCGGCAGTATGCATGTTTTATCCCGTCCCTTCAATTATGTCTGTCATGATCAAACATCGGATACCATCCGTGGATGTTGCACTGTACTTCGTTGAATGGATTTCGTTTGAATCCAAGTCATGATTCCATAATAGTTTATAGGATTAACTTTTCGCGGGCGAGCTCCCAATATCCTTCTTATTTCGTTAAAAAATATAATTTCCAATCAAGCGACAAAACCCGTCAACCCTTATATGACGGCGTTTTTCAAGGTTCACCTTGCTTCGACATAGCCGGACATATGTCAAATAGTATAAACAAAAGCTCTAATGTTGTGCAAACGCAAAATATAGCAAAAGCACCTCGACAAATATCATCGAAGGTGCTTTTTCGTCCATCTATCTCACCTATACTTCGAACATTTCTTGCTAAACAAAGGAAGTACCTACATCCTTGTTTAACTTTCTTTGCCTAACTCTGCATGCGGAATACTTACCAAATCAACAATCTGTCCTTGCTTGCCAACATCCGCAAGCAGTTTGCCTATCGATTTACGTTCCGCGATCGGTACTTTCTCCGTATGAATCGGATAAGCTTGCCCGTCTTCGCTGTACGCCATAATCTGCAGCGGTTCACGGCAATAGAAAGCACCGACAATGGCGCTGCCGTTCGGCTTCACCCGCTTGCCTTCCTTAAACTCAAACGTAGCTATTCCTTTTCCGCCGCGGCTTTGCGTCTGGTAATCCAACAGCAAGCTGCGCTTACCATAACCAAGATCCGTGATGGTCAAAATTTCACCCTCATCGTTCTCCACCCATAACGCTGCAACGACTTCATCCCCGTCACGGAGCTGGATTCCCCGGACTCCGCCGGAAACGCGTCCCATGGCGTTGACTTCCTGCTCATTAAACCGGATGCTCATCCCTTCTTTCGAGATCAGCACAATATCCTTATTGCTATCACTTACGACGACCTGGATAATACTGTCTTCCGGAGCAACCTTGGCGGCCGCAACGGCGCCAGTCCGCTTGGTTACATACTCCTTGAGCTCTGTACGCTTCACTTGACCTTTGCGGCTGACGAACACAAGTGATTTGCCCTCTTCTTCAAAATTCGAAACCGGAATGACCGATACGATGTGATCCTCTTTCGGCACCTGAATCACGTTAACGATAGCCGTACCGGCATCTTTCCATTTGTATTCCGGAATTTGGTGAACCGGCAATAAGAAATACTGTCCACGGCTCGTGAATATGAGCAGATTCTCCAGCGTATTGACTTCAAACAGACGGGTGATGTAATCCCCTTCCTTAACGCCGGAGCTTTCCAGCTCACCGCCGCTTCGGGTGAAGGATAACATGCTGGTACGCTTGATGTAGCCTTCATTAGACAGCGTTACGAGCACGTCCTCTGCGTTAACCAGCACTTCAAGATTCACCTTGATCTCTTCCACTTCTTCCTGAATGACAGAACGCCGGTCGATACCGTATTTCTCGCGAATTTCAAGCAGCTCTTTGCGAATGACGGCAATCAGCTTCTTATCGCTGTCCAGTATCGCACGCAAGCCCTCGATTTTCTTCGTTAACTCGTCCAGCTCTTTTTGCAGGGAATGAATTTCAAGGTTCGTAAGGCGGTATAATTGCAATGTCAATATGGAATCGGCTTGTCTCTCCGTGAAACCGAACATCCATTGCAGATTGTTCTGGGCATCCTGACGATTCTTGGACGCTTTGATCGCCGAAATAACCTCGTCCAGGATATTTAAAGCCTTAACCAGGCCTTCCAATACATGCGCCCGATCCTCTGCTTTCTCCAGCTCATACTGCGTCCGGTGCGTGACGACTTCACGCTGATGCCCGATATAAGCGGATAACATGTCTTTAAGCCCCAGCTGTTGAGGGGTTTTATTCACAATCGCAACCATATTGAAGTTGTACGTAATTTGCAGATCGGTTTTCTTGAACAAATAAGCAAGAATCCCGTTTGCGTCGGCATCCTTCTTCAGCTCAACGACGATTCGAAGTCCTTCCCGTCCGCTCTCATCGCGAACCTCGGCGATGCCTTCGACTTTTTTCTCGAGCCGTATGTTCTCCATGGCGGTAACAAGCCGGGACTTAACGACCTGGTAAGGGATTTCCGTGATGACAATCTGCTGCTTGCCACCGCGAAGCGATTCAATGTCCGTCTTCGACCGCAGATATACGCGGCCTTTGCCTGTACGATAGGCATCCAAAATGCCTTCGCCGCCCATGATGATTCCGCTGGTTGGGAAATCCGGACCTTTGATAAAGGTCATAATCTCAGCCAGCTCAATCTCCGGCTTCTGCATGACGGCAATACAAGCATCAATCACTTCCCGTAGATTGTGAGGCGGAATTTCAGTGGCGAAGCCTGCGGAAATCCCGCTAGCTCCGTTCACAAGCAGGTTGGGGTACCGTGAAGGCAGCACAACCGGTTCCTTGGCCGTGTTATCAAAATTATCCTTAAACAGCACGGTCCGCTTCTCGATATCCCGAAGCAGTTCCATGGCAATCGGCGATAGCCTTGCCTCGGTATAACGCATCGCTGCTGCGGGATCATCATCCTGTGAACCCCAGTTTCCGTGGCCGTCCACGAGCACATGTCCCATCTTCCATGGCTGGGCCATTCGAACCATACCTTCATAAATCGATGAGTCCCCGTGCGGATGGTAGTTACCCATAACATCCCCGACAGTTTTGGCTGATTTTCGGTATGGTTTATCCGGTGTGTTACCCGAATCGTACATGGCATACAGAATCCGGCGCTGAACGGGCTTCAGGCCGTCACGGACGTCCGGGATCGCCCGGTCCTGAATAATATACTTGGAATACCGGCCAAATCGATCACCTACGACCTCTTCCAGAAAAGCCGGCAAAAATTGCTCCGATAAACTCATTCCTTCACCTTCTATTCCTCAAACTCCGCGAAGTTGACATTTTCTACGATCCACCGCTTGCGGGGATCTACTTTATCTCCCATCAGCGTAGACACGCGACGCTCCGCCTTGGCAGCATCATCGATTTGTACCTGCAGCAATGTCCGTGTTTCCGGGTTCATCGTTGTTTCCCATAATTGCTCCGGGTTCATCTCGCCCAGACCTTTGTAGCGTTGCAGCTCAAAGTTCTTGAATTCCTTCAAATAATTAGCCAGCTGCTCATCCGTCCAGGCATACCGTATGGTTTCCAGCTTCCCGGATTTGCTGGCGATTTTATACAGTGGAGGCTGTGCAAGATAGACGCGGCCTTCATCAATCAACGGTTTCATGTATCTGTAGAAGAACGTAAGCAGCAGCACCTGAATGTGAGCGCCATCCGTGTCCGCATCCGTCATGATAATGATTTTCGAATAATTGCTGTCCCCGGCGGTGAACTCCGTACCGATTCCTGCTCCGATGGCAGATACAATCGCTCGGTATTCATCATTCTTCAGGATGTCGGCCAGCTTCGACTTTTCCGGATTCATCGGTTTCCCTTTAAGAGGCAGTATAGCCTGGATTTTCGAATCCCGTCCCTGCTTCGCAGAGCCTCCGGCGGAGTCTCCTTCGACAATAAACAATTCGGTTCTCGAAAAATCCTTGGACTGCGCCGGCGTCAGCTTGCCGCCTAGATTGGAGCTCTCGCTGCGTTTCTTGCCGCTGCGCATTTCATCCCTTGCTTTACGGGCCGCTTCACGGGCTTTGGAAGCCTGGATGGCCTTCTTCAAGAGCGTTTGCGCGATCTGTGGATTCTCCTCGAGGAAGATTTGCATCTTCTCGGTGACAATGCTGTCAACCGCACTGCGTGCAGAGGCGCTCCCCAGCTGGTCCTTGGTCTGGCCGACAAATTCGACCTCAGCCATCTTGACGCTGATCACGGTCATCATGCCTTCCCGGAGATCATTCCCCTCTAGGTTCTTGTCCTTTTCCTTCAAGAGATTGTTCTTGCGGGCATAATCATTCATGACGCGGGTATACGCTGTCTTAAAGCCCGTCTCATGCGTACCTCCCCCGCGCGTCGGGATGGAGTTAACGAAAGAAGCCAGCGTTTCCGTGTATCCCGCATTATACTGAAGGGCGATTTCGACTTCGATATCATCCTTCTCCGCATAAAAATGGATCACATCATGCAGCACGTCCTTGCCTTCATTCAGGAACTGCACAAACTGGCTTGCGCCGCCTTCGTAGAAAAACTCTTCACCGTTGCCGCTGCGCTCGTCTTTCAGAACAATCCGGAGTCCGGAGTTCAGGAAGGCAATTTCCTGTAAGCGCTCTGCAAGCGTGTCGTAGTTGAGATGCGTTCCCGCGGTAAACACGCGCGCATCCGGTTTAAACGTAATCTTCGTGCCTGTTTTGTTCGTATTACCAAGCACCTCAAGGCCCGTTACCGGTTCCCCGACATGCTCTTTTCCTTTTTTGTCCTGCCAATATTCAAAACGTTGGCGGTGAATTTTACCATCGCGGTAAATTTCCACCTCCAGCCACTCGGAGAGCGCATTGGTTACCGAGGCGCCAACGCCATGAAGACCGCCGGACTTCTTATATCCGGAACCACCGAATTTACCGCCGGCATGCAAAATCGTAAATACAACCTGCGGAGTGGGGATGCCTGTCTTGTGCATTCCGGTTGGAATACCGCGTCCGTTATCGTATACCGTCGCGGACCCGTCTTTATGCAATGTAATTTCAATTCTCGAGCAGTACTTGGCCAAATGCTCGTCTACGGCGTTGTCCACAATTTCCCATACCAGATGATGCAAGCCTGACGAGCTTGTGCTCCCTATGTACATGCCTGGCCGTTTGCGCACCGCAACGAGGCCTTCGAGCACTTGAATGTCGTCAGCATCGTATCCTGAACGGTTGTTACCGCCGTTCTTCGATGACTCTGCAAACATATCGATCTGTTCGACCATTCATGCTCCTCCTTCAAATTCACGTATCTCGTGTATTTCTATTTCTACATTTCAATATTTTAGAAGAACGCTGTTCCCTAAAAAATGCAAACAAATGTTTCATGCTTTGTCCATTTTAATTCAAGATATCCCTTCTCGTAAAGACACTGAATGAAACAATAACCGCACAAATTGCCCAGAGGGCCAATACGGCAAGGGAAAAATTCAAAGTCATCCCCTCAATTGGCGGTAAATTGCCGGCCAAATAGTTGGTCAAATTCAGGTTTACCATAAACAAATATTTCGCGCTGCTCCATGCCGATGCCATATTCGTCAGAATATTTCCGGCAATCAATGCGGCCATCATAATCACAATGCTCGCCGCCGTACTTCGAACCAGCACGGACACCATAAAGGCCAGCATACCGACACATACGCCGACAAACCACACCAAGCCGCCCTGCATCAGCAAGTACTTCCACTGTGGAACAGCATGAACGCCGGACATATCCACATCAGACCCAACAATTTGGAATCCCGTGAATACCGGTATGTCAAACCCCTTGTATCCGAAAGCAAGACCGGAGATCAGATAGGCAATGACAAAGGTGGAAACTACGATAAGAGACGTAAACATGATCAGGGCGATCAGCTTGCTCAGCAGCACCTTCCATCGCTTCACAGGCCTTGTCAGCAGCATCTTGATGGTACCGGTCGTCCGTTCGCCGGAGACGATATCCGAAGCAATGGCCATAATGAGCAGCGGGATAAACAGGGATATCGCATTATTCAAAAATTCCCGTGTGAACGTAACCCCGTTTGGTTGATTAGGATTCACATCATGCTGCAAATAATACTGCATTTGCTGAATAAAGATTTGCCTATATCGTTTCCATTCATCCGGTACTCTATCACTACTAAGCGAATTCTCATTATCCGTGATTCGCTGCTGAAGCTCAAGCCGCCAGTCACTATTGAACTTCTCCCGGCTCCGTTCAGCCGATTTCATCTGGGCATAGGTAAACATGGGAACCAGAACAAGAAGAACCAACAGGACAACATAGAACCGCTTTCGTTTGATAATTTTGATGCACTCGTTCTTGATCAGGGGCAACAGGTTACTCAATGCTCTCACCCTCCGTCATCTGCAGGAACAGCTGCTCCAGCGTAGGATTGATCCGATGAACCTCCCGGACCTGTACACCAGCGGCCACCAGCCGTTCCACAGCTCTAGACGTGTATGTCGTGCTCATACGGGTCACAACAGCGTCCGGAGACATGCCTGCAAGCAAATTATCATCGAGCACCTCCTCGGGGCGGTCGACGATTTGGCAATAATCCAGCTTTTGCAATATTCGTTTCCCTTGCACGGCGGGATTCAGATCCCAGATCACATGATCACTGCTGCCGGCAATCAATTCATCGACCTCACCAACCGCAAGCACTCTTCCGCTGCTGATGATCGCCACGCGATCGCATAGCAGCTGAATTTCGCTCAGCAGATGGCTGGAGACAAAAACAGCCAATCCTTCCTCGGCTAATCGATGGATGAACTGCCGCATCTCTTTGATCCCTTTCGGATCAAGACCGTTTGTCGGCTCATCCAGAATGAGCAGCCTCGGTCTGCCGAGCAGGGCCTGGGCTATTCCAAGCCGCTGCCGCATTCCCAGTGAATATGTACTCACCTTGTCATGAATTCTTCGATCCAGTCTTACCGTATCCACAACTTCCTGAATTCGCTGCTGGTTAATGCCGGGCTGCATTCGTGCAAAATGCTCAAGATTTTCCCATCCCGTCATATACGAATACATTTCCGGATTCTCCACGATGGACCCAATATAACGCAGCGCCTGCTCCTGCTGGCGGTTCACATCATAACCGCAGACCTCGATCCTGCCGGAGGACGGTTTAATCAGGTCCACAAGCATGCGGATTGTGGTCGTCTTTCCTGCCCCGTTCGGCCCCAAGAACCCGAAAATTTCCCCTGCGCGCACGTCGAACGACACATCATGTATAATCCATTTTCGACCGATTTTCTTTTTTACATGCTGGACAGATAGTACGATTTCTTGAGCTTGATCATTCATCAAATTCCAACTCCCCATATGACATCCTCATCATGCCTACAGCATACCCTCTACAATTCGATCCGCTATAGCCTGATATCCTGCCCCGTTCGGATGAAAATGGTCCGAGGACAGATACTCGCCCAGCTTATGCTGAAACAGATCGAACGTGGGGACCAATGTCATATTGGGATCCCGGTTCACGATTTCCATAACCGCATGATTCCATGCAGAGACCACGATATTGCCGGGTATGAGCAAGTCTTCCAAATCGGAAAAAGGATGATACAGACCGATATAAACGATTCTCGCATCCGGATTAATGTCGCGAATCTTCTCCAGAATCGCCTGCAGGCGTTCAGATGCTTGCGGCAATGCACCCATCAGCTTAGCAGGTTCGAGCTCTAACTCATCGGAATCCGCCGCCCCTTCCATCAGCCCGCTGCCTTGAAAGATATCATTGCCTCCTATCGATAGCATAATGACATTGGCTTGCTTCAAGGCATACTGTATTCCTTTGTCGTCCAGCTTGGGAAGGAGTCCTTCGGTCGTCATTCCGTTTATGGCCAGATTCGCCAGCAGGCTCGCTGTTCGGCCATCGCCATTTAATTGATCCACGCTTCGACGGACAAAACCGCTCCCGGTATTGTCCCCCGTTCCCTTGGCCAGTGAATCTCCAATCGCAGTTACCTTTAAATCATTGGGCAAAATCGGATGTGACGGAGCGCTCTCCGGCTCTTCCGGCGCTGTCTCTTCTTCGGACGCCTCGGATCCACCACCACCAGTCAGCAAGGGCTGTCCTTGCGGATCATTAATATCCTTAAATGCATACACAAAGCCAAGAATAAGCACAATCGTTACAATAACCGACACGGAGGCAGTAATTCGCCATATCCATGCAGATGATTTCATGACATTCCCCCTACAAAATTCCTCATGTACATTACCTTAAGACTTCTATTAAAAATTTGCAAATCAAAACACGCAAAGAAGACTGCCCCGGACGCAGTCTTTCGATGCGCGACCGGGGCAGCCCTGTTCATATGAAACAAGATAAGTGCTTATTCACTGATGAATTCTTGAACCCAATATCCGTTGTAGTATCCAACACCGATCATGGTGAAGTTCGGAGACAGGATATTTTCACGATGACCTTGACTATTCATCCAGGAGTTCATAACTTCTTGTGGTGTACGTTGCCCTTTAGCAATATTCTCACCGGCATAGCCGTAAGAAATACCGTAGGCTTTCATCATATCGAATGGAGAACCATGCGTTGGCGAAGTGTGGCTGAAATAATTATTATTGCTCATGTCCTTCGCTTTATCGAGTGCCACGGTTGTCAGCTTAGCATGGACCGTAAGCGGCTTCAGGCCTGCATTCGCACGTTCTTTGTTCACCAGCTTTACAACCTCGGAAGCAAAATTCGATTGTTCCGTTGTACCCGCAGACTCGGAAGGCTGAGACGGTGTTGTAGATGGAGCACTGGTCTCCGGCTTGCTTGTTTCCGGTTTGCTGGTTTCTGGTTGAGTCGTTTCTGGTTTGCTGGTTTCCGGCTTGCTTGCTTGCGGAGTTTCAGCGGGCTGGTTCGCCTGAGGTTTTTCCGTTTGCGGCTTCTGAACGACCACCCATTTAAACTGTGATTCCAAGCCTTGGCTCTCCAGGAATTTCTGGATCTTTTGTTGCCAGTTTACATAATTATTGCTTTCAGCAGGTGCAGCAGACGCCGTCGTTGGCAGCATGATGCCGACAGCCAGCACAGCAGCAATGCTGCCGCCTGCGATTTTCTTTATCCAATGGTTGTTCATGAATGCTCATCTCCTATGCTCATAGTTGTGGAGTTTGCTTGACCGCCCCTTCTAAGATGAATTTCTAGGGTGCCGGACGATCAAACAATAGTTACATTTTTGTAATCTCGTACGAACACATTGTAACACATTTGATACCTTCGGCAATCCTACAATTGTTGGAAAAGCGTCCTTGAATTCCTACCTATACACCGGAAACCAAGTCGTCTATAGTCCCAGACATGATGTAGGGATCGATGCTTATTCAAGCGAAGAATCTCTTCTTATATCGGTGGTCTTCCCATCGAGTTTTAGGGAAAAACAAGAAAAAACCCACCCCAAAATTGGGATGGGTTTATGAAAAGACGAAGACTACAGCTTTTTACTAAACTGGTATCCAGCCTTTTCAAATCCAATATGCTCATAAAATGCATGTGCGGGAGCAAGTTCTTCCCGGTTGCCGCTTGTGAGAAACAAGAGGTGGCTACCATGCTGTCTTCCCCATGTCTCTGCACCGCGAATCAATCTTTTGCCAATTCCTTGGCCGCGGTAGCTTGAGGTTACAATAACCGAAGTAATTTGAGTGACCGGTTCGGTCATAGTGAAGGATTTGACTTGACGAAGCATGATCATACCAACAACAACACCATCAACCTCAGCAATCAGATTGCCGTATAAAGGATTGTCGTTCATGGCTTCCATCCGTTCACGCATCACATTAAGCGTGGTCGGATAATTCAGTTCGCGCATCAAGGATGTGACAGCTTCCAAATCATTCTTCTCAAAGTTTCGAATCAGCAGTGCAGGCGCAGATAATACGCTTTCGATGCTCATTATACCCTCATGCTTCCCTTCTTCTATGAATTCTGAGTAAACTCTACTTCTATTTTGTAAGTTTACGAAGAAGATTGCAAGTATCAAGCGACATTTTTTTTACATTTGTGTCGGTTTTGTTAAACCTTTGTTAAGCCGTTTTTACAAAAATCGGTATTGTGCTTCAATCAACCCATGGTACGTACCCTGCTTCTGCATAAGCTGGCTGTGATTTCCTTCTTCGATTATCTTGCCGTGATCAAGCACAACGATATGATCGGCGTGGCGGATCGTTGACAAACGGTGCGCCACGATGAAGGAGGTTCGACCCTGAAGCAGCACTTTAAGAGCTTCCTGAATTTTCAATTCCGTCTCGGTATCGATACTCGCCGTTGCTTCATCCAGAATCAGAATCCGCGGATCGGCAAGGAGCGCCCTGGCAAAGGACAGCAGTTGCCGCTGACCCATGGACAGCATATTCCCGCGTTCTTCAACCTCGGTATCGTAGCCGCCCGGCATTTGGACGATAAAATCATGGGCGCCTACCGCCTTCGCTACATCCTCTATCTCCTCATTGGTTGCATCCAGACGGCCAAACCGGATATTATCCCGAATTGTACCGGAGAATATAAAGGTATCCTGCAGCACGATGCCAATCTGATTTCGAAGACTTTCAACCGTTACCGATTGGATATCGTATCCGTCGATGGTTAATTTACCTTCGGTAATATCATAGAATCGGCTGAGCAGATTAATGATGGTACTCTTGCCTGATCCGGTATGACCGACAAGCGCAATCGACTGGCCTGCCTTCACGTCCAGATTGATCCCTTTGAGAGCCTGGCGTCCTTTTTCGTATTCAAACACCACATTCTCCAGCTTGATATCCCCTTTAATCGTCGGCAATTTCTTCGCCCCAGGCTGATCATCAATGCTCGGCTTCTCGTCAATAAACTCAAAAATACGTTCAGAGGAAGCCATGGCGACAAGCAATTGGTTATACATTTGGCCAAGCCGATTGATCGGCTCCCAGAAGTTCCCTACATATTGGGTGAAGGCAATGAGCAGACCAATGGTGAGCTCGCCTTGTTGGATCAACACGGCACCAAGCCAGAACAAGATCAATGAACCGAAGCCACCGGTAATTTCGATAAGAGGTCCAAATCCTTGGTTCATGGCAGACGCCTTATCCCAGGACTTTTTGCTGTCCATGTTCATGTTGTCAAAGAATTTCATATTCTCTTCTTCTTGCGTGTAAGCTTGGGTCACGCGGATCCCTTGAATCGATTCATTCAAGTGGGAGTTAATCCGCGAGTTCCGAATCCGTACATCCTGCCATGCACGCCGGATGCGTACACGGAGTTTGGTCGAGATGAAGAACATGATCGGTACCGTGACAATAACAGCAAGACCAAGCTTCCAGTTTATTAAGAGAAGGATGACCACAATACCTACTAGCTGCACGCAGTCGATGATCAGATTGACAACCCCGTTAGTAAACAAATCTTGCAGGGAGTTAACATCATTCGTAACGCGGACCAGCACGGATCCAGCCGGACGCTTGTCGAAGAAATTAAAGGACAAGCGCTGAATATGCTGGAACAGATCCGCTCGAAGGTCATATATCACTCGCTGACCGATGATATTCGTAAACTTGATACGAAATATTCCGGCAACCCATTGAATGATATACATCGCCAGGACGGCTATCGTAATCTGATACAGCAAGGTCAGGCTGGGATTCCCACTCTTCGGTTCGATGGCCTGGTCAATGGCCAAACTGGTCAAGAACGGTATGGCAAGCTTCGTAATGGTACCGATGACCATCATAAGTCCGATTAGCGGGAGAATCTGTTTGGCATAAGGTTTCATATACGAAATCAGCCGTGTCAGCTGCATCCAGTTAAACGGTTTCTCAATCGCATCGTCGTCCTTGTATACAAAACGTTCATTGGGTTCTTCCGAGGACTTCCGCGGCCTCGGAATCTTTTGCTTTTGATGCGGTTCAGTATTTACATTGGCGTTCATGCTTGCACCTGCCCTTGCGTGCCTCCTGCTTGAGCTTGCTTCGCAATAAGGTCCGCATATTGTATTTTGTACACATCCTGATAAGGTCCTGGCACTGCAATCAAATCATTATGCTTGCCGCGCTGCACGACTCTTCCCTCATCCAGAACGAGAATTTCATCCGCATGACGTAAAGAGGAAATCCGGTGAGCGATGATAAACGTCGTTCTACCGTTCATGACTTCCTGGAAGCCGGATTGAATTTCATGCTCGGTTTCCATATCCACTGCACTGGTGGCATCATCCAGGATCAGAATTTTCGGATCCTTCAACAGAGCCCGGGCAATCGCGATCCGCTGCTTCTGTCCGCCGGACAGTCCCATTCCCCGTTCGCCAACGATGGTATCATAGCCATCCTTCATCTCCATGATGAATTCATGAGCCTTGGCCAGCTTGGCTACCCGGATGATCTCATCCATACTGACGTTCTTCATCCCGTAAGAAATGTTATTTCGTATACTGGATGAGAACAGGAAGGTCTCTTGGAATACCGTGGCGATCTGGCTGCGTAAACTCCGCACCTTAATGTCATTAATGTTGACTCCGTCTAATTTAATACTGCCTTGGTTGACATTGTAAGCATGCATCAAGAGCTGTATTATAGTCGACTTACCAGAGCCCGTTCCGCCAAGCAAACCGATAACAGAGCCGGGACGCGCATCCAAATTAATATCTTTAACTGCAGCCATCTTATTGCCGTAAGCAAAGGTGACGTTGTCAAATACAACGTGTCCTTTCACTTCGCTTGGCACCAAATCTACAGCACGTTCGCGGTCTTCCACATCAATTGGCTGATTTAGCAGCTCCAACACACGTTCACCGGAAGCCTTGGACTGCGTATAGTTGTTAATATGGAAACCAATTCCCCAGAGAGGGCCGATTATGTACCAGATCAAGGTAAAGAATGCTGCTAACTCCCCAACCGTCATTGAACCTTTGATAACCATGGCACCGCCGACTGCAAGGAGAATGACGACACTGATATTCGCGAATAGTTCCATCATCGGGAAGTAGCGTGCCCACAGTGAAGAGGCAAAAATTTGGTTGGTTTTGTAGCGCTCATTCCGTTCGGAGAACTTCTCCACTTCGTGAGGCTCACGCGCAAAAGATTTTACGGTTCGAACGCCCGTAATATTCTCCTGAACCGCGGTTGTCAGCGAGCTCAGCGCAAGACGCATTTCCTGGAAAGCCGGATGGATCTTGGATTCGAACTTCAGAGCTGCCACAACCAAGAATGGCATCGCTACCAAAGTAACCAGCGTTAATTGCCAGCTGATGGTGAACATCATGATGGAACCAAAGGTTATCATCAGTACTAAATTGAGAAGTTGGGCAAAACCGAAGCCGATAAACATCCGGATTGCTTCCAAATCCCCGGTAAGCCGCGACATCAAATCCCCTGTCCGTGCCGTGTCATAATAGCGGAACGATAGAAATTGCAATTTTTCATAGCAGGCGTTTCGTAACGAGTATGCCAGGTAGTTGCCTAGCCTCCCCCCAAAAAAACCGTGCAGAAACTGCATTGAAGCTTTCAGAATTACCACACCCAGCACAGTGAGTGCGAGCTGCGGCACGATGCCGTAATTCTCCAGCTTGATTGCATCGTCAATCAGCACTTTCAACAGCTGCGGATAGACAAGTCCTAAAGCGGTTGCAATCGCCAGACACAGAATGGAAAGAAAAAGATAACTTCGTTTCTCCCAAAAGAAGCCCTGCAGTTGCCTGAGAACATTCATGTTTATCCTCCTTTGGATTATTTTCGTTCAGGTTATGTAGCATTTATGAAGTTTATCATCGACCTGAACCCGCGGCAAAGAGGGAAAACCGTCATAAATGAGCCAAAAGGACCTAAAGGGGGCAAATAGTATAACTTATCTTTGTTTCATAATGAAATCATCGGAAATTCTCATTAATACTAGGGGATATAATCACATTGTCAGTCCCTTCAACCATCAGGCTTCATCCACGATTTCCGACTTTTTTGAACATGCTTGAAAAAGGGTAATATCCTAAGCCGTTTTCATCCTAGTGCGAACGCTGTAGCGGATTAAAATACGTCATACCATCCTATTAACCTTCATCAGCCCACGGTGAACATAGGAAAAAAGACGCCCCGCCATGGTGGCAAATGGGACGCCTTTTGATTGAGAAGTATAGGTTTGGAGTTTAAACTGCATATCATCGTTATGCGTTTGGGAGCTTCTGACACCAACAATAACTATGCTATTCCGTTGGGTACTGCTCTTGATCGCATAAGAACCGTCATTACTGCGCTCCCTGAATCATAACTTCCAGCTCATCCGCCAGCTTACTCCACATCAACGGGGATTGGCCGTCCTGCAGCGAACCGAGAATGGCAGCCATGGATTCCTTCAGCTGTTCCTCCAACACCGAGACATGATGCTGCAATGAACGCTCGCTCATCCGAACATAGTGGTCCGTCAGCTGCTCTTCCCGAATGCTCACCATACTCGCCACGGCTTCCTTCACCTTCGGCTCAGCCGCTTCACGAAGCTTGGAGCTTCCGCTTCCCTCAAAGAAATGCTTCGGGTTCTTAAAGGACGACCAGAAGGACAACCAATCCCCCTGGATTTGCAGATCCGTTTCTTCCAGCTCCGGCGGTGACCAGTCCTTATCTGCCCGTATGGAAAGGGACAAGCCCTCGGCCATACCGTTGATATCCGCTGCTGCTTTAAGCGCTGCGTCTTCAGCTAATTTGCGGCCGGCCATCTCTAATCGAAGCGTTGTCGCCCATAACTCCTGATCCAGCTCCATGGACATCGTCCGCATCAAATCACGTCCGCAAGCCGCAAAGGCCGATTTCAGGTGACCTGCATCCTCCCGGAGCACGGAAGGATTAAACGACTCCTGAAAGAAACGGTTCATGGCATAATCCAGCCGCTGCCGTACATGAAACAGCAGCTCGCTGCTTTCCTGCGCGATGTCGCGGGACATGTTAAACTCCGTTAAAGCCTCAAGGCGAGATAAGGCTTGTTGATGAACCTCTTCCAGCTCCACGATTTTACGCTCACGCGTGGTCTCATCCTGGGCTGCCATTTCGGCCCATGCCCTGATCCGGTCCCTAACCGAAGCCAGTTCATCATAAGCAGCGCGCTGTGAAAGCCTTGGCAGCTCTTCAACCGCAAATCGACTAAGCGCTCCTTCGAATACCGGAAACCCCGATTCCTTCAATTTTGCTTCATCCCCATCCAGCTTACTATCCAGCGCAGCCAGACTGGAAACGGGGAAGATATGCGGGCTGCCTACCCCGCTGGATGTCAGATTGGTACGAACATGCTTCACGACCTCATCCAGTTCCTCTTCGGATTGTGCAAGGTCTGCGGCATTGACGATAAAAAACATTTTATCCAGGGCAAAACTGTCTTTAACCCTGCCCAGCTGGGACAGGAATTGCCGATCCGCTTTGGAGAAGGCATGGTTGTAATACGTTACGTAAACGATGGCGTCCGCATTCTTAATATAATTGAACGTGACGCCCGTATGCCGGGCATGCAGGGAATCCGCTCCCGGCGTATCCACCAGCACAATCCCCTGCTCTGTCATCGGACAGCTGTAATATAGATCAATTCCGTCGACAAAACAGGATTTGGTTTCGTCCGCCACATAGCCCCGATATTCCGCCAGCTCTACCGTTTCCGTCGTACCAAGTTTGGATTCCATCACATCCCAACCGGCGGCGGCGGCCTTCAGAAACCCGTAATGCGGCAAGCCTGCCGGGTGAATACCGGCTGGATTCAATCCTTCTGCCGCGCTCCGCCAATTGCCCGGATTCGGTTCCTGGAGACCCAGCACGCTGAAGGAGTACTTCAGATCGTCCCACCACATCTCGCGGCTCTTCATCCGCACGGCTGCGGTCCCATGGGATTTCCCTTCAACCGGTGCCAGAATCCGGTTCACCGCCGCCGTTGTCGGGTGCGGTGACACCGGTAGGACCGACTCGCCTAGCAGTGCATTGGCGAAGGAGGACTTCCCGGCGCTGAACGCACCGAACAGCGCCAAAGTGAACGAGCCGCCCGCAAGCGCATCCGCGCGGGCGGTCAAATCCCGAGCGGCCGAGACAAGCGCGGGATGCGGCGCCAGCAGCGCTGCTGCTGCGCGCAGCTCGGCTGCCGCGGCATCCAGCCGCTGGCGCCGCTGCGGTGCTGCCGCCTGCGCAGCGGCGGGGCGGGGCGCCGTGCGCCCTAGCCCCGGCTGCGCCGCCGGGGCGCCGCCCTGGGCAGCCGCTTGCGCGGGCTGCCCTTCCGGCTCCCTCACCTCCGGCAGGAGGCCGGGGGTGAGGGAGGTGCGCGGCGGGAGCAGCTGCGCCAGCTCAGCCGCGCGGGCGGCTTCCGCCTGCTGCAGGGCTGCGTAGCTGGCGGAAGCCGCAGATTGCGCCAGGAGCTCGGCGCCCTGGCGCTCCAGCTCCTCCAGACGGACGGCCGCAGCGTCCGTCAGTACCGCCTTCAGCCGGTCGGCAAGCACCAACGCGGCCCGGCGGTAGCTGCCCTTGATTTCCTCGGCCAGCTCCCGGTTATAGTTCAATACATATTCGCCGGACACCGTCGCTTCCGGATTCACGGTCCGCGTGATCATATCCTCCCGCACGCCGGGAAGCTCAGCGTCCATCAAACTCTCCCATTCCGTATTCCACTCCGTATGCTGTTCCACGCTTTTGCGGAACAGCGAACGCAGATGCCAGTCGATCTGCGCTGTCGTCTGTTCCTCCAATCGATGATGGAAAGCCTCCAGACGGCGCCGACGCTCCTCCTCCGTTTTGCCGCCTGTGAACAGGAACCCGACTTTAAAACCGCTCTTCCGGCTTTCCAGAAAGGCCAAACTTAAATCTCGAACATCCGCCGGCGTCAGATTGGCATTTGCCAGAAGGGTATCCGCTTCTTTGCGAAGTTCCGTGCGGACGGATTCCGGCAGCAGCTGGGCGGATCTTTTTTGATCCTCCAGCTCCTGCAGCCGCGCTTTCATCGCCGCAGCGGCCTCCTCGCCGCCCATTTCCTCCAGCAGCCGCTCCTTCTCTTCCTGATGGCTGCGCGTATAGGCTTCCACATGCTGATCGGCAGCATGACGAATGGAGCAGGATACGCTGTAGTTCAGCAACGGTTCCTTATGAGATATGAGTTCGCCCATCAAAGACTTCAGCGTCCCCCATTGATTATAGGGATGGTCCTGAACTTTAAGCGAAGTGCACAGCAATCCTTTATACGTGATCTTCCACTGGGCGAACGCCTTCTTCACGTCGTTCAGATAAGAAGTCAGCGTCAATTCGTCATCACGATGCTTGTCGATCTGATTGACGATCAGGTACAGCGGCTTCCCCCAATCCGACAAACTCTTGGCAAACATCAAATTGCTCTCCGACTGCACATGATTATAATCCATGACGTAAAAAACGATGTCAGCCATATGCAGGGCGGAATGCGTGGCAAGCCGGTGCCCGTCATCGGTTGAATCGACCCCGGGCGTATCCATCAAGACGCCGTCTTCGCCAAGCAGCGGCACATCATCCCACACCTCAATCGCGGAATACTCCCGGCCCTCCTTGCAGTATTCGGCAAGCTCGTCAATCGTTACCGTTAAAGGCTCGCCAGGCTCCGCAGCAGATCGGTGAATCAACGCCCGTGGCTCACCGCTTCGGATTGTAACCACATTCGCACTTGTCGGTACCGGACCCGAGGGCAGCACCTTTTTGCCGCAAAGCGCATTAATCATGCTCGACTTCCCTGCGGAAAAATGTCCGCAGAAGGCAAGGGTCAGTTCGCCGCCTGTACCCTTGCGTATTAAATCCTCAGTCAAAGCGGAGGAAGACTCGTCATTCCATTCCAAGAAACGGTCCCGAACTCTCGTTAGTTCCGTAACACTGTATCCGATTTCATGCTCAGCCATCAACTTCAATGTCATTTCTCGCTCCTGTCCATTGATCTCTCAATTTCTGACACAATCTATTCACATCGTTTTATTTTATCACCGCTTGCGCCGTAAAGGAATCATTGCATTTTATTTTCGACCGTTGCCTTGATATGACAGTCCTTGATCTATGCAAAATGGCAGGTCAAGGAAGTGCTCTTCCTTGCCTGCCATGGATCCAAAGCTTCATGAAGCTGGAACATACAGGAGGAATGAGGTGAGAATTCACACTCGATTACCCTGTAAGAACCAGGTTTATCTCATTTTTTAAAACATCAAATTTAAAGAACTTAAGATACAACGGTGTTTTCTTCTGCCGGTATCAAAATTTCGAAGACATTTCCATGCTGCAGAATGGTTAAACCGCGTGATTTATCACGCATGACAACCACTTCGGGCTTTTGTGACATGCGCTCCAAATAATGCTCGGGAGCATCCCCGGAATGACTGAACGTCACGCCTTCGACTTCCTGCTCTTCATTTTCACTCAATTGGCTTTGGCTCTCCACCACATGTTCAAAAATATCTGAGAACAATTCAAAATTGTCGGTGTAAACAGAGATGCATTTCATGTGTAATCCCATCCTCTTTTAAATTTAGCTCATGCCGATCCAGGATACGTCCTCTTACACCTTGCGAAAAGCGACTTTTGATCACTGTTGTTTCCAGATTTCCATTCTCCCATGCGGCTAAAGATAGAAATCCGGAGACAAAGGCAAGCCCAGCGCTTGCTTGCAATTATGTCCATTTCGCTAGCTATTCATTAGAGTGCCGTATTCCCAATGAATCTGATGAACCTCTTTTTTGTCTATTCTTGCTGGTTTTACAGTTGTTCCTTATTCTTCCTGACTGCTAAGGTTTTCATACGTTTCTTTCCTTCACGGCAAACATCGAGCAAGGGGCATACCGGGCATTGCGGATTTTGAGCCTTACAGTGATACCGTCCGAAAAAAATGATTCGATGATGGGTCAGCGTCCATTCTTCACGCGGTACCCGCTTCATCAGCTTTTTCTCCACTTCCAGCACGGAATCTTTCCAGGCGGCCAGTCCAAGTCGCTTGGAAACCCGCTCCACATGCGTGTCAACCGCGATGGCAGGCACACCAAAGGCATTAGAAACCACGACATTGGCGGTCTTGCGTCCAACCCCAGGTAATTTAACCAGCTCATCATGAGCTTCCGGCACCTCACCGCCATACTGCTCGATCAGAATCCTGCACAAATTCTGAATATGTTTGGCCTTGTTCCGGTATAATCCGATCCGTCTGATATCCTGCTCAAGTTCCTCGATCGGTACCGATACATAATCCAAAGGCGTTTTGTATTTCTGAAACAGATCCTTTGTCACTTTATTAACCGTTTCATCCGTGCACTGGGCGGACAGCAGCACGGCGATGGTCAGCTCAAACGCATTGCTGTGATTCAGTTCGCAATGTGCATCCGGAAACATGCTCTCCATCGTGTCCAAAATATGCCGTACCGTTGCCGCATTCATATGATTTCCCTCCCGCAAAAAAAAATCTTGATGCGGAAATCCCCGCATCAAGACGGTGTTTCTCGAGCAATCCCAGGTCGATAATTTACTGTTTTACGATCTCAACAACGACACCGTTGTTTAAGTACAGTACAATATTATCATTTTCCTTAAGGGATTGCACGGACAAAGTAGTGTCACCTTGATGAACAAATACTTTATCGGATAATGTATACCGGTAATTATCATTAATCGATTTACGCTTAACTTGAATTTCCGTATTGCTCGCCTGCCAGAATGCGCGTTCAACCTTCTCCAGAACCTGGACAATGGTTACGCCTTGAATATCCTTTCGAATCTCCACGCGATCTCCCGGAGTCAATGTGGTTAAGTTCGAAGCCGTTGAACCATTCTTCACGACTTTAACTCCACCGCTTACTCCTATCGTCTGGCTATTGCCCGCATGATCCTTCACGGTCAGTGCATTTGCGGATGCATCAACGCTAGTCACTTCGCCAAGCGTTAATTTAACTTCAGCGATCGCGACAGCCATCACACCTTGCAGCGTAATGTTAACGAGTGTCCCGGGACGCAGGTCCGCAAGCAGAATCGCTTGTCCGCTATCACCGGTCAATGTTGCTTTGTCGGTATAAATATCGCTTGTGGAGCCGTTTGCTTTCACTCGAATCCGGTTTTTCGCAGGTTCAGTAAAAACCACCTCGAATTGCGCGGAAGTTTTGAGCTTCAAGCTCTGCAAGTAATCTTGATTGGTTGACAGCTGGGCTGACACTTCGTCACCGACCCGTACATCGGCCAGCGACGCGCTCGATTTGCCGAAGATTTCCACAATCAAAGTGCTGTTGTATGGAATTTCCTCCACTTTTCCAGTGGCGTCCACAATCGATATCACTTTCTTGGATGTGTTAATGCTGCTGATTTTACCTTCAACTTTATACACCACTTCCAATGAAAGTGCACGGGTACCAATCAGCGACACGCTTACTTTACGTCCTGCGCCTAGCAGTGGTTCTACCTTATCCAGCGTCGTTCCATTGCTTGATTCCAGCTTCGTCTTATCATCCAGGATGATGACCCGAGGCTGGTTGTTGGCATCCTTAACGGTCAGCCAGTGCGTCTTCGAATCGTAGTTTACAATGGTGACGCCGTCGAGCTGCTCCATTTGACGACCCGTTACTTCGATCTTCGTGATTTTTTCTTCCCCGTTGATGGTCAATGTCACTTGATCGCCGGATACCGCGTCAGCGAGCAAATCGGACAGAACAGGTTTCACCACACCGCTCATAATGATTTCCGGCTTCTCAGCCAAAAACTTTGTTTCGAGCTGTGTGCTTCCACTGCGTTTGTAGGTGATGGTCTTTCCGTTTTCTTCAACGGAGTACAGCATCGCCTGCACGGTACGATCAACGCTTTGCGTGACTTCCAACGACTGAAGGATGCTGTTTTTTACCGTAAAATTGACGGTGTAGCCGTTCTTCAACTCGGCCGGAGCCATTATCTGGTTCTGATAGCGAATGACGGTGGCATCATCCCATGTGTACGTATCCTCATAACCGGTGCTATCTTTAAGGGTTACTCTTTTGTTTACCGTATCCACGTTCTGGACGACGCCCGCCCCCGTCTTGTTAACCAAGCCGCTCTTTACGCGGATGGACACAATTTTCTTCTGCGGACTGTACGTTTCGCGCTCAATCGTAAGCAGACTGCCGGCAGCCAGTGTCTTCGGATCGATCTTGGTCCCGTTCTGATCCAGGAACACCGTGCTTGGCTCGTAACTCAGCTCTTCAAAGGTGCTGCCTGTATCCAGCCAAATGACGTTGTTCGGCGACAAGCGTGCGTACGTGCGGTCAAACCGCTCCACTTGCTGGGTTGGATCGGTAATTTCCACGTAAGCAGCCGTTCCGTTATTCACAACGACTACCGCTTGGGTGTATGGATTAATCTCCGAGAATTGCAATCTCTTCTCCGAATCGGATGTGAAATACGCTGTGGAATTATCCAGCTTAAATGAATTCAGCTTGCCATCGGCATACAAATCCAGTTTTCCATTCTCAATTGAAGCAATAGAGCCTTTGTATTGGTTCTCATAATTTGTGGTGATGTAGGCTTGAGCCCGGCTAAGGAACGTTGCAAGCTGGGCACGGGTAACGGCCCCTTGCGGATCGAACTTGTTGCCGTTCACACCTTTTGCAAGTCCCAGCTCAACCGCAACATTGACATAGCCCAGACGATCCGGGGATATCTTGGCGTTATCCGCAAAGCCTGTCGCTTTATTTTTGGCTGCATTGGCCTCCGCGGTTCGTCCAATGGAACGGACAAGCACTTCGGTTATCCATTCCCGGGATGCTTTCTGCGCGCCCCAAATGACTTTCTCATCCGTATATCCGGATTCTTTTTGCTTGTCGAGCAGGTTTTGCTGAAAAGCCAGTTCAACATACTTCGTAAAATAATCATTCACTTTAACATTTGTCGGTAATGTCGCAGCGCCGCTGCTTAATTGATCCTGCATGCTTAAGAACCGGATCGCCATCGTTACAGCTTCCTGCTGCGTTACGGGATCGTTCGGACGAAACTTTCCGTTATTCCCGGTCACGATCCCCTGTGCTGCTAACTGATAAATGTACTTTTCTCCCCAATATCCGGCATTAACATCACTGAATGCGTTAATGGGCGTTTGGGCTGCATTTGCCGTTGTCGCATTTGCCGCTTCTTCATCTGCCGAGACGATCGAAGCCCCGCCTCCGAATGCTATAAGTCCGGCCATGACGGCGGAGACCACTTTTTTGGAATGAACATGTTTGCTGTGTCTAAGTACCATTTTCTTTCCCCTCTCAATAACTACTGCTTCATCATATACTAATATTCGACAGCAGATCGTGATCTCCTTCAACCATCATTACCGAGTCATTGGATTTTCCAAATCGACATGACCCATTAACGATTCGGTCTGCTGACCATCCACCAGAATTTGAAGTGATTTCACCTCGTCAAACTGGAAAAAAGTTTTTTTGATCGCATCGACGGCAAACGACTCCCCGCCTGCACCCAGGTTGGCTTCGTCCGGAACCGTCACATCGAGCGTCAATGCCCCGTTATCAAATGTCAGTGAATTCAGCCCGATTTTGTCCCACAGAGGAATCATTTCGGCATGATTACTCTTCTGCAATGCTTGATAAGCCGCTTCGTATTTTTCTTGATCTTCCTTATACGAAATTTCTGCCGTGCCTTCTACCAGCTCCATCAAATCAGGATCCGTGTAGTAGGCTTTGATGCTCTCTGTTTTCGCTTCCGGCGTCGTCACTTCGCTGCCATTCCCGGTAGACGATCCACCTGATCCATTCGACGTTCCGCTATTACTCTGTCCTGTCTGATCATCAGGCTTAGGCGTTACTTGCTCCGGCGTATTGTCCGGAGCTGCTCCGGGTTTCTGTCCACAACCGGCGCCAATCAGCATTACGGCTGCCAATAGACCAGCCGACCATATTTTTTTATTCAAAAGTAGCCACCTCCTGCAATCACGATCACTGTCGTATCTTAATCAACCTTTAAATAATTTTTGATGCCTCTGACAATAGCCTCGGCTACTCGATCCTGTGTTGCCGGATCAAACAGCTTGCTCTCATCGGTCTTGTTACTCAGGAACCCGACTTCCAGCAGGGCGCCAGGCATTTTCGTCTCGCGAATGACATGGAAATTGCCATATCTCACTCCGCGGTCCTTTAAACCCATGGCCTTAACGATCTCTTTATGGAGTGCATTCGCCAGGGCTTTGTCAGATTCATTGTAGTAATACGTTTCGGTTCCGCTTGCAGTGGAAGGGCCGCTATTAGCATGTATCGATATGAAAACATCAGCCTTCAGATCATTCGCAATCTTCGCGCGATCCTTCAGCTCGAGGAAAGTATCGTTACTGCGAGTCAAAACGACTTCGATATTTTGTTCTTTGGCCAACAGTTTCTCAACTTTCAGCGCCATTGCGAGGTTGAAATCTTTCTCCCTCTTCTTCGTTACACCAATTGCTCCAGGGTCGTGATCTCCATGACCCGCATCAATGACCACGAGTTTCTTTCCGCCTGTACCAGGTGTCGGGTTAGAACCCGTATTCAAATCCACAATGAACAAGCCCGATCCGTTCTCAAGGCCTGAAATGGTGTAATTCTTGGCGTAGTTGAGATCAATGACAATTCGCACGGTCATTGGGTTGCTGTTGTAAAGGGAGTAACGGACGGCTTTGACATCCGGGTAACCCGTTACCGCCATCTGACCGCTTTTCGTCACGTCATCAAAGCTGGCATTGCTGCTGAATGTATCCGAGAAATTCGTGTTCACCATATCAATGACGATACGGTCCGGACTGCTAAGTTTGGATACATTCGGCTTCGTATTGCCCGTAACGGCTACCATCAGCCTGTTTTCACTGAAACTGATACCGTCCACGGTCGACGTAGCTACGCCAGGTTCTTCACCAGGGTTATTCCCCTCGTAAGACGAGGTCAGATAGACTGCCTTCTGCGCGTTATCCCATCTTACTTGAAGGCCCATCTGCTCACTTACAAAACGGATGGGAACCAGTGTTGTTCCGCCACGAAGAACAGGTGCTTTGGTCATTTGAACGCGCTGACCGTTGATGTCAGCTTGCTGACTTCCAATCACCATTGTTACAGTCTGCGAGCCGTCTTGGACAGTTACCGTCTTGGTTGCCTTGTTCCAGTACACGTCAAATCCCAAATTCTCGGAAATGACACGGATCGGAACCATGACTGTACCGTTATTATTCTCGACCTTCACGCCAGATGACAGATTGATTTGTTGGCCATCCAGGTAAATCTTTGCGCTGTACGAACTCGCATCCGCCATTTTAGGAAACGCAATCATGATGACAACCAGAAACATTAAAAAACCGAACTTCTTCATCCTTCACCCCTACCATCCTATTATTTTGCCATAGATTGGCGTTTCTGCACTCGGCCTGTCCGACATTACCTGACAACCTATAGACGCAAAGTCACAATGAAAGTTGCGAAAATGTTCCCTTTTTACCAAAAAAACACCTATTTCAAAAACCGAAATAGGTGTTTGGTCCTTCATACGAAATTCAACATTGGTTCTTTTGCTCTATTTTCGAGTCATAGGATGCTCAAGCTCAACATGTCCCATTAAACTTTCGATCTGATTACCGTCTACTAGCAATTCCAGAGACTGCACTTCATCGAACTGGAAGAAGGTTTTCTGTAACGCATCAATCGCAAACATTTCCCCTCCAGCTCCAAGGTTGGCTTCGGCTGGTTTAGTGATATCCAGCGTCAGAGCTCCTTTATCAAACTTGAGAGACTTCAGCGTAATCTTATCCGACCATAGTGGACTTAGTTCGGCATCACTGCTTGTTTGAAGTCCTTCAAAAGCTTTTTTATATTTATCCTCTTCACCCGAGTATGTAATCTCTTTGCTTGCCTCTTTCAGATCCATGATTTCGGGGTCCGTATAATAGAGTTTAATATTAGCCTTCTTCGCTTGATCCTCCGTAGCATTCACATCCTTTGTATCCACAGGAGTTCCAGCACTTTCACCGGTTGTGTTCTGCGGTGGTGTACTTGCTCCCTCGCCTGCGTTTACTGGTGTTGCGTCATCTGGCTTATGATCATCAGCCGCCGTTTCTTCCGGATGATCCTGAGGCGTTTGCACTTCTCCTGTTGCGGTCTCCGGATTTGTCTCGGCAGGGGCTGCAGTCGGCTTCTGTCCACAGCCGGCACTAAATGCAAGCAGAAGCGCCAGCAATCCTGTCATCCAATATTTTTTGTTCATGACTTTCGTCCCCCTCTAAGTTCATCAAATCTTGTACACGTTATTGTACTTTAAGATATTCTTTAATACCCGCTACAATACCTTGTGCAACACGATTTTGGAAATCGTCTTCAAACAACTGGGCTTCGTCACCCTGGTTGCTCAAAAAACCAATCTCGAGCAGGACAGCCGGCATCGTCGTTTCTCTCGTAACATGAAGGCTGCTATATTTAACTCCCCGATCCATGAGTTCAGTTGCCTTGACGAGATGTTTATGTATTACATTCGCCAAAGGTTTGCTGGCATCTCTCGTGTAGTAAGTCTCTGTACCGTGCGGACTACTGGAAGTGCTGCTGTTTCCGTGAATCGATACAAAAATATCAGCCTTTAAAGAGTTGGCAACTTTCACGCGATTACTTAGACCCAGTGTTGAATCATCGCTCCGCGTCATAACAACGTTGATATTCTTTTCTTTTCTCAGCAAGGCTTCCACTTTTAATGCAATATCAAGATTAAGAACCTTCTCTTGGTTGCCGTTAGCGCTGATCGCACCCGGCTGGCTGCCGCCGTGACCGGCGTCAATAACAACCGTCTTCTTGCCATTGCCGGTAACTGGCAGTACCGGCGGAACGAGGATTTCGCCCTCTGCGTTCAGATCCACGATGATGATGCCCGATTCCTGGGTCACCGCATAATTCTTAGGTCCGGTCAAATCCAATACGATACGCACGGTTGGCGGGTTGTCGCTGAACACGGCATATCTAATATTCGTAACGTCAGAGTAATCCGTAACTTCCATATTGCCGCCGTTTTGAGCATTCAGGACATGTCCGCTTAAAAACGAAGCAGAGTACACGGTGTCCGGAAGATCGATAACAATCCGATCAGGCCCCGTCATGCTGAACACTTTCGGCGTCACGGCGCCTTCCGTTGCAATCATAAGACGGTTATCGCTAAAGCTAAGCCCCGTCAACGAAGTCTTGTTTCCAGATTCCGCAGGCGGAGGCGTTTGATTCCCTGGATTGGTTCCGGCACCTGGATCAATCTCGACTTCGGTGGCAGGCGGGGCCGTGCTGGAGAGGAACACAGCCTTCGATTGGTTGTCCCATTTCACGTCAAGACCCATCTGTTCGCTAACAAAACGGAGCGGCACAAGCGTGGTCGGTCCATTCAAGACAGGCGCCAAATTCAGATCTACCTGGGCCCCGTTCAATTCTGCCTGCTGGCTGCCGACCACCATGCGGACCGTCTTCTCGCTATTTTCAACCGTTACGGTTTGGCTTGCCTTCTCCCAGCCTACCTTGAAACCGAGATTCTCGGATACTACGCGGATCGGAATCATCACGTTGCCTTTCATGTTGGCTACCTGGACGCCAGAAGACAAATTCAATGGTTCCCCGTCAAGAAAAATGCTCGCACTTGAAGAACTGGCTTCACCACTTTTCGGAAACGCCAGCAAGAAGACTATCAACATCATTACAAACCCTAACTTCTTCATGAATCCACCTCGATCATCCCATGATTGAATTTGAAAAGCAAATCTAGCAAAAACTAAAAATATGTAAATCAGCACATTCCCGACTACATGCTGCCGGACAAATACTGACATAAAACAAGGGTCCCTCTTGGCTGCCGCTGCATATTAATTCCATAATACCAAAAAAAACTTCCATTTCCTACACAGGAAATGGAAGTTTAATAATCTTGTAACCTTTTGCTGCGTGATTGCGAGATTAAGCGAACAGACGCTCCCCATGCTTCTTCTCGTAAGCATCGATCGCACTTTCATGCTGCAGCGTCAAACCGATGTCATCCAGTCCTTGAAGCAGGAATTGACGACGGTGCTCGTCAAGATCAAAGTCAATACGGAGTCCTTGATCATCTGTAATCGTTTTGCTCTCCAGATCGACGTTCAGCTTATAGCCTTCTTGGGCTTCCGTCCGCTGGAACAACTCTTCCACCTGCTCCTCCGACAATTTGATCGGCAGAATCCCGTTCTTAAAGCAGTTATTGTAGAAAATATCAGCGAACGATGGAGCGATGACCACCCGGAATCCGTAGTCGAGAATCGCCCAAGGCGCATGCTCACGGGAAGAACCGCAGCCAAAGTTGGCACGGGAAATCAGGATGGTTGAGCCCTGGTATCGGGGCTGATTCAGCGAGAAGCTGTCGATATTGCCGCCCTCTTCATCAAACCGCCATTCGTAAAACAGAAACTGTCCAAAACCTGTACGTTCAATCCGTTTCAAGAACTGCTTCGGAATTATTGCGTCCGTATCTACATTCACCCGGTCCACAGGTGCAACGATACCGTGTAATTTCGTAAATGCTTGCATAAACTTCTCCTCCGTCCTTCTTAGCTCACAACTTCTTCGGCTGCAAAGTTCCAGTCACGTACATCCACGAAGCGTCCTTTTACCGCAGCTGCCGCTGCCATTGCCGGCGATACGAGGTGCGTTCTGCCGCCGCGGCCTTGGCGTCCTTCGAAGTTGCGGTTGGACGTGGATGCGCAGCGCTGTCCCGGCTTCAATACATCCGGGTTCATCGCGAGACACATGCTGCAGCCTGCTTCACGCCATTCGAAACCCGCTTCAACAAAAATTTTGTCGAGCCCCTCTTGTTCAGCCTGAATCTTCACTCGGCCCGATCCGGGAACAACGATAGCTGTTACATTGCTTGACACTTTATGTCCCTTCGCTACAGCAGCCGCTGCACGCAAATCTTCAATGCGTCCATTCGTGCAAGAACCGATAAAGACATAATCGATCGGAATCTCGGATATTGGAGTCCCTGGCACAAGCGCCATATACTCCAGGGCTTTCTCCGCTGCCTTGCGCTCATTCTCGGTCTTAAAATCCGCAGGGTTAGGAACCGTCGAGGAAATGTCAGTACCCATTCCCGGGCTCGTTCCCCAGGTTACTTGTGGGATCAGAGATTCTACATCGAACTCAACCACCACGTCGAACTCGGCGCCTTCGTCTGTCACAAGCTCTTTCCAAGCTGCTACTGCAGCATCAAAAGCTTCGCCCTGCGGAACATATTGACGTCCGCGCAAGTATTCAAACGTTGTTTCATCCGGAGCGATCATGCCCGCTCTGGCTCCGCCTTCGATGGACATGTTGCACACGGTCATGCGCTCTTCCATCGACAGCTCGCGGATCGCTTCACCCGTATACTCAATAACATAGCCTGTTGCAAAATCAGTTCCGTATTTCGCGATGACGCCGAGGATCATGTCCTTAGCCGTTACGCCCGGATTGCGGCGGCCGACAAATCGCACTTCCATGGTCTTCGCTTTCGCCTGCTGCAAACATTGGGTAGCCAGTACATGCTCAACCTCGCTCGTGCCGATACCAAACGCAAGCGCGCCGAACGCACCGTGAGTGGATGTATGGCTGTCGCCGCACACAATCGTTTTGCCTGGATGTGTTAAGCCCAGTTCCGGCCCCATGACGTGCACAACGCCTTGATCAATCGTATCGAGATCATACAGGGTAACGCCAAAATCCTGACAGTTCTTGGTCAGGGTATCGATTTGCTGCTTCGAAATCGGATCCGTAATGTTAAAACGGTCTTTCGTTGGAACATTGTGATCCATCGTTGCGAAGGTCAGTTCAGGACGGCGTACTTTACGGCCGCTGAGACGCAAACCCTCAAATGCTTGCGGGGAAGTTACCTCGTGAACCAAATGCAGGTCGATGTACAAAATACCCGGTTTGCCTTCTTCTTGATGAATAACGTGGTTATCCCAAATTTTCTCGAACATTGTCTTCTTACTCATCATCATCACCCCATTGTTCTTTACGTCCATGAGAAGATAATTGCTTGTTATCTTCTTTACATATAAGGAAGATCTACAACGCATCATCTTTACGTTGATAGTAATATATCATTTCCTTCTTCATTGTTCCAAGATATAATATCTATAGATGTAATAGGATTCAGCTATAACGGAGTGATGCCTAAATGGAACTGAGACAACTGCAATATACGCTGCAAATCGCGGCGGATAAAAATTTTTCGCGTGCCGCGGAGAAGCTTCATATCGCCCAGCCTTCCTTGAGCCAGCAGCTCTCCAAGCTGGAGAAAGAGCTCGGCGTGCTGCTGTTCCAGCGGAATACGAGCAACGTTGAGCTTACCCATGCCGGGGCCAGCTTTGTCGAGCATGCCCAGAAGATCATGGACGCCGTCGAGCAGCTGAAGCAGGAGATGTCGGACATCTCCCAGCTACGGAAGGGTAAAGTCGTAGTCGGCAGCATGCCGATTACGGGTTCTCACCTGCTGCCACGGGTATTGCCTGCCTTTAAAAGGGGATATCCGGATATTGAGATCACCCTGTTGGAGGACTCCTCCATGAACCTGGAGAAGCTGACGGCCAGCGGCAAGGCCGATCTCAGCCTCCTAGCGCTGCCGCTGTCCGAGCCGTCACTGTCCTGGATTCCGATCGGTGAGGAAATGATCGATTTGGCCGTTCCTCCGCAGCACCCGCTTGCGCTGCGGGCAGCCTCTGATCCCGTCCGGCCCATCACGATCGACGAAATCCGGAACGAAGCGTTTGTTGTCCTCAAAAAAGGACAGGGCTTCCGGAAGCTTACTTTTGACATATGTCGGGAGGCCGGCTTTGAACCGAACGTTGTATTCGAGAGCAGCAATATCGAAACGCTCCAATCTCTGGTCGCTACCGGAATGGGCATAACGCTGGTGCCTCGTTTTATCGCCCGTGCAAAACGCAGCGAGTTTATACCGGTCTACTTGCCGCTTGCTGATCCGGTTCCGAGCCGCACACTGGTTGTGGCTTACCGCAACGGCCGGTATTTGTCCAAAGCCGCGGATGCGTTCATCGATACTTTTAAGCAGGTCATGGACAAGCTGGTAGTGGAGAGCGTTCAGGACTAGTGCGTGCTGCCCCATAAATAAAAAAAGAAGCTCAGCTAAGGTCAATTTGACAAGACCAAGCTGAGCTTCTTTTCAACCTGAAGTTAAAACACACCCATTTCATCATAATCGGAGGTTTATTTGCGCAAATTATGCTGGTCAATCAATCGGTTCTGTTCATCCGCAGTACGGGACTGATCCTGAATCGATTCATTCTTCCCGTTGCCACCTCCGGCAACATTCTCAACAAAGTTGCGGAACTGTTGTTTTTGTACTTCTTCCTGCTCATGGTTTTGGCTGTCGAATTGGTTGTTCTCTGCCATCATTCCAAGCCTCCTCTCTGACGGATTACCCATAGTATACCCGCCACTGACCAGATGAAACTTCATTTTTCAGAGGAGTTTAACCATAAACGATTTATTGAGTATACAAATTCGGACGACGGTCTTCAAAAACCGGAATACGTCCTCTGACTTCATCCGTAAGATCACAATCCAGCGTACCTGTCAGGATCTTTTCCTGCTCATCCCCTTCGGCAATGACCTCCCCCCACGGATCGATGATCATGGAGTGGCCGAAAAAGTCCGTATCTCCGCTAGTTCCTACACGATTACACGCAATGACATACATTTGGTTCTCGATCGCTCTGGCCATGAGCAGCGTTCTCCAATGATGCCGCCGCGGATGCGGCCACTCCGCGGGCACAAACAGCACTTGAGCGCCGCTGAGCGCGAGGGTGCGGGACAATTCTGGGAACCGTATATCGTAACAGATCGACGCGCCCGCTTTCAATTGTTCCAGCTCGAAGGTTACGGTATGCTGTCCGGCTTGCAGAAACTTCTCTTCATCCATCAGGCGGAACAGGTGAATTTTGGAATATTTGGCGATCTGCTCCCCGCTCCGGTTAAACACATACATGCTGTTATAAATCCGATCTTCGATTCGTTCGGCTACAGATCCGCCAACGACTTGGATGCGGTGTTTTCGCGCAAACTCGCTCAGCATCCGAGAGGTTTCCTGTCCCATAGGATCGGCAAGCTCTCGAATCCGGTCAAGCGCATACCCCGTATTCCACATTTCCGGCAGTACGATGACGTCCGGCTTCATATCAGCCGCTGCTGCCTGCTCCATCATACCGAGCATTTTATTCATATTGGCATTCACGTTTCCTATTTCAATATCGGCTTGGATAAGTGCGATATTCAATTGAGCCTTTGCTTCACCAGTCATCTTGCAACCTCCTGTTATTGGGTTGAATTCAGCATCTGCGCCGCTGTGATCATGAAATCCATGTTCGGGCTCTTATTCAGGAATTCATCCATTCTCTTGATGTCATCATCATAGCCTCCTCCGCCCTGCTGCTGCAACACCCAAGCACCATTTCCCTCTATACACCCCTGATAAATCGTGTTAAATTAATCCTAATTGTTTTCAAAATCAGCTGCATTCGAGTGTAATTAGATAACGGAGTGATGAAACTGCAATGAACAAATTAAACGAATTCCAAATAGAGCCGGCCGAGATGATGTCCCAGCTGCCCACACAATTTTTCGCGACCTTGGTCTCCAAGGTAAACCGCCAAGTGGCACAGGGGCATGATGTGATCAATCTCGGGCAGGGAAATCCCGATCAGCCCACGCCGCCTCATATCGTATCCAGCTTGAAGGAAGCGGCCGACAATCCGCAGTTTCACAAATATTCGCCTTTTACCGGCTTTTCCTTTCTTAAAGAAGCCATTGCGCATCGATATAAGGAAGACTACAACGTTGATCTGGATCCGGAGACGGAGGTAGCCATTCTGTTTGGAGGAAAAACAGGGCTCGTACAGTTGCCGCAAGTGCTTCTGAACCCGGGTGATGTATGTCTTGTCCCGGACCCCGGTTATCCGGATTACTGGTCAGGTGTTGCACTGGCCCGTGCCCAAATGAAGTTCATGCCGTTAACCGCAGCTAACCGGTTTCTTCCCGACTATGGTGCGATCACACCTGCAGACAGAGAAAAAGCGAAGCTGATGTTCTTGAATTACCCGAATAATCCGACATCCGCCGTCGCTCCCCTGTCCTTCTACGAGGATACGGTGGCATTCGCCGCCGAACACGGGATTGTGGTGGCCAGTGATTTTGCTTATGGAGCGATCGGATTTGACGGAGACCGTCCGGTCAGCTTTTTGCAGGCAGAAGGAGCCAAAGAGGTTGGCGTAGAATTCTACACCCTCTCCAAAACCTACAATATGGCCGGATGGCGCGTTGGTTTTGCCTTGGGGAACCAAAAAATCATCTCGATGATCAATATGCTGCAGGACCATATCTACGTCAGCCTGTTCGGCGGCATTCAGGCTGCAGCGGCCACAGCGCTCACTTCGCCGCAAGACTGCGTTGAGGAGCTGGTGGCACGCTACCAATCGAGAAGGGACACCTTCTATGGCGCCCTGTCCGAAATCGGCTGGCAAGCCCAGAAACCTGCAGGCTCCTTCTTTAGCTGGCTGCCCGTACCGAAGGGCTTTACCTCGGTATCCTTTGCCGACCTGCTGCTTGAGGAGGCCAAGGTAGCGGTTGCTCCTGGTATCGGCTTTGGCGATCACGGCGAAGGATATGTCCGCGTCGGCCTGTTAAGCAGCGAAGAACGAATGCGGGAAGCCGCCTACCGAATCGGCAAGCTGAACCTGTTCGGTTAATCTAATTCCTTTTGAAAAAACAAAAACGATGTGCTATTCTTGCAGTAACAATTGAATGCCATTTTCAAAAACGCAAAGACGGGACCAGTACGAAAGCATATGGCACGATGACCAGAGAGCAAATTCCATGGGCTGAAAGAATTTGCCGTGACCCCCTTTCCGAATCCTACCCCCGAGCGGCCTGGCTTGCCAGGACAGTGCCTTCTGTTACAGGGCTAAAGCCGGATGAGCTGCGCTCATCAACAAAGGTGGTACCGCGGAAGTCAAACTTTCGTCCTTTTTCATACAGGACGAAAGTTTTTTTGTTTTCTGAGAAAAGGATTCATTACAGCTATACCTACTAATCATAAATACAAGGAAGTGATCACGATGCTATCACGCATCGTCGTAAAAATCGGAAGCAGCTCCCTTACGACAGATGAAGGCGGACTTAATCTTGATTCCGTCGCCTTCTTTGCCGGAGAACTTGCCGCGCTCCGCAAGGCCGGTCATGAGGTTTTGCTCGTGACATCCGGCGCTGTCGCAGCAGGCTTTCGGGAGATCGGCTACGAGACGAGACCCAAATTACTGCATGAAAAGCAAGCATCCGCCGCACTGGGGCAGGCGCTGCTGATGCGTGCTTACCAGAATGCGCTGGCCTCCCATCAATTGAAGGCTGCGCAAATTCTGTTGACAAGAACGGACTTTGCGAATCGCAAACGCATGAACAATGCCAACATGACGATTACGGAGCTTCTGAAGCAAGGCGTTATTCCGATTATTAATGAGAACGATACCGTTTCGATTGACGAACTGAAATTTGGTGATAACGATACGTTATCCGCGCTGGTCGCCAATTTGGTCCGCGCCCAGCAACTAATCATCCTGACCGATACGGATGGTTTGTACACGGCAGATCCACGCAAGTCGCCGGATGCAACAAAATATGAGGAAATTGATGAGATTACCGATGAGATTTACAGCATGGCAGGAGGCGCTGGCTCCAGCGTAGGTACAGGCGGCATGCGATCAAAAATCGACGCTGCCAAAATCGCCACCCGCGGCGGTGTCCCCGTCTTCATCGGCAAAGCCAACGAGACCGGGGATTTGCTTCAGGCGCTTAAGCATGCAGGCAAAGGAACATATTTTGCTACCCACCTATCCTCCCTGCCTATGAAAAAACAATGGCTCGGCTTTATGTCCTCGCCGCTAGGCCGGATCGTTGTCGATCCGGGCGCCGAGAAAGCGCTGATTCACGGAGGCCACAGCCTCCTTCCCGTTGGCATAAAACGGATCGAAGGCAGCTTCCATGCAGGGGACGTGGTGGAGGTCGTTAATATGAACAACGAACGGCTTGGCAGAGGCATCGTCAATTACGATGAGGACCAGCTGCAGGCCGTGCTCGGTTTGCCGAGCAGTCAAGTCATCGGCATCATCGGAGAAATCCATCGGCTCGAGGTTATTCACCGCGATGAATGGATCACATTAAAATAATCCGGATTGCCATAAACCAATAAGGGATTTCCTGATAACTCAAACAAGGAGGAATTATCATGAGTGAGGTACGCAATAAAGCCCAGCTCGCCAAACAGGCTGCATTTCGTCTTGGGAGGCTGAGCACGGAGGAGAAAAACCAGGCTTTGCTGATCATGGCAGACGCCCTGATCCATCGGACGGCAGATATTATGGAAGCGAACGCGGAGGATCTTCGCCGCGGGAAGGAACTCGGCACCTCAGCCTCCCTGCTGGACCGGCTGGCACTGAATGAGGCCAGAATCGAGGGCATTGCCGAAGGATTGCGCCAAATCGTTAAGCTGCCGGATCCGATCGGCGACACCTTGGAAACGATCGATCGCCCCAACGGGCTGAACATCGTCAAGAAACGCGTTCCTCTTGGCGTGATCGGCATCATTTATGAAGCTCGTCCCAACGTGACCGTTGATGCAGCCGGGCTGTGCTTGAAGACAGGCAACGCGGTCGTACTGCGCGGCGGTTCATCCGCCCTCTCCTCCAACCGCAAAATCATCGAGGTGCTTCACGAAGCTATGGAACGCACCGCACTGCCTAAGGATGCGCTGCAGCTTATCGAGGACCCGAACCGTTCCTCCGTGGATGAAATGCTGAAGCTAAACGGACTGTTGGATGTCATCATCCCGCGCGGCGGCAGCTCGCTGATCCAGAACGTCGTGATGAACGCCACGGTACCGGTGATCGAAACCGGAGCCGGAATATGCCATACCTATCTGGATGCATCGGCAGCGCCGGACATGGCGGTTGCCATCAGCCTCAATGCCAAGGTGCAGCGCCCTTCGGTCTGCAATTCCATGGAGACCCTGCTCGTCCATGCTGATTATGCCAAATCGCATCTGGCTGCGCTGGCCGAAGCATTCCGTGAGCGCAATGTTGAACTGCGCGGATGCCAGCGTACCCTGGATTACGTTCCATGGGCTGTAAAAGCTACGTCTGAGGATTACGCGACCGAGTATAACGACTATATTTTGAACCTTAAAATCGTGGATCACCTGGATGAGGCCATTGAGCATATTTCGATTTATGGCACAAAGCATTCGGAATGTATCGTTACCGAAAATAAGGATCATGCAGAGCGCTTCTTGCAGGAAGTAGACGCGGCGGCTGTCTATCATAATGCTTCGACCCGCTTCACCGACGGCTTTGAATTTGGCTTCGGCGCCGAAATCGGGATCAGCACCCAGAAGCTGCATGCCCGGGGACCTATGGGGTTACCCGCGCTTACTTCCTCCAAATATGTTATTATCGGTAGTGGTCAAATACGCGAATAAATCATTCATCTAAAGCCCATGAAGGAGGAAATAACGATGTGCCAATCCCCGCAGAACCGACCTTTAATAGATAAAGCAATCACCTTCTACGGCGCCGGCTCGATGGCCGAAGCGATCGTACGAGGATTAGTGAGCCGTTCTGTCGTGCTTCCGGAGAATATTACGATGCTCAACCGAAGCAACGTTCAGCGCCTTCAGGAACTGAGTGAGCGGTACGGTGTCCAGATCAATAACGACGAAGCCGCTAAAATCGAAATTCTGAAAACTTCGCCGGTGATCGTGCTTGCCATGAAACCGAAGGATGCTGCTAAAGTATTGAAAGAACTGGGTCCGAAGCTCTCAAGCGACCAATTGATTATCTCCGTGATCGCCGGATTATCGATTTATACGACACAGACGCTGCTTGGAACCCATCAACCCATTGCACGCACGATGCCGAATACATCCGCCTCCATCGGACTGGGTTCCACAGGAATCGCATTCTCGAAGGAAATCAGCGAAGAACAGCGCCGGCTGGTCATGACCTTGTTCGAAGCTGTTGGCAATGTAACCGTCATTGAAGAAGAGAAGATGGATATCCTGACCGGCATCTCCGGCAGTGGCCCCGCTTACTTCTATTACATGATGGAAGCCATGACTGCCGCAGGGATCCGCGGCGGCCTGACGCCGGAGCAAAGCCGCGAGTTGACGCTCCAAACCATTCTGGGCGCGGCCCGGATGGTGCAGCAGACCGGAGAACAGCCTTCATCGCTTCGCGCGAAGATTACATCGCCGAACGGTTCCACGCAAGCGGCACTCGAAACGCTAGACAAAGGCGATTTCTTCGAAACCGTCATTGCCGCCGTAAACCGCTGCGCTGAGCGCTCCAAAGAAATGGGCGCCATGCTGAAGGAGCAGATCTCATGAGCCGCTGTATTGCAACGTACCGAATTTATGACGACCAGGCGGATTTTCGTAAGAAAGCGACTTCCATTGCCGTTGGCATGACGGTCGGCAGCTGGACCGAGCTGCCGCAAGCCAAGCGTGAAGCGATGCAGAAACATCTCGGCGAAGTCGTTGACATTCAGGTTCACGAGGGCTGGGAGCCAGGCAGTCGTTATGCGGATGTCAGCATTGCTTATCCGGACATTAATTTCAGCCGGGATATTCCCGCTCTGCTGGTGACGGTGTTCGGCAAGATTTCCATGGACGGACGCATCAAGCTGACTTCCCTGGATTTGTCTCCCGACTTCCTGAGTGCATTTCCAGGACCGAAGTATGGCATCGACGGAGTCCGCAATCTTCTCGGCGTCCATGATCGTCCGCTGCTGATGAGCATATTCAAATCGGTTATCGGCCTGAATGCGGACGAGCTTAGAGCCCAATTTATCCGTCAGGCGCTGGGTGGCGTAGATCTCATCAAAGATGATGAAATCCTGTTCGAGAATGACCTCACCCCGATTGAAAAACGGGTAAGCATGTGCATCCAGGCTGCTGCCGATGTGGAACAACAAACAGGTAAAAAGCTGCTCTATGCCGCTAATCTAACCGGACGGACGTCGCAGCTGCGTGAGCAAGCGCTGCGTGCGATTGATGCCGGCGCCAACGCCCTGCTCTTTAATGTGCTGTCCTACGGGTATGACGTTTTGCATGAGCTAAGCAGCGATCCGGATATCACCGTTCCTATCGCGGCTCACCCTGCACTTGCCGGCGCCATTTATCCTTCTCCATACTATGGGATAACGGCTCCGGTGCTGCTCGGCCAGCTGATGCGGATCGCCGGTGCGGATCTGGTGCTCTTCCCTTCGCCTTACGGATCTGTAACGATGCCGAGAGAAGAGAATCTGGCCATTCGCGACGAACTGCATAGCGCTAAACTTGGTGTGAAACGAAGCATGCCGGTACCGTCCGCAGGAATTCATCCGGGACTCGTTCCCCGCATCATCCGGGACTTTGGCACCGATGTGGTCGTTAACGCAGGCGGCGGGATCCACGGTCATCCGATGGGTACCGAAGCGGGCGGCAAAGCCTTTGTGCAAGCGATTGAGGCGACGATGAAATCCGTTCCGCTCGCACACTTTGCCGAAGAGCACGAAGAGTTGAAAGCCGCACTGGACATCTGGGGAGGAGAAGTATGACATCTGGAGTAAAACAACCGATCATTTTTTGTGATTTCGACGGAACCATCACGAACAACGATAATATTGTCGCCATCATGAAGCACTTCAAACCGGAAGGCTTCGAGTCGATCATGCAGGATACGCTTGACCGCACCATCTCCATACGGGAGGGCGTTGGCCGCATGTTTGCCCTCTTCCCTTCCTCGATGCGAGAAGAGATTACCGATTTTGTTCTTAACCATGCAGGAATCCGTGAAGGCTTCAGTGCATTCCTTAACTATTTAAAATCGGAACGGATTGAGTTTTATGTCACAAGCGGCGGTATCGATTTCTTTGTCGATCCCCTGCTGAAACCCTTCGGCATTCCGGCAGACCATATCTTCTGCAACGGTTCGAATTTTGAAGGAGATCACATCGAGATTACTTGGCCTCATCCTTGCAAGGAATCCTGCCATAACGACTGCGGCATGTGCAAGGTCACGGTGATGGACCGTTTTCCGGCCGATCAATATTACCGAATTCTGATCGGTGACAGCCTTACCGATTTCGAAGGCGCCAAGCAGGCCGACCTGGTTTATTCACGTTCTTCGCTCACCGAGCAGTGCAAGAAGCTTGGCGTGTTTCATGTACCCTTCGAGACATTTACCGATATCCAGAACGATATGAAAGACAAGTTTAAACAGGAGGTGCTGTAAGTGGCATTTTCAGATATCCGGCTTGAACAGAAACAGGCTGCCCTGCAGGATCTTAGAGGGATCAAGGAACTGTTCGCTTCTAGAAACTGGTTCCCTGGCACCAGCGGCAATCTATCTGTCCGTGTTGGCGAGTTCAACCCGGAGCAGTTTTATTTTGCGGTGACAGCCAGTGGAAAAGATAAGTCGGTACATACGCCCGAAGATTATCTTTTTGTGGATCAGAACGGCTTACCTTGTGAAGCAACCGGCTTAAAGCCTAGTGCGGAAACCTTGATTCACTGCGAAATTTATCGCAAAACCGGCTGCGGCGCCATTTTCCATGTGCACACCATCGATAACAATCTGATCAGCGACTGGTATGGTGAACAAGGCTATGTCCCTGCCCAAGGAATCGAGCTGATCAAAGCCTTTAACATCTGGGAAGAGGACGCGGCGATTCGCATTCCGATCCTGCCGAACTATGCGGACATCCCGCGGATTGCGGAACTCGTTCCGGATGCGCTCGATCCGGCGGTACCCGGCATTTTGCTGCGCAACCACGGCATCTATGCGTGGGGCAAGAATGCTTTCGAAGCGAAGAAACATCTGGAGGCTTTTGAATTTATATTCGAATACTCTTACCGTCGTCTGCTCCTGAATGCAGCCGGATCCAAGTAAAGTAAAGCCATATTTGCATGTACAGGGCTTGAACAGCCGGATGCACCTACATCCAACGTTTTCGGGGTGCATCCGGCGTTATATTTCCGTTAGGAGTGTATAGGGATGCTCGAAAGTTTAGCCATTGGCATCGTATTTATTTTGTATGGTTTGGTCCTCTTTTTGCTTCCGCCCAAAAGTTCCAAGAGCATTTATGCTTATAAGACTACGTCATCTCTCAAAAATGAACGGAACTTTCAGGTTGCCAATGCCTATGTGAGTCTGCTGCTGATGAATTTTGGGGTCATCCTGCTGCTGATCGCCAGGCTTACCGGCCATTTCATGACAACCGGTATTGCGACCGTGATCGTCTTTATCCTGATTTATATTCTCGTTGAACGAAAACTAAAAAACCTGTAAAACGATTCCGATCGTTTACAGGTTTTTTTCTTTATATAAATTATAGCCGATTCTGCTCATGCTCCGTTAAAGAGATCGCAGGCGCAGGTACCTGATCCGGTGATGCATAAGCATTGAAGATAAACAAACAAGTCACAACAAATAGAGCAATATACAACAGATAATACAGATTCTTGGCCACGATATCTCCCTCCATATCTCGTTCATATCATTTCATTGATTAGATCGCGATCGACTTGACCCTGGATGTTATTAATTAAGGGACTTCTCATTCGTTGTCGGTATCATAATATGAACGGTCTCCCCTTAACGAATCCTTTTTCGAGCCGGTCATCAGCTTGATTCCTCCTCCGATGAGAAGAACGGCGATAATCGCGGTTTTCAAATAGGAACGAATGCGGTAATCCAGCTGTAAATGAGGGAAATGCGTATCAATATAAGGCATCACAACACTGGTGAATACGAAATAAATACCGAGTACGATCAGTCCAAGCCCGAGCCAGCGCTGCTGATTCCCAAGTCCCGAGATGATCGGTCGATCGCGCAGCGGCTCCCTGCCGTAACGGCTTACTTGCTGCAGGCCGTCAAAGAATGCATAGAACCAGATCAGCGGAATCAAGAACAGGAACAGCGACAGCTTGAGTACATCCAACACATAAATGCTGCCAAGAAATAGGACCATGAGCTGCAGTCCGCGTTTTTGCAATCCCAAATACATTTGACCCGCTCCAGGAAACGCCGATAACAAGGTAGCAAACACTTTACTTCGGCGTCCGCTCTCCCTTCCGCTCTCTAACTCATCAAACAGCGTGCGATCGATAAGTAATTCCCCAGCTTGCTTGCGGTTAACCAGCTGAACCACATCAAACATGCAGTAAAGCCAAATGATAGGCAGCATGCCCAGAAACAGCAGGAATACCGATTCGTGAGTCAAGCCCGTTAAGAACAGCAGAATCGTCCCCAGCCCGAAGAATGCGATCAGGAATGACAACCCCCGCTGCATCAATCCCAGTTGAAAATGACCCAAACCGGGAATGAAGGACAGCAGTATGGTATAAAAGCGTTCAGACTCATCACTCTTTTCCTGGCGAATCTCCATCGGCCGTCCATACTCATCGTGGATAATCATTACAGGCGTATATCGGATCAAAGCAACTAGCAGGTCGAGCATGCTGATCCCCCAGATCATGAAGGCTCCGAGAATTCCCAGCCCAAAGACCGCATCGGAATGGGACATAATCCCGAGCACAAATCCGCCGAAGAGGCTTCCGAAGAACAAGAGCGGATATAGCAGGGCGCGTCCCTTTCTCCCCCAATAATAATGGCCGAGGCCGGGAAGGATATTTAATATAAAGGCAAACCCTTTACTTTTTTGCGGTTGCACTAGGCATCTTCCTTTCATTTTTCTTATCTGGATAATAGCTGGTCAAGCCAGCCCGTTGTTTTTTCCACCCATTGTTCACTGTAAGAAGGTGTTTCGGATAATGGAGCATCACCGTTCATTTCTCCAGGAAGAAGTCGGTCAAATGCCCCGGTGAAGAGGAACAGCATGGTAATGGAGGCGGCAATGGTGTAATGAACGATCGCGCGTTCGTACCATCGCTTCGGACGTTCCTGAATCCGCAGCGGTGCTTTATGGGTGTATGGCTTAATTTGTTCGTGTTCCACCACCTGCTGCGTAAATGTTTCCGGGTCTGACAAGCCAGGGAGTTCGGAATCAAGCTCCGCCAGTACCTGCATATATAACTCCAGCACGGAGTCATCCGATAACATGAGCTCTTCATAAGAAGATCGTTCTTCTGGCGAGCCTTCTCCTCTAACATATCGTTCTGTCCGCATTGTAAGCTCGTTGCCCTTAACGTTCATTTCCATTCCTCCTCCTTCCACGATTTCCGAATCCATTGTCTGGCCCGGTATAATTTCGATTCAACCGTCTTGACCGTGACATCCAGCTCGGCTGCGATTTGCTCGTAATTTTTCTCTTCCAAATAAAAAGCCGTTATAATGGCGCGGTGGTTGTCCGGCAATTGTTTGATTTTCTCGCGAAGTTCCTCTCTTCTCTCCTTATGTATGAGCAGAGAAACCACGTCCTCGTCCCGGGAAGGGAGTTTATCCAGCACTTCAGCATGTTCGCCGGGCAGCTGCTCCGGCGGTTTACGGGAAAGCTTCCTCTTCATATCAATCGCTTTATTTAGCGTGATGCGTGTAATCCAGGTTTTGAACCCTTCAGATCGGTACTGGGGGAGAGCTTTGTATACTTGAATAAACACTTCCTGCGACGCATCTTCCGCTTCCTTGGCATCCCGCAGGACCGAGTATGCCGTATGGAACACGTGCTGGCTGTAATGGCTCACCAGTTCCCGAAAGGCTTCCTGATCACCTTGCAGGATGCGCGTGATTAACGTTTCAGCATCAATAACTCTCCCCTCCTTCCCAAATACATAGACGTCAGCTTCGAAAGCTGCCCCTGCACTTTTTTCAAAAAAATTTGGATCATCTAAAAACAAGACCAGAACAGCTTGTCCGCATAGTCTGCCCATACCGGTCAAAACAAAAAAGAACGTCCATCGACGCCCTTTCAGGATGTTACAGGATCATGCCGCTAAGTACAAAAAGAACATTCATCACAAAATGCATGACCATCACGGGAACCAAACCTTTCGAACGAATAGCCACGCCGCCCATCATGATACCAAAGATTGAAAACAGCAGACAAACCGGCCATGAAAAACCTAGGTGGTAATGGTATAAACCAAAGGTAGCTCCAGCGATGATGAGCCCTTTCAGCTCCCCAAATCTACCTACAATATGACTAAGTATGTATCCCCGCCACAACAGCTCCTCAAGGACGGCATTGATCAGCGCGAAGGAAAGTGCATAACCGATTAGAACGAGAAATTGCGGCTGTCCCCAGTCCATAAAAAAAGAAAATATGCCACAAACGACAACCAGGAAAATAAGCATGAAACGCCAGATCGGATCCTTAATTGGTCCTTTGAATATCCATGGAAAATAGATCGTTTTCCCCCATGAACCTGTGGCGAGGTATAAAGGCTTTTCTTTCGTTAATGCGGCCGCGAGCGCAAACGGAAGTACAAATAGAATCAGGCTTAACCTCGATAGGATGATGGCCCAGGCATCATGCCCCGCGAATCCATTTTTGATGATTTCACCGAAAGCATGATAGAGCGTATAGCCTATCACCATGATAAGCGCGACTATGGCCGTGTCTCTGATTTGAATCGATATCTTGCGTAAGCTTCTTAGCTTGCACAAACGATATATCAACAGGATCAGCCCGATTCCCCACGCCATGGATAAAAGGATTGAGGTCCATTGAACCCATACGATGGTAGCGATCATGATGATCAAGCAGGTGATAAATTCACCTGGGCGGTTCGTTACTTGCAAGCTTTTCTCTCCCATTCTGTAACGCGTATGATGATATCATGATACCCTTCTATCCTGACCGGATCAACTAGAGATTGGGACATCGTCTTTTTCTAACGGCTTCACCACAGTTAGCAGAAACGGGCGTCCGTGCAAATATTCACGGATATAGGCTAGTGCATAGATTTGCTCACGCTTCAGACTTTCTGTCTCTCTTGGATTAGAGGCATGGTGGCTATAATTCTCCATCATGATCATGATGAAAAAACACTCTAGAGACTGAATATAATCCGAGTCCAACTTCCGCACACTTTCATATCCTTGGAGCACTTTGAATCGCTGCTTCGGATCAAGTGACAACATAACCGCGGCCAGATCGTAAAGATAAAAACCGTAACCGCATCTACCGAAATCAATCGGATGTGGAATTCCCCCTTCAAATACAACATTCCCCAGATGTAAATCGGCATGAATGAGGCCATAGTTGCAATCATCCGCGTTCATAAGCTCAAGCTGGGATAGAACCTTTTCAGCTGCGAGTTGATACAGTGACCATGAGCCTTCCGATAAAAAAGTTCCTGCATATCGTTCCAGTTTGGCTAGCGCTTCTCTATAACTGTTCATCCCCCATACGGGCCTCCGGAAATCAGAAGAACTTTCGAAGCCAAGTGCAACTTCATGCAATCTCGCAATCAAGGCACCTACCTGATAAGCCTGATCTTCTGTAAGTCTTTCATGGGCATGCACACCATCCACCCATCTCATCACGGTGACATGAGGTGATCTGAATCCATTGTCCGTAACGATTGTCAACAATCTTAAACCACTTGGTGTGGTTATACTTGTCGGCACTTTGATACCTGCGGTAATAAGGGCATCCAGGAATTGAAGCTCCAGGTCTATTTCATTACTGCGCCGTCGATGCGAATGAATTCTCAACAAGTATGTTTCATCTAAGTTTGTCTTAATTTGATATGTAATCGTGTCCGAAATACCGATAAATTCAATCTCAACCCATCTCAGGTTATATTGCTGAAGTGCCGATATCGCAACCTTCTTGGCTCTTGCGAGCAGCGCACACCGTTGTTCTTCTGTTTCAAATTGAAAAAAATCATTCATGAACTCACCTCTGCTCTATCATTTGAACGTTCTTGAATGATTATAATTGCTCAGTATCTGCACTTCCTATATAACGATTGGTTTAAAATGACTTTTATCCATAAGAAAAAGCCACATCAGAATCAGGTCCAATGTGACTTTGCATTACTTGTTTTTGGTATACACGATTTTCTTGATGGAATCGCAGGATAAACAAAATTGAGAAGAAAGCTGATCAATACTTGCGCCCGACGCAAACAACTGCCGGATTTCCAGGTTTCTTTTTTTCAAATACACCCGGCTGCCCGAGTTTTCTCCCCATTTCTTGCGTAACCCTTCAGGTTTAGGGATGTACACCATCCCGCCCTGTACATATTTTTGCACTTCCTTCAACAATTCCTCTGGAAGTATAATATCCGCGTTTATATATTTCATGGTATCTCTGCTCCTTAAAATTAAAATAAAGGTTTTAAGGATGCAAAGTCCATTAGATAAACGGCCTCTTTTATGCGAGGTAATCAGGCGGTAACTTTCTCATCGCTCCATGCAAACAACCGCCGTTGTTCATCATATAGACTTTGCATAGAGCTCATCGTCAATCTTCCCATCATGATCATGCCCCCCCCTTCAAAATAATGACATTCCGACTGGTTATGACCATTATAACCGATGTTGCGCGAAAAATCGAAGTGCTCTGTCTCATCGTTCAAGCCGATTTTAAACCGCTAAGCTTGCAAACGACCGGAGCATCTCCTCCACGGTTTTGAAATAATAGGTTGGCTGGCATGCCCTCAGCTCTTCCTCCGAACCGTAACCATAACCTGCAGCAATGCTGTGTATCCCGCAGTTCCCGGCTCCAATCAGATCAAACTTCCGATCTCCAATCATGACGGCTTCCGAAGTATGAATGCGGCACGTATCCAGAACATGCTGAATGATTTCGGTTTTGGCGGACCGGGTGCCGTCCAGTTCGCTTCCGCACACCATGGAAAAATAAGCGGTTAGCTGGAAATGCTCTAGGACTGTTTCGGCAAAAACCGTAGGTTTGGAGGTAGCCACATACAACTGGCGCCCTTGGGATAACAGCAAATCCAATAACTGGCGTATGCCGCCATATACCTCATTTTCATAAAGGCCGGTGTCCTTGAAATATTCACGGTAACTCAGAACGGCTTCCCAAGCCTCGGCTTCACTAAAATGATATTTCTCGGTGAAGGTCGCCTGGAGCGGGGGACCGATAAAACATTCCAGCTCGGAGAGATCACTTACGTTAATCCCATGCTGAGCGAGTGCGTACTTCACGGCTTTCGTAATGCCCTCACGCGGATCCGTCAGGGTTCCATCCAAATCAAACAGTATATGATTATATTTCATTATGTAGTCCTCCGTGTTCCATCGTTAGCCAAATCCTTGATCTCCAGAAGATCCCTGATCATATAAGCAGGTCGATGATGGTCATTTAAAGGGGTATCCCGGCGATTATAATAACAAAAATCAATCCCGGATCTTACTGCTCCTTCATAGTCATCCGTAAGCGAATCCCCTATGTACAGCACCTCGTCTGGACTTAAAGCCAATTCCTGCAAAGCGAGTTCAAAGATCTGCGAGTCCGGCTTCCAGCACTTCACCTCATCCGAAATGATGAAGGAGTCAAAATAATGAAACAAGCCTCCTGCCGCAAGACGTTTGCGCTGAGCCTCACCAATGCCGTTGGATATGACCCCGAGGGCAAAGTCGCCATGCAGGTGTTCCAAAATAAGATCGGCATGGGGCTCCATATGGTTGGAACTGCAAAACAACCCCCAGTAGGTTTCCGAGACTCCCGGCACTGGGTAAATTCCCGCTTCAGTCCAAGGAACGTGTCCATGAAGGAATGCTCCAACACCTGCCTAATATCGTGATTGTTCTGAATCCGGTTCATCCAATAATTAAAATTAATCGGTCCAAACGTGCTCCAGAATTCCTCCCACGTCAGATCCTCATGCAGCCGGTAGTGCTCCAGTGCTTGCTGCATGCATGTCCTTTCACTCTGACTATAGTCTAATAACGTGTTATCCAGATCAAAAATAATGGCCTTGTATCTCATCTCCATCTCCCCCTCCAGCCGCTGCTGCAACTATATCCATTCGCTAATCCGGAGAAGTTCTCCTGCTAATTCACAGGACTGAACGGCCCATCCTCAGCCCGCTGCATTAGAAAAGTCCCATTATCATAGAACTGGATTACAAAAAAATTGCAAATAAAAAAGCACGCCCTTAACGGACGTGCTTCTTATCTATCTTCCAATATTTCTGAATTTCTGCGTATAGGCTTTGGCATCCTGTGCGGTACGCACCCGGTTTCGGCTCCATTCCAGCAGGATCCGGTCAATGTAGCGGAAATGCAGTTTGCCCGCAAATACCGCTTCTTTGAGAGCCAACAGGATCAACTCGTCCGGATAGCGATCCGCATCAACCCAGCCGGAGATCGTCTCCAGCTCCATGGGCGACAGCGGGCGTCCAAACTCTTTTTCAAAAATGGTGAACAAATTCCGCTCTTCCTTCTCGGGAACGGGATTCCCCGATGCAGCTGATTTGCCATTAGCAGGCCGGGCATTTAAAAGCGGAGACGCAAACTTGGTTCCATCAGGGATCTTTTCCTCACGCTCTTCAGCCAAGCACGAAGCGAGCTTCTCATACAATCCGTTGAGATTGTAGCGCTCGTAATGAATCCCCTGTGTTTCGTCTACATACTCATCAATGCCGATCAGCCCTACCTTCATCAAACGCTGCAAGCTGGTAGCAATGAAAGCCGCGGGAGCCCCCGTCACCTCCGCAAGCTCCTCCAGCGAAGGAAACGCCTTGAACTCCACCTGCTGATAACCAATCAAATGGATGACCAGCATGGCTTCGCGGTCGCTTAAACCAAGTGACCGGTAATGCCGGAGCAAGGCATAAGGGATGATCGCCATTCCTTGGCTCATGCCGGCAGCGGCGCCGGCCGTCCACCCATTCACGCCTGTGTCCACGTTACCGTCGTGGTCCATAGACTCACCTCTCACGGCTTACGGGTACAACCGGTACAGGGTCCGTGGGAACGGAATCGTTTCACGCACATGATCCAAGCCGCAAATCCAGGCAACGGTACGCTCAAGACCTAAACCGAAGCCGGAATGAGGCACGGTGCCGTATTTACGCAAATCCATATACCATTGATAGGTTTCCATCGATAGATCATGCTCCTTGAAGCGCTCTTCAAGCAGCTGCGGATCGTCTATCCGCTGCGATCCGCCAATAATCTCGCCATAACCTTCCGGAGCGATCATATCCGCACAAAGTACGACTTCCGGACGGTTCGGATCCGGCTTCATGTAGAAAGCCTTGATTCCCGCCGGGTAATGCGTGATAAAGACCGGCTTGTCATACTTCTCGGCAATGGCCGTTTCGTGTGGCGCGCCAAAGTCCTCACCCCAAGGAATATCGAAATCTTGCGTATGCAGGAATTCAATGGCCTCATCGTAAGTAATCCGAGGGAATGGTGCCTGGATCGCCTCAAGTTTCGAGATGTCGCGACCGATCGTTTCAAGCTCCTGGCGGCAGTTCTTAACCACGGATTGCACCACATGACTAATGAACTGCTCCTGCACCCGAAGGCTCTCCTCATGGTCCGTGAAGGCCATCTCCGGCTCAATCATCCAGAACTCGATCAGGTGACGGCGGGTTTTGGACTTCTCGGCCCGGAACGTCGGCCCGAAAGAATATACCTTACCGAGCGCCATGGCGGCAGCCTCCATGTACAGCTGTCCGCTCTGGGTCAAGTAGGCATCCTCATCAAAATACTTCGTGTGGAACAGGTTGGTTGTACCCTCCGCGGAAGTTGGGGTCAAAATCGGCGGATCCACAAGCGTAAATCCGTTGGTATCAAAATAATCTTGAACCGCACGGATAATTTCAGCACGGATCACCATGATCGCACGTTGTTTCTGGGTACGAAGCCACAGATGACGATGGTCCATCAAATAATCGACACCATGCTCTTTAGGCGTAATTGGATAGTTTTCCGTAAGATGTATGATTTCAATGCCGGTAACCGTCATCTCATAACCCGATTGGCTCCGCGGCTCTTCACGTATAACACCCGTCACATACAAAGAGCTTTCCTGTGTCAGGCTTTTCGCGTCATCCCATACTTGTTCGGATACTTCGCTCTTCACAACAACACCCTGGATATATCCGGAGCCATCGCGAAGCTGCAGGAATTGAATCTTCCCACTGGAACGCTTGTTGTTGATCCAGGCGCCGATCGTGACGGTCTCACCGACATGCTGGTTGACGTTACGAATCACACTTTTGGTGGCCATGCTTAAATCTCTCCCTTATATCACTACTATTTAACGGTTGGAAGCTTGTACGATACGATGCGTATCCCGAGCGATAACCAGTTCCTCGTTGGTAGGGATCACAAGTACCTCGACCTTCGAATTCGCCGCAGAAATACGGCGTGGTTCGCCGGAACGAATGCTGTTCAGCTCCTCATCCAATTCTACTCCGAGATAGGTAAGCTGCTCAAGCACTCTTTGACGAAGAACGATCGAATTCTCGCCGACGCCCGCAGTAAATACGATGACATCCACGCCATTCATGGCAGCAGCATATGACCCGATGTATTTACGAACACGATACTCATACATTTCAAAGGCCAACGTGGAGTTCGGATCGCCTTTTTCCATGCCTTCCGTAATCTCACGCATATCACTGCTGATCCCGGAAATCGCTAATAGTCCGCTATGCTTGTTCAGCATGGAGTTCACTTCATTGACAGTCAGCTCTTCCTTGTTCATGACAAACGGTACGATTGCCGGGTCCAAATCACCGCTGCGTGTACCCATCATGAGCCCTTCCAGCGGAGTCATCCCCATGGAGGTATCGATGGATTTCCCGCCTTTTACGGCTGTCAGGGATGCACCGTTACCGATATGACAGGTAATGATCTTCAAATCCTCCAGCGGCCGGTTCAGAAATTCTGCCGCTGCCTGGCTGACATAGGCGTGGGACGTACCGTGCGCACCGTAACGACGTACTTTATACTTATTATAAAGTACTCTCGGAATAGCGTACAGGTATGATTTCTCAGGCATCGTCTGATGGAATGCCGTATCAAATACAACGACCTGCGGAACGCCCGGCATATTGGTTTCTGCCGCTTTAATCCCCATCATCGATGCGGGATTGTGAAGCGGAGCCAAATCGAACAAGCGGCGGATTTCCGCTTTGGCGTCACTGTCAACGAGCGCGGATTCTTTAAAAGACTCCCCGCCGTGCACGACACGGTGTCCAACGGCCTGAATGCTTTCGATAGAATCGATCACACCGTGTTCCTCGTTCGTGAGCATGCCAAGCACTTTGCGGATCGCCGTGGTATGCTCCAGAATTTCGCTAACTTCCGTAACATCCTGTTTTCCCGTCGGCTTATGCGTCAGAATCGAGGAGTCCATGCCGATCCGCTCAACCAAGCCTTTTGCCAGCACGGATTCATCCGTCATGTTGTACAGTTGATACTTCAGTGAAGAACTACCTGCATTAATTACGAGAATATTCATACCCGATCACCATCCTTATCGTACTTGAAAAAGCCTTCCCCGGTTTTGACGCCTAGTTGCCCTGCGCGGACCAGTTTTTTCAAGACTATCGATGGACGGTATTTCAGTTCGCCGTACTCGCGGAACATGCGCTCCAGCGCAGCGAGAATGGAATCCAAGCCGAAACGGTCGGCCATCTCAAGCGGCCCATGCTGGAAGTTATATCCGATTCTCATCGCGTCATCGATATCTTCCGCCGAAGCCACGCCTTCTTGCAGCAGATGCATCGCTTCGTTGATCATGAGAGTGATCATGCGGGTTGTAACGAAACCTGGAGACTCATACACCATGATGCCTTTTTTATCCGAAACTTCTTCAACAAAGCGTTTCGTTTCCGTAAACGTATGTTCGGAAGTTTTCAGGCCGCGGATGATTTCAACAAGATCTACCTTGGAAACAGGATGAATGAAGTGCATGCCAATAACACGCTCAGGATATTTGGTAGAGCTGGCGAGCTCCGTCAAACTAAGCGTGGATGTATTACTTGCTAATATCACATGGCTCGGACATACTTGATCGAGCTGTGTAAATACCTCTTTCTTCGCTTCCAAGTCCTCTATAATGGTCTCAATCACCATATCGCAGGTGCTAAGCTCGGCAAAATGAGTTACTTTTTGAATCCGGTTCAGTATGAGTTTCTTCTCTGCCTGGGTAATTCCCCACTTCTCCAATTGTTTATCTAGACTGGTCTCGATCATTCGGTATGAATAGTCCAGTTTCTCTGGAGTTTTCTCTACGAGCAGTACGTCAAGACCTTTGGCTGCCAGCATCTCCGCAATGCCCTGCCCCATAGTCCCGCCGCCTACGACGCCGATTTTTTTGAAGTACATGGTTTCTACTCCACCCTTTCCTTATCTCTATACTTTATTGTACCCCATTTGTCGAAAAATACATTTTCAGAGCACAAAGTATAATAATATCTTAGCACGACAAAAAAGTAAAAAAAAATAACCAGCATAACAATTTATGCTGGTAAAAGCGCGTTTTCACGAAATTGACAACGAAATTGTTCCCCAGAGAGGATTTCTTCCTTTAAAAGGATATCAAGAGAATTGTCGAATATTGGCCGTTTTTGTCCCAAGAGATTCTTAGTGCGGTTCATTAACTCTTCCAAAATCACATTATTCTCTTTCATTAACTCTTCAGTTGTTACCATGTTCATGTTAACAATGCCCAGCGACGTCAAACCCGACTTCATCATCGTCTCCACGATGTTCAGCGATTGCTCAAAGTCATTGCTTGAGCCTGTGCTTCGCCCCCCGTAAAAGATCTCTTCGGCGGCCGCACCGCCAAGCGCGATCATAATTTGCTCTTCGAGGAAGGTTTTTGTATACAGATACTGCTCCTCCTGCGGGTTATGACGTACATAACCAAGTGCTTTACCACGCGGGCTCAGCGCAACTTGTTTCACACTCCCGGGACGCACAAGCTCTGCCATAATAGCATGTCCCAATTCATGTATGGCAACGCGCTTCTTCTCTTCCAAATTCGATTCGCGGTCGGAACGCTCACCCATCATTACCTTATCAATCGCCATGGACAAATGGCGCTGATGGATAAACTGTTCATTCTCGCGCATCGTATAAATGGCCGCTTCATTCATGACGCTCTCAAGCTGTGCACCCGAGAAACCGTAAGCTTCCTCGGCGATTTTCTCCAAGTCAACATCTTCATGCAGCGGCTTATTACCCGCATGCAGATTCAAGATATGAGTGCGTCCCTTCTTATCCGGAAGATCTACTTGAATATGACGGTCGAATCGACCTGGACGCAGCAGTGCACTATCCAGCATTTCTTTCCGATTTGTCGCGGCGATAACTAAAATGCGAGGCGTATCCTGTGAATAGATGCCATCCATCTCGGTTAGCAGCTGATTCAGCGTCTGGTCATACTCGCGCTGCTGGCCGCCTTCGCGTTTACCGCCAATGACATCGATCTCATCGATGAAGATGATGGCGTTTTGTTTGTTTTCTTTTGTCGCACGATTCCGGGCATCCTTGAACAAATCCCGGATGCGCCCCGCACCAACACCGACGTACATCTCGACAAATTCACTGCCGGATGCAGCAACAAAGATCGAATCCGTATAATGAGCAGCGGCTTTCGCCATCAACGTCTTCCCTGTTCCCGGAGGCCCGGTTAGGAGAATGCCCTTCAATGGACGAATGCCGAATTTCTTAATGTCTTCATGACGAATCAGAAAATCCAATGCTTCTCGCAGTTCTTGTTTAGCATTATCCTGCCCGCCGATTTCTTCGAACGTCAGCTTGGCAGGTCCGCTCTTTTTCCGCTTGCGCTCATTCCCTGCGCCTACAGCAATACCGCCTTTCATTTTAGCGATAAACAACAAGCCGCCTACAAGTCCTGCAGCGATGAGCAAGGGCACGATGTTCACGCCGACAAATACGAGGAATACCAGCAATACGGGAATAAAGCCTAACATGATTTCTTTAGCCAATTTAGGCATGATTCCACACCTCCATGTTGCCAGGCTGACGCGGCAAGATTATAAATTTACCAGACTTGCCGTCTGACAAGCTGACATAGACATTGGTGTCATCGATGGTTGCTTTTGCTTTCAAATTCGGAGACTGGGCAGCAAGCTGCTCGAGCGATGATTGAATATCGGTATACTGCTTATTATCCATTGCTTCGGCGACTGAAAGCATGGCCTTCTCCCACCATTGATCCAGTGCTTCCGAGGAATGGTCCTCCACCTGGATTTTCAATTCCCGCTTGCCAATCACAGACTTGCCTTCCTTCTTAATATGCTGAACCAAACCTTGTAAATTTGTATCTGGAGCCAAATCAAGATTCAAAGTAACGGTATTCTGTTTAATATCTATATGAGAATCCTTCACGCCGTCATATTGTGACACAACATTTGCCAGCGGATTTTGCAAAGCCATCTGCCGATACAGAAACCATCCGCCAAAGAGAACCGATGCTGAGATCACGACAGTCAGCATGATAGGTACAATGCGTAGTTTCATGAAGTTCCTCCTTCATTTCCTGTATAAAATTTTGTCTATCATTTGGTAACACAAAAATACATATAACAACGATATATTGCGATGCATGTAATTTATATGCTCGTTTTGTACAAGTACGAGTATATCACATCTTATATACTTTTTCATGCATGTCTGTGAAAATATTTAGAACAGTTTTTCCATATTTTTTCTGAATGCGCTTACAATTATGAAGGAAAAAGAGAAGCCCCCTCTTAAATAGTAAGGGACGCCTCTCTTTACTTCGTTTATTATTGATTTGGAAGAATAATGTCATTACCGATCGTGTTACCGTCTTGAAAACGATAAAACCGATAGCCGCGCTGACCGTTGTGTTCATACTGCAGCTGCCAGGCATACTCGCCTTCATACATTCCAGGCAGCAATCGCTTAATTTCCACACCAGGCAATTCGTTATAAATCTGATCCCGAATCTGGGCTTCCGACATCCCTGTATTCAATAAAACGGACTGGACAGCATCGGCACCTTCAACAGGTATGTTGTCATCTGTAAATTTTACCCATACCATACGATCTTGATTGTCCTGATCCTTGCCGCTTACCACCCAATAGTTATTATCCTCGCCCCACACCGATTTATAGGTCTTTCCGGACGAAACCAATTGGCCATGCTGCTTGGCGGCAGCAATCGCCATTCTTTCTTCATTCCAAGTGTCTTTCATAACATATGAATAATAGAGCTGTAAACCAAGCAGTAACAGCAGCACGCCGGATACACTAAGCAAGATCCACTTCGTTTTTTTCTTCAAATCCGTCTTCCTCGCTCCCCTTGATTATTCCCTAGAGGGTTGTAAGACGCTCAAAGGCACGCTGCGCTTCCCGCCGGATACGTTCCTCATCGAGAGTAAGGCTCGCGCCATTCTTCACGACCTGCTTACCGTCAACCCATACATGCTCAACATCCTTCGCACTGGCGGAGTAGATAGCATGAGAAATATAATCCGTCTTCGGAAGGAAGTGCGCCTGATCCGTGTTCAGTGCGATCATATCTGCCTTCATTCCTACCGCAAGCGTACCGATATCCGCAAGGAAAGCTGACTTGGCACCATACTCTGTACCCATCCGAAGCGCTTCGGATGCAGGAATCGCGGTTGGATCCCCGCTTACTCCTTTATGGATCAGTGCCGCCAGGCGCATCTCTTCAAACATATCCAGATTATTATTGCTCGCAGGTCCATCGGTACCCAAAGACACGGTGACCCCGGCTTTCAGTAGTGCAGGCACGCGAGCGATGCCGCTGGCAAGCTTCAGATTGCTGCCTGGATTATGCGACACCATCACTTGATGCTTAGCCAGGATTTCGATTTCTTCATCGGTCAGATGGACGGCATGCGCAAGCAGCGTTGGACGGGAAAACATGCCAAGCTTCTCCAAATGGGCAACAGGGCGGAGTCCGTAATCATTTACATTCTGAGCGACTTCCGTTTCCGTTTCGGACATATGCGTATGCAAAGGCAGATTCAGATCATGGGATGCCTGAACGAATTTCTCGATGAAATCCGGCGGGCATGTGTAAGGTGCATGCGGCGAGATCATCGCCGTAATTCTTCCATCCGCCTTGCCATGCCAGTCTTTCGCGAATGCAACCGCCTCATCCAGCTTCTGCTGCTGCACCTCAGGCGGACATAATCCGATGACACCGCGTGTCAGTACGCCGCGCATTCCTGAGTCCTGCACAACCTTTGCAACCTGATCCATATGATCATACATATCCACAAACGTCGTGGTTCCGCCTTTGATCATCTCAAGCACGGAGAGTGAGGTTCCCCAGTACACATCGTCGGCCGTGAATTTGGCTTCCATCGGCCACATTTTTTCCTGAAGCCATACCTGCAGTGCCAGATCGTCGCCATAACCGCGGAGAAGCGACATCGCCGCATGTCCGTGCGTGTTCACCAATCCAGGCAGGAAAAACAGATGGGTTCCGTCGATAATTTCTGTTCCCTCTTGGACGGTTGGCTCTTCTTCACCCAGGTAGGTTATCCGGTCATTCTCTACAACCATATATCCGCGTAGCACGGACCTTCCTTTCTCTAGTACCGCAAACGTTCCGTTTTTAACCATCCACTTCGTTGTCGTCATGTGCTGTATCCTCCTTACCGTTATCCAAATAATAGGCCAAACTTTGCAAATCCGTAGTAAAATCAGCCGTATGAATCCGGATATGGGATGGAGCTTTCAGGATGGTCGGCGCAAAATTCAGAATAGCCTCGATGCCTGCGGCGATAAGCTGATTCGCTACATTTTGCGCTTCAAAATCCGGAACGGTAATAATCCCGATACGAATGCCGTACTCATGAACCGTCTTCTCCAGTTCCTCCATCGGCTGTACAACCAAATTGTTTATTTTCATACCAACTTTGGGAGAATACGAATCGAAAACCGCCACAATCTTCATATTGTCCTTCAGAAATGCATTGTAATTTGATAATGCATGTCCAAGATTACCGGCCCCAATCAATGCGACATTGATCTTCTGGTCCAGCTTTAGAATCTGGCGAATTTTCTCGATCAGATAAGATACGTCATATCCGATCCCTTTCCGTCCAAAATCACCGAAATACGCTAGGTCCTTACGAATTTGAGCAGGATTGAGGTCCAGTTTTTGTCCCAGTTCCTGGGAGGAAACCGTGGAGACCTCCCTTTTCTGAAGCTCATTCAAATAGCGCAAGTATACAGGTAATCTGCGGACCACGGCTTCCGAAATTTTTTCCGATTTCATGCATGCTCCCCCTAATAATAGGTTAATAACTACATTTCAATGTGATCGTTCATGGTTTCACTTTATTCAGCTTGGTTCTCTACGCCTGCCTCTTCCTGCAGCCATTCCGAAATTCGGGGAACAATCCCCTCGGTCGGCATGTGCTCCATCTTTGGTCCCGGCAAGGAATATAGGAAATATTTTCCGTAATAGGATTCAATGACCCGGGTATCGTACACGATGACAATCCCCTTGTCTTGCGCTGTCCGTACCAGTCGGCCAAATCCCTGTTTGAAGCGAATGACGGCTTGCGGAACCGAAAGCTTCATGAAGGGGTTCTTCTTCTGCTGCTGCAGCAATTCGCTCTTGGCTTCAACCAAAGGGTGATTCGGCGGCTGGAACGGCAGCCGGACGATCGCAAGGCAAGTGAGCGCCTCACCGGGTATGTCAACCCCTTCCCAGAAGGAGCTGGTACCCAGCAGAACCGAGGCGCTGCTATCCTGGAATCTCCGGATTAACTTGGTACGGCTGGTTCCATCCATCCCTTGTCCCAGTACGGTAATATCGCTGGATGCCAGCGCCTCCTTCAAGGGCTCATGCACCTGACGCAGCATCCGGTACGAGGTGAACAGGACAAGCATACGTCCATGCGTAGCGATTGCCGTATCGGCCAATGATTGCACTAGTGTATTCACAAAGAGTGCATCCCCGACCGAGCCCTTCACGCTCGGAAAATCGCGCGGCACGACAAGGAGAGCCTGCTCCCTGTAATTAAACGGGGACGGCAGCAGAACCGTGTTCAGGTTGCCGCTATCTGCCGCTTCCTGTAGACCCAAATTCTCGATCATGAACTGGAACGATTTGTCCACCGACAAGGTCGCCGACGTCAGGATCACGCTTTGTTTCTTGTCAAAAAACAATTCCTTCAAGTGGGTGCTTACATCGACAGGCACCGCATAAAGTTGCAGCGATTTCCCGCGGAAATTGCCGTTAGCCTCCATCCAGTATACCGTGCCTTCATCATTCAGGGCCATGAAGGACCTCAGGTCCTCGCGGTGTGCGGCCAGGTCCTTAAACAGACCCGATAGGTCTGTTAACAGACTGTCGGCACTGTAATCGTCGAGATCTTCCTTCATTTCGGCGATCAGCTTGTCACCCTTGCGTACGACATCGCCCAGTATCACATGAATTTGATGTTCCAGCTCGGCAAGCGAATCCCAATCCTTCGGCTTCTTAAGAGGCGATAAGCGAAGCGAGAATTGACCGGCGTCTCCTGGAGATGCATCTCCGCGTTCCGGAAGCAGTCCGAACAATTGATCGCTGAGTCGATCCCAATTCTCTTTTACGGTGATCAGATCCGGATAAATCCGATCTATGATGGAAGACCACTCGACAGCCTTCTCATGGGATGAAACTTGCAGCAGCTGGCGAAGAGCCGGGAGCTGACCGCTGCGGCTGTCTTTGTACATACGGGTTAGCGTATGGACAACCGAAAAATATTTCATCTGCAAGCCAAGGTGCTTACCGGCGACATCCTCCAGATGATGCGCTTCGTCGATGACGAGACGCTCATAACTCGGAAGCAGCTGGTGATTCGCTTTTACGTCGGTGAACAGCTTCGAATGGTTCGTAATGACAACATCCGCGATGCCCGCTTCATGCTTGGCTCTGTGATAGTAGCATTTGCGGAACCATGGGCAGGCACGGCCAAGACAGGAATCCGAATCGCTGGAGATGGTCTCCCAGAAATCCCCTCCGCGGCCGCCAAGGTTCAGCTCCTCATCATCCCCGTTCTCCGTCTGGGTCAGCCAGACCAGCATCTGCGCCGCGGTGATCACATCTTCCTTCGGTGAATGAAAATCTCTTCTATTTATTTTATGTTCAAATTTTCTCAAACACAAATAATGGCCTCTTCCCTTGAAAATAGCCGCTTTAAACGGAAAAGGAACAACCTGGGTGAGCAGGGGAATATCCCGGTCACGCAGCTGTTCTTGAAGGTTGATCGTATGCGTGCTCACCATAACCTTCTGTTCCTGCTTCACGCTTTGATAAATCGACGGCAGCAAATACCCGAGGGATTTGCCTGTTCCCGTGCCGGCCTCGATTAATAAATGTTTATTGTTATCGAGTGCCTGCATCACTTCCTGGAACATCATGTCCTGGGCATCCCTGCTCTCGTAATGAGGCAGCGTTTCCTTCAGGCGTTCACGTACATCATTCATGTATTGCTCGAAGCTTACATCGGCCAAGGGATTGGGCTCCGTCTCATCCCTGACGGGCGCAATATCGTTCCAATCGTCAACTGCCAGGGCGAATTGACGATAGTACGTATGGGTGTCTCCGGCTTGTACAGCCTGGAGTTCCCTGTCAGCACGGATGCCGTCAAAGAACCAGGCCAAGTCGCTGTCCTCGTCCGCAAACAGGTCGCTTAACCGCTGTACGGTAAGAAGAGGAAGCTCATCGATCTCCTCCAGGCATTTCAGCAGCGCATAGGCTGTGGCAAGCGCATCGCTGTCCGCCTGATGCGGACGGTCATGCTCCAGGCCGAAATGAGAGGACACCATCCCGAGCTGATAAGAAGGCAGCGAGGGAAAACATATTTTTAAGAAGTGCATCGTATCTAGAATTCGGCCGCTGAACGGTAAATAGCCGCAGCGATCGAGTGCATTTTGCAAAAAGTTAAAATCAAAAGCGACATTATGCCCAACCAATACGACATCGTCGAGCATGGGCACTAGTTCCATCATCATTTCTTCCAATGAAGGAGCATTCGCTACATCACTGTCGGAAATGCCGGTCAAACCGGTAATAAAAGGAGGGATCGGAATCCCGGGATTGACATAGGTGCCGTATACGCGGGAGATGCTTCGATCCTCTTCGATGATGGCCAGTCCAACCTGAATGATCTCATCTGCTGACTGGTTGCCCGTGGTTTCAAAATCCAATACGGCAAATTTCATTTCGATAAAATCCCTTTCCTCCAGACTAATTAACAGCATACCAGAAGTTGCGGGTTTTGAACATTCCGGGTAAAAAATCCCCGCGTTCTCCCCCTCCGCTCCATACGGCAAAAAGCGATACCAAAGTCTCATGGATGAGCTCTGGCATCGCTTCTTGTTTGGGCTTGATTTCTACAGCAAAGAGATCAATTGGCTGCCGTACTGGAGCTCACCGCGATTCTGCTTGCAGACCTCCAAATTGATAATGGGGTCAGGAAGCGTCGGGTCGCTGTGGATCGCCAGTGCGAAATGCTCCTCGGCTTTCCCTTGTTGTCCATTCAACACCTCGATGCAACCCAGCGCATTGTAGATCATCGCCCGCATCTTCTTGTTGTCTGCCATGGGCAGGATGGACACCAACACATCGGAAGCTGGTATGGTTTGCCCCAAATAAAGATGGGACATGGCAATATACAGCTTGATCAGAAGGCTATCCGGAAATACCGTGGCGGCCGCCTCAAATTGCTGTATAGCCGGCTGGAACATCAACAACTTGTAATAACCTTGACCGCGAATGAATGCATCAAGCTGCAGTTCAGGCGCTTCGGTCGGTGGAAAAACAGGAGGCGAAGCGGCACTCTCGCGGAAGATGGCCATCTTCTCTTCAAAATGGAGCCATTCCTCGATGATGCCCTCGCTCATGCTTTTGAGCATGTTCCAGTTTTGTACCAGCGCCTGTTTTTGGGGACCTTGAGCAGAAGGGTAATGCTTCACAATTTCATCTAACATGTTGTTCATTTCAGCGAATACATGTTGAAACATAGCTGCATCCCACCCTTAGCGGAAAAATGAGATCAGTGCGTCGACCTGAACTCATTTTCTGTAGAAGACGGTCTTTTCATCCCTTTAGGGTCCCGACACATTTTGGCTCTTAGGAGTCCTCTTAGAGAACCGCGGCGTGAACTTCGCGATATTCCGTCGTAACCGGCTTATTCAATTCGTCAACGATCACGACCGTTGGGGTGTGATTGTCGTATTCCTCTTTGGACATCATGGCATAAGAAATGATAATGACGTTGTCGCCGGGCTGTACAAGCCGTGCGGCAGCCCCGTTCAAGCAGATAACGCCGCTGCCCCGTTCGCCTTTAATTACGTACGTTTCCAAACGAGCGCCATTGTTATTGTTCACGATTTGAACTTTTTCATTCTCCAGAAGATCTGCAGCCTCCATTAGATCCTCATCAATGGTAATGCTGCCCACATAGTTCAGATTGGCTTCCGTCACCGTTGCACGGTGGATTTTGGATTTCATCATTGTTCTAAACATGGGATCCCCCTACTTTTGGTTGAAGTAACGCATTGTCAATGAGACGGGTGCGGCCAAAACGTACGGCCAGCGCCATAATGACGGTTCTGTCTTCATCCGCAATGCGATATGAATCTTCCACGGGAACAAGCTCCGGGAAAGTGAGCAATTCTGCATAATCAATATCAGCGAGCGGGGATCGGGATATATACTCCCGAAGATGAGCACGGATCTCTCCTGCCGTCGCCGCTTGTCCCTGCCGGATTGCCTCCTGAGCGGTCCGCAGAGAGCCCGACAGCACAAGTGCCTGTTCCCGCTCTTCCGGCTTCAGATACACGTTGCGCGAGCTTAGAGCAAGTCCGTCAGATTCGCGGATGATCGGACAAGGCACGATGGTCACATCCATGTTCAAATCCTGTACCATCTGCTCAATCACGGCCACCTGCTGGGCATCCTTCATGCCGAAGAATGCATAGTCAGGTTTTACGATATTAAACAATTTGTTAACAACCGTGGTAACACCGTCAAAATGCCCGGGACGGGAGGCCCCGCACAACAAAGACGTAATTTCCGATACGGCGATCTTGGTTTTGGTCGGCTGAGGATACATTTCCTGAACCGAGGGAATAAAAACCACATTTACTCCTTCGGATTCCGCCAACGCCAAATCGCGTGCCTCATCCCGAGGGTAAGTCTCATAATCCTCACCCGGTCCGAATTGAATCGGATTGACAAAGATACTGACGACCACCGTACCTGCCATTTCTCGGGCCTTACGCATCAGGCTGGCGTGTCCTTCATGCAAATAACCCATCGTAGGCACAAGTCCTACCGGACCACTGCCGGATTCCCGGCGGTCCTGGAGCTCTGATCTTAAATCCGCAATGGTGCGAATCACTTTCATGATGTCGTGCCCACCTTTTCCTTTTTGCTTCCATATAAAGTTGTTGTTTCTGAACCGGCATGATTCTCAGCCTTGAAGACATGCTCCTCTGCCGGGAATGAGCGGTCCTTTACTTCCTTCACATACTGCGTGATGCCTTCACGGATGACGGAGCCGACATCGGCGTATGTTTTCACGAAGCGTTTGTCCCGATAGGGAGACGCGTATTTCAATATATCATGGAATACCAGAACTTGACCGTCGCAGTAACGACCCGCTCCAATGCCAATTGTCGGTATGCTCAGCGCTTTGGATATTTCCGTCGCTGCCTCTTCCGTAACCAGCTCCAATACAATTGCGAATGCTCCAGCCGCTTCAAGTGCCTTTGCATCATTCATGAGCCGCTGCGCGTCTTGGGCATCCTTGCCTTGTATCCGGTAGCCTCCAATCTGATTCACCGACTGAGGCGTCAGCCCGATATGGCCCAGTACCGGTACGCCGGACTGTACAATCCGTTTCACGGTGCCGGCGATTTCTTCGCCGCCCTCCATTTTCACCGCATGCGCATGGCCTTCCTGCATCAATCTCCGCACCCCGCGAAGACTTTCATCAATATCTCCGTGATAGGTCATAAACGGCATATCCGCGACGATGAAAGTGTCCTCCGCTCCACGAGCGACGGCACGGGTATGGTATACCATGTCGTCAAGCGTTACCGGAATGGTGGAATTATAGCCGAGCACGACATTGCCGAGGGAATCGCCTACCAATATCATATCAATATCCGCTTCCTCCGCCAGCTTGGCAGAAGGATAATCGTACGCGGTCAGCATGGTGATCGGTACACCCTTCTTCTTCATGTTCTTCATCTTCACGATGTTCAGTGGTTGTTTGCCTGCCATTGTGACACAGCCTCCTTTGTGTAAATAAGTTAGACACAATAAAAAAAACCTTTTAGCACATACTTGCTAAAAAGTCCGAAAGGCAAAAAAGAGTCACTCGCGATCGTCCCTTCTGTCTCGGTCCTTTCGGCTCAGAGCAGAATCCAACGTAACCGGCATAACAGTTATGAAGGTGTTCTAAAAAAAGTGATACATTTCATTACCCATTGCTGCAGAGTGCAATTCGCTCATGGCGATACCGCCTCTTGGTCATAGTATAACAAATTTGAGCCACGATTTCACCATGTTTCATTTACCTGGTATTAAAAAGAATATCACCGGAATATACGGGGATTAGCTCATGATCTTGGTTGCGAACCAGCAGCGCACCATCTCGGTTGAGTCCTGTGGCAATCCCGCTAAAACGGTCACGGGCCGTCTGAACTTGAACTTCCCTGCCCACCGTGCCGGATAAAGCTTCCCAGAGAGAGGCTATAGGTTCGAAGCCCTGCTCGTTGTACAATTCATATAAAACCTCCATCTCCGCCATGATGGCTTGGATCAGCTCTGTCCGGTTGACGGTTGCTCCGCCAGCCATGCGAATCGAAGTCGCAACGCTGCGCAGTTCCTCCGGAAAATCGGACTCTTTCAGATTGGCGCTGATTCCGATACCGGCAATGCAGTAGCGCACCCTTTCGTCTTCTGTTGCAGACTCCAGCAGGATGCCGCAAACCTTTTTGCCCTGAAAGAGAATGTCGTTTGGCCATTTGATATCGGTCTGCACACCGGCGCACTTCGTGATGGCACGGCATACCGCTACGCCTGTCAACAAGGTGAGCTGTTGGGTTAAATGCAGCGGTTGCTTCGGTCTGAGCACCAGGCTCATCCATATGCCTTTGCCTCTGGGAGAGTGGAATTTCCTTCCCATTCTCCCGCGTCCGCCCGTCTGCTCTTCCGAGATCACAAGCGTGCCCTCCGCTGCCCCTTCTTCCGCCAATTGCCGGGCATCTTCCTGAGTTGACGTCGTTTTGTCCAGCAGCTTCAGCGGTTTACCGAAGGTTTGACTGGTCATCCCCGCTGTCAGTTGTTCCACGCTCAGTTTGTCCGGTTCATCCATCATGCGGTAGCCAAGCCGCGGAACGGCCTCGAAATCATAACCCAAATGACGGAGTTTATTGATCTGCTTCCATACGGCCGTCCGGCTGATGGACAATTTACGGCTGATCTCTTCTCCGGACAAAAATTGGCCGGAATGCTCCTGGAACATTTTCAGAAGTGCATTGTCTTGATCATAATCCTTCATTATGAATTACCACCCGCTTTGCTTCTTCAATCAACGATTCCTTATCGTTGTTAATTAAACCTGCCGCCGCTTTCTCCAGCAATTGCCCGAGAAGTTCTCCAAGCCATGGTCCCCCCCGCTTGTCCAGCGACTCCAGCAGTTCGTTTCCGGTGATGGCCAAATCCTTCAAACTCCGAATTCGGAGCTCCCGGAGCCAACCGTCAAGCTGTTCGATTAAACGTAGTGAGGCAGAGGCCGCCCCCGTTGGATTCAACGCCGTCTGCAGTTGCAACCAGCCTTGAGCTGCCTCGGCTCCGTGGACAAGGACCAGCTTAATCCATTTGTGCCTGACGTTCTCGTTATCTTCCTCTTCCTGCTCTTGCAGATAGGACTCATGAAGCGCGAGCAGTTTAACGATGGCTTCCCGCTGCTTATTAGAGAATGTCCACGATCGCAGCAGCCCCTCTGCTTCCTGGGCTGAAATGCCGCAGGCAAGCAGCAGCAGCGTCCAGCGGATCGTAGAATGCTCCGGCTCGATCCCACTCATGGCTTCTATCGCCTTCGTGTCATGTCCGGTATACGGAAACGGCGCTTTCATTCGGGCGTGCAAGCCGCTGCGGACAAACATCTCCAACCCGCGCAACGGGGCCGGTCCAGTCAAAATCTTTTCAAATTCACTGCGGATGCGCTCCATTGCAATCCAGCTTAAGGTGTCTCTCTCCGAGAGAATCCCCCTCCATGTATGCTGCGCGATGGAGAAACCGAACACGGAGGCGAAACGGATGCAGCGAACCATGCGCAGGGCGTCTTCACGGAAACGGAGACGCGCATCGCCTACGCAGCGGATCACCTGCTTATCAATATCCGCTCGTCCGCCAAACGGATCCACCCAGGATCCATCAATCCCTCGGGCCATCGCATTCATCGTAAAATCGCGCCGTCTCAAATCTTCCTTCACTTCTCGGACGAAAGCAACTTCCGTTGGATGACGGTGATCCGCATAACCGCTCTCCACGCGATACGTCGTCACTTCGAAAGACTGGCCTTCCATCAGCACCGTCACGGTCCCATGCTTGATTCCTGTAGGAATGACCTTGGGGAAGACGGAACAGGTGACTTCCGGCAAGGCGGAGGTGGTAATATCCATATCACTGACCCTGCGTCCCATGTATTCATCACGGACACAGCCTCCGACCCAATACGCTTCATGTCCATGCTGAAGCAGAGTCCGGATCACGTCCGCACTCCGCTCAGCCATATCGGGATCCGCATTGCGCCATCGTATTGAATTAAACATATCTGCCATAGTTCCCCGTTCCTTTATCCGAAAAACAACGAGAGGGTCGAGCTTAGCCGCAGACCGGCTTCAGCTCGCTAACCTCCCGTCCCAATACTCGGTAATATATTTCTTCGTACTTGCCCCGTATCAATTCATTGCAGAACATCGTCTTGGAACGATGCAGGCAAGCCTTGCGCAGCCGCTCACTAAGGGCTTCGTCCTTTAATATTTCAAGCACATGCTGAGCCATCGAGTAGGTGTCTCCGATTGGAGCCAAATATCCGGTTTCGCCATGTGTAATCAATTCGGGAATCCCGCCTGCCGTGGAGCCGACAGTAGGCACTCCGCAGGCCATCGCTTCCAGAGCAACCAGGCCAAAGCTTTCCTTTTCGGAAGGAAGCAGCAGTACATCCGCCATCGAAATCACGTGCGCAATTTCATCTTGTTTGCCTAGGAAATGTACCTTGCTGCCGAGTCCCAGCTCATTGATCCGGCACTGGATTTTCGGAAGCTCAGGCCCTTCCCCGACAAGCAGCAGTTTCGCCGGTACCTGTTCCTGAACCTGAGCGAATATTTCCAACACGTCAGCTACCCGTTTTACCGGACGGAAGTTGGAAATATGCATCAAAATCTTTTCATTCGGTTCCGCATAATCTTTACGCAGCGATTCCGAATCCCGTGGATAGTACACCCGTGGATCCACAAAATTGTAGGTAAGGTCAATATCCCGGCTTATATCCAGCAGCTCCCGCGTTTCTCGGATGAGATCCTGAGAAACAGCCGTAACGGCATCACTTTCATTAATGGCGAGCCGAATCAAATCCTTCAGCGATTCATCCTGCGCCAGTACTGTGATATCGGTTCCGTGCAGCGTCGTGACGACCTTCAGCTGATCTCCGACCATCTGCTTCGCTAAGAAGGCACACACGGCGTGTGGCACCGCATAGTGCACATGCAGCACGTCAAGCTGCTGCATTTTGGCTACCTGAGCCATCTTTGTCGCTAGCGACAGATCATATGGCGGGTATCGAAACACATAGTAGTCGTTCACTTCAACTTCATGATAAAAAATATTTTTATGGAACGTCCCTAACCGGAACGGAATGCTGTGAGCAATAAAATGAACCTGGTGACCTTGCTCGGCCAGGAGTTTTCCCAGCTCTGTCGCCACCACGCCCGACCCGCCCAATGAAGGGTAACAGGTAATGCCGATTTTTAATGGTTGTTGATTCATGTCAGGCCTCCTTTACGTACGCCTCTATATATTATGCCTGCTTGGAGCCGAATAGATGAACAACATACGGACTTTTACAAGCGAAGCCTTCTGCATAAGGAATAAGCCTGCGCGCTCCAAGCAGTGAATCCCTGGCCCGCACACGCTCTATGTACCCCTCTGTCAACGGGGTAGAGACTGCATCTTCTTCAGCCTTCTGGAACTGGGAACGGTAACTAGACAGGGCCTGCTCCTTGACGCCGTAATGATCCGTAACGTCAACGACGAGGTCCGTTCTTCCGATATCATTAATGAAATAAAAATAAAGCTCGTCCACCTTAACTGGCGGCTGCTCGGGCATGTAACGACGAAGTTTGGCATTAAATACAGCTTCCTCAACCAAACGGCTGCAAGCCACATGGTCCGGATGGCGATCCTCCCAGTAAGGAGCAAACACAATCGAGGGAGCAAACTTGCGAATCTCGGCCGTGACCCGTTCAATGTTCTCTGGCGTCGCAAATAAACCGCGGTCCGGCAGTCCCAGATTCGTACGGACCTTGAGATCCAAAATCCGGGCAGCTTGCTCGGCCTCCTGCTTGCGAATGTCGACGGTACCGTTAGACGACATCTCGGCCTGCGTCAGATCGCAGATCCCGACCGACAGTCCAGCTGCCGTATGCTTCGCAATCGTTCCTGCCATTCCGATCTCGGCATCGTCTGCGTGTGCTCCGAAGATTAAAATATCCAGTTGGCTGTTCATTAGCTATCCACACCCGGTTTGTATTTATGAACGAGTTCCCGCCATGCAAAATCGCCACGGTCCAGCGCTTTAACTAATATCTCGGCTGTTGCCACATTGGTAGCAAGCGGAATTCCCTGCACGTCGCATAAACGAAGGAGTGCATTAATGTCCGGTTCATGAGGCTGCGCCATTAAAGGATCCCGTAAAAAAATAATCAGATCCATCTCATTGTCCGCAACGAGTGCACCAATCTGCTGATCGCCGCCAAGCGGTCCTGAAGCAAAACGGTGAATGCTGAGCTTAGTTTGCTCCATAATACGGGTCCCCGTCGTTCCCGTTGAGTAAAGATTATGATCTTCGAATACATTTTCATATGCGATAACGAAATTGACCATTTCCTCTTTTTTACGATCATGAGCGATAAATGCAATATTCATAGTAATTTCTCCCCTATGTTAGTCAATAAAATGATCAAATCCATAGACCAAGCCGGTGTAACCCATTACCTTCTCTATAGCCATCTTCACGCCCGGCATATAAGCTGCACGCTCATAAGAATCATGTCGGATCTTCAGGCTTTGACCGTAACCGCCAAATATGACCTCCTGCTGGGCAAAGACGCCCGGCAGACGAACGCTGTGAATACGGAAGCCGTTATAATACCCGCCTCTGGCGCCCTCAATGACCTCTTCTTCCTTCGGATTGCCTTGGCGGATCTCCTCGCGGTTTGCAGCAATCATTTCCGCTGTTTTGATCGATGTTCCGGATGGCGCATCAAGCTTCTGGTCGCCATGGGTTTCAATGATTTCAACATGAGGCAAATATTTGGCAGCCGAAGCGGCAAACTTCATCATCAGGATCGCTCCGATGGAAAAGTTCGGTGCAATCAAACCACCGATATTCTGCTCCGTACACTGCTTGTCCAACTCTTCGATTTGCTCTGGCGTGAAGCCGGTTGTGCCCATGATCGGACGCACGCCGTGCTTAATGGCCAGAGCCGTGTTGGTATAGGCAAATTGCGGTGCTGTAAAATCAACCATGACATCCGGTTTCGTTTCGACGAGCGCCATCTCCAGATCGGAAGTCACCGTAACGCCGCAAGCAGGAAGACCCACAAGCGTTCCTGCATCAGCACCTGCATCCGATCGGCCGACAGCGGCAACCAGTTCCAGCTCCTCATCGCCCAAAACAAGCTTCACTACTTCTTTACCCATACGGCCGCCGGCACCGACGACCGCAACTGTCCATTTGTTTGCCATTTTTACATTTCCTCACTTTCAATCCGATGCTGTATCCTGCATATATGATTTCAAGCGCTGTTTGAGTTCCTCCATAATATGCTGAAGCCCACTCTCCTGCGGGTACAATGAGATGACCTCTTTTAGAGTGGAAATGGCACGCGCATGCTCATCGAGTTCGCTATAGACCAGAGCAAGCCATACGTAGGCTTGAGCGTATAAAGGGTCCATCGCTACGGCTGATTTCAGATGAGACACGGCCTGATAGAGCTCCGACTTGGTCACATCCTTGCGATTTTCCACCATTTTTCTGGCACGCTGCACCAGCTCCGCCGCCTTGATATGCTGTAAGTGAAGCGCATATTCCGGTTTGTCAGGCTGCAGCCTGACGGCCTCTTCGGCGTGTGTAATCGCCATCTCCAGTTTGTTGCTTCTGCCGTAGGTAATGGAGCATCGGTAATGCACTTCGGCATCTCCCGGGTTCGCAATGATCGCTTGCTCAAACCAACGTAAGGCCTCTTCGAAATCATTTTGAAGGATGCATCGATATGCTTTTTGTATATAACTTTCAGGTTTCACGGGCTGTCCCTCCCCACAGCGGGTTTGGTACAGCATATGTAGCAGCAGCCTAATCGGTGTTTATTTTCGTCCAACGATCGGCATCACGCGTCGCAAATTTATGCATGACTTTAGCGTGTGCTTCCGCGAGATCGATGCCAAGAGAATTGGCAAAACAAATCGTAATGAACAATATATCTCCAAGTTCCATTTCGATGGAATTGTCTGCTTCATCCGCTTTTTTCGGCTTCTCACCGAACTGATGATTAACCTCTCTGGCGAGTTCGCCCACCTCTTCCGACATCCGGGCCATCATGGATAAAGGACTGAAATAACCTTCCTTGAATTGTGATATGTATTGATCGACTTCCTGCTGCATTTCAGCCATTGATTTTCCCAAGACTCTAAAACTCCCTTCACTGCACAGTCTGCCTCAACTTGTAACCTCCAAGCCGAAAAGCAGCATTCTCTCATGACGAGCGATTGGTTTTAAACCTATGTTATCGTAAAGCGGATTTGAAAACAAATAATTTTTTATGGCTGGAACATGATCAGCACATACTAGGTAGGTGTGCAAGCAACCCAGACATACGGGTAATATCCACAATCGGGAATGCGAGGGGTCTTATGAAAACGTCCAAGTTGCTCCATCAGCTTCAAACGATCATTCCGATCATCGCCGGCTCCGCTATTTACGCATTCGGCCTGCTGTATTTCATCATTCCGAATGAACTCATGGAGGGGGGCGTCACCGGCATTACCGTACTGCTGAACTATGCCTTTAACATATCGCCGTCCATCTCAACCATGGCGCTTAATATCCCGCTATTCTTGGTCGGCATGAAAATCCTCGGTAAACGCCAATCGATTTACACAGGTCTTGGCATCGCCTCATTAACCCTGTTTCTGTGGCTGTTCGAAGCTTTGATCGACCGCGGCTATGTTGTGCCGTTTCAGACCGAACAGGATTATATTCTTGCTGCGCTCTACGCAGGTGTCACATTGGGGGCTGGACTCGGTATCGTGTTCCGGTTTGGCGGGACAACGGGCGGTTCAGACATCATTGCCAGAATCATCAACCGGAAATTCGGCTTCAGCATGGGCCAGATCATTCTATCGCTAGATATCTTGATTATCGGGCTTTCCTTATTCTTTATCCCGCTCGAGCGGATATTGTATACCCTCGTGGCCGTATTCATCGCTTCCAAGGTCATCGATTTCATACAGGAAGGGGCCTATGCGGCCAAAGCCTTCACCATCATCAGTGATCAGGCCCCAGATATCGCCCATCGCATATCAACCGAGATGGAGCGCGGGGTTACGCTTATCCCCGCCATCGGCGCCTACTCCAAGCAAGCCAAGCATATGGTATACTGCGTCGTATCGAGGCAGGAAATTCGCCGCCTAACGGGAATCGCCAAATCGTTGGACCCTCGGGCATTTATTATCATTAATGATGTCAATGATGTGCATGGCGAAGGATTTAAAGAGGAATAGCCCGGTTCGCACCGGGCCTCAATCGGAACAGCTATGGATTCCCGCCTACATTTTGCGAGGGAACATTGGTTTTGCGCTATTCAACTGGCCCCGGTATTTGCGGTATCCCGCAAACGTTAATGCCGCCAAAATGAAAGCACCGATGACCAGCTGCCACGTCCATGGTTCCTTGACCTCTCCCAGCGGAGCGAGGGCTGGCTCATCCTTCTTTTTGCCAAACAACGTGTTGATCATTTCCTCGCCCTGAGGAACCACTTTTTGCACCTGTGCCGTGTCTCCGGATGACACCAGACCCCCGGCATAGGATATCCAGGATTCCATCATGTTAACATCCTCAGGCTTTCGCTGTATGACAACGGAAGGACGGATGAGTTCATAATGTCCACTCAGGCTGTCATACGCTCGTCTCATGCCAGCCTGATCCTGCTGGACGGCATACTCCCCCATGACTCTCAGATCTTCACGTATGACCTTATAATATTGCAGCCATAACGCATCTCTGGCATGGATCAGGCTATCGGTTGCCATTCGGAGTTTACCTGCGGACACCATCCAGTGCTGCGGGTCCTGTGTGGCCCTTGCCGTGGCTTCCTTCATTTCCAGAATGCTCTCAGCCAATGCATGAATACCTTCTACTCCGGTCAATCCCTGAAATGACGAAGCCTCAAATAACCCGGATACCCGGCGAATATCCTCCAGCACGGCTTGTACATTGCCTTCTTCCACATGGCGGTATAACTGCTCCACTTCCTTGTTCAGCGCCTTGGCCTGTATGGACGCGGCGGGCGAAGCCTCTGACTGTCCGTTTGCCGGGGTAGCCCGCACAGGATCACCCATGCTGACGGTAACCAGCATAAGCAGTGCAGACAGGCACAGCAGGAGCTTCGGAAAGGTTCGAAACATGGGACATCCCTCCTACCGTATATGTATGGCAGAAGGGATGCTCATAGAACCGCGTTGCCTACACAGCTAACGTTGTTTGGATTTCCCATACTTCATGAAAATCCAACCGGCGAAACCGCTGAAGAGAGTCAAAAGATACGTGAACAGCTCGACCGCCGATAAGTCGTCATATAACTGACCCGGCAGCCAAGGAAATACGCCGTACGTATAATCGACGGTATCATTCAGCAGTGTCCAAGCAATGGCCCCCGTGAGCGCTGTCCAGCGATAATGAAACAATCGTACGAACAATAGCGCTTCCACCGCCATCGCCGTATGGGAAGCGACGAGCATCCAATCCTGCCATGCCAGCACATCCCCTTGGGCTTGTCCGGCAAATATGATGGCCACAGCCCATATCCCATACTTCACCGATGTAACAACCGCCAGCGCCTCAATGAATTGCTGAAACAAGGAGCCCCCAAGCCCCCGAGGCGGGTAAAGGAGCAGCAGCAGTGCCAAACTGAAGAATAAACTGGCCGTCGGGCTGTCCGGTACGAATATGACCTGCCATATCAAGCCATGATCCACCGTATCGACCATTTGACCACCGTACCATATGTATCCATAGATCGTTCCAAGGATGTTGCATATGAGCAGCAACCAGAGAATCGATCGCTTGCTTAGAAATTCCCGGCTCCATAAAAACGAAATTGACAAAATCGGTCCTCCAATCCTGTTCCTGTATTCTTTAGACTAATGCCGATTATACCTAAACCAGGGACATATTTCATCTATGTACGCATTTAAAAAAGAACCTGACCGTTATACGGTCAGGTTCTTTAATGCATGTTACTCTGAAGCAGCTTCTGCCTTCTGGCTTGCGAGCCATTCAGCCAACTGGTCGAGTTCTGCTTCGGTGACACCAAGTCCTAAAGCCTGATCTTTCATAGCAGGCATAGTTCCTTGGCCATTTTCAATGATAGCCATGATCTCTTCCTTGGTGTGGGTATCCCCGACACCACGAAGCGACGGTCCGGATGCCCCTTTCAAATCTGCAGCATGACAGGAGATACAGGTAGCTGTCTTAAAGGTTTCCATAGCCGGATTATCCTTATCCACGATCGCTACAACACTGTCTTCAGCCTGCTTGCCACTAGTCGTTGGTAGACCAGCTGCATGCTTCTCTTCCGCCTCTTCTTCACGCTGAATATGCTCCGGTTTCTGTCCAGTGGCTTCCAGCTCATGCACATAGTGCGTCCATGCTGCATTCGTCAGATAGATGACTGCAAATAACGACAGAATCATAAGGGCCGAAGTAATAGGCCGCTTGTAGAATCGCCGCTCTTTCCCCGTATCAAGGAAAGGAACAAGGAGCAATGCGCCGAAGGCAACGCCCGAGACACCAATCGTACCAAGTACTACATAATCACCGGAAGCGTACGGAAGCTTCAGGTATTCATACAGGAACAGGAAGTACCAGTCCGGCATCGGGATTACTGAAGCTCCCGGATCCGCCGGATAACCGAGCGGAGCCGGCTCCGAGATGGTCAGCACAAGAAAACCGACCAGTACAACTACACCAACCATCCATTCCTTCAACAAGAAGTTAGGAATGAACGCTTCTGATTTGCCGGGATAAGCGGTGTAATCCGGCGGCGTAACCCAACCGCTGCCTTTTTTCACACGCGAATCGCCGACATAAACTACTTTCTCATCAGATTTATGACCATGTGCCATAAATATGCGCCTCCCTTCTTCTTATAGTGGACCGGAAATACCTTGTCTGCGGATCATGATAAAGTGTCCTACCAATAGAGCAAGAAGGACAGCCGGAAGGAAGAATACGTGAATAGCGAAGAAACGCGTTAACGTTTCGGCACCTACGATCGTACCGCCTTGCAGCAGTTCTTTAATGATAGGTCCAAGCCAAGGTACGGAGTTCGCAATCTCCAATGTAACTTTTGTAGCGAAGTAAGCTTTGTTATCCCATGGCAGCAGGTAACCTGTTAAACCAAGACCGAGCATAACAAAGAAAATGAGCATACCAACAACCCAGTTCATTTCACGCGGCGCTTTGTACGAGCCGGTGAAGAACACGCGCATCGTATGCAAGAACATCATCACGATTACCAAGCTTGCGCCCCAGTGATGCATGCCGCGGACAATCTGTCCGAAGGCAACCTGTGTTTGCAGGTACTCAACACTGTTGTAAGCGTTTATGATATCCGGTACATAATACATCGTCAGGAACATCCCCGACAGAATCTGGATGACTGTGATAAAAAACGTCAAGCCGCCGAAACAGTACACAAACGCGGAGAAATGATGCGCCGGGTTTACGTGTTCCGGTACCTCGTGATCTGCAACGTCTCTCCAAATCGGCGTGATATCGAGACGTTCATCAATCCAGTTGTAGACATTCTTCAACATCTGAATCTACGCCTCCTATTTAACTACGGTATTTGGCACGATGGCGCCGAGGTAAATCCAGCCGTTCTCGATTTTCGTCTCGTACTGGTCAAGCGGCTTCGGCGCAACTGCCAGGTTCTTCCCATCCGGTGTATAACGCGCACCGTGGCAAGGGCAGTGGTATTCATCAGGGAAATTTTTGTTGTTATTCCATCCAACAAGGCATCCCAAATGTTTACAGATCGGTGAAAGCGCTACTATTTCACCCTGATCGTTCTTACGAATCCACGCCGTCAAAGTAGCTGTACTGTTGTACCAGCCGTCCTGCTGTTTGAGCTCGAAATGGAATTCCTGTGGATCGTTGGTAATTTTGCTCTCTTCCGCGACCTTTACAAAAGACCCTTCTTCTTTATTTTGAAGAATCGGATCAACGGCAAAGCGAAGCATTGGCAAAACTACTCCAGCAGCCATATAAGCTGTGGCACCGCCCAACGTGTATGTAAGAAATTGTCTGCGGGACATCTCTTTCTGTCGGGGTGGATTGTGCGATTCTTCATGCTCGTCATTGTGGTTGCTGCTCATTCTGTGTTCAACCCCCTTTGTCAACCGTTCTTAAGTGTCATCAATGATTAAAATCACACGACTTACTAGGACATACTAATAATATCTTAGGCACCCAAGACCGTCAAGAATTTGAACCCCAAATTTGGGTTCGCTTCCAATAGCCCTTTCATAAATTGTTGGTTTTTTGTCACATTTGAACTCAGCTTTCCTGCTGCCACATTTCACTGATTTGACCGGAAACGATAGCTGACAGGGGGATACCCTCATGGCCTTCCAACCTGCGCCGGGACAGTACAAGCGTGCTTTCAGGCACATCCTCTTTAGAGAGCTCAACATCCGCGGTCATGATAACAACAAATGTAAACCCGATGGATTTGACATTGTGACAAACCTCATTTAGAAGCTTTATATCTTCAGTATTTCCATATTGTACAGCAGGATATGTAACCAATCTTCCCTTAAACGGAATTTCTGCCAAATCCATAAAATCCCGCAGCCGTTCAAGCGCAGCTGTAGCCTCCCATGGCGTTTCCAACCCCGATAATCCGGTAAACGGAATCAGGCAGGTATCAAAAAAAGGTTTAAGTTCCGGCCAAGTCTGCTCGTCTACTTCACTAAATTTCATGCAAGGTACATCCTTTCTGCTCACTCATCATCATTTTGTTATCATTATACGAGTGGAAGAGCGGATAAAGCAAAAAAAAGAAGAAATGCGATAAAGCATTTCTTCAATTCAAAGTCCTCAGTTCATCCGTCAGGTTTCGGAAAGCCACTTCGTCGCCGGAAGCCAGCGCTTCGTCAATTTCTTTATACAGCTCTTCACTCCGATGCTTGCGCAATGCTTCGTCCCACACCATTTCGGCCGCCAGACCTAACATAACCTCGTAAGTAACCTTCATCTTATCCATTAGGATGCACCTCCAAACTAAATTTGCGTATACCTTATATTCTTTCCCTTTAAATGCTTTACTTCCAAAAATTTTTACGGCTGCTGCAAATGTAACCAAACAACCATGCTAGAGAATCAAATCGTTTGAATCGCTGATATGTATGCCGGCTTCCGCGGCCTTTAAGCCAAGAGCGGTCATTTTGTACGAAATTCCCATACTCTGACTCTCTCCTATTCTGAGCATCCCCAAATGCATCAGCATGCGGATAATCCGCTGCTCCAAAATGTTTTGCGGACTGTCATAATAGAAAGGACGGATTAGCCAGCCCAGCGATTCGTAAAGAGAGGCTGCGGTGACCCAATCTCTTGCGCATTGACTGATCCAGTATACAAGAGATGTGATATTGGGAATTGCGCCTTTATAAAGTCTTAACCAAAAGCGGAATATCTGTATCACGCTAACTTGATTTCCTTCCTCCATAAGCGCAGCTCCGCTTTCGGTCAGGATCAACCGGGCATTGTTTTCCCTGATCCATTTTTTAGCGTAAGCATAATCGTACAGCAGCGCAAACCGATCGGGATATTCAATGCAGGAGCGGCCATACCCGAACCGCCATGCTCCCTTGGTAATGAGCGGTTCCGTAATATGCAGCGTACTCATGAGCTGTTGCTGATTTCGCCTATACATAAATCCTTCCTGATTCAACTCGATATCATGTCTGCCGACATATTTAAGAATCAGCATGAGATCTTCTGCGGCTAGTCCCTGCTCATCCCGGTACACTTCCGGGTCATCACTCAATCGCTGCAGATTTTGATGAAGCCGTTCACGCAGCACGTCACGAAACCGCTCCTTCAAATCCGAAGGCACTTGAAACAAATACTTGGTGGAATGGGTAAAGCCGTTAAACAACCAGCCGCTTCGGCGATAACGTGCGACCGCCTCACGCGGACTTTCCGGTTTGGCAGCGGCAGCTTTCTTGTTTGAAGAAGCTTGATCATCTTTCTCCTCCACTTCCGCCGCATGACGGATCGCAGCCGTCAATTCTTCCAGGCTGTAGCCTGTTCGAGTGTCAAATGCCAGGTTGTTCAGAAAACGCAAATCGCTTGGGGACAAGCTGCTGACCTGCTCCTCGAAAAACTCTCTGCGTCCGAGCTTGGACAGGATGCTCTGGATCAGTTCATGCTTTGAATTCCGCTTAGCATCACAATCATAGTGATTCGCTATATTGCTAAGCTGTCCAATATCGGCATATGTGAGCATATCCGCTAGATTCATCTTCCATCGCCTCGCCGTTTTACAACCATTATGGGAAGGTTTTGGACATTTGATACCTGATACACTTCGGTTTAACGAAATATTTTTTTATTTATTTGTATATAGAAATGACTATGCTCTCTTATTTAATGATAGAATACTTACTGATTATTGCAGAGAATTCGCTTATGATGTATTACATTTGAATAAAATGATAAACCGATTATATGAAGGTAATTATTCAATCACTACAGGAGGAGCAAAATCATGAGAACTCCAGAACATGAGATATAACTAGGTGCAAATCGAATCCGGGGGCCTCCCTTAAGAGCTTTTCAAAAAATGAAAGAACCTTTCATTATCAAAAGCTTGGAGGTTATGAGAAATGATAAAAGATGCAGAATTTATGGCCTTTATTCAAGATGCGGATCAACATTTTTCAGGATGGGACTTTTCGCGCATTACAGCTTCAGGACGCATGCAGTCCCATGCTCTACCCTGGTCTTTAGGCAGCATGGTGATTCCGTTCATGCGAGACGCCACAACTATGCTGGACATGGGGACAGGCGGAGGAGAGTTCTTATCCTCCCTCCATCCACTTCCGAAAACGGTCTATGCAACCGAAGGGTATAAGCCAAACGTACCGATTGCACAGCAAAGACTTGAGCCGCTTGGCGCAAAGGTCGTCTATTTTGAAGAGGATGCATCGCTGCCTTTGAAGGATCATTTTTTTGATCTGATCATCAATCAGCATGAGTCTTATTCCGTAGCGGAAATCCAAAGAATTCTAAACGATCATGGCGTGTTCGTAACCCAGCAAGCCGGGGGAACCGACTGTTATGGAATCAACGAACGGTTTGGCGTTCCGTTAAATGAAGAGTTCGCTCATTGGGATCTGGAAACCGCTGTCCAAGAACTGCAGGATCACCGCTTCAACGTCACCTTCAGCCGGGAGGACTTTTCACCGCAGCGGTTTTATGACATCGGTGCGCTGGTCTATTACCTAAAAGCGATCCCCTGGCAGATTCCGGATTTTACGGTTGAACGCTACGTCGAACCCTTATATCAGATTCATCAGGTTATCCGGACTAAGGGCTACTTCGAGGTGCAGCAGCATCGGTTTATTTTAATAGCAGAAGCGTAAAACTCATCTTAGAAACAAATAAGAGCCTTCCCGCGGGAAGGCTCTTACTTCTATTCATGAAGCTCCATGTTACGACTGTTTTGTCAACAGATGTTTGGTACAGTTAAACAGCAGGGGCGACCAGTCATCGTCTTTTCTCTCCAGGACCGTAAGCGACAGATTGCCGATCCGCTCGCTCAGAACGCCGCGGCACACCAGCCTGTATAGCTGCGCTAAAAATCCACCGTGGCTGACAACCAAAATATTGGCATCCGGGTGTTTATGCCACATATCATCCAGAAAGACAAGCCCTCTGGATTGGAGCTCCAGATCCGTCTCCTGTCCCAAATCCAACAGATGCCAATCAGCACCGAACCGGGATTCACGCTCCTCCGCTGTCAAACCTTCCACCTGACCGTACTTGCGCTCGCGCAAACGGTTATCCGGTGGCATTAATGGAATGTTCAGCATGGACGAGATGATCTTAGCTGTTTCCTCAGCACGGGAGAGTCCGCTGCTAACCGCAAAGTCCCATCGGTAAGGCTCCTGCAGAAGTCTATCCCCAAGCAAACGCGCTTGACGACGACCTTCCTCATTCAGTGGAATGTCCGTTTGGCCTTGGATTTTGCCTAACGCATTCCAATCCGTTAATCCATGACGAACCAAGCCGATTTGCATGCCGCATCTCCTCCATCCTAACCATTTTTCATCTTCTGACCCGATTTAATCTCTTCAGGAAAAACATGGCGAATCCAATGCCCAACAGGGATAGTATCATCCAATATTCTGGCTGGGTCGGGCTCATATCAACCACAAAAGGATCAATAATGCCGCTGTTCGTTTTCGGAATGTTGTAATCGTCCTGAGAGTTCAGGGTTTGGGCCGTGTCAGCCACCCCCGTAGGGATGATCCCTGTCGTTACCTCTTCCGGAATCGGCTCCGGCTGGTTGCCGGTCGCTGCAAAATAAACGAAGCTGCAAACAAATAGAGCCAAAAAACCGGCAATCATGAAAGTCAGCCGCTTGCGGAACACTCGGCTTACCGCCCGGCTCTTAGATGTTTCCTCCACCAGCCATGGGAAATCGCGATAGATGCGGTCCATCACGTTGCGGTTGATCTGTTCAGCGTCCATGTCGGGGATCTCATGTTCCAGAACATGAACCATGTTCTGGCTTTCCACCCACATTTCGTACTCCGCTGCACACGAGCTGCAGGTTTGAACATGTGCGATCAGCCGTTGTCGCTGCAGATCATTGTCCGGCAAATCCCAGACCGTTTCCATCAGCTCTTGGGCTTCATCGCAAGTCATCTATTCTTCATCCCTCTCAGATCCTCAAAAACCGGCTCATAAAAATAGGGTTCGAGCTGAATTTTGACACTGCCGCGAGCTCTGAACAACAATGACTTAACCGAACTGACGCTTTGACCTAAAATATCTGCGATTTCCTGATAATCCAGTTGATCATACTCCCGAAGAATCAGCGCCGATCTCTGTTTCTCCGGTAAATTATTAATTGCTTCCCTTACCATATGTACTCGTTCACTGCGTAGTATCGCCTGCTCAGGAGCAACCTCCAGTGGAGCCACAGGCACGACCCCGCTCTCCTCCAGCGGCAATGTGCCGCTCCGATGCTTGCGCAGTTCGCTGAGCACGGTGTTGCGGGCAATGGTATAGAGCCAAGTCGAGAAGGATGCATCCACTTCCCGGAATGAGTGCAAACTCCGGAACGCCTTATAAAATGTTTCCGAACATAAATCTTCAGCCATAAGCTCCATGTGCGAACTTTTTAACATATGATAGACAAACGCTAATATTTTTCTCTGATAACGCCGCATTAATTCGGAATAAAGTTCGGTATTGCCTTGCTTAATTTCTTGGATTAGTTGGGAATCCGTCATATGATTTTTCGTTCCTCCTTCACCATCCGGTGCCTCTTCCCTGTCCTTTACATCTCCGCGGATGCAATGATCATGGATTTGTGCAAAAGTACCGTCAAACCATATATAGTTACGCCTCAAGATGTCTGACTATTCTATGTATTTGGCAATTTCCCCAAATCTTCTACACTAGCACTCTAGCATTATAGCACATATTGGAGAAAAGTTCAGGTTTGTGGCAGCAGGTTTGCCACGGATAGGAAAAAAGACAAAAAAAATCCGCCTTCAACATTGAAGGCGGTTGCACACAGTGCAATATTTTGGATAGGAGTGGAGAGAAACCATACTGTACTTTTATTATATGTATACGTTTTCATTTTGTCAACACTGAAAACGCATTTATTTCCGGTTGTTTAAAAACAACCGGAAAATTACTGGTACACCGAGTGTCCTTGCGACAACAATAGCTCTTTAGCCCGCTCCTGCTCGATTTCATTGCGGAAGGAAAGGCGCATCACGCCCGGCACATCTTCCCGACTCTCGATAATCTGCATGTTGCTAAGGTTGATGCTATTCGTCCCCAAATCCGTCGCTATGCGGCCGATGATACCCGGATGGTCAGGCACGTCCAGATACAGATCGTATTGGGATACAATCATCCCCTTCCGTCGCTCTGGGAGCACGCTGCGGAATTCCCCCGCTCTGCGGAAGGCCTCTTCAATAGCCGCCCCGTCCTTCGACTCCAGCATATCCATGAAACGCTGGATGCCTTCGTTCCAGTCTCGTAACAGCGGCAGCATGACATTTCGATTATTTAATAGAATGTCCCGCCAAACGACCGGGTCGCTGGAAGCAATACGGGTAATATCCCGAAAACCTCCTGCAGCCAGCGTACGGTACAATGGATTATCGTCATTGTAGGAGCTGATCTGGTTCACCAAAGCCACGGCGATCACATGAGGCAGATGACTGATGGCTCCAACAATTTCATCGTGCAGTCTTGGATCAACCTTGACAATATGTGCACGCGTATACGACAGAAGCTCTACAAGTACGTCCAGCTTCTCCTGTGGGACTTCATCCGGTGGAGTAAGCACATAATATGCATTCTCGAATAATACGGTGGAAGCAGCGCCTACGCCGGATCTTTCCGAGCCGGCCATCGGATGACCTCCGATAAAATAGGCATCCTTAAGCGCAAGCCGGGATGCGCATTCGGCAATACTCGCTTTGGTACTGCCTACATCCGTAATAATGCACCCGGGTTTAAGCTGCATTTCACTCAGACGTTTTATGTACATCTCCAGACTTCCTACCGGAACACACAAAAATATGATGTCCGCGTCCTGGGCAGCTTCTTCTACCGAAAGCGTAACTTTATCGACAACACCCTTGGCGATAACCTGGTCCGCATATTCTTGCGTGTGGGCATAACCGGTAACGGTTATGCCTGGTTTTCCTTTGAAATTTAAAGCTAACGAACCGCCGATCAAGCCGACGCCGAATATAGAAATTTGCATGGTCATGTTCTCTCTCACTCGTTTCAAGCTGCGATTATTGTTATGTCATTAGATTAGGCTGGTGCATTCACTTCTTGCAGCACTTGTTCCAATGCGCCGATGAAAGCCTTGTTCTGTTCTTCAGAGCCAACGGTTACGCGAATGTAGTTCGGGTATACTTCAAATCCAGGACGTACGATAATGCCTTTGCTTAGCAGGGACTTGAACACTTCGGTGCCCGGCTTTTTCACATCCACCATGATGAAGTTCCCGTTCGCAGGAAAATAGGATAACCCAAGACGATCAAACTCCCGCTGGACATAAGTGATTCCCTCGGCATTCAATTGACGGCATTTAGCTACGAACTCCTGATCTTTCAGAGCTGCCTTCGCCGCTACCTGGGCCAGACGTCCTGTATTAAACGGCTCACGCACTCGGTTAATTAAGGAGATAACCTCAGGCTGCCCGATGCCGTAGCCGATGCGAAGTGCAGCCAGGCCGTATATTTTGGAGAAGGTACGCAGGATGACCAGATTCGGATAACGCTCCATTAATTGGATGCTGGCCGGATACGAAGCGTCCGTAACATATTCATAATAAGCTTCATCGAGAACAACCATCACGTGAGCAGGAACTTCATCCAGGAAAGATACCAGCTCGCTTTCAGAAACGATGGTTCCGGTCGGATTATTCGGATTGCACACCCAAATGATTTTGGTTTTGTCCGTAACGGCTTTTGCCATGCCCGGCAGATCATGCTTCCCGTTAACCAGAGGTACCTCAATGCTTGTTGCACCTTCAATATCCGCATTCGTTTTATAAACCGAGAAGGTCTGATCGGCCATAATGGTTTCGTCTCCCGGCTCCAGGAACGCCCGAATAATGAGAGCGATGATTTCATCGGATCCGCATCCAAAAATAATCTGATTGCGTTCAATACCAAGCTGGTCAGCAAGCTCCGCCGTTAAATCGGCTGCACTACCATCCGGATACAGGCTGAGCGCTCCCAGTTCAGCGGTAATCGCTTCGGTTGCGCTCGGCGAGCAGCCATACGGATTCTCGTTGGAGGCCAGTTTAATGACAACATCCAGGCCTAATTCTTTTTTGACTTCTTCGATTGGCTTCCCGGGTTGATATACAGGAAGATTAACAATTTGCGCTTTCGGTTTCATTTGTTATTCGCCTCACCTTTCATAACTGCTTAACACAACACTATCCTTTTAATTGTGCCACAAACTCTCTGATTTGCAAAAGTCCCTGACGTCTTGTCACTTCCTTCTCAAGCAGAGGAATGGTTGATTCGATCTGACGCACAATAGCACTGCCAACAACGACGCCGTCGCAGATTTTCGAGAATCTGGCAACTTGTTCGCCCGACGAAATACCAAAGCCAATCGCGATTGGCACGTTACTGTACTGCTTCACCGTTTCAAGGAATGTTTCCACTCCCGTATAAAAATCGGTGCGCTCGCCTGTCACACCAAGCGAGGATACGCAATATACAAAGCCGGTCGCTTCCGAAGCGATGCTCGCAATCCGTTCATGGGAAGTAGGTGCCACCAGCGGAATTAGGTGAACGTCCGCGGCATGAGCCCGTTTCCGAACCTCTTCGGATTCTTCCACCGGCAGATCCGGAATGATCAGTCCGCTGATATCATGCCTTACCACTTCTTCGAAGAAGACATCCAGTCCGGTCTGCAGAACCGGATTGTAATAGGTGAACAGAATGAACGGCAGCTTGCTGCCCCGTTCTCTCGCCAAGCGTGCGGTCTCCATGCAAGTGCGAATGGTCACCTTGCTCTTCAGGGCGCGCTCGGAAGCACGCTGAATGACCGGGCCATCGGCGAGTGGGTCAGAATAAGGAACGCCGAGTTCGATCATATCGGCCCCTGCAATTTCAAGCTCATCAATAATATCCAGCGTCGACTTTACGTCCGGATCCCCAACGGTCAAATAAGGAATCAGGGCCGTCTTGTTTTGCTGTTTCAACGACGCAAAGGTCTGGTCGATTCGGTTCATTCGGTTTTCCCTCCCGTGTAAGCCATGATGGACTCCACGTCCTTGTCACCGCGACCGGACAAATTAATGACGACGATATCGTCTTCGGTCCACGCGGACGCCATTTTTACTGCTTGCGCTACGGCATGCGCGGATTCCAGCGCGGGTATAATGCCTTCCGTGCGGCAAAGCAGCTGCAAGGCATCCAATGCCTCTTGGTCGGTTATAGGCACATACTGCACACGCTCAATATCTTTTAAGTAGGAATGCTCAGGCCCAACGCCGGGATAATCAAGGCCGGCAGAAATGGAATGCGCCTCCTGAACCTGTCCATACTCATCCTGAAGCAAATAACTCATCGATCCCTGGAATACGCCCTGGGTCCCCTTGGACATGGTAGCCGCATGAAAATCGGTATCTACCCCTTTGCCGGCCGCTTCGACACCGATCAAACCGACTTCCTTATCTTCCAGAAACGGGTAGAACATGCCGATCGCATTGCTTCCTCCCCCGATTGGTGCAAGAATCACGTTTGGAAGTCTTCCTTCCGTTTCCAGAATCTGTTTGCGGGTCTCGTCACCGATGATCCGCTGAAAGTTCCGCACCATCATCGGATACGGATGCGGACCTACTGCGGATCCAAGCACGTAGAAGGTATCCTCTACGTTGCTGACCCAGTAGCGAAGCGCCTCGTTGCCGGCATCTTTAAGCGTTCGGCTTCCCGACGTCACCGGAATCACTTCGGCACCGAGCATTTTCATGCGGAATACATTCAACTGCTGCCGTTTGGTGTCCTCTTCGCCCATGAACACCTTGCATTCGAGACCGTGCAGAGCGGCTACGGTTGCAGTGGCAACGCCATGCTGCCCGGCACCCGTTTCGGCAATGACCTTGCCTTTGCCCATGCGCTTGGCTAACACGCCTTGAGCAATGGCGTTGTTGATTTTGTGTGCGCCTGTATGGTTCAAATCCTCACGCTTCAGATAAATTTTCGCCTTGCCGAGGTGATTGCTGAGTCGTTCGGCATAATATAACGGCGTTTCCCGTCCGGAATACTGTTTAAGCAAATAAGCAATCTCCTCTTTGAAGGCAGGATCCTCCGAAAAGCGGTTATACTCTTGTTCAAGCTCTATTAAAGCGTTCATGAGTGTTTCCGGTACGAACCGGCCACCAAACACTCCGAAACGTCCATTACGGTCAGGAAGTTGTGTCATTTCCCCTTCACCCTTTCTACGAATGCAATCACTTTGTTTATATCCTTTACGCCAGGTTCGCTCTCAACGCCGCTGGATACATCCACGCCGTACGGAGCGTACTGACCTATTAAATGCGATACATTATCCGAATCCAATCCGCCGGCTACAAACAAGGGGATCCCTTGCTTTTTCGCCCACTTCTGGTAAGGCGGAATGAGCTCCCAGGCAAATGTCTTGCCAGACCCTCCGCCATACACCGGATCGTACGTGTCGATCAGCAATCCGTCGATGGCGCCCGCATACGCATCCAATGCTGACAGACGTTCCGCTTCCGGACGGTCACTCTCGATCGATACCGCCTTAAAAACGGAAACCGGGAAGCGCTCCTTCACTTCCCGGCAAAATTGCGGCGATTCCTGACCATGCAGCTGCACGACGTCGAGCGCTGCTTCTCGTAGAAGCTCTTCCAGCTCATTCACATCAGGGTTAACCAAGACGCCGACAGCGGCGGGAATCTTGTCATGATCCCATTCCCGCAATACTTGCATCAGCTGCGAAGCCTGCTGCGGCGTTACCTTACGCCGACTCTTGGCCAATACGAATCCGATATAATCCACAGGTAAGTTTATCATAGATTTTAGCACTTCAACGCTTTGAAGTCCACATATTTTTAGCGTCGTACTCATCATCCAATATCCCCTTTATTCGATGTCTGCAGCGATCGGCAAGGGTCCCATCAGATCGTTTACCGCGCGGAACACGTCCTGCTGGCGCATGAAATGCTCCCCTACCAGAACACCATGTGCCCCAACATAATGCAAGTAGGAAATATCGGCGGGGCCTGATATTCCGCTCTCGCTGATCAACGTAACTCCCTCCGGGACTTGTGCCGCGATATCGGCCGTTGTCTGCAGCGAGGTTTCAAATGTCCGCAGATTGCGGTTGTTAATCCCGATAAGCTGCGCCGTTCCCAGCCCAAGAACCGATTCAAGCTCTTGCCCATCATGGACCTCAATCAGGCAATCCATGCCAATGGAACCAGCGATGTCTATAAAATTCGCGATCCGCTGCGGATCCAGTATGCTCGCTATCAAGAGAATCGCGTCCGCACCTAACAGGCGCGCTTCGTAAATCTGAGTCTCGTCAATAATAAAATCCTTGCGCAGCAAAGGAATGTTGACGGCTGCCCTTACCGCCTTCAAATACTCTCCGCTACCCTGAAAATAGTCCTTGTCGGTCAGTACGGATAGGCAATCGGCATCGGCTGCCTCATAAGCTTTGGCGATCATAACCGGGTCAAAGTCCGGACGAATTAACCCTTTGGACGGCGAAGCCTTCTTCACCTCGGCGATTAACCCCATGCTGCGTTTACGCCCCGTGGACAACGCCTTCTCAAAACCGAGAGTCGTCGGTAAATCCGCTATTTGCCTCTCCGCCTCCGAGATGCTGAATGTATCTCGCAGCTGAGCAACCTCTCTGCGCTTCGTTTCTACTATTCGATCAAGATACATAACTCATTTCCCCCGTTCTTGAGATCAACTGCTCCAGCTTGGACTGAGCCAGCCCTGAATCGATGGCTCCCGCTGCGCGCTGCACACCTTCGGCCAAACTATCCGCAAGCCCGGACACATAGATGCAGGCACCAGCATTGGCAAGCACGATATCCCGATAAGCACTGCGCTCACCACGCAGCACCGATCCGATGATGGCCGCGTTCTCTTTTGCATCGCCACCCAGAATATCGCTCATCGGATGAACCGCCAGCCCCAGATCATGCGGATGAATATCATACGTTCGGACTTCTCCACCGCGGAGCTCGGATACTCGAGTAGGCGCAGAGATGCTGATTTCATCCAAACCGTCATGGCTGGTTACCACCATGGCCCGCTTCAAGCCAAGCTCTTTGAGCACCTGCGCGATGGTTTCCGTTTTGTTCATATCGTAGATCCCGAGCATCTGCCGATCTGCCCCCGCCGGGTTTGTCAAAGGCCCCAGCATGTTAAATACGGTTCGAACCCCGAGCTCTTTGCGAGGAGCAGCCGCATATTTCATCGATGGATGATAGATTTGGGCAAATAGGAAACAGATGCCGATATCGTTCAGACAGGCTGTCGCTTGCTCTGCCGTCAAGTGAATATTGACGCCCAGAGCCTCCAGCACATCGGCACTGCCCGCCCGTCCCGATGCCGAGCGGTTGCCGTGTTTGGCCACTCTGACCGAAACCGAGGAGGAGATAATGGCGGATACGGTAGAAATGTTAAATTTATGAATGCCGGATCCACCGGTGCCGCATGTATCCAGCAGCTGGTTTCGCTCGGTAACGACGCGCCCGCCCGCACCACGCATCGCCTCGGCAAAGCCGGTGATCTCTTCGACCGTCTCCCCCTTCATTCTCAAGGCCGTAAGCAGCGCCCCGATTTGAGAATGGGTTGCCTGGCCTTCCATAATGGACTGCATGACCCCGCGCGCTTCCTCCCGGCTCAGATCTTGACCTTGAATCAGCTTCGTAAGACTGGATTGCATCGTTTCCATGACGTTCATTACGTTCTCCTCCTTCGGTTTAAGGTGTGTATTGGTACAGGTAATCCTGATTAATTAAATCGTTAGCGTTCGTGCTGGACGGGAACATCGCTTCCGCGACGCGGATTGCCTTCAGCATCCCTCTGGCTTTGTTGACGGTTTCTTCATATTCCTTCTCCGGTACCGAGTCCCACACGATGCCTGCCCCCGCCTGGACGTAAGCTTTGCCATGACGAAAAATGATCGTACGGATCGTAATGCAGGAATCCATGTTGCCGCCAAAGCCCAGATAACCGATGGCCCCCGCATACGCGCCTCTGGCCTCCCGCTCCAACTCGGCAATGATCTCCATTGCCCTTAGTTTCGGAGCACCGGATACCGTTCCTGCCGGCAAGCAGGACAGAAAAGCATCGAAGAAATCCTTATCCTTGCTCAGCTGACCGGAAACGCTGGATACCATATGCATCACGTGGGAGTATTTTTCAATCTCCATGAACGTGTCGCACTTCACCGTGCCGAACTCTGACACACGGCCTAGGTCATTGCGGCCCAGATCCACCAGCATCAAATGCTCGGCGCGTTCCTTCTCGTCCTGCAGCAGATCATCAGCCAGCGCCTGGTCTTCGGCCTCATCACGGCCCCTAGGTCTGGTGCCTGCAATCGGTCTTGTTTCCAATCTTCGTCCATCTACCTTCACCAGAGCTTCCGGCGAGGTTCCTACGATAATGTCGTCGTCCATTTTGAGATAATACATATACGGCGAAGGATTCAGCGTTCTCAGCACCCGGTAGACGTGAAGCGGCGATACTTCGGTCTCAATATGAAAGCGCTGGGACAATACCACCTGAAAAATGTCACCTGCGCGAATGTATTCCTTCGCTTGATCCACGTTGGAAAGGTACTTCTCTTTTGTCATATTGGATTTAATGTCACCCATATCAACATCAGCCGGAATGCCTCTGGAGTTCACGTTCTCCCGCGGTCCCTGTTCTTGCAGCTGCTCGGCCGCCGCTTCCAGGGCACGGCATACCTCCATGTAGGTCTGACGGATGGTATCGTCCGAATCTCCAGGTTTCACGTGCACGTTGCCCACCAGCATGATCTGCTGCTTCACATGGTCGAAGACAATGACTTGATCGCAAAACATGAACCGGATATCATCCATTCCGAGATCGTCCATCGCATGTGGCGGAAGCTTCTCATAATATTGGAGCAGGTCATATCCGAAAAATCCGATAGCCCCTCCGGTAAAAGGAGGCATCTCCTTCAGCTGCGGGCTGCGGTACGTCCGCAGCAGCGCCTTTAACTCCTCGACAGGTTTTCCTTCCAGCAGGGAACGCTCTCCGTTCCTTTCAATTTCGATCTTGCCTTTTTTGCCCGTGATCATTAAGAAGGGGTCTGTTCCGATAAACGAATACCGCGCCCACTGTACGCCACCCTCAACGCTTTCAAGTAAAAATGCCCGTTTCCGCTCCGCATACCGCTGAAAAATGCGAATCGGGGTTTCCATGTCGGCTAACAGTCTGATCGCTACCGGAATCAGGTTATATTCACCTGCCATAGCCACCACTTGCTCCATTGATGGATTCGCCATGTCAATCCCTCCTTAATTGATGATATACAACAAAAAAACCTCTACCGAAGTAGAGGTTAATGTTCAGAAAAAGTCTATGAAAAAAAGAGCGCGGTCAAGGAATTCAGAGCCCATTCAACGACGAACTACAGCGGCTATTGTTCCAAAGACGGATACAAGAAATAGGCTTGTAACCAGCCGTACGAACATGCTGTACTATTCATCATGAAATCAAGTTCATCCTTAATCCCGATTATGTTATTACCTAAAATGCCTCAGCTCTTCTCAACTCAACTCATCTGTAAAACCTAACTCTACTCAGCTATTCTGATATCACTATACAGGATGATGCCGTGTTACTGCAACCCTAAATTTCTACATCAAGCGTTGGAGCCTGATAAATCCGGACGCAGCCGCTTGGCTTCGTTCAAATACACATGCTTAATCTCGCTCTGGCTTTTATCCGTATTGACCTGCACCATAAACCGGATGCAGCGCGGCAGACTGCCTTGAACCGGTATTTCAACCGAACACATTAAAGGGACGAGATCCCAGCCCTCCAGCTGACGTATCGCTTTCGCCGGAAATGTCGCATCCAGATCCTGTGTCATCGTAATCCATATGTTGCTGATATACTCCGGCTGAAGCTCGTTTCGTCTCACCATCTCTTCAAGCAGCCGCAGCGTTTCCTGTACAATCTCCTGCTCATCGTTGCGGGTGACGGTTGTCGCCCCCCGGATTCCCCGATTCATCATGAACTATCCCTCTCCCTTCAACTGTTCAACCACGGATCGAACAGCTTCTACCGGTACATCCTTAACGATGCTGACGGTGCCGATGGATTCCGGTACGATAAATACCATATTCCCCTCGGCGAACTTTTTATCGTGCTGCATAGCGTCCATAATTCGCTCAACCGAGACGTCACCCGGCAAGGTTACCGGCAGATTGACCGCCTTCAACATGCTCACTGTCTCGTCGTGCAGATCCGATGGTCTGCCGAGCTTTTCGGCAAGGCGGGCCGAACCGGCCATTCCGATTGCAATCGCCTCACCGTGCAAAAAGCGTCCGTAGCCGCCAACGGCTTCAATGGCATGACCGATGGTATGACCCAGATTAAGGATGGCACGCAAACCGCCTTCCCGCTCGTCCTGGGAAACCACGTCCGCTTTGATCGCGCAGCCGCGCTCCAGGCCATATATCAACGTATCGGGATCCAGGCTCAGCAGCTTCTGACCATTCTCCCGGCACCAATAAGCAAAATCACGGTCCATGATCAAACCATGCTTCACCATTTCCGCAAGACCTGAGGATACCTCACGCGGAGGCAGTGACATCAGCGTATTCACATCATAAACGACCATAACGGGTTGATGGAACGCACCGATCATATTTTTGGCTAACGGATGGTTGACCGCCACTTTGCCGCCGACGCTGCTATCATGGGCCAGAATGGTGGTCGGGATCTGAACAAACGTCACGCCGCGCATGTACGTTGCCGCGACGAATCCGGCCAGATCACCTACAACGCCTCCACCCAGCGCGAATACTGCCGAGCTGCGGTCCAGCTTGCCGTTAATAGCTGTAGTCATTACCTCTTCATAGACTTGAAGCGACTTGGAGGATTCACCGGAAGGGACAATATGGGAAATAACCGTGTATCCTTCCGATTTTAACAACTCCTCCACTTGCGACAAATAATGAGGTGCCACTTTATCATCCGTAACGATCAAATGTGGGCTCTTCCTTGTAATCCCATGCTTCGCGATCAGCTCACCGATGGTATCCAAAATCCCAGCTCCGATATAAATCGGATATGAACGCTCTCCCAGTTCCACCTGAAGTGTTCTCATATTAGTAGTTCTCCAGCTGCTTCAGGTAGCTCTGGTAATTCGCATGAATCTCTTCCATCGAATCACCGCCAAACTTCTCAAGAAACGCCTTTGCTACCTCCCAGGTAACAACATGCTCCATGACAACGCTGGCTGCCGGAACCGCACAGGCATCCGAGCGTTCAACCTGAGCCGTGAAAGCTTCCTTCGTATCGATATCCACGCTTTGAAGCGGCTTGTACAGCGTTGGAATCGGCTTCATGACGCCGCGAACGACGATCGGCATGCCATTGGTCATCCCGCCTTCAAATCCGCCCAGGCGATTGGTTGCGCGGTGATATCCGCGCTCTGCACTGTACATAATCTCGTCATGCACCTGGGAACCGGGCAATTGGCCTGCTTCAAATCCGATTCCGACCTCAACACCCTTAAAGGCATTAATCGACATCACGCCCTGTGCGATGCGGCCATCCAGCTTGCGGTCATATTGGACATGGCTGCCCAGTCCGACCGGCACTCCTTCGATGATGCATTCCACGATGCCGCCGATGGAGTCGCCTTCTTTTTTAATCTGGTCTATGTAGGCTTCCATTTTCTTCTCGGTCTCTTCGTCCACCACGCGAACCGAGGAGGCTTCCGTACGCTCGATCAGCTCATCCATCGAAAGATTGTGCGGGGGAGCTTCGATCTCGCCGATCCGGATGACCTGGCCAGCCACTTTAACGCCGAATTGTGCCAGGAATTGTCTCGCGATAGCGCCAACCGCTACACGAACCGTGGTTTCACGGGCACTGGAGCGTTCCAGCACATTACGCAGATCCTTCAGGTTGTACTTCAAACCGCCGTTCAAGTCGGCATGCCCCGGTCTTGGGCGGTGCACCCGTCTTTTCACCTCGTCGCTACCTTCAATCGGCTCCACGTTCATAATGTTCTGCCAATGCTTCCAGTCGTTATTCTGCACGACCAAGGCGATTGGCGCACCGGTTGTATATCCGTGACGCACGCCCCCAAGGATTTGCGCGGTATCCTTCTCGATCTGCATGCGGCGCCCCCGGCCATACCCCTTCTGTCTCCGATGAAGCTGAAAGTTCAATGCTTCGAAATCAAGCTCCAAATTACTTGGAAGTCCTTCGATTATGGTTGTCAACTGAGGACCGTGTGTTTCCCCAGCAGTTAAAAAGCGTAAGCTCATGATGCTTTTCCCCCTTTAAACTTTTAAGCGTTAAACCGCTAAACTCCGTAAATATCTTCTGCTCATTATAGTATAGGTCCAACGCTTTGACAAGAATGTCGCAAGACAAGCAAAAGCGCCTCTCATCCTACGGATTGAAAAGCGCTTTTGCGTGATTGACAGCTGTCTCTATTGAATTTTACGGTAGAAAAAGGTTTCGTTGCTCTCCAGGCCATATTGTCCCGGATTAAAGATTTGTTCCGTGCTGCCCACAAACAAAAATCCGCCTGGCTTCAAGCTTGACGCAAACTTCTGGTACAGCTTATGCTTGGCCCCTTCCGTGAAATAAATCATCACGTTTCGGCAAACAATCAGATCATATCCAGTCTCAAACCGGTCCGTCAGCAGATTCTGCTTATGAAAGGTGACTTCCTTCTTCAAATGCTCACTGAAGCGATACACCGAGCCTTCTTCCTTAAAATAGCGGGCGGCTACATCCGGAGGCACATCCTTTAATGACCTCTCGACATATAGGCCTTCCTTCGCTTTATGTAGTGCCCCATCATCAATATCCGTCGCCGCGATTCGCGCACGGCCCAGCATCTTCTGTTCGGACAGTATCATGGCAAGCGTATATGGCTCCTCACCCGTGGAGCAGGCGGCGCTCCATATTTTCAATACCCCGGGATTCTGCCGGGATATCTCTGGCAATATTTTGTCACGGAGAACTTCCCACCGGTTGGGATTGCGCCAAAACTCCGAGACGTTAATTGTCATCCGGTCCAAAAACTCATGAAATAATGGCTTGTCCTTCATCATGGCGTCATAGAAGGCCGAGAAGGTTTCAAACCCCTTCTTCATACGCAGCGTTGTCAGCCTTCGCTTCATCTGGGCCTCTTTATAATCTGCCAGATTGATCCCCGTGCTTCGTTCGATACTGCGAACAAAGCCGATATAATCCGGATCATCCAGCACAGGTTCATGTTCCGTCATCGTATCATCCTGTTTAATCAGATTATTCCGCGTCCCTAGCTTACAGCCAAGGGGACAGCGTCTTGTTATATTCAACTAATTCCTTCTCTTCAAAAAAATTGGCAATTTCGCGTTGGGCGCTCTCCGGTGAATCCGATCCATGAATCAGATTGTGCGGCGTATGGGCTGAAAAATCCCCCCGGATCGTCCCGGGCAGCGCATCCTTCACATTCGTTTTGCCGATCACCTGGCGGGACAAAGCAATGATGTCGTCCCCTTCCCAAACCATCGCAAACACCGGTCCGGACGTGATAAACCCAACCAGGTTCTCAAAAAAATCTTTGCCTTCATGTTCCGCATAATGGCGCTTGGCCTGCTCGTCTGAAATCTGCAGGAACTTGCCTGCAACCAGCTTGAATCCTTTATCCTCCAAACGGCCGACGATTCGGCCGATCAGCCCACGCTGTACACCATCGGGTTTAATCATTAAAAAAGTACGTTCCATTGGCCTCATCACGCTTCCCCTCATTCTAGGATATTGAACAATCATTCCATGCTCAGGTGATGTTACATGTTTGTACCCGTATTTTAACAGAAAGCAACCTCATGGTTAAGGCTAATATGACCGCTTCGTAATAAAATTTGCGATATCTCTAAGCTGTTTTTTGGTCTTGATGTCAGGCAAAGTATCCAATGCGGCCAATGCTTTACGGATATACCGATCAGCCAACGCCTCAGATCTCGATATACCATCGCTTGAGGTTACAAGTTCCACGGCGTCCGTCACATCACACTGGCCATTCAGTGCATGAATCCGATCCAGCGCTTGCAGCAGCGGCTCCCTCCGTTTGCTATCTTCGAGAGCAAATATAACGGGCAGCGTAATATTCCCCTGCCTCATATCACTCCCCGGCGGCTTGCCAATCTGCTTCTCCGTCCCGCACAGATCCAGAAGATCGTCCTGAATCTGAAAGGCCATGCCGACGTTATATCCGAATCGATACAGTCCGTTTGCGACCTTGCGGTCCGCATCCGCAGCCAGTGCTCCGAGCTGGCAGCTGACGGCGATCAAGAGTGACGTCTTGCGGCGAATGCGAAGAAGGTACCTTCTGACGTCCTGATCGGTATTAAAGAAATCACGAATCTGCTCCATTTCGCCGATGGACATCTCGACCATGGCCTTGGCGAGAATTTGATGAATCTCTGGCTGCTTCAGGTGGGTCGTCAACTCCAGCGCCTTGCCGTAAATATAGTCGCCGGTATACATGGCAATCCGGTTGTCCCATTTCGCCTTTACCGTTGGCTTACCGCGCCGCGTGTCCGCATCATCGATCACGTCATCGTGAACGAGCGATGCGCTGTGAATCATCTCGAGCGGCACGGCCACATGCTTCAGCTTGTCAATGTCATAGTCGCCGAACTTACCGCCCATCAGCACAAAAACAGGACGGAGTCGCTTGCCCCCTGCTCGGAGCAGATGCAAAGAAGTCTCTGTCAGCTCGGGGCTGTCGCCTTCGACACTGAGATAGAGTTCCTTCTCGATAACGTCCATATCTTTTTTTAATGTTCCGAATATGTCAAATCGTTTCATCTTTTCACCCGTATGCTTAGATTCTCTTTCCATAACTCCGGCACTACCTTGCAATCTTAGCAGGCCAAGTTCATCCACGAACTTGAAATATAAGCGTACCCCTTCCTGTTGTCGTTCGCCAAAATCGTAGCACAGGTTCGTCAAGCAGAATTGCAGCAGCCGCTAACTCCCCGATACACTCCGGCCTGCTAGTCACCCCATCTTGTATACAATTGATGTTCAATGCGTAAGCTGTCCAATACCTTGCCGACCAGAAAATTCACGATATCATCAATGGTCTTCGGTCCGTAATAGAACGCAGGCATCGCGGGAATGATTTTCACGCCAAGCTTGGCCAGCGCCAGCATGTTCTCCAGGTGAATCGCATGCAGAGGCGTTTCTCTCGGGACAAGCACCAGAGGACGGCCTTCTTTCAGCATCACATCCGCGGCGCGTCCCATCAGATTGTCGGAAGAGCCGTGTGCCACCGAGGATAATGTCCCCATGGAGCATGGCATAATGATCATGCCCTCCACCAGGAAAGATCCACTGGCTATCGTAGCCCCGATGTCAGAGATCGGATGGTACATCACACTCCCCTCGTATCCGCCGAATTTCTCGGCCAGCACTTCTTCGCGGTTGCCCGCCTGAAAGCCCATTTCCTCCTTCAGGACACGCCAGCCCGCATTGGAAATGATCAAATGCACATCATAGCCCAGCGAGAGCAGGCTCTCGGTGAGGCGAACACCGTATATGCTGCCGCTGGCTCCCGTAATACCGACAACCCAGCTTTTTCTGCGCATGGATTTCATCAGATATACCGCACCACCAAATCAATCAGAGTGAATACAAACAGGATGATGCTCAGTGTGCTGTTCATCGTAAAAAAGGCGGTTTGCAGACGGCTCATATCGTTCGGCGACAAGATGTAATGCTGATAGAACAAAATTCCGCAGGCGATGATCATGCCGATCAGATACCACCAGCCAACCGGTGTGACAAAGAAAAGAACGATAAAACCGATGGCTGTTACTACGTGAAAGCCGCGGGCGAACCACAACGCTTTATGCAAACCGAACCGGGATGGAATCGAGTACAGCCTTTCTTTGGCATCAAACTTCTCATCCTGGCAAGCGTAAACAATATCAAATCCGGCTGTCCAAAACGCAAGCGCGATATAGAACACAATGGCCTTCCAGTCGATTTGACCGGTTACCGCAACCCATCCGCCAAGCGGAGCCAATGCTGTTGTAAGCCCGAGCACCAGATGACAAAGCCAAGTAAACCGTTTGGTATATGAATAAATAATAAGCATAAAAATAGCGATAGGCAGCAAACGGAAAGCAAACGGATCCAGCATGTAAGTGGCCCAGAAAAATACCGCGAAAGACAGAATAATGAATAAGATAACTTCCAGCGGTTTCAGCAGTCCTGCCGGAATGGCCCGATTTGCGGTGCGGGGGTTCTTGGCATCGATATGCTGGTCCGTGAGCCGATTCAATCCGAAGGCAGCGCTGCGTGCACCGAACATGGCAAGAAAGATCCAGCCGATATCTCCCCAGGATGGTAAACGGTCAAACACAACGGCCGATCCTAGAATCGCCCCCATAAAAGCGAAAGGTAGAGCAAACAGTGTATGCTCCACTTTAATCATTTCAAGATAAGTTCCTATTTTCTTAAACATCCAGATTCTCCTTGATCCCAATATGTAAGGCTGCTATGCCACCAGTCAAGGGATAGGCCTGAACCTGTTTAAGTCCGGTCTGACGGAAAGCTTCGGCAAGCTCCTCTCGTCCTGGGAACAAAGCCAGCGATTCCGGCAGCCACTTATACTGCTCGTAACGCTTGGCTACCAGTTTCCCCATCCGAGGCAGCACTTGTTGAAAGTAGAAATAATAAATGCCTTTGAACGGCTGCCAAGTCGGCTTGGACAGTTCCAAACATACAACCATCCCGCCAGGCTTAACCACGCGTTTCATCTCATGCAGAACCTGCATGTAATCCGGCACATTGCGAAGACCGAAACCGATCGTCGCGTAATCGAACTGATTGTCTTCGAACGGCAGGCTCATGGCATTCCCCTGAACCAGATCTATCTGTTGGTCCAGCCCCTGTTTGGCAACCTTCCCCCGGCCGACATTCAGCATCCCCTCACTGAAATCGAGTCCAACTATGTGTCCGGATTCACTTGCCTGTGCCATACTGATCGTCCAGTCGCAAGTACCGCAGCACAGATCGATGGCCGTATCGCCGCGACGCATGTTCATCTTCTTCATCGTAAACTTGCGCCAGGCTTTATGTCTTCGAAAGCTGAGAATGTCATTCATAATATCATATTTTCCCGAAATGCTTTCAAAGACGGAATGTACGTATTGCTCTTTCGGATTTTTGCCGTCATGCTTGCTCATGTCTAACTTGGTTGTTTGATTATCCACAGCATCCCCCTACCCTTCACTTACGACGGACCGGTACGTGCTTAGCCGTTTCAGGAACGGGTCCAGCATACAAGCGTACGGGCTTTCTCCTACACGGCTTGCCAGCAGCAGCTGTACGGCATGAACGGACTCGCGCAGCTTGTCCAGCAGCTTCTCCGAAACCTTGTGCTTCAGGATCAGCTTCCTCCAGTCCTTCATATCCGTCTTCTTGCCAACCAGCATTTTCCGTTCCTCGTCGCTCCCCGACTCGATCAGATGCCAGTACACGTAACCGCATCTGCCCATTTCAGGCGTAGCACAGCGTTCCATCTCCTGAACAAGCGTCTCACATTCCGTAATTTCCTTGAGCAGCTTCTCCCATGTTTCTTGTACGGACTTCTCAAGCAGCGGAGTAAAAGAAAGAAACAGCTGCATATTCAGCTGTACCGTTAGCCGTAGATATTCTTCAGAAGGCAGCAGCGTTTGTTTCATTCTGCCGTATAATCTCATCTTCATCACGTTAACTTCGCTAACAGCCTTGCTAAGAAGCGAGATGACAGCAATTTCGCCCTTTAAGGCAAGGAGTTGATAAAAACGGCTGCTGAAATAATCCCCTGCGAGCACTTTTAACTGCCGGGATCGCATCATCGCCTCTCCTTGATTGCCCTCCGTAACGTCGATGCTCTCATGCGTATCGAGTCCCACCTGAACCAGTGAGGTAACCAGTGCGTACAATTCTTCATGTCCGGCAAGATTTCGGCCCGAATCCTTTAAAAATATGTATAGCAAATGAACACGGGCATCCGGAAAATTCGGAAGTTCCGTGTGGTTCTGAATCATATCATAATTTAAATATTTCTCTGCCAGTTCTGGTACGCGATACGGTTTCATTCTCAGCCTCCGTGCACTTGATGTTCTTTTGTCCAATTGAGCCCACAATCCAATCTATTATAACACATGTTCAAGGCGCGTACATGCCCTGTCATCTACTATTTTACCCCTTTCAGGGGCTGCTGAACTGCTTAAGCCAAAGATTCGTAAATGTTAGGTTAAGAGCGGCTGCAATGGATGGCGGAACATCGCCGTTCTCGAGCTGGGTCAGAGCTTCTGCATAGCGTGAGTCCCAGGCATCCTTGTTCATATTCGAAGCCAGCAGCATATACCGCTTCCCTCCCCAACGATCGATGGCTACCACTCTTAGATACAGCTGCTGCACATTATCCGTTCCTTCGAACGTAAAGGACATAATGCTGGCGATATCCTCATAAACCTCGGCGGCCGTCTCCGAGGGATCGCTCAATTTGATATCCAGCGTCAGCGCGCCTTCATCATAATCTGCCCGGCTTATTTTCAAGTGAAGAGGAAGATTCATTAGGGAGTCCACTAATCCGGCATCGCTTAATTCCCGGCTGTGATAGGGTATCGCCGCTGTCACAGCGCCGACCTTAAAACGGGCTTGCGATTGAAGCCCCAATAACAGTGCGAGCATGATACATGCAATCGCCGCGGGCAGGAGTACGGCTCGTACGGATCGCCAGTGCTTCATGTCCTAAACCTCCTCTATTCCTAGTTTCTTCCGCACCTCATTAGTCCATACCTCATTGTATAAAGAAAAAAAGCAGGCTATGCCTGCTTCAGGTAAAACGAGCCTTATTCGGTTTAGAAGAACGATTGAGAAGTCCACGCTACTGCCACCCCCAGCGCGGCGATCCTCGCCAGATTCATGAACACGAAATTTTGCACCGCGATCGCAAATGTTTTCTCTTTGGAAGGATGGGCGGTGAATACGGCGCTTTTTTTATAAACCGGAGCAAGCGTGACGAACACCAGAAGAACTAACACGGGGTGCACCTTCATCAGGAGAAGGGCCGCTAGGTCCAGATAAGCAAGGCAATACAGAATTCGGAACAGCTTTAGAGAAGGCCTGAATCCTATATATACGGGCAGCGTATACCGCTTGTTCTCCATATCCTCATCCATGTCGCAGATGTTATTGGCCAGCATGATGTTGGCAATCCCAAGTATGGCCGGCAGCGATACCACCAGCAGCAGCAGTACCTCAGGAAGGTTCACCTGAAGGGACAGAACACTGCCGTGCAGGTCCAGAACCGCCAGATGGCTGTCCTCCGCGTGGATCCAAGCCGAAATAAATATAATGACAAATCCCATAAACAATCCGGAGAACAGCTCGCCCAGCGGCATCCGCGAGATCGGAATCGGTCCGAACGAATATAATATCCCTACGGCAAAAGACAATCCGCCCAGCAGCAGGATCAACCAGCCCGTAGCCAGGAAAAGCGCGATCCCTGCACCAACGGCTGTCAAGAGCAGCACGATGATGACGGACACAACCGCAGGCTCCTTAAGGTTATAACGTACAATGGCATTGTGCTGCTCGTAACCGAACCCGTTCTTTTTAATCGCTTTTTTGTAATCGTAATAGTTATTGATCGCCGTTGTTGCCATATCAAACGAGAGCAACGACGCGAGCATCAGGGCAAAATGATACCCGTCGAACTGCTGAAAACGAAACAATGCATACAAAGTTCCGAACAGGAACGGAATCATGCTGGCTACCTTCGTCTGAATTTCCACCAGTTTAAAAAAAGCTCGGATTCCCATGACCATCATCCTTTATCCAATTGATCTGATTTCAGATTAAAGGATTTCATGGCCGCGGTCTGTTGGAATTGTACTTGACAAACGCGTTTGCAAAAGTGACGAATGTTACTTCTGGAGCGAGAACCAATTTATTCTGGGATGTTCTGATCCTTGCGCCTGCGACTCCAAGGCGTACCGAGCAGCGGCAGCGCCCAGCGGTCCAGACCATACCAGCCCGCCACTTTCCAGGCCATGACCAGCCATGTGGCCAATATAAACAATAATGGATTGGAGCTTACCGTGCCTGCGAATAAAAAGCTGGCATTCATTAATCCGCCGAAAAACGCGGCAATCCCCGTCAGCAGACCCAAAATCAGCCCGAGTCCGACCAAGACCTCGCCGAAGGCCACCATATACGAAAACAGCTTGGCGTTGGGAAGCACAAACCCTTCGAGAAAAGAAGCATACCATCCTGTGACGTCCTTCCCCTCTTCCGCCTTAGCCAGCGCTCCCCCGACGAAGCCCTGAATGGCCGCTCCGGCTTCGCTTCCCGTCCAGGCTTCCGCCGTCAGCTTTTTCAGCCCCGACGTTAACCAGGCATAACCGAGATACAGCCTCACAAGCAGCCAAATCCAGCCGGAGCGGGTACTGCTGAACAGAAACATGGATACCGGATTTTCAGGGACTACCACATATTGTCCCTCTCTGAGTTGTTTTGCCATGATTTTTTCAAACATCCTCTCGTATTTTTATTCATTCCCGCTAGTATATACAACGTTCGCGAATCCAACAAGGGTACCTTTAACAATGGGTTAACACATAATCCATGTAAAGAAACATCAAACATAAAAAAGCCCCACCAATTTGGTGGGGCTTTGCCAAGATGGTAATCCTATTCAAATGCCGGATTCAATCTTCCCATGCTTGGTCATGACCTCAGCTTTGCCGCGTATTTTAACCGCAGACGTATGATCCGTGAATTGGGCGATGATGACCTCGCCTTTATCCAGCTTCTCGGTATGATGAAACCGGGTGTCCTGACCGCGGGTAAGGCCGATCACCTGCACGCCATGGTCCAGCGCCTTGACGATAAAATAATCCCCGTTTTGAACGTTCTCCATTGTTCAGACCTCCTCACCGTAAGCTAAAAGAAAAGGCCGTGAACGAATTCACGACCTGTGCTCTTAGGTAATATGTAGAAATCTTTATTTGATTCCGTCTTTGAGCGCTTTACCAGGTTTAAATGCAGGAATTTTGCTCGCAGGGATTTCGATTTCTTCACCTGTTTGCGGGTTGCGGCCTTTCCGTGCGGAACGCTCGCGAACCTCGAAGTTGCCAAAGCCGACCAGCTGTACTTTGTCTCCACTTTGCAACGCTTCGGAGATTGCATCGAAAACGGCATCAACCGCTTTAGTTGCATCCTTCTTGGAAAGCTCAGTAGATTCAGCTACTTGTGTAATCAGATCCGATTTATTCATTCTTTCACCTCCCTAACAAGGAATGTGCTCCACTTGCTATTCACTGTTTCCGTTTTACCGCAAATTATACGTGCAATCGGGTATTTTACCCCTATCTCGCGTTTAGAATGCATGACGCGGAACAAATTTATAGTAATACAGCCATCTCATAATTTCAAGCGTTTTGCTCTGCACTACCAAAGAAAACACGAAAAACAGCCGCTAATCGGGACTTTAGACCCGTTAGCGACTGCGTATTCAACACCTTAGCGATACTCACTTAAAGAATGATCGCGATCAAACCGCCGGAACCTTCGTTGATGATCCGACCCAAAGTTTCTTGCAATTTATATCTCGCATTGTCAGGCATCATTGCGATTTTGCCTTGAATTCCTTCACGGACGATCGAGTGCAGCGAGCGTCCGAATATATCGGATTCCCAAATCTTGATCGGATCGTTCTCGAAATCCTGCATCAGGTAGCGCACAAGCTCTTCGCTTTGCTTCTCTGTGCCGATAATCGGCGAGAACTCGGATTCCACGTCGACCCGAATCATATGGATGGAAGGCGCGGTCGCTTTCAATCTTACCCCGAAGCGGGTGCCTTGACGGATAAGCTCAGGCTCATCCAACGCCATCTCAGCCAGGGAAGGAGCAGCAATACCGTAACCTGTCGTTTTAACCATTTCAAGCGCTTCAGCGAAGCGGTCGTATTCCCGTTTGGCATGAGAGAACTCCTGCATTAGCTGCAGCAAATGATCTTTACCGCGAATCTCGACACCCACAACCTCCATCAGGATCCGGTCATACAGTTCGTCAGGTGCAAAGAGATCGATCTCGGCAACGCCCTGCCCCATATTCATGCCGCTAAGTCCGGCATGGTTGATGAAGTCATACTCCATGAACTGGCTGACCACCCGGTCCACGTCACGCAGACGGCGGATATCTTTCACGGTATCTCTGACCGAGTTCTCATAGTTGCTGCGCAGCCAGTGGTTCTCGTTAAGCACCATAACCCAGCTAGGAAGATTAACGTTCACTTCATGCACGGGGAACTCATACAATACTTCACGAAGAACACCGGTTACATCATCTTCGGTCATCGTGGCCGCACTCAGTGTCATCACCGGAATGTCGTATTTCTCTGCCAGCTCATTGCGCAGCTGAAGCGCTTCTTCACTGCGTGGACGCGTCGAGTTAATGACCACCACGAATGGCTTGCCGACTTCCTTCAGTTCCTCGATAACGCGCTCCTCAGCCTCAACATAAGAGCTCCGCGGAATTTCCGCAATGCTTCCGTCTGTCGTGACGACGACGCCAAGCGTGGAGTGCTCCTGAATAACTTTGCGCGTTCCGATTTCAGCCGCTTCCTGGAACGGAATCGGTTCTTCGAACCATGGCGTCGAGATCATTCTCGGGCCATTCTCATCCTCGTAGCCCTTAGCGCCTTCAACGGCATAACCTACACAATCCACCAATCTGACGTTGACCTCAAGACCTTCCGTAACTTTGATCTGTACCGCGTTGTTCGGCACGAATTTCGGCTCGGTTGTCATGATTGTTTTCCCTGCAGCACTTTGAGGCAGCTCATCGACAGCTCTTACTCGATCCGCCTCGTTCGTAATGTTCGGGAGAACAACCGTCTCCATAAACCGCTTGATGAAGGTTGATTTTCCCGTACGGACGGCACCGACAACACCTAAGTAAATGTCCCCTCCGGTCCGTTCGGCAATGTCCTTAAAAATGTCCACTTTTTCCAAAAGAGATCCCCTCCTCAAATTACTCCGAAGGAAAAATGCTTTAAGAGCATCCGCTTCGTGTTCCACTCATAGCCAAAGCCATTGCAACAGATGAGCAGCCTTTACAATGTCGCCAGCATCCCGCCGCCGGTATTCCATGAGTTTTGATGGAAACGGCAAAGCGGCGTAACTCGTACATGCATTTGGACTAGTAACATCATATGTACCGGGTTCAAAAATATGACGGTTGCCCCTTAAAGTCCGTCCAGTTTTTTTTAAGGATATCGAATAGGCCTACCAACTAGACACTGCCCTCGAATACCGTTAAAAACAACTACCGCTAAGGGCGCGGTTTGACTTCATGCTGTGCGCCTTCAGACGTTTTCGTATGCCTCATGATGTGGGCAACCGGCTCTTGCCCGCACTACTCTTTCAGATTATGAATATGCGCGCACTTTAATAGATATTCCAAATAGATTCAACCATTTTCAAAAAATCTATCGAAGAAGGGTCTCAAGAAAAAAATACAGGTCCGCTTCATGGCTTCCGAATCCCCTATCCTCACCAGTTATCGGTAACCATGTAGGTTCAACAAAAATACCCGCCGATCACGGCGGGTATAGGTTTAGGATAGCGGCTGAGCAACGGGCTGCCCATCCTTCCATATATAAGGTACGGATTTTACGGGGACATAATAGGATTCCTTCTCCAGGAACACCCGTAAATCCTCACCTTCTTGAGGATCGGAACCGTTCTTCTGGATAGCCTGCATAATATCGAACGCATAATCGGCGTATACCGTTCCCTCTTCATCCATCATAAAGGTCATCTCCTGACCCGAGTATACACTCAGTAATGAAAGGGATTTGGCATCGGTCTTGGACAGGTCCACTGCCGTATATCCCGGGTACAGGTCTTCCCCTGCAGGAAGAGCGTTGTCATGCGCCATTTTGTACAAATTCACGGCTCTCTGAACGTCATTCACCTTCTGGGCCGTGGTCAAGTCCATAACCTTCACGGTTGGCTCGGTTTCCTCATTAATAATGAGAAAATAGCCACTACCGCCCTTCTCAAATGCCGTATCCGGAATTTGGTCGATGTATCCCCGGTTCTTCAGCTGATCCAAATCGACCCGGTATTTCTCATACCGCGGAATTTCCGGACCTGCCGTAATCATCGGCAAGATTCCCTGTTCTTTATAAAAATCATCTACAGCCGATTGTATCCGTTTGACACTTTCCCTATATGAAACCTTGTTCTCCTGCAATTTCTCGTCAGGATAAAGACAACCTGTCAGCAACATCGGAAACAGCACCAGGATTAAGACGGTAGACATCCGCTTCGAACGGCCTGCCGCTTGGGTCATCCAAGTGATCATACTCAACTAACATCATCCTTCGCTTTAAATAAAGTCATCGGACTCCCGGTTTCTCGCTGCTTCGAGCTGTTTGCGTATCGCAGCTTTGAGCGGGTCCTCGGGAATCATTACCTTGATATGATTCGTGATTCTCGTCTGGCAGGATAGCCGGTAGCCTTGTTCCATCATCGATGTCCCCAGCTTCCTGATTTCCTTGGGCTCCGGAGCAGAGCAATGATCTCGTTCCTCGCTCGGAACTATGATTTTGCACATCAAACAACCGGCTTTGCCTCCGCAACGGGTAGGAATACGCACGCCGGCCCGGCGGGAGGCATCCAGTACATTCGTGTTCGGACGAACCTTGACCTTCTTCTGATCCGGCAGAAATAACACCTCGTAGTCCAACGGTAAACGCGCTCCTTTTCTTATGTACACATTCTTCCATGCTGCCGGCCCTATTCGCCAGTTATGGCTGTAGTCCGATTAATCGGTTCAACACCGTCCGATGTTCCACGCTCAAACGGTTCCGGCTTAACAGCTGCTGAAGCAGCGGCATATGTTGGTCCATGTCCCTCAGGATCGCCTCTGCAATGGCATTGTACCGATCGGGTCGATCCCGAAGCACATTAAACACCAGTTCATGGGATAACGGCATCAGTCGTACCGTGACGCCCTGTATATGACTCTCTGGTGCTGCAGGATACAGCAATGGATCGATCTCAACACAGTAGGAGGACCCGTTTGAATTCACTTCAAATCCGCCTACCAGTTCAATCGGAACTTTCTCTATTTCATAGTGGCTCAGAATCGAAGAATATATCCCCTCTTGGTCTAATCGGGGAGCATCCACGGCCATAAAAGCCAGCGACTCATGCAATGGCTGTACGCCCCCTGCATCGGTATATATATCGATATCTCTCGGCGGCTTGTCCAATGTTACTTCCTGCAGAAGCAAGCTGCAGCTTCCACCCAGCAGCCAAGCAATAGGTACCTGATTCAGCTTATGAATGGCGGTAGCTAACACACTCTCCAATTCCGGCAGATCATTCAGCGTCATGCTGCACCCCTTTACCGTATCGTCCCGGATTGACTTCCTACGTTATATGATGGAGGCCAGTCCAATAATAAAACCGAAAATCATCATCATAAAGGCCACGAACGACAGCGCGCCGCGCAGAAAACCCTTGGTCTTGCTTCGCGCAAGCGTAACCACTATGACGGACAGTGCCATAATCAATAATGCGACTAAGGACAGCCACATCTTTTGCATCGGATCCATGTCACGAAACTCTCCATTCTCTCATCAATTTCAACCTATTATATCACGAAAATGATAGCGCCTCACCCCAGGTATGTCGAAAAAAAGAACAAAAGCCGCTATCCAATCCGGAGCGTCTTTTGTTCAACATCATCATCGTATCTTATTTGTTCATCATCATTTTCATCAAGGCTTCCATATTGCTTGGATTCATGCCACTCTTCTTCACCGCGCCGACAATCTCTTGGATCGTGTCCTCACTAACAGGTATGTTCGCCATCGAAGATACCTGCTTGATCAGCTGGCGGAGCTGGGCTTCATTTTGCATTGTAGACGGCTTAACCGTGCTAGCCAGCTTATTGACAGCCCCTGAAGAAATTTTCTTGCCGCTTTTCTTGTTAATCGCATTCAGTACATCCTTGTGAAAGCTTTTGCTCATTTCCACCCCTCCTCCGACATCCTCACATCAATATATGAGTCAATCATCGGAATGGTGAATAAGCTAGGTGTGCCATTGCTCCCATGTTTCAAGCGGCATCATTTCCATCTCGGTCTTGGGATCCCGACCCATCAAGGCTTCCACGGCGATGCGGGGATTCCGGTCTTTAAACAACACGTGATACAGCTGGTCGGCAATCGGCATCTGTACGCCGTATTTCTCGGAGATGGCATGTGCGGCTTGGGTCGTGCGTATTCCTTCCACAACCATACCCATGGAACCAAGAACCTCATCTAACTTCTTACCCTGACCAAGCATCGAACCAGCCCGCCAGTTTCGGCTGTGCTGGCTGGTGGCGGTAACCACGAGGTCACCGATCCCTGCAAGCCCGGCAAACGTCATTGGATTCGCGCCCATTTCCATGCCGATTCGCAAAATTTCTGCCAAACCTCTCGTGATAAGCGCTGCCTTGGCGTTGTCACCGAAGCCCAGCCCGTCGGACATCCCGGCGCCCAAAGCGATTATATTCTTCAGAGCCCCGGCCAGCTCAACACCGATCATATCCCGATTCGTGTACACTCTGAAATACGTGTTCATGAACAAATCTTGAGCGGCTACAACCGCCTCGGCATTCAAAGACGCCACTACGACCGTTGTAGGGCAGCGTCTGACCACTTCCTCCGCATGGCTTGGTCCTGATAATACCACCACGCGGCCTTCCTCACAGCCAAGCTCCTCGGATATGACGGTGGACATCCGCTTCAAGGATTCAGTCTCGAATCCTTTGGTCGCATGAATCACCAGCATGTCCTCGGTCCAAAACTGCTTCAGCTGCCCCGTCACTTCCCGCATCGCGGACGAAGGTGCAACGATAACTACAGCAACAGCCGATGAGACGGCCTCTTTCATATCGGTTGTAGCGCGAATATTCGGTGATAACTCCACCCCGGGTAAATAACGGTTATTGGTATGCGACTCGTTGATTTCACGAGTCTGTTCCTCCGTTCTTGTCCAGACGACAACCTCCAGGTCATTTGAAGCGAGAACACTTGCCAAAGCGGTTCCCCAACTGCCTGCCACCAGAACAGCGACTTTGTCAGACAACGCGCTTCCCTCCTTTGTCCTTTCCTTTTCCAGAACCCAGCTTGTTTTCACGCCCCTGCACAAGCTTCACGATGTTCGAGCGATGCCGCCAGAAGGCGAATATGCATATGATCAAGCTCGTCCAAAAGATTGGCCGCGAATAATCAGCGATCAATAGAAAAACAGGGGTAAGCACTACAAAAATAAGGGAACCCAAAGATACATAACGGGTAAAAACAATGGATAGAATGGCAATAATGCCTGCTATAAACGCTGGTATAAAGCAAAGCGTAGCAAGCACCCCAATGGCTGTTGCAATCCCTTTGCCGCCTCGAAAGCGGAAGTAAAGAGGCCAATTATGACCGATAATGGCCGCAATACCGCACAATCCCGGCAGCCACGCATTGTCTCCCCCGAGCCATCGTCCGATCCAAACCGCAGCGATGCCCTTAATTACATCCAAAGCCAATACAAGTATGGCAGGTCCCTTTCCCAGGACGCGAAGGGTATTGGTTGCCCCGGCGTTGCCGCTGCCATGCTGACGAATATCAATCCCTTTTAGGATTTTGGCAAGCAGCACGCTGAAGCTTACCGAACCGAGTAAATAACACACAACTATCGCTACGATCTCCAAAATCAAGCTATTCTCCCCTAACTCTCATCAGACTTTCTTCGAGTAAATATCCTGATGGGTGTACCTTCAAAGTCAAACGCGGCCCGAATCTTGTTCTCAAGGTAACGCTCATATGAGAAGTGCATCAATTCCGGATCGTTGACAAATACGACCATGGTCGGCGGCTTAACCGCAACCTGTGTTGAGTAGTTAATACGCAATCTTCTTCCCTTATCCGTTGGAGGCGGATTGATGGCAATCGCATCGGATATGACATCGTTAAGGAGATGCGTCTGCACGCGCAGTGAATGCTGATCAGCCACATGCTTAACGACAGGGAGCAGCTTCTGCAAACGCTGCTTTGTTTTGGCCGACAGGAAAACAACCGGCGCATAGGTCATGAACAAGAAATGATCGCGGATCTTTTTCTCGAACTGCTGCATCGTTTTGTCATCCTTCTCGACCATATCCCATTTGTTCACGACGAACAAAGACGCTTTCCCGGCCTCATAGGCATAACCGGCAATATGCTTGTCCTGCTCGATGATGCCTTCTTCCCCGTTGATCAGTACGAGAACGACATCCGCGCGCTCGATGGCACGCATGGCCCGCATAACGCTGTATTTCTCCGTGGTCTCATAGACTTTCCCACGTTTGCGCATGCCCGCCGTATCGATGAGCACATACCGCTGCCCATCCTTCTCGAACGGCGTGTCAATAGCATCGCGCGTAGTACCGGCAACGTCACTGACAATGACGCGCTCTTCTCCCAAAATGGCATTAACGAGAGAGGACTTGCCCACATTCGGTCTGCCAATCAGGGCAACTCGAATAACATCCTCGTCATATCCGTCGTCTTCCAGTTCCGGCAGGTTCTCGACCACAACGTCCAGCAGGTCGCCGATCCCTGTGCCGTGACTTCCCGATATCCCGACAGGATCGCCAAATCCGAGGGAATAGAACTCATAGATATCATCCACGCGCTTCAAATTATCCACTTTGTTTACGCTGAGTATGACTGGTTTACCTGATCGGAACAGAATCTGTGCAACTTCCTCGTCCGATTGGGTAACCCCTGTCTTCGCATCGCACATAAATACGATGACATCCGCTTCTTCAATTGCAAGCTCGGCTTGCATGCGTATCGATTTCAATATCATGTCATCGCCATCGATTTCGATACCTCCGGTATCGATGACACTGAACGCTTTACCGTTCCATTCGGCACTACCGTAAATCCGGTCACGGGTAATACCCGGTTTATCTTCAACGATGGCTAATCTGTCGCCAATCAATCGGTTAAATATGGTGGATTTACCGACGTTTGGCCGTCCGACGATAGCCACTACGGGTCTTGCCATAGTCACTCCTCCTGTCAATTCTTACGATTATCATCATAGCAAAAAACGTTACAATTGGCTAACCTTTCATCTGCATTTCTATTATGCTCTACCCCATGTTACAACATCCGTAAACGTTCGTCCCCTAAAAAAACAAATGGCGAACCCAGATTTCTGGGTTCGCCGACTTCGTTATGATAGGTCAATAGACCGAACAAAACTGTTCCCGGGCTTACTTGAATTTGCTCAGCTTATCGCCGAAACGCTCTCCAAGCGTAACGCTCATGCCTTGATTGTTCAAAGAAACGTTCGGGTTGTCTTTCAGGTCGATTTTAGGACCTTTGGACGGTTTTTCAGCTCGCGGAGCTTGAGCTGGCGCTTCTTCCGTTTCTTTGATGCTCAGGCTGATACGTTGCTCGGAAGTGTTGATATCAAGCACTTTAACCTGAACTTCTTGGCCTTCTTTCAATACTTCTTGCGGTGTACCGATATGCTTGTGGGAGATTTGGGAGATATGAACCAAACCTTCAACACCTGGTGCCAGTTCAACAAATGCCCCGAACGTAACCAAACGTTTAACAACGCCTGTTACGATGTCGCCAGTGTTGAATTGCTCGCCAGCTGTTTCCCAAGGACCCGGAGCGGCTGCTTTGATACTGAGGCTGATTTTGCCCTTTTCAGGATCCACTTTCAGTACCTTCACACGCACTTGATCGCCTTCGGACAATACATCGGCAGGCTTGTCGACGTGGCTCCAAGCGATCTCGGATACGTGAACCAATCCGTCTACGCCGCCAACATCAACAAATGCTCCGAATTGCGTAAGGCGTTGTACTGTACCTTCCAGCACTTGGCCGTCTTGAAGCTCGGACATCACTTTAAGTTTGTTTGCTTCGAACTCTTCTTCCAGAACATCCTTCTGGGAAAGAATTACTTTGTTGTTCTCGCGGTCCAGTTCCTTTACTTTCACGCGAAGCGTGCGGCCTTTATAGTCGCTGAAGTCTTCAACGAAATGACGCTCTACCATGGATGCAGGAATAAATCCGCGTGCACCAACATCGGCTACGAGTCCGCCTTTCACCACGTCAGCCACCGTTACTTCGAATACGTCTTGATCCGCAAAATGCTTCTCAAGCTCTTCCCATGAATTCTCAGTGTCGATCGCGCGCTTGGAAAGAACCAGGCTTTCCTTGTCGTCGTTAATGCTAACGACTTTGCATTCTACCTCTTGGCCAACCTGAACCGCATCAGATGCATTATCAAGTTGTACAGAAGACAGTTCGCGAACAGGAATTACGCCGTCATATTTATATCCAATGCTTACGTAAGCTTGGTTGTCCTCCAGTTTGACGATCGTCCCTTTCACGGTGTCCCCTTTTTTCAAGGATACGATTTGGTCCATCTGCTCTTGGTTTTCAGCAGCCTCTTGATTTCTTGTTTCTTCCGACATGTCAAATAACCTCCTCAATTCAAACCCCATTTATTTAAACTCGCATTGGCGAAGTTCAAAACATAATTGCTGTAGTATCTTTCCAATCTTCCCATGCTTTTTATGCATGGAGCGAATAAATCAGTTCACGGTTGGCTTGCCGCTTGCGCGCATTTCGTGAATTTTTGCCATGATCAATTCGGTTGCCGCATCCAGAGCTTCCGGTGACTTGTCACCTTCAAACCGGGATAGGTCCACAGGTGCACCATAGATGATCTTCACTTTGCGAAAAAGCTTGTAATCTCCAATGATGGCAGCCGGTATGACCGTCGCCCCGCTGCGGAGAGCGAAGCTTGCCGCACCCCGTTTTGCCGCGGTTGAATCAGAATTGCGCGTGCCCTCAGGAAAGATACCCATGATCTCACCGGTACGCAATATCGTGAGGGCGGTTTTGATCGAATCTTTACTTACTCCGCCGCGCTTGACCGGAAATGCTCCAAGCTGACGAACCAGCCATCCGAACACCGGAATGTTGAACAGTTCCGCTTTGGCCATGAACTTAACCTGGCGCTTGACGTGAATGCCCACAGATATCGGATCTCGAATGCTAATATGATTGCTACAGATTAGCACGCCGCCTTCTGAAGGTATGTTATGTACGCCGACAGATTCGAATCTGTAGAGAATAGCGAACAAACCGCGGACCACCGCTCTGCAAAAAACATAAATCATGCCCATTTCTCCCCATCCCACTTAAGTTTCGCAATATGAAAGAATTGCTTCCACAACCTGGTTGATATCCATATGTGTCGTATCCAGTATGATGGCATCCTCTGCGCATCGGAGCGGCGACACTTCACGTTCCTGGTCAAGCCTGTCACGTTCTGCGATATCTCTTTCCAGTTGTTCCAGCGATATGCCTTCATCACTCAACTCATTGAAGCGGCGGAGAGCACGTTCCTTGACACTGGCCGTCATGAAAATCTTCACCTCAGCATCCGGCAACACCGTCGTGCCGATGTCACGTCCATCCATGACAACGCCCTTGTCCTGTGCCATTTGCTGCTGTAAACGGACAAGCTTTATCCGCAAACCCTCGATTCGTGCATATTGGGATACCACTGCACTAACCTGATGTGAACGAATATAGGGTGTAACATCTTCCCCGTTCAGCCAGACCATTTGACCATTTTCATGCGGTTTTAATTCAATCACCATGTTTTGTGCATGTTGAAGCACTTTTTCGGGATTTTCTGGAGAAATCCCTTGGTTCAGCATGAACCAGGTGACTGCCCTGTACATGGCTCCGGTATCCACGTAGATGTACTGCAGCCTGCTGGCTACCATACGCGCTACGGTGCTTTTTCCCGCGCCTGCCGGACCGTCGATGGCAATATTAATTCTGTCGCGATAACCTGTCCCCTGCGTAACCAACGGGGCATTCCTCCTCAAACATATACCTCGAAATCGAAAGGGCTTACCATCCCTTACGGACGGAATCACCGTCTCTCTAGTGAAAATATACAAGACAGCGCGAATGAAACAATGGCACAATCTTATATTTCAAGAAAAAAGCAGGCGCCCGCCTGCGACGTGAAAATTATACCACACTAGCTAGAGTGATGCAAAAGAGAAGGGGTGTTTTCCCCCATCCAATCGTTTACATTTGGCTCGTTAACGGGAACACCCTCCATCTGCTGAATGGGCGAAATATAGGGCCGGCTGGGCTCATAATGCAATAGCAGCTGGAAAATCACCAGGGCAAGCACAAGCCAGATCAGCAGCTTAAGGAGCACTTTTCCATAGCGATCATGCAGGGCTTGTCCCTTCTCCTCATGCTTAACTTCCAGTCTTGTTTTTTCGAGCAGCTGATCTTGATCGTTTACTATTTCTGACATGGCAGGCAGTCCCTCCGGGACAAAATTTTCGGATAGTGTGCCACAGGCCTGTCCTTTTTATGCATTAACGATTGCGAAAATCAAACTGTCTCTCAAAACAAAAACGAATCAGCTTTTGCCGTTCCATATCTGCGATCTGATTAAACTTCAGCATAACGATGCTTCGATTGGTAGGCAGCTGCTTCACCCTTACAACCTCGCCTTCAAACGGGACGTGCTCCACGGATCCGTTCTTAAACGGGATGAGTATCCAGCAAGTCAATATACTTCCTTCCGCAATCGTTTGATCCGGCTGCAGATGAAAGGATACGCCGCCGCCGCCGACATCATCGGTTTTGGCTAAAAACTGGGTGCCGTCATTGGTCATGACTGCTACCTCGAGCTCGGCTTGCACCCTGAGAAAGCTTCTTCTCTGCACCTTCGTAATTTGATCCTGCTCCGGCTTCTTGATGCGAACCAGACGGATAATATCCTCATGGTGACTCAGGACGTAGGAATTGAAGAAATTCTTGACTCCGCCTTCCGTCAAAAAGTAAGCGGACAGCTCGTCCCCGATGTACAGCTTTTTCAGCCTGCCCGTCCCTTCCTGCAGCGGAACCTCCATATACATCGATTCGTCATCCATGTCGGAAATGCGGGATTTATATACAATATTGGCTTCCTTCTCATCCCCCGTATCCAATTGGATATAGAGGACATCGTTAATCTTTGGATACAATGCGCTCACCCACTAATTCATCATAATCATTATTTCCCATTATATCATGGGATGCCACGGCCCATAGGACAAAATCTTCAAATCATGGTCGATTCATGTCCTATTCTTGGGAAACATGGAATGGTCCCGGTTGCTTCAGCTCCTTCAACCCATGCAAAAAGCCGATTCAGGAAAGCTCCTGAACCGGCTTGAATCACGCAATCTTCGATTATTTGATTCCTGCCTGCGCATCCTTTACAACCTCAACCGTTTCCTCAAGGCCGGTATCCGAATTAATGTAAATCCGATACTGAGCCCCGTTGATTCGCCCGCCAAACTCATAACACAGGACATCCTCGGAACGGTCGTTTTTGATTAAGGCTTTACGGTGATAGAGCACCTTGAACTCAGGATTCAAGACCTTTTCCGCTTCGGCAAGACTAATTTTGGGCTGCGGGATTTCTCGCTTGATCTGATGCTCATACACAAAGTCGCTGGCCTGGAATCCAATGACATCCCCATTGTCCATAGCCGAACGAACGGTGATTTTCTCAGGATAAATCAGCACACCGTCCTCTTCACGGACAAAGGAAAAGTTGGCCAGGTTGTCATATTGGTCAGCTGAAACAACCGTCATATCGGAGTAGCCTTTTTTCGTCAGGAATTGCTGGGCTTTGTCGATTGCAGCCTGAACGGACGCTTGCTTGGCGCCAACATTCCGCTCATCCGTATAGGAAATCAGCTGGCCGCCTTTTTCGGTAAAGTCCATGCTGAGCATATGCCCATTCGGATGTTGTACCTTCGCTGTATAAGATACCCACTCGGTGCCGCTTCCGTTCTTCGTCACTTGTACTTTGGCATTGTTGCCCACATCCGAGAACTTCAGTGCTTTGCGTTTTACATCCTCTTCCGATATCGGCATGCCTGCCAATTGCTTCACGGAACGGCGGTCATAAATGCTGCTTACCGATGGTCCCCAATCAAGCTCAGGGTAGGACTCCACCTTTTTGTCCACCGTCTTGAAGCCGTCAATAATGGAATTGTCTTCGACTTTATTCGTTGCCAGGGCCGTCTCTACATCCATCCAGCGCAAGCTGTTTGCGATAACCTTGTTCTGCACATGCTGCAAGTCCTTTGTAATTTCGCCGGAGTTGGCGTACAGGGATTTCAACGTTTTGACTTCACCCTCACTGAGCGGCTCCTTCGTTAAATCACGCACACCTGTTTTGTAGGCAAAATTAGAAATTCGGGAAAGGAACTCTTCGGTCTTGTTGAAGGGAAGGAGCGTAAGCGGCAGCTGGCTGATCTCATTTTGAGCCTCGCTGGTTAGGCGCCATACATTCATCAAGCCCTTCCGGTGCATCCCTTGGGAGGTAGAGCTTACCGCAAGTGTGTTGCCGAGCTCGGCATGAATCCTGTCCATATTGTATGACAAGTCATGGAATGCCCGTTGGTATTGGTTCTCGGCATTAATCAATATGGCGTTTTTCTCTTTATTCTCTTGATAACCCCATACCAGAGCCCCGATCAATAAAATTGTGGCCACAGGAAACAGAATAGCGCTTAATCGTTTGTACATGATGCGATAGTCTCCTTTCTTCTACTCACTGCCGTTAGTTTGACTAGAAGAAAGAAGTCTTATGCATCTCTGTATAATTCCTTCATCCCTTAGAAATCTTCCTCAATGTCGAAGTGATCGCGGTTGTTGCACAGACACTGCTTAAATCCGGTTTCAATCCGGCCCTGCTCCTTTTTTCCCCGCAGCACAAAACGTTCACCGCAATCTTTGCAAAGAATTTTCACTTTTACACGCAAAAAAAGACACCTCCCTTTCTATGATTCCCTGGCTGTCAGCCGAGGTCTATAGAATGAAGTGTGCCCTGATTTGTTAAGTGTTAACCTCTTCCTCCCGCTTAATGAAACGAAAAGGAGAACGGTTGTTAGCTCTAGAGATTTTGCCCATGCCGCCATACCACAGCAGCACCATAAGCGGTACGATGAACCATACCCATGTGTGGGTCAGCAGGTTCAGAATCAGGTCGTACAGACCATGCCACATCCAAGGCAGGAACAAGGATAGAACGAGGAAGAATCTTCTTCGTTTCCCTTCCGTGAACCTCGCATGTCCCATGTAATATCCCATGATCACGCCAAACATCGCGTGTCCCGAAACGGGCAGCAGTGCTCGTAAGAACATCGGACCAAAGGCTGCCTGGCTGTACCAGGCGTAAAGCAAATTCTCTACCGTAGCAAATCCCAGCGATATCGCCACTGCATAAAGGATGCCGTCATAAGGCTCGTCAAATTCCGTATGGTTAAAAATGATATGATACATTACGAACCATTTCAGAAATTCCTCAACGCCCGCCGAAACGAACAATGAGTTGACTACCGGATTGTCGCCAAGCCATAGTATCATTCCCCGCTGCAAAATCATAACCGGGAAAACGATCAGAACCCCTAACATGAACACCTTGATCACCATGTGCAGGGGCTCTTGATCATACCTATCTTTCAGGTAAAAATACGTGAGCAATGCGAGTCCCGGCGCCAAAGCTGACGCAATTACCGAGAACACCAGCACTAAAATTCCCCTTCCGTTAGTTGCGGGCCTGAAGTCCGGCACGCACGCCCACCTTCATTAATGCTGACGCTGGAAGTGTGTACAGATAACCTCAACTGCTTGCTGAGGCATGACTTTCTTCCCGTATTCCTCCAGCATCGCCTCCGTTACTGAGGAGGATTCACCGAATTCAGCCAGCATCGCAATAACCGCCGGCAGCTTCTCGCTATCCAATTCCTCAGGATCGAAGTACAAAAACCATTTATCCATATAGTGATAGAGCTTACCCGCTCCGCCTACAAGGTCCTTCAACATATGCGATGCTTCAATGAGCACTTCAAAATCCTGAAAAACATAGACGATCGTATCACTTTGATCCAGCGTTACTTCCATTTCATAAATCTCGTCCGGCATATCTTCTTCGGATAAGCCGCCGAAATGATGATCGTATTTCCCTCTCGTCACAATAACCACCATGCCCTGGGCAGGCAGTGCAAACACCTCAACGGCAAGCGGTCCGGTGGCATCAAATCCGAGTTCACTGTATGCCTGATCCATCATCTCCGTAAACAGGTCATAAACTTTCGGTATTTCCTGCCACATCTCTTCCTTCTGGATCCCACGCTCACTCAGATCGTCAAACGTGAGGAAAATCCGTATCTTATCTTGACTCAAACGCTCTATTTTCATGACAGGATCCTCCTTACGTAAAACAAAAGTTTATAACAAATTATGATGTCTGGATTATGACGTGATAAAAATGGTTTTATATAATTGATTTTATCATTTAATAACCACAAATGCACGTAAATATGTAGCTAAAGAAAAAAGAATCATTCACAGGGAATCGTGTGGCCGCTCCCCGAGAATGATTCAAAATGGTTCATGCCGTTTACAAACCCGGTATGACGGTATGGGTCTCTTTCAAAATCTGTTCGACTTCGTTTTTAACATCAGGGTTGTTTCGGATGAAATCCTTGACTTGTTTCAGGTTGGCAGCCTTCGAATGAGTCGATGTCTGTACCCCTGCAGTTCCATTGGAATGAGTGGAATCATGTCGGCCTGAACTGGGAGACACGCTTTCTTGGCTGAAGCCAGAATATTGCTGGCTCTTGGTGCCCTGAATTTTACTCATCGCGGTATCCGCGAATCGGCCTAGATTCGCATCTTTCATCATTGAGGAGAAGAACTTGCTGTTATTACGGGAAATCATCCGGCATGCAACGGCGCCGATAATGACACCATATAGAAATGACGAAGTCTTCACAAATGATACCTCCTTCTATGATAAACTCGAGATTATTGTTCTCGCACCGCCAAGAACTCATGCTACATAAATACAGGAAAGTGAGATGGAATCATGGTTAGAACACGAACAGTACTTCTGCTGGCTTTCTGCCTTATGCTCAGCGCATGTGGCAGCAACGGCGCGGCTCAGAAGCAAAGCACGGCCACGGAAGTCGGTAATGACAGGGCAGCACAGCAAAATGAAACCTCCGGTCAGGTGTCCACTCCGAAAGAAGGCACCGACAAGGCAGCCGAAACGGACAAGCCTGAAGCTGAGCCTGACGTGGATAAATCCGCGGACCCATCAGATAAAGCTGTCAAGAGTCCTGACAACGAGGCACCATCTGAACCGAAATATCACATGAATAAGGTGTATCGCATCGTTCCCAATGATGATTCCGTACCCGAAAAAGTCGTGCTGCTCACGTTTGATGACGGCCCCAAGGATAAAACCATGATCAACCAAATGATCGATAAGCTGGACAAACATGATGCCAAAGCGATTTTCTTCGTCAATGGATACCGTGCGAAGGAGCATCCAGAGCTGTTAAAACTGATCCATGACCGCGGTCAAATCATTGGGAATCATTCCTGGGATCATATCGACCTGAAAAAAGAAAGCAAACAGAAGGTGAAGGAACAGATCGGGGATGTACAGCAAATCGTCAAAGAAGCGACCGGATCGGAACCGAAGTTTTTTCGTCCTCCATTTGGCTCAGGCGGAGATACCGTCAAGGAAGTTGCCCTTGATCATGACCTGCTGTTCATGACCTGGTCCAACGGCTCGCTGGATTGGGAAAGCAAAAACAAAAACAAACCCGATGCCGTAGTCAGCAATGTGCTGGAACAGCTTCACCCTGGCAGCAACATTCTGATGCATGAGCTTCCCTGGACCGTTGAGGCCCTTGATACCTTGCTGACCAAGCTTGAAGCCAAAGGGTATGGCTTCGTGGATCCGCAATTAATCGAACCTAAGATAAGATAATCCGAAAAAACACAAAAAACCTTAATTCTGCCGTCGCCAGCTGACGATCGAATTAAGGTTTTTTGCGTAATGTAAGCACATGATATTCTGCGGGACATTGCAAGCGCAGCGGGATATGGGAGGTACCGAATCCCCGGCTGATCAGCATCCTGGAAGAAGGTTTGGTTTCGCCCTTCTTTCTCGGCAGCGTATACCATCCGGATTTAAACTTCTTGTAAAAGCGCGCCAGACGAACGGCTCCGGCAATGGGCAGCACAATCTGTCCCCCATGGGTATGTCCTGCCAGCACAAGATCCCCATGCACTGCTTCCTTGCCTTTGACCCATATCGGATCATGCACCAGGATGATGTGATACTGGTCTTCGGCTGCATGTCCCCGAAATCTTGTGTACGGGTGCTTCCGGCTGGCCGGCTGCCTTACTCCGCTGAGAGCAATAAGCTCGTTACTCCGCTTTAACGTAACGGTTTTGTCATTCAGCAGAATGACGCCGCTCTCCCGCAATACTTTACGGACAGCGTCCTTGCCTGCATGCAGATCATGATTTCCCAAGACGGCATACACGGGTGCGATACGGACCAGCACCGACATGTTATGCCTCATTCGCTGAAGGGGTACCCCTCTTTCCGTAATATCTCCACCAAGCAGTACGCAGTCCACCGATGATAGATTGGATAATAGCTTCACTTCTGACAATTGTCTGCGATGTATATCGGTGATGAACAATATCCGAAAGCCGTCAAACGAGTGAGGGATACGTTCGGATACCACTTCTTCTTCACGCACTCGATAACCCTTGGCTTCAGCCCTCATCCAGCCGATAGCGCCTGCACCGAGTGCCGCAGCACCTGCTATCCACATCAACACACTCATAATAACTCCTTTAACAATTCCTTTAATGGAGGCGCCCCGATAAGTCCCCACCACAGGAGACCTATCATTAACAATATGAAAATAACGATCAATGAGTTCACAAACCATTTGCTCATTCTTACGCGATAAGAGGAATATGTATTCGTTCGTTTAGGAGCGGACACTTCCTCCTCTGCTTGACGCTGGCGGGACCGGGTCGATCTGGAACGGCTCAATCCATCCGCTGTACTGCTGCTCTGGTGCTTTTGCTCCACGGAGCTTATGGAGGGCGGCGATTTAGATCGATTCCTCGTTTCATCTGCTTGTTGCGACTTCGCTGCCGTTCTTTTTTCTGATTGAGCCGTTGACTTGTTCTTGCGGCTTTTATTTCGGCTCTGATGTCGCTGCATTCTGCTAAGTTCGTTCATGTTCCTCTTTCCTCCGAAACCGAATCAACATTCCTGATATGAAATCAATCAGAAAATGACACAGGATGGGCGCCCAAATGGTACCCGTTTGAATATAGACGTAGCCAAGACCGTAACTGCTTAAGAAAACCCACCCAGTTGGAAGCCAATGTTTTAAATATCTGACATGAATAAGTGCGAACAAGATACTTGTCCAATATGGTCCGAACGCATGCTGGATGGCTCCTCGAAACAATAACTCCTCGCAGATGGATACGATCAGAGCTATAACAAAAATATGCCAAACCGGCCTTTTCCGGAACAACATTTCATTGATTCCGCCATCGTCCATACTATCCTCTGACACAAACCGGGATAATACAAAATCCACGACCAGCATTGCTGCAGCAAGTCCGAGCCCCCAATAAACAAACTCGATATTCTTCGGAATGACAAAGAGCCCAAACGGATTCCTCTGCTGAAACAGGATCCAGATCAAACCTGCAATGAGTGTCAATCCTTGGGTAAGATACAGATTAATAAGCAGCAGCCGATCGTTTAATTGATGGGCTTCGATTCTTTTTACGCGTATTTTAAATTTTTTCATAGAAGATGGGCCTGTCTTTCATCTTGATTTTTAAGATTATCTTCGTGTACAACCACAGTAATATCAGAATGATTCAATCATAGGCGGGCATATGCATCATAGCAAATTAACGGCATGACATTCAAGGCTAACCCTTGTTTCTTCCCCTACTATAAGGCCTATGGACAGAATAAACACCTATTGACACAATGTTAGAGCCATGATACATTATGAAAAAATTAATCTGTGAAAACCGATGATGGAAAAGAGAAGCTGTAACGTCCTCAGAGAGCCGATGGGTGGTGTAAATCGGTGGCGTAAAAGTATTCTTGAGCGTTCCTGAGATATTTCGCTGAAACTTGAAGTAGGCGCAAATCGGATGATATCCGTTACCAATCATGGTCTGAACAGACCGCTTGAGGCTGCCGCAAGTTGGCAGCGAATAAGGGTGGCACCACGAATAACTCTCGTCCCTTACTACGGAGGTAGTATGCGGATTGGGAGTTTTTTATGTTCCTGTCCCTTTGCCACGACACCGCGTCAAACCTGTATAGACCTCTTGCAGCTTTATTGGAATCTTTGGTGTATAACGGAATACGCCCCAGCGTAATCCTTATTCAATATTGCAGTACCGCATTTTATAGAGGATTTTAAGGAGGAAGAGAAACCATGTTTAAAGTATTGGTATCGGATCCGATCAGTGATTTGGGGATCCAGCAGTTAATGGATGCCGCCGACGTGCAGGTAGACAAAAAAACCGGGCTTAATGAAGATGAGCTCACTGCCATCATCGGTGAATACGACGGACTCCTCGTACGGAGTCAGACACGTGTGACAGAACGCATTATGAATGCAGGAACCAATCTCAAGGTTGTTGGCCGTGCAGGCGTTGGCGTTGACAACATTGATCTTGAAGCTGCTACGAAGCGCGGGATCGTTGTTATTAATGCGCCTGACGGTAACACGATTACAACAGCAGAGCATACGTTTGCCATGATGATTGCCCTCGCCCGACACATCCCTCAGGCCTATGCCAAAACTGTGGGCGGATCCTGGGACCGCAAATCCTTCCTCGGCGTTGAGCTGCGCAACAAAACGCTGGGCGTTATGGGAATGGGACGAATCGGCAGCGAGGTGGCTAAACGCGCCAAGGCTTTCGGCATGAACATTCTTGCCTTCGATCCGTTCCTGACGGAAGAGCGTGCGGACAAACTGGGCGTAACGCTTTCCTCGGTGGATAACATTATCCGCAATGCAGACTTCATTACGGTCCATACTCCGCTTACGCCGGAAACGCGCCATATGATCGCAAGACCGCAATTCGAAGTAATGAAGCGCGGCATGCGCATCGTGAACTGCGCCCGTGGCGGCATTATTGACGAACGCGCCCTCGTGGAAGCGATCGATGAAGGCATTGTTGCCGGAGCTGCATTTGACGTATTCGAACATGAGCCGCCCGAAAGCGATCATCCATTCCTGAACCATCCCAAGGTTATCGTGACCCCGCATTTGGGCGCATCTACCGTTGAGGCTCAGGAGAACGTTGCAATCGACGTGTCGGAACAAGTGCTTCATATCCTGCGCAACGAGCCGTTTAAGAATGCGGTCAACTTCCCGCTTGTAGCGGCTAGCGTGATGAACAAACTGCAGCCATACTTCTCGCTCGGCGAGAAATTGGGCAGTGTGGCCGCTCAGATCACCGCACATGCGGTGAAGGAGATTCACGTCGACTATGCAGGCGAGCTGGCTGAAGTCGATACGCAAGCCCTGACCCGATACATCGTGAAGGGTGTGCTGGAGCGCCACCTCGGAAGCGAAGTGAATATTGTAAACTCCATGCATTTGGCGAAGAGCCGTGATCTGCACGTCGTTGTTTCCCAGACACCAAAAACCAAAGACTTCACCAACCTCGTTACCGTTACACTTAAGACGCAAAACGGTTTGGAGCGAATTGTCGCAGGTACACTGCTGCTGGGTTACGGCGAACGAATTGTCCGTCTGGATAAATTCCCGGTCGATATCTCTCCGGAAGGTCACCTGATTCTGATCTCCCATAACGACAAACCGGGCATTATCGGTCGTGTCGGAACCCTGCTCGGCGAGAACGATGTCAACATCGCCTCCATGCAGGTTGGACGTAAAGTCATCGGCGGTGAAGCCATCATGCTTCTGACGGTGGACAAAGACGTTCCTAAAGACGTTCTGATCAAGCTTACCGGGCTGTCAGAACTGAACACCGCGCAGCAAATCGCGCTGGGCTAAATTCAGGCGAGAAATCAAGGTATAAGGGGTTAATCATTGTTCCACGTAGAACAAGATTAACCCCTTAATTTCAACAAAAAAACACGCTCCTTGCGAGCGTGTTTTGTCTTTTGTGGAGACATTCCCTAAGATTCTGCCGATTTAGTTGGAATGATCATCGTAAACACCGTTCCTTCGCCTACTTCACTTGTTGCGTTAATCGTGCCATGATGCGCTGTCACGATATTTTTCACGATGGCAAGGCCTATGCCGGTTCCCACCGTCTCCCCCCGCACACGCGCTTTATCGGCTTTGTAGAATCGCTCAAAAACAAATGGCAGATCTTCAGGCGGAATACCGACGCCTTGGTCGCTAATCTTTACCTGGAGAGCCTCTGTGTTCGATACGGTAATCCGATCTGCAATGATTCGGATCTGCTTGCCTGAAGGCGTATGACGAAAAGCGTTGTCCAGCAGATTGGTCAGCACCTGTTCAAGCTTGTCTTCATCCGCCGCTTCGAGCAGAAGATTCGAGTGAAGTTTGTTGAGCTGAAGATCAATATCTCTCTCCTTGGCGCGTACGGCGAACTTCCGGAATACCCTTTCACACAATTCGCCTGCATCCATCTCCCGCAGGGACATCTCGGCATGCCCCGCCTCCATACGGGTTAAATCAAGCAGATCCTTCACCAGCCGGCCCATACGGAGGGATTCCTCATGAATCACCTGTATCAGCTCCCTGCTCTCTTCCGGTGAAGCCGCCATCCCGTCAAGCAGCGCTTCACTGTAGCCCTGCATCATGGACAGCGGTGTACGGATTTCGTGCGACACGTTGGCGATGAAATCCGTACGCATCTTCTCCAGCGTAACTTGCTCGGTAATATCTCTTAACACAACAACGGCGCCGCGGATCACATCATCCGAATATAAGGGAGCCATATGGGCGGACCATATCCCCTGCTTCACATGCAGGTCAGCGCTTTGGTCCTTTCCTTCGTTCACGGTGGCATAATAAAGCTCGCTGAGCGGTTTCGGCATGACATCGGCCGCCCAGCCTCCGCCCTGCAGCTCATCATCCCACTGCAGACCTTTCCAGGTTTTCATGATTTCCTGCCCTGGCGGGTTCACCAGAATGACCTGACCATGATTATCAAACGTAATCACCGCGTCGCTCATACTTCTCAGCACACTGGACAGATGCTCCTTCTCATGGTTCAAATTGCGGATATTCGTTTCCAGCTCTGCTGCCATATGGTTGAACGTATTGGCCAGCTCGCCAATCTCATCACTGGTCACAAGATTTAAACGGGTACCATACTTCCCTTTACGAATATCGTTGGCTGCCTCAATGAGCTGCTGCATGGGCTGGGTAATCTTCGTTAACAGAAACAACCCGAAAAAGGTGGTCATCGAAAAACCGATAATGGCCACATAAGTAAATAAACGTTTGATGGCATCCGAATTCGCAAACGTGGTATCGATATAGGGGAGCAAAAATAATCCGAGCGTCAGCAGCACGCACGCGACTAAACAGGTTATCGTAATCCACAGCTTGCCGACGAGTGATCTCCAGAAACTCACGTTACTTTGGTACCTCCAGCTTGTAGCCTACTCCCCATACTGTCGTAATCATCGCTGCGGATTCAGCAGATACCTTATTTAACTTCTCGCGCAGCCGCTTTACATGGGTATCGACTGTGCGAAGATCGCCGAAAAACTCATAATTCCATACGTCCTTAAGCAGTTCTTCGCGGGAGAATACTTTGTCCGGGGACGAAGCCAGGTAGTGCAGAAGCTCATACTCCTTCGGTGTCAAGCTGATTTCATGCCCTCCGGCCGTCACGCGGTGAGCATCATGTTCAATGATCAAATGCGGGAAAACAATGCTGTTGCTTGGGTTCGGTTCCTTGCTCAAATAGGCCGTAGCGGATGATCGGCGCAAAATCGCCTTCACGCGATAAATCACCTCGCGCGGACTGAACGGCTTCACCACATAATCGTCGGCGCCCACTTCAAATCCCTGTACGCGATTGATCTCCTCACCCTTGGCCGTCAGCATGAGAATAGGCGTCGACTTCACCTGACGGAGACGCGTGCATACTTCGACTCCATCCATCCCGGGCAGCATCACATCCAAAATAACGAGCCCGTAATCTTCCGAGCTTGCTTTGCGAAGAGCGGTTTCACCATCCTCCGCCTCTTCGATTTCATACCCTTCCTTCTCCAAATACATTTTTAACAATCGGCGAATCCGTTCTTCATCATCAACAACAAGAATACGATTTCCGTGCTCTGACATTGGCGGCCAACTCCTTCATTTTTATAGGGAAAATCAGAAGCGGCCCTCTTGAATAAGAAAGGGCCCTTCTGATTGATCATTCACTGCTATTCTATTGACAATTAATCGGTTCCCGCATAGGAATGCAGGCCCGCGATAATCAAGTTGACGCCGACCAGCGTAAACATGACCACGATAAAGCCGATAACGGACAGCCAGGATGAGTATTTACCCTGCCAGCCGCGCGACAGCCGGAGATGAAGGTACACGCTGTAGAACAACCATGTAATAAGCGCCCATACTTCCTTTGGATCCCAGCCCCAGAATCGGCCCCATGCAATTTCTGCCCAAATCATGGCGAATATGAGACCTCCCAGTGTAAATACCGGGAATCCAATCGCAATCGCTCGATAACTGATTTCATCCAGATCGTCCGGATCCAATCTATTAAGTGCAGGCTGAATGAATTTTGCCAGCGGTTTGCGCAGGATCAGGCGGAGCAAACCGTACAGGATCAACCCCGTGATCAGCGACCATATCACCGTATTCAGCTTACGTCCCGCATTCACGCCGTGCATCCAGGACGGGGCTTCCATGAGTGGAGATTTCATGCCCAAGAAGGATTGCATGCTCTCCGTCTCGCTCTTATATGGTGCGACAAGCGGTGGCATGTTATATTCCACTTTTACTATTGTACTATTTTCTGTCTTCGGGTCAACCAAAGTCTGGTTAAATTCAGCTTGATATCCACCTGCACGGAAGCTGTATACCGACAATATAAATCCGATCAGCACCACGATGGCAAACATGACGAGCTCAAGCCAGCGCTGTTCCTTGCGTGAGCCCTTGTCCGTTCCGCTAAAGTTAACGGTACGGAGCAGGTGCATCAGGCCGGCAATAAAACCGACCGCAAAAAACGCATCACCAAGCGCCGCCATCGTAACGTGGATACCCAGCCAATAGGACTGGAGCGAAGGAATCAGCGGCTGCACCTGCTGCGGGAACACGGCGGCATAGGCCATGATCAGGACTGCCAGCGGCAGCGCAAACAATCCGAGCAGCGATTTTTTGTAGATAAAATAAAGTACGAGGAAGGCAATCATGATTGCCATCGACAAGAAGGACATAAACTCATACATGTTGCTGACCGGCACGTGTCCCGAGCCCGCCCATCTTGTAAAGAAGTACAGCAAGTGTCCGATCAAACCGATCGTTGTCGTAACAAATGCGATTTTGCCCCACTTCGCCAAATGGGCTTCCGGGTCGCGTTTGCGGAACCGGCGTCCCATGACGGCTAGTGCATACATGATAAATGCCACGCAGTATAAGGTAAAGGCCACGATAAATGCGTCGCCGCTAAAATCAATTAGATTCATGCTTAGTCCCCCTGTTATTCTCCAATGACTTTTCATCGACTTCGATATTCATTTGCTTGAGGATCGCGGAGATCTCCTTGCGAAGTCCAAACCAGTTCTTGTTCGTATGCGCGCCAAGTGTCAGCGTTCCGTTATCAATACGCAGCCAAATCCGGCGATGGGTGAAATAAAAGCCCATGACCAGGCCGATCATACCGATAAAACAACCAATCCAAATGAACGGCATGGCTTTATCCACACGAATATTCAGATAAGTCGTAGATTCCGAAAAGTCCACATCGTCCATGCTCAGCACATCCAGTTGTACGAGCGCTTCCCCACCCGCCAGCTGTGCATTGATCGCTTCCTGATTAAAGCGTTCCTTATCAATCTGTTTAGGGAAGTAGAAGTATTGAATGCCTTCCTTCGGCAATTCAGGTCCCTTAATCAGAAATAAGAATGCAGGCGCATTCGGGTTAGGTGACAGGTTTACCGGTTTGCCGTTATCGCCAAGTCCAAAATCGGTAAAGGATTGTGTAAGCGTTAACGTATATTCTCCCGCCTGATACTCTCTTTGAGGATCGTCGATCGACAATGTGATTTTGCCGTATTCCTTCCCGCTCTTACTGTCTATCAGCACCGGCGAAACCGTACGGAGAATCGGGGTCAGATCATAATCGAATTGATAAGCTTTTAACCCTTTGTAATTGAGTGGATGATTCACCTCAATGTTATGGCGTGTCAATTCCACGAGCTGAGGCTCTTTATCGAGATCGTCACAATTGGCCTCGCACATATACAGAATCGCCTGGGTTTGGAATTCCTTCGGCAGTACTTTATTCTTGCCTTTAAATTCCTCAGGCATATCGTCCTCGGTATAAAACTCCACCTTAAAGCCGTCGTTCAATAAATAATAACTCGTGTTCTTGATATGCACAGGCTCATCCTGAGGGAAAGCCATGTGCTCGTCCATATGCAGTCCAGGAAGATTCCGTCCAAGAACAGCAAGCAGGAAAATAATCAGGCCGATATGCAGAACATAGGGGCCCCAGCGGCTGAACCGCTGCTTCTCTGCCAGTAGGGTTCCGCCATCCGTTCGTACGCGGTAGCCCTTCTTCTTAATAATCGGCTTCACCCGTTCAACCCAGTCGGCACCGTCCTCCTCAACATGCCCTTGGTATACCACCTTCTGGCGGGTAAGGAAGGACATGTGCTTCGGAACCCGCTGCCTGCTGAGCGCTTTGTACAGCGGCAGGACCCGGTCAAGACTGCAAATGACAAGAGATGCGCCGATCATGACAAGCAGTAGTACGAACCACCATGACGTGTATGTATGAGACAGCCCGAGCAAATAATAGATATGCCCCAGCTGTCCGTACTCCTCTTTGTAATAGACTGAGGGGTCAATGTTAAGGAATGTGCTTTCCTGCGGAAAGATGGTGCCTAGCGAGGAGCCGATCAGCGTAAGCACTATCAGATATATTGCTACCTTAACCGAAGAAAAGAAATTCCATACCCGATCGATAATACCGGGATTTTCTTTCTGTGATCGGCGAGCAACGCCGTCATACCGCATTTCCAGAATCGGTTGGGCCTCCGCTTCTTCGGTCAGCGGCTTGCCGCAAGCCTCGCAGAGGACCGTCCCCGTTGGATTCTGGTGTCCACAATCACACTTCGTGTTCTGGATCAAAGGCTTGGAACCTTGACTCATTTCGCATTCACCAACTGTTCAATTTGTTTATCAAGGGTGTTCAAATCCAGTTCGCCTATACGAATATGGTCAATCTTGCCAGAGGCCGTAACAAAAAAGGTGGTTGGCATGGGGCCAACCCCGAAGCTGGCAACAGCATTCCGTTTAGGATCCATCAGTATGGGGAACTTCACGCCGGTTTGAGCAACAAAATTCTCAACGGTCATTTTGTTCTCTCCCACATTAATTCCGATGATCTCAACGCCTTGACTGTTCCATTTCTCCCACTGAGCTTGAAGAGCCGGCATTTCCCGCACGCATGGCGGACAGTAGGTGCCCCAGAAATTAATAACCCTGGCCTTACCCTCGTATTCATTCATGGTATGTACGCCGCCATCCATGCCTAGAAGTTCAAAATCCGCTGCCTTTTGACCCACTTTGGGAACCTCATCAGAGCCGAATACAACGGTTGCAACGGCGTACACTCCGACCAGGATAATGGCAAGCAGAATCACAATCTGTACGCTTTTCTTTGATTTGCCCATAAAGCAGCAGCTTCCTTTCTATGACATTCATCATATCGTATACTACGGGTGTGAACATCCTATGAACAATTATAACGAAATTTGTCATAAACGCCGCTCGCCATTTTGAATATTATGTGTCGGGTTTAACGTTTTCTCTTCGGTTTCCCGCCCGGCTTAGCGGCTTTCGCCATCTGCAAAAGCTGGTTGATTTCATCTGCTGTCAAATGGCGGTACAAGCCCCGTTTTAAATTTTGCAGCAGCAGATCCCCATAGGATATCCTCTTCAATCGCGTTACCGGATGGGAAATCGCTTCGAACATCCTTCTGACTTGACGGTTGCGTCCCTCATGAATGGTAATCGATATGACGGATTGTTTATTATCCGGATCCACATCCTTATACTCCACCTCGGCAGGAGACGTCATTCCGTCTTCCAGCATAATCCCTTGACGAAGCTTGTCCAGTTCGGTGCCATGGGGCACCCCTTTCACGGTAGCCAAATACGTTTTGGGCACATGATATTTAGGGTGGCTGAGCAGATTGGCAAACTCGCCGTCATTGGTCAGCAGAAGGAGTCCTTCCGTATCGTAGTCCAAACGTCCAATCGGATATACCCGCTCTTTAATGCCCTTGAGATAATCCGATACAATTTTTCGGCCTTCGGGATCAGAAGCGCTTGTAATGACACCCTTCGGCTTATTCAGCATAATGTATACCTTTTTCTCATTCTTAATCGGTTTGCCTGAAACCGTAATGATATCCTGGGCTGGATCGGCCTTCGTGCCGAGTTCGGTAACGGTCTCTCCGTTTACCTGCACCTTGCCTTCAAGAATCAATTCCTCGCACTTGCGGCGGGAAGCGACTCCGGCCTGTGCCATAATTTTCTGTAATCTCTCCATGTTCGTTAGGTCACCTCATTCCTAATGATAACCATCGACAGGATAAATCACAAGCGCGTTCCATGGAAAATGTGCCCCAGGGCAGGAGTCGGAGTGAGGAAACAAGTATAACGGGGAAATATCATGGAGTCTGGATAGCTCCAAAATGATTTTGCTGGCGGTAAACAGCTGTGTTTTCTGATCCAGCGACATGGACTCGTAGCCGATGTTGAAGTCGCCCTCCAGACAGATGTGAATCTGTCCCGGCTGAACCAGCACGGATGAAGAAGAGACCGAGCCGTCCGAATGGATTTTAAAATCCCAGTTCCGCGGTTCCCGCTCGCACACGGTATGATGAATAACAAAACCCTCGATTTCCATTTCATCACCCCTACTACAATTTGTAATTGCAGCAGTATATGACAAGGTGGAATCAAGGGTATGGGCATACGTCCTGTTACATAGAAAAAACGCTCCGTCTTACTCAGACCGTTCACACGATCACAATTAACCGAACACCAGCAGGCAGACGGCAATCGCCGCAATAAAACCGATCAAATCGGAGAACAGCCCGACCTTCAGCGCATAGCGGCCATTGCGGATACCCACGGCGCCAAAATAGACGGTCAGTACATATAAGGTCGTGTCCGTGCTTCCCTGTATGGTCGAAGCGATTCGGCCAATCATGGAATCCGGACCGTATGCGCGGATCAGCTCCGTTGTGTAAGCGAGCGAGCCGGTACCCGTCAGCGGCCTAAGAATTCCCAATGGCAAAATCTCGCTCGGTACCCCTAGCGATTGCAGAAAGGGGCCCGTCCAACCCACAAAAAATTCCAGCGCGCCGGAAGACCTGAATACGCTAATGGCAACCATCATGCCGACCAAGTGCGGGATAATCCCAATCGCTGTGGAGAAGCCGTCCTTGGCTCCATCCACAAACGATTCGTATACGGGTACTTTGCGCGTATAAGCATAAAGCGGAATGAATGCGATAATAATGGGAATAGACCAAGCGGATACGAGATTAATCCATGATAGCAACCCTCATCACCCCTTCACATCCGGGTTCAGGCTTGTACCGATTCCCGGCGGCTTCTGGCGGCGTATCGTCCGTCTTCGATACCATCGGTCAGCCATGATGGCGGCCGCCGTTGCAATCGCAGTAGCCAACAGCGTGGGCCCGACGATTTCCGAAGGATTGGCGGACTCATAATTCAGCCTGATTGCAATTAGCGTTGTCGGTATTAGCGTAATGCTGGCCGTGTTGAGTGCAAGCAGCGTACACATCGCCGGAGAAGCTATTTCCTTGTCCGGGTTTAACTTCTGAAGCTCCTGCATCGCTTTGATTCCCATCGGAGTCGCCGCATTGCCCAAACCGAACAAATTGGCGCTCATGTTGGACAATATATACCCCATAGCAGGATGATTCTTCGGTACATCCGGGAACAGGAAGCGGACAACCGGGCCCAGCAGCTTGGCAACCTTCTTCAGCAGGCCCGCATCCTCTGCCAGGCGCATCATGCCAAGCCAGAACACCAGTATACTGATGAGACCGAAGGAGACAGTCACTCCCGTCTGAGCTCCGTCAAATGCGGCTTTTGTAACACTTTCGATGTTCCCGTTCACTGCCGCAAAGCAAACACCGATCAGTATCATCCCCATCCAAATCAAATTGATCATCTCTTCGCCCCCGTTTGCTGCCCCGCTGCGTGAGAATCCACGATCTCTTAAGCGAAGGCTAGTTATGATTTGGCCCTGAACAGATGCCTAAGCACTTCTCCTGCAGACTGCCACAGCGACAACGAACCGATGGGTCCGGATGTGCTTCTGGACTTCTGCAAGATCTCAGGGGCTTCAGGAAGCTTGCTTCCTTCCGCATAGACCGGAACTTTGCCGATGCTGACATTATCGAGCAGAAGTTCAATATGACCCCGCAGTCCGAAAGACAAGTCGGGTGTAGTCGCTTTATGCAGGACCAGTCTCTTCACCAGGCGTGCTTCCTCATCATGCGCAAACGCATACGTAAAAGAACCGCCCGTGACCAGTGGATAGCCCTGGATCTTCTGCCCTTTCTCCATTACCTTTTTCAGTGGAAATTGGGCAAATCCGTAATCCAGCATCTTGGAATGATCATTCCAATCGTTGCCGTCATTCAGCGTGACCGCCGCAATCTGCTGACCGTTTCGGGTGGCGGAGCTCACCAGACAGCGGAATGCTTTTTTGGTGTAACCGGTTTTGACGCCGTCCGCCCCCTCATAGAAACGAAGCATCTTGTTTTTGTTATCCCATTTGTAGTCCCACGCTTCATTCGGATTGGGCGCTTTCTTGGTCGGGGTTTTAACAATCTCGCTAAAGACAGGGTTCTTGAGGGCATATGCCGTCAGTTTGGCTACATCATTAGCGGAAGAGTAATGTTCATCATGATCCAGACCATGGGGATTCATAAAATGCGAGTTCGTCAAGCCGAGCCCGGCCGCCTTCTCGTTCATCAGCAACACAAAGCCTTCTTCCGTCCCCCCGACATGTTCAGCAATGGCCGTCGCGGCGTCGTTGCCGGATCGCAGCATTAAACCGTACAGCAGATTCTCAAGCGTCATCTCCTCGCCAAGCTTCAGGAAGAGCGAGGAGCCTTCCTTGGCAAAGGCATTTTTGGAGATCTTGACGCGATCGTCCAGCTTGCCGTGTTCAATGGCCACGATAGCTGTCATGATCTTGGTCAGGCTTGCGATTCTTAAACGCTCGTCCCCGTTTTTGCTGTACAGCACCCTACCGGAAGTGACGTCAATCAGTGCAGCTGCCTGCGCATGATTGGTGGGGCCATTCTCATGATCTGCATGCACGGGGACAGCCGTAACCAGCAAGCAGCTTATGGCAATCAACATGGATAACAAAGACTTGAACTTGCAGTTCGACCATTTCATTTTCATCATCTTATCCTCCGGTGTTCAGAAATCTTGTACAAGTATATGTCGTCCGCGCTAAAGGTATGTCCATTTCGTAAGAGAAACGCTGAAAGCCCATAATTTCAATAATCCTAACAGCAAAAATCCCTTCCGTCGTGAACGAAAGGGATTTGCTTGCTCCAATCAGTACGCAGGCGGAGGCGTGGTGCTGTTCGCGTCATTGCTGCCTGATTGAAACATCGACTGGATTTGATCGAGTAAATACGGGGTCGCATCAATAATCCGTTCAAACAGATGGGTTTGATTGTCCAGCGGCACGATGTGCACGCCTTCTTTACCCACGACCAGGAAAGCAATCGGTCGAATGGACACGCCACCGCCGCTGCCGCCACCAAAAGGAAGGGCACTATGATCGTTGTGCGTCCCGTTAGTGGTCGCTTGGTGTGTGGCTCCAGCCTCTACGTTGTAGTCGCTACCGCCGGCTGCAAAACCAAAAGCCACTTTACTGATTGGCAGGATAACGCTGCCGTCAGGCGTATTCACCGGGTCGCCTACAATCGTATTAACGTCCACCATTCCCTTGATGTTTTCCATAGCCGTTTGCATCAAGCCTTGAATAGGGTGTTCTGCCATGATCTAATTCCTCCTTTCACCTTTAACACGCGAACTATAAGTACCAGTCCAGCATACATAGCTTTTCCGCAGGAGATTTTCGCTATGCAGTTAAGCTCTGTGGAAATTTGCGGCGGACCGTTAAAGATCGGCACTACATCGATTCGAGGCAGCTCTTCCATGATCAGGCGATACGACATCCATCCAAGAAGCGTATGCTTTATGCCATGCAGCAGCCCGGTCGCTACCGCCGTATCAGCCGCATGCTCCAAAGCAATTCGGGTGGACCAGCGCACATCCATGAGATGAACGGCCGCCATCGTCTGCCTCACCCATTTTTTGAAACCTTTTGTTGAAAGCACAGCTCGCCCGTAATCCTTAAATTTGATCGTTCTGCTCGAAGCCTTTTCCTCTTTTGAATCGTGTGTATTTCCCTGTTCTCCGTCTCCAGGAACGGTTTCCTTCTTAAACTCGATCCCACCGTTCGCCAGGTGAAAAGGGACTGCATATTTGCGCTTAATCAAGCCGAAGATCATTTTGATTTCCACTAATGCTTTATATTCATCTTTTTTTAGAACCACATCCAGCTTAATCGTTACCTTGGAGCACAACACAACGACCAGCAATATGATGAGGAGAACGACCAAACCGACCGCCAGAAAGATCCATACCCTCACGAAGTAACCCCCAAGACGTACTTAGTAAAATGTTATCCGCTTGGCTTAGTATGGCAAAAGCACCTCCAAATGATGCGAAACTGTTCCAAGTCCTTGATTTCAAACTTTCGCAAGCGGCATAAAAAAATCCCGGACGGTGGATTCCTCCACGCCCAGGATTCTATTCCAATCTTTCGTGTGTATAATGGCTAACTTTCCTCTACATCATCGAACGTAAGCTGACGACCGTCAAGCTTATCAAACAACAGCTGCGTTTCCTCTTCTAAATTATCGTTATCCTCAAATTGCGACGGCTCCGGCAAATCCTTGATGTTGGCAAGCCCGAAATATTCCAGGAAGGACTTGGTCGTTCCATACAAAATCGGTCTGCCAATCGCCTCGGCGCGTCCGACTTCCTCGATCAATCCTTTGCTTACCAGCGTATGAATAGCCCGTTCGGACTTGACGCCGCGGATGTCTTCAATCTCTACGCGCGTAATCGGTTGCCGATAGGCAACGATGGAGAGTGTTTCGAGTGCGGCTTGCGACAAGGAGGAGCGAGAAGGCGAATACGCCAGGCGCTCGAAATACGGAGCGTGCTCGGCCAGCGTCGCGATTTTGTAACTCCCCGCAATCTGTACGATCTGAATCCCCCGCTCATGGCGCTCCCATTCTTCCTTCATATCTTCAAGCGCTTCGCCAACCAGGCCATCCGACTGCTCGGTAATCTCAGCAATTTGCCTAACCGACAAGCCCTCTTCTCCCGACAGGAACAGAAGCCCCTCAATAATCGATTTCAGCTTCGGATAATCCATCAATGCGTCCTTCCCCTCTCCACTCCATGACGATATCTTCAAACAACTTCTCTTGGTAGCACAAAATTTGCTTCATTTTCATCAGCTCCAAAATGGCCAGGAAGGTGACTACGATTTCATGCCGTACCATCTCTTCGTGAAGCAGCTTGGAAAACAGGATCCTGCCTCCCGGCCCAACCTCCTCCAGGGCATCCATGACCTGACGGATCCGGTCCTTTACCGATATTTCATCCCGCTGAATGCGGGCATACGATGTGCGTTTGACTGCTTTGTTTAACGCTTTTTGAAAAGCAGCGATCAAATCCGAAATATGTAATCCCTGCACCGGGTTCTCTTCCACTTCCGGCATGTAAGGCGTGAGATCTTCGGCTTCCTTGGAATACATCAGACTGCGTTCCCATTCCTTCTCATGCAAATGGCGGGCGATGCCTTTGTACTTGCGGTATTCGATCAGCTTGGCAATGAGCTCTGCTCTCGGATCCATGTCATCCTCTTCATAAAAATCAAACTCGTCCATCTCGATAACCGGAGGCTTCGGAAGCAATAACTTGCTCTTTATAGACAGCAGCGTTGCAGCCATGACCAGAAATTCGCTCGTAATTTCCAGCTCAAGCTCCTGCATGTTGTGCAAATAGGCCATGTATTGTTCGGTAATCTCGCTGACGGGAATATCCTGGATGTCGATTTCCGCTTTATCAATCAAATGCAGCAGCAGATCGAGCGGTCCTTCAAACGTTTCCAGCTTGTATAATACGGTCACGGTGAATCCTCCCGCCAAAAAATAAAATGCAGTGCTCCAAAAAAAGAGCACTACATTAAATAAGCACTATTTTAGGCTTTTCGTCAAGTTCGCCATTTCGATGGCTGCCATGGCGGAATCCCAGCCTTTATTGCCGGCCTTCGTTCCTGCACGTTCCACGGCTTGTTCGATATTCTCCGTCGTAACGACACCGAAAATCGTTGGTACACCGGTCTTCAGGTTAATTGCGGATACCCCCTTGGCCACTTCGTTGCACACATAATCATAATGCGTGGTGGAGCCGCGAATGACGGTTCCCAAGGTGATGATGGCATCGTATTTGCCGCTTTCCGCCATTTTTTGGGCAATGAGCGGGATTTCAAACGCACCCGGCACCCATGCGACATCGACTTCGTTCTCCTGTGCGCCGTGACGCTTCAATGCGTCCAGTGCCCCGCTCAGCAGCTTGCTCGTGATGAATTCGTTGAACCGACCTACGACGATACCGTACTTTAGACCCTCGGATACTAATTTACCTTCAAATATTGTTGCCATTGTTGGATGACTTCCTTTCGGTTTGGAGTTTATATAAGGTCTTGCAGTGATCATAGTAATTGCTGTGCATTTCAGTCGCTGCCGAATCAAACCGTTCTTCCGATCGCTGTTACTCCTGATTTCATGATCTATTTTCTGGAGGAAAGAAATCAGGAGTTAAAGGCGACCGCTACCGCTTCTCCAGCAGCATTCCGTCCTCTTTGCTGGGTCATTCCATGAGGCAAACCTCACCACATGATTGACCTTTTATTATTGGGTGATTAGTTGGTGCTCTCGTTTTGCTCGATATCGCTGAATTTCAGCATATGACCGAGCTTGGCTTGCTTGGTATGCAGGTAGCCCGTGTTATCCTCGTTCTCCGGCATCTGGATCGGAACGCGCTCGACAACCTCCAGGCCATAACCTTCGAGGCCTTTGATTTTGCGCGGATTGTTTGTCAGCAATCGGATCTTTCTGATCCCCAGATCCTTCAAGATCTGGGCTCCAATGCCGTAATCACGCAGATCCGCCGCAAAACCGAGCTTTAGATTGGCGTCCACGGTGTCGAGTCCCTCTTCCTGGAGCTTGTAGGCTTTCAGTTTGTTGATTAAGCCGATGCCCCGCCCCTCCTGGCGCATGTAAAGAAGAACGCCTCTACCCGCTTCATCGATTTGGCGGAGTGCCGCCTCGAATTGGGGACCGCAATCGCAGCGATGGGAGTGAAACACGTCTCCTGTCAGGCACTCGGAATGCACGCGCACGAGCACAGGCTCATTTCCATCGATCTCCCCTTTTACCAGGGCTACATGCTCTTTATTGTCCACGTCGTTGGTGTAGGCAACGGCCTGAAACACGCCAAAGTCGGTCGGCATCCGCACAGCCACCTCTCGCTGGACAAGCTTTTCTTTGTCATTGCGGTAATGAATCAGATCCTTGATGCTAATCAGCTTCAGATCATGCTTCTTCGCAATCTCCACGAGATCCGGCAGCCTGGCCATTGTGCCGTCTTCCTTGATCACTTCACAGATGACGCCGGCCGGATAGGAGCCGCTCAATCTAGCAAGATCGACAGCCGCTTCCGTATGTCCTGCCCGGCGCAGGACGCCTCCATCTTTTGCGATCAGCGGGAACATATGACCGGGTCTTCGGAAATCTGAGCCAGATGCACTCGAATCCAGTATACCTTTGACGGTTATGGACCGTTCATAGGCAGATATGCCTGTTGTGGTGTCCTTATGATCAATGGAAACCGTAAAGGCCGTTCCATGATAATCCGTATTTTGGGCAACCATCGGTTTGAGGTCGAGCTCCTGAGCTCTGGTCTGCGTCATGGGCAAACATACCAAACCTCGGCCTTCCGTGATCATAAAATTAATGACCTCCGGGGTTGCCTTGTCTGCTAATGCGATAAAATCGCCCTCATTCTCACGGTCTTCATCATCTACGACAATGACGACCTTGCCTTCCTTCAAATCGGTTAACGCCTCTTCGATTGTATGAAATGAAAAGCGCTCATCCATCGCTACTCCTCCTTCTTCTCATGGAGACCATATAAAGCACCTGGTTTAGGCAAATCCATGCTCCGCAAGATAATCCCTGCTGATTCCCGGTTTTGTCCCGCCTTGATTCCCTGCTCCTTGTGAGCCGTAATGCAGCAGGTGATCTACATATTTCCCTAAAATGTCGCATTCGATATTAATCGTATCGCCTGCTTTTTTATAAGCCAGCACCGTCTCCGCCAGCGTGTGGGGGATGATGGATACCGTAAAGGAGGAATCTGTTGTTTTGACAACGGTCAAGCTGATTCCATCCAGTGTGACGGAGCCTTTCGGAATGATATATTTGAATACGTCCCCATTCGCAGGTGCGATCTCGTATACCACGGCATTCTGATCTGCCTGTACGCTCCGTATGACGCCGACGCCATCCACATGCCCCTGAACGATATGGCCTCCAAATCTACCTCCGGCCGCCATCGCCCGTTCCAGATTTACCTTTCCGCCTGGCTGCAGCTCCTTAAGATTGGTATTTCTATAGGTTTCCGGCATCACGTCTACCGTAAATATACCTTTGTCAATGGATGTAGCTGTCAAACAGACGCCGTTAACGGATACGCTGTCCCCCAGCTTTAAATCATCCATGATCCGGCTAGCGGAAATACTGAGCAGCATGGCTTCGCCTTTCCGTCCGATACGCCTCATCTCGCCGATCTCCTCAACCAATCCAGTAAACACAGGCTTCCCTCCTTTCTTTCGCCTTATTTCCAGACCGGAATCCCGGTGACGTAAATATTGTCGCCCAGTCTTTCCGTCTCAAGTCCTGTCAGCATAATCGCTTGACCCATCTGTTCGTATCCGCTGAACATGTAATTTCCAGGCGCATCATACCCTCCGATAATCTTAGGGGCGATAAACTGGATGAGCCGATCCACCAGCTTCTGTTCCAGCATCGAGCCATTCAGCGTGCCGCCACCTTCCAGCAAAATGGAGGCAATCCCCATCTGTCCCAGCTTCGCCATCGCAGCCTTCAGATCCACACGCGGTCCTGGCCCGCAGGGGATAACCTGGGCTCCCAGCTCTTCCAGCCCGGTCCGCTTCGTCTCATCCGCCTGCTCCGTCGTCAAGATCCACGTCGGCGCCAATCCGTCTGTCACGACATGGCTGTCGAGCGGGATTCGCAAGCTGGAGTCCACAATGATCCTAACCGGATCCAGCCCGTCCACGCCAAGTCTCGTCGTCAGACTCGGATTATCGGCGATAACTGTAGACACGCCTACCATGATGCCTTGATGGCGATGACGCAGCGTATGCACAAGTGCTCTTGATTCTTCATTGGATATCCACTTGCTATCGCCGGTTTTCGAAGCGATTTTGCCGTCCAGCGTGCTGGCTGTTTTTAACGTTACGAAGGGCTGACCTGTCGTAATGAACTTAATGAAGGTTTCGTTCAAGCGAAGAGCACGCTCCTTAAGGACACCGGTCTCAACCCGGATTCCCGCTGCACGCAGCATTTGAATCCCTTTGCCCGCAACCAGAGGATTGGGGTCCTCGCAAGCAACAACCACTCGCTGAACACCCTCGGCAATCAGCCTCTCGCTGCAAGGCGGCGTTGTACCGTAGTGACTGCAGGGTTCCAGTGTCACGTACACCGTACTGCCCGCCGCTTTGCTGCCAGCCATATTCAGGGCATGAACCTCAGCATGCGGTGTTCCACGCTCCAAATGCGTTCCTACCCCTGCAAGCGCGCCATCCTTAACTATCACACAGCCGACAACCGGATTAATCCCGGTTTGACCCTGAGCACGTTCAGCAAGGTCCAGCGCAAGTGACATATAGAATTCATCGTTGACGATATCCATGCTAAACATGCTCCTTTCCCAACGTTCACATAAAAAAGCCCTGCCAAAGATTCGGGGGAATCCTTAACAGAGCTTGATGGAAGTTAATAATCGACACGCTAAATAACCGTCATGAATGCAGGTTTTGCTTATAACAAACAACTCAAATCCGTTACCGGCGACATCAAATCATCGCAAGTACAGGCTTGAACCGCATGTGAAAACCTGCACATAACGCATATCACGTTGTGCGCATAGACACAAATAGCACATGTTGCTTATGTGTCTTTCACTCCTTCTCCCATCCAGACTATACTGTCGGTCCCGGAATTTCACCAGGTCCACCGCATACGGTGTGCAACAGCACACGCATATCCGGGTCACGGACTAAGACGCAGCCATCTGCTTTCTAAAGCTCAATCACTGCGTTCATCACCGCCGGTAGGGAATTTCACCCTGCCCCGAAGGATTAAACATATGAAATTGTTTGATCTTATGAAGAATCTTATCACCACCTTTTGAAAATTGCAAGAAAAAACAACTAACTTTTTTAAAGTTTATAACTTAATACCAATATGTGTATTGGAAGTAGAAGGAGAATTCTCCTCCAAGGGAGAACAGTTTAAGTTGGGCAAACACGGGAGCAAGATAAAGTTAAAAAAGGAGCGCGTAACGATGAAAACTTCGCTGGACATTGTCGTCCGTCCTACGGAAATCGACGTCAACGGACATGTAAATAACGCCAAATACCTGGAATATCTGGAGTGGGGCCGTGAGGAATGGTACGAAGCAGGAGACCTTCAATATGATATGTTGAAACGGCTCGGGATCCAGACCGTTACCGTCAATATCAATATCAATTACCGCAAGGAGTGCGGCCAAGGCGAAAGGCTAACCGTCGTGACCGAACCGAAATCTATCGGTCGTACGAGTTATGTGCTGATTCAGACGATTTACAACGAAGAGGGAGAGCTTTGCGCGGATGCTGCCGTTACCAGTGTGGCGATGGATGTACTTACTCGTAGGAGCAGGCCTGTTCCGGAAGAGCTCCGCCAATTATTCCCTGCCCCTGCGTAATCCCTCCCCGAATAATCAAACAGGCTCACCCTTAAGGGTGAGCCTGTCCTGAACAGAAGCTGATTGTTATGCTTCGTATACTTCTACTTTTTCCATTTTGTCGCGGCCTTTGAATGCATCCACGTACTCCATGCCCTCTACAACTTTACCGAACACCGTATGCTGTCCGTCCAAATGCGGCTGCGGCTCGTAGCAAACATAGAACTGGCTTCCGCCCGTGTTGCGGCCGGCATGCGCCATGGCCAAGCTTCCACGCTCATGCTTGTTAGGGTTGATCTCGCAGTTAATTGTATAGCCAGGACCGCCGGTTCCCGTTCCCTGTGGGCAACCGCCTTGCGCCACGAACCCAGGGATTACGCGGTGGAACACAAGACCGTTATAAAAACCGGAGTTTGCCAATTTCTCAAAATTAGCTACCGTGTTCGGTGCATCATTCTCAAACAGGTCAAGCACAACCTCTTTGCCGTTCTCCAATGTGATCTTCGCCTTTTTAGCCATATGTGTTATCTCCTTCCGTTATTAGAACGCTTCACTCGATTTTTTTACAATGCATTGTATAGTTTACTATGAATTGAGCCCCGAAGCAAAGCGATCTTGTCCCCCGTTCACACATTCCATATCAAGTCCTGGGCAAGCCAAAGAGCCCTGACCGCTGCCGGAGGCAGTGGCGGGCCCTCTTGGATATTAGAGGCGTAAAACATCCGTTTAGCTCGTTACAGTTTCTTTCGTTACACTTGCCGGCACGACATCATGGCTGACGATGTCCGCAAGGGACTCACGGCGTACGACCAGATTGCTCTGTCCGTCCTTCACGAATACGACCGCAGGTTTACGGATCCGGTTGTAGTTGCTAGCCATGGAATAGTTGTATGCGCCTGTGCAGGATACAGCCAGCAAATCGCCTGTTGCTACCTTCGGAAGCTCCAGGTCCCAGATCAGCATATCTCCGCTCTCACAGCACTTGCCGGCAATGGATACCGTTTCTTCCGGCTTCTCATTAGCCCGGTTTGCGAGCAACGCTTCATATTTCGACTCGTACAGCGCCGGACGCGGGTTATCCGTCATTCCGCCGTCTACGGCAACGTATTTACGTACTCCGGGAATATCCTTGCTTGTGCCTACCGTGTAAAGGGTGGTGCCTGCGTCACCAACAATGCTCCGGCCCGGTTCCACCCATATTTCAGGAAGTTCGGAACCAAGGCCCGCAAAGTGGGTCTTCACGGCATCCGTGATCGCTTTTACATACTGGGATACTTGAAGCGGCGTATCTCCATCCACGTAACGGATACCGAAACCACCGCCCAGGTTCACAACCTTGAATACAACCCCCAAGCCTTCTTTAACGGAAGCCGCGAATTCAGCTACGCGCTGAACGGCCATCTGAAAGCCTTCCACCTCAAAAATCTGGGAGCCGATATGGGAATGAATGCCCATCAGATGAATATTCGCTTGAGCTTCGGCAAGCTTCACCGCTTCATAAGCTGAGCCGTTGCCGATATCGAAGCCAAATTTCGAATCCGTTTGGCCTGTTGAGATATACTCATGCGTATGAGCCTCAACACCCGGTGTCACGCGAAGCAAAATGTTGACCTTCCGGTTCTTCTCGGCAGCAATCGCTTGCAGCATATGAAGTTCAACTACGTTATCGACAACAAAACAGCCGATTTCCGCATCCAGCGCCATCTCAATCTCTTCCGGCGTTTTATTATTTCCGTGGAAATGAATCCGTTCTGCCGGGAATCCGGCCTCAAGTGCGGTGTACAGCTCTCCGTCGGAAACGACGTCAAGCGACATCCCTTCCTGGTCAGCCAATTGGCACATGGCCATCACGCAAAACGCTTTACTTGCATACGCGACTTGGAACTTCAAGCCTGATGCCTTGAAGGCCTCGATGTATTCCCGGCAGCGATTACGAACCGACTGCTCGTCTACAATATATAGAGGTGTTCCATATTGAGCTTTCAAATCGGATGTGTCACACCCGCCGATTTCCAAATGCCCCTGATCGTTAATCTTGCTTGTACCGTGTAAAAACATGCTTACAATTCCTCCGATCCATTGATTCAAAAATAGGGTAATCGAATAATTGTTCACAGTATAGCAGACAACGGAAGGTAATCAAAATGGATTTTTCAACACAACATTTGTGTTATTGTTAATGCTCGCCTCTCGGATTCATTTCAGGACCCATTTTGGTGTTGTCGCGCGTTTTGTTGATAGACGGGCGTCTTCTTGACATGAGCAGCGGTTTACGGAATAAAATTTCACCCATCGCTTTTGCACTAAATGGTATAAACGGCCACAAATAAGACGAGTTATAGGAACGATGGGTCGTCAGGAGCAGAATCAGAAGCGTCGTCCCGATGACAAAGCCCTTCACCGCGAACAGGGCTGTTGCAAGCAGAAGGAGCAGCCTGACCATCCGGTTTGCAAGTCCCAGCTCATAACTCGGAGTAGCGTACATCCCGATGGACGCAACCGCCATATACAGGACAACCTCGTTGACAAACAATCCGGTCTTAACCGCGATGTCGCCGATCAAGATCGCAGCGATCAACCCCATCGCCGACGCTAGCGGTGTCGGCGTATGCACGGCAGCCAAACGGAGCAAATCCACACCGAATTCAACGATCATAAACTGCAGGATAATCGGAATTTTAGCGTTCTCCTGCGGACCGATGATATCGAGACCCGGCGGCTTCAGCTCAGGATGAACAACCAGCAGCATCCACAGCGGGAGCAGGAACATGGATGCAAAAATGCCTATAAAACGTATCCAGCGGAGATAAGTCCCCATAAACGGGGTCTGGCGATTCTCCTCGGCATGCATACAGAGATCCAAAAACGTGGTTGGCATAATCATTACGCTCGGTGAAGTATCTACCATGACAACAATTCGGCCTTCGAGCAGATGCGAGGATACTACATCCGGCCGTTCCGAATATCTGACCAGTGGAAAAGGGTGCCAACCTTTGTTCACAATCGCTTCTTCGAGCTGCTTATCTCCGATAGGAAGCCCCTCTAAATCCACTTCCTGTATTTTCCTGCGAATCGCCTCAACCTGAGTTCGGTCCACGATGTCATCAATGAAAAGCAGGCACACATCCGTTCTCGTCCGCCTTCCGACCTTCATGACCTCGACGTGCAGTCCCGGATCACGAACCCGTCTTCGCACCAGGTTCACGTTGGTAACGAGTGTCTCCGTAAAACCATCCCTTGCGCCGCGAACGACGCGTTCCACCGCAGGCTCTTCGAGCCCGCGCACAGGATATTTACGGGTATCCAACAAGATGGCGGAATGTGCATCCTCAATAAACAGCGCACATATCCCGGAGAGCACTTCGTTAATCACTTTGCTGAGTCTTGTATCCCGCTCCACTTGGACATGGGGAATATAGCGGGTCATCATCTCGGTAAGTGCCTGGTTGCTCACATCCTGCGGTGTCAGGTACGTCAGCCTTGTCAATATATCCGTCACGATGGCATCATTCGTGAAGCCGTTTAAGAAGAGAAGCCCCGCATTTCTGCCGGCAAAGTTCATTTCACGGAATACCACATCAAAAGAAACCCCAAGACCGATAACTTCCTTAAGCACTTTTTTCAGATCACTCAGCTTCGCGGGAACATGGTCCGTTTGCTGCCAGTAGATGACGGATTCCTCAGTGCTGTTGGAGGTTTCGGCCTCCCTCTTCCCCTTCAGCTCTTGTTCCTCCAACGCTTTGATCTCCGACGGGGGAATGATCGGAATATCGGTTTCCAGTTCGCCGCTATGTGTTGTTTTCTCGTCCATAACCTACCTCCTAGCCATAACTATCACTTGCTGTAAACAAACCAGTCGAACAGAGAGCCCGCTACCTTGCCTGCCACCATGGCCATTAGAAGACCAAACAAATACCCCGTCAACCGGAGCCGCTTGGCCAGAATCGGCAATACATTCAACACTTCCGTCAATGCGGCTGCCAGCATGCCGATGAAAATCCCGCACATCAATCCAATCACGGTACTCACAACCGGTCCCAATGGAACCGACCATCTCCAGAAATCGGCCACCGTGCCGATGAAAGATCCCGCTATTAAAGCCCCTTCATACCAATGGACCCGGCTGTAAGTTGCCGTCAGTTGGGACAATCTCGGGATGATGTCCAGCACGATGATGAGTGCGATGACTCCGCCGCCGACGGCGATGCCCCCGGCAACACCAAGAACACAGGTGAATATCCCTTGCAGAATGGACAGCATCATGGTTCCTTACCTGCCGTATCGGCTCCGGCGTTCATTTTCCGATATTCTTCGGCGACCACGAACTGATCCAGATTTTCCTGATAGAGGTACATTTCCACCTCAAGCGGGGTCGGTTCTTCATTCCATTTTTTCTTGAACAAATGATTGAAGAACACCGTCATTCCGAATCCGAGCCCCAGCGAGTAAGCAATCTGGAACAAATAGGGATGCTCGTCCCTCTTCCCCGTCACCATTTCGACGATTCGGATCTGTACCTCGAGCATGTTGACGTCGGCATGGAAGTTCATAATGGTCAGTGCCGAACCGAAAAACAAGAGCAGCCAAATGAGCGGGAACCACAATTTTGACCGCTTGCTTTCCGGACCGACAAGCTCCACCAGGGTATGATGGTTTCCCATTGGTTCAATATGGACGCCAGGAATCAAGACTTGAATCTTCGGGATGATTTGAATCAGATCCATGACAAGGCGATTGCCATCGATATCCTTCGGCTGCGTAAGCGGCAGGGCTCTAAGCCGTTTCTCCCATTCGGGTTCGCAGACAATGAAGGCAACATCACCTAGTTTGACGGTTTGGTTCTTTGGTAACCGTATGCGGCTCCTTAGCTGCAGAAACACCGTCGGAGTGGGATTAACCTTCATCCGAAACACTCCTTTACTGCTAAATTACCGTTAGTATGGGAAATCTCTCTCCTTTCTACTCGGATTTACCATACTTTCTTTATCCGCCAAACCACCAAGGGGTTTGCTGAAAAATGAAAAAAACGCCGTCCCCTAAGGGCGGCGTCAGTTTGATCAGGCTTTAGAATAACGGCTGAGGCCCGCTACTGCGCGATCTCGTTCCGTATGCTCTGCAATATTTTTTTCTCAAGTCGCGATACCTGTACCTGGGATATGCCCAGCCGGCTGGCAACTTCCGACTGCGTCTGATCCCGGTAATACCGCAGATAAACAATGAGCCGCTCCCGTTCGGTCAAGCCTCCTATCGCTTCATTCAAGGCCAGCTTGTCGAACCATCGTTCCTGCGACTCATCAGCTATCTGATCCATAAGCGTTATGGGATCCCCGTCATTTTCAAATACGGTCTCATGAATCGAGGTTGGCGGTTTGTTCGCCTCCTGGGCAAACACCACTTCTTCGGGGGTTACCCCAAGCTCTTCGGCAACCTCTTTCACCGTTGGAAGACGATCAAGCTGCTTGGACAGCTCGTCCCGCTTCTTCCTGACTTTGTTGGCCATTTCCTTAAGCGATCGGCTGACCTTCAGGGTCCCGTCGTCCCTTAAGAAGCGCTGAATTTCTCCAATGATCATCGGTACGGCATAGGTCGAGAACTTTACGTCATAACTGAGATCGAACTTGTCCACGGATTTGAGGAGACCGATACAGCCGATCTGAAACAGATCATCAGGCTCATACCCCCGGTTCATAAACCGCTGAACGACAGACCAGACAAGACGAATATTACAGTTGACGAGCGTGTCCCGGGCGACATTATCCCCGCTTTGGCTAAGTGCAATGAGTCGTTTGACCTCCGCGTCGTCCAAATAAGTCTGCGAAGTTTTCTTCACATCGGCATCCATTTGTCCAACCCCTAATTATATAAAGCTTTCTTAGATTCGATCCTCTTTTTCATTTTGATCGACGTACCGCTGCCTGGTTCGCTGACCACTTCAAATTCGTCCATGAAATTTTCCATGATGGTGAATCCCATGCCGGATCGCTCCAGCTCTGGCTTGGATGTATAAAGCGGCTGTTTGGCCATTTCCAAATCTTCGATCCCATGGCCGGAATCTTCAATGCACAGCGTGATCATATCCCCGTCTATTAGGGCTTCAATCTTGACAACCCCTTCCGGATCACTATCGTAACCGTGGATAATGCTGTTTGTAACTGCTTCGGAGACTACCGTTTTCAGGTCACTCAGCTCATCCATGTTGGGATCCATCTGGGAGATGAACGCAGCCACGGCGACACGGGCAAAGGATTCGTTTTCCGACCTTGCGGCAAACTGCAGAGTCATAAAATTATGCTGTGCTTTCCCTTCACTCATGACACTACCTCCAAACCCGAGAGTGCCGTGCCCTCGTTCTCATATATCGGCATGATCTTGAACAGCCCCGACATTTCAAGCAAGCGGTAAACCTGCGGCTTGACATCGCATACCGCCATCTTTCCGCCCTTTTGCTTGATGAATTTATAGCGTCCCAGGATGACCCCAAGTCCTGAGCTGTCCATAAAGTCCAAGTCCTTTAAGCTCAGCACCAAGTGCTCTGTTTGACGTCTCTGAATAGCTTCATCCAGTTGCATCCGGACATGATCGGCCGTATGATGATCCAGTTCCCCGGACAGACGGACGATCAGTACATGCCTGTGATGCTCCATATCAACATGCAGATTCATGTTTGCTCACTCTCCTCCCTGACATGAACAAAGATTTCTACATTTGAAAAAGACATTCCTGCATCCCGACAAAACTAGAAGAAAACTCCTATGAATCTACATGAAACAACTTGCCGGTTGTCCGTTTGAACAGCTTCCAGAACCCGGCCTTCTTCACCTCGACAGGAGAGGTCAGCTCGAACTCCTTGACCACGCGATCACCTTGATAGACCGTTAGCTTGCCGACAACTTGTCCTGCGGCTACCGGCGCCTTCAAATTCGGGTCCATCTGAATTTCATGACGGATATCCGGACTCTTTACGCCCTTCTTAACCAGCACGCTGTAATCTTTATCCGCTTGAATCGAGATCTCGGGCACGGTTCCCTTCTGGACCTTCACGATACCTAACACTTCACCCGGTTTATAGATGGAATGCATCGAATACTGGGAAAAGGCATAGTCAAACATGCGAGATACTTCATTATTCCGCGTCTTCGTATCCGGAGCTCCCATCACAACAGCAACAGCGCGCAGTCCGTCCCGTTTGGCCGTTGCCGATAAACAGAATTTGGCCTCTGACGTGTATCCGGTTTTCAATCCGTCAGCACCAGTGTAGAATCGAACCAGTTTGTTCGTATTGACCAGCCAGAACGGTTTTTCTGAATCTTTACGCAAATAATCCTGATAGGCCCCCGTATATTTGGTGATCTGGTCATATTTCAGCAGCTCCCGGCTCATGACCGCAATGTCGTGGGCCGAAGTGTAATGATTCTCTGCGGGTAGTCCGTTGCAGTTCACAAAATGCGTATCCTTCATTCCCAGCTCGGCTGCTTTCTCATTCATCAGCTTGACAAAGGCTTCCTCTGAGCCGGCAATTTTCTCCGCCACCGCGACGGAAGCATCATTGCCTGATGCCATGGCAATGCCTTTGAGCATCTCATCCACCGTCATTTCTTCACCGGGCTCAAGAAAGATCTGGGATCCGCCCATAGAGGCCGCATATTCGCTGGTACGCACCTTATCCGTCCACTGCAATTGTCCTTCATCGATGGCCTCCATCGTAAGCAGCATCGTCATGATCTTGGTGATGCTCGCCGGAGGCAGCTTATCATGGCTGTTTTTCTCGTAAATAATGGTTCCGGTATCCGCATCCAGCAATATAGCAGAACGAGCACCTGGTGCCAGTTCCTCTTGTGATGATCCTTCCCCGGGTTTGCTACTTTCTTCTGCATAACTTGGTACAGCTGCGCTGGACAACCCTACACATAGAACCAGAAATCCAGCGATTAACGCTTTTTTCACTTCCATCCCCTCCTGACATTCGTAATGGCATCCCGAAAAACAACGGGTCTGTTATTCATTGTCGTCAGGATGAAAACAAATTATTCCAGTATTTTACGGAAATATTATCGCCTGATCGGAAGTGAACACAGCAAAAAGGGCTGGGCTCGACGGATGTAAATCCGCCGGAGCCCAGCCCTTTGCTAAAATAGGTTATTACATTTTTGGAATAATGGCCATGACAAGCGCAAGGAATTTCTCCCGAACCTTCTCGGCTGTCTCCATAACCTCGTCATGGGACAGCGGTTGATCCAATATTCCGGCTGCCATGTTGCTGATGCAAGAAATGCCCAGCACTTCAAGACCGGCATGTCTGGCCACAATGACCTCAGACACCGTGGACATGCCTACCGCATCCGCACCGAGCGTACGCAGCATGACGATCTCGGCGGGTGTTTCATAGGTTGGTCCGAGCAAACCTGCGTAGACCCCTTCTCTCAGCGCAACGCCTTGACCCACGGCCACTTCTTTTGCCAATTGGCGAAGCTGACGGCTGTATGCCTGGGACATGTCCGGGAACCGGACGCCAAGATCCGGATCATTAGGCCCGATTAACGGGTTGGTGCCTGTCATGTTCAGATGATCGGAGATCAGCATGAGATCACCTGGCTCGAAGGACGTGTTGATACCGCCCGCCGCATTGGTAACCAGCAGACTCTTCACACCCAGCTCTTTCATGACGCGCACCGGGAAAGCAGTCACTTCCGGACCATAACCTTCATACATATGGAATCGCCCCTTCATCAGAACGACAGGTCTATTGTGAATCGTACCCAGCAGCAGTTCTCCTTCATGGCCTTCTACAGTCGATACGGGAAAATGAGGAATGTCCGTGTACGGGATGGACATCGGATTCTCAATCAATTCGGCCAGCACGCCGAGTCCTGAACCCAATATCAGGCCGACCTGGGGCTCGACGCCCTTCTGCCCGCGTATGTATGCCGCTGCTTCCTTAATGCTCTGCTGATTAATTGAACTCATGTTCATACCTCTCCTAACTGAGAATAAGTTGTAGATCCTAGTAGAGTAGGCCCCACTAAGATCTCGGGTGATAATGATCATATACTTCCTTCATGCTTTTCTTGGTGGATTGATACATGCCGGTGGTGGATAATGCCGAGTGACCCAGCATCTCCTGGACCGAACGTAAGTCGGCGCCGTTCTGCAGCATATGAATGGCAAACGAATGGCGAAGGGTATGCGGCGTGATTTCCTCATCGATTTCGGCCAGCTTGCCATACTTTTTAATAATTTTCCAAAATCCCTGCCGTGTCAAGCGCGTACCGAGCGAATTCAGGAATAATGCATCCTCATCAGCATCTCGAATCAGCTTGTCCCGCATCTCTTGCATATAAAATGCCACGTTCTCGGCTGCGATCTGGGTAATCGGAAGAATTCGCTCCTTCCCTCCGGAAACGGCACAGCGCAGGAAGCGCATCTCCATATTGATGTCATGAGTGCTCAAGTTCACCAGTTCCGACACCTTGATGCCTGAAGCATACAGCAGCTCCAGCATCGCTTTGTCCCGGGCCCCCTGAGGGGTGCCGGAATCCGGAGCCGACAGCAGCTTGTCCACCTGCTCAATGGTCAGCGACTTGGGCGGCTTCCGTTCCGGCTTCGGATTATCCAGCAGTTGGGTCGGATCTTGAGCTATAACGGCCTGACGCACCAAATATTGAAAAAAGGAACGCAAGGAAGCCGTGCAGCGAAGCAGGCTCGATGCCGCCTTGCCCTGCTGCCGCAGTCTTCCCATGTATAAGCCAAGCATGGTTCGTGTAACTTCCTGCGGATGGATAACGTCTCTTTCCGCTGCAAAAGCAATGAATCCTTGTAGGTCGGCCCGGTACGATTCCATCGTACTTCGGGACAGTCCCTTCACATCTTCCAGATAGGTTACATATTCGTCCAAATATTGTTTCATGATCTTTTTGCTCCTATTCCCATGTGCCCTTTACCAGCACGATCACTCCCCATACCAGTAGTACAATCGCAGACGTTCCGCCGGCGAATATCGGGAGTCCATGGTGCTTTCAGGCTGAAAAGCCTTAACCGCTTGACCGGAAGGCGCACGGTAAGGATCCACTGGGGTCAGCCAATCTCCCACCCATCCCAGCACGAAGTAAAAAAACATCGTCAGAACGGCAAACATCGTAATAAATCGGATTAGTGAGCCTATTTTTCGGATCGATATAATCACTGGCAGCGCCTCTCTTTCATCTCTTTGCATTGATCACCAAGTGAAAGTGGGTATTACAGGTATCACTTCACGTAAAGCCTATGATACAAGCTGCAGGATTATGACGGCGGCTTTCCTCTGATCCGTTCTTTAGTCATTGGACTTGGCGGTTATTGGGATAGAATAAAAAAAACGTCTTCTCGACGTACGTTGATGGTGTAGAATGATAGATTGTTCTTGCGTGAACGATACGGATTCGTGCATGTTCCATTTATATTTTGGTTACCATCTAAAAAACCCTCCCGGCTTACCGCCGTAGAGGGCTTGCCGTGATGGTCATCACTGCGGTTTGTTGAATGGTATGAAATTATGATTTGTCCTGGTCCTTGCCCTTCTCTTTGCAACGGTAGCATATGCCATGGAAATCAAGCCGATGGTCATGAACGGTAAAGTTGAACTCTCGCTCTAACCGCTCTTCCAATGGACCGAGCCAATCCTCGCGTATCTCATCCATGCTTCCACATTGAGTACATATCAAATGATGATGGTGATGCTTCGAAGTATCCGTCCGCAAGTCATAACGGGCGACACCATCGCCAAAATTTATCTTCTCGACAACATGAAGCTCACTGAGCAGCTCTAGGGTACGGTACACGGTTGCCAGACCGATCTCCGGAGCCTTCTCTTTCACGAGCATAAATACATCCTCTGCGCTAAGGTGGTCGTCTTCATTTTCCAACAATACGCTTACCGTGGCTTCCCGTTGGGGCGTTAATTTGTATCCTTGGGATTGTAGCTGCTGCTTAATTTTGTCGATCCGCGCTTCCATCGTTTCCCTCCCCCTTGGAAATCACTGCACGTTATTGTTCACTTCCTTCATTATAGGGGGATTTGACAAACAAAGTCAAACGGTTTTGCTTTATGGAAAAATTCGCGGATTATAGCAACATTGGCGTGACCCAGCGCATCATGGCCGGGGTTACCCAGGTTTCAAATGAAGCGACTCCGAGCGTTAACAGGACCATGAAAAAGGTCAGCATCGCATACGAAGCAAAGGGCTTTACCATGCTCCCGCCGCGATTCATAATAAATCGGTCCCTGATAATGTATAGTGAGAAGGTTATGGCGGCTACGCTGCACATCATGAGCACGGGGATGATGAACAAATTTTGCGGCGCAATCGACACCAAGGCGAACAGCAGGCCTTTCCAGGAATACTGTCCGACCAAGTAACCGACCGTAAACCCAATAAGCACTCCTTTTAAGAAGTCCAATATCAATATTCCCGGAAGCCCGATGACGGACAATCCCAGAATCCATATCAAACCGATCCATTTCAGATGAAGGGCTGCGATGCTCCAGTAAGAAGACTGACTCATGGTTTCTCCACCGTCCTGCACGTTTACAAAAAAGTGGTTTAAATATCGGGCCATTTCCTGCTGCTGCTCCAATGAAAGTGCATTGACCATCAACGCTCCAAACAGCACGCCAACTAAAAACAAGACGCCCACGAACACATAGAGCATGGTCTGATCCTTGAAGGCTTGGCGGAATGATTGCATAGAATAGAGTCTCCTTTCTGTGTCTCTACTCTACTCTATGACCATCACCCTCCTTGTATGACCTGTGATTGAAAGAGTTGATCGATTTACCGGAGAACCTTCCCGTATGAGCCCCCGCCGCCATCCGATAAGGACAATGTCCCGTTCCGGGCCATCACAATGCTGGCAGCGAGCCCCTCTCCGGCAACAGCGGCAAGCTCCGCTTCCGTAGCCTGATGAAGGATTTTCATTTCGGTCCCGAAAGCCCCCAGCAGCTTCGACATCGACGATTTGCCAAGGCCCGGGATGAACTCTAGCGGAACCTGATAGTGATAAGCCGGCCGGCTTTGCGGTACCATGGGCTCTTTGCGGTCAGCGATGTTCAGAATCCGATCAAACACGCCCTGTACCAGCTTGGTACTGCCGCAGAATGGACATCGCACCAATTCATGTATATCGCTGCCCTCCTCCAGTATGCTGTCGCAGCCGCTGCAGTAAGAACGATGGTATTTTCCGAGTCTGGGATTCAGCCCGTAGTTCGCACTGATTCTTCTACCGTTACTTGTTCCAAGGGCCTGGCGAAATTCAGAAAATGAAGGCTTCGCCATGTCGATCCGGTTGTATTCCCTGCCGATTTTCCCAAGCGAATGCGCATCCGAATTGGTCAGGAAGGAATAGGCGTCCAGTTCGCTTATCCGCCCTGCCATCGAGGAGTCGGCACTGAGCCCAAGCTCTATTCCTGCAATCCCGTCCAAGTCCAGCACCTCGCTCATACGGTCTGCCATGCTGCCGTACAGTCCCTTATGAGGCGTAAAAACGTGTGCAGGTATCAGCAGCCCGCCGCGGTCTAGAATCTCCTGCTGCAGCTCACGGGGGCTCACATAGATACGCTGCGAACTAAGCTGCACGTTCTTCATGTATTTTGCCATCCAGCCAGTGAATTCCTGGATGGTGTTCAGATCAGGGAAATAGGCCAGCACATGGGCTGCGCCACGGCCGCTTTCACGTATTTCAATCTCGCTTCCAAGCAAGATCACCGTATCCTGATACGCAATTCCGCCTCCATCGATCTCCTGCATGACCCCGCTGTCCAAACACTGGAGAATATCGTGCTGTACCGAAGGAGAGTGGCAATCGATGATGCCAATCATTTGGATGCCTTTCCGCTCCGATGCCTCCACGGCTATATTTTCAAAGGTCAAATTGTTACTTGCGCTTATTTTCACAGCTTGTCCGCTGCTTGTGCGCCCTATGTGAATGTGCATGTCGCAGTAATAGGACTGAAGCTTCTCCCCGGTTGACATGTTCTTTTCAGGCTGCAGCATATCAGATTTTTCCTGTCAGGCTATACATATTCCAAGCATACACGGCGAGAATGGTCTTCGCATCGCTGATTCTCTCTTCTTGGATGAGTGAATATGCCTCTTCCAGGGAGATTTCCATCATCTCTATAAATTCATCCTCATCCGGGTTCATCTCGCCGCTGACCAGATCCTCTGCCAGATATAAGTGAATGATTTCATCGGCAAATCCCGGGGATGTATAGAAGGAATGCAGCTTGCGAATGGAACCGCACGTATAACCCGTTTCTTCCTGTAGTTCGCGCTTCGCGGCTTCCAGCGGATCCTCTCCCCGCTCCAGCTTGCCTGCAGGGATTTCAACCTCACAGCGCCCTAGCGGCTGTCGAAATTGATTAACGGCCAACATTTTATCGCCTCTTAATGCGAGCACCGCTACTGCACCGGGGTGTCTGACAACTTCACGTTTCGCGGTCTCCCCATTTGGCAGTTTCACCGTATCGACCTGCAGTGAAATGATTTTCCCTTCAAAAATCGATTGGGTAGACAGCGTGGTTTCTTCCAGCAATTTATCCGAGGCTTCTCGGTTCTTACTGCCGATATCGCTCACAAAATGACCTCCTTTGTTTAAAAACGGCATGTCTGACCATGCTATTGCATAAGGTGTATTATATCAAAATTTCCAAGAAAGAAGGAAGCTGCCCATGAAAAGCTACAAAGGGGACCATTCAGTACATATGGTAGGACAAGCCTGGCAGATACGGATCATGCTGAAACAGTGGCAACAGCAATGGGGTTCGGAAGCGAAGATTATGGATATTATTTCTAAGTCTTCTAAAAATATTTACGAAAACAGGACGTGAAATCAGGTCTTAAGACCTGTTTTTCGACTTTTTTCGAATATGGACCATGACCTTTACACCTATAATGGTGTTATATCATTGGGAGGCTTCGACATGCGACATATACCTATTATTGAAACCGAACCAATTACTAATCCACCTTCAACTGAATATGAGCGCGGAAAATGGTACAAAAGACGCGGGTATCTTGAGAAGGCGTTAAGGAGCTTCAGGGAAGCTGCGCAATCCGCTCCAACCGATAAAACGAGCTCGGGATGGAAGGAAGTTGATCTAAGCTGGCTCGAATACGGGTTGTTGAGCATGCGGATGCGTTCCTTCGACAAATCGGAGGAAGCTTTCCGAACCGTCGTACAGCATTCCGGTACTTACGTTCAAGAGGCTCTGAATCAGTGGGCTGCACTCCTCCACATGCAGGGGATTTCGGACCAAACGATTTGTGAACGACTCCTGAACGAAACGAGGAGCTTTCCATCTTCCAACATGATGGTTGGCAGGTCACTTTTCTACATCGGAGCTTATCCGTATGCTGCCCATTGTTTTGCTGAACAGGGGAGCTTATACCCAGATACCTGTATCCAGTATGTGACTTGCCTGATCATGACGGGTCAAGTATCTGAAGCCATGCAGTTCATCGACAGCTACCTTCGCGATTTGGCTCACCACCCGCGCGAACTGCCTCGTCCAAGAACATCTGGAGTGGCTCAGCTGGCCAGAATCAGGCAGGTGTGCGAGTGGAACATAAGCCATTCGATCCCTGACCGATTTATCGCCATGTCGGAAACTTTAGAATTAGCACGCGCTGCCGTATCGTTTAATATGATCTCCATAGCCGAACACCTGCTTACCCATAGCGGCGACCATGCTTATTATGCTCTGATCTGTTTTCTTTATGATGAAGGCTACAGAGGGCTCGCGATTTCAAAATTGAATCAATTGGAAGCGCTGCCGCTCCTAGAACAAGACAGCAACAGTATAAAAGTATGCGTTATTGCCGCTGAGCATTTATATGATCAAGGAAGATATGATGAGGCTGCATCCCTGCTCGAGCAGCTTAGACTGGCTCACCCCGGGCGTACAGAGATACGATTCGGCGAGGCTGCTTGTTATTTGCAGTCAGCCCTAATCTCCCTCTCTGCCCGCCTTGAGGAGCAATACTCATCTGCAACGGCGAGGAAAGAGATTGAACAGTACCTGGACAACATCAATGCCGCATTGCATGTGGTCGAGAACACGAACTGGCATACCACCTGGTCGCCTGCCCAAAAAAGACGGGAGAATTACTCGCCCATGTCATCCTTGAATTAATAGACAAATCTAAAAGCCCGCAGCGGACTTGAAGCGTCCGTCGCGGGCTTTATACTTTCATAATGGGTCTAATGGTTGACTAGGCTTTAGCCGTTTCCTGGATTATCCCAACGACAATCTGCGCAGCCTTGACCAAATCAGAAGCCTGAATGCGCTCTTGCGTGGTGTGAATGTCTTGATATCCAATCGCCAAATTGACGGTTGGAATTCCAAGGCCGTTAAAAATGTTGGCGTCACTGCCGCCTCCGGAGCGGAACGTGCGGGTTGCTAAGCCCAAACCGCCGATAGCCCGCTGCGCAAGCTGAACAACCTCATCATGTTCATTAAAACTGAAGGCCGGGTATACGATCTCGCTAATGAACTCACAATTGGCATTGTACTCACGAACGGTGGTTTCGAGCGCCTCGCGCATATCGTTCACTTGCTTATCCACTTTCTCTTGAACGATACTGCGTGCTTCAGCATCAATCTGAACATGGTCACAGACGATGTTTGTTGCGCCTCCGCCCTGGAACTTGCCGATATTTGCGGTGGTTTCTTTGTCGATCCGTCCCAGCTTCATTTTGGCTATCGCTTTTGAAGCGACTTGAATGGCACTGATGCCATCCTCCGGATTCACTCCGGCGTGAGCAGACTTGCCCTTGATGATCATTTGGATTTTCGCTTGGGTCGGTGCAGCAACTGCGATTGAGCCTAACTCACCGTTGGAATCCAGGGCAAAACCGAGATCCGCATCCAAAACATCAGGGTCAAGCGCCCGAGCTCCGACCAGACCCGATTCCTCACCTACCGTAATGACAAATTGAACTTGTCCGTGAGGAATGTTATTTTCCTGGATGACCCGAATACCTTCAAGCAATGCCGCGATTCCCGCTTTGTCGTCCGCCCCGAGAATGGTCGTTCCGTCACTTCGAATCCAGCCGTCATCACCCAGTGTCGGTTTGATGCCTTGACCGGGCGTTACGGTATCCATATGGCAGGTAAATAGCAGCTTAGGCGCTTGCTGGGCCCCCTCGTCCGCTTTCCAGGTAATAATCAGATTCCCTGCTCCGTGTCCTGTCTTTTCCTTGGCATCATCTTCGATGACGTCAAAGCCAAGACTGGAAAATTTATGTTTGAGAACGTTGGAGATCTCTTCTTCATGCTTGGTTTCGCTATCGACCTGAACCAATTCCATAAATTCTTGGATGATACGCTCTTCTGAGATCACTGGACTTCCCTCTCTTTCGCAGATACGATACAATGTCTTTATATCTATTTCTCATTGAAATGATGCTGCTTCCATGTATGTTCATCATTAAACCTATTTCAAAGGAGTTACACAATGCAACGTAAAAAGTGGTTTCGAATTGTTATCTATCTCATGCTGATTGCCATGGTCGGATCAACGCTGCTGGTTATCCTTGAGCCATTGTTCCTTCGCTGACACCCTGCATTTACGAGCGCATAAAGTTACAACCAACGAGCCTCATATGGAAATACCCGGGTGAAGAAAGGCACGATCTCCCGGGCTACTTCCTCCACTTCAAAAACCCGCCCCGTACAGTCCTCCAATGAAGTTACACCGTATTCCTGTATGCCGCAAGGAATGATTCCCGAGAATCCCGCGTCTGCAATTCCGGATTTAATATTAAACGCAAAACCATGGCTCGTCACAAATCCGCGATGATGGCGGCCTTTATTGAATTTCACGCCGATGGCGCAAATTTTCATATCCCCTACCCATACTCCGGTGTACTCGGGTTTCCGGCCGGCTTCGATGTTGTATGATGCCAAGTAATCGATGATGACCTGCTCCACGTCGCGCAGAAAACCGTGCAGATTCAAATTCTTGCCGCCATCCAGCAGTAACAACGGATACCCGACAAGCTGTCCAGGACCATGATATGTAATGTCTCCGCCTCGATCTATTTCAAACAGGCCGATGCCCTGTTTTTCCAATTCCTCTTTGCTCAGGAGCAAGTGCTCCGGATGACGCTGTGACCCCATGGTATAGGTCGGAGGATGTTGAAGTAACATCAAGCGCTCGTGCTGCTCTCCCTGATCGATGGCGGAAACATGTTGTTTCTGAAGCTCCCAAGCCATGCCATAATCTACAATCGGCGTGTACGATACATCTAACGGTTTGTTCATGTGCTAACGCCTTCTTTCATAGGGTTCCCACTAACCAATGAATGCTCCTGCGATTGACTTCGGTATGAATAACGTCTGCGAACCTTCTTCCGAAGAATCAGTCCGCAGATCATGTACGAAAATTAATAAAGCTTCGTATCCAGGGTGTAACCTTCCAGGTTATCTTTAACCCGCTGCAGGAATCTTCCGCAGATTACCCCGTCCAAAATCCGATGATCAAGGGATAAACACAGATTTGCCATCGAACGGACCGCGATCATGTCATTGATGACCACAGGCTTTTTAACAATCGATTCAAACGTCAGTATCGCAGCCTGCGGATAGTTGATGATCGGATAGGACAGAATCGAACCGAAGGATCCCGTATTGTTAACCGTAAAGGTACCGCCCTGCATGTCGTCTAACTTCAGCTTGCCTTCACGGGTCTTGCGTGCAAGCTCCTCGATCTCTCTAGCCAAGCCGGCAATATTCTTCTGGTCGGCACGGTGGATGACCGGCGTCAGCACGGAATCCTCTGTTCCGACGGCCAAGGAAAGATTGATATCGCGCTTCACCACGATTTTATCCACGGCCCAGAACGAATTCATGATCGGATAATCTTTAATTGCGTTCACAACGGCTTTCAGCAAAAAGGCCAGGTAGGTCAGATTAACCCCTTCCTTACGCTTGAACTCATCCTTCAGCTGATTACGCAGCAGCACAATGTTAGTCACGTCGACTTCAATCATCGTCCATGCATGCGGAATTTCCGTAACGCTTTGACGCATGTTTCTGGCGATGGCATTACGCATCGGCGTAACATCAATAAAGTATTCCGATCTTCCGCCTTCCATTCCTTCCACTTCGATGGTCGGAATTTTTGGCGATTCCGTCAAATGCAGCCCGGAATGTCGCACATTCGGAATCGCTGTGCCCAGAGGAGGCGACGGTTCCGCAGGCGTCTGATGCTGCAGCCCCTGAAACGGCGATGCCCCGCTCGGCTGAACCGTTTCTTTCGGCGCTTGGGCGCTTTGGACCGGCGCTGCTCCGGCAGGAGCGCCTTGGCCTTGGGCTGCTCCTCCCTTTTCAATATAAGCCAGTACGTCCTTACGGGTGATTCTGCCCCCTATGCCTGACCCCTGGACTCGCGAAAGGTCAATCTGATGCTCGGCTGCCAGCGTCTGCACAGCAGGCGAATACCGGAAACGCATCGAACCCTCTTCACTGCCGCTTCCCTGATGCTGACTCACGGGAGCACTTGCAGCCGGCTGTGGCGAAAGATCTGTACCTTGTCCTGAAGCCACAGAGATCCGGCAAATGATCTCGCCAACATTGACGGTCTGGCCCTCCTGGGCAAGAATCTCTCCCATGACGCCGTCCAAGGTGGATGGAATCTCGGCATTGACTTTGTCGGTAATGACTTCACAGATCGGTTCGTACTGCTCGATGACATCCCCCGGCTTCTTCAGCCACTTGGCAATGGTCGCCGAAACAAGGGATTCCGCCAGCTGAGGCATCGTAACATCGGTCAATTTCTGATTTTCGGACATGCTCACACTCCCTGTTCTTAATAAAGCGCCAATTGACGCATGGATTCTTTGACTTTGTCCTTGTTAAGCATGAAGAATTTCTCCATTGGCGGACTGATTGGCATAGCCGGTACATCCGGACCGCACAAGCGCATGATCGGGGCATCCAGATCATAGAGGCAGTGCTCCGCAATAATCGCGGATACTTCCCCGCCGACGCCGCCGGTCTTATTATCCTCATGTACGATCAGCACTTTACCCGTTGCACGGGCCGCTTCAATAATCGCTTCCCGATCAAGCGGCTGTATGGTACGCAGATCCAGAACATGCGCGCTGATGCCCTCTTCCTGCTCAAGCTCTTCGGCAGCCTGCATGGCAAAGTGCAGCGGCAGGCTGTAGCTGATGACCGTAATATCCGATCCTTCGCGCAGCAGATTCGCTTTGCCGATCGGTACAACGTAATCATCTTCCGGCACATCGCCAGTAATCAGCTTGTAGCATTTTTTGTTCTCAAAAAACAGGACCGGATCCGGATCGCGTATCGCTGCTTTCAGCAGCCCCTTCGCATCATAGGCCGAGTACGGCGCAACGATTTTCAATCCCGGCGTTCCGAAGAACACCGATTCCGGGCACTGGGAATGATACAAGCCCCCGAATATGCCGCCGCCGATCGGCGCACGAATGACGACGGGACAGCTCCAATCGTTATTTGAACGATACCGGATTTTCGCTGCTTCGCTAATGATCTGATTGGTTGCCGGAAACATAAAGTCCGAATATTGCATCTCGGCAATCGGCTTCATGCCATACATGGCTGCACCGATTGCCACACCGGCAATCGCGGACTCTGCGAGCGGGGTATCAAGCACCCTCATTTCGCCGAACTGATCCATCAACCCCTTGGTTGTTGTAAACACGCCGCCTTTGACGCCTACGTCCTCGCCTAACACAAATACGGACTCGTCACGCTCCATCTCTTCCTTCATGGCCAGACGAATTGCATCGATATATTCCATTACCGCCATTCTTTACACGCCCCCTTCATCATCGGCATATACGTGAAGAAGCGTATCTTCAGGCTTCGGAAATGGAGCCAAGTCTGCAGATTCCGTCGCTTCTTTGATCTCCAGGTTTAATTGAGCGATCAAATCCTGATCGCGTGCTTCGTCCCAGAGCCCGCAGTCGACCAAATAATTCTTAAAGCGGGCGACGCCGTCATTCTTCCAGTTCTCTTCGACCTCTTCTTTTGTCCGGTACGCCAAATCGTTATCCGATGTGGAGTGCGGAGACAAACGGTACATCATGGATTCGATCAGTGTTGGGCCTTCTCCGCGAATCGCACGCTCACGCGCTTCCTTCACGGCTGCATATACCTCAAGCGCATCGTTGCCGTCCACTCGAATGCCTGGGAATCCATACCCGAGAGCGCGGTCGCTTACCTTCCCGCTAATCTGTTTATGAAGCGGCACCGAAATGGCATACTGATTATTCTCGCACATGATAATAACAGGGAGCTTGTGAACGCCCGCAAAGTTGCAGCCCTCATGAAAATCCCCCTGATTGCTAGAGCCTTCGCCAAACGTAACAAACGATACAAAATCCTTCTTCTGCATCTTGGCCGCCAGCGCGATACCAACGGCATGCGGAAGCTGTGTGGTTACAGGGCTGGAGCCCGTCACAATTCGCAGACGTTTACTACCGAAGTGTCCCGGCATCTGCCGTCCGCCGCTGTTCGGATCCTCGGCCTTGGCAAAAGCCGACAGCATCAGTTCGCGAGGCGTCATGCCCACTGCCAATACAAATCCGTAGTCGCGGTAATAGGGTAAAAAATAATCCTTCTCCCGGTCAAGGGCAAACGCAGCAGCAACCTGACATGTCTCCTGCCCGATCCCGGATACGTGAAAGTTAATTTTGCCCGCCCGCTGCAGCAGCAGGTTGCGCTCGTCGAATCTTCGTGCCAGCACCATATATTTGTACATGTCTAGCACTTGTCCGTCGGTCAGTCCAAGCTGCTCATGCCTATTGTTGTTTGCCGTAACCGTTTCATGTTCTTTCATGGAGATCCCTCCTTTATGTGAGCCATGACTTCAGGCTTGATCACCGGCCTCGTAACATGAGTTTAAAGGCATATTTGATCAAGTATTAAAACCTGGTACTAAGACTTGGCTTAATGTTATTATAATCCCTTTCTCGGCAAAAAGAAATGAGGGATTCCACAAAAGGATGTTCTCATCCCTACAAACCGATGGCTCGTCCATCCACCGCAAGCATCGCTTCGCCGATGATTTCGGATAATGATGGATGGGCATGCACCGCCGCTCCCACTTCCCATGGAGTCGCATCCAGTACTTGTGCCAGAGCCGCTTCGCCGATCAGCTCGGTTACATGCGGGCCAATCATATGCACGCCCAGAATATCTTGCGTCTTCTGATCGGCAATGACCTTCACGAACCCCTCTTTCGTTCCGTGGATCAACGATTTGCCAATCGCCGAGAACGGAAATTTTCCGATCCGGATCTCATGTCCGCGATCTTTGGCCTGCTTCTCCGTCAGTCCGACGCTGGCTACCTCATGACGGGTATAGATGCAGCGAGGGATCCATTCACTGCGGTAGGCTTCCGCCTTCTCGCCTGCCAGATGGTTCACGGCTGCAATCCCTTCGTGGCTTGCCGCATGGGCAAGCTGAAGACCCCCGATGCAATCGCCGATCGCGTAAATATGGGGTTCCGTTGTTTGCATATTGGCATTCACCACAATGACGCCGTTCGCAACCCGAACGTCCGTATTTTCAAGTCCGATATTTTCAGTATTGCCGATTCTGCCGACAGAAAGGAGCAGCTTGTCCGCTGACAATGTTCTTGTATCGTCCTTTTGCTCGATCGTGATGGACACGCTTTGATTCCGAACCTCACAGCTGTCGGTTTGAAGTGAAACGTTGGTGATCACCTCTACGCCTCTGGCGGTAAGCATCTTTGTCAGCTCACGTCCAATCTCCTCGTCTTCGGCTGGCAGCAGATGTGGCGAAGCTTCCACAATCGTGACCTGAACGCCAAAATCATTCAGCATCGAAGCCCATTCCACGCCGATTACGCCGCCTCCTACGATGATGATGGATGCAGGAAGCTCATCCAGCTGAAGCGCATGGTCGCTTGTCAGTATATGTATGCCGTCAGGCTCAAGTCCCGGTAAGTGACGCGGACGCGAGCCGGTCGCGATGATCAGATGAGTGGGAACCACGGTTTCCATCTCGCCATCCGGAAGCTCAACCGCCACTGCGCCGCTGCGCGGAGAGAAGATGGACGGGCCGATGACTCTCCCTTTGCCTTGCACGACGGTAATTTTATTTTTGCGCATCAAATATTGAACGCCCTGGTGCAGCTTATCGACGATACCGTCTTTGCGCTTTTGCACTTTGTCAAACGATAGCCGGACCCCATCTGTCTCGATTCCATAGCTCTCGCTATCCTTCATTTCCGCATACAATTCGGCACTCCGAAGCAAAGATTTGCTCGGAATACAGCCGCGGTGCAAGCAGGTTCCCCCCAATTTGTCCTGCTCGATGATGACCACATTTTTACCAAGCTGGGCTGCACGGATGGCCGCAACATATCCACCGGTTCCCCCGCCAAGAATTGCTACATCACATGTTATAGCCACAAACGGCACCTCCATAATAAGTCCAGTTATACACTTTCATTGTACTCTCTTTTTTTCGGATTACAAAATCATCATCCATAATCGAAATAGACATACCCCTATGAAAAAGGTATGATAAACGGTAGTTCATTACATCAGTCGCAGGAAGGAATCTTCTATGAAAATGTTAATTTCCCGCTTTATTGCCATCTTGATTTTAGTTATCCCGGGTTTTATGGCAATGAAGGGTTTCTTAATGATGAAAGATGCGGTTTTTCTATATATTTCCGTTCATGGAGATGACAGCGTGGCAAACCCCGCTTTCGAATGGCTACCTTTTCTAGGCGGGCTGGCCCTGTTTGTCATCGGTATCGGATTCTTGGGCGGCTGGATTCTGTTCCGGGACCGCAAGCGAAATTACGTTGGACCCCGATTCAAAAAGAAGCGCCAGGCGCCGAAGTCAGGAACGCCATCTAAAAGCTAATCATGCGATATCAGGAAGCCCATGCTTCGTATGTTTACCGCTTTATGATATTTCCAAAAAAAACACCGGGGAGCCATCCCCGGTGTTTATCATATGTTCTGGACTCCGCCGTTTATTCCATTAGTGCGTCCTTCAGTTTACTCGACATCCTCGTTTCTCTGGACGTCGCTTTCAGCGCGGTTTTCCTCAGATTAAAATTTTGTTTCGTCAAAACTTCCAGCTCTTCATACATCGCATGGATTAGCGTTAGGGCTTCCGGAGATAAGCCTCCTTTGGATTCTACCTCTCGAATACGCTCTTTCCATGCTTCCATCTTGTCGCTCATGCTGATCTTCCTTTCAGGGCACTTCCCTCTTGTCTTTCTTCAAATGATGTATCCAATCACTCCGCTAGCGAACCTGCAAATCGGCGGACAATTCAGCAATCAATTTCGGCATCCAATCGTGCAGATCCCAGAATTTAAAGCCGGCAGCTGCCGCTCTGGCATGATCCATCGTCCAATCTCCAGGAATTCCGAACGGGGACATGTGATCAGGTGGTGCCGAAGACTGCAGCGGTGCCGACCTACCAATTTCCTGCTGGATCAGGCTCATCATTTCCCGGACCGAAATCGTTCCGCTGGAGCAAGCATTTACCGGGCCTTCCCATTGGACTTGACCTGCCCATTCCAGAAACTCTGCCGCTTCCTCGGCATGCACAAACGAGATCTGTGCGTCAGGATCAGGCAAACCAATAGCTTCGCCGCTCGCTGCATGCTCAATATGAAAATGCAGTCTGCGCGTGTAATCATCCGGTCCCAGCACAATCGGCAACCGGACTGCGGTAACGTTCAGGTTATGGCGACCGAATAATACCGCCTCCGCCTGGCGCTTGCCTTCCTTATAGCTGTAGTCCCTGCTTTCGTTCATCATGACAGGGTATCTGTACGGATCAAAGTCCTCTTCCCTCAACGGGTGATCCGCAAAATCATATACCGATAACGTGGAGGTCAGCACGTATTGTCCAATTCGTCCGGCAAAGATGTCTGCAGCTTGTCCCGCTTCTTCCGGAGTATAACATATATTATCATACACGATATCAAAGTCCTGGCTTCCCACTGCCTGTTTTAAACTTTCCGGATCCTTCCGATCCACGGCAAGCCGCGAAACGGCACCCCCGAATGAATCCTGGTGATGTCCACGCGTCAAAATCGTAACGGCATCGCCTTTAGCCAGCAGCCGGTTAACCAGCCTTTTACCGAAAAAGCGGGTCCCGCCCAATACTAATATCTTTGCCATTTATAATTCCTCCTTACCAGGAAATAAGAATATATCGCTAATCGATTTGTGCTTTATACATCCTTAACCATTTCATAAAACCATCTGTCCCTTTTTCTCCATCCATATCGAAGACTCCTTCTTTTTTCCTATTTTATATTCTGCTGCTTACCTCATAGAATGTAAAAAACCGACCAAGCTGTTAAGCTCAGTCGGTCTGATGTTTGTTAATCCTTCCGGTCACAACCCCAATGACAAAGTCGGCATCATGGCTTGGAGACCGGTTCATGATCCGCTCTTGGCACCCCGAAATTCGGCGTTCCGTCTTCGTTCCATCGGATGACCTGTACACGCGTATGACGGTTCGGATCATATAGTGGATCCCCGACGATCTCCTTGTAACTTCTTGCATGGTATACCAAAATGTCCTGCAAGCCGTCCTCGGAAATCGTGAAGCTGTTGTGCCCGGGACCATATTGGCCATTGGCTTCAGATGTCGTAAATACAGGTACAGGCGACTTGACCCAGGAGCTCGGATTCAGCAAATCACTGTCTTCATCGGCTGTCAGCAGCCCCATCGCATAGTTGTGGTCCGTGGCGCTCGCGGAATAGGTCATGAATATTCGCCCGTTTCGCTTAAGAACGGCGGCCCCTTCATTCACAAGATACCCGATCTTCTCCCAATCGTACTCGGGAACCGATATGCATACCTGTTCCCCTGTCAGGGTCCAGGGGTTTTCCATCAATGAGATATACAGATTGGAATTGCCTGGAATGCCCGGATCTTTCTGAGCCCATACATAGTACCGTTTGCCTTTATGCTCGAACGTCGTTGCGTCCAAGGCGAAAGATTCCCACTTCGTGATCACTTGCCCCTTCTCCACCCATTCCCCTTCGAGCGGGTTCGCCGAAGCGTTCTCCAATACGAACATGCGGTGATCGAACAATCCGTCCCTCGTTTCTGAAGTATGGGCAGCGGCGTAATACACATACCATTTGCCATCCATATAATGAATCTCGGGTGCCCATATGTTGGCACTCATCAGGCCTGACTCATGCTTGCGCCAGATCGTAATTCCTTCGGCATCCGCAAGCCCTTGGATCGTTTGCGAGCGTCTAAGCTCAATTCGGTCGTACTCCGGCACGGAACCGGTAAAGTAATAATAACCATCGGTATGTTTATAGATCCAGGGATCTGCCCGCTGTTCGATCAGGGGATTTTTTATATATAATTCAGTCATGGTGACGACTCCTATACCTTATAGTTTGACTTCCGCTAGCTTTCTATTTTTACTAACTTCTATGAATCCAATCTTCTTGCTATCCTTTGATGCCTGCGTTTAAGTTGATCGACTGCACAAAATATTTCTGGGCAAACAGGAACAACAGCAGCGTCGGAATGATGGCCAGGATCGCAGAACCCATCAATTGTCCGATCATGCGGTAATTGCCGTAAATGTCCTGCAACAACAGCAGTCCTGCTGTGACCGGCATCTTCTCCACATCCGTATACACGATGACGGGCCAAAGGAAATCATTCCAGGAACCCGTGAATGAAAACAGGCCGCATACAATCAATACAGGTTTCATGAGCGGTAAAATAATAGAGTAATAGATTCTAAAATCTCCCGCTCCATCCACGCGCGCCGATTCATCCAAATCCTTGGGAACGCCCATCATGAATTGTCGGACCAAAAAAATGTTCCCCATCCCGGCCAAGCCAGGAATGATCATCGCCCAAGAGGTATTCACCCATCCCAGCGCATCAATGATTTTATAAGACGGGATCAGATTCACTACCCCAGGAAAAAAGGAAATCCCAAGCAAGGTAAAGAACAAGGTGTCCCTTCCTTTAAAGTTCATGCGCGAGTATCCATAACCGGTAATGGAAATAACGACGATCACGAGCAGCGTATGCATCGTGGCAATAAAAACGGAGTTCATCAACCAGCGCAGAATGGGCGCTGTCGATGTATTTTGCAGGATCGCGACATAATTATCGAAAATCCAGCTATCAGGCAGCAGACTGAACCCGCTGGATACCACCTCGGCCTGGGACCGAAAAGATGTGGTAATGCCAAATATGACCGGAATCGCCCATATCACACACAGCAGGATGAGAAATGTATACGCAATATATTTTGACACGCTAATGTTGGTTGAAGCCTTCTTCGGACCAGAGCGACCAAGCTTGGAATCCGCGTTCACTTCATGTACTACCGGGTTCGACATTGCACAGTACACCTACCTTTTATCGTTTCCGTCGTTTGCAAGCTGAACATGCTGCTAGGACGCGTTTCGGTTCATCACATAATACTGAAGAGCTGAAATGACGAGAATGACCAGTCCGAGCAAAACGGCCATCGCGGAAGCCATGCCCGCAATCGATTCTCCGTGACCAAAGGCCAGCTGCCGGATATACATCATCAATACGGTTGTGCTCTGTCTAGGTCCTCCGTCCGTCATCATCAATGGCTGACCGAATACGTTAAAGGCTCCGGCTGTCGTCATAACAAAGGTATAGATCAGCGGGAAACGAATGGAAGGCAGCGTAATGCTTGAAAATCTGCGGACAGGCCCCGCTCCATCCATCTCGGCCGATTCATACAAATCCTTGGACACTCCGCTTATGGAAGCCCGGTAGATAATCATGTTCCCGCCGACTCCGCCCCACACCGTAATGACAATAATGATCAGCCAGGCATAGGGCTGGTTGGCCGCCCAGACCGTTTCGGAGCCGAAGATATTATTCGTGATCCCAAGCTGCTTATTGAATATTAAAGACCAAATCAGTGCCGCTGCAGAGATCGAAATGAGTCCGGGAATATAGAGAATGGACTGAATGACATTTTTCATTTTCACTTTTTTGTGCTCGAGCGATACGGCAATCATTAACGGGATGATGATTAATATAGGTACACTTAGAACAACAAAAATCAGTGTATTTTTTAATCCATTCATAAATTGGGTATAAAAGGTGGACTCCGTGTCAAACAGAATCGTTTTATAGTTGTCCAAGCCAACCCATACAGGGTCATTGATCAGATTCCACTGCGTAAAGGAAGCATAAATCCCGTATAGGGTCGGCAATAGAATAAATACGATAAAAAGTATCAAATGGGGACCTACAAAGAAATAAGGCGTCAACGACTTCTTATTCATACCCTTTCATTTCTCCTTTGGAAAAGCAAAGTGTCATGAAAGCAAGGACACTTTGCTTTTTTTCAATCATGCTCTGCTGTCATTTACTTTGCGGCACTGTTGCCTTCCGCGATTTTATCCTCTACAAATTTTTGCATCGTCGCCAGGGTTTCGTCGATATCGACATTGCCCCGTACGATATCCGCTGCATATGTATCTACAGCCTCCGCTACGTATGGATAGTATTCGTAAGTGTAAATGTACAAGGATTCAACTTCTTTTTCGTTGGAGGTAAAGAATGACTGTATATAGTTTTTGTAGTCGGGGCTCTCAATGACTTGTTTACTCGCTACGATCTGTCCCGCTTTTGCCCACTCAATCGAGTTTTGGCGAATGAATTCCAGGAACTGGCCGATGGCTTGCTCTTTTTCATCCGTTCTCTTGTCGTTCTTCAGCATGGAGAATAAGTGCGAAGAGGCTCGGTTTGTATACTTGTCCGCACTCGTCGAATAAATGTTCGTTACGCCAAAGTCCAATCCATCCACTGTTGCGTGTGCCGTCGAGCTCCATGTGCCGTCTGTTGAGAATAAAACGTTTCCAGCTTGGAACATCAGGTATCCGTCCTCACCAAAAGGGGTCATCAAGCCCGCATCCGATATTTTCTTAATCTCCGTAAACGCTTGTTTCATGGCTTCTGTATTCACGGCAGGTTTGCCGTCTTGTTGAATGTCGCCGCCCAGGTTCTGGATTTGCGCTAACACGACCCAGCCCAATAGAGCGTCATTAATAACGTAATCGCCTTCATCCAGCTTGCCTTGCAGCGACAAAATTTCATCAATGGTAACCACATCATCATCCAAGAAGCTTTCTACATTGTATTTTTTGAGCAAGTTTTTATTGTAGTACATCGCATTGCTGTGTATATCAAGCGGTACCGTATATTGGGTACCCTCTACGTTTCCCGTTGCCCAGGCCTGCGGCAAATAATTATCCGCTTTCAATTCTGGTTGAGCTTGCATGACTGCCGTCATCGGCTCCAACACGCCTTGCTTAACAAAGCTTGGAACGCGGTCCGCGTGAATAATGGACAGATCAGGAACGCCTTTGCCTGAATTAAGAACTGTAGATATTTTTGTATACATGTCCGAGGTAATCACATGCTTCACTTTATACTCGGGATTGGTGGCGTTGTAATCCTTCACAAGTTGATCCATGTAAGCCCCGTCATCACCCGTCAAAGGCGTCCAAAAGGTGATGGTGTTCTTGTCCCCGTTGCCACATCCCCCTAGTACCGCTACCGCTAACATTACAAGTATCAGTGAAACCCCCATTTTTTTCTTCAACAAACTCTCCTCCTATTACTAATCATTTGGTTAATCATTCACTGGCCTGGATCATGAAAACGATTAACTTTGGTTCAGTATACACTCGTAATGAAAACGGTGTCAATAACATATATATAAATCTTTATTGTTAATTTAGAGTTTAATTAACATTTATATTAATTATAAGTTTGAAAAATTGTTGTATTAAATGATAAGATTTATATACAGGTTAATAAAGCATATGTTATGATGCATATTAGTTAATGAACACTGTTTATGAAAAACTTGTTGAAAGAAGTGGTCATATGCAATTGGAAATAGACAAGTCATCGCTTGTGGTTTACGAGGCTTTGGCCAGCGAAGTTCGAATCAAGATTATTCAGCTGCTCTCGAAAAACAAAATGAATATCAAAGATTTGGCCCAAGAACTTCAAATCAGCAGTCCGATTGTGACAAAACATATTAAAAAGCTCGAAGATGCAGGCATTATCCGGACTGAGAAAGTGCCGGGAAAATCGGGACAGCAGAAAATCTCGATCCTGAAGGTGGATCATATCGAAATCAACTTCCCGAAAAAAATCTTTCATTCCTTTGCTTCGTATGAGGCTTCGGTGCCGATCGGACATTACACCGATTATGACCTGAAGCCTACCTGCGGCCTTGCGACCGAGAAGGAATTTATCGGGCGGGTTGACGAGCCCAAATACTTCATGGATCCCAAGCGTGTGGATGCAGAAATTCTGTGGTTTACCGAGGGCTTTATCCAATACAACATCGCTAACTTCCTTCAAAAGGATGAAAAGCTGCAGCAGTTCGAAATCAGTTTGGAGATTTCCTCGGAGTTTCCTTTTTCCAATGATGTCTGGCCCTCCGACATCACCTTCTCCTTAAACGGCATTGAACTCGGCACGTGGACAAGTCCGGGGGATTTTGCGGATACAAGGGGGAAATATACGCCTGCTTGGTGGCCACACAATATCAACCAATACGGACTGTTAAAAACGATACGAATTACGAGCCACGGTACTTATATTGATGGCGACCCGCTCTCCGCTGTCTCCGTAGATGATTTGGATGCAACCTGTGATCGCTGGACCTTTCGAATTGAAGTGAAGGAAGATGCAAGGCACGTTGGAGGCGCCACATTATTCGGCAAGAAGTTCGGGAACCACGAGCAGGATATCCAGTTCAAAATGTATTACTTGTGAGGGCAATCGAAGGAACGTAACACCGAAGGATATTTACCGGGTTAGTAACCTAAATGAAAACAAACCAGCCGCATTAACGGCTGGTTTGTTTTGTTGAAAGTCCATGACAAACATAAAATCACTCCTTCACTGGTTACGACGACGCAACCAATAAAGGAGTGATTTCAATGTTCCGCGCAAGTAGACATTTAGGTGCCACAACTTTCATTCCCCTAAATCCCTTCCTTAGTCCTTACCCTTTCAAGAAACCTTATGCTCAATTCTCAGCTTATCCGCGACCATCGCGATGAACTCGCTGTTGGTTGGCTTGGATTTGCTGATGTTGATGGTGTAGCCGAACAGATGGCTGATCGAATCGATATTCCCGCGAGTCCAGGCTACTTCGATAGCGTGACGGATCGCACGTTCCACTCGGGAAGGCGTTGTCTTAAATTTCTCAGCGATGGCAGGATACAACGTTTTCGTGATCGCACCAAGAATTTCGATATTGTTGTATACCATGGTAATGGCTTCACGCAAATATTGGTAGCCCTTGATATGAGCGGGAACACCAATCTCATGGATAATCGAAGTGATATTCGCGTCCAGATTTTTGCCTTTGCCCATGGGAACAACATTGGATTTCATACTTGTAAATGGCGCGCCTGACGAAATGCTGCCGGACGAGCCAACGAGTTGACGAATGCGGCTGGCGAGCACCTCCATATCAAACGGCTTCAAAATATAATAGGAAGCGCCCAATTGTACAGCTCGCTGCGTAATATTTTCCTGACCAAATGCCGTAAGCATGATCACTTTCGGCTGCGGAGACAAATTCATATCGCGTAATCGTTCAAGTACGCCAAGGCCGTCCAAGTGAGGCATAATAATGTCAAGGATCAGCACATCCGGTACTTTTCCCGATTCCTCAATCATGCTCAGTACTTCTTCGCCATTATAAGCGATTCCGGATACCACCATATCTTGTTGATCCGAAATGTATTCACCAAGCAGGTTTGTAAACTCACGGTTGTCGTCTGCCAATAATACCTCGATCTTTTGCAATTCGTGCTCCTCCTTTATCAGATCAGTTGTTATTTTAGAACATTTTCTTGTGTATAAAGTTTTCGACATACTCATTTAAATTCCTTCTGTCGAAAATTATTTTTCTTTATTTTTTTTTGAAGTTGATTTATAATTAAATATTTTGTTTCAAATTAATCTCTAATTCGTTATTTTACGACAAAAAATCTCAAGGCATTAACCTGCCTTAAGATTTTGAGGAGTTGATTCTGTAGATTGTAGTACGCCGGAGTCCTGAAGCATCCATTCGATAAAGCATCCATACCCCGATTTCGGATCATTTACAAAAACGTGGGTTACTGCTCCTATCAGCTTGCCATCCTGAACGATTGGACTGCCGCTCATGCCTTGTACGATTCCGCCTGTCTTCTTAAGCAGTCTCGGATCGGTAATACGAAGTACAAGTCCTTTCGTTGCGGGAGTATCCTGTTTGGAGACGTGTACGATCTCCACTGTAAAACGTTCAACCTCTTGGCCTTCTACGACAGTTAAAATTTCTGCGGGACCTTCCTTAACCTCATGGGATAAAGCTACGGGTATTGGCTCCTGATACAAACCGTGTTCAGGAAGATTATTCATTTTACCGAAGATTCCGAAATGAGTATTACGCTCAACATTGCCCAATATCTTGCCGTCTTTTGTGAAGGTTGCCCGTTTTTCTCCCGGCTCGCCTTCTTCACTTCGGCTAATGGATGTAACGTTGGACTGAACGATCTGGCCGCTTCCAACATCAATGGGGGTTTGAGTATTCATATCGGTAATGACATGGCCCAGAGCTCCGTAGACTTTTTGGTGAGGCGCATAGAATGTTAAAGTTCCTACACCTGCTGCAGAATCACGGATATACAGACCAAGGCGCCAGCTTTGATCTTCTTGATCATATGCCGGACTGAGCTTTGTTGTCATTTCTTTGCCGCCCCGCTTAAAGGAGATATCCAAGGGCCGGTTGGCTTCACCGGCCTTCTTGACGATGTCAGCGACCTTTGTTACATCATTAAGCGGCTTTCCATCCATCTTGGTAAGCAGATCGCCAACCCTCAGGCCAGCTGCTTCTCCAGGAGACACTTTAGCACCGTTTTGAACGCGTACCAGATGATGCCCAACAACCAGTATACCGGAGGATTTCACTTTGACGCCGATGGTTTGACCTCCTGGAATGACCTTGAGTTCGGGGATCACCTTCACATGAACTGTCTTCAGAGGAATTTTACCAAATAATTTCAGGGTAACTTCGGCATTTCCGCTTTGCTGGGGATTCAGCTGCAGTGGATGCTTTAGCGATACTTGAAGTTTTGACTCGCGGGAGCCGTTGAGCTGCAGGACATCCGGGCGATCAACTGAAGCGAGGGCTTGAACAGGCATGGCAACATCAAGACGGGACTGCTGACCGGAAATCAATCTCAGCTCATTAGGCAATGAAGCAAAAGACTGGACAGGATCAGCAGTTCCAATGAAACAAAGAAGGAAAGCAAGAACGAAACCGAGCAGTTTTCTCCTGAGGTTGGGCTTCAATGGCTGTCACGCTCCCTTTTTCTTCTTTCGCTTGACGAAAAGGTGGTCGCCAATTGCGTACCTTTAAGTTACCCTGCCCTTAAGGATTTATAACTGTCAATCATTGACCCAAAGCCTTTCTGGAAGCCTTTTGCGCTGCCGCCAGATTGAGCATTTCTTGGGCATGATGAAGTGTCTTTTCGGTGATCTCGACTCCGCCAAGCATCCGAGCAAGCTCCTTTACACGCCCCTCTTCATTCAGGTTTTCTACTTGCGTCATCGTTCTGGAGGCTTCCAGCTTCTTCTCGATTAAATACTGATGATCCGCCATGCAAGCGACCTGCGGCAAGTGCGTAATGGAGAACACCTGACAGGTTTTGGCCAGCAAAAACAGCTTCTCCGCAATCGATTGGGCAGCCCTTCCACTGACACCTGTGTCGACTTCATCAAAGATTAAGACCGGTATTTGATCATGACGGGCAAAAATACTCTTCATCGCCAGCATAATTCTGGACATTTCTCCACCCGAAGCAATTTTGGCAAGCGGACGCAGAGGCTCACCCGGATTGGCGGATATCAGGAATTCGGCCGTATCCATACCTTGTCTGGTCAACCTTACTTTATGTCCTTCATATTCGTAACCGTTAGGATCCAGCTGCAGTTCCATCCGAACCTCAAGCGAGGTGCGTTCCATTTGAAGATCCTTCAGTTCCCCCTCCACTTGCCGTGCTAAATCTTGCGCACACTGCTTGCGGGCAATACTAAGCTCTTTAGCGCTAACCAACAGCACACTTAACAGCTCGTCACGACGCTGTTCCAACGCTTGAATAAATTCGTCCTTATTCTCCAGCATATCGGTTTCCTGCTGAATTCTCACGTAGTATTCCAGAATTTGCTCTACATTATCCCCATATTTTCGGCGCAATCCGGAGATCATATCTAAACGAAGCTCAATTTCATTCAGCCGTTCCGGATTGAATTCAATGCTGTCGCGATAATCCCTAAGCTGGAATACCGCATCCTCCAGCTGATAATAAGCGGATTGCAGCTGCTCAACAAGCGGCTTTAGCCCCTTCTCATCGTACCCGGACACATCCTCCAATCGGGAGAGGGCACGGCTGACGGATTCCAGTCCCGAGGACCCGTACAATAGGTCGTATGCTCCGGCAACGGAATCCATCATCTTCTCGCTGTGGGACAGCTTGGTTCTTTCTTCGGACAATTCCTCGTCCTCACCGGTTTTCAACTCCGCAGCCGCGATCTCCTCCAGCTGAAACCGATACATATCCAGCATTTGATACGCCTTCTGGCTGGTCTCCTGCAGGTCCTTGAGCTCTCTCTCGACTTTACTGAATTCTCCGTACAACGCTTGATACTTCTGCTTGGCAGGCCCTATGACCTTATCCCCGTACGTGTCCAGAAGACCCATATGCTGCTCTGAACGCAGCAAGCTTTGATGTTCATGCTGACCATGGATATTGATGAGCTTTTCTCCAACTTCACGCAGCATGCTTAAGTTTAGCAGTTGTCCGTTAATACGCGACGTGCTTTTTCCTTGAGATGTCAGTTCTCTCCGAATTAATAAATGCTCTTCCGGATCCGCTTCAACCCCCAGCTTCTTCAGTGTTTCCCATACGGGATGCTCCACAGGCAGCTCAAACAGAGCTTCAATCTCCGCTTTGTCGCATCCGTAGCGAATCAGATCAGCCGAACCGCGGCCGCCAGCAATTAATCCGAGCGCATCAATAATGATGGACTTACCTGCTCCGGTTTCCCCCGTCAGTACGTGAAATCCCGGATAAAAATGCACATCCACGCTTTCTACAACAGCCAGATTCCGAATGGATAGCGTGTTTAACATGTTTCCCACCTCCGCTACTGCTTAAAACTGCCAATGAATCACAATGTTTATTACGAAATGAAATTTTTAATTTGGGCAACGACATGTTCCCCGTCATCTTCCGTTCGGCAAATCAGCAATATCGTGTCATCGCCGCAAATGGTGCCCATGATCTGGGACCATTCCATATTATCGAGCAGCACGGCAACCGAATTAGCTGTCCCGGGCAAGCATTTCATGACTACAAGATTACCGGTACGGTCAATGTAAACAAAATTATCGACAAGCGCTCTTTTGAGCTTCTGCACAGGGTTATAACGCTGATCCGTCGGCATGGAGTATTTATATCGCCCATCATCTGTAGGCACCTTAATGAGCAGCAGTTCTTTTATATCACGTGAAATCGTAGCTTGAGTGACCTGAAAACCTTCCGAACGCAATGCGTCTACAAGCTCATCCTGTGTCTCAATATCCTGGTGGGTAATAATATCCCTGATTTTAATATGGCGTTGTCCCTTCATAAAGAGCCTCCTGAGTATTAACTGTTGTAATCATCTTGACCAATCCATTCTTCGTCCGACCAATCCATGCTTAAACGGTGAATCGACTTCTCATTCACGTCGATATAGAGCAGACCGGCACATTCGGGATACAGCAGCAAAAACGGCATCAACCGATCGCGAATGCCAGAGCCCGTCCAGTCGACCGGCATCCGTTCCCGTGCCAGCTTCACCATGTACAGCTCGCCACTGTCATCGGATGCAACGTAATCTATAAACAACCGACTCAAGATGGGTCTCTGTCCCGTTTCAAATGACAAGTTTATTTTTACTTTGCCCCCAACCACGTCATATCCTTCTCGTTCGAGCATCCCAATGGCTGGGTGATCTGGAATGTGTTCATTTATCGGGATGCCCGGCAGTCGATCCGGTGATGGCGACATCAGCCAACGATTCAGCCTATAACCGATAAGCAAGGCAATGACGACACCAAGCAATATCATTAATAACCAATCATAACGCTCATTCATCCTCTCACCTCGAATTTTGTATTCGCGGATGAGAACATGAATTCCTCTTTTTCAACAAAAGAAACCCATCATTTCGATGAGTTTCCTGTGAATGTATGAGCCGCTTGCGTTACGACGGTATCAATCCATTGACTCAGATGGACAGAATCTTGTCCATCTTCCTGAGCCGGTTCTTCCGAGCTTTCAGTAACCTCTGGCTCTAATCGCCAGTGGGCCAGGAATTCGATATTGCCTTCCCCTCCCGTAATCGGAGAGAACGTAAGATTTTTTAATTTAAACCCAATTTCATCCGCAAACGTCAGCACCTGCGTTAAGACTTCCCTGTGCACCTTTGGATCTCGAACCACACCGGATTTACCAACCTTCTCCCGCCCTGCCTCAAATTGAGGTTTGATCAGAGCAGCTACATCGCCCGGTTTATCCAGGAGCATCTTCAAAGGCGGTAAAATAATGCGAAGGGATATAAACGAAACGTCAATGCTGGCAAAATCAGGCCGAGGGCCACTCAAGTCGTCCGGCGTCATATAGCGGAAATTCGTCCGCTCCATGACACACACGCGTTCATCGTTACGAAGCGACCAATCCAGCTGGTTATAACCGACGTCAATCGCATACACATAACTGGCTCCGTGCTGGAGCGCGCAATCCGTAAAGCCGCCAGTTGAAGAGCCGATATCCAGCATCGTGCGCCCCTTCATATCGATGTCGAATGAACGAATCGCTTTTTCAAGCTTTAATCCACCACGGCTGACATAGGGATGAACCGAGCCTTTGACTTTCAGTTCGGACGTCCTTGGAATTTTCATACCAGCTTTCTCGATTCGCTCGGTTCCGGCATAGACCAGGCCCGCCATAATCGCGGCTTTGGCTTTTTCGCGACTCTCATAATATCCCTGCTCTACAAGCAGGATGTCAATTCGTTCTTTCTGAGATGAATCCATATTATACTCCTGATGGTTTACTAAGACATAAAACTTCTCTTGCCGAGTACGGCTGTCCGGGCATTCTTCAGGCTCCGGATCTCCTGACAAACCGATTCCAATGTCAGCCCTACTTCTTCACGCTGCTGCGGTATGCTTCCATGCTCGATAAACCGGTCTTCGATCCCCATTAAAGATACGACCGCATCATGGATTCCCTGCTCCGCAAAGAACTCCAGAACCGCGCTGCCCAGACTACCCGCTTGCGAAGCTTCCTCCAGAACCAGCATCGACGTCCCCGTCTCCGCCAGATTCCGCAGCATGCCTCCATCAAGCGGTTTAAGGAAACGGGCATTTACGACTTCTACCGTAATGCCTTCCCGCTTGAGCTGTTCGGCCGCTTCTTCAGCCAATTGAACCATAGGACCCGATGCCAGAATGGCGTATCCTTCGCCAGGACGAACGACTTCCCAAGTCCCGATAGGAATCGGTACCAGCTCGGTGTCCATGGGAACGCCGCGCACATTGTTCCGAGGGTAACGGTAAGCAATAGGTCCCTCATTATAATCGAGCGCTGTTTTCATCATATGACGAAGCTCGTTCTCGTCTTTCGGCATCATAATGACGATATTAGGTATATGACGCATGAAGGCTACGTCATATACCCCTTGATGGGTTTCGCCATCTGCACCGACAAAGCCGGCACGGTCAATCGCAAACATCACGTTGGCGTTATGGCGGCAAATATCATGCACGATTTGGTCGTACGCACGCTGCATAAACGTGGAATACACCGCAAACACAGGCTTCATGCCTTCCATTGCCAATGCTGCGCATAAGGTCGCGGCATGCTGCTCGGCAATCCCCACATCGATCATACGGTCAGGGAATTTCTTGCTGAACGGGATCAAACCGGAGCCTCCCGGCATCGCCGGCGTGACGGCAACGATCCGTTTGTCCTGTTCCCCCAGCTCAACCAGAGTCTGTCCGAACACTTCCGTGTACATCGGATTTCCTACCGCTTTAAGCACTTGACCGGATTCAATCTTATACGGCGTGATCCCATGCCATTTATGAGAATCGGATTCGGCCGGCCGGTATCCCTTGCCTTTGGTTGTGACGGCATGAATCAGAACGGGTCCGTCCACATTGTCGGCCTGCTTTAACGTATCGATCAGTTTGTTCAGATCATGTCCGTCTACAGGCCCCAGATAGGTAAATCCGAGCTCCTCGAATAAAACGCCGGGAACCATCATATATTTAAGGCTGTCCTTCATCTTCTCTGCCGTCTTGGCGAGTTTGCCGCCGATGGCAGGAATTTTCTTCAGTAGCATTTCCACTTCGTCCTTGGCACGAAGATAATAACGATCAGAACGGATCTTGCTTAAGTAATTGTGCATGGCACCCACATTCGGTGCAATTGACATTTCGTTGTCATTCAGGATGACCATCAGCTTTTTCTGCTCGTGGCCAATATGGTTGAGCGCTTCAAAGGCCATGCCGCCGGTAAGGGCACCGTCACCAATCATGGCGATAACCCGGTTGTTGTCACCTTTCAGATCACGCGCCATCGCCATGCCCATTGCAGCAGACAGCGAGGTGCTGCTGTGTCCTGCTTCCCAGACATCATGCTCGCTTTCGGAACGCTTTACGAAGCCGCACAAGCCTTTGTATTTACGGAGCGTATCAAATTTATCCATCCGTCCGGTCAAGATCTTGTGTACATAGGCTTGATGGCCCACGTCAAAAATCATCTTGTCACGAGGGCTGTCAAAGCAATAGTGCAAGGCCAGCGTGAGTTCAACCACTCCCAGATTCGGTGCAAGATGGCCACCGGTAACGGACAGCTTTTCGATTAGAAAATGACGGATTTGTCCTGCTAAATCCTCGAGTTCGTCTACCGATAGATGTTTAAGTTGTTCGGGATGTTTGATATTTGGAAGAAGCACGAAGAATCTCCCCGCTTTCCTTGATTAAGTTTACGTTTCTTTAGCTGATATGAATTCAGCCATTAACAGACATTATATCACAAAAAAACCGTTTGCATGTAAAGCGTGGTTAGTGATCCCGCGCCATCAAGAAATCTGCGATCTCCAGCAATCTTGAGGGGTCATTGAAATTCCCTTCTGAAATGGCCCGCTTGGCTTCTGCTGTCAGGCGCTCAACTTCACGCCTTGATGCGTCCAAACCGATGAAGAACGGATACGTTACTTTTTCCTGTTTCACATCGCTTTGTACCGGCTTCCCAAGCTTGGACTCATCCCCGACCAGATCCAGAATATCATCTTGAATCTGAAAAGCAAGGCCGATATGATGCCCGAAGGTTCGCAAGGATTCGATTTGGGATTCCGAACATCCGGCAATATGCCCGCCTGCCATCAGCGAGAACATGATCAGATCACTCGTCTTGTGCAGGTGGATATACTCAAGCTGCTCTAGCGTCGTTATCCCTTGTTCGCCCTCCATATCGGCAACCTGACCGCCTACCATCCCCCGCGGACCTGCATACTCCGCAAGATCCTCGACAATCGACAGCACACGTTCAGCCGGAACCCCATGCTTTCTGGAAGCCTGGATTACGCTGTAAAAGGCATGCGTCAGCAAGGCATCACCGGCCAAAATAGCGCTCGCTTCGCCAAAAACCTTATGATTCGTTGGCTTGCCGCGACGATAATCATCATCATCCATCGCTGGCAGATCATCGTGTATAAGGGAATATGTATGGACCATCTCAACGGCGCAAGCGACCGGAAGAGCTGCATCACGATTTCCGCCTCCGGCCTCGCAAGCCGCAATGACAAGCAGCGGACGCATTCGCTTGCCGCCTGCCATTAAAGAATACGACATGGACTGGCGAAGGGTTTCAGGAACTTTCCAACTTGGCGGAAAAAGATTGGTTAATTCGCTATCCAGTCTGTCCCAAATTTCATTCATATATTGTTTAATCGGAAGTCTGTTATTCACCCAGTTCACCTGTCTCATCAAGCGTTCCACCAAAAGGCTTACGCTTCAGTTCTCCGCTTTCTTCCACGATCATTTCGATTTTTTGCTCAACCTGCTCCAGCTTTTTGCTGCACATCTGCGACAGCTTCATGCCCTGTTGAAATAAGTCGATCGCTTTTTCCAGCGGCACGTCTCCATCTTCCAACTGCTCTACAATCGTCTCGAGCTGAGCCATCGCTTCTTCAAAACTGATCTCTAATGTTTCATTCGCCATTTTCTTCATCCTCCTTCATTCCCCACACTTGACACTGCAGCTGTCCATCACTGACCCTCACGTTAACCAAATCGCCTAACTGGACATCTTCGATGGATTTGACAAGCTTTTGCTCTTTCTCGTCATACACGAGACTATATCCTCTGGACATAATTTTCAGCGGGCTGAGCGCATCGAGATGCCTCATTTCGGTTTGCAGCTGCGACATCTTGGATTTCATAATCGACTGCATCGCATTCATTAACTGCCGGCTCACCTGATCTTTTCTTCTCGCGGCGAACTCCGCTTGGGTTCGCGGATTATACCGGATTAATCCCTGATGCAGTGATTTTTGCCGCTGGCGGACCAGGGATAACCGGGATTTCAGGTTGCCCTGCAGCCGCTGGGACAGCATGTCCAATCGTTCGGCATGTTGAAGCATATACCGGCGAGGATGAACCAGAACCGGGGAACGCTGGAGCGAAAGTAAACGTTCACGACTCCGCTTAAGACGCTGTTGTAGTCCCTGGTTCAGCTGGCGCTGTCTTTGAACAAGCTGCCCCCTTAGTTCCGCACTGCTCGGTACCGCGAGTTCCGCGGCTGCCGTTGGCGTAGCGGCTCGTAAATCCGCAACAAAATCGGCGATCGTAAAATCCGTTTCGTGTCCAACGGCGGAAATGACGGGAATATCGGATTGATAAATAGCTCTTGCAACGATCTCCTCGTTAAACGCCCACAGCTCTTCCAGTGATCCGCCGCCGCGCCCAACGATGAGCACGTCAGCTTCAGCCATGTCATTCATCGTTCGAATAGCCTTCACGATCGAAGGAGCAGCCCCTTTGCCTTGAACCAGCACAGGATATAGTATCGATCTCGCCTGAGGGTACCGTCTCCGGATCGTGATCATAATATCCCGAACAGCGGCACCCGTCGGCGAGGTTATAACACCAATCGTCTTGGGATAACGAGGCAAAGGCCGCTTGCGCTCGGCTGCAAACAAGCCCTCTTCCTCCAGCTTCGACTTCAGCTGTTCATAAGCAAGGTACAAACTGCCGATCCCATCAGGCTGCATTTGGACCGCATAAAACTGATACTGACCATCCCGTTCATACACTGACACATTGCCCCGGGCAATGACGCGAGAGCCTTCCTTCGGTATAAAAGGGAGCCTCTGGTTATGAGTCGCAAACATGATCGCACGAATCCGGCTGCCTTCATCCTTTAAGGTAAAGTACATATGTCCGCTGGAATGATGGGTGAAATTCGAAATTTCACCGCGGATCCATACGTCGGAGAGCCTGGAGTCGCCTTCCATTTTCATGCGGATATAACGGTTTAAATCCTTAACGGATAATACTCGTCCTGGATCTGCCGACTTCATATCAGCTCAACCCATTCAGCCTTTTGGCGGCTATCAAGGTATTCTGCATGAGCATGGTAATGGTCATGGGTCCCACCCCACCGGGAACCGGAGTAATCGGACCGGACACTTCCTTCACACTCTCAAAGTCAACGTCGCCGGCAAGCTTCCCGTTCTCCAAACGGTTCATGCCGACATCAATCACGACGGCGCCGGGCTTCACGTAACTGGCATCAATCATATTCGCTCTGCCGATCGCAACGACCAGGATGTCTGCTTGACGAGCGATTTCAGCCATATTCCCCGTTCTGGAGTGACACATCGTAACGGTGGCGTTCTCGCGCTGGAGAAGAAGTGATACCGGTTTGCCGACGATATTGGATCTTCCGATTACAACAGCATGCTTGCCTGCAATCTCAATGCCCGTCCGCTTGATCATTTCAATCACGCCGGCAGGTGTGCACGGCAGCAGACTGTCATCGCCTATTACGAGGTTACCCACATTAACCGGATGGAAACCGTCCACGTCCTTTTCCACGGCGATCGCGTCAATGACGGCCTTCTCATGGATGTGCTTTGGCAAAGGCAGCTGGACCAGGATTCCGTGAATAGATTCCTGAGCGTTGAGCTTGTCCACGAGCGCCAGCACTTCTTCCTGGCTGGATTCCGCGGAAAGACGGTGCACCTCGGAATAAAAGCCCAGATCCTGACATGCTTTCTCCTTGTTGCGAACGTAAACATGCGAAGCCGGATCATCACCTACAAGTACAACAGCCAAACCAGGACGGACATTCTGCTTGGACAATTGTTCTACTTCTAACGCAATCCCCTTGCGAATTTCTTCAGAAATCTGTTTTCCGCTAATTATCGTTGCTGCTGTCATCCTAATCTCTCCTCCATTATGATTGAATGATATCGTTTCAGGCTAAGCTTTAGCGTACAGATTAAGACTGACGCAGCTTCACCTTGACTTGATCCAGCTCCTGAATCATCCGGCCCAGTACGCCGTTGACGAATTTCCCTGACTCCTCGGTTCCGAAATGCTTGGACAACTCAATCGCTTCATTAACAGCTACCTTGCCAGGCACATCTTCACGGGAGGTCAGTTCATATACAGCCAGACGCAGGATTTGACGATCCACACGGGAAAGACGACTTACCTGCCAGCCTTTTAAATAATGAGCGAGCAGTTCATCAATCGAATCCTTGGATTCCCATGTTCCATTGACCAATTGCAGCACATACTCCTTCATTTGAACTTCGTCGCCGATGACCCGCTCGGTCTCATTTTCTTCGGCCGCTTCCGAGAGCAGCATCGACACGGCTTCCACACTGTCGACTTCGTTCATCTCCATCTGGTAAAGGCTTTGAACGACAATCTCTCTTGCTACACGTCTTTTCATTTTGTTCCTCCTGTGGACCCTGCTGAATCCATTTTTCTAATTAGTATGATCCATTTGCCGTCAAGACTTGACAACAATTAAAACGCCAAAAAAAAACCTGTGAATATCTCTCTCCGCAAAAAAGGCGCACTACACCTGTCCTCAGCATTTTTTCCGGAGAAAGCATATCACAGGGTTCATTTAAACGGCCGCCAGCGCTCGGAAAGCCATCGTCCCCATTCCTGAAAGTGGAACATGGAGCCCTGCTTCAGATCCTTGCGCTTGCCAAATATATAGCCGATAAATACCACTAATGCAAAGAACAGCATATCCCAAAAACCGGATAATAAGTAAATCAGTCCGCACACAAGCCCGCCGGTCACCCCGGCAATTCTTCCTCTGTGACTCTCCCATATTTCTTTCCAAGGCATTGGGGAAGCTCACCTCTATTCCACGCGGCTCTTGAAGCTTGGTGCCTGAACCACGTTAGCAATATATACGGATACGGATGACACGGGTATTCCTGTTGTATCTTCAACAAAGTCGTGCACCTGCTTCTGCACTTCCGTTGTCAGCGTAGGAATGGATTCCTCACCATCTACCACGGTGCGAATCGCAATATCAAGACCCGATTGGGATACCTTGATCCGGGATTTCAAATCCTTGACTCCACGGACGCGCGAAGCCGCCTTCAGGCATAGATTCTCGATCGTCTCCACCGAGATTTGGATGTCACCAAATTCCGTGCGCTGATCGATGGAATTCAGGTTCGAGCGATCGCGCCTTACGGAGATGTAGAAGAAACGGATGCTCAGCAAAAACAAAACCGCAGCTACGATAATTCCAGCCCAGAAAAGGCGTTGTTCCTGAACACTCGTTAATTCATACGGAACAGCGCCACTCAACAGGAGGATGGCAACTACGGATATAACACCGATACTTAAGCTGTAGATAAACAGCAAAAGTCTGTCCATTATTTTGGCCACGATTCAGCACAGCCTCCTTAAAATTAGATTAAACCCTCGACATCGCTGCCCAGGGCTAGCCTGAAACTATTCTATTTCACGCGTTGAGCCAGATCCAATTCTTCCGTCTTCTCTACGGATTTCATGAAATGGACATCATGAATATGTACATTGACTTCAATCACCGTAAGCCCTGTCATATTCTCAATCGAACGTTTCACGTTGCGCTGGATTTCTCCGGCTACTTCAGGAAGACGATGGCCATACTCCACGATGACGGATACGTCAACAGCAGCTTCCCGTTGTCCAACTTCCACTTTGACACCCTTGGATAAATTCTTGCGTCCGAGCAATTCGGCAATGCCGCCTGCAAAGCCTCCGCTCATCCCTGCAACCCCACGTACTTCTACCGTAGCAAGTCCAGCGATGACTTCAATAACCTCCGGTGCAATCTGAATCTCACCGATATCTGTACGTTCAAATTCTGTAGGCAAAGTTTCCGCCATTGTCTCAACACACCTTTCGGAATAAGTTAGCGGATGCACCCGAACTGCATAAGGCATGCGCTCTTATTACTCATACTATACCATTTGGCCAAGTTTATGACAAACTTGGCCAAAGGTTTCAAATCTCATTTTCTTCCAAAAATTTAATATCGAAGTCACCCTTCAAGAAGGTAGGATGGTTCATCAGTTTCTGATGGAACGGGATGGTTGAATAGATCCCTTCAATCTCGAATTCACCCAAAGCGCGCTTCATCTTCGCGATGGCTTCATCGCGGGTCGGCGCCCATACAATCAGCTTGGCAATCATCGAATCATAATAAGGCGAAATGGTATAACCTGGATACGCCGCACTGTCTACCCGCACGCCAGGACCTCCTGGAGGCAAATAGAACTGAATGGTTCCAGGGGCAGGCATAAAGCCCTTGTCCGGATTCTCGGCATTAATCCGACACTCAATGGACCAGCCATTAATAACGACTTCCTCTTGAGTGAAAGAAAGCGTGTTGCCCTCCGCAACGGAGATCATTTCCTGAATCAGATCAACCCCGGTCACCATCTCGGTCACCGGATGCTCCACCTGAATCCGCGTGTTCATCTCCATGAAGTAGAACTGACCGTCCTGGCCGAGCAAAAATTCAAGCGTACCTGCACCGGAATAATTAACGGCCTTCGCGGCGCGAACGGCGGCTTCGCCCATCCGGCTGCGTACCTCTTCACTTAGCACCGGACAAGGAGCTTCCTCAACAAGCTTTTGTCTCCGGCGCTGCACAGAACAGTCACGCTCCCCGAGATGCACGGCGTTGCCATGTTTGTCGGCGATAATTTGAATCTCTACATGCTTCATGCCGGTCAGATATTTCTCCAGATATACGCCTGCATTGCCGAAGGCCTTCTGGGCTTCCTGCTGTGCGTTTGTAATCTGTTTAACCAGCGATTCTTCATCCTCGGCGATCCGAATTCCCTTACCTCCGCCACCTGCAGTAGCTTTGATAATGACGGGATATCCGATATCACGGGCAAGCATAACGGCTTCGTTCAGATCCTCGACCAATCCGTCGGATCCCGGAATAACCGGAACACCTGCATCCTTCATCGTCTGCTTCGCAACAGCCTTATCTCCCATGCGGTTGATCGCGTCAGCGGAAGGACCGATAAAGGTAATGTTGCAGGATTCACAAATTTCCGCGAAATCCGCGTTCTCGGCCAAAAAGCCGTAACCGGGATGAATGGCGTCACACTCGGTCAGTGTGGCAACGCTCATGATATTGGTGAAATTCAAATAGCTGTCTTTCGATAACGTAGGGCCGATGCAATAGGCCTCATCCGCCAGGCGAACATGCAGGGATTCCCGGTCCGGCTCCGAATATACGGCAACGGTTGCGATGCCGAGTTCCCGGCAAGCCCGGATGATACGAACGGCAATCTCTCCCCGGTTCGCGATAAGCACTTTTTGAAATGTCATGCAGTAACCTCCTTCGGACTCTTGCGACTCTCGTTCTTGGCGAGTCCCTCCATATTACTCCGGTTTCACCAGAAACAGAGGCTGCCCGAATTCTACAAGTTGACCGTTCTGCGCGAGAACCTCTACGATTTCGCCTTTGATCTCTGCTTCCAGTTCATTCATCAGTTTCATGGCCTCAATGATGCAGACCGTCGATTTTTCTGTCACCTTGTCCCCGGGACTGACAAACGGCCCAGCCTCAGGTGATGGGGAACGATAGAAGGTTCCTACCATCGGTGATACGATTTTATGTAATGAGCTGTTGCTATCCTCCACTGAATCCTGCTGTGGTGCCGCTGCAGGTGCTTGATTCGCCGTATTCGGCTGTGCGATCTGTGGTGTCATCACTTGCTGTGCCGGAATGTACGCTTGCGGCGCTGCCTGATAGTTGTTAACAACCTCGGCTGCGTTGGGTTTCTTAATGGATAAGCGTGTACCTTCGCTCTCAATTTCCAGCTCATGCACGGAAGTTTGATCCACCAGCTTAATAAGTTCCTTGATCTCGTTTAATTTAAACATTATCGACGTTCACTCCTTCACTTTCTTGGAAGCCCTTGCTTAGGACAGTCAGTCAATAGCTTAGAGTATTATATCACAATCGAGCGAAATAGAAAGAGCCCAAGGCAATCCTTAGACTCTTTCGGTTTTATAGTATAACCGTGATTTATGTTGAAATCTGCTGACAAGCTTATGGCGCAACATATTGAACGGTAACTTTATCCGGCGAAACCTTCAATTCCTTCATTACAAGACTCACAATGCCGGCTGCACCTTTGGCATCGAGTTTCTCACTCAGAACGACCACATTATACTTCTCGCTCTCTTCCTTCACAACGGCGTTGCCGTATTGCTGCTGCAGCGCTTCCTCGATGCTGAGAATCACTTCCTCTTTCGCTTCGGCCGCTTTCAGCTGCTCGGTAGCTTGAGCTGTTTGCTCCGGCTTATTTTCGTGATTGTCGATTTTTGTCATTAACTCATCGTATAATTTCATGTTTTTTTGTGAGCGGTCCAATTTATAGGATTCCAACTGGGCTTCTGCAGATGATGCATTGGCAGCCACTTGCTCCAGCACTTCTTCATCCGATTTCTTACCGTTCGTGGCGCTGCTTGTGTCTTTGGACTCCTCGGTTCCCTCTTTGCCTGTGCTGCTAGCGTCTTTGGAATTCTCGGCTCCCTCTGGGGCTTCCTTCACTTCCGGCTCTTCCGTTTTGCCTGCTTCGCCGCTGGCTTTTCCTTGATCCCCTTGCTCACCCTGTGTTGCTTCTGCAGGATCTTCTGTGCCGGCCGCGCCTGTATCGCTCGTTCCAGTTCCTTGCTCATTGGCTCCGGAATCGCCGTCAGTACCTTCTTCAAGCACTTCGTTCACAACCAGCTCGTCGCCCGTACCTGCGGTTCCGTTTGCTTCTTGTCCGGCGCCTGGCTTCTGACCGTCCACTTGCGTGCTCTCGGCAACCGGCGGCGCTTTCGTTCCCGAATCGTCGGTGAATAAGTAGTAAGCTGACAGGATGACCATTAAACTAAGCATGGATACTAACCATATGGTTTGTCTTTTGTTATTCATTTGAACGTTTCCTCCTTTAAATGAAAACCTTGGCACGAATGATCGGATCATTCGATTGGCTGCGGTTATTCCTGTTTACGCGGGACAACGGATATACGATAGGACGGGACATTGAGGCCTCGCTGGATCGCATCGACGATCAAACTCTTTACAACTTCATTCTCGGCTCCCTTGGCTACGACGAGCACCCCCCGGACTTGAGGTTTGATCTTCTTGGTGACGATCGGCGTTTCTTCCCCGGAGGATTCATAGGTGACAATCTGGCCATCACGCTGATAACTTGTTACATGGCGCTTACCTCCGTTAGCATCGGTTTCCTCCGTCAGTTCCTGGGTATCTTTCATGTCACGCTGGACGACCAGTTCTTCTGTCGATTCCACAGTCACCATGACATCGACGGACCCCACCCCAACAATCTGTTCCAGCATCGTTTTGGTGCGCATTTCAAAATCCTGCTCGATACTTTCAAACTCACCGCCGCCGCTGGTTGAAGTCCCGCCTTGGGTCGTTGAGACCGCAGCCGTCTCCGGCGGCGGCTCGCGACCGATATTCTCATGATCCAGCTTCTTCACATTGACGAAAGAGTTGAACAGCATGATCGCGACGCCGATCAGACCAAGAATGATCAACCACCTGAAGGTTTGCATTTTTCTTGCTCCGCCAGCTCCTCCACCAAGCCATTGCTCCAACCGCTTCAACCAATTTCCCATCATCCTCACCTCCGCTACAGCTTTTTATCCTGGTCCTGCCCTGGCATATATATCGTGATCAGATCCGGCTCCAAATCCCATCGGCGGCTAATGTAATCCCGAACCGGCTCTGCTCTTGCTTCTTCGGCCTTGCTGACTGCTTCTGCATTCTCTTTCGCCGCAGCCTTCCCATCTTGTTCCGACTGCATGGATTCAACATTCACCTGAACGGAATCCACAGGCTCTATACCGATGGGCTGCTTATCATCGCTATTCTCTACCTCTGCATTTTCCGATTCACCTCCAACCAGCTTTACGTCAACGGAGCGTATCGTAGCGCCTGCATATCCCTTGTCCGGTCCGGCAGCGGCAGCCAGCACCACCTTGACCTCCTGAACCGCTTCCCCCGTTTCTGCCACAATCTCTTCTTTCATCACCCGGGCTAATTCGTTGCCTGCCCACTGAAGGCTTTGACTCTGCTGCGTTTCCTTCAGCTTCTCGGCCTGTGCCAGAATATGCTCCAGCTGAACCTCTTCCGGCAGACCCTTCTCCTGTCGCTCCAGCTCCATCGCCAGCTGATTCTCGGGGGGATCCGTAATCAATGTGATAATCGGGCTAAGCAGCGTAAGCAGAATCAACAGGCTCAGGACTAATCTGGCGTAACGTTCAAGCGCCTTGCCGGGCAGTATTAAATCAACGAAGGCTGCAAAGAGAACCACCATGATGACGCTTTTCAACCAACCTCCAAGCCAGTCCATTCGTCATTCCTCCTAAGCATTAGCCGCCTTCTATGTTCTGCCTCACCTCATCATGACGGTAATGTTGCCTGCCGTGAGCAGAATCGTTATGGCCAGGAAGAACATCATACTGACTGCGGCTAAGGCTGCAAAAACATACAGCATCGTCTTTCCAATCGTCTGCAGGCAGGTGCCGATCGGAGTGTCTCCGAGCGGCTGCATAACGGCTGCCGCGACGTTATATATCAAGGCAAGCGTCAAGATCTTGATCGCAGGGAATGCGCATAGGAACAAAATAATGATGACCCCCGCCAGCCCGATTGAATTCTTTACGAGCAATGAGGCCGAGATCACGGTATCCGTTGCATCTGCGAACATCTTGCCGACTACCGGAACGAAATTGCCGGTTACGTATTTGGCTGCCCGGATCGTTACGCCGTCCGTAACCGAGCTAGTAAGTCCTTGGACCGAGATAACACCCAGGAACACGGTAAGGAGCACGCCCAGAACACCCATCGAGACACCTCGCAGCAGGTTGCCAAGCTGAGTCAGCTTATACTTTTCGGATAGCGAACTAACCAGATGCAGCAGAGCCGAGAAGAACAGAAGCGGAAACACAATCGTGCTGATCAGCGTGCCTACCGTATGTACCATGAAGATGACCAGCGGATGAGCCACCGAGACGGTCACGACATTTCCCATCGAAGCCATCAGTGCAAAGAGTAAGGGAAGCATCGCCATCATGAAATCAATCATTTGGGTAATGGCATCCCGGGCATATCCAATTGCGATGCTGAAGCTATTAACGGCAATGACCAGGACAACCATGTAACAGATGGTATAGGCAACCCGACTCACGGTGCTTTTTTCAAAAGCCGTCTGCAGATTCTCAAGGATCAGACTCATAATGCTCAGCATCACAATGGTTGCCAGCAGCTTGCCATTATAGAGAACCTCGTGCCACAAATATTTTCCGATACCGGACATAACCCCTTTGAAGCTAAGACCGTCACCGCCCGGCAGCAGCATATCCATCAGGGACGGCGTCTTTCCATCCGGGAAGAATCCGCCGTAATCCTTCATGAGCCGGTCCCAGTATTTCTCGACCTGGTCTGTCGGCAGCTGCTGCGTCTGCTGCTCTACCCACTCATCGGCCGGATTTGCCGCGGCAGCCGCGCTTATCGTTCCGCAGAACCATCCGGACATAAACAACATCAGGATCAGTAGACGAAACACGGTCAAGCCCTTTCGAAGTATTGCTCCTGTAACCATGTCCCCCCACCTTTTTCAAGCCGGGAGGAGCTTCAGGACCGTCTCAATGATGATCCCGATAATCGGTACAGCGAGCACCAATATGAGCACTTTTCCCGCCAGTTCTATTTTGGATGCAATCGATTCCTGTCCGGCATCTCGTACGATCTGGGCTCCCATCTCCGCAATATAGGCAATTCCGATTATTTTCAGAACGGTCTTCAGATAAATGATCTGGACACCGGAGTTCTCCGCCAAATCTTCCAGCATGGATAAGACATTTCCAATCTTCCCGATCAGGAACAGGAAGATGAGAAGCGAGGTCGCCACAGCGAGAAGAAAGGCAAAAAGCGGCTTCTGTTCCTTGACAACCAAGATCAGCACGGTAGCGATGATGCCCAGTCCTACCACCTGGATAATTTCCATAAAAGTCCACCTACTGGAATAGAAAAATACTTTTGATTTCCTTGAGCAAATCGTCAAGCAGTCTGACGACCATAAACAGCACAACCACAAACCCGATAAGGGTTACCCAATGTGCCATATCCTCTTTCCCCATCTGTTTCAGGACGGTATGAATCATGGCAATGATGATCCCAATACCGGCAATCTGGAAGATGGCGTTCACTTCAATGTTCATTTCCCTTGGCACCTCGCTAAAAGATCAAAATGACGATCAATGCTCCAATGAGCAGTCCCAGACTTTTGCTCATCTTTTCATATTTGACCTGGTCATCCCTTGCCGCTGCTTCTTCATGCTTGAGCTGTCCTACGGCCAGAGCGATATGTTTGATCTGGTCCTGCCTGTCACTGGTGCCAAGAACGCCGCTTAGCTGCTCCAACACCTCACGCTCGGCATTTTTCATCGATGTTCGTTTCCAGTACTCGCCCAGTGCCTTGCGGATGCTGTCCTGTGCGGATAACCCGTAGTCGGGTCTCATGTAAAGCGCGGCTGAGGCAAATAATGATCTGAGCGGTTCACGAAGGGAATCGCCAATTCGCTCCAGCGCATCGGGTAACGGCGTCAAACCGTAGCTGATCTCCGTTTCCAGCCGTTGAAGCGCGAGAATAAGTTCTCGCAGCTGCCTGGGTCTTGCTGCGAATTGCTGGGCCTGAAAAAATCCGGCTAAAGTTCCAGCTCCCAGCACGAGCACAGCCCCGACCAGTTTAAGCATAGGCATCACCGCCCGGCGGACCGACGGAAGCCGTCTGAAGCGTTCGCTGACCTCCGTCATACAGCTTGTATGATCTGTGGTCGCCCGTTCTGTTAAGAACGGCATACATCTCAAACATCCGGTTCTCCAGAAGACCGGCGAGTGCCGGCCGCCCGCGCATATCTTGTATGGACGAGCCATGTGCCGTTGCAATCACGCTGATTCCCGCATGCAAGGCTTCAATGACGGCTTCCGCATCCTCTGGCCGACCGATCTCGTCCACAATCAACACATCCGGGGACATCGAACGGAGCATCATCATCATCCCTTCAGCTTTCGGACAACCATCCAGCACATCCGTACGCGGACCTACATCGAATCCAGGCACTCCGCGCAAACAACCGGCGATTTCAGAACGTTCGTCGATGATGCCTACCTTCATTCCCGGCCAATGCACGGCCGAATTCCCCCACTTGCCGTAACTGATCTGCCTTGCCAGATCCCTGAGCAGCGTTGTCTTGCCTTGCTGAGGCGGGGATAAGATCAGCGAGTGCATCACCCTTTTCCGTTTCCGGTCGAGTAAGTGCGGGAGGATGTCATCCGCCGCTCCCTGAACTTCCTTGGCAATCCGAACATTAAATCCGCTAATATCCCGAATGTGTTCAACCTTACCACCGCTGAGGATCGTCCGGCCGGTGAGCCCGACCCGATGGCCCCCAGGTATCGTGATAAACCCTTTTCGCAGTTCCTCTTCCATGGTGTAGAGGGAATGGTTACTGATTAGATCCAGCAACCTATGGGTATCTTCACGCGTCGGCTTATACGCTTCATCAGGCCGCAATGTAAGCCCGCCTCGCCGGTCCAGAAAATGATGCTTGCCCGCCGAATTAATCTCCAGCGGACGTTCCTCCCGGATACGTACCTCCTCCACATGATCGAGAAGCTCATTCGACAGGTTCAGCAGCATTCGTTTTACGGTCTCGGGAAACAGGTCTAACCAATTCAATGTCATATCAATTTCCCCCAGGTTGTCCTTTTTGATCATCTTTCTAATAAGAGAACTTCATATCCCATGTGTATGCTTGTACCTGAAAAATATGCAGCGAATCTATCATTTTTTTAGAACGCCGTATAAGAGACAGGAAACGCCGCACAAAATCCAGCCGATCTTCCCCCACGACAATTTATCCGCCATACCCACAAGCCCGATCGTTGTTGTCAGAATCAAGATCAGCGGGCCCATGAAAGCCAGGGCGGAATTCACAGCCAGCGCTTTATCGACTTGATTCAGGCGCAGCATGATGATGGCCGCCACAATCTCGAGACTGCCGGAGAAAAACCGAAGCGTGGCCATACTAGCGACAAACTTGTCCAGCATGCTATATATCCTCCTTCTTCCTTGTTTACATGTGTGATGTTTAAAAATATGCGAGGCACTCTCGTTTTATCTCTATTTTTTTAATTTCATAGAAGCGAACGTTGAATCTTTCGGACAACGCAAAAAATCCCGGTCGATATAGACCGGGATTAACTCTATTTAATATCGATATGATTGCAGAAAATGATTACATACAGGGCAGGTTATCGACGAACCTGCGGCCCGCCAACGGAAGCCTGCTGATCCGTATCCAGTCCGTATGCGGTATGAAGCGCTTGTACCACACCTTCCAGATTGGTTCCTTCAATGACGCAGGATACTTTGATCTCGGACGTGCTGACCATTTTGATGCTGACCCCCTGCCGGGAGATCACATCAAACATTTGTGCCGCCACACCCGGGTGGCTGACCATTCCAGCGCCAACAATCGATACCTTCACAAGATGGTCTTCCGAGGTAACGTCACGATACGGAATTTGGCCGCGGATCTGTTCAATAACCGACAACGCACGCTCCCGGTCGGCCAAGGAAACGGTAAAGGAAAAGTCTGCTTCGCCGTTCTGGACACCGCTCTGTACGATAATATCAACATCAATCGCTTCTTTCGCAAGCTCTCCGAACACTTGGGCCAAAACGCCTGGCGTATCGGAAACGCCCAGAATACTGATTCTCGCCACATTCTTGTCAAATGCAATACCGCTGACAACCACACCTTGCTCCATGCTTGTTTCCTCCTTAACAACCGTACCCTCATTATGATTAAAGCTGGATCTGACGACAAGCTTGACTTGATTATGCTTCGCATACTCAACCGCGCGCGGGTGAAGAACAGCTGCACCCAGATTGGCTAACTCCAGCATCTCGTCATAGGAAATCTCCTTCAACTTCCGCGCGCATTTGACAACCCGCGGATCTGTGGAGTAAATCCCGTCCACATCCGTATATATTTCACATACATCCGCTTGAATGGCAGCCGCAAGAGCAACCGCAGTGGTATCAGATCCCCCGCGTCCAAGCGTCGTAATCTCTCCGTCTTCGGACATTCCCTGGAATCCCGCTACAATGACGACATTCCCTTCGTCAAGCGCTTTATGCACGCGTTCTGGCCTAATATCCGTAATGCGGGCTTTACCATGGACCGCTTCCGTACGGAACCCCGCCTGCCAGCCGGTAAGAGACATTGCCTTGCGTCCGAGACCATGAATGGCCATGGATAGCAGCGACATGGATATCTGCTCTCCCGTGGTCATCAGCATATCCATTTCCCGTGCCGGTGGATTCTCGTTCAGGAGCTTCGCCTGGTCAATTAGATCGTCTGTCGTATCCCCCATAGCAGACACCACGACTACACATTGATGACCTTCATCTTGTTTCTCTACAATTCTTCTGGCAACGCGTTTCATACGTTCTGTATCCCCTACAGAGCTGCCTCCGAATTTCATGACGTACAGTGACAATGCTTCTTTCACTCCCCACTAATATCAGTATGTAACAGCATTCAGGTGGTTTCTCACTTTAAAACAGTATAATACGAAAGTGAGTCATTCCGTCAAGGGCTTCAAGGCAAAAAGAACTCGGGATCATCGCCCCGGCTTTGGCCCATCGCAAAAAAACTCCCGTACATACGTACAGGAGTCTCGTTGTTTAGAAGATATTGGCACCCCATCAATCGTTGAAGGGTCCCGTTAAAGCCTACTATGCACGGGAGATGTATTTACCTTCTCGCGTATCGATCAGAAGCACATCGTCTTCATTAATGAACAGCGGTACTTGTACATTCAGGCCGGTCTCCACTTTCGCACTCTTCGTTGCGCCCGTTGCCGTGTTGCCTTTGATTCCTGGCTCGGTTTCAACAACTTTCAGCTCAACGCTGTTAGGCAGGTTGATCCCAAGGATTTCCCCTTGGTAGCTGATGATATTTACATTCATGTTCTCTCTCAGGAAGTTCAGCTCCCATTCCAACTGCTCGCTGGTCAAGCTGAACTGATCGTAAGTTTCGTTATCCATGAATACATGCTCTTGACCGCTGGCGTAAAGATACTGCACACCACGATTGTCAATGATCGCGCGGCCAATCGTTTCACCTGCACGGAACGTCTTCTCAACAGTGTTGCCATTGCGAAGGTTTTTCAATTTGGAACGTACGAAAGCTGCGCCTTTACCGGGCTTTACGTGCTGAAAATCCAAAACGGTGAATATATCGCCATCTACTTCTACGGTCAAGCCTGTTTTAAAATCGTTAACTGAAATCACTAAGATTCCCTCCTAAGGATGCGGTCTAATTAATATAGTACATCATCTTCCTAAAGCACAAGTTCAAAAAGCTGCCTTGTTGATCAGCCTCTTAAAGCACAGTGTAGTCTTTGGACGAGCTTGTTAGTATATGAATACCCGATTCCGTGATGACGATATCATCTTCAATACGGACACCGCCAAGCCCAGGCAAGTAAATGCCCGGCTCCACCGTTACAACCATACCCGGCTGCAGCACATCATCACTCAGTTTGGACAGTCTCGGAGATTCGTGAACCTCCATACCCAATCCATGCCCCGTGCTGTGACCAAAATATTCCCCGTATCCATAACGGGTAATTATATCACGAGTTAAGGCGTCTGCCTCGCGTCCTGTCATGCCGGGTTTAATATGATCCAGTGCATGAAGCTGCGCCTCGAGCACGATATCATAGATCTCCTTCAGTTTAGGATCAGGACTTCCCAGCGCACAGGTTCTCGTGAGATCGGAGCAGTATCCGTCAAGCAGCGCACCGAAATCAAACGTAACGAATTCGTTCCCTTGAATGACACGCTCGCTGGCAACGCCGTGCGGAAGAGCCGAGCGCTCGCCGGAAGCGACAATCGTGTCAAAGGAGGACGAGGTTGCGCCATGCTTGCGCATGAACATTTCCATCTCCAGGTCGATTTCCCGCTCCGTTTTGCCGGCAGCCAGAATCGTCAGCACCTGGCTGAACGTTTGATCGGCCAAATCGGCAGCCCGCTGCATAATGCTCAATTCTTCCGCATCCTTGAATATACGCAGATCCTCTACAAGACCTGAAACCGGCACCAGGCTCATTGGCGCGAGCTGTTCCGAATAGGTGGAAAATACGCCGTATGTAACGTGGTCCTGTTCAAATCCAAGCGATGTAATTCCCTCGGAAGATAGCAAATCCTTGACCGTCTCCATCACCTTCGGTCCATGCTCAACCACTTGGAAGCCGACGGCTTGCTGCGGTGCTTGAGTCATATAGCGGAAATCCGTCAACAGATAGGCATTATCCCGTGTGATCAGCACATAGCCGGCAGACCCGGTAAAGCCTGTCAAATATCTGCGGTTGATCGGGCTTGCAACCAGCATAGCCGTTAAGCCTTTGGCCTGAAGTTTCTCGCGCAGTTTAACCACTCGTTTGTTACTCATTCTAACCTCTCCTCTCACCCATTTCCCAAGCCGGCACAAGAAAAACATCTTCGACGCATTTCTAAGGGGCCAGTTAAGGTTAGCTGTAATTCTTCTGATAGCAAAAAGCAGCCTTTCGGTTATAAGCTTTCTAATATCTGATCAAAGTAGCTATCCTTCTTGGTCGTTCAGGACTTGCAAAAGGGCCGACAAGCCCAGTGTGTAACTCGCTGCGCCAAAACCCGCGATTTGTCCGACAGCAACAGGTGCGATGACGGAGGTATGACGAAATTCCTCCCTGGCATGAATGTTCGATAGATGAACTTCCACTGTCGGAATTCGGGCAGAACTGATCGCATCACGTACAGCGTAGCTGTAGTGGGTCAATGCTCCCGGGTTAAGTAGTATGCCGTCCGCCTGTCCAATAGCTTCATGAATACGGTCGATGATAGCACCCTCATGATTAGACTGATAGAAGGTAATACCGATACCGGCGAGATCCGCCTGTTTATGCAAATTATCTTCGATCGCCTGCAGGCTGAGTGAACCATAAATGCCCGGTTCACGGAAGCCGAGCAGGTTTAAGTTCGGTCCGTTTATCACCCATATGGATTTCATAGGGCTTCCCACCTTTTCGTCAAATAACCAAAAGCTATTTTACCATAGGCGGCATAGGGTTGAGAAGTTTTTCTTGCCTAGCCCGTCACCTTCTTCGGTTCGCGCAGTTTCTCGTCAGTGAATTCCTGCGCAATCGTATAACCGATAAATAGTCCCCATAATATAAAAATACAAACCTCAGAGATGTTTGTATCCCAAGACAGCTTCTTCACCGGGTCCGTCAGCCGAAGCCATGGATTGAGCGCGACGAACAGCACCGCCCACCATATGATTCCGTAAGCAATCCCGGGCCATGGGCCCTTCAGCTTCCTGAACAAGGCGACATAAATGAGGGAAGCAATGACGGAAAACGCGATGAAGGACAGCCAACCGGCAATTTGACCGGCTGCCGTCTGGAGGAACTCATGCTTGAAGAATGGCTCCAGCAAAAAGCCCGGCAGCACCTTCGTGAATTTTAGCCAGTAAAATATCCAGAATACGCCCCCCCAGATCAGACCCGCATAATAGCCCAGCTCCAAGGCAAACGAAAATGGATTAGTAATCTGGTTCTGCTGTCGAAATCGATGTTCGTGCATCTCATCATTCTCCTCTCTAAGTCATCGAAGTACTGCTGTTGCTCCGTTCTTCTCTCAAAGTAGTATGCTCCGGTTCCCCTGCGCCTAATCCAACTAGAAATTACTTTCAAAATTCGATACAATAGTTCATAGAACGAATAACATGTCAGGGAGGGTGAACTGGTTGTCCGATAAGTCAACCCCGATCAGCTATGGAGGCCAAGCTGTGATCGAAGGCGTTATGTTCGGCGGAAAGCATGTGAATGTGACGGCCGTGCGGCGTAAAAATAACGAAATCAAGTTTCTCGAGGTGCCTCGCGAAGACAAGACATGGGTTCGGAAGCTGCGAAAGATTCCGCTTCTTCGCGGCATCGTCAGTCTCATAGATTCCACAATCAAAGGTTCCAAACATTTGAATTACTCTGCGGATGCATATGCTGACGATACCCTGGAGCCGGAAGAACGTGAGAAACAGAAGGAGAAAGAAGACTCAGGCTGGAGTTTAAGCATGATCATCGGTGTGGCCGCCGTCAGCGTGCTCTCTTTTGTATTCGGCAAGCTGCTGTTTACACTCGTTCCTGTTTTTGTAGAGGATTTCTTTTTTGGCGATACATTTGATCACTATATTGTGCATAACCTGATTGAAGGCGTAATTAAATTAATACTGCTCCTCGTATATTTATGGGCGATCTCCCAGACACCTGTCATTAAAAGACTGTTCCAGTACCACGGTGCCGAACACAAAGTCATCAGCGCATTTGAAGCTGGCGAAGAGTTGACGGTGAAGAACGTTCAGAAATATACACGACTGCATTATCGCTGCGGCAGCAGCTTCATGATGCTGACCATCGTTCTCGGCGTTGTCGTCTACTCGGTAGTGCCATGGGATACCATGACGCAACGGGTCATTCAAAGAATCGCGCTTCTTCCGGTCGTGCTTGGCGTTTCCTTTGAGTTCCTGAAACTTACCAATGCCATGCGAGACATGCCGGTACTCCGTTTCCTCGGGTATCCCGGTCTGTGGCTGCAGCTTCTAACGACGAAGGAACCTACTGATGATCAAGTTGAAGTATCCATCGCATCCTTTAACAGAATGCGTGAGTTAGATGCTCAATACGAGAATGTTACAGTTCACCAATCTGTGACAGGAAGTGTGCTGGATCCCGCGAAAGGGTGATAATCCATGAGAAGGCATGCGATCATTTTTTGGACGGCGATTACGTTAGCCGCCATAGGGCTACTGGTATTCCTGTTAGACCCTGGATCAAGAATGAATATTGTGATTCCTCTAATTATTGTTGCTGTCGTGTATGTGCTCTACAAGTTCCCGCCCCGCCGCTTTAACAAGCGGCCCAAAGTGAAGCCTTCCAAGCGAACGGCAGCAAAGCTGGCGGCAAAAAACAGCACCGTACGGAAAAGCAGTCCAACTGCAAAACGTAAACAGTACCCGTTTCAAGTCATCGATGGGCAAAAAGGAAAAACCGACCCATCGGATGATGTTCCTAAATATCATTAACAAGAAAACCGTCCAACCGTGCAAACTCATGCCGGCTGGACGGTTTTTTAATGTTCGGATTGCCAGCGGGCGAAAAACATCGTACCCGCCGTTAATCCCGAATTATACAAATTCTCACTTTCTTCCTTCGTCAGATTAAAATGAGTGGTGCCAATGCCCAGCGTCGGAATTTTGATCGTTCGATTGCGATTTTGCTGTTCAATATAACGTTCATCGTGAGCGGAAAGCATCGTCTCAAACATGGCGGTTAACATGCCGAACGGGCCTTCGATCAGATGGGGTAAGTTCGTATTTTTCCCGACCATCTGAAAGCCAAGCACCGGCAGCGGCTTGGGTCCTCCCTTCGACTCACGATCAAATAGCCATAACGGAAAGTTGCTCAGCAGCCCACCATCCACGATGTAAACAAACTGTTCCCCGAACGATTTCCCCTTAGCGGCCCTGCCCAATAAACGAAGAATGACAGGATCGAAAAAATAAGGGATGCTGCAGCTCATGCGTACAGCCTTGGCCACGGGAAATGTTGCAGGGTTTATGCCATATTGGCGAAGGTCATCCGGAAGCACCAGCAGCCTTCCATTCGTAATGTCGGATGCCACAATATATAGCTTGCCTGCCGGGATGTCCGAGAAAGTAAAGATCCCTTTGGCAAGCAGGATTTCCCGAATCCAGTTCTCCAGGGCTTCTCCGGAGTACAGCCCCTTCTTAATCAACACCCGCAAGGCAGGACCGATAAACTTTGTATTAAAGATCGGTGCTCGCTGGAGAAACGAATGAAAAGGCGTCTCCTCGATAATGCGCTTGATCTCGTCTGCTCTGTAGCCTGCTGCCAGCACGGATGCCACGATGGATCCGGAGGACGTTCCGGCAACGCGGCTGAATTCCATGCCGGCATTCTCCGCCGCCTTGACAGCCCCGGCAAGCGAGATTCCTTTGACTCCCCCGCCTTCAAATACCGCATTGATTTGCATATAAAATCCCCCGCCTCACATGGTCTAATGACTATGTATGAGCGCGGGGGATGTTTCATACCTATAGGACGTGCCGATTTATCTATAATATGATTGCAATTGATCTTTAATGCCTAACGGATTGCTTAAAATATTCTCTGCTCTAAAGAAGATGCTGCCTTTAACCTCGGCATAATTCTGATTGTACTTCAGTTGATTGATGATTTCCGATGCGCTCTGCCAACCGATCTCACTGGTTCCCAGTTTGTAGGGCGCATGACCGATCAGAAGGTCTACGCCGGTTCCTTGTACTTCACTGACCCACCAGTCAACCAGCTTATCATAATCGGCGGCAGGGTTACTCATGCTCCAGTAGATTTGCGGAGCTACGTAATCGATCCAGCCATTCTGAATCCAGGCCCTCACATCGGCATACATGCTGTCATAAGCCGTCACACCCGCTTTTGTATCCGATCCCGTCTTATCCACGGATTGGTTTCGCCATACGCCGAAAGGACTGATTCCGTATTCAACACTAGGTTTCACACGGTGTATGCTCTCTCCGAGCGATTGTACAAATGCATTGATATTTCCACGGCGCCAGTCCGCAAGGTTGGAATACGCACCTTGATTGTATTGGCGGTATGCCGCATCATCGTTGAAGACCGTATTGGATGGGTAAAAGTAATCATCCAGGTGAATACCGTCAATATCGTATCCGTTCACGACCTCCATTATGGTGTCGATGATATGCTGCCGAGCTTCCGGGATCCCTGGATTGATGTACAGCTGCTTACCCGTGTTCACGATCCAATCGGGGTGGCTGAGCGCAACATGGGACGGATCGAGCGATGCTGTCAAAATATCGGTGTTTGCCCGGAAAGGATTGAACCATGCGTGAAACTCCATATTCCGTTTATGCGTTTCCTCTACCATGAAAGCTACCGGATCATACCCCGGATCCGCTCCTTGAATGCCTGTCAGCACCTTTGACCATGGCACTATAGATGAAGGATACAAGGCATCGCCAGCCGGACGTACCTGCACGTACACGGTATTGATGCCAACGTCCTGGAGTGAATCCAGCAAGGCGATGTAAGATGCCTTTTGCTGTTCTGCGCTGGTCTTTGTTTTCGGCCAATCCAGATTAAACACCGTGGATATCCAGGCCCCTCTGACCTCATCCCCCGTCGATACCGGCGGTGGAACGACGTCCGTGCCTGTGGTCAGCGAGATACGCTGTGCCGCTTGGTTCCATTCGACTTGCACGCCCAGATTCTCGCTGATAAACCGCAGCGGAACCATAACCCGGCCGTTCTTAAGTTCAACCGATGCATCCAGAGCTACGGATGAACCGTTCACAAGCGCGGTTTTGCTGCCGGAAGTCAATTGCAGACTCGAACCGTCCATCCCGATCGTTACCGTCTTTGACTTCTGATTCCAAGCGACCGAAGCGCCCAGGCCTTCACTGATAATTCGCGTAGGCACCATGGTTACATGGACCTTGGGCAATATGTAAGGGGATACGTCACTGTTTAAGGTTACACCGTCCAACTGAATACTAATGCGAGCTGCCTTCGCTTGCGCAGTTGGGACCACCGACGGGAGACACAATAGTAACAGGATCAGTACCAACAACCATCTACGAAGCTTCATTTCTATTAATCCTCCGAAAATATGAAATTTGCAGGTAATCTAACTTATTATGATAACACTAGAAATATGACGGTTCAGTTTAAAAAAGCATCTGTCACAAGCGGACAGATGCCACATTACGATTCGTTGACTAATTCATTATGAACGTCACGCAAATCCTGAAGTCGATTCTCATCGCGCTTGAAATACTCCACAAGCGTCTCAATTCTCGTAATGGAATCCCAGCTTAAATGATGCTCGATTCCTTCAACATCCCTGTAAATATTTTCATCCTGTACACCTATCATCTCAAGGAATTCCTCAAGCAAATGATGACGTTCCATGAGCCGTTTGCCCATTTTTTTGCCTTTGCTGGTCAAAACCAAACCACGATATTTTTCATAGATCAAATATTCGTCTTTGTCCAGCTTTTGAATCATCTTCGTGACGGATGAGGGGTGAACCTCCAAGCCTTCGGCAATATCCGAAACGCGCGCATATCCTTTTTCGTCGATCAACTTGTAGATGCGCTCCAAATAATCCTCCATGCTAGGTGTCGGCATCTTATTCCCTCTTTTCTATAATTACATAACCCGTGCAAAAACCTGTTTTACCTGCACTAGTAATGATACATGTTTTTGAGACCGGTTGGCAAGTCCTGGTCCAATCCTATGCCATATTGACCTATGAATTGAACCAGCCTTACCCCTGCCATTAGAATTTAAGCCATTCCGGCGTAATGCCTTGCAGCCAAATCGTAATTTTGTACATTTGATCTGTGAAGAGCAGAAGCCCCATCAGAATCATCAAAACGCCGCCGACCTTCATCAATGTGCTTGAATACTTGAGAATCCAGCGGGTGGAGCCGATGAAAAAGGCCAGGATGAAGAACGGCACCGCAAACCCCAGCGAATAGGAGGTAATCAGCGGGAACCACGTTCCCGGATCGGAAGCTGCCAGTGCGATAATAGCCGTCAAAATCGGTCCTACGCAAGGCGACCAGCCTGCGGCGAAGCCGATGCCAAACAGAAATGTTCCTATGTATCCGGTCGGTTTGGATTTAAAATTGAATTTCCGGTCCTTCATGAGAAACTTAGGCTGGAAAATGCCAATGAGCATAAGTCCCATCACGATGATAAGCAGTGCAGACAGCTGACGAATCAGGTCCTGATATTCCGTGAAGAACTCCCCGAATAGGCCCGCCCCCCAACCGAGGGTATAATAAACGGCAGAAAACCCAAGGATGAACGCGAGTGTGTGCGTCATGGTCCGGAATCGGACCTCCTTGCGGTTCTGTTCGTTCTTCAGGTCATTGACCGACATGCCTGTAATAATAGATAAGTAGGACGGGTACAGCGGTAAACAGCATGGAGATATAAAAGAAGCAAAACCGGCAGCAAACGCGATGCCGATATTAATATCAGCCATTTTATTTCAGAACCCCCTTATGTCGTAAAGCCCTTTTTGCCGACAAGCGTAATGATAAGCAGGCTGATCAGCAGCAGCACGATGGTCGCGCCCGGTGCCAAATTAAATACGCCCGCAAGCATCAGTCCCCCGATAACGGCAATTTCGGAAATGATCACCGATAAGACGATAGAGCTTCGGAAGCTTCTCGCCAGCAATAAACTGATCGCTACCGGAATTACCAGCAATGCGGACACCAGAAGCGCACCCACAATTTTGATGGCGGTGCTTACGACAAGCGCCGTCAGTACCGTAATGATCATGTTCATCATTTTGACAGGCAGGCCGCTCACGCTGGCCGCATCCTCCTCGAAGCTGAGCAGGAAGAACTCCTTGAAGAACATCACCACGACCGCAATCACAACGACGGTTACACCGCCCACCATATAAATATCCGTGGAATCCAGCGTGTAGATGCTGCCGAACAAATAACTCATAACATCCGTATTATAGCCCATTCCCAGGGTGAAAAACAGCGAAGCAAGCGCAACGCCGCCAGACATAATAATGGCGATGGACAGCTCGGCATAACTTTTATATGCCTTTCGCAGCTTCTCAATCGCAAACGAGGCCAGCACCGCAAACACAAGTCCTGCGGCAAGCGGATAGACTTCGATCAGAAACCCGAGCGCCACACCCGCAATCGTGACGTGCGACAACGTATCTCCGATCATGGACAGCCTGCGCAGCACAAGGAATATCCCGATAAGCGGGGCCGTGATACCGATCAGAACCCCTCCGATCAGCGCCCGCTGAAAAAAATCGCTAAACAAAATATCAAGCAATGATAACGTCCCCTTCTCCTGCTTCAAAAAGCTTGTTTCTATAAATTATACGAGCGAATGCTGCAGATCCACTTCCGCGCAGTTTTCGATGTCATGAGAATGTCTTACAAAAAACTGAATTTTTCCGTTCTGCGATACCGGCGATTCTCCCAGGTAGTCTTTGACCATGTCCAAATCATGGGTGACCATCAGAAACGTCATGTGATGATGGGCATGCATATGGGTAATCAATTCAAAGAATCCGGCCTGGGTCTCGGCATCAATGCCGATCGTAGGCTCGTCCAGGATAAGCAGATCCGGACGATTGATGAGCGCCCGAGCTAGAAAAACGCGCTGCTGCTGTCCCCCGGACAGAGCACCGATCCGCTTATCAGCAATATCCTGAATGCGCATCACTTCCAAAGCGTCCTCACATTTCTGGTGGTCCAGGCGGTTCAAACGGCGAAACATTTTCTTACGATTATATAGTCCGGACATGACGACTTCACGCACAGTGGCCGGGAACAGCGGATTAAATGAATTTTTCTGCGGAACGTATCCGATGCGTTCCCAGTCCTGAAACTTGCGGATCGGCTGACCGAAGAGTTCGATAGACCCTTCCGCGGCAGGCAGCAATCCAACGATCATGCGGAGCAAAGTGGTTTTGCCAGCCCCATTAGACCCGACAATACCTACAAAGTCCCGCTCTTTTATGGTGAAATTGAGATCCTTGATCACCTGTTGCTCGCGGTAATGAAAGGATACATCCTTGATTTGTACAATAGGTTGGTGGCAATCCTGTGCTGCCGGCTCCATAATCAGGCCGCCTTTCTCTCTGTAGTCTTTCTATCTATAATATGAAAATAAATAAACATCCATAACACGAAAGAAGAGGGGGATATGCTCCCCCATCTTCCTTATTGTAAAGCCTTCGTTAGATTTTGCAAATTTTTCTCCATCAGCGTGAAATAATTCTCACCGGCGCTCGCCTGCTCTTTAGTCAGTCCCTCCACCGGATTCAACACCAAGGTTTCTACGCCCGCTTCATTCGCCAGCGTTTTGGCAAGTTTATCCGATACGAGCTCTTCAAAGAAAATATACTGGACTTCCTTCTCTTTCACCGTCTTCGTGAGGTTCACCATATCCTGCGCTCTGGGCTCCGCGTCCGGCGAAAGTCCCATAATCGCATGCTGCGTCAAGCCATAATCCCGGCAAAGATAGCCAAACGCCTGGTGGGAAACGACAATGTCTTTTTTCGGCATTTTGGACAACTCGCTTGTGAAATCGTTATCCAGTTTAACCAGCTTCTCTTTCAGGGCTTCAAAGCGCTGTTCGTAGCCGTCCTTATGCTCGGGATCCACCTCTACCAGGCTGTTCTTGATATTCTCTGCCATGACCAGTGCCGATTTCGGGCTTACCCATGTATGCGGATCCGTATGATGTGTGTCGGTGCTAGTCCCAGCGGACTCTTCTTCGTGTTCATGGCCCGCATGGTCTTCTTCCATGCCTTCCTCGTGGCTATGGTCGTGCTCTGCTTCGGTGCCATCCTCGTGGCTGTGATCGTGCTCTGCTTCGGTGCCTTCCTCATGGCTGTGATCGTGCTCTTCTTCATGAGCTGCTGCCCCGTGTCCATGACCATCGTCTCCCACGGCATCAATCAGCTGGATGCCGTGACTGACTTCAATCGGCTTGACTTGCGTGTCTTTATCAAGTCCCTTCAAAAATCCGGGTACCCAGCCTTCCAGCCCGGCACCGTTATAAAGAAACAGCTGGGCCTTGGAAGTATTCACGATATCCTGACTGCGCGGTGTCCAATCATGCGGCTCCACGCCCGTTGGCAGAAGATTTACGACATTGGCGTCATCCCCGCCAATTTCCTTCGTAAATTCATATATTGGATAAAAGGTCGTAATGACGTTTACCTTGCCTTCTACAATGCTGCCGCCGGATTTACTTCCGCACCCCGACAGGATGAGTACCGCCAACAATATAGAGGTTACACTCCAGGTCCAACCGTTAAGTTTGTTCTCTCTCTTTCTCTTGTTCATGTTCATCTCCCCATATCCGCTCCGTTCAATTAATCGTAATCTTTACTAACAAGATTATAAGAGCAGGTAAACCCAATTGTCAACCAAATCGTAAAAATTACTATTAATTTTCAATAGAGATGTTATATACCCCGTATTAAAGTGCGTGTTCAAAAAGGTCGATTTTCAGCACCGAAGCTTATGCTTCCGATGTGCGTTTTTTCAAAACGCTCAGTTGGATGAAGCTAGGGACGTCAGGAGCGGAGCGTACGTTTGGGTACGTGAGCACCGGAAGGCCCGGCTGAATTCAAGATTCGATGCCGAACTACTTCCTGATTCGCTTCGTGTTAGATATAGAATTTATGAGTTATCAGTGGAACTGATGAAATACGATATCGCAAGAAAACCTACCTATCCATCGCGGTCGCTCATCCTTGAAGTGGCCTCGATAGAGGTTTTCCTTATCAAAAGCGGACTTTTTGAACAACCTCTTAAAGGAAAAAATAACGGCGTACCCTTTAACAGGGTACACCGTCTATCGTGACTTCATTCAATGCGAGAGCGTTTTATTTGACAACTGCGCCGTTAGGCATGCCCTCCGGTACCGTTGCAAGCGTCAGCTGGTCACCGTGGGAGGCGGCCAGAATCATGCCTTGCGACATTTCGCCTCTAAGCTTCACCGGTTTCAGGTTCGTTACGCAAATCACTTTGCGTCCGACCAATTCCTCCGGCGTGTAGAACTTCGCAATGCCGGATACCACTTGCCGCTGCTCAAATCCGAGATCGAGCTTCAGCTTGAGGAGTTTGTCCGCTTTCTTGACCGGCTCGGCAGCAATCACCTGCGCTACGCGCAGTTCTACCTTGGCAAAATCTTCAATCCCGATTTCCTCTTTAAGCTCCACAGGCTCCTCCGAGCTATCGGTGGGCGAAGCTGCTGCCGAGGTCGAAGGCTCTTCCTGGGCGGCCTTCGTACCGCCTGTCATCGCCTCTGCGATGTATGCCACTTCCAGCTCTGTATCCAGGCGAGGGAATATCGGCTCGCCTTTTTGAAGCTTCGTCCCAGCCGGTATGGCTCCGAACTGGCGCCCGCTTTCCCAAGTTGTCCATTCGCCTTCCGCCAAGCCCAGCTGATCCCACATTTTTTTCGGCGTACGGGTCAGGAACGGCTGCAGCAGGATCGATGCCACGCGGAGCGTCTCCACTAAATGACTCATGACGGATGCCAGTTCATTTCGTTTGCCCTCGTCTTTGGCCAGCGTCCATGGCTGGGTCTCATCGATATATTTGTTGCTGCGGCTGACAAACTGGCTGATGGCCGTCAGCGCAACCGAAAATTCCATATTCTCCATAGCGGTTTCGACTTTCTCATAAACCGACTTTGCCGCTTCCTCGATTGCTGCATCAAACGGCGTTACGCCTGCGGAGAAAGCCGGAACTTCACCGTCAAAATATTTATCGACCATGGCCACGGTACGGTTCAACAGGTTGCCCAAATCATTGGCCAGGTCGGAGTTCACCCGCTCCACGAAGCTTTCTGGCGTAAAAGTACCGTCCGCCCCGAATGGAACTTCGCGCAGCAGGTAATAACGAAGCGCATCAAGACCATACCGGTCTATCATCGTAACCGGATCGACTACATTCCCCTTGGACTTGGACATTTTCCCGTCCTTCATCAGCAGCCAGCCGTGAGCAAACACCTTTTTCGGAAGCGGAACATCGAGCGCCATCAGAATGATCGGCCAATAGATCGTATGGAAACGCACGATCTCCTTACTCATCAGGTGTACGTCGGCCGGCCAGTATTTGTCATACAGGCTGGTGTCCTCTGTACCGTATCCGAGTGCCGTTATATAGTTCAGTAGTGCGTCAATCCACACATAAATCACGTGCTTCGGATCGCTCTTTACCTTCACGCCCCACTCATAGGTCGTACGGGACACAGCCAGATCCTCAAGACCCGGTTTAATGAAGTTGTTGATCATCTCATTCTTGCGGGATACCGGCTGAATGAAATCCGGATTCTCCTCGTAATACTGAAGCAGGCGGTCCACATATTTGCTCATGCGGAAGAAGTAGCTCTCTTCCTTCACCAGCTCTACGGGTCTTCCACAGTCCGGACAGTTGCCGTTGACAAGCTGACGCTCCAGGAAGAATGACTCACAAGGCGTGCAGTACCAGCCTTCGTATTCACCCTTGTAGATGTCATCCTGCTTCAGCAGACGTTCAAATACCTCCTGCACCACGGTGGTGTGCCGCTGCTCCGTAGTGCGAATGAAATCCTCGTTGGATATGTCCAGCTTTTTCCACAGGTCCTTGATGCCTGCCACGATGTCGTCAACGAACTGCTGCGGGGTTTTTCCAGCCTCCGCCGCTTTGCGTTCAATCTTCTGTCCGTGCTCGTCGGTCCCCGTCAAATAACGGACATCGTATCCACGAAGCCGCTTGTAGCGGGCCATGGCGTCGCCGGCCACCGTAGTATAAGCATGGCCGATATGCAGCTTGTCGCTTGGATAATAGATTGGCGTTGTAATATAAAACGTCTTTTTGTCTGCCATAGTAACCTTCCTTTACCGTGAAATGAATTGTCGTGTCAGGCTATCTCTTTTGATGAAAAACAGCAGTAGACAGCAAAAAAACCCCCGTCCCTATGGGACGAGAGTTGTTCTCACGTGTTACCACCCAAATTCCCTGTCCCCTTACGGGTAACAGGCTCGTCTGCCGTCATCCGGCAGTCCATTAACGCTGGCTCACGCCGCTTCTTTACGGCAGCCTGATTACCCGGACTGCAGCGCTCAAAAGCGGATCCTCCAAGACCATTTTCCGAAATTCGCCAAGACCGGTTTCCAGCTGCTCCGGCTCTCTGTTCAAGGCAAGCTTTTCGTACTTATCTCTTCCTCGGATATACCTATAATTTCTTACATTTTAATCAAACCGGCTGCGGCGTGTCAAGGTTAAGCGCGATCCGAAGGACTGATATGTCTAAAGACAGCTGCATTCCGTCCCATATCGAGTAGGATGCCCCAAAAACGCTATTTCTCTGTCAATGAAGACGACACCTTATCCTTGCGCGGCGGAACCATGTCAATGCCGCCAGGATGAAACGGATGGCATCTCGCTATTCGCTTGGCTGCCAGCCAGGAGCCCTTGAGCGCGCCGTGCACCTCAATCGCTTCGAGAGCATAGGCCGAGCAGGTTGGATAGAATCGGCAGGTCGCCGGTTTCAACGGAGAAATGAATTTCCGATAGAAGTGGATCGGCACCTTCACCACTCTGCGCGCCGTGCTCATGCCCGGCTATCCCTCTTACCACCACTGGCTGGAGACGTTTCCTTATCGGTATTGTCCTTGCCGCAGTCCCTGCAGTAACCGAACACTTCGAATTTATGCTGAACCACCTGGAAATCATCCGGTGCATCGGTCAGCTGCATCGGGCAGAACGTAATCGGGTACGTCTTCTGGCACTGCAGGCAGATCATGTGATGATGGTGATGTTCTTCGCTGCAGCGTCCTCGAAACTTGATGCCTTCCTCGAACACAACCTGCTCCAATACGCCTAACTCGTACAATACCCGAAGATTCCGGTACACCGTATCAAAGCTTAAACCGCTGTACTTCTGGCCCATATATTCGTACACATCCTTGGCCGTCAAATATCCAGGATGTTCCCCAAACAATTTGGCAAGCGTCTTGCGCTGATCGGTAATGCGCAGCCCATGTTCCGACATGGCGTCGATGATCTGTTCCGTCGTAAGCATACGGAGGTAACCTCCTCTACTTGAAGATACTCTCTTCTTATAATGCCTGAAAAATAAGACAGCGTCAATGAAAGCGGTTGTGTATAGGCTAAACGCCTCCAAGATACTGCGCCGCTGGAACGCGAAACGATCGGCATTTGACGTGATCCCTTGGAGAGAGCCAACAAAAAGGACAGCCCTAACCATGTGCTGGCTGTAGGCTGTCCCTTTATTATGAATAAATAATGGATTAGTTCTTCACTTGCGGAAGCGGCTGGAACAGAATGTTGATAGGCAAACTGCTTCCCGGTGCCGCCGTAAACAGAATTTCCACGGTCTGCTCGTAATTCCCCGTCCGATAGAGAACGGCAGCTTCATTCGGTGCAGATACAGCGCCTCCGCTTGTATTCGGCGTCTGAATGATATTTCCGTTCACCATCATTGCCCCCATGTATTTGCCTCCGCGCGGATTTAGCGTGATCAGCGTATTGGGCGCTACGCGGTGCAGCTTGATTTTGTACAGGACGCCGAAGTTCCCGGCATTGGATTGATATGAACCGTTAATGCCATCATATCCTTCCAGATTCGGATCGTTTGTCTTGTCACCGAGCGCGAGACGGGTAGGCGTGTTGCCAACCAGATCATAGGATTCAATGATCCGTGTCGAGTCCGGGTACGTTCCCCGGTTATGAACGCCATCGCTCGGATGAAGCTTCAGGTAAGGAAGCTTTTGAATCGGATCCTTGGCTTCATCAATCATGATGACATCATACCGGATCGGCGAATCCGAATAGAGATCAGCAAACATGGAGAGGACCTGCTGATTCTTCATCGTTTGCGCGCTCAAGTCTTGCAGAATGACCCGGCTTTCCCCAGGGGCGAGCGAGATCGTCTTGAATGAATCAGCTGATTGCATGGACTCGAGGTAGCGCTGAACAGCCGCTTTTCCCGTGGCAGTCGGAATATTAATCGGACCGCCTATTCCCGTATACTCGGTTGTCAGACGCGCCGTCATGGTGTTGATATTGGTGGCGACGACGTACATCTTCATGTTCTTCCCGGTTGCGTTCAAGTGGTGAATCATAAACCGCGTGCTGGCATTGCCGACCTCGCGGTAGACGATACCCTCTTGATAGACGGTTTCCGGAGAGTTGCTGCGGATCAACAGATAAGGTTCGGAGCTTCTTGTAATCGGCATCAGATTCCATGTCGGCACTGCGGATCCGTTAAAGGTGTATTTGTCGCCGATGCCCGTAAACAATTGATTGAATTGATCACGCGTATACAATACTTCGCTCGTTACGTTAATAATCTTCTCGTATGAGCTGGTCGCTCCATGTTTATCGGTAACAATCAACAGCACTTTATGCGGTCCTGCCGTAAAAAAGGCCTGATCATTGTTTTCCCACTTATACGTAAGCTCATCGCCAGGATCGTTGTCATAACTCATATTCATGTACGTTATTTTCTCACCGATCTTATATTCCTGTTTATCCGTTTCAAACATGGCCACAGGCGGCGTATTCGGTGCGGATACTTGGATGCTCAATATATACGGGTCGCTCCACTCCCCGCTGGAATCCTGTACCGAGTAGGAAACCGTATGCACGCCGGGTTCGTCAAAAATCTCTTCCCGGCCTTCCCAATGCTCGTCAACGATAGCCAGGCCCGTCGGCGAATAGGCATTCGTCTTATACGTAACCCTTGTTTGTCCGGCAAGGATCTCACTAGGCTGCACCGTGAAGGAAGCTACCGGCTTTGCGCTTAGGGTAAGAATAACCCGTTTGTTCGGCTGGTCCACCCGATAGGTGATGTCCAGCGCCTGCGTGATGCTGGTCAGCGGCACCATGAACGTATTGTTGGACTGGTATGCCGGTCCCTTCATCGATTTTCTGACCCCGTTTACGGTGTACACGCTGCTGTTCGTCTTAAAGCGCAGCTCATCGTTACCTCGGATAATAATCGTTTCCTTTGTCTTGCCGTCATAGGTCAGCTTCAGTCCAACACGGTCGACGAGGGATCGAATCGCGACATAGGATACGCCATTCTTGACTGCCATAGGCTGTCCGGCGGTATACGCTTTTCCGTTCTGATACATCTTGTTGCTGTTCATCATCAGGATCAGGTCATTCGGACCGAGGTTCGGTATGTTCGGAACCTCGCTGCCGGATCCGCCGCCGCTGCTGCCCCCCGGCTGTTCGCCGCTATTGCTGCCGCTGCCCATTCCGGACAGATCGAGAATCACTTTCTTCTCCGGTTGGTTCACCGTGTATGGAATATCAAGCGCTTGAGTGATCGCGGTCAGCGGAACCATAAACACGTTGTTGCTTTGGTAGGCAGGGCCTTTCATCGGACGCACCTGTCCGTTGACTTTATAATGGCTGCTTCCTGTAGTGAATCGTAGCTCATTGCCATCCTTAATGATAATGGTTTCCTTCGTCTTATTATCGTAAGACAGCTTAAGTCCTGCGCGCTCAACCATGGCGCGAATGGCGACATAGGATACCCCTTGCTTCACGGCCATCGGCTGTCCCGCTTTGTACTGCTTGCCGTTATGGTACATCACATTGCTGTTCATCAACAGCACCAGTTCATTAGCGGCTGCATTGGTAATGCCGACTTCGGGCTTGCCTTCGGCCGGACTTCCTTCTTCGTTCTCAGATACTTCATTATCGGAAGGATCGTTTTGCGTGTCCTCCTGCTGTTCATTTGGTGCAGAAGGTTCGGCATTCGGATCGCTAATCGTGCCTTCGACTGAATCAGAAGGTGTTTCCTTTGGCGTTGCCGATGTTTCCTCCGCTTGCTGCAAGTCCGTCTGTTGTTCTCCACTCTGCTGGCTTTGTCCTTCCACCGGGGACTGCAGCGCTGACTGGCTATTTAGCGCCGGAGCTGTAATATCCGGTGATTCAGCTGCCGCGGGAAATGCCATGGATACCTGGGCCGCGGCAAGGACTGTAATCATCGAGATTCTCTTGAAATTCATTCTCTACTCCTTTAAAACTCTCAGTATAGTCTGTCTGCCTCTATTGGACATACTATTAGACGCGGACTTTCCCGAAAAGTTGCTCAGAAATGGCTGGAAAATAGGAAAACCGGAGCATTCCTAGGTAGGAAGACTCCGGTTCCAGCAACCTTTATTTAATTATTGACATAGTCCTCATTACATCTCCAGCCTAGCGGATAAGTCTCGCTGATCCCTACCGGGAGCTTACCCTCAGGCTTAACCTGTCCGATCAAGACGCCCGCGGCTGCATTCATATAATAAGGTGTGTTCTCGTAGCTGCAAACATACGTCGGAACCGGCGGAAGATCATTGATATCATAGGGATTACGGGTAGCGACGATAACAAGTGCCACATCCTCAAGTTCAGCCAGCTTGTTCACCAGCTTCTGCTGGCCAGCAGGAAGACGGCTCTCCGAGGTGTACGTAGCGACTACAATCTGTTTATATCCTTCAGCTGCCTTAACGGCTTGCTCTACCTCTTCATCGGACATATCCGTTACGACACGCAGATCGTCTGCCTGAACCCCGTAACTTCTCAAGGCATCCCCTAAGGTGTAGCTCTTGCTCCATGCTTCATCCACCTGGGTTGCCTGAAGCAGTTCAGGCCAGATCACCGCGACGGCCTGCTCCGGCTTAAGAGGCAGCTGCCCTTCGTCTTTCACCAGCGTGATGCCTCTGCCTGCGATTTGAGCCAGCCATTGTTTGGTCTCTTCCGAAACCTCGCCAATCGGGTAGACCGGAAGCTCCTCTGCGAGCTTCGCATTACGCTGCTTAAGCGCCAATATCCGCTTTACAGCTGTATCGATCAGATCCTCTGAAAGTCTTCCGCTGCGGACAGCCTCAATGACGGCCGTAATCGCCGCCGTCTGCTCGGATAGATTATGGCTGACCAGTACGCAGTCCGCACCCGCTTCGATCGCGCGTATCGCGCCCTCCGGAATTCCGTACTCTTTGGAGATTGCATGCATCTCAAGGCAGTCCGTTACGATCAGTCCTTCAAACCCCATCTCTTCCCTCAGCAAGCCCGTTAACACGGCATGAGAGAGCGTAGCAGGCAGATCACTCGGCTCTATCGCCGGGAAACTGACGTGAGCCGTCATGATGGCATCCACGCCGCCCTGGATCGCTTGAGCGAACGGATACAATTCCACGCTGCGGAGCCGTTCCAAATCATGCGGTACAGAAGCCCGACCGAGATGAGAATCGACGCTAGTGTCGCCATGCCCCGGAAAGTGCTTAGCCGTAGCGGATACGCCTTCTTCCTGGTATCCCTTAATCGCCGCAGTCCCAAGAGCGGCAACAGCTTGGGGATCTTCGCCGAAGGAACGCACGCCGATGACCGGATTACGAGGATTGTTGTTCACATCGAGGCAAGGAGCGAAATTCATGTTTACACCGAGTGAACGCAATTCGCGCGCCCCGATTTGCGCTACCCTGTACGAATCCTCCGCGCTGCCCGCTGCTCCAAGCGCCATATTCCCCGGAATGCGGCTGATGCCTTCATGATCAATTCGTGCGACCATACCACCCTCTTGATCAATCGAGATCAGAAGCGGGAACTTTTGGCTGTCCGATGCGAGCTGCTGCAAGGACTCCGACAGCTCGGCAAGCTGAGGCAGCGTTTTCACGTTCCGGCGAAAATAGCAGATGCCCCCGACCTGATATTGTTCGATCAGGATTTTGGCATGCTCATTCGGCGTCAGTGCGTTGAAGCCGCATATAAACATTTGTCCTACCTTTTGTTCTAACGATAAATCTGCTGCCGTCCATTTCATTGATTCCATACCTACCTTCCATCAATTTAGAGGACTTTGCAAGCCAGGCGGGATTGACCTAGTGATGACTTTAGCAGCCTGCATGGGTCCTATCAAAACCTATACCGTTGCCTCCCCGGACATTTCCCGAAATTCGGATGGCGTCATGCCGGTAGCCTTTTGAAATACCTTGGTAAAATACCGCCGCTCATGATAACCGACAAAGGAGCCGATCTGAGCGATATTCTTATCGCTGTTCACCAGCAGGAACTTGGCAGCCTCCATCCGCTGTCTCGTCAGGTACTCCACAAAGGTAAGTCCGACATGGTTCTTGAACAATAAACAGAAGTAGCTGGAGCTGATGCCCAGATGCTCCGAAAGCTCCTCAATCCCCAAATCCTGTCCCATATGGGTATTGATATACTCCAAAGCCGACGTTACCAATTGTTCCGGCGTTTTCTTTACAGCTTCGGGATTCGGAGCCTCATCAATAAGCGAAACGGTGCTGTAATACTTCTCTTTCGCCCTTTTCTTGCGGATCTCCTCCCCGATCTCCCGAATCTTCATCTCGAGTTCCCCGTAATGAATCGGCTTGCTGATGTAGTCCTTGACGCCCAGCTTAATCGCTTCCCGTGCATATTCAAACTCCTGATACCCCGTCAGCAAAAAGATTTCCGCCCGGCTTCCTTTCTCCCGGATCTTCGTAATAAAGGACAGTCCATCCATGACGGGCATCCGGATATCACACAGGATCAGATCGGGATTATACTGATCCGCTACTTCAAGTGCTTCCATCCCGCTTCGGGCAAGTCCGACAACCTTCATGCCCATCTCTTCCCAAGGCAGAACCTTGCTGAGATTGTTCAGGATGGGAGCCTCATCATCAACTAATAATGCCTTCAACATGCTGCCCTTCCCCCCTATCATAATTGGGTATGACGCATTGTATAACGGTGCCGCCGGGGCGGCTTGAGCATATGAACAGACCGTAATAATCCCCGTACTGAATTCTAAGCCGGTCAGCCACGCTCCGCAGTCCAAGTCCCCGTCGTTCCTGGTTCACTTTGAGATTCTGCATCGTCGTCTGTTCGGATCCGTTATCCTCGGACACCATATATTCAAACATGGACAACTGCTCAGAGGTCATGCCGAGTCCGTTATCCTCTACCCGAATGATGACATTACCGAGCTCCTTCCATGCAGAGATCCGTATCCATCCCGTATAAGAAATGCCTTCAAAGCCATGCTGTATGCTGTTCTCAACCAGCGGCTGCAGCGTCAGCTTCAAGATGCGGCTGTGCATAAGCTCTTTCGGCACGTCAATCTCGTATTCGAACAGGTCCTCGAACCGAAACTTCTGGATTTCAAGATAACTCTGCAAGTGCCTGATTTCTTCATCCAGCGTAATTTCTTCCTTCTCCTGTATACTGATCCGCAAGATGCTGGCAAGCCGGTAAACCATCTCACTGACCTTCCGTCCTTCATTCTGGACAGCGAGAACATTGATCGATTCCAAGGTGTTAAAAAGGAAGTGCGGCTTAATCTGCGCCTGCAGCACACGCATCTCCGCGTCGGTTTTCTGCCTCTGCTCCTTTTTGATCTGCGCAAACAGATTGTTGATCCGGTTCATCAAGTTGTTGAACCCTTTCGACAGCAGCAGCAGCTCATCTTCTCCCTTCTCTTCAACTCTCGCGTTCAAATCCCCATCCTCCACGCGGCGCATAAACCGTACGATAACAGCGATCGTCCCGGTAATCCGATTCATGAATAGACGGTTGAACACAATCGCGGTAACCAGACAGAGGCCCATAATGACGAAGAACCACTTGGCAAAGGAAGTAACCTCCTGTGAGAGCGAGTTCCAGTCGGTCACCGAGACGAGATTCCAGCCATAATCATTCAGATGATAGATGGAAACAATATTCTCTTTCCCATTAAACTTGGCTTTAAAGCTTTGGTAGCCTTGCTTAAACTCAACGTCACGCTTCATATATTGGCTGATATTTTGACCATCCATATCGTTTTTTGGGTCAAATAAAATGAAGCCTTCATTGTTGACCAACATAAAAGATGTGTTCTGCAGATTGTTAGGCAGTGTCAGATTACGGAAAATCTCTTCAAACTCCCACCTCTTGATCTGGACCACAAGAATCCCCAGTTTGCGGAGTGTCGTGACATCCTTAATCAGCCTGATCTGCGTAAATACCGGCTCCGCCCCCGTTAATTCCGGAAATTCGTGAGGAGCCAGCCATTTGGGAATCCCGTTTAGCTGAACCACCTCTTCATATAAGGGACTATTCTTAAACTCTTCATAAGGCAGCGTCCTGAAATCTTCTTTACTGAATATAGGAATCGGTGATGACTCTTTATTAAAATGATATAAAAACGCATAACTGATCGCTGGATGATTATATAAAAGATTCCGAAAGCTCCGCTGTCTGTCGTTCAATTTCAGCTGGTCCGCATTGGATTCCTTAATCAGGTTCTGCGCATCGGGATCCTTGGCATTCAGGGCCATCGCGAAGACGGAGGTGGCAATCCCGTTATCCGTGACGTACTCCATCTCCTTAAACACGCTCAGAATGCTGTAGCTGATCGCTTTGAGCGAATATTCGGCCTGCTGGCTGTACTTTTCCTCTATTGAATTGTAGGTAATAAAGAATGTAAATAGGCCCAGCACAAATAACGGAATAATAATGAGCCCCAAAAAGGCCGTGAATAGTTTGTTCCGCAAATTCATACGCATGCTCCTGCTCCTAGGATTACCCCTTGACGCTTCCTGCGGTGACGCCTTCAATGATCTTCTCTTGCAGAACGGCATAAATGATAAGGACCGGCAGCACGCTGAATATGATACCCGCAGACATTTGTGCGTAGTTCATATTGTAGGCGTCTCTGAAACCGACCATTCCGACAGGCAGCGTTCTCAGCTCATCATTCGATAGGAAGTAGTTAGCAAGCAAGAATTCGTTCCAGTTACCCAGGAAATTGATGATAAATACGGTAACGATGGCCGGAACGGTCAGAGGTAAGATAATTCTAGCAAACAACCCTCCGGACCTCAATCCATCAATAACCGCAGCCTCCTCGATTTCACCGGGCAGCGAGCGCATAAAGGCAGCCAGTATAATAACCGAGAACGGGATGGCATTGGCAACATACGGCAGAATCAGAGCCATATGCGTATTCAAAATATCCAACTGCCTCATCATGCCATATATCGGCAGCATGAGAGAGTTATTCGGAATCAGCATGCCTATCAAAATACATTGAAAGACGATGGCGCTGATCCGGTTGTATCTCATCCGCGTCACGGCAAAGGCCAGCATCGCTGCAAACAGAATCGACAAGCAAGCTGACAGCACGCCGATGTATAAGCTGTTCCAGAAATACGTGCTAATCTTGGCGCTCACCCATGCGTTCACATAGTTATCAAATACCAGCGTGCTAGGCAAACCAAAAGGGTTCGTTGCAATGGACTGGTTATCTACCTTCACGGAAGAGAACAGGACGAACAGGAATGGATACAGTATGACGAGCAAGTATGCCATCAGAAAAATGTGCGGGATCAGTTTCTTTATTGCTCTCATCAGTATTCAATCCTTTCGTTGCGTCTTGCGATCAGCACCTGGTAGAGCACCGTTACGATAATTGTGAAGAGGAAGATCAGCACGGCGATCGAATTGCCAAAGCCATGCTTGAAGCTCGTAATCGCATATCGAATCATATATGTCGCCATAACGTCGGTTGAGCCGGCCGGCCCGCCCTTGGTCATAACCAGAATAATGTCCGCCGCTTTCATGGCTCCCGCGATCGACAGCATGATTACAACAGAGATAATTGGCATAATTAAGGGAAGCGTGATTTTGGTTGCTCTTTGGACGCCTGTCGCTCCATCCATTGCCGCAGCCTCATCAAGCTCTTTGGGTATGGATAAAATTGCGGCAAGCACCATCACGATGTAAAAGCCGGTCCATTGCCACGCATTCGTGATCAGGATGGCAATCATGGCCCATTTGCTATCCGATAACCAGTAGATGGGTTCAATTCCAACCAGCCCTAAAATCTCATTCATCAGACCAAAGTCCGGGTTGTAAATGAATCCCCATAAAATGCCGATCACAGCCGTCGACATGATGGATGGTGCGAAAACCGCCGTTTTATAAAGCCCCTTCAACCGCTTCACGTTTGCGATTAACAGGGAGAAGAATACGATTGTCGGAACCTGGATTAAACAGGAAAAGAGAATGAAATAAACGTTGTTCCTGACAGCCTTCCAAAAAGCATCGTCATTCAAGGCGGTCACATAGTTATCGAACCCAATGTACTTCACATCTTTGGAAATGCCGTTCCAGCTCGTAAAACTGTTGTCAAACGCAGTAAAGATCGGGTATATGAAAAAAGCCAGAAACAGCAAGAATGCCGGCAGCACAAAAACGATGTAAATCAGAGGATTTCTCAGCGCTTTGTTCATGGTAACCTCCGTATTTATGTCTGATGTTGTTTAGGCGAAAGGGCACCCCCATGTACCGCAGCGGGTGGTGCCCTTTCGTCTAGAATTTTAGTTATTCCTCTGAAGCATTAGCCGCTTCTTGCGCTGCTTGCACATTCTCCAGCATCTTCTCGGCATCAAGCTCGCCGCCGATGACCTGCTGAATTCCCATGCTCAGTGCGGTGTTCACGTCTGCTTGAACAAGTGCATCAAAGGCAGGGAAGGATTTGTTGATCTCACTGACGCCTTTGAAAATGTCCTGCATAAGCGGATCATCCGAAGTGGAGTTCATTGTTGCCAGATCCATCTTCATGGCCGGCAGTACACCGTCTTCTTTCAGTCCGCGAAGCTGCATCTCATCTGTCCACATATTTTTAATGAATTCTTTAACCGCTTGAAGTTTACGAGGATCTTCTGCTACCGCTGCGGAGAATCCATATCCGTTGTTTGCGTCCTGCATGACGATGACAGGGTCGCCTTCATTAACCGGAGGCAAGTTGAAGTAGCCGACCTTACCTACCATATCACCTGCTTGAGCCGGATCTCTAAATACGGAGTTTGCCCACGATCCGTCCATCATCATGACGGCTTCGCCGGTGATCATTTGGTTTCTCATATCCGCGTATTCGAAGCCGAGCTCGCCTTTTTTGAAGTACCCTTTTTCCACCCATTCCTGATGCTTCTTCACACCTTCCACGACTTTCGGATCCGTCCATTTGGTTTCTCCGGTCTTGAAGCCATAAGTAACCTCCGCACCTGCATAGTAGCTCCACAGGTTATTCGTGGTCATGAGTGGAATCCAAGCATCCTTGGAGGATTGCGCAAAAGGAATCTTGCCGTCGGCTTTGATCGTTTCGGCAATTTGCTCCAGTTCGGCCAATGTTTTTGGAACACTCAGGCCTTTTTGTGTGAAGTAATCCTTGTTATAGAAAATACCTTCAATGGAACCGCCAATTGGCAATCCGTAGATCTTGCCGTCATGTGTGAACGGGTCCAGTGTCGTAAATTTGTCTTTAATGCCCAGTTCATCCAAAATCGGAGTCAAATCGAGCATCAAGCCTTCTTTGGAATATACGCCTGCATCCGGGCTGCCGAACACGTCGAATACTTCCGGCGGCTTACCGGCTGCCATCTCGCCTCTCAACTTCTCTTTACGGTTCACTTCAGAGTCTACAGCGTCCAGCTTGATTTTCAGTCCGGGCACCGCCTCTTCGGTTTTACTGACCACATCGTTCAGCAATGCGAGACGGAACTTCTTGGATTCACCTACTTGCGTATGGCGAATGGTGATTTCAAACGGCTCATTGCTCACCGTTCCTTCCGAACCACCTGACGGTTTTTCTGCTGCCTTGTCACCGCCGCCGCATGCAGACAAAAGCGTGGATGAGACGAACAGAAGCGACATGAATAATGCCAGACCCTTTTTCTTCATTGTCTTTGACCCTCCCGAAGTGTTTGTATACTTGATAGGCGCTTTCCTTACATCTTCATTATAGAAAGCGATTCCACTTTTCGATAGGTCGATATTTTTCTATCCAAGGGATAAAATCCTCTACAAAAAACAATAACCCTTCCATATCTAGGAAAGGTTATTGTTATTAATCATAACATATTATGTTTAGTATTATACGGGTGGCATTAATTCTGGACAGTCTGTATTTTCTCGGGTATCTCGCCAATCAACCGGTAAGCGCGTGCCACTTCTTCCTCGGACGGAGAAGGCACGCCCTCCAATGGATAAGCCATGCCGAGCTCCTTCCATTTGTACACACCCATCTGATGGTAAGGCAAGATTTCGAATTTCTCCACGCCGTGCAGCGTCCGGATGAATTGACCGAGTGCAATCAAGTCGTCCTCGCTATCATGGATGCCCGGCACATAGACGTGCCGGACCCACATGTTCCGATCATGGTCAGACAGCCAGCGGGCGGTCTTTAACGTCCTTTCATTGGACTTCCCGGTAAGCTTAATATGCTTCTCGTCGTTGATATGCTTCAGATCAAGCAGCACCAAGTCGGTAAACTCCAACAATTCCGATATTTTCTCCGGTTCATTATAGCCGTTGCTGTCCAGCGTTGTATGCAAATTCCAGCGGCGCTTTACTTCCTTGAACAGCTCTGTGACAAAAGGATACTGCAATGTCGGCTCACCGCCGGAGACGGTTAATCCGCCGCCCGATGAACGGTAGTAGCTCAGATAAGGTTCAATCTCAGCCAGCACGTCCTCCACCGTCATCTCGCGTCCTTCATGCAGTCCCCAGGTATCCGGATTATGGCAGTATTGACACTTCAAGAGGCAGCCCTGCATGAAGAGCACAAAGCGGATACCCGGACCGTCCACCGTTCCGAACGTTTCTATGGAGTGTACATGACCTTTTAGCATGGTGCGTCATCCTTTCTGTATCCGCTATGGTTGTCTTCCATTCTTACATCGATCCGTGGAACGTACGGTTGATGACATCGAGCTGCTGTTCGCGCGTCAGTTTGACGAAGTTGACCGCATATCCGGATACCCGGATCGTTAACTGCGGATAATTCTCCGGATGCTCCATCGCATCGATCAGCTGCTCCCGGTCAAATACGTTGACGTTCAGATGGTGCGCTTTGCTGCCAAAATAACCGTCCAGCATCGAAACCAGGTTGTTCACACGGATATCACTCTCTTTACCAAGTGCTTTGGGCACGATCGAGAACGTATTCGAGATGCCGTCGAGGCTGTCCTCATAAGGCAGCTTGGCCACGGAGGTCAGCGAAGCGAGAGCTCCCTTCTTATCGCGTCCGTGCATCGGATTCGCGCCCGGAGCAAACGGCTCGCCTGCCTTACGTCCATCCGGCGTGGTTCCTGTCTTCTTGCCGTATACGACGTTCGACGTAATCGTGAGCACCGATTGGGTCGGCATGGCATCACGGTAAGCCTTGTGCTTGCGAATCATGCTCATGAAGGCTTCGACCAACTCAACGGCGATGCTATCCACGCGATCATCGTTGTTGCCGTAGCAAGGGAACTCGCCTTCGATTTCAAAATCCACCGCAATCCCTTGCTCGTTGCGTACCGGCTTCACCTTCGCATATTTAATCGCGCTCAGTGAATCCGCTGCTACGGACAGGCCTGCGATGCCGCATGCCATCGTGCGCAGGATATCCCGGTCGTGAAGCGCCATCTCAATCCGTTCATAGCTGTATTTGTCATGCATGTAATGGATAACGTTGAGTGTATTCATATAGAGCTTCGCGAGCCATTCCATCATCGGCTTGAATCGCTTCATGACTTCATCATAACTCAGAACCTCGGCGGTGATGGCCGGATATTCCGGTCCAACCTGGGCGCCGGATTTCTCATCCTTACCGCCGTTGATCGCATACAGCAGCGCTTTGGCAAGGTTCGCTCTGGCTCCGAAGAACTGCATCTGCTTCCCGATGCGCATGGCGGATACACAGCAGGCGATGCCGTAATCGTCTCCGTAGATCGGACGCATGAGATCATCATTCTCGTATTGAATCGAACTGGTTTCGATCGAAACCTTCGAACAGTATTTTTTGAAGGCTTCCGGCAGCTTCTCCGACCACAGCACCGTCAAGTTCGGTTCCGGAGCAGGTCCCAAATTGTACAGGGTGTGCAGGAAACGGAAGCTGTTCTTGGTCACCCTCGTCTCACCGTTTACCGACATCCCGCCGATGGATTCCGTCACCCACGTCGGATCCCCGCTGAACAGCTCGTTATAATCCGGCGTACGCAGGAATTTCACGATCCGAAGTTTCATAACGAAATGGTCGACCAATTCCTGGGCTGTCTCTTCCGTCAGCTTGCCTTCAGCCAGATCCCGCTGAATATAAATATCAAGGAAAGAAGATACCCGGCCAAGCGACATCGCAGCGCCATTCTGTTCCTTGATCGCAGCCAAATAACCGAAATACAACCACTGGAATGCTTCCTTCGCCGTATTCGCAGGCTTGGAAATGTCAAAACCGTGCATACCCGCCATTTCCTTCAGTTCCTTGAGTGCCCGCATTTGTTCAGACAATTCTTCGCGCAAACGGATAACCGGCTCATCCATGGCATCCACTTCAAGCTCGGCGAGTTCTCTCAATTTGTCCTGAATCAGTGCATCTACACCGTATAACGATATTCTGCGATAGTCACCGATGATACGTCCGCGACCGTACGCATCAGGAAGTCCCGTAATAATCCCGGCCTTGCGCGCTGCTCTCATCTCAGGAGTATAGGCGTCAAACACGCCTTGATTATGCGTTTTGCGGATGCCGTTAAAGATGTCCACAACGGCCTGCGGCATTTCAAAGCCGTATGCGTTGCACGCATCAATCATCATCCGGATCCCGCCAAAAGGTTGAATCGAGCGCTTGAACGGCTCATCGGTCTGAACGCCGACAATCTGTTCTTTATCCTTATCCAAATAGCCAGGTTGATGGGAGGTGATGGTTGAAGGTGTATGGACATCCACGTCCAGAACCCCGCCGTTGTCCCGTTCCCTTATGGTTAAATCCGATACGATATCCCACAGTGCTTTGGTGTTATCCGTGGGTCCTGCCAAAAATTCATCAGAGCCATAATAGGGAGTAATGTTCTCTGCAATAAAATCATTAACGTCAATTCGCTTGGTCCATTTACCTGATTTAAAACCTTTCCAGCCTGCTTCTTTTTCAATCACCGACATATCGAATCCCTCCTAGATTTGCTGGGGCTTGCAAGGACAGGCGGGGCCACACCTTGATCTATCTCAGATCTTTAAATGTGATTATTTTCACGACCAATGATGCAACTACCCCGCCTTGTGCCTTCAAGCTTCTATATCAAAGATCTGAGATTCAGCTTCCTTCTACACCTTTATTGTAGTCCTGTTGATCTCTTGTATCTGTGATAATAATCACAAACTTAACTTTTCCCGTGATTTTTATCACTCTGGTCCTGGTCTCGCATACCTTACCTCAAAACCTTCACAGATCTTCATGATCGGCGTTTCAATACCTATCCTATTCAGAACCGGCCGTAGAATGCATTGCGGTAAACTTCTGCGAGCTCTGTCACCAGCGGCAGCTTCGGATTGCTCGTTGTGCACTGGTCTTCAAAAGCCCGATCCGCCAAATGCTCAACATTTTTCTCGAAATCTTTAGGATCGATGCCAAGCTGCTGGAACGACTCCTCGATACCGAGCTTGCTGTTCAGCTCCCGGATCGCGGCAATCAAACTGTTTACGCCCTCTTCCGTCGTTCTTGCAGGCAGCCCCAGAATCCGTGCGATTTCAGCATATCTCTCATCAGCTACAAAATGGGTGTATTTAGGCCATGCCGCGAATTTCGTTGGCTTCTTGGCGTTGTAACGGATGACGTGAGGCATCAGGATAGCATTAGTGCGTCCGTGTGCCGTGTGATACTGGCCGCCCCACTTATGTGCAAGACTGTGGTTGATGCCCAGGAACGCATTCGCAAAAGCCATGCCGGCAAGCGTCGAAGCATTATGCATTTTCTCGCGGGCGAGCTTGTCACCGGTAAGCGCCGACTGCTCAAGATACTGGAACACCAGCTGTATGGCCTTGATGGCAAGCCCATCCGTATAATCGCTGGCCATCACCGATACGTAGGCTTCAATGGCATGTGTCAGAACGTCCATTCCGGTATCGGCTACCGCCGTTTTAGGCAAGGTGTACACAAATTCCGGATCGATTATCGCCACATCCGGTGTCAGCTCATAGTCAGCCAGCGGGTATTTGGTATTTCCCAGCCCTTTGTCCGTGATGACGGCAAACGAAGTCACTTCCGAGCCCGTTCCCGACGTTGTTGGAATGGCAACGAACTTCGCCTTCCGTCCAAGCTTCGGATATTTATAGACCCGTTTGCGGATATCCATGAATTTTTGCTTCAGATTGTTAAAGTCCGTATCCGGATATTCATAGAACAGCCACATGGCTTTGGCTGCATCCATTGGCGATCCGCCGCCGAGGGCGATGATACAGTCCGGCTGGAACCTGGCAAGCATCTCCGTTCCGCGTTCTACGGTCGTTGTCGAAGGATCCGGCTCGACCTCCGAGAAGACTTCGATGGCTACCGGCACTCTGCGTTGACGCAGATAGTGCTCTACCCGCTCCACATAGCCCAGCTTCACCATCATGGGGTCGGTAACGATAGCGACACGGGTGATTTCCGGCATTTTCGCAAGATACTGCGTGGAACCTTTTTCAAAGTAAATTTTGTCCGGCACTTTAAACCACTGCATATTCACGGTTCTGCGGTTCACCCTTTTCACGTTGATTAGATTGACAGCCGTCACGTTCGACGAAGTGGAATTACGTCCATACGAACCGCAGCCCAGCGTCAGCGATGGCAGGTTCGTGTTGTAGATATCGCCGATGCCGCCTTGCGAAGAAGGCTGGTTCACCAGGATGCGGCAGGTTTTCATCCGATCCGAGAATTTCATGATGATGTCCTCATTGTGCGAGTGTATCACCGACGAGTGACCCATGCCGCCAAAAGCAACCATCTCTTCTGCGCGTCTTATGCCTTCCTCGGCGTCCTTTACTTTATAGCAGGCCAGAACCGGACTCAGCTTCTCGGCGGACAACGGATAAGCCGGACCGACCCCTTCCAGCTCGGCGACCAGGATCTTGGTGCTTTCCGGCACCTCGAAACCGCATGCCTCGGCAATTTTAGCGGCCGGCTTTCCGACGATGGATGGATTGACTGCACATTTCTCCGATACCATCGCATGCGCAGTCAGCTTCGCCAGTTCTTCCTTGTTGACGAAATAACAGCCGCTGGCGATCATTTTTTTCTTCGCTGTATGATATATAGGCTCCTCGATAATGACAGCCTGCTCCGAAGCGCAGATCATGCCGTTATCAAAGGTTTTGGACAAAATCAAGTCGTTCACCGCCTGATCCAGGTCGGCGCTCTTCTCTATAAAGCAGGGCACGTTACCTGGTCCTACGCCGAGGGCCGGCTTGCCGCAGCTGTATGCCGCTTTAACCATCGCCGAACCGCCCGTAGCCAGAATGCAGGCGACGTCAGGATGATTCATGAGCGCATTGGTTTTATCCATGGAAGGAGCTTCGATCCACTGGATGCAATCGGCAGGAGCACCTTGCTTCACGGCGGCATCCCGCAATATCAGCGCAGCTTCCCGGCTGCAGGCCTGAGCGGATGGATGGAATCCGAAAATGATCGGGTTTCTTGTTTTAATGGAGATCAGCGCTTTGAATATCGTCGTGGACGTCGGATTGGTTACCGGGGTTATCCCCATGATAATCCCGATCGGTTCCGCTATTTTTTGAAAGCTGTCATAAGCGTTGTCTTCAATGATACCCACCGTCTTGTCATATTTGATGCTGTTGTGGATATACTCTGTGGCAAACAGGTTCTTGATGATTTTGTCTTCGTACACGCCGCGTCCCGTTTCCTCAACCGCCATCTTCGCCAGCTGCATGTGCTTCTCAAGGCCTGCCATGGCCATCGACTGTACAATCCCGTCGACTTGCTCCTGATTCAATTCCATAAACTTTTCTTTGGCCCGATTTGCCTTGTCAATCAGACCCTGAATGTACTCTGCTGCCGTTTGTCCTTTAACTTCAACCGTTCCTTTGCTCACAGCCATATCTCTCATCCTCCCATGGTTCGTGTTTCTTTCTTCTCTACGCCTCGATCGTAACACAGCTGTTTCTAAAATCATGTGAAATATTTCACAATATTAAAATTTATCTTTTCTGTGTGATTTATACCTGTCTTTCCCTCCTTTCAAGTGAAAGAGATCACAAAGTTTGAAAATTCGCCACGATTTCCCTCTTATTCTCCCCCAAAAGTGAATGTTTTCACGTTATAATGTATTTAAAGATTAAACAGATCAAATTTTAGGATGTTAGGGGATACCAACATGAATACTGTAGACCATGTAATGGAAATCGAAAACTTAGGGAACACGCAGTGCTTCTCGGAACAAAACCGCAACCGTCTGCTGGTCACCATGAAGGAAAGGGTACTCCCTGAAGGATCCCATTTGTTCTGGGAAGGTGACTTCGCCGACAAGCTGTACTTCGTTAAACAAGGAAGAATTAAATTAACCAAATCGACGGATGAAGGCAAAGAGCTTATTCTATATATGTACCATCCAGGAGACATGGTCGGTCAAGCCGATCCATTCTTCAGCAACAACCACAGTTTCTCGGCAGAGGTGCTTGAGGATAGTGTTGTCGGAGTCATCGAGCACAAGGATCTGGAGCTGCTGATCTGTCAGCATTGCGACTTTGCCATTGATTTTATGAAGTGGATGGGCATTCACCACCGCATCACCCAGACCAAATTCCGTGATCTCATGATGTACGGAAAGCCCGGTGCTTTAACGTCGACGCTCATCCGTCTGAGCAATACCTACGGGCAGCATCAAGCGGATGATACCATTCTCATCAACAAGAAGATTACCCACACCGATCTATCGAACATGATTGGGGCAACCCGAGAAAGCGTGAACCGGATGCTGAGTGACTTACGCAAAAAAGATGCCATCGAATATGCCGGCGGGATGATTGTCATTAAAGATCTTCCGATGCTGCAGGAAATCTGCCATTGTGAGCTGTGTCCGAACGAAATCTGCCGGATTTAACCGGCCGGCTCCCTTCTGTGCATAATTTACAGTCATCTGCTTACAATAAACCTTGTCTTTCCAAACCAATTAAAGGGAGTGCTCAGCATGCGTGAAGGTTTGATTCCTGCTGTTCTTGGAACTGTGGTTTCTGCTTCGGGTGCCGCTCTGCTTGGCAGCAGGTATAAACTTGCCGCCACCGGTATTCTCGGCTTCGGACTGGCTCATATCGTGCTCGGTGCGATTGACCTCGTGGAACATCGGTAAAACGATTGGGAAGACAAGATTCGCATAGCTGTCCTTTCAGTTCAATGACTGAGGAGGACAGCTTATTTATGCTAGCGCCCTCCTGTTCGCTCCAGCGATGACGTATCTAAAAAGCGGAGATCCCCCCACTCTATTAATATACAAAAAAAGAAACCGTTTCTTGGTAATTGGAAGAATGACGGACCATTAACCAAGAACGGTTTCTTTGTTTATTCGTCAGGTTAAACTTCATCTGACAATGAACTTGGAGGATGGAATTCCTCCACAACATCTCGTTCGCACGGTGAATGAAGCGGTCAACAGCTTGGGCAACCGAGAATCTTGATGGCTGCCTCCCTAAGGCAGCGGATGCAACAGCTATCATTCATCCCGCTCCAAGGTTCGCTACCGCCTACGACAGCCTACTTTTGCTTGCTCCCTTTTCCCGATGAGATAAACCAGTAAGCCATCCCTACAAACAATCCACCGCCAAGGATGTTCCCCAGCGTGACCGGCACCATGTTGCTGACCCATCCGCCGATGGAAATGGTTTCGGGATGCCCCGGTAAAATCGTCGCGAGCGTCAGAAGCGTCATATTGGCTACGCTATGCTCATACCCTGTTGCAATGAAGGCAAACAGACACCACCATATTAAGATCAGCTTTGTCGTTTCTCCCTTGGCCCGAATTCCCATCCACAAGGCCAGACAGACAAGCCAGTTACACAAGATGCCTCTGAAGAACAGCTCCATAAACGGATCATTCATTTTCTTGGCGGCAGCCGTGAAGATGAGGTGGTCCGGTGGCAGGCCATTGAACAGGCCGGAAGCGTACACCAGATAGCTGAGCAGAATCGCTCCAGCCAAATTGCCGATAAATACGAGTACCCAGTTTTTCAGCGTATCCCCCATCGTCGTTCGTCCGGATAAGGTGCTTATCGTAAAAAACATATGATTCCCGGTGAACAGCTCGGATCCGGCGAACACCACCAACGTGAGCGCAATCCCGAATGCAGCTCCCATAACGAGGGATTGGAAAGGTGAACCGGCAGCTGCCAGCGGCGCCCCCAGCTTAAAGATCAATACAATTCCAATGCCGACATACGCGCCCGCCAGCATAGCCGATACCATATAGCGCAGCAGATTGTTATTCATCTGCTCTTTTTTCCCGACGGCGGCATTGACGACGGCTTCCACATCGGTTTTAAACATGGGATACCACCCCTTGATATCGTCTGTTGATTATGCGATTGCTGGCCTTAAACACCCACCTCAACCCTTCCGTCCACGGCGCGAATCGGATATACACGAACCTGACCTTGATCCGGAGCCTGTACGAGCCCGGTTGAAAGCTCGATTTTCCAATCGTATAACGGATCGTAGATGTAGTGCCCGGATACGATGGCTTCTGAGAGCGGCCCTCCTTTGGGATGTGGGCTTCGATTATCCAGCGCAAACCATTGATGATCCGAAGTCCGGAAGACGGCAATCTCCCGGTCTCCAAGTTGGACCACCCTTCCGAGCTGTGACAGAAAATCATTTTCATTCCCTACCGTAATAAATCTTCCGGTTTCCATAACATATAACCTCCACTTCTCTTTTCTATCCTCATCCTTACTGCGAAAAAGCTCTCGATGTTCAGGCGGCAAGAGGGAAGTCTGTTCCTCCCTCTTTTATTTGCTGCTGACCGGTCTTGCATCCTCGAATAATGTATTGCGCAGCTTCTCGTCGTTCAGCACTTTCTTCCAAGGATCCTCGACTTGCTGCAGGGCGAGCTCAATTCTCTCCACCAGTTCCTTACGCTGCTTGGGATCATCCAGGATAACCGCTTGGATTTGTTCCAGTCCCAAGCGCTCCACCCACTCCGATGTTCTCTCCAGGTACTTGCCGGTTTCACGGTAATACTGCATCAAGGCTCCGCAGATTTCAATCAGCTCTTCATCCGTTTTCACTTTGCAGAACGAATCAGCAAGACGCGCTTTCGTTCCGCCGTTGCCTCCAACGAATATTTCCCATCCACCGTCATTGCCAACGATCCCGATGTCTTTCGTGCACGACTCGGCACAATTTCGCGGACATCCATTGACCGCCATTTTAAATTTCGCCGGAAAATCCAGTCTTTCGAATTTCTCCTCGAGAAATGCCCCCATGCCCATCGAATCCTGCGTACCGAAACGACAAAATTGGGAACCTACACAGGTCTTCACGGTCCGCAGCGATTTGGCATAAGCATAACCCGACGGCATATCGAGCTCTTCCCAAACACTCGGTAAATCTTCCTTCTTAACACCGATGAGGTCCAGACGCTGTCCGCCGGTAACCTTGACAACCTTCACATTATATTTAAGCGATACATCCGCGATTTTCTTCAAATCCTCCGGTGTGGTAACGCCGCCGTACATTCTTGGGACTACCGTGTACGTGCCGTCTTTCTGAATGTTGGCGTTCATCCGTTCGTTGACAAATCGGGATTCTCTCTCCTCCTGATGGGTTACCGGATTCAGCATCGCCAGATAATAATGAATGGCAGGACGGCATTTCGAGCAGCCCTCCGGGTTGCTGAACTCCAGAACATGCATGACTTCCTTCGTCGTGGTAAGCCCCTTGGCGCGGATTTCGGCGACGATTTCGTCCCGATCGAGGGTTGTGCATGGGCATATGCCTTGTTTGCCTGCCGCCTTAAAGCCATCGCCCAATACGCTCTGGAGTATTTGCTCCACGACAGGTTTACAGCCGCCGCACGAGCGGGTAGCTCCTGTACAAGCTTTGATCTCATCCACTGTCGTAAGACCCTGTAGAGTAACGGCATCCACAATGGCTTTTTTGGTTACGCCGTTGCAGCCGCACACGATTTCATCATCGGGCATCTTCTCCAGTGAAAATGCCTTGCCATTTCCTGTTCCTGCGCTGTCAGTACCCATGATCGAATCGTAAATCTCATCCGTCATGGCTGTCTTTTTCCGAATCATGGATTGAAGGCTTGCCGAATCGCTCACATCTCCGAACAATATCGCCCCAACGATGATATTGTCGCGAATTAATATTTTCTTATAGGTCTTGCGCCAATCATCTTTTGCGGTAATCACCGAGTGCTCGGCTTGCTCCATGAATTCTCCGGCAGAGAATACATCAACCCCGCTGATTTTCAGCTTCGTCGATACAATGCTTCCCTCGTAAGGCTTGCCTTCCACACCGCATAGATGCTTCGCCAATACCTGTCCCTGCTCGAACAATGGTGCAACCAGGCCGTAGCATGCGCCCCGATGCTCACAGCATTCGCCAACCGCATACACATCCGGCCAGGAAGTCTGAAGATAATCATTGACTACGATGCCCCGGTTCACTTCGATTCCGCTCGCTTGGGCGATCGCGGTGTTCGCTCTGATGCCCACTGCCATCACCACCAGGTCGGCTTCAAGCTCATCCCCATCCTTGAACCGGAGTCCCGTAACTCTGGTATCTCCCAATATTTCGGTTGTTTGCCTGCCTAATAAGAAGTTGATACCCTGCTGTTCAAGCTCCCTTTTCAGCATGCCGGATGCCATCGAGTCCAACTGGCTCTCCATTAAATCCTGCATGAGATGAACTACCGTCACCTCCATGCCCAGGCTGACCAATCCCTTGGCCGCTTCCAGTCCCAGAAGTCCCCCGCCAATGACAGCCGCTTTCTTGTATGCGTTAGCGGCTTGAAGCATCTGCGTGCAATCGGCAATGTTTCGAAAACCAATAACGCCTTCTTTGTCACTTCCCGGTACGGGTAAAATAAAGGGCTTCGAGCCCGTAGCTATCATGACTTTGTCATAAGGCACCGTCAATCCGTTGTCGGCTGTCACGACCTTGCGCTCTCCATCAATGGCAGTTACAGTGGCACCCGTGTGCAAAGTGATATGGTTATCCTCGTACCATTTCCAATCATTCAATACAATGTCATCCAAGGTTTTGCTGCCTTCCAGCACATACGACAGCATGATGCGGTTATAATTCGGATGAGGCTCTTGTCCAATGACGGTGATGTCAAAATTCCCCCCCAATTTAATGATTTGCTCGACCGTACTAATCCCGGCAATACCGTTGCCAATGACAACTAACTTTTCTCTCTTTATATTGGACATCGTTTGATTCCTCCCCAACACATTTATCTAGTGATCGTGGTATTCCGTTCCTTTCACATAAATTATATCGTCTGACGTCATTAATTTTTGTGATATATTTCACATAAATCGTTAAAATTTTAAACAAATATACAAAATAACCCTGTCCGCATCGGAACAAGGTTATGATGAAAAATGCTCTCTATATAATATCGGCTTCCATATAGGCTCGTTCGCCGTTAGGAACCTTCAAATAAGGACGAATCCCGGCAAACCCCTTCGCGTCCAAGTTCACCCCGGTCATCCAGTTCCCCTCCAATAAGCCACGATCCGATTGCATAATGACGGCAGGTGCCTGAATATGCTCCTGATACAGAACAATGTCGGCCTGAATGGTCTTAAAGGCCTTTCCTTGTTCCACCAACGGTACGGCGCTGATATACGTAGGCACAAAATAATTCGCGATCACATCCAGCTCTTCCCCGTCAAAAAACGGCTCACTGCCAAGGATGGGATGCAGCATCGCGATTTTCTCATAGAGTGACCAGATGATCATCTGCAGGAATCTTCCCGTTCGTCCTATATTCTGCCCGGTGGACGCATTCAATCTATCGGTTTCATAACCAATGAACTTCCATCCGCCGGGGGCTTTGACCCATTTCTGAAACATGCCTGCAGCATCGGCACTGCTTGGGTAAACGGATTCTGCAGATCCCGGGCTTGTTCCAGACACAGCTAGCCACAGGGAGTCCGGCACATACTGGCTCAGCATCCGCTTGGTTTTCTCAAAAATTTGAAGCACTTTTAATGAAGCGTTTTCAAGTTCTGAGATGTCCTCTTGTCCATAATGGAAACGGGAGATATACGTTCGCTTGGTCATGGGCTCGCCTCCTTGATATGCTGCTGGGTTTTTCACATTATATAGCAGCTGCGTCCGCTTGGTGCATGTCCACCTATTCTTGCCGTAAAGAAACAGGAATCATACTTCCATTTAGAAAAAAAACCCTGAAATGAGGATGTCTCATGCCAGGGTTTAATCATCAAGGGGAGTCTTAAGATGACTCATCTTTCGACCCATTGTTCTGCCCAGGATGCAATTTGCTCCATCACCGGACGCAGTGCTTTGCCTTTTTCAGTCAGTTCATATTCAATACGTACCGGTGTTTCCGGATAGACATGACGAATCAAAATGCCTTCACATTCCAAATCCTTCATCCGCTCAGAGAGCATTTTATCGCTCATGGACGGAATCAAATTCGAAATATCCTTAAAGCGCTTAGGCCCGCTCATCAACGTTTGAATAATCAAACCGTTCCACCGTTTGCCCAGAAAAGAAAATGCAGATTCAAAACGGGGACACATCGTAACATTTGTAACTTCCATATCCCTTCACCTCTTTACGAAGTCACCTTGTTTATAGAAACTCATAAGCTTAATCAAAATCTAGAAAACTTACGAATTGTAAGTATGTTTCATTTTAGCACATTTCCGAGAAACTGAAAACCACCTAGCCCCTTTTTCCCATAAAATCAGCGTTTGTCCCATAATATACGAGCCAAAATATCCAAATCTTCCTCGATCAAAGTGGATAATTTCCTATTATACAGTACGGCCGCTGGATGGAACAGAGGGAATATCTTATAGGTTTCCACTGAAAACATATAGCCCCCACCGGGATTCTCCGGATCTGCTGCTTGCTGGACCGGGCCCTCCATCAGTTTGCCGTGCAGCGATGTCACCGTTTCATGGCTTCCGATTAACCGGTGCAGCGCCGTATTTCCCATGGGTGCGATAATGTGCGGGCGAACCCATCGAATCTCTTCATCAAGCAAAGGTGCATGGGCCAATATTTCCGCCTTCGTCGGTGTCCGATTGGAGCGGCTGATGACACGCTCGCCCGTGGACCTCACGATTAGCTTTTCCTTATAGGGCCTGCTTCTCATGGCACTGGTAATATAGACTTGCTCCCGGGTCAGGTTCAGGCGTTCCAGGTAGGCATTCATCTCTTGTCCGGCCTGCCCTACAAAAGGTAAGCCTTCCAGAACTTCATGGGCGCCGGGGGCTTCCCCAATAAACATAATCTTGGCGAAGCGGACTCCTCTCCCCAGCAGGAAGCCCTCAACGGGTTGATGGACAAGCTTGGCCTGGCATATGGCGATGGTTGCGGGATCTACAGGTGCGCTTTGTACTTCACTCATGTGTACAGCCCCCCTTCTTGTATATCATACAATACCCCATACTTAGGTATATTCTATCCCTAGCCGGCAAAAACATTTCGGTGAACATTCACCGCCAACGATAAAACGAGCCGCTCAAGGATTGCCCCCTGAACGACTCGTTAACTCATTGCTTCTTAAAAAACGCTGCTCGTAGCTTAGACTAAAACGGGAAGCGCACGAACCGGCTGACTGTTGCCGAAGGTTTGCTTACCTGCCGTGGAATAAGCCCAGTTAATCGCATTCGTGATCACTTTCAGCACTTCGGGGTTGTAGTAGGTTGGATAGGTCTCATGCCCCGGACGGAAGTAGAAAATGTTCCCATGACCGCGCTTGAACGTGCAACCGCTGCGGAATACTTCGCCGCCTTCAAAATTGCTGACAAATACCAGCTCATCTGGGGCTGGAATATCAAAGAACTCCCCGTACATTTCCTCGTGCTCAATGATGATCGGCCCCGTAATTCCGGCCGCAATCGGATGCGTCGGATTCACGCTCCAAATAATTTCCTGTTCTCCTGCTTCGCGCCACTTCAAATCGCAGCTTGTGCCCATCAATGCTTTGAACGGCTTGGAAAAATGTCCGGAATGAAGAACAATCAGACCCATCCCATCCTGCACGCGCTTAACGACCTTGCTTACGATTTCGTCACTTACCTGGTCATGAGCCATATGCCCCCACCACAACAGCACATCGGTTGAATCCAGTACATCATCCGTCAATCCATGCTCCGGCTGATCAAGCGTTGCCGTTCTGATAACGAAATCCGGATTTTGCAGACCCTCCGCCAAAGCAGTGTGAATCCCCGCCGGATAAACGCTGCGAACCTCATCATGGATTTTCTCGTGTACGAATTCATTCCAAATGGTTACGTTAAGCATGTTGCTGTTCCCCCTAATTGCTTATTTCGGCTATTCCTCTACGCTGTTAGACCCACCACATTTCTCCGAGCGGCTCTTCGATCAGCACTTGCTGAAGGTTTTGCACCGCTTTGGAGAAGCCTTCTTCTATGGACATCAATCCATCTTCATGTTCAATGCTTACGACATAATCATATCCAACCAGACGAAGGGCACTCATCATATCCGCCCATTCCTTCACATCATGTCCGTAGCCTACGCTGCGGAATTGCCAAGCGCGATCCAGCATGTTGGCATAAGACTGCATATCGGTCAGACCGTGTTTGTTCACGTTGATCGGGTCAATGCTTGTATCCTTCGCATGGAAGTGGTGGATTGCCCCTTCGCGACCCAAAATTTGAATCGCTTGAACAGGATCGATCCCTTGCCACCACATATGGCTCGGATCCAGGTTGGCACCAATCACTTCGCCTGCGGCTTCACGCAAACGGAGCAGCGTGCCTGGCGTATGAACGGAGAAGCCGCCGTGCAATTCCAAACCAATCTTCACATTGCGATCTGCGGCAAATTTACCCCATTCGGTCCAGTAAGGAATGACCTTGTTATCCCACTGCCAAGTCAGAATCTCTTGGTAGTCGTTAGGCCAAGGTGCAACCGGCCAGTTCGGGTATTTAGCATCCTCATGGTCGCCCGGGCAGCCGGAGAATGTATTAACAACAGGTACTTCAAGCTTCTCGGCAAGTTCTACCGTTTTTACGTACGTGTCATGGAACTCTTTCGCGATTGCCTTTTGCGGATGAAGCGGGTTGCCGTGGCAGCTCAGTGCGCTAATGATCAACCCACGGGATTCTACCGCATTTTTGAAGTTTTTCAGCGCGGTTTCATTCTCCAGCAGCTCGGCCGGGTTGCAATGCGCGTTTCCCGGATAACCGCCTGTTCCGATCTCAACCGCTTTAAGTCCCTTGGATGCCACGTAGTCCAATGCATCCTCCAATTTACGTCCGCTCAGCAATACCATAAATACGCCTAATTTCATTGTATACCTCCTGGTTTATCTAAGTATTAGTTGTGATTGTAAGATTTAGTTATCGAAGTAAACCGCTTTTCCGGTCTTCGCCGATTCATAGATCGCTTCCAGAATTTGCGTTACCACAAACGCTTGCTCCGGCTTAACCACAGGGTCCTTATCCTCAATTATAGCCTCCAGCCACATTCTGGCTTCACGGTCCGCATCATTTTCCTTGGAACCGGAATAGAACGCTACGCCGCCGGCATTCAAATCCACTTTGGTTTCATACAATCTGCTCATTTTCTCGCCGTTAATACGCAAACCGTCCTTCATGTCAGCTCCGCCTTCGGTACCCGCCAGCACGGCTTTGGCTTCGCCCGTCTCAACGACGTTAAGGGCCCAGCTGGATTCCAGAATAATCGTTGCGCCGTTCTCCATCGTGATGAACCCGAATGCCGAATCCTCTACCTTGAACTCCTTCGGATCCCAAGGACCGAACGCATTCGCCGCATTCTCGCGTTGACCAAGTTTATGGAACGTGGATCCAAGCACGCTCTTCGGCTTGTAGTTGTCCATCAGCCACAAGGTCAAATCCAGTGCATGGGTACCGATATCGATCAACGGACCTCCGCCTTGCTTCTCTTCGTCAAGGAATACGCCCCAGGTCGGAACGGCACGGCGGCGAACAGCCAGCGCTTTACCGTAGTAGATCTCGCCCAGATCGCCTTCCTCACAGACGCCTTTCAGATACATGCTATCATCCCGGAAACGGTTGTTGTAACCGATGGTAAGTTTTTTCCCTGTACGCTTTGCGGCGTCCAGCATGGCTTTGGCTTCGGAAACGGTCTTCGCCATAGGCTTTTCGCACATCACGTGCTTGCCGGCTTCCAAGGATGCAACCGTAATCTCGGAGTGCGAATCGTTCGGCGTACATACATGGATAACATCGATGCTGCCGTCTTGCAGCAATTCTCTGAAATCCGTGTAAACTTTTGCGCCTTCAACCCCGTATTCGGCAGCCGCCTTCTGCGCACGCTCTTCTACGATGTCGCAAAAAGCGACCAATTCGGCCTGTGCCTGCTTCTTCAAGCTCGGCATATGCTTGCCGTTGGCGATTCCCCCGCAACCGATAATTCCGATCTTCAACGATTTCGACATGTCCATTTCCTCCCCATAGGCATTTGATCATTTTGGATGCTCTCCAAATATTAGTGCAACGCTTTCATGCGGACCATTTCCAAGAACTCACAATCCTGTCAGATCCGTCAGAAGCTGGTTTGCATGTCGTTCATAACCAGTGTACAAGAATATGAACCGGGCTGCCAGTTCGCTATTCCGGCATGTCTGCCTGCTGCGGCGCCGGAAGTTTGCCATAGCGGTATGTGCTTTGCAGAACGATATGTCGGCCCTCCAGCGAAGACTGCTGGAACGACTGCATAATCTCCAGCACGTGGTAAGCCAGACGGGCACTCACGCGATGGTCCTTCTGCTCATGAATCGATTGAATCATATCGTTGATGCCCAAGCCCCGCTCGTTCGTCCCGCATTCAAACGCAGGGTCAAGCAGCTCCCATTCCTCGGAGCCGTGCTTCCGGAGCTTCACTTCGCCGTTAAAGTAGTTCGGATCCCCGAGGCTTAAGCTCCCTTGCGTGCCATAGATCTCGATCCAAGGCAGGTTCGATCCGCCAAAGATATCAAAACTTGTGATCATGGTTGCAATGGCACCGTTCTCAAAATCCAGCGTCCCTGCTAAATGCGTTGGGGTCTGCACCGTGATCGGTTTTCCTTGGAGCGGGCCGGAGCCGATTACGCGGTCCGGAATCTGGATGCCTGTGGATGCGCTGATCCGGCTTGCAGGACCAAGCAGCTCTACCAGGGCCGATACATAATAAGGACCCATATCCATCATTGGACCTCCGCCCGACGCGTAAAAAAATTCAGGATTAGGGTGCCATGCTTCCGGTCCAGAACCCATCATGAACGCCGTTGCGGCAACAGGTCTGCCAATAAGACCGGATTCAATCGCGGCTTTGGCCGTCTGTACGCCGGAGCCCAAAAACGTATCGGGTGCGCAGCCGACGCGAAGTCCTTTTTGATCTGCCATATTTAGCACGCGGCGAGCTTCATCAAGGGTAATAGCCAGCGGCTTTTCACTGTAAACATGCTTCCCTGCCTCCAGGGAGGCGATATCCACATTGGCGTGGCTGGCCGGAATGGTCAGATTAATAATAAACTCAATGTCAGTCTGTGCAAGCATCTCTTCAACCGTGTACACGTTCGGGATGTTGAACTCTTCAGCCTTCTTCTTCGCGTTGTCCGGAATAAGGTCAGCACATGCCACGACTTCAACCCAAGGGCTGTTCTTTAAGTTCGTGAAGTATACGCCGCTGATCGTTCCGCAGCCAATTATACCTGCTTTCATTTTTTTCATCGCTGTCACTCCTTGAGCCTTAAAATGTGCTCGGACTAGTACCATGGTATTCTTTTATGCTTTCGTTTAAAATGAAGAATATGATTAAAACATGAACAATCTGGTCATTATTTTCTTATTCTTCAAAGGGGACTTTAGCAATGGATTCAAATCTTTCCAACCAAGTCGTAGCAGCGGATTTCTCATTTCATCGTAAACCTTTCAAGATGTCCCTGGCTGACGGTTTCGACACCTACTTGATGCGATGGCAGACCGATGGCAAGTGCCGCGCGAAAATTGATGACGAGCTGTCACTCGTGGAGGCAGGGGATCTGTTGATCTTCACGCCAGGACAACCCTATGAACTCCGAATAGATGACGAATATAACGCTTTGGGTGAATTAACCATCGAAAGCGGAGATTACCATATTTTTTTCAAGGGTCCCTGGGCTGACGCGTGGTGGAATTCCAAGAAACGCCCAACCAAAATTCGGGTCCCACTGGAAGAGCGTTACCTGAGTCTGTTTCGGCAAATTCTGCTGGAGCAGCGCCGCGTATCGGATCCTTATCCGGAGATTTCGGATTACACGGTACGGATTCTATGCCTCGAAGTGGATCGCCTGTTATCGGAGCAGCCATCGACCACGCCCAAGACGTATCTAGCCTACCGCATGAAAAATTACATTGAAGAGAATGCCTCCTCGATGTTCAAGCTGGAGGATGTCGCCGCCCATGTCGGCATCAGTGTTTCCCGGGCAGTCCATCTGTTCAAAGAAGCTTTTGGCACCACCATCATGCAATACACCATGGACGTTCGCCTGAGCATGGCCAAGGAACGGATTGTGTTCAGCCCTCTCTCGCTGGAGGATGTCGCCGAAACTTCCGGCTTTGCCAACTATACTTATTTTCACCGCGTTTTCCGCTCCCGATTCGGCGTTTCGCCTAAACAATTCCGCATGGCCAGCCGAACGTCAAATTGATCGGACCATTTGCGCAGTAAAAAAGCGGGTCGACCAAGGTTTTTCCTTGATCGACCCGCTTCTCTCTTGAATCACATGTAAGATATTCCATGATTCCATATTACTTCTTATCCGAGCCTAGCGTGGCCGCTGCCTCGGCTACAACGATAGCCAAGTCTTCATTTCCGAATAACGACAGGACACCAAGCAGGGTCTGATCCGGTATTTCACCAGCTTCTTCCTTGGGCACCGTTAGTTCCAGCACCCGCGCCAGCCGCTCATTGTCCGGCTGATTCGGATATGCCTTACGGTACAGTTCCACTGGGTCCAGTCCGTGATTCACACACCACTGGGCAAACACGAGGATCATCATATCCTCGTCCTGGCGGTACGACTCCGCAATCCGTTCTTCTACGGATTTTTCCGTAAATTCCATGTGTTACCCCTCCTCATGCGAAAAGGGCTTCGGAGCTCTCTTCGTTCATGAAGACATTATACCGTTTACTTGCGCTCAGACAAAGTCTAACCTAGTCGACCATCTTGACCTGTACCGGATTGCTCTTCGCTTTTTGGTCATTCTTTTTCTTCATCCAAGTTCCAAGACTGATGATAATGGCAATAACGAGAATTTCAAAACCGTACTTCAGAACGCCATTGGCGAACCAGCTGTGAATCATCGGCTCTTCCACAATCATCTTCGATGCGGTCCAGGCTAATACCGCAGCACCGATGGTGATGATAATTGGAAAGCGATCCGTCAACTTCAGGATAATGGTACTGCCCCACACCATAATTGGTACCGAAATCGCAAGTCCGATAATAACCAGCATGAAGCTTTCACCAGCAGCGCCAGCTACAGCAAGCACGTTATCCAGTCCCATCATCGCATCCGCGATAATAATCGTACGGATTGCCGCCCACATTTGGTTGCCAGCGGAAATTTCATGCTGCTTCTCATCCACCATCAGCTTGTAGGCAATCCACAACAGTGCAAAGCCACCGATCAAGCGCAAGCCAGGGATCATTAAGAGCTGTACAACGAGGAGGGTGGCCACGATACGAATGACAATCGCACCGACGGTCCCCCACAGGATGACCTTCTTCTGGTCCTCCTTCTGGACATTACGAGCGGCAAGCCCGATAACAATCGCGTTATCGCCTGCCAACACAAGGTCAATAAGGACAATCGATAGCAGTGCCATCCAAAAATCCATCGACATCAAATCCATGCATCTCCCATCCTTTCTTCATTTTCTTTAGGTTTCTACCTACCGATGTCCTCCATCCAAAAAAAACGCTGTTCCCTTAGTTTATAAGGTCTACAGCGTTTTTTGGGCGCAAAAATAGACCTCCACCTCATTCATAAATAAATCAGGCAAAGGTCTCGCTAAACAACATACTCGTTGCCAATAAAGCCGGGGATGGTTAATCCCGTAATGACGACTTTACTTACGATATAGAATTTATAAGTGATCAGCGGAACCCATGAAATTCTATATCGCAAGAAAACCTACCTTGAATCGCGGTCACTCATCCATGAAAAGGCCACGATATAGGTTTTCTTATGAAGCTACTCCCCTTTGGGAACTATTCGGTTGGACATATTATAACATATGAAAAATCGCTTGTATATTCAATTTTTCCCACCCGAAATCGAATGCTCAGCTGTCCGAAAGATGGGCAGCATTGCTGTTTTTTTGCTATTATGGTGCTATTCTGGTTGACTTTCGCAAAGTGAGGATTCTTTATGAAGAGATGGATCATACCCGCAATTTATACAACAGCATTGACGCTGGCTTTTGCATACAGACAAGAAATCATGGACTGGCTTGGAGGAAATCCCCCACTCTACCTGATGATCGTGCTGGCAACCCTGCTTGCCTTATTTCCCATTGCCCCCTACAAAGTCATCATCGCTATTCTCGGCTATGCATATGGCACCGTTTGGGCTGCAGCCATTTCGTGGTTTGGAACAACGATAGCCGCCGTCATCCTGTATGCGGCTGTACGCGCCTTATACCAGGAGCCCGGCAGGCGACTGCTCGGCAAATACGCGGCTATCCATAGGTTCACAGCCGTGGTGGAACGGCGCCCCTTTCAGTCGATCCTGCTTGCGCGCTTACTGCCCATCATACCGCAAATGGCCGTCAATATTTATGCAGGCGTCGCCTCCATTCCATTCTGGACGTACACAACCGCTTCAGCCATCGGTAAAATCCCCGCAATTCTCCTGTATGCCTGGCTGGGCAGCGGATTTGCCGATCATCCGCTTCTCTTTGCAGGAATCGCTGGCGGACTCATGCTGGTTACCGCTCTGTGCCTGGCCGCTATCCGGTGGTATAAAGGGAGACCAGCTTAAATGAGCATCATTTTGGTTTCTTTGACCAAAATGATTATAATATAGAGTAAGACTTACATTTAAATTGTTATAACGATGGAGGGATAATAGATGAATAATCGTTCAACCCCAAGTGAATTGGCTACCTTTGCGGGAGGCTGCTTCTGGTGTATGGTCTCTCCTTTTGATGAGCTGCCGGGTATTCTGAAGGTCGTTTCCGGCTATACGGGCGGTCATAAGGAAAATCCCACCTATGAAGAGGTATGCTCTGATACAACGGGTCATTACGAGGCCGTTCAAATCACGTATAACCCGGAAGTGTTCCCTTACGAAAAGCTGCTTGAGCTCTTCTGGCAGCAAATCGATCCAACGGATGAGGGCGGACAATTCCATGACCGGGGTACATCTTACCGAACCGCTATTTTTTACCATACGGACGAGCAGCGCGAGCTTGCTGAACAATCCAAGCAAGCAGTAGCTGCCAGCGGACGATTCGACGGACCGATCGTAACGCCCATCATTCCGGCCAGCACTTTCTATGAAGCTGAAGAATATCATCAGGATTATCACAAGAAAAATCCGAGCCATTACAAACGCTACCGCAAAGGTTCAGGACGCGAGGATTTCATTGAGCAGCATTGGTCGGAGCCGATGGATCCAGCCGAGCTTAAACAGCGCCTGACTCCGATCCAATATGAAGTGACCCAGAATAACGCAACCGAGCCTCCGTTCCACAATCAGTTCTGGGATCATCACGGGGAAGGCATTTACGTGGACATCGTATCCGGCGAGCCGCTTTTCAGCTCAACGGACAAATATGATGCCGGCTGCGGATGGCCGAGCTTCACCCGTCCGATACGCGAATACAACATCAAGGAAAAAATGGATCTCACCCATATGATGGTCCGCACCGAGGTAAGGAGCAAAAAAGGCGACTCGCACCTCGGCCATGTATTTGACGACGGTCCTGGGCCGAACGGCCTTCGATACTGCATCAATTCCGCCGCACTGCGGTTTGTACCGAAAGAAGAGATGCAAAAGGAAGGCTACGGCGAGTATTTGCAGCTGTTTGAATAAATCGAAGTTTCCAAGTACATTGTCCTCCGGGGGACAATGTACTTTTTTTGTGCCATTGAAACCGTTTATTCAATTTGGTTGCACGGGGTAATATACATTACATACGAATAACAGATGAAGTGGAGGGATCGTTACATGCCTTGGAGTAAACATGATTATCCGCCATCCATGAAAAATCTGGAGCCGCGGGTGAGGAATAAAGCCGTGGAAATTGCCAATGCCCTGCTTGAGGAAGATTACGATGAAGGACGCGCCATCGCCATTGCCACCGCCAAGGCTCAGGAATGGGATGAAAATCATCCCAAGGACGAGAAGTGAATCCAACATAAGCATACGAAAGAAGCTCACCCTGCATGCGGGTGAGCTTCTCTTAGTTGGACCGGATTATGATCGGCCGCTAACGGTATGCTGCGCTGTCTTCGGAGTAACCGGAGTGCTTGGGGCACGGACCGCTTTCCGAATCGGTTTCTTTTCCGTTTTCTCGGTACCGTACGTCACTGTGATGGTGATCACTTGCCCGGCAATCGATACGGCTAATATAGTATATAAGGTTTCAACCAATGGCATGTAGAATAGCGATAATAGCAGTACTACGGCATCCATCAGGAAAAATACCGTCCCTACCTTAAGCCCGCTCCACTCGCTGAACAGCACGGAGATCACGTCGTCACCGCCTGTCGCCCCGCCGAAACGGAGCACGATGCCTGCACCAAAGCCCGTCAATAAACCGGACAGCAGCGCGGCTGCCAGCAAGTTATGATTCAGATCGATAACAAGCGTGGAATACCGCTCGATCAATGCGTAGAACAAGGTGAACATGCTCGCCGCAACAACGGTATTGATAATAAACTTCCGACCTTTGATAAACAAGGCAATCAGCAGAACCGGAATGTCCATGAGGATCATACTTAATGCAGGCGGAATATCAAGCGCATATTTGCCAAGCAGCGCAAGGCCGACAAAGCCGCCTTCGGTTAAATGATTGTGAAAATTAATGTGATAATACGTAAAAGCCATTAAAAACGTTCCGAACAACATCGCCGACATGGTGATAATTGTGTTTTGTCTTTTCCTCATACAGGATCCCTCTTGTCGTAGTAGATTGGTCAGACATAGGCCAATCTCTACCTAGAGGCAACCTGGAGGAGTTCATCCTTCGAACCATAGTTCCCATCCTTTCGCAGAGACCGTCCTTGTCTTCAGACGTCCGACTTCGCTCTACGAAGGAAGCTATGTGTATGAGAGATCATAACGTTTCCAAATCGTCCTTTGGGGATTCGTCCTTCGGGGACACATGGTATCCTGATCCTTTCTCGTTTTAGTTAGACTGCTTACCTTATTATAACACAGTTGGCACGCGAGCTAAACAGCTGGCTAGAATGAACTGGAATCTATATATGGAATATGTAAAAAAACTCGCTTTAAGAACTCCCCTCCATAAACTTTCCACCATTAATACGTTGTTCACATATTCGCTAAATCCGATGTGACCAAAATCACAATTGCCCTTTCTTCCCTTGTCTATACTTAAATCGAACACGAATTCGACTTATGAATCAGGGGGAGTCTGCATGTTAAGCCAGCATACGATTGAAGTCGTTAAATCCACCGTTCCTGTTCTTGAAACGCATGGAACGGCAATCACGACTGCATTTTACCAAAAATTGTTTCATCATCATCCGGAGCTTCTTAACATATTCAACCATGCGAATCAACGAGAAGGAAAACAGCCCTTTGCTCTTGCCAATGCCGTGTACGCCGCAGCAGCCCATATCGATCGTCTTGAAGCGATCGTCCCGGTTGTTAAGCAGATCGGACACAAGCACCGGGCGTTAAACATTTTGCCCGAGCACTATCCGATCGTTGGCGAAACGCTGCTCGCCGCCATGAAGGAGGTGCTAGGTGACGCCGCATCGCCCGAAATTATCGAGGCCTGGGGCGAAGCTTACGGCGCCATTGCCGATGTCTTCATTGGCATTGAAGCTGATATGTACCATAAAGCCGCGAACGAAGCCGGCGGCTGGAGCGGATACCGCAATTTCGTAATTGACCGGAAGGTGGAAGAAAGCTCCGTCATCACTTCCTTTTATTTGGTCCCGCAGGACGGCGGCGAGATTGCCGATTATCAACCCGGTCAATACATCACGCTCCGGGTAAAACCTGAAGGTGAAACCTATTATCATAATCGTCATTATAGTCTCTCGTCCGCACCGGGCCAACCTTACTACAGAATCACGGTCAAGCGTGAGGATGAACTGGAAGGAAAGCCTGCCGGCATCGTCTCCACTTGGCTGCACCGTCATGCCGAGGTCGGGACCGTTCTCGAGGTCACTCCTCCGGCCGGTTCCTTTACGCTGGATACGGACACCGATCTTCCGCTTGTCTTGATCAGCGGCGGCGTGGGTTTGACCCCGATGGTGGCCATGCTCGAAACCGTGCTGCTGAGTCAGCCCGACCGGAAAGTAACGTTTATTCATGCGGCCAAGTGCGGCAGCCAGCATGCGATGAAGGCTCATATCGATGCGCTCGCCTCCAAGCATCCGCAGCTAACCTCTTATGTCATTTATGAACAACCGGAATCGGAGGATCAGTGCCACCAAGCTGGCTATATTGATCTTGAATTCCTTCGTAAAACCGTCGATGCGAAAGCCGACTTCTACTTCTGCGGCCCTGTTCCGTTCATGCGTGCCATGAACAGTCAATTGAAATCGATGGAGGTACCTTCAGACCGGATTCATTATGAATTCTTCGGCCCGGCGGGTACATTGGAAGATTAATGAACCGTATTACAAAATCAAAGGGTGCCTGTCTTGTATAAAGACAGGCACCCTTTTTGGATTGATTATGCTTGCTGGTGACTATGATTCAGCGAAAAAGTGAACCTTCTGCTAATTCTGTCGTGAGCATGTTATTAACATATGTATCCCGGCGTTCATATCGTCCGCAAATTCAGGGCTAGACGTGCTTGCCCTGTTCCCGCAGCAGCCGGTTTACCGTTTCTCTCCTCACGCCGATCAGCTGTCCGATCTCTTCCTGAGTCAGATACTCGGTCAAGTGTATTCCCTGTGAATACTCATCCAGCCACCGGATCAGCAGTTCAAGCCGCTCCGCAGGTCCTCCCACCGTCAAGTGATCCAGCCTCATCTGCATGAACCGCACTTTTTCCTGCAGCAATCTGGCAACCTCGAGCGGTTTCTGCGGATCCTCCGCGAGCTGGCGGTACCACGCTTCAGCCGATATGACCTCCACTTCGCTCTGGATCAGAGCGATCGCCGTTCCATGTGTCTCCTTCGGGCTGATCAGCGAATGGTGCGGCACCGTTTCACCGGGATATAAAATATTGAAAAGCACCATGTTGCCGTTCGGATGGAGACGGGTCACCTTGAACAATCCGCTCCGGATGTGATATAGATGGTCCCCGCTATCCCCTTGCCTGAACAATATTTCGCCTTTATGTAGAATCATGAATGAATCGCCTCCTGATGAATGCAGTTATCAGGAGTGTAAACGATATGCCGCCATGAATCCACTGGGATCCATAAACCATTGCCAGAAATTAATGGTTGCAGGCCGTATATTGTTGGCATACTATGTGTAAGATAGAACATATGTTCTATATATTTATGTCTGAGGATGTGTCTCTTATGATGAAGCCTTCCACTCCTCCTCCGCCTTCACCAGAAGACGAAGCCCTAATCCATGATTATCTGCTGCATCACATCATCCAGTCTGCACTCGAGCGGGATATTCGAATTCTCAAGACCCTTAAACTCAAAACGGCTGACCTCTATATCTTAAATCTGCAGCTTATTAAAAAAGGGAATTCGGATCATGCCTGGTTCATACAACAACAGATGAGAAGGCGCGGCATCCGGATTCATAGCCAGAACCGCACAGCCAAGGAAGGGCTGCAGGTTCAGTATTTGTGCCGCGGATATGAAGGCAGCCTGCTCTGCGAATGGCACTCCCTCAAGGAAGAGATAAAGGATCGGCTCGTTTCGTATCTTGGCACGGATTTAGCGGCATACTAGCACCGACTACGTACAAGACAGGAGCGCTCATGAAGAATATCTTCCACATATATTCTGCCGATATCCATAGAATCATTCGTAATTGGGCTGCAGGCGTCATCATAGCCGGGCTTGCCGTTCTTCCTTCTCTGTATGCCTGGTTTAACATTGAGGCTTCTTGGGATCCCTACGGCCAGACCTCCGGTGTATCCATTGCCGTTGCCAACCTGGATAAAGGGACCACTCTTCGCGACCAGCCGATTAATCTGGGAAAAGAAATCGTGGAGTCCCTCCATCACAATGAGAAGCTGGGATGGCGGTTTACGGAGGATAGCGAGAACGCTATTCAAGGTGTACGGCGCGGCGATGATTATGCCGCCATCATTATTCCGGAGAACTTCTCTGCCCGGATCGGCACCGTGCTGACCAATGAGCCTGTCAAAGCTCAGATCCTCTATTATACCAACGAGAAAATCAACGCCATTTCTCCCAAAGTGACGGCCCAGGGCGCATCCGGTGTCGTGGAGGAAATCAGCAAAAATTTCATCAAAACCGCCAATGGCACCATCTTTGAGATCTTCAACACGCTCGGGATTGAGATCGAGAATCAGCTCCCGGCAATTAATAAAGTACGAAGTCTTCTGTTCCGGCTCGAAAAAAGCTTTCCGGAGCTCAATGAAGCGGTGGGCACAGCCGCTAAGGATATTCAGCTGGCCAACCGATTGATTCAGCAGGCCGACACCGCCCTGCCTCGCCTTGAAGGGATTGCCACGGACGGCAAAACCATGGCCGGTGCGCTGGCGGAGTTCGCGAATCAGGCTGCGGGTGCCTCGAAATCGCTGGAGCCTGCCCTGCGTCAGGACTTGGAGGTACTGGCTGCAACCACCGGAGCGCTCTCGCAAGTGCTGGACACTCTGGGGCAAGCCGACATCGACCCGAAGGAGCTTGCCAGCCGCCTGAACGCTGCCCAGGAACGCGCAGAGACAGCAGCGCAAGCCGCGGCCCGGCTGGGTCAATTGTTCAAGCGGCTGGGCTCGATCTCCCCGGCGGCAGCTTCCGGGGCGGCCAAGCTCGAGGACATTGCAGCACGCTGGACCTCAGCTCAGGCCGTGCTCCAAACCATAGCTCAAGCCGTGGAACGGGGAGAAGAAGCACCTGCGGATTCCATCGATAAGCTGAAAAAGCTGAACGATGACATTACGGGACTGACCAACACGCTGTTAAGCCGCTACGATACGGAGATTGGTCCAGCGATCAGCAAAGCCTTCACCAAGGGCGCAGGCACGGCCAAGCGTGTTCAGCAGGAGCTGACCCAGGCGCTTGCCGCAGTCCCCGACATTCAGCGTTTGCTTCAAGATGCCCGGAAGGGGCTCAAGGTAGGGGGCGAAGAAGTGCGGCTTGCCCAAAGCCGTCTCCCGGAAGCCGAGCTACGAATTACGCAGCTGGCTAATCGGCTGCGCGAGATGGAAGCTGAAGGGGATATCCAAGAGGTTATCGATTTGCTTCAAAACAATTTTGAGCTCGAAAGCCAGTTTTTTGCCGAGCCTGTTACGCTGGAAGAGAATCGCCTGTATCCAATCCCAAACTATGGCTCCGCCATGTCTCCTTTCTTCACGACCTTATCCTTGTGGGTAGGCGCCCTGCTGCTCGTTTCCCTGCTCTCCGTCGAGGTTCATGATGAAGAGAGAAGCTTCCGCAGCATCGAGATTTACTTCGGACGCTATTTAACATTTCTGACCATTGCGCTGTTCCAAGCGCTATTCGTCACCCTGGGTGATATTTATTTGCTGCGGACCTATGTTGTGAATCCGGGCTGGTTCATCCTGTTTGCGCTGCTGATCAGCTCCATCTTCATGCTGATTGTATATACGCTGGTGTCCGTGTTCGGCAATGTCGGAAAAGCGATGGCCATCGTACTTCTTGTGCTGCAGCTTGCAGGCGCGGGCGGAACGTTCCCGATCCAGATGACGCCGCCGTTCTTCCAGGCATTGCATCCGTATCTGCCATTCACCTACGCCATTAGCATGATGCGGGAAGCCGTTGGCGGCATTCTATGGGATATTGTCATCCGGGATGTCCTGTTCATGCTGATCTTCGCGGCAATTGCGCTAATGATCGGGATTGCGCTCAAGAAGCCGATCAACCGGGCCAGCGGCGGACTTGTCCGCAAAGCGAAAGCCTCGAAGCTCATCCATTAATCCAGCCCCTTCCTGTACTTATATTCGCACAGAAAGACGGCTTGGCTGATAACATGAGTCATACCTTACGCAAAAGGACACCCCAACCGGTTTCTTAGAGCCGTGGGATGTCCCTTTTTTCGTAAAAGATTCACTTATGTTGGGATTGCTGATGATATTCCTTCAACTGTTTCAACGTATCCTCTTCCATATCCCCAAGCCGCCAGATCGCAATCTTCGAAATCCCCGAGTCTCTCGCCGCATCCACCCAGCCTGCAATGGTCATTCCATCCGCATACCACACGGTATGGCCGATGCCTTGGTCGTCCGTATATTCAAAATACAGGGCACCGCTTGACGGATCCCGACTCGGATCGTCCGAGATGGCATGGGCCAGCTCCACCGCACGCTTTTCCGTTAAAGAGACCACCTTGCCGTTCTTGGCCCAGTCAAACCCGCCAACCGACAGCGCAATGGCATGGTCTCCCGGGATCCCGTGCAGTTTGTCCGCCAGCTTCCTTATCATGGCGTGATCCGCCTTTGGACCCGGTCCGCTATGCCCTCCGTACAAGTTATATGCCATCAGGACATAATCCGGACCTTTCGGCAGCAGGTCAAAGGATGATTGGCTGATCCCCGGCTCCAGCACGATTCGAAGAGAGAAACCCTCCGCTTGTAAACGTTCATACAGCTCCTCGTACAGAGCCGAAAGATTCGCCCAATCTTCCTTGCGTACCTTCTCGTAATCCAGTTCCACACCGCTAAAGCCATGCTGGGATACCACAGCCAGAATGTGCCCGATATGCAGACTGCGGCTTTCCGGAGTTGCCACGATCCGGGAGATGAGCGCAGGATCCTTCTGGTCCGCCGTCCCATCGGTATCGAAACGATCGTTTACGATGGTCAGGACACGGCGAAGCTGTTCCCCCTTCCGGGAATTCTCCAGAAACTCAGGCAGTCCCTCCCGAAAATCCGAGGTAAAATGGAGTTCGTCTTTAGGATTGAAGTAAGCTGCAAAAAAATGGATTTCTTCAAGCTCACTACCGAGCTTCTTCAGATCCGTTATGCCCGTTTTCCACTGCCAGTCCGTAATCCAGGCAGACAGCTTCACTTCCGTTTGCGTTAACTGAGCCTGCAGTGCTTTCTCCTGCTCTCCGGTATGCAGCCACCAGAAAGAGACAGCAGCACACAAAGCCATCAATACCACAGCTCCTGCCCATTTCCTTCTGCGATTCTTCATTGTTGTTCACGTCCTACGCCATCCGAATATTAAAAAGTTTCCACAGCCCAGTCAACCGCCCGGCTCAAACTTCTCTGCACGCCTGTCAGGACACCGGTCAGTCCGGACGGCTTGTTCGTAAACAGCAGCTTCCGATCACCGCCCGCAGGCTCGGATGCAATCGTAACATCTTCAAAAATAGCGTCGTAAATATCATCTTTCTCATTCTGCTCGTGATATTGCGATTCAAACGCCACGCCCCCTGCGCCAATCGAAACATCCACAGGCTGCTGATTCAGAATCAACTGTTGATCGACACTCACGGACAGAGAATGGCCTTTCACCGAAATCTCCAACCTACGGTTTCCAAGTATGTTGACGGGATACTCATTCTCATCATCCCGGTCTCCGGACTGCGTCTGCTCCTTGGTATATACCGATGCCTTGTCGAATTGCAGATCCTCTTCCCCCCACTCGACCTTCGGCAAGGAATAAGTGAACAGCTCTTCGGGCGCTTGACCCGCTCTCTTCTGTTCCACCACCACGTTATTGTTCTCCAGAAGAAGCCTTAAGTAAGAGCCCTTCGTCCGGTCGTAACGGACATAAATGGACTGCCGTCCTACCACATTACCGAGTGCCTTAACCGAGACGGTCACGTCAGACTCTTCGCTGCCCTTCAAATAAACGGTCCCTGCCTGAGACGGAGGCGATGTGACCACGAAACGGTTATCCGCAAATTCAGCGGCTCCGCCAAGCACCTCCCACTTCTCAGCCTGCTGCTCGTCCCCCCGCACAAATTGCATAGGTTGTCCTTGGTCCTTGTGCAGCTTCATCAACAGATGATTGGTAGACCAGTAAGGAGCAGGCTGGACCCGAGTCAGATTATAAAGATCGCTGTCCTTCGAGTTGAAGGCCATTCCTTCCCGGTTGAAATTCATTTCAAACAGCTGCCTAATCTGCTCCGTATTGGCATTGGCAACAAGCTGATTCATGCCTCCGCCAAGCGCATTGGCGTGCATGATCATATACGTGCCTGGAACGTAACCAAGCGCTTCCGTATAGACTTTATTCATCGCCTCATAGTCAGCTTGGATCCGTTCTTCCATCTCCGCGCGGTTCTCGAGCGGAATCATATTCTCGTCGCGTATGAAATCCATCAAATAGTGGTTGTAATATTCCACATGGGATTTGGCGGTCAGTTCACCTTCGTCCTTAACGCCGATGTAACGGCCTTCACGATCAAAAATATTAATATAAGTCAGCCGGTTGCCGTTGGTCCCCAGCTCCCAATAACCGGTGCGGGTCATCTTCAGCATATCCTTCGGCTGCAGAAATTTCCGTTCACTATTGCCCATTTTGCCTGCATAGGACAGGAAAGTGGCCTTATAATTGTATTTCTCCAGCAGGGGCTGCGCGAATAATGCGGAGTCATTCCGTCCGTCTTCAAAGGACAGGTACAACGCTTTATCCGGCAGCTTCTTGCCATGACGATAATAATCGATAATATCTTGCTGCGAAATCGTGGTGTAGCCCTGTTCATATAAGGCCTTCAGTTGGGCATCCAGCTGGCTCTTGGATACGAGCTTGGATGTCCCGGTGCGGCCGACTCCGAAATAGGATAGCGCAATAAAGCCCTGATCCTGACGCCAGGCCGATTTGTCCGGCTCTTTAAATGTGCGAAAATCGAAAATCGCATTCGCCAGCAGGACGGCTGCTACAGCCAATACAACGACCTGTGCCGTAACTTTGATGATCTTGCGGCGATTTTTCCGCTGAACATTGAGGGCTGTTTTTTGTTTTTTACCCATTGGTCATCCTCACTTCAACCGCTTTGACACGATCAGAACGGTAATCCGAATTTTTTGCCTTTGCGCTTGCGGGCTTCCTTCTTCTCTCTCGCTTCAATATCCTGCGGCGTTTCCCGGGTCCCCCATGTCGACTTCCAGAAGGTAAACCAGGCCACCGGCATCTGCCATAACAGGACAAATTCATAGAACAGACAGAACACGAAGCCGAACACCCAGAGCCTACTCTTGCGAAACAGCAGGTGGGCAAGACTCATCAGCAGCGCCATCAGCAGCAAGCCCATCAAGAAGGTCCCCGGAAAAATGCCGTGAACGATCGGCACGTACATCAAGTTATAGGCAACCACGACAGGCGCGGCAATCGGCACGATCAGGCCGATGTAGAAAAACAAGGCCATAAACGGCTCTTTGCGCCAAATAAAGCCTCCAGCCCGCAGCGACTCGCGCAGCCATGAGCGCTTCCAGCGCATCTGCTGCTTCAGGAACACCTTCATCTGCGAAGGGACAATCGTCGAGCATATGGCGGAATCCTGGTAACCGGTACGATGTGTTTTCAAAATAAAGTTCGTCATGCTTCGGTCATCCCCGAAAGTGGCGGGTCTGCCCAGAAACTTCTGGTTCAGCCAGGCATCCGCATGCTGTATGATCAGCTCTTTTCGATAGCAGGATAACGGGCCCGACAGGCAGGTCACGCTGTCAAACCATGACTCCGCCGCTTTCATGATCCGAAACGCAATATAATAACGCACAGTCTGCAGCTTCGTCATGTTATTGGTATATTTGTTCTCGACGTCCGTCCGTCCGGCGACGCCGCCCATCTTAGGGTCCTGAAAAGGCTGAACGAGGTGGCGAATCGCCGTCGGGTCCAAAAAGCTGTCGGAGTCCACGAACACCACCAGATCATGCTTCGCCATCTCCACACCTTTGACCAGGGCGACCCGCTTGCCCGCATTCTCCGGCAGCACCGTATAGGACAGGCGTTCGCGGGTAGCGTAACGCTCCGCCTCGGAATGAATCACTTCGATCATATCCTTGATCTGCTGTACCGACTGGTCTGTCGAACGGTCATCCACGACAATGACTTCCAGCTTATCTACCGGATAGTCCTGATTAATACAGCTCAGAATCGTACGTTTGATCCAATCCGCTTCATTGAAGCAGGGGATGATAATCGAAACCCCCGGCGTGTAATCCGGATTGATCGGCACATCGCGATATAACGCCCCGAACAGGTAGCGTGTCAGCAGAAACAGAGCTGCGATTAAGCTGTACAAATACAGCACCATGTTGTATTTGAAATAAATAATGCTCTCGGCCCGCATCAGCATGATGAAGAGCACAGCCATGAACATCAAGGCGCTGGCAGAATACACGGAATAGCCCCACCGTTTGCGCTGAAAATATTCCGTCAGCGGCTTCTCAAATTCTAAGGCAAGCATATGTTCTTCACCGGATTCCGTCGAACTTGTGGTCCGGCGAACGACGCTTGCATCCATCCTTACGGCCGATTCAAAACCCTCGGGCATGGCGCCCGGCGGGATGCGGAATCGGGCCTTCACGGTGTCGCCCACTTCAAGACCTGAAGAGGCGTCCGGCAGCCTGAGCAGCAGGCCGGTGGCCGAAATATCGGCAGCCTGCCCCTTGATCCCGGCCTTTTTCTTTTTCCCCTTGGGAACGATCCATACTTCAAATTCCGCTTCATAACGCAAGCTGAGCATACGCAGCTTATTTAAATACTCAGAACTGGACACATCATCCCCGGGCTGCTGTGCTCGGTTGCCTCTCCGGTCCGCGTTCAAACGGATCTGCTCCGGATCGGGTACGTAGGAAAGCGTACGTCTGTCCGTACGCGGAACCGTAAGAACTTCCTTGGTGCTCTTCGGTTGCTTTCTTTTTATAATCCTCATTGCTTTCTCCCATCGTTATCTACAAACTCCAATAATGAAAGCCGTTCGCTTCATATTCGGTTTTTGGATAAGCTCCCTTCACGTCAATTAGAAGCTTCGCCTCTTCAGCGTTAAACATGTCCTTGAATTCGGCAATCCCAAGCTGCTTGAACTCCCGGTGAGCGACGGCTACAACCGCAATCTGGATGTCTCTCAATTCGCTCATGTCCGACAGCTCGATTCCATATTCCACGTAAGCCTGATGACGGTCCACGTGCGGGTCGGCGACCATCGGCTGAATCCCGTAGTCCTGCAGCTCCCGGATAATATCGATGACCTTGGAGTTGCGGATATCCCGGCAGTCTTCCTTAAAGGCCAGGCCCATTACCGCCACCTTTGCCCTCATCAGATCAATACCTTGGCGAACCGCGAGTTTAATGACATGCTGGGCGATGTATTTCCCCATTCCGTCATTGATATGCCGCCCGGCCAAAATAATCTTGGAATGATATCCCGTATCCTCGGCCTTATACGTGAGATAATAAGGATCAATTCCGATGCAATGTCCGCCGACGAGCCCCGGCCGGAACGGGAGGAAATTCCACTTCGTTTCCGCCGCCCGCAGCACGGCATTCGTATCGATATCCATCTGATTGAACAGCATGGAAAGCTCGTTCATGAAAGCGATATTGATATCGCGCTGGGCATTCTCGATGACTTTGGCTGCTTCCGCCACCCGGATGCTTTCCGCCCGGTGGACGCCTGCATCGATGATCAGTTCATATAGATTGGCAACCGTTTCCAGCGCTTCCGGGTCATTGCCGGACACAATTTTCACGATGGTCTCGAGCCGGTGAACCTGGTCTCCGGGATTAATCCGTTCCGGGGAATACCCCACCTTGAAGTCCACGCCCAGGCGCAGGCCGGACTCCTCTTCGAGAATCGGAATGCACACTTCCTCCGTAACGCCCGGATAAACCGTTGACTCATACACAACAACCGCGCCCCGGGTCAATGCCCGGCCAACCAAACGGCTGGCATTGCGCACGAATTTCAGGTCCGGCACATTCCCGCTTTTTACGGGTGTCGGAACGGCCACAATAAAGCAGCGAGCTTCCTTGAGCTTGTCCGGATCCGAGGTGAAGGCGGCCGTACAGTTCGTAAGCGAGGTATCCCCGATCTCACCGGTAGCATCGAAACCGCTTCGATACTGCTGCACCTTGGCCTCGCTCAAATCAAAGCCGATGACATCCAATCTTCTTGAGAATGCGACCGCCAGCGGCAGGCCCACATATCCAAGACCGACGATCGCCAATTTGTCCACGCGGTCCAGCATATTTTCAAATAATTCCATCTATTCCATCTCCATTGCGGCTTTGTCCTGCAGCTGCATCATGTCCGCCATTTTTACAAACGTATATCCTTTATTCTTCAGCCCTTCCAGCACTCTGGGCAGAGCCTCAATGGTATGAATGTCATCCAGCATATGCAGCAAAATGACGCTTCCCCTTTGGGTCTTGGTCATAACCCCGTTTACAATATCGTCGGCACTATTGGAAACATCCCAATCCAGCGTAGTCACATCGTACATCGCAATGGCCGGGTAACCGGTAGCCGCCAGCGCTTTGGCCCGTTCGTCATCTACCACGCCGGTCGGCGGACGAAACAGCATGACAGGCTGCTGCTGTATGGCCTCCGTAATGACCTGGTGGGCCTTGACGACATCCTTCTGCAGCTCTTCCGGCGTTAGCGAAGTAACGACGGGATGACTGTAGGAATGGTTAGCCACATCATGTCCGCCTTCCACCATCGCCCGCGCCAAATTCGGGTTGCTTTCCACTCCTTTGGCCCGGAGGAAGAAGGTAGCTTTCACATCATGCTCCTCCAAAATATCAAGGATGCGGGTTACCGTTTTGTCGCTTCCGAAATCATCAAACGTCAGGGCAACTTCTTTTTTGTTCGTATTGACTTTATAAACCAGTTCATATTTCGCCTGTTGATAATCCGGGTTCATTCTTGCAGCGTCGTATCCCGGAATTAACTCGAGCGGTTTTCGCACGCCGCCATGCTGCACCAGCTCATCCAGCGTAACCAATTGATATCCGATATCGTCCACGGCCTGGGCTATGTATTTAATAGAAGAAATGACTTCCGGATTAACGTCGGTATTCATGGAAATAATCCCGCCTCTGGAGATGAACCTGGTCACATACTCTCCAATCTCTTCAGCACTCTGCATATTGCGGTCCTTGGGATTAATGTTATAACTTACAACGGCCTTCATTCCAAGATGTGCAGCTGCCAGTGGCACTTCGTCCGGATAATCGCCCGAGCGTGTCCGAACATAGCGGGGCTGGGCGCCCGTTTCCCGTTTGATGACATCGTTCGCGAGTTTGATTTCCTTATAGATCTGATCGTAATCAAGCTGATTCATATCGAGCTGATTGAGCGTGTTGTTCTCAATTTCATGACCTCTGGACAAAATGGCTTCCGCAATGTCCGGTTCCTCCGCCACTCTGATGCCCGGAAGAAAGAACGTCGCCTTGATTCCGTGCGCATCCAGCTCATCGATCAGTGCCATCATGGTCGCTTTATCGCCCATGCCGTTAAAGGTAAGCGCCAATTCCTTCCTGGCCGTATAAACAAACGGGATTTCCCTGCTCTTCTCTCCCGTATACCGTTCAACTTTTGGAACAGCAGCCGTCGAGCCTCCCGCTTCATCGCCGGGAGCTTGCTTACCTCCAAAAAGACCGCAACCGCCCAATAACGCCAGGGTTAACAACAGTCCGGTCATCCTCGTAAGCAGGTGTAACATTCGGGTTTTACTAGAATCTTTATTCATCTGGATACTCCTTTTAAATTTCAAACAGGGTATTTATTAAAGCCCTTACTGAACAAACCAATAGAATATAACACCAACCTATCCTAATTGCTATAACATTTCGGGAAATTTCATGGGTTTTCATCTTTTTCAAAACTTTGAATTACAATAAGGGACCCCGATCGTCCACGCTTATGTAATCCGTTGCCCCATACTCATTCAAAACATGCTCTTACTCCCTGCCGCTCGATGATTCACATTATAGAATTCAGTTCTATACAATTTCTAAACAATTCCGATTCAACCGGGGCCTCACCCCCTTGTCAGACAAAAAAACCTTCGAAAGTCTCTTAAGACCTTCGAAGGTACGTTGAATTGTGAATGATTCATGTTGTTGTTCATGTTGTTACCATTTAACCGGAAATCGTAATTAAACCTTATGGTAAATCAAGGCTCTTCCCCAGCCATCGCGGTTCGTTTGTGAACCCAGGCCTGGTAGTGATGGACGGCCATTCCCGCAAAGGAAGAATGATCGCTGCCAAGTTTGGCGGCACGCAGGGCTTCGTCCTCCATCTCCTGTTCGCTCTTGGCAAAGAAGGTCAGGTGCTCGCCTTCCTCCGTATCCCCGAGCTCCATGCCGATCCAGACGGACTTGCCGAGTTCATCCGCCTGCTCCAGCTCTTCCTTGGACAATTCATACATCTGCTCCCCGCTGTCCCGGTACGCCATAACGGCAATCGCGTCCGTGTTCTGGATCATCCAGCGGCTGAACGAGTCGGCATCCGCACTGCGGGGTCCAGGGATCGAGTCAAGCCAGAATGGTACCGCGGCACTGAACCATAGCCCCTGACGCTTTGCCTCCTGCACCCAAACCTCCATGTTTGCGCTCCATTCTTCCACCACCTGTGCCTGTTCGCGGCCCCATCTCCGGAGCACATAGGGCTCGACATCAAACTGCACGCCCTCGAATTTCTCCTCCGGCGCAGCCGTACGATTGTACGCTTCCAGCCAGGTCAGCAGCTCCATCCCTTTTCGCCGGCCTTCCTCATAAGCCCAATCCGGCTGACCGTTCAAGGCGTGAACGCTGATGCCCTGCTGATGTGCAGCAGCTACAAAATGGCGGTACTCCTCGTCCGTAACCTCTTGTTGAATCTGCAAAAAGATCGTTGTAATGCCTTCTCTGCCGCTAAAGGCCACAATCTCCTCCGTTTCACTCCGGATCAGACTTGCATCCCACAGCCATGTAGCCTTGTTCTGATTCACCTTGCCTGACGGGAGAAGAAGAAGGATCAGCAGCAAAAGACAGATGCCGGCAACCAGGATGATCCACTTCGCTTTTGCATGTATAGGCCTCATTCTTCTCGTCCATTTCATCAGATCAAGACAGCCTCACCAGGCTCAGCTACATGCTGAACGGAATGGCCGATCTTGTAGATATGAGGCTCGGCGAACGCTTTAAACGCATTTCGTGTATCTAAGATCGGCACGCCGGTGGAAGCGATCGAATGATAATCCAGATTGCTGTGGTTTGTAATGAGGACGATGCAATCGTAACGGCTGAATTTCGCAAGATCATACTCCACGCTGTGAATCGTCTCGCCTTGCTTATCCACAAAACTGTGGGCATACGGATCGTAATAATCCACATAGGCGCCATTTTCCTTGAACTGTTCGTATACTTCAAGTCCCGGTGATTCACGCAGATCGCTGATGTCCGGTTTGTAAGCCATGCCTAACAGCAGGATACTGGAGCGCTTGATCGATTTGGCATATTCATTCAGAATCGTAGCCGTCTTGTTGATCACGTAGTAAGGCATATTATCGTTGGTGGACTGTGCCAGCTCAATGAATTTGCTGTAGAAGCGGAAGCCCTTGGCCTTCCAGGACAGGTACATGGGATCCAGCGGAATGCAATGGCCGCCGATGCCCGGTCCCGGATAGAATGGCATGAATCCGAACGGCTTGGTTGCCGCGGCATTGATCACTTCCCATACATCAATGCCCATGCGGTCGCACATCATGGCCATCTCGTTGACAAAGGCAATATTCACGCTGCGGAACGTATTCTCCAGCAGCTTGGACATTTCCGCCACTTTCGGGTTGCTTACGGGTACAACCGTCTCAACGTACTGCTTGTACAACGCTTCACCCAGCTTTAGGCAGGCGTCCGTCGTTCCTCCGATGACCTTCGGCGTATTTCGTGTATTGAACCGGCTGTTGGATGGATCGACCCGTTCCGGCGAGAAGCACAGATAGAAGTTTTGGCCAACCTTATAACCGAGCTTCTCAATCGGCTGTTGAATCAGTTCCTCCGTGGTTCCCGGATACGTCGTGCTCTCCAGCGTAATTAACAGATTAGGCTTCATATAGCGTTTGAGCTGATCGACTACCATTGTAATGTAGGAAGTATCCGGGTCCTGATTCTCGCTGAGCGGCGTCGGCACGCAGATGCTGACCGCATCAATCACAGCAATCATGCTGTAATCCGTTGTCGGCTTAAAGCGTCCGGTCTCCATGCATGCCGCAAGCTCTTCGGACGAGATGTCCGTAATATAGGACTCGCCGCGGTAAATGCGGTCAATTTTATCCGAATCCAGATCGATACCGATGACCGTGAATCCCTGTCTTACCATTTCCACAGCCAGCGGCAATCCTACATAGCCCAGTCCCACAACACCCAGAACGGCTTTCTTATTCTCAATGGCACTCAATAACGTTTCATATTCCTCATTCACAAGTATTCAACCTCCATCGGATGTATAGTCTATTTGTCTATGTCTTTTGCCTATTTCGCCAAAAGACAGACCTCGTTTTGTTGAACTCTCTCCTTGCGATTAAAGAACCTCTCAGCTCAACTAATCACGTATCATTCATCAATTCTCTTCAAACTAAAAGCGTTAGTAACGATGTGTTTAATGAAGGCAGCGGCGGATGCGGGCATCCAGTTCCACCGGCGAGAACGGTTTGGTTACATAATCATCCACCCCGTTTTGGAAACATTGGCTGATCGTCTGCTCCACTCGTTTCTCGGTTAATACCACAATTTTGGGCGGTTCCTTCATATCCAGCTGCTGGATATGATGAATGAAAGGCAGGCCGTCGATGCCATGCAGGTTGAGCTCGGTCAGCACAAGATCCGGCTCCCATTTCGGGATGAGATCCAGCGCCTCCAAACCGTCTACTGCTTCAAGAGTTTCATAACCTTGCATGGTCAAGCGGATCTGTAAAAACTCCCTCACCGTGGCATCTTGATCCACGATGAGAATGCGGTTTTGACCGCTGTCTACTTCCTCCTGCGTAAATATATGAATATCCGAAGAGGTGCTGAGCTTGGTCGCTTCTGCCATCTGCTTCAACGTCAGCGCTGACGGCACTTCAGTAAGCGCTGCAAGCGTAATACGCGGATCTGCTTGCTCCAAACGGCCTTGCAGATGCTGCTTCAGGAGCAATGCCTGATAATGGGCGGCATCCAGCGAATATCCAGGCAAGGTAACGGCCAACACACCGGTATTGGTGTCAAGCAGTACCTCACCGTTCACGCCGGACAACTGGTCCACAAAGCTTTGAACCTCCGTCTGCCCAGCCTCCGTCTCGGACGAATTGCCTGCACAGTACAGAAACAGCAATGCTGTTCCATGGCTATGGTTTCTCACTTCCTCCTCCAGGCGGCCGTAAAAATCAACGGCCTGCACGCGTTGCAATGTTGCGGATTGAGACATAACTGTAGGTCCCACCTCTCTTTATATTTTGATGCTGTTACATATGAACCGGGCCTTGAAGTCAGGCAGCCTCGTTCTTATCTTTCCAGCTCTGCCGGGTCATGGTACCCCATGAATTGTTGTTTTGCAGATATTGAATATGCCCCTGTACTCTCCACAGCACACCTAACTGGTGGTAACCCACGAATTTGAGTGCCGAGAAGAAGAGCATCTTCACCAGATCGGACAATTTGGTATACCGGCGGAAGGCCATCTCCTCTAGGATGAGAGCTCCTACGCTGAGCAGGTACCCACTTAAAAAATTGACGAGTCCAAACACGACCAGCACATGCCAATTTGTCATATCCAGCAATACATATCCAAGCAGAGCCAGAAGGCCCGTAATTCTGAAGTAAGGGTTTAGCGCTTCAAAAATAACGTTGTAGGGCATCGTCAACATGCCCATGACTTTATATTTCGGATTGAACACCATATCGCGGTTCTCGATCATGTTCTTCAAGTTTCCCCGTCCCCAGCGCTTGCGCTGATTGGACAAAATGTTGTAGCTGTCCGGCGCCTGCGTCCAGCACACCGCTTCCGGGCAAAAGGAAACGCGGTATTTGATTTTATTTTCCAGCATATAGCGGTGCAGCTTGATAATGATGTTCATATCTTCACCGGGGTAGCCTCCCCGATAGCCGCCTACCGCGATGACATAATCTTTGCGGAACAAGCCGAAGGCTCCCGAGACGATGATGAGCCCATTGAAATGGCTCCACCCGATTCGTCCACCCAGGAAAGCCTTCAGATATTCGATCGATTGGAACATCGGCCATATCCGGCGCGGCAAGGATACATCCTTAACCTCTCCGTTCTCAATCACACAGCCATTGGCGATCCGAACATCCCCGCCGATGGCCACCGTTTCCTCGGGATTCTCCATATACATGCGGGCCATCCGGATCAGCGCATCCTTCTCCAGCAATGAATCCGCATCGATGGAAGAAATCAGCGGATAACGGGACAGGTTAATGCCCGCGTTCAATGAATCCGCCTTACCGCCGTTCTCTTTGTCGATGAGGTAAAGCTGCGGGTACTGCGGATTATAATAAATGCCCCGAACCTTGTTCGTGCTGATGTTCCCGCGGATCTCCGGATTGGGCAGCAGCGTCAAACCATACTCCTCAATCAGCACCTTCAGCGTCTCGTCGGAGGATCCGTCATTGATGACGATGACCTCGTAGGTTGGATAGTTGAGCGTCATCAGACAGCGGACATTCTCCGCGATGGTCAACTCTTCGTTATAGGCGGGAACCAGCAATGATACCGATGGAACCAGTTCCGAACCCGAGAGCGTATTGTATTTGGAATACGTAGCGCGTCTGAAAATATCCTTAATATTTCTGAAAGAAAACATCAGAATTACAAAATAAAGCGCGCTAACGATCATGACGTAATAAATCGCCACCATCCCGTAAGTGAGCAGGATATCTCTAAGCAGTGTAATCTCCTCCTACTCCTGCAACCGTGCCGATCCGTTTGTTCGTTTGAACGCCGAAATAACGATCGTACACCAGTTTTCTTTTGTTAAAAGCCACCATTTGCTCAACTTGCTCATATTCGCCTTCGTTGGACATGATCCGCTCAATCCGGTACAAGGCCGTTTCCCTGGCTGGACCTTCTCCTGTCAACGCGGCTTGGCACAATGTCTCGAAGCCTTGTTCTCCCAACATGGCAAGACTCTCCGCGCTGTTGTTGCGCACATGCCAATTCTCGTCCTTCAAGGCGGAAGCCAGAATTGGAATGCTGCCTGCGGCATGAAGCCGTCCCAGCGCTTTTGCCGCTGCCGCGCGCACTTCCCACTCATGATCATTCATAAGCTCCGCAATGGTATCATCCTTCAGGGCCGGATAGGAGCCAAGATACAGCTTGACCGCCTCCGCACGGACGTCCTTCTCTTCGGACCCGACCAGTCGATCGAGTGCCGGTACGACAGCCGGAATGGCCTGCCCCCACATGGCTACAAGCGAGACCTTGACCAGTCCAGGATCGGGATCATCCAAGAGCTTGCGCATGAGGCTGGCTGAATCCAGCCGGGTTTCCAGCAAAATATCGGCAGCCATATGATGAATGGCTTTATCGTAGGCCAGCAGCTTGGACAACATTTCTCGAATCTGCTGTGACTGAACTGCGCTTTTGGCAATCGCCCGCGCAATAATGATGGTCATCGGACCATATTTCGTACGGTTCATCAGATGCTGAAGCTGCGGCACGGCCTCTTCTGCACGCATCCCGCCTAGGCGGTAGACCGCTTCAATACGGCGGTCCTTCCGCAGGCTGGATAATGCCCGAATCTCCTCTTCCACAAATCCGGCATCCCGGCATAAACGCAGGAGCTTCTCTCTGGCGTCCCCTTTGAATTGCTCGATCCACTCCATAAACTTGGCTTGAATGACCCGGCGATCAGCCGATGTCAATTTGCCAGGCGGGAGCTCCAGCTTCGTATCGTCATGCAGATGACTCTGGACATACACAAAATAGTCATGATGTTTTTCTGTTAAGCGTTCCGTTTCTCTTTGTATGGCATTGTGCTTGATCTTCATTTGGAACAACAGGATAATGCCGGCTGCAATAAGGCCGAGACATACATAGACAAAGACGTACGCCATTTCTAAATTTGAAAACATATCCGATGGCTCCTCCTTTTATTTAGCATCTGGTTCCCGCTCTTTTTCGGACAGACGGGTGAATATGTCCTGCATATCATAATAGCTTTGTTTTAATCGTTCACTGTACTTGGTAGCTTCCCATAGCTCCCAAGTATAGGGTTCGATCTCCTCCAGGTTGATGGACGCTGCCGATCCTGACGCTGATTTCCCGTTTTTCTCAGATCGCTGTGCGATCCACGGAGCCAGCCGGATCCCTTCCGTTGTTATCGTGCTGAATGTACGCTTGTCTTGAAGCGGGCTGTAATCCACCACCTGCAGCGAACTCGGATCCCCGAATCCGAGCAGCATCCATGGGATCCTCATCTCAACAAACCTGTCTTGATACTGCCAGGCCGTAAGCGAATTAAAATCCGGAGAGTTCGGATCACTGGTCCCCTGCTTCAGCATCCCTACTTTCTCATCCACAAACGGATGGGAGAAGCGGGTATCCGGCGGGTTCATCAGCAGGCTGATGGCCAGCTTCCAGGCATGAAACGAACCTCCAGGCACCACAGGATCATCCTTGGCTCCCTTGGCTTCCTCTTCCGGCAGCATCCAATATCCCTCTTTACCGTACAAACGGCTGTGGAAATCGTATGATGGCGCTATGGTGACCTGGGATTCATCCTCTTGACCTAACTGAATCAAAGTTTCCAAAGCTCCACCTTGGAGCGTTCGTCCCGCCAGTTCTTTCTTCGGGATGTCGCCGCCAGGGATCGTATCTGCTCCAATGAAAAGCTTGGAACGTTCGGGATCAAATGCTTCTTCCAGTTCCATGCCGATATACAGGTAGGCTTCATCATGAGTCAGCCTCATGTTCTTGACGCCCGGAGCCGTTCCGGACCAGGTCTTGACTTCCCCTTCGGGAACTTTATCCCAATCGCTGAGATCCCCGTCGATCGTGATCTGCTCTACCTTGCCCGGCTGCATGGCGAGAACGCCGAACATTTTCTCATTCGTCAGCACATTCAACCAGAATGCCCGGCGGTCTGCTGGTATTTCAAAAGGCATCGTATTCCATGTTTTCTTAAACCATTCGTCCTGCCACATGAACAAGATGGCCCCGGAATAGCCTTCGTCGTAAATATCCTGGGTCAGCGAAACATTAACTTCGCCTTGCTCCGCTTCATCATGCCCCCCTTGATCCTTCCCTCCAGGACCGTGGTGTGAAATACCGATGGACGAAGGTACGCCGTATTCGGTGACCATAATCGGCATATCCTCGAATTCCGCCTTCAATTTTCGCAAGTAGGCTTTGTACGTGTTATAACCCCCATTCCCGTCAGGAAGGGTCTGTAGCGTTTTGTCCGTCCGGAAAAAATCCGGGTAGTACGGATACACATGGTATGCGGCAAAATATCCTGCATCCCAGTTCACCGGTTCTACATGCCTCGCATCAACAGACACCAGGTCTTCTTCAAACAGCGGTTCCCCCGGATGCTCAAGCACATCCGTTGTGACCCAATTGGTAAATGTCATCGGATGCTGCCATCCGTACTTCTGCTCCTCGGCAGCCGTATAGTCCAATAAAGATGCCAGCCAATTCTCAAAGGGACTTGCGTCCTTCGTCCCCGAGAAATAGGACCCCTCATACTGAGGAACATCCTTATGTACCGTGTTGGTGTTATCGACCATGGTTGGGTCCCACTCGGTTCCCACATGCCAGGCCATAAGGTACTTGCCTGCATTGACCTTATACTTGCCACTCGACTGTCCATGCTTGGGCTCAACGTTGATATCGCCGTAGACTGCAGCAACAGCCTTCGATATCTCCGCTTTGAACGTTTGGATGATTTCTTCGTCATACGCATCCTTACGCTCGATTAGCTGCTCCTCCGGTGACCAAATGCCCTGCATGAAGTACAAGGGGTCATCGCCTTTATCCCGGTTATATTTCACAAGCGCAGAATAAAAGACCGGATTATGCACGGTGTAGACCCTGATTACGTTCGCTCCCATGTCATCAATCTGTTTAAACCAGCGAAGGTAATCTTCCTCCGTTGCCGGAAGCTCACCGGGATAATGTCCAGGTACGGTTGCCCCAAGATTCACGCCTTTGGCAAAAACCTCTTTCCAAACTTCGTCATCCTCATATACCAGAAAGGAGGTTCCCTCTGTTTTGAATTTCATTTTCACGCCGTCCGCATCCGCATACGTTTTTAATGACGGTCGTAGATATCCTAGAATTACAGCGGCACCGCAGAGAAGCACTATAGTGAAAAGTGCTGCGATCACCCACCATTTTCGTCTGCTCATCGTCTTCGTTGCTCACCTGCCCTTTCTTTGACATGCTTGTTGCTGCACCGACATATGACGACTGAGCCATACTCGTCATTCTATAGCCGATGCGTTCCCGATACCATATTCCTTCTTTACCAACTTTTCCGATATCGATAGTAGTCAAAAAGAAGTAAAACAAACCTCTTCCACATTTTTCCCCCGATAACACTCGCCGCTGCCTCCTCGTCCCTGTCATTTGACAACTTCACAGCCTGATGTTAGTTGTGTGCAGTGAAAAGCATCGCTGCCCGAATAAGGCTGGAACCGCATGACTTCATTCCATCCGAGGAATGCAGCGAGACGACGAAGATTTTCAGAAAATTTTCGTGAATCATAAGATTAAACGCATAAAAATTGCTAAAGTTCCGGTCATTTTTACATCATTATCCATAGTTATGACAAATTTGATACCAAAGTCGTATAAAAAAACGGCTGAGAACCGCATCCTGTAAAGGTTTGGCAATATTAACCTTTTATACAAAATAAGAATAGAGTCCTGTACCGGGATTGTGTAATATTCTATAGATTTGACACCCGGGATCAAGTGGTAAGTATCGCCTATTTTTTCTGATTTCGGTTTGGATTTTCCCGGATGGTGGTATATAAATTAGTTTGGGAATTTTCAAATCTGCGTCATAACAATACAAATCAGACCCGGTCCATTGTAGATCCGAGTCTGTTGTTGACGATATTTGATTGAAGAAGTTACCATGATTACCGTATATTCATCAAAGAAAAAACTGCCTTCACCACCAAAAAGTCGGATATCTTCGCTCCTTTACCGCATTATTGACGAGCAGAGCCACAACCACGATCATGACCGACCCGGCAAGCACCGGCGTAAACAAGAATGACCAGCCGCTGCCAGCCATAATGACAACCAAGGGATCAGCTCCAGCCGGAGGATGGGTCGTTTTGGTTATGCCCATCAAGCTGATCGCCGCTCCCACACCGATGGCCATGGCCCAGATTCCGTCCCCCAGAACCTCAAGCGTCACAAGTCCCGTGAATGTTGAAATGAGATGTCCTCCAATGAGGTTCCTTGGCTGTGACAGCGGCGCGTCCCAGACCGCAAACGCAAGCACGCAGCTCGCACCAAAGGGTGCCATGATCCAAACACTCCCTGCAAGTGTTGTCAGAAGAGCCAACAATCCGATGGAAACAGCCCCGCCGATAAAGCCAATGGCGATATTCATGGGACGAACGGTCAACGGACTTCTAGCCCCCCCTTTCATTTTTTGTAAATACACAGCTGCCAGATCCTTCATGATAAGCCTCCATTATTCATATTTAACTAGTTATTTAGTTATATATAAGATAATGACTTATATCCATACATGTCAATACTTTTCTTGATAATTAACGAATGATTGTGTAAAGTTAAATTACTAGTTGACTAGGAAAGAGGGTTTTGTTATGCCGCATAAACTGATGCTTCGAGTCGACCCGCACGCCACCCTTAATGTCAGCACACAGGTTAAAGAGCAATTAAAGTGGTTGATTGGGATTGGACAGATCGAACCATTCGATATGCTGCCTCCGGCCGGTGCGCTGGCGGATCTGCTGGGACTGAACCGGAACACCGTGAATCTGGTCTACAACCAGTTGAAGGAAGAGGGGATCGTCTCGATGCATAAAGGCAAAGGAACGCAGGTATTGAACAACGCGCAGGTAGAGGAGCTTAGAACTCGCAGAAAGTTAATGCACAAGCTGGTCGAGCGAACGACGGAGGAGTTAAGCTCCGTTAACATCCCGGCGAGCGAATTCTTTGCCGCATCCCTCGCCTATACGCTGCTGCAGGAGCCTGTCCAGAACACGAAGCAGCGTATTCTGTTCATCGAATGTAAGGGACATGACTATCCCTTTTATCAGACAGCGATTGAGCAAATGACGGGTGCCGAAGTGAAAACGGTATTTCTGGAGGATCTGTTGACGGGGAAGCAGGCCCTATTCGAGGCGCTGGAGTACTCAAACCACATGGTTACAACATTGAATCACGATGCCGAAGTAAAGGCTCTGTGCAGCAAATATGACAAAAAAGTAACGGTCATTGGCGCCAGCGTGGAAACATCGGTCCTGCTTGAGATTGCCCGGCTTACACCGGGAAGCGATATCAGCTTTGTCTGCTTGGGTAAGGCAGGTGCACAGTGGATGGCCAGCCGCATTCAAGAAGCCGGTATTGAGGGGCCCCACGGCCACTTGGCTGGGCTGGATAATCGGGAGGACCTACTGCAGCGGATCGAGGAATCCGATTGGGTCTATGCATCTGCTGCCGCATATGAAGAGGTTCGAGCCTTATCCCCCGAGAAGGTGAAACTGTTTCCCATGAAGCTGGAGAAGAGCAGTGAGAACATTCTAAGAGAGATGGTCTGATTCCAATAGGAAAAAACGCCCACTGTTATAAACAGGGGCGTTTTGGAGGCTGGATGTTTCTATCTGTGCCGAATGTTTAACATCTGGATACCGGTATCACTAAAACCGAAGACCCAATGTAGTTCCACCGGCCTCGCATCGATGGCCCATCTTCAGGCAAGGTTGCCTGTAATCCGCTTATAGGTCGCCTCGTCCGAGACCACATACAACCTGGCATCCCGTGGAATCGGGACATCAAGCTTGCGGTTAATGCTTAGATCGCTGCGATCGGAGATGAGCGTTGCTCCTTGCCGCAGCAGATCCTGAAATGCATCGCCGTAGGTCTTCCATGCAGGGTTCAATGCCACTTCGTAGATATCGTCGCCGTGCTGGCGGCTGAGCAGCTGCATCAGCACATCCGAGTTTCCTTCCTGGAGCGCCGCGCGTACGGCCAATCGGGACACGGCATCATGCGAAAGCACAAACTCGTTCACATGATTGTAGCGGAAATTCTGAACATGCTTCTCCTGCACGATCTCCACCGTGGTATGTACGTTCGGCGCAATCCGTTCAATGCTGGAAACAATCAGGAGCGACTTGCCGTCCACGAGAGCCGATTCATCAATCCGGGCATCCGCAAAAACAATGGCCGATTTGGCCTCCAGAATGTTGGCTCTCATCAGCACGTCATCCGCTGCTGGATCGCCGCTTACAAAATGCACCTGTTCGAGATGCTCGACAGGATGCTGACTCGAATCATCAATGACCACGATCTGGGACTTCGGCGAAAACAAAAGTATCTCATCGATCGCGGACTTTGCTTTTTTGCTCCAATTGATAATAACGACATGATCACTGCCCCGAAAATTCAACCTGCCCGCCCCTCTCTGCCGCTGTATGCTTCCAAACGATTCAATGACCCGGCCAATCACTAAACTTAGCAGCCCAATACCAAAGATATAGATAAATATCGTTAATATCTTTCCCGGCACGGTAACTGCATAATAATCGCCATAACCTACGGTTGCCATGGTGGTAAACACCCAATAAAGGGCGTTAAACCAATGGTGAAACGTTTCCGGCTCCAGCAGAAATGCCAGGGTCGAGCACAGCACCACAAACAGTACCACAATCACGCTAATCGTTGTTTTACGCAGACGCATCATTTTCAAAGATAATCTTAGAAAAAAGTGCACGTTCCTGCTCCTCTCCCGAAAATGGTGCTATTTGACCTAAATAATCAGGCTGCTGATCGCAAAGGCCGTGCCGATAAACACCATCGCAAGCAGAATGCCGATCGCGACGTTCCCCTTTTGCAGGTGCTCGGATATTCGAATACCCGGCGTAGCCAGCTCGAATACCCAATAGGCCACAATCAAACATACATATCCGACGGCAAACCACAGCATCATGTGCCAGATCGATGAGTTCGTATATGCGGATATGCCCAGAATGATGGCCGTTGCCATAAACTTGCCTCCAAATGCAAGACCCACCGCGACATTTCCCTTCTTCAGCTCTTCCATGTCGTTAAACCGGGTCATCCAGCTGAAAATCAGCATACCCAGCAATTGAAGCACGATAATGCAGATTACACTTACAACAATATTAATGACGACCGTCAATCCGCCCACCCCCGAAATTTTGCATAGGCCAAGTCGTAATCGGCGAAATCATGCACTTCCTCCAATACAACATCAACCGTGTCCTTCTTTTCCATTGCGGCATAACGCTTCTCATCAATCGGCTGCTTGATCCGGTTGCCCGTCGGCAGCTCGATGACAGCAAAATGCCTGGTGTCCTTTTTATACGTTGTTTTATAAACCCCAACCAGCTTCACGTCGGTTTTGACCGTGACTTTGAGGTTGGCTAAATCCGATTCCGCCGTCTTTTTGTCCTTGAACGACTTAATGGTCTGCCAAGACGATAAACGGATATCATTGCGCTGATTCGCATCCGTGGTTAGCTCCGCATCCATGAATTGAAGCGTCCAAATGTTGTCCCCGGTAGCATAGTTGTTATCGTTAGGCAAAAGTTCGTTGTCCGGCAGGACGGTCATATCGCCGCCTATCAAATCGCCAACGGTCCCTTCAACGATCCGGTAGTCCCAAGGCACGCGAGCAGAGGTTGAAGATACTTCCTCCGATCCGGTGTGGAACACCGTGGACCCATTGCCGGAGCAGGCACTCAGCGACAAAACCATGAGGGATAATAGAAGTACCGCCAGAACGACCGGAGGTTTCCTTTTTCCCTTAGGAGCACCGCTATGCTGCCTTCTATCTTGTTTCAACTGCATTTATTTCACTCCCATTGCGATAAAATGGCTGGAATTCCCCGTAATCAAACCGCCCGCCCGTCCCAGCAAACCACAAGGGCTGCCATTCAGGACGAACAATCCTGTCAGTAAATGAAAATGGCCTTCCGCCGTCTCGACGCGGGCCAGGTCTGCCCTCCGCTGATAGACCGTCGGAAACATGACGCTTGTATCATACCCGTCCTGATCCTCTACCTCGAGTTGTCCGGCCTGGTCGTACAGCTTGACAGAACCACCCTCGCGGCCGAACATCGACTTGGATACAAAGTTACCGGAGAATACCGGTTTGTTGTAAGTCGGCAGCATATAATTGACGATGGCTGCACGTTCCTTCTCATCGAACAAAAGACCCAGCTCATACATCCCCCACATGGCGGCAAGCAGTCCTTTGGATTGCAGTAAAATGCTGTGCGGCGAGTTGAACAGCTGCAGCCGTCCCGTCTCGATGGCATAGGCAAGCGCATCTCCGCCATCATCGACGGACATCCACTCCTTCGGATATAGGGCAAACATCCGGTGAATCTCCCGGCCATCGCCGTCCTTCAGCATGCCTTCGTCCACCCACAGATCAAGACAATCCACCAGCCGGACGTCCAGCCCGCTGTGCCGAACCAATGCTTCGATCGTACCGGAGTCCTCTTTATGCTCGCCATAAGCAATGCAGGCGGCCGTATCCGGACGCTCTACCCCCCAAGCTTGCGCGACCAGCTCTTGCATCCGTTCGTTGGGAGAGAAGATGCCAGCCTGACGGCACATCCACGGCGTTGCAATGGAAGCCTCAACATAACCTGTAGGCGTGTCCGCATTCAGCTCCAGCAGCTTGATGCTACCGTCATGGGCAATAGCAAAATCAAACCTGGCATATCGGCTGATCAATCCCTCTTCCGGCAGCGGACATTCGTCCAGCATCTGCCACAGGACGGGCGGAATGCCAATTAAGGTGTAGATATGATGATTGCGATGAATATAACGAACGGTTTTGTCCAGCATGGCCCATAATACCTCAGCCGCTTCTTCCAGCTCACGATAGGTCTCTTGGCGTATGGTGACGATCTGGTCTATCCAGTAGGCTTCGCCTTCCAAATCCGCCCAGGTAAAGCCGAGCTCCGCGAGCTCCGATACGCGACCATCCCGATTGGGGTCAGGCTGTCCCGATACGGTGAATACGCTGTCGTGACTCATCCTCCAAAACCGCCGGATCTGGAGCTTGATTTCGAACCCGATGAACTGAACCCGCTGGAATTGCCGCCAATGCCGCCGGACTTCGACGACGTGGAGCGGCGCGTAATCGTACCCGAAGATGAAGTGGAGGTTTTCGGGCGAACATTGGAGTTCACCACCGGTTTATTCTGGAAACTACCACTCGAATACGTGCGGGGTTTGTAAGGCTTTCCGTTATTCGCATAATAACCGCGATGATTGTTGTACCATCCGCTGGATGAATAATAAGAACCATTGTTAAAGAGCATGTGATAGAGCAGCAGATCATCCCAGCCGAAGCCGGAATTGTACCCGCCATAGTTGTTGACAATCGTGGTTCCGCCGCCCGAACCCGATCCTGCTGCGGCTCCCTCTACCGGCTCTTCCTGGAATTCTTCCTCACTAGGAAACGGAATGTTCCAATCCACATTCTTGTCAAAATACTTCTTCACTTCTTCTGTTGACCAGGATACCAGCTGCGGCTCTTCGGATGAGGTAACCGCTTCCGAAGCGAGGTCTTTCGCTGCAGCGCCCGATACCAGAAATGCGTTCGCCAACAAGGCGATGCCCAGCGAGCTCGACAAGACCCGAATCGGTTTGCCTTCCGGCGTCAGCCATTTGGATGTTGGCTGATCTTTTTTGTCTTTTTCATTACTCAAGATGGTTTCTCCTTTCGGACAGAATTAATCGTTCCGCATCGGAACGAGCAGCAGCTCCAGTTTGCCCGTGTCTACATTTAATCTGCCTTCAATCGTTTCGTATTCCCGGCCGCCAACAACGATATAATTCACATGCTCCAGTGCAGCGACCATGTTCATCGTCCATGACCGTTCTTCAATCTGTACCAGCTCACCGTCCGGCCTCTTTTCAAACAAAATGACGTTCATCCCATTATCCACTGTGTGTCTACCCCTTCCATCTAAGCAGTGAGTATTGATACGTGGTAAATTCCGAATCGTTTCAAAAAATCTACGATGGGCTATCAACGCTTACCGCAGCGTTCTTTTCCAAAAGACGCAACCCATATAATAACACCGCTACTGATTATTTACACCTGCGAATTGCCATTAAAAAATTGATGAAAACGAACATTCTGGCCATACAGTACCTGATTATTTACGTTTTATAAGGTGTAGCATCAAATTTCATGATGATCGTCTGTCTTGACATTGTCACTAGTGTCATACTTTAGAATCGGTATCATTCCAGTCCAGAAAGGGGTTTTACCGATGAATCCAAATCTTGATAGATCATCTCTCGTTAACCATCAGCACAATGCGAAGGCGAACAGCTCTACCCTTACTTCCGTAACCGTGATCGGATTAGGCGCCATGGGCTCCAAGCTGGCCCGAACCTTCGTGAACAGCGGATATGACACCACCGTCTGGAACCGCACACCTGAAAAAGCCGCCGAACTTGTAGGCTTGGGTGCCTCCGGCGCTACGGAGATCGCAGATGCCATCGCCGCCAGCCCCCTCGTGATCGTCTGCGTACTAGATTACGATGTCGCTCGCCATATTCTGGAACCCATAGGCGATAAGCTTTCCGGTAAAGTTGTCGTAAATCTGACAAACGGCACTCCCGAGCAAGCCCGCAACATGGAGACGTGGATGAGTAGCCTGGGCGCCGATTATCTGGATGGCGGCATCATGGCCGTCCCTTCCCTGATCGCCACACCACATGCCGTCATACTCTACAGCGGTTCAGAGACTGCGTACGGAACGTATGAACAGGTCTTGGACAGTTTAGGTACAAGTCACTATTTGGGACCTGATCCCGCCCTCGCCCCACTGAACGACCTGGCACTGCTTAGCGGAATGTATGGGATGTTCAGCGGTTTTATCCATGCCGTGGCGCTTGCAGGCACCGAAGGAGCGAAGGCTTCGGACTTCACGACTTCGCTGCTGATGCCTTTTCTGCAGGCCATGATGTCCACTCTGCCGGAGATGGCGAAGCAGATCGACACCGGCGATTATACCGCCAAGGATGCGAGCCTGGCGATGCAAGCAGCTCACGACACCATCGGGGAGGTCAGCAGGGCACAGGGCGTCAGCCCCGAGCTGTTCACGCCGATTTATGAGCTGATGAAACGCCGGGTGGAAGGCGGTTTTGGCGGGGACGACTTCGCCAGTGTAATTGAACTGATCCGCAAGCGTCCATCGTCTTGATCGGCATAAGAGAGAGGTTAGCGGCATGAGGATAATGGCACATGCAAGACACATCGCGCTTTGGTGACCATGCGATGCGCTCTGGATCCTCAACACAGAAGAAGCCTGGATCATCCCGCAGGGAACGATCCAGGCTTCTTTTTCATTTCCACGAACCTTTATTTATTTAATCAATTCCCTGATTTCCTGAAAGTTATCGGCAAATCCGATAAATACTTTTTCACCCATAACGATCGTAGGCACAATCTGTTTTCCCGTCAGACGTTTCACTTCTTCCGGATATTCCGGGTTCGTTGTACAATCATACTCCGTATACGGAACCTCCTGCTCCTTGAAGTAGCGCTTGGCATGATGGCAATCGCTGCATGTGGGTATGGTATAGATTTTCAATGGCTCTGTCATATCGATCACTCCTTAAGCGAAATTTATTTTATCTCAACAACAAAAGGCACGGTCATCACTTCACCTTGATGCTGAAATTGTCCCCAGATTTTGTAGATGCCGCTGTGTGGAAAGGTAGTGGCAAATTCCGCTTTGGGTCCTGTGCTCTGCTCGTCCAGAGGATGCACATGGATGTACTGCTCCGCGTCTTCGGACAGAATGACAACGTGCCCGACTGCACCCAGATAAGGCTCCAGATTGTTGATTCCTTGCTTTGTCTTTGCATCCTGAATATGATAGGCGAGCACGACCTCTTCATTCGATAAGGTATTGCTTAAGTTCAGTTCAATTTCCTTGCCGTTTACTTGTTTGATGAGGCTGGCATCCGTTTGAATCGCCGACGGTTCCCCTTCTTCTCCCTCAATCTGAACCCATTCGCTAAGCGTGGCCCCTCCAGCACCTTTAGGGACAAAATCTGCGAACAATTTATATTCGCCGCCAGCCGGGAATGTCGTGTTCACGGTAAATACGCCATTCTCCTTGTAATCCGGATGAATATGGTTGAAGAAAGACAAATCGCGATTCACGATGATCAGATGCAGGAGCTTCTCATGATTGACATCAAAATCCTGGACAGGTTCACCGTCTTTATCCGTAATTTGAATCGTCAGCTCCGATTCGGCGCCTGCCCTTGCCGGTTCATTCCATGTAAACGCTGCGTTGTAATGATCTGAGGCAGTTTCATGCCCGCCAGCATGTTCACCATGCCCGTTTGTTTCCTCGCTTTCGCTTTCCTGTTCATGGTTCCCGCCATGGCCGCCCGTATCAGGGACCTGCTTCGCGTTATCGCATGCTGTCAACAATCCAAAAGCAAGTATGCCCGTTAAGGTTAGTATAGTGCCCTTCCTAATCAACATGGGCTATCACTCCAATCATTGGATATACTGCAAGATGAATTTTCATTTTCACCTGCCTCTATATTTAGTATACCCCCCTATCCTATAATTAATCAACTTTTTTTCTGTTCGCTCCACGCAAATAACACCATGCAACCTGCATGGTGTTATCTTTCTATTCATCATTATTACCCGAATGATTGGATGCATTCCTTACTGTACAGCTAGATACAGTGCTCGGCGAAGTCTTTTGGATCCTCGTTTCGTGATCCGGTTGCTTGTGGCCGTAAATTTCCCTGAGCTATAAATCCCCGGATCTAGGCCTGCATAGGCAACAATCTGTTTTGCATCCTTGAATTGACTCTCATCACCAAGCTCTGCTACGATCGCAGCCGCCAACTTGTCCCCAATGCCTGGGATGCTTTTGACCAAGCTTATGTCCTGCTGGTTCCGTAAAAGCCGGTCCAATACGTCCTTCTGATCTCCACGTTCAGATATAGCGCTAACGATATAGCTTCTTGTCCAAATTGTATGATCAATCCAAACCTTCTGCATATCGACTTTCAGTTGCACCATTTTTGAACTAAGGCAAATCGATTCCTTTTTTTCGCCTACCTTCGCTTGCACAGTTCCTACTGGCGCTATGATTTTGGTCAGAATGAACACCGGTTTTGTGCTATTATTTCCTTATAATGGGTAACACAGGGGGTCATTATTATAGAAACATTGAAGTCCATCTATCAGCGATATTTCGATGAAACGTTATTTGGCCAAAAGAATGGAATATCTTATAGCCTACAATCAGAAATCGGTGCCGGGAACGCTTACAAGCTCACTACTTACAGCGGGATCCAAATCGTGTACCACGATATTCGTTATCATGAACCGTATCCTTTTTGTTTTGCTTCAAGAGGACGAATGGTTGAACTTCAGTTTACTCTTTCCGGTCAACGACAGATAATTGTATCCGGTCGAGAACATCAAACTCCGGTTGGGCGGGGTGCGCTTTCTTTAATTGAGGACTTTCAAGCTCATTTTTTTCCCTCTGCACAAGAGCAATATGTTTCACTTTCGCTGGCCATTCCGGTTTCTCTATTCGATTATGCGGCTATGCATTTGGCGACTTCACCAAATATGAATTTCGGGTTTGACCGACTAAAAGAGCAGTCATTCCGCTCCTATGATTTTGAATACGATACCAGAAGCATGGCTTTGGTAAAGCAATTAATCACTGATTTTAAAAATGACAATAGATCCCCGTTAATGATGGAAGCATCTGCATTGGAGCTTTTAAACATGCATATGAATCAATTGTTTTTTCTGACACCTAGACCAAACGGCTTTTCTAAAGGGGATATCCAAAAATTGAATAAAGCTAAGCAAGTACTTGAATCTTGTATGACAGAACCTCCGTCGCTGCTGGCATTAGCAAAAATGGTAGGATTAAATGACTATAAATTGAAGGCGGGATTCAAAGCTTGTTTTGGCATGACGGTTTTCGAATATTTAAGACATATCCGCCTTGACCATGCGATGAAGCTTCTGCATGACCAAACCGCAAATGTGACCGAAGCTGCGATGATTGTTGGCTATAGCAATGTTAGCGCGTTTTCCGAGCAGTTTTCTCGGAAATATGGTATGAAGCCGTCCGAGGTGAAAAAACTATTTTAATCCGTTTGACCGTAATTTATTCCCTTTCAAGGGAGCGGTCATGACCTAAATCCTCCTATACTCTTATCATATGAATGAATTCATTATTATCATTCACATCTTGTTCTAGATGGAGGTATGGAAATCATGAACGGTCGCAAACTTTCAGTCTTTTAGACATAGAGACTCTGCGCAAGCTTTGGATAAATAATTCGTATTACTGAAAATACAATGTTGGGTGGAATGAAAATATGAAAATGAGAGTCATGGCAATAATCTTGTGTGGTCTGTTCATATTCCCCCTATTCATTTCGGCGCGAAGTGATGAAAACAGGCAAGTTGAGCAATCTGGAGCTTCCGTCTTCTCCGAAGTAGATTCGTATATTGCTCGTGAAATGAAACGACAACGTCTTCCGGGACTGGCTCTCGGGATTATACAGGGGGATCGTATTCTTTACCTTAAGGGATATGGCCAAGCCGATTCATCGGGGCGTCCTGTAACACCTGAAACACCTTTTGGATTAGGTTCGATCGGCAAGTCGGTTACGGCTATTGCCGTACTACAGCTTGTCGAAGCAGGGAAAATTGATTTAGATGCACCAATACAACGTTATATCCCCGCCCAATATAAAGGTGCAGAATTCATTACCGTACGTCAGTTACTGAATCAAACAAGCGGTTTCACTCAAATCTCAACTTTTAGCAACACACTCACAAGTATCAACGATCATTATCAAGATGCTATAGAGAGAAACTCCCTGTCTTATGCGAAAAAGTTTTTAAAGGACACCAAGCAAACTGAACATCCTTACAGATATTCGAACGCGAATTATGTACTGCTCGGCTATATTGTGCAACAAGTATCTGGTCAGTCCTATGGCGACTATGTGAAGAAACAAATTTTTGATCCTCTGTCTATGCATGACAGCTACGTTTCGCTCGATGAAGCGGCTGCACACGGACTGGCTACGCCCTACCGCCGGATATTTGGATACAACGTTGCCTACGATGGCCCATTTGTCTATATTGCAGGGGATTCGCCGGCGGGCTACATGTATACCAGTGCGAAGGACATGAGTCATTACTTGATTGCCCAAATGAACGGAGGGCGATTTGAAAAGGATTCCGTGCTCACTTCTGAAAGCATACGACTCATGCAGACCGAACCTGTTCCCGGTACATATGCCATGGGTTGGTCATCAGATTACATTAACGACTTGCAGGTTATCGGTTCGCCGGGTGGCTTATTAGGCTTCCAAGCCCAAGCTTTTATGGTCCCGGAACAACAACTGGGAGTTATCGTGTTCGCTAACGTACTTGACGCGATCGATGCCGCTTGGCCCAAAACGCACGTCATCACGACTACCCACATCGCCACTGGGGTCATAAACAAACTGAATGAACAACCAATTGGAGGATCTGGTTTAAGCATTTCGCAGAAATACTTGCTTGTAAATGGATTAATCATCATACTCAGCATATGGTTATTATATTCGACCGCTAGAACTGCGAAGCGCTGTTTTGAGCGGAGGAGAGATGACCATTCTGTCCATACTAAAATATCTTTCGGAGTGATATCAAGAATTGTTCTGCATTTCGCACCTCTGTTTATTATCCTGTTGTTGAGTTTGACTCAAATGGTACCGCTATGGCATATTGCAACCATCTTTCAGCCGGACGTAGTCCCTTGGCTGAAGATAATGACTGGACTTATGGCGCTAAAGGGAAGTATGGAAATCATACGGTTAAAGCTGTTGAAAGTTTCGATGTGGCGGAGATAACCGTCCAGGTAAAACTATTTTAATCCATTTGACCGCATTTCCATCCGTATGGAGGGAGAAGCACTGACCCAAATCGCTTATACTCCAAATCAAATGATCAATTTGAAACAAGGAGTGAAGCACATGAATAAAATTAAGGGAAGCGTCTTTTTCAGTGTTTTTGTAGCGATGCTGGGACTTATGCTCCTTGCACCGATCACACCCTCGCTTATACGGGAATTAGGACTTAAGGAAATCCACTCCGGAATCCTGATTTCAACCGGATCAATTATGATGGCTGTTATGGCTCCGATATGGGGGAATATCAGTGATGCGAAGGGGCGGAAACCGGTTATACTGATTGGGTTTATCGGCATGTCCATCAGTACTTTATTATTAACGATCACCTTTTATTGCGGTCTTAACCACTGGATTAACGGCGGACTGTTGCTGGGGCTGATGATTGCGGCGAGAAGCTTGGTCGGCATATTCATCCCGGCCATCCTGTCCTCATCACAGGCTTATATGGGCGATGTGACAGAGGGAAAGGAAAGAGGAAGCGGCATGGCAATCATTAGTGCCGCAAATGGGCTTGGAATTGTTATTGGGCCAGCCATTGCCGGTATTTTCACATTAATTGGTTTGCTATGGCCTTTATATTTTGGCATTGTGATAGCCGTAGTTGCATTGGCAGTCACCCTGCTGCTGATGCCTGCAACGAAGCCGGCGATACAGAAAGGGGCTGTCAAAGTCAGTCCATTTCAATCCGGTTTGAGGCTTTATCTACTCGCAGCGTTAGTGACGATGATCGGGATCGTAACGATTCAGGTCGTCGGCGGGTTTTATTTACAGGATCAGCTCCATCTCCCCTCTGATCAGTTGGCGAGAATCGTTTCCTTCGGATTAATGCTTACGGGCATGGCAATGCTCATTTCACAAATTGTTCAGTCCAAATGGCTGAAATGGGAGCCGCGGGTGATGATCCTGCTCGGTTCCTTGATTCTCGTCGCAAGTATGCTCATATTCCTTCTTACAACTCATCTTCCATTCTACAATTTAGCATTTTTTGTTTTTGGACTCGGGTCGGGATTTATGATGACTGGATTTATGGCAGGCGCGTCACTTTCTGTAAGTAATGAACAGCAAGGTGGTGTAGCTGGTCTAGTTGCGGCCATGCAGGGAATTTCCGCCATCATTGCACCTATTCTGAGTACCACTTTATATCAGGCAAATCGATATAGCCCTATGGTCATGATAGTCATTCTGACTGTCCTCTTGGGTGCAATGATGCTGGTCCGCCCCCGAGGCCACAGGACTATTGACCAAATGAATGGCAAGGAAACTCACGCTGGCACAAAATAATCCCGACACCAACGTTCAATAGTTAAAAAATCCATTCTTTGAACAAGCTGCAAAACGTCGATTTCGACAAATTTGAAATGGCGGAGTCATCGTATCGCGATACTTCTCCGACTTCTCAAAACCGGCTTTGACAAGCTCCCCGTTCACCTGTCGAACAATGATTGATTGTAGCAGCAGATGAGCCTTCAGGACGAATTAAAAAATGGAGTGCGCCTTTCATATTCTGCAAGCTTCTCCTGCATCAAACCGCGAATTCGGCTATCCGTAACCCCGTCATAGGTCATTTGATGTGAACTTACGCTTTCGGCATGCTCAAAATAGGTTAAATAGCTGTCATCAATAAAACAGCTAATGTTTGTCAAGTATTGCAACTCGAAGTCATCTCATAAATCTTGATATGCTTTTATAGCAACAAATAACCTTCAATGGTGTGAAGGTTATGGATAAATATGGGGATTATGCTTTGTAGGACTCGTTTTGGATGGCGTATACGTGATGGAGAAGCTTGTTGGCGCAAGCGATCACGACCACCTTGTAAGGCTTGCCCTCTTTCCTTTTCTTCTCATTGTATTCGCTTATCCTTCGGTTAGCTCCTTTGCGTATTCCACATGATTCAATGCGTATAACCGATGATTTCATATATTTTTTTCATATCCACATGGTCACGAACAACGTCCGCTACACGGTCAAATTCCGCGAATTTGCGTTCTTCTGCTTTGAACGTTTCCGAGATTGGCATCAGCCCCTTCTTCATCCGAATGCCGTTCAGCCAGGACCTGCGGAAGACATCATTGTCAAACAAGCCATGCAGATAACTTCCCCATATGCGGCCATCCGAAGTAGCTGTCCCTTCAACGTGCGGCTGAATATCTTCTGTCGCCTTTAAAGAATCTGTGCCATCTGCCTCAATCGAAAAAAGCGGTCGGTAGCCCGAGCCGTCAGCCAAGGCACTCCATTGCGTCACGCCCATATGAATTTCATAGGCCGTAATCGTCGAATCGGCCTCTGTGTCCGAAATAACGACCCTCAGAGGATGTTCCTGTAACAATTCCCCTCTCACCCGAACGGTCCTTTTATGCTTTAAAAAGGAAGTCCGAATCGGCAGCAGTTCGAGCCCCTTCGCTTCCCGAACGCTCCCTTCGACCGCATGCGGATCCGACAGCTGCTCGCCCAGCATTTGATATCCTCCGCAGATGCCAACCAGCTGCACATCCCGCTGCTGCGTCTGCCTTAAGATCGCATCGGCCAGACCCCGATCCTGGAGGAACCCGAGGTCACTGATCGTATCCTTGGTACCAGGCAAAATAATGACGTCCGGCGTGCCGAGTTCATCCGCCGATTGGACGAAGCGAACGACAACATCCGGTTCCCAGCGCAGCGCATCAACATCCGTAAAATTCGAAATGCGCGGATACCGGATCACGACAATATCAAGGTCGCGTTGTTCCTGTCTTTGAGATTGAAGCTCATCCAGCACAACCGAATCCTCTGCCTCGATTCGCATGTCCTGAATATAGGGGAGTACGCCCAGCACGGGAATGCCTGTCCGCTCTTCAAGCCAGTCCAGTCCCGGCTGAAGCAGCGCCAGATCCCCACGGAACTTGTTAATGATAAACCCTTTGACCCTGGCCGCTTCATGGGGCTCAAGCAGTTCAAGCGTACCTACAATGGAAGCGAACACGCCGCCGCGATCGATATCCGCAACCAGAATAACCGGCGAATCCGCCCATCCTGCCAAGTTCATGTTAACAATGTCCCGATCCTTAAGATTGATCTCCGCCGGACTTCCCGCGCCTTCCATAACAACGATATCGTAGCTCTCCCGTAGTCGATCCAGTGCATCCAACACAATCTCTTTGGCCTTCGGCAGGAACTGTGTCCGGTAATCCATCGCACTCATCTGCATTTGGGGCACGCCGTGGATCACAATTTGCGAAAACATGTCCTTTATCGGCTTGATCAGGATCGGATTCATGTCCGTTGTTGCGGCAATGCCGCAGGCTTCAGCCTGTACGCCCTGTGCTCTGCCGATCTCTTTCCCATCCGGCGTCACGTAGGAATTAAGCGCCATATTTTGCGATTTATATGGAGCCGTGCGATAACCATCCTGTAGAAATATGCGGCATAGCGCTGTCGTTACGATGCTTTTGCCTACATCCGAAGCGGTGCCCTGCAGCATGAGTACCGCTCCTTGGCCCTTCCTGATCTTCGTGGGTGTATCCCTTATGTATTCTGCTTCATTCATCTTCTTCACCCTTCTCCCTGACTTAAACCGCTCACTCACATCATTATAGCAAACCGTCGTTAAAGGCGTTCTTCTCCCATGAAATCCAGATAAATTTCCTTGTACTTAGTCAGCCCGAAATGTTAACTATATAGAATAGCAGTTTCACATGTCCGTGCATGATAAACGAAAGGCGGAAACCAACCATGAAGCCTGAACTGAATGACAAGCAGATAACCGACATTTTCCCTTATTTAAAAGTTGTCCCCCCCGAAGAATGGATTCAAGCTAATGCTTTTACCAAACATTTTGAAGCCAAATCGAGAATCTTTCATCGAGAGGATGCCGCGATGTATGGCATGTTCCTGATCAGCGGATCGGCCCGGATCACGATTATCAACGAGAATGGCAACGAATCGGTGTTAAACATCCTATCAGCCGGTGAAGTCTGTTCGCTCCTCGTACTTAGCGGGCTAAGCGGGCAGGATTATCCCGGCACCCTCATTGCCGAGTCCGAGGTAGAGGTGCTGTATGTACTGAAAAGCTGCTTTCTCCGCTGGCTGCAGGTATACGAACCTATCCGTAGCGCTATTTTTGGCGGGCTGCTTGATGGAACGCTGCGGATGGCAAACCTGCTGCAGGAGAGACAGTCATTGCCGCTGGAGCAGCGCCTTGCCAGAACACTGCTGCGCATCACCTCGGATGAACATCCGCTAGTGCACACAACCCACCAAGAGCTTGCCGATGACATCGGCTCCGTTAGAGAGGTCGTCTCCCGTGCGCTGGGCCATTTCCAAAAGAAAGGATGGCTGGAAACAGGAAGAGGCTGGGTGAAAATTATAAACCGGGGCTGTCTAACAGAAACGGCTATGTGACCTAGTCACAGAGCAATAAACTCCTCCCTGCTACATTGGTAATAGGCCTCACGCCTATATACCGTTAACCCAGGAGGAAATCCAACATGAACAACGTGCTTCAACCCGGAGAATATGCTCCATTATTCCAAAGGGTAGATCAACATGGAAATATGATTTCGCTGGAAACCTATCGCGAACGTAAATTACTTCTCGCTTTTTTCCGTAACGCAGCCTGCGCACTGTGCAATCTGAGGGTGCACCAGTTTATTCAACGATATCCTCAGTGGCAGCAGTATCATCTCGATGTCATTTGCGTATTCGAATCACCGGAAGTTGCGCTTCATCAGCATGTTGGTCAGCAGAATACTCCGTTTCCTCTTATTGCCGATCCGAATGCGGAGCTCTACACGCTCTATGGAGTCGAGACTTCGGCAGCCAAGACACAAGCCACCTTAGCTCAACCGAATGTGCATCAATTTACGGATGAAGCCGAAGCGGCAGGTTTCAAGCTGACGCCGGAAGAAGGTTCAAATTTCAATCGGATTCCCGCAGAGTTTGTATTGGACGAGGACGGCATCGTACGGATCGCGCATTACGGTCGTCTGATTACCGATCATCTGCCTTATGAAACCATTGAACGTTACGCTGCAAGAACACAGCTTCCTTAGCCGGGTTGAGCCTGTCTTTAAGCCGCATTCAGCAGTAAAAAGAACCCCTAACATGAAACATAAAAACAAGCCGATCCGGGTGGATCGGCTTGTTTGGTGACGCTATGACTATAAAGTCAACCGCTGCCTATGAACGCTTTTAAGGGATAATATTTTCAAAATGGGGGGATATATTCATCCAATAATATACTTTTTTATCTAATATTGTATTATCTTGGATAGGTGACTAGAGTTGGTTAAGGGAGGAACTGATTGAATGGTAATGCATTTCTCCAAGATTAGCAACATCTATATTCATGTCAAATGGTTTACGGATAACTTTGAAAGGGTCCCCCTGCCTTTTCCTCGCGTCGTTACACTGACATTCCTGTTTTGGTTAGCGTTTACATTGTTGATCTTATTGCTCACATGCGCATTTCACGATCCCTTGGGTAAGATGCGTCCCGTCGTGCGAATCCACGGATGGCTGCACAGGTTGAGGCCCCATACCGAGGTGATTCTGCGTTTTGGGCTGGCTATCGGGCTGGTGCTGCAGCTTCTGAGCGGCTCGTACCTCGCACCCGAATTCCGAACCAATTCCATGTGGATTATCCTCGGCCTCTCCGCAGCCGCAGCGTGCCTGCTCTATAAACGCACCTTGCCGTTGAGCGGCGCCATCCTATTCTTGCTTTATATCCAAGCCTCCTTGTCCTACGGTATGTTTCATTCCATCGATTATTTGATCTATCTTGGCATTGTGTATTATCTGTTTGTGTGCGGCACTCCTATAAAAAGAACGGCAGCCCCGGTCATGTATATATGCACAGGCATGTCCCTCGCTTGGCTTGCCATGGAAAAGCTGACCATTCCCGAGCTCGCCTGCACGGTTATGGGCAGCTATGGACTTCCTACCTTCGGTTTTACCATTGAGCATTTTGTCATGATTAGCGCTTTTATCGAAATCGGGCTGGCATGGGCGTTCATCGTAGGCATCATGAACCGGTTCACGGCGCTGCTGGTATCCTGCATTTTTGTTATGACAAGCCTTGTATTCGGTTACAAAGAAGTCATCGGCCATACGATCATTCACACGGTGCTGATCCTGTTCCTGATCGAAGGCACGGGAGACCTCCGTACTCCTTTTCAGTTCCACCGCTCGCCTGTGCTCCGCGGATTGTTTGTAGGCGTCAACTTCTGCCTGTTTCTGTTCAGTTTGATGGCACTGTATATCTGGATGGGCAAGACGTTATGACAAGCTCTGGATCCGTTGGCCGATGGATTTACCAAGCTCTACCACCGTTTTGGTCTCGTTTGATCTGACGACCGCGTCCAGCACCTCTTGATTCCGGTATCCGTCCATAAACCCGGGGACTCCGTCGGCAGGCGCTCCCCGCAATATCGCGGCAAAATCGGCATACTGCTTGACTTTGCAATGCTGCGGCACTTCCATTGTCGTTCTGGCGAGCTGCCCGGGCTCTTCTTCGCGAATCCAAACCACCCGTTCCGGATCCAACGTGCTGGCGTGGACGGTGCCATGGTCGCCGTAAATGGACACCTCATGCTGATTGCCTGAACCGAACGCATTGCGTGATGTCTGGAACACGCCCATCATGCCATCCGCCATCCGTGCCTGAAAGCTGGCAAAATCATCGACTTCGATCTTGGCCATCGCTCCCGTCACCGGGTCACGACGTTCCGGGATGATGGTATGTAACTGGGCCGTGATTTCTTCAAACTCTCCAAACAGAAAACGGGCCATATCAATCATATGCGAACCGAGATCTCCCAGTGTCCCCGTCCCGGTGATGGCTTTGTTGTATCTCCACATGTAGGGAACCTGCTGGTTCGGCACGCCAAACCCCTGCAAATACTGAATGGAGAAATGACGGATCGTCCCCAGTTTGCCTGTACGAATGAGTTCCCTGGCATAACGAAAAGCGGGCGTATAACGGTACGTAAACCCGATCATGGCTGGAACGGGCTGCTTCTCATACAGCTCCAGCAAGGAGATGGCCTCTTCAAAGACGCGCGTAAATGGTTTTTCCGCCAAGAAAGGCTTACCTGCTTGCAAGCATGCACGGATGATATCGGCGTGCACGTTGTTGGGCGTAACCGAAATGACAGCATCCACGTCAGGATCTTCTATCAAATCTTTGAAATCCGCATAGCGCTTGCCGTCCTCGATCCCCAGCTGATCGCCTACCCTGGCCACGGCTTCGCCATTGACGTCGCTCACAGCCACGAACTGATAGATTTTCTCTTCATTCATCCAGCGGATATGCTCCTGCGCCATCCCGCCCAAACCAATTAAGCCGATTCGAAATTTATTCATCATAGAACACTCCTTATATTAGTCTCTCACTAGGACTGAACGACAGGGGCGATAGGCGACACCCGTCCATAAGCCGATTTGGCCCCTTTCACAGGAGCAGCCCAGAACACGCCATTGGCAATGACCTGCAGAATTTCGGGCTGATGGTAGACCGGGAACATTTCGTGGCCCGGCCGGAAATAAAACAGCTTCCCTCTGCCGCGCCTGTAACAACAGCCGCTGCGGAACACTTCGCCGCCTTCAAACCAGGAGATGAACACCAGCTCATCCGGCGCCGGGATTTCGAACCGCTCTCCATACATTTCTTCCCGCGGAATCTCAATATATTCACCCAGTCCCTGCGCAATCGGATGGCCCGGCTCAACGACCCATAAACGCTCGATCTCACCATCGTCGCGCCACTTCAGCATCCCGGTGTTCGTGCCAAGGAGCCGGGAGAAGATTTTGGAGCCATGGCCGGAGTGCAGAACGATCAATCCCATGCCGTCCAGCACGCGCTGCCGAACCTTCTCCACAATGTCATCCCGGACCTCGTCATGGGCCAAATGTCCCCACCACAGCAGCACATCCGTGTTGGCCAATCGTGCTTCGGATAAGCCGTGATCCGGCTCATCCAGTACGGCAGTCGCTACTTCCAAGCCTTCCACCTGTTCGAGATGATCCGCTATCGCACGATGAATCCCATTCGGATATATGCCGGCCACCTGTTCATTATGTCTCTCATGCTGGTATTCATTCCATACCGTGACTTTGATGTTTCCCATGACTGCTGCCTCCTGAGTTCCCTAGAATTCGATTCAATAAAAGCTTATTCATCACTTCGAATGCGGATCATACTTTACATCCCTGTTGACCCAGATTTTTTTGCGTTTTGTTATATGGTGAAAATCCGGGGATAGCATAGGCTTTCGTTGCGAGCTTTCCGATGGAAAGCTTTCAGGGAACGCTTCGCTTCTCCAAAACAATTCCGCCTTCTTCGTTGAAGTCTGATACTCTAAAACCTATTGAATTCAAGTCAAACTCCATCCCCTCAAAATCACGCTGCCCCGCAGCATTTCGTTCTGCGGGGCAGCTCCTGACGATTGCCGTCTCCTTATTTGACGCTGATATACCGCTGATAGGCTTCCTTGCGGATGTGTACCAGCCGCTCAAGGCCCATATCGTTCAGCTTCTTGACGTACGCATCCCATTCCGCATCGATGTTGCCTTCGGATATCCATTTTGCGCGGGTCGTACCGACATAACCATCGATATCCGTTGTCAGCGTAGGCAGCTCCTGGAATTCTTCGGCGCTGTACATCACGTTCGGGAACGGCGTCGTCACGTAATCGCTGCCCAACTTGTCGATGACCAGCTTCAAGCCGTCGCCCGTGGTCTCATCCAGTATGATGTTTTTCTCGAAGCTCGGGCTGACATACTTGGGACCGAAATCCCTTACGGATTGCTCCCAGTACCAAGCATCCGCACTCGTCCCCTCCGGCGGACTCATGAGCGTAAACGTTCCGTCGTCGTTCTTCTGAATCACCGTGCCGATGGCTCCCCAGAAATTCTGAATGCTCGCTTCATTGGTGTAGAACTGATCCGCCCAGCGCGCCGAAATTTCGGGATATTTGTTCGACGTGGTAATGAGGAACTCGTTTCTTCGCAGGCTCATGCCCTGAGGCTCGCCGCCCTGGTACCTTTTTCCGTCAGGTCCGGCAATGGACGGAATCGCAATGTATTGATCCTTCCATTTCCCGAATACGGCGTCCGGTACCCATTGGTTGGAGAAACCGATCAGCGCCGCATCCGGATTCTGATGCTTCGCCGTGGACATGGTGCTGTCCTGTGTGAAGATCTCTTGGTCTATGAGGCCTTCGGCGTACAGCTTATGCGCCCACTTAATCGCTTCCTTGTAATTCTCCGTCACCGGGTAGAACACGGGCTCGTTATCGATAACCATCATGCTGTTTCCGTTGATGTCCGTGATGCCGAACGGATTCAACAGATCAATGCTGATGTTCCCCGATCCGCTGACCGGAATTTCGTCAGCCTTGCCATTGCCGTTCGGATCTCCTTCTTTGAACGCTTTAAATACGCTATACAACTCGTCCGTGTTGTCCGGAACTTCCAGTCCGAGCTGATCCAGCCAGGCTTTGTTGATGATCGGCTGAATCGATGCTTTCGGCCTTGACGGCAGCCGCGCCGGCAAGGAGTAGATTTTCCCGTCCGGGAATGTGCTCATCTTTTTCATTTCTGGCGTTTCTTCCAGCGCCGCCTTCAGGTTCGGCATGTATTGATCGATGTAGTCGTCCAGCGGGCGGAAATACGACAGGTTGTTCACGATGTCGGAATCGCTGAACACGATATCGCCGAAAATGATATCCGGCAGCGTACCGCTCGCCAGCATGATCGATTTTTGCTCGCCCCAATCATTGGAGGACATGATCTGCCAATTGATTTTGACGTTGGTCTCCTTCTCCAAATCCTTGAGCCACTGGTTCTGGAGGAACGTATCTCCCATATTGCCCCAGCGAACGGTCAGCACGTCCAGCGTAATCGGCTCATTCACGATCGGCAGGCCTTCTTTGTTAAAAGCGGCTTCGGCATCCGAATTGGCGTCCTCCTTCTTGCCGCCGCTGCAGCCCGCCAGATTCAGCAGCAGGATTGCGGCCAACATGATGACGGCAGCCAGCTTCAGGCGGTGCTTCCTCTTTACATTGTTTGTTCCCATTCAACCATTCCCCCAATACTTATTTTTCATAAATTCATCGGTGTTACGACTTCACGGCTCCGATCATCACCCCCTGATTGAAATACTTCTGTACAAACGGGTAGATGCACATGATCGGCACCGTTGCGACGATAATGACCGCGTAGCGCATAATATTGGCCAGTCGCAGCGCGATGGCCGCGGCTTCTCCGGTACCCATGGCGGACTGCATCTGGTTGGTGACCAGAATATTTCGCAGGATGAGCTGTAAGGGGTACAGGTTCGTATCTTTTAAATAGATCAGGGCATTGAAATAGGAATTCCAGTGACCCACGGCCGTCCACAAGGCGATGACCGAGATGACCGCTTTCGAGAGCGGAATCACGATAGTCACGAAATATCTCAGATTTCCGCAGCCATCGAGCTGCGCCGCCTCCCATAAATCCTCCGGAATGCTGCTTTGGAAAAAAGTCCGCGCCACAATGATGTTGAAGGCGGCAACCGAGAACGGCAGCACCATGACCAGAAACGTATCGTACAGCTGGAAATCGCGGATCGTCATAAAGGTCGGAATCAAACCGCCGTTAAAGAACATCGTAAAAATAAAGAGCAGCGATATATACTTGCGGCCCACGAGGTCTTTGCGCGAGAGCGCGTAAGCTGCGGATATGTTAACCACCAAGCCGATGGCGGTACCCACAATCGTATACACAATCGTATTTCGGTACCCAATCCATATATTAGAGTGCTTCAGCAATTCTTGATAGCCTGCCAGCGTAAATTCCTTAGGCCACAGCCATACCTGTCCGTTCGCAACCGCCGCCGGCTCGCTGAACGAAGCGATGATGATGAAGTACAGCGGGTAAATCAGCACGATCAGCATCAAGACAGCGAATACATACAGGCCGATTTCCAGCACCCTGTCGGAAGATCGGGTATTCCTCTGCCGCGGCGCCGTCTTCTCTCTTACTTCCACTACACCCATAGAACCCTTCCTCTCTTGCGTTACCACAAACTGTTTTCGCTGTATTTTTTCGAAATCTGGTTGACCAGAATCAACAGAGCAAAATTAATGACCGTATTAAACAAATTGATGGCCGACGAGAAGCTGTATTGGCTGCTCAGCATCCCGATTTTGTACACATACGTGGAGATGACCTCACTGGAGGTAATATTGAGACTGTTTTGCATAAGGTAAACCTTTTCGAAGCCGACGCCAAGCAAGCTGCCGATCCGCAATATAAGCAAGGTCACGACCGTAGGCATCAGCATCGGGATATCGATAAACCGGATTTTCTGCCACCGGCTTGCCCCGTCCATCGTGGCCGCTTCGTACAAGCTGGGGCTCACCGCAGATAAAGCCGCGATGTAGATAATGCTGTCCCAGCCCGTATGCTGCCACACATCCGACCATACATACACGCTGCTGAACAAGCCGGCCGATCCCATCAGGTTCGGTGCTTGTGCACCGAAGAGCCGAAAGATATTCCCGATCAATCCCGAACCCGGCGAGAACAGAATCAGCATGAGTCCCACCATCACGACCGTGGATATAAAATGCGGCATATAGGTTACGGTCTGAAAGAAGCGCTTGAACCCATTCTGGCGCATTTGATTGACCATCAAGGCAAGCATGATCGGAATCGGGAATGTCGCCACGCTGTATAAGCTGATGACCAGCGTATTGGTAATGGTTGTCGAGAATTGATAGGAGTTAAAAAACTTCTCGAAATACTTCAGGCCTGCCCAGGGGCTGTCCATAATCCCGAGAGCGGGACTGTAATCCTTGAATGCGATCAAGATCCCGTACATCGGTACGTAAGAAAACAACAAAACCAGTACTACCGCAGGCAGCAGCAGCAAATACAGGCCCCAATTTTTTCTGATCCGCCCGAGGGTTGGGTGTGTGGTTCTATTCAGTTGGCCTGCTTTCAAATCGATTCCCCTTTCTGTACTCGTCGTCGTGAATTCGGTATGTCACGTAAGCAATTTCAGTATACTTCGCTCCGGAATCGTTATTTGGACCTCATGATGTCCTATTCGGACCTTCGCCCTATTCCACTTCAAGGAATCCTCGAGTCCCCTATGCAAAGCATGCTATTATCCGGACTTTACGATGTGGTATCCGGACTTTATGGAAAATGCGCTCACGTTCGCTCCTGTTTTTTTCGTCTTTTCCATTTATAATGATCAGTACCACTATTAAAACGCTTACATGTACAGGCGAATTGAAAGGAATCACGGCATCCCTATGGTTAAAGCACTCAATAACAAGCCTTATCCCATCCGTCACTATGTGAAAATCATGCTCTTTATCTCGATTTTTGCCCTCGTGGTGGATCTCGTGATCAGCTTCGCTTCCATCTTCATCGTGAAGCAGCAATCGACTCGATATTTGCAGGATACGGCGAATCTGTATATCAGGCAGATCAATCATGACTTCTCCTACATCAACCACTATATGGGCTGGACGCTGGCGAATGATGAGAGCATCAAGATCATGGATACCCCCGGCACAGACTACGTGGATTACATCAAGTCGAGCGAAAGAGTGCATAAACGGTTCAACGAGCTTCAAAAAAACTACGGCCAAGAATACAACTTCTTCTTCTATTTAAAAGAGCAGGATTTTTTCCAGAACTATGCGCCCATGTCCCTATCGTATACGGAGTTCCTGGAGCTAAAGGAACAGATCGTCTCCCTCACGGATTCCAAAAACGTATACGAAACGTTCTACTCCAACTGGAATCCGATCCTTGTTCAGGACACGCATTACATCATCAACATCGTCCCTTACCACAACCGGTATCTGATCTGCCTCATCTCCGCAGACGACCTGGTCCGGCCGCTCCAGGAACTGGATTTGGGCGAGGACGGGTTCGTCTCTCTGGTGGATGCCCAAGGAGCAGCCCTTACGAGTCCAGGTGCCGGCGAGGCCGGGGCCAAGCCGCTCGAAGGCGCCAAGGCTTCCTTGTTCAGCCTGTCACAGCCGCGGACTACGGTCACGGAGGGATTCTCGAACGCCTCCTTCAACGTGCAGCTGGTCATCCAGTTCGGCGTGTTCGAGACCATCATGATCGCCCAGCTGCTCATTATGCTGCTGTTCGTGCTGCTTACTTGCACGCTCAGCGTGGTCATGCTGTATTTCAAGAAGAAGGTGTTAAAGCCCATTCAGAATTTCTCGGAAAACGTAAGGCGCATCCACGAGGATAGCGAAAATTTGGATTTCATGAGCAGCGAGATCATCGAGCTCGAGCAGGTCAACTCCCAATTCAAACACCTGATCGAACAGATCAAGAAGTTTAAAATCGATATCTACGAGCAGGAGCTGGAGAAGCAAAGAATCCAGCTGGATTATATGAAGCTGCAGATCAACCCCCATTTTTTCCTGAACTGCCTGACGAACATCTACAGCATGGCGCAAATGCAGATGTTTAAGGAAATCGAATATATGTCGCTGTCCACATCCAAATATTTTCGTTACATCTTTCAAAGCGGCGATAACCTCGTGCGGCTTGCGGACGAGATCGAGCATGTCCGGATTTACCTGGAGATTCAGAAGCACCGCTACCGCGATGCCTTTTCTTATCATATCGGGTTTGAACAAGAGCTTGCCGGCCTCACGATCCCCCCTCTGGTGCTCCAGACCTTTATTGAAAACGCGGTGAAATACGCCGTATCCAGAGATCAGGTGCTGCAAATTCACCTGACCGTCAGCTTGCAGGTGGAGGACGATAAGCCTTACGCGGTCATCCGGATCTCCGATACCGGCCCCGGCTTTCCGGAAGACGTATTGGATAAGCTGGCAAACGGCAAGCCGCTGGATCAAAGCGAAGGGAAACACATCGGGATCATGAACACCCTTCAGCGGCTGGAGCTGCTCTATCATCGCAGGGCACATGTGGAATTTTCAAATCGAGAAGGGGGCGGCGCCTGCGTCATATTAACGCTTCCACAACCCGTGCAGGAATGGAAAGGAGAAATTCAATGAACGTATTGCTGGTTGATGATGATTATTTTGTCGTGGCCGCACTGGAGAAGAAAATCGATTGGAAAGCCCTCTCGATCGAACAGGTCCATACCGCTTACAGCGTTGCACAGGCAAGGGATATACTGCAGCAGCATTCGGTCCAGATCCTCATCTGCGATATCGAAATGCCGCAAGGCAGCGGGCTGGAGCTTCTCGCCTGGATACGCGAGGAACAATACAGCATTCAGACGATCTTCCTGACCAATTACGCTGATTTCAATTATGCGCAGAAGGCCATTGAGCTGCAAAGCTTTGACTATTTCCTGAAGCCGATTGAATTCGATAAGCTTAGCCTCATCATCTCCAAGGCTGCCTATAAAGCAAAGGAACAGCAAAGCGATCAGGAAGCGATACAAGACGGGCAGCTGTGGAAAAAAAATCAAAAAAAGCTCCAGGAGCATTTTTGGAGCAAACTGATAAAGGAAAGGAAAGCTTCTTCGGGCCGGGTCGCCATCGCAGGATATATCGCGGAACAGAACCTGTCCTATGAGATGTCGGATCTATTTCTTCCTGTGCTCATCACCATTTTTCCGCATGATAAAAGTTTGGGCAAAGAAGACAAAGACCTGTTTGACTATGCATTTCTCAATGTGCTGTCCGAATTGTTCCAGGACCCGCTCTTCACGGTTGAAGCCGCTATGGAATATAGGGATTACAATTGGATGGTCATGCTGAAATGGAATCATCCTCCGGATACCGGGGTCATTGAATCCATCTGCACTTCGTTCATTGACAAAGCCAATCAATTTCTCCGGAGCGATGCTTGCTGCAGCGTATCGATTTCGGTGGCTTTGGAGGAAATCAACAAGTCCATTCGGATTCTGCTACAAATGAATGAGGATATGATCAAAAAGCGGAATCAGATTGTTTTTCTGGAACACCATTCCCTGCAAGAAACCGCGTACGCCCCTCCGCCGCTGCAAGACTGGGAAGCGCTTCTCAGCGGTAACAATCCGGCTGGGTTTCTGGGAGAAACCCGCAAATACTTGCAAAACCTAGCCAAGAATGGCGTCTACAACGCCTCGGTGCTGCGTCTGTTCCGCTTGGATATCGTGCAGCTGGTGTATTCCTATCTGAAGGGCAAAGAGATCCAGGCACATAAGCTGTATACCGGCAAAACCAATGACCAGCTGTTCCTGCAATCCTTGAACTCGATTGAAGACATGGAGAAATATATGGAATATCTCGTCAGCACGGCAGCAGAATATCATGCCTACGCCGACCATTCGCATACGGTGGTGGAGGAGATCAAGCATTATATTCAAAGCCATTACGGGGATGAGCTGACGCGAACGAGCCTGGCGGAAATCGTCTATCTTAACCCGGATTATTTGGCCCGCGTGTTCAAGAAAGAGACGGGCGTCTCTTTGGGTACTTACATCATTCAGTCCCGCATCAAGGCAGCCAAGCATCTGCTGGAGACGACTCCATTGTCGGTGTACCAGATTGCGGCTAAGGTGGGGTACGCCAACTATTCCTATTTCTCGAAGCTGTTCAAGCAGGATACGGGCTGGGCGCCCAGCGACTACAGGCGGGTGCTGCAAGCCGGGAGTTCCGGAAAGGTCGATCATGCGAAATAACATTACACGCTCGACGAGTTTCGCGAATGAGCTGTCAGCAACCACAACATGAAAAATAAAAAGTACCGCAGCCTCAAGCCTAATTCGCTTGGCGGAAGCGGTACTTTTTCTATAATAATAAGTGCAAATTTGTATAGATTACGCAGGGTAAATATCGAAATTCTTCAGCGTTTCTCCCGTTCGGGCCGATTCAAACACCGCTTCGATCAGGTTCAGGACGCGCAGCACTTCCTCGTTCTTCACAATCGGTTCAGCCTCGCCTTGAATCACGGCCGCAAAGTTATCGAAGAAGCTGCTGGATTGACGGTATGGCTCCGGCAGAGCTCCCGTAATGGTAGCTTCTTCGGAAGGAGGGGCCATCGTTTTGGTCAAGCCTACCCCGGCTTGAATCGGCTTCGGCTCCACTTTCACGGCATCCTGGTTCCGGGTAACGATTCTTCCGTTTAACGACCAATCCTCAATAATACCGGTTCCCTCGGTTCCTTTGACGTACCAGCGTGGCAGCGTAATGAAATTCGTCGTCCCCACTTCAATCAGAACCGATACGCCGTTCTCGAATTCGATAACCGACTCAAAGCCGTCATCCACCTCATCGCCCAAAATAAAGCTTAAGCGGCTGCTCAGGCTGGTCATCCGGCTGTCCACCATGAACAGGATCTGGTCCAGCAAATGCACGCCCCAGTCCAGCAGCATGCCGCCGCCGTGGGCTTCCAGATGGCGCCAGTCGCCCGGAATGCCGTTCGCCCCGTGTACCCTGGATTCGATACGGAACAAATCGCCAATTGTCTTCTCGTTGTACATTTGCTTAATCGTCAGGAAGTCCTCGTCCCAGCGGCGGTTCTGGTGAACCATCAGCACCCGGCCAGCAGCATCGGCCGCAGACACCATCTCTTTGAAGTCACTGACGGACAATGTCACCGGCTTCTCGCAGATGACATGCTTGCCGGCTTTAAACGCCTGAAGTGCCAATTCCTTGTGCACATCATTAGGTGTAGCAATGAGCACCACGTCAACCGCAGCATCGTTTAATACCTGCTCATAACTCTCGTAGGCAGGATACCCGTCCTGCTGGGACACTTCCCGGCGATCTTTCAAAATATCGTAGGTACCCGTAACCTCGAGAAATGCATTGTCCTTAATCAGCTTGGCATGGTAGCTGCCCATTCCGCCATAGCCTACAATCACGATCGCATGTTTTCTTTTTTCCATCGTCATAGTTACATAGCTCCTTTTTTACATCTAAGCAGTAAACGCATACACAACCATTATCATATCATATGCGAAATAACTGTTCCCTTTTACGATATTGTATTCCTGCTGTCATCGCAAGGCTGTGAGTTACTTCGCAGCCCGGGATGGAATGATCAGGATGACAAAAAAAGCGTTACCCTGCTTCTATCGCATAAGGTAACGCTCCTTCATCCCGCCAGATTACTCCTTCACAACCAGTTTCAGCGGTGCAGCGATATTCGCTTCCACCTCTTTGCCCTGCAGCACGTCCTTGGCTGCGCCGACAGCGAGCTGACCGATCAGCTCCGGCTGCTGGGCTACCGTGGCCGTCAGGTTGCCGGCTTCGATGGACTTCAGCGCATCGTCATTACCGTCAAAGCCGATGACCATGATGTCTTTGCCCGAGCTTTGGATCGCTTCGATTGCGCCCAGGGCCATCTCGTCATTATGGGCAAATATCGCTTTGGCATCCGGATTGCCCTGCAGCAGATTTTCCGTCACGGTAAGACCCTTTGTCCGGTCAAAATCCGCTGCTTGCTTCGCGACCACGTTCAGCTGCTCATCTGCAATATCGTGGAAACCCTTGCCGCGTTCACGCGTCGCGGAAGCGCCCGGAACGCCTTCGAGCTCAATGACCTTCGTATCTTTGCCCAGTTGTTCCACGATATACTCGGCTGCCATCTGACCGCCTTTGACGTTATCGGAGGCAACCAACGCAGCGACCTCACCTTGATCCGCCGAGCGGTCGAGTGTAATGACCGGAATGCCCAAGCTATTCGCCGTTTGCACCACGGTTGAAATCGCAGACGAATCCGTCGGGTTAATCAACAGTGCGTTGACGCCCTGCTGAATCAAGTCGTCGACGTCATTGCTCTGCTTAGCCGAGTCGTTCTGTGCGTCAACGACAACGACCTCCATTCCCTGCTTCGCCGCTTCGGCGACGACGCCATCCTTCAAGGAGACAAAGAACGGGTTATTCAAGGTCGAGATGGAAAGACCGATTTTGATGTCTTTTACATCTCCGCTAGCCTTGGGCTTCGCCCATTCCGGCGGCTCCAGCGAACAGCCTGTTATGAAGATCAGCATAAGTGATACGAGCAGCAAAGTTGTTTTTTTCATCGTTCATTCTCCCCCTTAAGCCGATTTTCTACGGTCGAGCAGCACGGCAATCGCAATCACGACGCCTTTGACAACCATCTGATAGAAAGAGTTCACGCCGAGCAGGTTGAGTCCGTTGTTCAGTATGCCAATGATCAGCACACCGATTAACGTACCGACGATCCGGCCGCGACCGCCGGTCAGGCTTGTACCGCCCAGAACAACGGCTGCGATGGCATCCAATTCATAGGACGTCCCTGCTGTCGGCTGTGCGGAATTCAAACGAGAGGTTAGAATCGCGCCGGCAAGCGCGGACAGCATCCCTGCCAAGGAGTAGATCATAATTTTCACGCGCGGTACTTTAATACCGGATACTAGCGATGCTTTTTCGTTACCGCCGATGGCATAGGTCTTGCGGCCAAACGACGTTTTATGCAGGATGACCCACAGCACGGCAAACGTGATGATCATCGTAATGGCAGGTACCGGAATACCAAGCAGGTAACCGCGGCCGAACAATTGGAATGCAAGGCTGTCGCCGAGACCCGTAATCGGGTTACCGTTCGTATAGACCAGCGTAAGTCCTCGGAATATCGTCATGGTAGCCAAAGTGGCGATAAACGGCGCCATTTTCCCTTTGGTAATCATGAGACCGTTGATCATCCCCATGACACCGCCAAGCGCAACGCCGATGATGATCGATAGGATCGGGTCAAACCCGGCCACCATCATATTGGCGACAAATGCGCTGGAGAGTGCGAGAATCGAACCGACCGACAGGTCAATGCCGCCTGTCAGGATAACAAACGTCATACCGAATGCAATTAATGCGTTAATCGATACCTGACGCAGCAGGTTCAGAATGTTAAGCGGTTCCAAGAAGCTTGGATTCAGAACGGATACGATAACGATCAGAATGATCAGTCCGAGCAGCGGACCGAGCTTTTGCGTCAAACCTGATACCTTAAACCCTTTTTCCGCCTTGGCATCGTTAATAGTTGTCATATTACTGACCTCCTGTAGCTAGAGTCATGATGTGTTCCTGCGTGGCTTGTTCGCGATCCAATTCACCGGAAATTCTGCCTTCGTGAACAACCAGAATCCGGTCGCTCATTCCGAGCACCTCCGGCAGCTCCGACGAGACCATCAGGATCGCCACGCCGCGTTCGGTCAGCTCATTCATCAGCTGGTAAATTTCCCGCTTCGCCCCAACGTCCACGCCTCGTGTCGGCTCGTCCAGGATGAGCACGCTCGGCCCAATGCCGATCCACTTGGCGATTACGACCTTCTGCTGGTTACCGCCCGACAGATTGCGTGCCTGCGTCTCGGAGGAATGGGTTTTAATCTGCAGCCGCTTCGTCAACGTGTCCACGAAATCCTGCTCCTTCTTCCCGGAGATAAACCCTCTGGATGAGAAGCTGAACAGATTGGGCAGCGCCATATTTTCACGGACCGAGAAATCCAGGACCAACCCTTCATCCTTGCGGTCCTCTGTTATGAATCCAATACCGTGTTTCACGGCATCATCCGGCTTCTTGATCGAAACTTTCTTTCCGCGCACCCAGATTTCGCCGCTATCCAGCGGGTCCAATCCGAATATCGCTCGCATCATCTCGGTGCGTCCCGCGCCCATCAAACCCGACACGCCTACGATCTCGCCGGCACGAACCGAGAAACTCACATTCTCGAACCGGCCCTTGCCCGTCATATTTTTCACTTCCAGCACCGGTTCGCCCGGAGATGGATGTCGTGCGGGATATCGCTCGGTCAGCTCCCGGCCGACCATCTTTTTGACAACTTCGTCAAAACTCGTGTCCGGAATGGCTTTGGTATCAACGGATTTCCCATCCCGCATGACCGTGATTCGGTCACAGATCGTAAAAATTTCCTCCATCCGGTGGGAAATGTAGACGATGGATACGCCTTGTTTTTTCAATGAACGGATGACATCAAACAGCTTCTCGATTTCCCTTTCGGTCAGCGCCGCCGTCGGCTCGTCCATAATAATGACTTTCGCTTTGGTCATGAGCGCTTTGGCGATCTCAATCATCTGCTGCTGTCCGACGGAGCATTCTCCCGCCTCCTGCGTCAATGGTATCGTCACCGCTAATTTATCGAACTGTTCCTTCGCAAGCGCCTTCATTTGTTTCATATTGAGGAAACCGAGGCCGGACGTCATCTCCTTGCCGATAAACAAGTTATCCAGAACCGTCATCTCCGGCCAGATGTTAAGCTCCTGATGGATGAAGGCAACGCCTTTCTCTTCCGCTTCCTTCGGATTAGCAAAATAGGTTTCCTTACCGTCGATGACAATCTTGCCTTCATCCCGGCTGTGAAGACCGGTTAATATATTCATCAGCGTCGATTTACCCGCGCCGTTCTCTCCCATCAGAGCATGGACCTCTCCTTCCCGGAGATCAAAGTCCACACCTGCCAGCACCCGGTTCGTGCCAAAAGATTTATGGATGTTCGTCATCTCAATGTTCATGGTGCTTCCTCCTTTTTAACCGAAATGAACACCGGCCTGCAAAATGCAGTTCGCGTAGGGCTTGGCTTCGCCTGTACGGATAACCGCCTTGGCGTTTCCCGTCCGTGCCTTGAACTGCTCATGCGAGCAGGCCTCGATCTCGCAACCGTGAAAGTTCTCCTGTATATAGTGCAGTGTTTCCTTATTATCAAGCTTCATTTCTTCAGCAATGACGATTTTTTCAATCACCATATCATTGGCAATCGCATTCACCACCTCGGTAAAGCTTGGCGTCCCCAGCGTTAATGCCAAGTCAATCTTGGGAACGCCGGGAGGAATCGGAAGGCCCACGTCGCCAACAACGATGGTATCGGTGTGTCCCAGATCTGCCAGCACTTTCGCGATGTGACTGTTCAGCATGCCGTTCTTCTTCATGATCAAAGACTCCCTTCCACTTCGAGGCGAGACGGCATTCCGCCCTGCGCTCCGAACTTCATGACCGACAAGGAAGCTGCGCGGTTCGCAAATCTCAGGCTGTCGGCAATGCCCATGCCTTCGGACAGAGCCACGGCAAAGGCACCGTTGAACGTATCGCCGGCTCCCGTCGTGTCCACGGCATCAACCTTGTAGCCGGGAACCACAACCTCTTCGTTGCCGTCGAAATAACGAACGCCCCGCTTGCCTTCCGTCACGATCAGTTTGTTCGGATAACGGCGCAGCACGTCGCCTAATGGCTCATCTCCGAATAGGATAGCCGCTTCGTGCTCGTTTGGCGTAATGTATGCCGCCCGTTCAATAACAACGCTCGGCACCGGGCGGGCAGGAGCCGGGTTCAGCATCAATGGCACCTGATAATTCGCGCATAACTCACTCACGTGCACCACCGTTTCTTCCGGAATCTCCTGCTGAATCAACACGATATCCGCGGCCTTGATCACTTCTGCTGCCTGATCAACATAATCCGGGGTGATCCGATCGTTGGCAGCCTTCACCACCACGATGCTGTTGTCTCCCTCTGCCAAAATAATGTGTGCGGTTCCGCTTTCCATACCTGTAACCGGTTCCACATGGTTCGTAATAACGCCATTCGACTGCAAATTACTCAAAATCGTTTCGCCGAAGGAGTCATCGCCTACACAGCCAATCATCGTCACCTCTGCGCCCAGTCTCGCCGCCGCGACGGCCTGGTTGGCTCCCTTCCCTCCGGGTACCGTCTTAAAGCTGTCGCCAAGCACCGTCTCTCCCGCGCCGGGGCGCTTGGTGGAGGTGACCACCAAGTCCATCGACGCGCTTCCGATTACCACAATTTTCGCCATTATGATTCCACCTTTCTCGTTGTCTGCCGCTCTATAAATTCTACCGAGAATTCGATATTGCTTTTCTCAATGTGCTGCCCCTCAATAAGTCCGATAAGCAATCTGGCCGCTTCCCGGCCCATTTCATACGCCGGCTGATGAATCGTGGACAGCGGAGGGGCCAGCAGCCTGCTGAGCAAAATATCGTCAAATCCGATAATTTGTACGTCTTCCGGCACCCTTTTCCCCAGCCGATGCGCTTCCTTCACCACGGCCGATGCCATGATATCGTTACTGGCGATTACGCCGTCCGTGTCCGGAAACTCGCTGAACACTTTCTGGGCGAATTCTTCGGCATCGGTTAAAGAAAACGATGTCGTCTTCAGCACTTGATACGCAGCCGCCTGTTCTTCCAGAACCTCAACGGCTCCTTCAAAACGTTCCTGAGCAGGCCGCACATCCGCCGGACCTTGAATGACCGTTACAGCTTTACTCCCTCGCCGCACGATCTCCTGGGCGGCTATCCTTCCTCCCTGCCGACCATCCGCGTAAACGGAAGGGCGGTCCGTTGAGGTGCGGTCCAGAAACACAACGGGAATGTTCAGCTCTGTATACATGTCGGCATCCGGATCATTGGTCGATGATATGACACCAACCACATTATTTTGGACAAAGGTTTGGATGTACTCCATTTCCTTCTTCTTGCTCTCGTCGCTGTTCCCGAATATCAGCCGATAATCATTCTCCTGCATCTCATCCTCAACTCCGCGAGCAAGCTGCGGGAAATAAGGGTTCATAATATCCGGAAGCAAAAGTCCAATCAATTTGGATTTTCTTTTATATAAAGAACGTGCTACTTCATTCGGCGTATAATTCAGCTCGCGAATGCTTTGTTCTACCTTGGACCTGGTGTCCTCATGCACGTAACCGTTTCCATTTAAAACCCGTGAAACCGTGGCTACGGACACACCGGCCCGATTTGCCACATCCTTGATCGTTGCCATTACCGTCATCACCTCATTTATGTGTAACCGGTTACAGCTATAAGATATCACATCCCTTCTCAACCTGCAAGCCTTTAAGGATTGGAATATTTTTGTACCGTGCGCTGACAAACGCTCCTTCAGCAACTAAAAATGTCCGGCAATAAATTACGGTATTCTTACAAAATCCTTTACTGGATTTTACATCCGACTCCTATACTCAATACCTGTAAGGCCAAGCAGGAAAGTGAGGTAAACATGATTATGGAAAAAGATTTTACGCTTCCATCTCCGGGTCACTCTTTGACGCCGCCGGTCAGCGAAGCTGAGCTTGCGACAGCGGCAAAACCGATCTCCATCAAGAAAACAAGGCGCAGGGAAATCATGCTTGCTTATGCATGTTTAGCACCTTCGCTGCTCATTTTCGGTCTGTTCCTGTTCTACCCGCTGCTCAAATCGGTTTATCTGAGCTTGTTCCTGACCGATCCTCAAGGCCGGGTAGCCGAATTTGTAGGGTTCGATAATTTCAAGGAAATACTAGCCTCCGAGATGTTTTATACAAGCTTCGGCAACACGCTGCTGTTTATCGTGCTGACGGTCCCGACCGGCATGGCGGCTGCAATTCTGCTGGCTGCCCTGACGCACAACAAACTGAAGGGCATGAAAATATTCCGCTTCATCTTCTCGCTGCCGATGGCCGTGTCCGTCGGCACCGGCTCGATGATCTGGATGATTCTCTACCATCCGACGTTGGGCATACTGAATTACTTTCTGTCGCTGCTCGGCACTCAGCCCATTCAATGGCTGACCGATCCGAAATGGGCCATGATCTCCGTTGCGCTCATGACCGTCTGGATGAATCTTGGATTTAATTACATCCTGATGCTGAGCGGCATGCAGGGCGTACCCGAGGATATCTACGACAGCACCAAAATGGACGGCTCCGGTCCGCTGAGAACCTTCTTCCGGATTACGATGCCGCTGATCTCCCCTACGTTATTCTTCACGTCCGTTGTCTCGGTTATCGGCGCCTTCCAAGCATTCGGACAGATCAACATCCTGACCAAGGGCGGTCCGATGAACAGCACCAACGTCATCGTATTCAACATCTATCAGGATGCATTCGTCAACTTCCGCTTCGGCATCGGCAGCGCGCAAGCACTCATCCTGTTTGCGATCATTCTGCTGCTGACCGTCTTTCAATTTAAATTCGTGGAGAAGAAGGTGCATTACCAATGAGCATGCGTCTCATGCCCAAAAGCTTCATCTACGTCGCGCTGCTACTCGGTTCATTGACTGTGGCTTTTCCGCTCCTGTACACCTTGTCGACATCGCTGATGAGCGAGGCCGAGTCGGCCGTATATCCGCCGCCTCTGCTTCCCGAAGCCATCAATCTGTCCAATTTCGCCAAGGTGATCGATACGATTCCCGTTCTTACCTTTATCGGAAACAGCCTCGTTGTTTCCATCGCCATCATGCTTGGGCAGATCGTGACCGCGAGTTTGGCGGCATACGCATTCGCTTTCCTGCGGTTCCCGGGAAAAACGCTGCTGTTCAGCCTCTTTCTCGCCACCATGATGATTCCGTGGGAAGTGATCATGATTCCGAATTATTTGACGGTCAAAAGCCTGAACTGGCTCGATACCTATCAAGGCCTCATCATTCCATTTCTGGCCACGGCCTTCGGAACCTTCCTGCTCAGGCAGACCTTCCTGCAGCTGCCGAAGGAGCTGTTTGAAGCGGCCCGCGTGGACGGCTGTGGACATGTCCGCAATTTCCTGAGCATGGTGCTGCCGTTATCCATCCCCGGAATTGCCACGCTGGGCGTGTACTCGTTTCTGAACCATTGGAACATGTACCTGTGGCCGCTCCTGACAACCAACCGCGTCGAGATGCGAACCGTCCAAATCGGGATCGGCATGCTGCAGTTCGAAGAGATGAATTCGTGGAATCTGATTCTCTCCGGCGTACTCCTGCTGCTGCTTCCTTCCCTGCTGCTGCTTGCACTCGGGCTGAAACCCCTTGTACGCGGCATCACGGCAGGTGCTTTGAAGGGCTGATGGCTAATATAGCCGGACCCTGCATGTTCAGCCTTGCGTGCCGGTTATCGATAAAAATCGGTCCCACGCAATTTCTGATAGATCAAACCATACTTTATTTTCAAAAAGGGAGAGATTAACCGATCATGAAACGTTTTGGTAAAAGGTCCTTCGCGCTGCTCCTGCTTTCCTGCTTCATGCTGATCAGCGCCGCTTGCAGCAATACGCCAGCCGCTGGAGAAACGACCGTTGCCGCCGGCAGCGAACCGGCCAAAGAACCTGTTAAGGTCGTATGGTGGCATTCCATGAGCGGTGAGCTCGGGACCGTCGCGGACAAGCTGATCTCCGATTTTAACGCAGCCCACAAGGATATTCAGGTAGAGGGCGTGTTTCAAGGAACGTACGATGAAAGCTTGAACAAGCTGAAGGCTTCCTTGGGATCGAACAGCGGCCCGACCATGATTCAGGTGTACGAAATCGGCAGTCGTTTCATGATGGACACCAAGGCGATCCGTCCGGTTCAGGACTTCATGGATGCGGAAGCATACGACATTTCCTCCTTGGAACCGAATATTAAAAATTACTATACATTCGACAACCAATTGTATTCGATGCCATTCAACTCCTCCAACCCGATCCTTTACTACAACAAGGATGCCTTTAAAGCGGCGGGACTGGATCCGGAAAATCCTCCAAAAACCTACGAAGAGGTAGCCGAAGCGGCCAAGGCGCTAACGAAAGGCGGCCAAGCCGGCGCATCCTTCGCGATCTACGGCTGGTTCATGGAGCAATTCCTTGCGAACCAAGGCGTTGAGCTGCTGAACAACGGCAACGGCCGCACTTCCCCCGCAACCGCTTCGCAAGTCAACAACGGCTCTGCCGTGAAGACGCTGGAATGGTGGAAGCAAATGCTGGACGATAAAGTTCTGCTGAACCTGGGACGTAAAACGGATGACACCAAAAAAGCTTTTGCAGCCGGCCAAATCGCTATGACGCTGGACTCCACGGCTTCGCTCCGCGGTATCGTCAGCGCAGCGGAAGGCAAATTCGAAGTCGGCACAGCTTTCCTGCCTAAACCGGCTGACGGCGGCGATGGCGGCGTTATTATCGGCGGTGCAAGCCTGTGGCTGATGAACAACAAATCGGAAGAAGAGCAGCAGGCAGCCTGGGAATTCATGAAATATTTGGCCGAGCCGCAAACGCAAGCCTACTGGCATGTCAACACCGGTTACTTCCCGGTAACAACCAAAGCTTACGAAGAGACCCTGGTAAAGGAAAATCTGGAGAAATATCCTCAATTCCAGACGGCCGTGGATCAATTGCATCAAACGACGGCCAATCTGGCAACGCAAGGCGCTGTCATGGGCGTGTTCCCTGAAGCCCGCCAGCTGACGGAAACGGCCATCGAGGAAGTGCTGAACGGTCAAAAAACGGCGCAGGAAGCACTGGACAAAGCCGCCCAGGAGATCAGCTCCAAGATCGAGACCTATAATAAAACGGTAAAATAAACGTCGATCATGCCGCGTACGCATACGATGAAGCATGAATCGAATTGAACGTATTACACACCCTTCATGCTGCATCATGGGGCCCTCTACGGTCACCTCATGAATCATGCATCAAGGGTGTTTTTCTCGTGGTATCCAAAACCTTCCACATTGGTCAGCTTGTATAGGGGTTTGCCCAAGTCACGCAGCCGGGCTCCTGAATACACTGATACAAAGTGGAGGTGAGCCTATGATGAGAAATCTTCCGTCCACCGTAACAATTGTCCCGGTGCCTTTCGACCGGGGAGCTACCCGACGTGGCGCCGGACAGGGACCGAACGCGATATTCGGAGCCGGTCTGAAACGCAAGCTTGACACACTCGGTGTATCCTACCAGGTCGATGACTTTGCTGCGCTCCCCGAACACAAGGATGAAGCGCACCATCCTCAACTAAAACATCTGAAAGAAGTCATAACGATTAACGAGCAGCTCGCAACTCGTGTGTCCGCCCTGGCAGAATCGGGTGTCTTCCCGCTTGTCCTTGGCGGTGACCATAGCATTGCAATCGGCACACTAGCCGGGCTTACGCGGCACTACCAAAGCCTGGGCGTCATCTGGATCGATGCCCACTCCGATCTCAATACGCCGGATACCACCCCAAGCGGCAATATCCACGGCATGTCGCTGGCCGTCAGCTTGGGAAAAGGCGATGGGCGGCTAACCTCAGTTGGCGGCGTAAAATCAACAATCAAGCCGGAACACGTAGTGCTCATTGGCGCACGCTCCCTCGATCAGGGCGAACGGGATTTCATCCGCCAGGAAGGCATTACCTGCTTCACCATGCAGGATATCGACCGCATGGGCATGTTCCGGGTCATGGAGGAAGCCATCCGAATATCGTCAACGGGGACGGATGGCGTTCATCTCTCCTTCGATATTGACAGCGTCGATCCAAAGATTGCACCGGGAACAGGAACGCCGGTTCAAGGCGGGCTGAGCTACCGGGAAGCGCACCTGGCCATGGAAATGCTGTCGGAATCCGGTATTCTAACCTCAGCCGAATTCGTGGAGAACAACCCGCTACTGGATCGCGGGCAGAAGACTTCCCGGCTGCTTGTCGGCTTAATCGCCTCCATGCTGGGCGAAAGCATCTTGTGACATGGCACCATGCTTGATATGAGAAGCCTCTTAAGCACGGTATAAAGCATTTTCCGCGTTACAGGTTTCTTTAGACTCCCAAGGAGGTTAAGCCATGAACCCTTCCAACCCCCATATCGAGAAAGCCGAACGGTACGGCGCGAGAAACTACCACCCCCTTCCCATCGTCATTGCCGAAGCTGCAGGCATCCATGTGACGGATTCGGACGGCAAGCAGTATATCGACATGTTGAGCGCCTACTCGGCGCTGAACGCAGGTCATTGTCACCCCCGCATTATCCGGGCCTTGAAGGAACAGGCAGATAAAGTGACCCTGACCTCGCGCGCATTTCATCATGATCAATTGGGTGTCTTTTACGAGAAGCTGTCCGCTTTTACCGGCAAAGGCATGATGCTTCCCATGAATACGGGAGCCGAGGCGGTTGAGACGGCGCTTAAGGCAGCGCGTCGCTATGCTTACCGGAAGAAAGGTATTCCGGCAGATCAGGCTGAAATCATCGTCTGCGAGGGCAATTTCCACGGCCGTACGATCACGGTTACCTCCTTCTCCTCATCCCGCGAATACCGCGAGGACTTCGGTCCGTTTACGCCGGGCTTCAAAGTCATTCCCTATGGGGACCTTGAGGCGCTGGAGCAGGCGATTTCGCCGAATACGGCCGCTTTTCTCGTGGAGCCGATCCAAGGCGAATCCGGCATCGTCATTCCGCCTGACGGATACCTAAGCGGGGCACTGGAGCTGTGCAGGCAGCACAACGTCCTTATGCTTGCGGACGAAATCCAGACGGGTTTTGGCCGAACGGGTAAACGCTTTGCCTGCGACTGGGAGTTGATCGTGCCGGATATGTACATTCTCGGAAAAGCGCTCGGCGGCGGCGTCTTTCCCGTCTCTGCCGTGGCGGCGGATGCGGATATTCTCGGTGTATTCGAGCCGGGGTCCCACGGCTCCACCTTCGGCGGGAATCCGCTCGGCTGCGCGGTGGCCATCGCCTCCATGGATGTATGCATTGAGGAAGGGCTGGAAGGCCGCTCCCTGGAGCTCGGCGAATATTTTCTCCAGCTGCTTCGATCCATCCCGCATCCCGATATCAAGGAGGTGCGCGGCAGAGGTTTATTTATCGGCATGGAACTCAAGGTCCCGGCCAGATCCTACTGCGAGAAACTAAAGGATCTCGGCCTGCTCTGCAAAGAAACCCATGAATCCATTATCCGCTTCGCCCCTCCGCTCATTATCACAAAAACGGAGCTGGACCAGGCCGCGGAGATCGTAAGGCAGGCGTTTGCGTGACGAATCGATCTAGTTATGAAATCGACTTCCGCTTCATTCTTCTTGTTACTAGCAGCAGCTGAGAGACAGCAGCAAGCACGGGCAGTTCGATCAGCGGTCCGATGACCAAGGCAAGGGCAATCACGGGCTGTTCCGGAAAAGCCGTCACGGCGATCGCGAGGGCTACCGGGGAGTTCCGGGCAATGATCGTTAAATGGAGGCTGACCGAATCCTCGTAGGAGAAACGCAGCATTCTGCCTACCACGCTGCCCAGCATGTAATTCATCATGAAATAAATCAAGATCGGAACAATGAGGATATACATCATGTCCAAGTTGTTCCATAAGTATGACCCTTGAGACGCAAACATCGCGACTATGGCAAGACCCAGAAAGACAATCTGTGCCCGGCCAAAGAATGGCATCAGCTTGTGATCCAGCACCTCTTTCTTCGCTCTCAGCAAGAAACGGGTGAGATGTGCAAGAGTAAACGGAACAACGAGCACAAGCAGCACGCTTTCGATCAGCGTTGCCATCGATATCGTTTCGATCTTGCCGGAGAACAAGAGCAAATACAGCGGAAGCAGCAGCACCTGAAGGATCAGATTAATGGGCAGTATCGAGGTTGACAAGGGCACGTTCCCCTTGGCAATCGAGGTAAACACCAAATACCAGTCGGTACAGGGGGTCACCATCAGCATGATGAATCCGATCCAGAGCGCCGGGTGATCCGACAGAAAGACAGCGCCAAGTCCCCAGGCAAGCAGCGGCGTCCAGATAAAATTAATGAGCGTGCTCGCCCCCAGAAACTTGATGTTCTTGAACGCCTCTCTTAGCTGCTGCAGCGGTATCGTCAAAAATAATCCATATAACATCAGCAGCAAAAAAGGAACAATCCCATATTCCGCATAGCCTGCGGCAGCCGGCAGCTGCCCCAATGCCAGCCCCATCGCCACCGCGCCCATAATGATCAAAGTTTGAAGTTTCTCTATTAGTCCCATCCCGCACCCCTTCCCGTTTCGAATCATGACAAACTGAAGTGATGACCGAAAAATCATATAACGGAATCATACCTCATTTCTTGTATAATGGATTGTATAATATTGGCTTCATCCTCGAAAAGAAACGTACTCTTATTACCTTCTCCGCTCATTTTAATGCATTACGAGTAATGATTCTCAGCCAAGTTTTGACGGGTTAATTATAAGTTTAAGGAGGTTCACTCATGAGAATAGCCATCTGCGGGGGCACCGGTTTCATTGGCCAAGCATTAAGCAAGCGCTGGCAGCGCGACGGCTATGACGTTATCATCGTCACCAGGTTGAAGCCGGAAACTCCCGCTCATCAGATAAAAAAGCAGGTATCCTACTTGACTTGGGATGAGATGAAGTCTCATCCGGAGCGGCTTGAGGATTTGGATGCACTCGTTAACCTTGCGGGCTCCTCCCTGAGCCAGCGCTGGACGCAAGCAGGCAAGCAGAGAATTCTTCAATCCCGGCAACGAACCGTATCTGCCGTAGCCGACCTGATGCACCGCCTGGAACACAAACCTCCGGTCATTCTTCAAGCATCGGCGATGGCCATATACGGCACATCCGAGCAGGCAACGTTTGATGAGGAAAGCCCTGCAACGATTATGGACTTCCCGTCCGAGGTTGTGCAGCAATGGGAGCAGGCGGCCGACCGCATCCCGGTCGACCGGTTAATCAAGCTGCGCATCAGCGTCGTGCTTGGCAATCAAGGCGGTGCACTCCCCAAAATGCTGCTGCCTTACAAACTGGGCGTTGGCGGCAAGATCGGCAGCGGCAAGCAATGGCTCTCCTGGATACATATCGACGACATCGTGGATTTAATCGATTATTGCATCCGGCACGAGGACATTTCAGGAGCCGTGAACGCCGCTTCCCCGCATGCGGTCACGAATGAGGAATTCGGCAGGAGCGTCGCCAAGGTTTATCACCGTCCGCATTGGCTCCCCCTGCCTGCCTTCATGCTCCAAGCCATCCTGGGTGAAATGTCGCTCATTCTGCTAAAGGGCCAGCGAATCCTTCCGGCCAAAGCGCTGCGTCACGGCTTCCAGTTTCGATATCCGGAAGTGACGGGTGCACTGCAGCAGATCAAAGGAAGCTGAGCATCCCCCCATATGCATAAAAAACCATCGCTCTCTTGTCTTAAGAGAGCGATGGTTTTATTCTATGAAACTTTATTGGACCGGGGATAACTCACTCTCTGTCACCCACTTATGGTTCTTGACTTCTTCGCCGGTTGTTGTCGTGAAATCCACCATATAGACCGTCGTTTGTTCGGCGGAATCGATGACGGCAGTGGCTCCCTTCATCCCCTCCATATGATCCGCATTCACGACCGCTTCCGTTCCAGGTTCCAAGGGCTCCTTTCCGGCATCCTTCAGCTCCTCATGAATTACCCATTTATGATCCTTCACTTCGGGTCCGCCGTTCGTCGGCGTATACGATATGGTGTACACCGTCGTATCATAAGCTCCGACTATCGTTGCTTTTGCCCCCTTCATCCCGGGCATGTGATCGGATTCAATGATCGCTTGGGTCTGGACCGCATAGGTTGGATTCTCTGCCGACTTCAACCCATCCGGAACCTCGCCCGAGCCGGAATGATTCATGCTGCCATGATCCATGCCATCTATGTTCCCGGTGGCCTCCGTGCTTTCCTTGCTATCCGGATCTGCGCCTTTCGTATTTCCGCAGGCACCCAGTATGAGGATAAGGGATGCTAACGCAACCAGAAAAAGCGGCTTCAATCGTTTCGTAGCTGACATATAATGAACTCCTCTCTTATATTGAATGTTCATAGCATAGCAACTACTTATGAAGAACTTGTGTAGCTGTCTATGCATGACATCACGGTACCCATTTTTTCAATAAAACTAATCTATGATATAAAATAGAGAGTGATCATTAGTCCCATTCAACTCTATATTCTTGGCAGGGAAATCCGCCAATTCCGAAAAGGAGTACCATCTCCCATGCACATCGATGACGATGCTTTCATCCCCTTATTTAAACGGGCCAATTCCATATTAAACCGAACCTTGAACCGTATTGAACAGCAGGAACTGAACGTCCGGATCCACTACTGGGGATTTATGCCGCGCCACTTCGACAATACGGAGCATAAGCATTCATTTTTTGAAGCTTGTTACGTGTTGACAGGCTGCGGCTCGTATATCGAAAACGAGACAGAATTCCATCTTCATCCAGGCACCCTATTTCTCTCCAGGCCGGGCATTCAGCACCAAATTAAGAGCAGGGAAGGCTTGGCTTTATGTTATGTTGCCTTTGAACTGGATGAATCGGCAAACAACGATCTCCATACGGCTGCTTTTCGAAGGTTAGCCAGCCAAGGCATTCCGGTGCTTCAGGAAGGTGCCGGGCAAGCGCCCGGACTCTTGTGGCTTTCGCTGTTATCGGTGTTTCATTCGGGCTCTGGCGGTAAGCAGCACCCGCCGCATATGCTGAACAGCATGGCGATTTCGCTCCTATTATCGATTCTGGCTGCGCACGGCCCCGGTTTCTACCAAGAACCTTCCGAAGTTGGAGCAAACGAAGAAGGGGCTTCGATGTTTCATCAAGCCGAATTGTTTATCAAGGATAATCTGGGCGAGCCGCTCTCTCTGGAGCGGGTGGCTGGCCATCTTCACGTTACGACCCGTCATTTGACCCGGCTGTTCCGTAAATACGGACATCAATCCTTTGTTCATTATGTGCAGGAGCAGCGCGTGCAGCAGGCTAAACACCTGCTTCTGAATACAGACCGGCAGATCAAAGAGATTGCCGTCTCTTGCGGATTCGAGTCCGTGCACTACTTCACCCGGGTGTTTACGTCCAAGCTTGGCGTAACCCCGGCCCGCTTCCGACGATCGCAGTTTTCGGAAGGACGTTACGACTCCGAGCTTTAGCGCTTAGGGGCCGATGTCCTGATCGTACAAAAACACTTCCTCTTTTTATAAAGACGGATCCTCCCTTGCCTTCTACAATGAAGTCGTAACAGACATTCCGGAAGGGAGGATCCATCAATCCATGAAACCTGCAACGGCCTTTCAATCACACCCAATCAACCACTTGGACTTTCGCAACCACCCCCTATTTATGAAGAATGGGATCGACTCCTGGTGCTCGCTTATCATGTCGGCCTACAAACAAAAAAACCAGCATCTAGTACAAGAAAAGAGCAGTATCTTCATTACACTTGACGGAACGCACGGCGCCGGTTTCGATAAACTGCTGGGGAAGCTTCAGCAAACCTGTGAGCAGGAAGGGATCGCCTTCTCATGCGATTCCACATCCAATTACGTCAAACCCGAAGCCGAGCTCCGGGCCGAGATGGCTCCTTATCTGACTGATAATCGGGCATTCGGCTATAAAGCAACCGATGTCCGCCCCATTCAATATTTTCAACAGGACGCACGGCCTGCCTTGAAAAAAAGCGCGCTTGAATTTGAAGCAATGCAAGGCATATACGTACTGCACGGACCCGGTGCTTCGCTGCTTGAAGGCCAGACCCCCGACCTTCGCTTCTACGCCGATTATTCCCGCGAAAATCAGCAGCGGCGCCATGCCCGACATATGGGCAGCTTTGGCTTGGGCAGCTCCAACGATAAGGTTGAGACTTACAAGAATTGTTTATTTCTCGAATGGCCCGTCTGGGAGACTTACCGTCGCGACTGGTTAGCCCATTATACCCATTCCGAACACTCGGATAACCAAGCTTACTACATGGACTTAAATCGTCCGGAAGAGCCGGTGTGGCTGCCGACAGCAGACTTGGTGAACGTACTGCATAAAGCTAGTCGGCAGCCGTTTCGGGTCAAGCCGTTTTTTGCTCCGGGGATATGGGGCGGTCAATACCTTAAGGAATTGTGCGGTCTTCCCGACGAATGGCCGAACTGTGCCTGGAGCTTTGAACCCATCGCTCCCGAGAATACACTTCTGCTGCGCGTGCAGGATATCACCCTTGAGGTTCCGTTCACGTTATTAATGGAATCGGCTCCCCAAGAGATCATGGGAGAGCGGAACGCCCGGCTATTCGGCGATTACTTCCCGATCCGGTTTGATTATCTGGATACAATGCAGGGCGGCGAACTGTCGCTGCAGGTGCATCCGCTGCAAGAATATGCCGAGTCGCGGTTCAATGAACATATGACACAGCAAGAGTCGTACTACATCATGCGGAATGCCCCGGGAGCCAAGGTGTATCTCGGGCTGAAGGAAGGAATAAGCGGCGGACGGCTGCTTGAAGCAGTAGAAGACGCCCAACTTCGGGAAGAGCAGCTTGAGCTTTCCGACTACGTTAACGAGTACTACTCGCAAACGGGGAATCTCTACCTCATTCCACCGGGCACAGTCCACTGCTCCGGCAGGGATAATCTGGTGCTGGAAATCTCCTCAACCACCTGGTGGTTTACGTTCAAAATCTACGATTATCTGCGGCTGGACGCGGATGGCAAGCCACGCCCGATGAACCCTGAGCATGCACGCCACAATATCAATGACGCCATGAATACGTCAGCGGTAGAAGACGGACTTATCGCCCAGCCAACCGTCATAAGGCGACAAGGCAGCAGTTCGGAGGAGCTGCTCGGTAAACGGGATGATCTGCTGTTCCAGGTCAGCAGGCTGACCCTGCATGAAACATGGAATGCGGACACACAAGGAGAATTCGTCATGTACAACCTCGTGGATGGCGAACGCGTCCGCCTTGTACCGGCAGCAGACGAAGGTGCGGCCGTTGAATGGGGTTACGCGGAATCCTACATCGTCCCGGCATGTGTGGGAGAATACCGTCTGGAGAACCTGTCCGGGTCCCCATGCACCTTGATTGCCGCCAGAGTCAATCCCGAGTGGAATCATCCGCTGCTTCCGCCTTCCCGGACATCCGGAACGGAGAGTTTCCATGTTGCGGAATGATGGGGCGGATCCTGGGGGCATGCCCACCCCGGCCCCCATCACCATCGCGCTGGATGCCGGCGGCACCGCCTTGAAGGGAGCGCTTATCGTGAACGGTCAGCTTGTTCCCGGATCGTTCCTAACCCGGCCCTCGGAATCGCAAGGGGCTGCGGCCGATACGATCGCCAGCTTCGCCCAAGCCTGTCATGATCTGATCACCTATTACGCTTCGGCCTACCGGCCGTTGGATTATCACGATTCCATTCGGATCGGCTTTGCTTTTCCAGGACCCTTCGATTACGCAAAAGGCATCGCGCTTCTTCAAGGCATCGGCAAATATGAAGCTCTGTTCAAGCTATCGGTTCGGGATCTGCTCCGCTTCGAATTTCAGAGACTCAAGCCATTCTTCCCGGGTGTCACGATGAATCGACTGACCGCCGCCGATATCCGGTTCGGGAATGACGCCTTCATGTTCGGGCTTGGGGCCTCCATCCGGTTCCCTTCGGAACGTCTCCTATGCCTTACGCTTGGTACAGGCCTCGGCTCTGCCTTTGTGGAGAATGGTCAAATCGTAGCCGGCAGGCACGGTATCCCAAGCAGCGGAATGCTGTTTGCGGAGCCTTACCGGGATCACATCGTGGACAGCTATTTCGGGAGAAGGGGCATTCTTAACATGGCTTCGGAGCGGGGGCTCCTGGCTGACGGGATCGACGTAGCCGACCTCGCTGAAGCAGCCAAGAGCGGTAACGCGCAAGCTCAGGATGTATTCCGGGAATACGGCAGCAAGCTGGGAGAGATGCTGCTGCCTTATCTATCCGAGTTCAAACCGAGCCGCCTGGTGCTGGGCGGACAAATCTCGGGCAGCTTGCCCTTATGGGAAAGAGATATCCAACTGGCTTTAGGCAGGTACGCCGTCCCGGTTCACGGTCTAGCGGATGGGACGGCGGCTGTGTTTAACGGCATTGAGAAGCTATTCGAGGATACGGATCATCATGCATCCGCTCCCAATTAATCTATAGGAGGTCACCATTATATGAACCTATCCACCCAAGGCGGTCATGAACCCGCCCGCCCCTGGACGATTTATGTCATTCATCATTCTCACACGGATATCGGCTACACCGAGCGCCAAGAGAGGATTGAGCAGTACCATGTTGATTTTATCCGCCAGGCACTAGGCATCGCGGAAGCCGCAAACAGCGGAGATCGCCCGGAATGGAAAACATTCCGCTGGACTTGCGAAACCTTTTGGGCCGTAGAGAAATTTCTCGAAGCAGCAACTCCGGCAGAAAAAGAAGCTTTTCAACAAGCGGTAAAACGCGGCGATATCGAACTGTCCGGAACCTATCTCAATATGACCGAACTCCCGGATTACGACCTCCTACTGCGGAACCACGGCAAGGCGCAAAGGTTCGCGGAGACCTTCGGACATCGGATCGACAGCGCCATGACCGCCGACATTAACGGGTACGGCTGGGGGTACGCGGAAAGCCTGCTGCAAAATAACATCGAGCATCTATTTTCATGCATTCATACGCATCACGGCATGTATCCGTTGGGCCGCAAACAAACTCCGTTCTGGTGGGAAAGCCCGAACGGCGGCAGACTGCTTGTTTGGAACGGCGAGCATTATATGTTCGGCAACGAGCTCGGGTTCTGTCCGGACGCACTGGGTAAATACATCATCAAGGACGAGCTTCAGCATAACCTGATGGAGCCGGAACAACGTCATAACGACATCGCTGCTTTACGGATTAACCGGTATTTATGGAATCTCGAGCAGGAAGCCTACCCGTATTCCTTCGTTCCGGTCATGGTCTCCGGCCTGGGCACGGACAATGCATCCCCGAATGCGGATATCGCGGAGTGGATGACGAAGTGGAATGAACAATACGGCGACCGAATCACCATTAAGCTGGCTACGCTGTCCGAATTTTTTGCGGCCTTGAAACAGGAGGACCTGTCCGAGCTTCCGGTACACCGGGGGGATTGGCCGGACTGGTGGACCGATGGGGTGGCTTCAACAGCGATGCATACCCAGATTTACCGGGATGCCCAGCGTACCCTTCGCAAAGTCAAGCGGCTCGATCCGGTCCATGGTGCGGCAAGCCTCGCCGAGATCGAGGATGCCTCACAGGCGCTGACCATGTACGCGGAGCATACATGGGGCTATCATTCCTCCGTGTATGAGCCATGGCATCCGCAGGTGCAAATGCTGGAGGTACGGAAGCAGGCCTATGCGGCGGAAGCCAGCAAACTTGCTTACCGGGCATTGGACAAAGCGCTCGTGACCCGTCAGGGCGCACTGCTTGCCCCTCATCGTCCCTTGCGCTACGAGGTGATCAACACGGAGCCGGCCGCGGCGACGCTGCAGGTCGCCATCCCGCTGGATGGTTGGGAACATGTGATCTTGAAGAAAAAGTTCGAGCTCATCGACGAAACGACCGGGCAGGCGCTACCGTACCAATTGGCACACACGGGGGCGCTTGTCACGCAGCTCTCACTTGAACCGGATGAGTCCCGGATCTTGTACATCCATCCGCACGAAACACCAGATGCCCTCTCCGAATTCGGGAACATGGTGACCGCGCGCAACACCGAACCGATTGCGTGCGAAGGAATCGCAGACATCCAGACTCAGCCCATAACTCCATATCCAATCGTGGTGGGCAAGCGTTCGATCGAATCCGAATCCTTCCGGATCGAATGGGAGATGAACGAAGGCATTACGGCATGGATCGATAAGACACGCTCGGCAGACCTGCTGGACGATGCACGCGAGCACGCGCCATTCACCCCCGTGTACGAGGTTACGCCGGCTCAGGATGAGCATAATCCGTCCGAGGTGTGCTCTACCCGCCGCCGCATGGGTCGCAATCGGAAGGGCGTCAACGTCCAGCGGGATACCGGACGCTTGACCCGAGTCACCGTGCTGGACAACGGGCCGCTATTTGCCCTGGTGGAGCTGGTCTTTGACGTGAAAGGGCTCAGCTACTATGCCCTCCACATCAAGATGTATGCAAATCAGCCTCGTATCGAGGTGTCCGTCCGCTTCCACAAAGACAGCGTCTGGCTGCCGGAAAATGTTTACGTGGCTTTGCCATTCACCATGGGCACTGAAGCCGAGCTATATGTAGAAAAAGCAGGCTGTCACATCCGCCCGTGGAAGGATCAGATTCCCGGATCCTGCCTGGATTACACCAGCGTCCAAGAGGGGATATTCTGGCACTCGGCTAAAGAACGGGAAGCGCTCATCCTGTCCATGACAGACACGCCGCTCGTACAGCTGGGAACGCTGGAGCACGTGCCCCGGCAGCTCCACATCATGCAGCCTGCGGACAGCCGTCCTTCCACGTATGCCTGGATATTGACCAACTACTGGGAAACCAACTTCAAGGCTACGCTTGGCGGCTTCTACGAGTTCCGCTATGCGGTAGAACGGCATCGCCAGCTGGACCCGGAGCAGGCTGCGAAGACCCTGCACGCTTCAACCGGACAATTCACGGTTCACCGAATCAAATAAGTCGAAATGAAAAACAGCTGCCCTGGTTTCAAGGCAGCTGTTCTCATTATGATAGGCAGGATGGCCCTCAAGCCGCTCCAGCCCTTATTATTATTTTCGAAGCAAGACTACGTCCATGCCCACATGAATCCGTCACGATCCCAAGCGATCCGACCGCCATGCAGTTTGCGGAATGCCTTCTTCACGTCCTTGGACAGTGAGGCATTCCCGTTTTCGTTAACGAAAACAAACTCTTCCCCGAAGTTCTCGCGTACATAGCGGATGGCCTCCGTCTGATACAAATTACCCGTAAACCGGATTTCCTCCACCATCCATTCAGCCACCTGCTGTGCTGTATATGTCATATAAACATCGTCCCCTTCTGTATGCCTCCACTTATTATAACAGAATGGACGATGGAATCGATTTTTATGAAAACGGCAGACTACATCAACATCATGGACAGCCATACAAACTGGACGGAACCTACAATCTCGATGATTCCGACCTTCATCGGTTTCATTGCTTTTCCAGAATACAGGAACGTCTTAATGAACGGAAATACGAATGGCAGACACATCCACGGATTCCCGAAGATGATCGGCAGAACCAACATGACGGCATGATATATTCTTGCGTATATCGTCCAGCGCCTGTTTTTCCGCTCACGGAATACCGATTTGACAAAGAACACGGTGCCCGTGAAATATAGGAAATTATACGCAATGACGGCGGCAAGCATCGGATCGAAACCACCGCCCCCCAGCATATAAGCAGCGGCACCTCCGGTACAGAACAGCAGAATCGCGCAAATATCATTTAACAGCGCACGCTCCGCTTTCTGAAGGACATGCCAAACGTTCACCATGATCAGGATGAGCAGCACAGGTGCAAACCAGAGCATCGACGGCTTGAAGACAAGCACCGGAATCAGAAAAACCACGGCGATAAGGGTATAAATGATCCCCCAGGATATCCAAGTTTTACGTTGGGACGTCTTCTTTAAGGATTGCAGAAACGGATAGGATGCCATGTATAAACCTAACCACGCCAAAAATAGCGGAAGGTGCAGCAGAGCCGGCTTGGCTGCCGCCATTCCTATGATATAGGGTACACTGACCATAGCCCAGCCACCATGCTCCCGCGGGATGACAATCCTCGTCTTTTTCATGCGTTTCTCCCTCTCCAATCCATCAACTCATAGCCATCGTGATTCATATCTTCAGCCATTCGAACAACGGCCAGGCGGATGATAAGTAATATCGCTGAAGGTACCCACATACTGAACGATGTCACCCGATTCGTCCTTTACCGCGTTAATCGTCAGCAGCTCCAAGTACTCTTCTCCGTCTTTCCGGCGGTTCCAAATCTCCCCCTGCCAGCTCCCGTGTTCCCTGATTTCAGACCACATCGCCTGATAAAACGCCGGTGATTGTCTTCCGGACTTCAATACGCTCGGATTTTTGCCGAGTACTTCCTCCTCCGAATATCCGGTTAACTTCGTGAATGCCGGATTGACGGCATTGATCCTACCGTTCGGATCCGTAACCAGAATCCCCTGGCCGGTGGAGTTAAACACCTCCGATTGTACGGTGAGTTTGTCCTGGTAGTACATCCATACCACAATAACGAAACTGGCGAGCGCAACCTGCGATAAGGCCATAAATCCAATGGAGTACTGCCCCGTAGCCGAATGGATGAAGGAAAGCATCAGCGGCGGGAAGAATCCGCCAAGGCCGCCCATCATGGACACAATACCGTTTACAATGCCGGCCTGCTTGTTGAAGTAAAGGGGCACGAGTTTGAAAATAACCCCGTTTCCGAGACCGGCACCAACGGCAATGGTTAAGCATCCGGCCGTATATAAGCCAATGGATGGAGAGAATGCCAACAGGATGGCCGCAGCCGTGAGCCCTATGAATACGCCCATTAATAAGAACAGCGGTTTAAATTTATCCGCAAGCCAGCCGCCTACGGGACGTAATAAAGTGGCTACCAAAATGAACCCTGCCGTCCGCATCCCGGCGTCCACCTTCGCAAGCTCAAAATGGGTCACCAGGAAGTTTGGCAAGTACACTGTAAAGGCCACGAACGAACCGAATGTAATAAAATAAAAAAGCGAGAAAAACCACAATTTTTCATTTTTATACACGCCCTTGATCTGTTCCATTACCGGTGTTTTTACCTTTATTTCTTTGCGATCGCCTAAAAATGCATTTAGCACGGCAAATATGAGCAGCAGAACCAAATACAGCTGGACGGTTTTGGACCATCCGATCTGAGTCGCGATGACCGGTGCAGCAAATGTGGTAATGGCGGTACCGATATTGCCCATCCCGTAAATCCCATTCACGAGTCCCAGCTTCTCTTTCGCATAATATTTAGGCAATGAGGTCACGCCAACCGAGAACACGGCCCCCCCGATCCCCAGGAACAAACCTCCGATCACCAGATGCGTAAAGGAGGAAGCCGAGCTGATAAAATAGACCGGAAACAGCAGCAGGATGAAGCTGGCGATAAAAACAATTCGTGCTCCCACCACATTGGCGTAATAGCCAAGCGGAATCCGGAGAACGGAACCCAGCACCACCGGAATAGCCGTCAGAATCGCGAGCCGGTCGGCCGAAATGGAGATGTCCTCTCGAATAAACGGCAGGAGCGCGGAGATGATGACCCATACCATAAAGCCAAGCACCAGATTCATTGTTTGCAGCGGAAGCTGCAGCTTTTTGATCATTTCCATCACCTTTTCTAAAGCATAATGAATGGCATATTGATCCCCAGCTCCTATTGTACGTGCACCTATTCACAATGCTAATAGGGAAGTTCCCTGAATCTCTCCGGGGAACTTCCCTATTCCTTAAAGCAACGACCCTTAATTGCGCCCACTTGTATATGCAAGGACTAAAAATCCAGCAATTTTTTCTTTAATGCATATTCCACTAACTCCGGACGGCTTTTCAAATTCAGTTTTTCCATGATTTTGGCCTTGTGCGCTTCCACCGTCTTGACCGATACGAATAGTTTTTCTGCGATTTCCTTATTGCCATAACCCTTGGCGATCAGAGGCAGGATCTCAATCTCCCTTTTGGACAGACTGTTAAACGGATCCTGCTCCGCGCTCTCACTATCTTTCTTAATAAACTCCCGAACCAGGGATGTAGCCATCTGGGGATGGATATAGGTCCCTCCCTTATGCACCATGCGGATGGCGGAGATTAATTCATCATCCGGCGCATTTTTGAGTACGTAACCTGAAGCCCCGTTTTTTAAAACATGAAACAGATAATCGTCATCATCATACATGGTTAGAATCAGAATTTTCGTTTCCGGAAATTCACTGCTGATCTTGCCGGTCGCAATCAGCCCGCTTTCGCCGGGAGGCATGCTTAAATCCATCAACAGCACATTCGGCCGGTGCTTCGCCACCATGGTGTAAGCTTCCATGCCGTCTGCCGCCGTCGCGACAACCTCCATATCTTCCTGGTAATTCAGAATCATGGAAAATCCGCTGCGGACCACGGCATGATCATCCGCAATCACAATTTTCATGTACCCATCACCTCCAGCTTGCCGTCACCATTCGTAAGCGGAATGTTAAGCTGAATCGTCGTACCCTCACCGGGAGCGGAAAGCAAAATAAACTGACCACCGACCAGCTCTGCGCGTTCGCGCATCCCGTACAGTCCCAGTCCGGTTCCCTTAGCTTCATCAATGACCCTGTTAAACCCGACTCCACGGTCCCGGACGGTTAACTGAAGGTAGCCATTCACTTCACATAAGCGTACATGCACCTCATCCGTTCCTGAATATTTCATGGCATTCAGCACCGCTTCCTGGCATACCCGGTACACAACCGTTTCAATCTCGCTGCCGTAGCGTGCTGCCGCTAACTCCGCAGAAAAATCAACCAGCACTCCGTAGTTCTTTCCAATCCATTTAAAATGGGAGCGGAAGGCAGCCTCAAGCCCCAAATCATCTAATGAAGCCGGCCTGAGTTCAACGGATAAATGCCGGATATCATCCAGAAGCCTGGTTAAAGATACCTCGGTCTGGTGCAGTTTCTTGAGCACATCCTCGCCCACGTTCATATATTTAACAACACGCAGGTCGACCAGTGAGCTGAGCAGCTCTTGAGCCACGCTATCATGCAGTTCGCGGGATATCCGCTTGCGCTCGTCCTCCTGTGCCTTGATAACGTATTTCAGCATATTCGTCCGCTGCAGCATTTCCTGTGTCTTCTGCTGCTTCGTCAGATCGAGGAGCATCATGACCCGGATGCCGCGAGCTTCATCGATGATATGGTAACTGGCCGCATAGGGAACGATTCCTTCGCCGCGTGTCTTCAGATAGACTTGGAACGATGAAAACTCTCCATCCGGATAATCCAGATAGCAAGTGGAGCAGGTTATGAGATCCTGTTCATCGGTGTAGCCTTTGCAGGTTTGGCAGAAGGAACCATCCGCACCGGACTGCATCCTCTCGATCACTTCAATGTCAAGGATGTTCTCCGCTGCCGGATTCATTGCCACCACGCTGCCCTTTTCGTCAATAAAAAAAATGGCCTCCATGCTATTCTGATACATATTTCTAAGCAGTTCGCTTAAATGCTCATCCGTCATTTGAATCAAGGCTGTGATACCTCCTTGGCATAAAAAGCCCCAAATTCCGTGCCTATTCCTTCCTGAAACGATTCAAAGGACAGTGGATCCAGCACGTTTTCCTTGCGATAGCCCACAAGCAAAACCCCCCTGACGCGAGAGCCTTCCCACAGCGGTAATGCGCCAAGGCTTTTCAACTGCTCGGCAACGATAATCGGATAATTATACAAGTCCTTTGATTCAATATCGGCATTCACGTTTTGAATCAGCATCGGTTTTCCGGTCTTAAACACCATGCCGGCGATGCCTTTGCCGGAATGTAAAACGATACGCTTATACCTCTCGTTTATGTTTCCCGAGGCATACTGCCAGGTCAATACAAATCGGTCTTCAGCCGGCTGCACCAACGCCATGGACACGAAATCGAATTGAAACCGGGCTCGAAGCTTATCCATTTCACTTTGGTAATTAAAGATCGGCTGATTCTTCATTTCCATTACTCCTCTGACGTAGAAAAGAAGGCCAAACAGCCTTCTTCCGCTCTACGATTCAAATTTACGGTGCTTTCTATACAGGATATATCTTCTACCCACATAATTCAACGGAACACTCCACACATGCACCAATCGGGTAAACGGCCATAAGCCGAAAATGCCAAATCCCGCCAGAATGTGAATTTTAAATGATAGCGGCACATTCACCATCAATGAAGCATCCGGACGGAGCATAAACAACCCACGGAACCACACGGAGACCGTTTCCCGATAATTGAATTCCGGCTGCACCGCGTTCGTGACCAGCGTGCTGTACATCCCCATAAATACGATAAACAGCAGGAGGACATTAACCATCATATCGGAAGCGGAGCTGAGTTTTCGGACATTTCGAATGGTGAACCGCCTAGCGGTTAACAATACCATACCTGCCAGCGTTAGAAAGCCAAATGCGCTCCCGATATACACCGCCCCGATATGGTACATATGATCACTGACGCCCAGCGACTCCATCCAGGATTGAGGGATAGCTAGACCTGCGACGTGCCCCCCGATAACCGGAATGATGCCTAGATGAAACATGAGACTGCCGAGCTTGAGATGCTTCTTCTCGATAAACTCGCTGGATTTTGCCGTCCAGTTAAACTGGTCCGTACGGTATCGATAAATATGACCGACAATAAACACGGCAAGGCAGATGTAGGGAAAAATGACCCACAGAAACTGATTAATCATGCTCATGAGCTGCCGCCTCCCGATGGACACACGCTTTGAACGTCTCTCGCAGACCTTGAATGAGATAACGATACGGACTCTTATATTTCTCCAAAGCTTTCAGCAGATGATAGGTACCGTCTTCCATGACAGCCATCATCAAATCCAGGCTCTCCGCCGCTTCCTTTTCACGCCCCTGCCAATTCGCTGCATACAAAAACTCACACATCAGCGGAAGATAATCCGATAATTCCGAGCCCTCGATGCCGAGGCCAAACATCTCATACGTCTCTTTAAGTCTGGCAAGCATCTGACCACGTTCCCTGCCATCCTCAAATTTATAATAGGTCATATACAACGTAGATTTCGCCTGAAAGTCGAAGGTCTGGACGTAGAGCTCTTCAATCTGTTCCATGCTGTATTCATGCATGGTCGTCCAGTACGTTCTGACGGATTCATAGGCCGGGTCTGAGGAGCCAAGCGACTCCTCCATGACCGACGGATGGAAGTCCAGCTTTTCCGGATACGTGAGCTGCTGAGCGAAAAAGCCGAAAACATGTTTATTATCATGCAGCTTTCCGAGATTAATCACGCCAGATCCCCCCGTAGAAGTTTTCTTCGTACAGCTCTTTGCCCGTTTTGCCCTGCAAACCCTCCGGTCCGCAGCCGCCGCAGCTTGCGCTAAAGCCTTCGGAACCCTGTGAACGGTAAACATCCATATGGCTTTCTTTATGCGAAGTCGGAACAACAAATCGGTCATCGTATTTAGCGATAGCAAGCAGCCGGTACATCTGATTCATTTGATAAGCGGTCAAGCCAACCCGTGCTAGCCGTGTCTCATCAAACGCAGTCCCCGACGATTGCGCACGCATGTAAGAACGCATCATGGCCATTTTTTGCAGAGCTTCCTTCACCGTCACCGTATCCCCTGCCGTGAGCAGATTCGCGAGATACTGGATCGGTGTACGCATCTCCTCGATTGCCGGGAAAATCATGTCCGGGTTCTCAATCGAATCCCTGCCTTCAAAATAGTTCATGATCGGACTGAGCGGCGGCACGTACCAAACCATCGGCAGCGTCCGGTACTCCGGATGGAGCGGAAAGGCCAGCTTGTATTCAATGGCCAGTTTATATACGGGCGAGTTTTGGGCAGCTTCGATCCATTCTTCGGTTAATCCGTCCTTGCGCGCCTGCTCGATCACAGCCGGATCATGCGGATCCAGGAACAGATCGCACTGAGCTTGATAGAGATCCTTCTCATCCGGCGTGGAGGCTGCCTCCTGTACCTTGTCGGCATCGTACAGCAGCACGCCCAAGTACCGGATACGTCCTGTACAGGTTTCGGAGCATACCGTAGGCAGCCCGGCTTCAATTCTCGGAAAACAGAAGGTGCATTTCTCCGCCTTGTTCGTTTTCCAGTTAAAATACACCTTTTTGTACGGGCAGCCCGTCATGCAGTACCGCCAGCCGCGGCAGGCTTCCTGGTCCACCAATACGATGCCGTCTTCATCCCGCTTGTACATGGCTCCGGAAGGACAGGACGCTACGCAGCTCGGGTTCAGGCAGTGCTCGCACAGGCGGGGCAAATACATCATGAACGCCTGCTCAAAGTTGAACTTGATTTCTTCCTCGATCTTTTCGATATTCGGATCTTTTGGGCCGGTCACATGGGCTCCCGCCAGATCGTCTTCCCAGTTCGGACCCCATTCCAGATTCATCGTCTCGCCGGTTACCGCCGATTTCGGACGGGCCACTGGCTGATGCTTCTTCTCCCCGGCATTGGTTAGATGCTCATAGTTATAGGTCCACGGCTCATAGTAATCTTTCATTTCCGGCATATCCGGATTGTAAAAGATTTTGCCGAGCGCGATTTTGGACAGCTTGCTGCCGGATTTCAGCTGCAGCTTGCCCTTTTTCAGCGTCCAGCCTCCCTTGTACTTCTCCTGGTCTTCCCAGCGGATCGGATAGCCTACGCCCGGCTTCGTTTCCACGTTGTTAAACCACATGTATTCCGCACCCGGACGGTTCGTCCAGGTGCTCTTGCAGGTGACGCTGCACGTATGGCAGCCGATGCATTTATCCAGATTCATGACCATGGCGACTTGTGCCTTAATCTTCAAGCCAATCCACCTCTTTCATTTTGCGGACAGCCACGTACACATCCCGCTGGTTGCCGATCGGTCCGTAGTAGTTAAATCCATAGCTGAGCTGTGCATAGCCCCCGACCATCTGGGTCGGCTTCACATGTATTCTCGTCGGCGCGTTGTGGCTGCCTCCGCGGTCCTTCGTAATTTCCGAGCCCGGCACGTTGATGTGTTTATCCTGGGCGTGATACATGTACATCGTGCCTTTCGGCATCCGGTGGCTGACGACGGCGCGGGCGGTGACAACGCCATTGCGGTTGTAGACTTCCAGCCAATCGTTGTCCTGAATGTCATTAGCCGCTGCGTCATCGTTGTTAATCCATACCGTCGGGCCTCCGCGGAACAGCGTCAGCATGTGCAGATTATCCTGATAGGTGCTGTGAATGTTCCATTTGCCATGCGGCGTCAGATATCGGAGCACGAGTGTATCCTTCCCCCCGGTAATCTGCTTGTCGCGCGGTCCGAATACCATGGGCGGAAGCGTCGGTTTATACACCGGCAGCGCCTCTCCGAACTGCAGGAAAATTTCGTGGTCGATATAAAAATGCTGTCTGCCGGTCAGCGTACGGAAAGGTACTAGCCGTTCAATATTCGTTGTGAACGGGGAGTATCTTCTTCCCATTTTGTTCGATCCGCTGAATACTGGCGTCGGAATAACCTCCCGCGGCTGGGCCGTAATGCTCTGGAACGTGATGCGCTCTGCGGCGCGGTCCGCGGAAATGTCTTTCAGCTGCACGCCGGTGTCCTGCTCCGCCGATTCCCAGGCTCGCTGTGATACTTTGCCATTCGTGGCCGAAGACAGATTCAAAATGGCGTCCGCCGCATTTCTTGCCGTATGGAGTTTGGGCAGGCCATTTTTGATGGTGTCATCGAAATACGTTCCGTTCAAACGCTTCAGCTCTTCATACTCTTCGGCGACCGAGAAGCTGACGCCGTGCGCTCCGACTTTGCCTGTAGCCAGGTTCGGACCGAGCGTGATATATTTGTCGTGAATTTTCGTATAGTCCCGCTCAACCACCGTCAGATTAGGCATCGTTTTGCCCGGAATCGCTTCGATCTCGCCCTTGCGCCAATCCTTCACTTCACCGTATGGCTGGGCAATCTCGCTAATGGAGTCATGAGAGAGCGGTGTGGTGACCAAATCCTTATAAATTCCCGGCAGATGAGTCTTCGCCATGTCGGAGAAGACTTCGGCAATCGTTCTGTATATATCCCAGTCCGACCGTGATTCCCAGAGGGGATCGACTGCCGGGTTAAACGGATGCACGAAAGGATGCATATCGGTTGAAGACAAGTCCGTTTTCTCATACCAGGTTGCTGCCGGAAGAACGACATCTGCGTACATCGGAGTTGATGTCATCCGGAAGTCCAAGGCAACCAGCAGATCCAGCTTGCCTTCCACGTTATCGCGCCAGACCATTTCCTCCGGCTTATCCTCTTCATTCGGCGTCGAGAGCAGGCTGTCGGAAGCGCCCAATAAATGCTTCATGAAATATTCCTGACCCTTGGCAGAGCTCGAGATCAGGTTCGAACGCCAAACGAACAGCGATCTCGGGAAGTTTTCAGGCGCATCGGGATCTTCGGCCGCAAACTTCGTATCCCCGGAAACCACTTGTTCAAGCGTATGCTTCACAATTTCCTCATGGGTGGTTTTCCCCAGCTGAGCTGCTTCCTCCGCAAACTTCAAGCTGTTTTTGTTAAACTGCGGATAAGATGGGAGCCATCCCAGTCTCGCGGCGAGCACGTTGTAATCCGCCGGATGCTGGTAACGGATCTCCCCGCCCGTTGGCGATTTCAGGGAATCGGCACCCATCTCTTCGTACTTCCATTGGTCGGTCGCAAAATAAAAGAACGAAGTGGCGTTTTGCTGACGCGGCGGTCCCTGCCAGTCTTTGGCGAAGGCGACCGTGGACCAGCCCTCGATCGGGCGGCATTTCTCCTGGCCGACGTAATGCGCCCAGCCGCCGCCGTTTACGCCTTGGGAAGCCGTTAGAATGACCAGATTCAAAATGGAGCGGTAGATCGTGTCGCTGTTGAACCAGTGATTAATACCCGCGCCCATGATGATCATGGAGCGGCCGCCGGTATCCAGCGAATTCTGCGCAAATTCCCGGGCGATCTGGACTACGACGGAGGGCTTCACACCGGTGATCTTCTCCTGCCAGGCCGGGGTATAGAAGGAGTCCGCATCCTTATATCCGTCTGCACCCAGCCCGCTGTCTGCCTGTCCAATGCCATATTGGCTCAGCATCAGATCGTACACCGTTACCACCAGACGCTCCGTTCCGTCCGCCAACTGAATGGTCTTCGCCGGAATTTGGCGTTTGAAGGTGCCGTTGGCGTTGTTGTCGAAGAACGGGAAGGAAATGACCTGCCGCTCCCCACCCTGAGGCTCCACGGATAGCGCCGGCGCAATGACCGAGCCGTCCTCGCGCTCCAGGATCAGGTTCCATTTCTTGTCCTGCTCCCAGCGCTGTCCCATCGTGCCGTTCGGAACCGTGATTTCGTTGGTGTTCTCGTCGATAATCACCGGCTTCCACTCGGCATGCTGCGTGGTATCTCCCAGATCGCTTGCCCGGAGGAAACGTCCTGCCTTGTATCCCCCCTCAAACTCATCCAATAGAATCAGGAAAGGCATATCCGTATATTGTTTCGCATAATTCAGGAACATCGGTTCCTGACGATCATGATAGAATTCTTTTAAGATGACATGCGTCATGGCCTGTGCAATGGCCGCATCGGTTCCGGGATTCGGAGCCAGCCAGTTGTCGGCGAACTTAACGTTCTCGGCATAGTCCGGCGCGACCGACACAACCTTCGTGCCTTTGTACCGCACCTCCGTCATGAAGTGGGCGTCCGGCGTCCGCGTTAACGGCACGTTCGAGCCCCACATGATAAGGTAACCGGCATTGTACCAATCGCTGGACTCCGGCACGTCGGTCTGCTCTCCCCAGATTTGTGGAGATGCCGGCGGCAAGTCCGCATACCAGTCATAGAAGCTGAGCATTTCTCCCCCAAGCAGGGAAATAAATCTGGCCCCTGAAGCATAACTGATCATCGACATGGCCGGAATGGGCGTAAACCCGGCAATGCGGTCCGGGCCGTATTTACGGATCGTATAGATTAACTGGGCAGCGATCAGCTTCGTGGCCTCCTGCCAGGACACACGGACATGACCGCCTTTCCCGCGTGCTTGTTTATAGGACTTGGATTTCTCCGGATCTTCGACGATGCTGGCCCAAGCGGCGATCGGATCGCTGTGTTGGCTTAAGGCTTCTTGCCACATATGCCATAGCCGGCCGCGCATATAAGGGTATTTCACCCGCAGCGGACTGTATTCATACCAGGAAAATGAAGCTCCGCGCGGACAGCCGCGCGGTTCGAATTCCGGCATATCCGGCCCGCAGGAGGGATAATCAATCTGCTGGTTTTCCCAAGTGATGATCCCGTTCTTTACAAAGACCTTCCAGCTGCAGGAGCCTGTGCAATTCACGCCATGCGTCGTCCGTACCACTTTGTCATGCGACCAGCGCTTGCGGTACATATCTTCCCATTCCCTGCTTTTCTCCTCCAGAACGGACCAATTGTCAGAATAGCTTTCCATCCTCTTGAAGAACTTCAGCCCCGACTTTCGTTTCATAGGACAGTTCAACTCCTTCTGCTTGAAAGACAATGATTGGGGAATCAATGTGCCGTCCTTCGTATAGCTTTATTATGGGTGCCTTCTTCATCGGTTCCTATTAGGGAAACACCTATATTCCTGCGAGAATTCCCTTGATTAAGGCAGGCGCGATTCATGCACGGTTCTCTTTGAAACGAAAAAAAGATGCCCCCGGAAGACCTGATGGTCTTCTGGGACATCTTGGGGTTCTAACGGGATATGATCATTCCCCGATCTTCACCGGGACCCCCGTTTCGGCCGACTGCAAAGCAGCAAAGGTAACTTCCATGGTTTTGACGGCATCCTCATAGGTCGATAAGATTCCGGAAGCATCGCCTGTGCGCAGCGCATGGATGAAAGCTTCATTCTCTCGAAGATAAGGATTAGCTGCATTGCGGATTTCCGTCATTCTTCCTTTTTCCTTAACGATGAGTTTATCGGATTGAATGCCGATGACCCCCTGCTCCGTATAAATATCCAAGCCGGCCCGATCCGACTCCGGCAGCATGCAGGTATTGGAGATCGTTGCCACGGCGCCGGATTTTAATTTCAGCGTCGCGGTACCTACGTCGTGCACCGTTACCCCCTCATGAATATCCTTCATTGCTCGATGGGCATAAGCCGCATACACTTCATCCGCTTCACCCAGCAGGCAGCGAAGCAGGTCAACTATATGGGTGGTTTGCTCGATGAATTGCCCTCCCGAGCCTTCCTGCTGTCTCCACCAGTACACTTGCGGCATGTCTCCCATCCAGTAGCCAAGCGCCATCCCGATCTCCCGGCTTTCCAGCAGCTCGGCAGCCTTGATGGCTGCATCCGTATAACGGAAATGGTACCCGGCAGACGTAATCAAACCGGCCTTCTTCACCTCATGCAGAATCTGCCTTGGCGTATCCAGGTTCGTGCCCAGCGGCTTTTCGACCAAAAAAGGAATGCCCCGCTCCACGATCTGGGCTTCGATCTCTCCGTGCGCAAACGGCGGGACGCAGATATAAACCGCATCCGGCTTCGTTGCATCCAGCATCTGTTCAACGTTGCTGTACGCCTTGGCCCCGGCATAGCCCCGCACCGCTTGTTCCGCTTTCTCCTGACTCGTCCCAACGAAGGCGGCAACGTTAACTCCATCCATGTTGGACAAAATATCTGCATGTACTTTGCTAAACCAGCCTGTGCCTATGATTCCAATTCGCAATGCCATGTAATCCTAAGACCTCCCCTTTGATTAGAGACACTATGGTTTTCTTCTCAGCCATTGATATACAAATCCTGCAGCGAACACAACCAGCATCAGGACATAAGCGATGATGACGATCTCCGTGGAGCTGATGTCTCCAGAATACATCAAATGAACCTGGGTTCCAATGATAATCATGAATAATACATAATATTGGGACAGACCGGCGAGCATCATGTTCCTGGAGGCCTCGTCCACAAGTACGAACTGCCAAATGTAGAGCAGGAAGGATGGCAGCCAGACCAGGTTACCCAGCAGGAAGCTGTACATCTTACTCCTCGGAAGCAGGGCGAACTGCCGCCCGGCCCAGAACCAGAACAGCATGAATCCTATATTGACCGTCCAGAGCAAAAAACCGGAAAAGGGCAGCATAACCATTAATGAATTAAACAACCAGCCTCCGATTAATGGCGCCAGCACAATCAAGCCGTATTTGTTTTTCCTCAAAAAAAGCTCCAAAACCTCACTCCTTACTGAATGATTCTTTTCCTATTATAAGAGATGTCAGCGGGTGATTGCTGAAAATCGTGCCTTTCAGCGATTGAAAAAACGAAGAGGCGGTCGCATCCGGCCGCCCTTCTGTCTGTATTACTTGTTCCACGCTATTTCAGAGTCAATGTTTTCTCCCAGGTTAACTCATGTCCCTGCTCATCGATGAAACGGAACAAGACCTGGCCCTCCTCACCCTTCATCCCGTCAGGATAGATAAACCCGGAAAATTGTCCGTTTCCGCTGATATAAAATCCGTCTTCCCCGGTTTGCCCGTGTTCAATCGCTTCTTGAACCGTGCTCTTGATCTCGGTTTTGTCCGATTTCCACTCCATTTCACTCAAGGAGTAACCCTCCGGAAGTTTGGTCACGCCAAAGTCGAAGCTGTTTCCCGTAATCGGCTTGGGGGTTTGATCGATCACAATAAGGATCTGCTGATCCCCTTCCGCCGGTGGATCCTGGATTTCGTTTTGTTTTTCCTGATCAGGATCTTTGGTTGCTTCCGAGTCTCCTTGGTTCGATTCGGGATCGGCTGAAGCATCGGTCCCGTCTTGAGCGGACGGCGATTCAGGATCAACCTCGCCGCCTTGATCCGTTTCAATCGGCGAACCCGTCTGGGTCGCCGGAGACTCTGTGTCCGGCTTTGCGCCGCACGCGCTGGTCAGAAGCAGCACGAGCAGTGCCGACATAAGATAGATGGTTTTTTTGTTATTCATGAGCATGAATGTCCCCTCCGCTTTCGTTTAAAGTAAAATAAAATGCTACACCGCGTTCTGTATTCATCACGCCGTAGTCGCTTTCATGAAGCACCAGAATATGTTTGACAATCGCGAGTCCAAGGCCCGTACCTCCGGATTTGCGATCCCGGGAACGCTCGGCTCGGTAGAATTGGTCCCAGATCCGCCCCATTTCCGCTTTCGAAATGGGCTTGCCGGCATTTTCAATGATCGTGGTGACCTTCCCTGGAGACATCCGCAGTAACCTTATGGTAACGACGCTGTTCTCCTCGGCATGCCGGATGGCATTGCTCAATAAATTGAGAATAACCTGTTCAATCCGTCTCGAATCCGCCTGAACGATGGCCTCTTCATCTTGACCTTGGTGGATGCTAAGCTGGAGACGTTTGTCCTCCAACTGCCGGGTAAACGAATCCGCCGCCTGTTGGATAAGATCAGTGAGCGAAAAACTTCGGGGCTGGAGCCTTATAGCCTTCACTTCGAATTTGGAAAGCTCCAGCATATCCATAATCAGCGCATTCATTCGATCCGTTTCATTGACGATGAAGGCAAGGTACCGTTCTCTTTTATCGTCCGCCACGCCATCCTGCAGCCCTTCCGCAAATCCTTTGACAATCCCCAGCGGGGTCTTTAATTCGTGGGAAATGTTCGCGATCAGCTCTTTGCGGAGCTGTTCGGATCTCAATTTCTCCTCCACGTCTTCCTGCAGCCTGGCATTCGCCCGGGTAAGCTCCTTCAGGGCTGCATCCAGATTCTGCGATAACGTGATCATGCTGCGTGACAGCTCCCCGAACTCATCCTTGGAACGGATTTCCGCCTGCGCGGAAAAGTCCAGCTTTGCCAAACGCGCCGCCGACCGGTTTAACTGCACCAACGGCCTAGAGACCATGCGGGAATAGATCAGGGACAGGACCATGACAAGCACCACAATCATCGGCGCGATATAGATAAAATACTGCTTGAGCGTACCGACGGCTTCCCCGACTGGCTGCATCGAGGTCATGACAAACAAATAACGATCCTCTTGGCCCTCTTCCGCAAGCGAGCGAACCAGAACCACGTAATCGCCCCCGCTCCACTTGTCGGTCCATGACATCCGAACCGGTGACCCCTTTTGCAGGAGCTTCAGATCCTGTTCCGGCTGCTGCGTCCATTCCAGAAGGGCATCGTCAATGAGCGCATCCTGATATAACGGGTTATACGACCGCTTCTCCGGCAGCATCATGTCCGTAACCTTCCCTCTGATCCGCACCAATCCCTCATCCGCCTCCGAATCGGTTGGCTGAAAGACTACAGGCTGCATAACCGTGTCTATCTCGTCCATAAAGATGCCATCAACCACCAGCGTATCGCCGGTCTTGATCCCCTGCGGGATGTCTTCCAGAGCCATTCCTTCCATTGGAAGAAGAATCGTGATGTTCTTGCCGTCCTCTGCTTGCAGCTCCAGCACGTAGGGATTGATATGCAAGCGAGCAAACCGTTCGTTCAGCATCGCGATGCTGGCATCATTCTCATTCATGAAATGACCGAGCAGCCTTGCCGTCTGTCGTTCTCCCGCCTCCAGCTCTTTAAGCTGCAGCGCGAATTGTTTCATATTCCGCTCTAATGCATGGATTTTGGACGTACGGTAGAACCGCTCGAAGAACAGTCCTTCCGCTACCATCACCAGTGAAAAGACGATCAATATCATCACAGACGTCACCATGAACAGTTTGAAAACGACGCTTCTTCTCATGATTCCGTCTCGAATTTGTAGCCTGAACGGATAACCGTGCATATATGGCGGCCTTCATCCCCGAGCTTGGCTCTCAGCTTTTTGATATGCGTATCGACGGTGCGAAGGTCGCCCAAATAATCGTAACCCCAGACCGCATCCAGAATATAATCACGGGACAGGACTTTCCCGTAATGCTTGATCAGAAAGAGAAGCAGGTCATACTCCTTCGGGGACAGATTAACTTTATTGCCCGCAACCGAGACGGTATGCGCCGTTCGGTTTACGTATAAATCGCCGTAGACCAGACGATCCCCCTCACGTCCAACCGTGCCTTCCTTTCTCTTCATTAATGCAGCGGCACGGGCTACCAGTACTCTCGGGCTTAACGGCTTTGTCACGTATTCATCGGCCCCCAGCTCGAACCCCATGATGTGATCATCGTCCTCGGCTCTTGCCGTAATCATGATGATCGGCACGTCCGACTTCTCGCGAATGCGCCGGCATACCGACCACCCATCCATTTCCGGCATCATGATATCCAGTACCATCAGATCGATGGAGATCTGCTCGAAAATTTCAAGCGCAATCCTTCCATTCTCCGCTTCATGCACTTCCCATTGTTCCTTTTTGAAATAGTCCGTTATGAACTCCCGCATCAGCAGGTCATCCTCGACCAACAATAGACTCCGTTTCATTGCATAACACTCCGCATCTGTCATAAGCTGAAGTTTCCATATACCCTCATGTTAACACAATGAACTGCGAATCACGTTCATCCTGTATGACCGACAGCATCCATAATTCGCCATACCGTGCATCTGTCCTCCACACCTTTCGTCTCTAAGTTCAAGACCTAGTATAGAGAAGTGCTGTGTACATCGTGTGTACTCGGTTTGAACTTCAGCAGCTCCTATCACGAGATGATCGTCGGACACCCCCGAGTCCTTTATCTGAATAGCAAAAGGCCGCTCCCCGGTCATCGTTCCAGGAAACGGCCTTTACAGTTATCTAAAAATCATCCATATCAAAATAAACGCAATTAACGAAACAAGATAAATGATGAGCAGCTTCGTGAGATTGGTTTTGGTTTTCCGCTCATAGTTCGGGTTTGCCTTCTTATTCTCCTGAGATAATCCTACAACAAGCGTGGAAACTCCTCCAATTAAAGCCAGCGCGATGACGATAATATACATAACCAACCACAAACAACCCCATTCGATTATTCATTATATACAATCTATTATAGAACCTGAGGCATCAGGATCAACAGTAATCATCATTCTTTTATCATTTCTGCCTCATTATAATGAACAATCGGCTAATGCACACCATCCAATTTCGCCACAGTTTGACCATCCAATTGGATGGTTCGTCACCCTCCATTACAGCCTTCCTCCATCGCATGCCACCCATTGATGCAACCGCTCCAGTGCCTCTTCGGCTTCAGGCATCGGAAACAGAGGCCACACATGCATCATATTCTCGTACTCCCAATACTCGGTATCAACGCCTTCTCGGACCAGTTTATCGCGCAAAAGACGAGCGTCCGGGAGCAGGGAATCATCGGTTCCGATGAGAATGACCGTGCGGGGAAGGCTTCCCATCTCGTCAAACAAAGGACTGACCGCCGGATCGTCCAGCGAAAGGCTTCCAGCGTACATCCTTCCGACTTCACCGAGCCCGACCGGCTGGAGAAAGACGTCGCGCTGCGGTATACCGAGCGCGGCAATCTGCGGATTGACCGTGGCTGCATCCACCCATGGGGAGAGCAGGATTAACCCCTTGGGTGCATGCGGAGTTCCCTTCACCGACTGGGCCATATCGAGAGCCAGCGCGCCACCCGCCGAATCGCCCATTAGAAATACTGGACTCCTCACCTGGGTGCAGATGTACTTGTAAAATTCGCGCATCAGCCCCGTCAGCTTCTTCGCATCCATAGCTGGGACGGTGGGATAATTGGGTAGAATGACGCTGAATCCGGTTCGCTTCGTCCACTGTTTGGCATAAGTGAAATGGGGCGGCAAAATCTCTTCGATATAAGCTCCGCCGTGCAAATAAACAACGGTTCCCTGTTCCTTCGCGCCATGCGATACATAATAATTCATGCTTACCCCCGATTCGCTTTGGAAACAGCGGGTTTCAAATCCTTCCTGTTTCTCTGATAACGCAGGATATGGAGGCAATGTTTCGATATATTGCCGAATCGTTCCGGCATTTTCCCATTTATGATGAAATCCCTCTGCGGTTAGCAGTTCTTTGATAGCAACACTTTCTTTGCTCGGCATATGGCTTCATCCCCTTTGCTGGACGTGATCAATATATGGCAGGTAAGTGTGTGACCACCCTCAATATATCACCACACGCGGCATGGCCGCTGTGGCAATTGATACAGAGCGGGCTGCATATAAAAAGAGACCTCACCGATCACGAAAGGATGGGTGAGGTCTCTTTGCCGTTATGTCTGTTGGTTAATCTCAAGAATTTAGGTTAACTCTTTCCTACTCTTCAATCGGCGGGTCAACATGAATATCGCTGTCCGGCTGCGTGCTCACCCAACGCGTGAAGGTCACGATCAGACCGGAGCGGGTCGGCGAACAGACAAAAGGCCCTGCTTGACTTTCTGTTCGGGCGGGGAAAGGTGCCACGCGAACGGTTCGCCAAGGATGCTTCTCGGTTCTCGCCCTGATGATGACGGCATCATTCAGCCTTGAGGCACGGATCGTGACACGCTCACCAACCCACTCCGGCACGGGCGCGAGTGACCAATCCGAATATTCATGGGTGACGACCGTTGCCAGCTGCGGGATTCCGTCATTGATTTCGATCCCGGCTTTGATCCACTGTCCCGGAGCGTTCATTAGCATCAACCCGGCCTGATCATAAAGTTCCGTAAAGGCATCCAATTCAAATGTGACCTCCATGGCTGCATCCTGATCCCACGCCGCAAGCAGTGAATGGCCGCTGTCGCGTTGGAACCCATACAGGGTTTTCTCCCAATAATCACTGCCTTCTCTGGACTCAACCTTCAGATTCAACTCTTCCTCTGTCACCGATACCGGTGCGGTTGTCCATTGGCCTGAATGCCAAGCAATTCTCCCTTTCGTCATCGATCACGACTCCTTATTTCATCTAATAGGGATGTTCGAAGCTAAGCTGCTCAAAGGACTCTGAGCTGGCAAAACAATAGAACTTCTATGTAAAAGCCCCGTATTCTACTGGGCTGAATCTCTTAGTAACTGATCCGCGCTGTGCTGGAGAAGAAGACAAAAGGACCGGTTATGTCCGATAAAAAACGACGATACGTCATAGCGGTGACGGGCAGGCTCATAGGTAATCAGCGCTCGATGCCTCATATTTCCCATCAGTATGTTAGCGAACTGCTCCGCAGGACCGCTCGAGAAAAAAGTGAGGTAGGCGTACAGAGAATGATCAACAGGTTCATCAAGAGGACTCACGCCCGCGCAGGAAAACTCGGTGTCCAATCCCGCCTGCTGCAGCCGGATCAATATCGGATATAACTGCTCATCCACAGGGGTGTTGCCGAATAACCGTGTCCGTTTGGGCTGTTTGCATATTTTAGGTCTGTTGATCCACTCGTTTAGCTCCTGTCTTCTCCGCCTCCACTGTTCCGGGGTATGTGTGCTCAGGAGCAGCTCTCCGCTGGAATCATGTCGTTCCTCGTTCATCCCATCCATCCCCTCATAGACATAGCTGCATTCTGCTACTTTTAGTGTAATCCCAATTCGTTCGAAGTCAAATAAGCCGGATGATAGGTCCGGCTTATGATTTGTATTCGTTTAACGAGTTTCCCGATGAAGCGTCACCCGCTTCAAGCGCGGACAATATTTGCGCAATTCCATTCGCTCCGGGTGATTTCTTTTATTTTTGGTCGTTGTATAGTTACGGTCGCCGGTTTCCGTGCATGCCAATGTTACCGTCACTCGCATATTCAGCACCTCCTATTCTCGCATTTATTGTATAATCGTAATAATTACGATTAACTCAAACCATACTTTATTCCTATTTTTACGTTTTGTCAAGAAACCGAAAACGACATACAGCCACATCCGGTAAGGGTGGATAAGTTGCCCCATCCAATCTACAATCAGATCCGCCATCCATGTTTACCGGAGTTTTGGATATTTGTCATCGTAATGATGAAATTATGAAAACACTTCATTTATGCACAATGATATGATTAACATTACAGACAAAAACCAGCCTGAATATGTTCATGAAAGGATGAGGAAGGTGTGGAAGCCGGATCGCAACAGCACACAACCTCTATATCAGCAAATTGCAGATGATCTGGAGCAAAGAATATCTTATGGTGAGTTTCCACCAGGCAGCTTACTCCCCTCCGAGCGAAAACTGGCGGAGCAAATCGGAGTTAATCGAAGCACCGTGGTTCTGGCTTACTCGGAGCTTCGGGCGCTAGGAATTATAGAAAGCCGTTCCGGAAGCGGAACACGGGTCAGCAACTCCAAATGGGGAGCCACGCCTAAGCATACGCCGAACTGGCACCGTTATGCGGAGGGAGGAAATTTCCTGCCGAATCTCCCTTTTCTCCGCCGGATTCGGGAAGCGCTGGCGCATGATCCTTCTTTGATTGATTTTGCCAGCGGAGAGCTTGCCGGTGATTTGGCGCCGATCCAAGAAATGAATACGTTAATGAGCCAAAAACCGAACACGTCCTATTTCGGATATGACAACCCGCAGGGATATGGTCCGCTCCGACAGGCATTGGTTACGTATCTGAAAAAGTATCGGGGGATCCGGACCACCGAATCATCCATATTGATCACATCAGGATCACAGCAGTCGCTGTATCTCATTACACAGTGCTTGTTGTCGCCTGGCGACGCGGTGGCTATTGAAGACCCGTCGTATTGCTATTCGCTGCCGATGTTTCAATCTGCTGGCCTTCGCTTGTTCAGACTCCCTGTAGATGGACAGGGAGTGCGGCCCGAGGACATTCGGTCGCTGTACAAGAAACACCGGATCAAGATGATTTTCATTAATCCGAATTTTCAAAATCCGACTGGCACCGTCATGGCTCAGGAGAGAAGATCACAGCTGCTGGATGCAGCCAGTGAACTTGGACTTCCAATCGTGGAGGACGACCCCTTCAGTTTGACCGCCTACCAGTGCTCGCCGCCTGCCCCTTTGAAATCCGTCGATTCCATCGGGTCGGTGCTGTACATCGGATCGCTCTCGAAAATAGCTGCATCCGGCCTCCGCGTAGGCTGGATGGTCGCCCCGAATTCGGTGGTGGAGCGGCTCGCGGACGCCAGGCAGCAGATGGATTTCGGATTGAGCGTGGTGCCCCAAAGCTTGGCCGGACAGTTTCTCAATTCTTCCTATTTTGCTCCGCACCTGGACAGACTGAGAGCGAGCTTGCTGTACAAGCGGGATTTACTGATCGAGGTCCTGCAGAAAGAACTGCAAGGCCTGGTTCATTTCCATGTGCCGGAGGGCGGCCTCCATCTCTGGTGCAAGATCGTCCCGGAAGTGAATGACAGCAAACTGCTGGAGGCCGCCATTCAAAAAGGCGTGATTTTTGCGCCGGGAAGTGTATACGGTTCAGCTTCCGGATATGTGCGTTTCACTTATGCCCGTGCCAGAGCCGAGGATATCCCATCGGGAATATCCAAGTTTGCTCAAGCTCTGCACGCCGCAATTCAATAGGGAGAACCGGTAACGCGAGGTCCTCTCGACAAAAAAAACGCCCCGAGTAGGGGCGCTCTTGGTATACATAGACGCAGGCTTTCAATGTTTTCTCAAGAATCCTCTTAGTGTTCGGACCCTGGCATAAGGCTTTGTCTTATTCGCCGGTTTCAGCGAATTTTTGAATACGCTCGCCGATTTGATCGCGAACGCGCTGGAAAACAGCCCATTTTTCTTCGTCGGTCCCCTGAGCCTTCGCCGGATCGTCAAATCCCCAGTGCTCACGGCGAACATGCGGAGGCGTCATCGGACAACGATCGGCAGCATCACCGCACAAGGTGACCACCAGGTCGGATTGATTTAACAGCTCCGGATCAATGATATCGGAAGTTTGTTTCGATATATCAATACCAACCTCATTCATCGCTTTGACGGCATTAGGGTTCAGGCCATGAGCTTCGATGCCGGCGCTGTAGACCTTCCAATCATCACCCAGATGTTTTTTGGCCCATCCCTCCGCCATTTGGCTGCGGCAAGAGTTGCCAGTGCACAAGAAGTAAAGTGTCTTTTTCTCCATGATTCGTTTCTCTCCTTTTATCCTGCAAATTACAGTATGGTCAACCAGATATATAAACCTAAAAGGGTTATAAATAAAGTTGGGATCGTCAGGATGATGCCTGTCTTAAAGTATGTCCCCCAGCTAATCTTCACGCCTTTGTTCGAAAGGACATGCAGCCATAGCAAGGTTGCCAGCGAGCCAATCGGCGTGATCTTGGGACCTAAATCGGAACCGATGACATTGGCATATATTAATGCCTCTCGAATGGCAGCCGATGTGCTTGTCGCATCAATTGCCAGCGCATCAATCATGACGGTCGGCATATTGTTCATGATGGAAGAAATCATCGCTGCGATAAATCCCATCCCCATGGTTGCCGCAAGTAGTCCTTGGTCCGCGATGCTCTGTATGACGCTTGCCAGTAGATCCGTAAGACCCGCGTTACGCAAGCCATATACGACGACATACATGCCAATGGAGAAAAACACGATTGCCCACGGAGCACCTTGGAGGACTTCCTTGGTTTGCACAGCCGGACTTTTCCGCGCCATCAGCAGGAAGAAAATCGCGATAACCCCAGCTACGATCGATACCGGAATACCGACAAATTCGCACACAAAGTAACCGATAAGGAGCACACTCAACACGATCCATGATAACCGGAACATCGCAGGGTCTTGAATCGCCGTTGATGGCTGCTTGAGCTGGGTGCCATCAAATTTCCGCGGGATACTTTTGCGGAAAAACAAGTAAAGCACCAGTACACTTGCTGCTAAAGAGAACAGATTGGGAACCAACATTCGGCTGGCGTATTCGGTAAACGTGATGCCAAAGAAATCGGCCGATACGATATTCACCAGGTTGCTGACCACTAGCGGAAGGGAGGTTGTATCCGCAATAAAGCCGCTTGCGATAATAAAGGGGAATACCTTCTTTTCGTCGAAATTCAGCGCCCGTACCATGGCAAGCACAATCGGGGTTAAGATCAGTGCTGCACCGTCATTTGCAAAAAATGCAGCGACAACCGCTCCAAGAACGGATACATAGACAAACATCCGGATACCGTTTCCTCGAGCGGCGTTCGCCATATGCAATGCCGCCCATTCGAATAAACCGATTTTATCCAGAATCAATGAAATGATAATAATGGCGACAAAGGCAAGCGTAGCATTCCACACAATCTGGGTGACATCCCAAACATCCTGAAAGTCGACAACTCCAACGAGCAGTGCCAGTACAGCACCTCCGCAAGCCGACCATCCAATGGACAGATTTTTAGGCTGCCAAATAACAAAAACCAATGTAACAAGAAAAATGATGCTAGCCAAAACAGAAACCAATGCACAAACCCTCCAATGACGTGTTGAACTAAAATACCGTTATTGCTTTCCCTCTATTAATCAATATATAACGATATACTTATATATTAAGCAGCGATTATAACTCTCATCAACCTGAGAGCTATTGCTCATACGGGCTGATTGCCGTTTAATCACAGGAACAGTTGATTTCCTTATTAAACGTTGACAATATTTCTTGAGAACTTGGCATCTCATTCAACACCGCTTGGATATATGGCTTATCCTCAACATGCAATGAATAATAAACCCATTGGCCTCTTCTGGCTTCATTTACGATCCCTTGAGACTTAAGCTTTCTTAAGTGCTGGCTGATTGCAGGCTGTGACATGTCAAAAATATCAACAAACTCGCAAACGCACCATTCTCTTTCCTTAAGGAGCGTCAACATGGTAAGCCTTGTTTTATCCCCAAGCAATTTGAGTTTCTCGGCTATTTCGTTCATATGCTCCAATAAGGTTCATCCCTTTCCTCCGATAAAATGAGATTAATGAATCCATAACCATATAATTTAATGCTTATATATTAATGGAAAGTGTGCCTGATTTCAAGTGCGCAGATTCTTCCTCCAAAAATCTCTCACTATCCAGCGCGGCCATGCATCCCGTGCCTGCAGCGGTAATTGCCTGACGGTACTTCGGATCCTGTACGTCTCCGCAAGCGAATACGCCAGGAATGTTCGTTTCGGTCGTTCCAGGCTTCACCCGAATATATCCGGCTGGATCCGTATCGATCTGTCCTTTCAAAAATGCAGTATTGGGCGTATGACCCGTCGCGATAAAAATTCCGTTGGTCTCCATTATTTCTTCGTTTCCGGTTTTCATATCCTTGACGCGCAGACCGGTAACTCCGCGATCATCGGCGATAATTTCAGTGGATTCTTTACTAAGGGCCCAGCTAATTTTAGGATTTTGTCTAGCGCGTTCCTGCATGATCTTTGAAGCACGCAGTTCATCCCGCCGATGAACGACCGTTACCTTCGAAGCGAACTTCGTGAGGAAATTCGCTTCTTCCATGGCGGAATCTCCCCCGCCCACGACCAGCACTTCTTTATTACGGAAAAAGAAGCCGTCACATGTCGCGCAAGTGCTTACCCCGCGGCCGATATTCTCTTTTTCGCCTGGTATGCCACCGAGTAAATTTGCAGATGCACCCGTCGAGAGAATAATCGAATCCGCTTGTAATTGACCCAGCCCATCAACCGACACTCGAAACGGACGGGATGAAAAATCCACTTCATTCACCCAGCCATTCCTAAACACAGCACCGAATCGAATCGCTTGTTTTCTCATATTATCCATGAGCTCCGGACCCATGATTCCATCAATGAATCCAGGGAAATTCTCAACTTCTGTAGTTAATGTCAATTGGCCACCCGGCTGCGGTCCTTCAATTACAAGCGGACTCAGGTTAGCTCTGGCTAAATAAATGGCAGCGGTCAAACCTGCTGGACCCGTTCCTATAATGATTGATTTATACATGTCGCTCACTCCTCTGTTTCATTTATCCGGGAGAACCAGATCTTGATTCCCCCTTGATATAAATTAATTGCAGCCCGAAGTAGATGAGGCAGCGGGCATGCAGCAATCATTGGCATTCGGCGCACTGTTAATACCGCATACGCCGGTCTCCGGCAGCTCTAATTCAACTTTTAACGCGGATTCTAAATCGCCATCCAGATATGCAGCAATGGATCTAACCTGTTCGTAGCCCGTCGCCATAAGGAAGGTAGGTGCTCGGCCATAACTCTTCATCCCAACGAGATAGAAATTCTTATCTAAATGACGCAGCTCTTTTTCGCCATGGGGTCTTACCGTTCCGCAGCTGTGTACATTGGGATCGATAAGGGGCGCAAGCGCTTCAACACTCTCCGTAGCAGGATCAATGCTAAGTCTGATCTCACTCAGGAATGAAAAATCAGGTCGGCTCCCTGTATTTACGATAATTTCATCGATTCCTTGTATTTCCTTGCCTTCACCGTTTGCAGTCCCCTTGATGTTCATTCTTCCATCGTGTTTGGAAAGCCCTTCAATCAAGAACGGAGTGACCACTTGGATTTGGCCGGCATCAATCAACTGGTGAATGTGTCTTCCAAGTGCCCCTCGTGCCTCTAACTGATCATTCTCTTCACCACCGTAAGCTTCATCCACAGATTTCTTTCGCATCACCCAAATAATCTCAGTGGTCGGATCCGTTTCTTTGAGCTTGGCTAAATCCAGTAAAGTGTTGATCGCAGAGTGCCCGCCTCCTACAACTGCAACACGTTTCCCGGCGTATTTCTGCCTTTGTTCGGATGATAAATCCGGAATCCCGTAATAAATATGGTCCTTCAAATCACGCTCTTCACGTGTCCATATCCCGTCTGCATTCAGCGGATTCGAATGTCCCCAGGTTCCGGAGGCATCGATTACTGCCCTGGCTTCAAGGCGTTCGGTATTGCCGTTTCGTTCAACATAAAGTACAAACGACGCAGCTGCGCGATTAGCGGATTTCATTTTATCAGCATTTTTCTTCGATATGGACACCACTTTAGCATTCAATATGATGTAGGGCTCCAGTTCAGGGAGTTGCGCTAAGGGCCTCAAATACTGATTCACAATCTCTTGACCGAAAGGCAATTCCGTTAATACAGGAGGCTGCCATCCTTGTTTACGCAAAAGTCGCTCCGCAGCTTTATCGATGTTGTACTGCCATGGTGAAAAAAGACGCACATGTCCCCATTGTAGGATGTTTTGACCTATGCTGGGTCCGGCTTCAAAAAGAATGAATGGTTGCCCTCTTTCGGCCAAATGAGCTGCTGCAGCCAAGCCGATAGGACCGGCACCAATAATCGCGACAGGCAGGTTACGGTTGTCCGGAACATATTCCTCCTTCACTTCCTTAGTGTTTAACGGTACACGGGGTGTACAACAAGAAGATGAGGCTACCTTGAATTCAATGTTTTTCATATTGAAATCCTCCTTATGTTTTCAATCCATCAATTTTTTTTGATGTATTGGTTAAAAAAATTATGTTTTTGTACTCGGATAGAAAACGCAGCATAGCTTTTCGGATAATAGTCCTTTGATTTCTTCATCGTTTAATTCGTAGTAATTCCATTTTCCGATGCGTTCCATCAATATAATATTTGCATCCAGCAACATTTTCAGATGGTACGACAGTTTCGATTGAGGCAGTTCCAGCATGTCGGTAAGGTCGCATACACATACTTTACCTCGTTGATTTAATTCATAAATGATTCTGAGCCGATTCTTATCGGATAATGCTTTGAATTTCTGTTCATACAGGCTTAATACGTCTTCATGTATTGTAGATACCTTCATGTTGTCACCTCTTTACTTCCCATCAAATAATTTTGATGTGCTCATTGTAGCAAGCCATCCGCGACACGTCAAGCATCAATTTTTTTTGATTTGTTTAGGAGTGTTTGCAGAATGACACTCAGATATACGATAGAACTGACTGCAGCGATACAACGTTAAATTACTTGCATATTGCAAATATATGTTGTATAACAAATCATAGGTGATATTCCAGACCAAGCCATGGCTAAATCCAGTACATGCTGCAGCCCATTATCCCAATAACTTTTGGCTGAGCTGTCATTCATTTAAAGAGAAAGGTGAGGAACCCGCCGCTGATGAACCCAATTACGATTAAAACAGCCCACACGAACGACGTGAAACGAATATTGCGTATTTATAATCAAGGAATTGAAGATCGCATTGCTACCCTGGAAGTAGAGACAAAAGATATTACATATATGCATCATTGGTTCCAACAACATGCGGAGCGTTACGCTGTCATTGTCGCTGAAAGCGCAGGCGAGGTGGTCGGTTGGGCTTCCCTCAACCCTTATTCTCAGCGCTGCGCCTATGATGGTGTTGCCGACCTATCCATATATATCGATCGGGCATTCCGAAGCAAAGGAATTGGAAGCATGCTGCTTCATCGCCTTGAGACGATTGCAAAGGAAAATGGTTTTTATAAAATCGTGCTGTTCACCTTTCCATTCAATCAAGGCGGGCAGGGTTTATATCATAAACTCGGGTACCGTGATGTTGGTGTTTTTCAAGACCACGGCATCTTGGATGGTAAGTTCGTGGACGTAACAATTATGGAGAAGTTATTAAATAATGTTCTCTCATAAATATACTTTAACCCGGTAATCAAGGGATTGGCCGCATGTACTATTTCGCCGATAATCCTGCAGCGATCGTCCGGTTACGTCCTTCGTCCTTCGCCCGGTATAAAGCCATATCCGCTGCCTGGAATACATCCTCGCGGTTCCCGCCATGTTCAGGATACAAGGAGACGCCGATCGATACGGTAAGCGTTAGGGAATACGGCGTTTGGGAAATCAGGATCGCGTTGCGTATCCGCTCAGCCATACGGTAGGCCTCTTCCATACTATGCTTGCGAAGAAGAATAACAAACTCCTCTCCGCCAAAACGGGAGCAGACCGCACCCGCAGGAACGCAACCGCTCATGACCGCCGCCACCAGCTTCAGGACTTGGTCGCCGGTTTGGTGGCCATAGGTATCGTTTACGTTTTTAAAATGGTCAATGTCCAGCATTAAAACGGCATACGGATCCCCAAGCGAATCCCACGAATCAAGGCAGCGTTCCAGTTCTCTGCGATTGGTCAGCCCTGTCAGTGGATCCGTGCTGGCTTCCTGCTGCAACGAATAGGCCTGCTTGGCCAGCGTTTCGGCAGCGGCCCCCATAATCTGGTTTAATTGATCAGCTTCCCGATTCCAATGCGGCTGGAATTCTTCAGAGGACACCGTTTGACCGGCTGCTATCGATTTTGTTAACTTATACAGCTGGGTAAATGGCGCGGCAATTCTTGTAGCCATATATGCGGCGATGACCAGCATGATCATGATCGGAAGGAGCATACTTCTCAGCTGATCCTGCAGGTTGCGATTGACATCGTCCAGAATGGAACTTACCGATGTCTGCATGACAATCCCCCAACCATTCATCGAAACGCTGGCGTAACCCGTCAAGTAATCGTTACCTTGCGTATTCATGACACGTTGCATACCGCTCTCGCCGTCCATGAGCCGCTGCACCACGACGTTAGAACTTACATCCTCCCCCACCCGGCTTTTATCCAGATGATAGAGCAGCTTCCCGCCGGAATCGACGATGTAGGAGTAGGAGTCCTTTTCATTTCCCGCACCAGATCCGAAAATCCGATGCAATATATTATTTTCTTCCAAGTAGATCGTGCCGGCAATCATCCCGTGATACTTGCCGGAGCTGTCGAAAATCGGCTCGCTCGCAAGAATCATCCAGCGTCCGGTCGGGCTTCTATAAGGTGCCGATATGTAGGACTTTCTCTCATTTAGCGCCTTAGTGGTCCCTTCCGTTATTAATCGGGCCGGATTCAAATGGTTCCCCTCAGGAGAAACCACTCGAATGGTACCCGCTTGATCGGCCCAAAATACGGAGTTGAAGTAAAGGCTGCTCTGAAGCATAAGATCAAAAATGACCTGCAGCTCCTTCTCATCGGATGCCGCACTGGCCTCTATTGCCGGGTTGTTGGCAGAGGCACGAAGGCTTTGGCGCATCCCTGATAAAAGCGCTTCAATGGTAACCGCCATTTTTTGTGCGGAGGATAAATTAAGCGACATGGTATTGTTATATAGAGATCGTTTCTCATTTTTATACTGAATATAGATCATAATCGACATCGTCATGAGAATGGATAATGAAACCAGCGCAGGCATGACCATGGCTAGACTGATTTTAATGCGTTTTTTAGGTATGTTCATGGCGGCTGCACTCCTACTCTTGATGAAACCTATTGCCGGATTATTATACGATCTTTACATATTACTTCACAAACCTTTTGACGTCCATATATGGAATAAGCGTTTTCCGTGGAAGTCTCCAATTTGTAATCCATGCATTGTATTTATCGCTTTATAACAAACATACGTTCGTTATATAATATAGAGGGGCAACACCCACCAACACGCTGCCGATCCGGCGCTTGGGACTGAAGCCTGGGGAGAGCGCGTCCATGACCGCAGTCTGGATTCAGTTCCCGAGTTTAACCATCGCCCCCCTTGCCCAACAGTATACGCGTACGGATGAGTATGCCTACCGTTATGAGAGTAACTATGGAGCCTACCAAGCGGATCTGGAGGTTGACGAGCACGGCCTCGTTACGAGGTACGCGGACGTATGGAGCCGTGCTCGCTAAAGCTCGGTGCATCCACGGCCGGCTGATGAGAAGGTATATCCTCTTAACCGGTCGAAAGCAACAACCCGGAACCGTTGCACCATCTCCTCTTCCGTTACAAATAATCCTCACACTTATACGTTTATCGGCATGCCAAAAATCCCCTGTCGGGTCTGCTCAGACCTTGCAGGGGATTTCCATGCGCCTAGTACTCCCTAAAATCAATGCGGGACAAAGACAAGCTGCAGCACGAACAGCACGGCAAAAATATACATCAGCGGGTGAACCGCCTTCCACTTGCCCTTTACGATTTTCATCAGCGGGTATGAAATAAAACCGAGGGCGATCCCGGTCGCGATGCTGGACGTAAGCGGCATAGTCAAGATGACGAGAAACGCGGGGAACGCTTCATCAAAATCATTCCACCGGATGTGCTGAACGTTACTCAGCATCAGACAGCCCACTACGATAAGCGAAGGGGCCGTAATGGCGGACAATCCGGCAACCGCGCCGATCAGCGGACTGAAGAAGGCTGCAACGACGAACAACGCGGCAACGACGACCGCCGTCAACCCTGTCCTACCGCCTGCGCCGACGCCGGCTGCAGATTCCACATAGGCGGTGGTCGGGCTTGTACCGACCATGGATCCGGCCACGGTTGCCACCGAATCGGAGAACATGGCGCGTTCTGCACGAGGCAGCTTGTTATCCTTCATCAGCCCCGCCTGCTCCGCCACACCAACGACCGTGCCTGTGGTATCGAACAGCGTCACCAGGAGGAACGAGAACACAACGGCATAAAGTCCATGCCTGATCACATCGGAGGCAGCGGTAATCGGGTTCCATACCAGAATGCCTTCCGGCAGCGTAGGAACCGACATAATCCCGCTCGTAAAGGACAGCATATCGGCAAAATAAGCAATAATCCCGGTAATAATCATACCGATAAACAAAGCACCCTTTACATCGCGGGACAGCAGCACAAGCGTAACCGCCAATCCCACCAAGGCGAGCACAACCGATGGCTGGTGCAGATCACCGAGCGCTACCAGATTGTCCGGATGCGCTGTAATGATGCCGCTCATCCGCAGACCGATAAAAGCAATAAACAGGCCGATTCCGACCGTGATCGCATGCTTCAAATTCGACGGGATCATCTCAATCAGCCTACGCCGCAGGGAAGTCATCGATAATACCAAAAACAGAATACCGGCTATAAAAACAGCCGAGAAAGCCTCAATATACCCAAGTCCGGCATGTCCTTGAACAACGGAATAGGTGAAGTAGGCATTCAAGCCCATCCCCGGCGCCACTGCGATCGGGTAGCGGGCTACGAGCCCCATCAGCAGTGTACCAATCACAGCGGCAATAATCGTTGCCGTGAAGCTCTGCTCAAAAGGTACACCCGCTTGCGACAGAATCAGCGGATTCACAACGGTCACATACGCCATCGTGAAAAACGTCGTGGCCCCGGCAACAACTTCTGTCTTCACCGAGGTACCATTAGCTTTTAAATCAAACACAATATATCCTCCATTCATGTTGCTTGGCCTGGCTTTGTGCTAGACCCTTTTGGTAAGTTATGCAATATTTGATATACTCAAAAACAAATGTACTGTACAACTCTACGTAGCCATTTCGTTCTGAACTCGATAAAAAGTCTTAATTAGTCGTTATATTCAAAATCTTAAGCGAGAGCAAATGACAGGAGGTTTGAATCCATGTGCGGACGCTTTACACTCACGGTCACTTGGGAAGAATTAATGACACGGTATCTCATCGATCCCGAATCGGTATCTCCCTTTCACATTCCCCGGTACAACATCGCTCCTACGCAGATGGTCACGGCGATTATCAACGACGGCAGCGCCAACCGGATCGGTCAGCTGCAATGGGGGCTTGTCCCATCCTGGGCCAAGGATCCCTCAGCCGGAGCCAAAATGATCAATGCGCGCAGCGAAACGCTGGAAGATAAGCCTGCATTTAGGATGCCCTTTTATCGGAAAAGATGCCTGATACCTGCAGACGGTTTTTACGAATGGCAAAAAAACGGCAATGGCAAGCAGCCTTTTCGCATCGGCTTGAGGAACGGGGAAATATTCAGCATGGCAGGTCTGTACGATACCTGGATCACCCCAAGCGGAGATAAACTCAGCACCTGCACCGTCATTACAACCGCACCCAATCGACTCATGGAACCGATCCATAACCGGATGCCGGTCATTCTGAGCCCCGCAGACGAAGCACTATGGCTTGAACGGCAGACATCTTCCCAAACCAATGAAAGCAGCCCTTCCCTTTTGCAAACCCTCAAAGAGCTTTTGAGGCCTTACCCCGCGGAGGAAATGCAGGCCGTACCGGTTAGCACAACCGTAAATTCCGTTAAAAATGACACGGAAGCTTGCATCCGTTCCATTACGGACAGCTAAATACTACGGAAAGATTGGGGGGGCCTCTTCAACTTCCGCACTTTTTCTTAGCTCCCCGGTTCCTCTGCTATCGGGTAGACCACAAATCAAGGGACTTCTTTTATAAAAGTCCGCCAGGAACGTTTCATCCCTGCACATGCCAAATCAAAAGCCCCTGCTCATAAGGAGAAAACACTCCCGAGAGGGGCTTCTTCTATGCAAAGTAAAACCTTGATGTCATCCAATTGTTATCGAAACATCCCCCACAGCTTGATCAAATGGAAGGTGTTGTTCGGATCGATGCGCTGTGCAAGGACGAATTGAACCATTTGCTGCTCCTGCGCGGAGCTCAGCTTTTCATTCATGATGCCGCTGGCCGTCCGGATCAATTGATGTACTTTTGCGCTATTTTGAAGATCTGCCTTGGTCAACCCCTGAGTCAGCCCTTTGATTCTTTCCTTGACTGCCGGGTTTTTCATTTTCAGCTTGATTCGCTCCACCAGCTGCGGACTAATCCCGTACTGCTGATAACTCAATGTTGAAGCACCTCCAGTCATAAATGCTGCTACCCTTTTTGAGTATATGACGAAGGTCTGTCCATTGTGCTAACAGATTCATGTCATTAATCCATGATATCGCCCTGGAAGATCTTTTCCTGCTGCAAAAAGTCGCGCAATGGCTCATATTCAGGGGACGTCCAGAAGGAGCTGTCGCTGACAAGCGCCGCTGCATCGCCCCTGGCCTCTTCCACCACTTTGAAATCCGCGACCATGTCGGCCAGCCGGAACTCCGGCAGTCCGCTCTGCTTCGTACCGAAAAAGTCACCAGGGCCCCGAAGCTCCAAATCCCTCCGGGATACCTCGAAGCCGTCCTCGGTTTCCGTCATGACCTGCATCCGCTCCTGGCCCACTTCCGATTTTGGATCAGCCACAAGGACGCAGTAGGATGCATGCTGCCCACGGCCTACACGGCCCCGAAGCTGGTGAAGCTGGGACAGACCGAAGCGATCGGCATCCATAATGATCATCAACGTTGCGTTCGGCACGTCAACGCCAACCTCAACAACCGTCGTAGAAATCAGCAGCTGGACCTCATTGCTGTAGAATTGGCGCATGACCTCATCCTTCTCGGCAGGCGTCATACGACCGTGCAGAAGTCCGACAGCATACGTGGGAAAGGCCTGCTGCATCTGGACATGCAGGTCAATCGCATTCTGAACGTCCAGCTTATCCGATTCTTCAATCAAAGGAGCAATCAAATAGGCCTGACGACCTTGATTTACTTCCCGGGAAATAAATCCAAGCACACGGTCCATGAGTTCATGTTTGACCCAATAGGTCGTAATAGGAATACGACCTTTCGGACGCTCCGACAGCGTGGATACATCCATATCCCCAAAGGCGGTAATCGCCAGCGTTCGCGGAATCGGCGTTGCCGTCATCGTGAGCACATCCGGGTTATAGCCTTTACGGCGGAGTACGCTTCGCTGGTTCACGCCAAAACGGTGCTGCTCGTCCGTCACGACGAGTCCCAGCTCCCGGAAGTACACATCATCCTGGATGAGGGCATGGGTGCCCACGACAACATCCGTCAGCCCCATCTGTAAGGAAGCCAGCAGGTCTTTACGCTTCTTCCCCGTTACACTGCCTGTCAACAGGCCAACGGTAATGCCGAAGGGCTCAAACAGCTTCTGCAGCGAACGCATATGCTGTTCGGCAAGAATCTCCGTTGGCACCATCAAGGCCCCTTGAAAGCCTGAGCGCACCGTTGTAAACAGAGCGATGGCGGCAACAATCGTTTTTCCCGAGCCGACATCCCCTTGAAGCAAGCGGTTCATGCAGTAAGGGGAGCGCATATCATGCAAAATCTCCAGCTCCACCTTCTTCTGCGCATCGGTAAGCTCAAACGGGAAGCTGCGCACGAACTCTCGGATCGTTGCATTGTCAGCCGTATGTACAACACCGTCCATCCGTCCCCGGTTCAGCGCCCGGAACGCCTGCATTTTCAACTGGAACAAGAAGAGCTCCTCATACACCATCCGGCGCCGCCCTTCCTGGCCTTCCCGGGAGTCGACAGGCTGATGGATCGTCATGATCGCCGCTTTACGAGGCATCAGATCATATTTTCGGAGCAGAGATTGCGGCAAAATTTCGGGAATCATCTCCCCGTATTGCTCCAAAGCCTGTCCCATCGTTTTTCGGATCCAGGATTGCGTGATCTTCCCGCCGATGGAATACACCGGCTGCAGCGTTCCGCTGCGGAAGGCTCCCTTATCCGGGAACTCGGACTCGGACACCGTAAGCTGCATTCTGCGCTGATCCCACTTGCCCGTCAGCACGATCTCCCGACCGGCCGTAAGCTGGTCCTTCAGAAAATGCCGATTGAACCAGGTTGCGGTGAACATCCAGTTTTCGGCCAGCATTTTGCAGGTGAGACGGGATTTGCGCCCGTAGCGCTGCAGTACCGGCACGCTGGCTATCTTAGCTTGTATGGTGATTTTGTCCCCGTCCTTGACTTCGCTTAAAGACCGTAGCCGGTAATCCTCATACCGGAAGGGGTAATACTCCAAAAGATCCTTGACCGTAGAGACGCCAAAGGCGTGAAGCTCCCCCTCTTTCAGGGCGCTCACGCCGTTGATCTGTCTGACGGATATTTGATCGAGTTTGAGACTCATATCATCTACCTCACTTAAGCAGGCCATATATACGCTGCAATGGTTCCCGGTCCAACGTGCGTACCGATAACCGGACCGATCTCGGAGAACACCGTTTCCTCGATCGTAAACACAGCGGACAGCTGCTGCAGAAAATCCTCAACCTGAGCAGGGTCAGCTGTATGACCCACAGCCACTTTAATATTTTTCACACCGGATAGATCCTGTTGAAACAGTTCAATGATTTTGGCCGTCGCTTTCTTACGACCGCGGACCTTGTCTACCGGAAAGATAATCCCTTCGCCATCAATGGACAGGATTGGCTTAATGTTAAGCAGTGTACCAAGCACGGCTGAAGCCTTGCCGATCCGTCCGCCCTTCTGCAAGTACTCCAGTGTGTCTACCAGGAAGTAGAGGCGGCGCTTAGAGCGAAGGTCCTCAAGCGACGAAATAATATCTGGAACAGCGGCTCCTTCTTGTGCGAGCTTCGCTGCATGAACCACGAATAGTCCGAAACCATAAGAGGCCGATTTGGAATCCCATACGGTGATATCCGCTTCTCCTTCGATAAGAGAGGTGGCAAGCAATGCGGACTGATACGTTCCGCTCAAGCCGGATGAGATGTGAATGGACATAATGGAGCAGCCGGGGTGCTGTTCCAGAATGGACTCATACACAGCTACAAAATCTGCGGGTGAAGGCTGGGAGGTCGTCGGAAGCTGGGGTGACTGCACCAGCTTTTTGTAGAACTCTCCCGGCGTGATTTCGACTCCGTCCAAATACGTATCTTCCCCGAACATAAGTCTCAGCGGCACAATATGAATGTTGTGTTGCTTCGCCAGGTCTGCCGGAATATCCGCTGTGCTGTCTGTCACAATAACGGTCTTATTCACCGGAACCCCTCCTAATATACCTTGCATAATGTCAAAACGTTATAAGAAAAACTTTATCGACGTACTTCCTTAGAAGTCAGACCGCATATAGCGGAAGTTTTTCTTGCGAGATAAGGAAGGGAAAACCTCGGAAGTGTATACTTCCTTATCTCTTAGATCAAGACTCCACGGAGAACAGATAGGAATAAATCGGCTGTCCGCCGTAGTGAACCTCAACCTCTGCGTTAGGATACTGCTCGCCAAGCCACTCCGTGAGTGCGTTGGTCGATTCCTCAGTTGCGTCCGCGCCGGTAAGCAGCGTCACGATTTCATCGCCGGACTCCAGCATTTTACCCAGCAAATCCTGGGAGGTCGTAATCAGATCCTCGTTTGCTGCAACGATGTTGGAATTGCGAATACCGATAAACTGGCCAGCCTTGATCTCGAGATCATCAATCGTTGTGTCCCGAACGGCATAGGTTACCTGCCCCGATTGCACGCGAGTGATCGCATCCAGCATGTTGTCGGTGTTCATATCCGCATTCTCGTCTTCCTGGAAAGCAAATGCCGCCGCGATCCCCTGCGGAATCGTCTTGCTCGGTATGACCGTTACGCTGCGTTCGCCTTCAAGAAGCTCTCTCGCCTGCTGGGCGGCCAGCACGATGTTGGAGTTGTTCGGCAGGATGTAAATCTGCTGCGCCGAGATCGAAGAAATCGCATTGACAAAATCCTCGGTGCTCGGGTTCATCGTCTGTCCCCCGGAGAGAACAACGTCTACGCCCAGGCTCTTGAATATATCGGAGATGCCTTCCCCTGACGATACTGCTATGAAGCCGTACGGTGCAATCTCGTCTGCCGGGAGAACAGCCGGAGCTTCCGGCGTCACGGTCTCTGCCGGAATATCTGCAAACAACTCGGGCATCGGTGCAATATCCATTCCCGTTGTCAGCAAATCACGATGCTGCTCGCGCATGTTCAATATATGAATCTGAGTGATCTCTCCATACATTAGCGCCAAATTCAACACTTCACCCGGAGCCTTGGAATGCACATGAACTTTGATCGTCTCGTCATCGGCGATGACAATGATGGAATCACCATTCACTGCAAGCGCTTTCCGGAACTTATCTTCATCAAAGTCTGCGCCTGTTCCTTCTCCGAGCTGCCTATTAATAAAGAATTCCATGTCATATAAAAATTCAATGTCCTCTGTGGACAGTCTGGACTGGGCAGAAGCCGGAGCTTGAACCGCCGAGAAGTCAGGGGCCGCTTGAAAGGCGGGGGCCTTGTTGCTCTGTTCGGCTTGTCCTTCCGCAACAGCAAACGATCCGGTTGGAGCGTCTTTTCTAAGTGCCTGCAAGAAACCTTCATAAATGTAAACCAAGCCCTGTCCACCCGAATCCACGACGCCAACCTGCTTCAGAACAGGGAGCATATCCGGCGTCTGGGACAGTGTTTCTTTGGCTTTGGCCAACACCTGCTCCATCAATTCCACGATATCGTTGTTGCGGCGGGAGAAATAGACCGCATGCTTGGCCGCTTCTTTAGCTACGGTAAGGATGGTACCTTCAACAGGCTTCACAACAGCTTTATACGCAGCTTCTACGCCTGTCTGCAGTGCTGCGGCGAATTGATGAGAATTTAGTTCTGTATAAGGTGCCGCATATCGGCTGAAACCACGGAACAGCTGGGACAGAATAACCCCCGAGTTCCCTCTGGCTCCCATCAGAAGCCCCTTGGACAGCACACCGGCACTATGCCCGACGGACTCCGAGTACTTACTCTTCAGTTCTGCCACACCTGCCGTCATCGTCAAATTCATGTTGGTCCCCGTGTCGCCGTCCGGCACCGGGAACACATTCAGGGAATTGACGTGTTCTGCATGCTGCTGCAGCTGCTCCGCTCCGGCTAGGACCATCGCGGTAAATTCTGTTCCATTCAAAGAACGCTTACTCAATGAGAATTCCCCTTCCTGGCTTGATACCCATAACACTACTTGTTGTAAATTTCATATCTATTTCATAGCTTATAGCTGACGAAATGCCCAGGCAGTAAATAAAAGACTTACCGTGATTAATGGATCATAAATCTAGGTTGGGCTATCCTCTCGTCCTCTACGCTTTCCGGCGGTTCCCAAGCCTCTTGAGAGCCCTGCCGAGCAGCCCACGAACTATTTCTTCGGAAATATTATGGACTAATCAACATTGTACTATAATGGCAAAGAGAAATAAATGTTTTTAGGACAGTTGACGGAGCAATTTTTACTGTGATATTATATTTAAGTATTGTTTCATGCAGGGTTAGGAACAAGGAGGTGTAATGAATGGCTCGCAAATGTTATGTAACTGGCAAGAAACCAAGCAGTGGTAACCATGTTTCTCACGCTAACAATCACAACAAGCGTTCTTGGGGTGTCAACGTTCAAAAGGTTCGCATTTTGGTAGATGGCAAGCCAAAACGTGTATACGTCAGCACTCGCGCTTTGAAATCCGGTAAAGTGACTCGCGTATAATCATCTTGTGTTATATGAAGAAAAACTTCTTAATCTCCAGGCACCATTTGTGGGCGATCCGGGACAAGGAAGTTTTTCTTGCGTTTAGATACATATTCTTCTTCTAAACAAAAAGCACCCTGAGCAGTTAGCAGGTGCTTTTTTTATTTAGATATAAGAAAAATGAAAGAGCAAAACTTCCGCTTTCTTATATCGCAAGAAAAACTTCCGGTCGAACGCGGTCTGTCCTCGATAAGTACGTCGCTAGACACTCTTCTTTTGATATAAGAAAGCGAAGGAGGACTTACGCGTTTTTTGGCTTTCTTATACCGCAAGAAAACTTCCGCATACAGATGCGGTATGTCCTCCATGCGCTCTATCGGAGTGTTCTTGCCTCTTTCCCCCAGAACCGGCTAGGCGGCGTCAGTCCCAGGCGGAGGTTTTGTTACGCCGGGACAAGCTGTCAGCTCTTGTGAAACGTATTTAAGATGGCCTTCACAAAACCTCCCAAAAACTTCGGCAGCTTGAACGTATAGAATTTCATGTCTCACCCTCCCCATCATTCTCATGCCTTCCTAGATTATGTTATGCACCAAGCCCTTAGATGTGAACACAGACAAAAAAGGCTACATGAGAACCCAGCTCATGTAACCATATTTATGCGGGAACCCCGCGCCCTATGCATCCCGTTGCTCACGTTCTGGTCAAGATGTTACGCTGTCACGGATTTTGGCAATGGCTGCCGCGCGATCCGGCATGCCGAATACCGCGCTGCCCGCAACCAGGACATCCGCTCCCGCTTCCACCACAAGCGGCGCTGTCTCCGCTGTAATGCCGCCATCCACTTCAATATGGATATTCGGGTTGTCGGAGTTAGAAATCCATTCACGCAGCTGTGAGATCTTGTTTACCGTCCGCTCGATAAAAGCCTGTCCGCCAAACCCCGGGTTCACGGTCATTACCAGTACCAAATCCAAATCAGGAAGCACTTCCTGAAGGACATGGGCCGGCGTAGCCGGATTGATCGCGACGCCGGCCTTCACGCCAAACTCTTTGATCAGATGGATGACGCGATGAAGATGCGGGCAGGTCTCGGCATGAACGGTGATCAGATCGGCTCCAGCCTTGGCGAAGTCCGCAATATACAGCTCCGGTTGCTCAATCATCAAGTGCACATCAAGCGTCAGGCTCGTATGGGGCCTGATCGCTTGGACGATCGGCGGCCCCAGCGTAATATTGGGTACAAAGTGTCCGTCCATAACGTCCACATGAATCCAATCGGCTCCGCCGGCCTCAGCCTCTTTAATTTCTTGTCCCAGCTTCGCAAAATCCGCTGACAATATGGATGGGGCAATTTTTATCATCATTCAGTACCTCCGTTTCTTGTCTTTCATCTCCGTATAAAACTCCACATAATGCTCATAACGGCTAGCCAGGATGATTCCATCCTCTTTGGCTTGGATCACCCGGCAGCCCGGCTCCTGCAGATGGCTGCAGCCTCTGAATTTACATTCGGCAGCATAAGGAGCAAATTCTCTGAAACAGGTCGATAACTCCTCGACACCCAGCTCCAGAAAATCCAGCTGGCTAAAGCCGGGTGTATCGGCAACATACCCCCCGTTATCAAGCTCAATCAGCTCCACATGGCGTGTCGTATGACGACCGCGGCCAAGACGCAGGCTAATTTCGCTCGTCTCCAGCGAGAGGCCAGGCATTAACGCATTCAGCAGGGACGATTTCCCGACACCGGATTGACCGGAGAAGACACTGATTCGACTGGCCAGGCGTTTCTTCACCTCTTCCGTCCCGATCCCTTGCAGAGAGCTGGTAATCAGCACTTCGTAACCAATCTCTTCATACTGGCGCTTCACCTGCTCCAGCACATCGTCGGTGGCGTCCACAAGATCCTGCTTCGTCAGGCAGATCAATGCCTCAAGGCCCTCATGCTCTATATGTACCAGAAACTTGTCCAGCAGATGCAGGCTCAGATCCGGTTCTTTGACCGAAAACAACAGCACCGCCAAGTCGACGTTCGCGACAGGCGGGCGAATTAGTTGGGAAGACCGTGGAAGAATTTCATCCACGGTCCCTTCCCCATTTTCAGTCAATGAGTACATCACGTGATCTCCAACGAGCGGAGAGATACCTTTCTTTTTGAAAATGCCGCGGGCTCTGCATTGAACCGCTGGGTCCTCCCCGGATATAATGTTGCCATCCTGCAGTGGTTTGACGTAATAATATCCGCTTAGTGCCTTCACGATCAGTCCCTCTAGCATATAATAGGCCTCACCTTTCTTGTTGAAATTTAGTGTTCTCACGACTTGTTTCTAATCGTTACCATTACCTTTGCCATTACCCTTACCGTTTCCGTTGTTCCCGGAGTCCCAATGATAAGCAGCATCATCTTCCTCATTCGAGCCTTCCTCGCCATTTCCTTCATCCGGATTCGTGTCCACCGGTACATCAGGTTCAACAGGCGGCTGCTCAAAGGTCGGCTGCGGCACGGTACCATTCTTGACATCGCTGTAACTTACGCTGTACGTATCCACTTGGCGACCGTCACGGAAGATCATGACCGTTGCATGCTTGTCGGGAGCCAGCAGCAGCTTAACAGGTACCATTTCGGAAGTCGTAATGGTCTTATTCACGGCTTCCTGATTTTCTCCCAGCGCATCGCTGAAGACCACCCGGATTTTGCTTTCTTGACCTTCGACGCTCGGCGACACCGGTACGCTGTAATTATACTCAAGCGCATCCGAAGGATAGCCTGAGCTGACGAACAACGTGATTTTGGAGCCTGGAGCAACCTGTTCATTGGCCTCATGCGGCCACTGCTCTACTACGATGCCCTTCTTCACTTCATAACTGGATTTCTCTTTGATTGCCTCAACCTTAAAGCCATTGGATTCCAAAATATTGACGGCATTCTCCTGCTCTAAGCCAACCACGCCCGGCATAGGGACGAAATTCTTCCCCTCACTTACCGTTACGCTGATTACTTCCGTTTCCGGATCGATTTTTGTAGTGGCTTCCGGACTTTGTTTAAAGATCTTGCCTTGTGGCACTTCATCATTTTTTTCGGACGATCGTTTAATGGAGGTTTCCTTAACGCCAATCTCTTTTAACGCAGCAACAGCCTCATCAAACGTCTTCCCATTAAGGTCCGGCATTTCCGGAAGCGGCTTCGCATCCCCAACCGACAATTGAACCGGTGCCCCCTGCCTGAGCATGGTCTCTGGTTCCTTATCCTGGGCAAACACAATGCCTTCATCGACATTTGGTTTATATTCACGAATGACTTCCTCATCCACCGTCAAACCTTGGGCCTCAAGCGTGCGGATCGCATCCTCTTCCGTCATGCCTACTACTGGCGGCACCTTGACCTCCGGCACCTCCAGCATATTGTTCACATACATGACGACACCAAACATAATGCCGAGGAACAGGAGCACTGAGCCGATGATGATGGTCGGCTTGACCCATTTTTTCTTCGGTTTACCTGTCGGCTTTTCCTCAAAGTCCTCATCATCCGAGTCATCGTCTTCGTCATGATGCTGGCTGCTGCGCTGCATCGTTTTGAGCGCCGGCATGACCAGGGTAGAATCGGCATCGTCCTCGAACTCCATCTTCGGTTCGTTGAGTCGCATCGGCATCAAACACGTCTCGAGATCGTCCATCATCTCTTCGGCAGACTGGTAACGCTCCTCCGGGTTTTTGCGCATGGACTTCAGGATGATGTTCTCCACGCTTTGAGGAATGAGCGGATTCACTTCTCTAGGCTCATCAAATTCCTCCTGGAGGTGTTTCAGAGCAACACTAATGGGGCTCTCGCCCAGAAATGGGAGACGGGCCGTGAGCATTTGATATAACACAATACCAAGTGAGTATAAATCCGATTTTTCGCCCGTAACGACGCCCTTGGCGTGCTCCGGGGAAAAATAATGCACAGAACCCACAACAGAGCCTGTCTGCGTAATGGTTGTCGACGTGACCGCTCTGGCAATGCCAAAGTCGGTTACTTTGACCCTCCCATTACGGCCAATCAGAATATTATGCGGTTTAATGTCCCGGTGAATGATCTGGTTATGATGAGCGTGCCCCAGTGCATCACAGATCTGGGTAGCAATCCGCACAGCTTCTTCCACCTGCAGCGGTGCCCGTTCTTTTATAATTTCATTCAAATTCTGACCTTCGATATATTCCATGACGATGTAATGCACATCTTCCTCTTGGCCCACATCATAGATGCTGACCACGTTGGAATGCGACAACGAAGCCGCTGATTGTGCTTCACGCCGGAAACGGCGAATAAATTCCTCGTCGTGCACAAACTGCTGGCGCAGCACTTTGATTGCTACATTCCGGTTCAGCAAAATATCCTGAGCCTTGTAGACCAGCGCCATGCCACCGCCACCGATGCGTTCTATAATTTTATAACGACCAGCCAATTCATGTCCGATCATGAATCCCACCCCTTTATACGTTGCCCGACAACTTCTTCTTGATGTTCAAACATGGCGACCGTGATGTTGTCCTCACCGCCGGCAAGAAGTGCCAGTTGAAGCAGGCGATCCGCTCTTTCTTCCAGAGGAAGGTCAAGTGAACCGGAAATCTGTCCGATCAGCTCGCGGCTGACCCGGTTGCTGAGCCCGTCACTGCAGAGCAGCAGCACTTCGCCTTCTCCGATCGTAACCGGTGTAAGCTCAACCGTCACATCCACATCCGTTCCTAGCGCCCGGCTTAATACATTTTTCCGGGGATGGGTCTCCAGTTGATCTTCCGTAATCTGACCACTCTTAAAAAGCTCATTGACCAATGTGTGATCATCTGTGAGTCGAATCACTTGTCCGGGAACGACTTTGTAAGCCCTGCTGTCCCCGATATGTCCGATATAGCCTTCGGAACCTCGCAGCAGCACCGCTACAATCGTCGTGCCCATATTGTGAAGCCGCTCATCAGCCGAGGCTTCCCGATAGATAACGGCATTGGCATGCAATATGGCATCACCAAGCGCAGCCCGGATACTTTCCATGGACATGTCCTGTTCCAAAGAGGACAAATCCTCGGCCACGGTATCTACCGCAAGCCTGCTGGCGGTGTCACCCGCAAGGTGACCTCCCATACCGTCAGCAACCACACCCAAGGTATAGCCATGCTCCAGTGTGCTAACAAATACCGAATCTTCATTAACAGGACGAACGCGTCCCACATGGCTTACATGAACCGTCTTGATCAAATCTTCTCACCTCAACTCCATATGCTTGGCCCGCAGCTGACCGCAAGCGGCAGCGATATCATGGCCTTGTTCACGACGGATGGTCACATTGACCCCCTTGTCTGCTAACGCACGTTGAAATTTGAAAATATCGTTACGCGATGTGCGAACATATTTCCGTTCCGGCACATGGTTAACCGGAATCAGATTGACGAAGCAGTTCATATCCTTAATGACGTCCGCAAGCTCTTCGGCATGCTCAACCTGATCGTTTACGCCGCCGATCAAGGCGTATTCAAACGTAATGCGCCGCCCGGTTTTTGCCTGGTAATAACGAAGCGACTCAATCACGTCGTCGAACGGGAACCGGCGGTTAACAGGCATTAGCTTGGAGCGCAGCTTATCGTTCGGTGCATGTATGGAGATGGCCAGATTAATCTGGGTATCCTCTTCCGTGAATTTATAGATGTTAGGCACAATGCCACTCGTCGAAACGGTGATGTGGCGCTGGCCGATATTCAATCCTTTTTCATGGATCATCGTGCGCAGAAACTTCATCGTCGCTTCATAGTTCTCAAACGGTTCGCCCGAGCCCATGATCACGATGCTGCCGACACGTTCTCCCGTTTTATCGAGAATCTTCTGCGCCTGAACCACTTGGGCAACAATCTCGCCGGAGGTCAGATTTCGTTTCAAGCCACCCAGCGTGGATGCGCAGAACGTACATCCGATACGGCAGCCTACCTGCGTTGTCACGCAGATGCTGTTGCCGTAATTGTGCCTCATGATGACGGTCTCGATCGCATGGTCATCATGTAAGCCGAACAGAAACTTGACCGTTCCGTCCTTCGACTCCAGCTTGGTGATTTCCGTCAAGGTAACAAAACTGAACTCCTGCTCCAGCTTCGAGCGAAGCTCCTTGGATAGATTCGTCATTTCCGCAAAGTCGTTCACCCGCTTCACGTACAGCCAGTCATAAATCTGGGTTCCGCGAAACGCCGGCTCCCCATTCTCTTGAGCCCATGCTTGAAGCTCTTCCAGTGAATAATCATATATAAAAGGTTTCATTCTCACCACACCTGTCTAATTTAGAGGATGTCCAGCCAGCATTCTTCCGAACTCTCCCTATTACATTCATATGCATCTCTTTTTTCATTCTTCCTATTCTAACATAAATAAAAGAGACGGTAAAAGAGGAAAACCCGCCGGCATTGGCGGGATACGACTATAGTCATGGCGGCAGCGCCCTTATGAGGGGCGTCTGCCGAGTCTTGCAATGTAAAAACCGTCACTATGATAGTGCTGGGGCAGAATTTGAATCCCGCCTCCTTGCAGAAGCGATTTCTTTTCCAGCCGGCTTAAGGCGCCAAGACCATCTTCCGCGATTTCAAACTCGGAATGGCCTTCCAGAAAAGCAGATACAACGCCTTCATTCTCCAGCGGTTCAATCGTACACGTGCTGTATACCAAGAGTCCTCCGGGACGAAGCAAGGTAGAGATCGACTCCAGCAGCCTTAGCTGCAGCGCCGCAATTTCATGAATGTCCTCCTGTGACTTGCCCCACTTCAGATCGGGCTTGCGGCGGATGACGCCAAGGCCCGAGCAGGGAGCATCCAGCAAAATTCGGTCAAAAGACGCAGGCTCGAAGCGGTCAACCAAATCCAGCGCGTCCCCAGTCACGATCGAAATGCTGTCCAGTCCCAAACGGCTGGCCTGATCCGAGATCAGCTTGCCTTTATGCGCATGAATGTCGTTAGCGACAATGCTGCCTTCATCCTTCATCAGCTCGCCCATGTGGGCACTTTTCCCGCCCGGGGCCGCGCAGCAATCCAGCACCCGCATCCCCGGCTCGGGCTTAACAGCCTCGGCGACCAGCATGGAGCTTTCATCCTGGATCGAAATCATTCCGTCCCGGTACCATTCGGTCAAGGCCATATTGCCCGCTCCTTTTACGACAATCCCATAGGGGCTGAGCGACGAAGGGGTGGCATCGAGGCCGTGGCTGCTCATTAATGTCAGCATGTCCTCACGGCTGATCATCGTGGTATTCACCCTGACGCTGACTGCCGGCGGTTCATTGTTTGCGGCACAGATCGCTTCTGTCGTCTCGATCCCGTACTGGGATATCCAGCGCTCCACCAGCCACTGCGGATGGGAGTGCAGCAGAGAAATGCGCTGAGCAGTCGGCATATTCTCCGGAATCGCCAAGCTTTCCTTCTGGCGCAAAATATTCCGAAGCACCCCGTTCACCATACCGGAAATCCCTTGATGCCCGCGGCGCTTCGCCAGATTAACGGCCTCGCTGACAACCGCGTGATCCGGAATCCGATCCAGATATACGACCTGATACAGACTGATGCGAAGCAGCGCCCTTACCCACGGCTGAAGCTTCTGTACCCCTTTTTTTACAAACTTGTCCAAAAAATAATCGAGCGTGTTCAGCCGCGAGATCGTGCCATAGATCAGCTCCGTGGCAAGTCCCGCGTCGCTCTTCGCAAGCGAGGACTTCTGCAGGGCCGTGTTGAGCAGGAGATTGCTGTACGCTCCCTCCTGCTCAACCTGTGTCAACACATTCATCGCCAGCTCCCGCGGGGAGTCCAGTCGCCCCTTCGGGCTGCGGTTTCCGCTCACGTCAGCACCGTCCCGGCCGTCAGGCTCGTCCCGCGCACGAATTGCGCCGCATCCATTGCCTTCTTGCCGCTGGGCTGAACCGTAAGCAGCGTCAGCGTGCCGTCGCCTGTTTTCACGACGATCCCTTTCTCCTGCAGCCCAAGCACGGTCCCGGGTTGCGCATCGCCAGCTGACTTCTGGGCGCTGTCCGGCTTAGCCGCTGCCCATACTTTAAACACTTCGCCGTTCCACAGCGTGAATCCGCCGGAATAAGGAACCAGGCCGCGAATCTGATTGTAAATTTCGCGGGAAGTTCGGCTCCAGTCGATTCTCTCGTCATCCCGGGTCAAATTCGGAGCATACGTTGCCTTCGAATCATCCTGAGGCTCGGCCTCCACCTTGCCCTTCACGAGCCGCGGCAGCTCCCGCCGAAGCAGCTCGGCGCCGGCTTGGCTCAGCTTCTCGAACATGGTTCCGGCCGTATCGTTGTCTTCGATAGGGACCTCGGTGCGGGCGATCATGTCCCCGGTGTCGAGTCCCTCCGCCATATACATCAGCGTGATGCCTGTGACGGACTCTCCGTTGATGATGCTCCGCTGAATCGGCGCTCCTCCCCGGTAAGCGGGGAGCAGCGAGCCGTGGACGTTCAGGCAGCCAAGCGCTGGCATATCCAGCACGGATTTCGGCAGGATTTGGCCGTAGGCGGCCGTGACAATCAAGTCAGGCTTATATTCGGCCAGTTCGGCCACGGCTTCCGGATTCCGCAGGCGCTGCGGCTGCAGAACAGGGATGCCGTGACGAAGAGCGGCTTCCTTAACCGGCGTTGGGGTCAGCACTTTTTTACGCCCTTGCGGACGGTCAGGCTGAGTAACAACGGCAGCTATGGAATAACCTTCGGCAATCAACATTTCCAGGCTGGGTACTGCAAAGGCCGGGGTGCCCATAAATACGATATTCATCGATTCTCCAGCTCTTTTCTCGGCTGTTCCGGAACATACTCATACACCCGGTCAGCGATTTCCGTAAACAGCACCCCGTTCAGATGATCGATTTCATGTTGAAACGCTCTCGCAAGCAGCCCGGTACCCGTAATGACAAGCTCTTTGCCTTCGCGGTCAAGCCCCTTAACCGTCACTTTCTCCGCACGGCGCACATCCCCGTTCCATCCCGGAATGCTCAGGCAGCCCTCCGGCCCGAATTGCTCGCCTTCGCTCTCCACGATCTCCGGATTGATCATCTTGATCAAGCCATGCTCGTCACCGGCATCGATTACGATCAGACGCTTCAAAATGCCGACCTGCGGCGCAGCCAATCCGACGCCTTCCGCATCGTACATAGTGTCGGCCATATCGTCCAGGAGCTTTTGAACGTTCGGCGTAATTTTGGTAACTTCCTTTGCCTTTTTATGAAGAACCTCATCCGGTTCTTTAACGATAATTCGAATCGCCATGTCTATGACACCATCCTTGTGCTTTTCATCATTGTATGCTGTATTACATTAACATTTGCGGATCAACGTCAATACTGATCTGGAGCTTGCTGTCCCGCGCCGAATCCTGAAGCTTCTCGGCAACCGAACGCACCAGCGAGACAGCATCCATCGTTCCCCGCCATTTTATCATACATTGAAATCTGTATCTATTTTTCAACCGTGGAATGGGAGAAGCTACCGGACCCAATATATCGAGCGCGCTGGCGTCGAATCGGTCCAGGCTTCCAAACCATCCCCGGCGGTCGGATTCGCTTTTGATCGTCGCGGCGAAATTCTCCGCCATTCTTACCAGCAGCGGCAGCTGTTCATGCGACAGCGTCACCAGGATCAGCCTGCAATACGGCGGATAATGGAGCGCTTTGCGGTGCTTCAGCTCGTCTTTGACGAAGGATAAATAATCATGGCTGCTTGCATGGATAATCGAATAATGCTCGGGCGTATAGGATTGGATAACCACTTCACCCGGCAGCTGATGGCGGCCTGCTCTTCCGGCAACCTGAGTGAGCAGCTGAAACGTCTTCTCGGCCGCCCGGAAATCGGGCAGGTTCAAGGCCGAATCGGCCGTAATGACACCGACCAAGGTGACATCGGGGAAATCCAGGCCTTTGGCGACCATCTGGGTCCCTAGCAGCACGTCCCCCTTTTTATCCCGAAACTGCTTCAGCAGCTTCTCATGGGAGCCCTTCTCGGTCGTGGTATCAACATCCATCCGAATGACGCGAATGCCGGGAAACAGCTTGGCCAATTCTTCCTCGACACGCTGCGTGCCCGTACCGAAATAACGTATATGCTCGCTTCCGCAATCCGGGCAAACCTCCGGCGCTTGTGCGGCATAACCGCAATAATGGCAGCGCAAATTATTCGATTTCTGATGATAGGTTAGCGAAATGTCGCATTCCGGACAGCCTGCCACATATCCGCAGCTCCGGCACATGACAAACGTGGAGTAACCCCGCCGATTCAACAGCAGCACCGTCTGTTCACCGCGTTCCAGCCTTGTCGAAATCGCGGCATGCAAGGAGCGGCTGAACATGGATCGATTTCCTTCACGGAGCTCCTCCCGCATATCCACGACCTGGACCTCCGGCAGCTTGTTGCCCAGCGCACGGCTCGGCATCTCCAGCAGATGAGGCGCAAAATCATCCTGAGCTTGCGATCTCGCCGCATGGTAGCTCTCCAACGAAGGGGTTGCCGAACCCAGAATGACGGCTGCACCGGTCAGCCGGGCACGGTGAATCGCAACATCCCTGGCATGGTACTTCGGCGTCTCTTCCTGCTTATAAGAGCCTTCGTGCTCTTCATCCATAATGATCAGGCCCAGACGGTCAAACGGCGCAAATACCGCCGATCGCGCACCCACGACAACGGACGCCCGGCCTTCTCTTATTTTCCGCCATTCATCATAACGCTCCCCATCCGAGAGCCGGCTGTGCATGACAGCTACACGGTCGCCAAAACGGGCTTTGAACCGCTCCACCATTTGCGGTGTCAGCGATATCTCAGGTACCAGGACAATCGCTTGACGCTCCTGTTCGAGACAGCGCTGAATGGTCTGCAGGTAGATTTCGGTCTTGCCGCTGCCGGTTACCCCGTGCAGGAGAAACACGCCATGCTTGCGTTCATCCAGCTTGTGCACGATACTGCGGTACACCGCTTGCTGCTCCGGTGTGAGCGCCAATGGGGTGCTGGGCGTAAAATGCCGCCCTCGATACGGATCCCGGAACACTTCGATATCCTCAAGGGTAATCAGCCCTTTGTCAGCCAGCGCCTTTATGGTCCCTGCGGTGACGCCCAGCGTCTGCAGCAGATCCTTCTGCGATATCGGCAGAAATGCTTCCATCTCCAATATATATTGGAGCACTTCCTTCTGACGCTGGGCCTTGGCAGGAAAGGAAACCAGCGCCTGTTGCGCTTCCTCGCTCGATACGGCAAGCTCTACCGCTTTCATCGTTTTTTTCTGCAGTTTATCCTTGATTTGCTGAAACTCACTCAGCCGTCCTCGGCCGATCAGCGCTTTAATGGTAGCAGCTCCATCCGGAAATGCTCGCGTTAACTGCTGGAGCGAAACCTCGCCTCTCTGACTGACAAACCGGATCATTTCCTGCTCCGACTCGCTTTCCGGCAGCAGCGCAAATAATCCGTCGCTTTCCTCCGTCAGACCTGCGTCTGGCTCGCTAAGGGAAATATATCGCTCGGCTTTCCCCTTCAGCGCCGTTGGCAGCATCGACTGCAAGACCGATATATAACGGCATGCGTAGCGCTCCTTCATCCATTCTCCAAGCTCAATCAGTTCAGGCGAAAGAGGCGGCATCACATCGAGTACTTCCTGAATCGGCTTCATTTTGGCCGTATCCATCTCGGGCCTTGGATGCAAAGAGACCACGAACCCTTGGAGCGTACGGTGCCCAAACGGCACGCCGACCCGGCTGCCTACCTCAACCCAGGGCCGGAGTTCCTCGGGAATCAAATAATCAAAAGGTCGGTCCGTATCCTTGGACGGCACGTCCACAATCACGCGGGCCATTTCCATCAGGATGACCTCCCGGACAACCGATCAGCCGCCAGCGTTAACAGCCTCTGGGCCACTTCCTCCTTGGACATCACTGGAAGCTGGAGGACCAGTCCTTCTGCATCAAAAATATGAACGCTGTTCGTATCCGTGCGGAAGCCCGCTCCTTCCTGTGTAACATCGTTAGCAACGATCAAATCGCAATTTTTACGATTCAACTTTTCCCTGGCGAACTGCTCCACCGTATCGGTTTCAGCCGCAAATCCGATTAAGAACTGGGAGGTTTTTTGGCGTCCCAGACTCTCCAGAATGTCCGTTGTCTTGACAAGATCCAGCGTCATGGTCTCCCCACTCTTTTTGATCTTTGATGTCGCTACCTCGGCAGGGCGATAATCGGCAACCGCCGCTGCTTTGACCACGATATCGCTATGATCGAACACGCGCAGCACCGCTTCGTACATATCTTGGGCCGATTCCACCTTTTCCGTCCGGATTCCCTCTGGTGGAGCTTCATCGGTATGAGCGGCAATCAGGTGGACATCCGCTCCCAGCTGCTTGGCCGCTTTCGCGATCGCAAATCCCATTTTTCCGGAAGAATCATTCGTTATATACCGGACCGGATCAATGCGTTCGATCGTGCCGCCGGCCGTGACAACTACCTTTTTACCATGCAATATGCCTGTGGTGCTGCTCGCTATTTCTTCATTCAACGCCACAGGCTGTACTGCACGTTCTCGGAAAAACCGTTCCACCACATCAACAATCGTATCAGGCTCTTCCATCCGTCCCTTTCCGACGTATCCGCAAGCGAGAAGCCCCTCTCCAGGTTCAATCATGGACACCCCGCGGGAGACCAGCGTCTCCATATTCGCCAAGACGGCCGGATGCGTGTACATATGCACGTTCATTGCCGGCGAGATCATGACAGGTGCCGTGGTCGCTAGCAGCGTCGTGGTCAGCATGTCATCCGCCAGGCCATGTGCCATCTTGCCGATGACATTGGCTGTGGCCGGAGCGATCAACACCAAATCGGCCAGATCGGCCAAGTGGATATGCGAGACGACCGATGGGTCCCGTTCATCAAAGGTATCGCTATAAACCGGGTTTTTGGTCAGCGTTTGAAGCGTTAATTCCGGAATGAACTGCTTCGCGGATTCCGTCATAATGACATGCACATCCGCCCCCCTCTGGACAAGCCTGCTGCATAAAGTCGCTGCTTTATACGCGGCAATGCCACCTGTAACGCCAAGCACAATGACTTTTCCGTTCAACATGACAATCCCCCGCTTTCCATTGTATAAAGGCTACATTCTCATATCTTCTCAAAAAAATAACAACCTTTCGGTTGTCACATTTTCGCGCGCTAACGCATGTTATTCAAATATTGAAGAAAAAGTCTTAGTCCTGTCCCTTCTCGATTTTCACGTAATCGCCATAGATTTCTTCCAGAGCGACACCGACAAACTTATGGGATTTCGGATTCTTCAACTCGCTGACTCCGCCTTCACGCAACTGGCGTGCACGGCGGGAAGCCGCAACCACAAGAGAATATTTACTGTCTACCTTATTCATCATTTCATCAATGGATGGATATAACATGGCGAAGCACCTCTTCTTCTTTTACTTGAAAGTTAACACGTCTATGAATAGACAGCTTACTTTCTTACCTTACAATGTTCGGCAATAATGATAGATTGTATTCTCTCACAAGCGAGATTGATTTCATCGTTCACTACCGCATAATCATAATGCTGCAGCAAATTGATTTCGTCAACCGCTACGGACATGCGGTGGTCGATGGTAGCTTGACTCTCTGTTCCCCGGCCCTGGATCCGATCTTTCAGCTCATCCAGAGACGGCGGCATCAGAAACACAAAGATACCTTCCGGAAACTTCTCCTTGACCTTCAGTGCACCCTGCACTTCGATCTCCAGTATAATATCCTTGCCGGAGGCTAAAGTTTCTTCCACAAAATCACGCGGGGTTCCATAATAGTTCCCGACGTATTCCGCATATTCGAGAAGCTGGTCGTTCTCAATCATATCCATGAATTGTTCCCGACTTTTGAAAAAATAGTTCACACCATGTACCTCACCGAGCCGCGGCGAACGCGTCGTAGCCGACACCGAATACACCAGCTCCGGAACCCGGCTGCGAAGCGCCGTACAGACGGTTCCTTTTCCCACCCCGGAAGGACCGGACAATACAATCAATAATCCTCTAGACATAGTACTCCTCATCTTATTCGTCGTTGTCGTCATCTTTGCTGGACAGACGGTGAGCCACCGTTTCTGGCTGCACAGCCGATAAAATCACGTGGTCGCTATCCGTAATGATAACAGCCCGTGTCCTTCGGCCATATGTAGCATCAATCAGCATATGACGGTCCCGTGCTTCTTGAATGATCCTCTTGATCGGAGCCGATTCAGGACTCACGATTGAGATGATCCGATTGGCCGATACGATGTTTCCGAAGCCAATATTAATAAGTTTGATTGCCATAGTGCGGTTGCTCCCCCTATACATTTGACTCTTACTTGCCGATGAAGCTGCGGTCATTCCACATTAGCGGCTTGTTCACGAATCTTCTCCAGTTCCGCTTTCATTTCGACAACACGGTTTACCAGAGTCAGATGATTGGCTTTCGATCCAATCGTATTGACTTCTCTGTTCATTTCTTGAATCAGAAAATCCAGTTTACGGCCTACAGGGCTCTTCTGATGAAGCAGCTCTCTGCATTGCTCCAAATGGCTATGAAGTCGAATCAACTCCTCGTCTACATTGGAACGTTCAGCAAACAGCGCGACTTCCATTCCGAATATATGTTCATCAACAGCAAGCGATCCGTCATCAAGAGATTCTATGCGCTGCCGCAGACGCTTCCGGTACTCTTCCGGAACTTCCGGAGCAAGTTCGGTCATCTCTCGGTGAAGCAGCATCAATCGGTCAAGCCTCTGCCCGATATCCTTCACGAGAAAAGTGCCTTCCCTGCTGCGCATCTGGATCAGACCCTCCAGCGCTTGTTCAAGACCTTGAAGAAGCGCATCATTCCATAACTTCTGCTGCGCTTCATCCATGGGAAGTCCGCTCGGACTAACAAGAACATCTGGCAGCGACAAAATATCCCGCACCGCCAGATCTCCCTTGATTCCATATGACTTCAAATCCTCGGCTGCCTGTAAATACGCCTGAACCATGGCGTGGTTCAGCACGGCACCCTGGGACTCGCCGTTGTTTTCCTTGTTAATATAAACATCAATCCGTCCGCGTCCGATTCGGCTCTGTACCATCCGTCGAAATGAATCCTCGAAGAGAGCCCATTCACGGGGCATACGAAAGACGATTTCACAATACCGATGATTGACTGACTTCACTTCGAAAGAGATACTGTAACCTTGAAAATCGACAACGGATTGCCCATATCCGGTCATGCTCAATGACATCGGAATCACATCCATTACACTATTGTAATTGATAATTATTAATGAAACAAGGGGGTCAATCGGCGGCCCGATTTCTCCCAGACATACTCCATTAATTGTACGCTCATTTCATAGAACATAAACGGCGTCATCAAATATATGCCGTTAAAATGCGCTGTTGCAACATCCAGCAGCTCCTTGCCGATCTTAACGCCCATCGCCCGGCCCGCTTCGCCTTCAAGCCCGGCCATGCGGCTGCGGACTTCGTCCGACAGTTGAATGCCAGGCACCTCGTTATGCAGATACTCTGCGTTCCGTCCGCTTGCCAGCGGCATGATGCCGATAAAGATCGGAATATCCAGATGTGCCGTCGCTTCCCTCAGCCTAACCATTAACTCGGGATCGTACACGGGCTGCGTCATCACATAATCCGCACCGGAAGCAATCTTCTTCTCCAAGCGGGCAACCGCCTTGTCCAGATGCCTTACATTGGGATTGAACGCTGCACCGACAACGAATTTGGCCTTTTGCTTCAGCGGCTTTCCGGAAAAAGCAATGCCCTCGTTCAGCTGTTTAATCATGCGGATGATTTCAAATGAGGTCATGTCGTACACCGAGCTGGAATCCGGCAAATCCCCGAAGCGTGCCGGATCACCCGTCACCGCAAGCACATGGTCGATGCCGAGCGCATCAAAGCCCATCATGTGCGACTGCGTACCGATCAGGTTTCGGTCACGGCAAGCGATGTGAATCAGCGGCCGCAGTCCCGTGCGTGCTTGTACCAGATGTCCAAGGGCCATGTTGCTCATACGGGTTACGGCCAGCGAGTTATCCGCAAGGGTCAAGGCGTCGGCTCCTGCTTTTTTCAAAGCTTCCGCGCCCTTCATGAACTTGGTGATATCCAAATCCCTTGGTGGGTCCAGTTCCACGATCACCGTATGCCGCTCCTTCACGATATCAACAATTGTCGGCTCCCCGCTGCGCTCGTAAAACTGCTCCTGGGCCGTCTCGTGAATCACGATCCGGTTGACCTCCGCCTCCTCGACGATGGGAAGCGGCGCAGGTACGTAACCGGACAACGCTGATGAAATTTCAGCGATATGCTCCGGCGTCGTTCCGCAGCAGCCGCCGACAATCCGGGCGCCGCGATCCGCAAACTCCAGGGCTGTCCTGCCGAAATACTCGGGACTCGCACCATACCGGTATTCCCCGTCCACATAATCGGCGATCCCCGCATTAGGGTAGACCGAAGCCGGAAGATTCATCATACCGTTCAGAGTCTCCAGCGCACGCATAATGCCGTTTGGACCTGTCCGGCAGTTAAAGCCGATCACGTCCGCCCCTTCTTGACTCAGTATGCGGTATGCATCCGGCATCGTGAAGCCGTCCAGCGTGCGGGCAATATCCTCTACCGCAAACTGGCAGATCACCGGCAGGTCGCTTAGCATCCGAGCCTGCGCCAAAGCCAATTGAATTTCATCCACGTCATAGAACGTTTCGAGCAGAATGCCGTCAACGCCTTCCGATATGAGTACCGACAGCTGCTCTTCGAAATAACGCTTGAGCTCGCTCGTGGAGATGTTGCTTCTTTTACCCGCGCGAATGGAGCCTACCGCACCCACTACATATCCATGATCACCGGCAGCTTCACGCGCAATTCTCACGCCTGCACGGTTAATCTCCCCTACCTTCGCCTCCAAACCGTATTTGGACAGCTTGTCATAATTGGCAGAGAACGTGTTCGTCTCTATGACCTGGGCACCCGCCTCAACATACTGGCGATGAACGTTCCCGATGACCTCCGGGGAGGTTAAATTCAGTTCTTCATAAGAAATGCCTACAGGAAATCCTTTTTGATATAAATAAGTACCCATCGCGCCGTCACCGACCAGTACCTGATTCTCCCATGCCTGCCGAAGATTCGGTTTCATCGCGTTTCTCCTCCACCCGACGTTTATTTTCAACTAATGTATCATAAAACCTCTCAAAAGATAAAGAGACAAAAGGGAGGCCTTCCGAAGGCCTCCCTAATGTGTCCACCCCTACAGGACAAACTTTAGATCATACTGTTTTTTGCATTTGCGGGCGGGGATTGTCGCGGCTGGCGAAGGCTCTACAAGGCAAGCGTCCCTGCGTACACGACTTCGGCCGGCCCTGTCATGTATACATGATTGTCGGACTCATCCCACTCGATGAATAAGTCCCCGCCTTTAAGAGATATCGTCGCGCTGCGGTCTGTCAATCCGTTCAGCACCGAGGATACCAATGTTGCGCAAGCTCCGGTCCCGCAGGCCAATGTCGGTCCTGCACCGCGCTCCCATACCCGCATGTCCACTTGACTCCGTGAATTCACCGTCGCAAACTCCACATTAATCTTTCTCGGGAACAGCGGATGCACCTCCAGCTTGGGTCCCCATACACCAAGGTCGAAGTTAATTGCATCGTCCACATAAATGACGCAGTGCGGATTGCCCATGGACACCGCAGTGAAGCGGAACTCCTTGCCGTCCGCTTCAATGGGATGATTCACTACCGGATGGAGATCGATTGTCGTGGGCACGCTCAATCCATTCAGAACCGGTTCACCCATGTCTACCCGCACACTGCTTACTTGACCTTCCTGCACCGTAAGGCGTACTTGCTGTACTCCGGCGCCGATCGTTTCTATGGTAATCTCCTCTCGGTCAATATGGCCGTGATCATACACATATTTCGCGACACAACGAATGGCATTGCCGCACTGCTCCGCTTCGGAACCGTCTGAATTCATTATGCGCATCATGAAGTCAGCCTTCGTGGAAGGCAAAATATATACAAGTCCGTCTGCACCGATGCCGAAAAAGCGATTGCACAGCTTCACGGCCCGTTCGGATGCATTGGATGGAAGTTCTTGCTCGCCGTATACAACAACGAAGTCGTTGCCAAGTCCATGCATTTTCGTAAATTCCATCATAAAACCCATCTCCTCTGCAATTGCTATGCTCGTGCTTAGCATATCGCAGAGGTGATGGGCTATCCATTCAATTTATGCCGAAATATTTGCACTCTTCGTCATCATGCTGCGGCGGTTCCGGTTGCGGTTACGTCTGCCGCCCCACACGCTTCCAGCCCCCATCAGGAAGGTAGGGATGCCGGCTGCCACGAGTGTCAGTGCCCACTCCTTCAAGCCAAGCGGAACCGTCTTGAAGATCGGCTGGAACGCCTCGATGTACATGACGCCAAGCATCAGCAATACCGAGGACAGCACAGCCAGAACCAACGCTTTGTTCTGAAGCGGATTGCGGTGGAAAATTGAACGCGAGCTGCGGCAGTCAAACACATGGATCAGCTGGGCCATGACGAGGGTAGCAAAGGCAACGGACTGCGCTTTAGCCAACTGGCCCGCATCATTCGGTGCGATGCGCAGCGTAATCCAAAATGCGCCGAGTGTACACAGGCCGATCAAGATGCCGCGGCTGATGATTTTCCAGCCAAGACGTCTGGCAAAAATATTTTCCTTGGCTCCGCGGGGCTTGTGCTCCATCAGATCCTTCTCCGGCTGATCCACCCCGAGCGCCATCGCCGGCAGCCCGTCGGTAACAAGGTTCACCCACAGAATCTGGATCGGAACGAGCGGAAGCGGCAGACCCATCATCATCGCGAAAAACATCGTCAGAATTTCGCCGACATTGGAAGCCAGCAGATAACGGATAAACTTGCGAATATTTTCATAGATGCTGCGCCCCTCCTCAATCGCCGAAACAATCGTGGAGAAATTATCGTCACTGAGCACCAGCGATGACGCTTCCTTCGTTACGTCCGTACCGGTAATGCCCATGGCAATCCCGATATCCGCGGCTTTGATGGCCGGAGCATCGTTCACACCGTCCCCCGTCATGGCAACCACATGCCCCTTACGTTGAAGCGACTTCACGATGCGGAGCTTATGCTCGGGAGATACGCGGGCATAAACGAAGGTCTGATCCACCCTCGCATCCAGCTCCTTGTCATCCATCCGGGATAACTCCTGTCCCGATAGCGACAGGCCGTTCCTTGGCAGGATGCCGAGCTGGGCCGCAATCGCTTCTGCCGTTGTCCGATGGTCGCCCGTGATCATGACAGTCTTGATGCCCGCGCGGCGGCATGTCGCAATCGCATCGCGCACTTCACGGCGCGGCGGATCGATCATTCCGGCAAGTCCCACAAAGATAAGCTGGCTCTCGGCCTCTTTCTCCGTTTCCGGCTTGTCATAGGAACGCAGATCCCGATATGCCAAACCAAGCACGCGCAGCGCATCGGAAGCCATGCCTTCATTGGCGGTCAGCACCTTCTGGCGGAGCGTGGCGGTAAGCGGCACAACGTTTCCGTCCCACAAAATATAAGTGCATGCATCCAGCAGGACGTCCGGCGCGCCCTTCGTGCATAGCAAGCGCCCGCCCTGATGGCTGACGATAACGGACATCAGCTTTCGCTCCGAATCAAACGGAAACTCTTTGTCTCTCTGATAGATGGTGTTCAGGCTTCCCTTAGTCAATCCCATTTTGGACGATAGCGTCAGCAGTGCTCCTTCTGTCGGGTCCCCTTTTAACTCCCAAGCAGCAGCTGCCTGCTCTTCCTTGCCCTTGCGCTTGTTCCGGGCTTCCTCCTGCACGTTCTCATAAATCTCCGCATTGTTGCACAGCCCGCTGATTTGCAGCAGTCGGCGAAGCCCCTGATCGGATCTCAGCTCCACCGGCTTGCCTCTGTGAAGAATTTGACCCGTCGGGTCATACCCATGCCCGGTCACTTCCAGCGAGCGTCCTCCCAGCCAAACCTGGGTTACGGTCATTTTATTCTGCGTGAGCGTCCCCGTTTTATCCGAACAGATCACGGATGCGCAGCCCAGGGTCTCCACGGATGGCAGCTTGCGCACGATCGCTTTGCGCTTGATCATGCGCTGCACGCCGAGGGCGAGGGCAATCGTAACGATGGCTGGGAGCCCCTCTGGGATGGCCGCAACCGCCAGGCTGACTCCTGCAAGGAACATGCCTGCGGCAGGCTGTCCATGCAGAATGCCTGCTACGACGACCAGAATCGTAAGCCCCAGCGAAACGGCAATCAGAATTTTGCCCAGCTGTTCCAAGCGATGCTGCAGCGGCGTCTCCTGTGACTCCGTGTTCTGGATCAAATCGGCGATTTTGCCCATCTCCGTATCCATTCCGGTTCGGATGACAACGCCTTTTCCCGTACCCCGGGCCACCATCGTGCCCATAAAGCCGATGTTCTTGCGGTCGCCCAGCGGAACATCCGCATCGTGAATCGGCTCGGCATGTTTGTTCACCGGCAGGGACTCGCCGGTCAAGGCCGATTCCTCGACACTGCAACTGTTGATCTCGAGCCAGCGAACATCGGCCGGAATACGGTCTCCGCTCTCCACGAGCACGACATCGCCAGGGACAAGTTCCCTAGCCGCAACCTGTACCACTTTACCGTCCCGAATGACCCTGGACGTCGGCGCGGACAGCTGCTTCAAAGCCCGAAGCGACCGTTCCGCCCTGAATTCCTGGACGAAACCAAGGATCCCGTTGATCAGGATGATGGCTACAATCGTGACGGCATCCAAATACTCGCCCAGCAGACCGGATACCAGGGTGGCGCCAAGGAGCACCAACACCATGAAATCCTTAAATTGATTCAAGAACAGAACAAATGGAGAAATTTTAACGCCCTCGGAGAGCTCATTATAGCCACTGTTTTTTCGTCTCTCCCCGGCTTCCTCTTCCGTGAGGCCCTGCTCCGGATGCATATGCAGCACTTGCTGCAATTCATCCGTATCCATTTGGTGCCATTGCTTTTGTTCCATGCTTCCTTTCCCTCCCGGTTGTTTGCTCCGGCGGATGACAGCTTTTCCACCCTTTCTACGTAAATGTATTCGGACAGGTCCTGAATTATCACAGAAGGGGCCTTAAGTTTTTGAGGGAAATATGGCATCATAGAGAAGTACGATAGGAAGGGTAACAGACAGATAGGAGAATGAAGGATGGCATTAGACGGCATTGTCACGCGTGCGATCGTGCATGAGCTTCAATCATGCCGGGGCGCACGGATCAATAAAATATATCAACCGAACGATCGGGACATCGTATTTCATATACGCACCCAGCAAGGTAACGCCAAGCTGCTGCTATCCGCAAACCCCACGTATCCCAGGGTGCATCTGACGCAGGAGACCTTTCTGAATCCGGCCGAAGCCCCCATGTTTTGCATGATTCTGCGCAAGCATTGCGAGAGCGGCATCATCGAGGACATCCAGCAGGTGGGCATGGAACGGATTATTCATCTTACGATCCGGCAGCGTGACGAACTCGGCGATATTTCCTCCAAAAAAATCATCGTGGAGCTGATGGGCAGACACAGCAACATCATTCTGCTCGATCCCTCAAGCGGCACCATACTGGATGGCATCAACCATGTGACGCCTGCCATCAGCAGTTATCGAGTGGTCATGCCGGGATTCTCTTATACGAATCCGCCGGAGCAGCACAAGCTCAATCCGCTCGAAACCGGGCAGGAAGCCTTCCGGGAATCTTGTCTGATGAACGAGGAGCAGGCCGTTCCATGGCTGGTCGGCGCATTCAGCGGCCTTAGTCCGCTCGCGGCCCAGGAAATTGCCCAGCGCGCAGGGGGAAGCAGTCCAGGCGGGCTTGAAGGGGAAAAAGATTGCGGCAGCCTGTGGAGCGCATTCGATGAGATCATGGAACAAGTCCGCAACCATCAATATACGCCGGTTACAGGCGTCAATGCCAAGGGGAAGTCGGTGTTCTCCGTCATTCCGCTGACATTGCTGGTGGACGAGACTACAACCTACGAATCGGTCAGTCGATGCATGGAGGATTATTACGGAGATAAAGCTCAGCGGGATACAGTTAAACAGAAAGTCAGCGACCTCCTCCGATTCCTGCAGAATGAACGGACGAAGAACATCAAGAAGCTGGATAATTTAAACAAGGACTTGGAAGAAGCCGGGGATGCCGACCGGTATCGGATCTTTGGCGAGCTTCTCTTCGCCTCGCTCCACCAGATTCAGAAGGGCGACCGTGAAGCCAAGCTGGTTAACTTCTATGATGAAGAGCAGGCGACCGTCACCATCCCGCTGGATCCGCTCCTGACTCCGTCGGACAATGCGCAGCGCTATTTTAAAAAATATAACAAGTACAAGAACAGCCTCGCGGTCATTGACGAACAGTTAATCAAAACCCGCGAAGAGATTAACTATATCGAGAATCTGCTGCAGCAGCTGTCGCATGCTTCCTTGAGCGACATCGATGAAATCCGGGACGAGCTGATCCAGCAGGGATACTTGAGAGACCGCAATCGTAAAACGAAGAAAAAGAAGAAAAACGACAAGCCGACGCTCCACGTCTATACTTCATCCGAAGGCATCGAGCTTTATGTAGGCAAAAATAATCTTCAAAACGAGTACGTAACCAACCGTCTCGCTTCCTCAAACGATACGTGGCTGCACACCAAGGATATCCCGGGATCCCACGTGGTCATCCGAAGCAGCGAGTACGGGGATGCAACGCTGCAGGAAGCGGCACAGCTGGCTGCTTATTACAGTCAAGCCAAAGAATCCAGCAGCGTGCCCGTTGACTACACGCTCATTCGCCATGTACGCAAGCCGAATGGAGCCAAACCCGGATTTGTCATTTATGACAATCAGAAAACGCTGTTCGTCACGCCGGACGAGCAGCGAATCAAAGCGATGCCCAATTCGGTAAAAAACAATCGCAATTAAGATGAACAAAGAACTGGATATATCGTTGGCTTAACCAATAACGGGTACCCCAAAAGGTCGTATGACCAGCCGGGATACCCGTTATTTCTTACTGTCATGCCGGGATTCACCAATACGAATCCGCGTTAGCAGCACCAACTTAATCCGCTCGAAATCATGTCGATCTTAGCTCCTTGCCCGCACCTGTTGAAGCTGGTTCAATACCTCGATGGATACCTGACGGCTGCCGATATCCCCATGGAATACCTGGCCCTGCCTCTCGCCATGGTAATCCGATCCGGCGGTCACGATCAAACCGTATTCTTCGGCCATCGCCAAGTAGCGTTTCTCCTCCGCTGCCCCATGGTCCGAATGATAGACTTCAATCCCTTTGAAAGCAGCCTCTTCAATGATAGCTCTCACCAACGCATCATCGTCGTAGAGTCCAGGGTGTGCAAGCACCGGCACGCCCCCGGCTTCACGTATCCATTCGCAGGCCTCCTTGGGATGAATCCGCGGCTGCGGCACATAAGCAGCTGCGCCCTGTGCGAGATAACGGTCGAAGGCATCCCTTAGATCGAGGGCATGACCCTTAAGGACCAGCGCATCCGCAATATGCGGGCGTCCGATGCTCTCATCGGGTTCCAGCGGCCGTCCCAAGCCTCCGATCACTTCTTCCATCGTCAGCTCGATGCCCAGCTCACGGAGCTTGGCCATGATCTTTTCATTGCGCTTCTCCCTCGTTCGACGCAGCTCTGCCAGCCGCTCCAGAAATACGGGATCCCGGTAATCCATGTAATAACCCAGAACGTGAATATCCGTCCCGCCTGCCATAGTGCTGATTTCTACACCGGGCACCACGACCATGTTCAGGCGTTCTCCGGCTTGCAGCGCCTCCTCGACACCGGCTACGGTGTCATGATCCGTTATAGCTAGAGCCCCAAGTCCCCGCTCGAAAGCAAGCTGCACGTTCTCCGAAGGTGTATTCATCCCGTCCGAAGCCTGGGTGTGGGAATGCAGGTCGCAGCCCGTCCGATCCATCGATTTATCCATGAAATTCAATCCCCTTTCGTTGTAAGTGCGGGTATGCTTTATCGCTGGGTTCGCTGGCGTTCCCTTAAATAGGCCAAAAACGTCATTGCCGACATCGGCAGCAGCGCCGACCGTAACTGAATGGAATAAAAGTTACGTTTAAACGAGGCATCCGCAATATCGATCATTTTGACTAACCCGAGCGCGGTTTCATGCTTGACCGTCGAGGTTGACAGCATCGTAATGCCGAGCCCTTCCTCTACCGCCGATTTCACCGCTCCCGTACTCCCAAGCTCCATCACCGTTTGGATGCTTTCCGGATCGTACCCCCGCTCCATCAGCACATCCTCCATCACCTTCCGTGTGCCAGACCCCTTCTCGCGAAGCACAAACGGATACTTCAGCACATCCTCCAAATATATCGCATCCTCCCTTGTTGCTAAAGGATGGCCGGAGGGAACGATCAGTTTCAGCTCATCCTCCATGACCGAATCCAGGACCATATCCGGATGCTCCACAGGTGCCTCAATCAGCCCAAAATTCAATTGATGGCCAGCGATTTCCTCGAGAATCTGCGTGGTGTTCATCACTTTAAGCATGATGGATATATCCGGATATTCCCGGCCGAAGGGCCCCAGCAATCGGGGCAGCACGTACTCCCCAATGGTCAGGCTTGCCCCCAGTTGCAGCCTTCCCTGAAGCTTATTCGAGAAAGCCGCCATCGCCGCGTCCGTTTCCTGTGACAGCTCCAGGCTCTTGCGGGCAAAAGGAAGCAGCGTCCTTCCGGCCTCGGACAATTCCATGCGCTTGGTGGAACGAATGAGGAGTTTTGTCCCAAAATACTCCTCCAGCGATTGCACCTGCATCGTTACAGCCGGCTGGCTCATATGAAGCGCCTGGGCAGCAGCGGAAAAACTCCCGCGCTCTGCTACCGTATAAAATATATGTAGCTGATGAAAGTTCATAGCATCGGTTCCCCTCTCGCTGCCTCTTTTGTTTTTATCATTGTAACGGATCACGGCGGAGCATACAAAAAAGACATCCGCGCTTACGCTCGCATGCCATATGATGACTCTATTTCTTTATTTACGTTTACGGCTGTTCTTAATCAGTGTCATACGACGTGAATGGCGAAGCCATGAGTAATACGACTTCAGGTCTCGAAGCTCAATGGTTTCTGACATACGTCCCAAAAAAGTTACAATAATCATCCGATGCAGCGGATTGCCAATCAGATCACGTTCATGCTCCAGCTCCGAAAACTCCGCCACAACAACCAGGTCGTCGTCAATCAGATAGACATCCTGTTCGTTGCGGTAATAGGGCACGATCCGGTCCTGCTTCAGGCACTCCCACATCCAAGTCCCGATTTCCTCATGGGATGTGTCATTGCCTTGAACCCGGTCCGTATAACGGCTCTTTGCATGATTGGTAATGACGATGTCGGCTACCTTTTTATCATTTAACGTAATATAAAACGGCTCATAGGTGCTCCACCGCTCAGTCCCTTTGTCGCGCATGGAATATCACTCTCCACCAAATGGGTCTTTGTATCTATGTATATATACCCAACATATTACATCATTCCACTGGCATTCACAAGATTGAAACCTCGCTTCTTGTGAACAATCACCGAAAATTTAGAAATATCTCTAGTTGTATCCTGTGCATGGAGGTGCTGCCTGGAATGATGGGTTTGATTAAAATGTAAATTGTACCTTACTTATACTATTTTATCAAACAAGTTTCTGATTTATGCCAATCTATCGTCATCCATCCGTAATAAACTTTATGAGGATATACACATGCTCGAATTTGATACTTTCCGGTATCTTAAAAAAAGCGGCCCCTGCGGGGGCCGCTTTACGCTCTTTTCGCTAACTTATGCGATTTGCTTTAGATTCTCGACAGGCACGTCATGCTAAGGACCGTAAAACTTCGCTTTATCCGGCCCTTTGCTGCTGTATTCCGTCTTTATCTCATTCCGGTAGGAGCGCTCGATCTTACGAACGTAGGACAATCTCCGGATGTTCTTCATTGTTTCCTCGGCGCGGTCAGCATTGACGTACATGACAACATAGTGCATGCGGCGTGATATATAGTGCACGCTGCCGTATTTCTCCAGATTCCTTGCCGCCTTTACATCGCTGACCCATATAATAAAACCGGTCCGTTCAGCCAACATCCTAAGCTCCTCGCCTCACTTTCGTCTCTATCTCTAGTCTATGCCTATTATCCGCACGAACAAGCTCCGCCGCTGCCGCACCCCTTCTTGGGAAGAGGATCGTTGCCCGGAACCTTGATGCTCTCCGAAACCGAAAAAGCAATCTTCTCCGACATCGAATGCAGCAGATCGTCCAGATTCTTCTCCGCCTGCTTGAACCGGGCTACAGGCTCGAAAGCCTCAAGCTCCGCTTCCACTGCGGCTACTTCATCCTTGGCCGAATGGTAATTCGGGTGAAAGTGACCGAACCGCTGAGTCTCTTCGAACAGTTCTTTTTTGGAATCAAGCTTTCTGATCAAAGCCTGAATCGTAGGGTCACCCTCAACTGCCTGCTTCCAATATAGATAATCCGCCACTTCGACGGAAGCATTAATCATGTCGCCTATTTCATAGGCATAGGTGAGCACCTCGGCCATATCGACCGTGTTTATTTCCGATACGCTCATGAACTCATCCCGCTTTTCTATTAGTTTGGCCCACGCTTTGTTCGTGGACTCTTTCATCATAGCATAACGCTCGTATCTTAAGAAGGGGGAATTCATACGCTTTTACGGAATCACAAGCCGCATTTCCCTCCATTCCCCTTCACCCAACTGCACCACGGTTCCCGTCATTTCGGAATCGGAATCGGAATCCGGATCGTATAACGCTCCCGAAATTTTCCATGGCTGCCGCTCGAGCTGAAATGGAATAAACTCCATCCGGCTGCCGTCGACCGCTATTTCTAATTTGGCTGACAATTCAAGCGCCTGCTCCATCATTTGCTTGGCCGTCGAACCGTGATAAGAACGCCAATCCCGTGTCCACATGATGGGAATCCGGTTCAAATCCGGAACGATTGACGCTTTATCCGGAAGGCTGTCGTCCAATTCAAGAGCAAGCTCGCTGCGCGTTGGGCGAATCAATCCGCAGGAAGCGCTGCCGGGATAACCCGGTGAAGCGTAACGGTTATCTCCTTCATCACCGGCCCCGATTGCCGTTTCATCATTCGGAACTGCACCGGTATAACGTAAAGGCTCATTCTTCCCCGCGCTCTCAAACTCCTTGCCCCACTGACGCAGAGCGGCGTGCACGTTCTCGGGAATTCCCGCGGCTGCATGCTCCGTGAAAAATGCCGTGATCGCTTCCGGCCCCATTCCTGCTATCGCCGCCTGAAACACCGAATCCCTGGTTAGACGATAGACCGTCATTACGTCATCCGAGAAACGCTCCGTGCAGCAAGCAGCCGTAAATTTGACCGTATAAGGCACGTCAGGCGGAATCAATATATCAAAATCCGGCTGAATAAACAGCCCCGAAGATCCGGTGTTATCCTGGCCGCTTCCACTCAACAAGGAGCAGGGATCCATACGCCACCGGAACAGTAATTGACCATCGTGATCCATGCCAAGATCGGTGTAACCGCAGCCGGTCAATAAACGGAGCCATGAAGCTGCATCCTCCGCGGACAATGCCCTTCCGCTAAGAGGCTCCCCTTTCAGGGGAGCCTTGTCGTTTGCCGACAAGTGCTGAGCATAATACCACATCCCGCCGATCCGTGATGAGTGACAAATCCGCCATGTGAAATGCTGATACTCGGCCGAACCCGGAACATAGCGCTGCATCATGCGTAAAAGAACCAGTCGGTCCATCGCTTCGCGCGAGAGTGCGAGCCAATGGCGCAATGCAGTCCTGTTCAGCTTAAGCTCCCCTTGCTCCAGGGCGACCAGCTCCAACGAAAACAGCAGATCCAATACGATCGCAATATGCGGTGGGTAAACATCAGCATGTTCATATTGGAGAGCGAGCCCCTCGACATCGGATGGCGTTAGTCCGACCACGCTCCCCAGTTTCTGAATAAACTTCTTATGCAGAACCCCTTTACTGGTCATTGTCACGCGGTTCTTGGCCATATATACGAGAACATTGAACATATCGACTGCTATGCCGCTTCTTCCCTCTTGCTGCAGCTTCACGGCAGCAGCGGGAACGGAACCAGCCTCAAGATCGCCAAAGGCCTCCTGAAGAATCTGAAGCTTATCAAAGGGAATGAAATAGAGCCTCTCGCCCCAGCCCTGTTTTACCGCTTGAACCCACCGCTGCTGCCTCAAGGATAAGAAGGCAAGTTGTACTTCCACGCCGCTTAGGCGCCGAACGCGCAGCGAGCGAAGTTTGTCGTCATCAAATCTCTGCCCGGCAAAGCGGGTCCAGATATGCTGTAGGACCGACCGCTCCTTCAGAAGAAGCCGATCTAAGCCTATGGCTTCCGTCACGTCCTGCTGTTCCATCATCTCCACGAGGCCTCCTTCCCGTCAGGGATCTGCAAGCGATTCGTATGCCGTATCGCCATGAGGTCAAGGGAGGCCGGGTGCTTCGCTTGAAACGCGTGATATTCATACCCCTGCTCGATCAGAAACAGCTGGCGCCGGATCGCAAACATCTCCTCCCGGCTGTCCTCCGTCACCAATGCATAGAAATAAGCCCGATTCTCCCCTTGCTTCGGGCGCAGCAAGCGTCCGAGGCGCTGCGCCTCCTCCTGCCGCGAGCCGTAGCTGCCCGAAACCTCGATCGCAACGGAAGCATCGGGCAGGTCAACCGCGAAGTTAGCCACTTTTGAAACGACAAGTACACGGACGGCTCCTTCCCGGAAAGCCTTATACCATTCATTGCGCTGATCCTGCGTCATCTGCCCCGTAATGAGAGGGGCCTGCAGTTCCTCGGCAATGGCATGAAGCTGATCCAGGTATTGACCAATGATCAGCGTCTGTGCATCCTTGTGGAGATCCACGAGCTGCCGGATCACGCGGAGCTTGGAGGGATTCTCGGCCGCCAGCCGATACTGCTCCCTTTTGCCAGCCTTCTTGCACGCTTCTCTGATCTCATCCGGCAGCGGCACCTTAATCTCCGTACAGTCCACCGAAGCAATCCAGCCCTGCTCCTCCAGCTTTTTCCACGGCATTTCATACCGTTTGGGACCGATCAGCGAGAACACGTCATGCTCCCTTCCATCCTCGCGAACCAAGGTGGCGGTCAGTCCAAGCCTGCGGGTCGCTTGAATATCGGCCGTCGCACGGAATACCGGGGCGGGGAGAAGATGGACCTCATCATAGATGATTAAGCCCCAGCGACGCTCATTAAACAGCTTCATATGCTGCTGTTCATCCCCCTTACCCTGACGGTGGGTCAAGATTTGATAGGTGGCGACCGTTACTGGCCTCACCTCTTTGCGCTGACCGGAGTATTCACCGATCTCCTCCGCGGACAGCGTGGTTTTCTGCAGCAGCTCGGCGATCCACTGCCTTACAGACGTTGTGTTGGAGGTGAGAATCAGGGTCTCGCACTGCAGATCGCGCATGGCAGCGATGCCAATCACCGTTTTCCCTGCACCGCAAGGCAGGACAAGCACCCCGTTGCCGCCTTCACCGCCGACATCCCGAAAGGATTCGGCAGCCTTCTGCTGATAGTCGCGAAGCTTGAATCTCGGATCATTTGAGCCGCCGTTTGAATCCTCGTCTCTCTCCGGGCGCGGTGTTTCGCCTCGCCAAAGGAGGTTCAGATATTGCCCGTCCAAATATCCCGCCTGGTCCAGCACAGGATAACCAAGCCGGGTCAGCTCCTGCTTTAATACGCCGCGGCGGTCTGAGGGCACCTCTGCTTCGTTTGCCGAAATCCACCGAACGCCGATTTCCATCAGGGAACGCTTGGACGTGAGCTCCTGCATCAGGGCTTCCCCATTGCTATGCAGCAGCAATGAACGAGCAAGCGTTGGATGCGGGAGCAGCGACAGCTGTCCGTAACGCCCAACGAGCTGGAAAACCTCTTCCAGCAGGGCAGCCGGCACGTCCCAACGTGACAGCGACTGAAGGCTCGAACAAATCGCCTCAGCCGTCATTCCTCCGGCAGCGGCGTTCCATAAGGATAACGGGGTCAGTCGATATGTATGAAAAGACGTAGGACTTTTGATCAAATCCGCATACTGGGCCAGTTGTTCACGTGCGGCCTCAGCATCCGCATGAGCGGTTTCCAGCAATATGGTCCGATCCCGCTGGACGATGCATGGCTTGTTATGCACCCGATTCCCTCCTCGTAACCTTTGGTTCTCTATTTTTCATGGCCTGGGTTAAGAAATACGCATATCAACGACCTTTCTCAGAAGACAGACCCGAATTTCTTGCGAGATAGGATGGGATGCCTCTGAAGTCGATACACTCTTATCCCTTAAAAAAAAGAAGCCCACATCCATATTCATGGATCTGAACTTCCCCTATGATCAATAGGATTTCCAAATTACGAGCGTTCATGCGCTAGGATTGCGATTTTCTTAAAGTCTAGTCCCCGTTCTGATAGCTCGACACCATCTCAACCAGCAGCTTCGCCCCATAACGCATGGCGTCTTCATCAAAGTCGAACATCGGATGATGATGCGGATAGATTGCCCCCTTGTTCGGGTTACCGGCTCCAACGAAAATGAAGCAGCCCGGAATTTCCTTCAAGTAATAAGCAAAATCCTCTGCCGGCATCAATTTGGGCGAGACCTTGACCTGGTCCGCTTCGAAGACTTTAGGTGCCGTACGGAAAAACCGCGCGGTTTCGGTCTCATCATTCACTACAGGCGGATAACCGACGAGATATCGGACCGCGGCCTTCGTGCCGTAGGTTTCCGAAACCGTCCGGGTCATATGCTCGATCCGCTCCCGGATCAACGTCCGGGTAGATTCGTCAAAGGTGCGTACCGTTCCCGTGATCCGGCAAGAGGAAGCAATCACGTTTTGCGCCGTGCCGGCTTGCATCGTGCCTACCGTAACCACGGCAGGCTGCAGTGGATCTACCGTGCGGCTTACAATGGTTTGGAGCTGCATGACTAGCGCTGCCCCTGCTACCAGGGCGTCGGCCGTCACATGCGGCATACCGCCATGTCCTCCGCGCCCTGTAATATCAATGAAAAACTCATCCGCCGCCGCCATCAGCGGACCCGGCGCGCTCGCTGCGGTACCTACTGGAAACGGCGTCCATAAGTGGAGACCATATACGACGTCGGCTCCGTCAAGCGCTCCATCCTTGATCATCTCGATTGCTCCGCCGGGACAGACTTCCTCCGCCGGCTGGAACATAAAACGAAGCTCGCCCTGGACTTCTTCCGGGTACGTGCTGTAGTATGCTGCTGCCCCCAGCAACATGGAGGCATGCCCGTCATGCCCGCAAGCGTGCATCACGCCTTGCACCCGGGATTTGTACTCGCAGCTCTTGCCGTCTTCAATCGGCAGCGCATCCATGTCGGACCGCAGCACAACGGTCTTGCCGGGTTTATCCCCTCTTAGAAATCCTATCACTCCATGCCCGCCCACATCGGTCTTGACCTCCAGACCAAGCTCCTGCAGCCGGGCTGCTATAAACGTCGAAGTTTCCTTCTCCTGGAACGAAAGTTCCGGATGCATATGTAAATGACGCCGCCACTCCACCATCCGTGGATACCATTGTTCCCAAAATGCTTCCTTCATCAAGTTCCATCATCCTCCCCCGCGATATGCGGCTCAATCGATCGCAAGAAATCCGTAAAGCTTGCTCAGCAGCAGCCCGTGCCCAACCATGGCATCCATTCGGCCGCCTTCCTTGATCTTGCGATACACATCCCTGAGCGGGACCCACACAGCTCTAACATCCTCGTCCTCATCTTGATTCGACTCTTGTCTCCCGGACACCTTCAAATCGTCGGTGAAATAAAAATGAACGTTCCGGTTGGCCAGAGAAGCCATCGGATAGGCACTGCCCATGTAGGACAGGTCCTTGCACAGTACGCCTGCCTCTTCCTCAAGCTCTCGCTTCACGGCAAGCTTCCGTTCCTCACCAGGTTTCACCGTTCCGCCGGGAAGCTCCCAGGTGATTTCATCCACCGCTTCCCGGTGCTGGCATACCAGGAGCAGGCACCCTTGATGAACGGCCACAACCGCTGCCGATTCCGGAATCTGGTCCATGACGACAATTTCCTTCTGCCCGTTCTCTTCCACTACATAATAATCCGTGCGGTAAACGACGCGATTCATCGGCCATATCCACCCTTCGCTTGAATTGAGGTCCTTTGAATATATAACCACCAGGATGGAAAGCGTACATTTCACAGCGTTTTCACTTTCTTTTATTTTAGCAGAAAAGAAGAATGCCTGTCGTTATCAAAATCTCACCCTGGATAAAAGGTCTCAATTGAAGCGTGACGGGCGGTACAGGCTTGCACAAGTTCCTGAAACATACTATCATATTAAAGAACTTTGCAAGGACTATTAAGGGGGTTACGACCACATGATTTTCGAAAATACAGGATTGGACGGATTGCACAGCGATTTAGCTTACCTCGATGAATGTGCCGAGAAAGTAGGCTTCATTCGTTGGCAGTGGGAATACTACCGCGCTACATATGACTTGAAAATCGAAGATAAAAAGAATCAGGCTGAATATTTCCTGCGCATTAACACCCGCGCTGTTGAAGGCAAGCTCGAAAAACCGGACGCCATCCTCAAAATCGAAGCGGTATACCTGGGTAAAGCCACGTTCCCGCATGGACTCGAATATGAATCCATGGCTCCACAGCCCGTTATGAATGTGGCCACCAAGAAGCTTCAAGAGCTCAAAGCTCTTCTGGAAGCGTAAGGTCGAACATTATGAATACGACCAAACCTCAGCCGAAGAGAGGGACGCCTGATTTTCAACTGCTGATCCTTACCTTGCTGTTAGTGGGATTCGGACTGATCATGGTGTTCAGTTCCAGCTCCAGCTTGGCCGTTTTCAATGAAAAATTCAATAACGACCCGCTGCATTTTACGAAGCGGCAAGCCGCGTTTGCCGTCCTAGGCACGTTGGTTATGTTTGTTGCCATGAACATCAACTATAAGAAGTACAAGAAGCTATTCATACCGGTGTTTTTTCTAACCCTGATGCTGCTGATTCTTGTGGTGATCATCGGTTCCGCAACCAACGGAGCCACAAGCTGGTTTAACCTGGGGAAATTCGGCATCCAGCCGACCGAACTGGCCAAAATAGCGACCATTGTCTATCTGGCAGCGCTGATCACCAAAAAAGGGGAACGAATCCGTCAATGGAAGGGCGGTTTCTTCCCCGTACTCATTATTGTAGGGATTGTAGCGGGACTGATCATGCTTCAGCCGGACCTGGGGTCCTGCTTCATCCTCGTGGCTACCAGCGGGCTGCTGATCTATGCCGGCGGCGCCAGCCTCAAGCATATCCTCGGGTGTATCTCGCTTGTCGCGCTTGGCCTGGTGCTCACACTGGGGGTCGGATCACTCTTTAACTCCAGCGGAGATCAGGAGCAGGCATCCAAGAACTACAAGATGGGCCGGATCGAGGCTTTCATGGACCCGTTCCACGATGAGTCGGACACGGGCTACAATCTGGTCCAATCGCTGATTGCCATAGGCCAGGGCGGTGTCACTGGGGCCGGTTACGGGGAGAGCGTGCAGAAGCTGCATTACCTGCCGAATCCTTACAACGACTTTATCTTTTCGGTCATTGGCGAAGAATTCGGTTTTATCGGAACCGCGATATTCCTCTTGCTCTACTTATACTTTATCCTGCGAGGGATCATTGTGTCGCTTCGCTGCTCGGATCCGTTCGGAACCTTGACCGGCGTCGGCATCATGGGACTGATCGCCATCCAGGCCTTCATCAATATCGGCGGGGTTACCAATACCATTCCGATTACGGGCGTTACCCTCCCGTTCATCAGTTATGGCGGATCCTCGCTGCTGGTCATGATGCTGAGCATGGGCATCGTGCTTAGCATATCCCGGGACAGCAACCGTCCGATGAAAGAGGAGCAGGTTAAATCCGTAATTAAAAAAGACTACCGGGCAACCGTGTAGTCTTTTTTCTCGATTTTTTTTCATCATCAGCGGGGAACGATCCCCCTATGGTTCGTCTTATTTGGTTCGAAGCTGAATATCGTCGATTTCATCGTCTTTAAACGCCACGCCTTCGACCTTCACGTTGACCTCAACCACACGAAGCCCTGTCATGCTTTCGACAGCTTCGCGGACATTCTGTTGAAGCATGCGGCACACTTCATGTATTGGTGTCTCATAGAGCACGATAATCCGCAGGTCGATCGCCGCTTCCAGCTGACCTACTTCTACGGTAACACCCTTTTGCACATTTTTGCCGCTCAGCCGCTTAGCCCAGCCCTCGGACAATCCACCGGACATTGCTGCAATACCTGGGGTTTCCAAGGCAGCCAATCCGGCAATTTTCGAGACGACATCATCCGATATTCGAATCAAACCGTTATCCAGTTGAAGTTGTTCCGTCATGCCATATCCTCCTTCACCTCATTATCCGTTATTGTAAATGGTAACGGACCTAAAAAGCAAATGCTCCCTTCAGAAAAGAGGGATAATTTTTCGAAAAATTTGGGTATATTGTAGAAAGCGATACGAGAATCGTCGATTCCACTCGCGCGGACTCATCAGTACATAAACCATAAGGTAGGTGTCGGTTATGAAAAAATGGCTAAATCCCGCGCTTCTCATCTTCACTTTTTTGCTTAGCGCGCTGGGCCACTTTGCAAATTGGAACTTCACACTCCAATTCATTCTGTCTTCCATCTCGGTTATTTTTGTCGCCGGTTTTCTCGGCAAAGCAACCGAAAGCGTTGCGCATTACGCCGGTCAACGGCTCGGGGGGTTCCTGAACGCCACCTTCGGTAACGCGGCGGAGCTGATCATTGCTATCCTGCTGATCAAGGAAGGCTTGTACGATATGGTCAAGGCAAGCATCACCGGCTCCATTATCGGCAACCTGCTGCTCGTCCTCGGGCTCAGCTTGTTTGCCGGGGGCCTCAAATTTAAAATCCAGAAATACAACGTGACGCTGGCAGGCCTGAACGGATCCCTGATGACGCTGGCAATTATCGCGCTCTTTATCCCTGCTGTCTTTCTCAATACCCACTCTATTACGGAGAGTGAGACCAAGACGCTCAGCCTCATTGTGGCGGGAATTCTGATCGTGGCCTACATCGCATGGCTTGGATTCTCGATGATCACCCACAAAAATTACTTGGCAGATGTCAGCGACGATCACGACCAGGATGCACTGCCGCATGAGCACGGTCCCACCTGGTCCAAGAAACGCTCGATTCTATACCTTGTTGTCGCCACCGTGATGGTTGCGTTTGTCAGCGAATGGCTTGTCGGGGTGCTTGAACCCATCAGTCACGAGTATGGCCTCAGCGAGCTGTTTATCGGGGCCTTCCTGGTCGCGATTATCGGTAACGCCGCCGAGCACAGTGCAGCCATCATGCTTGCCATGAAGAACAAAATCGGCGCCGCCGTTGAAATTGCCGTCGGCAGCAGCCTGCAGATCGCCCTGTTTGTTGCTCCCGTGCTCGTGTTCATCAGCTTCTTCCTCGGAGATACGATGGATCTCGTGTTTACCACGCTGGAGCTGGTTGCTATCGGTGTCGCCGTATTCATTGCCAGATCCATCACGCAGGACGGTGCCTCCAACTGGTATGAAGGCCTGCTTCTGCTCGCCGTTTACGTCATACTGGGCGTCTCCTTCTTTCTCGTCTAAAGTAAGGAACGCTCAGCTCACACAGCTGTATACATGATGTAGGATCCACAAGTGAAAAAACGCATGCCGCCTGAGTGCGACATGCGTTTCTCTATGTATGCGCCTGTACAAGTACAGGCTATTTGGATTGATTCATGGCTTCGTACAGGACCGCCAGATTGCGTTCAAGCTTGCTGATCAGCTGCTTTCCCGTACTTTCCGGAAGAAGCCCGGCCCGCACCGCGAAATCAACCTCTTTTGAAAAACCGTACATTTGGGTATCCAGCACTTCCTCATAGAGAGGGCAATAACGGGTCGCCAGATTCTCCATCTGTACTTCAATAAGCTTTAGGATTTTATCTGCATCTTCATGAAGAAGACTGATCGCTTTGAGATTCAGCTGTTCCTGTAAATCAGATGAAGTCATGATCTTCCCCCCTATGTCAAAAATCACAGCACAGTTACTATCTTTAATATTAGTCGAAATCGTTTCTCAATACAAGGACCTGAACAAAATAGACCCTTTCTCTACGAAAAAACACCCTTCCATTCTATGGAAGGGTGTTTTTGGCGACTGTTATTCAGCCACGACGGATACATTCAAACCATGCTTGGTGAATACGTCGATCATTGCTTTTTTAGCTGCATCAGCATCAGGTCCGTGTACATGCAGTTCATAGCTTTGGCTGTTGACAAGCGTTGTGAACAGACCCAAGATGCTCTTAACATCAATGTACTTGTTCTCCGCCTGCAAAACGATGGAGGATGAGAACTGGCTAGCGGTTTGCGAAATTTCTACGATAGATTGATTGTTATTGGACATACGAATCCCTCCGTAACTTTAGGATCTGAATAAAGCTCATCACTGCACCTTCATGATACATTGAATCCGTTTTCTTATGCAACATTTTTTCCAATCTATTTAAGATTTTCCGGATTTAACGCTGCCAGCTCTGGAATAACAAATATACCATCCTTGCGAATCAGGCGATCGTCAAAGTAGATTTCCCCGCCGCCGTACTCCGGACGCTGGATCAAAACGAGATCCCAGTGAATCGAGGAGCGATTGCCGTTGTCTGTTACATCATATGCTTGACCTGGCGTAAAATGCAGGCTTCCGGCGATTTTCTCATCAAACAGAATATCTTTCATCGGTGTCAAAATGTACGGGTTGAAGCCGATGGCAAACTCGCCGATATATCTTGCACCTTCATCCGAATCCAAAATCTCGTTCAAACGTTTCGTGTCGCTGCCGGTTGCTTCAACAATTTTTCCGTTTTCAAAGCGGAATTTAATATTCTCGAAGGTTACGCCATTGTACAGGGTCGGTGTATTGTATGAGATCGTTCCGTTAACCGAATCACGAACAGGCGCTGTGTACACCTCGCCATCCGGAATGTTTTTCTGACCGGAGCATTTCTCCGCGCCGATGTTTTTGATCGAGAAGCTGAGATCCGTTCCCGGTCCCACAATGCGAACCTTGTCGGTATTTCTCATCAGCTCGGCCAAAGGATCCTGGGCGCGGTCCATTTTGGAGTAATCCAGATTACACACATCGAAGTAGAAATCCTCAAATGCCTCCGTGCTTGTGTTGGCAAGCTGCGCCATGCTGGCGTTCGGATAGCGGAGAACCACCCATTTCGTACGCTTGACACGCTCTTCGCTATGTACGGGGTGCGAGTAAAGGGCATTGTACAGCTTCATGTTTTCCTCAGGCACGTCAGCCATATCGTTGACGTTCTCGCCTGCGCGGATACCGATGTAACAATCCATTTTCTTCATGCGCTCAAGATCCAGCTCAGCCCACAGCTCAAGCTGCTCCTTATTTGCGTTCTTCAGCATTGCACGTTGAACCGTACGATCTGTCAATTGCACGAACGGGCGGCCACCTTGATTCGCAACCTCCTCAATGATGGCATTCAGCAGATCGCGCTCCGATCCAATCATTTCGATGAGCACATTTTCGCCTGGCTGCATATCTACCGAATAGTTCACGAGATTTTGAGCTAGTTTTTGAATTCTGGGATCACGCATATGTCATATCCTCCTTATGATGACTGTTCCCTACATGAATTGAACAGTGGTAAATTTATAAATTATTGTAGCATGCGAACAGCCCTAAGTCAGCGTTCATCGTTAAAAAAATTTTCATGGTTATTCCTTCAATAACCGGTAAACGTAACATCGGACAGCAGTGTTTCCGTGCGTGTTCTGCCTTGTTCGTCTACAAAAAACAATGTTCGTTCCATAGTCAGTTTGGTAGGAAGTTGCTTTTTTTTGTTAATGGTTACATGAGAGACCGAAACGGTATCGGCCTTGCTCAACATGTTCTTCATTTCAGTATAGTCCCGCTCCCACACGGCCTTCAGTTGTTTACGAACCTTCGGATCTTCACTGTACAGCGGATCTCCTTTGCGTTCGATCCTCTCCGCCAGCGCCTTCATCTGCTCATCCAGCGATGCGTAGACCATATTGGCAGCCGCCTCCGGCGACAACTCAATGCGCAGCACCTTGGTTCCTCTTGCCGCCCCCAGTTCCTGGGTTACCGTCTTCTCCGACTTTCCGATATACTCCAGCAGTTCAAGCGGATTCAGGCGGGTCATCCACAATTCCTCGGCATGTCCCGAAGAGAGCGTGCTCCACTTGCCTTCCTTGCGCTTCAGCGCCACGGTAAGTCCATCCGATTTATATACCGAATCCGCAGATACCTTATCACTGCGAATTGTTGTGCCCTTGTCCCTTGATGATAGTGTCAGATCCTTATGATGCTGCAAATTGCCTTCAAATGCCAAACTTTGCTGAAACGGTCCGTTTTCTCCGCTCCGAATCGCCGCTTCTCCCCGAAAAGAGAAATTATCAATGCCGGACAGCCCCGATAGGGCGCGGTTAAACGATTCTTCGGCAGACAATTGTTCCTGCCAGGCACATCCGGTTAAGCAAAAGACGAACAAAACCATTCCGATGACGCTCCGTGATCTTCCCATTCTCATAATCATCAGCCCCTCGTTGATCTTGTTCTTAGGCTATCCGCGGCCCATCACATTATGCAGATTACATAAAAAACCCTGCAGCCACTAAATAGCTGCAGGGTATTTAATCCAATCCGATTTCAGCCTCGGCCCTCTCCACGACAATCCGGTTGCGGCCGCCGTTCTTCGCTTCGTACAGGGCCATATCCGCTCGATAAAAGAGGGTCTCCACGCTGATCTTCTCATTGGTCCAGTTCCATTCAGAAATTCCGCAGGATACCGTTACGCGCGGATCGGTCTCTTCCGATACCCTTATGCGAATCCGTTCGGCGACCTGCATCGCCTGCTGAATGCCAAGTCCCGGCAAATACACGGCAAGCTCCTCGCCGCCCCAACGGGCCGGAATATCGCTGTGACGAATCGTAGTCTTCACGATACTGCTGACCTGCTTCAAAATTTTGTCCCCCCGCTGGTGACCGAACGTATCATTGACCTGCTTGAATTCATCGATATCCACCACAATGAGAGAACCGCAAAAATCACGGTTCTGACATTCATGAATCATTTCATCAAGATAATGCCTCGCATACAATTCAGTCAGCATATCCCGGTTTGCCATTCTTCTCACTTCCGCATGCAAAAAGGCATTGCCGATAGCCAGACCAATATGGCTTGTCAGGGCTTGAAGCAACCGATAGCTGTCATACGAAAAATAATGCCGCTTCGCATGGGTGAGAAGGACAACGCCCCGTACCTCACCGTTTACAGTAAGCGGAGTAGCAATCATCGAGCTGGAATGAGTGCTCTCCATCAGCCGGGATTCCGCAGGACGTTCTTCGTGATAGTCTGACAGGATGAGCGGCTCCTTGGAATGATAGACTAGGCCGCCTAAACCGTAATCCTTCTCAAAGACCTCTTTGGCAAGCCACTCGGCGTTGCAGGATACCACTTCAAGACCGCCAAGCTCCTCGTTATAAATCAAAATGCAGCAGTAATCGGCCTCTAGAATCTTTAGCAGCTCATGGTTGGCAAATTGGAATATCTCCGCCAAATGCAAGCTTTTGTTCAATCGCTGTGTCAGTTCATTAATCATACGGAGCTCATGAATCATCAGATTGGACTGCTCGTACAATTTGGCATTCTCAAACGCGGTGCCCGCAGCATCGGCCATCATCCCGAGGAGCTCCAGATCCATATCGGGCAGCTCAGACTTGTCCACTTCCACATGGAGCACGCCATAAACGCCCTGCTTGCCTCCCATGGGAATCCCGATTTCCACGATCGAATCGGGTTCCTCATGTTCATGAATCGTGAGGGTACCCTCCATAAATGTGCGGACATAAACCTCTTTCTGCCAATGATGGAGCAGCAGGGGACGCACCAGCGGATGTCCGCTCTCATGGTCCTGAGACATAAACAATTCGACTTTGGCCTTGGGATACAGCGCCAGAACACTGTCGATAGCCTCCACCAGCACACTGTCCACATTAATCTGGACATGCATCCGCTTTACATACTGAAACATGATGGAACGCCTGTGCACCTCACGCTCAGCTTGAGTGTGAACGCTCTCCAGATCATCAGCAAATACGTATTCCAGCTTCCGATAGAAGCAGGAACGAAACAATAACGCGTACGTTTCTGTCAGCATAAGTGACTGTTCCGGCTCCATCGCATGCGAGGAAACACTGACCATCACCGCAAATACATCACCATGAATGCGAGTGAAGAGCGGGACAGCGCACAGCACTTTTCCCTCAAACGAACCTTTCCCCATCCCTTGGGCGGCTTCTTTGGAGTTTAAAACAAGCGATAACGTCTCATCTTCTCTTGCATTAAGGTATTCCGTTATTTCGGACGCCCCTGTCAGCCAAGCTCCCTCATGAGAAAGAAGGGCCCAGCTGAATCTCTTCATCGCCTGTGTGCCTGTGCTTTCTCTTAGCCACTCCAGATAGCTGTCTGATATGAGAGGCTGAATATAAGGGAAATCATGAGGTGTAATATCCAAGCTCTGAAGCCAAAAACGAGGCTCGTTTCCGGGAGTTGGCCCGGCATCATTAAACGTAACTGCAGAGCCGGGAGAGCTTTCATACACTTTCCGTTGATCTTCTGACATATTGGGCGCTCCTTTGCACCATTATAAAAGGCCTATCCAAGACTGGCGTTCCGATTCATAATGTAAGGATCCTTTTGGCTGCCGCATGAATGGCGGTAACCCAGCTGTTCAACATGTTGGGAGGGTGATGATATACATCAAAAGATGTTACGATATGTAACTAGATAAATGAGACTACTTAATCCAATATCATCTTACTCTTTTCTACCCATTTTTGCATTAGATTTTATGCGTTTTTCACAATAATTTTAGGTCCATGGTCCTATCGACAAAATTAGACAAAAACCAAGTTATAGTAAGTTGCAGGTTGAACTTGACTTTATATCATTACTTCATATAATATTTATTGTTGAGTAAGAATGCAATGCATTCCATGAATTTGGGCGGGTTGTGTCACCCTCACGTTATTTGTTACTGACAGGACAGCGGCTGAACTTTCCTGGCAGATCTTCCGGCGATTACGGTTAGAGCAAACAAATACGGCGCAAATAGAGCCCTAATGAAACTTTAATTAAAAAGGAGTCTATATAACATGGCACGTTACACCGGTCCTAAATTTAAATTAAGCCGTCGTCTGGGAATCTCCCTGAGCGGTACAGGTAAAGAATTGGCTAAACGCCCTTTCCCTCCAGGTCAGCATGGTCCTAACCAACGGAGAAAAGTAAGTAACTATGGTATGCAGCTTCAAGAAAAGCAAAAGCTGCGTCATATGTACGGCTTGGGCGAGAAGCAATTTAAAACTCTGTTTAACAAAGCAACTGGCATGAAAGGTATCGCTGGTGAGAACTTTATGTTCCTGCTTGAGAGCCGTCTGGACAACCTGGTTTACCGTCTTGGCTTCAGCAACTCCCGTGCGGGTGCTCGTCAATTGGTAGCTCACGGTCACGTGACTGTGAACGGCAAGAAAGTCGATATCGCTTCTTACGCTGTAAGCACAGGCGATGTAATCGGTCTTCGTGAAAGAAGCCGCAGCCTCTCTTCCATCAAGGAAGCTTTGGCTAACCGCGTACATCTTCCAGCTTACCTCGAGTTTGATGAAGCAGCAATGGAAGGGAAATACATCCGTCTTCCAGAACGTTCCGAACTTTCCCAAGATATCGATGAGAAGCAAATCGTCGAATTCTACAACCGTTAAGATTAACTCGGAACCCAAAAAACCTGAAGGCCTCGGCCTTCAGGTTTTTTTATGTGAAACCTCAAAAAAGCTTCAATCTGGCAAATTTACGCCTGCCCAGTTGAACCACATCCCCATCCCGAGGAACGATCTCACCGTAGATGTCGCTGCACTTCTCACCATTCCATTTTACGGCCCCCTGCTGGATGCTCCGTCTGGCCTCACCATTAGAAGCGGCAAAACCGAGCAGTGTCAGCAGTTTGATAAGCGTAATCTTTCCATCCTCCAGTTCTCCGCCCGGTACAACGTAATCCTCGATGGTTTCAGGAAGTGCCTTCCGCTGGAAGACGGTCACAAAATGCTGCTGTGCAGCATCCGCAGCCTCCCTCCCATGATACATGCGAACGAGCGTGTGGAGAGACTCATCTTGGCATCCCGGGGATGAACGCTTCCGTCCCGAAGCCCCTTCTCCAGTCTGGTTACCTCCTCGCCGGCCATATCCGTGGCCAAGCTGAAGTATTTGAGCGTGAGCTCATCCGGAACGGACATGGATTTACCGTAAATCTCATTCGGCTCTTCATCGATACCGATGTAATTGCCCAAGCTCTTACTCATCTTCTGTAAGCCGTCCAGCCCTTCGATAAGCGGCATCGTGATCGCAACCTGAGGTTCTGAGCCATATTCCTTCTGCAGGGTGCGTCCCATCAGCAAGTTAAACTTCTGATCCGTCCCCCCAAGCTCGACATCGGTCTTAAGCGCCACGGAATCCATACCTGCATCAACGGGTAAAAAAACTCATGGATGCTGATCGGAAGTCCGCCCTGGTAACGTTTTGTAAAATCATCGCGCTCCAGCATCCGTGCCACCGTAACCTTTGCCGATAAGCTGACCACTTCGGCAAAAGTCATCGGCGCAAGCCACTCGGAATTGTTGTACACCTTCGTTTTTTCAGGATCCAATACCTTGTATATTTGTTTTTTGTACGTTTCCGCATGCCGCCTCACATCCTCTTCCGACAATTGCTTACGCGTTTCGGATTTGCCTGTTGGATCTCCAACCCTGCCCGTAAAGTCCCCATATGCTTTCCGAAATAGTCAATCTTCCTCAAAAAAGGACACGCTATATAGGGACACATGATTCAAAACCTTCGATTTATGCTATAATAGGTGCGTTAAAAGGAGGAGTATACATTCATGGTTGAGGAGAAAAAACAAGAGCCTGAAAAACAGAAGAAACCGCGTAAACGGTCCTTTCTGCGGGTGCTCGGATCCGTCATCGGATGGCTCTTTGTGGTAGGTCTGATGGGCGTTTTGTTCGCCGGCGGAGCCGTAGCTGGCTACGTGACCTCTATCGTTGAGAATGAGCCGGTAAGATCCAGGGCTCTCATCGAGAATACGGTGAACGACAATGCCATAACGGGCTTCGCCTACTTCGCGGATGGCTCACCGATCGGGCAGCTTAGAACCGAAGAAGACAGACGACCTGTGGAATTCAAGGATATTCCCCAGCTTGTTAAGGATGCCGTCGTATCCATAGAAGACAACCGTTTTTATACACATAAGGGTGTTGACATAAAAGGTACCGCTCGGGCCGTGAAGGAACGCGTGCTGAACGAGCCGGTTCAAACCGGCGGCAGCACGTTGACACAACAGCTGGCCAGGCTCACTTTTTTAAGTCGCGACAAAACCGATAACCGCAAGGTAAAAGAAATGCTGCTTGCCATGCGGATGGAACGCTTTTTGAGTAAAGACCAAATTTTAACTGCCTACCTGAACAAGGTTCCTTACGGCAACGGTTCCAGCGGATACCAACTGTTCGGGATCAAAGCTGCGGCAAGAGGTATATTTAACATCAACAATCTGAATGATCTGAATGTGGCCCAAGCTGCATATTTGGCAGGTCTTCCGCAGCTGCCGTCCTCCTACTCTGCTTTCAACGGCAAGGGGGAATTTGACGAGAAATCATTCAACCGGGCAATAAACCGCCAACACCGCGTGCTGGCAAGCATGCTGGAAGAAGGTAAAATAACGCAAGCCGAGTATGAAGAGGCCAAGGCATTCGATATCAAAAAATCGCTTGCTCCTCGCACGCAGAAGGCCTATGTGACTTATCCTTATCTCATGATGGAAGTAGAACGCCAAGCATCAAATATCCTGATGCAACTGGGCGAGGAAGCCGAAGAGAACGCTAAAGGCACGCAAGCAAACTCCGATCTGATGGATGCTTCCCGAGCTCAGCTCAGCACCGGCGGTTACCGTGTTTACACCACCATCGACCGGACATTATACAAGACCATGCGCTCGATCGCAGAGGATAACAGCAACTACTTGCCTGACAGCGCCGAAAAAGGAATGGAGCAAACCGCCGCGATGATGATCGACAACAAAACCGGCGCCATTCTCGGTATGATTGAGGGCAGGGATTTTAACACAGAACAAATGAACTACGCGACACAAATGAAACGACAACCTGGATCTGCCATGAAACCTATTGCTGCGTATTTACCGGCACTCGATTCGGGAGCGATTCAGCCTGCCAGCGTGGTCGATGATTCACCGATCATCTTAAAGGACTACAGCAAAGTATTCCATATCCCTAAAAACTCGTACGCCGGGTACAGAGGATTGATGACCGCAAGACAGGCGCTGAACGATTCGACCAATACGGTGGCGCTCAAGCTGTTTAACAACACGGTCGGCATTGAGAAGGCCTGGGAGTTTTCCAAGAAGCTGGGCATCACGACCTTGGAGAAAGACGATTATAATGCTTCAACCGGTGTACTGGGGGGATTGCATTACGGCGTGACAGTGGAAGAGCTTACGAATGCATACAGTTCCATCGGCAATCAAGGCAAATTCACGGACGCTTTCATGATTGAGAAAATCGTGGATTCCAAAGGCAATATTGTCTATAAACACGAAGTGAAACCGGAGCAGGTGTTCTCCGAACAAACCGCGTATCTCATGACGGATATGCTGCGTACCGTCATCACGAACGGAACAGCCAGCAAGGTCAGGGACACGTACAAGAAATTCAATGAGGTTCCGGTCGTTGGTAAAACCGGCTCCACCCAGAACTACGGGGATGTCTGGTTCATGGGGTACTCGCCCGATGTTACGCTTGGCGTATGGGTCGGATATAAGGAGCAAAAAAATACGCTCGTTGGAGACCAGCGCAAGCACGCCCAGGCCATTTGGGCCAGAATCATGAACGAAGTGACGGACGTTAAGCCGGAGCTGTTTCCAACCAAAACGTTCGAGAAGCCTGAAGGCATAACGTCCAAGACGGTTTCCGCTTACAGCGGCAAGCTTCCGACTTCCTTAACGGACAAATTCGTAACGGATCTGTTCAACGCGAAGTTTGTGCCTACCGAAAGCGATGATGGTATCGCAAAAGCAAAATACCTCACCTATCGGGGTGTAAATTACATTCCACAGGAAGCAACGCCGTTGGATATGTTGAGAGAGCAAATCGTAATCAAGCGTGAAAAGCCTATTGATGAGCTGATTGTGGAGCTCCAGAACGCCCTGAAGGTCATGAAAGGTGAAAAGAGATCGCTGGAATCTTATCTCCCGCAGGACGCGAAGAAAGGGATGCCGAGCAAGGTCGACCCTAGAACAGATGACGGCAAAGCCCCTACCCCACCGAAAAACGTACATTATTCGATGGGCAGCGGGTCCATCAGCTTTAATGCCAGCGGATCTCCTGATGTTGTCGGATACCGGCTCTTTAAGTCCGTTAACGGCAGCCCGTTTACACATCAAGGGCAAGTCGTGCTTGGCGACGAGAGCCTTGTCTTCTCGGGACTTGGAGCTGACGGAATGTTTACTTCCTATTACGTTGTCGCCGTTGACGTAGCCGGCAAAACATCTGAGCCAAGTGCAATTGTGGGCGGCACAGCACCTGGATTCGAAGTTCCAGGCGATAACGGCACGAATCCGGACGACATCGAAAATCCTGGTGACGGCGTCACTGAGGGAGATCCGAATATCGACCTGGAACTTGGGAATGAAGGTGCTGCTACCGTACCGTCTGCACCAGGTCAGCCGACCCTCGCAGCTACCCCTGAGGGCTTTCAAGCCACTTGGAGCGGTAATGCTCCAGAGGAAGAAGTGATGGTCTACAACATCTACATCAGTCCAAACAGTGACGGCAATTACCAGATTCTTGGCTCAAGTAAGAGCACGGAGTTCTACTACTCCTCTGGTAACCCGATCGGCGGTACCTTTAGAGTAACTGCCGTCAATCCAATCGGTGAATCTGCCGCTTCACCAGCCGTATATTTTGAGAAAAAATAGATGATTATATTAAAAAACCAGCCCCTCTACAGAGATCATCTGTTAGATGGGCTGGTTTTATTTTTAGCTGAAGCAGATGCTTGCAGTTAGTCCATGTCGAAGTTTATACTCTTCGATATCTAAAGAAAAACGTTTATCGACGAAATTCCAAGAGGACAGACCACGCTAAGCTGTACTTTTTCTTGCGACAGAAAAAAGACTGACTATGAAAATGACGGTCACCATCTTCATAGTCAGCCCTGTCTTGATCATGGTTTTAATCTTCAATCGTGGACAGATCGCCTGTCGGAAGATCCAGTTCCCACGCTTTCAATACACGGCGCATGATCTTACCGGAGCGCGTCTTCGGAAGTTTATCCTTAAACTCAATTTCACGAGGCGCGGCATGAGCGGAAAGTCCTTCCTTCACAAAACGGTAAATTTCATCCTTGAGCTCCTGAGTAGGTGTATACCCCTCACGTAAGGAGATAAAGGCCTTAATGATCTCGCCACGGGTTACATCAGGCTTGCCGATCACGCCTGCTTCAGCGACAGCCGGATGCTCAACCAGCTTGCTCTCGACTTCGAACGGTCCGATTCGCTCACCGGACGAATTAATCACGTCGTCTATTCTACCCTGGAACCAGAAGTATCCTTCTTCATCCATATAGGCCGAATCACCTGAAATGTACCAGCCCGGAATTCGGAAGTATTCTTCATACTTCGCCTCGTTATTCCAGATCGCTCTCATCATGGACGGCCAAGGTGTCTTGATTGCCAAGTTGCCCATCGTATACGGAGGAACTTCTTTCCCTTGATCATCCAAGATAGCGGCTGTAATGCCTGGCAGCGGTCGTCCCATGGATCCTGGCTTGATTGCCATCCCCGGGTAGTTACAGATCAGCTGTCCGCCGGTCTCCGTCATCCACCATGTATCATGGATACGCTGGTTATAAGCCTTGTGTCCCCAACGTACTACCTCGGGGTTAAGCGGCTCGCCAACGGATAAAATATGCCGTACATGGCTCAAATCATATTGGTCGATAAGCTCGGAACCCGCACCCATCAGCATGCGGAATGCGGTCGGAGCGCTGTACCATACCGTTACCTTATTGTTTACCAAAGTGCTGTACCAATCCTGCGGGCTGAAACGGCCGCCGCGAATGACATTGGTGACACCGTTCAACCATGGTGCAAAAATGCCGTAGGACGTACCGGTTACCCAGCCCGGATCGGCTGTGCACCAATATATATCATCTTCCCTTAAATCCAATACAACCTTGCCCGTATAATAATGCTGAATCATGGCATTTTGCACGTGATACACGCCCTTCGGTTTCCCGGTAGAGCCTGATGTATAGTGCATGATCAATCCATCTTCCCGCTCAAGCCATTCAATGTCCAGCTCACTTGATGCAGCCTCTACTTCCTCGTGGTAGCTTACTAGCCGCGAGTCCTCTTCCTCAATATCGCCAACGACAAAAATATGCTTCAGTTCAGGCAGCTCATCCCGCTTCACGCGCGACAACAGTGCAGGCGTCGTAATCAGTGCAACAGCTCCACTGTCCTCCAGACGGTCCTTTACAGCCGTCTCCATAAACGCCTCGAACAATGGGCCGACCACGGCGCCAACCTTCAGAATGCCCAGCAAACCGGCATAGAGCTCAGGGCCGCGCGGCATAAAGATAAATACCCGATCACCTTTGCCAACGCCATATTTGCGGAGTACATTACCGAACTTGTCGGATTTCTCTTTCAGCTGCGCATAAGTAATAGATTCCTCACGATTGGCGTCACTGTACAGGAGAGCTACCTTATCTCCTCGCCCCTCTGCTACATGACGATCAATAGCTTCATACGCCATATTCACTTTGCCCGTCTCATACCAAGTAAAATGTCTTTCGATTTCGTCCCATGAAAACTCGGAGCGTGCCTGCTCGTAACTCTTCATATTGGAATGCGAAACTTCACTTGGCAATATTTCGCTATGCGTTTGATTCATGATAACATCCTCCTCATTCTCAAATCGGTCTCCTCATAGTGGACAGCGCTTACAAAATGATTGAATGAAACATACATTTTACACATTGCGGTGGGTCGTCACGTTGTCGCAGTCATCGAGTCATTAACCCCTAGAATTCGCAAGGAAACATATCGTTAAGTACGACACAAATGTGAAGATTTTATGTCGAAAAGATTATATCATAGCTCTTGTTTGCCTGTCATTGCTTTTCATTTTTTTATTTTTTTGCTATAAGTAGGGTATGGAATTGAAAGGAGCGTAACGGATGGAACACTGCAAGGTATACCAGTCTCATGTTCTGTTCCCTGAAGACCGCCGCCTGATCATCGAAGGACCTGTACCTCCCGAGCAACTATCCGAACTAACCATGCACCCTGATCTCAAGGCTTTTCGTCGTCCTGCGGAGCAGCATGAGGCATTGGTGGAAATTGCAGGCCTGCCCGAAGGCAGAATCATCATCACGAGAGACCAAGATATGATCGTTGGATATGTAACGTTTCATCACCCGGATGAGCAGGAACGCTGGTCTGAGGGCAATATGGAAGATTTGATTGAACTTGGTGCCATCGAGGTAGCGAAAGACTACCGTTCTCTGGGACTTGGGCAGCAGATGATCAAGACTGCATTTGAAGAAGAACAGATGGAGCGTTACATCGTGTTTACGACCGAGTACTACTGGCATTGGGATCTAAAAGGAAGCGGCCTTAACGTATGGGATTACCGCAAAATGATGGAACGGTTAATGAAAATCGTGGATATGGAGTGGTATGCAACCGATGATCCTGAAATCTGCTCCCATCCCGCCAACTGTCTCATGGTCAGAATCGGGCGGCACGTACCGCTTTCGTCACAAGAACAATTCGATCGTATCCGTTTCAGACAGCGGTTTATGTATTAAGTTGATATCAAATAAATAAAAAAAACAAACTCCCCTGAGCTTGCTCAAGGGAGTTTGTTTGAATGCCGGCACGTACTGGAAATGCATACCTACCAAATCCACAAAGTTTCTACTAGAGTCTGCCCAGCATGTAGTTCACGATTTCGTGTGAACGCTTGGAGGCTTTCACTGTAAACTCAGGGAAGTTGACATGGGCAGAGCCGTCTGCCTTATCCGACATGGATCTGATCACCACATAAGGCACACTGTTCATATAACATACCTGGGCAACGGCAGAACCTTCCATTTCCGCGCAAGCCCCGTTCAGATCTTCGTAGAGCGTCCGTACCGTTTCACGGCTGGCAATGAACTGGTCGCCGGACAGAATCTTCCCGATGACATAATGATTCACTGCCTGCTCTTTGCACGCTTCCTGTGCCAGCTCGATCAACGACGGATCTGCCGGAAAATCGGACACTTCCTGATACGGAATCACCCCGCGCGCAAAACCAAGCGGAGTCACGTCCATATCGTGCTGCATGCAGGAGGAAGAGATGACGATATCGCCAATGTTCAGCTCCGGATGCAGCGCACCCGCTACGCCGGTAAACAATATTTTGGAAACGCCATAGGTGTCAATCAAGATTTGCGTGGTAACCGCGGCATTCACCTTACCCACCCCGCTCTTGCATACAACGACTCTCTTGCCATGAATCATTCCTGAAGCATATGTAACCCCTGCACGGACTGCTGTTTCTTTATTCTCCAGTTGACTGAGCAGCAATTCCACTTCTTCGTCCATAGCCCCGATTAGGCCGATAACCTGTGTTGTCATACCGATATCCCTCCTGAATTCAAGACCACATAAAAACTCCACCAGAAAAAAGCCCCTTAAACCCAGGAGCTTTCTTCAAGTCAATAGATGTCTAAACAACTTTCATTCACACTTTTTACTCGTTCACATGACTAACCGAGAGGCGAAGAATCGTTTCATGCGGCAGAATCACGCGAGGATTCTCCACATTCTCCTTCTTCATCAGCTTGGTAAGCAAACGCATCGCTACGGCTCCAAGATCATACATCGGTTGAGCCACCGTTGTCAGCTGTGGACGAACCATCGAAGCCATCCGGATATTGTCTACGCTGATGATTGAGAAATCATCCGGCACTTTGTAGCCTTCATCCTGAATGCTATGAATAGCGCCAATCGCCATCTCATCGGTAGCAGCAAATATAGCCGTTGGTTTCTTTTTGAGGCCCAGGAAGTACTTCATCGCTTCCACACCGGACTCATAGCGGTAGTTACCGATCCGTACCAAATCCTCTTGATACTCGATCCCTGCAGCTTCCAGTGCTTTTTTGTAGCCTTGGAAACGCGCATAACCGTTCGCCGGATCCTGCAGCGTGCCGCTGATCATAGCGATCTCGCGGTGTCCGTGCCGGATCAGTGTGTTTACCGCATCAAACGCAGCCTGTTCATGATCAATGTCGACCGAAGGATAAGAGCCTCTCTCGTCGCTTGTCGCACAAAGAACAATCGGCACAGCCGATGTTTGGAACGCCTGGATATGCTCGTCCGTCACCGTTCCACCCATAAACAACAACCCGTCCACTTGCTTCTCAAGCAAGGTGTTGATAACGCGGATTTCTTTTTCCTTACGTTTGTCGGCATTACACAAAATTATATTATAGTGATACATGTTAGCAATATCCTCAATACCACGGGCAATCTCCGCAAAGATCGAGTTCGAAATGTCAGGGATCACAACGCCGACGGTTGTGGTCTTCTTGCTGGCCAGTCCTCTGGCTACCGCATTCGGACGATACCCTAAACGTTCAATCGCTTCGTATACTTTTTTCCGGGTCTGAGGCTTAACGTTCGGGTTATTGTTTACAACCCGTGATACCGTCGCCATGGAAACGCCTGCTTCGCGCGCAACATCGTAAATGGTTACCGTCAAATTCCTTCTCTCCATTGCCAATAGATTTTCATTCGTTCAATACCAATTGAATTTATGATACGACAAATTACTGCTTTGTGCAACGACACGGCATTAGATGCCGTCCAATTGAGCTTTCAGCGCTTCAGCCGTAATATGGGAATGGGATGTATGCCAGACTGGCGCTCCTTCTTTTACAAGAATAACTTGTGGCGATTCGTGCTGTATGCTTAGAGTTTCCGCAGCCTGACCCGACACCGGACGGTCGGCAATGACATCAATCCATACATAGTCGATCCGCTCGTTCGGCTGGTCCTCCAGGTAAGCTTGCACTTCCCTATAAGCTCCGGCACTAATTGGGCATCTGGTACTATGTTTGAACAACAGCAAGGGCCTCTGATCCGAAGATTCAAGCGTGTTGCGTAACTCTTCTATAGTAGTCATTTTCGTCAACGTCGCCATAGGATATACATTCCCTTCATTGTATTGAAGTTCCTATCCTCTATCCTAACAAAAAGTGCGTGAAAAATCCAACAACCGCGAAAATTTTCTGAAAATCATCTTGCATAATTGCCCGAATTTTCAGGAATGAGAGATTTTATGGTACTTAATTGTTCAAGACGCCCCTCAATTTGTCTCATCCAATCACCGTCGCCCATGCTCTGGGCATAACGAAATAGATCCAACAGCATATTGATTCGCTCGTCAAAGACTTCCATGCAGCGTGCCTGCCATTCTACCGACGAATCATCATCGTATGTACGGAACACTTCTCGAAGTACGTATGCAGACTCATTAACATCTGCGAACGAAACGTGTATTCGACCGGACTCATTGCTAATCGATACGAGATAGCCAAGTAAATCCGGTTTAATAAGAGGCAGAAGCTCATACTTCTTGCAAGCCTGACAGGCATAAACAGGAACATCACATATTCGAGTCTTTCTTTCATGAATCAGCTTTCTTAATTCCAACTTCATCCATTGTCCGCAGTTGCAGGTTTTGAACAAAATGCCCACCCCAAATCCTATCACGTAATCTAATACCAACAGCCCTATGTCACAAATCTGTCACCTGAACTAGTTCTATTCGACTATCATACCAAAGAATCCTGCAAATTTGTGATAATGCTTTATTTACCAGATATGTTTCCAAATGTTTGTCCTTTGGTCGCTCCTATGAAACTGCCCTCCATATTTGTTACAATGAGTACAGTCTTAAGAGACGTATTCGGTCGTTTTACGGATATATCAAGAAATCTGAAGAGAAAGGGGCTATATCGATCATGAGATTGGCTGGAAAAAAAGTGATAGCGCTTGTAGACGAAGAGTTCGAGGATCTGGAACTATGGTATCCCGTTTACCGAGTCCGTGAGGAAGGGGCCGAAGTCCATCTTGCCGGATTGGAAAAAGGAAAAACTTACACGGGCAAATATGGCGTTCCCGCTCAAGCCGAGTATTCGTTTGAAGAGCTGAACAGCAAGGATTATGATGGAATTCTCGTTCCGGGAGGCTGGGCGCCGGACAAGCTGCGCCGTTATGATAAGGTGCTGCAGCTGGTTAAAGAAATGAATGCGGACAAAAAGCCGATCGGGCAGATTTGCCACGCCGGATGGGTGCTCATCTCGGCCAAAATCCTGGACGGCATCACGGTTACTTCCACACCGGGAATCCGGGACGATATGGAAAACGCCGGTGCAATCTGGAAGGATGAAGCGGTCGTCACCGACGGTCATATTATTTCCGCCCGCCGTCCACCGGATCTGCCGCCGTACGGCAAAGCCTTTTGCGATGCATTGGCACAGCAAAGCTAGTAGCTCCCCCTGCACCACACAAAAACAGCCGCTTATTTCACCAAAAAGGACTCTGGTGAGATAGGCAGCTGTTTTTTTGTGAATATAGCTTGTCCACTCAAAAAAGAAACATGAAAAATTGGAATGTGATCCCGTTTCTTGAAGCTTTTTAAGAGGCCGTGCTGTCCGTACCGTTAGTTCCGTTCAGATAACTGCTCCGTTCGGCAAAGGCGCTAAGACGCTCTTCGACAGCGGAGCTGGTACGCAATTTGAAGCATGCCGCTGCCTCCCCCTTCGCTTCTGCCGCATTGGTATTCAAGATGCGATGCTTCACGCGAAGCAGGGATTGCGGAGACATGCTTAGATCCTTAACGCCAAGCTCCAGCCATATCGGAATCGCCCGCTCGTCCCCTGCCATTTCTCCACACACGCTGACTGGTATGCCTGCCTCATGCGCAGCCTCCACCGTCGTCCGAAGCATGCGCAAGACCGCAGGATGAAACGGATGGTACATATGGGCGATCTGCTCGTTCATCCGATCCACCGCCAGCACATACTGAACCAGATCATTCGTCCCGATGCTGAAGAAATCGGCTTCCTCTGCCAACAAATCCGAGATGGTGACTGCTGCCGGCACCTCAATCATGATGCCGACCTTAATGTTCCGATCATATGCAATGCCGCGTTGGTCCAAATCGGCCATCGCACGCCGCAGCACGGCATTAGCCTGTTTGACTTCATCTACCGAGGATATCATCGGATACATGATTTTGACGTTACCAAAAGCGCTGGCCCTCAGAATAGCGGACAGCTGGGTCTGGAACGGCTCTGTTCGATCCAGACTGATACGGATGGCGCGATATCCCAGGAAGGGGTTCTCTTCTTCCGGCAGCCCGAAATAATCCAGCTGCTTATCGCCGCCAATGTCCAGCGTACGGATCACGACCGAGGCCTGACCTGCGTTCTCGGCAACCAGTTTATACACTTCAAACTGCTCTTCTTCCGAAGGAAAGTTGTGGCGGTCCATGTATAAGAATTCCGTCCGGAACAATCCGACTCCCTGCGCGCCGTTCTTCAGCGCAATCTCCATTTCTTTCACGGAGTTCATATTCGCTGCCAGATTAAAATAGGTTCCATCCTTCGTAACCGCATCAACCGTTGCCAGGAGCTGCAGCTGCTCTTTCTTTTTCCTTTGTTGCTCGCGGATCCCTTCATAACGATCCACGATCAGCGTGTCGGGCTCCAAATACAGCAAGCCTTCATCTCCATCCACAACTAAATGCTGTCCGGTCTGGATCGGATGATCCAGCTTGTTCTCAATCCCGGATACAAGCGGTATGCCGAGAGCGCGGGCCATAATCGCCGAATGAGAGGTCTTGCCACCCGTCATCGTCACTATGCCAAGAACATGGGAAGGGTTAAGGTGCACAAGCTGAGACGGAGAAAGTTCCTTCGCAACCAAAATATAAGGCTGCGTGTCAGCCGGTAGCTTGACTTCCGGAGCACCGAGAAGATGCTTGAGCAGCCGATTGCCAACATCCTTAATATCCAGCGCCCGCTCCTTCATATACTCGTCGTCCAGCAAATCGAACATGGATACGAAGTGATCGATCGCCTCTTTAACCGCCACCTCGGCAGCCTTGTACTGGCGCTCGATGATCCCTTGAATTTCGTTCATGAACACGGGATCCTCCAGTATGGCCAGATGCGCATCAAAGATCTGCGACTCCTCGTGCCCCACCATTTCCTTGAATTCGTTCTTGATATATTCAATTTCATTCTTGGAGGTTCGTATGCCTTCATATAAGCGCTCGAACTCTTTGGCTAAATCGACAGCATCCATTTCGGAATCCGGAAGGTCCAGCTCCCAATGCGGCAGTACGAAAGCCTTACCGATCGCTACGCCTGTTGCTGCGCCAATGCCTTGTATCATGATTCTCTACCCCCAGCATTACTCTCATTTAATACGACGGACATGACAGATGACTGTCCTCTCTTAACGGACTTGAATGGAGCAAAGCTCCAAGATCTTACTTTATCGGGATTGGTGATCACCATAGGTGTGGCCAATGAAGCGGCATGTGTCTTTAAATACGCCAAATCGAACTTGACCAGCAGTTGCCCCGGCTCAACGGTATCCCCTTCGCTTACCACAGCTGTAAACGGTCCTTTCAGTTGAGAGGTATCGATTCCGATATGGATCAACACCTCGAGCCCATCCGGCGTTGAAATGCCAATGGCATGCATCGTCGGATAGACATGCATCACGGTTCCGTATACCGGAGACACAAGTTCCCCTTTTTCCGGAATGAACGCAACGCCGTTGCCGACAAGCTTGGCGGCAAAAATATCATCCGGCACTTCGTCAATCGGAAGCATACGTCCCTGTACGGGCGCGCTAAACAGAACGCGCGGCAAATCTTGCTGCATCAGCTTATTTATCTCTTCGCGGATGAGCTCAGAATACGTCCCGAATACCACCTGGACGTTACCGCCGCCCAGCTTGATGATGCCGGCTGAACCGAGCAATTTCAGTGCGTCCGAATCAATCTGGCGGTCATTGTATACGGTCAATCGAAGACGCGTCATGCAGGATTGGACCTGAACGATGTTGTCTTTCCCCCCAAGCGCCTCCAGAATAAGCGGTGCCTGATAGGGAATGTCACCTGCCCGGCCTTCCAGCGCCGAACCTTCTTCACGCCCCGGTGTCGGGATTTCGAAGGTGCGAATGGCCCAGCGGAACAGAAAATAGTAAACGATGCCGTATACCGCCCCGATCGGTATGATGATCCAGGCGTTCTGCGACAAATGAAAATTGAGTACATAATCAATAAATCCGGCTGAGTACGAAAACCCGTGATGGATATCAAACGCATAGGTTAACACCATCGCGAACCCGGCCATCAGGGCGTGGAGCACATACAGATAAGGAGACGCAAATAAGAACGCGAATTCAATCTGCTCCGATACCCCGGTCAAAAAACAGACAAGCGCAGACCGCATGAATGTTTTTTTCACCTTCGGCTTCAAATCTTCTCGTGCCTCTTGAATAATCGCAAATGCAATCGCCGGCAGGGCAAACATCATAATCGGGAATAACCCCGCCATGAAGTCGCCTGCTGTTGGATCACCCGCGAAGAATCGGGGCAGATCTCCCTGAACGACGGTACCGTCTTCCGTCTCGTACGAGCCCAGCTGAAACCAATACACGTTATTCAACAAGTGATGCAGGCCGAAGGCCGTCAGTACCCTGTACAAAATACCGTAGAGAAATAATCCGAACGCCCCCATATGTACGGTCAGATCATAAAAAGCATCTAATCCGCGCTGTACAATGGGAGCCATCCCCAGCATGATCCATGCAAATATTGTGGAGAACAGTCCCATGAACAAAAGTACAAATCGGGAGCCCCCAAAAAACTGTATAGCTTCAGGAAGCTTAATATGTTTGAACCGGTTATAAACGTAACCGGACATTACCCCAAAAATAATACCAATCAAGGTCGAGGGCTGTACACTCCCGTCTCCCAGACGGGATATAACCTGATCATAGATGAACATGCCAGCCAGAGCGGCAAGCCCTGCGGGTCCTCCCTGGTTCGAGAGCCCCCATGCGACACCGATGGCAAATAAATACGGCATATAATAAAACACGCCGTGCCCCGCTGCCTGGGCAATCTCGCCCAAGGTTCCGAAGCCCCACGCCGACCATGGCAGACTTCCCACGCTAAGCAGGAGAGCTGCCGCCGGAAGCGCCATTGTAGGGAGCATAACTGCTCTGCCCAGCTGTTGTAATGATCCCAACCAATTCAAGGCGAGCCCTCCTTTCTATCCTTGATGGTAAGCGCTGCGCCTGTTTTTGTCAAAAAGAAATCAGGGCAAATGCCACATAGAAAAGCAAGCCTCGCAAGCAGTACGACGGCAGGCACGGATCGTGTCCAGTCTGCTACGGCTGCTTCAACATAAGGCTTGCTCCTAATTCCAATGCACTAATTAAATGTTAACGTCCGCCCAAAGCGATGGAATCCTCCACCTTAATGCAGCGGTCCATGATGGCAATCATGCCGCTCTTCTCCGCGATGGCCGCCGCCTCTTCGCTAATAATTCCCTGCTGCAGCCACAGTACCTTGGCGCCAATCTCGGCAGCTTCCCGCGCCACGTCGGCACAATATTCACTTCGTCTGAACACATTGACGATATGGATCGGCTCCGGAATGTCCTTCAGGGACGGATAACTCTTCTCCCCAAGGATTTCTGTTGCTCCAGGGTTAACCGGGATAATCCGGTATCCGCGTTTTTGCATCGCAGCAGAAACCATATGAGATGTACGGTCCGGCCTGTCGGACAGACCGACAACAGCGATATTGCCTGCGTTTCGCAAAATATCCGCGATTTCTTCGCGCGTAGGATTTTCAAATGCCATGCTTCAAGACCACCTCTCCATTCGTAATAGACGAGCCGCTTGGCTATTCCTTTATTTTACCCATTCTACGTTAGCTCCAAGCGCCTTCATGTGATCAAAATATTGCGGGTACGACTTGGCCACATGATGGGCGTCCTTAATCCAGATCGGCTGATGTGCGCGAAGCCCGACCACCGTCAGAGCCATGATCACCCGATGATCATAATGGGCATTGATCTCCACACCACCCTCAACGCCTTCCGGACGGCCGTGAACGATGATCTCGGCCTGGCGTTCCTCAACGTTGGCTCCTGCTTTTCGCAATTCATTCAAATAATCCGTAATCCGGTCGCATTCCTTATAGCGGAGATTCTCTACGTTGTAGAAGCGGGAGGTTCCTTCCGCAAACACTGCGGCCGCTACCATCGCAAGCACCGCATCGGTCGCTGCATCTCCGTCAAATTCCAATGCCTTGAGGGTACGGTTGCCCTGCACATGGACATTTCCGTTCTCGTGCGTGAGCGGTACCTCCATCATCCGAAGGACGTCAATAATGGCCCGCTCCCCCTGCTTGCTGTCCTCTGACAGATTGCGGATGGTTACATCCGACTGTGTAACCGCAGCCGCCGCCAGGACGGCAGCGGAGCCCGGATAATCGCCTTGAACCGTATAGGTCTTCGCTTCGTAGGATTGACCGCCAGGAACCCGGAAGAAGGTATAATCGTCCTGTGCGTGAATCGTAATGCCCGCCTGCTCCAGCACTTCCAGGGTCTGACCGATAACGACCTTGGATTTCAAATCTCCGGTAACGGTAATTTCGCTGTCTTCGGCAAGCAGTGGCGTTAAGAACAGCAGTGTGCTTAAGTACTGCGAACTCACTTCGCCAGAAACGGTGAGCTGTCCGCCCTTAGGCTGACCGCCACGAATCGTGATCGGCAGCTTGCCCTCGTTATGCTCCACTTCCACACCCAATTGACCAAGCGTATCAATGAGATCATCATGAGGACGTTTGCCCAGTGATTCCGGATAGGTATTGACGAAGGTAACCTCTTTCGACAACGCCGTGATTCCCATCAGGAAACGCAAAACGGCACCGGCATTACCGACATTCAGTTCCTTCACATCCCGCGGCGATTTGCCAAAGCCCGTAATGACTGCCTTCTCCTCGTCCTCCTCGATCACGGCTCCGAGATCTCGAATACAGCGTCTCATGGCATCGCTATCCTCGCTATGTGCTGGGTAATAGATCGTGCTCGTTCCTTCCGCAAGTGCAGCCACCAGCAGGTAACGGGTAGTATAGTTCTTGGAGGATAACGCTCCAATCTCTCCGTTTAATATAGGCGTAGGCTTGACGATTACATCCATCGTATGTATCTCTCCTTGTGTATATTATGTTACGATAACCAACCTTTGAAATCTCCCCTAGGATAAATTGACAGGGAAAGAACCGCTTGGTTATCATAGTCATGTGAACTGGAAATTCAGATCGTTACGATCTTAATCATTTATTATCAGAAAAGAGGTCTATATGATGAAACCGATCCCTCAAATGGAAACATCGGAGCTTAGAAGCCGGCTTCAAAACGGCGAAAATGTGTACATGATTGATGTCCGCGAGGATGAGGAAGTTGCCGCCGGCATGATCAGCGGCGCCAAGCATATTCCTATGGGCGAGATTCCGAATCGCCTGGACGAAATTCCACGCGATCAAGAGGTTGTCTTCATCTGCCGCAGCGGTGGACGCAGTCAACATGTATGCGAATTTTTGAATCACCAAGGCTTGACTAATGTAATCAACATGAAGGGCGGCATGCTTCAGTGGCATGACGATGAAGAATAGACAAGCTTATGGAAGGTGCGGGATGATCGTTATCCCCGCCTTTTTTGCTTGTTCCAAACCAAATGCGGTCCCCAGATTCCCCCATAGAGACTAATCCATGATCATCATTCCAAACCCGTTCGCTGACCATCTTAGCCGCGGTAATGCGTTAAAATGTCAGTCGCCACTTCCCCTGCGGATCGGCCAACCGTATCCACGATGACATCCGCAAACAGGTATTTGTCCTTTCGTTCATCCAGGATACGCCGAACTCTATCTTCGACATCACCCGCAAGCAGCGGTCGATTGGCATCGCCCCGTACCCTTTCGACAATGCTGGCAGCATCGGCTGTAAGAGCAGCGACCCAGCCACCACGTTTCATTTGGTCACAGTTCTCGGAACGAAGCACAGCCCCTCCGCCGGACGCTACGACAATGCCTTTCCGTTGCAAAACGCTGCGCAGTGCAGCAGATTCAGCCTCACGGAAATAAGCCTCCCCATCCGCTTCAAACATCTCGGAAATCGTTCTGCCTTCCATCCGCTCAATTTCCGCATCCAGATCAATCAGGGTGTAGCCGAGCGTGTCTGCCAGAAGACGCCCTACAGTTGACTTGCCCGTACCCATCATCCCGATCAGAATGATGTTCCTACCTATCTTATCCAATTTGACACCCCATTTGCTGCTTCACTGTAAAGGTTGCTCATATCATACCACAGCCCCAAATCTTTCGACAATGGACCTGACTCTCTAAATTGTTGTAATGCGAGTAACCCAAGTAAAGCTCCAATTTTAACGAGTCTATCTGGTTCCCTATTGTCATATACTAATTACAAGAATACAAGATTAAAAGAAAGGAGTGAAATTCATTATGTCTTCTCGTCCAACCGGTCTCTCTTCCGCTGCCAAGCGCATCCGCCGGATCCTCGACCCATCCTACCCGCTATGCCGCGAAGATGTGATCTGGGTGCTTCATTTTGTCCAAAAAAAAGTGGCTCTGAAGGATCCTGCACTGCTGGATCTTTCAAAGCCACGTTTGCTGCAAAATTTCAACAGTTACTGCGAAGCCGCGCTGCTCCTGCTCGGAAGCGGAAACCACATCCATACCAAGAACCACGACATCCGCACCTGTCTCTTAGAAGCCATGCACGGACTTCCTGAGCTGGCGGAGGCACACTCCCCTTCTCAAGCCTGCACGGTTGAATCTCTGATCTCTCCCCCGGCGAATGGAATTCGTCCTACCTCCGAGAGTGAAATTAACCCATCCAGCGAGGATGGTATTCATACTCACGTGAAAGAGCAGGATTAATCCATCCAGGGAGGATGGTATTCATACTGCCGTAAATAGAGCAGAATTAATCCATCCAGTTATAGTGGAAGGTTCCTTCTTTGTCCACGCGTTTAAACGTATGCGCTCCAAAGTAGTCACGCTGTGCCTGCAGCAGGTTCGCTGGCAGGTTTGCAGTGCGATAGCTATCGTAGTATGCAAGCGCGCTGGAGAAACCAGGAACCGGAATGCCCAGGGACACCGCGGAAGCAACTACCTTACGCCATGCATCTTGATAGGATTCAATAATATCGGTAAAGAACGGATCCAGCAGCAGGTTCTTGAGCTCAGGATTGTTCTCGTATGCATCCGTGATGTTCTGCAGGAAACGGGAACGGATAATGCAGCCGCCGCGCCAGATTTTAGCGAGGTTGCCGTATTGCAGGTTCCAGCCGTACTCATCGGACGCCACGCGAAGCTGTGCGAAGCCTTGAGCGTAGGAAACGATCTTGCTTGCAAACAGCGCTTTGCGTACATTTTCAATGAACTCGGCTTTGTCGCCGTCAAATGCAGCCGTTTTTGGACCATTCAGGATTTTGCTTGCGGCCACGCGCTCTTCTTTCATCGCGGAAAGGAAACGGGAGAACACGGATTCGGTGATCATGGAGAGCGGCACGCCCAGGTCCAAGGAGCTTTGGCTTGTCCATTTGCCTGTTCCTTTTTGACCCGCCGTATCCAGGATGACGTCAACCATCGGCTTGCCGGTTTCTTCGTCATATTTGGAGAAAATGTCCGCCGTAATCTCGATCAGATAGCTGTCAAGTTCGCCTTGGTTCCACTCCGTGAAGATTCCGTGCAGATCCTTCGCGTCAAGGCCGAGTACGTCCTTCAGCAACTGGTAAGCTTCGCAAATAAGCTGCATATCGCCATATTCGATACCGTTGTGAACCATTTTTACATAATGGCCGGCACCGTCTGGTCCGATATATGTACAGCAAGGCTCTTCGTTAACTTTAGCAGAAATGGCTGTCAAAATAGGCTCAACCAGCTTGTAGGCACTTTCTTGTCCGCCAGGCATGATCGATGGACCTTTCAACGCGCCCTCTTCGCCGCCGGAAACCCCAGCGCCGATAAAGTTAAAACCTTTTTCAGCCAGTTCTTTGCTGCGGCGCTGTGTGTCAGGGAAATAAGCGTTACCGCCGTCGATGATGATATCGCCTTTGTCCAAATGTGGAATCAGCTGTTCAATCGTAGCATCCGTAGCTTGTCCCGCCTGTACCATGATCAGGATTTTACGAGGAGTTTCAAGGGAATCCACGAATTCTTCGATCGAGAACGTCCCCTTCACTTGCTTGCCTTCGGTTTCCTTCAGCATATCTTCCGTTTTTTGCGGAGAGCGGTTATATACGGAAACGGTGAAGCCTTTGCTTTCGATGTTCAGGGCCAGGTTTTTTCCCATTACAGCAAGGCCAATCACACCGATTTGTTGTTTTGACATCTGGTTCTCCATCCTTTGCTCCAATATATTTTTAAACAACCCATCCCTATCCGAGATGATTTGCAATAATCTTATATTAACGTTTTTCATTTGACAAGTGAACCCCTGTCACAAAATCAGAACACGCGCGAAAACACCCCTTCTGTTTCGGAGTGTTGTTCGTGCTTTAAACTTGTATCCGGGTTGAAGTCATCACCACTCCAGTCTCATCAGCTCCAAGGAAAGCTCACGGAGTCTTTGCTTGCAAGCCGAAATTTTGTCTTCGTCCCCCTCTTGCAGAGCCGCATGGAGCTTCTCAAGCTCATCATCGGTTTCCAGTCTGGACAGCAGTAATCGCTGTTCCCCTACATCCGATTCAAACAACCGCAGCATTTCCTGCTCCGTCATCGGCGTCCCCTTCTGAAACAGCACCCGCTGCCGGTAACCGGATATTTCCACGAGTCTTATGACCTCACCGAACAAAATATTCTCGATCAATATTTGCCGATCCTTGAAACGTTTCACGACAGCATGGCCACGGGTATTCTCGATCAATTTCTCCATCCATTCCGCGAGTTTGGGATCACGGATCATATAATCGCCTACCAGTTTAAAACCGCTTCCTGTTCGTTGAAACCGCAGCTTTACCAGCTTGCGACCTGTTCGGATTGAAATGACAAACTGCGTATCATTCTCGCTCCAATAAAGCGAATATCCTTCCTGGATCAATTCCTTGATTAGGTCCTGGATATGCCGGCGATCAAACCGGAGCTCCAGGTTGCAATACTCCACTTCCTCGCTCTTATTCACGGCACTCCCTCCTCCGGTTTACTACCGATCATTAAACGGCGGTGAAGATTTCCCCCATGGCTGGTTTTGATGTTGTCTTATCTATATCTTATACTCCATCTTATGTAACGGTAACTTGGTTTATTGACTATTTTTAACCCACATGAACATACGGTGAAGCTTTTCTGGGCAATGCGTGATGTCCGTTCGCCTTATGGTATAATAAGTTATCCAAAAACCGAGTTTAGTAACGATATCATCAACAACAGGGAGGCCATCACATCCATGACGGTTACCGGATTTACAGATCAAGATTTCGACGTATTCTCCGTTCCCGGGCTTGAAGCCCGTATGGAGGTTCTCATTGAACGGGTAAGACCCAAGCTGGAAGTGCTAGGGGCTGAGCTCGCCCCCTATGTATCCGCATTGGCTGGGGAAGAGATGTTTGTGCATGTGGCCAAGCATGCTAGACGCACTGTCAATCCTCCCATTGACACCTGGGTCGCTTGGGCTGCGAGCAAACGCGGCTATAAAGCACTGCCTCATTTTGAGGTAGGCATGTTCGGAACCCATCTGTTTGTCATCTTCGCGATTATTTACGAAAGCCCCAACAAAACCGTGTTTGCCAGCAACCTGGAAGCCAAGCTGAAGAAAACAGCGAAGGCGCTGCCTAAACATTTCTACTGGTCCATGGATCACATGAACCCGGCCGGCACCCCTCATCAGGATATGAGCGAGGAGGATTTCACGCGTCTGATTGAGAAGCTGAAGCAGGTGAAAAAGGCTGAAGTCATGTGCGGACTGCGCATCCCGCGCGAGGAAGCCGTCAAGCTTGAAGGGGACGAGCTGGTGCATAAAGTGCAGGAGACGTTTGAGACGCTGCTGCCGCTTTATAAAATGGCGTTTTAATGAGCATGATATGTGGATGAAAAGGGCTGCTGATGCAGCTCTTTTTTTAAGATTATAGAATTTATAAATTTTCAGCGAAGCTGAACAATTCTATAATCGCAAGAAAAACTACCTTTAACCGCGGTCTGTCTTCTGAGAAAGTACGTCGATAGACGTTTTTCTTATGGATGATATTTTAATGAAGGAACGATGAAGATCTTGTTGCTCCTCCGTAATATGTCTAAAGTTTGAAGCGTTGCCGGACAAAGCAAAAAAAGCCGTTCATTCTCCTTGCATTCCCCCCCTATTTTGCTATACTCAATTTTGTTTATATAAAAACAGAAATCAACAAATCATAAGAAAATAAACATAAGGAAAGGTTGTGACAACGTCCATGGACCACAGTCGTACACCGCTCTTCACCGCACTTAAAGAACATGCGGCCAAAAACCCCGTGCAATTTCACATTCCGGGACATAAGAAGGGCCTCGGCACCGATGCCGAATTTCGGGAATTTATAGGGGATAACGCCTTTTCTATAGATTTGATCAATATTGCGCCGCTGGATGATTTGCATCAGCCTACGGGCGTCATCGAGGAAGCCCAAAAGCTGGCCGCCGACGCATTCGGTGCCGATCACACCTACTTCAGTGTCCAAGGAACAAGTGGAGCGATCATGACCATGATCATGTCGGTATGTTCGCCCGGCGATAAAATCATCGTACCGCGCAATGTCCATAAATCCGTGCTTTCCGCCATCATTTTTACCGGGGCCAAGCCTGTATTCGTATCGCCTGCCCAGGATTCCAATGTGGGTATCGATCACGGAATCACCATCAGCTCGGTCCGAAAAGCATTAAAACGTCACCCTGACGCCAAAGCCGTTTTGGTCATTAACCCAACTTACTTCGGGGTTAGCGCGAATCTGAAGGAAATCGTGGATTTGGCTCACAGCTACAATGTGCCCGTTCTCGTGGATGAGGCGCACGGAGTATTGATCCACTTCCATGAAGACCTTCCGATGTCGGCAATGGAAGCCGGAGCCGATATGGCTGCGACCAGCGTTCACAAACTCGGCGGCTCGATGACGCAGAGCTCCGTACTGAACGTGAATACCAAGAACGGATACATCAATCCTTACCGCGTACAAACAATCATCAGCATGCTGACCACAACCTCAACCTCCTATATCCTGCTGGCATCGCTTGATACTTCACGCCGCAGTTTGGCGCTGCATGGACGCGAAATGGCTGCAAGGACGATTGAGTTGGCGCAATATGCACGTCATGAAGTTAATAAAATCGAAGGTTTGTACAGCTTCGGTGAAGAAATATTAGGCGGAGAAGCAACGTACTCCTATGATCCAACCAAATTGACGATCCATGTACGTCATCTTGGCATTACAGGATATGAAACCGAGAACTGGCTGCGGGATCACTACAATATTGAGGTGGAGCTCAGTGATATGTACAATATTCTGTGCCTCATTACACCGGGGGACAATCAGGAGGCCATTGATATTTTGCTGACAGCGCTCCGCGAGCTTTCGGATCAGTACATGCATGTGAATGAGATTAACGAGCTGGTTGTGAAGACACCAGAAATTCCGCAGTTATCGCTTATCCCTCGCGATGCGTTTTACGGAGATACGGAAGTTGTGCCTTTCAAGGAATCGGCAGGACGCATTATTGCCGAATTTATCTATGTCTACCCGCCAGGGATTCCAATTCTGCTTCCGGGCGAAGTGATTTCCCAGGAAAACATCGATTACATTATCGATCATGTCGAGGTAGGCCTTCCGGTTAAAGGTCCTGAAGACCGCAGCATCCAAAATGTGAAAGTCATCGTGGAAACAGACCCTATATTCTAAAATGGCAGCTGTAAATACAATAAACCCGGTGCGAGAGGTTCGCACCGGGTTTATTGTTTGGGAGTCTTATTCCTGGTTTGCAGCAGCGACCAGTTCGTTGTAAACCGCCTCTACTTCATTCCATTCTTCTTCGTCCTCAATATTGTAAAGAACCATTTCCTCGTTCTCTTCTTCCATACGTAGAATGACGCCGTCCGCTTCCGGATTTTCGCGTTCAAGCAAAAGCGCGTAAAGTTTCTCGCCGACATCAAATGTCTCCACAAGAACCATCTCTACTTCTTTTCCTTCTTCATCCGTCAATGTCAGCACAAACTCTTCATGTTCGTGATCGTGGTCATGGTCATGACCGCAACCGCAAGCATCTCCGTGTTCATGTTTGTGTTCACTCATTGAAAAAACCTCACTTCGGTTAAATTATCATACTTTCGTATCGTATCACGGATAGCTTCTTCAGGTCAATTTCTGCCAATGGTTTTATCCCCATCAGTTGAGCGTTGTAATGACTTTTTCAGCAATTTTCACAAAATCCGAATCCGCTTTTACTTTTACATAAAAACCAACCGAATACTTACCTGTTGTTTTAAAATCGTACGTGAAGTCATAGGTTCGGAACCAAAAGTTATCCTTGCGGTCCTTCACAACCTCGGATTGAATATCCTTGATATTGCCCGATGGATCCTCAATCGCTACTTTCACGGAATGAATATCGTTGTTTAAGCTGTCTACCTGGCTAAAAACATTGAATTTCAGCTTCCCCTTGTTCACGTTGCCGAATACAGTATCTCCTTTAAACAGGAAAATATGCACGTTCGGCTTGATGACTTGAACTTGTCCATTCGCGGGATTCCAATCTACAGCCCCGTCAAATTCCCGAACCGGCACATAGGTTTTGCCGTCAATTAAATATCCGCCATCCTTCAATTCATGACCGTTCAGCCAGACACGGACACGCTCATTGACGGAATCTGCAAACAAAAGGGTGCTGCCACCCATTAAAGAGAGCACTAGCATACATGCCATCACTTTTTTCCACTTCATAATAATCATTTCCCTCCATTGGCTCATCTTGTTGTTATATGTGTATACTACATGTCAAAAAACAAGTTGCGGACAATTTTGCACTTTGTGGTAAAATTTTTTCCTCATGCTTTAAGGTTTGTTCCTCTCACGAATTATCCTGCATTTCAGCCCCGATTCGATCATATAATCCGTGTAAATCAACGTGGAATTCGTTAAAATATACATTAGCATACTGGACTGCACATCAAATCATCAGGAGGTTTCATCCATTGACACTGAAATTGCAAATGCTTGGCACCGGCAGTGCGTTTGCCAAGAACTACTATAACAATAACGCACTGATCCATGACGGAAATTTCACACTGCTCATCGACTGCGGCATTACCGCTCCCATGGCACTTCATCAGCTAAATAAAACATTTAACGATATGGATGCCGTGCTTATCACTCACATTCATGCTGACCATGTAGGCGGACTTGAGGAGCTGGCTTTTATTATGAAAATGAAATACAACCGCAAGCTCCCGCTCTACATTGCTGAATCGCTGGTGGAACCGATATGGGAACATTCACTCAAAGGCGGCTTATATCAACAGGGACATATCTCCTCCCTGGATGATGTATTTGACGTACGCCCTTTGAAACCGGGAGTAAAGGCCAATATTTCATCAGGGATCTCGGTAGAGTTGATTCATACGCAGCATATTCCCGGCAAGGACAGCTATTCGCTTTATCTGAATGACCGGATTTTTTACAGTGCTGACATGGTATTCGATCCTATACTGCTCAACCAATTGGTGAATGAGCGGGATTGTGAAGTGATTCTGCACGAATGTCAGCTGCAGGGCCCGGGCGAGGTTCATACGACACTGGATGAACTGCTGAGCCTCCCTGAAGAAATTCAGGAACGCACCTATCTCATGCATTACAGCGATGAGGTCGAAGCTTTCATTGGCAAGACCGGCATCATGGAATTTGTGGAGCAGCAGCGGGTGTACGAATTGTAGAACAATATAGATGAATAGTTTATGAGGTTTCCCGGGAACACTAATGCCGGGAGGCGATTCATTTGGATAATGCACAACAAGAAGTCGTAGCCGTCCGTAAAAATGGCGATGGCGACATCATCGAACTTAAACTGGATAACGGTAGTGTCGTTGACTACAAGACAGCTCAACAGATGGCCAAGAATAAAGAAATTAAAAACCTGAACGTATTCCGTGGACGTGACGGAGACGAACATCTTCGTTCCAATGCGGATGGCGATCCCAGCAACAACCTGGATAATTTGCCAAACTTTTAATTCATGCCTAAAAAGACCTCGAGTCGATACTCGAGGTCTTTTCTTTTTAGAACGATGGGATCATTAGCACCTTATAGTTAAGAAGCCTACAGTTCCTTTTTCATACGAACGTGGGGAATGCCAGCATCATCAAACGGCTCGTCCGAAATCGTTTCATACCCCAGCTTGCGATAAAATGCCTCCGCTTGCACCTGCGCATCCAGCACGGAATACTGCAGTTTCAATTCACGCGCCTGCGCTTCCAATGCCATCATGAGCACACGCCCTATCCCTTTGGAACGGAATGGCTTACGTACTGCGATTCGCTGCATTTTGGCGGAATCCTTATTGTAATAGGTGATGCGTCCGGTTGCCGCGTACTGTCCCTCTGATTTGATCAAGATATGATGCGCATCGGATTCGAGGCGATCGTAATCATCAATCTCCAGGTCAATCGGAACCTTCTGTTCAAGCACGAAGACATCCTTCCGGATATCCAGCGCCTGCTGCAACTGCTCTTCTGTTGATACATTTATGATTTCTGCTGCCATTTCAACACCTCTTTATGTAGAATCAATTCCTTGTGATAACGCAGATCGAGATATTATACAAAATAATCATTTTCCTGTATAGTATAAGCTAACGTTTTCTTGAAAGGAGCATGGCCTTATGGGCATGGGAACCACGATATTTTGGGCTGTTATCATCTCAGCCATCATCATCTACCCTATTTTTTGGGCGATCAAAAAAGGTTATTCCCGTAAATGGGATGAGGAATAGCATCGGCCGTTTTACAGCAAACCGTCAGCTTGCGAGCCGACGGTTTGCTCTGCTCATTGTTGAGCAAAAGATAAAGACATTGATAGGATCAATCTGTTACAAAACGTTACTGACCCCTTTATGGTTGGAGGTCGCGTAATGTATCTACCGAATCCATCGGCGGCACCGGCTCCAGTGCCCCGCTTCCCTGGTTAGAATAAACGTCCTGATCTACAGAACGGCCGTAAACATCGAGCAATACAGGCGCTGCAGGCCCATGCAGCGGCTCCAGCTGCACCGACGTTCTCTCCGGGATACTGCAACCGCTCCCCAGTACAGATACCCCCAGCAACGAGAGCACCAGTCCGGCTCGTTTGAAATAATGGGATTTCCCACCTGCCATGCCATTCACGCTCCTCCATTGGCAAAATCATGCTGTATTTAGTCTGAACCGGAATGTGATTTTTTATAACGAGAAAACCATTGACAGCCACATGGTCTGCTGGTAATATATGAATTACCTTTTTAAATATTTCATGATCTGTTAGCTCAGCTGGGAGAGCACTATCTTGACAGGGTAGGGGTCAGTGGTTCGAGCCCACTACAGATCATAGCCTAGAGCCCTTGCGTAGCAAGGGCTCTTTTCTTTTTCATTCGCAACTATTAGCTCTAAAAATTAAGTGAGGGTAGGTAAAATGAGTTTTTTAGAAGCTATATCGGCTGAAGATTGTATGTATGTCGAACGATATATTATTGCAGTTGGTTATAGCTGCATATGAACGCGATTGTTGTTATATAGAAGCGAATCTGAAAACACCTGAACATATGTCGATACAATAAAATTAGCTGTAGACCGAGCATTGTACGCCAGACCATTTTTACCATCCTCAATTTTGTTCAATCTATGGTGAGCTGACCTAGCAGAGGCCAGTGCTTCTGCTGATGTTTCGTTAGCATTAATCGCTCTGCCTAATTTTCCATCCATGTTGTCCACCTTCGTTTCTACTCTGGTGATTTTTTAGCATTTCGGACTGTACACCGTCCATACCCTTTCCCCCATTCTCTCTAAATAGAACAAATTATTACGCATATAAAAAAAGCAGGCCACATATGACCTGCTTACGTTTAGGTTAATCTCACTGTAAAGTTTTTGCTTTTGAAACAACTACAGAACCCTCTTTTGTTACCTTGCTTTTAAAACTCCAATTCTTTAACTTCATCGCTGGCTTTTCAATAAAATGCCACGACAAGAATGCAAGCCCGAGGACAACAGGGATACTAATTAATATGTTTGCAATCACTGGTATCCCAGCACCCCAAAGATAAGTTACTGTTTGTTGTACAGGAAATGCGTAAATGTATATACCATAAGATAAATCACCGCGCTTCCCAAAATTATGGAATCTAATTTTATTATGGTATGAAAGATAAAATATCAGATATCCACCACAAACAGTAAACACATCGATCAAACCACCAAACTTAATGCTAGTGATAATTAACACCAACGATATGAGTGCATACCATTTATTTAATGGTATCTTATCCCTATATGAATATACCAACATACCGCTTGCAAAAAAGGGAAACAAGTCAATGAGTGATGGGAGATAAACCCAACTTATGTTTTCTGGGACATACGATCTTAAAAAAAGTCTACCGTAAATTGAAAAGACAAATAAAAACAGAAGAATTTCTTTTCTTTTTAAGGCGCCAAATATTCCGATTACTGCGACAATTGCATAACACAAAATTTCGTAAGGGATTGTCCATAACGACCCATTAATAGAGTTATTAAATGAGAATGTATCTTCAAAAACACCTGGCAATGTCCAATGCATCGGAAACATGAAAACCACTTTTAAGTATTCATATGTTCTTTCGTCGCCTAAATAATCTTTCATAGACAGAGTAGTTACTATGGGACCAACAACAAAAACACAAAAAAACGTAGCTGCAATTAACCCAGGGTAAATACGCAATACTCTAGATTTAGTAAAGGTCCAAAAGTTATTTGACTTGTCGAAGCTTTGAGTTACTAGAAAGCCGCTGATAGTAAAAAATATGGCTACAGCCATTGATCCTAAATCCCACTGTCCATTCGATAATTTTGAAAACAACTCGCCGTTATGAGCAGTCAGAGGATAAGCATGAGAAAAAATCACTAAGACAGCTGCCAAAAACCGCATGATGTTGTAGTTATTGCTTTTATGCGATAACTGTATCTGACTTCCTACCGTTTGTTCTTTACTGATAGTAATTGCCCCCTAGCTGATGTTTGTTCACAATCATAATTATCAGCTAAGGAGGCTAAAAATACCATATATTTTTTTATGTTTCTGGTTTCTATTTTCCACCTATCTCTTCTACTCCTGGGTTTGTTTATCAGCACGAACAAACTTCTATTTTCCTCGATTTTCCATCCTGAATAATCTCTAACAATTTCACCTCCTGACCAGGGTAAAAAATTCCAACCGCCGTGATAACCTAATTGGAAACACTGTGCTCAGTATCACAACGATAATCGGTTTGAAATACAAGTATAAAAATTCTTTATTTTGGATCAACAAAAATGGCACCCTGCCAGCATTATGCTGGTAGGGTTTTGCTTGTTCTATATTATAAAGATCAAATCTCGATTGATCTTACAAAATCTAACACACTTCGACATATAGATCTGTAGATCAACAAATCGAAACATCCATTATTGTTCATAATATCCCAATGTAATCCAAAATCACTATATACTCGGTGTTAGGTGTATGTTACGGTTAGATCAAGGTTGGCCAACTGATAACTGATATTCTTTTACATCTTGATATTTCACACACGCTAACATACACTGTTATGGTAACGCCACCTGCCAATTTCGATATAGTGCGTGGAGTTATTAAGATGAAAGCAGACGGTGAAGGGACCCATATAGATATGCTCAATGGCAACGGAAGAGGATATCCTGAATCTATTAGTTGGAACGCCAAACCTGGGGAGAAAATTTATTTTAGAGTACTTGATAACGGCTTTAATAATTTCAATGAACCTTATACAATCCAGTTTACAAAAACATAGAAAAGCCTCTGCTGGCGTTTTGCTGACAGGGTTCCTCTACTTCTGCTTCTTTATATCATTACTGAATTGTCGAATACTGACACACAATTTAAAATAGCTATCGGTGAGTAAATTTAATATGTTATCATTCTTAAAAACAATATCTTGCATCAGTAATTCTAAAATCATCAACAGTAGATACTATCCCACGACATCACAATGCTTGTAGATATAAAAAACGTGTTAAATAATGCCCCTTTTGTTTGTTTTCATAAGTGACGTACGCATCGAAAGATCAAACGACACCAAACTTCCACTTATCCATATAAAAAAACGGTACCTAGAAAGGTACCGGAAACCATAACCGACTTATTCATACATCGTTTATCTATATCATAACTAAAACGTACCTCAGTCCCCTTACGGATAGGATCATGGCTTATTTCAAAAGTTCTTCCGGTGTCTCTCCGCTGTACACAAATACGGGACTTGCTGTATTCACTACGAATACGGCTACCATCGTCAGAGCAGATGCGATAAAAGAAAACAACCGATGTCTAATCCTGTGGATCCATAACATGAGCTTGTCCTCCTTTCCAGCGTAATAAACTAATAGCCTGGACCAAATATATGACAGCCAATGTTGGGGACTGAAGTCCAAAATTAAACATAACAATGAGACTGCTAATCATGCGGAGTTTTGCGTAATGCTTCTTCGGTATTCGGGACTGCCTCTCGATTCGGCTGGGAGCGAACACCATCACCAGCAACAGACTGAGAGCATTAAGGATGAGCACACCTTCGGTATCAAAATCTACAAAAGATACCAGGGTGAATAATGCTGTCGTGAATGCAATGCAGCCGGCCCCCGTCTTAAGGTGATACCCTCCTGAAAATTGCCTTAATATCGCGAAACCCATCAAGGCTAAAACAGCCTGCTTCACGTTACCCGTTAATATAGAGATAACTAGCGTGAAGACCACAATAAACAATACGTTTAAAATGATGGCGATGGCATGGCTTAAAACAGGAACAGAGGACTTATGGTCGGGTACCTGGCGTTTGATCCCCTCCGCTATCCGCTTTGATATTCCTTCTATGATCATAAGAATCTCGCTCCTCTGTATTGATGGCATAATACAAGAAGATTCCAAATGTTATTCCAAAGAAGAGAAGATGCAGCCATAAACGGTTGAGGTAAAATAGAATCGCAATTAATATCAGCACCACGATAATCAAAGCGATCAGTAGAACATGTTCAAATTTAATGCGCAGCTTTTCCAGATCATACTTAAACCCAATACCAAATCTGTACATAATCCAGGATATCAAAAGTCCTGTCGCTCCTGACAGGATTTGAAGAATATAACCATTGGCATGATCGGTCTGAATGGAGTCAATCGATCCGAATATCGTTGTCAAATAGGCCGTCTGTACCAACGCATAAAGCATGTATCCAATAATGGTACATATCGCCGACCAGATAACTGGAATCTTAATAATGGCAGAAAATAAGAAAACGAAGATCAGCACGGTAATGAGAGGGGCGAGAAAATCCAATTGCAGCTCGTTGCGCATAATGAAGCTTTGTAAGTTGGCAAGTATCATGACAATCAACGCCTGCCATATGTATTCTGTTGTCTTAAATCTAAGCAATGACATGATTAGTGAATAAATCGCCAGTGTTTCAAATGTTGAAAACACCATAAACCAAATAACTTCCATTCAAAGCTTTCCTCCCTACACCCTAAGAAATGGTTAAATGTGTACTACGCCACTTCCCGATTTATCCTGATTACACTGGTGTGTATATCGTCCATAAAGAAACGGTATACCGACAGACCCTCAGTTTTCTATCGAGTCGTTCTAAATGATGCATATTCTTGAGGTCAATTCCGATGGCGCCTGCCACTTCTTATATGTCTGGAAACTGTGATGGAAAATGCCAAACTTTAAACGTCGTTTATAGCTCCGGCTTGGCTCAAAAATTCTAAAACAGAACAGCTTAGAACTTATACACCAACCACTTGCAACGTTCCATATACCAAACGAAAACCAAGCTTTAGTTATCAAGAATCCACGACCTTGTGAATATGACTAAGCCAGAATAAACTCAGTTTCTACCATTTAACATCCTGACATCATCTAATTCGATTATATAAGGCCTGGAAGGCATAACAACAGGTAATAAAATACATAAGTGGGGGAATCCATCATGGATCTATGAGGTGAAGAGTGAAATAGGAAGTTAATTTGCTATAATTCCATTATATACGAACATACATTCTTATTCAACTGCTATAACATGCAAAAATACAATTATCTAAAAAAATCAAAGAAGAGGCATCGCCATCAACTGCCCCTTCCCTTCTCCATCCACGACCATCTAAAGAGGTTGGTGCCCCTTCTTGTTAGCACCCCCTCATCTTCCCTCTGCTCTTCCTGCCATTCCCCAACTTACCTATACAGCTTGGTCCATGCCAAGCCATTGGCAACGAGCAGCAGTAGGATATATGCCAACATACCATAGGGAAACGTGCTGCTTACATAATGCAAACCGCATAATCCACCCACTACAATCATGAATAGCAGCACCCACCAGCCGTCTTTCTGCTGAGCCATATGAAACGCTTGAGAGAACGGCGGATTGCGCAGAACTGCCTTGGCTGTTAGAGGAATCAACACCAAGCCGGTAAGGAATATGATGAGAACATCCGGGAAAATCCGGATACCGAACAGGATCAGGAATAGAATCGCATTCACAGCGAACAACGGTAGGAACATTTTTATAGCAAAAGCCTTTAAAGCACCTTGGTATAAGGGACTCATGTTTGACATCGGGGCTGCCCCAAACAACCAGAAAGCCTTGGGCTTCCCTGAGAATTTCAGCATCATCACGACCGTTACAATCATGATGAGCATGACCTGCAGCACATAGTACGACGATCCCCTGCCGATTTCCGTCAGAGAGGAGTTGCGGATCGTGGAGAAAAAGAACAAATAGGGCAGCAGTACGGACAATCCGAGTGTAGGATACACCTTCAGCTTGAATTCTCTCTCGTTCTTCAACATGCTGGCAGATAACCGAAAACATGCCTGCTCTGTACGCGAACGGCTTACGATTTTGGCCAATAACCTGTCAAACCGTCCGCGCTCTCGCCCTTTTCCCGCTTCGCTGTGAGCCAGCTTTTCCAGATACTGCTCGAAGGATGGAATATAACGGAGGTACACCATCATGAGCAGAATCGGAACGAACATGGCCAGTAAGGAGAGAACCATCAGCCACCCGCTCCCCTCGCCGAACATCCATTCAAATGGAGCCGCAAACCAGACGGGCGGAAGCAGAACCTGCCACCAGGCCGGCGTAAATACCAAATTGAAATCGATCAGATCAAACGAACGGATCACGAACTGATAGCCGATGGCAAGCATGGCCGAAAGTCCAATCTGTACATAATTAATCAGATCCTTCAGCTTCTCTCCATCCCAATACTTGAGCAGCAACAGATAAACCAAGGAGGTGCTCACCAGAATGAGCATATTCATCAAAATTAACTCCAGAATATATATCAGTAAAAACAGCACGCCATGCTTGATCAATCCAACGACCAGCGAACCTGCTAATAGCGCCCCGGTCAGCAGCAGCAAATAAATGCCGGCATGAATCGATCTAGCCAATCCGACCGTGCGGCCGTCGACCGGTTTCGTCATCAAAATGCTGCGATCGCGCACATCCAGCAGCACGGATGAGAAATCCGAAATCATGGAGGTCATGATCAGGAACATGAGGATGGCGGACAGGATGCTCATCGGCATCAGATATTCCGGATCGCTCCAGAACACAAACGGAGTCAGGACAAGCCCGATTAAGCCATACAACCAGAGGGAGCTGACAAACAGATTCTTGTCCTGTTCTTCCGCCTTCCGGCTGTTTGAAGATAATATGACGGGTGCCCGCCTCGAGTCCATGAGCAGCTTGACATGCAGGATCCGACGCAGCGTTTCATAGTCAACGCCCATTCTCGAGATTACCCCTTGAAATCGATCCAACAGCTTCAGCATTCGAAATGATGATTCCGATCCGGCCATGTCAACTTCCCTCCCGAACGATCGATACGAACCGTTCAGCGATGCTGGCATGGTCATTGAAGCCCGTCAGCTGATTGAACACCTCTTCCAGCGACCCCTCATGGGAATGCTGCTGCAGTTCTTTGAATGTTCCGTCCGCCACCACCCGGCTGTCAGCGAGCAGGATGATCCGGCTGCTGATTTTCTCAACAACGTCCATGATATGTGAGGAATAAAAAATCGTCTTTCCCTGGGCCGAGAGCTGGGCCAATACTTCCTTGACCACCATCACGCTGTTCGCATCCAGCCCGCTTAAGGGCTCATCCAAAAACAATAGATCAGGGTCATGCAGCAGGCTCGAGATCAGGAGCACCTTTTGCCGCATTCCTTTTGAAAAGGTAGCGATCCGTGAGTGATAGGCCTTTTCCATGTCAAAACAGTCCATCAATTGCTTCGCCTTATAATCCGCTGCATCATATGTAAGTCCGTACAACTCGCCTATAAAAGTCAAATACTCGGCAGCGGTTAACTGATCGTACAATTCCGCCACCTCGGGGACATATCCGATTCTCCGTTTATAATCGATATTCCCGTCGGAAATATCCTGACCGAATATGCGGACGGTCCCCGTGTACCCCTCAACCAGCCCGAGCATAATTTTTACCGTCGTGCTCTTCCCCGCCCCGTTCGGACCGATATATCCTATCATCTCACCGCGGTTGACCTTCAGATCAATCCCGTTCAATACATATCGGTTATCATATTTCATGCGCAGGTCTTGAATCAATAACACTTCATTTTCGGACATGATATTATTCTCCCATTCTCCCATTCTCTCATTGTCTTCACATACCTACCTTATTATGGAAGTGAAGGAAAATCAACCTTTTGACGCATACTCGCTCTGCAGTATCCCCATATGCACGATGTCATGCCAGACGCCATTCCGATACAAACTTTGTCTGGAGCTGCCTTCGTGGACAAATCCGATTTTTTCATACAGCTTAATTGCTTTATGGTTGAAGGAAAATACCCGTAAGTTCACCCTGTGCAGATTCAGCTCCAAAAAAGCATAATCGAGCAAAAGCGTCATCGCTTCAAAACCATACCCTTTGCCCCAATAGGTCTTTTCGCCAATGTCGATGATACACTCCGCATTCCGGTTCTTGGTATCGATATGAATCAATGACATAATGCCGATCGGTCTGCCCGTTTCCTTCAACAGGATCAGATAGCTCTTCGAGGAGGAAGAGCCCAGGATCACATGCTGAACGAAGTCCTTTGTTTCCTCCAGTTGATAAGCATCCAGGCAGGGACTGGTGGATTGCATCACTTCGAGATCATTCCGCCAAGTATGATACAGCTCCGCGTCATTCAACGTCATTTTTCGACAAGTCAATCTAGCAGAATCAAATAGCATTCAAAAAGCACCCTTTCTATAATCATAATTCTATTGTTATAGGATTTAACATTGCGCAGAGAGATTGAATAAACGTTTCCAGCTGCTCCGGCACGCAAGTCACCGTCGGTCCGAGCTGGAAGGTATCCAGCATGAGCCCGTTCAGAAACGAGATCATATACCGCGCTATGGCTTCCGGTTCCAATCGGGGCCGAAACTCCCCTTGCTCCCGCCCCTTCCGAATGACCCGGCCCATGGCCTCAACGGTCAGCTGATAACGTTCGGTTAAATAGGGATAATCCTTCTTGGCATGAACATAAGAGGAAGACAGGAAAAATTCAGCCCTGGCCAATACAAGCGAATGCTGGATTAGCGAAATATCACCCTGCTGTTTCCGAACCCAGTCCATCAACTGATTCCATATCGGATACTGCGGATCCGGTTCAAAAAAACGGAGCGTCTCTTGGTCATCAAAACGCAGGACCTCTATAAAAACATGCTCCACATTATCAAAATACGCATAAACGGCCCCCCGGGACATACCCGCTTCATCCATAATGTCCTGCATCACCGTGCGGGTATAGCCCTTTCTGATAAAGACCCGTCTGGCTGCCGTCAATATTTCAAGTTTCTTCTCCCGTTTGTATTCCTCACTAACCCGTGGACACATAAGTCATTCCTCCCCCGACCTTTATCATGAATATCGATTCCACGAACTTCACCTCATCATAAACGACATCAGTGTCGTTTTTTTAACTCATTTCATCATAAACGACATTAATGTCGTTTTCAAGAGACATCCGTAGTAAACACGAAAAGCCTCTTGAAGAAATCCCTTCAGGAGGTATTTGTGTACAGCCAAGCCACGATCCATGTTAGATAGAATGTTCCTTCCCCCTCCTTATATTTCTCTTTGAAAACAACTTGTTCTATTTTTCGGCTTATGCACATTTCCGTCAACATTCGCGAATAGCTGCATATATATGGGGGAGAACGAAAAGAGGTGATCGGACATCATTAAGGGCATTAGCCGCATACTGATCTTCACCTTACTGCTGGTTTTCTTTTTCCCCGCCGTATCCCAAGGCGCTACCGGACAGAAGCTGGACAGTAAGTACACCAAGTACGCACAGTTTATCGTCATTGATAAATCCACCAACAAACTGACGTATTACGAAAAAGGCAAGGTCATAAAAACGTTTCCCGTCGCCACAGGCAAAAAGCCCTCCTATACGCCGGAAGGCCTGTTCAAAATCCACGAAAAAGTGAAGAACAGACCTTACTACAAGGAAGGCATCAAGGGAGGAGACCCGCGTAATCCGCTTGGGGACCGCTGGCTCGGCATTAATGTGAAAGTGAACGGCAGAGTTAGCTACGCGTACGCCATTCATGGAAACAACAACGCGAATTCGATCGGCAAGTACGTGTCGGCAGGTTGTATACGGATGCATAATAAAGACGTTCGCTGGCTCTACGACAAGGTGAAAATGAACACCCCCGTCCTCATCCAAAAATAAGAGCAAAAAGCCAAACACGTTTATGTGTCTGGCTTTTTTAAAATTTGACGTTTACGATCCATACTCCGCTCCGAATTCAATAATATTGCGGTCTGGATCCAGCACGAAAATTTGCGCAAAGCCAGCAACGCTGTCGGGATTAGCTACATACTCAACGTCCATTCGGTCCAGCCATTCCTTCGTTTCGCGGTAACTTTTCACCCAGATCGAGAAATGCCCGTCCGTCGTATCGATCCCACGCTCCCGCAGCGTATCACTGATCGGATGCTCCAGCAGATGGAGCTGCTGGTCTCCGACAGCGTACCAGACACCCTTGGAGGCAAACGGTGGGCGCGGCAGCTCCTGAAACTTCAGCACCTCCGAATAAAACACCTTTGCTTTCTTCAGATCGCGAACCGCCAAGCTAACATGGTGCAGCCCTTCAAATTGAATCATGAATCACACCCCCAAGTATGTAACTTTATTCTAAAGGATACCTTATACATTATATAACATGAATTAACCATCTAAGGGGGGAGTTTACCATGGACATCCATTCGGAGGAATATAAAATCGCCTCACTCAATGGGAATGAAGGTACCTTGAAGGCGATTGAAGACGCTGAGACCAAGATTACCGAGCTTACAGGCAAAGACATCACCCTGATTGCTTACGAGAAAGACCAGATCCAAGAGAAGAATCAATAATTAAGCCGAGTAAAATAAAGAGCTGCCCTCCAACCGTCCGCTAAAGACCTAGGAAGAGCAGCTTCTTCATTATAGAAAACAGGATGCGGTCACGGCAGCTTGATAGGTCACGTTAACCTCCAGCGGCTTGTCGGTAAGACCATTCTGATCGAACAGCAGCCGGTCCACCTCAAGCTCCTCAATCTCTTCGATACGTCCCTCCACATAATCCGCAAGCCGGTCCCTCGTGGAGGAGATTCGTGCTAACAGTCCTCCGTAGCGGAGATCCAGCACTTCCCAGCCAAATGGCTTGTACGTGTCCATCCAAAGCGCCCGGTGCGAAATGCGCAATGTCTCGATGCGCTGCTTTAATGCGGACAACGGGGAAGCTGCGGCGTTAGCAAGTTCGGCCAGCAACTCCTTTTCTCCTGACTGGTACAGCCTTCTGAGTGTAACGCCCAACGTGCTTTTGATAATGAGTGCCGACGCCAATTTTTCATAAAAATCATACAAGCGGCTAAACGGTGCCGGAAACTGCTCCTTACAGTGCCTCCATTGCTTCTCCAGCTCGGCATAATGTCCAGGCAGCACAGATTCCGCTTCACCTTCAACATGCTTGTCCAGCAGTCCCAGCAAAGGATCCTGCCACAGCAAATACTTCGAGGGATTGGCCATCCATTGGTTTCCCTCCGATACGCCGGGAACCTCATCCATATATTTCAGCGTGTTCAGCGATCCGAACAGATCGATGCCCGTGCAAGCCGCAAGCCGTCTTCCCAGAAGCTCGTCACTGATATCGTCTCCGTACCCATGCTCGGCAAACAGCTGCAGGCCCGCAAGAACGACCAGGTGGTTGGTTTCGTTGCCGTTATCCCCCCAGGCGGTGGCGATGACTTCGCGGATTCCTTTCGTTTTGGCGGCGCGCAGGGCAGGATGGCTGGTCATCCACGTCTTGCCGTTGTTCGGACTGATGCTGTTCCACATATGAATGCCGCCTGCAAAAATCGGCTTGGAGCCCAGCTTCATATGCTTCTCATACAGCCGCTCATAACCCTGTTCATCCCTACGTCCGTAATCCCAGTACACGAATTGAACGCCTTTGGGAATGCGGCTCATGTTATCGTCCGAGAAATCCGCGTCCACGTTGTACAGCGCCCCCTGATAATCGTTGGCCAGCAAATTAAAGTACATGTCGCTCCAGATCATCGGCTGGAGTCCGAGACGCTCGGTGATGGCCAGCACTCGACTGACATGATCATTCATGATCTGAAACCGGTCCTGATTTCCATTCAGCTTTAAATACTTCCCAAGGCCGACCTGAAACGCCTCGTCCATTCCGATATGAATTCGTTTGGAACGGAACATGCCGGATGCAGCGGTGATCATCTGCTCGATAAAAGCATACGTCTTCGGCTCGCCTGCAAGCAAAATATCGGGATGATCCTTGATATCCGCGGCATACCCCCATTTCAGCGCTTGCTGCAAATGCCCCAGTGTCTGAATGCACGGAATCATCTCGATGCCGAACAGCTCTGCGTAATCGTCACATTCCTTCATTTCCGAAGCCGTGTACCGGCCGCGCATGTATCCAAAGTAGGGCTGCTCTTCCACCTCATAGGTATCCTCCGTATACATCATCAGCCCGTTCAGCCCCATCAGGGCCATGTAACGGATAAACTGCTTGATCACCGGGACCTTGAGAACGCCATTGCGCGAAACGTCGAGCATCGTGCCGTTAAAGTCGAACTTCGGTTCCTCCGTTAGTTCGAATTGCGCTCGCTCCCTGGCCTGCTCCAGAAACACACCCATGGCACGGAAAAAGTGTATGGTTTCTTGGTAACGGATCGTCCCCTGCCCATCCTTCAATGACACCTGAATCGGTCCTTTCGCTTGAATGGCCCGAATTTGTAAGCCCTCTCCCTCTGTGATTCGGATGTCCAATATTTCCGAGAGTTCGCTGATCCCTTCAAGCAATTTCCCCGGCAGGTTATCAAAATGAATCTTCATGTCATTCCTCCATTATCCACTATCCCATTTTTGAGATGCTGCCTATCATTATGCAAGACAGCAAAGCCCGATCCCTGTAATCTCGGAATCGGGCTTTACTGGGCTGGGACGTTCATCATTCCCAGTGCTAGATAATAAATGCTTACTTGACCGAAACTTTAACGCCCAGTGTCACGATTTCGTGAGGCTTAACCGCCAGCGTGAAGCTTTCTTGATCATCAAAGCTTTGAACCGCTCCCTCTACTTCCAGAATAGAGCTCTTATAAACGCCCTGGGAAGGTAGAGAAGATTTCAGCTTCAGCTCTGTATCCGTGCCTGCCATATTGAACCAGCGCAGCATCAGATCACCGGTCTTCGGATTCACCTTCAGGGAAGAGAACGCAAGTTCTTCATGGCTCCATTCAAGCGGTGCAGATGTCGATGCGACAGCCCCGGCATGGACTCCGGTCTGTGCAACCGTCCATGGGATCTGGAACTGGTAAGCCTCCGCGTATGCGCCTGACTTCATGCCGTCGCCTTGATGCGGAATGACCTCCATACGTACCGTATGAACGCCGATGCACTGAGCTTCAGGCGTAGGGAAGTACCCCCAATCCCCGAGCTCGCCTACGGAACGAAGCAATGTAACAGCGATGGTATTCCGGCCGTCACGCAGGACTTCATATTCATTCAAGCCCTGGTTAGCCACCGTCAATCCTGCAGTAGCTGTCGTAACGTCAACGAAAGCCTGTTGGTGAGCCGTATAGCTCGGGTTCTCCCATTCGGCAGCAGGTTCGTTATCCCGTGTCGCCACTTCAAACATGGAATCCACGTTATGGGACGATGCCTGCAGATCCGTTGGGAACAATGCGCGCACCCGATGATCCTTCGCCTGATTATCCATCGTGGCTTCGATCTCCACTCCTTTGCCGCTGCGGTTCAGACTGACCACGGTACGAATGCGCATTGGCACCATCTCGCTCGATCTTTGCGCTTTGCGGTTCGGATAATATACGAGCTCATGCTGCTCTTCATCCAGCTTGCTGTCCGCCATAGCCGGAATGGACCAGTTATGAACGATTTCAATGGACGCGCGGTAAGGCGTATCTTCCAGAACCGAAATTTGGGCGGTTTGGCCTTTCGTAGTCAATGCAGCTTCGCCATCCGGCTGTTTGTACATATATTCGTTACCGATATCTCCGGTATTTTCATAGACGCCCAGATCGCGGTATACTTGTCCGTTCTTTTTATCCGTCAAGGAGAAGGAGCCGTCTCCTTGGATCTCGACCTTGATCAGCTCATTCTCCATCACATTGGCCTTGCTGATTAAGGATTCTACCTCGGCAGGCTTCACATCGCTCTTCACCCAAGCATACGTGGTCAAGCCCATTGCAGGAATCGCGCTTGCCTCGAAGGTAAGTCTCACACGGCGGCACATATACGGCTGGCGGAAACGGTCGTCCGGCAGATCGTACCCGAACTGAAGACCCAGATCCTCAACGGTGCAAGGTACAGCTTGACCTTGAGCGTTAACCAGCACACGGCCGGACAAATCGATTTCCTTCATTCGGCGGCTGGTTTCCTCCAAAGAGTAACCTTCCCGGAAATAAAGCCGTTTCGCGTCCAGCTCGATGCTGACCGTACCGCTGCGGCTCCATCCTGTCGTATTGAATACAACAAGCGGCAGCGGATCGGATCCCCACTGATCGAAGGCGGTCGTGTCAACTGCATCTGCAATGACGCGAACGCTGTCGTCCACGATATTTTCGGCCACGTGTGCGCTTTTCTCAAAGCGGGTAACCATCTCGCGGTGAACTTCGTCCACGCTGCAGCCGCAAATGCTGTCATGCGGATGATTCTGCATCAGCGTCTTCCACGCATAGGTGAACAGATGATGCGGATACTCTTTGCCCAGCAGACTGGCGTAGGATGCAAGCGGCTCGGCCACTTTTTCCAGTATGGTCTGACCGCGCTGGTTCATCTGCTTCAGGTATACGCGTGCCGAAGCGGTATTCACGAGCGTTCCCCATCCATCGGTACGCTGGCTGCGCAGCTCTCCTTTTACGGAGGAAAGATCCTGCGGCAGCTTCTCGCGAACGGCTTTCAGGTAATCGTCAAAATTGGAATGAATAAACTCCGTATCCGGATACAGCTTCTTCGCTGTACGGATGCCTTCCGGAAGATCGGTCTGTATCGGCTGATGGTCACACCCGTTCATATAGAGCAGCTCAGGCGTGGAAGCATACTTCTCGGCATCCGCCAGCTTGCGGTCCCAGAATGCCTTCGCTTCCGCTTCATCAACGGGAACCTCGTTACCGTTACTGTACCAGTTGGCAAACAGGATGCCCAGCACCTTGGAGCCGTCCGGACCTTCCCACATCAGCTCTGAGAATGAGGACTCATAGCCGCTGTCGGAGACGGTATTGTTAAAGCCCGTTGGCTTCACGCCCCGGCCAAAGAAGGCATTATCAATGCCGGACTGCAGCATCAACTGCGGAATTTGGCCCGTAAGTCCAAATGTGTCCGGGAAATAACCGATTTTGGCAACCGTGCCATAACGCTCGGCATCCTGGTGCCCGATCTGCATATTTCTCACGTTGGCTTCACTGCTTGTCAGATAGGCATCCTGCAGAATGTACCACGGACCGATAATGATGCGTCCATCCGAGATCAGCTTCTCAAGCTGCTCTTTCTTCTCCGGTCTCACCTGCAAGTAATCTTCGATAATAATCGTCTGGCCATCAAGGAAAAAGCTGCGGTATTCCGAGTCCTTCTCCATCGTCTCAAGCAAGCTGTCCATGAGCTCGATCAGCCGCACATGGTGCTTTTCATACGGTAAATACCACTCGCGGTCCCAGTGAGTATGCGAAATAATATGTGCTTTTCTGGATTGATCCATCTCTGCTAAGTCCCCCTTATGTTAGCCCTTCGATACCGTGATTTCGACCTCATCCGGACGGTACACCGATAACAGGTCACCGCTCGCATCTACTGCGAACAAGACTGAACGATCCGCTTCCAGAACGAATGAATAGATGAGGCCTGTTGAAGGATCCTTCACCTCAACGTTCGTATCCCATGATTGCTCCGAGCCGAATACGAAGAGAGCTCCTTCTTCAAACGTTACCTTGCGTCCATAAACGCCGGAATGTTCTCCGCCTTGATTCCAGATCAGCCCTGTATCGGCAGCAGATAGCTCCAAAGCATACCGATATAAAGCCGCGATGGTGTCGATTCGATCATTTAATTCTACAGGAAGCGGGCTCCAGAGAAGACGTCCTGCCCCAAGCTTCACGTCCACGATGGAGTCGCCGGCTGCATCGGCCGGTTTCGCCCCGCTGCCTGCCGGAATTTCTTTGCTCAGCTCGGCAATCTTCCGATGACCATACGATGCAGACCAAGCGCGTTCCCCAATGCGCAAGCTTTCTTCCCGGCGCACATTCGCCAGCTTCCGCTCGCCCAGTTCCTCCGTCATTCGATCGACCGGATGCCAATATGCATCCAGACCAATAGGACCTGTCAGGAGGAGCGTAGCTCCCGTTTCCTTCACGATATCCATCAGCTCAGCAAAAGCCTGGTCATCTACATTGTGCGCGCTCGGCAAAATAATGAACTTCACCGGTTGGTTACGCAGCGAGCTTAAATCATACTCTCCGACAGCACGGAATGGCACGTTCAGCTCGTAAGCAAGCGCCCGCGTCGCCTTCGTCGTTGCTTCAAAAGCAAGCTTCCGGTTAGAGAAATCGTTGGAATAAGGGAAAATGACCGCGGTCTCTTCCAGCTTCCGGCCTTTAAACATGTCCCGGATGCCTTCCATGAAGGCGCCGAAATCATACGACACATCCGCTTCCGGCTTCTCCGTGCCGTCAGCGCGGACGGCTCCGATATGCGATTCATTGGCATTATCCATGTAGAAATTCGTGTTCCAGATCCAATGAATGGCTCCTGCGCCCCCTGTGGAGAAAGCGTAAGCATACTTGCGCTCCAGCAGGTTCCGAAGCTCGGCTTCGCTCCGCTTCGCCCGGCCGTCCGGCGTTTCCACGTACATGATGCCCGTTTCCTGAATCAGGTTCGGTTTATCCGGCGTTTTGGCAAAGATGCCGTCCCAGATCAAATAGTCGTTGAACCACCAGGAATGGACCGTCGTATAATCTACGGCTTCGGCATAGAAGAACGGAGATGGACGCTGTGCGCCAAGCGCCTCGTCCTGTCCGACTGTAACCATATGATCCGGGCATACCTCTTTGATATCATCATATAATTCCTTGGCCCAACGGTTATGCATGTCCATGGAGAACAGGACATAATCGAGCCATTGCGCGCCTTTTTTCCCTTGATGCATGTCTTGAACGTCAAAATTAATGACTTGAGGCTCCGGAGGAACCACGGAGTCAAAACCCGGCAGCTGATCCGCTGTCATATTCCAGCGTTCCTGCAAACGTTCAATCGAACCATGACGCTTTTTCAGCCAGTCGATATAAGCTTGTCTCTCAAATGGATCCTTCGCGGAGCGCGGACCGTCCGAGAAAATCTGCGGCGGATCGAACATGGATGGTTCGTTAATCAGATCCCAGTCCACATTCTTCGTATCTTTATGTCTAGTAATGATGGAACGTATGAAACGCTTCTGCGCTTCCACGCTTCGAGGGTCGAGGTAAGGATTTTGGCCTTCCCAAGTCTCCGGCGTGAAGGAGAAGAAGGTGAATGTTACCTGCAAATCATGCTTTTTCGCGGTTAACAGGAAGGCGTCGATCGAACGCAAAACCTCTTCGGATGCATGCCCGTCCACCTGCATGATATTGCGGTATGCGGTCCAGATACCGGTACGGATCCAGTTGATGCCGGCATTACGCATTTGCGCCATATCGCGATCCCATACATCCGTATTCGGAAGGAACAGGAACTTACGCGCGACATCCGACGTCATGTAAGTCATCCCGACAACAGGCAGCGGGCGACCGTCCTTGATGAAGTAATCCCGATTGCAGGTTACGGGCGTACCCGCCTGCAAAAGCTCGGGATCTGCTCCCCAGAACCCTTGTCTCAGTCTGCGGATTTCCCCATCCGGTCCTTCGGCCTCGCACACCACGCGATAGGATCCCGGCTTGATATCCAGCATAACCGGAATACGCTCTACATGAAATTGTCCGGTCACATCGACCGTCACGGAATGATGCCATGATAAGGAGTCATCTTGGTCGTGCTTGACGGAGATGCGGAACGTCCAGCTCTGCGGCTCTTGTACGGGCAGATTCCGGCCAAGCCGTTGTGCCTGCAGGGTCAGGATCGCACGCTCACCGGACTCGTAGGCCGCATAATTCGGCTTGATCCACAGCTCGGTAATCCCCTTCGCGCAGAATGCCGCCCAGCTGCGGACCTCTTCTCCGCCACCCTGTTCCCAGAAAGAGGTCGAGAGAGGCTGATTCACAAACAGCCAGCGTCCGCCCAAGAAAGGTCCGCCGACGTTTTCCCATAGAACAACCGGAGCGGCGACTTCTCTCCCCTTCGCCGTGCTCCCCTTAAGAAGCGGATAAATCCGGGTATCCATCGGTCCTGCCGATCCCATCTGATGCGGCAGGTCACTGCTTTTGGTAACATGCGGAACCAGGTTCCACGTATCGCTGATGGATAATCGCTCCCGGCTGCTCTCCATCAGCGGTATCACGTCGCTTGCTATCAAATGGTCGACGCGCCCGCTGTCCACGGGCAGCACCTCATGAATATGAAGCTGCTGGTGGTACGCCGTCTGTTCGTGCTCCACCACCCAAGCGCCGTCCTCCTTACGGACAGGACGCTTGAAGGGTGCGCCGCCAACGCTGACCAAGCCGCCGCCGTTTCTCAGAAAGTCCAGAATCGCTCTCCAGGCGGATTTCGGAAAATAAGGCGCGTGCAAATTGACAAAGGTTGCACCTTGTCCGCCTGACGATGCCAGCGCTTCAGCGAGGTCCTCGGCGCCGTACACCGCATCGAATGCATTCAGAGCCGCGACGCTAGCCGGCAAACCGGCAGCTTCTGCTGCCGGAAAGGACGGATCATAGAATACAATCAGGCGCCCGCTCATAGAATCCCTGCTTTCATCGCCTGGTACACCAATTGCGAGAAGAGGCTGTTGGACCAGGCAAACCAAGATCTGGTGAAGACTTTCGGATCGTCGGCATGGAAACCTTCATGCATAAATCCGGTATCCGCATCGGTCGCTTCCAGCAATGCAATCATCTCCAGCTTCTCTTCTGCCGTCTGTGCCGTAATTCCCTGCATGGACAAGGCCATATGCCAAATATAATCCGGCGGCGTATGCGGACTGCCGATGCCTTTGGCAACAGCGCCCTCGTAATAGAAAGGATTTTCTTTACTGAGTGCAAACCGTCTGGTGTTTTGGTAGATCGGATCATCGGCAGAGCAGTACCCCAGATAAGGAATGGACATCAAACCAGGTGTTCCCGCATCATCCATCAAACAGTAATTTCCGTATCCGTCCGTTTCATAGGCGTAGATCGGTCCAAACTCCGGATGGCGGTAAATGCCGTACAACTGAATCCCATGATCCACGTCGGCTTCGAGACGCTTCAGTTCATCCAGCAGCTTCATATCCCGGAATACCCATTCCGCGAATTCCTGCATTTGACGAAGAGCGACAACGGCAAACATGTTGCCTGGAATATTGTAGTGGAAATCGCAAGCGTCATCGCTTGAACGGAAGCCGGACCAAATCATGCCCGTATAATTCACCGGCATGCCGAGCCCGTTATTGCGCAAGGAATCCGTTGGAATTCCGTTATCCCGCGTGAAACGGTAAGGCGATTTCTCGAGATGGTGCTGCTCGGTTTTAAACAGCTCGATGATCTTGATCATAGCCGACTTGAAGTTGGCGTCAAACACATCCGTCAGGCCGGTTTCCTTCCAGTACAGGTAAGCCAGGCGAACGGAGAAGCATAGCGAATCAATCTCAAACTTGCGCTCCCATACCCATGGGGACATTTCGGTTTCGTCGGTTGTGTTCCAATGCCAGTCATTCGCCGATTCATTAAAGGCATTGGCATAAGGATCGATATGAATATATTGAAAATGGCGTTTGATCAATCCGCTTAAAATCCGCTGCAGCTGCGGATCATTTTTTGCAAACGGAATGTAATGGATCACCTGTTCTACCGAATCGCGCAGCCACATGGCCGGAATATCACCGGTAATCACAAATGTCGTGCCATCCTCCATCAGTTTGGTTGTTGTCTCCAGCGTGTTCGGGAAACAGTTCTTGAACAGCTGAAGCAGCTTCGGACGGTGCGCAAGCTTTTCTTCAGCCTCTTGCAGAACCGCCTGAATCGATTGCGGCAGCTCAAGCTCCGGCATTGGTATTTTGGGGAGTCTGAATTGTTCCATGGTTGTTCTGGCTCCTTTGATTAAGTATGATGTGTAGTCAATTTGATGGTTTTGATCTCATACGGCAAGAATGGAAGGGTTAACCTTCCTTCCGCGATATCCAGTTGTTCGAGTTCTTCTTCCAAGGCGTTGGATAAATGGATGCTCTCATAAGGATAAGGCCAGCTCAGTGCAGCTTCGCCTCTGCCCCCGGCGGATTCATACATCCGAAGGATATACCCTGAACCGTCTTCTGCCGGTTTAACCGTATCCAGAATGACATGGTGGCTCTCGAACGGAATAAACGATTGAACAGCAGGCCGAGAACCTTTATTCGAGCTTGTTCTTACGCATGGAAGCTCATGATTAAGCTCGGCTGCTTTACGGACGATTCCGGCGCTTCTCCAGTCTCCGTTATGCGGATACAGGGAATACGTGAACTCATGCTCTCCCAAATCCGCCGTGACATCCGGCCATTTCGGCGCGCGCAGCAGCGACAACCGGATGGTGCTATCCTGAATGTCATACCCGTACTTGCAGTCGTTGATAAGGCTGACGCCGTATCCATGCTCCGACACATCCGCGAAACGGTGGCCGCAGACTTCATATTGCGCCTGCTCCCAGCTTGTATTGCGATGGGTCGGTCTCTCGATGGTTCCGAACGGAATCTCATAAGTAGCCTTATCGGCAACGACCCCGATCGGGAAGCCGACTTTCAGCAGTTTATGTGATTCATTCCAACTGACAAACGTCTTGAAGTCGATCCGCCGGTCATGATGATAAAAAATCATGTCCTGCATGATCTCCGAGTTATGGATGCGCCATCGGAAACGCAGCACATCCTGTACCTCACCCGCATGCACCAGCTTCTTCTCGATCAGCTCCGCCTCTCCGGCCAATTGCTCCTCGTAACGGGTATCGATATCCCATGCGTCCCACAGCGTCGGACGGTCATGGAAGAAGTGGAAGCGGTTCGCGGCTTCGCCCGGCTTGACCACTTCCCGATGAGCCTCTTTATCCCACAGGCTCGTGATTTCGCCGCGCTCATTGAAGCTGACCTTATAAAAATCCGTTTCCCAGGAATCTGCGAATACTGTAGTAGAATTCTCCGCCACCGCTTTGTTTCCTGCCGGCTGCTTTAACCAAATGGTCTTGTATCCCAAAGCCGAGATGCCTTGAACATGAACATTCAAGCGGTGAGAGACTTTACCGTTCTCTTCGGTTTGGGCATCGTACTGCAGCAGCGCTCCATCTGAATCATACGGGGCGAGTCCCTGCTCTCCTTCAATCGAAATGACGGCATCTCTGCTCCATCCAAGTCCGTTGAAGATGACATACGGAATGCCTTCCCCTTCTGTATCGACCTGATCCGCCAATACCTGAAGCCCAACATGGAGGCTGTGGTTTCCTTTTTGGAACACCTCTGCGTATTCCTTCTCAGAGGTGACGTAAGACTCCGTAATGGCAGAGCCCGGAATAATATCATGAAATTGATTCAGCAAAATCAACTTCCAGCCGTCATGCAGCTCGCTCATAATTGCCTGCCGCTTCTCATTGTCCATCGACGGAAATGCCACCGAATTCCATAGCTCCGCCTCGCGGTACAGGATTTCTGCTTTCCGGTTATGACGCTTGTTCCGCGCATGCGTTGTATAGGTACCGCGATGAAGCTCAAGGTATAAGTCCCCGCGCCATTTCGGCAGCTTCGGCTGTGTTTCCTCGATCCCGCCGAAAAACTCGGCAGCCGTGCTGTACTTGCTGGCCGGTTGACCCACCATAAGCTCGGCACGGTCGATATATTCCAACATTTCGCGGGTTACGCCGCCTCCGCCGTCACCATGTCCATAAAGCAGCATCTGCTCCGGATGAACGGCTCTTTGGCGGTAGGACTGCCAATGCTCGTGAACATCTTTTGGCAGCGTGTTTTCGTTCACGCCGTGATTGAGATAGGATAACATCGGTGTTCCATCGATCCCAACCCAATGGAACAGGTCGTAAGGAAACACATTCGTATCGTTCCAGCCAAGCTTGGTTGTCATGAAATAACGAATGCCGCCATGCTTCAAGATCTGAGGCAGGGATGCACAGTATCCGAACGTATCCGGCAGCCATTCAATATGAGATGTCAAGCCAAACTCTTCTTGATAGAAGCGTTGCCCATACAGCATTTGACGCATGAGGGACTCCCCGCTCGGAATGTTCAGGTCCGGTTCGACCCACATCCCGCCGACAAGCTCCCAGCGTCCCTCCTTGATTCTGGCCTTCACTCTCTCGTACAGCTCGGGATCGTGATCCTTCAGGAATTGGTACAGCAAAGGCTGGCTCTGCGCGTACTTAAATTCGGGATACTCATTCATCAGCGCATCCATGCTGGAGAAGGTCCGGCTGGTTTTCCGCACGGTTTCCCGGACGGGCCACAGCCAGGCGATGTCGATATGCGACTGACCCACCATATGCTCGGTGCCTTCGGCATGGCCGCCAATGGCAGTAACCGCCTGTTTCAGATCTTGCTCAATCCCGGTTACCTGAGCGCCATCCCGGATGGCGGCGTCATCCAGGCTGACAAAGCGGTCCATCGCCTGATACAGCGCCTCCAATAAACGGATGCGCCGCATATCGCTATCCGGCAGCAGGATAAGCGAATCCCGAATCACGGTTGCGGTGTACATCAGGCTCTGAACCGGAACATTTACGTTGACGAGCATGCTTTGCACCCTAGTAATCGGAGGCTGTATGACAGCCTGCTGATTCAGCGGGTCCACCGGCTCCGGAATCGGATCGTACAACTCGATCTCAAGCTCCATATTCATGCCGGTGCGTTTCGGATCGAGCTTGACGAAAGTATGATTCCGGTCTAATCCCTGATAAGATGCGCCATTAATGCGCAGTAAGCCCTCGCCCCCGGAGTGGAACACAAGTCCGATCGCACCGTCCACCCAGTGCGTGGGCAATTCAAGGTTTCTCCGAAAAAAGTAGGTTGTCCCTTGCGTACTCGGGAACCTGTTGAAAACTTGTCCTTCAGCATAAGGGGCCGTATCTTCGTACACGCCCGGAACCATGTAAGTGGTCCGGGTAATGTTCCAATCTCGAAGCTCCGTCGACTCGAGCCACTGCCGCTCCGACAGTTCGCGTATAAAGCGTCGAATCCGTTCCATTCATTTAACCCTCCTGTACGGTCAGATCTGCACTCAGCGTATCGTTCACGTGTCTGCCTATCATCATACGGAACAGCCCAGGCTCAACCACCTGCTGGTAATCTTGACCGATATATTGAAGCTGTTCCGGACCGACGGTAAATTCCACTTTGCAGCGCTCTCCAGGCTGCAGGAAAATTTTCTGGAAGCCCTTCAGCTCACGCGCCGGTCTCGTATATTTGCTGGCAGCATCGCTTACGTATAATTGTACAACTTCGGAGCCTTCGCGGTCACCGCTATTTGTAACGTTCACAGAAACAACGGCCGTACCGTCTGTTCCGATCACTTCAGGAGTAATCTGAATATCCGAATAACTGAATTCGGTATAGCTAAGCCCGTATCCGAACGGATAACGCGGCTGAGAATCCTCTTCGAGGTAACGCTTACCGCGCGACCGCTTGCCGTTATAGTAAACCGGCAGCTGTCCGACATGCTTCGGTATCGACATCGTCAGTTTGCCGGACGGATTCACATCGCCGAACAAAATGTCCGCTACCGCATGGCCGCCCTCCTGACCCGGATACCACGCTTCAAGGATGGCATCGGCATGCTCGTCGATCCACGGCTCCGCAATTGGCCGGCCGTTGATATACACAACGATCATCCGCTTTCCAAGCTTATGAATCTCTTGGGCCAATTCCAATTGAACGCCAGATAACTGGAGCGTCATCCGGTCGATGCCTTCGCCGCAATCCATGTCACTTAAAGCGTCATCCGTAACCTTTGATGCCCCTGTGCGCAAATCGATCGTGCCTTCGCCAAAGTCGCGTGCGCTGGAACCGCCCAGTACCATGACCACGGTATCGGCCTGATCCGCACAAGCTAATGCCAATTCAAAGCCCTCCCTGGAATCGTCCTTAATGCGGCAGCCCGGAGCATATAATACACGCTTCGCTTCATCCCCCAGTTTCGCACGAATTCCGTCCAGTACGGTGGTCACGCTTGCCGGCGGCTGAGGAGAAGTATAGTCCCCAAGCTGATTGTATCCTTGATCGGCATTAGGTCCAATGACGGCAATCACGCCGCCTTCCTTGGATAACGGCAGGGCCTTTGCTTCGTTCTTAAGGAGAACGATGCCTTCCGCCGCAAGCTGCCTGGCAAGTCCGACATGCTGCTCGCTGCCGATCACTTCCTCGGCTACCTGCGGATCCACATAAGGATTCTCGAACAATCCAAGTTTGAATTTTAACGTCAATACACGGCGTACAGCCTCGTCCAATACGGAGACTTCCAGCTTATTTGACTCGACTGCCTTCAGAAGGTGCTTGCCAAACATCTCGCCCGACATCTCCATATCGATGCCGGCACGAATGGCCTGAACGGCGGCATCCATTCCGTCTTCAGCGGTATCATGGCCGCTCGCCAGCATATCGATGGCACCGCAGTCGGTGATTACCATGCCGTCAAAGCCCCACTCCTTGCGGAGAATGCCGTCAAGGAGCTCGGTATTGACGGTGCACGGCACGCCGTCAATCTCGTTATAGGCCGGCATAATGGATGCAGCTCCCGCTTCCACGGCTTTCTTGAACGGCAGCATGTCCACTTCCATCAGCTCGCGCGTGCCCATATGCACGGGTCCGGCATTTCTTCCGCCTTCGGAGCTGCCATAGCCCACAAAATGCTTCAACGTCGCCGCAACGCTGCTCGGGCTGTCCAGGGACTCGCCTTGAAGGCCTTCGACCGATGCGACCGCATATTCGCTGATCAGGTATGGATCTTCACCGAAACACTCCTCGGTACGTCCCCATCTTGGATCGCGCACGACGTCGAGCACCGGCGAATAGGTGACCGCTCCGCCCTGGCTGCGTGTTTCCAGCGCGACGGCACGGCACATATCGCGGTATAAATCCACGTTCCATGTGCTCCCGATAGACAGCGGCACCGGGAAGACCGTGCCGCCGATGGCCATATGCCCATGCGAGCATTCCTCCCCGATCAGGATCGGAATACCCAGACGCGATTGCTCAATAGCGTAGCGCTGGATGTGATTGACGGCTTCCGCTCCTTCACGCGGAGAAAGACCGGTCTCAAGTGTTACACCGGTCCATGGATCGGCGCGTAGGGTCCCGTAAAGGGATCCGACGCCGCCATTTTTCACTTGCTCTTTAAATGAATCCGTTAAGGTAATCCGGCCTTCATTCACTTCATAGGTCTTCCAGCCGAACGGCTGGATCAGCTGCCCAACCTTTTCCTCCAGGTTCATCAGGCCAAGAAGATGTTCCACTCTTTCCGTAATGGTTTTACTGGAATCTTTATATGTCATCTCATACCCTCCGGTACATGAAGAATTTATTCTTTAACCGCGCCGATGGTCAGACCTTGAATGAAATAGCGCTGGAAGAACGGATAGGCCAGAATAATCGGTCCGGTTGCCAGAACGACCATCGCCATCCGCGAAGTATCCTGCGGCATGCTCTGCAAAGCGGCCATGCTAAGTGATGAATTCTGAGAGTTCTGCAGGATGAACTGCATGCTGGTCTCAATCCGCATGAGCATGGATTGCAGCGGAACCAGGTTCGGATCATCAATGTAGAGCAATGCGTTGAACCAGTCGTTCCAATACCCCAAGGTGCTGAACAACCCGATGGTTGCCAGACCCGGCAGGGATAGCGGCAATACCAGCTTGTAGAAAATTTTAAACTCGCTCGCACCGTCGATTTTACCGGATTCAATGATGGCATCCGGAACGCTGGTGCTGTAGAAGGTTCGAAGAATCATAATATAGAAAGCATTGACCGCCAATGGCAGGATCAAAGCCCAGATCGAATCTTTTAGGCCGAGCAATTGCGTTGCAACGATATAAGTCGGTACCAGACCCCCGTTAAACAGCATCGTGAAAAATGCAAAGAACGAGAAGAAGTTCCGGTATCTGAACCCTTTACGGGAGACAGCATAGGCATACAGCGAAATAATAAACAAACTGATCAGCGTACCCACTACCGTGACAAAAATCGTAACGCCGTAGGAACGAAGAAGCGTATCGCCTGTCTGGAATACATATTTGTAAGCCTCAAGACTCCATTTCTCCGGCCAGATTTGGTATCCGTTACGGGCCAGTGAGCCTTCATCTGTAAATGAAATGATCATAACGAATAGGAACGGAAATACACACAGGAACGCGAAAATACCGGCAATCAGGTTGAATACGACATTCCACCCGGATGAAAGCTGATGGAAATCCTTCATCTTGCTTTTAGATTTGAACACATCACATACCCCCTTCTTGGTAGATTGATCGATTAGAACAATGCGTTATCCTTGTCATATTTACGAACGACATAGTTCGATACCATAACCAGAATAAATCCGACTACCGACTGGTACAGACCCGCAGCAGTACTCATTCCGATCTCGCCTGTTGTTTTCAGACCACGATATACATAGGTATCAATGACGTTCGTTACGGAATACAAGGTTCCCGAATCCCTTGGCACTTGATAGAAGAGACCAAAGTCTGCGTAGAAGATTTTACCGATCGCAAGAAGAGTCAAAATGGTCATCAGCGGTTTCAGCATCGGAAGCGTGATGGCTTTAATCTGCTGCCATTTGTTCGCTCCGTCAATCATGGCCGCTTCGTACAGGGATTTGTCGATCCCCATAATCGCCGCCAGATAAACGACACTGTTATAACCAACGGATTTCCACAAACTGATTAACGTCAGGAATATCGGCCAATACTTGGCTTCGGAATACCACTGAACCGGCTCCATGCCAAACCAGCCCAAAATCTGATTGAGCATCCCTTTATCCATGCTCAGGAAACTGAATGCAAAATAACCTACGATAACCCAAGACAAGAAATACGGCAGAAACATACCGGTTTGATAGACTTTCGCCAATTTCTTATTCACGATTTCAGACAATACGATAGCCAGCGCTACGGATAGAATGAGACCCAAAATGATGAACACGAAATTATAAAGAACGGTGTTGCGCGTAATGATGTAAGCATCGTTGGTACTGAACAGGAATTTAAAGTTTTGGAACCCTACCCATTCACTATTAACGATACTTGCCCAGAACCCGTCACGGCTAAAGCGGTATTCCTTAAATGCAATAATAGTCCCGAACATAGGCAAATATGAGAATAAGAGAAACCACAGGGTCCCCGGCAAAACCATGAACAGCATGGCCTTATTCGTCATAATATTTTTGAAAAACTGTCCGATCGCTCTCACGCTTACCCCTCCTCGTGATGTGCATGAAATGAACAAAAGAAGGGCGGTGAACATCCGCCGCCCCGTCCTTGTTCATGCTGCAGCGGTATCTGCTGTCCTTGGGACTAGAGAACCGCTTCATGCATTGTTATTACTTGCTTGCTTTCCAAGCATCAATTTGGCTTTGTGCTTCAGCGATGATCTTATCCAGACCAGCAGCTTTCAGCTTTTCATTCGCTTTTGGCAGGAACTCTTCAGGATTCACGGTACCTGTCATCAGCGGCGCCCAGAACTCTTCTTTTACGTTGTTGACAGCTGCGAGCTCTGTGGATACTTTGGTTGGATCGAAGTTGAAACCGAGAAGCGGAGCAGCCTGACCGGACTCGTTAAACTTCTTGAACTCTTCCCATTTGTTCTCAGGATCCTCAGGATTCAAGTAAGTCAGCATGACATTACCAAGCGCGAAGGTAGGCATGTCGTAGTTTTTCGATTCTGGCAAGTTTTCCATTACGTTCTCGCTAAGCTTTTTGTAGTGCACGCCTTCGATACCGGAATCAACCAGGTTGCGAAGATATACGTCTGTGTTCAGCAGGTTCAGGAACTCCATGGCTTTCTCAGGGTATTTCGAGTTAGCGGAAATCGCTTGCATCGAACCCATTACCGACCAGTTAAAGATTGTTGCGTCGCCAGCCGGAGTGGATACGACCGGATAGCCGTAGCTTTGGCTCCACAGATTGTCTGCGAACGGCTGCGTTGCCGCACGATCCGTGAACCAGTTTCCGGAAGTCATCAGATCTTGCGTCGAAGTTGTTGTAGCTGCTTCTGGGGAAATGTATCCCGCTTTGTAGTACTTGTTCATCAATTTCAGCATGTCCATCGTTTCCGGCATTTCGAGGAAGTTCACGACTTTCAGCTCTTCCTTGTCATCCAGGTATACGGCCATTGGCATTTTTTCGATGATGTAGTCAAACGGAAGCAATGGACCGAAGTCTTTGCTGATCGCCAAAGGAACAACGTTTGGTTCTTTTTCCTTGATCGTTTTCAGCAGTGGCTCCAAGCTTTCCATCGATTTCACGTTCGAAATATCGAGGTTGTATTTATCAAGCAATGTTTTATTAAAGCGCCATGCTTCTTGAGCAGGAAGCTCTTTGTTTGCCGGAATCGCATAATTGTGACCGTCAACCTTGGAACCTTCCAGGAACGCAGGGTCAATCGCGTCTTTAATGCCTTGTCCATGGCTTTCGATCAGCCCGTCCAATTCCATGAATGCGCCTTTACGTGCATTTTGCACATAGTCAAACGCCCATGAGCTTGTGAACAGGATATCCATCGGTTCGCCGGAAGCTGCCATGACTTGCATCTTCTGGTTGTAATCACCGAAGTCGATCATTTTCATGTCAACGGTTACACCAATCTTCTCAGCCGTGTATTTATTGATTTCTTCTTCAACCTTGTCGACATCCTTTTGAGGTGTTCCGATGGTGTACCAGATCAGCTCAACCGGTTTCTCGGCAGTTCCCCCGCCATCTCCTGCACTCTCTTTATTACCCCCACATGCCGACAACAGCATGGATGCGGACAATAGAAGCGTTAGCGGCAGGAGCCATTTCTTTTTCGATTTACTCATGTTTATCCTCCCTTTTGAATCCTTGTGTCTCTACACTTCTAAGGTTATCCCATGAAAGCAGTTTCACATAGGCGAAAAATTAAAGGTATTATGGTGAAAATAAAGAAAAAAAACTCTGATTAAATCAATCAGAGCATTCCTCGAAAATCCCTCGGCGATACGCCGACAAATTTTTTGAACTGTTTATAGAAATAACCAGTTTCCCAATAACCTACCTTTTTTGCGATATCTTGTACTTTCGTTGAAGAGTTTCGGAGCAGCTCCTTGGCTCTTTCAATCCGGTACCGGTTAATATACTCCGTAAAGTTCTCTCCGGTCTCTTTATGGAACAGATGCCCCAGATAGACGGGATGAATATGATATTGGGCGCCTAACACCTTCAGCGACAAATCCTCGTTATAATGGTGCTGGATATGATGCAGAATCTGCTGGATGACAGGGCTCTTCACGTCATTGTTGAGCGAATCGACCAGCCCGCCGACCCCGTCCTTCACGGCCGTAATCAGATCGTCGATCGATACGGAATCCATAATATCGGTAATCGTATTTTTCACAAAATCAGGGGCTGCAGTATATTGAATATCGTTCAGCTCCAGTTTCAGGCGAATGACCATCTCGACCGCAATGCTCTTGAGTGTTGTCGGTATCATCCCCTGCGTATGGCGAAGCCGGTCAAAATCACTGTCGATCAAATCAAACAGCACCTGCTTGTCCCTTCCGGCGATGCCTTTGGCATATTCGGGCCACTGTACGGAATAGGATTCCGCCGCTTCTCCCTTCTTGGCTTGAACATCAACATAATCCACGTAGGAAGGCTGCTCCAGAACGAGATAGTATTCCTGTGCCTCCTTGGCGTGAAGATAACTGTCCTTATAATTACCGCCGAGGCTTTCCACGCTGCCAAGCGAGATGGACAGCTCCTCTTCATAGCAGTACTCGCGCACCTGCTGTAGGAGCCGGATGGCTCTCGCTTTTTCCGTGTCCGGATCTTTCATCATAAAAATCACCACGTGATCGCCGTCGTTGTCCCGGAAATACAGGACGCCCGGCTCCTGGTCCATTAATTGATACAGACAGCTCTCCAGCGGCGTGAAATCCGCTCTCAGAATAGACGCCATGACGTAAGGCAAATTCAGACTCAGCCCCAGAAGGGTCGCCCGCTCCTCCAGCTCCTCCGGCTCAATCCGGTCCGTGATCCAGCGATATAGGATATTGCTTCGCAATATGTTAATGTCGTACTCGTCCAGTCTCATTTCTCTTCTGGATTTGTTCATTTTATCCGTTGTGCTGGCAATCGTTTCTTCCAATTCCTTCAGATTGATCGGCTTGAGCAAATAATTCTCGATCCCAAGACGCATGCCTTCCTTCAAATAGGCAAAGTCGTCGAATCCGCTCAGGATAATCACCTTCAGATTACGGTTTAATTTTCGTGCGCCTTCGATCAATTCAAGTCCCGTCATCACAGGCATCGATATATCCGTTATGAGAATGTCAACCGGAATGACCGCCATCTTCTCAAGTGCCTGACGACCATTCTCCGCATGACCGACCACCTCAATGCCATATTTCGACCAATCCACGACATCAACCAATCCCTCGATAATGAACGGCTCATCGTCCACGATAAATACCTTATACATCGTTATTCAGCTTCCCTTCTGCCACCGGAAATTTCACTGTCACCGTCGTTCCGTTACCCGGCTCACTCTGGATGTCCATTCCGTACGAACTTCCAAACGTCAGCTTTAATCGCTCATTCACACTCCGCAGACCAAACGATTCTTCACTTGATTCGGCCATGTCCAGCCGCGATTTGATCTCTTCCAGCTGCTCCGGCTCGATCCCTTTCCCGTTATCCTTAATCTCGATCACGACATCATCATCCTGCTGGATCGCGTTAATCGTCAGCCAATTGTCATCCTGATCGCTGCGCAGGCCGTGAACGATATAATTCTCAATCAGCGGCTGCAGCGACATTTTGATCATCGGCACATGTTTGATTTGATCGTCGCAATGCATTTTGTATATATACTTGTCCTTATAGCGAATGCGAAACAGCTCCAGATAGAGCCTGCACGCCTCCAGCTCATCCTTCAGCGTATAATGGGACTTATGCTGTACGATATTCTTGAACAGCATCGACAAGCTGTAGATCATATCGCCGACATCCTGCGCCCCCTGCGAGAGTGCTCTCATTCGAATCACTTCGAGCGTGTTGTATAGAAAATGGGGGTTAATTCTTGCCTGCAGTGCGGACAGCTCCGCATTCTTCTGGTTAATCTCTGCTTTATACACCTTGTCGATATAACGGGTAAGCTCATCCAGCATTTCATTAAAGCTGCCTGCGATTTGCCCTAGCTGATCCTCCTTGGTATCCTGCATCCGGGCAACGAATTCCCCCTTCTCTACCTTGCGCATAAAGCGGATAATGTTATCGGTACGCTTGGAGTAATTGACGATCGTCAGCGAAGGAATGGATACCGCAATCACGATGCACAGCAGGGCAACAATGATGATGGTGTTTTGCAGGCCATGGAAGGACTCAGCAATCTCACGCTTAGGTGTGATTCCAACCACCGTATAACCTGCCTGATTGTGAGCTGCCGTTGTAATATACGATTCTTCATCGAGGGTCACGGTTTCTTTGGAATTCAGCAGCCGGTCAGCATAAGGATACTTCTCGCCGTAATATTTACCGGAGGAGTCAAACATCACGCGGCCGTCACCCGACAAGACCAGTACGGATCCCTTCAAGGGATCGTCCCCGCTGTTCAGGACGGCATCCAGTGCTTCCGTTCGATATAAAATAACCAGCTGCCCCAGATTCTTGTATGTGGTCATATCATTAATCGGGCTCCGGATCGAGAATAACGGCAAATTCACTTCTCCGGCCAGCTTGCGAATCCAGAGATTCGGCAATGTGACGCTCTGGCTTTCGAGCGCCATCACGTCGGGGATGTATGAATGTGTGGCATTCGCCTGATAGAGCCTTGTCATGCTGCCCTGCTTGTATACATACACATACTGTTTCTCCGCGCTGTACAGCATGATATTCTCAATATCCGGGTCATCGTCCAGCCTCTGCTTGAAATAAGCGACCACGCTGTCCGAATTGGACTGCCCGCCGCCCGCGATCCGATCCATTCGCTTGGCCATGTACTCATTAAACGAGTTCATGAGGAAATAGGAAGTGTCAAGGCCTAGAGAACTGTTGCGGTACAAGTCATTTACATAGGACTGCGCATTCTCATATTTTTGATTCAATTGCCGCTCCACCCGCTCTACCGCTCTTCGCTGAATGTCCAGTTCGCTGCGAACGGCCGATTGAAACAAGAAGTAATACATGATGTACGACAAGGAGACAATGGTAACCACCGCAATCAAAGAGATTAACAGCAGCATTTTGGTAAACATATTATTTTTAATATATTTTTGATAAAACCTAGCAGGAGACATTGGTTTCCCCTTCCTGATGTAAACATTGTTAATGCTTATCCTAAATATAACATCGGTTGGCCGTCATCAATGGGTGAAATTTCTACCAAGTCATGAAGGTGTAATTTGCCTATTTTAGGTCAATTTAGGGGCCGGTCTTCGCCCTGATTCATAGCATGAATCATGAAGGAGATGGATTAAGATGCCCCAATACCGCATTATTGTCGATTTATCCGATTTTCAGCTGCATCTGCTGGATGGCGACATCGTGGTACGTACGTTCCCGGTCGCCATTGGAAAAATGGCTACACAGACGCCGCCAGGCAGTTACACCATCGTCAACAAGCAGCCGAATCCCGGAGGACCTTTCGGAGCCTACTGGTTAGGGTTGTCCAAACCCCCTTACGGCATCCATGGCACAAACGACCCTTCATCCATCGGCCGCTCCGTTTCCCATGGCTGCATTCGGATGTACAACGAGGATGTGATGGAGCTGGCCTCCCTCGTGCCCATCCATACCCGGGTCACCATACGAAACTGATAACATAATCTGGTGATTTCAAATCCCCCCAAATTGGTTAAATACAAATGTTACATGGTATCTATGTATTTTACCTATTCGTTGTTATGGAGGGATTTGCCCATGATGCAGAGCAAATATTTCAGGACATGCTTTGGCATAATCGCACTGCTCTTGATCATTTATCTAGGATCCGAAATCAGCTTTTTGTTCCGGCCAATCGTCTCCATGTTCAATATGCTGATCGTTCCCGTCGCGATGGCCGGCTTCTTTTATTATCTGCTCAGGCCGATCGTCGACTACCTGGAGCGGCGGAAAATCAAACGATCCATTGGCGTCCTGATGCTGTATTTCGTATTTGCCGGTCTCTGCGCCATCTTCGGTATCGTGGTGTGGCCGACACTCCGCGAACAGATCGAAAATTTTATCAGCAATACCCCCTTTCTGGTAGAGGGTGTACAGGAACAGATCGACCAGCTGCAGCAGAATCGATTCTGGTCACGCTATATACCAACGGAATCCGAGCTGTCTACCTCACTGACGGAGTACATGAATCGGATTATTACCTGGATCAGCAACTCCATCAATAACCTGATCACCGTTGTATCCAGCGTTGTCGTTATTATTGCTACGATTCCGATCATTCTGTACTACATGCTGAAGGAAGGCAGCAAGCTTCCGCCCAGGCTGCTCAGTGTCCTGCCAAGACGATACCGCCGTGACGGCAGCGAAGTGCTGGGTGAGATCGATACGGCACTCAGCAATTTTATTATCGGCAAAGTGATCCTGAATCTTATACTTAGCATCATGATCTATATCGGATTTCTGATCATCGGGCTGCCCTATTCGCTGCTCTTAACGGTGATCTCCTTCTTCTTGAATTTCATTCCGTATATCGGTGCGCTGCTGGCGACCATTCCTGCCGTCATTATCGGATTTATCGAATCTCCTTCCATCGCGATATGGTCCGTTGTTGTTATTGTCATCGCGCAGCAGATCCAAGATAACATTCTGACACCGGTTATCTACGGGAAACAGCTTGATATTCACCCGTTGACCACGATTGTCCTCATACTTGTAGGCGGCGATTTCTTCGGGCTGCTTGGCATCCTGCTCGCCATTCCAGCCTACATGATCGTCAAAATTATCGTGGTACGGATTTACGAACTGTTCCTTGCCGAAAAAGTAGAGGACGCATAATAAACTCGAGTTACTGGAGACAAACAAATTCCATTTGCAAAAAAAAGGATGTCCCCGCCAACTTCACGATGGCTGCTGGGGACATCCTTTATGTAAAAGAATCACGCATTGCCGCGCAGGGATCGAACCACAAAATCATGCTCGTCCTTGCGCAAAATCATCCCGTTTGACAGGGTAACGGTATCCTCGTCGTGAGAAGTCAGGATGGCCTGTGATGACACCAGTCGATTGTCCCTCCATATCATCACAGAAGATCCAAAATAGACGGCATTATCGAATTGAATGGTATGATTCACGACATAACCGATGGAGTTCAAGGCCGGGTATGCGTTTCTCGGCATAATTCTATGAATAGCTCGAAACGGTATTACAAGCTCACCCGGGCCTAGAATCACTTTTTCCTGAACGGGATCCCACCCTTTCAACACACCTTCAACCGTGCTTTTCGCCCCGTCTAAACGCTGAATGACTACATGACGACCAATCCAATGCTTCATGAAGGTCACCTCTCGCGGATTATTCATCTCCATCGCCCGGTGCGCTCGGGATGTCCCAATTCACCGGATCCATACCCTTTTGCATTAAAAAAGCATTCGATGCTGAAAATGGACGACTACCGAAGAATCCTTTATGTGCTGCAAACGGACTCGGATGACTGGACTCAAGCACCTTGTGCCGGCTTCGGTCTATGAAGGAACCTTTCTTCTGTGCGTAACTTCCCCATAATATAAAAACCATTGGCTGATCACGTTCATTCAGTTTCGTAATGACCGTGTCGGTGAATTTCTCCCACCCGATCCCTTTATGTGAGTTCGGCTCGCCTTCGCGAACCGTAAGCACTGCATTGAGAAGCAGTACTCCTTGATCCGCCCACGATTGTAAGGAGCCGTGATTGGGAATCGAGATTCCCAGATCCGAAGCAAGCTCCTTATGTATATTTCGTAAAGATGGAGGAATCGCAACCCCGGGCGAGACGGAAAAGCTCAGTCCCTGTGCCTGCCTACGACCGTGATACGGGTCTTGTCCCAAAATAACGACTTTGGTTGATTGGTACGATGTTTGCTGAAGAGCCCGAAATATATCTTCCTTGGGGGGATACACCGTGCTTCGCCGGTATTCCTCGTCCACCCGTTCCATCAAATCTTGAAAATAAGGCCTATCCATTTCTCCCTGCAGAATAAGGTCCCAATCATTGTTAAACATCCGCATGTCTCCTCTCTCCTCCTCACACAGGCCAGCATGGAATCATAAAAGAATGCGATTTCTATAATCGGAACACCATTACAACTTCCGTTCATTTTGAATCCAATAACAACACTCATCATGAATTGACCTTGTGTCGATTTAAAAAATAAGCCGGCACCCATACAGGGGCCGACTTATTTTGCATCTTACCAGACGCTGTTATAATGCCGAGGACGGGGGTCGAACCCGTACGGTAGTCACCTACCGCAGGATTTTAAGTCCTGTGCGTCTGCCAATTCCGCCACCCCGGCATATTTATCCGCGCATGTTCCTAGCGTCGTTCACGTTCACTTCCATAGCCTAAGGTACGCGTTGAATTCGCAATAGGTTGCGATCTCATTCCGATATCTAGGTGTGCACATTTCGTCTTAGCGACAAAATTGATAATACCATGTCCAACCATATGATGTCAATATATGAAACTCATAATTTTTCGCATCACCCCCATCTAGGCCTCATTCTCGATTGCTTCGAGCCGCCGCTCTAATTCATCGATTCAAATGCTTCAGTTTGTCATAAAGAATAATTTTACCGTTATCACCAAATGATAAATAGGCTTGCATTGTTATATGCGAAGACTAGAACAGCAGAGAAAAGGATACCGCCCACCATGAAAAAACTCTCAACCATCATATTGTTCGCTATCTCCGCCTCCATTTGCTACCCGAATGTTGTCAACGCCGAGCGTGCGCCATCCACTTCCAAAGGCAGGGGTTATTATGAAGAACGCGGCGAGATTGTATGGGAAGTCCCCACACACAACAAGGTAATTGCCCTTACCTTTGACGATGGCCCGGACGAGCAGAATACCGTTCAAATTCTGGATCTGTTACAGCAATATAACGCCAAGGCCACCTTCTTCGTTGTTGGCAGCCGGGTGGAGAAACACCCTGAGATCGTAGCGCGAGAGCTGCATGAAGGACATGAGATCGGCAATCACTCTTACTCCCATCCTCCCTTTCACAATATTAACGTCAGCAAGTTAACGAGCGAACTGAACCGGACGCAGGATGCAATCTTTCATGCAACCGGCATTCGAACCGCTCTCTTTCGTCCACCCGGAGGCAGCTATAATGAAGCGATTGTTCGAACGAGCAAGGATTTCGGTATGCTGACCGTATTATGGTCATGGCACCAGGACACGCTGGACTGGCGAAAGCCCGGCGTTAACCGGATTGTCAAAAAAGTGCTGGATAATGCTCACAATGGAGACATCGTACTGATGCACGACTTTGTGCCAAGCAGTACACAGACGGTAGAGGCTCTCAAAGTGATTTTACCGGAGCTGCAAAAGAGAGGCTACGAGTTTGTGACCGTTTCGGAGCTGCTCTCCTATCACGAGAAAACGCGTAAGTTCATTGAAGTTAACCATTAATGAAACAGATGCCACGTTCTGCAATAACCGCTGCCTCCTAATGGTAACGGTTATTTTTGAAGCTGCTGGATTCGAAACACACAGTCCAATTTTCTCTTGAACTTATCAATTTCATCTGATAAGATACAGAACGAACGTTCAGTATATAAATTTTGAATATGGCCGAGGGTTATGAGGGGGTGCATGCGTGAACAAAAAACAACAACAAACCGAAGATACCAAGCGACGCATAGCCGAAGCCGCCAAGGCGCTTTTTATGCAGAAGGGTTACAAATCAACGTCTATAGAGGAGATCGTTGAAGCCACCGGAAGCAGCAAAGGGAATATCTATTATCATTTTAAGAGCAAGGAAGGGCTGTTTCTGTATCTGATCGAGGAATGGGACCTCGAGTGGGAACAGAAATGGAACAGTAAAGAGCAGCATTACATCACCACCGTCGACAAGCTGTACGGAATAGCCGAACAATTGGTGTTTGATGATCTGAACCACCCCTTCTCCAAGGCACTTGATGAATTTATGAACAGCAATGGAGCTGTTACCGAGGAAGTAGAGCAACGAATCGTCCAGATTATCCGGAGCCATTTGGAATTCAATCAGAAATTGCTGCAGCAAGGGATGGATCGCGGGGAGTTTGAGAATCATAATGTGGAGCAGCTGTCCGTCATCTTTGAGAGCCTCATTGTTGGCTTAAGCCAGATGTCCCGTATAACTAAGGTGGAAAATGCCCTTTCCCTTTATCATGCCGCCATCAAAGTATTTCTGCATGGCATTGAAAAGAAATCATGAAAAACAGGCCCCTTTTTTCATGCTCTATTATAAACCGAACGTTCAGTATATAATCAATCGAATGACGATCATTTTCATCATGGCCTTATTAAATCGTCTTTTATTTTTGGAGGAATCATCATGTCATTACTGATGCGAAACAATGGAGCCATTCTGCTCCTCATGTTCAATATATTTCTAGTCTTCACCGGGATCGGGCTCGTCATACCTATTATGCCAACCTATATGACGGAACTGCATATTAGCGGAAGCACGGTAGGTATGCTCGTTGCCGCTTTTTCATTAACACAGCTGTTATTCTCGCCACTTGCGGGAAGATTGTCCGACACCATCGGACGTAAAAAAATCATCATCTCCGGCATGATTGTGTTCGCCGTATCGGAATGGTTGTTCGGAGCTGCCAGCACACCGCCGCTCTTGTTCGCCTCGAGAATGCTGGGCGGAATCGGCGCTGCACTGATTATGCCCGCTGTCATGGCCTACACGGCTGATGTGACTTCGAATGAGGAACGCGCCAGGGGTATGGGGTTCATTAATGCTGCGATTACGACAGGCTTCATCATCGGACCGGGCATCGGTGGATTTATCGCCGAGTTTGGCATTCGCGTTCCTTTCTACGCCGCGGCCGTTGCGGGAGGAATTGCTGCGCTGGTCACGCTGCTGCTGCTTCCGGAATCATCCGCCAAGCAGGAAGCACCTACCGTACTGGGACGGAAGAAGGAGAGCCTGGCTGTCCAGTTGGTGCGTTCTTTCAGGGAACCTTATTTCCTGAGTTTGATTATTGTATTTGTGCTCTCGTTCGGTCTTGCCAATTACGAAACGGTGTTCGGCCTGTTTGTGGATCATAAATTCGGGTTCACCCCTAAAGATATTGCCATGATCATCACGTTCGGATCGATTGCGGGTGCCGTCGTGCAAGCGACGATATTCGGTTGGATCCTGAACCGGTTCGGTGAGAAAAGAGTCATTACACTCAGTTTGCTTACCGCGGGGATCTGTATCCTGTTAACCCTGTTTGTGCATAAATACTGGCTGATATTCCTCGTTACCTTCCTGGTCTTCCTGTCGATCGACATCCTGCGTCCCGCCATCGGTACGCAAATGTCCAAACTGGCGAAGGATCAGCAGGGCTACGTGGCCGGCTTGAACTCGGCCTACACCAGTCTGGGGAATATTGCCGGACCGCTGGTGGCAGGGTACCTGTTTGATGTGGACATCAACTTTCCCTACATTTCCGCGTCCATCGTCCTCATCCTCTGCTTCTTCCTGGCCATGCGCGCCGGCAGAGCCTGGGCGGCTACGGAAGCCGTCATGAATGAGCGTTGACGAAGGGTAACTGCCTTCCTCAACGTTTACAGCCAATCATTGAGCAAGACCCCGCCGTAAGCTTCTGGCGGGGTCTTGCTTTTTTTATTTTCCTTCAGGCTATCCACTTATTTGTCAGTAATAATACAAATGGCGACTAATAAAACTACTAAACCATATACTCTATTTAACTATTTTTAGTAGAAACCCAAGCCAGCTTACGATATTTGAATATGTTGAATTATCTAGCAACGGGAGGTGATTTCTATGTCTTGTCGTAAACAAAAGAAAGTAGTCATCATCATCGTTGTAAAGTAAATAAAGGCGTTGTAGGATCGCTTCAGAAGAATCACAATATTATCATTCTTGCTAAAGAGGGCCATTCGCTGGCCCTCTTTAGTCGCTGCTTTGTTCTAACCATTTTCCATTTTGGGCAAATTAAACACAAACACGTACTAATCATCTATATCTTTGATAGATAGACCATTCCAAAGAGCTCTATAAAACGATGGCCTTCATCTTTAGAAACAAACCCAGTGCCACGGTGCTGGGTCTTATTTATACTGTATTTTCGATTCCTTTGGCTGTTTCTTACGACTTGATGTTAACAGTTAACATTGTATGTATAGGGCTTGTTACAGAATTACATTCAGTAAGCCACCAGGACGATCATCGCCAATAAAGCCACAAGCGCAAACAATAGAGACCATCCCAATTCAAAACGTCTTTTTTCTTTATATGCCTTGAAGGCTTTCCTGGACTCAAATACAAATACGATCACCAAGAAGGCGAGTAAGACCGGCAATCCCCAAGACTGATTCAATACCCATTCTGACACCTTGATCCCCCATCCTAGATACTAATATGAGCTGCATCCAACCAGCAGCAGCCGTATAAATAGCGTGTCCCCAACGACTCCATTAAAATGTACCGTAAGTCGCCCCCGATTACAAATCTAGCTTGTAGGAATCCTCGATCTCCGGGAGAAGCTAAACCGAGAAGAACCTGTACTGAAGTAATTGCATTGTGGAGATACCTCGATCATTGAACAAGATAGCCCCTCAGGTTAATCAAGCAGTTAAAAAAACAGTTTGTTCTGCTGTTTCGAGTATAATTGTTTTAAATAAGGAGTGAGCTAATGAAAAAAACAATACTTCGGTGGGTTATTGTTCTATTAGCATTATACATCATTGGGCATATACTATTTGATTTTGGCGAAACGCGGTTGATGAGGATCATTACTGGTTCGATTGGCCCTGCATTTTTTGTATGCATACTCATTTACATAAATTCGAGAAGCAAGGACGAAAAATAGTCGCTTCTCAAAATGCAAAAAAGGACCCTACTTCTTCACCATAGTTTTTTCCGCTCAACTAAACAGCCCTTTAAACAGCAAAAAACCCTTGCATTCGCAAGGGTGTTCGATAAAGTAGGCCCTCAGGAATTCGCCCCCCCGACCAGTCGGTTATGAGCCGACGGCCATCCAATCTGGTCGTATATTATTGGCTTTTAGATTATCTTCTAAGAGCCGACCGTCCATGATAAGTTCAATCGGGAGTTTCAAATTGGGCATGATAGTTATGGACGTGTGGAACGCCACTTGGAGCTGGTTTAGTTATACCTCCCTTATATCAATGCATGATTTCTTTCTTGTTTACCTTCATGCCAGACAATGAACGATCGAACATGTCAAGAATAAATAAGAAACGTTCAGCTTCACGAAAAACGTGATCTGCTAATAAAGGGTGAATGATACTTTTGATTCGACACTCCTCAATTAAGTCACGTGCAGTCTTCTTAAAATCTCGCAATGATTTGACTGAAACACGGTTTTCATCCACAAATTGACTTAGTAATGGATGGGTTTGCGATTGTGGACGCATGGAACTTAAGTCAATGGCTTGAAACATCAGCGTATCAAAGTCTTGGCTAAACTCCCTAGCTTGCTCCACTAATTTTCGCTCGGATGGATCAAGTAGATGACCTATAAATTTTGCATGGTCAGCCATGATTTTTAGGAAAAAGACATTTTCATCGATAATCGCATCTGGTAATGGTTCAAGTCTCCCGTTATTCAGTTCCTCTAGCCGATTTTTAAAATAATTTGCTTCTCGGCTAACATGATCTACAAGCAGAGGAAAATTTGTACCCCCGGGAAGTTGGCACCGTAATATAAGCCCAAGTACCTTTCTCTTAAATGCCCAAATGTGTGCAGCCGCATTGTGAACTTCTGAATTAAACTGTCTAATGATTTGGGGATCAGTATCTGCTTGAAATGAATGTGATCTTCTTTCAATATCCTCAAAGATTTTATGAAATTGATTTGCCTCATTAATTAACTGCGTGTCCTCGCACCTAAATCCTAGTCGAAGAAAAAAGGAATGTTCTTTCATTATGCGTGACCAAAAACGTATCTCATCTAATGATCTGATTACAAAAGGATCCGACAACCCATATCCCACCTTTCGGGCCACTTAATAAGACAACCATTGATATTTGCTTGATAGCAGAGTATATGGGGATGACATGTTTCAATATGCTATCGGACAATAAAAATCAAGATCAATTAGGGTAAAAAAATTAAAAAGCCTCTCCGGCTTATTTGCCATCTGAGGCAGGAAAATTAACAAGCGAAATCATTATTGTTCTACAATTAAGTTTCGATTTACAGCCTTTGCCGGGTCGCCTTCACCGCCAGTTCTTTTATGCATACCCTGTTATGTATCTTAAAATTGAGGAGGATGTGCAATGAGCGGAGTTGGAGGGGCTTATGGTGGAGGCTCAGTCGGTACAGTGTTGGTCCTATTTATTTTGCTGGTTATTATCGCTGGAGCGTTTTTCGTTTAATTAAGTTGCACGTTCTTAGAAAAAGCTATTTCTACCTAACGGGAAACGTTAGTTCAAAAAAGAAAACGGCAAACTAAGACTTAATTCCACTTCTTAGTTTGCCGTTTTTTTGTGTGAGTTCATAGAACAAGCCTTTTTCAATTATTTATATCCCTAATTGGGATTTGCCCATAAATATGATACTAGGCAAGTGTCGTGAGCAGTTCAGGTTATAGTCCATAGACTGATGTTGTATTACATTTACCTAAGGAGGTTAACTATGGAAACTGATTATAAACAATTATGTTGGAGATTGATGAATCAATATGTTGGAATTAATACAACAGATGGTCACTCTTATGATGGATTTATTACTCATGTCGATAATGAGTATGTCACTCTTGCTGTTCCAACGGATGAAATGATTGAGGAGATGCGAGGGATGCCTGCACAGGAATCAACCTACAGACAATTCGGTTTCCATCCAGGCTTCTTCCCTCGTCGTCGTTTCTTGCAGCGCCGTATTCCTTTTCCCATTAGTGCTATATTCTTGCTTCCATTCTTCATATGATCCAATGGCTGAGAGGGATATGGAGAAAACATATCCCTTTCTCTCTCTATTGAGGCTTTATATGTACCCTATTATTGTTCTCCGCATAACAGCCCTATAAACAGCAAAAAACCCTTGCATCGCAAGGGTCTTCGATAAAGTGGGCCCTGAGGGACTCGAACCCCCGACCAGTCGGTTATGAGCCGACCGCTCTAACCAACTGAGCTAAGGGCCCTGAACATACATGTACACATAAACATAAGGACGTCATACATACATCGTTTAAAAATTGGTTGCGGGGGCAGGATTTGAACCTGCGGCCTTCGGGTTATGAGCCCGACGAGCTACCGAACTGCTCCACCCCGCGTCAATGCTGTATCAAACAGCGACAAGAATAAATATACACCATTACCCTGCATCAAGTCAAGTGCTGTTTTAATGGAATTTCCTCAAGGCATAAACCGCACGCCATAGCGGCCCTTTTTGGAACGGTAAACCTCCACCATCCGCGGGTCATGGTATCCGAACAGCCAGCCATCCTGCTCCAAACGTTTAGCAAAGCACCCTGCCTGAAATTTGCTTGTATACAGCTTTCCGTAATATACCCAGTTCATCCTATGCGACTCCTTGCCCGAATGATAATGTGGTGCTGTCATATTATGTCCAAACTTCCACAAAAAAACCGCAGCCTAACAAACTTCTCCATGATTTTCCGATAAAAAAACAATCAGCCATACCTCGTACCACATCGGGATACGAATACGATTGATTGTCACCTTAAGTAAACCGTGCCTATTGGCCGTCAGCCTCCGCAAACCGGGCAGCAATGCTCATAAGCTCCTGCTCCATCGAATTCATCATCTGGATAAAATTCATCAGCTGCGCTTTCGTCTCCTCGGCCTCCGTACGAAACCGCTGCTGGGAAACGCCTTCCCATTCGGCATTCAACGTTTCAATGACCTGGGACAATCGGGCGACCAATTCCCCGCCGTAGTCACTCCCGCTTCGAATGTCTGCCGCAGCCCGACGCAGCTCCTCGGGGGATACCTCTATACGTCCTGACATGGATCTACCTCACGCTCCTCCCTTTATGGATATACTCTCGTTTGTTATGTAGCCTTCGTCTCAGCCAGTACGGCCTGAAACTGTTCTTCCTCTTCATCCTGGTAACCGGTAAATATAATCTCCTGGATATCCTCATGATTAAAAACGTAGGCAAACTCCGGGCTCACATACCCTTCCGGATACGGGCAAGCCAGATAGTCGAACAATTGCGGCTCCTCTAGCGCCAGAATTTGCTTGCGCCCATAGATCACCAGCTTTTTCTCGCCTTCCTTCAAAATGACAATCGATCCGTTCGGCAGCAGCTGCTGCGTCATAATTACCCTCTCCTTTTCTTGCTCTTCCGGTGCGGTGCCGCCGTCGTGCGGCCCTGATTCATTTTGTTCAGAAACGCGGCGTTCCGCTGCTCCTTCGGCAATCCCAGTACAGGATAATGAGCTTTTAGCTTATCCATATTATTTTGGATGAACCTATACCGATGAATGAACACAACCGCCATGTACAGACCGAGAATCAACAGAACGGAAAAGGCCGCCATGCCCATCACAAATCCGCCAAGATCGCCGGTTACCGCCACCACGACGTAATACCCTGTGTAACCGATGGCCGCTAACAGCAAGGCGGCTTTGCCCGCTTTTCCGACGCCGCCTTTGCGCTCCATGGACTGGTACGTCCCTTGCTGCAGCGCTCTGAAATGCAAAACATAAAACACAACGAGCAGCAGCAGCATCACCGCGATCGAGCTAAGCCCATACCCGATGGAATCAACTCTGGCCATGTCATACATCATTTTCAGTATAGCAAGCTGGCAAGTGACCGCCAGCGCCAATCCGTATATCCCCAAGTACAGCACAAAACCGACCTCAGACCGGTACGGATTTACACTCAGACCAATCCCCCACAGCAGCATAACCGCCCATACCGCCGCCGCCGCATAAAAATAAACCGACATCATCGGCGCTGCCAGCGTGACTAGTGCGGGGATGAGCATTATAAATAAAAAACATACGATACCGCCCCGAATTTGCTCGGCGGGGATTAACCGGAAATGAAACTGTTCTTCCTCTGAAATCTTCGTGCTCATCTTTGACACTCCCCTTATTTGAACCATCCGGCTATCGTAGAACCTAGCTTCTCTGCCCCCATTTTCAATCCTTCGGTGACAGTATCCTTTTTCCCGTCCCCGTCAAAATCCGTGAACTTGATGCCGTCCATGACATAGGAAGCGCCCACCGACACGCCGAAGCCGATAGCCGCACCCGCAAGAGTGCCGATGGGACCGCCTACCGCTGTTCCAATGAGGGCTCCTGCCTTGGCGCCAGCCGCTGCGGAAGCCACGACGGTTCCCACGCCGACACCCACGTCCACAACGGCGTCTCCGGCTATTTTTGCCCCGCTCTTATTGTCGTTGATATTCGTGACCAGATTCCCCACCGTTTGCATGGCGATGCCTGCATAACCAAGCTTGCCCCCCTTCCAGCTGAGCGAGTCTTTAACGGCTGCGCCGGGAAGGACGTATTTTGGAATTCGGGGGTGATTCCGCCAATTGTACTCGGCATAGGATTTTTTGCGGATATTGGCCAGCATGCCGTTCGTCACATTGGCTCGCATATTGCCGCGCTTGTCTTTCTCAAGCCACACGCCAAAGCCGTTCCGGTACATATCCCAGTATTTGTACATCGTCCCGGACGCGGTTACCGTACCGAACAGTACGCCGGCGGACGCGAGCGGGTTACCGGTCCATTGATCCGCCGTTCCGCCGAAAGGCGCAAGCGCATTGAATTCAACGCCCGCTGCCGTCACGGGTGGATCCGTTTTCTTATTCCCGTTCTGTGCCAGACTCGCCTGAAGCAGCAGATGCGGACTAACCTGGGCAATCGATTGTTTGCCGAAGGTAAGATTGTTCCCGAGCGATTGATCGGTCTGCGAAAAATCCCCCGCCTTTTTCACCAGCTGCCCTCGATTCTGCTCCAGACGGCCTACCACCGATTGGCAGGCAGCCCTGCATTGGGCCAGGCGCTGTTCGACCTGGGCACGATGACGCGACTCCCAGGACATGCTCTGGATACGCTGCTGCATGCGTTCCTGGAGCTGCTGGACTTCCCGTGCAATATCAGATACCGCTGCTCCTTGCTGGTTCAGCATTTCGGGTACCACACGTATTTTGGTCATATCTAACAATCCTCCATGTCATTGATCGAGAAGGCAAAAATTACAGTATGCGGGATCAGGATGCTACGTTTCTCACTTAATACGCTCGATGACTGCGCCGAGTTCCCGGATGATCTCAGTTACCGTCGCGCCCCAAATTTGATCCTGTTCGCCTTCATTGCGAATCAGCCAATTGGAATGCTTTCCTCTCAACAGTTCGATTCCCTGTATTCTGCAGTTCAGATCCGGACAATAGTACGCCGTGAAGGCAGCATATCTCTCCGGATCGGTGACGCAATCGGCCAAGGCGGAAACGACGGATTCCGGGCAGCCTTGTGCAAGCAAGTACTTCCGAGGCTCCTGCTCCCCTTGCTCGGCACTCATCCATTGCTGGAACCAGCCTTTAGGCATAGCCAATGGAGCTGTATCACGGTTCTTCCTATCCTCCAGCTGCAGGTGACGGATGATTTTAAGCCAAGCTTCCGAAGGGGTTCCCAGCGCTTCCAGCACATAGGCTCTCGCACCGTCAGGCCCGCTTTCAATATCGGCCTTTACCACCAGGCTTGAACTGTAATAAATGAAACACTCCTTCTGCCCTTCGTCGGAACCGGACACCCTCATATGTATCGTTAGCAGGGTCCGGCTGCATACTTCTATGTATTCCAGCAGTTCCTGCACAAGAACCGGCTCGTTATCAGCCGTATCAATCAAGCCTTTCTCCTGCAGCTCCTGCTCAATCTTAGCCACTTCTACAGGCATCTCCTCGGCCAGCGTTCCGCGAAAAGGGTCCTCTAACCCAATGACAGCCCGCGCACCGACAATGCCGGTTAGTACAAAGAATTGTTTGCCGGTCAGTTGGATCCTGGACGGAATTTCCAAAGATCTCTCCTCCTTACGGTCAGCCCCGCCTATTTTGTCATTAATCTTGAGGTTATCATTACTATTATAGGTGAGACATCTCCTTCCCCTCTACCAAGTCGTGGCCCTAAATTTATAGGAACATATACCCAAATCAGCCGGTTTTCAAACCGTTCAGCCATAAAATTTCATAAAAAAACATTCCCGGGTCGAGATCACCTCTGGAATGTTTTTGTTCTCATGTTAGATTAGACGGATCTTCCTGCTGGATAATACCGTGATAAAGAATCGTCATCAGCTGTTCACTGACCGCGTTCAGGCTTCCCAGACCATGGTACCATTCATTCCGTGCCGTAAATTCCTTGATAAAAGTAAGGAACGCGACCAATACCTGGGGAGAGATATCTTTCCGTATCTGTCCAAGCTGCTGACCTTTAAAGATCAGCATTTCAAATTCCGGAACAACGAATTTCTGGTTGAATTGAAGCAGCTTGTCCATCTGCTCCGGGAATTTGGCCAGATCCGCCACAAATTTCTGCGATACAAACGCCGAAAATTTGTGCTGATCCTTGTAGAAGACGGTTAACGCCTCAAGCGGATCATTTGCCTGATCCATGATATCGCGGTAAATCGCCATGAGCTCCTCGACCATCCGGTCCACGACATGATCCAGTAAGCCCTCTTTGCTCTGATAGTAGTTATAAATCGTCATCTTGGAAACCGGGACAGCTTCGGCAATCTGCTCCATGCTCGTATGCAAAATCCCCTGCTCCATGAACAGCCGCTTCCCGGCTTCAAGCACCGCTTCTTTCTTTGCATTCATCTGTTAGACTATATCCCTTCTATATCAGCATAAGGACATCATGGCTGGCTACAGCCGCTTACAGTCCTAATGTAACGATCCGGCCTACCGCTGTCAACCCGGCGCCCATCAAGGATATCTTCGGCCTCGGTATAAAAAAAGCTGTCGCTCTGCGATAACTCACAAAGACGACAGCCTGATTCCTAGCTGGTTTAAGTTGTTTACATGCCAAAGGACGCAGGATTCGATCTCCAGGATTGAAGAAGCTCCACATCCTGTTCCTGAATCCGATTCTCGGATAGCGCTACATCAATCAGCGCACCGTAGTTGGACAAGCTCTGCAGCGGAATCCCGGCTTCGGCGAAGGCTTGTACCGCTTTATCCAGCTGATAGCTGAATATAGCCAGTACCGCCAGCGGCTCGGCCCCTGCATCCTTAACCGCTTGTGCCGCTTTAAGCGAGCTGCCGCCCGTGGAGATCAGATCCTCGATCACAACCACCTTCTGTCCCGGCTTGATCAAGCCTTCAATCAGGTTTTCCTTGCCATGACCCTTTGCTTTGTCCCGAATATAGGACATCGGCAGGTTCATTTTCTGGGATACAAAGGCCGCATGCGGAATCCCGGCTGTGGCCGTTCCGGCAATGGCCTCGGCTTCCGGATATTGCTCCCGGATGACGGCTGCGAACGATTCAGCAATGTAGTCGCGAATCTCGGGATAAGACATCGTCAAGCGATTGTCACAGTAGATCGGGGATTTTATTCCCGACGTCCATGTAAACGGCTGATGAGGTCTAAGGGAAACGGCCTCAATCTTCAGCAAATAAGATGCGATCTGATGTGGAATATTCGCGAGTGTACTCATGCTTGAATCATCTCCTCAATAATCTGTTCTGCAGCTTGTCTCGGGCTCGGGGATTCCGTAATTGGGCGGCCGACAACCAAATAATGACTGCCCTTGCGAATGGCTTCCCCTGGTGTAAGAACCCGAGCCTGGTCTCCGATATCCGCACCAGCCGGACGGATACCCGGTATAACGGTCTTAAACGCTTGGCCGCATGCGGATCGAATGGCCTCCACTTCAAGCGATGAAGCGACGACGCCATGCAGCCCCGCTTGCTGAGCAAGCTTCGCATATCGTACGACCGCATCCGCTACCAAACCCGGAATGCCGATTTCGTTATTCATGACATCCTGACTCGTACTAGTCAACTGGGTTACAGCTATGATGGTAGGCATGGCAAGACCCGGGGTGTCCGCCACTGCGGCCTCCGCCCCGGCTTTTGCCGCCTGCATCATAAGAGCGCCGCCGCTGGCATGGACGTTAAACATGTCCACACCCAGCCGCGTTACGCTGTCCGACCCGCCTTTTACCGTGTTCGGAATATCATGCATCTTCACGTCCAGAAACACGGAATAGCCTTTGGCTTTCAATTCTTTGACAAAATCAGGACCGGCAGCGTAGAACAGCTGCATGCCGACCTTCATATAACACGGGATACCTTCCAGCTGACGTACCAATGCTTTCGCACGTTCGGCATCCGGGTAATCCAGGGCCACCATCAGGCGGCCCGCCATTTCGTTGTAGCTGGTGTTCATCTATATCCCTCCTTCTCGATTAAACCGGCATCGCTTCAGAAGAGAAGTTGATGGTCTCCAGCATCGTGAGAAGCTCACGAACCGTATCGAGCGAGGTCATACATACCACACCGTTTTCTACCGCTTCACGGCGGATTCGGAATCCGTCACGCTGCGGCGTTTTCCCTTTGGTCAATGTGTTGAAGACGAAATTCGCTTCACCTGTGCGGATCATATCCAGAATGTTCGGCGTTCCCTCGGACAGCTTATGGATGGTGGTCACATCAAGCCCCGCTTCTTTCAATGCTGCTGCCGTGCCGCCTGTGGCGATGATTTTATAACCAAGCTTATGGAAGCCTTTCAGCAGTGCCGCAGCTTCGGCTTTATCTTTATCTGCGATGGTAGCGATAATGGCACCCGTTGAAGGAATTTTCATGCCTGCACCGATCAGACCTTTGTACAGCGCTTTGGCATACTTCACGTCGCGGCCCATAACCTCACCGGTGGATTTCATTTCCGGTCCAAGGGTAGGCTCAACGCGGCGAAGTTTAGCAAAGGAGAACACCGGCACTTTAACCGATACATGTTCGCTTTCCGGCCACATGCCTTCCTCGTATCCAAGATCCTTCAGCTTGCTGCCCATGATCGCCTGTGTTGCCAGGTTGGCCATCGGGATGCCTGTAACCTTGCTCAGGAACGGAACCGTCCGGGAAGAACGCGGATTCACTTCGATCACGTACACTTCGTTTTTATAGATAACGAACTGGATGTTAACAAGTCCGCGTGTATTCAGCTCTTTGGCAATCTTGATCGTAATTTCGGTAATCTTGTCTTTCAGGTCCTGGGACAAGTACTGAGGAGGATATACCGCAATCGAGTCACCGGAGTGAACGCCTGCGCGCTCTACATGTTCCATGATGCCTGGAATCAGCACCGTATCGCCATCGCAGATCGCGTCGACTTCCACTTCTTTACCCATCATGTAACGGTCGATCAGAACTGGATGGTCCGGGTTGATCTTAACCGCCTCTTTCATGTAGCTCAGCAGCTCGCTGTCAGAGTATACAATCTCCATGGCGCGTCCACCGAGTACATAAGATGGTCTTACCAGAACAGGGTAACCCAGCGATTGCGCGGTTTCTACAGCATCATCAACCGAAGTCACGGTTTTTCCTTTCGGCTGGGCAATCTCCAGTCTGGACAGGAGCGCTTCGAATTTTTTACGATCCTCGGCTTCGTCAATGCTTTCCAGGCTGGTACCCAGAATTTTCACGCCCGCTTTGCTGAGCGGCTCAGCGAGGTTAATTGCTGTCTGCCCGCCAAACTGTACGATGACACCGATCGGTTTCTCCTGCTCGATGACATTCATGACATCTTCAAGGAAGAGCGGTTCGAAGTAGAGACGGTCCGACGTATTAAAGTCAGTGGAGACGGTCTCCGGGTTGTTGTTAATGATAACCGCTTCGTATCCAGCCTTCTGGATTGCCCATACGGCGTGCACCGTGGAGTAGTCGAACTCGATCCCTTGACCGATCCGGATCGGTCCGGAGCCCAGCACGATGACCTTCTCCTTGGCGGATTCGATGACTTCATTCTCCGTTTCGTACGTCGAGTAGTAATACGGCGTCGTTGCTTCAAACTCCGCGGCGCAAGTATCCACCATTTTGTAAACCGGGCGCAATCCATGCTCGCGGCGCAGGAATCCGATCGACTCCTCGGTTGTGTGCGTGCTGGCTTTACCTTCCGTGCGCAGCTCAGCGATGGCGCGATCCGTAAAGCCGAGTCGCTTCGCTTCGTACAGCGTTTCGTAAGTCAGTGACGCTTCGCTGCGAATGTGATCTTCGTATTGGATCAGGCGTTCGATTTTGTCCAGGAACCACCAGTCGATCTTCGTCAGGTCTTGGATCTGCTGAAGTCCATACCCCCGGCGGAACGCTTCCGCGATCAGGAACATCCGCTCATCGTCGGCTTTGATCAGACGCTGCTGGAGCACTTCATCGCTCAGCTCGTCAGCACCTTTTAAGTAAAGGCGGTGCACGCCGATCTCCAGAGAACGAACCGCTTTATGGATCGACTCTTCGAAGGTGCGGCCAATCGCCATCACTTCGCCGGTTGCCTTCATCTGAGTTCCCAGCTTCCGGTTGGCGTGAATAAACTTGTCGAATGGCCAGCGCGGAATTTTGCTGACGATATAATCCAGCGTAGGCTCAAAGCAAGCATAAGTCTGTCCCGTTACCGGGTTGACGATCTCGTCCAGGGTGTAACCCATCGCGATTTTTGCTGCCATCTTCGCGATCGGGTAGCCCGTTGCCTTGGAAGCAAGGGCGGAAGAGCGGCTGACCCGAGGGTTTACCTCGATGACATAATATTGATAGCTGTTTGGATCCAGCGCGAATTGCACGTTGCATCCGCCCTCGATATTCAGGGCGCGGATGATTTTCAGCGATGCGGATCTGAGCATTTGATACTCGCGATCGGATAGGGTCTGGCTTGGCGCCACGACGATGCTGTCGCCGGTATGAACGCCGACCGGATCAAAGTTCTCCATGTTACATACCACGATGCAGTTATCATTCGCATCGCGCATAACCTCATACTCAACTTCTTTCATTCCCGCGATGCTCTTCTCGACCAAACATTGCGTGATCGGGCTGTAGCGAAGTCCGGAGCTGACGGTTTCACGCAGTTCCTCTTCGGTTGCGCAGATACCGCCGCCGGTGCCGCCCAAAGTGTAGGCCGGGCGCACGATCAGCGGATAACCAATCTCATTTGCGAAGTCAAGCGCCTCTTCCAGGGTCGTTACAATCGTGCTTTCCGGTACGGGCTGATCGAGTTCGCGCATCAGATCACGGAACAGGTCGCGGTCTTCCGCTTTCTCGATGGACTCCAGCTGCGTTCCGAGCAGCTTCACATTCTCCTGCTCCAGAATACCGGCGCGTGCAAGCTCAACCGCCATATTCAGGCCCGTTTGTCCTCCAAGCGTCGGGAGCAATCCGTCCGGACGCTCTTGACGGATGATCTGTGTAACAAAGTCGAGGGTGATCGGCTCGATATATACTTTATCCGCCATGTTCGTGTCGGTCATGATGGTTGCCGGGTTGCTGTTAATCAACACAACCTCGATACCTTCTTCTTTCAATGCTTGGCAAGCCTGTGTTCCAGCGTAGTCAAATTCCGCTGCTTGCCCGATGACGATCGGACCGGAGCCGATGACGAGAATTTTTTTCAATGTATCATTTTTAGGCATATTAATGAGCTCCTTTCACGGCTGCGGCCAGAACCGCTTGGCGCGGTTTCCGGATTTCATTCTGTTTATGGTCTCTTATCATCTCAAGGAATTGATCGAACAGATAGCTGCTGTCTTGCGGACCAGGTGCAGCTTCAGGGTGATATTGCACGGAGAAGGCAGGGAATTTCGAGTGCTTCAAGCCTTCGATCGTTTTATCGTTATTGTTGATATGCGTGACTTCCAGATCCGTCCCTGTGATGGATTCTTCGTTGACGGTATATCCGTGGTTTTGGGAAGTGATGTAGCAGCGTCCGCTGGCAAGCTCTTTTACCGGATGATTCCCGCCACGGTGTCCGAATTTCAGCTTCTCGGTGTCCGCGCCCGCAGCCAGTGCAAACAATTGGTGCCCCAGGCAGATGCCGAAGATCGGATATTCGCCAAGCAGTTCTTTGACCATGTCCACCGCGTAAGGAACATCCTTCGGGTCCCCAGGGCCGTTGGACAACTGAATGCCGTCCGGGTGAAGTCTGCGGATTTCATCAGCCGTCGTGTCATGCGGAACGACCATCACATCACAACCGCGGGAAGTCAGTTCGCGCAGAATTCCGCTCTTTGCACCGAAGTCAACCAAAACGATCCGCTCCTTGGAGCCCGGGCTTGTAAACATTTGCGGTGTAGAGGTTTTTGCCACCTGGTTGCGGAGTTCGGCGATCGTCGTATCGCCGAGCATTTCCTTAAGTTCTTCCACCGGCTTGTTGGAAGTTGTCAGAATGCCCTTCATCGTACCGTAGTGACGGATGATCCGGGTCAACATCCGTGTATCAATCTCGCTGATTCCTGGAATGCCATATTCCTTCAATAAGCTGTCAACGCTATATTCTGCACGCCAGTTGCTAGGAACAGGCTCATGACGACGAACAACGAATCCGTGGACGAACGGCCGGATGGATTCAAAGTCATCCCGCGTGATGCCGTAGTTTCCGATCAAAGGGTACGTCATGGTCACGATCTGTCCACAGTAAGACGGGTCGCTCAGCACCTCTTGATATCCTGTAATTCCTGTATTGAAAACAACCTCTCCGGTCATTTCAGCATCCGCGCCGAAGGATTTTCCGCTGAACAGCGTTCCGTCCTCCAGTAACAATCTTGCCTGCATCCCGATCACTCCTGTCATCTATGTGTAATTTATTTTATAAGTCTTTTGCCTACGTGTTACTCAAAATCCGTTTTGCTCTGACCATTTCACTTCGCCGTCCACCCAAGTCATCACGGGCCAGCCTTTCAGCTTCCAGCCCGTAAATGGCGTGTTGCGGCCTTTCGTTGCGAACTCTTCCGGATTCACTTCTTTCTCTGCATCGAGATCAATCATGGTCAGATCCGCTGCTTTACCGGCCTCCAGCACGCCCGTTGCAAGACCGAATACTCTTGCCGGATCGCTGGTCATCCGCTTCACGAGCAAGGCGAGATCCCATTTGCCTGTTGCGACGAATTTGGTATAGAGCAGCGGGAAGGCTGTTTCGAATCCCACGATACCGAATGGTGCAAGCTCCATGCCTTTCGCCTTCTCTTCCGCGCTGTGCGGTGCATGATCCGTTACGATCATATCGAGCGTTCCATCCAGCAGACCTTCTATACAAGCCTCCACATCACGCGGGGTGCGCAGCGGCGGGTTCATCTTCCAGTTGGCATCCAGGCCGGGAATATCTTCGTCAGAGAGAACCAGATGGTGCGGGCATACCTCGGCCGTTACCGAGATGCCAATCGCTTTTGCCTGGCGGATCAAGCGTACGGACTGCTCTGTGCTCACATGGCATACGTGGTAATGTACGCCGGTGGCTTCGGTCAGCAGAATGTCCCGTCCAACATGGATCGCTTCCGACTCGTTTGGTATTCCTTTCAGGCCGTGCTGCTGAGCGAATTTGCCTTCGGTCACGCAAGCTCCTTTTACCAGCGAGTCATCCTCGCAGTGCGCAATGACCGGCATGCCCAGCGCTTTCGCTTTGTTCATGGCATCTTTCATCATCTGTGCGTTCTGCACACCAACGCCGTCGTCCGTAAACCCGATTGCACCCGCGGCCTTCAAGGCCTCAAAGTCCGTCAGTTCGCGGCCCAGCTCGTTCTTCGTAATGGCTGCATAGGGCAGCACCTTCGCAAGACCAGCCTCGCTAGCCTTATCCAGCACAAGCTTCACCGTTTCCGGCGTATCGGTCACCGGTCTTGTGTTCGGCATGCAGGCAATGGTTGTAAAGCCGCCTTTGACTGCCGAGCGGCTGCCGCTCTCGATCGTTTCCTTGTGCTCATATCCCGGCTCTCTCAAGTGCACATGCATATCGATGAATCCCGGTGTGACCAGTTTCCCCTCGGCATCGATTATCTGAACGTTATCGCCCGGTTCCGGCAAGGCTGCGATATCACTCGCAACCGAATGAATCAATCCGTCTGCAATGACGATATGTTTATCTTCGAGCTGTCCTTGTTCATTGATCACTTTGGCATTCTTTATCACTTGCATTTGCATCTTGGTTCCCCTCCGCAGCAGAAGCACCGCTCGCTTCTTAGTATATTGTATAATAAAAATTCATATTTGTGTATAAATATTAATATTTATTCATTCTGTAAACCGTATTCCGCGTTTTCAATCAGACCATCGCCCGTTCCATGACTGCCATGCGAATCGGCACTCCGTTCGCCATCTGCTTGAATATCATCGATCTTGCGCTTTCCACGACCGCGTCGTCGATTTCTACGTTCCGGTTCACCGGTGCCGGATGCATAATGATCGTGTGCCCCGACAGCTTGGCCGCCCGCTCTTCCGTCAAACCGTACTGTTCCCGGTATTCCGCGCTGGATTTGAATACTCCTTCATTATGCCGTTCCAGTTGAACTCTCAGCATCATCACTACATCCGCCTTGAGTGCCGTTTCCATCGATACGTAAGGTGCATACCGGGCCAGCTCCGGAGCCTGCATCGTTTCCGGTGCGCAGAACTGTACATGGGCACCGAATTTCTGCAGGGCCCACAGGTCCGAACGAGCAACCCGGCTGTGCTTGATGTCTCCGATGATGGATACCGTTAATCCCTTAAGCTCGCCGAAGCTTTTCTTCATCGTATAAAGATCAAGCAGCGCCTGCGTGGGGTGCTCATTGTTGCCGTCGCCCGCATTGACCAGCGGAATCGAGATCCGCTCCGCTAGCTCCTGCAGTACTCCGGCTGGCTTCAGCCGGATGACGCCCGCGTCGATTCCCATGGATTCCAGCGTTCTAACCGTATCGTAGATCGACTCGCCTTTCTCGACGCTGGATGCTGCCGCCGCAAAGTTCATGACCTCAGCACCGAGTCTTTTCTCAGCCATTTCAAACGAAAATCTCGTTCTGGTGCTGTTCTCGAAGAACATATTAACCGCAAATTTCGATTGAAGTACCGGCACCACTTTCTCGGACTGCGCTTCCCAATATGCCGCCCGATTCAGGATCGATCCGATTTCGTCTCTGCTAATATCCTTCAAACCTAAGAGGCTGCGTTCTTTCAATGAAATGGCTGTTGTCATGATTATCGTTCCTCTCTTTGGCTAATGGTCACTTCGTCCTTGCCGTCGATTTCGGTTAATGCCACCGTAATTTCCTCGTGTTTGGAGGTAGGAACGTTCTTTCCGATATAATCCGGCCGGATCGGCAGTTCGCGATGTCCCCGGTCTGCCAAAACCGCAAGCTGTATCATTCTTGGCCGTCCGCAGTCCATCAGGGCGTCCATTGCAGCACGGATCGTCCGTCCGGTGTACAGCACGTCATCAAACAAAATGACCTTCTTGTCATGAATGTTCAGATGTGCAAGGCTGAGCTTCGCTCCTTCTCCCCGTTCAGCAGCGGCTCCCTTGCTGTCCCGGTCATCGCGGTAGGAAGTCACGTCGATCTCTCCCCATGGAATCGGCGTACCTTCAATCTCATTCATTCGCTCAGCGATCCGCTGGGCAAGGAACACGCCGCGTGTGCGGATGCCGACCAGGACGCAGTCCTCAATCCCTTTATTCTTTTCCAATATTTCATGGGCAATTCTCGTTAGGGCGCGGCGGATGGCCGTCTCGTCCATAATCACATGCTGTTCGTTGCTCATCCTTAAGTCCTCCTTCTAAACGTTTGATTAGCCCTTTTTAGTTCAGACGATCCGTGAGTTCATTACACACAAAAAAACTCCTTGCCCGGCTGGACAAGGAGTTGATCTCATAGAGATAGTGTGGAAAGCGCAGCATCTATCCGCAGACAGAACTATGCCTCCTGTTAATGAACCTCGGTTCACGTTACCTTGCCAGCCTCACGGGACTGATTTAAAGGTGCTATTCGATTGATTTCATTATGACAGACCCTACAGGAGCTGTCAACAGCAATCATGTCGAATGATGTCACGTACTACGCGGAGTTTATAACATGTCATTAAAATTCAAATTCAACATCGCTAAGTCTTCTGCGAATTTCGGAAATGACGCGTTTCTCTTCTTCCTCACCGTCAGCAATGAAGGTAACGGAGAAGCGTACGAAATGTCCCGCATCATCCCAAGGCACGGTGGAGATCAATTTCTCGCGAATCAGATACTGGGAGAAATCTTCGCCGGATTCAAAGCGGCGCCCGCCTTTAACGCCTTTTGGAGCTTCAACGTAGAGGAAGAAGGAGCCCTTCGGCTTCTCGGCCTTAAAACCAAGCCCGTTCAACACGTCTACCAGCATGTTGTGGCGGCGGGAATACTTCTCAGCGATCTTCTCCGTAATTTGCGGATTGTCCAGACCGTATGCGGCAGCCTTTTGAATGGCTATAAATTGTCCTGAATCGTTGTTGTCCTTCACATCGCCAAACGCTTTAACCACAAGCGGATTACCGGCGATGAAGCCAATGCGCCATCCCGTCATATTGTAAGATTTGGACAGGGAGTGAAGCTCCACGCCAACATCCTTCGCACCGGGGACGGAGAGAAAGCTGAGCGGCTTCAAGCCATCGTAAGTCAGCGCTGCATAAGGAGCGTCATGGACAACAACAACACCATACTTGCGGGCCCACTCGACAACCTCGGTGAAAAACTCGACCGTTGCGCTGGCACCCGTCGGGTTGTTCGGATAGTTCAGGTAGAGCAGTTTGGCACGGTGGGCAATGTCCTCAGGGATCGAGCTGAGATCCGGAAGGAATCCGTTCTCTTTTTTCAGCTCCACATTGTAAACCTCACCGCCCAAGTACTTGGTATGCGTACCGAGTACAGGATATCCAGGAACCGTCATGATGGTGATGTCCCCAGGGTTAATGAAGCAGGACGGCAGCATGGCCAGTGCCGGCTTGGAACCGATGGAATGCAGAACTTCTGTAGCGGCATCAATGCCTTCAACCCCAAATACATTCTTCAAGTAGCGAACAGCTGCTTCCTTGAACTCCGGAATTCCGTTATCCGCATAGCCCCGGTTTTCCCGCTTCGCTGCTTCTTCTGCCAGCTTCGCCACGATGCCTGCATCGGCCATCTCATCCGGCTCGCCAACCCCCATATCGATCAGCTCCGTCCCAGGATGTTCCTGCTTCGCAGCTGCCTTCGCTCTTTTGATTTTCTCGAATTTATAAATGGCTGTATCTTTGCCATAATTAGCGCCGCCGATACGGTTGGCAAAGCTCTGTTGAATGTACGTTTCCTGATACTTATCCATACTCATGATTTGTATTCATCTCCTACTCTAGCTTTCATACTCATCCTAAATATGCAGGAAAATCACAACGGGAGCCATGCATTATATATCAAATGATTTGTACTTTTTCGGCTGGGTGGAGCTGGTAGATCCTATGGTGTTCCTATTTGAAAACACACTTAAGTTAGCTCCAGCCATTCCGCGAGAAGCTCGTCACGACTCGCGGATAGCGACTCCCGCTCGTTCCACCGCTGCTCGAGCAGTGACAGATCCGTATCCTCGTGTAAATCGTCGCCTTCCATCTCAAGCCAGCCGTCAAGCTGCCGGATACGGGTTTCTAGACGAGCAATCTCCTCCTCCAACCATTTGGACCTTTCGGCGGAAGAGCGATCCGGGTTTACGCGTTTGGAAAGCTGAGCAGAGCTATCCTTCGCTTGGGCCTGCTGGATCACCTTCTGTTTGGGAATAACATCAAATCCCGCTGATAGCTCCCTTGCCTGCAATTCCGCGTCAAGCCGGTCTTTCTTATCCCGGAAATCATCATAATTTCCATGATAGACAGTCAGCTTCCCTTGATTCAAATCCCATACTTTACGAGACACTTGATTCACGAAATAACGGTCATGGGAAATGGCAAGAACGGTCCCCGCATACCCCTGCAGCGCATCCTCCAACGCTTCGCGGGAGGCAATATCCAGATGGTTCGTGGGTTCATCCAGAAGCAGCAGGTTCGGCTTCTGATGGATGAGCAGCGCGAGCCTCAATCGTGTCCATTCCCCGCCGGACAGCTGCCCCACCGATCTGAACACGGCCGCACCATAGAACAGATACCTTGCCAATATCCCTCGAGCTTCCCCCTCTTCAACTCCGGCCTTCTCCCGGAAATATTGAAGCACCGTTTCCTTCGGATTGTCCGGTTCCTCCTGCTGAGCCAAATAACCCACATCGACACGCGAACCCCATTCAAGCGAACCGGAATCGGGCGTCAGCTCACCCAACAGCACTTTGAACAGCGTTGTTTTCCCGCTGCCGTTCGAGCCCATCAGTGCAATTTTTTCGCCGAATTCGATTAGACCGGATGCGCCTCTCAGCACCGCCTGATTCCCATAGGAAACCTTAACTTGATCAAAGTATGCCACGCGGCGACCGGAACGATCTTGAGGATTCAGTTCAAAATCAGCCTGTCTGCGTTCCAGTACGGGCCTCTTGACCCGCTCCATTCGCTCCAGTGCTCGCCTCATGGAAGCCGCGCGCTTGAAAAACTTCTCATTGCCGCCAATCCGGCCGAACTCTTCAAGCTGCTTGATGGATTCCTTCATCTTCTTGATTACTTTCTGCTGTTCTTGGTAGTCGGCGAACTGCTGCAGCAAACGCTCTTCCTTATCGTTCATGAACGTGGTGTAGCCACCTTGCGCAGTGAAAGCTTCGCCATCTTCAAGCTCAATCGTTTTGGACACGACCCGATCCAGAAAATATCGGTCGTGAGAGATCATGACGCAGGTTCCCGGATATTCGCGCAAGAATTCCTCCAGCCATTCCGTGCGTGCCAAATCCAGATGGTTGGTCGGTTCATCGAGCAGGAGCAAATCCGGCTGTACGATCAGCTGCGATGCCAGCACGACTCGAGTCTGTTCTCCACCGGACAACGAGCCAAAGGCCAGTCCGTATTCGCTCTTGGGTATTTGCAGCCCGGTAGCGATTTTGTCGATGCTTGCTTCCAGCTCATAGCCGCCCTCTGTTTCAAAGCGTTCCTGAAGGGCTGAGTATTTCCGCAGCACTCGATCGAGCTGCCCAGCATTTCCGGCAATGTCCGGGTCACTCATTTTTCTCTCAAGCTCCGTCATTTCCGCTCGGTAATCCTTTAAGTGACTCAACCCCTGTTCAAGTACATCCAGCACCGTCCAGGAATCCATATGGCTCGGAATCTGCTCCAAATATCCGATTTTTGCCCCCTTCTTTATGGCCAGCTGCCCTTCGTTTGGCTGATCGAGACCCGCAAGCAGGCGCATCAGCGTCGACTTTCCGCTGCCGTTCCTTCCGATAAGCGCGACCTTCTCGCCTTCCTGTATTTCAAACGATATCTGGTCCAGTACCAGATGAGCACCGTGATATTGCGTCAGTTTCTGTACATTGATCATATTCATTCTAGGTTTCCTCCTGTATGCTGCGAACAGTCAACCTGTTCGCTAAAGCGTATAGATTAGGGAGAAGACCCGGACTGCAAACGCAAAAAGGGCCCACAGAGCAAGCTCCGCGGACCCTTAAGAATGGTAAGCCTAAATAGGCTTAATCCGTGCAGGCAGGCAGGTGACTTCTCGCGATGGTACAAACCGTATCATTAAAATTGGACAGACCTCTCCCGTTGTAGAGAAATGCATGAACAATGCCAGCCATAGCTATAGGCAGCTGGCTAATACGGTTGTTAACCATCTCGATATTCATCCTGCTCACCTCCTTCATCAAAGTTATCGTCACTATAACATTCCTTGGATAAAATGGCAAGGAAAATAGCCCCACAAAGTAGAGCCAATACTTCGATGCTTTCTCCAAATACTTTGCGGGGACCCAAAACATCTAAATGCAAAAAGGAACCGCTAGCGGCCCCTTAGAATCGTCAGCAGTTCTTCCATATCATTCGGCATCGGTGCCGAAAACTCCATATACTCCCCGGTCGAAGGATGGACAAAGCCCAAAATGGCGGCATGAAGCGCCTGACCGTTTAATTTAATCCCCTTGCTCTTGCCGTATACAGGATCACCTACGAGAGGATGGCCGATATACTTCATATGCACGCGGATTTGATGCGTACGTCCCGTCTCCAGCTTCAGCTCGAGAAGACTGTAATCCCCGAACCGTTCCACAACGGTAAAATGAGTAACCGCATGTTTGCTGTTCCGGTCCGTGACGGTATACAGTTTACGATCCTGCGCGTCACGGCCGATAGGGGCATCAATGGTGCCTTGATCATGACTGATGTTGCCGTGCACCAAGGCCAAGTAACGGCGGTTCACGCTGTGATCCTTCAGTTGGCCGGCAAGAGAAGCATGAGCTTTATCATTCTTCGCTGCCATGATTAGACCGGTTGTATCTTTGTCAATCCGATGGACGATGCCAGGACGAAGCTCCCCATTAATTCCCGACAAGTCTTTGCAGTGAAACATCAACGCATTCACAAGTGTACCCGACGAATGTCCCGGAGCCGGATGGACAACCATCCCTCGAGGTTTGTTTACAACAATCACATCCACGTCTTCAAACGCGATCTCAAGCGGGATGTCCTCCGGAATAATCTCTACTGCCGATGGCTCAGGAACTTTCAGCAGGATGCGGTCACCCTGACTCACTTTGTAATTGGACTTAACCGGACCTTCATTAACGATGACATGTCCATCCGTAATCCATAACTGCACCTGGGAGCGTGAAACATCCTCACCAAGGTTCTCCGTTATGTATTTATCTATGCGGGTTTTGGCAGATTCGGCATCCACCGTCCACTCACAGGTTTCCGATTCGTGCCCCGTTTCGCCTGTCCATTCCGTATCAGTATCCATACCGTCTTGCAACATTATTCATTCCCTTCTGTGCCAGAAACTTCACTTGTTGTCTGTATCTTCTCGCGTCTTCCTTCCAGAAGCGTGTCCAATATGATCAATCCCACACCGATGACGATACAAGAATCGGCGATATTAAAAATCGGGAAGGTGTAGCTGCCAAAATTAAATTGCAGGAAATCGACAACCTCTCCCATCAACAAGCGATCGATGAAGTTTCCAAGTGCCCCGCCCAGTACAAGCGCAAGAGCCGTAGGCAGCAGCTTACGTCCTTCTTTCGATACCTTCCGGAGGTACCAGACTATCCCGCCCACAACGATTAGCGTCACAACAATGAAGAACCATAATTGATCCTGCAGTATGCCAAACGCGGCACCCCGGTTTCGGCTGGACGTAATCAGGAAGAAGTCTCCGATCACAGGAATCTGTTCATAAAGCTCAAGCCTCGAGGCAATCAAGTACTTGGTTCCCTGATCAATAAGAAATAAAACAAATGCAATCAAATAATACACCACTTGTTTATGTCACTCCGTTCTTGTCTTCTCCAATCAGGCGATCACCTTCGCTGATCGGTCAGTAACTCGTCTTATTGTAGCACAGCGGCTCAGAAACCGTCCATTCCTGTCCAATGGCGAGAACATTTTCCGTCAGTAAAACCATCTCAATGGGTGCACTCTATACATATGAACCAGAAGGTCAACTTCGGACCATGAAAGGAGCCTGACATGTCGCATCTAACTCAGGAGCAACTCAATAATTTGCAACAAAAGCTGATGGATCGAAAGGTTGAGCTTGAACGGCGCATGGTATATAACGACCAACATGGGCTGGGGGAATCAGAGAGAGATATGACTGGCGAGCTGTCCCATATTGATAACCATCCTGGCGATTTGGCAAGCGAGATGTATGAAAGAGAAAAAGACCTTGCACTCCAGGACAGGGTGGATCAGGAACTGCAGCGGGTTATTTTTTCGCTTGAAGCGATTCATCACGGCCGTTACGGCGTGTGCCTTACCTGCGGCCAGCCCATTCCGTACGAGCGGTTGGAGGTTCTTCCGGATACGCAATATTGTGTAAAAGATACGCCTCGTGAACGAGTTTCCCGCGATCGTCCGGTTGAAGAGGAAGTCCTTGCTCCCGCTTTTGGAAAATCCAGTATGGACGAGCATGAATATGCTGCGTTTGACGGCGAAGACGCGTGGCAGATCGTTGAAAGCTGGGGGAATTCCAATTCCCCTGCTCTGGCCGAAGGCAACGAAATTGACAGCTATAACGAGATGGATATCGAGAATGGCGATGATCAAGGTGGATTCGTTGAAGTGTATGAAAATTTCGTTGCAACCAATATCGATGGCTCCGAAGTGTTTATCGTACGAAGTCCGCAATATGTCGATTACCTAAACCGGGGCGAAGGAAGCTACCTGTTAGATCCCCATGGCGACCCTGATGATGAATCATTCAGCTAAATAAGTTTTTACGACCGGCAGCATAACAAATTGGATGCAGCGCTGCCGGGCATTACATATTCATATAGGACAAACTCACGTTAGTTCAAGCTGACGCTGAACAATCCGCACAATATCCGCAATGTAGTCGCCGATAATAGGCAAGTTCAACGCGCCAAGCGCCTGTAGGACGTATATAATGGTCGCCGCAAAAAAGGTAAAACCAATCGCGATTCCCACACCTCGGGCTGACCCCGCCAGCAAATTGGTCCATATCAATTTCCATGGCCGATTTAGCAGCTGGGTGTATTCTGCGATTCGGGCCTTCTCCAGCTGCTGTGCAATGTCCGTAGTCATACGGTGTATGGCGCTCAATTGGTCCCGCTCTTTCTCCATTGACTTTTTTTGATCAGCTGACACCCCAGCATCCGGCTTCTCCGCCATGTCTACCGCCCCTTTGCCTATACAAATCGACATCAGATAAATTAGATCCAGAGCAGCTCCACTATCATGTGTGCTCGTTGCCTGCTTATCATTAAATTTGAATTCGCTGATTATTATGCATCTATTGGAAGCATCTCATTCGTTCGTAAGAACGCCCTTGAAGATATTCGTTCCCTCATTTGAACAAGAAAAAACCACTGCCCCTGTTGATAATGGCAGTGGTTACTAACCAATTTAATACTTAGGCGATGTGGATGCCGATGGTTTTGCCGCCAAGCTCAACCCGCTCCATGCCTTCGCTTTGTCCGAATTGCAAATCGTTTACAAGGACATTCTCGCGCAGTACATCTTCAAATGCGGTGATCGCAGCTTTAAGCTCATCATCTGTATCCAGAGTCAAATTAACCCGCTTTTCGATCGGCAGATCCAGTTTCTTACGCGTATCCTGTACGGCACGCACCACTTCGCGAACCCAGCCTTCTTGCTCCAGCTCTGGCGTGATATCCGTATTGAGTGCCACGGTTAAACCATAACCTGAAGCCGATGCGAAACCTTCCTTCGCCTTTTTCTCCACCAGCAGCTCTTCGGACGTGATCTGTAATTCTTCACCCTCCGGCGATGTAACGTTCACGCCGCCCGTTTGAACCACCTTGCGGGTCTCGTCACTGCTCATGCCTTTCAGGAACCCTTGCAGGAACCCGATATTTTTACCGTATTTCTTGCCTGCGACTTTCAGGTTCATTTTCAGTGTGAAATCGACGAAGCCACTATCGCTGGTCTCCACCTCAATCACTTTGACATTGATCTCATCCTTGATGATATCTTCATAACCGGAGAGATCAAACTCGCGATCCATGGACACAATCAGCTCAGACAGCGGCTGACGCGTTTTGATCCCTGTCTCGTTGCGGACGTTACGCGCAAGCTCCACGATCTGTCTTGCCGTCTCCATGTCCTGCTCGAGCGCCTTGTCGATCAACGCTTCGTCGGCTTGCGGAAAGTCGGCCAGATGTACGCTTTCTCCTCCGCCCATATTCACAAAAATATCTTCAGACAGCATCGGCGTGAATGGAGCCATCAGCTTGGAGAGGGTCAACAGCACATGTGTAAGCGTTCCGTAAGCCGCCAGCTTATCTTCTCCGAGTCCGCTGCCCCAGAAACGGTCACGCGAACGGCGGATGTACCAGTTGCTCAGCTCATCCACATAAGCTTCGATTGCTTTTGCCGCATTCAGGAAGTCATTCACGGCCAGTCCTTTATCAACCACCTGAATCAAGCTGTTCAGACGGGACAGAATCCAGCGGTCCAGCTTATGGTCCGATCCCTTGAACTCATGCTCCTTCGGATCATAGCCGTCAATACCGGCATACAGGGTCAGGAATGCATGAGTATTGACCAGCGTATCCACAACCTTGGATTTAGCTTCGCCTACAATTCCCTTCGAGAATCGTTTACTGTTCCATGGCGCACTGTCAGCCAGCAGAGCCCATCGGAACGCATCCGTGCCGTATTCCTCGATGATTTCCCAAGGATCGATAACGTTGCCTTTGGATTTGGACATCTTCTGTCCATTCTCATCAAGGATATGACCTGTGGCCATAACCGCTTTATAAGGCGCTTTACCCGTGAAGAGAGTCGATACGGCGAGCAAGCTGTAGAACCATCCGCGCGTCTGATCGATCCCTTCGCAGATCATATCGGCAGGATACTGCTGTTCGAATTTCTCCTTGTCCTCGAATGGATAATGGTATTGTGCATACGGCATCGATCCGCTGTCAAACCATACGTCAATGACTTCCGAGGTCCGTTCCATCACGCCGCCTTCACAGTGGGGGCATTTCACTTTCACTTCATCCACATAAGGCTTATGCAGCTCCAGATCCTCCGCTACCTCACCTACCGCGTTGGCGCGAAGCTCCGCAATGCTGTGCGGCGAGAATTGCCCTTCACAAGAATCGCAGACCCATACATTGAGCGGCGTTCCCCAATAACGGTTCCGGCTGATATTCCAATCCACCAGATCTTCAAGGAACTTGCCGAAGCGGCCTTCACGCACATGGCCCGGATACCAGGTTACCTCATTGTTGTTCGCGATAAGTTGATCCTTAACGGCTGTCGTTTCGATAAACCAGCTCTCCATCGCATAATAGAGCAGCGGGGATTTACAGCGCCAGCAGAACGGATAGCTGTGCTCGTACTTCTCTTTGCTGTACAGAAGTCCTTTTTCAGACAATGCCTTCACAATGTCCAGATCGCAATCTTTGACAAAGCGTCCGGCAAAATCCGTCACTTCATCGGTATAACGACCTTGGCCGTTCACGACACTCACGAAACTGATGCCATTCTCGCGGCATACGCGATAATCGTCTTCACCATGCGCAGGAGCCATGTGCACAATCCCCGTACCGCTTGCATCGGTAACAAAGGATGCGCCGACGATGAGATTCGCTTTCTCGGCTTTTATATACGGGAACGGAGGATCGTAAGTTTTGCCGACGAGTTCGGAACCTTTCAGCGTCGATAGAACGGTAAAGTCGCCTTTCATAACATCCTCTACCAGATTCTTAGCCACGATATAGATGCCGTCCTCCTGCTCAACGCGGGCGTAATCCATATCCGGATTAACGGCCAGCGCCACGTGGGATGGAAGCGTCCAAGGCGTAGTCGTCCATGCCAATACATACTCTTCATTGTCATGCAGCTTAAACTTCGCCGTTGCGCTGAGGTCTTTAACATCCTCATAACCCTGAGCCACTTCGTGGGAACTGAGCGTGGTCTGACAGCAAGGGCAGTATGGGCTTACGCGATGACCGCGGTACAGAAGCCCTTTATCATGAATCGTCGCCAAAATGTTCCATACACTCTCGATATAGTTGTTCTCGAGCGTGATGTACGGATGATCCAGATCGGTCCAATAAGCAATCGCTTCAGTCAGCTCGCGCCACTTATGCTCATATTCAAATACGCTGGCTTTGCACTTTTTGATAAAGGCTTCAACGCCATAATTCTCGATCTCCTGCTTGCCGGAGATGCCCAGCTGCTTCTCTACGCCAAGCTCTACCGGAAGTCCGTGCGTATCCCAGCCCGCTTTCCGAACGACATGGAAGCCCTTCATCGTCTGATAACGGCCCACAAAATCCTTGATGACCCGGCCAAGCACGTGACCGATATGAGGCGCGCCGTTTGCAGTTGGCGGACCTTCGTAGAATACATAGTTCGGCTTACCGGCCCGCAGCTCGATTGATTTCTTGAACGTGTTCTCCTCGTTCCATTTGTTCAAGATGCGCAGCTCTCTTGCCCGCGCCTTCTCCTTGACGTCTACTCTGTTCATGCAGATCTTCCTTTCACTCTTTTCGTAAATGTTCTGTGAAAATAAAAAAAGGCCTCATCCCCCAAGGGACGAGAACCTGTTCTCGCGTTACCACCCTAATTTCGCTTAACCGACTTTTTGCTAAAAAGCCTGTACAAGCGACACCTCAATGTCCATGCCTTTGTTGTAATAGGCAAGGTCCGATGTAACGTTCGGCTGACGGTTCAGCTTACGCACGCGGTTAAACGCTTCAGCTTCACTTCTCCGGGATGATCTTCTGCTTGGTCTGAACGCCGGGCTTTCAGCAACTGCCGGCTCTCTGAGGGACAGATCCTTCGCGTACTATTCCCATCAACGAATTCTTGTATGAATCAACAATATGTTATTAGTTATAGACTCTTTCGCGGAAAAAGTCAACCGGATATCCGTCTAGTATACCTCTTTTGGTTCAAGACTCGGTTCCCGGTTCTCGAGCGTCTCCCAGCCTTCTTGTTTCAACAGCTCCAGCTGCGCCTCAACCAAGGAACGGAAGCGGGTGCGGTAGATGGAAGCCTGCTTCTTCAGCTCTTCCACCTCAAGCGCGATTTTGCGGGATTTACTGAGCGCATCGTTAATGATCCGGTCTGCATTCTTCTCGGATTCCTTAATGATCAGCTGAGCTTCCTTCTTCGCGTTGTTCTTCAACTCATCCGCCGCCTCCTGGGCGACAATGATGGTCTTAGACAAGGTTTCCTCAATATTCGAAAAATGATCCAGTCTTTCTTGCATCGCAATAAGCTGGTTGCCCAACTCTTTGTTCTCCCGGATCACACTTTCATAATCCTTAATAATCTGATCCAAAAACTCGTTGACCTCGTCCTCATCATAACCCCGAATTCGACGGGCAAATTCCTTGTTATGTATATCAAGCGGCGTCAATGGCATGGTGTGCACCTCCTAAATATATGGGCCTTACAGGACGGTTCATCCGCTGTGTTAGCCAAACCACCAGTCCTTGAAGACAATAGCGGTCATTTACGATTTATCGGTAAATCTATTGTTATTTTGAATAACTCTTTGTACTCATTCGACAAAAAAACGGCAATTCCTTCAAAGGTCAGGCATATTTCCCAACCTTGATACGGTACCGCCCTTTTTTCGTCAGGCTTCCTGTCTCCAAAACTTTAAACCGTCCAAATCCTTGGATGGAAACGACATCGCCTTCTTTTAAATTCGTTGAGGGATCCTCTTCCACTTTCCAGTTCACGCGGCATCGGCCCGCCTTGATCGGCACCACGATTTTCGTACGGCTGATTCGGTAGGCATCACTGGCGATCCCGTCGAGTCTCATGGAAGATACCGTAATATCCATCGTTTCGAAATTCGTGCGGGCAACCTGAAGCTTGTCCAGCGGCAGCAATTCCGTCATCACGTGCACCCGGTGGACCTGGCTGAGATTCAGATGCAGGAACGCGCTGATATCGTCGGCAACGACCGCATGACAGCCGTCCGCGAGCACATGGATGTCTCCGATCTTCGATCTCTTAATGCCAAGACCCAAAATCGAACCCATGTAGTCGCCATGCTCCAGCTCCAGAAACTTCTGGTCTCCGGAAGAGATGCTGAGCACCTTCATCTTTAAATCCTCGCCTTCAAGCTCTCGGTAATCCGGAGCAATCAGCGCCCGGACGCGTTCTGAATCAGCATGTCCGCCATCAAACATGGCATGCACGTCCGGATGACGATTCACGAGCGATTCCAGAATGAATCGCTGGCGAGGATCCAGAAAATCCGTCAGCTTCGCTTCATGGTATTGTCCGGCATTGACAACCCATTCCCAAGCCCGGTCCACAAACTCCCGTTCATCCTTGTGAAAATGATCGTAGATGTCTAGTTTCATCGCTCATTCACCTGCTTACAGGAGATATCCGAGAATAGCGTATACGCCTCGCTCCGCTAACTGGAGCACAAACAATGCAATAATGGGCGAAATGTCAATCATCCCCATGATCGGGGGAATAAACCGGCGAAATGGTGCTAAATACGGTTCCACCAACTTGCCCAGCAATTCTCCGACAAAGCTTTCTCTCACATTCGGAAGCCAAGACATCAAAACATAAACCAAAATCATGTAGAAGTAAATACGGAATAGCGTGCTAACAACGCTAATAATTTCGTAGGTCAAAGCCTAAATCACCTCATTCTGTTATATTCATGCTCATCTGCTAGAATCTCCGAGATCGAACCCTGGATCTCCACGGTATCCGGCGTGCATAGGAAGATGTTACCGCCCACCTTCGAGATTCCGCCGCTAAGCGCATAAACGGTTCCGCTAAGAAAATCGATAATGCGCAACGCCTGATCATTCCTCACACGCTGCAGGTTGACTACAACGGTTCGGAAGGACCGCAGATGATCTGCAATCTCCTGTGCTTCATCATATGAACGAGGCTCCACTAATACCACCTTAACGTTCTTCTGTGAATGAATGCTAACGATATTACCGCTCTTTTGGTTCTTCCGATGATCAAACGGCGTTGCCTCCACCGGCTCTTCCTGCGAGGCCAGAACCTCGCGTTCCACAACTTCTTCTTCCTCTTGCAGTCCCAAGAAATTCATAAACCGGTTCATCACGCCCATCGTCAATCCTCCTCTTTCCCTACTAAAATCGAGCCGAGACGCACCCAGGTCGCCCCTTCCTCTATGGCTACTTCAAAGTCATTGGACATGCCCATGGACAATTCGGTCAATGGCTCCGCCGTAAGCGCCTGCTCGTTCAGCTCATCTCTTAGTTGTCTTAAACCACGAAATACAGGACGCGTCTGCTCCGCCGATGATTCGTATGGAGCCATGGTCATGAGTCCGGTCACCTTTACGTGTGAAAGACTGTTGATTTCCTTCAAAAACTCGGCTGCTTTCTCAGGAGGCAAGCCATACTTGGATTCCTCACCCGAAATATTGACCTGCATAAAGGCGGATACCTGCAAATTGAGCGCAGCAGCTCTCTTCTCCAGCTCATGGGCTAAGGATAAGCGGTCGAGCGAATGAATATATTGAAATTTATCAATGACATCCCGAACCTTATTGGTCTGAAGATGGCCGATGAAATGCCACGTGCCGCGGTTTCCAAGAGCGTTCCACTTCGCTTGGGCATCCTGCCAGCGATTCTCGCCGATATGCTGCAGTCCCTGATCCAGTACCGAAGCTGTCATATCCAAGGAGACATATTTCGTGACCGCAATTATATTTACATCACTCCGGTCCCTGCCGCTTCTTGCGCAAGCCTCCGTTATTCGCTGTTCTACTTGATCGATACGTTCCTTCAAACTCAAGGGACGACTCACCTCTTTCTCATCCCGATCCAACTTGCCATACGACCCGTAGTCCCTCCATCTTTACGATAAGAGAAGAACAGATCATGATTGCAGCTTGTACACCATGATGTACATTCGATATGTTCCGCCAATATTCCTGCTTTAATCATAATGTGTCTGTTTATTTCTTTCAAGTTCAGCATGTATTTCCCTTGTCCCTTGTCGATATAAACAGCTGAATTTGTAACTTCCTCGGATATAAACTCCATTATCCCCATATCGCGGACACGATCCATTACCCGATCATCCACCTCGTAGCAGCACTCGCCTATGGATGGACCAATCGCTGCGTGGATGTGCTGAGGCAGACTTCCGTATTCCACAGCCATCCTGTCCACCATTTTCTTGGCGATGCTTCCCACGGTCCCCTTCCAGCCAGCGTGAGCCAAACCAACAGCACCCGTAACCGGATCCCAAAAATAAAGCGGCACGCAGTCGGCATAGAAAGACGTCAATAAAACGCCGGGAACATTAGTTACAAGTCCATCCGTATCTTGGAAAGCCGAGGCTCGGTCCAAGCTCCCTCTGCCCCTGTCCTTATCCTGAACCACGCCAATCTGAACATCATGGACCTGTTCACCGCAAGTCCAGTCTTCCAGAGAAAAGCCAAGCGCGGCAGCGGTCCTTTTCCGGTTCTCTACAATGTCACCCGGCTCGTCGCCGACATGAAAAGCTAAATTCAAACTGTCATAGGGGGCACGGCTAACGCCGCCATGCCGGCCTGTAAAACCGGCCGTGAGTGCGGCGCTTCCCGATCCCCCACTCCATTTTTCGAGCACAAACAGACTCGGTGTCTGCTGATCTTGCCTAACAAACGGTTCCATGAGCATCCCACCTCTATGACCAGTGTAACAGAAAACCTGCGCCGGAGACACATTAACCGATCTGTCTGTTTAGAAGGATCGCCGGTCCGGCCGTTCAAGGTATTCCACCGATTCCGGATCATCGGGCGTTCTTCGCAATTCCTCCATTTTGACAAGGACGACATCCGAGCCAATCTTGACGATATTCCGCCACGGAATGATCAGGTCACTCCCTCCGCCGAACAGCCCCATAAATTTACCGTAGCTTGGCACCACAATCGCTTCAATCCGGCCCTGCCTCAAGTCCAGCTCCAGATCGCTGATCTGTCCGAGCCGCTTGCCATCAATGATATTAATAACATCCTTCGTTTGAAAATCGGAAATTTTCATCTTTTTCCCCACCATTTGATTATCAGGTATCATGCGCATCACACCTTAGATGTATTTGAAGGTTAGCCGTCCATCCATTTTCGTTCATCCATATCCCTCTGTTCAATATATGAGCCGCTTGGGTAAAATAGCTTATTTAAAATTAAAAAAACGATCCCATAAACGGGATCGTTATCTGTTCGATTGATTGCTGGTCTTCTTAAGTTTTGACGTGCTTCTGCATCTGCTTGATCGCTGACTTCTCCAGGCGGGACACTTGAGCTTGGGAGATGCCGATTTCATCCGCAACTTCCATCTGGGTCTTGCCTTCATAAAACCGCATGGATAAAATCATTTTCTCGCGTTGTCCGAGCTTGTGCATCGCTTCCCGGAGAGCAATTTCCTCAATCCAGGACACATCCTTGTTCTTATCATCACTGATTTGATCCATCACATAAATCGGATCGCCACCGTCATGATAAATCGGCTCAAACAGCGAAACGGGATCTTGAATAGCATCAAGTGCAAAAACAACGTCTTCCTTGGGCACGTTCAGCGCTTCGGAAATTTCAAAAATCGTCGGTTCACGCGAGTTCGCATTTGTCAGCTGATCCCTGACCTGAAGTGCCTTGTAAGCAATATCACGCAGTGACCGGGAGACGCGAATCGGGTTATTGTCCCTTAAGTATCGACGTATTTCTCCGATAATCATCGGTACGGCATAAGTGGAAAATTTAACATTTTGCGATAAATCAAAATTGTCGATGGCTTTCATCAATCCGATGCAGCCTACCTGAAACAGATCATCAACAAACTCTCCCCGATTGTTAAACCTTTGGATGACGCTGAGCACCAGTCTCAGGTTGCCATTCACCAGTTTTTCTCGAGCCGATCGTTCATTATTCTGCTGCAGATTATGAAACAGTTCCCTCATTTCCACATTCGTCAGAACAGGCAGTTTTGACGTATCCACACCACAAATTTCAACTTTGTTTCGCGTCATGATGACTAACCTCCCAAGGAGAAACATTACTGTACATTATCTCCGAGGGGGGCTATTTTATTCCTTACGATTTCCAGTTACACCATCTTGTTGAATTCTTTGCGGAGCCGTTTAATAATTCTCTTCTCCAATCGGGAAATGTAGGATTGTGAGATTCCAAGCAGGTCTGCCACGTCTTTTTGCGTCTTTTCCTCGCCGTCCTGAAGACCAAAACGAAGCTCCATAATCATGCGTTCCCGGTCGCTTAATTTATCAAGTGCTTTTTGCAGCAGCTTCCGGTCGACCTGCTCCTCGATGTTACGGTAGATGGTATCATTTTCAGTGCCCAATACATCGGACAAGAGCAATTCATTGCCGTCCCAATCGATATTCAGCGGTTCGTCAAAAGAAACCTCGCTGCGGGTTTTGTTATTCCGGCGCAAATACATCAAAATTTCGTTTTCAATACAGCGCGAGGCATATGTAGCCAGCTTGATTTTTTTCTCCGGATCAAAGGTATTCACCGCCTTAATCAAACCGATGGCACCAATCGATACCAAATCCTCGATGTTAATGCCGGTGTTCTCGAATTTGCGGGCAATGTAAACAACCAGACGCAGGTTACGTTCGATAAGCATGGCACGGGTGGCCGCATCGCCGGTAGGCAGCTTCTTGAGCAAGAACTCCTCTTCCTCTTTCGTAAGCGGCGGCGGGAGTGCCTCGCTTCCTCCGATATAGTAGATTTCCTGACTCTTTAGGCCTAGCAAAAAAAGTACGCGATAATACTGCAGCTGCAATGCTAATCTCCATTTAACGGGCATCTCTTATCCTCCTAAACGTTTTCCCGTAGGGATAACTGACTTCGTAAGCGTAATTTTAATTCTTCTAGTCCGGCATGTTCCGGAAATGACATAAAGGTTTTCAAAGACTTATCCTTAACGTTCGGCCGTAAGGATGGCAACACGCGAACACTATGAAAATGGCTTCATCGTATCATCCTGCATTCTTGGCTTCACCTGGTTCCGAACCGATTCCCCCATTGTGCGACGGTGCGTCCATATCGGCGGAATGTGCATTTATCTTCGGCGTACCTTCTCCTTCCGTCAACGCTGGATGGATGATGGCCCTGTATGCCCTGTCACCCGAGAGCGTCCCGCCATCAAGACCAATCAACACCTTGGATGCCGAATATTCAAATCCTCCCAGTTCGATCCGTACCCTGTCGGGCTTCAACGCAAGCATGAAAGCAGCCCCCCGGTTGACACCGCGGTACGGAACAAGCCGCAGACGGTCCTGCCATTCAAATTCCTCTGCCGCCAGCCCCATAATTAATTTGTCCGGTTCCCCCTCCATCAACTGTTTGCTCCATCCCTGGGGCAGGTGGGCTTCCCACAGTGCTGCTTCCATCACCATAACCGGCGTGCGCGTTAAGGGATCACTCAATTGGTTACCAGTATCGAGCAGCCCCACACAGGATATTTTGGCGCTGCCGATCCATACGGACACCTCTCCCAATAAGGCCTCCCGGTTCTCGGTTTTGCGTTTCGTGGTCTGAACGGCTTTAAACGCGAATACAACTACAAAAAAGGTAATGCACGCAAACCAGAATCCCACCTTCAATTCAAACGATAGCCCTCCCGATGTCGTATACCATATCCCGCTGAACAATTCTCCCGAATTTTGGAGCAAGTAATGAACACCGATAATGCCTCCGGCCGCGGCAAAATTCACCATATAAAATGCTCCCAAATTCCGCAGATAACTCTGTAAGCTTGCAAAGCCGAAAGCGATCCACAACATGATCAACGAAAGTCCAAATTTGATGAGAAAGGTAAACAAAAATGAGAGTTGCGGGACAAACATCATGACGACATACAACGCGCCTACCACAGAGGATAATACAAGTCTCCACCACCTTGGCTTGACCCTGCGCATCCAGGCGGTCAAAGCCAGCAAAATGCCGTCAATGACGAGGTTTGCCAAAAATATGAGATCAATATAAACAACCAGGTTATTCACCTGCCTAGTCGAAGAATCACTTCGGTTATCCTTCTGTTGTTTTCTGGGCAATGGGAGATGTTACTAGTATAAGAAGAATAGAATTCAAAGTCTGTCTAAACCTGTGGGCGGATTACAGACTTTTTTTGTCGATGAAGGGCAGTTTTTAGAGCCGAGAACCAAGAGCAGACCTCTTGGCGTTATCAGCGATCTCTTTTCTAGGAAGGAATGCTTGGGGAAAATCTTTAAAGTCCACTGTAATTTCGCATGGGGCTCTTATTCGTGAAAGTGTGACAGCATCAGCCGTATGGTCCTGACAATGAAGTGAAAGGAAGATGGCGAGGTTGGGTTACAAAAATAAGCCTGTCTTCATCATGATGACGAAGCACAGGCTTACTGATTTTAATCATTATTGCGGGAACGATTGCGAAGGAAAGTAGGAATATCAAGCTGATCATTGCTGTTCTGATTGCCAAATGGCTTCAGATTCACATTACTCTTGTCCGTTGCCGGCTGCTGTTGCTGCTGCTGTTCCCCTTGAGGCACAGGACGACGTCCAGGAGGGATTGGAGAAGGCTTGCCTTCAAAGCCGGTAGCGATCACCGTTACCTTGATTTCATCCTTCATGTTTTCCTCAATAATCGCACCGAAGATCATGTTCACTTCCGGATCGGAAGCTGAAGTTACGATCTCGGCCGCTTCATTCACTTCATACAAGGAGAGATTGGTTCCTCCCGTAATATTCATGATCACACCGCGCGCACCTTCGATAGAGGTTTCAAGGAGCGGGCTCATGATCGCCTTGCGGGCAGCCTCGGAGGCACGGTTCTCACCAGTAGCCAATCCGATACCCATCAGGGCCGAGCCGCGTTCTGTCATGATCGTTTTCACGTCGGCAAAGTCAAGGTTGATCAGACCCGGTACAGCAATTAGATCAGAGATGCCTTGGACTGCCTGGCGAAGAACATTATCCGCTTCACGGAAGGCTTCCAGCATGGGTGTTTTCTTGTCGACAATTTCGAGAAGTCGATCATTCGGGATGACAATCAGCGTGTCGACCTTCTCTTTCAGAGCTTCAATGCCAAGCTCAGCCTGAGAAGAGCGCTTGCGTCCTTCAAACGTAAACGGTCGAGTCACCACGCCTACGGTCAGTGCGCCGCATTCCTTGGCGATTTCAGCAATGACAGGAGCAGCACCCGTTCCGGTTCCGCCGCCCATACCGGCCGTAACGAATACCATATCGGCACCCTTCAGGGTGTTCATGATCAAATCGCGGGATTCTTCCGCCGCCTTCTTGCCTACGTCAGGATTGGCGCCGGCACCAAGACCGCGAGTCAGCTTGTCCCCGATTTGCAGTTTATGTTCGGATTTAGCAAGGTGGAGTGCCTGAGCATCCGTATTGACCGTAATAAATTCAACACCTTGCACACCATTTTCAATCATTCGGTTAACCGCGTTGCTTCCGCCGCCACCTACTCCGATTACTTTTATTTGAGCTAAGCTCTCCATTTCAAAATCAAATTCCAACATCTAATCCATCTCCCCCTCAATGTGCGTGGATGGCACGTCCACAGTCGAATGAATCCGCTATATAAACTCGCTGAACATCTTTTTCAGGCGTTCAATAAATCCCGGCTTCTGGCTGGTCTCCTGAGTTGCTGCGACAGGATTTTGCTGCTTAGCACGGTTCACCGGTTTCTTGCTATTTCCGCTGTTGTTGTTGCTTCCTCCTGTATTGCGTACACGTACGTTCCGGATTGCATTATGGAGGATGCCGACTCCGCTGCAGTATCCCGGATCACGAACACCGATGAAATCGGGAACCGCAATCCGTACGGAAGTCGCCAGCTCATTTTGTGCCACCTGCAGCACACCAGGCATGGACATAGTGCCCCCAGTAAGTATATAACCACCAGGAAGCTCACTGTAACCCAAGCGCTTGATTTCTTGGCGCACCAATTGGAAAATTTCCTGAACGCGAGGTTCTATGATAGCTGCCAAATCTTCTTGCGTGAACTCCTTGTCCACATTGCTTCCAATTCTAGTTACCTTAAACGTTACTTCTTGTGCGGCACTCTCGATCAGTGCGCATCCGTACTTCAGTTTAACCTTCTCTGCTTGATCCGTCAGCGTTCGCAGGCCATATGCAATATCATTCGTGACGAAATCTCCACCAACCGGCAGCGTCGAAGTTGCGGCAATACTGCCTCCCTCGAACACGGCCAAGGTGGTTGAGCCCGCCCCGACGTCAACCAGCACCGAACCCATCGTTTTCTCATCCTTGGACAAGGCTAGCTGCCCGGCTCCAAGCGGAATCAGCACCAGATCCTTCACTTTTAGACCTGATTTCTCCACACAACGTAACAGGTTATGTATTGCCGTTTTGGCGCCAGTAATAATCGTCGCTTCAACTTCTAGCCTTACGCCGATCATTCCTCGCGGATCAGAGATTCCTTCCAAACCGTCAACTACAAACTGTTTAGCAACCACATCGATAATTTCACGATCCGGAGGAAGCGCCACGACTTCCGCTGCTTTCAGCACGCGGTCGATGTCCTCTTCACCAATTTCGCGATCCTCGTTCGATACTGCCACAACTCCATGGCTGGATTGAAGTCCGATATGATTTCCAGAAATGCCGACATATACTTCGGATATTTGAATACCGACCATACGCTCCGCATGATCAACAGCGCTGCGAATGGATTGTACGGTCTGGTCGATATCTACAATTGCACCTTTGCGAATTCCCTCCGAGTCGGCAGATCCAACTCCAATAATATTAAAGGTTCCATTATTAACTTCCCCAATAATAGCACGAACTTTGGATGTACCGATGTCCAAACTAACAATGATGTCATTGTTGCTCAAGCCCTGGCACCTCCTGTTTTTAGCAAATTAATTTTGATAATAAAGAATACATTTCTACTTATTCAACACTCGTAGGTCTTTCCCTCTTTTTTCAACATTTTTTTTACTGCCAACATTTGCTATAACAGGCCGTAAAAGTCATTCAAAAAAGAAGTGCCGAAACAAGTTGTCAATACTTTCAATTGTACCATTTATTCCAACCCCTGAGTAGGGGGTTATTGCCCTTCTTCCGTGCCTTCTTCAACTTCTTCTACAAACGGCACGTAAGAGTCCGCTTCCAGCATCGTAATGACACCCGGCCGCTCCATTTCGGTAACCTGATTCAGGTACTCTACTTTGTCACGGAGCAAGGCAACCGAAGTAATGACTTCGAACTTGGAACGTGTATACATCTTGATCCGATCCGGAAAAGATAACGTCGGCGACGGCATGATTTCCGAGATATCGGAGGTCAGGCTGCCCGAAATCTCGGCAAGCACTTCGCTAAGCTCGGCCTTGTTCGGATCGTCCGGGTCCCAATTGGTCAAAATCGGCTTCTCAACGGCGATGCCGCTCGCTGTAACGGGAACCGAGGTGCCGCTGGCCAGTATGGCTTGAAGTTCCCCGCTTTCGGACAACTCGTAGGCCACCGTAGGATGCTCCGTCACTACGATGCTGACTTCGCCCGGAAAGCTCTTGACCACTTCAGCCGACTTAATCGTTCCCAGCTTCATCAGGCGTTCCTGCACATCTTTCGGTTCAACGCCAAAGTACTGGTCTCCGATATGGAGTCCGCTTTGCTTGATAAGCTGCTCATTTGTATTAAACGTATTGCCTGTAAAATGAATCTCGGTAACTTGGCTGACAGACGACCGGAAAAACAGAATCGTCAGCAGGGCTACGAACAGCAGCAAAAGTATCCATATGATTTTTTTGGCTGTTTTCGGTTTGGGCTTGTCCTGCTTAAGGACAGGCATATGTGTCTTGGACATATCCACTCTCTCCATAAAGACCTGTGATCCCCTCCTTTTTCGGAGGGGAAGCCCAGGACCTCAATTGGCTAAATCAAGCGGTTTTGGCACCGGGGATTGACGATAGATCCGTGCGCCTAAACCTTGGAACATGTTTTCAATACGATCATAACCGCGATCAATATGGTGAACTTGCTCCACCACGGTCGTTCCCTGCGCGGCCAAACCGGCAATGACGAGCGCCGCTCCAGCCCGAAGATCGGTTGCCTCCACAGTAGCTCCATAAATTCTCTGAACGCCGCGTATGAACGCATAGTTCAGATCCGTGGAAATGTCCGCTCCCATACGGGAGAGCTCCTCCACATGCTTGAACCGTCCTTCGAATACCGTCTCTTTCATCACGCTAAATCCGTCCGCCAAGGACAGCAGGACCATGACCTGGGATTGCAAATCCGTCGGGAACGAAGGATACGGTGAAGTCACAATACGTTCTACCGCTTTAGGACGGCTCATACAGCTTATGTTTATTATATCATTGCATATACTGGTTTGAACACCGGCGCGCTTTAGCACATGTATAAGGGAAGTTAAATGAGATGGATTGGTCTTCGTAAGCGTTACACTACCGCGGGTAACTGCCGCTGCTATCATGACGGTGCCAGCTACGATCCGGTCCGGTATGATCTCGTACTCGCAAGGCTCCAGACGCTCCACCCCATGGATCGTGATGGTATCCGTTCCTGCGCCGATAATGTTCGCTCCCATCTTGTTCAGGAAATGCTGAAGGTCCTGAATTTCAGGCTCTCTGGCGGCATTGGTGAGCACCGTTGTGCCAAGCGCCGTTGCTGCTGCCATCATGATGTTCTCCGTTGCCCCTACGCTGGCAAAATCCAGATGAATATCAGTCCCGACCAGCCGGCTTGCCCTGCAATGGATCTTATCGTTACTCTCCTCGATTTCCGCACCAAGCGCCTGCAGCCCCTGAAGATGGAGGTCGATCTTGCGTTCTCCGATCGCGCAGCCTCCAGGCTGATAGATCGTCACTTCACCAAAACGGGCCAGCAGAGGTCCCATCAAAAAGATGGAGGATCGCATCTGCTTCATTAAATCTTCCGGGACATGAAACGAATTGGCAGACGAGGTATCCACGGTAACCGTCTCCAGCTCATGCTTGCATTTGGAGCCAAGACGGCTGAGAATGCTGAGCATCACTTCAATATCCAGCAGGTGCGGGACATTGCTTAACCTTACAGTCCCTTCTGCCAGAAGACTTGCTGCTAGAATAGGTAAAGCTGCATTTTTTGCGCCATGGATACGAATGGTTCCTGATAGGGGCCTTCCACCCTCAATCACCAATTTGTCCAATGTATCACCTCCGAGTTTACCGCTCGCCCAGAACGTACACCTCAGGCACCATATGAATTCCGTTCTTTTCCGAGATGGTTTCCTTGATGCGTTCCATCAAAGCGAGCACGTCCTCTGCTGTCGCTTGACCGGTGTTCTCAATGAAATTGGCATGCTGTAAAGAAACTTCTGCGCCCCCGATCCGTAGGCCCTTAAGACCGGCAGCCTCGATCAACCTCGCGGCATGATCGCCGGGCGGGTTGCGAAACACACTGCCTGCCGTTGCGGATTGGAGCGGCTGTGTACGCCGGCGACGGTCCTTGTAGGAGGCCATAACAGCTGAAATTTCTTTGCGGTCTCCTTGACGGAGCCCAAATACCGCTTCAGTCACAATCCCTTTTCGTTCATGCAGAATGGAGTGTCGGTAATCAAACGCCATATCTTTCGCAGCATACGTAACCAATTCCCCTGTTTCCAGTACAATGTCAGCGGACTTGAATATGCGTGACACATCAGACCCATGGGCACCTGCATTCATGTAGACGGCCCCTCCGACCGATCCAGGAATGCCTCCGGCAAATTCAAGACCGGATAATCCTTCTTTTCCGGCCAGAACACTGAGCTTGACAAAAGACAGACTGCCGCCTGCAGTAACCGTCTCTCCGTCAAAATGAAGCTCTTCAAATCCCTGGCCCAGCTTGATGACCGCTCCCCGAATGCCTTTATCGGCAACCAACATGTTAGAACCGCGGCCCAATTGTGTCCAAGGTATGTGATGGGCATGGAGAAGAGTGACCAGTTCCCTGAGCTGTTCCTTGTTCTCAGGAATAATTAGGCAATCGGCTGGTCCGCCTATTTTCCACGTCGTGTATTTTGCCAGCGGTTCATTCCATAACACTGTTCCGATATTGGCCTCTGATAGTAGCGATTTCCACTGCTGCATTTTAAATAAACCTCCCCTTGACTTTCAAAACCAAAAGGCCATTCCTTCAACTTGATGAAGAGATGGCCGCTGTCAGTAATGCCGGCCTCATGGGTGTGTCACGATTATAGAGTATCTTATGTCAGGCTCCATAGGTGTGTGACAATCGCCCAGCCGTTTTAGCGTTTGCCGGTTAACCGGCGGATTTCTTGAACAATGACGGTAGCCGAATCCGGTTTGCCGAGCTTTTTCGAAGCCGCGGACATCGCCTCTCTTGTAGAGCGACTGGTCATGATCTCCTCAAGCTTTCCGAACAGCGATTCAGCCGTCAAATCCTTTTCAAGAATCATGCTGGATGCGCCCGCTTCCTCCAATTGCCTCGCATTCGCCTCCTGATGGTTATTGGTGACGTTAGGTGAAGGTATAAGTACGGATGGAATGCCAAGCGATGTAATCTCCGCCAGGAATGAAGCTCCTGCACGGTTTACAATCAGCGAAGTAGCCGCAAGCACTTCCGGCATATTATGAACGTATGGCACGATATGAAGTTGATTCGGCATGGTACCGAGCTGCGACAGGATAGATTCCCGCGTGTTCTCAAAATAAGTATCGCCTGTAACAAACACAAAATGTACGCCCGGCAGCTTCTGTATGAACGGCGCCATCCCGATCATCGCGTTATTGATCGCCTTGGCCCCCCGGCTTCCGCCGACGATCAGTACGACCTGGCTGTCCATCGGAATGCCGAGCGTAGCAAATCCACGTTCACGATTGGCGGATAATACCGTTGTCGCACGTGGATTTCCTGTATATACCGTTCTTTTGGCTTTAGGAAAAGAAGACTCTGATCCCTCAAAGCTGACGGCAACCGTATCCGCATATCGACTGAGGAACTGGTTGGTGAGGCCCGGGATCGCATTCTGCTCATGAATCATGGTCGGTATTCCGAGCTTGGCCGCTGCATAAACCACCGGACCGCACACATAACCTCCGGTACCGATCACAACATCGGGTTTAAACTCCTTCAGGAGGGCCTTCGATCGCTTCACGCCTTTGAAAAAACGCATAATGGTCTTCACGTTATCCAGCGACAGCTTGCGCCGGAACCCCGTGATATCGATGCTCTCAAACGGCAGCTTCTCTTGGGGTACCAGCTTGCTTTCGAGACCCCGCTGGCCTCCGATATATAAAAACTCCGTTTTCGGATCTTCCTTTTCACATTGTCTTGCAATGGCAACGGCGGGGTAAATATGCCCCCCCGTTCCGCCGCCGGTCAATACGACACGCATACCCTTCACCTCGCATAACGGGAAATATTTAATAGAATGCCCAGCGCCGTCAGCATCAGCGTCAGTGAGCTGCCTCCGTAACTGATGAGCGGCAGCGTAATCCCTGTCACCGGCATTAAACCGATAACGACACCGATATTGATAACGACCTGGATGGCGACCATGCCTACGATACCAACAGCCAGCAAACTTCCAAAACCATCGGATACGGTCATGGCCACCCTCATGCCCCGCCACACCAAGGCAGCGAACAAGAGCAGGACAATCAAACCGCCAATGAACCCAAGCTCTTCGGCCAAGATCGAAAAAATAAAATCAGTCTGCGGTTCAGGTACATAAGCGTACTTCTGACGGCTCATGCCAAGTCCGAGTCCGCCAAGTCCGCCCGGCCCTATGGCATAGAGGGATTGGATGATCTGATAGCCTGCGCCAAGCGGATCGGACCATGGATCGAGAAATCCGGTTATCCGCTTCAGCCGGTAAGGGGCTGCCAGAATCAAGCCAATGAAACCGGCTACCCCGCCTAATGCGAGAAAGCCCAGATGCTTCATCTGTGCCCCTGCGGTAAATACGATCATCATCGCAGCTCCGAGCATAACGGCACCCGTACCCAAATCAGGCTGCAGCATAATCAATCCGAAGGCCAGTCCGATTAAACCAAGCGGCGGCAAAAGCCCCCTGGTAAAAGACGTAATATCATAATCTTGCTTACTAAGCCAGCGCGATAGAAACAGAATCATGCCCAGCTTCATAAACTCGGAGGGCTGAATGCCGAACGAGCTGATGCCGAGCCAGCTTCTGGCTCCGCCGCGAACAACGCCGACCCCTGGAATAAGTACGATAATCAGCATAAAAAAGCAGACCAGCAGTACAATCTTGCTGTATTTCTTCCAAACCCGATAGTCGATCCTCGATGTGAAATACATGGCAGCAAGCCCCAGACAGGCAAAAAACAGCTGACGCTTCACAAAATAAAACTTATCGCCGTAGTCATGAAAAGCGAGGACGGATCCTGCACTGTATACCATGACGATTCCGATGGCCAGCAGGGCCAAAATACAGATAAGCAGCCACAGATCGGGCGCCTGGCGGTTCTTGTTCATGGAAAGGCCACCTCGTACATCCTTAGTAGGGGCTTATCCACCCCCCTACTTAAAGGTTATGCACCGCCTCTTTAAAAATGCGTCCTCGTACCTCATAGGAAGGAAACATGTCCCAGCTCGCACATGCGGGTGATAGTAGAACAATATCCCCGCTCTCTGCCAGCCCGGCAGCCTTCTGGACAGCCGAGGTCAAAGTCGCGGCGGCGTCCTCTCCATTATCGACGAGGATGATGTCCTTTAATCCGGCTTTGGCAGCAGCATTCGCGATTTTCTCCTTCGTTTCGCCAAGAAGCACAATGGCTTTCACCCTTCCTTGCAAGGAAGGAATCAATTCCTCGTAATCCGACCCACGATCAAGCCCACCTGCGATTAATACGATAGGCTCCTTGAACGAAGTCAATGCCATGTGCGTCGCCTTGGAGTTCGTTGCCTTCGAGTTGTTGTAATAGGATACGCCCTGAAGTTCGGCAACGTATTCCAAGCGGTGTTCAACGCCGCGGAAGCTGGACAAAGCATCTTCCAGCTTATCGGGAGCAACGCCGGCCGCTATCGCAATCGCACAGGCCGCCAATGCATTCCCTACATTAAATCTTCCGGGCAGTCCGATGTTCTCCACACGGATGATCTCATGCGTAAACCCTTCGCCATCTGTATAAATCAGGGTACGTCCCTGATCGTCTTCAATCGAGTCCTGAGCACCGGCAACATATGGCGGCATTACGTGAACCCCTTCACGAAGGCTCTCACTCATCGAAAAAGGCACGATGCGCGCCTTGATATACGGAACAAGGTTTCTGCACACGGGATCATCCCAATTGAGCACAGCGGTATCATCCGCAGTCTGGTTAGCGAACAGCTTGGCTTTGGATGCAACATAATCATCCATACCGCCATGGTAATCAAGATGCGTTTCCGCAATGTTGAGAAGGCAGGCAATGCGCGGCCTGAACTTCTCTGTTCCTTTTAACTGAAAGCTGCTCAGCTCAACAACCATCCAGTTGTTTTCCGTTGCTTCTGCTGCAGCCTCGGATAGAGGCGTGCCGATATTACCGGCTACAATCGGGGAAAGACCTGCGCTTTCCAGCATTTTGCCTACCCAGGTTGTCGTCGTTGTTTTGCCATTCGAGCCCGTAATGCCGATCATCGGAGCTTCACACAGGTGATAGGCGATTTCAACTTCGGTCACGACAGGAATCTTAAGCTCAAGCGCCTTTTGGACAGGCGGGACGGAATACGGAATCCCGGGATTTTTGACAAGAAGCGTCACACCGGGATGAATAAGATCATCGGGATGTCCACCGCAAATAACAGAAATACCCAAAGCCTCGAGCTCCGAAGCTTCAGGACACTGTTCTCTTTCCTTTCTATCGTTCACAATGACGGAGGCACCGGCTTGATGCAGCACTTTAGCTACCTGTACTCCGCTTTTGGCCAGTCCCAGTACGACGATATTCTTATCCCGATAATCATCTAGCTGCTTCATATGTTACAACCCCTTGTTGATATAAAGTCCGAGTCCCGCAAGTATCAGTCCCACGGCCCAAAATGTAAAGACGACGCGCCACTCCGACCACCCGGATAGTTCATAATGGTGATGGATCGGGCTCATTTTGAATATTCGTTTGCCTCTGGTTTTGAAGGAGACCACCTGAAGCACAACGGATAACATCTCAATGACGAATACCCCGCCAATAATGAGGAACAGCAGCTCACTCTTGGTAACGATCGCAATGGCGCCAATAGCACCCCCGATTCCTAAAGACCCCGTGTCTCCCATGAACACCTTGGCAGGGTGAGCGTTAAATACCAGGAAACCGAGAACCGCACCGATCATCGCCGCTGCACAAAATGCCGCCGCGAACGAAGTAGACTGAATGGCCACAATGGCATAAGCGCCGAAGGCAATCGCGCTGACACCGGACAGAAGACCATCCACTCCATCGGTAAAATTGACCGCGTTGCTGATCGCCAGCATCATGACCACGATAAACGGATAGTAGAACCAAGGCCCCCAATCAAAGGACCAATCCATCCCTGGAACGCTTATCGCCGTGCTATGCCCGTTGGAGATCAACAGCCAGCACATAATACCGGAAAACAGAAGCTGTCCAAACAGCTTCTGCCTGGCCGTGAGTCCTAATGATCTGCGAAATACGATCTTAATATAGTCGTCAAGAAAGCCGATCAAACCGAAACCGAGCGTCGCTACGATCATCACATAGAAATCAGTATCGACAGGAGAAAACTTAATATAAGTCAGTGTAAAAGCAAGCAAAATCACAACGCCGCCCATCGTTGGCGTTCCGGCTTTTTTCAAGTGGCTCTGCGGACCGTCACTCCTGACCTGCTGGCCGAACTTCATCCGCCGCAGCAGCGGAATGAGCAGCGGAGCCGATATCACCGCAAGCACAAACGCTACACCGATTGTCAATAACAGCAATTGAAAGTCCATCTGCTCACCCCCTCACTCCGTTGTTGCCGCCAGGCAGGGCCTTCAAGGCGTCAACCACATGTTCCAGCCTCATGCCGCGCGAGGCTTTCACCAATACGATATCCTTCTCCGTTACCCGCTCCAGCAAGGCTTCGATCAGTCTCTCTTTATCCGTAAACGGAAGCACAGCCCCTTCAGGGAAGCGATCTTTCGCTTTCCTCGCCGTGTGAAGCGACAATGGGCCGTAGGTGAACACAAAATCCGCATTGTCCGGAGATAAGTAATCTCCAATCTCGGCATGGAATTCCTCTTCCCGCTGACCAAGTTCCAGCATGTCCCCGAGAACGGCAATTCGTCGGTGGTAGCCTTTCATATCCCCAAGCACGTCCAATGCCGCCTTAACCGCGGTAGGACTGGAATTGTAAGCATCGTTCAGCACGGTGACCCCGAACGCAGTCTCCACGGCTTCGATCCGCATGCTCGACAGCTTCAGATTGGCAAACCCGCTGCGAATCGCTTCATCGCCGATTCCCATATGGGCCGCTACAGCCATCGCCGCCAGCGCGTTGACTACATTATGACGGCCGAGAAGCGGCAGGCTGAAGCCTTCGCCCGCATGCCGGTTCGAAGTGAATATGATTCCTTTTGCATGGAACATGAGTCCCGTCGGATAATCATCATTGGTTTCTTGATTGCCAAACGTAAACGTTCGCAGTCCTTCTGGCTTCACCGTCGTTTCTTCAGCAAGCACCTGACGGATCAACGGTTCGTCCCCGTGATAGATCAGCAAGCCGCCCGGCTTCATGCCGCTGATGATTTCAAGCTTGGCGCGGGCGATTTCCTCACGCGAGCCGAGCTGAAGCATATGCGCTTCCCCTACGTTGGTAATCACCGTCATATCCGGACGCGCAATGGTCGAAAGCAGTTCTATCTCGTGACGTCCGCTCATGCCCATCTCAAGCACGATCATATCGGTATCTTCCTTCATCGCGAGTACGGTTAACGGAAGACCGATATGATTGTTGTAATTGCCTTGCGTCTTGTGAACGTTAAACGTGGTTTCAAGCAGTGCGGAGACCATGTCCTTCACTGTGGTTTTCCCGTTACTGCCGGTAATGCCGATCACCTTTGCGCTGCTTTCGGACAAATAAGCCGCCGCAAGCGACTGGAGCGCCGTTAATGTATCCTCAACGAGAATGAGCGGGAGGTCGGGAATCGGTTGATGATCTCTCTGCCAGAGCACTGCGCCAGCTCCGCTGGCGAGCACGCTCTCCGCGAACTCGTGCCCATCAAATTTCTCGCCCACAATCGGAACAAACAGATTTCCCGGCTGTATGGTTCGGGAGTCGGTACCGACCCCTTGAATGATAATGTTGTCATCTTGGTTACGTGAGAGCGTCCCGCCGCACATGTCGGCGATGCTCTTTAATGATTTATGGATCACTATTGTCTGCCCCTTATCGCGTCTTTGGCTACGATGCGGTCGTCAAAATCTAGCACTTCGCCCGCAATCAGCTGGTAGGTCTCATGACCTTTCCCCGCAATCAATACTACATCGCCCGGGCTTGCCATTTCAATAGCCTTTTCGATCGCTTTCCGGCGATCAACGATGAGCTTGTAGCTTTCTGTTGACACTCCGTCTTCAATCAAGCCGGCTTCGATATCCTTCAGGATCAAATCCGGGTCTTCCGTACGGGGATTATCGGAAGTCACGAATACAACATCGCTATATTTCGCAGCAATTTTACCCATGATCGGCCGTTTGGTCCGATCCCGGTCACCGCCGCAGCCGAATACCGTAAGCACCCGGCCTTCAGCAAATTCATTAACGGTTCGCAGTACATTTTCGAGCCCGTCCGGCGTATGCGCATAATCCACGATCACGGCGTACGGCTGACCTTCATCCACGACCTCAACGCGGCCGTCAACTCCGGGTACGGACTCCAGGCTGTTCTTAATATCCTCGAGCGGGATTCCCTCAAGAAGCGCGGCAGCAATCGCCGCCATCGCGTTATACACGTTGAATTTCCCTACCATTCGAATCGAAATATCCGCACTGCCGCGGAATGTATTCACATGGAACGAGGTGCCTTGAGCGGTGATCGAGATGTTGCTTGCCCGTATATCCGCATCGTCTCCCAAACCATAGGTAATCACTTCCGCCGCGGTCTGCTTGGCAAAATAAGCTGAAGCCTCATCATCCGCATTCAGGACGGCATATTTGCGCGACGATTCATCCTTGGCAAAAGCGTTGCCCAGCCGGGAGAAAAATAACCCTTTGGCCCCGCGGTATTCTTCCATCGTATGATGATAGTCCAGATGATCCTGCGTCAGGTTAGTGAATATAGCTGTCCGGAAATCCGTTCCCTTCACCCGCCCCTGTTCGAGCGCGTGCGAGGATACCTCCATTACGCAGCACTCGGTGCCTGCGTTCGCCATATCGTTCAAATAACGCTGGAGTTCCAGCGCCTCAGGCGTCGTTCTCGGCATCGGGAACGAACGGCCGTCGTATCTCATCTGAATGGTGCCGATCAACCCGGTCTTCAAACCGTAATCGTTCATGATCGACTCAATCAAATACGTTGTTGTGGTCTTGCCGTTCGTTCCGGTCACGCCGATCATCTTCATGCGGGAGCTTGGCTGATTAAAAAAGGCATTCGCCAAACCCGCCATCGCAAAGCGGCTGTCCTTCACAATGACTTGCGGAAGGTCTATCTCAAGCTTCCGCTCAACGACCAAGGCCGCAGCGCCTTGGTCTGCAGCCTGGGCTGCAAACTGGTGTCCATCTACCGTATGGCCCGGCAGACAAATGAACAAATCCCCCGCCTTCACTTGTCTCGAGTCTGTCTCAATCCCTGTTATTTCAACATCTCCGGACCCCTCGATAACAGCAGCAGCCAATACGGATGATAATTGCTTCAATTTCATTTGTTATCCCTCTCTCTATATATCTGCACCATCCGTCCTCACTCGTGAATCGGATGATGCCTTAATGTTCGTGCTTGGATTCCTCCGGATCTTCACCCATATAAATCCGAATGGTGGATCCTCGCTCCACCCGGCTTCCCGGCTTCGGTGCCTGGGAAATGACCGTGTTGCCGGTTCCGGACTTGGCCAGCATGAAATTCATATTCAGGTCCTCATACAGATCCTGAACGGTCGCTCCGACCAGGTTCGGCACAGTCACGGTTGGCGTCTCGCCATATTTGTATTCACGGGCAAGCTGGTCTTTGCGCGGCGGAACATTCATGTAATGCAGCGCATCCTCCAGGATGTTCTGGACGATGGGAGCAGCCACGACTCCACCGAACTGAATGCCCTTCGGGTTATCTACCGCTGTGTACACCACAATCTCAGGATCATCGGCAGGTGCGAATCCGATAAAAGATACGATATGCTCGGTTGAGGAGTATCTGCCGTTAATAACCTTCTGGGCGGTACCCGTCTTCCCTCCGACACGATAACCGTCGATGAAGGCCGGGCGTCCGGTCCCTTTTGCAACGACGCTTTCGAGTGCCTCGCGCACTTGCTTGGACGTTTCTTCCGAAATGACTTGTCTGACGAGCTCCGGCTTGATTTCCTCGACTGTCTCGCCCGTCTCCGGATTGACCCACGCCTTGGCCACATGCGGCTTAAATAATTTGCCGCCGTTAATGGCGGCGGACACTGCAGCAACCTGCTGGATCGGCGTAACCGATACCCCTTGCCCAAATGCCGTTGTTGCCAGCTCAACAGGACCGACCTTATCAAGCTTGAACAGGATGCCATTCTCTTCACCGTTCAAATCGATGCCCGTCTTCGCCCCAAAACCAAAATCGCGGATATACTGGAACAGGCTTTCCTTGCCCAGCTTCTGACCTAACGCCACAAAGCCCGGGTTGCAGGAGTTCTGGACAACCTCCATGAAGGACTGGCTGCCATGGCCGCCTTTTTTCCAGCAGCGCAGTCTCGCTCCACCGACTTCTACCGCTCCACTGTCAAAGAAGTGGTCGTTCTTCAGATCGACCTTGTCCTCTTCAAGGGCAGCGGCAAGCGTAATAATCTTGAACGTCGAGCCCGGCTCATAGGTCATCCAGATCGGCAGGTTGCGATTGTACGTCTCGGCTGAAAACTCCTGGTAATTGGCTGGAGAATAACCCGGCCTGCTGGCCATCGCCAAAATCTCGCCTGTCTTGGGATTCATGGCAATCGACCATGCCCCATTCGCCTGATACTTCACCATGGCCTGGTCAAGCTCCCGCTCCATAATGGACTGTATGGATTTATCGATCGTTAGCTCCAGGTTCAGACCATCACGAGGCTCGACATACTTTTCCGAGGAGCCCGGCATGATTCTTCCGCCTGCATCGGACAGATAGGATATTCCGCCTTCGAAGCCTTTCAGCTTATCGTCATGCATGGCTTCCAAGCCGGTAAGTCCCTGGCTGTAGGCCCCCGTGAACCCCAAAATATGGGCTGCGAGATCGCCATAGGGATAATACCGTTTGTTATCCTCAGCAACAACGATACCCGGCAGCTTCAAATCACGAATTTCCTGAGCCAGCTCCATCGTAATTTTTCGTCCACCGGGATTTATCCGTTCCAACCTCGAACGTTTCGTAATGATTTTCTTGATATCGGCTTTGTCCATGCTGATAAGCCCAGCCAAGGTTTCGGCCGTATGGTCCGGATCTTTGATTTGTACGGGAATCGCCCAAATGGTCGGTGTCGTTATATTCGTAACCAATGCGGTTCCGTTACGATCCAAAATCTCACCACGCTGTGCCGCAAACGGAATGTCGCGGCGCCAAAGATCCTCCGCCTTCGCCGACAGCTCCGCGCCTTTCCCAATCTGCACATAAGCCAGTCTGATGATCAGTGCAGAGAACAGCAGGAGCAGCAGCAGCAGGCTCCAGAGCAGTCTTCTCCGCTGCGATACCTTGGATACTTTCACCTAAGCTTCCCTCCCTGTTTGAACCCGAAAGCTCATGATATGCGTTCTTCACATGAGTATTCGGGACAAACCCGGGTTAGAACAAGCTATTCCCCTTCTGTATTGCCTTGCCCTTGGTCGGTTGCCTCGGCATCGTTATCGGCAGTTCCTTCCGACTCTTTTCCACCGGTTTCTTCCCCGTTCGCATTTTCGGTGCCAACGGAGGAAGTTTCATCGGAACTGCTCTTTCCCGTTATCAACTCTTGAGCCGATTTGAGGGTCAAATGTACGGTTCGCTGACCATTCTCGGTCGTTTCCAATTGTTCAGCAACGTAGCCTTCACCTTGTACACTTACCTTCACCTTCATCAAGGTGAGTACTTCCATGGCATCCCGGAGGGATTCCCCCTGTAAGTGCGGGATTTCCATGGATGCATTGTCCTCGGTGATTAGATAGATATTCTGTCCGCTGCTCAAAGGCACACCAGCAGGCGGATACTGTTGCTTAACCGTGCTGCCGCTCCCCAGCGTTTCGAAAGTCATGCCCTCGTCAAGCAGCTTGGTCTTCACTTCGCTGACTTTCATGCCCTTCAAGTTAGGAGATATGCGAGCATTATCCGGAATCGTCGCTGTTTTGGACTTGTCTGATTGCTGGGTCGTATTCGATTTAGGGACACCCCAGTATGTTAGTGTCTTTGATACAATCTCTTTAAATATCGGAGCAGCCAATGCACCGCCACCTTGTTCATCATTCGCTTCGTCAATAATGACCAGTACGGCTATCTTCGGATTTTCCACAGGTGCATAGCCGATGAATGAAACAATTTGTTTGGAACGATCTGCGTATCCGCCATTGGATTTAATCGCGGTTCCTGTTTTCCCTGCTACACGGTAACCATCGATATACGCTTTTCTACCCGTACCAATTGATTGGTCCGCAACAACCTGTTCCAGATACTTACCTGTCTCTTTGGCTGCTTCTGGAGAAATAACTTGCCGAATCATTTCCGGCTCAATCTTCTCAATCTTGCCCGTATTCGGATCCTCGATTTCCTTCACCATGTGCGGTTTCATCAATTTACCGCCATTCGCTACGGCCGAGATCGCAGCGATTTGCTGAATGGGCGTTACCGAAACGGCATAACCGTAGGTCATGGTTGAAATATCGGAATCATAAGTCATATTAAGACTACCCAGAATCTCACCCGGAAGATCGATGTCGGTCTTCTCCGTAAACCCAAACTCCTTGATGTAATTGGTGAAACGCTCCTTGCCCAGCATTTCGAATCCAAGCTTAACAAAGGCCACGTTACTGGACCTCTTAACACCTTCCAGATAAGAGATCGGCCCCCACCCTACGCTATTAATGTCTCGGTGGGTTCTTCCCCCTACCCGAATGGAACCGGATTGGTAGGCAGCATTCGGATTAAACAGCTTTTCCTGCACGGCGCTTGCCAGGGTTACGATTTTAAAGGTGGAGCCAGGTTCATATCTTGAACTTACGGCATGATTGATAAAACTCTTTTGATTCCATTCCGAATATGTATTGGGATCAAAAGTCGGCATGTTGGCCATCCCCAGTATTTCCATCGTGTTCGGATCCGCTGCGATTACCGTCATACTGATTGGTTTATATTGGTTATACGTGTCGCGCATCGCTTCCTCGATATAATACTGGATTGTATCGTCGGTCGTCAGCACTAAATTTTTCCCATTTATTGCAGGCTGGTATAAATCGTCTTCACTCGGCAGCTTGACCCCCTTCTTGTCACTCTTGTAAGAAGCGAATCCGTCGGTTCCCTTCAGGAACTCATCATAACGTTGCTCAATGCCTCCGATTCCCTTACCCTGACGATCGGTATAACCCAAAATATGTGCAGCCAATGTCTCTTTGGGATAAAATCGTTTGGACTCTCGCTGAAAGCCTATGCCCGAATCGGGAACTTTACCGGCAGCCTTTAATTTTTGATTCAAGCTTTCACTAAACGCTTTAACCTCTTCCATCTTCTCCTGGTCAATCTTCCATCCTTCGCTGCGGACTTCGCGGCCCTTGAGGTATTCCCCCTTATCGTCTTTAGCCTTAACCAGTTCACGGAGTTCGTCCTCATCCTTGCTAAGAATCTCATGCAGCCCTTTAACTACCTCATTCTCCAAGCCGTTAGCCTGAATGACCGCAGGGTTCACAATGACCGTAAAGGCAGGCGCGTCCATAGCAAGAATATCGCCGTCCCGGTCCGTAATCGTTCCTCGCGTGGCCGGAAGATCCTGTTTTCGCGACCATTTCGATAAAGCTTGTTCCTTCCAGAAGTCGTTATCGATCACCTGCAGCCAAAACACCCGACCAATCAATAAAGCAAAAAAGAGGGTTATACATCCCCCTATTAGCACGGTACGCAGTTTGATTTTTTTTATCATCGGTCAAAACCTCACACTTCAATCATTTTGTCCCGAGTCCGAATTCTGTGTCTCGGATGACCCCGAGACGGGTGATAGCTGGATCGTATGGTTGTCCTCAATAGGGACATACCCCAACTCTTTCGCCTTGTCCAATATTTGCGTCTCCAGTGTTTGCTTTTCCACCTGAAGCTGATCAATATCTCGTTTCGCCTTGACTATTTTATTGTCGGTATCATGGATCTGCCGGTTCAAATCATAGGAATGAACATGACTCATGCCAATGACGCCCATGATGGCTACCACAAACACCACGGACAACAAATACAACAGCTTTTCTTTTTGCGGAAGCTGGGAACGACGCTTGACGACTTTTGTCTTCTCAAGATAAGCGGACTGCTGCGTTTCCTTCTGTCTCTCCTGTACGGCTAAATTGCCGCGCGTGTAAGCCATAGCTGATTCTCCTTCTTTCAGGGATTTTATGTTTCTACAGTTTCTCCGCAATCCGCAGTTTTGCCGAACGCGCCCTTGGATTACTCTCAATCTCTTCCGCCGATGGGATCAGCGGTTTGCGGTTAACCAGCTTCAGATCACCTTGGCCGCCTCCGCATACACACATCGGAAAATCCGGGGGGCACGTACACTTGGGAATATAGCTGTTAAAAATCTGTTTGCATATTCGGTCTTCGAGCGAGTGAAATGTGATAACCGAGACTCTTCCTCCTGGTGCAAGACATCTCACAGCTTGGTGAAGCGCGTCTTTGAATGCGCCAAGCTCATCATTTACTGCAATGCGAAACGCTTGAAAGCTTCGTTTAGCTGGGTGGCCGCCCGTTCTCCGAGCTGCGGCCGGAATCCCTTCCTTAATCATTTCGACAAGCTCGCCGGTTGTCTGAATAGGACTCTGTGCCCTTCTTTCAACAATGACCTTGGCAATTCGCCTTGAAAATTTCTCTTCGCCGTATTCATACAATATTCGTGCGATTTCCTGTTCCGGCCATTCGTTTACAATTTTGGCTGCGGTAAGCTCAGCGGACTGATCCATCCGCATATCCAGCGGGGCATCGTGATTGTAACTAAACCCTCTCTCCCCTTCATCGAACTGCGGTGAGGATACGCCCAAATCGAACAGTATACCGTCAACTTGCGGCTGCCCGTTCTCGTCAACCTCCACTTCGTTTCGGAGCACCTCCTCCAAATCACGAAAATTGGTTTTGACGAGAGTAATCCGGTCCACATAAGGCTTCATGGCTTCCCGGGCGTTATTCAATGCCCAATCGTCCTGATCCAATGCGATTAACCGGCCTTTTGAACTTAGTTGGGAAGCAATAAGCGAGCTGTGCCCCGCTCCCCCGAGCGTACAGTCAACATATATACCGTCTGGTTTGATGCGCAGCCCTTCTGTCGCTTCTTGCTTAAGCACTGTGATGTGATGGAACAAAGCTGCAGCCCTCCATTGTGTCTCATTCATGATTTTAAGTGTAACTTGTCCATTTCAATACGATGTTCCTACGCTTGTCATAAATCAAAATCAAAGTCTACCAGCTTCTCAGCAATGTCGTTGAATGCTTCCTCCGACTGCTGATAGTAATTCTGCCACTGCTCCTTGCTCCAGATCTCCACTCGGCTCGATACGCCGATGACGACGCATTCCTTCTCGAGCTTGGCGAACTCGCGCAAATTGCCCGGCAAATTTACCCTTCCCTGTTTATCCCATTCACATTCCGTCGCCCCGGAGAAAAAAAACCGTGTAAATGCGCGTGCATCCGACTTCATGAGTGGGAGGGATTTGAGCTTCTGTTCCATGATGGCCCATTCATCTTTGGGGTATACAAAGAGGCAATTGTCCAATCCGCGGGTTACGATAAACGAGGTGCCCAGGAGGTCACGAAACTTAGCAGGGATAATGATTCTCCCCTTATCGTCGATGCTATGTTGAAACTCCCCCATGAACATCAGGCACTCCACCCCTTAACCCCGATTCCCCACTTTGCACCACTTTCCACCACTTTAGGATAATAGATTCGGCGTCAAGAATCAAATACCTTCTAACGACTAGTTGTTTTTTTGGAACTTTCTCTCAGAACAATCGCATAAAAAACCTCCTTTCATCCCGCTCGGGGATGGAAAGGAGGTTTGGAAATGATCTAAAGCTGCTGCTGTTTAGTGCTGAGCCCAGCTGTCCAAGTACGACTTCTGTTCAGCGCTCAGGCTGTCGATGGCAATACCTAGACTTTCCAGTTTGTATAAGGCAACCTGTTCATCCAATTCGTAAGGAACATTAACTACGCGGTTACCGATGCTCTTGTACTGATCATTCACGTGTTTGAGCGACAAGGCCTGAAGCGCAAACGTCATATCCATAATTTCTGCCGGATGTCCGTCACCTGCCGCCAGATTTACCAAACGGCCTTCGGCAAGCAAATAAATCTTACGGCCATCTTTCAGATGATATTCTTCGATATTGCGCCGAACCGTCCGAACCGATTGAGAACGTTCTGATAAATCCGGTTTATTGACTTCCACGTCGAAGTGACCGGCATTGGATAAAATGGCACCGTCCTTCATGACATCAAAGTCTTCCCCACTGATGACATCGCGGTTACCCGTGACGGTCACAAAGAAGTCTCCCAATTTGGCTGCTTCGCGCATTGGCATAACGCGGAAGCCGTCCATATAAGCCTCAACGGCCTTAATCGCATCAATCTCGGTCACAATGACGTTGGCTCCAAGGCCTTTGGCACGCATGGCCACGCCCTTGCCGCACCAGCCATACCCTACGACAACGACCGTCTTGCCTGCAACCACCAGGTTGGTCGTCCGGTTAATTCCATCCCAGACTGATTGTCCGGTACCGTAACGGTTATCAAACAAGTATTTGCAATATGCATCATTCACGGCAACCATCGGAAATTTCAGAGAGCCTTCTTTCTCCAAAGATTTCAGGCGCAGGATGCCTGTCGTTGTCTCTTCCGCTCCGCCTCGAATTCCTTCAAGCAGATCCGTACGCTCGGAGTGCAGGATCGTTACGAGATCCCCGCCATCGTCGATGATCAGATCCGGTCTGGTTTCCAGTGTTGAAATGAGGTGCTGCTTGTATTCCTCAGGATCCGGGTTATATTTGGCAAACACCGTGATCCCGTCTTCTACCAAAGCGGCACATACATCATCTTGAGTGGACAACGGATTACTGCCCGTAATCGTCACTTCGGCTCCGCCAGCCTGAATGACTTTCGCCAGATATGCGGTCTTGGCTTCCAGATGCAAGGAGATGGCGACTTTCAATCCTTTGAATGGCTGTTCTTTCTCGAATTGTTCACGCACCCGGTTCAGTACCGGCATATGTGCCTGGACCCAATCAATTTTCAGATGACCTTCCGGTGCCAGTTTCAAGTCGGTAATATTGCTGGTTTGTATTGATGATGAGCTCATTTAACAGCCTCCTATGATCTGATGATTGAATTCCTGATCGTTATACGTAAATGACCCTGTGAATGCCCGAAGCTTCGTAAGGGATTTCCATCAGGCGATCCACCAGATTCAATCCATAACGATTCATGTATTCCAGGATGTTGTACACCCTCTCCTGAGGTTTCCCTTCCGGCAGCAGTGTCTGTTCAATGCGCTTCCACTGTGCCAGTGCGGCCTCATGCTGCTGTTCCAAGGCATTCCGGGATTTACTTAACAGGTAATCCATCTGCTCCAATATTTTATCTTTATTGGTTAGACCTAATTTTAACAGTCCACTTTGCATTTTGCCAAGATCTTCTATTAAAGGCTGATACAATGCTTCAAATTGTTCCCGGGTTTGACTGAATCGTTCTTCCAGATTCAACTCATCCTTGCTGGCAAGCCAAGCCTCACGCTTTTCAGACAAGCGAAGCTGAACATCCTCGAAGGACAATCCGTATTTCTCCATAAGCTTATGGACGGTTCCATCTACGATGGAGAATGACATTCTCGGGATGATCAACGGCATCTGCAAACCCAAGTCGGTAAATGCATAGCGTGTAATCGCCCAATAGGAAATCTCGCCTGGACCGAGTATCGTCCCGAGAACGGGCAGCAGCGAATCCTGCATGATCGGACGGGTCAGCACATTGTTGCTGAAGCGTTCAGGATGCTGATGCAAATCCTGAAGCAGTTCTTCTTCCGTCAGCTTAACGATGCCTTTCCGGTCTGAGAATACATGTCCTTCTCGGTAAAGCAGCAAGCGTCTGCCTTCATGCAAGTAGAACAAGTTGGCCCCATTCTCGGATACATCAGCCTGGACTTCGTAACCCCGTCCCGCGATATCCCTTGCCGCCTGCTGGTACGAAAGTCCCAGGGTTTCGTTGCGGGTAATCAGCGATTCGAATATGGGCACTTCCAACGCCCGAAGTCCCGGGTCGGCGGAATCCAGGAGTATTAGCCCATATTTGCCGAACATACAGCTGATTAGTTTAGCGAATGCCTCGCTGAGCCCAGCCGAACCGTGAAGCGATTCCTTCGCCATTTTCAGCAGATCGGCCTTATATTCGCTGTCTGCCAACTGGGTCTGGAGTGCTGCCAGCATCGCATTCCAATCTTCCGCAGCAACGTCGGTATAACTAACCGACGTCCTGAGTCCGTCCTTGGCATCAAGCTTGATCTTGGACAGCTGCTGATCCTGACTCAGAAAGTACGTATGGTTGACTTCATCCCAATCATGGTCCTCCCCGGCGATCCAAAATACAGGCACGACAGGACGATTCAAGCGCTCTTCCGCTTCGCGGGCCGCTTGAATGACGGTAATTGCTTTATATATGACAAGCAGTGGTCCGGTGAACAAACCGCTTTGTTGTCCACCAACCATGGTAACCGTTCCTGGCTGCTCCAGAAGTTGAAGGGATTTATGTACAGCGGGATGATCATTGTGTTTCTGATTGTACGTCCGAAGACAATCCGCCAGCGCTTTACGCTGAATTCGTTTGTCTTCCGAAAGATCCAGCCATTGTACCCGTTCTGCATAGCTGTGCTCGCCGCGGTAATCTTCACCGTAGAACCCGCTTACCCGGTCGAAATGATGAATATAATCCTGAGCGAGACGCGAAGCGAGGGATAATGGTTCCGGAACGATATTCATGAGGTATGCCTCCTATTCTACGTCGCAACCAAATCTAGATTGTGCATGGAATTTAATTTCTTCTATATCATTTTGCCTTTCTTGATTGTACCGAATGTTGGCATTCTGCGTCAAAGGAAAAGAATAGCCGCCGGCACGATGCCAGCGGCTATTCTTGAAGCAGCTTCCTCATATTGAGGTTCGTTTACTCAAGCGTAGGCTTTTGCAACCCAGTGTCCTTTGGACACTTCAACCAATTCCGAATCCTTCACGTCCAGTTGAACCGTTCCGTCTTCGCCTTTGGCGGCCGAGATCGGACCCTGCGTATCGTCTTCCAGCTTGAGACGCTTTTTGTTAGCCTCAATTTCCGGATCCGGAATCGGAATCGCGGACAGCAAGGTTTTAGTGTAAGGATGGATCGGATTCGCATACAGCTCTTCACTGTCTGCCAGTTCCACCATTTTGCCCAAGTACATAACCGCTACCCGGTCACTGATATGCTTGACCATGGACAGGTCATGCGCAATGAAGAGATAGGTCAGGCCAAGACGATCCTGCAAATCCTTGAGCAGGTTGACCACCTGCGCCTGAATCGAAACGTCAAGCGCCGAGATCGGCTCGTCACATATGATAAATTTAGGGTTTACCGCAAGAGCACGTGCAATCCCGATCCGTTGACGCTGACCGCCCGAGAATTCATGCGGGTAACGTGTGGAGTGGTCACTATTCAAGCCGACCATATCCAGCAGTTCCTCAATCCGCTTCTTGCGTTCAGCCCGGCTGCCGGCCATTCCGTGAATATCCAAAGCTTCTCCGATAATATCCGACACCGTAAATCTTGGATTCAGCGAGGCATACGGATCCTGGAAGATCATCTGCATATCGCGGCGCATCGCCTTCATCTTGCCCGGAGACAGCTTGTAAATATCCGTTCCGTTAAAATTAACGCTTCCAGCCGTGGGTTCATAGAGACGGAGAATCGTCCGTCCTGCTGTTGATTTACCACAACCCGACTCACCCACCATGCCAAGCGTTTCGCCTTCACGAATATAGAAGTTCAGATCGTCAACCGCTTTAAGAACCTGGCCTTTGCCTACGTTGAAATACTTCTTCAGGCCCTTTACCTCAATCAAGTGGTTATCCTTCATGAACCTTGCGCCTCCTTCGCCATCGGATGCAGATTCCAGCAGCGCGCCATGTGCGTGTCGCTGAATTCTGTTGCGCCCGGATCCACTCGTTCACAAATTCGCATAGCTTCATCACAGCGGGCGGCGAACGGACAGCCTACAGGCGGTTTAATAAGGTCCGGAGGTGTTCCGATAATCGGAATCAGCGGTTCGTCTTTCTTCTGATCCAGACGCGGCATGGAACGAAGCAATCCTTTGGTGTAAGGATGCTGCGGATTTTTGAAAATCTCCCATTTCGTTCCCGTTTCCACCACTTCACCTGCATACATCACGATGACACGGTCACACATGCCGGCCACAACGCCGAGATCATGCGTGATCAGAATGATCGAGGTGCCCAAGCGTTCCTGCATTTCCTTCATAACATCCATAATCTGTGCCTGAATGGTCACGTCGAGTGCTGTCGTCGGTTCGTCCGCAATCAGCAGGGTCGGCTTACATGCAAGCGCAATGGCAATCATCGCACGCTGCCGCATACCGCCGGAGAATTCATGCGGATACTGATTGAAGCGCTCCTCCGCATTTTTGATACCTACCAGCTTCAGCATTTCAATGGCGTGCTTTTTGGCTTCGGAGAAAGACATCCCCTGGTGCTTAATCAGCACCTCCGTGATTTGTTTACCTATTCTAATGGTCGGATTCAGCGACGTCATCGGATCCTGAAAAATCATCCCAATATCCTTACCGCGAATCGCTTCCATCTGTTTATTCGTTTTTTTGAGAAGGTCTTGTCCTTGGAAAATGACCTCACCCTTTTTTATTTCTGAGGGCGGGGACGGAATCAATCGCATAATGGTCTGGGCGGTAACACTTTTACCGCTTCCGGACTCACCGACGATGGCAACCGTCTCCCCCTTGCCGACTTCAAAATTCATGCCGCGGACTGCCTTTACTTCACCGCCGCGAACACGAAACGATACGTTGAGGTCCTTCACCTGCAAGATCGGTTCCATACCTTCCCACCTCCTATTTTTTCAATTTCGGATCAAGGGCATCACGCAATCCATCACCGAAAATGTTAAATGCTAACATCGTCAAGCTGATAAATAGAGCAGGGAATAACATCCGCCATGGATAGTACATCCATCCGGACAGGGCATCATTAATCATGGAGCCCCATGAAGCAACCGGTGCCTGAACTCCAAGACCAAGGAAGCTCAGGAAAGCCTCGGCAAAGATCGCACTTGGAACCGACAGGGTCAATGTAACGATAATCGGCCCCATTGCATTCGGAATCAAATGCCGGAACAATAGACGCGCAGTGCCCGCACCCATCGAACGTGAAGCGAGGACATATTCTCTGCTCTTAAGCTGCATAATCTCGCCCCGCACAATCCAGGACATGTTAATCCACCCGGTGATGGTTAAGGCGAGTATGATCGTTCCTAAACTTGGTTCAAATACAACCAGAAGCAAAATCGTAACGAGCAGATAAGGAATGGAATACAAAATTTCTGCAAACTTATTCATGAACTCATCGACACGGCCACCGAAATAACCCATGATGCCGCCATATATTACACCAATCATCAAGTCAATCGCAGCTGCTGCAAGACCAACGGTCAAGGAAATCCGAGCTCCCATCCAGGTACGTACAAAAACGTCGCGGCCCAGATCGTCGGTTCCAAACCAATGTTCTGATGAAGGCGGCATATTCGTATTCATCAAATCATTCGTTTCATAATCATAGTTAGAGATCATCGGGCCGATAATGGCCATGATGACAATCAGAATCATAATAACCAAGCCCGCCATAGCAAGCTTGTTCTTGCGCAATCTTTCCCAGGAATCTCTCCAGGAGGACAAACTTTCACGCTGTATTACCTCGGATTGTTTCTCATCAGGACCAATCTTCTGAAAATCTTCAGGCTTCAAGTTGAGTGCCGCAGGATGAGGCATACGTTGTTCTTTCTCCATGTCTACCTCTCCTTTCCGCCGGTCAATTTAATGCGTGGATCCACAAATACATACACGATATCTGTAACGAAACGCGCCAGCATCAGCAAGATGCCGTAGAATATGGTAATCCCCATAATGACTGTATAATCGCGGTTTGTGATACTTTCAACGAACTGCTTGCCTATGCCGCCAATACCGAAGATCTGTTCAATAACGACCGAACCGGTAATGATGTTCGCTGTCATTGGGCCGACATACGTTACGACCGGCAAGATGCCGTTACGGATAACGTGACGGAACATAATGGCGAACCAGTTAAGACCCTTGGCCTTCGCCGTCTTGATATAATCCGAATGCAGTACTTCCAGCATGCTGGATCGCGTTAATCGCGCGATAAATGCAATCGGTTGAGCAGATAGGGCCATTACAGGAAGCACATAGTCTAGCGGTCCTTCAAAACCCATGACATTGAAAATGCCCGCTTTCTCTGCGAGAACGAATTGCAACAATGACGCGAGTACAAAACTCGGTACTGCGATGCCGAGAACCGAGATAATCATGGCGATGTTGTCAATCAGCTTGCGGTGATACAGAGCTGCAAGCATCCCCAGCAGGACACCCACGATAACGGATACTACGATCGCGATAAGACCCAATCGGAGTGAAGGGCCAAATGTATCAACAATAATATCAGTGACGGATTGCCCCTGTTTCTTCATAGACAAACCAAAGTCACCCTGAACGATATTGCCCAAGTATTTCGTATATTGCTGAAATACCGGTTTATCTAAATCATACTGCTCCATCAGCCTCGCCAAAATTTCAGGCGATGGCTTTTTCTCTCCCATAAACGGATCGCCCGGTATGGCTTTCATAAGAAAAAAAGTGGCTGAGATCAGTATGAACAACGATACAAGCATATAAAAAAACTTACTCGCCACATACCTCAGCATTTCGCTAGCCTCCTGATCAGTTGTTCTAAACCAAGCCGTCTATATAATTGTATTATTCTAGAACGGAACTGGCATCCCTTAACTTTCACCAACGGACACAAGATTTGGAAACCTTGTGCTCATACAAAAAAATCGGGATATATATGAGGTTTAAATGCCCCACATATATATCCCGAACCGTAACCTTTTATAAATGGCTTACAAAAGACTACTCGATATATGCACGTGTGAAATCGATATCACCCTTATAATCCAGATGAAGGTTCTTCACCCATGGTTTAACCAGGGACACGCTAGAGTAATAGTAGATCGGCATTACAACTTGGTTGTCTTCAACGAGAATTTTCTCAGCTTTGGACATCAGCTCCATGCGTTTAGCGTTATCGCTAGTTGCATAAGCATCCTTCACAAGTTTGTCATATTCTTCGTTCTTGAAGCCAGTATCGTTGTTACCACCGTTGGATGTCCACATATCGATATAAGTCATCGGGTCGTTATAATCTGCTCCCCAACCGGAACGGGCAATTTGATAGTTCAAATCCGTACGGTTCTTCAGGAATACGCCCCACTCTTGGTTTTGTACCTTCACAGTAACACCGAGGTTATTCTTCCACATATCAGCAATAGCAAGCGCAATTTTCTTGTGGTTGTCATCGGAGTTATGGATCAGAGTAACTTCCGGTAATGTGGTATAGCCTTTTTCCTTCATACCTTGCTCGAGCAGTTTCTTAGCTTCTTCAAGATTTTCATCGAAGTAAGAATCCGCTACCTCTTTACGGTACTCGTCGGACTCACCCTTGATGCCAGGAGGAACAAATCCAAAGGCAGGAAGCTGTCCACCTTGCGTGATTTTCTCTACGATCGCCTTACGATCAATCGCCATGGCAAATGCTTTACGGATGTTCACATTGTCAAATGGTTCTTCTGTTGTGTTAAAGATATAGAAATACGTCGATGAAATCCCTTTGATCATCAGTTCATCGCCCAATTCCTTCTTGATCGCATTCAGCTGATCCGTCGGAATATTTCCTGTTGGATGTCCTGCATAATCCAATTCATCGTTACGGTAGCTTGAAAGTTCCGTTGCAGAGCTGTTCACGATACTCATTTGAACTTTTTCAAGTTTGATTGAATCCTTATCCCAATATTGGTCGTTCTTCACAAGCTCGATCTTTTGACCTTTGGTCATTTGTGAAACTTTGAACGGACCATTGCCGATCAACGTTTCCGGTTTGGTTGCCCAAGAAGCATTACCTTCAACGGAGCTGTGAATCGGGAAATAAGTTTGGAATGACATCAAGCTGAGGAAGTATGGCGTTGGGTTTGCCAGCGTAACTTCGAGCGTATAATCATCGGTTGCTTTTACGCCGACTTCATTGGCGTCTTTGATCTCTCCAAGATTGTAAGCTTCAGCGTTTTTGATGTAATAGAGCTGATACGCATATGGTGATGCAGGAGTAAAGTTCGGATCAAGTACGCGTTTCCATGCATACTCAAAATCTTTTGCCGTTACTGCATCGCCGTTACTCCATTTGGCATCTTTGCGAAGGGTGAAGACATATTTCAATCCATCTTCAGAAATATCCCATTTTTCGGCTACGCCGGCCTCTTCAGAACCATCTGCACCCTTGCGAACCAAACCTTCAAACACAGCACTGATTACCGTGTTCGACGTGTTATCCTGAGCCAAGCCCGGATCCAATGTAGGAGGGTCGGAAGCAAGGTTCATCCGGAAGACTTGCTCTTTAGGCTTGTCCGCCGTTCCGCCGTTATTGGCGCCTTCGTTCTTGTCAGCTCCACACGCGGCCAAAACTGAGCTGAAAGCAAGAATTAGCGTCATGAGAAGCAGTAATTTCTTTTGTTTCTTCATCTTGCGGTATCCCCCTCATAGATTTTAGGTATATGCTTATCGATTATACAACCAGTGGTCAAAAAAATCCAGAAATCAATAAATTGAAAAATCTGCCTGACCCAATGATCAAACAGATTTATCATATAATTCTAGTTATTAGATTGTTCTTACATCATCTTAATTATGTAGGAGAGGATGCCAAAAAATGTGAATACTATGTACCCGAAGCTCATGCTGACAAACCCGAGACGCCACACGGCGCGCAGCAGTCTTTTACCGTTAACCTTGCCTTTCCAGCGGTTCTGCGCACTGCCGATCAGCCCCGCTGCAATGAGCAGCATGAGGAGAATGAGATAGAAACCGAATTTGGACTGGAATGTATTATTAAACAAGGCGGAGACCGAAAACAGCATAAAAAATGTGGTGACATCCATGGCCAGCTCCAGCGCTTGCTTTCGATTTTTATTTCGTTGCAAGACAATGAAATAAACCAGTAAAAACGGAATGAACGGAAAAAGACTTAATGTGTGAAACAGCCCCTGCAAGAAACCCATGCTAAGACCCCCTATGTATTCATCCCCTCGATGAGCTGCGTTATCAGCTCGTGTGTTGGCACTGAAACGCCATATTTTTGACCCAAACGGACAATACTGCCGTTAATCCAGGCAACTTCCGTCGTTCTGCCGTCCATTACATCCTTAAGCATGGAAGACGTGTTACCTGAAGTCGATTGGCAGACAGATACAATCCATTCCCACAGCCCGCTTCCATAAGGAATTCCACCCGCGTCATATACGGCGATCCCTTCATTATATAACTGCCTCATAAGCCTGACTCGTTCAGGGGAAGATAACAGCTCTCCGTTAGGAATCCGCCACAATGCAGTCAAAGGATTAATGACTGCGTTCATCAGCAGTTTGCGATAAATCATCTCCTCCATTTCATTCGACAAAAAAGCTTCAAATCCTGCTCTATTCAGCTGTTTAACAAGCTCAATTTCATGATCTTCTTGAGAGAAAGCATCGAATGGGCTCCCGGCAGGTTTCATTTTGCCGATTGTCGTCGTTCCCTGACCGGCGTGCAAAACAGAGACGCTGCTTGTACGCTTGGCCCCTTCCGTAGTAATGGCTGCGTAGATCGTCCACATCGGCAGCAGGCCTTGAAGCCGCTCCAAATGGCCTGTACCGTTCTGAAAACATAGGAGTCTGCGGTGATCTTGCCCAAATAGAGCCAGCATCTCCGTTGCCATCTCTTCGATCCCTTGCTGCTTCATCATGAGGAAAAGATAATCCGCATCCGCCGCGCCACCCGACTCGGAAAAGGATGACCATGAGCAGATCGAGAAAGTATGGGCGTCAACGACCTGGTGTTGACCCATGTCCTCGATGGTTATGCCGGAAGCCCGAAGCTTGTCCGCCTGCTCCTCGCTGCGGCACCATAACGTGACACGGCAGCCTGACGCCGCAAGTTTGCCCGCATATAATAGCCCCAATGAGCCAGCTCCGATAATATGGATATTCATGATAATCCCCCATTATTGTAATCGAACACGAAGTACTAGTCCTAGTATATATCAGAACAATCTCCTATACGCACAAATAACCCGCCAAAGCGCATGAAATGCACTAATGCGGGTTACGGCTAGAGCAAGATAACCTTTACCTATTCAATTCGTTCCAGATTACCGTTTGCGTCCATTTTGAAGCGCGTCTTCAGTTCCTCGTCTTCTTCATTTAAGAAAGCAAGCCTGCGTGCCCGATCCATAATCTGAATCAGTGCCTTATAATCGTCATTGACCACATGATAGTCCGTTTTCACTTCGCTGACTTCCTTCAATAACCGTTGATTCTCACTGCGGAGCCTTGAAAGCTCCTCCTCTTTTTCACGCAAATTCTTCTCGAGCAATTTATACTGACGTGAACTTTCCTGAAGCCCGCCCTTCCACTGCCGAAGGAAACGGATAACGGCATCGATGGACAGTGTCTCTTCACTTGCACCATCATTCTTATAGACATCGTGCTCCAGTTCCTGAGCAGCCAAGCCGGCAACCTGCGGTCCGCTTACCGAAGGCTGTTTTTTATAATAACTTCTCTTTTGACGCTGAGATTTCGCCAAGCTGATAGCATCCTCATATTTCTTGCGAACGCAGCTATTCCAACGAAACCCACAAGCTGCCGATGTCCGGCCGATTCTTTCTCCCACTTCCTCAAAGGCAGCCAATTGGGTGCTGCCCTCACGAATATGACGAAGGGTCACCTCCGCCAATATCAGGTCGTCCTCTGCACTCCATGCATCCTGTCTCACTGCTGACATACCATAAAACCCTCCTAACGACATCCTAAAATAACCGTCTTCAATACCGTAAATCGGCTGCTGAATAGGGTATAAAAACTGCTTAATTCATTTCTATGCCTCTCATAGAGTTCATAGAATCTATTTGATACTAAAATGTATTTCCATTTTGATTACAGATCATACTCTTACGAAGGGAAAAGGGAAGATTCGTCCAAATTTATTCGCGAATTCAATGTCATGTTTCTGGTTAATAATAAAAAATAAAGGGTTTTCTCGAGTTAGGCGTTTACACGTTTTTCCCATAACGCTATAATGTTCATAGCAGCATTATGTGCGTACATACGAGAGGAGGATATAATCGTGGCACGGATGTTTCGAGTCCTTGGCTTTTTTACCCTGACCATCGGGTTGATGGCCTTTGCCGGAGATCATATTGAAATGGCACTGCTTTTCTTCCTGCAGACTGCATTTTTCGTGATCCTGGGATATTTGAAATTCACGGAGAGAACCTATATTCTTCTCTTCTGGGCTTATATGATCGTGACCTTCACAGGCTTTAGCTATTGGACGGTCTTCATTATGGGCAAACCACTCTAATAGGTAAACCATGCAAGCGATGCTTGAAATCCGCCGGCTCAACTTGGACAAACTGAGGAACGCTGGTGGTTTTTCCTTGCAATTAGAGAACGAGAGTACTTAAAAGAGCGATCAGGTGCTTTAGCTGCCGGATCGCTTTTTTAATGCCTAAAGGTTGATAATTGAGTCGTATACGTCATATATTGGTTAAAATGAAGGGACAAACAGCGGTTGGATTCCTTTCGACTAACAACCATTCAAGGAGGACTCCCGTTTGAATGTACGAGTAAAAAAACCTCTCCTCCCGGTCATGCTGTGTATAACCCTGTTGTTCTGCTTCATAGGGACGCCCGCTTCCGTATATTCCGAGCAGGAACTAAGCCCGGTTATGCCTGATTCGGAAGAGGCCCGCAAACTTCTGGAGGACAGCCTCTCCATCGTCGAGATTGATCATGAAATCGAACGGATAACCAAACGCATCGCCGAATTGCAGCTTCTCCAGAGCGAACTGCAAATCAAAATTCAGGATATGGGCTTGCGTATCGAAGACCGCCGCGATCGGGCGGGAGCTGTTCTTCGGTCTTATTACATGGGTGAACGGGATCATTTATTCTTCATGCTGTTGTCTGCAAAAGACGTAGCCGGTTTTTTCCGGGTCATGGACTTTTACGATATGATCATTCAAAACGACCGGGATACCCTTGCGGTATATAACAATCAGTACCGCTCACTTGCCTCCGCTCAGGCTGAAGCGGAACGCAATACAGCTCAGCTCGCCGAAGTGAAAGACAGCCTTGTCAAGCAGCGTGAACGGGTGCTGGCGCTTGAACAGCAGGTTAACGGAGCACTGACAGCCAGCGGCAACCCGGATGCTATGAAGAAGTTGATTGAGGAATTCACCCTCTACTGGGAGAACGTGGGGCTGTACGAAGTAAAGCGTCACTTCCAGGCTCTGGCTAGCGCCATGGAAAATCTGCCGCAATTCGTCCAAGGAAGCAAGAATATGTTGAAAACAAACGGCAAGGAGTACACCATCGATATCCATGAGGATGATCTCAACGCATTTTTAAGATCTGAAGATGAAATCTTTAACAGCTTTGCTTTCCATTTTGACAATGGAAAAGTAATAGCTTCAGGTGAGAGCGGAAATCTGTCGCTGCTGATTGAAGGAAAATACACCGTGATTAACGAACCGGAGAATGCCATCATGTTTCAAGTCGACAAACTTGTGTTCAATCGGCTGGAATTGCCTGACACCACACGCAAGGCGCTGCAGGAAGAATTCGACATGAACTTTTATCCTAAGCAGTTGGTGTCTTTCTTAAAAGCAACGCAGGTCTCCAGCCAAGAACAACGATTAGTGGTCAAAATGGAGCTGGATTTATAGAAAAAAGGCTGCCCCTCGCTGGGCAGCTTTTTCTTTCATGGTTGAGCAGACTTGTACAATTCTCTATATTCTTCTATCGTGATTTCGCCATGCAGCAATCGATTCGCTGCTTCGCTGTACGTTTGAAAGCCTTCCGAATCGCCGAAATCCAATGCTGCCGGCTCGTTTCGAGAGAGCAGCACTTGGGCTGGAACGGCTGCTTTTTGCCAAATGCCCCGCTCACTTAGGTTGGTACCCGTGACATACAACTCAGAAATAACGGGAAGCGTTCCTGCCGCTCTGCTCCATTCGCGCTGCATTTCTTTGCCAGTCATATACGTAATCCATTTCATGGCAAGCGACGATGATTCCGTGTGTGCGGCTACCGCAAAACTTCGGGTTCGGACAACGGGCGTATCCAGTTGCGCCTTCCCCATCGCCAATGCAAGCGACACTCCATCGGTGTCTTGATCTGAAAAGCTCGAATACGGCTCAATCACCACGGCTGCTTCCGCCTTACCGGAGGTGGTCGACGCTTGGCCGTTATCCTCTGCATCCGTCGCGTCTTGCACGGATTCTGCCCGTGTTCCGTGATTACGAATCAGCATATCAAGCACCTCATGATCCGGCTTGGAGGGATCACCTTCGAGCAAATGAACCGCCGCACCGAACGCGTAAGGATCATTCCAATCAAATGAGAGGGCAGGGCTTACCTTATTCAGCTTCAAATACTCCTGCCATGCCTGACGGCTCTCCGGCACTTTAAATGGTTCGCCGTCCTTCCCCTTGGTCTTCCAGGTCATAATATAGGGGTCTATATCAAACGGCATTCCCCATTGATATCCGTTCCACTGCAGCGGTGGCAGAAGGCCATTTAAGATGTCTTCACCCGGCATCGTGCCCTGGGAAGAATCAACGGGCAGTAAGCATCCATTCATTGCAAGCGCTTTAATAAAGTGTGAATCCGTTAATACAATATCAGGACCTTCACCAAGAGACATCTCGAGCAGAAACGACTCTTTGTGTGTTTCACTGATCTCCAGAGGCGTAATTTCAATCTCAGCACCGGTCTCTTCCATATAACGCTCATTAAGAGCTTTTAGTTGTCTCAGTTCATCCGGGTTTAACTGAACACCGACCTTGATCGGACCCAGATCGGTCTCCGGTACCTCCGGCCTTTGCAACGGAGGACTAGGTTCATCCCCCGGGGGCTCTCGTCTAGTATGGTGAGTGAAGTCAAAGCTGGGAGATAAACTGGATAAAGACAACAGTAAAATGGCAAATAAGAACCAATACTTCTTCCGCTTCATATCCCATCTTCACTCCTTCAAATAGTCGCATGTCCTTATTTTACCAAACTTCTAGTGCTCTTGTCCTATCTTTTTTGTTAATAATCTAGTCCAGATTTTACTAATAACGCTAGGAAGGAAAAAAGACTGTCCTATGAATCTTGAACAGTCTTTATCCTGCAAGTTATTTTGCCGTAATCATTTCTCGGGAAATATATGATTATAACAAGTCTGCAGCCAGCTGAGCCAGCTTGGATCGTTCCCCTTTTGTCAGCGTAATATGCCCGCTCAGATTTTCCTGCTTGAAGCGTTCAACCACATAGGTCAACCCATTGCTCACAGCATCCAGGTAGGGATGGTCAATCTGCTCCGGGTCTCCCATCAGGATCACCTTACTCCCTTCTCCCGCCCGGGATACAATCGTCTTAACCTCATGACGGGATAAGTTTTGCGCCTCATCCACAATGATGAACTGACCTGGTATCGAGCGGCCCCGGATATAAGTCAGTGCTTCCACCTGGATGCTGCCGAGTCCCATCAATATTTTATCAATATCACCCGATTTTTTGGTGTCGAACAAATACTCCAGATTGTCATATATCGGCTGCATCCATGGTCTTAATTTCTCTTCCTTTTCGCCAGGCAAATAACCGATATCCTTCCCCATCGGAACAACCGGACGGGCAATCAGCAGTTTTTTGTATTTATGCTCATCCTCCACCTTGGAGAGGCCTGCTGCCAACGCCAACAAGGTTTTTCCCGTTCCGGCTTTCCCGGTAATGGTGACAAGCGGAATATCGTCATTCAGAAGAAGTTCAATCGCCATGCGCTGTTGGGCGTTACGGGCGCTGATGCCCCATACAGGTTCATTGCTTAAATGGAGGGGCTCCAATCTAGTTGCATCCTCATTCACATGAAGGAGAGCTGACTTTCCTGTCCCCATCTCATCCTTCAGAATAACAAATTCATGCGGATAAAGCGGATAAGGCAATTGAAGAGGTTTAATCGGCAAGTAACGATAGCTGTAAAATTCATCGATCACCGAAGGATGTACCTTTACTGTAGAGAATCCAGGATACAATTCACTTGGATCGGCTGTACGGTCCGATAAATAATCCTGTGTTGTGAGTCCGAGCACATCCGCTTTAATTCGAACAAGCACATCCTTGCTGACCAGAACGACGCGGCTTCCGTCCTCCTTCGGCTCCTCCTCCAATTTATAATTTAACGCGACAGCCAAAATTCGGTTGTCGTTGGATGCTTCGCTAAATAACTCCTGTACCTTGACGAAGCTGCGATGATTAAGCTCTACCTTCAATGTCCCGCCATTCTCCAGAAGAACCCCGTCATGAAGATGACCATGTTCTCTTAGCCCATCGAGCAATCGGGAGACCGTTCGGGCGTTGCGGCCGATTTCATCAGCATTTCGCTTCTTTGAGTCAATCTCTTCAAGAACCACCGCAGGAATGATGACTTCATGCTCCTCGAATGCATAGATCGACTGAGGATCATGCAGCAATACGTTCGTATCCAGCACAAATATTTTTTTCATCTTATCCCTCCACTGCTTCTTCATCAGGTACACACATAAACCTTTCCGTCCCGGACATAATAAGCGTAGCGACTGGAGTAATTTAGTGAACTCTACTACGAAAGGACAGATCAATCCATGAGAGCTGCTCTATCCATAATACTAGCGGTGTTGTTGCTCGCAGGCTGCGGGACCGCCAATCAGAATGCATCACCCTCTCCTCGTAATCAAACCAATGGAACTACTGCTAACAATGTTCCCAACATGAATGGGAACAGAGGTTATACCACTAACAATGTAGACGGTTGGGCTCCGGATAATGCGAATACGGGACGAGTCGGCAACGCAAATGATAACAACGGACAAGTTGACGCTACAACCGCAAATCACCTAAAATCACTAGCCGAGAGTGTGCCCGGCGTAAAAAACGCCAACTGTGTTGTCATGGGAAATACGGCTGTTGTTGGACTTAATGTAGATGGAAATTTAGATCGGGCAGAAGTCGGAACCATTAAATACACAGTCGCTGAAGCCCTTCAATCCGATCCGGCAGGTGCCAATGCACTTGTTACGGCTGATTTAGACGTTACAAACCGGATTGCCGATCTTGGCCGGCATATTCAGGAAGGAAACCCCATTTCAGGACTTGCCAGTGAACTCGCTGACATCGTGGGCCGCATCATTCCTCAGCTGCCTAAAGATGTAACACCTCGAGATCGTAATGCACAAGATAACGGTGCACAAACAGTAAAGCCGAATAACCGAAGCAACGCACCAGCCAATCCACACCATAATAAATAGACCCATGTTGAGCGTAAACCCGCCTATAAGCGGAAGACAAATCCGGTCATAACCCGAGTTTGTCCGTCACCCATCTCCAAATTTCATACAAAAAAAGCCCAGTGAAGCACACTGGGCTTTTTTTAAGGTCATAACAACGCCACTAGCGAGCATTTCTGCTTCGTCAGAGACATGACCCCTATCATATTCAGAGTTTTGTTGTCTGTTTGGTGTGAAATGGACACCCATGTCGAATGAACACGCCTGAGAAGACATGGAATCAGAAGGATGACATCTGAAAGGCTCCCATCCCCAAATGGAATCTGCTCGCACAAATGCATGGGCAAGGTAATCCGTCTGCCGATTACAGATCAATGGGTGTGTCGTATGCATCATAAGGTAGGACATGCCTTCGGCCTCCTGTACAATGATCTCCATCTGATACATTGTATTATAGCATACAATAAAACTTGCCTTCAATTGTCACGGAGTTGTTGCAGATTCCGCTTCTGTCCCCTGCCCGCCAGCGTTATGCTTGCCGGCAAGCTCGTCTTGCAGCGCTTGTTTGGCCGCGTCCAGCTCGCTGCTGCTTATATACACATAAGGACTCTTCCAATTGCCTGTGACCGGCATGAATTTGACGTCATCTTTTCCAATATCATAATAAGTCGCAAGCAAATTTCGGATCTGCTCCTGCTCGAAATCGGTGGTCATGTTATCGCTGACCGCATCCAGAGCATTGCCTACCTTCGCAACGCCCCCGAGCGATTTCATCTTATCGAGGAGGGAATGCAATACTTCGCTTTGGCGGGCATTACGCTCAAAATCGCTTGATTCCTTCGTTCTCGGCGAACAGCTGTCACTGGATTTACGGTAACGAACATAATCCAGCGCCTTCTTGCCATCCAGCTTCTGAGGACCCACAGTGAGGTTAATGTCGGTCTTGTCCGCAGTATCGCGGTAACACATATTGTATTGAACGTTAACATCCACTCCCCCGAAGGTGTCCACAACGTCACGGAATCCCTGGAAATCGATTACCGTTACATAGTCGATATTAACGCCAAGGTACTTGCTCATCATGACTTTCATTTCTTCTTCAGCCGGAATGCCGCTGCCCGGTTCCTTTTTCTCGGCAGCATTGTAGGCCGCTTTAAACCTTGGGTAATAAGCGTTCAGCTTCGTCGCTTTATATCCATCGAGTTCAATGAGCGTATCCCGCGGCAGAGAAACCAGCGTCGACGTATTGGTTTCCGGATGCATGGTGGCGACCATGACCACATCCGTCAAGTAAGTCCCCGTTTCCGGGCGATGATCCGTTCCCAAGAGAAGCACCGTAATCGGTTTTTCCTTAGCGGATTGCCCTGGAGCTACAGGTTTGTCGATCCCGCTTTTTTCAATGATCTCATTGCCCTTGATGTACAAGTATCCGGCATAACCTGCTGCAGCCAGAACTGCGATTAACAAGACGATCAGAATGAATTTAAAAAATGATTTCCATGCGCTTTTTTTCTTTTTTGGAACTGGCTGTTTCTTGCCCTTCCCCCCACTTTTGGCTCTCGGAGGGAGATTGGTATGAGTAGGATTCATATCATAACACCTGATTTCATTCAAATTAGATGAATGTCCGATAAACGCTTCAAATTTCGAAGCATTTACCGGACCATGGTTGACTTCTCTCTCTTATAAACGATGGGGACTGACAAAAAGTTGCCGTATTGTTGTTACCTGAGCTGCTAAAATTCTACAAAGCTTATGACTTCGGCTCGGCTTGAGCCTTCTTCTTCTGACGATCTTCAACAAAATATCGAATACGCACCATCAGCATCAATGCCACAGCTACTAACAAGCACTGGATAATCGGCAGCTTATCAATCTGAAACACAAGCAGTATCGCCGAACCCAAGGCCATCAAGATATACAGGAGAATCTCCTTCAACAGAGGAAGCTTCTGCTTCACCCGGAATACCTTGTTGTAAACGTAGGTGATCAGCACAAAAATCACGATATAAGAGATGAGTGGGTGCGCGGCAAACCATTCTTGCATGATAGGTTCACTCCTTTTGGACAAGTAGATCTCTATCTATTATAGATTTGCTTGCGCCATTTTACGATGTTTTTCTGCACGTTCGCGCTCACTCTTGTTCAAAATCTTCTTGCGGAGACGAACGGACTTCGGCGTAATCTCACAATACTCGTCATCGTTCAAGTATTCAAGTGCTTGCTCCAGTGAGAAAATAACCGGTGTTTTCAATTTAACCGTGTCGTCCTTCGTTGCCGAACGAACGTTGGTCAATTGCTTCTCTTTACAAATATTAACGACGATATCGTTATCGCGGGTATGCTCCCCGACGATCATGCCTTCATAAATCTCAGTCCCCGGTTCCAAGAACAGGGTTCCGCGGTCTTCCACCGACATCATGCCATAGAACGTTGAAGATCCGTTCTCCGTGGAAACCAGCACGCCTTGGTGACGTCCACCCACTTGACCGCCGATAAGCGGACCGTAGCTGTCGAATGCGTGGTTCATAATGCCATAACCGCGTGTCAGAGTCAGGAAATGGGTACGGTAACCGATAAGTCCACGAGCAGGAATCAGGAATTCCAAACGCACTTGTCCATTTCCGTTATTCACCATGTTCACCATTTCAGCCTTGCGTGTTCCGAGGCTTTCCATAACCGAACCCATGCTTTCTTCTGGTACATCGATCATAAGACGTTCGATCGGCTCCATTTTGACGCCATCAATTTCTCTAACGATAACTTCCGGCTTGGATACTTGAAGCTCATAGCCTTCACGACGCATATTCTCAATCAAAATACTGAGGTGAAGCTCACCGCGTCCCGATACGATATAAGCATCAGGGCTGTCCGTCTCATCCACTCTCAAACTTACGTCCGTTTCCAGTTCTTTGAAGAGACGGTCACGCAGCTTACGGGATGTTACCCATTTGCCTTCGCGTCCGGCAAAAGGACTGTTGTTAACAAGGAACGTCATTTGCAGGGTTGGTTCGTCAATTTTAAGGACAGGGAGTGCCTCCGGATGCTGTGGATCCGCAATGGTCTCTCCAATGTTGATATCTTTGATCCCTGCGATAGCCACGATGTCGCCGGCGCCTGCTTCGGCAACCTCGATCCGCTTCAGTCCCTGGAAGCCGAACAGCTTCTCGATACGGGCATTCTTGGTGGAGCCGTCACGAAGCATAACGGTTACCGGTTGGCCTTGCTTAATTACACCGCGGTTCACGCGGCCGACGGCGATACGGCCCAGATATTCATTGTAATCCATCAAGGTAACGAGGAACTGGAGAGGCTCGTCCACTTTCTCAGTAGGGGAAGGGATATGGTCAATAATGGTTTCATAAAGAGCAAGCATGTTATCATCTTGCTTCTCTGGATCCATACTTGAAGTACCGTTTAAGGCTGATGCATATACAACGGGGAAGTCCAATTGGTCGTCATTCGCTCCAAGTTCAATGAACAGATCAAGCACTTCATCGATCACTTCTGCTGGGCGGGCGGCCGGACGGTCAATCTTGTTCACAACGACGATTGGAGTCAAGTTATGTGCAAGTGCTTTACCAAGCACAAACTTGGTCTGAGGCATACATCCTTCATAAGCGTCAACAACGAGCAGAACGCCGTCGACCATTTTCATAATACGCTCAACTTCACCACCGAAATCGGCGTGTCCAGGCGTATCTACAATGTTAATCAAGAAATCTTTATACGTAATAGCCGTATTCTTGGCTAGGATGGTAATTCCGCGTTCGCGCTCCAAATCATTGGAGTCCATCGCGCGTTCCTGCAGTGTCTCATGCTCCCGGAAAATACCGGACTGCTGCAGCAGTTGGTCTACAAGTGTTGTTTTGCCATGGTCAACGTGAGCAATAATGGCAATGTTGCGAATCTGATCTCTTGATTGCATAAATATATCTCAAATCCCTTCTGTTCGAATGAGCCACAAAGAAAGCGCCGGACGACATGCCGACGCTTCAACATACATCCTATAATATAGGTAAACGAGCGGGAAAATCAAGTCTTTTCAGAAAACTTCCAGCAACTTTTACCTCTTACCAATTACCAACCTCTGCTCCATTTATTATTGCGCCCGGAACGATTGCGGCCGAAGATCATCCAAATGCCCGCTGCGATCAAGATCAGGGCAATAATGTAGAACGCCCCAGTCTCCAGCCAGGTAAAGATGAAAATCAAAACGGAAAGCACCGTCAGTCCAAGCGCAACCGGCAGAACTGCGCCAGGTCGCGGGCTCTCGTACAGATAATATTCATACAAGCCGACAGCCACGCCAAGAATCAAGACAGGCCATAAAGAAGCCATCAGCCCCCATCCCCCAATATTACATATGAAGAACAGAAGGCCATATACCGTCAGAATTCCGCCTGGAATGAGAATTGCGGCAGAGGCACGGCGACCAAAAAACATGATATGCAAAAAAATACCCGGCAGCAGCAGGACGAGCGGCCATAACGTTCTTCCCAGAAATCCAAACACACCAAGCTTACCGAGCAAAATAACAACTCCAGCAGCAACGATGAAAATACCCAGCGCCAAATCTTTTCTGGAGGACATTTGATCACCCTCTCTCTTCAATATATGTATCACCAAAAATAGCGGTTTCTAAAAGAAGCAGTTACGTTAATTTTAGCCCAAACCGACAAAAAAAACCATATCCCGAGCTTGTTCCACTTGAAATAACCTTGGCCCGTCCCATATACCTGCCTGAACCCAACAAAAAATGGACAACTGCACGAAACAGTCATCCATCTTTCCACGCACTCCCTTACGCCAATGGGTTGTTTAAATAAAACCCCGTTACGTGCTAGGCCGTCTTACCGTCTGTAATCCGCCAATGAGAATGACAGCTCCTGCAATGACAATCGGCAGCAGACTGTGGGCATAAGGCATCCAGTAAGCCAGAAGCAGCCCTACGCGGGAATCCTGTATGAGCATTTCGCCTGCTGTAAAAGCTAGAATACCGGCACCTATGTAAAGCAGCACCGGAAACTTGCGAAGCAGGCTGGAGATCATTCCGCTTCCCCATACAACGATGGGAATGCTTAATAATATTCCGATGACAATTAAGGCGAGATCGCCTTTTGCCAGCCCCGCAATGGCCAAGACATTATCCAGGCTCATCACGAAATCGGCAATCAATATCGTATTGACTGCGGCCCATATCGTTGAAGCTTTGGCCAAGTTTGCATGGTCATGTTCCTTTTGCATCATGAGTTTGACTGCGATCCAGATCAACAGTAAGGCGCCGCCAGCCTGTAAGAAAGGGATTTTTAGCAGCAAAACCGCCAAAAAAGTCAGAATACACCGTAAGAGAACAGCCCCTGCAGTCCCGATCCAGACCGCCCGTCTGCGGTGTATTTCCGGAAGGTCTTTGCTGGCCATCGCGATGACCAAGGCATTGTCGCCACTGAGCACAAGATTGATCATCAAGATCTGTCCCAACAAAAAAATCGTCTCCACCAGAACAACACCCCCACTCTACACATATGTGGTAATTGTCCAGGCTATGCTTGCACATCGGGAAAAATAGGCCTATAATAAATCCACTTTGTTTAAGTGGTGGAACCGTATTCTAAGAGGAGTGACATTCATGGAAACCACAACCGCTGAATTTTTTCTTGCATTAATCAACATTGTATTCTTGGATCTGATCCTGGCCGGGGACAACGCCATTGTAATCGGTCTTGCAGCACGCAATCTTCCGAAGGAAACCCAGAAAAAAGCAATTATCTACGGCACTGCCGGAGCTGTTATTCTTCGTATCATTGCCACCATCCTCGTTGTCTGGCTGCTTAACATCCCTTGGCTGCTGCTTGTGGGAGGCGTACTCCTGATCGGCATTGCCTACAAGCTGATGACCGACGACAATGAAGATCACGGCAATATAAAGGCCGGCAAAAGCCTCGGTGCTGCCATTCGTACCATCATTGTAGCGGATGCCGCTATGGGCCTGGACAATGTCATTGCCGTCGCCGGCGCAGCCAAACACAATATGATCCTTGTAACGCTGGGCCTGCTCATCAGCGTACCTATCGTGGTATGGGGCAGCACGCTGTTTATCAAACTGATCAACCGTTTCCCATGGATTATCTATGTAGGTTCTGCGGTACTTGCGTACACGGCGTCCTCCATGATTACCGAGGAAAAGCACTTTCTGGGATATTTCGAAGCGCACCAGATCATTAAATATCTCTTCATTGCTGCCATCATTATCGGTGTTCTGACTGCAGGACATCTGAAAAAAAGATCCGCTGGGCGCCGTCAGTCATCCAGCCAGTCATAACCAAAATCTATGAGTAGAACAAAACACCCCAAGGCTTCTGAGAAGCCTTGGGGTGTTTTAAGTTAGCAGATCATCGAACGGTGCACACTCGTTCGCTTCGCCGCAACATCATGTTGACCTTCGTTCGATACTCGATTAAAACCAGTCTTCGTTTACCACGGGCTCCGCATGCTTCTCGCCAAGCTCACCGATTGTACTATCCGGGGTTATGATCACGGTCTCCGTACCTTCAATCGCTGCCTGGATCCGTGCAGGAAGCTCCGTAATGGAAGCCTCCACCTTCTCGATGATCTTCAAATTCGGATTCGTGGTGGGCGATTTAGGCACAAACAACGTACAGCAATCCTCATACGGCAAAATCGATGTCTCGAATGTGCCGATGTCCATCGCGATATTGATGATGTCGTTCTTATCCATCATGACGAGCGGCCGCAGCAGCGGCAGCTCGGTAGCTCTGCCGATCACATTCATGCTCGGCAGCGTCTGACTGGCGACTTGTCCGAGACTGTCCCCCGTCACGATCGCCAATGCCCCTTCCCGCTCAGCAAGCGAGGAAGCAATCCGTAACATCGCTCTGCGCATAAACGTAATGATCAGATTATCCTGGCCGATGCCGACAAATGAAGTCTGTACATCGGTAAACGGAACGAGGTGCAGCTTGATTTTGCCCGTGTAGCCCGATAACAGCCTTGTTAACTCCATTACCTTTTCCTTCGCTAGTTGGCTGGTGTAAGGGAAGCTGTAGAAGTGAACACACTCAATTTCAAGCCCTCTGCGCATAGCCGACCAGCCCGCTACAGGACTGTCAATCCCGCCCGAGAGGAGCAGCATTGCCTTCCCATTCGTACCAATCGGGTACCCGCCGGCGCCGGGAATCACTTCATAATACAGATAAGTCTCGTTCTCCCGAATTTCCACACGAAGCTCCATATCGGGCTGCTTTACCTTTACTTTAAGCTGGGGATAGGTTCGCAGCAATGGCGATCCGACTAAATGGTTCATCTCCTGCGAGGAGTGAGGGAATTGTTTCCACACCCTTCTCGCGTTGACTTTGAAGGTCGACGGGTCTGCTAGTTCCTTCTGCCCCATAAAATCAACCGCTGTTTCGATAATGCGGTCAAGCTCGGAAGGACATACGCGTACCGGACTGATGGACACAAGGCCAAATACTTTTTTAAGGACATGGATCAGAGCCTCGGGAGACTCCCCGTTAAGCTCGACGTACAAGCGGCCGTACTCCTTAACGATTTTCGCTCCCGGAAACGGTTTTAGCACGCTTCGAATATGATTCAATACCGATCTCTCGAATCGGTTGCGGTTTTTGCCTTTTAGGGTAAATTCGCCAAAGCGAAGCAGCAGTTTATCGTAAGTCATCATCTTCGGTTACCCTCTCTTTCTATAATGGGACGCAGGTTCCCGCAAACTTTAGCCAAGACTTCGACGAGTCGCGCTGCATCGCCCAGCTGATGCTCTTTGCCAAGACTGATGCGGATTCCGGAGGAAGCAACGTTCATGTCCTTCCCCATCGCTAACAGGACCCGGCTCGGTTCGCTTAATTTAGAGGAGCAAGCGGATTTGGTCGATACGAGCATCCCCATCTCTTCCAGAGCATGGACCATCACCTCGGGTTTTAATCCCGGATACGAAAAATGGATGATATGAGGTGCATTCTGCTCGCTGCTGTTTAAGACCAATCCCGGAATTTTTTCGATGCCCTGAAGCAAAAGCTCCCTTAATTCCGTCATCCTTGCATAATGCTCGGGCTGACGTTCTCTGGATAATCGCATGGCCTTCGACATCGCTACTGCTCCGGCAACATTCTCCGTTCCTGCCCGGTGCCCATTCTCCTGCGATCCGCCCGATACCAACGGGAACAACTGCACGCCTTGCTTGACGTACAGCACGCCCATTCCTCTCGGACCGTTGAATTTATGTGCAGACAGGCTGTATAAGTCGGCCTGCCACTGGGAAAGTGTCACCGGCAGCTTTCCAAATCCCTGTACGCCATCGATATGGAGCAGCGTTCTTGAATTCCGCTCCTTGACGATACGCCCCACTTCAGTCAGCGGCTGAACGGCCCCTGTCTCATTATTGACATGCATGATGCTGACAAGCACGGTATCTTTGCGCACAGCATCCGCCAGGGCAGCCAGATCCACCACGCCGGCGTGATCAACCGGCAGATAGGTCACTTCCCATCCGAGTGTTTCCAGCTGCTTGCAGCATTCATATACGGAAGGATGCTCTGTCCCCGTTGTGATGATATGCCGGCCCCGGCTGCTATACTGCATCGCAGCCCCTTTTATCGCCATGTTATTGCCTTCGGTTGCCCCGGATGTGAATACGATCTCCGTCGGCTGAACGTCCAGCGCGGCTGCACTCACCTCTCTTGCTTTTTTCAGCAGTTTAGCGGCAGCCTCGCCTGAACGATGAAGTGCTGACGGATTCGCATAATGCATCTTCATCACTTCCGCCATCGTGTCCACTACTTCATCATAGGGAGGGGTCGTTGCAGCGTGGTCCCAATATATCAAGGTAATTTCCCCTTTCCATCATACGCATCGCACGTTTTAAAACTTAGTCCAGACCTTTATATTTACACAAAAAGACCAAACGGTAAAGCCGCACTCCATCTTTAGATCGGACAAAGTGGCGTTTATCGTTTGATCCTCTATCAGGTTACTATTTATCCCCTTGCGGGTTTATAAAGTGTATTTGGATCGTGCATTCATGACTTTACCAATGTATGCCTGGGTTTCCTCGGGTAATTCATGAGCAAGAGACATCAGCTCTTCATCACTGGATACACCCATATTCGCGATACGGGTTGGACCTGCATTATACGCTGCAAGTACCATAGCCATTTCTCCGCCAAACCGTTGAATCAGATTGGACAGATATTTAGTACCGCCTTCGATGTTCTGAGCCGGATCAAAAGGGTTGCTTACCCCAAGTCCCCTTGCTGTTCCGTCCATCAGCTGCATCAGCCCCTTGGCTCCCGCGGAGGACACGGCATTCGGATTAAAGGAAGATTCCGCATCAATGACCGCTTTGATCAGCGATACCGGCACTCCATATCGTTCCCCGGCCGCCGTAATTAAATCCTCAAAGGTCGTTGGCTTTGTTGCCCCCGTGTCATGCACGGCCCCCTCGATTGGTAAAGACGAAGCGGACTCATCCACAGCACCCAGCTGCTGCCATAACAGTCCATCCTTAAAGGTTACGCCAGGCGCAAGCTGGGTAATCGAACGTTCAACCGGCTTGGAGGCGGAATCTTCGGTAAGCAGGCTGCTTAGCACATTGACAAATCCGGTTGCCGACTCGGTGGAATTCGTATTCATCTGTGGTATATCCGTCATTTGCTTCCATGATATCGGATCTATTTGCATCGTTTAACTCACTTTCTGCAGCAAAATTTCAAACTTGTCCTTTATTTTATCATGGAACTGGAACAATCTGCTATACCTATTTGGCAAAAAAATAAGGCGAATCAACCGTTCTCACTAGTTGACCCGCCCATATTTTCATCATTACAAAATGAATTATCTACTGAAAGGAATCAAGATAAAATAACTGAGCGTTGCCAATATGCCGAGTCCGATCGACCACGCGCCTGTCGTTCTGCTGCCTTTGCTGTAAGCGTAATATCCAACAACGGCTGCGATTGGCCCCAGAATTACCGACCACATGAACAACGAGGCAATGCCTAATACCAAGCCCACATATCCGACGGTGCGACCCGTAGACACGTCTGCCTTATCCTCGTCTACTCTTCGTGCCGAGGCATCCATAGGGGGAGCAACCTCGGCTGCATATTCTTCACGGTGATCTTTGCGCGGGAAGTCTACCCTGTTTCGCTTGCCTTCAACAACCTTCATTTTATGCTTGCGATGTTTTTTATCCATAAACTAGCTTCCTCCATTTCCATCATCCTAAAGTGCCCAGCACCCGGACTTTATCCGGCTTATTTCCCGTCAGCCCTTCGGCTTGAAGGTCAAACAGCAGGTCTCGGAAGACTTGTCAGCAACATCCTGATGGTCGTCTACATAAGGCTCTGCTCCATACTCTTCATTGAGTTTCACATTCGCATGACGGTCAATTTCAATCATGATCATCTCGGCATGACATAAGTTCTGTTCTCCCCAGTAATGGCAATTGCTGACACTGCACTTCACTAATGGTTTGGCTTCGTTGGCCATTTTAGCATCACCTCGTCAACATTTTTTCCTTAGTTTACTGCCGGTATGCACAAGAACGATTGTCAGTTGGTGCCTAAGGAGCGAAACGCAAAAAGAGATGCCAATGGTTGGCATCTCTTACGTATTCCTTTATATGCTAGGCGTGGCTTTTCTCTGATTGCATCCGACGTTCCGTTAAATAATCGCTTTCGTAGTAAGCAAGATCATCACGGAGCTCTTCATAAATCTTGGTAATGTTCATAATGACATCACGGGCAGGACGAACCGGCTTCTTCCGGAAACGAATCGCATCCTGTCCAGTATAGGCGTAACGACCATCTTCGGAATAACTTTCATTTTTGGGATAGAAGAAACTGTTAACACAGCGGTGATACAAATTATACAAAGCCTTCTCGGCAAAATCGATATCAAAATTAGGGCGACGCTGTACAACACCTAGCTTCTCATAGGAAACTTCAGAAAATACAAGCAAATGGCGAACATCCGACAGAAATCCTTTGTAAAAATGAACGGTTTCATCGTCCTGTTCCGTTACCAATTGGGATAAAGCATGTTCATTCAAAAACGTTTCCATAATCGAAATAGCAGATTTCAACTTTTCTCTGGACTCTGAGCATAATTTCTGAAGATTGTCTGCTGGCATTACGATAGATCCCCCTTAAATGGTCGTGACCCTACAGGTTATACAGCCTGATGGTCGTTATAATATGTACTATCCTAACACAAATTTTGGGATAACGAAATCCCTATCATGAATACACTTACAAGGTTATTTTTAGCACATTTCATTTTGCCCATGCACATCCGTTTTCCTCACGAATTAAACGCATAAAAAGGATTCACTCTTCCCACGCTAAGACTACTTAAATCATGAAATGCGGCGAGGAGGAAAATTTGTGAAATCTCGTACTCTGTGGAGCATCCTAGGTGCCGCGTCAGTTCTTGGCGCGCTTCTGATCTTACTGTTCATCCCCGGCTCGAAACAGCCGGCTCCAACGGCTGAACCAACACAGCCTTTAAGGCCCCAGCAGGAGAACAAGGCCAAGCACTTTACCATGTTAAGCGATATCCATGCAACGGATCAACTCAACCGTCTTGATGCAAAAGGTCACCTGCGGAAGATGCTGAACAATAACGCTTTGCGCAGCCCGGGTCAAATAAAAGCCTATACGCAAAAAGAACAAAAGCTGCACAAGCATTTTCAGCAAGTACGGTGGTATAACCTTAAACAAAACAAAATGACGGATATCCAGGGTCTGCTTCCCAAAATGAACAAAAAAGATAAAAATCTGATTACGCATCATTTTCAAATGGCGCAGCAGAAGCTGAAACGGGGAGAAACTTATGATTCACCCAAGTTCAATGTCGCGGGGCAGCCTTATTTTGTTGTTGCCGAGCCGTCAAAGGATGGTAAATATGGCGCGGCCGCATTGGTTAATCAAGGCGTACTGCATGAAGTAAGCAATCACCAGAAGCGGAATCTTCGCTTGATTCCGTACCCGAAGGAAGGAAAATTCCAGGTCGAATCCATTCATGCGGATACCCTCTCCGACATCACCGTCAAAACCGGACATGATAATGAAAAAGCCAGTCACTTTTACGAAAATGAAATTGTGGTGTCCTTTCAAAATGAGCCGTCAAAGCAGCAGCTCCTCGATATCTCTAAGGAAATATCGTGTGAAACTCCAAGGAAACTTGGCTATGCCTATGTTTTTCGTTCCAAGGATATGGATTACCTTAAACTCCGCTCCTATTTCCAGCAGAAGTGGAAAACCAAATATACCGAGCCTCACTATATCTATTTAACCAATGACCGCCCTCCTCAATCCAGGGTAAACTCGGATTCCTTACCGGATGGAGCCAACGCGCAGGTCAATATCCCGAATGATTTGCTGTTTTCCCAATATCAATGGAATTTGCCCGTCATTGAGACGAACCGGGGCTGGGATCTGTCCAAGGGCAGTGAAGATGTGATCATTGCCGTCGTGGATACGGGAGTGGATCTTCAGCATTCCGATTTGGATGGGCAGTTGGTGGAAGGGTACAACATCGTAGAGAAAGACAAGCAGCCGCTGGATGATGTGGGCCACGGGACGCATGTAGCCGGGATCATCGGTGCCCTTGTTAACAACGGTGAAGGCGTTGCGGGAGTTAGCTGGTACAACAAAATCATGCCGGTCAAGGCGCTTGACGGATCCGGATCCGGAACAACCTATGCCGTCGCGGAAGGCATTATTTGGGCCACGGATCACGGAGCCAAGGTGATCAATATGAGTCTCGGCAACTATGCGGACTCCCAGTTCCTGCATGATGCCGTGAAATATGCCTATGATCGCGATGTAGTCCTTGTTGCCGCCTCAGGTAATGACAACACGGAGCGCCCCGGTTATCCTGCCGCCTATCCGGAGGTGCTGGCCGTCGCCGCAACGGACTCCAATCAGAAGCGGGCAGAATATTCCAATTACGGCGACTACATCGATGTGGCTGCACCAGGGACCAATATCGCGAGCACCTTTCCAGGCAATCAATATGCGGCTCTATCCGGAACCTCCATGGCCAGCCCCCACGCAGCCGCCATGGCGGGTCTCATTCGTTCCCTTAACCCTGACCTGACCAATCAGGAAGTCATGGACGTCATGATAAACCAAGCAGTCGATCTTGGGGATAAAGGAAAAGATAAATATTACGGTCATGGTCAGATTGATATTTTCCAAGCCTTGAAAGCTGTTGGATCCCCCGACGTCCCTCTCCAGATGTGGCCAGGTCAAACGCTGCAGAATCTGGAGAAGGAGCTTCGCAAGTTAAACGGCTCAGGATCAAACGAATAAAATTCACGAAATAAAGCAGCTTTCGCCTCCAGCGTTAGCTGCTTTATTCATAATCGGAGGCAAAGAGCCCGTTACATTTATTTCTTCCGGCGGGAACGGCTAGTACGTACTGCAGCTTTCTTCGAACGCTTGCCGGATACCGTAACTCCGCCATAGCCTCCAGGGCCCTCTACAACTTCTTCTTCGCTGTAAGTGTACAGATGTTTTTCTACCGGTACGCAGTGAATCTTATCGACCACTTTTATCGGATGAATAACAGGCACGATTTGCGGTACATAATGGTCTCTAACAACAACGATCGGTTCGCATACAATCGGTGACACAGGAGGACATGGGTTTTCGTTATGACAAGACATGTTTTTTGCATCTCCTTTCCCTTGATGATTACAGCTTATTATCCCGGGGGCTATTTGGTATGGACGATTATCCTTAAAGGGCAGATGAACTCCAAATATTTTCACAAAACCATAAGAAAAACGTCTATCGACGTACATTCTCAGAAGACAGACCGCGGTTAGAGGAAGTTTTTCTTGCGATATCAGGAAGACCCAAGCTTCGAAGTTTATACTTTCTGATATCTTGAAAAAACGCGCATTTCCTTTACACACCTGACGAGGAATGTAAAGAAAATGCGCGTTTGTACCATTACGGTATCCGTAAAGCAATATGTTGTTCAGTTGGGAAAGCTTTCCGTAAGCCGGGTTCTGTGCTCTTCGTGGTCATAGCGGGAACTACCCTGCCACCATGAGCGACAATCATCTATCTAGGCCGATCATTACTAATCGACTCAAGCGACCAACCCGGACGCGCCTCGGGCTAAGGCTGTCTCCTCGAAGGAGACTGCGTCCCATTAGGTCTTGCTCCAGGTGGGGTTTACCAGGAACGAAGTCACCAGCGTTCCTCGGGGTCTCTTACACCTCGGTTCCATCCTTGCCTGTGCCGCCCTTAGGCGGCCATCGGCGGTCCATTTCTGTGGCACTATCCTTCAACTCGCGCTGACTGGACGTTATCCAGCACCCTGCCCTATGGAGCCCGGACTTTCCTCTCGCGGCTTTGACGCCGCCAGCGATTGTCTGTCAAACTTTCCGGACAACATTATATATTATACAGTGATTTGAAGCGGTACACAACCCATTAAACATTAACAATAGCTGATTAATTTCCCAGCATGGATGAGGTACTCTTCCTGGCCAACGGTGTCAAAAAGAGACTCTTTTCCTTGCCTCACGATTCTGTTCTTCAAACGAACTGGAACGGCTCTGTATTGATACGAGAAGCCACCACCCGGGTTTCGTACTTATGTTCCTGCAGCTTCTGCTCCATCCACTCGGCAACTTTGACCTTCATGATCTTCTCGGCATTATGACCCGGATCAATGATCGTAAGTCCCGCTGCGAGCGCATCCTGTGCCGTATGATAATCCACATCTCCCGTTACCAGCACATCGGCTCCACGGAACAGTGCTTTCATCATGTAGCGTCCTCCGGAACCCCCTATGACGGCCGCCTTGCGGATCGTGCGGTCGAGTTCTCCCACGACCCGAACATGAGGGACCTCCAGCTTCTCTTTTACCACGTCTACCAGCTCAGCCAACGTCTTAGGCTCTTTTAGCTTTCCAACCCGGCCAAGACCAAGGGATCTCCCCTTTAGGTCCATGGCATACAGATCATAAGCAACCTCTTCATAAGGATGTGCCTTTAGCATCGCCTGGATCACTTTATTTCGGATGGCATGAGGAACAATCGTCTCGATTCGAACCTCATTTGCACGTTCCATCTTGCCTTCCTGACCTTGAAAAGGGTTGCTGCCTTCTCGCGGGACAAAGGTGCCAAAGCCCTCGATGTTGAAGCTGCAGTGGCTGTAATTTCCGATCCAGCCTGCACCGGCGCCGAGCACGGCATCCAGCACCTCTTGATGATGGCTCTTCGGGACAAATACTACCAGCTTGGACAACTGTTCATTATGCATGTCATGAATAGGCGACGTATTCTCGATTCCCAAGGCCTCCGCCATCCAATCGTTCATCCCGCCTTCGGTTACGTCCAGATTGGTATGACTTATATATACTGCAATGTCGTGTTTGATCAGCTTTTCGTATACCTTGCCCATCGGCGTATCCGTCTGCAGTTGTTTCAGCGGACGGTATATAATCGCATGATGCGCGATAATCAGGTCAGCCCCAAGCTCAATGGCTTCATCCACCACTTCATCATTAACATCCAATGCAATCAGCACCGTGCGAATGTCCTTTTGCAATGTTCCAAGCTGGAGTCCGATCCGGTCATCGGGTTCGGCCACGTGCTTCGGGGCCAATTGCTCCATATATTGAATTACGGTTTGTCCTTTGGCAAGCATGCCAGCACCTCCTGAATAAACTCGATATCCGATCGAATCTCACTCGCCTTATCGGCGGCCGTGGTGAGATCTGAACGCGAAAGCGATTGAAGAATATACCCCATCTTCTCCATCTCCGACTTCCATTTCTCACTGAAAACCGGATTCGGGGACTGTGTCAGCCAAGGTCCCATACGGAAAAGCCAGTCCGTAGATAACCGGACACCGTCTCCAATCGCCCTTTCCGTGTAAACCTGCTCATTCGTCAGGTCTGTTAAATGCAAAGGCTCGGCGACCAGCACTTCGTAAATTTTGCCGTCTTCCTCCAGGATCATTTCCTCGATCAGCACCCAGCCATGGGAATATAGCCATCTACGCAAGATATCTTCTCCCACATTCGGCTGCAGGACCAGCCTGCGGACGCCTGCCAGCTTATCGATGCCGCGGTCCAAAATCGCTGCAATCAAGCTGCCGCCCATACCGGCAATCGTAATGACGTCGGCCTCACCGGCTGAGAGTACGTTCAAACCGTCTCCTCTTCGCACGCTGATGACATTCGTCATCCCTGATTCGATGACCTGCTTGACGGCAGCATCATAAGGGCCGGGATTGACTTCACCGGCGATCGCTTGAATGGCCGCTCCGCTCTCTACGGCAGCCACAGGCAGCAGGGCATGGTCGGAACCGATATCTGCAAGTCGGCTGCCGCGCGGAATCTTCTCCAGTATTTGTGTTAATCTTCTTGATAATTTCACGGTCGACACACCTTACCATTCCATATTTTCGTCCAAATCACGACCTATTCCTTACCCTAACAGAGACGATACCAAACTGCAAACCGGCAAATCCGGTGAACATAAGTTGTGCCTCGTCATTTGCAATGGGTCCGAAAAAGAGCTAAAATAAAGACCAATAAAACAAATGCAGGAAGAAATTCCATAACCAAGAAACTTATACATGCCATGCATGAATTCGAAAAAAAGGACCTGCTGCGATTACTGCAGAAGGTCCGTGGATTAAGCTATTCGAGGAAATCCTTTAACCGCTTGCTGCGGCTCGGGTGACGAAGCTTACGGAGCGCTTTCGCTTCAATCTGTCGAATCCGTTCGCGTGTAACACCGAACACTTTGCCGACCTCTTCCAGTGTTCTCGTGCGGCCATCATCGAGTCCGAAACGAAGACGTAGTACGTTCTCCTCGCGCTCTGTCAGCGTATCCAGCACATCTTCGAGCTGTTCCTTCAGAAGCTCGTAAGCAGCCGCATCGGCAGGAGCGAGTGCTTCCTGATCCTCGATGAAATCTCCGAGATGGGAATCATCTTCCTCACCGATCGGCGTTTCCAGCGAAACCGGCTCCTGAGCAATCTTCATAATCTCCCGGACTTTCTCAACACTGAGTTCCATCTCGGCAGCAATTTCCTCCGGCGAAGGCTCACGTCCGAGCTCCTGGAGAAGCTGTCTGGATACACGAATCAGTTTGTTGATGGTCTCCACCATATGCACAGGAATTCGGATGGTACGGGCCTGGTCAGCAATAGCGCGCGTGATTGCTTGGCGAATCCACCATGTCGCATACGTACTGAATTTGAAACCCTTTTTGTAATCGAACTTCTCTACGGCTTTGATCAAACCCATGTTGCCCTCCTGAATCAAATCCAGGAACAGCATTCCTCGTCCGACATAACGCTTCGCGATACTTACAACGAGACGCAGGTTGGCTTCGGCCAGACGGCGCTTGGCTTCCTCATCCCCCTGTTCAATCCGGTTGGCAAGTTCAATCTCATCATCCGCTGACAACAGCGGAACCCGGCCAATTTCCTTCAGATACATCCGTACCGGGTCGTTAATCTTGATCCCAGGAGGCAGTGAAAGATCGTCGTCAAACCCAAAATCCTCATTATCATGGGATTCGGAATCTCCCGATTGCCGGTGAGTACCCTCTTCGTCATTCTCATTTACCACATCGATACCCAGGTCGGCCAGCTGCTCGTAGAACTCTTCCATCTGCTCCGTGTCCTGATCAAATGGCGATAATTTCTCCATAATGTCTTTATAGCTTAATACGGATCTCTTTTTACCCTGTTCAATCAACTGATCCTTGACTTGATCCAGCGTAAATTCCGTTTCTAGTTCAGTATGCTGATCATTCGCCATCATTCGACTCCCTCCTCCCTAGAAACAGCAATGTGCGGGGCTTCATTGTCTTTCTAGGGCGATAATCTCACTTGCAATTTGCGCGGCTCGCAAAAAATCACCTGAGCGCTCCGCTTTTATCATTTCTTCTTTTTTCTGGTCGATCTCTCTCTGCTGCGGAAATTTCAGCACCTCACGTATGCAATCATCGAGCACTTGAACATTCCACTCGGCTGGTGCTTCCATCATCATGATCGAGCTGACCGTCATTTCCAAACGATCGTCGTGGAGCGATGACATGAAACGGCTGATATCCGGAGATTTACCCTGTGCGTAAAAAGCATATAGATAAGCAGCAATTGCCGCATGATCTTCAATATTAAACGCTTCTCCCAGGCGATCGCCTACGTATCGCGCGGCCTCCGCATCCTGCAGCATCAGCGACAGCAGCCGCCGCTCTGCGGCATGGTAAGCAGGCAGAAGTACCGGGGCGGGCTGGCGCCCTTTTTTATGCCTACCATTATTCCACCTTTTTTCCTTATTATCCCCATCACCCATCTTTTTTTGCATCGATTGCCGAAGCAGATTGCAATCCTGCTTAAGACTTTCATAGGAAAGATGGAGCTCGGAGGACAATTCCCTCAAGTAAACTTCTCGTTCAGTCGAGGAATTCAGTACGGCGATAATGGGCAATGCCTCTTTGGCGTACGCAATCTTACCATCTTCTTCTAGCAGTATATGGTTTTTCTTCAGATATATAAGTTTAAATTTTGTTGTTGAAACAGCTGTCTCTACGACATGCCTGAAACGCTCGGCACCGAATTTACGGATGTAATCATCCGGATCCATTCCTTCGTTCACCAAAGCGATTCGTACTCTGAGACCAACGCCTTCGAGCATTGGAATGACTTTTAACGCAGCAGCCATACCGGCTTTATCACCGTCATAGACAACAACAACTTCTTCAGCCACCGATTTCATGATTGCCACTTGGTTTTCCGTTAGAGAGGTCCCCATGGTTGCCACACCGTTGTGAAGTCCTGCTTCCCATGACGAAATTACATCGCCGTAACCTTCGAATAACAGAATTTGACGCAATTTGCGTATGGATGTCTTCGCCTGGTGCAGGTTGTACAATGTGCGGCTCTTATTAAATAGAAGTGTCTCCGGGGAATTCAGGTACTTCGGTTGACCGTCCCCCAGTATTCTGCCAGCAAACGCGATGACCTTGCCGCTGCGGTCATGTATCGGAAACATGATTCGTCCGCGGAAACGGTCGAGATAGCCTTCTTGTTCATGTCTTGCGGATAATAAACCGCCCTTTTCCATCTCTTTCAAGTCAAAGGATCGCTTCGTCAGGAACTGAACGAGCGTGTCCCAACGATCTGGCGCATAACCGATTTGGAACTGGTCAATCATTTTGTCGCTCATTCCGCGGGATCGTAAATACTTCATGGCTTCCGTACCATGCTCCGTATTCTTCAACAGAAAATGGTACAGCTTGGCGCTAAGCTCATAGGCTTCAATCAAACGTTCTTTTTCCGGATTACGAGGAATTACGGGAACTCCTTGACCTTCCGGCAACGAGATATCATTCTCTTCTGCCATTGTCTTGACGGCTTCGGGAAAAGAAAATCCTTCGATTTCCATTCTAAATTTAATGGCGTTTCCGCCCTTACCGCAGCCATAGCAGTAAAAGATTTGGCGTTCCGGTGTAACCGTAAAGGAAGGAGTTTTCTCTGAGTGAAACGGGCACAAGCCCTTCAGGTATTTCCCCTGTTTGGTAAGATGCACGTATTTGCTGACCGTGTCCACAATATCGCTTTTGGCCAGTACTTCCTCAATGACATCATCCGGAATATTACCTTGTCCGGTACTCATCCAAACCACCTTCATCTCTTTTGGCACGTAAATAGTATTCGCTACGGGTGGACATTCTCCTGCAATTCATGCAAAAGTTTTGTCAGTTTATGTTGAAAAAAACTCCGGTCCTCGTCAAGCAGCTTTTTGGGCCCTTTGCCATACTTTCCCTGCTTCCTCGCCTTCGCCTGATGGTGACGGGAATCCAGCATGAAATCGATATCCGTATTATGAAAAATACGACCGCGAAAGGAGATCACATGGCATGATTTGGCAAGCGCAAGTGCAGCCAGTCCATAATCCTGCGTCACCACGATATCCCCCCTGGATATGTGGTTAGCGATGTATAGGTCCGCACTTTGATCACTCCGATCCACCTGGACCGTCGTAACCCCATCTTCTGCCTGCTGCAGATGATCATAGGAAGAAACAAGCAGTACCGGCACACGAAATGTACGAGCAGTCTCTGCGATTTCCTTCTTGACTGGACATGCATCACCGTCAACCACGATCGAAATGGAGTTGCTTTCGTTCATTCGCATCACCGGCTCTTATCGTTAGTCTTGGATTCATCTTTATGCTGTATATTATTATATACGTCTTTGGCAGATTAAAATCCTTCTTCTAAGAAAAACGTCTGTCGACGTACTTTCACAGAAGACAGACCGCGTATAGCGGAAGTTATTCTTGCGAGATAAGGATGGTAAGCCTCTGAAGCTTATACTTTCTTATCTCATCAAATAAACAATGACCCTGCCCTTGCTTGATTCAGGCCGTTCATAGCGAAAGCGCCATCCCGTGCATAACCGCGGGCTGTCGCTTTCACTGAACAATGCATTATAACATTTGTAAAATCATGCTGTCACTACTACCACACCAATTTTGTGAAATCGGCGTAACGCTTCAAATCTCCATCGATACCGGAGAGCAGTGCGAGACGATTGGCCCGAACCGCTTCGTCCTCTGCCATGACCATAACGGAGTCGAAGAACCCGGTAATCGGTTCTTTGAGTCCACCCAGCAAGGACAAAGAGCGTTCGCCGTCAGCAGCTTCCAGCGCAGCATGGTAATCTTCGCGAATCGCGTTCCAAGCTTCATAAAGCTTGCCTTCTTCCGTTTCCGTGAACAGTTCAGGATTGACAGCAGCCTTGCCGGCCTTGGCTGCCAAATTGCTGACCCGGTTGAAGGATTCTACCGTTGTTTTGAAATCCTGGACATGATCCACAGCATTCATCAGCGCATGACCGCGGGACACAACCGACACCACATGATCAAATCCAGCGGTAATGACGGCATCCACCACATCATAGCGCTGATCTTCGGACAGGAGCTTCTTCACGCGAAGTCCGAAGAATTCTTTAAGGTCCTTGCGGATTTCGTCCGTCGAGCGCTTCAAAACGCGAATGTTCTCGTGAACCTCCAGGGCCACACCGAAGACATCCGATAGCGTCACCGGGAGTTTGTGCTCCAAGATGATCTGAACGATGCCCGCAGCCTGACGGCGCAGTGCATAAGGATCCTGGGAGCCTGTCGGAATGATGCCGATGGAGAAGCATCCCACGATCGTGTCGATTTTATCCGCGATGCTTACGATGGATCCCACCGAGGTGGAAGGCACCGCGTCACCGGCGAAGCGAGGCTGGTAATGCTCAAACACCGCTTTGGCCACCTGCTCCTTCTCACCGGCTTTTCTTGCATAATCCTCTCCCATAACACCCTGCAATTCAGGGAATTCATAAACCATCTGGGTCACCAGATCGAATTTGCAAATATCGGCTGCACGGCTTACAGAATCTGCTTCGTCAGCCGAAATGCTAAGCTTCGCGGACAACTGATCGGAAATCCGGCGGATTCTGCGGACTTTATCGCCGATGGTCCCCAGCTCCTCATGGAAAACGATGCTCTCCAGCTTCGATAAAGCGTCTTTAATCTGAAGCTTCTGATCCTCCTCATAGAAGAATTTCGCGTCCGACAAACGAGCCCGCAGCACCTTTTCATTCCCTCTTGCGATAACGTCCAGGGAACGGCTGTCCCCGCTGCGCACGGTTACGAAGAACGGAAGCAATTGTCCCTGCTTATCCAGCACAGGGAAATACCGCTGATGCTCTCGCATTGAAGTAATCAATACTTCCTGCGGAATATGAAGGAATGAGGAGTCGAATGCTCCGTACAGCACGGTTGGGGTCTCAACCAGGAACAATACCTCTTCGAGCAAATCATCCTTGATGGCGATATTCCAATCTTTCTCTTGGGCCAATGCCTGGATCTGCGATACAATCATCTCTTGGCGTTCATTCACATCCACGATGACATGCTGTTCACGCAATACGTCGCGGTATGCCGATGCCTCTGGAATAACGGCTTCTCCGCCAAGGAAACGGTGTCCACGGGTCACGTTACCGGCCTTCACGCCCGTAATTTCCAGATCAATCGTCTCACTGCCGAGCAAAGCGACCATCCACTTAATCGGACGGACGAATTTAAATTCGTGCGCCCCCCAGCGCATATTTTTCGGGAAGGTCATCGAAGTCAAAATGCCAAGGAGTCCTTCGGACAGGATCGACTTCGTATCCACGCCGACGCTGTTCTTCGTCACATAGATATACTCTACTCCGCCGAGCTCCTTGAACGTAAAACTCTCGGGATCCACGCCCTGGCTTTTTGCAAAACCAAGCGCAGCCTTGCTCCACTGTCCGCTATCATCCAACGCGATCTTGCGGGAAGGCCCTTTCACTTCCTCGCTGACATCCTCTTGTTTATCCGCAACGTTCTGTACCCATACCGCCAAGCGGCGCGGCGTAGCATATGCCGTCACTTCTCCATGTCCGATTCTGGAAGTTTCCAGCCATTTGACTAATTTGTCCTGAAGCTGTTCCATCGCGGCGCGCAGAAATCTCGCCGGGACCTCTTCCAGACCGATTTCAAACAATAAATCCTTAGACATGGTCTGCGCCCCCTTTCTTAATCAGCGGGAAGCCCAGCTTCTCGCGCTCCTCCAAATACGTAGCTGCAACCTGACGAGCCAGGTTTCGCACGCGCATAATGTACCCCGTTCTCTCCGTTACACTGATCGCCCCTCTGGCATCCAGCAGGTTAAACGTGTGGGAGCATTTTAAAACATAGTCGTATGCCGGGAATACCAAACTTTGGCTCATTGCTTTGTTCGCTTCTTCTTCATACATGTTAAACAGCGTAAACAGCATCTTAACGTCGGACACCTCAAAGGTGTACTTCGAATGCTCGAATTCCGGCTGATGGAATACATCTCCGTAGGTGATGCCGTCTACCCACTCCAGATCGAACACATTCTCTTTATCCTGGATATAGGATGCAAGACGCTCCATGCCATAGGTAATCTCTACAGCGACTGGGCTTGCGTCGATGCCGCCAACCTGCTGGAAGTACGTAAACTGCGTAATTTCCATACCATCCAGCCATACTTCCCAGCCTAGGCCCCATGCACCAAGCGTCGGCGCTTCCCAATTGTCCTCAACAAAACGGATGTCATGATCGAGCGGATTAATGCCAAGACGCTTCAAGCTCTCCAAATACAGCTCTTGAATATTGTCCGGCGAAGGTTTCAAAATAACCTGAAATTGGTGATGCTGATAGAGACGGTTCGGGTTCTCTCCATAGCGGCCGTCAGCAGGCCGACGGGAAGGCTCTACATACGCTACGTTCCAAGGCTCGGGTCCGATCGAACGCAAATACGTCATCGGGTTCATCGTACCGGCACCTTTTTCCGTGTCGTACGGCTGCACGATGATGCAATTCTGTTCTGCCCAAAATTGCTGCAGCGTCAAAATCATCTGCTGGAAGTTCATGATTTTAGCTCCTTTACATTCTTTTTCAAATTCACTCCACCATACTTTTCCATTCTCTGTACAACAAAAAGCTCTCGCCCTACGCCTGTTGTACAGACATAGGGACGAGAGCTGTAGCTTCCCGCGGTTCCACCCTACTTGGTCCTGCTGATTCGCCGACACAATTCAGTCTTCAGCGATAAGCAAAACCCACTTTATCGTTTCACCATGCTCCCGGGTGCCCTGTTCATGAATATCTCCCACCAGGCTTCCACCGCCCCCGGCTCGCTATTTCGCGGATGATCATTCACTACTTTCCCGTTCAATGCATGTCAGTATTCAAAAAACTAATAAACTGATAAATATAATACCTCATTCTATATCTTACGTCAAATATTGTACTTGTCCATTTGGTCCAAAAAGTTTTGCGATTTTAGACGCAGCCCAAGCTGCATATCCATTAAGGCCCGCATGACTTTTTTGAGCTCGGCCTTGGTTTCGTCCTTTACATCCACATTGCCCAGCCGTCTTAAATCCAGCCGTCCAAACAGGCGCAGCAGCTTCAGTGTTCTGGGTGAGATCGCCATCGCCGGCGGATCCAAATGTTTGCAATAACGGCACAGTACCCCTCCAAGCCGGGGGCTCACCAACATATCCTCGTCTTTTCTGGGCTGATTGCACGATATGCACACATCCAGCTCCGGCCCGTACCCTGCAGTCTGCAGAATTTTCATCTCGTACAGATTGATGATAATTTGAGGATCCTTATCCTCCTGAAGCGCCTCCAGACAGGCTTTGAGCTGATGAAACCAAAAAGCGCCCGTCTCCTCATCCTGCAGCACCCGATCCAAGAGCTCGCAGGCATAAGAAGCATAGGCCGCTTTCACAAGATCCTCCCTGAGCCCGTGGTGAGACTCCATGATCTCACCGGCATTCAAGTTGCCGAGCCCCGTACCATTTCGGAAGAAAACATACTCTCCATAGGTAAATAGCTGTGTCAGAGCAGCATGTCGGCTTTTCACCTTCTTTGCTCCTCTGACCAGCACGCCTACCTTGCCCGATTCTTTGGTGCAAAGTGTAATGATTTTGTTCCCTTCACCGTAGTCCATGCTGCGGATGACAATCCCTTCCGCCCGATATAGCATGCGCTTTCCCCCAACCATTCCTGGAACAACCAATAATTACTCGTCTTCTTCATGCGGGGCCGCCTCATCTTCAACGGATGCAGCTGTAAGAACCGACTCACCCTCGGTTTCCTTATACAGCAAATACGCATCGACATCTCCAGTCATCGCAAAATACTTCCACGAAAAATCTCGCATTCGTATTCATCCTCTCTTCGGAAATGACGTTTCGCATCTACGAAAATTAGGATGTGCGCCTAGAGCAGATTTATGAAATGCAATTGTTGGCAGGCGGCACCGTGTATGATTTGCCTCCGATTTGCACTGCGGCTTTATTACTCCCCGCGGTGAAATCCGAGATCGCGAAGAACGCGTTCTTGATTGCGCCAATCTTTTTTAACTTTAACCCAGAGCTCCAAGAAAATCTTGGATCCGAGCAGCCTTTGAATATCCTGACGGGCTTGTCTGCCAACTTCTTTTAGCAGAGCACCCTGCTTGCCGATAATGATACCCTTCTGGGAGTCGCGTTCAACAAAAATAACGGCTGAAATATATACAGTTCCGTTCTCCTCCACCCGCATATCCTCAATGGTAACCGCTATGGAATGAGGAATTTCCTCTCTTGTCATGTGCAAAATTTTCTCGCGAATCAGCTCTGCGCACACGAACTGCTCCGGATGATCCGTCACCTGATCTTCAGGATAATACTGTGGGCCAGGAGGCAAATACTTCTGTATCTGTTCTAGCAGCGTGTCAACATTGCTGCCGAGCTTCGCGGAAATCGGGACGATCTCTGCAAAATCATGCAGCTTCCGATACTGCTCAATCAGAGGCAGCAGTGCGGGCGGCTCAATCTTGTCGATTTTATTCATCACCAGGATGATCGGAGTCTTGATCTTTTGCAGCTGCTCGGCGATGTAACGGTCTCCCCCGCCGATGCCCTCCGAAGCGTCTACCAGAAATAAGGCGGCTTCCACTTCACCTAGCGTGCTCAAAGCAGTCTGATTCATGTAATCCCCAAGCTTGGATTGACGCTTATGAATCCCCGGCGTATCCAGAAAAACCACTTGGGAATCGTTGGTCGTATATACGCCATGAATTTTATTTCTTGTTGTTTGCGGTTTGTCCGACATGATGGCAATCTTCTGACCGATCACCTGATTCATCAGCGTTGATTTTCCTACGTTCGGTCTCCCGATAATAGCCACAAACCCGGACTTAAATTGTTTTTTTTGCATACCATTCCTCCGCTACTGTTCCTGTATCTACGTGTTGTGTAAACCTTGATTTGATCCTATTCATTTGCAGACTTACTTGTTTAAATCCCATGGACCGAACGCTCCCGGCAGCAGTTCGCTGACGGTCGTCTCCTTGATATCACCCTTCATATTGCCCATGATCACCTTCATATCCGGCTTGCACAGCTCCACCAGCACTTGCCGGCATACCCCGCATGGCGTGCACGGGCCGTCCGTATCGGCAACAATGGCAATGGCTTGGAAGCTCCCTGCTTCATGACCGTCGGCAATCGCACGGAACAATGCGGTGCGCTCAGCACAATTGGTAGGACCGTATGCGGCATTCTCTACATTACAGCCAAGATGTACCTCTCCGCGCGAATCGAGCAGGGCTGCTCCCACACCAAATGTTGAATAGGGTATGTAAGCCCGCGTACGTGCTTTAATCGCTTCCTGCATTAACAATCCTGCTTCCATGTCTAGTTCCTCCTATTTATTCAACTTGTCATTGATTGCATCCATTCCCATACCGGTTCATAGAAGACCAGAATGCCGATCACGACGGCAAACACCGCTGCAACTAACGCTGCACCGGCTGCTGTATCCTTAGCCACCCGAGCTAATACATGTTCTTCTGGCGAGATCAGATCGATAATGGCCTCTACCGCAGTATTTACCAGCTCCGCGATAAATACGAGGGCAATCGCCAATACCAAAAACAACCAACTCACTCGGTCCAATTGCAGCAAAGCTGCTGCGATGAATACAATCAAGGCAGCAGCAATGTGGATTTTCATATTGCGTTCCGTTTGTACAGCCGTCAAGATGCCTCGCATCGCGCACCCAAATGCCCTGTATAACGATTGTCTGTGCGGCTTCACTATCTTGTCAATCCTACTTCTGCAAGTACAGCCTCCTGTTTGCCCATCATTTCCGCTTCGCTCGCCTCATCTTGATGATCATATCCGAGCAAATGTAGAAATCCGTGAACAAACAGAAAACCGAGTTCCCGTTCCAACGAATGGCCGTATTCTTCGCTTTGCAGCTTGGCCCGAGGAACCGAGATAATGATATCTCCCAGAACATCCGGAACGCTCTCCAGTTCTTCTCCCTCTTCCAGCTCATAAATGATCTCGAGCTCATCGTTCGTAATTTCATTCATCGCAAAGGAGAGGACGTCGGTCGGACGATCGATTCCCCGGTACTCCCGGTTCAATTCATGGATCTGTTCATCATCGACAAAGGTCAGATCCACCTCTCCATCGGTTACTCCTTCAGCCTCTCCGGCCTTCTGAAGAATCACTTCAAGCAGGGCGATCAATTCCTCGCTAATCTGAAAATCCTCTTGTTCATTATTCCATGCCAGCTGCAGGCTCATTCTTATACGCTCCTTCTCTGTTCCTCACTCGTTGCGGATGTCTCGGAAGCAGTCGATATATCGCCATTTGGGGCGGACGGCTTGGGACGCTTCACATCTTCCGGGTATTCGATCCGGGAATGGAAAATCCCCATCACCGTCTCCTTTAACGTCTTGGCAATAATATCCAATTCCTTCATCGTTAAATCGCAATCATTAAACTGATGGTCATCCAGGCGGCCTTTGATAATCTTCTCGATCATCGATTCAACCTGTTCCACCGTCGGTTTACGCAATGAACGGACAGCCGCTTCCACGCTGTCGGCAATGCCGACAATTGCAGACTCCTTGGATTGAGCCTTCGGCCCTGGATAACGGAAATCATCTTCAGTGAAATCCGGTTCGATGCCCTGCTCCTCAGCCTGGCGAACCGCTTTATGATAAAAATAGTGTAAAAACGTTGTACCATGATGCTGCTCTGCGATATCCCGTATCGGTTTAGGGAGCTTGTACTCCTTGAGCATTTCCACGCCATCCCTTGCGTGAGCAACGATAATGGATTTGCTCAGCTTCGGTTCAATGGAATCATGCGGGTTCTCCATATTGTTCTGGTTCTCGATAAAATAGATCGGCCGCTTGGTTTTTCCGATATCATGATAGTAGGAACCGACGCGGCACAGCAGTCCGTTGGCGCCTATCGCTTCCGCCGCAGCTTCGGACAAGTTTCCGACCATGACACTGTGATGATAAGTTCCTGGCGTCTCCGTCAGCAGTTTACGAAGCAGCGGATGGTTCGGGTTCGATAATTCCACCAGCTTCAGTGCCGACAGAATACCGAAGGTGACTTCGAAGAACGGCATTAACCCGATAACCAGGATGGCCGTTAACAATCCGCCCGCGATGGCAAAACCGATCGAATACAGCGTTTCGCTCGTAGTCCATGTATCGTTATTGAGCAGCAGCATAATGAACACGATCAAGGCGCCGAAGAGAGACGCCATAATGCCGCCCTTCAACATCGTCGACCGCTGGCTTGCGCGGTGAATCGAGAAGATCGCCACGCAGGAAGTCACGGCTGCGAATAACCCGAATTTGAAGTCAAACAATTCGCCTTGGACGTTCAATATGACACTTGCCATGATGCTGAAAATGATGACGCTGAAATAGGCCAACGAGGTTTCCAGCAGCAGGGTAACCAGAATCGCGCCAATCGCGACCGGCGCAAGATATCCCACATACATCTGGGAATCGCTTTGCAGAAATGCGGTCAAATGCATGGTGATCAGCGTGATCACATACACCAAGACCAGCATCAGCAGCTGCGAGTTGTTATATTTGAATTTGCCGGGTTCCGACTGCCGGATGAAAGTCAGTATGCCAAGAGACAGCAAGACGGACAGTAGCAGCACGCCCAGCTCCGGCCAGTAATTAATATCGTCCTTCAGCAGGCCGTTTTTACCAAGCAGCTCATACAGCTCCGGTGTGATAAGCTGGCCTTTCGCCACGAGGATGTCCCCTTGTTTGATAAATACGGGCGGGGTATTCTCCCGGGCCTCAACCTTCGCATTCTTCGTGGCAACCTCATCGTAGAACTTATTGGCCGTAATCGTTAAACTCGCCAATTCCTGAACGACTTCCCTGGCGGTCCGATCATTCAACGAACTTGTGTTCACTCTCTCAGCCACGCGGGTACGGGCCGTATCGGCATCGACGATCTCGTTTAGCATCAGCCTGGATACGATCTCGCGAGCTACAGGCTTCATCTGAATAATATCTTCGGAATTCAACCTCGGCATCTTAATGAATGTTTCCTCTGGAATCCGATAGGTTTGTTCTTCGATGACCCGCTGCATTTCCTGAAGCAGCTCTTTGGAATAGGCTTCGTTCGTGCTGTTGGCCGACACGAAATTTTGCACGAATTCTCTAGCCATTCTCGGAATTTCATTTCGATAAATTTCAACTTTTTCGGCGGAGCTGATATCCACGTCCTGGTTCAAACGTTCAATCCGGTCAAGGATTTGCGTGACCAGAACGTCGTTTCGCAGAGGAACGAGAGGGTAAATCGGCTGGACGTTCTCCGCAGCCGCCTCCTGTGCCTTCAGCGTTGCCTTGCTATCCTCAATTTGTACTGGTGCTACGATATTTTTTTCGCTTTTCGTATTGACCTGTATGTCATACCGCTCCGGCAAAAGCTTGGATGCTAGACTGATATAAAAGAGTAAAGCAAGCAGCAAAAACAGAATATAGCGTGTTGCCACGCTATATTTCCATCCGCTGTTTTTACCCCATATGGACTTGTCCGTCGATGGTTCTTTGGAGGCCATTGCGACAATCCCCTTTAATCTTGGTTTTCTGCTGCTTTATCATAAGCGACGATGATTTTTTGTACTAAAGAGTGACGTACAACATCCTGTTCGGCAAAATAGACGAAGCCGACTTCCTCAATTCCGCTTAATATCGTTTTAGCTTCGATAAGTCCTGATTTTTTGCCCCGCGGCAGGTCAATCTGGGTCACGTCCCCTGTAATGACCATCTTCGAGCCGAATCCAAGCCGTGTCAAAAACATCTTCATCTGTTCCGGCGTGGTGTTCTGTGCTTCATCCAAAATAATAAATGAATCATCCAGCGTCCGCCCGCGCATGTAAGCAAGCGGCGCGATTTCAATCAAGCCACGCTCTAGCGCCTTGGCCGTTTGATCCGGGCCCATCACATCGTATAAGGCATCGTACAATGGTCTGAGATAAGGATCGACCTTCTCCTGCAGGTCTCCGGGCAGGAAGCCCAGGCTCTCTCCAGCCTCTACAGCCGGCCTTGTCAAAATGATCCTTTTGACGGATCCTTCCTTTAGTGCGGCAACAGCCAAAACGACGGCCAGGTAAGTTTTCCCTGTACCTGCAGGACCGATACCGAATACAATATCCCGCTTCTTGATGGTGGTCACATAGTGCTTCTGACCGATGGTTTTTACACGAATAGGCTTACCCTTGAAGGTTGTCGTAATCTCGCCCTTGTACAGATCCAGCAGCTGATCGGCCCTCAGATCCTTGGCGAGTTCCACAGCATAAAGAATATCACGCTCGGTCAAAATGTAGCCGTTGCGCACAAGCTGGAGCAGCACTTCAAACAGCTGCTGAAGACTCTCCACATTTCGATGTTGTCCCCGAATCGTGATGACCGCTTCCCGTGAATCAATCGTCGCAGGAATTTCTTTTTCGATTAATTTAAGAAATGTATCTTGTGGTCCGAATAAGGACAGACCCTCTGACGCGCTTTGAAGTAAAATTTGAATGCTGGTCGTTTGCTGTGACAAATAGCCTCATTCTCCTTGATCGTATACTATGGGAAGTTCTTTTGCGATGGTCTCTTCCACCTCAAAAAGCACTTTCATATAAACTTTACCATTCTCTTTCTTATCATGCAAAATTTTTTGGCTTACGAATTTTGAATCTGTTCCATATTTCGCCAAAATATCCCGGCGTGCCCCCTCGATTCCCTCTTTTTTCGCTTCTTCCTCGCTTATGGTCCGCTGGACCTCGGTAACCTCCATAATCTTTTCGGTCATCCAGCCCAGCGGAAGCACGCGCGTCCTCCACGTAAGCGGATCATAGAAGGTCAAGGTCTCCTGCTGGGAGAACGGAATATCCCCGTAGCCCCACAACTGAACGGCCCGATCGCCAAAAACGATATAGGAGCGCTTCTTCCCTTCCCCCGTATACACCTTATGGGTCTTTACCAATGGGATTTCGATATCGTATTCATGCCATACAAGGCCTTTCACTTCCCCTTTGGCTACAATTTGTTCCGAATTTTCCTCATCCCCAAGGACACCGGAGATCAGAATATCGCCCTTCTTCACCCGGCTGTTGATCCCTACTTTGGGAACCCCCTTCTCAGCGTATATATAGGTGATGACAGCGTCCTGCGTACTGATCAGATGCCTCGGACTCTGGAGCGGCGGTTTCTCCGGTACGGCCGCCTCCACAATCTGTATGCGTATGCGTGTCCCATTGCGTTCCACCCCTACCCATGAAGTTCCCGGAAGGCGGGCGGTCATATTCCCGGACAGCTTGTCCATCGATTGCAACTTGAATATCCATTGAAACGGGTAGATGCCTTCCTGCTTCGCCGCATCAAGCACATCTTCCGAAGCGATCGTTTCATTCCCCTCGACTTCTACGTTCCACACCATCGAGGAAAGCGTCAACAGAATCATAAAAAACGCAACAACGCCAATAACAAACGCTTTGCGTTTCAACAGGCGGCGGGCTTTGAAGGGGTATCCGTAGCGCCCCTTGATACGCGTACGGCAGCCTGTCCGTTTTAACAGCGGACGGAGCCCTCTGAAATCCTTCAGCAGCAGCTTAAGCTCTGCTGAGTGGGCTCCTGTCGGTGTTACATCCCAAACCGGAATCCCCGCCTCCGCCAATGAATTAATGAATGCTTCCACATGCTCACCGCGAACAGCGAGCTTCAAATATCCTCGAAGATGGATCATCGTCGGAATCTTCACGGTTTCTCCCCCGTTCCTATGTATTGAATATGATGAATGGTGCCAATGATGGTCACTTCATGACTTTGAATAGCCTGAATCGCAAGTCCGGTCCCCGAAATCTCCAAAGAACCCTGCGTTAAAGACAACACAAGTCGTTCCTCGGAAAAATGCCGGACTCCGCGATGATTTTCGATATGCAGCTCTTTATTGCCAATCAGGGTCAACCGCGGCAAATCAAATAACAGGTCCTGTGGCAAATCAAGCATTTCTTGGGTCCATTTTTGCAGCTTGCGGCTGATGCGGGACATATGGAGACTTTCCCCCTTCCTGTACTGTACACCTTATGCCCCAAGAAGCTGTTTTATGAGATCAAAAGTAAAAAGACCGCCCCGTCAAAAAAATCTGACGAGGCGGTCTCCCGCTTCTATAAATCTATGAATTGAGTCTAATTTACGTTGATCTTGTACAAGAAATTTGGCTCGAAGAGCTCGAAAGAATCCGCTAATTTAACGGCGAGGATTCATGGGGCGCTTGGCACGCGGAGTTCCCAGAATTTCGGCCCAAACAATGCCGTTTCGAGCTTGTTCTGCAAGAAACGATCCACTGCCCCTAGACTGTTCACGATCTTCATCTCGGCTTTCGACAACCGTTTCAGGTAATGCGATAGTCATCTGGTTCAAATTCGAGTGAATCCGGTTCAAATCCCTCTCCATCATCTCGATTCTATGATCTATGCTATCGGGGTGAGATCTCATCTCTTCCTCACGTCTCGCTCGATCAATCTCTTGATGTTCCAGAGAGTATCCGTTCCCGGTATCCATTTCTTCTTCATCCATCCGCTCGATCCGGGTGCTTTCCTGAACAGGTGCCGGACGGGAGACTTGCGGAGTCGTCTGCACCCGTCTAACTTCAGGCCGCTGAGGCCGCTGCTGCCCCGGTCTTGCAGGACGGTCCCCTTCGCCGCCGAAGGACGGCATACGGGGATTTTTCCCCTCCTCAGGGTTCTTGCCGCGTCTTCCGAGGGCGGAGATGATGAAGAAGCCTATAACAGCTACAATGTAAAAATTTTCGATTAACCAGCTCACTATAGGCTCACCTCATCGTTACTTGTTTTTGTTGTCTCCGGGATTGTCATTATTTTCACCCATCTTACCGAAGGAACCCCTCATTTGCGTGTCGGCTTCGATATTCTTCAGGTTCATATAATCCATCACGCCCAGTTGACCGCTGCGAAGGGCTTCAGCCATAGCCAATGGAACTTGGGATTCCGATTCCACAACGCGCGCTCTCATCTCTACGACGCGAGCTTTCATCTCTTGCTCTTGGGCTACCGCCATCGCGCGGCGTTCTTCGGCCTTCGCCTGGGCAATGCGCTTGTCGGCTTCCGCCTGTTCTGTTTGCAGGTATGCACCAATATTCTTACCTACATCCACGTCCGCGATATCGATGGACAGAATTTCAAATGCTGTTCCCGCGTCGAGTCCCTTGGACAGGACCGTTCTGGAGATCAGGTCCGGGTTCTCAAGGACATCTTTATGCGAATTACTGGAACCTACCGTCGTTACGATACCTTCACCGACACGAGCAATAATCGTCTCTTCGCCAGCACCCCCGACCAAACGGTCAATGTTGGCACGTACGGTTACACGGGCTTTAACTTTGACTTCAATACCGTCTTTGGCTACGGCTGCTACAACCGGCGTTTCGATAACACGAGGGTTAACGCTCATTTGCACCGCCTGCAGAACATCACGTCCGGCAAGGTCAATCGCCGCAGCTCTTTCAAACTCGAGCGGAATATTGGCGCGTTGGGCTGCAATCAAGGCGTTGACCACCCGGTCTACGTTACCGCCTGCGAGATAGTGACTCTCCAGCTGGTTGATGTTAAGGCCAAGTCCTGCCTTGGTTGCCTTGATGAGCGGATTCACAATCCGGCTTGGGGTTACGCGCCGCAGGCGCATGGCCACCAATGTAATAATCCCGATGCGCACGCCGGAAGCGAGCGCCGAAATCCAGAGCATTAACGGGAAGAAACTGAAAAACACGCTAAGCACGATAATCGCGACAACACCGATTAGAAGAATCGGTACCAATGAACCATCCAATTCCATATTCGTTTACCCTCCATTATTAAATATTTGCCTTCATCACTTGGATCGTTTAAACACTAGCCCTTTTAATACTACACAATTCCGTGACGAGGTTCACCCTTTTTCTTCCTCTACCACAATTCTGGTGCCGTCCGTTTTGATGACGCGGACCGGTCGACCGGAATCGATGAATCCTCCGAGGGTAACCACATCAAGCCGCCGTCCCTCAAGCTCCATCGTTCCAGCCGGTCGAAGCGGCGTAATCGAAGTTCCGACCAGACCGATCAGTACATCCCGGTCTTCATTCGGAATATACCCCTGCTCTTTGGATAAGCTGTCACTGAGAATAAACTTCCGCCATATTCCCCGTTCCTTAAATACGAGAGCGACCACGATGATAGCCACCAGAGCACAAGCCGCCCCAATACCTAGGGATAGAGCCACATGAGACGTGCTGTAGGCCGCCATAACAACGCCGGCAATCAAGCTGGCTGATCCAATGATGCCCAGTATCCCGAAGCTTGGCACAAACAGCTCCATCGCCAGCATCACGATACCGATCACAAACAGCAGCCAATTCTCCCAACCGGCAAATCCGGCGACCTGGTTACCGAAGAAATACAGTACGAATGCAACCACACCAAGAATTCCCGGCACACCAAAGCCCGGAACGATCACTTCGATAATGACACCTGCAATACCGATGAAGAGCAGGAGCGCCATGACACCGGGATGCGTGAGGAAGGTAGCCAGCTTCTCTGAGAAGGTCTGCTCCATCCGAAATACGTCCTGCGTGGAGTAGTCCATCCACGTGATGACTTCTTCCGTGCTGTTCGCAATCGTATCCGCATAACCCGTCTTCAGCGCTTCATCATGCGTCAAGGATATGATATCGCCTGGCTGCTTTGTCAAACCGATTTCAGGCACTTCAACCTTTAAATTGAGGTCAGCCATTCCTTTGGCGATCTCCGGATTTCGGCCTGAAGCTTCAGCAGCACTAGCCATGCTGGTTTTCCACCAGGAAACCATCTTGGCATCCTCGATCGGATTCCCCCTGGCATCCACCATATAAGCCGCGCCAATCATACTGCCCGGCGACATGGCAATCTTGTCTGCGTTCAGCGCAATGTAACTCCCGGCCGATGCGGCATTACCCGTGATGTAAGCCACAACCGGAATATCGCTGCCCTTCATCAAGGCTGCAATTTTACCCGCTTGGTCAACCAGACCTCCCGGCGTATCAATTTCCAGGACGATCAGTCCTGCCGCCATCTCCTCGGCTTCCTTAAATCCACGCTCCATAAAGCTGGTTAAGCCGCGCTCGATCTGCTGCTTGACCGGAATGACATACACCGACCCGATGTTCGCAGCCACCGCGGATTTCACCGGACCTACATACATTCCGATCGATATCAGCATCATAATGGCTGCTGCCGTGAATGTCAGCAATTTGCGGATCCAAAACGGTCTGCTCATCTGTTCCCCTCCTTTTCGACGTATTAAGCCATCTGTACCCTAACTTCGACAAAAAGGGTTCAGCGACCTGCCTTTTGCATAAGCATATGTATCTACTTGCCCTCATATGGTAGTTATTACGAATCAGAAACGATTTCGTTTCAAAAAGTATGCCCATCCTTAAAAAAAACCATCGCGAAAAGGCGATTCTCGAAAACATCCCTCGGATAAAAAGAAAAAACACCCCTTGAGAAAACAAGGGGTGTTTCACTTATGTTGTTACAGAAATTGTTGAACAACTTGATTGACAAGCTTTCCATCTGCACGCCCTTTAACTTTCGGCATGAGAGCGCTCATTACTTTACCCATCTCGGCTTTTGAAGAAGCACCGGTTTCCTGGATGGTCTGCTGTACAATGACTTTAATTTCTTCTTCAGTAAGCTGTTCCGGGAGGTAGGCGCTAAGGAGCTCAATTTCTGCTTTTGCATCGGCGGCAAGATCGTCGCGTCCCGCTTTTTCAAATTCTTGGAGGGCATCTTTGCGCTGTTTGATTTCACGACTAAAAATATCAAGCACTTCGTTGTCATCCAAACTTCGTTTCAAATCTATTTCAAGATTTTTTATCGTCGAACGAACCATTCGAATCGTTGAGAGTTTGAACTTGTCCTTACTCTTCATCGCTTGCTTCATATCTTCGTTCAATCGTTCGCTAAGATTCATGCTAGTTCAGATCCTCCTAAAACTTTCTCTTACGAGCAGCCTCGGACTTTTTCTTGCGCTTTACGCTTGGCTTTTCATAATGCTTGCGTTTCTTCACTTCAGCCAATACGCCATCTTTAGCAATGGAACGCTTGAAGCGACGAAGTGCAGCATCAATTGTCTCGTTTTTGCGAACTTTAGTTTCAGACACCAGTTTTCCCTCCCTCCGACCAGACCGTCCAAGAGCATTAACACGGTTCATCAAACTTCATTATAGGGCAAACGGAAATAAGGTGTCAACCTTAGGCGTCTATTTTACGATAGTCGAAAGAATTGGAACAACCCCGCTGCGACATTGGACAGCGAGGCTGATCTATTTCTTCATTGGCCCGATGTTATGTATGAGCGGGCGAAATGCCTGTTAAAGCGCCTAAACGGCGACCGCCCATCAGGTGATAGTGCACATGAAACACGGATTGTTCCCCATCGGGTCCGCAGTTGTTAATTAATCGGTAACCGCTCTCCGCAATGCCCAGCTTCGCAGCGGCTTCTTTAGCCGCTTTGTGCATCTCGCCAATCAGCAGCAAATCTTCATCCTGAATATCGTTCATGGATGCGATATGCTTCTTGGGAATAATCAGGACATGAACCGGCGCCTCCGGATTAATGTTTTGAAATACAAGCACCTTATCATTTTCGAGTACCTTCGTGGAAGGAAGCTCACCCTCTACGATTTTGCAAAAAAGACAATCCATCACGGTTACCCCTTTCATACGTTTACATGCTTTTATCATATAAGAAATTAGGCAATGCGTCCAATAGATGACAATTAGGGACGACACAAAAAAAAGAGAAGCACCCCTGGAACGCAGCTGTCCAGTAAGGAGGCGCTTCATCACGAGAGCAAGGGAAAAGATAGGAATCTCTCATGATCAAGCGCCTGCCCGGTGCTTCTTATATATGTCGGCTTATCTGTACTATAACAGGGCCATGTTGCTGTTTCCGTGATTTAGATCACATCATCCATGGTTCGCTGCTACATCGATTCGATTGCAAGCTTCGAGCCCGCACCCGCTTGCTCTGCCGGCCGTACGACCAGCTTGCGCGGCAGACGTGCCCGAAGCTCGGGCACATGACTGATGATGCCGACGGTCAGCTTATCCGTATGGAGGCGCTCAAGCGCGGTAATAACCGTCTCCAGCAGCTCCGGATCCAGCGTACCGAAGCCTTCGTCGAGGAAAAAGAACTGCAGCGGATATTGCCCGCGCAGCTGAATCTGTGCCGAGAGTGCCAAAGCCAAGGCTAATGAGGTCAGGAATGTCTCGCCGCCGGATAGTGTGGATACCGGTCGCCGGACGCCGCCGTTGGCATCGTCCCGAATGACGAATCCTCCACCGGAATCCACCTCAAGCGAGTAGCGCTGCTTGGTCAAGTAGCGAAGACGCTGGGAAGCCGACTGACTTACCTGCATCAGCTGTTCCTCCGCAATGTATTCAACAAACGCGTTTCCGCGCAAGCAGGACTGCAGTTTGGACAAGCGCTCGCTCTCCCGTTGAAGGCTAAGACGCTGCTCTTCCAATTCCATAAACCGGATGTGACGTTTATTCAGGTCTTCCAAGTCCCGCTCGGCTCGGGCCCTCGCCTGAAGAGCCTCCTCATCGGCTGTACGGGCCGCCTGAAGCTCGGCTGAGCACCGTTCCCACTCCTCTTCATGAAAAGGGCTGGCGCCAAGCTTCTGTTCGACGTCGCGAAGTCTCAGCGTCCATTCCCGCTGTCCTTCCCGGTGTGCTTTCACTAACTGGACACAACGTTCAATTTCTTCCGCGGTTAAACAGGCTTCCATGACGGCACGCTCCGTAGCGAACGGTGAGGCTGCCAGTTGGTTCTCCCAAGCAAGCTTGGCGGCTTGATGCTGCTCCTGCGCAGCTCTCTCAGCCTGTTCTGCAAGAGCCGCTTCCTTGGCTGCATGCTGAGCCTTCTCTTCCGCCTTCCTGCACTCGCTTCTGGCTTGTTCAGCGGATTCCTTCAGCATCGACATCCTGGTCCGGCATTCGCTCAGCAATTCCTCAGCCGACCGGTCACCAATCCATGCCTGAAGCCGCTCTTCTTTATCCTTCAGCCCCTCCGTCTTTCCTTCACGCTGCGCGTCCCATTGAATCAGCTGCTTCTCCAGCTCACGAAGCTGCTGCTCCAAGCGAAGGACGGCCTGCTTCTTCTCCTCAATAAATGGTACGCTGCGCTCAAGCCCTTCCTTAATCGACTCGGATTCCGCATCCTTCTCCTGCATGAGCTGAAAACGGCCGACTGCCTCCTCCAGAGAGAAATCCGGCTTGCCTTCCTGCCAGGAATTCAGAATGCCCTCAGCTTCTGCTTCCAATCCTGCAAGCTGATCGCGCAGCTGGTTCCATATCATTTGACCATTCTCAAGCGCAGCGTTCTGTTTCATTAGCTCCTGCTGGCATGTAAAGAGGCTCTGCTGTACCTTGGACGCTTCCGTACGGCATTGCCCGATGGCAGCAGCCTGAGTTTCGGCTGCTTTCATGAGCCGGGCCGTATCGGAGGCAAGCCTTTCGACATCGTACGCTTTATCATCGGCAGGTATAGCTGACACTGCCGCTTCCATCCATCCGCGTTCCTGTTCCTGCCCGTCGGGTTTGACGGCAAGCAGGTCGTCATCTGCGTACGGCTCAATTTGCGAACGCGCTTGGCTTGCCAGCGCTTCCGCTTCGTTAAGCTGCCCCCGCAGGGTTAATCTGACCTCCTGGATCTGATGAGTGATCTGCGTCAGCCGATCCATGCTCTCATCAAGATCATCTTCAGGCTGCCCTGATGAGGCGGCAGGGAGAGGATGATGTTCACTTCCGCAAACCGGACAAGGCGCTCCTTCCTGAAGCTCGGCGGCCAGTGAAAGGGACAGCGCACGAAGCTGTTTGTCGCGAAGCGATTGGCTCATCGCCTGTTTTACATGAGCTGCCGCGGCTGCCATCCGATCGGCAAACGACGAGGCTTCGGCTGCATCACGCTGCAAGCTGTCAGCTTGCACGGAGAGCTGTATGTAGTGCCGTTGCAATTCTTGCTCCTGCTTCTGCAGGGCAACACGTCTAGCCTCTTGCTCCTTCAGCCTGCTCTCCTGCGACTTTAACTCGAGCTCAGCCTTTTGCTTCTGTCTGCCGGCTGACTCAAGCGCTTGAACCTTCTGCATCGCCATATGAAGCACCTGGCGATCACCAGAGCGAGTCTCAAGCCCTTTCAGCTTGTCCTGCAGCTCCTCCTGCCGCTTTCGCCCTCGTTCGAGCAGCTCCTGCTCCTTCTGCAGTTGGGCAGTTACCCCATCAAGCTCTTTACGGGCATTCACTCGCTGTGCGTCGAGTCTAATCAGTTCGTCCCGTAATCCATCACGTTCCCGCTGCAATAAAACAGCTTGCTCCAGCTGCTGCTCCCGAAGCACCAGCTTCGGCTCCTCGGCCCGAAGGGCTGCCTGGGCTGCTTCATCCGCCTTTACAGCCTGCTCCGCCGCCTGCTGAGCGGATGCAGCTTGTGCGGTGAGTCCTTCGGCAATCTGCCGCCGATGATCCCAGGCCTTGCCGGATTCGCGCCATGCTTCAAGCGCAGGGAGAACAGCGGCTGCCGCCCCTGTCAGCTCAAGCCGTCGTTCCAGCTCCTTCATCTCTTCCTCATGAAGGGCGAGTTCATCCAGCTTCCCCTGCAGCCGCCGTTTTTCCATATCCAGCTCACGGATTTTCCCCATAGCTTCATGGGCTTCCATGGCGGCCCGGAGAAGATTCCGGGATGACGCCGCGTGATTCTTGGCATCTTCCAGCACCATAGTGGCTTCCGCCAAAGCTTCTTTCCCTGCACTGCCCAACCCCTGCTGTTCAGCTTCGACGGATTTCAGCGAACCCTCTGTATCCTTAACACGCCGGCTGAGCTTGATTGCGAGCTGGTCTCCGTACCGTTCCAAATGAAACAGCCGCTGAAGCATCTGCCGACGCTCACTCCCCTTCAGAGAGAGGAATTCGGCGAACTTTCCTTGAGGAAGGACAACCGCGCGGGTAAAATCATCCATTTTCAGTCCGATTTTCTCTTCTACGCAGCGGGTGACCTCGGCCAGTTTATCCGCCATCACTTGATCCCCATCGGGAGTAACGTGGATAAAACGGCTTATTGTATTGCTTATAGAGAGCTCGTTGACCCGTTTGAATCGGCGCTCTACCCGGTATCGCTCCAGCCCGGCAGCGGAAGACAACTCAAACGTAAAGGAAACGGACAAACTGTCCTCTGAATGGTTCATGATGCCCTGGGTTCCGTTAACCGCACGCTCCACCTTTCCGTACATGGCTAAGGTAATAGCATCCAGCAGCGTGGATTTCCCGCTTCCCGTCGGTCCGAAAATACCGAAGAGTCCGGTTTCGCACAACGTCTCAAAATCAATCTCCTGCGTATCTCGGTAACTCTGCAGTCCGGATAACTTCAACAAGATTGGTTTCATCTACGACTTCACCTCCATCCCGTCAGACTCCTCTTCCTCTACAAGCTCCAGAAACAAATCGACCAGATGATCCTCGGGCTCCGCCCCGCCGGTTTGCCGCTGGTAGAACTTTCGGAACAGATCCGGCAGCGGCAGTCGGGAGCGCTCGCTCTCCAGCTCCAGCGCCTCCATCTCCGGGTATACCGGACGGATGTGAACAATGCCGTCCCTGCTCTTTCGGAGTCGCTGAATGTCGGCAAGCCCCATGGCATCCGTTAGGGATACCTCCAGATCTATGAAGGCTTCGGGATCACGCCCCTCATCAAGCCAACGATACACTTCTTCCAAGCCGCCCTTGGCCTTCCAGCGAACAAGCGGGCGGCCGCTGCTAAGAAACAGCTCCTCGATCACGGGGGCTCCTCCTGGCGATACGTCAACCAGAGTCACCGATTTGGCCTGTCCCGCTTCCGAGAAGCTGTAGGCGAGAGGTGAACCGCTGTAACGGATCATTCCCTCTCCTTTTACTGCCTGAGAACGATGCAGGTGACCAAGCGCCGTATAGGATGCGCCTACAGAGAGTGCCAACGGATCAACCGTGTACGCTCCACCCACCTGAATCGGTCGCTCGGAATCGCTCTCGACGCCGCCAAGCACATAGATATGGCTCATGGCCAGATTGACCGTCTGCGGAGAAAAATCCCTTGCCATCATCCTCATCAGTTTTCCGACTCTCTCGCTATAGGCACGCCGGAGCTGATCCTCGTCTCCATCGATCGAAAGCAGCTCGTTGAGCCTGGCCTCCGAAGGATAAGGGAGTGCTGCAATCTTGGCCGTTTCTCCGGTACGTGCCGCTGAAACAGTGATTGCATCGGCAACAGGGGTACCAATCAGGGTTATGCCCCTGGTTGCAACAAGCGGCGTGACCGATGCAACCCGTTCCGGCTGATCATGGTTGCCCGCAATGACCACCATAGGGCGCCCCCCCTCCGTAAGTCTGGCGGCCGCATCGTAGAACAACTGCTCTGCAGCCGCAGGCGGATTGACGGAATCATAAACGTCCCCCGCCATGAGGATCAGATCCGCCTGCTCTTCATCTGCCAGCTTAACCAGCTCATCCAAAAAGCGCTCCTGCTCTGCAAGCCTGCTCCGGCCTTCGAGTGTGCGCCCCAGATGCCAGTCTCCGGTATGCAATATACGCATCGCTATTCTCCTCTCCCGCTTCAAACTTCCCAATCAAACCAATAGAAATGACTATAATTGAACGGCATGTCCCCCATCAAAAAAGTACAGCCATTTTTCATGCACGGGCTCGTCTAAAATATCCTCCAAGGCCTTCGCATATAGATCCAGCTGAAAACGATACTGCTCTGCCAAGGCCGAAACGCCGCCGCGATGCTCCAGGACCCGGTCCGTTTTATAATCCAGCAGCACAAGTCTACCACCCTGCCTGAACAGGCAGTCCACAACCCCTTGGATCAGCACGGTTTCGTCCTGAAGGAGCTGCACATCCGGTGCTGCTTCGGCCGCTTGGTCCGAGATTTGGTCCATGAAAGCGAGCCCTTGGTATGCTTCAGCTGCTGGGAGTGCATATGAAAACGGCATCTCGCGCCAGACATCCTCTGCCGTCAGCAACTGCTTCCCTACCTCGCAAGCGAACAGGCCGCTGATCTCCGTGGCTTCCACCGCGGCTGCCTGCTCACCGGTTAAGATTTCTTTTTCCACAAGGTAGCGGATCGTGTCTTCAATCTCCGGCGTCGGTTCCGCGGCTCCCTCCAATCGTTCAAGAGGCACATGCTGCATGATCGTATGATACACGGTTCCCCGTTCCGAGGGTGTCAGCTTTGTTGACTCCATAAATTTCGGCCGCCGCAAGCTTAGTGTGAAGGATGAGCCTGCCCCGATATTTTCCTTGCTCTGGCGTTTTACGGCCTGCTCCTCCAGCAGATCCAGGGAGGGGCTGTCCTGCAAGGCAAGCAGCTTCTTCATCTCCGTTACGGACGTTTTGGCGGATATTTGGCTGACCTTTTCATAACGATATTTCCAAGACAAGCGCTCATAGATGCTTGAACGTTGACCATCTGTGCTTTTATCTTCCTCTTCGGCTATAGCAGCCACGGGAACAACCGGCTCGAGCTTGCGCAGGGCATTCAGCTTATTCAACCGATCATCGCTATCCGCCTGCACGTCATCCTCAATGCCGGTCATGCCCTGCGCCAAGGATTCCGGTGTCTCAATCGAAATTATCCATTGCGATCGATCTTCCCTCAACACGCGTGAGCTCGTCTCTCCGGGTAATCCCGCCTTTTCGCGGAGCACACCTGCGGATGGATGGCGTATCACGGCCGGGCCGATCCAATCCAAGTAACTCCGGCCACGGGCAAGGACGTAATCCGGCAGAAGAAGCTCCGGGTTAAAATCGGCTTGTGCCCACGCAGCCGCCTTCTTCGGCAAATCCTTCACCGTGCCGACCAGGATCATTTTCTCTTTGGGCCGCGTAAGGGCAACATAGAGGACGCGCATCTCCTCAGCCAACAGCTCCAGCTGCGACCTGCGCCGGATCGCCAGATTCGGCAGCGTCGGGTAGCTGACGCGCATGCCTTCATCCACAAACTTCGGTCCAAAGCCAAGCTCCTTATGCATCAGGAATGGGGAGTTCAAATCCTGCTGGTTGAAATTTTTGGACAATCCCGCTACAAAAACAACCGGGAATTCCAGCCCCTTGCTCTTGTGAATGGTCATCAGGCGCACTGCGTTGCCCTGACTTTCCGTACCGCCGGCCGTGCCGAGATCCCCGCCTCGCTCCCGGAGCCGGGAGATAAAGGTCAGGAATCGGAAGAGACCTCTGGAGGCGGTATCCTGTTCATACTGCACAGCCCGGTCATACAAGGCGGTCAGATTACCCTGACGCTGCTTGCCGCCGGGCAGACCGCCAACCCAATCCAAATAACCGGTTTCGCTGTAAATTCGCCAGATCAGATCGCTCAAACTTCCTTGGCGCGCTTCCTGCCGCCAGCGCTGAAGCTGATCCATAAACAATCCAAGTTTTGAGCCCAGCTCCGGAGATATTTCGATATTCTGACTTTCCGCTAATAACGGAGCATCCGAAAGAAGGCTGCCTGCCACGAGCTCATGACCTGCTGCTGCTTCGGCCAAGCCTTCCAGTTCTACGCCCGGTGTCCATTTGCCATCCACGAAGCCCGCAGAGCGTGCAGAATCCATGACCGGCGGGGCGACACTTAACGCGACTGCTGCCTTAAGCGCATCGTAGTAAGTCCCTTTGGCACACAGACGCACCTGCGCCATCTCTTCTTCGGATAATCCAAGTATGGGCGAACGCAATACGGAAGCCAGGGGAATATCCTGGCGGGGATTATCAATCACCTGCAGCAGCGATAAAATGATCTCCACTTCCGTCGCCTGAAAGTATCCCTTGTTCTGCTCGCCGAACGCCGGAATGCCTTCCTGCCGCAGCTCCTCCATAATTAACGGTGCCCATACCATGGCTGAGCGCAGCAAAATGACCATGTCTCCATATCCCGCGGGCCGCATCGATTTGAGTCCCTTATCGTACACCATAAGCGGCTTCCCGCTTTCGCCTGTCATCTCACGGATTCTACGGGCAATGGCGCGTGCCTCCAGCTGGGCGGTTTCCATTTCAAGCGCCTCAACCTCAAGCTGAACCCCATCGTCTTCGGAAACCGATTCTTCGGGCTGCGCCTCCGTCCCTTTTCCAAGACGGTCGATGAGGAGTAATTCAGGGGTGTAAGGGTTCGTGCCACCCTGAACCTCCTGCTCCGGAAAGGAAGCGCCGCATACAAGCTCTGCCCGTTCGTCATAGGCAATCTCGGCTACGGATTCATTCATGATCTGCCGGAACAGCAAATTGACGGCATCCACTACTTCCATTCGGCTGCGGAAATTACGGGCCAGATCAATCCGGATACCGGCTTGGGCAGTGCTTGCGTCAGAAGAAAACGTCTTATATTTATCGAGAAACAATCCCGGCTCCGCCAAGCGGAACCGATAAATACTCTGCTTCACGTCTCCGACCATAAACCGGTTGCCCGGCATTTCCCGGGAGATCAATCGTACGATGTCTTCCTGTACGCTGTTCGTATCCTGATATTCGTCCAACAGCACTTCATCAAACTGCTCGCGGTATTCCATGGCCGCATCGGAAGGCATCATACGGCCCGGCACGGAATCGGGGTGGCGAAGAATATGGAGGCAATAATGCTCAAGGTCATTAAAGTCGACCATACCTTTGGCCGCCTTGGCTTCCCGATATCGCTCGCCAAAAGCGATAACCGTCTCGGCCAGCTCCATCATCAGCGGCGCTGCCGTGTGAAGTTCCTGCAAAAATTCCGATGCCGGACGGCCAAATAATGCACTTTTCAGCTCGTTGACGATTTTCTTCACGTTGTCGCGCAGTTCCTTAACCTGTTCCTGAAGCTCCGGCAGCACCTCATCCTTCCGAACGGATTTGAGCTTGCCAAAAGACGCCTCGCGGAAAATGCCGTACAACGATTCCCACGGCGAAATATCGATGGCCTCAAGCAGGGAGGCGACCAGCCGTAAGTCGTCATCCAGATTATCCACATACGGCGCAGGCCCTCCCGGCTGCATGGCGATCGCCCTGGCTTGCTGCAGCAAGCCGGCTGCTCCATTCAAGGCCAACCGAGCATCGGCCAAAATGCTTTGAACCCATGGCGTTTGTCCGAGAGCCTCCGTACCTTGTACCTGGAAGCCGGCAGCCGTTTCCCTAAGCCAGTGTGCCGGCCACGAATGGCTGCGGGAGAAATCGTAGAGGCGCTGCACAAGACGGTACAGCGCGTCATCCGTTCGCTCGCCGCTGAACCAGTCCGCCAATCGTACAAAATGACTCTCCGGATCACCTTCGGCCTCGCCGTATTTCTCTTCGAACAGTTCCTCCAGCATATCCTGCCGCATTAAATCCGCCTCATGTTCATTCAGAATGCGGAATCCCGGATCCAGCGGTATTAACTGATAATATCGACGAATGACTTCCATGCAAAAGGAGTGCAGCGTCGTAATGGACGCCCTGCCAAGCAAAGCGAGCTGACGCCGGATATGCTCATTGTCCGGATCCCGGTCCAGCTCACGGTCCAGCGCTTCTCTTATCCGCCCCCGCATTTCGGCAGCAGCGGCCTTGGTAAACGTAGCCACAAGAAGCCGGTCTACGCTGAACCCTGCGGAATCGTCGAGGATTTTGCGAATGATCCGTTCAACCAGCACGGCGGTCTTCCCTGAACCTGCTGCAGCTGCAACCAGCATGTCATCGCCCGACATTGCGATGGCTTTCCACTGGTCGTCACTCCACATGCTGCCCTCGGGTTTTGCTATCATCTCTCTCACCGGCCATCTCCTCCCTTCGGATGCCCGAGCAGATCCCAAACCTGATCTTTACCCGGTTTACCCAGCAGCTGATACTCGCTGCCCTCAATCGCGTCGTCGAACTGGCATACCGGCCGGAAGGAACAGTACGTGCAGGCCGTCTCCTGCTGAATCCGGTATGGCACAATCGCGACATCGCCCCCCGTAATTCGGGAGCCGATATTCAGCATGTTCTCTCGCACGGCGGATAACAAGGTCTCCCACTGGTCAGGCGTTGCAACGGCTGCGCTGCTGTAGAAGCTGCCGTCCGTTTTGACGGCGACAGGCAGAATGGCCGAGTGCCCTTTTTCAAGGAACGAATCCATAAGGGAAACCGCTTCGCGGTCTGCCAGCAGCAAGCCCTTCATTTTGTAACGTTTGAGGAGCTCCTCTGCCGCCTGCTCCGGCGTCATGCCGTTTGCCGATTGCAAGACCGGATCATGAACATGGAAATACAATGTTCCCGCAGGCAACGCCTGTTCGCCGAGCCAGTCCTCGGCAAACGTCAGCAGCACGTCCAAATAGGTCAGCATCTGCAAGGATAAGCCGTAATAGACCTCATGCAGCCGCAAATCCTTCTGGCTCGATTTATAATCAATGACGCGCAGCATGATCCCATGCTCTCCGCGTGCCATGTCGACGCGGTCAATACGCCCGACAATCTCCATCTTGACCCCGTTCGGCAATTCAAACGTCAGCGGCGGCAGCGGCTTTCCGGGACCGAAATCAAGCTCGAGGCCGATCGGCTCGAATTTGCCGCGCCTTGCTTGTTCACCCAAAATCACGGACGCTCTGCCCACGATATTTTTCAGCTTGCGCGAAATATATCCATATCGCTTGGAGCTAAGCAGGATTTCACCCTGCAGCATCGGAGCAAGCCGATCGACCGTTGCTTCGGCCTCGCGCAGGCATTCCTCCGCGGTCAAGTCTCCCCAGCTTCGATGCTGCGATTGAAACTTCACGGCCATGCTGCTTAAGGCCGCATGAAATAGCTGCCCGATGTCAGGAGCCTGAAGACGGTACAGCTGCCGTTCTTTCAGCTTCAACCCATGGGAGGCAAAATGGGAAAACGGGCACGCAACAAAGCGCTCCATCCGGGATACGCTTGTCCGCAGCTTCGTTCCGTACAACTGCCTGCTGGTTTCCTGCTTAAGCGGCCGGGCTTCATTCCGGTAGGACAAGGATGAGAGCATCGAAGAAAGACGCGGTCTTACATCCGGCTGCTCCGCATACCAATTGTACACATGCCACCAAATGTCCGGGATCTCCTCTCCATTCCTCCAGTCGCGAAGCCGACCCGTTAAATAAGCAAGCGTCTTGTCCGGACGGGCCGCGTAATGCTCCTGCTCGCTGGCCGATTGCCCGGCATGCGGTCTTGGAAACAATGGCACCTCTTCCATCTGAAACATCAGCTTCAAATGGCGGATGACCTCGGATGGCAATAGCGTCTTGCCTTCATCGTCCGCCGCAGGATAACTGACCCATAGCTGCTTACTGGCCGAAGTCAGAGCATTATAGATCAGGAAACGTTCATCCAGCAGTCTTCGGGATATGCTTGGAGCAAGCTCCAAACCGCGGTCTTCGAGCTGAACACGCTCCGGTTCTGTCAGGATACCATCGTCCTGAAACTGGGCTGGGAGAACACCGTCGTTAATGCCGAGCAGAAAAGCATATTTCACGCCGCCCGTCCGTGTCCGGTCCATGCTGCCGATCAGCACTTGATCCAGAGACGGAGGCACCAGAGCCATTTTCATTTCCGTAAGTCCCGTACCCAGCACGCCCGTGAACAATTCGGTGCTTAACTTCTCCGCACCCATCATCTCCACAATCTGGTCGAGCAGGTCAAGCACAGCCCCCCATACCTGGCGGTGCTCCCTGGCTTCCTCAGGACGCCCGGCATCCAGAGCTGCCCGGCTTAACAGCTCCAGCTTTTCAGGAACAGCGGTTTCCTCCAGAAGCCGATAAACTGCGGTGCTCTGATCCATTGCACTTGCAGCCTTTTTCATCCGTTTCTCAAACGCATGCAGCGGCTCCGTAATCACCTTTCTGGCATACTCAATCACCTGCATGCCATCGGGATTTCGCGCCTCGCTCTCCCCGTCTTCTAATGAGAGGCTTGGAATTCCCTTCCACGGACGGCCATCCGTCCAGCGCGTGCCCTGGATTCCGGAAGCCAGCACATGGTTCTCCAGACGGTCCATGTCCTCACGGGTAAGCGAACCGTCCAGCGGCAGCAGCAGATCTGTCTTCACGCAGCGGAATACATCCTCATAACGCCAGCGACGTCCGATGATATCGAGCGCAGAGCGAATAAATTCGACCAGCGGATGATGCAGTTCGCTTCGCTTCTGATCCAGGAAATAAGGAACGCCGTGTTCCCTGAACAAAGGACCTATCAGATGTTCATATTCCCCCATATTCCGGACAAACACGGCCATTTCCCGGTATCTTGCTCCTTCTTCCCGGGCGAGACGCACCATTTCACGTAAAGCCCCTTCAATTTCAGCCCGTCGGTGACTGGCAGCATGAAGAAGAAGACCTGCGCTTCTACCGTCCGGATTGCTCTCTGTAACTCCGTCCCGGGCAGCTTCAGTCCAACGTTTCTTCCGATCATAACCGCGTTCGAGGTGGGCAAGCAGAGGGGATTCTTGAAACCGTGGAAGAACATCGGGCTGCAGGATACGATGCGCCGTATCCACCCCGATCTCATCGGCAATGCCTTTAAGCTTTATGTACGTCACCGCGGTAGGATGAAAGAGATCCAGCTCATGCGGAGCATTCCCGTTCGTATAAGGCTTGTCCAGTGTCAACGCGATCGTTACGCGGTTGGCATGGGTCATAATCTCCTGGAGCACCCGGTACTCCTGCGGCGTAAAGCCGTGGAAACCATCAATCCAAATGTCCGCGCGCTTGATATAGTCGGATTGGGTCACTCCCTCTGCCAAAGAGGCCAGCGTATCTTCCTCATCCATGTAAAACCGTGAAATCTCAAGCTCAAAATCGCGAAAGACTGTTACAATGTCCTCCAGCTTGCGCCGAAGCATCGGTGAATTCCCGGAACCTGACACCATCTGTTCCAGCTGCTCCTCCACGCAGGAAGCGTCAATGCAATAGCGCTTCATTTCCGTATACAGCTCGCTCAGCTTGCCGACAAAACCATGCTGCTCCCCCGAAGCCCCGAACAATTGGAGCTCTTCTTTGCGCCTCCGCAAAATTTTATACAGCAGCATGCGCTTGCCTTCTTCGCTGATCGCCACTTTCGCGGCCCCGCCGGTTTCCTGCATGACACGGTAAGCCAGTCGACGGAAACTTAGCACTTGCGCGCGCATCATCCCGTGAATGCCTCCTGCATTAACGAGTGCATGCTCCGCTTCATAAGACCCTTGCTCGGGAACGATCAGTATCATTGGATTCCCCTTGGGATCTTGCTCCAATCGCTCGATCATCTCTTGGCGGATCGACGTGCTTTTGCCGCTGCCCGACCTGCCGATAACAAATTGAATGCTCATGCTTTGCCCCCTTTACATCGTCTTTCGAAAGGGACTCCTTCACCTTCAAAACCAGCTGCGTGCCCGGTGAAATCATGCCCTTGAATCTATTGGTCAAATCTATCAAAATTCATGTGAAATCCACGTCTTGGTTCGTTCTCTATCAAAAAAGATGCTGATTACTAGTATAGCATAAGTAACGTTTAATGGAACATACGTTTGGATTTCATTCCCATTCCAAAATATTGCGGGCAACCAAAAAAGGACCCCGCCATCGTGGTTCACCCACCATGGCAAGACCCTTCGCATTAACCGCGTAGCTGCGGCAATTTAAAGCTTTGATTTGCTGCGCACTTCGAACACGGCAAATTTCAAATAATGGCCCTCGTCGACCCCAAGAATTTGCGGATGATCCTTGCCAGCCGCACGCCATTCCACAAGTCTTAAAATTTTGCCGGCATCTTTCGCCGCATCCTGAATCGTCTCCAGAAACAAATCCGGCCGCATATGGTACGAGCAGCTTGCAGTAACCAAATAACCGCCCTCATTCACCAGTTTCATGCCATGAAGGTTGATATCCTTGTACCCGCGGCAAGCCCCTTTGACGGCAGACCTGGTCTTGGCAAACGCCGGCGGGTCCAGAATGACCACGTCCCAAGAACGTCCACCTCCCGCGGTCAGCGGTTTGGAGGTATCCACTTTCTGGTCCCCTTGCGCACGTTGTTCGCGTTCTTCCAAGCCTTTTACCTGGTTGCGCAAATATTGGAAGGCGTCGTCCACTACAAACTCCACGCGATCCTGGAATCCGTTCAATTCCACATTCTCTTTGGCGCTTTCAATGGCATGCTCCGATATGTCAAGACAGGTTACTTTCTTGGCCCCATAAAGGCATCCATGCAGCGTAAAACTGCCCGTATGCGAAAAGCATTCCAGCACCGTGGCTCCGTCCCAATAGGGAAAAGTGACTTCTTTTCCGCTTTTGTTCACCGGTAAGGTCTTCATCTCACCGTCCCGTTCCACAGTCTGGAGCGTGATCCCGCTGCGGCTTCCCCAACCATTCATTAACGGCTTAATGGATGCCCGATTCTCCCGCTGATCAAAGAAATAGCCCGTCTTCTGCCCTTCCTCGATATCCACCTTGATCTTCAAGCCGTTCTCCGTCACCGTTACGTGGCGCGGACACTCCCCGTAGAGAATGCCTGTGCGCTGCTCCAGCCCTTCCAGTTCCCGGATGGATACATCGCTCCGTTCATAGATTCCTTTCGGCTGGACCACCTCGACAAGCGCGTTCACGATGTCCTCGCGGCAGCGATCCATGCCCAGCGTCAGCAGCTGCAAGACCAGTACATCATCAAAACGGTCCACAATCAGCCCCGGCAGAAAATCCGCCTCGCCATATACCAGCCGGTAGGCGTTCTCATCTCCGATAAACCGTTCCCGGTGTTTCAGGCATTCCTGGAACCTGGCGATAAAAAAAGCCTTGTCCATCGTCTCAACCGGCTCATACGAAACGGTGCGTACGGTGATTTGAGATTGCGGGTTGTAATAACCGGAGGCGAGAAAACGGCCCTGATGGTTTAACACCGATACGATATCACCTGGCTTGGGTTCACCCTCGACAGAGGCAATCTCGCTTTTATAAACCCAGGGATGCCCCTGCTCCAGTCTCTTTTTTCGACTGCGCTCCAAAATTACCGATGGCACTGTATTTCACTCCTTAAGTTAGCCCCTGGCCATTTCAATAGGCATGCATGTCCGCCAAGGGTCATATACGTAATTAAGAAAAAAGTCTATCGACAGACTTTCACAGTAGCGGTTGCTTCATATCCAATCCACCACTTTATTTCACAAAAAGGAGAACATCATGCTATCCTCACTCTGGTTTCCCATCTGTTATGGTCTTGTCCTGTTCCTGTTCGGCATGAAGGTCATGGAGGTTGCCCTCCAACGCTGGGCCGGTCCGCTGTTGCATAAGTGGCTCCATAAAGCGACATCCACGCCCCTTAAAGGCATGATCGCCAGCACAGCGGTCACGGCCCTGCTGCAGAGCAGTACCGCCGTTACCGTGCTGGCTATAGGTTTCGCCAATGCCGGATTGTTAAGCCTCGCCGGTACGCTGGGCGTTATCCTCGGCACCAACATTGGGACAACGGTAACCACCGAACTCATCAGCCTGCAGATCGGACAAGCCGCCATGCCCCTGCTTGTCCTCTCGCTGATGTTATGGGTCGGGGCCGTCCTCGTCAGCGAGCGCGTGCCTCTGAGCTACGATAAGTTAAAAAACAATTTGATCCGCAGCCAGTTTTTATGCCTTGCTGTCGCCGGATTCTCGCTGGTGCTGCTTGCTATACAATTCATGCAATCCATCGGCCCGACCCTTCAAAGCCTCGGTTTGTTCCAGTGGTTCCTGGACCACGCTTCGCGGAGCGTCCTCTGGGGCATTGCAGCCGGAACGATATTGACTGCTCTGATGCACAGCAGCGCCGCTGTCATCGCAATGGCTATGGGACTTGCAGCCAGCGGTGCGCTGCCTCCGGAGATCGGCGTTGCCATCGTTCTGGGTTCCAATGTCGGCACCTGTGCAACAGCACTTATAGCAGCGATTGGCAGTACCCGAGCAGGACGATTCGTGGCCTGGTCCCATATGGGGCTGAATATCGGCGGAGTCCTGCTCTTTACTCCGTTCATAGCGGGTTTAACCACCGTATCCGGATGGTTAGCGGCGGATCCGGCCGGACAAATCGCCCATGCGCAAACCCTGTTCAATGTCGTATGCTCGCTCATCGCCCTTCCACTATGCTATCTGCCCTTCTGGAACAAGCGGGCAAAGATCTAAAATTATTTCATATCTTCATCCGCAGGAATGCTTACTTCAAGCAGCGTTAACGCTTTACGCAGGATGATATCATTGTTGTTGTATCCGTTGCTGCGCTGCTTCCTCCAAGCGGCCAGAGGCTCAAACCAGTCCACCCCGTTGATTTCCTCGATTTGGGGCTTCAGGTCACCTTTTTCTGCCTTAACCAGATAGTAGTGAACCTCCTTGTCTACCTGGCCGAATTCGGGATGATGGTATTTATATGCAATAATGTCCACTGGAGAGGTGATGGATCCGACTATACCTGTCTCCTCGCAAATTTCTCGAAGTGCAGTCTGCTCGACGGTTTCACCGGCTTCCATCTTGCCCTTGGGAAGCGAGGTTTTTCCATAACGGTCCAAAATAAGCTGGATCTGAAGCGCCCCTTCATGATGACGGTATACCACGCCGCCTGCGGAAATCTGTGTATATGCCATGTCCTATTCCTCCTTCATGTACAACAAGGATTCCACTTCCGGTAGCCAGGAAATGAAATCCTTGTCTGGTATGGCCGCTATGGGAATTACTGAGCAGCTGCCTTTAGTCCATGATCCATGACGCTTAGGAGTTCGCCCTCGCATTCATTTACACCGGCTTTGGTTACTTTTACACGGCACAGTTTGCCTTCGAGATCAGACGATCCGTTGAATACAAGCTGCAGATAATTATCGCTGTAACCCTGCATCTTTCCGCCCTGAGGGGCACCCTTGTACTCACGTTCCGGTATCACTTCCAGAATCTGACCCACAAAACGTTCAGCATAAGCAAGCTGCAGCTGCTCCGACAAGTCAATCAGATCATGGACGCGTGCATTCTTCACTTCCTCGTCCACCTGATCCTCCATCCGTGCTGCCGGCGTACCGGTACGCTTCGAATACGGGAATACATGCATTTCGGAGAACTGAATCGCCTTCATCAGGTCATAGCCGTTACGGAACATTTCATCGGTTTCGCCAGGGAAGCCAACGATAACGTCCGTCGTAATGCCCACATCGGGCATCGCTTGACGAATCAAGCCCATCTTGTTATAGAACTCTTCGGTTGTATATTTACGGCGCATCCGTTTCAATACCGTATCATCCCCCGCTTGCAGCGGAATATGAAGGTGGCGGCACATTTTACTGGAGCGGTTCAGCACATCCAGCATCTTCTCATCGATCTGGCTTGCTTCAATGGAGCTGATGCGGATTCGTTCCAAACCGTCTACCCGGTCAAGATCCCACAACAAATCGGACAATCTGTAATCTTCAAGATCATCTCCGTATCCGCCTGTGTGGATTCCGGTCAGCACGATTTCCTTATAACCCGCTCCAACCAGCTGATGCGCCTGAGTGATGATGCTCTTCGGATCACGGCTGCGTGACAAACCGCGGGACCAAGGGATAATGCAGAACGTACAGAAGTTGTTGCAGCCGTCCTGGATTTTCAGAAATGCACGAGTGCGTTCAGCAAAATCCGGAACGTCCATTTCTTCAAATACCCGGGTCTTCATAATGTTGCGAACAGCATTAATCGGCTGGCGCGTCTTTTCAATATCATGGATGAAATCCATGATCTTATCGCGATCCTGGTTCCCGATGACAAGATCCACGCCCGGTATGTCCAGAATTTCTGCAGGCGAGGTTTGAGCGTAACAGCCCGTTACGGCCACGATGGCCTCGGGATTGCGGCGAACCGCGCGTCTGATCATCTGACGGCTCTTCTTGTCCCCTGTATTGGTAACGTGGCAGGTGTTAATCAAATAAACATCTGCGGTTTGTTCGAAGTCCACCTGGTCGTAGCCTTCATTTTTGAAGTATTGCCAGATGGCCTCGGTATCGTAAAAATTGACTTTGCAACCCAACGTATAAAACGCTACGGATGGCATGTTCAAACGCCCCCCATTTCTCCAGATTCGTATAGTGCGCAGGCAAGCGCCGTCATGCCGGCAGTCTCGCAGCGAAGGATCCGCCTTCCAAGTCCAACGGATACGGCTCCTGCATCTTCGGCCGCTCGGCATTCCTCTTCCGTAAAGCCGCCCTCGGGTCCAACGACCAGCAGCAAGCTGGCCTTCTCGGCCGACTCCGGCAGCGCCTGCTCTACAAAAGGCTTCAGCACGTCCCTCAGCTGGGAGCCATGCTCTTTTTCATAACAAAAATATACGGCATCATAGCCGGCAAATGCTGCAAGCAGATTTTTCCACGACAGAGGCTGTTCAACAGACGGTATCCGGTTACGATGCGCCTGTTCAGCCGCCTCCTTCGCAATTTTCCGCCAGCGCTCCAGCCGCTTCCCTTCCTTCTTGGCATCGTACTGAACAATCGTTCTGTCCGATAGGAAGGGCACAAAGGACACCGCTCCAATCTCGGTGCACTTTTGGATGACGGTCTCCATCTTGTCGCCTTTCGGCAAGCTCTGAGCGATGCTAACTTGCAGACGCGGTTCCTGCGTCATCTCCATGGGTTCAATTACAACGGCAGTGACACTGGCCGCTTCGATGCCTTCAATCTCCACCATGGCTTCGCGGGATACCCCATCGCTTACAATCAATTTATCACCAAGCCTGCCTCGCATGACCTTGGTAATATGACGGGCGTCATCGCCCGTAATCTCAACACGGTCTCCCTCGAATTGTGCGGGAGTCACAAAATATCGCTGCATCTTTATCCTCACCTAACTCCAAAATCGCCAAACCCCATCATACAACTTTTCGGGCAAACTGACCAGAGAAAATCCGCACCTCTTACCCCCCGAACATCTTAATGAACAGATTCAAAAAGTCGATGGATAATGCATGCGCCGCATCATATAATGGCTTAATCGTATATCTCTGAAAGGTTGGCAGCAATATGATCAATAGGAATATAAGTATCGACCACTGCTCGAACTTCTGAATCCTCGCGCTTACGCGCGGAGGAAGCACATTCTCAAGAATCCGGTAGCCGTCAAGCGGTGGCAACGGAATAAGATTAAAGAGGCACAGAAAGAAATTGAGCAGTATAAAGGTATTGAAAAACAAATGGATCGCTTGATCTGTTTTGGTAACGCCGATCGGCTCGATCACACCGAACTGATAGAGGCCCGCATAGATCAGCGTTCCAAGTATACCTAACATGAGATTGCTCAGCGGGCCAACCGCCGCCACAATGATGCTCATACGGCGCGGGTTGCTGAAATTCTCACGATTGATCGGAACCGGCCGTGCCCAACCGAAACCTGCTATCAGCAAGAGAATAATCCCCAGAAAATCAAAGTGCACCGCCGGATTCAGCGTGACCCTGCCCAGCAGCTTAGCCGTTGGGTCTCCAAATTTATTCGCAAAATAGGCATGCGAGAACTCATGCACAGTAAAGGCAATAATTAAAGCAATCAGATAAAAAGGAAGTTGTTCCAGCGGATAAAATAACAGTTGATCCAAAAAATCCATAATCAGTTTTTCCTCGCTACGAACGCAACCCAATCATCCTCGCGGCAGATGTCGGCAATTTCGAAACCGGAGGCAATCAGCGCCTTCTCTACAATCTCTTCTTTGTTCTTGTAAATGCCCGAGGCAATATACGCGCCTCCCGGTTGAAGAGCCCGGTATACATCGTCTACAAACAACAGGATGACCTCAGCCAAAATGTTAGCTACTACAACTTGTACCGGCAGCGTCACGCCCAGATCCGATTGATTGGACGAATGGGTGAGTACCGATAGCAGATCACTTTCCTTCACCGTAATCCGATCTTCCAAGCCGTTAAGACGGGTGTTCTCCATTGCGCTGGATACGGCAACCGGGTCCAGATCGAGCGCCAGTATCCGTGAAGCTCCCAGATGCGCTGCGCCGATGGAGAGAATACCTGAGCCTGTCCCTACATCGATGACTTCCTCTCCGCCCTTGATCACCATCTCCAGTGTGCGCAGGCATAACGAAGTTGTCGGATGCGTTCCTGTGCCGAATGCCATACCCGGGTCCAGCTCAATGATCGATTCTTGATCGGATTCCGGCGTGTACTCTTCCCAAGTCGGCTTGATCGTTAACCGCTCGGACACGCGGATCGGCTTGAAATACTGCTTCCAGGCCGTTGCCCATTCATTCTCATCGACCGTCTTCATCTCATACTTGACTTCACCTGTATCAATCCCGAATTCCTTCAGTTCATTCACGCGCGGGGCAATCTCATCACGGATCGCTTCCAGGGTAACCGTCTCATCAAAGTAGCCTTTAATAACGGCTTGCCCTTCAGGAATATCGTTAAACGGAACGATCTCATCAAACCACTGTCCAAGGGATGTGTCCCGCTTCTTGTTCGTCGTACCGGATTCTTCGATCGAAACGCCGCCGGCTCCCGCCTCATGCAGGAAATTCGTAATCATCTCCACGGCTTCCTCCGTGGTATGTATCGTTAATTCATGCCATAACATGTGCTACTGTTCCTCCTCATTCATACATAAGTATTATTGTACTATATTGAGGACCCCGGATACAAAGTTTGTACTAAAATACCATGATGACTTTTCTCGCAAGTCGTTCGAATAAGAAAAACGCTATCGACGTACAATCTCAGAAGACAGACCGCATACGGCGGAAGATTTTCTTGCGAACGAACGATGGTAAGCCACCGATGTTTATACTTTCTTATCTCTTCAAAAAAAGCCCTGCTTACCACCTCTGTAACAAGTAGGTAAGAGGGCTCTTCATAAGCTATAACCATAACGATTAATCTACATTTTTACTGGTTTCATCGAGAATTTTCTTCAATTGGCGTTCATCCGCCGCCTCGCTTCTGCGCAGCGCTTCCACATCATCGTGGTCGGCTGCCATTGCCGAAAATTCAACATCCTCCGCCTTGGCGGATTGCAGCGCAATCATCTTCTCGGTTTTGCTCGAGATCTTCCCTTTTTTTACGCGTCTCATCATGGGTGTTATTCTCCTTTCCGATATAAACACTCAGAGTTTGTGCCTGTAACCTCAAATCATGCCGCCGGATTCTTCGATTAACCGCATGGCTTGCGGGAAGACACCTTCGTCCAGTACAACCGTCAGCAAAATATCCCGGCCTTCGGTTCCGTCCTCCCCGGCGCGGCTCATCCCGCTGGCGGACGGGTCCGCCGCCCCGAGAATACCGGCCCCCGGGCCCGAAATATCCGCATTTAAGGTCAGTGTTGTTAAGCTTGCAATGTTGCCTGTCAACGGATTCATCGGATTGTTGAGCTCCCCGCCGGGATCGGCGCTAAACCGGTCGATGGACATATCCGCAACGCGCAGCGACTGTAATTTACGGGCTGCATGCTGGGCTTCTTCCGGACTTTTGAAATATGCCAAAATATTTTTCTCTGCCATTTCATATCACCTGCATTTCCTATTCAAGATTGCATCTTCCTAGATGGAACTTCCCTAGGTTGCTTCATCGTCAAGGGTTTTATTCTTGAGGAATCGGGCTGTTTAAGCTGACAGAACACCTAAAGGCACCCTTCCGTTCCCAGAAACAAAAAAACAGCAGGCCCAAGGTTGATTACCTTAAGCCTGCTGCTGTTCTTTAAGCTATGAGGGGGGTTAACCCCATAAGTTTGTATTAGTCACCGCGGAAAGCTTTTTTTACACGGTCAAAGAAAGACTGTTCCTGCTCATGGGTCTGTTCGCCATCAAGGGAAGCAAACTGACGAAGCAGCTCTTTCTGTTCATCACTCAGCTTGCTTGGCGTAACGACCACAACCTTGACGTGCTGGTCACCCTGTCCCATGCCGCGAAGCCGAGGCACCCCTTTGCCTTTCAGGCGGAAGAAGGTTCCCGTCTGCGTACCGGCCGGGATCTTCAGCTTCACTCTCTCCGTCAGCGTCGGGATCTCAATCTCGTCGCCAAGCGCAGCCTGAGCAAAGGTAAGCGGCACTTCGCAATAAATATCGTCCCCTTCGCGTTCGAAGAAGTCATGCGGCTTCACGCGGATGACGATATACAAGTCACCGGCCGGGCCGCCGCGGAAACCGCCTTCGCCTTCACCTGTCATGCGAAGTTGAGCTCCGTCGTCCACGCCGGCAGGCACGCGAACATGAATCTTGCGCTGCTTCTTCACTTTGCCATTACCGTTACAAGTCGAGCAGCGGTCTTTGATGATTTTCCCAGTTCCGTTACAGTTCGAGCAAGCACGGCGGTTTACCATGCGTCCAAACGGCGTATTTTGCACGACTTCTTGCTGCCCGCTGCCGTTACACACTGAACATGTATGCGGCTGCGTGCCCGGCTTCGCACCGGAGCCGTGACATGTATCGCATGTCTCCGTTCTCGGAATGGTAATATCCGTTTCCTTACCGAATACCGCTTCCTTAAATTCAACCGTCATCGTATATTGCAGATCGTTCCCCCGCTGAGGCGCATTCGGATCACGGCGTCCATTGCCGCCAAAGAACATATCGAATATATCTCCAAAACCGCCGAAATCACCGGAGAAACCGCCTCCGCCCATGCCTTGGTTCGGATCGATATGACCATACTGGTCATATTGCGCACGCTTCTGACCATCGCTCAATACGTCGTAAGCCTCTTTCACTTCCTTGAATTTGGCTTCCGCGTCAGCGGCTTTGTTCACGTCCGGATGATACTGGCGAGCCATTTTGCGGTACGCCTTCTTGATCTCATCGTCCGATGCATCCTTGCCGACACCGAGCACCTCATAATAATCACGCTTATCAGCCACGGTTTCACCCCAATCTCTTTATTACTCTTTTACATAAGGAAAGCCAAAGTGCGAAGATGCGCAGCTTTGACCTTCCCATACAATCTATTCAGATTAACCTTTGTTTTTATCTTCGTCAACAACCTCGTAATCTGCATCTACGACATTGTCTTTATTAGCAGCACCTGAGTCGGCGCCTTCAGCACCCTGCTGCTCTTGTGCTGCTTGCTCATACAGCTTCACGGACAGCTGCTGTACGATTTGAGTCAGCTCCTCTACCGAAGCGTTAATCTCTTCGAGGTTATCGGATTCAAGGGCCTTCTTCACTTTGTCTTTCGCTTCGTTCGCTTTTTCCACTTCGGAAGCGTCGACTTTGTCGCCCAGATCCTTGAGTGTTTTTTCGGTCGTGTATACGAGTTGGTCCGCATTGTTGCGAGCTTCTACCAGCTCTTTGCGTTTACGGTCTTCTTCGGCATGAAGCTCGGCGTCCTTCATCATTTGTTCAACTTCAGCATCGCTCAAGCCGCTGGAGGACGTGATCGTGATCTTCTGGCTCTTGCCTGTACCTTTATCCGTCGCCGAAACGTTTACGATCCCGTTCGCATCGATATCGAAGGTAACTTCGATTTGCGGCACGCCGCGTGGTGCTGGAGGAATGTCTCCAAGCATGAAGCGTCCCAGCGTTTTGTTGCCGGCAGCCATTTCGCGCTCACCTTGCAGCACGTGAATTTCAACGCTCGGCTGGTTATCGGCATACGTGGAGAATACTTGGGATTTGCTTGTCGGAATCGTGGTGTTGCGGTCGATCATTTTGGTGAATACGCCGCCTGCTGTCTCGATACCGAGGGACAACGGAGTTACGTCGAGCAATACGACGTCTTTAACGTCACCTGTCAATACGCCGGCTTGAACAGCTGCTCCAAGAGCAACCACTTCGTCAGGGTTGACGCCTTTGTGAGGCTCTTTGCCTGTCAATTTCTTAATCGCTTCCTGTACGGCAGGAATACGAGTGGAACCGCCGACAAGGACGATTTTATGAATATCGTTAGCTGTCAAACCTGCATCGCTAAGCGCTTGACGAGTCGGGCCAAGCGTACGCTCTACAAGGGAAGCAGACAATTCTTCGAATTTAGCACGAGTCAGGTTGATCTCAAGATGCTGAGGCACGCCGTCAGCAACCGTGATGAACGGCAGCGAAATCGTAGTTGTCAGTACGCCGGACAATTCCTTTTTCGCTTTTTCCGCAGCGTCTTTCAGACGTTGAACGGCTGCCTTGTCTTTGCTGAGATCGATGCCTTGCTCTTTCTTGAATTCGGCTACCAGGTAGTCAATGATCACTTGGTCAAAGTCGTCGCCGCCAAGCTGGTTGTCCCCGCTGGTTGCTTTTACTTCGAAGAAGCCATCGCCCAATTCCAGAATGGAAACGTCGAATGTACCGCCGCCAAGGTCATATACCAGGATGGTTTGGTCTTCGGATTTCTCCATGCCGTAAGCCAATGCAGCAGCAGTTGGCTCGTTGACGATACGGAGAACCTCAAGACCTGCGATTTTACCGGCATCCTTGGTCGCTTGACGCTGGCTGTCATTAAAGTATGCAGGAACCGTAATAACCGCCTGGGTTACAGGTTGGCCCAGGTAAGCTTCCGCATCGGATTTCAGCTTCTGCAGAATGATGGCAGAGATTTCTTGCGGCGTGTAGTCTTTGCCGTCGATCGTTTCTTTGTGATTTGTACCCATATGACGCTTAATGGAGATAATGGTGCGATCCGGGTTGGTGATCGCTTGACGCTTCGCTGTATCCCCAACGATACGCTCGCCGTCTTTCTTAAATCCGACAACGGATGGAGTCGTACGAGCACCCTCCGGATTCGGAATAACTACTGCTTCCCCACCCTCCATTACGGCTACGCAGGAGTTGGTTGTTCCTAAGTCGATACCAATAACTTTGCTCATGTAAAATTTTCCTCCTTATTCATTCACGCGAATCCTCGCATGATCTTCATCAATTTTTATATGATAAACGACTATCGAAAGTCGCTTACATGCTCACTTTAACCATCGCAGGTCTTAATACTTTATCTTTTAGCATATACCCCTTCTGCACTTCCTCAACCACGATGCCTTCCTCGTATTCATCGCTTTCCACCTGCATGATCGCTTGGTGATACTCCGGATTGAATGGCTCGCCTACGCTCTTCATTGCCGTCAAGCCTTCGGTAGCGAGGACCGATTCCAACTGGCGGAAGATCATGCTGACTCCCTTGGAGAAGGATTCAAACTCCGGATTCTCCTCGGATGCCTGAAGGGCACGCTCAAAGTTGTCGATGACAGGCAGAAGCTCCGTAATCAGTTTGGAGGAAGCATATTTGCCCAGATCTTCTTTCTCCTTCTGGGTGCGACGACGGAAGTTATCGAAATCCGCTTGTACTCGCAGGGTACGCTGCTGGTGCTCCAGCACCTCGGCCTGAAGCTTCTCAAGCTCGGCTGATCCGGCTTCATCAGCCGACTCGGTTACAGGAATCTCCTGTTCGGGATTTACGGCTTCCTCCGCAGACCTGCTCTCACCCGAGTTTGGCGTGTTTTCGAAAGTTTCTTCCATCGTTTCTTCTGTAACTGTATCTTGAACGGCATCCTTATGCTCATTATTCAAGACGCCTTCACCTCCTTCATATTATAAAACAGACTGTCTGTGATTCATTTTATCCTTTAAGCGTTATTCGCCTATTTCTTTCATCTTGATCACGTGGTGAATCCGCAGCACGGCTGCGGCAACTTCGCCGGCTGCCCGCAGGCCGTGAAGTTTGACCGGAGCCGGATCCAGCACGCCCAGCTCCTCATAATCCACAACCCGGCCGCTGTCGCAATCAATGCCCATGCAATCCGAGTCTGCACGGATTTGCGCTGCTCGAACTTCTTCCATCTTCTCGAGCGGATTGTAACCGGCATTGAGAAGTATCTGCGACATCGGCTTGCGCAGCGCCGCCGAAACGGCTTCCATGCCGAAGGCTTCCATGCCTTTCTGAGCCTCCCGGATTCGTTCCAACTCGTAGGACACCGCGAGTTCGCTTGTCCCGCCACCCGGAAGGACACCGCCGGAAACGGCAGCCTGCAGTGCCGAGGCCGCATCTCCCGCAATTCGGGCCGCCTCGCCTACTACTTCCGAAGTGCTTGCCCCAACAATGACCGTCACGATACGGTCCCGGTCTTGGCTACCGCTGGCCAGCCTGATTTTCTCGATGCCTTCATCATAAGCGACACGCGGGGTATCACCCAGAAGGGCCGCAAGCTCCTTCGAGTCTTTATGTAACGCCTTACGGCGTACGGGAGTAGATCCCGTCATATCGCTTACCCGGCGAAGATCCGCACGTGACACGCGCGGCACCACCATTATGCCGTGATCCAGGCAAAACTGCTCCGCATCCGGATGGATGCCTTTTTCAAGCAGGATGAGTTTTACGGACAGCTCGGACAATCTCTCTAAATCGGAAGCGAACACTTTTCGGAGGTCCATATACTGCGCAAATCCGGCTTCGGTTGTGAGCGCCTCATCATCAATCTCATCCGGCTCAAGAGAATCATACAGCACCAACACTTTTGCATCGTCATAAGACTTGGACTCGCGGGCGAAGATCGGCCGCTGCCGGAGCAGTACCCCCTCGAACACTTCATTCTCGGCATTCTCCAGGGCAATTATACTGTCTGCAAGCGAGTAGGATGGGTCCTGAAGACGGGTGATTCCGGCTTTCCGCGCGGCTTGCATAATCAGCTCCACGATGTCCTTCCGTTCCCGCCCCGCAACGTACACCGTCCGTTCCAGAAGCGGATCATCCAATCCGTCAATCTGCCGAACCCGTTTGGTTAAGAGCTGCATCGACTTCTCAATTCCCTGACGCAGTCCTTCCACCACCTTGGAAGCAGGCACCCCGCGGGTTATGCGGGAGACTCCTTCCTGCACAAGTGCGCCTGCAAGCACGGTAGCGGTTGTGGTTCCGTCGCCGATTTTCTCCTGCTGCGCTCGTGCCACCTGAATGAGAAGGCGCGCTGCCGGGTGGGTGACATCCATTTTATCCAGAATCGTCACCCCATCATTGGTAATGACCACTTCGCCGCGGGGACCCACCAGCATCACGTCGAGCCCCTTGGGACCAAGCGTGCCTTCTACAGCGGACGTGACGGCCCGGACGGCATTACTGTTGTTCAATAGCGTAGAATAACGTTCATCTCCGTCCACTTGGCTATGTTGTCCTTGGCTCATCTGTCTCACTCCTTTATTTGTACCAGTGTGACAGCAGCTTCGTCAGGTCATGGGATAACACATTCAAGATGCCGATCACCCGTGCATATTCCATTCTTGTAGGACCGAGAATGCCAATCGAACCTAGCGCTTTTCCGTCGATCGAATAAGTCGCAGTGATCAAACTGCAATTGGAAATCGCTTCATGCGTATTCTCCGTACCGATCTTCACCTGGACACCATGCTCACCGGGAGCAGGGGCCATGAGCTTCATCAGCGCGGGTGTCTGCTCCAGAAGCTCGAAAATTTCCCTTACCTTATCAACATCCTTGAACTCCGGCTGATTCAGCATGTGGGTCGTGCCGCTGAGATATACGCCGCGATGGTCTGGTTCATTGTTGAGGGCGATATCCAGCATACTCATGAGATCTTCATAATGTGAAATATGCCGCTGCATTTCCTCACCAATCTCCGTATACAAACGGGTCTTGAGTTTATATAGAGGCACATTGACCAGCTTCTTGTTCAGAAGATTTACCACTTGCTCCAGATCCGAAACGGATACACCCTGCGGAATCGAAACAATCTTGTTCTCGACTTGCCCTGTGCTGGTTACGATGATGGCTACCGCTTGATCCTCATGAAGAGGAAGAAGCTGGAAGTGACGCAAAGACGTATGAAAAACTTCCGGTCCCAGCAGGATGGAAGTGTAATTAGTCATCTGAGACAGAATGCCGGCTGTATGCTGTATCATCTGCTCCATCACGTTCAGCTTTTCTGCAAAAAAGGATTTCATCATATGCAGTTCCGCAGGGTTCAAGGAAAACGACGACGTGAGATGATCAACATAATAACGATATCCTTTATGTGACGGAATTCGTCCAGCTGATGTATGAGGCTGCTCCAGAAAGCCGAGTTCCTCCAGATCAGCCATCTCGTTACGAATGGTTGCCGGACTGTATCCGACATCCCCGCGTTTGGAAATGCTTCTTGAACCAACCGGTTCGGCAGAACGGATATAGTCATCCACAATGGCATTCAAAATCATGCGTTGACGATCTGTTAACATGTCGCTCCCCTCCTTGCTGACTGCTTATTTTCACTTTCGTTAGCACTCATCGCCATCGAGTGCTAACCGATATAACAAAAATACCAAACCGACCTGAGGATTGTCAAGTCAGTTCAGTACTTTAAGAACAGCTATTTCGTCACATGCATGCTGCTTCTTGCAGTGAATGCAGTCGGTCCATACTTTCTCCGGAAAAATCTCCTTCTCCACGACGGCAAAGCCGTTTTTGATGAAAAAGGATACCTCATACGTCAAGGCCATCACTTTCGGAAGCTCACGACGTTTCGCTTCTTCCAGAAGGGAGTCCACCAGCATGGAGCCGATTCCTTGCCCTTTATATCCATCAGAGATACCGAGTGAACGAATCTCCACCAGATCATTTCCCAGCTGACACAACGAACCGCAGCCGATCACGTTCCCTTCGGATTCGGCTACAACGAATTCCCCGATTTGTTTCTCCAGCACTTTTTTGGACCGGGGCAGCATAATCCCCTTTTCCGCATAACCCTGAATCATCTGATACAGCGGCTCGACATCCTCTAACTTCGCCTTTCTGCATACCGCCGACATGGTGTCCGTCTCCCCTTTACACGCTCCGTCATGTTATGAATAAATATACAACAGAGCGCATATAAGTTCAATAGATTAATTTGCTGACAAGCTGCCTATAAATTCGGCGAACACATCGTTGCCAAACAAAATGCCTTTACTGCTCAGTTTATATCCGTCATCCGTGGAGTCGAGAAGTCCCGCACCTACCATTTTATTCAGCGGGCCGGCGAATACTTCTTCCATGGAAGTCCCGAATTGCTGCCGGAATCGGCTGCGAGACACGCCATCCAGCACTCGGAGCCCGACCATGAGGAAATCCTCCATCGCTTCTTCCCTTGATACCTCAAAGCTCTCCAATCGCGGAAGTCCTTGATTCGCTGCTTCATTATATGGGTTGACGCCTTTAATGTTCACATGGCGCTGACGACCGACGTATCCGTGCGCTCCCGCGCCCAAGCCATAATAATCCTCGTTGCGCCAGTATGTCATGTTATGCCGGCTCTCAAAGCCGGGTTTGGCAAAATTACTGATCTCATACTGTTTATATCCGGCAGCCTTCATCCGCTCCATTAATAGAAGATACATATTCAGCTCGTCCTCCTCATCCGGAAGCGGCAGCTGGTTTCGCTGGTACATCGTATGGAACAGCGTATTTTCTTCAACCTTCAAGCTGTAGATTGAATAATGCGGGAGTCCAAGCTCTAGCGCCTTATCCACGCTTTCCGCAAGCATGTCCAAGGTTTGGTTCGGGAGACCGAACATCAAATCGATGGACATGTTATCAAAGCCTGCCGTTCTCGCGTTCTCGAGACTTCGATACACATCATCCGTATCGTGAATCCGGCCGATGCCGGTCAGCAAGCTGTTCTGGAAGGCCTGCACCCCGAAGCTGATCCGGTTCACGCCGCCTTCGCGCATGACGGACAGTTTCTCCAAATCTGTTGTGCCGGGATTCGCTTCCATCGAAAATTCAATACGATCGGACCATTCCGGAAAATGGCGCTTCACGCTCTGCAGGAAGTATTCCATTTCATTTGGCTTCAGCACCGTAGGGGTCCCGCCGCCTACAAAAATGCTTTTGATTCGTCCCGGCGGGTTGGCCTGAACGGTCAGCTCCATCTCCTTATCCAGCGCCCGCAGATAATCCATCACCGGCTGATCCTTCAATACATAGGAATTGAAGTCGCAGTAAAAACATTTATTGGTACAAAACGGAATGTGAATGTACACCGCTTCCGTCCGTTGATCGTTTGCCGTCATTCTTTTCTTGCCCCCTCATGTACACCTCTAGCATGACTTACTTTAAGTGCGAGTTCAAAAAGTCAGGTTTTCAGCACCGAGAAGGTTGGATGAAGCTAGGGACTGAGGAGCGGAGCGTAGGCAAAACCTACGTGAGCACCGGAAGGCCCGGCTGAATTCAATATTCGATGTCGATTTAGCTTCATGTGCTGCTTCGTGATCAAAAGATGACTTTTTGAACAACCTCTTTAAGTAACTTCTCAGAAGTTCCTTCTCTACTATAACGCGATGCCTCTTGGAATGAAAGAAAGGAAAGCCGAGAATCGGCTTTCCCCATCATTTACTTCATCAGACTATATCCGTAGGACCAGCCCAGCCCGTTACCTCGAAGGCCTGCTATTCCTAGGCAAAATTACTTGTCGTCGATTTTCAGTACCGCCATGAAGGCTTCCTGCGGCACTTCCACGCTGCCGACTTGCTTCATCCGCTTCTTACCTTCCTTCTGCTTCTCAAGGAGTTTCCGTTTACGGGAGATGTCACCGCCGTAACATTTGGCAAGAACGTTTTTGCGCATCGCTTTAACCGTTTCACGGGCCACAACCTTGGTACCGACAGAAGCTTGAATCGGCACCTCGAACATTTGACGAGGAATCAGCTCGCGCAGCTTCTCGCAAATCGCCCGGCCGCGGTGGTATGCACGGTCCTTATGCACAATAAAGGACAAGGCATCCACTTGCTCGGCATTGAGCAAAATATCCATTTTGACCAGGTTGGATCGACGGTACCCGGACAGCTCGTAGTCAAACGAAGCATATCCTTTGGTGCTCGACTTCAACTGGTCGAAGAAATCATACACGATTTCCGACAACGGAATTTCATAGGTAATGGTAACGCGCGTTGTGTCCAGGTATTCCATATTTACGAATTCGCCGCGTTTATTTTGGCAGAGTTCCATGATCGCCCCGACGTAATCGTTCGGAACGATAATGCCTGCTTTAACATAAGGCTCTTCGACATAATCGACCTTGCCGACCTCAGGATAATGAGACGGGTTATCGATCTGGATCTGCTCCCCGTTCGTCAGCGTAATGCGGTAAATCACGCTCGGCGCCGTTGTAATCAGCGGTATATTAAACTCGCGTTCAATCCGCTCCTGAATGACATCCATGTGCAGCAGGCCCAAGAATCCGCAACGGAAACCGAATCCGAGCGCGCTGGATGTCTCCGGCTCAAAGCTTAGCGATGCATCATTAAGCTGCAGCTTCTCGAGCGCCTCGCGCAGATCATTGTAGTCTGACGTTTCGATTGGATACAGACCGCAGAATACCATCGGGTTGATTTTGCGGTAACCCGGGAGCGGCTGGGCCGTCGGACGCTTGGCATCCGTTACCGTATCGCCGACCTGCGTATCGCCAACACTCTTGATGCCAGCCACGATGAAACCGACATCTCCGACGTTAAGCTCGTCCACGATGGACATGCGCGGCTTAAACGCCCCCACCTCAATGACCTCGAAGGTTTTGCCGGTGGCCATCATCTTGATCTTGGAGCCGGCTTTAATACTTCCGTCAATAACGCGCACATATACAATGACACCTTTATAAGGATCATAATGGGAGTCGAAAATCAGCGCTTTCAGCGGTTCTTCCGAATCGCCTGTTGGCGCAGGCACTTTCTGAACCACCTGCTCCAGAATTTCCTTGATTCCGATACCCGCCTTGGCAGAAGCTAATACCGCATCGCTGGCATCCAGTCCGATGACATCCTCAACTTCCTGCTTCACCCGCTCGGGATCGGCGCTTGGCAGGTCAATTTTGTTAATGACGGGCAGAATTTCGAGATTGTTATCCAGTGCCAAATATACGTTGGCCAAGGTCTGCGCTTCAATTCCCTGTGCAGCATCCACTACGAGCAGCGCGCCTTCACAAGCGGCCAGGCTTCGGGATACCTCATACGTAAAGTCGACGTGCCCTGGAGTATCAATCAGGTTCAATATATACTCCTCGCCGTCATCGGATTTGTAATTCAGGCGAACGGCCTGCAATTTGATGGTAATCCCGCGCTCTCTCTCCAGATCCATCTGATCCAGTACCTGCTCTTGCATTTCACGCGAAGTTAATGCCCCCGTAAATTCCAAGATACGGTCAGCAAGCGTCGATTTCCCATGGTCTATATGTGCAATGATACAGAAATTACGAATTTTTTGTTGTCTAACTTGTACGTCTGTCATGCCTAACCCCCAACAACCACCAGATGTTTGAATCAACTTATTATACCAGTTGAGGGGATGCACAGCAATGCTGAGAATAAAGGTGAATTTATTCCGTGATCGATCCGAACATCGACACGACCCAGCGTATGCTTTTGTCAGACAGCTGCTGGAGCAGTCCTGCCGTCTTGTCGGCAAGCACATCGGCAGGCGGCTGCGAGCGTTCGGGAAGCAGGATGTCGCTAGGCATAGGCTCATATTCGGGCAGTGTCTTACGAGCGTCTTGTTCTAGAACAGCGGACTCTGATGCGGGAGGGTTCTTGCGTGTCCCTCCCCATCCATTCCCTTGGGCAGCCCCGCCTTGCGGATTCTGAATATGGTCTTGCTGCACAGTTTGCACGGCTCCGGTACCGTCTCCCGGTACTGGTGCCTTTGCCCCGCCAAGCTGCATGCCGACCAATATGCCGATGCCTGTCCATATGATAAGAGCCACCAACCGTTTTCCCGTTCTTGACATCACTGAGTCCCTCCCCGATTTACCCGTTCACGCTTGCTCCGCAGTTGCCGCCGGGCTGTTAACCTGCTTTGGCTGCTTGATCCTCCGTACCTTTTTTGCTTCCGCCCTTGGGTGCCGCCGAAACGGACTGCTTCTTCGTTTGATCATCTTCTTTTTTCACGCTGGCTTTTTCCGCCTCTTGTTCCTGCCAGTACACATCTGCAATGATGTCCGCCAACGCTTCAGCCGTCCGCTGCAATTCTTCCTTCGTATTATCGATGCCGCCGATTTCAATCAGGATGCTGTTCGGTGACAGGGATTGATTATATTCCCCGTTCCCTTGATCCGCCGATTTGCCCCACACGCCCCGAGATACCCCGGGATAGGACTGTTCCAGCTTGGCATTGATTTTGCTTGCAAACGCCTCGTTCTGTCTCCAGTTCTCGTTCGCATGTCCGATGATGAAGTAAACCTTGGCGTAGTTAACGCCGTTGACGGTTGCCGTCGTTTTTTTATAGCGCTGCGAATCCCGATGGATATCGATCAGGTATTGAATGCCGTCGTTCTGGGACATGGCCTCCATGACCATCTGGCGCGAGTATTTATAAGAAAAGTTGTAATTGTACCCTTCGATGGTAGATTGGTAGTCGCTTTTATCATGCAGGGTGCCAATTCCGTTGGCTTCAAGTCTTTTACTCAGAAAGCTTCCTACCAGCATGACGTTTTTACTCGGGGATACAGCCCCCGGATTGTCAGATGGATGCGAGAGCAGCGGGTTATATGCTTCCTGTGGGTGAGAATGATAGATGAGAACGGCTTTCTTTCCATTCGTGGACTTTCCGTCTTTAGATGTGTTTCCAGGCTCATTCTTACTGCCCGGCTCGTCCTCCGTGCCCTGATCCGGGGCATCCTCGCCATTGCCTTCATTGCCGATATCTCCCCGACCGCCTTGCGGCGGCTCTTCCCCGGCATCAGCAGGATCGCCTTCCGTCTGCCCCTCCGCTGGATCCGGCCGGTAATCCGCCGGTGCCTCCCCATCCTCGTTACCGGAGCCGTGAGACAGCTGTACCGGTTGGTTTGCCTTCATGCCTGGCAGTTCTCCCGCAAGAAGGCTTTTCGGGTCCCTGGGGTTCACGCTCGTAAGCAGTTCAAAGACGAAGGTCGACATTTTCTCGCCGGAGAAGCTTGAGGTCTCTTTGGAAGCCGTCATATGTGGCATCTCCATGCCGATCATATCGATGAAAAAATGGCTGGATAACGAAGCCGCCAACCCTTTCATTGACGATACGGGCGAGGAATTCATCCGCTGTTCCGCCATCCCTCCGAGCCCTAGCAAAATAAAAAATATAAGAGAGCCTAGCATCAATATAACGAGCGTTCGACCCATGCTCAGACCTTCCATAACCTTTCGTTTCAGTCTGGCAATATTCCAGATGCGAAACTTGCGATTGTTCATAACGATGTCCTCCTCGGTTCGCCGGGAGCTATAACGGCCATCATTCCGCCGTTCCCGCGACTTTCGTAATCTCTTATATTTCAAATCTATGAACCGGGGAGAATCGATAGAACTAGATCCATGAAAAATATAAAAGCTCCGATAGATTCGGAGCTTTTATACCGGGTTAGTGCGTGTACGCGCCTACATTGCCTGGATCCACAGCCTCATGCAGCGCTGCGTTCAGGCCGGTTGCCACGATATTGGCGATGTCCTCTATAAATTCGTCAATCTCCTTTGGCGTTACGATAAGGTCATGGCCCAGCGGCTCCAGAACTTCCTTCACCAGCGCCAGGCGGTCACCTTCAGGTATATCATGGAGCATGCCCATAATTTTGCCCGTCTCCGGCGCGCCTTCGCCAAAATGGGCTTTCATGAGCTCAATCGCGTTATTAACGATGGTGGAAGCATAGCAGACGGTCGGAACTCCGATCGCAATGCAGGGGACCCCGAGAATCTCCTGCGTTAATCCCTTGCGCTTATTGCCGACGCCAGAGCCGGGGTGGATTCCGATATCCGCAATCTGGATGGTCGTATTCACCCGCTCCAGCGAACGCGAAGCTAGAGCGTCAATGGCGATGATCAGCTCAGGACGGATTTGTTCCACAATGCCTTGAACCGTTTCGCTTGATTCAATCCCTGTCAGACCGAGCACGCCTGGCGCTACGGCACTGACCTGACGATAGCCTGGCGCCACGCGATCCGGCATCAACTCGAAATACTGACGGGTGACCATCACGTTCTCCACCACAAGCGGTCCCAGGGAATCCGGCGTCACGTTCCAGTTCCCGAGCCCGACAATGAGCACGCTTGCCTTGGGTCCGATCCCGATCCGGGACATGAATGCCTCAAACTCACGGGCGAAGACAACAGACACTTGATCCTGAAGCCCCGTATCCCCCTTGCGAAGATCGGGCACCTCCAACGTGACATAATGGCCCTTTACTCTTCCGATTTGCTTAGAGGCCGCATCGTTCTCCACGTCCAGCCTTGTAATCTTGATTCCGTCCTCCTGCACCACATCCTCCATTACACCAGGAAGGGGCGCACTCCCTTTGCCTCCCGCCAGTTCTCTTGATTCCACCGCCAGGTCCGTTCGGACCGAATATTTTTGCAGATCCAGATCCATATAAATTCACACTCCTCCTCATATTGCTAGTAGTGTGCGAGAGTAGGGGAGAGATTATGCAGAAGTCCGAATGAGTATTGCTTTTTGTCCACCCCCATGCTAAAATATTTTAAGTTGTGAATCATTTCGCTCTATTGAAATGCCTTACAGGAGGTGAATGTAATGCCAAACATCAAATCCGCGATTAAACGTGTAAAGACAAGTGACAAACGCCACGCGCTTAACATTTCTCAAAAATCCGCGCTTCGCACAGCTGTTAAAACTGCTGACGTAGCGTTGAACGGTACAGAAATCGAAGCTGCTAAAGTTGCTTTCCAAGCTGCTTCCAAGAAGCTTGATAAAGCCGTTACGAAGGGCCTGATCCATAAGAACGCAGCTGCCCGCAAGAAGTCCCGTCTGGCGAAAAGACTGAACGCTCTTACGTCCCAGGCGTAAGTAACGTTTGTTGAATACGACATGGAAAAAGCCCTGAACAGTTCACGCTGCTCAGGGCTTTTTGTGGTTTGTTGATCGACGTACTCTTCTCGGTAGACAACCGCGTATAGCGGATTTTTCTCTTGCGAGATCAAGTTGGTAAGCCTCTGAAGTACATACTTTTCTGATCTCTCGAGAAAAAGAGCGTACGACTGCTCCCGCGGCCATACGCTCTTAACTTGTTGCGGATATGTTATGTTAAGCCCCAAGCCGCAGCAGAAACAATTCAATCCCCAGCACCTTATCCACGGCCCCCGTCTTCATCTGGTAATCCAGATTCGCCAGGTGGTTCAGTATGCCTTCAAGGCGCGCCGTCTCAAACTTGCGGGCTTGCTCGCCCGCAATCTTCACCGCATAGGGATGCAATCCGATCTGGGAAGCAATTTGCTGCTGCGAGTAGCTCTGGGTAGATAGAGTCTTCACCTGCAGAATAATCCGAAACTGTCTGGTAATCAGCGCCGCAATCTTGATCGGCTCCTCGCGCTGCTTCAGCAGCTCGTAATAGATGCCGAGTGCCTTGTCCAATCGGAGATTTGCAATATCCTCTACTAGCGCAAACACATTCTGTTCCGTGCTTCGCGCCACCAGCATATCCACGGTTGCAACATCAATCGCTCCGCCAGCACCGGCATATAAACACAGCTTTTCGATCTCGCCTGACAAGGCCTGAAGACTAGTTCCCGCATTTCGCACGATCGCCTCTGCCGCACCTTCCCGCAGCGTGCAGTCACTTTTCTTCACCTGCTTGTCCACCCAACGAATCAAATCCTCTCCGCCCAAAGGCATGAAGGACAATGCAACCCCCGATTTCTTGACTGCCTTGACTACCTTTTTGCGTTCATCCAGCTTTTCTTGTCCAACCATAAAGACAATCACGCTATAATCAGCAGGATTGGTCAAATAATCCAGCAAAGCCTCTGGACGATGATCCACTTTCCCGTTATCTTTTGCTGCGGTAAAAAATGCCGTATCCCTCACCATGATCAGTTTTTTCTGAACCATAAAAGGAACCGTCTCCGCTTCTTCAATAACCGTTTGAATCGGAACTTCCCCTAAATCCATATGAACAAAGGCAAAATCACGGTCTTCTTTCGGGATCAGCTGGGCTTCCAGAAATTCGGCGAATTCCTTCATTTGAAATTTCTCGCTGCCATACAACAAATAGACGGCAGACACATCTCCCTGCTTAACCGCCTTGGCCGCCGCTTTGGCATCCATCGGCGTCCCCCCCTTTCTACTCTGTACACTATACCAAAAAAGAGTGCCTGAATGCGATAGACGACAAGCATAAAAATGAAATCGCCCATACGAAAACAAAGAGACCTCGGCTTTTGGCAGCGGCAAGGTCCCTTCGTCCCAACACATCTATATAAACGCCGGCAAGTATGCTCTAGAAACACCTCGCCGCCGGTCATACGACGGTAGTTGGTATCATGCTCTCTCTAATATATAGTGTATTCATATCTCCCGGCATTGGTGCACCGATTGTATATATCTCTGAACATTTCTATGGTTTTGGCTGCTTCTGCCCCGTAGACGCCGGTGGCTGAGACTTCTCAACGGAATAGACGGATTCAACCAATTCGTTATGGGTCTGCACCTTGTACTTAAACGTTAAGCCGTCCTCTGACCATTGACCGGATACCCAGCTTCCGCCGAGCGGAATCGTCTCAACCGTTTCAACCGCCTCAGGCGAAGTTTGGCTTCCCGATGGCAGACGATAGATAATCAGATGATCGGCTTCAAGCGAAGCTCGGTAGAGACCGTCCGGGGACGACCACTGTTCCGGTACTATCGCCAGTCCTTGGTACGATCCGGTTGACCTGTCGGATGATTCCGTGCTTCCCGTGCCTGCATCGCCGGAAGGATCGCTAATTGGAGGCACCATCTCTGACGAGGTATCTGCCGATTCCGTAGGCGAAGTCTGGGCATCCATGGTCTCAGAGCCCTGCTCCGGTTCACTGGCGGGAGGGTCAGACGGACTTGTGGTATTGTTTTTTGGCACCTCATTGTTGCTCGTTGCAGGTTGGTCTGACGCTTGAGGTTCCCCATTATCTTTCTTTTGGACCGAAGTATCGGGTGCTGTGACATCTTTTTTGGTGCCATTAGCCGCATCCGATGGCTCCTGTGTTGCCTTCGTATCATCCGGGGCAGTGTCGGCATTAGCTTCCGATGACGATTCCGATGGCGAACTCCGCAGACTTGCGGAAGAATCGTTTCCCTCATTCGATTCGCCACCCGTCTCCGTGCCGCCTTCGGCGGCAAACGGCTGAGCCATTTCCTGACTCTGCGTCGCAGCCGATTCGTCATTCGCCCCGGCACTGGTCGTGCTAGCCTCTTCGTATGGAATCTCCGCATCGGATAACATCTTCGGTTCATGATTAAAGATCGCTACGCCGAAAATAAGTACAGCCGCGGCGGCCCCGATAGCAGTTCTCCCGCCAATCGTGCTCCACCAGCTGCCCGCACGTCGCGGACGCCGCATTTCCGGCATCATTTCGGCTGGCTCCTGGCTTTTCACGACTGGAGGTTCAACAAGGTTCTGGCGATCACGGTCGATGGCATCCAGTCTAGGCATGATAGCGTCTACCAGACTGACAGGCGGGGTTACGGCCGGAAGATCCTCAAGCTCTCTGTTCAATGATTTCAATATATTAAAGGTCTCCGCACACATGGGGCACACGGCAATATGCTGGTACATTTGGGCCGTCTCCTCCGAAGTGAGATCCCGGTCCAAATACCGGTGCATACGTTCCACCACCTCTTGGCAATTCATCCTGATACACCACCTTTCTGATGCTCTTGGAGCATATTCTGCAGCTGCTGCCTGGCCCTGAACAAATAGGATTTCACCGTATTGAGCGGGAGGTTCAGACAATCAGCAATTTCGTTGTAGGATAGATCCTGCAAATACCTTAAGACAATGACCGTGCGATGATGATCCGGCAGTTGATTAATGGCTTCCTGAATATCCTGGGCCAAATATCCCGACATCACTTCCCGTTCTACATCAAGATTATCCCGAAACACCAGATCATGTTCATCGATGGAAACCGTCGGCTTGGTCCTGCGGAATTTATCAATGCATATGTTGGTGACAATCCGTTGGACCCAAGTTTTGAACTGAGCCTTCTCCTCGTAGGAGTTAATCTTCGTATATACACGTATAAGTGCTTCCTGGGCTGCATCCATGGCATCCTGTTCATTGTTTAAAATATAATAAGCAGTTCGGTAAACATGTTGCTCAATTTCTCGCAATAGGGTGATTAGAGCGTCGCGATCGCCCGATTGAGCGGCTCTTATGAGTCCCTGCTCCACCACAGTGGATCCCCCTCTCCCTGCATACATACAGACGGATAGAATAAAAAAAATGTTGCAGTATGTAACCTATTATTTTTTTAGAAACTTCATCTAACTATACCAAATATAAAGATGATAGTCACCGCTGCATTTTCCTATAAAAGATCATACTACGAATCGATGTCCCAAGGACAGCGGCTGCCTTTACGGAAGCTTCGTACGCGTCTCAATTTGTCCCTCCTTGATCCTCATCTGTATTTCACCTTGAAGGTTGGTCTGATAGATGAGCGTCGAGGAACGTTCCAACCGGCCAACCACATCCGGATGAGGGTGGCCGTACATATTGTTGACGCCAGCGGAAATAACCGATGCCTTCGGCTTCCATGCATTCAACCATAGCGCGGATGTCGAGGTTTTGCTTCCGTGATGGGCAACCTTCATGACATCGATCCGGTCATCGGCAGCAGCACCCCGTGAAACTAAATCATCTTGTGGAGATCGTTCCTCCAGGTGCAGCAATATTTTATGTTCGGCGGCTTGGTCCGTGTCACCTGTAAATAAGAAACGACTGCCGTTCATCTGAAGGACAAATACTAGTGAAGCATGATTCTGCTCCTTAATCAACGGTAATGGTTTTTTCGCTTCTCCATTTTCTAGGAAAACAGGTGCTAAAAATTGTATTTCCGTATGACTGTCAAGCTTCCATACTTCCCGATCAACTCCTGCTTCGTAAATGGGAATGCCCTGCTGAACGGCCGTTAACATCAGTTTTCTGAAGGTGGCGGATTCGGTCAAGGTCCCATTGAACACAACCGATTTTACGGGGATTTCCTGCAAAACCGCCTGCAGACCGCCTATATGATCCTGGTCTCCATGGGTCATGATGACAGCCTCAAGCTGGTGCACGCCCCGTTTTTTCAACAACGGAACCACCACCTTCGCTCCCACCTCGTATGGAGCCTTTCTTTCCTTCCAGGCATCCTTCTCCTTCCGAAAATTCACCGTTCCACCACCGTCAATGAGTACGTGCTTGCCTTCAGGTGTTGTTACCAATATCGCATCCCCTTGTCCCACATCCAGGAATTGCACGAGTCCCGCTCCGTGCATAGATGGAGATTGATAGCCGCCGTACAGCAGAAAAACCAAAGCTCCGGACAGCAGCACGATTGCAGTTCTCGCTGCGTAGCGTTCGATATAATCACTGGCGCGAAGAAAACCTCTCCATCGCAACGCACCGGCCCATTGATCCACAAGCGGAAACATGCCGGTTGCCCCAGACAAGCTTCTTTTACTATCCAAGGGTACGTGTCCTGCCAATGGAACGGTATCATCCGACCCGCTCCGCTCTTCTTGGCGACTTCCGGATCTCTTCTTCAGAATGGACAGCAATGAATACAGAACAACAAAATAACACAGAATCCAGGCTAACGACGGGGATGGCCACAATGTCATAAAAGCGGATGAACCATTCATCCATTCAACGATTCGGAACGTTATTTGGTTTAGCCATTCCGTTACAGCCGCCAACCAGCCAGCTCCTCCCATCCATACCCACCCCATCAGCAAAGACACCATTCCTAACGGAAGAACCACAAGGCTAATAACCGGAACCAGGATCAAATTGGCAAAGACCGATATCAGCGACACTTGGTTGAAATAATAAATGGTAAGGGGAAAGGAGATCAACTGCGCTACGACCGTGATTCCGACGGTTCCCGCAAGCCAGCGGGGCAAGAATGTCAGCAGCGGCATCAGCTTCGGTACGAATATCATCAAGCCCGCAGTCACGATGAATGACAACTGAAAGCTGACGTTTACAAGAAAATACGGGTTCCACAGCAGCATAGCGAGCGCGGCAACACTAAGAATATGCAGTCCATCCTTCAAAAGTCGCCGTCGTGCGGCATACAAACCGATCATCCCCATGATGCCGGCACGGACGATAGAAGGACTCGCCCCGGTAAGCAGGACATATACGGGAATCAGCCACATGACCACAGTCAGCGAAGTCTCCCTCGTCATTCGAAGGGTTGTGCATACGAATAAGAGGCATCCCACAACCACAGCCACATGCATGCCCGATATCGCAAGAATATGAGTCAATCCCAAACGCGAGAACTCCATAAACGTATCGGGATCCAGATCATCCTGATTGCCAATGACAAGTCCCTTCATATAACCTGCATGGATTCCGTCGTACAATTGATCCAGCTTGCCCCCGAGCTTCTCGCGAACGGCATCAGTCCATCGTAGAATATGGCCTAATTTCCAGCTTTCAGGCGGGGTAACCTGCGCTTGTTCAGAGCCTTTCACTTTGATCATCCAATGAATGTTCTGGGTTCGCAAATATTGAAGATAATCAAATCCGTCAAAATTGCGGGCTTCTCCAGGTTTTTGCAACTCTCCCGTCAGCTCGATGCGGTCCCCGCGCTGCCAACGGTTAACGATCTCCAGCTCCTTTTTGTCCAGAAGTTTTACTTGAACCCTCACGATATCATCCGTCTTCAGCATGGAGCCGTTATCCGGATTCGCTTGCTTTTGCGACGCTGGAGGCTCGGCTAGCGTGAGAGCAGCTTGATGCAGTGAAACATTGAAATCCGCACGGTCACCATCCGCTTCTATAGGGGATGTGATTACACCGAACGCAGTAACAGGAACGGTATCCGTCGATGTCTCCCCGGAGAGGACCTGCTCGAAATCACTTACATTCACCGCGTCATGCCATTCCCAGTAAGTACCCGACACGCACAAGGAGAACAGCATGCAGAGTGAAAAAAGACGCCCCGCCCCTGCCCAATGACATACAGCAAGCAGTATGAGAATCAGCCCGGCAGCAATCACGGCCAGCCTCCATCCATCGTACAGGCATGCGGCACCACTGCCGATTACCCAAAACACGGTAAACACAAGTAACGGCCTTCGCTTCATGATCTGAACAAATCCCTTCATCATTAAATGAAAAAGAACCTTTGCCTGCATATCGCAGTCAAAGGTCCTTCCTCTGTGATTTTCTATTCATTTTTTTCCATAACCTTATATTCATGAATCATTCCGCTACCGTCATCAAGGTTTCGCGCGGCGGCTCATACGCTTCAAGCTGCCGGAACAAAATCCCCTTCTGTTCCATCATGCGGGACACCTTGCCCGAATCCTTCGGATAAGGACGGTGGAACACAACCTCGACAATGCCGCTGTTGGCAAGCATATTCGCACAGGTCCAGCAGGGCTCATCCGTCACGTACACCGTACTGCCTTCCCTATCGATCCGGTCCGTGAATAGCAGCAGATTCTGCTCGGCATGAATAGTCCGGATGCAGCGCTGTTTCTTCACCATGCTCTCCTTACCGTCCTGTACAACCAATTCATAATCCTCAGCGATCATACAACCCGCTTCCGAGCAATCAGGCACTCCCATCGGCGCACCGTTATAAGCCGTTCCGAGCAGTTTCTTCCCCTGCACCAGCACCGCACCGACATGACGCCGCGGGCATTGAGAGCGGGTAGAAACCATAAAGGCAATATCCATGAAATAAGTATCCCAATCTTTACGTTGATCTGCACTCATCATCTGTCACCTGTTCCTTATCAATATCCCCTTTATTGTAGCACATAGCTAAAGTCCGACGTAAGGCTTCATCTTCTCCAGCATTTTGGGCCCGATGCCTTTTACGTTCATCAAGTCAGCCTGACTTCGAAATGGACCGAACTGATTCCGGTAATCGATAATGGCCTTGGCCTTCGCTTCGCCAATGCCAGGCAGCTCCATAAGCGCTGCAGCATCCGCCGTGTTGACATTAATCAACCCGGATGAATCCGGAGCTGCTGGTGGCTGTGCTGTACGGTTAACAGGGGCTTGTTGCTGTAACTGCTGACCGACATCTTCAGCCTGAGGCGGAACTGAAGACGAAGCAGATTGGGCAGAAGCTGAAGAAGGAGCCGTATGATCTGCTATACTGCTCCCTGCCGCACCTTGGTCGTGGTTTGGCATGGGGTCCTTCACGTTACTTGCAGGTTCGATTTGCCCAGCCTGAGCGGTCTTTGCAGCATTCTTCGAATCTGTTCCGGCTTCAGCAGAGGCTTCAGCCTGTTCCACATCCTTATGCCGGGAATCAGCCCCGGACGTCTTCACACCCGCATTGTCTTCGATGGCAACCACCTGCTCCAGCTGATCGTTTAGCGGCTGCCAGCCCTCGATCCCCCGATCCGTACCGCCGGCAAACAAAATAAACCCACAGCCGGCAATCGTCGCGGCTAGACTCCAACCTAAAGATATCCGTTTCATCTATGACCCCTCCTTAACATTAAAGTTCATCTGGTACAAACCCATGAATATTCTTCGGTTTCCCAACCGAAATCGCATGAAAAACCGTCATGAATCGGCATCTTCCCCGCATACATTAAACGTAAGGACGGTACATTTCTGCCGTAAAGCGCGAAAGGAGGGAACATACACATGAAGGTCGGTTTTATCGGTACGGGCAGCATGGGTAGTCTGTTGATCGATGCCTTCATTCAATCGGGCGCACTCCTGCCTGAGCAGATTCGGGTCAGCAACCGAAGCCCTGAAAAGCCGCTGCAGCTGGCAACACGCCATCCCGGTCTGACGGTATGCAGCTGTAACACGGAGACGGCTTCTCAGAGCGACCTGCTATTCCTATGTATCAAGCCGCTCGAATTCAAATCGGTCATCAGCGAAATCAAAGACCGGCTTGAAGCCCGGCAAATCGCGATATCCATCACGAGTCCGGTCCAATTGATCCATCTGGAATCATCGGTGCCCTGCAAGGTGGCGAAAATCATACCGAGCATCACCAACTTAACTGGAGGCGGAGCATCGTTATGCATGTATGGTTCCCGAATAAAAGAAGAAGACAGGCAGCTTATAGAAAGCCTCCTGTCTTATATCAGCAGGCCGCTCGAGATACTGGAATCGCACACGCGAATCACTTCCGATTTCTCCAGCTGCGGGCCTGCTTTTTTAAGTTTATTCATGGAAAAATGGATTGACGCTGCCGTTGAAATGACCGGAATCGACCGCAGGACCCTGAATGCATTAGCCGGTGAAATGCTGCTTGGCACCGGTAAGCTGCTAACGGAGGAGGGCTTCTCCCCCGAACAGCTGCAAGAGCGGGTAGCGGTTCCCGGAGGCATCACGGCCCAGGCTTTGGCACTGCTGGATTCAAACCTGGACGGATTGTTCTACCAATTGATCAAAACCACACACGACAAGTATGAGGAGGATTTGGCAAAACTGGATGCTGCCTTCGGTTTTACGATTAACCGGCCACGATATTGACCAGTTTACCCGGTACGGCAATGACTTTGCGAATACTCTTTCCTTCCAGCGCCTGCTTGACATTTGGAAGGGAGAGGCTATGTTGTTGCATGGCTTCTTGGTCCATGTCTTTCGAGATTTTGGCACGTTCTACGATTTTGCCGTTAACTTGAACGACAATCTCAACTTCGGCCTCTACAGTCCAAGCCTCGTCGTACTCCGGCCATGGCACGTAGGTTACGCTCTCCGTGTAGCCTAAACGGCTCCACAGCTCTTCAGCCAGGTGAGGGGCCAGCGGGGAAAGCAGCTGAACAAAGTTCTCCATCGCTTTGCGCGGAAGCTCTTCCGTCTTGTATCCCTCGTTGATGAATACCATCAGCTGGCTGATCGCTGTGTTAAAGCGCATATGCTCAAAGTCTTCCGTTACTTTCTTAATCGTTTTGTGCAGCGTACGTTTGAATTCGTCCGTACCCTCGCCTTCCACGATTTTAGGGTTCAATTGACCGTCGTCCCCGATGAACAGGCGCCATACCCGGGAGAGGAAACGATGTGTTCCTTCAACGCCGTTGGTGTTCCATGGTTTGGTCGCTTCCAGCGGCCCCATGAACATCTCGTACACGCGCAGCGTGTCGGCACCGTATTCGTTCACAATATCATCCGGATTGATGACATTGCCGCGGGACTTACTCATTTTTTCATTATTGTTGCCCAGGATCATACCCTGATTGACCAGCTTCTGGAAAGGCTCCTTCGTATCGACAACGCCCAGGTCATACAATACTTTGTGCCAGAAGCGCGCATACAGCAAATGAAGCACCGCATGCTCCACACCACCGATGTAGAGGTCAACCGGCAGCCATTCCTTCTGCTTCTCCTTAGAGCACAATTCATCATTATTACGGGGATCGATGTAACGCAGGTAGTACCAGCAGCTGCCGGCCCATTGCGGCATCGTATTGGTCTCGCGGCGGGCTTTCATGCCGGTTTCGGGATCTACCGTTTCCACCCACTCCGTAACGTTAGCCAGCGGTGATTCGCCGGTACCGGACGGTTTAATCTGATCCACATCCGGCAGCAGTAATGGAAGCTGATCCTCAGGCACGGTCTTCATCGTTCCGTCTTCCAAATGCAGAATCGGAATCGGCTCACCCCAGTAGCGTTGACGGCTGAACAGCCAGTCGCGCAGACGGTAAGTTACCTTCTTTTTGCCCTTGCCCTCTTTTTCCAGCCATTCATTCATCGCCTGGATAGCCGCTTCATTGTCCAACCCGTTCAAGAAGCCGGAATTCACATGCGCGCCACTGCCGCTGTATGCTTCCTCCTCGACATTTCCACCCTGAACGACTTCAATAATCGGAAGACCGAATTGCTTCGCGAACTCCCAGTCGCGGCTGTCATGACCCGGAACCGCCATGATGGCCCCCGTTCCGTAGCCGGCAAGCACATAATCCGCGATCCAGATCGGCACCTTAGCGCCGTTTACCGGATTGATGGCGTATGCACCCGTAAATACACCGGTTTTATCCTTGGCCAAATCCGTCCGCTCCAGGTCGCTTTTACGGGCTGCTTGATCTTGATAAGCCTTGACGGCTTCACGCTGATCGGCTGGCGTAATTTTATCGACGAGGTCATGCTCCGGCGCCAGGACGCAGTAGGTTGCCCCGAACAGCGTATCCGGACGGGTTGTGAACACCTCCAGATGACCATCGTAACCTTCGATGTCAAAACGAACCTCAGCGCCTGTGGATTTGCCGATCCAGTTGCGCTGCATATCCTTCAGGCTTTCGCTCCAGTCCAGTTCATCCAGATCCTCAAGCAGACGATCCGCATATTCGGTAATGCGCAGAATCCATTGGCGCATCGGTTTACGTACGACCGGATGGCCTCCGCGTTCGCTCTTGCCGTCGATGACCTCTTCGTTCGCAAGCACGGTACCGAGCGCTTCGCACCAGTTCACCGGCACTTCAGCCACATAGGCAAGGCCGCGCTTATAGAGCTGGATAAAGATCCACTGGGTCCATTTATAATATTCCGGATCGGTTGTGCTGATCTCACGGTCCCAATCATACGAGAAGCCGAGAGATTTGATCTGGCGGCGGAACGTATCAATATTCTGCACGGTAAATTCGCGAGGATGTTTGCCTGTGTCCATTGCATACTGCTCCGCTGGCAGACCGAATGCATCCCATCCCATAGGATGAAGCACGTTGTATCCGCGCATCCGCTTGTAACGGGACACGATGTCAGTCGCTGTATACCCCTCCGGATGTCCTACATGCAAGCCTGCGCCTGATGGATACGGAAACATATCCAGCGCGTAAAATTTCGGTTTGGATGATGAATCTTCCGTTTTAAAGGTTTTGTTCTCATCCCAGTATTGCTGCCATTTCGGTTCGATGGCCTGCGGCTGGTAGCCGTGGCCGGTTGGTTGATTGTCCGTCATACTTCATTGCTCCTCCTTCACAGTCGAGAGACAAGGCCTATGCCATTGCCCAAAAAACAAAAAAACCTCATCATCCATAGCGCTGATCGCTAGGGACGAGAGGTTTGATTCCCGTGGTACCACCCTAGTTAGCCAAAGGCATGCTTTGCCTTTCACTCCCTTTGCATCCTTATCGCGGATGAGACGACGGTGCTTCAGCGGCCGAATCTGCCGGAATACAGCCCTCCAGCGGCCGGGTTAACACCATTGCTCCGAGGCGAGTTCATCCCTATCGTCAACCGGTTTTCACCAGACACCGGCTCTCTGCATGATCGAAAGTGGAACGATTGATCCTCATCATCGCGTTCATATTACCGTTTTAATGTGGCTATTATACCCAAAAAGTCCGATCAAGTCAACGGAAGCTCTTCACCGTTTCTGCGATAATATTCCGGCGTCGTCCCGACCATGGCCTTGAACATCCGGCTGAAATGAGCCAAATGCTTGAAACCTGCTGCCTGGCTGATTTCCGTGATGCTGAGATGCGGGTGGAGCCTGAGCAAAATTTTAGCTTGGTTAATCCGCCGGTGATACAAATATTTAAACACCGTCGTTCCGGTAACCTCCTTAAACAAAGAGGATAAATAGTGTTTCGTAATATGCATATCGCGGGCGATTCGCTCCAGCGTCAGATCATGCATGTAGTTTTCCTCGACAAACGATACGACATGCTGGACATGCCGCTCTTTCTCGGAGATGGAGTCCTGATCCTGCACAGCGTCCTGGCACCAGTCCGCGATGACGTACATCATCTCCTGAATACGCAAGGTCATCCGCTCCTGGCGAAAACCGGTCATGGATGCCGAGAGGCGATGTATATCGGCCAGCATCCCTTCGAATTCGTCACGGTTTGACCCTGTCAGTGTCATGCGATGATTACGCAGCGTTTCGAAGGGGTCCAGCAATATCGATCTGGCCGTCTCCGAAAGCCCCTTGCAAATCCAGGCAGGATCGAAATGCAGAATACTTCTGACGTATCTGGAATCAGGCTCTACATTCGGACAATGGAGCGTGAGCCCGTTCATCAGGAGCAGATCCCCCGGTTTCAGGGCAAAAATGGAATCACCGATCAAATAAGTGCAGCGTCCTTCGTGAAAGTAATAAATCTCATAAAAAGCATGCGAATGAAACTGCCCGCCCGACAACGGCCGTTCATTGTAATAGATCAGATCAAACGGCGCTTGTAGCTGCATGCGATCAAATCCCGGCATCATATGGGAAGATGAGGTCATCTAGAGAATCGCCCCTTTAGCGATTTTGGAGTTATATAACCCTCAACGTAACGGGGTTTTCTCTATTATATATGATTTTATGGAATGCGCACGGCTTCATTTTGGGCAATCACGCACAATTCTCCGGCTTTGAAGGCGTGCTCCTGGGACATGGCATGTTCCGTACGTTCCAGACAATCGAGGATAAGCTCTCCGAAGAATGGGTAGCCTACCTTGCCTCGAAGCTCCATATGAAACTCTCCCTCGCCATTAACCAGGTACAGATGATCGCCCTGCGGATTCCTTGCGATATCGATGTATTTGCGAAGCTCAATGTATCCTTCTGTGCCCAGAATAAAGGTTCTTCCGTCGCCCCAGGTGCCAAGGCCTCCCGGTGTCAGCCAGTCGACACGGAAATAATTGGTGGCCCCGTTGTCTCCCACTAGCGTTGCATCTCCGAAATCCTCCAGCTCCGGGTACTCCGGATTCGCATAATTGCCCACCTTGCTGCTGAGCACCTTGGCATCGCGGCAGCCCGCATAAAACAAAAACTGTTCAATCTGGTGGGAGCCGATGTCACACAGTATGCCCCCGTACTGTTGATGACGGAAAAACCAGTCCGGACGGGAAGGCGCATTTAAACGGTGCGGCCCTGTTCCCATCACTTGCACCACTCGCCCGATTGCCCCGTCCTGGATCAGCTTCCCGGCATGGACGGCACTCTCCACATGCAGCCGTTCACTGTAATAGACCATGTACTTCTTACCTGTCTCCTCGGCTTTCGCGCGAGCAGCGTTCACCTGCTCCAGCGTGGTGAACGGCGTTTTATCCGTAAAATAATCCTTGCCGTGCGACATAACCTTCAGGCCAAGCTCGCATCTTTCCGAAGGAATGGCGGCAGCCGCTACCAGATGAACCTCCGCATCCTGAAGCACCTGTGCCTCGGACGAAGCGACGGCTACACTTGGATAAGCCTTGCAAAAAGCCGCAACCTTGGCCGGGTCTGAGTCATACACCCACTTCAGCGTCGCCCCGGCCTCGATCAATCCGTTACACATGCCGTATATATGGCCATGCTCCAGCGACATGGCGGCAAACATAAACTCTCCGGGCTTGCACACCGGCTGGGCTTTGCCCACCGGCGCGTAGAGCATTCCATTACTGCGTTCCATACCACGCGCCCCCCGATTATGATTTAGTAGGATCCAAACGTATTGCTCATATCCACCGCCCCGATCTCCTTGACCGTTTTCTGAGCGGAAGAATGTGTGATCCGTTCCTGCAGCATTTCGTAATACAAGTCTTCGTTAAGAGGCAGATCAACCCAATTGTCGGTCCAGGTGGACAGATGCATGGCATTGGACAGCGTCAATCCATGGATTCCCTCTTCACCCGGGGCAATCAATGGCGTTCCGTGCAAAATGGCATCCGCAAAGTTCTGGATAATGCCGCTATGATGCGGATTATCCCCCCAGATCGGCACCTCGCATTTCCAGCATTCCGGTTCGCCGAAGCCCCCGGTAAACTGCCGATTGAATTCCGGCTCAGGCACACGGAGGCGCCAGAAGGTAAGCTTGCCGTCCTCGATGACGATTTTTCCGCGGTCCCCCGTCACTTCATATCGGTTAGTGCCTGGCGCTTCACCCGTTGTCGTAATAAACACGGCCGTAGCACCATTCTCGTATTCCGCATAAGCCGTCACGTCATCTTCGACTTCGATGTTCCGGTACTTGCCGAAGGCGCAAAATGCACGAATTCTCTTTGGCATCATGCCGGTCGTCCACTGCCAGAGGTCCAGCTGATGCGGGGACTGGTTAATCAGCACCCCTCCGCCTTCACCAGCCCAGGTAGCTCGCCATCCGCCTGAATCATAATAACTCTGGGACCGGTACCAATTCGTTATGATCCAGTTCATCCGCCGAATCTCCCCGAGTTCACCGTCTGCTATGAGCTCTTTCAGCTTCTTGTACAGCGGATTGCAGCGCTGGTTGTACATAATCGAGAATACTTTGCCGCTGGCTTCAGCCGCGCGGTTCATTTCCCGTACTTGCTTCGTGTAAACGCCTGCCGGTTTCTCGATCAGGACATGGAGTCCATGATTCAGGCACTCGATCGCCACTTGAGGATGGGCATAATGGGGCGTCGCAATAATGACTGCATCGATCTCCCCCGATGAGATCATAGCGCCCGTATCACTCCAAATTTTCACGTCCGAAGGCAGCGTTTCCCTCGCTTCTTCCTGTTTGGCAGGATTCAGATCGCATATCGCGCTAAGCCGCGCGCCCTTGATCCGCCCGGACGCTAGCGTTCTGGCATGCGAAAAACCCATCCCCAGTCCAATAACCCCTACTCTTACCTGATCCATATCTGTAGCCTCCTTCAAAAGTGACCTACGCGTTTTGTTTCTGGTCTGACCACATCTTCATCTGCTCGGCAAAACGAACAAGCATCTCCCTGGACTCCAGCGTTCCGCTAAAATCTTCGATTCCGTAGTAACCTTCGTAGCCAACCGATTGCAGATCCTGTATGACCTGCTTCCATGGCACGGCCCCCTGGGCAAGCGGGACCCATTCCCCGGACCACGCCGCCGATGTGCCATCCTCGGAAGGCGTTTTGCGGTAACCTCCGTTTTTCACGTGGACATGAGCCAGGTAGGGACCCAGAAGCTCCAAGCCCATCCGGTAGTTCTCGTAACCCTCATGGACCATGTTGCCTGGATCATACAGCACGCCGATATGCTGCGGATTGAAGTGGGATACAAGCCTGTGCGTCAGTCCGGCGCTCGGGGTGATCGTAAGATGATGCGTTTCCACCACTCCCTTGACACCGTAAGCCGCAGCGAGATCCTGTACCTCATGCAGGTAACGGACCGCCTGGTCGTACAGCTCGTTGTAATTGCGCTTTCGGTCATATCCCGGAATACCCACGCGTATAAAGGAGGCTCCGATCAGCTTGGCCGCCTGCATGACCTTCTCCGTCCCTTCCACATCACCGCAGGTCAGATAAGGAACGACCGCCAGACTGCGCAGTCCATGCTTGTCGGCTGCTTGCTGAAACCTGAGCCAATCCTCCTGCGTGCCGTTCGGATCCATGGAGCAGCGGTTATGCCGCCAGAAGGAAGGCTTCTCCTCGGCAGCATCGGCAGGAATCTCTTTAAAGCGCCATTCGATCCCTTCAATACCGGCATCCGCCGCGGCTTTTGCCAACTCCTCAGGCTGTAAATCAGGGGTTGCGACTGTGAATACGGACAGTTTCATGACTCATTCATCCTCTCTTAACCTAATGAACTAGCTTATGCATCATTTGACCATCATTGAACTCAAATACTGACATTCAGAGCGTACCGGATGCATAGAATCATTCTTTTAGATAGCGCTCTCATTTCTGTTCATCTTATCTATCCCTCATCGTAGCACAGTCCTGGAAGCAAACCCATATCCCTTCCAATGAACCTTAACCACAGTCAAATAAAGCAGAAAAGAAATGTCTTTGAATATAATGAATCCCTACACAACGAAAAGAAGCATTTTCTTTCGTCTGTACAGACAAAGAAAATGCTTCTCGCAAAAAGGATATTCGTTTATTTGACGGCAACGTAGAACAGCCGGGATGCATCCTGGTCCGCTTCCAACCACTCAAAATCGGCATAACATTTCACATCCCGGAATCCGGCCTTAACCAGCTCGACCTTCATCCATTCCGGTTCATATCCCCGCTGCACATGCGTTTCCTCAAAGCGACGGTAGACCGTAGGATCTTGGTTATCCCGCGCAAAGATGGAGAGATGATGTTCAATCTCCATCCGGCGTTCATCCAGGTCGCATGTCCAAATGTAGGATACTTCCCGTTCATCCAGCACAAATGGCTGTTCTGCGTCGTATCGTAGGAGCGTGTTCGGGTGATGCACATCAAACAGGAACGTGCCGCCATCCTTGAGACCGTTGTAAGTCCTGGCAAAAGCGGAGCGTATGTCTTTTTCTTCCAGCAGGTAGTTCACACAATCACAAAATGAAATGACGGAATCCACCTGCTCGGGCAGCTCCCACGAACGCATGTCCTGTTGTACCCAGCGGACGCTGCCTTCCCGGAACAATCGATGCCCCTGGGGTGTACCCTCCAGCTTGCGTCTGGCAACCGAGAGCATATCTGCCGACAGATCTATTCCTGTTACCTCGAAACCGGAGTTTACAAGCGGAATGGTGATACTGCCCGTCCCGCATCCAAGCTCAACGACGCTTTTTGGCATTCCGTGCTTATCCCAGGCGGTTCTCGCAAAGCGAATCCAATCCGGGTACGGCATGTCTTCCATGAGTTGATCATATACGTAAGCAAACTTGCGGTAAGACAACATGATGACACCACTTTCCTTAGAAGCTTCCCCTACCTTGCCGGGTTATTCGTTTGAACCGGAGTTCTCCTCTTGATTGACCATGTACGTCCAGCTGTCCTTTTGCGTAACCAAACCGTCCTTCATCAGCTTGCCCAGCGCGCGTTTAAAGGCGGATTTGCTAATGCCGAACCGCTGCTTGATAATGTCGGGCGGCGTTTCATCCGAATACGGCATCGCATGGCCCGGACGCTCCTTCAGAAAAGCAAGCAGCCGGTCTGCATCATCCGTCCGGCCGATCTCTTTTTGCGGAACCATCGAAAGGTTGACCCTGCCATCTTCCCGGATATGACTGACCCGGACCTTCACCTCTTCGCCAAGCCGCAGCATGCGCGTCCGTTCCGAGGAGTGGATCATGCCGATTGCGCCGAAACCGATCACACCGCCATCGATGATGACAAACGTCCCCATCTGGAGCGGTTTGTACACCAAGGCAGTGAACCATTGCCCTTTCCACGATTCAGGCGCATGGAACGCAAGCGGAGCAAGCTCTTGTTCTCCGGCGAGTTTGGCGCGAAGTCGTTCTTGCTTATCATGCTCCATGATGACAAACACATGATCTCCCACTTGCGGGTGAAGCTCCCGCATCTCCGGCAATTCCCGGATCGGAAGCAGAAGCTGCCTGCCAAGCCCCATCTCGAGGAAACAGCCAAGGCGCGGATGAACGTCCGCCACCTCAAGCTTAGCGGTTTCGCCCAGCGTAAGGTAAGGCTTCTTCATCGTTGCGGCCAGGCGGTCTTCCGTATCGAAGAATATAAAGACCTCTACCGTATCCCCAGGCTCAATTTTACCCGTGAGCTCCGAATAGTGAAGAAGCACATCCCGATCTCCGCCATCCAGAAAATAACCGTAAGGGGACACTTCTCTGGAAACGACGAGTTTCGTTAATGTGCCGGCAATCAGACTCATACGTTCTCCACCACTTTAGCATCCGACCACAGTCGCTCGATATTGTAATATTCTCGCTCATCGCGATGGAAGATATGAACGATCACGTCTCCGAGGTCCATCAGCACCCAGCGGGCTGCATCCATTCCCTCCAGTCCGCGCAGAGCTACTCCCGCATCATGAGCCTGTTTACGGATTTCGGTTGCAATCGCCTGCACCTGTGTATCCGAGTTACCGTGGCAAATGACAAAATAGTCGGCGATCAGGGAAATTCCTCTGAGATCCAGGACCACGATATCCATCGCTTTTTTATCTTCAGCGGCAGTTACTGCCACATTTAACAATTCATTCGGTTTCAACGTCATGAATTCGCCTCCAATTGCTTAATTAGATCGTTGCGGGCTTGTACCGTCAACGGAAAAATGATTTGTCTGCGCGAAAGCAGATGTCCGATCGTCGAATCAAAACCGGCTGCAAGCGCCTCTTCAAGGCTATGGTTGGCCAGTTCGCGAATATTATTCACGCCGGGGAAATCCCGTCCCGGTTCCATATAATCCGCGAGGCAGACCACTTTGTCAAGCAGCGTCATGCCTATGCGCCCTGACGTATGGTAACGGATGGCGTCAAGCACCTCGGCATCCGTCACGCCATATTCGTGCTCCGCTACGAACGCACCGACCTCAGCATGCCAAAGCTGCTTATCGTAATGGAGCAGCTCTTCGGAGAGCCCGTGCTCCACCATCATTTGATGAAGCTTTTGCACGGGCCAGTATTTGGCCACATCATGCAGGTTGGCGGCTAATTCCGCCTTAACCGGATCGGCCCCGAACCTCTTCGCAAGGATGACCGCGGTTTCCATTACGCCTTTGGTGTGCTCCCAGCGCTTGGCCGGCATCTGAGAGGATACCGCTTCAATGAGTTCTTCACGGCTGTACTCCATAAATACCGCTCCTAACAATATAATCGTATACACGGTCCGGCACCATATAACGGATGGACGAGCCTGACGCGGCTCTGCTCCGAATCAGGGTGGAGGATATTTCGATCAGCGGCATCTCCGCTGTCACTACCACCTTTTGCAGGAAATCAGGCAGATCCTCCACCGATAGTCTGGTTCCGGGACGGTTAAGCCCAATAAAAGTCAGCATTTCCGCCAGCTCCCCGATCCGGTTCCACTTGGGAAGATACGCTACCATATCCGCCCCGATAATGAACGAGAAATCATGCTCGGGATACGTGTCCCGCAGCTCTCTAACCGTGTCTACGGTATAGGATACGCCGCCGCGTTTCACTTCCCAATCCAATGTACGAAAAGATGGATGGTCGGCTACAGCCTCCGCGGTCATCTCCAGCCTCATCAGGCCGGTTACGCCGGCATCTTCCTTGTGCGGGGGAATATGGCTGGGCATAAACCATACCTCTTCCAGATCGTAAGCGTCCCGCGCGCACTCGGCTGCGAGCATATGCCCGATATGAATGGGATCAAAGGTTCCGCCCATTATCCCTACCTTCATCCGGGTTCACCTCCCCTAATAAGAGAGTTATTCTATATCCGCCAAGCTGGAGCGATCAGGGCTCCTTTATGGCAATTCGATGGTTTTGTGGTCTTTCGATTCCTTATAAAGCACGATCGTCTTGCCGATAACCTGAACCAGCTCCGCCCCGGCACCTTCAGCAAGCTCCTCGGCGATTTCGCGGGGATCTTCGAGACAGTTGTTAAGCACGGATACTTTCATGAGCTCCCGCTTCTCAATCGCTTCGGAAATGTGCCGGATCAGATGCTCATTGCTGCCTCCCTTGCCTACCTGGAACAGCGGATCCAGATGATGCGCAAGCGAACGTAAATGTCGTTTTTGCTTTCCTGTTAACATGCTTGGTCATTACTCCTTAAATATTCAATTATTAAAGCCTGCTGCTTGTCGAAAGCTATATTGTAGCTTTTGCATAAGCATTAATCAATAAACAAGATATTAAACCTCGGATTGGAAGCTGGTCAGAACCGCTTCCTTCATAGCCTGTACGGGCGCCGTCAGACCTGTCCAATACTCGAAAGCATACGCCCCTTGGTTGATGAACATTCCGAGTCCGCCATGCACCGTGCATTGCCGAAGCGCGCTTTCCCGTAACAGCTCGGTCTTCAACGGATTATAGATCAGATCGCTGACAACGATCCCTTCCGGTATATATTCCGCTGGAACGGGAAGCTCGGAAACCCGGGGAAACATCCCCACCGAGGTGGTGTTGATCAAGACATCGGCATCCGACAATGCCTCTCTGGCATGATCCTCTCCGTATCCCCTCAAGTCGGCAAGCGCACTCCACTCCTCGGCCAATGCCAGCGCTTTGTCGGATGTCCGATTCACTATGGAAATCTTCTCGGGCTCTTCACCGGTAAGAGCATAGATGATCCCCCTGGCCGCTCCGCCGGCGCCGATGACGACGATGCGTTTTCCCTTAAGATCGGGGCAGGCTTCATCCTTTAATGAACGAACATAGCCGATGCCATCCGTATTATAACCGGTCAATTTGCCATTGTCGTTGACGATGGTATTCACGGCACCGATGCGCCGCGCCCCTTCATCGACGACATCCAGATACTTCATAACCTCCACCTTGTGCGGGATCGTTACGTTCACTCCGCGGAATCCCAGCGCTTTAACAGCTTGGATGGCGTCACCAAGCCCCTCCGGACGTATATGAAGGGGTACATAGGCCCCTGACAAACCCAGGGCGGTAATGGCCGCATGATGCATAGCCGGTGATTTCGAGTGACCGATAGGGTCCCCCATTACGCCTAGGAGCAAATAATCACGCTCGATCATTGGATTCACTTTCATTTCTCCCCTATCTCTCCCATGATAAACCGGGCGGTGTACCAAAGCGATGTTAACACTTATATCAAGGATGGACGCGACAGAACTTTGATTCCTTTAGGTACATGAACCGCCACGAGCGCTCCTTGTTCACCATTGATCTTGATCCAGCCGAGCCCCGAGATAAACACGTCTTGGCGGGTCCCCTTAGGAATACGGATTTCATGTCTTGTCCACTCCGGCAGTTCTTCAATTCGTTCCTTGGTCGGCGGTGAGAGGAGCTCTCCGGCATGCTCGGCGAATAACGAATCCGCCCGTTCCAGCTTGGTCCGATGAATGCCTAATCTGCCGCTGATAAAGCAAGTAAAGGATTGGTGCTCTCCTTGCAGAAAATCAAAACGGCCGAAACCCCCGAAGAAGAGCGTCTGTCCTTCGTTCAACTGGTACACCATCGGCTTCAGCGGATGCTCCGGCATGACCGTCCCCAAATCCTCACGGCTCACAAGCTCGCTATAGCGCCATGGATACACGATGCCTGGCGTATCGATAATATACCGGCCGTCGTCCAGCGGAATATTGACCATGTCCAGCGTCGTTCCCGGATAACGGGAAACGGTCAGTTCCTGATCCAGATCGCTGTAGTCGCGGATCAGACGATTGATCAAGCTGGATTTACCCACATTCGTGGCGCCAACCACGTAGACGTCCCGGTCGCCTCGGTAATGCGCAACCGTCTCCAGCAGCCGCTCAAAGCCTTGATTCTTCTTCGCGCTGCAGAGCACAATGTCTTCGGTCCTCAGTCCATGCTCCTTGCACTGCTTCTGCACCCAATTAAGAACCTTGTTCCAATTGGTGACCTTCGGGAGAAGATCGGTCTTGTTAACGGCCAGAATCACCGGATTGTTGCCGACAAACCGCTGCAGTCCCGAAATAAGACTCCCTTCAAAATCGAAGAGGTCCACGATATGAATGACAAGCGCGTTCTTGCCGCCGATCTGTCCCAGCAGCCGTAAAAACTCATCCTGGTCTACGGCGACCGAGGACGCTTCATTATAATTCTTAATCCGGAAACAGCGCTGGCAAATAACCGGGTCGCGGTCCCAAGCCTTCTCCGGCAAATAGCCCGGCTTGTCCTGTGCTGCACTCTGTAGCTGTATGCCGCAGCCGCTGCACTTCTTGATGTCTTCTCCGCCAGTAGGCAACGTCATGATTTCGGTTCCTCCTCCATCCATAATCCTTTCTTGCGCAAACGGGTCAATGCGATGCGCTCCACCCGGCGATTGACCAGGCGCGTAAACCACCCCTCATCGTTGATGGCGATGGGCATAACCAATACCGTATACAGACCCAGCCGATTTCCGCCATATACGTCGGTCAGCATCTGGTCGCCGACAACAACCGTTTTATCCGGCGTGAGCTCCATCATCTTCATCGCTTTGCGAAACGGGGTATTGCTTGGTTTACGGGCTTCATGCACATATTGGATATCCAGCGGCGTCGCAAATTTAGACACGCGTTCAAGCTGGTTATTCGAGACGATGATAAGCTGGAAACCGATCTCCTTCACCCTTTTGAACCAAACGACCAATTCGGGCGTGGCTACCGGTGCCTTGGCCCCCACAAGGGTATTATCCAAATCGGTAATGATCCCCCGATACCCCTGCTCATATAATTCCTCTAGGTTAATATCAAAAACCGTATTGACACGGAGCTTTGGGATTAACATTTCAAACAAGTTCGTCACCTCAATTTCATACGAAAAACTATACCATATTCCGGTTCCTTAGTAAAAATAATCACGAGCCTTTTTCTTCCCTTTTACCGTATCGCTACCTTTACCTGCAAAAGACCACCCGGCGGCTGTTTGGAAGCGGACCGGGCGGTCTTGAAATGATCGGATATCAGAACGTATGCATACCGAGCTATCCTGATACACCCAACAACAACCACCATCACGCGGTCTGTCTTCTTGGATTAGGTTGATAGACGTTTCTCGGGTACGATGCGGACCTTCTTAATGAACTTTTTCAGCTTCTGAGCATCCTGTTGGACGGAGCGCCACTGCTCCTCCTTCACTTCAGCCGGGCTGTAACGAGCGGCTTCAAATTGCTGCAGCAGCGGTCTCAGCTCTGCTCCCAGCTCAGGGTGTGCACTTACCCAGCGGCTAACCGATTCACGGAGCGTTTCATGTTCCTGCCTCACCAAGCCTCTGCGCTGCACGGAACGAATCCATCGTTCGGTTTCGGCAATGACTTTATCCGCTGCCGTCAGCGGCTTGCCTGCCCGAATACGCGCCCCGGCAAAACGCAGGCTGATGCGCATTCTCCATACGATGTACAGAATCCACAATACGATAACAACCACCGCGGCCGTTACAACAACTTTAACCCAGCCGGGCTGCTGGTGATCAGAGGTTGCTGCTGGCGTAGTCTTGTCCTCTGCGTTCTCTTCTTCTTCAACTTCTTCCTCAATGACAGGCTCAGCGTCTGCGTCGGCCGTCAGAATCGGCATGCTGAAGCCCGGTGTCGCTTCAATCGGAACCCAGCCGTACTCGCCGAAGTATACTTCAACCCAGGAATGAGCGTCGGCATTCGTAACGGTATAGTTTCCGGGCTCAATCGAGGTTTGACCATCGGCCGGTACGTACTCCGAAGCCGTCATTCTTCCCGGCGCGTAGCCTTTGACCCAGCGTGCAGGGATATCCAGCGACCGTGTCATCATCACCAGGGATGTCGAGAAATAATCGCAATACCCTTCCTGGATTTCAAACAGAAACGCATCCACAAAATCATCGCTCTGCTTACGCGAAAGATCGGGCGTGTTGGTATAGGTAAAGTTGCTCGATAAATATTGTTGCAGGAGCATGACCTTCTCATACGGCGTATCTCCGCCCGCGGTAATTTCTTCGGCGAGATCGGAAACGCGGTCAGGGAAGTTTCTCGGCATCTGGATATAAGCATCGTCAATTGAGCCGGAATATAGTTCATCATAAGTTCTGGTACTCAGCTCATCGATTGGAATCACCGGCACTTCGGACGTTAAAGTATAACTCTTCGGATAGTCCGCATTACGAACGTCGTCCAGATGCATTTCCGCGCCTTCCTGCAGCCAGCTGAGCCGATCCGGATCGATATCCTCATCCATACTTTCCAACTGACGCACGGTATAGGCACCGAACAATACCGGATACACCGTATCACTCAGCATCGTTACCGACTGCTCCAACGTTTTGGTAGGAACGGATGCGCTGGCTTCTCCCGGCAATTCCTCACCGATGCCCACGCCCGTGCCGGAACGCCGGCTGCTGGCTCCGTCCGCCCAACCCGTTCCCGAATATACGGCTCTGGTTTCCCCTCGCCAATAGCTGCGTTCATCCGAGGTAATCGACATCACCGGTGAATAGTCAAAATTAAAACCGCCGCCAAGGTCGTTGTCCTCACGTCCATATCCGGACATGCTTTCAGACGGTGACTCGATAAGGGTTCCGGTTCCGGTTGTACTGCCGCCGGATAACGGTACCCCGTTCCACTCTCTCCACGCCGTGTAAGGATCCGTTAACGTGGGCTTCACATGCGGCATGTTCACGCCGGCCACAATGATCAACGAGAAGATGACCAAAATGTTGGCGATAATCTTAAAGGGATACTTCGATAAATTGACCCATCCCTGCGGAAAGCGTCTGCGAAACCGGTTAAAATGGCTGGATACGAGCCAGCCCATCCCCGCTCCGACAACCCAAGCGATCTCATCCCACAGCACGATTTTCGTAAAGGAATCGAGCACGGCAAAACCGATAACGTTGATCCCGACTACAAAAAGCACGCGCCCCTTGGTTTTGGCCCACCGCGCAAGGAACAGAAAAACGGCCCATGCGGCGATAGCAAACCACAAATAAGGAAAAAGATACATGATTTCCTCGGTCAAAGCCCCTTCAGCGCCAAAGGCAGGAACCGGATTACCGTAAGTTTTCAGCAAACTGTATACACAATACAGGATCAAAATAAACTGGATAAGCACCCGGTACCCTTGCTTGATCGGCAGCAGCGCTTCGGTAACCGCCGTAATGGTTAACGCTGCAATAACGATGGCTGTTGTTTCCGAGAGCCATATCGTCTCCGTAAAGGACACCCACTGCATCCCGATGATCCAGATCCATAGCATCGTTAGCGTACTAAAGAATGTCGTAGATAGTTTGTCCAGCCATAACTTCATCATGCACCACCTCCCAGCGCAGCCGGAAGCTCGTCAAGAGAAGCAACCGAATAGCTTGAAATCCCCCGGGATTGCAGAAGCGAAATGGATTCATCGCGTTTATTCGTTTCATTGGAATTGGTTACTTGCAAGAAGCAAGGGTTCATTCCCCTGGTCTCCACCCAGCGCATGATCTCCGAAGCGTCCTTGCCGCTCATCGGGCTGATCAGCAGAAACAGGGCCCCTTTTGGAAAATGGCGATAGGATTTCTCCAGGGAAGCAATCAATTTGGTTTTTCGGTCATAATCCACGTCAACCAAATGCTGAATCATGCGCATCCGCTCTCCGGCGTGATCGGCGGGAGCGAACATCTGAGCTTCGCGGGTAGCCGTGAACAGGCCTGTACCCGCATGCTCCTTGGCACCATATTCGATCAGCGACGCGGCTGCCGATACAGCCAACTCGAATTGCTGGGCATGATCATATCCGTCCGCGGTGCAGTCGAGCACGATCATCGTTCTGGGAAAGGATTCATGCTCAAATTCCTTCGACTTCCACGAGCCGGTCTTCGCCGTTGCATTCCAGTGAATCCGGGAGATCCGGTCGCCATATACATAATCGCGGACCCCGTTGATCTGCGTTGTTTCCCGTCTTGAAGCCGAAACTGTTGTATGCGTGCCGCCCAACCTGGAATTCCGTATATTTCGCTGCCATTTGGGAATATATATGGTTCTCGGCAGAACGCGGAAATCGGTCTGGACTTCAATGCGTCCCTTGTGCTCCATTAACCCGAATATATCCTCGCTAATGCATTCCGTCTTTGAAAAAGCATACCGCCCCCGTTCAAGCGGAGGGGTCTGAAATACAAGCTTGCCCGCACCGCGGAGGTTCGGAATGACGCTATCTTCAAAAGACCAGGAGTCGCCGTTGTGCCTCTGCAATACTTCACGCACGATCATATAGGGCATCGGCAGCAATCCCGGAACATGGACCTCCAGCTTCACGCGGACTTGTTCACCCGCATGAAGAAGTTCTCCTCCGCGCTCCGATCCTCCCAGCACGCTTCGCTGGGCTTTTACGCGATTGACTCCGCCAAAGCCTGCACCGATCAAATAGATCGTCAGAAGGCTGACCATGGAGAAAAGCATGAGCGAGGTTTTGCCCCCCTGAAATAATACATACAAAAGACATAGGCACCATACCGCCAATACCGCTGCGAGTCTAGACGGCTGCATGCCATTCAAAAATAACGAAACCGCGCGGCGCATGCCTATCTCCCCATCTGAACAGGCACTTTGACCTGACGCAGTATAAACTCGAGCACCGATTCGGGACTCGCATTGTCGAGCCTGGCTTCCGGACGCAGCATGATCCGGTGCGAAAGCACGTATGGAGCCAGCGTCTTCACATCATCTGGCAGAACGTAATCCCTCTCTTGCAAGAAGGCATAGGCTTTAACGGCATTCATGAATGACAGCGTCGCCCGGGGACTTGCGCCCAGCATTACGGAAGGGTGCTCGCGGGTCGACCGGGTTATATTCAGCAAGTAATCGGCGACAGGGTCACCGATGAATACCTCGCGAATTTCACGTTGAATAGTCGAAATCTTATCCATATGGGTCACCGGCTGAAGTTTGTCTGCCAGTTGTCCGTCACGTGAACGGTACATCAGCTGCTTCTCCGTGACAGCATCAGGGTAACCCAGGCTCAGCTTCAGCATAAACCGGTCCAGCTGTGCTTCCGGGAGCATATAGGTGCCTTCAAAATCGATCGGGTTCTGGGTCGCGCACAGCATGAAGGGATGCGGGAGTTCGTGGGTAGCCCCGTCCACCGTTACACTGCGCTCCTCCATGACCTCAAGCAGGGCCGATTGCGTCTTGGTTGTCGCTCGGTTGATTTCATCCGCCAGCAAAATGTTGGTCATGACCGGACCTGGACGGAAGTAAAACATTTCATCTCTCGGGTGGAATACCGAAACGCCCGTTATATCACTCGGGAGAATATCCGGGTTGCACTGAATCCGGCGGTAGTCTCCCTGCATGGATTTCGCTAATGCTTTGATCAATTGGGTCTTTCCTGTGCCGGGCACATCCTCGATCAGTACATGTCCGCCAGCGAGCAGCGCCGTAAGGAGCAATTGGATCTCAAATTCTTTGCCTAGCAGGCACGACTCCAGATTGGTTCGCACCGAGGTAATGATTTTCATGGATTCTTGGCTTACGGGCATGTATGACTAACCTCCTGTAAGGGAATAAATACTTATTTTAGTACTATTGTACATGATCGAGGTCCTGGAGTACATTCGAAGAGATATTTTGCCTATTCAACTTTTTGTTGTCCCTCTCAACAGAAAAAGACCCCGGCATGAAGCCAGGGCCCTTTCCTTCTTGATGATTCAGTTTTATCCCTTCGGACGGACGAACAGCGCCGCCAGGAAAGAGAAAATGATGGCCGAGGATATCCCCGCACTGGTGACTTCGAATATCCCCGTCACGACCCCGATCCAGCCGTCCCTCCCCAGTTCCGTCAAGGCGCCATGCACAAGCGAATTACCAAAGCTGGTGATCGGGACGGAAGCTCCCGCTCCCGCGAATTTAACAAGCGGCTCATACAATCCGAACCCATCGGCGATGGCTCCGGCGACCACTAACGAACTCATCGTATGTGCCGGTGTCAGTTTAATAACGTCCATCATAATTTGCCCAATGACGCAAATCAGACCGCCAATAATAAACGCCCATAAAAACTGCATTGTGTTATCCTCCCATCTCTAAGGCTACGGCGTGAGCGATGCACGGAATGCTCTCACCCTGCTGGTAAGAAAGAGGCGACAGCAAGGCCCCGGTTGCAACGACCAGCACCTTTTTCAATTCGCCTTTACGCATCCGTTTCAAAATATGGCCATACGTGACAACGGCCGAACAGCCGCAGCCGCTGCCCCCTGCATTAACGTATTTCTGTGTTTCCAAGTCGTAGATCATTAAGCCGCAGTCGGCAAACACCGTACCGTCCATGATGACATCATTTTGTTTCAAGAGATCTTTGGCTATCGGAAGCCCAACGGAGGCCAGGTCACCGGTCACGATCAGATCATAATCCTTCGCTTGCCGGCCTGTGTCTTTAAAGTGCTTTGTTATCGTATCGGCTGCCGCCGGAGCCATTGCCGCCCCCATATTGAACGGATCCTTGATGCCCAGATCAACCACTTTGCCGATAGTGGCATACGTGACAGCAGGACCGTCTCCCTTGTCCGAAATGACCGAGCAGCCTGCTCCGGTAATCGTATATTGCGCATACGGCGGTTTCTGCGATCCGTACTCCGTCGGATAACGAAACTGCTTCTCGACCGTACAGTTGTGGCTTGCCGTGCCGGCCATGACATACTTGGCCCCTCCTGAATCCACGAGCATGGAGGCCACCGCGAGGCTCTCCATCGATGTAGAGCAAGCTCCGAATACGCCGATGTAAGGCACACCCAACTGTCTTGCGGCAAACGAGCTGCTGATGATCTGGTTCATCAAGTCCCCACCCACAAAAAACTGCAGCTGGTCTTCCTTGATGCCCGCCTTTTCGACCGCCTTGCTTGAAGCATCCTCCAGCAGTTTTCGTTCCGCTTTTTCCCATGTTTTTTCGTTGATCTCAATATTGTCGTAGATGTAGTCGAAATCATCGGCGAGTGGCCCTTCGCCTTCCTCAGGTCCTACAATCGTCCCCGTGCCGATAATGACGGGTTTGTTCTCGAACTGCCAGGTTTGGCCGATCACCTTCATCTCTCGTTACCTCCCCTCGATGCCAAAAATAGCGTAAATGATACCGATGATAAACGCTGCGACGGTACCAAATACAATGACAGATCCCGCCAGCTTAAACATGCTGGCCCCGACCCCCAGTACCAAACCCTCCGCGCGGTGCTCAAGCGCTGCGGAGCACATGGAATTCGCGAACCCCGTAACCGGCACGGCGCTGCCTGCTCCCGCCCATTGCGCAATTTTGTCATACACGCCGAAGCTGGTCAGAATGACGGAGAGTATAATCAGCACGGCTACCGTCGGATTGCTCGCTTCGGTGGTGCTCATGTCGAATACGGACATAAAAAACCGCTGAATGCATTGGCCGATCAAACAGATGAGACCTCCCACCAAAAAAGCGCGCAGACAATTTTTAAGTACGGCGCGGGGAGGTTCATGCTTTTTGGCAATTGCCTGATATTCCGCCGAGCTCATTGTGGTGATATCAGACTTCGGCTTTTGGTTAGAGCCTGACATTTCAATACACCTCCGCTTTTATTTAAGTATGGAATCCTCTAAAAAGGCTAAAGAGCCGCTATGGATATCACTCGATATCATTATGCTTTGAATGAACTCCCTTTATGTTTGGAAAATCATCCTTCTCACGTGGTAATCACAGCTTGTCCTAACGCCAAGATTGCCCCACACGAAAAATCAGCCTCCAGGAGTATCCCTGAAAGCTGAAATAAGAGTCGCCTGTCATCATTGCTGGAGCCGGTCATTATATAAGAATGTATTTCAGCAAAATGACGAGGAGGATGAACAGAACCATAATGAGCAGAAGTTCTCTGACTTCGGCATGATAGACGTTTACCTCAATCCCATGGTGCTTCATACTCTGCTCCTTCCCACGGACAACCAAAATTCCACTTCGTTTCTACATCGTATTCCTTTCCCGGATGCAGGGTGCTTGTTCCAACTACTAATAAATAATGACGTGTCTTTAGCGGTACGGGTTTTGTAGACTTTTCAGATATATAGGGGCATACTAGAAAAGGAAAAACTCTTACATACCTTTTTTAAAGGAGCGATTTCGTAATGAATGAATCAACACTGGAATTATTTCGTACTTTGACGGAATTCCCGGCTGCACCAGGCTTTGAGAGGGAACTTCGTTCCTGGTTGAAGGATGCCCTCTCTCCATATACAGATGAGTTCATGCAGGATCGGCTGGGCAGTCTGTTCGCCGTTCTTCGCGGTAACGATGAAGGTCCGAAAGTCATGGTGGCCGGTCACATGGATGAGGTCGGTTTCATGGTAACCGGCATAACCGAAGCGGGTATGGTCCGTTTCCAGCCGCTCGGCGGCTGGTGGAGTCAGGCCGTGCTTGCTCAGCGCCTGCAAATCATCACGGACAACGGCCCTATCGTCGGAGTTGTCGGCTCCATTCCTACGCATCTGCTGGATGAAGCGCAGCGCAGCAAGCCGGTCGACATCAAGACCATGTATATCGATATCGGTGCCGACAACAAGGCGGAAGCGGAAGCGTTTGGCATTCGTCCCGGATTGCAAGTGGCTCCGATCTGTGAATTTACGCCGCTGGCCAATCCGAAAAAAATCATGGCCAAAGCGTGGGATAACCGCTATGGCGTTGGCCTGGCAATCGAGCTGGTCCAGGCGCTCCATGGCGAGAAGCTGCCTAACACCGTTTACGCCGGCGCAACCGTCCAAGAAGAGCTCGGACTGCGTGGAGCACGTACTTCAGCCAACCTGATTCAGCCGGATATTTTCTTCGGATTGGATGCCAGCGCGGCAAACGACATGATGGGGGACAAGAGCCAGTTCGGTCAATTGGGTCAAGGCGCACTGCTCCGCATCTTCGATCCGACAATGCTGACTCACCGCGGAATGGTCGAGTACGTTCAAGATACGGCGGAGACAAACAAAATCAAATACCAATACTTCGTCTCGCCGGGCGGCACGGACGCAGGCCAAGTGCATCTTAGCGGCATCGGCGTTCCGTCTACCATCATCGGCATTTGCTCCCGCTATATCCATACATCTTCGTCCATCATCCACACGGACGACTACGAAGCTGCTAAAGAACTTCTGATCAAGCTCGTGAAAGGTTTGGATCGCACGACACTCCAGACGATTCTCGACCGGGCATAATCTATAAGAAAAGGGTATCCTGCAGGTCTCAAAGAGACCGCGGATACCCTTTTTCTTACTTCTTCCTTATGAAGATAACGTCTCTTTATGCCGTGCGAACCGAAAGGATAAAATCATCGTTAAATAGACAATAACAACCAGCGCTGTATTCAGCACAAATATCATGCGAAATCCTATAAGTCCCCCTGCCGACTGGCCCGGGAGCGCCAGCATGGCACCCCCCGCGGCCGTACCAAACATCATCCCCAGATTTCGTGACAGCGCCAAAATGCTGCTGATCAGGCCGAGGTCCGTTTTGGCTGTCCTGCCCATCACCAGGGAATTGTTCGGGGGCGTAATCATGCCCATGGAACCGCCGAGCAGGACGATAAGCAGAATCAGAAAGAAGATCGGATATGCCGGCGATACAAAACCGAGCACTAATAACGCTGCCGTCATGACCAGCAGGCCGGCAGACAATAACGGGAATGTCCCCAGCTTGTCCGACAGGCTCCCGCTCAGCGGCGAGAAAATAATCAGGGACAACGGATATCCCATCATGATCAGCCCTGCCGTGGCAGGTTCAACGCCCAGCTCGCTCAGCAAAAACACGGGCAACACAAGCTGTGCGGAGAAGGCCGCCATATAGGTGATGATCGTAATGATGATTCCTACGCTAACGCCTGTATCCCGAAACAGATCCAGCTTCATAAACGGGAGATTCCCCTTCCCTCCTCGTTCCCACCGCGACGATAGACACCACCCGATGAATGCAGCAGCTCCCGCTCCAAACACGATGAACAGCACGGCAACCTGCCATGAACCCCATCCCCACTGAGCCCCCAAATTGACGGCCGTAACCAGTCCGGTTAAGGATGTTGCAAAAAAGGCAGCCCCCGGGACATCCAATCGGCTTACGCCTTTTTCCGGTTCGTCCTTCGGAATGAAGCGCCGGGCAAACAACCATGCAATCAAGGAAACAGCCGTCAGCAGCCAGAAATTGCTCCGCCACGAAAACCACTGAATCAATATCCCGCCAAGACTCGGTCCGACCATCGAGCCTGCTGCAACAAACGTGCTGATAAGCCCGAGCGCTTTGCCGCGCTGTTCCTTCGGAAACACGGAGATGATCAGCGCCATATTGGTGGCTTGATACATAGCCGCTCCTACGCCTTGTAGAATTCGGGAAGATACCAGTCCGTTTAATGAAGGAGACAAGGCGCAGCAGAGCACACCTGCCATAAACACAAAATAGCCGATATTGTGGATTTTCCGCCTGCCCAGCATATCCCCGAGTTTTCCCATGACCGGAAGCAATATGGAGATAACAAGCAAATAGGCGGTGACGATCCACTGGGCCGTAGGGATGGTGGAATCAAACGTTCTGGCGATATCAACAAGCGCAATGTTGAACATGCCGGCCGACAGATTGGACAGAAAAGCCCCTAAACAAATGGTATATTGGACGATCATCCTTGATCTGTTATTCATGCAGGACTCACCAGCTTTATTCATTAATTTCTGTGCCGTTCATAGAAAAAGCTCCCGCATTCGAGAGCTTCCCTCTGTTAGAACCACGTTCTGACAAGCTAGCCGATGGCCGGCTGAGCCGTCGACATCGGCCGCAGCGGTTCCTCGGGCATTTGATCCATCCAAATATCGATAAGCTCCGCTACCTCACTAACTTTCCCGAAATAGCCTTCAATATTCTCAAGCGTCATTTCATGGGCCGTTGTCGAATACGATGCGCAAGCATCAGCTACAAGCACGATATGATAATCCAGCATAAACCCGTCCCGGGCCGTCGATTCCACACACACATTGGTGCTGACCCCCGTCATGATCAAGGTCTCGATCTTCAGCGTCTTCAATACCGAATCCAGCCTTGTATTCACAAAAGCGCTGTACCGGTGTTTATTGACAATAATATCGTCCTCCTCCGGCGATACCTCGTAAAATTCCGCTCCCCAGCTTCCCCTCCGGCATACGTTAGCCGAACGTCCCGAGGACCGGGTGGTCCATGCGTCGGAGTCCGTCGCTTTCTCGTGAAGCGTCTGAATGAAGATAACGGGGACGTTCAGCTCTCTGGCTGAATGCAGCAGCCTGTGCAGCTGCGGCATCATCGCTGCCACCCCGCTAACATCGCATCCCGCTCGAGGCAGTGCCCCCTCGGGATGGCAATAATCATTTTGCACATCAACGACAATGACAGCCGCTTTACTCCCAAGCATCAGCTGATTTAAAGATTTCATCGTGACTCTCTCCCCTTCAGACCTGTATTGGTAAGAATGAACCCTGCCGCTTACTTGTTGGAATGGTTCACAAACTGCATATCCACCAGCGCATCATAGGTGTAATCCCCTTTAAAAATCCCGGTCTCGATCATGACATCCATATCATGCTTCAACGCCTCTTCCGAGATCATCCCGTCCAAGCTCCAGAGATTGTCTGCATAGGCCCGGTCCAACGCAGCTTGGATGGCATCGTCAGACAACGTCGGGAATTCGGCTTTCAGGTTCTTCTTGGCCAGCTCTTTATCCGTCTGCACGACTTCCAGCGCTTCGATAATGGCATCGGTAAAGCTTTGCACGGCTTCCGGATCCTTCTCGATGGTAGACTTCTTCACGCTGAGCACCGAATACGAGAAATCTCCCAGATCATGAAACTTGTAAAACGGCTCTTCCCATACGTTCTTCGATATCCCGTCACTGATCTGCGGCTCGGCTCCGTTCGCTATGTCGGCTGCACCCTGCTGGACCATCGTCACCACCGTTGAGCCATCTGCCGGCTCCAGCAGCTGCACATCCTTTTCCGGATCGAGTCCAAGCTGAATCAAGAGATAGCGGGTCAGAAGGTTTGGCGTACCGCCGTGGCGACCGGCGTTAATCTTTTTCCCTTGCAAAAATGCCTTCAGGTCTTCGGGAGAATTGCTCGCAGGCGCGGTGCCTTTCTTGGCCATTAAATACACGTTCGCCCGATTGACAACATTCACGACCGAGATGATTGGATCGGAATTGTTGTTGTTAGCCAAGGCGTTGGACTCTGTCCCGCCGATAACACCCCAGGCATCTCCGCTGACCACGGCCGTTACGTGCGCCCCTCCGGCCGCTTGGATGACCTCGACGTCCAGCCCTCTTTTCTCAAAGAAACCTTCGCGCTGTGCGACGTACAGTGGCAGATAGCCCGTGGAGTGAAGCGGCTCGGCGATCACGATTTTCTTCAGCTTCCCGTCACCCGAGGCGGACACGGTGCTGGCGTCGTTTTTTTCATTGCCGCAGGCGCCAAGCAGACCGGTGACCATGACCAGTGCAAACAACAGTGAACGTTTCCTCATTTTTTGGTTCATATGAATTCCCCCTTTAATAGAAATAATGAGTTCGATTATTGTGTCTATTGTTTGGTCAATCCCTTGGATAACCACTTCTCCATCACGACCACGCCCCAGTACATCACCATGGACAGCAGCGACAGGACAACGACGCCCACCCACACGAGATTGATATCGAGTATCGTCCCTGCATACATAATCATTCGGCCGACGCCCTGACTTGAAGCGATAAACTCGCCTACGATGGCACCTGCCAGCGCAAGGGCAATGTTAATCCGCAAACTGCTGATAATCCAGGGCATGGACCAGGGGACAACGACCTTGGCAAAGACCTGATGCCGCTTGGCGCCCAGGGAATACATCAGCTTCTCCATATCCGGATCCACGCTCTTCACACCGCTGTAAGCAGACAGCGCCGAAACGACAACCGTCATGGAGAACGCCAGCGCCGCCTTGGAAAAGAATCCAATACCCAGCAGTATGACGAGTACGGGCGCCAAAGCGAGCTTGGGCATGGCATTCAAAATGATAAGATACGGCTCGCTGATCCCTGCATACGATCTTGACCACCAGAACGATAGCCCGAGCAGTGCACCGAGGAAGGTGCCGAACACAAATCCGAGTATGGTTGACCCGGAAGTGTACGTAATATCCCTTAACAACGTCCCCTCGGTCATTTGGGTCCAGGTTGTGCGAAGGATCGCGCTTGGGCTGCTCCAATAATAGGAGTCCAGCAGGCCGAGCCGGGTGAACACCTCCCATACCAGAAAAACAAGTACGGCCACAACGGCCCGCCCCCAGACGATCCGCCTGCTCCTCCGGCGCTCCATCGCCTCTTCATCCAAGATGTAGGGCACAACCTCCGGCCGTTTGGATGAACCCGTGGCAGGTTCCGCTGGTGTTACGGCATGTACGATAAAAGCCTCTTTGCGTGCAGTTTCCATCGGTTTCCCTCCTCATTCGTTCTTATTCCCTACGATATTAGTTCCTCATCATGTCCGGCTGACAACAAATCCATAAGATGATGCTTCAGCTCCATGAATGCCGGGGACGTCATGTCTTCGGTTTTGCGCGGACGCTCCATCGTTACGGTGATTTTGGACTTGATCCGTCCGGGTCTGGACGAGAACACGTAGATGTCATCCGACAGGTAAATCGCTTCGTCGATGTCATGGGTAACAAACAGCACCGTTTTCCCAAAATCCTCCCAGATCTGCAGCAGCCAGTTCTGCATGGTCAGCCTCGTTTGGGCATCCAGTGCGCCGAAGGGCTCGTCCAGCAAAATGATATCCCGGTCGTAGAGCAGCGTCCGCAGCAGCGCGGCGCGCTGTTTCATCCCTCCCGACAGCTCCTTCGGATAATGCTTGTCAAAGCCCTTTAGTCCATACTTTTCCATCAAGGGCAGCGCCCTCTCTACGGCTTCCTTATAAGGAACGCCTCGGACCTCCATGCCTAAAATGATGTTGTCGAGGATGGTGCGCCAAGGCAGAAGCATGTCCTTTTGCAGCATGTAGCCCACGTAACCGGTGGTGCCCACGATATCTTTGCCGTCAGCCATCACCTTGCCCGTGGAGGGCGGCATTAGACCGGCGATAATGTTAAACAGGGTGGATTTGCCGCACCCGCTGGGGCCGATAATGCTGACAAAACGCCCCTCCTCAATCGCCAGACTCGTCTCCCGCATGGCCGCAATCTCTTCCCCATTTCTGAGGAACCATTTGCTGACGCCCGAAATTTCAATTTTGTGAGTCATGCCTCTTCCTCCTCTTTTTTGATTTCATGATTTTTCAGAAACATCAAACATGTATTTTCAAAAGCGGATGTAACAAAAAATCGCCAGTCCAGCCCCAAGCCGCACACATGTGTGTGCCTTGGTACCAAACTGACGATCGGCCCGCTCTCTACTCGAGGTTGTTCAAAAAGTCATCTTTTGATCACGAAGCACCTACGCTCCGCTCCTCAGTCCCTAGCTTCATCCAACTAAAGCGTTTTGAAAAAACGCACATCGGAAGCATAAGCTTCGGTGCTGAAAACTGACTTTTTGAACCCGCACTACAAGAGTTCCGGCATGTCGTTCAGATATGCTTCTACATCCCTCTCCAAAAATACGATGGTACCGGAAAACTCGGTCTCTGCATCATAGTCTTTAAGAATGGAGATGATTTTAAATTGAAACTGCTGTTCCAAGGAGGTTCTAATCTCCTGCTTGAACACCTGAAATAAAAGGTGGTCCAACTGCCGGGTAGAGAGGGGGTAATTCTCATCCAGCAGTTTGAGGACGGGGACTCTACTATTCCTCGATACAATGATGATTTTGTTGCCAACGAAATCGACTTTTTGCTGCTTTACACCCACGTTAAATATTTTCTTATTTATCGCGTTGTAAACCCTCAAAAGATCCTGCTTGAGTTCGCCTGCTGTCATCATGGTTCAACATCCCTTTTGTGTAAATTAATATTACATTGACCCGGGTAGGTATAGGGTGTTTATCGAGTTTTTCTGTCCTTGGGTATAATTATAGGCGATATCGGGCTATTGTCAATACATAAACGTCAAAAAAGATAACAAAAACTTAATTAATGTCAATTTATATAACATTAACATAACATCTTTTTAAGTGTGGTTCCGTTTACTTTACTTCTGCCCTCTTCCTAAATAAAGAGTAATCCTGATCGGGCGTCGGGCCCCGTGCCCACGCCCTAAATCTATCACCTTGTTCTATTCCCCGTTAAAAATCCGTTCCAGGAACAAGACGCCCTCCCGCTTCTGGTGCTCATTGACTTCATGGCCGGAGAACGGATAGTCTCTTATTTCTTTTGCCGATTTCATTCGATTGTAAGCTGCATATATGGTTTCAGGCATGCAGACCGTATCCTTCCAACCAGCGGATACCATGACCGGCACCTGGATTCGCGGCGCCAGATTCAGCATGTCAAAGTACGATAGATGCTCCAGGATCTGATCCAATTGCTCCGGGTACCGCTTTATGTATTGGGCGATTTCGCTCAGCGAGCTGACCGAATGCAGAATCCCGTAATCCATTCTGCACATGTTGGGAATGTCGGCCACAATGGCCGCGACCTTCGGATTCAGGGCCCCTGCCAGCAGAGACAGTCCGCCACCCTGACTGCCGCCTACCACGGCAATTTTTTTCGGATCCACTCCGGGTTGCTGCGATGCCGCATCCACCGCTCTCACAGCATCCATAACGACTGCCATGTAATAGGAGCGACGAATATCTGTAATCCCCTGTGTCACCCAGCCTTTAACCACGCCGCTGTCCAATGGCAGCAGATTCCCGGTCTCCCCGCCCTGTCCCCTGACGTCAGCGGCAAACACCGTATAACCCAGCATCAGCCAGTGAGCATACCGTTCTGGAAATCCACGGTCTCCGGAATAACCCGGGAAGGTTACGATACACGGTCGGGGTTTTTCGTCCGAAGGTTGCATAGCTGGAGCGATATACCAAGCATGGATGGGCGTATCATCATAACCATGATAGGTTACCTTGGATACCTTCATATGGGGATATGGCGTCGCTTCCGGCTGAATGGCCATGTGAAGCGGCTTGCCGCTATACGACTTCAACACTTCCTCCCAAAATCGATTCAATGCCTCCTCGTTGATCGTAGGTTCCGTATACAAGTTGCCAAGCTCTTTCTTACGCAGGTCAATGGTATTCATTCTGAGTTAAATCTCCTTTTCGCGAGTGAAGTGAAGGTTCTTGTAACATGGTTATTTCGGCAACACATCCGCAATCCCTTTCGAAACGGTAGGAATTCATGCCGGTTTATTACGTTTTCTCTCAAAATAACGAATTGATCGGGGCTCCAATCGTTATCTTTTCTAAAAAAATTAAAAAGCGATCATAGATTTATAGAGTTGAACATATCATAATAGAAACTATGAAAAACCAACGGGTTGATATAAACGATGCGCCCGCCAGAGCAATACGACATCTTATAGCGAATGGAGACGATGAATATGCTGCAAGGTTTAACAAGCGCAGGACTCGGAAAGCTTGAAAGCGATTTACAGTTTATCGAGCTCGCGGCCAAATATGAATTCCAATGCGTCGATATCGATGCCAAAGGTCTTGTAGACCGCCTAGGCACAGAAGCGGCGGCCGATATGCTGAAATCCCGCCAACTGGAAATCGGGGCGATCGGCCTTCCCGTGGAATGGAGAGGGTCGAACGAGCAGTTCCTAAGCGGACTTGAGAAACTGCCGGCAGCAGCGGCAGCGGCCAGTGCCCTTGGCTGCACTCGCTGCTGTACATACATTCTTCCTTCCACTGATGCACCCGCAGCTCATTTCATGGCTCTGGCCACCACAAGGCTGCGGACTTGTGCCAGCATTTTGGGAGCATACGGAATTCGATTGGCCCTGGAGTTCGTAGGCCCGCATCATCTGCGCACCCAATGGAAGAACCCGTTCATCTGGACGGTACAAGAAACATTGGATTGGATCGATGCCATCGGGGAACCGAATGTCGGGCTGCTATATGATGCCTATCACTGGTACACCAATGAGATGACGGTTTCGGATATCCGGCAGCTGCGGGCTGAACAAATCGTTCATGTCCACATTAATGATGCGAAGAATATTCCCGTGGGGGATGTTCTCGATAATGATCGGGTTTATCCGGGTGAAGGCGTAATTGATCTGCCAGGGTTTCTTAAGGCTCTGAACGATATCGGCTATGCAGGCCCGGTTACACAAGAAATTCTGACGCCTTCCACACCAACGGGCACGCCGGAAGAACTCGTTGCCAAATCACGTCAAGCCTTCAACAACGTATTCGGTGCTGCAGGATTATAATTAGAGGTTCCATGCATGCTGAGGGCGGTTAACTGACTGGCAGATACTCAGGACTGGCAAACTCTCCGTGTCACGCGGTGGGGAAGCCACGTCACATAACGGAATGATTCCACCTGTTCAGGGGAACACTGAAATGGTAGGTTAAGCACCTTTTCAGGAGGTCTCAGGAATGAACGGATTTAAGAAGGAAGAACGGGATAACTTTACGGATCTGTCTACCGTTGAGTCACAGCGAAACGATCTGGTGGCCGAGGAATTTCCCGAGGGACCTTACGGTTCCGATCTCCGCAGCGATTCCCTTGGAAAGAGCACCCCATGGCGCAAGGATCAGCGGCCTCCGAATCGGTTTGATTATGAGGATCGCAACCTGCACATGGGCATTGAACGAGAGTATCCTGGCGAAGACGAGAGCATTCAAGCAGACCCGGGACAAAAGAAACCCGAGTAGAGCCAACCTAAAAAACCAACCGTCGTTCTTTGGACAAGACGGTTGGTTTTTGTCGTAACCAGGCTTGTAACCTCCGCTTCGCAAGCATAACGGCCTATAAAAACACATAAAATGGCAAAAGAAAAACGCCGATCATCATACTTTTTCAAAAAGACAAACCGCATGTGGCGGATGTTTTTCTTGTGAGAACCTTCTATCGACTCGCTGTCCCACGAAGAGATACACCGTCGGCTGCGGTTAGAGAGAGGAAGGAGTGGAGGGAGGAGCACATGCCTATCAAAAAGGAAGATGAATTCGTGATTTATGTTATCACGTTATCCAGCGTAAAGCGCTATATGTCCATTGAATTTATCGGGGGGTCTTGCGGTTATATTATCGCTCAAAAAGCGCTCCAATCCGATCTGCTCGGCATGATTGGCAGTATGATCGCTCCAATGGCGATTCGCCGCGTGCTGCAATGGCAACAGCGCAAATCCGAGCGTCAGGTGCGCTTTGGGCTGCATTCACTGACCAAGCCGAGCAAGCTGAGCCCTACATAAATCAAGCCAGCAGCAGCTCACAGGCTGGCCAGAACAATTAATTGAACCCGTATGGTAAAGGCCTCTTGCCAAGCATGCGGTTTGCGGCCCCGAGAAAACAAGCTAAAGCCACTTCCATCACAGGAAGTGGCTTTAGTAGCTCTATATCGACATTCCCGTTTCGGTCATCAGTGGTTAACACAGCTTGCTTCCTACCGCTTCTGCTTGTAAAACTCATGATACAGCTTCATCAGCGCCCGCTTCTCGATCCGCGATACATAGCTGCGCGAAATGCCGAGTTCCTTGGCAATCTCACGCTGCGTCCGTTCTTCTCCGCCAGCTTCCAGTCCGAAACGTCCAATAACGACTTCCTTCTCCCGGTCGTCCAATATATCGAGGTTCCGGTAGATTTTACTCTTCTCAATCTTCAACTGCACGGCATCCACGATATCATCCGCTTCGGTCCCGAGGATATCGATAAGTGTAATCTCATTCCCCTCTTTGTCCGTTCCAATCGGATCATGAAGAGATACGTCTTTTCGTGTCTTCTTCAAGGAACGAAGATGCATCAGTATCTCATTTTCTATACAACGGGCAGCAAATGTCGCCAGCTTCGTGCCTTTATTCGGCCTGAAGCTTTCAATCGCCTTGATGAGTCCTATCGTCCCGATGGAAATCAAGTCTTCTAAATCCTCGCCGGTGTTATCGAACTTTTTGACGATGTGCGCAACCAGCCGAAGATTATGCTCAATCAGTTTATTGCGCGATTGAGGATCGCCTTCGGCCATTCGCTGCAGATGTTTAGCTTCCTCTTCCTCGGTCAGAGGCTGGGGAAACGCGTTGTTTTTCACGTACGAAACGAGCAGGGTCAACTCTTTTATGAACAAAGCAATTGCGGTAAACAATCCAGGCACTTTAGGACACCTCCTGCGAAGTTACAATGCAACCGGCCCTTATCGCGCTCGGTCTCTCGGTCTTCTCATTGTATGTAGGCAACGGCCCAGAAGTGCCTGTACGCGGGAAAGTGATTCGTAAAAACGTTTAATCTCCCACATCTGTCCGACCATTCATAAAAGAAAGCCCGCAATTATACGCCAATTGTTTTTTTGGTTGATTCCTCAACCAAGCAACGAACTACCGCAACTAGTGATCATCCATTCAACACATACCAATATATCATGTTATGAAAATAAGCTACAACAACCGATGAATTGCATTTGCCGCACGGTACATTCCGAATCTAACACAAAACTTTTTGGCTCAAATCAATCATTCAAGTCCAGCATTTCTACCCTCATAACGAGGGAGGTTGACTTTTTGTAAATATAAGCGACGGACCCACAGATTGATCGATAAGACATTCATTACACTCACACAATATAACAGCCATAATTTTTCTTAATATAATATATTGACATTAAATTGGTATGTAATTATATTAAATGTAAGCGTTTTATATAATGACCTACAAAACGATCAACACCCTGAAGAATGGAAGGGAGAAGAGCTTACATGTACACGTTGGACTATTTTTCTGTACTGCATGATTTGAACCGCACGATAACCGAAGGCACCTCAGCTTACCCGAAGCTCGGACATATGTTCAGGAGCATGCTGGACAATACGCTGGGTTCGACCATTCAAAAACAGCCCGACGGTACCACCTTTGTCATTACCGGCGATATTCCGGCCATGTGGCTGAGGGATTCGGCTGCCCAAATCCGCCCCTTCCTCGTTCCCGCGGGCCAAGACGAGAAGCTGGCCGATTTGATCGAGGGGCTCGTACGCAGGCAAACAGCATTCATCCTGCTTGATCCATACGCCAATGCATTCAATGATTCGCCTTCCGGTCAAGGCCACCAGAACGACCGCACCGCCATGAATCCATGGCTATGGGAGCGCAAATATGAGATCGATTCGTTATGCTATCCCATCCAGCTTGCTTACCTGCTATGGAAAGAAACCGGCAGGACCTCGCATCTGGATCAAACGTTCCATTCAGCCTCTAGGGTCATTCTGGACATCTGGCGAACCGAGCAGCATCATGAATCGAAATCGCCGTATTACTTCGAACGCTTCGATTGTCCTCCAAGCGACACGCTGCCGCGCGGCGGAAAAGGGACGGAGGTGGCTTATACAGGAATGACCTGGTCCGGCTTCCGCCCGAGCGACGACGCCTGCGCCTACGGATACCTCATTCCATCCAATATGTTCGCCGTCGTTGTGCTTGGATATCTGGCGGAGATTTCCCGCGATGTCCTGCGCGATCCCGAGTTGGAAGCGGAGGCGGAGAAACTTTCCGTAGAGATCCGTCATGGCATTGAGTCGTACGGCGTTCTCGAGCATCCCGAATATGGCAAAATTTATGCCTATGAAACGGACGGGATGGGAAGCCACCTGTTAATGGATGACGCCAACGTCCCCAGCCTTTTGTCCATTCCGTATTTGGGTTACACAAGCGCTGATGACCCGGTCTATCAAAATACCCGCAGGTTCGTGCTGAGCCACGCCAATCCGTATTATTATCAGGGCACTGCCGCTGCGGGCGTTGGAAGCCCCCATACGCCTGATCGTTATATCTGGCCGATTGCGCTGGCGATTCAAGGCTTGACGACTACCGATCGGGAAGAGAAATTTCGGCTGCTTCGGCTGATGGCGGATACCGATGCAGGCACCGGCATGATGCATGAAGGATTTCTGGTCGACGACCCTGCCCGTTATACCCGCCCATGGTTTTCCTGGGCTAACATGATGTTTTGCGAACTGATCATGGATTACTGCGGCATTCGAGTCAAAGCGATAGATATTGGAGGAGGTCATCGAGATCACCATGGGAACCAATAGGAAGCTTCGCGGCTGGGTCATCGGATATCTGTTCATTTTACCGTCCATTATCGGCTTCAGCGTTTTTGTCGCCTACCCCCTGTTGTCGTCCATGTATTACGCCTTGACAGAATGGAGCGGGTACGATTCCCCCCGTTTTGTCGGCTTTGAGAACTTTAGATACCTCTTCACCGAGGATCCGGCTTTTTGGCCTTCGATCCGGGCAACGTTTTACTTCGTGATCCTGAGTGTTCCTTTATCGCTGATCCTAGGCTTGTTATTGGCCATGATGCTGAACAAAAACTTGACCGGCATCAAATGGTTCCGCACGATCTTTTATCTTCCCGTTGTCGTTCCCTCCATCGCCACGCTCACATTGTGGCAATTCATTTATGAGCCGCAATATGGTCTGGCGAATTCGCTGCTAAGAGAGTTCGGACTGCCGCCGGGCACTTGGTTAACCAGCGAAACGACAGCGCTTCCATCCATTGTTTTAATCGGTTTATGGCAGGTCGGATCCAGTGTCATCATTTTTCTGAGCGGTCTGCAGTCGGTTCCTCAGGAAATGTATGAAGCGGCAGAAGTCGACGGCGCCTCCAGGTGGCGGATGTCGTTAAACATTACGCTGCCCATGATCACCCCGATCCTGTTCCTGCAGCTTATACTCGGCATCATCGGCGCATTCCAGGCGTTCAACCAGGTTCAGGTGCTGACCGGAGGCGGCCCGAACTTTTCCACCTCCCTGCTGAATTACAAAATCTATACCGACACCTTCAACGGAAGAATGTTTGGTTATGCCATTGCGGAGGTGTGGGTACTGTTTGTCATCATCATGATTTTTACCGTGATTTCTTATCGGTACTCCAACCGGTTCGTTTATTACGAAAGCGACAAATAAGGGGGTAAGAAGTGATGCAAGCGGAAGTACGGCCCAAACAACGAGGAAATTTGAATACAGCGGACATACGCGTAAAGCGAAGAGTACGGTTTAACTGGATAGACGCCATTCGTTTTATCTTATTGGCGATCGGCGCCATTGCGATGCTGTTCCCCCTCTTCTGGATGGTTACCATTGCGCTGAAGAGCAACAACGACGTGTTCAAAATTCCGCCCGAATGGTTTCCGCGGGAATTTCATTGGTCCAATTTTGTAACCGGAACAAAAGAAATCAACTTTTGGCAAACGTTTGGCAACTCCCTGTTTATCGCGATTACCTGCACAATCGGACAGATTATAAGCTCGGTGCTGGTGGGCTACGGGCTCGCACGGCTCAAGTTCCCGGGACGTAAGCTGTGGTTCTCGCTTTTTATAGGGAGCCTTATGCTTCCCGGATTTGTAGGCATGATCCCTATGTTTAACCTGTACACCAGCATTGGATGGTACGATTCCTGGCTGCCGATTATCGTTCCCGCCTTTTTTGGAAACGCCACGTTCTCGTTCCTGTTTGTCCAGTATATAAAAACAATCTCCGTTTCATTTGACGAGGCTGCGAAAATAGACGGAGCATCGGACCTTTATGTGCTGCTTAAGGTATTGGTGCCGATGTCCATGCCGGTCATCATGACCATGGTAATATTTGCGTTCCAAGGGGCATGGAATCAATATTTGGAACCTTTGCTCTATATTATCGATCCAAGCAAATGGACGTTGTCGCTGGCGATGGCTACCTATACGGGCACCTATGCGACAGCCTGGAATCTGTTCATGGCAGCGGATTTGATTTATATCCTGCCGATGCTGCTGCTCTTCTTCTTTGGCCAGAAGTTTTTTATGCAGGGGCTCGGCTCCATGAATTCCGCGGGTTTAAAGTAAAGCTTCCGACCATATGGGAGGTGATGCCGACCGGGATTGACTGAAGTAAAAAACAGGTGATGCTCAGTTCATTAAATTTACCATTGGGAGGTCTTTCAATGAGACAGGGTGCAAGAAAGTGGGCCAGTGGAATCATCGCTTTACTGTTATTTTCAAGTCTGCTGGCCGCTTGCGGCGGCAACAGCGGCGGAGGCTCCGGTTCGGCGAGTCCCGGGAACACACCATCCGGAGAAGATAACGCCGGGTCCAAGAAACCCGTCGAAGTCACGATGATTACTTGGGAGTCGGCGGCCATGAACGAAAAAATCATGGCATCCATGAAAAAATTCGAAGAGGATAACCCTGACATCAAAGTGAAGCTCATCCCTACTCCATTGGACAATTACGGTGTCAAAATTAACGGAATGATCACGGCGAAGAAAGCACCCGACATCTTCATGACCGGTAACGACATGCTGCTCGATAATGCCGGCAAAGGACTTCTCTATGACTGGACGGAGCTTGCAACACAGGACAAAGCGTTCATGGAGGGCTTCTACGAGGGCGTGGTAGACAGCTGGTACTATGAAGGCAAGTTGGTCGGATTGCCGGGCCTTTTGAACACATACGGCATTTTTTACAATAAAAAATCATTCCAGGATGCAGGTCTTCCGGAACCGAAGATTGGCTGGACCTATGATGAATTCTTCACGGCGATGGAGAAGCTTTCGAGCAATCAGGGCGGCGTGCAGCAATTTGGTTATTACGCCCCCCTTGACCCCTTCCATGTCTCTCTCTATTCGGTTTCCGCAGGCGGTGCTCCCTTCGCTGATGCCATCATCAATCCAACGAAGGTGGAAATCAGCGACCCGTTCAGGGAAGGCGTCGAAAAATATAAGGCTGCCATTGCAAATGGTTACATGAATCCTCCTACCTTTGATTTAACGAATGCCATGAGTTCGTTCAAACAAGGTAAAGTCCCGATGACCCTGCAAGGGCAATGGGTAGCCGACGATTTGATCCGTACGGCTCCGAAGGAATTGGAGTGGGGCTACGTGCCGATGCCGGTGGTTAACAGCCAGACCGAGATTTATGACGCCGTAGGCTGGTCCAGTCCGGCAACGCTCAAAAATCCGGAAGCGGTATGGAAAGTCCTCAAGTATCTGGATTCCAAAATGTACGAGGAAGTTCTCCCTTCAACCCCGGTGGCTCCCGCAGCCTATCAAGCTTCTTCCGCAGCTTATTACGAAGCGCTGAAAACGGCCGGACATCCTGAAGTGGGCGAAGGACTGGATCATATCCTGAAATCCCAGAATACGCAGCCGGTTCGTTTCCTGTCGACGTGGGCTGGCAAAGCGTACCCGTTCATTGAAGCATCATGGAAAAACATTCTGATGGGCAAAGCCCCGATCACCGAACTGGATGTGATGGCCGAAAAAATCAACAAAGTGATTACGACCGGCAAGTAGTAACCGGAACCGTTAAGCTCATGAAGCCGATCATGAATGGAACGGATCGGCTTCGATTTGAAAATAGAGGAGGAACATTCATGTCACTAAGATCAGGTCAACTTTTCAGGTTTCTGGCGGTGCCTCTGGCTATCGCGCTCATGCTCGGTTCCATGCCGGGCATCGGAACGTCCAAAGCCTACGCCTATACCGCATCAGATGGGGATACAGCGATGAAAGCTTTTAACGATACATTTTGGGATCCGAACGCCAAGATGTTCTGGAAGGACTCGAAGCGCGAAAAGCATCAAGACTTCTGGGTGGAGGCTGAGCTGTGGGAATTGGTCATGGATGCGTATCAGCATACATCCGATCCTGCTTTGAAAGCCGAGCTTAAAACGCAAATCGACGATGTATATGACGGCACCGTCGCCAAGTACGGGCAAGATTGGACGAATAACCCGTTCAATGACGATATTATGTGGTGGGCGATGGGAAGCGCCAGAGCCTATCAAATCACCGGAAACCCAAGATATTTGGAAGCCGCGAGGGATCATTTCGATTTTGTGTACGATACGCAGTGGGATGAAGAGTTCGCAAACGGCGGCATTTGGTGGCTGAACAGCGACCATAATACCAAAAATGCGTGCATTAATTTCCCGGCGGCGCAAGCGGCGCTTTATCTTTACGATATTACGAAAGATGAGCATTATCTAAACGCGGCAACCAAAATATTCAGATGGGGCAAAACGATGCTTACGGACGGAAACGGAAAAGTGTTCGACCGCATCGAAATTGAACATGGCGCGGTTCCGGATGCCACTCACTACAACCAGGGTACATACATCGGGTCGGCCGTCGGATTGTATAAAGCGACCGGAAATGCCGTTTACCTCGATGACGCGGTCAAAGCCGCTAAATTCACCAAAAACCATCTGGTGGATTCAAACGGGATTTTGAATTATGAAGGTCCCAACGGGGATCTGAAAGGCGGCAAAACGATCCTTATGCGCAATCTGGCCCATCTGCAAAAGACACTGGATGAAACCGGCCAGTACCCGGAATTCAGTGCTGAATTCGACGAATGGCTTGCATTCAATATCGAAATGGCCTGGAGTCACCGGAATTCGGATCATATCGTGGATGGAAACTGGGCGGGACAACTGCTGTCCGGAACCTATGAATCCTGGTCCTCGGCCGCAGCCGTTCAAGCTTTAAACGGTATCAAACCGATGGAAGCGGAGCTTCATTATGGCGTTAAAAACCCCTTCGATAAAATCGAAGCGGAACGTTACAATATCGGGTCCGGTTTCGTTCTGGAAGGCGCGTTCGAAGGTTCGCTGCAATTAGGCGGAATACAGCATGGCTCTTATGCCGCTTACAAAAATGTGGACTTCGGATCAGACGGTGCGATCGGGTTCATTGCCAGAGCGTCCAGCGGAACAGGCGGAGGTAACATTGAGATCCGGCTCGATTCCAAGGATGGCCCCAAAGTCGGGACCTTGAACGTAGAGGGAACGGGCGACTGGAATCAATATATCGATGCCGTCACCCTCCTTAAAGATGACCAGGGAGCGCCGAGCGCGATAACCGGCGTCCATGATGTGTATCTTGTCTTCACCAAGACGAACGACGATTATTTATTCAATTTGAACTGGGTTAAATTCACAACGACGGACCCGACGGAAACCGACGCCTATGCCAAGCTTAAGGCCGGAAATTACGACAGCAGCGAAGGACTTAGTAAACATGCCGAGTTCGGATATTTGGACGCAATCCATCACAATGCCTATGCCTCTTATGAAGGAATTGATTTCGGATCTGGCGCGGCTGGCATCACGGTGCATGTGGCCAGCGGCAATCAAGGCGGCACGATCGAGGTTAAATTGGACAGTCTGGATGGACCTACCGCAGGGGTCATTCAAATTCCGGCGCTGGGAAGCTGGGATAACTGGGTCGATATCATGGCGAATATCGATGACACCTTAGCTGTAGGTGTTCACGACGTATACCTTGTTTTCAAGGGAGCGAACGGCAGTGACTACCCTCTCAATCTGGAGTGGTTCACCTTTACCACCATGAAAGGAAAAGCAAGGGATGCTTACGACAAGCTGGAAGCCGAAAACTATACAAACGGAGTAGGCTTCGGCAGAGAAACCGGCGGCGGGGAAACTTACCTGGCCGGGATGTTTGGACCGAATAACCCTTATGCTATGTACAATTACATCGATTTTGGCAGCGAAAGCCCTACCCAATTCCATGTCAATGCAGCCAGCGCCACGGCTGGCGGGACAATCGAGGTCAGACTGGACAGTCTGGGCGGTCCGGTCATTGCAACAGCCACCGTCTCAGGAACCGGGGGCTGGCAAAATTTCAAAGTTTCCTCGACGGATGTAACGACCCCTGTAACGGGAAAACACATTGTATTCCTGTCTTTTAAAGGCGGAGACTGGTTATATAACTTTGATAAATTCACTTTTGGCGATCCGGCCGTATTCACAGAGACTCCGACTCCTCCTATGCCTGAAGAGGACCATGTTGCTCCGGGCGAGGTAGAGAATGTTCAGGTGAAGCGCGGCGAGGGCAAGATGACGCTGTCTTGGGATGGTCCCTACGATATCGATGCTCAAAAAGTGCAAATTACGCTGCGGAGTAATGGACAGCAGGTCGGCGACGTCATTGAGGTAAATCGGGGAATTCAAACAGCGGTGATACAGGGAATCGAAGCGGGCAAGGACTATTCGCTCTTCATCCGGTCCATTGATCGGTCCGGGAATGTATCGCAGGGAGTCACCATCGAGGTTACCGATTCTCCTTCCTTCTCTTTGACTGTTAATGGCAAGAGCTTGGAAGATGGCGATTCTTTGGAGGATTACATGGCTCTCAGCTTCAAAATCATGGACACTTCTGCCATCCAATTAGCCGAAATAACCATCGGCGATAAAGTATATACGCTGGATCCATTGACCAAGGACGCTATCGACATCGATTTGGCCGGGAATTTGGGCGACATAACGGCAACGGTTACGACTGAAGACCGCTCCGGTAACAAAACTCAGAAGACAGTCCAGTTCCGGGTCATGACCAGCGTGTTTTCCATGAAACAATTAATCGACCGATTCGCGGATTCTGGGGATGTAAGCGGAGCGCTCATTCCTCAGCTGACCAACGCTCTTAACCAGGTACAGCATCAACTGGATCTGGGAAGAGTGGATCATGCCGTCAAGCATATGCAGAATTTCACCAAGCATCTGAATAAGGAGGCGATGGGACGCAACGTCAGCGATCAAGCCAAAACGGTATTGAATACCGATGCGAACTCCCTGCTCCAAGATTGGCAGGATGGCTTGGAGTAAACATAAAGCGCTATAGCGGCGACCATGCATAACGTATAAAAAAGGGACTCCTGATGTTCAGGAGTCCCTTTTTGTTCTATTTCAACTGTACCCATAGTCTCTTGCGGCCCATACGTGCGATGCCCTGTTACAATTAGTGTCTGATTAGAATCGGCTAGGGAAGAGTACCCTTCACAAATCCGGGCTGCTTAACCGTTCAAACAACCAGTCGTACGAATACCGGCCGCTAATTTCGTGCGCTCCGGAGAACAGATCGGTTCGAAGCCTCTCCTCAGCACCGTTGTGCCGATATATTTCCCTGAGCTCATGAGCTGCTGCTTCAAAGCCGGCAGCCGGAAATATCCGATCATGGGTTCCCGACTCCAGAAACAAGGGCCTAGGACAGATCAGTCCCAACCATTCCGGCAGCTCGGCATAGTTCAAGATGCCGGGGATGTAATTGCATACACAGTGCTGCATCGCCATAATGCTGTCCTTGAAAGTATTGGGGTACCCGGCAAGCACGGCAGCCCGTATTCGGTCATCCAGCGCCGCGCTCAAAAACGAGATAAACCCGCCTCCCGAAAAACCCATGATGCCGATTCTGTCAGCCTGAACCTCCGGGCGTTCGGCCACATACTCCAATGCCTTCAGTGTCTCGGTTACGCGGAGACCGGCGAGCGTCTTGCCATGCATCATCAGCTGGGTGGACAGCCGGTGGCAGGAATTCGGGGCATCCGGATTCCGTGCGAGATCCGCCGCAAGCCGGCGCTCACCGAAACCGGCTACATCCGGAGCGATCACCACCATGCCCCGCCGTACCAACTGGACAGCGAAATGCCGGTGTATACAGGGCATATCGGAATCCCTTGATCCGTCCTGCTTCAACCCTACGATCTCCCTGCTTCCATAGCCATGGCCATGAACGGCGACGGCTGCCGGCATCGGCTTCCCTTGGTTTCCCTCCGGAATTAACACATACGCCGCAAAGGACACGCCCGGTACGGCGGATAGCTCCACCCTCTCCCGAATATACCCGTCACACGGCTCCTGTTCGAGCAGTACAGGCTTATGCCTTTCATTGGATTCGAATTCGCCGATCAATTGCCGAAGTGCCTGCTTTAAATGCCCTTTGCGCTCTTCGGCGCTCATGGAAACCTGCCTGTCTTTCATTCGTCCCATAGCCTCGTTATACATGGACTCCAGCAAAGCATCTGCGCGCCACATCACCGTACTCACCGCCTTCAATTTACTCATTGTTTTTAGACACGGCGTTTCCCTTGGATAACTTATTTCCCCTGTATGCCTGGGCATCAAGGCCCCATATTCACCAGGACGGCTTCAGGCCCGGTCGGTCTCCGGCTCCCCCCTTTGGGTTCCATGCTGACCACAATCCGCTTCGCTTTCTCCGCTCCGAAACCGTAATAATAGCTCTTCCCATGCGGGCCTTGCACCAGCATAAAGCCCGCGCTCGACAGCCGATCCTCATCCTGAAGCCACACCTGATAGTCTTTCTCCTCCAAGGAATGCAGGCCGTTCACAACGATCAGCATTTCTCCCGAGCCACGTTTTAGCCACACCGAGCCGCTGCCGTAAAAAGGCTCAACCGGCTGTATGACATACCGCTCGGTATCCTCGCTTTGCATATCGGCAATCCGCTGGCTCACCGTATGTTCGAAGGCCGCATGGGTCTGAGCGTCGTTTCCCTTCAAGGTGAATAAACCGGCTATCAACAAGATGAACAGTACTCCGGATATCGCCTGCCATGCAACATGCTTCCTGATTCGGATTTTGCTTCGGAAGGACCGGATATAAGCCGCAAGCAGGAGCCTGCTGCGCAGTCGTTTGGGAGGCATGTGTCCATCCGCGGCTTGATTCTTCATTGACTCCCGAATGGCCGCCCTCGTACCTGCAGGCTGAGTCGATCCGACAAGCGGTTCGCCATGAATATCACCGCTTCGAAACAGCTCCTGCTCGATGACATCGGATTCATGTGATGGCGTTGCGATACCTTCTGCTCCCATAAGGTCGGCCCATTCCGCCGCTGTCCCGGAACATGTCTTGCATTCCTTAAGATGGTGCTCGACATTCATCCTCTCCGCGTACGGCAATCGCTTCATAACGTAATCAACAAGCTTCTCCTCGGGATATAACGGGCAGTCAAAGTTGTCTTGAGCGAAACGCTCATGGTCTTGCTTTGAATGTTTCATGCTGCGAGCTCCCCCCTTCCTTCCCGTTCATCGCATCCAGCCGCCGTCTAACATTGTGGATGCCGTACCGGATTAAGGATTTGACGGTTCCAACGGGCCGGTTTAACAATTCCGCCATTTCCCGGTGGGAGCGCTGCTCGACGTAGCTTCCGTAAACCGCCATCCTCTGAAGGGGCGGAATGCCCTGGAGCGCCTCCTTTACCTGCTCCAGCTCCAACCGGCGCAAGGCGGCCAACTCTACCGATTCCTGCTCTTCGCTCCATGCCGTTTCCGGCAGCGCCTCTTCGATCCATTCGGCTGCAGCCGTGCGCTGCCGCTTGCGCATTCGATCCATCGCCCTGCACCGTGTTCTCACAGCCAGCCAAGCCTCGACGCTTCCGCGTGCAGGATCATACTGATCCGCCTTATGCAGCACTTCCATGAAGATATCCTGGCATAATTCCTCCGCCTCGGCCGAATCCTTGGTCATCTGCAAAGCCAGCCGGTAAACCAGGCGGGCATAGGCATCATAGAAACGCCTGAACGCTGCGGCCGAACCTTCTGCAATCTCCTCCAACCACATCGCAGAATGATCGTTCATCCCTGAACCCCCCTAACCTGTTCTCCTCTCAAAGAATCATGATGGCCTGCCTTTCGCACTGCCATTTTCGATTCAATATTTTAGCAAACGCTCCTTGTCTTTTGAATAAACCGGGACACTTTTCAGCTTCCTTTAATGAATTTTTTAGCTAATTTTAATCTTTCCGATAAATCCAAACCCGGTGCTTCTAACGTACTCATTATGAATTCATAAATTAGGAGGGGTAGTGTCATGAAATCGCTTAGAAAAAGAGCAAAGCAGCTGAACCTGCTGCTCTTGTTCATCCTGGGTACTTACTTGTTAAGTGGAGGAAATACCGCATTCGCGGCAGGGGAAATCACCTTGTACACACCTTACACCTCGATTTCCGTTCCGCCGGGGGAAGTCATCAATTATCCCCTTGAAGTCAAAAACAATACGAGCGGCGTCATTACGGTTCCGCTCCAAATCAACAGCCTGCCGAGCGGCTGGAGCACCAAGCTTAACGGCGGAGGCTGGCAGCTAAAGGAAGTATCCGTGAAGCCGGGCGAATCGGAATCGGTGTCCTTGGAGGTTACCGTGCCGCTCAAAGTTGATAAAGGCTCCTACCGGTTTCAAGTAACGGCGGGATCCCTGGCCACTCTGCCATTAACCGTGGATATTACGGAAAAAGGAACCTATCAGACCGAGCTCACAACCGATCAAGCCAATCTGGAGGGGCATGCCGATTCCACGTTTACCTACACGGTGAATCTGCAAAACCGAACTGCCAATAAACAAAACTATGCTCTGCAGGCCGATGCCCAAGCGGGATGGGACGTTACATTCACCTCCGGCGGCAAGCAGGTATCCTCCGTCGAAATCGAAGCGGGTGCAAGTCAATCCATTACCGTCGATGTCAAACCGCCTGCCGAAGTAACGGAAGGCACCTTCTCCATTCCGATCCGCGCTTCCAATTCATCGACATCCTCCGAGCTTGCGCTGGAAGCTGTCATTACGGGATCTTATGGGCTGGAGCTGACAACACCAAGCGGTTTGCTCAGCACAAACGTAAATGCGGGCGGCAGCAAAACCATTGAGCTGCTGGTCAAGAATACGGGAACAGCGCCCCTCTCGGATATTAATCTTAGCTCCGATACGCCGGTGGACTGGGAGGTAAGCTTCAATCCGAAAACGATCGAAAATCTGCCCGCAGGCAAATCCACAACGGTAGAGGCCAAACTGACGTCAAGCGACAAAGCCATTGCGGGCGATTATGTTACCAGCCTGAAGGCCGCAGCGGCTGAAGCAAGCGCCGACGCCCAATTTCGCGTAGCCGTCAAAGGCTCCATGCTGTGGGGTTGGATCGGCGTGCTCGTCATTGTTGCAATTCTGGGAGGCATCTATGTTCTCATTCGTAAATACGGAAGGAGATAACCTTGATGGATACGGTCATTGACATTCACGAATTGACGAAGAGCTACAATGAAACGAAGGTGGTGGACCGTTTATCCCTCCAAATTAAACGCGGCGAGATCTTCGGTCTGCTCGGCCCGAACGGTGCGGGCAAATCCACCACGATCCTGATGCTGCTCGGACTCAGCGAGCCGGATTCAGGAACCATTAACGTGCTTGGCCTCAATCCGACCAGAGAACCGATCCCGGTCAAGCGGCGGGTCGGATATCTGCCCGATGACGTCGGCTTTTACGAGGACCGAACCGGGCTGGAAAATTTGATGCTTACGGCCCGGCTGAATCGAATCCCCGATTTCCAAGCCCGGGAAAGGGCGCTGGAGCTGTTGGAGCAAGTAGGGCTCACGCAGGCAGCCCATAAGAAGACGGGGGCCTATTCCCGCGGGATGCGACAGCGTCTCGGACTTGCGGACGTCTTGATGAAATCCCCGGAGATTATCATTCTGGACGAACCGACCTTGGGCATCGATCCAACAGGAATGGAGGAGCTGCTGCGTTTGATACGGAAGCTAAGCCGTGAGCAAGGTCTTACCGTACTGCTGTCCTCCCACCAGCTGCACCAGGTTCAGCAGATTTGCGACCGCGTCGGCCTGTTCGTGCGGGGACGGCTGCTTGCCGAAGGGGATGTCGAGGGGCTGTCCCGGACCCTGTTCGCGGATGATCCGATTATGATCACCGTGGAGCTGGATGAGCTTCGACTCGAATTGCGGGATGAGATCAGCAACATCGAAGGAGTTCACCAGATCGAGGTTCCGTCTATCGAAAGCGATCCGGCTGAGCATGCGGACATACCGATCAGATCGGCTAAGGTTCTGATCCGGGCCGATAGGGATTGCAGCCCTGAGATTGCCCGCGCGGTCGTGAATGCAGGTGCCCAGCTGTTCTCGCTGAACCGCCAGCAGTATGGTTTGGACGAAATCTACCACCGTTATTTTGCAGGAGGTGATGAGCATGGCAGAGCGAAGAGTGCTGAGCGTACAGGATAAGCTGGCCGGCATTGGGCGCCGGCTGCAGTCCTTCTCCGAAAACATCAAAAAAATTGTTTCCAAGCGGACCAGCACCCCCGGCCAATCGGTGACAGTAGAATCTGCCAAATCGTCCACGCCTTCAGCCTTCGGCGTGCTGGTCCGTAAAGAGATCGCGGACCATATCCGGAGCTGGCGCTTCATTTTACTGCTGGGCATCATTGCCTTAACCTGCGTGGCTTCCCTATATACGGCTATGAACAGCATCCGGGAAGCCCTCGGGTCGGAGAACGGGGGCGATGATTTTGTCATCCTGAAGCTGTTCACCCTCTCGGATGGCACCCTCCCGACCTTCATCGGATTTGTCGGTTTCTTAGGTCCATTGCTCGGAATCGGCATGGGCTTTGATGCCGTCAACAGTGAACGGAACAAAGGGACGCTCAGCCGCATCATGGCCCAGCCGATCCACCGCGACGACCTGCTCAATGCCAAATTCGCCGCTTCCCTGATCGTCATCAGCATCATGTTTATCACGCTCGGGCTGCTGACCATGGCGCTGGGCACCCTGATTATCGGCATACCGCCAACCTTTGAGGAATTTTTGAGAATCCTCAGCTTTCTGGTCGTGACCATTTTTTACGTTGGCTTCTGGCTGAATCTGTCCATTATGTTCTCCGTAAGATTCCGCCAGCCGGCGACTTCCGCCCTGTCAAGCATTGCGGTCTGGCTGTTCTTCAGCTTCTTTTTTGATATGATCCTGCAATTGCTGGCACGAGGATTGGCTCCGGATTCTGCCTCGGCCACGGTCCATGATGTCATGAGCTATCAGAATCTGATGCTCTGGCTTGGCCGGCTGTCGCCGTATACCCTGTTCAATGAAGCGACGACCACCCTGTTGATGCCGTCCATCCGCAATCTCGGACCGCTCACGCAGGAGCAGGTGTACGGTGCCATCGCAAGTCCGCTGCCGTTTGGCCAAAGCCTGCTGCTCGTCTGGCCGCAAATTACCGGACTGACCGCAGCCACGTTGATCTGCTTCGCCATCTCTTACGTCCTGTTCCTCCGACAGGAAATTAGAGGCCGGTCCTGATCTTTAGGTTATATGAACAAGCTCATCTGAATGATTTTTCAGATGAGCTTGTTTTTTTCATGGGTTCAATTTAGCTGCATCCGTCTACCTTCCCTGAACGACCGCTTGCGACAGGAATCCGATCTTCTGCAGCCAACTCGCGCACAGGCCCGTCCATTGCGAAACACTGGCGTCTTCTTCCGCAAGGCCAAGGCCATGCCGGCCTTCCGGGAAAACATGAAGCTCAAACGGAATACGCTGCTGGCTTAGTGATCCGGCATACATCAGGCTGTTCTCGACCGGAACCGCACCGTCGTCGGCGGTATGCCACATAAAGGAAGGAGGGGTGTCCGGTTTTACCACAAGTTCGAGGGACATTTCATTTCTCAAGTCTTCCGGCGGGTCCTCCCCCAACAAATTGGTCATGGAGCCCTCATGGTAATAATCCTTAAATGAAATGACCGGGTAACAGAGAATGGAAGCGTTCGGACGGGAACTCTGCCGGTCCACAGCATCCACGGCCTCCGGGTTTCCTTCATCGAAATGAGTGCTGGCACTCGCTGCGAGATGTCCGCCTGCCGAGAATCCGAGGATTCCGATGCGGTCCGGATCGATGTTCCATTCCTTGGCGTGATGCCTTACAAGCCGGACCGCACGCTGGGCATCGCCCAGCGGATACGGATGGCGATAAGGGGCAACACGGTAATGAACAACAAAGGCCGATAGACCAATCGAATTCAGCCACAAGGCAATCGGACCGCCCTCATGATCCGCGCGCCCCCCGTATCCGCCGCCCGGAAGCACAAGCACGGCCCCGTGAGGCGTTTCATTTTGCAATAGATAAGGTGTCATGTAGGGTGTGAATGTCTCTTCCACCGACTCATGTCCGGGAATATCCCGTTCCCAAAGCTTCATCATATCCATTCCTTTCCGTCTCTCATATCAAGTCGTTTATTCACTCAATTCTTCATTTCCTTCAGCTTTAGGCACTCCGGGACCAAGCAAATCCAGTCTCAGGGGTGTAAACGTATCCAAAAGAGCGGAGGGTTCCAGTGCTTTTACCCCATGCTCCGCTCCGCCGGGAATGACGATGGTGTCTCCCTGACGCACCAGGGTCGTCTCACCGTTGATATAGAATTCGATGGCGCCCTTCAGACAGTAACTCATCTGCTCATGGGGATGGCTGTGCAGTGCACCTTCCGCCCCTTCTTCAAAATGCACCTCCATCATCATCAGCCCGGTCCCGGGTTTAAACACCTTCCTTGTCACCCCGGGCTCCGCTTGTTCCCAAACTCCGATTTCCGCCATGATCCTCCTCCTCTGCTAATCAAACTCCGAATTTTCGCGTTCATCGGTTCATTAAATTAAAGACCCTTCATAACTTCTTCGCCGAAGAGTCTGCGTATTCCTATTATCCATGTCATAAAATTCAGAAAAGTCATCTCGACTGAGTGATAACATTTATTTAGAGGGTCCAGACGCATACATGATCTACACGTATCTGCTATGTAGGGATGAGAACACAGAATCGGGAATATCTAGCTTTCGTTCCTGCATCCCCCCGAGTTCACGCAGCGAATAGCGGATAAGAATCGCCTGCGTTCCCGCATTCATGTCCCCTTCAACCTCACCTCTGCCCAGCGGAACCGCCTCCGGCATGTCAGGATAATACTCACCTTGCTTCACTTGGGCCACATTGGGTGCCGGCGGGGAATGATCGATCTCCCTGGAAAATCCCCCGTCCGCCCGCTTGAGCCGCGCCATATTCCATAAGGTGATTTCCGCGATCTCCAGAACGTCCTCCTCCGGAATGCGCAGCTTCATCGATGTCAGGAGGCTGATCGGGTTCCGGATATAACACATATCAACCGCCTCCTCGTTCCGTAGGGCGTGGAGCAGGGATCGGTATATTTCCGCAGTCCGGGGCAAGGGTGCTTGAAATCGGTTATAGAACGTTAACAGCTTGAAGGTTCCCGATATTCGCACATAAAGGGTGCCTTCGCCCCATAGCCCCGTCGCCGGATCTTGAATACTCGCAAAATACGACAGCGCCTCATGCAAAAACGGCTCCCTCTCACCCTGCGGCATTTGGGATAAATAAGGGGCCGAGTTACACAGCCGGTCGCAGCCGCGCCAGCTGTTCGCAAGACTGATCGAACGCAGCCACTCCGCATAAGCCTCGGGAGAACGGCAGTATGCCGGAGCCATATTTCGATTGCCCGGCAGCGGATGCAAAGGGGCTGCACCCAACTTGCGAAGTGCTCCTACGCTGTAGCCAAGTGCACGTCCCACCATCACATCGTCTTTTCTCATCCTGGGATCGGCATCATAGAAATACCCCGTCGCAGGGTCTTGCTTAGACTGAAAAAAACGCACGATACCCGTCTTAATATCATCGGCCAGCCTTTGCTGAAGCCCGCAGCGCTCGATAATACCCAAAGCTTGCGCTGTCGATTCGATGTCCGGCGTGAACGTCCCGGAATCCCTGGAACTGCGGGCATAATAAAAACCGCCGGAAGCAGCGTCATATTGTCCCTCAAGCCATTCGAAGAATCCTTCGAACAGTCCGTCGCCACCCTCCAGAACGTCCTCTAATCGCTGTGTCATGCCCTATCCCTTCTTTCAGCTCTTTATGACGTTATATGAAAAATCCCGAAAAATTACCCTGCCTTTACCGATAGCATCCAGTCCGATGCGGAGGCTCTGAAACCCGCCAAACGTGTTGTGATGAAACCCTGAAACATCCACCACTTTGTCGTATCGGTGCCATTCGAACCCATCGAAGCTGTAAAAGAATGAAACGATATGCTTATCGTTTACCAATCGCAAAAATGCCCTGCGCTGATCATTCGGCATCGTGCCATAGCCCTTGAATGACCGGAAATGCCTGACTCCGCGCTCGTTGACTCCCATACCAAGATATGCCGCATCGTTATAGTAGAGCAGCAGGCGGCCTTCTGCCGGGCCCTCCACGATCATCTCGACCTCTGCCGAATAACGTTCATGACCCGCCATATAAAGCAGTGGGGAAGCCTTTGCTTCCTCGGATGCTGCCTCGGCAACCAGTTCCTGATTCCCCGAACGGAACCGGGCGGAAGGCTCCACGCCTTCGCACTGCCAATGCAGACCCAGCTCAGGTCCGGCAAAGGTATCCCTGAATGAAACTCCTTGCTGCACAACATTGGTTTCTCCTTCGTAACGCTGCCGATCGTGCTGGTCAAGTCCCTCACGGCCTCCCGCAGCTCGAAACCATCCGTCAGAAGTCCATTCGATCGGTTCGAGCAAGGTCTGCCTGCCCAGCGAATGGAACCCGCCCGCATAAGCATGGTAGACCATCCACCACTGGCCGTCAGGGGTGTCGATTAACGAGGCGTGTCCTTTGGACCACCAGGGCTCATCCCTGGACTCCGTATGGATGATCGGGTTGTACGGAGAGTGCTCCCAGGGGCCCCATGGCGTTCTGGATCTTGATGACACGGCCATATGGCTTGTAGGCGGGCCGGCCGTCCCCCCGACGGCCACCGTCAGGTAGTAATATCCATCGTGAACGGTAATCTTCGGCCCCTCCAGGCTGTAAGCCTCCACGACCCAATCGTCCGGATACCGCCAGCCGTTATACACATGTCTGACTTCGCCTGCGACCGCGAGTCCGTCCGCCGTAAGCTCTACAAAATCACCGCCCGACATATGCAAATAACGCTTTCCGTCCGGTCCTGCCGTATGCCCCGGATCGATTCCCTTGATCCCCAGATTGATCGGTTTGCTCCAAGGTCCCGCCGGACTGGACGCCGTTACGACCCAGTTCGTGCGCCCCGCCGGATAATAAATATAATACATGCCGTTATGCGCAACGAAGTCCGGTGCCCATACATCCCCCTCGTAATGAGGCAGGGCAGCCCCAACTCGGCTCCAATTCAGCAGATCGCGCGAATGCCAAATGACGAGTCCGGGCGTCAGCTTGTAGGAGGAATGCGTCATGTAATAATCCTCGCCGACCCGGATGACCGACGGGTCGGCATAATTGCCGGCAATGATTGGCGCATACCGTTTCTTTTCCAACACCTTACCTCACTCCTCTCTATCCTTTGATGGATCCCAGCAGCGCACCCTTCGCAAAATGCTTCTGCAGGAACGGATACACGCACAGAATCGGCAGCGTGGCAATGACGATAACTGCCATCTTCACCGTCTGCTCCGGCGGCCGGACGAATTCGTCCATGCCGGAGGTGTCTGCCGCCAAACCGCTGGCAAGGATGACGATCTGCCGCAGAATGACCTGCACGGGCCATTTGGCCGCATCATTCAGGTACAAAATCGCCGACATATACGTGTTCCAGTAGGTCACCGCATAAAAGAGCGATATGGTTGCAATGGCAGGCATCGACAGCGGAATCACGATTCGGAACAGGATGCCCCAATCGCCGGCCCCGTCGATCTTCGCGGATTCCTCCAGTCCCTCAGGCAGGTTCTGAAAGAAGTTTCGCATGATGATGAGATTGAAGGCATTGATCGCCGTCGGGACAATCAGCGCCGCATACGTATCGATCAGCCCCATCTCCTTCACCACGAGAAACGTGGGGATCATTCCGCCGCTGAACAGCATCGTGAACAATACCATGAACATGATGAAATTACGGCCATCCAGATCCCTGCGCGACAGTCCGTAAGCCATCAGGCAGGTTAGCAGCATGCTGAACAAGGTGCCCAGGAAGGTGACGCCCACGGAAACGCCAAGCGAGCGAAACACCGTATTGGTTGAAAATACATATTTGTAGGCATCAAGCGACCAAACGGTCGGAAACAGGACAAACTGCTTCTGCGCCAGCTCCGTCACGGTTGTGAAGGATCCCGCGATGACGTGCAGGAAAGGCAGGATGGTAACCAGGCCGATGATCAACAGCAGCGTATAGTTCACAATATCGAAAATTCGGCTCGATATCGTTTTATCTTGTACCATAGCGATCCACCTTTCTGTAGTTAATAGATGCCTTCTTCTCCGGCTTTTTTGGCCAGCCAATTGGCCAGCATCACCAGAATGAGACCGATCAGCGATTTAAAGAACCCGACCGCCGTACTGAAGCTGAACTGTCCTTGCTTAAGACCTGCGGTATAAACATACGTATCGAAAATCTCCGCCACATCCCGGTTCATTGAGTTTAAGAGGAGATAGATATGTTCGAACCCAAGTTCCAGCACATCGCCGATTTTCAAAATCAACAAAACGACGATCACGCTTCGAATCGAAGGAAGCGTAATATGCCACATTTGCCGAAAGCGGCTGGCTCCATCAATCCGGGACGCTTCGTATAAACCGGGATCAATCGCCGCCATGGCGGCCAAATAGATGATCGTGCCCCAGCCTGCCTCCCGCCAGATGATCTGCATGACATACATCGGCCTGAACCATTCGCTGCTCATCAGGAAATTGATTTTTTCGAATCCGGCCATAACCAGCAATTCATTAATGATTCCGCGATCCATCGAGAGCATGACAAACGAAATGGATACGATAATGACCCAAGACATAAAGTGGGGAATGTACACCAGCGTCTGGATAAAACGTTTAAATACTTCGCGCCGGACCTCGTTGAGCATCAAGGCGAGGATAATCGGCACGGGAAAATAGAATGCCAGGTTCAAGAAAAACAGCAGCAGCGTGTTGCCCAAAATCGTGAAGAACATCGGCTCGGTAAACAGCCGCTCAAAATGCTTGAGCCCCACCCAGGGACTGCCCGTGACGCCAAGATAAGCCTGATAATCCTGGAAGGCTATAATCAATCCCGACATCGGGATGTATTTAAAGATCAGGAAGTATAAAAATCCCGGAAGAATCATGAGGTAGATCGCCCGGTTTTTTATTATTCTTCTCATTCGACCGGACTCCGGTATTTTGGGGGCGCTCTTGCTCATCCCGGTCTTCACTGCGGTTTCGCTCATGATCTCAGACTTCCTTTCTGTCCCGAAGCCTGCCGGAAACTGCAGCATCGCAGTCCCCGGCCATTCGGGATGCTGGCATGTTCGTTATTTGGATGATTCGTAGGATACGTTGAACTCATCGATGATTTGCTGACCGCCGCTCTTAAGCCAGTTATCCACGACCGCCTGGAATCCGGCCTCATCGATATCGCCAAGCATAAATCGATACGTGCCGTCTTTAATCATCTCCTGCAGTTGGACGCCCTTTTCGTTAAACGTCTTGGAATCCAGCGAAGCCGAAGGATCCTCAATGAGATAATCATTGTTTTCCGTGATCATTTCCTCGGATTTCGCTTTAACAGGGAGCAAGTGCTTCGGTTCATAAAAACCTTCAATCGTTAACGGCCCGCCGACCTGCATGGCTTGGTACGGCTTCACTTCACGATCGGTCAGCTTGACGTCCTCCGAAGGAACGACCTTGCCTTCCTCCAGCTTGTGGTGCTGTCCTTCCACGCCCCAATAAATCAGGTTGCCGAGCTCCGGGCTCATCAACTGATCCATGAAGGCAAGCACTCCTTTCAGCTCCTCCTCCGATTTGATGGCCGTTTTCGGAAAGAGAATCACCGAACCATAGCCGGGCACAGACCAGATCCCGAAGCCGTTCGGTCCTCCCTCGATTTTATTCTGAACATCGAGCTCCGCATCCGGATTCACTTCGACGACCTTGGGATGCAGGCTGGATACGTCCCCCATCGCTCCGATATAAACGCCCGACTTGCCGGTAATGAACAGATTTTGTTGGTCGGTTTTGCTGGTAACCGGGAAATCCTGATTGATCAGGCCTTCCTGGTGAAGCTTCTTGAAGAATTTCATCGTCTCCATATATTCGGGGAACATAAACTCGGGAGCCAGCTTGCCGTCCTTCTCGCCCCAGTTATTCGGCGTGCCGAGCCACGAGCTAATCGTTTTGAACGCGCCATAGATCAGGTCATTCCGGTCCGTGAGCGGAATGGTGTCGTCTTTGCCATTGCCGTCAGGGTCCTTCTCCTTAAACTGCTTCAACATATTATAGAATTCGTCCACATTGGTCGGAGCGCTGAGCCCAAGCTTGTCGGCCCAATCCTTGCGGTAAATGATGCCCTGGCGCGACAAAGGCACTTCACGGTACAGCGCATAGATTTTGCCGTCCACCGCCGTGTTCTTTAATACCTCGGGTTTCAGCTTGCTGAGGTTCGGGTACTGATCCAGCAATGGCCCAATTTCCCAAAATTGCCCGTTGCGGATCGCATCACGCATATTCACAAGCGAGGCAGCATTCTTCAGGTACGTCACCTGCGGCAGCGTTCCGGTTGCAAAGGATGCATTCACCTTTTCATCATAAGTGCCGTCCGGCACCCACTGAATGTCAAGCTTGGTGCCTGTTTTCTCTTCCAGCAGCTTCTCAATCATGTCGGAGGGAACTTCAGGAGTATGGAGGTTGGCCATAATCGAGATGGTTACCGGATCGCTCGCTTTCTCGCCTTGCGCTGGACTGCCATTTGAGCTGCCGGTTGCTGCAGGAGCGGAGTTGCCGCCACAGCCCGCCAACACGGATAAAGCGGTTACAATTGCCAGGATGGTACTGGCTTTCTTCTTCTTCATCTTCTGACCTCCGTTTTTAAATTTGAATATGGACTGACAAGAAACAGCTTAGATGACGGAAGCCCGGTACGTATATAATCCTGAGATTGGATATGGGGAGTTCGGTCGCGTCCAGCATGGAATGCCGTGGAATCAAATCTAATGATTATGTTGTCAATGAGATTGATCACGCATGGCACAACAAAAATACCGCTGGGGATATCCATCCCCTAGCGGTATTGCTCATGCAAATATGGTCCGGCCGTGCTTTGGTATGAAGTATTATATTCCTCGATAATTTGGCGGCCCCCCTCTTCCAGCCAACGGTCGGTCTCGGCCTCAAAGCCCTGCTCATCAATCATCCCGAGCATGAATTGATAGGTTGCATCCCGCATGCGTTCATTCAATCTGACGCCGATCTCGTTATACAGCGGAGATTCCAGCGGTGCGGTGGGATCATAGACGAGGAAGCTTTCGTTATCATAAATCAGCCGCTCGGCCTTATCCTTCACCTGATTCGTGTTAACCGGCTGCAGCATGCCCGGTATGGTGCTGAAGCCTCCGGCCATCAAAGCCTGGTAAGGCTTTACGTCCTTTTCCCTCAGCTCAAAAGCATCCACCGCCATCGCTTTGTTATCTTGAACGGTATAGTGAGTCCCTTCGATTCCCCAATACATCAGATTCGCAAGCTCGGGACGCATCAGCGCATCATAGAGGGAGAGCACACTCTTCAATTCCTCTTCCGTGGCAATGGCGGTCTTCGGAAACAAGATGACCGTTCCGTACCCCTGCGAAGCCCAAATCCTGTACCCATCGGGTCCGAGAATCCGGTTCTGAACATCCAGCACTGCCTTGGGATCATTCGCAAGCAGCCTTGACTCCAGGGACAGGACGTCCCCCATCGCGCCGATATAGACGCCGGCTTTTCCCGTTACGAACAGCTCCTGCTGGTCGGTTTTGCTGGTAATCGGGAAGTCTTCATTTATCAGTCCCTCGCTATGAAGCTTCTTGAAGAACTTCATCGTTTCCATATACTGTGGAAAGACGAACTCCGGCTGCAATGAATCGTTATACCATCCCCAATGGTTCGGTGTTCCATAATAGGAGCTGATGGTCTTGAAAGCCCCGTAGATCAAATCGTTGCGATCCGTCAAACCTATGGTGTCATCGATACCGTTGTTGTCAGGGTCCTCATATGTAAACCCTTTCAACATTTCATATAATTGATCAAGCGTTTCCGGTGCCGGCAGCCCCAGCCGATCTGCCCAGTCCTTACGGTAAATGATGCCTGAACGGGCTAAGGCTCGTTCCTGATACAGGCTGTACAGTTTACCGTCTATAGCCGTATTCTTCAAAACCTCGGGCTTCAATCTCTGCAAATTCGGATAGTCCTTAAGATAAGGGCCGATTTCCCAGAATTGCCCGCTCCGAATCTCGTCCCTGAAATAGGACAAGGATGCGGCATTCTTAAGATACAGTGCTTGCGGCAAAGTCCCCGTTGCAAGCGAAGCAAACACCTTCTCATCATAACTCCCGTCGGGCACCCACTGAATGTTGAGCTGAACACCCGTTTTTTCCTCTATCCATTTCTCGATCCGATCGGAGGGAACCTCAGCGGTGTGCAGGTTGGCCATAATCGAAATGCTGGTTTTGCGATGAGAAGACGTACTTCCGCCATCCGCTCCCGATGATCGGGCCATGCTGATACACGCAGCCGACACCATCAGGATAGCGAGCGAAAGAATGACATAGTTAGACAGACGGGTCATGAATCCGTTCTACCTCCGTTCCCCCATGTTTCTTGCGGTTCCTATGTGGTTGGGATGATTTTAACATATGTACATCTTTTTTCATGACAAGCCATGATGATCAAATACAGTGATTATTCTTTTTGAAATGATTATTGAATGTAACCCGGGTTGCCCATACAATGATTATACACTTTGTTAAACAGGAAGGTGTACCTATTGCATCCAAAAAGTAGCTTTTATTCTAAAATGGTCCTGTTCGGCTGTTTCATCAGCATCATTCCTCTTGTGGCCCTCGGCTTCTTCTCGTTCATGAAATCATCCACCTCCGTACAAAACCACGTAAACAGCAGCAATATCCAGATTATGAATCAAACAAACAGCAATCTCGAACAGGTGCTGCGGACCGTGGACTATACACTGAATTACGTCATTAATTCGAATATTCTGCAAAGCGCATTGTATCGGCCCCTGTCTTACTATGACTTCCAATTGTATAACAAACTGAGAGAAGAGATGAGTCTGCTGCAATCTCCCGAAACCAAGGTTACGGATGTCATCCTTGCGAATACAACAACCAACTGGCTGATCAATAACCGGGGCATGTACGAATTTAATGAATACGCTTCCAAGGATACGCTGCTGACACTCATGGAGCTTCAAGGGAACTCCAATTGGGTGATGCTCGAGACGGAATCCCTCGGGTCCAGCGATACGCTCAGTTATGCCTGCCCCTACACGATTGCGCTTGTGAAGAAAATGCCGCTCTCCTCCTCCAGCGCCCGGGGTGTCGCACTCGCCACCATCCCCAGCTGCAGTCTCGCGGCTATGATGGATACCCCTTCCGAACCCCGGGAGGTGATGGTTCTGGACCACAATTACCGGATCGTCGTACATCCCGAGCAAGGAAAGCTTGGGCAATATCTGACCGAGACGGGGTATGCGGAGGCGGAGCTGGACCATTTTGACAATAAATCGGGGCAGTTCGAGACGAAGATCGACAACAAGCCGGTGTCCGTTACGTACGTCCGGTCCGATTTTAACGGCTGGCTGTATGCCTCCTTTACCGAAATGTCCGCCATTACCAAGGAGTCCCGCTCCATCGGCTGGTTTACACTGTATATCTGCCTGCTGATGATCGGTTTCAGCATTCTGCTGGTATGGCTTGGAACGCGGAAGATGTACACGCCTATCCGGCACATTTTTGAAAATATCGTGGAGCGCCTGCCGGAAATTCAAGCGAATAAAAAGAGCGAGCTGCAAATCATCGACGAACATATCCGGGATATGTTCCATTCGAATACCAAGCTCCGCAGCGAGCTTCGGCAGACCAGCCAGCAGGTGCGCACCTTTTTCCTCCATAAACTGTTCCTGGGCAAGATCAGTCCGCCCGAAGTAATGGAACAGATCGAGCTGTTCGGCTTCAAGGAGCAAGTGTCCGCATGGGAACGGCTGGCGGTATTCACCCTCCAGATCGACATGCTGGACGAAACCCGCTATGAACGCAAGGATAGGGATCTGCTGCTCTTTGCCGTCAACAATATCATCGAGGAGATGATCCCCTCCTCCCATCGTCTCCCCTCCGTCATTATCGATCTCACACAGGTTACGCTCATCGGACGAGGCGGTATCACGCTGGAAGAATTCAATGACTATATCTATACGTTATCGGAGGAGATCCAGAAGACGACGCGCAGCTTTCTCGATCTGGAGGTCAGCATTGGCATCAGTTTGCCATACGAGAACCTATCCAAAACGTCACGCGCCTACCAAGAAGGGCTTGAAGCCCTTAAACACCGCATCAAGCTGGGTACCGGCGTCATTATCCCTTATTTCAGCCTGAACTCCGGCAAGCATACCCGGGTCTATTTCTACCCGATGCAGGTGGAGAACGAGCTGATTGATGCCATCAAGCTGGCTGATGAAGATCGGGCCGTAGAGCTTCTGAAGCAGTGGCTGCACGAAGTGTTTCGCAAGGATCGGACCCCGCATGATTATCAAATCTCACTCATCCGGCTGTTGAATGATCTGATGATCGTGATGCAGGAGAATGGCATTATGCTGGAGCAACTCGACATCCGGGACAGCTCTCTCGTGGAGGAGCTTCTTCGACTCTACACCAATCCCGATATCGAAAGCTGGTTTAAATCCCGGATTATCCGGCCGATGGTGAGTGTATTCCGGGATCGCCAGGACTCTCAATACCAGAATCTCTCCGAGCAGATGATCGAGATCATCCGCAATGAGTTTGACCGCAATATTACGCTCGAGGAATGTGCTTCGCGCCTCCATTACAACAATTTTTATCTAAGCAGCGTGTTCAAGAAGGAAACCAATATGTCCTTCAGCGAATACCTGTCCCAATACCGCTTCAAAATGTCCAAAAAATGGCTTGTTGAAACCGATATGCCCATTAAGGATATTGCGGAGAAGCTGAGTTACAACAATTCGCAGAACTTTATCCGGTCCTTCCGTAAGCTGGAGGGGATGACACCCGGGCAATATCGCGGCAAATACAAAACCGGACAATAAACCTTGTAAAACGGCATCAGATTACCAAAAAAGGTCACCTGTTTCCCGTACTTTTCCTAAGGGTAAGCATCTACAATTAGAAATAGTCACTTGTTGTGCTGATCTTGTTGATCATTTATGAAACTATCCCAAAAGGAGAATCTGTCAATGATACGAGAAATGCAGGCCGATATCGTCATTCTCGGCGGCGGGACCGGAGGAACAGCCGCCGCACTTGCCGCCGCTAAATCAGGAAAGACGGTCATCATGACCGAAGAGACCACTTGGATCGGGGGACAGCTAACCAGCCAGGCGGTTCCGCCCGACGAGCATCCGTGGATTGAATCCTTTGGCTGCACGCGCAGCTACCGGCAGTTCCGCGAAGGTGTCCGCCAGTACTACCGCGATTTTTTCCCCATGACGCCCAAGGCCAGATCCAATGTGCAATTGAACCCCGGCAGCGGCATCGTCAGCCGGCTGTGCCATGAGCCGCGCACGGCTCTCGCCGTGCTGCATCAAATGCTGGCCCCGTACATTCATAGCGGACGGCTTACGATCCTGTATCAGTATGCGGCGGAATCTGCCGACGTTTCAGGGGATCGCGTGAACAGCGTAACCGTTCGTCATCTTGAAACGCAGGATCAAATCGCGCTCCGCGCCCCGTTCTTCGTGGATGCCACCGAGCTCGGCGATTTGCTTCCGCTGGCGGGTATCGAGTATGTTACCGGCGCCGAGTCCAAGTCCCAGACAGGGGAGCCGCATGCCGTTGACGGCGATCCACTGCCGCAGGACATGCAGGGCTTCACGTATTGTTTTGCCGTGGATTATCTGGAGGGTGAGGACCACACCATCGAGAAGCCTGCCCTTTACGATTTTTGGCGGGAATATAAACCCGAATTCTGGCCGGATAAACTGTTAAGCCTGACCGCCGTCAAGCCGTCCACGAATGAGCCGATCGAGTATGAGATATTCCCGGGGCACGGCAAGTTCCCGCTCTATCAATACAGGCAAATCCTGGATCCCAAGCATTTCGCCGAAGGTACGTTCGAAAGCTCGGTGTCTCTAGTGAACTGGCCGCAGAACGACTACTGGCTGGGCTCCATTATCGATGTTCCGAAGGAAGAGGCTGACCATCATATCTACCAAGCCAAGCAGCTTAGCTTGTCCCTGCTGTATTGGCTGCAGACCGAGGTGCCGCGGCCGGATGGCGGGCAGGGTTACCCGGGGCTGCGCCTGCGTCCCGATGTGGTCGGAACGGAAGACGGCATGGCGATGTATCCTTACATCCGTGAGTCGAGAAGAATTCAGGCCGAGTTCACGGTGCTGGAGCAGCATGTGGCAACCGAATCGCGGCCAGACGGAGCTTCGGAAACGTTCCCTGATTCCGTCGGCATTGGCTGTTACCGGATCGATCTGCATCCGAGCACGGGCGAGCGCCCTTACATTGATATCTCGTCCCTGCCGTTCCAAATCCCGCTGGGCAGCTTAATTCCGAAACGGATGAAGAATGTGCTGGCTGCCAGCAAAAACATCGGGGTCACCCACATTACGAACGGCTGCTACCGGCTGCATCCCGTAGAGTGGAACATCGGCGAGGCCGCAGGATACTGCGTCAGCTATTGCCTGGACCATGATATTCTGCCGACGGATGTGCGCAGCGATGAAGAAAGGCTGGCCAGCTTCCAGCAAAGGCTCGTTAGCGAAGGCATCGAGCTGGCATGGCCGGCACTGCGGCCTGTATGATCATCAGCTACAATAGAAATGCCAAAAAACCAGCTCATGGGCATCGTCCTCAGGCTGGTTTTTTCTAGTTCCGTTCATAACTCCTCAGCAGTTACGAAATGGACGTTCTTAGGGAAATGACGGCTAATGCCGCAGACCGACAGCTTGTAACCTTCTTCCACCGCATACTGTTTAAAATAGTAGGTCTCTCCGTCCTCCCCAACAATAGGATCCCACTCGCCTTCTTGCAGCGCCAAAGCAAAAGAATCCAAAGGCAAATGAAGGCCTTTGCCAACGGCCTTGATATAGCTTTCCTTTAACGTCCATAAATCAAAGAAGCGGGAAAGCCGGACGGAAGGATCACAGCTTAGCAGCGAGTTAAACTCGGTTTTATGGAAATAGCGTTTAGCGATATCCATATCGATGGCCTCTATTTTCTCCACATCAATCCCAACCGGCTCGTGGCTAACGGCGCACACGATCCAATGCCCGGAATGGGAGACGTTAAAATGCAGGTTGTCATGATCCTTTAAGAATGGCTTGCCATATGCGTTCCTTACGATTTCTATATTCTTCGGATCAAGACCCAGTTTATCCCGAAGGATTCGATAGACCATGGCATCACCAAGCACTGATCGTTGGTAATCACTCGCTCTTCTGAATTTGGACACATAGTCCTGTCGATCGGGCGATAACGTATGGAACAAGACACGGAACGTCTCATCGCGAATTTGGTCCGAATTCTGAATTGCATATACTTCAATATGGCTTGGTTGGTCAGCATGAAAAGTATCCATAACTCCGTCCTTTCACTAAAACTTAGTCCCCTGTTCACTTCGATATGCACATTCAATTCCCCTGCTTGCCTTAGGCTCCCTGCCGCCATTGCAAATATAAACGGACGAACGGATCGATGGATTGACAAGGGAAAGAATTCCCGAACATAATGGATGAATATCATACAGAGTGAAAGGTAGGTATTCGATTGGACACGCAATGGATTTTGGATCAAGCGGTCGACTTGTTTAAGGAGGAGCTCGGCGACAATCTGGTCGGCATTTACTTACATGGCTCGTTAGCTATGGGCTGCTTCAACCCGGACACAAGCGATATCGATCTGCTGCTCGTCGTAGCGGACAAGCTGACCCGGGATCATATGAGACGGCTGGCCAAGAAAATCATAGCGTTCCACGATGATATGCCCAATCAGCAGGGGTTGGAACTCAGCCTTGTCCTGGAGTCCAGTCTGCAGAGGCTCGTCTATCCGCCTCCATTCGAGTTCCACTATTCCGCCTTTCATCGGGAGAAGTACTTGGCCGATGACGATTACTTATGCGGCGGATCCCTAGACGCCGACCTCGCGGCCCATTACACCGTTATCTATCATCGAGGCATTACCCTGTACGGCAAACCGGTTCAAGAGGTCTTTACATCCGTTGACCGGGAGCATTACATACAAGCCATTCTCCATGACGTGGAGGGTGCGGTACAAGACATCACTGGCTCCCCTATGTACTACACGCTAAACCTGTGCCGGGTGCTGTACTATCTGAGGGAAGGCGTGGTGTCCTCCAAAAAAGAAGGAGGCGAATGGGGGCTTCGCGCACTTCCCTCACAGTATCACCCGATGATCGAGCATGCCCTGCATCAATATACCGGCGGAGCCGGGAAACCTGCGGAATCCGCACCGGATGGTCTCATCGCGTTTGCCGGCGATATGCTGGAGCGAATCCGGAAGGCTTTATGATTGACAAGGATGCTCACCATGACTTAAATCCAAAAGGTGCTTAATACAATCACCAACAGAATAAACAATACCAGAACAATGCCTACCGAAGTTCCGTATCCGCCGCCGTAACAACATTTATCGTAGCTCATCGATATAAACCTCCTTGCGAAGTGGTATGGTACAGTTTATGTAAGCAGATGCCCTTAGACAGGGCATTTCGGCAATGATGATCAGAATGTGCATGAGTCCAAAAAAGGACGTGATTAAATTGAAGATTATACTCAAACTGTATTCGGAATATTTAATTATCCCGCGTCCTTTTCGATTATGGGTTCTGTGGGGTTGGATCATTTTATTTATAGCTGTTGGAATTAGATTTAGTTGGTTCTTCTAACTCACTTCTACTTGCTTACTGATACTGTTGATTGTTATGTACAACTCTCTGGTACATAACAAAGACCCGTTCGATAGGATCGAACGGGTCTTTAGCTTTAACGGTTAATGAATTCTGCCATCTGCAGCATTCGGGTTAATACGACTGCGCCTTCAGCCCGGGTAGAATGGGCTTCCGGTACGAACCGGTCAGAAGAACGTCCTTCCATCAACCCTGATTTGACGATGGCCGACACGGCCTCTTCGGACCAGGACGCAATGCGTTCGCGATCCTTAAATCCTTCCAATATGGAGTCCGAATCTCCTGTCTCCATATCCGTACCGGCAAGCTTCAGTGCACGGAGCAGCAGGACACTCATCTGCTCACGGGTAATCTCCTCGTTCGGACGGAACGTTCCATTGCTGAAGCCTTCGATAAGTCCATGCTCCACTGCCGTAGCAACAGCGGCTGCATACCAATCGTTTGCCTTCACATCCTGGAAGCTCGCATGATCTCCCTCATCCTTCAATCCTAGCGCACGGACGAGCATCGCCGTGAATTGCGCTCTCGTGATCGTCTCGTTTGGACCAAAATGCGTATCGCTTAATCCCTCGATCAATTGTTTCGAGGCCAGCAGCGAAATGTCCTCGCGGGCCCAATGGCTGCTTAAATCCTCAAATGTCTTCTCTTGGGAAACAACGGAGTAAACGCCGCTTTCCCTCCACTTAAACTCCGCTTGGGATTTGCCGTTCGACGTGCGAATGAGCGCCGGTACGAAGACCAGCTTGCCGGATGCCGGATCCATCCGCAGCACCGTCGTTTGGGATGGACTGACGACACTGGATAGTCCCTTGGTAAACTTAGCATAAGGTCCCTTAAGCGCCGGCAACGCAGTTAACGTATCTCCCTGTTTCCAAGCCAAGTTTATGGAAAGTGATGCATCCAGTACGGAGGCTCCGGCCTCCAACGCTGCCTTCACCCGATCCTCTTCTTCTTTCGAAGCTAAACCGATGCGAATTTGCAGACTTTCCGCCGTCCCCCGCTGTTGCATAGCTTCCGTTAGCGACTGCAGCTGAATTTCCAATCGGCCTTGGGAGGATTCCAACACGATGGAGCCCCCCGGCAGGTCCTTCACAGCAGCGCTCAACCCCTGAACCGGCAAGTGAAGAACAACGGAATCCGAAGCGTCGGTCACCGAATACGTAAGCACGCGTGATGCCGCGGGCAGCTTGCTGAGCCGTTCCACGTCCCCGAGCATGCCTTTCTCACTCGCATCCGCTACGATGACCGTCCCACCGCCCGGTGCTGTCTCTTTCTTGATGCTCAAGCGCTCGGGCTCCGATGGCTTAGGAGGTGGTGGTGTCGATCCTCCACCGGGTGAACCGGAACCGCCACCCGGAGAACCTGGATCGGATCCGCCGTCTCCCGTAGAGGTCCGGATTACCTCGAACGTTTTGCTGTTCGTTTTGAATTCGTCAACGAACACGTCCACGGTAATCGAATTGACGCCCGTTTGCAGAGGCACATTAGCTGTAAATTCACCTTTCGCCGACAGGGTCGCATCGGCACCGTTCACCTTCACGGCCGCTTGGCCGGGTCCGAGAACTTCCACCAGCCCTTGCAGCGCAAGCTGGCTGTCGCGCGTCTCTTTGCCCTCGTCATCCATCAGCCCGCTTAATACGGCTGAGCGAACCTGATCCCCGGTATTGTAGGCATTGGCCACAAGCTGACGCAGCGTTCTCGTGCCTGACGGGTCCAGGGTGGAAATGACAAAGCCTCCCTGCGGAATAACGCTGTTATTCTCTTCCGGCGCTCCCCAGCTCCAATTGATCGCTTGGTTCCGGTTGACCACCCGGGTCACGTGGCCCGTGTTGTCAACCACCACTTCAACCCCAAAGCGATTCGTGCCCGTGGAGTATCCGAAGGCTTCCGTCATCACATTAACGTTGCCCTCAATCCGGTTGATATTATAGAAATTGCCTTCCAGGAACGAATCCGGACTTCCCGGCAAGCTCATGCCGAGCTGGTAATCCTTCACCCACTCCTTATCTTGGAGAGCAGCCGCCGCGATCGGCCAGTTGACCTGGGATGCGTCAAACAGCATCAATCCGTTCGTGGACTTCAGCCCCGCCTGGAACACTTCGCGCTGGACGGCCGGCGCCTGCACGTTGTTCATGGCAATGCCTGCATACAGCGGAATTTCCCCGTTCGTTACGATATTGCCAAGCGTAATGTATTTCTGGATTTCCTGACTGGTCGTTTGATAAGCCCCGATCATCAGAAAATCCAAATACTCGATGTATCCGGTTTGGTAATATTCCTCCGTATACACCGACTCGTCCGGCATGCCGAGTGCGGGATTGAACCGGAAGTTCTTGCTGCCCCAGTTGACGCCGTTTAGATAATACGTCTCATACCAGGATCCTACATAAGAGGATACCTCGATCTTTCTGCCTTCTGAGACTTCATAGGAATCCACCAGCGCCTTCACTTCGCCGAAGAAGCTCTGAATCGTGCCCGAGCGGAATTCCCACCAGTCCTGAATCAGCGGGCCGTATACCCTTACATTGTTTTCATAGGAGAAGATATCGTTTGGCCAATTGACAAGCTGCTTGCCCCGGGCCTGCAAAAACTGCTCGAATTTCACGCGGGTTTCGTCGCTGAAATCGGCCCCTTCGTTGTCATACCGGCTTCGGTCATGGACAACCCCGTCCACGTCGTAGTTCTTGATGATTTCCTCGAACGTTCTAAGCTGGTAATCGCGGACCTCGTCATTGGACGGATTGACAAAGGCAACCAGGCCCTGCTTTTTGCTTTCGCGCAGACGCTTGATCTCGCCGTTGTTTTCAGGGAAATACACGCGTTCTTCCCAGTCGAGGTGGTCGTTCAGAACCGCATACTCGTTATGGGCGATCGATCCTTCGGCAAACACGTTGATCGCCGCATGGATCTCTAATCCCAGGGCATGGCCATGGTCAATGAACTCCTGCAGCAGATCCAGATCCGGACTTGCCCCCGCCTTTTCGGGTGCCTTGATCTCGCTGACGTAAGGTCTGCCCGTCAAATCGTTCTTTTTGTACGAAACATAGCCTTCAACGCCCTTCACGTCAAACGCGACCGACGTCACGCCCGTTTCCTTGGCTTTTTGCAGAAATGCCAAAACATCCTCGCTGGTTTTGAACTTTCTCGCATTGGATGCCTGGTCCACCCAGAGAATGACTTCTTTTTCCGGAGAAAAACCAGGTCTGGCAAACACGGCCAAATGACGCACATCCTGCTCGATGTCATTCTTCATCACTTTCACTTCGATATAGTTGGTGCCGTTCGTTAACGTATAATTATGAGTGAAGGTGCCATCCGCTTCAAACGGAATCTCGTTCCCGTTCACCAGCAGCTTGATCGCCGCAACATCGTCTATGTTGTCGATGCGCCCCGTGATGGCGGTGCTGCCTTCCGTTACGGTGTACATCGTCTGGTTATCCAGCGTGAGCCGTGCAATGAGGCCGTTGCCGCTCATGATGTCGCGTACCTGAACCACTTCCCCGTTCTTGCGCAGCTTGATCATGTCGCCGACCTTAAAGTTCTCGGCCAAATACCGCTTGATGTTGTTGCCTGCATAGCTGTTGTCCTGTGCCATCAGCACATAACCGCCTTCGGGAATTTCAAGATCGGTCGGTCCGGTCCAAACCGGGGGCTTGCCGTTGATCGAAGGATTGACCACCAGCAATACGCGGTTGTTGGCATCCACCTGCACGGCCACATTGGTCTGGGGAATCGTGATGGAGCTGCCGTAATCTCTCGTAAATACCGCCACGATGTTCGGCACGCCCGTGACATCCTTATCGACGTAATCCAGCTTCTTGCGCGGACCTTCGATGTCGATCGTAATATCCTTCGGAGCCGCCTCGACTTCAATATAATCCTGGTTCTCGATCGGTTCGTACACGATGTTCAGCGTTTGAACGGCCAATTCGCCGTCTCCCTTAAACAGCTTTACCTCAGCTGCGTTCGGGCCCGGCTCCAAATACACATTTGTGCGGAACACCCCATCCGCCGTAAGCGCCGTTTCATCGCCATTGACGGTCACGCTTAAATCCAGGTCCTCGGCATAGTTCGCCACAAAACCCGCAATCTCAATCACCGGGATATCCACGGTCGCATCGTTTGGCGTAAGCAGATGCAGCTCCGGCGGCAGCGGATCCGGCCCAGGCCCCGGCAGATCCGGCAGGTAATCGGCTGCCTTCACTTCGACGCCCGCGCGCATCAGCTTCACCGAATCTCCTGTTTTGTTTTGATTAAAGAGAGGCTTTTGAAAAGCGGATTGCTCCCACGGAAACGTGCCGCCTGCCACGACGACATAACCGCCGGCCGGAATCGGCAGCAGCGTGCCCGGATCCCAGGCCGTCGGAGGATCGGCGTCCGGTCCGAGAATGTCCAGTACTTGACCGCCGGCATCCACCGAGACCGCCACATGAAGCGTGGGAACCCATACCTCATCGGTGTACACGGAGCCCGTAACCGAAGCGCCGCTCGTGTACAGCGCCAAGTAGTCATTTTTGCTCTCCAGGGCGTCGCCTGCCACGTTGATATCCGTGAATTCCAGACTGTCTCCGTCTTGGGAGACCAGCGTAACCGGGTCGGGAACCGCGCTTTGAGCCGGGGCAATTTCGTTATCCGCGAACGCGGAGGAACCAATCGGCACGATGAGCGATACGATCAGCGACAAACTGAGGAGCAGCGCGATCCGCCTGCGAAATAAACGATACATCAAGGAATACCACCCTTCTTTTATTCAGAATGAACGATCACGTGAATATAAATTCAACAGTCACCCCCTTTACGAATTTTGAAAAAGCAGCTGCTTGCGCAGACTGCTTTTTCGTTTAGGTCATTTACTTCGTGGATTGGAACCATTCATTTGCTGCGGTCACCATATCGGCTCCACCTTCGGCTCTCCATTGAGCCAGGAATTGATCGTAAGCATCAATCGGCTTCGCTCCGGAAATGAATTGCAGCACATTGTCATCGAGCAAGGTCGTCAATTTCAGCAGGTTTTTGGATACAGCTTCAATTGGCGGTGCGGTGGACATCGGATCCACTACGATAATGCCCTCGGCATTTTTCTGGAAGGCTTCGAAATGCGCTTGCAAAATCGGATCCTTACGCACGCGTGCCTGCCAGTAGATCGGGTACTTCTCTTCGTCTACCCCTGTCAGGAAGCTGCTTGCATTGTTCAATTCATCATTAAAGATCGGCAGAATTGGATAGTACTTTCCGTCCTTCACTTCATGATGGACGCCCTCTTTACCCAGCGCGATGCCTTTAAATGTCTCCGGCTCCAGCTTCGCGTTCAGGAATTCCATGGCGGTTTCCTTATTCTTTGAGGATTTCAGAATGGCAACATACCAAGTGGTATTCGCTTTTGCCCCGACCACGGCTTTGCCGTCCTTGCCTTTCAGATAAGGAATGATGGACGTTTTGGCTTCCGGGAAGTTTTTCTCCAGCGCAGCAATCGTCGTGCCAGCATTCCACCATGCTAACTTATACATGGCCGCATTGCCGCCCGAGAATTTCTCGATGGACTTCTGGGCAGTATTGATCGGTGTTTCGGTGTCCAGTAGGCCTTCTTTATACAGTTTGTTCATAAAGGTAATGTATTCTTTCATCTCCGGCTGCTCGGCACGATGCACCAGCTTGCCGTCAACCTCTTTCCAATCCGTCAAAATGCCGAATGTCGTGGCGATATCACCGTACAGGGAATCCTTGCTCATGGTGAGCGGAATTACCTTTTTCTTCTCTTTGATCGTTTTAAGCACATTGTAAAGCTCATCGGCAGTGGTCGGCATGGACAGTCCCAATTCGTCCATCCAATCCTGTCTGACTACCAATTCCTCCCCAATGCTTACGCCAGCCCCAGTTTCAGGAATGCCGTAAATCTTCCCGTCGATGGTGGCACTGCCGAAGGATTCCTGCTTGATGGATTGCTTAATATAGTTGCCGTGGGATTCCAAAAGCTCATCGATCGGCTCGAGCGCTCCCGCAGAGGCCAGATTGTAGAACTGGGCTGCATTCAATTTCACCAAATCATAGTTATCTTTGCTGGATACGAGCAGGTTCAGCTTCTCATCCGCGTTCTCAGCCGGCAGCAGTTCGTATTCCACATTGAATCCGGTTCTTTCCTGGATGTACTTGGCCACATATTCAGTCTTCGGATCAAACAATCCATATTGCATGATCATGCGCAGACCCGGTTTTTCGGCCGTTGTGTCTTTGTTCCCCTCATCTTTCGGGGTGCTTGCCGGTGTGTCCGATGGTTGAGCCGCCGGCGTGTCCGTCGTGCCGCCTCCCCCGCCGCCGCATCCGGACAGTGCCAGCGTGAATCCGAGAATCCCGGCCAGTACCGCGGATTTTTTAATCTTGATCATGGATAACCCTCCTTGTGATTGAGAAATTCAATGAATTCTGCCATCTGAGCAATACGAAGCGCATCACCACCTTTATAAAGTAAGGCCGGATGACCCTATCCTTTAACCGAACCTACCAGCACGCCTTTGACAAAATACTTTTGCAGGAATGGATACACCAGCAAAATCGGGATCGTTGCCAGCAGGATCGAGGAAGCTTGAATGGACTGCGGCGTTGCGTTAATCGCGGCGTCGACATTATCCTTCAGGAAGTCCCCGCTGGACGAAACCAGCAGTTCCTTCAGGTACAGCTGCATCGGTTTGATTGCCGGATCGGTAATGTAGATCATCGCCGCAAAATAGTCATTCCAGAAAGCGACTGCAAAGAATAATCCAATCGTTGCCATGACGGGAAGCGAGAGCGGCACAATGACCGAGACCAGGATGCGGATATTCCCCGCGCCGTCCAGCTTGGCGGACTCCTCCAGCTCATCCGGAAGCCCCTCGAAATAGTTTTTAATGATGAGCATGTTGTACACGTTCACCATTGCCGGCAGGAATAACACCGGGAAGGAGTTCACCAGATTCAAATTCTGCATGAGCAGGTAAGTCGGAATCAATCCGCCGCTAAAGAGCATCGTGAATACGAAAATCAACAGCAGCCCTTTTCGTCCCCGCAGCCGATATTTGGACAACGGATAAGCCGTCAGCGTGGTTAGAAACAAACTGCAAGCTGTTCCGATGATCGTCAGAAAAATGGATACCTTGAGCGAATTCAAGAACATGGAATCCTGCAGCACATACTTGTACGTTTCGAATTGAACCCCGACCGGGAGCAGTCCAACCTGGCCCGATATGACGGCTCCCTCGCTGCTCAAGGATTTCGCGATCAGGTTCATGAAAGGAAGCAGGGTCGTTAAACCCATCAAGATGAAAAAAGCATAATTGAATACCGAGAAGCATTTTTCCGAAAACGATGTTTGGATGACACCTCGGGTGGTGTTTGTTCCTTCCAAAGCTTTTTTGTGATCCATTTGCGCCACCCTTTCTTTACCAGATTCCGCGCTGTAAGTATTTTCTGCTCATGGCATTGCCCATGATGACCAATGTGAAGGATATTACGGCTTCGAACAAACCAACCGCGGTCGAGAAGCTGTAATCCTGGTTCCCGAGACCCTGCCGGTATACATAGGTTCCGATGACATCCGACACCTGGTACACGACCGGATTGTACATGACGAGAATCTGTTCCGTTCCCGCTTCCAGCACGTTTCCGAGACGCAGGATGAACATCAGGACAATAATCGGGGCGATCCCCGGGAGCGTTATGTGCCACAGCTGCTTCCATCGTCCGGCCCCGTCGATCTTCGCCGCTTCATACAGCATCGGGTCGATCATTGTAAACGCTGCCAAATACACGATCGTGCTCCAGCCCGTTTCCTTCCAGCCTGCCGAGGTGATCAGCACGCCTCGGAACACGCTGTTATCCAGGAAAAACGCAATCTGCTCCATGCCCAGGGATACCAAAACTTTATTGACGATTCCTCCGTTCGTTGAGAGGATATCGATAAACAATCCGCCAACAATTACCCAGGACAGGAAATGCGGCAAATAGATGACGGTTTGCACCGTGCGTTTAAATACCATATTCCTCAGCTCATTGAGCATCAGGGCGATAATGATGGGGAGCGGAAACAAGATCACGATTTTCAGGAAGCTGATGATGACCGTATTTTTGAATACCTGAGCAAAATCCGGTGACGTGAACAGCTTCTCAAAGTGCTTCCATCCCACCCACGGGCTGTCGGCAAATCCGGTGAAGATGTTGAAATCCTTAAATGCGATCGTAATGCCGTACATCGGCGTGTATTTGAACAGTAAAATGAACAAGATGCCCGGTACGAGCAGCAGATAAAGATCCCACTCTTTCCATATGTCCGACCCTAAGCGGCCCCAGTAACCTCGTTTTTTCTTCATCTCTCTATACGGTGCCGGCGATGGTTCTATCGTGGGTTTCATCGACTCGTCTCCCCCTTTCTATTGATTCAATCTCCTTGGTTACTACAAATTGTAATTCCCGGAGGAGGGACTGAGTAGGCGAGGATCATTACTATTTATGGTAATATGATGTTGTGTTGAGGCTTGGACGTCAGTAAATGTGCCATGAGGTTGCGGTGGGTGTTTCATGCGATGTTAACTTGTGAGGATCGGCCACCGTTGCCAACCGAAATTCATAACTGAAATTCAAACCCTTTGCTTTCAAAACTCCTAGGACCATTTGCACCTTTTGAACCCACATCGAAAAAAGAGGATGGTTCAGCACTCCGCATGCGGATTGTTCTTCCGATCCCTGTTACCCCCGGATTTCTTCTGAATGGATAGATAAAGTGGAAATCCGGGGATGGCTTATGCTTCCGAAGCTAGCTTTCCAGAGGAAAGCTTTCAGGGGACCGCTGCCGCTTCTCCAGAACAATTCCGCCTGCTCCGTTGAAGCTTGCTCAAGAATGATGTTGGCATTCGAAGCACGGTGTTGCCCTGCTTCGTCGCCATAGCGAGGCCTCGTCTGCTCTGCACCGACCTTGGCCTCCGTACATCACCCCCAACCATACCGCGCGGGTGATTACTTCCGCCCTGCCGATGGTTTAGGCTGGGGGTAATAGCAAACGAGCCGTTCGGGATGGATGCCCCGAACGGCTCGTTTGGTTAGTTTATGTACTGCGCAGGCTCTGCCGCGCTGCGCTTCCCCTCTCCCCCCACCCAAAGGGGAGGAGGCTTTTGGGTGGTTTGGACCCTCACCGAACCAGCGGAGCGGGCGAATCGATTCCGGAAAAACGATAGTGGTCGCCTTTGGAGCCGAATTTCTTCCTCTGTCATCATCATTCCGGAAATTCGGCGACAACAGCGATTGGAGGAACGATACGACCGCGCAGCGGGCTTTCAATCTCTCCCTTTCCCCAACCTCAAGGGGGAGGCTTTTGGGTGGTTTGGACCCACGCGGACCAGCAGAGCGGGCGAATCGATTCCGGAAAAACGATAGTGGTCGCCTTTGGAGCCGAATTTCTTCCTCTGTAACATCCATTCCAGGAAATTCGGCGACAACAGCGATTGGAGGAACGATACGACCGCGCAGTGGGCTTTCAATCTCTCCCTTTCCCCAACCTCAAGGGGGAGGCTTTTGGGTGGTTTGGACCCTCACCGAACCAGCGGAGAGGGCGAATCGATCTCGGAAAAACGATAGTGGTCGCCTTTGGAGCCGAATTTCTTCCTCTGCATCATCATTCCGGAAATTCGGCGACAACAGCGATTGGAGGAACGATACGACCGCGGAGCGGCTTTCAGGTGTGTAAAGCAGTGCCGTACAGCCTCTCCCGCATCCTCACCCCTTAAACTCCCCCGGATTCACCCCCCAATACTTCCGAAACACCTTGGTGAAATAGCTGACATCGCGGTACCCGACCAGCCGGGCGGCATCGTACACCTTGAGTCCCTCCTGCAGCAGCGACTTGGCGCGCTCCATTTTGCGTTCCAGCACATAGGTTGAGAAGACAACCCCCATTTCCTGCTTGAACAACCGGCTGAGGTAGGAAGAATTGACGTAGAGCCGGTCCGCCACCGTATGCAGCGTAATTTCCTGGTCCATCTCCTCCTCGAGCAGGTTCAGAATATCCTTCACCACCTGATTGCTCGTCGTTTTCCGCTGCTCGCTCATAAAGGAGACGATATGCTTCACCGTTCGCTCCAAGAGCGACCAGGTTTGCATTTTGGTGCTCAGCAGCTTGACGTTATGAAAATATTCGATATCCTCACCGACGACTCTTTTTACTGTCCAGCCCTGCTTCTGAATCATCCGGGTAAAGAAGCTGTTCATGTATAAAACCGCCTCATGAAATTCATCCGAGGATTCGGATCTGGAGAAGGCTTCTTCCCATAACCCCTTCAGCGCCTCCAGGGCTTTCGTCTCGTCGGCCGTTTCCAGCGCAATCTCCAACGTCTTCTCCAGATTCTGCTGCACGATCACGCCCTGGATATCCCGCCTCAGCTGTTCACGGTAAGGAATCGCAAGATCGTGTCCGTACACGACGCGGTCTTGAAGCGCCCGGCAGGCTTGCGCATACAGCAGGCTCATATCTTCAATCGCGCCGATCGAAGCACAGATGCCGGCACTTGCCGTTAACTTCAGCACTTCCTTCGTCTGGGAGAGCAGCTTGGATACATCCGCATTCAGTCGCAGCATGGCCTCCTTGGCGTCCTGGTTTTCCTCCACGATCAACACCATCAGCAGCATATTGCCGGAATCCGATGTGATCCAGCGGGAAGGATGGGACAATAGCTCCTTGGCCAGACACTGCATCGTAAACTGCAGCAGTTCGACATCCCCCCGTTGAAACCGGGTCTCATGCTCCGGCAGCGGGTCCAGGTCCACCACGGCCACCGCAATGCGGTCGTCCTCCTTCAACGGAATATATAGTTCCTTGCTTTTGCTAAGAACGTCCTGTTTGGTATATTTGCCGCTCACCCACTGGATAAAAAAGAGATTTTGCAGGTGCGGAAGATTGTCCTTCCATTTCTGTTCCAACGCCGCCTTACGCTGCCACTGCTCCAAATCCTCCCGCAGCTGCTGCCTCGCTTCAAGCACCGCTTCGAGAATATCCTCCTCGCCGGCAGGCTTCAATAAATATTTGGACACCCCGTATTCCAGCGCCAGCTGCGCGAACTCGAAGCTATCATGCCCGCTCAGGATGATCATTTTCGTCAATCGACTGATGTCCTGCCGGCTTCGCAGCTCGCCGAGGAGCGTCAGTCCATCCATTTCAGGCATCTGCACATCGATCAGCATAATATCCGGTTTCTTCCGGCTTACAAGCTCAAGGGCTTCGATGCCATTGGACGCCATACCGACCACTTCAATTCCATGCTTGTCCCAAGGGATATTGTAAGCCAGTGCATTACGCAGCCGGGGTTCGTCTTCCACAATCATGAGATTCATTTATGTCCTCCCCTTTTGAGCGATCTATATATGAATACCTACTTCAGGTTAACTTCCTTGCAGCGATCCAGCGGAATGGAAACCGTGACGGTTGTGCCTTCGCCTGAGACACTGTGAACCGTGAGTTGGGCTTCCCTGCCATAATACAGCTTCATTCGGCTCAGCACGTTCCGAAGGCCGAACAGATCCTTTACATGGTCCTCATCCTGAGAAGACGCCGGCACACTGCGGGAACCCATCATCTCCAGCTCATGCTGGATATAACGCAGCCGTTCTTCCTTAATCCCCGGCCCGTTATCCTGTACGCTGATGACCACGGTTTGTCCTTTCTCGATCCGGCTGGATATGACCAGGCTCCCTCCTGAGGATTTACCCTCCATGCCATGAATGATCGCATTCTCCACCAAAGGCTGGAGCAGGAGCTTGAGGAGCGGAACGTCCTTGCTCTCTTCCGATATGTGATAATCCACGGTGAAATTGTCCATGAAACGAAGCTGCTGAATTCGTAAATAGTAGTGCAGATGGGTGATGCCCTCCTCAATCGTGAACACCTGCCTGCCCTTGTTCAGGCTCAATCGGAAAAACTTCGACAGATTCATCACCATCTCGCTGATCTCATCCGCATCGTAGTTTTTAGCCGTCCAGTATATCGAATCGAGTGTATTATATAGAAAATGCGGATTGATCTGGGACTGCAGAAACTTCAGCTCCGTTGTCGTTAATCGCAGCTGCTGCTCATAATGATCCTCGATCAGATGCTTCTGTACGACGGCCATCTTGTTAAACGACTGAATGAGAAAGCCGAACTCGTCCTTCCGCTTGGTATCGACATGAATATTCAGCTCCCCGCTGCTGAGCCGCTTCATCCCGCGCGACAATTTCAACACAGGGGAGGCAATTCCGCTGTAAACCACCCATGAAATAATGATGGCCAGCAGGATGCTCAGCCCGATGATCGCAACCGTGAACAGGCGCAGCTGATCCGTCTCTTCGTACAGCTCGCTTTTCGGCTGCACCAGCGCGAGGCGCCATGCGGAGTAATCCGAGTCAATCGCTACGGTCATATCCTTGTGGGAAATGTTATCCTCGTATTTTCTGCCTGTCTCCACCACCACTTGTCCCTTTTCGTTCAACAGGGCGATACGACTGTTCTCGGAGGGAAGCAGCGTCTTGATGATATTTAACAGCTTGCTCTTGTTAAAAGACACCACCAGCAGATTCGACTGCCGCTCGCTGTTGTACAGATCCATGGCCCGGATTAAGGAGACGCTGTCCGTATTCGTCATCTGGCCAAAAGTGATGCCCTCCGCCACTGGGGATTCCGACATCACGTAGGAAATCCCCGTTCCGTTCCTCCGGGCAGCTTCAACAAGCCATTCCCGCTGCGTCTCACCCGTCAGCTCTTTGACGCCATAATGAGTAGAGATTAACCTGCTGGACGCCGGATGATACACCGAAATTTGGGATACAAACCGGTTCACCGAAACGGAATTCAATAACTGATCCAATATATCCGAGAAATCCACGATCGAATAAGGGGAGAAGTTGGTGCTGTTTTTGTTCAGCAGCTCATTCATTCCAGGGTCGCTTGCAATCAAGGTGGATATTTCCTCCACGTTTTGCAGCGCTAGATCAAAATGATTCATCGCTGACGAAAGCGCCATTTCCGTCCGCTCGACCGCCTGTTCATACAGAATATCCCGGGACCGTTCCACCGCAAACAGGCTGATGATGACCAGTGGCAGCAGGATCAGCAGAAAATAACCGGTCAAGCGGGTTTGAATATTTTGCGAAAACCGATCCCGTACCCAGCGAATCAACGCCATCAATCGACTCCCCCCTCTTTTGGCGGCCGACATCATTGTTTGGAGTACCATTCATTCACTTCCTTCGTGATTTCATCTCCTCCTTCTTCCTTCCACCTCTCCACATATTCATCGAAGGCATCCAGCGGTTCCAGCCCCATAATGATCTTCGTGAAGACATCCTCCAGATTTTTTAGCTTATTGCTGTACTTCGTCATGGCAGGCGTGGGAACTCCGTAGAATGCGTTAGGAACGATATGCTGATTAATCATTTGCAAGTTGTTGTATAGATTGAAATCGCCTAGGGAGTCAAGCCGCTCCTTAAACAGCAGTTGGTCCGGCACATCAACAAGCGACTGGTAAATGCCACGGTACAAATGCTTGTCGTGAAGCGCAAAATCCGTAACAATCGCCCCGTCCTCCCAACGCCAGATTTCGTTCTCGAAGCCGAGCTTCAGCGTCTTATAGTCGCTGGCGATAAAGTCCAGAAACTTAATCACTTCGGCTGCTTTCTCCGATTCGGCGGGAATGACATTGTAACCGCGGATAATATCCTTGCCTTCTACCCCTTTAAATCCGTCCGGTCCCGTGGGATACGGAAGCGGCATCCATACAGCCTCCGGGTCTTTGCTCATATTGGCCGCAATCGGCCCCCGCGTGTCGTACCATGCTGCGGAGAAGAGGCCCACCGTGCCATTTTCTATCTTCTCGAACAGATTATTTTGCAGGTTTAAAGGAAACTCCCGATCGAGCAGCTTCTCCTGATACAGCTTGGCAAAAAACGCGAGGGTCTCCTTCGTTTCAGGTAGAATGCTTCCGTTCACCAGCTGCCCGTCCCGTTCAAACCATGTATTCCGCTGCGTGCCGAAGGCGCCGAAGAACGGGGAAGACCTGCCTAATTTCGATGTCAGGGTAAGGCCGATCGTATCCTGCACGCCGTTGCCGTCCGGATCATCGAGCGTAAAGGCGCGGATGACTTCGTAATACTCCTCCAGTGTTTCGGGCGGCTCGAGCCCAAGCCGATCAAGCCAATCCTTTCGGACATACATCAGCTCTGCCCCAGTCACCTCATTCAAGCTCGGAACCGCGTAGATTTTACCGCCATATCGAACCCGATCCCAAACCTCCGGCGGAATCTTCTCCTTTAGATGGGGACCATACTTGTCGATTAACTCATCCAGCGGCATAAATGCCCTTTGCTTGACATAATTGTCGAACCACACTGGTTCATACGTATGAAGCATATCCGGCAAGTTGCCCGAGGACATAATGACATCCAGCTTCTCGTTGTATACCTCAGGCGGCGGAAGATTAACTCCGATCTCAAGCCCCGTGCGCTCTTCAATGTAATTCAGATACGGATTGTCATTCTCGTCCATCCCGGCAGGGAACGTCATCCCGAGACTGGAAATGACGATGCTGATGGATGCGCTTTTCGGTTGATTCTCCAGCGGATGGTCATCCTTAGGGCCTGTGCTGTTACACCCAGCAGCAAGGAGCATCAGAAATACACAAACGGGAAGCAATAGAACGTTACCTTTAAGCAGCCTTGACACCTTTCGATTCCCATGTTGAAAAAACTCATCATTACAGGCCTTGTTCATCGGCATATGTCCTCACTCCCTCAGCTAGTAAGCTAATATTACTATATAACGATTTATGGCGAGTAAGATCACCTTTATAAATCATTCTGTAATGATTTGCGGCTTCCTTCACCCGGGACAAAAAGAAAAAGAGCCGCCCCCGGTCATTCCCAAACCAGGGGCGGCTCGATCTTTAGCAAAAACATTCATCCTAACATCAGGTCAATTAGAACAACGCTACTTCGGTTCCTCTTGGTCGCCGCCATCCTCCAGCAGCGGAACCTCTTTGCGCTCCTCTTCCGATTGCACTTGAATCACCTCGAACGTCCGACCACAGTGGGCACAGAACTTAGCGTTCATAGCGGAGCTGTTCCCACAGCCTCTGCATACCTTCTCATCGGTAAGATTGGCGATATGAAGCAGATTTTGTTCGATTTCAAAATTCAATTGATGAATCTTGGCCACGTAGCTCTGAATACTTTCCTGATCAGGCGGCCACTTCCCGGCTTCGGTTGAAGCAAATACAACCTTGCCGATTTCCAGAAGCTGCTCATCGATGTCGCTTTTTTTACCGTTGTTTTGCAGCTTTAACCGATTGATCTCCACCAGTGTTTTGGCTTTGTTTCCGGCGTCGGACACACCTGCCTTAAATTTATCAAAAAAACTCAAGTATGCTCTCCCCTCTCTGTTCACCCGTTTGAAGCAGTATTTATTTTATTCCTATAAGGAGATTCTAAGAATTTTATCATGATCGGTATAGTTCACGCCAGCACCAAGGCCCCTTGCAAACACCTGAATCGGAACATAAGTCACGCCGTCGATCACTTTGGGAGCGACCGTAACGGTTTCCGACTTGCCGTTGTAATAGACGGTTTTGCTGCCCATCGTAAGTGTAATTTTATGATTGCCTCTTTGCACGCCAATGGTGGCAGCTTCGCGATTCCAGGTAACCTCGGCTCCCATTCCTTCGGCGATTTCCCGCAGCGGTACCAAATTGATGTTGTTATACACTAACGGCTCACTCTCAAACTTCACCACGCTGCCGTTAACGTAAACTTTAAGTCCGGACTTGGCATAGGCCGGAGCTGCCGGCTTCGGCACAGTGGATTTTGTTGTACTATTCTTCGATGATTTGGCTTTAGGCGTGGATGAAGATGACTTGCTGCCTGAAGAGCTTCCTCCGCCGTTATGATAATGGTACTCGCCATAGGACAGACCCCAGCGTTCGCAATTGGTACGGCAGGTATGCCCTCCGTTGGCATCTGTTCTTCCCGGATGAGCCGAAACGACCGAGCCTGACACAAGTAATAAAGCGATGGTGCAGCACAGCATTTTTTTCTTCATATCTAACATTACCCCCTGGTATAATATTCCTCCACTACATTCTAGCATATTTCTTATATAGCAGATGGACATATAGGAGTTACCTAATATAGAAGGAAGACGGTTACCATGTTAATGATCGCTTGCCTTGTTTCATTTTCACCCCCCGCGTTTATTCGTTACATATAACGAAACCTTTTGTGCCAAAATATTGCCAGAAAGGAATGAGACCCTAATGAGCAAAAAGAAACCTGAATATGACGGACAGTTCCCCGGCGTAGACCCTATTCCCGAGCCCGACCGTCCGAATCAAGCCGCAACCGATAAACTCGACGATCTGGTCCTTGGCATTTTGGAAGATAAAGATGAATCGAAAGTTGATATCAATCCCGACACGGAAAATTACGATAAACTTCGCAAAAAGTAAGACAAGTCTCGCTTCAATATAATGTAAAAAATGAAATTGATCTGTAAAAGTGTTCAAAAATAATTTATCGTTCTCATTTTGAGAACGATTATTTTTATGTTATGATTAACATAGAAGCTTGGGACGAAGGGGGAGTAACCGTGAACCGTTTCTTAAAAACAGCAAGAATTCTTTGGATGCTGGTACTTGTTCTGGTTACGGCATTTGCCCTTTACATTCCCGTCCAGGAGTACTACAGCAGCGAAACCCATGATGAGCGGTATGTATACAAGCACGACCATCATCTGAAAGCGGCTGTTCTGAAACACTCTCAAATTCTCTCCAAACTTAAGGCAGCCGGCAATACCTTGCCGCTGTTCTTATTGATGTCGGCCGTTCTTATGCTGCAGGCTCCCAAAACACGTCTGCCGTATCGGCCGATCATTCCGCTTCGGCTCCGGCTTTTATTACTATTCCCCATTAAATACACATCGAAGTTCGTATAGTATCCTCCCCTTTTTCGCATTCAAACTGACTGCGGTTTCTTAAATTCGCCAATTTTTCATCTCTCATGCAACCCTACCCTCAACCTGTGATGATTGACGTATGCACATAGGTTTATTAAAAACGGTGCAATTTCATCCTGAATGGATTGTTTTATTTGGCTTCGTATATTTTTGATATCCGTGTGATCGGTCTGCAAAAAAAAACTAAAAGTGTATTTTTAGGAGGATTTTAACCTATGCATGTTCGCGAAACAGATTTGCCCGGAATTGGTAAGAAGTTCGTCATCGATACCCGCGGTGGCGATAAACTGGTCATTATCATTCATGACGACGGCCGCCGTGAAATGTACCATTATGAACATGACGATCCGGACGAAAGCATCTCCATGATTTCCCTGGATGATGATGAGGCTCGCCAAATTGCTGCCATCGTTGGCGGTCTCACTTATAAACCTAAGGCGCTGGAAACCATCGACATGGCACTGGACGAATTGATTATCGAATGGTACCGCATCGAGCCCCACTATTACGGGGCAGGTAAATCGATTGGTGATTTGGGCGTACGCCAAGCCTCAGGCGCAACCATCATTGCGACAGTTGATAAAAACAGTAAACAAATCAATCCCGGACCTGACGTTATCATTACACCGGACTCGACACTCGTCGTTGTCGGTGAGCGTCAACAACAGCGGCTATTTAAACAAATCTTGATGAACGGACGTGGTTGATGAATGGATCATTTGGTTTTAGAAGTTGGACTGGCGATTGCTCTGATCGCCTTGGCGGGGTTGCTATCGGCTAAACTCCGGTTTTCCGTCGTCCCTTTCTATATTCTGATAGGGATGGCGGTAGGGCCTCATGCTTTTCATTTTGGATCATTCGATTTTCGTTTTATAGAAAGTGCTCCGTTCATCGACTTTATGGGTCGAATCGGCGTACTGTTCCTTCTGTTCTATCTTGGCCTCGAATTCTCGGTCGGCCGGTTAATCAAATCAGGGAAGTCCATCGTTGTTGGTGGCAGCATCTATATTGCCATTAACTTTACGCTTGGGCTGATGATCGGGATCTTTTCCGGATTCCCCGTGGCGGAAACACTCATTGTTGCGGGAATAACCACCATCTCCTCAAGCGCTATCGTAGCCAAGGTGCTGGTTGACCTGAAAAGAACGGCGAATCCCGAAACTGAAATGATTCTCGGTATTATCATGTTCGAGGATGTATTCCTGGCTGTATATATCTCTATTCTCTCCGGCCTCGTATTAAGCGGATCATCATCACTGGGCGGAGTACTGATATCTGCGGTGATCGCTCTCGGATTTATGCTGCTTGTCCTCATTATTGGCCGTAAAGCCGTACCGCTTCTGAATAAGGTATTAAATATACGGTCTAACGAATTGTTTGCCTTGGTTGTTTTTGGCGCGTTGTTCCTGCTCGCAGGATTCGCCGAAACGATTCATGTTGCCGAGGCCATCGGCGCTCTGCTCGTCGGGCTCGTCCTGGCTGAGACGGAGCATCGAGAACGCATTGAGCATTTGATTTTACCATTCCGTGATTTCTTTGGAGCCATATTCTTCTTTAGCTTCGGTTTAACGATTGTACCTTCCGAGCTTGGCGGAGCTGTGTGGTTATCGCTGATCGCCGTTGTCATCACGCTCCTTGGTAACTTTATTGCAGGTATGCTTGCAGGACGCAGTGCAGGATTGTCCTCCAAAGCATCCTCCAATATCGGTCTGACCATCGTATCCCGCGGGGAATTCTCCATTATTCTCGCTAATATGGGTAAAGCGGGCGGACTTGCAACCTTCATCCAGCCGTTTGCAGCCTTGTATGTGCTGATACTAGCTATACTCGGACCGCTGCTGACCAAGGAGTCCAAGCACGTCTATAACTTCTTAAACAAAATATTTAGATTTAAAGATCATAAGGAGAAGAAACCGGTTAAACCGAAGCTAAAGGATGAAAGTGCCAGCGGATAAAGGAGGGTACATTGCCTATGGTTCAAGCCCCGGTTCGGGTAACGAACGGTCCACAAGAGGCCGTAAGTAAGGCAAGTACACGAAGAAGGATGAGCATGGCTGCCATCGGAGGCCTGATCGCGGCGTTCGGTTTAGATTTATTTCTAGTTCCTAGCGGCATCATCGCGGGCGGCGTAACGGGAATCTCTGCGCTCGCTTCGCATCTGACGGGGCTTCATACGGGCATGTTTCTGTTTGCATTAAACCTGCCTCTGCTCCTGCTGGTCTACCGTAGGTCCAACCGGGAAAAAGCCGTCATTGCCACCGTCGGGCTGCTTACGTTTTCCATATGCTCGATCCTGTTCTTTCCGGTTCCCGCACTCATCGACAGCAACATCGGGAGTGCAGGCATCGGCGGCATTTTCCTTGGGCTGGGCATCGGTATCGGCCTTCGTTACGGCGTTGTCCTGGACACACTGCAAATGCCCAAGATTCCGCAGCAGCTATCGCATCTGCTAACCCGCCTAAAGCTGCCGTACATCCATGTCATGGTCAATACATTCGTACTGACATTGGCAGGGCTGCTTCTCGGGTGGGAACGAGCGATGTACTCTGCGATCGCATGCCTGATGGCGCTGGAGACCGGACGTATTACGACTTCAAGCCTTCCGCTTAAACGAGAGGTCCGGATTCGCAGCGTAAGCACAGCGGAAATCAGGCAGAGCATGAAAACCATCATGGGGTATGAATCCCAAACTGCTAACGCTAAAGATGACTCTACGCATGACGGTGACACCATCGGTTCGACGCAGCTGGTTTATCGGGTTCACATTCTGGAGATGCCCAGGTTCAAATCCATCGTGAGAAACCTGGATCCGAATGCCGAGATTACCATCATTCAGAAGTAAGCTTCTCTTTCCATGTAAACAGGCCGACTAAGGGTTCACCCTAGCCGGCCTGTTTTTTTAAGATATCAGAAAGTATAGACTCCGAAGCTTAGGCCTTCCTGATATCGCAAGAAAAACATCCCGTCTTCTGAGAAAGTACGTCGATAGACGTTTTTTTATGAAATCCCTGCTATTTACGAAACTGCTGGATCAGAAACAGAATCAACGAGCCCACCACGCTGATGACGAGGCAGGTTACGATCGGGAAATAAATTTTGACATGGGGTTTATCCACCACGATGTCGCCCGGCAGCCGGCCGACAAATCGTCCAATGACAGGCCAGAGCAGCCCAATCACGATCAGAGCGCCGCCAATCCATAATAGAGCCCGAGTTACAGGATGCACGATACGGTCACCTCATTCATCATATCAAACATGAAAACACGCAGGTTTTCTTTGTATCATAATGGATTTGAGGTGCCGCCTGCAAGGTCAGGCCCTTTCTATCGACCGAGCGGTCATCCTTTCACCGCCCCCGCTGTCATCCCGTCGATAAAATACTTCTGGAAGGCCATGAACAAAATAAAGATCGGAATGATCGAGAAGAAGGAGCCGACAATCAATAAATCATAGTTGTTCCCGTAAGGGGTCAAGAGCGTCTTTAATCCGATCGGAAGGGTATACTTGCTATCGTCGCTGAGCACCATGAACGGCCACAGAAAATTGTTCCAGCTGTTCATGCCGTTCAGGATCGCCATGGCAGCGAAGGATGGCTTCATCACAGGCAAGATCAGCCGCACATAAATTCCATATTCCGTCGCGCCGTCCACCCGCCCTGCCGCAATCATTTCTTTTGGAACCCCTCTTAAATACTGCCTGAAGAAAAAGATCGTAGCTGCGCTTGCGATTCCCGGCAGCACAATCGCCGAGTATGAATTCATAAGGCCAAGGTTGTACGTCAGGGAGTATAACGGAAGAAGAAGAATTTCAAAAGGAACCATCATAATCAGAAGCACGCAGATAAACAAGAAGTTCTTGCCGATGAAATCATAGGCTGCAAACCCATAGGCAACGGTTGCGCTGACCAGCAGGGTTAACGTAACCTGAACCACCGTGAGGAGCAAAGAGTTAAAAAACCACATAAAGTATGAATGATCGCCCGTAAACAGGTATGTGAAATTGTCCAGGCTCATCACCGTCAGGTCAAATTTCAAATTCAGCCCATACCGGATCAAATCCTCCCCGGGTTTAAAGGAAGCGATGGTGACGGCATAAAAAGGCACCAGGATCAGAAAGCAAAGTATGGAGAATAAAATGAAGAGGATGATTTTGATCAGCGTTTCTCTTCTCATTCTCAATCCTCCTTCTTGAACATGCCGGAGAGTGTCAGCTGTGTAAGATTAATGATCATGGTAATCGCCAGCAGCACGATCCCTACAGCGGCCGCATAACCCAGATTGTTCTTCTCAATGCCTTGACGGTACAAGTAACCGACAATGGTGAGGCCGATATTTTTCGGGGAGTTGTTGCCGTTCCAGAGCATCATGCTCTCAATAAACATGGCAAGCCCCGCATAAATGCTGATCGTTAACACGTAAATCGTGGTTGGCTTCAACAAAGGCATCGTGATTTTGGTGAATTTCTGAAAGGCCGAAGCCCCGTCGATGGATGCCGCCTCATAATATTCGCCCGGGATGTTTTTAAGCCCCGATAAAAAATAGAGCATATTGACTCCCGTCCACCGCCATGTGGCAAGAGCCACCAAAGCAATAAAACCGGTAACCTGTCCCTTCAGAAACTTCACGGGGTCGATCCCGAACCATCCTAGTAGACTGTTGATGAGGGAACCTTCCATCTCGCCGAACATCAGCCGAAATATGGTGCCTGCGACAACAACCGACGTCAGTGCCGGGAAGAAAAAGGACGATTTAAAAAACTCTCTTCCCCACATGAACTTATTGTTAATCAGGACCGCGAACAGCATCGGAAACGGAATCAGGATCAGGAGCGTCAGGATCATGTAAATCGCGCTGTTCGTGACCGCCTTCAGAAAGACGCCGTCTCCCATCAGCTTTCCGTAATTAGCTAAACCGATCCAATCCGCTTCCTGCCCCAGCTGCGTCTTCTGAAAACTCATGCCAAAAGAGCTGCCCAGCGGTAATACCCAGAATATAAGGAACACCAGAATAAACGGCAGAACAAACACGTAAGGAGCAACCTTTTGCGAGTACAGAAATTTTTTAATCATGATTCTACTCCTTTAATGAGAGCCGCTCATTAACGGTCCATGAGCAGCTCTTTGTTTTGGTACCCTATGAGCGAGTGTCATTTTAATTCCTGTTCGATTTGTTTCTGGGCATCGTTCAAAGCTTCGGTAATGTCCTTGCCATCCTCAAAAATCTCGTTGAAGGTCGTAGTGCACAGAACGTTGTTGATGGTAGGTGATGCGGAGGTCGATTTGATTAAGCGGATTTCATCCCGGATCTCATTCAAGACATCAAACGGGTTATTGACAAAATACTTGACGAACTGATTCTCGGCATTGTGCGTAACATCCTTCATATCCCAAACGTCCATATTGACCGGATCGAATCCAAGCGTGTTCCAGATCTCTTTATTGGCATCCAGGGACAGTTTGGCAAATGCCAGAAAGTCTTTCGCCAGCTGTACGTCTTTTGCGGTCTTGGTAACGACCGTGCCGGTGCCGCCGCCGCCAACCGATCTTGGCATTCCTTCTTCAATGACCGGAATCGGCGCAATGGCTATTTTCCCGGACAAGTCGGACATGTAGTTGGTGTATCTGGACATTTGCCACAGCGGCATGAAGGCCGTAGCGTAATTTCCTGCATTAAACTCTCCATAGGCTTCTTCGGTATCAGGCTGGCCGCCGGCAATGGTCGCTATGACATTGTTATCCTGCAAGTCCTTAAGCAGCGTCATGGCCTTCACCATCGCTTCCGAATTCACGATCGGATTGCCGGAATCATCCGTCAGATCCGCGCCTTGCTGTGCCAATAGCATGGAGGCTTGCCAGGCTGCGCTTGTATCGGCTGTTCCCATGTACTTGCCTGTTTTTTCATATACCTGGATACCGGCCTGCTTAAAGTCCTCCCAAGTCACGATATCCTGATAGTTAACGCCGGCCTCCTCCAAAATCTCGGTATTATAAAAGGCAACGGATGCACCCACATGGGTCGGGATGCCGTAATTCACATCTTCCTTGCTGTATAGGTCAATTCGGGATTTAACGATGGTGTCACGGAATGGATCAATGACGTCATTGAGCGGTTCCAGCTGCGGCGTGCCGGACAGGAAATCCGGAAACTTCCCAAGCTCGATATCCGCAATGTCGGGTGCCCCCGTCCCCGATTGAACCGCAATGGATAATTTGTTATGCATGTCGTCATACGGCATGACCGTCACATTCAGCTTAATCTGGCGTTCGGGATTCTCGGCATTCCACTTGCCCAGCATTTTCTCGAAATGCTGTCCATGCAGCTCGACAAACGTCCAATAAGACAGCTCCGTAGCGCTTTCCCCTGCCCCTCCATCCAGAACCGAGGTTTCACCGCCGGCATTGTTCGATTTACCGCACCCCCACAGAAACAACGTCATACATAACACCATGAATACAACCATCCATTTTTTCATCATCCTACTGGACCTCCCCTAATTTTCGTTCATACAAACCTACACTTCAAAAATCGGTACTTCTGCTATCCCTCCAGAAATAAAGCGCTTTCATATTAGGTGTAATTTGATATGAGTTTGGGAGATGGGGCTGTCCATGGTGAGGACTGCCCCCTGTTTTTCCTTAAGCTTTTTTCAAGCGAATAACGTTCCATGATGCCTTGGCCAGCCTTGCGGTAACCATACCGTTATCGAGTTTAGCCCCGCCCTGATGATGAGGTTTCACTCTTTCCTCGGATGCGGTATTCACCGCTTTCAGATCGTCGTGCTCCATCACGATATGCTCCAGCAGCCGGTAGCCTTCAAAGCTGCGCACATCGCATTCCAGCTCCAATGCTTCCTCCAGATGACGGTTCACGGCAAAAATCGTAATTTCTTCATCCTCTTCGTTATGAACGACCGCGCTGTCCAGATACGGAACATCGGTAAAATCCTTGGAATCATACTTCGGTGACTCGACAATCGGCAGCAGCGATACGCCACGGCCATATTTCGAAGCGTGAAGATACGGATAAAAGATGGTCTGCTTCCATGAACGACCGCCGTTCTCGGTCATAATCGGCGCAATGACGTTTACGAGCTGTGCCAGGCAAGCCATCTTCACCCGGTCTGCGTGGCGCAGGAAGGTAATCAGCATGCTGCCGACAAGAATCGCATCCTCGAAATTATACACATCCTCCAGCTGAGGCGGAGCGATGCTCCATGGATCAATCTGTCTGTCGGCGTCATTGGAATGATACCAGACATTCCACTCGTCGAAGCTGAGATACATTGTCTTTTTGCTGCGTTTCTTGGCCTTGATGTAATCACAAGTGGATTTGACCGTATGAATAAAGTGATCCATATCCAGAGAAAGGGCCAGATAGTTGGTGGTATCGTTATCACGGTTACCGTAATATTGATGCAGCGATATGTAATCAACCGCCTCGTACGTATGATCCAGCGTCACGGCTTCCCATTCAGGGAATGTCGGCATCCCCGTGCTCGAGCTTCCGCATGAAACCAGCTCTATGGTCGGGTCGACAAGCCGCATGGCTTTTGCCGTCTCCAGCGCAAGCCGGCCGTATTCAGTCGAGGTCTTGTGTCCGATCTGCCAAGGTCCGTCCATCTCGTTACCAAGACACCAGGTCTTGATCTTGTGCGGCTGTTCATAGCCATGACTGCGTCTTAGATCGCTCCAGTAAGTACCTCCGGGATGATTCGTATATTCCAGCAGATTTCTGGCGGCGTCGATCCCCCGAGTACCGAGGTTTACGGCCATCATAACGTCAGAGCCCACTTCCTTAGCCCAGGAAATAAACTCATTTGTGCCTACATCGTTCGGCTCCAGCGTCCTCCAGGCCAGTTCCAGCCGTTTCGGCCGTTCGGCTACAGGACCTACGCCATCTTCCCAGTTATAGCCTGATACAAAATTCCCGCCGGGATATCTTATAATCGGGACATCCAGTTCCTTGATCAATTCCTTCACGTCGTTACGAAAACCACCTGCATCCGCAGTTTCATGGCCGGGCTCGTAAATCCCGCCATATACAGCGCGGCCTAGATGTTCAATGAACGAGCCATAAATACGGTTATCAACTTGCGCGATCCGAAACGACTTATCCACGATCATTCGTGCTTTCAATTTCTCAGCTGCCAAGTCCTTCACCTTCCGTTGATATAATTATGAATCAATTCAAATAACATTGAATGAATTCGTTTTCAAATATAAAATATCATATGAAGCACACTCTGTAAATATACAAATATAAAATGATTTATATAAATTAGAAATGAATTGATTTTTCAACTGAAAAGGCACTTAATTCTGGTCTGAAAAACAATTTTCTTCTGTTTTCTGAGTTATTCCTTTCATAATAATTTCAAATAAAATGATTTTCAGTATTCAAATTCTTATTTTTTTAGTGAATTTTTCGAAGAATTAGATCACATCTTTATTTAGCGCACAGATTGATTTATAATTATTTGAAATAAACCTCTTTACTTATTACCATCGTTATATAAATCCTTTAATCGGAAGAAGGTTCGAGATAAGATGATCTACATTAAAGATTTAATGAGCGGGCTTGATATCTTTAAAGCGCTCAGCTCGGAAATTCGCATTCAAATTCTGGAGCTGCTGGCCAAGAATCAAAGTCTGAACCTCAACGACCTCGCCAACAGGCTGAACCTCAGCAATGGCGCTATCACTATGCATATCAAGAAACTGGAAGATAGCGGCCTGATCGAAATCAATACCACGGGCGGGAAGCATGGCATTCAGAAGATCTGCTACCTGAACAAAGATACCTTGATGGTTGATCTTCGCAGCAAGGATATTGATAACTTGTACGAGGTGGAAATTCAGGTTGGCCATTACAGCGATTACCAAGCGATCCCGACCTGCGGGCTTGCGACCAAGGACAGTATCATCGGAGATTTTGACGATCCGCGCTATTTCGCCGATCCGGAACGGATCAACTCGGAGATCATCTGGCTTACCGAAGGATTCCTGGAATACCGGATTCCGAATTATTTGAAGTCCAACCAATCGTTCCGCGAGATTCAATTCTCCTTAGAGCTTGGCTCTGAAGCGCCGGGACATTGCGACAATTACCCATCGGACATTTTCTTTTACGTAAACGGGATCGAGATTGGCAGCTGGACAAGTCCGGGGGATTTCGGGGACAAACGCGGTACCTTCAACCCCGAATGGTGGCCGCCCCACTTGAACCAATACGGCATGCTGAAGCTTATTCGAATTAATAAGGAAGGCAGCTTTATCGATGGATGCCGCATCTCGGATGTCGGTCTGGACCAGATTCAGCTTGATTACAAGAGCGAGCTCACCTTCAGGATCGCCGTTAACGAGCGATCTGTTAATAAACGGGGCTTAACCATTTACGGCAAACATTTCGGCAACTACAGCCAGGACCTGTTAGCTCGCGTGCTGTATGATGTGAAGGAAGGATAAGAGGAAATGTCTTGATATGGCGGGTATCGCTGGATTACAAGCCTCACGCCAACAAGAATCGATTTATTTTGATTCGTCTGTTTGAGTACTTTGAGACACACGGGACACATAGGAATTCAACAAAAAGGGGCTCTCCATGATCATTCGATCATAAAGAGTCCCTTTTGCTTGGATACAACGATATTTCTTATTAAAAAAACAAAAATGACAATTCCACTGTTTTCTTGGACGATTTCAGTTTATGATGTATCCACTTCCATGCACCGTTCCGTCTTTTCTACCCAACATTACCCTCGTTCAGAGCCCTCAAGATGGTATGGCGATCGCGCAGCGTGTGCGCCTCCCGCAGGCTCTCCCGGAACAGCTCGTCATCAATGCCAAGCTCCTGCAGGGTGGACGGACCTCCGGCTTGTCGCAGCAGCTCGGCAATCTTCTCCTTCGAAGGGACCTTGCGCAGCCATTCTCGAACCTGCTCTCTATATGTCTCCCAATGTATAGGCTCGGCATTAGGATACACTCCCTTATCAGCCGCATCGTGATAAAGACTCGATATTTCGCTGCAGGCTACCCCCACTTTGGCACCATGCAGCAGCGCCCGGTTGCCGCGGCGCAAGTACTCCATCTCCCAGTAATGCGACAGATGATGTTCCGCCCCGGAGGCAGGGTGGGACTGTCCGAACAGCAGCATCGCGATACCCGACTCGATCAAAGCCGTCATCAGAATGCGAATCCCTTCCTCCGTGCGCTGGCCGATCGCCTCCACATGCTCAATGCAAGCTTGGAGCGCCTTCTCCGTAATGGCCGCCACTTGATCATCATAAGGCTCGCCGGCTGTGGTCGAAGAGAATTTCCAATCCAGCAGGGAGGTATATTTGCCGAGCATATCGCCAAAGCCTGCCGCTACCAGCGGCTGCGGTGCCTTCACAAGAATGTCCGGATCCGCGAATATCGCGATCGGGGCCGTAGCCGCAAAGGTTTGCTTGACTCCCCGGACCACGATCGGCGCGCCCGCCGAAGTAAAGCCGTCGACCGAAGGTGCCGTAGGGACCGAGATGAACGGTTTGCTGCTCCGGTGACTCACAAAGCGGGTAATGTCATGAATGGTCCCGGACCCCACAGCGATTAAGCATCCTGTCCCTTCAGGCTCCACTTCGATAAACAGCTGCATCAATGAGCGTTCATCCGCCACAACATCGCCTTGCTCATCAGGCTGAATCAGGCACAGCCGGGGCTTCTGACCATCGGTTTCCAGGATCTCCACCAGCTTTAGACCCGCTGCTTCATACGTATTCGCATCCGCAACAACGATTGGTGAACCAAGGCCCTGCCGTTTAAGATACGGAGGCACGTCAAGCATAGCGCCAGGCTGAAGCACCATGGTTTCAAGTCCGCGGAACCCGGGCTGGACTTCCCTTATCCGGCTCATTAAACCTTTTGCATCGTTCAAGTAATCCGTCATGCTGTTCCTCCCCTTCATCCCATCCTGCCGTGTTTATTCAAGCTTCTAGTGCCAGGGGCTATTCTGCCGTTTGTTTAATCCGCTTCAGCCGCTTCATCACGTCGTTTTCGCCCCGGCCAAAATAGTCATGCAGCTTGCTGTACTCCTGATACAGCTGCTCATATACTTCTACATGCTCCGGAATTGGCTTGAAGGTCTCTTCCTTCACCCGCGCCATCTTCTCGGCAGCATCGATAATCGAATCATACCCGCCTTGCGCCTGACCCGCTGCAACTGCGGCGAACATCGCGGCTCCAAGCGCCGGCGTCTGTTTGGAATCAGCCACCACAATTTCACGATTGGTAACATCCGCATAAATCTGCATCAAGAGACGGTTCTTCTGCGGTAGTCCGCCGCATGCATACAAGACATCCACAGCCACGCCGTTCTCGTGAAAGGCGTCCACGATTTTGCGCGTGCCGAATGCGGTCGCCTCAAGCAAGGTGCGGTAAATTTCCTGCGGCTTTGTCAACAGGGTCATCCCTAACATCAGCCCGGTCAGATCCGTATCCACCAACACGGAACGGTTGCCGTTCCACCAATCCAGCGCAAGCAGACCGGTTTGACCCGGCTTGTACGCAGCCGCTTCCCGCTCAAGCCATTGGTGTACCCCGATTCCTTCCTCGGACGCAGCTTCTTTTACATACGCGGGAAGCGCTTCCTCGACGTACCATTCAAAAATATCGCCTACTGCCGATTGCCCTGCTTCATAACCGTATAATCCAGGAATGATCCCGTCCTCGACGACACCGCACATCCCTTCAACCTGCTTCTCTTCCGTACCGAGCAGCATATGGCAGATCGATGTGCCCATCGCCATAACCAGCTTGCCCGGTGTGACGACACCAACCGCAGGCACCGCAGCATGAGCGTCAACGTTGCCGACGGCCACGGCAATCCCTGGCGTTAAGCCCATCATCTCCGCCATCTTTTCCGTCAGACCGCCTGCGCTGCTCCCGAGGGGACGGACCTCTCCGCGCAGCTTCGTATCGGCCAGATCCTCCAACCGGGGATCCAGCGCTTTAAAATATTCCCTGCTTGGATATCCGTCTTGTTTATGCCATATCGCCTTGTAACCAGCCGTACAGCTGTTACGGACAATCTGCCCGGTCATTTGGGAAATGACCCAATCGGTAGCTTCCAGGAACCTGTCCGCACGTTCATAGATCGCCGGTGCCTCGTCAAGAATCTGCCAGACCTTTGCGATCATCCATTCCGATGAAATCTTTCCGCCATAACGGGGCAAAAAGGCTTCTCCGCGCTCGGCGGCAATCGCGTTGATCTTGTCTGCTTCCGGCTGGGCGGCATGATGCTTCCACAGCTTCACCCAGCTGTGCGGCTGGTCGGCCAGCTCCGGATGGAAGCAGAGCGGCTCCCCAAGCTCGTCAACGGGCAGCATGGTGCAGGCCGTAAAATCAATGCCGATGCCAATCACGTCCGCCGGGTCAATCCCGGATTGTTGGATGACAGCAGGTACAGATGCCTTCAGAACCTCCAGATAATCTCCCGGATGCTGAAGCGCCCAGTCGTGCTCCAGCTTCTTCCCGGTACCCGGCAAAAACTCATCGATGACATGATGCCGGTAAGGCGTAACATGATCCGCTACTTCCTGCCCGTCAGCCAGATTAACCAACACCGCACGCCCGGACTGCGTTCCGTAATCGACACCAATGGTGTATTTATTCCCCATCTCATTTCCTCCTACAGATGAAATCATGAATGATGAATACAAGTGTTACTTTTGACCGTAATAGGCATTAACGCCATGCTTCCGCAAAAAATGGCGATCCAGCAGCGTCTGATCCATCGGTTCGGTTTCCGGATTAATCTGCTGCATCCGGGCTGCAATCTTGGCGCACTCCTCCAGCACGACCGCATTATGAACCGCGTTATGCGCATCCTTGCCCCACACGAACGGCGCATGCGAATGGACAAGCACCCCGGGCACCATGTTCGGATCCAGGTCAGCAAATCGCTCAACAATGACGTTGCCCGTCTCCAGCTCGTAGGCTCCCTCGATTTCATCGCGAGTCATGGGCCGCGTAACCGGAATCTCTCCGTAAAAATAGTCGGCGTGCGTCGTTCCGTAGGCAGGAAGCGCACGTCCGGCTTGAGCCCAGCTCGTTCCCCATGGAGAGTGGGTATGCACAATCCCGCCGATCTCTTTAAAGTTCTGATACAGCACCAGATGAGTCGGAGTATCGGAGGAAGGTCGCAAATTCCCTTCAACGACATTTCCCTTCAAATCCAGCACGACCATGTCGTCCGCTTTTAAATCCTCGTAAGGCACGCCGCTTGGCTTAATGACAAACAGTCCCCGTTCACGGTCGATGCCGCTTACATTTCCCCATGTAAAGGTAACGAGTCCGTGCTTCGGAAGGTCCAGATTCGCCTCCAGCACCTGCTGCTTTAAATCCTCCAACATGAACAACCGCTCCTCTCTATATTTGAAAAATATAGTTGTACGTACAAGTTGGCAAGCAAGGGTCCGATATTTCGGACCTTCAGCTCCCTTATTCTCTACCGTTTCTTCACCGATTCTCTCTCCACCAGCTCCGGTTGAAACACCGTATCCTCTATAACGGTATGATGTTCAATCATGCTGATCAATTGTCTGGCCGCCATGATTCCCATCTCTGTCTTCGGGTGGGTCATCGTTGTCAGCTTCACACCTGAAGCAACGGCTAGCGTCGAATCATCAAAGCCGACCATGGACACATCCTGCGGAATTTGCAGCCCGCATTGCCCGGCAGCCTCCGCCAAAAACACAGCCAGCTCGTCGTTATAGCATACAAACCCCGTCGGTCGCTGCTCATCCGGCTGCTTCAGCAATTGGACGGCCTGATCATACGGAAAACTTCCCTTCTGTTCCGTGGTATACGTAACCACCCGCTCCGGCGAAACGGGAATTCCCGCCTCGCGATGCGCACGCAGGAAGCCTTTCAGCCGATTCACACCCTGAAGATCGTCCCGTTTGAAAAATCCGGCTATCGCCAGGTGCCCGTTCTCGATCAAATGACGTGTGGCCTTGTAGCCGCCAAGCTCATCGTCAAGCTTCAGACAAGGACATTCCAGCTCCCGATACTTCTCATTAATCATCAAAAACGGAATTCCCTTCTCCTGCAGGGACAGGAAATACGTCAGATTCGGGTTGCCCTCCGCACTCTTGGTCGGCTCGATAATCAGCCCGCTGAGCGGCTGGCTGGTCATGAGCTGAAGACTCTCCATCTCCTTTTCCTTGTTGTTATCGGTACTGGAGAGCAGCAGACGGTATCCCTTGCTGCGCAGCTCCGCCTCCGCTCCCCGAACGATATGCGGGAAGATATAATCCGAGATGTACGTAGTCATGATGCCGATCGTCTTAACCTGCTCGCTCTCCCGCCGCTCGGGATTTCTAGCGAACGTCCCTTTGCCCTGAATCCGTTCCAGCCAGCCTTCCTTCTCCAGCTCGCCGAAGGTTTGGCGGACCGTCTGGCGGCTTACGCCGAACTGGTCGGCGATTTCATGCTCCGAAGGAACCTGTTTGCCCGCTTGTAGCCGGCCGGATTCAAACCAGGAGAGCAGTTCGTTTTTTAATACAATATATTTGGGTATCCGTCTATTATTCATCATTCACCTCTAGCCTCACACACTCATTATGTTAGGATCCCTTGCAATCCTAAGTTATCTCGCTATTGTAACACAGGCCAGGGGAATGCCGACAGAACCAGTTACCGCAGACGATACGCGGCTTCGCTCCAGCGGAGCTCGTTCTTGAAGCGCGGTATCGTTGTATCCTTATCGATAACGACCGCTTCAATGCCAACCATCTCCGCCCAATCGCTCAAATGCTCAGCCGTCATGGCATAAGAGAGAACGGTGTGGTGCGCTCCGCCGGCCAAAATCCACGCTTCCGCAGATTCGCGAAGCGATGGCTGCGGCTTCCACAGCACGCGGGCTACCGGCAGCTTCGGCATCGGCTGCTCGACCTTGACGCCATCCACCACATTCACCAGCAGTCTGAAGCGGTGGCCCAGATCAACCAGGGAAGCATTGACGGCCGGGCCGTCCTGGCCGTTAAACACGAGTCGTGCCGGATCTCCCTTGCCTCCAATGCCGAGCGGATGTACCTCCAGCGTCGGTTTATCCAGTGCGATGGTCGGACATACCTCCAGCATGTGCGATCCAAGAATCATATGATTCCCCGGCTCGAAATGATAGGTGTAGTCCTCCATGAAAGAAGTACTTTTATTCCCCGCAAGCACCTTCAATACGCGTGTCAGGGCAGCGGTTTTCCAGTCCCCTTCCCCGCCGAAACCGTAGCCGGACTCCATCAGACGCTGTACGGCGAGTCCCGGAAGCTGCTTCATTCCATGCAGATCCTCGAACGTCGTCGTGAATGCGCCGAAGCCGCCTTCCTCCAGAAAACGACGCAGCGCAATCTCGATCCGGGCTTGATACGCAATCGAATCGCGCACAGGACCGTCGCTAAGCCCTTCCTTGGTTATCGAATATAACTCGGCATATTCGTTCAGGAGCGCTTTTACCTCCTCATCGCCGACTTCATTCATGGACTGCACAAGATCGCCAATGCCATAACCGTTGACGGACCAGCCAAGCTTGATTTGCGCCTCCACTTTATCCCCTTCGGTTACCGCCACCTGGCGCATATTATCACCGAAGCGAGCCACCTTCAGCCTGCGGCTTTCGGCATAGGCCGCGGCAGTCCGCATCCAGCCTGCTATGCTGTCGCGAACCTCCCCGTCTTCCCAATGGCCCACGACGACCTTGCGGGCAATACCGAGACGGGCGCCGATATGACCATACTCGCGGTCACCGTGCGCGGACTGGTTCAAATTCATAAAGTCCATATCAATCGTTTCCCAAGGGATATCCCGGTTGAATTGGGTATGGAAATGAAGAAGCGGCTTCTGCAATTGGGATAGGCCCGCGATCCACATTTTGGCTGGGGAGAAGGTGTGCATCCAGGTCATAATGCCTGCGCAGGACTCATCGTTGTTGGCCTCAAGAATCAGGTTGTATATTTCATCGGGTGTGGTTACGATTGGCTTGAACACAATGGGATACGAAAATACAGGATCTTTGTCAAACTCCGTTGCCACGATGCGGGAATGCTCAGCGACCTGCTCCAGCGTTTCGGGGCCATACAAGTGCTGGCTTCCGGTGACGAACCAAAAAGAATGCGGTTTCAAATTCATAATCATAACGCCTCCTGTATGAATGCTTGCTCACTAACTTGTACATACCTATATAATAAAACAAGCGATTTATAATTACATGTACGTACAAATTGAATCACTCACATTCTAACCCCGCGCCTCCAAAATAGCAAGATCAAAATAAAAAAAAGAGCTGTCTCTGCAGGTGAAAAAACGAACCCATTCAGAGACAACCCTCTATCATCAGCGTTTCATATGTTGCTTCGTTCTCTAATACACGATATTTACCCGTATAAATAAACTTCATACCGTCAAATAATGCTCGAATTGCTCCATATCGATGGCATCTTGTACCCCTTCGGCGACAATTGTGCCTTTATCCATGAGATAGATATAGTCGGCCACGCTCCGGACGAACTCGATGCTCTGCTCCACCAGAATGACCGACGTTTCCCCTTTGGCTTTGATGCCCCGGATGACGTCTTGAATTTCCTCTACGATGGAAGGCTGGATTCCTTCGGTCGGCTCATCGAGCAGCAGCACCTTGGGCCGGGAAGCAAGCGCCCTCGCGAAGGCGAGCTGCTGCTGCTGTCCGCCGCTTAAATCGCCGCCCTGACGGTGGTACATTTGCGGCAGTACTGGAAACAGGGCTAACACATCCTCCGGAAATGCCTTCCTCCTCGGCGCGCATGGCTCAAGTCCGAGCAGCAGATTCTCCTTCACTGTAAGCTGTGGAAAAATCTCGCGCCCTTGCGGGACATACCCGATGCCGCCTCTCGCCCTTTTTACGGAATCCCAGCCGGTAACCTCCTGCTCGCCAAGAGTCATCCGCCCCTGCCGGATTTTCAGCTGCCCGGTTAAGGTCCGCATCAGTGTGGTTTTCCCGACGCCGTTGCGCCCTACCAGACACACGACCTTCGCCGGGTCGACAACCATGGATACGCCGCGCAGGACGGGACTCTCCCCGTAGCCCGATTCAATGCCCTGCAGCTTGAGCATTCGCTTCCCTCCTTCTTCCCAGATAAACCTCGGCTACCAGCGGATCGCGCTGAATCTCCTGCATGGAGCCTTCCTTCAGCAGCTTCCCTTCATGCATCACGGTAACCTTGGCGGCAAAAGAGCGCACAAACTCCATATCGTGCTCAACCACAACGACGGAGCATTCCTTGGCGATACGCTGGAGGAGCTCACCGGTCTTCATCGTCTCCTCGTCCGTCATCCCGGCTACCGGCTCATCGAGAAGCAGAAGCCGCGGCTTCTGAAGAAGCAGCATGCCGATCTCCAGCCATTGCTTCTCCCCATGCGACAGAGAGCCTGCCCGAACGTGAAGCCGATCGGGCAGCCCGATCAACTCCAGAACCTTCTTCATCTCGAACGTGGTGCACCGATTTCTCCTGGCCTTCAGCGCCCGGAACACGCTTCGATCGGGATCGACCGTCAGCTCCAGGTTTTCTTTGACGCTCAGATTAGGAAATATCGATGGCGCCTGAAATTTTCGGCCCACGCCGAGACGCGCGATTTCATACTCCCGCTTTCTCGTGATCTCAAGGCCGTCTCCGAGCAGCACCCTTCCTGCAGCAGGCTTTGTCTTCCCGCAGATCACGTCCAGCATCGTGGTTTTTCCCGCGCCGTTCGGGCCGATCAGAAAATGCAGCTCATGCTGGCGCAGCGCCAGATTCATGCCGTTTACCGCCACAAACCCGCCAAACGTGACCGTCATGTTCTCCGCGGACAGCACGATAGGGGAAATACCGATGTCTCTGACTTCTCCATGGACGGCGAGCGGCATATCAGCTCTCTTTGCGTACGGCTGCATGGACAGTCCCTCCTCTTTTGGATAATGACGAAACCACCTTGCTCCACAATCCGATCAAGCCTTTTGGCATCAACACAACAACGATGACAAACAAAGCGCCCAATACGAGCAGCCATCCTTCCGGATAAGCCTCGCTGATCCCGGTCTTGGCTGCGTTCAGCAGCACGGCGCCAATAATCGCGCCGATCAGCGTTCCCCTGCCGCCGAGAGCAACCCAGAGCACCATTTCAATGGACGGGACGATGCCCATCATCGACGGTGAAATAATGCCGACCTGAAGGACAAACAGCATGCCTGCAAGGCCGGCCAGACCGCCCGATACGGCAAAGGCAAAGGTCTTGTAACGGGAAGGGTCAAACCCCAGAAACCGCACCCGGTTCTCTCCATCTCTTGATGCTTCCAGCACCTGACCCACCCTGCTGTTCACAATTCTTCTGCACAGAATATAGGCTCCTGCCAGAGCGGCCAGTGTAACAAAATACAATCCGATTTTCGTTGACGGCGCGTTCAGATTAAAACCCAATATGGAGTTGTATCCCGTAAGCCCGTTCGTGCCACCCGTCCACTCCTGCTTGCCTACAAACAGCGTAACCACGATCATGACCAGGGCCTGCGTAAGGATCGTAAAATACACGCCAACGATCCGATTGCGGAACGTAAAAAATCCGAGGATTAACGCGAGCAAGGCCGGAAGCAGCATTCCGAGTATCAAGGCCGCGGGGAACGATCGGAAAGGCTCCCAGAACCAAGGGAGAGACGTTACCCCACTCCATCCCATAAAATCAGGCAGAGACGAGCCGCTGGCGTCCAGCTTCAAATACATGGCCATGGCATAAGCGCCTAATCCAAAGAACACGCCGTGCCCCAGACTTAGAATGCCGCCATAGCCCCAGATCAGGTCCAGCCCGACCGCCAGGATCGCCAAAGCCAGAAATTTGGTCAGCAATCCGAGGCGAAAAGGGGTCGTGAACAAAGGCGCCATACACATCAGAAGCAGCACAACGCTCCACAAAATCCGTTTCGATCGGCTGCCGGGGGTTCCTGTCAACCATTTCAGCACCATATCATCCCCTCCTCTCTAATCCAGGCTGCGTGTTCGTAGCGCAACAAGCCCGCGTGGCTTCCACTGCAAGAAAGCCACGATGCAGGCGAATACCAGCACTTTGCCGATAGATGCCGAAGTGTAGGTCTCAAACAGCGTATTGAACACGCCGATGCCCAGCGCCCCGGCAACCGTGCCGATCAACTTTCCAACGCCGCCAAGCACCACCACCATGAAAGCATCGACGATATAGTAGGTGCCGATCGAAGGACCGATCGGGCCGAGCAGCGTCAACGCGCAGCCGGCAATACCGGCAATGCCCGAGCCGATCGCAAACGTGAGGCCGTCCACGCGCCGGGTTGAAATGCCGAGACACCCGGCCATGCTGCGGTTCTGCATGACCGCCCGCATTCTTCGGCCTTGAACCGTTCTGTAAATATAGAAATACATGGCCGTCAGAACGGCGGCCACCAATAGGATAATGAACAGCCGCTTGTAAGGAAGGACGATGCTTGGGGTGATCGCAAGCCCGCCGTTCAGCCAAGAGGGACTGGTTACGGCCACGTTGGGTGCGCCGAAGATAAACCTTGCGATTTGCTGCAGCATCATCCCGACGCCCCATGTGGCGAGCAAACTGTCCAGTGGCCTGCCGTACAGATGGCGTATGAGAACCATTTCAAGCAGCCAGCCAACGGCGGCTGCAACCAAGAAAGATACAAGCAAAGCTGCAATGAAATAGGTGTCGAACCAGGATTTCGGCATATACGCAGTGAACAAGCCTTGGGTGACGTACGTGGAGTAAGCACCGATCATGATCAGCTCGCCATGGGCCATATTAATGACATTCATCAAGCCGAACGTCACCGCCAAGCCAAGAGCAATCAATAACAGGATCGAGCTGACGCTGAGTCCGTTAAACACTTGCAGGATCGTCATTTCCATCTGGGGTGAACCTCCTTTCACGAAAAAGCCCGAGGGCCATCTATGCATGAGATGAAGCTTTATTCTCCGCTTAATCCCTTCGCCCAATCATAGGTTTTCAGATAGGGATCCGGTTTAACGGGTTCTCCCGAATTCCAGAGCTCCTTAAATTGCCCGTCCGCCTGCATCTCGCCGATGCGCACCGTTTTATGAATGTGCTGATTCTCGCCATCAATGGTTACTTTTCCTTCCGGAGCGGCGAATTCAATGCCTTTTGCCGCTTCCTTCACCTTAGCCACCTCCGTTGTTCCTGCTTTCTCCACCGCAGCCTTCCATAAGTACACCGCGGTATATCCCGCTTCGATCGGGTCAGCCGTCACGCGGTCAGCGCCGTATTTTGCTTTGTATTTGTCAACAAATGCCTTGTTCTCCGGAGTGTCGGTAGACTGATAATAGTTCCAGGCTGCCAGATGACCCTCCAGTATATCGGCGCCGATGCCGCGGATTTCCTCCTCCGCAACGCTGACGGACAGCGTGGTCATATCTTTGGAAGTAATGCCCGCATCCTTCAGCTGCTTGAAGAAGGCAACATTGCTGTCGCCGTTCAGCGTGTTATAAACGATATCGGGCTTCGCCTCTTTGATCTTGGCTATAATCGTGCTGAAATCGGTATGGCCCAGCGGCGTGTATTCCTCGCCAGCCAGTTCGCCGCCCTCGGCCGTCAGCTGGGCCTTGATGATCTTGTTGGCCGTTCTCGGAAACACATAATCGGATCCGAGGAGGAATATTTTTTTGCCGCGGTTCTCCAGCAGCCAAGACACCGAAGGCACGATCTGCTGATTGGTTGTTGCGCCCGTATAGAAAATGTTGGGGGAGGATTCCAACCCCTCATATTGGACCGGATAAAATAAAAGGCCGTTATTCTGTTCGAAAACAGGGAGCATGGCTTTCCGGCTGGCGGAGGTCCACCCTCCGAATACGGCGGCAACCTTATCCTGCTGCAGCAGTTTGCCCGCCTTCTCCGCGAAAGTCGGCCAATCCGAGGCACCGTCCTCAATCACGGGTTCGATCTGCTTGCCGAGCACGCCGCCTGCCGCATTGATTTCTTCGATGGCAAGCATCTCCGCATCCTTAACCGATACCTCGCTGATGGCCATCGTTCCGCTGAGGGAGTGAAGAATACCGACCTTAATCGAATCGCCTGCGGTTTCTACCGGCGGGCTGCCGTTATCCGCTCCGGCGGTTGGGGCGGCTTCCTTTTCCGTCACGCAGCCTGACATCAAAATTGCACATAAAACAAATGAGGCCCATCCTTTAACGATCACGCTTTGTTTCTTCATTCGCTCCCAACTCCCTTTTTTCTGTTTCCGAACATTTCTTTTGCAACCTAACTTCTCTGTTCGTTATTCCACATTATAGTTGCCTTTTATTTCCTATGTCAATAATTATGACATTATTTTATTTATTATTTATAGAAATGTCGTGTCAACCCGTAGTTTGTGTAATGTTATATAACATAGTTATAAAATAATCCCCTCAACTTACTTTGAATCCGGACAATTTTGTTATTTTAACTAACATAAATAAGACAACCTTTTATCCTCAAAAGGTTGTCAACACCGCTGCGCAATTTATCTGATCATTTTCCTGTTCGAAATCGATATCGGCACCCGGTCCGGATAATCCGTAATAATCCCATCCACATTAATTTGAAGCACATACGGAATTTGCAGCATATCCCGGATGGTCCAGACCATCGTTTTCATCCCGGATTGATGTATCTTTTGAACCAGTCCTTTGGATACCAGCCTCATCGATACATTCACATACTCCGCATAGGCCTTCATATCTTCCAGCCGCTGCTTGGATAAGTCGCCCGCACTGGTGATGATAACGCCCAGCGGGATATCGGGCATCAGCTTGCGGAACCGAAGCAGCGAGTCCGTATCTGCTGACTGCACGATGATCAGGTCCTTATACCTCTCGCCACCATCAGCGCCGATGTTGTACCTATTCAAATCGTCTGCGACCTTTTGCTCGATGCCCGGGTAAAGGGAGGGAGATTTCAATTCGATCAACAAACCGATTCGTCCTGCGAAATGCTCAAGCACCTCCGCTAATGCAGGAATGACTTCTCCTTTAAATGCCGAATCGTACCATGAACCTGCATCCAGCATACGCAGCTCCTCGAAGGTTAAATCTCCTACTTCTCCTTGCCCATCAGTGGTTCGCTCAACGGTGGAATCGTGAATCACAACGACCTGTCCATCCTTGCTCAATTGGACATCCAGTTCCAGCATATCCGCTCCCATATCAAATGCTTTACCAAAAGAAGCCATCGTATTTTCCGGGGCATACCCCGATGCCCCCCGGTGGGCAATATTGACCCAGGACTGATCGCGTTCATCCTCGGACCTCATCCAGACTTCCTGCTCCCTGGTTTGATGAAAAGGATAATGCGGAACGTCTGCCGTATTTTGAGAACCGGTCACTGCAAGCACAGCTGCTGCGATAATCAACATTCTTTTCATTAGGCTATCAATCTCCTAGTTGTACCTTGTTTACTTCATGGCTACCTCGCTGGGGGATCATTTCGGGACAGCCTGCCCCATTCCCATCTAATGCTAATTCTTCCCCTTCCGCTCCAAGTTCAGTCAGATATACATGAAGTCAGCACGATGTTCACCAGGTATAATTCTTGTTCATTTTTATTTTATCTCTTGTAATATGAACGTAAATGGAGTAATTTGTACTTATATGAACATTATAAATTCATTAAAAATAGAATTATGAGGAGATGAATGAAAATGGAAAGACGTTATGCCTCACACCCCAACGAAGTGAAACAATTTGACACAGAAAGACTCCGCAAGGAATTCCATATCCCTGTCCTGTTTACGCCTGACAAGCTGGAGCTTGTCCTGACGCATGAAGATCGTTTGATTATCGGTGGCGCAGCCCCCGTTCGAGAACAGGTTAAACTGGAAACGGACCTGAAAGAGCTGGGTGTTTCCTCTTTCCTGGAACGCCGTGAGCTTGGCATTATCAATATTGGCGGACACGGTACCGTACTCGTTGACGGTGCGGAGCATGAGCTGAACAACAAAGAATGCTTGTACGTTGGCATGGGCACCGAAGAGGTTATTTTTAAAAGCACGGATCCAACCCATCCGGCCAAATTCTATTTGAATTCTGCCCCGGCGCACCAATCTTTCCCGACAGCCAAAGCCACTTTGGAGGAAGCCGATTCCAGCGCATTGGGCGATATCAAAAATTCCAATGATCGCGTGATCTATCGTTTCATCCATCAAAAAGGCATTGAGAGCGCCCAGCTTGTCATGGGAATGACCCTGCTGAAAGAAGGAAACATGTGGAACACGATGCCTGCCCATACGCATCCAAGACGCATGGAGGCTTATCTCTATTTTGATTTACCGGAAGAAGCGGTTGTCATCCATCTGATGGGCGAGCCTAATGAAACGCGGCACATCGTCATGCGCAATGAACAAGCCGTGATTTCGCCAAGCTGGTCGATCCATAGCGGCGTAGGCACAAGCAACTATACCTTTATCTGGGGCATGGCTGGAGATAATAAACGTTATGATGATATGGACCCGGTGTCCATGAAAGATTTAAAATAGAGGGGATTATCCATTAACCCACGGAAGAGTTGAGATTCATATGAACCCGTTACGACGCTACGAAAAAATAATGGAGTACCTTCTAACCCATAAAGAAGTGACTGTCGCCGATCTAAGCCAGCAGCTTCAAGTGACCGGAAAAACCATTCGGGAGGATCTGACCAAGCTGGAGGAACAGGGTCTAATTGTTCGTGTGCATGGCGGAGCTGTGCTTGCGCACAGCGATCAATTCGGCATCCTGCCATCCAAAGAACCGCTTGCCAAGAACCCGAATGAAAAGACCGAAATCGCCCTGAAAGCGCTGAAGCATATCCATACCGACGACATCATTGCCTTGGACGGAGGCAGCACCACGCTGGAGATCGCCCGGAGGCTAGAGGACGTGCCCTTAACAGTCATTACGAACGATGTCTATATCATCAGCGAACTGGCGACCAAGAATCATATCCGTTTGGTCGTTCCGGGGGGTTACCGGGTCCGGAACATGCTCGCAGGCCCCGAAGGCGTATCGTATGTAACGCAGCTGAACATTCAAAAAGCATTCATATCCGCCACGGGTGTCCATCTTAATCATGGATTGTCCGTATATACCGGGGACCTGATCCCTTTCAAACGGGCATTAATCGAAACCTCGCTGGAGGTTTATGCCGTTGTCGACCATCATAAATTCGGGCAAACGGCATTAAGGACTTTTTCATCCCTGCAGGAGATCAGCGGCATCATTACCGATGCGGGACTGTCTCCCGAGACGGTCAAACAATATGATGGCGCCGGCGTTACCATGCTGTAAACGCACGACGCATGAAACTCAAAGACCGGCCTAGCTTCATACTTATTCTAATAGAGAGCAAATGAGAGGGGATTTACGGAGCATGAACAGGTTTGATTTATCAGGCAAAACGGCAATTGTCACCGGTTCCGCCAGAGGACTGGGGCAAGGCATCGCGATAGCTTTAGCCGAAGCCGGTGCGGATATCGTTGCCGTGTCCATGAATACAAGCGCCGAAACGATAAATGCCATCACTTCACTCGGTAGAAAAGCTTCCGAAATCCAGGTCGATCTAAGCGACCAGAGCAAGCTCCAGCCGACGTTTGACCAAGCGCTGGAGCTAACGGGGCACGTGGACATTCTCGTCAATAATGCCGGCATTATCCGGCGGACACCGGCCAAGGATCATGGCACGCAGGATTGGCTGGACGTGATTGACTTGAATCTGAACACCGTATTTTTACTGTCCCAATTGGCCGGAAGACATATGATTGAACGCGGCAGCGGCAAAATCATTAACATTTGCTCCATGCTGTCCTACCAAGGCGGAATCAATGTACCCGGATATACAGCAAGCAAGCATGGGGTTGCCGGTCTCACGAAAGCTTTGGCCAATGAATGGGCAGCCAGCGGCATCCAGGTGAACGGCATTGCTCCCGGTTATATCGAAACCGATAATACGGCAGCCATCCGTCAGGATGAGGAACGGCGCACTTCCATTACGGACCGTATCCCTGCCGGACGCTGGGGTAAACCCGAGGATATTGGCGGACCAGCCGTATTCCTCGCTTCCGCCGCTTCGGATTATATGAACGGACATGTACTTTGTGTTGATGGCGGATGGATGGCCCGTTAAGGATCATAAAGCGCTGGATCAAAACCATGTCAACCTAAGCTTCAACCCAATCTAACGAAAAGAGGCTGTGCATGTCCGCTGCTGCTGCAGGCAGAGGAAGCACAGTCTCTTTTCCGTCCATTTTCCTCTTAAATTGGATTATCGCCCCTAAGTTCTTGCCGCGTACCGACATTTCACGAATATACGAACCATCCTTTGGGACATCCTAACTTTACGAAATGGGCCTCGAAGGACCGTGAATAAAGAAAGGATGGTTTCTGGAGTCATGCGCGGAACAATATCGATACGTTGGATTAGTTTTGCCTGTTTACTCACACTGATCGGGTCAATTATACTTACCGGATGCACGCCTGACAGCAATGACCGGGTGCCAACCCCCAACATGGGCGTAAATCCTTACCGGGTGAACACCGGCTTCCTGCTTCGGAATGCTGTGGAACGCGGAACGCTGCGAATTGCAACGGAACGGGATTATCCCCCCTTCAGTTATCATGGAACGGGCGGAAGACTTACAGGTTTCGATGTGGAGATCGCTGAAGAGGTTGCCCGTCATATGGAGTTAAGAGCGGAATTCGTTGAAACCGAGTGGGAGAATCTGCTGTCAGGGCTGACGGAAGGCAAATACGACGCCGTATTCAACCAGATTGAAGACCGGCCGGACCGGCGGGCCCTCTATGATTTTTCCGTCGCTTATCTATCCTCTACCCCGGTTCTGCTTGTGCGTTCCTCAGGCGAAGATCAAATCCGTACCTTCTCGGATATCAAGGGCAAGCGTGTCGGCCTGAACCCGACCGGAATCTATAAGGATATGGCCAAGAAGCATGGAGCGGAAATCGTCCCGATCAAATATATATCAGACGCAGCCAACAAGCTCGCAAATGGAGACCTGGATGCTGTCATTTCGGACCAGTTATCCGTGACCAACCTGAAGCAGCAGTTCCCGGATCTTCCGGTCGCTGCCGCCGAATCCGCCGATCAGGTGTTCGAGATTTCCGCTGCCTTTGTCAAAGGGAATCCGGATCTCGTGGCCGCCGTTGACAATGCACTGGCTACCATGCAGCAGGACGGAACATATTTGACCATTTGGAACAAATACTTTGGAGACGCCCCAATGAGTTATAAAGGCATCCATGATCGAAAGGGTAAATAGAGTTATCAATATCCCTGACAAAAAGGCGCTTGCTCCGCTGGATACCAGCAAAAAGCAAGCGCCTTTTTAATGTGCATATTATGACTCTTCGGTTGTCTCTCCCGCATTCGCTTCCTCAGCGTCCGCTTCATCCTCTGTCTCTGCAGCCTCAACGGCACGAGGCACGATGACGGTTGCGAGAATCTCCTCATCCGAAGCGTGTAATGTAATACCTTCCGGTACTTTAATATCTGCAACCGTAAGCTTGTCGCCAATCTCCAGAGCGGATACATCCGCTTCGAGGGTAGAAGGCAGCTCGCCTGGCAATCCCTCTACTTCGATTTCGGTCACCTGGGTTTGCAGAATACCGCCAGATTTCGTTCCGGCAGCAGTGCCTTGATAATCCACCGGAATGCTGACACGAACCGGCTTATTCATGGAGATCCGCAGAAAGTCCACATGGGATACAGTGCCGCGTCTCTTTTGAATATCCTTAATCAAAACCGGAATTTTACCGGAGCCTGGAATATCAAGCTGGAACACCTCCGACCTTCCGGTGTGGAACAGCTTGGCCGTATCCTTGAAATTAACAGCAACGGGGATGCTTTCCTCGCCCGCACCGTATACTACGCCAGGGATTCCGCCATTTTCGCGAAGCACTCGGCGAGAAGCCCGGGTAAACTCATCACGAACATCTGCTTGGAGTTGAACTGTGTTTCCTTTTGACATGAGTGACATCCTCCTTTATCGAAAACAAAGTCTATCTCATTATTACCCTATTTACCTGCTAACTAATCATGAGTTTCAGATGTTTTAAATTTCAATCCAGTGGGTAATGAATGATACCCCTTTTGAAATATAAATAATGGGAGCCCCCCTTTCAGTACAAAAGGAGGGCTCCTTATTTTTTTTACAATACAATCCTCAACTCGCCATATCCCGCTGCTCTTGGCCCGCAGAGCCGTTTTCTTTGGAGCTTGGCAGCGAAATCCGTACCTCTGTTTCGTCTGGCGGAATATCGATAAACCAGTCTTTCTCGCCTTCCCGATCCTCCCAATCATTCAACCTGACGATACAGCCGACCCGCTTGGTTCCGGAAGTTGCATGGAAGACCGCTCGGGCTTTGCCGCTGTCCGCCTTAGTGAATGGCACGCTGCCATCCTGCACACCCGTTCCCCACACCCATACATTCCAGCCATCATATGCTTGATCACGTCTCTCGTATTCGATCTCAACGGTAATCAATCCCTGCTTCTTCTGGGTCTGATCCTCGTACAACACCATCAGCGACAGCCCTGGGACCGCGATAGCTCCCTGGTCCAACGTGTCGATCGTATCTGTACCTGCCTGGCAATCGTTCACTACGATGTTCCAGCGGTAAGGGGTAGGCGGCAGATCAACCGTCATTTCATGCTCATTCCCGTTCACGATCACTACAATTTGTCCCCAGCTATCTTGTGCGGCATGATGCGTTAACCGGTAAGCGATAATCCGATCGCTGCTGCGCAGCACTTCCATATGTTTCTCGATCTCTTCTCTTGCCGCCATGCGAAATGCCGGATGGGCTTTGCGCAGGGCAATAAGGCCTTTGTAATAATCAAACACAGGTTTGAATCGTTTCTTGTTCGACCAGCGGATGGCATTAACGGCATCCCCGCTGCGGTAGCTGTTATGATCGCCAAATTTCGTGCGAAGCAGCTCATCGCCGGCATGCAGCAGCGGAATCCCCTGAGAGAGCAGTACAATGCCGTTAGCCAGCAAGCTGCGGCGCACAGGCGCTGCCGACATCACAGCTTCATCAGGAATATCGATATAAGGCTTGGATGCAGCGGTTGCCTGCCATATATCGCCGCCGTTAACCAGCCTACCGTCCATTAGACGGAGCAGTCCTGCCTGTTCCTCCATCCCGTGTGCCACTAAAATTTTGTCCCACAGATTCAAGTTATCATGCACGGTGACGTAATTGACCGTCTCTTCCGGATGAAGCGCAAAATCATGGATCGAGCCCATCATCCCTTCAACGATAGCACCCTCGCACCACGGTTCGCCCGTAGCAAATCCAGGGCCGCGCCCGTCATTGTCACCTTTGATGGCCTGCCGAAAATGATCATTAAATACAGCGAAGCCTTGACCCTTCTGGCTTCCTTTGACGGTCTGCTCCGTTAACGGGCTTAAGCCTCCCGTCCATGGCTCACCATAAAACAGAAGAGAGTGATCCACTTCACGCCGCAGCTCGCTTACAATCTCTTTCATCGTTGTTGTATCGATCAGAGCCATCAGATCAAACCGAAATCCGTCGATGTGATACTCCTCGGCCCAGTACCTTAGGGAATCCTTGATGTATTTGCGTACCATCGGCTTCTCCGTAGCGAGCTCGTTGCCTACGCCTGAACCGTTCGATAAATTTCCGTATCCATCCTTACGATAGAAATACCCAGGCGCCAATCGTTCAAACGGACCGTCATCCACCGTATACGTATGGTTGTAAACCACGTCCATGACGACACGGATTCCCCTTGCATGCAGAGCCAGAATCATCTCCTTCAGCTCCCGGATGCGCACCATCGGATCCATAGGGTCTGTCGCATACGAACCTTCAGGAACATTGTAATTCTGCGGATCATAGCCCCAGTTATACTCGCGGCTTAAGCAGCCGGTTGCATAGCCATCCAGCTCATTGACCGTTCGAAAATCAAATACCGGCAGCAGATGCACATGGGTCACACCCAATTCTTGAAGATGATCCAGTCCAATGGTATTCCCTTCGGAATCCCGCAGGCCCCCCTCCGTGAATGCCTTGTATTTCCCTCTATATTTCATTCCCGAATCGGTATGAATCGAGAAATCGCGTACGTGAAGCTCATAGAGCACCGCATCCGTAGGTTTCAGCAGCGTGGGTCTAACATCCTGCTCCCACCCCGGCGGATTGCTCTTCGCCAGATCAACAACCGCGCCGCGGCATCCATTGGCGGACACCGCCGTTGCATAGGGGTCAACGGCATAACAAACGACGCCGTCCGCTGACTCGATTCGGTACATATAATAGGTTCCGTGAAGATCTCTGTTTATGACAGCCGACCATATGCCGTCGCTATTACATTCCATCGAATATAAAGTACCGCTCTCGTGATCCGTTACGAGACCCTGCTCGTTATACTCTCCCGGACCTTCATACAAAGCCAGTTTCACATGAACCGCATCCGGAGCCCACACCTGAAAGGCCGTTCCCTCTCTTCGGTAGGTAGCCCCCAGCTTAACACTTGTACAGCTCTTGATCATGTCCATAGTCATCATCACCGTCACTTATAAGTAGATTTACTTCCTAGTATGGGCGCCTGAATCATAAGACAGACCTCTAGCACATGAATGTAGAACGCTTTCATATATCATGATATGCCAAAAGCCCTGTTTTGGTTTGGGTTTGATGCCAAATAACTATATATTTAGGCTATTATACTAGCAAATATGCCGGGTGTCTTTCTTTAGACAAAAAAAACATCTGCCCAAATGGACAGATGTTGTCAATGTATGGCTATAGTGGAAAAAGATTGGTAGAGTCCCAGAACAAACGAAGTGCTTCATTAATTTCTCACATCGCTCAAGGCGTCTTCCGTTTACTCGCCTGTTACCTCAATGGATTCCACCAGAGCCACTACTTCCTCTGCGGTACCCATTTCAAGCGCTTTGGCAGCAAGTGCCTGCATATCACTGCGGGACAGCTTCCCGATCTGGCTGCGCGCCGGAAGAATGGATGTAGCGCTCATGCTAAACTCATCCAGCCCGAGACCAAGGAGAATCGGAATCGCCGTGGCGTCACCTGCCATTTCACCGCACATACCAACCCAGCGGCCTTCGCGGTGAGCGGCATCGATGACCATTTTAACCAGTCGCAGGATCGCCGGATTATAGGGTTGATACAGATAAGCAACCCGTTCATTCATGCGGTCAGCCGCCATCGTATACTGGATAAGATCATTCGTTCCGATACTGAAGAAATCAACCTCTTTGGCAAACTGATCCGCGAGCACCGCAGTGGATGGAATCTCCACCATGATCCCGAGCTGGATCTCCTCAGATACCGGAATGCCTTCGCTTACCAGCTTGGATTTCTCTTCCTCCAGAAGCGCTTTGGCTTCGCGGAACTCACCGAGCGTCGCGATCATGGGAAACATGATTCGCAGATTGCCGTGGACGCTTGCGCGGAGCAGTGCCCGAAGCTGTGTTCTGAAAATATCCTGACGGTCCAGGCACAACCTAACGGCCCGGAATCCCAGGAACGGATTCATTTCCTTAGGAAGATCCAAATAAGGCAGCTCCTTGTCCCCGCCGATATCGAGCGTGCGGACAACAACCGGCTTGCCTTCCATTTTCTCCAGTACCGATTTATAGGCGACATACTGGATCTCTTCGGAAGGAAGTTTATCCCTGCCCATGTACAGGAATTCCGTGCGATACAGTCCTACCGCCTCTCCGCCATTCTCCAACACGCCGGTTACATCGTTCGGCGTCCCGATATTGGCGGCCAGCTCCACATGGATCCCGTCCTTGGATACCGTCGGTTCGGAACGGAGTTTCTTCCATTCCTCGACCTGTTTGGCGTAGGCATCCTGCTTCGCACGGTACTGGGCCACGATGGCTTCCGTAGGATTAATGATGACGTCCCCTTCCAGTCCGTTAACGATGATCAAATCCCCGTTTTGGACCGAAGAGAGCACGTTTTTCGTTCCGACGACAGCCGGAATTTCAAGCGAACGGGCCATGATGGCAGAATGCGAGGTACGCCCGCCAATATTCGTCGTGAATCCTTTAACGTAGTTACGGTTCAACTGCGCGGTATCCGAAGGAGTCAGGTCCTCTGCAACCACGATGACTTCTTCGCTGATTTCTGAAGGACTGACATAATTCAGGCCGAGCAGATGCTTCAGGATACGTTTGGTTACGTCGCGCATATCCGCTGCCCGCTCCTGCAAGTAGGCACTCTTCATGTTCTCGAACATTTGAATGAATTGGGTTGCCGTTTCATTTAAGGCGTATTCCGCGTTAAGCGACTCAGAGGCGATTTTCGCTTTAACTGGTTCAATCAATTCAGGATCATTCAGGATGAGAAGGTGAGATTCGAAAATCTCAGCCTTCTTCTCCCCGAGTTCCTGAAGCGTGCGGGCTTTGATCGCTTCAAGCTCAGCCTGGGACTGAGCCAGCGCCGCATCCAGCTTCGCAAGCTCAGCATCCGTGTCTGTCACTTGCTTTTCCGTAACCGAGTAATCAGGATGCTCCAGTGTAAATGCACGTGCAATCGCGATGCCAGCGGAAGCCGCGATTCCTTTCAGATTATTCATGAAGCTCGCCTAACCCTTCGTTCACCATCACTTCTTGCAGTGCTGTCAGCGCTTCGCTCTCATTGCCGCCTTCCGTGATCAGTGTCAATGTATCACCTTGCTCCAATCCGAGGGACAGAACGCCCAGGATCGATTTCAGCGTTACTTTTCTGCCGTTCGCTTCGGCAAATGAATTGGTGTCCTGGAATTTGTTAGCCGTATTTACCAATGCTGTTGCCGGACGTGCGTGAATTCCATCTTCGTCAATAATTCTGAATGTTTGTTGCATGTTCATCATCCTACTTTCGTATATTTTAATTTTTTAGAATCCTTGAGATAACCGTGAAGTTAAGGTTTCGATATCGTAATGATCCCTTTTTCACCGCTTTTTACTTCACCGGTCTTGTTCAGCTTCACGGAAGCTCCCTCCGGCAAATTCGAGAAGATCACAGGAGAAATAATCGATTTGGCATTCGCCTTCACATAATCCAGATCCACTTGCATGATCGGTTGTCCCGTGGATACCAGATCCCCCTCTTGTACAAGAACTTCAAATCCTTGCCCCTTCAGCTTAACGGTATTAACGCCGATATGGACAAGCACTTCCTTGCCGCCATCCGACATAATGCCGACCGCATGCTTGCTCGGGAATACGTTAAACACGGTTCCATTAACAGGAGAAGCGATCGTTCCGTTATGAGGTAATACCGCAAATCCATCCCCCGTCATTCGTTCTGCAAACACAGGATCAGGCACATGGGAAATATCCATAAGCTCCCCATCGACTGGGGATACGATCTCCTCCATGACAAGCGTTTCTCCGTCCTGACCAGCCTGCTGCTCCTCTTTAGCAGTCGGCATCGTCTCCACATCCGCTGCTTTAGATGCGGTAGTCGGTGTTATACCCGACATAATGTCCTGGATTTGCGATTTAATCGTATCGGAACGGGTGCCGAATATCGCCTGGATATTATTCCCCACCTCCAGCACACCTGACGCACCCAGCTGTTTCAGCCTAGCCTTATCGACATTGCCCTTGTCTTTCACCTCTACCCGTAGCCGGGTAATGCAGGCATCCAGATGCGCAATGTTAGGCTGGCCGCCAAGCGCAGTCAGAATGTTAAGCGGCAGATCATTTTTGCTGTCACCGCCTGCTCTCTGAGAGCCCGTTTCCGACTCAGGTGCGGAAGCGTCCTCCCGGCCCGGCGTCTTCAGATTGAATTTCCGAATGACAAACCGGAAACCGAAATAATAGATTACCGCCATGATAGCACCAACAATGAGTACATTCCACCATGGCGTCCGGTTCGGAATGACACCGAATATCATGTAATCGATCAGACCGCCGGAGAAGGTCATGCCAATCTTGGTACCCAGAATATGCATGGTCATAAAGGATAGACCTGCGAACAGTGCATGCACGGCGAACAAGATCGGTGCAACGAACAGGAAGGAGAACTCAAGCGGTTCCGTGATCCCCGTCAAGAAGGAGGTCAGCGCTGCCGACCCCATAATACCGGCGACAAACTTTTTGTTCTCCGGTTTCGCTTCATGATAGATAGCAAGCGCAGCGGCAGGAAGACCAAACATCATAAACGGATACTTACCCGTCATGAAGGTGCCTGCCGTAAACTCGACGCCATCCCGAAGCTGAGCCATGAATATATTTTGATCACCGCGCACCATTTGACCTGCCTGATTCAAATACTCCCCGAACTCAAACCAGAATGGAGAATAGAAAATGTGGTGCAGACCGAACGGGATCAATCCGCGTTCCACAACGCCGAACACAAAAGCGGACAGCGTCAGGTTTTGTTCCAGCATGAAATGGGATGCAGTGTTAAGCGCAGACTGGATCGGAGGCCATATAAAGACCATTAACAGACCAAGCAAAACGGACGTTGCAGCCGTCATAATCGGAACAAACCGTTTTCCTGCAAAAAAGCCCAGATAAGACGGAAGCTCTATTTTGAAAAATCTCCGGTACATGCTTGCCGCTAATATACCTACAATAATCCCGCCGAATACCCCGGTGGCCAAGGTCGGAATGCCAAGCACGCTGGCATATTCGTAATTCGTGCCAATCATCGATGGCGTCACACCTATAACGCTGCCCATGGTAACGTTCATGACGAGGTAACCGATGATAGCAGCAAGCCCGGCCACACCTTCGCCTCCGGCCAAGCCGACGGCAACCCCCACTGCAAACAGCAAGGATAAATTCGTGAACACGATTTGTCCCGCATTCATCATGACCGTGGCAGCTGCTTGAACCCAAGCCGCATCAAGCCACGGTGCATATTGCAGGAAATCGGGGTTGACCAGCATATTTCCAAGGCCGAGCAATAGTCCGGCCGCCGGCAATATGGCCACGGGCAGCATCAGAGCTTTACCGACCCTTTGCAGTACACCAAAAAGCCGCTTAAACATGAAAATTCTCACCCTCTATCTCGTTGTGGTCACAAAGTTGAATGTAGAGCATCATAAAACAACCAAATCAAAAAAAGGCATGAGTAACCACGGGAAAATGGATGGCTAATCTCATGGATTAGATTACCCAAAAATGGGTAATAACAACCAAATTCCTGTAATACTCATGCCTGATCGAATCAGTTACACGTTTGATTTGAAGTTTTATGCTTCATAACTGTTCGTATTGTAACACCGTTCATTTTTCGTTGCAACCACATGGTGAAGGACTTAATAAAATCTTCACATTTGCTCGCCCTGCTCTTTACGCTGGACCAGCCGCTCCAGATGAATGGTCAAATAACCGGCCTCGGCGGGATATACGGGCTTCTTCAGCCGCTGCTCCATCATCTTCGTCAGTTTCCATGCCAAGGAATACGTATCGGGATATTCACGCTTCAGCAGACCGTCCAATGAACTCGTCTCGTTCACCGCTTCTCCCCGCCGAATCCGCTCCAAGGCAAACCGGAGGTGAGTCAACAGGCGGGAATAGTCCAGCGTATCCCTCGGGATGACATAATCCAGCTGCTGTTCAACAGTGTGTACTAGATCGGCGATCAGCTCCGAATGTTTGCGGACCTCCGAAATGTGCTGGTTTGTGAGCGCACCGTGAAAATGAAGGGCAATGAATCCGATCTCCTCTTGGCCCAAGTCCACCCCAAGCTTCTCCCGGATGGTACGGACGGCATATTCCGCCATCTCGTACTCTTCAGGATACATCTCTTTGGTTTCGTACAAAAAGGGATTATGAATATAGAGACCTTGGGCATGGCGTTTAATGGCAAATGCGATATGATCAGTCAACGCAATGTGGATATGCTCATTCAGAGGAGCGTCGCTGGATTTGGCAGCATTCAGAATAATGTCATTCATCGCCTCAATCAGCTTCTCATCGATGTGAGGCACCAACTGCTTATACTGCTCCTGCTCCTCCGGTTTGGTCAAAATGAACATCTTCTCGGCAGCGGAGGCTAGAATACGGTCTTTATTCTTCCGGTTAAAGCCGATTCCCTTGCCTATAACAACAACCTCGCCATGTTGAGGATGCTTCGCTATGATTACATTATTGTTCAACACTTTAGCCACTTGTAAGCTGCTCACGTTTGCACCTCTTTTTGATTCATACGCGTATACTCGGATATCTTATCAGAAATATAAGAGCGCGGCAAAATCATATGTGGTTGCCAAAGGTCTCCAAAGCGCTGTACCGCTGTCTGTGACCACTATTCCAATCCTACTTGCCGTTCGTTCTATTCTTCCTTCGCAGCACTTGTCTCTACAGCTACAGGTACCGGGACAAGCTCCTGCTGGGCGGCTACCGGCTTTTGGACTGGAGCAGCTTTCTTCGTTGTCAGGCCCTTAATCAGTTCTTCCACATCAATCCCTGACACACTCTTCAGCATTTCAGGCGCCGTGGACATCAGCTCGGTCACATAATTGCTCACGCGAGCCGCTCCTTCGCCTTTGCCTGTATCAACAACCGTCAGCTTGTCGATGGATGAGATTGGCTGCGCAATCTTGCCGGCAAGCTCAGGCAGCATTTTTACGATGATGTCGAGCACCGCAGCTTCTCCGAACTTCTGGAATGCTTCGGCGAGTTTCTCCTTGGCATCGGCTTCGGCAAGACCGCGCAGGCGAATGACTTCGGCTTCGGCCGTACCTTTCGCACGCTCGGCATCCGCAACCGCCAGACCATCCAGGCGCTTCTGTTCGGCAGAAGCTTTAGCTTGAGTTTCGATGGAGTACTGCACCGCATCCGCTTCGCGCATCTTGCGGATCCTATCCGCTTCGGCCGCCTGCTCAACAGCATAGCGATCCGCTTCGGCTTTTTTCTTCACGTCTGCGTCGTACTGCTTCTCGCGAATCATGATTTCTTTTTCCTGCAGATCGATTTCGCGTTCTTTACGAACGAGCTCAACCTTCATCTGCTCCTCAACCGCCGTTTGTCTGGCACGGGCTTCCTGGATATGATAGGCTTGGTCCGCTTCGGCCTTGGCCGTATCCTGCTCCTTTTTAAAGGAAGCGACCTTCAGCTCCCGTTCCTTCTCGGCTTCCGCAATATTCGTGTCGCGAATTACCTCGGCCTTCTGTCCTTCTTCTTCCGCGCGCGCTTTCTGAATCCGCGCGTCGCGCATCGCTTCCGCTTCGGCAATCTCGGCATCCCGCTTTACCGTAGCGATCCGCGGTTTACCCAGCGCTTCCAGATATCCATGCTTGTCGCGAACGTCCTTAATGGTAAAGGAAACGATCTGAAGTCCCATTTTCTTCAGGTCTCTTGCAGCCACACCCTGAACCTCCTGCGCGAACTTGTCGCGGTTACGGTATACTTCCTCTACCGTCATGGAGCCGAGAATGGCACGAAGATGGCCTTCCAGCACTTCCTGGGCTTCGCCCTTCAGCGCTTCAATCGGCTTGCCCATGAATTGCTCGGCTGCCGTTGCCACGTCTTCGATCGAGCTTCCCACTTTAATGATGGCTACCCCATCGGCCATAACCGGAACGCCTTGCTCCGTGTACACTTCAGGTGTCATGACATCCAGCTTATGAGATAAGAGCGATACAAATTCGGAGCGCTGAAATACGGGGAGTATAAAAGCGCCGCCGCCGCGCACGATTTTGATTTTGCGGCCGGATTCATCCTCCGACAAATTTTTGCTTCCCAAAAAAGAACCGGTTACGATCATCGCTTCATCCGGACTCACCGTTTTGTAACGAGCCCAGAACGCAAGTCCTAGCACGACAATGACCCCTACAACAATCGACGGAATTACTAAGTACTCTGGCATTGAATCAATCCTCTCCTTTTCGTTCTTCCAGTTCGGACACTCTCAAGACACCCTCAACAACGTCGACTACCACCACACGGACACCTGCGGCAAGATTTTGACGATCAAAGCTAGACGCGATGTGCGTTGTGTTGCCTGCGCCAATCTTAACCATCACTTCACCGAATCCTTCTGCAGGAAGCGGTACGGTGACAACGCCGATCATGCCCGCCAGCTCCTTTATGGAGAAGCCCGTCGAGTTCTCGCTGTTCTCCATCGGTTTAACGTAGCCGAAGTAGACGAGAATCGAAATGACGATAGCCGCTAAGACAGACAGCGTTACATGGGCACCTGCCGCTAAGTCCGTGTATTTCGTCAGCATGATTCCGGTACCGCCAAATACGGTGATTCCCCCAGCGATTACAACCGGATTGAAAAAATCCACTGACAAAAAGTCCAACAATCCGTCAAGCGCCGAGCTAAGTATGTCGCCAAGCACCACGGTTACGATGGCAAATATCACGCCACCGATTAGACAGCCCCAATATAACGCTTCCATGTTGATTGCCCCCTCTAGAATTCCTTACTGTGTATAACAAGTAATACGGCAAAATGTTTGCTAAAGTTTCAATTATTTCCCTCAAACGTATGAAAATCTCTTCATATCTATATTCCACGTCCCAATTAAAAAGCCTGCACGGCATGAACCGGCAGGCTTTGAAATGATTCTATTCCTTGTCATATAACGACAGGACAACCCTTATAGTGACATCCGATAAATCTCCACGACGTCTTCACGCTGCAGCTTGCGGAAGTTGCCAAAAGGACCAAACCGCATCGCCTTATCGGCCATAGCCTCGATCTGGCTGTCGTCAATATCGTACGCTCCCAGTGTGCTAGGCGCACCGATGGAAGTCCAGAAGCTGCGAAGCGCTTCAATTCCTTCCAATCCGATGGCTTCATCGCTTTTTCCTGCCGGGTCCACTCCGAATACGTTCACGGCAAGTGACTTGAAGCGCTGAGGATCCGCACTTTGATTATATTTCATCCAATTCGGGAACAGGATCGCCAGTCCGCCGCCATGCGGAATATCGTATACGGCAGATACCGCGTGCTCGATGTTATGGGTTCCCCAGTCACCGGCCATCCCCATATTGATCATACCGTTGAGCGCCATCGTTCCGCAGTACATGATCGTCTCGCGGTGCTCATAGTTCTCCAGATCCTCCACCAGCTTCGGTGCCGTATCGATAACGGTACGAAGTATCGTTTCGCAGAATCCGTCCTGCACGGGCGTGTTGGTGTCTTGGTGGAAGTAGTGCTCCAGCACGTGAGACATGATATCTACGATACCGTACACCGTTTGATCCCGCGGAAGAGAGAACGTATGTACAGGGTCCAGAATCGAAAATGCGGGGTACGCATGAGGACTTCCCCAGCCCATCTTCTCTTGGGTTACTTCATTGGTGATAACGGAGCCTCCGTTCATCTCCGATCCCGTTGCAGCCATCGTAAGCACCGTTCCAAGTGGAAGACCCGCTTGCGGAGCCGCTTTGCGCTCTACGAAATCCCACATATCTCCGTCATATTTGGCGCCAACGGCAATGGCCTTGGAGCAGTCAAGGACGCTTCCGCCGCCAACGGCCAGAATGAGATCAATGTTATGCTCCCGGCACAATGCCACACCCTTATGAACCGTCGACAGGCGCGGGTTCGGTTCCACACCGGCAAGCTCCGTGACTACCGCATTTGCTTCCCGCAGTAACGCGATAACCTGGTCGTACAGCCCGCTGCGCTTAATGCTGCCGCCACCATATACAAGCAATACGTTCCGGCCGTATTTGGCCACTTCACTACTTAAAGCACTCAGCTTGCCCTTTCCAAAAATCAACTGAGTCGGATTATGAAAGACAAAAGGTCTCATGTACATTACCTCCATGGCATCTTGTTTGCATCTATATTCTATCGTGCATGCTTTTTCATTCTATACCATTCCCATTATGCAAAACAAACAGCCGTCCTTCTCCAGAAAGAATCGGCTGTTTGAATGATGATCCTAGTTATCGTTAACTTCAATATCTCATATATCCATCAATGAATGTCTATCTGCTGTCTGGAACGTATCCCATATGGCTCAGGAATCGCTGAAATGCCTGTTGTCCTTCCGCCGTCTGTTTATATACCCCGGCATGCTCCAAAATGGTCGTGAATTTGCTGCCGACCTCACGGCGTATCAGTTCGGTGGCCCCGGCTTTATCGGATGCGGTCATTCCCCGTCCTCGCAGCTCCTCGATCCAGTCGCCATGGACGGCGAGCGGATGGTCAGCGGCCTGGCTGTCCGCATACAGCGCCTCGTCCCCCGCCAGAATCTCGGCGATTTGGTCCAGCTCTTCCTTGAGTCTGCCCGGCAGGATCGCCAGTCCCATCACTTCGATCAAGCCGATGTTTTCTTTCTTGATGTGGAACATCTCCCGGTGAGGGTGGAAGATCCCTTCCGGATATTGCTCATTCGTCCGATTGTTCCGCAAAACCAGGTCCATCTCATAGATGCCCTCGTCATTTCGGCGGGCAATCGGAGTCACCGTATTATGGCGGACCCGCTCTCCGTCCACTTCGCTGAACGCTTCAATGTCTGCAGAAGGATCACTGTAGATTTTCCACCCCTCGTATATACTGTTCGCGCATTCAAGGAGGGATTCCCGGTCCTTTGAGGATAGCCGGATAACCGACATCGGCCACTTCACGATGGCCACGGATACGTCCGGATAATCCCCATGCGCAAATCCGGCCACCTTCGGCGCTTTCTGAATCGGGAAGGTATGTCGTCCCCCTTGAAAATGATCGTGCGTGAGAATCGAGCCCCCGACAATCGGAAGATCCGCATTCGAGCCGAGAAAGTAGTGCGGGTAGGCATCGACGAAGCTCAAAAGGCGGGCAAGCGTCGCTTTGGTCAGCTTCATCGGTACATGGTCGTGATGGAATACAATGCAGTGCTCGTTATAATAAACATATGGAGAATATTGGAAGAACCATGGCTCACCGTTCAACTCCAGCGGAATAATGCGCAGGTTCTGCCGCGCCGGGTGATTGACCCTGCCTGCATAACCCACATTCTCCCGGCAGAGCTGGCACTTCGGATAGATCGGCGGAGGCAGCAGTTTGGCCATGGCGATTTCCTTCGGGCTCTTCTCCGGCTTGGATAGATTGATGGTAATCTCAATATCGCCGTACGCGCTGGCATGCCGCCAGTATTCGTTTTTGGCTACGCGATCCATCCGAATATAGTTGGAATCGATGCACAAATTGTAAAATTGTCGGGTAGCCTCGACGATCCCCTGCTCATGCTCAACCGTCCGGAACCGAGCGGCCACTTCCGAAGGTCTTGCCATGAGACGGCCCATGATTTTGGCGTCCAGCAAGTCCCGGTACGTATCTGTATTTTCCGGGATCATGCCATGCGCCGCACCGTAATCAATCAGGATGTCGAGCATAGCCTGAGGCCCATCCGGTATTAGGTCGTTCACTTCGTCACCGTACGGTTCGCTGAACCCGAAATCCTCCAGCAGCAGATTGCGGCTGTAATCCGCATCCGCTGCCTGGATCAGGCCTTTATGAAGCGCAAATCGCACCAGCATTTCAATCGCATGAAGGACCTGCTTGGATTCGGGAGTACTTGATGTTGCAGCATTCATGTTCATCGTCCCCCTTGGATTAATTGTCACCGTAACCGTCCGGACGGCTGCTGTGCCACTTCCATGCGCTCTCGATAATCTCCTCAAGCGTCGTTCTGGATGGCGTCCATCCGAGAACCGTTCGCGCTTTATCCGATGACGCCACCAATACCGCAGGGTCACCTGCACGGCGAGCTTCCATGACAACCGGAATATCGGCACCCGTCACCTGCTTCGATGTCTCGATTACTTCCTTCACCGAGAACCCGAGGCCGTTCCCGAGATTAAACACATTGCTGGATTCCCCGCGGCGGAGGTAATCAACCGCGCGCAGATGCGCATTTGCCAGATCGCTGACATGAATGTAATCACGGACACACGTGCCGTCAGGCGTTGCGTAATCGTCGCCAAACACCGAGATGCTTGGGCGCTGCTTCAAAGCGGTTTGCAGAACAAGCGGGATCAGATGGCTCTCCGGCCGATGATCCTCGCCGATCTTTCCGCTGGCATGCGAGCCGGCTGCGTTAAAGTAACGAAGGGATACATACTTCACCCCAAGCACGGTATCGAACCAGGACATCATCCGTTCCATCATCAGCTTGGTTTCCCCGTACACGTTCGTCGGCTGGGTCCGGTCCGTTTCCTCGATCGGCACCTTCTCAGGCTCGCCGTAGGTTGCGGCCGTTGACGAGAAGACGATCTTACGCACGCCCGCTTCATTCATGGCTTCCAGCAGGCACAGCGTTCCGTATACGTTGTTATCGTAATATTTCACCGGATCTTTCATGCTCTCGCCAACCAGAGAATTCGCGGCAAAATGGATAACGGCATCAATCTCATTTTCCGAGAACAATTGCTTCAGCAGCGCCTTGTCGCGCAAATCGCCGACATACAGCTTTCCGCCCAGCAGCGCTTCGCGATGTCCCGTCTCCAGGCTGTCGATCACAACAACTTCTTCCCCTTGCTCCAAGAGCTCCGCTACGGTGTGAGAACCGATGTAACCCGCTCCGCCAGTCACTAAAATAGCCATATTATTCGCCCTCCTTCACTTCATGCACGCCTTGACCTACGCCACATACGTAGAAGTCGGGCTTCAGTCCCGTTCTGGCTTCGTACTGCTGTCCCACTTCCGCGATGAAACGTTCCACCGCGTCCTCGTGTACGAGGGATACCGTGCAGCCTCCAAAGCCGGCTCCGGTCATTCTGGAACCGATCGTACCCGGAATCCGCTGAGCTTCTTCCACCAGCGCATCCAACTCGTCGCCCGTAACTTCGTACAGATAACGCAAAGAGTCATGGGACTGGTTCATGTATTGTCCGAATGCTTCCAGATCACCGTTCTTCAAGGCCTCCACGGAATCATGCACACGCTGGTTTTCCTCGACGACATGCTGGGCGCGTCTTCGGACCGTTTCATCGCGGATGCTGTCCTGCAAGGTTACGAATTGATCCGGATTCAGTTGAGCGAGATACGATAACGCCGGCAGCTCCTTCTGCAAAATTTCCAAAGCGCGGTCGCACTCGCTGCGGCGTTCATTGTATTTGGAATCGACGAGTCCGCGCCGTTTGTTGGTATTCGAAATCACGATTTTGTATGCTCCGGTTCGGAAAGGCACCAGCTCATACTCCAGCGTATCGCACATTAACAGAATGGCATGATCCTGCTTGCCGTTGGCTACGGCGAATTGATCCATAATGCCGGAGTTGACGCCGACGAACAAGTTCTCCACCCGCTGCGAAAGCTTCGCGATCTCCACCGTATCCGTCTCCTTGCCTTCCATTTTCAAGAAGGCGTAAGCCGTGACCACTTCGATGGACGCCGAGGACGAGAGGCCCGCGCCGTTCGGGATATCCCCATGGTAGAGCAGGTCGTAGCCGCTGCTAAGAGTGCAGCCGATTTTATTCAGCTCCGTTATGACGCCGACCGGGTAATCCGTCCATTGATCGCTTTTGTAGCCATAATCCTCATCCAGGCTGATTGTTAGTTCATAGGGGATATTGGTGGATGAAAAGCTCACCTTGTTATCGTCACGCGGTCTGATAATCAAGGTTGTGCCAAACTCCAAGGCTGCCGGAAGCACATAACCCCCGTTGTAATCCAAGTGTTCCCCGATCAGATTCACGCGTCCGGGCGCGTTAAATATGCGAACCTTATGCTGACTCTCACCGTGCTTGTCCATAAATCTTTCCATAAGCTGTTGCGTCGTCACTGCCCATCACTCCATCCTGTACATATGGTAGTTTTACTGTCTTCAGTATAATGGAAATCTCGTTAACCGATAATGAAATCTTGTGCGTTACATATGGATTTATGTGACTTCCGGGGGTACAATGAATTTATAAAATCAACGATGACCCCGCAGTTCCTCTTTTTCCCAAACTTATTGTAAAGGAAAATGAATGATGAAACCAACCTATTCTGTTGCTTCCAATCCTGCGCAGCAAGGCAGCGGTTCGCTCCACGTCCGATTCGCCGGCGAGAGCCAGACCCGGCCGGAACATGCATTGGGGCCGAAAATATACGATCATTACTTATTGCATATCATCGAGTCGGGACATGGCGTATTTCGAACCGAAACCGACAGGTATCAGCTTGGCCCCGGCGACTGCTTCCTGATCCATCCCGGCCAAATTGTCAGTTATGTATCCGATGCGAGCCATCCCTGGCGTTACCGGTGGGTCGCCTTTGATGGAGAACACGCCGGCGAAGGCGTATACCATTCGGGACTCACACAAGATAAGCCTGTTCTCCATCTCATGGAGAACAATCCGATTCCCGGCTATGTGTCCCTCATTCAAAGCCATTTTCAATCCAGGGAAGAAAGCTCCCATATCGCTGCCATCGGTTATCTGCATTTAATCTGGGCTGAGATCATGAATCGGAGTGATCGGCCGTCCCGTTTAACGCTGGCAGAACCGCAGGTTCAGCGTACGGTGAAGCAGATGATCAATTACATGGCTTCTCAATACGCTCATCCCGTCTCGATTGAACAAATGTGCGCAAGCCTGGGCTACAACCGCGCGTACCTGTCGCGCATCTTCAAGCAGGAAACGGGCATGACTCCGATTACGTATCTGCTTAAATTAAGAATCGACCAATCCAAGCGGCTGCTGCGCGAACGTCCCGACTTGTCCATCGAGCAGGTTTCCGCATCCGTCGGGCTCACCGATCCGCTCTATTTCTCGCGTCAGTTCAAGCGTCTCGTCGGCCGATCCCCGACGCGGTACCGCAAGGATATCCTCTCATCATCCGCACATACTTAACGATATCGTCTGCCCGATAGATCTAAACGAAAAAGGAGCGCCTGTCAGGTCTGTAATCATCCTGAGGCGCTCCATTCATGTATGTTGGTATCTATGATATTCTGTTCAAAATCCATTCATAAATGGTACATGATCTACCCCTCTGCAGAAGAGGCGTTTTCCGTTTTCAGGATCGCTTCAATGCGATCCAGTTCTTCCTTCGAGAACTCCAGGTTGTTCAAGGCAGCCACATTGTCTTCGATCTGGCTCACCTTGCTTGCCCCGATCAAAGCAGATGTCACCCTGCCGCCACGGAGGACCCAGGCGAGGGCAAATTGGGCGAGACTCTGGTTCCGCGCTTGGGCGATTTGGTTCAAAGCTCTGATCTTGCGCAGCACCTCGGGGGTGATATTGCTTTCGTTCAAGAATACGGATGCACTTGCGGCGCGTGAATCGCCAGGCACGCCGTTCAAATACTTGTTGGTGAGGAGTCCTTGAGCAAGCGGAGTGAATGCGATGCTTCCGACCCCGTTCTCTTCCAGACAATCGAGTAATCCGTTCTCCACCCAGCGATCCAGCATGGAATAGCTTGGTTGATGGATGAGCAGCGGAGTTCCCAGGCTTTTCAGAATCGATATCGCTTCCCGCGTCTTCTCCGGCGAATAATTGGATACTCCAACATAAAGCGCCTTGCCTGAACGAACAAGATGATCCAGGGCTGCCATGGTTTCCTCCAGCGGCGTTTCCGGATCCATCCGATGATGATAGAAAATATCGACGTAGTCCAGGCCCATTCGTTTCAAGCTCTGATCGAGACTTGCTACCAGATATTTGCGCGACCCGAAGTCACCGTAGGGTCCCGGCCACATATAATAGCCCGCTTTGGACGAAATGACGATTTCATCACGGTAAGCCTTAAGATCCCTTGAGAGAACTTTACCGAACGTCTCTTCGGCAGAGCCTGCAGGCGGTCCGTAATTGTTCGCCAGATCGAAGTGGGTAATGCCCAGATCGAAGGAGCGCGTAATCATATTACGCCCGTTTTCATACGAGTCGACACCACCGAAATTATGCCATAATCCAAGGGAGATCGCCGGAAGTTTCAATCCGGATCGCCCCACGCGGTTATACTTCATTCCTTCATAGCGGTCTTCACTAGCCACATAGGTCACTTGCAATCCCTGCCTCTCTAAGTGATAGGTCCATTGCTAAATTCCATCTTAACGTGTTTGAACGTCCTTTGACAAGAAAACGATTACAGACATAGATGCAGCAGCACGCCTCCGCTGTCGCCGTTACGTACGGATCAGCTTATCCACCTGCGTCATGACCTGACCGATCCGATCCGCAATCAAGAGGCCTGCCCGGTGATCGTAAGGGGTTGGATCTGCATTCAGCAAAGCTACCTTGCTTCCATGAAAATAGGATATCAAACTCGCAGCGGGGTGTACCGTCAGGGAAGTCCCGCCAATAATCAATAAATCCGCCGTCGATATTTCCTGAATCGAGCGCATGATGATGTTCTGGTCCAATTCCTCTTCATACAGTACAACATCCGGCCTCACCAGCCCTCCGCAATCCTTGCAGCGCGGGACGGTTTCCTTGATGTCCAGAATATCCTGCAGGCTGTAGTGCCTGGAGCAATCCATGCAATAATTGCGATGCACAGAGCCATGAAGCTCCAACACCTCGGAACATCCTGCGGTCTGATGCAAACCGTCGATATTTTGCGTAATCACCGCCTTCAGCTTACCGTCATGTTCCAGTCTCGACAATAGACGGTGACAGCCGTTCGGCTGTGCATGCGGGTGAAGCATCTTGCTTCGGTAAAAGTCGTAGAACACTTCCGGATGCTTCATGAAAAAAGTGTGGCTGAGCATGACCTCCGGCGGATACGGAGATTGGTGCTCGCTCTGGTATAGTCCGGCTGCCGAACGGAAGTCAGGAATCCCGCTCTCCGTGGAGGTACCGGCTCCCCCGAAAAAAACAATGTAGTCGCTCGCTTCGATCCATGTTGCCAACTGCTCGATTTTTTCCCTGTTCTCCACTCTTTTACACCTCCGTACAGCCCTTAAAATAACACGTCTACCTGTGCACGTCTAATTCATTATAATCGGATATGACGACATCGGCATCTGTCAGATGTACAGGTTCCCCTTCATCTGTCAATAAACCCACAGCCAGAGCGGCGCCTGCTTGCTTCGCCATTTGCATATCCGCGTTGCTGTCACCGATCACCACCGCTTCCTCGGGCATAATCCCAAGCAGTCGGCATGCAGTCTCCGTCATTTCCGGGTGCGGCTTGCCGTTTCGAACCTGATCTCTTCCCAAAATGGCCGTAAAGGAAGAGTGAAGCCCCATCCACTCCAACTGCTCCACGGCATTTGAAGTATCATCCGAAGTAACCACGGCCATCTTCACGGAAGCCAAGCTACACTTCTTCAGAAAATTCTCAAGCCCCGGCATCGGGAATGCCGGCTTCTGCTGACGAACTTCATACATGGCATTTTTCGTAATTTGATGGACCTGCATAATTGCCTCGTTCCAGGGCATTCCCGCAGCATACAGCTGCCAGGCTAGCAGCCCGTTTGTCTCCTCCACGGTGCCCATGGCGAGCGGACCCTGAACATCGTAACCCGACACCCGCCCGTTAGCATCATGATTTGTGCCCAGCACCTGCTCTTTCGGCAGCGTGAAGCCGGCTCCCATTAATTCCAGCCGTTCCTCCATGAATTTGAGCACATAATCGGCCCATCCTCCCCACAGCGCCATGAAATGGAGCAGCGTTCCGTCTTTATCAAACAAAATCCCTTTGCAGGGAACGGTTCGTCCCTTCACTTGAACAAACGGCAATGTAAAAAACCTCCCTATCCTATTCTTGATCATACTCTTATTAAACCATGAAATAAACTCTGATTTAAACGGAATTAACGCTGGGATTCAGAAATCGATCCGATATGGAAATTTACCAATCTTTAGTCGAATGTTTTGATTCATGACAAATAAGCCGTGGTAAGTAACATATACGCATAGCAAATACGACGGTAAAGGAGTGATTTGTGATGGCAAACAGCAGCAATCGAAAGATGACCCGCGAAGAAGCAGGACGTCTTGGCGGCGAAGCGACCGCGAAAAAGCATAGCCGAGAATTCTACCAGGAAATCGGCAAAAAAGGCGGCAAAGCGACGTCCAAGAACCATAGCCGCGAGTTTTACCAGGAGATCGGTCAAAAGGGCGGCGAAGCTACCTCGCGGAATCATAATCGTGAATTCTATCAGGAAATTGGCCGCAAAGGCGGCAAGAAATAGCATCATCACTCAAAAAGAAGCCTGTTCCCGCCCTAGGGGAGCAGGCTCTTTACATGCCATCGCGACAGGCTTCTTTCCATCGCTTCCTATTAATATCATGTAGAAAAACCTACCTTTTTGTGATAGACTCATTTAAAACCTATTCGCTGTTTACAGGTACCCGGCTGCTTTGCCGGAAGACCGCGCTAAAGCGTAACAATTTTATAATAGATCTGGGGGGAAATCGACATCATGACAACCAAAAAAATGCGTTCAGACATGATCAAAAAAGGCTTTGACCGCGCGCCGCACCGCAGCCTTCTGCGTGCAGCAGGCGTTAAGGAAGAGGATTTCGGCAAACCGTTTATCGCCGTATGTAACTCTTACATCGACATCGTTCCAGGTCATGTGCATCTACAGGAATTCGGTAAAATCGTGAAGGAAGCGATCCGTGAGGCCGGCGGCGTTCCGTTCGAATTCAACACCATCGGCGTGGATGACGGAATTGCCATGGGACATATCGGCATGCGCTACTCGCTGCCAAGCCGCGAGATCATAGCGGACTCCTTGGAAACCGTCGTATCCGCTCACTGGTTCGATGGTATGGTATGTATCCCGAACTGTGACAAAATTACGCCCGGCATGCTGATGGGTGCCCTGCGCGTTAATATTCCGACGGTGTTTGTCAGCGGCGGACCGATGAAAGCCGGCGTGGACAGCAAAGGCCGTAAATTGTCCCTGACCTCCGTATTTGAAGGCGTGGGCGCTCACCAGGTCGGCAAAATCAATGATGATGAGCTCCTGGAATTGGAACAATTCGGTTGTCCAACCTGCGGATCCTGCTCCGGCATGTTTACCGCCAACTCCATGAACTGTCTCGCCGAGGCGCTTGGTCTGGCTCTCCCAGGCAATGGTACCATTCTTGCCATCGCCGAAGAGCGCAAAGAATTCGTTAGACAATCCGCCAAACAATTGATGGAGCTCGTAAAAATGGACCTCAAGCCGCGTGATATCGTTACCGTTGAAGCGATCGACAACGCGTTTGCGCTGGATATGGCGATGGGCGGCTCCACCAACACGGTGCTTCATACGCTGGCTCTCGCTCAAGAAGCCGGTCTCGATTACCCGCTGGAGCGGATCAATGAAGTTGCTGACCGCGTTCCTCACATCTCCAAGCTGGCTCCAGCTTCGGATTACTTTATTGAAGACGTACACTTGGCGGGCGGTGTGAGCGCGGTTCTGCATGAGCTTCTCAAGAAGCCGGGCGCACTGCATGGGGATTGCATCACCGTAACAGGCAAGACGCTGGCCGAGAACGTAGCGGGCTGTGAAATCCAGGATCAGAACGTCATCCATCCGATCGATTCCCCGTATTCCGAGCGCGGTGGTCTCGCAGTACTGTATGGTAATCTGGCTCCAGAAGGCTCGATCATCAAAGTCGGTGCCGTTGATCCATCGGTTGGCGGATACCATAAAGGGCCTGCCATCTGCTTTAACTCGCAGGATGAAGCGCTTAGCGGTATTGCCAACGGCAAGGTCAAGGAAGGTCACGTGGTTGTCATTCGTTATGAAGGGCCGAAGGGCGGACCGGGCATGCCGGAAATGCTGGCGCCGACCTCCCAGATTGCAGGTATGGGGCTTGGAGCTAAAGTCGGTCTGATCACAGACGGACGCTTCTCCGGTGCTTCCCGTGGCATCAGCATCGGGCATATCTCGCCGGAAGCGGCAGAAGGCGGACCTATCGCTTTCGTTGAAGACGGAGATATCATTGAGCTTGACCTGAATAACCGGACCATACAATTGCTGGACGTTTCCGATGAGGAAATGGCTGTACGCCGCAGCAAATGGGTTGACTTCGAACCGAAGGTAAAGACCGGTTATCTCGCTCGCTACTCGAAGCTTGTGACGAACGCCAGCTCAGGCGGCGTATTGAAAATCTAACTCATACAAAGCAAAGGGGTTATCCCTCGCAGGCATTGGTAAGCCTGCGGGGATAACCCCTTTTTTATATCCTAATTACATCTTAGAGATAATCCATACATAATAACAGTAAACAAATCGGTTCGATGAACTACATGCCCTGCGATGCACTGGCAACCGCCAGGTCACCCACATGTTCCTGTTGTATTTCCTGCTGCTCCTCGGATGGAGGCTGAAGCTGACTCTTCTTCTCAGCGTAACGCCCGATCAGAACATCCACCGGCATCATGAGCATCTTCGGCTCCATGATATGACTGCCCTCTTTAAGACGGGCCTGCCCTTTCGGGTGGATGACGCTAAGCAGCAGTTTCAGATAAAGTCTGGACGAGCTGGCAAACAGTCCCCGCGGTAAATCCATGACAAGAAATCCGAATTGCTCCGGTCCCCGTGAAATCATGGTTACAGCATACAATCCCTTGATATCCTTGTACTCGGGCCGTTCCAATACCATATTAGCCATAGAAGGCAGGTCTTTCTGCACGGCACGAATCATTTTGATGGCGAGCTGTACTTCCGAACGGGAGCGGCTGCCGATCTCGAACAATTTTTTGTTATCAAAATGGAGCTCCAGCACCTGGTCTCCCTTTTCAAGCCGGCTGCCATCTTCCATCACAACCGTTTTACCGGTAAAAGCACGCTTCCGGAAATGCAGCATCGGATCTGCCGGAGTAACCGTTTCGAGTGCAAATACCGCATGAAATCCTTTTTCCCACAAAAGCCACAACGAGACGATCATACGCTTGAGAGGAGACAGCTTCTTCGCTTTTGCTTTGCTTTCCTTCGCCATCATGTCGTCGATTCGGATGCTTCTCATTCCCTTCTGCTCTGCGACTTTGAGAACACGTTCCAACGCGATCAGCATTTGCTCTGGTGCATCGGGGTTCGCCCCCATCGTCGTGCCGCAGTCATGAAGGAGCATGACCTCGCCACCGCTAAGCTTGGCAAGCATTCGCTGCGTTAGCTTGTCGGCGCCAATCTTGCTCCGCCAATCATTAAACATCGACGACCATAGGATAATGCGGCAGCCGGTATTCTTGGCAAAATCGAATAAATTCACGATTCCCCATGGCGGTCTGTAATAACTCGAACGTTCACCGGTGATGGAGTAAATAATATCATCCGTGCGCTTGACTTGTTTACGGACGGTGACCGGCCGCATAAACCAATTGCTCTTGTGAACATAGTTGTGAATCCCGATCAGATGACCTTCACTATGAATGCGTTTTACAACTTCTGGATGTTTCTCGGCATGAGAACCCACCAGGAAAAACGTCGCCTTCATATTATACTGCTTCAAAAGATCCAGCAGTCTTGGTGTATAGAACGGATCAGGACCATCATCAAAGGTTAAGGCGAAGTCGTTCGAGCCTGTTCCCCTGCGAAATACTCGGAAACCAAATATCCGGGTCAAGATGCCGGGAATGAATGCATAAAAAGATGAAAGGTAAAACAACCATAGCAGTAATGTTTGCATGCTTACTCCCCGCTTTTTATTTCTTTTTCTAATGAACCCACTATTATTATTTTAGCATAGCACTTAAAGAAATAGGCTTTTTTTTCACAAATCGTGTACAATGATATCAATTAATAAAGTATAAAGGAGCCGATATCCCACTATGCTTCCCTTGTATAAAAAATATTGGAGAACCGCCTTCGATATAGGTTTAATCGTGCTTACGGTTTACCTGATCATGTTCATATTCAGCAAGCTGTACCAAATTGCGGCTCCGGTGTTTTTATCTTTCCTCGTTTTCCTGATTATCGAGCCTTTCTCCAAATTCTTGCACCGCAGGGGGCTGCCAAAACCGTTTGCCGCCGCGATATCCGTTCTGCTCTTCCTGCTCGTTATCCTGGGCATCCTGTTCGGAGCCGGGGCGCTCATCGTATCGCAGTTCATGAATCTGCAGGATAATTTGCCGGGTTATACCAAAACAATCCAGAAGCATTTCTCAGAGAGCCTGATGTTTCTCCAATCCAAGCTCGACGCGCTGCCACCGGATCTGACCGACCGTCTGAACGGTTATTTTCAGGACATTACCACTTTTGCCCAGGGTGCAGCCGAGTCGTTCTTCCATTATGTCGTTGGCTTTATGGGGTCGTTCTCCTCGTTCATCGCTAATTTCGGGGTTGCGATCATCCTTGCCTTCTTCCTGAGCATTGAGATCGGCAGCTGGCGGAGAATTGCCAAAGACAAGACGCCAAAGACCCTCAAGACGGCTTTTGTTTTCCTCAAGGAAAATGTATTCAAGGCGATTGGCTCGTATTTAAAAGCCCAGATGAAGCTGGTCAGCATTACCTTTGTCATTGTATACATAGGACTCTTAATATTAGGTACGGGAAATTCCTTGTCCGTTGCGCTCATCTGCGCTGTGTTCGATGTACTGCCGCTGCTGGGTGTTCCCGTTATTCTTATTCCGTGGATTACCTATTTGTTCATCGTCGGCAACACCGGGCTTGCCATTGGCTTGATCGTACTGCTTGCCGTAGTTGTGATTTCCAGACAGCTGCTTGAGCCAAAAATTACAGGTAACTCGATCGGCGTATCCTCTGCATTTCTGATGCTGTCCTTCATGATGATCTCGCTGTCCATTTTTGGAGTTGCCGGTTTGATCCTGGCTCCCATCCTGCTGATTCTCATCAAGGAATTGCTTACCCAAGGATATCTGAAGCAGTGGATCCGGCTGCCGAGCGAAGAATTCGATGTGTCCCCTTGGGACATGTCCCGCTCTTACGCAGAGCCGGAGGCCGATTCAACCGAAGCCAAGAAATCGGAAACCTGACCGAATACGTCGGTTGCCTGATTGCTGCTGTTCGGGCTCCGATTCTCAACCAATACAGCCACGGCATAACGTGGCTTCTCCACTGGGCCGTACCCGACAAACCACTGGTTGTTTCGGGGACGGCCTTTTACTGTTACCTGAGCCGTTCCGGATTTACCGGCAAGAGTCCATTTGCGATTTTTTAATGAGCTGCCAGTTCCCTCTTCGACAACATCCTTCATCCACTCGAGCAGGATGGAAGAGGTTTCACGGGAAATCCCCTTTCCTGATGTTTGCTCCTTTAGCGGATCCGTATCTTGAAGCAACTGGCCGTTAGCATACCGGATCTGCTGTAAAATACGGGGCTTGGTCTTCACCCCGCCATGAAGGAGCGTTACTATCGCATTAGCAGCTTGCAGCGGGGATACGGCAGCGTCTCTTTGGCCTATGCCTGTCTGAACCCTGACACCTGCATCAGAGGCGTCCACAGAACTGGAAAATACCGTGCCCTTCTCTTCATGATCCAATGGCGCGAAGGAACGGAGCCCCAGAAACTGCTGGGATTTCCAACCTACCGTTTGCCCGAAACCCAGCGCGGAGGCCGCCTCCGCCATTTGCTGAGCAGATAATCTCTCCGCAAGTGCAGCAAATACGACGTTGCATGACTCCGCGAAGCCTTCACGAAGATCAATCGTTCCATGCCCTCCCTTTTTCCAGCAGGACATTCCGAACTTACCGTATTCGCCATCACAATGGAAGTGTTCACCTTCAGAGCTTAACCCATTGTCAAGTATGGCTGCAGCCGTGACTAACTTGAAGATGGACCCTGGCGTGGCTGCTTTCAACCCGCGGTTCTCCCACTGACCATCCTTCGGGTGAATCTGCTCCGGATCGTAGAAGGGTCTGGAAACCATGGCCACGATGTCCGCATTTCGGGCATCCAGTACAACAACCGCCCCTTCTTTCATGCCCGCTTTCTCCGTTATGGCCTCAATCCCTTGTTGAATATCGATATCAATCGTGGTGGTTACCCGTAACGGATAGTACCGATTGTCAGGCGCCTTCACCATCGGCTTGATATCCTGAATGACTTCATTGGTGCTGTTAACCGGAAAATAGACGATAGTCGGCCCTTGTCCCCGTATCAATGAATCCATCGTTTTCTCCAATCCACTGGTTCCGGTGACCTCCGGATCATCGTCAAAGAACAGGCTTTCCTTACGCTGACCGGACACAAAACCAAGCCACTGCATTCCCGATTGGCGATGGCCGTACCGCTGCTCATAAGGAAGAACCTTGAGTTTAGGTAGTTCAAGTTCTTGAATCTGCGTTATCTGATCTTTGGTTAAGGAACGAGGAATGAGGGAGTTGTCTCCATGCCACAATTCTGGCTCCTTTAACTTGCCCCAAGTCTGTATCAAATGATCCTTATTCGTTCCCAGTATACGGGCCAGCTTCACTAACTGTTTATGGAAATTCTTCAGTTCCTTCTCGCCAGCAGGAAACAACACGGCTGCCCAGATGAGTTTGCCCGTGAGCGGTTTTCCGTTCCGATCCGTAAAATGTCCGCGACCGGAATCCAGCACAATGCCCCGCTCCCTCTGTATCAGCGATGCCTCTACCATCGTATGCTTGCTGCCGGGAACCCGCTGATGCTTCATCACGAGTTGTACCCATCCAAGACGCAGCGTCAAAACGGCAATTAAAATCGTCAGTATCAGCCATCCGTATGTAATTCGCTTATTGCGGATAAGCCTCATGTCTTGCTCCTCCAATATGGTCTATGGTCTCATCATTATTTCCATATGGAACCTGACTCAATCACGTTCACTTCTCTACCAAAAATGAGCTCTCCAAAAAAAGACCACTCTTGATTAAAACATTGACTTTTAATCCGGTTTCTTTGGTTGCTTCCAGGGCGGGTCACCATATTTATGCAAATACTGATTTATTTTGAACAGGGTGAAAGGAACAATGATGAGCAGCAGCGAGCATATTATTACAAGCGGATTTAACAAAAGATCGTAGCGAAGGTCCATCATTTGCCCTCTTTTCTTATTCGGTACCGGTAATGGTTCCAATGGTTCTGACTTTTGCGTCAACGTTCACATGAATCTTGCATTGCGAAAATATATTTCGACCACGGTCCCAGTCATTCTTATAACGCATCCATGTGCCATATTCACGCTCTTGGCATTTTTTCCAAAATCCCAGGAAGTCGGTTTTATAATCGTTCTGCGCCTTAAGAATAACGTCCATGGCAATTTGCTTGATCCGTTGCTCTGCCTTGCGTTTGATTTCTCCGTTTAATTCGCGTAGGTTTTCATTCTCATCCAGCTCTGATTCCCCAATATTGCCTCTGACCGAAATTTCAACATGAAACTCAGGAAGTCCCCGGTCATCCAAATGAACGCGAACGATCCGGTTGAATTCCCTGACCTCATAAACGAGCTGCTTGCCTTGAACAACAAGTTCCAATGATGCTGTTTTAACCGTTCCTTGCATCATATTGCGGCCCGTGGTTTCATCATTGTCCAGAAAGCCTTTGAACTCGTAGTTCTCACCGTTAAACACTGCGGCACCACTGGTGGATATTCTGTCATCTTCCGTGATGGAAACCTTGGGTAGTGCATAACTGGACTTGGATAACAGAAAATTATGCAGCTCCCCAATATTGGTAGGAGGCGTGATGGATTCACTCTTGTCTTTATTCTCTTGCGTTGAACGAATGTATTGCACGGGCAAGGTTTCAATTTTCGAATGGATCTCCAGTATCTTGCTTGCCTCTCCATGAGCAACCATAATATTGGAAGCTCTTCGGTTCTCCGGATCCCTGACGAATAAATCCAGTACATCACCTACGTGCTCCGTTCCAACCAGCCCCTCCGAGATGATGATTACTTGGTTATGGGCAAGATAAGGAGAGCGGCTGATCTCATTCGACATCTTCCGCGCCGCCTTGAAGACGCTGTCCGCCGTTGCGGACAGATTGATAAAAGGGCTTCCTCCCTCATTCTTCTGGCCGCTGGACCCTTTCATCTGCGTAGGCACGACAATTTGAAATGTAAGCTTAATTTGTCCACCCTCTGCTGCATCAAGGGCAGTACCTACTACAAATCCACGCTCCTCAATTTCTATGCGGTCCCAGCAGCCTGCGATAGGCCACACCAGCATGAACACGATGAGGATCCGAAGCATGCTAGCCATCACCCTTCACCCCCCGAACCTTGGCCACCAAAAGCAGCAGAGCCGGAAGCACCCAAGCGAATCCAATTCCCATATAACTGATCCATTCGGCAAATACATTGAGCTCTCGAAGTGTGCTTGGCAATAAACCGAGGATGAACAGGATCGGTGCCATAACAAGGATCATCGTAAATCTACGATATTTAGGGAACACGGATTCCAGTGCCAGTAAAGCTACATCAAACGCCATCGCATTCGTGCTGAATAACGTCATCAGCCAGATGACAAAAAAGAAAAATTCAAACCGTTCAAATATCCCTCCAGGGACCTCAACCTCTTTAGCCAATTCGGCTAACGGATACAGCGTATTGGAGACCACCATCGGTCCAAAAACGCCAATGACAAAAACGAAAATAATGAAGTAGATCAAGATGGGTATCAATACCCCCCGGAAGATGGAACCGAGAAGCTTGCTTTTCCTAACAACGTAAATGTTATAGAACAGCATGATCTCCAGCCCTAAATAGGAGAATACCGTATCCTTTGAAGTGATAATGATTTTTTTCCAATCGGTTTTAAACACAGGTAACAGATAATGCACGTTTAAACTTCCGAGATTCAAGAAAACGATGAGCAGCATGATCGATACAACGATGGGGAAAAAAATCAGATTCAAGCGCAGCAAAGCGATGCTTGGCCCCGCGACAGCGTAGATGAGCACTAGTAAGTAAACCAAACCGATGATTTCCTCTGGCGTGTTATCAAATAGATATAGTCTCGTGATTGTGGATACCCCGCGCACTTGATAACTGACAAACAACAAGAGGTAAAGACTGATCAGCAGCGTCACCACATGGGCTGCTTTTCGATTCATGATGATCGTTGCCATCGTATGATAATTTTTACCGGGAAACCTCGAAGCCAACGTCCCGATCGCCCATGCAAATCCAAGAGCGATCATGCCGCCGAGCATGATCGACATCCAGCCATCCGAGAAAAGGGTATTCCTTGCAATCGTATTGGGGAGCGTAAGGATCCCGAGCCCTATCAACATATTGCTAACTGAATATACAATCTCTTTACTGCCAATCGTTTGATTACTTAGTTGGTTATGGTTCATTTCGAATCACCGCTTTTTTGCCCGATGGATGTCTTGGGGCTTCATAAATAAAGGTCTGCGCGTAAGCCAAGTCACCGGCACGCGGATGAACATATCCTTCCAATCGTGCTGAACAGAGGGAGCAACGGGGCTCAGATATGGGATTCCAAAGCTATGCAGCCTCATCAAGTGGATACAGATCATGATAAAGGTCAGCACAATCCCATACAGTCCCAGAAAGCTTGCAGCAATCATGATCGCAAAGGGCAGCATTCGAAAAGATATGCCTGCGCTGTATGACGGAATGGCAAAAGACGATATCGCTGTCAGAGCCACAATGATAACCATAATCGGGCTCACGATCCCCGCCTGAACCGCAGCCTCGCCTATTACAAGCCCACCGACAATGCCAATCGTCTGACCTATCGGCTTGGGTAGGCGGATTCCCGCTTCACGCAGCAATTCCAGTGTAACCTCCATCAGTAAGGCTTCGATCACCGCAGGAAAGGGTACCCCTTCCCGAGAAGCAGCAATCGAGAATACGAGCTTAAATGGGATCATCCCAGGATGAAAAGACAGAATGGCAATATACAGCGCGGGTAGAAACAAGGTAATTCCGATAGCCGCAAGGCGCAGCAAACGTATTAGCGAGCCAATACTCCATCGTTCATAATAATCTTCGGGGGAATGTAACAGAGAAACGAAAGTAAAAGGAAGAAGAAGCGCAAAGGGGGTACCATCCAGCAAAATCGCAACTTTTCCCTGCAGCAATGCTGATGTCACTTTATCAGGTCGTTCGGTATTCAGAATCTGAGGAAACGGCGATAAAAAGCTGTCTTCAATCCATTGCTCAACCGTCCCGGATTCAGGGGCATAATCAAGATCCAGTGACTTCAGCCTGCGGTTAACTTCTTTGATCAGATCCGGATTCGTCAGCCCTTTCATATAGACGACCGCAAGTGACTGATTCGACCGCCTGCCGATGGTGTGGGGCTCGATCGTCAGATTAGGCTCACGAATATGTCTTCGCAGCAAGGAGATGTTGGTGTAGATACTCTCCGTGAATCCTACTCTCGGACCGCGAACCAGCGCTTCCGTTTGAGGCTCCTCAATACTGCGTGCCGGCCACTTCCGGCTCTTGATCAGTAAGACCTCATCCGTCCCCTCCAACATGAGAACCGTATCGCCCGACAGTATGACTGGAATGACTTCATCCCAGCGTCTCGTTCGTTTGGTGATCTGCGGAGATATCATCCGGTTCTCAATCTCATGGAGCATCATATGAGTATTCATCATGGATTCCTGGGAGAGTTCCTGATTATGCTGGATCGGCTGGATAATCTGCTCCTTAATCAACAATGGATCAGATAACCCCTCGAGGCTGACAATAGCAGAGGTATAAGTGCTCCCTCCAACCTGCAGCACTTTCGTGGTGAGGTCGCTAGGATCGTTGAGTAACAAGCTAAATGTTTTCAGGTTTTCTTTAAGATTCGTTGACAGGAATTCAGGTGTATGACCAGGCTGCCTTGTATTCAAGTGACCTCGACTCCTTCAACCATATTCTTTGTTATCATTTCCCCTGAAAGTTATTTTTATCCGGTATGGAAAATAGCCGCGCAAAGTGGAGCCTATGCTTCTTATGCTTATTCCATATACTTTGCGGGGCCCCCAACCTATAAATGCGAATACAGAATGGCTTTCGCTTCGCTGAAAGCTTATACATTCTGTAATCTGAAAAAAAGGCTGCCCCATCAGCTTAAACTGATGGAACAGCCTTTGAATTATGCAATCAATCTTACAGTCTAAAACGAGACAAGGTCTCTTTCAGTTCATTCGATACATTCTCCAGCTGCGATGATAGATTAACCAGCTGACTGCTGACGCTTTGCTGCTCTGTGGAGAGAGAAGCCACCTCTTCCGAAGTTGCAGAGGATTCCTCGGCTACCGCGCTCACATTACTCATCGCTTCCGAAAGTACATTCTGAGATTCATTCAGTTCATCAATCGAATGCGTTACCGAATCCAAGGACTCGATAAAGTCGACCATCTGCTGCTGAACGGATACGAAGATATCGTTCGTTTCCTTAACAGCATTCATCTGTCCTTTGAAGAGTGGGTTCGCATCCAGCAACACCTGCACGGTCTCATTCATCTCGGTCATGATGCGATCGGTAATCTGGCTGACCATATCGATGGATTGTCTGGATTGGTCTGCCAACTGACGGATTTCATCGGCCACGACCATGAAGCCTCTGCCAGCCGCCCCAGCGCGGGCCGCTTCGATTGTTGCATTCAATGAGAGGATATTCGTTTGCTTCGTAATGTTCTGAAGTACGTCAAGCACTTTGACAACCGATGAAGTCGTCTCCTTCAAGCCATCGACCTTGTGCATCATCGAGCGGGTCATATCCTCGGTCTGATGGGTCTTATCCAGCAAGTCACTCAAATGCTTCGTTCCAAGCTCACTCGCGCTTTCCACGTGACGGGCCGATTTGCCCATCTCTTCGTTGGCTGAAACGACCATTTGCATCTGCTTCGAGATGTTGTTGGTCAGATCGCTGCCGCGTTCGGCTTCTACCGCCAGACTGCTGGCACCGTTGGCAATTTCCTCGGTAGCTACGGCAATTTCTTTGGCGGAAATAGCCGTCTTCTTCGAGGCATCGCTTAACTCGGTTGCCGTTCTAAGCACTTCCTGAGCGGTATTGCTCGTTTGCTGCACGAGCCCGGTGATCTGCTCCATCATATCGTTAAAGCTTGCGGAGAGCTGACCGATTTCATCCTGACTCTTATGGTCTGTACGAACATTCAAGTTGCCTTTGGCGCCTTCCTTCATCAACAGGTTAAGCTTGCCTAACGGACGGGCAATCATTCTTACCATCCAAATCCCGATCAGAATGGCAAAGATAACGTCGATGGCAGCCACGATAAGCGTGATGACCAGTATGCTGGACGCATCCTTCGTGAGCTCGCTGGTTTGGACAGAACCTACGAGCTTCCAATCGTTGGTGTTCAGCGTATTATAAACCGCCAGCACATTTCTTCCTTGCTCATCCTTCGTTCTTACGTCATCCGTTTTGGTGTCGGCCGGGAACTCCTTCGCAAACGTCCAGGCGGTTTCCGAACCCACAATGGAGGACTCGCTGGAGGAAACAACGATGCCTTCCGGACTGATCAATTGCAGTTGGCCGTTCTCGCCCAGGTTGATTCCCTTCAGCTGCGTATCCAGCACCGAGGCGTTAAGTTCAAACATAACCACATACGTTGAAGTTAGATCATTCATAGACCCCAAAGAACGGGCAATCGTGAAATATGGAGCTCCGCTGTTCTGCATCGTTGGCAGCCACATAATCTTCTTGTCGCCTTCCTTCAGTTCGGTATACCAGCTTTGCTCAAGGACGGTTTTGGAGGATTCCGAGGCCTGACCTGCCGATATGATCTTCTCTCCCTTGGTAGGAATCAGATATATGGCTCTGATCGACGAATCCGATGTGATCTGATTGGATAGTTTATCCCGAATGCTGCGTTCCACCGTAAACGAATCGTAATCGCTTAATTTTTTATCCGTGTACTCCGACAATAACTTCTGCAATTCAATGTCATAGAAGATTTGTCTACCGGCATTCTCATACTTCTCCAGAATGATGTCGATTTTCTCAGAGGTTTGAATGATCGTCTGCTGATTGCCGTTCGCAGCATTCTTCTCAATCGTGCTCTTCGCCTTATCGTACGACAGATAACCCAAGACGATCACAAAAAATACAATCGCTGACAAAAAGATCAGGAACAACCGGATACCGACGGATTTCGCCGGGTTCATCGGCATCCGGCCTATAGCCGTTCCCACGTTTGAAAAAAACGACTTGGCAGTATGTATCCCTGTTGATGCCGAAGGTTTTTTCTTTTTCTCTTTGATTCCTCCGGGCTTCTTGTCCTTCTTCGGTTTCTTATCATGCTGCTCAACTTCTGACATTAGCTGTTCACCTACCACAATCATATTATTAATACGTCGGTCCAATCCCTTGAAACGTATTCGTTACTCTTTATTTCGACAATTGGAGGTGTTTTCCTTTGGCTTTTCGCAAAAAAATAATTCCTAATCCCTAATTTTTTTACAAACAAAAAGAATCCGAGGTCCATCCACAGACCCGGATTCTCAATTGTGTAGTTCTTAAGAACTGTATTTTTATTACCCTTTACGTTTTCTCATCATATCAAAGTGACGCACCGGCTGATCCACCTTCATGCGAATAAGCTGCAAAGGATGACGAGCTGCATCGAGCTCATTGCCATTCTCATCTCCGATAGGACCAACTGCCTGCTTAAAGAAGGTTCCTTCCGGTCCGAAGAACTCGATTTCATCCCCGGGCTTAAAGTGGTTCCGCTGCTGAATGACGGCCGTTCCCGATTTCTCATCATACTCCATCACCAATCCGGCGAAGTCATAAGGAACCGCCTTCTCTTCGGGTTCATAGATATGATCCTCATGGTCCGGTGTATCATAGAAAAATCCGGTATTCAGCGGTCGGTTGGCCGCTTTATTGATTTCCTCAATCCATTCCGGCTTCAATACATATTGATCAGGGTCAGCCATATAGAAATCAATGGCTTGTCGATATACATTGACCACAGTCGCTACGTAATGGATCGATTTCATCCGTCCTTCAATCTTGAAGCTGTCGATTCCCACCTCAATCAGATCCGGAATATGCTCGAGCATGCAGAGATCCTTCGACCCCATCGTAAACTGGTTGTCCTCCGGCTGGAACAGCGGGATTTGCGTAACGCCCGGTTGGAATGGGGACGGTGCAGGGGCCGGCTGCTCCATCAACTGCTGCTCTTCCGATACCCACTGGCCTTGCTCTTCTCTTTCATCTACAAACAAATCGTATTTCCAACGGCAGGATTGGCAGCATCCGCCCCGGTTGGAATCACGATCCGTAAAATGATTGGACAACACGCAGCGACCGGAAAACGAAGAGCACATCGCGCCATGGATAAAGGCCTCGATCTCAATGTCGACATGCTCTTTAATCGCTGCGATCTCCTCCAGGCTCGCCTCGCGTCCCAGTACGACCCGCGGCAATCCTTCGTCCTTCCAGAACTTCACGGCCTGCCAATTAAGTGTGGATTGCTGTGTGCTCAGATGAACTTCGAGCTTGGGCGCAGCACGTTTAGCCACCTCAATAATAGCCGGATCTGCAGCGATGATTGCCGCAATGCCTGCTTCCTCCAAACTTCGCAGGTAGGATTCAATTCCCTCAATGTCCTCATTATGCGCATAGATGTTGGTGGCCACAAAAACTTTGGCGCCGTATTTCTTGGCGAACTCCACGCCTTCTTTCATTTCTTCAAAGCTGAAGTTGTCTGCATTTGAACGAAGGCCGTATTTCTGCCCCCCAATATAAACTGCATCGGCGCCATAATGCACCGCAAATTTCAATTTTTCCAAATTACCAGCCGGGGCGAGCAATTCCGGCTTGTCCAGGCGATAGCGTTTGCCCTTGTATTTTGGCTGTGCCATTGCTTCCATGCTGTCCACTCCTTAATAAACTTGTTCCTTATAGAAAAATCCAAACGACAATTCACGTTCCGGATCCTGAATCGCACGGATTCCGTCCATCCACTCTTCCTGAAATGCATAAGTGGAAGCATCTGCAGCATATAAATCAATCGCTTGACGATAGGTTCGAATCACCAGCTCATTGTAATGCCGCGGCTTCAGCAGCGTCTCCACCTTAAAGCTGTCCATGCCTGCTGCCATTAACAGATGCAAATCCTCCAGAATGCAAATATCCTCCGAGCTCATAATATGGGTTCCGTTGATATCCTCATAGATCGGATACTTCTCTTCTTGACGCTCAGCTTCAATGAGAAACAAACCGCGCTCCTTGCCAAGGCTGCCTTCATTCACGGGTCTGCCCTGATGCTGCATATAGCTGTTCACCAGGCGCCGCTTGGAATGATAGATGTTGGTCATGCCATGAACCTGAACCTGTGCTTCCAGCTGAAGCTGCGGCTTCATGTCCGTTACCTCGTCCATATTTAATTCACGCGCAAGAATAACCCGGGAGGCGCCTTTGCTTCCCCAATAATTGGCCGTTGAATAGTTGGTGGCGGTCATTTCTGCATTCCAATGAAGTTTGACCTGTGGAGCCAGCTCTTTTACGGTAGTGAGCACGGAGGGATCGTTAAATTCCACCGCATCAACGCCGATTTCTCCGAGCGTCTTAACATAGGCGGGGAGCTCGGGCAGCAAATCATTTGTCATCAAATTGTTCAAGCTTACGTATACTTTACTTCCTCGTTCGTGTGCAAGCTGTACAACTTGCGTTATTTCGTCCAATGTCAGACTGCCAGGCAATCTCATGCCGAATCGATCCTCGCCGACAAGCAGTGCATCGGCTCCCGCTTTCAGGTAAGCAGCAGCATCAGCCACGGACCCGGCTGCCGCTAATAATTCAGGTTTGATACTCATTTAAAAATTCCTCCCTAGTTAGAGGTTGTACAACAAGACTCTTCTGAGTACAGCTGGATCTGTTCCTTGTCACCAGCGTATCAGGGGACTTGCTCAACACGTGATATTATTGTTGTGCCATCTTCTTGCTGGTCTCGATATTCTTCAAATGCTCTTTATACGTTTTGGCAAACAGATGCTCTTGTGTACCGTCTTTCTTTGTCACATAGAACAAATAATCGGATTTCTCCGGATTCAGGGCAGCCTGAATGGATTCCAGGCTCGGGCTTGAGATGGGCCCAGGCGGCAAACCCTTTTGACGATACGTGTTATACGGGCTCTCAACCTCGAGGTCGGCATAAAGCAACCGTTCCTTCGGTTTATCTAACAGATATTGAACCGTGGCATCGATTTCCAGCCTCATATCCTCTTCCAATCGATTATAAATAACGCCGGCCACCAGGGCGCGCTCCTGATCTGCAACCACTTCGCGCTCCACCAGTGAAGCGATGGTCATGAGTTCATGGAACGTTACGCCGCGAGCCTCCAATTGACTCTCCCAACCCGGAATATCGGCCAAACGTTTCTCCGTTTCTTTCAGCATGGTTTCGACAATGCCTTTTGCCGTGATATCCTTCTTCGGCAATTCATAGGTCGCAGGGAACAAGTATCCCTCGAGATGATGCCTGAGATGTGCTTCTTGGGGAATTTCTCCCGCAATCGGAACATCCCAGCCGGTAGGCTGATCCACAACTTTCAGAAATTCCTTCTCATCGATTCCGCTCTCTTTCGCGATGGTCTCTGCCATCTGAAGGATCGTATACCCCTCAGGGATCGTGAAACGAACCATCTCCTCGGGCTTCACTTCGCCTTTGTTCATCTTCGATAACAGTTCCTTGAACGGAGTGCCTGGGGTTGCCTCATAGGTCCCTGCCATCAGACGGCTTCCTTCCCCGCTAAGCTTTAAATAACCTTTAAGTATAAGGGCATTCTTGATCAGTCCCTTTTCCTCAAGCAGATCGGCGATAGAGGACGTGCTCATGCCGGACTCCACGGTGAATTCGACAGGAGTTTCCGAGCTTTGAACGGGCTGTAAACCATTCCATACGTAGAATACGGCCCCGCCCGCAACTAGGATCAGGACCAATACTGCTATTGCCAGTTTCTTCAATCTACTCATCCCTTCACACCAAAAGGGGCGGACAGCTCCGCCCCTTCCTGAACTTTCATTTGAAAATTAAGCATGTGCTCCTGCAGGAGAGAACTTAATCCTCGTCTCCTTCGGGAAACGTCAGCTCATCATAAAGCTCCGACACATTCTCCCATTCCTCGTCGTCATCAATGGTTGCCAGCTGCAATCCGCCGTCCTCGCCCTTGACGATACGGAGCACCTCGTACTCCTCATCGGTTCGATCCGGCTGAACCAGAATGGCATACCCTTGACCATCCACTTCAAATTCGGCGGCAATATCATAAACCTCGATATGGCCTTTATCGTCCTCAAGCTCTACACTCTCACCGAATGCTTCCTTAAGTACTTGGGTCCATACGATATTCTCAACCGAAAAATCAGACATCATTCGTCTCTCCCGTCCAGCTCTTCCACGAGCGTATTGAAGGTTTCTTCAACAATGGCCCATTCTTCATCGTCTTCAATCATAAACAATTTCAAGTCGTCTCCGTCTTCCTCATAACGGAAGGCGTAGACCTCGTCTGTCTCTTCGTCGGCAGACTCCCTTGGTACGACCATCATATATTTAGCATCCGAGCCATCCACTTCGAATTTCATGATGACTTCGAATTCTTCCTCGTTGCCTTCATCGTCGGGAATATAAATAATTTCCGGTTCTTCTTCCATACCAATATGCTCATTAGCCATTGTAATCACCCTCACCTTTACCTTTTAGAATCCAAGTAGTTTTGCAAAATCAAGCTTGCCGCCATTTTATCTACAACCTGTTTTCGCTTCTTTCGGCTGACATCGGCTTCAAGCAATGTCCTTTCAGCGGATACTGTTGATAGCCGTTCATCCCAAAGGTGAACGGGTAAGGATAGGGACTCTCGCAATGTACTTGCGAATTCCATGCAGATTTCGCCCCGCGGACCAATCGTGCCGTTCATATTTTTAGGCAAGCCGACCACAATTTCACCGACCTCGTTGTCTTTGACGAGGGTGGCAATTCTGTCCAGTTCGCCTTCATCACGGCGGCGCTCGATAACTTCAACCCCTTGGGCCGTCCATCCGAACGCGTCGCTTATGGCAACACCGATTCTGCGGTCCCCGTAATCTAATCCCATGATCTTCTTCATCCCTGTGTGCTCCTAACGGTGACTGGCTAAATAGAACCGGACCAGTTCTTCAATCAATTCATCTCGCTCTTTTTTCCGGATCAAACTTCTGGCATTATTGTGCCGAGGTATATAAGCGGGATCCCCGGACAGAAGATACCCTACGATTTGGTTAATCGGATTGTATTCCTTCTCTACCAGCGAATCGTATACCGAAAGTAGAATGTCCTGGGCGGAAGCCTCCTTTTCATCACCTTTTACATTGAACTTGACTGTCTTATCCATGGAGTCCATGTGTGACACACCTCGCTTCTTCAAAGAACATGTTTACCATGCTTCGTCGAATAAATATTTACCAGCTTGATCTAGTTATATCATAACATAATCCTAAGTCTCTACGGAAATCGAAAGCGAAATATTTAGAGAGTGTTCCAAAAAATTCAGGATTGTGTACAGCAAAATGTTGGATCCCGCTTACTATGGCTTGCTGTACACAATCTGGACAAATCTGTTACACGCCCTGGGCTATGAGATCCTCAGCATGCTGCAGCGCCTGGGCTAGTTTGGAAGCATCCTTGCCTCCGGCTTGCGCCATATCAGGACGGCCTCCGCCGCCTCCGCCGCATATCGAAGCCACTTCTTTCACAAGCTTGCCGGCATGATAGCCCTGCTTCACCAGGTCCTGCGGAACGGCTACGACGAAATTCACCTTGTCGCCCGCTTTGGAGCCGAGCACCAGGATGGTCTCCGGCAGCTTGCCCTTCAATTCGTCAGCAATGCCGCGGAGTCCGTCCATGCTGCCAGCCTGTACTTCAGCTGCAAGCAGCGACGTGTTCCCGACCTGCTTCACTTTATCGGTCAACTGGCTAGCCTCAATTGCTCCCAGTTTGCCTTGCAGGGACTCGTTCTCCCGGGCAAGATCCTTCACCTGTTGGTTCAGGCCCTCGATCCGCTTCGGCACGTCTGCAAGATTGCTCTTCAACAAGCCGGCGGCTTGCTTGAGCAGGTCCATTTGCCCCTCCAGATGCTCATAAGCGTAGCGTCCCGTTACGGCTTCAATGCGGCGAACGCCGGAGCCGATGCCGCTCTCTCCAAGCAGCTTGAAGATTCCGATCTGGGAGGTATTGCCTACATGGCATCCGCCGCACAGCTCAATGCTGTAATCCCCGACCTGGACAACACGGACGATGTCCCCGTATTTCTCGCCGAACAATGCCATGGCACCCATCGCCTTCGCTTCGTCAATGGCCTTGCGCTCGATAACGACCGGAATGCTCTTCCATACCTGTTCATTTACGCGGCGCTCAATATCGGCGAGCTCCTCCTGCGTAATGCTGCCGAAGTGGGAGAAGTCGAAGCGCAGACGCTGTGGTTCAACAAGGGAACCTGCCTGATTGACATGATCGCCCAGCACTTCCTTCAAAGCTTTATGCAAAAGATGTGTGGCTGTATGGTTCTTGACAATATCATTGCGCATGGCGGAGTCCACCTGCGCCTTGACCGTATCGCCCACTTTAAGCTCGCCGAGCTCCACGGTTACGAAATGCACATGCTGTCCATGCGGAGCCTTGAAGAGACCTTCCACTCTGGCACGAACGGATCCGCCTTCCAAAATCCCCTGATCGCTGACCTGGCCGCCGCTTTCGGCATAGAACGGGGTCACGTCCAGAATGACCTGACAAGTCTCGCCTTCACTGACGCTGTCTGCGAAGCTGTCACCGGAAACAATGGCGAGCACTTTAGCCTCGCTGACGGTGTCATTATATCCAACAAATTCACTTTTAACCGTATAATCGGAAAGAACGCCGCCTTGGACCTTCATGCTTTCCGTTTCATGACGAGCCGCACGCGCACGGTCACGCTGTTCCTTCATCGCGGCATCAAAGCCTTCACGGTCCACGGTCAATCCGTGTTCGGACGCATAATCCTCCGTTAAATCAAATGGGAAGCCATACGTATCATACAATTTGAAGGCGTCGCTGCCGCTAATTACCGATTTGCCCTGCTTCTTCGCTTCTGCGCTGACGTCAGCCAAAATGTTCAAGCCGTCAGAGAGCGTTTTGTGGAACTGTTCTTCTTCCGTTGCAATGACCTTTTCGATGAAGGCGCGCTTCTCAACGACCTCTGGGTAGTATACGCCCATAATATCGCCTACGGTTCCGGTCAAAGTATACATGAATGGTTTGTCCAGCCCGAGCACCTTTCCGTAACGAACCGCACGGCGGAGCAAACGACGGATGACATAGCCGCGTCCTTCGTTGGAAGGCAGCACGCCATCGCCAACTGCAAATGCAACCGTACGGATATGATCTGCAATGACTTTCAGCGCGATATCGTATTCCGTCTTCTCATTGTATTTAACGCCGGCAAGCTCTGCCGTCTTCTGGATGATCGGCTGGAACAGGTCGGTATCGAAGTTGGACGCCACGTTTTGCAGGATGGAAGCAAAGCGCTCGAGCCCCGCACCCGTATCTATGTTCTTGTTCGGAAGCGGTGTGTAGCTGCCGTCCTTGTTGTGGTTGAACTGGGAAAATACAAGGTTCCATACTTCGAGCCAGCGTTCATTCTCACCGCCAGGAAACATTTCGGATTCCGGAGCATCCGTGTCGTATCCTTCTCCACGATCATAGAAAATCTCGGTACAAGGTCCGCACGGTCCTTCGCCGATATCCCAGAAGTTATCCTGCAGCTTAATGATGCGTTCCTTCGGGAGACCGATTTTTTCGTTCCACAATTTGTAGGCTTCCTCGTCTTCCGGATACACAGTAACGGACAGCTTCTCCGGATCGAATCCGATCCATTTCTTGTCCGTCAGGAATTCCCAAGCCCAGGTGATAACCTCTTCCTTAAAGTAATCCCCGATGGAGAAGTTGCCTAACATTTCGAAAAATGTATGGTGACGACGGGTTTTGCCGACATTCTCAATATCATTGGTCCGAATGCATTTCTGCGAGTTCGCAATTCTCGGATTTTCCGGCTTCACACGCCCGTCAAAATAAGCTTTGAGCGGAGCCATGCCTGCATTAATCCAGAGCAGGGACGGGTCATTGTGCGGAACAAGCGATGCACTTGGCTCAATATTGTGGCCTTTCTCTGCAAAAAACTCTAGCCATTTGGAACGGATTTCACTAGCTTTCATCTCTACACTTCCTCCAGTCATAATATAGGGCCCGGATCACTTGGCTCCGAACACAAAAAACGCCCCTGAATTAAATTCAGGGACGATGTTCTCGCGGTACCACCCTGGTTATCGTCCATTCATCCTCCAGCAGGGTTCCCCTGGAAAAGCATATGTGACGATCGCCTCGTAACAGCTGGATAACGGGAGCCACCCGGTGAATTTGAATCACACTCAAAAATTAGCATTCGGCTAAGGTTCACTTCCAGGTTCTCGCAGCCAGCCGGAAATTCTCCGGGCAGGAACCTGTTCTCTGGGCAAGGTACGCAAAGCCTACTCGATTTTCTCATCGATTTGTACGGTTATAGGTTTATCATTTCAAGTATATATAGGGTGAAACTATCTGTCAATGCATGAACATTGCGACTACAGACTGGAGCCCTCAGCCGGATTTCCTTCTGACATAATAAGCGAAAAAATGCTGCAGCAGCACTTTGATGACGGCAAAGACGGGAACAGCCAAAATCAAGCCCACGGTTCCTGCGAGCTGACCGCCGACAAGGAGTGCAAAAATGATCAGGAGCGGATGCATATGCAGCTTTTTCCCCACCACTTGGGGTGAAATGATGTTGCTTTCCAGCGTCTGGCAGATCATATTAACCACCACCACCAGCAGCACCATCTTCCAGGAAATCGTGGATGCCATCACAATTGCTGGAGCCGCCCCGAGAAAGGGACCCAAATACGGAATGATGTTAAACACCGCCACGATGCTTGCCAGCAGCAGTGCGTACGGCATGCCCACGATCATATACCCCACATAAGCCAGTACGCCGATGATTAAGCATACCAGGAATTGTCCCCGGACATAATTTCCAAGGGCCATGTCAATCTCTTTAAGCAGCGTGACAATCGACTTCCGGCGGCTCCGCGGGAGATAGGATACGGCGGTTCGCTGGAACACCTCAAAATCTTTTAATATGTAGAAGATCAAGAAAGGAACAATTAACACGTTAAACAGAATATTAATCATGTTGCCGATATTGTCCATGAAATCCGAGATTCCCCCGGCCAACCTCGATTCCATCTGCAAGAACCAGCTGTTGACGCCTGTCCTTACTCCCGGAGGCAGGAGCCTGCTGTCCAGATTGGTCATCAGACTTTGGGCATTCATCGTTAATTCAGGCAGGTGCTCGTTGAGTTCCTCCAGTTGCCGGATCAGCATCGGAATCATGTTAATTAGAATGACGGCGAGCGACGTCAGAAAGACGGCATAGATGAGCAGCACCGCCATGCTCCGCGGAACTTTGCGGTCGGAGAGCATGCATACAACCGGATTCAACACATAAGATATGATCATGGCAACCAGAAATGGTGCCAGGACAGCCTTGAGAAATCGATAGACATCCAGAAACAGCGGACGCAGCAGCCAGACAAAGTAAAGAGAGATGAGTCCAAGCATTAACCATACCAACAATCGAAACCATTTGTTCTCGGTCAGCTGTTCCACACAGGCACCCTCCTTTTTCGAAAGCTACCCTGTAGTATATGTACAAGCTTCCAGAAATAAACTAACATTTCCGCCGGCCAAAATGAAAAAGACTCCTGCGCTTCAGCCGTACAGGCCTTCAGCAAGGAGTCGTTATCTTACAATATGTACGCGTTCTTTAGGAAGACGCGTGCATAGGAGGGAAATCCGGCTGCATGTCATCACCGAAGAACAAATCATCCAGCGAGCTGAGTGTGCCGTCCTCTTCTACCTGGTATACGGACATTTTCTCTCCGTTGACTGTCAATTCGATAAAGCAACCCCAGCAATAAAACTGGTGGGAGCCGATTTTTCCGATATCTTTGGAACTACAGTTTGGACATTTCATCCTACCTCACCCTATCCGTTCACAGAATTAATGGCTTTTTCCAGACGCTGTTCGCTCATCGGAGGTACCATGACGGCACTTTCGCCGATAGCCATTTCCGCTGTGCAAGGCAGCCATTTGCGACCTTCGATCAAATCCGAGACAAATCCATCGGATATTTCCAACCCTAGTATTGTATTGCCCTGTTCCTGCTCAAAATAAACATCCGATATACGCCCGAGCAGGACACCATCCTCTGTCAAGACCTGCATCTCTTTCAGTTTGCGCTTGCCCAAAAGGTACGTAAGCGGTATATCATTGGCGCCCAGCTTGCGGACAGCCTCTTGGCTCCGGATCATGACGGCATCTTCCCCGTACGCTACGATATCTTCCCATGAGACGCTTTTCACATGCGAGGAAAACAAAGCCTTGCCTTCCAGCTCCAACCCGGTAATCAACCAGTTCTCATCTAGTATAAAATCGTGGATTTTGCCGATTTCCTTACCGTTCTCCACGTCGAATACAGCCAGTCCAATCATTTCTTGAAGTTTCATATACAGTGGACACCTCCTCATCCTTCATGGTTTGAAATCAGCCGCCGGTCAAAATTTCGTTAGCCTGACGGGCCATTTCCAAGGATGAAATGGACGAACGCATACCCCCTATTCCCTAGAAGGAGAAATCCCTTAACATCTATTTACGTAACCGATTAAGGATGGTTCCAATTTTTTGGGCAGTGTACTCCATTTCTTGAGTAGTATTACCCAAACCGAAACTAAAACGAATCGCGGAGCGCAAAACAGGATCAGAAAGTTTCATTGCTTGGAGTACATGGGATATTTCCAGAGATCCCGACGTACAAGCCGAGCCGCTTGCCGCCGCAATTCCTTCCATATCGAGGTTCATCAGCATCGTCTCCGTATTGGCACCGGGAAAGCTGATATTTAGGATGTGAGGTAGGTAATGTTCCGAATTTCCGTTGATCACAAAAGCATCCTCGCCAATCTCCTGACGAAGCCCTTCAAGCAGCGTCGATCTCAGCTCACGATAATGCTGGATCCGCGCTTCCATATTCTTAACGGTCCATTCCACTGCTGCTGTAAAACCGGCGATTCCAGCCATATTCTCTGTTCCGGCACGACGTTTCTTCTCCTGCAGCCCTCCGAACAGACGTGGAGATACGCTGAGTCCTCTGCGGACAACCAAGGCACCGACGCCTTGGGGCCCGTTGATTTTGTGGGCGGAAAAACTCCACATATCCACCGGCAGCTCGCGGCAGTTGATCGGTTCCGATCCCAATGCCTGAACAGCATCGGTATGGAATACGATGTCCCGGCTGCGGCAGAGCTCGCCGATTTCGAAAATCGGCTGAACGGTGCCTACTTCATTGTTGCCATACATGATGGTGACCAGCACCGTGTTGTCCTGAATCGCGCCCGCAATGTCCTCCACAGAGACACGCCCAGTAGAGTCGACGGGGACATAGGTAACCTCGCAGCCCCGCCGTTCCAGCTCATGACATGTATGAAGCACCGCATGGTGTTCAACCGCCGACGTAATCACATGCTTGCCCTTCACGCCAAGCGATTCCAGCAATCCAAATATAGCCAGATTATCGCTCTCGGTTCCGCCTGCGGTGAACACCAGCTCGTCCGATTGGCATCCTAAAAGGGACGCAATTCGATCACGCGCCCCGTTCACGATCTTCTTCGCTTCCCGTCCAAAAGCGTGAACGCTTGAAGCATTGCCGTATTGGCTTGTCATCACATTCATCATCCGCTCGGCAACCTCCGGATGTACCGGGGTTGAGGCGGCATGATCCAAATATACTGATCTCATATCCGTCGTCACCCTTAAATGTAGAACATATAGTTGTCTGCAGCAGACTGTTCCTGATAGTTGATCAGATAGTCCAGCGTCGTGGAATCCAGCACTTCAGCGATGCTGTCGCGGATACGAAGCCATAGATCCCGCTTCGCCGGATCGTCCTCTTCCGTGAAATCCACAGGGGATATCGGTCCTTCCAGCACGCGGATGACATCTCCAGCCGTTATGGATGCCGGATCACGGGAAAGGATATATCCTCCGTATGCGCCGCGGATGCTTTTGACCAGACCCGCATTCCGCAGCGGTGCGATCAGCTGCTCAAGATAATGTTCCGACAGCTGGTTCTTCTCAGCAATGCTCTTCAGCGAAGTCGGCCCTTCCCCAAACCTGGCGGCCAGCTCCATCATAATCGTTAATCCGTATCTTCCTTTTGTTGATATCTTCAAAGGTGACACCTCTTTCGGCAATTTGTATATTATGTCCATCCTGTACATGAATTGTAGGTGGCGGGTGAGCGACAAATACGGCGTAATCCACACGTGAAGCGGCTTATCCTGTGTTTTTCTCCGTATTCCGATCATTACCCTCAGCTTATGGTAACATATCCTGAACCTCAATGGGTAATATTCCAATCGGAAACCTGAAAAATGTTCACCCTGAGTGGACAAAATGAAACGTGTGAACCTTGTTCCAATATGTTAAAATACCTCCATGGGCACAATTCAATATGAAAATGGTGATAACGATGTCAAAAGAAAAACATAACACTCGTATCGTTGTCGGCATGTCGGGAGGAGTCGACTCCTCCGTAACAGCGCTCCTGCTCAAACAGCAGGGCTATGAAGTGATCGGCATCTTTATGAAAAACTGGGATGATACCGATGAGCTTGGCTACTGCACAGCTGAAGCGGACGCTGAAGACGTGCGCCGCGTGTGCGAGCAGCTCGACATTCCCTACTATACCGTCAATTTCGAGAAGGAATACTTTGATAAAGTATTTTCCTATTTCCTCGATGAATATAAAGCCGGGAGAACGCCGAACCCCGATGTCATGTGCAACCGTGAAATCAAATTCGGCGAATTTCTGAACAAGGCCATGGATCTGGGAGCCGACTACGTGGCTACCGGCCATTACGCCCGCGTCATCGAGGAAGACGGACAGTACCGGTTACTGCGCGGCGTCGACAGCAACAAGGATCAAACCTACTTCCTCAATGCGCTGAGCCAAGAGCAGCTCTCCAAGGCGATGTTCCCAATTGGGCATCTGCCGAAACCGGAGGTTCGCCGACTCGCTGAGGAAGCCGGACTGTACACCGCCAAGAAAAAAGACAGCACCGGCGTTTGCTTCATCGGCGAACGGAATTTCAAAGAATTTCTTGGACAATACCTCCCCGCCCAATCCGGCGATATGGTGGACATTGTCACCGGCGAAGTGAAGGGCCGTCATGATGGTTTGATGTACTACACGCTGGGACAACGCCAAGGTCTCGGAATCGGCGGATCAGGCTCCGGAGAGCCTTGGTTTGTTGCCGACAAAGATTTAACTAACAATATTCTGTACGTTGTTCAAGGCGATCATCCGAGTTTGTATTCAACCGGACTCGTTGCCTCCGGAATCAACTGGATTGCAGGACAAGACGCTATGCCCAAAGACGCCTACACCTGCACCGCGAAATTCCGCTACCGTCAGCCGGATCAGGAAGTTACGATAACTCCGCGCGAAGACGGAACCGTTCATGTCGCTTTTGCGAAGCCGCAAAAAGCAATCACGCCGGGACAAGCCGTTGTCTTCTACCAAGGGGACGACTGCCTTGGCGGAGGAACGATCGAAACGGCGGATAAAGTTCCATATTAATCCGCTGGCCTGAACGAAAAGAGCACACACTTAACACGGAGGAATCCGTAAAGTGTGTGCTCTTTTTTTACCTGCTAGCGAAGAACATATTCTACCGTTTCTCCCCGTTCTAGGCTGACGGCTACGTCAATGAAACGCTGATTGGAGCTGCCTCGAAAGGGAAGCGAGACATCCCTTAACTCCAGCTGGAATTTGCCATCCACGATTACATCGCACTGCATCGCCAATTCGCGCAGCTTCGGCTGCCTCAGCAGCGCTTCAAAGGTGAAGCCCGTGTAGGCCCATACACTTTTCCCGGGACAGAGGGTTCTGAGCTTGCGTACAAATACCGTGCATTCCTCCGGCGAGAAGAACGGGTCTCCACCGCATAAGGTCACGCCATCCAGCAAGGGGTTGTCGATGATATCCTGCAGGATGGACGCGGACAACTCTTCTGTAAACGGCTCCCCCGCTTCAAAGTCCCAGGGATCTGTATTAAAACATCCGGCGCACGCATGACGGCAGCCGCTCACGAATAGAACTGCCCGAAGTCCCGGACCTTCATTGATGCTCTCGGGAATGTATCCGCACACATTCACAGATGCTTCACCCGATCCCTGACCTCAGCCTGCTTGGCCGAATTGAAGCGCTCGGTATAATTGCCCGTTAAGTATCCCGTCACTCTCCGCAGCCGCTGGAAGTTTCCATCCGCCTCCAAGGCGCCGCATCCAGGGCAAGCACTTCCGATAATCCCTTCGTAGTTGCATGCCGGACAACGGTCGACGGGATGGTTTACAGAGAAATATCCAATGTTCTGCTTCAGCGCAAACTTCACGATGTCCTGAAAAGCAGCCGTATTCTGCCTTGCGTTGCCGTCCAGCTCCACATACGAAATCGCTCCTGCATTACACAGCTCATGGAAAGGAGCTTCGGAACGGATTTTGCGGTACGCGGCCATCGGATAGTACACCGGAATATGAAACGAGTTCGTATAATATTCGCGGTCTGTCACACCCTCGATCACCCCGAAGGTTTGCCGGTCCAGCTTCGTGAATTTTCCGGACAACCCTTCTGCCGGCGTGGCAAACAACGTGATGTTCAGGTTATATCTTTCACTGGCTGCATCGCAAAACTGGCGCATATGCCGGATGATCTCAATTCCCAGAACGCGACTGTTCTCATCCTCTCCGTGATGCAGTCCGGTCAACGCCTTCAGGCATTCGGCCAGCCCGATAAATCCAAGCGCCAGGGTACCGTGCTTAATCAGTTCGCGTACCTTGTCCTCCGGGGCCAGGGTTTCGCCGCCTTCCCACACGCCTTCCCGCATCATAAAATCCGACGCTTTGGCCGGTTGGTCGGCCTGCAGCTCGTAACGGTGAATCAAACCCTCTACCGCAATGGTCATATACTGATCCAGCTGCTCATAGAAGAGATTCAGGTCAGGCATATCCCGTTTCCCTTCGATGATGCCATGCTCAATGCCGAGACGAACCAGATTGATCGTATTAAAGGATAAGTTGCCTTTGCCGCTCAGGCGGTTTCGCCCGAACCGGTCTGAAATTGTCCGTGTCCGGCAGCCCATGGTGGCAATAATCGTGTCTGGCTCGTCCGGGTTATAGTAGACCAGATTAAACGACGCATCCACATTGACAAAATTCGGGTAGAGCCTGCGGCTGGAGCACTCAACGGCTTTCAGGAACAGATCGTAATTGGGCTCCCCTTGCGCCTGGTTAACCCCTTGCTTGCACTGAAAAATATGCTGCGGAAATATCGGCGTCTCGCCGCCGCCGAGCCCTTTCATCGTGGCATCCAGCAAAGCGTGGGATACCAGCCTACCTTCGGTTGACGTGCACATGCCGTAGTTCAGCGATGTAAAGGGAATTTGCCCGCCGGCCCGGCTGCTCATCGTGTTTAAATTATGGATCAGGGATTCCGCAGCCTGCTTTACTTCATTTACCGTTTCGTTATATGCGTAGTGATATATTGTCGGGTACATGTCCTTCAGTAGCCCATTGTCTATGTATATTTCGTTATCCTGAAGAGCTCGTTCATATGACCAATCCTCTCCATGCTCCGCTTCCCCGAAGTAGGCAAGCCCTTTGCGGAAATGCCGACGAAACGATTTGCCGACATACGGCGCTAGATCCCAATCGATTTTATTTCCGGACACGCCGCCGAATTGACTGTTCTGCTGGGATTGAAAGATGATGGCCACCAGCGCCATCGCGGTCATGATGCTCTGCGGCGGCCTGACCGATCCGTTACCGGTATTGAAGCCCTTGGCCAATAGACGGTCAAATGGGATGAAAATGCAGTTCGTCGTTCCGAGTGCATACTGGTCCAGGTCGTGCACGTACACATAGCCATCCCTCACCGCTCTCATGAGTTCTCCAGGCAGGATGAATTTGCTTGCCATCCATTTGGCGTACTCGGAGCCGATCCGACTCATTTTTCCACTGAAGGATTCTCCGTTCAGATTTGCATTCTCCCGGAGCAGATCCAGATTCGTTACCCCAATCACATCCCTGCTGATCTTGTAGAGTTCTCCCCGCCGCATCCGCTCCAGATCACGGGTTTCCCTGTAATGTTGATAAGCTGACGCCACCTTTGCGTATCCTGTACTTTGCAAATGCTCGACAACGATATCCTGAATTTCCTCCACGCTCACCTGTTCCATACCCGCGGTGGCATGAGCAACCTCATCCCCAATCCGCAAGGAGGCTTCCTTGCGGGAAGCACCCTCAACCGCAATAAATGCTTTATCCACCGCCTCCACGATCCGGCTTATCTCAAAATTCACCAGGCATCCGTCTCTCTTCATAACTTTCATGAATATAATCAACTCCTCGTCTACATCTCATCAACATACTATATATAGTTTTATTTTATTAATTTACATCCATATATAGTTTAATGCTGTGAGATAGATCACGCTTATTAATCCGAGAAACGGATCAGGCGATTCCTGAAAACATCCAAGAAGGGCCTGATACCCAACAGCAAAAAGGCACTCGAGCGATCATATCGATCACATCGGGTGCCTCTTGGTTTAGCTGCAGTAGGATTAACTTTCGGCAGGCGGCATCGGGGTTGGTGTCGGCTTAGCATAACCTGTGCTGTATTTTTCGTCGATTGCGATCCGAATCTCCATCAGACTCTTGCCCTCGCTGCTCATTTTGGCAGATTCCACGGCAATGTCCAAGCAAACCCCGCAGCGGGTGCCATGATCGTCCCACACCACGCTGCCGTCCTCCTGAATCTCATCAATAAAACAGTTCAGGTTGCTCTCATGACCGGCACTGTCCCCGCAGCCGCAATAACAAGGAATATATTTCAGGACATCACTCACCTGGGCGGATAATGCATAGATCGTTTGGAGCTCGCTGGTCTGGCTCTTCAAAAAGGCAGGCAGCTCGTCTATCGAGGCCGTCGCCTCCTGGATATCCCCATTGGACAGCTGGGTCTGATGCCCATGCTCATGCACGGCCTCGGCCTGTCCATTGGAGACCTGTTCCGAAGCGCTTTTTCCCGAGCAGCCGCTCAGCACCATGCCGACGGACAGCAGCAGGATGGCAAACCGTTGTTTCCCTGTTTTCATCATTCATTTCCCCCATTTGCGCGGCCGTAGTTACCATTCATGTTAATACGACCCTATTCTTCGCGTCGTAATCGCTGATTATGTGCGATCTTGGCTTCGTTCCCCTGCTCCGTCGCCTGATAGAACACCCGGCGGGAGAGCTCCTTCGGCAAATATTCCTGCTTGACGTAATGGCCCGGATAATCGTGCGGATACTTATAGCCGACATGTCCCAGCTTCACCGCCCCCGAGTAATGCGCATCACGCAGATGAAGCGGAACCTCTGCCGATTTCACTTCATCCATGGCGGACATCGCCCGGGATATGGCTGACACAACGCCATCGGATTTCGGGCTCTCCACCGCAAACAGGATGGCCTGGGCAATGTTAAGCTTGGCTTCCGGCCACCCGTTGTTCCGGTAGGCATCAAGTGCACTCACCGCCTGCACCATCGCTTGCGGATTGGCAAGTCCGATATCCTCGCTGCTGGCAGCAATCAAACGGCGGATGAACACCATCGGGTCCATCCCCAGCTTTTCGACCGCATACAAGAACCAGAACAAGGCCGCATCGCTGGAACCTCGAATGCTCTTATGAAAGGCGGATAGCACGTCATACTGCGTGGACTCGTCCGCCTTGACGAGCGGCTTGCGGATCGATTCCTCGGCCACTTCGAGCGTAATATGAACCGTACCGCCTGCATCAGGCGGGGTCGTCATCGCCGCCAGCTCAAGCGCATTCAGTGCACGCCGGATATCCCCGTTCGCCATGGTTGCAATATGCTCCAATGCTTCCTCATCGGCCTGGAGATCCATGAAGCCAAGACCTTTATCTGGGTCGGATAGCGCGCGCAACATGGCGATCATGGAATGGTTCTTAGTCAGCGGCTCAAGCTGGAACAAGGTTGAACGGCTCATCAAGGCCCCATTTACGTAATGAAAGGGGTTCTCTGTCGTCGCGCCGATAAATATAATCGTCCCGTTCTCCACGGCAGGCAGCAGCGCGTCCTGTCTTGAGCTGTTAAAGCGGTGAACCTCATCCAGAAACAGGATCGTTTTGGTGCCGTACAGGCTGCGGTTGCTTTGGGCTTGCTCGATGACTTCCCTCACGTCCTTAACCGAGGCTTCCACCGCATTCAGCCGAACGAAGTACCCCTTCGTTTGCTGTGAGATAATATGGGCCAGCGTTGTTTTGCCGCATCCCGGCGGCCCGTACAATAAAATGGAAGAAACCTGGTCTGCCTCTATGGCCCGTCTAAGCAGCTTGCCCGGACCGATAATGTGTTCTTGTCCTATATATTCATCCAGCGACGAAGGGCGCATCCGATCGGCCAGCAGCCGGGAATCACGGTCCCCTTCACGCCCGATACTGAATAAATCCATTGCTACACTTCCTTGTCTGATATCAATGCAAAGATAGCCGGTTTCAATCAAATCCGTCAGCCTCTATCATACCATATTCGATTTCGTTATGCCTGTAGCTAGCCTATGAGATCCAATCTGGTGATTCGAATAATCCATCGATATTCGCTGCTCGTTTAACATGATAACCAACTTTTATCTTTCCAGAGCGTTCAATATTATAGGAGACTATAGAGAATCCTTATCCAAGGAGAGTGGCTATGACAACTCGCAAGAAGTCCAAACGTAATTTATCAAACGGGGCTATCAATATGGGGATCAGTTTACTTGGACTCTATACCCATGTTAACCATAACAATCTATTAAAAGAGATCTTTGGGCCCGAATACCTCGACGATGAGAGACTCGCGATTAACCTGCTGTATGCCATCCTCATCTTGCAGTTCCTGGTCGGCCTTTATGCCTTCACTCGTTCATCCATCATTCTCTATGAATATAAGCAGGGCATCCGAAATGAGGAAGAGGACGAGGTTTCATTATAAACGTATCACTCGAATACCACGCACGAAGGGAGGCTATTGAATTGAAACGAAAGCCTATGCGAAAAATGACACTCTTCATCATCCTGGCAACTGCAGGTTCCATCCTCGCTGTATGGACTTTGATCCGGTTTATCGAAAATCTGGGCTCTTCCTACCAAATGCTTGGTTAGGCACAAGCACAACAAAATGACCCGCAGAGACAAGCACATGCCGACATGTACCACCCCACGGGACATTTTCCGTTCTTTCCTCTTCACGCTTAACGTTACTTCGTTAGTAACACCATCTCACCTTACTCCGCAGGCCAGCCGCTGGCCGTAATTTCTGAGGTCTCCGTCATGATATACGAAGGCAGCGGCTCCCCATGCAGCAGCCACAGCTCATGCAGTGCCCGCGTACATCCCACATACATCAGCTTGGCATCCCAAGCTTTCTCCGCGTAATGCGCCTGATCTGCATCCGCCACCACAACCGCATCGAACTCAAGCCCCTTGGACAAATAAACAGGAAGCACGGAATAACCGCCCTGATACGTTCCTTTGCTGCCATCAATCAGGTTCAGCTCCGGCCATTTCGAACTTAACCCCTCATGCAGCTCTTGCGCTTCTCGCAAGGTCCGAGTGAGTATAGCGACCGTCCGATATTCCTTAGCGATGAGTGCCTCCATCGCCCGTTCCAAATCTCTCGTTCTGGATTTCGCCGAATCATAAGGAATCAAGCGAACGGCATCGCCGCTTCGGAATACGGGTACGGCGAGCAGATCACTGCTAACCCCCTTCTCCAAAATGCCGTTCGCAAATTCGATAATCTCCATCGTGGAGCGATAACTGCGTGTCAAGGCAAAATAGGCTGTCTCCTCTTCCTTGAACAGGGAGCTCATCTCTTCCCACGCATGAACGCCGCGATAGGCATGAATGCCCTGCGACAAATCACCTAATATAGTGAAGGAATGTCCTCTGACGAACAGGTCCAGCACAGCCACCTGGAATGGCGAGAAATCCTGAGCCTCATCAATAACGATATGGTCAAAACGCTGCTCTCCGGTAATATCATTCAATAAACAGTGGAAATACAGCAAGGCAGGCAAATCCTCTTCGCGGACCACGTTCTTCTTCAAATCTTTACGCGTTGCGGCGAGCACCTCGGGCGGAATCAGAGCGGATAGCTCTTCAAACCACGATCCGGTTGCCTTAACCGCCCCAAACAATTGTTTATATAGTGAGACCGGCTCAAATTTAGGCCATCGGTTTGCATAAGCCTTTTCTCGTTGAGCCGCTTTTTTCTTTCGTTCTTTCATCAAGACCGCTGATGGCGATTTCTTCAGTTCCATCTCGACCCAGCGGTGCAATCTGGCCAGCAGCCGTTCCTTCCGTTTTGCTAATGGGTATGGTTTATATTCCTGGTAGAACCATTCCGCGATCGTCTCCTGTTTCAGAACGGCCCCCTCCCATGGAGAGAAGTCCCCGTCCGGGAGAGCTTCGGATTCGATAGCCACCACGCAGCGCCGGATGATCTCCATCAGTCTCAATGAGCCTTTATAGCGCCCGCTGACATTATCGTCAATATCCGGTGTCCCCTGACCCGGCTCCGTCTCGAACCATTGATGAAGCGTGTGGGTATGATCGTCCGAAGCGAGCTGAATATCGAGCAGCTCCGCTGCCCAATCGCCAAAGGTCCGCTGCTGTATATCACCGACTCCGAGCTCCGGCAGCACGTCGGATATGTAATCCAGAAACATCAGGTTGGGCGCGAATATGATCATTTTCTCCGCGGTTACCTGCTCTTTGTACTGATAGAGCAAATAAGCCAGCCGATGCAGTGCCACCGTCGTTTTTCCGCTTCCCGCCACCCCTTGGATGATGAGGGCGGTGTTTTTGGCTGCCCGGATGATTTTGTCCTGCTCGGCCTGAATCGTGGACACGATGTCCCGCAGCCGGTTATCCTTGTTCTCCCCGAGACGGTAAACCAAGAACTCATCGGATACCGCAGGCCCGCCGCTTTCCCGATTGTACGTATCCGATACCCGTTCCAAAATTTGCTTTCGGATCACGACGTTGCGTTTTAAATACACCAGCCCCTCGATGATTCCTTCGGGTGCTTCGAACGAAGCCGGGTCGGTACCGCCGGTAAACGAATAAAAAAGACTCGCAACCGGCGCTCGCCAATCAATCACCATCGGGTGATCCCCGGCATCTTCCTTATCGAAGCCGATCTTCCCGATGTAGAGCGGTTTCTTTGCTCCCGTACCGCTCTCCTGAAAATCCAGCCTCCCGAAGTAAGGCTCCGGCAAACTTTTGGCGAGGGCCTGCCGTTTCTCTTCACGCCCCGCTTCGAGCACCTGCTCCGTAAAATCATGGCCCGTGTATACCGGAATCCCGCGCAAACGTTCAAGCTGACGGTCAATTTCAACGATAACCTCGTTTAGCCTTGACTCTTCTTCTTGATAGGCACTTTGAAAAGATTCTGACACTTTCAGTTACCTCCTAAGAAACATATTTTTTTCGCATCGAAAGTCTGGCTTTAAGGGCCGTGACACAAAAAGGAGTTCCATTGTAGCACACCTGGCCCGGATATACTAGCAAAGCTCTGTCATCGGAATCCCATGGTGCCGGCTTGCCATCATAATCGTTTCGTCAATGACCATAAAAAAACGCAGCGTCCCTTGCTTGGGACACTGCGTTTTATTAACCACGCTAACCTTTGCCGAAAGGCTGTTTCTCCCTGCCTTCCGTTTGTCTATCGTTTTCTCGATCCGAGTTTGAGTTTGTCTAGATGCCTGTTACAACGAGACGCCGCCTTTTTCGAGCAGTTCTTTCACCGTCACGCTGACCATAATAAGTCCGGCCACGGGCGGAACGAAGGCATTGCTTGCCGGCGGCTGCTTCGCCTTCCGGATTTCAGGGGCATTCTCGGGTACGATCTTCTCCGTAACGTCCTGGCGGGGTTTCATCGGCTCCTCTAGAGAGAATACGACCTTGACCCCTTTCTTGATGCCATCTTTGCGCAGCTTGGTGCGTACAATACGGGCAATCGGGTCCATGGAGGTTTTGGAGATGTCGGCTACCTGGAACTTCGTGGGGTCCATTTTGTTGGCTGCCCCCATGCTGGAGATGATCGGAATACCGCGCCGCAGGCATTCCTTGATCAGGTGCACTTTATAAATAATCGTATCCGATGCATCAATCACATAATCCAGTTCGAATTTAAACAACTCTTCATACGTTTCTTCAGTGTAGAACATGTTCAGGGCAATCGCTTCACATTCCGGATTGATCAGTTTAACCCGATCCACCATCAGATCCGCTTTCTTCTGACCTACCGTGGTCGTTAACGCATGTATCTGCCGATTGATGTTGGTGATATCCACCACGTCTTTGTCGATCAGAATGATACGGCCGACCCCGGTACGGGCGAGGGCCTCCACCGCAATGGCGCCCACGCCGCCGATACCGAGCACCGCCACGGTGCTGTTCTTCATGACTTCAAGGCCTTCAGGCCCTATGGCTAATTCCGTACGGGAAAATTGGTGCAGCATAATTCAAGCAACCTCCTTTTTCAAGAACAACAGGCTTATTATTTCTCGTCGCCCGGCTTCTTGGCGAGTTTGATATGCAGCTGCTCCAGTTGTCCTCCGTCCACCTGGGAAGGAGCGTCCATCAACAGATCCGTTGCGCTTGCCGTTTTCGGGAACGCAATCGTTTCACGCAGGTTGGTGCGTCCGGCAAGCAGCATCACCAAACGGTCCAACCCGAAGGCGATTCCGCCGTGCGGAGGAGTGCCGTACTCAAAGGCGTCCATAAGATAGCCGAATTTGTCGTGCGCCACTTCCGGCGACATACCAAGAGCCGCAAACATTTTCTCTTGGATCTCGCGTTTGTAAATCCGCATGGAACCGCCGCCTACTTCGTATCCATTCAGAACGATGTCATATGCTTCTGCGCGTACGGCAAGCGGATCCGTATCCATCAATTCCAGATCTTCGTCTTTTGGACGGGTGAACGGATGATGCTCGGCCACATAGCGTTTCGCTTCTTCATCATAACTGAACAGCGGGAAGTCCAGCACCCAAGCAAACTTGTATTCGTTGTCGTTGATCAGGCCAAGCTGACGTCCGATTTTCAAGCGGAGCGCGCCTAGGACATCGGCAACCACTTTTTTATTGTCTGCGGAGAACAACAGCAAGTCGCCGTCTTCGGCACCCGTACGTTCTCTTACCGCTTCAATTTCCTGTTCGCTGAAGAATTTCACGATAGGCCCCTTAAATTCGCCTTCTTTCACTTGAATCCAGGCAAGACCCTTCGCTCCGTAACGGGCTGCGTATGGCCCCAGATCGTCAATTTCCTTACGTGTCCAAGTCCCGCAGCCTTTAGCGTTCAAGCACTTCACTTCGCCGCCTTTTTCAATGACGGAAGAGAATACTTTAACGCCGCTGCTTGCAACGATATCGTTCATTTCGATCAATTCCAAACCGAAGCGAAGATCCGGCTTGTCGGAGCCGTATTTGCCCATCGCATCGGCATAACTGATACGCTGGAATGGCGTTGCAAGTTCAACGCCGATGGTTTCCTTGAACAACTTCACCATCAGCTGCTCCATCATGTTAAGGAGATCGTCGCGTTCCATGAAGGACGTCTCGATGTCGACCTGGGTAAACTCAGGCTGACGGTCAGCACGCAAGTCTTCATCACGGAAGCAGCGTGCGATTTGGTAGTAACGCTCAAGCCCGCTCACCATAAGGAGCTGCTTGTAAATTTGCGGAGATTGTGGAAGGGCAAAGAATTCACCTGCGTGTACGCGGCTCGGTACGAGATAGTCGCGTGCGCCTTCCGGCGAGCTCTTGGTCAGAATTGGCGTTTCCACATCCACAAAGCCTTCGTCATCGAGGAAGTCGCGGAATATTTTCGATGCTTTGGAGCGCAGCATCAGCGTTTTTTGCATCTCTGGACGGCGCAGGTCGAGATAGCGATATTTCAAGCGAAGCTGCTCATCCACCTCCACGCCGTCTTCGATAAAGAACGGAGGTGTTTTGGCTGCATTCAGCACTTCAATGCTTGTCACTTGGACTTCGATTTCGCCAGTCGGCAGGTTCGGGTTGAACGTTTCAGGATCACGTTTTACGACTTTACCGGATACGGCCACCACGAATTCGCTGCGGACCTTATCAGCGACGGCCAAAGCCTCGCCGGAGAAATCCGGGTTAAATACGATTTGCATGATGCCGCTGCGATCGCGAAGATCGATGAACAGCACGCCGCCCAAGTCGCGGCGGGTCTGTACCCAGCCGTTCAGTGTTACAGTTTCTCCAATGTTCGCGGTTGTCAGGTGACCGCAATGATGCGTCCTTTTCATCGTTTATCATTCCCCTTTAATATAATGAAGTCGCTTCATGCGACGATTAAACCAATTCTTGAACCAGACGATCCAATCTCACCGTACGCTGCTCGCCGGTCTCCATCGACTTGAGGGCAATTTCTCCTCGTGCCAGTTCGTCTTCACCCAAAATGGCGGTATAACGAGCTTGCAAACGGTCGGCGGATTTCATCTGGGCTTTCATTTTCCGGCCGAGGTAATCGCGTTCAGCAGCTACCCCTTTGCTCCGCAGTTCGTAGATCAATTTTGCCACTTCCTGCTCGGCAGCTTCACCCAGCGCCACCAGATAGACATCCAGCGGTTTGGCGGCCGACAGATTGACCCCTTGATGCTCCAGAATCAATTGGATTCGCTCAAGACCAATCCCGAACCCGATGCCAGGCTGATCCGGTCCGCCAATCTGATCGACCAGTCCGTTGAACCGTCCGCCGCCGCCTACCGTATCAATCGCGCCGATGCCCTGGGCCTTGAATTCAAATGCGGTATGCGTATAATAGTCCAATCCCCGAACAAGTCTTGGATTGATCTCATACTCGATGCCCATAGCGTCCAGATACCCTTTCACTTTTTCAAAGTGCGTGCTGCATTCCTCGTCCAGGCTGTCCAGGATCGAAGGCGCATCACCGAACTTCCCTTGGTCCTTCTTGCAATCCAACACGCGCAGCGGGTTGCGTTCCATGCGCGATTGGCAATCCGAGCATAGGTTCTCTTTCATCGGTTCCAGGAAAGCAAGCAGCGCACTGCGGTAAGCCGCCCGTACCTCAGGCGTCCCAACAGAGTTAATCTCTGCTTTTACCCCATTCAGCCCAAGCTCCTTGTAGAAGCTGTATCCCAGCGCAATCACCTCGGCATCGATAGCCGGATCTGCCGTCCCGAACACCTCGACGCCGAACTGATGGAACTGACGGTAACGTCCAGCCTGTGGACGCTCGTAGCGGAACATGGGACCCATGTAATACAGCTTCGTGACGTCAGGCTCCCCATACAGCTTGTTTTGCACGTAAGCCCGGACGACGCCTGCTGTTCCTTCTGGACGAAGGGTCATGCTGCGATCCCCTTTATCCTTGAACGTATACATTTCCTTCTCTACGATGTCGGTGGTTTCGCCCACCCCGCGTTCGAACAACTCGGTCTGTTCAAAGATCGGTGTGCGGATTTCGCGATAGTTGTATCTCCGGCACAAATCGCGTGCCTTCTCCTCGATAAACTGCCATTTCTCGACGGCACCTGGCAGGATGTCCTGCGTGCCTGTTGGTTTCTCGAATTTCTCGTTTGCCATCTTCATCCCTCCACGTCCTATGACATCTTCACCTTTTGAACATGTCCCTTACCTTGATCTGGTTCATCACTTAGAACTAACTTAGAACTAACTATGGAAAAACTCCTAGGGAGTCATTTCGCAATACGTCGTGAAAACTAAAAAATCTCCCGCCCCGTTGTTCTAAGACAACAGGGACGAGAGATATCATATAATCACCCGTGGTACCACCCACATTCCGGCGTTGACACACCCTACAGTGCGTTCAACCATCCGCTTCATCCGTTTAACGCCCGGCCGCGCAGTTCGGCTACTGTCTATCCCACCGGGTAACCGGTGCTTGCTTCGCCGTCTGTTCTCGGGGAGGTCATTCGTCCACTCATCAAGCGAATCCTTACAGCCAAAGGGATTCTTCTCTGGTCTTGTGGGGATGGAGTACTTGTTCCCGTCATGAAATCTGTTATTCATAAATATAGTATACCCAAAACATTATATTTTTAGATTCTAATGAACTGCCACACTAAAGTCAAGAAACTTTGTTGAATTTCCCCGAAAAAAGAAAAAAACCTACAAACCACGTTGTAGGTCCAAAACATATATTATATAAAAAAGGGGGTCATGCTGTTATTATAAACAGGGAATATTAAAGGAACATTGAACAAACATTACAGTTATGTTACAAGCGAGAAAGCGCTTTTACTATTAAAACCATGAAAGGGCTGCTCCAGCAGCGGAACAGCCCTTTTTCGTTCCCAGGGATACGCGGCCCCACGAGAATGAATATCTTTTATCTTCAATAAGGGGATAACGCTGCCGGCTTCTTCGCTAATTAATCAAATCGCTCCACATAAGCGTTATTCGCCCGCAAATCATGCACAATCTGATCGTAATCCTCGTCCCTTACCTTAACGGACAGCGTATATCTCAGATCATCATAGTCCCGGTCGGTCACGTCCGCTTCGCGCCATGTGTCGCCCAGCGTGTCATCGCCGTGCGGCCGATCTTGCGCTATATCGCGGCTGGCATTGGCATCCCGGGAGCCCACGATAACCCCGGGAGCCCCGACGACTCCGCCGGGAGCCCCCATCGTTGTAGCCCCTGCGGTCGCTCCACCCGTGCCGGAATTACCCCATGGCACCAGCGGCACGAGGATATTCCCTCCACCTCGAACCGGATCCTGAAGCTGTCCCACCTCCAGCTGCTCCGTGTTGTACGTTAACAGCTTTGTCCTTGCGCCTTCCGCGTCGTCTTCCGTTCTGAAATAAGCTTGAATTTGTCTAGACATGTCCATTCCTCCTTTTTTCAACCCACTTGTTTGAAAGACCGGTATAACATGGACAACCATTGCAGCTTGCAGCTGCTATCCACTTACAGTGCCTTTAACAGCTCGCGCACGAAGGCTGGCTCGTCTTTCGGCGTCCGGGAAGTAATGAAGTTGCGGTCCACGACGACTTCCTCATCCTTAAAGTTTGCGCCGGCATTTACCATGTCATCTTGAAGCGGAGGATAGGAAGTAATCGTTCGTCCCTTCAGCAGGTCGGCACTTGCCAGAATTTGCGGCCCGTGGCATATCGAGGCAATCGGTTTGCCTGCCTTGTCCGCTGATGCAACAAACTGCAATATATGGGAATCCAGACGCAAATTTTCCGGAGAAGAGCCGCCTGGAATAACCACCGCATCATAATCGTTTATATTGACGTCGGCTATGGCTTTATCCGTTGTATACGATGCCTTGCCTTGTTTACCCTTTACCTCTTGTCCTTGCTTCAATCCAATAATATCAGCTTGATGCCCCGCTTCCTTCACGGCATCATAAGGAGTTTTCATCTCGGAATCTTCGAATTGGTCAGCTAGTAGAAATGCAACTTTACTCATCTGGCATGTCTCCTTTCATGATCGTCCTCGATTTGTTATTACCCTGGAATGTCCTTTTTATAACAGCGGAATGGACGGAAGTCCTACGATCTACACCGTTCAGGTACAGTACATGGGCATTACAAGGACTCTAAGGACTCCCGGTTTATGAGTGAAATAAAAAAAGGCCTGAAATGTTCTCAGGCTCTGCTACGTCGTCACCAGAAGTGACTCACTATCCTATTTAGCTCTACGATCTCGGCAGCTGCTTCCGCATATTTCCCTTTATGCTAATGAGTTGTACAGAATCTTCCGAAGCCGTAACCATGCGTTCTGTGCTCGCTGCTTCCCTAATGTCTCCGGACCCGACCATCGTAGGCAAACTGCTCCATATCGAAAATTTGGGAGGTTGACGCATAACGAACACGACTCCTTTTTAAGTGTGAATACCTAACAAGCGATTATCCACTCAGGATGCCCCAACTCTCCAATATGATGCATGCTGCCCGCCTATTTAACCGTTTATGATCTGCTGTCAATAATCAGGGTTACCGGTCCCCAATTGGTTAGCGACACGTCCATCATAGCTCCGAATATCCCGGTCTCAACCTGCAATCCCTTCGCTAAGAGCTCGCGGTTAAAGGATTCGTACAATGCATTCGCTTCATCCGGTTTGGCGGCGGCCATGAAGTTCGGACGTTTTCCCTTGCGGGTGTCGCCATAGAGCGTAAACTGGGATACCGACAGAATGGCTCCGCCCACGTCCTGGACACTAAAATTCATTTTTCCATCCTCATCCTCAAAAATCCGCAGCCCTGCAACCTTCTCGGCAAGGTATTTGGCATCCTTCTCTTCATCCTCGTGCGTAACACCAACCAGCACCATCAATCCCGCTTCAATCTTGCCAACGATTTCATTGTCAACCGTGACTTGCGCATGCTTACATCTTTGAATAACCACTCTCATTGGTTTAGCTCCTTCATTTCCATAAGAAAAATGTCTATCAATGTACTCTCTAAGAAGACAGACCGCGTTTAGCGGTAGTTTTTCTTGCGATATTAGGCAGCAGAGCCTCCGAAGTCTATACTCTGATATCTTAAAATAAAACGGCCTGTCTCCCGCAGGATAACAGACCGCCCATTCGTTTAATATCCGAGACTATCCATGTCCATGAACCCCGGTGTCCGTTAACCACGCAAGCGTGCCGTCATAGCCATTACTGCATGATTCGATGAACGGTATAAACATCCTTCACCCGCTTGATTCGTTCCACAACGGAATGGAGGTGATCCGTATTGCGGATCAAAATCGTCATGTGGATCATCGCCATTTTGTTCTTATCAGATCGGCCGGTCACAGCGGAAATATTCGTCTTGCTCTCTGACACCGCCTGAAGAACTTCATTTAACAGTCCGTTACGATCATGGCCCGTCACTTCGATATCGACGCTGTAATTAGCCTCAACGGCCGTTTCCCACTCCACTTCAATCACGCGCGCGGCATCTTCGCCTTCACCCATGGACGGCAGATTGGCACAATCCGAACGATGGACCGATACCCCGCGTCCGCGGGTAACGTAACCGACAATATCATCGCCGGGAACGGGATTGCAGCATCTCGCAAAACGTACAAGCAGATTATCAATCCCCTTAACGCGAACGCCGTTAGTCGGACGGCTTCGTTTCTCCGCCGGCTTGATTTCCTTCATCTCGGAGGTCAATTCAAGCTGATTCGCTTCCTCCTGCTCCTTACGGAGCTTCTCGGTCACTTTGGTGCAGATTTGAGCGGCCGTGATCCCGCCGAAGCCAACCGCGGATAACATATCCTCGATATCATTAAAGGCAAATTTCTTGGCCGCCTCCATTAATTTATCATCGGTCGTCCACTCGGACACATCAAGACCGAGGCGCTTGATCTCGCGCTCCAGCATCTCGCGCCCCTTCTCCACGTTCTCTTCCCGCTTCTCTTTCTTGAACCATTGCTTGATCTTACTGCGGGCATGCGAGGATTGGGCAATCTTCAACCAGTCCTGGCTAGGACCGTATGAATGTTTCGATGTTAAAATTTCCACAATGTCTCCGGTCTTGAGCTGATGATCCAGCGGAACAATTCTGCCGTTGACCTTCGCACCAATGGTGCGGTTTCCTACTTCAGTATGAATTCGGTAAGCAAAATCGAGAGGGACGGAGCCTGAGGGCAGCTCGATCACTTCGCCTTTTGGCGTAAACACAAAGACCAAATCAGAGAAAAAGTCCATCTTCAAAGATTCTACAAACTCCGAGGCATCCTTCGTCTCATGCTGCAGTTCCAATATTTCACGGAAGAACGTCATCTTATTATCGAAGCTGCCTCCGTTGCCTGCGGAACCTTCTTTATAGGACCAGTGTGCTGCAATACCGTACTCCGCCGTACGATGCATCTCCCAGGTCCGGATCTGAACCTCCGTCGGTTCCCCGTTCGGTCCAACCACCGTCGTGTGAAGGGATTGATACATATTCGTTTTTGGCATGGCGATATAATCTTTGAAACGGCCAGGCATCGGCTTCCACAGGGTGTGGATGATCCCCAGCGTAGCATAACAATCCTTAATATTGTCCACAATAATGCGGATTGCAAGGAGATCATAAATTTCGTTGAATTGTTTGTTCTTGACCGTCATTTTCTTAAACACGCTGTAGATATGCTTCGGTCTACCGGATAAGTCGGCTTGTATGCCCATCTCGTCAAGCTTCTCACGAATACAGACGATGACGTTGTCGATGTATTGCTCTCGTTCGGCCCGCTTCTTGTGCATCAAATTCGCAATGCGGTAATACTGCTGCGGATTCAAGTAACGAAGCGCAATATCCTCCATCTCCCACTTGATCGCGGAAATACCTAGACGATGGGCGATCGGGCAAAAGATCTCTAGCGTTTCATATGAAATACGGCGCTGGCTTTCCTCGGACTGATACTTAAGAGTACGCATATTATGAAGCCGGTCCGCCAGCTTAATCACGATCACCCGGATGTCCCGTGCCATCGCGATAAACATTTTACGATAATTTTCGTTCTGCTGCTCTTCTTTGGATCGGAATTGGATACGTTCGAGTTTCGTTAAACCATCCACCAGCAGTGCACAGGTATCCCCGAAGCGCTCACGGATCTGCTCGAGCGATACGGTTGTATCCTCAACGACATCATGAAGCAACGCAGCAATAATAGACAACGTGTCCATCTGCATATTCACCACGATGTCTGCAACCGCAAGCGGATGAAGAATATAAGGTTCTCCCGATTTCCGCACTTGTCCGTGGTGGGCTTGCTCCGCAAATTCATAAGCTTCCTGGATGCGGAGAAGATCGGGTTCTTTTGTATAGGCGCTGGCCTTTTCGAGTAATCGCTCTATGCCCATTTTGGAGTCCTTCTCTTCCCTTTCTATATAAAATGGAACCCGCCCTTGTCAAAACGTGCAGGTTCCCTCGTGATTGTTTTCCTATCATTATGACGCTTGTGACGTTATACGTCAACATGTCGAGCGTTCAGACACTTATAGTATGCCCGTTTCCATCGCGGAGACATCAAAACTTGGCATGAATTGAATATTTTGACGAACTGTAAAAATTATTGTTGAAAAAACGAACGATTGTATTTAATCTATTAAAGATCGTACGCGAACGGTCCTATATTTAAAGTCCTAAGAGGAGTGAAATGGTTTGCAACGTGAAATTCAAGTAGATGAGAAACTTCCGTTTGGCCCCGGGTTCCTTCTGAGCCTGCAGCATTTGTTCGCCATGTTCGGAAGTACGGTGCTTGTACCGAACCTTTTTGGTGTGGATCCCGGCATGATCCTGCTGATGAATGGTATTGGTACACTGCTCTACATTTTCTTATGTAAAGGAAAAATTCCGGCTTACTTGGGATCCAGCTTCGCCTTTATATCGCCGGTTCTGATCGTACTGGCCAAAAATCCGGAAGCCAACTATGGCAAAGCTTTAGGAGCCTTTATCGTTACCGGTATCATCTTCTGTCTCGTAGCTCTCATCGTTAAATATGCAGGCACCAAATGGATCGACTTCGTATTCCCGCCTGCGGTCATGGGTGCCATTATTGCCATGATCGGGCTTGAGCTTGTTCCGGTTGCTGCTGGCATGGCAGGTTTTTTACCAGAAGAGGGGCAATCCATTGATCCAAAAATCATTACGATTTCACTCGTGACACTTGGTGTCACCGTACTCGGGTCCATCCTGTTCCGCGGTTTCGCCAAAATCATTCACATTCTGATCGGAATCGTTGTCGGTTATGCTCTCTCTTTTGCTCTTGGTGTCGTGGACACGGAGAAAATTGCGAACGCGAATTTCCTGTCGGCTCCGGAGCTGACAACCCCAGTATTTGATGTCGCAGCAATATTCACCATTATTCCGGTTGCTATCGTTGTTATCGTGGAGCACATTGGGCATTTGCTTGTAACCAGCAATATTGTAGGCAAAGACCTCTCCAAAGACCCTGGCCTGCATCGTTCCCTGCTCGGTAACGGTATATCCACCATTCTGTCCGGCTTCGTTGGCTCCACACCTAATACCACCTATGGTGAAAATATCGGGGTCATGGCACTCACTAGGGTATACTCGGTATTCGTAATTGCCGGAGCAGCCATTATTGCGATTATACTCTCCTTCTCAGGAACGTTCTCCGCCGTTGTAGCGAACATTCCTACACCTGTAATGGGCGGCGTATCTCTGTTGTTGTTCGGGGTTATCGCAGCTTCCGGTCTTCGGATCTTTGTTGAGCAAAAGGTCGATTTCTCCAAAGCAAGCAACATGATCCTGGCTACGCTGGTACTGGTAACAGGGATTAGCGGTGTAACCTTGAAAATCGGTACCGTCGAGCTGAAGGGTATGGCCTTGGCAACCATCGTAGGTGTCCTCATGGCTCTCCTCTTCAAAGTCTTCGAAATTACCGGGCTCTCCAATGAAAAAAATGATGAGCCCCTCGTAGAAAAAACGCCGGATTGAAACTAACAACCTTATCACAAATTGAAAATCGCCCTGAGCTGGTTGCTCAGGGCGATTATTATTTCCCGGGAAAATCGGGAAGCATTTTGTCGATTACTCGTATTGCATCAATGTAAATACATCGATTCCATCCAGCTTCGAACGGCCATTGAGATCAGCCAGCTCGATCATGAATGCAGCTCCAACAACGTTTCCACCCAATTGACGGATGAGGTTAACCGAAGTCGCAATCGTACCGCCTGTTGCAAGAAGATCATCCGCTATCAATACATTTTGCCCCTTCTCGATCGCATCGGTATGCATCGCCAAGCGATCTTTACCATATTCGAGGTCATATCCCACTTCGATCGTTTCGTAGGGAAGCTTTCCGCTTTTGCGAATGGGCGCGAATCCTACTCCAAGCGCATAAGCCAGCGGAGCACCCACGACAAATCCACGGGCTTCGGGACCAGCTATCACATCAATTTTGAGATCGGATACCAAGACCTTCAATTCTTCGATGGCTTTGCGATACACCTCACCATTCTTCAGCAGTGTAGTAATATCTTTGAAGCTGATCCCCGCCTGCGGAAAATCGGGAACGACACGAATATAATCTTTAAAATCCAAAATAATCTCCTCCTGTATAGTTGCGGTTAAGATACGCCTTTTGTGCGGGACATCATCCATTGGGTTAATTGTTCCGTACCGGCATGCAGCAGATGCTGCTCCATATCCGCCAAATCGCTTAGTTCACGGAAGTGACGGGAAGCGTCCAGCGGTTTTTTCTCCGGCTTCGGTATGAAGGTTATCTGTCCCTGGACGCGCTGGATGAACGCCAATTCCTCAAACACATCCAGTACTTTCAGCAGCATGCGTGTGGACAAGGACGTCTGCTTCTGCAGACGTGTTACAACCTCATTCTCCGACATGGGAGCGGACGTCATTCCGGCAAGTGAAACATACAGCTTTTTAAACTGTTCGCGGTCCGGAATTTGCAGCCGATCACGCTGGTTCCGGGTCGGATGCAGCATGAATATATTGGGAACGGAATGGAAGGCTGACATGAATGCATCCAGTTGTTCAGCCGTTTCCGGTACATCCAGTACAAACAAAACGGAAATATCTTCTTGACTGCTCTCAGCAATATCATTTTCCGGCATGATGCCAGCATTCCTATCATATACCCAAAGGCACATATCATACAATTGACTTTTTATTTCCGGATGTGAATCTTTTGCGTACACCACTGCCGAACGGATTGCCGGGCAACGCAGATGCGGCTCCAGCTCGGCTCTCCACCGCTGAATTTCCTGTAACGGTTCTTTGATCCCGCGGTAATCAAACACCTGCTGATAAGGTGCGCAGATATCCTGAATCATAAGCTGTACTTTACGGCTCCCGTTCCATTCATTCACGGAAAGCTCGCCAAGCACATCCACAACCGATCCCACCGGCAAAATATCGGCAAGATGTCCCCAGCCGAATGAGATTGCATCGATAACCTCCCGCTTCTGCTGCAAACGAAGCTTCAAATGTTTCCCCTCTTTGCCAATTTTGCGGACGTCCTTGATGACAACATCCCGAAAGACGATCTTCGGTACGGCATTGGCCATACCAAATGGACCTAACTGTTCGATCTGTTCAATAACGGGCACCGATACATCCGACAAGCTGGCCTCCAGGTCCGCTTCACAGGTTGCAATTAAATGTTCTTCTTCGAGTGCTTCTTCCGCATATCGATGAAGTCCCTGTTCAAATTCCTCCAAGCGATCCCGATGGAGGCTCATGCCCGCTGCAGATGGATGACCGCCAAAATGGTCCATGACGTCCTTGCAGGAGTGCAGAGCCGCATAAATATCGAAACCAGGAATCGATCGGGCGGAACCTTTACAGTTCCCCGTCTCGGGATCAATCCCGAGGATAACGACAGGCCTGTAGAATCGCTCCAGTATTTTGGAAGCCACGATGCCAACCACGCCAACGTTCCAGCCTTCACCCGCCAATACAATGACAGGAGGAACCTCCTGTCCTCTCCAACGGTTTTGAACCATGCCAAGCGCTTCCTGGACGATGTTTTCGACCACTTGCTGCCGATCCTTGTTCAGCCCATCCAATTCCCAGGCAAGCCGCTCCGCCTCTTCCCGGTGTTCTGTTGTAAGCAGCGTTACGGCACGTCCTGCATGATCCAGACGGCCACTGGCGTTAATCCGGGGTGCCATGGAGAATGCCACATTAACGGCTGTCACCTGCTCCACATGGATCCCTGACACCTCAAGCAGGCATCGAATGCCTTCATACCTCGTATTCCGCATCGATTCAATCCCATGCTTCACAAGCACCCGATTCTCCCCCGTGAGCGGCATCAAGTCAGCAATGGTCCCGATTGAAACAATCTGTAACCATTCCTCCGGCGGTTCTCCAACGAGAGCCTGTGCCAGCTTGTAAGCCACGCCTACGCCTGCCAGCCCCTTAAAGGGATAAGGGCATGTAGGGATTTTCGGGTTGATCAGCGCGTAAGCTTCTGGCAGCACTTCAGGGGGCTCATGATGGTCCGTAACAATCACGTCGATGCCAAGGCTGTTCGCATACGCAATTTGCTCGACTGCGCTAATCCCGGTATCGACGGTAATGACCAGACTGACCCCTTGCTGATGGGCCCAATCCAGCGCGTGATTATGTAAGCCATAACCTTCATTGGATCGGTGAGGTATATAAATATCATAAGATGCGCCCAAGTGACGCATCAGATGAATCATCAATGACGTGCTGGAAACCCCGTCTGCATCATAATCGCCATAGATTAGAATATGCTCCCGATCCTCCAGCGCTTTACGAATACGCGGTACAGCCTCCTGCATCCCCTGCATAAGATAAGGGTCATGCGTCAGCTCAAACGTTCCATGTAGAAATCTCCGTCCATCCTCGGCTGATTGTATCCCCCGTGACGCCATGAGGGAAGCCACCATGGGTGGCAGCGACAGATCCTGGGCCAGCCTATCGGTGATCGATGACTCTGCCGAGCGTATTCTCCATTCATATTTGGAATACAGCACAGGGACTCACCTTCCTTTTCCTGCCTTTTTCCTGCTGTCTTATACCTATTAGCTCCAGACGCTACTGCGGAAGTGTCGGCATATCGTTATCCATCAAGTCATAGTTCGATTTATATGGATAACCCGGTTCATAGGGTACAACGTGAACCTTGGCATCCGTAACCTGAATAAAACGATGAGTTAACAGCTTCCGGATTCGCTCGGCAATTTCTTGAGCCTCCAATACGGACGTCCGCGGATTCACGGTAACTTTCACTTCAATGTTCACATGACGGATCTGCCCGTATTCTTGTACCTTCAGTTCCTCGATCGTGATCACGCCATGCACTCGCTGAATCGTATCCATGAATTCGGCTTCGTGCTCATGCCGCTTCTCTTCCACGAGCGTTCCATAGACGGAATGAACGATTAGTATATACCCTTTGCGGACCACGAGACAAGCTACAATCAGAGCCGCAACCGAATCCATGTAGAGCAGGGGTGTCCATTCAAAGTAGGAGCCACCCATCGCTAGTGACACGCCGATCAATACCGTAAGCGAAGAGTACAGGGCAAATCGATGATCAGCGGACAGCAACTCGTACCGGGGGTCATTGTTTCTTTTTATCTGCCGGCATTGGTACTGAAACACCGCTTCATTCACCGCGAGTGAGATGAAGACCGCAAGCAGTGCCGATTTGGTTGGCGGCTCCAAGTCGCCTGATGCCATGGTCTGAATCGCGGATACCGCAATTTGAATACCGCCCATGATCAATAAAACGGCAAATAGAATCGAGATCACGGGCTCCGTCGTGTCCGAAACGTTCCGTTTGTCCCGAATGGAGCTTTTACTTCCGAATATGCCCAGGCTTGGCAAACGGTCCACCAATAAAGTTACGGCATTCGCCGCAGAATGCAGAGCATCTCCGATTAGAGCCTTGCTGCCGGATAAATAACCGGCGATACCTTTGCACAAGGCCAATGCAAAATCCGTTACAATGCCTGTCCAAAGGACAGTCTCCGTATGATTCAAACGTTCATTGCTCACTTGAGGCCCCCCTCAATGTCACTATCGATCCTGTGCTAATCGTACTGTTAACTTTAGAAAGCCGCGTCGCCTGCGACGCGGCTTTCCACTTGTATAGGATCCTCTGCTATCTAGACTGCTACGCCAACAGCGGCTGAATTAGATTTCAATCTTATCTTTGCTTGGCTTCGGTGAATTTGGTTTATTGCCGGCATTGCGCCCTTTAAGGAGAAGCCACAACGGACTTGCGATAAAGATCGAAGAGTACGCGCCGAATGCCAACCCGATACAGATGGCCAGCGAGAACATCTGTATCGACTCGCCGCCAAGCAGGAGCATGAAGAAAGCAGCGATGAATACAGACAATGCCGTATAGATCGAACGTCCAATCGTCTGGGACAAACTTTTGTTAACCAGATCCTTAAGATCCGAGACTCTCTTAATCTTGGCAAATCTCAAGTTCTCTCTGATCCGGTCAAAGATAACGATCGTATCGTTTATCGAATAACCGATGATGGTCAGAACGGCGATAATGAATGTTAGATCCACCTCTAATCCAAGGATGGAGAAGATACTGATGACAACAAATGCATCATGCAGCAGCGCTACGATCGCTGCAATCGCAAATCGCCATTCAAAGCGGATGCTGACATAGATAATAATCCCGATACAGGAGAGCAGCACGGCATAAATGGCGTTCCGTCCAAGCTCATTGGCCATCTCGGGGTCAACCGTATTGATCTCGAAGGTTGCCTTATTATCCAGCTTCTCAATGCCGGAACGGAGCTTCAGGTCCTGATCCTCGGTCAGCACCTCGCTGAATCGAATATTGACGCGGTCATGACCGGGAGTAACGCTCGCATCTTCACCAATTCCAGCCTCTTTTAATACGGTATTAATCTGCTCCGTAGTCAAGGGCTTGGAGAGTGAGATGTCTACGTTCGAGCCGGATTGGAAATCAACTCCGTAGTTAAGACCACGAGTCAAGAGGAATACCAAGCCCAGAATCGTAATTGCAATGGATAGGATATAGAAAAATCTGCTTTTGCCTACGAAATCAAAGTTCTTAAAGCTCACGAATGTCACGCTCCTTTACGCCATAATGGCTCGGTTTGCGGGCCCAACCAATATTCACAAGCAGATTGAGCAAGAAACGGGAGAAATAAACGTTCGTGGCAATACTCACGATGATCTCCAGAATCAATACAAGCGCAAAACCTTTAACCGCGCCGGTACCAAATCCGAACATGACAGCGGCAACGAGTATCGTTGTCAAGTTGGAGTCCATAATCGCTCGCAGGGATGACTTACCGCCTGCTTTCACAGCTGATGGAACACTCTTGCCAGTTCTGATCTCTTCCCGAATGCGCTCATAGGTGATGATATTAGCATCAACCGCCATACCAATACCTAATATAAATGCCGCAATACCTGGAAGCGTCAGCGTAAAGTCAGCCCATACGAAAATAAGAATGAGAAGCCATGTATGCAAAATAAGTGCAAAGCTTGCCAGCAAACCCGGTACGCGATATCTAATAATCATGAACAGCAGAATCGCAACCGATGCGATAAGACCTGCTTGTACCGTTTTCGTAAGAGACTGCATACCGAGCGTAGCTCCTACGCTCTGAGAGTACTTCTCAACCAGTTTCAGCGGCAGAGCACCGAGATTAATCGTATCCCGGATCTGCTTCGCTTCATCCAGCGAATAATTCCCCGTAATTTGTGCGGTACCGTCGGTTAATACGGCCCGTACCGTCGGAGCTGACAGCAATTGGTCGTCCATGAAGATAGCCAGCTCTTGACCGAGAAGACGTTCTGTAATTTCAGCAAACTTCCCTTTGTCCTTCACTTTAATATCTATCATAGGCTGATTAAGCTGGTCATAGGCAACCGATGCGCCGTTCTCGACGAAATCGTCGCCGCGGAGCTCAATTTTACAGAACTCCTCGCCTTCTTTACAGCCGTCATTGCTTCGGAATGTGAGGTTCGCAGGTTCTTTCATTGTTTTTCGAACTTCCGCCTCATCCGTTACGCCTGCCACCTTTAAGCGAATTCGGTTCGTCCCTTCGGGCGTAACCTCAGGCTCCGATGTTCCCATTGCATCCGCACGCTTTTGCAAGCTCTTTGCGGTTTCCTGCAGTGCTTCTTTTGTGACTTGCTGCCCTTCCATCAAAGGCTCTGCTTCATAAAGGATTTCGAATCCACCCTTAAGATCCAAACCTAGACGGACGTCTTTCAGCAAGCCTGGAGTTGTAACGGCCATTAAAACAGTGATCACGAGTACGGTTCCGACGAAACTGATAATTCTCTTCATGCCGTCCTTTGTTCCCCCTTTTTACTCAATATTCCTATTATAGCGATGTCATAAAACCCAGTCAATTTATCAAAATATGTCGGGCTTATGAATGAACCCTTATATCCGCAAGGCAAAAGGGACCTCTTCGATTAATCGAAAGAAGATCCCTTATATGCTGATATTGTCATATAGTTCATTAACGCTGTCGCCTTCAAGGACAGAATGTCATTGACCAGTTTGTGGAGGGAGGGAACGCCTTCCTTTTCATATTTGCTGCTGACACAGTTCCAAATATCGTCGCTCGTCACATACTCGTACCCAATCAAATGCATTTCCTCAACCTTGCTCAAGCATACCATCTCAATGGTGCTCATCAATTCTTCCTCGCTCATTTGCTCGAGTTCCATGCATATGGCCTCCTCACTGACTCCCTGTTGTCCCTAAGTTACATTCGACATGATACATTGCTTTCCTTCTATTCCTACCATGTCCTGAAAAAAAAGTAAAGTCATCAGATGGGACAGGTAGGGCATATCCATAAGAATAGCCATGTCGTGTCACCGTATTCAGTCTTAACCAGGGAGTGGGATGGACAGTGAACAAGCAATCATTTATTAAAGGAACGCTGATTTTACTTGCAGCCGGCATATTAAACCGCCTACTCGGTTTTATCCCCCGGATCGCCCTCCCCCGGATCATTGGACCCGAGGGTGTCGGAATTTACCAACTGGGCTACCCCTTCTTTATCGTGCTCGTGACGATCATTACCGGAGGAATTCCGCTTGCCATCGCCAAAATGGTTGCCGAAGCAGAAGGTGCCGGGAAGAGGGATGCTTCCAAACAAATTCTGCATGTCAGCCTGATGCTGACGCTTACAGCAGGCACCCTCTTTATGGGACTCAGTCTGCTCCTTGCCCCTTGGGTAACCGGCGTGCTTTTGCCGGACGAGCGTGTATACCAAACCTTTATCAGCATGACACCCATGATGATTATCATTGCCGTTTCGTCGGTCTACCGCGGATATTTCCAAGGTAAACAGAACATGATTCCCTCCGCGAGTTCCTCCGTGATCGAGACGATTGTCCGAATTATTTGCATGCTGTGGTTTGCGCATCTCCTGATGCCCAAAGGCATCGCTTATGGGGCGGCGGGTGCCATGCTCGGAACAGCCGTAGGAGAACTGATTGGCATGATCGCGCTGCTGCTGCAATATTCCGGCGAGGGACGACGAACGAACAAACTTTTACCCAAATCCCAAGAACCCATTTCTGAAAAAAAAACAAAAGAAGACTCTCCATCGAATCAAGGCATCCTGAAACGTTTACTCGGCATTGCATTGCCGGTAACGGGAGGCAAGATGGTAGGTTCCTTCTCCTACCTGCTGGAGACGATTCTGACCAATCGCAGTCTCGCCATGGCAGGTATAGCGACATCCGTAGCCACAGCCCAGTACGGTGCACTGCAAGGGATGATCATCCCGCTCCTGCTGCTGCCCGGTGCATTGACAGTTTCTTTGGCCATCTCTCTGGTACCTTCACTCTCGGAAGCAGCCGCCCGTAATGATCGGTCTACGATCCACAAACGTATGAATCAATCCCTTCGGTTAGCCCTGGTCTCCGGAGCTCCGTTTGCCATCATTATGTTTGTTCTGGCTGAGCCATTATGCCTGCTCCTGTACGACAACGCGGAGATTAGCGATATGCTCAAAATCATGGCGCCGTTTGCCTTGTTCCTGTATGTGCAGTCCCCGCTTCAAGCTGCTTTGCAAGCACTGGACCGTCCGGGCCGGGCACTGCTCAATACGTTATTCGGGGCGATCATCAAAATGAGCCTCATCGTGTATTTGGCATCCAATCCCGCCTTTGGCATTAAAGGAGCCGTCATTGCCATTATCGTAAACAGCATTGCAGTTACATTACTCCACGGTTTCAGTCTATCGAGACTGATCGGCTTTCGGTTCCGTCTGCTGGATTATGTCAAAATCGGGGCGGTTATGATCATTATGGGTGCCTGCATCCTCTATGGGTACAAACATCTTCCGTTTTCGAACGCGCCATGGCTGCAATTTTGGACCTCCATCGCCGTTGGTATTCTGATCTATTTCATCATGATTTTTATGACCAAGCTGGTCACGCCGCGGGATCTGGAGCGAGTGCCTGTCGTCGGTCCCTGGTTCAATAAATTCAGCCGCCGTTAGATCCTGTCTTTACGATCAATGTAAATCCGGCCTCTATGGTCAATGGAGCATAGAAAAATATCCTTAAAATCCTTAGCACCGTAATTCTGTATCTCGTTCTTAAGCCAGAACCGCGTTTTTTGGATCAACTCAAGATTCTCGTCCTGCACCTTTCCATCCAATATAAGCGGAATGGGCAGGCCTTCATACGTAATTTTATCGTAAGGAATATCTACGACTGTAGGGTTATTTTCGGATTGGAATGAAGTGGATGAAGAATTGTTGGCAGTTGAGGTGTTGGAAGAACGTGAAGAGCTATTCGAACTGCTGTTGGAGCTGTTGCCCGTATCTTTTGGAATCACGGTGAGCTGACCGGATGTTTCAAGTATCGCAAATTCCACATCCGCCAGACTGTCAATATCTTTGCCCCTGAGCTGCTGCATCAGATCATCCAGATTATAGCGAAGCCTTGCCATCTCTTTGCGGTGCAGCCTGCCCCTGGACACCAATACACTTGGCTTTCCGTCGGCAAACAGCCGTATACTTCGATTTTTTAGTCCGATGTAAGCAAGACCTACCTGTATGGCAACCAAAACGGCGATAGGAGCGAGTCCCTCCCAAATCGGCTTATGGACATCTTCAAGAACAAAAACGGCGATCTCTGCAATCATAACGGATATGACCAAATCGAAGATGGACAGCTTTCCGATTTCCCGTTTGCCCATGATTCTCATGGTAACAAAGATGACCACGTACATCAGAATGGTCCGCAGAATCAGAATAGTCATATGAGACATAAACAATCCCTCCTAGCTTGTCGAACATTCTCATGTACAGCTATTCTGACCTGCTATAGCTTTTCCCATTCGATTACAACGGATTAATTAATGGAAATCATGCAAAACCGGCAGCAAAATGCTCAGTTTGTACTATATGTACAGGCTTGGCCATACAATTTAATGATCAAGATTAGTTAAGGGGGATGATTCATGGAACCGATCCGGCGAGTATTCACTTTCAGGATCACCAATCCGATTCTTTCAGGATTATTGTATTCTTTTTTCTGGATGTTTCTTGGCGCGTTGGCGTTATCCCTGCTTCTATGGGGCAGCGGTCTAGCCGAAGATGATTTATCGTTCTACACATTTCTCGTACATGCTATCGCAGCCTTTATCGGTGGTTGTGTCAGCGGTAAGCGTGCAGGAAACAGAGGTTGGTATTACGGCTGCCTGACAGGGCTGATATACGGCATTACGCTGCTCGTCATTGGCTTTCTTGCCTTGGATAGTTCCTTATCTCTCGGAGATTTGACGTTGATTGCCACGGTTTTTGCTGGGGGCGCCATCGGGGGAATGTTCGGGGTCAACTTAAAAAAATAATTTTAGTCTCTAATGCTCATCAGAGCATCTCACATCATGTAAAAAACAAAGGCTGATTCCTAAAAGGAATCGGCCTTTGTTTTGACGATTACATTCCATATGTAGGTGAAACGTCATGATGCATCCGCATTCACACTATGGCTGATAGAGTTACGATCGAACGTCAACTTCGTTACATCGTTCACTTTCAAAACCACGATGTCGTCGGTAATCTCCACGATTGTGCCGTGAAGGCCTCCAATGGTTACCACTTTATCGCCCTTTGACAAGGCGCTAAGCATTGCGTTCCTGGTCTTCTGTTTCTTCTGCTGTGGACGAATAAGCAGAAAATAAAAGATGACAAACATCAGAACGAACGGCAAAATCAAACCTAAAATGCCGCCTCCGCCTTGACCTGCACCAGCTGCTAAATCAAATGAAGTTCCAAACATATCTTTCCCCCCTTTCACAAACTTATCATGATGGCCATGAACTTGCTTTAGAACCCTTTTTCATTATCATGAAGGCCGTACTTATCAAAAAACTCATCGCGGAAATCAAGCAGACGGTCTTCCATAATACTCTGACGCACGTTACGCATCAAATTGAGCAGGAAATGCAGGTTATGATACGTCGTCAATCTTAATCCAAACGTTTCATCACTTTTAATCAGATGACGCAGATAAGCACGCGAGTAGTTACGGCAAGTGTAGCAGTCACATTCCGGATCCAGCGGTCCGTAATCCCTGGCATATTGAGCATTTCGAACGACAAGACGGCCTTGACTTGTCATCGTTGTCCCGTTGCGAGCGATCCGCGTCGGAAGCACGCAATCGAACATATCCACACCACGAATCGAGCCCTCAATCAACGCATCAGGTGATCCGACTCCCATCAAATAGCGAGGTTTATTGTTCGGCAGCAGGGGCACCGTGTAATCCAGCACTTCGTACATAAGCTGCTTCGATTCTCCCACACTAAGTCCACCAATAGCATAACCCGGGAAATCCATGGAAGTCAAATCACGGGCGCTCTGACGGCGCAGATCCTCATGCATGCCTCCCTGAACGATGGCGAATAGCGCTTGGTTTTCCGGTCTGGCATGACTCTTCAGGCAGCGTTCAGCCCAGCGAGAGGTCCGCTCGGTGGATTGTTTGACGTATTCATACTCTGCAGGATAAGGCGGGCATTCATCAAAAGCCATCATAATATCAGATCCGAGCGCGTTCTGAATCTCCATCGCAACTTCCGGGGAAATAAACAGTTTATCTCCGTTCAAGTGGGAACGGAAATGTACGCCTTCTTCCGATATTTTTCTCATTTCTGCCAAGCTGAATACCTGGAAGCCGCCGCTATCGGTCAAAATCGGCCGGTCCCAGTTCATGAATTTGTGCAGTCCGCCTGCTTCCTTCACAATATCATGTCCCGGACGCAGGAACAGGTGATAGGTGTTGCTCAAAATAATATGGGCATCCATGGCTTTTAACTCTTCCGGGCTCATGGTTTTTACGGTTGCCAATGTTCCCACAGGCATGAATGTCGGCGTATCGATCACGCCATGCGGAGTGTGCACTCTGCCGAGCCTGGCGCCCGATTGTTTACACGTTTTAATATGTTCATAAGTAACAGCTGCTGCCATTGTGATAACCAACCTCCGAATTAATAGATAAACATCGCGTCGCCAAAGCTGAAGAATCGGTATTCCTTATCAACCGCTTCCTTGTACGCTTTCATAATGTGTTCGCGACCGGCAAGCGCACTGACCAGCATAACCAGCGTGGATTTCGGCAGATGGAAATTCGTAATCAGCGCATCCACGACGGTAAAAGCATATCCGGGATATATGAAAATGCTTGTCCAGCCGCTGCTCTCGCGCAGAGGCTCGCCGTTCAGCTCCGATCCAACCGTCTCCAGCGTTCTGCAAGAGGTAGTCCCTACAGCGATAACCCGGCCGCCGCGCCGCTTCGTTTCATTCAACAGCTCAGCGGTTTCCTGGGAAAGGGAATAGTACTCTTCATGCATGACATGATCCTCAACCTGTTCCACGGACATCGGACGAAATGTCCCCAATCCCACGTGCAGGGTGATGAAGGCGATGTCCACTCCCTTGGCCCGGATCTGTTCTAGGAGAGCTTCCGTGAAGTGCAGGCCCGCCGTCGGTGCGGCTGCGGACCCTTCATGCTTCGCGTATACCGTCTGATAACGATCACGGTCATCCAACTTTTCCTTAATATATGGCGGGAGTGGCATTTGCCCCAGTTCATCCAGGATTTCTTGGAAAATCCCTTTATACGAGAAGGATAAGGTGCGAGCACCCATCTCGCCTTCTTCCTCAATTACAGCTTTTAATTTCCCGTCACCGAAGGAAATTATGTTTCCTTTTTTCAGCTTCTTGCCGGGTTTTACAAGTGCTTCCCACCGGTCTTGTCCCCTATTTTTCAGCAGAAGGACCTCTGCTTTCGCACCGGTGTCTTCCTTTACACCAAACAATCGGGCCGGTATAACCTTCGTATCGTTTAATACGAGCGTATCTCCCGGATTCAGGCTGTCTATGATGTCCGCAAACGTCTGGTGGCTTATGTGTCCGCTCTCTTTGTTAAGCGTGAGAAGCCTGGAAGAACTTCGATCCAGCAGCGGTGTCTGCGCAATTAAATGTTCGGGTAATTCAAAATCATACAAATCCACATTCATATCGGTCAGTCCTTCGTAATAGTCGTGTTGCGGTAATAGTGTTGGAGTATCTGCTTATAATCATACCCTTCGTCTGCCATTCCCTTGGCACCCCATTGGGACATGCCCAGTCCGTGACCAAAGCCTTTACCGGTAAATTTAAAGCCGGAAGAGCTTTCAATTACACGGGCTTTTCCCGTTCCATTCATCACAACGGTACCGGAACCTTTGACATTACCGTTACCGCTCCCTGAGATGACGGATACCGTTTGGCCGCTTGAAACCGTGGATACCGCACCATTCGCGCTCAATACAGTATAACTTCCGGTTGATTCAATATCAAACAATGTGCTTGGTAGACCGTTAAAAGCCGAGCGGAACATATCCGGATATTTTACGTCCAGCACTTGACCGTTGGCTTTCACCGTAAGGGCGCGTCCGGACGGGCCTCGCTCCGTTACATCCAGCGAAGTAATGGAAGCAGGCAGAGTGTTGGAGGTTTTCCCTTTTAGAGAGGCCAGCAGTTGATCCGAAGTATAGGGACCGCGAACCCAGTCATAACTATTGGATTCCGCCACTTTCTCAAGGACAACGGCAGTTTCTCCGGGATTCATCTTGCCTACAGGCTCAACGTTGGATTGGATCAATGGCAGTGGACGTACGTTCGTATCCTTGGCGGTAACGGTCATATACAGGAGTCCTGCCGATGTTTTGTTGCCGGTTTCCTTCACATTGTCCTCACGTACATAACCTGTAATGCCACTCGGAAGAAGTACATGATACCAGGATTTAAGCGCTGCTTGAGATGAGGAATCTCCAGGGCTTTCCACCGCGGCAAACAGATCGTTACGGTTACCCCACACCTCGGTGGAGTCTGCCGTCATTCCTCCGCTATTGGAAGAAAACACGGTTTCCACGATTTTGCCGTCCTTCATGACCACTTCGCCGTCGGTTGCATCCACTGCCTGAATAATGCTCGGATACTCATAGGCTGTTCCGTAATAGGCCTGGCTTAGCGTTGTGTCGACGACATGAGCTACTTCGAATTTATTTCCTTGGAATAGCGCATAGCTGCGCGCTGCCACAGCCTGGGCTTTCAGAGCTTCAGCCCCCCAAGTAGACGGCACCTCGGCTCCAACGACGGAATACAGGTACTGCTGGAACGGCAGTTCATTGACAAGATACAATTGACCGTTCTTTTGTCCGATCTCCAAAGCGCCTCGATACGAACGATCCGATCGTTCCTTCACATTCGTCCCGGCTCCTGAACTCCCCTCCACCCGCAGAACGGACTGATCGCCCGACAACATATAATGCTGTGACTCTTGAGGAGTCGCCAGGTTCAGGCTTACATCTCGTCTCACAATCAGACCCGGGGTGGCGCCATTCTGTTCAACGAGGGAACCGGATATTGCAGCAGCTTCCAGTTTGATTGCAGTCAGATCGGCTGTGTTGGCAGCCTCGCCTACCCACACCTCATAAGCGGATGCACCTCCGTTCGGTACCACAACATTGAAAGCATCCATACCGGCATCTGCATACGTCTTACGCACAGACTCCGCCTCGGCCTCCGATCTGTATGATCCTGCAGACAGATGCAGTCCTCCTTTAACGGAAGGCTTTTGGCCATTCAGATAAGCAGCCGCCGTTTTCGCAGTTCGCGCAGCCGCTTCCACGGCCGCTTTCTCTGTACCGTACATACCGGCATATAGTTTGTATACACTGCCGTCCGCAAACAGCATCGGTTTGTCATTCGTCGCCTGCAGTTTTTTCGCTGCTTCGGAAGCCGTTTTCCAATCCGCGGTCTCAAGCACCTTGACGCGGTATGTATCCACACTCATCCGGACCTGCTGGTTTGCAGGGATGTTCATCAAAGTCTGCTGAGCACCGGATGCAAGCAGCGATGCCGTCAGAGCCTCAGCGGATTTTAGCGTAACGGCATTGGTTGTCGATTTATACTGACTGCCCAAATCCAAAAACATCGCAACTCGAATCGTGTCTAATGAAGGAGCGGCCGCATGTACCGCAGGCGCGCTCCATAAGGTTCCGGCAACAGCCAGTGACAATAGTCCCTTAGTGGTCCAACCGAATAATGATTTCGTCCAGTTCCTATCCATTTACGTCTTTCCTCCTGTAGCTATTAGGATTGGGTATGAATGTATTGGTTCTATAATCTAACGGCGATCCTCAGGGAAAGGAATACCTAAATGTTGATAAGCTGTAGGCGTCACAACCCGTCCCCGGGGTGTACGCTGCAAGAAACCGATCTGCAGGAGATACGGTTCATATACATCTTCAATGGTTTGACTTTCTTCCCCGATGGTTGCCGCGATGGTATCCAGGCCTACAGGTCCCCCGCGGAAGCTTTTGATCATGGCGTTCAACATTTTATGATCGATAAAGTCCAGACCCATCGGATCGATCTGCAGCATCTTCAGCGCTTCCTGAGCGATGCTTGGCGTTATCATGCCATCTCCTCGAACCTGGGCATAATCACGCACCCGTTTCAAGAGGCGGTTGGCAATGCGGGGCGTCCCGCGCGATCTCAGGGCAATCTCTTCCGCTGCCTCTCCCAATATCTCGATCCCCAAAAGATCGGCATTGCGTGACACGATGTAACTCAGCTCGTCGACCGTATAGAATTCCAGACGGCTTACCACACCAAAACGATCCCTTAGCGGCGCAGAGAGCAATCCAGCCCGGGTAGTGGCGCCAATTAAGGTAAACGGTGGCAGATCCAGACGAACCGAACGTGCGCTTGGCCCTTTCCCGATCATAATATCCAGCGCAAAATCCTCCATCGCTGGATACATCACTTCCTCTACCGTCCGGTGCAGCCGATGGATCTCATCAATAAACAGGACATCTCCTTCCTGCAAATTGGTGAGAAGCGCAGCCAGATCCCCCGGACGCTCGATTGCCGGACCGGACGTCGTACGGAGATTAACGCCAAGCTCATTGGCGATAATATTCGCCAGCGTCGTTTTGCCAAGTCCCGGAGGACCGTACAACAACACGTGGTCAAGCGCTTCGTTTCGCATTTTTGCCGCTTCGATATATACCTTGAGATTTTCCTTAACTTGATTCTGTCCTATATATTCAGCCAAATAGCGTGGACGCAGACTAAGCTCGACAGCCTGTTCGTCCATCATCAGATTGGCGGAAATAATTCGATCGTCCATCTAAATAAACTCCTCTCCTGCAGCGATCCTCTAACCGGAGTATAGCTGCTGCAGTGCCCGTTTCATCAGCACATCGACGGATTCACCGCTTGCGGCAGAATCCTTAATCTTGAGCCAAACCTTGTCCAGCTCGCTATCCGTATAACCAAGAGCCTTCAATCCCTCACGTGCCTCAGACCACGCCGAGCCATCTGCTTCCGGTTCAGGCTCCTGTATGGCAAAAAGACCGGTCATCATGCTCGCATTCCCGAATCCCTCAAGCTTGTCCTTAAGGTCCAGAATCATGCGCTGCGCCGTTTTCTTACCGATTCCGGGAAGTTTGATTAAGAAGGATACATTCTCCTGGTAGATCGCGGAAACTACATGATCCGGAGATCCGCCGCCCAATATGCCGAGCGCCACACGCGGACCGATTCCTGAGACTTCGATCAGTTTACGGAACAGCTTCTGTTCCTCCCGTGTCGGAAATCCAAACAACAGGATGGCATCCTCCCGAACATGATGATGGGTAAACACCGTGATGGTTCCTTCAGTTTTGGCAAAGGCATACGGATTCGGGCAGAACACCCGATATCCTACCCCTTGAACATCCAATACAATATATTCACTCTCTAAGTGGACAACCTGTCCCCGTAAAAAATCGATCATTTTCGCAATACCTCATTTAACTTGGAATTCAGTGTATAGGAATGAGCGTGACAGATCGCAACAGCCAATGCATCCGCCACATCGTCTGGTTTGGGAATGCTCTGCAGCTTCAGGAACATCCTGACCATCTCCTGTACCTGTTTCTTCTCCGCCTTGCCATAGCCGACAATCGCCTGCTTCACCTGCATCGGCGTATATTCTGCAATCGGGAGTCCTCGCTGGACCGCAGCCAGGATGAGAACCCCTCTGGCCTGGGATACGGACATCGCCGTGGTTACGTTGCGGTTAAAAAACAATTTCTCGAAAGCAACGGCCTCAGGCTCATATTTATCAATGAGCTGCAGCATGCCTTCGTACACGTGTTGCAGCCTCTCTTCATCCGGTGTATGGGCTTCCGTCTGGATGCAGCCATACTGTACAGGCGTGACTTTACTTCCAACCTTATCTACAAACCCGAAACCTACAATCGCGATTCCGGGGTCGATCCCTAAAATACGCAAACCAATCTCTCCTCTGATGAAGCGAACATATGTATCGTTCTCCCATTATAACAAAAGATCGACCTCTGTTGAGGAAAAACTTTGATCCTTTAAGCACCAGTTGCGTATCCTCTATATTGAGACCGTTGACATACCCATAGAACGTAAAAAAACTGCCCGGACAATTTCCGGGCAGCAGCATCTTCGGTCACGAAGCGACAAGTATGGGACGATCTAAGGGGTCGGGCTCATGACATTCTCAGCCATATCCCGTGCATAGTCGCTAAAAGTTGACAGAACACTGTTATACTCTTCCATATCTTGAATGCGAATACCTTCTTCAAGCTGTTGAATCACATCTTTAGGCAAAGAGGACTCCATCGAACCGACATCCAGCTGAAAGAAGGTCCGCATCACTTTCTCTTCCTCCGGCGGGCCATCAAACAACGTTAAGTTTCCGTTGGAATCGATGCTCATATAGGCTTGCCGCTTACAGGTCGGTGAAAGGTCAGATACGGCGTGCTCCAGCCAGACTTCGCCTTTGTTATCCAATCGTCCCTGCCATAAAGGATTTTTATTCATCAGTTCATAAATACCGTCCGCCGTAAGCTTTCCCATATCCTGCTCTTCGATGCCACATACATAAGTGATGCGAACATGAACATGCTTCTTTCCCTTCGAGGTATTCAGCTTCTGCATGAATTCCCTCTGATCCTGCCTGCGTTCTTCCTGCTTTTCATCCTCGATCTGCAAGTAATGCATCGTTTCTACGGCCAGCGGCGTTTCGTTGGATGCTGCAGTGAGCAGCCTTTTCATCTGATCCTTTATATTCTGGCCGGACCATATCATGATACCTGCGATCAAAATGATCGCACAGGACCAAATCGCGCGTCTCCAGCGTCTCCAGCGTTTTCTGAACAGCTTCTTAAAAAAATGAAAAACACTCAAGGTTATCCCCTTCTATTCAATGTTTTTCATATTGTGACCGGGAAGCTGCCAAATTATTCAGTTCCGCTTTTGCCATTAGCATCATTTTCAACCCATAACAAAGAAAGACTGCCTTCAGTTACACTGAAAGCAGTCTTTCGATTCGAATCGGGATGACACGATTTGAACATGCGACCCCCTGGTCCCAAACCAGGTGCTCTACCAAGCTGAGCTACATCCCGTTAATTAATGCCGGTGAAGGGACTCGAACCCCCACGGTTTCCCTCACGATTTTGAGTCGCGCGCGTCTGCCAATTCCGCCACACCGGCACAATGAAATTTCATAAAGAGTAAGTAATTGATTGAAAAATGGCACGCCCTGAGAGATTCGAACTCCCGACCTTTTGATTCGTAGTCAAACGCTCTATCCAGCTGAGCTAAGGGCGCAAAATGGAGCGGACGACGGGAATCGAACCCGCGACCCTCGCCTTGGCAAGGCGATGCTCTACCGCTGAGCCACGTCCGCAATGAAATATGTATTCCGTCTCAAGCTCTCTTGGTAAAGATGGTGAGCCATGAAGGACTCGAACCTTCGACACCCTGATTAAAAGTCAGGTGCTCTACCAACTGAGCTAATGGCTCTTATTACTAAGAGTAAAGAATGGCGGAACTGACGGGATTCGAACCCGCGATCTCCTGCGTGACAGGCAGGCATGTTAGGCCTCTACACCACAGTTCCATGAGGCATTATCGCTACCGCGATATAAATTGGTTGCGGGGGCAGGATTTGAACCTACGACCTTCGGGTTATGAGCCCGACGAGCTACCGAACTGCTCCACCCCGCGTCATTATAAGGATTGCCTGTATGAGTTCCCCGAAAAGCAATCGGAATTACCTGCGAAGCATGAGCTTCACTTTTTGGGGATAATTATGGTGGAGGCTGAGGGGATCGAACCCCCGACCCTCTGCTTGTAAGGCAGATGCTCTCCCAGCTGAGCTAAGCCTCCGTCTGGAATAATGTTAGTGGTGACCCGTAGGGGATTCGAACCCCTGTTACCTCCGTGAAAGGGAGGTGTCTTAACCCCTTGACCAACGGGCCATATATGAAGTCCTTGCTGGCGGAGAGAGAGGGATTCGAACCCTCGAGACGCTTTTGGCGCCTACACGATTTCCAATCGTGCTCCTTCGGCCAACTCGGACACCTCTCCATAAGTGGCTCCCCGAACAGGACTCGAACCTGTGACAACTCGATTAACAGTCGAGTGCTCTACCAACTGAGCTATCAGGGAATATGTATTCGCTTGGCGACGTCCTACTCTCCCGGGACCCTTCGGTCCAAGTACCATCGGCGCTGGAAGACTTAACGGTCGTGTTCGGTATGGGTACGCGTGGAACCCTTCCGCTATCGCCACCAAACGTATATTCAGGATCCGGCATCGCCAAATGCCGTGATCATCCTCCTTGCAAGTATAGCTTGTACACTTACAAATCAGTTTTGATCACCTGAAAACTAGATACGAAACGAAACTTGCAGCACATTGAAATATGTTGGATAAGCCCTCGACCGATTAGTATTGGTCAGCTCCATGCATTGCTGCACTTCCACCTCCAACCTATCTACCTCGTCGTCTTCAAGGGGTCTTACTAGTTGGGAAATCTCATCTTGAGGGGGGCT